>CAWKNT010000016.1:0-659052 GCA_963850935.1 uncultured Isosphaeraceae bacterium
ATGAAGCAGAGCGACGGTTCGGGCCGATCGGTGTTGCCGGTGTTTACGGCGTCGGCCAGGTGATCGCGCCGGCGCGCATCAGTTCCGCTGGCCGCCGAGCGCACTGGTTGGGTCGTTGACCGCGGCCGCATGCTCAGCGACGGACAGGAGCTGCCCGCACGGGTCGCAACACTTGATGAGCTGCTGCTGATCGTGCGACGAGATGCCGGACTTCGATTTGACCCTGATCTGGGATTCCATCTCTATGGAGCTGATATCTGCCTGCAGGCAAGCGAAGAAGGGCTGGCCGTGGTGGCATTGGCGGCGCAGTGTCACCATAATTCGCGCAGCGTTGGATTGCCGGAGGCGTTTTTCGCCAGCGCTGAAGTATTCGCCCGGAAATGGAGGCACCGGCTGCCGGTCGCCACGCCGTGTGCGATCATCGATTCCGGCGGCAAGGTTTACGTTCTCGGCAACGCCGGGGAACGGCCGGGATCGCTTGCTATCGCGGAGAAATGCGTTCGTCGGGGCCTACCGCAAACCGTCGCACGTTAGTGCGACTAGCCGGCAGGTGGATCGGGCTGACGCCTGAGCTGCCCCCGTCCGAACGCGGATATCGACATCGGGCTGACGCCCGAGGCTTGACGGCTTTCGCTCTGTCCGAACCACGTGCTCACGCACATGGTCACGTTTAGTCGCGTTTGCCCGCACCGCGGTCAAGAGGGTCGTGACCACGCGTCGTGAGACCGTGGTCCAAATGGGGTCACCACCAACCTCGCACGTCAGTGCGATCGATTGAGCGATGCTGACCGCGACGCTGGTGGGCTTTCGCCCCGTCCAATCCCCGATAGCGGAATCGGGCTGACGCCCGAGGCTTGAGGGCTTTCGCCCTGTCCGAACCACGGGCTCACGCACGTGGTCACGTTTGGTCGTGTGCGCCGGCACGGTGGTCGGGACGGTCGTGACCTCGGGTCGTGCGACCGTGGTCCAGATGGAGTCACCGCCAACCTCGCACGTCAGTGCGATATCCCGACATCGCACGTGCGGATCCTACGGAGACACACTCGCTCAGGTTTCTTTATCCGCACTGCGAAGGAACGCATCGACCGTGGCGAGGTAGCCTTCCAACGCCCGAAGATCATGTTTTTCGTCTTGTCGTCCCAGATACGCCAAGATTGCGAACACATTTTTATCGCCCAGGGTCTCGACGTGATAGCCCCGTCCCCACAATTGACGAGATCCGAGCCGGTCGACCAACTCAGGAAATCGCTCAAAGGCATTTTTACTGGTCGTCGATTTGATCCAACGCATCAATTGCGCAGGCGATTGGCCCGGGCGAAGCCGAGCACACAAATGGACATGATTGACTGCAATAGCCAGGCCAAGTCGCTTGACCTCTTTGACATGACAGATCGATTCGATCTCCTCAACCAGGTATGGAGACATCACCGGCCCGAGGATTCGGCGGTTCAACCGTGTCCGCCACACGAAATGATAGTCCAACTTATAGTGAGTATGGCCTCCCAGTTCATAGCGCGTCACCTCTCGAGGATCCTCGGGAAGTCGAGTTGTTTCAAAGGTTGGGCGCACCGTAGACCTTTCAATAAAACCGTCGCTGCAAGCGGAGACACCGCCGCTTTTTTACAGGTTACGATGACTCGCTCTTGAACCACAAGCGCCGATAATCGGAAGGACCCGGCTGACACCTAAAGCTGGTGGGTTCGCAACCATTCTGACCGGTGACGTCGGAATCGGGCTTACGCCCCAAGCTGGAGGGCTTTCGCCCCGTCCGAACCACGTGCTCACGCACGTGGTCACGTTTGGTCGCGTCTGCCAGCACCGTGGTCAAGAGGGTCGTGACCACGTGTCGTGAGACCGTGGTCCAGACGGGGTCACCACCAACCTCGCACGTCAGTGCGACCGATTCATGCGCTGATGACGCCAGAGGCTGGTGAGCTTCGCCCCGTCTGATCCGTCACATCGGAATCGGGCTGACGCCCGAGGCTGGTGGGCCTGCACCCCGTTTGAACCACGCGCTCACGCACGTGGTCACGCTCTTGGTGGCGACGCCACGGACGTCTCGGTCGTGACCACGGGTCGTGAGACCGTGGTCCGGACGGGGTCACCGCCAACCTCGCACGTAGGTGCGACACGGTGCCATCGATATCGGGCTGACGCTTGGCCGAGCCAAGACATCGGAATCGGGCTGACGCCCGAGGCTGGAAGGCCTGCGCCCGTGCGAACCACGCGCTTACGCACGTGGTCACGTTTGGTCGTGTGCGCCGGCACGGTGGTCAAGACGGTCGTGACCACGGGTCGTGAGAACGTGGTCCGGACGGGGTCACCACAAACCTCGCACGTAAGTGCGACGCATTGCCATCGAATCGGGCTGACGCCCGAGGCTGGTGGGCCTGCCCCCGTTTGAACGCGGATACCGATATCGGGCTGACTCCCGAGGCTGGTGGGCCTACGCCCCGTTTGAACCACGCACTCACGTGCGCGGTCACGTGTTGTAAACGCATTCTCCGGCCTTTCCCGGCCGTCATTCTCTTGCATTTTTCCGTGTCATTCGGTGCTTTCCGTGGTTAAATCTCCCCGTCTTTCTCAGTGGTGAGTCACAGTCATGAATCACAAAACAGCCGGTGGGCTCGCGTCCATTATCATCCCCTGCTGGAGCCAGCTTGAGTTTACCCGCCAATGCATCTGCTCGCTGCGGCACTACACGCGACCGCCATGGGAGTTGATCGTTATCGATAACGGATCGACCGACGGCACGGCTGCGTATCTGAGCGGCGTGCAGGATGCCGCGGCTGTGCCGGTCACTGTGATTTCTAATCGAGAAAATCGAGGCTTCCCCGCCGCGATCAATCAAGGACTGCAACTGGCACGCGGCGAATACCTCGTGTTACTCAATAACGACGTGGTGGTTACCGATGCTTGGCTGGATCAACTTGTTGCCCTCACCACCGCCAAGATCGCGAAAAAAGATGGTTTAACCGCCAAGGGCGATAAGAACGCCAAGAATTTGAGAGAGCGAACTGGGAAAAGTTATTGCGCGGACGAAAGTTGGCGGGCCATTCGACAAAGGCCGAATGTCACGATCGTTGACTTTGATGATGTGATTTCCGATCCGTTCGCTGGAAGCTCGGCGACCACGACACCGGGTGCGCCGTTGACGATCGAGCCAGAGCCGGCGGCGAGCTCTTCTTCGTCACTGCCTGCGGCCGACTGCATACTGCCTACTACTCCCAGCATCGTCGGCCCCATGTCCAACTACGCCGCGCCACCGCAACTTGTCGAGAATGTGCCCTATCGCGACATCGGCGAGATGCATCGGTTTGCGGGTACTGGCGCGACCAGCATCGCGGGCAGTGGTTTGCCGTGCCCAAGCTGTCGGGATTCTGCTTGCTCATGAAGCGGGATGTTTATGACGCGATCGGCGGACTCGATGAACGGTTTGGATTGGGATTCTTTGATGATGACGATCTGGCAGAGCGGGCGCGGCGGGCGGGATTCGAGCTCGCGGTCGCGCATGATCTGTTCGTGCACCACTTCGGCAGCCGGACCTTTGCGGGCAATGGCATTGATGCCGAAAAGCTGCTGAATGAGAACGCTGGACGATTCGCGGCTAAGTGGGGATTGGCCGGGACCAACGGCAGACGCGTCGCGCTGACGCCCTTTACCGCGAATCCGCCGATGGATCGACGCGAAGAATTTCGTCCACAGATTACGCAGATTAACGCAGATTCAGATCTAAACTTTGCGATTCCAGGCGATCTGTCTAATCAGAGCGAGCCAGTCATCAATTCTCGTTCCAATTCGCGAATCGTTCCCCCGGTCGAGTCGCCGATTTCTTATCTGCGTAAATCTGCGAAATCTGTGGACAGATCTCCTCCTGTCGGAATAAGCGAGGCCGGCGCCACCGACCGCAGGGCCAGAGTCAGCCTCACCATGATTGTTAGGGACGAGGAAAAAAACCTTTCCGCCTGTCTCCAATCCGTGCGCGGGGTGTTCGATGAGATCGTTGTCGTCGATACCGGCAGCACCGACCGCACGGCCGAGATCGCCCGGTCGTTTGGGGCACGCGTCTTTGATTTTGTATGGGTCGATGATTTCGCCGCCGCACGCAATGCCGCACTGGCGCGGGCCACGGGGGATTATGCCTTTTGGCTCGACGCAGACGATGTCGTCGATCCTGCCCAGCGACAAAAGCTCGAAGAGATTCTCAAGCGATTGCGAAAAGGCCAAGAGGTCGCGTACGTCGTGCGCTGTGCGTGCGATCCCAGTCCCGACGGAACAGGCGGCGACACGGTGGTCGACCATATCCGGCTGTTTCCGCTCCGGGAAGGGATCCGCTGGACCTATCGGGTGCACGAACAGATTCTGCCCGCCCTGCGCAGGGCGAATATACCTGTCGAATGGACCGATTTGACCGTGCGGCATACGGGTTACGTCGACCAGGAGCTGCGGGCGCGAAAGCTTGACCGCGACACGCGGATCCTCATGCAAGAGTTAGAAGCTCGGCCCGACGATCCGTTTACGCTGTTCAATCTGGGGTCGATCGCTGGCGAGCGAAAGGATTGGAACGACGCCCTTCGTTATCTTGAACGCAGCCTGAAATTGTCGGCGCCGACCGATTCGATTGTGCGTAAGCTCTATGCCTTAATCGCGCGGGCGCACCAGATGCTTGGCGAATCGCAGGCGGCGACTACACACCTGTGCCGAGGGCCTCAAGCTTGACCCCGGTGATGCGGAACTGTGGTTCCGCAAGGCGGTGGTGCACCGGCATCGGGGCGAATCGGGCGAGGCCGAGCAATGCTGGCGGCGGATCTTACACTGCAAACGGCCAGATCAGTTTTGCAGCGTTGATCAAGGCATTTATGGGCATTTAACCCGGCGCAACTTGGCGGCACTGGCCGCCGAACGAGGTGATCATGCCGAGACCGAGAAACTCTGGCGCGAGGTGCTGGCCGAATGCCCCGGTGATCGCGAGGCGCTGGCGAAGCTGGACCGCGTGCGCGAGATTAGGCCGGCTCCGCCCGTGACTCGAAGCAATTCCCACACTTCGCCGTGGATCGTTACTGGGTCGCGGCGGCAGACGGTGCCGGCTTGCGGAACGGACGACTTTGACCCATATGCGCCCTTTGCGGAGCGCTGGGTCGAGTCGCTGCGTGCGACGGTCATCGTCGAGTTAGGCGTTCGCTTTGGCCATTGCACGCGCGCTTTGCTCAAGGCGGCAGCGGTCGTTGACGGGCGCGTCTGGGGGGTCGACGTGCTGGAGCGGCACGACGTGCGCGATGAGCGATTCACATTTATCCAGGCAGACCCGCTGGAAGTTGTTGGCCAGTGGGAGCGGATTGACTTGCTGCTCGTGGATACCGATCCGCTCCGCGAAGATGACGCTCGACGGTGGCTGGCAAATTATGCGGGGCGGTGCCGGTCCATTGCCGTTTGTAATAGCCATCACCCAGGTTTCCGCTTGGGCCCGATCATCAACGAGCTGGCCGCCACGGGCCTGTGGGAAGTGCATGAATACCGCGGCAATCTCGCCGGCTGGACGCTTTTGGTTCGGCCGTGTGAAACGGAACAGACAGATGATGGCGCGGATGATGACGAGGCGGCGGCGGCTGCCATTGCCGTTGAACTGGGATCAATTCAATGAGCACCGCGCGCGACTTGTACCTCGACTTGATGATGAAGTCGCTTACCGACTGGCTCTACGACGACTTCGACGAGCCGGTCCGGGCCGAAGGGCTCGACTGGCCGGCGCGGGCACACACGATGATCGGACTAAAGCGGCTGGCCAATGTTAAGGAATGCGTTGAAAACGTCCTGGCCGACAGAGTTCCGGGCGACCTGATCGAGACCGGCGCGTGGCGCGGCGGGACGACGATCTTGATGCGGGCTATCCTCAAAGTCCACGAGGTAGTCGACCGCACGGTCTGGGTTGCCGACTCGTTTGCCGGACTTCCGCCTCCAGACGCTGTCCGTTATCCGCACGACCAGGGGGACACGTTGCATAAATTTCCGCAGCTGGCGGTCACACTGGAGCGGGTGCAGGACAACTTTCGGCGCTACGGTTTGCTCGACGATCAGGTCCGGTTCCTCAAGGGCTGGTTCCGCGACACATTGCCGGATGCGCCCATCGAGCGGCTTGCCGTGTTGCGGTTGGATGGCGACCTCTATGAGTCAACGATCCAGGCACTCGAATGCCTCTACGATCGGCTGTCGGCGGGAGGATATGTGATCGTCGACGACTACGGCAACGTGGCCGGCTGCCGGCAGGCGGTCCACGACTTCCGGGACCAGCGCGGGATCAACGATCCGATTTGGCCGATCGATTGGGCCGGAGTGTACTGGCGGCGACCGCGTTCGGACAGGACGAGCTAGGAATCGGGCTGCGGCCCGAGATGGAGGGCTTTCGCCGCGTCCGATCGCAGAGGTGGATATCGGGCTGGCGCCGGAGGTTGGATGGCTTTCGCCGCGTCCGAACCACGCGGTTACGCTCGTGGCGACGCCGCGGTCATTTCGGTCGTGACCACGGGTCGTGAGGCACTCGCCGCACCATGGGCGTGTCCCGCCGGGTCGTAGACGGCGCCGCAAAAAAGGGCCTCCCTACGATCAGGGCCCGACGTTTCGATTCACATGCCTGCTTGGATTATGCGGAATGCTCGTTTGGGACCGGCATGAATTTCTTCCGCATATCGCGCAGATCACCGCTTTGCAAGCAATTATATGTTTGGGATATCTTGCGCAGACCACAAGCGCCGAGTATTCTTGCCAGCTCGCTCACCCATTAGAAGTTGTGGAGACTACGCCGATTTGCGAACTGTTCAAACTGCGGCTTACGGGATGTCCGTCGCCACTTCGACACACGCCGTCGTTGCCCCCGCCCAGCTGGCGTTCGAGTCCGGTACGGAGGAGACGCGGCGCGGCGGCACGTCCTGTCGGGCTCCCGGCTCTCGACCCGCATTATCGACACATTCCGCAATGCCCGAAAGGTGTCGAAAGCCGAAGAGCTCGACTTCGTCGGGGTCAGACCGCTAGCTGCCGTGAGTGACCGCAACGACGGATCTCCGAACCCGATGGACGTGGCAGTATTACCGAATCCGGCCATGTATAACCATTCACAAGTGCTTGCCATTAATAAGTTTGTGTCGCCAGAATCATTTTGCGAAACGAAGCCATTGACGTCGCGGTCCGCCGTTTTCGGCGCAAGAGGCAGGCGGTGCGAAGGGACGTTAACGAACCGAGCTCATGCCGGTTGGTACATTGGCGGCGGGAGGCGTAGAATCGAGCCAGTGGTGATGAGGGGCTTTGGTCTCCGTCAATAACCTGACGCCAAGCGAAGGAATATTGGATGCACATCAGGATCATGGCACTTCTCAGAATCGCTTTGCTCGCGACAATGGTATCGCCCGGTGTAAGCCGCGCGGCGGACGATAATCCGCCGGGACCGCAACGTCCGTCGAACCGGCTCGCGAAGGAGTCGAGCCCTTATCTGCTGTTGCACGCCCACAACCCCGTCGACTGGTATCCGTGGGGCCCAGAGGCATTTGCCAAAGCAAAAAAGGAGAACAAACCGGTTTTTCTGTCCGTGGGGTACAGCTCTTGTTACTGGTGCCACGTGATGGAGCGCGAGAGCTTTGTCGACCCGGCGATTGCCAAGGCATTAAACGCCGGCTTCGTTTGCATCAAGGTTGATCGCGAAGAGCGGCCAGACGTCGACCAGGTTTACATGGCCGCGCTTCAAGTCTTTGGACCCGGCGGGTGGCCCATGTCGCTCTTCCTCACACCCGACGGCCGGCCGTTTTTCGGTGGAACCTATTTCCCCCCCGCGACCGCCAAGGAGGCTCCACCGGTTTCCTGACGCTGGTGAATGAGGTGGCCAAAGCCTGGACAGACCAGCACGAGGCGATCGAAAAAACGGCCACCGAAGTGACTGCGCTCGTCCGCAAGCGGCTCAAGGTCGCGCGTGCCGAACGCAAGCTGCCTCCGGCGGGAACCGCGGCGGCCGAGGGATTGAAGCAGCTTACGGAGCAGTTCGACCCTGAGCACGGGGGCTTCGGTTTTAACCCCACCAATCCGCGCCGACCCAAGTTTCCCCAGCCCGTCGATCTGCAGTTTCTTCTTGAACGTCATCGCGCTTTAGTGCAGACCGCCGAGTCGACCGACCCCCTCAAAATGGTGCTACTTACGGTGGACAGGATGGCCCGCGGAGGCATCCGCGATCAGCTTGCTGGCGGTTATCACCGGTATTCGACCGATCGGTACTGGTTGGTCCCGCACTTTGAAAAGATGCTCTATGACAATGCCCAGCTCGCGTCGGTGCATCTGCTGGCCTTCGAGCTCACCCATGATATGCGCTGGCGTGACGAAGCTCAGGCCACTTTGGCGTTCATCGAGCGACGAATGACCGCGCCGGAAGGGGGATTCTATTCGGCACTAGATGCCGAGACCAAGGGAGAGGAGGGGGCCTATTACGTATGGACCCGCGATCAAGTGCAGGCCAATTTGGCGGGAGATTTGCGTGTCGACCTCTTTTCAAAGGTCTACGGGCTCGACGCCGAGCCAAATTTCGAGGGGGGTCGGTATGTCCTCCACGAGTCTCGTACGCGGGCTGAGCAATCCAAGGCGCTTAAGATCACCGAGGAAGAGCTAGAGAGCCGATTGATCCCATTGCGGGCGAAGTTGTTGGCAGCTCGCGACAAGCGGCCGGCGCCGCTTTGTGACGACAAGATACTCACCGGTTGGAACGGCCTTATGATCGCCGCGTACGCCGACGGATACCGCTTGCTCAAAGTTGACAAGTACCGTCAGATCGCCGAGAAAGCCGCAACATTCTTGTTTGAGAAGTTGCGCTTACCCGACGGCCGGCTCTTACGTACGTTTCGCCTCGATAGAGCCAAGCTCCCCGCTTACCTCGAGGATTACGCTTTCTTCACATTCGGGCTATTGAAACTTCACGCCGCGACCGGCGACGCGCGCTGGCTCAAGGAAGCCAGGTCGCTCGCCGACCGAATGATCGCCGACTTTGAGGACCGGGACGAAGGGGGATTTTTCTTCACGGCCGATGGCCATGAGAGCCTGCTGGCGCGTGCCAAGGATCCATTCGACAATGCTTTGCCCGCAGGAAACAGCATGGCGATCCTCGATCTCATGGAACTTTACCGCGTGACCGGCGACGTGTCGTACCGCGATCATGCGGGTAGAGCGCTTGGGGCGTTGAGTTCGGTGATTTCCAAAGCCCCAGCCGCAGTGCCGATGGTCCTGATTGGCCTGGAGAAATACATGCGTTCGGGGTCGGGCTTGATCTCAAAGCAGCCAATCGGGGCTGATCCGCTTGACGACGTTTCACAGCAGATTGTCACCGCCTCTGCACGCGTGGCCGAGGGACGCGTGGCAACCTTCACGCCCGGTCGCGAGCTCGATGCCATCGTTACCGTCACGATTCAGGACGGCTGGCATGTATACGCCAACCCCACAGGTGTTGCCGAGATGAAACCCACAACACTAGGTCTCGACAGCAAGGTGCAGCCAACGGTCAGTCTCGTCAAAGTGTTCTACCCTGCTGGGGACGCCAAGGTCCTGAGTTCCCTGGGCAACGAAAAGATCGCGCTCTATGAAGGGAAGGTGGAATTCAAGGCCCGCGTCAAGATATCCGAGCAAGCCAGGGCAGGAACGGTCGCCGTACCTTTGAATCTCTTCTATCAAGCTTGTAACGACCGGGTCTGTCAGGTGCCGGCCCAATTGGAAATCCTATTGAAGATCACTGTCGGCCAATGACGTCTCGCGCCACTGAGGAAGCCTCGTGACCAAGTCGTGCAGTACCGCCGGCGCAGCAATCGATGGTCTTCGGATCCAGCGGCTCCTCTATCTCTGTGCGATCGCCGTGCCCTTTGTCATTATCATCTCCGCACAGCTCGTGCTTCCAGGGTGGATTCGCACGCTGGACAGACCTGTCCGCCGCGCGATGACAGAGGCGTCGTTATACGGCGCGCTGGTCGTCTATTTCCTGGTCTTGCTTGCGGGGCTTGTAGGAACGCCTGTGTTCGGCCTTCTCCTGGCCCGATCAGGGTCACGTGGGCTGTTTCAGCGTGCTCTCAAGCGCGGCTTCGTTTTCGGACTGTCGTGCCTCGTATCGCTTTTCGCGCTCGAGGTTGGCTCGGCGGCCTGGCGAAGCTGGAGGCATCGTTTGCCGTCGGTACCGACGCGATTTCTCGATGCTGCCCCTGGGGAATTCCGGATTGTGGTGCTCGGAGGTTCGAGCGCGGCGGGAGAGCCGTACTCGCCATGGTTGTCGGTAGGCCAAATCGTGGCCTGGCAATTGCAGCAGTCGAACGACGACCGCACTATTGCGTGCGAGATCCTGGCGTATCCGGGAGATTCGCTGGAGATGCAACATCATAAGTTGGCAGGGCTGGCCCGGCGCCCTGATGCGGTCATCATCTACTCGGGGCACAACGAGTTTGCCGCTCGATACGAAGAGGAGCGAGAGGGTTGGCAAGATGAGGGATCGGGGTTTTTGCTCACGCGCATTGCCAATCGCGTCTGCCTGAGCTCTCCGTTCTACAGGCTGGCCTATGAGTTAATCAGCAAAAACCGGCTCGACCGTCCGCCATCGCTTTCGCTCCGTCATCACCTGATCGACCCGCCGATCTGCAGTCCGGTTGAATCGGCTGCGATTCTCGACGATTTTGGGCGTCGGCTCGAGGCGATCGTCGCATATTGCGACCGGATCGGCGCCTTGCCGATCTTGATCGTGCCGCCGGCAAACGAGGCCGGATACGAGCCCAGCCGGTCAACTCTGCCTGTTGAGGTGACCGTTTCAGAGCGGAATCGACTCATCGACGAGATGCGAGCGGCCCGCGCACTTGAGTCGCCCGATCCCCGCGCAAGCGCCAAAATCTATCAGACGATCCTCGAGCGCCATCCCGGTTTCGCTGAAGCACATTTTCGGCTGGCACGTCTGCTGGAATCGCAGAGCCAATTGACCGAGGCCGCGACTCACTATCTCGCCGCGCTCGATCACGACGGATTGCCGATCCGCTGCCAGGCACTGTTTCGCGCGGTCTATCGGGCGGTCGCGTCACGGCACCGTCGTTGTTTGTTGATCGACGGACGTCGCGAGCTGGGCGAGATCAGTCCCAATGGGCTGCTTGGCGATCATGTGATCCACGACACACATCACCCGACTTTGCGCGGTTACGTGGCGCTTGCCGGCGCGGTCCTCCGCGAGCTGACGCGGGCAAACGCCTTCCGCTCGACGGCCGCCATCAACCTCCCGCTTGATCCCGCAGCCTGTGCCGTTCATTTTAGAATGAACGCCGACATGTGGGCAACAACATGTGAACGGATCAGCGAACACTACAGACGCATCGCGATCTATCGCTACGATCCGGAAGAGAGGCTGCGTAAGGCTCAGATTTACCTTGAGGCCGGCCGGCGGATTCGCGGCGGCTGCTCGCCCGATCAGCTCGGTCTGCCCGGAATTGGTTGCGAACGAAGCTCGAGAGAGCCGTCGCAATTAAAATTACCCGGAACATCGCCGGATCCGCTGCCAGAGCCTGTCAAGCACAGGGCGGTTTTGCGCCAACCAACGAAAGCGGAACGTTTACTCGGCGACCTGTTCCACCTGCCAGTCTTGCAGGTCGACCATCGCGCCGCGGCCCAAGAATCGGACCACTGCGACGAACTGATCGCGTTTGGCTCGACGAATCACCTTGCCGATCATGCCCGTGAGAGGTCCGGTCAATATCCGAACCGTCGCGCCGACCGGCACTGCTTCTTCGGCACTGACCGGCAGGCCAGAGCTCAGCATTGTATAGATCTGGCGGAGATCTCGTTCCAGCGACGCCTGGTCAACGACCTCGATCACGCTGACCAATCGGTTGGCTCTGAGGGCTGCGAGTCGGTCGTTGGCATTGCCGTTCAGGAACATGTAACTGGCAAAGAGAGGAACAACCGATTGAATCTTCCGCCCCTGGGGCGTGCGACTTTCCTTGAGCATTTGAGGAAGGTAGTAGACGATTCCGTGAACTCGAAGGTCGCGCGCGATCGCTTTTTCCTGACGGGGCTTGGTGTGCAGACACCACCAGACGGCCTCTTCCTTGGCGCCGATCGACGCGGGATTTTCCCAAAGGTCTGGGGGATAACAGTCAGGCTCGGCTGGCAGGATCGGCATTGCAGCACTCGGAGATCAACCGCCTTCGGCGGCGATTGCCGCCGCCATTTTTGTTCAAGCAGTCCCGTATTTTCAGCCCAAGTTAGTTGAACCCGGCTGCCGCGTCAAGCTTTACGGAAAGCCGACGGTGGCCCAGAGCGCACGCTTGCCTTAATATATCTGGAGTCAAGTCATGCGAGCCGAGCGACGGCCAAAAGCATGGGACCACGCTGGGGTTACTGGCGTTCTTGTCCTCAACAAGCCATCCGGCATTACCTCCCGCAAAGTCGTTGACCAGATCGCGCGGCTGGTGCCACGGGCTAAAGTCGGGCATGCCGGCACTCTCGATCCGCTGGCAAGTGGCATACTGATCATTTGCATTGGATCGGCTACCAGGCTTGTCGAGAATCTGCAGAACTTGCCCAAGACCTATCGAACCCTAGTCCGCTTGGGCGCGCGGAGCGATACGCTCGATGCGGACGGACACATCGAGATCGAGTCGTCCCCTCAGATCCCGTTGCTGACCGATATCAAGCGGGCATTGCAACCGCTTACCGGGGATGTTGACCAGAGACCACCGGCTTTTTCGGCGCTGAAGATTCAGGGGAGGCGAGCCTACGACCTGGCACGGTCGGGACTTGCGGTGGAACTGGCCGCGCGCCGTGTGCGGATCGACAGGATCGACGTGCTGCATTACGAATGGCCTGATCTCGAGCTTGAAATTGATTGTGGCGGCGGCACCTATATTCGATCGATCGCCCGCGACGTCGGTGAGACGCTCCGTTGCGGTGGGTTTGTGCAGAGTTTGGTTCGGACACGGACCGGACCCTTCACGCTCGCGGCTGCGATCGAACCGGCGCTAATCTCATCAGAGTCGATTTCCACCTATCTTCGACCGGCACTTGACGCGGTCGCCGGCGTGCCCAGCATAGTGCTCAACGCCGCGCAGGTTGGGGATGTCGCCCAGGGCCGACCGCTACGCACGCACGATCTGGGTACCTTGCCGTCCGCCGCCGGTCAGGTTGCGTTGCTCGATCCTGGAGGGAACTTAATTGCGCTCGCCGAATTCGATCCTGCAGAAGGACAGGTTCGGCCTCGCAAGGTGCTCCTTTCGACCGCCAATTTTGAGTAAGCCGAACCTCGTCACTGAAATGGGTGTCAAAACAAAGGAAATCAAGAGCGGACGTTTAAATAGCCATGCGTATACTGGCATTCGTCGTTGACGGCGGATCAACCGTGACTTAGAATTTGAAAACAGCGAGTTGCGAAATGTCGATCCATTTCCGTCGGTTCGAGGAAGAGAGGTCATATCCCGCCTTGATTGATAACAATCGCATCGAGCGTTCGGGGCGTCAGGAACGAGCCATTCTGGTCGGGGTAATTCTTCCCCATACTGAAGTGACTAGTGAGGATCCGCTGGATGAGCTCCGGGGTCTGGCAAAGACAGCCGGACTTAATGTTGTTGGCAGCATTGTCCAAAAGCGGCATCAGATTGACATCGCCACATATATCGGCTCTGGCAAGGTCGAGGAACTGAAGAACGTGGTGTTCGCTCAAGAGGCCGACGTTGTCCTCTTCGACAACGACCTTGGTCCCGCCCAGACCAGAAACCTCGAAAAGCAGCTCGAGGTAAAGGTGGTTGACCGCACCGAAGTCATACTGGACATCTTCGCGACGCACGCTCAGACTCATGAGGCCCATCTCCAGGTAGAGCTGGCGCAGCTGGAATACGCGATGCCGCGCTTAAAACGGATGTGGACTCACCTCTCGCGCTACAAGGGGGGCATCGGCGTCCGCGGCCCTGGTGAAAAGCAGCTTGAAGAAGACCGCCGATTGGTCGCCCACCGAATTCAAGAGCTCAAATCCAAGCTGGCAAAGATCCAGGCGAGGAAGGAACGCGAGGTCGCCAGCCGGGGGGACGTGCCAACGATCTCGTTAGTCGGGTACACAAACGCTGGCAAAAGCACGCTGATGAACGCGCTGACGGCCGCGGGCGTCTTGGTCGAAGACAAGTTGTTTGCCACGCTCGACACACGCACCCGGCGCTGGCGTTTTGGCGGCGGAGGCCACGCTCTGCTTTCCGACACTGTCGGCTTCATCCGCGCCTTGCCCCACGCCCTGGTCGCGTCTTTCAAGGCGACCCTCGAGGAAGCACGTCAGGCTGAGCTGCTACTGCACGTTGTTGACGCCTCCAGTCCCGAGGCTGAAAGCCAGATCGAGGCGGTCAAGGCCGTCCTCGCCGAGCTCGGCCTCGAAAACCACCCAACGCTTCTGGTTCTGAACAAGTCGGACAGGGTCCCCGACCGCTCGTATCTCGATGTACTCAAGGCTCACCACGCCGAGTCCGTCGCGATCAGCGCTGCCCGCGGTGAGGGGCTCGATCGCCTCGAAATTGCCGTGCGCTCAGCCTTGAGCCAGCGCGATCTCGAGGCTGAAATTGAAACCGGCGTTTCCGACGGCCGTGTGCTGGCTTACCTGGCTCAGCACGCTCAAATTCATAATACAACTTATGATGCCGACCGCGTGCGGCTCCATTGCCATCTTCCCAGACGCTGCCTGGAGTTTCTCTTCGAGCACGGCGTGGACGTTCGCACCGGCAAACAACGGCTCTGGGCTTCATGATTCCGGCCGCATTTGGTCCGGCCGGAAACGAAGCCCAGGTCGCTGGCGTTTGCTCAAAGGCGCCTTTGATCGCAACATTGTCAAGGTGTGCGGGAACTGGAGGCAGGCGCCGCATTCAGGGTGAGTGCGGCGAGGTCGGGCTCTTGGTCAAACGGTTCGAGTTCGGGTTTCACGAAATTCGAGTCGTGCACCAGCAAACCCTGGCTCCCCACAAAGAAATCGCGGTTTTCGGCGACGTCGAGATTATAGACCGTCTGAGGCTTGTCCGGGGCGACTGATTTGACTTCGATGACACTTCCGAGCATGCGCAGCCGATCTCCGGTTTTCAGATCGCGGGCCATCGTCCACCCCTTGCCGGCCTTCCAGAATCGATGAATTCCGGTCGCAACGATGGTCTCGCCAGCGACGACGATCCTGACCGTCGCCGCGTTCTGGTTACGATGGACGACCATGACGGGTTGGTAAGTGAGGGCACCGGTCGACACGTTTTGACTCAACACGCGATCGCCCACTCGGATCGTCTCGATTGGCTTGGGGCCACCAGTGGCGTGCACCAAAGTCCCTTGCCCGAAACACTCCAGCGAGGCCGACCAGCTCGACGCATCGACAATGTCAGTCAAAGTCGGTTTGGTTGTGGGCTGGCTGGCCTGAAAGGCGTAGCCGAGTTTGTCCGTCCACCAGTTTTTCCACTTTTCAGGTTCGGCGCCCAATTTCTGCCCGGTCGCCGACTCGACGATCGGCAGCAGACGGGCATTGAGTGTGTTGATCTGATCATTGATCGCTTCGATCGTCCGAACGTCCTCAACCAGGGTTCGTGCAACCGCCTGGTTTGCCTGGCGGACCTGCTGCAACTGACTGAGCCCGTCGCGCAACTCGCGCGATGAGCCAGCGGTTGACGCCACCTGCGCAGCCAGATAATCAAATGGATCGCCACCGGCGTTTGGTGGAGCGCTTATCTGGTTTTCGACCATGAGCGGAGTATTTGGCCGTGAATTGGCGGCAACTAGCGGAGCAAGTGATGGGTCAAGCGGCATCGATCGATAGACTCGTTCGACGTTGAACGTTTCACCTTCCACAAACAGGACACCGGTCGACCCTGGCCCATTGACAGGGCGTACTTGATATTTGAACGGCTTCCTGATCATCCCAATCAATCGGGTCATGATCTCACGGAGGTCCCGGCTCAGGAGGCAATCGAAAGCGCGGTTCCGCACATCGGTTCGCGGACAGAAGATCGCCAACGCCGCGAGCGTGCTGGAGGCCGCGGGCCCGTCGATATGGCCCAGCATCTCGATCGCGGCGAGTTGCGATCGCTCCGATCCGACGATATACAGCGCCCAGATCGTCGGGACGGCTCGTGGGTCGGATATTTGCGACAACTCCCGCTCGGCCCGCGACCGTCGCGATACGTCCTTGCCGTGCAGGTCATCACGCAATTTCGCGAGAATCGGCTTCCAGTACTTGTCGGCCTGGTTTTGCTTTTCGGCTTCTTGCTTGAGGGCCGCCGCTTGATCGGGCTTGATCCAGCGCGACCCTTGCTTCTTGTAACCTAAGTGTCGCCATGCCGCATCACGTGCCGGATCGAGTCGGATCACCTGTTCGTAATGGGTCAACGCCTGCGCCTGCAGGCCTTTCCGGTCACACCACGCCGCGAGCTTCAGTTGCGAGTCTGCCTTGTCCGCTGTGCGCGCACGACGATCGAGGTATTCGCGGATTGCGTCGCGGTAGGCCGGATCGTTCTCGATCAGCGTTCCCGCGACCTCCGCGCGACTCCATTTCCCTTGATAGGCAACCATTCCCATCAGTCCTCGCGCGAGCGAATGGGACGGGTCAATGAGAACGGCCAGCGCGAGATGTTTCATTCGTTCGGCAGAAAGGCCGTGCGACTCGCACCAGACGGCCAATCGTACATGGGCATCGGCATCGCGCCCGACTTTTGACTTAGCCGCCGTGTAGGCCGCGAGATCGGCCGGGGCTGGCCGCGACTTCGTCGCTGACTCGCTCGGATCCGCGCCGAGCAATGCACAACACACCAATAGAGTGCTGACCATGATCCCGCCTCCAGTAACTAAAGCAGCCGATCTCAGGCCTAGCGAATGCTTGCGAAGAAGTGGTTGCACCGACCGACATATGACGTGTCGGTGCACGGCCTGAATCTTATGAAGTAGGCGCTTGCGACGCAAGAAGGGAGTCCAGAATTGCGCCATCCGAACAAATTCGGAGGCGGAATCGACGCTGACTCGTTGATTACTGCGTCAATGAGGCGATAATGCGAGTTCGGACTACATCGTCAGGCAGTGGTGCAAATGGACGGGTTCACACTAGAGGAGAACCGAAAGATGCCACGAATTGACAACCGCATGCTGGGAATCGCCCTCCTGGGTTTGGTCACGGCCGTCTCGATTGCGCGGGGTGCTGAGCCCACGGCCAGCCTGAAAAAAGGGACGCCCGACCTGAAGTCAGCGGGTCCACTCGCTTTTGGGCCGGACGGGATCCTGTTCGTGGGCGATACCAAAGGTGCCGCACTGTTTGCGATTGATACCGGCGACCAGAAAGCCGCCGGCGAGAAGCGCTCGATCGAAGTCAAGGATCTGGCCGGCAAGGTAGCCGCTATGGTCGGAACCGATGCCAAGCAGATCACGATCAATGACTTGGCGGTCAATCCCCAGTCTGGAACCGCGTATCTCTCGGTGTCGCGCGGACGCGGGCCCGATGCAATCCCGCTATTGGTGCGAATCACTGCCGATGGCAAGCTCGAAGACCTTTCGCTCGAAAATGTCCGCTTCGCCAAGGCCGATCTTCCCAACGCTCCCGCGAATGAAAGGCAGCGCGTCGAGTCGATTACCGACGTGGCCTTCGCGGACGGTCGTGTCTTCGTCGCCGGGCTGTCAAACGAAGAGTTCTCGTCGCGATTGATCGCAATCCCGTTCCCATTCAGTAGCGAGGGCTTCGACGGAGCCGCGATTGAGATTTATCACGGCGCACACGGTCGGTTCGAGACCAAGTCACCGATCCGCACCTTCGTCACGTACCACATTCAAAACGAGCCTTATATGCTCGCGGCTTACACCTGCACGCCGCTTGTTAAACTGCCCGTTTCCGAGCTCAAGGCCGGTGCCCATATCAAAGGAACGACAATCGCCGAACTGGGCAACCGCAATCGGCCGCTGGACATGATCGTTTATCAGAAGGACGGCAAGGATTACCTGTTGATGACGAACAGCAGCCGGGGCGTAATGAAGATCCCGACCGAGAACGCCGGAACGGCTGAAGGAATCAACGCCCCGGTGAACGGTAAGAAGGGTATCGGCTACGATACCATTGACAGCCTCAAGGGCGTGCAGCAGATGGACCAACTTGACGACCATCATGCTGTGTTGCTCGTGCAAGAAAATCCCAATGGCGCGATGGATCTTCGGACGATCGAACTGCCGTGATGTGCCGTTACCGTCTCGCGACTTTGATCCTGTTCGCCGAAGCGTTCTTCCTCGCGGGGGAAACGCTTCGGCAATTCAGATCGCCTCCCAGGCCGTTCCGAATGGCCGTCCTGCCGAACTCGCCCCACGTTTGAGCTGGACAACACGGAATGTCGACCCGCGCTCCGCCGTCGTGGAGGTGGCCGGAGTCGATCCCGCGAGCCTGAAAGTCCTCAAAGATCACGACGTCAACGTCGACGGCTGGACATCGTTTTTGACTGTCCGGGTGTTCCCGTCACCTGGCGCTCGCCTTGAAGAGCTTCCCCCAGTTTTGGGGGCTTACCGAATTGATGCGGACATCATCCGGTTCGAGCCGCGATTCCCGCTGCAACCGGGGATGACCTATCGAGCGCAATTCGACCCCGCTCGTCTCCACATACTCACCAACCGGCTGACGCGCTCTGAAGTAAGTGCAAGCGACCGTCCCAGATCGGTGGCCAAGCTGAGCGCGGATTACTCACTGCCCCAACGAGTGGCACGATCCACGACGCGCGTCATTTCCGTCTGGCCGTTGCGGGAATTGCTTCCGGAAAACCTGCTCCGCTTTTATGTGTCGTTCTCGGCTCCGATGAGTCGGGGTGAAGCGTATCGCCGCATCAAGTTGATCGACACCTCGACCGGCAAATTGGTTGACGCACCTTTTCTCGAGCTCGACGAAGAGCTTTGGTCACCCGATGGGACTCGGTTTACACTATTGTTCGACCCGGGTCGAATCAAGCGCGGGCTAAGGCCGCGCGAGGAAGTGGGGCCGGTCCTGGAAGAGGGCAAGTCCTATTCGCTGCTGATCGAGACGGACTGGCCCGACGCCGCGGGAAACCCGCTTGTGTCACCTTTCCGAAAGAACTTTCGCGCTGGCCCACCCGACCTTACTTCGCCGGACCCAAAGAACTGGAAAATCAGCGCTCCCTCGGCCAACACACGCGAGCCCCTCACGGTTCGCTTCCCCGAATCCCTGGATCGGGCGCTCCTCGATCGATTGATCTTTGTCCAGGATGCAAGGGAGCGCGTGGTGCCGGGTCAGATTGCGGTGGGCGAATCCGAGACCGTGTGGTGGTTCACTCCACTCGATGCGTGGAAGGCCGGTGAATATTCTCTCATGATCGGAACCGAGCTGGAAGACTTGGCCGGCAACAGCGTGGCTCGGCCGTTCGAGGTTGACATCGCCGGCCCTGTCTCACGGCGGATCACGACGGAAACGGTGGAACTACCGTTTCGGACCGTCCCGGTGCCGCGCTGAGTGTTTTCGGGTTGCCAACAGGGCCAGAGCCGCCCAGCCAGTGGTGGAGATCCGCTGGGCGTAGCTGACGTTTCCCGGTGGGCGGGTCGTCTCGATCCAGCTTCCATCAGTCTGTTGCTGGGCGGTCAGGAACGCACGCCCGCGCAAGATCATTGTGAGCACATTCGGTGAAGGTGCGCACTTCGTCAGGCCGAGCAGAACGAGCGCGGTATCGAAAGGCTCGGGGGGCGACTGAGTGCGCGGGCCCCAGCCGCCGTCTGCCGCTCTGTCCCGTGCTCAAGAGCTCGAGGCATCGTTTTTGCTTGTCGTTTCCGGCTCGTGGCTGGATCGACTCTGAGATCATGAGGCACACCGACGCGTCGGCCACGGTCAAAATCTGCCGGGCTGTGAGCCAGGAGTCGGCAAGCGCGATGGCGCCCTTGAAACCGGTCGCTGTCAGCCGATGACAGGCTCTGGCGCGCCAGAACGTGGCCAGCGGCTCGCCGTAGGTCGCCGGCGAGCCGGTCTCGTCGTCGCCCTCGATCGGCCAGGATCCATCGCGCGTCCTGGTCGAGCGCCAGCCGCTCGGCAGCCGCGCAGAGAGCAACGACCGATCTTGCACCCAGCCGGTCGCGATTGCGGTAGCGAGCGTGTCGTGAACACGACCCGCGCCAGCCGCTTGTCGCTTTGGGGCCCGACGCCGCCGTTATGATCCCAGTCCGCCGGCCGGCTCAGCCAGCGCGTGGTGTCGGCAAGGCGCTTTCGCGAACAGGGTAACCCGCGCGCGATGCCTGAAAGAGTGCCCGGGCCGCGTCGCCGTTGTTATGACACGAGTAGCAATGGTTCTCACGCGACCAGCGCGGAACTTCTGCGGTTAGAAAGGCGACCGCCTTGGCTTCGGGTGAGGATTGCTCGGGAAGACCGTCGCTGGCCATCAAAACCACCAGGCAGAAGACCGAGCTGATAGGGAGCATCTGCCGGCCCCTGCCGTCTGGTAGAGCGGGTCACTTGTTCGGCAAGAGCCGGGCGAGGCGTCCTGGACCTGCTTCATCTTGATCGGCTTGGTCAGTACGATCAGCTTGTCGTCCGTCGGGCAGTTTTCCCTGAGGGCACCCTGCTTGTGGCCGAGCAAGACCAGCGCGAGAAGCTCGTTGACCTTCCTCGTGGGCCTTTTCATGCATGTCGAGGAAGGCCTCGATCGATTCGGCATCCTGGCCGTCGGTGTCGAAGATCACGGCGTCGACCGGTGATTCGCGGAACCGCTCGGCGGCTCGTCTCGGCATCGGACGACCAGGAGCGCTCGATACCCCCAGTTTGTCAGGCTCTTCCGCAAGGCGTCCTGGATCTCGGTCTGGGCCTCGACGCACAGGACGCTCTTGGCCGCCACTGCCTTGACCTCGAAGTGCTGAAGCTCTTCCTTGGGCTCGGCTGCCACGGCGGCCGTGTCCTCGCTGGCGGCGGGGCAAATCGAAGATTTCATCGACGAAATCGGGCTGCGCCGCACTAGGCGAGGGCTTCTGAGAGTCCGTTGCGGACTGCTTCGATCGAGCGCTTCGATAGCGCTCGAGATCCGACGACGACGTCGTCCATGTTTTGATACCGGGCCTTCAAGTCGATCTTCATCATCTTTTCGATGATCCGGCAGATTTCCTCGCTCGGGGGCGTAGCGATGCTCGTTGATCGGCTTGATCGCTCCGAAGGATCGCTTGAGCATCTTGCGGAGCATGTCCTTGCTTTCCGATTCCTCCATCGGCAACTGGCCGGTCACCATCTGGTAAAAGACGCATCCCAGGAAATAGATGTCGGAACGTGGGTCGCCCTTGGGGCTATTGCATGTGCGCTCGAGGGCCGAGTAATCGACGGTGCGCTGGCTCTTGACGCCCGGCTTGGTTTCGTCGCTCTGCATGGTGGCCAGGCCGAAGTCGACCAGCTTGGCGACCCCGAGTTGGAGATCAGGATATTGGTTCCCTTGATGTCGCGGTGGGTTACACCCCGTTCGAGCGAGTATTGCAGCCCACGAGCCATTCCCAGCATGAGCGGCACGGCCTGCTCGGTCGGGATTCGCGTGCGCAGCTTCATGAAGTCGCGAAGGTTCATTCCCTCGACATATTCCATGATCATGAAATGTCGATGGTCTTGTTGTCCGACGTCGATGATCTGGACGATATTGGGATGGCGCAGCCGGATGCCGGCCTCGGCCTCTTTGTGAAACCGCTCGACAGCCTCGCTGATCGACGCGAACCGCTGGCGAAGGACCTTGATCGCCAGGGGCGCCTTGGTCGTGATGTGCTCGCCGCGATAGACGCGGGCGAAGGTCCCCTCCGCGAGGTGGAAGAGCACCTTGGCGTCGCCATAGAAAAACCCGCTTGGGTCTCCCTTCTTGAGCCGATCGATCTGCCAGCTCGTCAAGACGCCCCTTTCGTAAGAGCATCCGCAGCGCCGTGTCGGGCGATGCGTCCTCGGCCTCGGCCGTCGCCTCGCGAAGCTGCTCGCGCGAGACCAAGCCGAGCATCACACCTGATCGACCATCATTTCGGCATCAAGATCGGGCATGGAAAGTCGATCCTCGCCTTGGCTTCGAATGAAAATGCAAAACGCAATGGCCCTGATTCTAGCAAGCCGAGCTCGTTGGTTTCTACGCTCCCGGTCGAGGAAGTTCTCGATTGCGCCTGTGACAAGCCAGATCGGTCGGCCGCTGAATGCCGCGCGGCCACCCTGCGGGGATCGAACCGTGCGGGATAACCTGATCCATCCCAGACCTTCTCTTCGTGCGCACCAATTCGTCCGGCTCCAATGCGTACGATCTCGATTCGCTCGTTGTGACCGGCGCCCGTTGGTCAGCGCCAGCACGAGCGATTGCGGCGTGCGCGTCCTGGCTCAATCTGACGCGCCTTGCGTCGCGAAACCGGTCGAATAATCAAAAAAAATTTGAGTGTGACACTCATGGTGTCACCGCGATGGTTTACGTTCATCTTGAGGAGCGGTCTCTGAGTGAAGTCACGCCCCTCTCGTGAGCTGGCTGCAAACTCCCGCGCGGAAAATCAACGCGGGAGAATTCTTCCCAGGTACCGCCGGACTGATAGAACGGTTTTTATCGCGGCCTTGGCAGGCGATTAGAGGAGCTAGAAGCGCATGAGCAAAACGTCCTCTCGGGATGTCGCAAGCGATCAAATGTGTGCGTCCGATGACCCGTCGAGCGCATGGACCAATCGCCGTGCCACCGAGCAGGCGACTCGGGCGGCGACCGCCAGACAAAACAGCGGCCGACGTCGTTTCGTCGACCCCACTACAAGTGAACGCGAATACACTATTGCGGAAATGGAATTCATGATGGCCATGAACGAGTACAAGCACAGCAGTGGTCGAATGTTTCCCACCTGGAGCGAAGTCCTCGAAGTGCTACGAGGCCTCGGGTATGAAAAAGTGAACGAAGAGCAAGTGCGCCTGTGGCGCTCGAGCGCAGATCCGCCGCCCGCCTCGCCACGCGGTGACTACGAAGGCAGTGCGTGCCGCCACGATCGCCCGGAAGTCGTCCCAACCAGAATTACTCCGGGTTGATCGTGAGCACAATGGGCCGGTTGACAGCCAGGTTCAAAGACCCTATCGTGAGCTTCTTTGGTTCACGCCCTTTGAGCGCCGTTGCGTCTGGCTGTAGTTTTCGTCTGGATCCCATGACTGTACGCACTCGATTCGCCCCCAGCCCGACCGGCTATCCTGCACATCGGCGGGGTTCGGACCGCATTGTTCAACTGGCTGCTGGCGCGGCACCACGGCGGCCAGTTCATCCTGCGGATCGACGATACCGACCAGGAGACGCCACGTCGACGAAGCCGTCAGCCGCATCCTCGACGGTTTTCGCTGGATCGGGATCGACTGGGACGAGGGGCCGGAAGTCGGCGGGCCGTTCGGCCCGTATTACCAGTCTCAACGGACCGAAAGCTATCGGCGGGCAGCCGACCAGTTGGTCGCCTCGGGCCACGTCTATCGCGATTACAGTACCGACAGCGAGCGCGCCGCCGAAAAGGCCGCCGCCGAGCGACAGAAACGCGCCTATCGATTTCGCCGCAAGTTCCTCGCCGATGACGAAGCAAGCCGGTTTGAAGCCGAGGGACGTCCCTTCGCCCTCCGGTTTGAGGTTCCGCCTGGACGAACGCTCGTCCTGCACGACCTGATCAAGGGTCACGGTCGAGTTCGCGACCGACGAGATCGGCGACTTCGTGATCGTCCGTCCCGACGGCACTCCGCTCTACAATTTCGCCAGCGTCGTCGACGACACCGCCATGCAGATCACCCACGTTGTGCGGGCCGACGAACACCTCTCGAACACCTTCCCGCAGCTCTTGCTCTTCGAAGCCCTGGGCGCGAGCTTGCCCGCGTTCGCTCACGTTCCGTACGTGGCCGAGCCAGGCTCGAAGTCGAAGATGTCCAAGCGCAAAACTCGCGGAATATGAGAAGCTCGGCATCCTGGTCTATATTCACCAGTACATCGAAAAGGGCTATCTGCCCGACGCGCTGCTCAACTACCTTTCGCGACTGGGCTGGAGCTTCGACGGCACGCAGGAGATCTTCACGCGTCCCGAGCTGATCGAGAAATTCTCGCTCGAACGGGTCAACAGCTCTGCCCGCCAGCCACGACCAGGACAAGCTGTTCTGGATCGAGGGGGAGTGGATGAAGACGCTGCCGCTCGAAACAAAGGTGGAGGGCGTGCTCCCATTCCTGAAGAGCGAGGGCCTGGTCGCCGAACCCTTGTCGCCCGCCGACCGAGCGCGGATCGAAGCCGTGATCACGGCCCTCGGCGATCGACTCAAGGTCTTTCGCCGACATCCTCAAGCTGGGCCGGTTCTTCTTCACGGATTCGCTGGCGTTCGACCCCGACGCCGTGAAAAAGCGGCTGCGCAAGGAGGGCGTCGCCGGCCATGCTGGCCGAGCTCGACCTCGAGCTGGCCCAGGTCGAGCCGTTCGATCTGGCCACGCTCGAAAAGGCCGTGCACGCATATGCCGAGCGGACCGGCCGCAAGATGGGCGACGTCGTCAACCCGCTGCGCGTGGCCGTCACGGGGCAAGGCGTCGGTCCGGGGCTTTACGACTGCCTCGCCATCCTGGGCCGCGACGCCTGCCGGGCCCGGATCCGCCAGACGCTCGAAATGTTGCAAACCGGCGAATCCCCTCCACAGCCTGGTTGAAACCGACCGTCGTTCGTCAAAGTCCTTAAATCGGCCAGTATGAGGGCTTTTGTTTGCATAATCAGAAGGACATGCCGAATGCGCATTTTCGTCACCGGCTCGATCGCTTACGACTACATCATGGTCTTTCCGGGCAGGTTTCGTGACCATATTCTGCCCGACAAGATGCACGTCTTGAGCGTGTCGTTCCTGGTCGATTCGCTGACCCGGCTGCGGGGCGGCACTGGGGCCAACATCTCGTTTAATCTCGGCCTCCTGGGGGAGCATCCGTTCCTGGTTGGCACGGTCGGCGAAGACTTCGCCGACTACCGCGCCTGGCTCGAAAGCCATGGCGTGGACTGCCGGACGGTCAAGGTCATCGCGGGCGACCACACAGCCTCGTGTTTCATCAATACCGACCTGCAGGACAACCAGATCACGGCGTTTTATCCCGGCGCGATGGCTCACGCCGCGTCGATCTCGCTCGCGGAGGCAGGAGTGACACCGAGCGATCTCGTCGTGATCGCGCCCAACGACCCGGCCGCAATGAACCGTTACGCGACCGAGTGCATCGCCGCCGGAATTCCCTATCTTTACGACCCATCGATGCAATTGCCCCGGCTCGACCGCGCCGACCTCGAGAAGGGTTGCCGAGGCGCGCGAATCTTGGCCGGCAACGACTACGAGTTCGGGATGATGGCCGAAAAACTGGCGTGATCTGAGGCCGAACTCCGCCGCCTGGCCCCGATCACCGTGATGACGCGGGGCGAGGCCGGCGCTTTGATCACTGTCGGCAAGGATGAATTCGAAATCCCGCCCGCCAAGCCCAAGGAGGTCGTCGACCCGACCGGTGCCGGCGACGCGTTTCGGGCGGGGTTCATCCTGGGCGTCAAGCAAGGTCTGCCCTGGCCCGTGGTCGGGCCGGCTGGCCGCGCTCTCGGCAGTTTACGCCATCGAGCAAAAGGGACCCCAACAGCACGCCTACACTCTCGACGAGTTCGTGGCGCGCTACCGGGAAAACTTTGGGTCTGACCCGGGCATTGCCAGGCCGACCTAAAGCCCGACCAACGGCCGGTATGCGTTTTCTCCGTTTCCCCTTGTGAAAACGGCCGACGTGCGCGATCGTACTTTTGTCGCACTATTTCGGTGGCCATCAAGACCAAAACTAATGGGAAGTCGAAGCGCAAGTGTCTGCCTCGCCGACGACTCGACGAAACTGGTTCATTCTGGGCGGATCACTTCTGCTCCTACTCACGGTAGGGGCTGAATTGTTAGTCCGATCGTGGAATTCATCGAAGTCGTGTGTCCAGATTGTCAATCAGGGCGAATCGGCCATCGACGACCTGGTCGTGGTCTATGGACAAACGAAAGTCAGAGTGGGCCGGCTCGGTTCCGGCGAGACAACCAAAGTCTGGTTTACCGCTGCTGAAAAAGGTACTGTTACCTCGAGTTCAACCAGCGAGGCAACCCGATGAAAGGTTTCCAGGTAGCCGAGTTCGATCCGACCGACAACATTCGCAACGGATTCAAACTCGTTTTGGAGCTGAAGAACAATCGCGTCGAGCGTTTCATGGACGACGATCCGACCAGGACACCCTTCAAGACCTTGATGGATAACGTCATGGCTTGGTTCGAGTCCGAAGTCGCTGTCCCCCGCTGAACGCGAGTGGAATGCTTTGCCGCAATCTCCATGATTCAGTCATGTCTGAATGCACGCGTACTTTCATTGCAATCGCCGTCCCTGAACACGTCGAGCGGGAGCTGGTGCGGCTTCAAACCGGCCTCGCGGCCGAGATCGCTGGATGCCGCTGGAATTCGAGCCGGCCATTCCACATGACGCTTGCCTTTCTTGGAGACGTTCCGGACGGTGACCTGGATGCAATCTGCCAGGTTGTGGCCGCGAGCATCGGATCTTTCGACCGTTTTGATATCGAAGTATGCGGCCTAGGTGCTTTTCCCAGCGTAATGCGTCCGCGTGTTATCTGGGCCGGCCTATCCGCAATAAACGGCGATGCTCTCAACGAGTTGCATCGTGCGGTGATTGGCCCGTTAGCACGGATTGGCCACGCTCCCGACGATCCGCGGTTTCATCCTCACGTGACGTTGGGCCGGATCAAACACGATCGGCGCGATAACCGTGGGCTGCGCACATTGATCGAGTCGCGGGCCGGATGGTCGGCCGGCAGATTCACTGTGACGGATTTGCTGGTCATGTCCTCATCTTTCGGGCCATCTGGTCCGCACTACGAGGTACTTTGCCGCGGTCGCCTCGCAGGGAAAAAAACCTAAGTTCGTCCTTGACCATTGCCGATCAGCAATGTTAGAGTACTGTAATTTCGTACATAATAAGGCGGGTGTCGGAAGGAGCGATGGCCGTGGCGAAACGACAGGGGGCGACGGAGAGCAAGCCGACTGCCACTCAGGAGCAGAAAGCGCTCAATAACGCGCTCAGCCAGATCGAGAAGACATTTGGGGCAGGGGCCATCATGAAGTTGGGTGAAGGGTCCCACATGGAGATCGAGGGGATCTCCACCGGGGCTTTGTCCCTCGACCTGGCGCTGGGTGGCAAAGGCTTGCCACGCGGCCGCATGATCGAGTTGTACGGTCCCGAGTCGAGCGGCAAGACGACGATCGCCTTGCACGCGGTCGCTCAGGCCCAGCAAAACGGCGGCGTCGCGGCGTTCATCGATGCCGAGCACGCTCTCGATCCGGCGTGGTGCAAGCGGCTGGGGGTTGATATCGAAGCGCTCTTGGTCAGCCAGCCCGGCAGTGCGGAAGAGGCGCTACAGATCGCCGAAATGCTGGTCCTTTCCAACGCGGTTGACATTATCGTCATCGATTCGGTGGCGGCGCTGGTGCCCCGGGCCGAGATCGAAGGGGAAATCGGCGACACGTTCGTGGGAGTGCAGGCCCGGCTCATGAGCCAGGCGTTGCGCAAGCTGACGGGGGGCGTTTCGCGTTCCAAATGCGTATTGATCTTCATCAACCAGATTCGCGAGAAGATCGGCGTGATGTTCGGCAGTCCCGAGACCACTCCGGGTGGCCGCGCCCTCAAGTTTTACAGCTCATGTCGCATCGACGTCCGTCGCATCGGGCCGGTCAAAGACGGTGAAGAGGTTGTCGGTTCGCGCATCAAGGCCAAGGTCGTCAAGAACAAGGTCGCTCCGCCGTTCCGGGTCTGCGAATTCGACATGATGTACACTCACGGCATCTCGCGCGAGGCAGACCTGCTCGACCTGGCTCTGATCGACAAGCTGATCGACAAGTCCGGCTCGTGGTTCAACTATGGAGACACGCGGCTGGGGCAAGGTCGTGAAAACACGAAGCAATACCTGCGCGACAACCCGGAAATGGCCAACGAGATTGGCGTCAAGGTCATCGCCAGTCGCACGGCTTCAGGCGGGATCTCGGGTGTGAATGGCGTGGCGGATGAAGCCATTGAGGAATGATTTTGCATGCCATTACTGGGTTTGAATGAAGTCGAATCGCGCTGAACTTGTTGCCAGTATGAATCGAGTGTCGTCCGAACTGCTTCGGGAGAAGGGGTTCATCAGCTTCGTCGACGTTCTGATTCTCATGGGCAAGTTGACCAAGGAAGACCACGAGTCGTGGCGTATGAAACGGATTCCTTATCTGGAACGAGCGATCAGGCTCAATCTCAGCCAACTCAGCCACCTGCTTCGGGTCCTCCGACAGAATGCCGTCAAGGGCCGCCTCCAACCGCGGAAGACCGCATATGTCTGCTGGGGGAAGGGTCCCAAACAACCGCTTCGGTTCAGCAAATCGGGCCAGACAAGGATCGAAGAGGCATATGCGACTCACTTCGTGAAACGCCAGCACAGCGTGAAAGACATGCCAACAGGTCCGGACTCCGAGCGCAGCGCTGCCTGATTCCAGGCAGCTCAGCCAAGACATTCTCGCCGTTCGCCAAGAGCCTCACAAAAAAAACGGACCTGACCCTCTGATCGTCACGCGTGCGGGTCGCCTTGAAGGACACGCGTCCTTGGGTAGATCAATCCGACCGCAGGTCCCGCAGAGCGCGAAATTGGCTTGATTGGCAGTGAGAAACTCATGGACTGACAATTCTTGAATGACGGGTTCGACGAGACATTGTTCTGGACCCTCGCCGACGAGAAGAACCGACAGGCTGTGCGAGCACACAACAGCGCAGGAACGCGCTACGGCCGGAATTCGAACACTCCGTTTCGCGCCGATGTCTGATCGTTTTCGTATCTTCACTTACTTGCGACATCTCGCCGTTCGCCTTGACAGCCTCATCTACGCGATCCAGACTGAATGAAGTGCATCCTGTCTTTTGACCCGATCCCGTGAAGTCGAGGTCCGACGATGGCATCGGTCCAAACACCGGCAGCGACATTGGACGACCTGGCACGTGTCGCCGACAAAGCCGAATTGATCGACGGGCGGATCGAGGTGCTCATGCCGACCGGTCGCAAGCCGGGCCGGGTTGCCGGGCGGATCTACCGCGGTTTGGATGATTACGCGACACAGAGCGGTCGGGGCGAAGCCTTTCCGGAGAACGTCGGATTTGCGGTGCCCAGGCTGGCATCAGGACGTGAGTCGTTTGCGCCTGACGCATCTTACCACTTGGGGCCTTTTCCGGCGGACCCCATGCGGTTCCTCGAAGGACCGCCTGCGTTGGCGGTCGAGGTTCGAAGCGAGCACGACTATACTCCATCCGCTGAGGCCGCACTCGCCGCGAAACGCGCTGATTACTTCGAGGCAGGTACGGCGATTGTCTGGGACGTCGATCCGATCGCGGAGTGCATCCACATCCATCGAGCCGAAAAGCCCGACCAACCGACCACCGTCCGGCGCGGGCAGGCCGTTGAAGCAGAAACCCTGCTCCCCGGCTGGCTCGTCGACGTGAATTGGATCTTTGACTGAGTCCGGAAAAATGCATTAGAGTGCCCGAACGCAATCCCAAAGAGAGCCTGGGCCTCGCCGCATAATGGCAAGGACACGCAACCCCTGTCGCCGACCACCAAACCCCTCAGCCGGAATTTCCTCGACGAGACATTCGTCTGGATCTTCGCCGACGAGAAGGAACGAAAGGCGGTGCGAGCATACAACAGCCCAGGAACGCGCTACAGCCGGAACTCGAACACTTCGTTTCGCGCTGGGGGATTTGTCGAGCGCAAGCATCGCCAGCTGATCCAAATCGGTTCGCTATGAACGAGTTAGCGTCGTCTGCACCATTGGCCTACCGCGACATGGCTGGCGGCGCGTTGCGTGTCCGCTTATCAGCCCCCCGCCCAGGCGGCGACGCGCGAGACGCAATCGCCGCAAAGACGATTCGCCGTCTCACAATACGCCTGGTCGATCGGCGCCGGATCGCACATTTTTAGTCCGTAAGGATTGTAATTCGATTTTCGATTTTTGTCGGGCTCGATGTACCGTTCGTCGACTATGCCGCGATTGTGGACGTGAACGTTTCGACGCAGGACCAGCTCGACCAGATGGCCAAGAATGTTCCCCTCCTCCGTGTTGGTGCAGTGGACATCCAACTGGTTGAGGATGAGCAGGATGTCCTTGAGGTAGCGTCGCTTCAGTTGCTCAGCGATGATTCGTTCGCGGAAAATCTCGAAGCTTCCGTCCTCGCCAAGCTCCTTGAGCTCCAATCTAAACCTCGGCGATCCTCGATCGGACAAAGCCAGAACGACTCTTCCAAACCAGCCGCGACAAGCGATCCGGCAACGCTGCCGTCTTTCGCCGCTTCCAATTGGGCGGTCGCACCTCGAGCCTCGACGTGATCCAGTCGTTGCTTGATCGATGTATAATCGCTTGTTTCCGGAGTTGTCGCGACCTGGGCGGCCACCGGATTCAAATCGATGACTCTCTATCGCCGAGAAACCACCGACGGCCACCGCAAAGATATCCGCGAGTTCCTCGAGCCGATTGTCGATCCATTCCCTGCGGTTTTGGTCTCCTTCACCCAGCAAGAAGGCTCGGCGAACGCACCGCGTCACGCAGTGATACCAGCGAGTCAGAGACGCATCGACCAATTGAGTGGCGCGATCGTCATGCGAAGTCTCCGGGTGGACAGCGAAGCGGATACTATACACGCTAACAGTAATTCTCGCAAGACCGATCCAAACATGTTCTCAAAAATCATAATGTGTTCTCAAAAATCACCATAATGGCCGGTTGAGTTCGGGCGGGGAGGGCGGCTAGGCTGATGTATCCGTTGCATGTCCTAAGCACCCCTAAGCAGCCCACAAACCCGCGACCACATTCGGGACGATGAACTCCGACGTTCTGGAACGGACGCCAGCCGGCTACCGTCGGACGAATTTCTGTGAGTTGATTGTCGCCAACCCGCTCGGCGGCTGACCGGTGCCGTACTGGATGACACTTTCGCGTTCGTGAATTCGTGTTGTGAGAGCGCTTTGCACGCGAATTGCGCAACAGCGACGCCCGCGCATACCAACCCGAAGCGTAAGCGAGGATTCAGTTCGGTTAGCGATCGCCTCGGCGACGCATCGGGTTAGTATGGCCGTGGACTCCGCAGGGGCGAACTTCTCTCGCCTCGAGTAGAGTCCGTTGGCGATCCCCTCGCTGACGCTTCGGGTTAGTATGGCTGTGGGCTCCGCATGGGATAAGCGCTATCGCCTCGCGTAGAATCCGTTGGCGATCAGTCCGTTGGCGATCCCCTCGCTGACGCTTCGGGTTAGTATGGCTGTGGGCTCCGCATGGGATAAGCGCTATCGCCTCGCGTAGAATCCGTTGGCGATCAGTCCGTTGGCGATCCCCTCGCTGACGCTTCGGGTTAGTATGGCTGTGGGCTCCGCATGGGATAAGCGCAATACCGTTCGTCTTACGCAAGTCATAGCCTCCTGTAACCTTGAGTGTGTCTAGGACCCAGGTTTGAAGGAGGCTATGACAATGACGCGGCAAGGAAGCTGCCAGAATTCGACACCGGATGCGCTCGCTGTTGTGGATCGTCTGGCGGGCTTGAGCAAGGTTATCTCGCCGGCGGTTATAGAACAAGCTTTGTTGGACACGGGCCGGGCCGAGTAACGCGCCTGTCGGTTGTCGCATCGTGTCACGCTCTGGATTGTGTTGGCCATGGGCGTGCTCACGGATCTGCCCATTCGTCAGGTCTTCAAACACGCTCGGCGTATGAGGCCTGAGGACAAAACACCCTCGCGTAGCAACCTGTGCGAGGCGCGACAGCGCTTGGCTGTGGAACCGGTCCGACGCGTCTTTGACTTGGTGGTCAAACCGCTGGCCACTCCGCAGACGCTGGGCGGCTTCTATCACGACCTACGCTTGATGGGCATCGACGGCACTGTTCTGGACGTGCCTGACACGCCGGCTAACGACGCGCATTTTGGCCGGAGCAGTGGCGGCCGTGGCAACAGCGCCTTCCCGCAAGTCCGCAAGGTCAGCCTGGTGGAACTGGGTACGCATGTTGAAGTTGGTCGTAGGTGCATTAACGAAATCTGCAAAAAAGGTATATTGTATGTAGGCGCATCAAGGAAAGTGCGCGCTCATGGTTGGTCGACGATGGTCGCGTCGCCGCGGCGATCTCGAACACGCGAACGAACTGCGACTTGGCCAGATTCACTTTGGGTCGATCGAAAATACGTTCGCCGCAGTTTTCAATCATCGCAAGCGAGACCGCGACGGCGTTGCCGAGGCATCGTTGTTGTGTGATTTTAGGCTTGATCGGCCATCTAATAGAATTCGTTGTCGATTGTGTGGCGCGGGGCGAGACGGCCGGAGACCTTCTCAAAAACTGCCATCTACTGGCATTCTGTGGCACAAAACCGCTACGACTGGTGCGACCGTTCCATTGTTTTCCTTGTCCCTCGAGGGCATGTCGGCGAGCCAGGGCGCCGAGCTGAGAAGTGCGCGGGGCATAGAGCAGCCTTGGTGAAGAGAGCTGTTACCGAATATGGAATGTGCAAGGACCTGAGAAACGGCGTCAAAGGACGAGCGGATCAGCGAGTGTGAGCAAGGCCGGCAATGGATCAACCTCGCGCCAAACTCAGGGCGTGCCTACGGAACCCGACGGGTACACGGCATTCGTGCGAAACGAACAACTGCAGCGCCGATAGTCGGTGATCGGGCCGAATAGGCGAATGCTGGCATGGGTCTGACCATTTCGGCCGGCCCGGATGCTGACGATCCTTGACTGACGGATTGGCGAGCGGCTGGCGTACGAGAGAAAGTGTAAGATGGAGAGATCGGAGGCTGGAAGAAGGCTGGCGTACCAAAGACCGTCTGGTAGACTTGGTGCACGTATCGATAGGTATCCCTCTAAAAAGCGTCTCGGCGAATCCTGTTCTTTCGAGAAAACAGCTCATGGCGATTCCGACCCGGCGGCGCGACCCGTACTGGTCCTCGATTTCGGTGCCCAGTATGTCCAGCTCATCGCCCGCCGGGTTCGCGAGCGGCACGCCTTTGCGCGGATCGTCCGCCACGACATCACGGCCGAGCGAGTTCGCGAGCTCGAACCCGCTCGCCTTGATCCTCTCCGGCGGGCCGTCGAGCGTTTACGAGCCCGGAGCGCCCGAAGTGCGACCCGGCGATCTTCAAGCTGGGATTGCCGATCCTGGGGATCTGCTACGGGATGCAACTGGCCTGCCGAGGCGATGGGCGGCCAAGGTCGATGCGTCGCCCGCGCGCGAGTTCGGCCGTGCCGAGTGCCATGTGCTCGATCCGTGCCGAGCCGCTCTTTCGCGACGTCCCTCACGAGACGATCGTCTGGATGAGCCACGGCGACCAGCTCCAGGACGCCGGCGGCGATTTTCTGCCGCTGGCCACGACCGCGACCTGCCCGATCGCGGCGGTGCGGCATCGTGAGCTGCCGATCTATGGGCTCCAGTTTCATCCCGAGGTCTCGCACACGCCGTACGGCTCGCTGATCCTGGGCAACTTCCTCGACCGGATCTGCCGCAACCCGCGCACCTGGACGATGGAGGCGTTCATCGAACGGTCGCTGTCCGAGATCAACCGCCGGGTCGGGCCGAGATGAGCGGGTCGTTTGCGGGCTATCAGGAGGGGTCGATTCGGCCGTCTGCGCGGCCCTGCTGGCCAAAGCGCTCGGGCCGCGGGTGGTCTGCGTCTTCGTCGATACCGGGCTGCTTGCGGCTCGGCGAGCGGGCGTCGGTCGCCGAGGCGTTCGGTTCGCGCACGAGTGCCGAGCTCCGCGTGATCGACGCGTCGCGACCGATTTCTCAAAGCGCTTGAAGGGCGTGGTCGACCCGCAAGAAAAGCGGCGGCGGATCGGCCACGTCTTCATCGACGTCTTCCGCGACGAGGCACGGTCGATCCCCGGCGCGCGCTTTCTGGCCCAGGGAACGCTTTATCCCGACGTGATCGAAAGCGGCGGCGAGCCCGACGGGCCCACCGCGACGATCAAGATCCACCACAACGTGGGCGGGCTCCCCGAGGAGCTGGGCTTCGAGCTGATCGAGCCGTTGCGCGATCTCTTCAAGGACGAAGTCCGCCGGCTGGGGCTCGAGCTGGGTCTGCCGGACTCCCTGGTCTGGCGCCATCCGTTCCCCGGTCCGGGCCTGGCGGTGCGCTGTCTGGGCGAGGTGACGGCCGAGCGGCTCGAGATCCTCCGCCAGGCCGACGCCATTTTCCTGGACGAGCTGCACCACCGCCGGTCTCGAGCGGCGGGTCGCCCAGGCGTTCGCCGTGCTGCTGCCGGTGCAGGCCGTCGGCGTGATGGGGGATGCCCGAACCTACGAGAGCGTGGTCGCCCTCCGCGCCGTCGAGACCGACGACTTCATGACGGCCGACTGGTCGCGGCTCTCTCACGACTTGCTCGCTCGCGCCTCGACGCGGATCACCAATACCGTCAAGGGCGTCAACCGCGTCGTCTACGACGTCACCAGCAAGCCCCCCGGCACGATCGAATGGGAGTAACACACGAACGCTGACCGATTCGACGCGATCGGCCCAGCGAAGTTCGTGAATGTCACCTCGGCGAATCGCCAATAACCATACTGCCGAAATTCCCAAAGTCGGTTGGAACTAGGACAGGTCTTGGGATAGAGTCATCATCGATCGTAGCGGTTGTGCTTGAAGTACGGCGGGACGAAAAAGGACACCAACCCATGCGGCGGATGTCGTTGCGGATTGCGGCGTTATTGCTGGTTGTGCTCCTGTGGCGACGGTCTCGACGCGCCGGGCCGAGACCAAGACACTCGCTCGCTGCGGCGCGGGCTTCCTCGAAGAGGTCGACGGCTACCGCGTCCTCCACGTCAAGGGCGAACCCTATGAAATGGGCTATCAGCAAGGGGCCTTGCTCCGCGACGACATCCGCGAGAACGTCCGCTTCCTGTTCGAGGTCAAGGCCAAGGAGCTCAAGGTCGAGCTGGCCGGCTCAAGCTGCTCGATCCCAAGCGGGTGATCAGGGAATCGTGTCGCGGGCAGCGCAAGTTCGTCCCCGAGCGGTTCTTTGACGAGATGCGCGGAATCGCCGACGGCGCCGGGCTCGACGTCCAGGACGTCGTCATCGCCAACTTCATCCCCGAGCTGTTCCACTGCTCGGGCTTCGCACTCAGCGGCTCGGCGACCAAGGACGGCACGCTCTACCACGGCCGGATCCTCGATTACGGCTGCGACTGGCGGCTCCAGGAGCACGCGGTCCTGACCGTCGCCGAGCCCCGCGGCAAGATCCCGTTCGTGAACGTGACCTACGCCGGTTTCGTCGGCTCGGTCACGGGCATGAATGCCGAACGGGTCTCGATCGGCGAGATGGGGGGCCGCGGGATGGGCCACTGGGACGGCGTGCCGATGGCCTTCCTGGTCCGGATGGTTCTGGAAGAAGCCGACACGCTCGACCGCGGCATCGCGATCTTTCGCGACAATCCCCGCACCTGCGAATACTACTTCGTGATCGCCGACGGCAAGACCGGCAAGGCGGTCGGCATGGAAGCTTGCTGGAACATGTTCGGCGTGATCGGGATGGGCGAGAGCCATCCCCGGCTGCCGCACGCGATCAAGGACGCCGTCGTCCTCTCGGCCGGCGACCGCTACAAGGAGCTCGTCAAGCGGGTCGAAAAGGGCCTGGGCAGTTTTGACGCCGAGTCGGCCCGGCACTTGATGGACCGGCCCGGTCGCCATGAAGTCGAACCTGCACAGCGTCCTGTTCGAGACGACGACGACGCGCTTCTGGGTCGCCAACGCCTCGAAGGACGGCAAGCCCGCCGCCGAGCAGCCGTACCACGCGTTTCAGTTGAGCGAGATTCTCGAAGCATCAGGCCGACCCATCGGCGACGGTGTTGCCCGCCGCCGCCGGCGCCCCGGCCGCGCGGCCGCGAGCTGGCACGCTGAGCCCGACATGGTTCGCTACGTTCGATCGATCGCGTTGTTCTGAACGCTCATTCGTCGAGGGACGCCGGGGAGAGCATCCTGATGCGGACGTTGTTGACTGCCGCGACCCTGGTCGCGGCCTGGGGCTTTGGCACCCAGACCGTGGTCGCACAGTCCAAGAAAATCGACCTGCAAACCAAGGAGGGAGTGGCCGCCGTCAAGGGAGAGTGGAGGTATCACGACGTCAAGATCGTCGAGGTCGAAGGCAAGGGCCCCGACGGCAAGCCCAACAAGACGTACAACATCGAGCCCCGGGCCGACGGGCCGGATTTCGACGACAGCAAGTGGGAAGTGGTCGCGCCCGAGACCTTGCAAAGACCCGCGTTCGACCGGCCAGGTCTGCTTCTGCTGGTATCGGATCAAGATCACGATCCCGCCCGAAGCCGCCGGCAAGGCGGTCTTCTTCCAGACGACCGTCGACGACTACGGCGAGATCTGGGTCGACGGCAAGCTGCCCCGGACGCCGGGCAAAGGGGGCGAGGCCGTCGTCGCCGGCTTCAACGCCCCCAATCGCGTCGAGCTCAAGGACCCCCAGCCGGGCAAGGTCTATCAGATCGCGGTCTTCGCCATCAACGGGCCGATCTCGGCGGCTCCGTCCAACTGGCTCTTCCTCAAGAACACGGCCCTCGAGATCGTGGACAAAGCGTCCAAGTGAGCAGACGCGGCTACTGCCGAGCCGCTGGAATCCATGACACTGCTCGAAACCAACCTGGGCTCCGGATCGATCCCCAAGCGGCAGGGCAAGGTGCGCGACGTCTACGACCTGGGCGACCGGCTGCTCCTGGTCGCGACCGATCGCATCAGCGCGTTCGATTGGGTGATGCCCAACGGCATTCCCGACAAGGGACGCGTCTTGACCGGCCTGAGCGCGTTATTGGTTCGAGCGCCTGAAGGTCCCCAACCACCTGATCTCGACCGACATCGACGACGCCGGGCTCGATCTCTCGCCGCAAGAGCGAGAATCGCTCGACAGGCCGCTCGATGGTGGTGCGGAAGGCCCGGGTCGTTCCTTTCGAGTGCGTGGTGCGTGGCTATCTCTCCGGCAGCGGCTGGAAGGAATACCGTGCGACTGGGACGGTCTGCGGCATCACGCTTGCCGCCCGGGCTGGTCGAAAGCGAGCGGATCGAGCCGATCTTCACGCCCGGCCACCAAGGCCGAGACCGGCCACGATGAGAACGTCTCGTTCGATACATGGCCGGCGCGGTCGGCAAGGAAGTCGCCGAAACGTTACAATCGATGAGCCTGGAGGTCTATCGGATCGCCGCGGCACACGCGCCTCGACCGCGGGCTGATCCTGGCCGACACCAAGTTTGAATGGGGGTTTGACGACGAGACCGGCGAGCTGCTGCTGGTTGACGAGGTGCTCACGCCCGACAGCTCGCGGTACTGGTCGATCGAGTCGTATCGGCCAGGCGGCCCGCAGCCGTCGTTCGACAAGCAGTTCGTTCGCGACTGGCTCGAAACCACGGGCTGGGACAAGGCGAGCCCGCCGCCGCGTCTGCCCGAGGACGTCGTCGAGAAGACACGCGTGCAAGTACGTCGAGGCGTACGAGAGACTGACCGGGCAGCGCGTTTCCGTGGAAATGACCAGTCTCTAGCAGGCTCGCGCATGCCATGCTCCGATACCTGACCGCCGGCGAATCGCACGGGCCGGCCCTCACCGCGATCGTCGAAGGCTTTCCGTCGGGCATCACGCTCGATACGGCGCTCATCGACCGCGAGCTCGAGCGCCGCCAGGGGGGCTACGGGCGCGGCAAGCGGCAGACAGCTGGAGACCGACCGGATCATCGTCGAATCGGGCGTTTTTCACGGCGTGACCACCGGAGCACCGATCACGCTCCGCCTGATCAACAACGACGCCAAGCTCGAGCGTCTTGCCGAGCCGGCCTCGCCGCGAGGCGGCCACATCGACCTGGCCGGCGCGATCAACTATCAGACCGGCATTCGCCAGGTGCTCGAGCGCGCCAGCGCCGCGAGACCGCGCTGCGGGTCGCCGTCGGGGCCCTCGCCAAGCTGTTGCTGCGCGAGCTCGGAATCACGGTCTTCGGCTATGTCCGCGAGCTCGGGGGCATCCGCGCCGCGCCGCAGTCGTTTGACCTGGCGATTCGCGACGCCAGCCCGGTCTACACGCTCGACTCCGGAGGCCGACGCGGCGATCGTCGCCGCGATCGACGCCGCGCGAGAAGCTGGCGACACGCTGGGCGGAGTCGTCGAGACGATCGTGACCGGCTGCCCGATCGGTCTGGGAAGCCACGCCCAGTGGGACCGCAAGCTCGACGCCCGGCTGGCCGCCGCCGTCATGAGCATCCAGGCGATCAAGGCCGTCGAGATCGGCCTCGGCGTCGAGGCCGCCCGTCGGCCGGGCTCGAAGGTGATGGACCCGATCGCCTACGAGCCGGACCACGCCGGCCGACGACCGCCGCCACGGGTTTCGCCGGCCGACCAACAACGCCGGCGGCATCGAAGGTGGCACGTCCAACGGCGAGCCGATCGTGGTCCGCGCGTCCAAGAAGCCGATCAGCACCCTGGCAGCGCGCGGGCCGTCGATCAACATGGCGACCAAGGCCCCGCAGCCCGCCGCGTACGAACGATCCGACGTCTGCGCCGTCCCGGCCGCCAGCGTGATCGTCGAAAACGTGGTCGCCTTCGAGATCGCCGCGGCCGTGGTCGAAAAGTACGTCGGCACCAGCCTGGACGCGATCCGTACCGCCATGCAGGCGATTCACAGGCTCAACCGCGAGCGATTGGCCCACTGGGGCAAGTCTATTGCGCCAAGTAACGAACCATAAAGTGGCGGATGCACCGACGGATTCTGGCGAACAGGGAGGATCGGGGCACTAACCGCCGGAAATTCGTTTTCGAAACGCGCGATCAATCGGAAAGGAGGATCTATGGTGGAGCAATGCCAATCCGCGGCTTGGCGCTGGCGTCGATTGGCGGGCTGAGCCTCAGGTCGCCCAGGTCGCGCATCTCTCCGGGGGCGAGCTTCAGGCTCTTGAACGCGGGCCCGCTGGGGCGGCCGAGGCCGGGGCCCCGATAAAAGGTGGCGCTGTACGACTGGCCGGGCACGAGCCGCTCCGCGCGGAAGCGGCCGTGTCCGTTGGTGGTGATCTCAGGAAAGTCCCCGATCCCCGGGTCGTCGTGCGCGGCAAGCTCACTCACGGTGTCCGCCGCGAGCGAGGCCCGCGCCTGCGGTTTGCCCTGCTCGTCCACGACCCGGCCCGTGATGGTCGCCCAGGGTTGCATTCGGACGTTGTAAGGCGCGTCGCCGTCGCCGCGGGCCAGCAGGAAGCCGATCAGCTTGCGATCCTCCTTCACGAAGGTGATCCGCCGGATCCGGTCGGGGTGGAGCCCCACTATCGGGATCGTCGCCGCGCGGAGCACCGGCTCGTGGTCCCAGGGGTGGTACGTCAGCCCGGTCGTTTTCGCCCCGACGACGGGCCGGCCCTCGGGGTCGAGCAGGGTAACATGCCTGGGCTTATCGGGCACGACCGTCGCAGTGAGCTCCAGCGGCCTGGCGCCATCTGCTGGATTGACGAGGACAATCGCGGCGTAATCGTGCTGGTCGACCCAGGCGCCGCCGTAGAAGGTGGCGACCGAGAGCGTATTGTGGGTGCCGTAGGCGCTGCTCAGTTCTTGCGGCGTCCAGTCGGCCTTGCCCGGCGCGAAGAACGCCTTGGGGTCCACGTGGGCAGGGCGATAGCCGGCCTGCCGCGGCGTCTTCGCGACGACAACGCCTGGCCCCGGCAGCACCACGCCCAGGTACGAGCCGTCGGCCTGCCGCGCGGCCCGCGACAGGGGCGATCCGGCCATCGACTGAGTATGTTCGATTACTTTGCGGAAGAACTCGTTCGGCGCGATCACCTAATAGGTGACCTCAGCCTCGACCGGGTGGCCAGCCTCATCGCGGAGCGTCAGGCGGAACGGGATGCCCCGCGGGCAATCCACGACGGCCTCGCCCGCGTCGTTCAAACGGCCCCTGGCCAGGAAATTGGGCTGGCCCGGCTTCGGCACGGCCAGGACAACTCGCTCCGAACGCCACTGGCCTCTCCCCAACGTGATCTCCGCGTAATGGCACTCCGTGAGATCGGCGGACAGACCCTGAATCGCGAATCGGCCTTGCGCGTTGGTGGCGTCGGGATATTGGCCCGTCTCGAGCGCGGTGATCGCGCTGATCCCGGGGCCGACCCAGACATCCGCGAGCGGCAGACCCGACGCCTTGTCGCGCACCAAGCCCGTCACGGTCCGGCCCCGCTCCAGCCTAAGCGTGAAGCTGGCCCCGTAAGTCACGCGGTCTTTGGGCGCTCCCAGGGGCCGGGTGCGGACGTCCGCCACGTCGCGAGTCATCACGACGATCGACGTGTCGGCGATGCCGGGTCCCTTGATACTAAGGCGGGCGAGCCGGTCGCGACCCAGTCCCTTGAAGCGAAACCGGCCGTCGGCGTCCGTGAAGGCCTCGGTCGCCACGCCGGGAAGCACACCGGGCGTGTCGAGGCGCCGGTCGTAATCGATCGGCATATAAAGCGCGTTGGGCGACTTCTGTTTCTCCAGGTGTGCGCTTAGGTCTCTCTTCCATGGCACGTTGAGGCCGGTCAGCCTGACGGACGCGCCGGCGAGCGGGCGGCCCGCTGGATCGATAAGTCGGCCCCGGATCGGCACATCGTCGCGGGAGAGCGTCAGTGTCATCTCGGCCTCCTTGACCATGTCCCCCATGGACAGGGACGCGGACGACGACCCGATCTGACCGATGCGCAGCCAGTCCGGCCCATAGCCAAGGGCGGCGGCGATCAGGAGGCCCGGCTGGCGCGGGTAGGCCGTCGAGCGAGGGTAAGGTCAAGTCTTTCGCCGAGAATCGGAACAGGCCGTCCGCCGCAGTGACTGCCCGGACGACCGCGGGGTCGGTAGGGCCCGCGCTCCGCGGCAGCGCGCTTTCGGACAAGGCGTAAATCTTCGCACCGTCCAGCGGTTTGCCCTCGGCGTCGACGACTTTACCGGCGAATAGATCCCCGGGGGCAGGGCTGTTGAGGTCAATGCGCGCTTGTGGCTCGGCTCGAGCCCGCGGGGCCGGAGCGGTGGGAGGCGCGGCGACCGTTGGAGGATCGTCGCTTAGGCCGCGGTCGGTCCGGAAGCCGAGGACGGCCGTCGCCGCGCCTACCACCCCCATCGCAATCAAAAGCGTAACGCCCAACTGGATCCGCGCCGTGAGCAGGCCGCGCGAGGCCTTTGCCGCCAATAGCACGGCGGCCGTCGTGGCGACGCCCTCGCTGTGTGCGGCCGAGACCGCCGCGTGGGTCGCACGCTCGAACAGCCGCGAGAAGTCGCCGGTTGATATCGCCATGGCCGTGGGCCAGGCCGACGAGAGCTGAACACCGCGACGGGCGAGCCGGTCGCGGAACTGCTTCCTCGCCCTGGCGAGCCGCCCCGCTACCGTGCCTGGCGGACAGCCAATGGCCTCGGCCGCCTGGTCGCGCGTCAGGCCGTGGATGTCGCAAAGCAAGATCGTCGCCTGGAACGCGTCCTCGGCACCGGAGACGTCGCCCCGGCCGAGTGTCGACCGGCAGACGGATAAAACCATCGCCCCGTGGCGCACCACGATCGCCGCGAACGCGTCGCCATCGCGGCTGACGGCGAATCGTTCCAGGAGCTCACCATCCGAGAGGCCCGCCAAGGTCCCCTCGGTGAACAAATGACGGATTTCGTTCAGAGCCGTTGTCATGGGTGCTCCATCCCCAGAAGATCGGCCCCACAGTAAGCGGGGCCCTGTTCTCTCATTATCATGGGCGCTGGCGCGAATCCTGATACATCATTTCTTCGTTAATTCTGCTCATGAGCGGTGAGCGACTGTGCGGGCGAGCGGGGGGCGTCAGCCCCCTGGGCGACGGACCCCGAAGACAGGGGGCTGACGCCCCCCGCTCGCCACCGTGCGAAAGTCTGATTGAGCGAAATCGCCAATTCGACTATCTTTCCACAATGGATGGATTGGCTCCGGTGCGACCGCGCGGCGCGATCGCTGCCAGTACTGGGAGGCACGGATGTTTCCCCTGACTCGCCCAATTCGCCAAAAAGTCGCGACGATCGCACTCTTAGTGCTTACGGTCGTCCCGACTGGTGTTGTCGCGACGATCGCCTGGCGGATCAATCAGCCGGGCCATGTCCGCGATGTCGAGGTCGAGCTGGGCCGCCAGCTCGGACTTCAGGTGACCTTGGGCGCGGTTCGCTACCCCAAACCCGGCGAGTTGATCTATCAGGGAATCACCCTGCGGCAGGAAGAGCCACGCACCAAAGGACTGACTGAAATTGCGCGGGCCGATCAGGCCCGATTGCAACGCGCGGATCGAGAACTCATTCTCTATCTCGAAAACCCGCGTTTGTCCGCGGATAGCCCCAGGCTCGGCTTGGGCCAACTCACAGCCGTGCTCCAGCGATCAGGACAGATCCCTTTCGACCGCATCCACGTCACGGCTGGTTCCTGTCAGCTCGATCTCGGCCATGAAAGCCTGCGATTGTCTTTACGTGACGTCGCCGGCGAGTTTGTCGTCGACCCATTGGCACCATCGGTCAAGCTCACTTACCGCATTCCCGGCGAGGGCTCAGGCACGCGCTGCGAACTGACCGTAATGCGCGACCGGCGGACGGAGCAGATCGAGACCTCCGTCACCCTTGCGACGGTGGAGGGTTTACCCTTACCGGCACCGCGTGCTCAACTTGTTTTTCGACGCGGATGATTGGTTGGGATCGAATGCAAAGGTCAACGGCACCCTACGATTGCACCAGGCGGGATCACGGGATTGGGAGGCCGGCTTTACCGGAGAGTTGCTCGATGTCGATCTGGCAAAGCTTGTCGGCCGCCGTTTTCCGCGTCATCGATTGACAGGACGAGCCCGAATTGCGATCAAGGACGCCAAGTGGGGCGAGCGGCCAACGCAAGGACGGGGCTGGCTCGAGGCCAAGGGGGAGCTGGCTGCCGGACAGGGTTCGATCGGCGTCGACCTGATCGAGGCGTTGGCCCGAGAAATGAAATTCCGCCGCTCCCAGCGCCTTATGAATCTGGACGTTCGCAAGACCGATGTCGACTTTCGCGCCCTGGGTCTTTCATTCGCGATGGAATCCACCGGCGAGATTCAGGTCGCTGGCGCATTGGGTGCCGAATTCGCTCCCGATGCCGTCATTGCCGGTGCAACCACGTCGCTCCTTTCTGCCCCTCAGGGAACAGCCAACGTGCACGGCCTGATCAAGACGCTCTTTCCCGTCTCACAGGCCAGTTCCGGCGTTATGGTCCCACTCACGGCCGAGTCGCAACTGTTGCTTTCTCTGCCCGTACCGGCGGGCGCGGTCACAACAACTCGGCAGACGGTTGATGGGAATTAACCACAGCTCCGTGCGCAAGATTTGGGCGGTCTGATAGAATATAGCCGGAATGACCAAATGGGAGGCATCGGATGAGCACTGCGACCCTCGCTGAACCGGCCGCGAGTCCCGCTGTCGTTTCTTCGGCCGAGCCGATGGAAACTGACGAGGCATTTTACGAAACCGTCCACGGGCAACGCGTGGAGATGCCACCTATGAGCATTCGCGCCGCGATGATCGCGTCCCGAATCGGCATCGCTTTGAGCGCGTTTGCGAGGCCGAAGGGTCTAGGGGAGGCATTCACGGAATTGCTCGTTCACATACCTCTGCCCGAGGATAAGACGCGCGACCGACGTCCCGATGTTGCGTTTTTCGCCTATCGCCGATCGCCTTCGACCCTTACCGAACTTCCGGACGCGAATGCGTGGGATGTCATTCCCGATTTGGCAGTCGAGGTCACGAGCCCATCCGATCGTGCCGAGGCTCAACGAGAAAAGGTGCTCGAGTATTTCAGCGCTGGTGTGCGATCCGTCTGGGTGGTCTATCCCAACCTTCGGCTTATCGACGTCTACGAAACGCCAACAACAATTCGTGTCGTCGGCCCGGAGGGAACGCTCACAGGCGATCCGATCCTACCTGGATTTCAACTGGCGCTGGCAGACCTGTTCGCGCCGTTCGCGCCGCCGAGTACATGAACTAGACCGCTGCGGCTAGTCGAGCTTGCGATCGTCCGTCAGCGGCGCTAGCGATGCCGCCAACTCCGATGAGCGGCGTGTCGCCGCCTCGACTGCGTTCATCAAACCCGCACGCAGTCCGGCCTGCTCTAGCGCATGTAGCCCCGCGATCGTAGTGCCCCCCGGCGACGCCACCTGGTCTTTGAGCCAGCCGGGGTGTTGGCCCGTGTCGCGAACCATTTTCGCCGCTCCCAATACTGTCTGAGTCGCCAAACGTGTTGCAACGTCGCGCGGCAAACCGACCATCACGCCGCCGTCGGCGAGCGCCTCGATCATGACATAAACAAACGCCGGCCCGCTGCCGGAAAGTCCCGTCACCGCATCGAGCAGAGACTCGGGCACTCCGACCGACTGGCCGACGGAATCGAGAAATGTCTTCACAACTCGCTCGTCGTCCTGGTGCACTCCAGGACCTAGCGCGTATGCCGACGCACCCTCGCCAATCAAGGCCGGTGTGTTCGGCATCACGCGGACGATCCGGACTTTGCTACCCAGGCCCTGGACGATCGATGCGATGGTGATCCCGGCGGCGATTGATATGATTAAGTGATCGTGCGTGACAAACGGGCGTATATTTTCCAGCACCCCCCGCATACTTTGCGGCTTGACGGCCAGCACCACGACGTCACTGAGTTGCACAACGGGCACGTTCGAGTCAAAGACCTCGACGCCGGTCTCGGCCTGAAACTGGTGGCGAGCACTCTCCACGGGGTCGCTGGCCCGGATCTCATCCAACGAAGCGACGCTGGCGCGGAGCATACCCTTGACCAGCGCCGTCGCCATTTTGCCCGATCCAACAAAACCCCACCGGCTCATCGCTAGAATCTCCTCCTACATCACTCCACGCTTTCAGCGTCGGATCGGCGAAATCGCCGCTCACGCTCATTCGTTGGTGCACGATATCCCCCGGCGGAGTAATCGACAAGGCACGCAGTTGTGCCGACTGCATATTGAGTGGACGGATCGGATACAATGAATGCAGAGCGTAACACGGAACTTGGGGCGGCATCGTTGCGATAAGTGCTTTCCGATTCTCTCCTGTGAAGCTCAGGAACCGGCCATGAACGATGAATTCTCGCAGATTGACGACGCACTCCAGGCGCTCAAGCAGGGGCGGATCATCATCGTCGTTGACGACCAGGATCGCGAGAACGAGGGGGATTTTGTCGCGGCGGCCGACAAGGTCACACCCGAAATGATCGAGTTTATGATCACAAACGGCCGCGGACAGGTTTGCATGCCGATTCTGCCTGAAGTCGCTGCCCGCCTTCACCTTCCGCCGATGGTCGATAGGAACACAGCACCACATCAGACGCCGTACACGATACCGGTCGACCATCGGTCTTGTCGCACCGGCATCAGTGCCGAAGAGCGGGCACGGACAGTGCGGGCCATCGTCGACCCTGCAACCACACCCGAGGATCTGGCCAGGCCAGGCCACCTCTTTCCGCTGGTTGCCAAGGAAGGGGGGGTTTTGCGCCGGGCCGGCCACACCGAGGCGACGGTCGACCTGGTGCGAATGGCTGGATTAACGCCCGCGGGAATTCTCTGCGAAGTCCTCGATGGTACCGGGGTAGCCAGCCGTGATCGCCTGCATGCAATTGGACACGAACATGGTCTGCCGATCGTCTCGATTGAGGCCTTGATCAAATACCGCCGCCTGCGCGAAAAGCTGGTGCACCGGGTCGCCGAGGCCGATCTGCCGACACGTTATGGGCCTAGCCGGATCATCGGCTACAGAGTCCAGCACGAGCCGGGCAACGAGCCAGTCGCCATCGTCATGGGGGACCTTCGAACGGTCGATGCGCCCTCTGGTGCGACTCCACTCGTCGTGCTTCACCGGCGATCTGCTGGATTCATTGCGGTGCGATTGTGGCGACCAGCTGCATATGGCCTTGCAAATGATCGGCGCCGAAGGGGCAGGGGCGTTGATCTATCTGCCTCAGGAAGGGCGAGGCATCGGCCTGATCGAGAAGATCCGCGCCTATAGCCTGCAGGATGAGGGGCTCGACACGGTCCAGGCCAACACCGCGCTCGGGTTCCGCGCCGACCCGCGTGACTACGGCATCGGCTTGCAGATCCTCAAGGATCTTGGACTTTCCAAGGTGCGTCTCCTGACCAACAATCCCAAGAAGACAGACGCATTTGTGTACTACGGGTATGACCTCACGGTGGTCGATCAAGTTCCGATCGTGGCGCCACCGGTCGCGGAGCGCCGGCGGTACATGGACGCCAAACGCGACAAGATGGGACACGTGCTGCCCTCACACGGCGGCCGCGACAACGGCGCCCAATCCGATCGCTGAACGCTGAATGACGCAGGCATCAGTTGATCATATTTGGGTTCTTCCTGGCCAGCCTAGTCGGCTCGACGTAAGGCCAGGAATTTGGATAAACTAATTGCATTCCCCCAGTCGGATGGGCGAACGGGCCGCGGGCGCGGTCGCCGGTCTGGCTTTCCTACCTTCCCCATCCAAGGATTCCTCATGTTGTTGAGTCGCCAGACATGGCCGCGCCGGAATCGCGTAATCAGAGTGGCTACGGCCGGAGCAATTGTGCTGGGGCTCGGGCTGGGCACTCTGGCACGCGCCCAGGCGCCCGAAACAAAGACCCTCGAGCTCAAGACCGGTCGGCCCGAGCGGAAGAGCGACGATCCCAAGGCTCGCGCAGTATTTGACGAAGTCACCAAGGCCTACAAAGAATTGACGTCCTACTCTGATCAAGGGCAGTTCGTCATCGCCATGTCGATCGGAGGCAAGCCGCAAAAGCAGGTGCTGCCGCTGAAATTGACCCTGGTGCGACCCAACAAGCTGGAAATGGACGCCGGTCAGGTAAAGATCACCAGCGACGGCAAGACCCTGACGACCACCGTCGTTCCGCTCAAGCGTTATTCGACGACGCCCGCCCCCGAAAAGTTTGGTATCGAGACATTTCGCGAAGGACCGCTCGGCTCGGTGCTCTTCGGCGGCCCCAGCGGACCGCCAATGTTCTTGCTGCTGAACCTCCTGACGGCCGCCGACCCAGCCGCCGCGGTGGCTCAGATCGGCGGCTCGCTGCAACCGGCTTCGGCCGCCGCGCCCAAAGCGGATGGAACCGCCAAGGCAGCAAGCTCGGAGTTGCTGATTGACCTCGCCGAGGGCCAGCCCGACATCCTGCTGACGATCGATCCGGCCACGAAGCTGCTGTCTAGTATCGATATGAAGATCGACCCTAAGCTTGTGGCGCAAGCCGCCAAGGGGGGGCAAGAACTGGCGGTCAACCAATTTGGCTGGATTTCTGGCACAATCTCGACACAGGTGCCCAAAGACCGATCATTCGCTTACGAGGCACCCAAGGGATTCTCGAAAGTTGACTCGCTGCTGGAACGCCAGGCCGAGCAACCAGCAGGTAATGAGCTAGTAGGTAAACCCGCCCCCGACTTTACGCTCACCCTGCTCGACGGACCGGGGAAGACCAAGACGGTGACCAAAGCCGAGCTCGCCGGTAAGGTCGTCGTCATCGACTTCTGGGCAACATGGTGCCCGCCGTGCATGAAGGAATTGCCGGAAATCCAGAAGTCTCGTCGATTCGTTTGCTAACACCGACAAGAATGTTCTCGTTGTCGCTGTCAGCCAGGATTCACAGCCCGCCGAGATCTCCGAAGTCCGCAAGCTGGTCGAAAAGACTCTCTCGGAAAAGGGGATCAAGCTGACTGGCAATCCTGTGGGGCGCATCGCACTCGACCCGAGCGCCACCATCGGCTCTGCATTCAATGTTGAAGGAATTCCCACGCTCGTGATTCTCGACGCGAAAGGGATCGTTCAGTCGGTCCGCGTTGGCTACGATCCCGACGCCCCCGAAGCTCTGAGCAAAACGTTGGCCAAGGAAATCGACAGCTTGCTCGCCGGTAAATCGCTGGTCGGTCCCAAGGACGCGGCCAAGCACGCCACCAAGTAACGTATTGAAGCCAATCCAGATGGCAGGGCAGATCAAAAGAGCGGCCGACCTCTGTAGCCACCGGAGGTCGGCCTTTTCTATTTGATAATCCCCCCTGTCGCACGCGCCATTTACCGGGTCGACGCCGTCGTCACTGTCTCGAATCCATCGCTTCCAAGTCGCGGACAGTGATCAGCCGGCTGCCGAGATCTTCGTCGAAATGGGGATCTCCGCGCACGCCCACGCGCTGAGCCAAGTGGGGATTGATGTCCAGGCCTGGCGGGATGTCGAGATAGGCAACCGTCGAACCATCCTTGCCGATCAAGAGAAATAGCTTGCGCCCTGAAACTTGCTCAGCCGACGGCTGTATATAACCAACTGCGCTATAAGCTCTTACGTGCGACAGGCCAGCGGTTGTAACCCGCTTCTTGAGTGCGGCGACATCGCCGTCGCGGCGACGACTTTCGGCGAGGATGGACTCGATCGTTCGCGCCGCCTGGGCCGCCTGTTCATCCCGGGTAACCGCCGCCAACCGCCGGCTGATGGCTTGCTCGACGACCGGATCGTTGCCGGCTCGCTTCAAGATCGACTTGTAACTGGAACGCAACGATTCGGTGCGCCACTGGGCGATGGGCTCGCCCAATCGCATTGAGTGACGCAGCTCATCGACAGACTTCATCGCCGCGGCGTAGTTCGCCGGGAGGTGCTCTTGACCAGTTTCAATGGGATATGTGGGTGCATATTGCGCTACCACGTATTCTGATTGCGATTCCGTATCACGTGCGGTAGGTGGATATCGCACGGCGCGAATGCCTTCCCTCCGAATGTAGCAATCAAGTTGCGGCGGAGGAACGATCGCCGTCCACTCTCTTTTCGAGCTGCCGCTGCCAACCTCGAGCGGCGGAAGATCCAGTTTTGTGACAATTGTTCCCCTGCTCAATTCACCGCACGGCGGACCGGGCATCCGGGCATTCGCGTGGCCAAAGCGAATGACTGCTCGAGTCGTTGCGACCGAAGCCCGTCGCCGTTCGCTTTGTTTTGGCCGAGCTGCGTCAGCAACTCCACCTGTCCGCGTCACCGCCACCGCTGTCGCATCGAGGGCCGGCCGGCCGATCCAACAGAGCGTTCCCGGGGGTGGATCGATCGCCAGCCATCCTCCCGTGAGCTTCTGGCGGATCCGCACGCAGTCCCCTTGTTTCAGCTCGCCCATGACAAACGACCCCTCGTCGGGTCGATCGTAGAGTTCAAGCCCGTCCACTATTACTTCGCCGGTGGTTAATTGGCCCTCGAGAGCCTCCGCCGACCGATCTGACTGCGCGATCAACTCACGTGGACTTACCACCTGGCCAAAAAAGGCCATCAAAATCCACAAGAGCATCGATGCGTGCAAGCATGAACGGAACATGAGGTCCGGCGGTCTCCAGGTTATCAGCCGCTTAACCGACAAATTGGCTGGACAGATCGATCCAACCGAGGGTGGCGATGGATCAACGGAACTGTCTTGAGGTGGTGGGCGAGGCGGGCAATTTCCGTCGAGCTCAAAGGTAAACAAAACGAATGGTGCCGCTTGATATCTCGAATCCGTTTGATGGTCAAGCCGGCCCTTCTCTTTTCGGCAGAAGCGGTTTAGTATGTTAGATTCTCGACGAGTCGAGCCGACGCTGACCATCAACGAGGAAACGTAGAGCGAATTGCTCTTGAATCACGAGGTAGGCCGTTGCGGACGAAATGATTTTCCGCTGCGCAATGATACGGCCAGCCCCTGTTAAGGAGATTTGACGGATGTACGCGATTATCGAGGACGGCAGTCATCAGTTCCGGGTTCGTGAAGGGGACCGAATCCGGGTCGACCGCCGCGATGGCAAGGCTGGCGACGAGCTGGTTTTCTCGAAAGTCCTGCTGATCACCGAGCAGAACGGCAACCCCACGATCGGCACTCCCGCAGTCGACGGCGCTCGAGTCGTGGGCAAGATCGTCAATCAATTCAGGGCGAAGAAGATCATCATCCAGAAGTTCCGCCGACGCAAAAATGTTCGCCGGCGCAACGGTCATCGCCAGCCCTACACAATGGTCCAGATCACCAGCGTCATGCCAGCCCTAGCCGCCCGCCTTCGCTCGTCCGATCGAAACCCCAAGCATTGCCTGAACCGTTCTATCGTGCCGATTTTCACGGCAAGTGAACGGTTTTTTCATTTTTGGCGTGGACTGTTTTCATGTGGGAATCGGATGTTACCATAGTCGGCGCTGCGAGACCGGAGGCAGGAGGTCGCGAGGGGAGAGACCGATGGATCGACGCGGGAGTGATGAGCGCTCGGCGTGAGTTGGTGGTTGCGACGCGATTCGGTTCACGCTTTCTAACCGCGTTGGTGCGAGTCTTGCAGATATTTGCGTCGGACGACATTTCGGGTGGGTTTCACGTGCCGTGCGTTCGGTCTTCACTCGTCGTTGTCGCGATCGCTCATTGCGGGGGTCGTCGCGACACCCGGGCCGTTTGCCGTCGATTGTCGAGACTCTCCCTTGGGCGAAGTGGCCGGGAAGATCGATCGAATCGACAGCGAGCCGGCTTACGAGTGGAGAGATGCCGCACCTGTGGACTCGGATCACGCGCCGGATCGTCGACTCCAGGCAGATTCATATCGGTCCGCCCGTCTGCCGATATTGGGAGTTAGGCTAAAAAATCTAACTCGACTCCAGTACACCTATGGATTTTTGAACAGAAATCGGCTATACCCTGGAGTTTGGTGGGCTCATTTGCCAAACCGGGGTGAGTCGAGACACGGAGAGTGGACATGGCAACGGTGAGCGAGCAAGCAGGGATTGTGGTGGCGTCGGACAAGCGGGAGACCGCGTGGGACGGCGGCAGAGATCGCGGGCGAGGGCGGCGCGGGATGGCGGTCCCGCGGGTCTTCAGCACCGAGGGGTCGAGCCCGTTCGATCAGGTCGACTGGGAGCTTCGCACGGCCGAGATCAAGGATGAGCGTGGACGCGCCATCTTTCAGCAGATCGATTGCGAGGTCCCGCGGAACTGGAGCCAACTGGCCACGAACGTGGTGGCCAGCAAGTACTTTTACGGCGACGTGGCCAGCGGCAACGGCAGCCCGGCGCGAGGGCAAGCGTGAATTCTCGGTTCGCCAGTTGATCGACCGCGTGACGCGGACGATCTGCCGATTGGGGAAAGGCCGACGGTTATTTCGCCACCGCCGAGGATGCCGCGCGGTTCCACGACGAGCTGACGTCGCTCTGCTGAACCAGTATGGGTCGTTCAATTCGCCGGTCTGGTTCAACGTGGGACTGTTTCACGATTACGGGATTTCCGGGCCGGCCAACAACTGGCGGTGGGACGAAGAGACCCGCAGCGTGGTGAAGGCCAACAGCGCCTACCAGTATCCGCAAGCGTCGGCGTGCTTCATTCAGAGCGTCAGCGACGACATGGAAGGGATCATGCGGCTGGCGAAGAGCGAGGCCATGCTCTTCAAGTTCGGCTCGGGGACCGGCACCGACCTCTCGACCTTGCGTTCCAGCCACGAAAAGCTCTCCGGCGGCGGCAAGCCGTCCGGGCCGGTCAGCTTCATGCGGGTCTACGATGCCATCGCCAGCGTGGTCAAATCAGGGGGTAAGACCCGCCGCGCCGCCAAGATGCAGACGCTCAAGTGCTGGCACCCCGATATCCTCGAGTTCATCGAGTGCAAGACCAAGGAAGAGAAGAAGGCCCAGTCGTTGATTCGCGCCGGTTACGAGGCCAACTTCAACGGCGAAGCGTACAGCTCGGTGATGTTTCAGAACGCCAACCTGTCGGTCCGCTGCACCGATTCGTTCTTGAGCGCGGTCGAGGCCGACGGCGACTGGACCACCCGCTCGGTCACGACCGGCCGGCCGATGGAGACCTTCAAGGCGCGGGTGCTCATGGACAAGATCGCCGAGGGAACCTGGCTTTGCGGCGACCCCGGCGTCCAATACGAAGACACGATTCAGCGCTGGCATACTTGCCCCAACACCGCGCCGATCAATTCATCCAATCCGTGCAGCGAATACATGTTCATCGACGATTCCGCATGCAACTTGTCGTCGATCAACCTGATGAAGTTCCGCCGCGACGACGGCAGCTTCGACGCCGAGCGGTTTCGCGCGGCGGTGCGGATCTTCATCACGGCGCAGGAGATCCTGGTCGACCACGCCAGCTACCCGACCGACCGGATCGCGGCCAACAGCCACAAGTTCCGGCCGCTGGGGCTGGGCTATGCCAACCTGGGGAGCCTGCTCATGGCTTCCGGGCTTCCGTACGACTCGCGAGCAAGGGCGGGCGCTGGCCGCGGCCATCACGGCGATCATGCACGGGCAGGCTTATCTGACCAGTGCCGAGCATGCGGCGCACATCGGGCGCGTTCGACGGCTTCGCGGTCAATCGCGAGCCGATGCTCCGGGTCATGGAGATGCACCGCGACGCCGCCGTGGCGATCGACAGCTCGGCACCGGCGGAGCTCTTGGCCCAGGCGCGGGCCGTCTGGTCCGAGTGCCTCGACATGGGTCGCAAGCACGGCTATCGCAACAGCCAGGTCACGGTCCTGGCTCCGACCGGCACGATCGCGTTCATGATGGACTGCGACACGACCGGAATCGAGCCCGACATCGCGCTGGTGAAGTACAAGCAACTCGCCGGCGGCGGCATGCTCAAGATCGTCAACCGCACCGTGCCCATGGCACTGCGCAAGCTCGGCTACGACGAGCCGGTGATCCGCGGGATTCTCGACTACATCGACGCGCACGACACGATCGAGGGCGCACCGGGCATGAAGGACGAACACCTGCCGGTCTTCGACTGTGCGTTCGCCCCGCCGCAAGGGGGGCGAAGCATCCATTTCCGCGGGCATCTGCGGATGATGGCCGCCGTGCAGCCGTTTCTGTCAGGCGCGATCTCCAAGACGTGCAACGTGCCGAACGAGGCCACCGTCGACGAGATTCGCGGCGCCTATCTGGAAGGCTGGAAGCTCGGGCTCAAGGCCCTGGCGATCTATCGCGACGGTTCGAAGGGGAGCCAGCCCGTGAGCACCAAGGCCGAGTCAAGCGACGAGGCCGGCACCAACGCAGACTGCCGAGGCAGCTACGGCCTCGTCGCGCCGGCGCCAGGTCGTGAACGCGGCTAGGCGACCGTGCCGGAGTCGCGGTCGACGTCCGTCGAGCCGATCTGCGGCGCCGGCCAATCAACCCCGCCGCGAGCGGCTGCCGCATACCCGCCGCAGCTTGACCCACAAGTTCGACATTCAGGGCCACGAAGGCTACATCAACGTCGGCTTCTATCCCGACGGCCGGCCCGGCGAGCTTTTCATCACCATGGCCAAGGAGGGCTCGACGATCGGCGGCTTGATGGACGTCCTGGGCACGGCGATCTCGATCGGGCTGCAATACGGCGTGCCGCTCGAGGTCTTCGTCAACAAGTTCGCCCACAGCCGGTTCGAGCCGGCCGGATTCACCAAGAACCCGGACATCCCGATCGCCAAGAGCATCGCCGACTACATCTTCCGCTGGCTGGGCATGGAGTTCATCCCCGGCTACCGCGAAGCCAACGCCCCCAAGCGTCCGTCCGCGGAGACCGAGGTCGAGCCCGTCTCGACCGGCGACGCCCATGCTCAAGGTGAACGGCCACCGCACCGCGACCATCGCCGACCTCGAGCATGCCGAGGCCGTGATGGGAGCAGGGGTCTATTCCGCCCGAGCCGGCCGCCGCTCCGACCAGCCGCATGAGGCAGCGCTGGGCGACGGCCTCGAGCGAGCAAGAGCGCCAGTTCGCCCACTTCCAGAGCGACGCCCCCGCTTGCGATAACTGCGGTGCACTCGACGGTCCGGTGCGGCACCTGCTACCGCTGCTTCAACTGCGGCAACAGCATGGGCTGCTCGTGACAGCCCGCTAGGTCTGACGATCGGGCATCTCTTCGTATGGATAGCGAAATCTAGAGCCTGTCACTCCGGATCATTGCGCCGGGCAGTCGGGTCGCAAGTGCATCGCGAATGCCACGAGCGAGCCGTCATGACGGCGGTCATGAAGCCAGATGGACGACTGCGCCGGACGAAGCCTCGTCGTCACGCCTTGCGTGCGACGTTCAGCCAGGTGTGAACGTGGGGCGAGCCGCGGAAGAACCACGAGAACGCCGGGCCTTCGAGCTTCCAGATGTCCCAGACGCCGTCGTTGCCGATGTCGCCTTCCTTGAAGAAGGTCAGCCGCAGCTTGTCGACGCCGCCGTTGCTGTCGAGGCACGCCCGCACTTCCTCGGCGTCGAAAGCGCGGAACGGACTGAGCATCTTCTCGATGAGCTGGCTGACCATCGCCTTTTGCTGGCTGTCGAGGCCGGCGATGGCCAGGCCGGTCTCCGGGAGCTGGTTCCCTTTCAGCCGGGTCGTCTTCGGTTCGTCGGCCTCGGCCTTGGCGACGAGGGCCTGGGCCTGTTGCTTGTCATCCAGGGTGCGGAAGATCTTGTTGGCCTGCTCGCCCTGGTACCACCAGACGTTGTTGGTGTGCTTCGAGTCTTCGTTGTCGTGGCCGTCGGCGGCATGGCCGTAGAAGATCGGCCCGCCGAAAGCGGCCCCCTCGACGCTGTTGCCGTCGGCGCGAAGCGTGTCGTGCCGGCCGGTGAGGACCCATTCAAACGGCTTGTCGGTCCCCGGCTCGCCGAAAACGGCCACGTGGTAGTTCTCGAAGCCGCCGGCGTCGTCTTCCATCTGCTTCATGAACCGTTCGTAGCCATCCTCGCTGCAAAGGTTCTTCATGATCTCCTGGCAGAGGGCTTTCTGCTCGGAGGTCAGGTCGTCGATCGTCGGCTTGACGATGGCCCAGTTGTTGCCGACCCGCTTCCGCAGTGGATGGTCGAACGGGAAGCAGATGAGCTTGCGCTGTTCCGGGTTCAGCGTCTTGTAGAACCGCGCGACGGCCGTCTCGGCGGCCGCGGAAGGGCTCGGGCCCGGCTTGGCCGGTCCGGCCGCGGCCGCGGTCCGGCCGATCAAGGGAACCGTCCCGGCGAAAGCGCCGGCGCCGATGGTCTTGACAAAGTCGCGACGCGAGACGGACGAGCAAATCGAGCAGTCCGACGCCGTCATTTTCCGGTCGTTGACCTCTGCCATGGGAGCCGATCTCCTTTGTATTGGGTGTTGGTATCGGGGAGGGCCTGAGCACGACCGACCAAAGGAAGGATGATTCCAACTGAACCGGGAACCGAAACGCAAACCCGCCTTCAGTCTTTGGTTCAGGCTAAACGCCCGAGCGACTGTCCCGTCAACGGGGTCGACGGCGACTTTCGAGCGTCTGGCCACTCGCAGCGTTGGCATGCCGGTCGCTGGATCGATCCACGCAGCCGATGCATTGCGATCGTGAGCGACGGGTATATTCTGACGACGTGGTCGAAGCCGACGACGAGACTGCTCGAGCCAGGCCGGGGAACACTTCAACCATGTCCACCTTCGTGCTGACCGATGTTTCGAGTGACGAGTGGCAAGAGAGCTTCTCCATCGACGCGACGGCCATGGGGCTGGCCGAAGGCTATCCCTGGTCGGTGAAGAAGCATCGGCTGCGGGGCGGCCGCCGCGACGGGGTCGACCTGATCGTCGTCGACAACGGGGCGCTGCGGTTTTCGATCGTGCCGACCCGAGGCATGGGGCTGTGGAAAGGCTGGTACGACGGCAACCGGCTGGGCTGGGACTCGCCGGTCACCGACGGGCCGGTCCACCCGTCACTCGTGAACCTCGCGGCGGCCGGCGGCCTGGGGTGGCTCGACGGCTTCGACGAGCTGCTGGCCCGCTGCGGACTGGAAAACAACGGCGCGCCCTTCGAGGTCAAGACGGTCAAGCCCGACGGCTCCGAAAGCAACACGACCTTCGGCCTGCACGGCAAGATCGCCAATATTCCCGCCTCGTATGTGGCCGTCCATGTCGGGACGCGAACCGCCGCACGAGATCGTCGTCGAAGGACACGTCGAGGAGTCTCGCCTGTTCGGCCCCCAGGTCCGGATGGTCACCAGGATCGCGACGGTTCCCGGCTCGAACACGCTGGTCGTTCGTGACGAGTTCGTCAACCTCAAGGAACAGCCGGTGGAGATTCAGATCCTCTACCACTGGAACTTCGGTCCGCCGTTTCTTGGCCCCGGCTCGCGGTTCGTCGCACCGATCAAGTCCGTCACCCCGCGCGACGCGCGGGCGCAAGAGGGCATTGGCCAGCACGATCTTTACGGCGCTCCCGAGCCTGGCTCGACCGAGCAGGTTTATTACCACGAGCTGCATGCCGGATCGGCGGGCGATCCGCGCACGCTCGCCATGCTCCGCAACCAGGCCGGCGACAAGGGCGTGGTCCTGCGATTCCGCAACGACCAGCTTCCGGCGTTCACACTCTGGAAGAACACCGGCGGACTGCGCGACGGCTACGTGACGGGCCTCGAGCCGGGCACGAACTATCCCGAACGCCCGGCCGTTCGAGAAGGCCCACAACCGGGTCGTGACACTGCCGGTCGACGGCCGTTACGTTGCCGAGACGACCCTCGAGGTGCTCACCACAGCCGAGGCCGTCGCCGCGGTCGAGGCCGAGATCATCGCACTTCAGGGGCAACATTCGCCGCAGGTAAATCCCAGACCTACTGAGCCGTTTGCTCCGTTGAGCTGATATAAGGATTGTCGGACTGGATTCGAACCGTGCTTAGTGGCCGGCTTACTTCACCGCCTCTCTCAAGAGAATAGTGCGTTGGCGATGACCAGCAGACTGGTGCCGACATCGGCGGCGATGGCCATCCAGAGGTTGGCGAGCCCGAAGACGGCCAGGACCAGGACAAGAGCCTTGGTGAGAAGTGCGAGCGTGATGTTCTGGCGGATGCGGGCGACCGTTTCGCGGCTGAGGCGAATGAGCCAAGGGAGCCGGTGAGAGATCGTCGGCCAAGAGCACGACGTCGGCGGATTCGAGCGCGGCCCCGCTGGAGATGCCTCCGAGAGCGATGCTGACCTTGGCCGCGGCCAGGGCCGGGGCGTCGTTGACGCCGTCGCCGACCATGCCGGTCGGGCCGTGGCGGGCGTCGAGCTCGGCGATGGCCGTGACCTTGTCGGCCGGCAAAAGGTCCGCTCGCTCTTCGCCCACGCCCAGCTCACGGGCCATGGCGGCCGCCGTGCGGGCGTTGTCGCCGGTGAGCATGATGGTCTGAAGGCCGAGCTCGTGCAGCTCGGCCAGCACGCGGCCGCCTCGGGCCGAGGTTGATCGGCCAACCGGATCCAGCCGAGCGGGCCCGAGCTTGCCGTCAGGGCCACGGCCGTTCCGGCTGTGTTTTCGGCCTGGCCAAGCTGGGCGTGAAACTCGGGACGACAAAGCCCGGCTTCGTCGATGTAGCGATGGCTGCCCAGGTGATACTCGACCGCGTCGACGCGGCCCAGTGCTCCCAGCCCGGGAATCGCCGTGTAATTGTCGGCGACGGGCACATCGAGGCGCAGGCCGCGGGCGTGCCGGGCGATCGCCTTGCCCAGCACGTGGCCGCCCCGGTCGCCCAAAGCCGCGGCGATCCTCAAAACCTGCGTTTCGTCTTCTTGTCCAGGCGCACAGACGACCTCGACAACATCCGGCTGTCCGCTCGTCAGAGTCCCGGTCTTGTCGAACGCCAATGGCTCGCAGCCGGCCGATCTCTTCGAGAAATTCACCCCCCCGGATCAACACGCCTCCCGCGTGCCGCGGCCGCAAGCCCACAGACGATGGCCACAGGCGTCGCGATCACCAAGGCGCACGGACAGGCGATGACCAGGACCACAAGCCCGCGCCCAAACCACTCGCGCCATAGGGCCATGTCGCCTGCACTGGCGGTTCCAGTGGCCCAGGCGAAGAGCGGAGGGGCGAGCATGACCAGGAGTGACAGGGCGATGACGAGCGGCGTATAAATGGCCGCGAACCGCGAGATCCGCCGCTCGATCGGCGCGCGGCCGGCCTGGCTCGCGCGGACCTGGGCGATGACCCGAGAGATCACGGCGTCGCCGACCGGACCCGAGGCCGTGACTTCCAGCGTCCCGTCTCCATTGATCGTCCCCGCGTAGACCGGATCGCCCTCTTCTCGAAGCACCGGCACCGACTCGCCGGTGATCGTCTTTTGATCGACGCTCGACCGTCCCAAAGCCACTGTGCCATCGACGGGAATCGTGATCGCCGGTGCGAACTAAGACGCGGTCTCCTCGGCGAATCTGGCTCGCCGGCACCACCTGGGTCGTACCATCAGCGCCGATCCGCTCGGCTGTCGGCGGGGCCAGCTCGAGAAGGGCTCGGATCGACCGCCGCGCGTAGTCGAGACTCAGCCCTTCCAATGCCTCTGACAGGCCATACAAGAAGGCCACGGTCGCGGCCTCGTCCCATTGTCCCAGGGCCATCGCTCCCAGGATCGCCAGGCCCATGAGCACGTCGATATCAAACCGCAATCGCACCAGATTGCGCGCTGCCCGGGGAAAGATCCCGATTCCGCCGATCAACACCGCGAGCGCATAGCCGACCACCGCCAGGCGATCCACGCCGGTTTGCCCACTTCCGAGCCGATGCCCCGTCCAGGACATTACGGTACCACCCGCAAGGGCCGCCCCGGAGCCGGCCGTGAAGACCCAGCGCCCGTACCGCGACCACCAGGACTCTGCGGCTGGCTCAACCGGCCCCTGCAGACTCGACTGCAGCCCGGCTCTTTCGCGAATCAGCCGAATGATCGTCTGAGGATCAATGAAACTATCATCGAAATCGATCGTCATCGTCCCGTGAATCAGGTCGAATCCCAGTCGCATAACGCCGGCCTGATCCTTGATCGCCGCGGTGATCGAATCGACTTCCTTGGGACAGTCAAGGCCTCGAACCTGAAGCGTGCAGCGGGCTTCGCTCATCCGTACATCCTGGATCGAAGTCAATTCGACGACGCGAGTGACAACCACTGTTGGTGCGCAATCGACGATTTCTACAACTGGCAAAAGCCGTCGATCTCCTTGTAATTATATGCGAGAGGCCACGTTGCGTGAACATGACAACGGGTGCATTTCGATGTAGCAGGGTCTTGTGGTCATTGCACAATTCGTTTCTGATAAGGGCGTCGATCATTCGGGAGGAACAGCGACGCACGTCGAAATTCGCGATAATTCACGGACGTGGGAGGCGCGGTGGGCGAAAAATCGTATTTGATCCGCTATGGCGTCATGAGCCACGTGGGCCGGTTTCGCGCACTCCCCACATGCGAACAGTCCCTTGAGCGCGGCCAGCCCGTGGTGATCCAAACGGACCGAGGGCTGGAAATGGGTGAAGTTTTGATCGCCACCGATGGCACGGCTACACGATCGGCAACTGGCCACGATAACGCTACGTCTGGTCTGGATGGCGAAGACGGGAGTTCGTTAGTCTCCCCCAGTTTGCCTCACGTGCTGCGCAAGGCCGGCCCCGACGACCTGGCTCGTTCGCACAGCGCATTAGCCGCGCGTTCCAGCCGCTTTTCACTATGTCAGCGAATTCTCGAGGAGGAAAACTGGCCGTGGGAACTTGTTGATGTCGAGCCCCTGTTCGATGGCCGCTCGACAGTTCTTCATTACCTTGGTCCGCATCAGATCGACGTCACGTCCCTCAGGGCGCGGTTCCGTGTTGAATGTGCCATCGACGTGGTGCTCGAACCGGTCGGTGAGGACGTCAGCCCGGCATTCTTGCAAGATGACACTCACGCTGACGAGGCCGGAGGCTGCGGATCATGTGGATGCGGCGAGGGGGGCGGCTGCGAGAGCAAAAGCGGGGCGGTGGCGGAGTTCGCGCGGCACGGACACGGGGCCGAAACGTCAGTTACTGCGTGTGCCCCGGCATCGCATTCGGGCTGTTCCTCTTGCGGTATCGGCCGCTTGCTGGCCGATCGGCGTCAGCAAGCCACCGCCTGAAACGAGCGTAAGTACGAATTCAAGTTCGATCGCGCAACCGCGCGGTACGATTACTTTTTTCCAACAGAATTTGCGGCCAACCGACGCTGATATCGCTCAGTCGGATCGGGCTTCCTTTTGAGATGCACATTGATCTGTTGTCTGACCTGATTGAACGTTGAGTCCTGTTCGTAGTTCAGCCGATATAGCGGTTGTCCGACAAACGTCAGGTAGAGTTGGTTGGCGGCATCTACAATGGAATCTGGGTCGATCGGGGCAGCCATGACAATGACTTTTGCGAAGTTGTAGTGGGATGCGGGGCAGTGGCGGTTGAGAAGAATTGCGGCGTCGAGTACCCTGCGCGATCGTTCGGCCTTGGTCAAATTTGCCGCGGAGACAATAGTGGCGCGACACATCATGCAAGTAGATGATGAGTGACTTGGTCGGGCTGTGCGTGCGGTCCAGGAAAATGGATTCGTTGCGGAGATACTCCAAGAGTCCGGGGTGGCTTAGAACGGCTTCGAGGTCTGGGAACGCTTCGTCAAATCGGTCGCCTTCAATCGACTGCCTGGCGCGCATCAACCGCGCTTCGATATTATCGGGGTCGAGCGCCAGGATTTTGCCGACCTCGACTTCGGCCAGGTCCGGCTCGTTTGCCTCGCGGAGCGTGCTTGCAAAGAATGCACGAGCCGCCAGCTCGTCCTGATCGACTTCGCCATGGTTCCATCCGACTCTGCCCAGAGTGCCGCGCTCGGCGAACCGATTTTCATTTGCGAGCCCCACGCGAAAATCCAAGACTCTGTGTGGCGACGACCGTATCGAATTCTCGCCGTCTGCCGCCAAGGACGTTTGGCCCCAGAACGACCGCGGCACAAGGTTACTGAGCAGCTCGAAATTCTGAATGTCATCGGCGAGGCCAGTGGTCTGGCGCGAAACTGAGCGGATGAAAGCACGCGAACGATACCATTCCGCTTTTTCCGGAGCGTTTTGAATTGCCAGGTTGGCCTCGTCAAGCGCTCTAAAATCGCCAAGTTCTTTGAGGCAGCCCGCGAGCACGCCGTGAAGCAGAGGATTGTTGGGCCGCCGCTTGAGGCAGCGTTCCAGGTGGCCGGCAGCCTTGCCAAACTCATCGAGGGCAAAGCTGGCAACGGCCGCTCGATAGTTCCCCCAGTAAGAATCGGGACGCAGTTCCAGCACGACGTTGTAATGACTAAGGGCCCGCCGAGCTGCTTGACGTTGAACCAGCGATCGAGTATCGACGACGCCGGGTTCACTCTGGGCAGCCGCTGCCCGCGAAGGGTCGCCGACTTCGAGAGGGACAACGGAACTGGCGGATACATCCCATTCCGCCGCAAATCCCAGCAAGTACTCGTCCAGCCAACGTGAGTCGCCCGGATCGGCTGCCGAGATTTTCGGATCGAGCCCGGATCGAGTGCCACTATCAGAGACAAGGTTCGTTGACGTGGGAGCGACATCACCGAGTTTGGCGCCGAGGCGACGGTCAAGCGCCTGTAGACCTGCAGGGGCCGAGACGCCCCAAGGCGACTGATATATTCGCGCGCCAACTTCCAGTCTGAGCGCCGCAGTTCCGGTCGGTTTTCCACGGTTCGCCCAAATCGATAGCCCTGTTCCAAGAGCCAGAGTTCGATATCGTCGCGGTCGGCTGGAGGAAGAAAGCGAACGTCGTCTCGCTGCCGCCAGTCGCCGGAGCCAAGGACATCGTAATCATTCAAAGCACGACAAGCGGTCTCAACGACCGTGCGATCGTCAGGCTCGGTCACATGGCGCAGACCTGACCGCTGAAATCCGTACGTCGATGAATCGGGATCGTCCAAGTGTCTGCCGAGCTTGTATTGTGCCTTGACTTCAAGGTTTCTTTGCGAACTGAGCAGCACAAAGGCCATGGTCGGTAGTCCGACAGCGAGCGAAAAGACCGCCGCGGTCAAAATCATTGTTCGTCGGTGGCGCCGCAGAGTCCTGGGTACGATTTGGCCCCAGAATGGCTCCGAAGCGTAGGCCAACGGCCGGTCCGTCCGCCAACGATCGAGATCTTCCGCGAGCTCCAACCCCCGCCGATAGCGCTTCGAGGGGTCCGGATCGAGGCAGCGCGAGAGGATCGCGCAGACCCAAGTTAATCGCACGCCGGCCGCTGTGTTCGGAATCGCGGACTGTGAATGTGGCACCGCGGCTCCGGCTCGAAGCAATGGCGCCGGCGATCACTCTTAGCCGGTCAAAGTCGGTGGCGCCTGCCATCGTGCCCGACACGGCCGCTTGCGCAGGCGGCTCGCCGGTAAGAGCCTCCAGCAAGACCATTCCCAGCGAATAGATGTCAGCCTGATGCGGCCCAGCGTTCCTGCAGGCCGGCGGAATTGCGCATGATTGTTCGGTCCTCGGCGGCCAGTTGCTCATCAGATGACTGCTTGAGCGGCCAACTACCTGAGCATCCGTCGTCCCGAGTTCTTTCCTGTCCCGCGAGCCCTTGCAACCGTTCAGGGGCCATGTAGGCGAGGGTCCCGCCGGTTTCGCCTTTGGAGAGGTCCATCCCGGCGGCCGACCAGTCGCGGGCCAGGTTGAAGTCGAGGAGCATCGGGTTGCCGTCTGCCGACAGCAGGATGTTCGACGGCTTGACGTCGCCGTGGGCCACGTCGCGGCTGTAGGCGTGGTCAAGCGCCTCCGCGAGTCGAGCGCCGACCCAGGCAATCGCCTGGTTGTAAGTGAGGCCCGCCAGGATTTCACGCGCCGGTCGCGCGGGGTGTACCGTTGGGAATTCGGGGGCAGCGACCAAATCCAAATCCGCGAGTAAGTCGATCCCCGAACACGCTCGTCGTCCACTCTGCTTGCGCTGTGCCAGGAGCGCAGCCAAGGTCGCGCCGCCCCAGAACGGCATGCAGATCAAATGGAACGCACCGTCGTCGACCGTAGCGTGTGAGACGATCTCGACGATATGGGCGTGGCGTACCCGCGCCAGGAGCCACGGTTCGCGGGTCATTGTTCTCGAGACCTTGAGCACGACCAGTCGATTTTCGAGATTGGTTTGCTCGGCCAAGAAAACGCGCGCGAATCCGCCTCGCCCTAGCTCTCTCTTGAGGACATATGGCCCGATCTCATCGCCCATTTCGGGAGGAACCGGCGATGGAGTGGTCTCCATCCAGCGGTTCAAGAGCGACGGTGAACACGCGGTGTGCAGCCGGATGAGTCGTTCGAGCGCCACCTCATGCTGGGGAAAACGGGCCAGGTAGTCGGCGATCTCTGGATTCGATCCCGTGGCTTCCGCCAGACAGTAGTCTTGATAGATCAGCTCGACGGCACCTCGGCTATCGGCCGGATCGAGGCGGTCGAGGTAATCTTCGACGGCGGCCGCGCGTCCCCGTCCCAGGCAGCCTTGAATTCGTGCAATAGAACCGACGAATGCATGAATTTGGCCGATTCGACAACGTGGTTGGCGATCCCGAGCCCTAGTGCCATCGGCGCGACTCCAGCAGGGATCGGGCCGACTCGATTACGCGCCGCACGGATCGTTCGTTGATTCCGGTTCGTTCGGCGATTTCCAAAAGCGTTAACCCCTGACGGCGCAGCGTGAGGATCTCAACCTCGCGCGGGCTTTTGCCCGCCGTCAACTGCGCCATTCGATCGCTAGCCTGTACCGCCTGGCTCGGTGATGGTTCTGGTGATACGACATCCCGTGCCACCTCGCGGTCGCCACGACGAATGTAGAGCCGCTCTTCGCGCGCCAGGTCATATTTTGCGGTCTTGGTCAGCCTGCGTTGCTGTTCGCTCACCTTGTTCCTAACCATCCCGTAGAGGAAGCCGCGGAAGTGCTCGACGTCGTCGAAATCGAGAGAAGCCTGCCCTGATTCAACCAACAAGCTCTTCCAGACCGCCTGAACGAAGTCGGTTGAGTCAAATTGGGTTCTAAGCTTCCTCGGAAGCCGCGCGGACCATCGTTGTGACTTCCGGTTCGAACCTCGATAAAAAGTCGCGGATCGCGGCTTCATCGCCCGCTCTAGCCCGCGATAGCAGGTCGTTGAGTTCGTCGTCGTTGAACATGACATCGCCCCGCAATCTTCAATCGATCGGTCGATACCCTCCCTGATATCTGGTTGCCAACATCCATTCCGCGCGAAAAGTGCATGAATCGGAATTCAGGTCCTCATTCCGGATGATCTACTTTTCCCCGACACCAGAGCACCTTCGGTCCCGGCCACCGTCGCCAGATCCGTATCGCGGCTCAACTACATCCACTCATTGGTCGCCAGCATTCCGCGTGACCTATTAATTAAACCTTTTGGCGTTTCGATATTCCAGCCAGATGTTCAAAAAAGTTGATTAAGACCGACGATCACAACGACTGTAGCGAATCGCCGATCCATGGCTTTGCAGCCCGTAAAGGCCTGAAAAACAAGTACATCGCCAGGCAGCTCCACTGCATTTGCTACGCAGCTAGGTCGATCGGGCTGACCGTTGCAATCAGGCGCGTCGGATTGTCTTGCAAAGCCGCCTAATTTTCACGTCACGCCTTTTTGAGACACCTCTTGGATTTTTTTTTCGAGAACTCGCCGCTTTCGAGCCGGGATTGCAACTCCATGTGAGAGGCGCTCACGTTCCCAATGGCTGGGCACGGCGGCGAAGGCAGGGATCGACGCGTCTCGCTGTCTCGCAACCCAATGCTCTCTGAACCAAGTCTGTCAGGACAAACATCGCGCGATGAGCTCACCAGGAAGTGAACGTCTCTTAGCTAACTCATCGCGATCGGTGGAACGTCGCACGATTTGACACAGACGTCACAGTCGGACCCCCCCTTTTTCAGGCGGACGTGCGAAGGAGGCTTTCTTCGATGAACGGCAATCGTGTGAACAACGCAAGCGCGGCGAATTCCCTGCAAGTTTATCTCAAGGAGATCAGGGAAGAATCGCTGTTAAGCGCCGTGGAAGAATGTGAACTGGCCGATGCGATCGCGAGAGGCGACAAAGACGCCCGTACGCGGATGATTCAGGCCAATCTGAGGCTGGTGGTGAAAATCGCGCGGGATTACGTCGGCCGCGGAATGGCTCTCGACGACCTGATCGGCGAGGGCAATCTCGGTCTTATCCGAGCGACCGAGGAGTTTGAACCCTGTTATGGTACGCGGTTCAGCACCTACGCGAGTTATTGGATCAAACAGTCAATTCGTCATGCTCTCATCAATACGTCCACGACGATCCGCCTGCCGGCCCATATGATCGGTCTTTTGACCAAGTGGCGCCGTGCCGAGCGGGTTCTTTGCCGCCAATTGGGCCGCGGGCCTAGCTTTAACGAAGTAGCCGATGCGCTCGGACTCTCCGATTCTCAAAAAATGCTAGTCGCCAAGGCACACCAGGCGCGCCAGCTCAAGCTGGAGAACAACACCTCGTCCGCGCGATCGAGGGTCGTCATGGGGAACACTTGGCCAGTACACGCCATCCGATGCAATGCTGGAAGCCAACGAGGAGTGGCGCATCCTGCTCTCGCGGCTGGCGCACCTCGAGCCGCGCGAACGCACCATTCTGGTTCTGCGGTATGGACTGGAAGGCGAATCGGCTCTGACGCTCAAGGAGATCGGTCGCAGGCTGGGCGTGACGCGAGAATGGGTACGCAAGATCGAGATTCGCGCCATACGAAAGCTCCACAACGAGTACGCTGCCGACACGAGCTCTCAGCCGGCCCACGACTGCTTGCCTCGTTCCACCCGAAATCTTGGTGGACCACAAACTGAGGAAGGGATCACGAGCGGGTCTTCGTCGGCCACGCCCCGACCACGGTGTAAGTCAAGAGCTCAAACCCGGTCGAGGCTTCGTTTTACTCGCCGCGCACCGTCGCCGGCGCCGGCGATCTCGTCGGCTCTCTGACGTCGACCGCTCCGCAATTGCCGCGGACACAAACCGCCCGTACGGTCGAGCGTGTCCAGGCTTACGCCGCCAAACGCATTGGTCCGACGTCAGGCCGGCTTCTGCCTTGCGGTGCCTGGTCCCCGGATGCTCCAATCTCTTTGGATTCGTGGGACTTGAATAATCGACGCTTCGATGCGCTCGCAGCGGCGAGCGCTGTGGAGACAAAAGCGCGATGCCGCAATCGCGATGGCGGCGCGGCGAAGTGAAACAAAGTGCCATCGCCGCCTGCTTGGTCGCCCTCGTGTCGGCCGTCAATATTGGCTTCAATACATTATGGTCGGCTCCGCCGCGCTTTGACGGAGCCGGCTACGCCGTCCTCGCGCAATCATTGCTGCGCGGAGAAGGTTACCGGGCCATTGACCATCCCGATCGACCCCGACACGCGCATTTTCCGCCTGGTTATCCCCTGCTTCTGGCTTTGACTTGGGGGCTCGTGGGCAAGTCCGCGGCGGCCGGCCACGCCGTATCGGGCTTGCTTACTGTGGGGGCAACTCTCGCGGCCTGGTTGTGGTTCCGAAGTTTCTTGCCGTGTCCAACTGCATTGGCTCTGGGACTGGCTCTGGCGGCTAACTGGATATGGGGGCGAACCGGCACCGCCATCCAGTCGGAACCTCTTTATTTATTTCTTAGCCAGGCCACTCTCCTTGCCGCAGTCGCAGCGGCAAGGCAAACCACACTGAGCATGTGGCGATCGATCGGCTTGGGCGCGCTTTTGGCCGCATGCGTGCTCACACGTCACGTTGGTTTGAGCTTGGCCGCCGCGGTCTGCGTCGACCTTGTCACCCGTCACCGGTTTAGAGACGCCGGAACTGTTGCAGTCTCGACGGCCGCATTCGTCGTACCCTGGGCTGGATGGATGGCGACAATCGGTACAGCTGCCAGAACGCAAGCCGGGCTGCTCGCCAAAGTGGATGGGACTTGGACTGAGCGATTGGCGCGGCAATCCGTCTTCTATTTCCAGCGCATCCCCGACCAGCTCACCGGCCCATTCGTCGAGGTTGGCACCGTCTTCCAGAGGGGTCCGATCCTCACTGTCGCGGCCAATCTTTGGGCCGTGGCAGTTAGTGGATTGATTATTGCGGGCTGGCTCTACTGTATACGCTGGCCACGCCGCCGGTTGGCCGGCGTTTTGCCTCTGGTCACACTCGCCATTCTCGTCGTCTGGCCTTATACCGAGGCGGGACGTTTTCTCGTTCCGCTTATCCCTTGCGTGCTAATCGGCGCGGTTGAGGGGACAGTGCTCATGGCGAGTTTATTGAGGCGAATGAGCGGGAACAGAATGCGAGTCGCGCGGATCAGGCTGTATGTAGCGAGCCTGATCGCGATCGGATCGCTGCCCTATTCGGCGTATGTGCTAGCGACGGGCCGCGCTCGCTCTTTGGAGTCGACCCATCGCGCGTTTGACCTCGCATGCGAATGGATAGCCACTCATGCCACTCGGCCCGGCCCCGTCATCTCGCGCCATCCTGGCGAAGTCTTCTGGCAAACTGGCCGTCAAGGGCTCGAGGTATCTTCAGTGGATGCCACGGCGATGTTGATGCCGATTCCGACTCGATCACCCGGCTCATCGCCAACTACCAGGTTTCGTATTTACTGATCGACCAAAATCGTTATGCCGGAGCGCCTCTTAGCCCTATGGCGCATTTCGTGGCCGAACACCCTGAGCTAGCTCATGAGGTTTGGCGAAGCGACATCGGACGCGAATGTGTGATCATTTATGAGGTGGCCACAGAAGGCCAGAGCCGCGCCCGAGCGCTTCGCCATAACCGGGTTTCGCTAGCGTGCGCGTTCACGAGGGCCTTCAAACCGAAGCTTGCCGTAATCTTCGTAACGATGAAAGTTGGGTTGGGTCAAAGGAGCCGAACTCATAAGGATTGGCTCGGTTCCCTGCGGCCCATAATCGTAGCGGCATAGTGCAAAGAACCATTCGTCACCGGATTTTGGTTTTGCTTCCCCGTTTGCAAAGGCCGACCACGGGATGCGACCTTCGACGCTCCATCCGAGGTCGCGATCGCCTGGTTTATCGAGTGTACCATCGAGGGCGACCACGGCCTTGTGTCCCAGCACCGGTGCCGCGGTATAGTTAGTCGAGTGAGGCCCACGGCCGGGAAAAGCCATTTCAAACACCAGCATCTTGGGATTTGCCTGAAACTCGAAATACGCTGGTTTGTTGGCGCTCGGCTTGAAGAACAGCTCGAAAACGTCACCGTCCCAAAGAGTATCGTTCCGTTGGGTTCCAAAGGCACGGAGTTCGGCGTCGGTCATTGAGGCGGCATAATACAGGGCTTCATCGTCCCAGACCAGATAGGCAAAGGTTCCCTGCCGGGGCGTTTTCGTCCAGTAAGACGCAAAGTGGTCGATCACGGCTCCTTTTTGCCAGCACTTGTCGTCGAGCTTGCCATCGAGCACCGGTGGCTGGGCAGCCCACCGGCAGACGGCTCGCCGCGTCACGATGTCGTCTTCGACTACCTCGGGTGGACTCTTTGTTACCTTTCGTTCGCCAGGTTGTTGTGGTGCTGCCCGCAACGAACCGAAAACGGCTATGCTCACCACGACCAGTGGCACGATGAATATCAAAGAGATGATCCGCCGCGGTTGAATCATGATCGCAGTACCTCCTCAAGAACGAAGCCACGTATGCTGCTGCCGCTAACCGCCGCGAATTCTTCCGACGAGCGACGCGCACATTGCGAGAAGACCTTGAGGATAGTCGACGTGGAATGGTCGGGCAACAGCGATCACCAGTTGCTTCGGCCTATTAACCCCGGAAGGGACGGCACCGTCGATGTTCACATCGAACTGCTTTCTTCGCGGTCGGCGTGCCAGGACCCACGATCATCGGTCGAAGCGGGACACGTCGCGGGAATCGCTGCGTCCCAAAGATCGGTGATCGATTGTAGAGGCGGAGGCACCGCCGGCACAAACGCTTTGGAAGTGTGCGGGTCGGACGACCCGAAGAGCCAGCGTGCGAGCCATCCTGGTCTCAAGTCTGGACTGAGCAGTCGCGTCGGCTGATCGAGAACGCTCATGATCCCCTGGGCTGCCAGGTAGCCGCTACGCACGGCACCTTCCATTGTGGCCGGCCAACCGGTATCGGTCCAGTCGCCCGCCAGGAAAAGCCCGTCGACAGGCGTGCGCTGAGCCGGCCGAAACGCCTCCACACCTGGGCGTACCGCGAACGTCGCGCCGTGCTCCGTCACGACCCACGAACGCAGAAGCGTCGCCGTGCGCGACGAAGGCCAGATCTCGGCCAGCTCGGCCAGCACCGCGTCGCGAATCGCGAGCTTATCGAGCGCGAGGAGGTCGTACGACGCACTGATGACCACTTGCAGGTACTGACCCCGCTCTTCCGAAGGCGCCCTGCCGGTCGCGACAGCGCCGTTCGCAGCCCGACCATGGATCGAAGTGTGATTGAAAACCCACTGAATCAGACGGCCGAGAACTACGACGTGGTCGTACGGACAGACTGGCCTGTCAAACCAGAGATGAACACCAGTGATCGGCGACGCGCGCATTTTGTCGAGGCCGGCGAGAGCAGGTAATCGATGGCGTACCGAATCGGGGATAAGACTGCGTACGCGGTCAAAAGGCACTGCAAGCACCACGAAGTCGGCAGCGATCTCTTCGCCCGAACGCAACACCAGGCCGCGCACTGTTCCGTCACCGTCGAGCTCGATCTGTCTGACCCCGGTCGTTAATCGGACAGTTACGTCGTGGTCGCGTAGCCAGCTTTCCAGCCGTGTTCCGTAAAGTTCTCCCAGCGGTACCAGGGGAATTTCGGGCTGAAAACCGGTCCGGCTTCGCAAGAAACCGTCGAGAAAGACCTTTCGCGCGTGGCCGAAATCCATTTGCTCGAGGCGCTCGTTCAAGGCCGAGACAAGCACGGGAGCCCAGAAAAGGTTGATCGAGCGGAGGCTCTGACGATGGCGCAGCAGCCATTCGGCGAACGGCTCGTCGGCATGAAAATTTCGACCTGAAGCAAGGCACGCCAGGCCGAACGCCACGCGAAGCTTATCACGCAATCCAAGAAACTTCGCGGCCAAAAAGCTGCCGGCCAGGTGGAAAGGGGCTGGTCCGATGCCGGTCCGGATTCTCGAGATCCGGCCGTCGGGACCGAGAAAAACGAGCTCACGCTCGCGGCGCAGCATCGAGTCGATCCCGACGTGCCGGCAAAAATTGGCCAGGTTGGTGCAGCAGGCCATACTGACATGTTGACAGTTGTCTACAAGCTCGCCGGTTGCCGGATCATTGAAGGAACTGGCGCGTCCACCCAACCGTGGCCTGCTCTCGAGGATCGTGATCTGCAAGCCACGATCGGCCAAGGCAGACGCAGTCGCCAGGCCCGCCAATCCGCCACCCACGATCGCGATATGGGGTCGAGGAGGACGGGGTGTTCGCTCATTTAATCTCGAATCATGCTCGGTCAGATTATTCTGAAGCAACTACACAGTCCAATCCTCGGCCATTAATCCAGGGGCTTTTCGGAATTCGGCGAGGTTTCGAGTAGCGAGGGTCGCATGATGCGAGATCGCGCCCGCTGTGGGACGACGAGTTCGAGCGCGGTGTTTTGATTTCGATGCCATTTCGTCCGGACCCTTCAGCGTGATGAAACGCGTTCCCCCATGAGTTCCCTGTCCTCTTTCATTCTACTCACCATCGCCCGCAGTGCGATCACAAACTTTCGCGAAACAGGTACGGAGATTCGTCCGCCAAGGACGTCGTATTCTCGTCGCACGATCTCGTCAAGAAGAGCGCAATAAATGCCAACAATCGTCTTCAAGACTGGTCGGCCAACGGGATCGACAAGGGGTACGAGGAGCCGGGCGCGATCGTAATTCTCGTAAGCACGCTGGCTTTCAAAGGCCAGAAGCTCACGGATTTCAGGGGACGATCGTTCTCGAAGGGCTAACTGCTCTTCTCGCACGCCGAATCGTTCCAGATCTTCCTCCGGCAGGTAGACCCGTCCGTTGCGCGCATCTTCTCCCACGTCGCGAATGATGTTGGTCAATTGCAGCGCGATCCCGCAAGACTCGGCCAATCGCTCTGCCTTTCCTCCCTCCGAACGATACCCCCAAATATGTAGGCAGGAGAGGCCGACAACGGAAGCCACGTGGTAACAGTAATCCGTCAATTCGTCGAATGTCGCAAACCGGTGAGGCTCGATATCCATCGACACACCATCGATCGCCTTTACCAGCAGATCGGCGGGAATCCCGTGCCGGGCGACGGTATCGGCGAGCGCGGGAAATCCCGACCACGCCGTGCCCAGTCCGGCCAGAGCGGATTCGAGCTCGTGCCGCCAGGCGTCCAGAGCACGTGCTTTGTCGACCGCCCTTGCCGGCTCGTCCGCAAGATCGTCAGTGTGCCGCAAGAACGCGTACAGCGCGCACATCGAGCGACGCTCTTGTGCAGGTAGAAGCAGAAAAGCACAGTAGAAATTCCGCGCCTCACGTCGAGCCAAGTCGCCACAAAACTCGTAGCTCACTCGAAGCGCCCGTTCCATCTTCATGGCGTGACTGTCGCTTTCGCCGAACCTCGCGCTAAATCCATTTACACAAATCAAGAATGAACGCTTGCAATTGCATTGCCCTGACTTCCTTTGAGGTGGGCCATGCCCCTGGCGGCAACGGCGCGTCCTAGAAGGCGCAGCTTGGTCCATCGCGTCGAGCGCCGGCCTGGCGCTCAAGACGTCAAACCCGTGCGCTTCAATTCGATCGAGAATTGCCGAGCCGCCACGAGAAAACAAGTCGATGTCGACGGCCAGTGCCTTCGGAATTCGAGGCACCAAAGCACGGCCGTTTCGGAGCAGGCCGCGGGCCCGTTCAACCTGAAATTGCATCATCTCGGCAAACGCTGGCGTGAAGCGCAGCGCCTGCAGGTCCGACTCCGGGTAACCGAAGCGCTCCCGATCTTCGCGCGGCAAGTAGATTCGTCCCAAAGCAAGGTCGCGTGCGACATCCTGCCAGAAATTCGCCAATTGAAGGGCAGTGCAGGTTGCGTCGGCCAGTCGAGCGTTCTCGTTGGAAAACGCACCAGCGACGTACAAAACCAGATGACCTACCGGATCGGCCGACCGCGTGCAGTAATCGAGCAACTGGTTGTAAGTGAGATATTCCGTGACTGTCTGGTCTTGTTCGAAGGCCGAGATCAGCGCCTCAAAGGGTTCGATAGGAATGTCATAGTGCGCGACCGTTTCCGCCAGAGCGATCATGACGGGATGGCGGGCTTCGCCGTGATACATCGCCCTCAGCTCGTTTCGCCACCAGGTCAAGAGCTCGAGCGAGTGAGCCGGATCGCCGACCTCGTCTCCCAGGTCGTCCGACCAGCGACAGAAGGCGTAGATACTCTGAAATGCGGGCCGGTGGGCACGAGGAGTCAGCCAGGTCACGACAGTGAAGTTCTCGTAGTGGCTTGCGGTCAGGCGTGCGCAATAAGCGAGTGCCTCCGCACGTGAAGCGCAGCCCGCGCTCCCGGGTCCGAACCGGCGCAGATCCTCACGGAAGGTCATGTCCAGCAACCGTGTCGGCTCCCTTCGAGGATTCCGTTCATTTCGCATCCGATTCTAACGGCGGTACGGACCGCCTTCCAGCCGAGCCGACTGCCGGTTGACCCAGGCGCCCGCAGGGGCACAATCGACTCGGTCCGACGGGACGACCGATGCCGCCAGCGTCGCCCGCGGATCGTGGTCGGCAATTGTACGCCCGGTCAAGCCATTCACCAGCCCTCAAACTAGGATCCCGCCCATGTTTCGATCGATAAGTCGTGCTACCTCCTTCCTTTTGTTTCTCGCGACGTCCGGACTGGCCGATGAGACGGTTGGGGCAAACGCCAGCGCCCAGGAAACAGCCGGATTCCACCCGCTCTTTAACGGCAAGGATCTGACTGGCTGGGTCACGCCGGAGGACAAGTCGCTGTTCACGGTCGAAGACGGCGAGATCGTCGGCCGGACCAAGGACAGACTCTCAAGAAGAACGAATTCCTGGCGACCGACAAGAGATACGGCGATTTCGTGCTCAAGGCCAAGGTCAAGATTCAGGAACGGCAATTCGGGCATCCAGTTTCGCAGCGAGCGCAAGCCGATGACGGCGTGGTCTCGGGCCCGCAGGCCGACGTGGCCGACGATCAGTGGGGGCTGCTCTACGAAGAGCGAGGGCCGCGGTATCCTCCAGCGTTATCCGCTCGAAAAAGCCAAGAAGCTGCTCAAAGCAGACGGCTGGAACGAGTTCGTGATCACCGCCAAGGGCTCGCACGTCACGATCGACTTGAACGGCACGCGGATCATCGACCGCGACGATCCGAAGTTCGACAAGGAGGGAATCATCGCGCTGCAGATCCACGTCTGGCCCGAGCCGATGGAAGTGCGGTTCAAGGACATCGAGATCAAGGAACTTGACCGGCCTTGAGCGAAGTTGCATCGGCGATTTCGCCAGGATGCCTGCATGTCGCAATGGCGGGCACCGTCGCTGTCGGTTCAGTCAGGCCTGGCGAATAGCTGGGAATCGCGCGGTGATGACGGCCCTGCCCGGCGACGGTTACGATCACCTAAGAATTTAGTTCCAGAAAGGAATCAGGTGAGCCCCTGGACGAGCCCGATCATGAATATGAGGCGGGATTGAGAGTGATCCTCAAGCCGCGCTGGCGAAAAGCCGATAACTGATCTGGTACTCCTCGTCCACTCCTAGTAAAAGGGGCTCACCGCGGTGAACGCGAACCCCTCGGGATCTCGCACACCCTCGACTGGATGTCGGGGGGGGTTAGAGGCCAGGAGGGAACTCGCGGCAGCCGCGGGACCGTCGTTGGGCCTTGCCCGACTGCGACGTCTGTGCCGGAATGTCCGGCGCGGGCGATTCGAGCGGCGTGGATGGCTCAAACGGCGGGACGCGGCACGCCAAGATGGTGTGTCGTGGGGCCCTCAGCCTGAGGCGCGCCGCCCAAGGAAGGGTCGGGGACCAATTCACTCCCCGGCACGTCGCCCGTCATCTCGTGCCACATCTGCTTCTTTCGGCGAAAACGTCCGCTCCCGCGGACGCGGTCCGTCCACGCCTTCTCGGCGGGGCATGGCCCTGGCTCGCGAAGGTGTCGACGGCCCGAGACGCCGCCTCATGGCCAACAGGCCCAACCAGCGAAATGTCGCACGCCTCGTGCCGGGGCGCGCGACACCGAGCTGGTCCAGCCCGGCCGTGACGTCACCCCGACGTCGGCCCGCGGCAATCCCGAGGGAAAGGAGTCCTGGCGGCATGACCATCGCCTCCTTGTTGCTCGCTCTCTTGACCGCAACCAGCAGCCCCGCGGGCGATCTCGACCGGGCCTGCCTTGCTCGACTTTCACGCCGAATGGTGCGGACCGTGCCACAAGGTGCGCCCGGCCGTCGAGCAGTTGATCCGCAAGGGATATCCGATCAAGACGATCGACATCGACCAGAGAGCCCAAGCTCCGCGCAGCGCTACCATGTCGACAGCGTTCCGACGTTCATCGTGGTCGACGGTGCCGGACGCGAGCTCGACCGCACGACTGGCCCTCAGTCGGCAGCCGAGCTTGCCGACTTCTACAAGGCCGCCGCGGCCAAGGCACAGCCGCCGGCCAACTCCAATCGCCCACGTTGCATCGCGCGACGATACAGGCGACGGAACGGACGACAACGATGACCAAGCCGAATCGCCGAGCAAAGTCCGCGCGGAGCAACGACAACGATCGCCGACGAAGAGCGATAACGAGCAAGCCGAACCGGCCTTCACCAATCCCAAGCCATGGGAAACCGTCGTCCGGATCCGGGTCCTCGGCAATCGATCAACCGGCTTTGGCTCGGGCACGATCATCCACAGCACGCCCGAGGAATCGCTGATCCTGACCTGTGCCCATATCTTCAAGCTCGAGGGACGCAACAAGCAGGTCGAGCCGTCGGAATTCCCGCGCAAGATCATGATCGACCTGTTCGACGGCAACCTCCAGGGACCAAACCGGCACAAGGTCCACTTCCTCGAAGCGGTCGAAGGTAGGGCCGTCGATTACGACTTTCACCGCGACGTCGGCCTGATCCGGATTCGAGCCGGGCCGCCGGCTGCCGGCTTGCCGAGTCGTGCCGGCCCACTGGCAACCCCAATCGCGTATGCAGGTCCTCACGGTCGGCTGCTCGGAGGGACACGACGCGACGGCCTGGCACACCGTCATCAGCCGGCCGCGGATCCAGAACTTCTTGTCGGGAAACCCGACCTACGAAGCGATCGAATGCGACGTGGCACCCAAGCAGGGGCGATCCGGCGGCGGGCTGTTCACAGCCGACGGCTACGTCGCGGGCGTCTGCAATTTCGCCGAGCCGCAAGGGAATCACGGACTGTACGCGACGCCTCGCTCGATTTATCAAGTTCTCGACCGCAACAATTTGATGGCGCTGTACGCGCCGTGTCGCGCGGCAGAGACGTGCTGGTGGCCGATGGCCGTACCGGTGGCCAACCAAGGCGGAACAGCCCAGTCGCAGTCCAGCGAGCTCAGTCGCCCGACCACGAAGAAGCTCCACGAAACCACCCCGACGACAACGACTTGGTGACGGTCCCATCCCCCAGCTTGGTGGGCGTTGTCCCGGTTACCGATACACCGGAACGCACGCCCCGTTCAGCTTCAGGCACGACCAGGCGCACTGCCTGGCAACCCCACCCAATTCCCGATGCGCCGGCTTCGCTCAAGACGAAAACTGAGCCGACCGATTTGAACCTGGACCCGTCGGCCGATCATGACCATTTCGGTGCACCCTCCAGCGACCCGCGCAGACGTCGATGCCGGCGACCACGCGGATTCAAAACCCGCGACGACGCCCGTCATGACTTCGGGCTCACGATGGCGGCCCGTCAAGGTAACGCCGGCAAATTAAATTATACTTAATTTTAATAAATGCAGTTATGATTGTTGACCGCCCTATCAAACTTCATGCGTTCGTGCTCGACCACGATGTCGCAGCCGACGGCACGCCGCGCTGTCAACTGCGTTCGAGCCCGACAGAGCTAGACGGCACGCAATTCGACTCCCAGTTCTTTCAATGCGTTCTGCAGCGGTGCCAGCCGATCGTCGGCGATCGCGACAGCGGTCGGGCCCAATCGATCCCCCAGCCAGGGGCTCGTGGCGGGATGCTGAAGCAAGCCATCCAAGAGCTCGGCCGTCGGTAGGTTGAGGATCAGCATGCGTGCTGCTTTCAACATGGGTACACGCGACGACTTCGCCGCGAGCAACAGCCGCACGGCCGGGGGGATCTCTCCGCCCGTGCGCCGCGTGTACCATTCGGCGAGTTGCGGTGGCGTCATGCCCCGGCTCGTTCCACGCCGCAATGACGCGGCTGTGACCACAAATCGTCGCAGCACTGTCGGAGCCTTCAGGATTCGCTCGGGCTGGGGTGAAGTAACAAGTTCGGCAAACCGGACCAACTCGGCCTCGACAAGCAGGTCCGAGCGAGAAGGATCGAGTGTCAGCGTCACGCCATCGGGCTCGACAAGCACACAGATCTCCGGCGGCCGGCGATAATCGCGCGAGCTGGTCAAGCGCAGCCGGTCGAACGGGACGGTTTTCTCATCCTCGACCAGGAGGAACCGCTCATCCACGGGATCGGCGCGGCGAGATCGGTCGCGGGCCAGAACGCGACGGCGCGATCGCGCTCGGACGACGAACCGAACTCGATCAAAGTGGCGGCGGCATAGTAGGTCACCCGCTCGCGGCGGTTGGCCCAGTTTGTGACGGCGTCGGTGACTCCGGCTGGCAGCGCTCTCTGGCTGTGCTTCGTCAAGAGTTTCGAGAATCGCCTCGGCCGTCAGGCCCCCGTCCAGCCCGAGCACGATCGACTCGCGGGTGAGCTTGAGTTCCAGAGCCGCCCCGATCTGCGACCACCAGGCGAACGGGCTCAGACGCCCGACCAACTGGGGCGTCAATCCCTGGCGATAGGCGATGACCTCGAAGTTGGGCTGCACGAACAGGAACTGTTCGAATGTCGTACGGGGGGGCGGAGTCGGCCCGAGTGCCAGAACATAGCGTCCCAGAGCCGTGAGCTGCACGACGATTCGTCCGCTCCCATCTTCAGTGCCCGCACGAATCAGGCCGAGCGGATAAGCCGCACCAAGCAAGACCGACTCGAGCACGCTGATCCCGCGCGGCGGGCCTTCTGGGCGAGCCCGGTTGCGAGCCCGGCCGGCAGTGGGGCGCTGCGCCGCTGCGCGACTTGTCCCGGATCGGCCTCCTCGGCGAATGACAACCGGTCCCAGGCTGGCCAGCCGTTCCGAGAGGTTTGCTCGCCAGGTCGTCCAGGGCGACCCACTCCGATTCTTCGAGTGCCGATAGAAAGAGCAGCAAGGCAAAGCGAAGATACGGCAACGCCGACATTGGCACAGTGCTGCCAGACGGCGTCGCTTCCAGCTCTTGCCAGGTTTCGCAGCCCCAGCCACTCGGTGGCGATCATCTGCGGCAAGTGGACCGCGTTGTCGGTCCAGAACTCCGGCGCAGCGGCGAGGAGACGCTCGCCTGCCGGGTCTCGTTCGATCAGGCCGACGCGGCACGCCAGCTCAAGCCACAGTTCGGGTGAACGGCCAGAGCGGTTTGAGCGCGTCGGCGATCGGGCAAGCAAGGACGGGGTCGTCGGCGAGCCGGTCGCGGTCACGCTTGTAAAGCGTGCCCTGGTGGGTCTGACGCAGCGGCTCGGCCCCAACTCGCTGCCAGAGTGCGCCGAGCCGGAGAATCGGCTCCAGCCCGTCGGACTCGCGGACCTGCCTGACTGGTCCGGCGACCTTGGGAGGCGCCAGTCGGGCTTTGCCGTCCGGATCACGTTAGCGACAGCAGGATGAACCCGCAGCCGTAATCGGCCTGCGCTGGCACGCGAGAACACCAACTGGAAATCATCAACCGGGCCTAACTCGGGATGGGCTCGATCGCCAATAAGCCCAGCTCGAGCAGCTTCACGATCGCCGCGATTGGCTCGGCCCCCAGAATTCCCAGGGCGTGGGTCAGACCAGCAAGCGAATGCGACTTGGTCTCGGTCAGGGCGAAGAGGCACAGGGCCAGCCGCGATCCGATATCCAGTCGGCCCAGCAGCGCCTCGACTGCCGATGGCTGGTCGAGGTGTTCGGTGATTTCATCGGCATTGCCAAATGGGCGGATTCGTGTGCCTGCGGGCGGCGCTCCCTGGGCAAGCCGGATAGCGGCCAGTCGCGATCCTTTGTAGCGGACCAGGGCCGCCCTGTACGCCAGCCGGGGTTCGACACTGGCAACGTCGGCCAGACCGCGTCGCAGTCGTTCGGCCTTCGGCCCGGTGCTGGCTCGGCGGCGACTGGGACGCGGCAGACATCTCGGGAAGTCCCTCTAGCGCACGACGCGCGGCGTGTGGCCCATGCGGCGTAGCTCTTCGATCACGGCGTCCGCCTCATCCGGCATGGACCAAAAGCACCGTGTCCGACAACCGCCCCACAACCCAGCGCGCCAGGGTCTTGCGGGCCAGCAGCTCCTCGGCCAAGACCGGCTCGGTCGTGCGGACCAGGGTCACGTTCTTGTGCAGCTTCACAGCGATGCGAGCAGTCGAGGAGGTCATCGTCGTCCTACCAAAAGTCATGCTCGGGAATTTGCCTCGGTATGGCCGGTCGATTCGAGCGGTCCCGCTCACCCAGTTGCCGCTGGCCACATCCGACCACGCTCGGCCAGGTCGGATTCATCGAGGATCTCGTAGTTATATCCTTGCTCGGTCAAGAAGAGCTGGCGATGGTGGGCGAAATCCATCTCGCGCGTGTCACGGCTCACCAGAGTGTAGAAACGCGCGGGAACTCTCTCCCTCCTTGGGCCGGAGAATCCGCCCGAGCCGCTGGGCTTCTTCCTGCCGGCTGCCGAAGGTGCCGGAAACCTGAACCATCACGTTGGCGTCGGGCAGGTCGATCGCGAAGTTGCCGACCTTTGAAAGGATCAGTCGGCGAAGCACGCCGCGGCGAAACTTGCCGTAGAGATCTTCCCGCTCGGTGTTGGGTGTCTGGCCGGTGATCAGCGGAATGTCGAACCGCTCGGCGATGCGCCGCAGTTGCTTCGAGATACTGACCGATGACAAGCACGCGATCGTCGGGTCCATCGAACCGGTCGAGCAGCATGGCCACCAGCTCGTCCTTGATGGGGTTTTCACTGGCCAGCCGGAACTTTTCCCGCCACTCGGCCAGGGCGTACTCCATTCGCAGAGGGCCAGGCAAGCCCAGCCGTGACCTCGTGGCAGCGGGCCTCGGCGATCCATCCCTTCGACTCGAGCACTCGCCAGGGCACGTCGTACTTCTTGGGCCCGATCAGGCTGAAGACGTCTTCTTCGCGATTGTCCTCGCGAACCAGCGTCGCCGTCAGCCCGAGGCGGCGCCGCGCCTGGATGTCCGCCGTGATCCGAAACACCGGCGCGGGGAGCAAGTGAACTTCGTCGTAAATGATCAATCCCCAATCGCGCTCGTCGAAAAGATGAAAGTGGGGGAAATCACCGTCTTTTTTCGGCCGGTAAGTCACGATCTGGTAGGTCGCCAGCGTGACCGGCGCCAGCGTTTTGGAATCGCCGGTGTATGTGCCGACCAGCGCCGGGATCGAGGTCGGTCTTGTCGAGGATCTCCCGCTTCCACTGCTCGACGGCCGTCGTGCTCGTGGTGAGGATCAGGGTTTCGGTCTTGAGCAACCCCATCGCCGCCAGGCCGACGATCGTCTTGCCGGCGCCGCAGGGCAAGACGATCACGCCGGAACCACCTCGAACATCGCCGCCGGCGTAAAAGGCCGCGACGGCCCCTTCCTGATAATCGCGGACCTCGAAAGGCAAGACCGGCACGTGTCGTCTGACGCGAATCGCGATCGGAAGGGCCGCACCGGGCGTGTAGCCCGGCCAGGTCTTCGGCCGGATAGCCGACCGAGATCAATGCCTGCTTCAGCACTCCCCGATTGACGTCGTCGATCGCGAAGCTGGTGTCGTCGAATCGTTCACCCAGATAGTCGCGCACCCCGCGCTGCCGCGCCAGCTCTTCGAGCAGGGGGCGATCCTGGGTGATCAGCCGAAGCTGCCCATCAATGCGTTCCAGCCGCACTCGACCGTATCGGCTGACCAGCTCGCGCAGGTCGGCCGGCACGTTGGACGGGAGAGGAAACTTCGAGAAACGCTCGAGTGCCTCGATCATCGCGTCCGCCGGCATGCCGGCGGCCGCCGCGTTCCAGAGCGAAAGCGGCGTCAAACGATAGGTGTGAATGTGCTCGGGGCTCTTTTCTAGCTCGGCAAATGGCGCGATCGCGTCGCGGGCCTCGGGATAGAGCGGATTGTCAACCTCCAGCAGGATCGTGCGGTCACCCTGCACGATCAGCGGATTGGCGGGATTGTACTGCATGGGCTCCTTGCCGGATCGGGACTGACTCGGGGCCGGCGCATTACCAATCGGGACGTCCTTACGCCTCCAAGCGCGAACGTTCCATCGTAGACTTGGACGAGCTTATTCTCGCAAGGTTGGCTCGTCCGTTTACGCGTTCCATTTTCTGACTGTTGGCGGATTCTCCGGTCATGGGACAAATGGCACTCGGTGACAGCTTTTGCACCGAGGCTCCTGTCGGCCCCGCTCACGGTTCTCAGCCCGGGACCCAGGCTGGCCGGCACGCCCTCGAGGCGCAAGAAATGTATGGTTGAAACGGACGTAGCGGTTTTGCGGCGACCAAATGGCAGTAGATGGCAGTAGATGGCAGTTTTTGGGAAGGTCCCGGGCTGCCTCGCCCCCGCGCGACGCGACCGACAATGAGTTCTTTGGGTGGGCTGACGGAGCCCAAATGTACACAAAGCGATGCCTCGGCATCGCTGCCGCAGGCTCGCCTGCGTTGAGCCCATTGGCAAGCGTTTTGGCGGATCAGTCCGCGGAAGCTAGCAAGATTGCGATTCGTTCGCGGTTTCGAGATGCCCGCGGTGACAGACATGGCCATCGTCGACCAATCGTTGGCGCGCATTTTCTCTGCGGCTTCTACATACAATATACCGGGTTTTGCGAATTTCATTAATGCACCTACGCGGTGCCGCGACGGATCACCGATCTGAGCATTCTGCCCAGAAGGGATTTACGGTTTTTTCCAAAATTTTATTTTGTTGATATTAGCGAGCAACTTTTTTCGACCCGTTCGATAGAATTCGCCGGAGGAAACTTGGACGAGGCGGGTTTAGAAGCGACGTCAGCGGAAATACGCCATTGTTCGTAGCGAGATCATCGGTGCTTTTCGAGCCCGATTCACGCGATCCGTCTCACGCCGGGCATAGTACGGCCGGTGTTCCCGCATATGACTTCTCTTCGATGATCTTGGAACCCAGCAGCACGTTGATTTTCCGTTTCAGTGCCGCTCGGTGGTCATTCTTGATGTAAACGGATCGAGCCAACTCGACGAACTTGGGACCGAAGTCGCCTGCTCGTTCGCAGTCTCGAATCCCGTCTTCGACTTCCCACAACAACTCGTTTACTGACCGCAACTCGATCGTCAGCGCCGCCAGGGCTTCCGAGGATAGCATTGTCCGGTCGCGCGCCGATCGAAGCGTTTCGAGCTCGCTTCGCACGTTGCGGACCTTTTCTGGGTCGCTGATTCGCTCGGTTTTGATCTCGAGGATCGTGATCTTGTCGATGAGTTCGCCAGGGGCCGTCTCGATGGCCACCGAGCGGGTCGGCGTCGTTGCCGGGACCAACTTGCGCAGCTCGATTGCGATTCGATCAAAGACCGGCGTCCAATCCATGAATTTCTGCTGGCGGAAAATCCTCATTGTGGGATACCACGGGTTATCCTCGCGCTTCGAGAGCCAGCGCCAGTCTGGCGTGGTAGATAACGCCATCCAGACAGGCACGCCTAACGCCCCTGCAAGGTGGGCCACCGCCGTGTCGGAGGTGATAAATAGATCGAGGCAGGTCATCAGGGCCGCCGTCTCCATGAACGGCCCCGTGTCCACATCGAGCCGGCTGCCGAACTCGGTGACCTCGAATTTGCCGGCGATCTGCTGGAGCTGCTCTACCCCTTCGTTTTTCTGCAAACTGAAAAGCCTTACGCCGGGAACGCGCCCAAGCGGTTCAAAGAATTTCAATGGAATCGATCGATGAAAGTCACCGGCATACTTGGTGTTTCCCTGCCAGTTGATGCCCACTTTGAACCCATCAAAGCCCGACACCTCCTTGCGCCATTTTTCGACCAACTCCGGTTCCGGATGGAGATATGGGACGCGATTGGGAATTCGCTCCAGCGACGTACCGACAAGCCCGGGAATGGTCAGCAGGGGCGCATAGACGTCGTAGTGCGGAATCGGCGCACCTTGAGGAATGAGAACGTCGATCCCAGGGCACTTGCTCACAAGCTTGATCAGTTTTTCCGGACATTCAAAAATCACCCTGGCCCCTTGGGCCTTAAGAATCGGCATATAGCGGATGAACTGCATGACATCGCCGAAGCCTTGCTCGGTGATTAGCAGGATCGTTCTACCCTCTAACGGAAACCCATTCCATTGGGGTTGGATCAGCGGCCGGTTGGTCAGGCTCCGCTTCTTCCATCGCCATTCGTATTCGGCCCAGCCCTGTGCATAATCGCCCTTACGCAGCCACGTCAATGCTCGATTCATATGAGCGTCAACATGGCTAGGTCGCAGCTCCAAACAACGTGTATAACTCGAAACGGCTTCGTCGAACTGCCCAATTTCGGAAAACGCGATTCCGAGGTTGTTGTGAGCGTCGGCATAGTTGGGCCGCAGCGCAATTGCCTTTTTGTAACAGTCGAGCGATTCGTCGAACCGACCGAGACTGCGCAGCGCGTTGCCCATGTTGTTGAAAGCTTCAGGATAGTCGGGCCGGAACTTGATCGCTTCTCGGTACGCGTCGATCGCCTGGGAATGCTTGCTTTGCCGTGCGAGTGTGATGCCCAGGTCGTTCCAGGCATCGGCAAAATCGGGGCGCAGCTTGACGGCCCGCTGGAACGTCGCGATCGCCTGATCGAATTTATCCTGGCGCGACAGGGTGATGGCGAGGCACTTGAGAACTCGGGCCTCGTCGGGCCGGATGCGGATCGCCTCGTTATACGCGGCGACGGCCTCATCGAATCTGCCCTGGTCGGAGAGCGTGTTGCCCAGGTTGTGATAGGCTTCGAAGTAGTTGGATTTGAGCCGGACTGCCTGCTGGAAACAGAGGATCGCGGCATCGGGCTTGCCCCGATGCGATAGCGCGAAGCCCATATTATTGTGGGCCTCGGCATAAGTGGGCCGCAGCGCCAGGGCCCGCTGGTAGTTGGCGATGGCCTCATCGTGCTTCCCCTGGGCCCGGAGAGCGATCGCGAGGTTATTATGCGCCTCGGGATAATTGGGGCGGAGGCTGAGTGCCTCGCGAAAACAGGCGATAGCCTCATCGTGTCTGCCCCTGTTGCGTAGCAGATTCCCAAGATTATTGTGCGCATCGGGAAAGTCGGGCCGCATCCGCAACACGTCGCGGTAACACGCTTCGGCCTCCTCTTTCCGGCCCATGCCGTGCCAGTACGACGCCCAGGTCATTGCGTGTTTCCGTATCTTCAGGACTGATCTGGAGCGTTTTCTGAAAGAAGGCGCCGGCCTCGTCCAATCGGCCCCGCTGCATCGCGATCAGGCCCAGGTTCTTGAGCGCCTCGGCGTTCTCGTGCCCGTGCTGGAGGGCCCGATGGCAAGTCGTTGCCACCTCGTCAAGGCGGCCCTGTGACAATAGCGCGCTCGCCAGACTCGCAAGCGCGGCGGCATCGCTGGGCTTGAGCGCAAGAACTCGTCGGAAGCAATCGGCAGATTCATCGGGCCGGCCCTGTAGACCGAGTATGTTACCCAGGCCGTTGTAGGCTCGGACGTCGTCGGGGCGGAGGCGCAGCGCCTCCCGAAATGCGCTCGCGGCGGTATCGAGCCTCCCCAGCGCCATTGAGGCTGACCCGAGGACGCAATGAAAGTCGGGATTGACCGGATCCAGCGCAATTGCCTTTCCCAGCGAATCGATGGCCGCGTCGTGGCGGGCCTCGCGATGGGCAATGGCGCCCAAGATGAAATAGACGTTTGGATTGTTAGGGTCGACCTGGAGGATCTGCTGAAAGTCCAGCTCGACCTGGTGGATATCGTTGAACTGAGAGATCCCGGACAACGGCGCAACCAGATCGTCTCCGCGCAACATGACCATTTCCCTCTTCACTCGTCAAAGGAAGTAATTGTATGTTCGATATCGATAAACCTCCGAACCGGCGTCTTCCCACCCGAACCCGTAATAGCCTCGGTGGAAGAGCCGGATCGATGTATCGGCTAGTGGGCTCACGCCGATCTGTCTGAGCCTGTGGCAGAATGCCCAATCCTCGGCCAGATAGTGGAGGCTGCCATCCTCCAATTGGATCGTCATGGGCATGAAGAACGGCCAGAAACCGCGGCCCCAGCGCGTGTTGCACAGCGGCAAGCGTAAGTCAGTTACCATTCGGCGCAGGACTGTGGCGTGCACGCGGAGAAAGCCTGCCGAAGCATATTGAGGAGGTAAGACTGGGGAGCGGCGATCCCGAAGACGACGTTCGTGATACCGTCGGCGAAAATGCACGCCAGCTCACGCTGGTTTTTCTTGGCATAAACGCCCGCGACGACGGGTTCCTTGCGCGCGAGGATCCGTAGTGCGTCGGCAGAATCGAAGGTAATGTCGGAATCGACGAAGAGAATGGACTCGGCTCCGTCATGCAGCGCCTCGGAGGCCAGCTCGCTACGGGCCACGTCAATCGCCGAGCAGCCGGGCTTGCGAACGACCAGAACGCCCGCCACCTCGAGAGTTGATTCAGGCCGCGCTCGCATTCCGTCTCGATGCGATCGACGTACGGAACCAGCACGGCAGACTTGTCTCGCCCCGGCAGCGGGGTGGTCGGGCACAGGAAATGCGGTCGCCCGTCAAACTCACCTGACTTGCGCTCGACTTCGGCAAGGGACAGTCGGCGGTGCTCGTCGTAGAAGACTGGGTCATCCCAGAGCTGAATGATCGTGTCCACCCAGACGGCCATTTCGGTGCCGGAGGGCAATGTTCGTGAAGAGGGCGATAGCCGGCGCGGTAATGACAAAAACGACCCCGGACCGACCCAGTGCGTCTAACAGCGAGCCCCGATCGCTGGCAACGATCGGTATGCCGTTGATCATCGCCTCGACCGCCGGGGCCGGTGGTATCTGTTGGGGCCAGCCAAGGCATGAGAGCCACACGCGTCACACTCCAGTGCTTTCTTGGATCGCCGTGAGAGTGCATCAAGTGAAGGTTCGGGTGAGCCGTCGGATCGATCCCGCATGCAAAAAGGGCCGCTGCATTTCCATTTTGCTCGACGATCAGTATCGGAATGTCCGGCCGCCGTTTCGCCAGCTCGTCGAGGATTCGCGCGAAGGGATAGAGCCCCGTGTCCGGCGTGGGATCGATGACAGCGAGATATCGCGGGTTACGAGGTTCCGCTCTCACCGCCGCGAATCGATGCGCACGATGACCTGATTGGCGACAGCGTCAACGGGCGCGGGTGTCGCGTCACGCAAGCGAGCCGTTGAGACGGCTGATAGAGGGGATGCCCCGTGCTCGTGCTCCGGCCCCGGCTCCGGTACGCTTGAGACCGTCGACTCGGACGCCACGAGCTTCCAGGCGCGTCCTTTGCTTTGCGTGCCGGCAGTTTCCAATGTCAGGTTGTAACGGTGCACGGCGTCGGCGAGTGCCGGTGCGACCCCGGCCCAATCGTAATCGTCGCCAATGACCACGGCGTGCGGAAATAGATGGCGGACCAGCTCCAGCTCCGCGGTCAAGGCGTCGTAGCTATGTTCCGCGTCTATATAAATCAGGTCGGGCACAATTTGTTGACTTGCGACGACACGTAAACCCTGGAGAGTGGTCATTCGCAGGGGGATCACGCGATGGCGGTAGTCCCAGCACAGAGCGATAAAGGTCTCGTACAAAGAGGGAAGCATCGCCTTCCAGGAGGGGTTCCGCTGGTGTTCCGGGCTGCCACACCAGTGATCGATGGCGACCACCGTGGCTGGCGCCAGATCGCGATGAACCGCGTCGAGAGGCCCACCCATGCGCGAGCTCGATCACCAGGCGAGTCTTGTGCGATAGGTTGCGTCCGAGAAGCTCTGCACTGTCACCGAGCCAACCGGGTGCAGCGGGGGGTTCCTGCACCGGCGGCCGTTCACCGGGCCAAGGACACATTGTTGCCAGTAACTTCGTTGGGTCCATCGTACCCTCAGACTTTGGCCAAACAGCGTGGGATTGATGCTTCTCAAGGCGCTGCCGTGTGTTGGCCTCGGACCATTTGCGCTGCAATCGTTTGGATTCGTGCTCCACAACCACCATGCTGACTCGAACGCGGAAGTCAAACTCATCATCCGCAGCCTCGCGAACGGCTCCGAAGGGTGCCTGAAACTTTTCGTACTGCCGATCGAATGAGTTGCTGCCTTCATCATGTACCGGACCGTCTCGCCCGCAACCACCGCTCGGTGGAACAATCGTTTCAGCAGGCTGTTGTAGTGCACGTCCTCGATCAGGCGAAATGAATCGATCGATGAGTTTGAAATCCGTCGCCCGACCGCCGGAAGAGATGGATGTCCGGAAAGCCGCCGATGAAATCATGACGGCGCTTCTTCACCGCCAGATTGATCGCCAAGCTCTGAAAGATGCACCCGTGCCAGTCTTCGTGAGGGATGAGACAAAGCTACGCCGGTCTTGACCCAATCGACCGCCGGGTCTTCAAACGCCGACAACACTCGAAGAGATGGTTTTCTCAGATCAACGTCGTCCGCGTCGAGGAAGAAAAGCAGTTCCCCTGTCGCCTGCGTGGCCCCGAAATTTCGCGCGGTGGCGGGGCTACTGGCATTGCGGCGATGAAACACTCGAAACAAGTTCTTGCCGCGCAAATCCAGAGCGGCCGACAGCGTGCCATCGCGAGAGCCGTCATCGACAACGATCACTTCAACGCGATCGCGAACTTCCCCACGACTGCACCGAAGCAGCGAGCTGCGTCAAGGGCACTCTGCATGGCTGACACAATCGTCGGCTCATCGTCATGCACGGAACAATCACGGATAGGCTTGTCATGACATCCGCAACTCTCAATGCGATCCGATCGGTGCGATATGTCGCACAGCGCCGCGTGTTCGCGGATATGTCGGCGAGAACCCCAGGGCAAAGAGATCTTAGGCGGCGCGCACGGCCCCACGCAAGGGCCAGCCGCCGCGTGTTATTAAGATCGGAATTGACGCCCATTTTTAGATTCTGTAATTGTAATCATCCCATACTATTACATGCGGTCTTAAAAACCTTTTTTTCTTAGGGTCTTGACAGCTCTTCGTCGCGCAAATATTGTCTCGTCTCGTCGGGGGTTCAAAGTGAAGTTTTCTTGTTCCAGTCTGATGCACTGTGCTCCGACTGTGCGAATGGGTTCGATTCGAGCCGTCCCCACAATCGCGATCTGGTCCATGACCGAGTTCCGAGCACCGACATCACCGGGTATCGCGTTTTATCGGCGTAGGTGATCGCCGTGCTGGCCGATCTGTACAGCACCTAGGATCGACGCAGTGCCGTTCAACAGGGCTGTTGGACGTGTAGTTCGCCAGGACAGATGAAAGAAACGAGCCATTCAGCCCTGGCCGGTCGGCGGCCGGAATTCTGGACGTGCCGCTGGTGGGTGAATGCGCTGCTCTTGCCAGTGTCGTTTCACAATACGATCGCATGTGCATGCTTTTGCGCAACGGACGACCACGATGGCTCGCAAACGCCGCCGCACGCGCCCAAGCGAAAGTACGATCCGGCGCCGATGGACCTCCCTCTGGAGGATCGGTGGTCGGGTAGTTCGCAAATGGTCTCGATGGTCCCGCCGACCTTGCTCAGCGCATTGACGCTGGGGTGGCCTGCGCCGGGCGCGGTACCCAATCAAGCCCAGCCGATCAATAACGCCGGCGGAGGTACTCTGGCAAGCTCGCCAATTCCATCCGGGCAAGACCGGCGGAGGTTCCGGATTCACGCAAGGCGGCGGGACCACCGCGAGCGGGGCCGCGCGAGATTCGACTGCGGTCGGGAGCGGTGCGGCTGCGCAAGAGGACGATATCGGAACGACTTCCGCCAACTCCGGGCGCGGCGGTCGGGCTTCGTCCAGCGGAGGCGGTGGTGCCGGCCGCAGGGCCGCCAGCTCCGGCGGCACGCCGTCGAAAGTACGGTCCGGCAGTTCGCAAGGGCTGCGGAGTGGGGGTCCCCTCGGCTCCGGATCCATGCCGGGACTGCCGTTCGCCTGGGCTCCCCCTCCGCCGGCGCCAGGCCCGGCGCCGCTTTCCCAGCCGCCGACCACACCTGCCGCGACACCGGGCAACGCATCGGCGACGGACGGCGTGCAACCAACAGCGGCGACCCCGAACGCCGCGGCCGCCCAGGCAGCGAACGCCGCCCAGCAACAAAGTTCGACCGCGCCGCCAGCCGCGTCTTCCACGGCAACGGCCAGTCCGTCCCCGACGCCAGCATCCTCGACTCAGGCATCAGGATCGTCAGGCGCCAGCCAAGGCTCCTCGAGCGGCGCGGGTTCGTCGGTTTCCTCGCAGGGCAGCGGTCAGGCCAGTGGCAGCGGGACGACGTCGCCAACGCTTCGGAGCGGAACAAATTCGGCGTCCAGCGGTTCCGGCACAGGATCGTCGTCGAGCTTGAGCGCCGGCAGCACGATTTCGGCATTCAGCGCCGCGGGGGGCCCTTCCTCGAATTCCAGCGGCACGGGCCTGGGGACAACGTCGTCGGGCGGAATCGGGCCGCAATCCCCGTCGTCACAGTCAGCGGCGAATCTGGATGATCCGGTGACGAGCGCCGGCCAAGGCGGTGTCGGGGCTTCCTCGGGCCTGGGGATTTATTACGGCCGGCCACTCGCCGGAGGCACGGGCGGGATCTACCAGCGCGCACTCAACCTCCAACCCAGCGTACCGTTTAGCCCACCTGTCGGTAGCGGTCAAACAAGCCAAGACGTCTCATCAGCATCGTTCCAGTCACTCGACTCGCTGATCGACCGGTACGTCGACAACTATCTCCAGACGCCTTACCAACCGCGACACTTCGGGTAACACCTCTGTGTCGCTCACCGGGAAACGACGCCGTCGGATCGTACACCTTCAACGCCACCATCTCCTACAACTACCAGGAGACCGGTTCACCGCTGGCGACATTCAGTGTCAACGATACGGACAGCATGAGCTACAGCTTCCATGAGACGGGGGTCGCCGTCGATGGAACCTCGTTCACGTTGAACGACAACGGCACGGCCAACTCCAGCTCGAAGTTTACCCCTACCGGGTCCACCAACGGCACGCATACGCTGACGAACGTTCTCACCGGGTCCAGCACCTACACCTTGATCGAGGGAATTACCCAGACGGGCACGCTGGGATCGGCGTCGAGTTCGGACAGCCTTTCGGCCCAATTTGCCGGCTCGGATACCTACACCCTGAGCGAGCATCGCACCGTCACGGTCAACTCAAGCAACGACATACTTTCCGGCCAGAACGTCTACAGCTTTCACGAGACCGGCAACGACAGTTGGACCTCATCCTCCTGGAGCGCGAATGCCGGCGGCGGGACGATCGCGGGAGGAACCGAATCGCTCACCGACACCGAATCGCTCACCGACAGCGGATCGGCGGCTGTGCTCCTGACCATGACGGCCACCGATGCGTTGGGTGCCGCGGGCGCCATCACGTCGGGTAACCGCAGCTTCTCGTACAACGTGTCGTCGAGCGACACGCCGACGCTCCACTCGATGGCGACCGACTCGGTCACGCTCACGGGGGGCGGCGCAAGCTACGACTCGGCTACTTACACGGTGACCGATCACGACACTGTGAGTCAGAGCGAGACGGGCACCGAAACCTACTCCACGACAGGTTCTTCGATCTGGAACGAGACGGCGACTGACTCAATCAGCTCATCGGAGTCGGATAGCGCGACGACGACCGGCTCAGGACAGGACACGTCAAACCTCGGCGGCGTCACCTCGAGTGCCACGTCAACTTACGCCGACTCCGACAATTCGACTCTAGTCGAGACCGGTCCGATCACCCAGACGATGGCGGAAAACGTGACCGAGACGGTGAGCTCCGAGACCGTTTCGAGCGGAAACAGCACCTTCACGTGGAACGAGCTCGGCACGCTCAACTCGACCCTTTCCGACACTGACTCGGCAGGTACGACCACGACTCTGACAACATCATCGACGTTAGGGGGAATCACCGACACCGACACGTCGACGCTCACCGACTCGCCACGGTCGACCCTGACCGATACGGATGCAGACACGCTATCGCTGCACGAGACTGATAACGAGACCTACGCCTCGGGTGGCTTGGTGGCCAGCGGCGCCAGCACCCAGACCCTCACCGACACCCTCAGCGGCGGCAAGACCTCGGGTACGACTACTGAGGCCTTGACCGAGCACGACAGCGACTACGAAACGTCTACGCTGGGCGGCCAGACGACAAGCGAGACCGATATCGCCGGCTCGAACGAGACCGATACCACCACTCCGTCAGAGACCGATAGCTCATCCTCCACGCTCTGGTCCACGGCCGCCCTGGGCGCTGGCGGCGTCGCCACGTCCGGCACCGACACGCAGACCCTCTACGCAGTATCCACTAACACCGAGACGCTGGGCGCGACGACCACCCAATCCGTCACCGATTCGCTCACGGAATCGGACTCGCTCGGCGGCGTGACGAGTACCGAGTCGCTGACTTCGACGCCCACAACGACCGACTCTGACGGCCAGACGATCACGCTATCCGACACCCAGACCGCGACGAGCAGCCTTACCGTGAGTGCGGGCGCAATCACCGGCGGCGGCGGCAACGACAGCCTCTCTGAAACTTCGACCGACACACACAACGGCCGGATCATCGCGTCTAGCGCGTCCTTCGTTGCGGGCAGCTCGTCTTCCCAACTGGCAGGGACCACGAGCAACGCGGTAATTTCCGGGAACTCGACCGATAACTCGACGCTGACAACCAGCGGTAACGGCGCCGGCTCGGAAATTCAGACCGACGCGCAGGTAGACGGCACCCTTGGCCTGCTCAGTTCGGGAAAGTCCTCTGATAGCACTTCGGCGGCCAGCACCGACTCGCACAGTCTGTACGATCTCAGCACAGTCTTCGAAACGACATCGGACACGCTGACAGCGACGGCGGGCGGCGTCACGGCCACGGAAACGATTCACGCCTATTCCACCGACACGCCGACGTCGACCCTGGCAGGTAACTCCACCGAAACCCAGACCGCTACGGACACTTTCACCCTGGGCACGGACGGCGTCATCTCCTCGGGCAGCGATACCCTCTGGGACACCGTCACCGACGCCGGCAGCCAGACCCTCAATTCCGCGGGCAACGACTCGGTCACAATTTCGAGTACCAACGCCTCAACTCTGGGCGGCGTCACCACGTCCGGATCCGGGACGTCAAAGCAGACAGATTTCCCAGCCTCGTCACAGTCCGGACCTTATCAAGAGACCTCCAGCGAGACGAGCAACGATACGTTAGGCCCCGGCGGACTCAGCACCGCCGGATCAAATATCGTCAACGCATGGACCCTGGGAACGGTTACCTATAGCCAGAGCGATCCCGGCACCGTCACCAGCTATCAGACCACGACCGAGTCGTCCGCGCTGGGCAACGTCACGGCCACAGACTGGCCCACGTCCACGGACACGCTCACGTCGGGAGGCACAGACGGCGGCACAATCACTTCCACCGAGACTCAGACCCAGACGGTCAACTACGGTTCCGGCGGCGCGATCACCGGCGGCAGCGCCTTCGACAGCATCAAAGAGACCGGTACAGACTCATCAACGGGCGCGTCCACCGACTTCGCAACGACCAAGGAGTCGAGCACGTCGTCGTTCTCGAACACCAACCAGACCACGACCGACTCTTTGAGCAGCACGCTCACCGATAGCCAGACGCTCACCAGCGCGGCGGGCTCGACCCTCACCACGACCGAAACGACCACGACAACACTCGGCGCCAGCGGACTCGTGACCGGCGGTAAGACGAGCGACACACTCACGCAGACGGAGTGGGACACCAGCACTCTGACCGGAACCAGCACCCAAACCGAGACCGATTCATCCAGCGCCAGTGACCACGCGGGCGGCGCGAGCTCGTCCCAGATCACGGGCCTTACAGCGACTTCGACATTGACGACGAGCGAGTCGTCTTCGATGACCGGGACTCTCTCTGGCGTCGACACCGTCACGATTGGCTCCAATGCGACAATCGCCGGCGGCAGCGGCACCTCCACGCAGACGTCGTCCGGAACCGACTCGTTTAGCCTGCACGAGACAGACACCGACACAACCCACCTCTCGGGTTCGTCATCGACCAGCGTGGGGGCCGCGCAGAGCAGCACCACCTACAGTAACGTCGTGTCGGGCTCACCCACGATCACCAACTGGGGCAATGACACGTCGAGCTCGTCGCTTACCGATTCGACAACCCTCGGTTCCGGCGGCGTGATCACCGGCGGCACCACCACGTACGGCGACAAGGCGACCGAAACGGCGACTTACAGCGTTTCGGAAGTGTCGATCACGACGGTGAGCGAATCGGCCAGCCTGGGTGCCGCGGCATCGTCGAACGGCTCGTCCGAACAATCGCGAGAGACCGGCACTCTGACCGACACGTATACGTATTCGTATCCGACAACCGTCACCATGAGCGACGGCGGCAATGCGACCGTCGGCACCTCCGACGTCATTTCGGGGGGGACCTCCAGCGACACCCTCTACCAGACCGGCAGCGATTCCCAGAGTGACACGGTCACGGATACCGTCACCACGACCGTGACCGCGGCGCTGAGCCAGAGCAACGCAGGCAACACCGGGTCGGGAAGCGAGACGACCACGTCGACCTTGACCGATAGCTCCCACGAAAGCTCCGGCGGCCCCACCACGCTCACCCAGACCGACGCCCAGACGGTCGGGACCAACGCCACCATCGCGTCAGGCTTCGCCAACAGCACTCTTTGGTCCAACGGCACCGATAGCTACAGCCTCTACGAAACCGGCCATGAAAGTTACACGTCCGGCAACAGTGGCGCCCAGGCCGGGGCCGTTGCCTTGAGCGTCAACGCCGGCGACACGGGAAGCGGCGTCTCAACTCTGACCTCGATAGCCACCAGTACTTTCTCGTCAACCCAGACGGCCACGACCACGATCGGAGCCAACGGCACGATCACGGGTGGCTCGTCCAGCGAATACATGTACGAGACAGGCAACGACAGCAGCACCAGCTCGGGCTCCGGTTCCAACGTCCGCCAGTTCGTCTTCTCCGGCGGCGCTTCGGATTCTTCCACTTTCACGACCGCGTTTTCCTCCTCAGGAGGCGGCGTCGACACGTTCACCCTCACTCAGAGCGACACGCAATCGGTCGCAACCAACGGCGTCATCGCCTCGGGCCAGCAGTTGAGCACCGAAACCGAATTCGGTACCAGCACGCAGACCTACTCGGAAAACGGGTCGCGCACGGTCTCGTGGGGAACGAGCGACAACGAGATCGGCAGCTACAGTGACACCCAGACGACTTCCGAATCGTATTACCAGTATAACAGCACCTCAATGGGCGCTGGCCTAAACGGCACGATCAGCGGCGGGACAGACGTCTCCAGCACCACCTCCACCTTGAGCAACAGCCAGTCGAACCAGCAGAACGGCAGCGAGCTGGTCTACGACCCCACCGGCGGGGGCGCCTTCGATCCCAGCATCAGCCAGTCGAGTTTTGCCAGCAGCGTTGCCCATAGCGTTGAAAACGGCGCCATGGCCTTGGGCGCCGGAGGCACGATCAGCGGCGGCAGCGACTCGTTCACCTTTAACCAGAGCAATTCCGACTCGCATACACTCGTTGCCAATACAACCAGCTACAGCATCACCGAGACCTTCACAGATACCTACACCCTCAACATGCTCGGCACCGAGACCGACGGGCCGGGGGGCAACGTCTCCGGCGGCTCGGACTCTTACACTTGGGACCAAACACTTTCCGATTACCTGACCCTCGTCCAGTACGACGACACCACCAGCACGCTCGGCATTTACAACAACGACAACCTGTCGATGAACGACATGCTCTTCGACGCGTTCGACGACACCGGCACCGATGTCCTCGGAGCCAGCGACTCGATCCTGGGCGGATGCGACACTTATACGTCGGTGATGTCGCGTTTGGTCGATACCTCGGTCGACGTCTCCGGCAACGCCGGGGCCTCGCCTTATCTCGTCGAGGCCTTCGGTTGGGACCAGGTCAACAATACCGACACGGGGTCCAGCACCCTCGCGACCAGCACACACGTTTACGCCACCGACAGTTTTACCTACGTCGAGGACAGCGGCGGCACGGCCACTGCCACCCAGAGCTACGGAAGCAGCGTCAACGGCTGGACCAATATGGGCACCGCCTCCGACTCGTACGTGGACAACGATCAGGGCGTCATCACCATCTCCGACACGGCGACCACGTCGCACGACAGCTTCGGCTTGAACGACACGCACTCGATCAGCGGCTACGAGTCCAGCGCCACCAGCGCCGTCTCGGCGAGTTCGAGCTGGTACGACCACGGTCAGGACGAGGACGCCTTCGCCGCCAGTGGTTCCGATAGCAGCACGGGCGATCAATACACCTTTTCCGACGCCGAATCGGCTCAGGATAACTTCGCCGTCACCAACCAGGTCGTCAGCGCATACAACGGCGTCGCCACCGACTTCTCCGACTCGACGGTGACGATGACGGGCAGCACCTCGACGGGGCCTTCCGCCAGCTCGTTCTCGTACAGCCAGTCGAACACCTATAGCGATTCCTTGTCCGACTACGGCAACGTGACCGACGGGGGGGTTGTCACGCCGTTTTCGGAGTCGCAAGCCAGCAGCGCGACCTACCGCTACAGCGTCACCGGGCCGCCGGTGACGACGGCGTACCAAGAGTCGATCATTAGCTCGACATTAACCGGCAACACACCGTACCCCGCCAACTTCACCGAGACAGTGGTTGCCGGCCATGCCGACACGGCCGGGTCGTCGGTGGCGCACAACGCGGGCTCGGCGCCGGCCAATCAGCGCCGAGCACCTGGGGACGACACCGAACAACCTGGAGGGGTCTGGCGGGCTGGCATCCGGATTGGGGGGCTTTGCGGTCCACTCGCTCTTGTTCGCCGGTCCGGAGGTGATGGCCGAGGTCAGCTCCGGCGGCAACTCCCTGGTGTTGCAGGAAGCGTACTCCAGCTCGTCGCCGACCAACTGGGTATCGCACCCCACGGGGATCGGCTATCGCCGCCCCGCCCCGGCCAACGGCGGCCTGCCGGCCAATTCCGGCAACGCGCCGATCACCGACAGCGGCACCGCCGACGGCAGCAACGATCAAGAGCTGACCCGGCTCACGAATTTCGACACCGGGGGTAACGAGAACTCGACAGCGACGCAGACAGCCCCGACGTCCCGGGCCGAGCAGCAGGGGGGAGTGGCCACGGCGGCGGGCGCGGGGCCCGGAGGGGCCCCCACTGGCGGAAACGGCGGGTATTATAAGTACAATGGCAAGTGGTACCCCATAGGAGGTGGTGGTGGCGGCGGCGGGCCCTCTGGCGGCGGGAACCTCGTCGGGATCAGAGATCTTCAAGACGACGTCATGAATGATAACGGAACCTGGACGCCATTATTGAATCCTTTGTATGGATCGGGAGGCTTGTTAGGTTCCCTTCTCGCATGGTTCGGCGGAGGCGGCGGTGACGACACCCCAGTCGCCCCGGATCCGGGGACCGATTCCAACGGGCCGGACCAGTCTCTCGGTGGCGGCCCTCCAACGACACCCGTGCCGCCACTTGAATCGCCGCCATCACCCGGCGCGACGACGCCGGAGACCCCGCCGGGATCGCAGGCGCCTGCACCCCAGAGTGGTTCGGATTCGACCTCGACTCCGGATTCATCTTCGTCGGCCGCCAATGATCCGATCGTCGGCGCGGATGATAATAGCGGTGGGGATTGGGGCACGCCGGATACGTGGGCGGGTGGGGAACCGCTCAGTCCCGAGTGGGAAGGCTTCAACGCGGGCGTCGGCACCTTTTTCGCTGGCCTGGATCAAACTTTCCTAGGCGGCGGCGTTGCAGACGGCATGCAGGTTTGGTCGAATACGGCTGGACAAGACATGGGCTCGGCCCAGCGGATCTACGTGTCTGCTGGGACAGGCGTAGCGACGTTTTTTGGCGTGCGCCAACTGTCGGATGCGGGTGCGGAGCACGACGCAGTCGACGCGCACGCGCAGTCCACAGGGGAGCGAGTTAGTAAGGGAGCGCTCGGGTCGGTTCAGGTTGTAGCGTCGGCCTTGGGAATCAAGGCGGCGCTTGGAGCGGCTGGGATACCGTTCGGCTCCAATGTTGCCCGAACCAGAACGCCGATTTGGTCACAAACCGCCAATAAGTCCTCCGCTGAAAACGCGTTTGGGCACTGGCAAAAACACGGAGCTGAGTTCCCCGAGTTCCAGAATTCAAAGCAGTATGTTGAGGGCGCCCAAGACTTCATGGGGAATCCTCCGGCTGGTACGCTAACGAAGTCTCGCCCCGCAACAGGTGATACTCTCTTCTATCATCCGCCGACAAACACGTTCGCTGTGCAAGCGGCGAACGGCGCTCCGCGTACGATGTTTAGGCCGGGCGGCGGCATGGGATATTGGAACAGCCAATAAGGGGGGATCCATGACCGTTAAGTATCCGTGCCCCTGCTGCGGCTATCGTACACTGACTGAAGAGCCGCCGGGGACGTTTGAGATCTGCCCTGTTTGCTATTGGGAAGACGATTACGTGCAGTACAACACGCCGACACTTAAGGGCGGCGCAAACGCAGAGAGCCTCGAGGAAGCCCGCGCGAATTTCAAAGAGTTTCATGCAAGTTCTCAGCGCTTCATTGCCACTGTAAGATCTCCAGCCGTTGATGAACTGTAATATGTGATGTTCCGCTTCAGCCGAAAATGGAGCGATCCCGGTTTCGAGTGAGCTTATAGCTCGAAATGAACGAGCTGCAACCGCCAACTTCACCGAGACAGTGGTTGCCGGCCACGCCGACACGGCCGGGTCGTCGGTGGCGCACAACGCGGGCTCGGCCGGCCAATACGCCGAGCACCTGGGGACGACACCGAACAACCTGGAGGGGTCTGGAAAGGGGAAAGGGGAAAGGGGACATCCCTAAATAATGACGAGGTTTGAGGTGGCTAGGTAGCTTTGTCCTTAGCGGCCGGTTTCACGCCTCTCGGTCGTCCCCGGGGACGAAGGCTATATTCTAGATTCAGAACGCTTGCCGTCTCGAGCGTCCATGCCGACGTCCCGAACGGACGGTCCCGGCGCACTGAATCCCGAATGTTCCCAAGCTCGATGTCGGCCGTGACCGCGTTGACGCCCTCCACCCACAGCGTCCCACGGGGCACGGTGCCCGGCTCGAGCCGCACCGGTGCTCGCGCAGGCGCCGAAAGCCAGCGCAGACTCGACCACGGCCATTCTTCGGCTCGCCCAACCAGCCCCGCTCGCAGAGGATTGCGCTCAATGTAGCGCAAGACAGACAACAGGTGCTCATCTTCCTGGATGGGAAATGCTTTGAATCGACCCTGCCAGACGTGACCGCTGGATCGATAACGACCCAGGTAGCGACGCACCTGCGTGGTCATCAGCCAGTGCATCCAGCGGCTCACCTGGCCGTCCTCGCGCGGCCAGAGCGCCAGGTGGAAGTGATTGGGCATCAGGCAATAGGCCAGGATGCGCATGGGGGTGCGAACACTCGACTCCGCCATCAGGTCGAGGAAAGCGTCGTAATCGTCGGCCCCGTGGAACACCGCGCCCGCGCGTTCCCCCGGTTGAGGACGTGATAGGTGTAGCCTCCTGAGCAAGATCGAGCGGTTCGCGGCATGGTGCGGTCACAGGAGGTGAAGTGGAGGCAATCTCCCTATATTGTCCAAAGCTACGAATAAAATAGCAATGTCCCCTTTCCATGTGAACATAGTTGGCTCCATCCATGAACGTGCTGGTAGAATTCAGCCAACCGTGATAACAATTTATCGAGAATGACAAACGCGGGAGTGTGGGAACGCCATTCCTCGCCGCTCCGCCGCCCGCGACGCGGAGCGTCGCAACCGGACATTCCCACGCGGGAGCGTGGGAACGAGGAAGGAGAACCATCCGTCTGCCGGTCCGCGGCCACCGTGGATGAGCCGGCTTCGATGGCGGCGCCGGTCACAAAGGAGCAGTCACGGGGTGTCCGTGCGGCCGTGCGATCGATGAGACCGACTTTCGCGACCCAGTGTGGGTTCCGGAACGGCGAGCGGGGGGCGTCAGCCCCTTTCTTCCAGCGCCACCGCTCACCACGGGACAGGGGGCTGACGCCCCCCGCTCGCCCGCACCGGTGCTGCACCATGCCTCACTCGTCTTCGTCAGCCCCCCGAAGGTCGACCTCGGCCAAGCCCATTTTCTTGGCGACCACGCTCAATTGATCGCGGATCTCGAACATTCCCGCAGGCCGTCGCGACGCGTCAATGCTGAGACTCCCAACAATCAACTCATTAAGCTCCGCGGGAATGCGCGGATTGATCTTTATTGGGGGGGCAAGCTTGCGCTCTTCGCCGATCTTGGGTATACCCTGCTGGGCGAATCGTCCCGTGAACATGCGGTACATCGTCGCGCCCAGGTTGTAAATGTCGGTTTTTTCGTTGACGATTTTGTCGTGAGCCTGTTCGGGGGCGATAAAATTCGCCGTTCCCTGCACGCGGTTCTTTTCCTGCCCGCGCACCCACGCCGTGCCGAAATCAATCAGCTTCACCTGGCCTGTCTTGGTCAGCATGATGTTTGCCGGCTTCAAATCACCGTGAAACACTCCTCGACGGTGCATGTGAGTTAGCGCCGAGGCAATCTGGCAGAAGATGAGTACCATCTGCCCAAGCTCAGGTGCCTCGATCTCATCGAGTGTCTTGCCTTCGACGTACTCGAGCAAGAGATCGACACCGCGAACCTTGAACCACGCCTTCCTCATCCGGCAATCGAACACCTTGGCGATGGCCGGGTGATTGAGCTTCTTGGAAGCCTCAAACTCGGTCAACGCCTGCTGCACATAGATTTCATCTTCGGGCTCTTGTTTGCGAACCGTCTTGAGCGCGTAGCGCTTGCCACCGGCCGACTTGTCGGCGATCAACAAGATCGTGCTTCCCGCGCCGGTGCCGAGCGTATTCACCACACGATATTTCATTCCGGCCAACTTGGGCGGACCCGACACTTTCGTCATACAATTCCTCGTTCAGATTGGTGCTGGCCCCTGTCCGCCCGATTGCATCGTTTTGGTCGTCGCTCTCGGTCGTGCACAGATCTAGATACAGGCAGGCCCCGCCAGGCTTGTGGCCGGCTTTTCGACCGACGAGGTTATCTCAAGACTTGTGGCGGAGCAATCCCCTGCGCAGCGCGAGAGAGAGCGACAGTCGCGTCGCCATTTGCTCGATCATTTTATCTCTACGAGCTCTACCTCGAAGATTAACGTGGCATTGGGCGGAATCTTGGGCGGGAAGCCTTTGGCGCCATAACCTCGCGTTGCGGGTATCGTGAGCTTGCGAATTTCACCGACTTTCATGCCCGGTATACCTTCTTCCCAGCCTTCGATGACTCTATGCTGTCCCAGGTTGACCGAAAACGGCGTTTTACCCTTGTTCGAATCAAACATTTCCCCGTTTTCCAGCTTACCCTCGTAATACATCGCGACTGTCTGACCCGGCTTCACCTCGGGACCTGTGCCTTCTTTAAGAGTCTCGTACTTCACTCCACCATCGGTTGTCTTGGTTTCGCCCTGGCCCGTGGGCGGCATGGCTTTGACGTCCATCTTGGGTTTCGGCGCCTCCGTCTTGATCGACGACGGGGCCGATTCCCCCAGAGCCTGCGCCGCATCAGCGTCATTTACGGTCCGAGGGATGAACGTCCCTGGCGGCGTCACCGGTACGATCTCGTCTGGTTCTTCACAACCGCAAATCGCCAACCCGAGCAATCCGCCCGTCACCAGCCCGATCAACCTGCCCGCAATTCCCACATGCCCGCAATTCATGGAAATCCCTCCAACACCGCTCTTCGCAGAGATTTGATTACCACTTACGAATACCGCGGGTGTCCACTGCCCTTCACCCAAGCGGAAGATGCGACCGGGTGACCACGCTCGACTCGGTCGATCATTTCATTATGGCATGCCCGGACGCAGGTGAGCCAGACCTTCGCATGTTATCTCGTCGCGTCTGACCGCCGGGGAACTGGTTGGGTGCACCGACGGTCTCTGGCAGGCGGTCTTAATTCATCTAACTTGATCACCGGTCGTCGTCGGTTGGGGTCCTTTCTCATTTGCGGCTTGGCGGCTTGGCGTGAGATCTTCAATTTGCGTGATCAGTTACTCCCCGGGTCGCGTAACGGGCGCGCAGAGAGTGCCGTCGGCGACATGGATCGCGCTAACGGAGATCTTGCCCCCGAAGCACGTGGCGACGTCGCCCTCCGCGAGACGGACGCGCACCTGGTAGTTGCCGGCGTAAACAGATTGGTCCCCATCGACCCGATAGACAAGAGGAAGTGGGGATGGATCAACTGGGCAGAAAACAATCTCCGGGTCCGGCTCCCCGGGCTCGAGGTGGGGAAGATTGACGTTCCAGAATGTGCCGGCGTCGCATGGCCGTTGCAGGAGCAAGGCGAGTATCGCCTCGGCCCACCGGCCTGCTTGCGTCCAATCGACCAACCGCCCGCGTGCCTGATACTGCGAAAAGGCGATGCCTGGAATACCGTGGATGACGGCTTCCCGAACAGCCGCGACTGTCCCGGAATAATGGATATCGGTTCCCAAGTTGCCGCCTGCGTTGATTCCTGCCAAGACCCAGTTCGGCCATGGGGTCAGGTGATGCAACGCAAGCCGGACACAATCCGCGGGGGTGCCGGCCACTGCCATGACACCTTCTGCCGGTCGGGTCACCACGATCGACTGATGGGTCGTGACCCGATGGCCGCAGCCGGAAATCGGCCCGCTCGGAGCAACCACAGAACATCGACCGAAACGAACCGCAGCTCGATTCAAGGCGGCCAGACCGGGCGCATCCCAGCCATCGTCGTTGGTCAGAAGCAAAGTTGGCGCGGCGTTGGTCAAGGATGCTCCATGGTAATCTGACGGTCGGATGTGTCGTCAATTGTCTTACGCAATGCCGGCGTCGCGACGAGGTTCATGTGGTCAAGAAAGCCATTACGTGATAAGTTGTTCGGGCTCAGCCCGCATGGCGACGGCCCTCATGAATCGGTGCGAGTCGGTCGATGACGCAATTCTTTCGGTTAGACGGCCAGGCCGCAATCGTGACAGGATCCGGCAGCGGGATTGGCGCGGGCATCGCCCGCCGTCTGCACGCCGCCGGTGCTCGGATCGCAATCTTCGACTGCGATGCGGCATGTGCCGAGACCGTTGCGGCCGAGGTGGATGGTGTGTCTTTGGTGGGAGACGTCACCGTACCAGACCAGGTCGAGGGGGCGATCGCGCTGGCGGAACGCACGCTGGGCCCACTTTCGATCGTGGTCAACAACGCTGGGATAGCCGGTCGAACCGATGTAACCTGGAACCTCGGTGTCGATGAAGTCAGGAAGGTCTTCGAGGTCAACATGATCGGCCCGTTCCTGTTTTGCAAGACCATGGCTCCTCGGTTCCTGGAACGCCGGTACGGCCGAATCGTCAATGTCGCCTCGATCGCCGGTAAGGAGGGCAACCCGACGCTCATGCCTTATTCGGCCTCAAAGGCAGCCGTCATCGCCATGACCAAGTCGCTGGCGAAAGAGCTGGCGGGCAAGGGCGACATCACAGTCAACGCCATCTCGCCGGCGGTCATCCGCACCGCGATTCTCGACAGAATCGCCCCCGCCACGGTCGATTATATGATATCAAAAATCCCAATGGGCCGGACCGGGACAATCGACGAGGTCGCCGCCCTGGTTCATTACCTCGTTAGCCCGGACGCAAGCTTCACGACCGGCCAGTGCTATGATATCAGTGGCGGCCGGGCTACCTATTAACTGATCCCGATCCGACTTGGAACCGTCCTGCGGGCACTTGACCAGGAGCGGAGGCAGCGTGTGGCCCGCTGACACAATCACGACGGAACGACTCATGGATGAACTTTCGCAATCGATGCCTCACCTTCCCAGGAAAGTCGGTGACGGTGATGGCCCCAAGGGCAAGCGGGACAGCGACGAGTTTTCGCCGGCCCGTCCGGCAGCGTGGCTCACGCCGGTGCTGCCCGCAGGGCGTTTTGAGCCTCCGGTTTCGGCTCTGGGACCACTTTTCCTCCATCGGTTCGAGAGAATCCACGACTGCCGACTCGAGTTCTCGGTCGATATCAGCTCTCGACCTACCCGGCGCGTGCTCGGAGGCTACTATCGCTCGCGCGGACTTGTGCGGGTCTACTCCCACGACAGCGTTGACGGTCGCCGGCCCGTTGAACAGCTTTTTGACACCTTTCTCCACGAAGTCGCGCACCACCTCGAATACACCGAGCCGTCGACGTTCGGGTCGCCCGGCTGCGGTCGCGTGCCCGGATTGATGCACAGTCGTTTATTCTGGCGAATTCTGGGCGAGCTCAAGTGGCGGTGGGGCGAGCTCAAGGCCGGGCGTTCGTTTTGAGCCGGGTGGCCACGTTTCCGGAACCACCCGGATTTCTAGCGGCGAATTTTCAGTTGCCGGCGAGTCCGAGATCCTTCAGCTTGGCGGCGATGTCGGGGCCCGCCTGGGCGCGTTGACCGATTTGTCGATGCCCTTCAGAACGCCATGTTTGTCAATGTAAAAGGTCCAGCGATTGGCAAAGCCTCGCTGAGGATTCAGCACGCCGTACTCCTTCGCGACCGTCTTGTCGGGATCGCTCAGGATGGGGTAATCCAGATCGAGCGATTCGGCGAATTTTTTGTTCTCTTCGGGCGAATCGACGCTGGCTGTGAAATACGCGACCTTGAGGTCGTGGAGCGTCTTGCTGTTCTCACGAAGCGACTTGCATTCCTTGGTACATCCACCCGTGAAGGCTTTGGGAAACCACGCGATGACAACTGCCGACTTGCCCTTGAATTGGTCCAGTGAATAAGTCTTGCCGTCGGAGCCTTTCAGGGAGAACGGCGGAGCAGGCTTGCCGACCTGGAGCTCAGCCGCGGCCGCCACCGCCACTACGCACAAAAGGCTCAATCCTGCGATCACAAGCTGCCTTCCAACGCCTCGAATCATGACAACCTCCTCGCTTGCGCCTGGTGAATGCGCCCCGTTCCAAAACGCCAACCGGGGCACCTCATCCGAGCCTAACGGCCTCCGTGAGCCGAAGCAACCCGCGCCCGCGATCCGTGAAACTCAAGCCGACTGTCAGATCCCTTTCACCTGAGCAATTCGGTTGTCGGGGCCACAAGATAGCGATTCCCAAGAGTTTTTTACTTGCATCATCAACGAAATGCTGTCCAATCTACAGGAGCTGTGCTCGCCATGCGTTAAACGGCCCAGAAATGACGGAAGACCGCCTGCGAAGTGCCGGGTAGCGCAATCGGTGGGCTCGCCCCTGGGATCGGCTGTCTGCCTATCGAACGACAGACCGGGTGTTCACTCGGCGCAGAAGACACAATGGCTGAAACGATCAGACGTAGATATTTGCGCAAATTTTTAGAATTGATGTTAGCGGGCGTCGGGCAGGGGGTGCTGGGATGCTCCGCCGACGATGCCTTGCCGCGCCAGTCGATTGCCGGTCAGATCAGGGTTGACGACAAGCCACTCCCCAGAGGGATGGTTCACTTCTACGGTCGCGGCAACGACGGTAGTCGTCTTGACGTCTCGGGGGGCGCCATGATCCGGGACGGCCGGTTTTCAATTCCACGCAAATTCGGACTGGTGCCCGGCAAGTACACGGTTGCCGTTTTCTCCGGCGGCACGACCGAACGAAAGCGCCGAAAAGAAAGAGGCCCAGAGGATGAAGACACAGTGCCACAGGAAATGATACCAGCGAAGTTTAATTCGCAGTCAAGTCTCGAGATCGAGATCACGGATGCACACGCGATCAAGGATATGACGATCGACGTTGAGTCAAATTGATGCAATAAAATACTTCGCGATCTTTCTTAAGCGTTGAGCGCGAATAGTGTAGTATGTGAGCTAGATACAGTTATCCTCGTGATTGCCCGCCGCCAAAAACACCCGGATACGACGCCGCGATGCATATCCCTGGACAGATCTTGACGCGGCGCCGTGGCCGCGTGTTTCGTCCGGCCTGCGACAGGCTTGATGAGCGCTGCTTGCTTTCGGCACTTACACCCGCACAGTTGACGACCGCCTATGCGCTCAATGCAATCACTTTCAGATCGCCAAGCGGTTTGGCGGTAAAGGCTGATGGCACGGGCGAGACCATCGCTTTGATCGAGGCCTACAACGACCCGTACATCACTTCGGATTTGAAGACGTTCGACGCATCGTTTGGGCTGCCCGACCCAACAGTCACCATTGTGAACCAAGCGGGACAAGCAAGTGACGATGGCTGGGCGCTCGAGGAATCGCTCGACGTCGAGTGGGCGCACGCGGTTGCGCCGGGGGCGAACATTCTGGTCGTGGAGGCGAGTTCGCAAACGCTGCCGGCGCTCGTGACCGCTATCAACACCGCGCGGAACACTCCCGGCGTCGTCGCGATCTCGATGAGCTGGGGATTCACCGAATTCCGGAAAGAGACCGCATACAACTCGATCTTCACGACGCCGAGCGGACACACGGGAATCACGTTCCTTGCCTCCAGCGGTGACAATGGGCCAGCAGGTGGGCCAGAGTGGCCTTCGACCGCGCCGAGCGTTGTGGCCGTGGGTGGAACCACGCTGTACGTCGATAATGCAGGAAATTACCAATTCGAATCGCCCTGGCCCGATAGCAGTGGAGGCTACAGTCGCATCGAGCCAGAGCCGGGTTATCAGCGCTCGGTACAGGGAACCGGCGGTAAAAGCAGTCCCGACGTTGCCTTTGACGGTGACCCCAACACGGGAGTTCTGGTCTACCAGACCTCGATCTTCACGGGTTTAGGATCGTGGGAAGTCGTGGGTGGAACGAGTCTTGGCAGCCCGGCGTGGGCGGCGATCATCGCACGGGCCGATCAAGGCCGCAATCTCGCGGGCGTGGGAAGTCTGGATGGAGCAACCCAGACGCTACCGGCTTTGTACTCCCTTCCGCCGAGCGCATTCAACATCGTCGGCACATCCGGCACGCGAGGCCGAGCATCAGTGGCCGCAACAGCCAACACCTACACCGGACGCGGTACGCCCGTGGGACCGGCCGTGGTCGCCGGATTGGTGGCCGACACGAGCTCGATTCCGCTTACGACGAGCTCAGCCGTTCAACGCGCCGTCAAACGAAGCGTCAATGTGCGCGCACGGAAGTTAACCGCCCTCACAATTGACGGAAACACCACGACCTTCCCTTTCTCTCGTCCCGAACGGCCAGTCGCGAAGGTCGCGACTCGATACCTACACTCCTCCTGGCCTCCGCGTGCAATTAGCATTGTATAATTCGTCGAGTCAGGCACCGCCGCTCTGAAAACCGAGTCTCGATCCGCACGGGCGCTACCCGACTTCGTGCGGTGGATCAAGCGGCTCCGTTCCAATCGTCACGATCGCTTCAGTTGACCTTGCAATGGATTGCGCACCAAGTGGAGATGGTCACTCATGCGAAACCGCCAACGCGGCCTTCGGCCGCATCTGGATATACTTGACGATCGCTGTCTGTTATCAACTTTCGCGACAGCTGCAGAAGTAGGTTACACGCCAGCCCAGATCACCGGTGCTTATGACTTAAGCGCGATCACCCTCACGTCCTCCACGGGCTCCTCTGTGAAAGGAAACGGCAGCGGTGAGACGATCGCATTGATCGAGATGTATCACGACCCGAACCTCAAGTCGGACTTGAAGACGTTTGACGCGCAGTATGGTCTGCCCAATCCGAGTATTACCGTTGTGGACCAGGCCGGAACCCAGAGCAACAGCGGCTGGGCTCTCGAAGAGTCGATGGACGTCGAATGGGCGCATGCGATCGCTCCCGGCGCCAATATCCTGGTGGTCGAGGCCGCTCCGTCGAATTCGGAGTCTCAGGAGCTACGAAACCTCTTAAACGCGGTAAACACGGCACGAAACACCGCGGGTGTCGCGGCGATTTCGATGAGCTGGGGATTTGACGAGATGGCGAATGAAGGTTCCTACGATTCCTACTTCACCACCCCTGCGGGGCACACGGGAATCACCTTCATCGCGTCGAGCGGAGATAGCGCGTCGGTTGAATATCCCTCAGCCTCACCGAATGTCCTGTCCGTCGGTGGGACGACGCTGAGCCTCGGCAACTCGGGAGGTTACGGATCAGAGACGGTCTGGACCTCTGGCGGCGGCGGCTATAGCCAGTACGAACCGGAGCCCAGCTATCAAGACGCCGTGCAAACGACGGGAATGAGAAGCACGCCTGACGTGGCCTTTGACGGCGATCCGAGTACCGGTGTCGAGGTCTATTCCACACCCCCGGGGTCGAAGAAAGGGAGCTGGCAAGTGGTGGGGGGTACGAGTCTGGGCGCCCCCGCGTGGGCGGGGCTGATCGCGATCGCCGATCAGGGGCGTGCGCTCGTGGGCAAAGGGAGCCTTGACGGTCCGAGCCAGACCTTGCCGGCGCTCTATGCCGCTGCGTCGACTGATTATAACACCGTGACCAGCGCGAGCTCCTATTCCCCGTATGGCAGCGGCTTCTGGTTCGGTGGTTTTGAGCCGTTCGACGGACCTTCCCACGACTTCAGTTTTGGATCCGGGTTCGGATTTGGATCCGGGTTGACCGGCCTCTCGACGGCAGGTGCGACCGCCAACACGTCGACGGGTCTTGGGTCGCCCAAGGGGGCTGCGATCGTCAACGACCTCGTATCGACCAACCTCACCGCGCCAAGCTCGACCGGGAGTAGCAGCGGCCAGAACGGAAGCGGCAGCGCCCACAACTCCGACCAAACCAACCGGCAAGGGGACCAAGCATACGGTTGTCCACCGCCGTACCATCACGCGGACGACGACCCGGCATGAAACTGTGCGCTCCCTGTCGCGGCAAAGTGCTCTCGACAGGCTAAACCAAGATCAGTCGTGATATACGAAGCGCTAGGGGTTTTGGAACCGCGAATCTCGCACGCTGGAGCACAGTTCGGTGTCGGCGATTGTCTTGAGACTCTCCAGGTCCGGAAACTGTTATGTCGCATGATCTTCGCGTTCAGAACGTGGCGCAGATAACTGACGCTGAGATCCGGTTCGGGGACCTGACTGTCCTGGTTGGACCGCAGGCAACGGGCAAGAGCATTCTCTTGCAACTTCACAAACTGTTGGTTGATAGCGGACGCGTTCTCGCGGAGATGAAACGATACGGACTTGACTGGGAAAAAAGGCTGGACGAGTTTCTCGACGGCTATTTTGGCGAAGGAATGAGCGGTATCTGGAAGCAGGGCAAGAGCACGCTCGCCGTAGATGGCAAGGCGATCGATTTCGAAAAACTGATTGGCCGCCAACGACCAAACAAGGATGAATCGTTATTCTTCATCCCTGCCCAGCGTGTCATGACACTGGGCAAAGGTTGGCCGCGTCCATTTACGGACTACAGTCCCGGCGACCCTTTCGTCGTCCGCGACTTTAGCGAGAAGCTCCGCGTCCTCGTGGAGTCGGAGTTGGGCCGAGGCAAGACGCTATTTCCGCAGCAGGGTCGATTGAAGTCAGAGCTTCGCAAGGTCCTGGATCAAACTGTCTTCGCCGGCCTGGGACTCAGCGTTGATCGGTATGGCCCACAGAAGCGGCTCGTGTTGACCCAGCCCAATGGGAAGCCATTTCCATTCATGGTGTGGTCGGCCGGTCAGCGCGATTTCGTTCCATTGCTGCTTGGGCTTTACTGGCTTCTGCCCCCGACCAAAGTGGCGCAACGTGGCAAGATCGAATGGGTCGTGATCGAGGAGCTCGAGATGGGGCTGCACCCACAAGCCATTTCCGCAGTACTGCTGCTCGTGCTGGAGCTGCTCTCACGAGACTATCGTGTCTGTCTTTCCACGCACTCGCCGCACGTTTTGGATGTCGTCTGGGCCATGCGCACCTTGCAGGAGCACGGAAGCGATCCCGCCAAATTACTGGATGTGTTTGACGCGGAGCACACGCCATCCATGAGGCAACTGGCCGAACGCGTATCACACAAAGACGCCCGCGTTTATTATTTTGCCCGAAACAACGGGCAGGTCCGCGATATTTCGAATCTGGATCCTGGCGCTGACGCCCCCGACGAAGCCGGCTGGGGCGGACTGACAGAGTTTAGCGGCCGCGTCCAAGACGTCGTGGCCGGCGTCATGGCAAATCAAAGGTGAGAAAATGCCTGGGACCTTCCGGAAGGCAGTGCGAGGAACAACAGCCGTCGCGCACGATTATTGCGAGGGACTTCAGGCCGTCCGAAACGTCGATCTCAAGCGTATGAGCTGCCGCGAGCCGCGTCTACTCACCGGAAGCGTGGACCTCGAGGAGGCACTTCACGCTTCATTCTTTGCCTGAATTGGACTGGCCAGGAGTCATGACCTTTTCGAGTATCGTTTGGAATGCTTCCGATGAGACGCTGAACTCGCCCCGGAACGGATTGTCCATTGCCGCCGTCAGAAAGACCAGAAGCGCAATGAAGACCGCCAGGATTGCAACCAGGCTGGCGTGGAGCTGAAGATTCTCCACCCAGAATAGATAGGTCAAGAGGCCGTTGAGTAAAGCCCCAATCAAGACGACCGCCCAGAGAGCGGTCGGCAGACCAGTGGAAACGGCCTGGAGCCGCAGTCGTCGCTGGTCGATGACTGTGTTCCACGATCGCAACACCTCGGCGTGAGATATTTTTTCGCGTTCCTTGGTCGGCTCGAACTGCATCAACACGTTCTCGAGACGGTCCAGAATCGCATCGCCATCCTCGAGCGCGACGCCTTTTTTGTGGGAAGGCCATTCGACCTCGATAACCGTCCGGGTGTAGTCGCGCATCTCTGCCTCGAGCTGCCCGCGCAGGGGCTGCGGATAGCCGTCCAGATCGCGGTAGAAACTGGCGACCGCCGCAGCCTCCGTCGAGACAATCCCATCGATCTCCGTATAATTCTCCCAGGTAGCAACTGCGATCAAGCCGACAGCCAAGCCGTAGAAGACGCCCATGCCGCCGAAAAAGTAACTCACAACATCGTTATGCTGGGACGAATGGTTCAGGAGCCGGCCAACAATCGGCCGGCTGATATAAAGCCCCGCGAGCGCCAAACCGACAAAGGTCGCGACGATCAGAATGCCTAATATCCAGTTTGGTAGATCGTAGATCCAGTAAAGCGTCATGAGAGAACCCTCCATGGAGTCGTGACCGAATCGCATCACCTGCAATGTGCTTTACCTGGCGGCGACCTCTTGAAGCGATCTCGATTCGTTCGTGTGTAAGTCGTTGATCGATTTTCTGACCATAACGTTTTGCCTCGCCTTGAACCATGCCGATTCGAGAGCGCGGCGTCTAAGGCCCGAAACCGATTAGGGCTGGTTGAATCAGCCGCGCAAATTGAAAATAAACTAGCGAGCGGAATGAGGGAACGCGCATCGAGTCGTCAAAGCAGCCACGGCTCTCGAGCGGCGTTCGGATTCCGGCTCGCCGACGTTCGTCGGAGTGGCCAGATGTCGACCGAAGGCCTGACGGAAGCGATGGAGAAAACAAAGGAAGCGCCGCCGAAGGTACGCGTAGGCAGTCGCGGTGAGGCTCCGCCATCATCGTTGTGGGGCGCGCGTCTCGCGGATGTGTGCTTGATCGTTCTTTTCCTGACCCTGACCTGTCTGCTCGGATCCTTTCCCCTCAAGGATGCCGACATCTACTGGCACCTTCGGACTGGCGATCTGATCCGAGAGAGCGGCCAAGTACCGCGAACCGACATCTTCACCTTTACGCGCGAAGGCGTCCCGTGGATCGACCTCCACTGGCTTTTCCAGATCGGGATTAGCTGGGTTCATCAACAGGGTGGGGTCGTCGGGCTCAACGTGGCGAAGTGCGCCATCACTGCTATGGCGGTGCTCTTGCTCATTTCGGCCCGTCGACGCGAATGGCCAGTTTGGGTCGTGGTGCTGGCATGGCTGCCCGCACTTTTTGTTCTCGGTGGGCGGATGTATGTCCGCCCCGAAACGCTCACGCTGCTTTACCTGTCAGTTTTCCTTGCTGTCATTTTGCGTTGGGACCGGTTTCCCCGCCTTTCGTGGGTGCTACCCTTCGTGCAAATCGCCTGGGTTAATTCCCACGGATTGTTTGTGCTCGGGCCGATCATTATCAGTTTTGCGTTGGTCGACGCGGCGCTGCGATTTGGGCTTTTTGGGGCTGAGAGACGGAAATGGTGGCGAACTGTGCTCTCCGCAAGCTTAGCGACATGTGGTGCGTGCCTGGTCAATCCCTATTTCATTGCCGGAGCGCTCTACCCGATCGAGCTCGCGGGAACGATGCGAAATCCGATCTTCTCCCGGAATATCGCCGAGCTGAAGACGATCCCTGACTTTCTGGATATGGCCGAGTGGAAGACGATTTCCGACGTGTTCAAGAGCGCGGGCCTGTACAACCTGCCAATGCAACTCCATCTGCTGACGATACTCCTAGGCGCGCTCAGCTTCGTCCTTCCCATGATTTGGCTCTTGCGCGTCCGGCTGGGGGCGAGTGGAGCAAGCTCATCCAACGGCACCGACGTCGTCACTCGCGACGTTCGACAGATTGAAGCGGCGGGAAAGAAGCGGCGCACAAAAGCGGCCGGGATGAAGACGGCAAAAACCAGGCAAAGAACCGCGATAGTCGTCGATCAACCATCAAGCTGGCGGCTGAGTCTATTCCGAATCTTGCTTTACGTCGCCTTTTGCATGCTGAGTTTGCAGGCAACACGCAATAGCCACCAGTTCGCCGCAGTGGTCGGTGCAGTGACAGCCTGGAATTTCGGCGAATGGGCGGCGGCCATCCGCCGCCGACGGATAACTATCGGCGAAGTGCCATCAGTTGCCACCAATGCCGTGCCCCGTCTCGTCGCTTTTGGGGCGCTTTTCTTGCTGATTTTGTTGGTCGGCTCCGGCCTCTTCTTCAGGCTGACCGGCGAGGGGCGCGTGATCAGCTTGGGCGAAGATCCGCTCTTTTTTCCCCATGCAGCCGCGCGATTTGCCGGCGAGCGGGACATGCCCAACCGGTTCCTGTCGTTCCACAACGGACACGCGTCGCTTTTCGAGTATTACCACGGTCCTGATCGCAAAGTTTACACCGATCCTCGGCTGGAAGTCGCGGGGCCTGAGCTCTTCACACGGTACATGGAGCTCAGCAGCCGCCTGCAGAACGATAAGCCTGGATGGGACGTTGAACTCGCCGAAATGGGGCGTCCGGTGATCCTGACCGATCACGAATACAACGCGTCCATTGGAGCCACGTTGCTCCAAAGTAACCGTTGGCGCTGCGTTTGGTTCGACCCGATCGCCGCTCTTTTCGTTCACGACTCGTATGTTTCGATCGTCCAGGCTCACGCTGTCGATTTTTCGGCCCGGCATTTTCGACCGGACTCCCGCCCGAACCCGGCGCAGAATATGGCCGAACTGGTCGCCTCGGCCAACGCGTACCGCAAATACTTGATGACTCTTTCGAGAACGGCACCTGAGCAAGCCCGGCCGCTCGTCTGGCTGGGCCTCGACGATGCCCGAAGCATTTTGCGCCGAGAACCCAACTCGTTCGAAGGTTGGAAAAACTTGGGCCAGATTGAGCAGAACCGAGACGCAACGGTCGTGCCGACCCCTCGACTCCGCAGCCCCTTTGATCCAGTTATTGATCTGTCCATTGTCCGCGCAACCTACGCGCTACTGCGAGCACTTGAGCTAGAGCCCACCGACTTCACGACGCTCATCGAACTGAAAAGGGCATTTGACGTGAGGCTAATGAACGAGGCTGCCTTACCAGTCTTGGACCGGATTGCGGCGGTTAAACCCAAGAACGTCTATCAGACCAAGTTGCAGGCCATGACTGGCCCGGCGCGCGCCGAGATTTTGCAGAAAATGGGCCCGAATCCGGCGACTTCGTGGGCCAACCTGAGTGAGCTGGATCAGATTGTGAATAGCCAGCTTGCCTCGGGCCGGGCCGAAAGTGCGGCGGCTGTACTCGAAGCGGCCTATGGAGCGCAGAACGCGCCATGGGAGATCGTCGATCGTATCGCCGCTCTGCGGCTGCATCTCGGAGAACCCAGCCGCGCCGCGCCTGGTGGCAGAACGCACAGTCGGCCCCGCGGCCGGGTCTTCGCGATACGCGAATCGGCACAACTTACATGATCGAAGGCGATTTCGATGCCGCCCGTCGTTACTATCGCCAGGCGATCGCCACAGAGCCCGATCTTCTTGAAGCGCAGCTACTGCCTCGCCGTACTTGAGCAGGATGACGGCAATGCCGCCGCGGCCCATGCGCAAGCACTGAACGTCGTGGAAGCGACCAACGACGACACACAGCGATCGGCAGCTCGGTCGATCGCCGCCGCGGTCGGGAGGTTCGCCCGGTAAGTGGCGGATACCGCCGCGAGGGGATGGCTCATACGCCAATGCGTGGCGATGCGATATCCCGCTGACGAAGCGGGAACGCACAGTCTTCTTCGTAGGTCAGGCTTTCGAGCCTGGCGCCTTCGGGCCTGCGCCTGTCGGAGTCAGGCTGTACGGTAGCTGGAAAAGCCCCACCGACTTCGCCTGATGACCTCCGCGGCCCAACTCAATGCGCAGCAGCGACCTTGCGAGCAGGTTTGGCGCGAGCGGCTTTCCAATCTTCGTAAAGAGATTTCAGTTCATCCACGCTCACCCCACCATGATCTTCGCCGGAGTTCCACCGAACCATCAACGTTCGGTGCCTATCGCGCAGAGGGCCCCGTGGGAGGAATTTGCCGTAAAACTTCTTGAGTACCTTGAGGCGAGGGTCAGCGGGCGGCCGCGGTGCGGGCTTGGCTTTTTCCTCTTTGGGCGCCTCTGCGGCCTTTTCAGCCCCCTTTTCGGCGGCGGGCTTCGCCTTTTTCGCTTTGCTCTTCTCTTCACCTAGCTGGGCCTGCTTTTCCGGCTTGGCCGGTTTGGCCGGCTTGTCCGTCTTGGCGGATTTCTCTTTTGCAGCCGCATCCTTTGCCATCGACTTGACCTTACCCTCGTTTGACTCGAAAGCGATCCGTTATGCCGCCATCACGTGCCGGGGCAAATACGGTTCGACCGCCCGGATGAAATTCCGCGACTTTTTCACAAGACGAACGTGCAAGTGTAGTCAAAAAAGCGACTGCCTGACAAGCGCAAGGTTGCTTAGCGGAGCCATGGGATACTAACTTCACATCGAAGTCGATGGCGTCATGAAATCTCCGTGACTCACTCCGTGACCGAACAGGCGGTGGACGACAACGAGATGATCGAGATGCCAACAAACGGCGTCTTTTCGCAAGGTCAGCGGATATGACCTATGATTGTCTTGGAGGCATGCCTAATGAGCACAGCGTTGTGTGAGTTCGACGTCGACGACGATCAGGAAACTACCAGAACACGCCGCGATCTAACGAAAATTTTGGTAGTCGACGACTCCAGGTTCGATCGTCACTTGGTCGGCCAACTTCTCAAATCCATGGACGGTATAGGGGTACTATTCGCCGCTGACGGCCGCGAAGCCTTGGAGATCATCGATCGCGAGTCGCCTTCGATTGTTCTGACTGACCTCGTCATGCCGGAAATGGATGGATTGGGGCTTGTCCAGCAAGTTCGGGCTCTCTATCCCCAGATCTCCGTGATTCTCATGACAGCCCACGGAAGCGAAGAAGTAGCCATGCACGCGCTCCGGGCCGGCGCCGCCAATTACATCCCCAAGCAACACCTAATGCGCGACCTGGATCACACTCTCCGAAAGGTTCTCGCGATTGCCGCACAATGGCAAGAGCGACGTCGCGTCCTTAAAAGCCTCGTGCGGCGCGAAACAACGCTGGTTCTCGATAATGATCCGGACGCGATCATACCAATTGTGACCATGCTGAACGAAGAACTCGAGGGCATAGGAAGTTGGGACCCAACTTCCCTGATGCAGATGTGTGTCGCCCTTCAGGAGGCGCTCACAAACGCACTGTTTCATGGCAACCTAGAGGTCGGGTCCGACTTGCGGCACGAAGATGAGAGTGTTTTCTACGCGGAGGCCTCTCGCCGACGAAACCAAGAGCCCTACCGTTCACGTCGAGTCCGGCTGCACGCTCAGGTTGACCGTGCAGCGGCTCGATTTCAGATCGCCGACGATGGCCCCGGATACGCCGAGGCGGTCGTGGATCAGCCGGTTCAACCCGATGACCTGAACTGTGTCGGAGGGCGCGGTCTACTTTTGATCCGCACGTTCATGGATCAAGTGAGCCTTAACAAAGCTGGTAATGAGATAGCGATGGTCAAAAACGGATCCACTGAATGAGCGCGTTTTGACAAACCGTCGCTGGTTGAACTAAGTTCCAAATGCAGTTGTCGTGGCCGGGCCAAGCGAACTTTGCCGCGCGCTTCGGTTTTCCGTGTTTCTTCATGAAAGAACGAGTCATGAGCAAGGTTATCTCCCGCGTTCGACAGTTTCTGGCAGACGAGGATGGTCCAACAGCCGTCGAATATGCGGTTTTGGTGGGTCTGATCGTGGTTGCGCTGATCACGGTCATCACTAATCTTCACAGTACCGTCAGCGGCACATTCAGCACGGTGAGCAGCGCGCTGAGCTCGTCGTGATTGGCTGCTCTGCTCCGACAAATTCGATTCGCGACCCAATAAGTCGAGGCGAATGCGATGCGATTGTCACGTTCGATTGGCGGTTGGTTCCTCTGAGGGGAAGGTGACGGTCCCTGCCGGCTCCGTGTACTTCATAATACAAAATTGCGACACGAAGGAAGTCGAGTTCCACCGCCAGTGTTTCGCGGGTGGTTGACCGCTTCCGAGCGCATCGCGACGTTCGCGTCCGTCTCCGGCTGTCACCGTCGCTTCTTGGGGCTGCCAATAGGGCAATCAGTCGAACGACGGTTCTGGACGCTCACCCCGTTCGGAATTGGTAGTCACCCAGTTGGCAGTAACCCGTGGCTGACAGGTTTGGAGCGGGTTTGCCGGAGACTCGGATGTGCGGCTGTCAATGGTTGCGAGGCGGCGATCTCACGAGGACTTGGGCCAAGAGCCGCGAGGGCTGATTCTGTGGCGGATCAACTCGGGGAATTCAGAGCTCTTTGGATCGGGTGTGACGGGCTCGTTCTTTTGGTCGAGATAGAGGCAACCAAGTTCTTCTCCGGGCAATTCAGAAAATAGCGTCTCCGCGCGATCTCTTGCCGCGATCCATTGCTTTTTCAACACCTTGAGATCTACTTGGCGAACGAGGTTTTCGTTGCTCAAGTCGGTCTCCCGATAGCTCGAATGGCGATTTGTCATCTTCATGATTAGAGAAGGGGTGTATCCTTCGTCTTTGCCACAGGCTGCCCATATGATAGCGCCAAGAGACAAGTATCGTTTGTCAAAATGAAGGATGTCCAAGAAGTCCCGTATTTCGGAACGGTCGGCGAGAGCGAGCACTTTGTTTACCGCCAGGTCGGCCGGGTGCAGGCAGTACCCGAATTCGTCGTCTTTTTGGGCAGGGAAAAATCGGCAAGCAGTGTCGCTCGTCCATTCGAGCCGGACATGATCGTTTCCCCGGCTGACGACCGCCTTTACGATGGCGCCCTGGCGAAGGAGCCAATCGACTGAGTATCCTGCTTCCTTCAGCAACTTCTCGTCGGCGTCGGCGCTGGCGTTCACGATCTCGGCTGCGTTTTGGTTGATCGTCAGCGTGTCATGAAAAATGTCGAGGTCGTCGGAAATGCGAGCCGCCCCGTCCCCGCGGTTGATGACGGCGCCGCCCGCGATATGGCTATCGGGCTTGCGATTCGCCGCGATCACGCGGGCCACGTTCTTTTGAAAGTCCGTCAGCGGCATCCCGTGCTTGCTCGATAAAAGCATTGGGCCGGAGTTTCCCGGCGAGCATAAAGCCGAGACGCCCCCCGTTTTCGCGCAAACCCTTCGCCACGAAAGCGACGCGTTCCTCGGTGATAACTAAATCGCGTGGCGAATGCCAGAAACACTGCGCGTGGAACTGCTGGAACAGTTCGCGGGCAAGTTCAAGTCGCTCAAAAGCGCTCTGCGCGGCGGCAATCGTGTGAGTTTGATAAGTTGCTAACGACATCCCCGCCCCTTCCTCTAACTCCTGGTGTCGGCATTCCACCGTCGTTTCAATCATATCCTACGAATGGAGTCGTCGGGAAGATAGATCGCCAAAGATCGACCCGATTTATCCATTTAACCAACATTGTCATCACCAACGTAGTCGATTTGCCGATGTTTAGAATTGCGAAGTCGAAGGCGTGCCCGCAGTTGACACTGAAAGATCGTCAGCAGTTCTCTGGCGAGCCCTTTTGTCCCTTTGCGGCTGGTGGGAGCCGTAATGAACGGCCGGGCCTCGATGGCGCCCGGCCGGTTGCGTTCGTTATGCTGTTGTGCGATCGTCTACCGAACCGTTCCGGCTCTATCGCGCCGGTTCCATGTCCGGCTCGGCATAGACGGCGGTTGGTCGTGTCTGCGTCGTTGTGAATACGAAGGCATGGGAGTGCTCTACGCGGCGTAGTGCCTGATTTTCGTTCTCAATAAGCTGTCCCCGGCCAGCAAACGGCACGGAGTTTGTCCCGCAATTGCGGCGCCGCGCAGGTAAGAGGGTACGGGGACTATCATGGCGAACGATCCGAGCGATACCGTCCATCTCGTCGAGCGGCTCCGCGGCGGCGACCGCCAGGCGCTGACGGACCTGTTCCAGCGCTACCGCGAATCGGCTGCGCCGCATGGTCGAGCTGCGCATGGATGCACGGCTCCAGGGCCGGGTCGACGCCTCCGACGTGCTCCAGGACGCCTTCCTCGACGCCGCGGCCCGCCTGGACAGCTACCTCCAGGGCTCGGAGCTGCCGGCGTTCCTCTGGTTGCGGCTGGTCGTGGGCGAGCGGCTGGCGATCTGCCACCGCCGCCACCTGGGCACCAAGATGCGGGACGCGGCCCAGGAGGTCTCGCTCTACCGCGACCCCTTGCCCCAGGCCAGCTCGGCCGCGCTGGCCTCGATGCTGCTGGGCCGGCTCACGTCGCCCTCCCACGCGGCGGTCCGGGCCGAGCTGGTGCTCCGGGTCCAGGAGGCCCTCAACGCGCTCGACCCCCTTGACCGCGAGGTGGTCGCCCTGCGACACTTCGAGCAGCTCAGCCGGGCCGAGACGGCGCAGGTCCTGGGGATCAGCGAGGAGGCCGGGGCGAAGCGGTACATCCGGGCCCTCAAGCGGCTCAAGGCGATCCTGGCGGCGCGGCCGGGCGGCCTGGAGGGCATCTTGATCGATGTCGATCGACGACTCGCGAAGCGTACGACCTGCTCGATCAGCTCGCCGACGAGTTCGCCGCCCGCTTCCGGCGCGGCGAGCGGCCGCGCTGAAGGAGTACACCGACCGCTACCCCGAGCTGGCCGACGAGATCCGCGAGCTGTTCCCGGCGCTGGTCAAGGTCGAGCAGGCGAGGAGATCTGCCAGGACCGGGACGAGGCGGAGCAGGCCCGACGCCGGTACCGCCGCTGTCGCAGGTGGGCGACTACCGGATCCTCCGCGAGATCGGCCGCGGCGGCATGGGGGTGGTCTACGAGGCCGAGCAGGTCTCGCTCGGCCGCCGCGTGGCCCTGAAGGTCCTGCCCTGGCAGGTCGGCCAGGGACCGCACGACGCTGGAGCGGTTCCGCCGCGAGGCCCGCGCCTCGGCCCGGCTGCACCACACCAACATCGTGCCGGTCTTCGAGGTGGGCCAGGACGGCGAGGTCCGCTACTACGCGATGCAGTTCATCCAGGGCCAGAGCCTGGACTCGGTCATCGACGAGCTGCGGCGGCTGCGGGGCCGATCGCCTCGCGGGGCGCGGCCAGCGGCCGGCCGCGGCCGGCCACGAGGAGACCCGGCCGGACGACTCGGGCACGCGCGGGATCGCCGCGAGAGCTCGGGGTGGCCCGATCGCTGCTGACGGGCCGGTTCGAGCGGGGCCCGACGGTCGTGCCGACCGCCGGTGAGCCCCCGCACGGCCCGGGCGGCCCGGCGCCGTCCGGACCGGTCCCCTCGGCCGCCGGCGGACACCTCGGCCGTGATGCCGGGCGGGGCCCAGCTCTCGTCGGTCGAATCGCGGCACCGGGCGTTCCACCGCGGCGTGGCGCACATCGGCCGGCAGGTGGCCTCGGCCCTGGCCTACGCCCACGCCCGCGGCATCCTCCACCGCGACATCAAGCCGTCGAACCTCCTGCTCGACACCGAGGGCGTCGTCTGGGTCAGCGACTTCGGCCTGGCCAAGGTCGACGACGACGAACTGACCAGGACCGGCGACATCCTGGGCACGCTCCGCTACATGGCCCCCGAGCGGTTCCGCGGCCAGGGGGACGCCCGGGCCGACCTCTACTCCCTGGGCCTGACCCTCTACGAGCTGCTGGTGCTGCGGCCGGCCTTCGACTCGCCCGACCGCCTGGCGCTCTCCGAGCAGATCAAGACCGTCGAGCCGCCCCGGCCGCGGTCGATCGACCCGCGCATCCCCCGCGACCTGGAGACGATCGTCCTCAAGGCGATCGAGAAGGACCCGGGCGACCGCTACGCGACGGCCGAGGCGATGGCCGAGGACCTGCGGCGGTTCCTCGACGACGAGCCGATCCTGGCGCGGCGGGCCGGTGCCCCGGAGCGATACGCCCGCTGGGCCCGGCGCAACCCGGCCATCGCGGTCCTCGGCGGGGTGCTGACGGCGGTGCTGCTCGGTGGCGACGATCGCCTCGGTGCTCGTCGCCCGGCGGATGGCGGCGCTCGCCGAAGTGAACGAACGCGAGCGGCGAGAAGCGCAGCGCGGCGCGAGGCTGGCTGTCCGACGGCCCAGCACGCCGAGGCCGACCGCCAGCGCGAGCGGGCCGAGCAGCACCTCTACATCGCCCGGATCGGCCAGGCCGAGGGCGCCCTCCGCCTGTTCGACGCCGCCACGGCCCGCGGCCTGCTGGACCAGTGCCGCCCCGGGCCCGGCGAGCCCGACCGCCGCGGCTGGGAGTGGTCCTACCTCGACCAGTGGTGCAACCCCGAGCTGAGGACCCTCGCCCTGCCCACCGCCGCCCAGTCCCGTTGCGTCGCCGTGAGCCCCGACGGCCGCCTCCTGGCGGTCGGCTGCTGGGACCCCGATCGCCGTGAACCGCCGGCGAGTCTCCGCCCGTCCCGGCCTACCTGATCAGCCTGCCTGATGGCCGGGTCCGGCACGAGCTGGCCGGGCACCAGCTTGCTCGTTCAGGCCGTCGCCTTCCGGCCCGACGGGAAGCGCCTGGCGACCATCGGTGAAGAGGGGACGATCCGGGTCTGGGACACCGGCAGCGGGCGGCAGCTCAGGACCATCAGCGTGAGCCTCGAGGGCGAGTCCTCACGAGGTGCGGCTGAGCTGGAGCCCGGACGGCCGGCGGCTCGCCAGTGCCATCGGAGGACGGCCCCGTCCGCATCTGGGATCCCGAGACCGGGCGAGAGACGGCCCGGATCGCGCAGAAAGCCCGATCCGTGGCCTGGAGCCCGGACGGGACCCGGATCGCCCTGGGCCTGGTCGGTGACCTCGGGCTGGAGGTCCGCCCCTGGGATGCCCGGGCCGAGCGGCTCGCGAGAGCCCGTCCTCAGGCAACGGGGCTGGGTCCACGCGCTCTGCTGGTCGCCCGACAGCCGCCGGCTGGCCGCCGCCTGGACGGTCGCCGACGGCGGCTCGCGTCGGTGCCGGCTGACGGTCTGCGACGCCACGAGCGGCGAGAGGGTGTTCCAGGTCGACAACCACGCGGTGCTGGATTCGATCGCCTTCAGCCCCGACGGCACCCGGGTGGCGACGGGCGGCGAGGAGGAGGTCGTGCGGGTGTTCGACGCGGCGGATGGCCGGCAGCACGCCGCCCTGTTCACCGGGGCCACGCAGGTCAACGGCCTGGCGTTCAGCCCCGATGGCCGCCGGCTCTACGCCGCCGGCTGGGGGATGGGCGGAGTCAAGGTCTTCGACCCGGCCCGCGATCCGCGCGGCCGGCAAGCGTCCGGGCTGGCCCGGGCAGATCGCGGCCCTGACGTTCGATCGCGAGGGCCTGCGGGTCCTCGGCGATCGACTGGAGGAACGGCGGCTTGCTGACCTCCGCGGACCCGGTCGATCGGCACCGATGGGGCGAATCGAGCTGCTCCCCGTGACGAACTCCCGCCGCTGGCCCCGCGGAGACTTCGCCTTCAGTCCCGACGGCAGACGGCTGGCGGCGCCGACGCGACGGGACCCGACGGTCGTCGGGGTCTGGGACGTCGCCCTCGGGCGGCCGGTCGCCACGCTGCGGGGATCGGGCGGGCCGGTCACGGCCGTCGCGTTCGGCCCCGACGGCCGGTCGCTGGCGTCCGCGGCGCCGGCGGGCCGAAGGGGCGGCCGATCGTGACCCTCTGGCACCTGGCCTCGGGCCGGGCGATCCGGACCTTCGAGGCGGGGCCGGGCCCGGTCGAGGCCCTCGCCTTCAGCGGCGACGGCCGCAGGCTCGCGGCGGGCGCGGGGCCCATGGAGGGGCCCGGGCTGGGTCACCGCCTGGGACGCGGAGACGGGGGCCGTGCTGGGGGCCCTGGACCGCGTGGGTCTGGTCAAGTCCCTCGCGTTCCACCCGGACGGGGTCCGGCATCGCCGTCGCGGATTCGTCGGAGGAGGCGAAGGTCCACCTGTGGGACCTCGCCGCGGGCACACTGATCACGCCATCCGGGGCCGGAGGGCGTCAGTTGCGTCGCGTTCACCCCGGACGGGAAGCGGCTGGCGGCGCTGGGCTACGACGGCAACGTCCACCTCGCCGACGCCCGGACCGGCGACGAAGTGCTGGTGCTCCGCGAGCTTCGGCCCGCCCATCGGCGGGGGCGGCTTCACGCCCCGGTTGGCCTTCAGCCCCGACGGCTCCCGGATCGCCGGCCAACGCTTCGCCGGGATTCGCTGAACCTCTGGGACCTCGGGCCGGCATCGGGCCTGGCGGTCGAGCCCGAGGCCGGCGACCTCGCCGGCTGGCTGCGCCGCAGCCGCGCCCTGGCCGAGCGGGGCGACATCGCAGGCCGCCGATGGCCGCCACGGCGCAGGCCCGCGACATCACGGGCCGCGATGCGTCCCCCTGGATCGAGCACGCCGCGTGGCTCTATCGCCGCGGCGACTCTGCAAGAGGCACGGGACGCCCTGACGCGGGCCATGGAGGCCCTGCCCGACGACCCCGGGCGCTGGATCGACCTCGGCCGGTGGCTCGGGCGCATCGGCTGGACGGAGGAGTCGGCGACGGTCCTGGCGCAGGCCCGGTCCCTCTGCGAGCGACGGCTCTCCTCGCCGCCCGACGACGAGGCGGCCGCCGCGGCCCTGGCCGAGCTGCTCCCGGAGGCCGACGACTCGGCGGGCTGGACCGTCCTCCGGCCCGACGTGATGACCTCCGCCGCGGGCGCCACGCTGACCCGGCTGCCCGACGGCTCGGTCCTGGCCGGCGGCCCGAATCCCGCCGTCGACACTTACACAGTCGAGGCCACGAGCCGATCTGTCCGGGATCACCGGCTTGCGGCTCGAGGCCCTCCCGACCCGAGCCTGCCGGGCAACGGGCCCGGGCAGGGCGAAGCCCCGACGGCAACTTCCACCTCGACGTCGATCCGCCTGAGCACCGTCGCCCGGTCGTCCGACCCGATCCCGGTCGACCTGACCCGGGCCCGCGCCGACTATTCGGATCGCGTCGACCTTCCCGGGCGTGAGCGGGGCCATCGACGCGGACCCGATCAGCGTACTGGTCGATCTGGCCGCGCGTCGGCCGGACCACATCGGGCCGTCTTCCAGGCCGCGCGACCGATCGGGCCCAGTGCCCGGCATGCGGTTGCGCGTGGAACTGGTCTCTGGAGTCGAGTATGGCTCCGTATCACACGCTGGGCCGGTTCCGCCTGTCGGTCACGGACCGGCCGTTCCCGTTCTTTGAGCCGAGCCTTGCTGACGATCAAGGCCGATGCGCGAGCGGAGCGGCCTGACGCGGCTCGGGGCGGCCTACTATCCTCCTCGGCGACTGGGCGTCGGCCGCCGCCGTGCTGGCCCGGGCCGCGGCGCGGCCCGACGCGTCGGCCCTCGACGACTTCCTGCTGGCCCTGGCCCGCCATCACCTGGGCCGGCTCGACGAGGCCCGGAGCGATTGCGACCGCGCCTTCGGGCGGCTCGCGAGCGACCTGGCCGACGAGGCGACCCATGACGTGGCCATCGAGGCGCTCGATGACCATCCGGGGCCTGGGCGTCGACGGGGCCGAGGCGTTCCTGCTCGACGTCGCTTTCCCCGCGGACCCGTTCGCCCGTTGACCCCATCATACCGCCCCGCTCTGCACTGCCGGCCACCGCCCGCCGGCGAGTGCGCGGGACGCATCGCTCGTTTCGCGGCGGACGCCGGTCGATTTTGCTCGCTTTTCGTAAAGAAGTGTCCCTTCTCAAAAAACCTGTCCCGAAACGCCCTCACCGCGCAGGTGAGGAAGTAGTGGCGGTTCGTCGCGACGGCCGGCGAAAACGCTCCCAGACGATTCCCCCATGCCCAGGACCCTGCTCGAGGATGTGCCCCCGGGCTTACTAGCACCGCCATTGTGCCAGCATGGCTGCGGCCCCCGAGACCGGTCCGCTAAAACGAGATGCTCCGAGCCGCCCCTGTGGACGGCCGAGGAGACTCCGCGCGCTTTCCCGAGAAACCCGACACGTTGAACGAGCGAAGGAGCACCGGGATGTCCAGCAAATCGAAGTCGAGTTGGTTGTCGTCCAGCAAGCCGAAGGTCGGCGCCGGAGGGAAGCGAGGCGCACGGCGGTCGTCTTGGCGGGCGCGCTACCTGCATTTCGAGAACCTCGAGGATCGGACGCTGCTCTCGATCAACGTGTCGCTCTCGAGCGGGAAGACCGGTCCCATCTTGAACTTCACCTCCCTGAGCCTCTCCGACGAGCTCTACCTGGCGACGAGCTCCCGCGGGCTGCTCGAATGGCATGACCAGACGTCCGCCTTCTCCACGAACCTGGGCGGTAGCTCACTCGACTTGCAGACTTTGAGTTCGACCCAAGACATCACGATCAACACTCAGATTGCAAGCAGCGACGGCGGCAGCAGCGGCGGGGTTTTCCTCGAGGGGATCTCAACCTACGGCCATTCGCTTACTCTGCAGGCCGCGTCCTTGGGATCTTCCAACCAGCTCCTGGCGATCCAGTCGACGGTCGACACCCAAGGCGGTGATTTCACAGCCTCCGGTTTCACGAACGTCACTTTCGGAACCGTCGCTGGGGCCGGCGTGACGGTCTCGACCCGGAACCTGGGCGGCGCCACCACTTACCTGACCGGCGTCTCGCAGGGCAACTCCGGCGCACTCAGTGTGACAGTGGCTAACCCCGATGCCAACAACCCGTTCCTGAACATCGGCTTCAACACGCCCCAGATCACTGTGGACTCCGGCTCCGAGCTGCTCGCCCAGGCCACGGAAGGAGGCCAGCCCGGGTCGATCACACTCACGGCCACGAACACGAACAATGTGCTCGACGGCCTGAGCTTTCCGACGATCGGCGACGTCGTGCGGCAGGCGACCGTCGATTTCGTGGACGGTACGACGAGCGGTGCCTCGACCATGGTCGAGGGAGGGACGATCGATATCGAAGCGACTTCAGGCGACCAACCTCTGGTGCAGACGCTGGCTAACGGGTTGACGGATGAGACCAGCACCGACCAGTTCGCGTCGTGGGGACCGTGGGTCAATTCGGCGCTCGACTCCGTGCTGCAAGCATCGAACCTGCTGCCCGGGCTCAACGTGGCGACGCTGCCGGTGTCGATCAATTACCGGGACGCCGCCTCGACGGTCACGGTCGGCCAGTACACCCAGATTGTTGGCAGCGGCGACGTCACGGTGGCGGCCACGAGCACGGCCGACGCCGAGGGGCAAGCGATCTACTCGCGGGGTACGCAGTTCGGCGCGTCAGTGGCGTTCATGATGGGGACGACCGACGCCGAGACGAATGTCGACCCGGGCGCTATGATTCAGTCGACCAGTGGGAGCGTCACCGTCGGTTCGACGGCCAACACCACGGCCACCGCCACCGCGCGCGTCACTCAAAACGGCTCCGCCCCCGCCAACCCGAACGACATCGCGGTCGCGCTGGCCATCGGCGTGGTCAACCAAACGGCGCAGGCCACAATCTCGAAAGGCGCGACCATTCGGGCCGCGGACAACGTCAACCTTACGGCGAGCGGCAACGGCTCGAACACATCGCAGCCCTCGACCACGACCTATGTCAGCGGGATCGCCGGGGTCGCCGTCGGCGTCAACATCACCGAGAACACGATCAAGGCCTATGACGACGGGACGACGAGCTCGGGCGCGGCCACCGTCGCGTCGCAATTGCAGCTTGACCCCATCAACGATGTCGACTTCGCAAAGAGCGCGTTTCGGGTCCCCGCGGCGGAAATGAATGGCCTCCAGACCCGACAGCCCTACGTCTACTCCAGCGGCGATAACGGCGCGATCGGCGGCCTGGTGTCCGGCTACACTTACTACATCATCGTTCCCACCGACCTCACCAACGAGATTCAGCTCGCGGCGACCTCGCAGGATGCCGAGAACGGGTATTTCATCCACTTCCAGCAGTATCCCACCCTGAGCGGTGGCTCGACCATGGTGCCCGTCTCCGACGTCAACGAAACTGACGGCACGATCCGGTTCGATTCCAACCCTGGCTTCTTTACCGGCGAACCGCTGACGTACAAGTCCGCGACGGGGCAGATGATCGGCGGGCTGACCGATGGAACGTACTACGCGATCATCAACAAGGACAGCCCCGATACCCTCCAGCTCGCGCGGAGCGTGGGTGAAGCGCAGAATGGACAGTTCATCCCGCTCAACCTCGACCCGGAGTTCCAGGGTTTCCGGCAAAAGTTGCAGGTGACCGTCAATCCTAAGGGCGGGCCGGCTAACTCGATTCAGTTTGACTTCGACGCGGGTTTCCAGCTGGGCGATAGCTTTATCTACCAGGGGAGTGAGATCGCCGGCATGAACGACGGCGTTCGCTACTGGGCCATCCCTGACCCCAACAACCCAAACGTGATCCAGCTTGCCGATTCGAACAGTGACGCCCAGTCGGGGATCGTGTTGCCGATTGGCTCGAGCGCGGGAGGTTCCAACGGCAACCTTTCTCTCGTCTTCGACCCAACGGTCTCGATCGACTCCAGTACCAGCACGATCGACCTCGGCTTCAACTACGCCGACGTGAGTAAGGATCTCAAGAGTGGCACACCCCTCATCTACTACGGGGCGCTGGGCACGGCCGTCGCCAACCTGACCGATGGCACGACCTATTTCGTGATCCAGGACGCTGCCAACCCGCGGTTGATGCGGCTGACCACGGCCGGCGCGGCCCAGGCGATCGCCGCCGCTCAGGCGGGGGCCGCGGTGGCAGCTAGCGGCGAGGACGCGACTGCCGCCGCTATCGACAGCGTTCGAGTCGGCAACCCGCCTGCGGTCGGCACGTTTCCCGTAACTGTCGACACGATCGGAGAGACGATCGACTTCGGTTTCGACGCAGGGTTCGCCACCAACCAACCCTTGGTCTACGAAGGACCGGCCGCCGGCAGCCAGGGAATCAACGGCCTGACTCCGGGCAATATCTATCGCATCACGCTCCCCGATCGGGTCAATCACCCCGGCATGGTCCAGCTCGTCGATAGCAGCGGCAACATCGTGCCGGTGTCGCTCGCCTCGGGGACGACGACGAGTGTAATGTTCGGGACGCCCACCAGCGATAACGTGTCGGTCTCCTCAGCCACGATCACGTTCGACAACCCGGAAGATCCCAGCACACCCTTCGATCCCGGATTGAAGACGGGCGACCCCTTCGTGTACCTCGGGCCGGTGTCGCCCCCCTCCGACGCCGGAATCACCGGGCTGACGCCGGACACCGTGTACTATGTGATCACGACGAACACACCCGGCGTGATCGCGCTCGCCAGCACGTACCAAAACGCCACGGCGGTGCACCCCGTTTCGATCTTTCCCCTGACCTCGCGTCCAACGACCACGAACATCAATTACACGGTCCCGTTTCGCGCCCTGGATACGCGCCGCCGGTGGTCACGCAGTTCGGGGGCATCAACACTTCGGTGATGTCGTTCCCGAGTCCCTTCACCTCCTCGCCTACCACCCTGACTCCTGTGGAGAACCCCGGCGTCAACATCATGGCGACGCTGACCGACTCCGAGAGCTCGTTCGTCAGCAGCGGGGTCGGGGGCACCCCAGCGTGGCAGGACTATGTCCTCAAGCCTGAGCTAGTGGCCCCGCAGACCAATACCGCGATCTTTGGGGCTGGCTCGACGTTTTGGAACACCGTTGCCAATTCGATCCCGGGCGGCACGGGGGCGACTCCCAACTTCTCGCTAGTCGGCGCTGTCTTCGTCCAGGACGTGCCAGTGGACAACGTCACGGCCGAGGTCGGCGGCGACGCCGTGATCGAGTCGGCGTCGGGCGTCACGGTGGCGGCGGGCCTGACGCAGACAGTCGACAGCGGGGTGACGGCCGGACTCACCGGCCAGGATGGCGGGAGCAACAACCCGGGCCTCGCGGGTGCCCTGGCGCTCGGCATCGGCCACTACGACCCGACGGTTCACGCGTCGATCGACAGCGGCGCCCAGGTCGATGCCGCCGGTACGATCACCGTCACCGCTGCCACCATGGTCCCATTTGAGGTCCCGACAACAGTCAACGGCGTGGAGGGCGACATCCTCTATGACTCCGCCAATCCTTCCTACAATCTGGGGAACTTCGTCACTAACTTCCTCACCGACAGCATGCTCGGACTGGGCACGGACATCTTCAACAACCAGGCCAGCGCCAAGGTCGAACCCAAGGGTGAATCCTCGACGGCGATAGGCGGTAATATACAGATATTCCAGTTATGATAACGACACAGACGCCACGATCGGTGCCGCCAGTATTAACCAGAAAGTCAGCGATCCGAACGCGCTGGGACCGGGCCGGGGCATGTCGTTCAGGAGCGGGTCGCAGTCGGTCACCGTCCAGGCCTCGACGCAGTACGATAACGCGGCCGAAGCCGGTTCTTTCGACCTCAATTTAACGCCATGGTCGCTAGAGGAAAACATCCGCAGCGGAAATGTCCTGGACCTCTACGGCGACACCAAGGGCCAAAACGCCATCGGAGCCTCGGTGTTTGCCGACTTACTCAGTAATCACACGTACGCCACGATCGACAGCGGCGCCAAGATCGGCATCGGCTCCGCGGGCGCGCTCAACGTCGACGCCGATCAGACGATGATTGCCTTCTCGCTGGTGCAGTCTGGTGACAGTCGGCGGAAACATTGGTGTTGCCGGCATGGTCTCCTGGTACGACGTGACGAGCCAGACCAGGGCCCAGATCCAAGACGGCGTGACGGTCAACGGCGGCACCAACCCCAACGGCGCACCCGTCCAAGGCGGGGCGGTAAACGTCGAAGCCGATGACAACACGATACTCGTGGGCGTCACCGGGGGCGCTGTCACGGGGAACCACATCGGCGTCGGGTTTGCGATCGCGGTCAACAACCTCAACCGAACTACCCTAGCTCTGATCGGCAGCACGTCGACACCGACCAAGCTGGGGAGTTTTGATATCTCGTCGTTGGCCGTCAATGCCACTGACGAAGGCCAGGTCGGCACTCTCACCTATTCCGCGGCAACGATCTCGCCGTCCGAGGGCCAGGTCAAGAGTAACAGCAATCCACTCCCCCTGGCCCAGCAGATCCAGACGGGCTGGTTCAATTACAATCAGCTCGGACTCACGAACCCAATCACGGGGCAGAGCGGTTTCGGCCTTTCCGGTGCCGCATCCGTCAACCTGCTACAAAGCGATACCGAGGCTTACGTCAACGACGCCGGGACGTTTACGACTCCGACGCACGTCGCGCCCTGTCGCTTGATCCGAACCAGCAGCCGACGACGGTGATCCACTTCTCCCAGCCGACCGGACTGGCGACGGGAACGCCGGTCGTCTACCGCGCGCTCGGCTTACCGATCGGCGGGCTAACCAGTGGCGACACATACTACGTAATTTCGATCGACCCGTACGACATCGAGCTGGCCACAACGGCGGACAACGCCGCCAATAGCGTTGCACAAAAGCTCGACGCCTCGCACGCCAACGGGGTGCAGTCAATCACACCCACCGCGCCGGCCACGGCTGTGCCGCTGTCGTTCACTCCTTCGTCAGTCGAGGCAACAGTCCTGACCTTCACCAACGCGCACCGGCTCCAGACCGGTCAGGTGGTGGAGTACACGGCTGGCGCGGCGGCGATCGGCGGGCTCACGAGCGGCCAGACGTATTACGTCATCAACGTCGGCACCAACCAGATCGAGCTGGCCTCTTCGCTGGCGCAAGCCGGGGCGGGCCAGGCCATCGCCTTGAACTTCTCGCAGGCCACCGGCACCCAGACGTTCATTCCGATCTCGTTTGACATCAATGCGGCGACGCGGACGATCGTAGTGAGCGTGGCCGGTGGCTTCGCCCTGTCCCAATCGCAGACCAATGCGAGCTCGAGCAACACCGCGATCGCCGGGGCGGTGGGCTTCAACGAGATCGCCGACACCACCAAGGCGTACCTCCAAAACGCCACGGTCAACACGGCCCAGCTCGACGTGACGGCCGATCACGGCGGCTATATCGGCTCGCTGACCCTGGGTGCCGACGGCACTTCGGCCCCGGCGGCCTCCGGGGGGAACGGGTCGAACACCGCCGTCGCCGGCTCGGTCTCGATCAATTTCGAGGAACCCGATACCGAGGCCTACGTCCAGAACGCCACAGTGACCCTGTATGGCGACTCGCAGGTCGCAGCGAACGAGGAGGCGGAGATCGTAGCGATTGCCGGCGCCGGCGAGTTCAGCAACAACAAGGCATTCGGCGTCGCGGTCGCCGTCAATCTGATCGGTTTTGAGCCGGGCCAGGCGAACCAGCCCGCACAGACCAAGGCCTACATTCTGGACTCGAAGGTGGCGCACGATGCTGGCAACCTGTCGGTCACGGCCGACGCCGCCTCCCCGTCAGGCCAGCCCCAGATCCTCGCGATCGCCGTCTCAGTCGGCCTCCTCAAGGGCCAGAACACAGCCGCCCTGGACGGCATGGTCTCGGTGAATCTTATTCAAAGCCAGATCGACGCCTCCGTCCAGGACTCAACCATCACGGGGAGACTGTCCAGTGCCCTTGCCACGGGCAACGTCGACATCGAGGCGACGGACAGCTCAGGGATCACGGCGGACGGCGGCGGGGTCTCGCTGGCGCTGGCCCAGGGCGGCAACGCCCAAGCGACGGTCGGGGCCTCGGTGGGGATCAACGCGATCAAGGGTACCGTGTATGCCCACATCGACAACTCCGAGGTCTCCTCGCAGGGCGACGTGACGCTCAGAGCAACCTCAAACCCGACCATCCAGGCGCTGACGATCGGCGGCGCGGCAGGCATCTCGACGGTCGGCTCGCCCGGTGGCCCGAGCGGCGGCTCGGAGGACGGGCTCACGCTCGCCCTCGCGGGCGCCGGCTCCGGCAACACGGTGAGCGTCGACACCCGGGCCTACATCACCAACAACGTCCTCCCCTCAGGCGGGGAGGTGAAGTCAGGCAACGGATCGGTCAAGCTGACCGCGACCGATAACGCCGCGATCACCGCCGACGCCGGCGGCTACGCCCTCGCGATCGCAGCCGGCGACTCCGAGAGCTTCGTCAACATCGCGGTCGGCATCAGCGCCGCCGTGAACCAGATCAGCGATTCAGCGATCGCCGCGATCGATGGCGCGCGTCGACGCCTTCAAGGACATCGCCTTGACGTCGACCTCGACGGCCACGATCACAGCGCGTACGTTCGGCGGCGCCGGCAGCAGCGGAGCGGGCTCCGGCGCCGGGTCGGGCAACACGATCAGCGACACGGTCGAAAGTTACATCGCCCCCAGTCAAGGCATCGCGGCAAGCGCGAGCATCTTTGCCGGCGGAGCCATCACTCTCGATGCCAGCGATGAGTCGCAGATCACGGCCGATGCGGGAGGGTTTGCGATCGCCTTCAACTCCAACGGGACCGACAGCTCCGGCGACCTGTTCACCGGCTCTTTCGGCGTCTCGGCGGCCGTTAACACCATCACCGACACCACCCGCGCCTACATCGCCGACTCCGACGTCGATGCCAATGGAGCCCTGACCCTCGACGCCACCTCGACCAGCGTGATCTATGCACTGACCTTGGGTGGCACGTTCGCCGGCACTGTCGGGTCGCTCGATAGCGCGTTCACCTTCGATGGGGCCGGCGCCGGCTCGGGCAACACCGTGGCGAACGTCGTGGAAGCGTTCGTCGATCAAGATTTCCTCTTCACCACGAACTCCACGTCGTCGATCCTTGCCGACCTCAATCACGGCAAGGTCGACAAAGCACTTGAGCAGGCATTCTCTGCTCAGAGCGACACTCTCTCGCCAAGCGTCTCGGTGACCGAAGATGCCGCCGGTGAATACGTACTGACCGACGCGGGCTCCGGCAAGAGCTACCTCATCGTGCCCGATGGAGGGCTCTTGCGCGTCTTCGACGAGGCCGGGCAGGGCAGCACGGTGAAAGCCGGGTCTGTTGCGATCAGCGCCGAGGATGACCGGCTCCTATTCCAGACGACGTCAAACTACAGCACCGACCTAAATAACGGCAACGTCCCGATTGGGCTGGTGGCGGAATTTCAAAACAATGGCATCACGCTCTCCAGCTCCGCTTTCCTCGAGGTCGACACGCTCACGACCGTCAAGGGATGGCTGATCCACGACCGCCTGGCGGGCCGCAGCTACTTGGTGCTGCAAAATGCGTCGGGGGGGATGAGCATCTACGCCACGTCCCAGATCACGTCTGATGCGGGCGGGCTTTCGCTCGCGCTCAAGTTCGGCGAGTCCGACGGCTTCAGCGCCTCGATCGGGATCGGCGCCGCCGTAAACCACATCACCGACACGATCCAGGCCTTCGTGGCCGACTCTGCCGTCACCGGCAACACCGGCGTGGACATCGCGGCCACCTCGACCGCCACGATCGACGCCTTCACCCTCGGGGGCGCGCTCAACGTCGATATCGGCGAGGGCACCGGCTTCGACGGAACGGGCGCCGGGGCCGGGTCGGGTAACACAATCCAGGACGTCACCGCAGCCTATATCCAGCGACGAAACTCGACCGGCACGACCGCCGCGAGCGTGAGCGTGCCCAAGGGCGCGCTCTCCGTCGACGCTCTCGACCTGGCGACCATGCTCGTCGACGCGGGCGGCGTCGCGATCGCGGTCAAGCTCGGCGAACAGGGCGGCCTGGGAATCTCGGTCGGCATCTCGGTGGCGATCAACAAGATTGATGACACCGTCCAGGCCGACATCGATCACGCCGTGGCCTCGGGGACATCGGTCGCGGTGCAGGCCACGTCGGAGGCAAAGATCGAGGCCCTGACGATCGCCGGCGCGCTGACCGCGAAGGTCAGCACCGGCGACGGTTTCGGGCTGGACGGCGCCGGCGCAGGCGCGGGAGGGAATAACCAGGTCACCGATACGGTGACCGCTTACGTCACGGGCAGCACCAGCCGATCCGGCCCGGGCGTCCGGTCCATACAAGGCGACGTCACCGTCGCGGCTCTCGACGACTCCACGATTGATGTCCAGTCGTACGCCATCGCGATCACTGCGAGCGGGAGCGTTGGCGACACCACCATCGCGATCTCTCCCGGGGGCTCGGTCGCGATTAACTCGATCGGCAACACGGTCGACGCTCACATCGACAGCTCGACGGTCGACGCCGAGGGAGGGCTGACGGTCTCGTCGCAGGAGACCTCGACGATTTCGGCTCTCACTGTCGGCGCGGCGGTCGCGCTCACGCTGTCCGGGTCGGATGAGGAGTCCGCGATCGGGTTGTCCGGTATTGGCGCGATCACGTCCAACACCATCGCCAACAAGGTCCAAGCCTACATCGAGAACAGCCAGGCCCAGAGTGACGCGATCCGGACCGAGACCGGCGGCATCACCGTCGAGGCGACCGATACGGCGACGACCGACGCGACCTCGACGGGCGTCTCCGCGTCGGTCAGCGCGGCGTTCGGCGGCTCATTCTCGGCCTCGTTCGGCGTGGGTGTGGTCTTTGCCGATAACACCATCTCAGACCAGGTCCAGGCCTACCTTTTGGACGCCAACGTCCACGCCGGCAACGACCTGACCGTCCAGGCGAACTCGACGAACTCCATGGATGCCCACACCACCGGCGTCGCGGCCGCCCTGGCGATCACTCTCTCCGAAACACCCATATCGTTAGCTGGTGCGGGGGTCGGCACACGGGCCACCAACACCATCGCCAACGCGCCCAACAATGGTCCCCTGGCGGAGACGCTGGCGTATATCACCGGGGGGACCGTCATGGCCGACCAGGGCATCTCTGTCAGGGCCAAAGACAACTCGAACATCGCCAGGGCCGAGAACCTCGCGGTCGCCGCCTCGGCCGGCCTGTTCGCGGTCGGTGTGAGCATTACGACCGCGACGAACACCGTCGCCAACACCGTCGGGGCCTATATAACCAATGCGGAGGTGACCTCGCTCGAGGCGGGCGTAGACGTCTCCGCCCAGTCCACGTCTGACATTCAGCAGACGCACTCCCTGGCGGCAGCCGCGAGCGCGTTGGTGGGCGGGGCCGGGACCGGCGCAACCGACACCGCGTCCGTAGACGGCGCGACTGAGGCCTACCTGGGCTCGCAGGGCGTCGTCACCGCCAACAAGGGCACCGTGACCGTCGAGTCGATGTCAAGCAGCACCGCAATCGTCAATACCTCGTGCGGCTCCGGCGCCTTGGTCGCGGGCGACACATCCGACGCGACTGCCGAAATCGGCAGGAACACGCTCGCCGACGTCGGCCAGGGCGCGCAGGTCACGGCGCAGGGCCTGACGGTGGAGGCCCACTCGACCACGATGAACGCCGAGGCCACCTCGTTGCTAGGAACCGTGGGCCTTGCCGGGGGCGGTATGTCGGAATCGGCCAGGGCCACAGTCAGCGGCGACGTCGACGCCTACATCGGCGCCCAGCAAAGTACGGCCTCCAACGGCGACCAGACCCGGATCAACATCTCGGGCTCCGTCGCAATCACTGCAAAATCGGATGCCGCAACAGCCTACGCCGACACAATCGGCGGGTCAGGCAGCGTAATCATCGCCGTGACACTCATGAGCTCGACGGCAAACATCACCGGGTCGGTCCTCGCCTATGTGGGCTACCTCGGGTCCCCCAGCGGGCCATTCCGAGCATCGTTCCACGCCGGCAGCCTCGACGTCGCGGCGACGGCAACGGCCCGGGACGCCACGGCGACGAGCAATCCGGTCGCCGTCGGACTGGTCGGCGGAGGGGACGGCACCAACAACCCTCATCAGAACAGCTCGACGTCCGCCGCCACGGTCTCCGGAGACGTAACGGCGTTTCTGGCGCCAGCCGGCGCCAACCCGGGCTCGTCTCCGATCTTTAAACTGGACGTCTCGGGTGGCGATGTGACAGTCAATGCCACCTCCTATTCCCAGGCCCTCGGCGAGCTCGTTGGCGGCTCGGGAGCGCTGGGAATCACAGTCACGTACCTCGGGGCCGATGCGACCCAGTCGCTGAACACCGATGCGTACGTCGGCGACGACGTCGAGCTGCTAGCGCATGGTGTCGACGTCGAGGCCACGGACAGCTTGCAGAAGGCGATCTCGTCCGCGCAGGTCTTGGCAAGCGCCCTCATCGCCGCCGGCGGAAATGCCTTCAGCAATGCCACGACCTCCGGCGGCACTTCGGCCTCCATCGGCCAGGGCTCGAAGGCGTTCGTGACCGGCGGCTACGTCCAGGTCGAGCGCCAGCTCGGACCCCTACGCCAGCTCCACCGTCGTGATTGCCACCGGCGCCGGCATCGCCGGCGGCCGCGAGGCAAACACCGCCGCCGACGTCACGGCGCAGGCCGGCGCGACCGCGTATATCGGTGACGACACCACCGTGACGACGAGCCAGCCGGTCGCGCAGTCGCCCCAACCCGGCTTGCCGGCCGCCGGCGACATCGACGTCTTGGCCATCTCGGACAGCGCGGGACTAGCCAGCGCCACAAGCGAGGGCGGCGCGGTCCTCGGCGACGGCGGCGCGGGCAATGCCACGACCATCGTCCAGCCGACGGTCCTGAGCTATATCGGGGACGGGGCGACGATCACGGCCGCCGGCAACGTAGGCGTGACGTCGAATTTCAACGACACCTCCGTGGCGACAGCCCTTGGAGCCTCCGGCGCCGGCGGCGTCGCAGCGGCTGTGCCGAAAGGCATTCTCACTGACACGCCGATCGTTCAGGCCTACGTCGGGTCGGCACCCGGAAGCAACGGAACGCCGACCGACCCGGCCGGGAATTCCACCCAGGTCACGGCCGGTAGCGACGTGACCATCGGCACCAACTGCACGGCCGTGGACCAGGTCGCCGTCGTCTCCGGAGGGGGCGCGTTCCTCGACAACACGGACGTGGCTGTCGGCAAGCTGACACTCACAAATACCAGCCTCGCCACCGTCGGTGATGACGTGGGGATCAAGGCCGGAGGTGCCTTCTCACTCCTGGCGAATTCCAGCAGCAGCCCGACGATTCAGGTCTACGCCATCGGGGGTACGGGCTTCGTCGGCGTCGCCGAGGCTGAGGCGGCGGAGCCCGTGACCTTTGCGACCGATGCCCGCGTCGGCAGCGCGGCGACAATCCAGGCCGCCGGCGAGCTCGCGGTCGACACCGACGCCCAGGTCAATGCCCTCGACGAGGCCCAGTCCTTCTCGGACGCGGCCGTCGGAGTAACGGTTGCCTACTCCAATCACGATAACAACAGCGACTACACGCCCAACGGGATCTCTGTCAACGGCGACTCGACGGTCGAGATTGGCCAAGGTGCAGCGCTCCACGCCGACACCGTGGACCTCTCCGCGCTGATCTCCTACCTCCACGCCGCGGACCACGCCGGCGCCGAAACGTTCTGCGACGCCCTGCTTGGAGTCGCAGTCTCCTACGCCGAGGCCAATATCACGGTCAACACCACGGCGCAGGCTCTCATCGACGGCGCGGCATCCGCGCCTGACGTCCGTCACCGGTGCAGAAGGTGTGGACATTCGCGCTCTCACGGAGAATGTGAACCTCGAGCGTGAGGCGAGCCGGCTCGCGGTCGCGGTCGTTCCGGTCCAGGTCGCTGAAGCCGGCGGTAGCCCGATGAGCATGAACAGCCTCGTGACCACCGATCGGTACGTCACGATTTTCGCTGGGTCGCGGTCCCCGGATACCGACCTTCAGAAGCCCGACCCCAGCCTGCCCAGCGTCGCCCTCTACGTTGATGCGGACGTCGAACCCATCACGGCGCTCGTGGGTACTTGGCACATCGAGACCGAGACCGGTTTCTGGGGGAGCCCAACCCATAACAAGCTGACCACGACCAACAACATCACCACGGGCGACTACGTCAACTCGACCCCGACTACATCCGGCAACATCGATTGGGACGCCAACGTGACCGTCCAAAATGGGTTGACGGGGGCTCCATTCCTGAAGGTCGACAGCCAAGGGAATGTCATCCAGGCAAACGGCGTCACGATCAACGGCGGTGCGGCTCCGCCCAAGCCGGGCACGCCGGTCGATCCGAATCGCACCGGCGCGTACTCCGTAGACGATGTCACCAACAGCGGAGCAGGTGATGTGCTGATGTCGGCCGACAACCTGATCCAGAACGTCGCGTCTTCAACCGCCGTGGGGTGGCCATTGTTCACATTCTCCCAGAGCCTTCCCGGCGTCACGATCATTGACCAATCCGCGTTGACACTCGAGCTTAACGACATCAACGTCGTTGCCCCGTCCAACTCGCAACCGATCGTCCGGCTGGAGACAGAGGGAACCATCAGCCCCGCGCCGAACGACAGCACGCCCACGCCATACACGCTCCAGTTCAACATCGCGCACAACGACGCTCCGGGCACCGTAGACATCGAAAAGCTGCCGCCCCAGGGCCTGGGCGATCGGCCAGCAAATATCGTGCTCCAGGGCCCAATCAACAATCCTCTCGGTCAGACCAGCATCGTCGACACATTCGGCAGCATTATCTCCGCCCCCACCACCGCTAACGAAACGCCGCTCGTGACCTTCAACCCAGCGACGGCCGTCGACGTGGCTGACAACGTGATCTTCCTGCCGACCAATCCGGGGCTTACAACGGGCGAACCGGTGATCTACCACAATGGAGGCGGCACCAGCATCGCGCCCCTGGTGGACGGCCACACCTACTACGTCATCGCCTTTGCTAATCCCAGTTTCATCCAGCTCGCGTCCACGACGGCCGACGCCGCGGCCCGCCGTGCGATCGAGCTCAACTCCGCGACTGCCACCGGGACACAGCACACGCTCGCCGTCCCGCCGGGCATCACCACCAACACGCTCGACTTGGGCGCGAGCGATCAAATCGGCGCATCGGCGCGCCTGTCTACGTCGACCTGATCCAGAGCCTCGATCCAAGCTCGGGCGCGATCCGCACCGCCCACCTCGTCGCGTCGGCAACCGGAGATATCTTCCTCGACCTGACTGGGCACAATCGCGTCCCCGCCTCCGTGACGTCTCAGCCGAGCCCGTTCGTCGTCAACGTGGACCAGGTCGCATCCGCGTTTGGGAGCGTGAACCTCACGCTCGAGGACAGCGTCAGCGAAACCGGTACACCCGCGACGGGATACGTCAATGTCCAGGTCTACGACGATGCCATCACGGTGCCGGCGCCAGCGGCCCCGGTGCTACCGCCCAATCCGCCATTGATTCTCGCACTCCAGATCTACAACCAAGATCTATGGGGTCACTTCCTGCCCGATCCGAGCGGCACGCCCGCTTCCCTCGACCTCGGGGAGTACGGGCTCGACCCCGTGCCGATCGACAGCGTTTACAGCTTCGGCGACCTGTACGCCGGCGGCAACATCGAGCTGAGTGGCAATCCAGTGGCTCACACCATCAATGGCACCTCGGTCACACCGTCTATCGCGATCACCGGCTTTACCACACTGTCCCCGACCAACTCGGTCACTGGCCATATCGACGCTTCCACCAACGGCAATATCACGCTCACGGAAACGAGCGGGCCCATGCTCGTGGGAACCATTACCTCGACCGGCGGCAATATCGCGCTCACCGTCCCGGACGCGAATTCCTCGGGCAATGACCTTCTACTCTCCGGCACTTCGAGCATCAGTGCGGCGCACGGCTCCGTGACCTTGCTGGTCGCTGACAACGTGAGCGTTCCCGTCGGGAGCACGATCACTGCGGGATCGACCGTGCTTATCCAAGGTGATTATCAAAAGAGCGCCGGCGTCCCCGGCAGCATCATCTCAATCGCCGGTCAGATCTTCGCCAGGTCGGCGACGATCAAGGGTGGTGTTGACAACGACTTAATCAGCCTGACCAACGTTACGCACGGAACGGTCACGACGGTCAACACAGGTGGTGGCGTTAACACGGTCAACGTGGGGACCATTGGGCCACCGGTGCCCAACGACGGCGTCGTGGACAACATCCAGGGGCCGTTGACCATCGTGGGAAATGATCACGACACCCTGAACATCGACGATTCCGGCGATTCGATGGCCTGGACGGGGCACGACGAGCCCACGCTCACCGCGACGAATCTGACCGGCCTGGGGATGGGCACCCCGACTGGCATCGCCTACTCGGGCCTGGCGGCGCTGAATCTCTATCTCGGCACGAAACCCCAGACCGTCGATGTCCTATCGACGGCCAACCACACCACCTCCACGATCATCACCCAGGTTGCCGGCAATACGTGGAACGTGGGAAGCCTCGCGCCGACGACCACGGGCGGCGTCCTGGCCGGGATCCAGGGCCCGCTGGTCATTGACGGCGGTGGGCAACCCACCGAATTAGAGGACATACTCAACGTGGACGACTCGGGGGCGACTGGCGGCGAGTCCGGCACGCTGACAGACTCGACCCTGACAGGCATGACGATGGGGCCTGGTGGCATCACGTACCACGGGATGGACGTCCTGAACGTCAACCTCGGGAAGGGCCCGGTTGATCTCGAGGGCAATATCACCAACAACTTGCCAGCGACGACCACGATCACGGGCGGACCGACGAATGTCGACAGATTCGTCTCTCACTGGGCCAATGACTTCAATGGCACGCTCAACCTCAACCACCTCGGCGGCATCTACCTCAAAGTGGCCGGCGAATTCTACGGCCACTTGAATACCGCGGCTCCGGCCCATATCGAGTCGCTCGAGGTCGGCGGATCGGTCGATGTGGGTTCGAGCATCCTGGCCGCACAGATTGACAACCTCGCCATTGGCAAAAACCTTTACATCAATTTGACCATCCCCGACGTCCCGGGTGGCCCGTACGCGCCGACGCCTGACCCGTACGGGCCATGGGCCATCGGCACCGCCACGATCGGCGGGACGCTGCCGCAGGGAATCACGCTCACGGCCACATCGATCGAGTCCCTCTACGTCGGCAACAATTTCCTGCTCTCTACAAGCCACGACCTCGCGGGCAACGTGGTGTGCTACGGCAACTTGGGTACGCTCGATGACGTGTTGGGCTCGATCACGCCGACGGCGGCGGTCGTGGTGTTAGGCAACCTCGACACCCTCTCCGTCGGCCCCGGCGAGCTTTCTGTTGGACAAAACATGGCCGGCTTGATCTATGTCCAGGGGACGCTTGGCACCGGACGGATCGCAGGCGGCACGCCCGGCTTGTTCGTGGCCGGCCATGTCGGCACCATAGGGGCCTACGGTGGATTCGGGCCGGTCGTCATGCACGTGATCGAGGCTGGCGTCGATCGCCGCGTCGAGGAGGCCGCGCCCGGTCAGTTCTACCTTCAGCCCAATGCCTACAACGTGGCGGGCTCGCCCTACGTCAACATCCAGTATCTCTACGAGTCGGCCGGGTTCTCCAGCCCGCAGTTGAGTGCCCGGATCACCAACCCCACGCCTGGCGCCGACCAGTTCGACCTGAGCACGGTTGTGCTTGAAAACGGTGGGAAGTTCAACCTCGCCCGGCTGGACTCGGTGGGTGCCTCGGGCCTCCGCAACCTGGCCGTCGAAGGCGACCTCGTCCCCGGCGTCAGCCAGACCGCCTACAGCTTCTTCGAGGGAGACCCATCCCCGGGCGGCGTGTACCTCCCCGATGACGACATCGCCGGCGTCGGCATCCGCGATCATGCGCCCGCCGGCTCGATCGTCGCCGCCGAGATCCAGGGTGTGGCCTTCGGCTCCTTCACCGACCCAGCGGGGCAGGTTGAGCCCGGGTCAGACGCCACGAGCGCCGACGCTGCCCAGCTTTTGGGGCCGGACACCCAGATCGTCCAGGCCGGCTCGGTCGGCGACTCCGGGACCGAGACCTTCCGCGTCCCGTTTGCCAACCTGCCTGGCCAACAAGTCGCCTTCTACCTCGACACAGCTTCCTCCGGCGGCGCGTTCGACCCCAACGATATGATCTTCACGCTCGAAAGCGATAGCGATGGCGTCGACGCCCCGATCGTCTTCCCGGCCACCCGCGGGGCCGTGACCGCCATGATCGGCGTGACAATTCCGTCGACCAACTCAGAAGTTCAGACGGTCGACCTCTACGGCGACGGCGGGTCGATCTTCTCCAACCAGTTCATCGCCCAGTCCATCACCAGCACCGGCCCGCTCGGTGACGTGACCGTCCTGGCGGCGCAAGGACTCAACAACGTGACGGCCCCGAGTATTTTCGGCAATATCGCCGCCCAGGGGCCGCTCTTCGGCACGATCCAGACGACCGGTGTGCGCACCGATCCTGTGACCGGCGCCACTTCGCAGATCCCCGCGAATCTCGGCCGCGTCTATGTCGTTCAGCCCTCCGGCCGGTCCCTCGAGCCGTACGTGACCACCACGACGATCGAGGGCCAAGGAGCGGGGAGCTTTACTTCAACCGCTCGGATCATCAGCCGCGGCAACCTGGTCAGCTTTGTCCGCAGCGACGGTGGCGGCAGCGGACTGATCGCCGCACAGGGCGATTTCGGCGCGGAGACGGATCTCCTCGGCACGCCAACTTTGGTCGGCGGATTGCTGGTCAATGGCGGGTTCAGCGGCCAGCTCGTTGTCTTAGGCAACGATTACGGCGACCTCGTTTTTCACGGCGGCCTGACCGGCGGCAAGATCGCGGTCGAGGGCGCCGGCGGCGACGAGTCCGGCATCCTGGGTAACGTGACCATCGACCGGGGATTTTACGCGACCGGAGAGATTGGGCCCGGCTCGGTCATCGTCTCCGGCGGTGAGATCGGCGACGCCTCGTACGGGACTTCGCTCTACGTCGAAGACGGCAACCACGGGATCGTCGCCGCCATGGGCACGATCCAGGTCAGCGGGCCCCCGCTAAACGGGTACGTCTTCAACAATGTCGGCGCGATCCCGGGCAATCCCAACGCGGCGGCGATCGACGCCATCTTCACCGACGATGGACAGCCACTTGGCATCGACCTCCCTGGCGACCCGCTCGGCGGCCTCGAACTGATTCTGGAAGAACTGGCCGCCCTCTACGTCGACTCCAGCGGCAACCTCGCGTTCAAACCCAAGAGTTGAACACCCGCGATGCTTTCGGACTCGGCTGGAGGACGTTGCTCCAGCCGCTCGAGCCTGCTATTTTCCACTCAAAGGAGAGATCCATGCTACCCACCCGTTCTGTCGCCTTGTTCGCCATCGCCCTGAGCCTGCTTTCTACCGCCGCCACGACCCGCGCGGGCACCGTGGTCTTCAACAATCTCGACCAGCCGCCGCAGCCGACTGCGTCGTCGCCTTTTGTCGGCCAGTCGTTCATTGCCGGCACCCAAGACTACGAACTCTATGGTGCCCGCATGCAATTGGATCTCAACAATCCACCAACAACGAACATCCAACTCGAAGTGGAGGCGCGGAATTCAAACGGCACGGTGGGCCAGACGCTCTTCGACAACTTTTCCTCCTCTTTTAACTCGGGGTCCGGCATCGTCACCTTCATCGCGAACGCTCCGTTCTTATTTCACGGCAAATACCGGCTATTGGCTGGTTCTGTCCGATCCGACGAAGGGCAACGTGACCTGGCTTTTCACCGCCTCGCAGTTCTATGAATCGAACGACGGCTATGGCCTGCCGTCGTACAATACTTCGTACTATTCGGAACGAAGACAACGGGAAGGGGAACTCCACCTACTATCAGCCATCCGACGGCCCGCAGATGTTCCAGCTCATCACGGAAGTCCCGGAACCGTCCTCCTTCGCGCTTCTAGGCTCCGCCGCGGCAATCGTCGTATTCGGCACGTGTGTGCGATGCAACCGAGCGTCCCGGTTCCGGCGGTCGCCGGCCGGGCAGGCTTGGGAGACGGTGCGGCGATAGGTACGCTGAGACGCCAGTCGACGTTGGCACCGGCTTGGACGGGCTTCGACAGTGGGGCATTCGCGCGCAAAAGCCCGCGCACATGCCCTCTCGCCCGTGGCACGTCGGGTCGCCGCGGCCCAGGGCTGACCCTGTGGGAATCGAACCGACACGGGGGTTACCCCCCAAGAGGATTTTAGGTCCTCATGGTCTGCCGTCGGCGTGGCATTGGCGACACGTTGGAATGGCATAGAAAACCATTGCATGGCAGCAACATACGGCGCTGGCTTTTCAGCGTCAGCTTGGTGAAGCATTGGGCTGATATGGCCAATGTTGTTACCAAATTATTGCCAAACGACCCGCACCAGCGATCAAATTACGCTGGATAAGGTCGAGAGGATTGTGATTTGACTTTCGACAGAGTGATTACAATTAAAACTTAATTTTCTTGCCTATATTATCGCTGAGCCAGCTCGAGGCCTTGCCCGCTGCTTCGCCTACAGGGCTTTTTTCAATTTGGTGCCAGAAGGGTCCTGTAATGTCGTTGGCAGTCCGCGTGATGACGCGATCTACCCCGTGCCCGATGAGACATCCTGCAACAGCACCCCCAACCGGATTTCCAAAGAACGTGCCGATAACATGTGACCTCCTCGTTGGAAAACATCGGCCGAATCATAGAGATGGCTATTACACATGATTACATCCAGAGCCCACATCGACTTAATGGCCAGGACGCCGGTTTAAGTCTTGCTCTCTTTTGCGTCCCGCTCGCGGAGCAGGTCGAGCCCAATGAGGAGCCGCTCTGTGAGCCAGAGACGGCGTCAGCATGTGAACTCTAACCGTGACATTGTTGCGGCTTGTTTCAGGGGGTCTACCGCAGTCCTCGGTTCAAGATCCGCGTGAACGGAGTCTCCGATCAATTCGAGCGTATCCAACTGCCAGGATAGCTTTGCCCACGACTAAGCCAGTGAACAAGCAAGACATCACAGTCTGACGGGGATGCTGTCGTTCAAACGAAGACGGCACCCGACGTTCACTCTGATACTGATCCCGCAATCGCGTCGAAAAAGTCACAGGTGCCGAAAATTATTTTGGCTAGATCGCCTGTCGGGCTGACCAATCGTTGCCTGGCGCATTCGCCAAGGTGCGAGCGTCGTCGCAGTTCGTGAGCATGCTCGGTTCAGGTTGTCTGTAGATCCGCTCGGCTGTGCGAACCTTGTCTTTTGTCACTCCGAGTGCTCTGGCGACACTTCAGAGGCCGTTCGCCAGCCTGTTCGATCAGATGACAGTCTCGGTCCGGAGCGTGCATCCTGGAGCCAACACATGATTGCCTACGCAGTCGCTGTTTTGGGCCGGATCTTGGCGATAGAATGAGTAATGTCAAAAATCTCGGGATGCCAGATTTGAACAGGAGTATGTCATGCTCATGGGCGCACTGCAAGGCGCCATTATTGGAGCCTGTGGGGCCATGGTCCTGCTTATTCTTTCAAGCGTTTCGGAGGCAAAGGTACTAAGCCTTAGAGGGTAAATCGACCCTCGCAACGACCGGCGCCTTGGTCGATCAAACGGTCGAGTTGTCGGCGATCATGCGTTCTTGATTCCGCAACTCGCTGCCTGCGCCTTGAGGGGTGATTCAAGCTTGAACGGCGCTGGCTTCAAGAAATCGAAGAAGTCCGACCCGCAAGTCATGCACAACTCAATGCGCAGTTCGTATCGCCGGGTCTTCAGCTCGCCGGCCAACAGGTCGATCGCGACGATCGAGTGATTGCCATCGATCTTGCGACCCAGCGATCGCAGTTTATGGTTGTCGTTCTCATGGACCGACTCATCAAAGATAGGCATCATTGACAGATAGCTACTACGCCCCACTCGCGACTAACTTGAGCCACATAGCTCTAAGTTTGGTGCGGCCGAAGCTGGTCACGAACTCGGGTCCGTGCTTTTGAGCGAAGGCTTGACGGTCCCAGCGATCAGACCAAACTCCGATGTCGTAACACCGTTCTGAGTGTAGTACTGGCGGGCGTGGACCGAGTAGGACCCAAACACGCGAGTGCGTAAGCCTAAGTCCAGCCTTCGACGTTACTTATGGAGTGGGCGATACAGGGCTCGAACCTGTGACCTCATGCGTGTTCAGCACATCTCGCCGGTGCCGCGTCTTCGACCTAAGCTCTTAGCTACTCACAATTTTGGCATTAATATCCCAACATCTCAATACACTTCATCGGGCGATAAAAGGTGGTATCGTAGGAGGGTATTTCGGATCATTGGGGTAGCAACGGGGTTAAGCGACATGCTAAGCAACGACGTGGTCCTGGCCGCAATCGATTCCGTCCTCAGCGCGGTTAAGGCTATTCCGAATCCGATTATCGAACAATTGGCAGAACACGAGGCGCTTCTTTTGCACACTATTTATCAATTTTCCCAGTCAGGTAGCCAATTTCGCGCGGAGGGGACAGAGGCATCCAAGCAGAAAAAAACTGACGGATTTTCTGGAAGTTACCAATACAGACGTTACAAGCTCACGGGCGTGCTCAGGGCTCTCCGCACCGCTTCCGAACGCGGGTGTCTGCAGAGCGTTCAGGAACTTGTTCATGCCGATGTTTTTGCTGATTTTATTGAGATGGCTGAGTATCTCGTGCAAGAACGCTATAAGGATCCCGCAGCAGTTCTCATTGGCGGCGTGCCTGAGGAGCATTTGCGAAAACTGTGCCTAAAGAACGGGATAACTGTTAACTTTCCGGCCAACAATAAGCCGCGAAAAGCTTCGTCGCTTAATGACGACCTCACCAAGAACGATGTCTACGATATGCTCGAACAGAAAAGCGTGACCGCTTGGCTCGACTTGCGGAACCGGGCAGCCCATGGGAACTATGCGACCTACGACGATAAGCAGGTCGATGACATGCTTCGCGGAGTCCGCGAGTTTCTAATTCGCCATCGCGCGTAGTAACAGCGCTTTGCACAGGACAAAACCGGCCGCGATCCGGAGTAAACCTCGGAGCCGCGGCCATTGGTTTTCTGGAACTGGGCATGCCAACCGCGGACGACGTCATCGAGGCCGCCGGCCACCAGGCCGAGCGGGCTTTTTGTTGGATCGTTGTCAGAAACTATCCCGGACGCTAGCCTCTTAAACTAAGTCATCAGGACAGATCCCCAGAAGTGCTTAATCCTTCGCCTTCGACCACATCTTCCGACAAATCACCGTCAGCGGCCGCAAACGGATTTTCTCCAACGCGAAAAACCGGGACCGTGATCGGCCTTGGAAGGCCCATTCTGGCAGTCGTGTTTTGCACGAACTCTCGCCAATACGGCCAAGCGTTGAACACTCCATTTATCGCGGCGAATGGCGGATATTCTCGTGATCGATGCCGTCAAAGGACTTTATCGAGTACACAAGGACAAATTTCGCTGTGATGGTTAGCTGGGTTTGCGATTCTTCAGTTTCCGCGCTGTCGTCGAGTGTCAAAGTGAAACTCGGCGTCACAAAAAGTCGTTCAGATTTTTCGTTCTTGCCGAATCCCAGATTCGACACGCCGTAGGTGAGGTTAAACGTGTCGCCCTTGAACGCGAATGCGGGAGTCCGTCGAGCTTCACAAGCAGCGAGGAGGACATTCAGAATTTCAACTCGCTCTGCTACCGGAATGGCGAGTTGAAAGCGGTCCTTTTTCTGCTCAGATTGAGCCTTGGGTGTGTCGGCCATCACGCGGCAAACTCCCTCTCGGGGAATTTCAGTAGTACGGGGCCTGGTTCGGCCGTCTCCGCAGGCGCATCAGAGCTTTCTAAGGGTGCTTCGGGACCGAGCGCTTCCGGCGCCTCGGAGCTCCAAATGATGGTCTGGGGTGACGATGAGAGCAAAGACCATTGGTCGCTGGTTGTCGGCGAGCGTGATTCCATAAAGAACTGCCATTGGACTCGATCGGGCAGCGCACCAAGTATGTTGGCCAGTGGCGCGGGAGTAAACCACTGAGTCGAAAGGGAATTCGCCAATTGGGATGATTTGAATTGCTCAACCGTCTGAAAGCCACCTTAGTTCGCAAATGTACCGCCAGCGGCGGTAAGCATAAGGTTTCGTGGTTCAGGAACGCCGAGAATGCTTCTAGCCTCGGACGATTTAAAAAGACGCGCAGGAACGCATCCATCGCTCGCTGCTGAATCTGGGCGCCGGTCTCCCAGCGAGAGAGTGTTGCCTCTGCAATCAAAAGATATCCGGCAAGCGTTTTCTGCGTCAGACCAAGGGCTTCCCGTTGTGCGCGAATCTCCGCTGGCTGCAACAGCCCCGCCTCATTCCGAAGGGCATCGCTGAGCCTCCGGCTAGCGGCATCATCCAAGATGATGGTGCCGCAATTCTCGCACCTCGCTACGCACAAATCGGCGAGCACAACGTGATACTTTCTCCCGTCGTGCTCCAAGTCTGTGGAATAAGAGGGAAGCATGACCAGGTTGACGGCACGCTCACGACACTTGCCACATTTCCAAGGGAAGGGCTTCAAGATTCAAACCCCAGCTCTGTGGGCACTCACTATGTGCACAGTTGGATCTTTGGGGTCCGGGTCGTTCAATCTGAATTCGACGTAGACACGGAACGGGGATCCATCCATTGGGATCTGGACAACGTATTTGAAGGGGAACTCTGACCAGTTATCCCGCGTTTCTTTGGATTGGATAACCCCATGCCCCTTATTCACGTAATCAATCGACATACATCTGACAGCTTCGGGTGTCAGACCGTCGAGATCCGCGAGTTTCGAGCGGGCAACCGCCATGGCATTATCATCAATCCACTCCACGTAGCCCATGACGTAACCACTGTGGCCGACAGCGCTTGCAAAAGCCTTGACGACAAGGGCGTGCTCAACAGGGTCGTCCATAGCGTGAAGCCATCTATTGAGACTATACTACGCACATGACGTAAGTCAAGTCGCTTGATAATCAGCGCCACGGCTGGCGCCGGACGCTTGAATATCCGTCCCCGCATGGTCTTCACTGACTGGCCGAGGAACGTGGAACTAAAGAATAACATAAATGCATCGCGCGTTAGTCCATTGCGTGCAAGAACGTCATGTTTAATAGCTACACTAGCTAACGCAACCGGGCACAAGCCATGCCAGCCCATTGCCGACGTCCGCATCTCTGGGTCATACTCGCGGACTCGAGAGCTCGAAAACTTCGATTCGGGGACGCACCGTGAAGCGAGTTCGCTCCTCCCCATCCGGACGACAAACCCGATGAAAAGAGTGTCGCGGCGGATTTGATCGTCTGCTGGTGTGGTGAGTGGGAAGCTAGGCCAGAACGCAACGGCCCGGGTCGGACCATCGTTCGCGATCGTGCGAGGCATTTTGTTTGAAGATTTTTGGTACGGCGCGTTGCCCGTCTAGAAGCGTAGCCACGGCCCCAGAGCCTTCGGAGCCGCGGCCATTGGTTTGGGATCGTACGACACAGAGAGCTCAAGGCATCGTGGCAGCAGCCTCGGTAAGCTCCCGATCTAATCGTCGTCGTCGCGGGAGTCAGCCTCGTCGTCGCGGGAGTCAGTCGCGGGAGTCAGCCTTCGTGGGAGTCAGCCTTCGTGGGAGTCAGGAGTCAGCCTTGGGAGTCAGGAGTCAGCCTTTGTTTTTGGTTCCTCGGTGCGTGTCAGTCCTCTAGTCGACAAGGGAAAAGGCAGCGTATCGCCAGCCTATTCACACTGGCCGGATGATCTAGGAGACCATAACCTGTTCCTAGCGAGCGGCTTCGAATCAGCGGGCGATGCTTGAACTCGGCGATTTTTCCGACCTCGAAGGTGAACGTTCGACGCTCGAGCGTTGCGGAGCACGCGATCGGCGCACGGCTCCAGCGCCTCACGGCGTTTTCCGCTTGCGGCCGGTTCTGTCCGGCCATCGACGCATTTCTCGGCGTCTTGTGTTGCGTCATGGCCCGCTGGATGCTCGTCTCGCTGGTTAAGAGCACGGGCGCAGAACGGCGAGCATCTCAGCGTTCACGAGATTGCTGTGTGCGCTAATTAGTAGATCGCGAACGAACGGCGCTCTGGCCAGATTCCCTGGGCCGATCCGCCGACGCATCTTCCACCTAAAGAATTCATTGTTGATCGCGGCGCGCGGGGCGAGACGGCCGAAGACCTTCCCAAAAACTGCCATGCACTGCCACTTGCGTGCCATCGATAGGTGCCATCCGAAAAGACGCCCGTCCTTGTCTGGCATCCCGATCGGCTTCGTCCGGGGCAGCCCCGGAACTTCGCACCGATGGCGCACCGCAATCCACCGAAAGCGCTCACTCCGCTCATTCGTGATCCCGAGCGCGCTGCCGATCATCGCCAGGCGACCATCGACCGCCGCACGCTGAGCCGAGGCGTGCGGCGGGATCGGCGCATATGATCGTAATGCTCTCGCACCCATCCTACGTGGGCGGTCCCCGCCAACCAATACGTCCAGCGGACTGATTTTATTGATCCTCATAAATAAGCCGGCGAATCCGCGTCCATTTCGCGGTCGTTAGGCATAGGAATTGTTCGTTGGCAATTGACAAGGGACCATTCGCACCCGGCTTTCAAGGGGGGCGCCTTGCGATTTATCCAATCCTTAACGATACCTGCTTTGATAGTTGCAGCGGCGACAGTTATCTACCTCGCGCTCACAGCAACACCACCGAGCTCCAAAATCTGCGAGATCGAAAATTCTGACAGGGTCCGTTACGTGACCGGCCCGACAATCCAACAAGCAATCACTTCGCTTGGTGGAAGTCTAGACTGGATCGAGTCGGCGGAGTCTCACGAAAGCTCTCGCTGATCATCCGGTGCCGTCGTCGGCATTCAATCCGACAACCGGTCTCCCAGGTCGAGCGGGCTGGTCTCTGGCACGGAGTGCAAGCGCGATGGATCGCCCATCGGAAGTTCGAAACACTGTATCGATCTCGGGGTGGTCAAGGACGGTGTCGTCGCTTCGTTGATCGACCGGTCGGTCGTCCCGTTCAAGGAACCTCCCATCGCCAGATCACGGCCGTGCATCTGCACGACTTCGTCCGGACGTATTCAGGTCAGCTTTTTGTAGATTGATCATCGCCGCAATCTGTGGAGACACGAGCAGCAAGCAAGCCTCGACCTGTAACTGTGGGATCGGGCGGACCTTCTTACGGTTGGGAGCAGTCGTTCGACCTCGGCACAATCCGGGGTCCGTTTGTAGCGCGATTGGCGCGTTCGCGGGTATCAATTGCATGGACACGCCCCACTTGAACATCCCTCGGATAAGACCGACTCAACCTGCGTGCCTCAGTTGGCGCCAGACCTTTTGTTACGAAGGCGTCAGCGCACTCTCGAAGCGCGAGCGGACCAAATCGGACGGCGCCTTCCAAGTGGGAATGAGGGAATCGAGTTTTTTTGCGAAACGGATGGAACCACAATCAGGCAGTATCATGCAAGGTACTACCGTGACGCGACTGCCCTACCTGAGGCACACACCCCGCGCCGTCTTGAGGCGGGCAAACTACAACCCTGGCCTTCGGCGCTACTTACGATCAATGGGCGATACAGGGCTCGAACCTGTGACCTCATGCGTGTCGAGCATGCGCTCTAGCCAACTGAGCTAATCGCCCCTGCGGTTGTCTGGATTCCGTTATAGGTAAATGATTGACACTCGGTCAAGCCGGTGTCACGTCAGACTTCCATGATCTCGGCGGACTTTTTGTCCGCGGCTTCATTGACCTTGGCTTCGAATTTCTTCGTGAGTGACTGGACCTCGTCCTTGCAGGTGGTCACGTCGTCTTCAGTAAGGATCTTGTCGGTTTGCTCGACATCCGCCTGCTTGTTGGCGTCGCGGCGAATATTGCGGATCGCTACCCGAGCCTCTTCCGCCAGTTCTTTGACTCGGTTAGCCAGCTTCTTCCGCTGTTCGACCGACAGAGGGGGAACGTTCAAGCGGACCACCTTGCCGTCGGAGTTGGGAGAAAGGCCTAGGTCGCTGGTCTGGATTGCCTTTACGATATCGCCAATGACCGACGGATCGAATGGCCGAATCAATATCTGCTGAGGCTCAGGCGTGCTCAGGTTGGCCATCTGCTTGAGCGGGGTCGACGATCCGTAGTAGTCGACTCGGATCGATTCCACAAGGCCCACATTGGCTCGGCCCGTTCGGATGCCGCGCAACTGATCGGCCAGCAGAGTCACGCTCTTTTCCATCCGCTCTTCGGCTTCGAGTGCGATTTCTTCGATGCTCATGATCCGTTAACCCTCTTGCTCAAGGACGGTGCCAATCCTCGCAAAGTCCTTCCAGTCTTTATCGCGGCGCGAAATGTCGCCCTCGCACTGTTATCATAGCAGGATCGCGGTCGACCGAAAGGCACGTCTCGCAACGCCGCGAATCGCGGGGAGTCGCGTGAATGACACGGCGGAGGCGCTACTCAGGAGCCCGGTTTGGGCCGGGGAGTGTTGCTTACCCAGGTGCCTATCGGGTCTCCCGCGATGGCTCGTTCGATGTTGCCCTCTTTTTTGAAATTGAACACCAGGATCGGCAACTGATTTTCGAGGCACATGCCAATCGCTGTCATGTCCATGACTGTAAGGCCATCCCGCATGACCTGCTCGAACGTGAGCTGTTGATAGAGCACGGCGTGCGGGTTTTTTTCAGGATCGGCCGAATAGACGCCGTCAACCCGGGTCGCCTTCAAGAGAACTTCGGCCCCGAGTTCCTTGCCCCTTAGCGCAGCCGCAGTGTCTGTCGTGACAAACGGGCTGCCCGTGCCCGTGGCCAGGATGACGACGCGGCCGCGGTCCAAGTGGGCCAAGGCACGGCGGCGAATGAACGGCTCGGCCACCTCCTCCATGCGGATCGTGGTCAAGAGCCGCGTGGCGCAGCCTTCGTGCTCGAGCGCATCTTGCAAAGCAAGGCCGTTGATCACGGTGGCGGTCATACCCATGTAATGCGCGGTCGCCTCCTTGATCACGTCGGATCCGCGTGAAAACTGGGCGCCGCGGAGGATGTTTCCACCCCCGACGACGATGGCCAGCTGAACGCCGCGGGCAGCGACCCGCGAGGCCTGCCGTGCGATCCGGCTAATTTCCTCGACGCTGATGCCCCCTTTACCCGGCTCGCAAAAGCTCTCACCGGAAAGTTTGAGCAAGACGCGGCGGAACACAGGCTGGCCCACGGCGGTGCTTGAGGTCATATCGCAGAATCCTGTTGGTGGCTCTCAATTCCTCAGCGGCGGACTGCTGACGCGGAACTCCGCTGCGGGACTTCCGATTGCGGTGGATGCCGTCTCGATCTCGGCTGCGATCGATTACTTCTCTTCGCCAACCTTGAACCTGGCGAAACGGGCAACAGAGATATTCTCACCGGTCCGTGAGTTCACCGCCAGGATGACGTCACGGACGGACTTGGAGTCGTCCTTGACGAACTTCTGGTCGAGCAGAACGGTCTCGGCGAACCACGCGTTGAGTTTGCCCTCGGCAATTTTCTCTTGAATGTTTGGTGGCTTGTCGGCCACCTGAGACATGAAGATCCGTTTTTGCTCGGCGATCACGGCCTCGGGCACATCCTCGCGCCGTACACAAAGCGGATTGGCGGCCATGATGTGCAGCGCCAAGTCTTTGGCCAATTGCTTGAATTCTTCGTTGCGTGCAACGAAATCCGTCTCGCAATTGAGCTCGACCATGGTGCCGGACTTGGCGTCGTGATGAATGTAGACCTCGATCCGGCCAGCGGTGGCGGCGCGGCCAGCCCGGAGTTCGGCCTGCTTGAGACCACGTTCCTTCGCCAGTGTCTCGGCCTTTTTGAGGTCTCCGTCGGCTTCCTTCAGGAGTGCTTTGCATTCCATCAGTCCCAGCCCGGTCTTCTTCCGAAACTCATTAACTGCCTGAGCCGTGATATCGGCCATCGGCGCGTCTCCTCATTTGCGTGCGAGCGCGAGATGTCAATCACGCGCCCGCGTCCCTGGGTGGCCCTCGCGGGCTTTATGCTTGAGCGTTAACAGACGAATAACGTGATATCGATGCCAGGCACAGGACGAAACGAGCCTGTCCATACGTTGGTCCGCGGAGGATGCGCGAGTTTCTCACTCGTGCACCGGCGACCTCGAAGAAAATGGCCCTGATCACTGTTCTTGGTTCGGCACCGAGATTTCAGGCTCGGCGGCTGCGTCTGGTGACGCGCTGGCTTCTGGCTCTGGTGCCGGCGCGGCGTCCGATTCGGCGGACACGGGTGGGGCGACCTTGGGTTCGGTATCGCGCTGCCGCACTGCGCCGCGTAGGCCCTCACCGCGTCCGGATCCACGACGGCCGCCGCGGTCGCCGCGACCCTGGCCGTTGTCGGCGGCGGGTGCTGGTTCCGGCGGCGCGGCTGCTTTGCCTTCGATGATTGCGTCGGTCAGCCGGTTAATGACGAGCTCGATCGACCGCATGCTGTCATCGTTGCCAGGAATGGGCAAGTCGATCAGATCGGGGTCGCAGTCCGTGTCGAGCAGGGCAACGACCTTGACGCCGAGTTTGCGCGCTTCGGCGACGGCAATGTGCTCGCGCCGCGGGTCGACGACCAAGAGAGCTTCGGGCAGCCGATTCATGTGCCGGATGCCACTCAAATTGCGCTCGATCTTTTTCCGCTCGCGGCTCAAGGTGGAAATCATTTTCTTCGAGTACGACAATGCCTGCTCGCTCTCGAGCGTATTCTCGAGCTCTTCGAGCCGTTGCAGCCGGCTGCGAATCGTGCGGAAATTGGTAAGCGTGCCCCCTAGCCATCGCTCGGTCACATAGGGCATCCCTGAGCGGTTGCACTGGGCAATGATCGTGTCGGCTGCTTGCCTCTTGGTGCCGACAAACAAGATCAAGCCGTTGGACGAAGCAACCCGGTTGAAGAACTTGATCGCGCGAAGCAGGCCGCGGACCGTCTCTTTCAAGTCGATGATATGAATGAGGTTGCGTTTGCCATAAATGTATGGCTTCATTTTGGGGTTCCACCGGCTGGCGCGGTGACCGTAATGAACCCCCGCATCGATAAAGTCCTTGACGACAAGCGACACGCACAATCCTCCGGCTTACTCGTTTGCAAATCCGGTCGAAATCCCCGAGCGTTGCGCGGGGCGACGTTGCTAGGACGAAAGTTCCGACCCAAAACGTAATCGAACACCACTTTATCGGTTAAGAGATCCGGCGTCAAATTGGAAGATGGCGCTCACGATTTCAACCAACGCTCGAACCAGTCGAACGCTTCGGCCTGCATGGGACGGTCAAATTTGTGCGGGCCGGCGTAGAAAGTGCACTTGTATGAGTCGAGGGCGTTGGCCTTGGCGTAGACGTCATGCAGAATCGAGTCGGCTCTGTGCATCTCATCGATCGTGAATAGCTGGTCTTCATTGTTGTTCTGAACGAGCGTCGCGCGGTACCCGCAGGCCGAGGATTTCGGGATAGTCAAGATCGAGAGGAATCCCCGGGATGTAAATCATCCACGTATGCGTGTAGCATTTGTTGAGTAAATAATCGCGCCAGGTTGTCATCATACCAACGCAGCAGGCGCAGCGAATGCGGTCGTCGAGCCCTGCGAGATAGACGGTACGCAGGCCGCCGCCCGAGAGGCCTGCGCAACCGACCCTCGACGCATCGACGTCGTCGCGTGAACAAAGATAGTCAAGCGCGCGCTGATCTTCGGCCGTGAAGACCCCCGGCCATGTCGTACCTGCACACAGCAAGCTTTTGGACATCAAGTGCTCATGTTCCGAGGCGAACCGGTTATATTCCTTGATCTCGGCTTCGGTCTCGGGGTTTACTTCTTTCAGATCCTTACGAATCACTGCCGGAAGGTCGCCCACGCGAATGCGCCTGCTGGCAAAAGCGAACGCATCATTGACCAATACGGCAAAACCTCGCTTGGCCAGCTCGTTTGCCCAGCTTAAGCCGCCGTAATACTCGTCGCGGTGCTGCTTCATGAGCGGGTGAATCTGATCGTCGAACTGAGCGATCTTGCGCCAGCCAAAGTACTTGTTACCTCCGTGATCGTGCAGCGCGAGTACTGCGGGAAGTCGACCTTGCGAGCGAGCCGGTTTCATCATCACGGCCTCTGTGGGCGGTCCGTACGGGAGCTGCCAGGTCAAGTGCTCGATGTTCAGTCCGTCGTGAACAAGCTGATGCTGGACTTCGGCTCTGGGGACACCCCCAGTCGCGGGCTGCAGCAAGGTGGCGTGAAGCCGATCCCGCGCGTTCCGGCGCCAAGCATCGAGCTCCGCAGTCTGAAAGCGCGACTGACGGAATGACATCCGCGCTGGACCGTCGCCGCTTAGTCCCGCTGCCCAAGGCCCGTAGGCACCAATCATATTGGCATCCATCCACTTTGCCTTTCGCTCAAGCGGTGCTCTTTTCCCAGGAGGATTTGGTCATAGGACTGTCAGGAAAACCAATCTACCCGGCCGCAAACTAGCAATCACTCCACCTCTTGGCGAACGATAAATTTTCACGGCATCTCGGCGTTTGAAGTTTTTTTCGCACATCTCGACCATTTTGGGATAGTAGTTCTTGACTTAATCAGTCGATTTAGACGAGATTAGTTGGATCGGGGCGGGGTTTCGGTCCGATCAATTCAGACGGACGAGGAGAATCGCAGACGACAGGGAGGAGTTGATTGCAGTGATTGGATGCATGAAGTAATCCGATCACTTTCCTTTGCGTTCAAGCTCGATTGATTTTCCGTTGGGGCATTGTGATGAGAGCGCTCTGGCGATGCGACGGGCGGGTGAAGCGCTGCTTGATCGGCGTGGCCTTATCGGTTTCCGGACTAACGGCCGATGCCGCCGAAGGCAAACGAGCCCCCAATGTCGTCATGATCGTTGCGGACGACCTCGGCTGGGGCGACGTCGGCTTTAACGGTCGAACGGAATGGACGACTCCCAACCTGGACCGGCTGGCGAAAGAGGGCCGGGTGCTTGAGCGTTGCTACTCGGCAGCGGTGGTGTGTGCCCCCAGCCGGGCGGCCTTTTTGACTGGGAAATACACGATCCATTCCGGCGTACGGCGCAATGACGACGATCTGCCAACCGAGGAAGTGACGATTGCCGAAGCGATCAAACCGCTTGGTTATGCGACGGCTCTTTTCGGCAAGTGGCACCACGGCAAGCCAATCGCGGAAAGTGCGCAATACGTTCACCCGATGGATCAGGGATTCGACGAGTTCTTCGGCTACACCGACGCAGTACACGCCTGGGAAAAGTTTCCGACCAAGCTATGGGAAGGCCGCGAGCAAATTCCGGTATCAGGCTACATCGATGATCTGATCACGGACCGAGCCATCCGATTTGTGGCGGAACACAGGCAGAAGCCATTCTTTCTGTATCTCGCTTACGTGGCGACGCATTTCGAGATTGGCGCTCCGGCGGACGAGGTGGCGCGTCATCAAGGCCGGTTTTCCGAGGAAAAAGCAGAGCTGCCCTTGAAGGCGACATACGCCGCGATGGTCACACGGCTCGACGGCAATATCGGCCGACTATGGAACACTCTCAATCAACTTGATTTGACGCGTGAGACGCTGATCATTTTTACCAGCGATCACGGGGCTACATTCGAAAGCGGCAACCAGGGTACAAGTGCGGCCCTGGACAGCAATCGACCATTTCGAGGCCAGAAACGCACATTGTGGGAAGGGGGCGTTCGCGTGCCGGCACTGGCGTACTGGCCAGGTCAGATTGCCGGCGGTGTCAGGACCCGCGACGTGACGCATCTGACCGATTTGCTGCCAACGATCGTTGCGGCCGCGGGAGGCAAGGTCGATCCCGCCTGGCATATCGACGGCGCTAATATGCTCCCAGTTTGGACCGGAAAACAGCCGGCGCCCGAACGTACGTTGTTCTGGGAATGGTGTAGCGAGGGATACGACCAACTGGCCGCGCTCCGGGGCCAGTTCAAGCTCGTGGTCACTCGGGGCGCAAAAGCCGAATTGTTCGATGTGGAAGGGGATCCCGCAGAGCGGCGCGATCTTGCAGCACATTATCCGGACCTAGTCAAGCAGTTAAAAGCCGAGCTCTCGGCTTGGCTCAAGACCGAAACTCGCCGCTGAGTCTTTTCGCTTCGATTTCTAAACCTTCACGCCTGGAGCGACGAATCCAGGTCAAATCAAGTCTTGGATCGAGGTTTCCAGCGATGAAGACGAGAAACACCGCTTTGGCCCTCGCTGCGACTGTGACACTTAGTTGGATATCGGCCCGGGCCGGAAGCGAGGCGATTTCCCCGAATACTGACTTAACACGTCTCCAAGGCCGATGGACAGCACGCGCCGGCGCACGAAGAGAGGTCAGAGTCATCCTGTCCATCCAAGGCCGGCGCGTCGACGCGACGTTCAAGACGCCACAAGGCGTGAGTTTTGAAGTACAAGGCGAGGTGCGGCTCGACGAGACTACATCGCCGCGAAGTCTCGATTGGGTGAATTTCAGCGGGGCCGACCAGCAGGAATTTCCGCAAATACCTGCGATCTATAAGCTCGACGGTGACATCTTCACGCTCTGCAACGGCGGGATGAACGGGACTCGTCCCAAGGAGTTCAAACCGGGCGAAGGCGCACTGGCCGACGTCGTGGTATTCGAACGCGAGCGGCCGTCGTCGGCCGCCAAAAAGTAAACCTTCCGTTGAATCGATAGGGCGCCAACCGCGGCTGCGGTGCTTGCTTACCTCGCAACAAACTAAATCTGAATCATTTCGGTCGAATTACTCATAGTTAATCTTGACAACTTCGGTCGAATTAAGAAGGATTACTGTCCTCGAACGCTGCTTTCCGGTGTTGTGCAAGCAAGTGGTCGCGGCATTGGATTCGCCGCTGAAGGGGATTTCCGAATGGGGAAGGGTGCCACACGACGGACTGAGTTTGCTTTAGTGTTTTGCGCTCTGCTCGCGCCTGGTTGCGGTTCCGCGCACGACCCTAATGCCGACTTGCTCAAAATTGGAGCTTACTCGGTAGTCCGCGAGGTTGTGCATGATGGTCTGTTACCGGCATTCGCCAATGAATGGAAGCAGCGAACCGGTCGGGCCGTCACCTTTGACGAATCGTACAACGGGTCGGGGGCTCAGGCGCGAGCGATCGTTTCAGGGTTGGACGCGGACATGGCGATCCTTTCTCACGAAGGCGACATGGAGCTGTTGGTCAAGGCCGGGCGGGTGAAATCAACATGGAAGGATGGGCCCACCAAAGGCGTGGTGAGTCATAGCTTGGTCGTGATCGGACATCGGCCGGGAAACCCCAAGGCGATCGAGGATTGGGCCGACCTGGCAAAGCCGGGCGTCGGGGTGCTTTATCCCGATCCCAAGACGTCCGGCGGTGCGCGCTGGAACATCAACGCCATCTATGGTTCGGCCTACATGTCATCCTCGCTGGCGAATAACGGCAAGCCGGACTGGGCGGTGATCGGGACTTCCTGGCCAGAGTTCAGGCCAACGTCGTCAACATGGATCCGTCGGGCCGACAGAGCATGGCCAACTTCGCCGAACGCGGCACCGGTGATGCCGTCGTCACCTACGAAAACGAGCTGTTGTTGCGCAACAAGGAGACATGAACCGATTCCATACGTGATCCCTCCTGCGACGCTGTTGATCGAGAGCCCGGCGGCGGTGGTCGCAGACGTCGGTTGAGTCGCACGGCAGCCGGGCGGTGGCCGAGGCGTTTGTCGAATTCCTGACTTCGGACGCCGGGCAGCGGATCGTGGCGGAGTTCGGGTTCCGGCCGGTGAAGGACGGATGTTCCGGCACCCAGTGGTGCACTGCCGTTGCCGCCAAAGCTTTTCACGATGGCCGACCTGGGGGGCTGGGCCAAGATCGAGGCAGAGCTCTACGGGCCGAAGGGGCTCTGGACGTCGATTTTCACCGCCAACACGAGTCACCGAGCTTCCGGGAGGTAACGACCGATGGCTTCAGGCGCGCTCAAATCTACCGGTGTCAAGTCGGACCTGGTGTTGCGGAGCACCACTCTCGTTTACCTCGGACTGATGGTCGTCCTTCCGCTCGCGGCATTGACGGTCGAGGCAGCCCGGCCGGGCGCTGCCGCGTTTCTGGGAGGCGGTCCGCGACCCATACGCCTGGCACTGCTCTCAAGCTGACGTTCATCACGGCGCTCGTGATGGTGCTGGTCAACGTCTTGACCGGAACGGCGACGGCCTGGGTCCTGGTGCGATACGACTTCCCCGGCCGGGGGCTGGTCAACGCGCTTGATCGACCTGCCGTTCGCGGTGCCCGACGGTCGTCACCGGAGTGATGCTGGTCGTTCTTTTCGGCCCGTCGAGCGTCGTCGGAACAATCTTGGGGCGTTACGGCTGGGGGGTGATCTACCATCAGCCGGGAATCGTGCTGGCGCTTTTGTTCGTGACGTATCCGTTCGTGATCCGGAGCGTGCAGCCGGTGCTGATGGAGCTGGATCGTGCCGAGGAGGAAGCGGCTGCGACGCTCGGGGCCGGTGCGTGGACGACGTTTCGTCGGGTGACATTGCCCGGGCTCTGGCCATCGATCGTGACCGGGGGTGCGGTGTCATTTTCGCGGGCTTGGGCGAGTTTGGCAGCGTGGTGATGGTGGCCGGCAATCAGCCACTGGCGACCAAGACTGCACCGCTTTATATCTTCGGCGAGATCGAAAGCGGCAATCGCCACGGGGCGCTGGTGGTCTCGGCGGTGCTTGCTGGCAGCTCGCTGCTCGATCTTGCTGGTACTCAACGGGATTCAGCGGCGATGGGGGGCTGAGCATGGCCACTGACGTCGTGCACGACTGGATTTCGCGGGCGGACCCGATGGCGTCGCGGCGAATCGAGCCCTGGCCGATCGGCCGCTGGCTCTTGATCGCGGCGGTGCTCGGTTGGTTTGCTTTGCTGATCCTGGTGCCGAGCATGGCGCTATTGCGTCAGGTCTGGGTTGGGGGCATGCGGCCGTTTTTCGAGACGTTGGCGACGCCCGAGGTTCGCCGGGCATTTGGTCTTACGCTGGGCATCACCGCGCTGGCGACGGTGGTCAACACGGTCTTCGGGATTGCCATCGCTTTGGTCTTGGTGCGCCAGCGGTTCTGGGGACGTGCTTTGCTGGACGGCGTCGTTGACTTGCCATTCGCCGTCTCGCCGGTCGTGGCCGGGCTGATGCTGGTCGTGCTTTACGGGCCGGAGGGCTGGCTTGGCCGGTGGCTCGAGCATAGCGGATTTCGGGTGATCTACGCGGTTCCCGGCATGATCGTGGCGACTCTGTTCGTGACGCTTCCCGTTCGTGGTCCGCGAGCTGGTGCCGATTTTGCGCGAGCTTGGCGAGGAGCACGAGCAGGCGGCCTACACGCTCGGGGCCGGGCGCTGGCGGACGTTCTGGAGCGTGACGCTGCCGTCGATCCGCTGGGGCGTGGCCTACGGCGTGACGCTGACGGTCGCCCGGTCGCTGGGCGAATTTGGCGCGGTGCTGGTGGTCTCCGGCAACCTGATCGGGCAGACCCAGACCGCGACGCTATACATCCACGACGGGATCGAGAGCTTTCACACGCGAGGGAGCATATGCCGCCAGCCTGGTGCTGGCGGCAATGTCGTTTGTTTTGCTGGTGGGAATGGATGCTGATCCGCAAACGGCTGGACGCACGCGAGGGAAAGCGGCCATGACCCTGATCTCGAACCGATCTCAAAAGCGAACTTGACCGACATTCTCGAACAGTGACCAAGCCGGCCATACTGCCTCATCGCCGGCTCAGCCAGAACGGCTTGAAACGCACTCAGAAGGAGACAACCGTGGCCATCGCCGTTCGCCATCTTTCCAAGCGGTACGGGACATTTCAGGCGGTGGACGACGTCTCATTCGACGTTCCTGCCGGCCAGCTGGTGGCCTTGCTTCGGGCCGTCGGGCTCGGGCAAGAGCACGATCTTGCGGATCATCGCCGGACTGGAAACAGCCGAGACGGGCTCGGTCGAGCTGACCGGCGAAGACGCCACGGCGATGCCGATTCAGCGTCGCGGCGTCGGGTTTGTCTTTCAGCATTATGCGCTCTTCCGCCATATGACCGTTCGCGATAACATCGCGTTCGGCCTCAAGGTGCGAAAGCTTCCCAAGGCAGAGATCCGCGCGCGGGTCGATGAGCTTCTGGACCTGGTCCAGCTTACCGGTTACGCCACGCGGTATCCCTCGCAGCTTTCCGGGGGCCAGCGGCAGCGAGTGGCTCTGGCGCGGGCTCTGGCACCGCGGCCCAAGGTGCTGCTTCTGGACGAGCCGTTCGGTGCGCTCGACGCGAAGGTTCGCGATGAGCTGCGGACCTGGCTCCGCCGTCTTCACGACGAGGTCCACGTGACCAGCCTGTTCGTGACGCACGACCAGCAAGAGGCTTTCGAGGTCGCCGACCAGGTCGTCGTGCTCAATCGAGGCCGAATCGAGCAGATGGGCCCGCCGCAGGAGCTCTACGAACAACCGGCCACTCCATTCGTCACCGAGTTCCTGGGCTCGGTCAACGTCTTGAAGGGGCAGAGCAGCTCCGGCCTGGCCGTGGTCGGCGGCGGTTTGCAGGTGCCGACAGCTCTGAGTGAGAACGACGGTCCGATTTCCGTTTACGTCCGTCCGCATGATCTAGAGTTGAGTCATGAGCGAAATGGCAGGCCGGGTTGGCCTGGACAGGTATTGCGAGTGACACCGCTCGGTGCGTTCGTGCGGATCGACGTGGCACTGGACGACGGCACAGACGTTCGGGTCGAAATCTCCCGCGAGCGTTACGCCGCTCTCAACGCCCGGGTCGGCGAGTCGATGTACATTACTCCAAGAGACCTCAAGGTCTTTCACGATCAGTCTCAGCCTGTCGGATCATAAGCGTGACTGATTGCGAGGCGCGGCAATGCCGAGTCAGGCACATTCGAGTCGCACTGAACTTGTTGCTGTTTTGAATTCCGGGAACGGTAGACGAGAGATGTCGTTCGCGAGGAGCACGTGATGACGACAAAGACAAGCGGCTGGGCCAAAACCGCGCTCAGACAGCAGATTGAAATCTTCGGCGAAGATCAGGTAAGCCTCGACAGTCTCTGGCGATCAGTCGACTCGCCTGACGGCCATGATCCCCGTCGTTGGTCGGTCACCGCGGCACCGCTCCTGGCCGGATTTTCCGCCTATCTCGACCGGCTTCAAGGCAACGCGGATCGGGCGGCCGATCCATCACGGCTCTTGTGGCTTTGGAACGGCGAATCAAAAGACCCGTGGCGCACCGGTGATTTGATGACCCATGAATTCATCGCCTGGGCCTACGCCACATACCTCGACTCGACCCTTTAGTGGACTCACGATCGTTCGTCAACGGGTTGACGAGCGGTTCGCGAGTGAAAGACAGAGTCAAATCTCCTGTCGAACCAAGATCAGGATCAGGATTTACTTTGTCGTGTCGCCTTTGTCGTATTCGCGACCTGAGTTCCTCTTGATGAGACCCATCAACATCCGAACGTTGCATTGAAGTCTCTGTTTTCCAGGACGGATCTGATCCGGCGTTAACTTTGCTTTGGCGGCAAGAATGTCTAACCCACCAGCGCTTTCGAACGCAGAGCCGCGGGCGATATCAAATTGATAGACTTCCAGACGTTCATGATCGAACAAGCATAAGTCGGGCGCGGGCATGAGATCCTGCTCTTGATGGGCGCGATATCCTGCTCTTGATCCTGATCCATCTCCTCTTCATGACTTTAGTATTGATTCTGCCTTGAGGTGCCGCCAGCCGTCCTTTTCTGTCAAAGACACGGCTGGCGTCGATCATCACATGGCCAGGTCGTTCATCCGCCTGGACCGTTCTGGCCATCCTTTCCCAGATGGCACTTCTTGAACTTCTTGCCGCTACCGCACCAGCACGGATCGTTTCGCCCTAGTTTCGAATGGGCGTTACGAATGGGAGCGGTCGCGGGAATATCGGACGGCGGCTCTCCCTCGTCGTATCGATCTTGATATCGATACTTGGGCCGCGGCACTTCTGCTGGCCGCGGCAAATGTCCGATCTCCTCCAGATGCTCCTCGTAATCCATTCGATAATTATCAAGCCAGTTCCAATCGCCTTCCTCGTCGGCGACCCATTCGTTAGCTTCCGCATAGCGCTCGGCGACTTGCTCCTTGCTTGTCATCGACTCGTCGACCAAGCCCTCGCGAAATGCGGCCTTGATCGTGCTACGAGCTACCGGATCGGCGATGGTCGCCAGTGCACCGACCAAGAACGCGACGTCCTCGGCGACATAAGTCTCGACATCCAAGTCTTCATCAATGTCTTCTTCGTCATCGTCCATGCCGGGGTCAAGGTGTTCGAGCGCCTGTGCGTCGAGCCGTTCCTCCAAGTCCTGGATGTTGCCCGAGAGCGTTTCGTCGTCGTCATCAAATTCTTCGTCATCGGTATCGACTTCATCGAACTCATCATCGTCCATGAAGTCCTCGCGGGCCGGGTGCTTGTGAAGCGAGCCGACCTGTTTCAGTTCTTCCCGCGCCCTGGCAATAGCGTCGTCGAGAAAACGGCGCAGAATTCCCGCAAGTCGAGTTTTTCGGGCTGGCTTGTCAAGTGCCGCATACGCAGCGGCGTGAAAAACGCCGGCGCGTCGATAGCCTTTGAGGGAATCGCTTTCGCAAAGTTCGACGAGAGCGTTGAAGCCGGCATCACCGCATCGCCCGAGAGCGTCGGCCGCATCGCCCGAATGTTCCACGTCGGCGTGCTGGACGAGATGGACCAGATCCGTTATCACCTCCTGCGGACTCAAAGCGGTCAAAAGCCCCATGACGTTTCGGACCACATGGGGGTCGGGCCGGGTCTTTGGGATCGCTCGCAGCATTTCGAGTAGAGGCCCGACGGCCGCATCGCCCGCGATTACGATCTGGTCGAGCAAATCGGGAGCCGGCCATTCGCCGGCTTCGACCAATTGCTGTACGAGAATCTTCGCGTGCGCCGAATCCTGCCGTGCCGCGTCAATGAGATCACTTGTCCGCAGTGGGCTGACGTTCGCGTCCGATTCGAGCTTTTCGGGTGCCATGTCGGATCTCTCTCCCGAGAGTGGTCTCCAAAAACGACTCCCGATTCTACGCTCGGTGGGGGCCAGGGTGGAATCAATAAACTCCGTGCAACGGACCTCCAGGCGCGGCGAGTGCATTGACTCTCCGCTCGATATCGGGATCGTCGACCAACGGGGGCGCATGATGCGGCTTTATTCGGGCGTCGATCACGAGGGAACCGGTGCAACCCCAGTGCTTCTTCTCGATGAACGAGCCGATTCCCTCGATGTCGGCGGCAGGATTTGATCGGGTGAAAGTCACCCAGAGGAAGTTCCGTTCCGAGCTCGCGGCAAATGCGCTGTCATCCACGATCACGATCAACGGAAAACCGCGGATCGAGTCGCCGGACTCGAAACCGCTACAAAACGCAGTGGCTTCGCCCGACGGATGTTCGTATGGCGTTCCCTCGACGGCCAGGACGCCGGGCATCACGATCCGGGGATTTCGGAAAGGCGATGGCAGCCGAAAATCGCCGGGCAAGGCAATCGAGAGGGTTCGCCGCGATGGGCCCGCTGCGGCGATCACAACCTTCGACCCCTGGTTCATTCCGTGCCCCGAATAGTCGAGCGTGTCGATTGTCGTCTGGGTCTGAAAGTGCAGGTCGGTGCGCCAGTCCACCCGCTCAAGCATATGGCGAAAAAAGCTTCCAACATCGTGGATATCCAGGGCGGGGTTGTCTTCCTGAGCCACGATCAGCAGGTACTTGGCGAGTGAAAGTTGACCTTGTCCCAAGATCGCGTTGGCGATGGTCAGAATCTCCTGTGGTTGTCGTACGGGTGCATAAGGCACATAGCGCTCGCGGGCAATGGCCAGGAGCAGCGGATGAACGCCGGCGGCGTCGACAGCGTGAACCGCTTGCACGCCGGGTACCACGGTCGGGATAAGCGGCCCGGTCAACTCGTGGATTAGCGCACCGAATGTCGTGTCTTCCTGAGGTGGACGGCCCACGGACGTGAACGGCCAGATCGCTCCATCGCGGTGATAGACGCGCTCGACGGATAGAACCGGAAAGTCGTGCCTGAGACTGTAGTAGCCAAGGTGGTCTCCGAAGGGCCCTTCCGGCTTACGCTCGCGCAGGATCGATCGAGCCGCAGATCACGAAATCGGCCTCGGCTGGCATCGGTAGGCAACCGTCGGGCGCGACCATCGCAACTCGTCGACCTCCCAGAGCGCCGGCGATAGCCAGCTCGGGGAGTCCTTCGGGCAAAGGCATCACCGCGGCAACCGTCAAGGCCGGTGGCCCGCCCACGAAGACATTTACCCGCAGCGCTTCTCCGCGATCGATCGCTGCCGCGTGGTGTACGCCGATTCCACGGTGAATTTGATAGTGGAGGCCAACCTCGAGATTGGGCTCGTACCGATTGCCGGCGAGCTGAACCCGGTACATCCCCAGGTTCGACTTTGCGAGGCCCGGACGCTCAGGGTCCTCAGTGTAAACCTGGGGTAGGGTGATGAACGGGCCGCCGTCCTGCGGCCAACACTGGATTTGGGGGAGCTGGTTGATCGCAATTCGGTGCGCGAGGATCGGCCCGGTACGCACGCGCCGAGGGAGTAGCCGTAAGAGCGTGCCCGGTGTGCCACGATATCTCCATGGGTTGTTGGCCAGAGCGTGCGGATCCGCCTTGAGCTCGACCAGACGGCGCACCGACTCAAGCGCACCCCGAAAGATAAACTTCGCTCGTTGGAGCGTCCCGAACAGGTTGCCGACAAGCGGGAATGACGTCCCTTTGGCCCTACGAAACAACACGGCCGGGCCCCCCGCCTGATAAACTCGCCGCTGGATCGCGGCGACTTCGAGGTAAGGGTCAATCTCCTGCTCAACGGTGACGATCTGCCCGTTTCGTTCGAGGTCACGCACACACTCCGCCAGCGAACGATAGCCCATCAGAGATTTCTCTCGCCTCTTCTTTGCGACTTTGACTGCCTGCCCGCCGCACGATCGCGTGTGTTTGGATTAGGTACTTATAGGTCAAGCGTAGTCACACGGGGCCAGATCGCAAAGCGGTCGACCGCGATCTGGTGGATTGACCGCTGCGGCCACGATGAGAAAGAATCGATCGTCCGAATCCACGAGCGGAACCCGCGGCCTGACGAGTTGCCGCAATTCGCCGCCGTCGCCATGTATACGAGCTTATTCCAGATGAATATACCAAATATCGACTTACGGTCCGACACCGTGACCAAGCCTACGTCGGCAATGCGACGGGCAATGGCCGAGGCCGACGTAGGTGACGACGTCTACGGCGACGACCCGACCGTCAAGCGACTCGAAGCCAGAACCGCCGAATTGCTGGGGAAGGAAGCGGCCCTCTTCGTTCCCTCGGGCACAATGGCCAACCAGATCGCCGTCGGCACGCACACGCGGCCTGGCGACGAACTGTTGTGCTCTGCCACTTCTCACGTCTATGTATGGGAGGCGGGAGGAATTGCGAGGCTATGGGGCGTGACCCCGCGGACGTTCGCCGGAGATGGCGGCTTGATCTCGATCGACCACCTCCGTAACGCGATCCGGCCCGGCGACGACGCGCATTATGTCCGCACCAGGCTGATCTGTCTGGAGAACACCCACAATCGAGGCGGTGGACGAATCCACTCGATCGCCAGCGTCGGCGAGATCGCGCGGTGGGCCCGCGAACACAACCTGGTCATGCATCTCGATGGTGCGCGACTGATGAACGCGGTTGTGGGCTCAGGGATTCCCGCACACGAATGGGCCCGCTATTTCGATACGGTTTCGATCTGCTTTTCCAAGGGACTGGGGGCTCCGGTCGGCTCAGCACTTGCGGGTTCGAGAGATGCGATCAGCGACGCACACCGACTGCGCAAATTGCTGGGTGGCGGAATGCGCCAGGTTGGCGTCATCGCCGCGGCGGCGCTTTACGCCCTTGAGAATCACGTCGAGCGGTTGAGCGAGGACCACGCTCATGCCCAGATCCTCGCGGACGCGTTTGCCTCGACCGAAGGCTTCGCGCTCGAATCTGGTCCCGTCGAGACCAACCTCGTGTGGGTTACCGTCAATCCTTCGATGGGGACCGCAGCCGATGTGGCCGCGTACATGCGCTGCGCGGCGTCATCATCAGCGTGCCGGCCCCTCAAACGATTCGCGTATGCACTCATCTGGACGTAACCGAAGAGCAGGTCCAGTACGCCGCGCGTGTTATTCGCGAGATCGAGCCGGCCATGATTACGGCGATGACGCTCGTTTATTGACGCGATGAATCATTCGGAGGCTGCGTGACGGTCGCATCGGATCCTGGAGGTCCTGATATTCAAAGCTCTGCACTCCCCGTCCCGACTCGTCGGCGCGCCAGCATCGAGCTGTTTCTTATCAGCTTTTTCATTCTGTTCCTCGAGCTAGCGTGTATCCGCTGGTTGGGAAGTACCGTCATCTTTCTGACGTTCTTCACCAACATCGTGCTGATGGCCTGCTTTCTCGGCGTTTCCGTCGGCTGCCTGGCCGCGTCGCGCCGTTGGTCATGGATGGGCGCGTTTATTCCGCTGGCGATCCTGATGGCGGCCTCGGCTGTCGGCTTCCTTTGGGCGTACAGTACGTTCAGCCAGGTGATGATCGACGTTGGCTCGCAACAATCGCCGCAACTGATCTACTTCGGCACCGACGCACGGGTCAGGGATCCTTCGAGCTGGGTGGTGCCGATGGAACTGCTGGCTGCCTATTTCTTCGTTCTGGTCGCGCTCTTGTTCATCGGGCCCGGCCAGGAGATGGGGCGCCGGTTTGCCGCCATCGACGGCCGGATCGTCGCGTACACGGCGGACATCGCCGGTAGCCTGGCCGGCATTGCGGTCTTCGGGTCGTTCTCGTACTTTCGCGTGCCCGCCTGGACCTGGTTTTTGCTCGCTGTGGCGATCGGAATCGTCTTTGTCCCGCGGCGGCATTTGCTGCTTCAGGCCATGGGAGGCCTCGCCGTTCTCGGTCTGATCGCGCTGGCTGACTGGCCGCGCAATGCGCTCGGCGTGCCGACCGAAGTATTCTGGTCTCCGTATTACCAGGTTCGATTTAAGCCGCGCTACTTGTCGATCGACGTGAACAACCTCGGTCACCAGGGGATGCTGCCGGTCGAGCGGGCGGGGCCTGCGTACTTTCTGCCGCACTTACTCAGTCGCGACGCTGGTAACAAGCCATTCGAAGACGTAATGATCATCGGTGCCGGCTCGGGCAACGACGTTGCAGCTGCCCTGGCATCTGGTGCCAGCCATGTCGACGCCGTCGAGATCGACCCGGTGATCAACGAACTGGGCCGGGTCCATCATCCCAACCGCCCCTATAGTGACCCTCGGGTCTCGATCCACCTCGACGACGGCCGCGGCTTCGTCCGTACGACGACGTCGCATTATGACCTGATCAGCTACGCGGTCGTCGATTCGCTGGCCTTGCACTCCAGTTACTCGAGCGTCCGCCTCGAAAGCTTCCTGTTCACGGAACAGGCATTTCGCGACATCAAGGCCAAGCTCAAGCCCGGCGGCGTGTTCGCGATGTACAACTTTTACCGGCAAGGATGGGTGGTGGGCCGATTGGTGAAACTGGTGGAAACCGTGTTCGGATCGCCGCCGATCGTCGTCTCGCTGCCGTATCAAAATGTCATCTCTCCCAACAACAACCAGCGCGACTATATTACGTTTCTCCTGGTTGGCGATCGTGCGTCGGAAGTCGTTGAATCGATCCGGTCGAAGTTTGCATCTGACGGTTTCTTCTGGATCAATCAAGAGCCGCGGTTCAATTTCAAGGTCAACGGTTTCGGCGCGGCACCTCCGGTCGTGCCGGGCGCGGTGGCTCCGCCGTTCCGGAAGATCGGGCCGGCGGCCGTCGATCTGGACGGAAGCGACAAAGTCCCCACCGATGACTGGCCGTTTCTCTACCTGCACACGCCCACGATTCCAGCGCTCAATCTCCGGGGCATGGCGATCGTGTCTGTGCTTTCGCTTGTGATCTTGCTAACGTTCGCACCTGTCGCCGCGCCGACCGAGTGGCCGGATGTTTTTCCTCGGAGCCGGCTTCATGCTGCTCGAGACGAAGGGCGTGGTGCACATGGCGTTGCTCTTCGGCGCGACCTGGATGGTCAATTCGATCGTCTTCTTCGCGATCTTGACGATGATCCTCTTGAGCAACCTTTACGTGCTCGCGATGAAGCCGCGTCGGCTTTGGCCGTATTACGCCTGTTGCTGGCCGCACTGCTGGTCAACAGCGTGATCCCGATGGACGACTTCCTGGCTCTGCCCGGTATCGGCAAGGTGATTACGTCATGCGCGGTCGTGTTCTTGCCGGTCTTTTTCGCGGGTGTGATTTTCGCGACCGCGTTTCGGTCGAGTACCCGGCCCGACGTTGACTTCGGCTCGAATATCGCCGGCATCGTTCTGGGAGGGCTGAGCGAATATCTCTCGCTCGTCGTCGGCTTTAACCATCTGCTCTGGATTGCGATTGGTTACTACGTGCTATCGGCGCTCTTGGGATCGACAGCCCGCAAATTCGATACAGCTTGAAACTGGCTTCTTTCGTCGCACATTCGCATCGCCTGTGATACCAGCATTCCACTTACTGCCTACCGCCTACTGCGTACTGCCTACTCTCAGTATGTACGATTTGCCGTTCGTCATGGCTGTTCTCCGCCACGTGCGCCCGTCGGACCACGCCAAACAGCGTTTCAGGTTTAGTAGCCGCTTGGAGCCGTCATAGTCCGTCATGAACAAAAGCGTCGTGACCTAAATCCAAGCCAGAAAATAGTTTGTGGACAGCGCTCAAACCGGGTGCTTTTTTTCGTGTATGTCATGGAGTGTCATGGACTGTCATGGTATGTCATCGGGCGGCACGGATTGACTGCGGTCGTTTTGGTGCGACGTGGCTTCTGATTGATAATGGGGCATTGCCTGTACGACCACCCCATGACAAGGTACGATGCATGGACGGGCTTTGATCCGAAGGGATGCAACGCTGTATCCCAGCCGCTCCCAGTGGTGAGCCTTTTGTCGCATGATCAAACTCGAACAACTTCAGCCGAATGCCGCGGTGCGGGGCATCGTGCCGGACGCGATGGTGGTCGTCGTCAGCGTGCAGTGGTTCGGCTCCGAGGCGCTCGAGCTCACCTACAAGACGCCCACCGGCAAGGTGGCGAACGAGCTGCTCTATCGCCACGACGAGCCGCGGCTCGACCTGGTGGAGCAAGGCCGGCCGTGGGGCTTCGACGGCGACGGTGCGCTGTTCCGCCTGGTCTCCGAGGCGCAGCGCATTCGCCTCGCGCACCTCTTCGACCCGGTGCTGGCGGTCCACACCTCGGTCGTCGACCCGTTGCCGCACCAGATCACGGCCGTCTACGAGTCGATGCTGCCGCGCCAGCCGCTCCGCTTCCTGCTCGCCGACGACCCGGGCGCCGGCAAGACGATCATGGCGGGCCTGCTCATCAAGGAGCTGATCGCGCGCGGCGACCTGCAGCGCTGCCTGATCGTCTGCCCGGGCAGCCTGGCCGAGCAGTGGCAGGACGAGCTCTACCGCCGCTTCCACCTCCCGTTCGAGATCCTCACCAACGACAAGCTCGAGGCCGCCCGCACCGGCAACTGGTTCCTGGAGACCAACCTGGTCATCGCCCGTCTCGACAAGCTCTCGCGCAACGAGGACGTCCAGGACAAGCTCCAGGCGCCCGATTGCCGCTGGGACCTCGTGGTCTGCGACGAGGCGCACAAGATGTCGGCCACGGTGTTCGGCGGCGAGATCAAGTACACCAAGCGCTACCGGCTCGGGCAGCTCCTCTCGACCCTGACGCGGCACTTCCTGCTGATGACGGCGACGCCGCACAACGGCAAGGAGGCGGACTTCCAGCTCTTCATGGCGCTGCTCGACGGCGACCGTTTCGAGGGCCGATTCCGCGACGGCGTCCACGTCGCCGACGTCTCCGACCTGATGCGCCGCATGGTCAAGGAGAGCCTGCTCAAGTTCGACGGCACGCCGCTCTTCCCCGAGCGGATCGCCTACACCGTCCCCTACAAGCTCTCGGATGCCGAGGCCCACCTCTACAAGGCCGTCACCGAATACGTGCGCGAGGAGTTCAATCGCGCCGAGGCGCTCGAGAACGACAAGCGGGCGGGCACCGTCGGCTTCGCGCTCACCATCCTGCAGCGCCGGCTCGCCTCGTCGCCCGAGGCGATTTACCAGTCGCTGCGTCGCCGCCGCGAGCGGCTGGAGAGCCGGCTGCGCGAGCTGGAGGTGCTCCATCGCGGCGGGCCAGGCCGCGCCGGTCCTCGCGCCGGCCGTTCCCGCGCTTCGACGACGAGGACGTCGAGGACCTCGACGAGGCGCCGGACAACGAGGTCGAGGCCGTCGAAGAGGAGATCCTCGATCAGGCGACCGCGGCGCGGTCCATCGCCGAGCTGAAGATCGAGATCGAGACGTTGAAGGGCCTCGAGAAGCTCGCGCTCGACGTGCGCCACAGCGGCACGGACACCAAGTGGCGCGAGCTGGCGAGCCTCCTGGGCGAGATCTTCACCGTCGCCGGCAGCGAGATCGCGGGGCGGCACCGGCCATGCCCGACGAGCGCGGACAAGATCCCGCCGCCGAAGCCCTCGCCGCACCAGAAGCTCGTCATCTTCACCGAGCACCGCGACACGCTCAACTACCTCGAGGCCCGCATCACGACCCTGCTGGGCCGCAAGGAGGCCGTGGTCATGATCCACGGCGGCATGGGCCGCGAGGACCGGGTGAAGGCGCAGGAGTCGTTCAAGCACGACCCGGAGGTGCGCGTGCTGCTCGCCACCGACGCCGCGGGCGAGGGCATCAACCTCCAGCGGGCCCACCTGATGGTCAACTACGACCTGCCGTGGAACCCCAACCGCCTCGAGCAGCGGTTCGGCCGCATCCACCGCATCGGCCAGACCGAGGTGTGCCACCTCTGGAACCTGGTGGCGGACGAGACCCGCGAAGGCGACGTCTATCGCAAGCTGCTGGACAAGCTCGAAGAGGCGCGCAAGGCGCTGGGCGGCCAGGTCTTCGACGTGCTCGGCAAGCTCCAGTTCGCGGGACGCTCCCTGCGCGAGCTGCTGATCGAGGCCATCCGGTACGGCGACCAGGCCGAGGTGCGCGCCCGCCTGACGACGGTGCTGGAACACGCGCTCGACCGCGGCCAGCTCCGGGACCTGCTGGAAGAACGGGCGCTCGCCCACGACGCCATGGACGCCAGCCGGGTCCACCGCATCCGCGAGGACATGGAGCGCGCCGAGGCCCGCCGCCTGCAGCCGCACTACATCGAGTCGTTCTTCCACGAGGCCTTCCGGCTCCTGGGCGGATCGGCCAAGCAGCGGGAGACGCGCCGCTACGAGGTCACCCACGTCCCGGCCCCGGTGCGCAACCGCGACCGCCTGATCGGCATCGGCGAGCCGGTGCTGCCCCGCTACGAGCGGATCGCCTTCGAGAAGTCGCTGGTCGCGCCGCCCGGCCAGCCGCTGGCCGCCTTCGTCTGCCCGGGCCATCCGCTGCTCGACTCGGTCATCGACCTCACCCTCGAACGCCACCGCGACCTGCTCAAGCGCGGCGCGGTGCTGGTGGACGAGCGCGACGCCGGGACCCAGCCGCGCGTGCTGTTCTACATCGAGCACACGATCCAGGACGCGAGCCTCACGCGCTCGGGCGAGCGCCGGGTCGTCTCCAGGCGGATGCTCTACGTCGAGCTCGACGCCGACGGGACGACGCGCCACATGCACTACGCGCCCTACCTCGACTACCGGCCGCTGGCCGAGGGCGAGCCGGGCGTGGAGGCGATCCTCGATCGGCCCGAGTGCGCGTGGATCGACCGCGAGATCGAGAAGAAGGCGCAGGGCTATGCGATCGCCCATGTCGTGCCGGAGCACCTCAAGGAGGTGCGGGACGGCAAGCTCAAGCTCATCGCCAAGACCGAGGTCGCGGTGAAGGACCGGCTGACCAAGGAGATCACCTACTGGGACCACCGCGCCGAGCAGCTCAAGCTCCAGGAGAAGGCCGGCAAGCCCAACGCCAAGCTCAACTCGGGCGAGGCCCGCAAACGGGCCGATAATCTCCAGGGCCGACTTGCAGAAGCGGCTGGAGGAACTGAAGCTCGAAGCCCAGATCTCGCCCTTGCCGCCGGTGGTGCTCGGCGGACTGCTGGTGGTGCCCGCGGGCCTGATCGCGGCCATGACGGGTCGGACGACGGCGGCACCGTCGGCCCCCGTCGACACCCAGGCCAGCGCCGCGCAGGCGCGTGCCATCGTCATGGCGATCGAGCGCAACCTCGGCTTCGAGCCGACCGACCGCGAGTTCGAGAAGCTCGGCTACGACATCGAGAGCCGCGTCCCCGGCACCGGTAAGCTGCGCTTCATCGAGGTGAAGGGCCGTGTCACCGGCGCGGAGACGATCACGGTGACCCGCAACGAGATCCTCTACTCGCTCAACAAGCCCGACGACTTCATCCTCGCGATCGTCGAGTTCCTCGAGGGCGATGATTCGCACCGGGTCCACTACATCCGCCAGCCGTTCGGGCGCGAGCCGGACTTCGGGGTGACGAGCGTGAACTACGATTTTGTCGGAGCTGCTGGCCCGTGCGGAGGAGCCGCGATGAAACGATCAAGAACAACCGGCAGTGAGCCGCACTGTGACTACAACAGCCGTCATCGTTCCGGGCCCAATATATGATCAGGGGAATCGGCAGGTACGGGCCGTGTCAAGAATCCCCAATTCGGGACAGCCGCAATAAGATGACCTGCAATGAACAACATGTTACGGGCTCAGGCAGTCTGTCTACGCACTTCGACGGATTGGATGACCAACAAAGGTCAGTCCGCTCGCCGTGCCAGATTTCCAGGTTGAACTGGGAATTCATGGTGCAAGGAGCTCGACCTCATTCGTGCCCAGGTCAGATCGGCCGGATCAGGTTCGGATCGCTCTGGTCGGCACGACGGGAGCTGGCAAGTCTACTTTCCTCAATGCGTTGCTGGGTCAGGAACTCTTGCCGGTCGGAGTGATGCAGCCATGTACTGCCTTTGTGACCACGGTGCGCTATCGAAGCGGTGATGGGTATGAGGTCAAGATCGACTATGTCACGGAAGACGAATGGCAGCGCGACCTGACATCGTTCATTGCATTGTTAAGTCCAGGGGACGAGGACGACAGCCCGACTGAATCGAAGCGGCTCATCAACGCTGCCAAGAAACGGGTACAAGCGGTTCTGGGCATCAAAGATGGCGGCGACATCAACGCCAGCACGTTGCTTGATGAGCCGCTGCCCGATCCGGCGCAGGCGATCTTTCGCGCAGATTCGAGCCAAACCCAATCCTTTGCCAGTACGCAGGAGATGCTGCCGTATTTAAGCAAATTGATCCACGGTGGGAGCAATCTCTGGCCGCTGGTCAAACAGGTCTCGATCAGCGGACCATACGAGTGCTTGCAGGGTGGACTAGAGCTTGTTGACCTGCCGGGGCTTAACGACCCGAACGAGGCGCGCATCGAAGTCACGCGGGAGTTCTTGCGGACGTCCCCGGTCGTTTGGGTTGTATTTTCGATGGTTCGCGGACTAGGGCAGGACATTCAGACCGTTCTTCGCGAGGAGAAGTTCTTCGAACACTGGTATTCAGCGGCTCATACACCGCGCTCTCAATGATCGGGACGAAGGCGGATGACATCGATGCCAACATGGCCGAGCAATTAGGACTGGTGACGAAGCTAGTCTTCCCGAGATTATCAGCGCGTACCGCCGTCAGATAGTCGAAAAGGCGAGGGAACAGCTTGAGCGATGGTTCTCGATCTGGCGGCACCGTCCGACAAGGGTGAAACCCTCGAAGGCATGCTTGGCCTTGCGAGGAATACCGAAGTACATGCCACTTCGGCCGCGGCTTACTGCCGGCTAAGCGGCATCGGCCGTCGGCGCAAAGACCATGGAATCGCGAACGTCGAGGAAACCGGAATCCCTGGTGTTCATCGACTACTTCGCCGCATCTCCGACGAGGTCGGCACGAGTTCACCGCGCGAACGGTCCTCGAACGGTTGGACCAGCTCGGCGCGGAGATTTCGCTTTTTTTCGAGCGAATGGAAAGGCGACGGTGCCCGACATTGAACGCGCCCGTCTGAAGCTTCAGAACGAGCACGCCAACCTCGATGCAAGGGTTGCCGCGGCCCAAGCGCAAGCCAAAACCCGTCTCGAGTATTACCGGGAGCAATTCCTCAGCAAGCTGAAGCCTCTATTTCAATCGAGTATTCAAGGCGTTCGCAGGACTATCAACTGTTGGCGACTCATCCACAGCGGTACGCTGAAAGCGATCGTCGGCCGCGACGGTGTGTTCAAGAGCCCATCGACTGGCAAGGCCTACGACCTCAATAGCGACCTGACGGATCCCCTCCTGAACCAGCTGCCAATTTCTTGGGAATGCTATTTTACGGAAGATCTCGGACGGGTACGGGAGGAATTTGTCAACCTCATAAGGGATGCTGGCATTGATTTCAGTCGACGAGCTGCATTGATCGTGGAGTTGGCGCTCAATCGCAACGATGACTTGCTCGACAAGCAATTGGCCTGGTTTCAGGAAAAGGTGGCTTTACTTGCGCACACCGCGAGCTCTCGACTGATTACGGCAATCACCGAGCGGCGGAGGGAACTCGCGAACAAGGTTCCGCTCGTCGCGCAACAAAGTATGTTGCCCGCATACGCTGCCGCGAAAGTAGAGAGTGGACTGGGAATGAAGAGCCGCATCCTCGATGGGCTGGAAAAGACGGCCCTCAGCTCTGCACCAGCGATTTATGATACGATCCAGGCGGACCTGCTGGAGGGACTGAAGGAACCTCGAGGTGATCATCCTACGCCTGCTCAACGAACTTGCGCAAACCGCCAACGATCAGGCCAGAACAGTCGCCCATAATGTCGCGATCGACATTGACGACGGTGGGATCGCCCCGCAAATCGTGGCCGTTCTCAACTCTTTGCCGAAGGTGTCGAAGTGAAGAAAATGCTCAACGAATTCGACCTCGCAGCGATGAATATGGCTTAACCGACGATGACGCCAATCCGGTACACTATATTTGCTGGTCCCTTCGGTAGGAGGTGTATTTCAGCCCGCGAGCGTGCAGTACGATTTCGGCGAACTGTTGGCCCGCGCTGCGCAATCGTGGAAACACAATGAGAACCCACGGAAGTGGGGCAGTTGAGCTGCACCCCGTTGATTTGGAGACGGAGCTCGTCGAACGGAAAGAGCCGTTCGAGCACGGGCGATCCCCCTCCCGAGTTCGAAGTGCGGCCCGCGTACCTGGGGGTGATCGTGAGGCCTGCGCCATGAAGACGATCACGTTCTTCAACAGCAAGAGCGGCGTCGGCAAGACGTCGCTCGTCTACCATCTGGCCTGGATGTACGCGGAGCTCGGACTTTCGGTCATTGCCGCGGACCTGGATCCGCAGGCTAACTTGACCAGTATGTTTATCGATGAAGACCAGCTCGCGACATTATGGCCGGAGAGCTCTCACACGAAGACGATATTTGGGGCGATTCAGCCTCTGCTGGAAGGAACCGGAGACATTTCCTCGCCGTACGTTGACCACATTGCTAACAGGATAGGGTTGCTGGTGGGAGACCTCGCGCTCTCGGCCTCGGAAGACGAGTTGACGAGCCAGTGGCCTGATTGCCTCGACCGCAAACCGCGAGCTTTCCGGGTGCTTTCGGCCATCTGGCGGGTCATCGAGCAGGCTGCAAAGGACCGCGACGCCAGCCTTGTTCTCATCGATGTGGGGCCGAATCTCGGCGCGGTCAATCGCGCCGCATTATCACCGCCGAGCACGTCGTCATCCCGCTGGCTCCCGACCTTTACTCGCTCCAAGGCCTGCGGAATCTCGGGCCAGCCCTGCGTCGCTGGCGCCAGGAATGGTCCGAGCGGCGGCTACGAAATCCTGTCGCGGGTCTTTCAATTCCGTCAGGCGCGATGACTCCGTCCGGCTATGTCCTCATGCAGCATGCCGTGCGCCTTGACCGGCCGGTCAAGGCCTATGATCGCTGGATGGCGCGCATCCCATCCGTCTACCGAGAGGCGGTGTTAAACGAAGCCGCCGGAGTCGACGATCGAAGTCAAGAACGATCCGCATTGCTTGGCGGCACTCAAACACTACCGTAGCCTCATGCCGCTCGCCCAGGAAGCGCGGAAGCCGATGTTTTTTTTGAAACCCTCCGATGGAGCGCTCGGCGGTCACGCCAAGGCCGTGCAGGAATGCTACAAAGATTTCCGCGAGCTCGCACAAACCATCGCCGAGCGATGCGGAGTGCAACATTTCGTGACGTATAAGAAAAAGCTCATCGAAGTCGCCCTGCCCCTCGATGCGATCAACAAGGCCAGCGCGCGGGAAAAGTCGATTCGCCACGGGCACCCGAGCACACTGCACCTCTGGTGGGCGCGGCGGCCGCTGGCGGCGGCGCGGGCGGTGATCTTCGCGCAGATGGTAGACGATCCGTCGGCCCATCCGGACATCTTCCCGACCGAGAAGGCCCAGGAGAAAGAACGGCAGCGGCTGTTCCGCATCATCGAAGACCTGGTGCTCTGGGAGAACACCACCAACGAGAAGGTCTTGCAGGCGGCGCGGGACGAGATCTGGCAGAGCTGGCGCTACACCTGCGCCGAGAACGCCGACCATCCGCGTGCGAAGGAACTATTCGACCGCTACAAGCTGCCCGCCTTTCACGATCCCTTCGCCGGCGGCGGCGTCGATCCCGCTGGAGGCGCAGCGGCTCGGGCTGGAGAGCTATGCCAGCGACCTGAATCCGGTGGCCGTGTTGATCAACAAGGCGATGATCGAGATCCCGCCCAAGTTCGCGGGCAGGCCGCCGGTGAACCCGGGCACCCGACGTGATCCGCAACTCTTCCAGAAGGAGTGGAAGGGAGCACAGGGTCTCGCGGAGGACGTGCGTTACTACGGCCAGTGGATGCGCGACGAGGCCGAGAAGCGCATCGGCCATCTCTACCCCAAGGTCGAGATGACGGCGGATATGGTGAAGGAGCGGCCTGACCTGAAGCCATTTTTGGGCCAGAAGCTGACCGTAATTGCTTGGCTTTGGGCTCGCACAGTGAAGAGCCCAATCCGGCGTTCGCGCAAGTGGACGTGCCGCTTGCCTTTACCTTCATGCTCTCCACCAGGCCTGGCAAGGAAGCGTCCGTCGAGCCATTCGTCGAAGGCGGCGGTTACCGCTTCATGGTGAAAGTCGGCAAGCCGAAGAACGTCGAGGCGGCGAAGAACGGAACCAAACTTACTCGTGCTAATTTTCTGTGCCTGATGTCCGGATCGCCGATCTCAGGCGATTACGTTAAGGATGAAGGCAAATCTGGACGCATGGGCGCTCGACTAATGGCTATCGTCGCCGAAGGCGAGCATGGGCGAGTTTATTTGCCTCCCACGGCGGCGATGGACGCGGTCGCTCGCCAAGCCAAGCCGGAGTGGAAACCGGATGTCGAATTCTTCCAGCAGGCGCTCGGCTTCCGCGTCGGTAACTATGGCATGACAAGGTGGAGCGACCTATTCACGCCACGTCAGCTAGTGGCTCTGACGACTTTTTCCGACTTGGTTTATCAAGCTTGTGAGCGAGCTAAGCGCGACGCATTGGCCGCAGGCCTGCCAGGCACGGGGGCACGTATCGACTCCGGTGGCGAGGATGCAACTGCATACGTGGACGCACTGGCGGTGTATTTGAGTTGCGCCGTGAGTCGTATGGTCAATTACTCGGCAACTCTGTGCGTCTGGAGTTCACACCCCAAGGATGAGCTAGCGAAACAGGTGTTCTCAAGGCAGGCTCTCCAGATGACTTGGGATTTTGCAGAGACGAATCCGTTCTCAACCGTCGGTGGAACTTTGACAGTAAACCTTAATTACTTGGAGAAAGCGGTTAAGGAGCCATTATGAAATCCCCCGTTAAACTGCCACGAGATCAGGTCGAGGCGTTGCGGCCGGGGGACGTTAAGCTCTACCTATCGAGCCGAGGATGGGCTTCCCAGCCGTCATTCCAGTCCCGCGATGCGCTCGTGTTTCGTCACTCGTCGTTTCCGGGCACCGAAATTCTCCTACCAATCAGGCGGGAGCTGGGCGACTTCGTCTTGAGGATGGCCGACGTCGTCACCACTTTGGCGGCGGTTGAGCATCGTTCGGCCTGGGAAGTCCTCAACGATCTATCGGGGCCTTCCGGGGACGTGTTCCGCCTGCGAGTCGTGGCTCCCGATTCAACCCTGGGCAACCTTCCGCTCGAGGAGGGAATCAAACTGCTGCAGGGGGAGGGACCTGCTTCTAGCCGCCGCTTGCAGCGTTCGCGAGCCGAGAGCACTTCACCCGCACGCAATTCCGAGACAAGTGCACGACTTCATCGAAGGTTGCCGCATGGGTCAAACTGAGCGCGGTAGCTTCGTCGCGACAATCATCGCGCCCGTTCCTCCCGTAATCCAGCCAAGCCTGCCATTCGACGGTCTGGATGCCTCGATCGAAACTGAGCCATACCCGAGACGAGTCACCACTCTTCTCATGTCGAGTCTTGGGCTCGTTTCCAGTGCGATTCAACTGGCCACACCCAACCAGATTCTTGACGGAGTCGACCAGGGTGTGAGCGCTAACTTGTGCGAGGCACTGGTTAAAATGAAACCATCCGGAGATCAGTCCCGGCTGGAAATCAAAGTCAGTTGGTGCGGGCCCGTCACCTTATTTCCTCGGACGTCCCGGATGCCGTATCATTTCCCCAGGAGACATTCGCTCTTATCGAGGAGGCGGGGCGTCAGCTCCACGCTCGAGCCACTGTCAGGCGAGAGACCTACTCAGGGCGGATTATCCGACTCGAGGCAGCCCTGCGCCCACTTCTCGCGGACGTCGCCGGTAAAGTCACGCTTTCCACAAACGTGGACGGACAAATCGCCAGAGTCAAAATCGATCTGGGCCGTGATGACTACGCTAAGGCTTGCGACGCTCACCGCGATGGTAAACAAGCGTCGGTGGCGGGGATCATTCGCCACGATGTACGAACGCGCGAATTCGTCCTGTCCCATCCGTCAGATTTTCAGGTCGACTAACGTCTCTGAATCCCGACGGTGGGAACGGTATTTCAAGGTAATTTCGTCCCTCGCCGAAGCGGTAAACGGACGAAAACGTAGGCAGTTTCGTCCGACTGCATCTGTTCCCATCCCCCACTCTCCCGGCCGCCCGCACTGCGACGAAGATCGGTTCATCAGCGCCTCGCCATGCTTCTCGCCCGTTTCAAAGACGAGGTGTGCCCGGCCGACGATAAGCGGATCGAGCGCCCCAATCGTTTCCATCGATTTGTTCCTGTACGGCAGCCGGTGCAAAACATACCGCATCACCGATAGCCGAGCCCGCTCTTTGCAGTCGCACATAATGACGGTTGATCAGCGACAATTACACTTCGGTCCAGGCCTTGTCCGCCGTGTCGGTGTGGATAAACATCATCTCCATAACGGCGAGGTCCCGTGACCGTCGATGGTCGGTTCGATGGTGGTCGCGTAGAATGAAGCCACACATTGAACGCGAGGAGGGATCATGACAAAGACGCTGCACGGCAAAGTCCACGGCAAGACCATCGAACTCGATGAGGATCTCGGTGTACCGGAGGGTCAGGAGGTCGAAATCACAGTTCGCGTGGTCCCGTCGGTCAACACCACCCGAACCGGCGAAGGTTTACTTCTAACCGAGGGCGCTCTGGCCGACGATCCCCACTGGGACGCCATCATGGAGGAAGTTCATAACGAGCGGAAGAACGATTCGCGCAGGGAACTCGCGGAATGATCTTCCTGCTCGACACGGACACGTGCTCGGCGCACATGTGACGTCCTGCCCGTCTCGCACATCGGTTTATTCAATACACGGGCAGTTTGGCCATTCCGACAATCGTCCTGGGTCAACATCCCCGGCCTCCGTCTGGATGACTGGCTCACTCCATAATCAGGGAACCAAGCCGGAGCGAGTTTCCGACGGGGAACCGGAACGGAGCGGGTTTCGAACGCAATCGCTGATTTTTGGACGACCCGATACAACGTAGAGCGTGCCTGGTTCGATCGCCCACTCTTTGAGCCAGCCGTCGTAGGAATGATCTCAGTTCATCACCGACTCACCGTGCCCCTCGCCCGTTTCAAAGACGAGGTGTGCGCGACCGACGATGAGCGGATCGAGCGGCCCGATCGTTTCTATCGATTTGTTGGTGTAGGGGAGCCGGTGCAAGATATACCGCATCGCCGACAGTCGAGCGCGCTTTTTGCAGTCGGACTTGATCACGGTCCAGGGCACGTCCGCCGTGTCCGTGTGGAAAAACATCATCTCCTTGGCCTTGGTGTAGGCGTCCCATTTATCGAGTGAGGCCTTGTCGATCGGCGAGAGCTTCCAGTGCTTGAGCGGATGGGCCTCGCGTTCTCTGAAGCGCCGCCGCTGCTCCTCCCGGCTCACCGAGAACCAGAACTTGATCAGGTGCGTGCCGCTGCGGACGAGGTTGCGTTCAAACTCGGGCGTTTGCCTCAGGAATTCGACATAGTCCTCGGATGTGCAGAATTTCATCACTCGTTCCACGCCGGCACGGTTGTACCACGAGCGGTCAAACATCACAATTTCCCCGGCGGTCGGCAGGTGCTCGACATAGCGCTGGAAGTACCACTGGCCGCTCTCAACTTCGCTCGGTTTTTCCAAAGCCACGACTCGCGCACCGCGTGGATTCAAGTGTTCCATGAACCGCTTGATCGTGCCCCCCTTGCCGGCGGCGTCACGCCCCTCAAAGAGAATAACCACCTTCTCCCGGGACGCCTTGACCCAGGCCTGAAGCTTGAGCAACTCCACCTGCAATTGATATTTCTGTTTCTCATAGCTCTTGCGCGACAGCAGGTTTTTGTAGGGATACTCGCCGTTTCGCCAGCCCTTGGAGAGTACTTCATCCGGGTGAGTGTCGACCGGAGTATCCGTACCGGCCGCGTTCTTCGCCAGGATGCCGCGGAGCAGGGTGGCATCTTCCGGTGAGGCGCCATCGAGGATCGCTTTCAAGGACTTTGCCAAGGCAGGTATGTCATGAACCGGCGAGCTGGCGATGATGTCGCGCACGGCCGCGGCTTGTGCTTCCTGTGCCGCGGCGACCGACTCCTTGATCACGAACGATTCAATGCCATCCGGGGTGATTCGGGGAGAGGTGTCGCCCTGGCTTACCCTGCGCGAGTGCGAACCGGTGTGGCCATGAACCGCCGCGGTCGAAGTGTCGTGGGTCAGCACACTGTCGGAAACGTTACTTTCGCTCATGACTGATCCTGCTATACGGATGCTAACGGGCAAAGCTGGCGCGCCGAGGCGGTCAAAGGCGGAACGCCGTGCGCTTCCATGTGTTGGATTTATCACTCAGAGGGCGAGTCTCGGAAGTCGGGCGGCGGAGCGCTCATGTCGTTGATCCGCAATCTGATTCACCGATTGTTGCAATCCCGGCCGCGCTTCGGTGCGGTCGCGCACTTTGCATCTATTGAATTGCAAATCTGATCCGTAACTCTAATTCAATCTTAGCCGGTACAAGAGACGGCACCAAGGGTCTGCCCGTGAGATCAGCAATGTCCCATGTCGGCAGAAACTGACCAACTGACGTGGCTCAAAGAGGTTGAGCATTTTCCGTCTCGCACCCCGTTGCGAGCGAACCGGCAATCTACTGCAGCATCAGAATAGTTGGCACTGGTCAGTGTGGACACCACGCCGAATGTAATTTGGAGGCAGAAATGACAAGCTTCGGCGCGAATAGGTTCAGTGAACCAGAACTTGAGGCGGAGTTCGACCTGTTGTTCCCCCAGGGATTTGGGGGATCGGACGTAGTGCAAGAACTCGCGCCGGACAGCTGGGAAAAATCGCCACTCCTCGCCGTGTTCCACCCCTCGCTGGCGCAAACTTACGAAGAGGCGGTTCGCTTTCACCGGAACCTCTGCAAACTGCGCAGGCCCGACGACCATCGCCCCGAGCTGCCGGAACCGACGCTTGACGCCATTGCCAGAGACTTTCGTGAGCTTCCCGTTGAGGCCGAGCAGGAATTGCGCGAGCTCGTCGGCCAGTGCCTCTGGGATCTCTTCTCCGATAGCCACGAGGTTGTCGGACCGGATGGCCGCGTGCTCGACCTCGGCTCGTTTCGCGGAAGCGGCGGCTTCCTGGCGGAGATCGTCAACCGGCAGACCGGCGCGGATCAGTATGACTACATGAGCTTCTACATGGGGACCATCTGGCTGGCGCAGCGTGCCGACCTCACACCAGTCTACCGAATGATCTTTCGCCGCCTCCGTAGCCGCCGGCTCGATTGGAACTATCACTTTCCCCGGTTGTATGCAATCGATCTACGACCACTCAAAGAAGCCCTCGATAATCAACAGGAACCCGATTGGCTGAACTACTCTCCGTCCGAAGCGCTGGCCAAGGAGGCAGAACAAAAGGCGCATGATCGAGAACTCGCCGAGTTCCGCGAATCGCTCGACGAAGGGTATCGCGAGGCGATCGAGGACGCGCTGAAAGCGCCCCCGCCGGCCACGGTGCGGGCTTACTTTGCAGTCTATGGACGTTTTCCGCGCGGATGGCCGCCCGTGCCATAGTTTTTCTGGGCTAACGCCTCCGAGGCGAGTACGATATGAACCGGGTGCAACCTCGCGGAAGAGAAGTGAAGCCGGAGTGTTCTCTCCGGAAGGATCATCGTCGTGCCGCCGGTCGAGACGCTGCATTCGTGGGATTTGAGCACGCAGCAAGCGCGCGACCTGCAGCTCGAGCTGGCAGCGCGCGTGGACGTCACGCGGCCGCTTACCTCGATGGAAACAGTCGCTGGTGCCGACATCTCGTACGAGTTGCGCGGGAAGTGGCTCTATGCCGCGATTGTGGTGCTGCGGGTGGACACTTGGGAGGTCATCGAGAGGTCCGAAGTCGTGATGGAGGCCAAGTTTCCCTATGTGCCAGGGCTTTTGAGCTTCCGCGAAGCACCTCCCGTCATCGAGGCGTACAAAAAGCTCGCCACGCGGCCCGATGTGTTGATCGGCGATGGCCAGGGAATCGCCCACCCGCGCCGGCTCGGTTTTGCCGCCCATCTCGGATTGTGGTTGAACATCCCCACAATTGGCTGCGCCAAGTCGTGGCTGTTTGGAGAGTACGACGATCCCGGTCCGGAACGGGGCGAATCGAGTCCGTTGACCGACAACGGCGAGACCATCGGTGCAGTCCTGAGGACGCGTGCTCGGGTCAAACCGCTCTTTGTGTCACCTGGTCACCTGTGCGACATGAAGAGCGCGATCGACGTCGTGCTGGCGACCGCGAACCAGTACCGGCAGCCGATCACGACCAGATTGGCTCATCATTATGTCAACGAATTGCGGCAATCGGGTCATCCAGAATGGCGCACACAAGGTTACCGCGGGATTCCGTAGGTCGGCCTTTCCTGGTTGACGTCAGGCTCGAAAGCCTGCTTCTTAGCTTTACTCGCACGTGCAAAGTACAAACGCGTCGGGCTCGAAAGACCGACCTACCCGTTACTGATGACCAAGAATGAAATCCACGACGGGTTTCGGGTCCCTGGGCGCTGTCGGGTAATGTCCGGCTCCTTCTTGTACGATGACGGTCATTGAGCCGCCCAGTTCCTTGTAGCGTTTGTCGGCCTCTCGTGTCTGGCTCGCGTAGTTCGGATCGAGGCTACCGCAAACGTGCAACATGGGGATGCCGGCTTTGGCCAGCGGGGCCAGGTTGTCGAGCGGCTGCGCCTTCGTCATCGTGCAGCGAAGAACGGGATTTTCGCCATAGATGCACGAAACCTCGCCGGGATTCGCAATCGCCCACGCGTAGGCTTCCCCTGCTGCGCCACCGGCTCCTGCAAGTACCGGCTTTTTTGAAAAGCCGTGGCTCGTGAGCAGGTTGTACACGGCATCCCAGCTTGTCAGCGACGGCCCATCGGCATTGTACGGAACTGGCCCGGTGACAATATGAAAGCCTTGATCGAGTAAGGCGAGATCAACCGCCGCGTCACGGTCCACGTAGTCGGCACGGAAGACCCAGGGCTTTCCCGCCTTGATCGTCTTCGGAATGATGATATTGACCGCTCCTTCGACTCCTCGCAGGGTAAAGGAATAACGATCGAAACTGGGGCTGAAAAAAGGTCCGCGGCACGTGATAAAGTTTCGTTCGCTGGGGTAATAACGATAGGTGTTATCCCGGCTGTAGAAAGCCGATCTGAAGATCCTTCCGCTGACGTACGGGGGAGGATTGCCCGCCACTGGCTGGACCTGCTGTGCTATGAAGTCGGCTATGGGCGTGGCGTCGCGCAGGCTGTGGGGATGATGGCCGGCGCCTTCCTTGATCATCACGGAGATTCGCCCGCCCAATTGTTGATAGATATTCTCGATCGTCGATGAAACTCGCCCCAGAAGCGGATCGATACTGCCACAGACATGCAAGACGGGCACATCTACCGCTGCAAGATCACCGAGTTTCTTGAGGACGTCGGCGTTGACTCCGGGATTGTCGGCGTAGATGCACGAGACCTTGCCTGGATTCGCGGTCGCCCAGGTGTAGGCGTATTCTCCGCCACGACTCATGCCGACAAATGCCGGTTTGGTGGAAAGCCCGTGTTTCTCCGTCAGGTATCCGTACCAGGCTTCCCACGTCTTGTCGGGTTTCAAGGTTGCGTTGGCCGAGATATAGGCGACGTGAAATCCACGCTTCAGCAGCTCGACCTCTGTTTGTGGTTGATGGTTCCAGTAGCAGCCGCGCCATGACCACGGGTAGCCCATGGCGAGCTTGTTGGGAACGATGATTACGCAACGGCGTTTTCCTTGGGGCGGGTCTTTGATTCCAAATTTCTCATCCTCCCCGCGCTTGAACGGCTGGATTTCGAACGTTGCTTCGTCCATCACGTAGTCGTAACGCTCAAAGCCGTCGTGCCAGGAGTTCTTTTCACCAACAAAAGGCTGATAAGCGTCGGCCGCCGCAGCCTCCGCAGAGCTCAAGAAGCTCGCTGCAAAAATGACGACGAGACGCAGAAATAGCTTGGGTAGTGAATATCGGCGCATGTTGTCGAGCCTTGATGGTTTGCGCTCGGAGTTGAGTCAACGTTCCGTGGTTGCACGCGGGTTCCTGGAATCGTCATTGAACTCGGGACGGACGTCGTCGTCCAGGGTACGGATCGGGGGACATTGCGGATTCTTCCAGTTTGCGATTGGCATTGTCGCTTTTGCGGACTTTCACTAGAGTTCGCGGCGAGTTTTGACGACATGACGTCGGCGCGCCTAGTTCGCTGGCCAGTCAGGGCGGCGACTACGCAGTAATCCAGGGAAGGGGTTGTGCGCATCAGCGGATGGATCGGGAAGCTAGCGCTCATCGCCGCAACGGTTTACGTTTGCGGGTGCGCTCATGGCACACGCGACGTTCGCAGGGTCCGGACGGCCACTCCCTTGGCGCGAGCAAGGGCAGTTGGGCGGGCAAATGGCCAGCCCGATTCCGGGGTCATGCGGACGTTGGTCGGTCGTCTCGCGGATGCCGACCCCGTCGTCCGATTGGCCGCCCACGAAGAGTTGCGTAAGCGGAGTGGGTGCGACTTTGGCTTTGTTCCGTGGGCAAGCGACGAGGAACGCGCCGTGCCCTTGCAACGCTGGCGGGCCTGGTTGGAACAGGGCGGTATAAGTCAACCACCGATGGCTCGGTCGGTCGCTCCGCCCAGTCCACCCCGAAAGGCTCCGCCGGCCGCGAGCCCACAGGTACCAGACCGATGAATTACCGCGGAGGATTCTCCCGATGAATGCAACGTCGACCGCTCGGCCTGCGCGTGCGCTAGTCAATCCGGTGGGTTGGCTGGGAGGGTCGGTGATCGCGATGGTTGCCTACGCGGGGGGCGTGACTCTGCTGGCCTTCGGCGCCTTGGGCTCTTTGCTGTGGCCCCCGCGCGACCGCACGCAAGCGGCCGCGGCGCCGGGCTTCTGGAAGACGTTGATGCACCAGCTCTTCTGGATGCTGGTCATGGGTGTGCCGCTGGTGGGGCTGGTGCACATCGCCATGGGCTCATTCCTGTCGCTGCAGGCTTATTACGGCAGCACGTTCGTCGATGGCACTGGCGCGGTCGTCGGCGTGGGATTGCTGCGAAACCTGGGGGGGCTGATGACCGGGCTCACCTTCGCGGGCATCCTGGCCGCGCGGATGGTGCCGGAGCTGCGCATATCTGTCTCGGCGATTGACTAGCGTCGAGAGCCTCGTCGGCCGGTCGTGATTCGACCTCAGGCAATCGGCGCCTGCCGGAACAGATCGATGAGGTCGATGCTCGCACCGCGCTCGATCGCGCCTGGCCGCCTGGCCGCCCCGCGGATCGCGGCGGCGGGCATCGCCTGCCTCTTGCTCTCGCAATGGGGCATCGCGGTCGGCACGGTGGTCGGCTGGCAGGCGTCGCAGTCGATGATGGGGCTGCCGACCGAGACCTTCTTCATGATGATGCTCAAGATGATGTGGTTTCGCGACGTCGTGGGCCTGGTCGTCAAGGGCCTGTTCTTTGGCGCGGTGCCGGCGGCGATTTGCTGCTACGAGGGGCTGGGGCCGGCGGCTGTCGACGATGAGCCCGTCGAGCGACGAGCATCAGCCCGTCACACCCGGCCCACGGGCTGGCGCCGCCGTGGTCGATGCCGGTATTTCGGGCCGCTTGCCTGTCGTGCGTGGCCATTCTGGTCATGAACTCGAGCTGGTTCATGCTGGTGTATCACGCGGTCCCCTTTTACGGCCCGACGTTGCTGGCGCCGCCGGGACCTGTGAAATCTGGGCGGCGGCGTGGAATAGAGACGGTCCCAGGGAGGGAGCCAAGATGAGCACTCGATCGACGGCGCGCGAGGTTTGGGTCGGGCTGATCGTGATCGTGGCCCTGGCCGGTTTGATCGCGTCTGGTCACGCATGGCCAGCGACGGGCCCGGCTTCCTGGCGCCGCAGCGGACGATCGACGTGGTCTTTCGCGACGCCCAGGGCATCCGCATCGGCAGCTCGGTGCGGGTCGCCGGCCTCGACACCGGCAACGTGGTCGATGTCGACCTGGTGGAAGTCGAGGGGACGCTCCGCGCCCGGGTGCGGATCTCGCTGCCGGCGGCCCTGGTCAAGAAGCTGCGCCAGGACGTGAAGGTCTCGATCGTGCCCGCGCTGACCGGCATGAGCCACGTCAACGTGTTGTCGACGGGTCGGTCGGCGGTGGCACTGGTGCCCGGGCAGTCGATCCCGGGCGTCGAGACGTCGTTTTTCGACCCGATCATCGAGCAGGTGGGCCTGGGCCCGGTCGAGCGCGGCCACTTGAGCCACACGATCGCCGAGGTGCGCCAGACGGTCGATTCGATCGGCCCGCGGCTCCGGCAGATGCTGGGCTCGCTCCAGGAGACGACGACCAACCTGCGCGAGATGAGCGACTCGATCCGGCCCGGCCGTCGAATCGACGGTCGGCCAGGTCGAAGACATGACCCGCAAGCTGAACGCCAATTCACCGCGGATCGAGAACATCATCGACCACGCCGAAGGACTGACGCGGCGAGGCGCAAGGATATCTGGCCGACAATCGCGAGAACGTGAAGCAGACGCATGGCGTCGACACGCGACCTGCTGGCGTCGACTCAACGACATCGTGGCCAGAGACCGCCCCAAGGTCGAGCAGCATGCTTGACGGCCTGGAAGTGACGCGGGCCCGCGCCGACCGCGTGCTCTATCAGGCCGACCAGATCGCCGGCCAGGTGTCGAACGTCTTGGCTCGCAGCCGCGCGGAAATCGAGCGATCGGTGACGAATATTCGCGATGCCACAGACTGGGCAAACAGGACTCGTTCAGAAAATTTACGCCAATCCGATCGTCGTGACGTCCGTTTTACAAGCCGAATCCACGAAGACCTAGCGAGTGCAGGCGGTTTACGACACGGCGCTGGTGTTTCACCAAGGGGGCCCAGGAGCTGCATGATACGCTCAAGACGATCGAGATCATGGCGGCGCGGCCGACGACGCCACAGCAGCAGCAGGAGCTGCTTCAAGTTGCAACAACGTGTGCGGATGCTGACGGACCAGATGAACGAGACCTCGACGCGGCTGGCCGAGGCGCTCAAGCGTCCAGGCGGCAATGGACGTGAACAAAGGATCCGGTAATGCCGGAGTGGCGAAACATGGGGGCGTCACGTTCGGGGCTTTGATTAAACTCGCTCCAGGTTCCGGTCGATAAGTGAGGTGTAGATGCTCTGAGTCAGGGCATCAAGACGTTGACGGAGACCGGAGCGAGGAGAACCGACTGGCGAACAGCCGGCTCCCCCTCTCGCGTGCCTCCGTGGGTATCGAGTCTGACAACACTTGGTTCTGCCGGTAGCGGAGCTATCGGCCAAAGCACCCGATTGGGAGGCGCAATGGAAATCTACGGCGCTGGGGGAACTCAAGGCCCTCAACCCATTTACCCGCGACTGGCCGCGTTCAGCCTGGATGCCGGTCAAACAGTGCATGCCGGGGCGCCACGCGACCACGTCGAGATCTCTCCTCTGGGTCAGATGCTCGACGGGATTGGCCAGTTGCCCGAGATCCGCCACGAGAAGGTCGACGAGATTCGTCGCCAGCTCGCCACGGGCTCGTACGAAACCCCGGAAAAGCTCGAGCTGGCTCTCGATCGCATGCTCGATGAGCTGATGGGCTGGTGAGTCGCTGTCCCGCGATCGAGCCTGAGTCGGACTGTAACTGAAACTGATACTGGCCGGCGTGGGGGAGCCTATCCGGGCATCCCCGACGTCGGCCTGTTTCGTTTTTCGTGAGCGTAGACACGAAAAAACGCTGACGTTCGCAGAAATTTCTTGGCAATGGCGTAGCAATTGGGAAACAATACGCGAAGCTTCGCAGCAGCAGCTTGACTCCCCTTCTCGCATGAGACGACTCTGGAATTCAACAACCGGGCTTATTTGACCGTGTTCGCCCTGCGTGAGACCCGTGGGTCGAATCGCACGCCGAGGAGGTCTCCGCCGTGGATTCTTCGCTTTCCTCATCCACATCCTCCCGCGGGGGGATCGCTCGCCGTCGAGCGCGGGGTCTGGCGGAGCCACCGCCGTCGAGACCGTGTTTCCAGGGCCTCTCGCCGGCCGAACAAGCTCTGATCGCGGTCTTGCTCAAGAAAGGGCCTGCTGTCGACCGAGCAGGTGCGCGTCGCGCAGGTCTACGGCCAGGAGCACAACCGCGACCTGCGCCAGGCGATCCTCGAGCTCAACCTGATCTCGCCCGAGCTGCTGAACCAGCTGGCGTTCGAGCGTTTAAGTGCGCTGGCCACCGACAACGGTGAAGATCAGAGCAGCCGGCAACCAGCCTGGCTGCTGCGGCGGCGCCGCTCTCACCCGATCGCACCCAGCATCATCGCGATGTCCGCAAAGACCTCCAGGAAAAGGCCGCGACCGTCAGCTTGTCGGAGCTGGTCAACCAGATCCTGGAGCGCGCGTGCGACTGCGAGGCCACCGACATCCATTTCGATCCCCAGGAAAACGGCTTGCGGGTCCGCTACCGGATCGACGGCCAGCTCCAGGACATCCTGTTCGTCGAGCCGGCGATGGCCACGCCGGTCATCAGCCGGCTCAAGGTCATCTCCAATCTGAACATCGTCGAGCGGAAGCACTCGCAGGACGGCCGGATCACCATCCAGCACCACAACAAGCCGCGCGACCTGCGGCTGGCGACATTTCCCACGATCTTCGGCGAGAAGATCGTCATCCGGATTCACGAGGTCTTGACCGACGTCACAGGGCTTCACCCACCTGGGCATGACCGCCGCGCAGGCGGAAACGCTCGACAAGCTGATCGCACAGCCCTACGGGGCCATCCTGGTCGCCGGGCCGGTCGGCGCCGGCAAGACCTCGACCCTCTACAACTGCCTCGAGCGGATCAACTCGCCGCTCAAGAACGTGATGACGATCGAAGATCCCATCGAGCACCGCATTCCCGGGGTCAACCAGTGCCAGATCAACAATCCGGGCGAGATGGGCTTCAGCGAAGGGTTGCGGGCGATGCTCCGCCAGGACCCCGACGTCATCATGATCGGCGAGATCCGCGACGATGAAACCGCCCGGATCGGCATCCGCGCCGCCCTGACCGGCGTCCTGGTCTTCAGCACCTTGCACGGCTCGGATGCCCCCAGCACGATCAGCAATCTCTACAACTTCGGCATCCCCGGCTACCAGCTCTCCAGCAGCTTGCTGGCCATCGTCTCGCAGCGCCTGATCCGCAAGATCTGCCCATATTGCCGGGTGACCTACACGGCCGACGAAAAGGTGCTGACGGCGCTGGAGCTCGATCCCGACGAGCATCCGCGAGCTGCGGCTCCATCGCGGGCTGGGCTGCCCGGCGTGCTTTCAGACCGGCTATTTAGGGCGAACCGGGATCTTCGAGATCATGGTCATCGGCGAGGAGCTGCGCGACCTGATCTTCCAGCAGATTCCCCGAGATGTCCTGCGCCGTGTCGCGGTTGATCTGGGAATGCGAACTTTGAAGCACAGCGCGGTCGATAAAATCATGGAAGGCGTGACGACGGTGGAGGAGGCTTACCGCGTCGTCTCGTTCTGACGTCAAGATGTGAATGCGAACCGGCAAGGAGGTCGGAGATGCATCCCCGATTATCTCAAAGTCATGTCGCAAGCTTTTGACTGCGTTCTGTCTTGTCATCCTGGCGGCTGGGACTGGCGCCGGCCTCGGGTGATGATACAGGGATTTTGGGCCGGCTTTTCCGTTTCGGCGGCAGTTCGTCGGACTCGAGCGCGAGCTCGGCCGCGACCGAATCAATCCGGCGCTCGTTCCTTACGGCCGCGACCCTGGCGCGACCGGCAGCGCAGTTCCGCCCGCGACGAGCCTCTCCGCTTGCGCCGGCGCCGATGATCTCGAACTTTGACGGATTGCCCCAGACGCCCGTCACGACTCCGCCGGTCGCCGATGGGCCGTCGCAGCGGCTGGCACCCAGGCCGCGCGTGAGTCCGGCGGTCACGACCGCCGATCCGCTGTCTGACCCGGTTCGCACTGGGCCGTTCCAACGACGGCAGCCAGTTCGGCATGTTTCTTCAGGTCTTCGCCGACGGAACCGTGATCGACTCCGAAGGGGTCCACCACCTTCGGGCCGGCCGATCTCCGGCCGATCGTCGACACGGTTCAATCCGGCGACTCTACCGGGTCCGGGGCCATTGCGGCGCACCTTCGACGGATTTCATCGAATACGTCCACGTCGTGATCTACGAGCGCCGGCTGGGACGCTTGAACGCTCACTCGTTCTCGTATTCCGGCAATACGCAGGGATGCGACCAGTCGATCCGGCACCTGCACACGGTGCTGGAAAACCTTCAGGCCAAGCTCAGCCGCCAGCCGGGGACCAATCCGAGCTCCAGCGCCGGAGCTCCGCGCACCGATCGGTCCATCCCCGACGTCGGGTCGGACGTCGAGTCTCATTCCGCCGGGCCCGGCACCGGCGTTTGGCCCGCTCGCATGGGCAACCAGCCGCCCGGCCGTGAATCCAGGCACGCGGTGCGGTGATCCCGCTGACCCCCGTCGATCCGGCATCGCTGATTCCGTTCGGTATCGGGTCGTCTGGAAGACTGCCATGCCCGCGGATAGAATGGAGAATCATTATTGATTGAGCCCTGCCGCGTAAACTGGAAGGCTGGATCGCGGTGCGCGCGTGCGAGATCGGAATCGGGGCGGAAATGGAGCGCGAATCAACTGACAACCGTGGCGGTTTCCGAGTCGCCGGTCGAGAAATTCCGCGAGTTCCTGGAGATCCGGGGCGAGAAGCTGACCGAGCCCCGGCAGGGTGCTTGTCCGTCATATCTTCAACTCCCACAAGCACTTCGACGCTGACGAGCTGGTTCGCGACCTCCACGATGCCGGCCACCATGTGAGCCGGTCGACCGTTTACCGCACCTTGCGCTTGCTGGTCGAGGCGGGACTGCTCGCGAGCTTCGCCTGACCAACCGCAGTGCCTTCGAGCACGACTACGGTTCCCCGACCCACGATCACTTGCACTGCACGTCATGCAACCGGATCGTCGAGTTCCGCAACGACGAGATCTTAAAGCTGCGCGACTCGGTCAGCCTGGCCCACGGCTTTCGCCCGTCGGGCCACCGGTTTCTGATTTCGGGGATCTGCTCGGCCTGCAGCCGGTCGCACACGCCGCGACGGCGGTTGGATTTGATCTAGCAAGAATTGCGAGCTGGTTCGGGCGGATTGATCACTCGAGATAGCCCAGATCGGCGAGGCGCTGTTCGATGATTTGTTGCTCTTCGGACGGTGTACTCGAACGGCCTTGGGATGAGGTCCTTCGAGCGATTGCTCCGGCGGCATCGTGGCGTGCTAGCGAGAATCCTGAGGTTTCGCTGGGTGTTACTGCGGCGCCGACGATCGGCTTGCCTTCGATGTGGGCCGGGATGGCGAGGCCCAGCAGGGAGAGGATCGTGGGAGTCGCGTCGATCAGATGGGCCTTCAAATAACGGCCGGGTGCGAGCCCGGCCCCGGCCAGGGCGACGATTCCCTCGGGCCGGTGAGTTCCGGGGAGAGTTGGGGTCGGGCTCGACCCATGAATCGCCCGAGGTCAGCTTCGTGCGGACCCAGTAGGGTTCATCCGGCAGCGCGATCAGGTCGGGATATCCTTCGCGCGTGGGATCGATCTGGTAGGCATCGGCGGTCTCGATGATCTGGGGAAACAGGGGAGTGCCGTTATCGGGGTGCTTGGCCTCGGCGAGTGCCGCCGCGGCCGCGCAGCGGGCGTCGTCGATTTGGCGGGGCGACATGCTGCGGCGCGTTCGTTTTCACGCCGCCATGGCGGGCGGCACAGTTGACGTAGACCATCGCGGCAGTGTCTTGGTGAGGCGCGAAGGCGAGCGTACGTTTCCAGTCGAACGGATACTGGGCGGTGACCGACTGGTCGAACGACGCCGAGCGAGCGGCCGGGTCGTCGCGTTTCTGGCCCCAGAGCCGCAGTCGGTCGCCGGCTTGAAGGTGCGGCGTTCGATCAAGCCGGCCCAGCCGGGCAGGCGAGCGACCCCGGCCTTGACCAGGATGCGATTGACGTGGATGCGGCCCAGGCAGGGCCCGAAGCCGTGGTCGCTGACCATCATCACGGCGGCCCCTCGTTTTTCGGCCAGCTCGCAGAGCTGCCCGATCGCGTCATCGAGACCGCGGATCACCTGGGCGGCCGCGTTGTTCCATTCGGGGCGGTCGATGCCGGTCTCATCGACGTTCAAGATAGGGCCAGACGCGGTGCTGGAACGGGTCGAGGTTTTGGAACTGGACCATCAGCACCGACCAGTCGGGGACGAGTTGGTCGGCGAGCACAGCCTCCGCGAGCGCGGCCCCGGAAGCTGTCGGCGGTCAGTCGGGCGTTATTGGTCAGCTCTTCGAGCGATTGAGGCGCCCGTTTCCAGAAGTAGCCCAGTCCGTAGCCGGTGCCTCGGCCTCGAGCCGGGCGGCGAACTCGGGTGCCGCCGAGAGCGCGGCCTCGAGATGGGGCGCGTCCATGCCCGAGACGACGATTCCGCGCACCTTGAGCGGCGGATACACGCCCGGGCACGTTGAGCGAGACGATCGATCGGCCGGTGCCCGAGAGCAAGTGCCAGACGGTCGGGACGCGGATCCGGCCGGAGTGGTTGACCTTCATCCGCCCTTCGGCGGCGTCGTAATAGCGGTGATCGAACACGCCGTGCCGCGCTGGCCCGCAGCCGGTCATCATGGTCGTCCATGCCGCCGTCGTGACCGGCGGGACGATCGACCGCAGCGTTCCGGAGGCGGCGCGGGCGAGATACGCGTCGAGGTTGGGCATCAACCCCCGCTGTCGCATCGGGTCGAGCACGCTCCAGGTCGCACCGTCCAGGCCCAGGACAAGCAGTCGATCGACGGTCTTCGGCATGGAATCGTTCCTAATCTTCCCCGGACTGCGCGCGTCTGGGCTCGCGGCATGACCGAGCTCAGCGGACCGCCAATGGCGTGCTACGCGGATACTCGCTCGCGAATCGCTGGCTGGACCGCCCCGGCTCAGGTCGATCGTGAAGTCCGCCTCGTAATAGCCGGCGATCTGCCGCCGCTCGCCCTTGGATCGATAGATCATCGACGTCCGCCGCCGAAGCTTCTCGCCGAGCGGCAAGACTGGCTTCGGTCCGCTCGAGCCAGTGCTGATACGATGCTTGACGAGCCGCTCCAGCCTCGCCGCGCAGTCGGGCGGGACCGGCGCCTTGAGCCCGACGCCCATCACCGTATGCGGGAAAGCATGGTGGCCCTGATAGCCGGATACGTCGCGCGCATACGGCGACAAGATGGCGCCGCAGGCAGTTCGGGGTCATCCGCCAGTAATCGTCCGGGTAGCCGTGAATCCGAAAGTTGAGCGGCGACGTGATGACGAAAAGCCCCCGGGTTTGAGCAGGCGAAAGACTTCGTCGAATGCCTTGCTCACGTCGAAGACATGCTCGAATGTTTCGATACACAGCACCGTGCCGGCCGATGCGTCGGGCAAGCTGATTGCCGTGACGTCTTCGACGCGGTCCACACCGGGACCGGGCCGCATGTCGCAGCCGACGTAGCTCTTGGTGGCGAACAGCCCACGCAGGTTGGCGTAACCCTCCTGGCCGTCGACCTGGTACGAGCCAAACTCGAACACAGGGCCGGGGCAGTCGAACGTCTCGGCCACAAGGCGTGCAAAACGCCTTGTTGTGGTCGCGCATCGGGGGGCTCCTCCTTGAGCCGGATTGGTGCGGGCGGGTGAAGAGGTCGCGGTACAACTCAGGTGCGCAGACCGGATCGCCGTCTACCCGCCTGCACTGGATCGAGCGTGGATCATAACTCAGTCGGCGATACGGTCAAGCCGAACGCGATGCGCGTCGAACGCTGATGTGCGGCCGATCAGGTATCCGGCACGGTGCTCGGATTCGACTTGGGCCGGATCGACTCCCAGTTCGCGCAGCTTGGCCGCAAGCTGATCGGCGCGGCGTTGCTGCGTTGTCGGCTCTGCAAACGCTCTTCCTCAGCTTTGCGACGTTCTTCCTCGGCTCTGCGAATCGCTTCCTCTGCTCGCCGATGTTCTTCGTTTGCTCTTTCATCGCCGATAGGAAGCAAATTGCCGTATTTGTCATACCACCGAAGCCAAGGAGCTGATTCGTTCCAGAAAAACCCGTGCCAGATCCCTAGCTCGACTCCCAGCGGCTCAATCCGGTAGTGTCCGCGTTTGTTGGGTTCGAGCCGTCGATATCGGGTCCCTTCGAGTCGATGAACTTCGAGTTCACCGGTTTCCACCACAATGATGGCGTAATAGCCGCCATGGATCGCCTGTTCGTAGATCCAGAACTTTCCCTCGTAAGCGGCGTTCGGTCGCGCTCTTCCCTGCCGTCCCCGGAAGCATACTCGATAATGACCGCCGGTGAAATGTGTTCTTTCCAGAGCACGTACGACCGCCGATAATGTCCATCAAGATCGGGAGGAACGCCCGGCACGTAAAACCAGTCCGGGGCAACCGCGCCTCTTTCCGGCGGGTTGGTGAGCCGCCAGTAGATTCCCGAATCCTGCCCGACCGCGAAATGCCGGTCGGGATGGATGCTCTCGAGAATGGGCCAGATGGCGCTCGACAGCAAGAGGCTCTGGGGCAGCTCGCGGAAATTCTGCACGAATTCGCCATTCTCTTCGGGCAATTCCAGATGGTCTGGAAGGTGATCCGGCAGGTTTGGGTCTGCTGGGACAGGCTTGGAAGGTGCGATCGACATGCAACCGCCTCCACGAAGCAGGAGAGCCGGAGATTCTAGTTTCTGCCAGCGCTCAGCACGGCCAAGGCCGGCACGTCGATGTGTTCGCGCGAGGCCCACGATCCGCTTTCGCGCTCGATACGATGATAGAGAGTATCGCGTTCGACCGGAACCCGTCCGGCCTCGGTGATCAAGCCGCTGGATCTCGGCGACCGTCGCTTCTTGCGGCGTCTCGGCGCCGGCTTCGTGGTAGATCTTTTCGTGGACCACGGTCCCATCGAGATCATCGGCGCCGAAGGAAAGGGCAACCTGCGCGGTCTTGAGCCCGAGCATGACCCAGTAGGCCTTGATGTGCGGAAAGTTGTCGAGCATCAGCCGACTGATGGCCATGACCTTGAGGTCCATGAAGCCCGACGGCTTGGGGATATGGGCCATCTCGGAATTGTCGGGGTGGAACGCCAGCGGGATGAAGGTTTGAAACCCGCCGGTCTCGTCTTGGAGCTCGCGCAGGCGGACGAGATGGTCGATCCGATGCTTGGGGCCGTCGATATGGCCGTAAAGCATGGTGGCGTTGGAATGGAGGCCCAGCCGATGAGCGGTGCGGTGGACGTTGAGCCAGCTTTCGGTCGAGGCCTTGGCGCCGCAGATCTGCTCGCGGACTTCGGGATGAAAGATCTCGGCTCCGCCGCCAGGCAAACTGCCGAGGCCCGCCTCGATGAGCTCGTTGAGCACCTGCTCGACCGATTTGCGCGAGATCTTGCAAAACCACTCGATCTCAACGGCCGTATAGGCCTTGATGTGGATCTCGGGGGCCGTTTCCCGGATCCAGCGCACGACGTCGAGGTAATAACCAAACGGCAGCTTGTGGTGCAGTCCGCCCACGATGTGCAGCTCGGTTGCGCCGCGAGCGCTCGCCTGCCGCGCCCGCTCGACGATCTGGTCGCGATCCATCACATAGGCCCGGTCTTCGCCCAGGTCGGCCCGAAACGCGCAAAAGTCGCAAGTATAAACGCAGACGTTGGTTGGGTTGATGTGGGTGTTGACGTTGAAGTACGTGAAGTTGCCGTTGTACCGCTCGCGCACCAGGTTTGCCATCGAGCCCAACGCGAACAGGTCGTTCGACGCCTCGAGTGCCAGGCCGTCCTCGAAGCTTAACCTTTGGCCGGATTCGACTTTATCGCGAATCGCCGTGAGTCGGTCAGTGTCGGTACGCATTACGCCCCGTCCTCTCGCTCAGGAGTCATCAAAAGACGGCATTCGACTGAGTTTGCCCGACTCCTTTTCACTGATTTTAGTCGCAGTTGAACGAATCATCAACCGGATTGAGAACGGGCCAGATGGTGCTTGAAAGCAACAGGTTCTGGGGAAGCTCCCGGAAGTTTTGCACGAATTCGCCGTTCGCCTTAGGTAATTCCAGATGGTCGGGGAGATGGTCCGGCAGGTCAGGGTTCGCGGGGTTTGGCTTGAAGAAAGTAACGGGCATGGAATAACCTCGATCGATTCGATGCATATTCTCTACCGGAGCTCCTGCTCGCGGAGCAACGAGTCGGCCCACGTGGCGTCATCGGGACTCAGGGGCGGGTCGGTTTCTCGTCGGTAGTACCGCCCCTCGACGCGGCACTTTTCGAGCACAGGCTGAAGGTCGAGGGAGATATCGCATGCTTCCGGACCACTGCAATTTGCTCTACGCCACTGCATAGCCCGTGTGGGGTCGAACCTTCGGTGACTTGAACGCCAAGACGATTCGATCTTTGGGTATCCCGGCGGCCTCCAAATCGAGCGCGACTCCACTCTCGGTTCCATCTCGCTGGATCCAGCACTTCCCGTCGATGAGGTCAATATGGATCAGGCAGCCGTGGACGCGGTGCTTGTCCCATCCGACGCTCAACAAGAGATAATGGTCGCGCTGTCGATCGAAGACCAGTTGACGATCGATTTTCCCGTAGGAGTACGGGTATCTCGAATACTCTGTAAATACCCGTTCGATAATGGTGCGATAGGACGCTATTGCGGTATCCATTGAACGATGACTCCCTTTTCCGGCTCGAAGACGATGAGACGCAAATGCACTCGCCTCAAAACCAACTGACCGATCGGTTCCTTGAATAGATCTTCGTAGACCTCAACGGAGACAGCCAGGTGGATGAGCCGGTCCGGCTCGGTCTCCTCTAGGATTTCGCGATAGAGGATGTATTGTCCCAGGGCATTTTCCAGGTCCGCGACCTCGGAGGCGCCGAGAAAACTCTTGACCTCGACGGCAATCTTGCGATCTTCCTTCTCCGCGGAGAGCAGACGCTCCGCCCCGAGGTCGACGAATAGGTCCTTATTGCCGACGTGGAGCCTCAGTGGATCGTCGGTGATCGTCCAGCCATCCGCGATCAAGGACGCCTTGACTACATCATGGTAGAAATCTCGGGCCGGCATCCCGTGCCTCGGTTGTTTGTTTTGTGCTGAAAAACTCAAGGTCGGATGTTCCCTCGATTTTACGATGCTCCGGCTTACTTGAGAAGCGCGGCAACCTTGGACCAGAACGTCTGCCACTCCTTCCTCTCTGCGTCCGCCAGTTTGCTCAACTCCTGGGCGTCGCGGACGCTGGCGAGATCGCTGTCACCTCTCCAGTGCTGGAGGGTCTTGTGCGCCAGAGTCTTGGCCTCGGCCGCGCCGGATTCGGTTTGTTTGGTCCAGTAAACCAGGTCGGCCTTGAGCCATTCGAGGGCTTGTTCTCGCCAGCGGCCCTTGGCCTGCTCGTCCAGGGGCGGCTTTTCGATCCCCTTGCCGGCTACCGCAAGCGCGGCCGAGCACGCGGCGTTGTAGCGGTGCTGAGCCTGCATGTCCTCGGCCAGTTTCGGGTCGGCGGCGAAGCCCGCGGACCATATCGCCGCCGAGGGCGCGTAGAAGCGGCGCTCATAGCAAAGCTGCGCGAAATTACATCTGCCAAACATCGAACGAAAGATAATGGGCATCCGAATGCCCAGTTTCGACAACTGCTCGAATTGGTTGATCGCGAGCTCGATTCCGTCGCGGAGGGCGCGGTCGTCGCGCAAGGTCCCGAATGCGACGAAGCGCCGCGATCGTGGTCTCCGGCCGTTGCGCCAGTAGGACACTCTGAAGCAAACGGAACGGCGGGAATGGATCGAGACCGTCCCGCCGGAACGCGCGGAATTCGGTGGTCACTCCCGGGAAGTCGCCCGATTCGGCAAGAGCCATGATTAGACCGTACTTAGATTCAATCGCACGCTCGCGGTCGACGACCCCGAGCCGTATCGCCTCACGGTACGCCGCGATCGCTCCTGGCAGGTCGCCCGTCAGCCTGCGGGCGCTGCCAAGGAAGCCGTATAATGCGGATTTGTCACCCAGATTACTGATTTCACCAAGCCGGATCGCCGCCTCGTACGCCGCGATTGCCTCGCGTGGGTCTCCCGATTCCGCCAGAGCTGTACCGAGGGCTAGATGCCCTCGATCAATGCCTTGAGAAAAGGCCTTGCCTGAGCCTATTTTTAACCCTTCAAAGAACGCATTTTCGGTCTCAACCTCGACGAGGTCATCGCCAGGTTCCAGCTCCTCATTCATACCGACTGCTTGGTCTCCCTGATTCTTGGGGCCGTTTTGCAGTGGAGCGGCGGCATTGACGTTGATGGGCCGCTTTACCTCATCTCGCCCTGCAGATTTGATGTTAATCGCCTCGCGCAACTCTGCGATTTCGCCCTCTCGGTCACCCGATTGCTCGAGTGCTCGAGCAAGGTCGAAATGGAAATCGGGCTCCTTGGGAAGGATCCGGATCGCCCTTCGCAGAGTTGCGATCGCCACGAACGGGTCACCGATCATCCGTAACAATGCGCCGAGGTCTTGGACACAGCGAGTGTTGTCGGGCTCACGTCCGAGCCGTTCGAGGAAAGGAGCGGTCAAGCGCTGTGTGACGGAACGTGCCTCGTCAAACTTGCCGCTCTTCCGAAGCGAGCTAAACAAACTGTACAGAAATAGGAATTTCCTCGGATTGCGCCGCACCAGCTCACGAAGGAGCATCTCCACTTCGTCGTCGCGCCCTTGCCATTCAAGGACCTCAACCATATCAAACCCCGATTCTGGCTTCAGTGCACGCGCTGCCGTGTAGAAGCGGATCGACTCGTCCCTCTGGGGCGGGTCAGCCTTACAAAGAAGCGTCGCAAGCTCGAAGTTGGTCCACGGGTCGTCCGGATATCGGATCACGGCGGCTCGTAGAATAGCGATCGCGCTCTTACCGTCCCCGGCCATGTCTAACGATCGAGCAAGTAGCAGTGCTGTTGTGGGGCTGTACGCGATCACCTTCGACTGCCCTGCTATCGTAGCGAGGATCTGGCGGTGCGATTTTAAATCTGCCTGCTTCAGAAGGGCACGCAAGCTGTTACGTTCGGGCTCGGGGTCCAAAATCTTCGCGATGTTGATGAGCCTTTGCACCTTCTCCGGTCCGCCCTCGATCCCTTCGCGAAATACAAGCCAGTGGTCGAGGCTGCCAACGACTTCGCGCACGAAAGGCGCGGGCCGGGATTTCAAACGATCGACTACGATATTGACTGGTGTGGCGTCTAGATTCAGACCGTAACGATTGAAGGCCTTTGTGAATTGGCGATCCAGGACCGACGGGTCGTTCTCCCACGAGACTTTGCCCAGGGACATCCTGCGGCTTGTTAGCTCGTCGATGAACTTTCGGTCGCGCTCGGCCTGTTCCTGGTCCTCCGCGATCTTCACGCGAAGAGCGGCCAGGCGTCGGCCCGGTTCCGAAGCGGCCAGTTCGCCGATCGCGCCGAGGGCCTGGTCAGCCGCCGCGAGCGCCTCCCGCCAGCGGGCCGGGTCGGCCCCGTCGGCTGCCGCTTGATCCCGGATCGCTTGAATCCGTGCCAGAGTCGCCTCCACGCCAGCGAGCCGGGCCTCTCGTTGCTGGGCGAACCAGAATGCGCCACCACCACCCACGATCACAAGCCCAAGCAGCGACGCCGCCAGGGCGATCGTGAGCCGTAACCGGTCGCGTTCAACTCGGATGCGCTTGGTCGCCTCTTCGGCGCGGGCTTTTTCCTCGGCACGCGCGATCTCGGCCTGGCGCAATCGCTCCTGAACGCCCGTCTGATAGGCGATGATCCCCGCGGCGACCTCGCCAGCATGGCGCGGGCGGTCTTCGAGCTCGGGCGCCAGGCATTCCTTCGCCAAGCCGGCAAGCTCGGCATCGCTTCCCGTTCCATTCAAACGATCGAAGGCGTCTTTCAATTCGCCGCGGGACGCCTTCCGCTGAATCTCGCCCGAAGATCGCCCGATGAACGCAGGCTCTCCGGTGAGTATTTCACACAAGAGCGAGCCGAGGGCAAAGACGTCGCAACGCTCATCCAGCCGGTCGACCTCGCCGCGCGCTTGTTCCGGAGCCATGTACGACGGGGTGCCCAGCACGCTGCCAGCCCTTGAAAGATCGGAGTCGTCGTCTCCGGCGCTGCGGGCTGTGGCGATGACCGTCTCTCGGGCCCTCGGTTTGCCCGCCGAGGCGTCGTCGGCCGTGCCGCCTTGTAGCAAGACTTTTGCAAGGCCCCAATCCATCACCTGTACCTCGCCGAACGAGCCAACCATGATGTTCGACGGCTTCAGGTCCCGATGGATGACGCCGCGGGCGTGGGCATAAGCGATCGTCTGGCATATGGACTCGAAGATCGACAGCAATCCGGGCAATTCGTGCGCCCGGTCCAGCCCTTCGTCGAGCAGGGTTGACAAGGTACGACCCTTGACCAGCTTCATGGCGAAATAAGGGCGACAATCCGTGAATGCCCCCAGTTCGTAAATCGGTACGATGCCCGGATGCTGCAACTGGCCGCCGATCTGGGCTTCCTCAATGATGCGACGGATCAGGTCGGGCTTGTCCCGGTGCGAGTCGAGCAAAACCTTGACGGCCACGTCGCGGCCGATGTCGGGGTCGCGGCCCTTGAGGACGGCGCCCATTCCGCCGCGGGCGACCTCGCCGAGCAGTTGCAGCCGCCCCATCCGGGTCCGCGCGGCGGGCATCTCGGGCGAATCCGGCTGGACGATTGGCCCCGGACCGCTCCCAAGCTCGGAATCACGGAGCAGCACTCTGGGCATACCGCCAAGCGACTCGTCCAGACCGGCCAATGCGCTCGGCGTGTCGTACGCCCCACTCATGAACGGCCCCGTCTCGACCGCCGAGCAGTCGTCCGCCAGCCCCTGACGTAACAGACAGATCGGGCAGAGACCATTCAGAGTCCCGTTCGGCAGAACATTCCCGCACCCTCGACAGCCGTCGTCGTCGATCATGGTCGATCCTCATGTACGGTACTGGGTCATCCCCTATTCCTGGGAGAAGAAGAACTCGCAAAACGTTACAGAAAACTCTCGAATCGTCTCCAGACCGGGAATTGAACCGCCAAGACGCCAAGAACACCAAAAAATCAAGAGAAGAGATTGATGCGTGAACGTCGAGGTGGTGTTTGTCGACTCTCCTTATGTTTTCTTGGCGAACTTGGCTTGTTGGCGGTTGATACGTATTCTTCATAACTTCTTATGGTTCCCCTTGCTTGGCGGTTGATAATCAGTCGGAAGCCAACGCGGCCATAAGATCGCCGATCTCCGAATCGATGGCGGTTCGGTCGTCGGTCGTGCGGCCGACCTCCTCACGGAGCAACTCGCGGTAGCGGGCCCGCAGCCGATGCGCGGTCGACTCGGAGGGCTCCGTCGCTCATTCCCAATTTGGCGCCGATTGCGGAATAAAACGAGCCTGGAGCCTCTCCCTGCAGGACGGGACGCAGGCCCGCGAACAACCCCGCCTTGCCTGCGCCGGCCGACTCCTCTTCGAGCCGCTCGAGCACGCGCCTGAGCACGGTGAGCGCCCATTCTCGCTCGAACAACCGCTCGGCGGTCAGCTCGTGAGCCGGTTCGCGATCGTAGCGGCATTCGGCGTCGAGCCGGTTGATGGAAACCATCGCAACTTCTCCACCTCGTTTGGCGGCCCGATCGTGGTCGCGACAGTTGGCCAGGTAGTGCTCACACGCCGCCCGCAGGAAGGAGCGGAATCGGCCTTTCGACTGGTCCACGCTCGCCATATCGCCTCGCTCAATCAGGTCGGCGAATAATCCTTGGACGATGTCTTCGGCCTCGTCTGGCGAGAGACCTTGGCGTCGGACGAAGGCATACAGAGGGAACCAGTAGTCGCGGCAGAGGTCCTCGAGCGCGGTTATGGCACCCGGGTCGGCCGGATCGCCAGCGCGAATGACGCGGGTCCAGCGGGTCGTGGGGAAACGGGCCGCCACAGGTTCCTCCGAGACAACATGACCCAGTCGGTGTGATATCAAACCAACAGGTCGACCACGCCGACGATCATGAGCCCCATACTGATCACAATATTCACCTGGAAAAATGCAACATTCACCCGCGTCAGATCATCAGACCGGACGAGTGCGTGTTCGTAGATAAGCAGAGCGGCGACCACCGCCACTCCCACGAAGTAAATCGGTCCAAGCGGGTAGACCAATCCCAATCCGACCAGTGGCAGAATCATGAGCGCATGGCAGGCGGCCGCGATCCACAGAGCGCGACGAACGCCGAACGTTTGGGGTACGCTACGCAGTCCGCTCGACCGGTCAAATTCGACGTCCTGACAGGCATAAATGATGTCAAACCCCGATACCCAGAGAAGTACCGCCAGCGCCAGCATGATCGGGGGCCATTCCAGGTCGGCTCTGAGCGCAATCCAGGCCGCGATCGGGGCGAGGGCGAGCGAGATACCAAGCCAGCAATGAGCCAGGCTGGTGAACCTTTTGCTATACGAATAACAGAAGAGCCAAAGCAGAACGGGGATCGACAGGTACAACGGCCAGCGGTTGGGAAGGAACAGCAGCGTCGAGGCAAAGAAAGCCAGCGAGCAAATGAGCGTGAATACCCCGACTCCGCGGACACTTAATTGCCCCGCAGGGAGGTGGCGGCTGGCCGTGCGAGGATTTTTGGCATCAAAGTGGCGATCAGCCAGGCGGTTAAACGCCATTGCCGCCGATCGGGCGGTCGCCATGCAGAGCAGGATTCCAACCCAGTCCAGGACACGGCCGTGCCAGCCGTCCCTATCGTGGGCCGCGAGCGCGGCCCCCAAAAGCGCAAACGGTAGCGCAAACAGCGTATGACTGAACCTGATCAACTCGAGGTATTGGCTAACCCGCAAGAATCTCATCTTTGCCACTGTAACGAAATGCGAAGGCTTGTTCGTTCCGTTTCTGGTTTGCTATCGGGTCCATGTCAATTGAAAGTCGTGGAATCGAAGCGACCGGTCCTGTCCCCTTTAATGCGAGCGCCAGGATTTTGCACACTTTCGATATCGCGTCCTAAGCTTCTTGAAACAGCCTAGCAAGAAAGACGCAATGTCGGACATCGATCGGATTCTGCGCTGTTCCGCTGCCAAAATAGCTGCGACTGAGTCGACGTCGCGGGCGACGCCTGTCACAAGGTCGATCCTTCCGGCGTCGGCACGAGTCTTTAGGGTCAGTTAAGTCTGCCACTCAGGAACATTGCCGTGTACCCATTGGATGTGATTTTGATCGGTTGCGGTGACGACGTGGCCCCACACCTGCGGCGGGAGTTGCTTAACAATGGTGCGATCCCTGAGTTCGAGTTTCAGGATGTTTCGCAAGCTCTCGAAGCGCTGCGATCGTCAAAGGCTAAGCGACGAGTGCTGATCTTGCGATTGGAACCGTTCGAGACCTTCGACGATCTAGGCCGGCTGTGCCATGCGCTGCCCGATTGTTCCGTCGTAGCACTGATGGATTCCAGCGGGGACGATCGGATGCAGCTCAACTCGTCGTTTTTGGGCGTCATGCGCCTCGGTGTATCGCAGATTGTGGGTCTGCCGCTGAATCCCCAGGATTTCAAGACGGCGCTCAAGCGGATCGGCGAAAAATCTGCCACCTCGGCAAAGGACCGATCACAGGTCTTCGCGGTGGCCGGCGTCACGGGCGGGTGCGGGGCGACCTCTCTGGCGATCAACCTGGGACAGGAAATCGCCCACCATTGGAAAAAACGCTGCATTCTGGTTGACCTGTCGCTCAAGCTCGGCGCCGCCGCGTCTCACCTGAACGTCAAACCCACGCGTTCAATGAACGATTTGCTGTGCCAGAAGCCTCGATTAGACGAACCGTTGATCCGAGAGGTTTTGGTCCGGATCAACGAGAACTACGATCTGCTGCCCGGGCCGGATCGCTTGGTTGCAGCGCAGGCCTACTCACCGGCCGACGTCCTCCAGCTCGTCGATCGCTTGAAGCCCTTTTGCGACGTGCTCGTTCTCGACCTTCCCTGCACGTATGACGATTTCTACTTTGAAGTACTTAAGTCGGCGGACCACGTCGTCTTGGTCGGCGAGCCGAAGGTTCCTTCGATTCGGGCATTGAAGCTTGTTCATCAGATGGTCGGCCGAAGTCGGCCTGACGAGACACAGCACGTGGTGATCAATCGCTTCGACGAGAATGCCGGGAGTCTCTGTAGCGCATTGCTGGCGCGAATCCTGGAAACAGCCAAATTTCACACAATTTCGCAAGAACAATGTGCTTTCAGTGACGCCGAAAATCGCGGCTGCACATTAAGGCAGAGCGTGCTGCATTCCGCCGCTCTCGCCGAGATCGGCGCACTGGCTCGGCACATCTTGGATGGCAAAACATCCAATAAAGATTCGGCCCCGCACGCGTCGCTAACGAAACGTCTGATCCATGCCGCCGTTTGATTCGGCGAGGTGAAGCAATGTCCCCACGTATTGTTCGTGCTCTTCATGTCGAGGACGACAAGTTTCAGCAGCGCGTCTTGGCTCGCCTGCTCGCAGAAATGAACGAGTTTCAGTTCGAGATTGTGTGTGCGGAAAGCGAACAGGAGGGACTCGATCTCTTCGAGAGGAAGGGAGCCGACCTGATCATCCTCGATTACCACCTGACCACAGGGAACGGGCTTCATTTCCTGCGAGAATTACGGCGCGGCGCGCCGCACGTGCCTGTCATTGCTGTCAGTGGCAAAGCCGGCCCTGAGATTGCGCGCGAGCTTTTTGAATGTGGAGCTGATGATTTTCTGGACAAGAAGGAACTCTCAGGGCACGTAATTGCAGCGAGTGTGCGCAGCGTCTTGACTCGCTGTGATGCATGGAAACGCTTGGATCACCGCGCAGGATGAGTCCGATCATGAAGTGATTCAGCTTTCCTGTGCTGTACGAAAGACACAACCTCGGCCCATTCTGATCTCACTTGGTGATAGAAAATAAAGAATTATATACGTTCACTTGATTCGCGGTCCTCTCTTTGCATAGCCGTGACCACCCGGTCTCCTAACGGCGGACAGATTCGTGTGATCGCGCCCAACATCCGAAACGGCCAGACAAACCGCCGCAAGACCGAAAGCCGCCGGCGGGGATGATCAACGAGGTCAACGACGCGACGAGCGACTTCGTCTACATCGGCCGTCATCCAGGGCGCGGCGTTGTCCAGAATAGGATGGGTCTTTTCGCCCTCCGGGACAAGCGAGCTCAACGCGTCCATGAATTCGGTTTTGATGGGACCAGGCTCGACCAGGCAAACGGTGACGCCTTTCGAGTGCAACTCGCGGCGCATCGCGTCGTTCCAGTAAGCTATGCCAGCCTTGGTCGCGCCGTAGGCACCAAGAGCCGAGTTGGCCACGCAGGTGATCGCCGAGCCGATATTGATAATCATCCCCGTCCGCTCGATCAGTGTCGGTAAGCATTGCCGCGTCAGCATGAGTGGGGCGGTAAAATTGACGGCGAGCTGACGAGCCAACTGCTCAGGCTCCGAGCCGGCAAAAAGGGTAGGTAGACCCAAACCGGCGTTGTTGATCAGGATGTCGAGTCCACCAAACCGAGCGATCGTTGCGGCCAAAAGCCGCTCGGGCGTTGCCGGCTCCGCCAGGTCGGCGGCGACGGCCAAGACTTCAAGTTCGTTGTCTAGCGCCAGGAGCTCGGTGGCGAGCAGATCGAGCCGGTCACCCCGACGCGCCGTCAAGACCAGCGCCTGCGCCTTTTTTCGTCGCACGAGCTCGCGTGCAAGGGCCGCGCCGATGCCGGCGGACGCTCCGGTCAACAGGACGACTGTTCGTGGCCCACGTTTTAAGGTGGCACCGTCGCCCCGCATCGTTTCACGCTCCGTCGATCGTTTCGGGTTGCGTCTGGCCCAGGTCGGCCGACGAACCCGCGCTTGTGTCTTGCCGCGACTCGGGATCGTCTGCCTTGCCCCACCGCTTGATCAACGTGTTAGGGATGCCAAGCTGATCACAAATTCGGCCGACGATAAAGCTGATGATGTCGTCAAGGCGACGCGGGCGATGATACCAGCCAGGCATGGCCGGCAGCACAACGGCACCGGCGCGAGTTACCGTCGCCATGTTTTCGAGATGAATGAGGCTCAGGGGCGTTTCGCGCGGTACAAGAATGAGCTTGCGCCGTTCCTTGAGATGAACGTCGGCAGCGCGGGTGATCAGATTGGTCGTGATCCCGCTGGCAATCGCGCCCAGAGTGCTCATGCTGCACGGGACGATCACCATACCGGCGGTCTGAAACGAGCCGCTGGCGATTCCCGCGCTGAAATCTTGGTAATGGTGGTAGAAGAGCTGGCCGGATCCAAGACCACCGAAGACCGCGGGGTCGAATGCATCGAGCGCGACTTCGAGATCCATCTCCTCGCGCAGCACCGTGGCGGCGCTTGGGCTAACGCACAGATGGATCGTGCGACCAGTGCGGCAAAGTACCTGCAAGAGGCGCACGGCATAGGGTGCGCCGCTGGCGCCGGTCATCGCCACTACCACGGTGTCGCCGGCCGAGGACGACAGCCCGGCAAGAGTCATGTGCGCAACTCCTTCACTCCTTCCCCGGTCCCAGAGAGTGATTTCGTGCCAACATAGAGGGTCGCAATTCCACCCGTCAGGGGATATTGCTCGAGCGCAGTGAGTCCGCGCGCGGCCAGGAGATCGAGCATCGCCTGGCCGTCCGGGAATTCGAGCACGCTCTGGGGTAAATAGTTGTACGCGCCGTCCTGATTGGGCGCCAGCGCCTGGCCGACGCGTGGCAGCAAATGGCGAAAGAAGCCCAGGTACAGCCGGCCCAGCAATCGTCCCTGCGGACGGGAAAACTCGAGAATCGCAATCTTACCCCCCGGCCGCGCGACCCGAAGCAGTTCGTCGACACCGCGGACGGTATCGCGCACATTACGCAAGCCGAATGCGACACTTACGACACCGAATGTATCGCTGGGCAAAGGCAAGCGCTGGGTATCGCCTTCCACGAGCGTGATGCGTCCGGCAGCGCCTGCCTGCTGGACCTTCGAATGACCAAGGGCGAGCATCTCGCGGCAGAAATCGGTTGCGACGATCGGAGACTGACCTCGGCCGGCAGCGTCGTACGCCAGCGCCAGGTCGGCCGTGCCCGTGCAACAGTCGAGAATGGGTATACCCGCAACGGGAGCCACAACGCGTGTGGTAAACGTGCGCCAGGAACGATCGATGTTCAAACTGAGCAAGTGGTTGAGCAAATCGTACCGAGGTGCGATCGAGGCAAACATCCGCCGCACGCGTTCGTCGGACTTGTCGATCCCGGCGCGGGCAGCGAGCGACGATCCTGGCGCGTCAACAACGTTCCGCCTGTCTTTATGGGCCTGGGCGATCATGTCGTAATAACTCGACTCGGGTAATATCCTTTTGCGGTCGACGTTGACGCTGAACCGGTTTGTCGCGATTATTGTGGGCCACCCAGGCGCAGGACGACAAGTCGCGCGGCGTGGATTTTCCGATTATAGTAAATCGGTCCCTCGCTTGGGTTTTGTGCGCTCAGGTCAAAGCAAGGACGCATTATGACCCCCAGAGCGCGCTCGTCATCTTGATCGTCCTCTCTGCTTTCGTTCGCCTGATTGCGGCGATCAATCTGGGGCTAGGAAACGACGAGGCATACCATTTTCTGTACGCCGCCCATCCCGCACTGAGTTATTACGACCATCCGCCGATGATGGCGTGGGTTGTTATGGCGGGACTGACACTGACGGGCAATCATGCCTACGCCTGGGCAGTGCGATTTGGTTTTATCGTCCTTTTCGGCTGTTCGACCTGGCTGCTGGCGAAACTGACGAGCCGATCCTACGGCGAATGGGCGGGCTTTCTCGCTGCCTTTGCGCTCAATCTGACGGGCTATTACGGCCTCGCGGCCGCTACGTTCGCATTGCCGGATGGTCCTTTACTCTTCTTCTGGCTACTGACGATTGACCGGTTGACCGTGGCACTTGATGAGCCAGACCCACAGAGTTTGAAGCCCTGGGTCTGGGTCGGGCTCGCCTGGGGCGGAGCACTCTTGAGCAAATACCACGCGGTGTTAATCCCCTTGGGAACTTTGCTTTACATTCTGCTCGATCGTTCGATGCGACGGCGACTTTATCAGCCCGGTCCTTATCTTGCACTGGCGATCGGCTTGCTCGTATTCAGCCCGGTCATTGTCTGGAACGCCAGCCACGGCTGGGCGTCGTTTCTCTTCCAGGGAAGCCGCGCGGTCGGGAGCTGGTTACCTCGGCCCGATTACTTGATATTGGCCATTCTGGCTCAGGCTGCCTACTTGTTTCCATGGATATGGATACCACTCTTCGTCATCCTGATTCGAGGTTGGCGTAACTGGCCAAGAATCGGCTCCGCCCACGAGCGACTCTGGCTCTGCCTGGCGATTGTTCCCCTCGGCATTTTCTCCGCAGTCGCATGTTTTCGCCCGGTGTTGCCGCACTGGGGCCTGATCGGTCTCGTATCGTTACTTCCGATTCTGGGACGCAATTGGGTGGAGCGGCTCAAGAACCACCCCCTTCAGACGCGGCGACTCATCGCGGCCGGTGCCGTCTTTTCCGTGGCGATTCTGGCCATTGCAATCGGCGAGTACCGCTATGGCTGGCTCCAACGCGACGGTCGTGGTGGGTGGGGACTCGTCGACACGCGAACCGATCCGACGCTCGATTTGTACGGATGGGACCAGGTGGCCGAACGGATTCGGCAACTTGGTTTGATCGAGGATCCCGGCTCGTTTGTTTTCAGCAGCTACTGGTATCAAAGCGCCCATCTCGCCCATGCCCTCGGCGGCAATCAGCGTGTCGCGTGTTACAGCGCCGACGATCCGCGCGGATTCGCATTCTGGAGCCGTCCTGAAGAATGGATCGGTCGCGACGGGATCTTGGTGGTGGTCGGCGAAATCGAGTCGTGGCCGCGCTATTTTGGGCGATGGTTCAGCTCGGTCGAACCGGTCTCGGACTTCTGGGTAGAGCGCAATGGCAAACCGGTGAGGCGAGTGCAGCTCTATCGCTGTCGCGCTCAGCGGAAGGCCTTTCCGTTTGCGACCGATCGCGCAGAGCAATTGGCAGAAAAAGCTGGCTCGATGCACGAGCGCCCTTGACCGTTCGGTTCGATGATATGAATTTGCGGAGAAGTCCCTCGAACGATTGAATCAAGACCGGTCCCAATTTTCCCTTCAAACACCCTTAACCTGAAACACGCCCGCCTGCTCACAATCCTTGAATCGACAATACCTTCCGGATAAGATTCGACCTTGTCGATCTTTTTCTGCACCTGCAAGTGATCGCGAGCAAGGAGACAGATTCGATGAGAGACGCCACCATGAGTCGTCGCCTTTTCATGGGCGGCACGGTCGCTAGTGGAGCTTTGCTGGGTCTCGGCTCGCGCCGGCCGTGGCCGCAGCCGACTCCGGCAAGCCCGAGGCCGGCACGATTGGCAACTTCAAGATCTCGCTCGCCGAGTGGTCGCTTCACAAGGCCCTTTACGCCAAGAAGATCGACAACCTCGATTTTCCCAAGATCGCTCGTGAAGACTACGGGATCGAAGGCGTCGAATTCGTCAATCAGTTTTTCAAGGATAAGGCTCACGACTCGACTTATTTGAAAGAGTTGAAGAAACGCGCCAATGACTTCGGCGTCACGTGCGTGCTGATCATGATCGATGGCGAGGGAGACTTGAGCGCGACGCAGGCGGACGGACGAACCAAGGCCGTCGAAAACCACAAAAAGTGGGTCGATGCCGCGGCGGCGCTCGGCTGCCACGCGATCCGCGTGAACACAGGGGAGCACTACAGCCCGACCGATGTCGCCGCGGTCGCCGAGGCTTGCGGCAGTTTGACCGATTACGGCGTCAAGAATGGCATCTCGATCATCTGTGAGAACCATGGCGGGCCTTCCAGCAATCCCGACGCGCTCGTCGCGCTCATGAAAGCAGTCGGCAAGCCCACTTTCGGGACTCTTCCCGACTTTGGCAACTTCCCCCACGACAAAGCCGGGAACTACACGATCGATATTTACGACGCGATCGCTCGGATGATGCCATACGCCAAAGGAGTCTCGGCCAAGAGCTACGACTTTGATGAGTCTGGCAAAGAGACCAAGCTCGATTACGCACGGATCATGAAAATAGTCACCGATGCCGGCTATAAAGGCTTTGTCGGAATCGAGTACGAAGGCGAGCGGCTGGGCGAGCCCGAGGGCATTCGCGCCACCAAGAAGCTGCTCGAATCGCTCCGGGGGAGCACGTATGCGCAAGCCAAATAATTGGCTGCACTGCCAACACGTGTCGCCTGAGTGCACGCCCTGACAGAAGACGCAATGAGGCCCCTTGGCTGATTACCCGCGATTCACGGGCAACCTGCCAGGGGCTTTGGTTGTTTAGTCGTTCTTCGTCAGATCGAGAACGTGCCGTGAACGTCGTTGTCGCTCGTCGACGCGGTATTCGCCGTGATCGACGTATTGTCAATCGTGGCCGTACCGGCAGGATCGAGGAAAACGCCGCCACCCACGCCGTCGCCTGGGTTGCCGTCAGCACCGGGGAGACCTTGGACGAGTAAGGGAGGAGGCGCGTTCGGGAAGCCGGCCGCCGTCATCTGGGCAGTACCGCCGGCGCCGCCGAACCCTCCACGGAAGGTATTGAGGGCCTGGTTCATCGTAATAATGTCGGTGGCCTTGGCTTGTTTCGAGCCCTTCTTGGCACCTTTCTGCGGCGCGATAACCAGCGTGGCCCCCGCGGCATTGAACAAGGCACCGCCGTCCCCGTCGCTGCTGTTTTGAGCGTAGCCGCCATGTCCGCCGTAGGCATCACCAGCGACACCGCCCTTGGTTCCCTTGCCACCGTTGCCGCCATACGCGCTGCCGCCGCTGCCTCCGTCGCCACCATAGGCACCCATTGCCTGATTGTTGTTGAAATTGACGGTGACGCCGGTGAACGAAGTCGACCCCGCATTATAGAGACCACCACCCGCGCCGACTCCGGCTGCTCCGGCTAGACCGCCGGCGCCGCCAACGCCAGTTCCGCCTGCGCCACTCGCGCCCGTAGCCAGGTTGGGAGGGGCCGATGCGCCGCCGTCACCTCCCTCGGCGTTTCCGCCGTTACCGCCATTGCCGCCGTTGCCGCCTATGGTCAAGTTGTAGGCAAACGAGCTAAGGGGCAGATTTTTCGAGCTGTGCTTGGGGAATGTCAACGAAAAGTTCGCCCCTGGCGCGTTGTAAAGGCCTCCTCCCAATCCGGCCCCCCCCGCACCGCCGCGCGACGCGTCGCCGGCATAGCCGGCCTCGGCGTCGGCGCCAATCGGACCGCTGGCACCTGAGCCCCCCAACCCAAAGCCGCCGACTCCGCCATTGCCGCCGTTGCCGCCCAAGATCTCGTCGTTCGCAAAGGTAACAGCCGATCCCGTGACCGATCCACCGGCCTGATTCGACATGCCGCCGCCGTCCGCAACGCCTCCGTTGCCGCCGGCTCCGCTCGTTCCTCCCACGCCCAGGCCGCCGCTGGCGCCCTCCGATGTGTATCCGAGCGCCGGTGCGCCGCCGCGACCACCCACCGCTTGGCCCCCTTGCCCGCCAACGCCCCCAGTACCACCCAGGGATTCGTCGCCGTAAAAAGTGGCTCCGCTCCCGCTGAGCGTCACGGTGCCGAGGTTGTAAAGCCCGCCGCCCTCGGCCCTCCCGCCGGATCCGCCAGCCCCGCCGACACCTCCATAGGCGAATCCGCCAGTGCCGGCTGCACTGCCGCTCACCGTGGGAGCCGCGCCGCCGCTGCCACCGTTCGCGGAACCGCCGGCGCCACCATTGCCGCCAACGCCACCGGTCGCCAGGTCGGCGGCGATCTCAGCTCCCGAAAGGGTCAGGCTGGCGCCGGCCGCATTGTAAATCGCGCCGCCCAGGGCAGCTCCTCCAGACCCGCCATTGCCTCCGTTGCCGCCCGTCGCAGCTGCGCCGTTCACGCCCGTGCCGCCGCCGGCGCCGTTTGCGGCGTATCCGGCCAGTCCCTGACTGCCGGCGCCGCCCGTCGCCTCATTCGCTCCGAATGTCGTGTTGGTGACGCTAAGAGAACCTGCCGCGTTGAAGACGCCGCCCCCGTCGCCATCGCCGCCGCCAGGTGCGCCCACGGCGCGATTGGCGGTGATCACGTCGTTCGAAAGCGTGACTTGCCCACCGCCGTTGAAAATGCCGCCGCCGAATGTCGCCTGGCCGTTGCGAATGGTCACGCCCGAAATCGTCACCTTGCCGCTAAAGATCTGGAAAACGCGATCGAGGCTGTTAGCGTCAATGGTCGTTGAATTGGCTCCAGCGCCTTTGATCGTCAGGCTGCCGTGGATGTCAAGGTCACCGGTTGCCGCATTGTCTTCCCCCGCTCCCGGGATCGTGAGAGTGTAGTTGCCCGCGGGGAGAATGATTGTGTCCGAATTGGATTTGACGTTGGCAGCCATGATGGCCGAGCGGAGCGAAATCTGACCCGATGCGTCTTTGCCCGTTGTGAGATTTGCCGCAACGGCGTCGAGTGTCGTGTTGACCTTGAAGGTCGAGAGCACAACGCGTTGTTCCAGTAACTCGAGCGTTGGCCGGCGCACGGTCGTTTTTCGTGTTCGTGTGGTCTTAAGGTTCGGGTAACCAAGCATCAAACACCCCCTCGCTAGAAACCGAGTCTGCTGTAAAGAGCACAACGAAGGAGCGAAACCGCAGTGCACCGCGGCTTCTGCCCTCGCTTCAAGAGGTCTATCGCGACCGTCGATCGAAACGGACAAGTTCGCGAAAACAACGATCACGGCGATCGGCGAGTTTTGATCCCGGGCCGAGGGCGATAAGGGGGTGTCGACAAGACCGCCTCGCTGCGGTCAGCCGCGCCTTGACCTCGAAAACCCATTCGGGCGAAGGGTCGCGCTGCTACTTCACATTCGCCGGTCTTCGCATAGAGTAATCCTGCAATCGCTGCGGTACCAAAGATGCTAGTAATTTCGTTCGCCGGTCGCGCTGCGAAAGGGGATAATTGGTGGCATGGGAACGCGACTACTGACGGCACTGTCGCAGCGGCGGCGGCAGGCGGAACTGATGGACCAAGTGGGGCTAGGAATTACCGAGCATTTCGCTGCTCTGCAGGGACTGGCGCGAATCAATTGGCTCAGTCGAAGCGACGCCATTCTCTGGCCCCCGATCGAGCGGCTGGCACGGGCGGATCCGCGTTCAACCATCCGCGTCCTCGACCTCGCGACAGGAGGCGGAGACGTGCCACTTGCCCTGATGCGGCGGGCTGTGCGAACGGGTCTGAACCTACGAATCGACGGATGTGACGTCAGCCCACAAGCTGTCGAATTCGCCCGATGGAAAGGAGCAGCCAGTGGGCTGGCGGTCTCGTTTTTCACGCTCGACGTTCTTAATGAGGTATTACCTGCAGGTTACGACGTGCTGACGTGCTCTTTATTTTTGCACCACCTCGACGAGGCTGACGCTACGTCATTTCTGCGAAAGGCCGCCGAAGCGACCGGTCGGAATCTCTTGATCAACGATCTCGTTCGCGACCCTTTTTCCTACACGCTGGCTTGGATGGGCTGCCATTTGTTGACGCGCTCGCCGGTCGTCAGGCATGACGGTCCGGTCTCTGTCGCCAACGCTTTTAGCCTTGCCGAGGCCCGCGCGCTGGCGCGATGCGCCGGCCTCGATAGTGCGAGTCTGGTTCGTCGCTGGCCGCGTCGATTTCTTTTGTCGTGGAGTCGTTGATGGACGAGCCTCGTACTCCCGAGCGGTTTGAAGGGGCCGATCGCACCCCATGGGACGCTGTCGTGATCGGCGCCGGACCGGCCGGGGCAATGGCCGCGCGCGAGCTGGCGGTCTCGGGCAGGCGCATCTTGCTCGTCGAACGGAAACATTTCCCACGATGGAAGATTTGCGGCGCCTGCTTGAACGCACACTCGCTTGCGTGTTTGCGCTCAGCTGGCCTGGGATCGCTCGTCCAGCGTCAAGGAGGGATCGCACTCGATCAAATACAAATTGCCTTCCGAAACCGCCTGGCTCGTCTTGCGTTGCCCGAAGGAGCGGCGCTTTCTCGATCGCGTTTCGACGCCGCCCTCGTCGAGGCAGCGACTGACGCCGGGGCTCGGTTCATGCCCGAAACTCAGGCGAAGATCGGCGAAATTCGAAATGGGCTGCGATTGGTGCGACTCATCTATCGGGGAATATCATTGGAAGCCGTGGTGCGCGTTGTACTGGTCGCCGCCGGCCTGGGAAATCAATGTCTGGCCGTCGATTCCGCAGTCAAGACTGAGGTCCGGCCCGACTCGAGGATCGGTACGGGTTGCTTGCTCGATGACGGTCCGAGTTTCTACCACGAACGGACGATCTTTATGGCCGTGGGACGCAAGGGGTATGTGGGTGCGGTTCGGGTCGAGGACGGGACTTTAAACGTGGCGGCCGCTCTCGAGCCGCTCTGGGTCCGGCGCCACGGCGGCCCGGGGCTTGCCGCGGAGGCGATATTGCGCGAGGCCGGCTTTCCGCCGATCACGGGCCTTGAGCGTGCGCCCTGGCAGGGGACGGCAGGCCTCACGCGCCAAACCCAGCCGCTGGCCGAGGAGCGGTTATTCTTATTGGGAGATGCCGCCGGTTATGTCGAACCCTTTACCGGCGAGGGGATTGGCTGGGCCCTGGCTTCGGCCCAAGCCGTCGCGCCCTTGGCTCTGCGTGCCATGGAGGGCTGGGACCCGCAAATCGCGCGCGACTGGTCGGAGCTTTATCGCCAAATCATCGGGCGACGCCAACGCGTTTGTCGGGCTGTGGCGATGGGATTGCGCCGGCCGTGGTTGGCCGCGACTGGATTCGAAGTTCTGAGCCGACTTCCCGGGTTGGCGGGGTTTGTTGTGCGCCATTTGAACGCCCCGTCATCCCTGACATATGCGAGCCCCAGACTTGGTGAGATTCCGTGACGACGTGGCTTTCGCCCTACAAAATAAGGCATTTCCTGACATCGTACCATCATTCTTAGAGTGTCTTGAACCGTCTTGATAGGTCCCACGGAGTCTCGGTAAATCCCGTCCATAGGAACTCCAAAAACGGTAGAACCCGGTAGAAACCCGTCGCTGGCGACGGGAATCCGATCGGGAGGTCTCGACGGCGTGCTGACTATGACAAGTGTCCGTGATCAGAACGCATCGACGATTAAGTGCCTGATATCGGGATTCAGCCGCGTTTGGTTCACGGTCGGATGATCCCGTCACGCTACCTGCGAGCTTGGCTCTCAGCCGGTTGATTGCTGTCGGTGGGCGTCTAGAAACTCAGATCGGAATGGCTTCCAGTGCGCCCGAGCGTGAGAGTGTCGGAACTTGTCTTGTAGATCAAAACCCAGTCTGGCTCGACGTGACAGTCGCGCCAGCCTTCCCACTTGCCCGTAAGAGGATGGTCTTCATGCTTCCTGGCGAGCGGTCTACGATTTTGCAGCGACTGGACAATCGCATGAAGCTTATCCATGTTCTTCCCCCGTTTCTCTTGGAGTTCCGCATCACGATCAAATCGTGTTGTTGTGTCCAAAAAAAGAGGGGGAAGCTCAAGTTTTTCTTTTGGCTTATGCTTTGCCAATCTTGATGCCCAATTTTCTAAACAGATCGTCTGCGTCGACGTAACGCGTCAGGTTCTTGCCAGCATCAGCATCACGAAGAACCTGCTCCGTTTCATCGTTGAAAACATCCGTCTTGGGCGAAAGGACGTTGCTTCCGTCGGGCGTGGGTTCTTCCTTTGGAGCCATGGCGTCGGCGGGCTCGATTTTCTTCACAACAGCCTTTTTTCTCCCGAGCTTGTTGGCCATTACTCCAACCTCACAGCAAGAATCAAACTCTGAATCGGAAAATCTTTCCGACTCTGAATATTACCCCTTTTCCCACTTCCGTCAATCGATCGATCGATTGAACTAGTTCTTTTACGGTCGGACAAGTCAGCTCAGTCATCGGCATGGTCGTTCCCGGAAATTTGCCTAACGACCCATCCGTCACCGTCGGCGTCGTGCGTGAACTTGTACGGTCCTGGCTCGAGGATCAGCCCTTCGCCCGGCCCCATGACAACCAAGCCACGGGTTTGCTGGATGAATCGAACACCAATCCTAGATTCAATGTAGACCTCTGAGAAACTCCCTCAAACCCGATGACATCCACTTCGAGAAGTGGTTCCCGGCAAAGGATGCAAGCCCCAAAGATTCTAACGCGTTCGAGCTCCGGGAACGCGAAGACCCCAAGGTCCGGGCTAAAATCGCGCAATTGGAAGAGTTGGCCAGCAAGGTGGTGTTCCCGGTCGCCCCATCTGGACCGCCCATGCCGATCGGCATCTATCCAGGCACCAATGACGTAGCCCTCGCGGGCGGAAGGCGGATCACACAGATGGAATATCGCAGGAGGCGGCAGGACCACGAGCGGATAATGGGGGATTACCTTGAAAAATCAGATGTGTCGCAAAGAATAGTTGATGAGCTTAAGCGGGAAAAGGAATTGCTGCTTACTCATCTAAACGTACATTATAAGGAAATGACTGCGGATCGTGTTGTTCGCGTCATCACGCGGACCAACGCCCCAATTGTCGGGATGATTCGCAAGGATGACTTCTACTAACTGAAAGACGGAAAGGTCGTGAAACACGAGTTCGGTACGCCCGCTGATCAAGATAACTTGATTGCCATCTACTACCCCGGCGAGGACTAAGACGACATACCGTCGCCGCGAGCATGGTAGAAATCACACCTCGGAACACGTCGCATGTTGAGCTAGTGCATGGCCGGCGGGTCTGGTCGTATGAGCACGGTTAAGACCTCCGATGGAGTCTGTCCCGCATGCCCGTCTTGATCGCCGGGATCGGCACGGCCGTTCCGTTTCACCGTATCGCGCAGAGTGACGCGGCCGAGATTGCCCGGCCGTACTCGTGTGCGATTCCTGCTCACGAGCGCGTGCTAGCTGCGGTTTACGCCGGTACGGGCGTGGCAACACGGCACAGCGTGATTCTACAGGCGTCGGATGGCGACCTGGCCGGGCTGCAGTCGTTTTACGGAGAAACGAGCCCTACCACGCGCGATCGGATGCGGGTGTATGAAGTCGAGGCCAGTGCCCTGGCACTCGTCGCGGCGCAACGGGCATTGGCCGACTCTCGCATCTCGCAAGATCGCGTCACGCACCTGATCACCGTCTCGTGCAGTGGCTTTTACGCGCCTGGATTTGATATCGCCTTGATCAACCAACTCCCCCTTGCAACGGGCGTCGCACGCACGCAGGTCGGATTCATGGGCTGCCACGGTGCCTTAAACGGCCTACGCGTGGCTCAGGCGTTTGTGGCCGCTGACCCAAGCGCCTGCGTACTCGTCTGCGCGGTCGAGCTTTGCAGCCTTCATCATCAGTACGGCTGGAATACCGAGCAGATCGTGGCCAACTCGTTGTTCGCCGATGGGGCGGGCGCTGTCGTCGCAATGTGGGGAAATGGTCCGTCGGTGACTTTGCCGCAGATTGTCGCGGCGGGCTCAACCTTGATCGCCGATTCCGAAGATGCGATGTCCTGGCGCATCGGCGACCATGGTTTCCAGATGACGCTTTCCGCACGTCTGCCCGAGCTGATCGCGCGCGGCCTGCGGGGTTGGCTCGACGTCTGGCTGAGTGAGCACGGGCTGACCATTGGGGCAGTGGGCTCATGGGCCGTACACCCAGGTGGCCCGCGCATTCTGGCAGCCGTGGGTGAATCACTCGGCGTCGATCGCCGGGCGCTCGATCTTTCTCACGCCGTCTTGGCGGAGTACGGCAACATGTCATCCCCGACCGTACTTTTCATCCTCGAGCGGTTGCAGAAGACCAAGGCCCCGCGCCCGTGGGTTGCCCTTGGGTTTGGTCCGGGCCTCGTGGTCGAGGCGGTCTTGTTGGCGTGATTTCGATTCCGTAGGCACGAAGCGGCCGCTGTGCGTCTGGCCATTCGCCCTACTCACTCCTGCGGAGCGCGAACCGGAGCCGAATCGTCTTGCCCGCCTCGAGCTCGACTGGCTCGCTTATGGGAGGCTCGCACGAATAGCCTTGTTTGTTCGCCGCGTCGGGGCGGGTCGTGTTCGGTTCTCTTATTCCCGCGAATTCGAATCGATAGAGCTTCTTTTGCTCGGGTTTCAACACAGCTCTGAGCATCCCGCCTGAGTCGGTCCATGGTGCGCCGAAGCCAAATGTCGAAACAGTAATCGGTTCACGTTGCGACGGATCTTCGACTGGTAATTGCCAAAAAAGAGCGTCCGCTACGGGCTGGTTCGTTTGCGCGTCGATCGCCTCGATCTGTAATTCACAACCGGATCTGAGCACGACGTCGTACCGCTGTTCGTCACGGCCCGGCACCACCTCCAAAGGACCATCTTCAGTCCGAATGTAGTGACTCTCGATGTTCGCGGGCTGGGCACGAATTGCCCGGAAGGTACCCGGCGGTAGGTTGAGTGTTGCCTTTCCCGCGGCATCGGTCGTGCCGAAGGACGCGAACCCTGTTTGGAAGTTGTCGCCGAGATTGTAAACGCTGATTCCTGGGATTGGCTTCTGCGTGTCATCGCCAACGACGGAGACGACGACTCGTCGGAGTTTGGGGAATGTGATTTCGAGGTTGCCCGTCTTGATTTCGTGGGGCAAAGGCCCGTTGAGACCCCCAACGAGCTTTCGCCCGGGAGGGAGGTTGAGGCTGTCGATGGTAGCCGTGTAAAGTGCCAGGCGCGTCTTTTCACACTCAGGGCGCTCGATTGTAAGGCGGAAGGTTGCCCGGTCGGGCAGCTTGTCGAGCAGGAACCGACCGTCGCCGTCGGTTAGCCTTAAACCGATGGAACCTGGCAGGAACTGCCACACTTGGGGACACAGATTGCCCGTTTCCTGCCCGTTGTCGTCTAGCAGATCCGCGAAGTCAATCTGCACCTTGCAACCTGCCACCGGCTGACCGTCCTCATTCGCGACCCGGCCCGACACCGAAGCCGCCTTAGGAAATGTCAGGCTCACGTCTACCGGCGTACCCAGGGGCAATCTGTGCTGAATGTCTTCGGGGTTGGGCTCGGCGACGGCGTAGATCGACTTCGGTTGGCTCCAGGCCAGACCCAAGCTCGGTGCGATCCCGCAGACGCAGAAGTCGGCGTAGGGGGTGATTTCGCTGCGAAGAACGGTGCCGAAGTGCGCCGTTACCACGGGAAGCTGCGACTCGGCAATCACGTAATTGCCCTGCGCGTCGGTCGTCGACCGTCCCACCAGCTTGGTCCCAAGTACGCCTGAAGAGTAGAGGAAAATCATCGCCCGTCCGATCGGTTTACCCAGCTCATCCGTCGCCTGCCCTATGACGACGATCGGCACGGTCTTTGGCACGGGACCTGGCTTCCATTCCGGATTGTTGGGCCGGCGCGCTCTGACGGTCGCCTTGATCATTTCGGACCTCGGCGCCGGTTAGGAATTGCGCGATCGGGTGTGGTCGTCGCAGGAACCTGGGCCAGCTCGGTCGGTGATCCACGATCGCCGTCGACAAGGCGGTCGGTAAATGATGCCCAAACACCCACAGCGAAAATCGGCCCCAAGATCAACGCGGCCGCGCCCACCACGGCCAGGCGTGAGAGCTTCATCGTCATGTGATGGTCGTGAAATTCGAGGATGCGGCGGATGCGTGCAACGACCTGGCTCTCGGCCAGTGCCATCGCCAGCGGTGTTCGGTGGCGTGCCCGCGCCCCCGCCAGAGTGGCGAGCGTCTCGACATAGGCCCGCGGGCGGCCGGTTGTCTCGACAACAATGAGGTCGCAGCAATATTCGCGCTCGAGCCGCACCCATGCTGAGACCCACCAGACGGCCGGATGGAAAAACAAGAGCGATTCCACGATCCGCTGAATGAAATTGATCAGGTTATCCCACCGGCGCAAATGGGCCAGCTCGTGGCAGAGGACCATTTCGAGCTGCTCGATCGTCCAGCCGCTTAATGCGGTTGGCGGCAGCAAAATGACTGGGCGCAGGATACCGATCAGCACGGGTGCGGCTATTTGATCGCAGACGCCGACGGCGACCTCCCGGGCGATTCGAAGCGCCCGTACCAGACGGTGACACAGCAGGGGGATTTCGCCCCAATCAATCATGCGGCTGTTTCGTTTATATCGTTCGGCTCCGATCAGCCCACATGTCAGGAGCGCAAATGTCACCGGTGAACCGGCAAGCCACAGCCAGGGCAGATTCCGGACAATCGTATTCACCAGCGACTGGCGCTGCTCGCGAGACCCAGCTGGCGAGGTCGATTGGGCTTTTGACGACGGTGTTGAGTGTTGCGCGTGCCTAATCGTTTCAGAGACCAACGCGTTCGGCTCGGAAATCTTCCGAGTCGGAGACTCAGGAAGCGATGGTGTATAAACCAAGGCAAATGTCACTGCTGGCGCGACCGCCATGGCAGCCAGGATAAAGAGCGCGAAGCCATAGCGAACTTCCAGGCTGGCGCAGTCGAGTGCACGCCTCCCTAAGAGACCAGAAAGGCCGAGCGTGGCTCCGATCCATAAAAAATGAAACATCGTCCAGCCTGCGGCGATCCAGAGCGGTGAGCCCATCGGCGTCGGGTTGGTCATGGCGGTGTCTCCCCTTGGTGTCCAACCTCACGGGCATCAAACGCGTCGAGCAGCTTCCGAATCTGATCACGATCAGTTTGGTCGAGTCCTCGCTCATCGAGCAGATGCGCGACCAGGCGACCCGCCGAGCCGTCGAAGACGTGATCCAAAACTTTGCGAACCAGATCACTCGCCGTCCGCGAGCGGCTGGCGCGCGCCGACCACACGTAGCCGCGCTTGCCATCAGACCGCTTCACCAGCTTCTTGCCCAGCATAACCTTGAGCATCGTCGCGATCGTTGTGGTCGCCACCGGCCGCTGCCTTTGCAACTGGGCACGGATCTGCCCCAACTCGGCGGGCCCGGTGGCCCAGAGCACCTTCAAGATTTCCATCTCGCCATCGGTCGGCTGTGTACTCGCGGGTCGTGCCATTTTCGCACGTGTTCCTCAGGTGGCCCTCGTTACTCGATTGAGATTCTAACGAATTAGAACGAAATGTCAAACGAAAAGCGATCTTTTCCTGAAATGCAAAAACTGCGACATCTGTCAGACAATTTGCAGTCAACCGCTGGCGTGGCGAGGCGGTAACTCAATATCATGTTACGACAGACGAAGACCCAGTTGGATTCGAGAGAACGGCGGTTGTCGGGAACGCTGCCTGCAAGCCAAGGTGGCTTATTCGCTTTCTAAACCGGTGTTTGGTTCCCGGAGTTTGGCCGCAGCAATCAGGACCCGAGGCAATGGGCGAGCAACAAGCGGGGAAATGGGTGGTACCCAATCCTCAGATTCCGCGCACTTTCGGCATCATGAATCTTGTTTTCGGCATCTTGTTGTTCTTGGTTGGAGCCGGATACATCGCGGTATGGCTCGTGGCGCCTAGGTTTCAAAAACAAATGATGGTTCAAATCGAGGAACAGCAGGCCAAGAGCAAGACAGAGCGCGACGCGAAGGTCGCTGAACTCAAGGCTAAGGAAGAAGCTGCCAAGACCAATGAGGAGAAGGACACTCTGAAGGACGAGCGCGAATCTGTGGAGCAGAACGTTGAGCCGGACCTCTCCGGGATGAATGAGATCATGAATTGGAATGTCTTCAGCGACATCCGACTTGCGATCTATTCGTTTTCGGAGGTGATTGCGGGAATAATTTTAAACGTGCTGATGGCGATTTCGGGTGTGGGTCTGCTGGGATTGGCAGAGTGGGGGCGCCGGCTTGCCATCAGCGTTTCGTGGCTCAAGATCGTTCGCTGGGTCGCAATGATTGTGGTCACGCTCGTCCTGATTCTGCCGATCACAGTGCAGAAGGTTCAGAAGATGACGGACTCTATTCAGGCACAGGTTCAAGCCCAGGCCAAAGCGGGCGGCCGACCCGCACCGGCGATGCCGATGATGTACTTTAGCATGATCATGTCGATTGCGGGCGCAGTTGCGATGGTTTTCAGCGCATTAATTGCGTCGATCTACCCGGCACTTTCGATCTGGTATCTGACGCGGCCGCCGGCCCGCGCGGCCTGCTTGCAACGATCGACACGACCGGCAGCCCCGCACGAAATGCTATCGGGAGACCTGGCGTGAATCTGGCAACACTGTTGTTCGGCCACCTAGCCGGCACGGAATGCCGCCGCGCGCTGCGCGCGGATGGCTGATCGTGGTCCGCTCGATCTTGGGTTTGCTGCTGGGCTTGATTTTGCTTTTTCTCATATGGGCATGGTGGCTTATCGCCAAGACCGATCCGTCTTACATCCCCAGCTATATGCTGCGAGTAACGCTGGCAGCCGGCGCGATGATTCTGCTTTCCATTGTTGTGGTGCAAGCACCCGCGGTTCTGGCCGGCTCGCTGGCCGGGGATCGCGAGCGAGGGGTGCTCCAGCTTTTGCTGACCACGGTAGTTAGCCCGCGCGAGATTGTGACGGGGCGTTTGCTGGGGAAGCTGAGTCAGGTCGGGATGATCCTCTTAGCGGGGGTGCCGTTTCTGGTGATTGTCGGTGCCTGGAATGGCCTTGACCTATTGCAACTGGCCACGCTCTTTTTTCTTCTGGCCGCAGTCGGCGCGGGGGGCGGAGGCTTGGCCGTCCTTGCCTCGATCCTCTCGCGGCGGGGGCGCGATGCGCTTTTGAGCGTATATATACTTATGCTCGCGCTGGTGTTGAGCCCGCTCGTCGCGCAGTTGGGGCTGCCCACGCAAGCCGCCGATTGGCTAGGATCGTTCAACCCTTATGTGAGCATGAACCGCCTCGTTTGGGACAATGAGACCGCTCCGGCTCTGGCAACCTCAGTCGTCTGGCTCGTGATGGGTTTCCTCGGTACCGCTGTGGCGGCATGGCGGCTGCGACCGACCTGCCTGGCAACAGGTGAAGTTGTCAAGAAGTCTCGACGCCGAGCCTGGGTAGCGCCGCTTGGTGACCGGCCGATGCTCTGGAAAGAGCTTTACATCGAGCGCGTGGGGACACTCGGAAGGTTTGGCCGGTGGTTGGGCGCAGCATTCACAGCGATGATCGGCGGTGGCAGCCTGGTTCTGACGGGGATGATCATCGTTGACCTGTGGTGGCGCCACCAGAACGACTGGGCGCCGTGGGCGACCAGCTTCATGACGGATTGGTTATCTAATCCGGCTGCGATGTTCATGGGGTGGCTGCTCCAGTGGGCGGTCGGGTTGAGAGCCGCGGTTTCGATCGCCTCGGAGCGCGAGCGGGGCACATGGGATGCTCTTTTGATGACCCCACTCGAGCCCGGTGAGATGGTGCGGGCCAAGCTTGTGGGCAGCCTGCACGCCCTGCGATGGATGGTGGCGGCGATGGTGCTGGCCTGGACGCTTGGCACGATCGGCGGCGCGATCGGCCCGGGTGCGTACATCACCTGGATCGTCTTCAATGCGCTGGCCGCCACCCTCATGGCCGCCATCGGCGTCCGCTGTTCCCTCTCGCTACCGACCGCAACCAAGTCCATGACCTGGACTATCGCACTCTGGATGGCATCTGCGGCGGTCGTGGCGTTTCTTGCGTTGGCGATCATCGCGATGGGTTTCCTGCTTTTCATCACCATCTGGTTGGTCGAGGTCCAGTATGGCTTCGCGGCGATTAACTCCCCTCCGTGGTTTCCCATGAGATTCAGTACAGCCTGGACGATCACAACAGATCTTGTCGTGCTCCTGCTCACCATCCTGATCGTTCTCGATACGAGCCTGCGATTCGACCGACTGTCCGGCCGTATGGCTGGCGGCGCTGTCGCAACCTCGGTCGACCAGTGGCTGAGGGGTCATGCGAATGCGCCGGTATTTCTACCCGACGCAAAAGTGAAAAAGGCCCGAAAGCCGGATGCGACGGTTGAACTCGTGCCAGAGCCAGTGCGGCCAGTGGATATCGTCGCCGCCGACTAATCACGCTGCTGACACGTCGAACTAGGCACGAACCAAAGGCGTCGCTTCCGAGAAGAAGTCACGGCTTTGCGTTCGGCGCTGGCGAGCGCGGCTGCGGGCCGATTCCGTCCGCGCAGTGGTGGCTTTCGACAGTTTGGCTTGTGTCGTCTTCTTGGTCTTGGATGTGCTTGTCTTCCGTCGTCGAGTGCTCGCGCGCGGTTTACCGCCGTAATAATCCTGGTGATAGTCTTCCGCCTGGTAAAACGCTCTCATGGGCACGAGCTCGGTCACAATCGGCGACCGATACACTTGAGCGCGGGTCAGATCTCGATAGGACGCCAGAGCGGCTTTCCGCTGATCTTCGTTGTAAAAGAAGATGACAGAACGATACTGGGGACCGATATCGGGACCTTGCCGGTTGAGAGACGTCGGATCGTGGTTCGCCCAGAAGACCTTGAGCAACTTTTCGTAGCTGATCACATTCGGGTCGTACTGCACGACGACCGTCTCGGCGTGCCCTGTTGTTCCCTCGTGAACCATTTCATAACTGGGATAGGGTACGTTACCGCCTGCATATCCCGAAACGGCCGCCTTCACGCCGTCAAGTCGCTCGAACACGTCTTCGACGTGCCAGAAACACCCGGCACCAAACGCGGCGAGCTCGCTTTTCAGCTTCGGTTTGGACGACGTCGAAGCGGATTTGTCGTTCGGTGACGCCGTTGTGGTCGGCGGAGATGCCTTTGAAAGGCCGTCGCTTGGCGACGTCTCTGGGGTAGCAGCCGGCGGCGTAACACTGTCTTGCGCACATGCCTTGATAAACGGAAAAGCCAGAACGCCGACCAGAATCATCGAACCGAATGATCGAGATGCCATGGAATTCGTCCTCAACTGGAAGATCGCTGCTTAGCAATTGCCCAATCGGGATGCAACGGGCGCGGAGAAGGTAGGGAATGTTGCGACCGAGGTATTATTTACTTGTACGGCTCTGCGACGATAAAGTCCAGTGAATAAGCCCCATCGAGCGGCGCCTGGTGCGACCGACGTTCAACACGCGTTCGACCCTGGCGTCGGAAGCGAACGACATGAATCCTGCCGAATCGGGACAATCAGCGCAGCGACGGGCCCGATTGGCTGCAAAGGGCCGCATCCTGTACGCCAAAATGTGCGGAATGAAGGGCAAAAAGACATGCGTCGAGAGCTTCGCCTTGTACCACATCGGACGGGGCGAGGCGGAAGTCGCCCGCGATCTACTGGCGTTTCTCGAATCCACGCGAGACTCTTTACGCGCCGCCGATCCCGAGGGCCAACTCGCTCGAACCGACGAGTTGACCGAAAGAATTCGGCAATATCTCAAATCGGACGTCGCCGAATCTGAGCGTTCGCTTTGATGTAGGGCGATTCTTTCGCGAGGAACAAGCCGGCGCGGGAACTCACGTTGACCGAACTCGCCAGGGACGGCAAACTCGCGGTCGAGCCGCGAACGGTCAAGCCCTTGAATTGTCGGTAAGGAGGCCATCGATGACGTGGGAGAGGGTACCCACACGGCGTGGCGGTGACGAACTGCCACGGTGGCTGGTATATCTCGTCATCCTTGGTCTGTACCTGAGCCTGCGTGGCTATCACAGTTTCGATAGCGACCAGGCCTATCGGCTGCCGTTATTGCTGCATCGTCAGGACCCGGCGATGTTTGCCACTGATCCGTTCGTGCGCGCATTCGACGTGTTCAACCCTCATCGCGGCGCGCTCTTGGTGCTCGACCTGTTCACTAGGCCGCTAGGGCTTTCGGTCGGGCTGCTCCTCATTTTCATTCTGACATTTGTCGCAACGTGCCGCGGTGTCGATCGGCTGGCACAGGCGGTTTGGCCCGACGCAGGTCGTCATATCGGTGTCGTTGCGGTCGGTTTGGTCCTGGCGGCCAAGGCCGGCAACATCGGCACCAACCACCTTTTCGAGGCGATGGTCCTGGACCGGCTAACGTCCCTTGCGCTGGGCTGGCTGGCGCTGGCACAGGTCATTATCGAGCCAAGGCGGGGACGCTGGCGAGCCATGGCTGCGGTCGCCATGGCGACATTGATTCATCCCTCGGTCGGGCTCCAGCTCGCGCTCGTGCTGGCGGCAAGCTGGACGGTGTGGTGGCTGATGGGCCGATGGATGAAAGTCAGCCGTTCTGATGCGTTGCTGGGGGTTGCCGCCATTGCGGTCGCCGTGTTACCAGGTCTGGCGGTAAACCTGGCCGGGGGACGATCCCCGCAAGGGAATATGCCGGGCGACGTTTATTGGCTGCTGAGCGTCGAGCTGCAAAGCCCGCAGCACATGCTGCCGCACTTGTGGCGGATGCCTCAGTGGCTCGCGGCCGGGTGCTACCTGGCGCTGGCCGCGCTCGCGGTCTTTGGCCCAAATCGATGGTCGCAACCCGGTCAGGCCGAAGCGTTGAATCGAACAATCCGCCCCACGCGGTGGTCGCCAACTCTGCTGCGTTTAGTCGCGACACTGGCGGTCATCCTTGTCGGGTTAGGAATGGCCTGGTATGCGATCGAATATTGGCATCACGTGGGGATCACTGTCTTCCAGCCATTCCGTATGGCCACGTTGGCGCGAGGGATCACCTTGGTTTTTGTCGCCGGCCGGATCACTGCACTCTGGCGTACGGGTGGATTGAAAGAGCGGCTCCGGGCGATTCTGATCGCCGTGGCCCTTACGGGCGACTGGCTGATGGTGGTGGTGACATTGGCGGAGTTGTCTGTGGCAGCGGCCGGGGCGACGCGCGCTTATTGCTCTTGGTGCCGAGAGTATCGGTTTATTGATCTTCTGGCGTGGTCAACGATGCTTGCGCTCGGTGTCAACTTTCTGATGCACCACGACACGGAATATGGCCACATTCCGCTCATGGCCGCTCTTGGGATGGGTTTGCTCTTGGGGTTGTGGGGAAAGTTGGGGAAAAACACGCAAATCCTTGAAGAGGGACGTTTTTGGACGCCGGCGCGTACGGACGGCAATTGCGCTCGCATGGACACTGCCGCTGGCTTCGCTGCTGGCAGCGGCGGTTCCAGCTCGATCAAGCTCTGGCGCGGCAACCTCTGGTGAGAGCGTTGATCAGTCGCTGCCGGTTCGCGGCAGTCCCGGCCGACGACATCGAGCGGCTGGGGCCTGTGGTGCCGCGATCACACGCCAGCAACAGCCCGGTTCATCGGTCCTCCCGGCCCGAAGACATTTCGGCTCTGGTCGCGGCGGAGCCTCGCCTTCAATCGGGCGGCCAGCCCCTATCACGCCGACGGCGCTGGCCGACTGGTTCGCGCGGTTTCAGGACCACGTCGATTTCCACGGATCGCCGGCTGAGTTTGTGCGCTCGTACGTGGGCGACCGCCACGGATTCGAAGCGCGGTACCAGGCGCAGAGCGACGCCGATCGCGCGGCCCTGGCCTCGCGTCAAGGGGCGAGCATACGTCGTCGCCGCGGCTCCAAGCGTGCAGCACGACCCTCGGTTTCGACCGTCATCCGGCCCACTCGAGCTGCTGCACGTCGAGGGGCGTTACGCGGTTTATCGCGTCAATCCAGAGCTACTCGTCCAGCGCCAGCGGTAATGGAGCCGATGAGTAAAGCTCCCGGGCTTAATGCGCGGCTAATGACCTGCACGCGCGTCGCAGTCCGCCCGGCTTCGGCCAGGACCAGCGTGCTCGGGGCAACGGCCACGAGCTCGAGCCGGCGACTGTCCGCGTCCGAGTGCTTCCCAGGTGATCGCCTGCGGGCTGGCGTCGGCTGAGCGCACCGCTGTCGAGCCGGACAGTGTAGGTCGCGGCGAGCGCTGTCGACGTGTGCACGGCAACGGTCCGCGACATCAACGTCGAGCATCAGGACCATCCGGCCGATCGGGATCGATTCCCAGGCTGACCACCGCCGAGAAGTGGTGCTGAAAGAACGTTCCGGTCAACAGGAGGCACAGTCCGGGATTCGACGCCGCTGTCGTGCCGACTGGATTTCTTGATAGACCGGGCTGACGCACCCGGCCGGGGTCGTCCGATCGGGATCGGTCTCGACTGCTCGCACGAGCTCGGGCTCGCTTCGCCGGCGGCATGAACAGGGCGTGAGTCCAGAGCGGGACCGACTCGGGTGAACGCCGCCCGCAGGCCCAGACCGCACATGTCGGCCCGGTCTTCGGTTTCTCCCAGGAAAAAGCAGATAATGGATCACTTGAACGAGCTCATCACTTCTTGGCCAGGTCCGTGCCCCCCTTGGCGAGCTTCATACGGAGGTAAGCTTCGATGAAGCCGTCGATGTCGCCATCGAGCACCGCCCGCGGGTTGCCGACTTCGTAGTCGGTCCGCAGGTCTTTGACGATCTGGTACGGCTGGAGCACGTACGAGCGGATCTGGTTGCCGAAGCTTACTTCCCCTTTTTCGTCGTACTTCTTGGCAAACTCGGCCTCGCGTTTCTCTTCCTCGAGGCGGATGAGCTTGGCCTTCAGGGTGGCCAGGGCATTGGTGTCGTTTTTGTGCTGCGAGCGTTCGCTGCGCGACTCGGCGGCGACGCCGGTCGGAAGGTGGGTGTATCGCACGCCCGACTCGGTCTTGTTCTGGTGCTGGCCGCCGGGACCGCCCGAGCGGAATACGTCGCGCTTCAGGTCTTCGTCGCGGAGCACGATATCGATCGTGTCGTCGACTTCCGGCAGGACGTCGATCGACGCAAACGATGTATGCCGCCGTGCATTCGAGTCAAACGGACTGATCCGGACCAGCCGATGGACGCCCGTCTCACCGCGGAGATAGCCGTAGGCGTACTCTCCCTTGATGTGGATGGTCGCCTCCTGGATGCCGGCCGCGCCGCCGTCTTCACGGTCGGTGATCTCGGTCGGAGAACCGCTTGGACTCGGCCCACATCAGGTACATCCGCAACAGCATCTCCGACCAGTCGCAGGCCTCCGTCCCGCCCGCGCCCGGCGTGGATCGTCAGAAACGCGTTGCAGTGATCGTTGGGTCCGCTGAGCATCGAGCGGAACTCGAACGTCGTCGAAATCCGCATCGGCCTGCTTGCACGCCGACCGGATCTCGTCGTCGAACTCGTCGGTCTCTGCCTCTTCGGCCAGCTCGATCGTCGCCTCGAGATTCTCGGCTTGCCTGACGAGTGCCTCGAACGGCTTCAAGACCGTGTTCAGGCTCTTGAGCTCCTGAATGACCGCCTTGGCTTTCTCCTGGTCGTTCCAGAACGTCGCGCCGTTCATCTCTTGCTCGAGCGCGTCGCGGTGAGCTTGTTTTTCGCCGAAGTCAAAGAGAGTCTCGAAGATGGAGGATCTTGTCGATCACAGCCTTGGCATTTCGTTTCAGTTCGGCGTCCACGGTGCGGCACTCCTTCGTCTCGGCGGATTCTTATAGAATCTGTTCTTCAATCGGGACGACCAAATCAATCGATCACCTTGATCATTAGAGCCGATCGAGCGATTTTAGGCCAGTCGAACCTTCGCCGAACGCCCCCGTTCCAGCTTTTTGGTGCGGAGATGACCGACGACGCGCACACTGGAATGTCGAAAAAAATGCCGGCCGGCCGGCTTGCTCCCTCGCCGACCGGAGGGCTCCATTTGGGGCACGCGCGGACATTTCTCATCGCTTGGCTTTCTGCACGGCGCTGCGGTGCACGAGTCATCCTTCGAATTGAGGATCTGGATGCCTCTCGGGTTCGCGCCGAATCCGTTGCTACGGCTCTCTCCGACCTTCGCTGGCTGGGGCTCGACTGGGACGAAGGGCCCGACGTCGGCGGACCTTCTGCACCATACACTCAGTCTGAGCGTTTGTGCCAATACGGCCAAGCCCTCTCACGCCTTATAGCCAGTGAGAGCGTTTATCCCTGCACCTGCACGCGTGGCGATATCGAACGCGCTGCCCAGGCGCCGCACGCCGAGGACGAAGGGCCGACGTACGCCGGTACATGCGCGCATCAGAAGCGCAAATGATGCTCGTGCCCTCGGCAACCGTCCGTTCGCATGGCGGTTCCGAGTTCCTGCTGGGATTGTTTCCTGGAACGACCTCTATCTTGGCCAGGTCGAGCTCGATCCATCGCAGGTCGGTGGCGATTTCATTGTCGCTCGACAAAACGTAGGCTATTCGTACCAGCTCGCGGTGGTGACCGACGACAACGCAATGGGGATTAGCCAGGTGATCCGCGGCATGGATTTGGTGCCCAGTACGCCGCGGCAAATTCTGCTCTACCGCATGCTTGGCTTGCCAGTGCCGGCCTTCGGGCACGTCGCGCTCGCGGTCGGCCCTGACGGCCGCCGGCTCGCCAAGCGCGACGGGTCGCTCAAGCTGGCGACGCTGCGCCAGCCGGAGTCGATCGTTGCCGACTCGTTGGCTCGCTCGTCAACTCGTTCGGTTGGTCGGAATCAATGATCGCGATCACGCCGCGCGAGGCGATCGACCTCTATGAGCCGACTGGGCTTGCTGGCTCATCGTGGGTCGTCACTCAGCCATGGCTCGAATGGCTCGAGCGACAGCGATGCGCTCAGTGAGAAATTGATGCCGATCGGAACGTGGGCGGCCAATGTGTCCCAGAGCGTGAAGACATCGCCCGACCAGACCCAAGCACCGTAGCGCTGCATGCCGGCGTAGCCAGTTCGGTGCAGGCTGAATGGACGCTCGCCGGGGCGATCAAGCAGCGAACCATGAAAGTACATCCGGTGCCAGGCGAGCCGGGCGTCTATGGGCAGTTCGTCGCCATCATCAGGCCACCAGCCGTCGATGCCCAGCTTGAGCAGCCGTTGGTGCCTGGTCCAGACCGATCAAGAAGGGGATGGGCACACGCGAGCCAAAGATCTGGTACTCGTCGGCGCGATGTCCGTTGTTCATTCCGTCGAACGTCCCACGGCGATCGAACCCCGAGCCGCCTCCTCCTAAACCCAATACTGGGCCGTTACCCAAGCGGAACGAGACGCCGCCGGATGACATGTCAAATGTGAGGCGCTCAACGAGCTTGCCCGCCGCGCCGGCGACTTCGATGGTCAACGGAGCTGGCTTGATCGTCACACGATGGTGACTGAGACGAATCGTTTGCTCGCTCGGCAGAGCCGTTGCTTTGAATGCCGGTTCAGACCATTTTCGTGGTACCAACACCGGACTGGCATCGATCGTATGCGGCATATCCTTGGGCGTGAATGTGATTCGTACGGTATGTCCGCTCACCTCCGTAACCGCCAGCTCGACGTCTTGTCCCGCGACGCGAAGCGGCGTGGTTTGCGCGATGGCACTGGTGGAGAAAAGCATCAAACTCAAAATCAGTGACTGGCGCAACAAGCGCGGTGCAGGCATGATCGAGTCCCGTTCAAGAATCGAGAGCGTGCGCGACCCTGGTCACGAAGACACGGGCTCTGTCATCACACTGCGCCAGTACGCCGGCACAGCCTCCCACGCAGATTGATACGCGGATTCCAGTGGGAGCGGAACGTAAACCTCCGGTGTGAGGAACACTGGCATCTCCGGTAGATCTGAAAATGGTGAAAAATGCCCGCGTCAACTCGAGTCCAGTCGTGAATCGGCATGACCCGTCCCCCGGAGCAAAACGTTCGACGTCGGCGGTCATTAATTATACACGCCTGATGGCACGCCGCTCGATGCGTTCGACCGCTTCACCGACTCCGGAACAATCAAAATCGACTAGCGCGATAAGGTGCCGGGTCAATGTGCGGCTTGACGCCATTCGCGAGCTCAGCCACCAGCTTGCCGGTCGCAGGGGCCATGGATAGCCCTAACATGTTGTGGCCAGCTGCGATCATCATATTGTCATACTTCGGGCTCCGATCGATGACTGGTATGCTGTCGTAGGTCATGGGTCGCCAGCCAAACCACTCTTCGAGCACTGGCTCGCAATAGGGCTCGGTAAGATAGGCGGTCGCCCCGTCCTTGAGGAGTTGAAGCCGCTCGGGACGGATCGATTCGTCGTAGCCGGCAAATTCCATCGTCGAGCCCAGCCGGTATCCGGACTGGAACGGCGTCACTGCCACCCGCGTCTCGGGGAAAACGAGCGGGATCTTGGGGCAGGTGGCCGGCCGGGGCATCGTCAGGCTGTAACCCTTACCCGGCTGGATCGGCACGCGAGAACCCAGTTCGTCGTTCAGTAGTGGCGTCCAGGCACCAGCGGCGACGACAAATTGATCCGCGGCAAAGTCACCGCTGGTGGTAACGGCGGCCACGACTTTGCCGTTGCGACTGCGAAAGCTTTGGAATTCGCAGTTTTCGCGGACCGTAACGCCACCTACCTCGATCACGCGGCGCCAGGCCTGCATCAGCTTGTCGGGTCGGAGATGGGCATCATCATGGTAAAACCAGCCACCCGCGAGTCCAGTCCGAAGAGCCGGTTCGAGCTCTGTGACAGCAGCCCCATCATAACGCTCGGCGACGCAATGGAACGACTTTCCGAGCAAACTGTCGGTCGCCGCGTAGGAATCCATCTGTTCTCGCGACCGGTACGCAAACAGAAGCCCGCGGGTCTCGAACTCACAATCGAGCGACTCGCGCTCGATCAGATCCTCGTAGAGAGCGAGCGATGAGAGGAGTAAGGGCTGGATGGCATGGCCGGCTGCGATCATATCGCGGAGGTTGCACCGAGCCGCGAAATGCATGAGCCATGACCACAATGCCGGATCGAAGCGGGGCTTGATCGCGAAGGGTGAATTGCGCTCGAACAGGCTCTTCACCCCCTTGGCCACCATTCCCGGCTCTGCCAGCGGCAGGATGTGGCTCGGGCAAACAAGTCCGCAATTGCCGTGTGAGCTACCGCGGCCGATCCGGGCCCGATCGATCAGCGTGACGCGCCAGCCGGATCGCATGAGGAAATACGCACACGACGTGCCGATGACACCCCCACCAACCACGACCACGTGACGCTCAGTCGAGTTCATTGTCATGGTCGGATGCCCATCGCGAACGGGTCGTCAGGGTCGATCAAAAGGGTGGATTCGGCATTCACGTACGCCGTCCCCCGGATTCGCGGTTTCACGCGACCTTCCACAAGCCGTACCGAGCCTTCGAACACGCTGCCGATGATACTTTCCTGCCGCCAAATTTCTCCCTCGCGGAGCTTATCGTCTGCGCTCAAACACGCTAGCTTGGCGCTCGTGCCAGTGCCACAAGGCGAGCGATCGTATGCCTTGCCCGGACACAGCACGAAGTTCTTGCTATCAGCACCCGCCATGCTGGGGGGGCCGAACAGCTCGATGTGGTCGATCTCCGCCCCCGCCGCACCTGTAATCCCTTGCGCGCAACATCTGGCGAATCCGCCAGGTGATTTCCGTCAGCCGTTCCACGTTGGCCACGCACAGGTCTTCACCATGATCCTGCACCAGAAAGAACCAGTTTCCGCCCCAGGCCACGTCCCCCAAATAGGTCCTCAATCCGGGAACGATCACCTTCACGTTCTTGGTCAGGCGGAAGCTCTCGACGTTGTCGATTGCCACGGAATTACGGCCTTCGAGGTTAATTGTCACCGTCCCCACGGGCGTCTCGAGCCGGTGTAAGCCAGGCCCGATCCTACAAAGGTGAGCCAGGGCGACGGCGACACCGATCATGCCATGGCCGCACATGCCGAGGTAGCCCACATTGTTAAAGAAGATCACCCCCGCCGCACAGTCCGTGTCAACCGGTGGCAGCAAGATCGCCCCGACCATCACGTCTGATCCGCGCGGCTCGTTGACGACAGCGGAACGAAATGTATCGAAGCGGTCCCGGAATACCGCCAGTCGCTCGGCCATGGTGCCCGAACCAAGCTCGGGTCCGCCCGAGACCACGACCCGCGTCGGTTCACCGCCCGTGTGAGTGTCGATCACCGAGATGCGCGATTGCACGTTCAAATTGCTCCTCGTGGCCCATCGCGCAATTCAAGAACGCATCGACCGCGCTTTCGAGGGCCGCGTCTTTATTCCTTGGCGGATGATCGCCAAGACTCGTTCGCGCTCTTCGCCAACTAGCGGAAGTCGCGGTGGGCGAACGAGCTCCGATCCGAGGCCGCACTCCTGTTGCGCCAGCTTGATGTATTGGACTAGCTTGACGTGAGTATCCAGATGCAATAGCGGAGTGTACCAACGATATATCGCAAGCGCTTTGTCCCACTGGCCGCCATTGGCGAGATCCCACAAGAGTCGGTTTTCGGCGGGGAACGCATTGACGAGGCCCGAAACCCAGCCAACGGCTCCCAGGAGAATGCTCTCGAGTACCAGGTCGTCGACACCGCAAAACAGGATATAGCGATCGCCACAAAGATTCTTCAGGTCGGTGATCCGTCGGACGTTTTCCGAAGACTCTTTGATGGCTACGATGTTGGTCTCGTCGGCCAGTTCGACGAACATCTCCGGCGTGATGTCGACCGAGTACGACACCGGGTTGTTGTAGATCATGATCGGCAGGCTTGTTGACCGGGCGACACCACGAAAGTGAGCAATCGTCTCACGCGGTTCGGATTTGTAAACCATCGCCGGCAACACCATCAAACCGTCGACACCCAGCTCTTGTGCGTCTTTGGCGAACCGAGATGCCAGCGCCGTCGTGTATTCCGCAACCCCGCTCAAAACAGGTATTCGCCTACTCACGTGCTTGACGGTCGCACGCAACAAATCGAGCTTTTCTTGGTCCTCGAGCGAACAGTTCTCTCCCACCGTGCCCAGCATGATAATTCCATGAATGCCGGCTTCGATCATTTTGTCGACATGGGCCATCGTCGCGGGAATATCCAGCGTCTGATCCGGCCGAAACTGTGTCGTGGCCGCCGGAAACACACCATTCCACGCAACGCTCATATTATTACTCCTCGTCACCTGACAATTCTGCGAGTGGCAACGATCTAAAGCTGACTTTGTACGCAATGTCAAAAATAATCGCGGACGCGGTGCAAAGTCAATCTTGCGAAGAGTTTAAGCGCCGAAGCAAATTACTTGCGTGAGGAAGCGATCGCGGCCACGTTCGGCGTGGGGCGGACGGCGATTCGACAGGCGTTCCTGCGACTGGCCGGCCAAGGCCTGATCATACACGTGCTGCGATGCGGCTGGCGTGTGAGAGTGTTAGACGAAAACGACCCGGCCACTTATCTCGAGGGCCGCGAGGCACGCGAAAACAAAGCGCTCGCGCCGGCCCGGCCTCATCTGTTTGAGGCAGACCTGCGGAGGATGCTCGTGGGCAAGTTGATCTGCGAACTGGCGTCATTTCCCGAAATCTCATCTATCGCAATCACCACCACAAAGCGAAACAATGGTTTGCCGCTCTTCCGTTTGTCGGCCGAAATTTTCGTTTCATCGGGGAAATTCGAAACTTAAATGCCCGACGACAACTCTGTTCGACATTTCCCGGCACGACGATGGCGCAGTTCTCGTGCTGACGGCAGTCGGTGCGACGCTCTTGTTCATCGCCGCGGCAGTGATACCGCTCTGGGTGCCGCTCTTTATTCCAAAGTGGCTCATCAGGCGTACGTCGATTGGTCTCTTGTGGACGTTGCTGGTTGCATATGCCATTGTCGCACCGGTGATCGTGCTAGCCGGCGGCTGCGCGACATGCCGGGCAGTCGCGTTGTATATTCGGCGCGACCGACGCGCTTTTCGGGCGCGATCCGCTGGGTGCTGCTGGCGTCAATCTGCGTACTGGGTTTGGTTGTAAGCGAACTGGTCTCACGCCGGTTAATACGAGACTGGCAACGGCTCGCAGTGCTTCCGACTGCGTTCGAGCGGCAACCATCCCCACGTGAGCCGGAATCCGATCTCTCGAAACCCGCGCCCCGGGCCGGCAACACGGCGTCGGGTAATCATAAGACTATTTCGGCAAATGGCGTCCTGTACTTTGTGGTCATCGGCGAATCGAGCACTCAAGGTGAGCCATATCATCCCTGGCTGTCGGTGGGCCAGATCGTGGCTTGGCAGCTCGAGCGCGTCTTTCCGGGTCGGAGGATCCGGGTTGACATCCGCGCCGATGGAGGGCTCTGTCTCGAGCAGGCGATCCTCACACTGAGAGAATTGAAGCAGCGGCCTGATGCAATCATCGTTTTCTCTGGCCAAAACGAATTCATCACCCGATTCTGGTGGGCGCGCATTGTTCGTCACTACATTGACGAGAGTCCGGAAATCCCCTCAGCTCTCCTCGAGCGAATTCGTTCGAGCTCATCGACGCTCAGATTGATTGTAGATACTCTCGATCGGCATCGCGTTTCCCTGCCGCCCCCCCCGCATATAACCCGCGAGCTGGTCGATCATCCGAGCTTTACGCCGCACGAATTCGCCTTTCTCCTCGACGACTTTCATCGCCGGCTCGACGCGCTGGCGACCTATTGCAACCGAATCGGGGCGCTGCCCATCCTGATCGTGCCAGCATCCAACGACGGCGGTTTTGAGCCCAGCCGCTCGGTACTGGCCGCTTCAACTCCAGCTTCGGAACGCGCCGCGTTTGCACGCGAGTTTCAGGCGATCCGCGCTGCCGAGTCTGCTGACGTGAACTCGGCTATCGCCGGCTACCGACGATTAGTCGAACAACACCCCGAGTTTGCCGAGAGCCATTATCGCCTCGCCCGACTCCTGGTCAAAATCAGTAACTGGGAGGAAGCAGAGCGTCATTTTGTCTTCGCCCGCGAGCTCGATCACCTCGTTCTCCGGTGCCCGAACGAATTTCGTGCGGCCATCCGAACCGTAGCACAAGAGCATCACGCTGTTTTGATCGATGGCCCCCACGTACTGGCTCGGCGAAGCGCTCACGGAATCGTGGACGATCGCCTGTTTCACGATGCGCAGCACATGAACCTCGAGGGTTACGTCGCTTTGGCTCAAGAAACATTGGTGCAGCTCGCAAAGCGTCGCTTATTCGGCTGGCCCGAATCGGTACCAGTGCCTCACATAGACCTCAAAGGCTGTGCCGATCACTACGGCCTTGACGCAGCGAAGTGGGCGAAAGTTTGCGATCGCTCGGCCGTATTTTACGGAACCACGGCGTACGTCCGGTTCGACCCATCCGAACGCATCGAAGTCATGCGCCGCTACCTTCAGGCCGCGCGCGACCTGGCCGCCGGCCAACCTCTTTTGCGTGCGAGCTTACCCAGCCTCGACCTGCCGATTCCGATACCAGGCGTGTCGTCGTCGCCGGTGGTCGATTCGGCGAGCAGACCGTCTTCTTAGGTGCTGATCAATCGGTGTGAGGAACCCGCGGATGGGATTGTTTTCGTCCAGCTATTTTCGCCGCAAAGACGTCACGCATTTGATCGGTGAGATGGACGAAGGCGAGCGGCTCAATCGGCGGCTTGGCCCGGTCGCTCTCACGGGGCTAGGGGTCGGAGCGACGATCGGAACCGGCCTTTATGTTCAGACCGGCTTTGTCGCCAACGAATTCGCCGGGCCGTCGCTCATCCTTTCGTTCTTGCTGGCCGCCATCGGCTGCGGATTCGCCGCGCTCTGCTATTCCGAGTTGGCCAGCATGGTGCCGGTGGCCGGCAGCGCCTACACCTACGCGTACGCGACGCTGGGCGAGCTGGTGGCGTGGATCATCGGCTGGGACCTGATCCTCGAGTACGCCATCGGCTCGAGCGTCGTCGCCGCCGGCTGGTCCAATTACCTGGACGCGTTCTTGCACAACGTCTTCGATATTCAGCTCGATCCTCGACTGCGGTCGGCCCCGTGGGACTACGATGTGCAACACGGCGACGTTCATGCTCAAGACGGTGACGCTGGCGAGCGGGCAAATGGTCATGGCCTGGCTCAACCTTCCGGCCGTCTTGATCACTGCGGCCGTCACCGTCGTGCTGGTGATCGGCGTCAAGGAGAGCGCGGGTTTGAACGCGGCAATGGTGCTGCTGAATATCGGCGTGATTCTCACGGTCGTGGGCATCGGTGCGGCCTACATCGAACCCAAAAACTGGCGGCCCTTTTTGCATGAAGACAAGGGATGGCGGGGCGTGGCGCAAGGGGCCGGCCGAATTTTCTTCGCGTATATCGGGTTCGACTCGATTTCGACCCATGCCGAAGAGGCCCGCCGCCCGCAGCGCGACCTGGCGATCGGCATCATGGGGGCGCTTACGATTTGCACGATCTTGTATGTCGCGGTCGCGGCCGTGCTGACCGGAATGGTCCCCTATCGCCAGATCGACATCAATGCCCCGCTGTCGGCGGCCTTGCAAAGCCGCGGACTGACGTTCGCCGGCGGCCTGATCACGCTGGGAATTCTGGCGGGCATGACCAGCTCGCTTTTGGTCGGCAATTTGAGCCAGCCGCGCATTCTGCTGGCGATGGCCCGCGACGGACTTTTGCCTCAGGGGATCTTCGCGGCGGTTCATCCCCGGTTCAAGACGCCCTGGAAGTCGACCATCCTGGTCGGCGTGGTCGTCGCCGCCGCGGCCGCTCTGGCACCTCTGGGTTTTCTGGCGGACCTGGTCAGCATCGGCACCTTGTTTGCCTTCGTGGTCGTCTCGGCGGCCGTGTGGATCTTGCGCATCACCGACCCAGACGCTCCTCGCCCTTTTCGCGCTCCCTGGGTACCGCTGGTTTCGACAATGGGCATTCTGGTCAACGGCGGGATGATGTTTTCCCTTGGTCCGGAAAACTGGTTGCGCCTGTTCGTCTGGCTCGTTCTAGGGCTCTTGATCTATTTCGGCTACAGCCGGCATCACTCGGCGTTGCGGACACAATCGACCGCGAATGTTTCTAGCTCGTAATTGGTTCGCTTCCGCAGACCGTAAACCGCGCGGTCCTACGAAGCTTCGACCTCAGAATCCTCCGGCGCGAATCCCCGGCGCATCGTGTTTTCTGTCACACAACGGGTCAAGAGGAATTCGAGCAAGTAATCGGGTCCGCCGGCCTTGGTGCCGATGCCAGAAAGCTTGAACCCGCCGAATGGCTGGCGATCGACCAGGGCGCCAGTGATGCCCCGATTGATGTAGAGGTTGCCCACGAGGAACTCGCGCCGAACCCTGTCGATATTGGCCGGGCTCCGCGAATACAGACCTCCGGTGAGGGCATATTGGGTGCCGTTAGCAATACGTAAGCCATCGTCCAGATCCTTGGCCTTGAGGACGGCAAGCACCGGACCAAAGATTTCCTCCTGGGCCAACCGAGCATCAGGTTGGACGTCGGCGACGATCATCGGGCCGACGAAGTACCCCTGATCGGCAAGCGGCCCCGCATGAGAGTGGTATACGACGCGACCTTGGGTGGCGGCGATTCGTTGATATTCGAGAATGCGCCTGCGGGCGTCGGCGTCGATCACCGGACCGACCATGGTCTCGGGATCGCTGGCCGTGCCCACATTGACCGCCCGAGCCGCCTCGACTAATCGGGCAAGAAAGGCATCATAAATCCCTTCAAGAACTATTACGCGCGAACACGCTGAGCACTTCTGGCCGGCATAACCAAAGGCACTTTGGATCACGCCCACGACAGCCTCGTCGAGATCCGCGTCGTCGTCGATCAAGATTGCGTTCTTGCCCCCCATCTCGGCGATGACTCGCTTCAAGTGATCCTGGCCAGGCTTGACCACGGAGGCCTGGCGATTGATCAAAAGACCTACATCGCGCGAACCGGTGAACGCGACGACATCGATGTCCGGATGATTGACGAGCGCCTGACCGACCTCTTCGCCCAAACCCGGTAAGTAGTTGAGCACTCCCGGTGGCAGGCCGGCCTCGGTGAGACAAGCGGCAAGTTGCCAGCAGATGACCGGCGATTGCTCGGCGGGCTTCAAAATCACGGAGTTGCCAGCGACCAGCGCGGCGACCGTCATGCCGGTGGGGATGGCCAGCGGGAAATTCCAGGGAGGGATTACCACCGCCACGCCGCGCGCGATGTGCTCGGTAAAGTTCGTCTCGCCGGCGGCATCCCTGTGCCGTGGTACGGCCAGACGGATCATTTCACGCGCGTAGAACTCGCAAAAGTCGATCGCCTCGGCGACGTCGACGTCCGCCTCGGCCCAGGGCTTGCCGCATTCGTAAACCTCCCACGTGGCCAGCTCAAAGCGGCGGCTGCGCATGATCGCGGCCGCCTTCACCATGACGGCGGCTCCGATCGGCCGCCGGAGTCGCGGCCCATTGCGGCAAGGCGGCCCGGGCCGCCTTGACCGCCGCATCGGCGTGCTCGACGTCAGCCATCGCAACCTGGCCGACGATGCGGGAGCTCTGGCTGGGATTCAGTGAATCGAGCAGCCGATCGCCCGTATCAACGTACGTACCTCCGATTAAGAGCGGATATCGGCGGCCGAGCTGGGCGCGGACCTTCTCGAGCGCCTGACACATGGCCATGCGATTCTCGGCTCGCGCAAATCGGTTGGCGGCTCGTTACGAAATGGCGGCAGCTCGGCCGCGACGGCCGCCGCTTGGGGAGATCCGGCACGGGAGCGTCGCCTCTGCGTCAACATGGATCCGATCTCCTCCGGGTCGCGCAACAGGTCTTCGATCTGAGCAGTTGCGGTCGTTCGGCCTTCAAAAACGATTCGTTCGAAGTATTTTCCAGTAAGCGCCGGACCAGGTAGGCCATGCCCGGCAAGATGGCCCCATAAGGTGTATAGACGCGAACACGATGGCCACGTTCAACGAGCGCTCGCTGAATCATGTCGCCCATGCCAAAGAGCGTCTGCAGTTCGTAGGCATTTTTCGGTAGACCTCGCGTTTCCGCAGCGGCGATCGCATATGCCACGCTGCGAATGTTGTGGCTGCCGAACGCGGGGCGTAAACGCTCGTGATGCTCGATCAAATATCGGGCACAACGCTCGAACGAGGCGTCGCTTTGCCATTTTTGCAAGTAGACCGGCTCAGGCCATCCCAGCCGCCGCGCTGTCGAGACCTCATAGTCCCAGTATGCTCCCTTGACCAGCCGGATCGTGATTGGCGTGCCGCGTCGCTCGACCCATTCTCTGAGCATCCGAAGCTCGTTTTCGGCTTCGCCGTGATACGCCTGCACCACAATTCCAACGTCCGGCCAGTCGCGAAATTCGGGCTCTTCGAGCACACGGCAGAATAGATCATAAGAAAGCGCCCGATACGTGTACTGTTCCATGTCGACGTGAATATACGCTCCCAGCGTCCGGGCCGCGCTCAAGATGGGCCGCAGCCGCCGGCTGACCCGCTCGATCGTCGCCTCGGCGTGGATCGGCTCGAACTGAGCGGTCAGGCTCGACAGTTTGAGCGACAGGTTCACTCGCGGGATCGGCCCATGTTGATCGCGGTCGATCAAGGGAATCTCGGGCGCAGCCCGAAGCGATCGATCCAGGCCGCGAATCAAGGCCAGACACGTCTCTTGGTATAGGTCGGCCTCAGCCTCGCTGATCACTGCCTCGCCAAGCAAATCCGCAGTAAATGCCAGGCGGTGGCTGCGCAGATTCATGACGGTGTTGCGGGCTTCTTCAGGGGTCGCGCCGGCGATGAATTTCTTTGCCATCACACCTGCCGATGCTCGAGCCGCCTCGGCCAGCCATTCGGCCCGTAGCGATCCCTCTGGGGCCAATTGCAGGGACAAGTCGAGCCACCAGGGGACATGGTTACCCGCCTCGGCCAGATATTCCGCCAGGTGCCGGCGAACAGACTCGGGGTTCTTGAGCGCGGGCAAGGCGTCGATGAATCGGAACAGCTGGACCCGGACCAACGGGTCGTCGAGCGTGCCTCCTATGAACTTGTCTTCCCACCATGCGCGATGCCAGGGCAGGGGACCACGTCCGATCCGGTCGAAAAGCTCGCGACCTATCTGTTTGGTGCGTGCCTCGAGAGCTGCCCGGTAGGCCATATTTTCTTGGCGGGAAATCCCATCGCTGCCATCCAGAGCCCCGAGGTCGGTGCGGCCAGGGCTAGGCTCGCTCGAACTCTTGCTCGTCTCCGTTCGCGATGCAGTCGGCATCGACTCGTTTTCCTTTGTGCGGCACCACGGAACCGGTCATTATTCCTATTGTAAGCGTTTAAAGGCGTTGAGGGGATCGATCCTATTGCATGCGGCGCCGGATCGGTGGTCGGAACGCGTGCGAAAACTCAATCGCCGACAGATGATGCGCCGCTTCGCCTGCCGATCCGCACATACTCCGATCGTGAAGAGCCAGAAATCTCGAACCGCGAAACGGCCGGGTAAATGCCGGATGACGCTGAAACCAAGTGTCGGGCGGCGCGAGCCATGCCCCAACTTGCTGGTGCGAGGCGACTGTCTTCTCGGGATGGATCGAGCCGTCCTCGTGCGGACCTACCGAAAGGAACGCCGGTTTGTGGAGCAGCCAGGGATGAGCGAGTGGAAGCAGGGTGGATTGAAGATCCACCAACCCGCCGAGATCGCCGAGCGCGGGCGGCATCACGATCAAAACTTTAAGTGCACTGATTCGCAGCCGAGGGTTGGAAACAACGACACTAGGTTATGCTCCGCCGTCGCGTAAAGGAGGCCCGCCGCGCAGAATTTGGGGAATGACCGACTCACAGCTAGAATCGCTCTTGGCGATCAGGAGGAACAGCGGCAACGGATCGGTGCGGACGTGAAGCCGCTATTGCGTCGATCGGAGTTTCCTTCACCACCAGAGCCAGGACGTCAGTCAGAAACGGCAACCATTTCAAGTTCAACGGGTTCGATCACCGTTTCTCAGTTGCGACAATCAATCGAGAAACGCGACGTTCCGCATCGCCAGGGAATTCGTCTCGGTGTTCATCAACACCTTGTGCCAGCCGTGCAACACGATTGTCTTATGGTCGGCGTGACGGACCCGTCCGCGCACGTACACGCCCGCGTTGCGGCGCATCGGCCTCCAGCCCCACGACCGCGCCCGTGGATTGGCGGTAAGAATGAGTTGGTGTTCCCTCGCACTCACGCCATTCGGATGACGGGGACAGACGTAAACGTTTTCACCACCAGTCCGATAACAGAACTCGACCCAATGCGGTTTTCCGCCGGCTCCGCGGCGGATCGGCTCATCGCGAAGGACCAAACTCTCGTCAATGACTATGCGGGGCTCTGGCAAGAAGAACCACTCCCCCTGCCGCCGAAATGCCGCGTTCTTTCGACGGTTGCGGGCTGACGCGCCAGACGTTCACGGCTCTGAGCCGCATGTACGTCAACAGGTTTGAGTGCTTCCTTTGCCTGGCGAACCGTGCCGACCGGTGCCGATTCCGGAACGGCAGCTACAAACCAGTGGCGCTCGTCGTGACCGCAGAGGAACTTCTGCTTCTCACGACCCTCGCGAATGAGCAAGAGCAGGTGCCGATCTGCCGGCTGAACGTCGAGAACAGCAACATCCGGGTCTGCCAGCGGCGACCGGACGATCTCAAAATACTCGCCGTACCGGTCCTCGCCGACGTCAAGAGAGATGGCCCCTGAAGCGACCTGGCGTCGGCGCAACGGCCGGTCCGCGACCTTGATACGGGCGCCCATACGGGCAAACTTCGTCTGCAAACTGCTGGTATCCATTGGGGTGCCTCCGTGCGATCGAAGACACAGCGGAGGTAAGACTGGTTCACTCACTTCAAGCGAGCAGCTCGCGAATCGACCGCCCTGCACTCAGTTTGATCGGTCGGCTGGTGGCGGGCGCAACGTTTTCTTTGACAGGATCCAGGCCGAGAGCCGCCAGTACTGTCGCGTGCACATCCTCGATCGTCGTCGGCCGGACAGGGTCTTTAGCCCCTTCGGGGTCGGTGTCGCCGACCGCCACGCCGCCGCGGAGCCCGCCGCCTGCCAATGCCAGGCTGAAACCGTTTGTCCAATGGTCGCGGCCCGCTGTGAGGTTCATCTTGGGCGTGCGGCCAAATTCACCGCAGCAAAGGACGACCGTACGATCGAGCGCGTTCCTGCTTTTCAGATCGCGCAGCAGCGCGGCAAACGCTGGGTCCAAGTTCTTGACCATCGCCGCCTGAAATGCATGATTGTTGACATGAGTGTCCCACCCGTCGAGCGTCACTTCGACGCACCGTACGCCGACTTCGGTCAGGCGGCGCGCGGCCAAGCAGCCGCGGCCGAACGGCGTGTCGCCATATTCTGCGCGCACGCTCGCGGGCTCTTGCGACACGTCAAATGCTTTGAGCTGTTCGGAGCTCATCATCAACCGCGCGCGGGCGAGTGTCTCGCGGTGCAGGGTGGCCTCGACTCGAGAATGGCGGCCACGCGCGAACGCTCGTTCGAGAATTTCGAGGTCGGCGACCCTCGCCAAGTCGCGTGGCGCCGGGACGCCGGCAGTGACGTCGGGAAGCGCACCCTGGGGATCACCTGCTTGAAATGCGTCGAACTCTCCCCCCAAGAATCCGCCTCGACTCGGCCACTGGCCGGTCAGGATCGAGATGTGGCGCGGGATGTCGGTACGTCCCACTGGCAGCTCGTGGCAGCAGATCGCCCCGATCGACGGGTGCTCGACCGTGGGGTCGGGTCGATAGCCGGTCTTCATCAGGTAAGTTCCGCGCTCGTGGTCCCCCTCCTTGCTCACCATCGACCGGATCAGCGCGACCGAGCCCATCTGGTCCGGCCAACTGCTCAAAACCTGCGGCGAGCTGAATTCCTGGCACGGCCGTCGTGATTGCTTTGGTGCCCGCGGCGATTTTCGTGTCGGGGTGGGGGTCGAAGGTTTCGAGCTGGCTTGGCCCGCCTCCCAGCCACAAGAGGATGATCGACTGCGCCGGCTCGCGCGAGCGGTCGGCCTGGTGGGCCAGCAGTTGGCCGACCGGCGTCAGCCAGGAAAGGCCGGCGAGCTTGAGAAAGCCGCGGCGGTCGAAAATGGGTCCGTGCGAGACGCTCATAGAGGACCTCAATGGTTCCAGGAGAATTCCGTCGTGTTGATCAAGGCCCAGAATAGGTCGGTCAGGCGGTCCTTTCGATCATTTTTGATAGCGCCCGCCAATCGGGCGATGAAGTGCGACTCTTCCTCTGGGCTCGGCCGGCGCGTGAGAACGGTCAGATAGGCGGTTTCGACGGCCTTGCGATCGTCGGGAGCGAGAGTCGGCGATTCGACTCGGCGCTGTGAAGAAGTCGCTCTTGATTTTGTCGCGCACGATATCGCCGTTCATGAGCACGAGGCGCTGGGGGATCGTGCCGCCGCGCGAATCGAATTCATCTTCGCCGGTGTCGCCGTAGCGGCGGACGAAATCGTTGCGGCCGGTGTACGTGACCATACGGATAAACCAGTGCGATTGGGGACCGAGGGTCGTGAGCGACGAACATTGAAAGAGTGCCCCGGCCACCTGTTCCGGCCGCAGGCGGGTCATCGGGAAGACGGCCCAGGCTTCCTCCTGAGCTTCAGAAGGAGAATCGGCGACGGCGCTATCGAGACGGAAGACCTGCGTCGCGGCGATGGTGCGAATCAGACGGTGGAGGTTATAGCCGTTTGCGGCGAAATCGTCGGCAAGCAGTCCCAGAGCGGGATGAAGCTCGCCGGCGGCGCGGAGGTCGTCGACGGGCTCGGCCAGCGGCCGGCCCAGGACGAGCGCCCAGACGCGGTTGACCGTCGCTCGGGCAAAGTTGGGGTTGCGCGCGTCGACAACCCAGGCGGCGAGCTGTTCGCGGGGGCTTCCCGTGTCCGGCAGCAGTTCGGGGCAAAACGGCACGCGAGGCTCTACCTTGACCGGCTGCTTTGGTCTTGTGGTCGGGAGGCTGGTAGTCATTTTCGCCGTCGCGGATGCCCCGAAGGTTGGAGTGGACGCCACCGAAAAACGCCGCCAGGCCGCGAAAATCGGCCTGTTTCCAGGGCTGAAACGGATGGTCGTGGCATTGCGCGCAGTCGATCCGCGCCCCGAGAAACGCCCGCGCCACCCGCGCGGCCAAACGATCGGGAGTCGGCCGGCCCGCGTCCGGATCGAACGTAACTGAGACGAAATTGGTCGCCGGATGATCGGTCCAGAGCCCCTGCGATCGGCGATGAGTTCGCGTCACGAGCACGTCGTACGGCCGGTTCTCCATAAACGCATCGCTCAGCCAGGTCGACGAAACGGCGGCGACGGTAAAGGAGAAACGGGCCGTCCTCGGTGCCGACATACGCACGAGCAAAACGCTCCGCCAGGTAGTCGGCACAGCGGCGGTCGACCAGCAACTCGTCGAGCCACGTTTCGACTCGGCCTTGTCGCGGACGGGTCTCGAAGTGGCGGATCTCTTCCAGCGAGGGAACCGTTCCGCACAGCGCCAGGGCCAACCGTCTCATCACCGCCAGGTCGGAGGCCAGAGCCGCCGGCATCAACTTTCGACTAGCCCAGCGCTCGCGAAACGACGCATCGACCTGGAAAACAGTAGAAGAAAGATCCGGCGCAAGCTTTCGCTGATTGCTCGGTTGCGCCGGCGGCGCCGCCGACATCCGTACCAACCCTGCGCCCAGGATCCCAGTGCCGCCGAGTACCACAGTGAGAAACAAGCAATCGCGTGCTCCGACTCCCATGGCGGCTCTCCTTCCGAGCACTTGTGCCCTTTACAACATACCAAACGGCGTGCCTGGGAGTTTCACAAACGGCTTGAGGTCCGCGAAGATCGCCGGTCAACGCATGATCTGGAGCGCGGGGATCTTTGATTGAACCCGTTGAATTCCGGGTTTGACGGCTGCGGCCTCCGCGGCTTTTTGATCCGCGCGATGCAGTTCAAGCTTGGCAACGCCGCCGTCAGTGACCTTGGTCTTGTCCAGAGATAAATTCGTAAGCCGTTCGAGTCCTTCTATTCGCGCGAGTCCGACGTCTGATACGTCGGTATGGTCGAGAGTCAGCTCGACCAGATTGGATATTCCTGCGAGCTGTGCCAGCCCGGCGTCGCTGATTTTGGTACGGCCCAGATCGAGCGATCGAAGCTCGCTCATCGGCTTCAAGTAAGCGAGTCCTTCATCAGTGATTCTGGTTCGACTTAGATCGAGCATCTGCAGCTTTGTCAGTCCGGTCAAGTGGGCCAGCCCAGCATCGCTGACGGAGGTACTCGCCAGATTCAAATCCTCAAGCTGGGTCATCCCCGCCAAATGAACCAATCCGCTGTCGGTCAGCACAGTCCCTTCCAGCGAAAGGACGCGGAGCGACTTCATTCCGGCAAGCTGGGCCAATCCCGCGTCTCCTGCCTTGGTCCGCACGAGATTGAGAATCTGGAGATGGCTCAATCCCTTGAGGTGCATCACGCCTCGATCGCTCACATCTGATCCGTAAAGGTCGAGTCTTTCGACCCGTTCGAGTTTGGCGACCTGGATCAGCTCCGCATCCGTGGCCCGGCTTGTGAACGACACAGACACGACGTGACCGAAATAGTCCGGCCCGAGGGCCTTCACGAGCCATTCCGGCCATATTGGCATCTCGCCAGAGGCCCCGCCATCGGACCATTCAAAATCGTACCAGACTTTGCCGCCGGCCTTTTCGATCGCGGTGACGATTTCGCGTTGTACGCGGGCGCTGTTGGATATCCAAGCCATGGGCGCGGCGATTATCACGACGACGACGATCATCCGCCGCACGCTCTTGGAAAACCACACCAGCGGCGCGGCGATCAACGCCATGACGGCGATCATGCCCCGCACGCTCAGCGAGGCAAAGCGCCACCACCAGGGACGTGAGCTGGATCGAGCCGTCTGCCACACGGGAGTTTCCCTCTGCATGACAATTGTAGCGGGCACAAATGAGCGGCACCACTCGGCACTCAACACCACGGCCACCGTCGCCAGAGCGGCGAGCGCCGGTTCGTTTGTCACGTTCTGCCCGCGCACGTAAATGTAGGTTGGGCCGTCCGGCCCGACATCGACGGCAAGCGTGGGTTCGTTCGTCACGTTTTCACAGGCGTCGGTGGGTTCGCTCGTCACGTTCTGAGTTTCGCCCGAGGTTGATCAATTGTCGGCCTATCTCACGTTCGCTGGTGCAGTCGTCGCTTGCCGCCGATTCTCGGGACATGGAAAAAACGCACGCGACGGCATCGTCGAGGGTCCTCTCGGCCTTGCTCATGGTTCCCAGCGCGGGGCCTACGTTGGTCGGCACCCGTCGGAGGGCAAGCAACGAATGAAACGGTTGCAGCGGTTTTGCGGCGCCTAAATGGCAGCAGATGGCAGTAGATGGCAGTTTTTGGGAGGGTCTCCGGCCGTCTCGCCCTGCCCGACGCGATCGGCAACGAATTACTTAGGTGGCTGACCAAGCCCAAAGTCACACAAAAACAATATCTCCGCATCGCCGCCGCGGGTTCGCTTGCGTTGAGCTTGTCGGCGAACGTATTTGCGGATCGTCCCAGAGAATCTGACCAGGTTGCAGTTCGATCGCGTGTTCGAGATGGGTTGCGGCGACATGACCATCTTCGACCAATCGTTAGCGCGCAACTTTCCCTCTCATATACAATATACCGGCCTTTGCAGATTTCGTTAATGCACCTACACGCTTATGCGCCTAATTCTGGTCGCGCGTGTAAATATTGAAAGGACTTAAAAATATTTCCAAAATTTTATTTTGGAAATGTTTGCGCACAGGGCAAACAGGTGACGTCTGCTTGGCCCTGGTCGGGGAGTAGCGATTCGTCCCCCAACAAGCGCGGCAAGGATTGGTGGGCATGCATCTAGCCTCGACCCAAGCGATGCGTGTCAACCTTCAACCTTAATAATCGCACGAGCTGCGATGGAGTTATCCCGCGAAAGGCGCAATTGTTGCACAAGATAGGGGCGCATCGTCTCACGACGACAAAATGATGGCTGGCTTGAGGGCTAGACATGGGGTTCGTACTGCCGAACCATCTCGATCGCATGAGGAATCTGAATGGTTTTCATGAAAGTCTTTACGGCGACCATCTTCGCTCACCTTAACCAGCCGCTCCCGCTTTGAACGGGAGCTTGTTCTGGCCTTGGTTCCAATACTCTGGGTGATCAGGCAGCACCTTCCCTCGATCCGACGAATGCCCAAGAAAGTGCCGCAGGAGTTCAACGAGTACCGAGATGTGGCTCGATGCGACCTCTTCGAGTGCCGAGCGATCGAAAGCCCCGGAAGTGTCCAGCTCCAGGTAATTGACCCGTTCATACCAGAGCTTTTCGAGTCTGGTCTTCATGGGAGTCGGTAGAACACCGATCGCCGTCAGCCCAGCGAACTGGCTGCGAATGTCGGCACACTTTGCCTGCCGTGGGCCGAGCTTGACACGACAAATGAGTCGTAAGATTGCGTCGATCGTGTCGTGAGCCAAAGCGATGCACGCAAAGTCCAGACTCTCGTGGAAGAGTTTGACGCACTCGCAGATCGGGGCCGAGAACGGTACGTCTTGCGAAAGATCCACGTCCCCCACGATCGCCAACCGCTCCGTCCGGATGAGATCGGCTCGTGACTCCACTCGGGCTGGTTCAGGCATCGCCTCTTCGACGGACTGATCCAATGCGGGAGCACTAACCGGTTCCGGCTGTGCAGGAGGTTCCTCGACGTGTAACGCAGCAACCTCTACGACCTTTGGGATGAGCGGCTGAAGGACTGGTTTCTTCGGCGTCTCGTCCGCAGGCTCTCGGAACATGCTGGGCGCCGGCTGTTTGGGCTTTTTTACCGGCCTCTTCTTCGGAGGCTTTGCGGCAGTCGCCGTCCTGACCTGCCGCATCGAGACCATATCCATGTCCATTCCCTGACGATGGAGATGGAAGCCGTCGTGTCTGCGGAGGTCTGAAAGGCCGATCGAGAGCTGAAACGGGAACATCTCGGGCAAGCGTAGGAGCTGTTGGGCCTCGACCTCTTCGGCCGAACCGGCGGCCAAAAGTGATTCCAGAAGCCAAAGCTGGAGGGCCGATGAAGGACTCGACATTCGGGCGACCAGGAGGAACTGCCCTTTTGTCCTTGTCGATCGAATCACCTCCCAATCGACCAGAGTATGCAACAGCTTCTGAGCTGCCTCTTTGGTTGTTGCCCGATCGCCCCATTTCTTTAGCAAACGTTCCTGAATCTGGGCAGTCGTGAAATCGTCCTGAAGCGTCAGCAGCCGCCCAACCACCTCGGCGGCATCACGAAAGAAGGGATAAGCCAGAGAGGTCATTCCCCAGTGGAGCCAGACTCGTTCCTGTCCGGAGATCGTAGGCAGGAGAGCGATCGCTCGGTCCCTCAGTGGCACCCTGTTGGCGGGGATTCCACTCCAGATCTTGAGGGCGATGCCGACCGACTTGGCCCGTGAAGAGTGTCCCGGCAACTCCTCCGCAAGACGCTCGTCCAGAAAACGACGAAGTTCGTCACTGTCAGTTGTCTGGGTCAAGTGGTCCAGCAAGGCGTCGAGCCAGGCACGCTTGATCTTCCGGTCGATCCCGAGCACCGCCCTCATAATTCGTCCCTACCGATCGCCACGAACGGGACCAGGACCTCCTCCAGTGCGATACCTCCGTGGGCTACGATCCGGTCGCCCGCATCCGTAAACGCCTTGAGGTCGCCTGCAAGCAGAACATGCCGACCAGTGGGCAAGCCATACCCCGGCCATCGGAGCGACTCGGGAAATTTCGTTGCGACCTCCTCCAGGAAGTCCTCACGGTCATAGACCCGGACTCGCTGACCCTTTGTTTCCGCCAGGACCCCCTCCTTCGGAATGCCCATCCCCGTGGCCGTCACATTGCCATGGTCCGCTGTGACGTAGACGGCAAACTTCTCTTTCACTAGCCGGTTCAATAGCTCACTGAGATGACCTTGTGACGCCCAAAGGCGGACCTGGTTGTGCATGCCTGCCGTCTGCATCTGCATCCCGTGCATGATGTCGTCGATCTTGTTCCAGACGATGCCCAGGACTGAGAGTCGAGGATTGCCCAGGGCTTGATCCAGCTTCGGGTCGCTCACCGAATTCAGGCTTGTCACCAGTTCCACGGTGCCTCGCTGCAATCCCACATTCTCCCAGAACCGTTGCCAGTGGGCCTTTTCCTTGGCGGTGGTACCGAGAGAGTCAGGGAAATAGAACGGAGCCTCACCGGCAAAGATTGTCTGGCGAGTCACCGAGGTCACGGTCGGGACCCAGGCGAAGGCGGTCGTCTCCTGGAATCGCCATTTCGGATCACTGGCTTCGAGGTGCCGTCTCAGTAGAAGCCACTGATCGCAGGCCATCCCGTCAAGCACGAGGAGGGCGATCCTGGCGAGCTTTCTGCGTGCCCGATCAACGGCCAGGAAGTGAGGGATGTGGTGAACCATCACGGGCTGATGGTGGAACGGCAAGTTATGGAGCGCCCCATAACGGTCGAGCATCCAGGCCGCGAACTGATCCTCCACCTTCCCTTGGAGCGAATCCCAGGCGTCCCGGTCGGTCTCATCGAGCGACTCGTCGCACTCCCACCGTAAGACGACGAGTTCCGCCCAGCGTTGGCCTGCGTGTTGCCAGTCCCGGTGAGACGCATTCTCACCCGGCAGATCGGCCTCGAAGCGTTCCCGCAGGAGCCTGTAGCGCCGAATCGCATCAGCCCTGATGTCGTGCAAGACACCGGTTCGCATCCAGTTCGGCAGCGACGACACGTCCTCCACAGGCACCGGGCTGAGCAGCCCGTCGAGGAAAAGCGTGTCGATGTAGGCCCGCACATCCTCGTGGCTGAAGGGGACCTTATCCTTGGGCGACGAAGCCCCGCCCGAGGCCACGTAGGCGGCCCACTCAACCTGGAGGAACCTCAGAAACGCTTCACGATCGGGCAGAATCTCGCCCAGCGGCCACTTCTTGATAGCTTTCTCTTTGCTGAGGCTCTCGATCAGGTACTCGCTGAGGATCGTCGGCAAACGAACCTGCCGTGAATGGAGCGACAGCAGCATCTTGAGCAGATCGACTGGCGTCTTGATCAGCTTCGGCACAATGCCGAAACAGTGCATCAGGGCGAACTCCTTGGTCTCACGCTCCGTCAGGGCATCGCCGTCATGCTGCTGGTATGCTTCGTAGACGGCATCGAGGTAGCTCCGTTCCAGGCTCGCCAGTACTGGGTAGTTCAACTTCGGGAAAATCTTGTGCAGGGCGAATTCGAGGCGGCGACCGGCTTGCAGCAGATCATGGGGCAGGCTGTCCAGCCGTTGCTGAGGCGAGCGGAGCACGACCACCAGGTCGGTCTTGGCTCCCTGGTCCCACAGGCTGCGGTACTGCGACTCATAGGCAAACCGGAAAGCGATCGGGTCGTCGAAAGGGATCAGGTCGAAGCCCCGATCCTTGATCGCCGTGAGCATTCGCTCTTCCGTCAGCAGTCCATCGGGGTCAGCGACCAGCGTCAATCGGGCGATGTGCTTCTGGAAGTTCTTGAGTATCGAGTCTCGCCACTCAGCCATCGCCCGCCTCCACTCGCAGGACCATCACGGGCTGGAGTTCGGGCAGAACCCGCTCACGCTTACGAAGCTCGGCCTCCCAGGCTCTCTGCTCTTCATCCAACTTACGGAGCCGGTGCAGACGAACCTCGGGCAAACCGATGCGGTTGAGCGCATCCCGGCGTACCTGGAACGCATACTGGCTCTTGTCCTGCTCCCGCTTGAGTCGCTGCTGGTGCCGGGCATATAGCTCGTCGAATGCGGCTTGCCCTTGTCGCTCGGCTTCCGACCGAAGGCGACGGAAGATCTCAGTCACATCCTGGTCGGGCATGGAACCAAGCTCGTTGACTGGAGGACGGTCTTCGAGCAGGCAATCCCATATTCTCCGTGCCGTGGGAACCAGGATACGACCGTCGTCGTGGAGGAAGAGCGGCAGGATCTTCACGTCCCGCCACGAATCCGGGTCGAGGGCGATCCGCCAGAGTGACCAGAAGCCGACAATCTCACCGGGCAAGTCGGGCAGGCTCACCCTGGCGATCGGTTGGCTAGGGGCGGCTCGGGGCAGGTGTTGCACCAGATCCCGAATCCGAACGTCCCCCAGGCTCACATGATCGAGGAGACGATCCTGGGCGACTCTTCTCTCGAAGGTCACCCGGTTCATCCTGGTGCCGTCTGGCCAGGTCAGCGAGAGATCGAAGAGGTCACGAATAACGGAGCCGCCCTCGGCTCGAAGGTAGGCGGTCGTCATGCGTTCCACCCAGAACGGCAGCGGGTGGTTGATCATCTGCTGAGCTAATGCCGTGTCGAGCTTCACATCGGCGTACAAAGATCGGCCTGCCTGACCCTGCACGGCCTGAGACCGGACCTCTTGGATCAGCTTCTCGATGTTCGCCTCGATCCCGCCTGGGTTCAGGATGGCCTGGGCGTAGAGCTGCTCGAAGCGCGAACCACTTTCGGCGGAGTCGAGCACGTCCTCGGTCTTGTCAACGCCGAACTCGTCGAGGATGGTCAGGAGCTTGTTCTCCAAGACCTCACGGACCCGCAGCTCCACGCTGTCCTCGAAGACGAGGTTGAATGCCTTCACGGGGTACTTCTGTCCGATGCGGTCCACACGACCGATCCGTTGTTCGATCCGCATCGGGTTCCACGGCAGGTCGTAGTTGATCACGACGTGGGCGAATTGGAGGTTCAAGCCCTCGCCACCGGCGTCTGTCGAAACCAGGATGCGGGTCTTTTCGGCGAAGCTCTGCTGGACTCGTCGCCGCTGGTCCAAATCCATCGAGCCGTTCAAGCAGACGACCGTGAACCCGTGTTCTTCCAGCAACTCACGGAGCATCTCCTGGGTGGGGACGAACTCCGTGAAGATCAGGAACTTCAGCTCCGGGTTGTTCTCTTCCCGCTGGTTCTCGTAGAGGATGTTCAGCAGCGTCTCGGCTCTGGCGTCCGGTCCCTGGGCCTCGCAACGCCGGGCGAGATCGAGCAGCAGACCGACCTCACTCTTCTCGTTCTTGAGCCCAGCCAGTCGGATCGCCAGCAGGCTTTCCCACTGCTGCTGGGCGTCCTGCTCGCTGAGGTCGTTCTCTGGCGGCTCCTCGTCGATCTCGGCGACGTTGGTCGAGTTCAAGACCTCCAGGCGACGCCCCATGGCCGTGGCGATGGCTCGGGTGCTGCTCGTGACCATCCGCTGCATCAGCAGCATCAGGAAGCCGAGGTACTGGCGGTTCTGGCGGATGGCCTGATCATAGCTGAGGCGGACGTATTCGGTGACCGACTCGTAGAGCTGCTTCTGGAGCTGGTGACGCTCGTGCCAGGAGACGGCGACCAGCTTGGTCATTCGGGGCATGAACAGGGCATCGCCCCGCTCGTTGATCGCTTGTCTCTTCTCGGTTCGGATCACGTAGCGGGTGACCTTCTCCTTGCGGACGGAGCCCGGACCGAAGAACTCGTCCCGGTCAAGGAGGGCCATGATCCGCTGGAACGAGTCGGTCTTGCCCTGGTGCGGGGTCGCCGAGAGCAGCAGGAGGAACGGGGCGGCTTCGGCGAGGGCCTTGCCGAGCCGGTAGCGGGCAACCAGTTCCGTGCTGCCTCCCAACCTGTGAGCTTCATCGCAGATGATCAGGTCCCAGCCAGCGGCGATGAGGTCGCCAAGGCGCTCCTGGTTGTGGGCTTCGAGCTTCTCTCGGGTCCAGCCCCGACGCCGCTCGACGGGCTTGATGGCGTCGATTGGGCAGACGACCTGATCGAAGTGCCGCCAGACGTTTTCGGAGCCGGTCAGGTTGCGCCAGAGGGAGAACTCGCCGGGCGTCAGGAGCTGGAACTCCTCGTTGAAGTGAGTCCTCATCTCCTCGACCCACTGCGGGACCAGCCCCTTCGGGGCGACCACCAGCACTCGTTTGACCAGTCCGCCGGAGCTTGAGTTCCCGAAACACCAGCCCCGCTTCGATCGTCTTCCCCAAACCGACTTCATCCGCCAGCAAGTAACGGATGCGGTCGTCGGACATCGCCCGCGACAGGGCGTAAAGCTGGTGCGGCAGCGGGATCACCCCAGCTTCCAGCGGGGCCAGCAGCAGATCCTGGGTCAAGGCGTCGGCGATGCGGGCGGCGGAGGCGGCGTAGACCAGGCGGTCGAGGGTCGCCTTCCGGGGCAGTTCCCGCGAAGCCAGGGCTTCGGCGGGGAGCCGCTCGACGGCGTTCTGGCGGGGGACCCAGACCTGACAGACCGTGTGGTTCCAGATGGTCTCCACGTCAAGGATGCGGACGGACTCGCCGTGCGTTGGGCTGAATAACCAGGAGCCGATGCTGAAGACTGACGAGTTGGATGGTGATGATTCAGCCATTTGAGAACTCTGCCACAGAATGGTGCCGCCTTTCTCCGCCTTTCTCCGCCTTTCTCCGCCTTTCTCACACGCCTGAACCGGGCGTGACGAGCCACCACCGCGCCCCGACTGAGCGGCCCCCCGAGCGCACGAGCCCGAGTTTCTTCAGCATTTGGAGATCATCGCGCAATGTGCGAGGGGCTGGCGGCGACGACAGCCGGGCCAGTACGTCCTGGAATCGCCAGCGCTCCCCATTGCCCAGGATCTCAAGGATCTCTCGCTGCCGCGCCGAGAGATCGTGACTCACTCGGAGTGGCGGATGATAGCCGCTGGGCCGGAATCGAACGACGACATCCCCCGCTCGTTCTTCGAACTCTGGCTCCGGCTGGCCGGCGGCGACGCACCAGTCGAGGATTTTTTGGGTGCCTCGACCCCATTGCTCGATCAACCCTCGGCGGTAGAAGACCCCGGCGACCAACGGGTTGCGCAGCTTAGACTGGTGCTCGCGCTTCAGGTCGGGCACGGTGATGCCAGGAGGTAACAGCCCGGAACTGATCACCTCAAGCCGGTCGTCGAAAATGGCAACGAAGATGGCTCCCCCCGCGATTGTGTAGTCCCGGTGACAGATCGCATTCACCAGCGCTTCCCGGAGCGCCAGGGGCGGGTAGAGCGGAACGTCTTGCCGTTCCAGCTTGTCCGGTACGAAGCGGCCGGCGATCGGGATGTTCCTCAGAATGAAGTGCATCGCCTCATCGAGTATCTGGAAGGCGTGGCCGTGCAATTGTCGTTGGTCGAGGAACTCGGACTTGTCGATCCCCTTGAAGCAAGCCAGCCGCACAGTGCATTGGGGGTAATACGGCGTAAACTTTCGGCCGAAGAGCACGACGGCGGCCCGCAGCAGTTGCCCATCGATCCGCAATTGAAACCGATCCAGCGAATCCAGCGGGCCAGACGGCTGGCTCTCCAGCCGCCCGCAGTGGATGGCGGCCCGCACGGACCGATCGATCTCCTCCGTGTCCAGGTCGCTGAGGGAGAACCCCTCCGCCGGTTGATTCTCCCACCGGTGCAGCGCAATGCTGCGAGCCATGAGGCGGCGGCGGTACTCCGGCTGGGGCATCAGCGAAGTTGTCGGTCCGACGCGATTGTAGGGTCGGCCGTCGTACGTGTACGGCAAGTCTGGGGCCGTCGTGGTTCCCAGGCACAGAACCTCCTTGCCCTCCCGCACTGGCACACGAACTTGCTCGAACGTGGCGGCTGGCTCAATCCTCCGGATCTCTCCGGCCACCTCCCGCAACGTCGCATCCGTCACATCTTGCCCGAGAATCTTGCCGCTGTTAGTCACACCGAAGAGAACCTTGCCACCGGAACCGTTGAGCAGGGCGCAGAGAGTCGTCATCGCCGATCGCAGCTCGCCCGTCGTCTTCTTGAACTCCAGGCGTTCCGACTCACCTTCAGCCACCAGTCGCCTCAACGCTTCAAGGTCCATCAGTTGGCTTCTCTCCTCATTCCGTCATCGGGGCACGTCTGCGTTCAGAAATCATTCGCCGACTCTCATCAGGGCGTTGTCGTAGTAGAGCAGGAGCGCCGGGTCTTCCTGGATCACCGCTTCCGGCACCCGCTTCGCCATGTCCACGATGGTCTCGAACCGGCCTGACTGCCAGGCGTCCTTGAAACCGGCCCGCAACACCTCGGTGCGGACCAGCTTGAGCTTGCCTTTGAGCTGCTGGTACCGCTGGAATTCCTTGAGGAGCGTCCGGTGACGGAGCTGCTCAAGGTCGGCCTCGACATTCGGGTCGGCGACCCGCCATAGCCCACCAGCGTCCTCGATGAAGTTCTCTTCGAGAATTCCCCGCAGCTCGACGGGCTGCTCGTGCTTCTCCCAGGTCCAGTTGCGCCTCCTTCATGTACAGGGGCTGCAATTCCTGAAAGCTCATCGGCTTGCGGTCGAGCTGCTGTCGCACCCACTGGATCGCCGATCGCTCATCGGTTACGAACAGCTCAAGCTGCTCGACCGCCTTCACGTTCAGGCGACGGCGGTCGTATTCGGCAATCTGTTCGGGCAGGAAGTACATGCCATCCCGCTCGGGATAGCGCTGGGGGAGACCGGCGTAGAAGGCGGATGCCGAGATCGGCACGCTGATGCCACGCTGGATGTGGAAGGCAATCATCCGGTCGAACAGCAGGTGCTTCTCCCGCTCGGCGATTGCCTCGGCCCCGCTCGCCTTGGATACGAAGACGGGGAGCTGCCGCAGGTGTTCCTCGACGAAACTCCAGATCCCTTCGTCCGTCCCGGCCTGGAGTGAAAACCGGGTCTCGAACGCCGTGGTCGGCTTGTACGCCGAGATCACCAGATCCTTCTTCACGGCGTTCTGGTTGTTGACCTGCTTGGGTGTGCCTTGCTTCTTGTCCAGGGTCCGCACGTCGGCGACGACGAAGCCCGCCTCCAGGATGGCCGTCTGGATGGCGTTCCAGACGGCGTTCTTCGAGTTGTGAAAGACGACCGTCATCCACCGGCCTGGCTTGAGGACCCGGTGGAACTCGGCCAGGCACTCCCGCAGCTTCTCCTGGTAAAACGCCAGGTCCCGGCTCGTCGCCCGGTCCACGATGGCTTGCGAGGCGACGTTTGTCCGCACCCGCAACCAGCCCTCCCAGAGCAGGTTCAACTGGCTGTAGTTCAGGTTGTCGCCGAAGGGCGGGTCGATGAACACGTAGTCGATGCTGGCATCGGGGATCGCCGCCAGGCGGGAACTCGAACCGCAGCCGACGTAATTGAACTGCCTCGGCGCCTGGTAGACCTTGGCGAAGTCACGGAGTTTGCCTTCGAGGGCCTTGATCGGGTTGGCTTCGGCCAGCAGAGAGGCGACGTGAAGAGTGCCGGTCATCGGCACATTGCCCCGCTTGCCGAGCTGGTAGGTCGTCAAGAACGAGCAGAGCCGCACCGAGATCGACTGGACGAGGTTGATCAGTTGCCGACGATACGGGCCATGGGCGGCGGCGATCATCCGGGAAAGCGTCAGGAAGTTGCGGGGCGTGTAGTAGTGGTGGAGGTGCGTCATGCCCGACGAGGCATTCCCCTCCGACAGTCCCCCGCGCTCAGGGCGAAGGGTCTCCCGCACGCTCGGATCGCTAGCGAGGTCCACGGAGCCGAGCAACGCCAGGTCATCGGCATCCGGGTGCTTGGTCAGGTGCCGGGTTCCGATCAGGTATTTGATGAACACGGGCACCCGTTTCACCCGCTGGATGGTGCGTCCCAGCAGCGGGTCGTGGACCGTCTCCTGGTACGGTTCGAGGCTCCGCTTGGTCAGGCGGATCTGGCAGCCGGGGCACGGAAACTCATCCCGCACAGCGATCGGGTCAACGTCCGTGTCCACCGCCTCGTCGAAGAAGACCACCTGCCGACCGCACTGGGGGCAGGTCATCACTTCCGACCAGACGACGTAATTGATCAGCCCTCGTCGCTCTTTGCCCAGGTTCAGGAGCGAGCCCGCCTCGCCGTTCGGGGCGGTGCGATAGAGGTGACCGCACTCGGCGTTCACCCGGTCGATCAGGGCCTGGGCATCGTCGAGAAAGGCGAGCACATCCACCCGGACGTTGTAGTTGTGAGCGATGAAAGCGGCAGCCGGGCTCAGGTCGTTCAAGATGGCGATGCGACGGCCCCACTGGATACCCGGCATCTCCTGCTCGATGGCGGCTTTCTCATCGGGCGGAAGGTCTTCGCAGAGGGACGCCGCCACGCCCGTCATCCCCGAGCCGCAGAATCCGTCGAGAACGAGGTCACCAGGGCGGGTGTAGTGGAGGATGTACCGGAGGATGGCCTGATGCGGGACCTTCGTATGGTAGCTGTGGGCCATGTAGATCGTGTCGTTCTTGCCCGCAGCCACGTCGAGGGCGAACGGCTCGCTATGATAGGGCTCCTCCGGGCCGTAGGGCCTGCCGTGATGGGCGATCACATCCTTGAGGAACGGGTTCGGGCAGGCGGTGAAGTACGGCGGGTCGGAGAGGGCGAGGATGTCCTCGACCTCACCCAAGGGGAATCCCTCACCCTGTCGAAAATTCGGATCGAGTAGATGCTGGCGAAGACGATCAAGGAAATGAGACCGGCGTGACACTTCGTCAGCGAAGACCCGCCCCAGGCACTCGACCGGACCTGACCCGGATGAGCGTTCCGATTCCAGAAGCAAGGGGGCGTGCTCGCGGGTCATCGCTGGCGACCTCGATTCGACATTAGGTGGGCTGATCAATCATTCGCCCTGCCTCGTAACGGCGTTGTCGTAGTACATGAGGAGAGACGGGTCTTCTTGAATGACTTCCTCGGGAACTCGCTTCGCCATCTGGATGATGCTGGCGTAATCGCTCTTCTGCCAGCTTTCCTTGAAGCCTGCCCGCAACGCCTCCGTGCGTACCACCTTTAAGTTGCCCTTGATCTCTAAGTAGCTCTGGAACTCCTTCAAAAGCGCTCGATTGCGAATCTGCTCAAGATCTGCTTCTTTCTTAAGGACGGGCACCCGCCATGTTCCATCTCGTTCTTGTACGAAGTTCTGCTCCAAGACGAGCCGCAGATCAACCGGCTGCTCGTGCTTCTGCCAAGCCAGTTGAGCTTCCTTCATGTAGACGGGCTGCAAATCTTGAAAGGTCATCGGGCTGGCGGCAGTTGTCGGCGCACCCATTGGACAGCCGTCTTCTCGTCGCTGACAAACATCTGCAACTGTTCCACTTCTTTGACATCGATCCGACGCCGGTCGTATTCTGAAAGTTGGTCGGGTAGGAAATACATGCCGTCCCGCTCCGGGAATCGCTGCCGCAATCCGGCGTGAAATTCGGACGTGGACAACGGTACGGCGTATCCCCTCTGGACGTGAAACGCAACCATCCGGTCGTAAAGCAAGTAGTCCTGACGCTCCACAACGGTCTCAACTCGGCTTCCCTTCAAGACAAAGACGGGGAGCTGAGGAAGGTGAGACCGTACGAACTCCCACGCAGACTCTTCACGCCCAAGTGAAATCTTGAATCGCTTTTCCAGTTCGTCGCTCGGACGATAGGCTGAGATAACCAAATCCTTCTTGACGGCAGTGATCCCCGTCACCTGACGGTACGATGACTGCTGCTTATCGAGAATCCGCACGTCTGCGACGACAAAACCGACCGACGACATGGCCTCTTGGATAGCGTTCCAGACTGAGTTGTGCGAGTTGTGAAATACGACCGTCATCCACCGCCCTGGTTTCAATACACGGTAGTACTCTCGGAAACTGCCACGCATCAAGTCCTGATACTCGGACAGCCCCTTTTCCTTCGCCTGGTCAATAATGGCTTCGCTCTCAGAATTGGTACGAACTCGGTGCCACGCTTCTATTAACTGGTTCAAGTCGGCGTAATAAATGTTTTCGCCAAATGGGGGATCGGTAAAGATGTAGTCAATATACGTGTCGGGAACGGCTTGGCGACTGCATAGCGAAACTGACACAGCGGTTGAATCGGTCTTTGGCCAGGAGGCTTTCACGGACTTCAGGAGCCGGTCGTACTTGCCCGAGAGAATGTACCAAGGGGACACGTCCACGCTCTGCGAAGGAACGTAGTAAACTCCGCTTAGGTATTGGTTGACTTGGGAAAAATGGGTTGTGCTTACCGGGCCATGATAGACATGCCCCAGACGCACTGTTCCACCATGTAGAGCATAAACCTCCTAATTCTGGCGTCGTCGCACTCGTACGCGAGTCGCCACACTGTTGAGAGAGCGATCAACTGCCTTGGCATGAAGAAGTGGTTAAAGCGATGCACTCCGTAGTCTGCAATCTTGACCCTCTCATGTGTCAGATGCCTGCATAAGGCAACTCAAATGTTGGGAAGAAGTCTTTTATGGGATGCTCTTCTATACGCCGTACGAGTGAGAGATCCTTGGCATCCGGCACTTTCTCGAATCGGTTGCTGCCTACCGAGTAGTTGATCAAGACCGGGATGCGGTTATTGCGGCTGAACGTTGCTCTGGCGTGTTTGTCGTAGAACTGTTCCTTTTTCTTTTGCAACTGGCGCTTTAGCAGTTATCGTTACGCCACAATGGGGGCAAGGAAACTGCTCCCTAGTCTTCTTCGTTGCCAGATCGAGAGCCTCGGCAACATAGACGATGTCCTCGCCGCAGTCTGGGCAAATGAAGACTTCTGACCAAACCGTGTAATTGATCCGACCCTGAACTTTCTCAGTATGCCTCGTCTCGTACAGCCAGCCCAGTTCCTTTTCGATCGCCTGAAAGAACAGGGCAGCCTCCGTCTCAAATCGCCTGGAATCAATCGACAAACTATAGTTATAAGCAATAAAAGATGCGACTGGGGACAAGTCGCTAAGAATGCAAGGGCGAACGCCCCATTCGGGCTTTGGAGCTTTACTTGCCCTCGCCGCTTCTTCGATCTCGGATTTTAGGTCGCTGGGTGGGCTGTAACATAGCTGTGCCCCCACGCCCGTCATCCCTGAGCCACAGAATCCGTCAAGAATGAGATATCCCGGCCTTGTGTAATGCATGATGTACCTGGCAATCGCCCGTGGCGGCACCTTGGTGTGATATCCGTGGGCGTTGTAGAGAGCATCGTTCTTTCCCTCGCTCACGTCTGCGGCGAGCGGTTCTCTCTCATACCGCTCCTTGACGTCGAATGGGCGACCGTATCTCTTGGCGAAATCACTGAGAAACGGATTGGGGCAGGCTGTGAAATACGGAGGGTCGGACATCGCTAGGATGTCCTCATCCTCACCGATCGGAAACCCCTCGATCTTGCGGAACTCCGGGTCCTTGAGCTTCTCTTTCAGCTTGGCCAGGAAGTACTCACGACGAGCCTGGTCGTTCGAAAATGTCATGCCGAGGCACTCGACCGGCCCACGCTGATCATCCGTCACGAACGTCTTCTGGCTGGCCTTGGCCATCGTTCACGAGCCTCGTTTCGTTAGTCTTCCACGAGAATCCGTTTGCGGGCCGTCCGCTCGATCTCGGAGGCGTCGAAGCCTCCATCGGGATCGTCCTCGGACGTGATCGCCCGATCCCAGTATCCGTTCGCCTCGTACCATTCTTACGATGATCTGCCAAGTGCCGGGTCAATCAGAATCCGCTGAATTCGCTGCGGATGAAGATGCTCGAAGTCTTGATCCGTCGTCATCAGAATCGCCCCAGTCACGGCTGCCGATGCCGCGATCCACAGGTCATTCTTGCGCATCTTTCTGCCCATCGACTGGCCAAACGAATCGATTGATGCGTACGCATCGAGAATCAATCGATCGTTAATGTCGATCCAGATCAGTTCCTGGAGCGACGCCTCGAGTCTTGCGCGTTCCGGCGCCGCCCAACTCAGGCATTCCGCCAAAGACAGCAATTCACCGACGGAAACGACGCAGACAAGGTTGCGGCTCGCCGGACTGCTCAGATCGTACGCTTGATCGATGGCCTTCCCAAGTTGATTATTGCGCAGGAGAGCCAGCACGATGTTGGTGTCGAGCACGTAGGTGTTCGAATCGGGCATTAGCTCAATTCCTCAAGCCAATCATTAATCTGCTCGTCGGTCTCGTCTCCGGGCCACTTGCCGATGATCGCAGCCACGCCGCGATTGTGGGTTTGCTCCTTAAGGACTCGTCGCAAGTCGTAACGTGGGGCATTCGGCCTGGGAACCTTCGCGAAGTATTGGTCGCTCGCTGCTGCTTCGCGCACCGATTGGGCCTCGAGGCGGAGGAGCCGGCCGGAAGCGCGGAACACGGCACGACCCGAAACCGCAACGCGCCGCTTGAACAGAGATGTCAGGGTCGCGACTTCTTTTTCGGCCATCATGCACCTGACTTCCTGACCGTCATCCATGATCAAGGCGAAGGTTTGGGTACTATCCCGGATCATATCGAGCTTGCCGACTATCATGGCGGCCTGGGGCGCGGTGTCTTATCGTGAAGCTGCTTCGCCGTGGCGAGCGTGGCCGAGTTTAAAACTGCAGGCTCGTCGGTACCATACCGGTTGCTGAATATCGCCAGTTCCGAATAGGCTCGTTTGAAGACTTTCCGGGTTCCCCACAGCTCAGACAGAAGGCGCGTATCGAAACGCTCGCTCTCGGCATTTCCCTGTTCGATGTCCCTGAGCACGTCACCGAGCAAATCGAAGCCTGTGTCGCTGGGGTTGGGACGAGTTGTCCAGGGAAACTCTCCTTGGCGGAAGAGTTCGGGGGCGGCCTCCCCCAGAGCGGGAGCCTCAAACGTGAGAACCGACTCCTCGCCGCCAGAAAGGCTGATGAGCGCGACATCAGACGCGGCCGTCAGCCATCCTGGTCGCTTCCCTTTTGCGAGGCTCTGGCCTCGGAAAACCATGTCGATCGATTCCCGAACGAGATTCGGTATCGCAACCAGAGTCTGGCCCACTGCCTCCGGCGGAAGCCGATCGCCATAAGGGTTGATGCTAGACAGAAAAACCTTTTGGGTAACGTAGCTCACGACTTTCCTTCCTTCCTAGATTCGAGAGAACGAGGTACGCAGGTCGCCCTCTTCACTCGGGCTTTCTGTCACGGTAACCGCCGAGCGGACTTGCGTGATTCCGGGAGGGCGCGGCTCTGTCCGAACCGGATGACGCAGCCGTTTTATTTGCGGTTCTTCTGACTGTTCGCCATGATCCATCGCATTGCTTCTTGGCTTTATCGGACCCGCGAACCTCAAGTTTCTCGGCCTCGCAAACGGTACGAAAGCAATCCTCACGCAATCAGCCGTAAGGCGAAGGGCAGACGAGATAGGGCGGCATCGCTTCGGAAACCGACGGCAGGCCGCCAAAATCGCGCGGGGCTTCATGGGTGTTCTTATGACGACGTGTGGCATTCAACTTCGTGAGATTTCAATCCCCAAGAGCCGATCCAGCACCTCACGGACCACGGCGCCGCGCCCCGGCAAAGAATGTTCAGCCGCGTAATGATCGATCGCTTCGACGACGGGTGTCTCAGCGCTGCTAAACACCGTCCCGATTGCGACCCGGTCCCGATTGCGCCGCGGCCGCTCGAGCCCATTGCTTGAGCTCCGGAAGCTCGCGCTCAATCTCGTCTCGAAGCGCGCGATGCCGCTCTTTTTCTTCGGGAGTGGCCTCCCGAACGATCCGCTGGCGAATCTCGCTGCTCATGATCGGTCTCCTTGTGCAAGACTATATCATACCACGGAATGAGTCTTCTTCCGTGCGCCGTTAGAAGTCTTTTGCACTGGCCTCTCGCGGTGCGTGGAGCAGCCAAGCGCAATCATGACAAGTCGCCCTCCCCGTCACCGGTCTCGATCACGAGGCGGACTCTAGAAATCTCCTTGCCCTTGGTGATCCGGTCCAGGAACGTCTCGATCCGCTTCCGAAAGTCCTCCACCGTGCAAGGGGCGCTGCTGCCCCCCACTTCCCTGAGCAGGTCGGAGAGCCGCACCGGGATGGCGGTCAGACCGGAGAGAGCGGCCTGCATCCCCTGGACCAGATCGTTGCCGATCTTGTCCGGGAGCTTCTTCGCCTTCAGGAAGCCGTCGACGGCCGACTTCTGTCCATCGGGCAGCAGGCTGATGCTCTTCTTCGCGGTGGGGTCGTCCAGATTGTCCAGCAGCGTCTTGCGCCAGTTCTCCAGCAGGGCGTCGAGCTGCTGGTCGATCTGGTCGAGAACGGCCATGACCGCTGGCCCCGAGGGTCTCCTCCTGCGGGCGGAAGTTGCAGTGCGGGCAGATCGGCGAGGCATCCAGGTCGTCTTTGACCAGCGTGAAGCAAGGCTGAGTTTCGCCAGGCGGGTCTGAAGCTCGGTCAGGGTCGAGTGCGGTAGAAGAGAAACCCCAGCCAGCTTCTTGAGCTGGTCGAGCCGGGCGTCTTTGAGCAGTTCCTTCTTCTTCTCGTCTTCGTTGACGCCGAGGCGGGCTTTCTTGTGCAGGTTGAAGTAGGCCGTCTTGTAGTCGTCCTTCACCTTCTGGAGCGCCCGGTTGATCTTCTGGCGGAAGTCGGCGCCTGCTGCGGAGCGCGGGGTCCATCAGTTTCGCCCGCCACTCGGCTCGAATCGTTTCCATCTGCGTGACGCCACGGGTCTTGCGGCGGCAGCACGGCGGCGGCGGTCGCCAGGTAGCCAGTCAATGGCGTCAAGTTCCTGAACCAGGTCGTTCAGGTCCTCGATCTGCTTCACGAGGTCGAGGTTCGCCTTCTGGCGCCTGGATCTCCGTGACGCTCGTGGAGAAGTTCTTGAGCTTGCCCGGCGTGTTGAACGCTTGCAGACCTTCCAGGAAGCCCTTCAGATCGTCGAGCTTCTGCCGGTGCTGTTCCCGCTCCTCGGCGGGGATCAGTTCGCTGCCCCAGCAAGGCAGGCCGGTCTGAACGTGCTGGGCGACGGTGACGACCTTCTCGGTCAGTTCGTTGGCCTTCGAGCGGAGTTGCTTGACCGCCTCGTCGTGTGTGTTCTCGTTGCGGATCAGCCCTTCGGCCAGACCCAGCAACTCGAAGAGGGCGACCAGTTCGGCCAGCGGCAAGGCCCTTGGGCTTCTCGACGTGCTTGAACGCGAGCAGTTGTATCCAGCGGCGTCTTCGTGGCTTCGTTGATGTTGGCGGCGTCGAGCTTCTTCCCCGTCAGGCTCAGGGTGATGTTGCCGTTCTGGACCAGCGACGGCAGGACGACCAGGAGGAACTCTGGCTCAAGCTGGTACTGGCTCTCGATCTCCACGTCGTTCTTGACGGTGATGAGTTCCTTCCGGTTGACGACCTGACCGGGGGGCTTCGCCGTCCAGCTTGTCCGGTGACGACCTTGGCGTAGCGGGAGTGGTGCGGCTTCAGCTTGTCGCCGTCGAGCAGTTCCAGGCCGTCCAGGACGGCGGTGGCGAGCTGGTTCTTGACTCCACCCGCCAGCCAGCGGATCACGTCCTCGGTGGGCTGCTTGAGATTGCTGGCGGTCAGCTTCGACGTGAACGTCGGGTAGTCCGGGTAGCGATCCTCGAAGCAGGCGGCGAGGCAGAGTCGAGCCGGTCAGTTCCAGGAGATCCCGCACCGTGGCAGTTGCCCGTCCGGTGGCCCTTGAGCCATTCGACCATCTTCTTGGGAACGCCCTGGTGGACGACCTCGAACGAGGTCAGCATGTTCTGCCGCAGCCAGGCCACGAGCGTCTTGAGGAAGCCGTCCGCCTTGTCCTCGTAGACCTTCTTCGTGCCGCTGCTGGCCGACGCCGCCATTTCCCTGGCACCTGCGTAGAGCCGAAGGGTGTCCTGGAACGGTTTGTCTCTGTGGGTCAGCTTGAAGAAGACCTCGTCGGCGAGCTTCTGGTCTCGAAATGCGGCGGCTCGAAGGGCTGGAGGAAGTAGAGGTAGAAGTCCCGAGGCGGCTGGGCCGTGGACCGCTCGTTGGGGGCGCCGAAGAAGAGGTAGCCCCGGCGGGTGATCTTGTGTTCCCGCCACTCGATCTCGTGCTCCCAGATCTGGTAGCCCCGGACGTAGGTCTGATCGGTCACATTCCAGCACACGGGTCAGGGCGTCGAAGTAGTATTGGTCGAGTTGGGAGTCGGAGAGCGTGTCGGCCTTGTCCTGGATCTTGGCGTCGTGGTCGATGGTCTTCTGCAGGTCGAGGTAATACTGGTCGTTGTCGGTGTTGTGCGTGATGAACTGACCGCTCATCGTCTTCATGATTTCCTTGAGGCAGGACTCCACGGTGGTCCGCAGGAAATCACTGGTCTTCTCCGGGATCGTGGCGAACAGGCACAGGCCGTTCTGAAGCTCTTCGGCGGTCGGGCCGATCTTGGCGCGGATGTCGTCGGTCGTGAGTCGATGGATCGACAGGCCGTGGATGATCCGCAGGGCCATCGGCTTGAAGCGCCTTGCGGGTGAAGGCTTGCTGAATGCGGTTCTCGACGACCTTGCTCACGTCGATGACTTCCCGGATTTCGGGGATCGACCGCAGGACGGCGTTGCCCTGCAGAGACGTCCCAGTACGAGTCGTAGCTGATGAGCCCCGGCTGGTCCGGCGGGACATCCTCGTTGAGCAGCCGCTTGATCTCGGCGCTGAGGGTCTTCAGCACTTCCCGCTTCTCGGCGATCGAGATGGCCTCGAAGACTTCAAGGTAGGTCGGGATGGACCGGGAAGAGCGCGCACGAACTCTTCGAGCCGTTCGGCCATGCCGCCATAGAGCGGGGTGAACTTCTGAAGGTGCTCCCGAATCTTGGCCCTCTGCTCGTCGGTCTTGGTCAGCAACCGCTCGGAGACGACGTAGGCCACGTCCTGCCGGACGATGCGGAAGCTGCTCGAACCGGTCCTTCACCCGGCAGCAGGCTCTCGGCGACGAACTGGAACTTCGGGTTGTCGAACAGGCTCTCCTGCAAGCCCGGCGATGAAGCGGAAGCGGATCAGCTTGCAGACCTCGCCGATCTCCCGCAGGAAGCCGAGGTCGAGGATCAGGTCGTGCTGTTTGCGTGACCGCAGGTAGTCGAGCAGCTCGTCCACGACGAGGAGCAGCCCGTGGTTCGGGTACTTCTCGTTGAACTGCGCCATCATGGTGGACAGGTCGTCCTTGTTGCTGTCCACCTGGTCGTCGGTCGGGAAGCTGAAGGACAATCCCCTCGTCACGCCAGGAAGTCTTCGAGTCCGGCCGCAGATGATGTTGCGCAGGCTCTTCTTGGTCGACGGGAATTTCAAGGCGGATCACCTTGAACTTGCCGGAGATGGCTTTCGCCGCCTTCGCCACGTCCTTGTCTTCTGACGAGCTTCGCCATGTCGGCGTGTTCGGCCAAGCCGGAGATGAGCGACAGCAGGTGGCTCTTACCTGTGCCGTAGTTGCCGACGACGAGGACGCCCTTGTTGTCGGCGGGCGTTTCGAAACTGAAGATTGGGGATCACCAGATCGCGCAGATCTGCTCGGCCATCCGCGTCTGAGATCACGAAGGTCTGGACAAGTTGCCGAACGGCGTCCGGCGAGTCCGCCTGCTCAAGCTGGATGACGGACTCGATCGGCTCGAAGTTGACCAGATCGCTGTATTTCATGGCGATGCTCGCTTATGCGTTTTGGCCATCGTGGTCGAGGCGTACCACGAGGGCCTCGACCTGCTTGTACTGCGCGAACTCGGGATGCCCGGCTCGGCGTAGGTCAAGGTCCCGTCCCTGAACGTGCCGTTCCAGGATGCCACGAGCGTCAGGTTGCGGCTCGCATTCAGAAGGAGCCGAAGCGGCTCGACTTCCAGTCCGGGATCGAAGAGGATCTCCAGGTTGTCGAGCAGCACGACATCGCCGACCCCCGTGCCGACCACGTCTTTGAACAGGCGTTCGACGTGCCTCGTTCGCTGGTTCCGAGTTAGTTCGAGCATTCCTTTGCAGAGTTGAAGATTCACGTTGATGAGAGGGAACCGGTTCTCCTTGGCGAGCGCCTGGAGGATTGCAGTTTTCCCTGTATTCTGGGGACCGGCCAGCAGCACAAGGCGATAATATAGATCACCCGCTTGGTGAATCGCCTGCATCACATCTATTGGCAAAGCCGCCATCGTTCACTCAATTCGGAGGGCGCGCCCGATGATGAAGCCTGCGATCGCTCCCGACTGCCGCTCATCAAATGAGGCAGCCCGCCCCTCCAAGGCTCCGACAATGACTGCCTGCGGCATCGATCCTACGATGCATCAATGGGCCAGACAATCAGGGACCGAGCTATGACCTTCGGACTCCGTGTGCGGTTGAGTTTCAGTGCGATTCACTTTCGGGATCGGGGGACACAGGATCGGAGGACGCAGGATCGGGTGACACAATACGTAACTCCGGCCGGCGGGCGAAACAGTTTCGCAGCTTGTTTAGCGCGGAAATCGTGGCGGTGACCGTCGACGGCTTGTTGGTGATGGATAAGCATCCTGCCAGGTTGTCAGGTTTAATAACACGATCATGAATTGTGGATCGGATCGAACTGTCGCGGGCCGTGCCGGCCAGAAAGTAGAGAATAGAAAGTGGTGAGGAGAGAGCTGTGGTCCAGTCAGTTTGGCACCCAGGACAGGATCGACCTGCCACGACGGGGGATATCGCAGCGCCGAACCACGGTTTCTCGCTGCCAATCAAGCCGATTTCGCCCCCCGCTGGAATTGTGGTGAGATTGATCTACCCACGCGGATCTGTGTCAACCCAAATGGACATCCGTCGTCAGGCCGTGGTGGCATTACGAACGTTGCCTTCGATGGGAGAACCCAATGCGTCAACTAACTGTCCCGGAAGACACCTTTCAACGGCTCGCCGCGAGAGCCGCCGCTCTGAACATCTCTGTTGATGACCTCGTCGGGCCGGCTCTTGACGAGCTCGCTGCGACCGGTCCCTCCGCGCCTGAGCCGCCGCTACCCTTGGCTGGCGACGCATGGCACGCCGAGCTCGATGCCTGGAAGCAGGACGCCGAAAGCCGGGCCGGCCGCTATCCCCGAGGGTTCGTTCTCGACGACAGTCGAGAGACCATCTACGGCGAGCAGGAAAACGCCCAACTTTGATCCTCCTCGACATTTTACAATCATGGTTCGACGCTCCAGTCCTCCCATAGGAGACCGTTAACACGGGCGAATTCCCCGACGTTCGCGGTGACAAGCTTCGCACCCGCCCTGAGCGCCTGGGCAGCGATCAACAGGTCGTATGGACCGATCGATGTACCGCTCTTTTCCAGTGCGGCGCAGTTCACCGGCTATCGACGCGTCCCCCTCTTCGAAAGGTTGGACGCTGTTGATACCGGAAAGAAATACACGCAGCCGCTCAGTGTTTTCCTGGCGGCGTTCGCTGCACGCGACACCATACCATAGCTCGAATAAGACGATCGATGAAATGATGATCAATCCACCATCCGATACCGCGCCTCGAAACCGCTCGCGCACAATGGCCGGCTTGTTCCGCAAAAGGGCAACGACCACATTGGTATCCAGGATGTAGGTCAATCGAACAGGTTCTCCGACTCGGGCATTGGCGGTTGTTGACGGCCCTCCTCCATGAATGGGACCTCGGCAAAGCGGTCTAATTCTCTGAACCACGCATCGACGTCCGTCACCATCGGCTCAAGTAAAATACCGCCCGCGACGCGCCGGACACGCACACGGTCTCCGGGCAAGCGAAACGCCAAGGGCAGACGAACCGCCTGGCTTCGCCCGTGCATGAAAATCTTGGCAACGCCGCTTTCGTTCATAGCCGTTCTCTCCTTGCGATATCTATCATTAGTGTATACCATCGCCCGAGCGAAGGCAATCTACGCAATAAATCGGCGACGAACCCGCGCTCGCTCGCAGGTGTCGGGCTGGAAGCAAGTTCGGCGACAACGCGCGCGATCAAACATCCAACAGCACTTGCCGTTTGAACTAGGATGAATCGTGGTGAATGGCAATGATGTAGCTTTACAGATTTGAAAAACGAAGAGACGAAGGCAAGAAGATGACGGTTCGCGACGATCGACGGACGGGGTTACAGGCGAGTGCGCTTAAGCACAGCGCATGCAATATAGTAACGAACGATCAGAAGGATACACACGCGGCCAAACCAAGTTCCGAGGCTGTCGATCTTCGCGCCTATGTCTATGTAGCACTTATGGTTCTATTGGGATCCACGACCGCGGCAGCCGCCAAGTTTGCCGTCGCGGAACTGCCGGTCTCACTCGTTCCAGCGTTACGATTCGGCTTGGCTGGCCTGTGCTTGCTGCCATGGGTGATGGGCCGGGGAGTACTACGGCGGATGGTCCGGGAAGATGCGCTGCTTTTGCTCGTCAGCGCAGCGCTGTGCGTTCCGATCAATCAGGGCTTCTTTTTGAGCGCGACTCGCCTGGGCCCGACTTCGCACGTCGGAATTTTCTACGCGACCTGCCCGCTCGTCGTCTTGTTGCTGGCATGGTCACTGAGAATCGAGAAGCCGGACCGCGGGCGGCTCTGGGGCGTGCTGGCGAGCGTCGCGGGCATTGTCGTGATCGCTATCGGCAACTTCTGGGGCGCTGCGAACGGATCACCCGCTGAGGTCCGCGCAATCGTGCTCGCCGACCTCTTGCTGGTGGGCGCGGTATCGTCGTGGGGAGCTTATATCGCGATCAGCAAGCCGCTCGTCGCCAAGCACGGTGCGATGCCGGCCGTCGCCGCGACGGTTTTGGTCGGCTGCTTGCTTTCACTTCCCATCGCGGTCTGGAGCTGGCCGGGCTTGGCTAGTTTTGCACCGGTCTCGCGGTCGGCGTGGGTGGCGCTGGCGGTCTTGGGTCTGGTGATCACGCCACTTGGATGGGCCTTTCAGAACCTGTCGTTGCGTCGCTTCGATGCGAGCCAGGTCGCGACATTCAGCAATGCCAATCCCGTGCTGACGATTGTTTGGGGCATGTGGCTTTTTGGAGAAGAACTTACGCCGGCACTCGTCGCGGGCGCAGCACTTACGCTGGGTGGCATCTACTGGGCCAGCCGCGCCAAACGCCCGTCGCCGGAGCCCCGTTTTTTGCGCCTCGAGCCGGCAGCGCGAATCGAATCTGGCGCACGAGGGCTGCATCCGGTTGCTGCGGTACTTACCTTATCTCCTGAGGCGACGGCGCAATGAGCGACCGTCGCCAACGCGAGGGGGGTGGACTGGCCGTCTACGTGACGAGCCATGGTTTCGGCCACATGAACCGGACCGTTGCGGTGCTCAACCGCGTACCTGCCGACGTGCCGCTCTTGATCCGGTCGCACTCGAATCTGTTCGAGAATTGGCGCGAGCGGCTGAAACGGCCTGCTGAGCTCGAGCATTACGTCTCGGATGTGGGGGCGGTCAATCCCCCAGGCGACAGCGCCGCCACGGACCCGGCGGCGACACTCGAACTGGCGAGCGAGTTACATGCCCAGGCGATGGCTCAACTCGATGAACAGGTCTCGAAACTGAAAGAAGCGGGCACCGGCCGCCGTTCTCTGCGACGCTCCCGCCGTTCCACTGGTTGCCGCTCGGCGTGCTGAGCTGCCTGGCTTTCTCATGAGCAATTTCACCTGGGCCGACATCTACGCGCCTTATGCACGGGCACAGGGCGGCGAGTGGATGCGGTTTGTCGCCGACCTGCGCACGTGTTATCGCCAGGCGACGGCGACTTTCCGGGTCGAGCCCGCCATGAGCATGTCGTGGTTGTCACCTGTGATCGACGCGGGCATGGTCGTCAACCAGGGATTCGACCGGAGCGCGAGCTGCGCCGGCTCCTGCGCTTGAAGACGGACCGACAAGTTGGTTTACATCTACATCGGCCGCTACGGCCAGAACGACCTCGATTGGTCGCGTTTGGAGCGATTCGCCCGCGACAACGTCCATTTCGTGGGTTACTACGCCAGCGCCTGCCGGTAATCCTGCCAATTTCCACGTCGTTCCGTCGGCCGAGTGGCCTGGGGGCGATCTCATTGCCTCGAGTGATGCCATCGTCGCCAAGGCCGGCTACGGGACCGTTTGCGAGGCGATGGCCCGCGGCACGCCGATGATCTATCCTCCCCGGACAGGATTCGCCGAATTTCGCTCGCTCGACCAGGCCTTGCGGGCATGGGGGGGCGGCGTGCCGATCTCATCGCGCGACTTTCGCGCGCTCAAGCTCGATCGCGCTTGAGACGGCGCTCTCGATCAAGCCGGGCCCGGCCCGCGTCCCGGCCGACGGGGCCAAGCAAATAGCCGATCACCTTTCTAACCTCTGTCGAAAGCCCAGCGGCCGAAAGACGTCGATTGCGACGCACTGATGGGCGTCGCTTAAGCCGCTCCTACCACCTGGCACGGACCAGATTCGTCGATCACAATAGCGTGCCTTGAATCGGTCGTTCAGTGCGAGTTCGAATCGTACTTGCGAGAATTCCCCTGATGAAACTCGTGATCTTCCCGGCTGTCGAGTCGGAACGGCTCGAGGCGTTGCAAGCGGGCCGCCCCCGCTCTGGAATGCGTCAACGCGGCCACGTCTGCGGAGGCCGAAGCCGCCATGCCCGGTGCGGACGCCTTGCTGGGCAAGATGACTCCCACCATGCTGGCGCGGGCAGACCGTCTGCGCTGGATGCAATCCTTCACAGCCAGTCTCGAGCACTACATGTTTCCCGAGCTGGTGAAGCACCCCTGTGTACTCACCAACGCTCGCGGCCTCTTCGGCGACGTGATCGCCGACCAGGTGATGGGATACGTGATCTGTTTTGCACGCAACCTGCATACGTATCTTCGCCGCCAGGTCGAGCATCGCTACGAGCCTATCGGCGGCGAGGCGGAACGGGTAAACAACGTGACCGGTCCCGGAACGGTTAACGCGATGGACCGCGCAACGATCTATCTTCCCCGCGCCACCATGGGGATCATCGGCATGGGGGCGATCGGCTGTGAAATCGCGCGGCGGGCCCTGAGCTTTGGGATGACGGTACGCGGCGTGGACCGCTATCCCGACCGGGTTCGAGCTCCCGAAGGGGTGCAGTCGGTCGCAGGGATGGATCGGCTCGCCGATCTGCTCGCTTTCAGCGACTTCGCCGTGATCGCCGCGCCCCACACGCCGGAGACGGCTGGTTTATTCCAAGCCGCGACTCTGGCCCATCTTCGTCCCAGCAGCTATCTGATCAACATCGGCCGCGGTGCGATCGTGGTGCTCGACGACCTGGTTGCCGCATTGCAAGCCGGCAAACTCGCTGGCGCTGCACTCGATGTCTACGAAATCGAGCCCTTGCCCGCCGACCATCCGCTCTGGGATTTTCCCAACGTCATCTTGACTCCGCATACTGCCGGCTACTCACCCGTCATCGCCGAGCGGCACCTGGCGGTGCTGGTTGAAAACGTGGGCCGGTTTGCTCGTGGCGAGCCACTCATCAACGTTGTGGACAAAGCGTTGTGGTTTTAGTCGGAGAATTCGCACCATGATCTGCTCGTTGCGATTGAAGATCGGCGCTCTGACAGTATGTGTTAGCGTGATCTCGGTGGTCGCGGCCGAAGCCGCGCCCCCGAAGGTGACGATCGATCAAGACATCGCCTATAACAAGGTTGGCTCGAAGGAGCTTAAACTTGATGTTGCTCGTCCGGCCGAGGGTGATGGACCGTTTCCGGCTGTGGTCGTAATCCACGGTGGGGCCTGGCGCCAGGGGAACAAAGCCGACGTACGGCCGATCTTGCCGCAGTTCGTCGAGCACGGATACGTCGCGATCTCACCGCAGTATCGTTTTTGTCCGCAAGGATGCGTTTCCCGGCGCAAATCCACGACGTGAAAGCCGCTGTTCGCTGGCTGAAGTCGAACGCGAAAAAATACAAGATCGACCCTGATCGAATCGGCGCGATGGGCTTTTCGGCGGGAGGGCATCTCGCCATGATGTTGGGCCTCACGAGTCCGACCGACGGCCTGGAGGGCGATGTATCCGCGGGTGCTCCCGACAGCCGCGTCAAGGCAGTCGTCAATTACTTCGGGCCGACGGACCTGGCCGCCAAGGACATCCCCGAGATCTGCAAGCCATGGGTCAAGGACTTCCTCGGAGGTTCGCCGCAAGATCGACCTGATGCCGCGGCCAAGGCCTCGCCGCTGACCTTTGTGTCCAAGGACGATGCGCCAGTCCTGACGTTTCAAGGAACTAAAGATCCGCTGGTCCCATTCAGCCAGGCGATCAAGTTGGCCGACGCGATGAATTCGGCAGGTGTTCCCGGCCGTGTTGAGCTTATTCTCGGCGCCGAGCACGGCTGGGGAGGGGCCGAGATGGCGCGGACCGTCAACGAGACGTTTGGCTTCCTCGATCGTTATCTCAAGGCCGAGCCGAGCCACGCAAAGCCATGAGGCGGTTAAGATCAAGGCCAGGAACCAACTGCGGCTGGTCGGCGACGTTTAGGCGCCGCAATGGGATCGGCGCCGATCTCAGGCACTGGCCGTGTCTTTCGAAGGGAATTCGATTCTTGCGTAGATCTCGCGCAATGGAACGTCGCAGCCGATCGAGGCAAGCTGCAACGACTGATCCAACTGGCGCAACTCGGTGAGGAGCCACTCATCTCCCTGTCGGGTGTACCGCTCCACAATCGCCTTATCCTGCGCAACGAGCACGTATTCCCGTAGCGATTCCAAGCGACGATAGTGCATGAACTTTTCGCCGCGGTCGTAAGATTCGGTCGATGCCGAAAGGACCTCCACGATCACTGTCGGATTGAGCAATGTGTCGCTCGCTCGGAATCGCGATCATGGATTCGGCGTAGCCACCATCATGATGCGCGCCGGTGATGGGCTGGTTGGCCCTCTCTTGCGTACTATTGTCGTTGATGACAGGCTTGATACGCCGGTCGCCACGGAAATGGCAAGGCTGCGCGGGAGGTCACTCGATGCGTGTGGGGCTGGGGCCGGTCTTCATCTACGATTGCTTGGCCAACTCACGGCGATGGCAGACGTACGCGCTTCGATCGGTGGGGGTCGCGGTGCTCTTGTTCGCGATGGGTACCATCGCGACGTCGGGCGAGACGAACGGAGACTCGGCGCCGATTACGCCAACCTGGGCATAGCCTATTTCATCGCGATGATCGGGGTCGAATTGGCACTCGTGATACTGGCGGCTCCGGCGGCGACGGCCGGAGCAATCTGCATCGACCGTGCCCGCGGCACGCTGGCGCACATGCTCATGACCGACCTGTCGGACACGGAGATCGTGCTGGGCAAGCTGGCCGCGCGGCTCTTGCCGGTATTTGGCCTGGTCGCGTGTACCTGGCCCGTCATGGCGATCAGCTCGCTCTTAGGTGGGATCGATCCGATCGCGCTGACGTTGGCGTTCGCGATCATCCTGGCCGTGGCCGTACTTGGTTGCGCGACGGCCCTGGCCCTGTCGGTGTGGGCCAGGAAATCGCACGAAGTCATTCTGGCGACTTATACTGTGTTTATACTGGGCATCCTTCTCTGGCCGATCTGGTACTTCTTGTCGATGACAAAGTGGACGGGCCCACCTGCACACTGGGCCCTCCTCCCCAACCCGTTCTATGTGGCGTTCGCACCCTATGCTGACCCCGGTAAGCTTCAACTCTGGGATTATCTCGGTTTCTTCGGCGTCGCGTTGTCGGTCTCTACGCTGCTGACGCTGCTGGCGATTTGGCGGACTCGTCCCGTAGCTCGCCGCGGATCGGCCGAAACGAGGAAGGGGCTCGGAATCGGTCCCCTCGGCCGAGTGTCGCGATGGTTACCTGGTCCTTCACTTGACCGCAATCCGGTGCTCTGGCGCGAGTCGCATCGTTCGCGACCTTCGCGCTGGATGACGGCCATCCTCACTCTCCTGATGGGAACGACCGGGGCCCTTTGCATCGTCGGTGCCGTCGCGTTCTGGAATAACGGGGTGGAAATGGGCCCAAGGAATGCCACTTGGGAGATCGCCGGCGTGTTCGCTTACGTCCTGCATCCGATCTTCGGATTGCTGACGCTGGCTGCCATCGCGCCGACCTCGATGGCCGAAGAGCGGCAGCGGGGCAGCTTGGACATCCTGGCTGTCACGACACTCACCACCCGAGAGATCGTGATCGGCAAATGGCTGGGCACGTTCCGCCTGGTGGCGCTCATGGCCATTTGCCCTGGATTGATGGCGCTCGCCATGGGCACGGCGGGCTCAAACGCAACGCTTTCACCTGGGCCCGGCCTATCTCCCGATTTCTATCGAAGGATCACGGTGATTGGCCGGTGCTATGGTGTCGGCGTCGTCATCGCGACCATCATTGCACACGGGCGCTGATCACGAGTGCCGGACTGGCCATGGCTGTCTGGATCAAGCGCCAGAGCCGGGCGATTGCCACGAGCGTCGGCTCGTTCGTCCTGGTCACTGCGGCCTGGCCGATTGTTATGTCGATCCCGTTCAAACCGGAGCCGGGCCGGCTCCTTGCTGGCCTCAGCCCCGTCGTGACTTGCGTCTTGTTCGTCAACCTCTTAACCAGTCGGACCTATGGATTTGCGGGAGAGGTTCTCTGGTCCGGCACGTTCTGGGCCGTCGAGGTCTTTGTCTTCGCAATGGGACTACTTTGGCTAACCGTTTGGACATTCGACGGCTGCTTCGACCGAATTCCTGACCAACGCCAGCGCGTTTCGGTACGGTTCGTCGTGTTCATGATTTTGGCGGGGATGATTGGTGCGGGCTCTCTTGTTGGAGCCATCGATTGTTGGATCGAGGGGGTCGAGCCGGAGCCGCTCAGTTGGCCAATATCGTTCGGAATTACGGCTTATTTCCTCATGGTCGTCATCGGTCTGGTGCTCGTCGCTGTCGAGTCGGCGAAGTCGCTACGTCATGCCAGCGCTCTTGGGGGCGCGTTGGCCCCGAGCGTGTCCGCACGGAACTTCGTGTTAGGTCGATCGTGGAAATCATTCTGCCTGGTCTTGCTGTTGGCGATCGGCCCGGCGGTTCTCGCGCTGGCGTTGGCCACGGCCCGCAAGGCGCCGGTTTACGAACCACACTACACAACAGACTCCGCGGGCAACCAGGTCATTGACTCATACGTTTTGGCCAAGACGAACACTGCGTCCGCCAGCGACGTGCGACTCGGGCAGCGGTTGGTGATCTCCGCTTTATTGCTTATTACGATTCTGGTTCATGGCGCCGCGGCGATCGGCGTGGGTCTGGGACTGAGCGTCGCGACCAAGTGGTCCGGGCGAGTCCTCGCGATCATGGTAGGACTCGCCACCGTTGTGGTTTTCATTTTGCAGCCCGCGAATACCTTGCTCGCGCTGCTCGTCACAAGGACATCCTTCAATGTCCCAGAGACTCTCTTGGACGTAGCAGGATGGAACATTGTTGTCGCGTTTTTCGCCGTCGGGCTTTCATGCTCGACAATCCGGACGTTGCGACGTCGGCTGAGCAGCGCATCCCAAACCAATCCTTCGCTCGCGAGCGAGCTCAACGTCGGTCCGCCCGCCATCGAGGTGATTTTCATCGGCGATTGAAACTCGCCGCTCTCAGGTGCCGCCTCTTCCAGTTCACGTGCTATTTCGCCGAGCCAAATAAATCGACGTGCGGTAGCGGAGCACGACCGTCCCATCTTGCTGGTGCTGATGAAATACGGTCTTGAGCCGATCGACCCAGGTCTTTTTGTCATCGACGGCACGAGGGGCGTACGAGACGGAGAAAGCGCGACCGAGCAATCCTTCTTCGTCGAGAACCTGCTGATTGTGGAAAGTGATCTGCTCGGCATGGCGGAAGAGCGGGCTGGTGCGCAGGCTATCGCCGGACCGCGTCTGACGTCGGCCCTCGATGGCCGCGGAATCGGTCGCTGTGCGGATCACCGCTCCATAAGCCGCGGTCATTGGATCTTCTTCGTCGCGCTCGTTCCACATCAGGACGACCCAGCCATCCGGCTTCAAGATTCGATGGAACTCAGCAAGTGTCGCGACTGGCTCGAACCAGTGAAATGCCTGCGCTGATAGAACCGCATCAGCAATTTCTGCCTCAAGGCCGGTGGATTCCGCCCGACCTGCACGATAGGTCACACGTGGCCCACCTGCATCGGCAGCCGGTTCCTCCACGGCGGCGGCGCAGCGCATCTCGGTATTGGGCTCGATGCCAACCACCTTAATACCACGCACCGCGAACAACCGTGAGGCGATCCCGGTGCCACAGCCCACATCGACCAGCAGAGACTGGCTCCTCAGACCGCACCGAGCCATGACAAACTCGATGCCGTGGGCAGGGTAGCTTGGCCTGTACTTGGCGTAAGTCCCGGCAAGACCGGTAAACCGCACGGTTGGATTGAGGCTCGACAACTCGGGCATGTTGCTCATCCCGACCGAAGACGATGATTCGGCGAGTTCGTCTGTCATCCAGTTGCCCGCGATTGAAGTCAGCGGTTGCTTCGTCGCTCGCGGTCGCCGAGCCCTCCTTTCAAGGGGATCTTGGGCTCGGGCTCAGGAGGCCGCGGAGCTTCCTCATCGTCGGCATCCTCTTCTTCCTCGACAATCGGGCGTCCCCTTGGCGGGCAACAGGGAGAGCGCGATCCTCTTGACTTCGGGCTCGACCTTGAGGATGCGCACCTCGACCTCCTGCGCGGGCTTGACGATATCGACGACCCTGCGCACCCGGGTCGGCGACAGCTCGGAGATATGGATCAAGCCCTCGATCCCCGGCTCGAGCTCGACGAACGCGCCGAAGTCCATGATCTTGGAGACCTTTCCCTTGACCATCATGCCGCGGGGATATTTATCGGGCGGCGGCTTCCCAGGGGCTGGGGGTGAGCTGCTTCAGGCCGAGCGTCAGCTTGCGCGCCGTCCGGTCGATCTTGAGCACCTTGACCTTGACCTGGTCGCCGATCTTGACCATCTCGTCGACCTTGGAGACGCGCGACCAGCTCATCTCGCCGATCGGCAAGCAGCCCGTCGACGCCGCCCAGGTCGACGAACGCGCCGAAGTCTTTGATCGACCGGACGACGCCATCGCGCATCTGGCCCTCTTCGAGCGTGGCCCAGGTCTTCTCGCGCTGTTCGGCACGTTCTTGTTCCAAGCAGCTCGCGGCGCGAGATCACCAGGTTTTTCTCGCGCTGATTGGCCTCGGTGACGATGGCCTTGAATTTCTGGTTGACGTAGGATGCCGCATCGTCAACCCGCGACAGGTCGATCTGGCTGATCGGCAGGAAGCCGCGGATGCCGTCGACGTCGACCTCGAGGCCCCCCTTGACGGTCTTGGTCGCCCGTGCCTCGACGGTCACGCCCTTTCTTGAGGTTGCTCCAGTCGGCTTCGATCGCGGCACCCCTTGAGCCGGAGGATCTGAACGCCTTCCTCGGGATCGAACCGTTCGACGACGACCTCGATGGTCGAGCCCGGCGCGGGCAAGTTGCCTTCTTCAAACTCGGTGACCGGCAGATGATCCCTTCGCTCTTGCCCCCCAGGTCGACGAAGACGCACTTGCCGCGCACGCCGATCACTTTGCCCGTGCGTGCTCCCGGGCCGGCCTTCCTGGCCGCGATCGCTGTCGCCGGTTCCGCGGCGCCAGCCGACTGGCCGGACGCGGGGCGACGCGACCTCGAAGCTCGCCGCATCGAAACCGGCAAGAGCGGCCTCGAGCTCGGCTTCCAGTCCGGCGTCCCACTGCCGCTTGAACGGAACGTCGAGCGGCTCGGCTCGTCCGATCGCTTGGCGAGTTCCGCTTCGAGCGCGGCGTCGGCCGCGTCGTCCATGTCCGAGCGACTGTTGTCCGGCCCTGGACGTCGGAGCCGTGCCGGTTCGATTGAGGGGTGGATTGACGTTGGAATCGGCCATGGAAGCAAATCCAGCATGAAGTCGACGGTGTTCGCCAGTATGTAAAGACTTGGGCCGGTTGCACGCGCGCGATCGCTCCAAAACCGAGGCCGACACCAAGTGGAATCACGACCCTCCAGACTATCGTTTCCCACCGGATGGGCCAAGCCGGACGATTCCCGGCTGCCTGTCTGCACTCTTTTCTCGACGCGAGACCGCCGTTATGCTGGCTCGTCGATCGCTGCGAAACGTTCCGCACACGACCCAGAGGAAATCGATGCATGTCGACACCGATTCTGACCGCCGCCGAGCTGGACTGCATTGCGGCGATACAACACGCCGACGATCTCCAACGCGATCGAGCTCTTCGACGTCCGGCCGCGGCACCTCGGCTTTTTGCCCCACACGATCCGCTGCCTGCTTCCCAACCTGGGCCCGATCGTCGGCTATGCGGTGACTTCGCGAACGCGGGCCTCGCAAGCCCGAGCTGACGGAAACCACGGTCGACCTGCTGGGCGACTATCTGCGGTACGTCGCCTCGGTGCCCGGCCCCAAGATCGCGGTCGGCTGGGACCTGGACGAGCCGCCGGGGCTGGGTGCCCAGTTTGGCGAGGTCACGGCGACGATCCACCAGAAGCTCGGCTGCGTCGGACATATCACCAGCGGCTGCCCGCGCGACCTCGACGAGGTCGAGGCGCTCGGCTTTCAGCTCTTCGGCTTGAACCCGTGCGTCAGCCATGCCTATGTGCGCCTGGTCGATTTCGGCTCGCCGGTCATGATCGGCGGAGTCGAGATCAACAGCGGCGACCTGCTCCACGCCGACAAGCACGGCGTCTGCCTGATCCCCCATGAGGTCGCGCCTCGACTGGCCGAAGCGTGCGTCGAGGTCGAGAGCCGCGAGCGGCCGCTCCTGGAAATCTGCCGCTCCGACAACTTCTCGCTCGAAGAATACATCAAGCTCAGGGCCGTGACGCACGATAAGACCCACGAATGACACGCCGATGCAACCAAGATCGCGGCCGGCGGCCGGCTTTCGGCGTCGATCGTGCACGACGATTCAGCCGACCCGGCGCGGATGGGGCTGCGTGACGACGACTTCTTCGAACGCTGGATCGCGGCCGACCGCCTCGTCGGGCCGCATCTCGTCCAGGCTCTTGCCCTCGACGCACCATTGGCCCTTGCGAAACTCGAAGAGCGCCGTGGCGTGCCTTCGTGCCTGGAAACTCGTCAAACGGGCCGGGCTCGAAGTGGACGCAGACCAAGGCCAGCAGGCAGCGCGTCTGCCGGTCGCGTGCCCAGAGAACCTCGTCGTGCCACTGGGCCGCCTCCCACCGCTGGCCCTCGGCCGGATCGAACTTGGCCGAGGGCCGAGATGAACCGGGCTTCCAGCCATTCTCGTTGCTGGTGAAACAAGCGCGCGCATGGTCGACGTGCACGTCCTCGACGATCTGGCGGAGCGGCCGCCGCAAGACCATCCAGGCCACGAAGACACAAACAGACAGGATGCCGGAGCCGATCAGCAATCCCATGGCGTTACTCCCGCCACCTCCCTGAGTTGGCAAGCACCAGTTTCATTGTAGAATCGAATCACCGCCGTCCGCAAGTGACGGATTTCCGCACGATATCGTCCAGATAAGGAGCTGATCGGCCGATGGCTCGACAGCGGCAGCGACGTGAAAATGAGCCGAAATCGCTTCCCCGCAAGTTCGGCGCTCACATGTCGATCGCCGGCGGCTGCGACCGCGCGGTCCGGGCCGCGCAGGCCGTCGAGCTTCGCAGACCGTTCAGCTCTTCACCAAGAACAACAACCAGTGGAACGCCCCGCCGCTATCGGCCGAGCACGTCGCGGCCTTTCGACTCGCCCTCGACGAGACGGGAATCATCGACCCGGTGGCCCACACCTCGTATCTGATCAATCTGGGAAGTCCCGACGATGCCCTGTGGCAGAAGTCGATCGACGCGATGACGGTCGAGGTCGAGCGCTGCGAGCTTGCTCGGCATCGCCGACCTGGTCGTTCATCCCGGCTCGCACATGGGTGAGGGGGAGGAAGCCGGGCTGGCGCGGATCGCCCGGGCCCTCGATCGAGGTTCACCGCCGCACCGCGGGCCTGGCCGTGACGATCGACCTGGAGACGACCGCCGGCCAGGGGACGAACCTGGGCTATCGCTTCGAGCATCTCCAGGATATCCTCCAGCGCGTGGCGCACCCCGAGCGTCTCGGCGTGTGCGTGGATACCTGCCATATTTTCGCGGCGGGCTATTCACATGGGGACGCCGGAGGAGTACGATGAAACGATCGACCGGCTCGGCCGGTCCGTGGGGCTGCGAAGCCTGCGCGTCTGGCATTTGAACGATAGTTGTCGCGAGTGGGGCAGCCGCGTCGACCGCCACGCGGGTATCGGGGCGGGGCAGATGGGGCTCGAACCGTTTCGGCACCTGGTCAACGATTCCCGTTTCCGGGACCTGCCGATGATCCTGGAGACACCCAAGGGAATCGAAGACGGAGAGGACCTCGACGCCCGCAACCTGAAGGTTCTCCGTCCAGCTCGTTCGACCGGCGCGTTCTTCCCGAAAGCGCGGCTGATCGATCGGAATCGTCGTTTCATCGAACCTTCCGCGAGCCGTCTTGCTGCCAGGTTCCGAGCCGGACCCAGCCTGGTGGCCGAGAGTGAGACCGCGGCGGAGCGCATGGTCATGCCCACAACTCAAGTAAACGGTCAGGCGGTCACAGCCGCGGCGGCGGAGCTCCGGCGGCGCGCGGTCCTCGACCCAAGCTGGTTCATCAATCGCGAGCTGAGCTGGCTGGATTTCAACGAGCGCGTGCTCGAAGAAGCGCGCGACCCATCCAACCCGCTGCTCGACCGGCTGCGGTTTCTGGCGATCTGCGCATCGAACCTCGACGAGTTTTTCGAGGTCCGCGTCGCCGGGCTCCAGGCCCAGCTCTACGAAAACCTCGAGCCGCAAGACCCGCCGCCCGACGGCCTGGGGCCGCTGGCCCAACTGATCGAGATCACCCGCCGCGCACATGACTTCGTCGCCCGCATGTACGAAGTGTGGCTCGCCGAGATCCGTCCGCTCCTGATCAAACACGGCATTCAGCGTGTGCACGCCGCAAGAGCTGACACCCGGCCAGACCGCGTTATCTCGACGACTATTTCGACACCCAGGTCTACCCCGTCTTGACCCCGCTGGCCATCGACCCGGCGCATCCGTTTCCGCACGTGCACAACAAGAGCCTCAACCTGCTCATGCGGATCGAGTCCAACGAGCCGCATGAACGCAAGCGCTACGCCGTCCTTCAGGTGCCGCGCGGTGCTCAACCGCCTGGTTCCGCTGCCCGACGAAGCGGACGGCCAGCGGCGATTCGTGTTGCTCGAAGACGTGATCGGCCCACGGCTCGATGCGCTTTTCGGCGGCTACCGCACCACCGAGCGCGTCGCGTTTCGCGTCACGCGCAACAGCGATCTGACCATCCAGGAAAACGAGGTCAAGAGCAGCCTCCTCTCGACGATCGAGGAAACCCTGCGCCAGCGCAAGTGGGGGGCGGCCGTGCGGCTGGAGATCTCGGAGCGAGCCGACGAAGACTTTCTGGTCCAGTTGCTCTCGGCGTCGGCACTCGAGCTCGAAGATCGCGACGTCTACAAGGTCACCGGGCCCGGTCGACCTGACGGCCCTCTTGGCCCTGTGCAAGCTCGAGGGGTTTCGCGACTTGAAAGAGCCGCCGTTCGAGCCGCAGATGCCCGCCCCACTGGCCAAACGCAAGAGCATCTTCACCGCCATCCGCGACCAGGACCTGCTGGTTCACCATCCCTACGAGTCGTTTGGCTCGGTCGTGCAGTTCATCGAGCAGGCTTCGGAAGATCCCCAGGTGCTGGCCATCAAGATGACCCTGTACCGCACGGCCGAGGCCAACCCGATCATCACGGCGCTGGCGCGCGCGGCCGAAAACCAGAAACAGGTGACCGCACTCGTCGAGCTCCAGGCCCGGCTCGACGAGGAAAACAACATCGACAAGGCCCGCATGCTTCAGAAAGCCGGCGTTCACGTCGTCTACGGAATCGTCGGCCTCAAGACCCACTGCAAGGCGTCGCTGGTCGTTCGCCGCGATCACGACGGCATCCGCCGGTACGTTCACCTGGCCACGGGCAACTACAACCCGACCACCGCGCGGTATTACACCGACCTGAGCTTCTTCACCTGCCGGCCCGAGTTCGGCGAAGACGCCAGCGCGCTGTTCAACCTGCTGACCGGCTACTCGCAGAGCAACGACTGGAACAAGCTGATCGTCGCACCCGGCCATCTGTCGAGCCGGCTGTGCGGCCTGATCGAACGCGAGATCGCGCACGCCGAGGCGGGCCGCCCCGCGCGGATCATCGCCAAGATGAATTCGCTGGTCGATCCCGCAGATCATCGCGCTGCTTATACCGGGCCTCGCAGGCGGGCGTGCAGATCGAGCTGATCATCCGCGGCATCTGCTGCCTGCGGCCGGGGATGCCGGGCATCTCGGACAATATCCGGGTCATCAGCATCGTCGACAAATACCTCGAGCACTCGCGGATCTCTTATTTCCAGAACGGCGATGAGCCGGAAGTCTTCCTCGCCTCGGCCGACTGGATGCCGCGCAACTTCCGCCGGCGCGTCGAGATCATGTTCCCGATCGAAGATCCCCAGCTCAAGCGGCGGCTGGTCGACGGCATCCTGGGCGTCGTCCTGGCCGACAACGTCAAGGCCCGCGAGCTGCAAGCCGACGGAACCTACCGCCGAGTCGCCCCCGCGCAAGCCGGGCGAGCCCAGCATCCGCTCGCAGCTCGAATTTCAGAACATGGCGCTCGAGCTCTGCGAGACCAGCCCGATCAGCCACGCGGCAACCGCCGTGGGGGCGTGAGACGGCCACGTAAAGCACACGTGAGCACAGAAACGAATAGTATAAGACAATACATCCATAATCAGTCTTCGTGATCATTCATCAGTCCCCGAATCAGCCGCGGCGGCGCGATCCAGTTGAGTTCGTACAGGTCCCGAAGCGGCCGGTGTGCGCGTGAGGGCTGCGATGCCCCCTTTTTTCAGGTCGCAGAAGGCTGGCTGGATCGCCCCCAGGACGAGCAGCGAAACCAGGTCGCTCAGAGGTCGGGTTGTGGCCCGACAATCATCAGCCGCTCTTCGGTACGCTCGCGCAGCCAGCGCTCGATCGTCGCGGCCGCCGAGCCGGTCTGGAGCACGTTCGATATCTCGAGTTCTTCCGTGCATCCAGCACGTCGGCGATGATCTCGGCCGTCGCACGGGCTCGTGGCAAGGGGCTGGTGACGATCCGGTCCAGCTTCAGATCAAGCCTGACGCAGTCCGCGGGCGATCTGCCGCATCCGCTTTTCACCTTTGGCGGTCAGAAGGCCGCTCGTCGTCCGGAATGCCCGGCGTTCCCGGCTCCACGGCGATCCCATGCCGCACGATGTAGAGATCGAGTCATCAGGCTCGTCTCTGGGCTCTCGACCGTTATGAGTACGCGGATTCTGTTTCCAGCTCGCCGCTTCTTCGCCGTCAACACGAAACGTCAGGCACTTGGCGCTTCCGCCCGATTTGATGAACTCGGAGAAACCCAGCGGGCGAACACTGAAGCCCCGCGCCGCCAGGTCCTGCGGCCAGCTTGGGCGCCCCGTCGTTCAAGATCACGGTCTTGCCGACGACCACCGCATTGCAGCTAAACGAGATGGCCTCGTCGATCGCGACCTCGATCAGATGCGGAATCCGGTCGCGCAGCACCGAGCGGCCGTATTCGATCGAACGCTCCCGGATAATAGAGTGCGAGGTCGGGTGCCAGCGGGCAGAAGCAGGTATCGAGATGGTAGAATCGCGGGTCGATCAGCTCGAGCGGCAAGACCTCCACGCCAAGCCGCTCGCCGATCCACTGGTGGCTGCGCACGTCGCTGCGAAATCGGTAGCCGGCGATAAAGCGTCTCACCGCAAAACAGCGCGTCGCCGGCCCCTTCGAAGTTGAACCCTGGCGGAAGCTCGACGACCTGAAAACCCCGGCTCTTTGCCCAGGTTTCAAAATAGGGCGCTTCCCCCTGCCGCACGCCGTACCGGAACCGCGAGCCGATAAAACAGATCGCGAAAGACCAGGCCCGCATTGGCCGTGAAGACCAGGTCGGGAAGCCCCGCGACCGGCTCGATCAGATCGACGGCGACTCCCAGATCCACGAGCGTCTGGTAAAGGGCGGTCCACTGGCTGGCGGGCAACCTCGGCATTCGCTGCCGACCCGCACGTTCATCCAGGGATTGATCTCGTACTCGATCGCGAAGTGATCCGGCGGACACATCAAGATCCGGGTGCCGACGCGGTCTCCATGATGATGATTCATGCCCTCCGTCATACTCACAGGCTGGACCGTACCCGAAATCGGGTTGCGTCCATCAAAGATGACGACGCCGGTCACGCTGTCCGCGTCTCCGGCTGCGGCGAAAGCTCGGTCGCGAGCGACCGCAAGAACGGCTCGACGTCGGTCACCAGCCCGATCGTCTGAAACGTCCCGCGGTCGTTGAGCTTGGTCACGGTCGCCGGGTTGATGTCGACGCAAACCACCTTGACCCAGGCCGGCAACAGATTGCCCGTCGCGATCGAGTGCAGCGCCGTCGCGATCAAGAGCGCGAACCCGACGCCGTGGATCGCCTGGCGCATCCGGTCCTGAGCGACGAGCGTATCGGTGATCACCTCGGGCAGCGGCCCGTCGTCGCGAATCGAGCCGGCCAAGCACCACGTCGACCCCCGCCTTGACGCACTCGTACATGATTCCCGAAGTGAGCACGCCCTTCTCGACCGCCCGGGCGATTCCCCCGAGCCGCCGGATCGTGTTGATCGCTCGCAGGTGGTGCTCGTGCCCATGCTCGATCGGCTCGCCGTGCGTCAGCGAAACGCCCAGGCTCGTGCCGTACATCGCCTGTTCGATGTCGTGGGTCGCCAGGGCATTGCCCGCGAACAGCACCTGGACCCAGCCCTCCTTGATCAGCCGCGCGACATGGCCCGCCGACCCGGTGTGAACGATCGCCGGCCCCCCGACCAGCAAGACTTTCTTCCCGTCGGCTCGAGTCGCCCGGATCGCGTCGACCACCCCCTTCACGCTGATCGACTTGGGCTTCTCGCTCGAGACCGCCGAGTTCATGAACCCGAACGGGCTCACTTCACGCGACCGCTCGACCGGCAGCACGCGCACGCCCGCGTGGCCGACGACGATCGGCATGCCGACTTCCACCCGTGCCATCGGAATGCAGCGCGCATGGCCCGATCTCGCGGTCGACGACGATCCCGCAGTCCATTTCCTGGTCATCGACCGTGATCCAGCGCCCGTTGACGCGGACCTGGGTCGCCTGGTTGGTCGTGCTGTAAAACCCATCGGGAAACGCGCCGGCGATATCGGCCGCGACGATCGTGGCGTCTTCGGGATGGATCGGCGAGGCCCCGTGCTCGACCAGATCGCCGAGGATCGCGGCCAGCGTCTCGTGACGTATCAGCCTGGATCGCGATCCGCGCGTAGCTCGGATCGGTGCGATGCACGCCGATCTTGCACTCGCGGATCTCGAACGTCCCCCCCATCAGCAGGATGCGATCGAGGATCTTGGGCAGCAAAAGCGAGTCGACGATGTGGCCGCGGACCTCGATCTCCTCGACAACTGCGGCTGGTTGGGCCGTGATGAGTCCCGGAGCACGGCGGCTTAATTTGTCGGTCATCGGTGCGGCTCCTTGCCTCGTCAGAGAGGAACGGATCCCATTATCGGTCAGTCTTCCATGCGGTCGACTAACTCCTGATTAACGACTGGCCTCACCTGGCGATCGATCACTGGGCTGCGGCTCATACTTGAGTTCGCCGGCCTCTATCGCCAGACTCAGCCGGTTCTGGGGAGGCGCGAGTGGACAGGTCGCGTACGGGATATACGCGCACGGCAGATTGGTGGCCTTGTTGAAGTCGAGCACGACGATGTCTCCCTTGGGGGCATCCGCGTACAGCTGCCGCGCACCACCGTGGGTTGTCCGGCCGCTGGTGCCGTCGCGAAACACAAACCAGAGCGAGCCATTCTTCTCGCTCGCGGGCTGAAGCCGATAGACCTTGCCCCGCGCGCTCAAAAGTCACATAGCCTGGACTTTCCGCCTCCTCGCTCTCGCCGACGATCGTATCCAAGACCAGCTTGGATCGGGTCGGATACGGAACGAATTTCGCCTCGATTCGCCACTCCCGGTTTGGCGGATACCAGCGCAATCCGGCAAAACTCGTGCGTAGCGGACTCTGGTTGTCCTTGACGCGGAGGGCGAATCGGGCACCACGCTTGAGCAGGATCAGCTTCACATCCTCTAGCGCCAAGATATCCGCCTGTCCATCCGCGTCCGATAGGATGAGTCCTTCCTCGAATGGCTTGCCGTTACGACTGACGGATACACCCGGGGCAACTCGAAGCGACACCTTGCCGCCGGCAAGTTTGAGGCTGCCGACCGAGCCCGGCAGGCGCGCTGGCAGCAGAACGTCGTTGCTCGGGTCGCTGCCAACTGTGGTGTCTCCCGATTTGAGCCAGAAAAGCCCGCTGACACTCAGCCAGCCATCTTCGGCCTTCAAATCGGCCAGGCGCTTCTGCCGCCACCGTTCGATCTCGTTGCGGTATTGGTCCTCACCAGCGGGAGCCGTTGAAATCAGGTATGCCAGAACTGTCAAAAAGCTCGCAAGAGCCGAAGCAACCCGCTGCATGATCGATCTCCAGGACGTTGCGTTGCTCTCCAGCGATTCGCATTGTAGCAGCAAAAAAGCGCCCTGTCCCGGCGCGAGACAGCTCCGCCGTCGGTCAGGGTTTGTAAGTCGCGCGGATCAGCTTGATCGGCGCCCTATTCCGGTCAAGGCTCGCCGGGGCCCACGACTTCGAGCGTCGCAACAAAATTTTACACATGATCGCAAGATCATATTGCCGGTTCCAGTTGCAACACAATCGCCGCCATTCAAAATGCAATCACGCACGTCTTCGCGTCGATGATCGCCGATTTTTTCGTTGACCTTAGAGAGGCGCGGAGCCGGACCTCATTTTGACGTCAGCGTCAGCCGAATTTCAGACGCGTGAGTTTCGGTTCGAGTTCGAGCACCAGAACGATCCATGCACCTGGGGTGTTACAGGGGCGCATTGATCGGGGATTGTGTTGAGCTCCGTGAGGGATAAACGGGCGAAATTGAGTGGACATCAACAGACGCGAGTCGGGACCAAGAGGATGACGAACGAGAGAAGAACCAAGGAACGCAGGCGGCGTGAATTTCGGCGAGTTGTTGGCATTGAGGCGCTGGAAGCGCGGACGATGTTGACGGCGGCGGAGACGTTTACTGGACCGTCTCTCACTGACCTGATCGCGTTGGCAAGGCAGGGTGTAGACACGGCGCCCGCCGGGATCGATCGGATGCTCCAGTCGCTCGAGTCGCAGCTCACGGATGGTCCTCTGGCCGACCTCAGTTCCGCCGCGGTCGACGGCGACGGCTTCGTTCAAGAGGTCCAGAGCCTGGAGTCGAGTTACGAGCAGAACGTGGATCAGCAACTTTTGCCCGAATTCCACCACGTCGACGAGATACTCAAGCTCGCCGGCCAGGCGATCGTGGCCGACGTTATTTCGCTGAATCAGCAAACCGCCGTCGGTCTGATCTCGAGCTCAGATCTGATTACGGACGCCCAGACCGCCATCGACTCTGTAACCGATGGCCCAATTCTCTCGCTGGGCACGCCGTTGTCGGGCTATTCCATGGCGACGAAGACGTTCGAGGCAAATCTCGATGCGCTGGCGCAGAGCCTGAGCTCATCGGCAACTACGCCACTGGATCCAGCAGATGTGAGCACGACACTGCTGGCGGAGGCCCAGGCCTATCAAGTCGACATGCATGCCGGGCTCGAAGTGACGCATCCTTACATCTCAAACGCGGTGGATTCCGCGGTTGTCAGCTTGGAGAATACAGCGAGCGCGATCTCACAGGACGACAACTCGGATGCTCAGTCGCAGCTCGCCAGCGCGATCAGCACGTTTGACTCCGCGCTTCTCGACACGACCGGGCTCTTCGGCCCGCGCGGCGTGATCAGCCAGGCGTTGGCGATCCGTGGGACACTCGCTCCGAATCTGACGATCCCGCAAACCGCTTCGGCTACCAGCAGCGTCACAGGGACGGCCACCGTGGGCGGGACCGCCACACTGTCCGCCACGCTCACGTCGTCGGCAATGGGACAAGGGATCGCGGGCGAGACGGTCAGCTTCACGCTCGACGGTTCGTTTGCCGGCCAGGCCGTAACCGGCAGCAACGGCGTCGCCACGCTCTCAGGAGTTGCGACCGACGACGCGGTAGGCACCGACAGCGGAGGCGTCGTGGCCAGTTTTGCCGGCGACATTAACTACATGCCCAGCAATGCCACGGGCGACTTGATCGTGAGCGCGCCCGCGACCAGCCTTAGCAGTGTCTCGGGCACCGCCACTTTCGGCGGAACGGCGACGCTGACGGCGACGCTCTTGGCGTCAGCCACCAGTGCGGGAATCTCGGGCGAGACCGTCAGCTTCACGCTCGACGGAAACTCGGTCGGCACAGCCGTGACCGACTCTGGCGGCGTCGCGACCCTGACCGGGGTGGCAACAAGCGACGCAGCAGGTACAGACACGAATGGCGTGGTCGCCAGCTTCGCCGGCGATAACACCTATAGCGCCGCCAGCGCGAGTGGCAACATGGTTGTGAGCCAGGCTGCCACCACCCTCGGAAGTGTTGCGGGCACGGCCACCATGGGTGGAACAGCGACGCTGACGGCGACGCTCACGTCGTCGGTAACCAATGCCGGCGCTTCCGGCGAGACCGTCAGCTTCACGCTCGATGGAACTTCGGTTGGCACGGCCGTGACCGACAGTAGCGGAGTGGCAACGTTGACCGGCGTGGCGACGAGCGACGGAGCGGGTACCGACACCGGTGGCGTGGTCGCCAGCTTCGCCGGCGACACAAACTACCTCGCGGCCGCCAACGCCACCGGCAACCTGGTCGTCACCAGCTAACGACGAGCGGAAAACCGATCCACGAGGATCAAGCAGCCTCGATACGAGTCCAAAAGAGTGCGAGAGGCAAGGGGGAATTCTTTTTTGAACCTTGACACGGCGACAAAAGTAGAATCTCCCCTTTCCTGCCTGGGTACCGCGGCGCCGACATGTTTCGCTTCACGGATCGACATGCAGTGTCGCGGTCAATTCCAGGGGAGGCTCGCCTGGAAGGTCAGTGTGCACGCGAAAATTGTGGCGGATGTCGCCGCGAGTCGTTCCTTCTTCGGGCTTGTAGGCCACGGTCACAACGTGCATCGGCTGACGCGTCGCGTCGGGAAGCGACGTCGAGAACCCATCGCCGCCCCCCTCGATCGACTGGATCGTGAACGGGCGCGACGCACGGACGACAAAACGGCCTTGCGCACCGGCCGCCGAATGAATCTGGCCTAACGATAAGACCGAGGGCGCTGCCGTTAGATCACCCCGCACAATTGCCGTCACCATCACCGGGATGGTCGGCGCTTCCGGGTCGTTGCTAATCAGCCGGATCTCATCGCGCAAGAGCCCCACCGGCGCATCGGGCTTAATGCTGACCGTGAGTGCATAACTCGCCGATGTCGCTGTGCGCGCGGTCTCTGCGAGCTGAGCGTTTATCGCCCGGCACGCCGACACCATGCGCACAAACTTCCACCCAGGAGCATTGATCCGGTCGATCGTCAGGACCTGAGTCGGTGACTGGCCAAACGCTACGGTTCCAAAGCTGATCGCGCCGGGGTTCAGAACGACGTCGCTCAGTATGTGCGAAGTCACACCGAGGCCCATCTCTCCCTGACGGCCGCTTGCCGTGATCAAGCTGACGTACAGGACTGTCGACTTGGGCCCAACGAAGTTGCGAGTGTCCATCTCGGCTTCGATGACCGCCGTCTGGCCTGGGGCAACCATTGAGGTGCTCGTTCGTCCGCTCGTGCATCCGCACGAGGGCCGCAGGTTGAGGATCGTGATCGGTTCGGCGAGCCGGTTCACCAGGAGGAAGTCGTGTTTGACCTTCACGCCACGGGGAACCATGCCGAAGTCGTGCCGTTTCTCAGGAAAGAGGGCTTCAGTCCACGCGGCGGCCCGCACCGATCCCGCACCGATCCCGAGAAATAACCAAATTCCCACGACGGTCCAAAAAACCCGTCGAGCCATCGCCGCCTCCTGCGTATTTCCCCATCCTGTCGTCTGCGGCGTGCGCCGCTCAAATGGCCTTGTTCTCTTCCTATCGTCCAGGCAGCCCCCAGCGCTCAGTTTTGGACGATGACGCAGTTATGCTAGCACCCTGCGACACCTACAAATTCGCCTGATTACCTATTTGACCGTATCGCGGATGAATTTGTGGCACTGAACGCAACTCATGGTGATCTTTACGTATGCGAGCGTTGCGGCGTCAATATTCCTGGCCTTGGATTGCTTGACCAGCTCGTCCGCATGGCGCTGAAAGTCGGTGGTCAGCATGACGTAATCGGTGGCGTTGGGGATGACGGCGACTTCCCATTCGGCGGCCTCACTCAATTTCTTGAGGGCTTTTCCCCCCTTCTCGATAGTTGCGAATTGTTCGAGCGCGAGGCCCTCAAGCACTTGTTTCGCGAATTCGAGCTTCTGCGCATGAATTCCGCCCGAGTGCGCTTCTGGTCGGGCTGGCCGGCTCGGACGCTGTGAAAAGCGATTGCGAGCCCCGACAGGACCGCTAAAAAAAGAGAAATTGCTCGTTTGATTGTGAGTTTCATGATTTCCTTACTTCGCTGAATCAGCGGATAGGACCGGGCACAACGCATTCCCTGGTTCTAATGGTGAAAAACTGCCAATGCAAGGCCGCGGCGTACCGGGAGCGACAGGTCGCTTCGCTTCACATTTCCTTCGCTTGGCGACCGGTGAACGACGGTTTACGATGAATGGTAATACGAGTGACAGACTCGACCCGCTGATGCAACAAAGCTCTATTACTGACCAAAAACGATCTGGACACGAACGATGCACGAAGTTGAGACGGTCCGACCCCCGTTGCCCCCCGAGGCCCTGAGCCTGCCGGCCCGATATTACACCAATCCGGAGTATTATCGCTCCGAGCTCGAGTCGTTTTTCTTCGCGATTTGGGTCCATGTGGGCCGTGCCGAAGAGATTTCTAGCCCAGGCGATTTTCTCGTCTGCGAGGTCGCCGGTGAGAGCGTGATTCTGGTGCGGGACCAAGAAGGCGGTTTGAGTGCGTATTACAATGTCTGCCGCCATCGGGGCACCCGTCTGACCGAGGAAAAGTCAGGACGGTTTGCCTCGACAATTCAGTGTCCCTACCACGCCTGGACTTATGACCTCAAAGGATGTTTGCTCGCCGCCCCCAAGATGGAGAAGGTCGCCGACTTCCGGCTCGAAGATTATCCTCTTCATCAAGTCGCGGTTGACGTGTGGGACGGGCATATCTTTCTGCACCTGGGTGAGAATCCTCGTCCCGCTCGGCGCAACAACTCGGCGGCGCGGCCGAGCGATTCCGGCCATGGGGGATGGACCAGCTTCGATCGGGCGCACGCGTCGTATACGACGTCGCGGCGAACTGGAAGCTGATCATTCACAATTACTCGGAATGTCTGCACTGTCCGGGGGTGCATCCTGCGCTGCAAAAGCTTTCGCACTACCTTACCGGCGAGAACGAGCCGGCGACTGAGGGTGTTGTCGGCGGCCGCATGCGCTTGCGCGAGGGAATTCGCACGTTGTCGCTCGATGGACAGAGCTGCCGTGCCTGCCTGCCCGGGCTTCCCCCCGACGAATGCCGGTACGTTTATTACTACGCTTTTTTGCCCAATCTGCTTTTGAGCCTGCACCCTGACTACGTGATGATGCATACCTTATGGCCGCGCGGCGTGGGCCGGACGGAGATCGTTTGCGACTGGCTGTTCCACCCTGACGCGCTGGCTGAGCCGGGCTTCGACCCTGATGATGTGGTCGCGTTCTGGGACGTGACCAATCGTCAAGACTGGCATGTTTGCGAGCAGATGCAGCTCGGCCTGACGTCACGCGCGTACCGGCCCGGACCGTATTCTCATCGCGAGGAGCTGTTGTATGGCTTCGACCAGCTCATTCTCGACCGGGAACAAATGCGATCTCGCGCCGCTCAGGCACAAGCTAGGTGGTCGTCAGTCACCCGTCTCGGCCGATAGCTTCGACGGGGCATTCCTCGAGCGCCGCCGCACAGGCGGCCTCCTGGGCAGGACCGCTGGGTTGGTGAAAAACAAAACTATGGCGTCTGGAGTCGTCGCGCCTGAAATTCTGCGGTGCGGTCTCGCGGCAGAGGTCGCAGTCTATGCACGTTACGTCCACGTAAAAGAGGCCGGGCGCGTTTTCAGGTACTTTTTCAGTTCGGTCGGCCATTGTGCTTTTTTTTTGGTTCGCGCTGGCTCGCGGTCAAAGCGTTCGAAATCGGAAAGAGGGATCCGCTCCGCAGGTTTTGAGCGAATCCCTCTTTTCTACACTACTTTTTGCGCCCGATTCCACCTAGCCCCTATTTTGGGGCAGGGCAGTTCAGGCGGAAGCTGACACGGCTCTTGATCGAAACCGATTTCCCTTCGACGAGTTGCGGAGTCGTTTCAGTGCTCGATCCTGGATCTGCCGTACTCTTTCCTTGGAGACACCCAGCACGTGGCTAATCTGGACGAGCGTCCGCGGGGGCTCACCTTCGAGTCCAAAACGAAGCTTGAGGATTAGCTGTTCGCGGGGGTCTAACATGTTGATAAGTTCGCCTACCGACTCCTGTGCGTCGTCGATTTCCACATCTTCGTCGTCCGGCGGGATGAGAAATTCGACGACTGGCGTCGTGTCGTCGTAGCGACTGGGAGCATTGAGTGACATCACTGGGCGTGTCGCCGCGAACACGCGTTCGATCGTCGGCGACAGCACTGGCTGCGGCAGGTCGGTGCGCATCGACCATTCCCGGTCATGACTGCCTGCGATCCGTTGCATCTGTGCCAGTTGATGAAGTTGCCGCGGGTTGAGCCGCACGGGATAGGCTCCGTGAGCGACTGCGCTGGATCGCCTGGCGAATCCACCAGATGGCGTATGTTGCCAGCCGGGTTTCGTTGACAAGATCGAACCGGTCAATCGCCACGAGCAGTGCACAGAAACCTTCCTGGATCAGATCGCCCGGAGGGATCCCGCGATCGTGATAGCGCTTCGCAACGTGCGCGACCAAACGGACGTTTGCCAAAGCGAGCTTGGTCCTCAGCTCCTGATAGCGGCCCACCAAGGGGAGGATCGCACGGGTCGCGGGATCAAGCGTGTTTACATCGGGGTCCGCAAGGTCGCGGATCAATTGCTGAAATTCGGACTGCTCTGCTGATTCGCTCCTGCTGGGCTCGTCAGGCCTCGGCAGGGCGGCCAATATACGCGTCTTGCAATCGCCCAGCTCCACGAGCAGGGCACGTTCCTCGTCCGAGCTTAAGACCCTCGCTTCGGAGCAATTGAGCAGTCCCAGCCAGAACGTCTCATTTTTTGGCGATTTGTAGGTCATCATGGGCGATAACGATGCAAAAAATAGATAAGGAAAGGCGGCGAAAAATCGGCTTGGCCGGGCTGCGCGTCGCCCCATCCTGATTCATTGCGCAGCCTGTCCGGTTCCGACGACCGGAAGTTCACTCTTGGGCATTCACATCGAGAGCCCCCAGTTGACTTGCTGGAGGCTTACGCCGCGGCAGACGGACGTGGACAAGACGACTCGACACTCGAGATAGACAGATCGAACTGAGGTCTATCGCCGTACTTGCTCCACAACGCCTCGATCCGCTTTGGGCCGGCCCACCCGAAATTCGGCTTAGACCGGCGTTGCCTGGCTGTCGAACACGCGCGGATCAAAGAATTCAGGCCAGATCCACTCGGCACCACTTTGTGCGGAAGTCGCCGCGAGGCCAACGCCTCGCTGTGACTGACCGCCTCTCAACCGTTCCACAAACTCTTACGGGCCAGTTGCCCGGCTGTCTCGCGCATCAGGCGATTTTTCAACAATGGACTTTTTTTGGTAAAATGGCGGGGGTTGACCATGTTATTATCGAGTTTCGGCGACACATCGCTCGAATCGGACGTAATAGCGGATCCTCGGTGGCCTTTGCGGCAGCGAGGTACAGCATGGAACAGGTCGAATACGATCCGCACCTGAGTGAAATGTCGACGCAATGGGCCATGGTCATCCAGGCCCATTCTGACGTTCCCGACGAGGCGCAGCGAGCGATCACCCAACTCATGCTCCGCTACTCAGGCGCGGTGCACAGATACCTGCTTAAGGCCTTGAAGGATCCTGATCTAGCCGACGAGCTCAACCAGGAGTTTGCCGTGCGGTTCCTGCGCGGCGACTTCCGACACAGCGACCCAACCCGTGGCCGATTCCGCGATTACGTCAAGCGCGGTTCAAAATCTGATCAAGGACCATTACCGGCGCAGGCGGCAGACCGTGTCACTTGACGCCAAAACACCTGAGCCCGCCGCGACCGAAGTCGGAATGGCCAACTTTGAGCAGCAATTCATCGAAAGCTGGCGGTGGGATTTGCTGGAACGCGCCTGGAACGCGCTGGCAGCACTCCAGAAAAGTACCGGTCAACCCTATCACACGGTGCTGCGCTCAAAGGTCGATCATCCCGATCTCCCGTCGCACGAGCTTGCCGGCAAACTGGCGACGACGCTCAAACGGCCCATCACGGGCGGAGCCCTGCGCCAGGCTCTGCAGCGCTCGAGGCGCAAGTTCGTTGGATACTTACTAACCGAAGTGCGCGCGAGTCTTGATCAGCCAACTGAGGCAAATCTCGAAGAGGAGCTGATCGATTTGAATTTGATCCATTACTGCCGGCCGTTCATGAAGCACCAGGATGGTCACGTTAGAAAGCCTGACTGAACGACTTGACCTTCGGCGTGGTCGTAGCCATCCCCAAGTCCAATGCCACCCAACTTCTCGCCAGTTCCCGGGTAAGTGACCGACGGTTCTCTCCGGGCCTTGGTTCCAGAGCGAAATCGGCAGGGAGCGTGCGCCCGCGTCGCCGATCAAAGTTCGTCCGCCTATTGGCTGAAACCTGGATGTGGTGCAATTGGCTCGACAACGATCATCGCGCCCGGGTGATTAGTCAGTGGACGGTGACGACCAAGCCGCGCTTGAACTGCTCTGGCAAGGAAGATTCAAAACGTTCAAAATAACATCGCCAGGCCTGCTGGGTTGCCGTCGATCGACGGGCACGACAATGGGACAGCCGCCATGCACCAGGGCGATGAAACTCAGTACATCAGCACCAGGCAGGCGGCCGATGCCCTTGGGGTGAGCATCAGCACGGTCAAGCGGTGGGTTGACGATGGGATCCTGCCGGCCCACCGCACCGCGGGCGGCCACCGCAAATTGCTCCGAGCTGAAGTACTGGCCCTGGCCCGGCAGGGCGCGTTGCCCAACAGCGACCTGACTGGCCTCTTCGTCGCGTCGCTTCGGGACGAGCCCTTGGATCTCGCGACGATCGCGTCGGCCCTGTTCGCTGCCGTGCTCAATGGAGATGGAATCGAGGTCGAGCGCGCTCATCCGCCGCGCGTATCACTCGGGTGCGGCGATCGAAAGCCTCGCTGACCAGGTAATCGCACCGGTGATGGGACGACTCGGTCACGGTTGGGAGACGGATCGCATCGAAGTTTGGCAAGAGCACCGTGGAACCCAGCTCTGCGCGGCGGCGCTCTACGATCTGAAGGATGAGCTCGAAGGCCGAGCCGAGGATCGTCGTCCAATCGCAATCGGTGGGGCTCCCGAAGGCGATCCTTACCTGCTGGCGACGCTTCTAGCTCAGTTATCGCTCTTGGACGCCGGTTGGGCACCCGTCAACCTCGGTCCCAATACACCGCTCGAAAGTCTCGCCAAAGCGATGCGTGAGCTCCGACCGCGGCTCGTCTGGTTATCCGTCTCGTATCTGGAGGATTCTGGCAAGTTCCTCGGCATGTATCGAGAGCTCTATCAGGCTGCGGAACGAATCGGCGTGGCCATCGCAGTAGGTGGTCAGGCGCTCGTGGGGCCGATCCGGTCGGCGATGCCGTACACAACATACGGCGACGGTTTGGTTCACCTTGCAGCGTTCGCGCGTACGCTCCACCCCAGACCGAAACCCCCGCGCCGCGGCCGCCCCCCAAGCACTGACGGCCTCGGGCAACCGACCTTTTCGCAGCCAACACCGGAAGTCGAGCCCGATCAGGTCACGATATACGCTCGCCGCCGGGACGATGTCGACCGCCTGCGATGCGCATGAACGTCCGTCGCAACCAATCCGCGTCGGCATGGCGGCATCTCGATAAAACGTTCAAAACGTTCGTTTTAATATTGACTCGCGCTCTGGCGCGCCCAATATTAAGAAGCACGGTTTGGTGATTTTTTGGGGCGGCGACTCGAAATCGCTCGCAGAGAAATCTCGATGTCGAAGCGGGTGGTCATCATTGGGGCAGGGCCGGGAGGGCTGGCGGCGGCCATGCTGCTGGCTCGGTCGGGCATTCGAGGTCACGGTCCTCGAACGGTCGTCCACCGTGGGCGGCCGGACTTCCTCGATTCGCGGCAACGGCTTTCGCTTCGACCTGGGGCCGACGTTCTTCCTCTACCCTCGTGTACTCGCCGAGATCTTTCAGGCCGTCGGTCGTGACTTGCGTGATGAGGTCGAGCTGGTGCGGCTCGACCCGCAGTACCGGCTGATCTTCGGTGCCGGCGGCGAGCTTCTGGCGACGCCGGCCGTGGAACGGATGGAGCGTGCGATCGCGGCCTTGTCACCCGCCGACGCTGCTTCCTTCCGGTCTTTCCTGGCCGATAACCGGCGGAAGTTGGCGAGCTTCAAGACGTGTCTGGAGAGTCCCTTCCGCGGGTGGCGCGACATTTTGCAGCTGGCCGATCCTCAAGCTGTTGCCCCTCTTGCGGCCCTGGCTCTCGCTCGATCAGGAATTGGCCCGCTACTTCCGCGATCCCCGCGTCCGCCTGGCGTTTTCGTTTCAGTCAAAGTACCTGGGCATGTCCCCCTTCAAATGCCCAAGTCTGTTCTCCATCCTCTCGTACCTGGAGTACGAGTACGGCGTGCATCACCCGATCGGCGGCTGCGGGGCGGTCACGCAAGCGATGGCCCGCATCGTGACCGAGCTGGGCGGCGAGATCCGGCTCGACGAACCCGTCGAAGAAGTCCTCTTTGATCGCAGGCGAGCCGTGGGCGTGCGCACGCGAGCGGCGTGCTACAGAGCCGACGCGGTCATTGTCAACGCCGACTTCGCACACGCCATGACCCGGTTGATGCCTAACCACCTTCGCCGCCGCTGGACCGACCGAAAGATCGCTCGCAAGCGTTACTCTTGCTCGACGTTCATGATGTACCTGGGGATCGAAGGTCGTTTCGATCACCTCGACCACCACACCATCTACATGGCCAAGGACTACGCGCGCAACCTCGAGGAGATCGAAGAGCGCCACGTGCTGTCCGAGGATCCGTCTTTCTACGTTCAGAACGCTTGCGTGACCGATCCCACGCTGGCCCCGCGAGGCATGAGCACGCTTTACGTGCTGGTTCCCGTGACCCATCAACATCCGAACGTGGACTGGACTCGGGAGCGAGGACGGTTTCGTGACCTGGTTCTCCGGCAACTTCGCCGGGTGGGCATCAACGACGTCGAGAGACGTATTCGCTTCGAGCGAGTTATCACTCCGGCCGACTGGGAACAGCAGCATCAAATCTATCGGGGTGCGACGTTCAGCCTCGCACACAATCTGGGCCAGATGCTGCATCTGAGGCCGCGGAATCGGTTCGAGGACCTGGATGGCGTTTATCTGGTCGGTGGCGGCACTCACCCAGGGAGCGGTTTGCCCGTGATTTTTGAATCGGCCCGAATCACCTCGCGGCTTCTTCTCGAAGACCTGTGTCCGTCTGCGAGTTCTGCCTGAACATCTCGCCGAGTGAACTCACGCCGCCGGCGCCGACTCTGCGTGAGCGATCGACCAGATGCACGTCCTGCGATATTCACGTAAGGAGGCAGGAATGACCGTAGCAGCAGCAGAGCCGGCAGAGTCGGTGTCATTGGCGGGGGCCTTGGGCGGCCTGGCGGCGGCGTGTACCCTGGCGGCGCGCGGTTACCACGTCGTCCTCTTCGAAAGGAGCCACTGGCTTGGAGGTAAGGCAGCGGTCCTCGAAGCGGACGGCTTCCGCTTCGATATGGGGCCGACCATCCTGACGCTGCCTTCGGTCTTGGCCCGCATCTTCGCCGAGGCAGGCCGGCGCCTCGACGACTACCTGGAACTGGTCCGGATCGACCCGCAATGGCGCTCGTTCTTCGCCGACGGCACGACCCTCGACCTGCGGGCCGACATCGACCAGATGAGTGCCGGTCTCGACGCTTTCGCCCCGGGAACCGGCGCGGGCTATCGGCGTTTCATGGAACAGTCAGCCCGGTTGCATCATGTCTCGGATCGCTTCTTCTTCTGGCGCCCGGTTGGCGGTCTGCGTGACATGTTCAACGTCAAGACCACCTTCGAACCGTCTCTGTTGCTCGACCTTCTCGCCCTGCGACCCGGGCGGTCGGTGGCCGCGACGGTGCGCTCGCATGTGCCCGAACGCGCGCGTTGCCCAGATGCTCGATCATTTCACCCAGTATGTGGGCTCGGCTCCTGACGCATCGCCCGCGGTACTTTGCGGCATCGCCCACATGCAGACCAGTGAGGGAGTCTGGTATCCCCTGGGAGGCACGGGGGCCGTGCCGCGGGCATTGACCCGACTCGCGACCGAGCTGGGCGTCGAGATCCGAACCGGAACAGGGGTGCGGCGAATTCTCCAAGCGGGCAATGGCGGTGTCCGGGGCGTTGAGACGGAGGCGGGCGAACACATCCCGCTCGATGCGGTGGTATCCAACGCCGATGCCGTGCGGACTCATCGCGAGTTGCTCGGAGGCAAGGCGGCCACGCGCTTCGAGCGCCGGCGCCGCTACGAACCGGCCTGTTCCGGCGTCGTGCTCTACCTCGGGCTGGACCGGCGCTACGACCATCTGCTGCACCACAACTTCGTCTTTTCCAATGACCCGGAGGAGGAGTTCGAGGCCATCTACAGGCGGGGCGAGCCTGCTCCCGATCCGACCTGCTACGTCTGCGCCCCGGCCACGGACCGAACCGGGCGTCGCGCCGCCCGGGGGCGACGCCCTGTATGTGCTGGTCCACACGCCCTACCTCCGCCCGCATCACGACTGGAATCGCCTTTTCCCCGCCTATCGCAAGACCATACTCGAGAAGCTGAGCGACACGGCTGGATTGACGGACATCGCGGACCGGATTCGCGTCGAGCGCTGGCTGACCCCCGCCGACATCCATCGAGCGCTACGGCGTCCTGAACGGCGCGATCTACGGCATTGCGTCACACGGGCGCTGGCTGGGGGCCTTCAAGCCGTCCAATCGCAGTCCGGACGTAAAGGGCCTTTACCTCGCGGGTGGCGCTGCGCACCCCGGTCCGGGCATGCCCATGGTCCTGATGTCGGGATGGATCGCCGCGGACGCGCTCGATCGTGACGGCGTGGCAGCCTCGCTCGAATCCCGGCAGTCGCATGTCGGTTGCCGTCCTCGATTCTCCTGGCCGGACCGAGATTGAAACGTCGAGCATCCGCTCGCCGGAACCGGTCTCCGTCCTGATTTCACGCCGCCTGTCGTGGTGGCGCCGCTCGCCGTGGCTCATTCGTTTGTTCACACGGCATGTGAAGCGATTCTACCTGGCGCGCAACTTTCATGCGGTCCGGCTGTCAACGAGCGGCAAACCGGGTCCGGTGCCGGATGGTCCGCTGATCGTCGTGCTCAATCACCCCTCGTGGTGGGACCCGCTGGTGGCCCTCGTGCTGGCCGAGTTGTTTCCGGACCGTGCCCACTACGCCCCCATGGACGCAGACGCGCTCAGACGCTATCGGATCTTCCAGCGTCTGGGAATGTTCGGCATCGAGCCGGCGACGATGCGAGGGGCAAGGGAGTTCCTCCGCACCAGCCGCTCTATCCTCGCTCAACCGCGGACCGCGCTCTGGATCACGGCTCAGGGCCGCTTCGCCGACGCGCGCGAACGCCCGCCGCGCATTCAACCTGGAGTGGCCCATCTCGCATCGCGCCTGGACCAGGCGGTCATTCTCCCTCTGGCTCTGGAGTATCCCTTCTGGGATGAGCGTCGTCCCGAAGCGCTCGCCCGGTTCGGCCAAGCCATCGTCGTCGAACGGGGCGGCGACCGGACCGTGGAGGAATGGCGTACCTGCATTGAGGCGGCACTTGACCAGCACCCAGGACGCCCTGGTTCGCGAAGCTCAGCGCCGCGATCCCGATGCATTCCAGACGCTAGTCGGCGGCAAGGTGCGCGTTGGCGGCGTCTACGATTGGTCGCTGTCGGTTGCGAGATCGTTTCATGGGCGTAAACTTCCGCGCCGAGCACGGCGCCGGGAGGTGCTTGTTGCGCCACGGGCACCGTCATGATCGCGATCGGCCTGACTGCGATCGTCCTCGTCCTCGCCGCCATCCCCGCGCTCCTGTTTCGCGCCAACCTGCGTGAATATCGTCCGCCGCCTGCGGCACCAGGACCGAGCAACGATGGAACAGTCCCAGCGATTTCGGTTCTGATACCGGCGCGCAACGAGGAGCGTTCGATCGACCGCCGCTGTGCAGTGCGGTCCTCGCCAGCCGCGGCGTCGAGCTTGAAGTCGTGGTGCTTGGACGATCACTCCGAGGACGCCACGGCCGATGTCGTTTCAGCCATCATGGAGCGAGACACCCGTGTGCGTCTCTTGCGGGGACAACCTCTCCCCGCCGGCTGGTGTGGCAAGCAATTCGCCTGCTCGCTCCTGGCCCAGGCGGCTCGCCATCCGCTTCTTGTGTTCCTCGATGCCGACGTCCGGTTGGCCCCCGACGGCCTGGCACGCATGGCGGCTTTTCTGGAGGAGTCCAAGGCGGACCTTGCCAGCGGCATTCCTCTGTCAAGAGACGGGTACTCTGGTCGAGAAGCTCGTCATTCCCCTAATCCATTTCGTGTTGCTGGGCTTCCTGCCGCTGGCGCGAATGCGTCGCAGCCGACATCCCGCCTATGCCGCCGGCTGTGGTCAATTCTTCCTGGCGCGGCGTTCCGCCTACGAAGCCGCCGGCGGACACACGGCCATACAGGGTTCTCTCCACGATGGAATCACGCTGCCGCGTGCATTCCGTGCTGCTGGTTTCCGAACCGACCTCTGCGACATGACGGAAATCGCGACTTGCCGCATGTACCAGAGCGCTCGCGACGTATGGCTCGGCCTGGCCAAGAACGCGACCGAGGGGCTGGCGTCCCCAGGCATGATCGTGCCGGCCACCGCGTTTCTTCTGGGCGGCCAAGTGCTCCCATTTGCGCTCCTCGCCGCCGTCGGCCTGGCTCCCACCTCCGGCAGCATGTCTTGCCTTAATCGCCGCGGTGGCCTCATATTACCCGCGATTTGCGGCGGTGCGGCGATTTCGTCAATCGTGGCTCGGCGCTGTGCTGCACCCGGCAGGAATCCTGATCTTCCTCGCCATTCAGTGGCACGCGTTGACTCGCAGTTTGAGACGTAGGCCGGCGGGTTGGAAGGGTCGTGATTATCAGAACGCGAGCGAGAATCGCTGTCTTGGAACACCCATCAAGCAACACGGGTGATCCTCGGCACACACGACGCCAGCATGAAGGCGAACTGTCCACGAAACGTTCAGTAAGAACTGGAGGACTCCCGCGGTAACTCCCCCAATGTCGTGGGGTGTCAGAAGCGACAGCACGCCTGAGAGGGCTCCATGGGGGCGATTCCTGGACGATCGCGAAGATAATTTGGACTTTAGAGCATAGATCGTATCAGGTCAATCGCCTACCCTGTGAACCAAGGGACTGGGATTACGGTCTTCAAGGCAAATCAAGGAGAGGCTCCTGATGCGTGTTTTCGTTACCGGCGCGACGTGGCTTTATCGGTTCCGCCGTCGTTCAGGATCTCATCGCCGCGGGCCACACGGTGCTCGGCCTCGCCCGTTCGGACGCGGCGGCCGCGTCGCTCGCCGCCGCCGGGGCCGAGGTGCACCGAGGCGATCTCGAGGACCTCGACAGCCTGCGGAGAGGCGCGGCGTCATCGGACGGGGTGATCCATACCGGCTTCATCCACGACTTCTCAAGATTCCAGGAGGTCTGCGAGGTGGATAGGCGAGCCATCGAGGCGATGGGCGACGCGCTCGCCGGCTCCGACCGTCACCTGGTCATCACCTCCGGGACCGGGATGGGGACCGCGGTGCCAGGCCAACCCGCGACCGAGGACCATTTCGATCCCAACCACCCGAACCCCCGTGCAGCCTCGGAATTCGCGGCAGAGGCGGTCGCCGCGCGTGGCGTGAGCGTGTCGGTGGTGCGACTGCCGCAGGTGCATAACACGGAGAAGCAAGGCCTCGTCACCCCCGCGATCGCCGTCGCCCGCGAGAAGGGCGTCGCGGCTTACGTCGGCGACGGGCTCAACCGCTGGCCTGCGGTGCATCTGCTCGATGCCGCGCCCGTCTACAGGCTGGCCCTTGAAAAGGGAACGACCCGGGCGAGGTATCACGCGGTTGCCGAGGAGGGCGTTCCGGCCCGAGAGATCGCGGAGGCCATCGGGCGGGGCTTGAAGATCCCGGTCGTCTCCATGTCCCCCGAGGAGGCCGCCGGTCACTTCGGCTGGCTCGGGTTCTTCGCCGGGATGGACATGCCGGCGTCAAGCGCGCTGACGCAAGCAGCGGCTGGGATGGCGCCCGACGCAGAAGGCTGGGATGATCGACGATCTCGACCACATGAACTGGTGCCGGGCTTAAGAGTCTGGCCCGGGCTTCGCGAGCAGATGTTTCACATCTGGTCAAACTGGATCGGCTGGACGATGTCCAATCCTGAGAAGCGACGTGCGCTGGCGCAGCTCGGTGTATCCGACGAGATCACGCCCACGAGCCGCGTGGCGGCACAACGGATTTTGGCAGTCAGCGCCGAGCTGCTGGAACAGCCACGCGCCAAGGGCCCAATGCGTAACGCTCCGATAGGGTTTGTCGTCGCGATCATGAACTCGCTGGCCGAGGCAACGATGGATTATGTGGTCCTGGACCCTACCAACTCGAAAAAACACTGCGAGGTCGGCTTCGACACCCCCTGGCGCGTGATGGCCTAATTCTTTTTTGAAACGCAACAGAAGGGAGATTTTATGAAAGTAGCAATTATTACAGGCGGAAGTAGAGGTGTCGGCAAAAGCGCGGCACTGAACGTAGCGAAGCGCGGAACGGGAGTTATCCTCACGTACAACAGTCACCCTGACGAGGCCGAGGCCGTCGTTTCAGCAATAAAAACGGGCGGGGGTGAGGCCGTCGCGCTGAAACTCGACGTAACTCAAATTGCCTCATTCGGCGATTTTGTCGGTCTGGTTGAGCAGACGCTTCAGAAAGAATGGAGCCAAAACAGATTCGACTATCTGGTGAACAACGCCGGGACCGCTCAGCGCACATTGATCAAAGACACGACCGAAGAGCAATTCGATCAATTGACGAATGTGCATTTCAAAGGTCCGTTCTTTCTCACGCAAAAGCTCATTCCTCTGATGGCGGACGGCGGCCTTGTGCTGAATATCTCTTCGGGCCTCACGCGCTTCACGAATCCAGCGGGCGTTGCGACGTACGCATCTTTGAAAGGTGCGATGGAGATTTTTACGAAGTACATCGTCCGAGAATATGCTTCTAGAAAAATTCGCGCAAACATTGTTGCGCCGGGGGCTCTTGATACTCAATTCGCTGGTCCCAATGGCAGAGATGAAACTCAGAAAAAAATGATTGGCGAGCATACGGCGCTCGGACGTTGTGGTCTAGCGGAGGACATCGGTCCGCTTATTGCGGCCCTTCTTTCGGATGACTGCCGATGGGTGAACGGGCAAAGAATTGAAGCGACGGGTGGGGTGCTTCTTTAGAAGTCCTGTCCGCAATATGGCTGTTAGGGACAAAACTTGATCTCTCTTCACCGATAGCGTAGTCCGTCGACGAGGAGAGCGACCATGCGCTGCACGTACCCAGGTTTGTCATTGTAGGCGGACATACATAAGCTCGCGACCGCACGCAAAAGATCGTCGGAATCAACATCCGCTCGGACCTCGCCCGCAGCTGCCGCGGTTTCAAGAAGCTTCTGTAGGGCGGGTCGAAGTCGCTGATCGAAATACGCGGGCAAGGTTTCGTAGGCCGGATCTCCCGAGTGCAGGGCCGTGGCGAGCCCGCGTTTGGTTGCAATAAAGGCCGCGTATCGCTGCATCCATTTCGCCAGTGCCTCGCCGGGCTTGTGCTCGGCAGCCAGGATCGGTGCGGTGTCGGCGCAGGCATCGATTTCGCGACGGAAAACGGCCGCGATGAGGTCCGCTCGCTGCGGGAAGTGCCGGTAAACGGTGCCGATGCCAACGCCGGCTTTCTCTGCGATCTCTCGCACCGGAGCGTCCACTCCAGAGGTCGCGAACACCGCCTTGGCCGCCTGAAGCAACGCGTCGACGTTGCGCTGTGCGTCAGCGCAACGCGCCGATCCGCGCGGAGCCGAGGCTCCAAGGCTTCATACTGGTCGTCCGGTTTGTCGCTCACCACGCCCTCAGTTGACAAACGGAACAATGTTCCGTATAAAACGGAAGGCGGTTCCGCTTACAGTACGTTAACGCAAAAAGGCAGCGCTTACAACGAATCGAAAGTGCAAAGGAGATTGCTATGCAGGACAAGCCTGTCGCCCTGGTTACCGGGGCTAATCAAGGTATCGGCCTTCAAATCGCAATGGATCTCGTGGCACACGGCTTCACCGTGCTGGTCGGGTCGCGCAATCTCGAGCGCGGCGAGGCAGCGGCCAAGGAGGTTGGACCGGACGCCCGAGCGCTCCAGCTTGACGTGACGGATCAGGCTTCGATCACCGCCGCGGCGGAGCGCATCGGCAAGGAGTTCGGCCGCCTCGACCTGCTCATTAACAACGCGGCTATCTCAAATACGGGATTGCGGCCGGGCATGACCATCGCGGAGTACGCCAAGTCGACCCGCCCGAGCAACGTATCCCTCGATGAAGTGCGCGCGGTGTGGGAAACCAACGTGTTCGGCGTCCTCGCCGTTTACCAGGCGATGCTGCCGCTTCTGCGCGAGGCGCCGGCAGCCCGCATCGTCAACGTGTCGAGCGGTGTTGGCTCGCTAACGATGAACTCGGACGCGGCCTGCCCCTACCGCTCGATCTTCGGCCCCGTCTACCCGGCGTCCAAGACGGCTCTCAACGCGATGACGCTCGCCATGGCGATCGAGCTGGAGTCGACCGGGATCAAGGTCAACGCCGTCTCCCCGGGCTTCACCAAGACGAACCTCAACAACTATCAGGGCACGGAGACTGTCGCGGAGGGCGCCGCCGAGGCGGTGCGCGTTGCGCTGCTCGGCCCGGACGGCCCGACTGGTACGTTCTCGCACGCGAAGCTCGGACGGCTCCCGTGGTGATCGGCAAAGGGCAAGCATTCCGGTCAGCACACCCACTCCTTTTGTGTCTATTGAGCTCAAGGACGCTAAACTTCGATCCAAAGACTCTCGGCCATGCGCCCTTGTTCTGGCGGCCCCGCGTTGAGGACATCAAGCGCATCCGCGACCAGCTTGACGTCATCGAGGCTTCCGCGCCGGAGCTCAGCGGGCGCTTGGACCGAAGTCGGGTCGCAGTCGTCGGGCATTCAATGGGTGGGCGGACTAGCGCCGGGCCTCCGCGGCTCGCTTGGTCCACTGCCAAAGACCGTTCCTCACCTCAGCCGGGAGCCGATGTCCGAGTTGGCGCGCCACGAGCACGATCTGGCCCCGATGATGGCCCTCATGGGCGACGAAATAGGCCAGCACATGGCCCACGTCAAGCGGCAGGTTGCGCCATGTATACGCCGCCGTAGGCGGAATCTGTCCATCTCGCTCGAGCCCCAAGGCCAGCAGGCCGGCGATCCCGCGGCCGCTGCGTTTCAAGGCGCGGACCAGTTGGGAGCGGGTCACCCGGTGCCGGTCAACCGCTGGAGGCACCGTAATACCATGCGGCTGCCCGAGAGTCTTTATCCACATGCAGCGCGCATTGTGGATATGGCCAGCGAGCATCCGAATCGTGCGCCGCGGCGAACCTGGGACAGCAGCGTCCCACAATGCGGCGGGGAGGTGCTCGACCAGGAAGGTTGTGACGCGGTCGTTCGTGGACCAAGCAGTCAGAATGCTGTCATGAAGTGGCGAAGCCCCCGACTTCACGGATCCCCTCCCAATGTGCTTACGCCTAACGACCTAGCTCACCGGCCCGTGGTTGTTCGATTGTCACGGCTCCTCCTGCGTGATAGGCAATTTCAATCGAGCGCTCGCCAGGCCGCGAGTCAGCAGATCGGCGGGGCTATCGACGCCTCGTCCCTCTCGGTTCAATACGTGGGTGTTGATCATAATGGTTCGAACGTCGTTGTGGCCCAGCAGACGCTGATTCTCATTATCGATGGCGAAGGAGTCAAGCAGTCCCTCGCGCGTCGGTCCGACATTGCCGACGCGCGGTAAAGCCAGGACGCGCAAGGAACCGACAGGGGAGCGCCACAAGCTGGCTCATGTCAGACAGCCACGGTCGAGGGTGGTAAAGTCAGCGTGGGGTTCCTCGCTCGATTGAAGCGTCGAAAAGTTTCAGGACCGCGTCACTCTTCGGTGGAACGAGACAAAGAACGACACAGTTTTGTGCGCCTTCGGTGGTGTAGTAATTCTGCGATGACGGCGAGCCATTCCTGTCATTACTGGCCGGTGCCGACATGTGAGGTCCAGTTCGGTGTGCGATAATCCGGCGGGTTTAGAGCGCGACCACGCGGCCCACCGAGGAGGTGGACCAGAGCAGGATTAATCCGGTGTCGCGTCGCGACCTGGAGTCTATCGCATGATCGCCGAACCGTCGCGTGATCTTCTTTTTGGCCTGTTTGCGTTGCAGACGGCCCTCATCGACCAGGCTCAGCTCGTCACCGCCTTTCAGGCCTGGATACACGTCAAGGGCAGGGCACTGGCGGACCATCTCATCGATGCGGCGCTGAGTCGAAGCGCGGCGTAATCGAGGCGCGTCGCCCTGCACGTCAAGAAGCACGGGAGCGACCTGCAGCAAAGCCTGGGATCGATCCTCGCCGGCCGCTCGACCCGCGAGCGGCTTGCCGCCCTGGGCGACCCAGAGCTGACCCGCTCCGTCGCCCAACTCGCGTCTGACTCGACCGAGCCAGACACCGACCACACCACGAACTACGTCGTCGGAACCGCCACCAGCGACCGGCAGCGGTTCCGCGTCCTCCGACCTCACGCCCGCGGCGGACTCGGCGCTGTTTTCGTCGCACTTGATAGCGAGCTACACCGCGAGGTCTCGCTCAAGCAACTCCTCGACCACCATGCCGACGATCCGGTCAGCCGCCACCGCTTTCTCATCGAGGCCGAGATCACCGGCCGACTCGAGCACCCTGGGATCGTGCCGGTTTACGCACTGGGAAACCACGACGACGGCCGGCCCTACTACGCGATGCGCCTTATCAAGGGCGACGGCCTTAAGGAGGCCATCGAACGCTTCCACGCCGACGAGGCTCTGAAGACCAGCCCAGGGAGGCGGTCGCTGGAGCTGCGCAATCTCCTGCGCCGGTTCACGGACGTGTGCAACGCGATCGACTACGCACACAGCCGCGGCATCCTCTATCGGGATCTGAAGCCGGGGAACATCATCGTCGGCAAGTACGGCGAGACCCTCGTGGTCGACTGGGGCCTGGCCAAACCGCTTGGCCGCGTTGAACCGGCGACAGACACGGGGGAGCAGGCGCTCGTACCGAGCTCGGCCAGCGAGTCGGCCGAGACTTTGCCTGGCAGCGCGCTGGGAACCCCATCTTACATGAGCCCGGAGCAAGCGCGTGGCGAACTCGACCGGCTTGGGCCTCGCAGCGACGTCCGGTCGCTCGGAGCGACACTCTACTGCCTGCTAGCCGGGCGAGCGACCGTGTTATCCGATTCGGGGCATCAAAATGCTTGCTGGCGAATAGGATCTCGGCACTTTTCAGTTTCCGGCGAAACGCGATCTTTGGGAGATTCTTCAGATTCTCGTGAAACTGATCGAAGAGTCCTTCGAGAGTTGGCTGCGGATTTCGGGTTGGGCTATGAAGGTAAGCATTGATCCAAACGGATTTCACTGCGCCACCGTAATCTCCCAGTCGTACCATCAGCAGATCACCCACGAATGAAAAAATGGCACTGGTACCGTATTCGTTGTAAGTCTGCCTTTGCACCAGGAACTCCATGCGGTCGCTCCAGTCCTGTGCTCTCTTGTTCGAATCGTTTTCCGGGAACTCTTGCGGCCTTTTCAATTTACCGCAAATGCGCTTCATCGGACCCCGACGTTGCGTTTTCGACCGCTGACATCGCATAAATATAAAGAAATCATTACATTCATTTTTCCATCAAGCCTGGTCTGATGCCCGTTCGCGCCCGTCAGACTTTGTTTTTGCTTCTTTGACGACAGCACCAAAGGATTTTCACAAGCTCATCAGTGAATTCTGTCGAGGGTCGTAGCTGCGAATCGGCGCGGCGGGTAAGTTCGGAAAGGCTGTGGGAACGAGAACGGCCGAAAGGCACGGACAGGGCGTGGAGCAGTTCTTCGGTGTGGCGTATAGTCGGCAAGTTTCGCTTGACTTATCGCATTTTGAGATTAAGGTTGAAACAGAACTAACGGAAATAGTCAGTCAATGGTGCGCGTTGAGAGTCATCAAAAGACCGACGCTGGCTCAGTTCTGGGAGTCGCGGAAAGAAGACTCTCGACAGGCTGAACAAGACCTGACCGCGTGGTACAAGATTGCCAAAAAAGCTGCCTGGAAAGATTTCGGGGCGCTCAAACAAACATTTGGCTCGGCTGATCAAGTTGGAAACTGCGTCGTGTTCGACGTGGGCAACAATCGTTACCGACTCATCGGACAAGTAAAGTACGGCAGCATAAACCCCAAGATGGGAATTCTTTTCGTTAGGAAGGTGATGGACCACAAGGAATACGACAAAAAACTCTGGGTCAAGCAATGCGGTTGCCTGGCGCAGCCACGGCAATCCAAGGCTAAGCCCAGGAAAATTACGCCGAAAGGGCGAGATAAGCAGGGCTGACCCATGGCTACGAAGACCGCACGCGACACTTACCCCGCGCTGGTAAGCCAGTTTCGTCTTATCCCGATCAAGGATGACGATCACTTGGCGGCTGCTCACGAGATTATCGACCGCCTGATGCAAGAGGACTTGGACCCTTCGGGCGAAGATTATCTCAACGTTTTGGTGGACTTGGTGGAAGCCTACGAGGATCGCAACTTTCCGATCGTGGATGCTTCGGACATTGACGTCCTGCGAGAGCTGATGAGGTCGAACGACCTGAGCCAGAATGGCCTTGCCAAAAAAGTGGGGATTTCACAGTCAACGATCTCGGCTGTCCTGAATGGCAGTCGCAAGCTCACCAAGGCTCACTTGCTCAAGCTCGCAGAATTCTTTAACGTCGCCCCGGCGGCATTTCTGCCTAGCGGCGTGAACGTGGGACAAAGCGAACCGTCGACAGGCACTGGCGGTACCGCATCAGGTCATCGAATCGCAGCGGCATCCCAGTCCTGATCGTTAGCCCAAGATCTCGCGGAAGGCCGGCGGCGCTTCGCGCATCGGCCGTTTCCGCGCCCGTCAGCCTCGACGGGGCAGGGGGGCTTGTTCACGCTCACTCGGAGCACGAAACGACTCCCATCGCGCCCGTCAGACTTTGTTTTTTCACGACAACACCCAAGGATTTTCACAAGCTAATCAGTGAATTCGGTCGAGGATCGAAGCTGCGAATCGACGCGTTGAGTAAGGTTGAGAACGCTGTCGGCACGGGCAAGGCCGAAAGGCGCGGCAAGCGCGTGGAGGGGTCGTTTGGTGTAGCGTAGGCAGTGCAAAGCGGCGACGGCGAGCAAGTTCCGAATCACCGCGGCGCGCGAGATCGTCCGGGTCGAACTCCAGCATGACGCGCAACGTCGTCGCAATGGCCGTTGGCGTCGACAGTGGCCAAAAGCGCAGCTTCGGTCGGCAGTGGGTTGGAGACGATGGGACCGGCCAAGCGGCGCAAGTGAGCAACTTCCAGTCCGAACGGGCGACAGTCCGTGCGAGGTCGTCGATCAAGCGCTGCCGCTCTTCCCCATCGTCAACGATGTTCTTCGCGGCGTTTCCCCTCGCCATGATGTGGTAGGTGGCACGCTCAATTCCGATGCGAAGTCGTCGGGGGACATGAATCGGTGCTGGTCCGGTTCGCACCGAAAGCCAAAAACAAAGGCTGACTTCCGCAATAGGCTGACCCCCGCAAGTGAAGCTCGGCTTTAGAATGACCGTACCGAGGTCATTCGCCGCGTGACGTTTGACGGGGATAGCTCTGACCTTTGGGTACTAATTCAGTGTCCGTCCGGTGAAGACCACCCTTGACGGGACATGCGGGTCGACGCCATCCTCACCCTTGGTCCCCCTTTCCTTCCTCCGGGGCCAAGCTCGACAATGGATTCGCGAGAAATCACCTCGTGCTGATGCCTGTGAGGGCGGAGCTTTATGTGCGACGCGAGTACGACTGCCGGCGCCATCCGCGTCAAGAGATGGGCGATCATCGCCCTGCTGACGATCGCCTTGACCCTGCTGGCGGGTGGCTTGTTCATGGCCGCCTGGTGGGGACTGGGCCGGATCCCCGCCTGGTTCTTCTGGCAGGCGGGACTGGTCTTCCTCCTGGCCGTCGAGTTCATCTACGGCATGGTCGTGGTGCTGACGGCCCTCGCCCTCCTGGTGCTGAGCGTTCTGCTCATCCGCGGTCGGGGTCGGCGCCTACCCGTGCCGTGGGGAACGGCCGCCGCCCGCGGGCTCCTCTTGTGCGCGGCGCTTTCGATCAGCTTAGTCGCGGACGAGGTGGTCAGCGCCATCTGGCAGGCGCGGGCCCATCGTCAGACAGCGGTTCCGATCGGCGGCCTCCGGCGTGGCGCCGAGACGGAGGACTCGGCCGGGCCTCCGATCGCGGCGGCCGACGTCGCGCTCCCCACGCGATTCTCCGAGTCGAGTGACAATCGCGGCCTCGACGTGGTGGTCCTGGGCGAGTCGAGCGCCGAGGGGGTCCCGTACAACGGTTGGCTGTCGATCGGGGCGATCGTCTCGTGGCAGCTCGGTGAGCTGCTTCCGGGGCGCCGCGTCCGGTTGCAGCTCTTGGCCCGGATGGGCGACACCCTAGAGGCCCAGCATCGGAAGCTCGCCGCGCTGGAGAGGCGCCCGGACCTACTGATCGCCTACTGCGGCCACAACGAGTTTGCCTCTCGCTATCACCCCGCGCACGTGATCGACCATTATGTCGACTCTTGCCGTCGGACCGCGTGGGGCATCCTGGTGGAGTGGGCCGAGCAGACCTCGTCCTTTTGCGGTCTGATCCAGGAGACGGCCGACAAGTGCCGCCTGGCGATCCCGACGCCGCCGGGCCGCGGAGCCTTGGTCGACGTGCCGGCCTACACGCCCGGCGAGTTCAGGGGGCTGCTGGCCGACTTCCACCGCCGCTTGGAGACGATCGCCTCGTATGCGGAGCGGATCGGTGCCGTCCTGGTGCTGATCGTGCCACCGTCCAACGACGCCGACTTCGAACCAAACCGCTCGTTCCTGCCGACGAGCACCTCGCGGGTCGAACGCGAGGAGTTGCGCGTGCGTTCCGCGCCGCACGCCGGACGGAGATGACGGATCCGGCGCTCGCCCGAGCGATGTATCAAAGGATCCTCGTCCAACAGCCCGGTTTCGCGGAGACCCACTATCGACTCGCTCGGCTCCTCGAGAGGGCCGGCACCTGGGACGAGGCCTATGGTCACTTCATCGCGGCCCGCGACTTGGACGGCTACCCCATTCGCTGCCCGGGACCATTCCAGGACGCTTACCGGTCGGTCGCAGATCGGCACGCCTGTATCCTGGTCGACGGGCAGGCCGTGTTCCGCGCGATCGGCCGTCACGGCCTGCTGGATAGCCGCTTGTTCCATGACGCGATGCATCCCACCCTCAGGGGACATATCGCGCTGGCGCAGGCCGTCTCGCCGCGCTTCAGGCCCGCGGCGCATGGGGTTGGCCCGCGAGCCGGCCCGCCCCCGTCATCGACCCCTCCCAATGCGCCGCCCATTTCGGCATGCAGCCTACCTCCTGGAAATATGTATGCGCGATCGGTGCGACGACTTATGTCAAAATGTGCAGATGGACCCACGACGCCAGCGAGCGCCTCGGGAAGGCGGCGGTATACGACGCGGCCCGCGAGCACATCGAGCGGGGGGCCGTCCCGGAATCGCTCGGCCTGCCGAACGTGGGGATCCCCGAGCCAGTCCCCGCCCTTCGCCCCTCCGCACTGCCGGGTCGGGGCACAGATTCCGGTCCTGGTACAGCCTTAGAAAACAGAAGGAAACAAAGGAAAAAGGACATGCATCACCGCCAATGGCCGGTCGCCCTCTTCCTCCAAATTAAGCGTTTGCTAACAGTTTAGGTTTCCTCGGCCCGTCCAGCGCCGACCAACGGCCGTGCACTGCATGCCCTTTCCAGTTATTCCTCGGAGAGGTCGGAGGAACGAGGCCGTCCAAAAGCCTTGAGGGCGTCGTGATTGAGCGGCTGGCTGGCGATCTCTGGAAAGCGGACCGGTCCGAGCTTGCAGCGGGTGGCAGACTCAGTTTCCCGCTGCGGCAAGGGCCGGTCGATCGGCACTTCAAGGCTCGGGGCTCGGTCTTCAGTCCTTGGTCCAGGATCTTCCCCACCGAATGTGAGCTATTTACCCTTGAGTGGAACTTGCGATGATGAAATTCGGAATCAAGGGAGAGGCCGCCAGACCTCGCGTCCGGATAACAATAGCGGCACGATGAGCGGATTGCGAACCATCGACGGCGGGCACTCTGACACGGTCGAATTTACGAGTGACGCCATCGCCATCTTGGTCGACGCGTGCTCGTTATGGAATTCCGACCCTTTTGGCACGATCGTGAAAGGCCGTTTCCGGTGACCACCGCCGACAGATCCGCACGCTGGAAAGACATCCGTGGCGCCTGCCTGCGGGTCGAGGACCTGGCATCCCTGGCCGATCTGAGAGGCCGCGCTCGGATGTGGGTGGCTGTCGCCGAGGGCCGGGCCTGGGTTTGGTGGCAAGCCGATTCGGACGTGACGCCGGACGTGGTGGCGCGGCGGATCATGCCGCTCGAAGGGGCCGAGCTGTTTACCCGGACGGACGGCCAGTGGTATCGCCTCGGTGAGCGACTGCCGGCGTTCGGAGTGCCGATGGGCGCGCTGGCTGCCGGACTTTCTCTCGACCGCATCGTCGTTCCAGCCAAGATTACGGCCCAGCGGCCTGCGGGCAATCTCCCCGAAAGGTTGACGCTACGCGTGGTTCCTTGCGACTCGCCGCGGAATCACCCGGCCACTGCAATGCGCAGCTTCGATTGAGGAACTCGCCGCCTGGGCGGACTGGGCGACCATGTCCCAGCTTTCGTCCTTACGCGGAGCTTGGCGCGGCGCGTCTTCACGAGCGGCGGGCACGGCGGAGGTTCTCGTATTGGGCGAACCGGGAACCTTGCCGCTGTTGCCAGGCAGCACGCGGTTCTGGGGGGCCGATCTGCTCTTACCGCTCGGTTTCCGGGTTGATCCTGAACTGCCCGCACCTGCCATACGCCATGTCGTCGGAGCCAGCCAGGATGACCTGGTTGTGATGGACGAAAACGGGCATGAGCTGATTGCGCCGAGGCGTTCAAGCCGCTCACTCGAACCGGCATTCGGCTCGCACGCGATGATGCGCGATCCGGGCCTGCGAATGGGAGTGCGCAATGAGCGAGGACCGCGCTGCACGCTATCTGCAAATTCCCGCCACATACTGCCGGTCGTTTGGCGGGCTCCGATGGGCGCAGTATGGTGAGGCGGTCGAGTTTCTTGAGGGACCAGCGGCGGGCCGCACGTTTGCCTTTGCCGCCGAGATCGCGGTGTTTCTCGAGGGGTTGCAGGACCCCGGTGGGTCGATCCTGGGCTTTGGGTTTGTCTTGCATCTGCTCTACTTGATCGGTCTGGGGGATCGCGCGGCCCGGCATGGGGAGGGCTGTGCTCCGTGCGTCGAGCGGATCGCGATGCCGTTTCGTGAGCTGGCGTGTCCGTTGCGCAACGCCGGGGCTCTGTGCTCTTGGCTCGGCCGCGCGGCTCCCCACGCCGCCGACCCGCCCCAGCTGGCAGAGCTGCACGAGATCCTTACTAGAATGGACTGGGTTCCACAGATGGTTCTCAGCCACCGGCAGCAGGGCGTGATGGATCAGGCAGAGGAGCCTGGCCTTTTGTCGGACGAATTCGAGGAGATGGTCCGACGCGCGGCGGATCGTCTGTCCGACCGTGAGATCCACCACTGGCTGCGGCACGGTCGCGGCCCGGTGGGAACGGCCGACGAGCGGCTCTTACCCGATCGGTCCAGGAGCCTTGGGGAGGTGTTGAACGACTTGGAGCGAAGTCCGCGGCTGGGGCGGATCGGCCGGCTGGTGAGCAGCCTGGAAAGCGCGAATCTGCCTGCCGCCGCGCCGGCTCGCCTGGACGTTGCTCCAGGATGGCGGCTATGCGGACGTGACCACAAAGGGTGCACCCGAGCAAATCCTGCCGATCCAGTTCGCCTTGATGATGAGGAGTTTCTCAGGCGGTTTGCCGAGCGTGAGCTTTTGTACTTCCATCGCGAAGAACCGCGTCAGCCGACTACCGAGGAGATCGTTCTCTTGCTCGACCAGGGGGTACGTACCTGGGGGGACGTGCGGCTGGTGCTGGCCGGTGCGGTGATCGCGCTATTGCGGCAGGCCAAGCGGCGGCGGATCGCGATCAAGCTGGCGACCACATCCAACGGTGGCGAGGCCATCGATCCGATCGAGCTCGAGCCGCGCAGTCTTCGAGCGCTCATGGAAACGAGCGACCTGTCGGCCCATCCCGGTGTTGCTCTTTCGCAGCTGCTGAATTCACCGGCCGCAGCGCGGCGCGACATCGTGCTTTTGACCCATCCTCGTAACGTGGGAGAGCCGGCGGTTCGGGACGCGGCACGGTCGCTGGTCCTTGAGGGGGGGGATACAAGGCTCTTCGCGGTCGCGGTGGACGCGACAGGGAAGCTCGAGCTGACCGAACTGCGCCGTGGATTACCGGTCGCGGTGGGACAAAGTCGTGTCAACCTCGACCTCGATCTCGAAACCGCGCCCGCGGCGACAACGTCATCTTCGGCGCATATCGCCCAGCGAACGGCCTGGCAGGGCGACGTCGAGTCGATCGCGTTTCCGTTCAAGTGCGGCACGCTCGATCGCATCGACGCACCGCGCAGCGATGGACGCAGCCACCTTGATTTCGACGAAGCGGGTGACCGAATCCTGGTGATTGGCCGGCATGGTTTGCTCTTCACCTGGCGGATCGATGGGACCGATCTCGAGATTCTGCCCCGCCCGCTCGCGCACGGCGAGGTCTCGCGCAATCCGACGACAGTGATCGGTGTCGCGGGCGGCTTTGTGGTGATCAGCCGCCGTCAGGGACGATTGTTGCTGGCCCATTACGACTTCCCGACCCGTACGTGCAGGGTTCATACCCACGTTGACGGCGAAACCCTGGAGTCGTGGGCTTACTATCGCGACTTGCATTGCGTGGTGGGGCGGAGCGGATTGCCTGAGGCGGCCGGTCTGGCAATAGACCTGGCCGTGCCGCCTGGCCCGGCGGCGTCCACCATTCGGTCGCGACACGCATCGGCGCGCACCCAGAACGGACTTTTGTCCGAACCGCGTATCGTGCGGCACGCTTCATGGTTCCTGGTGGATTCGTGGAAGAAGCCGCAATTAAATGCCGTCGCCGTGGGCCTCGATGCCAAGACCGGCACTTTGAATTTTCGTCAAGCGACGGGCGAGACCGGATCGTTGACGCCGATGCGCGACGGTCGTCCCGCACTCAAGCGCGCCAATATTCTGCAAGCGCGGCAGGCAGGAGACGTCTTGGCGGTACTGGTGGAAAAAGGGACTGCACCTGGTCTTTATTTCCTCTCGCTGTCGCGTGCTGTCGTCCTCGGCACCGATTACCACCCGTCGGACGAATTCGGCACCAGCGTATTCGCTCTGTCCCGAGATGGGCAGCGATTTGCTCGTCTGATCGACGATCGCCGGCTGGATGTGCGCGACGTGCCGGGGTCTCATCCGCCGGTGTTGGTTACGCCGGTGGAAGGATTGTGGATGCATTTTGCGACGCTCGGGCAGTCATGCCTGTTGGTCCGCGAGTTCGACGTGACCGGCCCGAGGCGCGCCCGCTCATGCTGCCTGATTCGCTGGGACCGTGGGTGGCTTGAGGTCAATGATCGTGGCGCCGAGGCCCTGCTGGAAGACCTGGGAGGCACGGTGGCGGTGTCGAGACCCGTGGTGCCGCCAATGCACGGGCCTTTTCAAGACCCCAATCGTTTCGTTCAGTTGATCGCGCAAGCGGGGGCGCGGATCCTGATCGATCGGTATAATCATATTGCAGTGCTGGCGAAGGGCGGGGATGTGAACTGCATGTTCTACGTGAATGGCAATGAAGTCGCTGCCTGGCTGCCCGATGGGACATGCTGGGGCTCACGCCGGTTGATCGGCGGTGAGCCCGCGGCCGATGCCGCCGAACGGATCGCCACGGTGCTCGGTTCGACCTTCGACGACGAAGGGAGTTCGACATGAAGATCGAAATCCCACTCCGGCCGCGCCGCCACGAATTCGTAGCGGCCGCGACAGCTATTTATGTTCCCTCGCGTGACCTCAATTTGCTGTTCGCTCAGTGTGCACGGCTGGGCCTCGACCCAACGGGTCGACTCTTTGATGTGACGGGCGGGTTCCTGCTCGAGTTACAGGCGCCGTCAACCGACCCGGCCCCAGGTGTGGTGCGCCTGCGTGCGCTTAAGAAATCGCTGTATCTGCCGGTCGACTCCGAGCTGGTACCTGGTCTTTTGGACGACGAGGCCAGTGGGCTGGTTCGCGATTGGGGCCTGGTGTTTCTGCCGGGGGGCCGCACTCTGTTCTATGATCGTCACGCTCCGATCGAGCTGACCGAACTCTTGCGTGCTCAACCTGAGGCAGGCCAGGGGCCCAGGCGCGCGTGGAGCTCGTTTCCCGAGGGGAGCCGGCTTGCCGACCGGCTCGTGCAGATTGCCATGGAGTTGCCGCCGGAGCCGCCGGAATCGCTGTACGACTCGTTCAAGAAGTTGGTGCGCGGCGGCGAGGGACCATCCGAAGGGGGAGCGACCTCCGGGGCGCCGTCCGCAGGCGAGTCGGCGATCGCCACGAAGGCAGGTGAAACTCCGGCGGTGCAGGCTGAGGGCGAGGTCTCTGGATTGGGGACGGTGATCCAAGGGCTTCGGAGCGTGTTGAGCCAGGCGGGACAATCGATCGCGGGGCTTAAGGAAAAGGCGCAATGGGATTGGGTCGACCATTCGGCCCTGCTGCGAAAGCTGGTGCGCGAGTTCCGTGAAGGGGACCCTGAGCGTGCGTTGCGCAGGGCCATTCCGATCACGGCGCCTGGAGACCGCACCCAGTCCGGCAGCGCCAATCAACTGCCGTGGAGCCGGGCGATCTACAGCTTGGGCGAACTCTTGAAGCGGCAGGGACGCGGTGAGGCGACGCCCGTATTGCCGGCCGAACCGGGCCTGGTCCAGTTATTGACCCGAGAATATCACCGGGCCGCGAAGCGGGCGATCGACCAGGGTGACTTCCGTCGTGCGGCGTACATCTACGGCGTGCTGCTGCGCGAGGATCGGCTCGCCGCCGGCGCCTTGCAGCGGGGCGGACTGCATCAGGACGCGGCAATCCTTTATCTGAGGAAATTGAACGATAAAGCCGCGGCCGCCCAGGCGTTCGAGGCGGCCGGCGCGATCGATCAAGCGGTCGCCCTCTACGGCGAGCTGGGCCGTCATGAAGCGGCAGGCGATCTGCTGCGCCGCGTCGGTGAGGACGATCTTGCCCTGACCGAATATGCGGCAGCCGCAGCGGTTCTCGTCGGCTCTTCACCCCCCGATTATCTCGCCGCCGGACGGTTGTGGCTCGAGAAAGCCCGGTCTCCCAGCGAGGCGATTGCGTCATTGCAATCGGGTTGGTCCCGGCGACCCGAAGGCAACGCCGCGCTGTGCGGATTAGAGCTCGCGCGGCTTTACTCTCAGCGCGGCGCGATCGAGCCGATCCGAGCATTGCTCGATCAAGTCGATGCCCACTTTGATACATTCGGCAAGTCGTTCGATGGATTCTTTTACAATGAGGTGGTTCGGCTGGCCGCGGTGCCTTCGATGGCGCCGTACAGCGAAGAGCTGCGCGACCGGGCGCTGCAATCGCTTGCCAGACGGCTACGCCAGGGGATCGAAGGGCACCAGCCGGCCACGGCCCTGGTTGCGTCTCTTTTGGGCAGGACGAAACTCTGGCCCACTGCCGTGGTGAGCGACGCCGAATTTGCCGCGACAACAGAGCAGAGGCACTCGCGCGCGGCGCGGCCGTGGCGACCCATGACCCGCGGATGCTGCGGGTGCAAATCGAGCGTGGGACCGTCACCGCGGTTTGCCAGTCAAGGGTTACCGGTGAGGTCTACCTGGGCTTTGCCGGCGGCCAGGTCTTCTCTTACCGGGCGGAACGCAACCTGGTGATCAAGGTGGGCGAGGGGGCCGGCACAGTCGCCGGTCTCGCGGTGGACCCGACGGGTCAGACCTTGGTCACGCTGCGCCAGTTCGACCGCGAGGCGGTTTTGTCATCGTCTCGCAAACACCCAAACGGGAGCTATCGGCATCGACCGGATGTGCACTTTTCAGTATCGCCGCAAAGCTGGCTGACCCCGGTCTTGCCGCTCGGCGTTGAACGGCTGGTCGGACTCTCCGACGGCCGAGACTTGCAAATCATCGACGCTGCCTCGGGCATCCTCTGGCAGCGCGGGCGGATCTCGATCAGTGCGCACTCGGGCCCGTGGTCGGCCCTCTTGCTCCCCGCGGCTTCGCCGGACGCTCGGCCGCACAGCCGGCTCATGATCTTGACCCACGACGGGCCGCGCTGGATCGTCGTCAACGAGAATGGCGAATTGCTCCACGTGACGTTTTTTGACTGGCTTCCGGGTTTACCCGGATCGAGCTCGTTGCGGTCGGTTCCAGTCGCGTGGCAGATTGTCCCTCCGTTTGTCGAATTACTCGGCCTCGACTGCCACGGCGCTGTTTATGGAGCGAGGTTTCATGGCGGTCGAGGAGCGATCGAGCTCGTATCGGCTCAGGTGGCGACGACGGAGGGGGGCTATCTTGCCGCCGCGCGGGCTGGGACCGATACGGTCGTTGCCGTGGCCCGTAACCGGATCGATTGGCTTGACCGCGCGGCCGACCGTTTTCAGATCAAGGCAAAGTTGAATGTCGAATTACCGACGGCAGTCGCCTGTTTCCCAGCTCCAGGGCGCAAGAAACGCTGGTGGTCTGTTCAGACGGCATGATTGCTCACGTGGCTCCACAACGACGAGCCAGGAAGGGGAAATTGGACGGATGAACAAGAGAGTGAGGGTTATCCGATGTCCGCCGGCTCATCTTCAGTGGCGACTTGACCTTGCGGCGGAACACCGGAACACTCGCTAGGTTGTTGGGTTATGAAGGGGATTGCAAACGGCCGTGTCTTCCCCTATGCTTGAGACCTTAAAGTGTAGGTCAAACTTTCAGAAACGGCTTTGAGAAGGCCGGTGGTATTGGGGCGCGAGATGGCGATCACGAAGGAGAAGAAACAGGAGATCATCGGGACATTTGGCCGGGCCGAAATCGATACGGGGTCGCCGGAGGTGCAAGTTGCTCTGCTGACGGCCCGGATTAACGACCTGACCGGTCACTTCAAGACGCACGCCAAAGACCATGCCAGTCGCCGCGGGCTACTGATGATGGTGTCGAAACGGTCGAGTTTGCTGAAGTATCTGCGGCTCCACGACCGTAAGAAGTATCTTGAAGTGATCAGCCGCCTGGGAATACGTAAGTAAAGGGCTGGCTAATAGGTTGCGACGTGAACCGGCGTATTCTATGGTCATGCCACGCAGCCGGCAGTCGCCCGATGCCGGTCTAAAATTGCGGCAGCCCGCCTATTGAGACTGGTCTGCGGCTAAGGGCTCGATGGTCCTCAATCAGATTGGCTCTTTCGTGACGGCTTCGTTACTGTCAGGTATCTACTCTCGCTGACTTGAGTGCGCGACTGTGGATCGATCGATTCGGGCGAACGGATTGTAGGGCAGCCGAATCGAGTTGCGTATCACGATCGGACCGAGAGTCGAGGCGGAGACGCCCACGAAACGAAGCGGCCTGTAAGAGCGGCCTCCCACAGGGCTATTTTCATTGCTATCACCACGCCGCGCAAGGGCGCGGCTTCGCAGGTAGGTTCGATGTCCAGCAATTTGATTTCGCGCAAGCTTGTTCAGCGGTCCGTCGGCGGCAAGCTTTTGAGCATTGAGACGGGTCATCTCGCCAAGCAAGCCAGCGGTTCGGTGGTCGTGCGAATCGGCGACACGATGACGCTGGTGGCGCTGGTTGCCGCGCCTGGCCGGGAGGGTTTGGATTTCTTCCCCTTGTCGGTCGATTACCGCGAGAAGACGTATGCCGCCGGCAAGTTTCCCGGGGGCTTCATCAAGCGTGAAGGCCGGCCCACCACCAAGGAGATTCTCACCTCGCGACTGATCGACCGGCCGATCCGGCCGCTTTTTCCCGATTGGTATCGCGATGAGGTGCAAATCCAGGCCGGCCCGATTTCCGCCGATCGGCAGAATGACCCCGATGTGCCGTCGATGATCGGTGCCTCGGCGGCGCTCCTTTTGGCGCGGGTTCCGTTCCTTGGGCCAGTGGGATCGATCCGGCTCGGTCGAATCGACGGTAAGCTGGTTGCGTTCCCGACCGCGGAAGAACTCGAGAAAAGCGACCTGGACCTGGTCGTCTCGAGCACTGAGAAGGCGGTCGTGATGATCGAAGGCTTCGGCGAGGAATTGACCGATGCCGAGATGGGCGACGCCATCATGGAAGCGCACCGGTTCAACCAAGAATTGATTGAGCTGCAGAAAGAGCTGATCGCCGCTGTGGGTTTGCCCCCGCACGAGCACCCCGCCGCCACCATCGACCCGTTGCGGCAGACGATCTACGACCGCTATGGCGAACAGCTCCGCGAGGCCAAGCAAGTCGTGATGAAGGCCGAGCGCAATGCGGCAGTAAAAACCCTCTTGAACACGATCATTGCCGAGCTCGTGCCGGCCGACACCAAGGCGGCGGCGATTTTGCCTGCGACGCCCGACGTCGAAAAGTCCCCCCAAGACGACCCCGCCCCCAGCCCGGTTCCCGCCGACGCGGAAGTGACGCCTGTCAGGATCAAGGCTGCTTTTTACGCGGTTGAAGAGCGGGTCGTCCGCGAGTTGATCCTGGATGGCAAGCGGCCCGACGGCCGCGGCCCGAAAGACTTGCGGGTGATCAAGTGCGAAGTTGGTCTGTTGCCTCGGGCGCACGGTTCGGCGCTCTTTCAGCGCGGCGAAACCCAGGCCCTGGTGACAACCGTGCTGGGGACCGGCGCCGACGAGCAGCGGGTCGACGGCATCATGGACGAATACAGTAAAAAGTTCATGCTCGACTACAACATGCCATCCTTCGCCGTCGGCGAGGTCCGGCCGATTCGCGGACCGGGACGCCGTGAGATCGGGCATGGTGCGCTCGCCGAGCGTTCGGTAGCCTCGATTCTGCCCCCCCCGCGCGCTTTCCCTATACGATCCGCTGCGTTTCCGACATCCTCGAGTCCAACGGCTCGAGCTCGATGGCCTCGGTGTGCGGTGCCACGCTCAGCCTGATGGACGCCGGAGTGCCGATCAGCGACCCGGTCGGTGGCATCTCGATCGGCCTTGTGCAGGACGAATCGACCGGCCGCCACATCCTGCTGACCGACATCATCGGTGACGAAGACCATTTCGGCGACATGGACTTCAAGGTCGCAGGCACGCAGCACGGCGTCACCGGAATCCAGCTCGATCTCAAAAACCGGGGCATCACCGAAGAGATCATCCGCGAGACGCTCGAGCAAGCTCATGAGGCACGCGTCGAAATCCTCCGCGCCATGCTGCGATCGATCAGGCAGCCCCGCGAAGAGATTTCCGCCAACGCTCCCCGGTTAATCCAGATCCAGATCAATCCGGAAAAGATCGGCATGGTCATTGGCCCCGGAGGCAAAACGATCCGCAGGCTGCAGGAGGAGACCGGTGCCAAGATCGATATCGATGACACCGGCGTGGTAACGCTATCGAGCCTGGACGCGGCCGGCGCCGAGGCGCTCGCGACAAGATCGTGGCCATGACGGAAGGCGTGCAAGTCGGTCGAATTTACGAGGGCCGGGTGACGTCGATCAAGGAGTTTGGCGCCTTCGTCGAGATCCTCCCCGGCAAGGATGGTCTGGTTCATATCAGCGAGCTGTCCGATGGGTACGTCTCGAGTGTGACCGAGGTTTGCCGCGTGGGAGACCCGATGCTGGTGAAGGCGATTGCGGTCGACGACCAGGATCGAGTCAAGCTGTCGCGCAAGGCGGCTCTGGCCGAACGGGGCCAGGTCGACGAGCTCGCGGGCAGAACCCGACCGGCACCGACCGGCGGTGGGAGTGATCGAGGGGGACCTGGCGATCGCGGTGGACCGGGTTCTGGACCGCCGCGGCGTCCTCCCAACGGCGGCGACCGCGATCGAGACCGCGATCGGGGGTACGGCGGCGATCGGGGTAGCCCGCGCGGTCCCGGACGTCCCTGACGCTGATTTCCGACCCCTCGTCGGCATTTTAGCAAACCTGATTGGGCTCGTGCGTAGGCCCCGGCGGCTATCAAGCAGTCGCCTCGCGACCAGATTCGCGGCAATCGGCGGAGTTTTCGCATGGCAAACCTGCGGCCCGGCGTCATCTCGGAAGGACAGCTCAAAGCACGGGGGGAACCGCGCCGCCGACACCTCCGGTGCAAAGCCGACGAACGTGGTCGAACCCGCTGCACCGGTACCGATGCGAATGCCGGTGCATCCGGCCGCCGAGCTCGAACCGGAAGTTACCCGCCGCCTTCGCGCGGAATACGCCGAGGTTTCTCAGCTTGCAGGGGGTCTCGCCCATGAAATTCGAAACCCGCTGTCCACTGTCTCGCTGAATCTCGATCTGCTTGCCGAAGACTTTCAGAGCCCGGAGACCCCGCGCGACCGTCGCGTCCTCCAGCGGGTCGAACGGCTACAACACGAGGTTCATCGGCTTCGTGATATTCTCGAGAGCTTTCTGCGCTTCGCTCGTGTCCAACCGTTAAGACTCGAGTCGATCAAGCTAAACGCGATTGTGGAGGAGCTTTGCGACTTCTACGAACCGACCGCGGCCACGAAGGGAGTGGTGATCCGCACATACTTGGCACCCGACCTGCCTTCAACAGCGATCGACGCCGATTTACTGAAGCAAGCGCTCTTGAACCTGATCTTAAACGCCGAGCACGCGATGCCGTCGGGGGGCGAGCTCATTTTGAAGACTCGCTCTGATGGATCCTCCGTCGTGCTCGACGTGATCGACACGGGCGTGGGTATGACCGAGGAAGTGCGCACGCAGATCTTTAGCGCCTACTTTTCCACGCGACCGGCAGGGAGCGGACTGGGTTTGCCGACCGCCCGCAAGATCGTCGAGTCTCATGGTGGAACTTTGACGGTGCAGAGCGAGCCTGGCAAGGGATCACAGTTTACCGTACGGCTTCCCATGAACGAAGGGGGAGCCCAGAACGAAGAGCCGTTTTCCTGGGAGGTTTCCCCAAACGCGCGGCCGTGAAAAGAGAGCCGAGTTTTTCCCACCAGTCGAATCAATCGACTGCGAGCGAGCAATTGGCCGATGGACCAGCAGATCCGCGTCTTGGTGGTCGACGACGATGAACCGCACGCCACGGCCGTGGCTGAGAGCTTGGAGCGGGTCGGCTACGACTGCGTCGTCGCAACTTCAGGCGCGGAGGGCCTGACATTGATCGAAGAGCAAGTCTTCGACATCGTGATCACCGACCTGATGATGGACGGGGTCGGCGGACTCGAGGTCCTTGCGAAGGCCAAGGGCGAATTGCCCGACGCCGAGGTCGTGATCCTGACCGGCCATAGCACGATCAAGACGGCTGTCACAGCCATGCAGGCCGGCGCCTCCACATACCTCACCAAGCCACTCGATATCAACGAGCTGCGGACCAAGGCCGACAAAGCCTCGCAGTCGCAGCGACTGCAGCGATCCAATATCGAGCTGCAAATGCAGCTCAACGAAAAGTTCGGCTTCGAGGGGGTGATCGGCAATTCGCCGGCCATGCACGGAGTCGTCTCTAAACTCCGCCAGATTGCCCCAACGGCCGCTGCAGTTCTCATTACCGGCGAGAGCGGTACCGGCAAGGAACTGGCTGCCAAGGCCTTGCACATCAATAGCCCACGCAAGAACAAACCATTCGTACCACTCAACTGCGCCGAGTTGAGCGAAAATGTGCTGGAAAGCGAGCTATTCGGCCACGTTAAGGGTGCCTTCACCGGCGCCGACAAAGATCGCATCGGCCGCTTTCAATACGCGAATGGTGGCACGCTGTTCTTAGACGAGATCGGCGATATGCCCATCACAATCCAGGTCAAGCTGCTGCGCGTGCTCGAAAGTGGCGAGATTGTCCGCGTGGGTACCAATGAGCCGGTCAAAGTCAACGTCCGATTAATATCTGCGACCAACCGGGATCTCGCAGAAGCCATTAACGACGGAAAGTTCCGCCAGGATCTCTATCACCGACTCAAGGTGGTCAGCGTTAAGCTCCCGCCTCTGCGCGAGCGGCGTGACGATATCCCGCTCTTGATCGAGCACTTCCTCAAGGAATTCACCGCGTCCCACGGCAAGACCATCACCGCCGTCACTCCCGCCGTGCGCAAGGCGATCGCGGCCTATTCCTGGCCCGGCAATGTTCGCGAACTGAAAAACACCATCGAAAGCATGGTCGTGCTGGACAGCGACGGCCAGCTCGACGTGGACGACATGACTGAAGACCTCCAGGCATTCACGTCAAGCGCGAAAGGCAATGGAACTGCCGGGGTCGACTCGCTGGTAGGCCGATCGCTCGAGGAAATCGAAAAACACTACATCCTCGACACCCTGAAACTCTGCAACGGCAACCGCGAGGACGCGGCGCGCCTGCTCGGTATCGGCGAGCGGACGCTCTATCGCAAACTGAAGGAGTACAATCTGGGGTGATGCGGCAGAAGCGGAGCAGAGGAACCTCGGTCGGCATACGCATCGGAACGGGATCGAAGATTGCACGAAGCCATCAAGGGTGGCGAAGACTGCATAGCGCGCACGTGTGCAATCTTCGCTGTCTTCGCGCAACCTGCAACTCGGGTGGCGAGCAACCGAAAAGTCAAACGCCGAGGCTGGATAGATCTCCATTTATGAACGGAAGATCAGATCGTATAATGCGTGCGTCGCTAAACCAAGGAGATCCACGCGATGGGAATCATCCGCCAGTTGACTTCGGCGGTCATCAATCAAATCGCCGCGGGCGAAGTTGTCGAGCGACCGGCGAGCGTGGTCAAAGAGTTGCTCGAAAACGCCATCGACGCCGAAGCTACGCGGATCGACCTTTCGGTTGAACGGGGTGGTAAAGACCTGGTGCGGATCGCCGACAACGGCGTGGGGATGAGCCCAGATGACTTGATCCCGGCGTTTCAACCGCACGCCACGAGCAAATTGGCCGAGGCCGACGACCTGTTCCGGGTTCGGACACTGGGCTTTCGCGGTGAGGCTCTGGCGGCCATTGCCGAGATCGCAAAGGTCCGCTGCCAGACACGCCACGCCGAGGCCGCCGAAGGATCAGAGCTATCGATCGAAGGCGGCATCTTCGGCCCGGTGAAGAAATGCGGCTGCCCGTGCGGCACTGTCGTGGAAGTCAGAAACCTGTTCTACAACATTCCGGTGCGCCGGACGTTTCTCAAGTCGGACATGACAGAGAGCGGGCACGTCGCCGACATGTTTTCGCGGATCGCGCTGCGCACCCCGAGGTTCACTTGACTTATCGCTCGGGCAATAAGATGGTCTACGACCTGCCACCGGTCCCGGGTACTCGTGAGCGGATTGCGACGTTTTTCGGGCGTGAACTGGCCGAGTCGTTGCTCTGGGTGGAGGGGCAGCTCGATTCGATGCAGCTCTGGGGATATGTTGCGCATCCGTCACAGAGCCGCTCAAGTGCCAAGGGGCAGTTCCTCTTTATCGGAGGCCGATACGTACGTGACCGCTCGCTCAGCCATGCGCTCAATGAAGCCTATCGTGGTTTGCTGATGGTCGGCCGGATGCCAGTTGCGTTTCTCCATCTCGAAATCCCGGCCGACGAGGTCGACGTCAACGTCCATCCGACCAAGGTCGAGGTTCGGTTCCGCGACTCGCAGAGGGTTTATAGCCATCTGCTCTCGACGTTGCGGCAAACATTCTTGAAAAGCGATTTGCACGCGAGGCTGCAGGCAACCTCCGAGCCGGCCGCCGCCGAGTCAGCCAGGGTTGCCGTGCCGGCGCGACGGCGACGCCAGACATGGGCTTCGGCGCTCGGCACGGGTGTACCCTTTGGTTCCAGCGCCGAGCGGCTCGAGCTGGCCGGCGGACCGAACGACCGCCAGACGGTTGCGTCGTGGTTCGAGCCGAGCCGCCCCCAGCCACGCCTCCCCGAATCGATCGGTGCGCCCCAGTCACCGACTTGGGCTCAATCGCTGCCTCTGGCGTTTCCGGTCGTGCCGGGTGAGGCGTTCGACGAATTCGCCTCGTCCGCCGGGGCGCCCGACGTGGCTACGCCACGCAGCTATCCGGCGCCCATCGATCTACCTGCAAGCAAGGGGAACGGACCAGCCGCCGCCGACCGATCAGGATTCGACCGCCAGACTCAAGCTGCGGTGGAAGGGCATTATTCTCGATCGATCGAAGCCGGGGAACCGGTGGAATTGCACAACGGTCCCGAGCGCGGCGTGTCGTCAACGGCACCGGCCGCGCACGCGAAGAAGGCCATCCAGGTCCATGACAGTTATCTGATCGCAGAGACTGGCGATGGCATGATGGTGATTGACCAGCATGCGCTCCACGAGCGAATCTTGTATGAAGAGTTACGCAGGCGCGTGGCGGAGGGGCGAGTTGAGTCGCAGCGTCTTTTGGTCCCCGAGCCGGTGGACCTGACGGCGGCCGAGGCCGCCGCCTTGATCGAGCAGAGCGAGCTCTTGGCCCAGCTTGGTCTGGAGGTCGAGCCGTTCGGTGGGGATACGGTGCTGGTGCGAAGCATGCCGGCGATGTTGCCACGCGTGGTTCCCGAGCGTCTGGTCCGCGACCTTGCCGACCACTTTCATCATCAGCCTTTGCCCCCAACACGAGACGGGTTGGTCGCGGAGCTATTGCACATGGTGGCCTGCAAGGCGGCCGTTAAGGCGGGCCAGCCCCTTTCCGCTCTCGAGATCGATGCGCTCCTCGACCGACGGCACCTGGTGGCTGACTCGCATCACTGCCCACATGGCCGGCCCACCGCGCTGGTTTTCACCAAGGCCGATCTTGAAAAGCAGTTCGGCAGGATCTAAATGAAATTCGACCAGAGTGCATTGCGCGCGCCGAATCATAACAGGTTAATATTAACATAATCGGCGTCGACATGGTGTGCCAGCCCCGATCTCGCGAATGGCTCTTTTTGTTGTGCACTGCTCACTTATGCACGCGTGCGGACTTGGAATGGGCGACGAGCGCCTTTAAGGCGGTGTCGTGGATAGCCGTCTTGACTGCATGACTTTGAGCGGCGACCGCCGACTTCGCCAACTTAGTCGTTGTAACGGCCTTCTTGGTTGTCGCGGCGTGCGTCCCTTGGAGTTGCGTCACGTCGGCGCCAAACACGGGGGCGCCGCCGACCGGAACGACGGGCGAGAAGACGCCACTGTGTACTGCTCCGACGGGCGGCCCGCCGACGGCGCCAGCGACGACAATCTGGCCCGCGATCTCCCCCATGGGAAACATCACGGTGTGGATGTTGAAGTAGGTATGTCCCGCCTCGATCGCCTTGACCGCCTGGGCGAACGTATTAATGCCATCGGCCGGATCGGGAAGGAAGCTGGCCGCCGTCAGGGTGGTCGTGTACGTGCCGGAAGTGACGCCGAGCGGGAAATTGTTGGCATAGGGCTCGACGAAGGGGAAGAGGATCGGCCCCCCGGGGACGATGCTCCCGAAGTGGATATGAGCCGGCCCCGGCACGCCAGGCGGAGTTACGGTAGGAGACTCGAGGCCGGTGAACGTGAGCGTCACGGTGAGCGTATCCGTGGTGGAGTTGAACACGACGGTACCCGAGCCAGTGCCGGGGCTGGTGGATTCTCCGTTACCGGCCAAGGTCGCCCTCGCGACGAAATTGCCGTTGCTCGCGGTCCCGACGATCGTCTGGGGTGCGAAAATTTTGCGGTGATAACCCGAGAGCATCGCCGTGAAATCGGAGCCGTTGATGCCATTGCCCGAGGGGAACGAGCCGTAGAACACCCCATCGAGATGGTTGCCTGCGATGTCCTGAACGGACGAATTGCCGTTACTGGAGTCGCGGATCGTAAACAGGTAGAATCCCCCTCTGATTGGCTTGCCGCTGTTGAAGGTCACGGCGACGTTGTACGAATTCGGGGCAGCGCCCTGGGCGTCGGTAATGCTCGTCACGATCCATTTACCGGGATACGCCTTGTTGGCATGAACCTTGGTCAGCAGGTAGTTGGAAGAGTCAAGCAACGTGTTGATCCAAACGCCCGACGGCGGCCCTGCCGCCGGGCTCGGGTCCTGGATCGTAAAGTCAACCTGGCCGTTAAGCCGGTTGAAGAAGGCGCCCGTGATGACCGGACCGGCGGTGTCGATCACCAGGTCGGGCGTGATGACGACTGGGGCGGTTGTGGTGGTCTCGCCGAACTGGTCGACCGCGGTGGCCGTGATCTGGTAACTGCCGTCGGCTAAGGCGACGCCGGAGGTGATGTTCCACGATCCGTCGCTGCCCGCCTGCACCGTGCCGAGCGTCTGCGAAAGCCCGCCCCCGATCGGCGTTGCGGACAACGTGACATGCGAAAGCGGTTCGGACGTGCCGAAAAAGTTCGGCTGCGTGACGTTCGTGATGTCGTCGGTGTCCGACACTCCGCTGTCGCTAGCAGGATTAAGTTGCCCTGTCACGGTAATCGGGATATCGGCGACATGCGCAGTGTTCGTAATGGTCAATCGGGAACCGCCGACATCCTGGACCAAGACCTGGATCGTGTAAGTGCCGGTGCCTCCATTAACGCCCGCGTCGGCATAGGTGTGGGAACCCGTCACCTCGTACGTGGGCGTGGTTGTGCCGAGCAGGGCCAAAATCGTCCCAGCCGTCGATGCGGTGCCGTCGCCCCAGTCGATCGTTGCGGTGAAGTCGGCGATCGATGATGACCCAGTCGGAGGCAGGGGGTTGCCATCGGTGAATTCGCCGACAGGCCCGCTAAAGACCGGCGGCGCGAACACCGGAACCGGGAAGAGGGCGGCCTCCGTCGTATTGACCGTCGGCTGGGGCGTGGTCGCGGTGAGCGGCGCGTCGACGATGACAGCAGAACCTGAGATAACGGTTGTCGCACCGCCGACATCCGTCACCGTGACGGTATATGCATAGGTTCCCTCTTCGGCATATACGTGCGAAGCATTAATCTTGAAGATCACGCCATTGGGCGACCCAGCAGGCGTGAGGTCTCCCGCGATTAATGTCTCGTTCGCACTATTATCACCCCACTTGACTACCACCGAGCCGGCGCCGCTTGTAAAGTCGGCGACAGTCGCACCCTGGTTGGCATCCGTGAAAGTCCCGAGGAGGATCGGTCCGATTGAGGTGCCCTCGATACCTGTGATGGTCGTGCCGTTGGAACTGGTCAACGGCGCGTCGAGCACGATGACGCCGCCACCCGGCGGGCTTGTCAGCGTAGTGGTCACCCCACCCAAGGTTGTGATGATGACGCTGAGGGTATCGGGCACGCCCGCGTGCGTTTCCTCCGCGTACGTATGGCTGCCGAGCACCTCAAAGATCGGAGCACCCGGATTTGTCGCGCTTGTTAGCGGCGTAACACCGATTTGCTGAACCGTGAGCACAACACCCGCGGCTGTCGGTGTTCCGTCGCCCCAGCCGCCGACGGCAAGGGTCGCATTGACGTCTGCAATTGTTGCCACGGTGTTGGGGTCTGTAAATGTCGCCAGGGCGAACTGGCCGGTGTTGACGCCCTCGGTCGCGGTGAAGCTGCGGGTGGAGCCGGTGACCGCGAGGTCGGTGACAGTCGCGGAGCCGGTCACGACGACCTGGGAACCGCCTTGGTCGTGAACGGTCGCCAGCGTGGTAAAGACGCCCGGTTTGGCGTAGGTGTGGCCTCGCTCAATTTCGAAGACGCCGGGGGTCGCGGTGGCGACAACGACCCCGGTGCTCTGCGGTGCGCCGTCGCCCCAGTCGATGCTGGCAGTGAAGTCGGCGGTCGTGGCAAACGTATTGGCATCAGTGAATGTGCCGACGACCGTCGAGGCCGGCAGCGGCACGCCGGTGTTGGGCGTCAGCAGGGTCGCCGCACCCGCAGTGAGCGCGGCGTCGGCGATGGTGGCCGACCCGGCCACGACGGTTGACGCGCCCGCAACATCGATCACTGTAACCGTGTAGGCGAAGGTCCCTTCCTCGGTGTACGTGTGGGCGGCATTGATGGTCCAGACAACTCCGTTGGGCGTGCCGATGGAGGTGAGGTTGGCCGCGGCCAAGGTTTGTGGCGCCGAGCCGTCGCCCCAGTTGACCACGACCGAGCCCGGAGGTGTGGTGTAATCGGCGACGGTCGCACTCTGGTCGGCATCGACGAATGTCCCGAGCAGGACAGTCCCCGTCGAACTCCCCTCAAATCCCGTAATCGCGTTGCCAGTCGTGCCGGTCAACGGCGGCACCGGCAGGGCGTATCGCACCTCAGCTAGGCCGATCCCCAGACTGCCTCCTGGAGTGCTCAAGACCACACTTGTGAACGCTTGAGTCGTCGAGGCCGCAAACAAGAGCGCGCCGTTCGGCGTCGTGACAGACTGACTGATTGTGCCCACCAGATTGGCACCATCGAAGAAGTTGGCGACCAGCGTGTGAGTGCCAAAAACGTCTGTCTCCATCTCCAGACCGAATGTGGCGGCGGGCGTGCTTAGGGACAATGTAAGAGAATCGATGGTCGCGTTAAAGAGAACGCGAGGGGTGTTGGTCTCGGTGTTGGGGGGAGAGCCCCAATTATTAAACCCGCCTCCTGGCACCGTTGCCGCAGTCATCGTCTGCGAAAAAGTGACCGTCTCGATGCCGTCTGTGAGTGACGTCGTGGTCGTTCCATCCGCCGGAATGCCGCTCGCCAGATTGGTCGTGCCCGCCGTGTAAACCGTCCCGTTGGGCAAGGTGCCACTCGGCTCTGCGATCGGTGTGAAGCTCAGGAGCGTACGGTCCTCCAGTTTCTCCAGGTCATATCGCCGACAGGAGCGCCTGTTGCGGGTAGTCGATCCCCGATTTGAGCTGCTATGACTTTGATGCAGCGAAAAAATTGTCATATGTAGAATCTCCTGATTCGATTTGACCTGGCGTTATCGCGAATTCCACTGAACCCCAAGACGGCGCTCAGCCAAGTCGTGGACAAAAAGATGGAAGGCGCGCCCTCGACCCGCTGCCGCGGGCACGCGACAAGACTGATAAAAACAGGCACGTTCCAACTTCGGATGAACCCGAAGCCACTCGATCCGCTTCGATATTCGACAACATGCGGTGTCTGCAGGCCGTGTGGCATCGTGTCCGGGTCCAGGCGGCCAACCCCGCTTTTCCGCAAATCGAGAGTGAATCGCCTGCCACTTCGCAAGGTCGCCCTCAGAGCAAGATCAAAGTCAAAGCTGAACCACGGCCACATGTATCGACGGGAGACCACTTACCACTCGCACGCACGTGCGTCGGTGCTAGGAGCGATAATCACGCGCACTCAGGAAACTAGAACTGGCACCGCTGGCGAGGTAGCAACACTGAGATTCCCAGCCATAACGACCCGCGAGTCCGCACCGCTGAGAACACCGGCTCTCGACCAAACTGGCCAATCGATCAAATAAAATTATAGTGCTGCATTGCTCAGCTTGGAGCCGGGCTCCGCTCGGCCCTTGTCAGAACTTAGCGTGTCTCAACAGGCTCGATCGTCTGCGCGAACCGTCTCTCCCGGGGGAATTTGAATCGACATCAACAAAACTCGCTAAGGCGTCATTTTCCCTAGAGCTGATCGGTTTGCCTCGGTTGCACAGAACACGTGAACACTCTCAGCATTCGGATCCGCTCGAACGACAACCCGATTCAATTCGAGAAACCCGAGCCACCCTCACGCCTTGTTAGTATAGAGAACATAAATAAAATAGGAAGATCAATAGGTATTGCGGACTTTTGGTAAAATTTTATGAATGTTGACATCGCGACATCGCCCTCTTTCAACGGCCGGAGGGGTTGTCATACAATCGTCGAGTGGCGTGCGGCGAACATATATTCGTCCGCGTCTTGACGCGGCGGTTGGCGACCAGTGTGCCCCTGGGCACGGGGCGGGGTGGTTATGATCTGCGTAACGATCGGGCGAGGCCGGCACTCGTCGCTGCTCGAGGAATGGAAGCAAGCAGCCGAGGCCGGCGTCGAACTGGTCGAGCTGCGGATCGACTGTCTGCGCCGCGAGCCGGAATTGAAGCGGATACTCAAGGATCGTCCCACGCCGCTGGTCTTCACGATTCGCCGCGGGGTCGACGGCGGCTTGTGGCGCGGCAACGAAGACAAGCGGCAGCAACTCCTGCGCGAGGCGGTGGCGCTGGGCGTCGACTACGTCGACCTCGAGATGGACATCGCCGCCAAGATTCGCCGCTTCGGCAAGACCAAGCGGATCGTCAGCTACCACAACACGAAGACCACGCCGGTCGACCTGCAAGACATCGCCGAAAAGTGTGAGGAGTTCGACCCCGACGTCGTCAAGATCGCCACTTCGGCGACGACACTGGCCGAGGCGTCGCGCGTCTTGCATCTGGGTGCCACCGCCAAGGCGCCGACGATTCCGATCGCCATGGGTGAGATCGGCGTGTTCACCCGGATCCTCGGCGCCAAGTTCGGCGCACCGTTCACCTACGCCGGTTTCAATCCCGAGCGGGTTTTCGCCGCGGGGATGCTCCATTATGGCGTGCTCAAGAACGACTTCTGCCTACGACGAGATCAACGCCGATACCGAGATCTATGGCGTCATCGGCGACCCGATCGAGCAGAGCCTGAGCCCGGTGGTGCACAACGCCGCCTTCCGCAAGCTCGGTTTGAACAAGGTCATGGTGCCGTTCCTGGTCCCCAATGGCGAGCTGCCGGCCTTTTTCAACGAGCTGCTCTGGCTGGACTTGAAGGGTTGCAGCGTGACGATCCCCCACAAGGAGGCGATCGTGCCGCTGTTGCAGCAGAAAGAGGGGGCGGTCGAACGGACGGGGAGCTGCAACACGGTCGTCTTCCAGGAAGACGGCAAGCGGGTCGGCTACAACACCGACTATCGCGCGGCGATGGATTCGCTCGAAGCCGCGATGGGGGGCCGACCAGCGAGGACGAGCCCAGCCCGCTCTTCGAGAAGCAGGTGCTGATCCTGGGAGCGGGGGGGGTGGCGCGGGCGATCGCATTCGGGCTGACGCGGCGCGGAGCACATCGTGACGATCGCCAATCGCCACGACGAACGCGCCACTCGGCTGGCCGAGGAAGTCGGCTGCCGCACGATCAACTGGTCGATGCGAGCCAGCAACCCGGCCGACGTGATCATCAACGCGACTCCGGTCGGCATGCACCCCAACGTGGACGACACCCCGCTGCCCGCCGCGGCGTTCAGCCGGCCGAGAATGGTGGTCTTCGACACGATTTATCATCCTGAAAACACGATGATGATCAAGCTGGCGCGCGAACGCGGCTGCCAGACGGTCACAGGCGTCGACATGTTTCTCCGCCAGGCCGCGCGTCCAGTTCAAGCTGTACACGGGTCAAGACGCGCCCATCGACGCGATGGTCGTGGCCCTCAAGACACAAGCTTTCACCGCTCCGCCAAGAATGACACGCGACCTCGCGCCGCTGTCGTCTCGAACGCCGGGTCAGGGATTGGCGCTCGTCGGCTATCGTGGGACCGGCAAGTCGACGGTAGGGCGGATTCTGGCCGACCGCGTCGCGTCGGACCTTTCTCGACATGCCGATCTCGAGCTCGAGGCACGCGCCGGCCGGTCGGTTGCGCGCGATCTTTGCCGAAGAGGGCGAGCCCGTCTTCCGCGACTGGGAAGAGCGGACCCTCGCCGAATTGACCTGAGCAGATATCCCGACGCGCGATCGTCGCCACAGGGGGTGGCGCGGTCCTGCGCGAGACGAACCGCCGCCGGCTACGCGAATTTGGCTTCGTCGTCTGGCTGACGGCCGACGCCGGCCGAGCTGGCACGCCGGCTGGAGTCCGATCCGCGCGGCCTCGAACGGCGGCCCGCGCTGACTGCCGGCGGCACAATCGCCGAAATCGCTCAAGTTCTTGAAGTACGGACGCCGCTCTACCAAGAGGTGGCCGACGCGGTGATCGAAACCGGCGGCAAGAGCCCCGACGAAGTCGCCGACCGCTATCCTCGAGCGACTGGACCGGTCGATCGTTAACGTAATCCCAGTTCTGTTCTCCTGGCCGACAGGTACCGCGCACATGTTCGTCTCCTGGCCGATTCTGGTCACCCTGGGTCTTGGGTACTTCTTGATCGGGACGGTCGTCGGCAGCTTTCTTGAACGTCTGCATCTACCGGATTCCGTGGCAAAAGAGCGTGATCTGGCCCGGCTCGCGGTGTCCGATCTGTTTCGGCTGCGATCGCGGCCCGCGACAACATCCCGATCGTGAGCTGGATCGCGCTGCGTGGTGAGTGCCGCGGTTGCGGCGCGCCGATCTCGGTGCGGTATCCGCTGGTGGAGGCCCTGGTCGGGTTTCTGTTCCTTGGGGCATTCGTCGATCGACGTGATCGCCGGACCGCGCGGCGCATGGGGACAGATTCCCGCGTTTCAACTGGTGGCGGCCGCATACCATGCATCTTTCTCGCCCTGCTGGTCGCCGCCACGTTCATCGATTACGACCTGATGATCATCCCCGACCAGATCACAGTGACTGGCATGATTGTGGGGCTCGTGACTGGGCACGATCTGGCCCGAGGTTCGGCCGGCGCCGGCGTCATGGCCGGCGATCACCCACTTCCAGGGGTTCTGGGTCGGCTTGGCGGGCCTGTTGGTCGGGTGCCGGTCTGACCCAGTTCGTCCGCAAGAGCGCCGGTTTTGTCTTTCGCCGCGAGGCGATGGGATTGGGCGACGTCACGCTGATGGGAATGATCGGTGCGTTTCTGGGCTGGCAGGCCGCGGTCCTCACTTTTTTCCTGGCTCCTTTCTTGGGCTTGGCCCACGCGGCATGGAAGTTGTTGACGTATCCTGAAAAACGGCTGAGCGGCGACCAATTATCGAGCGCCGATCGCGAAATCCCTTATGGGCCTTACCTGAGCATGGCCGCGGCGACTCTGCTTTTTCTGTGGCCCTGGCTCTGGCCGATCTGCGATCGGCAATCTCTTCGACCCGCTTTACGTGATATTCTGGTGGATGTTGGGCATCGATGTCGACCTGCCGGACTGACCGCACGTGATCGCGGCGCTGTCGTCGCCGTGCAGCGACGGGCACGTTCGATCCAGTTCTCTCCCGGCTGGGGACGGACCGGACATCGGCCTCCCCGAGACGGAGTTAACCCATGCCTTACGAATACAAAAGGCGCAGACCGTCGATCATCCGCAACTTCTGGGTCTATCGGCGGCTGATCGGCACGGCGGTGCTGCTCGGGCTGATGCTCTGGTTCATCTGGGCGAATCACGAGCCGGTGACCGTCGCGTTTCCCTTTGGCCTGGGCAAACTGACCAGCACGACCGGCGTCGTGATCCTCTTGAGCGCCCTGGTCGGCTCGTTGGCGACGATCCTGGTCACCACGCTCATCTTCGCGATCAGGCGCATCCGGAGCACGCAAAACCCGCACGATCCCCCCAACCCGACCGAAACAGCCGCCGACCGGCCCCCTCCCGACTATGCCGCCAAAACCACGGACGGGTTTCCCAACGCTCACTGGTCAAATTGACGAAATAGAAGAGGAGAACCAATCTAGGTCGCGATGCGTCCGGCTCGTAACCAGGCAGGATATCGTCTTGCGTACGCCAACAGCGGTCCATTCCGTTATCCACGCGCGTGTCAGGCTGAACGACACGTCCTCCGCCTTCGCGGGTTGCCGCCGTCGCGCTCTGTGGAGCCGGGCCCTTGTCGGCCTTATCGGCGCCACAATGATTGTCGCCACGGGCTGCTCCGGCCAATCTGGTTTTCTCACCGGGGGCCCGACCGTTGGCCAGATGAAGACGAGCCTGAGCCACCTTGAGTATGAGAACGTGGAGCTGAAGAAATCGGTCGCCAAACTTCAACAAGAAAATCGATCGATGGAAGATCGACTCGTGCAAGAACAAATTGACAACGGCGATCTGACGGCCCGGCTCGACGATGCCCGCAATTTGCTCCGAAACCGGGGAATCGAGCCTGACGTACGCTTAGGATCACGGCGCCCTGCTGGAAACGACACGGGTTCGGCGCGGGAAGAAGACGACGCATCGGCTCGGAGCCTGCCCGCAACCCGGGCGGATCGTCCGCGCCGCAAGGCCCCGTTTGCTCAGATATCCGGCCAGGTGGATGCGATACCGTCAGCCGATGACGATGACAGTGGCTCGAAACGAAAGTCGCGTGCCAAGCGCAATTCCAAAGCCGATCGATCGAATCCGGGGTTCGATGACGTGTTTGACCGCCATTCGTATCATCCCGGACCTTCTCGCTGGAATCCGGTCGCCCGGGCAGATGATGATTCCACCATCCAGATTCGGTGACGCGATCGAGTGGGACTCGATCGCCCAACTCCGGCCCTCAGACAGGCCACTCTCGCGACACGTCGGCTGTCAGACGTTTTATGCTTGAAGGTAGAGACCGAGATGCGAGCATCCGGAGTCCTAAAGAAGCAAACTGAATCAGTGGTAAGTCCGGGCTAGGCGGAATCCATTGTGAGCGAAACTGTACGCCGGAGCGTTTGTATTGCGGTTCGCCGAGCGGACGATCGCAGGTCGACTATTGAACGATCCCCCTCTCAGGATACGAGCACTTTCATTATCTAATACTAAAAATACATCGATATCATAATTTTGTTTTCCACTCCAATCTGGTTGGTAGAATCGATATACGTCTTGGCACCATTCATACAGGTTTCCCAGCATGTCAAACAACCCCAAATCGTTGGGCTGAAGGCTGCCGCAGCGCCATGCACGGTCATGAGAAGTGACGTTGTACCAGGCATACCGCCCTAGCAACTCCTCACTCGCTCCGTAAGGTCGGCTGGTCCCCGCTCCCGCTCTGCATGCGTATTCCCATTCCGCTTCAGTAGGTAACCGGTAGCCTTCCAAACGCAGGGCCTCGGCCTTGATCTTCATGCCCGTCGCATACTCACCACGCGCGTTCGGCTCGTAGCACTCCGGTAGCCCCTCCTGGCGGCTCAGCCAGTTACAATAGGCGGCGGCGTCATACCACGAGCGATTGTTCATAGGACCCGTGGGATCGGGACTGTTTCGGTCATTCAAGATGTGATAATCTACCGAATTGTCCTTGACGAATTCCCGGTAATCTTCGACTGTCACTTCCTTGGCGGCCAGGGCGAACCGGCGGTGGATGATCCGGCGATGGGGAATTTCGTCGTCAAATCGCCCCTTCTCGGTCGGCGGCGACCCCATGCGGAAATCCACCGGTCCCTCGATGACGGCAAGTGTCTGCCCCTGGCTGTTCACGTACCAGCGGCGATCACCTCGGTCCTTAAGTTTGCTCAATTCGGTATCCAGTTTCTCGAGCTTTTCGTGCTGCTTCCATTGCCGCAGGGTCCATTCCGCCGCCCCGTGGATTCCGCTATCGGGATCGTTCTTGCAAAGGTCGAGCAGCTTGCCTGTCAGCGTCTCCCGCTCAGCGGCGGATAATCCTTCCATACCGTACGTGCCCAGCGACAAAATCAGCGCCCTGCGCTGCGAAGTCTCGGGGTGGAAGAGGACGGCGTCCATCGCATTTGTTCGGCGCAGATGTCCCGACCCCGCCCTCGCTGGGACCCAAGGCCTCCCCGACTCTGCGGCCGCCACGGACGCAGGAGACCTTCGGTCAGGCCCCTGGGCGGGGTCGGGAGACCCGCGCCGCAACGGGAGAATCCAATCGGTCGAATTCGGCGGCGATTAGCTTGGGATCGGCACCCAGGCGATCGAACCAGTTGACGATGAAGCTCCGCAGCCGCGGGTCGGCGCTGTGCTGCAACAAGGGCAAGACCTCATCGGCTTTGCCCATACGAACAAGGGCGACTGACGCGCGTGCTTGACGTTCCGCCAGTCGGTCCCTGGTCTCTTCCGTGATCACCGGGCGGTGCCAGACCGAGGCGGTCACGAGCTGTTCCTGGTCCCCGGATTGGCTCACCGACCACGATACGGGACGGTAGCCCTCGGCAAGCAGGTCGCGGCACTTGTGCAATTGGGTGGTGGGATCAACACCGACGATCGAAGTCGACTCGAAGCTCGGATCGCTCGTCCGCACTGTCGAAAGGCGGCGGTCGGCGTGGCCCGTCTTCGTGATCTCGGCGAATGCCGGGTCGTCCCGGATCGGGTCGAGGTCGGTGTCCTCATCGATCTTGCCGAAATCAGCATCGCCGTTCGTGATCGCCTCCTTGAGCAAACGAAGACTTCTCTCCGCAAGATGACGACCCCTTAAATTGTCCCAGCGGGAGCTGGTTTTTGACGCCAGGGAAAACGCACGGATAGCGTCATACCGTAGGTCTGCATCCTTGGGTTGTCTCTCGATCGCAGCTTCCAGGTTCTCAAATGCCTTGTCCGCTCCCTCGCCCAATTCGCCCGCCACGACGGCGGCAAGGTAGAGTTTGGCTGGCTCTGGGACGTCTCCCTTCTGGAACTTCTCCAGTTCAGACTGGGCGTCTTCTTTTTTGCCGAGCCGAGCCAGGGCGATGACCCAGTACTGCTTGGCAGAGACGGCTGCCGGGTTCTTGCCAATCACCATGTGAAGGTCATCGAGTGACTTCTGAGTCTCTCCCAACCGGAAGTTGGCCATTGCCCGAGCCAAACGGGCATCGAGATCGTCGGGCTTGGTCTTGAGCTTCTTCGCCGCACTTCGAAGGTCAGCCTGGGCACGTTCTCGGGTCGGTTGTGGTTTGTTCGCTTTACTGACCGCGATGTCGAGCAGCAACTGGTCGCTCGCGTTTGCCTGCTTCTGCTCGAAGTTCCTCTCGAACTGGTCTCGATCTATCTGGCCTGTGATTTCGGCTCCTGGGGGTCGCGCCCAGACACCGCAGTATCTCGTGCGGCCGTCCACCGCGTTCATGGCGTGCAATGTCCGGGGGATGAGCTTCATTTCCTTGAGCCTGTTTTGTTCCTCGGTCTCTTGATCGGCGGTGGTCCCAACGTACAGGCGGGTCTCATCATTGCTGAGTTTCTCGACCCAGACGGCTGCATAGCGGTCACAGCGGTCGCCATCCTTGTCGATCGTTGTGTACCCAGCAATATCGACGGGAAGCATCCTGTCATTCTTGTTTCGCTCATCCTGTTGTCGGACCTCACTGGCAGTCAGATCTGAAGAGGTTCGCCAGTTCAGTTCGTCACGGGTCCAGACAGCCGCTACCCGCACCTGCTTCCCATCGGCGAAGGGGCGGAACCGCACGGGTCGGTATCCCGATGTGCGAAGAGCTTGGGCCGTCGTGACGAAGTGGTCCAGCGGCATTGTCTGGCAGAAGGCGAATCGCTCTGAGAGCACACCCAGAGCCGACTCGATTCGACTCACGAGGGAAGCGTCTGGCTTCGTCCACGAGGAGTTAAGCGGCGGATCGTTCCAGGAGTACGTGACTTTCTTGGTCAGCTCAGCTTGAAACATGGGCAAGACTCGTGCCGCCATTTTCTCGGCGACCGGGAAAAGGCGCAGATACGCGTTGGAGTCGGAAACCATGAGCAGTTGGCCGAGCCGTGCCGGATCGTCACTTGCATAATCCGCCAGGATGTTGGTCGCCAGCGCATGTTCGGTTTCCGGGCGTTCCTTTGCCTGGAAGATCGTCGCGAGAGGAGCCGTGAGGTTGCGACGAACGGGCCGCAAAGCGTCGAGCCAAGAGCCCAGAAAGACGGGGTTGTCTGTCACCAGCGCAGAAGCCACCTTACCACACACGGCGTTCCATCTGCCATCGACTGGGTCAAAGGTCGCCAGGCGCAGGCGGCTGGAAGTAGACTCGCATCCCCCGGTTTCGCCGACTCCAGCACGCTCCAGAGTTTCGGAGTCAGGGTGGAACAGTGAGCGTTGAGGGCATCGCGCAGAACGGGAAGTTCGCCTGGACTGGCTGCGATCAGACGATTGAAAACGTAAGTAACCTGTGAGGCATCGACGGGTAGAAGAGCAAGGCTGGCGTGCAGGTGTTCCCGACTTCGATCATCGGTATCTTGTACAACACGCACGAGCTGTGGATCAGCCCAATGGCGGTAGCCCGAGAGCTGGACGACGATGGCAGGAACGTCTGGTGTGGCTACCTTCAGGAGTGAATCCACCAGCGCCAATGCGCGGAGTGTGCCATAGCCCTCGATCCCTGCCCAGGTGATCGCTGAGATCAGCATGACCAGTCCCAGCGCCCTTAGACCGTGCACTTGGCTCGCTCGCTTCATCATCCTTCGCTGCGGGCCGGTCCAGTCCCGCCTTGTCGTTAGCATCCGGATGTTCGCCCACTCCGCCGCAGACGGCAAATGACGGTTCTCGGGCTTGGCATTCCACAGAGACGAACGCTCACTGAGCCGTAATTGCGCACGCCCACGCCGTGTTTCCCGTTGCTTGCGCGTGAGCCAGTCTCGCAGCGAGTGGACCAGGTAATCGTGCGCGAGCTGGTAGTATTGCCCGCTCAGTAAGGACGCCTGATTCTCGCCAAGAGAACCTTCCGGGGCGGTGGGCGTGATCAGGCGTAGTTCCGGGTCAAGGATGTGGATCAAGACGTCGAATTCCCTCGGACGGTTCCAGTAACCCGATGCTTCGAGCAACTGCTGGCGTGATCTCATCTGACCCTTAATATCGGTGCCGGTCTCGGGCATTAGAGCGTTCAGCACCGCCTGGACTGCCTTCTGGTGAAAGCGGTGTTCGGGAGGGGCGGTCGAGGCGCTGAAGGTCTCTTCGAGGAACGTCAATCCGATTCCCTCTGTCCCACCAACCTCTTTGAGGGTGGCTGGGGTCCAGGGTTTTCCTTTGACCATCTCGGCGAAGAGAGACAACCGAACCGAGATGATCTTCCCATCCTGGGCGAGCTCGGAAATCGATTGATCCAGAAATGAATCTTGATCGCTGCTGAGATCTCCCACGGTTTCCGGCAAGGCCCCGTAGGCACGTCCGAACGCCATCAGAACCTTCTTGGCATGGCGGGGATCGAAGAGATCCACCAGTGCGCTATTCTCGCCCTCGACCAGGCGGATCTCCAGGTCACGCATAAACCGGCTTGCGGCAAGCCAGAAATCATCCCGCACCATGACGATCGCCTGGACATGTTCCCCATCGCACTGACGAAGGGCGGCAACCAGTTCGGTGTTCTCTTCACCTCGTTTGGCGAACAGCCATTGCTCAAACTGATCCAGCACCAAGCATACCTTGCGCTCTGGTGGCGAGACTCGACCCGTCCGCAATTTCGCCAGCGAATCCACTAGCCCCAAATTGTCCGGCAGATCACGACAGAACTTGCGCAAACCCTTCGTCAGCCGAGCTTCGGTCTCGTCCGCGGTCGCCTCGATGTAAACGGGTAGGACGTGCTTACCGAGCCTGGGCATAAGTCCCGCCCTCACGAGCGATGACTTGCCGCAGCCGGACGGACCGTAGATCAGCCCGACCTTGAAAGTCAGGTCGGGGTCGATCTGCTCGATTTTGCGTTTCCAGAATTGGATGCTATCTGGCAGTCCATCCCGGTCCCGAGGTCCTGGAAGCAGTTCCAGGAAGAAGTCGGCATCATGCTCATCAAACGATCGCAGCCCTCTTGGAACGATCTTGATTGGTCGCTGGTAAGAGTCGGATTGCCTGAATGTGGCCGGCAGCTGCGCGGATACCAAAGTTGATCCCAGTGGAGCATTCACGGGATCTGTAGGCGCGGAAGCCGCGATGACCCTTCCCGCGTTTTCGACGAACATATGAAGGTCTTCCGCCATGTCTTTGGCGGTACTGTACCGCTCGGTTGCTCGCTTTGACATCGCTTTTAAGCAGATGCGTTCCAACTCCCTGGGAATCCTGTCGTCAATCTGCCGAGGAGGGCGGGCTTCCGTCGTGGCGATCAAACCCAGCAGTTCGTTGCGAGCTTCGTCATTGTCTACCACATTGACTGAAAATGGTCGTCTGCCGGTCAGCAATTCGTAGAAGACCACACCCAGGCTGAAAATGTCCGATCGCCCGTCAACCCGGTGACCTTCACCGCGCGCTTGCTCCGGACTCATGTAGGCGGGAGTTCCTGCGGTCCCGCCACTCTTGCCAAAATCCTCTTCCTTAAGTGCCAGCCCGAAGTCGGCGACGAATGGCTTGCCGGAATGGTCAATCAAGAGATTGGCGGGCTTGATGTCCCTGTGGACCACGCCGCGAGTATGAGCGTAATGGAGTGCTTCGGCGACCTGCGCCACCAACCGCGCCGACTCATGAAAACCGGGACGCGGTGCTTCACGGATTATGCTGGCAAGGTCCGTTCCTTCGATGAGCTTGGACACGACGAAGCAGAGCCCGTCGTCGGTGCGTCCCACGTCGTAAACAGGGACGATATGGGAATGGTCGAGACCGGCTAGGATCCGGGCTTCCTTTAGATACGCCTCAATATCCTCGGGCTGTGAGACGCGTTCGGCGCGGGGAACTTTGATAGCTACCGGACGATCGAGGTCATCGTCGTGAGCAAGATAAACTCTCCCGAATCCGCCCTCGCCCAAACGCCCCAGGATCGTGTAACGATCGATCTTCCTGACATCGCCTTCAAAGCAGCCATTCGAATTGGTACTGGACGATTTCGAGGCTTCGGTTCCAGACAGATTCTTCGTCTCATCCATCGCTCGGTCCCTGACAACGACCGATCTTTCTCAAAACTATCAAGCGCCGGTATTGTCTCATCCTGAGCCGGGACAAAACAGTAGGGCAAGACGATCGGCACCTCTCGAGGAACGACACTCTATTGGGCGGGCGGAACAAATACCTCACGTCGCCCGGATGGTATTGGTCAAGTTGCACCAGGCGAATGGTGAACGCTCACGCGGGCCATTCTCACGGGCGCTTGATCTCGAGCTTTTCCCCCTGCTTCAAAATGTGGAACCGCTCTTGCAGCGGCTTCGACAGGCGCAGCTTTACCTCGTTCGGATACCCGCTGGCCCAAAACCGATTCTCAGGCGTCACACGGTATGTGTCGCGGTGCTGGGGCAGAATATATTCGGGCTCGAGCTCATTGATCAGGATCACCGAGGGATCGACGAGCATGTTGTGCTCCGTCGGCGAGAAGAACAGCACGTCCACATGTTTGAGGAAGAGGTGATCCTCCAGGAGCACCGAGTCTCCCGGCTGGAGGAACGTCGTGTTTCCGAGCTGGATCAAATAGCCGCAATCCTCAAGATTCGCGTCGAAATAGACCGCGGACTTGCGGTTGCCATGGATCGCGCGTAATGGGGAGATTTTCGCGCCCTTGAGCTCGATCGGCTTGCGCGGGTGGCAACCTGGATCCGCGTCTCCGGAATCCCCAAGCCGCGGGCGTCGCCGACGCAGTTGGCGGGCATGACGAACACGCATTTGCCCCTCTCGCCGAGAATGTGCGCGGTCTTCCGGTTGAAATGGTCGCCGTGCTTGTGCGTGATGAACGCGATGTCGAGCAACGGGGCCAGTTCGGCGGCCGTGATCGGCGATTGGTACAGCCGCCCCTCATCTTCCGTGGCCAGATCAGTCCCGATCAGCAGGTTATCAGACTTGATGAGCCAGCCGTTGTGGCCCGTCCACCACACCGCCAGGCCAGACTCGTGGGCCTTGATCTCATCGCGGATCCGTCGTGCGGGGATCGGCTCCTTGGGCCAATCCTGGCCGAAGGCAAACGGTACGCATAGGCATGTGACCGTGACCGCAATGATAACCCGGCGGTATTTCATGAGGCACCATTTATGTCGTCAAATACATTATGGATGGATCTGGAGAAGAGTTAGGATGCCGATTGATGAGCAAAGTCGAGAATGGCGTCTTCGGCCGCGATGTCCACGCCAGGACAGGAACAATTACTTGGCCGTCTTGCTCTCCGTTTGCGCGCCGACCAGTTGATCGATCGCAAGATTCAGCTCTTCCGGCGGTTTGTCGGCGTCGGGATCAGCCGATCCGCACACGACGCCGGCCAGGAGGTGCGGCGCTTGCGGGTGGGCTGGGTCCTTTTTCACGCGCTCCAGAATGAGCGGCACCACCGAATGGACAGGTTCCTCCGAAACGTTTACGGGGAACGGGAGCGACTTCGCCAGAACGCCCAAATCCGCGGACGCGGCCTGTTTGACCAGGAGTTCGGCGGCCTTCCTGCCCTCCTCGGTCTTGGGCGAGCGACACGCTACCATCTTGAGAGCGATCAGCCCGGCGCGGCTGCCGGGCTCCCTGCGTGCCAAGTCCACGCAGCGCTCCACCAGCCGGCGCTCCGTCTTCGCAAAGCCTTCTTGCGCCGCTCCAGCTCGAGCGCCGATTTCGCGTTTCGACGCGCAGCCGCCTCTGTGAGCATCGTTTGCTCCCATTCGGAGTTAATCGCGTAAATCTCCCTCATGCTTTTCTCGTCCTGCCCGCGAACAAAGCTGAATGGGAATCCAAGCATTTCGACGACGGCCAGGAGATATGAACCAAGCCGAGGTCGGTTCCGTTTTGTAAGTGCAATCATGCTGCGAACCCCCAAAATCATTCTTGCCACGATTTCTGCAACAAGCGGAAGGAAACCCGCGGAAGCCAGCCGGCGCAGCCTAACACAGCCTAGCAACGGGCCAGGAACGGAACAACAAGTGGCCTGGGTTTCGGCAAGACTGCGATCAAAGGTCATTGACGCCGGAGTTTGGCCTGACAGCAAGCGAACTTATGTGGTCGGGGCATTGAGAAAGTCATCTCCTCCAATACGGAGACTGTCGGCAGCGCGGCTCAGAGATTCACCATCGAAGTGGATTCGTAGGAAACCGTCGCACGCTGGTCTCGCCTACGGATCGTTTGGCCCTTCACGTTTGGGCAGGACTAATCCGGACGATTGGTCTATCGGACGACGCGCGGTTGAGTCGGAGTAAAAGCAGCGATAACGCGGGTTCTCTACCGACCTGATGACAATTCAAAGCCCGTCGCCCCGAGGACGGTGAATGAAAGTCAAGTGAATTGCTCTTGGTCGATCAATACCCTCGCCGCCTGCTTCATCTGTTCGTACCGGTCGCGATACTCACGGCATCGCGCCTCGGATTTTGCGGTGCCGCATTTGACCCGCCCCTCACCCTTGCCAGTGAATAAGACCCAAACAGAAGCTGGGTCCTCGATAGTGCGCTTGCCCTCATAATCCACCATCACTTCCGGATACTCTGCTCGAATGACCTCCACGGGAAGGTGAGCACGAATATCGCGGGCTTCGAGCTCGATCCGCCTGTCCGCACGCGTCCTGTACGCTTTCCAAGTTGCGCCCTCGACGTCTTTGAGGCCCTCCTCAAGCAGTGTATATTCCTGGACAGGCAGGTAACTTCCGGGCAAGCGTAGCTTTTTCAAATTCTTGAGGCTGAGAGCGGGAAGTATGGCTGGATAAACTTTCTTGGTGGTGATCTGCCAGAAGGCAAGCACTTCAAGAGACGGTAGGCCGCGAAGGAACTCAAAGTCCTCGATGGGCTGCTTCCAGTCGAATGTACCGAAAATGGCGAGGTATTTAAGGCTGTCGACACGCGACAAACCGCCGAAGTTTGCAACCCGGCGTAGGTTCTCCAGGTGGAGCGCACGCAGTCGTTTCAAACTCTGCAATGGCGACAGATCACTGAAGCCTGAGACGTACTCCAAGACCAATTCTTCGAGCCCTACCAGGGATTCGATGAACTTGATCGTCCGCGGGTGCGCGTGAGTAATTCTTAGCCGCTTGAGCAAGTAGAGTTCACCAATCGCGCCGAGTTGCTCCGCCGTCGGTTCGTGAAGAGTCAACTCCTCAAGGTTGGCCAGGGTCAGTGCTCGTGACCAATTCGCATCGTCTTTTCCAACTGTGACGATCGTCACGTCTTTGCTGCCGGCCGGTACGTCGCCGATGCGATATGCGTGGCGTTCCCGATTCGGCAAGGTCGTCCAGTATCCACCCTCGCGGTCGAGCAGATCACCAAAGTGGTGTAACATACAGTGGTACCCTCGCGAATGGTCACTCAGAAGCACCAAAGCGAATATTACGAATTCAAGGCCTAGATGCAACATCAGGGCGATATGTTGACAAAGACGAAATGTTAGCAACTGATATAGATTGCACGCCGATTACTCAGCAAAGCGAGGAGGAAAGTCGCATGGCCAATGACGGATCGATCCTCGTAACCGGGGCAGCCGGACAACTCGGGGCCGTTGGGCGAACCGTGACCGGTGTGCTCCTCGATCGCGGGCTTCCGGTTCGCGCCATGGTCCGCCGCGAGGACGACCGGGCGGCGGCCTTGCGGAGCCGCTGGCGCCGAGGTGGTGATCGGAGACCTACTCGAACCGGCCGACGTCTATCGGGTCGTCAGCGGCTGTCGGCGGGTCTACTTCGGCATGTCCGTTTCGCCTGCGTACCTGGAGGCGACCGTGACTATGGCGGCGGTCGCCCGGGAAGTCGGGGTGACCGCCGTGGTCAACATGTCCCAGATGACCGTTTCCCAGATGAGCATCCAGAACACCACCCCGAGCCGTCAGCAGCGGCAGCACTGGCTCAGCGAGCAGGCACTCGCTTGGTCCGGCCTGCCGGTCGTCACCATCCGGCCGACGGTCTTCCTGGAGGGCTTCTTCCTCCCCCTCACCGCTCCGGCCATCCGCGATCGAGGCCGCATAGAGCTGCCGTTCGGGCGGGGCAAGACCAATCCGGTTGCCGCGGCTGACGTCGCTCGCGTAGTCGCAGCCGTCCTCGCCGACCCCGGGCCGCACCTCGGCCGGATATACGAACTCACCGGTTCGCGGTCGCAGGACATGGACGGAGTCGCGCGGGAGTACTCGGACGCGCTGAACCGTGAGGTCACGTACTCTGACATCCCCCCCGAGGATTGGGAACAGGAGCTAAAAAAGGTGGGGTTGCCGGAGCACTTGACCCGGCATCTCTTGACCATGGCCGAGTTGAACCGGGCGGGTCGGTATGACCGGATGGCAGACGGCGTGGAGCGGGTGACCGGCCGGCCGGCGATGAGCGTCCGGGAATTTGTGTCACTTCACGCGGATGAGTTCGGCGGTTGTCGATCTTAAGTCTAAAGGTCGGCCAAGCCGAACAACACGCGTCGGTCGAAAGTTCCGTGAGTACGATGCCTCTGCCTCCAAGTTCACCGTGCTCGCACTCGGTGCCCTGAAAGGCTGGAACAAATGACCGGACGCTGGGCGGACTGCGACGGAGGATGATCGACGACATGACAGAACTCGATGAATGGGGGCATTTCTACGCAATCGTCGGCTCGTCAGCCGGCGCACTAATTGGACTGCAGTTTGTAGTGATGACCCTCATCGCCAACATGCAGTTCACTCGAGTCAACGCTCAAGCCGGAGTCGCCTATACCACGCCGACTGTCGTTCATTTTGGAGCCGTGCTGTTGCTGTCAGCGGTTGTGAGCGCTCCCTGGCACGAGATCACCACGGCCTCTGTACTTTGGGGCTTGGTGGGAATTTTGGGGTCGTTTACGTCGTCAAGGACTTGAATATGAAGAAAGTGATCAGCGTTCAGCATGCGGGCCGCGGCCACTGGGTCGGCGACGGCTTTCCCGTGCGGACCATGTTTTCGCACCAGACTCACGGTTCAAAGATCAGCCCGTTTTTGTTGCTGGACTATGCGGGTCCCGCGGATTTCCCGCCGGCCGACAAACCGCGTGGCGTCGAGGGACATCCGCACAAGGGCTTCGAGACGGTGACGATCGTCTACTCGGGCGAAGTGGAACACCGTGACTCGACCGGCGGCGGCGGTTTGATCGGCCCAGGCGACGTGCAATGGATGACAGCGGCGTCGGGACTCGTTCATGAAGAAATGCATGGGCGAGATTTTATGAAAAGGGGCGGAACGCTCGAGATGATCCAGCTCTGGGTGAACCTTCCTGCCAAGGATAAAAAAGGACCGCCGCACTACCAGAGCATTACCGCGGTGCAGATCCCGGACGTGCCATTGCCGGACAATGCGGGCCTGGTGCGCATCATCGCCGGTCGGTTCAACGGTGCGGCGGGCCCGGCCCACACATTCACGCCGATCAACCTTTGGGATGTCCGGCTAAATTCCGGCCATGCGGCGGAGCTGGCCGTGCCAGCAGGACACAATACTCTCGTGTTTGTGCTGAGCGGTCAAATCGAACTGGCCAGTGGTGAAACAGTGAACGAAGCCGGCCTTGCCATCCTCGACCCCGCAGGCGACTCGATTGCCATGAAGGCGATCGAGAATGCCAAATTGCTCGTCATGGATGGTGAACCTATCAATGAACCGGTCGTCGCCTACGGACCGTTCGTCATGAACAGCCAGGCCGAGATTCAGCAAGCCTTTCAGGATTACCAGAACGGGCGCATGGGACAGCTCGTAAGCGGATAGCACATGGAGCACACTGACGGTTGTTGCTCAGTGGGCGAATGGTGCACGCAAGCATAAATTACTACTGAAGCTGACCCCAGGTGCGGTGTCGCCGCCAGACTCACCCGCGGATCGACGTTGCTTTGTCGGCCCGCGCCGTCCTCAGCGACGGCATGTGGCCCCTGGCCCATCCCGACAGTGTCAGGAGCAGGCCGCCAAGTTCCTCGCCGGCGGCGTGAGGCTGCCGCTGCCCCACCGCTCAACATTCCTGCCCGGCCAGTCTTCGGGCGGTTTCGGTGACTCGCTTGATGAGAAACCGAATGTGATGCTGTTTGGTATAAAGATTCAGAAGATTGAATCTCAGCCAAGCTTTCCCGCCAAAGCGAACCGTCGCGAACCAGGCATCTCCAGAGGCCGCTATCTCCGATGCAATCCGCGTTTGCAGTTCGTCTGTTCCTTGCCAGCGAGCGCAGGCGACGGAGAGCTGACCTCCCGGGAGAACTTCGAAACCGTTTCGGGCGAGTCCATCTTCGAGCGCGCGAATCAACTGGATATTCGTTTCAACAGCTCGTCTGATCGTATTCCAGCCGTGGGCTCGCAGTGCCATCCAGATGCCAAGCCCGCTTGCTCTTCGAGAGGAGGCGATTCCCCTCCATAACGGGTAGATCACTGGATTGCTCGGGATATACGAGCCGGAACTAAGTCCAAAGATCCGGCACTCGAGGTCTCGATGGCGAGTCAGCAACAGTCCTGCTGCGATGGGAACGAAAAACCATTTGTGAGCGTCAATCGAGATCGAGTCGGCCAACTCGATGCCTTCAAAAAGGGTCCTCAGTTCCGGAACGAGGCGGGCAGCGCCGCCGTAACAGGCGTCGATATGCAGCCAGAGTTTCTCTTTGTGGCAGAATTCTCCAATTCGGCGAACCGGGTCCACGGCACCCGTGCCGGTCGTGCCGATGGTTGCTACCACGGCAAAAGGAAGATTTCCTTTTCGCCGATCGGCCCAGATATGCTCTTCGAGGGCCTGAGCGTCGATGCTGCCTCTCCCAAGACAGGGAACGCAGACCACGTTGAGTTCGCCGACTCCAATCTCCTTTGCAGCCCGCGCAACCGTAAAATGGGCCGCCTCGGAAGTATAAATTCGAGGAATTCCTTTGAGTGAATGAAACCCATCCATTTCGACCTCGGGAAAGGCGCTGGCTCGAGCGAGGAGAAGACCCTGCAAAGTGGTGAATGCGCCGCCGGGCAGGATCAATCCGTTCCAACTGTCCGGCAGCTCATAAAGCTCCCTGAACGCTCGGATCACTTCCTCTTCGCAGGCAAGTGCTGCTTGCGGCACCCCCCCATCGTTGTTGTTCAAGGCCGAGATCAGGTGGTCTGCAAGAGCTGCGCCCGGTAAGGGCGAAGAATTGACGAGTCCCAAGTAGAGCGGATGGGGAATCGCGAGACAGTTGGGGACAACGCTATTTCTGAAATCCCTGAGAGCCGCAAGAAGTCCGACGCCCTCTTCCTTCAAGGATTCCCGGAAGACATCGACGAGTGACATTGAAGTCGATACCTGGATCGACTTTCCGGGTTTCCAACTTCTCGTAGATTTCGACGAATAATCGGGAAGCCTCTTCCGACGCTATCTCGAGATCGAGTTTACATGATTCATGACTTTCCATAAAAGCGACTATACCGCGCAGGTTTACGGAAAGTAGGGCCTGCGTTCACTCTTGTTGATTTCTCCCTCTGCTCGCAATCACGTTTGCTCATCGGTTCCGTATGGGACCGACCACGTCGGGGACTGCCGACCGGAAGAAAGGTTCTTGCATGAGCTGATGGGCGAGCTGTTCATAGCCCTTGGCGAGCGGATGGCTGGCGTCGCCATACTGCTCGCTGACCAAAGGCGCCGGGAGCGCGTGGGGAACTTTTTTCTCCTGCAACCAGGCCGCGATCGTTGCCTTGACCTGCTGATACCGTTTCAGGCTCGCCGGGGTAAGTAGGTGCTCGTTGAATGGGCCAACCAGGACGAACACTCGGTTTCCTCTCTGCTGGAGCATTTCGACCAAGCCCTGAAAAGCCTGCCATTGCAACGACGTATCCAGTTCGACCCACGGGTAGTCTTGCTTGGCGATGCCTCTCTTGTACCAGGACTCAGGAAGGTGCCGGCGCGTATTGTCCGAGGGAGGAAGCCCCCGCGTCAGCGGCGTCAGCGGGTTGTCGTAAGGATGCTCGAGCGTCCAGCCGGGAATGTCGGTCCGGTCATAGTAGGCCTGCTGCAAGTGGGACGCCCAGTTATTCAAGGGCAGGCGCCGCTCTACCAGGATGCCCAGACGTGGAGAGATCTCCGCCTTGTAGGCCGGAACGCTCGGCGCGAATTGCGGAACCAACCGAGGGTGGTTGAACTCGTTCGACTTCTCGTCCTGTAAGTCGGCCCGGCGCGAGCTCATCCACAGGGGGTTGCACTGGAGCAAGACGTTCTTGCCCGAGACGCTCTCGGCGTAGAACTCGATCAGGCCGCCAAGCGCCAGCGGGTGGACTCCGTCCAGCCCCAGGTTGGCGTAACGCTCCTCGCCCGCCAGTTCGTTGAGGTAGTGGGACAGGGTCTCCTGCCGGTTCACGTATTCGCCCCAGACGACCGAATCGCCAATGAGCAGAGTGTCGTAATGCATGGCCGCCAGCCCGGCGAACCGCTCGTACAGCCAGTAATCGTTGCTCAGGTCGTGCGGAATCCGATAATCGGGCTCGAGAGCGAACTTCTCCGTCTGGCGCCACAGCGAGGGGGCGAAGATGAGGATCACGACCGCGAATAGCCCGAGGCCGAGCCACTGCGCGCCCGTCAGGCGGATGCCATTGGACAGCGCGATCGGTCCCAGCTCGGCCGACGGCCCGCCCGCCATGTTCCTATTTTGCGCTCCCATCGTCGACTCCCGGACTGCCCCGATCAGAACTGGAAATAGATGAACTGTTTGGTGCTTGGCTGGGCGACGATCGCCAGGTAAATGATCATGAGGGCTACCAGACCCACTCGCACCGGCTGCACGTCGATCCACCATCTCAGCGACGACCGGCTGGTGTAGAGGAGCTGGTACGCCCATACGGCCAGAACCAGAATCGCCATCACCACCGGGAAGCGCGGGTCCGCCCAGCCGGTTGTGAAGATCCGGCTGATAATCAGCCGCGCGTCGGTCAAGCTCTGCGCCGGAAGAAAATCCAGGTGAAGGTGACGAAGGTGAAGACCGCCAACTGCTTGGCCAGCCGGGGAACCCGTTCCTGGTAAAACTCTGTCTGCTCCAGCTCGCGGGTCAGACATCGGCCCAGTGCATGCAAACCGCCCCAGACCACGAACGTCCAGGCCGCGCCGTGCCATACGCCCGAGACGAGCATTGTGACGAACATATTTATGTAAGTACGAAACTTGCCATGGCGGCTGCCGCCCAGCGGGAAGTAGAGGTAATCCTTGAACCACGTAGACAGGCTGATGTGCCAGCGGTTCCAGAAATCACCCAGGCCCGTGGCCGCGTACGGATTGTTGAAGTTCAACATCATCCGGAAGCCCATCAGCACGGCGATGCCGCGCGCCATGTCGGTATAGCCGCTGAAGTCGAAGTAGATCTGCCAGCCGAACGCCACCGTCGCCAGGACGAGCGCTGGCGCCTGGAAGAGGCCGGGATTGCCGTAGACCGGGTCGACGTATTGCGCCAGGTAGTCGGCCAGCGCGACCTTCTTGAAAAAGCCCACCAGGAAGAGCGACAGGCCGTCAGTGAGGTCTTGGCGCGTGATCGTGGGGGTTTGTTGCAGCTGTGGAAGGAGGTTGTGGGCACGCTCAATCGGTCCGGCCACCAACTGGGGGAAGAACGAGACGAACGTCAGGAAGCGCACGAAGCTTTGCTCCGTGGGGATAACTCCCTTGTAGGCATCGATGGTGTAGCTCATCGATTGGAACGTGTGGAAGGAGATGCCGATGGGCAGGATCACCTTGGTGAAGAACTGGTCCTCAGAAACGCCCAAGAGCGAGAGCATGGCGTTGGGGTACGCGATCGGGTCGGGCAACTGGACGGAAAGACCGAGATGATGGAGGAACGTGTTTAAGTTCTCGGTGATGAAGCCCGAGTATTTGAAGTAGCCAAGGAAACCGAAATTGCTGACCAAGCTAATCACGAGCCAGAACGTGCGCGTCCGCCGGCTCCGCTGCATCAAGAGGACCATGAGGTAATCGATCGCCGAGGTGCCGAAGAGCAGCAGGAGGTACCAGGGATTCCACCAGCCGTAGAACGTGTAGGAGGCGATCATCAACCAGATGTTCATCAACTGGTTGTTGCGGCGAACAAGCAGGTAGACCGGGTAGACGATCAGGAAGAAGACGAAGAAGACCCAGGTGTGGAAGAGCATTGTCGCCTCGAAAGGACGATGGATGACGCACTATTGACGTGATTCATCCTGCATCCTAGGAGGGAGGCGCCTTCCGCACGCAGCGGAAGCCGATGGCATCGCGGGCCAGGCAAGCGTCGGAGAATCCCGGGGTCTCGCCGATCCTGTAGGCCGACCGCAAGGCATCGGCGGGGGATTTCCATGAGCCGCCGCGGAGGACATTTTCGTTACCTCCGCTCGGTCCACGCGGGTTCCTCTCCGGGCTAGCCTTGTAATAGCCAGGGTCGTAAACATCCTGGCACCACTCGGCGACGTTGCCGTGCATGTCAAAGAGGCCCCACGGATTCGGCTTCTTCTGGCCGACGGGGTGAGTCTTCTTGGCGGAGTTGTCGGCGAACCAGGCGAAGTCGCCGAGCTGCCGCGCTTCGCTGCCGAATGAGTACTCGGAATTTGTCCCGGCGCGGCAGGCGTATTCCCACTCGGCTTCGGTCGGCAGCCGGTAGCCAGTAGCCTCGAAATCACACTCGCCGGTGTCTTCGTTGTAACAAGGCTTTAGTCCCTCATAGCGAGACCGGGCGTTACAATATCGGGCCGCCTGTGGCCAGGTCACCTGTTCCACCGGCAGATCGGCCCCCTGGAAATGGGACGGGTTGGGGAAAGCTTCGATCTTGCCGTGCTTTTCGTATTCCGCCTGGGTTACCTCGTGCCGGTCGATCAGGAATGAGTCGATCCATACCGTGTGCACGGTCTTTTCTTCCGCTTGACCGTAACGGTTGCCCATCTCGAACAAACCGGCTGGAATCTTCGCCAGCTCGCCACCGTCGTGGGTCGTGATTGTCGGCAGCCCGCTCGGGGCCTGCGGAGCGCCAGCGTTCTGGCAGCTCGCAAGTGCAAGCGCCGCAAGGATGAGGCAGACGGCTCTACCATACTTCCTCGAGTTCATTTCGCCGTCCCCTCCTTGACCATGACCCAACTCGGTTGCTTGCACGACTTGCCATCGTGGGTAATGGCGACCCAGCGATCCTTCCGCGTCGCGTCGGCGACGCACACGTTCCAGCCAGGTGCCTCGACTCCGGGGAACTCCGGCAACAGGCCCCTTAAATTCCTGCCCTCCAACTTGGGGCCGCGCGCGAAGGTCATATATTTCAGGTCCGGCGACCAGGTAATGTGATAGGTCTCGATGGGGTCCTTGCTCTCGACCACGTCACGGATGTTTGTCGCCTTCGGGGTTGAACCCGACAAGTCCAGGTCGGCGACGCCGGCGCAGAAGTCGCCGTGACCCCAGCACACCTTCTTGCCATCAGGGCTGATGTTGGGCCGGCAGCCCTCAAGCTTCAGGTCAACGACCTTTTCGCCGTTCGCCTCGATGGCCAGGATGCTGTGGGAGAAGCCCATCCCGCCGTGCACCGTGGCCACAAACCACTTGCCGTCGGGCGAGCAGTTCAAAGTGTAGAGATGGTGCAGTTTGTGGTTCACATGTTCGCGCGTCTTGCCGGACTTGAGGTCGTAGAGGAATAGTCCCCTCGTCGCTGCGTCGAAGTAGGTGAATTTCTCGAACTCACCCTTCATGTAAGCGATGCAGCTCTCGTCTGGGCTCCAGCACGGCTCGCGGCCGTTGTCGGCAACCTTGGTGCGGCCCGTGCCGTCGCTATTCATATAATAGACGTTACGGACTTTGGCGGCTCCCTTGCCCTCGTCTGCAACAAAGCAGATCTTGGTACCGTCGGGCGACGGCTTGGGGAACAGCTCATCCACGTCACTTGTGTGCGTCAAATTCACAGGGTTAGAACCGTCGGCCTGGCACAGGTAAAGCTCCCAATTGCCGTCACGGTTCGTTTCATAAACGATCTTGTGCCGGTAGTGCTCGAGCTCGGCCAGCAGGTCGCTCGAGCCTTCTGATGGCTTCTCGCCGCACCGCGCCTCTGGCGCGAAACCCAGGAGCATGGCTCCAGCCATCGCGAAGACCGCGATTGGCAGCACCGTGATTAAACGATTCATGATTCCCTCTTCTACGCGAATGGCCTTGAGAATCGTACAGAATGAATGAAAATACGTCTGATTCACCATTCATTCTTCCGCAGGGTGCCAGTCAGGCTGAAGACTCGACCCTTCGTTCGTAATTTGTACGAACTCTTCCTCAGCGGCGTCCAGTTTTTTCAGGCAAATCTGCCAGGGGCCTTCCGGCGCTGGTGCTCGGCAAAACAGGATCATGGTCCCGTCCGGCGAGTAGCGGGCGTCGTGCTGAAGGTCGGCGCCGAAGGTCAACTGCTCCCAGTTCTTGCCGTCCGCATCGACCTGGTGGATGTGTCCTTGGACCGTCTGGCAGAGGATCTTCTTGCCGTCCTTCGACCATTGCGGCGTACAGCAAGCCTCATCGGACTTGAGCCGGTCGTTCTCTTGGCCGTCCAGGCTGAGGAGGAAGATGCCGATGTCTCCGAGGTGCCGGCTGGCGACGGCGACGTGTTTGCCGTCCGGAGCAAAGGCCGGTACTCCGCAGCGCTCCCATTCCTTGGGAGTGACGCGTCTCTCCTGGCCGGAGGCGAGTTCCGTGACAAAGGTTTGGTTGTCCCGGATGAAGACGATTGAATTGCCGTCGGGCGCCAGGCTCCCCTGCGAGCCCTTCGTTACAGCTTTCGGCTCGGAACCGTCGCGATTCATCATCCAGACTTCGGGAAAGCCACCTCGCAGTGTGGTATAAAGGATCCGCTTCCCGTCGGGCGAGAAGCGCGGATCGGCGTCGGGATCGGTGCCTTTGGTGAGCTGTTTCGCACCTTTCCCGCTGGCGTGCATGCTCCAGATTTTCATGGTGCCGTTGCGATCGCTGGCGAAAACGATGGTTCCCCTGAGTTTGGCAATGTCGAATTGTTCCGAACTTTGTTCCAGAGCGCGCGCGGCGCGGACGCTCCACTGGCCGGTTTGCGCACGGGGCTCGTTGGGACGGCAGTGGACCCAAGGCCGGCGGCGGTCGCTGTGATCTTGTCGCCGCCATCGGCCTTCCTCGCGCGCCGAAAGCCGTAGCTGTCGGCGCCGAAGCATGCGTCGGAGTAAACGGGGAACTCTTTGTGACGGTAGGCCGACCGGAGCTTCTCGGCGGTGCAGTCCCACGCACCGCCGCGCAACACGCGGAGCTTGGCCGTGGCCGGACCGCGCGGGTTTTCAGCCGGACTCTCCTCGTAGTAGGTTTCACCGTACCAGTCGTGACACCATTGCCAGACGTTGCCGTGCATCTCGAAAAGGCCCCAGCGGTTGGGCTGCTTCTGTCCCAGATGCCGCGGTTTGCCTTGCGAATTTGCCTTGAACCAGGCGTGTCTCTGCAACTCGGCCTCGTCGTCACCGAAACTGTACTTCCCGACGCTGCCGGCGCGACAGGCATATTCCCATTCCGCCTCAGTGGGAAGCCGGTAGCCATTGGCGTCGAAGTTGCACTCCCAGGTATCCAGGTTGTAACAGGGGGTCAGCCCTTCCCGCTCCGAACACTCGTTACAGAAACGGATAGCATCGGTCCACTGTGTCCTCTCGACGGGGTTACTCTTGCCTTTGTTCTTCGAGGGATTGACGCCCATGATCTTCTCATAGAGTTCTTGCGTCACCGGATACTTGTCGAGGTAAAACGAGTTGACCGAAACGGTGTGCGGAGTTTCGTCAGGGCGCCCGGCGCCGTCGCCCATCTGGAAAGTGCCGGCAGGGATCAGGACCATGGGGTCGGCGGGCCGGTTGAGCCCGGGCCCAGCGGGGTCGGCGCTGGCGCAGCCGGCTACGCCGCCAATGACGGTCACCAGCGCCCAGGTCACATTTCTCGCCATATGCGATTCCCGCTCCCATTCAGGTAAGTCCCTAGCCTGGCACAAAGTCCGAAGCGGTATGCCGTGCCGCGGAGGATTCGGATTTTCGGTATTCAGATTTTCGGTTCGGATTTCCAAGGTTAATGCCGAGCCCCTTCATGGTCGGCGGGGTTGCGCAGCGCCTCCTGCGTTCGGGCGCGGATTTCCGAGGCGATCGGCGAGACGCGGGGGTCCAGGGCGATCAAGATGCCCGCTCGTTGTCGAAGGGCCTTGACCACCCATCGGCATTCGCCCACGAGCTCGTCCTGGTTGCCGCCGATCTCCACCAGGTCACGCGTATACGCCTGACAGCGCTCGAGCGAGTCGGGCCCGTCGTAGCCCAGCACCTTCTTGCGGAAGTCCTCGTTCATCCGCGCAACGTGATCGGGCGTCTTGATCTTATCGGCGTAGGCCGCCACCCGGTCGTCGATCTCGTGCGTAAGCCGATCCATCTCGGCAATGAATTCAGACAGCTCCACATGCGCCTTCTTCTGGTCAGCGAGGTACTGCCGCATCTTCCTCCCGAACTCGACGTAGCGCGTGATTCGACTGCGGATGTGTTTGACAAATGTCAACCCGCCGTCCAAGGCCCTTTCGACCTCGACACGCTTTGATTTCTGCTCGTTCTTTTCGTAGATTGGTGTGAGTGTGTCGCGCACCTCGCAGGTCGCCATTCCCTTGTACTCAGATTTCTGCCCCTCGATGTCGAGGATGTGCTGGCACGGGCCAGTACCTAGGGTGTTGCGCATCACGTCCACTGTTGTGTAGATGTCCAGAGGTGTTTGAGTTACCCGATTGATCGGGTAGATGATCGCTGGCCCTTTGAGTTGCATCACGCTGCTCTTGAGCGGCTGTAAGTATCCTCGCCGGTCGGGGTCGGACCAGCACGGATAGGGATACTCGCCCAGTACCGTGTTCCAGCGGGTCCGGACCGGATCGATCAGCTCCTCGCCGCTTCCAAGCCAGGAGGGCTTGATGTACTTGTCATTCTTCTGCTGTTGCAAGAGCATCTCCCAACTGTCGGTCAGATCGTCCGACCGCGTGAAATCAACGCGCCACTGCGCCGGAAACGGCATCGTCCAGCCCAGTGGGACGACCTTGCCGGTGTCGGCGGGCTTCAGCTCTCGCACGTGCCAGATCTGCGGAGCCTCCAGGAGCGCCAGCCAGATCTTCTTTCCTTCGAAACCAATCTCAGACCCGGTGATTTTGCGCCGGTCACCTGTGCCGGAGAGTGTGACCTTGATGTCCTGCTGCCGGTTCTCGAAGACGCACATGGCGATGGCGTCACCCTCGCCTGTCAGGTGCAGAATAAAGTTCTCGCTGGGGAGCTCGACCACATCCAGGGGTAGGCGCGTGGCGTCGATGGTGATGTCATCGGCGAAGAAATCCGGCAGGACGCCGAAACGACTCGGGCATTCGACTCGGAGCTTGCCCGCCCCGACGCCCGGCTCGGCCTGGACCGAGACATCGCCCCGCTTGATGCGGAACTTGCCGGTGACCTCGGCATCTTTCGCCGTCGCGAAAGTCGCTTCCATGCACGCGGCCCCCCTGGTGTTCTCGACGATCGCCACGCGTTGCAGGCGGACGGCTGGTTCTCCTGCGGCCGTCATCAACCGCAACCGCAGTCGTGCCGCTGTGCCACCGTACTTCACGGCATGAACTTCCACGGCCGAGCCTTGCTTGCGCAGCACGGCGACAATCCGGCCATTACTCAGCACGACGTCGCCCTTTAGAGAGTCGGTCATTTCCCCAACGGGAATGGCGAGCCAGTCATTCTCGCCCTCCAAGGCCGCCGGCGCCAGGGCTTCAGCGGTCGGCCGACCCGTGTCCCACACGATGATGCCGCTCCTCGGCTTGGCAGGGGACGCTTGCGGCGTAATGGCACTGCAAGTCCTGCCCGCCCATGTCAGCGTCGCCAAAAGCGCGACAATGCGGACGACAAAAAGACAACGCATGAGGCATCCCCTTGCTAAACGTCGTTGCAAGCAGTTCCGCTTTCCTGCAAAGCAATCTTTCCTAAAGGAACTCTTGCTGGGAACCGGTCTCGACTGGAACGGCCCAATTGTAACCCAGCGGAGGATGGCTGCCGATAGAGCGGTTTTGTGGGCGGCTCGATCACGATGACCTACATTTCGTGCGTGCAGGTCGTCCTCACACGGTGGCACTCGCGGGGCCTAAAGGGTCACTTTCACAAGCCAAGTATGCAACCGCATTGCAGCGACGACCGCTTCCACGAGTGCGGATCAGGTATCCATCCGCGGCCCGTTCGCCGTGAATCGGTCCCCATCTCCGAGCAATGCCTGGGATTGGCGGATATACCGGCCGTCAGGGAGAATATCGGACATCGGGTCGCTCAGCGGACCGGCGCCGGTCGTCGGATAAAGCGCCCGCCGTTACCTGAGTGAATGGGAACGTTCTGGGCCTTCGTTGCCTTGCCAGCCATTACGTATATTGATATTTAGCTATTTATATCAAGCAGGCTAGGTGACGATTTCATCTACCAGCAAAAGGTTTTGTTTCATGGCTGATATTGCTGCGAAGATCAAAAGAGTCGCCATCATCGGTGCAGGGGTCATGGGCGGCGGCATCGCGGCGCAGATGGCTGATGCCGGCGTGGAAGTGATCATTGCTGGACATCGTCCCCGAAGGAGCCACAAACCGCAACGCGCTGGCTGAGGCTGCGGTCAAGACACAGAGGGAAAGCGCCCCGCCGGGCTTTGTGTACCCGAGCCGGGCCGGCTTCATCACTTGCGGCAACCTGGAGGATGATCTGGGCAAGCTCAGGGATTGCGACTGGATCATCGAGGCAGTGAAGGAGGACGTCCGCATCAAGCAGGACGTCTATCGCAAGATCGACGCAAACCGTAAGTCCGGCTCGATCGTCTCTTCCAATACGTCGACGCTGCCGCTCGCAACGCTCTGACCGCCGGCATGCCGGAGAGCTTCACCCGCGATTTCATGATCACGCATTTCTTCAACCCGCCGCGCTTCACGCAATTGCTCGAAGTCGTCCAGAGCGACAACATGCGCCCGGGCGCAGCCGACGACATTGGCCGCTTCGCTGACCTGTCGCTCGGCAAGACGGTGGTGCAGTGCAAGGATACACCGGGCTTCATCGCCAATCGCATCGGCGGCTACTGGATGATGCGTGGGCTGGAAGAAGCCGTGCGGCAGGGCGTTCCGGTCGAGCAGGCCGACGCGGCGATGGGCGCGGCGGCGGGCATTCCCAAAACGGGCATCTTCGGGCTGTTCGACAGGGTCGGCATCGACTTGATGCTCGCATACCGCGTCCACGATCGCAGCGTCGGCGGCGCTGCCCGCGGACGACCCGCTCCGCAAGCTCGACCCGGAAAAAACGCTGGCGCTACTTGGCCGCATGATCGAACAGGGCTATACCGGACGCAAGGGCAAAGGCGGGTTCTACCGGCTGAACACCGAAGGCGGCCAGAAAATCAAGGAAGTCAGGGACCTCGCCACCGGCGAATACCATGCGGAGGGCCGAAGGGGGGAACTGACCGGCCTCGAGCCCGCGAAAGAGGACATCAAGGCACTGGTGACGCATCCCGAGGCTGGCCCGTATGCCTGGGCGGTGCTGTCCGATACGCTCAGCTATGCCGCCTCCCTGGTTCCCGCCATCGCCGACAGCATTGCCGCCGTCGATGAGGCCATGCGCAAGGGCTATAACTGGAAGCACGGCCCGTTCGAGATGATCGACAAGCTGGGCGTGGACTGGTTCATCGGCAAGCTGGAGGAGGAAGGCCGGGCCGTTCCGCACCTCCTCGAAGCCGCCCGGGGCAAAAGCTTTTACATCGGCGACAGGCGGCAAACGCCTGGCGATCGGCACCGACGGAAAATACACGCCGGTGGAGACGCCCGAGGGCTATCTGACGCTGGAGGACGTCAAACGCCGCGCACCGGTACCTCTGGCCAGCAACAACGACGCATCCCTGTGGGACATGGGCGACGGGATCGCCTGCCTCGAGTTGACCACGAAAGACAACGTGATCACGCCCGATGTGCTGAAGATCATCAGCGAGACACCATCAAACTCGGCACGGACAAAGCGATTCAAGGGGCTGGTGATCGGCAACGACAGCGACACGTTCTCGGCGGGCGCCGATCTGAGATTATTGCGCGAGGCGGCGCAGCCGACGCAGCAGAACTGGACACAGATCGACGATGCGATCAAGGACGGCCAGCATGCCATGCAGGGGCTGAAGTATGCGCCGTTCCCGGTCGTATCGGCGCTCGCCGGCAAGGCGCTGGGGGGCGGCTGCGAGCTGCTGCTGCACAGCGACGCCATCCAGGCGCACGCCAATTCCTTTCCCGGCCTGGTCGAGCCGGCCGTCGGGCTGGTTCCGGCCTGGGGCGGCTGCACGCAAATGCTGATGCGCCAATCGTTCCCCGTGGTCAGGCACGTTCCGGAGGTCTTCCAGAACATCGCCAGATGCCGGGTCGCGAATTCGATCGACGAAGCGCGTGAGCATGAAAATCCTGCGTGCGGGTGACGGCATCACCATGAACCGCTCGCGCGTTCTGGCCGACGCCAAGGCACGCTGCCTGGAAATGGCGAAGGATTACACGCCGCCCAGGCCGCGGACCGTGCATCTTCCCGGCGCCGTGTTGAAGCGGATCATCGACGGCAAGGCCGATGCGCTAGCGCGCAAAGGCAAAATCACCGGGCACGATGCGGTCGTCTCCAGAGCGCTCTCCACCGTGCTCTGCGGCGGGAATACCAATATGATGCGCGCGCTCGGCGAGCAGCAGTTGCTCGACCTCGAGCGCGCCGCTTTCATGGAACTGGTCAAGACCGAAGCGACATTCAAGCGCATCGACCATATGGTGGAGCACGGCAAGCCGTTCAGGGAGCCGATCGCGCAAGGGGTCGGCGGGATTTGAATTTCCTTCTCGAAGGCGCAATCCGAACAGGATTTGCTGCCAGCCCTAAAGCTTACCGTTGCACGTTCGTGTTAAATTAAAGGACATTCCGGTTTCCCGTGAGGACAGACGACAAGAGAATATCGACCTAGGCAGCGTCGCCGGGGACCGATGCCGGGAGGTTAGCTGAAGATGGATCGGCTCATCTCCCAGTCCAGGCTCCCCGTGCAGTGGAACCCGGCTTCGCTGCCGTTCTTCCTGGCCGCGGCCCTGTCGGCCTGGTTGGTCGTGCTCGCCTGGGGGCGTCGCAACGAGCCTTCGGCCCCTCCCCTCATCTCGCTGCTCCTGTTCGAAGGGCTCTGGGCCTTGTGCGAGGCGATCGAAGCGGTCCTGCTCGACCCGTCCGCACAGGCCGTGATCTACCGCCTGAAGCTCTCATCCGTGGCCCTCGTGCCGCCTTCACTCCTGTTCTTCGTCCTCGAGTACACGAGCCGAACGGGGGCCGCGCCCCCGCGCTTCAAGGTGCTGATCCTCGCGGTGCCGGCGATCTCCATCAGCCTCATCGCAACCTCAGGGGAACACCGGCTGTTCCTCACGGGCATGGAACAGGTCGAGATCGGGGGCTACCGATTGCTGAGTCCCAGGTACGGCCCTGCATTCTGGATCCACACCAGCTACTGCTATGCCCTCTTGTGCCTGTCCGCATGGCTGCTCGCCCGCTCGGCCTTGGCACTGGGCGGGGTCTTGAGGAAGCAGATGCTGTTCTTGTCCGCGTGCCTGCTCATCCCCCTGGCCATCAACGTGGCGGACCTGCTGAGGATCATCCCGCTACCCTATCAGAGAATATGACCTGACGGCAGCCACTTTCGTGGTGACGGGCGTGCTCGGCCTGGTGCTGTTGCGGCGGTTCCACCTGATCAACGTCGCTCCGGTCAGCTATTCCCTGGTCGTGCAGGAGATGCTCGACGCGATCATCGTGCTCGACGCCTGGGGGCGGATCGCGGGCGTGAACCGGGCTGCCCTTCGCCTCATGGGGCGCCTCGATAAGGACATCGTCGGCCTCCCCGGCGACGTGATCCCGGGATGGCTGCGGATCCCCGAGCACCTCTCGAGGCTGGAAGGAGCCGCGGAGCTGTCGTATCGCCTCGGTGCGGACTCGCGGGATCCCGGGTCCACCTACGATGTCCGAGTCTCTCGCTTCCCGCACGGCCGCGAACCGGGATGGCTGGTCATCATCCGCGACATCTCCGCCCAATCGCGGGCGGAGGCGGAGCGGACGGCCCGGATCGCGGCCGAGCAGGCCAATCTGGGCCAAGGACGCATTCCTCGCCAAGTTGGGCCACGAGCTGCGGACACCGCTCACGCCCGTGCTCGCGATCATCTCCGCGGCCCTCGATCAACGCTCGATCCCCCCGGGATTGCGATCCTCCCTCGAGATCGTGCAGAGGAATGTCCGTCTCGAGGCGCGTTTGATCGACGACCTGCTCGACCAGAGCTTGATATCGCTGGGGAAGCTGCGCCTGCGGACGGAGCTCGTCGATGCGCACGGGCTCCTGCACCAGAGCTTGGAGGATTGCGCCGAATTCATCCGGGATGCCGACCTGATCGCCCGCCTCGATCTCTCCGCGACGAACAGCCGGATCGCCGCCGATCCGGGCCGACTCCAGCAAGTCTTCTGGAACCTGATCATCAACGCCGCGAGGAACTCGCCCGCTCGCAGTCACCTCACGATCCGCACGCGGAACATCGCGGCAGATGCCCTCGCGATCGAATTCCAGGACGAAGGTCGCGGCCTCGAGGCGTCGCAGTTGGAGGAGATCTTCGAGCCCTTCATCCAAGGTAGAGCCGACGGTGCCGAACGAGGTCCGGGCCTGGGCCTGGGCCTGTCGATCGGCCGGTCGATCGTCGAAGCCCACGGGGGAACCCTCGTCGCGGAGAGTCCGGGTCCCGGGAGAGGGGCCACTTTCCGAGTCGTCCTCCGCACCGCCGACCTCGCCGAGGTCGCGACGCTCGATCGACCGACGGCGAGAGGCGCGACCGCTGGAGGAGGCCGCCGCCCGATGAGCCCGAGGAAGCCCGCAAGTCCCGCAGGCCCACGACGATCCTCCTCGTCGAGGACAATCCGGATTCCCTGCGGGCCCTCGCGATGTCGTTGTCCCTGCTCGGCTACGAGGTCCGCCCCGCGAACAGCCTCCGGACGGCCTTGGCCGCCGCCGAGAATGGAGGATATGATCTGATCGTCAGCGACCTTGAATTGGGCGACGGGACCGGCCTGGATCTGTTGCGTTCGCTGGGCCCGGGGCGTTCGGTCCCGGCGATCGCCCTCACCGGTTACGGGTCCGAGGAAGACCGGAAGATGTGCCTGGAGGCGGGCTTCGAGATGCACCTCGTCAAGCCGGTCGAGACGAGGCAACTCGGCGAGGCGATTCGCAGTATCATCCAAAAACAATCGATCAATTCATAATCTTGACGCCAGTTGCCGAACGGTCAGCGAACGGTCCCGCAAGCCGCAACATAGCCGCCAAGCCTTCAGGAGCGGAACTACCTTCTCACGCAGGCCGCGCGAATCTCGATTGACTGCGACGGGAAGGATCAGACCCGACCCTCGGCCGACAATCGGTGGCCTGCTGAGAACGTATAGCCGGCAGCCATCATGTCTTTGTCGCCGCTGGGAAACTTCTTGGCGAATGCCCTGGCGATTCTCTCGGCAGCGCGAGGAAACCAGCTGGGCGAATTCGGCGGCTCTTCGAACGCGCTTTTCGGGGCGGACGTCGTGCTCGCATAGGGTGGCGGTCCCCCTTGAACGAAATCATTGCTCAGGTCGAACACCCCGAACCGAACGGCGACTGGCGGTGACGAATCGCCGAACCGGGCACTCACCATTCTGGCGAGTTCATAGGCCTCCGATGCCGCGTTCAGATAGACGGCGATCTCGGTCAGGATCTCCGTATGCTTTTTGTCACGCGAAGCGCCGGCACCATAACTGCCATCGAGTGCCCATGCCGACACAGTAACAACGGGAGCGATCCTGGCGACAATCGCCGCGAGCGGGTGAGGGGTCGACCCAGCCCGCTCCAGTAACGTTGACGGGTCGCCTCCGTGGGCTTCAACCGCTGCGTGGACGGCGCCGCAGTTCCGATGACCGATGACGAGGATCAGCTTCAGGCTTCCTGACGCCGACGACCCGCCCGCCGGGCGCAAACTTGTCCAACGCATAGATCACGCTGCCGACGCATTCATCGCCGAGGACATTGCCTGCGACCCGGACCGTGAACAGGTCGTCGAAGCCCTGCCCAAAAAGGATCTCGGCGGGCTCCGCGCATCGGAACAACCCAGGATCAGAGCGAACGGGCTCTGCTTCGGCCTGCCATACGGATCGTGTTCGCCGAGACCGACCTCTGTCTTGCCGCAGGGGATGACGATCGGCCGGCCCGCGATTGACGTTCTGCAGTTCTTCATGAACGTGGCGAAGTGGACGTTCCCTTCCCTCAAGCGGTCCATGGCCAGCTCTGGCGTGGAGGGGGGTTCCAATCCGTGGGGTTCAGGATCGTCGAGGTCGTAGCGACGAACGAGCTCGACGTATCTGCTGCCCGGGTCGTCCCGAGTCGCCGGTTCCGACCCGCGTCGTTTGGCCATTGATCGATCCCGTCGAAAAGAAGAAGAATCGTTCTCTGACTTGCTGGGACATGTTTATCACGCCGACGATTGAACCGCGTGAAGATCCACGTCGAGTAAACAGCGGAATTCACGAGGAAAATCGACCGATACGCGGGCGTGAACCCTCCCTTGTTTGTCAAAAAAACGTTGAGTTCCCGAGAGTGCAAAGACCCCTTCGTGCCAGACGTCCGGGTGGATGTAGAGCCCGCACGAGCCATCGAATTGAAAGCATACGAATTGCTCCGGTCGGACGTCGTCGCCCGGTAAAGCCAGCGGCACGATGAAGGGACGACGATCGAGAGGGAAAAAGAGCTGGCCGCCATCGGGATGGTAATTCGCGTGCCAGAGAAGCAGATGTTTCGGTGTGTGAGAATGGTCGTCGCGGGCGTGGCCTGGCTCGATGGCATAGCCAAGAATGTAATGACCGCCGACGGCTTCGTTCCGTCCGTAAATAATGTCGCCTCGCCATTCGCTGACGAAAACGCCTTCGGTGGTACCAGCTTCGTCGCCGGTATCGGAGTCCACGGGGTGCCAGCCTTTCGCCGGCCAACGAACGATGGCGATTTTGAAATCGGCAGGCGAATCTACAACGCAGCCATATCCCTTGAGAGATTCATTCGTCGCCTCCACCACTGGGATGGAGACACGTTTCATGTTGGCGGGAATATTTGGGTTCAGATAATCGGGAGGATTCATTAAGGCTCCTGAGAATTCGACCTATCAGTACTGGTCGGCGCTCAAGCACTCGCCGCCGCTGCGCGTCGACAGCGCCTGCCAGACGCCGACCTTGGCACCCGGGAGGATATACGGGACTTCGAGCGGGTAGCCATACAGGCTGCCCGTGATTTTCCAGCCCAGGCTGGTGCTCCAGTTCATATACACATCGTACGGCCAGGAGTCGATCGAGTTCTTGATGAACTTGACCGATCCGTCGCCGAAGGTGCAGTTGACCCCACCGGGATGGAGGCTGTACATGCTGAAGAGTGCAATTCCCGGTGCGATGAACGGGTCGTTCACGTTCGGCGGTGCCGTGGTGCCGACCAGAGTGTCGTAGCCATCGCCCACGGTCCACCAAGTGTACCAGGTTGTAAAGTCCGTCTCGCCGAAGAGCAGCGTGTTGCTCAGGCCGTCGGTGACGCTGGCCAAGGTGACCGAACTCAGCGGATAGATCAGCCCCAACTGGGCGATTCGCTGAGCTTCCCCAGGCTTGAGCTGGTCGCGCGTGCCAGGAACCAGAAAGAACTCGTCCCATTCCCACGGGCCCGAAACGCCCGCATAGCTCGTACCCCAAACCTGAACGCCGGCGTTCCAGTCCTGCTGAGGCGTCGCGATGCCGTAGTCGCTCGGGCACCAGAGCGTGGCGATGCCGACCGTGGCGAGCGTGTTATTGGGCTGGTTATACGAAGTCAGACTGAAATTCGTTGCGTCATAGGTGGTCTGTTGTTCAAGGCCCGGCAAAAGACGCACGAACACGCTGAAATCTTCGTCCGAGCCGATCGGAGACCTGCGCGGCAGACAGCCTGGCGGCAGGCAGCCGTTGATCGACTCGTAGCTCGCGACCGCAAGACCGAGTTGCTTCAGGTTATTGGTGCACTGGATCCGCCGCGCCGCCTCGCGTGCCGATTGAACGGCCGGGAGCAAAAGCGCGACCAGGATCCCGATGATCGCCAGCACCACCAAGAGCTCGATCAGGGTAAAACCGAGCGCATGCGCGACCGCCATCGTCTCTGAGCGCGGACCTGATGCCGTCTCATCGGGTGACCTCCATGCCAGCATCGTGTTGTCTCGACTTGCGTCCAGGCTGAATAATCACGGAGAATACACAGGCGCTGCCGCCACTGACAAGACAATCTGGGCAAGGCGTGGGAAGATCGGCGGCCGGCCGCGCAAAAAAGTTGTAGTGGCGGCCGTCCGGGTGGGCACTACTAGTAGGGAGGGCCATGAGTCCTGGACCAGGTCAATGGAGTGACGGCGGTATGGGAAGCCGGCGATCGAGCGAGCTGTTCGGGCATCTCGAGACGCTGTTCCGGGTCGGGGCGGTCGGCGGGCTGTCCGACGCCCAGTTGCTGGAACGGTTCGTGGCGGGCCGCGATGAGGCCGGCGAGGCGGCTTTCCGCGCGCTGGTGGCGCGGCACGGTCCGATGGTGCTGCGCGTCTGCCGGAGCGTCCTGGCACGACCCGCACGACGCCGAGGACGCTTTTCAGGTGACGTTCCTGGCCCTGGCGCGGAAGGCCGGCTCGATCCGCAAACACGGTTCGATCGCGAGCTGGCTGCACGGGACCGCCCATCGTGTGGCCAAGAAGGCCAGGACCGCGGCCCGAAGGCGCCTGGCGCGGGAGTCGCGGGTGGCGCGGCGGCGGAGGCGGCCGTGTCCAGCGAGTCGGAGCCTACCATCGAGGATCGCGAGCTCTCGCCGATCCTGCACGAGGAGATCGAGCGACTGCCGGCCAAGTACCGGGCACCGATCGTGCTCTGCTACCTGGAGGGCATGACCCAGGACCAGGCCGCCTTTGAGCTGGGCTGGCCGGTCGGGACGGTCCGGGGCCGGCTGGCGCGGGCACGAGACCTGCTGAGGTCGCGCCTCACCCGCCGCGGCCTGGCGCTCTCCGCCGGGCTTGCGGCCTCTGGCTCACCGGCCGACGCGGCCTCCGCTGGGGCTGTCGGCCGCGCTGGTCGAAGCGACGGTCGCGGCCGTGCTTGGCCGGTCGGCAGCTTCGGGATTGTCGCGGACCGCGGCCCTGCTGCTCGACGGCCGTCCTCCGCGACATGGCCCTCGCCCGATGGACTCAGCTCGCCGCGCCGCTGTTGCTGATCGCCCTCGTCGCCGGCGGCACGGCCATCTTTCTTTACCGCGGCGGAACGAAGCTCTCCGGAACAGCGAACATCCATCACGAAGACCCGGCTGGTCCCACGGCCAGTGCCGACCGATCTGGCGGGCGACCCGCTCCCCGACGGCGCACTGGCCCGGCTCGGGACCACCCGCTTCCTGCATGGGTCGCACGTGAACCACGTCGCCTACTCTCCCGACGGCGCAACGCTTGGCCTCGTTTGACGGCGCGTTGCATCTCTGGGACCCCTCGACGGGGCGCGAACGGCGTCGCATCGAGACAGGACTGGCCACGGCAATGGCGTCGTCCAGTTCGCTTATGCCCCCGACGGCCAGTCGCTGGCCGTCCAGGCCGTGGAGGTGGGCGACGAGGCCATCCCAGGGAGAGGGCGAGAGCATTTCACGTGGACGAGCCTCTATGACCCGAGAACCGGCCGGGAGATCCGGCGATTCGAAGGGGAAAGGCAGACGGCGAACTGCCTTGCATTCTCCCCGGACGGCAAAGTGCTCGCGGGGGGCATCACCGAGCGGCCCGAAGGCCGGCATCACGCTCTGGGAGGTCGCCTCGGGCCGTGTGCTCCGATCGATCGGCGATTCGTTCGCGGGGACGATGGCGCTGGCGTTCTCGCCCGACGGCAAACGTCTTGATCTCATGCGTCTCGTGGATGCGAGATGAGATACCAAGACAGCGTCAACCGCGTGCCGCCGGCCGGCGCCGTCGCTGCCCGAAGAGAGCTCGATCCAGCTCTGGGATGTCGCCACCGGGAAGGAGATCCGCCGCATCGGGCTGGGGAAAGCGAGGATCAATCGAGGCCGTTCTCGCTCCCGACGGCAAGACCTTGGCCACGGCGGCAACCGACAAGACGATCCGGCTCTGGGACCTGGCCACGGGCCGGGAGATCCGCCGATTCGGGCGAGGCGACGCAGAGCCTTACGGCCATCGCGTTCTCGCCCGACGGCACGAAACTGGCGTCCACGGAAGGGCTCGGCCCCGATTTCCCGACCGCCGGGGAGAGCCCGCCCCTGACCGCACCGATCCACGTCTGGGACACGGCCACGGGCCGAGAGCTCCGCCAATGGGAGACTGACAACAACAGTCGCGTCTGCTTCTCGCCGGATGGCACGACCCTGGCCACGGTCGGGGGGCAAGTCATCCGGCTCTGGGACGTGGCCAGCGGCCGAGAGATCCGGCCTCAGACGGGCCATCACTCGGCGATTGAGGACGCTGCCTTCACGCCCGATCGGTCGATCCATCGTGACTGTCGGGCATGACAGGACCATCCGCTTCTGGGACCCGGCCACCGGGAAGGAGATCCGTCAGTTCGAGGCCGGCGACGTCGGAATTCGGTTCGCCGCGCTCTCGGCCGACGGCAAGACCCTGGCGACCGGCGGCGGCTTCCAGCCCACGCGGCTCTGGGACGTGGCCTCCGGACGCGAGCTGCGCCGGTTTCAAATGCCCGGCAAGATCCGCGACACGCTCGTCGAATGCGCGGACCTCTCGCCCGATGGCAAGACGCTGGCCGCCTCGGTGAGCGACGGCGTGATTTTCTGGGACACGGCGACGGGTGAGCGCCGGGCCGGCGTGGCCAAGTCGCGGATCGGCCACTCGATCATCAAGGCTCTGCGGTTCGCGCCCGACGGCAAGTCGGTGGCCACGATCTACGGCGACTGGGTCCGGATCTGGGATGTCGCCACGGGCAGGGAGACGCGCCGGATCATCCTTCCCAACAAGGGGTCCGAACGATGGCTTCAGCACGACTCGGCGCACAAGCTCGCGTACTCGCCCGACGGCACGATCGTGGCGGCGACAAGCAGGCGCGACGGCCTCATTTTCCTGCTCGACGTCGCGTCGGGCCGCGAGCTCGGCCGCCTCGACGGGCCCGCGAGCCGGTTCAAGGCCCTGGCGTTCTCGCCCGACGGCAAGGTCCTCGCCACGGGCGTCGACATTAGCCAAGGCTTCCCCGAATCGTGAGCTGGCGATCCGGCTCTGGGACGTGGCTGCGCGGAAAGAGCTCGGCCGAGTTAAAGCCCACCGCGGCGAAATCAGCGCCCTGGCATTCTCGCCCGACGGCCAGCGGCTCCTCTCGGCGAGCGAGGATGCCACGGCCCTGGTGTGGGACGTGGCCGCTCTCAAAGGCCGCGGCAAAACAGATCCTCCCCCGGTGACTGTCGAAAAGGAGGGAACTCAATCGGTGCACCGATGAATCATCACGCAGAGCTTGTCCGACTATTTATTTTACGTGGACCGGTTTGATTACGCAGGATCGGACTGCGAGAGAAAGGCTTTGTGCGCGGGTCGGCCGACATTGTGCGAACAAACTTATCATGACCCAGCGTACGGGTATCCAGGGTTTTGGAGCGGAATCGACATGGAGGTGAGACGATGGTTCGTTCGCCATGGAAGCTGTTTGTCCTTGACCGTCACACGCCCGGCGAGCAAAGGTCTCGTCGACGTCGCCAGATGGAGCTGCGCGTGGAGTGCGTGGCCCTTGACAGGCGGCAGCTCCTCTCGACTGTGGTGCCGGCGGCGACCGAGTTTTCGGTGCCGCCTGCAGCCGTGGTCGCAAACGCCGCCGCGATCCTAGAGAGCAAGGCGCCCAGAGCGTTCGCCCAGTTCCAAGCCGCCCTGGTGCAGGCCGAGCAGCAGTCGCATGTCAACCCAGCCGATGCGGTCGCACTCGCTCAAGACGAGGCGGTTGTCGACCAAGACCTCGAGGCCGCCGGCGCGAGCGGTCTCAACGATGTTCAAGATTGGGTCGATAACGCGTTCACGTATGGGTCTGCTGGGATACGAGACGTGCGCCGGAACTTGGTTCCTCTTTCGCAGGTTTCCCCGAGAATTGATAAAAGTGTCGAAGGTGCCCCGGCAGTTTTCGATGCATCGGGCGCCGCTGGATCGATCTCGCCGATTAATCAATTGGTCAACCAGATCAAGGTTGTCGCCAAACTGGCAAGGGTCACGCCTGCAGTTCAGTCTGCCCTGAATCGCAGCTATACGGCCCTCAACAAGGCGCTCGGATCAAACCCTTATGTCAGCCTTGGCCCCGGCGCAGCCAATATTCGCGATCCCCTCGTGGTGTATTATGATGCCCAGGTTAACAACTTCGTCAAATGAGCTGTTGCATCACGTCTGCGGCAGGGGCGGCGAACGCTCGGGCGACCTTGGCGTCATTCGCGAAGCTTGTGACAAGTGAGTTTTCACACGGAGGAACGCGATGAGATTCTTGCCATGGAATGGACAGTTGCGGTCTGCGCCAGCACAGCGGACCGCGAGACGCCAGCCGACGGTCATGCGTGGCGCTGAGCCCGTCGTGTGAGGCCCTCGGCAACCGGCAACTCCTCTCGACCATGGCCGCGCCACCGGCTGTATTGCCGGTTCCGGCCGCCAGTGCTGTGGCGACCGCCGCAGCGACGCTGAACGAGCTCGATCCAACAGCCTTTGCGCAATTCCAAACCGATCTGGCCAAGGCCGAGAGTCAATCGCGTGTCTCCTTGGCCCAGGTCAAAAAGCTCGCCCGGTATGAGAAGATCATCGATCAGACGATCGAGTCTTACAGCCCCAATGCGAACACCATGGCGATTGTCCTCAACACCGTGCAAACCGATGTCGACAATGCCTTCCTCGAAAATGGCTCACCGGCTACGTCATGGGCCCAGCAGCAACAGGAATTGAGTCAGCTACTGGATCAAGCGCTACCGAGCGTGCACGTCTCGTCTTTCGTCATTCGTGCGACAATTGATCAGATGAAAGCAGTCGCCAGGGCGGCCGGAAACGCGTCACAGTCTAACGACATGGTTGGCGGCGACTGGACGGCGCTCTTGAACGACCTCGGGTCGACTCCCGACACGGGCGTCGGGACCGTCGCAGCCGATCACGACGGCGTTGAAGTGTATTACGAGGCCCAGGTCAACGATTTCATCAAATGACGGCCGCGTGGCAAGAGGATCGGTTTGTTACCCGCTGAACTTGAGCGACTGCAGTATGAAGCCGTGGGCGCCGCCTGCGACACGCGATTGCTCGCGGTCGGCGCCGGCGTCCGCCATGATGCGGCCGGTGTATTCGCTTCCGCGTTTGGCCAAAAACTCGCGGTGATCGTGGCCGACGAGCGAACCTTTGCGGCGGCCGGCGGCGACGTTCAAGAAAGCTTTCGCCGCGCGAGTGCTGTCCACGAACCACCGTTTCTGTTCGGCGCGGACGTCCAGGCCGAGCATTCGTTTGTCGAGTGGTTGCAAGCCGTCCTCGCCGCGAGTCAGGCTATTCCAGTTGCCGTCGGCTCTGGCACGATCAACGACTTGACCAAGCTCGCCGCCCATCGTCTGGGCCGGCCCTACATGGTGGTCGCGACCGCGGCCTCGATGGACGGCTACACGGCCTATGGGGCATCGATCACGTACCGCGAGTCCAAGCAGACGTTTGACTGTGCTGCGCCCCGAGCGGTCGTGGCCGACCTCGACGTGATCGCCGGCGCACCGCCAGGCATGAACGCGTCGGGATACGCCGACCTGCTGGCCAAGAGCGTCGCCGGGGCCGACTGGATCCTGGCCGATGCGGCGGGAGACGAGCCGATCGAACCGGCGACATGGGCGACCGTCCAAGATTCTCTGCCGTCGTGGGTCGACTCGCCCGCCGGGGTCGCCCGAGGCGATTTGGGCTGCCTGCAGCGACTCGTTGTCGGACTGTTGATGAGCGGTTTCGCGATGCAACGCGCGCGATCGAGCCGCCCTGCCTCAGGGGCCGAGCATCAGTTCAGTCACCTTTGGGACATGCAGCACCATACCCATAACGGCGCCCCCCCGTTCCACGGTTTCAAGGTCGGTATCGGGACCCTGGCGTCGCTCGCACTGTACGAGGTTCTCTTGCGTCGAGATCTGGAACGTCTCGACGTCGATGACGCGGTCGCACGCTGGCCGTCGTTTGCGCGTGCCAAAGATCGCATCGTCGCCCTGCTTGGTTCCAGCGAACTGGCTGCCAAGGCACTGGAGGAGACCCGGGCGAAGTACCCCGCATCGGGGGCATTGCGTGCGCAACTCGTTCGCCTTCGCGACGGATGGCCCACAGTCCGCGAGCGGCTGACCACGCACCTGCTGCCGTTCCGAAACGCCCGCGCGATGCTTCGAGAGGCGGGCTGCCCGTCTGAGCCGGAACAGATCGGGATATCCCGCGATCGCCTTCGGCTGTCGTACGAGCAAGCCTACTTCATCAGGCGGCGGTTTACGGCGCTCGACCTGGCGATGCGTATGAGAGTCTTCGAGTCAGCCCTTGACGAACTGTTTGGGCCGAAGGGGCGTGGGTCGACTGCGGCAAACTGTCATTACGGCAGTCAGACATAAACCTCCCTCTAACCATTCCACTTTTCCGCCTCCTCTTTCCCAGCTCCAAGCTGGCTCACACCCGACACTGGCACGGCACCACCTTGGCCGAGGAGCTGGAGGTCGCCTACGCTACCGAGGATCACCTTTACGAGGCCATGGATTGGCTCTTGAAGCGGCAGGGAGCGATCGAAAAACGGCTCGCCCAAAGACATCTCGGCGAGGGGGCGCGGTGCTCTACGACGTCACCAGCAGCTACTACGAGGGGAAGACCTGTCCGCTGGCTCGCTTCGGCTACGACCGCGATGGCAAGACCGGTTGCCCGATCATCGTCTATGGCGTGCTCACCGATGCCGACGGCCGGCCGGTCGCCGTGCACGTCTATCCCGGCAACACCGCAGACCCCAAGACCGTCCCGGATCAGGTGGAGGCCTCGCGAAGCGGTTCGGCCTGTCGCGAGTAGTGCTGGTTGGCGATCGTGGCATGCTCACCCAAACTCAGATCGACGTGCTTAAGAAACACCCCGGCCTGGGCTGGATCTCGGCGTTGCGCAGCGGCGCGATCCGCCGCCTGCTGGCCGACGGCCATCTGGTCAAAAAGGATTTGGAAGCCGACGCCGGGGGAGATCAGCTCTCCGGAATTCCCCGGCGAACGATTGGTGGCCTGCTACAACCGACAGCTGGCCGAGCAGCGTCGGCACAAGCGTCAGGAACTGCTGGCGGCCACGCAGGCCGAATTGGAAGCACTGGCAGCGAGCGTGGGGCGTACCGAGACCGCGGCCAACATCGGTGTGAGGGCCGGCAAGATTATCAATCATTACAAGATGGCTAAACATTTCACTCTGACGATCCGTGACGGACACCTGGGATGGGCACGCAAGAATGATGCGATCCAGAAAGAGGAGACTCTGGATGGGATCTACGTGATCCGGACCAGCGAGCCGGCCGAGCGATTGACCGCTGCCGACGGCGTGCGGTCCTACAAACGGCTGGCTCTGGTGGAGCAGTCGTTCCGATGTCTCAAGGGGATCGATCTTCTGGTGCGCCCGATTTACCACCGCACGGCCGAGCGAGTGCGGGCGCATATCTTCTCTGCGTGCTTGCCTTCTACGTGGAATGGCACCTGCGGCAGGCGTGGGAACCGCTGCTCTTCGAGGATGAAGAGCTGGCCGTGGACCGACAGCGCGCGACCCAGTGCTGCCTGCCCAAGCCTCGCCGTCGGCACGCCTGAAGAAGAAGACGCACCTGACGCCAGACGGTCTGCCGGTCCAGAGCTTTCAAACGTTGCTGGCTCATCTGGGAACACGTTCTCGCAATACCTGTGTGGTAACTGCTGATCCCAAGCAGACGACCTTTTACCAGGTGACGGACACCGACGCGTTGCAGGCGGAGGCGCTACGGTTGATCAAAATGTAGCCAGAAACAGGAAGTCCAGATTAACATAAGCCATTGGCCGCTAAGGGGAATCCCGCTAAACGGCCCTGGAACTTCGGACTAGACCGCCAGCACCGTAGCTACTCGGAGGATGGTATAGATGGACCGACAGCGGCATGGGGAATTGCCTCAAGGATCACAGTGATCGCGCGAAAAGAAGAAATTACAATGTCCGGCCGCGGCCGCGTTTGGCAATGAAAGCACCAGAGACCGCTCGAATCTTACCCTCGGCATCGAGCCCGACGACGCAATAGACATCTCGTCGAGTGCATTGCGGCGACACCGACGCGTTCTGTGAACGCGGGCATAAACTGGACGACCGTCGTCCGGCTGTTCACGGCCGCGCAGCGCCCCCTTTCCCTAAGGAACTACCCCATGCTCCGCTCCTGGTTTCACTACCGGCGAACCGATCGAGCGATCCCACGTCGACGATCGCGATGCGTTCGGCTTCGGGTCAATTCGCTCGAGGGGCGGCAGATGCTCTCGACATTCACAGTCACCAACAAATCCGACAGTGGAACGGGCAGCTTGCGGCAAGCCATTATTGGGTCGAACGCCGCCACGGGTGCTGCCGCGAACAACATCAGTTTCAACATCCCCGGCGGCGTAGCCATCATTTCGCCGCTGACGCCGCTGCCGGCGCTCACTCAGGCGGTCGTCCTGGACGGGACGACCGAACCTGGCACCGGGTCCGCGCCTCGGATCGTTTTGAACGGAAGTCATCTGACGGGGCCCACGGCCGTGGGCCTGACGCTCAACGCACCGAACAGCACGATCAAGGGGTTGGCGATCGACTCGTTTGCCGCAGACGGTTTGCTCTTGAACGGCGTTTCGGGCACCGTGATCATTGGCGACTACATCGGGTTAACGGCCGCCGGCAATGCCGCGGCGGGCAACGGAACAGGGGTTTACTTCCAAAACGGCTCACACGGCAACGTTGTTTCTTGTAGCGTCATTTCGGGAAATTTGGCATCTGGTGTCTTTATCACCGGGGCGGGCACGAAGGCCAATGTAATCGCGGGAAACAAGGTCGGGACCGACGCCACCGGCACCTTCGCGATCGGCAACGGCTCCGCTGGCATATACGATACGAACGGCGCCTCGAATACCACAATCGGGGGTACCACGTCTGGCGCCCGCAATATCATCTCGGGCAACGACTCGGATGGCGTGTTCATCATCGGTAACCCCGGCACCGCAGTCACCGGCACAGTGGTCGAAGGCAACTATATTGGTACAAACGCCACTGGGTCGGTTGCGCTGGGCAATGGTGACGCCGGCGTGTATCTCTGGTCGACTGTTTCCCGCAACACCGTCGGCGGGACGACGGCAGCCGCCCGCAATGTCATTTCGGGGAACGTGGCGGACGGTGTAATCATGCATGATGGCGCCAGTGGCAACACGGTCGAGGGTAACTTTATCGGCACAGATGTCACTGGCATGCACGCCCTGGGCAACTCGGATGGGGTGGGAATCGAGGGAGGTGCCAGCAACAACACGGTGGGCGGAACGGCTGTAGGTGCACGCAATGTCATCTCGGCCAACACGACTTACGGCGTGATCATTGGCAGCGGTACTGGTTCCATTACCGGTAACGTGGTTGAAGGGAACTACGTCGGGACCGACTCGACCGGCACGGTCGCGCTGGGCAACGGCTCCTACGGCGTGTTGATCTTGTCAAGTGCTTCAAACAACATTATCGGCGGGACCGCAGCCGGAGCCCGCAATGTGATCTCGGCCAACGGATACGACGGCGTGTTCATCAACGGCAACGTGAGCGCCATCACCGGTAATGTCGTTGAAGGTGACTACATCGGCACTGACGCTACCGGAGAAATAGCACTGGGCAACGGCCGCGCTGGCGTGTACCTCTGGTCGGCAGCCTCGAGAACCACCATTGGCGGGACGACGGCCGCCGCCCGCAACGTGATCTCGGCCAACGGGGCGGATGGCGTGATCATCCATAACGGGGCCAGCGGCAATACGGTCGAGGGCAACTACATCGGCACCGATGCCGCCGGTTCGCGTGCGCTGGGCAACCCGTATGGCGTGGCGATCGAGGGGGGCTCGATCAACAACACGGTGGGAGGCACGACATCAGGTGCCCGCAATGTCATCTCCGCCAGCAGCATGGACGGCGTGCTCATCGGCGGCGGCAGCGGTGCCGTCACCGGGACCTTGGTGCAAGGCAATTATATCGGAACCGACGTCACCGGCTCGAACTCGCTGGGCAACTCGGTCGGGGTGGTGATCGCGAACGCATCGACCAATAACACCATCGGCGGGACGTCGTCGGGTGCCCGCAATATCATTTCCGCAAGCGCAAACCAAGGGGTCGACATCACGGACTCCGGCACCACCGCAAACGTGGTGGAGGGGGACTACATTGGCACAGACGTCACCGGCTCACGTGCGCTCGCCAACGTCGTCGGCGTTTGGATCCAATCGTGCGCGACCAATAACACGATCGGCGGAACGGTCGCCGGTGCAGGGGACGTCATCTCGGGCAACACGGCCGACGGCGTCCAGATCGACTATGCCGGCACCACTGGCAACGTAGTCGAAGGGGATGATATCGGCATTAGCGCTACCGGCACGGTCGCGCTAGGCAATGGCCGCGCCGGCGTGTATCTATGGTCGGGAGTGTCGGGCAACGTCATCGGCGGGACGGCCGCCGGTGCCCGCAATGTCATCTCGGCCAACGGCCAGTACGGTGTGATGATCGATAATGACAGCACAGGAAACACAGTTGAGGGGAATTACATCGGCACGGATGCCACCGGCTCACACGCCCTGGGCAATTTTGTCGGAGTGTGGATTCAGTCCGGCTCAACCAATAATACGGTGGGGGGGACAACCGCCGGCGCTCGCAATGTGATCTCGGCCAACGGCGAGGACGGCGTCCAGATCGACTACGCCGGAACGACGGGCAACGTGGTGGAGGGGGATTATATCGGTACCGACGCCACCGGAACCGTTGCAATTGGCAATGCCCGCGCCGGCGTTTATCTCTGGTCCGGAGTCTCCGGCAACATGGTCGGCGGGACTTCCCTCGCCGCCCGCAATGTCATTTCGGCCAATGGTGTGGATGGTGTTATCATCGACCTGGGCAGCACCGCCAACTCTGTCGAGGGAAACGACATTGGCACCGACGTGACGGGCTCGCATGCACTGGGCAACTCTTACGGTGTGGTCATCCAGCGGGGTTCCGTCGCCAACACGGTCGGCGGGACAACTGCCGGTGCCCGCAACGTCATCTCAGCCAACAAGACATCAGGTGTCTATATCACGGACTACGCCACGGAATACAACATTGTCGAGGGTAACTACATTGGCACCGATTCTACGGGCACGGCCAATCTCGGTAATCTGGGCGATGGCGTTGATGTCGTCCGCGGAGCCGAGATTACCACGATCGGTGGCACCACGACCAGCGCTGCGAACCTGATCAAGTTCAATCACGGCAACGGTGTCCTCATCTCTGGCGTTACGACCTACGATACGATCGTCGAGTCAGACACCATCAATGCCAACGGCGGGAATGGTGTGTACGTTTACCAGGCAGCGGCCAGTAGCATCCTGGGTTGCACCATCGAAAACAATCAGGGATGGGGCATCCTGATTTCCGGGACGAGCACCACTTACTACGCCTATAACACCATCGTGGGGAATCATGCCGGCAGCGTCGGAACGTCTTGACCATCCGCTGCGGCAACCCGCGGTGTCACCACGGTGAAAATTATGGTGGCCGCAGGCCCGTGACACCGGAAGGCAAAGGCCCAACTCCGTCGGCCTGGCGAAGGTGGTCTAGACCAACGATCTTCATCGCAATGCTCTAGTCATCGCAATACTCTAGCGATCTCTTCAGGATCGCTACCTCGGCCAATTAGCCTTCCATCGGGCCCGATCAGGATATAAGTTGGTATGGAGCTGATGGCATACCGCGAGAGGATATCATCCGGGTCAAAGGCCCGACCACTGAGGTACGCCTGCGTCCAGGGGAGCTTGTGGGTTTCCACAAAGGTATTTATGTCGGCCGGGGCGTCGTCCAGATTCATGCCCACAATCGTCACGCGGTTGTCGGCCCCGAACGTGTCGTGAAACCGGCGTAGCGCCGGTAGATTGGCAACGCACGGGACGCACCAACTGGCCCAGAAGTCGAGCAAGACGTATCGGCCTCGCAGGCTGCTGAGCTGCACCTTCCCGCCGGCGAGAGTTGCCGCCGTAAAGTCGGGGGCAACATCTCCGATGCGCGACCCGGTCGCCACGACGATCGGGATATCCCCCAGATCCAATGTCGGCCTCTGCGCGGCCTCGTCCGTGACCTGGAAGCGGACGATCCGCGAGCCGACCGGGCTGACCAGGCAGCCGTCACCGGGCGGTTCGTAGAGCCTCAAAGCAAGGTCGTAATCACCGGCCGGCACACCGCTGATCTGCAACCGGCCATCCCGGTCGAGCACGACGAAGTAGGTGTGAAGTGTATCGATCAAGGCATGCCCCTCAGCCGATGCGGTCCAGGTGTTGTTCCAGCCGTCGCGCGGCTCAAGCCTAGTGATCGTACCTCGGCGGGAGGGTCGATGCCGGGTGCCCTGCGGAGGAGCCAATTCAACGACTTGTGGAGGTCGATCGACGGGGCCGCATCTCCGGACAGCACAACGCGCGCCTTGACCTGGGTTCCTTTGCCGCCGAGATCAACCTGAACTTTTTGCCCAGGCTGAAGGTCGAGGGGAACGGACTCGCTCGAGCTGAACGGATAGTCGCCCCACACGGAGAGCTGCGCCTGTACGTGCGACTTGACCGGAGGCACCCGCGTGAACGCAAACCGGCCGTCCCTGTCCGTCTTCACCGAGAACTGATCCTGGATATGGGGAAAGTCTCCATTGAGGAGGCGCACCGGCTCAAAGCGGATCCAGGCTGACGGGACGGGTTGGCCCGCATGGAGTAACCGACCCTCAATCCGCGCCCAGCTCTTCAATTTCAATTCACCGGGCTGCTGGCCAGGTTGGAGTTGCACCTCGGCATAGCCGTGGTCATGCACGGCCACAACCGCATAGCGTTCGAATTGGGCGGGGAACGCGAATCGGCCCTGGCCATCGGATAGGACCTTCTGACTGCTCGAGCCGATTTTTGGGTCGTTCGGCCAGTCGTTGAGATTCTGAGAGTGTGTGGCCAGATACACACGAGCGCCAATGGCTGCCTGGCCGCCGGAATCGACGATTTGACCCTCCAAGGGGGGTGCCGACACCAGCCGGAAATCGAAGGTCGGATCGAGCGCGCCGGCACGAACAGTGTCGCTCATGGCCGTACGGTAACCCATGGCCTCGATGCGCACACGATACGAGACGTCGGTGCGGTCGCCCTCAATCGTGTAGGTCCCGTCAAACGGTCCCTTAGCCTCGTTCCTCTCGACGATGAGATGCCCGGGCCGGAATTCGATGACCGGAATCGCGGTTACGCCCTTGACCGGCCGGCCCGCTGTGTCGGTGACTTTTCCGGAGATCCGCAAGATCTTCGGTAACGTGACCGTCTGCTCGCTTGCACTTGCGGTCAACGCGACTTCGTGTCGGACGTATCCTTCTTTGAACAACGTGTAATTCACAGCGTCGTCGGGCGCCCAGGTCCAGTGGAAGAGGCCCTTGTCGTCGCCAAAACGGGGAATGCCCGCGTCGAGCACGTTCGGGTGCTTATGATTGTAGAGCGATTCGCCGCCACGCCATTTGTCGATTGCGACTTCGACGCCCGGGATCGGCGTGCCGGCCTGGTCGACGATGCGGATTTGCAAGTCGTTACCTGGCCGGAGTCGAAAATCGAAAGGGCTCATACCCTGCCGGATGTCGACCTTTGTAATGGCGGGCATCCATCCCGGAGCCATCACAGTGACGTTCAACTTGCCCGAAGGGAGTGGTGGCAGCCGGTAGCGGCCGTGCGCATCTGTGCGGACCTCCTGGCTGCCGACCTCCCAGTAAGGATGGTCTCCCCGGACGACGACAGCCCCCGCGATCGGCTTGCCTGCCGCGTCGGTGACCGTCCCCGTCCCCACGAGCCCGCCCCGAATTGTGATCGTCGCAGTCCGCGCACGCAGTGCCTTCAGGTCGATCCCTTGCTCCTCCTGCGAAGTGCCCCAGTTTGGGTCAGAAATATAGTCGGGATGGCTCAGCTTGAGGCGGAGGTCGAGATCGTTACCTGGTGGTACGTTGTCGAGTGTCCATCGGCCTTGTTCGTCGGTCATGGGCACGGTGCCTTCATCAGCGGCCAGCCACTTGTCGGGTCCTGTCCGTCCGTCGCCACGGCCTCCGCGCTCGAGCATCACCTCGACGTTAACGCCCTTGATCGGAGCGCCACTACCGTCACAGACAACTCCGCCAACGATGGTCCCGGGCTGGAGTCGAAACGTGAATTCCGCTGGTAATGTTGTCTCTGGATTGTCCTTCTCTTCCCAACCCGCGAAGAGCGGCACGTGGCTTTTGGCCCGTGCCCAGAGGCGGACGATGTAGATGCCTTCCGGTATCGCCACGCGGACCTGTCCGCGTTCATCGCTCACGTAGTTGCTGTTGCCTTTGTTGGTAGGCCTTCTGGTCCAGACCGACCGATGAACCGCTACACCCGCCATCGGGCCGCCGTCCGACCCCAGGACATGAATGAGCATCGATCGCTCGGTCTTCTCGGGGGCTTTCGTGCTCGCCACGGCAACGGGCTTCAGGGCGTCCGGCGCAGAGGGTTTCGGTGTGATCCCTTGGGTTTGCGCGTATCCGGCGCTCAATCGCGTGGCCGACGCGATCGTGCCGCCGGCGACAAACAGCAATGCGACCAGGCACACCAGCCACCGATTGGTCGTCGTCATCGTACTCCTCCCCTGATCCAAAAGACCTGCGATCCGCCGTTCCAGCTCACCTCGCCAGCAGACGATGCCGACCGCCGCAACGAGCGGCCTGGCGTTTTGTGATAGTTCGGCGAGATGAAGTAGTGTCTCGCCGTAGCTCAAGGCGTCGCGACCCCGCAGCACGTGATTGTCGCACAGCTCCTCGCGCGCTCGACCCAGCTCACGATTCAAGGCGTGTATCGTGACGAGGGGCCAGTAGAGCGCCCGGGCCACCTCTTGCAGGAGCACGATCGATGGGTCGCGCCGGCTCACGTGCGCCATCTCGTGCAGAAGCACATCCCGCATTTCCTCATCGGTGATTGCCCCGATCAGTCGGTCGGGCAGGACAATCGTAGACCGCAGGAATCCGAACGCCAGTGGCGTCGACACGCTTCGTGACACGACGACTCGAGGGAGCCGGCGGATTCCGAGCGCGCGTCCGACGTCATCCAAGAGACGTACGAGTGCAGCGTCACGGACCAGGATCGATGAGCGGCGAAGCCCTTGTACCAGCAGCCAACTCCGCGCGAATCTCAGCAGAAAGATCAGACTGCCGCAGCCCCATACCATCATTACGAGTGTGGCGCTCGCTCGAATGGGCCAAAACCATTCAATAGGGCGGAGACTGCGACGCTGCTGGAACCCGGCCTGTGCCGGCAAGGTGCGCGGGGTTGTCGCGGCAGTTGCTCGTGGGTCATTTTCGGGTATGCGATCGTCGGATCGCGACAAGCTGACCGGTACACCCTGGCCATCGGTGAGTGGCCGGCGACGATCGCCGGGCACGTACTTGACCGCAGGCGTTTCGGGAACCACACTCCAACCCGTCTCCGATGGCTTGGCCGGCAGGAGCGGAATCGAGATGAGCGTGAGCCCCGACGCACTGAAGGCCATTGCCATGGCGGGCATCGCAAGGCAGCCGAAGAGCGCCGAGATCAGGACCAGATGCCGTGTCGCCGGCCTTTTCGGTAGCCGCCGCGCCACGACCCACGCCGCGGTCGACAGCAGCATAACCCCGAGAGCGACGATCAGGCACAGCTCGAGGACACGGTCTCCCGGATACAAAGCTTGAAGGACGGACATCACTGATTCTCCTTCTCCCCCTTGGTGGCTCGGGCCTTGGCGAGCATTTGGCGGATCCGCGCCAGCTCTCCATGGCTCAATCCACGGTAGTCCAGTAGTGCCGTGACCAGAGCCTCCGGCGAACCTCCGCACACCGTCTCGATGATTTCACGCACCTTCTGCCCGATTGAGGCGTGCCGGGGCCGGGCCGCCCTATAGAGGAAGGTCCGGCCGTCCTCCCGATGCGTAATCCAACCCTTCTCCTCCATGCGTTCGAGCAGCGTGCGCACCGTGTTGCGGGCGACGGGACGCGTTTGCGCGAGGACTCGCCTCACTCCAGTGGCAGAGACTTCGCCAAGCTCCCAGATGATTTCCATGATTTCGCCCTGAGCTGGAGTCAACTCCGGTATTTCTTGACGTTTCTTGCTCATCGTTACCTCATGGCTACAAGACGTCGTCAACTATGACGACAACTTGTCGTCATGTCAAGGGCGTCGTCACCATGGCAGGATGAGAGGACGGAGCGGCCTCATCCGGCAGCGTGTTAAGACCAGCCCTGATCATCGGGCGGTGCGCGGCGATTCTCACGAACATTCGGCACGGAGGCTACGTGTTTTTGTCGAGGTCGAGGCGATCAACTACGCCCCAAATCCCGGCAGTGACCGCAGCGCATTCTCCCGGAAGATCTTGCGGAGCACTTGATCGGAGAGCCCCAGTCCCTGAGTTGCGTGCCCTGCGTAGTCCATCTTCTCGTTCCCGGAAAAGAACGCCCAGTCGCGGTCATGCGTGGACTTGATGGATTGCGCCGCGGCCGAACCGTCGCTTGAACGTAGAGAGTAATCGGTGGCGTAGAGGATGCGGTCTTGATAGTGATTGAGGAACTGACGGACTTGCTCGCGGTCACCGCGTGCGAAGTAACGGACTCGCGCGGCTGTATCGACGGCGAAGTTGGGATAGGTGTCCAGCCGCTTTGCCAGGCGATTGAGGTCGTCTTCATCGCTACCCAGATGGCAGCCGACCACTCGCAACTGGGGATAGCGGGCGAGTATTCGATCGCGGGCCGTCAATATGTCGTTTTTCACCGGCGCACCGGCCTTGCCGAACATGTGCCACTGAGGATTATTGGAATAATACGTCAATTCCGGATTCTTGGAATCGAGCGGCAGCCAGGCCCCGTTCGGTTCGGCGAGGTGGGCGACCAGCGTTCGGCCGTCCCGCTCGATCGCCTCGTAGATCGGCAAGAGGGAACGATCGTCTGGCAGCAGGTACGCGCCCGATTTCGCCTTGATCGACATGCCGATGTTTTTCCAGATCTTGACGCCGATCGCCCCGTCGTCGAACGCGCGGCGAACGCGGGCGATTGTTCGTTCAGTGAAGTCGGGACGTTCGAAGCCGCGGGCGTCGAAGGTCGAGGCCCAGGCCACGGCCCCTCCGCTGTCGCGCAACCTTGCGGGTGGCGTCGAGCTTTTCCTCCAGGTCGAACGACTCGTCCGCACTCGCCGGCGAGACGACGATGTCTAGCCCACGCCAGTTCGCCGCCTTCAGGGAGGACACAAGCACTGGGGCGTCGCGGTGAATATGGATGTGGGTGTCGATCCTACCGTACGCCGGCGTTGCATCGGCACGTGCGCTGGCCAAAAGGACCGCAGAAGGAATCGCTTGCAAGAAGTTTCTTCGAGTCAACATTCCGCCACCTCGCATTCGCGGCAGTTGATTTGGTCGGGACGATCGGCTGGAATACACTCATTGGAGATCAAGCAAACCTACCTCGACTCCCGCTAGACTGCAATGAACTTGCGAACATACTCCCTTTTGATCGTGATTGCGACTGTCATCTTCGTTGTGCCGGTGTATGGCGACGACTTCCCGGAACCGCCGAATACGGAGCGTTCTGCGACGCGACCGTTGGCGCCGGCGGATGCCGCGGCCGGCTGGCGTGTTCCCGAGGGTTTCCGGGTCAACGTTTTTGCCGCCGAGCCCGACGTGAGGAACCCGGTCGCCATGGCATGGGACACCCGCGGCCGACTCTGGATCGCCGAGAATTATACCTACGCCGAAACCACCCAGCGGTTTGATCTCCGTCTCCGCGATCGCGTTTTGATATTGGAAGACAATGACGCCGACGGCCGCATGGACAAGCGGACGGTCTTTACCGACGGCGTTCAGAGGCTCGGCAGTGTGGAGCTCGGGTATGGCGGCGTCTGGCTCATGTGCCCACCGCAGTTGCTGTTTATCCCGGACCGAAACGGCGACGACGCTCCCGATGGCCCGGCCGAGGTCGTACTCGATGGTTTCAAGGTCGCAACAGATAACCACCACACCTTCGCCAATGGTCTCAGGTGGGGACCAGACGGCTGGCTGTACGGCCGATGTGGCGCCTCGTCGCCGGGCCAAATCGGGGTTCCCGGCACGCCCGGTACCGAGCGCATCCCGGTCCGCGGCGGACTTTGGCGATATCACCCGGTTCGCAAGCGATTTGAGGTCCTCTGTCACGGCACGACCAATCCTTGGGGCCACGATTGGAACTCGCTTGGCGAGGCTTTTTTCATCAATACGGTCAACGGGCACCTCTGGCACATGATTCCAGGCGCACACTTCGCCCGGCCGCACACGATCGAACCAAACCCGCGTGTCTACACCGTCATCGACCAGCATGCGGATCACTATCACTGGGACAATTCACAGCACTACAAGACCACGCTGATTCCTGGCGGAATCGACGATCACCGTGGCGGCGGACATGCTCATACCGGTCTGATGTTCTACCTTGGCGGCCAGTGGCCAGAGACTTTCCGTGACAAGCTATTCACGCTCAACTTTCACGGCAGGCGCGCCAACGTCGAGCGGCTCGAGCGATCGGGCAGCGGCTACGTCGGGCGCCACGAGCCCGATATGTTCTTTGCCGCGGATCCCTGGTTTCGCGGTGTAGACCTTTCTTGCGGCCCCGACGGCAGTGTATCGGTCCTCGATTGGAGCGACACGGGCGAGTGCCACGACCACGACGGCGTTCACCGATCTTCGGGCCGGATCTACCGGTTTACGTACGGCAAGACTGGACCCATCGATATTCGCGATGTATCGAAGCTGGAGGAGCGCGATCTCGTCGCGCTGCATCTCCACGAAAACGAATGGTTCGTGCGCAAGGCGCGGCGAGTCCTCGCGGAGCGATCGACACGCGGCGAGCCGCTCTCTCTCGCGAAAGCTTCGCTGCGTGAAATGTTTGAGCACAACCCAGATCCCGCGCGGAAGATCGGCGCATTGTGTTCGCTGTTCGTGATTGGCGGGTCGGACACACCTTTCCTGCGGAGGTTACTGCGTTACAAGCATGAATCTGTTCGAGCGTGGGCGATCCGGTTTCTAACCGACAACCTGCCGATCGACACGATCTACAGCCGACGCGGTGGGCCGGATGTCGTGCTGCCCGCTGACTTGCTGCGACAGCTCGCGGAGATCGCCACGGCCGATCCCTCGGGCCTGGTACGCCTGGTTCTCGCCTCGACACTACAGCGGCTGCCATTGGGCCAGCGCGAGTCGCTCGCGGATGCGCTACTTTCCCGATCCGAGGACGGCGCCGACCACAACCTTCCGTCGTTGATATGGACCGGACTGATACCGGTAGCGGACGCCGATCCGGACGTATTGGTCCGGCTGGCGCTCGATTGCCGGCTCGCTGAGGTCCAGCGGTTGATCGCGCGACGATTGGGTGAGGAGATCGAGACCAACCCCGGACCAGTAAACGCGCTCTTAGAGGCTGGCGAGCAACAGCCCGAAGGTTCGGTGTTGCGGACGCAGCTGGTCGCGGGCTTGACCGACGCCATGACCGGCTGGCGTAAGGCGAAGAAGCCTGCCGCTTGGGATCGCTTCCAGGAGAAGCTCTCGAAGGGACCCGACCCAGCCCTGCAGGCACGGGTGCGCGATCTCAACGTGCTTTTCGGCGATGGCCGCGCCCTTGAGGAAGTGAAACGGTTGGCACTGGACGAGTCGTCGCCTCTCGATGTGAGGATGTCCGCGCTCAAGTCGCTGATTGAGGCCCGGCCTGGCGATCTCCGAACGATCTGCGAGCGCTTGGTGCGCGTGAGCTTTTTGAACTCGGTCGCTGCCCGCGGGCTGGCGCTCTTTGACGACCCGGCGATCGGCGTGACCTTGGCGAGGAGTTATCGCGCATTTCACGCTTCCGAGCGGTCCGTTGTGGTTGAGATTCTGTCCTCGCGACCGGCGTTTGCTCGGGCTCTACTTGACCGGATCGCAGCAGGCGGGATTCCGCGCCAGGACCTGACGGCATTCCACGCTCGGCAGATCCGCGGCCTGGGGGTGCCAGCGCTTACCGAGCGTCTCGCGCAAGTCTGGGGTTTCGAGCGTGAATCGGCCGCCGACCGGCGCAAGCAAATCGCGGCGCTCAAGGGCAAGCTGGGCGCGTCCGTGCTTGCTCGAGCTAACCGCAGCCGCGGCCGCGCGGTCTTCGATCGCGTCTGTGCTTCCTGCCACAAGCTCTACGGGTATGGCGGCGAGATCGGGCCCGATTTGACCGGCGCCGGCCGTGACAACCTTGAGTACCTGCTCGAAAACCTGATCGACCCGAGCGCATCGGTAAGCGCCGATTTCCGGATGGTCGTTGTGGCCATGAACGACGGCCGTGCGCTCAACGGCCTGGTGCGAGCACGTACGGATCGGACGCTAACCCTGCAAACCCAAACCGAGGCCCTTGTCCTGGACCAGCGCGAGATCGAGACGGTCCAACCATCGGCACTGTCGCTGATGCCAGACGGCCTGCTCACTCCCCTGAGCGAATCTGAGACGTGCGACCTGCTTTCGTACCTCATGCACCAGACTCAGGTGCCGCTTCCGTAGGGGCGTAATTGTGACGGACGCCTTGACGGTCGCCAATGCGTCGACGACAGCTTGACCACGGTCGTGAGACCGTGGCTTCGGACGGGGGACCTCAAGCCTCGCACGTGCGATCATCTTACCCTTGGATCAGGCTTACGCCCGAGGCTCGTTGGCGTTCGCCCGGTCCGAAACATGTACTCACGTGCATGGTCACTGCCGTTGGCGGCGGTGGTCGGTCCGGCCGCCCTCGGGTTGGTGATTCGATCTCGCTGGGCCGTGACGGGATTCTCCGCGAGTAGGCCCGATTGACCGATCCCCGGCGTGTTCAACGGAAATCGAACGCAGATCGAAGTACCCTTGCCGGCGGCCGAGTCGACCGAGATTTGCCATGCAGTTGCGCGACAAGCTCGCGGCAGATCGCCAGTCCCAGCCCACTTCCTTCGATGATCGAGTGCTCATCGCGGTCCAGACGGAAGAACGGCTCGAAAACATGGTCGAGCGCTTCGGCGGGAATACCTGGCCCCGAGTCGGAGACGATCGACCGACCAGGAATCGGCGTCGGCTTTGCCAGTTACGTGCACCTGCCCACCAGCCGGCGTGTACTTGATGGCGTTCGAGACGAGATTGCCGAAAATCTGCTGGCACCGTGTGGCGTCGGTGACGACGACGATCTCGGGAGCGTTGGGCACGAGATTCCCAGTCGAGCTGTTTGCTCTGGGCGATCGGGGCAAACTGACGGTCGATCTCGTCGATCAGTGCTCCGATCGTGAACGAGCCGAGACAGAGTGGTCGCGATCCCTGGACGATCCCCGCGTAGTCGAGGTAGCTGCGCGTCAGGCGCAAGAGATCGTCGCAAAGGGAAACCATCGTGAGCAGGTGCCCGCGCTGATCCGGTGTGATGGTCGACGGCGAGTCGCCCAGGAGCAAGTCAAACCCGGCCCGGAGCGAGACCAACGGGCGGCAGAGCTCGTGGCTCAGAGTTGGACAAGATGGATCTGAGCTCCCCCTGATCGATCGAGAAACCGAGTGATCTCCTGGCCCTCGACGCTCGGGGAGGATGGGGTGGACCGGACTTCCATGGCCTCTCGTCCCTGCGCTCGCATTTTGAGTGCGCGTGCGATCGGCGGCGCGACTGCGCGCCGGATCTGGTCCGCCGATCTTACGAGACGACGATCTGATTGGCCAGGAGCGGATGGCCGTCGGTCAGATCGAGCACCGCTTGATGCGCAAGTTGCTTCGCGTGATACGTGCGCGAACGTCCCTGGAGGATGATTTTCTCATCCGAGTAAACAACATGAAGGTCACGAATCCGGCCGTTGGCGACGCGGTTGACGTGGCCTTCGATAAACTGGGCGAGTTCCAGATGGTTCTTGCCGAGTCCGAACCGCCGAAGCTCTGTCCGTCGAGTTGTACATCGGCATGCCAGTCTCCCACTTGATCGGCTGCACGACTGGGCGACGCTCATGCGTAGCGTGTGCCGAACGAACAGATTGGGAGGCTGTCTCGAGACCTCGCGTCCGCGAGACCTGGGAACGAAAATCGACTCATCAGAGCATGCGCGTCAGAGTCGTTCGTACCATCCTTGATCCCAACCGGCAATCAAATCGACGCTCAAGTATGAGACATCTGTCTAGTGCAAGGACCGAGCAAAACCACTTCGGTCGCGGCCATGCGAGGTAAGTGTAGACTACCGAGTGATCGACCCGGCGTCAAACATTATTCGCCCGTGCGGCAGCTCAAGATGACGGCGTAACGGCCGTGAGGCCGACGACGGAGGAGCGGGCTGATCCTGAGCCTCGAACAGCTCGTCGGTCTGGATGATCGACTCGGCGAGCTTCGCCATGGGGACCCGTCGATCCTGGCTTTGACGCTGCAGCAGCCGGAAGGCTTCGCTCTCGCTGAGCTGCTTTCGCGTCATGAGTATTCCCTTGGCGCGCTCGATCAGCTTGCGTTCGCGGAGCGTCGATTTGAGCTGAGTCGACGTCGTCTTGCAAGCTCTTGAGCTCACGCGCTCGTGCCACGGCCACTTGAACGGCGGCGTGCAGGCTGGGGTTGGTCGCCGGTTTGAGCAGGTAGGAGATCACGCCGTCTTCGACGGCCTGGTCGATCAAGTTGGGGTGGCCGTGCGCGGTCAGGATGATGACCGGCGTTCCCGGGTCCGCCGCGATTTGTCGCGCGGCCGACAGGCCGTCCAGACCTGGCATCTCGATGTCGAGAAAGACCGCGTCTGGAAGGGACCGCCGGCACATCTCGATCGCGCGATGACCATCACTGACCACCGCGACCACATCGTACCCAAGCGATTCCAATTGATTTTGTAGTCCGACCGCGACTGGTTTTTCGTCGTCCGCGATCAAAACACGATAAGGCCGAGTCATCGCCGTAATCCCTCAAGGCACAATCAAGGTGATGAGGATCTTTGTCACGCGATCGGATACGTGCAGTTTCGATGCCGTTTTACCGAAATCTCACGAGCGCATCTAAAAGTCATCGAGCTGACGCGGTCGAACTGCATCTGACCTGCAATCAAGCATCCATTGTTCAACTCGCGAAATCATGATGGCTCCGCATTATCGAACGACTCTTGACGGCATCTCGAGCGAAAGTCAGAATGTTGCTCGAGACAAGCTTGCTCTGGCCAGATGCGTTGGCCGCCGAATCGCGGCATTCAATCCTAAACAATTAACTACGGAGGAGATCGCAAGGCCGTGACGCGCCACCCATGGTCGATCTGGTCATTCGATGATCTTGTGGTCGGTGACGAGTGGGAAAGCCCGCGACGGACCGTGACGGAAACCGATGTCGTGCTCTTCGCCGGTCTGTCGGGAGATTTCAATCCGCTGCATGTCGATCATTCATCTCGCGCAGAGCAATCCATTCGGCCGGCCGGTGGCTCATGGCCTGCTCGGCCTTGGCCATTGCCACTGGACTGATGAGCCAGGCGCCGCGCGTCGACACCCTCGCGTTTCTGGCGATCCTCGAATGGAAGTTTCACCGACCAATCGTTTTCGGCGACACGATCCACGCCCTCTCCACCGTCCATTCGCTGCAGCCTCAGGCCAAAGGACGGCGGGGCATCGTCACCTGGCACCGAAGAATTTTCAATCAAGATGGCAATCTGGTTCAGGAGGGACGAACCCAAACGCTCGTGCGAGCTTCAAGTCACGCTGGTTCAAGTAAGGGACGCGAATTGTCAGGCCCGTCCAATGTCAGCCCGAGCTGATCGAACGGAGTAACGACACGCGCGACATCGTACGTTATAACATCGAAGTCTTAATAATTTCGATGACAAAGAAGCACAAAATATCGGAATTGCGGCAATTCGACCGGATTTCCATCCTTGATCCCTATCATCGTCGCACACACTCCACCGAATCGTGGCAATTGCCATATTAAGCTGTTATTCCGGGATCGACGTCTTTAATAGCATTCGTTCAATTGTTGGCGAGGTATTCAGAGTAAATTTGGCTGTTTTTGCCGATTGGCTGTCCGTCAGCGCTGAGTACTGTGCGCGACAGCTGGGGAGAGTGAGACTTTGAGCATTGGCCGAGCTGAGGATCGAACGGTCGCACTTGTCACCGGCGCGGCACAAGGTATCGGCCTGGGAATTGTTCGTTCGCTTGCAATGGCATCATACAAGGTTGTCCTCGCCGATATCGACGCGGGATTGTTGGCGCAGGCCGCTGCGGAATTACAGAAGGAAGGGCTAGAAGTCGTCGGCGAGCATCTGGATGTGACGCAGCCTGATGATTGGGGCCGCGTGGTGGCGTCCGTCAGGTCAAGATGGGGACACCTCGATCTGCTCGTGAACTGCGCGGGAATCAGTCCGCGGGGCACGGTAGAGACCACCACCGAGGCGCTCTGGGATCGAACTTTAGGGATCAATCTCAAAGGTGCCTGGCTCGGCATCAAGGCGGTCATGCCCCATTTGCGCGAGCGTCGGGGTACGATTATCAACATCGGCTCAACACGGGCGACCAGGCCCATGCCCGGTTTGTTCTCTTATGTCGTCAGCAAAGCGGGTCTGTGGGGTTTGACCCAACAGGTCGCCGTCGAGTACCTTGCGGACGGCGTCACGTGCAACATGATCGCTCCTGGCTGGGTGGACACGCCCAACGAGCGGCTGATTCAGGCGAGACATGGTCGTCCCGATTTCCCCGCGGGCATTCGCAATCTGACGACCCCCGATGAGATCGGCGCTGCGGTCGTGTACCTCGCATCGGCTCAGGGCCGCAAAATCAACGGCGTGATCCACTACCTTGATGCTGGACTGCAAATCGCCGACGATGCGGGGATGGTCTACCTGCCCGAACGGAGCCGGCCTCCGTACGAACAAAGAATAGAAGAGCCCTGATGTTTCCCCCGGCCGACGGGACGGCCCACGCTGTCGCCAAGCCGGCTGGAGAGACGAAAATGAGCGACTTTGTCTATTGCCTCAATACGAGCACGATCCGGCCGACGCCTTTACTCGAGAAGATCGCGATTGCCGGCAAGGCCGGCTACACCGCGATCGAGCCCTGGAACGACGAGATCACGGCTTATCTCGAGCAAGGAGGGCGACTTTGCTGACTTGAAACGAGCGCTTACGGACAGCGGGCTCAAAGTGGTCAGTATGATCGCACTTCACGGCTGGATTACGTCGGAGGGAACCGAGTTAGGGCGAGTCCTCGACGAATGCAAACGGCGCATGGCTCAGGCAGTCGAGCTGGAAAGTCCCTACATCGTCGCCAGTCCACCGCAAAAGGTCGTTGATCTAAACCATGCGAGCGACCGTTTTACGATGCTCATCGAAATCGGCGACCAACTCGGCGTCTTGCCGTCAATGGAGTTCTTGGGCTTCGTGGATGGGATCAAAGACGTCGCGAGTGCCTGGGCAATTGCGGCAGGCACGGGCGACCCACGCGCCTCGGTTGTGGCTGACGTCTTTCACATGATGCGGGGCGCGGGCTCGATCGACGACCTCCTTACCTTGAAGGGAGACCGACTTGCCTGTTTCCATATCAACGACTTGCCAGCTGAGCCAGACCCGCTTACCCAGAAAGATGAAGATCGGGTGATGATCGGCGACGGCATCGCCGACTTGCCGCGTGCGATCGCCAATTTGCGCACAATTGGGTATCGCGGTCCACTCTCCCTTGAGTTATTTAACAGCCAACTATGGGAACAGGATCCGCTCCACGTTGCCAAGACCGGGCTGGAGCGGATTCGAGAACTGGTCGAGGGCTGAGAACGAAAGGTTCGTTCCCTGCGCAACGCATGCACCGAGCCAACCAGCTTCAACGTGGCTTTTCTCGATCAATTGCTGCCGTGCGTTAATAGTTTGCGACGTTGCCGGACGCCGTCTGCAAATTAAGTTGACGCACGATTTCCGCCGAGCCGTCGAGCATCATCTTGAGTTCGCTCACGACCGCGATGAACTGCCAGCCTTCGCGGGCACGCTTCAAAGCGTCGGCGGCTGAGAACACGTGGATGCCGCACGGCAGTTTTTGTCGTTGCGCGGCTTGGCGGATGCGCGTCAACGCGGCCTCGAACGTTTCCTTGTCCGGCAGAGTTCCATCGGCAGATCTCATTGAGTATTTCAGGTCGTTCGGACCAACGAACACGGCGTCAAGGCCCGGGACGGAATAGATCTCGTCGGCAATATCAACGGCTTTGATGTGCTCGGTTTGGATGACGATCAAGATTTCGTCGTCGGCCTTCTGGTAATATTCCTCGGCAGTCGCGTTGAAGTTGAGCGTGTGCATGCCGCTGCCGATCGAGCGGTTACCGTGCGGAGCGTATTTGCAGGCGGCGACGATCGACTCAGCTTCGGTTCGGTCCATCACCATGGGTGCGACAATCCCCATGGCGCCGCAATCAAGTACCGACTTAATGTATTCGTGTTTTCCCGTGGGGACGCGTGCCAGCGGTACGCAGCCTGCATCGGCGATCGCGCCGAACATGAACGCGGCCGTCTGAATGTCGGTGTGCGTGTGTTCCAGGTCGACAGTCAGCCACGGAAAACCGGCCCGCGCCATGAACCGGGCCGCCGCGATGCTCCCGAGCGTTAACCAGGTCCCGATCTGGGGTTTCCCGGCCTTGAGTGCCCGCTTGACCGGATTCTCTTTCAAGACAGTTCCTCGACTCGAAGGTGGAAAAGAGGACTCAGCGATTGACCGCGTTTCCAAAATAGCGAGTTTCGCACGTCCGTGTAGCCGCAGCAAGGGTTTCAGCGCGTTCGTACCGAGGAAAGCGCGTGAACGGTTTGGTTCACCGTGATGAACGAGAGGCGATACCCGGCCCGAAGGCTGTCCTCTTAGAGTGCTCATGCGCCGCGGCGACCGTCAAACGATATCAATTTGTGTCAGACGAACTGCAGTCGCCGATTCGATTCGGTCCCGTGCGACCCCCGTTCTGTCGCTGGCCTGATGAATGAAACGCAATCGAGCGTGTGTGGTCGAGGCAGAAAGGCATCCGGGAATGGAAGTGATCGAAAGCTTGCAAGAGTTTGTCGGGGAGAATCTCTTCCTGCTCGCCCCCGTTGAAGAGGCCTGGCAGCCGACCGACTATTTGCCGGACTTGACCACCGAAGATTGGGCTCACAATCTGACGCAATACCGGGACGTGGCCCAACGGGTCTCAGACGATCTGCTGGTGATTCTCGTGGGGAATCTGGTCACAGAAGAGGCTCTGCCCAACTATGCAGTCTCGCTCGAGCAAATCGCCCATGACCCCACCGGGACAGGATCAGCGCCTTCGGCGCGCTGGCTGAGAGGGTGGACTGCGGAAGAGAATCGCCATGGCGATCTGATCAACGCGTACCTCAGGCTCACCGGCAGGGTGGACATGCGCGCGGTCGAGCGGACTATTCATCATTTGATCAGAAGCGGGTTTGCACCGGGCTGGGATCACGAATATGAGGGGCTCATTTACGCAGCTTTCCAGGAGCGCGCAACGCGCATCAGCCACGGCAACGTGGGCAAGCTCGCTGCTGCGAGAGGCGAGGGCAATCTGGCCCTGATCTGCCGCAAAATTGCAACCGACGAGACGCGACACGAAACGTTTTATACCCGCGTGATCGGTCAGGTTATGAACCAAGATCCCCACGGAGGAATGCTCGCCTATAAAGCGATGCTCAAGGGCAAAATCGCCATGCCGGGGCGATTGATGTTCGATGGCAAAGACCCGGACCTTTTTGACCACTTCGCTGCAGTGACCCAGCGTAATGGAGTGTACACCTTCCAAGACTACGGCGAGATCATAACCCACTTGAACGGAGCTTGGGATATCGCACACCGATCGGTCCTTGGCGAAGCCGCGAAGGCCCAGGATTACATTTGCCGTCAGCCCGAACGATTCAAGCGGCTTGCCGACGAGATCGCCGATCGCCTGGCCCAGCAACCTCAGATATGCTTCTCCTGGATTCACGGCCGCCAGGTCTAGCTCCGCAGCCAGCCATGTCGGTGCACCGGTGCTGACGCCTCGGTGCCCTTTGCCTGTCGGCGCGAGTCTGGTAGGGTGTGTCGGCGGCACACGCTCGCTCCTTTTCACCTTGGCGTCGGCTCGACGTACCATATGCGGGTCACACTCGTCACGGAAACGTTCTTTCCCCAAGTCAACGGCGTCTCGAGGACATTGCGCGAGTTGGTCCGTGTCTTGACTGAGAGCGGCGACGAAGTTCAATTGATCCACCCCGATTACGGCGAGGCGGTGGATCGCGAAAACGTCCACGCCGTTCGGTCGATCGTGCTGCCGTTCTACAAAGAGCTACATCTCCCGCGACCGCCATTCGGCTCTGCCCATCGGGCGATCCAGTCGTTTCAGCCCGAGGTCATCCACATCGCCACCGAGGCGACGCTTGGTCTGAGCGTGCTCCGGCACGCGCTGCGTCGCCGTCTCGCGGTCGTGTCCAGCTTTCACACAAACTTTGACCAGTACAGCAACCATTACCACGTCGGTTGGGCTAAAAAGCTGATCTGGCGGTACTTGCGGTGGTTTCATAACCGTACGCGAGAATCGTACGTCCCGTCTGAGACAACGATTCGGGAGCTCGAGGCCCTTGGCTTTGAGCGCCTGGTGCTGTGGAAGCGCGGGGTCGATAGCACGCTCTTTCGGCCAGCGAGGCCCGGGCGAACCAACGTTCGTCGGGCACTCGGCTGGTCGCCGGATGACCTGGTGATCAGCTACGTAAGCCGAATCGCGCCGGAGAAGAACGTCGACTACCTCGCGAATGCCCTGGCGATCGTCGCGTCTCGGCGCCCGCATGTACGTCTGCTGTTGGTCGGCGACGGGCCGACACGACCTGCTCTGGAGCGGAGGATCGGTTCTTTCGCTCACTTCGCCGGATATCGCCAAGGGGATGACCTGGCCGACCACTACTCCGCGTCGGACATCTTCGCTTTCTCGAGCCTGACGGAAACATTCGGCAATGTCGTGCTCGAGGCGATGGCGTCGGGTCTGCCGGTCGTCGCTGTCCGGGCGGGCGGCGTCGGCGAGACAGTCCGACACGGAATCACGGGCCTTCTTGTCGAGCCATCGGATCCACCGGCGCGCATGGCCGCCGCCCTCGTCGACCTGATCGATAATTCGGAGCGAAGGCTGGCGATGGCGGCCGCGGCGAGAGAGTATGCCCTGAGCCAGAGCTGGGACGCCATCATGGCCGGCGTTCGAAGTCGATACGAGGTCGTGATTGACGAGCACGCCGGTGCGGCGAGTGCGAGACGCGTTTGGGTATGACCGGGAATTCTCGTTGATTGGCGCAGTCTCGAATCGCCCAAAGTCTGCCCTCTCGATCCACAAGCCTGGCATCAGCCGTGAGGCGAAATAACGCTCGTTCAAGAACGCTCTGAGCGCATCGAATGGCGCGTAGCCCGTGAAGATTAACTGTGGGGGCTGACGCCGCAGTCCCTCCATGATCTCTGCTGTTCGCGGTGTGATCAGAGGATGGCCGCGATCCGCCTGGTCGCGCAACAGGTTGTCGACAAAGAAATGTCGGGTCGGACTGTCGATTCGGGCATAGAAATGAAGTGGACTTTGCCATCCCCAAATGTAAAGTCGGGGGTTTTCCCAGATCCTGGCACGGCGGGCGATCTCGTGCCCCATTTGACGAAGAACGACCCATTGCCTTCCCCCTTTGTAGCGAATGGTCAGCTCTGGCGGAGGCACAAGCAGATAGTCGCGGATCTGAAGGACGATTGTCGCGCCGATGGCCGTTACCAGAACCAGGGTTGAAAGTGTTGCTCCCAACAGGCTCCGCGACTTGGTTCGAGGTCCCAGGCTGACCGCGCGAGGAGAATGTTCGTCGCCGATTGGGGTCGTTTGTGCCGGCGCGATCGCGTGAACGAGCATCGAGGTCGCGTCGCCCAGACATATCGCCACGGCGATCGCCGAGCCGGCAGCCGGTAAGAGGTAATAGTGCGGCCAGTAGAGACCCGGGAGGGCCACCTGGGCCCAGGCCGCGAGAGTCCATGCCGCGACTAGACGCCGCTCTGGTGTTTGCCGCCGGCGCAACAGCAGATTCGCGAGCGCCGGGATCGAGACTAACCAGAGGGGCCAGCTTCCGGTTGCCCACCAGACGAGGTAGTCGGTCGCTCCAAATGGCCAGGGGAGCCGGCCGGTCGGATCGGCGTTGCCTGTAAATGGCCGTAGAATTGCCAGCGGAGCGTTGGGCTCGGGCAAGGTGTCCGTCGCGAGTGCTCTGCCATATTGGAAGATGTCCACCGCGGCCGACTGGCCAGCGCCTTGGGCGATCAGAATGGCTGCCGCGGCTGCCAACACGAGACACAAACCCATGCCAAGTGATGCGACGTCAATCCAGCAGCGCCTGATTTTCCCTTGCCATCCGGCGTCATCCGTCCAAGCTCGCCAGGCAATGCCCACCACGAAAACCATTACGGGCGCAATAGCAACCTGCTTGACCAGCGTCGCGGCACCCAGGCATATTCCCGACCCGAAGAGCCACCAACGGCCGGCGCGGTCCCATCCACGGATCAATAGAGCAAGTGATGTGATCGCGAAACAGTTGATGAAATGCTCGAGATTGGCGCCATTGCCAAACAGATAAGGATCCGTGCTCAGGAAGACAAAAATCATTGCGGCCATACAAGCCGATCCAGGACCGCCCAGGCGCAGTGTGATCCACCAGACCAGCGCGATTGTCGCCAGAACGAACGGGATCGGCATTACGCGAATTGCCAGCTCTTGATAGCCGCCGAGCGAGACCGTCAGAGCATAGAGCCAATATCCCAGGGGAGGCTTGTTCTCGGTGAGATCGCGATACATGACGTCGCCGCGCAGGATTCGATGACCGATGTAGGCGTAAGCTGCTTCGTCACAATCGAGCGGCTCGCTCGCTTCGGCCGACGTGGGCCAGAGATCGATGCTAATGGTGTCGCGCACAGTCGGTCCAAACGTATGGCCGCGATACCAAACGTCGAAGCACAACAGCAGCATCAAAACCAGACATGACCAGCGCATCGACGGCGTTTCCTACGTTCTGGCGGCTGACGGAAGGGTCTTCTTGCTATGCAACGACGCAATCGTCGGTTATTGAACGCGGTACAGGCGGAGCGGAAAGAACCTCTCGCGCGAAGTGCGGTAAATTTCGCGTGCTTCGGTCAAGCCGATCGCGGTTCGTAACTGTTCGAGCTCGAGCGCCCACCGTTCGGGATTGATTTCGTAATAGGGCGGAGGCTCGAATGAACCCCAGAGGAAATGCGTCACGCTGTACTGACCCATCACACTCTTGATGCGTTTGGGATCGTAATTGCGGGGCATAAGGATCGTAGTCCGATCGCTCGTCACCCTCAGCTCCCAGGGAAACCATGTCATGACGCGAGCATCGCGCGGCACTCGCTCGGGATGGGCTTCCACCCAGTCGCCAGTCTCCTCCAGTCCAGGCCAATGAAGCTGATAGCGCTTGACCAGCCACGACGCGTCGTAGGCCCAGGTGGGATCCGACCATACGAGCGCACAATATGTCATGGCCACCATCGGAAGCGTTCGCGAATGTTTTTCATAAAGATCTATTAATCCTAACATCCCTGCAACCCCCGCGGGCAACGACAGCGCAAATACCGGCAAATAGTACCGTCCCAACTGTGCGACCTGGGTCACGTCGGCGATGCTCTTGAGCGTCGCCAGTACGAACACAAGCCAGATCGCCGCAACGAGCAGATCGGTTTCTCGTCCCTGCCCGCCTCTCCGGACGAGGCGGCTGCAAAAGCCGAGGGCCAGTGGTAGGCCGATGATCATCGACGAGTAAACCACGATCAAAAGCAGCGACTTGACCTTGATCCGCACGATCTCTGGCAAGTTTGCCAGAGTGTAAAACTGCGAGGGAAGCGTGTTTCCCTTCTCGTAATGATGGATCGTCCACGAGAAGTTATATTCGAAAAAGCTCGTATAAGAATAAAATGGCGAACCATACTCTTGTAATGTCATCCAAGCCCATGGAACGCAGATCAGTCCCGCGATTGACGCCCACAAGATGAGTGGTCCGAGCCTATGTCGACCGTGCGTGACGAGGGCGAAGAGGCCGGCGGCAGCCAGGAGCGCGAGCGCCGTCGTGCGTGAGAGAACGGCAAGTCCGCCGCACAGACCCGCCGCGCCGGCCCACGCCCAGATAGCTCGCCCGCTGGGCTCGGCGCGGAAGACTTCACAAAGTGTCCAGACCGCCAGGATCGACATCAGCGCCACCAGGCTTTCGCGCAGCACAAATCCCGCGTAAATCGCGTGGACCGGAAGGATCGCCAGGGCCGCCATCGACCAGAGAGCAACGCGCGGGCTGTAGCACCGACGAGCCAGGATATAAAGCGCCGGCAGCGCCAGGAGATTTGTGACGAAGCTGCACGCTTTGGCGGCGACCAACCGCGATTCGACCGAGCTTTCTTGCCCAAGTCCGGCAATCCAAAAAGCGGTCGCGCGCACGTACGCGTCCAGCGGGGTTGCCCAGTCATCAAGCACGCCCCGGCCTTCAAAAATGCGCGGATACTCTCTAAAAAAGCTTTCCACGTAGTGTTTGACTGGGCCCTCTCCCGAGAGCACCGAGGTCGCCACCTCGAGATAGTGGCAGCTATCACCAGGAACCAGCGGCAGATTACCCCCGCAGATCCATACGGCCGCCCGGACCGCATAGCCGATGCCGATAACCACAACCAAAGCCTTGCCGTGCAGAGTCAACTTGGGCGCCAGCGCGAACCCCAACACGGCCAGCACCGATCCAATCGCAAGATGCCAGCGAACCAGTACAAGCTGGGACGGCCGGCGGACGGCCGCCACAAGCGGAACCTCGTAAAACAGATGGGCGACCGCATCGAAGGCCGGCGTGATCCAGTGGTAACGCACGTCAAGCCAAGCGCCAGTCGCCGCCACGGCTGTCGTCAACAGGGCAATGGGGAACCAGCGACCGTTCGGTCCCTCCGTCACCCTATTGGTCCTTGGCGGAGGGGGAACTCTGTGTGATCGGATCGCTCTGACGATTCACGGTTTCGCCCCCTTCCGCATCGCCTCACGTTTGGCTCGGAACTCACTTTCGCGCTTCCACTCGGGGTAACGGTCTCCCTGAGCGACGTGATAGCCGAGCTCGACCAAAAGCTTCAGATCGAGGACGGCCCCTTCGAGGTCCCAATCGGGTTTCACCTGATCGCTCACCTTGTGGTAATCCTGGGCGGTGTATTCGTCTTGTTTCCGCTGTCCAAAGTCAGCCGACTTTCCCACGTACTGCCGACCCCCCTTGGGATCGAGCGCCGGCACCCCTTGTTTCGCGAACTCGAAATGGTCGGAACGGAAGTAATATCCCTTTTCAGGGTCAGCGTCGGGAGCAACGGTACGACCGTGCGCCTGGGCGATCTCAACGAGCAGGTCGTCGAGCGTCGAGTTTCCCATCCCGATACTTATGATGTCGCTAGTTGCTCCCCAAAGGTTGATGACGTCGAGGTTGATGTCTGCCAAAGTACGAGCCAGCGGATAAAGAGGATTGGTGGCGTAGTATTTGGCGCCGAGCAACCCCTTTTCCTCGGCGGTGACGGCCAGGAATAAGATCGATCGCTTGGGGGCTGGCTTGACCTGTGAAAACGCGTGCGCGATTTCGAGGACGGCAGCCACACCAGACGCGTTGTCCGCGGCTCCGTTGTAGATCTGATCGCCCTTGAGTGCCGGGTCGCGCCCCAGGTGATCCCAGTGAGCCGTATAAATGACCGTCTCGTTCTTGAGCGCGGGATCTATACCCTCGATTCTGGCGACTACGTTCTTCGACTTGACCTCCCGCAGCGAATTCGTGACGGCAAATCGAGCGGTGCTCCCCAGCAGTTCCGGCTTGAAGTCGCGGCGAGCGGCAGCCTGTTTGAGCGTGCCGAACTCGCGCCCGGCAGCCTTAAACAGCTCCTTGGCCTTGTCGAGCGTGATCCATCCCTCGACTGCCACCCGGCTCGAAGTCTGGCCGGATTGGGGCTGGGTGATGTCGAAATTCTCGCGGCTCCAGCTCCCCTTGACGACCTCGAATGGATAACCCGCAGGTCCCGTCTCGTGCACCAGGATCGCCGCAGCCGCTCCTTTCTCCGACGCAATCTCATACTTGTAGGTCCAGCGGCCGTAATAGGTCATAGCCCGGCCCTTGAAGAGCGCCGGATCGAGCTTGGAAGGGTCTTTGGGATCGGGAACGGCCGGGTCGTTGACGAGCATGATCAGCGTCTTGCCGCGAACGTCCAGGCCCTTGTAGTCGTCCCAGCCGTACTCCGGGGCAACCACGCCGTAGCCAACGAACACGACGTCCGATTTTTCTACCTTGACCTCTTCGGCCATGCGGCGAGAGACGGCCACGAAATCGTTGGGAAAGTTGAGCCCGATTGCGCGGCCGCCGGCCTCAAACGCGCCGGTGACCTGCTTCGCCTGAAAGCCAACCAGCGGCACGTTTTGGACAAACGTGCCATCGGGATTGCCCGGCCTTAGCCCCATTTTTTGGAACTGAGCCGTCAGGTACGCAACCGTCTTATCCTCGCCTGCCGTTCCCGGTCCTCGTCCTTCGAAATCGTCCGAGGAGAGGACCTTGATATGCTCGAGGATCTGGCCCGATTTGATAGTTTCAAGGGCCCTGACGAGGTCAGAGTCGGGAGCGGCGCCCACGACAAATCCCGCGAGAAACACAATGCTAACCGTTCTTGGGACGTGACGTCGCATGATCTCCTCGGGATCGACAAACGGGTGCGACAAGAAGCGCAAGTTCCCAACCGACGACAAGAGTCTAATTATAAGTACAGCAGCGTCCGTTCGCGACTGATGCGTATCTGCAAATTGAACGTGCGCTCGCCAGGTCGACCAGCGCCGCCAGACACTCCACAGCACGACCTTGGCGACGTCGTCTCGATATCGTACACTCAGACCGTACCGATTCTTCTACAGGGTGCGCGTCAAAACCATTTGGGTGGTTGCCGTATGGCATGGTGCTCAAATTCCTCAAGATCCGGCCGATGTGGCGGGTCCAAACGACGATTAAGAACTCGGCATTCACGCCGCGACGCTTCTAAGCTATCGGGGCATCTTCTTCAGTCATCTCGCCTTCCAATATCTCCTCCTCCATGTGGTGTGCCGAGGCGGTCAAGGCTCTGACTTCTTTCAAATTCCACAGGTAGACGCATGCACCGACCAGTCCCCCCGCGTACATCAAGACGCGAAAGCCCATCATCGCCAGTGCTCCGCTGGGGTGTCCCACCAGCGTGAAGAGCTGCTGACCTACTTCCTCACTGAGCCCAAGGGCACCAAACGGGAGTGGCACAGCCATGCTGAAGAGCGTCAAGGGAACCATCAAAAAGTGCTGGACGAGCGTCGTCGTCATCATGGGGAAGAGCATCCGGCCGATCACGTAAAAGGCCACGACATTAAGCGCGTGGTTCCACACCGATAAGGCAGTCGCCCCCACAACTACGTCCAGCCGTCCACTGTATGTGCCGGACATCACACTCAGCTCTGACACGATCAAGCCCAGACGCGAATGGCTCTCCTTAAGGTGAGGAAACGACCGCGTCAAGACCCTGGAGAAGATTAAGGCCAAGCCGAAAACTCCCAGGCCCACTGCGACCCAGGCGGCCATGATCAGTTTACGGACATCGGTCGGAGCCATCTGCCAGGCAAACCCGCCCGCGATGGCCGCCAGGATAAAAAGCCCCAGCAGCCCGACAATGCGGTCGATCACCATCGATGCCACCGCCTGCGTCTTTCTGATCCGCATCCGGACAAGATACGCGGCCTTGATCAGATCGCCACCAACCGCGCCGGGGATTACCAGATTGAACACCATGCCGATGAAACCGAGAAGCATTGTTGCACTGAAACGAAAACGCGGCTCGATCACACGAACCAGATAAAACCAGCGGACAAACGTGCCGACCATGCTGGTGAAGTAGATCGCGACGGCCAGCGCAAGCAATTTGAGATCAAGCGGCCGGCTGAAGATCTCCCGGATCTTCTCTCTGTTCTGGCCGATTACCAGCCCCAAAAGACTGAAAGCCAAAATGACCAGGGCGGCGTTGACAACCGCGCCCAGCCATCGGCGTTTCTTGAGTTCGCTCATGAGAAACCGGTCGTCCTCTCAAGATGGTCCATGAAAGATCGAGTAGATTCGAGTCAGCGCCAATCAAAGCGTTCCCTTCGTCGAGGGAACTCCTGCGTACCGCGGATCGGGCTCAAGCGCGTCGCGGAGCGCACGGGCCACACCCTTGAAGACCGCCTCGCTGATGTGATGGCTGTTGCGGCCGTGGTGCAGGATGACGTGTAAATTCATCCTCCCCTGCGTACAAACTGCCTGCCAGAAATCGGCAACCAGTTCGCTGTCGAATGTCCCGATTTTGGCCGATGTCATTGCGACTTCCCAAACCCAGAATGCGCGCCCGCCCAGATCGACCGCTGCCGTGACGAGCGCCTCGTCCATGGGAAGAACCGTGTGGCCATAGCGCCTGATCCCCGCCCTGTCGCCCAGAGCCCGATCAATAGCCTGACCCAGGCAGATGCCGACGTCTTCCGTGGTGTGATGGCCGTCGACCTGCAAGTCGCCCGTGCAAGAGACCGCCAGATCGACGAGTGCGTGGCGAGCCAAAAGTTCGAGCATGTGGTCGAGAAATCCGATGCCCGTGCTAATTTCGGCCCGCCCCTGGCCATCGAGGTCGACTGTGAGCCGGATGTCCGTCTCGCGTGTCTTGCGCACGATCTCGGCGATGCGTGAAGGAGCGCTCAAGGTCATTGGTCCTGGTCTGAGGAAGGAGGCTGACACGGATGATTCGCCGCCGATTGTAACCCAAATCGATCTCTCTCGTTCAGATGATCGCTCTAAGCTTCTCGAGCAGCTGATCGATTTCGGCGTCGGTTCCGATGCTGATGCGCAAACCTTCGGGATAACCTGGATAGGCCATCAACCTCACCAGGATCTTTTTCTCCTTGAGCTGCTCAAACATCGCGGCGCCGGTGGACCTTCGGTTGCCCAGACAAAGTTGGCCTGGCTGTCCGGAACCTTGTATCCCATCGAACGCAGTGCGGTCGTCAGCCGGGCCCGAGTGGCCACGATCTTGGCGCGCGTTTCCGCCAGGTAGGCCCGATCACGCAGACCAGCAGCGCCGGCGATCTGACTCAGCATGTCGCAGTTGTACGAGTCCTTGACCTTAACCAGTTGCTCAACCACGTCGACCCCGCGATCAGGTAGCCGAGCCGGATACCCGCCAGACTGTAACCTTTGCTGAACGATCGGGTGATGATCAGGTTGGGATGGCTTTTCAAGAGAGGCAGCGCGTGGTGACTCGGATCGGCAAAATCGGCATACGCTTCGTCGACGACCAGGGGGCAATCCAGCGAATCCGCCAGTTCGGCGATCTGATCGCGCTTGAATGCCGTGCCCGATGGACTATCGGGATTGGCCAGGAAGAAAAGCTTCAATCCAGGGACGCTCAGGGAATTCTTGCAGAGTGTCCAGTCGCCCGAATAAGGCACCACCAGCGACTGCCCATCCTGGAGCGCGACCAACGTTGAATAGAGCAAGTAACTAGGCGAGGGGAACCCCGCCAGTTCCCCTGGCCCGATAAATGTGCGGATCAGAATTGTCAGGAGATCGTCCGAGCCATTGCCCGCCATCACCATGTCTGGTTCGACGCTGTGCAGCTCCGCCACTGCACGTCGGAACTCATTCGCCATTGGATCGGGATAGAGGCGGAGCCGATCACTGATCGCCTCGCTGAGCGCCTGCTTCACTCGTGGCGACGGGGGGTAGGGATTCTCATTGGTATTGAGCTTGATGAATCCACCCTCCTGGGGCTGCTCCCCGGGGACGTAACCGGCCATCCGCGCAATATGAGGTCGAACGAAGCGGGTCATCGAACACGGGTCCTCTCGGTCAACATTCAGAAACTCACGTTTCGGGCGCCATTTTGGCCAGTCGTTGCAGCGGCTCATCGTCGATACGGTAAACAGTCCACTCGTCCATGGGCTTTGCTCCGAGGCCTCGGTAAAAGCCGATCGCTGGTGCGTTCCAGTTGAGCACGGACCATTCCAACCGCCCGCAGCCGCGCTCTACCGCCCGCTGTGCTACCGAGGCCAAAAGCGCTTTGCCGATCCCGCGCCCGCGGTGTTGCGGTATGACGAAAATGTCCTCGAGATACAAACCCGGCCGGCCGCGGAATGTCGAAAACGTAGTAAACCACAGCGCGAAGCCCACCGGTTCGCCGGCCACCTCGGCAATCGCCGCCTCCGCTGCATGCTCAGGACCGAGCAGGTGTTGTTGAAATGCCTCGGGCGTCGCTACTGCATGACGTTCGAGCTTTTCGTAGACGGCCAGCTCGCGGACCAAATGGACAAGCAGCTCGGCATCTCCCGGTCGGGCGGGCCGAATCAGAAGTTTGGACACGACCGGATCCTCGTTGGTGAGCATCGACGAATTTCGGTGTTCTTCCGAGTCTTCCATCATTGGGATTGTCCTCGACGAAGCTTGAGTCCTTCTTCGATCGCCGGCTCGACGTCGATCTCGATCGTGAGGTCTGGCCTGGCCATTTGGAGCTCGGTAAGACCCGGCGCTGTGACTCCAGTCCCGCCGAGGTGAATCTCTTTGAGATTCTTCATCCCCTTCAAGTGGACGAGGCCTGCGTCGCTGATATCAGTTGCCTCGAGGTCGAGGCTCTTCAGATTCGCCATCGTTGCGATCTGGGACAAGCCGGCATCTGTGATGAAATTACCGGCGAGCGACAGCTTTTCGAGTCGGCGCAAAGGCTTGAGGTATATCACGCAGGCATCCGTCAACGGACCCGAAACGCTCACGTACCGTGCATTGCGGTATGGATACAACCTGGCCAAGTTCAGCTCGGCCAGGAATTCAAGCCCGCGTAGTTTCGCCAAGCCCAAATTTGTAATTGTGGCGCATTCGGCAAGATCAAGTTTCGCGACGCAAAAAAGCCTGCTCAGGTGATCGAGATCCTGGTTTTTGAGTTCCGAACCAAACCGGTTTCGCGAATCGAACGACACCGAAGTTTCGCCCCCTTGCTTCCAGTTTTTTCCGTCGATACTCCAGTCCACTGTCCATCGCAGACTTTCGAGCCACCACGCCGTCACGAGATGAGTGCCGACCCGGATCGCCAACGTTGCAACCAGCGCTGCCAAGACGAAGCACAGGCCCGCACCGAGCGCGAGTTGCCATCCGCGACGGACATCCATTTGCTCTCGTGCAACCTTGGCGGCCGGTTCAGAGGATGGGCTAGCTGAGTTGACGATCAGAGGAGCCCTGGTCATTCACGTATCCTCCGTCGAACGGTGATCGAGCCGGAGATCGACACTGCAACGGTGAGCAGACAGCCCTTCTTTGTCGGCGAGCAACCGAACGTCAGGAGCGAGCGATGTCAGTCCGTCACGATTCAGAGCAATCACACTGGACCGTTTGAGGAAATCGTTGCAGGAAAGCCCCGAGGCCCATCGTGCGGTCCCGCCTGTTGGCAGCACATGCGACGGGCCGGCGGCATAGTCGCCTGCCGCCACGGGCGCGAAATGGCCCAGAAAAATCGCGCCGGCGTTTGTGAGACGAGGCAAGAGCCGCTTTGGCTCGGCCGTCGAGACGTGCAAGTGTTCCGGCGCGATCTGGTTGGAAATCGCCACTGCCTCGTCCTCATCGCGAACCAAAATCAAAGCGCCAAACCGTTCCAGGCTGTCACGGGCGAGCTCACCCCGACTGAGGCGAGCTAACTGTTCCTCGAGTGCCGCTGCAACCCGGTCGATCAGCCTCGATTCCCACGTCAACAAGATACCTGAGCCCGGCGAATGTTCGGCTTGGCTGATCAAATCGGCCGCGACAAAATCGGAGACAGCCGACCCGTCAGCGATCAAGACAACCTCGCTAGGGCCGGCGATGTTGTCGATATCGACGGTACCGAAGACATATTGTTTCGCCAGGGCGACAAAGAGGTTGCCGGGCCCGACGATCTTGTCGACCGGTTCGAGCCCGATCGAGCTCAAGCCATAGGCCAGCGACGCGACTCCCTGCGCGCCGCCGATGCGATAGATCTCTGTCACACCCAGCTCATGGCAGGCGGCGAGGATGTCGGTGTTAAAGCCGCCGAAGGGAGAAGGGGGAACCACCACGGCGATTTCGCCCACGCCCGCGGCCCGCGCAGGCACGACCGTCATCAGTAACGTGGAAGGATAAGCGGCCGCGCCGCCCGGTATGCAAACGCCCGCCCGACGAATCGGCCGATACAGCAGACCCAGCTCGATGCCGTTGCCTCGGTCCACCATAACGTCGTGGTGCCGGATCGCCTCCTGATACGCCAAAATGTTGTCTCGAACTCGCGCGATTGTTTCGAGATAGCTCGGATCGGCCTGGCGATGGGCTTCTGCGAGCTCGCCGCCGGTAACGCGTACCTGAGCCGGTTCGAGGTTGATCCCGTCCAGACGCCGGGTGTAGTCAAGCGCAGCTTCGAGCCCGCGTGACTCGACATTACTGCAGATCCGCTCCACAACCTGCCGCGGCTCGAGTGGCTCGCCGAATGCCGCGATCGTACGGGCTTTACCGGCTGGACTGATCATATGCCCCTTGGGACTGAGCTCAGCGCGAAGCGCGGCGATCGCCTGCCGGGCATCGTCGCGTGCACAGTCGATTCGCTGGATCTTCAGTGCCACCGTTCCAACCCATCCTCTCACAAACTTTGACACGATCGCGAAGACCAATCGTCTACCAATAACCTCAGCGGCCGTTTGGCCGCAATGGCCCAGCGCGACGAGGGAAAACACAACGCACGGGTCGATGGCTCTGCGCGGGCTAATGGGTTGCATAAAATGACCAAACGAGATCGTTCCGTTGCGGCATTGGTTCTAAAGTTCTTTGGCTTGTGAGACTTGTGCTGGACCATCGGCTAGCGATCAATCGCTGTTACACCCCATTTTCGACGAATCAGGAGGAAGTCACCGCCGGCCTCATCGATCTTCTCGACACCGGGGGGCAGTACGTAGACGACAACTGGTGGACGACCGCCGGGTTTCCCGGCCGGACCTGCGAGGCGCGGACCCAGACGTCGTGCGATATCTTCGGATCCTCTCCACGCTTGAGCTCGCCTTGCGCGAGAAGCTAATCCATGATCTTTTGCGTCTGCTGAAGCTGTTCGTCGAATTTGATCGAATCCAGCGGAACAGCCGTTACGAGCTTAAGGTAGGTATCCCTGCCCGCCCCCTCAAGCTAAACTTTGGTAGAAGGAGCAAGCCGAATGCGAAACGTGGTTAATCTCGTGGCACTTGCTAGCGCTTTTCTCACATGTCAAACGCCCGGATCAGCAGCGCCTCCGTCGGATAAAGATCCATTTACGGACATTCCGTTCGAACACGTCATCATCGACGACCATCCGCCGCTCAATCAGTGGGCGATCGGCGCCGGCGACATTAACGGCGATGGACAGGTCGATATCGTTAGTTCTGGCGAGGGACCGCTCGATCGCGGAACCGGTCCGGCGAACGCAGGACTCTACTGGTATGAGTACCCCAAGTGGGCTAAACATACAATCGACGCCGACGGCACTTTCGCTGATGACATGCAGTTGGTTGATGTGGACGGTGACAAAGACGTCGACATCGTGGTCCCCCAAGACGGCAGCAAGCAAGTTAGGTGGTACGAGAATCCCGCGCCCCGCGGCGAGCCGGGCAAACATCCGTGGAAGGTGCACGTGATTGGCGACTACACCAAGTTCTCGTTTGAAGAGGCGCATGATGTCGAGGTGGCGGATCTCAATGGCGACGGGAAAGTGGACGTCGTGATCGCCAACCAGAAGTGGCTGCCTCCTCGTCCATTGAATCAGCCTGAACAACTTGTCTACTTTCAGAACAACCCAGACTCATGGACCGCAGTGGTCGTCTCCTATAGGTACGGTGAGGGCACGTGCCTGGCCGATCTGAACGGGGATGGCCGAGTCGACATCATTAAAGCGGGTTGGTGGCTACAGAATCCAAGAGACCCCTCCCACGACGAGTGGAAGCAACACCGGTTTTACGAAAGCTGGGTGGATCGGGCAGGCGTCACAGTCGCCGATATTAACCAGGACGGTAAGCCGGACGTCGTGCTTTCCGCGGCGGATTCGCCAGGTCGACTTTGTTGGTTCGAGGCTCCCGTCGATGCCATCCGTGGCGCCTGGAAAGAACATATCATCCAGCACCACACGGATTACGTTCACACTTTCAAAGTTGCCGATATGAACAATGATGGCCTTCCGGACGTCATCCTGGCGGAAATGCAGGATTCCATGCAAAAACGTGTGGGTTTCTTTTTGAACCAAGTCCAAGGCAAGAGTTGGAAATTGCAGATTGTGGCGAACACAGGGTCGCACAATATCCGCATTGCCGATATCGACCGCGATGGAGACATCGACGTGATCGGCGCGAACTATGACACCAAAAACGATCCAAATCACGCACCCATGGAAATGTGGCGAAACCTCTTTAAAGGCCCCCGCAAGTGACAAGGCACATACCCGCTTCACAAACCTAAACGATCTAGATATACAATGGCCGAGATCGGATCGTCATAAAATGGTCGGCGCAATGATAGACGGGAGATCGCCGATGATGTCGTGCGCCAAGTTGCTGGCCGTCCCCATGTTGGTCGGAGCCATGTGGCAGGTATCGGCCTGCTCGGCCCGCGCCCAAAATGCCGAGATTATCTACATGGGTGGCGACATCGTCACCATGGACGACAAGCTGCCGACCGCCGGCGCGGTGGCAGTGAATGACGGCAAGATCGTCGCCGTCGGTACGCAAGCCGAGGTGGAGAAGGCACACAAGGGCTCAGCCACCCGCGTAAGAAACTTGGCCGGCAAGACACTACTGCCCGGCTTCCTCGACGCTCACAGCCACTACATTAGCTCGCTGACGGTCGCCAACCAGGTCAACGTCTACGCCCCGCCGGCGGGGCCGGGAAAGGACCCGGCGAGCATTGTGGCGGAACTGGTGAAGTACCGCGACGCGAAGAAGATTCCGAACGGGGAGACCATCCAGGCGTACGGCTACGACGACAACGTGATGCCCAACGGCCGGCTGCTCAACCGCGACGATCTCGACGCGGCGCTCCCCGACAACCCGGTGATCGTCGGCCACGTTTCGATGCACGGCGTGGTGATGAACTCGGCGGCACTCTTGAAGTACCACATCACGTCTGACACGAAGACTCCGCCCGGGGGCGTCATCGTCCGGAAACCCGGCACCAACGAGCCATGGGGCTTGATCATGGAGACGGCCTACCTGCCGGTCTTCGCCGCGCTGCCCAAGCCGACCCGTGAAGAGGAAGTTGCGTGGTCGCGTGCCGGTCAGATGCTCTACGCCAAGGCCGGTGTCACTACCGCCCACGAGGGAGCCACGCACTCCGACGAGATCGAGCTGATCAAGCGCGCCACCGTGGGCGGCGCAACATCATCGACGTGGTCGCGTACCCCTTCATCACCGACCTCGACAAGGTGCTGGAGCGCAACCCGGTCAGCGGGTGGGGCCGGTACGACCGGCACTTCAAGATTGGTGGCGTGAAGATCACCATCGACGGCTCGCCGCAAGGCAAGACCGCATTCTTCACCACGCCCTACCTGACCGGCGGCCCCGGGGGCGAAAAGGATTGGCGCGGTGAGCTGACGTTCCCGGAAGATACCGTCAAGCACATGGTCAAGCGGGTCCACGACCTCGACGTGCCGCTCATCCTGCACTGCAACGGCGACGGCGCGATCGACACCTTCCTGAAGGCGTATGAGTTCGTCAGGAACGGCGACTTCAGCAGACCTTGGAACGTCACGGCGATTCACTCCCAGTTCATGCGCAAGGACCAGATCCCAGTATTCGTGCGCTACAAGGTGCGGCCCTCCTTCTATACGCTGCACACCTACTACTTCGCCGAGGCCCACATCGCCAATCGGGGCCGGGAGCAGGCGATGTACATGAGCCCGATGCGCGACGTGATCGACGCTGGGCTACGGCCCACGAACCACACGGACTTCGTCGTCGCCCCGCTCGATCAGATGTTCATGCTCTGGTCGGCCGTGAACCGGATCTCGCGCGGCGGCGCTGCGATCGGTTCGGACCAGCGGGTGACGCCCCAGGAAGGCCTGAAGGCCATGACGATCTGGGCGGCGGAGCAGTACGGCGAGGAGACGTGGAAGGGCTCCATCGAGCCCGGCAAGCTCGCCGACTTCGTCATACTCGATCGCAACCCAGTCAAAGTCACCCCGCTGGCGATTAAGGACATCAAGGTGGTGGAGACCATCAAAGAAGGGAAGACCATTTACACTGCGTCCGAGTGAAGCGCGGCTGCGATCCTCGCCCGAGTTCGCACTTGAACGCATTTGAAGGATTGATTCCAGCGTCGCGCAACTGTGATACGCTGCTTCGCGAATTAAACGAGCCGCGATCTCCGATCGGCGGCTCGTGACAGCTTCGCCTGGACTGGGCCGGAAGGCCGCCGTCATGCCAGGCGCTTCTCGACTTCCGGCAGCAATGTCGCGAAGTCGAGACGGTTCGGGCACGCGGCGCGGGCCGCGTCCAGGTCGGCGCCCGACCAGTCGCGTGCCTCGGGGGGCAGCGCCGCGTAGAGCTGCCGCGCCGCCGCGCGGTTGCCGTGATGCTCGTGGTAGGTCAAAAACCGCGTCAGCTCGCCCAGCGCGGCCTGCGTGCCCGCGGCACGGGCACACCGGCCATCGCAGTCGGCGCAGAAAGTCAGGCCCTGGGCGATCACCGCGTCGCGGAGCCGCTCGATGTCGGCAGTCTTGAGCGGCTCGAAGCGGCGGGCCGCGTCGGCGTTCTCGCGGACCTGGTCGGTGTTCTGCATCGCCACGCAAGCCGCGCTGATCCGCTCGTCGCTCCAGATCGCGTGGAGAAACCCCTGGAACGGCGTCAACCGCCGCTCGTCAAGCGTGGGGACCCGCTTTTCGTACGGCGTCAAGGATGCCCTTGAGGGTCTCGCCGCCGCGCAGTCGGCCTGCGATCTGCTTCATCGAGATCAGACCGATGCCGCGCTCGTGGCAGGCGTCGAGCGCCTTGTTCAGCGCCGACTGCTTGTCGAGCCAGGGGGAATACTGCACCATGATCGCGTCGATAAATCCCACCTCAGCCGCCGTTTGGAGGATCACGGCCCGGTCCCTGTGGTGGGTCGACAGCCCAAACAGCTTGAGCTTGCCCGACTTCTTGGCCGCGTCGGCCGCCACCTTCAGTTCCTTGCTCTTGAGGAGCTTGAGCGACGCGTCGATGCCGTTGTCACCGAAGCTGTGGACGAAGAAGAGATCGATATAATCTGTGCCCATCGCCGCGCAGCGCTCGTCGATCATGCGCCGCAACTGGCTCGCGATGGCCGGGGCCTCGTGCTCCTTCGTGACGATGAAGACCTCCTTGCGGACGGCGGGCTCCTGCTGGAACCAGGCCTTGAAGTCGGGTTCGGACTGGTAGGCGGCGGAGGTGTCGAAGGCGCGGATCCCTTGACCGTACGCGTAGCGGAGCAAGCGGCCGACGCCGCGTCCCCGCCCGGTGCCGATGTCCAGCAGAGTGATCTCGGTGCCGGTCTTGCCGAGGGGTCGCTTGGGAAGGGTGGCCGGCAAAGCAGGGCGAGCTTCCTGGGCGCTTGCGCAGGGGGTAAGGCTGGCGGCCGAGGCCGCGACCAACGCCCCGGCCTGGAGGAATGTACGGCGGTCACTTGGGGGACATGTCGTCGTGTGCCATTGTTTTTGCCTACTCCGCTCATGGGACGGCCCGATCACCTCGGGACTACGGGACCCGACGGTCCATCGACCCTACCGCGCAGGGAGCCGGGAATCAATCGCGCGTGGCGAGCGCCACAAGCGCGTGCTCATAAGGCTTCGAGGAAGGCGACATGCCGACGTCGCGACAAAAGCCCGACCCTGTCACAAAACTGGTCCGCTCGTTCGTCCTTATGGTGTTGACGGCGGGCGGCGACTGATTACGACACTATTCGAAGGAGGGAAAGCCATGACTCGTAAGACACTGATAGTGGCGGCAGGGGTCGTTCTGGGGGCCGGAAGCTTGATCGCGGCCCGGCACTACGAGAAGCACGAGGCGGCCAGACCTCTGGCTGTCCGGCGGATCGCGGAGAAGCTGGACGGCAGGGAGACGAACGCGACGGCGGTCGAGATGACGCTGGAACCCGGCCATTCGGGCATCTCGCACCGCCATCCTGGGCCGGCGTTCGGGTACGTGCTGGAGGGTGAGTACGAATGGGCGATCGACGACCAGCCCGCCAAAGTGCTCAAAGCGGGCGAGACATTCTACGAGCCGGGCGGTTGCCTGCACCGGGTGTCCAGGAACCCGGGCAACGTCAAGATGCGGATGCTGGCGTGGGTCCTGCACCCTCGAGACGCGAAAGATCTCGTTATCCCGGAACCGACGAAATGACCACGGATTCCGATCGCGTGACAACACCGTGATTGACGACGTGATAGGTCTGAGGACATTCGTCATGAAGATCGTGGTCATCGGTAGCAGCGGGCTGATTGGGAAAAAACTCGTGCCGATCCTGCGCAAACTCGGCCATGAGGCGCTGCCGGCCACTCCGTCTTCAGGCGTCAACGCTCTTACAGGCGAGGGGTTAGCCGAGGCGCTGGCCGGCGCAGGTGTCGTCGTCGATGTGTCGAACTCGCCATCCTTCGCGGACGCCGCGGTGCTGGAGTTTTTCCAGACGTCCACCCGAAACCTGCTCGCTGCGAAAGCGGCGGCCGGCGTGGGGCACCACGTCGCCCTGTCGGTGGTCGGGGCCGACCGCCTGCCGGACAGCGGATACATGCGGGCCAAGTTCGCGCAGGAGAGGCTGATCGCGACCGCCAAGGTGCCGTACACGATCGTCCGGGCCACGCAGTTTTTCGAGTTCCTGGATGGGATCGCCGGGCCGAGGGCGGATGGCGACACCGTCCGACTCCCGACGGCACCGATGCAGCCTCTGGCAGCAGACGATGTGGCTGCAGCACTGGCCGACGTCGTCGTGGGAGCGCCAGTGAATGGGATCGTCGAACTGGCGGGGCCCGACTCCGCGCCCATCGCCGAGTTCGTGGGGCGGTTCCTGGCCGCGACCGGAGACACCCGCACCGTGGTCGCTGACCCCCAAGCCCGCTACTTCGGCGCGGCGCTCGACGGCCAGGGCCTGAACCCAGCGGGCAACGCGCGCGTCGGCCCGACGCGGTTCAAGGACTGGCTCGACCGCTTGGTGTCTCAAGGGTAAGTCGGCGTTCGCCGAGTTCAGGCCGAGCTTACAGAAATCATCCGGCGCCGACGAAATCCGAGGGCCTGGATTCCAGATTTCGAGAGCGGCAAAGCAACCGCTCGCATGGAATCCGGAATCCATGATCTGGATTCCTCCGTCTGTCAACGCCTCCGTAGCCGCGGAAATGCTCGGGCGCGACGCGCTCGGCCCGGCTCTCGCCGGCAAGGCTCAGCACCGCTCCGAAGGGGGCCGGGGCCAGGTCGTTGCCCCGGCAGTTGTACTGGGTGCCTCCCCAGCGGGTCCCGACGGCCACCACCTCGAAGCCGACGAAGCGCCCCTGCTTCCGGTCGAAGCGAGCCGAGCCCAGGAGCTTCATCTCCAGGCCGCGCTCCTGACTGCTCGGCCGGTTCATGTCGCTGAAAGCCCCGGATCGACCAGTCTCCCTTCTGCACGGCTTTGGTCCGGCCTTCCAGGCGGAGGGAGACCACGTCACCGTCAACCGCCGTCACGCGGCTGGTCAGTGTCGCGTCCTCGATCGCACGCGCCGGGAACGGCGAAGTCTGTCCGCGCACGTTGTCGAGGAAATGGAACCGGGCGAGTCGCTCGACGAGGGGCCGCGGCACCTCGCGCGTCCGGCCGGGCTCGATCTCGCCGGGCAAGAACTGCCCGGCCTCCTCCTTGGTGAACCAGGCGAAGTCCTGGTTCCAGGCGTTGGCCCATCGCCCTTGCTGCGGCGGGTCGCGCGGCAAGTCGCGCGTGTTGACCTTCAGGACCAGGCCGCCCTCGGGGAAGAATCGATCGGCCCGGTTCAGCTGTGCGATGTCCAGCGGGTCTTCGCCCGAGAACTTACGCCCCTCGGCCTTGAGTTTATCCCAATTCTTCAGGGCCTCACGCAGCTTGCGGGCGACGAATCGCGGGTCATTTTTGTTCCAGGAGGCCAGGAACGTGCCGTCGGCCGTGGTGGCATAAGTCCCCTGGCGCGTGCGCGAGGGCCGCGTGCGGCCGGCGTAGTGGCCCTGTTCGGCGATCTTCTGGAAGAGCCGGCACTCGGCGTCCTTGCCCGACTGCAGGCGCCCCACCTCGTCGGCGGCGGGGATGAACTTCGCGGTGAGCTCCTTCACCTCGGGGTCGGTCCAGACAGACTGTCTGGCGATCACACCGTTGTTTCAGGTACATCCCAGGGGATGACCGTTCATCGCCCAGAGCAGGATGGGCCGATCGGTCTCCCTCGCCTCGTTGATCGCGATGTAGAACGACTCACGCCAGGGGATTTCCAGGTAACACTCGTCCTTGACCTGAGGACGGATATAATCACGCCATCGCTCGAACGACTGATCGTCCAGGACGGGCACCTGCCCCAGCGCGGCGATCGCGGCAAATAGGAACGCGTGCATCATTCGCCCGGTCTCCAGAGAAGGGTCTTGCTGGCCGCTCCGATACCCGCATTAGACACGGGCCGCATCCCCGTGTGCAAGGGATAACAGCAACAGCCGAGTAGGCGACAATCCGGACGACTGCCTGGACTCCTCGATCGGCCACATCAATGCGCCAGCCTGGGACCGGGCGTCGCTCAGGCGCTACGGCGGAGCCGCGCCGCCCAAGACCAGCAGCACCAGGCTCGACGGCTCCGGTACCGCGCCCGTCAGGCCGAAGGCGACGTTCGTTAAACGGGCTGTTAATCCCGGTGACGAAGGGACGACTCCCCAGGGTAATCTTTTTGATCGAGTTGGTGACGGAGTCAACCTCGTACAGATTGCCGGAATTGTCCGACGGTCTTCGGCCATGAGCCTACTGTCGTAGAGCAGGCCCATTTCCTTGGCAATCTCGAGCGTGTTTTTGCTGTAGTCCAATGACGGAGTGCGCGTGCCGACTGGTCGGCGCCCACAGAATTTCTCACCTCTGGGTCACGCTTGTTTGAAATCTAGACTGGCCAGGATGCTCTCAGGGTTCCACTGGGCATCGGGCAGAACGTGGACGTTTGGTGCGTTGCCATACTCCTGTCGGACCTCGTCGGGAGTCCGCTTCCGTCCCGCCGCATCGACGGCACCGGCGAGTACCAAGCGTGTCGGAGCCATCGAGCGGGCAAGGTCCGGCAAGTCGGTGTGCTCGAGCCAGTGGGAAACGAAGTTGCCGAACGGGTACGCATAGTTCTCCGTCTCGGCAATGCGCCGAAACGAGTTCAGGCCTCCTGCGAGGTAAAGGACATCGACGGACTGATCGAGCGCGGCCGCGCATTGGGCTGGAACGGTCGCAGTGCCCCGTGCCGCGATCACGAGCCGCCGACCTCTCAGGTCGGGCCGGGCGCAAGCCGCGGATTACGGCCAGCAGGTCGGTGACGCGTTGGCCGAGCAGAGGTTTGCCCAGGATCAGCGCCGACCAGGCATAGTGCTCTTCGTTATTGTGCTCGCGGCCATGGCGCGCGGCACCTCGGCCGAACTCGGGCGCGGCGTCACCCAGGCCACGAAGGTCGGGTGCGCAGGCCGCGCAGCCTTGCTCCGCGAGCCGGCTGGATAGCGCGCCCTCCGACGGCGCCGCGGCCGGACGGTTCGAGCACGATTACGAGCGGCCGTTTCGGATCGCTCTTCTCTGACAGGAACAGCCAGGCGGGTACCCATACTTTCGGGGCCGAGTGGAACTCGAGGGCCTCAACCCGCGCGTGGCGGAAGAGGGAAGTGGCGAGCGACGTCGCGAGGCCCTCGGGACCGGGCTTTTCGACGCCCAGCAGGGTTGCCAGATCGACGGGCCGCTTTGGGACGGCATGCTTCTGGATCAGCGTGAAGGGAGTTTCGCCTTGAAACGACCGGACAACGCTGCCGGACTCAGAGACGTAGAGCGCGCTGTCCGGCTCGGGCGCGGTCTCGGGCTCGACGGTCACGGGCCGGGAGTCGCCCTTCAGCCAGCGCCCGAACCAGGAATAGATTTGAAGTCGCATCGCGTACGAAAGCCCGTGGGGGAGTGGCGATCCGTACCAAGAGAGGCGATCGGCGTGGCCCAACGTTTGGTAGATGGCGCGGAGCTTGCGGAATTCTTCGGTGCCGCTCTTGATGTAGTTTGGCGAGTACGTCCCGAAGAAGTCGCGATCGCTGACCAGTACGAGCAGAGGCTTTGGGGCCAACGGATAGAGCAAGTCCCAGCGATCGAACCCCAGCGGGCAGGACGCGATGAGATCCTGCTCGGCGTCGTCGGTCGAGCCCGGTGGGATAAAGTTAGCGCAGGCCACGTTCTCGGTGTTCGGGCAACAGGGAGCGGCCGCGGCAAGCCGGTCATCCACTGCGGCGAGCAGCATCGTGTTGGTTCCCCCGCCCGATTGACCGGTCGACGCCAGCCGTCGGGGATCGACGAGCGGATGTGACGCCAGGTAGTCGAGACTGCGCATCGAGTCCCAGGTCTGGAGTCGGGTGCTCGTGATTCCCTTCAAGATCATCTGCCGGCCTGGATACGTATGCTCTTCGTCGGCCCCGAGGCGGCTGCGCGACGGTGAGGAGCCTGGATAGTAGGTGCGCTCGCCTTGGCCCATCGGGTCGAACGCCAGTACTACGTAGCCCAGGCGTGCGAGACCCTGGCAGCACTGCTGATAGCTCGCGCCGGCCTTGCCGTTGGCCGTGTGTCCCATCTGGAACAGCACGCCGGGATACGGCGGCTTGTCCGTCGTCGGGATGTAGAGGTTCGCCGCGACGTGGAATCGGGGCTGACTCTCGTAGACGACCTTTTCCAACCGATATCCCGTGCGGTCGAACGAGCCGACCGTCCGAGCGTTTAGAGGCGTGCGCTCGGGCATTCCTCCCACCAGCTTCCAGAACGTTTCGCGCACCCACTGCTGCCGGACTCTGATGGCCTCGGATGTGGTCAACTTGGCGATCTCGGTGTTGCGTAGCTTATAAGCGGCCTCCGCGAGGTCGCTCAGAAAGTCGGGCAAGCAGCGCGCGTAGTCGCGGTACAGTCCCTTGGGATCGGCGGTCTGGGCTACCGCCGATTGCTTCAGAAGCGCCCCGGTGGCAGTCAGCGCGAGGAACTCTCGGCGGTTGGGCATTGGTATTGATTCCTGATTCAGAAATTCCACTTCGGTTCCCAGCTCGGCTGGTGGGCTGCCTTCATGTGGGCGGCGGCTTTCGCGGCGAGATCAGGGTGTTGGGCGGCGACGTTCGTTGTCTCACCCGGATCGTCGGCCAGGTTATATAGCTCGGGCGTTGCGTCGGGTGCTTTGTTGATATTGTTCCGAACCCCCTTCCAAGGGCCAAACCTCACGGCCTGGGCACGTCCGTCGCTCTGGTATTCCCAATAAAGGTACTCGTGGACTGTCTGCCCAGTCTGGCCGAGCAGCGTGGGGACGATGCTCACCCCATCAATGCCGGCAGGTACAGGCACGCCGGCAATGTCGCAAAGCGTCGGCAGAATATCCCAGTAGGCACCGATAAGGTTACTCGTCGTACCAGGCTTAATCCGGCCTGGCCAGCGCGCGATGAATGGGGTGCGGATGCCCCCCTCGTACAGGTCTTGCTTGTAGCCGCGCAGGGACCCCGTGCTGCGGAAGAAATCTGGGTCCGTTCCAGACACCGCGAACACTGCGCCGTTGTCGCTGCCGAACAGCACGAGCGTGTGATCGTCCAGGCCTAAAGTCTTGAGCCGGTCCATAAGGCGGCCGATGTCGCGGTCCATGCGCGTGATCATCGCGGCATAGGCCGCGCGCGGAGTCTCGTGGTTTGCGTAGTGCTTCGAGGTCCTCATCGGCGTCTCGGGCCAGCGCCCCCGATACTCAGCAAGGGAATCTTCAGGCACCTGAAGCGAAACGTGAGGGATCGTGAAGGCCAGGTAGAGAAAAAAAGGCTCCGCGCGGTGCGCATCCACCCAGCGATGCGCATCCTCAGCCATCAAATCGTGCGCGTAGATCTGTCCCCCAGGCGCGATTGCACCACGCTGGCCGTAAGCATAGGGCGGGTTCCCGGGCAACGGCTCCTTATTGTCGTCGCGCCAGAGGTAGGGCGGATAGTATGTGTGTGCCATTCCCTGGCAAAGGTAGCCAAAATGATGGTCGAAACCGAAATCAAGGGGGCTGCTGTGGTCCTCGGGCATCCCGAGACCCCATTTGCCCACGATCGCCGTGGCGTAGCCTCCACGCTTCAAGAGCTGCGCTACGGTGATGGTGCCTGGCTCCATCGGGTGCTGACCTTCAGCGCCCGGTTTGCGCTGCATATTGTCGCGCACTGTCGCGTGGCCCAGATGTTTACCTGTCATCAATGTACAACGGCTCGGCGCACAGACGGTGCAGCCAGCGTACAAGTTCGTGAACCGCATCCCTTCGGCGGCCATGCGGTCGAGATTGGGCGTCCTGATCTTCGTCTGCCCGTAGCAGCCGAGATCGCCGTATCCAAGGTCATCAGCCAGGATGAAAACGATGTTCGGCTTGGCCTCAACTGCGCACGCCGGACTGCTACACGTGGCAAGAGCGAGGAGGAAAGGTGTGGCGATTCTCATGTGGGAGTTACTCGTTGTTAGCGAGCTGTGATCACATCCGCCCAAGAATACGCGGCGTGAAGGCAGTGTGGCCTCACTGGCGCAGTTCTTATTCTTGACAGCGCGGCGGATGAATTGCGAGCGCCAGCCGATGCAAGCAGGTGGTGATGGCCGTCTCGCCACCACGGCCCATGCGGGGTTGCCTCGCGTGTCGAGGCGTCAGAAACGGTTTTCGATTCGATGTCCACGCACCGAAGTCGATTGAACCGACGTGGCTTCGGTCGATCCGACGGACGCGGGCGCAAGCCCGCGTTCGGATCATCGAATGGTTGGGCGAATTTCACCAAATTCCCTTCAATATACGACCGATGGCAAAAATGCTCCCGCGGGCTCGTTGTACAGGCCGATGCTCATGAGAGTCATGGGCTGCGTGACGCGCAAACCGCGCTGCAAGCACCAGCGGAACAGTTTTGTGTTACGAATCGGCAAGAGAAAGCCGGGGCCGGCAAATGTTTGGGCCGCGCCGATCAAGGCTTGGAGTTCGCTGTTGCTCTCGCCGACGGCGTGTCCAAAGAAACCGAGGGTTGTGGCGTAGCCGGTAATACGTCCGTCGTACTCGACGACGCTGGCTGCGCCTTGCCTCACCGCGTCGAGCAGTTCCCCACCGCGATCATGGCCGTGGACTTGCCGGCAGACGCGGTTGCAGGCCTCGAGGTCGCCTGGGGTGGCCGGTCGGACGCCATACCCGGCCATCACGTGGTTGATGGCCGGACCTTGGAGGCAGGCGAGTGGTTCGCGGACGTCGTAACCGAGCTTGGCATACAGGGAGAGCGAACGCATGTGATAGCCGGCCTGTATCAGGCGCACACCAGGGAAACTCTTCTGCGCGGCGCGATGATGGACGTCCTCCATCAATTGTCGCCCGATCGTTTTGTGCTGGACGCTGGGATCGACGGTAATCGGCCCGACACCGGCGATGCAGTTACGTTCGTCGAGGAAGTTGCTGCCGACTACCTTGCCGTCAAGTTCGGCCACGACGCCGTAGAAACCGGCCTGACCCAACATCCAAGTCAGCAGCTCAACCGGCACGTCAACCGACGGGAAGTCTGGCGTGAAATGATGTGTCTCCGCAATCGTCTTGAACGCCTCGTAGCAGATCACGCCACACACCTTCGCGTCGTCCAGCTTGCCGCGGCGAAGTGCAAGATTCATAAGCTCTTTCAGGGATTAGCTCGATCTTTACCGTGAATTGCGGCTATTTTGCGGAACTTTTGATTCGCTAACGAGAACGTGTTGATATTGACGGGCCAAAGTCGGCTTGTCAATCACCGGACTTCCTACTCCTTCGATCGGTTGGGACAAATCTCGCCGCGTGAACCGCACAAGTAAGCGTTGCGCGGCTCGCAGCTCGACCGCTCCGACTTGAAGAGAGAATGTGAACCACTCCGTTACGCTCGGGCTAGGGGCGTTCTTGCGCGAAGCGGGTGCGCTGCTCTAGCGGGCCTCCGTAGGCGTCGGTACGGCGATTCGATCCGTCACCTGGAACGAATTGGTAAGGTACCCGTCGAGCGGGCCGCTAAGTCCGGATCACGGGAAGCGGGTCGTACCGCCCGCCGAGCGCGCCGGCCGCCGACAGCGCCAGCCAGTCCTGGAGCACGGCGGCGTAGATCCGCCGGAAGTCGACGGCCATCTTCAGGTCGCCGTCCTCGAGGTCGAGGAGGCTCGGGGTCTCACCGACCAGTCCGGCCCGCACGTGCTTCCCGACGAGGAAGACGGGCCCGGCCGTGCCGTGGTCCGTCCCGCCCGAGGCGTTTTCGTGCACTCGCCGCCCGAACTCGCTGAAGCACAGTACCAGCACGCGGTCGGCCAAGCCGGACTCAGCCAGGTTGTCCTGGAAACGAGCTAACGCATCGGATAGCTCGAGGAGCAAGCTCGCGTGCGGTCGAAGTTGACCGGCGTGCGTGTCGTAGCTGCCGTGCTGGGTGTAATAGACGCGCGCCGGGCGCCGGATTTCATGAGCCGGGCGATGAGCGACAGCCGTCCGCGGAGGTCATTGCTCGGTCCCCCATCCTCCCGACTTTCGGCACGGATCAACTTGGCCACGCTATCTGCGGCGGCGTAGGCGTCGAGCGCCGTCCGGCGGACGAACGCGTTGACGTCATCTCCGTCAGGAACTTCGCCGATTACCCCGCGCGTCGGGCCCGCCCTTGAGGGCCAGGTCGTCGAGACTCTCGAGTGTCGCCGGGATGCTGCGCCGCCCGATCAGCGCGGCGGGTGGCTGGCCCTTGCCCACGAAGGTGGTGCCCGAGGCGTCTTGCGCCTCGAGCCGCTCGTCGAAGGCACGCCCCAGCCAACCGGGCCCGCCGTGCTCTTCCGGGTCGCGGCGCGCGGTCTGCCAGATTGCCATGCTCCGGAAATGCGACCGGCTCGGGTTGGGATAGCCGACCCCCTGCACGATCGCGAGCTCGCCCCGCTCGAACAACTTGGCGGCGCCGGTGAGGCTCGGGTGGAGGCCGACCGCGTCGTTGAGCCTGTGCAGCTTATCGGCGGACAGCCGGAGGGCCTTGCGGCTCTTGGCATAGCCCTCGTCCTTGTAGGGGACGACCGTGTTGATGCCGTCGTTGCCGCCGTCGAGCTGGACGACCACCAGGACGCGGGCATCCTGCACCGGCGCGGCGGCCCGTGCCGTCGCGGCGAGGAACCCGGGTACGGCCGGCGCCACCGCGAAGAGCGATGCGCCGCGGAGTGAGGTCTTCACGAAATCGCGACGCGTGAGCATGAAACGGCTCCCTTCGTCCGGGAATCAGGGTCAATCAGTCAAGCCAGTTGAGCTTCGGGCGACGACAGGATCATTGCGACCGCCCGCCGTGCGGAATCGGCGAGAGACGGCGAGCCGGCTCCGGCGAGGCGGGTGATCCGATCGCGCCAGCCCGCGCCGGGGTCGGCCCCCAGCAGGAGTTCCGCCAGCGATCCGACGACCCGATCGAGGCTCGATGCGCCGCCGGCCGGTCCGGCCAGGCGGAGTGCATCGGGGGGCTCGGCCATGCCGAGCTCGCGTCCTGAGGCCAGGGCGGTCGCGAAATTCATCCGGGCGATCATCCCGCGCGAGCTGAGCCAGGAGCGCCCCCCGGCCCAGCCGCCGACGTTCGGGGGGTAGAACAGGTCCTGGCCCATTCGGGTCGCCCAGTCGGCCAGCAGCATGGGGCTCGGCGCCGGGTCGATGCAACCCAGCGCCCGCACCGCGCCGACGACGAACTCGACCGGTCCCACGACCCGCGTGCCGAGGTTCGCCGCCGCGAAGAAGGCGCTCGATCGCAGGATCGTCGCGACGCCCCAGCCGATATCGAGGTGATGCGCGCGCAGACCACTCGGCCAGCTCGTCCAGGTCCTGCGAACGGACGCTCTCCTCGCCCATGAACGATTCGCAGAGCCGGCCGGCCAGCCGCCGCGCCGTGGCCGGATGCTCCAGCAGCAGCCGGATGAGGTCGGAGCCGGCCCACTTCCCGGACTGGCCGAGGATCGTCTTCTCGCCCGGGTCATGGTTCGCGGCGTATTCGAGGAACGCGCCGTCGGCCACGGTCCAGCCGGTGAGGGCCCGCGCGGCCTCCTTCACGTCGCCCTCGGAATAGTGGCCGATGCCGAGGGTGAACAGCTCCATCAGCTCGCGGGCCGAGATTCTCGTTCGGGTGCCCGTTGCGATTGGCCGGGGCGTCGAGCCAGATAGAGCAGGGCCGGGTCGCGCATCGCGGCGTCCAGGAGCTCGCCGAACGGGGCCCGGGCGTATCTGCGAAAGAGGTCGTTCTGCCGCCGCATGGCGGCCAGGTCGTTGACCTTCTGGTTGCCGGTGGCGAAGTGGTTGTGCCACATCAGCGAGAGCCGCTCGCCCAGCGGGTCGGGGCCGAGCAGCATGCGGAAGATCCACCACGCCTTGAGGCGGTCCGGATGGCGCGAATCGCGACCGCCGCCTCGGCGATCGCCGTCGAGGCCCGTTCGAACTCGGCGGCGGCCCCGGCGGGGAGCATCCGGCCGGCCAGGAGCCGGTCGACGCTCGCCTCCGGGCCATCTTCCAGGTCGCGCCTCAGCTCCTCGCCGGTCGCGGCAAACCCCGCCCGGCGGTGGAGGTGGACGACGCGGCGGAGGTCCCAGGGCGATTCGGGCGTCGGCCGGTAAGGGGCCCAGTAGCCCCCCGGGGGGCTGTTGTCGGGATGACTCATGGTCCACGCTCCGGTCGTCAGTTCAATCCTCCCGCCTTGAAGTCGCCCAGCTCCTTGACTTCGCCCGCCCGGATGCTCACGTCCGCGGCCGCCCTGCCGGCGAACCGGCTGTCCTTGAAGGCGGTCAGGGTGTATTTCAGGCCGGGGACCAGTCCGGAGATCCGGAACCGCCCGTCCTTGTCGGTCCTCATGGACGAGCGGGAGGGCCCCCTTGTCGAACTCCGTCTCCGTCCTCCGTCGAAGAGGATCGGGCGGTTGCAGGTCAACAGGGCCCCGGCCTGCGGCAGGCCGCCGCGATCGACGAGCCGGCCGGACAGGGTCCCGCACGGTTCGAGCCTGACGGTCAGGGGGCCCGCCTCATCGGGCTTGATCACATAGGCCCCGGCGAGGTGCTTCGCCTCGTGATAGAAGAGCAGCCCGCGCTTCCGCTGGGTCCCGAGCGCGTGCACCTCGAACTCGGCCGTGGGAAGCGGTCGCTCGGACCATCTCTGGTAGTAGTCCTCCGCGCCGATCATCAGGCGCCGGCCACCGGCTCGCCGTCGGGGCCGACGAGCTTGCCCTTGAGCGTCCGGCCGCGGTCGAGCCCGATGTCGACCGTGACCGACTCTTCCCCGGCCTGGGATCGATCTCGATGAGGGTGTTGAAGTTCGACGGTATGATCTCGTTGGGTAGCGCAGCGACGACCTCGAGCCCCCGCGAGTCCCGTCCCTTGATGTTTTCGAGCCCGGCTCCCAACCGGTAGGGCCCGGGGGCCCAGGCGCCGAGGATGCCCCGGCCGGGGATGACCGCGATCTGGAATGCACCGTTCTCGTCGGTTTGGAACGGCCTCAGGACCGGAGCGTGCCGTACCCCGGGTAGTCCTTCACGTGCGGATTGTCCTCGAGGATGAAGTAATTGAGTTCCGCAGGGACCGGCCTGCCGGTCGAGCGATCGATGACCCGCCCGCGCGCCCAGGCGCCGCGCCTCAGGGCGAAGTCCTTGCGGACCGAGGCGGACCCGGGTGCGTCGCCGACGTGCTGGAGCGACGGGACGTAGGGCGGCCCCTCCTTCGCGACGGCCAGGAGCTCCTGGTCCTCGCCGAAGACGTTCTTCGGGGGTAACCCCGAGAGCCGGTAATCGCCCCGTGCGTCGGTGGTCGTCTTGAAGTAGCGGAACGGATTGCCGAAGGGCATCGTCGTCTGCACGGTGATGCCGGCCAGCGGCCGGCCGTTGTCCTTGTCGCGGACCGTCCCGACGATCTCCAGGCCGGGGCCGGCCGCGAGGTCGGGCGCGGCGCCGTGAAACACGACGTCGCGATTGGGCACTGTAGGCCGCTCATGGGGCGGGACCTTCACCGCCGGCATGTCCCGGGTCGCGGCGTACTCGAAGAGCGTCTCGATGCCCGGACCGCCGACGAGCAACGCGGCGATCCGCTCGCGGCCGACCCCCTTGAGCGTGAACCGTCCCTCGCGGTCGGCCACGACCGCGGGGAACAGCGCCGGGATGTCGTCGCCGGACCATGATCGGAGCATCCTGGACAGGGCCGGGTAGGCGGCTCTCTCCTTCTTCAGGGCATCGAGCCACTCGTCGAGCGTGCCGGAGCTGGGCCGGAGGATGCCGACGACCTGGATCGTGGCCCCGGCGACGGGCCGGCCCTGGATGTCGATCACCCGCCCTCGGATCGGCACGTCGTCCCTGGCGAGGCGGAGCACCGGCGCGGCGTCGCCGCCCGCCGGCTCCAGGAACGCCGGCCCGTATCCCTCGGCCATGGCCACGAGCTGGGCCGATCCGTCCCGGGCGGCCTTCACGTCCCCCGGCGACAGGCGGAACGAGCCGTCGGGGCCCGTGCGGGTCAGCAGGACCGCGCCCTTCGTCCCGCGGGGCGTATCGCTTGCGAAAGTCATTGACGGGATCGGGCTCGGGGTGGGACCGGTACACGGTCGCCCCCGCGACGGGCTTGCCGTCGGGGTCGAGGACCCGGACGGTCACCGTCGCGCCGGAGTTCGGCTGCACCGGCGTCTGCGTGGCCGAAGGTAGCCGCGGATTCCCCTGGCCGCCCTCCGGCCACCGGCGAGGAACGCTTCATCGGCTGTTGGTCTTGGGTGGCCGTCACGCCGGCAATACCCCAGCCGATTCCCCCGGCAGCCAACAACGCAACAGCTCCCAGCTTCAACTTGGTCATGAGCATCGTCCTTAGCACCTCCCGGCAGAGGGCGGCCGTCGATGCCGAGACCATCCCCGCCGCCGCCCGCGATGCGGAGTAAGCCGTCCGCTCAATCAAAGCCCTCGGTACCATCTCCGCAGAGGCGCGTTCGTTGAGTAGCGCCGCCAATGCGACAGCCGGCTCGAATCCGCGACGGACGAGCCTGGAGCGGAGCAGCTCCTTGGCGCGCCCCAGTCGCCCGCGAACTGAGCCCTCGGTCCAGCCGAGCTGGGCCGCGGCTTCCGCCCTGGTCCGCCCCTCCAGCACGCAAAGCACGACCGGCAGACGATAGGTCGCAGGGAGCCGGTCGATCTCATCATAGATCTCTGGCCATCGGTCATCGTGAGCCATATCGATAACGGCCTCGACCGCCCTCAACTCGGCTGCCCTCCGTTCGTGCCTTCTCCTGCGAGCTGCCGCGCGGTTGGCGAGGAGACAGACCCGACGCGCCACGCCGTAAAGCCACCCCCCCAAGGAGTCGCGCCCCCGGACCGACCCGGGCCGCCGGGCGAGGATCAGGAACGTGGCCTGGAACGCGTCATCGACCTCGCCGGGATTCTTGAGCGACCGGCGGCAGACCGCCATCACCATCGGCGCGTGCCGCTCGACCAACATCGCGAAGGCGTCCTCGTCCCGGTGTGAGAGGAATCGCTCCAGCAGTTGGCCGTCCGCTAGGCCGACGAACGAGCCCGCGGTGAACAGCCGGTCGAGTATGCCCCAGGGCGGTCTTGAGTCTTGAAATGGCCATCGCCAATGAGTCCTCGGTGCGCCAACAAGCCGCACTGCCCATGATGTTGCCGGCGACGGCCTGAATGGCACGGTTTTTTTTCGACGATCATTTTGGAGTGTGAGTGGAAGTACGGACTCAAGGCCCGATCCCTGGCCCTTACTCGGGATACGTGTCGGCGTCCGTTTGATCGCGGCCCACTTCGTGGAGCGCAGGGCGATGCGAATCCTCGCCTCAGGCGAGAGGAGGGCATCGTTCGTGCTGGAATTCATGAAGATATGATTTTGAGATCGGAGTGCCAGCCGAATGGTGCGAATCTGCTTGCAAAACCGCCGGCAGGAGCGGCACAACAGGAGGTGGCAGAAGAGTGCCGCACGATCCAGGCGCGGTCAGTTCTTCGTCCAACTCCCGCGACGATAACTCCGAGGCCTCCTCGCAGCGGAGGGTCAAGATTCGTTGGATGCTCTTTAAACGATTCATGGGGTCCTCCTCGACCCGCTGGGCGATTCGGCAAACCAGTGTGTTTCCAGACATTCGCGGAGCAGGATTCGGGCGCGGTGCAGTCGCACGCGCAGATTGACTGCACTTAAGGCAAGCATCCGGCAGAGCTCCCCGGCGTCGATTTCTTCGAGTTCACGCAGAATGAAGACCGCGGCCAGCGGACGAGGCAAACGACTCATGCAACGGTCGAGTACGATCCAGAACTCGCGTTCTTCCAGCGCCCGGTCCGGTGTCTTCCAGGATGCAACGCTTTTCTTCCAGAGGCCGTTGCTCCCGAAATAGCGTCGGATCACCACATCCGGTTTCCCAGTTGAATCGGCTTTTTCGACGGGCTCTGATAACATCTCACGCCGATAGAAATCAACGATCTTATGTCGGAGGATGGATACGAGCCAGGTGCGGATCGTCGCCCGACTCTGGAATTGATCTCGCGATTGTAGCGCTGCGAGCAAGGCGTCTTGCACCAGGTCTTCTGCAACTTCCCTGTTGCCGACCCTTGATCGTGCGTACTGGTACAACGCGTCTCCGTGCTGAACCAGCCACAGGTCGGCATCATCGGCCGATGAGCGCATCCCGGAATCGTCGGCGTGCGGTATCTGACGGGCGCTCATGATTTCTCGCTACGTTAACTCGCGCTGGCCCGGTCGGCCACGTTGATCCGGTCAAATGATACCTGAGAGATCGCGCAAGGCAAACTTTTGACCCCGTGCCGATCATGAAAGCCATTGTTATCAACGGAGATTCATGACGTTGATCGCCGACGATTCCGGAATTCTCACGGTCAGGTTGTAACGCCGCGGCAGTCTCACCGACTAAGTCGGAAGCGGACGGAACGATCCGCGATTGCATGGAGTCTTGTTTACACACCTTCGCACGGAGTGATGACGTAATGCGCAATGTATCTCCCTGGATTTTGCTTCAGATCGGCGCAGCGCTGGCTGCCGCTTTGGTCGCAGCCCCGGCTCGTGGCAGTGATGTCCTGATCACGGTGACCAACGATCAGCCGAGTGGCGGATTTGCCCTGGCTCCAATATGGTTTGGTGTCCAGAACGGTTCATTCACCACCTTCACGCCTGGTAGTTCGGCGAGTTCGGCGATCACCACCTTGGCGCAGTTTGGCAACACCGCCCCATTGAGCAGCCTTTTCGAGTCTCAGAATGTCGGCGTTGATACAACCTTAACGTCCGGGCGCGAGGTGAAGCAGTACTTGCCGGGACAGTCAAACTCGACGATTCTCAGCGTCAGCAATCCGGGTGTCGACCGATTCCTGAGCTACGCCGGAATGTTCGTACCCTCGAACGACTTCTTCCTGGGGAATGCAACTCCACTCCAGATCTTCAATGCGAATGGCAGCTTCAAGGGGACGACGACGATTCAGATTTTTGGATCTGGCATCTGGGATTCGGACACGGAGGTTCAGAGCACCACGACGGCTCTCACCTTCATCGAGAACCAAGTTCCAGGGAGTGGGACCCAAATCACAAATGGAGCGATCACATCGTTATTCAGTGAGCCGGGTGCGCCAGCCTTCTTGCAGAGCATCGACGGCCTCACCACAGTAGCCGGCTATACGATTTCCCATATTCCGACGAGTACCGACCTCATCGCCACGATCACGATCTCGTCGGTGCCAGAGCCGGCCTCGATGGTGATGCTCGGTATGGGAGTCATCGGGATGGTTGTCGTCGGCCGCTCGATGAAGCCGCGACCCTTTCGACAGTGCGTTAATGGGTTTACGCTGCCAAGACCGTTAGCCACCGCAAAACTGCTCGCGATGCGCTACATGTCCATTAGGCTCCCCGCGCCGAAAGATGGTGGAATTCATTCTTGCCGACAAGCTGGTCAGAGGCCTTGGATAGCGGACCAATGAGTTGTGCAGCCAGGCCCCCGTATCATCATGTCGCCCCGTGCTTCAGGAGAACCTCCTCGATCTCGCCAAGTCCAAGTTTCCTCGCCCATGCCAGTGGTGTCGCCCACGGCTCGTCACCCGGCAAGTCGGTGGCGGCACCGCGCTTGAGCAGGAACTCGACCATCCGTAGCCGGCGCTCGGGCAGCTTCGATCGATCTGTTTCCTTGCACCATGGCACGAAACGAATTGCCGCGGCCAGTGGCGTTTCGTGGAACTCGAGACCTCGGGCGTTGATGTCGGCGCCGGCGTCAAGAAACAATCCCGCGATGGTCCGATCACCGTTCTCGGCGCAGGCATGGAGAAACGTCCTGCCCAGCCAGTCGGGTCGATTGGGATCAAGACCACGAGCAAGCAACTTGCGGACGAGTGAGGCCGACCTCGGATAACCGCCGGGCCAGCGATCCACAACGGCCGGGTTCGAGTCCAGATAGAGTCGATCAGCTCGGCGTTGCACTTGCCCAGCACATTGCCGAGAAACTCTTCGTGGCGGACCACCTGATGGCCTTCTCGAATGGCTCGCTTCATCTCTTGCACGCTCATGCAATAGCAGGCCCAAAACAGTGCCAGGCCGTCGCAACCCCCTTCCTCCGGAATGTTCGGATCGGCGCCGTGCTCGAGCAATAGGCGGACTAAGTGCAGGTGGCCTTCCCGGGCCGCATAGGATAAGGGGCTGACTCGCGCCGAATCGAGACGCCTGGTCAGGTCGTCATCTTTTTTTAAGAGTTGCTCGACGCGTTCCTGGTCCCCAACGGCTGCGGCCACGGAAATCGTGTAATTGGCTCCGTTGGCGAGCAGGTTGCCAATCATTACGGACGCATTTCGGATGGAAGGATGCGACCAGCCACGAGTGGCACGATACCAATAATCCGTGGCGCCATTTGTTGCGAGAAGCACCGGAGTTTGTCCGTCGGCGCGCTTCGCGTCGATCGGCGTTCCAAGCTCGACGAATCGCCCGAGCAAACTCAATTGCCGGGTGATTACGCTCCAATGAAGCGCATTATTTCCAATTGTAGGTAAATCGTGATTGGCCTGCGTCGGCGCCGTGATCCAGCAATAGCTTAACGATCTGCGCATGTCCCTCGCGCACCGCCATGTGGATGGGAAACTGATACCAGTACTGCGCGTTGACCAGTCGCCGGTCCTTCGCCAAGAGCCGGTTCGCCTTTGGCATATCGCCCGCAGCGCAAGCTTTGAACAGTGCCCAGGCGTCATAGCCATTTAAGTTGTCAACGCCATATACATAGTTAGTCGTCTTCATTCCTTCGGGCTGAGTCATGCGCAGCGGGAACCGATGAAGAGCGCGGTACGGGCGGGGACTTCCGTTTGACGTTGGCGTTGTCATCGCAGCGTTCTTCACGTCACTCGCGGTTTATCAGCTGCGCATGCCCGCGGATTCCGCCGGATTTGACCTCGGCGATGCGGCGAAACACCATCCCTGCCGACGCCATCCATGAGCGCCACTGAGTTGGGCGCCAGGCGTTGCTTATCTCACAATCAGGCGAGGTCGAAGCGATCAAGGTTCATCACCTTGTTCCAGGCCGCGACGAAGTCGTGGACGAACTTCTTCTCCGCGTCGGAACTTCCGTAGACTTCAGCCAGGGCGCGGAGCTGGGAGTTCGAACCGAAGACGAGATCGACACGCGTGCCGGTCCACTTCAGTTCGCCCGTTTTGCGATCACGGCCTTCGAAACACGTCTGCGTCTTTCGAGACCGGCTTCCACTCCGTGCTCATGTCGAGCAGGTTCACGAAGAAGTCGTTGGTCAGCGCCTCCGGTCGCTTGGTGAAGACGCCGTGCTGCGATCCTCCAACGTTGGTCTTCAGGACGCGCATGCCGCCCACGAGCACCGTCATTTCGGGCGCGGTCAGGGTCAGCAATTGTGCCTTATCGATCAGCAGCGCTTCGGCCGGCACGGTGTATTTGCCTTTGAGGTAATTGCGGAAGCCGTCGGCGATGGGTTCGAGCACGGCGAACGAGTCTACGTCGGTTTGCTCCTGCGAGGCGTCCATGCGTCCCGGCGTGAAGGGAACCGTGACCTCGTGGCCGGCGTTCTTCGCCGCTTGCTCGACGCCTGCGCAACCGGCCAGAACGATCAGGTCGGCCAGCGAGACCTTTTTGCCGCCGGACTGGGCGCTGTTGAACGCGGTCTGAATGCCTTCCAATGCTTTCAAGCACCTTGGCCAGTTGGGCGGGCTGGTTGACTTCCCAATCCTTCTGCGGCGCCAGGCGAATGCGGGCGCCGTTCGCGCCGCCGCGCTTGTCGGAGCCACGGAACGTGGACGCCGATGCCCAGGCGGTGGAAACCAGTTCCGAGACGGACAGGCCGGAAGCCAGGATCTTGCCCTTCAGGGAGGCGATGTCCTGCGCATCGATCAGTTTGTGGTTTACCGCGGGGATGGGGTCCTGCCAGATGAGTTCTTCCGCAGGAACTTCCGGGCCGAGATAGCGTGCGCGCGGGCCCATGTCGCGGTGCGTCAGCTTGAACCATGCCCGGGCGAACGCGTCGGCAAATTCCGCCGAGTTTTCCATGAAGCGCCGCGAGATCTTTTCGTAAGCCAGGGTCGACCCGCAGTGACAGGTCCGTGGTCAGCATGGACGGCGCGATTCGCTTGGACGGGTCGTGGGCATGCGGCACCGTGCCGGCGCCTGCGCCATTTTTCGGTTTCCACTGATTCGCGCCAGCCGGGCTCTTCGTCAGCTCCCATTCGTAGCCGAACAGGTTCTCGAAGAAGTCGTTGCTCCACTTCGTGGGCGTGGTGGTCCAGGTGACTTCCAGGCCGCTGGTGATCGCGTCACCGCCTTTGCCCGTGCCGAAGCTGTTTTTCCAGCCCAGCCCTTGATCCTCGAGGCCGGCCGCTTCGGGCTCAAGGGCCACGTGCGACGCAGGGGCGGCGCCGTGGGTCTTGCCGAAGGTATGGCCGCCGGCGATGAGCGCCACCGTTTCCTCGTCGTTCATCGCCATGCGTCCGAAGGTGTCGCGGATGTCTTGCGCCGCGGCGACCGGATCGGGATTGCCGTCCGGACCTTCGGGGTTGACGTAAATCAGGCCCATCTGCACCGCGGCCAGCGGATTCTCGAGGTTGCGGCTGTGCATTTTCCCGTCGGCGGTGTCGTCGGATACAAGGACCGCGCCATTTTTTTCGACACCCTCGGAGCCGTGCGCGTAGCGAATGTCGCCCCCCAGCCAGGTCGTCTCAGTGCCCCAATAGACGTCCTGATCCGGCTCCCAGATGTCCTCGCGCCCGCCGCCGAAACCGAACGTCTTGAAGCCCATCGTTTCGAGCGCAACGTTGCCGGCCAGGATCATCAGGTCGGCCCAGGAAATCTTCCGGCCATACTTCTGCTTGATCGGCCAGAGCAGACGACGCGCCTTGTCCAGGCTGACGTTGTCCGGCCAACTGTTGAGCGGCGCGAAGCGCTGCTGGCCCCGGCCGCCGCCGCCGCGGCCGTCACCGATGCGGTAGGTGCCGGCGCTGTGCCACGCCATGCGAATGAACAAAGGGCCATAGTGGCCGAAGTCCGCCGGCCACCAGTCCTGCGAGTCGGTCATCAGCGCCGCGAGATCTTTCTTCACCGCCGCCAGGTCAAGGCTCTTGAACTCCTCCGCGTAGTTGAAGTCCTCGCCCATGGGATTGGACTTGGAGGAATGCTGGTGCAGGAGATCGAGCCTTAACTGGTTCGGCCACCAGTCGCGATTCGACGTGCCGCCGCCGGCGGCGTGTTGGAATGGGCATTTGGCTTCGGTGGACATGTCGTTTCTCCGAGTCTTGAGTAATGAACCTTCATCAAACCTGTCTGAAAAGCCGCCCTCTGTCAATTGGGCAGAAGATCGCGATCGTGCTATATAGCCAGTTGAAGGACCGCGCCGGAGTGCATAAACGGCAGAACCGCTTGCATATCCTGGACCGGGGCGAGGGACAAGGCGCCGACGCGCTGCCTCGCCCGCGGCCGGCGGCGTTCGCGGAAGTCGACACTTTTCTGTTGTATTACTCTCACTTTAATCTTATTATATATATAATTATTTACTACAAGCACCAATGCCCGATCCGATTTTCGCTCGACCGATGGCTTCAGAAGTTGGAGCTTTTCTGGGGCGGCGCAGCAGAATCTCCGACATTTCCTTCATGATCTCGGACATCTTGCGAGGTTAGACATCCACGTTCGGCGTATCCCCTTGGTGTCGTTTCACCGTTACGGACTCTGCCGCTGACAAGCGACGTCGGTATGAGATTTCGCTTTCCTACATCGTTCGCCATATCGTATATCATTGTACTCCCATCAGCTTAAACGACGAATCAAGATGTTCTGAATCGAACCTTGTTCGCAACTCGGCGAGCAATTCGGTGAGGATCGGCCCCTTCCGCCTAGAGAAGGCATTCCAGCGCCAAGTGAATCTGATTGAGGACGCTCATTCGTCACACACTTCGCCTTTTGTGTTCAATCGATCACTTCCTCAAGGCGCTGCCGAAACTTCTGAAAACTCAGCATCGTGATTCGGTCGATCTCGAAAGACTGCCGAACCTTTTCGTACAAGGATTCACGAGCCACTTCGCCGTCCATGATTTCGCCGAGCTCTCCCTTCAGCGAATTTGGGGAGTTGTCATTGCCGGATCTGTCTTCCAACGACTGACATTTATGGTAAGGGTGCTTTTTCCAAGCACAGATCAACCATGCTTCGGATTTGGGCTTTGGAATCATGGGAACGCCGCGACCGAACCCTTCTTCCCCAAAGCCATCCAACATGGACTGCCGCTTGTGATCCCATTCCCCACGTCCTGCCGATGCGGTGCCGTCTGAATCACGAAATAAAACTGCCACGACATCGTGCCCGAGAGCCGCGGACTTCTCCTTTGCGAAGCGAGCGAGTATTCGGGCATTGTTGAAGAAATAGCGAGTCTCCTTGGGCTGCTTCTTTCCCGGCAAACCAAGTCGCTTTCTTATTGCTTTGAGTTCACGTGCTCGATCGGCGACAATGCGTTCAGGAATGAAGCCGCACGCCCCATCAAGTAGACAGTAGTTGTGTTTAGCTTCAACGATTTTGTCCACGACGACTGCCATCGGCCCAGCGAGGAAGTCGTCGCTTTCGCAAATCGCGGCATTCCCTCTGCCGGCGCCGATGTCGGTGCCGCCTTCGCCACTTAGGAGGAAGAACATTTCACATTGCCTCTTTCGGGATCTCGGCAATCTCATCGGCAAGCTCGGTCAAGTTCGTATCCACGAATGCCTCGCCTGGCCCCATAACCTCCAGCTTCTTCTTGAGAGAGGGGATTGAAAAGAACGGGATCGATTCCGTGTGGCCTCTCGCAGTCTTGTACAGATAAATGACTCCTTTCTCAGCCACGGCGTCGTCAAGGTAGTTCAGAATCATCGGGCTGTGCGTCGTGACCAGAACTTGCTGATTGGCCTTAACGAGCATGTTGATGACAAACTCAACCAATTCCGGGTTGATGCCATTCTCGATTTCGTCAAATAGCAAAAACCAATTTTCCGACTGCAGTTCGGCCAAGATGGCTATGATTCGCAACATCCCGTCATTGATATGACGAGCCTCGGTCGTCATCTCCGGAAACAGTCCTGATTCCGGCCCTGGGTAGCTTTCGGTGATCTCAATCTGCTTCCATCCGGAACGAAGCGACTTGGTATCGAGTGTCTCAAGACGGGGATATGCGTCTTTAAGAAGCTCAATCAGCTTCCGTTTCTTGGGTTCGCTCATCTCGTGTAGAAAGGACGCCAGGTTTTGGCCGCCCAGACCCAGCGTTCCCGAGGACTCACGAGTTCGTTGCCGTAAATAACCTGGTGCAAGCAGGTCAAGAGACTTTATCTCACCGAGGCGTTCCTTGCATTCCAGAATGCTTCTTGGAAGCAAGTCTTCCTTGAGCGACGAGAGAATCGATCCCTCGAAGCTGAACGTGATTTGCGACTTCCAGTCTTTCCATTCCTTCGGCGGCGATTTCTTAGTGCAGACTACCTCGATCTCGTCACTGGTCGTCTGAAGCGAGAAATCCGGCAGTTTAATCCGCTCCTCGGTACATTGGTATTTTGATGTACTGTACACAGCATCCCAAAATCCCGCTGGTTCGCCGTGCTTGTCGCAGAAACGAATGCAGAATGCGATATTCTGCTTCCGCGACAGTTTCGACTTGAGTTCACCAGACTTCCAGTTGCGTTCTGCAAGCCACTCTTTCATCTCCCCACGCACGAGTTGTGGCAAGAAGTCCACGAACTGCAAGACCGTGGACTTTCCTGAGCCATTCAGTCCGATTAGGCAACTGAACTTAGGTAGGCGCATCTCGAAATCGACGAGGGACTTGAAATTCTCAACCTTGATGTCGCTGATTCGGTGCATTCCCATTTACTCTTCTTCGCTCCCGTCCTTGATGGCCTGCGACTCGGCCGACAGGTCGCCGAGCCTGCCGCAGTTCACCTTCGCCCGGTCATCGAGATCGAGGCCGATCTTCTGGTCGTCGGCGTGTTTGAAGCAACCGAAATATCCGACCAAGTTGCTCCTAGAAGGTAAAGGCCACTCGAGCTCAAGCCAATTTTCGTCGTAGGCTTACTGCGTTCCGGAACCGCGCCCACCGAGCAGATCCTTGCCTCGCACCAGCGGTCCATGGCGCGGGCGAACTGACATCCACCAACGCGGTCTTCAGGAAGCCTTCCAATCAGATCAGTATTCCAGGAACTGACGCATCCGCGGCGCTCAGTCCGCGAATTCATCGGGCCTCACCGCGAGCGTGGGATTTACCTCAGCGACATTGGCGCCGCGGCGCCATTGTTCGGTCTGCCGTTGATAACGTGCCGGACAACGAAAGCTTGCTCGGCTGGATTCGGCTCACGTTTCCCGATACCAAGATTATCCATTGTGGGCGCGATTTCCCCGACATTGCACTCTCGCGCTGGCAGTGGTGCTTCCATTCCGTCCGCTGGGCCAACAACTGGCCCGAGATCGCCGTTCGAATCACTATTTATCGACTCAGCGGCCCAACTACGAGCGATAAATGGCATCGATCTTCTACGAAATGGCGTATCTTACGCCAGATCCAGCGTCAAAAGGGTGACGTCATCCTGATGAACCTTAGATCCCGTAAAGGCTGCCATTTCCTCGAGAATCCCATCCAGAATTTCAGTGCCTCGGCGATCGCTGCGCATCATTGCGGCAACCAGCCGTTCGTAGCCGAACATGTCTGTCGGCCCCCAAGCCTCGCGTGACGCCGTCGGTGTAAAGGAGAATCGAGTTGCCGGGCTCGAACCGCACAGTCGCCTGCTCGCACGGCAGGTCACTCAGGGCCGACGTTAGGATAGGGGCGGTGGATTCGAGAAGCAGGGGCGTTGGCGAGGCGTGTGCGTATGATCGGCGGAGGGTGGCCGGCGTTGACGTAAGTCAACTCGTGGCTCTTCGTATCCAGCCGCGCACAACAGAGGGTGACGAATCGCTCAGGCTCGAAGTCGCGAATGCCTTCTTGCACGCGCTCGACTACGGCACGCGGTTCGAAATCATCGCCATGCGATGCCCGGAACGCCGCCTTGACGACTGCGGTCATCATCGCCGCGGACGTGCCGTGGCCCACCACATCCGCGATCAAGAGAGCGACCGTGCCGTCGCTTGCCATGACGTAGTCGTAGATATCGCCGGCCAGCTCCGTGCAGGCGAGGTAGCGCGCGTGGATCGACAGGCCCGCGCGTTCGAAATCGGGCGGCGGCAGCAGGCTCTGCTGGAACCGGCGCGCCTCCTCGAGCTCGCGTTCGACCCGGATGAGAAACTTCTCGCGTTCCTCCCGCAGCCGGCGCAGCTCCAGGCATCGGGTCACAAGCGCCAAGAGCACCCGGCGGTCGAACGGCTTTTGAATGAAGTAAAACGCACCCTCGTCGATGGCCTGGATCAGGTTGTCATCGGGCTCTTCGGCGTTGCCCGTCATCAGAATGACATCGATGTCCCGCAGTGCGGCCTTGAGGCCGCGGGTGACCTCGAACCCGGTCATTTCCGGCATGCGAATGTCGACGATCGCCAGGTCCGGCCGCAGGCGCTGGGCCTCTTCGAGGGCCGCCGGGCCCGACGTGACGCAGGTGACCTTATGCCTGCGGGCCAGGATGCGCGATAGGGCATGAAGTATGCCCGGATCATCGTCGACGACCAGGATGCGGGCACCGTGTGGATCGATATTCATCCGACACACTCCACCTGCGCGGGCAACGTTGCCCTGATGCGAGTTCCCACTCCCGGGTTGCTGTCGATCTGAAGCTGGCCGCGCATCTGTGCCACGATCGACCGGCAGATCGCCAGTCCAAGCCCGTGGCCGTCGGTCTTGGTCGTGAAGAAAGGTTCCTGGATCTTGTTCAGGTGCTCCTTGGGGATGCCGCATCCTGTGTCTTCAACGACCAGCTCGATCGACGAGCCGTCGCGCGTGGCTGTAATCGTCAATCGGTCGCCCGCCTGGGACGCGTCGCGGGCATTGCTGACCAGGTTTAACAAAAGTTGCTCCACGTCGGCCTGAACTCCGTTCAAGAGAGGTAGGTCCGCGGGAATCTCGACGATCAGCGATGACTCCGCGACGATCGAGGCTCTCGCGCAAGATCGCCAGCACGCTGTCGGCGGCATGGCTCAAGGACACTTCGCTGAGATTCTTGGCCGAGCCACGGGCGATATTGAGCATGCCGCCGAAGATGCGGCGACAGACCTGGATCGATCGCTCGAACTGGGCGAGATCTGCCGCGGCCAAGGCCGGGTCGAAGATGCCCTGGTCGATCTCCGCTCTCAGTTGCTGGACGAGCGGAAGCACGGCACCGAGTGCATTGTTCACGTCGTGCGATACGCCGCGTGCCAGGTCGGCCATCGCATGCTTGCGCTCGGCGATCAGTATTCTTTGTTGCAGCGATTCGGCCCGCCGAGCGTTTTGCAGGGCCACAGCCGCCTGCGGGAGGAACTGGGAAACCAGCTCGACTTCGTACTGGCTGAACGAACCGGCTTCGACGGCGGCGACCTTCAAGACGCCCAGCAGGCCGGCACGGGTGACCAGGGGTGCGCACAGAATGGCCCCTTCGCGGGGTGCGAGCCCGATCAAGGCGGCTCGCATGTCGAAATCGAGCAGATGGGCCAGGGGAGTGGCGTCGGTGCCCGTCCAGTCGTTCCAGATCGCGCCATGGCGATCGAACCCGCAAACCAAGGGACGGCACAGCTGGTCGCGTACTTCGGCCGTCATCGGCAGCTTGCGGCCGACGTTCTGGCCTTTCGCCTTTTGCCACGTGACCTGCTCGGCGACCACTTCGAGCCCATCGACCTCATGGTCGTAGGTCAAGAGGGCCGCCGAGTGATCGTAGGCCGTCAGCGAGCGGATGCCGTGGAGAACTTCGTAGAACAAATGCTTGGGCAGGCTCTGCTCGAGGATCTTGCGATCGACGCGGGCGCGGACTTCGCGGACCCGTTCCTGATCGATCTGGTCGGTGAGCTCGTTGGCCAGGGCACCGATCGACGAAAACGCCTGGCGCACGTCCCAGTGATAGCCGTTTGGGGATCGTACCGCCAGCGCACCCCACATTCGCCCATGGCGCCTGATCCGGGCCAGCATGAGCTCGGGGGGAACGCGTACCTTGTCGTCTCCTCGGAGAAACCCCGCCAGCATCTGGCGGTCCCACCAGCTGTCCGCCGGCATCGGGAAGAGAATCTTGGCTTCACCGCCGCCAGGCCGGAGCATTGCCACACAGCCTTCGTGAGCTCGGAAAAAGTCACTGCCCAGCCTCAAGGCGGATCGCAAGACCTTATCGGCGTCGCGGCCGTCGCGAAACTGGGTGCGAAACCGCCACAGGTGGGGTAGGAGTTCGGAGAAGACTCCGGCGCCTGCCGGGTGATCCTGGATGTTGCCCGGCCGCTCGGCAGGCGAATTGCGTGACCGCGGTTTGCTCACGAGGGAATCCAATCGGGGCAGCGACGTGTATCGGGTGACTCAACGTGCGCGCCAGGCGCGACGAGCCGCGCCCAAGCACTCCACGCCGCCTTCATGGTACGGCAGGAAAGGGCGGATATGAAGGGTTTGACGACGGCATTCACCCACTCACCCCACCCTTCGGCCACGTTCTCCCCGTCGGGGAGAGCGATGGGGTGAGGGGAGCGGGCCCAGGTGGCACGCACTTCACTGTGCTGGCGACTGCAGTTCCGCTTTGGATTCGATCGTCAGGTCGAGCGCACCGGGGAGTTCGGCGCCGTTGTATGAGAAAGTCATCATATCACCCTTCATCCGGGTTTTACCCGTAGCGCTGAACACCCGACCGTTTTCGCGGTCGAAGAGCAGAGTTCCCGACGACTCATCGACCTTGAGATCGCCTTTGACGAGCTTGAGCGGCGTCTGGGCGTCCGGATCTTGCTTGAGCTCCACACCGGTGCATTTATAGCTAATCTTGTCCAGCGTCTTGTCGCCCTTTTTTTCGGTGCCCACATACTCGTACCGCTTCTGGAAAACGAGCGTCTGGCCGCTGCCGACCTCGAGAATCTCGGTCCGGTCCCAGGGCTCGCCCGGCCGACACAGCACGTCCGGTAGGTTGCCGTGTTCTTGCTCGAAACGCACCTTGAGCTTGTCGGTTTTCATCCGATCGCCGATCGTGTCCCGGGCCTGCGGGCTAAGCTTGTCGGCCTTTTCCAGCAGCTTTTCGATCCCTTCAATCGCCTGAACCTTGTTCCGGTTGTCGAGCACGATCGTATAGCTGGCGTCGCCGGCCAGCTTGAACACTTCGCCTAGGAAGGCGAGGGCCGGATTGTCGATTTTGGCGTCGGGATTGGTCGAGTCGAGCGTCAGGTTGTTACCGCCGGGGAGCGATAACTCGGCGCGGATCGATTCGACTTTGTCCTCGATCGGTGTGCTCGAATCGGCGCGCCGCTTACCGACCTTTCGCGACGAGACGACCACTTGGTCGCTTTCGGTTTCAATCTCCGTTCCCTGGAGAGTCAACACTTGCTTCGTCTTCGTAGTCGACTTGTAGGTGAGCTTGTCGCCCTCGGTAAACTTGTACTCGAGTTTGACCTGGGCCTGGGCTTCCTGGGAACAGACAAGCGCAAGGCACGCCAATCCAATGCCGGCGATTCTTGAACGATCCGCACGTTGAACTCTCACGAATAGTCTCCGATGCCGATGGCAAATGAACGACTGCAACCTCTGTGAACGCAGATCCGCCTGATCATCTCTGCGAGTATTCGTCCGGGCAACCAGCATATTTGAACGGCATCAAAGACTGAAGACCAATGATCAAACCGCTGCCTCCAAATGTGGTGGCCAGTCGCCTGGAGCGTTCAAAGCCGATAACATAAGACCATAGGAAGCTGTTGTTTCACTGACCGCGGGCCATCCATCATGAGCGCGGAACGGCTCTCGGAGCCGGAACCCAAGATGTCCGAATCCCAGGCAAAGCCCAAAAAGGGGCGCGGCATGCAGACGGGGGTACGGACGCTGATCGTGCTGGTCGCCACGTGCGGCGTCACATTCTGGGCAGGGCGGTACCTGTGGGAGAGCCAACACCCTGCCTATGAGATCGCCCGGGGGCTCCAAGCCCGCAGCCTATCCGAGCGCTTGGACGCGACTCGCCTTCTCCAACAAGCGGGTGTGGGGGACAGCGCGATTGCGATCCCTCCCCTAACTGCCGCGCTCAGCGATGCGGAGGCTGAAGTCCGCGCCGCGGCGTGTGAAGCTTTGTCGTCCCTCGTGGCTGACGCGGTGAGAGCCGGCACGGCCGCCGACGCGGTACGCGCCGCAAACTCGGCCCTGATGCGGTCGCTCAAGGATGTGAAGCCGGAAGTACGGATGGCAGCCGCGCGGTCCCTTGAATACATCGTTTCGTCGAAGGGGTCGGCCCGAGTCATCGAAATTGAACAGCTATTCGGTGTCACGTCCGAGTTGCTCGGCGATCAGGACGCGGACGTACGCATTGCGGCCCTCGGTGCGTTCGGTGCGACGGCTCGCATCCTGACGCACGGCCCGCCCGGCGCTGAGAGCGAATCTTGCGGACGATTCATCTGGTGTCCGAGCGGCAGCCGTCAGAGCCATGGCCTGTTTTCAGCGTGATCTCGATATGTGGATCCCCGGCATCTTCGAGGTCCTTGAGCGTGTGGAGGATCTGCACATGTTGAGTGCATCGTTGGACGCGCTGGAGCAGCTTCGGCCGCCGACGTATACCGTGGCGGCCGTCCCGCCATTGGTCAAGGCACTCAGCAGCAGCCATTGGGGTGTTCGGGCCTGCGCCGCCCGTCTCCAATGGCGATAGCCGTCCTGTTCGCCTTGCGAAGATGGCAGCCCCAAGACGCGCGTGATATCATCGCCATTTGCCGAGCGACCTGAATCGGACTCAGGAGATTGTGATTGCCACGGACCGGCGTGCGCTCCTTGATTGCGGAATCGGATACGGGCAGACCTGATAATGAGCATCACTTCACAGTTCGGCCGGCTGGGTTTCTTTGGCGGTGTGTTCTTCTTGATCGGCATTCCGGTATTGGCCCAGCAGAAGACGCCGATTCCTGCCTTTACCGGTGAGCGGGTGGTCGTGGCGGACGTGCCCGATCGTTATGGCACGCTCGTCGATCAAATCAAACAGTTGGAGAAAACGTCGCCCCAGTCGTATTACGTGGTCGTGGTCAAGTCGACGGGAACCGGACCCGAGGCCACACGACTCTATGCGGACGAACTCTTCGAGAATTGGCAACGGCAGCGAGCAAACCGAGGCCAGTCGTTTGACCCGAAACGGTCGGTGATCATCGTGGTTGCGCTCGAAAACCAGCAAGTGGCGGTGAAAACAGGGACCTACATTCGCGAGGAACTCGGTTTGCACGCCGAAAGAGTCGAGCGCGACCTGCTCAAGGCCAAAGGCGGCTTTCTCGATCTTGCCAAAGAGAATCGGTACACCGATGCGATCGCCAACCTTTTGACTGCAACCAACAACTGGATCGCCGGCCGTGACTCGGAGACGGCGTACGCCGCGGTTCAATTTGCACCGACGAAGACGTCGGGATCGACCAAAGCGGCACAGTCAACGTCGACGGTGCCAGCCGCTGCTCCTGGAGCTAGAACGTCGTCGAGCCCGCCTGTGGAGCGCGATCGGAGTGCCGCTGCCACTCAGCCTGCGCCGCTCAAGCAAGCTTCATCAGACTGGCTGCCTGTCATCCTTGTCGGGATCCCTGTTCTGCTGATCGCCCTTGCCATCATCGCAGGGGGCTGGCTGACATTCCGCCGCAACCAAAACCGGGTTGCCGGCCGGATCAAGGAAATCAAGTCGAAGGCCGTCGATGTCATGGATCGACTCGATGCGCTCAAGGAACGGCTCAAGCTCATGCCGACCGCTACGGACTTCAAGCAGTCGATGACCGGCGACACACAGCGGCTTTACACCGCCGTCAATCAAAAACTGGGCACGCTCTGGGACGGCTGGTTGCACGTGATGGAGGTGCTTGAAAAGGCACAAAAGCTCGCCGCCCGCTCAGGCTCACCGCTATCGCAGAAGACCCTGGCCGAAGCCGAGGAATTGATCACCAAGCAGGGATCGTTCGAGGAAATCGAAAAGCAGGCTCAATCGATTAGCGCCGATGTGGACCGGCTCGACCACGCGCACGAAGGGGCTCGTAAGGTCCTCGCCGTCGTGAGCCTTATCCGGCCCAAGATCAATGCGCGGGTCGACGAAATCAAAAAGCTCGGATTGGCGGTTAGCCCTTATCAGGACGAGCTGACTGCCGTCGCCGCCGGCACGAAAGAGGGTGGCACTGCGCTCTTGGCCGATCCACTTGGCACGACGACCGTTCTGGAACAGCTCCGGACTAGGTCGGACGCTCTGGTAGCCCGGCTCGAGCGGGTTATCTCCCTCTTTGGCGAATCGCAGAAGGCCAAGTCCGCACTTGAAACTCTCAGGCGCCAGGTTGCCGGGCATCGGGCGCAAGGCTTGAGCTTAATCGAGGAAGGCGCCAACCCCGATCAATTCCTGGGCCAGGGCGAACAAGCTCGAGCTGAAACCGTGACCGCGCTTGAGGCCGGCGATCCCGATGTTGCTGCCGGCAAGTTGGAAGCGGCCACGTCACTGACCAACGAGGCACAGGCGACGATTGAAAAGGTTCAGAAGGCCAGGGCGTTCTGCGAACGGGATCTGCCGGCCCGCGCACGCGAGACCGAACGCCTGCGCACGGCGTTGCCCCAGGCGGAGTCTTATCAGAATGACCTGGAGCGCGACTTCGCCCGGTCGTCGTGGCAGGCCGTCTCGCGCAATCTCGACCAGGCGCGGGCACTCGTGGCGACATTTGACGACCAGGCGCGGCAGGCTGCCGCGGCCGCGACGTCCACTCGTCAAGACTATGTCAAGGCAGCCGCCATGGTCGTAGAGCTGGCACGGCAGCAGCAGATTGTGCTGCAGCTCATGTCCGGGCTGAGCCAGCAGCTCAATGCCTTGATCAATGCCCGCAACGAATGCCGCAAGCTCAACGAAGACCTAGCCGGGCGCGAGCGGCAGGCCGAGCTCTTGATCATGCAGAATGACGCGATCGTAAGCGACGTCGCGCGCAATAGCCTTGAATCCGCACGCCGTGCCAAGGGGGAGATCCACACACGCTCGGGCAACCCGCGCCCCGACTGGCCCGCGCTGCGGCAGAGCCTGCTGGAGGTGATCGACGACCTGGCGCTTGCGCAGTCGCAAGCGGAGGAGGATCTCAAGAACCACCAGTCCCTCACCCAGGAATTTGCACAGGTCCGCAACACCGCCAGCCGCGTGTATGCGTTTCTGGCCAGCCACCAGGAAGACCGGCTGGCGGCAAACCAGCATTACCAGGCTGCCGCCGATGCGCTCGAGCGAGTTGGGATGGAGATTGCTGAGCCGCGGGGCCGATCGGCTGCCCTGCTCGAACAAGTCCGGGGAGCAGCGGCCGACTTGAAAATCTCGGAAGATCTGGCCCGCGAAGACATCCGCCTGGCCGCCCAGGCGCAGACTGAGATCACCGAGGCGGGCCGGGCGATTCACCAGGCACGCAGCTATTCGTCCGCCGGCTTTGGGGTCGATACAAGAGCGCCCGAGTCGCAGGTGCTCCAGTCAGAGCAGCTCTTGCAATCGCAGAATTACGAGCAGTCGATCCAGCTCGCCGGCGCGGCCATGCAAACGGCAAGGCAGCTTTACTACAGCGCCATGCAACAGGCCCTGTTGCGGCAAATGACCCTGGCGGCCGAGCAAAGACGCCGCGCGACGCGGATGGCTGCCCCGTCTTGGAACGGCGTGAGCTTTGGCGCCGCCGCGGCCACAGCGGCGGCGGCCACGATCCTCGGTAAGTCTGCTGGTGCGGCTTCCCCACCATCATCAGATACGGCTGTCGGCTCATGGTCGAGCGACACCGCGCAAGGAAGCTGGTGAATAGAAGGCTCTCGGCCAGACTGTCGATCGATGCTTCCCAGTGGTAATGGGTGTACGGGTCGGCTACGATAGGTGCGACTCAAGCGGCTATGGTCCAAGTCAGCCGTCACTTCTTGCGAGAGCGACCATGATTTTTGGCAAGATCTGGAAGTCCATCGCGGCGCAATTTAACAAGCTCGCCAATGCCATCCGTGGCTACGACCCGATCGCCGAGATGCAATATGAATACGACCGGTCGGTCGAGCAAATCAAGGAAGGGCGGGAAGGGCTGGCGCAATACCGTGCCCTGGTCGAGCGTGTGACCCGTCAGGTTGATGCGAGCCGCAAGCACGTGGCACTGTTGGAAGCCAAGGTGAAGGCCTATTTGAACGCGGGCGACCGCGATACCGCGTCCAAGTTTGCCCTCGAGCTGAAACGGGCCAAGGACGACTCCGTCGAAAATGAAAAACAACTGGCCCTCCATGAACAGGCCTACCAAAACAACCTGCTCAAGATTCAACACGCGGTCAAAAAGCTCGACGAGGTCAAGCAGCGAATTTCCAAGTACGATGCCGAGCTGAAGATGAGTCGGGCCGAGGCCGAAATGTCGGCGCTGGCGACCCAGTTTCATTTCAACGTGACCACCGATTTTGGTCAGGCCGAGCAGATCCTCCAGGATCAGATCGACAAGAACCGGGCCAAGGTGCGCGTCGCGGCCGATCTCTCGGGCGAAGGAGTAGACGAGATCAGGCGCGAGGCCGCCGTCGAGAAATCCATGGCCGATGACGCGCTGCGCGAATTCGAGGTATCGCAGGGTCTGGCCACGCCGGAAACGACCAAGGCCTCGCAGTCAACCAAAGAGCTGGGACCCACGACCAAGACGCTGGCGCCACTGCCCGAGATTTGAGCGCCGTGTGACACGGGCATCCTGCCCGTTTCCATTTCATAGCCCGGATTCTTTTAGAACCGTAGATCCTGGCTGTGCTCAAAATGCGTGCGGGCAAGATGCGCTTATCTTGGTTGAGGCACACGGGCAAGATGCCCGTGCCACGGGGAGGAGGCGGAAATCGTGGTGGCGACTCCGGGTTCAGCCAGTCAGATAACTCAATCAACTCCGTCGCCGGATGAAGGCTCGCGCGGGGTTGTTCCCTGGTTTCCAAGCTGGGCCCGCGAGTTTGCCGACCAGTACTTCGCCGGCACGACCTGCCTGTTCGTCTTGAACGGCGATGTGCACGACCTGACGTTGCAAGAGGCCGGCGCAGAGAAAAGCTACGGCAGCATCATCGACTTTTTGGCCACGCAGCTCTTTGGCAAGTGGGACGTCGTATTACGGCACGATCTGAGCCAGGGACTGCGGGTGGCCGCCGGCCCTGACGCCGATCGATTGCGCAGGATGGTCGCCCTCTTGAGCGAGCGGATCGGCGAGCCGAAGTCATGGCCCCGCGATCCCGATGCGATCCTCGCGCTATTGGATCGCCTGATCCAGGGCATTCTGATGGAGGAAGATCCCGCCAAGCGTATTAGTTTGGGCGTCATCCTCGACCATGCGCAGTATCTCGTGCCCACGGCAGAGCTGAGCCAGATGGCGTCGACCCAGGGAACGCGGCTGGTGCGGCTGCTGTCGTGGGCACAGAACCCGTATATCAAACGGCATAACATCGCTTTTTGCCTGCTGTGCGATCAGCTTGCTGAGATCAACGAACGGCTGATTGGCAGCGCCCACGTGGCGACGCTCGAGGTCGCCATGCCGAACGCGGCGGTGCGCGAGGAGTTTGCAACCTGGTACGACAGCCACGATGGCAAACTTGGAAATCTGACCGACTTTAGCCCCAAGCAACTGGCCGATCTGACTGCCGGATTGAACCTGGTGAATCTCGAGCGTCTCCTGGCGCGGGCGGCCCAGTCAGGCCAGAAGCTCGACGCACTGGCTCTTAAGCGGCTCAAGAAAGGTTTGATCGAAAGGCAGGCGCGTGGGCTCGTCGAGTTTGTCGAGCCGCCGTACACGCTGGACGACTTCGTGGGCAACGACGCGGTCAAGCACCGGTTGGTAGACGACGCTGCCCTCCTGGCGAAGGGGCGGCTGGATGCTGCTCCGATGGGTTATCTCATTTGCGGCCCGGTCGGCACCGGCAAGACGTACCTGGCGGAGTGCTTCGCCGGTTCGGTCGGCATTGCGTGCGTTAAGTTGCGCAACTTTCGGTCAAAGTACGTCGGCGAGACCGAGGGCAACCTCGAACAGATTCTCAATGTGCTGCGCGCCATGGGACCGGTGGTGGTCGTGATTGACGAAGCCGACGCGGCGTTGGGCAATCGAGAAGGGGGGGAGATTCGGGAACTTCGAGCCGGGTTTTCTCGATGATCGCCTCGCAAATGGGAGACACACGCTACCGCGGAAAACTGATCTGGATGCTCTTGACCAGCCGGCCGGACCTGCTGCCGATCGATTTGAAACGGCAGGGACGCGCCGAGGTCCATTTGCCGCTTTTTAGCCCCAGCGGCGACGGCGAAGTCGAATTCATGATCAAGGTGATGGCACGCAAGAATAAGGTAAGCCTGGAGGCCGGGGCAGTGCCGTCGGGACTTGCCAGCCGGGGACTTTCAGGCGCCGACATCGAGAGTATCGTGCTTTCGGCCAAGCGGATCGCACTGACCCAGGGACGCGACGGACTGACACGTCAAGATCTCGAGGGCGCTCTGAACGATTTCATTCCGTCGGCGCAGGGGTTGGAAAAAGAAAAACAAGAACTGGCGGCGGTGCTTGAGTGCACCTCGATGTCGTTTTTGCCCGAACAGTGGCGGACGCGCGTCGCCAAGCCGAACGAGCGCCAAGCTGCAGGAGCGGATGGCCGAGATCCGTCGGATGATCGATGAGTAATCGGGAACAACTCATTCAAGCGAGGCAGATATTATGAGCGCGAAGAGCAGTAAAGCACATGGCCGTACACCGTGGCTCGATGAGAAATCCGAAACACCGCTGATCGATGACTATGTGCAGCGACTCGGTTCGTTCCTGGAGGCGATGGCCGACGGCCGAATTGAGGCGAGCGAGCTGAAGACTCAGGAAGATCGGGTTGTCGCGTTGATGAAGACTGTCGAGCCCGAGCTGAGCGACGAAGTCCACGAGAAGGTCACGCACCTGTTGTGCGAGCTTTCGGCGTACAACATCATGCATACCATTCATCAACTCGTCGAAAAGCAACCGAAAACCAAGTTCCGAGGTTGATCAATTCTTGGATTTCTGACCGGTGCGTGCTTGAATGCGCCGCTTGGATTTAGTCAGATAATAACGTCCCTGTTTGACAAGTCCATTTCTGGATCGCAGTTCGATCGCAGCTAGCCGATTTTGCTCTTCGGTAGCGTCATCTTCTCCCAGTCGCAGATTCTCGACAGGAGGGCGTTGTGGCCAAGGTTGTCATCTGCCCATCGTGCGGGTCGAAAGGTTCGATTCCGGACGATGCACAGCCTGCACGAATTCGTTGCCCCAAGTGCAAGCAAACCTTTGATACCGGCGCGGCCTCGCAGTCGAGCTCGGGCACGCCGAAGCGACCGGCTGCCGCCAAGCGGCCCAGCGCTGCGGTGTCGTCAGCGTATGATGAACTCGCAAGTGTTCAGCCGCTCCCCACGCTCAGTCAAAGTAGTTCGGGATCGCGGCGAGCTCCCGGAGCCGTGGCCCAACAGATCTCGGGCCAATCCCCCGTCTTCTACGCGGTTCTTGGCGTAGGCGGGCTTGTAATCGTGTTGCTACTGGTCGTTCTAGCCGTGGTTCTGACGCGCGGTGGGGGTGAACCAGGGGGCAAGGTCGGTCGCGCGGAGGTTGCACAGAACGAATCGCCGGCTCCCGCTATTGAGGCTGTGGCAGCGGTAATGCCGGTCGCATTGGCAGCGTCGCCATCGGAAAGCGTGCCGGCGGGTTCAAGTGCATCGTCGAATCTAGATACGGCGGAGATTGTCCGCCGCCTCAAGGAGGCGACGGTGTATCTGAAACATAGAGTCAACAATCTGACCCTTGGTTCTGGTACCGGTTTTGTGATCGAGGTCCGTGGCGATACGGTGATCTTGGCGACGAACAGGCATGTTGCCATGTTCGATCGTGACGATGTCCCTGAAAGCGTCTTACCCAAGGGAGCCAAGGTTGAGTTTGATGCCGTGTTTCGAAGCGGGCTGGGGCCTCAGAAAGAGCAAACGCTGCCGGCGACGATTATCGCGGCCGACACGAGTGAGGAATTCAGCACGGATCTGGCGATTCTCGTTGTGAAAGGAGTCAAGAATCCTCCCACCCCGCTCAGCGTTTTCGCCAAATCGGATACGACCGAAGGGATGGCCTATACCGGCGCTGGTTTCCCATTGGGAGGTATGCTGGGCAAGATCACCGAAAGCAAGGGGAATCCATCGGTCACAATCACACGAGGTGGCATCGCGGCTCTGAGGCGCGACGACCATGGGCATGTAGACTTGTTCCAGGTCGACGGCTCACTGCAGCCGGGCAATAGCGGCGGACCGATAGTCGAGGAGAAAACCGGCAAATTGATCGGCTTGGCGGTCGCCAAGGTCGGGTCTGTCGACACGATCGGTTTTGTCGTCCCGGCCGAGGAGCTGCGCCGCACTCTGGCGGGGAAAGTCGTGCGCTCGATCTGACTTTGAAAACCCTGGCGGACAAGAACGCTCACCTCGTCGTCAAGGCCGAAATCGTCGATCCCAAGGGAGCCGTCCAAAAAGTCATGGTGCACGTCGCACCCGCATCCGCTGGCGCGATCAGCCCCAATGGCGATGGCACATGGCCGCCTCTGCCCAATACGACGGGTGTCGAGCTCAAACGCGACCCCAAGCTGGCGATGGCCTCGGGAGACGTGAAGGTAGCGTTGAGCGGCGAGGGCGCCGCCGCACGGAAGATCGTGATCCAGACTGCACATCGCGATAACCGAGGGAAGCTCGTTTACTCGAAGCCGCGCGAGATCGAGCTGCCGGAAAAGCCCGGGCGAGTCGCGGTGTCAGGCCAGTTACTCAAGTTGCTCAAGACCGTCCAGCGCAAAACCTTTTCGATGCTCGGACCCCTGATCGACCCGGAGAAGGACTGCAAGCTCACGAAGACCGATGACGGTTTGAAGATCAAAATCGACATTCCTGGTGGAAAAGTCCGCTCGCTCGCGCCCCAGATCGTCAATCGCCTGAACAAGAAAAAACCCCTGCATAATGCCCCGATGTCGTTGATCGACGTTGACGGCGACTTTGCCGCGTTGGTCGAGGTCACTGGCGATATCAGCGCCGGCACGACCTTGCCCAAAGACCGCCAGGGCAATATGTTCGACTTCACATTTCAGAGCGCGGGTTTGCTGCTTTACCAAGACAAGGATAATTTCGTCCGGATTGAACGGTCCGCGGGGGTCGCCTTGGATGATTTGCATCCGATTCACAAGGTCTTGTTTGAAGTCGTCAAAGATGGCAGGTTCGTGCCAAACCAGAACTACGTCGTTGCGGAAGAAGGGCCTGTTTATCTGCTCTTGATGCGGCGTAAAGGCAAAGTCGCGGTTGGCGCGAGTTTCAATCTAGGAAGTCCCCCCCAGCCATTTAAACTCATCGAGCTCGATCTTCCCGCCAAGGTCAAGGTTGGGTTGTCTGCCTCGAATATCTCGGCCAAGCCGTTTACCGCCAATTTCGAGAACTTCGCGCTCTTCAATAACGTGACTCAGATCGATGCAATGTTCAGCGAGCCGACGCCGGACGAGAAGAAGAAATAAACATTATCGGATTATTCGAAAGGGCCTTCCGGCTCTCAATGCCCGCCGACGACCGTAAACTCGGCGGGTGAGCCGGTGGGCTTCGAAACCTCGACCTTGATCTCCCGCGACTTGCGGGCCCCGGTATCGACGCGAAGCGTGAGCGCGTGGCGGCCCGCGCTCATGTCTGCAACTTGAGCGTGAGTGCCTTCTTGTGCAAGCTCGTCGTCGACCCAAAACCGGATGCCGTCGGCCGAATCGAGCTGCACGCGGATCGGCCCGGCACTCGAAACCTGAATCTCGCCTTGGAGGTAAAGCACCTTGCCGCCGATTTTGGCGGTCAGTTCATCTAGCGGTAATGAGCCTGCGACCTTTGCGTAGTATGCCAGCCAACGGCCGGGGTCGGCCTCAACGATTTGCGAGCGAAACTGATCCTTGCCGGGCAATGAGGTGGCGAGGGACTCGGGAACGGACTTCAAAGCCTTCCAGCGCTGAATTGTGGGTGTCGAGCGGATGGCATACGGCCCAGGCTTTCCCAGTTCCGCCAGGAATCGCACCAGGTCGACAAACTCGGCGCGGGTCATCAAGTTCGCCAGGCCCTTGGGCATGAGTGAACCGCCGGGTTTCTGGTCTTCGATCGAGGCGACAGGCACGACACGGGGGGTTCCCGTGGCTTCCTTGAGCACGATCCGCTGATCGTCCTTGTCGGCGACGATGCCTTGAAACACCTGTCCCTCGCTGGTCAGAACGATCAGTGTGTGATACTGCTCCTTGATCGACTGATCGGGGTCCAAGATTGAGTTGATAATGTAGTCGGGGGGTGACGTCTGGCCAATGGCGCTCAAGTCAGGGCCGACGTCGCCGCCAGCCTTGGTGAGAGAGTGACAACTCATGCAGTTCAAGTCGGCGCGGCGGAAGATCAACTCACCTCGTGAGGGCTCGCCGTGGGCGGCGACCTCGGACACGAGCTGACTGAGCTCAGCCGGGGTAAGGGGCTTGGTTTCGGAGGAGAGCCCGGCCGCGCGCGACAGCGCGGCGACAAGCGCAGGGTCGGACCGGCCCAGCGCATAAACAGCCCTCAGAGCGAGCTTGGCGGAGTCAGCTGGAAGTGCGCGACCGCCGACCGCTGCGGCCAGAATGTCAGCACCTTTCTGGTGATGAAGAAAGGCGGCGACGAGTGGCGTCAGATCGAGGGTAGGGGATGCCGGCTGAGCCAGGATTTCCGCCGCCCGCTCAGCTGCGGCGTCGACGTCAATTCTTGCCAGCGCTGTGATCGCGAGCATCCTGGTGCTCGGTGGCAATGCCGGCCCGCAGAGAGCCTCGATTCGCGCACGTCCTGCCTGGCCACCGATCGTGGCCAGAGCATCGAGCGCAAGGGCACGGAGCACGTCGTCGGTCGATGACGATGCGGCCAGAGACTTTAGCGGCTCCGCGGCGGAATCGAGTTTCCAGACGCCAGCCAGACGCACGACCGTCTTTTCGAGGTCCGGCTCCAATTGGGGTTGGCCTGCGCCAATCAACGCAACCAACCCGTCGCGACCTTTCGCCGGTCGAAGGTTGCGGTTTGAGGCGGCTTCGGCGAGGGCTTCGAGGGCCTTGACTTTGATGGGTGTTGGGAAGCCGTCCGATGCAGTCGCCTGCTGGAAAATGAAATCGAGGTCGCCGGCGGTGCCCCGCTTACCGATCATGTCGACAATCGCGCCCAGACGGGTTTCCGGTACGCGTTTGCTCTTGAGCAATTTCACCAGCGGGCTATCGGGCGTGGCGGGATCGTCGGCAAGCACGACGGGTGTGATTAACGCGAAGGCCGCGAGCGCAATTAAGACGCGCACTGCCCCTGACCGATCAGGCAAAATGGCTTCAAATCTAGCGGCGTGACGCGCGACTTTTCCCCCCTTGCGAAGAGGGGGGCAGGGGGGGGTGGTCCCGGCGCGATCGGCCGCAATCTGATATGTTGACATTCTCACTGGCTCTTGCTCTGGTCTTTCGTCCGCCGGTCGAGGGTTTTGTTGGTCTCATTGAGGGTGTATTCGAGGTATTGGTCCTGGGGATAGAGCAGCGACTCGAGAGCGATTTCTTGCGCCTTCGCTACCTGGTCACCGTCGAAGAAGCTCAGGGCGCGAACGGCTTCGAGCCGGACGCGCGGGTGATCGTCATTGACCTGCTTGCGCAGCAATTCGAGCGTGTCGCTAATCCGGTCGCGCCAGTAGCAAAGCACGCGGGTGGCGGCCGCGCGGCGCGAGGCTCAGGACAGGTTAGCATCTGCTGAAGAGACGGTACGTCGATATCGTCCAAGCTCTGGTGCAGCCAGAGTGCCTCGAGCATTTGCCGCCAGTACTCAGGATCGCTTTTGTCGAGCCCGTTTTTCCATTTGTCGAGCGCGGACAACACTTCCTGTTCCGGCCGCTCGCGCAGCTCGCGGCGAGCGCGAAAGCGCGTACGGTCTTCGTACGACTTGAGGAGATCCAATAGCTCAGGCACGGTGGCCGCTGCGATCCTGGGTTTTTCGATGAGTGGCCGCTTGGGATAAGTGATCCTCCAGATCCTGCCATGCGTATGGTCGCGGTTAGGATCGCGCAGCGAGTGCTGCATGTGGCCGACCAAGGGGTTAAACCAGTCGACCACGTAGAGTGCCCCATCCGGACCGAACTGAAGCGCGACGGGACGGAAGTTTCGGTCCGACGATTTCAATAACGGCTCGACTGGCGTGCCGGCGAATCCCGAGCCTGCGTCCTTGACCCGATAGCGCAGAATTCCCTGAAAGCCGATGTTGTTATTGAGGAGATAGTCGCCTTGCGTGTCATCGGGGAAGTGCCGGCTGCTGACCAACTCGCAGCCGCAGGTCGGTCGCCATTGCATGGGGAAAAACTCTTTCATGCTGCCGTGCTTTTGAGGGTAGACGACCTGACCCGAGAAGGCTGTGCCGAAATAGTTCGCGCCGCCGGAGGCGTCGGCGACGAAGTTCTGGCCCCAGCGATCGAAGTAGTGCCCCCAGGGATTTGCGAACCGGTACGACACGAAAACGTCAAACTTCCAGCTCTTGGGCTCCCAGCGAAACACTCCCGCCTCGTTGCACCGGCGTGGTCCATAGGGCGTTTCGACCTGTGAATAGTGAAATGTCCCCTCATTCCAATAGAGGGCGCCGCCGGGGTCCCAGGTGTAGGCATGCATCGCGTGGTGCGAGTCGGCGGTGTCAAAGCCGTGCATGATCAGCTCGCGCGTGTCGGCACGATCGTCGCCGTTCGTGTCTTTCATGAACATAAAATTGGGCATCTGCGACATGTAGACACCGCCGTCGCCGAGCTCGATTCCAATCGGCAAGTGCAAGCCGTCGGCAAAAACGGTGCAGCGGTCGGCCCTGCCATCTTCGTTGGCGTCTTCGAGGATCAAGACCTTGTCATTGGGCTTGGTCCCGGGCAAATACATCGGGTACGACGGCATCGTTCCAACCCAAAGGCGGCCCTTGGCATCGAAAGTCATCGACACGGGATCTTCCAGGTCCGGGAACTCGACTTCCGAAGCGAACAAGTTGATGGCGTAGCCCTCGGGGAGGGTAAACGTGGCTTGTTCCTCGGCCGGGGTCGTGATGTGGATGGGCGCGTTGACATTGGTTTTGACCGTGACGAATCCGCCAGTGCTGCTGTCGTCGATGGTCCCTCGAACGCTCTTGCCCTGGGCGATGTCCCAGATGCGGCGTTCGCGGTTCTCTATCATCTTGCGGAGTTTGGCAAACTCCGCCGGAAAGTTGATGACGCCAAACGGTGCTTTGCGGCCTCCGTAGATATAGCAGCCGTTGACCGCCCGATAATCGTAAAAGAACTGGAGGTTCTTTTCCTGTACGGCCGAATGAAGGGCATTCCAGTCCGCCTTGGGTGTGGCCGCCGTAGCGGAGCCAAAAAGCGCGAGCTCGAGTTTGGGTGCCAGAAGGCGATAACCCTCGTCGTTCAAGTGAATGCCATTGATGGTGAGCGGGCGGCTGCTGGCTTCATACAATTGCGTGGTGACCGCGAACAGATCGGCGAAGACGATACCATGCTTTCCGGCAAGCTCGGCCATGGCGTCGGTGTAGAGCTTGATGTTTTCGTTGTTTTTCTTGCCGTCGGTGATGTGGGGGTTTTTGAGGTCTTCGTGCGCGATCGGCGAAAGTAGCACCAGCCGGGGTGCCTCATGATCGTTGTACTTGGTCGTCGTGGACGACGTGATGAAGTCTTCGAGGTCTTTCTTGAACTTCGCCAGGCCGGCCGGTCCGGCGAACGATTCGTTAAAGCCGAAGGCAGCCATGAGAACATCGGGCTTTTCGTCCTTGAGAGTATGGCCGTGGTCGTCGAAATGAGCCTGGCGCGGCCGGAGCGTGAGCTCGTCGGCCGAGTAGCCCAAGTTGTGGAAAACAAGCTCGAGCTCCGGGAAGCGGGCGTGCAGTGACGTCTCAAAGTAATTGTAATATTGCATTCGCTCGGCGAGCGTATTGCCGATCAAAATGATCCGGTCACCTTTTTTGAGCTTGAGCGTCGGCGTTTCCGCCGCCGCCGCCACCGGTGCCAAAAAAGCGAGCGCACCGTCGCCGGCCAGGAAACAATACGCAAACTGTGATCTCGCTCGCCTCGCCATCACTGTATAAGCCTCTCGAAGCCAGGGGTGTGGGAAGTTGGCGACCAACAGAATAGACGCCGCCTCAATCGCGGAGGCGCGGCCGACCGTTGATCGATGCTGATTATGATAACGGCTCAGGGGCCGTCATGGCGGGACTTTTTTTCGATCAGGCAGGACCGTAAACGCACAGTCCGATTATCTTGTGTACCGCGGTTGCAACGGACTGTCAAATGGTCACGCCTCGAGGCGCTGCCGGAACTCCTGTAGGCACAGTTACTCGACAGGGGCGCGTAGCGCAGTAAGTCGGATATTGCGATACGGCCGACTTCGGCGCCATCGAGCACGACTGGCACATCTTCTCCCGGCTTGTATTCCCGCTTGGAGCCATAACCGTCGGAGGTCGGTTCGGCGAAAACCTCAATCAGATATTCACGGACGTTGACGATCCAATAAATAGGGACGCCGCTGGCGCCGTAAACCCGCGCCATCTCACGGTCGGCATCGAGGCTCGTGTCCGCGACTTCGACCACAAGGCCCACGTCAGCAGCGCTCGGATGCTGGTATCGACTTCTCGTACTTTTCGATCGACATACGGAAGGGTGGGTAACAGCGCCATTCGGCACCGCCCCAGGTCGCATCGGCTGAATGGTTTTGGGCACTGTCCAGACGCCAGACCATCTTTCGCATCAACCTAAATCCTATCACGAACGAGGACAATTTACACCCAGACCGTTGAACCCCGACATGCGCGTTTGATCCCAATCCAATGAGTCTGCTCGAATCTGCCTTCGAGCACCTCGGAGCGCGTCACTCGCCGCAACCCAACGGAAGACGTGGCGAAGCGCCACCGCCCTGAACAAGGCGGCAGCCACCAAGGTTTCCTGCGAGTCAAAGATGCGTACGGCCGGGCATAGCAACATGGCGCCGTGCCGCGGCGTGACAACGCCGGCAAAGACAGCGTCCCGGGAAGACCGACTTTTCAACGCCATCATGCCCAAGTATCTTCGTGACCTAGAGTTGATCTAGCGCTCGATTTCGCTACACCCCAAGAACCAGCGAATTGGAACGGGCTATACATGCGTGCTCAATTTCCGCAAAGATCAGCTATCGTCCAATATCGCGCATTAACCAAGGGTGGTCTCAGTCCCACTACGGCCCGTAGACGCAAGGTCAAACATGGAGATCACTGTCGACGCTGTGCTCGAAAGCGTTCCACCTGAGACCGAGGCGCTCGTCCAGAAGACCTGCGACGGCCAGAAGGCCAGGGTTCAGCGCATCCTGCGCCAGGAATCCCGGCTTCTGAAGAAACAACGTGACCGAGATGGAGGCGACAATGGCAATGAGAACGTAAACGTTGCTGTCGAAGTCAAGCCAGGAGTACCCGAATGCTTGCGCGGCTTCCATCTACCAACCGCTGACTTCCTCGCGCTCCTGATCGCTCCATACCGTCTCACCATCCGCCAAACCCGGCACGGCCTGGGCATTATCGATGGCCTTGCTGTCCGACTAAAGTCGTCAGAGGCGGGCGCGGCCCTGGTCCGGGACAGAGACCAGCACATCGCTCCGATAATCTCCTTGCTGGATGATCTACTTCACAGAAGTGATGGTGTCGACCTCGTCCAAATGATTCTAAGCATCAACGCGGACGTCCTTGGTGCCTACATATTCGACTGGCCCCGCGATTCGACTTTTCACGCGGAAAAGGCGTCGCGCATCGAGATCTACTGGCAGGTGATCGGCCTCTTCGCCAACGAGCTAAAGGTCTCCGTCGCGGAACTGACTACCGTCGTCCTAGCGCACGAGCAGGCCCATGCCTACACGCACCTCGGCAGCGACGCGAACGGCCACTCGTGGCAAACGCAGAGTTTCGCAAGGAGTGACCTCGGACTTGTGGAGGGGCTCGCGCAATACTACACCGAGCAGATTGTCGAAAAGTTATCGAAGCAGCACCCCGGCACCAAACCGGCCTATTTGCGTCTGCTAGAAAAGCAACCTCCGGACTATCACACCCACCGACTCTGGATCGATCACAGCACACCCGAAGCGGTTCGCATCGCGATGCTGGAGGAACGCCGCCAACCTGTTGGGAGACTCGAGGGTTTTAACGACGCTCTGAAGCTCGGAAACGATCGACTTCGGAATGCACGATCTGATCATTGATCAATGCGAGCAGACATCACTTCGGGCAGGCTCCTCGATCTCGACGAGGCCAACGTATCGGACAAAACTGTTGCTACGAGTGGCCATGCCCTTACGTAAAGAATTTGAAGTTATGCCGCCAGCTTTCTCTGGGCACTTCAGGATTGGCGAGCAGTATCTCGCCGATACGGTCAGAATACTTGACGGTGATCGGTTGACTCTCTCCTAGCTTGCAAGCGTTGTAGTTGAGCTTGGTCAATCCGAGGATGTCTTTCGCGACTTGGAGCAGATCAGCGTCACCATGTTGAACGGTGATGGACAGCGGAACTGGGATTTCCCAGCCATCGTATGTCGCGATTCGCGGCTTGAAGCCGGTCGTGAATAGCAATCCGTGCCGCCTGGTCCGCTGCCAGAAGGTGCCCCGAAGCACCGGGTGCTTCCCGCGACGAGACGGCTCAGGATTATCGTCATAGCGGAAGAGGCGAGGACCCGTCCGATCCTTGCGAACTCGGATTCCGATTAGCTTAACTCCTGGCGGGCAGGCCTTCCTAAAACCCTCGAACTCCGCGGAGTCGATTCCCGATCGCGAATGCAGGAAGATCTCGCGTAAGGGCCGGCCGTCCTGTTGTTGATAGGTCTCGATGGTGCCGCGAAGAAGACGCTCCGCGGCATCGGGGTGAAGATGATATTCGCGTCTTTCTTCGGAGTACCAGGGTCCGAACTCGCCGACGAAGACGATGCCATCACCGCTGTCGAGGAACATCTGCGCGGCGCAGCAGGCCGTTCGCTTGTCACGATCATCACGACGATAGGCGAGACCGACGTAACACACTCCGTCTCTCGCCCAAGGAGTTTTCCAGGGCTTTCGCCCGCATTTGTAGAAAATCGCCGTCCCGAGGTTCCACAGGCGATCGGATAATGGGTTCGTTCCTTTCTCGCCGTTGCGGACCTGGTCCGTGACGTCGAGTGTCGACTCGCGGACAATCTGCACCGGAATGTCGAAAGGCATGATGCGTGCTTTTAGCTGGCGACGAAAGTCCGGCGACAACCCGTATTGCTCCAGAGGTTCCGACGATTCGAGAAACCCCATCCGCGATTGGCCCCTGCGTCGATCGTCGATCGCTGATTTCAAGTCTTTTCTATCGCCGGCCGTCTTCAGTTCGTCACTCGGATCGGCGACGTAGGATTTTGGGCGGCAGTTAAGATATACCTCATCGGGAACCACGCAGACCGCGACTGCCGGCTTGGCGTCGAGCAGCGGCACCTGCTTTTCGACCGGCCTCAGATAAAGATTGGCCACGCTGTACGCTCGTTCGTAGCGATCAGCTTTGGCGCGGCCGTCTCCAGCTCGGACAGATCCACGGCGTATCTCTTGACCGGCTGGGGCCACGTTGCGCCGAACGCAACGTCATATCCGGGATACGGCGGCCAAGGGCGTTGTCGATTGACATCGACGCAGGCCGAAGGCGAGTTCAGGAAATCGACCCAGCCGTCCCAGAGATTAAGTCCCCTCGGCGTTCCGATGGCGATGTGATTCGGAAGGGCGCCTCCCCCGTCAGCTGGACCGAAAAGAGCCAGGCCGTCGTGCGGATCGTCCGCCTCTTGGCCGGCACCGAACAACAGCATGGGTTCGTCGAGGAAGTAGAATCGGTCACTCATTCGAGTCCACCTCCTCTTTCTCGGGTTCCTCGTCACCCTCCCCTTCGTCCTCGTCGAGATAGCGCATCGCGGCCATCTCCTCCTGAAAATCCCCAACGCGCTCGACAGCCTCCCAGTTGATGGATACGGGGCACTCCCACTCGATCGGGCTTGTGCTAACCGCGAGCCGCCGCGCGCCCGATCCGACCTCGATCTCCGGTTTCCCGCCGCTGAGGGCCTGCATGACCGCCAAGGTGCGGGCAAACCACTCCTTGTTCCACCAATCTCGCGTGACCTTCTTCCGCCGCCTGTTGATCGCCTTCTTGATATGTGGCGTGCCCTCGCAGTCCGTGACCCTCACATAGAGACGGGCAGTGGCCCACCAATCACCGGATTCGTCGTGACCGACCCAGAAACTCGGTCCGAGCTGATAGCGAAAATGCGTCCCCTGATCGGCGCCCCCGTAAGCCTTTTCGCCCGTAACTCCGACCCAGGTGTTTCTTCCATCAACGTGGCGATAGCTCACATTCCTCTGCGGCTTGCCCTCATGCGGGAAATAGAACATTCTCCGGTCGTCGCACCATGCTAGTCCGGCCTGGAAACACGCCACATCGAGGCTGCGACGAATCAACTCCTTCACGACGTCGGACGTTCGTTTCCCTTCCCATTCCGCGAAATGCTGCCAGGCGCATTGCGATAGCCGCTTTTTCGGCACGCGCGGAACCGATACCGGCGGTTCCTCGAATGAGATCAGTTTCGTCGGAGACGCCTCGGCGAAGGCCCAACCTCGCCTCAGCTCGGCCCGGGTTTCATCGCTCATCGCCTCAACTTCACAGGCGATCAACCCGGCCGGCACGCTTACCCTGAAGACATTCGCGTAGACGTGCTCCGGCGTCAGCCGGGTAAGCGGTTCCGGCACATACGAGCGAAGTACTATCGCACGACCGCGTTCCGCGTCGAAGCACGCGGTTACGCCCCTGCCTTGTAGTGCGTCATAGAGCCCGGCCAGGCCGGCGGACCATCCACGGTCGAACCTAATTGGCGTCAGCGCTCGCAGCTTGCTGGGAAGCTGAGCGGCATCCACGACGCTTGACCGGCACGGAATGGTGAGCCCGTCCGCACCGCACGCGAGACCGCACCGGCCCACGAGGTCTGCGTTTCTGAGGGCCGCTGGGGATAAGACCGGAAGATATTGAATGGCGCGCCGCTCAATTAGAAGGCGAACCGATTCGTCCGGGCTTTCGCCTGCCAGAGGAGCGGTGCCGTAACACCACGTCCGGTGACCCGCCAACTGAAGTCGTCGGGCGAGCCAGGTGGCCAGGGCGTGATCGTCCGGGACATGATCAATCACCAGCGTGTCGCGCGATTCGGAAATAGACAGGCCGCCCCGTGTCGGAAACCAGGGCGGGCAAAATATCGACGGATGCCGGGCGATTAGATGACGAAGATCGCTGGCAAGGCGCACCCGCAACCGTTCGATGTCGAACAGCTCAAGCTCCCAATTGAATTTTTCGCGCACTGCTTCCTTTACGGAGTCTTTCTGCGTGGACGTGACGGCGCTTGTGCAGACGAAGACGATGGACTTCAGGTGATGCCCCTCTTCCCGGATACGCTCGCAATCTTCGTCCAGGAGTTTCCGCCGCCAATCGGGTCGTACCGAGTAGGCGAAAATGGTCACGTCATCCGGGTTATCGCGGCAGACGTGAAGTGCATCACGCCCTCGATCATTCGACCCGCCCAGCGGCTCGATTTTCTCAAACCCCGAACCGGCCATGACGTCGGAGCACAACCGCTCAAACTGGCGGTAATCCGTCAATTGCTCCAAACAATAGATGATCGGGTCTGCTGACATGCCTATTAAACGTTCCCTCGGCAAAGGATCGAAATGATAGCTGTCCCCTGAACAAGAAATTGCAACAGGTGAGCATTACTCGATCAGGTCCGCTTCGCGCAGCGGCTCCAGAACGCCGTTCTGCAGTTTCGCCTTATCGAAGCCTTTGTCGCTTTCGGCTCGTATCGAAACTGCCACGGACCCGGCCATATCCGCCAGATTCGCGACTGCATTCCACGCGGCGAAAAGGCCGTTCCGGTCGGTCGCAAAGTTTAGTTCGACCAGCTTCTGAAGATCCGGCTTCACCGCGGAGCCACTCCCCGTTTGTGTATCGCCTCCGGTGATGGTGAATCCGCCCGTGCCAAACCCGCCCTGCGTCGTCGCTTTTTCCTGCTCCGACGTGGTTGTCGGCCCGGTTTCAACGGTCGCAGCCGCCTGTGGGACGGCCTGTGGGACCATGAGGAACCCGGATTCCAGGTCGATCTCGTCCTCCGCGACAGGGACCTTGAAGCGAATCTTGGCCAGAGCGACCTCGAACTTTCCATCTGGCGTAAGGGCCGGCTTCGGGCCAGTGGCGTAACCGAAATGCCCCTCCTGGATGCCGCGCTGATGGCCTTGCGGATCACGCCGCTCGTCATAAGCCGGGTGAAGCCGAGGAATGAATAGAATCCGTCCACGACCTCGCCCGTGCCGACTCCGAGCTCCGGCGGCGTTCCTTCCCCGAGCCGAAACAATTCAACAATCTTATTCGGGGCCAGAGAAGTGAAGACTCGCGGCTGCACGGACGTGATCAACTCGACGATCCGCTCGTGGATCATCGCCTGTTTCTTATCACTTAAGGTGGTTTGCAGCGGTCGCCCGCCCGCCGCAATCTTCTCGATGCCGATTCCGCCATCCTCCGCTCGGGGCAACCACATTTCGGTGTAGAGTTTGAGCAACGCAGACTCGGCGGCCGCCTGCTCGGTCGATTCCCGTTCGCGAAGCTGGCCTCGTTGCTCGTCGGTTAGGTTGAGCTGCTTGGCCTTCACCTTGACGCCCTCGGTGGCGATCAGGTAGCGCACGGATCGGCGCAGGATCTCCACCTGATCGCCGGCTGGGATGGCCAGGCCGACTCCGTTTCGGAAGGTGCGCGGCTTCTCCCCACACTTTTCCAGATAGTCTTTCGCGACCGTTTCCTGCTGGCTCCGCGGCTTACCGCTCATTTCCAGTGGCAGATAGGCGACAAGAAACGATGGGTCACGGTCTGGAATATCGGCAGCGCTCTCGGGCCAAACGATGGCGTTGCGGTGACCCGCCAGACGGGCCTCGATCATCTCCTTAATCCGGCTGCGAACCTGCTTATCGTTGCGGCCGACCTGCTCCGCTTCCTGCTCGATCAGCAGGGTGACGTTCGGGTCCTTCTTGAAGCAGTAGCGCGCACCCATCGAAATGCAGATAGAGGCATCCGTTTGACTCCTGTCAGTTCTTTCAGACAGGCCAGCGCCGTCGTGCTGTCGAGGTCCGGGCCGACGCAGACGGACGAGCAACTCGGCCTCGGTAACCCCCGGCGGCAGCACCTCGCTCTCCTGATCCCCCTTCCCGCCGGAGACCGCCGAACGAATACATCAGGATGGCCGTGGCCAGCCGGGTCAGCGGGCCGGCGAATCGCCTCCGCCGGATTTTCCTTGGCGCGGCGGTCGTCAATTCGCTTGGCTCGGGCGTTCGCGCCGACAAGATCGTGCTCCAGCACCGCCTGGAAATCGGACTGCTGGCCAACTTCTTTGAAAAATGCGAGCCTAACCTCGGAATCGTGGATCGGTACGTCGCCCGGTCCGAGGACGGCCCGGCTCTTCCCCTCCCGGTGGGCAGCCCGCAGGCACGACGCCAGGAAGCGAAGCGCCCCGCGGGTCCGCTGGAAATCCGGGATGGCGGCCCAACGTTCGCGCATCAGGTCGATCAGCGCGGGGTGGAACGGGTAGGATGCTCGCACGCGGTCGCGAAGGGCAAGTCCTTCTTCCTCGGCTTGCTGTCGTTCGGCAGCACTCTGGGCATAGGCCCGCCGCATCTGGGTGACGGTCTCCTGATACGCGTTCGCCGCCGGCGACGCCTCGGCATCGGTCGGAAGCTTGGCCAGGAGCCGCCTCTGGATGACCGAAAGGACTTCGTTTCCTTCGACCGGCTCACGCCTCTGGTCGTCCCGGGCAGCGAGGTGATCCACCGTCTGAAGGAGATTCACATATTCTAGCGATTCGCGTTTGCTCGATTGCAGTGAGAAGACCAGAGCCGTATTGTTCGTGTTGGCAACCGCTACCGTCAGCCGCTGAAGAAAGATCAGCGTCTCATCCCGAAGCGTGGTCTGCTCGATCTTGATGCCGCCGGCACTGATGAGATACTGCAAGACCTCGTCAAGCAGGATCAGATTCGGTCCTTCGGCAAGCAGCGCGAGGATATCGTCGCCGCCGGGTGCGACCCTGGCTTCGTCTTGCTCTCGAAGCAGTTCATACCCTTTCCGGCCGCCGAGGGACCATGCGATCCAGCCCCATAGCGTTCGGGCGCTGAACGACTCGCCCGGAATCGCCTTGCCGCTTGTCGCGCCGAAGAACTGCCCGTCGAATACTGCTGTCCGTACCGCGCCAGGACGGGGAGGCCCTTTGCCTTCGGGAATCACGTCGAGGGCCTTGCGATGCCGGGCGCCGTGATACAGGGAGGCCAGCGTGTGCGACTTGCCGCCGCCGAAAGGGGTAATCAACTTCATTACTCGGTTTCCGGCCCCGCCTTCCAGCCGAGATAGCACGTCCTGTAGCAGGCCGCGCAAACCCTTCGTCAGATATGACACACGGAAGAAGTGCTCTGGGTCGCGATAGACCGCCGGCACGTTGGGGTTGCCATCCGTCAGAGGCCCCAGATCGAGGGCGAAGATGTCCTCGGAAAAATCTTCCGCAAGCACGTCCGGATGCAAGGGCGGCGACCTCGACCCAGGGCTTGATGGCGACGGTGCTCATCGTTGGCTTCTCCGCTTGCAGAGCCGATATCGGCTCAATTCCTCACTCGAACATAGTCCGCTGGCCACGCTTCTTTTCGGCTTGCTGCGTCTGGCTCAGTGCATTGTCTTCGACGACGCTTCGCCAGTTGGTGGCCAATTTGGCGAGAGCGGCCATCTCCCCGGTCGGAGAAATGTCGGCCAGCTCGCCGCCCTTGAGGGCGGGTCCGGCCAGTGCCTGGGCCACGAGGCGCATTTGCTCGCGGTTTGGTTCAGCTTCTCGCAGGAACTCGGCCAGTTCACCGGACGGTTCTCCATCAGCCAGAGCGTCCGGTGCAGGGCGTCAATCAGCGGGGCGGTTTGTCCGGTATCGGCCGGCATGCCGAGCGTCGTCGTCATCTCCACGCTCAGCGTAGTCGCGCAGACGATACTTACCCTTCTTCTTCTCCACCAGCGCCCTCGCCCCGGAGGACAAGCCGTTCGGCCCTTCGAGCTCAACATGCGTGCCGTTAGCGAAGATGATGGCCTCGCCAGCGTCGAGGTCGGCTCCGCGATATGTATACCGCCAGAGCGTGTAGAACGCGTGGCGGATCCACGCCCGCCAGGCTTGTCCCGCCTCCGTTGCCACCGACCTCCTTCGACAGCCGGCCCAGAATGCTGTCGAGCACGACAGTCTCGACCTCAGTGAGGAACCGCTCGGCAGGCACTTCCTCGCCGTTGGCGTACTCAACACGAACGAATCGGGTGAACGCACGCAGTCCGGCGCCGACGCAGGCGATAACCAGATCCGCTCCTGATATCCCCTGGTCCCACAAGCGTATCGACACGCTCGCGGACAATGGCTTCGAGTTCCGGGTACACAACGGTTTCGTAGGAACCGTCTCTCTCGCCTCTTGCTTACGGGCGACGAGAAAGATACTGGACGCCAGCGCCGCGGAGTCCATCGCCCGGATGCGACCCTTCATCTCCGTATCCAGCGGCCAGGCTTCCGTGACAGTGAAGCGGGCGCGGCGAAGTGCGTCTACCAGGGTGGACCAGCCGAGGGTGGTCTTGTGGGCGTAGACGACAACCAGACATCCGCCGGGCTTAAGCACACGATTCGCTTCAGAAAAAGCCTGGGCCATCATTGACTCATAAGCCAAAGTCGCCGCCTTCTTGTCACCGCCGTGTCGCGCCGCATCAGCAACGGCTTCGCCTTTCTTGGGAGTGCCGACGGTTGCGAAATGCTCAGGGTACAGATGACCAATCGTCCGTTTCAGCCACACGAAGAAGAAATCGGAAATGTCCGCGTAGGGAACGTTGTCATAGTAAGGAGGGTCGGTGATGACAGCGTCCATGACGGCGTCTTGAAAGGGTAATCGCAGTGCCGATCCGCGTTGCACCACTGGCTCAGGCCCCGAAATGTTCGAGAGCATCTCGATGGCGACCGCGGTATCACCGAGGATCTTCGTCCATCCGCCGCCTGCGTCGTTGAACGGATTGACTTCCGCGCAGTCCCAGGTCATTCCTAATGTTTGCCGGCTGAATGAATGTGCGACACGCTCGCCGTCGATGTAGTTCCATGTGCACTGAACCGAGTTGAAGTCGGCCAGTTTGTCCACCATCACAGCCAGATAAGTTGTCACGGCCTTCACGTGATCTTCCTGATAACCCGCTTTTCGCATGTCTGACTCGGCCTGTCTTACGGCTGAGGCGAAGGTGAGCAGGCAGAGCGTTTGTCGCGGGCTGAAGATATCACCCCAGGTCTTTAAACCGTATAGAACGCAAAACAACGCGCCCTTAGCATCGTTGACGATCGGCTCATCAGGAACCGTCAACCCTGTTGCCCCGCACAGGAGAGTCTATACGCTCGCGAATCTTCGTCTCGTGCGTCAGCAAGTTCGCCTTGTCGCCAATCGGAAAGTACCGTTTGCCCATTCGAGGCGCACCGGCCGTGGCGACGGCCATTGCCTGAATAGCCAGCCGTCCGGCATGTCCTTCCGCTTTCACGTATTCGCTGTCCGCCACCGTGCCGCAGAACGGACAGGTCGCGTTCCCCGCTTTCGATCCCGCTTCGGGGTCAAAGCCTAGCCCCTCCTGCGTGGCCGACTCACGACCTCGAATCGGACTTTTTTCTCGCCCTTCGGTGCCGTTGGTTTCAGCGCGACAAAGCGTCCCCGCTTCTTGCACATCCAGGTCTGCTTGACCAGCGGAACGGTCGCTTTGCAGGCCGGATTCTTGCAAGGCACCGTTCGCGTCCACAGATACGCGACCGGTACGAGATAGCCGGGTGGCACGTCTTCGGGCTCGGGTAGCAGGCTTCCATTGACCTCGAAAGGCTTGTCTTTTTCGGCTGGAGTCAGGGATTAACGGGTACAAGTCGCCGATCTCGGCTTTGACCTTGTCTAACACCCAATGACCCCAATGGAGGACTTCCGAGGAAAGACCTTGCCATCGTTGGTCGAACAGTTCGTCGGCCGGTTCCGGCTGTCCGTACTTCTGGGGAAATAGAAGCGTGCAAAGCTGGATGATGTGGGCAACAGGGTTCAGATCGTTGGCGTAAGCCTCGCAACCCAGCCGGAGTGCTTCGAGAGGCATTGCCCCGCCGCCCGCGAACATGTCCAAGCACTTTCGGGCGCGGCCGCGTAACCCGCCTGAATGTCGTCAACGGTTACCGTCTTTCCTGTCTCCTCAGTCAGCCGGTCGGCGTGCGCTTCGAGAATGTGCCTTTGTGCCTCAGCGATGACCTTGGGATCGCCCGGATACTTGCAGAGCCGTTCAATGAACTTGGCGGCATTTGTTCTTCCAATTGCCTTTCTTCTTGACTTTGCTTGCGGCATTGGGCACGAAGCGCGAGGCCGGTACCAGGGCACCATAGACCGCCGCGCGGCAGGCTACCAGAGGCCGTCGTGCCCACCATAAATGCAATGACGAGATATGACCTTTGCGGACGGCCTTTTCGCGCGACGCCTCGGCACTGATGGCGACGATCGGCAGGTAGTCCTCGATCAGCCGCTTATCTGGTGGCGTTGTCATTTCGCGTCCTTGCTGGCCTGGCCGCCGCTTCGATGGCCTGCGCCGGGATGTCGTAATGCCGGGCCGCGATCACTTCGCGCTTGGCGTGATCGAGGTGCTTCACCGGGTTGCGGATGATGAGCGGCAGCGGGTCAGGGGTTCCGAGCGGGTCCCAGACGACGTAGAGCCAGTAGCTGTCGCCGAGCTGGGCCGCCTTGTACCATTCGTTGGTCGTCAGGCGGATCGGGTGACCGCGCGTTCGTCCCTTCACCTCGATCCGCCGGATGCCCTCCACCGGATCGCGGTAGCCGGTCTGCGGGTCGGCCGGACCCAGGCTGCGGACATCGAAGCCGATCTTCAGGTGGCCGACACGCTCGCATTCCCAGCCGCGCGCTTCCTCGAAGGCGACGATGAGGTTTTCGGCGGCGAGTTCTGAGCGTCGGCGGATGTTCGGGTCGATGTCTTCCGGTGCGCCGCCAAATCCGGCGCTCAGCCCGGCGGGCAGCACCAGTGCCGTGGCGACATGGCGGACCGGGCCGTGCTTGACCAGGATGAGCCGGTCCAGCCCGGCGAGCCGTTCGCGGCGGGTCCGCTCGATGTCGGTCAGTTCGTTCTCGGCCCGTTGCCGGGCAATGGCCACCTCCGGTTGCGAGGCCTCGCGCATCCGCAGGGCCATCACCCGGTCCTGCGCGGCGCGGATGCGGGCCTCGAACGAGCGGGTCAGGTAATCGCGGCAGATGTCCACGAAGTGCCGGCGTTCTTCCTGGCAACGGCCGCGAAGCTCCATCTGGAAGGTGATTTTGATGAAGTCGGCCGCCGAGGTCGCGTCGAAGACGGCAAGCGACGCCGGCGGTTCCGGGTGCGGCGGCAAGTCGAGCAGGCTGTCGGCCGGCACGATGGAGAATCGCCCCGTACCGGTCGTCGGGCCGGACAGTTCCTCGCGCACCGCGACCAGCTCGCCATGCAGCGTCTGGTGTTCGCCCTTGCTGTTCTGGCCCCGGATGCTCACCTCGAACAAATGCAGCCGGTAGGGAACTTCGCTCTCTTCATCGACAAAGACGCCAATGCCGCCGGAGAGGGTCAGCAGTTGTTCGTTCAGACTTTCGTCCACGGCGGCGTAGAGCGGGTGCCCAGGGCCAACCAGGATGGCGTCGAGGTGCTGGTCCTGGTCGAGGTGTTCCTTGCGGAACGTCGCCTTGCGGTATGATGTCTCGGGCTTGCCCAGCTTGCGGACGGCGGACAGGCGGTCGGACCGGAGGTCGGCGAGGACATGCTCGATCCGCCACAAGCCGTCCGCCCGCGGCTCGACCTTCAGGCCGACGGCGGCCGCCGCCTTGATGAAGTGTTCCTCGACGTAGCGCGGCATCAGCCGGCGTTCCTCGGCCTCGGCGTTCGCCTGCTGGAACCCGGAGAAATCCACGTTGGCCCGCGCCAGGGCGATGCCGGTGGCCTCCTCGTACTGCTTGAGCCGGGCCGGGTCGATGCGGGCGATCTGGTCGAGGTAGTCGTCGAGCCGCCGGGGGTCGAACGCCGCCTCGCGGAGCATGTCGGGCAGATTAACGTCGTTGATCGACAACACTTCGCCGATCACGTCGAACACGCGGTCGTCCAGCACGGCCCGCATCTGGTCGAGCTTTTCGAGCAGGCGTTCGAGGATGCGGCCCTCGACGATCGGCTGGCCTTCCTCCGATGCGCTGGCCACGAAGTTGAAGGCGTGGACGTCCCGCTCCTGGCCGATGCGGTGGATGCGGCCGAGCCGCTGCTCCAGGCGCGTCGGGTTCCACGGCAGGTCGTAGTTGATCATCAGCCGGCAGAATTGAAGGTTGATCCCTTCGCCGGCCGCCTCGGTCGCCACGCAGATTTGCTTCTCGGTGCGGAATTGCTCCTGGGCGCGCTTCCGCTCGTGCGGGTTCATGCCGCCGTGGATCTGGCAGGTGGTGTAGCCCCAGCGTTCGAGGGCTCGCAGAGGTAATTCAGCGTGTCGCGGTGTTCGGTGAAGATGAGCAGCTTGCCCCGGCCACCGGTGAGTTCCTTGAACTCGGCCCGCTCCAGGCACGCTTTCAGGGCGGCGAGTTTCGAGTCGGCCGCTGGTCGCGCACGCGCCGGCCTGGGCCATGAGGTCTTGCAGCGCCGCGACTTCCGTGTGCAGCTGGTCCAGCCCCGGCGCCGCAGTGAACTGGTCCACGAGCTGGTCGCGCTCGGCGTCGTCGAGGTCGTCCTCGTCCTGCTCCACGTCGGTCAGGCGGCCCTGCAACTGGGCCAACCGGCGGGCTCGCTGGGCGGGCGGCAAATCCTCCAGTTCGTTCAAGAAGATTTTGTTGTTGTTCGAGCCGGCGGCGGATCGACTCGTAGATGGCCATCGTCGAACTGGCGAGTCGCCGCTGGAAGACGGTCCGCGCGAGAGCGACGCTCGCCTGCTTGCGCCCGCTGGCCTGCGGCAGGAACTGGTTGATGTAGGCGGTGACCGCCTTGTAGAGGTCGTACTCCTGCGTGTTCAGCTTGAACGCGACCGTATGCGCGTGCCGGTCGGGGAACAGCCGCCGGCCACGCAGGTCGCGCAGGTCTTCCTTCAGCCGCCGCAGCGCCCACGGGCAATCCGGGCCGAGCCGGAGGATGTCGCGGCGGATCTCCGTCGCCTGGTTGCCGACCCGGTGCGGTTCGGGGAACAGGTCGGAGTCGATGAGCCGGATGAAATGGGCGAAGCGGTCGTCGTCGCCGTGATGCGGGGTCGCGGTGAGCAGCAGGAGGTGGTCGGCGTTGGCGGCCAGCCGCTCGGCAAGCTGGTAACGCTTGGTCTTCTCCGCTTCGTCGCCCCGCCCGGAACTGCTCTTGGTGTAGGCGCTGCACTTGTGCGCCTCGTCGATGATGACCAGGTCCCAGCGTTCGCTCCAGACGCGCTCGCGGACATCGTCCTGCTTGGCGTAGTCGAGCGAGGCGATGACCTGCGAGGTACGGTGCCAGGGATTGACGAGCTGCTGCTGATCGACGGCCGAGAAGATGATGTCGAACGACTCGCCGAACCAGCGGAGCAATTCGTCCTGCCACTGGATCGTCAGCGGCGCGGGGCAAAGGATCAGCACCCGGTCGATGGCCTCGCGGAGCTTCATCTCCTTGATGAGCAGGCCCGCCATGATCGTCTTGCCCGCCCCGGGGTCGTCGGCCAGCAGGAAGCGGAGCCGGGGCTGGGGCAGCATCCGCAGGTAGACGGCCTCGATCTGGTGCGGCAGCGTGCGGATGCCCGACAGGCTGACGGCGAAATGGCGGTCGTGCGTGTAGGCGAGCCGGATGCGGGCCGACTCGACGAGCAGGCGGAGGCTTTCGGCATCGACCGGCTTGACGGAGTCGGGCAGTTCGGCCTGCTGGCCGAAGACCGTGGCGGCCTCGTCGCGCGAGAGAATGGCCTCGTCCGGCGTGCCGTCGGCCAGGCGGACGCGGCACTCGAAGCCGTCGCCCAGCGGGCGGACGGATTCCAGGACGACCGGCTCGGCGAAATGGCCGGGCAGGTCGATGCGTCGGCCGATGGGAAACAGGGCTTCGGCCATGTCGGAGCGTCCTACGGCTCGGAACCAGCTCGCGCGTGAGCCCACCTTCGTGCAACGGGAAACGAACGCCGGAAAAAACTGCGAGCTGCCTTGCGAGCAACGTAATAAGGACTGAGTGCTGCCAAAACCGGCTGGCTCGGGACCTACTCGAGGCCAACGAGAGCGTAGACGCGGTCTTTCAATCGCCGGGCTTCGACAATCACTTTCGTCGTGCCGAGCGACGTGCCATTGGAATGCTGCCAAATCGCCAGACTCTCAACTCCCGCCGCCTCGCCCGAACCCCCATCCTGGCCCGCCCCACGGAACAGTCGGGAGATGATCGATTCTCCTGGTATTTCCATGTTTCGGTCAAACCGAAGCCTGCGCAGTTTCGCCTGATCGTTCGCGGTCACTCGAACCACGCGGAGTTTTGCTTCCGGTTCGTCAACTGCAAAAAGTTTCAATTGGCTTTCGTCCAGCTTAACCAACTGTTCCTTCTTGTGACCCATCTGCGCCTCGAGATAAATTGCCGGACACGGCGCCCGGGTCACGCAAGCGATGAGCGTTGATTGGAAACTGGCCATCGGGCAGTGCGCTAGTCGCAGGGCTTCGATGCCACCGAATGTGAGGCGCCGCTCGACTCGACAAGCCGTTCGACCTTCGGCTTAAACAGCGGGTCGAAGAAGCCGACCGTCCCGGCGATGATGTCCATCAAACTCTCGGTCGGACTCTTCTTAATCGAGGACCGGTTACCGGCGCCCCTTCCTTCGGAGGAAGCGTCAAGAGATGGGCGATTTCGTGCCAGCGTGTATAAAACCGCCGATGAGCTTTTGTGCCCCGACAATCGATCACGGCGACGTATTGGCTGGGCTCAGAAGGCGACGCCTTTTTGCGAAGGAATGTGGTGCCGAAGGTGTCTTCGTTGAAATGGTTCCGAATGCTCGCGAACGCTGGGTCTTTCAGCTTGACGGCGTATTTTTGCACGACGCGCTCGATATCCTCGTGCGCAGATTTCCTCGAATACGAGATTGAGCTTTAACGCGACGGTTTCTTCGAGCTGATCGAGCGAAATGATCGTGACGTCCTTTGTCATTTCTTCGATCCGGCGCATGCAGTAATCGGTGATTTGGGAGACCGGGCCGTCGAGCCCGTTGAGGCCGAGGCTGCGTGCAAGTTTGGTAATTTGGCTGTTTGCATCGAGCGCGCTCACAGGAACTCCTTCACCGCCTCGTAGAGCCGTTTCCAGTCGTCGTTCGTCGGATCTTCGTTCCTGCTGGTGCTTCGGTTGGCGATGATCTGGGCCTGCATGCCCATAAGCGACATCATGTGGTCAAAGGTCAGTCCCACCTCGTTGGCAAGCCGCTGGAGCCCAGGGGGAATCCGGACCCCCGCTGCTGGTGCGGAACTGGGCTGTGCGATTATGGAAGTTTCGTCGATCGCCCCCATTTCGGCACCGTAGAGAATGCGCAAAGGGTCTCGCAGCGACGCAGGAAGCTCGACCGGGTTGGCCGCGAGTTCGGCCTCGGCCCGGCGTAGATCGTCAGGAGACTTAGGGAGAAGCCAGCCGCACGACCGCATGACCTGGTAGAGTGCGCCCTCGAAATCCCGGTCCCCGAATTCCTGATCATCTTCTGCTCGGTTCTTCATGGTCCTAGCCCTCGTTGGAGGTTCGGGCCACGACAGATTCGAGGGCCGGCTTGAGCTTACTCAAGGCACGCGATCGAATCTGCCGGATGTTATCCTGAGACGTGTTCCATCGGCGGGCGAGGTCCGAGAGCACGTGTTCCGGAAGCTTCTGATGCCCTGTCCGGATCGTACCAATGGAACGTCGTCAGAATCACGTCTTGCTCCCGGTCGGTAAGGATGGATTCGATCAGATGCCGGACAGCAGTGGTCTTGTCCGACACGGCGCCATCGAGGCCGGCAGGAACTTCCTGCCATTCCTCCTGTTCAATTTGAATAACGGGATGGCGCCGTCGCGCCGAGCATATCGTACGCCAGCCGTTCGGCGATTGTAGTGAGCCACCCCTGGACTCGTCGCAGCCGATACTCCGGATCGCCATTTTCGGCGCCTGGTACGTTGCTGCTCCTTTGGCTATGACGCGCCGAAACGTGTCCGCAACGAGATCCTCGACCCCGTGCTGACCCAGGCTCCGGCCGTAAGTCCGACCGCAGACACCGTATAGAAACCCGACGTGCCGCCGATAGAATTCGGAGCCGGCGGCACGAGCGAGCGGAGGATCGTCATCCCTCCTCATGAGCGCAAGGAGTTCATCGTCGGATGCGTTGGTTACGTCCGGCGGGCACACTCCATCTGAACCACCGTACAGGCCATCCCCCATCATCAGCCCCACCAGAGTATACGGCGGTCCGTGACAGCCCAGATCTTCGCCAGGATGCGTGTCACGGTTGGTTGTTATCCACTATAGCGAGGGAACCCCAACAACTGAGAGGGAACCCGCCGGTAACAGGAAAAACCGCCCGTGCCAGGCGGGGCGTCTGGACAAAATTGCCGTTTGCTCCAGGTCGGAACCGGTTTTAGGAAGCATCGAACCAATCCACAAGCGGGCAGTGTCACACGCATGCATGGACGATAGACTGCAAGGAGAGAACGCATGTCGAAAGACAAAGGGCTTAGGCCCGGACAGACGACCCCGAAATCGGGCCAGTACGAGCAGGTCGGGCCGAAGGGAGGCAAGACCGGCAAGGAAATCACCGCAGTAAAGGGCGAACCCCTGCCGCCATCCCCAAAGCCCGGAATGACCTTCGATCTGGTCGATCCGACCAAGAACAAATCGGGCCGAGGCTGAGCGGCTTTTTCACAATCACGGAGCGAAGCGATGCCTAAACTCATGGTCAGCCGCGCCCATCCCAACCCATCAGGCAAAGATCGGACGCCGTCACATCAGGTGACGAACCAGCAGCTTATCGACGAATGGATCGAACTTGCGAACACAACTGCGCTCAACCTCCCCCTGGATGGATTCGCGCTCAACCATTACACGTTCGACCACGCCTGTTCCAAGACCGGCGAGGACCGGCTCATCGAATTATCCGGATACCTGGAGAAAGGGCATTCGCTGAGGGTCCACACAGGGTCCGGATCTACATTCACGGAAGGGCAAGTCAAGCACGTGTTTCTCGATCGCAAGAACTTCATTTGGAACAATCAATGCGGCGACACGGTCGTGTTGCGAACTGAAGGCAGAGTTGTAGACTTCGCCTCGTACGCGGCAGTTCCCGCCGAAGGCGTAATACTGCATCGAGTCCCCAGCTCCAATGTGCTCCGTTAGAACCGCCGCGGCGCCGATCAACGAATTCGGCGGCGGCTTGTTTTCCGCCGATAGGCGCGATCCCGATTATTCGCCAGGTGATTGCTTCACCGCTTCGATTCCGGTCAACGCAGAAAAGGCACGGCAATGGAAGGTTCCGCGGAAATCGCCAAAGCGCTGGAGGCCATCCTGGACACACACGGGTACGGCTTTCAGTATGCCGTCCTCGCCACTGCCCAGCGTCTCTTCAGCCCGACCACGATCCACGGATCGCGCTGGCGACTTCCCATCACCGAGTTTCCGGTCGAGGTCAACGGCGCGCATTCCCACGTCGACGTGATTCTCGAACACTGCTTACGTCCGTTGGTGCTGGTCGGAGAATGCAAGCGTGCAAACCCGGCGCTAAGAAACTGGTGTTTCTTCCGGGCACCCTACCGGGAAGAGAGCTCGCTTTCATCGAGTGTCTTCGTCGAGGATCTATCGTGGTCTCAAAACGGCGACCCCTCTTGCACGGTGCAATCGCTTTTCAATTCGGAGAACATCTACCATCTTGGCATCGAGGTAAAGTCAAACGAGAGGGGAAACCCATGCGATAAGGGACGCGGCGCCATCGAAGAAGCCGCCACGCAAGTCATGCGCTGCTCGAATGGATTCGTCGAATTCCTCAAGCGATCCGACAGAACCCGCCAGGGGAAAAAACGCATCCAGCTCCTTCCGGTCATCTTCACCACGGCCCGAATCTGGGTGAGCCAGGCCAATCTCGGCGACGCTGATCTGCTCACCGGCAAGCTGGATCTCACGCAATTCCCGGCCGAAGAGAAGCCCTGGGTTTTCCTGCATTATTCGCAGTCGCCCGGACTGAAACACTCCCTCGCGACTACAAAAACGACATCCTATGATAATCTTCTGATTGACGCGCTTTATGCGGATTATGTTCGGACGATCGGCATCGTGACGGCAAGCGGGATCGAGGATTTCTTCCGCATCGGCCACTGGACGCCGTGAGGCGACTTTGGGGAGACCATCATGAGCCTCTGGCATAAGCCCATAGAGCTTGTCACGTTCGACGACATCGAAGCCTTCTGCCAGCAGGGGCACGCGGAGGGACCGCACTCGACTACAAGGCCGAGATTCCTGGCAAACTGCACAAACTCGTTGCCGCGTTCGCCAATTCGCTGGGCGGCCTCATCGTTTTCGGGATCGAAGCCGACAAGGTCGCCAACAAACCGGTGTGGCCGCCAAAAGGCATGAAGAAGACTCCGGGCATCGAGGAACGGATCACGGCCATGTGCCGTGACAACATCTATCCTCCGGTTCGGCCGCAGATCAGCCCCATCATCGACAATCCCCACGATGCCGGGACGGTTGTAGCCGTTGTCCGCGTGGATGAAAGCCCGGAAGCTCCTCACGCGGTGGACGGATACGCCTATGAACGAACGGGGAGCCAGGGCGACCGATTCGATTACGCCAGGATCGACCGTATCAGCTACCTCCTTGAGCGGCGGGGGCACATCGAGGAGCAGCGGCGCGAGCTAGTTGACATGGATCTCAGGCGAGCGGCCCACCAATTGGCCGAAGTCCGCCTTCGGCTTGGCGAGAAAGCCGGGTTGCTCCGATCCGTGACCGAGGAGCCGGGGCGGAGGGGGCTGCCGCTGCGCTGGGCCTCCGTCATTCCGGTTTATCCCTGGCGAGACCTTTGCACTCCAAGATTATGTTATGATTCATTGAGCTTATTTGATTATGAAACTTCTCCGGACTCATTGCAAAAGGTGCCTGGCGGGGCAATCGCCAAGAAGAAGAAACTCGCCGGAATCAGCATCGAGTCCGCCGTCGCAGGCTGTTGCAGCTTGAGCGCCAAAGGGCACGTCTTCGCGATGGAATGCACGATGGAGACGCTGAGCAACGCCGACATGCGGCGCAACGCGGGCGGCACGCCGCCCGCAAATCCCTCGATCCGTCTTGATCTCACAGCGCAGTTTGCCATGCGGTTGTTCGAGATCGCCGCGAAATTCTACACATTGCGCGATGTTGAGGTGCCCGGGTTTATTATCCTGTCCATCGGGCTTTGCGACGTCCTGGACGTCCAGATGGTCGAGCACCTCAGCATACTCGACACGCGGGTCGGCAACAGATTCATCGATGAGGATTTCGGGGCTGAAGTGACCGTCACCGCTCACGAGTTCCTTCGCGACCCTGCGAAGGCCGTCCAACGACTGCTCCAGGAGCTCAAGTTTGGGTTCGACCTGTGACGCTCAACGCAACGGAATGGCAACGGAACTCCCCGCAATCCTCAGTCTGGGAATGGCATGCCGAGAGCAACCGCCGGGAATCTGGCCCATTACACGGTGCACATCGTGACCCAGCGGAACAGCGGTCCGAATCCGGGAAGCGCCTTCCTTCTTGATTTGCGGCTGCGCGATGGGCGGGTCGAGCCGGTGCTGATCACGTGCCGGCACATTATTGAGTCTTGCTCAGACTGCTCGATCTACGTGTCGGCTCTGGAGCACGGCAAGCGAAGCGGCCTTCCGGGAGAGATACAGCTTCCCGCGGGTCTGGGCGAGTGGATCGCGCATCCAGATCCAGCGATTGACGTCGCGGTACTCCCCATCCGGGCTCACTTTGAGTTTGCCGAGGAACGAATCGGGCTGCCGCTTTGCCGGCCATCGATCCCGGAAGAAATGATCGCTGACGCCGCAAATCTTGAAGCGATGAATTTTGCCGGGGAAATCCTGGTGATCGGATAACCGAACGCCCTCTTCAGGTTGTCAGATCTATTCAGGTGGTAAGACCTCGGAACAAGTCATTTCGGATGATCAGATCGGTCCAACCCCTCCTCCAGGCTTCTCAACTGCCTGCGAGGTTTCGCTTGGTCGCTAGCCAGGCGTCGAAACGCCGCGTCAGGTTCGGCACACTCTCCGCTCGCGACAGCCCGAGCAGGTCCGCTAGCTCCGTGTTGATCGCCATCGTCCGGCTCCGCGTTAGGTACACCAATGCCGCTCGCGCCGGATGACGGCTCCCGCGACTGCTTATTTCACTGCTATCGAGGCGCAGACAATCTCAATGACACGTAAAAGGGGTAAACTCCCCAATAGTCGTGATTCCCTGCGCCGTTCGCGGCGCGGTTCGCCGCGCACCATTGCTTTGAGCCGCCCGATGAATGCTTCGCTCCCGAGAATCCACCCATCGTACGCTTCCTTCCACGGCGACTCGGGCAGATCTGACAATCCCGCCGTTACATATCGCCGGTAGCCCCCGGCCGGATCCGACCCGCCGAACGCACCGCCCCATGACGCCAGCAACTCGTCGTAGGCCGCCCACTCCGGACGGCGGCGATGGGCGTAGCGCGGATAACTCGACCACGCCGACGCTGCCGAGTGTTCCACGGTTCCCGCTCGGACCGGGTTGAGGTGGACGTAGCGGGTCACTGTCCACATCGAGAAGGACAGACGCGGCGAACGCGGAACGCACACGGACAGGAACGGCAACCCGCGTCCTGGTGCCAGGATTTGGCAATTTCGGTGTTCGAGTGCCAGACCCACCGAGAAACCTAGGGCAGTGTGACGCCCTTCCGATTACTACGCGGAACCAACGGCGGATGGCATCGCCGGTGATTGCTGTGGCGCCAATATTTCCAAAATAAAATTTTGGAAATATACTTAAGCCCTATCAACGTTACCACGTGCGACCCGGAATGGGGCGCGAGCGGGCTTAGGTGCATTCACGAAATCCGCAAACGCGGGTATATTGTATATAAAGATCTTAGAGGAAGTGCGCGCCGATCATTGTGGTACCGTGACGATAAAGAGAGCATGGACTGCCACCGACGGGCATTGCAGCCCGAGATTGGTCACTCTTCTTCCCCAAGGGACGACAGGCGGTTCAGCCCCACACGGGTCCCGGTACCTGGGGCGGTCCGCGCTCGAGTCGATTGAGTGGCGCCGGGCGGGACGGCTCGGAGCCCTGCCCAAAAACTGCCATCTACTGCCATCCACTGCCATTTTGTAGCCGCATAACCGCGACGCCCGTTTCAACCGTTCTATTCCTACCTTGCCCGTTTGCGAAACGAACTCGACGCCGCGCCCTAAAACTTGGCGGCGTGTGTTAACTGAGCCGGACTAGCTTTGGCGGTGAGCCGCGTTGGATGCTTGCCGCATGCTGCGGGTTCGCCACGCGTGCGGGCCTTGCAAGATCGAGATAGGCTCGACAGGCTGCGATGCCGCCGGGCTGGTTTCGGCATCCCAGCGATGAGTGCCCAGAGAGCGCAAGATCTGGTCGGCCAGCCTGACTGCGCGGAGGGCGTCTTCTCCACTGACCCGCGGACGCGACAGACCCCGCGATGCATTGACGAAGTCTTCAAGCTCGAGGGCGAGCGGTTCGCGGCTTTCCTCTTGCACGCGGTCGACACGCAAGATCTTGCCGAAGAGATGCTCTCGAACCGCGGCAGGCTGGGTCAGGTCGACGCCTTCCAAGTCGAGCCGGCCGCGTTTGAGCTGTTCCGAAGGGCGAATCAGCGTGGCCTGCTTGGCGGCAAAGTCGAGCGAAGCGTATCCCTCCGCACCCCAGATCCGCATTTTGCGGGAAGGAGAGTAGCTGGCCCGGCTGGCCGTGAGATTGGCGACGCTCCCATCCTCAAATTCGATCCGCGCATTGGCGACGTCTTCATGCTCGCCGAATAGGCTTACGCCGACCGCCGCGATCGACCGTACCGGCGCGGCGATCATCGAGAGCACCAGGTCGATATCATGAATCATCAGGTCGAGAACAACTCCGATATCCGTCGAGCGAAAAGTATAGGTCGAGAGCCGCTCAGCGTTCACAAATTTGGGACGCACCGGCAACTTGTCGAGAGCCTGCAGGGCTGGGTTGAATCGCTCGATATGGCCGACCTGCAAGAGCGTGCTCTTGGCGCGTGCCAGCGCCACGAGTTGCTCTGATTCGGCGAGCGTGCCGGCCATCGGCTTTTCGACGAGCGTGGGGATTCCTTTGTCCAGGAAGGCGCCGGCGACCTCGCGATGAAGCACTGTAGGTACGGCGATCGAGACGGCATCGACCAGGTCCAAAAGTGGCCGGTAGTCGTAGTGGGCCACGGTCCCGCACCTGGCGGCCACCGCCTGGGCTTGCTCGGCCCGAGCATCCGCGATCGCGACAAGTTCCACGCCGGCAAGCGACGACAAGATCCGTGCGTGGTGCTGCCCCAGATGGCCGACGCCCACAACGCCCACACGCAATCGTCTCATGCCGATCTCCGTCGTTCCCGCGCCCGGCCATGCTTACCCAGATGCTGTTCTTCGATGAACTCGAGTAAACTTTTGACTTCCGGACACATATGACCATGCGACTCGAGGATCTCGGAGGCGTGACTTACGGCCATCCGGGCTCGATAAATCAAGCGGTGCCCTTCGTGCAAGGCGGCGATCGCCTCCGGGCTGATCCCATGACGCCTTAGCCCAACCACGTTGATGCACCGAACCTTCGAGGGATTGCCGTCAATGATCATGAACCGCGGGACGTCGTGATAAATCCGCGACAGGGCCCCCACGTAACTGTACGAGCCGATGGATACAAACGGATGAATGCCGACTCCGCCCGAGATGGTCACGTACGACTCAACATGGCCGTGACCGCCCAAGATCGTGTTGTTGGCAATGATCACTCTGTCGTCGATGACGCAATCGTGCGCGATGTGCACATTGACCATCAGCATGTTATTGGAGCCGATCCGGGTGAGCCCTTCTTCTTTTTCGCTACCGCGGTGAATTGTCACCCCTTCGCGAATCACGTTGCGGTCGCCGATCACGAGGCAGGTGTGACTTCCCCGAAATGACACGTCTTGAGGTTCACCGCCGATCACGGCAAACGGATGCACAACGTTTTCTTCGCCCAAAGTGGTCGCGCCCTGGATGCAGGCGTGGGCAATCAGGCGAGTACCCCGGCCGATCTTCACATCCGGGCCGACGACGCAATAGGGACCGATCTCGACATCATCACCAAGGTCCGCGCGGGGATCGACACATGCGGTGTCAGCGATCAGAGTGGCCATGGGGCAACCATCCTCTTTATTTCGAGCGACCCATGCTTGTCGAAAGTTCCATCAACCGCGGCCGACGCCGTCGGCTTCTCTGACTGCCGCAACAGACGTCGCGCCAGGGCGTGGTTGGTCTGGTGACCAGAACGGTGCGCCACGATGAAGCCGTGAAGATCGAATCCGAGGAGCGCGAGATCGCCCACCATGTCGAGCGTCTTGTGGCGCGCGCACTCGTCGGCGTAACGCAATTCGTTGCCGATGACCCCATCCCGACCGAAAATCAAGAGGTCGGCAGCAGTAGCACGAGTGCCAATGCCCTGGGCGCGAAGGGCGTCGGCTTCCGACTCCAGCACAAAGGTGCGGCTGGCAGCCAGCTCGTCGCGAAACGATTCTGGCGATAAGCCGACACAGAAGCTCTGGGGAGCGATCGGCGAATCCTGGCCGTAGTCGAGGTGATACGATAATGTCAGCGTGTCGGGTGTGCCGGGATGCGCCGCCAGGATCGCATTTCCCTCGCGCACGCTAACCACTCGTTCGATCACCAAGGCCTGGCGCATCCGATCCTGCTCGACGACTCCCGCACGATCGAGGGCCTCGACAAAGGCCTGACTTGACCCATCGCCGCCCGGGCATTCGCCCGCATCAATCTGAATGATGCAGTTATCGATACGCAAACCGGCCAGGGCGGCCATCACATGTTCGATCATCTCGACGCACGCTTCGCCTCTTTCTATCGTCGTGCGGCGTTGTGAAGGGATGACCATCGCGGTGCGCACCGGCACCGTCGGTCGACCGGCCAGGTCCGTCCGCACAAAGACTACGCCAGTGCCTGCGTCCGCGGGGTTAAATCGAAGCGTTACGTCCGCCCCACGAAAAAAACCGAATCCACGCACTTCCGTCGTGCGGGCGATGGTCCGCTCTGGACGCGTATCTCTGAGCATTCCCTGCCCCTTCAGGTCACCCTATGACCCGGCCCTAGCGTCCGGCGTCGGAGGCGGTTTGACGACCCACGTAGCCGGGAGGCGGTCGCTGCGCGTGTTGCAATGGCCACCTTCGTCGTTTGTCGGTCCGCCGCCGGCGCCAGATGGCGCCGGTTTCGGACGCGGACGATTTCACAGATCGCTTAGTTGCCGTCGGTCTGAGGAGGATTCGCCGTACCACCCGGGGCAGCAGAGGTCGCACCTCCAGCGGCGGGCTTGGCCGAGGGGGCCGTGGTCGCCTTGTAGAAGCGATTGAGGTTATGGACCACGTCGTTGGTGATATCGTTCCGCGAATCGGCATAGACCAGTGTGCTCGAGATGGCTGCCATCACCGAGTTGGGATCTGTGCCGGTGATTGGCTGGCTCGACACTTTGACGACGTAATTCATCTTGCGCCACTGGGCGACCTTCTTGACCATTTCCTGGATTTCCTTGTAGAGCGTGGCCATCGCTTCGGCCTGCCGCTGGGCAAACTCGCGCTCCGCCTGCTCGCGTCCTGCCTCATGCCGCGCCTTAAGCTCGGTTACCCGGTTTTCGTGCTTCTTGTAGTCTTCGGTGCCGGGCGCCAGCTTTGAGAGCATCTGGGCTTCTTCCTGAGCCTCCGACATGATCCGCATTAGCTCATTCTTGCGTGCCATGAGGGCGGCGCTATATTCCTTGTTCGATTGCTTGACCTTTTCGTAACTCTTGAAAACGAGCTCGAGATCGACCGTGCCGATAACCGGCGCGATCGGCGTAGGCGGCCCCGCGGCCGACGCCGGATTGGCGGCTTTGCGAACCGCTGCATCCTGCGCCTGGCCCTGTCCCAGGGTTGGAGCCACCAAAATTGCCAAACCTGTCAGGCCTAGCCCAATTGCCAAGAACCCGCGAGATGAAGCGACCATCGGTACAACTCCTTTTCTACCGAGGCAAGCCGATGCGTAGTGAAGTCACCCTCTTCATTCCAAGGTTTGACAACCACGCACGCTCAGGATCAAACGGCCCGCCTAGCCGCGCGATCTAGAACGCGTAAGGTGATTGTCGTCTCGATGCACCCGCGGGGTGGATCTTTCAGTCTGAGCGACCATCTATGATCGGAGAGAAAACCCCGATCGCCCGCGCTGAAAGTGTTCGCCGGATGGCAACGCGCGGCATTCTGCGCTCAAGAACTGGATGGGTCAAGCCGAACCCGCGCGATTACGCCTCTGTCACTCACCGCATACGACGAGATGAGGCGTAATCTCGGGCGCTGAAGGCGGGATTATGCGTGCAGACGTTCACTGCCGCCCGCCGAGCCGTCGACAAAATGGAATCCCGTGACAACCCGCCTCGCGCCGGAGGAGCCACGGGATTCCAAATGCGAAAAAGAGGAGTTCGATTTCAGGCTGCGGCAACCAAGTTGTTCACTCTCCGGAGTAGCTCAAGACAAAGTCGTGAAAACGATATTTTTTGTTGCGGGGAACCTCGCCGGCCGCTGAGAAAAGCGACAGGAGCAGCTCGCCGAAGTGCTCGGTCCGCACGCAATAAAAATTGTGCTTGCCTTCCCGGCGCGACTCGATCAAGCCGGAAACCCGCAAGAGCGCCAGGTGATGACTCACCGCGGGCTGACTCTGGCCGAGCCTCTGACACAAATCGGTAACGTGCAGCTCGCCATTGGGGGATAAAGCAAGGTAAAACAGGATGCGCAGCCGCGTTTCATCGCTCAAGAGCTTGAATACCTGCGCCAGTTCGCGGACAGACTGATCCGATACTTCGGGTGCCGACGTGCTTGATTGGCCGTTGGTCTCGGCGTGACGCTTGGTGACTTTTTGTGCCATGAGTAGAGACCCTCAATAATTTGTGAAGAAAACTGTGAAACCGACTCCAAGCCGGCTTCAAACACTCCAATTTCGCTAACGGGCTTAATGCGGTGTCACCCACTTAAATTAGAAACGAAAGCAGGCGACCAATCCGGCGCGCAAAGTTGGGTACAATGCGACTATCCGCATAACTTCATTTGGCGAGCGAATCTCGTGGGGAAAAAGCGGGGGAAACTTCCAGTTTATCGCAAAAGAATACTTTCTAGCCAAGCTGGCCAGATAGCATCCAGCCGGTCGATCCATCGTTGTCAAATGCTCAAAATTGGAATCTCCGTCTTCGATCAGGTGACAAGAACACAGGTGGTGGAATGACGAAACAACTTGTCACGAACTAAAGCCATCTAGCCATTATGAGCGATCAGTCAAGAGACCATAGGTTATGAGGCTCTTATTCAACGATTTACGCGCTGCGTCGTCAAGCGCACACATCGGCAATCGCAGTTCGCCGTTTCCCCTGCCCAGGAGCGCCAGGGCCGATTTTACCGGAATGGGATTGGGAGCCAGTCCCAGCAAATCGCGGCAGAGGGGAAACAAACGTGCGTGCCACTCGCGCCACGCTCGGTGCGGCCGGCAGTGAACGCCTCGACAAGGGCCATCACGTCGCGAGGGACGAGGTTGCCGACCACTGAGACCACTCCTTCAGCGCCGACCGCCAACATCGGTAGCGTCAAGCTGTCGTCACCGGAGAGGATGGTCAGATCCGTACGAACGAGGAGCTCGCTAACCTGGTCGAGCGAGCCGGAGGCTTCTTTAACAGCCACAATCTGACCAATCGAAGCCAGACGAGCGATCGTCTCGGGCTCGACATTCCGGCCAGTACGCGCCGGGATGTTGTAAAGCACGACCGGCAAATCAACATTTTCGCAAATGGCCGCGAAATGCCGGTACATTCCCTCTTGATTGGGCCTGTTATAGTAGGGAGCGACAAGTAGGGCGCCATCGGCCCCTGCTCGTTTTGCGAATCGGGTCAGACGGATTGCCTCGGCTGTGGAATTTGAGCCCGTGCCGGCCATGACCTTGCAGCGGCCAGCCGCCGCATCGACCACAATATCGATCACCCGTTCGTGCTCGTCGTGCGTGAGCGTGGGAGCCTCACCGGTCGTTCCCACCGGGCTCAAGATCGGAGTGCCCTGATCGATCTGCCAATCAATGAGGCGCCGAAGCGCCGGCTCGTCGATCGCCCCATCCTTAAATGGTGTGACCAGCGCTACGGTACATCCGGCGAAGATCCGACCTTTTCTGGGCATGCCATTCTCTGAGAAGACTGTTGCGGCCCAAAGCGACTCGAAATAATCAGCCTGCAACCCCGAAGCAACCCTTAGCACGTAATCCCCAAACAACCCGGCTCGCGACGCACGATCGATGCGAGATCCGAACATACCTACGACATAACATTCGCAGCACCATGGGTTGAACGATAACGAATCTTATAGTGGTTTGCTCCGAAAGTGAAGCGGGCAGAGATTTATCTTGCGGGAAAAACGCGACAAACGCGATCATCGACGCTGGAAATCGTATTCCTGGCCGGCAGAGAGATGTCGACAATCAATATTGCTGACATGCATAAAGGCTTCCTCATCCAGGGCGATTAATTACGTGCCGGCGAGATCCCTGCCGACGGCCAGATCAATACAATCTTTCATCTCACGGACGGCCTGAGTCATGCCGACGAACACCGCACGGCTGACGATGCTGTGGCCGATATTCAGCTCTGCCATCTGGTTTAAGCGCGCAACGGGCGCGACATTCTGATAATTAAGCCCGTGTCCGGCGTGCAGTTTCAGGCCAGAGGTCACCGCCGTGACAGCGGCGGCTTTGAGCGCCTCAAGCTCGCGGGTGCGTTCCGGCCCTTCTGGTGCGTTGGCGTATCGTCCAGTGTGAAACTCGACCGCGGCGGCGCCGAGCGCTACAGCAGCCTCGACCTGTGTGGGATCCGGGTCGATAAAGAGCGACACGTCGATGTCCGAGTCGTGAAACCGCGACAAAGCGCCCTGCACGCGATCGCGCTGGCCGACCACGTCCAAGCCTCCCTCAGTCGTCAGCTCCTCGCGTCGCTCGGGCACAAGTGTGGCCTGGTTCGGCTTGATTTCCAGGGCCAATGCGATGATTTTGAAGTCGACCGCCAGCTCCATATTGAGTCGGATTTGAACGGTCTGGCGCAGCAGACGCAAATCACGATCCTGAATGTGCCGCCGGTCTTCGCGCAGATGGATCGTGATCACGTCCGCACCACCCAGCTCGGCCAGCACCGCAGCCCATACGGGATCGGGCTCGCGACCACCACGCACTTCACGCAGCGTGGCCACATGATCGATGTTAACACCCAAACGCGGCATGCTCATCATCCTCCGGGTGGGCAATCACGCAACCCTGCGCTAATCTAACCCCGGCACGAAGAGCCGGTATCGCGCGGGAATGGAAATTCTAGGTTGACTTGCTCATTGGCTTTAGCGGCGACTTGGCAAATACAAATGTCCGGGCAGGTCCTACGGCAAACGCCACCTTTCCCTTGCGGCCAGTTCCTTCCCCTTCGGTCGCCGTGATTCGTCCCAGTCCAAACTCAGGGTGAACGACGAGGACGCCGATCTGGAAGGCGTCGAGATTTATCTGGGCGTGGGCCCCACCGGGAGCAATTCCTCCGAGTGAGCCGGCGAGAGCCGCGGCCGTGGTCAGGCGGAATTCTCCCGGCGCTGGTCGCCGGCGCTGATCGTACCCAAAGGGTGACCGACGCCCGCCAGCCAGGGCCGGCGACAGTTCGGACCGGCCCCCCACGCCGGAAAGATCGCGGACCACGATCGGTCCGTCGGGCAGCTCGGTGAGGAACTTCGATGGCAAAGTCGCCTGCTGCTGCCCTCGAAATGTCCTGACGACGCAGCGCGAGAGATAGAGCTCTCGCTGCGCGCGGGTGATGCCGACAAAGAACAACCGCCGTTCCTCTTCTTCTTGGTCTTCATTTTCGTTCGAGCGGGCATGCGGCAACAGGCCGTACTCGAGCGCGACGATGAATACAACCGGAAATTCCAAACCCTTAGCCGCGTGTAACGTCATCAATGTGACAGCGCCCGAGTCCTGTTCCCAGCGGTCGATCGCGGACGCCAGCGTGATTTCGGCCAGAAAGTCTTGAATCGACGAGCCAGGGTGCGCTTGATCGAATTCGCGAGCGGCCGTGATCACTTCGTCGAGGTTTGCCGACCGGTCGTTACCATTGTCGCGCTTCTCAGCCGCGAGGTGCTCGCGATAATTTGTTCGCTTCAAAAGCTCGGCAACGACCTCCTCGGCCGATCGGTCACGCCACGCCGCGAGCTCGTCTATGAGCCGGGTGAACTCTTCGAGACCCCGCGCGGCCTTGCCTGTCAGGGCGGGTACGGTACCAGCCTGCCGTGCCATCGCCAGGAGCGGGACACCCTGCTCGCGCGCCGCGGCGGCGAGATGCTCGATCGAGGTCTTGCCGATGCCACGCAGGGGAACGTTGACCACCCGCGCGAACGCCAGGTCGTCTTTGGGGTTAACGATAAGATTCAAGTATGCCAGGACGTCCTTGACCTCTTGACGCTCATAAAACGCTACGCCCCCCACGACCTGATACGGAATCCGAGCGGCACGAAACGCCTGTTCAATCGGCCGCGTGAGCGCCGTCACGCGACAGAAGACCGCAATATCGGCAAAGCTATACTCCCCTTCGCGCACCAGTGAAGAGATCTTACTCGCGACACCTTCAGCCTCGTCGGTTTCTCGTGCATGAATTGTCAGCTCGACGGGCTCACCAATCGGGTTTTCCGTTCGTAGCGCCTTGGGCTTGCGGTTACTGTTGAATCGGATCAGGTGATCGGCGACGCTGATGATGTTTTTCGTGCTTCGGTAATTGCGCTCAAGGGTGACGACGCGGCAGCCGGGGAAATCTTTCTCGAATTCGAGAATGTTCGCCAGATTAGCCCCTCGCCAGCCGTAGATCGACTGATCAGGGTCGCCGGTGACGCAGATATTGGGATAATCGACCGAGAGAGCGCGGACGATCGCGTATTGTGCCAGGTTCGTATCTTGATATTCGTCAACCAGTACATAACGGAATCGCTTGTCGAGATCGGCGCGCACATCCGGGTGGTTTTTCAGGATCGTGACCAAGTGAAGCAAGAGGTCGTCAAAGTCGACGGCCGAAGCAAAACGCAACCGCTGTTCGTAAATCTCGTAAACCTGAGCAACCTTGCGACTGGAATCGTCGTAGGCGCGATGCTTCAGAGCCGCCGGGCTCAAAAGGTCGTTTTTGGCACGGCTGATCGCCGACTCGACCCGTTCACCGGTCAAGCTCTGATCGTCCCAGCCTATCTGTTCCATCACGTCCTTGACGGCTTTCAACCGGTCATTCTGGTCGTAGATCGAAAAGCTCGTGTCGATTCCGACCAAGGGAGAGTATTTGCGCAGCATCCGGCGCAGAAGCCGTGAAAAGTGCCGACCAGGACCCGCGAGTTGGGAACCAGGGCGTCAATACGCTCGCGCATCTCCCCGGCCGCCTTGTTGGTGAAAGTCAGGGCGAGGATCCTGTCGCTGGAGATCCCGGTGGAGAGGAGATGGGCGACCCGGCGGGTGATCACGCGCGTTTTGCCTGAGCCTGCGCCAGCCAGTACTAAAAGCGGACCGTCGACATGGCTCACGGCGTCGCGCTGGGCGGCCGTCAAATCGGCGAACAAATCCATCAGGGAGTTGATCCTCGGGCTAATCCAGCCCAGCTTCCCGAGGGCTGCCCCCGGGTTTTGTCGCGAACTCTATCGCCGTCGGTAGTATAGCGGCACCGGCCGTGGGCCGCGACACGACTTCGGCCGCGGGCCGACCTTCCGCCTTTGCGGCTCAATGACGCGACGATGGGCAGGCTCGCTATTGCAGAATCGTCATTGATTGAATACTTGGCCGCTGTGCCATTCGGAATTAGATTGGGGCATGGCTCGCGCTCTGTCAGCCTGGCTATTGCGATGTTAATTCTACCGGCTCGGCCACGGGAAGGGGACACGAGTGGAAATCTTCGGAATCGGCACCGACATCATCGAGTGCCCGCGCATCGGCAAGATGATCGAGCACCATGGCGAGCTGTTTCTGCGCCGCGTCTACACCGAGCGTGAGATCCGCTACTGCCAGGCCCGTAAACACGCGATCGAGCACTTCGCCGGCCGGTGGGCGGCCAAGGAAGCGATCTTGAAAGCGATGGGAACCGGGCGCAGCCACGGCATCGCCTGGACCAACATCGAGGTCCGCAACGGCCAGGATGGACGGCCCCAGGTGCATGGTCTGCGGCGCGGCCCGCGAAACCACGATCGAGCGTGGGATCGCCGACATCCTGGTATCGATCTCGCATTGCCGCACCTATGCCACAGCCTATGCGATGGCGCTGGGCCGCCAGGCTCCCGTGCCCGCCGATGACCCGGTCATCCGGCGCGATCGAAGACGTCTGAACCGTCTGGGCACGCTGGCCGGCCGGGCAGCGAAGTCGCGCCTCGGATGGACCGGGTTCAGCCAACTTTTCACTGCGTCAGCGATCTACCTCGTTGATCTTGGCGAGCGTGGCCTCACCGGGCTGTTTCGTTCCCTTGCACTGGGGATACTGGGCACAGCCCAGGAAAAAGCCGCGGCGGCTGCGGCGGACGAGCATGGGACCGCCGCATTGCTCGCACGTTTCCTCGATGGGGATGGCTTTCAGGTCGGCGCGCGGGGCGGTCGCGGGGCTCGGCTTGCTCGGCGAGCTTGTCCTTGAGCTCGTCGGGGATCGGGGCCGTGCCGCGGCACTTGGGATAGTTGCGTACAGCCGAGGAACGAACCGCGCCGACCGCGCCGCACGGCCATCGCTCCGCCGCACTTGGTGCAGGCGACCTCGACCTTGACGGGCTGGACGGGGCGGCCCTCGTCGTCGACCGGCAGCACGTTGCGGCACTTGGGGTAGCCCGTGCAGCCCAGGAAGGCGCCGCGCGACCCCTGGCGCAAGACCATCGGCTTGCCGCATTTCTCGCACTTGTGTTCGGTCTCGACGACCGAGGGGACCGGATTGCCCTCGGGGTCGATGTTGAACGACTCCTTGCACTCGGGAAAGCCGGAGCAGGAGAGGAATTTCTCGCTGCGCTTGTTCTCGCGGATCAAGAGCTTCTTGCCGCACTTCGGGACAAGCGTGCTCGCTCTCGACGGCTTCGGCGCGGGGCTGGCCGCCCAGGGGGCGGGTGGCCTTGCACTCGGGGTATTTCGAGCAGCCCAGGAACTGGCCGGTCTTGCCGAACTTGAGCACCATGGGCGAGCTGCAGACGTGGCAGATCTCGTTGGTCGGGATCTGGACCCGCTCCATGTGCGATTCGGCGGCCTTCAGCTCTTCCTGAAACGGATAGTAGAACTCGTCGAGCACCTTCGTCATCTCTTCCTTGGCGGAGGCGATGTCGTCGAGCTTGTCTTCCATCTGGGCGGTGAACTTGAGGTCGAGGATCTTGGGAAATTGCTCGACCAGGAGGTCGGTCACGGCCATTCCCAGGTCGGTCGCGTGGAAGCGCCGCTCTTTCTGCTCGACGTAGCCGCGATCCTGGATCGTCTGGATGATCGGGGCGTAGGTGCTCGGGCGGCCGATCGCCTCTTTTTCGAGGGCCTTGATCAGCGTGGCCTCGCTGTAGCGGGGCGGAGGCTGGGTGAAATGCTGGGTCGCGTCGAGGCTGTGCAGGTCGAGCGCGCTGGCCGGCGGTCAAGATCGGCAGCAGCTCGTCTTCCTGCTTGCCGCCGGGGGGCCAGACCCGGCGGTGGCCGTCGAACTTCTGCACCTTGCCCTGGGCCTTGAAGAGTCCCGCGCCGGCGGCGATCGCCACGTCGGTGACCATGAAGACGGCCGGGGCCATCTGGCTGGCGACGAACCGGGCGTAGATGAGCTGGTAGAGCCGGAACTGGTCGTGGGTCAGCGAGCCCTTGATCCTGATCCGGCGTGAGGGCCAGGTCGGTGGGGCGAATGGCCTCGTGGGCCTCCTGGGCATTCTTGCCGGCGGCGTAGCGGATCGGCTTGGCGGGCAGGTAGCGATCGCCGAACTCGTTCTTGATCTTCTCGCGGACGGCGGTCATCGCATCGTCCGAGACCCGGAGGCTGTCGGTACGCATGTAGGTGATCAGGCCGACCGGGCCCGGAGCCGTCGACGTCGATTCCTTCGTAAAGCTCCTGGGCGACCTTCATGGTCTTCTTGCCCGAGAACCGCAGCCGGATCGCGGCCTGCTGCTGGAGCGTGCTGGTCTTGAAGGGGGCGTCGGCCTTGTCGAGCTTCTCGGTCTCGTCGATCTTGGCGACCGAGTACGGGACCGACTGCAAGAGCGTCGCGGACGGCGTGGGCATCGGCCTCGGTCTTGGCTTCGAACTTGGCTCCGTCGTACTCGGCCAGGCTCGCCTTGAACTGGTCGGTGGCGGCGGTCGAGCCGGCCGGGCTCACGGTCGCGGCGATCTTCCAGTATTCCTCGGTGACGAAGGCCCGGATGTCGCGCTCGCGGTCGGCGATCAGCCGCACGGCGACCGACTGAACGCGGCCGGCGCTCAGGTTGCGCGCACCCACCTTCTTCCACAAGAGCGGGCTGAGCTGATAGCCGACAAAGCGATCGAGGAACCGTCGGGCCTGCTGGGCGTTGACCATGTCCATGTTGATCGGCCCGGACCGCGCTGAATGCATCCTTGACGGCACGCTCGGTGATTTCGTGGAAGGCCACGCGGCGAACGCGGTCGTCGGGCAGGTCGAGTGCCTGTTGCAAGTGCCAGGCGATGGCTTCGCCTTCGCGGTCCGGGTCGGTCGCCAGATAGACGAGCCCGGCCTTGGCGGCGGCTCGCTTGAGCTCGCCGATCGTGTCTTTCTTGGCCGGCACGACTTCGTACGAGGGCTTGTAGCCCTGGGCGACGTCGAGCCCGAGCTTGCGCTTGGGCAGGTCGCGCACATGGCCCATGCTCGCCTTCACCACATAGGCCGAACCGAGAAACTTGTTGATCGACTTGGCCTTCTTGGGGCTCTCGACGATCACCAGCGACGGGCAGGTCGCCGTTGGGCGAGGCTTCGGAATTACTTGTCGGATTTCTTGCCGGACGGTGCTCTTCGCAGCGCGACGCCTTCGGCGGCGGCCGTGCGCTTGGGCGCTGGCTTTTTCGGTCCGGTTTCCTCGGTCGAGAGGAGTCGTTTGCTTGGACTTGCGAGCCACGGTGCTGTCCTACCTATCCTGTTCTCAGATGACTGCTTGGGTCGATCCTCACCCAGGTCGTGCGGACGGACCTCGAACGCGTGATTGAGATTGTCCTTTTGTCAAATCCTGCTACGATAAAAGAGAGGGTCGATTGGGATCAAACCCCGCAACCTTTCCCTAAGCGACATAAGCTAGCGTATTGGGGTGTGTCAAGGGGGGCTGACTGAAACGACCGAGCGGTCAACCCCTTTTCTGCGGCCTCGATCCGCTCGCCGAACTGGAACAATTGAAACTCGAGGAACTCCATGCCGTTTGAGGTATTTCGGCGCCATCAGCGTAAGCTGCTCGCCATTTTCGCGATTCTGGCCATGTTCGGCTTCGTGGTCTCGGACAGCCTGCCCAAGCTGCTCAATCCGAGCTATGGCGGGCGCGATCAGCCCGTCGTGAAACTTTACGGCAAGACAGTCTATCGCAGCGCACTCAACGAGATGCTCGAGCAGCGGACCCTCGCCAACATGTTCGTGTCCGCAGTTGAATCCGTACCTCGGCCGCAATCCGTTCGGCGACGACCAAAGACCGAGACATGGTCGACGCCTTGATCCTCCAGCACGAAGCCGACCGGCTGGGTCTGCCGGCTGGGCCCGAGATCGGGCAAGGAGTATCTTGAAGCGGATCACCGGCGACAAGATGAACCGCGATTTGTTCGAGATCCTCTTGAGCCGGCTCAATAATCGGGTGAGCGGCGAGCAGCTCCTGGCCGACATCGCCAACCAGGTTCGGCTCGCCAACGTGCGGCGGCTCCTGAGCGCGCCCCTGGTCACTCCCTACGACGTCTTCCAGGCCTATCGCGACCAGAACGAGCGCGTCGCGGCCAAGCTGGTCGAGATCCCCGTCGAGAAGTTCCTCGGCAAAGTGCCCGAGCCGACCGCCGGACGAGATCGCGGCCGAGTACGAAAAATACAAGGACGTTCTTCCCGACCCGGCCCGCGAGACGCCCGGGTTCAAGGTCCCTCGCCAGATTCAAGCTCGAGATCCTCTCGATCGACGGCAATGCGCTGGCGCGGGGCATCAAGGACAAGCTGACCGAGGCCGAGCTGCGGGCCGCGTATGAGAGCCGCAAGGCGGAATTTCAGGAACGCTCCGAATTACCCAACGACCTCTTCGCCGGCCAGCCCGAGCTGACCCCGCCGATCATCAGGCCGTTCGACGACGTCCGCACCCAGCTGGCCGTGGCGCTGGCCGAAGAAAAGGCGCAGGCCGAAATCGCCGACAAGTTCACCAAGATCAAGGATGACGTCTTGTTCCCGTATCTACGAAGAATATGCGGCGGCGCGTCGACGAGATCGAGGAGGCCAAGAAACAGGGCACGAAGCCCAAGACGGAATTGCCCGCCCCCGATCGACCTCAAAGAACTCGCCCGAGCGCGAGGGCTTGAGTTACGAAGTGACGCCGTCTGCTCTCGCGCGAGCAAGCAGACCAATTCGGCCAGATCGCCGAGTGCAGAGGTCGGCATCTCGCGAGCTGAGCGGCGGCCGCAAGTTCGCCGACGAGTTCTTCGATCCCAAGAAGGCGCTTTACGAGCCCGAAGAGCTGACCGACTTGCTGGGAACACGGTTCCTCGCCCGCAAGATCAAGGACGTTCCATCCGCACGTTCCGTCGCTCGACGAGGTCCGCCCGGACGTCAGCCTCGCCTGGAAGATGGCCAAGGCTCGCCCCCTCGCCGAGAAGGCCGCTCAAGACGCTGGCCGAGCAGCTCAAGAAAAAGGCAGACGCGCTCAAGGACGGCGACGGTCGAAGGTTACCGCGTCGTGACGATTCCCCCGATCACGCGCCTGCAAACCAACTTTCTTGCCCAGCCGATTCGAGTCCGGGCACGCCCGAGGAAACCCCGATCCCCGACGTCCCCTACGCCGGCGAGTCGTTCCGAAAAGCCTATTTCGGCCTCCAGCCCGGCTCGGTGGCCGTCGCGCCCAACCAGCCCCGCACCGTCTATTACGTCATGGTCCCCGAGCGTCGTGAGCCGGCCACCTTCGCCGCGCTCTATGCCCCCAACGGTGACGAGTTACCGCTACAAAATGTCCGCGCGCCAAGCAGGCGGCCCGCCAGCTCGATGAACAGTGGATGGGCTGGCTCCGCAAGCAAGCGGGCTTGACAGCGACTGGGTTCCGCCCGACGAGGCCAAGGGCAAGTCGTCGGCCGACGAGGCCTGACGCTGATGAGCTGATGCTCAACCGCCAGATTCGAGCATTGGGTGCTGCGAGCGTCGCGTGACTTACGGCAACGTCTTTCCCAAGACGATCAAGCAGATCCAGGCGATCGGCCAGGTCACAACGAGAATGACCGCCGGCGTCGTGGGTCCAGGCGTGCGTCGCGTCTCAAGCGTCCTCGTCGGTCTGGGCCCGAGAAGACGAAGTACCGAGCGCGACCGCGAACGGAACCAAGTCCGAACAAGAGCATGTCGCCCAGCTTGAACTCAGGCAGCCGCGCCGGATGACGAACAACCGAGCACGATCCAGTAGGTCCCGATCAGCAGCCAGGCGCAGCTCGGCCCACGTATAGTGAACGGGCCGACGACAGATGATGCTCCGGCGTCGCGGAGTCGATCGGCAGGCGCGACCGCGTCGTAACAGGATGACTGGCCCGCTCATCGCCATGCCCGAGCCAAAGATAAAGCCCGATTCCCGGCGACGCCCAACGCCGGCGACGGACGGCTCGCCGGCCAAAATGCGCGAAAGAGAAGCGCGGCCATGCCGTAGCCGACCACACCGCCAGAATGTCCTGGAGCTGGAACTGAAGGCGAGATCCCTGCCGGAATGTGTGCACGTTCCGGTTAACTCAAGACGACCATGCCCAGTCCGCACTGGATGGGCCAGGCGATCGATAGAATCAGTCCGACGCGATTGGTCCAGGGAGCCGCCTCGACCTGCGGCGGCCTGCTCGGGCGGGACCATGACCCACGTGCTCCAGACGACGGCGAGCGCGATCAGGCAAACGATGGCCAGCCCGACGCTCAAGGTCAGTCGCAAACCAGAGGATTGTGGCGAGGCTCGCTGCTCGGAGCGGCGGACTGGACCAAGCGCGGTGCACGAGCCACGGGATACCCAGCATCGCCCAGAGGCGGTCGCCGATCCGCGGGTAATTGAGGAATGCGCCTGGCGAACCGTCGCTCCAGAAAGATGAAGGGGCCGGCCGCCGTCAGGGCCACCCAGCCAAACGTGATCGCAACCATGATCCAGCCCGTCCCGAAAGATCCCAACGCCGCACGCCCAGGATGTGAATCGACGCGATCGCCGAGCCCATGACGAGCGCGCCGCCGTCCAAAACGCTGAATCCACCCCCGGTCATCAGCCTCCTCCATTCTCTCGCAACTCCCCCATTTTGTCTGGTTGAGACCTGGTCCGATAGACACATGCTATTGTAATCTGCGTAATCAAGTCTTTCATCGCGTCGCGGGTTTCAGCTTGATTTGCCGTGGCCCTCGTCGACGGACATATAATAATGCGTATTCTACTGTTCATTCCTGTTTTTCGACGGTCGCGGAGATTACCCGGCGAATTAGTCGGCGTGATCGATTGGATGTACTTTCATCGCCGTCATTCCTCATCATGCCCGCCTCGCCGGCGTTCTCACGGCGCTCCACTCCATCGGTGGGTGATCGAAATGCCACTCTCCAAGGTCGTGATCGTGGGCCGGCCCAACGTCGGCAAGTCTTCGTTGTTTAATTGGCTGGCGGGCCGCAAAGATCTCGATCGTCGACCCGATGGCGGGCGTGACCCGCGATCGCGTCGGCTCGCTCGTTCAACTGGGTGAGGACGACGATCCGCGGTTCATCGAGCTCTTCGACACCGGCGGGGTCGGAATGGTCGACCGCGACGATCTGAGCGAGCACGTCGAGCGTCAGATCGATACGGCGATGAACGAGGCCGACTTGATTCTCTTCGTCGTCGATATTCGCGACGAGATGATGCCGCTGGACGTCGAGGTTGCCGGCGCGGCTTCGCTATTTGAAGACCCCGGTCATCCTGGTGATGAACAAGGCCGACGTTCCCGAGTTCGACCATCGAGGCGCCGAGTTTTACAAGCTCGGCCGCGGCAAGCCGATCGCCGTCTCGGTTCACCAGAACCGCAACAAGAAGCAATTGCTCAAGATGATCGACGAGATGCTTCCCGCCAGCCGATGCGGTCAAGCCGGCCGACGCCGTCGATGAAGATCGCCGTGGTCGGCCGCGCCAACACCGGCAAGTCCACCTTCATCAACACCCTGGCGCGGGCCGAGCGGATGATCGTCTCCGAGCGGCCGGGCACGACCCGCGATTCGGTCGATGTTCATTTCGAGCTCGACGGCATGCCGTTCCTGGCGATCGACACCGCCGGAATCAAGCGGCACTCCAAGATCCGCGACAACCTCGATTTTTATTCGGTGCACCGAGCCCAGCGATCGATCCGCCGCGCCGACGTCGTCTTGCTCTTTCTTGACGCCGCGCAGGGCATCACCCGACTCGACAAGCAACTGGCCGATTACATCGCCCAGGAGCACAAGCCGTGCATCTTCACGATCAATAAATGGGACCTCATGGTGAACGATCCGGCCGACCCCATCCCAGGGGAACATGGGCCGGTTCGCCAACCTGGTCCAGTATGCGTTCCGCTCGATGAGCTATATGCCCATGGCATTCATCACGGCCCAGACCGGCAAGAACGTGAAGGCGCTCATCAATCTTTCGCAGTCGATCTTCAAGCAGTCGCAAAAGCGAGTGGGCACCGGCACGCTCAACCGGATCGTCCGCGAGGCCGTCGAGGCTCATGCCACCCGCCGCACGCGAGAACCGCACGCCGCGCATCTATTACGCCACCCAGGTCGGCGTCGCTCCCCCCACGATCGTCCTGTTCGTCAACAGCACCAAGCTATTCGATCCGACCTATCAGCGCTATCTGCTCAATGTCTTTCGCGAAAAACTGCCGTTCCGCGATATCCCGATCAAGCTCTACATGCGTTCCCGCAAGCAAACCGAGCCCGGTGAGCGCTCATCCTCGGACCGACCCTACGAAAGCGACGACGACCAAGAAATGAATCCGGCGGCTCTCGCGCCGACGTTCCCGATCAGGCTCCCCAGCGCGGACATCTCGACTTCGCGACGCGTTTCTTCAACCGCGAAGTCAATGAGTTGCTCTCTGAGCTGGATGGCTGACAAATTGCTGCCGCTGGTCGCTTGGAAGCACCACGTTTACTGAGATAAGATCTCAGTCGCGGTGGGCCGCGTACTTCGACCTAGACGACCGGGGCTAGACGCCTCATCGGCAGCCATTATTTATTGAGGAGACCACATCATGAATCCCATGACGCGGCGCGAGCTATTCGGGTGGGCGGCTGGGGCCATTGCGGCTGGATCGGCGAACCTCGCGAGCGATCGCCCCGCCCGGGCGATCCCGCCTATCGGCCGCACGCGGCCCAGCCACTGAAGCTCAGCATCGCCGCTTATTCGTATCGCGATCACCTGACGGGCAAAAAGAACCCCAAACTCGATCTCTTTGACTTCGTCAATCTGGCGGCCGACATGGCGCTCGACGGCGTCGAGCCCACGTCATATTATTTCCCGCCCGACGTCACGTCCGATTACCTCGATCGGCTCAAACTCCACGCCTTCTCGTTGGGTCTGGACATCTCCGGGACCGCCGTCGGCAACAACTTTTGCCTTCCCCCGGGCCGAAGCGCGACGAGCAGATCCGGCTCGTCGAGCGATGGATCGACAACGCGGCCGAGCTGGACGCCCCGGTCATCCGAATCTTCGCCGGCAACGTTGCCCGTGGATCGACCGAGGAACAGGCCGTTGCTTGGGCCATCGAAGGTATCAAAGCCGTTTTGCCTTACGCCGCCAAGAAAGGGATCGTGCTGGCTCTCGAAAATCACGGCGGGATCACCAGGCACGCCCGAACAGATCTTGAAACTGGTCAAGGCCATCGATTCACCCAACTTCGGCGTGAACCTCGACACCGGCAACTTCCGCGGCGCCGACCCTTATGCGGAGATCGCACAACTGGCGCCTTACGCCATGAATGTCCAGGTCAAGACCGAGATCCAGCGGGGCAACGGCCACGCCAAGGAAGAGGCCGACCTGGCGCGGATCGATCGGCATCTTGCGCGATAGCACGTTACTCGGGCTACGTCGTCCTCGAATACGAGGGGGCGGAAGACCCGATGAAGGCGATCCCCAGGCATATCAAGACGTTGCGAAAATTGATCAGTTGAATGTAGCTTGGACAGATCCGACGTCGCCACGATCGTCGGCCGATCCATGGAGACGTTCGAATATGATTGTCGGAGTGCCCAAGGAGATCAAGCCGGACGAGTATCGCGTGGCGATGCTGCCGGTCGGAGCCGAGGAGTTGAGCCAGGCGGGCCATACGGTCTTGATCGAGGCTGGCGCGGGCCAGGGGAGCGGCATCGCGGACGCGTCAGTACAAGGCTGCGGGGGCGACGATCGTGGCCGATGCATCCGAGATCTGGGCCGAAGCCGACCTCGTGGTCAAGGTCAAGGAGCCGCAGCCCTCGGAGTGGCCGATGTTACGGCCCGGCAGGTCGTTTTCACGTATTTCCATTTCGCCGCCGACGAAGCACTCACCCGCGCCATCATCGACAGCGGCATCACGGCAATTGCCTACGAGACCCTGCGAGATCCGCGTGGCGGCCTGCCGCTGCTAACGCCGATGAGCGAAGTCGCAGGGCGGATGAGCATCCAGGAAGGGGCCAAATACCTCGAACGGCCCCAGGAAGGACGCGGAATTCTGTTGTCGGGCGTGCCTGGGGTTGCCCCGGCTGAAGTCGCAATCTTGGGCGGCGGAGTCGTCGGCTCCAACGCGGCCAAGGTCGCCGCCGGTCTGGGCGCCAACGTCCGGATCCTCGACATCAATCTGGATCGATTGCGCTACCTGGACGACATCATGCCACCCAATGTCACCACGCTCTACTCGGACCGGCACACGATCATCGAATCGATCGAGCGCGCCGACCTCGTCATCGGCGCGATCCTGATCACTGGAGCGCGAGCGCCGCGGCTGGTCAGGCGCGACGACCTCGGGCGGATGAAAAACGGCGCCGTGATCGTCGACGTCGCCATCGACCAGGGAGGATGCGTCGCCACCAGCCGGCCGACGACGCATCGAGCAGCCAACCTATGTCGTCGACGGTGTCGTCCACTACTGCGTTACCAACATGCCCGGCGCCGTGGGTCGAACCAGCACCTATGCACTTTGCAATGTCACTCTGCCGTATGTACTGCAACTGGTAAAACATGGCTGGCGAAACCTCGCCGCTGCCGATTCTGGTGTCGCCGAAGGGGTCAACATCGACCAGGGCCGCGTGACAAACCAGGCCGTGGCCGCGACTTTCGGTTTACCTTTCCATCCGCTCGACGGGCGACCGGCATCAGTGGCCGTGCCGATTGCTCTGGGCTGACGCATGTTCGTGACATCCGCAGCCCAATATGACCAGAATAAGTGATGGCCGGCGCAGCGTCCGATTCAGTGCGATCCTTTGCTTTGACGGCGGCTGGATTCCGCACGCACAATTCATAAACCAACTTTGCCGGGAGAACTCCAACCGATGAGCCAAGACGACTTTGATGCCGACAAGGCAAACGCCCATCACGCACGAGCACGAGCACGGCACACGAGCACGAGGTCGAGGAAGCGCTCGAAGAAGCACTCGAGCTCGACACGCAGAGCCAGATCTTCCTGGAGATGAGGCGGCAAAACCTCGACTTGTTCAGATCGCCACCCAGGTCGCCGGTTATACCGGTCAACACGGACCCTCAAGCAGGGGGACGTGAAGAACGCGCTGCGCAACATCTGGGACATCTTCTCCGAATTCTATACCTGGATCGATCCCGAGGAAGCCGAGGACGACGACGAAGGCGAGATCGATGAGGATGACGAATGACGACCAGGATGGCCAACTCAGAGGCCTACCCAGTTCGATGAATCCCAGCGACGGATCCGGAACGTGCCCGACGGTTCAATGGATTGGGAATTCGGCGACGGGTTTCCTGCGCCTTATCGACCAGACTCGGTTGCCCACAGAGTTTGTCGAAATCGATTGTCGCGACGTGCCGGCAGTCTGGGAGGCGATCAAGGCGCTTCGCGTCCGCGGTGCGCCGGCGATCGGCATCGCGGCGGCATATGGAGCGGTGCTCGGCGCGCGGCGCGCGGCCAGAGCGGAGCGGATTCGATTCGCCGCGCCTTGGGCGATGCCACGGCATACTTGCGCACAAGTCGACCGACGGCCGTCAACCTGTTCTGGGCTCTCGACCGGATGGACGCTGTTGCGGCTGGGGTCAATCTCGACGATGGCCCGGCGATTCTTGGATCGGCTGCTATCGGAGGCCAGGCAGATCGACGACGAGGATCGCGCGATGTGCCGTGCGATCGGCCGGCATGGCGCCCAGCTTGTGCAGCCGGGGCAGGGGATCTTGACCCATTGCAATGCCGGCGGACTGGCTACCGCCGACTACGGAACAGCCCTGGCCGTGGTGTTCGCCGCCCACGAAAGCGGCATACCTCTGCATGTGTTCGCCGATGAAACTCGCCCGCTCTTCAGGGTGCGCGGCTGACGGCGTGGGAGCTCACGCGGCGCGGCATTCCCGTGACCTTGATCTGCGACAGCATGGCCGCTCAGGTGATGAGGGAAAGAAAGGTTCAGCTCGTCGTCGTCGGCGCCGACCGCATCGCCTCCAATGGCGATGCCGCCAACAAGATCGGCACCTACGGCGTGGCCGTGCTAGCCCAGGCCCACGGCATTCCATTTTACGTCGCCGCTCCGTCGAGCACTTTCGATCTGTCGATCCCCGACGGATCCGCGATCCCGATCGAGCAGCGCGACCCGCGCGAGATCACCCACGGCTTCGGCCGCCAGACGGCGCCCGAAGGAGTCGGAGTCTACAATCCCGCCTTCGACGTCACGCCCGCCGAGCTGATCACGGCAATCATCACCGAGAAGGGGATCATCAATCCCGTGAATTCGGCAACAATCGCGGCTACGCTCACCCTCAATTGAACTATCCTAGTTAATCCGTTTCCGTGGAGCAGACCGATGCTGGCTCACAGTGTTTACTTTTCGCTCAATGATCGCTCGGAAGCCGCGATTCAAAAGATGCTCGGCGACTGCCGCAAATATCTTACCAGTCACCCTGGAATTATGTTCTTCGCCTGCGGCACACCCAACCGAGAACTGACGTGCCCAGTTAACGACCGCGATTTCGATGTTGCCCTTCATATCGTTTTCGATTCAAAGGACACGCACGACGCCTATCAAGACGCCCCATCGCATCACCGCTTCATTAGCGAAAACAAGCCAAATTGGCGGCAGGTGAGAGTTTTTGACGCAGACGTCGAGTCACACGCGAGCTCGGCTTAGGTGCGAACCGCCCTTTACGCGTGTAGCAGCGGCGCGCTTATTCGCCAGGCATATCTTGACGCGCCGCCGCGATTGCACGAGAGAATTCGGATTCACCGCCATGGATGTCAAACACTCGATCCAGTCGACAGATCCTCAGCATGTCGCCCAAGACCGGGTCGACGCCGGTCAGGGCCAGCCGCCCCCGCGACTTTTCCAGTCGCCGGTGGAGCGCCGCCAGCAAGCCCAGCACGTCGCTCGACATTGACCGGACCGCTTGGAAGTTCACCAGTAATTGGCTGTGTCCGGCCTCGACCAGGCGGTGGAGGTGATCGCCCAAATCTGAAATATCATCTGCGCCTGAAAAGGGTCTCCGCATTCAGGATGTCGACGACGGTGCTCCCGTCGACGGTTCGGACCCGAACGGTCGGCCGCTCGATCGCGGCTGCGGTCTCGGCAGCGACCGCCAGTCGAGGAGCCGGACGATGCGCGGTATCAAGTCTTGTGTGTGCGACATGATTCTCTCCTTGGGCGGGTCCCGATTCACTGTTCGACGCCACAGGAATCTGCGAGAATCGGCGCGACGGCCCTTAACCGGCTTCCACAAATTCGAGAGGGAGACGGCGTTGGAGCGAAATCCGCCCGAGAGGCTCACCGCAATGCTCGTGGAGGCGCGTGCCGGCGACGCCTTTGCCAGAGACCGTCTGATGCAGGCGGTGTACGGCGAGCTGAGGCAGATGGCCGACATGATGATGCGGCGCGAGCGGCCGGATCACACGCTCCAGCCTAGTGCGGCTTGTGAACGAGGCGTTAGTCCGTTTGCTGGACGGCGACGCCCTAGCGCGGCGCAAGACCGCCGCTATCTCTTTGCGGCGGCAGCGCAGGCGATGCGGCAGGTGCTGGTGGATCACGCGCGCGCCGGGGCGCGATCAAACGCGATGGCGGCGGGCAACGCGTGCCCCTGGACGAAGTTTTGCAGTTTTTTGAGGATCGACGGTTGGATGTCGTGGCGCTGCATGAAGCGCTGGATCGGCTGATGACAATGGACGAGCGGCAAGGGCTCGTGGTGTCGCTGCGGTTCTTCGTAGGGCTGTCGGTCGCGGAGGTGGCCGAGGTGCTGGATGTCTCGATCGGGACTGTGGAGGGGGACTGGCGCATCGCTCGCGCCTGGCTCCGCACGCAGCTCGGCGGCGAAGTAGCGCCGTGACCTCATCAAATTGGTGCCCACTGATTTGAGCAAGGCGGGGGCGTTCGATACTGTGCAGTCATGGGCTGGTGCGCTGCCTCGGACTCCAATCCACAGGTTGGCCACCCTCGTCCGAACCGATTCGCGTTCTCCACCCCCCCCCGTCTCCGTTGATGACGTCCACAGACGCTGTTTCGAAATCTTTCTCGCCATTTTTTGAGGTCTGACAGGCGGAATTCCGCAGGATTAATGGGCGTGGTGCCGGTCGACGTGCCGCCGAGCCAATCGGCGGCATGCGCGCCGCGGCAGTTTTGCAAAGCCATTGGCGCCCGGCGATCGGGTCATCGACGTACCGCGTGAAAGGACCACATGAGGGCAAGCCATGTAATGAAGCCGGAACGCTATCACCAGGTAAGTGCCGCATTCGACAAAATCGTTCGGTGTGGGCCGGACCGACGTGAGGCCCTGCTGGCCGAGGTCTGCATGGGCGACCCCGAGCTCCGCGCCGAAGTTGAGCGGATGCTGGCCGCAGACGCCGAGGCCCGCCGCGAGAGCTTCCTCGACGTGCCGACCGACCCGGTGCGCTCTGTGGCCCGCCCCAATACCGAAGGCCCCGGCGACCGCGTCGGCCCCTACAAGCTCCTCCAGCGCTCGGCGAGGGGGGCATGGGCGACGGTATTACCTCGCCGAGCAAGGCGAGCCGGTCCGCCGCCGCGTCGCCTCAAGATCATCAAGCCCGGCATGGACACCGCGCAGGTCATCGCCCGCTTCGCCGCCGAGCGCCAGGCGCTGGCGATCGATGGATCATCCCGAACATCGCCAAGGTCCTCGACGCCGGCGCCACCGACAGCGGCCGCCCCTTCTTCGTGATGGAGCTGGTCAAGGGCGTGCCGATCACCGAGTATTGCGACCGGAACAAGCTGACGCCCGCGGAGCGGCTGGAGCTGTTCATCCCCGTCTGCCGGGCGATCCAGCACGCGCACCAGAAGGGGATCATCCACCGCGACATCAAGCCGTCGAACGTGCTGGTGACGCTGGTCGACGGCAAGCCGGTGCCCAAGGTGATCGACTTCGGCGTGGCCAAGGCGATCGACCAGCGGCTGACCGAGCAGACGATCTTCACGCAGTCGGCGCGATCGTCGGCACGCTGGAGTACATGAGCCCGGAGCAGGCCGAGTCTGTCGGCGCTGGACGTGGACACGCGGAGCGACGTGTACTCGCTGGGCGTGCTGCTCTACGAGCTGCTGACGGGCACGACGCCGCTGGAGCGCGGCGAGGCTGCGGCGAGGCGGGCTACGCCGAGATCCTGCGGCGGATCCGGGAGGAGGAGCCGCCGAGGCCGTCGACGCGGCTGTCGGACTCGGGCGACCGCTGGCGTCGATCGCGGCGTGCCGCGGCGACCGAGCCGGCGCGGCTGACGAGGCTGGTGCGCGGCGAGCTGGACTGGATCGCGATGAAGGCGCTGGAGAAGGACCGGACGCGGCGATACGAGACGGCCAACGGCCTGGCGCGAGACATCGAGCGCTACCTGGAGGGCGAGGCGGTGGAAGCCTGGGCCGCCGTCGGCGCGGTACCGATTGAGCAAGTTTGCGCGGACGGCACCGGCGGTGCTGGCGACGGCGGCGGCGTTTGTCGCTGATACTGGTCGCGCCGGCGGCCGGCAGTACGTACCTCGCGGTGGCGCGACACAGGCACAGTGCCGCGGACGAGGCGAGGCCAGGGCCAATTCGCGAGTTAGGGCTCGGCCGAAACTAGGGAAGCCAAAGCGAAAACCGAGCTGGCGTCAGAGGAGGTCAGAGGGATCAGGCGGGCAGGACTGAGGCCGTGAGCGCGGTACCGTCCGGAGGTGGAGGATGTTGCCGCAAGGCCAGACGTCAAGCTGTACGGCCGCGGCGCTCAAGCGTAGCCGAGCCTGCACGATCAGGCGGTGGCATAACCTGGATGAGACGATCCGTCGAGGCTCGACGCAAGATCCGGCAACAGCTCCTGACTGCTGCCTGGGCGAAACCGTCGCCTTGGCCGCGTCTCGAGTCGCAGTCAGTGGATGCATGTCGCGAAGGCCTGTCGCTGCGGGAGCGCCACGCTGGGCCCCGACCACCCCGACACGCTCACCAGCCGCATCACCTGCGCGCCTCGGCCTACATGAAGGCGGGGCGCGCTGCGGACGGAGTCTGAAGTTGCATCGAGACGACGCTGAAGCGCCGCACGGCGAAGCTCGGGCCAAGACCATCCCGACACGCTCTGTCAGCCGCATCAGCCTCGGCGTCGGCCTACTCGAAGCCGGTCGAACGGCCCAGGACGCCATCGCTCTGCTCGAGGCGACGCTCAGGGCGAGGGAGTCGAGGCTCGGGCCCGATCACCCTCGACACGCTCATCAGCCGCAACAACCTCGCCGATGCCTACCGTTCCGCAGGTCGCTCGCCGACGAGGCCATCGCTCTGCTCGAGGCGACACTCGGGGACGCGGCTGTGGACAGCTCGGCCCCGACCACCTCGATACGATGCGCACCAGCCGCATCAACCTCGCCGAGGTATACCGCACAACGGGTCGGACGACGGACGCGATCCGGTTGTATGAACAGACAATCGCTCTCATCGAACCCAACCTGAACGAGGGCACGCCCGATAAGCTCCCTCGCCGCAGCACGCTCGCCTACGTGCGCTACTATTTGGGTCTCACCCTGAACGAACGAAACACGCCGGAGAAGGCGATTATCCAATTCCGCGAGGCTATGCGCCTTGACGGCGCTCTACATCGGCGAGGCGCCCTTCGCCCTCGGCGCGGCCCTCAAGCGAGTCGGGCACTACAGGGAGGCAATCGATCTGTTTCAAGGGCTTCCCAGGCGTGTTCTGGACGATAGGGACGCCAGTCCGACCGCCCGCGACGACTTGACCAGGCGGGTCCAGGAGGAAATAACAAAGGCGCAGCAGTGCGCCGACCTGGCCTCCCGCCTGCCTGGCATCATCCGGGGTGATGTGAAACCCAGGGACACGGCTGACTCGCTCACTTTCGCCGACATCGCCTATGAGACAAAGCTGTTCGCCGCGTCGGCGCGGCTATTCGCTGAGGCCTTTGAGTCTGAACCCAAGCACGCCGAGAACATGACGGCCCAGTATCGCTACAACGCGGCCTGCAGCGCCGCCCTGGCCTCCGCCGGCCGGGGCGACGACAATCCCCCCCTGGGTGAGCCGGAGAGGGGCCGGTGGCGTAAGCAGGCCCTCGTCTGGCTCAGGGCGGACCTCGTCCACTGGATCAAACACGCCCGGTCCTCTCTGCCTCAGGACGAGGCGAAAGCGAAGCAATCGCTCCGTCACTGGAAGTTCGACGCCGACCTCAGGGCCATCCGCGACGAAGAGACCTTGAAAGCGCTCTCCAATGAAGATCGAAGAGCCTGTCGATCGCTCTGGAGCGAGATTGACTCTTTGCTTTTGGATCGCGGCGACGCCATTGCGCACTACAACCGCGGGAACGCTCTCTACCAAGACAAGCCGCAGGAAGCGATCGCCGAATTCCGCGAGGCCATGCGCCTGGACGGCGATCACGTCGGACTGGCGCCGTTCCAGCTTGGCTGGAGACTGTGTCAACTTGACCGCTTCGAGGAGGCACTCGACCTGTTTCGAGGCTTACGTGAGCGCGTCCGCGACGATCCGCCGCTCCTTGAGCGAGTTCAGACGCAATTGACCGCAATGGAGCGGCAGGCCGTGATGGCTGCTGCGCCTGCCAGCCATGATCCGGGGTGATGAAAAGCCTAAGGACTCTGCCGAGGAGTTGGCATTTGCCGACCTGGCATTTTTCGCCAAGCAGTTCACCGCGTCGGCCCGAATGTTCGGCGGGGCATTCCGGTCCGACCCTAAGCTCGCCGAGGATATGACCACGTTTCACCGCTACAACGCCGCTTGCGCCGCCGCGCGGGCCGCGGCCAGCGCGGAGGACGATCAAGCACGACTAAGTGAACAGGAACGGCGCAGGTGGCGGAAACAGGCCATCGAGTGGCTCAGAATGGATCTCGCCAATTGGACCAAACAAGTCCAGTCCGGGCCTACCCGATCGCAGTCGATCGTGAACCAGAAACTCACTTACTGGAAGACCGACACCGACCTGGCCGCGATCCGCGACGAGAAGGCGTTGAAGGGTCTGCCGGAAGATGAGCAGAAAGCTTGTCGATCCTTGTGGACCGAAGTCGACAGCTGGTGAAGACGACCGCGCCCCGTTGAGTCGGTCATCGGACCAAGGGCCCGCATCGGCTTCGTTCCGCAGCGTCTCGGTAGCGTTCTCGACGGCCAGAGTGCCGTGCGACTGCCAAAACGGCCACGAGGGACGTGTGCGCACTCGCGGCGTCCCTGATCTATTTAGTGGCTCATTGACCGGATTTCCAAACAATGGATAAGATAGCGTTGAATCAAGTACATTTCTCGCTCGTGCCAGGAGGTTACGGCCATGGTCCATGCCGCCTTGCTCTGTGTGAGTTTGCTGGTCGGCGATGCGCCGGCGCCGAACCACGATCTCAAGACTTATGAAGCGCTCAAAGCCAAGGCCGGCAAGGAATCGCAGGCCCAAGTGAAGCTCGCGCTCTGGTGCGAGGCGCACGGCATGAATGGCGAGCGGGTCAGGCACCTGGCGCAGGCCGTGCTGTCCGACCCGAAAAATGTGACGGCCCGCGGGTTACTGGGCTTGATCGCGTTTGGCAGCCGATGGGAAACCGCGGAGCGAGCTCGCGAACGGATCATGGCCGATGACGCCTTGGCGGCCAAGCGGGCTGAATATCAACGGCGACGGTCCAAACTGACGAGTGATGAGATCAAGAGCCAGCAGGCGGCGGATCTTCTGGAGGCCAAGGGGGATTATCAGGCTGCCTATTCAGCCCGGCTCAAGAGCAACCGACGATTAGCGGAGGCACACGTCGAGCTGGGCCTGTGGTGCGATCACAATGGACTCGAGGCCGAGGAGACCGCCCACTTCACGTTGGCGGTCCACCTCGATCCCTACCGGGATGCGAGCTGGAAGCATTTAGGCTACGTCAAACGGAACGGACGATGGACGAGCCGCCAGCAGGTCGCGGAAGACGAGCGCGACGAGCGCGAGCAAAAACAGGCCGACCGCTACTGGGAGCCGCTGTTGAAGAAATGGACCGACTGGCTCGGTGACAAACGTCATCGTGCCGAGGCCGAGAACTTGCTGGCGACCGTCACCGACCGCCGTGCTGTACCATCGATTTTGAAGCTCTTTCCGATCGGCCATCCCGAGGCCGAGCAATTCCATCGCCTCAGGCTCTTGCACAGGTCGATGATCCGTCGTCATCGCGAGCCATCGCCAACCAGGCCATCCAGACTCGATTCGAATCGGTGCACCGCGAAGCGATCGAGATACTCAAGAAACGCCCGCCACGCGACTACGCCGGAAACCTGGTTGAGATGATCCACGGGACCATCCGATACGAGGTCAAGCCCCTGACGGGGCACGATTCCGCGGTGAGCTGGCGATCGACGCGCCACGGTTTCGCATGGTGCGAACTTATGACGTGCCGCACGCGTTCGAATTGGAGCGGTCGTTCCGCGGCTACGTCGGCTACGATGACAACGGCCTGCCCGTGGTGGTACAGGGGCGAGAGCTCGACCAGATGAAGCGGCAAATCTTGAACCCGCAGGCTATTGCGGCCAAGGTCCGTGAAATTGAAATCCGTACGGCCAACATGCTCGCTCAGGCCACGCTTGCCGCACAGCTCGAAATGGAGGCTGACATCAAAGCCATCAAGCGGGCCAATGAACAGGCGCACGACGACAACGCGAGCATCGTCCCGGTTCTCAAGTCCGCCGCCGGTGCACCGGCGAGCTTGAGCGACGACGAGGACGCGTGGCGTGGTTGGTGGTTTGACACGCTCGGCTATAGCTATCAGGCATCGCCCAAGCCGACGTTCAGTCAGGACATCGTGGCGCAGTATCTGCCCTACTCCGTCCGGACGTGTTTCGCCGCCGGTACCGCGGTCCACACCTTGGGCGGCACCCGCCCGATCGAGGCGATCGAAGTCGGCGACCAGGTCATCAGCCAGGATACGGCAACCGGAGCTTTGAGTTTCCAGCCAGTCGTGTTCGTGCATCGAAATCCGCCCGCAAAGACATTGCGGCTGACGTTCTCCGACGGCCAGTCCGTGGTGTGCAGCGTGTATCACCGGTTCTGGCGAGCAAACCTCGGCTGGGCCCAGGCCCGAGAATTGAAGCCGGGCGATCAGCTTCGATCCCTCAGCGGCATCGTCCGGGTCGATCGCATCGAGCCCGACACGATCCAGGCTCTCTATAACCTCGACGTCGCCGGTTCCCGGACATTCTTCGTTGGCGGCACGACCCTCCTCGTCCACGACAATAGGCTCCCGGACCACCGGCAGCAGCCATTCGACACACTGCCCGTCGTGGAGCTAGCGTCGCCTCTGGAATGAAGTGGAGCGCAGATTCCTGGGCTGCCGAGAGCCTCTCCGTGGATTCGCATGAGCCGGTTGCGGTTCCAGCTCGCCCATAACTTTCCAGGTGATCATTCGGCCGGTAGCGGCGCGCGACGTTTGGGCCGCGCTTCAGGAAGCCAGCGGCGGTCGGCAATCGATCGCCGTTGCGTTCCCGTCAGATTCCTGATCCAATCGGCTTGCGCCTGTTTGGAAACGGGTCTTGTCTCGCGCAGGAGGCCCCGGCCATGCGTTTGCCCCGCGTTCGATTCACGGTGGGTCAACTCCTTGTCGCTGTCGCGGTCGTTGCCGCGAATTGCGGGGTTCTTCGGCTGGGTCCGCATACCGACCTCGAACGCACTCGCCTTCGGAAGGCTGTTCTCACCCCAGGCCGGACGCCAGAGGATTCCTTCAACGACATTGCCGGGATTTATGACCTTGGCGACACCGTGATCGGAGTTTGGCGTTTTGAGATACTGCCGGACGGCCGGTTCACATACTTCCACAGGAGTTGCTCAAGCCCCTATTTCCAGGAATACGGGTACTTGAAGCGGCACGACGGAGAGATCCAACTCATCCAAATCCCGCATCCAGGCAAAGAGTCCCGGATGACCTCGAAGTACAGGCCGATTGAGTGGGGCGGTCGCATGTATCTCTCGACCGCGGACGATCACGAACTCCAGCGATTTTGCCGGGCGGCCTTAATGCCGAAGTGCGTGACGGACTCCGTTGACGTGTACGGGGCTTGCCTCCGCGTGTCCGATCGCAAGAAGCCCCGAACAGGATTGCCGCGGTTGCCCGCAAAAGTGTGGGTCAGGTTTCTGGTCGACGAAATGAGCCTTCGCAACGAAGAGGGCAGTTTGAGGCTGGCACTCAAATCCCTCATCCCGCGGATCACTGTTAGCGAGCGAATTCAACGCCGTTGAGATTGTTGACACCGTCCACCGGATGTTGCCCCGGCGCTTGCCATGTATAATACGATATCACCGGCGGCGGCCCGCTCTCCGTGGACTTTTGTGAGAATCTCGAACGGACCCGTGGCGTGGGCGCGGTCCGAATAGCGGAAGTCGTGCGGTTCGCCCGGCGCGACGTGGTGCTTAGGACAGAAACGAGAGGCCGGGAGACAAGTGATGAGCATAGCCGCCAAGGTACCCAGTCCTAGACGCATGCTCGACGGTGTCCCATCCGATACTCGCGTCGTGATCGCCGGCGTAACCTGGGAGTTCTACGATCGCTTTTCCAGAGCGGTCCGTGACGGGGATAACTGCCGGATCGCGTTTGACGGGAAAGATATTGAGATGATGACTCTCGGACCGCTTCACGAGCGATACAAGACGCGACTGGATACCTTTATCTCCATTGTTGCCGACGAGCTGGCGATCAAGTATCAACCACAAGGGTCGACCACTTGGAAGCACAAGAACATTAAGCGTGGCGTCGAACCCGATTTATGTTTTTATTTCGATTCTGCAAAGTTGCTTGCCTGTGCCATTGCGGAGGAGCGGGGGTCGAACAAGGTCGAGGATTATCCCAATCCAGATCTAGCGATCGAAGTCGAACTATCCCCGTCCAAGATAGACAGGCCCGGCATCTACGCGGCACTTCATATCCCGGAGCTTTGGCGTGTGCGTGCCAAAATCGTATCAATTGAGCAACTTGTCCCTCCACGGGGACTTACGCCTCGGCAGAACGAAGCCGGTTCCTGCCTGTCCGATCCGAGGACATCAGGCGGTGGGTATTCGCCGAATACGCACGCGACCCGATCACGTGGAAGCAGCGGTTGCGCGAGTGGGTTCGCACCGACCTCGTCTAACCAGGGGAAACATCATGTCGACGATCGCGCAACAAGTGCCGCAGCCGGCATTCCCCGAACTGGCGTCTCCTGAGGCTGCACATCCGGTTTCGGAATTGATCGATGCAACAGAAGTGCTTCTGAACAGTCGCAAGATCGAGGTCTACACCGGACCGAGCCCCGACGGTTATGCGTCTCGTGTGGATTACGCGCCCGGCGAGCACGTAGCGGTCATCGTCGACGGTGCTACGCTTGGGACAGTCGCAGTCGCCGACATACTTCTTTGAGTGTTCCGCCGCCGTCCGACGGCCGGTATTCCACCAAAGGTAGCCAGGTGATGGGCGAGATCGCGCTCACGTGAGGATCTCACGGATCACTCGGCCGTGTACGTCAGTTAAACGCCGGTCGATGCCGTTGTGCCGAAATGTGAGTCGCGTGTGGTCGATGCCGAGGAGATGAAGCACCGTGGCGTGAAGGTCGTATCCGTAGGTTGGGTTTTCGACCGCCTTGTACGACCACTCGTCGCTCGCGCCATGAATGCGACCCCCTTGGATTCCACCGCCGGCCAACCAAGAGGTGAACGCAAACGGATTGTGGTCGCGGCCCTTGCCCCCCTGGCTGCAGGGCATGCGGCCAAACTCGGTCGTCCAGATGACGACGGTGTCGTCGAGCAGGCCGCGGGCCTTCAAGTCCTTGAGCAGCGCGGCCGCAGGCTGGTCCATGCTCCGGCCCATCTCACCGTGATCGCGGGCGATGTCCTCGTGTGAATCCCAGTTGCGGCGGGGAAAGCCATTGTCGGCTCCGCTCCAGACTTGCACGAATCGCACGCCCCGTTCCAAAAGACGTCGCGCGACCAAGCAATTGCGGCCGAAGTCGGCTGTCGTCTGGTCGTCGAGGCCGTAGAGTTCTTTGGTCGCACGCGACTCGCCGGTCAGGTCCAGTACATCCGGGGCACTTAATTGAAGCCGGGCTGCCAGCTCATACGACGCGATCCGCGCATCCAATCGAGTGTCGGCCTCGCGTCCGACCTTGTAGCGCCGGTTGAACTCGTTCAAGAGCGCCAGACCATCGCGCTGGCTGGCCGCGGTCAGCGACGGATCCTCGGGCGGGAAGAGGTCAAAGATCGGCGTCTTCGAGGCGGCTTTGACCATCGTCCCTTGGCACGATGCGCGCAGGAACCCCGCGCTCCAGTTGGCGGGGCCATTGGGCGCGAATCCGCGCGAGTCAGGGAGCACGACAAACGTCGGCAGATCATCGTTTAAGCTGCCCAGCCCATAAGAGACCCAGGCGCCAAAGCTGGGAAACCCCGGCAGCACGAAGCCCGTGTTTTGAAGGAAAGTCGCCGGACCATGCACGTTGGACTTCGAGACCATCGCGGGCAGGAACGCCATGTCATCGACGCACGTGGCCAGGTGAGGCACCAGGCTGCTCATCCATTTGCCGCACTCGCCGTACTGTTTCCAACTCCATGGGCTCTTCATCACAGCGCCCGGCACGCTCTGGAACAGCTCGACCTTGCCGCCTGGGTTGAACGAATCGCCATGCTTCTTGATTAACAGCGGTTTGTAGTCGTAAAGGTCGCATTGGCTGGCGGCGCCAGACATAAAAAATTCGATCACCCGGCTCGCTCGAGCCGGGTGATGTAGCCCGCCGCGAGGCCGGTCTCGTGTCTCGCGCGGCGTCCTGTCCTCCGCGAGCACGCCTTCCGTACCTAGCAAGTGGGCAAGCGCGATTCCGCCCAGCCCCCCTCCGGCGTTCCACAAGAAGCGGCGGCGATCAAGTTGCGGGAACGTCATCGCGGCTCCTTGTCAGTCGATAAACGCAAACTCGTTGGTGTTGAGCAGAAACCGGCAGGCGTTGGCCAGGCCGTGCTTGGTCGCGTAATTCTCCAGTGCGTCGGATTCTTCCGGCACGGGATGGCGCCCGAGTGCCAACAGCACTGCCGCTTCAATTCGCCGGCGCGGGTCGGTGCTCAGATTCTCGAGCCGTCGGGCGAAATACTGCGACTGTCGGATCATGAAGACGTCGTTGAGCAACGCCAGCGACTGAAGCGCGGTGATCGTCGTATTACGGGTCGGTGCATTCAAGTTGGGATCGGCACAATCGAGACATTCGAGGAATGGATTCGCAACACTTCGCACGATGAATCGGTAAACCGTGCGCCGCCGCACCCGGGGATTGTCGATTGCCTCTGGATCCGAATGATCGTAGATCGGCGAGTGGTCGTTCTTGAACCGGAACAGCTCCAGCCCCGGCCCTCCCATTGCCATATCCAGCATCCCACTGACCGCCAGGACACTGTCGCGCAGTTCCTCCGCGTCAAGCCGCGTGCGATTCATTCGCCAGATGTAGCGATTGTCGGCGTCGATCTTGGTGAAGGCCGGCTCATCGCTCGTCGACTGCCGATAGACCGCACTCGTCACGATCATGCGGTGCAGGGCTTTGAGCGATTTGCCCCCGTCGCGGAACTCGACGGCAAGCCAGTCCAGAAGTTCGGGATGCGTCGGCTTCGACCCATTACGGCCGAAGTCGTTGGGGGTATCGACAATTCCGCGTCCAAAGTGATAATGCCAGACCCGATTGACGATCGACCGCCACGTGAGCATGTTCGACGGACTGGCAATCCAGTTAGCCAGCGCTGCGCGTGGCTTTTCGTCGTGACCGTGCTTAGACGAGCCGAATTCGCCGGCGAGACTGGCCACGCACGAGCAGCGCTCCGGGCTGAACCAGCTCGCCGGGCTGTTCGACCTCACCGCGGCGCAGCAAGTGAATGGGCCGGGGGGCAACGGGCAAGACCGCGTACACCAACTTGTGGTCCGGCGTGTGTTGCCGATCACCCCGATCGATGTCGGCGAAGACCGCCTGTAGCCGGTAATAGTCGCGCTGGGGGATGGGGTCGAACTTGTGATCGTGGCAACGGGCACAATGTACGGTCACGCTCTGGAACGTTGACATCGTGTTGGTCACCATGTCATCGCGATCGAGTACCCGAGTTTTCAGCTTGTCGCCTGTTCCCTCACGCAGTTCCACGTGGCCGACGAAGTCCCAGGGGCCGGCGGCGATAAATCCCGTTGCGATCACACCGTTCGATTCGCCCGGCCGGATGAGATCCCCGGCAACCTGCTCGCGGATAAAGCGGTCGTAGGGGAGATCGTCGTTCAAGCACTTGATGACATAATCGCGATAGGGCCAGGCGTGGTCGCGCCGCTTATCCTTGTCGTAGCCATGCGTGTCGCCGTAATGGACGACATCGAGCCAGTGACGCCCCCAGCGTTCCCCGTAATGGGGCGACGCCAGCAAGCGATCGACGAGTCGGTCATAAGCTTCTGGAGTCGTGTCGTATTCGAACTCGTTTATCTCGTCGGGTGTGGGCGGCAGGCCGTGAAGGTCATACGTTAGCCGGCGTATCAAGGTGCGGCGCTCGGCCTCGGCCGCCGGTCGCAGGCCCATCGCCTCGCAACGGCTGAGGACAAAGGCATCGATCGGCGTCCGGGCCCACAACCGATTCTTCACATCTGGAATTGTGGGCCGATCCAACGGTTGAATTGCCCACCACTTTCCCTCCTCGAACTGGCGGTCGCGCAGAACGACGCCGTCCGGCCAGCGTGCACCCTCTTTGATCCACTGGCGCAGGCTCGCGACCTGCTCTTTTGTGAGCGGTTGGCCTTTCTGCGGCATTTCCGGTTTGGCACCTGAGATCTTTTCGATCAACAGGCTCTCGCCGGGTTTTCCCAGCTCTACCGCTGATCCGCTCTCACCTCCGCGCACGAGTGCAGCCAACGACGTCACCGACAAGCCCCCCTTGGGCGTGTCATCGCCGTGGCAATGGACGCACCGCTTTTCCAGGATGGGAGCGACTATCGTGCGAAACAGATCATCGTTTTCGGCCGCGCCGGCAGCAGTCAAAACGCACGTGGCCATCACAGTCGCAAATGCTACTAATATCCGCGTCGTCATGGCACTATTGCCGCTCACGAAGGCAAATTGAACAAGGATGGCTGTAGGAGATCATAGTCGCGGCGGCTTCTCCCAAGCAACTTGGAGGCTGGCGGGGCGAAAAAAAGGCCTGGCGCCCCTGCCAATGGCAAGGACACCAGGCCGTGTTGGATCAGCCGTCTCATGACCGCCGGTTCGCCGGTCACTCGACAACGTGCCCATGCCGGAGGATATAACCGAGATCGAGCAGCTTGTCGATGATGCGATCGACGCACTCCTGGACCGAGAACGTGCTGGTGTCGAGTGTGACCTCGGGATTAAGCGGCGGCTCATAGGGATCGTCGATGCCCGTAAAGCCCATGGGCTTGCCGTCGGCCACGGCGGCGCGTGCCTTGGCGTACATCCCCTTGACATCACGCTGCTCGCAAACGTCGATCGGAGTGCTGCAATAGACTTCGACGAAAGTTGCCCTTGGCCATCTTGCGGGCTTCGTCACGGATTGATCGATACGGGCTGATGACCGCGCACAGCGTCGTTCCGCCATGCTGGGCAATCAGGCCGGCGACATAGCCGACGCGCCTGATATTTGTATCGCGGTCTTCCTTGCTGAATCCCAGACCCTTGGAGAGGTGGGTGCGGATCTCGTCGCCATCCAAGAGCGAGCAGTTTCGGCCGAACTCGGCGAGCCGTTCGATCGTCGCGTGGGCAATCGTGCTCTTGCCTGCACCCGAAAGCCCCGTGAACCAGAGGGTTATCCCCTGCCGGAACTTGGGCGGATTGGCTTCATTCAAGATTTCGGCGACAGCCGGCCGGCTGAACCACTCGGGGAGCTGCAGGCCTTTGGCCAGATATTTGTCACGGACATCGGTGCCGGAGATGTCGGCCGTTTTGACGCCGGCCGGGACTTCGTCGACCCCCAGGTAGCGATTTTCGCCAGGGAGGTAGACCATCTGTTTGAAATCGACCATGCCCATGCCGATCTCATCTGCGTATTTGCCCATCGCCTCCTGCGCGGCGTAAGGAGGATAAAACGGCTTGCCAGTCGAGTCTTTGCCCGGCCCGGCGTGATCGCGGCCGACGATGAAATCGGTGCAGCCGTAATTGCGACGAATGATCGCGTGCAGCAGAGCACTTCGCGCGGACCGGCCATGCGCATTGCCAGGGGCAGCAGGCTCAAGACGACCGAGCCTGGTTCGTAGTAATTGTCGACGAGCGCACGATAACACCGCACTCGCGTGAAATGATCGACATCTCCCGGTTTGGTTACGCCGACGACTGGGTGAATCAAGAGACCGCCGCCAATCTGCTCCGCCGCCCGCTTGGTGAGCTCTTCGTGAGCGCGGTGCAATGGGTTACGGGTCTGGAAGGCGACAATGCGGCTCCAGCCGAGCGATTCAAAGTGCTTGCGCAGCTCGGCGGGCGTGCGCCGCAGGTCGACGAAATCGTAGTGCGGCGGCACGCGGATCACTTCGAGCGTGCCGGCAGCATAATGCCCGGGCGTCCGCTTCAGATACGCCACGGAGGGATGGGTCGCGTCAAGCGATGCCATATGCGTGCTGCGCTTCATTATCCTTGTCGAATAAGCATAAATCTCTTCGACATGCAGAAAAGCCAACAAGTTACCGTAAACGTCGCGCAGCGCCAGCGGCTTTGCCTTCCGCGACGCCGTCGCCCGGCGTGACCGGCAGCGTCACGGGCAAGGGCCAGAGAGTGCCGTTGGCCAGCCGCATTTCGCCGACCACGCGTTCATAATCCGCCTTATTCAGAAAGCTCTTGAGCGGCGAAAAGCCGCCGACGGCCAGCAACTCGAGATCGCATAGTCCGCGTTCGTCGAGCGTCAGGCTGGCGAAATCTTTGGCGGTCGCCTTCATTTCGGCCGCTCGGTTTGGCACTGACGAAAAGGTCGAATGAGCGGGCCGCCGAATGGAGGATTCAGTCCGACAGAGGCTGAAGGGTTCGTGGGCGTCGCCGCTTTGGTCGGTGTCGTGGAAGTAATGGCAGGGCTCCTTTTCGTCTCAAAACCGTCGTCGGTAGATAGATTCTGGCCGGATGTCGTGGAGTCAGATGATCCACTCATGGGGCGAGGACTGTTCGGCAAGTTGAGCGATCGTCGTGTGGTCGAGAACGACGCGTTCCGCCGCGCGGACGCTTTCCCAGACCGAGGCGAGCACCGCGGTCGTCGGACGCTTGGTCGCGCCGGAATCCTGCGCGGAACGTCGGGCCCGTCAACGGCGACCAAGACCTCTGAAAGCGAGATGTCGGTGGCCGCACGCGCCAAGCGATAACCCCCCGCCACACCTCGGGTGCTCGCTACCAGACCGGCACCCTTCAATTGGAGCAGGATCTGAACCAGGTACCGTTCAGGAATTCCATACGCTTCCGAGATTTCGCGAATGTGCAACGGCGACGACTCAGGCCCTTGCCGTGCCAGCGCCAGCACCGCCAGACACGCATATTCGGCCTTCGCGGAGATCTTCATGCTGACAATCGCTCCGTATTTGCCCGAGCCGCCGTGCCGATCCTAGTTCAAAGCTGACTGCTGTCCAGCGAGTGCAGCCCGCATTCCGTTTTGGCATGCCCCGCCCAGCGGCCAGCACGCTCATCTTCGCCCGCCTCGACCGCACGCGTGCACGGCCAGCAGCCGATCGACGCGTAGCCCCGATCGTGAAGCGGATTGTACGGTACGTGATGCGTGACGATAAAAGCCCAAACATCACGCCTGGTCCAGGTCAAGAGCGGGTTGATCTTCACGAGGCCGAATTTCGGGTCCCTCGCCACGACCTGGGCACTGGCCCGGTGTGTCGACTGATCCGATCGAATCGCCGTGATCCAGGCGTCGTAACCGACCAATGCCCGCCGCAACGGCACGATTTTCCGATCGTAACAGCACTGGTCGGAGTTTGCCACATACAACGGCCCGCCATGCACTTGCTCGTACTCGGCGACCGATGTGTCTGGCTTCGATCAGCTCGACTTCGATCCCGTACCGCTCGGCGATCCGATCGCGCAGCTCCAGCGTCTCCGCAAACTGATAGCCCGTGTCGAGATTGAATACCCGAACCCTGGGCTCGATCTTCGCGAGCAGGTCCAACAACACACAGCCCTCGGCCCCGAATGCCGTCGCCATCGTAAGCCGTGGATGAAACCGATCGACAGCCCACTGCAGCACGTCAAGCGGTGCGGCACCCCGTAGATGTTCGTTCACTTCCGTCCAGTCATCCACCGCCGCCGTCCCGAGTGCATTCATGAAAGTGCTCGCTCCCATGCGGCTTGACAGTCGCCGTGCGTTCCGTTCGCTCACGTCCCCAGGCGCACCGATGACGGAAATCTTACATATCTTGCTGATCAAAGTCAAGATTCGGGCCAGAGCAAGCCAAATCGGCCACTGTTGGCAATATATCGTTAGTGCACAATAAGTTATGCGCTGACGGCGTCATTTGCCCAGGTAAGGGAAATCCAGAGCGACGCTTCGTGCGGCTGGAGCCACGCGGGGGCGGTCTGTTCGTGGCGGGTGATGTCGGATTCGTGGACGAGCGTCTCAGCAATTGCGTCGAGCCCGTTGAGCAGGCGATGCCGGTATGACTCGGGAACCTCGAATTGAATCGAGCGCTCGTCGGATCGGCAGAGCCGCCACCGAGTCGATGAAGTGTGACTGTCTGGTCACGCAGATCGATCGTCACCTCCGCGCGGCCAGGGTGGTCGCGGCCGGCCGCGGCGACCAAATCCCAATCTTTCTGATCGAGCTCGAGCACGAGCAAGCCGTTCTGAAATGCGTTGGACTCGAAGATATCGGCGAATCCAACGCCTTTTCCCGGGGCGATCACCGCGCGATAGCCGGCCTGCATCACCGCCCAGACCGCGTGCTCGCGGCTCGAGCCACAGCCGAAGTTCCGGCCGACCACCAGAACCGTCGCCCCTTTGTACGCCGGGTTGTTGAGCGGAAAATCGGGAAGCTCTGGGCCGTGCTGATCGGGGTGATCGGCCTCGGGAGCGCCGCCGGGGGCATACCGCTTGTCGGCGAAGAGCAGGGGGCCGAAGCCGATGCGCTCGACCTTCTTGAGATAGCGGGCAGGGATGATCAGGTCGGTGTTGACGTCGCTCCAGTCGAGCACGGCCAGACGGCCGCGGTGGGTCACGAAGGGTTCCATGGTTCAAGATTCCAGATTGGGCTAATTTCAGATTGCTAATCGCAGATCATCGTCCAGAGATTGGATTTCGGAAAACCGATCTCCGAAATCCGATTTCACCAGATCTAGAAGTCCGACCGCGACGCCGGCTCACGAAAGCAGTTGCCGGACATCGGTGAAATGGCCGGTGACGGCGGCGGCGGCGGCCATGGCCGGGCTGACCAGGTGGGTGCGGCCGCCCGGGCCCTGACGGCCCTCGAAGTTGCGGTTGCTGGTGCTGGCCGAGCGCTGGCCGGGCTTGAGCTTGTCGGGGTTCATGGCCAGGCACATGCTGCATCCCGCCTGCCGCCACTCGGCGCCGGCCTCGTGAAAGATGCGGTCGAGACCCTCGGCCTCGGCCTGGTGCCGGACTGCCTCGCTGCCGGGCACGACCAGGGCCTGCACGCCGGCGGCAGTCTTGCGGCCCTTGAAGACTCGGGCCGCCGTCCGCAGGTCTTCGATCCGGCCGTTGGTGCACGAGCCGATGAAGACGACGTCGACCGGGATCGTACTGATCGGCGTGCCCGGCTCCAGCCCCATGTACTCGAGCGCGGCGCGTGCCGCCTCGGGAGAGGCGAACGGGACTTGATCGGGACTGGGAACGACGCCCGTGACGTCGACCGTCATCGCCGGGTTCGTGCCCCAGGTCACCTGGGGCACAAGCGCGCCGGCGTCGATCGTGACATGGCGATCGAAGTCGGCGGGATCGTCGGTCCGCAGCGTCTTCCAGTCGGCGATCGCCGCCTCGAGCTCGGCTCCTCGAGGCGCGAACGGGCGGTCGCCCTGCGTGATGTATTCGATCGTCACGTCGTCGGGAGCGATCAGCCCGGCCCGAGCGCCCGCCTCGATCGACATGTTGCAGATCGTCATCCGCCCTTCCATCGACAGGGCCGCGATCGCCGGGCCGTAAGTACTCGATCACATGCCCGGTCGCGCCGCCGGTGCCGATCTTGCGGATGATCGCCAGGATGATGTCTTTGGGCTCGAGGCCCGGGCCCAGCCGGCCCGTCACCTCGATGCCCAGCGAGTGCGGGCGCAGCCCTTGCCAGAGCGTCTGCGTCGCCAGGACATGCTCGACCTCGCTCGTGCCGATCCCAAAGGCCAGCGCCCCAAAGGCGCCGTGGGTGCTCGTGTGGCTGTCGCCGCAGACGATCGTCGTGCCCGGCAGCGTCAGGCCCAGCTCGGGACCGATCACGTGCACAATCCCCTGCTGCCCGCTCTGGATGTCGTAGAGCGTGATGCCAAACTCACGGCAGTTGGCCCGCATCGCCTCGACCTGCTTCCGCGACAGCGGGTCGCGAATGTCGAGCTGGTTGTCGGTCGGCACGTTGTGATCGACCGTGGCGAAGGTCAGGTCCGGCCGCCGCACCCGGCGGCCCGCCAGCCGCAGCCCGTCAAAAGCCTGCGGGCTCGTCACTTCATGAACCAGGTGCCGGTCGATGTACAGGAGCGTCGCCTCGTCGGTCGACTTCACGACGTGGCGATTCCAGACTTTCTCGAACAGTGTCTCGGACATTTCCAGTCGGCCTCAGCATCTAACGGGCGGGTTTGTCGGCGATCCAAGTAACTCGATTGTCTCCACCGACCTGTCGTCGGGCAAGAGACACAGCGCAGCCACATCCGGCATTGAACTTGATCTGACAATTGTGGTAGGGTAGATGTCCTATGGTTCTTCGGAACACGATCGCGAGTTGCTCGAACGGACGCCGCCGTGGACATCACTCCTATTCTTCGTCGCGAGTTGCTGACTGCGACGCGTAAGCCGCGGTTGTGGGGCAACCGAAGCTTTTTTGCGGCGATCCTCTTGACGGCCATCCTGGCGACAGTCGGCGCGAGGTATTACTGGGACCACCAGGCCCCTTCGCATCACGTAATGGCGCGTGTCGCACGTCAGGTGTTCCTCTGGTTCATCGCGGCTCACGCTTGCGCGCTTTTCGGAGTTTTTTCGGCGAAGGCCGTGACGAGCATCGCCGAAGAGAAAGATCGCCGCACGCTCGACTTCTTGCTGTCGTCCCGGCTCACGAATGCGGAGATCGTGCTGGGCAAGGTCGCGGGTTGCGTGACGTTTTTGTTCGCGGAATTCGCCGTGGGTCTGCCAATCATGCTGCTTTTGCATCCGTTGGGAGCGATCGATCCGCGGCTCATCCTCTTAGCCTACGCGGGAATGACAACCACCGGGCTTTTCATGTTCGCGCTGGCCATTTGGGTTTCGACAAACGCGACCGACGCACGGGTCGCCGCGGGCCGCTCTGTCCTCTGGTGGATGGGATGGCTCATCGGTCCCTTCTTCATCGCCACTATTTTTCCCCGATTGGGCATCAGGCTGCCTCACGTTGCGCTCACGATCAACAACTGGATCATGACCAGCAGCCCGGTCGGCCTGTTTGCAAAGATTGGTGGCGGAATCCGTCCCTCGAGCGGGTTGGTGGAAGCGGTCGCGTGGATGAGCGGACTTCAAGTCGTCGCGGGCACGCTCCTCGTCGTGCTGGCGATCGCGCAACTGCGCTCGGCGTATCGCCAGAATGTGAGTGGCGAAAGCAAGGGATTCATTCGATGGCTCGTACGCCCTGGCTGGCGATGGCGTCCCAAACCGCCGGTCGGTGACGACCCAATCCTTTGGAGAGAGATGAACACCTCGCGTGCGTCTTTGCTCGGCAAGGTGACGGGTGCCGTGATCTTGCTGGGGATCTTTGGCGTGCTAGCGTATGTCACGTTGTTTTTCGCCGCTCCCGCGCTAATCGAAGTGTGGGGCCACGGCTATGGGGCGGGGGTCACCACGGCCGAGCCGCCCGATTGGAATATCATGGTCCGGTTTTTCTTGTCCGATTACGGTGCGAATGCACCTATGGATATCGCGCGCGATGATTTCAATATTTACCTCCGCTTTGTCACAATACCGCTCACCTTCATGGTGACGCTCATCGCTGCCGGAATGGCATCCGAATCGATCATGAGCGAGCGCAACCGCGAGACCTGGGACAGTTTGATCGCCACGCCGCTCGCTCCTCGCGATATCCTGCGGAGCAAGATGCTCGCCTCTGTCTGGCGGATGCGTGCGACGCTAGTTACCCTGCTCGCCCTCTGGACGCTGGGACTTTGCGCGGGAGCGATCCATCCCATCGGCTTTTTCACCGCTACGGTCGTCACAGCCGCGTGGACCTGGCTGTTTCTCGTGTTCGGGCTGCATGTTTCGCTTGCCGCCAAGGATGCTGGTGCATCAACGGGCAGGACGATGGGAATCATGTTACTCACGACCGGCAGCCTCGTGCTACCGTTCATGGTGCCGGGAAGGTGGAACACGGTGTGCCTGGGCGCGGGCTCTCCCCCTTTCGTTGTCTGGTTGTCGCTGGTATCGTACCGCGACGTCCGGGCCGCCGGCAGGTATGCCGTTTATCCGCCGTTGCAATGGATTCACCTGATGACTGACGAGGGAGCGCTCGCAGTCGTCGCCACTTGCTTGATCGGCGTCATAGCCCCAACGCTGTGCGGCTATTTTCTCTGGCGGAAAACCTTACTCCAGTTCGATCGCGTGGTTGGTCGCCCCTTCCGGTGCGCAAACGCGAATAACGCAAGAATGACACTTGCCCCGATCCCGGCGACCTGATCAGGATCCAGAAAAAGATACGGATCAAGATCAGGATCAGGATCAGGATCAGGATCAAGATCAGGATGAGGATCAGGAGTTAGCTCGCTGCGGTGCCTTTGTCATATTCACGCGTGGAGTTTCTTTTGATCAGTCCCATGAGCATGCGGACGATCCTTTGAAGTCCTTCTTTTCCAGGACGGATTTGATCAGGCGTCAGCTTCGCTTTGGCCACCAAAACGTCCAAGCCAGCGGCGCATTCGAACGCCGAGCCACGGGCAATATCAAAAAACCGGCAGCGATCCTTGGGAGCGTACTTGCCGTTTCCCTCGGCGATATTGAGCGTGATCGAGGTCGATGCCCTGTCCAAGTGTTCCTTCACCTCGCCGAGTCGCACTGTTTCTTCCAAGATTGGGGACAGCCACGCGATGAATGCGATCGACTCTTGGTAGACTTCCAGGCGTTCGTGATCGAACAAACATTCGTGAGGTTCGGCCATAAGGTCCTGTTCCTAATCTTGATCCTGATCCTGATCGTGTTCCGCATGTTAAGCTTAGTTTTCTATTTAACAGCCTGTTATTCGGCCTTCACCGTCATGCATGGAAGACGACTCGGTAGGAGAGTTCCGCCGGAATTGTTCAGCAAATCACAGAAATTAGGGATTGGAAGCCGGTTTCCGCGCATAGTAAGTAATGATCGTGCACACGGAGGAACCCACGACTCATGGTGAACGGACGCGCAAATACGGCCTTACGACAGGTTGCCAGGGTCTTCGATGAAGGAACGCTCACGGGCCTGTCCGACCAGCAGATCCTTGAGCGATTCGTCGACCGCCGGGACGACGCGGCCTTTGAGGGGCTCATGGTACGGCATGGGCCGATGGTCCTGAACGTCTGCCGCCAACTTCTGCGAGACACTCATGACGTCGAAGATGCTTTTCAGGCGGTCTTCCTGGTTCTTGTCCGAAAGGCGCGTACTGTCCGAGTCGAGGGCTCGCTCGGTCCCTGGCTTTACACTGTCGCCCATCGGGTTGCCGCTCGTGCCCGCGCAAATCGTCGACTAATGCGAACGCGAGAGATCTCGGCGTTCGTGGAGCATATCGAGTCGACGTCTGACGAGACCCCCGAACGTCTGGAGCTGGCTGGGGTGATTCAGGAGGAGTTAGGCCGTCTCCCCGACCGGCTCCGCGCACCCGTGGTTCTTTGTTACCTGCAAGGGATGACGCACGAGCTGGCAGCGGGCCAGCTTGGTTGTCCTGTCGGAACCGTACGCAGTCGGCTGTTCCGGGCGCGTGCCAAGCTCTTAACGCGAATCACGCGTCGCGGGCTAACCTTGTCGGCCGCGGCGTTGGTTTCGGCCCTGGAGTCAAATGCCAGTGCGGCCGCAATTCCGCCGATCATGCGCACAAAGTTGGTCAAGCTGGCGATTCGGTCGGTCTCCGAAACAGCCTCAACTGTTGGCGGGCTGGGAACGTCGGCCTCCGTCGCCACGTTACTGAAAGGAGTCTTGAACGTCATGCGGATCAAAAAGCTCGCAATTGCCGCAGCCGGGTCGATCGCACTCGGCACATTGAGTCTTGTGATCGCCAATCGCGCCCCGGCCGTGGGCGGTTCTCCCTTTCAGGAATCGGTGCCGCGGAACGACAAACCATTGGTTCGAAATGTTGGGCCGGACGGCAGAGCTATTGGCTCGCTAAAGGCGATCGCTCGAAATCGATCGGTGACCCAGACGTATTATGTGGGAGACATTCTCGGGACGGAACCTCGATTTCTAGCTGGCTCGACGAGCGTTGGCGACCCGGCACGAGCAGCGACCGGAGTGCGTGCCTCCGTCGATATGAGACCAATCACCGACTTAATCGCCGCGACCGTCGCCCCCGGCACGTGGAGGATTGGCGACATGAATTCGGTAGTCGAGACATCGGACACGAACGTCATGGTACCCTTCATGCTAAGCATCAGCCTGATCATTAGATGCCCAGCGGAAGTTCATGATCAGGTTGGCAATACGCTGCGGCTGCTACGTGCGCTTCTTCAAGCCAGGGACGAACGAACGCAGCCGCCGCCGGTGGAACCCACGAAATCGCCGCAGGCTGTTAACAGTGAACCGGCATCTCCGACGGGACGATTTTCATTGCCCTCGCCAATTCCCGCACCGGCCGACCCGACTCTGCCGCGGGCAGCTGCACGGCAAGTCGTTCCGCCGCCACCCGCAACAAGGCAACGCGTCCAACAGCTTCTCGACGAGCTTCAGAAAGAAGTAGAGAAACTCCCTCGGGACGACAATTGACGGCGAGGTCGACAAAGGTCGCGCGGCTTATCGAGGCAGACGAATACTGGCCCGTTGACAACCGCGCTGTAACCTTCGAGAATTATCGAGATTATCAGGTTCTCCGAACCCACCCGCCGCGATTCTTGAAGGTCGCCCTCGTGAGACTCGCCCGTCGTGCCTCTGGGATCAGTCCTCCGCGCTGCTTGCTCTTGGCGGCGAGCTTGGCGCTTGTTTCTCTTTCGGCGCACGATGTGACTGCGGCTTCGGTCTCTTCGTCGCGCGAATTGAGTGGGGTGCCACACGACTGCAAATGCGCCACGAAGTGCCGTGGAGTCTCTTGCTGCTGCGGGCCTCATGCACCGAAGTCCGGCACGCCGGCCCGTGTGCAGACGCCAGAGCCAATTCGCTCGTTCAGCAGCCCTTGTCAATTCAATTCAGCCCCGTGTGGTGATCGCGGTATTCCGGTGCCGCCATCGGGCAGTCCCCTTAGCGAGTGTGCGTCTCGAGTGACGTTCGCGAATCTGCGGCTCGACACGGCCGGCTGCCTGCTCTTGTTCTCCGCTCCCAACCTTCTCCCAGCTCGGCGTGCCTCGCGGCTCGATCGACCGCCGGAACGCTCCGTCCTCGCCTGATTTCAGGCTTGCGCGCGTGACCCCTCGATTCCCTGTAGGCACCCGTGCCGTGTGTTCTCAGGGTCAGACACCGTCCGTTGCGTGAATTTGCAGCGACTACGCAGTATCCGCGACCTTTGGGTCGTCGACTTCACGTGGTGGTGCGCACCGAGGTTTCCTCTTCTGGGAGTCCGTTCGAATGCATCGTCGTCGAGCCTTCACATTGATCGAACTGCTGGTGGTCATCGCCATCATCGCCGTGTTGATCGCGCTCTTGCTGCCGGCGGTCCAGGCGGCCGCGAGGCCGCCAGGCGTGTTCAATGCATCAATAACCTGAAGCAGCTAGGTATTGCCCTGCACAATTACAACGACGCTATCGGCGCCTTTCCGCCAGGGTATCTATCGCTCATGGACCCCGTCACATTTGACAACGACGGCCCGGGCTGGGGCTGGGCCTCGTTTTCGCTAAGCCAGATGGAGCAAACCCCCGTTTACAACAGCATCAACTTCGTGATGGGCATCGAGTTCCCAGCCAATCAAACCGCCCGTGTGACAACGCTCGCCAGCTTTTTCTGCCCTTCCGATGCCTGGCGCCAAGACACGTTCACTGTCGTCGATTCGACAACAACCGGCACAATGCCCGGTGCCCCTATCTGCGTGGTCGCCACGTCAAACTATGTCGGTTCCGTCGGCAGCGGCGACCCGTCGAGTCTCTACCCCTGGATCATCGATGCCGATGACGGCCCACCCGGCCGCGACAACGGTAACGGGCTCTTCTATCGCAATCACTCGGTCACCATCGCCCAGATTACCGATGGGACCAGTCAAACCTTCGCAGCCGGCGAGCGGAGCCAGAACCTGTCGCGGGCGAGCTGGACCGGCGCGGTCACCAACGCGGCTGTTCCCCTCGTGGCGCTTCAAGCCGAGGCTGGCCTCGACCCCGAAGGGGGCGGGGCCCTGGTACTCTCGCACACCGGCGAAGGGCACGGACCCAATTCCCCCTCGGGACTGGCCCACGGCGACCAGTACTGGGCAATGCATCCCGGCGGTGCCAACTTCTTGTTCGCCGACGGCAGCGTCCGGTTCATCAAGGAACTCGTCGGCTTCACCATTTTCCAGTCGCTCGCGACCAAAGCCGGTGGCGAGGTGCTGTCGGCAGATCAGTTTTGATGACCGCAAAATTCACACAAAGAAGATCTCACGCCAATCCGCAAAGCCGCAGAGTATAAACGACGCAAACGACGCAAATCAGGCAACCAATCGGAAAAGATGCATCGGACGGTATGAACCTGCGTTATGCTGTGTAGAGCGCCGAAGGCGCCGGTCGCTCCGCATCGTCGTCCCGCGTATCTCAGTTTGAAAGTCAAGTTTGACGATGACGGCCAAGCAGACTGTGATCGTGACAGGAGGCAACACCGGCCTCGGCTTTGAAGTGGCGCGAGTGTTGGCCGAATCTGATCAAAGTTGGCATGTCGTTATCGCTTGCCGGAACCCCGCAAAAGCGGCCGAGGCAGTTAAGACGCTTACGAATCGGACAGCAAAAGACCGGGTCGAGGCGATGTTACTCGATCTTTCGTCGCTCGCATCGATTCGGACGTTCGCTCAAGAATATGCCACAAGCAAACTTCCCCCGTTACGGGGCGTCGTCCTCAACGCCGGCAGCCAATTTGTCAAAGGCACCACTTATACGCAGGACGGATTCGAGGCCACGTTTGGGATCAATCATCTCGGCCATTTTCTTCTAACCAGCCTCTTGCTCCCGCAAATCTCGGCCCCGGCACGGATCGTGTTCGTGAGCAGCGGTACTCACGACCCGGACCAGTGGTCGGGGATGCCCGCCCCGCAATTGCAAGAGGCAGCTTCGCTGGCCCACCCGAAGGAAGATGCGGCTGGTGCCGATTCAATGCAAAAGCTCGGGCAGCGGCGGTACACGACGTCCAAGCTCTGCAACGTCCTGTGTGCTTACGAATTGGCACGCCGTCTTCAGGCCAGCGGTCTGGCCGTCACGGTCAACGCTTTTGACCCCGGCCTGATGCCTGGGTCCGGGTTAGCCAGGGATTATGGCCCGGTGTCCCGATTTGTGTGGAAGTTCGTCCTTCCGGCATTGCGGCTGGTGATGAAAAACGTGAACTCCACGCAATCGTCCGGGAAAAACCTCGCACGCCTGGTCCTCGATCCCAGATTGGAAAGCGTCACCGGCAAATACTTCTTGGGTTCAACCGAGACGCCCTCCTCGAAGGAATCGTACGACGTTGTGAAAAGCAAGGCGTTGTGGGAAGGGAGCGCTCGGTTGGTTGGCTTGCCCGTTGATGAAATAGCTGTTCCGGCTTTGCAACCCCGATAGAATAGAACATGAGTAAAATCATCCAAAACGTTGTGCTGTCGGGCAATTTCTCGGGTGGCGACCGCCTTCCGCTGCCCGCGGTCGGTCAGACGCTCGTCGCAATACGGACTCTGGTCAAGCAGTCGGTCCAAATGGTCTTCCGGGGGCAGAGTACGCTGAGAGAGAAACGACCGCGATGGCTATTGGCGGCCTCGGATGTTGTGCTCATCGATGTTGTCGGGGGCGAGGAGACCGTTCTCTCCTTTGACGCGCCCACGTTGGGTGACGTCGCTCCGAGTGTTTTTGACCAGGGAGAGTTCGCGTCGACCAACCGCCCAAACCCTGAAGACACGGGCTTCGATGTCCTTGCCGACGGCGTTCGCGATATCCAGCAGTAAGATACCGAGAGCGATTGATTTGACACCCGTCTGCTGGCCGAATTCTGGATCGCGAGACGAATCTTCGATGGCTCTATTTCCGAACTGACTCTGACCGCTCGGCGCGAGCCGGCGTCCATCGACTCGGCCACGCTCGTAACGGCCAAGCAGCTCCACGACAAGATCCCGCGACCCAAGGTGGCGATCATCGTTGGCAAGCTCGAAATGATCCGGGACAGTACGCACACATTCGCCCTCATCATCGACGACGGTCAGGAAGTCCGCGGCACCTTGGCCGACAAACAGGTGGGCACCCTGACCGATCTCTTCAAGCAACGGGTCGCGGTCTCCGGCCGCGCCGTCTTCCGCGCTTCCGGGCGGCTCCTGCGAATCGACGCGGATTCCGTGCGCATCGCGGCGCCGGGCGACGAATCCTTCGCCTACGTGCCCCGACCGAACGCGACCCGTGCTTGATCTTCGGCGCGGGTCACTCAGCCGTATCCCCGTGCGTTGTCCGAGTGCGAGATCGCCGCTGCCCTGGCTCGTGAGGGCGACATCGCCGGCGCCCTGGCGCATTGCCCGCGGCCTGCATAAGGTGGATGGTGGCGACTTCGCCGACAACATCCGCGACGAGGCCGTGGGCCCGCTCGCTCAGATCGCCCTTGTCCAGGCCAGGGCCGGCGACAAGGCTGAGGCGAGAGCCACTCTCCGCGAGTCGTTCGCAGTCGCCCAGAAGTCGAAAGGGTGCAATAACTTGGTTCTCTATGACCGCCTCCGAAGGGTCCTCGACGCGCAGCGCGAAATCGGCGACGTGGCAGCGGCCAAGGCAACCGCCGACTTCATCAAGGAGAGCATCTTCGACAGAACCCTCGCTTTGGCAAGCCTCGCGCACTCCCAGGCCAAGTCCGGCGACATTGCCGCCGCGCGGGCGACCCTGCGCAAAGCGCAATCGCTCGCCCGCGAGGTCGGTCCCATCCGGAACCTGATCAGCGACAACCCTGTCACCAACGCTGACCGCGTCTTCCGTGAGGTCATCCTCGCCCAGGCTGAGACCGGCGACGTGCCCGGCGCACTCGAGACGATCAAGTCGCGTGGTTCCGACGACTGGAAATCGGAAGTAACCTCGCAAGCCGCGACGGCGTGACGAAGAAACAGGGACGCGACGACGAAACACGGACGCGATTAATTTTGGATGCTGCGATTAGTCTGTCTATGATTCTGCCAGCTGGACGGAATCCGCGTATTTAACTTGTCGCCTCGGTCGCCGATGGGATCGCTTTCCTTCGCCCGCCCTCCGGAGAACAGTTTGCTCTAGCCCGAGATTCTTTACCGTTTCCCGCATTCACTTCACGTCGCCGTAAGGCCGTCCCCGCTCGACGCTCACCCGCACTCGGTCTAAGTCCTCTGCGGTCAAACGAGCGTTGACGCGAGCGGTCCAGTTCACAGGCCGTTCCACAACAGGATACGAATGGGTTGCCGCAGGTGCGCCTCAACCATGACGTGTTCGAACGCGTCAACATCGAACTCCTTGCGGAACATAATCGTCTCTCGTCTTGCTCAGTTGAAAGGCAGCTTGGACTTACGAACTCCAGGCGCTCGGCTATTTGTTGCCAGCGCTCGGCGCATGCGGAGACAGTGAGCGGAAACGTCGGAGCCATCCGCTGACCACCGCGCCATTCAGACCACCCGCCTTCTCGTACTCGTCGATCCTCTTACCCCAGTAAAAACTGATCCATCCGTCGACCTGCGCTCGCGATCGTGCGATGAAAGTGCTGGTTTCTTCCAGGCCGGCCGAGAGTGGAAAAATCTCCTCGATCAAGAGTGGCTTGCCGACCTCGTAGACTTTGAGCGCGGCGAGGTCGTCGTCGAGTTGGCCGGCCTTCGGGTAGAAGTGCACACTGACGAAGTCGAGCGGCCTGCAGACTTCAGGCGCGTAAAAGAGCGGCTTGGCGCCCTTGAAGACCTGAGCCCAAGGAATCACGCCGACGGTGATCATATGGCGATCGTCGACCGAGCGGATCGCCGAGGCCATTCGCTCGACCCAAGCTCGGGCGATCTCTTTGTTGGTGCGTCCTCGTGCATCGGTCGCGATCCGCTGCACGAAATACTTGCCGCCGAACGGCGGGCCGGGCAACCAGTCGTTCTTCCCCTTCTCACCGGCCAGGATCGGCTCGTTCATGAGGTCATAGCAAAAGATCGCGGGACTGCTCTTGCAAACCCCCGCCACCGCCTTCCAGAAGCGGGCCTGAACGTCCCATCGGGCAGACTCATCCAGGCCGTCATACCACGCGGGCACGTCGTTCTTGTGGTAACAGCCCAGGCCGGTCACGTCGAGGTAGAGACCGATCTCCTCGGCGAGCCGCAGGAGTTTGGCCAGGAGCGCAAGATTTTCCGCTCTCGATTGATCGGCGCTTCGCATGAATCGACCAAGCTGCAAGTGAACGCGCACGACGTTGGCGCCCAAGCCCTTTATCTCGCGAAAGTCTTGGGCGACCGTGGCCCACTCGTCTCGCCAGTAGTCTTCCAGAAGTCGGCCAGCATCATCGCGATCGTAGTTAAATCCCCACATCTCGATCCGTGTGTTCGTCCCTGCTCGGATGAAGTGCGTCTTGTCGTCGCTTGGTCGAATCGTCACGAGCTTGGTCGCTGATGATGGGGCACCTGGCTCTTGCGCGGGTCATCGGCGCGAAGACCGGCGCCCAGGCCAGGGCGATGAGGCCACAGAGCACGGCGAATGTTTGGGGAACCCGCACTCGTTCAAATTCCTTCGTGGTCAATGCGGCAGAACGAAATGACATGCACCGCGGGCGAGTACTCAATGCATGTTTCGCGTGTTCGGAGCGTTGCTTCGCGGTGAAGTCACCACCGCGCACCCATCTAACAAACGTATGCCAGCGTGAATCAGCGGTCCTGACCAGTCGTGACGGCAGTGGCCGCTTCTATCAGGTCTCGCCGGTGCTGTAGGTAGACCGCGATAGCATACCAGGACATGCATTACAGCCACATCTAGATAATGGGAGGCGACGCGGTCAGAACTGCAATATTTGCCATCGCTTTTTGGGGGAGACGCCGCATCCAGCATCGACTGACTTCGCAAAGCCGAGTACGATCGGTGTATGGCACGAACGGGCCGAGTCGCCACGTTTGCGGTCAGGCCGTAATGAGAACCCCCATCACCCGAAAGAGCCGCCGGCATTATAGTCTCATGGCCGTCGCGAGTTTCGTGCTCGGGGGCTTGGCCATCGGTTACAGCCTTTTGGACGCCGTCCCGGGTGACCTCGCGCTGGACGTCGTCATGTTGGCCGCGAGTCCTCTGTCGGTCGTCTTGGGCGTCTGGGCCAGGAGGCACGTTCGGCGCAGCAATGGCCGCATGCGCGGATCGGGTCTGGCCGCCTGGGGTATCGGCATGGCGATCGCTACGGTCTTCGCGTCGCTCTTGCCCCAGGGTACACACTGCACGGGCGCACGTCCGGCCGCAGCCCGCAATAATCTGAAACAGATCGGACTTGCTCTCGACAACTACCATCATGATCACGGCCGGTTCCCTCCGTCGGTGGTCTATAGCCCGGATGGCCGCCCGCTTTATAGCTGGCGAGTGCTGCTCCTGCCGTACCTGGAGCAGAAGGACCTCTACGACGACTTCGATCTGCGTGAAGCCTGGGATAGCCCACACAACGGCGAGCTCTTGGCTCGACGGCCGACGGTCTATGACCCGGTGGGCGTCGCCACCGACCCCACTCTGACGTATTCCCAGGTGTTTATCGGGGAGGGAGCGGCGTTCGAGGGCCGGCAGGGCACGACGCTCGCGGACTTCCCGGACGGCCCGGAGCGGACCCTCCTCGTCGTCGAGGCGGCCGACCCCGTCCCCTGGACCAAGCCGATCGACCTGCCGTATATGGCCGGCACGCAACTCCCCCCGCTTGGCGGCGTATTCAAGGACAGATCCGGTGCGTTTGTTTTCGGGGGTGTTGACGGATGCAACGCGGTGTTCGCTGACACCAGGGTCCGGTTCATCCCCAGGGGAAAGCTCGCGGAACCGGCCTTCAGGGCGTTCATTACGCGCAACGGGAAGGAGTCGACCAACGACTCGGAATTCTAACGTCTAGGGGTTATCTAAAAAGCCCCGACCAGGAATTGTCGGTAACCTCGTGCGAGAGAGCGCAAGTGGTTCTTGCACAAAGGTGCGTGGCCGATGTTCAAGGGCTACGCCTATTCGCAGCTACCATGGGTTTCCCAGATGCTGATTATTCTGGTCGCTATCGTCTATCCGACGGCCTTGACGTTCCTCTATTTCGACCTTCTCGCCAACGCATCGACGGGTGTTCAGCAAGGAGTTTACGCTCTGGGAAAAGTCCTGCAGTTCGGGCTCCCCGCAGTGTGGACCGCATCGGTACTCAAAGAAAAGATCAAGCTACACCGCCCAACGATCACGGATTTCGTTTGGGGCATCGCGTCGGGGGTCATCATTCTGATCGCGACGTTGCTTGTCGTTCGGCTTTGGCTTTTGCCCGGCGGCTATCTCGCCGCTGCCGTGGATGGCATTCACGCCAAGATCAAGGGAATGGGAGTGGATTCGCCTCCTCGCTATATCGCACTCAGCACGTTTTACGTACTGGGGCATTCGGGCTTGGAGGAATACTACTGGCGCTGGTTTGTTTTCGGAAGTTTGAAGCGTCGGACCTCGCTCGCCGCCGCGATTCTCTGGTCGAGCGTGGGATTCATGGCCCATCACGTCCTTATCGTGGCCGGATTCTTCGGATGGTCCTCACCCCTGACCTATGCGCTCCCCCTATTCGTGGCGATCGGGGGAGCTGGGTGGGCGTGGCTCTATCACCATACAGGCTCCTTGTACGGCCCATGGATCAGTCATCTCTTCGTCGACGCCGCCATCTTTTTCATTGGCTTTCAACTGAGTTTCCAGGGGCTCGGATAGCATTGGCTGTCGCTTCCGAAAGCCCTCTTCAAAACTCCGGACGATGCTGAGCAACTGCCAACCCGAACGGGCGACGGTCCGCGCGAGAATGAGTTGCCCCAAGTGCACTTCAACCATGACGCGCTCGAACGCCTCAAAGTAGGACTTCTTACGGAACATATTCATCCTGCCGACGGATCGGTTCAGGACGTGATAGACAAAGCCCCCAGGCGCTGGTCTCGTCGTGGCACTCCGAAACTTTTCCGACCCACGAGCAAGAGCCCAGGGTGATCAGGACTGGTTTACTTCTTGGTTGTGGACTGAATGTGGTCGCCCTGGAGGAAGGTGTATTCGGCATCAGTTAGGGTGGCATCGCCGCGGCGGCACTTGACGTTGGTGAAATAGGGAGTGATGCCGGCGCCGTCCTGAAGGATGGCGTTATCCTGCAGATGAAAATGGAGGTGGGGCTCGCTGGAATTGCCGCTGTTGCCGCAGAGGGCGAGCACCTGGCCCTTGCTGACCTTGTCGCCGCGGCGGACGCGCAGGGAGCCGGGCTTGAGATGCGCGTAGACGGCGTACTCATTGGAGCCTTGGTCAATGATCAGGCAGTTTCCGACGGCGCACAAAGGGTTCATGGAGCCTGGCTCGTTATCGGGGACGCCGTCGATCGCGGTGACGACGGTGCCGGCGGCTGCGGCCAGGATTTGCTTTCCGTAAACAAAATAATCTTCGTTGCGGCGTCCGGTATCTTTGTGAGAGAGGTCGTCGGCACCTTTGATAAGGATATCGGCGGCGCGGCGCTGGCCACGCGCGGAGACATGGTGGTTGACCTTTTCGTTGTCGCCGCCCCAAAAGACGTACCACTCGCCTCGAAACGGAAGCTGCATGGGGGTGCGGCTGCGCGGGACGGCCGTCGAGTCGGCCGCCGGACCGGAACCGGGCGGGGTCACGGTTAGACCGGAAATCTTGTCGGACGCGTCGAGGGTGATTTTGAAATCCCACGCTCCGCGCTCGGCGGACACTCGCACGATGGCGGTGGGGCCGGTGACTTGAGGGACGCCGGCTTCCTTTAACTTGCCTTTGGCGGTCACAAGTCCGCGGAAAAAGGGAGTGGCCTTGTCGGGCGGAAAGGCCCGCTGCATCTGAGCGTCGAAGCTTGCCTGGATGGCCGCCGAGATCGTCGCTATTGATCGCCTGAATGAGTTTGTTGGCCACCTTGGTGAAGCGCTGGGCGGAAGCGGGCACGGACGCTTCAGCAGCGGCCTCTGTGACGAGCAGTCCGGCGATCTTGTCTGCGGGTCCCAGGCTGATTTTGAAATCCCACGCTCCGCGTTCGGCCGACACTCGCACGATGGCGGTCGGGCCAGTGACTTGGGGGACGCCGGCTTCCTTTAACTTGCCTTTGGCGGTCACAAGTCCGCGGAAAAAGGGAGTGGCCTTGTCGGGCGGAAAGGCCTGCTGCATCTGAGCGTCGAAGCTTGCCTGAATGGCGCGCGAGTCGTCGCTGTTGATCGCCTGAATGAGTTTACTGGCCACCTTGGTGAAGCGCTGGGCGGACGCGGGCACGGACGCTTCAGCAGCGGCCTCGGTGACGAGCAGTCCGGCGATCTTGCCTGCGGGTTCCAGGCTGATCTTGAAATCCCACGCTCCGCGCTCGGCGGACACTCGCACGATGGCGGTGGAACCGGTCACTTGAGGGACGCCGGCTTCCTTTAACTTGCCTTTGGCGGACACAAGTCCGCGGAAAAAAGGCATAGCCTTGTCGGGCGGCAAGGCTCGCTGCATCTGAGCGTCGAAGCTTGCCTGGACGGTGCGCGAGTCATCGCTGTTGATGGCTTGGATCAATTTCTTGGCGGTTTCGACGAAGCGGTCGGCGTCGTTGTCGGCGGCGCCGAGAGTGGCAGCCATTGAACAAATCAGCAACCCAGATAGCGCGACGAGTCGCATAAAAGGACTCCCTGTCAGTTTGAGGCCGAAAATGCGGGGAATCGACGGCATTTGCGTTGTAACGAGAGGAAGGGGCGAGGCCCAAGGAAACGGCCGACGCCGGCGCTAAGCTTTGTGAAATGCGGTTCAGTTGTGCACTTACGCATTCCGCAACGGCAGTAGCCCTCGCAGTCGCGGGTCGCGCAAGTACAGCCCGAGCCACACCAAAACCCCCAAGATGATGGGCGAGTAGAATGCCTCGCTGATGCGCACATGCGTGGCGACTGCGCCTCCCAAATACCCCGTCAGCATGACAGCCCCTAGCATGCTCGTCCTGGGCACCGCATAGATGAGGGTGCAATCAGCTCAAGCACACCGAGGGGCACCAACACCTCCGCGGGATAGCCGAACCTGCCGACGACGTATTCGATGTTATGAGCCTCTTGTACTATCTTCAAGCTTGCGCTCGCCACGGGCGCGAGCACGGAGAGCCCCGTGAGGCCCCAACCGATGCGATCGAGGAGGTTGGAGTTGCTGCTGTCGGACATTGAACTCTCCCTCGGCGTGGTGATGTTGCTATGAAGGAGAATTGTAGCTGCTACGGCCACACCACGGCTATCAGCAACAGCCCTATTTTTTGGTCGCTTTGCCACCGCGAGTGCGACCAAGGGATAGGTCGCTTGGACCCGCACGCGATTAGTTTGTCTATGAATCTGACCTCTGTGTGGAATCCGCGCAGTTAACCTGTCGGCTCGGTCGCCGACTGGCTCGCTTTCCGTGGCCGGCCTTTCGGACGAGCGGTCTGCTCCAGCCTGAGATTCTTTACCCTTTCCCGCACCCACGTCTCCTCGCCGTATGGTCGTCCTCGCTCGATGCTCACCCGCACTCGTTCTAATTCGTTCGCAGTCAAAGCAGCGGTGACGCAATCCGTCCAGTTCGTCTGCCGTTCCACGACAGGACATGAATGGGTTGCCGCAGGCGCGCGTCAACCATCACGCGCTCGAACGCCTCAACGTCGGACTCGTTGCGGAAGATGCCCTTTGACGAAAGTGAGTGTAACTTTCATCGCGTATGAAACCTACGACGCTCGGCGGTCCCACGCCGAGGCTGGGTTGGTCTCGCGAGACTTATCCGGAGGGCTGCGCCCCCACGTTCGGGCCACACGCCTCAGCCATAATCCGTTTGACCTGGTCACCGTTCAATTCACCGGCCAGGTCGAGCCGCGCGGCGACGGCCCTGATCTGGCACAGGCGGACCGGGTTGGTAACGAAGGCCACTGTCAGGCGCTCCATCTCTACGAGGAAGCGACCGCGGTCCGCCTCAAGAGCGAACAGCCTACTCGCGAGCTCCGCGGCGACGGCAAAGTCCCGCACCGCCCCACTGTCCGAAAAGTTTGGCGCGCGGCCGCCGTAGAACGCCTCGGCGAGTTCCCCGGCCAAGGCCATGACGGTGAAGTCAACAGCGTGCTGTAAGGCCTCGGGGGCATTGGGGTCGAATCCGGGCCGCTCGTAGAGCAGCTTTTCGAGGAGCACCATTAGCCCGAAGTCCTCCCCTAGGACCGCGACTCGATTGAACTCGATGCCGTAGGCCACGGCGGCGACTGCGTGCCCCGCCTCGTGGTGAGCGGTAGACCGGTCCGGAGGCGGCGTGTCGGGGGGAAACCACCGCCCGATCACGGCCCGAAGGAACCTCATCAGGCCCCGGATAAGCCGCTTGCGAGCCATGTAGAGCGTCCTTCTGGTTGGTACGTAGAGGTCCGCGCCGGCGGTGCTGTCGCGGGTCATTCCCGATCACGACGATTCAATTGGAACTCTCGGCCTCGAGGTCGAGCTGGCGTCCGGAACGCGGGGCGGCGGACGGAATTCCGGTCCGCGGCTCGGAATCGAGGGCTGAAGACGATCCCGCCGTGGGAGCTTATGTCGCCGGGCGACCTCGGCGTAGGCGACACAAGTTTCAATCCCCGCCGTCACGGAGCCTTCTTGGTCGGAACACAGATAGCCAGGCGTCGACGATCGCTTGTTGGGTTTGGGCCAGAATGTCGATCAAATTCTTCACCGTCAACTCGCCACTCACAGCTATGCTTGATTGCCATGAGCCTTCGGCGGGAGCCCCAGCGCGGTCCCGAGAAGTACTCGCCAAGAGATAGCCTCTGCACGCCACACCTCGTTCAGTTCGAGTAGATTCAACTCCAGAGGCGAAGCTAAGTGTGCGGTCCGCTCCGAGTGTAGCGAGGTCGCCGGCGCGGTCCAGACTCGATGCCGCAGCGCGACCGACGACGTGCGGCCCAATGCGACTCGCGGTGACGCCCCCATATGGTCCCACAAGCTTGCTTCCAGCGAGAGCCCGGTTCCAGCTCTCGCCGAGTGACCTAACTTCCACGCTTGGCTAATAAGTTCAAAGGAGCGGACGGCCGCAGGAGGCCGAAACACATGGACGAGGAACTCCATTAGAAGACCGCAAGAAAAGCCGCAATATATAGATATATTAATATATAATATTGTAGAAGTTACTCCCTGCGACCTGAGTAGGGCCAGGACACAGTGAATTGGATTCTTGATGTCAAGCCGATTCAAGTTGCGCATCTGATCCCATTCAGGACCAGCCGTTTCATCCAGCCAGGCGGCCCCTTTCCTGGCGCGGGCAGTTGCTGCGGCAATGTCTGCTGCGAGCCCAGTGCTCTGCATACAAATATGAATTTCTACATCTCCTGATTAGTATTTAAAGAACGGAAAAGGTGGCTCGGCGGTGTTACCATCCGCTTCCAAGCGGAATCCCAACACTGCCGGGCTTAGGCTCACGCGAAACAGGGCATTCCTTCCGCGGGGCTTACGATTCGCACGAACACCACTTCGGGCATCGATGGACTTCGTCTTCATCAGATGTTCCTCGAAGATCCCGACTTCATGCACCGTTGATGATCCGCCCGGCCAGACCCCCACTGAGCCAGGCTTGGGCCGCTGTGCAGGTCCGAACCCCGGACGGTACCGGCAGCGCATAGACGCGGGCCGTCGATGGGCAGGCGCAAACCAGGACCGTCTCTCCGTCCGGCCCGCGCATCAGCGTCTCAGCTGTAGCCTCGATGTCGTTGCGGCTGCGGTCGATGACCACCGCCCTGACCCCGGCCAGGTAGCGATCCCAACCGTAACGCTCGATGCGAATCCGCTTGACCTCTGCGTTCTGCTCGCCTCGGATTTTCCTGAGGCTCTGGGTTTCCGGATGAAGGACGATCTCTTCATCAACCGGCACTCCGTTGATCGCCCAGACGCACCAGCCGTCACGAAAGCGAATAGCGGGCCCAGCGTCGTTGTGCAGGTGTTGCCCGTCGGGACTGTGAACTTCGGCCGGCCGCTCACTGAGGACACAGATATTGCGGTAAGGCCACCACCACATACACGAGCGGGCCAGGTCGACCCACAAGTCCAGACGCTCAGAGAGGAAGGGGGCACAAGAGATGCCAAGCAGATCTCGGTTGAACAGGAAGACCTCGACCCAATGGGTACCCTGCCAGCTTCTGCGGGAAGTTGTACGATCGTCGATCTTGGACCCTTGACGCGATACCAACAACGCATGCTGCAGCGCGGGTTCCACAAGGTCACGTGCTCGCCGAGAGCCCCATCGCGGGCTCGCAGTTGCAATCGCCATCAGACCACGCGCCTCCAGACTCGGCACAGTCTTTTTCAGAGCGATTGTCAGCCAATCTCTCTTGGCGGCCTGCAGCGCGTAAACCAGCATGGCCATCGAGGCCCCCAATGCGTCCCCCATCCAGACTCCCAACGACGGAAGCGGCCACGTACCTCCCAGTGCATCTCGGAGTGCGGGCGGCATCGAACTCCAGAGCTCGCTCCGCCGCCGGGATCGGCGCCCCCAGGAAACGTACATCAAGAGTTGCGCGGCCATCGGTGAGTCGCACCAGACGAACCGGGGCCGCGATGTGCCGAGCACCGCATATACCCGCGCGATGGCCGCTTCGGTGCGGGGTCTATCCGCCGGTTCAGTACTCGTCCCGACCCGGAACCATGCTTCGCGGAACGCCGCCACACGCGCCAGCGCATCCGGATCGTCGCTTAACCCTCCACCGGCTAAATCGACATCCTCGTAGGTTGTCCTGTTCGCGATTATCAGTTTGAGGAAGAGTTCTTTTTCCTGCGTGTTCCAGCATGTTGTCTCGGCCATCGCCACCGCGGCTTCATATTCCTCAGATATTGATTTCAAGAGGAGCTGGATCCGTTTGATGCCCGTGCCCGTTATGTCGGCTATCTCCGTGTTGGAATAGCCTCTCCGCCGGAGGTCCATCACGATTCTCGTCGCCTCGTCAGATCTCTCGTAAACTAGCTCAAATGCCAGTTCTTCACTGGACATGTCGGATTTCCTCCCAGAGCATCGGCCCAGCGCGTGGGCCCTACGATCTGATGGCCCGGTTCCTCGACTGATTTCGATTTCTCTACTGATTCGAGTTCGCGATTTATGCGCCCTCGCCGCCATCGCAGCAGGTCATTCCTGGTTCCGGATGTCGCGGCCAGCAAGGACCGCACCAAGAGGTTTGCGGGCGAACTCAGTCATGTCGAGATCGCGGGCGGCGTATGATGTCGGGCGCGGTCATCTTCGCGATCGCCTAATGCGCGTCGCCGCAGATTGGCCTGCGCCGCGCGGAGGACAGCGGTGTGGGTCGCAGAGGAATTAATGGCCTTCATGTTCATGAAATGTTCCTCTCAGATTTGGGCTTCATGCGCTATTGATGATCCGGCCGGAAAGCCCTCCGCTGAGCCAGGTCTGGGCCTCTCCACAGGTCTCGACATTGTGCGGAACTTGCAAGGCGTAGACCCGCGCCGTCGACGGGCAGGCGCACACAAGGACCCTCTCGTTGTCGGGAGTGTGCAACAGCGTTTCGTGCGTGGCCTCGATGTCGTTGCGGCGACGGTCGACCAGAACCGCACTGACCGCGGCTAGGTAGCGATCCCATCCGTATCGCTCAATGCGAATCCGCTTGACCTCAGTATTCGGCTCTCCCCGGATCTTCCGGAGGCTTTGGGTCTCCGGATGAAGAACGACTTGCTCATCGACCACCACCCCATCGATCGCCCACACGCACCAGCCGTCGCGGAAGCGAACAGCAGGCCCAGCGTCGTTGTGCAGGTGTCGCCCGTCGGCAGTGTGAACCTCGGACGGCCGCTCACTTACGATGCAGAATTGGCGGTAGGGCCACCACCACATGCAAGAGCGGACGAGGTCGGCCCACCAGTCGAGGCGCTCGGAAAGAGGCGGGGCATAGCGGATGCCGAGGACGTCGCGATAGTAGAGGAACGTCTCGATCCAATCGGCATTCTGTTCGCCCCACGAGAGTGTTGCGCGATAGGTGAGATTCAAGGCCTGCATCGATCGCGAAAGGGCGACGACCAGCGGGGATTCCAGGACCACATTCGCCCTCAGAGAGCCCCACACCGGGTCCTCCCGTGCCGCTGCCAACAGCGCTTGCCGCGCGGGATTGGACAGCGAGTCACTTAGATCGACTCGCCGCCATTCCGCTCGGTGGGGCGACAACACGTCCTCCAGACATATGCCTGAGGCTCGCAGCGCGGCTCCAAGCCAGATTCCCAATGGTGAGGGCCGCAGCGCGGCGCCGAGCGCGTCCCGTACCGCGGGCTTGAGCAAACTCCACAACGCCGTCCTGCGAGAGAATCGGCGCCGTCCCAGGATGCATAGCACGAGTTGAGCTGTCATGGGCGAGTCGCACCAGACGAACCGAGGCGGCGATACATTCAGCGCGGAATACATCCGCACAATGGCACGCTCAGCTTGAACCCTGTCGACCGGCTCAGTGCTTGTGCCCGCGAGGTACCATTCTTGACGAAATTCCGCCATTCGTGCCCGCGCTGTCTCAATGTGTCTGACCGGTCCTTCGTCAATACCGATGCCCGCGGCGGCCACTTCGTTCCAAATCGATTGAAGTAGGAGCTCGGTATCTCTTACACCCCATTCCGTTTTCTCAGCGATCGTTACCTCAGTAGCAATTTCCTCGCTTATCGATTTGAAGAGGCACCTGATCTGGCCCGCGTCCGATCCCACGATCTCCGCTATCTCCGAGGTGGAGTAGCCGTCCATGCGGAGGTCTAGAACCCTCTTAGCCTCGTCTAATGTTCCGTACATCCGCGAAAATGGGACTCTTTCGACGGTCATTTCAAGTTGGCTCCCGGCGGATTAACCCTCGGTGCGCTTCTCGCGACGCGCAGCGTTAATTCGCCTTTCGCTCACCCAGAAAACTATCCATGGGCCCAGGGATCTGAACACGAAACTGCGACGACGCGCCTTTGGCATTCGCCTGACTTCATCGGTGAGGCACGCTCCGTCGTGGAACGAAGAGACGTTGCTCTTCGAGCATCCCTCCGTTACTCGACGGACGTGAGTCCTTTATTCAGTCAACGACTCTGCGCATAAGCCAACGCTCGTGATCCTTTCCGGCCCAGGACCGTTGATACGTCACCAGGTAGCATGCCTCGCCAGGCAACGTGCGGTCCCCGTGCTCAGGGTGAGTGATGGTCACAGGGCCTCGGGCACGAATCACGGGACCAACGAACTGATTGAAGTCGGCCCGAGGCACGACTCGGCGCAGGGCCGCGACAGCACTTTCGTCCAGGACGCGAAGCACGTCACAGTCGCCCTCGACGAGATGTCGAGCGCCTTGGGTCGTTCCGGCGCCAACTGCCGTGTCCCCGCGGGCACTCCGCCTCGTGGTTCACTGTCGAGGCACGTGATGTAAAGGTCGCCTTGACGGACCACGTCGCCGGGGGACATGGTCGCGATCACCTCATGCGCATCGCTGCGGATCGCCTCGGCCGTGCGCAGGACCTCGGCGTAGGCGGTTCGGGAATCGATCGATTTTGTGTTCATCGCATGCTCCTTTCCAGGTCTTCGTTTCAGGCGCTGTTAACAATCCGACGGTCTAGCCCGCTGCTAAGCCAGTCCTGGGCCTCTTCGCAAGTCCGAATCCAGGGAGGGACCGGCAGTGCCTGGATCTTCGCCGTCGACGGGCAGGCACACACCAAAACCCTCTCTTCATCCGGTGTACGCATCAATGTCTCCTGAGTGGCCTCAACATCGTTCCGGCGGTGGTCGATTGCAACCGCGCCGACCCCAGTCAAGTAACGATCCCAACCGAAGCGCTCAATTCGGATCCGCTTGACCTCCACGTTCTGCTCGTGTCGAATCTGGCGTATCGTCTGGGTGGCCGGACGGAGGACGACCTGCTCGTCGACCAAGACGCCGTTGATCGACCATATCGACCAATCGTCGCGGAAGCGGACAGCGGGCCCTGAGTCATTGTGCAGACGATCTTCATCGACCATGTGAATCTCAGCGGGCCGTTCGCAGACAAAACAGATCCGATGGAACGGATACCACCACATGCAGCAGCGGGCAATTTCAGCCCACATGTCGAGCCGCTTAGAATTCTCTGGAGTGAAGCGGACACCTGCGATGTCACGTGCTAGAAGGCTGACTGCGATCCACGAGGCTTCCTGCTGGCCGAGGAAATGTGGCTTGACGTAGGGTACCGTCCAGGTCACCCGTCGCAACAGCGACCGGCGGGCGCGGCGAAATATCCAAGGCGACCCGCGGCGCCGCTAAAAACGAGGCCCACAGAGACTCATGTAGCGACTTGTCGACATCGACCGTCACATAACTGTTTCTTTCCGCCTCCACTCGTTCCGAGCGCATCGCCTCCAGGATAGTCCCCCCTTGACTCAAAAGTGTCTGGGCTAGGGCGACGCCAACTGCAGTCCAGAGAGAGACCGCGGGCACCGCTACGGCGAAGAATCCAACCGCTACAGTCGCAGCGAGCCGCACCGAGATCCCGATGAAGAGCCCGAGTAGTGTTGCGGGTACCAGCCACAGTCCCCCGACCACCAGAGCCAAGACCGGGATTCCCCCGGGAATCTTCTGATGCGTTACCACGAGGTACGTGAGCTGGATTCCCATCAGTCCATCCAGTATCCCGACCAACCATGTCCAGGCCGGGTTCCTCCCCGCGGCGTTTAACATCCTCGTGGGCACCTCCCTCGTTAATTCCATTTTTCGAAACGCCAGGCCATTTAGCAGCATACGCTCCACTGGATTTCCCAGCTGGACTTCAAGTGTCCTCTGCACCGAAGAGCCGGTTGGTCCTACAATATGCATCGCCAGATGAATGGCTATTGGCGAATCACACCAGACGAATTGAGGCGGGGCTTCTTCGACCGCCGAGTACATCGACGAGATGGCCGCTTCGGTGCGCACCCGGTCGGCCGGTGCGGTGCACATGCTGATCAACCGCCATTCCTTTCGGAGTTCCTCCCATCTTTCATCGGATGTCGGCGGTCGCGCCCCTTCCTCCGGCGTCGAGCGATTGATTTCCTTCATCCCAACATTCCTCTCTGGCGGTTGGACTCATCACCTGTTGGACATCCGTTTGGGAACTATGCAGCGACAGCTTCCGGCCGTCATTTGCGCTCAACGGCCGCTTGGTCGAGCAACCCGGCCGCCGCTGAGGCGCCGGCGTGGTCATTTGCAACACCGATGACGTTTAGTCTCGGCACCGGATCAGCTCGGCCGCGCCCGACAACTGAGCATCGGCCATGCGGGAATCAATCGATTTTGTCCTCATCGCATGCTCCCTCCCAAGCTTCCCTTCAGGCGCTGTTAATAATCCGACGGCCTAGCCCACCGCTAAGCCAGTTCTGGGCCTCTTCGCAGGTCCGGATCAAGGGCGGAACGGGCAATGCGTAGACCCGTGCAGTCGACGGGCAGGCGCACACCAGCTCTCTCCCCGTCCGGCCCGCGCATCAGCGACTCGCGGGTGGCTTCGATGTCGTTGCGGCGGCGATCGAGAACCGTCGCGCCGACCGCGGCCAAGTAGCGATCCCAGCCGTAGCGCTCGATGCGGATTCGCTTCACCTCGGCGTTCCGCTCGCGCCGGATTTGCGGGAGGGTCTGGGTCTCCGGACTCATGACGACTTGCTCATCGACTGGGATGCCGTCGATCACCCAGATCGACCAGCCGTCGCGGAAGCTCACGGCGGGCCCGGCGTCGTTGTGCAGGCGTTGCCCGTCGAGGCAGTGGAGCTCAGCCGGCCGCTCGCTGACCACGCAGATCTGGCGATACGGCCACCACCACTGACAGGATCGGGCGAGGTCGGCCCACTCGTCGAGGCGCTCGGAAAGAAGCGGAGCGTAGTGGATGCCGAGCACATCGCGGTCGAACAGTGAGCGCCCAATCCAATCGCCCTGCAATAGACCCTGAAGGGGGATGTGACGATAGGGGATCGTCCAGTCGCTCTGCTGTTGACCCTGAAGAGGGATGCGACGATAGGGGATCTTCCGGGCCCGTAGCGATCTCGATAAGGTGAAATCCACCGCGGATTCCAGGAGCTCGCGCGCCCTTTGAGAGCCCCACCGGGGATCCTCTAGTGCGACCGCCAGCCGGGCGCGGACCGCAAAAGACGGCACCGTGCGTTTCAGCGCGACTGTCAGCCAATCCTTCCCAGAGGCCCGCAGTACGTTGCGTAGCCAGGCCTCCGAAATCTGCAGCGAGTCACCCAGCCAGACTCCCAGCGGCAAGGCCTGCTTCCCATCCCCCCACGCATCTCGCAGCTCATATGGCAATGAGTGCCAAAGCGCCGTCCGCCGCGAGGACCGGCGTCCTCCCATGACTGACATTGCCAACTTCGCGGTCATCGGCGAATCGCACCAAAGGAACGGAGGCGGTGCTGCCCCGAGTCTCGCGTACATCCGCGCAATGGCAGCCTCGGCACGAGGCCGGTCGGCTCGCTCGGTGCTCGTTCCTACGCGGAACCAGCCCTGGCGGAATTCCGCCACGCGCCTGCGCCTCCTTGTCGTCACTGAGCCCTCCATCGCCCATGCCAACATCCTCCTCGTCGGCCACGTCCTCGTCGATCAATTTAAGGAGGTCCAGGACCGCGCCTCGTTCCGGCCCGTTTCGTGGGCGATCTCCTCCTCGGCGGCGAATTCGTCGCGGATCGATCTGAGCAGATCCCGGCATCGCTTCCTGTTCCGGGCCATGATCTTGGCGATCGTCGCGGTGCTATACCCTATCCTGCAGAGCTCCAACACAATCCTTGCCGCTTCGTCGGATCTCTCGTAAGGCTGCTGGTAAACCATTCTTACAATGGACATGGAGACTGGCTCCCCACAGAACTGGCCTGGAGCGTACGCCCTGCGCTACTCAGCGATCAATCTGTCTCGGCGCCCAGTCGAGATATTCCTGGAGGGTTTCCACTGAGCCGAACGCGTGTTCACAAGAGCTCATCACGAGGGTTTTCCAAATCCATCCGGACAGGTCGGAACTGCCATAGAGCGACCCAAGAAAGGTGCTCGACTTAAGCCATATGGGACTTCCTAGCCGGGAATGATCCATGTGACTAACTTCGCCGAAAGCGGCCAGACGCCCGCCCCTTCTGGTCGGAATTCGGGCCTCCACTCCCGATACGGATCGCCTCCTCGACGAAATCACTAATGATGTCTACAACCTTCTGGATGATGTTCACGACCTGGTGGAGAAAACTCCAAATCCATGCGAGCCCGCGTCCGCCTGCGGTCGGAGGGGGTCGCCCCAGGACGTCCACGAAGAAGCAGATGGCGATGCCGACCATGGAGAGCAGCACAACCGCAAGAAGCGCGGGCAGGAGGTACACGCACAGAACGATCTGGACCGCCCTCCCGATGAGCTCCTCAGACTGCAGGAACCGGATCGCCCGTTCCAGCCGCCACAGGAGACACAGGGGGATGGATTGGAGCATTTGTTCCCGGAACCAGCTCCTTGCTTCTGTCGGTCCCAACTCCCTCAGTATGGTCTCATACTCTTCGACCAAGTCTTTGATGAATTCTTCGCGATAGGCTTTCGGGACGATCCTCTTGAGAATCCACAGGGCAACCCGAGCCGGGCCCGGAGGATCCGAGGGATCCTGGGGGTTTGCTGGACTCATGGCATCCACGAGGAGGCCGGCCACGATCGCGACCGCGTAGAGCAGCGCCAACGCGACGGCCCCGGGCAGGAGGTACACGCACAGGGCGATCAGGATCACCCTCGCGAGGAAGTCTTCAATCCGCAGGAACTGGCTCGCCCGTTCCAGCCGCCACAAAAGACACGCGGAGATCGAGCGGAGCATTTGTCCCCAGAACCACCTCCTTGCCCCTTCTGGTCCCAACTCCCTCAGTATGATCTCATACTCTTCCAGCAAGTCTCCGATGAACTCGGCGCGATATGTTCTCGCGACGACCCGCCGGAGGATCCACAGGGCGACTCGCCCCAGGCCCGGAAGAATCGGGGGACGTCCCTCTCCAGGACTATTGTTCCGATCGTAGGGCCCGATCATGGAACACCTCGATCTGGGAGCGCAATCCTGTCCAGTCCCGCGCCAATCTGTCAAGGGCGCGGAGACCTTCGTCGAGAGCCTGAAGCCCCTCCGGCTCGATGCGAAAGAAATGCCTCGCCCGCCCCCCCCGTTCGTGCGTGCCTTGGCCTTCGCAATAGCTGATGTATCCTTTACTCTTGAGGCGGTCGAGGGTCGTATAGACCGCCCCGAGGGCGATCGGACGGTTGGCTTTGTCCTCGATCTCCCGACGAATGGTCATGCCGTAGGCGTTGTCGCCCAACCGGATCAAGGCGAGTAGGACCATTTGCTCGAAGGCCCCGGGTTGATCCCTTCTCGGCATCGTCACATCCCCTCATTTTATGCCAAGCCCATACTAATACATAGTATTAATTCGGCGGGCCTTGGTCAAGGTCCTACCGGACCGAGTTGCTCGAAACTCCAGGCTTGATCTCCTGTTGGCATTGCCTTAACCCTTTCAGTTGATCCCCGGTCTGTAGTTCGACATTGTAGAACTCAGACGGCCTCAGTCAAGGTCCTGCTGGTGCGAATTGTTCTGCAGCCCGCGACCGATCGGCGGCTTCGACGCGCCTACTCCGAATGGCTGGCCATCCTCCCCCGTCGCGGAACGACGTAAACATGCACGGTATTCGAGGTTCAGCTTGCGTCGCATCGCCGACAGGACCTTCGGTAAAAAGGACCGGAAGGGCTCGTGCCCGGCGGCCTGAGACCCGGCTTGCGATTTGACCGATCAGCCCTTCAAAATCGTGATCCGGCGGTTGTGGAAGGGGCGTCATGTGGATATGGGCGCCCGAAAGATTCGAGGAATTCATCTTCTCGATGCGTCTATGAGGGAGCCGACGAGGATCCTGATATGGTGGAATAGCCGTTCCAGCCGCGTCATGAGCAACGGGGGGATGGAGCGGAGCACCTGTCCCCAGCACCACCTGCGCACTACGGCCGGTCCTTACACCACTATGCGGATCTCATACTCTTCGAGCAAGTCTCCGATCAACGCCTTGCGGTAGACCTTGGGGACGATCGGTTCGAGAATCCACAGTGCGACCCACCGAGGGCCAAGCGAACCCGCGGGAGGTTCTGGTCCTGATTCGGAGACTGTATCGATCATGGGAGACCTCATCTGGGAGCGGCTTCGGGGACAGTCCGGCGCGCAGATTGATCCGAAGACAGTATCCTGGTGAAGTTCAGCGCGCGACTCGTGGTGTTGGTTTTCGTGAGCGCCGTGGATTGGCGGCAGATGACACGATCAGTCGGGCGCGGTCGTGAGGGAGTGCGTGGGTCGGACGGGTCACGAAATGGACCCGTCCTGTTCTTCCCAACATCAAGAAACCAGAATTTTCTTTTCTGTGAATCACTTATGAATTTGGAGTAGCTCCTACGGGAAGTCGTAGGGTTGGGAGGCGAGCCGCGGCATTCGCTAGGAGGAATCACGCTCGTATGCTCCCTATACCCGCACGAGTTGGAGGGTACCCTCGCTCCGAGAGGTCCCGGAACTCGCCACGGGCCACCGGGTCTCCCAGGACACACTTGGCCGGGCGCTGCACCGGCTGGATTATCTGTGGAAGCGCCCGCGCTACGACCTGCTCCCGGACCCCGAACGCGAGAAAAAAACGCCGGATGCGCCGGCAGATTCGGGCCCTGCCGCGGCGCAGCGCGGTGCTGGTCCAAGACGAGACCGAACTGCTGCTGTTCCCACCGCTGCTCGCCGCCTGGTCGAAGCGCGGCGAAGCCGCCAGGGTCTGGCTGAGCGGCCGCAAAGCGCGGCGCGTGATCTTCGGAGCGATGAACCTGCGGACGGGGGCACGGCTGTTCGTTCGGCGTCAGAAGGAGCGCAGCGGCCACTTCCAGGCGTTCCTCGCGGTGGTTCGGTCGCACTGGTTGAAAGACATGTGATCTGGCACGCGGGCACATTCGCGCGGAACAACGCTTCGGGGAAATCCGCATGAGTCAATCCCGCGATCTCTGCCGCTTTTCCTTGCGAGAGTAACTCCTGGTGCTACCACTGGATCGCGGCGGCGATTCGCATTTCCCGCGCAAACTCGTCGCGAGAGCGTGTCCGTCGCAGAGTTCCCCAAGATCGGGAATCTTCACCAAATAGCGCAAGCGATCTCTTGTTTACGACTGATTCGGATTCGCTTCGCGACGAATAATGCGATTCTGCAGGATATTCCTTCCGTATATGCGTTCTCTTCCTGCGACTATGTCGAATAGCCGCCTTCTTTGTTCCATACTCCCTCAGTCAGGCAACTTCTGTATCCCGTACGGTCATGGCTGTCTTTCCGATGTTTCCTCGTTCCCTCTCAATGCCTGCGCATTGACAGGTAGCTCATCCCTACAGCACTCCCCGCGCAACGATGACCAATAACCAGTGACTAATAACTAGTGACCAAGGACAAAGGACCAAATTGAGAGGAGTCGACCGATGACGGTCTCCGAGGCGAAGCTCGAAGCCAACCGTCGCAACGCGATGCTGAGTTGTGGCCCGCGCACTGAAGCCGGGAAATCGCGCTCGAAGCTCAACGCCCTCAAGCACGGCATGAGGGCCGCGACGCTGGTGTTGTTGGACGAAGATCCGCAGGCGCTCGAGGACCGCCGCGCAGAATGGGCGGCCAGCCTGATGCCTCGCGGTGCTGCCGAACAGGAGATCGTGGATGACGCCGTCGAATACTCGTGGTTGCGCGACCGCGCCTGGCGTGCCCAGGACGCCCGTCTCGTCGCCAACATCGTCAACGCGGGAGTCGACGAGGTGATCCGCGAGGCCGATAAAGTGTTGCGCCTGGGCCAGAAACTCTTCTCGGAGCAATCCGGCTCGCTGGCCAATTACCCCGATTACAATCGAGAAGAGGACGAGTTCCCCAAGAACGTGCCCGTGGTTTCCGAATCCGAAATCGTCGACGGCGATCCCGACGACCCCCAGCGCCTGGTGCTGCGGTTGCAAACGACGGCCGGCGGCTGCCAGTGGATGCTCGACAGCTGGACCGAGCTTAGCCCTGTGAAGGTGACACCGGCGGCGAGCGGTGATAGCCAGTCTTCGATTGCCATCGCTTTTCTACTCATTCGTTCGACAAACCCCATTGGCAACCCAACATTCACCTCACTTTTTCCCGCCACGCGGCCACTCATCGGGCAAGGTAGCCTCGATAATTAGTCCCACCGGACCCAGCACGAAACCGAGGAAAAAGCCCTCGGCAGATGACCGTAGCTTCCGAGCCGCGATCCAAAGTCCGAGCAAACCGCAAAGAGGCAATCCAAAGACGAACGCGAGGGCGAGCAAGGGGAAGTAGATCACCGCCAGGACGACGAACGACTCGAAGCGGTGAAGCGTTTCCTCCCAGCCGAACACAAGGACTTCCAAGCCCACGGCGAGCGAAGCAATCAGGAAAGTGACAAGCAAGACGTTCCGAGCCTTCAAGGTGAACCCTCTGTGTTTCAGACTCGACCAGTCATTTGGTTTGCCCCGGTAAGACGCGCATGGCGTACTTCACGGATTTTAGGTCTCTCAGAGAAATGATGCGAGAGGTGCATCATATCAGGAGCATCCGAAATACCTTGGAGCTTGGCCACCTAAAGACGATAAAATCACGCAATGGACACCATCGATTGGCTTCTCGATTCAGACCCGGCAATAAGCTGGCAGGCGATGCGCGATCTCACGGATGCCTCCCCGGCGGCGATCGCCGCGGAGCGCGCCCGCATCCCCCACGAAGGGCTCGGCGCCGAAATCCTCGTCAGCCAAGGGTCGGACGGGCCGTGGCACCGGATCGACGCCCCGAACTGGTTGCCGACCCTCTACACGAGGCGAGGAGTACCCGCTCAAGCGCGCTCTCGTCAGACGGCTCTCGACCGGCGAGGTCGCGAATCGGGCGTTCCTGCAGTTCGCGTTCCCGCCCCGCTATCACTACGACGTCCTCCGTGCGCTCGATTACCTCAGGGACGCTGGTGTTCAGTCGAACGTGCGCGTCGGGGATGCCGTACGCGTCGTCGAGAGCAAGCGGCAGGCGGATGGTCGATGGCTCCTCGATGACGCGCACGACGAAGCGCTCGCCTTCCCCTTAGGCGATTCTGTGGGCGAACCGAGTCGCTGGAACACGCTCCGCGCACTGCGGGTGCTCCGTTGGCACGAGCGACAAGGGCCCCATCCGACGAGAACTCCATAGCCCATGCTCAGACGGACGCCAGGCAACGTCCAAGTCGCCGTGACTAAGAAATCGCGCGGATCTGTTCGGCGGATCTGGATTCGGCCCTTGAAGAAAGCGAAAAAATGAACCACGGATGACCCGGAAAACACGGATAATGAACAGAGCCAGTACATTGGGATATTGACCGTTTCCAGCACTATCCGTGAGAACGGGCTGATCCGTGGTCGAAAAAAGGAAAATCATGATGCAAACGACACTGGCGGTTGAAGACATCAAGGTGACGTTGTCGGAGCTGCTCGACAGCCTCTCGCCGGGCGATGAGGTAATTCTGACCCGTAATCATCGGCCCGTGGCGAAGTTGGTGAGCGAAAAGCCGCCGGAACGCAAGCCTCGCGTGCCGGGTTTGGGTAAAGGGATGATTAAGATCCTCTCCGATGACGAGGAACACCTAAGTGACTTCGCGGAATACATGCCGTGAAAATCCTTCTGGATACACACACCCTCTATTGGTTCATCGAGGGCGATCCGCAACTCAGTGGGCTGGTGACCACAATCCCTGGACCATTGTTGTCGGTGATTCAGGGATCGAGTCCCGGTCGCGTCAGTCCCAATGAAGTTGCCCGCGACGATGTTGCCGTTGGTGCCGTCGCCGACGATATCGATCCCATCGAGACCGCTGCCGGCGATGACGTTCCGCTGGCCGGCGTCATCGACGCTAAGGCCATCGGTTCCGATTCGATTGCCGGAGGCGCCTCCTACGATAACCACTCCGCCTCCGATGTTGATCTCGGAGTTGTAATAAACCGGCTGATTGCCGTTCTTCAGGGCGACATCCCCGCTGACGCTCGTACCGATGAAGTTGTCCGCGACGGCGTTGCCATCGGTGTCTTGCCCCGTGATCCAGACGCCCGCGAACAGGTTGCCGGAGATCACGTTCCGATCGGCCGCATCGTTGACGCCATCGCCGTCGGTGCCGATGAGATTGTTGCTGGCGCCACCATCGATTTCGACTCCTTCGTTGTTCGGCTGGACCTGCGTGCCGGTAGGGTCGGTGCCGAGGAAGTCACCGTATATCCAATCGCCCGTGGCACCGGTGCCTGTGATGTGGATGCCGGCGCCCTGGCTGTAATTGTCGATATCGAGGCCACGGACGGTGACGATCGGTGCGGTGATCGTCAGACCGTCACCTGTGGAGACCTGGCTCCCGTTCAGCCCGATCAGCGGCGTGCCGGCGTATCCGGGTTGCGATTCGCCGTCAATCAGAGCCGGATCGGTAATCGCAGGAAAGGACGAGAGCGGCGCGATCGTCTGCACGCCTTGGCCCGGAATGTCGAAGTCGATCGTATTGGTTGCACCAGTCGCCGCATTGGAATCGAGGATCGCCTGGCGGAGTGAGCCGGGGCCGCTGTCGCCAGTATTGGTCACGGCGAACGTTGACAACAACGTCCGATCTTCCATCAGCTCGACACGAGGACGGAGCCGGCAGATCCTCCCACACAGTGCCGAGGCTGTGGCGCCGCACTGCAGGGGGACGATCCCGATCCGCTGCGACACCCGGTCGCTGAGATCCCGCCCGTCCGCCCCGACGTTGATGAACACCGCCTCCACTGGTGGCACAAGTACCGTGATGGGGAGATGGTGTTTCTGGGCTCACGTTATGGGTGGTCCACTTCCCTCACTGCTGGTATCCAATCATGGGATCGATATCTACTGATACGACCGCTCTGACGTCCGAGGCGAGACGCTGTCGCTCGTCTCGAGTCGAGCGACCCGCGCCAACCGGCAGGCTGGCCGCGAGGCGTCGAGATCAGAGCGCAGGGCGTCAGCTCGGGGACGCGTCGGGCGGCCGACTTCGACGTCGAAGTCGCGGCACATGGCCCGGGTCACGGAGTAGGCCCCGGCCCCAAGGGCGGTCGTGCCAGCCAACCAGACGGCCACGACGGTCCGGGCTCCCACCACCGTCTGGAGGGCCCCCGTGCCGAACAACAGGACGCGGGCACCGAGCGGCAAGTTATCTGGGACCCCCACCACCTTCTGGAGGGCCGTCGCGCCGAACTGCAGGAACGCGCCCGAGTGGACCACGGAGAAAACATCCTCGTACGAGAGCAGCGACGACCAGGCGAGGGCGCCGAGATCGCCCCCACCAACAAGGTCACCCCGAGCACGACCACGAGGCGGACGACAAGGGCTAGCGGGTGGCCGGCCCTTTTCATGCCGCCCTCCCGCAGCGACCTGGAAACGCCCAGTGCCGAACAGAACCAGGCAGACGCCGCCAGCCCCGTGACCGCTGCCAGGAAGCCCAGGGGGTGCACGGCGCCGGCCATGAGCCCGACCGTCCAGAGCGCGATCGGTGTCAAGGCGCCGCGAAGGCGACTCAGGACGGGCCCGAGCATCTTGGCCCGGAGGATCTCCCACCCGGAGAGCGGGGTTGCGATCAGACCGAGCCAGGTGCCGCGCTCCCGCTCCCGCTTCACGCCCTCGACGGCGGCCCCGTAGAGTGCGAGGACGTAGGCCCCGGCGCAGAACGCCGAGCACTGTCTCAAGGCGATGTTGAACTCCAGGCGGGCCTGCCCGGCTGCCGGGCCGCCGGCCGGCATGATCAAATTGTCGCCGATAACCCGCACCAGGGGGTTCCAGGCCGGCATGGTGAACGCCTCGGGGGCCGCGCCGTAGCCGCGCGCGGCCAGCTCCCGGAATGCGGGGACCGCGAACCAGGACGTCACCAGGGCGATCAGGCCGACCCAGACCAGCCAGATCAGCCGGTCCTCGATCCACGCCCCCACGGTCGCCCGGCGGGTCGTCTGGATGGCGTTCCAGAGCACCGGATCGTCGCCGCAGGGTGGGGGCGGCCGGCGGCGTCTCCACTGCCGCAACATCCGGAGTCTCGCACTCTGCCCCTCGACATCCTCCAGGGCGCGCGAGGCCGGGCGTAGGCGCCAGGCCGCCCACAGGGTCAGCACCGCAGCGCCGGCCGTCTCGAGCGCCATCATCCGCAGCACCCTTTCGATGATACTGCTGGGTCGAGGCATGACGCCGAGAAGGCTCAACCCGACCCCGAACGGGCTGGAGTCGAGCAGCCAGAGTGCGGCCTGGGTTAGCCACCGCGGGCCGCCCGTCCAGAGCAGCATCCTGAGAGTCAGAAAGGCGGGGGGAAGAGCAAACCACGCGAGCACGAGCCCGACCGCGATAGAGACGGCCCGGCCACGGGTCCGCGCCGACCGAAGCCACGACCGAGATCGCCGCCGCGGCGAGCGCGGTCGAAGCGAGCCCCGCGCCGGAGAGCAGCACCAGCCCGGGATCGACGCCCCCGAGGAACACTATCAAGACGACGAGTGGGACTGCGGCGGCCAGGCCGTTCGCAGCCCGGAGCAGGCCCGCCGCCATCGTGCCCACCACAATCTCGGCGCCGGAGAGCTGGGTCGTCAGCAGCGCGTACAAGCTCTTCCGGTCGCGCTCCGAAGCGATCGCCGGGGCGACCTGTCCGACGACAAGCCCGATCGCGATGCCTGCCTGCGCGAAGGCGGTCAGGCCGAATGCCACGAGGGCGAACCAGGCCGCCTCGCGGACCGAGGTCCTGTCCCAGCCCCACTCGTACCAGACCACGACGCAGCCCGCGACGCCCCACGCTACCAGCAACAGTGCGATGAGCCGGTCACGAATCACCCTCGCGCATCGCACCGAGGTGACCATCTCGCGCTTGAGGAAGGGTCCTGGAAACATCACCATGCCCCGGAAGTCGGTCTATGACGTCTGTCGTACTTCTACGAATTAGACACCCCGGGGCTTACTTCCGCAAGGTGAGCGATTGGAATGTTGCGCGAAGATCTTGGCCCGAGCGTCGAGGCCCATTCCAGGCGGTGGGAGCTTATCGTGAACGCATACCTCGACCTTATTTGCACAGCGGCAAATCCGGGAACACCGAACTGTAAGATGCAATTCATCTCTCCTGTATGCAATGCTCAGCGGGTTGAAAAGGGTTGAAAAGGACACGCATCGCTTGGGTCGAGGCTAGAATGACAGGTACCGCAGCTGATGAAGCAATGCTTGTCCGCGCATCGTTTTGCAGCAGAGAACACGATGCATGTCCACCCGTCCTTGCCGCGCTTGTTGGGGGACGAATCGCTACTCCCCGACCAGGGCCAAGGCTTGGTTGGCCACATCATCGGTCCGGAAAAGTCCCACTCGGCGCAAATGTTCAATGACGGGACGCGCCGAGCGGATTGAGACGAGAAAACTTCGGGCACGCCGGCGTGGAGCAAGTCGAGCTGCCCGATCTTGGCCAGCAAGATCAGGGGGGGAACTGTCGACGATCCGCTGGACAGGCGTTGCCACGTTTCGAGCTCCTCCTTCAACTCTTCAACCGTGATCTGGCTCGCGGGCACCTTGGCGCGGAACAACGCTTCGAGGAAATCCGCACGAGTCAATCCGGCGATCTCTGCCGCTTTTCCTTGCGAGATTAACTCCTTTTTGGCAACCGCTTAAAAGCCGTGCCCCCTCCCTTCTCCCACCAAGTCTCCGACGCAGTATTCCCAAATATCCCAAATTCGCACCAAATCAGGCAATCGACATCCTGTTTACGAGTGATTGGAATTCGTGCTGTGACGATTGATGGGCTTTGCCTTTAATCCTCTAAAAGGCAGACCTTTTATGGGCTCGCGTGCGACTTTGTGGGCACGGTGCGCGAATTGTTTAAGATGGCGAAACCAGAATGACGAAAACTCAAACGACGGGATTGTGGAGATGGCGATTCTCAAGGGTTCAACGGAAGAACCGATGGCCAACAAACGGTCTTGTTTTTCTCAGATGAAGGTGGTGGAGCGACTGCCTCATTGGCGTGGCGATGGAAGTGGCGATCTACTGCCGAATGGGCTTGTTGGCGCGAGCGTAGTGCGATTTGGCACAATTAGTCGGGAAGACCGCGACGGATGCATTCCACGACCGGAGGGTGGTGGACTGGTTATCGATTATGTTCCAAAAGGATCTAGAGCAACATTAAGGACGGTTTTTTCTTTTAGCGAGGAGGGAATGTGGATTGTCTACAATGACGTCGTCAACCCTTCATGAGCGGCGGCGCCATTGCTAGATCAAGTTCTGAGATGACACGGCGAATAGCGAACGCAAGTGGACCAACAATGTAAGTTGGTAATCCCTTGTTTTCGTGGATATATCTGGCCTCTGGAAAAGCATCGCTCGATGCGTTGAGCGCGTCCTCAAAATCAAAGAATTCTTCTGGATTACCCCATTGGCTTTTAATCAGTGCAGCTTGTTCTAGGCAAAATCCGTCTGTCTTCAGGATTTCGGCATAATTGGTTTTGATTTTAGACTGAGACGTTTTGCTTTGGCCATTAAAAAGCTCTTTTAGGTTGTGTCCGCGAAGTTCTGCCTTCGATTCAACAAGCTTTAGGCACTTGAAGTAAAGCTCAGATGCAAACGCATGGTTAACAACTAGGGCGCAGAGCAGCTCGAACGGCAATGGTCGCTCGGTCACTTGGACGACAGTTTGAGTACAAAATATAAAAGCGTCGGCCAACTTAAGAGCGACTAGCGGGTCTGAAGTTGGGCCAGCATTTTGGCTCATTGGAATGCTCACTACAGAACTGCTACGGCTCGTGTAATCACATTGAATCAGATCGAAGCGGCTTTGCCTATAAACAGTTAAAATGCAACCATTTTCGCTTCAGGGAGTCGACTTTGTGGGTAGCCGATTGCCTTGGTTTACTTTGGCACAAATTAAAAGTGCAAGAGGGGTGGGTCCAGATAAGACGAACGTCATGACTTGCGGCTGACTATGGACGCGGCTAGATTGCCGCGATGCGCAAATACTACCTGCGATTGTTCTGGAAAGCTTACAAACCAGCGTATGGCATTGCGGGTGCCGCAACCGCTGCGATTGGTTGGCTTGGGCCGCCCGTTTCGTCGGCGCTCGGCATAAAGGACGCGGACAAGGTCGTGAGCATACTGGTCTGGCAGATACCACTGATTATCTTGGTCTTGATCTTTATGCTCAGGCTCATCGGGCGCCGTATCAGATACATCAAGAGGATGAAGTTAAACGAAATGCGGAGCTAGCAGAAAAGGACCGCGAACGCGCTATAGGCCAGCAGAAGCATTCAGAGATAACAGGCGGAGTGAGGGCTGAACTTAATCAAGCGCAAGTTTCTCTGGCGGCATTGCTCGATGATCGGCAAAAGCGAAAAGAACAAAAGGCGTGCGTAACAAGATTGATGGGAGAGGGCGCCAAACTGAGGGATTGGTGGCCAAGCGATCAAACGCAAGGCCAGCTATGGAACGACCGGTACAAGGAATGGAGCGGGCTGGTTCGATCGGAAATAGGCAGCACATTTTCTGTGGACGATGCGGCAAGGCTCTTCACATCAAATGTCCAGATTGATCATGGCTGCAACTTTCAAGGTGGTGGCCACCACCAGGAAAACCATGCTCGCCTGCGTTCGATTTTGGACGCATTGGATGACATGTTTAAGGCACTCCCATTGACGGGGTGACCAGCGAACAGTTACACCCAATCCCAAGCTTCGATTGAATCAACATTTTCTGTTGCGACGGGAAAAGTACTCGTTTCCTTGCCCCAAAACGTCGCCGTAACTCCAAGCTCATAAGCCGACTGAACTAAACAGCAAAGGTTGTGGCAAAGGATCTTGCACAGCGCTTCGTTCACCATGGCAGTGTCGGTCTTGCTCCGAAGTGAATCGCCGAATTTCGCTTTGATCATCGAGATCGTGGTTTCGACGTTCGATCGCTTGTGATAATGCAAAAGAAACTCGTCGCGTCGCAGGCTGTAGTAGTGGAACATCTTCCTGTAAACGCTGCCGTCGTCCTTGGGATTGGCAGTAGCTTTGAACGCGATGAATGGGGTGGCGCCTAAGGCTGCGACCGCATTCATGTTTTCACGAGACGCATAGGCTCAATCTGCCGATACTTCGTTGATCGTGAAGGATTTGGCCGTAGCTTTGACCATCGGGACCAGCTTGGGCGAGTCTCCCGCGTTACGCCCATCGACTTCGACAGCAGTGACCACGTTGGTTTTGACCCCAGTCATTATGCTGACTTTTACCCAGTCATGCTCCTCGGCTTGCCGTATTTGTGATCGAACCATCTGACGAGGTTGAAGGGACACGCATCGCTTGGGTCGAGGCTAGAATGACAGGTACCGCAGCTGATGAAGCAATGCTTGTCCGCGCATCGTTTTGCAGCAGAGAACACGATGCATGTCCACCCGTCCTTGCCGCGCTTGTTGGGGGACGAATCGCTACTCCCCGACCAGGGCCAAGGCTTGGTTGGCCACATCATCGGTCCGGAAAAGTCCCACTCGGCGCAAATGTTCAATGACGGGACGCGCCGAGCGGATTGAGACGAGAAAACTTCGGGCACGCCGGCGTGGAGCAAGTCGAGCTGCCCGATCTTGGCCAGCAAGATCAGGGGGGGAACTGTCGACGATCCGCTGGACAGGCGTTGCCACGTTTCGAGCTCCTCCTTCAACTCTTCAACCGTGATCTGGCTCGCGGGCACCTTGGCGCGGAACAACGCTTCGAGGAAATCCGCACGAGTCAATCCGGCGATCTCTGCCGCTTTTCCTTGCGAGATTAACTCCTTTTTGGCAACCGCTTAAAAGCCGTGCCCCTCCCTTCTCCCACCAAGTCTCCGACGCAGTGTTCCCAAATATCCCAAATTCGCACCAAATCAGGCAATCGACATCCTGTTTACGAGTGATTGGAATTCGTGCTGTGACGATTGATGCAATTCAACAGGACATTCCGACCGCATATGCATTTTATTCCTGCGATTATGTCGCATAGCCGCCTTCTTTGTTTCATACTCCCTCAGTCAGGCATCCTCTGTATCCCGTACAGTCATGGTTGCTTTGCCTATGGTTCCTCGTCCCCGTCGACGGTGCGTCACGCAGAGGGGTTTAGTTCCCACAGCGGTCCCGAGCTCTACGGACAAAGTACCAAGGACCAAGGACTAGATAGAGAGGAATCGACCGATGACGGTCTCCGCTGCGAAGCTCGAAGCTAACCGCCGCAACGCGATGCGGAGTTGCGGCCCGAAGACACAGTCCGGTAAGGATCGTTCGAAGCTCAATGCCGTCAAGCACGGCATGCGGGCGGAGACGCTGGTGTTGTTGGACGAAGACCCGGAAGCGCTCGAGGAGCGGAGGAATGCCTGGCGTGCCTGCCTCTTGCCAGGCGACGACGTCGAGCAGCGTCTCGTCGAAGACGCCGTCGTTTGCACCTGGCACCAAGACCGCGCCAGGCGCGCTGAGGTCGCCCGGCTGAATAGCAACATCCTTAATTACGGGGTCAACCAGGCCCAGACCAACGAGGAAGAGGTCGCCGAACTGGGCCGGCGGCTCTTCGTAGACCGGATGGGGCCGTTGACGTTTTATCCTACGGGTTGCATTTACGACGAAATGAGCGACCTTCGGGAATCCACCACATCGTTCGCGGCGTGCGAGCGCGACGAACTCGATCGGCCGGCCGACTTGGTCTTGCGCCTGCAATCGACACTCCTTGGCTGCGAGTGGCTGCTTGGCGAGTGGGCGGGACTCCAGGCGATCCTCGAGCGAGGGCAGCCGTGGATCTCGTCCGACAAGCTCAAGGCCGTCCGGCTGCTGGGAAAAGAGCCCTTTGACGCCATCGACGAGCGGGACGTGGCACTTGTGTTCCTGGCCTCGTTTGTGCTCAAGGGAGACAAGGGCCGGTGGTACTGGGAAATCTTGATGGAAATGAACGAGCCAGACACGAGAAGATTCCGGCAAAATGCCGCGGATCGTCAGCTCGATTCCCTCAAGCCCAAAGATGCCGCCGAGGCACGGGAAGCGCTGCTGGGGATCATCGAGCGGGCCACGGAGCGGTTGAAATTGAAAGCTGAAGCCCATCGAGAGCGAGCCCGGGTGCAGGCGGCCCTGGCCTCCGACATTTTGGCTTTTGATGACAGCCCGGAGGGCGAGCGAGTGCGTCGCTACGAGCAGTCGAGCGGCCGAGGCCTGGCCCGCGCGCTGAACTTATTGCACAAGCACCGCCGCGCCGCCAACCAGGTCGATAGAAGAGTTACGACCGATACAATTGCTGAACTCGACGTCGATCAACTGCCCGTTGCGCTGCCGGAGGAAAATGGAACGAACGAAGCCACCGGTGCCTCCGACGTCGGGCCGGACGGCCCGACCTACGTCAAAACGCGGAATTCGGCGAACGAAGCCACTGATGGCTGCGAAATCGTGACGAACGAACCCACAGACCGGGAAATCGCGACGAACGAACCCGCGCCTGCCGCCGATGTTGGGCCGGACGGCCCAACCTACATGGATGCGCCAACGCAGAACTCGACGAACGAATCCACCGATGCCAGCGAACACGTCACGAACGAACCCACCGATGCCTATCCAGAAGAAAGTCAGGATTTGAACAAAAGCAGGATCAGGATCAAGATCAAGAACAGGATCAAGAGCGAGGACCCACCACCGACCGCGAACGGCGAAGACGTGACGAACGAACCCACCGCGGAGACCGAAATCGGCGCGAACGAAGCCATGCTTGCTGCGGCCGTCGGGCTAGAAAGCCCGACCTACATGAATGCGCCAGAACAGAATTCGACAGCGACACTGAACGATAGCGAAGACATTGACTTATCTGAGGACATCGACCGACAGAAGTCTTTGGAGTGGATCCGGGCGGGGTCCGCCAGGATGGCGAAAATCCGTGAGGAGATGTTGCGGAAATTGGATGAGATAAGCCGCCGGGAGGCGAAGCAGGCCAACACCGGCCGCCGGTCGCGGCCCGACTCGCACAAGAACGGCAAACCCGGGGAGAGTCCCAAGAAGCGAGCTGAACGCATCAAGCCGCCAGCGACGGAGAGAGATGCAGCGCGGACAGGCAGTGATTCGGCCGAGTTACTGAACGCTGGCGCGGGCCTGAATAATAGCGCTGACTTAGATTATGGTTAGCCGAAGGGACTGAAGGGACTGACACCGCGCCGTTTTACTTGCCTCAAACCTCCAGGTGCCCTTAAGATCTTTTTTCCCCGAAGCCAGGCCGCCGCAATCTGTTGCTAATAATGACGATATGAACTCTTGCCGTGATTCTTGCCGGAAAAACGCAGTTCCACACAGGGCGCTGGTGCGTGCGTGCGCAGATGGGTCGCGATCGTGTTTCGCCCCTCCGCAGTTGGCGGTGCGCCGATCCCGTCGTCCGAAGAACCACCCGAATTGAGGCCATTACTCCATGCAAGCCACCGCGCCTCCCAAAAGCGCGTCGCTGGGACGCCGGGATCAGACAGCACGATTGAATCGCTTGCAAGAAGTGATCGCGCACGCCTCGCACGTCCTGCCCGCGCAGGGTCCGATCACGGTCTTCATTCATCACAACACGCTGCACGCGTTCGAGGATCTGCCGTTTCATGAAGCCGTGAAGAAAGGGGCTCAGATCTTCGGATGTCATCCGTATCTGTCGGAGGACCAGTATCGCGATGCACTCGCGCGAGGGCGAATCCGGTTTTCGGATCTGCAAGATGTACTCGAGGAAGACCTCGGGGAACGCGCCGGCGACGAGATTCCTTGTTTCGGCAACCGGCTGGGCCTATGGCTGGCGATGCTCCAGTATCCGTTGCGGTGGGGGCCGACCGAGGAGCTGGTCTGGTACGTCGCAGAGGCAAACGCGCTGCGGCGGGTGCGTAGCGAGGTGTCGTCGGCAGTTCGTTCGCGAATGATCGCGGAGACGCGTCGATGGGTCATTCGCGACCTCCGCGCCGGCAACGGCCGGCCCAAGCACGGCTCCGCGACTGGACCCGTTTCCGAGAGCTTGGCCGAGCTTTTGAAGCGCTTCAGCGAAGTACCGATCGAGACGTGGACCGATGAAGATTGGGAACGATTTACGCTTCAGGCTCTTTGGCGGCTTTGTTGCGATGGCGTGCGCGACTTGCCTCCGTACACGCAACCTCCACCGCCCCCCGTGAGGCAGCGAGATTTGTTGCTCGAGGCCACCGGTGTCGACACCGATGCCATGGTGCACGAATTGATGATCCGGTTTTGCGCGGCGTTCCTGGATCAGGGGATGGCCAACTGGCAGCTTCCGCGTAGAAACGAAGGATTTTACCGCGCCTTCTGTGCACTTTATCGCCGGCCGGGATGGGCGCCTGCCGACTGGATGCGCGGGCTCGCCCAGGAGCTCGGCCGGCTCTATGACGACGAGGTCGGGCCGCTCGAATCGATTATTGAATCGCTGGATGCGCTGGGTGTCGGCGAGGCGGAATGGGACAGATTTCTCGCGGCAACTCTGCTGGCGCTGCGGGGTTGGGGCGGGATGATTCATCAGGTCGAACTCCACGGCGATCGCGTGGTCCATCCGATTCCGGCGGACAGCATGGTGGGCTTCCTCGCAATCCGGCTCTTACTGGATCGGTTTGCCCTGGCCTACATTGCCCGTACTGAACTAGGAATCCATGCGCCGGTGCGTGAATTCTGGAGCCTGGCGCGGGGCAAGCACGACCCGCACTGGCCGCCGAGCGTCGAACAGCGAGCTTTCCTGGTTTTTCAGCTCGCGCAGGTGCTCGGGCTCTCGCCCGACGTCGTCTACCGATCTGACGAAGCCCGAATGGGCGACCCTAATGCGCGAAATCGAGTCGTTTACGGGTTTGGAGCGGCGGCGGGTATTCCACCTGGCTTACGAGCGCCGCTTTCGTACGCAAACGCTCGACGCGATCGCGCTTGCATGCGCGGCGGCCAACGTGCCGGCCCGATTCACCTCGGTTTCAGGCGGTTTTCTGTCTTGACGAGCGTGAGGAGTCGTTCCGCCGTCACTTAGAAGAGCTGGTCCCGGATGTCGAGACGTTCGGTGTGGCTGGTTTTTACGGCGTTGCGATCTATTACAAGGGGGCCGCCGACGCTCACTTCACGCCCCTGTGCCCGGTGCTGATCCGGCCCGGAATCTGGGTGACCGAGGAAGTCGCAGACCGAGCTCGGCGAGGCCCATCGCCGCCGGGCGCGGACCCGCCGGGTGCTGGGAACGGTGTCACTTCGGATCCACGCAGGCAGCCGTGGCTTTGCGCTGCGGCGCCGTCTTGACCGGGGCGCTCGGCGTGCTGGCGTCGTTTCCGCTTCTGGCCCGAATACTCTTCCCGCGCCTGACTGCGCAGATCCGTCACAGATTCGGCCGGCTTGTCGCAGACCCCGCCGCTGACCCGGCTGCGCATCGAGCGCACGCAGCCGAACCCCGGTCCAGCCGACGACGCCATAGGCTTCAGCGTCGGCGGAGATGATCGAAGCGGCCGAGCGGTTGCTCCGCGACATCGGGCTGACGCGAGGGTTCGCCCGGCTGTTGCTTCTGCACGGCCACGGCTCGCACAGCCAGAACAATCCGCACGACTCGGCCCACAACTGCGGAGCGTGCGGCGGTGGTCTGGGCGGGCCGAACGCCCGCACCATGGCTCAGATCTTGAACGACCCGAGGGTGCGCGAGGGCCTGGCCAGCCGCGGGTTGACGGTGCCAGACGACACGGTGGTTGTCGGCGGCTATCACAACACTTGCGACGACTCGGTGACTTATTACGACCTCGACCGAATCCCCGCGTCGCACCGTCATGAGTTCGAGACGGCCCGCGAGGAGATCGAGTTAACCTGCGATCGCAACGCCCACGAGCGGTGCCGTCGATTCTATTCGGCACCGCTTGCGCTCTCGTTCACTGCCGCACGCGAGCATGTCGAGGGGCGCGCCGAAGACCTGGCGCAGGTGCGGCCCGAGTTTGGGCACGCGACCAACGCGATCACCATCGTGGGCCGGCGCGAATGGAGCCGCGGCCTGTTCCTCGACCGCCGCGCGTTCCTCACGTCCTACGATCCGACCGAAGACGACGCCGACAATACGATCCTGACCCGCATTCTCCAGGCCGTATTTCCCGTCTGCTCGGGGATCAACCTCGAGTATTACTTCTCCAACGTCGACAATGTGGGCTTCGGCTGCGGCACGAAGCTACCGCACAACCTGGCGTCGCTCCTGGGCGTGATGGACGGTGCCGCCAGCGACCTGCGAACGGGCTTACCGTGGCAGATGGTCGAGATCCACGAGCCCGTGCGATCGCTGTTCGTGATCGAGACGACTCCAGAAGCCATGCTGCGGATCATGGATCGCAATCCGGGGATCGGCCGGCTCTGCAGGAATGGCTGGGTACTCCTGGCCGTGATCGATCCTGACACCCGCGCGCTCAGCGTATTCGAGGACGGGGTGTTCCGTCCTTACGAACCCCAGGCGTCGGTGCTGCCAAGAGCGGCCTCGTCGGTCGACTGGTATCGCGGCTGGCGCGACCACCTCGAATTCGCGGAGATCGAGAGTTGAGATCGGCGGCGCCCGCCACGGAGAGACGTGCAAGAGATGAGCTACGAGCCGCTGTTCACGCTCCTGGGACTGATGGTCGTCGTCAGTCCGCTCTTGCTGACGATCGTTCTGGGTGTCTCGTCGCTGGTGGACTGGAAGCTCCCCGAGAAGGCGATCTCGCAACCTGGTCTTCGCGACGATCGTCTCGGGGCTGATGGCGGCTGCACGCGTGCTGCGTCTTGATGCTGGCCACGGGAACGCGGCATGTCGCGATCGATGTGGGAGACTGGGTGGCGATTCCTCACCTTTATCACTTTTCGGTGAAATTCGAGTCTTCGACCGCCTATCGGTTCCGTTTGCCATCCTCTCGTTCGTGCTCTCGGGTACGATCGCGGCGTTTGCCACCAAGTACATGCACCGCGAGCGCGGATTCAATCGGTTCTTCGTGCTCTACGCACTGTTCGTGCTGGGCATGGAGGTGACCTCGCTCGCCGGCACGATCGAGACGTTGTTTGCAGGTTGGGAGCTGGTAGGGCTCTCGTCGGCGCTGCTGGTCGCATTTTTTCAGGAGCGGCCCGCTCCGGCGCGAATGGACTCTGGGTTTGGATCGATCTACCGCATCTCGGACGCGTCGCTCTTGCTGGCGTCGGTGGTCATGCACCATCTCCGGGGCGAAGGAGATTTCGATAAGTTGCTGGGATCGGGCCCGTGGCCCGATGAGATCTCGGCCGTGACAGCGGCCCAGGCATTTGCGGTCGGGATGTTGCTGGTGGTTGCCGCGGCCGGCAAGTCGGCGCTCGTTCCTTTCTCGGGCTGGCTGCCGCGTGCAATGGAAGGGCCAACTCCTTCGAGCGCCGATATTTTATGGCGCCTTGTCGGTGCACCTGGGGGCGTTCTTGCTCCTGCGGATCAGCCCACTTTTGGACATTTCCACTCGTACTGTGCGCGGTGATTGTCGCGCTCGGCTTATCGACGGCGGTACTGGCGTATCTGGCTGGAAACGTTCAGACGGATATCAAGGCGGCCCTTTCGTTTGCGTCGCTGTCGCAGGTGGGCATCATTGTCGCTGAAATCGGCCTGGGATTCCGGTATGTGGCACTCGTGCACCTGCTGGGGCATGCCAGCCTGCGAACGCTCCAGTTTGTGAGGGCGCCGAGCCTCTTGCAGGATTACCGCACGATCGAAGATGCGATCGGTACGCACTTGCCCCGCACCAATACGCTTTGGTATCGCTTCACAACTCGCCATGACCTGGGCTGGCTTTATAAAGTCGCACTTGAGCGCGGCTACCTGGACAGGGCGCTCTTGCGATACGTCGTGGCGCCGTCCGTTCGGACCTTCCGTTGGTGCGACGCGCTCGAACGCCGTTGGACGGATTTTCTTGCTGGGGAGGCGTCGCGGGAGTCAGACCGGGTCAAGCCACGCTTCGGAACGATCGACGAGTTTTCATGAATATCCTCCATCAGCCTTGGCTGGAACTGGCGGTCGTCGTCAACTTGCTCGGCTGCTTCGCCGTCAGCCGGGTGCAGCATCCCGGTCGCGTGTACGGCTGGAGCGTGGCATTTATCGGTGCGACGTTTGGCGTGTACCGTGCTGGCATGGCTGGCCTTCTACCTCGAGCGTGCCGCGCCGATTCACTCGCCCTCCGCAGCTTTCAGCCGCTCTTGTTCGGACGGCAGATTTTTGTGCTCGACGAGCTCAACGCCCCGCTTGTGCCGACAGTGGCGCTCTTGCACCTGTTAGTGGCGATGTCAACCTCGCGCACTTTTATACGCAAATTCTCCTTTTCGTGGTCGATGGCCACAGAAATGATTCGGCTCTTGACGTTCAGTTGCAAGGAGCCGTGGGTCTTGATCGTGCTTCTGGCCATCTCGACGGTGCCGCCGTACGTCGAATTGCGTAATCGTCGCCGGCCGACGCGGGTTTATGTCTTGCACATGGCGCTTTTTGTGGGATTGCTTGTCATTGGCTGGTCGGCCTTGACCCTGGTCGGCGGCGCTCAAGCGACGGCACCATGGTGGGCCGCCTTGCCGCTGTTGATGGCCATCCTGGTTCGCTGCGGCACCGTGCCGGCGCATTGCTGGGTAACCGACTTGTTCGAGCACGCCTCGCTCGGGATCGCCTTGCTATTCGTGATTCCGCTTCCCGGCGTCTATGCCGCGGTACGGCTTTTATTGCCGATCGGGCCGGGCTGGGTTTTGCAAAGCATCGGCCTCTTGTCGCTGGTAACGGCCGTCTATGCGGCCGGGATGGCGGTCGTTCAGCGCGAGGCCCGGCGGTTTTTTGCCCATCTTTTCCTGAGCCACTCGTCGCTCGTGTTGGTTGGTCTGGAACTACATACCAGCCTGTCGCTTACGGCTTCTCTTTGCCTTTGGTTTTCGGTCATCCTCTCCCTGGGCGGTTTCGGCCTGACGCTCAATTCCCTCGAAGCGCGATTCGGCCGGCTTTCGCTTTCGGACTTCCACGGGCTGTACGAGCACGCACCGACCTTGGCTGTTTGCTTTTTGCTCACGGGATTAGCGAGCGTCGGGTTCCCGGGCACGCTCGGCTTCATCTCGACGGAGTTACTCGTCGATAGCGCGGTCGAGGCCAGTCCCTACATCGGCATTATTGTGATTGCGACGGGGGCCTTGAACGGGATCGCGGTCATGCGGGCCTATTTCTTGCTTTTTACCGGCGCCCGCCACGTTTCGACCGTTTCACTGGCAATTGGCCTGCGGGAGCGCGTGGCCGTTCTGTCGTTGTCGGCACTGATCCTGGGAGGTGGACTTTTTCCGCAGCCGGGCGTTGCGACGCGGCGCCGCGCTGCCGAGGAGATTCTCGAAAATCGCGGGGAACACGAGCGAATTGAAACGCCGAACCACGTCGACGACGCGGTTTAGGTGCAACTTGGCTTCTCCGGAAGGGCCTGACACCATATAATCAAGGTAGCATGCCGTTGTGACCTCGCTCGACCCTTGAGGTTAACGGTGCCATAAATCAATGGTCGCGTTGGCTCTCGGGATCGTGGTCCGACATTATGCACGCACCTGCCTGACAGCACCACGAAATGCGCACGCGGTCCTCCACAAGTATCTGAGAGTTCGTGCCGGGCGGCAAACTCCCCTCAGTTTAGCGATGACTCCGCTGCACTCAAATCGGACGGTCGGCATTCGCCGTCGCGACACAATCGAAGGCCGCTGGACTCGTATCCATGGTTGTCGACCCCAAGTTCATTCGTAATTTCTCGATCGTCGCTCACATCGATCACGGCAAGAGTACGCTCGCCGATCAGCTTCTGCTGCAGTCAGGGGCGATCACCCAGCGCGAGTTTCGCGAGCAGTTGCTCGACGATATGGACCTGGAGCGCGAGCGAGGGATCACGATCAAGGCCCGGGCCGTGGCCATCAACTACACGCTGGACGGTCAGGTCTACGAGCTGAACTTGATCGACACGCCGGGGCACGTCGATTTCCATTACGAAGTGTCGCGCAGTCTGGCGGCTTGCGAAGGAGCGATTCTGCTGGTCGACGCGACGCAGGGGGTGCAGGCCCAGACCGTCGCCAATGCCTATCTGGCGGTGAACAACAACCTGGCGATCGTGCCGGTATTGAACAAGATCGACATGCAGGCGGCCCGGCCCGAGGAGATCAAGGAAGAGATCATGGTCAGCCTGGGGATCGATCCCGCCGAGGTGCTGGCCATCAGCGCCAAGACCGGAGCAGGGAGTGCCCGACGTTTTCCGGGCGATCATCGAGCGCGTTCCACCTCCCGCGCGGCGATCCGAAGGCGCCGCTGCGGGCCTTGATCTTCGATTCCAAGTTCGATGATTACCAGGGGGTCATCACCTACGTCCGCGTGGTCGACGGATGCGCTGCGCGTCGGGCAGAAGATCCGGCTCATGGCCGAGGGTTCCGAATACGAAGTGACCGGTCTGGGCCGGTTCCGGCCGCGCGAGGTCGCCTGCGAAGAGCTGGGGGTCGGGCAGGTCGGCTACGTCATCGCCAATATCAAGCGGCTCTCGGATATCCGCATCGGCGACACCATCACCCAGGTGCCCAGGTCGGCCGAGGTGGCCCTGCCTGGATACAAAGAGCCCGTGCCGGTTGTCTTTTGCGGGCTATTTCCGGCAACCAATAACCAGTTCGACGACCTGCGTACGGCCCTGCAGAAGCTGGCCCTCAACGACTCGAGCTTCACGTTCGAGCCCGAGTCGTCCGATGCACTGGGGTTCGGCTTCCGCTGCGGCTTTCTGGGCATGCTCCACATGGAGATCGTGCAGCAACGGCTCGAGCGCGAGAGCAACCTGTCGCTGGTCCAGACGGCCCCGACGGTGACTTACGAGATCCTGGGCCGCGACGGGCGAGATCTCGCATATCTCCAACCCGACCCGGATTCCCGACGCCGGGGCGATCGAGGAGTTTCGGGAGCCGATCGCCCGCCTCAACTTCATCATCCCGAGCGATTCGATCGGCGCGATCATGCAGCTTTGCGAAGACCGGCGCGGGGTCTACCAGAAGACCGAGTACCTTTCACCGACACGCGCGATTCTCACCTACGAGCTGCCGCTTGCCGAGATGATCTATGATCTTTACGACAAGCTGAAGAGCGCCACGCGGGGTTACGGCACGATGGATTACGAGGTGATCGGCTATCGCGCGGGCGATCTTGTGCCGGCTCGATATCCTGGTCGCCGGCCAGCGCGTGGATGCACTCTCGTCGATCGTCCACCGCATCGCATGCCGATCGCCGCGGCCGCAAGCTGGTCAAGAAGCTCAAGGGCGAAATTGAGCGTCATCAATTCGAGGTGGCGATCCAGGCGGCGATCGGCAGCCGGGTGATCGCCCGCGAGAGCATTTCGGCCCTCCGCAAGAACGTGACGGCCAAGTGCTACGGCGGCGATATCTCGCGAAAGCGGAAACTTCTGGAAAAGCAAAAAGAGGGCAAGAAGCGTATGAAACAGGTAGGGAACGTCGAAATCTCGCAGGAGGCGTTCCTGTCGGTCCTCGACGACAGCGAAGATTGACCTGACCGGCACTGTAGCAGCCGGCAAAGACGGTTACGGGACGGAACCCTGATGCATCAGCGATTTCTCCATGAGCACGTGCAGCTGCCATCCGACGGATCGAAGTCCTCGACTGATCGGACGATCATGAGCTCGCCTCGTTGATGCATGATTGCCGCCGTGGCCGCTCGAATGCCGAGGGCGGGCGTGTGCGTCAGACGGTCGAGCTGATCGTTCTGCTTTGCCTGTGCGTGCTTTTGGTGCGGACGTTCTCGGCGGAGGCTTACGTCGTCCCGACCGGCTCGATGGCTCCCACGCTTTTGGGGCTGCATCGCGAGATCGCGTGCCCGAATTGCCGGTTTCGTGTTCGTGGTCGGAATCGATGAGGAAGGACAGACCGGCCAGGCGGTCTGTCCGAATTGCGGCCAGCGCGGCCTGCGACGATACGCCGGCGATCGAGTGCGGCGGCGACCGGGTTCTGGTGCAGAAGTTCCTGTACGATTTCCGGCGGCCCAAGCGCTGGGAGGTGGCCGTGTTTCATTTCCCCGGCGAGCCCAGTCAGGCCTACGTCAAGCGCGTGGTGGGCTTGCCGGGCGAATCGATCCGGATCGTCGGCGGCGACATTTTCGTCGATGGAAAAATCGTCAGAAAATCGCTGCCGGAGATCCGGGCGATGCGAATCCTGGTCCACGACAGCCGGTTTCAACCTCAAGATGCCAGAAGCTTTCCGCGCTGGCAATTTCGATCCGGAGCGCGGTGATAGGCCTCTCGAGAGCGGCTGGACCGATCGAAGACGGCCAGTTCGCGCACAGCCGCTGACAATCCCGCAAGCTCGGCCGCAACCGACTGGCTCGTCTACAAACACTGGATCCCGTCACGAGGCCAGTACGGGCCGGTCCGCGATTTCTACGGCTACAACGGCGGCGATCTCCGCGCCGACAATGAGGTGCGCGACCTGGGGATCGGAGGCACGCTCGTGCGTGAGCGACGCGGTCGATACGATCTCGGTGGCGCTACGGTCCGGTTCCGATCGGTTCGTCGTGCAGAATTCCGGTCGGCGAGCCGGAGTCGATCGAGCTGCTGCGAAACAATGTGCCGAAAACCGCTGAGCGAATTGTCGGAACCCCTTTGAAGATAACGGATTATGGCCAAGAAACGTCATGCTGGAGGCGACGGTATTTGATCGGCGGGTGCAGGTTGCGATCGACGGCGGCTGCTTTTCGATCCGTATCGATTTCGACGATCCGGTCGCGCGGGGCTGGCCGAGCGAGAGTCCCGATTGCGCTTGGGGTGCGCGGTGGGGACCTTGAGGTCACCGAACTGCGGATTTATCGCGACATTTACTACACCAGCTCGCTGGCCAGCACGCCGCGCTATTCTCACGGGATGTCGACGGCGGTCAAGCTGGGCGCGGATGAGTACTTCGTGCTGGGCGACAATAGCCCGGTTTCCAACGATTCGCGGTTCTGGAACGAAGTGCCCGGTCGTGCGCGGCTCGATGTTCGTGGGGAGGCCGTTTCTGGTTCATCTGCCAGGCCAGGTTGTTCCGCTCAAGGTATTCGGTCGATCGGTGTGCTGGGTTCCCGATCCGCGCCGAATCCGTTACATTCGGTAGCGGGTCGAGATGCCGCCGGGTCGTGTGGATGACGGAATCGAGGTCGAGCGGCCGGGCGGATGCGAATGACATGGTCAAGATCGGACAGCCAGTCCTTCGAGTTCCCTCGGTGAGCTCGAGGAGAGGGAACACCTGACGATGGGACGGTCCACCGCCACTTTGCAAGCCGCGCCTCGGGCAGCCAAGGTCGAAACTCGTCCTCAGACCAGGAGGGCCACCGCGACACGGTCGAAGCGATCGTCGTGGCGTTCATCCTGGCCCTGGTGGTCAGGGGTTTCGAGGCCCAGGCGTTCGTGATCCCGACCGGGTCGATGGCTCCGACCTTGATGGGCCGGCACAAGGAGATCGCCTGTCCTCAGTGTGGATTCGTCTATGCGGTCAACGCATCGCAAGAAGCCGAGGTTCAGTCGGCGTCGCACAGTCGTCTACTCCGGGCTTTGCGTCAATTGCCGGTATCAGGCCGTGCACCTGGACGCCGAGCCGAGCTTCAAGGGCGACCGAATTCTGGTGATGATGTTTCCCTACGACCTGCCTTTCTGCCGGGGAGCGGCCCTCCCGAGCGCTGGGATGTCGTCGTGTTTCGCTATCCGGAAGAGCCGGAAGTGAGCTATATCAAGCGACTGGTCGGGCTGCCCGGCGAGACCATCCGGATCTATCACGGCGATGTCTTCGTCAAGAGCGCGGGGAGCGACACGTTCATGCAGGCCCGCAAGCCGATGCGACATCAATCGGCGACGCAGATCACTGTCTACGACGATCGCCATCGGCCGCAGGCGCTTGAGCGGCAAGGCCGAATGGCAGCGGTGGCGAGGCGATGCACGATGGCTGGAAGGCCGTCGATCCCGCGGGCAGTCGATACCAGTCGGAAGGCGGTCCGAAAGACGAGTGGGTCGAGCTGCGGTATCGGCATCTCGTCCCTGATCCCGAGCAATGGGACGCGATCCGAGAGCGACCGAACCTTGCCGCGCGAGCCTCGCGCGACGCTGATCACCGACTTTTACTCGTACAACACCAACATGTCGGCGGATTACTCCAACTTGCTCGACGACGTTCAGCGCGACCAAGAAAGCGCATGGATGCAGCCTCACTGGGTTGGCGATCTGACCTTGGAGGCGAATCTCGAGGTCACCAAGCGTCGTCCCGACGCGTCGGTTCGGCTCGAGCTGGTCAAGGCGGGGCTTGCCGCATCGCTGCACGATCGACCTGGCGACCGGGACGGCCGTCGTGACCCGGGGCGAGGACGAGCTGGCCAAGTGGGAGACGCCGATCAAGGGCCCTGGGCGCTACCAGGCTCGAATTCGCCAACGTCGACGATCGTGTGAGCCTGGTCGTCGATGGGCGAGAAGTCGGCGGCGGACGGAATCGAGTTCGAGTCGAACGAGGCCGTGCCGATTCCCACCGCGGCCGACCTGGCTCCGGCGGCCATCGCGGTCCGAAATGCCTCGGTTGTCGCGAGCGACCTTGTCCTGAAGCGCGATATCTACTATACCCAGTCACCTGGCCGGATCGATTATGGGATTGTGTGGGAGGATCGTTATCCTCGGACGCCCAGCCGAACTATTCGATTTCCTGTCGGATCCCATCGCGGTTTCCCAGTCTGGCCAATGTGAGGTCGCATGAGTACGAGATCGGTCCTGACCGATTCTTCATGATGGGTGACAACAGCCCTTGCAGCAAGGATAGCCGCGGCTGGGGGACGGATGATTCGGCATGGGACCGAGTCCGACCGCAAGTCCTGGGAGGTTCCTCGCCAGCTCTTGACCGGCAAGGCGTTTTATGTTTACTGGCCGCATGGGGTTCCGCTCTGGCCCGACATCGCGGTTGACCCATGATTTCCGCATACCCTTCCGGCCTTATTTTGAACGCATGAAGTGGATCCGCTGATTCTGACGATCATATCGCCGGCGGGTTTTGCCTGTTCGTGTGAGCTTTTCGACCGCGACGCGATCAAGGAGGATCGAGCGATGCCCCTGCTTGCAAGTCCGCGGACTGGAAAAGTGGTACGGCCGCCGCCAGGTCGTCAACGGCGTCGACTACGAAGTCGAGCGCGGCGAGGTCGTCGGCCTGCTCGGGCCCAACGGCGCCGGCAAGACCACCAGCTTCCGGATGACGATCGGCCTGATCGACGCCGACGGCGGCACGGTCATGTTCGACGGCCGCGACGTCACACGCTTGCCAATGTACCTCCGCGCCCGTGCCGGCATGGGTTACCTGGCGCAGGATTCGAGCGTCTTCCGGCAGTTGTCGGTCGAGGACAACCTCATGGCGATCCTCGAGACGCGTTCGCACATGACCCGCAAGCAGCGGAAGGACCGCCAGAACGAGCTGCTCGACCAGTTCGGCCTGACCAAGATCCGCAAGACCAAGGCCAACCGCGTCTCCGGCGGCGAGCGCCGGCGGCTCGAGATCGCGCGGTCGCTGATCACCGAACCCAAGATGATCATGCTCGACGAGCCGTTCGCCGGCATCGATCCCAAGACCGTCACCGAGATCCAGGACCAGATCCGCGCACTTGGTCGAGCAGTACAACATCGGCATCCTCTTGACCGACCACCAGTTCCGCGAGACGCTCGAGGTCACCGATCGCTGCTACCTGATCCGCGAGGGGCGCGTGTTCGCCTACGGAAACCGCGAACAGATCCTCAGCAACCCCGACGTTCGCCGGCACTACATCGGTGAACGCTTCGACGTCGGCCACCTGCTCGATCGCCGCCGGCCGGTCTCGTTACCCCACGTCCCCATCGTCGGAGATCGGCGAGTCAAACGCCGGACGATCGCGGATGACTACCGCCGACGTCTGGTCGGCCAGCTCGTCACCACCGAAATGTGCTCGAGCCCGTCGAGGATATGCTGCAGTCCGATTCGACCAGATCCGCATCACTCGCTCGATCAACTCAGCAGATCGAAACGGCCTGCGGCGCCGCTGCCGATCGACGATTGGGACTGATGCCGTGTTCCGGCAGAGACCTGGCGCGACTCTGCCCGGCGACGTCATCGGCCTGTTCGAGCTGGGCCTTGACGGTCGGCCAAACGCGGTTCGGCGTCAGCTCCGTCATGCAGTCCAGCCGGTGGCATTTCTTGATGAAGCTGGGAGCGCACCAGACGCAGCTCTGGACGGTGGCGACTCGCGGGCCGAACGGGCCGGTGAGCCGGGGCTGGTGCAGGTGTAGATGCCGACCACGCGCGCCCCGGCCGCTGCCGCCAGATGGAGCGGGCCGGTGTCGTTGGAGATCACCAGGTCCGACTCGGCCGCCAACGCCGCCAGCTCGAGCAGGCTGGTCCGGCCGCAGAGGTCGAGGATCGGCACCGGGCCCAACGCTCGCACGAGCTGATCGACGAGCGGCCGGTCGCCGGCCGAGCCGACGGCGATCAAGCCCGCGCCGAATTCCTGGACGGCGCGGCGGCCGATCGCGGCGAAATGCTCGGGCGGCCAGCGCTTGGTCTCCCATCGCGCTCCCACGTTGAGCACGATCCTGGGCGACGGCACGCCCGCCAGGACCTCTCTCGCCCACCGCGGTCGGCCTCTCGGATCGGCAGATTGAACCGCGGCTTCGAGGCATCGGCATCGAAGGCACCGGCGACGCGCTGGACGCGCTCCACCGCGTGCAGCCCGAGCCGCGGCGCGTCGACCACGTCGGTGTAGAACCAGCGCGCGCCTTCGCGCGCATCGGCCACCCCGACGCGCACCTTGGCCCTCGTCGCCGCGGTCATGAGTGCCGAGCGGAGCAGGCCCTGCAAGTCGATCGTCAGGTCAAACCGGCCGCGGCGCAGCTTCTGAAACAGACTAGAGGTCGCACCGATCCCCAGTGGATCGACGCTCTGTGCCAGCTCGGTCGAAGACGATCAGCTCGTCGAGATCGGCATGACCTTCGAGCACAGCCCTGAAACGGACGATTGACCACCCACGCAAGATGGGCTGAAGGCCAGCGTTCGCGCAAGGCCGCGAGAATGGGCAAGGCGTGAACGACATCTCCCAGCGAGCTGGGCTTGATGATGCACACTCGTGAGGGTTGCAGTCCGTGAGCCGGCTGGCGAATGGATCATCAACCGGGAACTCCCTTTCCCATGGGTCAGCTGCAAATCGGATCGGGACAATCGCGGAGTCGGTCGCCGGTGGCGTCGTTTTCCGCATGCTCGAATTCGTGAGTCAGACCGGTGCCGCTCGGAAGAACAGACATTAACCGCAGATTCGAAATCGGAATAAGATCGATATCCAGTCGAGCTTCGACCGTTGTGAATCGAAGGCACAGTCATGAAGGGACGCGATCGATTCATGAACGGCCTCTGTTCTTGTCCTTCATGCTTGAGTCTGGGTGCACCGATCGACGAAAAAGGGGAGGTCGACGTTTCGTCCTGCGGTCGCAGGAATCGTCGGTTCCCGGAGCGGTTCCGGCTCGAGCCGGCGGTTTTCTCGTACGAGCTGGAACCGGTGATGTCGACGCCGCGGTACACGGTCTCGAAGCTGCGCTTTCCATCGCCGATCGAGACGCCCGACGTCGAAAACAACATGGTTCACGCCGAGTATTTTGCTCCCGGTGGGCTTCGGCCCGAAGCGGCCCGGAGTCATCGTCTTGCACATTCTGGGAGCGGATTTTCCGCTTGTCGCGTTACATGGCGGCGCGGCTGGCCGATCGCGGGAGTGGCGGCCCTTTTCGTCAAGCTTCCTTATTACGGCGAGCGCAGGCCCGGCGGGCGAGGGACAGCGCTGCGAAGCGGTTTCTGTCGGCGGACATCGAGCGGATCGATGACCGCGATGCGCCAGGCTGTGTGCGACGTGCGGCGGGCGGCGGTCTGGCTGGCGGCTCGCCCGGACGTCGACCGCCAGCGGCTCGGAGTTTCGGGAATCAGCCTGGGAGGAATCGTTTCGTCACTGGCCGCCGCGGTCGACCCGGCGATCCGGGAAGGGGCGTTCTTGCTGGCCGGGGGCGACCTGGCGACGATCCTCTGGGAGATGCCCGAGGGGGCGGCTTATCGCAAGCAATGGATCGAAGTCCGGCCGCACCAGACAAGACCTGAAGACACTGACCGACCCATTCGATCCATTGACCTATGCGGACGGCCTGAAGGGCAAGCGCCTCATGATGATCGCGGGCAAGGTCGACGAGGTCGTTCCGCCCGCCTCGACGTTGCTGCTCTGGGAGGCCGCCGGCCGGCCGCCGATCCACTGGTACGACTGCGGCCATTACTCGGCGGTCGGCTATCTTTTGCCCGGCATCCGCCAAACTGTGGATTTCTTCGCGGCCCCGTGAGACTCGCCATTCGCGGTTTCGATTGTCAGAAATCGCGGTTCGGGTTAATCTCCCGGAGTTGCACTTCATTTCGGTCATCCGAAGTCGTCGAGATGAGAGGGGGTAGGAATGGCGGCCCGTGTCACGAGCGTCTTCCTGTACGTCAAGGACGTTCGCCGGTCGCTCGAGTTTTACAACGAGGTCGTCGGGGCCGAGATCGTTCAGGTCCACGCCGAAGAAGAGGGAGGCACCATACAGCCTGGCCATCTTGCGGATCGGCCACTTCACCCTGATGCTGCATCCCCAGGAGCCGCACGCCGATGAATTCACCGACACTCGCGTCGGCGTCGGAATTCATCTGCAAATTCAGGTTCCCGACGTCGATGCGTTTTATCAGCATTGCATGGACGAAGGGGCGATCCTGAGCCATCTCGGGCGAACCGACCGATCAGAACTGGGGATGGCGCGAGTTTGCGCTCCGCGATCCCGACGGCTTCGTCTGGTCGATCTACCAGGACAAGTCGGGCGGTCAGTGGACGACGTGAAAACGTGGACTAGGATGGGCCCGTCGCCGATGGTTTCGACTGGTTAGGCTCCGTGGGTCGCCGTGACACTCCCTCGGTGCCAACAGGAAATACATCGCTACGACGAACAGAAACACCGCGTACAGCCGCTTCATAGTGGCCGCTGTGACCGCGCCCGCCGCGATCGCACCGAAATAGGCGCCACAAAATACCCCCAAAGCGATCCAAAACCCAGCGGAAATCCTCAGCTCTTCATTCTTCCAATATTGCCACACGCCCAGCAAACCCGTTGGTAGCAAGATGACGAATAGCGACGTTCCAATCGCGGTCTTGGTGTCAAAGCCGAAAATTAAGACGAGGGCGGGGACGATGATCAGCCCCCCGCCGATGCCAAATAAACCACTACAAATACCGGCCACAGCGCCAGCGCAAACATCTTCATTACTTCGACACTAATGCTCATGAATCCGGTTCCTTGACGTGTGTCAGCAGGGCAGCGCAGCCGGCCAATCCGGCGGTTTCGATTCGGAGCGTATTGACGCTAAAGCTGATCGCGAGCCATCCCATCTGGTCGGCGATAAGTCGTTCCTGTTCGGTAAATCCACCTTCGGGTCCTACGGCGAAGACCACGTTGCTCCCGCAAGTGATCGCGGGCCATCGTCGCGGCTGAATTCCGGTGGGATCAGCGATGAGCTTGATCGCGTTTGCGCAAATTCCCACAAGATGTTCCCACCGCGAAAGGGGATCGACCACCATTAGCTGATTGCGCCCACACTGCTTGGACGCCTCAACGATCGCCTTACGGATCCGCTCGAGCTTGGAGGCGCCCGGCGCCACCACCGAACGCTCGGTCACTATCGGGATCAACCGCTCAATACCCAATTCGGTCAGCTTTTCAACGAGCCAGTCGAATCGATCGCCTTTGGGGACCGCCGATGCCAGCGTGAGACGGAGGGGAGCCGTGCGATCTGGCATCGCGGGGCCCACGACGGTAAGTTCGACGCAGTCTTTGTCTATTCTGACAACTTGCGCACGGGTCGCGCTCCCCTTGCCATCGAAGACCTCAACGACATCGCCGAGACCAAACCGGCAAACGCGGCTCAGGTGTCTTGCCTCGTCGGCTACTAGACACAGCTTACCGTCGTGCGGAGCGTCAGGGCTGTAAAAACGAGCGGACACACCGTTCTCCGAAACGGGCCAAAGATCGGGTCTCATCCTATCCGATCGTAGGGGTAGAACGCGACGCTGTCGACGCCGCCGAGCCCTTCGGTTTACTCGGTTTGAAGCGTTTGGGCTGCTTCAAGAACTTATCGCGTTTCGTTTTCGGCCAGGAGAGGAGCAGAAACGACGTGTGGATGAGTCATTGGGGTCTGTCACGAGACCCATTTGCTGAATCTGATTCATCTTATGTTTCGCTGCCCTCTCACGACGAAGCCGTCGCGCGTCTTTTGTTCTCGATCGAAGCCTCGCGGCGGCTGGCAGTTTTGACAGGCCCCGCGGGAATGGGAAAGTCGACGGTTCTACGCAAGGTGCGTGTCGAGTCACAAAATCCACGCCGCCGATTTGCGTCGATCGTCTGTCCCCATGATGGGAAACTCTTGTTCGCAGCGTTCGCTGAGTGGCTTATACAACGAGTGGGTCGGGAGTCGAGCCGGCTCGGCTCATGGCGGGCACTCGAAAGGGGGTTACGCCTGGCGTCGCTCGAGGGTTGTCAATTGGTGCTGGTCGTTGACGACTGCGACGATCAGGTCGGCACAACGGTTCTCAGCGATCTTGAATCTCTGGCTCGCCTCGGGTTGGCCGTGAACTGCGATCTCACGATCATCTTGATCGAACGAAACACCACAACTGCACTTTCGGCCGGCATCGACGCCTGGTCACTCCCGATCCGGCTGGAGCGTCTGACAAGATCCCAGGCAGAACGACTCCTGGCGGCCAAACTCGAACAAGCGGGCAATTCCGACGGCATCTTCACGCCCCGAGCAATAACTCGGCTTCACGCGCTATCGCTGGGTGTGCCGCGGAAACTTGAGCAACTCGCGTTCCACTGCCTCATCAGCGGGGCTGCACGCGGGCTGGAAGCGATTCCCCCAGATCTGGTCGACGCGACCGCGCTGGCCACCGCAACGGACGCGTCGGTATCGAACCCCCTAATGGTATCGGGGTAGATTCGCCGATTCGCTTCGTGATAGCATCGAAGTGGCATAGCGTTAGAGTGCTAATCGGGCCGCCGATTTTCCCGCATGCGCATCAGGAGGCCGATCCGAGTCCCATGAACGAGCCGACCGTTCCTCTCCGCAACCCCCTCAAAGCCGCGTTCCTGGCCTGGCTGATACCGGGTTGGGGCCATTACTACCAGGGTCGAAAAGGCAAAGCGATACTTTATGCTTCCTGCATCCTTGGGTTGTATGTGATGGGCATGGTGATGGGAGAGGGGAAGATTGTTTACTGGCGCTGGATCAACCCGTTCAACAATCCCGAGAAATTCTGCATCTACTATCTTGGGCAATTCTTCGTCGGTCTGCCTGCACTGCCAGCCTTGATTCAGGGGACTCTAGATCACTTCGGCCACACCCCGATCTTGTGGGGTTTTCTGGCGGAGCCTTCGCAGATAGTCTTAAACGGACTTCATCCCCGGTTGGGCAAACTGGTCGAAATCGGCACGATCTACACGACTGTGGCCGGTCTGCTCAATATCCTGGCAATCTACGACGCCTATGAGGGTCCGGCTTACCTAGAACTCGAGGATGAATCGCCGTCGCCCTCCGCAGGGCTGGCGCCAAGTGAACTCAAGGCGGGGGCGTCTGTATGACACTGTCCGCTCAAGTTTACTGGTTGATTCTGCCGTTGGTCGGTGCCATCAGCGTCGTCTACTCGGCTTCTCGTCACGAGTCGTGGCCACGGATATGGTCTCATTCCATCCGATTAAGCCTTTGGATCCTGGGCTTGCTGGTCGCAGCGACAACGGTGTTGCTGCTGATCAATACGCAGGTCTAGGAACTCGTTGACGGTGCGCGCACGAGTTTCGTTGCCGGCTCAATCGGCTCACTGCTTCGACATTGGTGTTGGCGACTCGCGATCGCGAAAGCGCCAGCGATCGCGACAGCCTGTGCCAGCACCAATGGCAAGAATTGAGCGGCCTGCCATCCGCCTGGCAGTCGAGATAAGAGTTCAGGCGCCGCCAGCGAAACGAGATTGCGATCAAGAATCGGTGCCTGGCCAATCCAGCGCGGCCAGACGTCCATAACCAGTGGATCGTTTACGAAGTGAGGAATTCTCCCGCTCGCCCCTTGGAACAGCAGCATCTCGACCGCGCCAAAAACGGCGAGCAAAAGCGCCGCCATCGTCGCGAGGCGCGATCCGTGACTCTCGCGCCAGCAGCGCGGCCACGGCGAGCATGGCAAACGGAATCATGGGGAGGAGCAACCGCGGACCGGTAGACCAGCCGCCCGTCCACTCGGGGTAGAACAGGTTCACGAGCACGACGGCAACGACAACGAGTAGAGTTACGATCGCCAGATCCCAGCACCTCCGTACGAACAAGACGATCCAACCGGGCACGGTTAAGAGCAAGATCGGCGCGTAGAACGTAAGGCCCCGGTATCGACCCCAGAGCACGGCCAAAAGCTTGCGCCAGAAGCGATCGGGGAACCTCAGGCCGAGCGGATTGCCGGCGTTATGGACATCTGCAAATTGTTTCGTGGCGTGATGAAAGTAGCCCATATCAAAGGGGGAGCCGAAGGCAAGCTGGTTATAGGCCAGCAAGATCAGGGTCGGGACCACCGCTCCCATCGCGAAGTACGCAAGTGCATCGGGACCACGTTGGCTGCGTAGGCATTGCGCCAAAAGATAAAGCCCGAGGATCGCCGACACTGGCCCAACCTGAAGCTCGATCACCGCGGCATAAGCGGCCAGGAAGCCCGCAAGAACAAGGAGCAAAGTGTCGCGCGAGTGTTGCTGTCGCCAGATCAGGAAAAACGAGGTGAAAAGCGCGAACGCCGAGGCCTGATGGCCATATGCCAAAGTAGCATAAACGTATGCTGGAGTCGCCAATCCGTAGGCGAGCCCGAGTATCATAGCTCGCCCGGGCCGACATCCCAGTTCTCGTGCCCACAAGACGAGAAGCGATCCGATGCCCGCCGTCGCGAGTCCTGACGTGCCAAGGGTAACCCAGTAGTCGGCGGCCCAGAAAGGGAACGCAGCGACATTGAGCGGGTGCCCTGGGAGTCGAAAGACCCATCTCGCCACCGTATATGGCAGCGTCGCCAACAGCGAAAAGCCAGGCAACTTGTCCGAGTAGTACTGGCCGTCAAGCGATGCTTTATCGTTGGTTTGTTGTTCCAGCCCCGTGATGGCGACCGTACCGCGATCGACCAGGGCGTAAGTGAGCATCAGACGGCTCGCGGTGTTCCAGTCACGCGAGTGCCAGAAAAACGCGTAGCTGAACAGAAGAATCAGGAATACCCAGCATGCTGGCCGGTCGATAATGTCGCGCACCTGTCATGTCCCGGTGTCGGCAAGCGAGTCGCGGCCGGCGAGTTTGTCCCAGACTGTCGCAGCCGCCAGCGCCGCCAACAACGCGTTGCCACTCTGGATCGGCAGCAAATAGCGATTCCAGGCCATCGGTATATAGAGCGTCACCACGACCCAGCCCAAGGCTGTCCAGATCACAAGTGCAACTGCAGTTGGCGCTTGACCGCTATGATACTGGACGAAACCCAACCGAATTGACGCGGCCAATCCCAGCAATACATAGGGCACCCAGATGATCGCCCCCCAGTCTTGGCGGAAGTCGAAGCGCACGGTCGAATCAGAATCGCTGGGCCCGAAGGGGCCGAATCGGCCAAAGCCTTGGACGACCACAACCTTGGCTTTGTCGGCAAGGGTTTCTAGGGCATCATTGGGAAAGTGCGTCTTCTGATCCTCGGATAACCTGAGTCGGTGCTTCACCTGAAAATTAAATCGTTCCCAGATGTTCATGCGGGCAAGTTCGGCTCCGTCTCGGGGCGCGGGCCCGGGCGGTTTTGCCGTCATGAACGGATTCAAGCCGATGGCGATCACCAGCGCGGCGATGAATGCCATGATAGGTTGCCCGACGATCGCCAGCTTCCGACTTACGTCAAGCTTGGGTGTGAGCAAGTTTAGCCCGGTCCATGCCGCAATAATGATGAGTCCCAGGAACCCATTGAACTTACACAAGAGCGATAGTCCCAAGCAAAACCCGGCCATGCACGAGACCAGAAAGTCGGCGAGATCGATCCTTCCGCTCCAGGTCCGCCGCCAGGTCCATAGAAAAAAAGCGAGGCCCGCCAGCATGAAAGCCTCGCACGGCGTATCGGACATCACTCGGTGCGCGTGCAAACGATACAGGGGATTGAGAGTCAACAAGAAGGCGGCGACTACACCCACACGCCAATCTTTAAGCAAGGTTCCACATGCAAAGATCGCAACGACTCCCATCGCTCCTAATGCGATAAACGACAAACGCGCCACAATCAGTGTCGGATGAGTCCCAAAGGTCTTGTAGTTGCGGTACCAATCGACGGCATCCCGAGGAGCCGACACCGGCAAATGGGCGAACCGCAGCGACAACCCAATCATATACTTTGGCAGTGGTTGCAAATCGTAGGCGGGGAATTCGATCCAGGCATGATCATGGAAATGGCGCGCGAAGAAAAGGTCGGAGTAGTAGCTTTGCGAGATGTATGCGTCCTCGTCCTCAAAGCGTTTCGCGGACAAGTCCGACGCAAAGACGCACAAAGCGACGCACCCGATGGCCGCCGCCTTCCAAAACCAGTGTGAAGAGGATTGCGGGGACTCTGCCGGGTGGATGCGATGGTCGGACGGCGTAATCCCCATGTGGAATAGGAGCCTTGAGCGATTTAGCGACTGCAAGAGATAGACACAACAACCCATTCTAGAAATCGTTCGGTTTCTTTGGCAACCGAAGGATTGTCGGCTAAGTTTCATCGATGCCCCTAAATTGAAGGGTTGTCAATAGAGTTTCCATATTGTTGCGTCGATGGGATCGAACGATCGAAATGACCTCTTTGCTGCAGGCCGATTGAATAATCAGGGCAAGCGGCAAAGACGGCATGTTCGTATCGCCCGGACCCCATGTCGTCGCTCCTGGGAACTTTCACCGATCCTTTGAGTCGGCACCCCGAGCCTCCCGATGTGCATCGTCTTCGCGAACCGAATGACGAACGAATGTTCCAACCGCGACGTCGAGATGCGTTCTTGGCGGCCGGCATGGGCTTTCCACGATGCGCCGGCGGTGTCAGAGAACAGGAGAACCTCAGAATGTTTCGTCTGGGTTGGTTACAACCGGGCGGCAGGGCGCGCGGGAAGCCGCTTGGCGGTCTTGGCCGCCGCGGCCGCTGGGCCGCCCTTTGGCTTATCACCGGCATGACCGTCGTGCAAAGCGGCTGTCAATCCGGTCCGTTCAGTAATTGCGGTAGCGGCAGCGGTCTCTTAAGCCCCTGTGGCTTCTTCGGCCGTTTGTCGGCCCGAGTCTTCAACCGGAGCAACGGTGGTTGCTGCGGCTCGGGAGTTGTCACAGATGCCCCGGTGGAATACGCGGCGCCGGCGGCCGTCGTTACTCCGGGGGCGATTCCCACGTACCCGTCGGGACCGGCATCGAGCTCAACACCATCGTCGGTCTTCCCCGCGCCGACTGACGCGCCATCGGATTCGCTCGATCCAATCCCCAAGTCCAAGGTAGTCCCGCCACCGGCGAATGGTGCGTCTACCTCGTCGTCCACCAAACAAAGTTATCAAACGCGTCGCCCCGATTTCGGATCGCGGATTGCGCGGCAACGAAACGACAACCTGACCAAGACGCTGGTCTCGACGTCTGAGCCGACCTCGCGGTCGGCCCAGACGCCAACACAATCCACCTCAAACGATGCCAACGCGCAGGACCCGCTGGATCATCTACCGCCGCTCGATTTGCCGGGTGACGTGACCACATCCGCCGCAGGTCCTCCGGAACCTCCCGCTGCTGATCGCACCGCCAAACCGGCGTCCGAAGATGAGAAAAAGCCCACCATCGATCGCGGAAGCTCGGCGCCCTCGGCCGAGCCATCAAACATGACAACGGCGGCTCCGGTCACCGCACAGTCTCCGGCATCAGCCAGCGTTGGCCCGGGAATCAAGCGATTCGTAGCGGTCGATTTAAAGCTTGCCGGGGGCAGCGCTCCGGTGACCGACGGTCTGAAGTGGCTTGTCGAGAAAGGGTATCGCACGGTCCTCGATCTGCGAGAAACTTCGGAGGTCCCGCCTGAGTTCATCGCCGAGGTCACCAACCTGGGCCTTCGCTACGTGGCGCTGCCGATCAGTCTAAAAAAGATCGATCGTGGACACGTCGATCGGTTCAACTTCGAAATCGCCGCTGGGGAAGCTCGCCCACTCTTTTTTTTTGATTCCGACGGGACACGCGCCGGCACTCTTTGGTACATCAGGCGGATCACCATCGATCACGTCGACCATCAAATCGCACGCCGTGAAGCCGAAGAGCTGGGGTTGACCAACAAAAACTACTGGGAGGCCGCCACTGGCTACGTCGCCGGCATCGGAGAGCCTCGCACGACATCAGCCGCCCAGCCGCAAACGCCAGCGGCTGCCGATCAAAAGATTGCGAGCCCGGCCGTGGATGCCCCCGTCCAGAATGCCATGGAAACAGTCGACTCCAGCGGGCAAGCGTCGGCGACACCAGCCGTCGGCACCCCCCATTTCGTCGGAATCGGTGGCCTGGCGTCCCTTGGCGGCGATGGTTGTCACTGGCTTGACACTGCCCCTGGCTTACTGGAGCCGCACCCTCACGTCCACCATTCTCGCGAAAGCTCGGGCCAGTCTGCCGGCACCGGCGCATCGACCGAAATCGCTTCCTGGCGTGTCGGGTGAATGAAAGTCAACTGCCGGGCATGCAGCCCAATCCTGAAATGTCCATCAAGAGCGTTCAACCGACGACGTCGCACCATATTTGCCATCGCCGACGATGGGTAGATCCCGCCGTGCAAGCTGGACCCGAAGTTGATGGCTCCGACCGGTCATCGGCCGCAGCTCGAGCTTGGTCAAGTTGCCCGATGAGCTCAGCACGCGGAACGCGACCCGTGCTTCCTTGGACGACGAACTTGCCTCGTCCACGACACCCGAACGATTGCTCTGGTGGTCTTTTTCGATCAAGTCGACCCATTCTCCTTCATGTTCATTGATCGTCCCTTCCACGATGGCCCAGTAAATCTTCGCGATCGTCCCTGAACGAAACTGGGCCGACAGCCGGCCAGCAGCCTTGCTGGTCTTGGCCAGTAAAACGACGCCCGAAGTTGGGCGGTCCAGCCTGTGAAGTAGCCCCACATAGACGTTCCCCGGTTTTGCGTACCGCGTTTTCAGATAGTGCGTGGCCACATCAACGAGGCAAGGTCGCCTTCGAGCCATCCCCCTGCGATAGCAATCCGGCAGGCTTGTTGACGGCCAGGCAGTGGTTATCTTCAAACAGCACTTCGAGGATCATTGCAAGTTAATCCACTGCATCGGTGATCCGTTTGACCAGGATCGTGGCGTAGGAACCCTTGGCCAGATCGAACCCGACATGCACAGCTCGACGACCCGGATGCAAGTCGTCGTCGGTCGCAGAGAACTCACGAAGCTCGGCAAAAGCCATAGCCGGTCGAGAACCTTTGGAAAAGAACACATCCTTCAGATGTTTCACCCTGAAGTCGTGCCAATCGAGCTTAAAGCCATCAAGTACTTCTTTTATTATCTCGCCCAGCGCCCCGACCGGTTGAGGCGTGCGCGACGATGGCAACGGAATTGCCGATTTGCGTAGGACGTCAACCTGCTCTGGCTTGAGGTTGCGAAGAAACGGCAGCGTACCCACCTTGAGCTCGAGGATCACACGCTGGTCGGCGCTGGTGTTGTGCTCGATCCATCGGGCCAGGATCAAATTCCAAAGATGGCTTTGAAACGCCGAGAAGTACAGTGTGCGAAACTCGCGACGCAGGCGCGCGAACGCGCCCCGGAAATCGGTGGGATGATCCACGAGATATGTCACAATACTTCGAGCGGACGAGCGTTCGAGGCGAGCCTTGGCTTCGGTCCAATGTCCCCACCATTCGCGGAGGATCGCCTTTTGTGCCTTGGCCGCCGAACGGTCAAAGGGATTGGCCTCCGCCAGCGCCAGCTTGAGCGCACGCTCGTGATCGCTGAGCAACCAGGCATGAGCGATGAATTGTCCGGAATAGCCTACCGACCCGAACCGCTGGTCGTCAAAATAGTTGGGCAGTCCGTCACGCGCGAGCGATTGAATATCGGTTGCAGCGCAGTCGACGTCAGCGACGGTCATGTCGCGGAGGATAAGTTGGAAACGGTTCCCACGAAAGTCATTCGGCCCATAAGGTTGTGACAGTCGACCTATCGGTTCGAGCGTGAAGTTCGCCGCGTTGAGCGGTTTGGCCGGACCATCGGCGATCGTCAGATACTGGATCGTAACGGCATGCCGGTCTTTGAGACCGCCATAACTCACCCTGCGCCCGCAAGATTCCACTGTCGGCAGATTGCTTGCACCGCTTCGATTGTGCCGATATTCCGCTTGGTCAGGCGATAGAACGTGTAGCGGCCAGCCGCCGTTGGCGACGTGACCGGCAACTCCTCCACGCGGAAGTCTTCGGGTCGGCACTTGAGCTTCATCGGTCGCCAAGGTGGGAGCGACTACCACCCCGCCATGTTGCAACCGTGACGGTACAGTCAAACAGACAACAAAACTCCATGTTAACATGCTCGGCCGAAAGATCATGCTCGGCCGAAAGATGATGAAGTCCGATTACCAAGAGGCCGCCATCCTTACCGGATTAATGCTTAAATGGATTGATGGAACCAAGCCACGAGACTCTGGCGGTTTGGAGAAGCTTGAGCATTATTGGAGATTCGCGTCGGTGGACGCGCGGCAATGGGCGCGGAAAACGAGTGGTAATGAGCGATTCTGGCCCCTCGCGGCGTCCATGTAAGTTAGGGTTTTGTAAGTTGAACATGATGGGGCTTGATTTACGGCGTTGACCCAATTAAACCATTGTGGCCAGTTGGATGCAGCTTGCGATCGAGTTTGAATCGCCGCCACGCGAATCCGTAACCCCTGGTGCATACCGCCTTACAATCCGAGCGAACAGTCGGCCCCAATCCCCTAAGATGGGACGCCGAGCCTGCTTTTCCCTCAGTCGAACCTTCGCGATGTTTAGGACCAAAGGTTGATTATGACGACAACGACCACCGCGTTACCGGCGCCCGAGCGGCTTGCCTGGCCTTCCTTGATCTGGATCGGAGCGATACACGTCGGCGCCTTGCTCGCGTTCGTCCCTGCATACTTTTCCTGGTCGGGTCTGGCCCTATGCTTTCTGTTGCACTGGTTGACCGGTGGGATCGGGATCTGCATGACCTATCATCGCCTGTTGACGCATCGCAGCTTTGCCCTGCGGCCCCGGTGGCTCGAATACGTCTTGACCGTCGATTGGAGCGTGTGCATCGGAAGGAGGGCCGATCGGCTGGGTCGCGGACCATCGCAAGCACCACGCTCACTCCGATGAGGAAGACGACACGCATACGCCGCTCCGCGGCTTCTTCTGGGCGCACATGTACTGGTGGATGAGGGTTGGCGAGGACACGGAGCACACGCCGGAGTTTTACCAGAAGTGGTGCCCAGATCTTTACAAAGACCCCGTTCATCGCTGGCTCGAGCGCTACCACTTCGTTTTCCCATTGTTGTTGTTTGGCCGTTCTGTACGCCTCGGCGGCATGAGCTGGCTGGTCTGGGGGGGATTTGTCCGCACGGTCTTCGTGCTGCACTCGACGTGGCTGGTCAATTCGGCGAGCCATGTCTGGGGCTATCGCTCGCATCCCACCCGCGACCGGTCGACGAACCTGTGGTGGGTCGCCCTTTTGACTTACGGCGAAGGCTGGCACAACAACCACCACGCCTACCAGACATCGGCCCGCCACGGACTGCGATGGTGGGAAGTCGACATGACGTATCTCGCCATCGAGGCGATGAAGTTGTGCCGGATCGCCTACAACATCCGGCTGGCCAAAATCCGATCGGCGTCCGACATGTCCTCCCGCGATATGGCGATGAGCGGCTCATCGAACTGATCGCGCTGCGAGAGCCGGTGTCGACGTATCGCTGGGCTCGTCTTGTTTTCCACGACCTCCGTCGGCCAAGATGAAAGGCGTCTAGGCAGAGCGGCCCTAGCTCAACGGCAGAGCAGGGGACTCATCAGAAAAAGGTGGCGGCGGAGGGTAACCTTCGACCGCGAACCGGGTGAATTGCGGGAAACCTAAACCGGGAGCGTCTTGCCTCTTGTAGGTGTGACGCTGTCAGGCACGGCAATCCGCAGCCTAGCCTGGCCGGGCTCAGGTGGCCAGGAAGGTTCAGAGACTAGCGGGGTGAGTCCCAACAATAATCCCCGCCGCGAGCGCCCGGCCTCCTCTTGACGATCTCGGCATCCGCTTCACTGGCCAGACTTGCTCGTGGAATCAGGTGGCGATGACGTGATGAGGAGGATGAGATAGTCCAAGCCTCGTGGAAACGCGAGGGCCCTTGAATCCCTTGGTTGCAGGTTCGAATCCTGCGGGCCGCAATCGATGCCGGCGGTAGCGCGCACGATCGTGAGACGACCGGATGGTTGAACGTTCGTGGTTGACCTCGACACCGATTCCACTCGCCGACCGGACGATCAGAACACCGTCTCCGGCCCGCCGAGTCGATGCAGACTCCGGGACGGACGCGAGCGCAGATTCGCTCAGCGTCGCCTGCCTCGATCCGGCAAATGGCTCGCCCGAGCCCTGATCGTCGTCTTGTGCTCGCTGCACGGGCTGGCGATCTGGTGGGGCCTGGGTGGGCGAGCGGGTCTGACCAACGGCTGGCCGCTCTGGCGCGACGACCACCCCCTCTATTATCACACCGCGCTTGTGACCCGGTCGTTCCTCAAGATCTTCGTGGACGACCGCCGGCTACGACCCCAGCTTCATGGCGGGTTATGCCAAGAGCGTCGTTTTCCCGTCGTCGTCGACACTACCCGAACTGGTGGTCGCGGTATTCGGCGGCAACCGCCCCGAGTTCGCCTACAAGATCTATGTGCTGATCTCGGCGGCGGCGGTTCCCTGGCTGATCGCCCTGGCGTGCGTCCTGTGGCGAGTTCCCGCGGCGGGAGCGGCGATCGCCGTCTTGCTCGATCTGCTCTACATCTGGACCGACTTCCCGATCAACTACGTGACCTGGGGATGCTGCCGTACTTTCTGGCGATCCCCGTGGGACTGGCGGCGACGGGCGCGTTCGCTCGGTTCCTTGTCAAGCGGCGGAACGTTCAACTGGCTCGTCGCAACGGTCCTGATGAGCCTGGCGTTTCTCTGTTCACCTCACCACGGCCATGGTCGATCGTACCGGCGGCGGCCCTCGCCTACGTCGCAGCGTCGTTCGCTGAATCGGCCGTGCTGCCCGCGCCGATCGCGCGTTCGACAGCGCCGGGCGGCCACTCGGACAGTCCCGTCCTCGGAGCCAGCTCGTCGGCTGACAGCATGGTCTCACCTGGCGGTCTGGATGATTCCGGTCATCGTGCTGGCGGTCAACGCGTTCTGGTGGCTGCCGGGGATCTGGCTGGCCTCGACGAAGGGCGAGAGCGGCTTCGCGTTCACCCATCCCGAGGGGGTGGTCGCCGGCTGGTTGCAGATCGTCGAATTCCGGAGTCGCCGGTTCAGAGCATCTTGCTGGCTGCGGGCTTGCCGGGCCTGTTCTTGATCTGGCGGCGCGAGCCGAGCGCAGGGCTGGGCCTTCTTCGGATTCTGCGCTGCCGGGCTGTTCTGGGGATACCTGGCCGGAGCGTTCGCGGGCGCTCGATTTCTTGCAGCCCGGGCGGCACACCTACGCTTGCTACACGGCGCTGGCGGTTGCCGGCGGGGCGGGCTCGACGAGCTGTTGCGGCGAGCTCGGGTCGGTTCGCCGGAGTCGACCACCTTGATCGATGGGTGATGGCCGGGCTGCCGTGCTCGGTATTCGCATGCTGGGCTATCCGCTCAATCGTCGGCTCGACTCGGCCTGAGTCGAGTTCGGTCTGCGGGGCGAGCTGTCTCGTCCGCTGCGTCGGGTCGAGCCGTTCCTGTCGAGCCGCCCGTCGCCGCGCTTGCTCTGGGTCGTCGACCGTGTCAAGCGCCACGTCCAGCCCGGCGAGCGATTGCTGTATGAAGAGGGGGGTAAAGGCCTTCCCGGCATTCGCCGATCCGTTTCAAGGCGGGCGGTTCAGCGGACTTCTGCCCGAGCGAACCGGCGTCGAGGTGATCGGCGGTCCCTATCTCCACGCATCGTTGAAGACCAACTTCACCCAGTTCGGCGAAGGAAAGCTCTTCGGCCGAGCCGACTGGGATCGCGCCTATTTTGTCCGATACGCCAAACTTTACCGCCCGTCGGCCATATTATGCTGGAGTCCGCATGCTCGGCGGTTTTGTCAGGAGAATCCCGACCTGGTGAAGGTGCTCGAGGATGACGGAACGGTCTTGATCGGTCGAGTCGTGGGATTCGAGGGGGATTTCATCGAGGGGGGTGGCCGAGTTGAGGCGGCGCCGGGGCGAATTCGCGTCACGACCTGTCCCCCGGCCTTGACGGATCGGTGCTGCTGCGGTATCACTCCGTGCCGTATCTGAAGACCAGTCCGTCGGTCGCGCTACGAGCCGGAGTATCGGGAGGACGATCCGGTCCCGTTTATCCGTTTGCGACCACCTGCCGGGACCAGCGGTGTCGAGCTCGAGCTCCATTTCCCCGTTGGGCGTTAGCCTCGCGGTTTCTCGGCCGACCATCGCCGGCGGTTCATACAAGACACGCAAGCGGATTGCGTGAGCGTGGCTTTCTCCAGGGAAGGGGTATGCCGTGCCAGCGATCGACACCGGAACCAGACGAGCCATGTCGACTTGATCGGCTATCGAACTGGGTCTTCTGGTCCTCTGGGCGATGATCATCGTGATCGCGGCGGCGTTTTACTATGAGAAGGCCGCCGATCATCGCAGCGCCTTCGTGCGCTGGCGGCCCCAGGTGCTGCAGTTCTGGGCCGGGGTGAACATCTACGACAAGATGATCTTCCCCAATCCGCCGATCATGCCGATCACGCTCTATCCGCTGATGGTGTTGCCCACGGTCGCCGGCGCGATGTGCTGGTTTGCGATCAAGGTGGCGCTGACGACCGCGGCTCTGGTCATGCTGTTTCAGATCGTGCGGCCGCCGGGCACGGCTGTTTCCGCCGATGTTTCGGTCGCTGGTGTTGCTGCTCAGCTTGCGTCCGATCCTGGGCGATCTTCATCACGGCAACAACAATCTGTTGATCCTGTTCCTGGTCGTGGCGATGTTCTACGCCTGGCGGCGTGGGTACGACATCGCGTGCGGGGCTGCTTGCTTGGGCTTGGCGACGTCATACAAGGTGACGCCGGCACTCTTCTTCGTTTATTTCGCCTACAAACGATCGTGGCGGACCGTCGGCTGGGGCGTGCTGGGGCTGGGGATATTCCTGTTCATCGTGCCCAGCGCGGTGATCGGCACCGAGTTCAACGGCGAGTGTCTGCGGATGTGGTGGCAGCGCATGGTGACACCGTTTGTGGTCAAGGGAGCGGCCAGTCCGCAAGAGATCAACCAGTCATTTCCTGGCGTCTTGATGCAGGCTGCTCACGGACTTGCACGCCGGGCCAGGGCCGCTACGACACTCATCTCGACCTGAACCTGACCGTCGCTTGCCCCCGTGGATGGTCGGCTATCTGATCAAGGCGGTCGCGTCTCTCGCTGCTGGGATTGCTCGCGTTCTTGTGCCGGACCAAGACGACCGATCGGAGCGATCCGCGGTTGCTCGGCGAAGTCGCCCTTGTCGTTCTGACGATGCTGTTCGTCTCGGAGCGGAGCTGGAAGCACCATTACGTCACGGTCCTGCTTCCGTACAGTTATCTCGTTTGCGAATTCTTTTCGTCGCGTGTCGGTCCGCGATCTCGAATGCTGCTTGTCGGCTCGTGGGCGCTGTCGTTTGTCTTGATGGCGGCCACGTCGACGGAAGTCGGCGGTTTGTTCGCCGAGGGGCAGGGGCACGAGATCGCTCAGGGATATGGCTCGTTTCTGTGGGCGGGAGTCGTGCTCTACGCGATGGTCGCCTGGCGGGTCTGGGCTCGTCGGTCCGAAACGCCGGCTCCGGCCATGCCGTCGAGCCCTGGCTCGTCCGATTCCCAGGTCTCATCTCAACACGGCATCGTCAGTCGCGGCCGGTCGTCACGTCCTGATTTCAGGAAACTCATTGGTTTTCTGATGCGAGATTGCCGATTGTAACGATAATACAGAGTAATCGATTCCGGCGACCAGGAGGGTTGCCGTTCGGAGGACTCTTCCTGTCAGGTCGATCGTCGATCGGCCGATTCCTCACGTTCCACTCGGTTGCAGGCCAAGGAGGGCTTATGAACCTTACAAAGGAATTGCGCCGCACGCGCCATCGCTTGTGCCTGGCTCCCGAGGTCCTCGAAGATCGCGTGGTCCTGAGCGCGGGCGAGGGAAGCACGTTCGCGATCATGCCCGGCACGGTCACCACGGCGGGCCAGGTCTCAACGATCGACTTCAAGATCGATCCGACGATGTTCACCACGCCGAAGAAGAACGGCGACATCGTCCTCGGCATCGACATCGCCGCGGCGACTGCGACGTCGTGCAGCTCGACGACGTCGACGCTCAAGCCCGAGATCGTCTCGGTCACGGATCCTTCAGGCCACGTCGATCCGAGCTCCAACATGCCAAGTACGACCCCAAGGTCGCCAAGGCGAATAAGCTCGGCAATTCGCCACCACGTCGGCCTGTTCTGGTGACCTCAAGGTTCCGACACGGGCAGCCGGCCGCGGACTACTCGGTGCAGGTCAAGGGGCTTGAGCGACGACCGGCCAGTACCTGGTCGGTTTTTATCTCCCGGGCGACGTCGCCGGACCGGGCAGGTCACCAAGGCGGACATTCAAGACGATCAAGAAAGATAACGGAATGACCGCCGAGAACTCGAACTACAATTTCGACGCCGACGTCAATCGCGACGGCGTCATCAACAGCCAGGACGTCAAGATCGCCAAGGAAGATCTGGGGCCTCGACCCGGTCAGTCCGGTGGTCTCGGTGAACCTCGACCCGGCCTCCAATCCGGCCGCCGACCGAACGACGCCGTACAGCACGGTCCACTTCGCCGGCGATGCCACGCCCAACGCGACCGTCACGTTCCTCGATCAGCAAGGCGGTTCCACGACCACGACCACGGCTGACTCGACCGGTGCCTACAGCATCATGGTTCCGCTCGTGACCGGATCGAATACATTCACGGTCACGACCATGGATGCGTTCGGACAGTCGATCACCGGTGCGATCACGCCGGTCGTCTACTCGCCACCCGCAACGAGTCAGTGGAATTCGTGATCAGGTTGCCGTGCGGCGGCAACCTGATCGCAAGTGCGCCTACATGGCGGATGGGCCGATGAAAAACGCCACGGCGGGCCGCGGGAGACAAGCGTTTTCCGCGGGCCGCCCTTTCTTTTGTTTGCTTCGGCGTTGACTTTCGTGCCAGGCGCGACGTGCGGCGTCGCGGACCAGTGGTTCCGGATCATCGTGGTGCCGCGCCAGAGCGGCCTGAGCTTCGTCCGTGCCGATCCGGCCCAGCGCCCAGGCCGCCGAGGCCCGCACCGACGCGTCTTCGTCCGGATCGTCGAGGCGGGCCGCCAAGGGCGGCGACCGCCTCGGTCAAGCCCCGCGCGCCGAGCACCAGTGCGGCATTGCGCAAGAGCCCCGCGCGTTTGGTCCGGGCCAGGGCCGTTCCCTTGAGCTTGGCTCTTCCATTCCGCGGCATCGCGCGTCAACCATTCGATCAGGTCGGGATCGCTCCACTCCGGGCGCGCGTCGAGCTCGGCCATCGCGTCCCGACGGGGCCTTGCGGTTCCAGGGACAGACATCCTGGCAGATGTCGCAGCCGAAGACCCAGCCATTGAGCTCGGCCGCATTTTCGTCGGCGAGCACGCCTCTGTGCTCGATCGTCCAGTAACTGATGCAGCGCCGGGCGTCGAGCTGGTACGGTCCGAGCGAACGCCTGGGTGGGGCAGGCGTCGAGGCAGCGCGTGCAGCGTGCCGCAGTGGTTCGGTGCGTGCGGCGTGTCGTAAGCCAGCTCGGCGTCGACCAAGAGTGCACCAAGGAACGTGAAGCTGCCCAGGCGGCGGCTGATGAGCATCGTGTTCTTGCCGATCCAGCCGAGCCCCGCCAGCCGAGCGAAATCACGTTCGAGCAGGGGGGCCGTGTCGACCACGGCCCGGCCCCGGATCGTGGGGCATTGAGAGCCGCTAGCCATGCCAAGAGCGCTTCGAGCTTGTCCCAGAGAACGCGGTGGTAATCAGCGCCGCGGGCGTAGCGAGCGACCTTACCCTGCGTCGGCTGAAGAGCGTCGGATGCCTAGGGTCGTTTCGGCCGTAGACTGACGCTGACGACGACGACCGAGCGAACGCCCTCGAGCACGCTGCTCGGGATGTGCTCGACTGGCCGCGTTGCTTGCTCATGATAGCTCCATGCCGGCGGCATGACCGGCCTCGAGCCAGCGGAGGAAGTCGGGATATCCCGGCGGCGACACGGCCGGCGCGATCCCGACATCGTCGAAGCCCAGGCGCAGGGCTTCGGACTTGAGTCGGTCGGTCGAGGTCGTGGGGTGACATCGGTTGTAGAAGAGTCCATGGCTAATGGCGCGTGAGCCCGAGGTTTTCGTAGATCTGCCGCGTCGCATCCGAGCGGTTGAGCGTGTAGAAATGGATTCCGCGGACCTGGTTGTCGAGCAGGTCGCGGCATTGCTCGGTGGCCCAGTGGATGCCGACCTTGGCGACGGCCTTGGGATCGTCGTCGCACCGGCCGATAGCCCGAAGCAGCCGGGCCGGGAAACCGCGCGCCCAGGGCGAGCTCGGCCATCCGTGCCAGGTTTTCCTTCGAGGTGATCGGCATGATCCCGGCGATGATCGGCACGCGGATCCCGGCCAGGTCGCACCGCTCGCGGAAGTCGTAGAAGTCGGCGTTGCTGAAGAAGAGCTGGGTGCAGATATAATCGGCGCCGGCATCGACCTTGCGCTTGAGATAGTCCAGCTCCTTGAGCCGGTTGGGGGTGGTGGGATGCCCTTCGGGAAACCCCGCGACCCCGATCCCGAATCCTCTCGTAGTCGGGAACCGACTGTGTGCGACCGGATGAAACGAACGAGCTGCTCCGCATATTGGAACGCGTCGCGCGAGCGGTCGTAGTTGGACAGAGTTCGCGGGGGATCGCCCCCCAGGGCCAGGATGTTCTCGATCGACGATAGGGCGTAGCGATCGAGGATGGCGGCGATCTCGTCCTCGGTGTGGCAGACACAGGTCAGATGCGAGACGGCCGTCAGCTTGGTTTCGCGCTGAATTCGCACGATCAGGTCATGTGTGCGCTCCCGCGTCGAACCCCCTGCGCCGTAGGTCACGGAGACGAACGACGGTCGGAGCGCTTGCAAATGGGCGATCGTCTCGAAAAGCTCGTCGGAGGCCTTGTCGGTCTTGGGCGGAAAAAACTCAAAGCTGAACGTCGTTGGAGTCGACTGGAAAATATCTTGGATGTGCATGGTTGTCATCGATCTCGTGGTGGTACGGAGGTCCTTATCATCCACGCTTGCTCGCTGATTAACATACCCGAGGCATGCGGGGAGTGGGAGAAAAAACGCTCGAAATGTCCGGACGATGCTCAGTCGGAAGAGCGGTCCGGTGGCGCCAGGCGATTCTTGGGTTTCGATCCAATTCGGGCGGTAGCAACTCCGACTCGGGGGCAGATTGATGCCAGTGAGCATTCGTCGCAGCGTGGCGAGCGAGCCAGGCAGACTCGTCGGCCGTGCTGGATCAGCCGATGGCTGAAATCGACCCATTTGATCGGGGAATCATCTTCCATCAATTCACGTTCGATCTGGTCGGGGGCGGTTTTCGAGGTCAGACCCAGCCGCTTGGCGAGCCGCTTGACGTGCGTGTCAACCACGATACCCGATGCGATGCCGAATGCCGTGCCGAGCACGACGTTGGCGGTCTTGCGGCCGACCCCGGCGAGTGCCGTCAGATCAGCGAGACTCGCGCGGGATCTCGCCATCGTGGCGCTCCACTACTTGTTTGGCCATCGCCAGCAGGCTGCGAGTTTTGGCTCGAAAGAATCCGGTCGAACGGATCAGCGCCTCACAGCTCACCGGATTTCGCCAAGGCAAGGCTGCGGGGGACGGAAATCGGCGGAACAGCTCGGGCGTGACCATGTTAACTCGCGCGTCCGTGCACTGCGCCGAGAGAATGGTCGCCACCAACAATTGATAAGGATTCGAGTGAGTCAATGCGCACGTGGCCTCGGGATAGGCTCGCTGGAGCGCGGAACAAACGCGGAGAGCCTGCGAATTCTTGCCGGCGGGGGTCCGCTTGACTGACGACATTCTCAGGCCCTTTTTCTTTGGCAACAAAAATCGCGTCAATGTGATAAAGCACACGGAAGCGCGGTTGCCAGCCTTGTCGCAGTGTGAAACGAAACTACAATGTCCCAAGTCGAGGGCGGATTGACAACCGATTTGATGACTGTTCATCCTGTCGACGTCGCGGCGTACCAACACGTGACGCCCACGGAGCCTTTTCATCTTGCCCCATGAAACGTCCCGGTCAAACATGCGCCAAAACCGGGTTTATCGCCGGGCCCAATGATGGATTTCAACTCGGAACTGGACGATTTCTCGAACCGATGCCGGCTATTTCCGCTGCCGGACGTCGTTCTGTTCCCACACGCCCTGCTTCCCCTGCACATCTTCGAGCCGCGTTATCGGCAGATGACCGAGGACGCGTTGGCCGACGATCGGCTTGTCACCATGGTGCAGATTCGTCCGTCCGTCAAAGCTTCTCCCTGGGTTGAGCCGGTGCCGATCATGGACGTCGGATGTTTGGGCAAAATCATTCAACACGAACGGCTGGTCGATGGACGATTCAATTTTCTCTTGCTGGGGTGTAAGCGCGTTCGGATCAAGCGAGAGATTCACAGTGCGAAGCTCTACCGGATTGCCGAGGCCGAGATTATGGAAGATGAAGAAGTCGACCTAGCAATTGAAACGTGCCGTCACGAACTGATCGACCTCTTTCGACACGTATTCGAGAGACGGCAAAAGCTTGACGACGAGCTCTCCGCGCTCTTGCGATCATCAGTTCCGCTCGGCGTATTGAGCGATATCATCGCTCACGCCTTGAGCTTGCCCCCCCTGACCAAGCAGGCACTGCTTGCCGAACCCAAAGTTGAGCGGCGGGTGGAGACGCTTCGGGGGATCTTGCGTAAGCTCATCGCCAACGATGAATCAACCAGGGCTTTTCCCCCGCCGTTCAGCGCCAATTGACCGTCCAGCAGCCCGCTTGATTTTTTGCGACCAGCGCCATACAATAGGGGCGTATTTTCCGGAACTCTAAGATTGATATTAACTTGCATCACGGAAACCACCGATAGCAGCCAGGCGAATAGGATCATCATCGACTCGACGAGTTGCGCGTTAACGAGTGCCCTATTCTTCACACCTTGGGCACTGAACTGGGAGCCGAATTGATCGTGTTCGCCCGAGACGCCGCAGGCGAGAAGTTGAAGCATGGCCGCAAATTCACCAATCGAACACATTGCTCTCGGCTACGGGGGCTTGCACGTGACCCCGGGTGGTTGCGGCGACGACATGGACGATCCTACTTTGACTCGCCCGAGAACGCCTGTTGACCTCGAACGGATTCGTCGCGCTGTGCGCGAGATCTTGCTGGCCGTGGGAGAAGACCCCGATCGGGAAGGCCTCCGAGAGACACCCGACCGCGTCGCACGAATGTACGCGGAGGTGTTTGAAGGGTTGCACCAAGATCCATGTGGCCACTTGAAGAAATTGTTCACACAAAAATATGACGAGATGGTATTGGTCCGCGACATTCGCCTCGTCAGTTTTTGCGAACACCATTTACTGCCAGTTGTCGGCCAAGCTCATGTCGCATACATCCCCAACGGCAAGGTCATCGGTCTCTCGAAGATTCCACGCGTTATTGATGTGCTGGCCAAGCGCCCGCAGATGCAGGAACGGTTGACCGAAGAGCTGGCAGAACTCCTGATGAGAGAGCTTGACGCCAAAGGGGTGGCCGTGGTGATCGAAGCCAGTCACAGTTGCATGACCATTCGCGGCGTCAAGAAGTCCGCAAGCACCTTCGTCACCAGCGCGATGAGGGGCATTTTTAAGGAGCGGCTGGCGACTCGCTCGGAAGTGATGTCGCTGATCTTCGGATCGCGAAGTTGAGCCAGGTCATCCTGAAAAAATGGACGAGCGGTTATCGCTAAGAGCTTTGCCGATCGCCGTCAATCTGTAACGGCGATCGGTGAGATATTGAACTCTCGTTCATTGGCCGCCGGCACCAGTCTGAGCGCCTACCGGCGTTGTCTTCTTTTTGAGTAACTCGGGGATCATTTCCTCGAGCTTACCGCGGGCTTCGACCGAGTAGAGTTTGCCTTCGGTGTCGACAACGAACACGCGGGGGATGGAGTTGATCCCCCAAGACGAAGAGAATTCACTTTGCCAATAATTGCCCTGGTAGTACTGGGGCCAAGCGATTTCTTGGTCCTTGACAAACGCTTTGAGCTTATCGAGTCCGCCTGCTTCCTTGGGTTGGTCGAGGCTGACGCCGATGAACTCGACCCCCTGGTCGCGATACTTGGCATAGATTTCTTTCATGTGCGGCATCTCGGCAACGCAAGGTCCGCACCAGGTAGCCCAGAAGTCGATGACGACGACTTTACCTTTGAGATTCTTGATCGAAACCGTGGAACCTTTGATGGCGTCGGTGAACTCGAGGTCAAACGGCTTGCCGATCCCCTCGAGCTGGCGTCGCGCCCCTTTGATCATTCCCACGACCCTCGAATCGGGGTATTCCTTGATGATTCGATCTTCGATCGCCGTTCTCGCGGCCTTGTCTATCGCTATCTTAGAAGCGCCGTAAAGCAAATTCACGCCCCGCGCGTCCTTGGGCGCAAGCTTCAAGAACTCTTCGACGCCGGAAAGATCTGGATTACCGCTGCCGCGACTGTCGGACAGCTTGATTTGGGCCTTGCACAGTGCGGCGTTCAGCTTGAATTCAGCGTTCTTGGTCTTGGCGAGCACCTCCTCGATCTCTTTGAGCATCACGTCCGATTGGCTACGGGATCGATTCATCCATCGCTCGACCATCAACTGGGGAACTCGCTCATTCGTCGGCATGGCCTTGTATAGCTCAAGTGCCAACGCACCTCGCTTCTCGACCGCCTCACTCCGTTTTTTGATCAAATCCTTAATATAATCGCTGTCTGTCCGTCGCGCCGCGTCAAGTTCGGGCATCTTTACGGACTCGAGGTCCTTGAGTATAGCATCGGGCGACCTGTCGTCGCCCGTCGCCCAGCCGGCTGAGATCAGGGATGCTCCCAGCACAACCGCTGTCCACGACGATTTCGCAACTCCGCGCATTGACTCTTCCTTTCTCCACGAGAAGGCGCAGCATCAATCAGCTCATGCTACATGGAACTGATGCGTCACACCAGAGAGTGGAATCACGTGTTGCTGCCGGGCCATTTGTCGTGTCATTATAAGACCGAAAGCTCGTATCTGACTACTTGTGTTAGAGAGGGCCGCGTTACCAAGACGCGGGCGTGCTCGGCTCATAATGATTGCTGCACCTATGCTGGCTGATTTCGCGACCCGATTGGCTTTTGGGCTGGCCGCGGCGCTCGCCTTGACCTCTCCTAGAGCTGTTCCGCTGTTGTTCTTCCGGACGCAGGCGCAGGTGATCCTGGGGCTCTTGGTTCTTGCCGCACTCGACCAGGCACGCGCAGGAGGTCAGTCTTGGCAGGTCCTGGTACTAGTCACCGGCGCAGTTGCGGTGTATTTTTCGTCGGTGTTTTGGGGGTTAGGCCTGCCCAGGATTGGTGGCGGCAGCACCATTTTGGTTTTGCTTGTCACCGCGGCGTGGCTTGCCATGGCGACGCCGCCCGGAGGCGCTGCCATCTGGGTGTTCAACGCGGCCAGCCGGCTATCGTCGGGCTTGTTGCTCGGCACGACACTTTCGGCCATGTTGCTGGGTCATCACTACCTAACGGCCCCCGCGATGTCGATCGACCCCTTGAAGCGAATCGTTGCCTGCATGGCGTGGGCTACAGTCGTGCGCTGCGGGCTAGCCGGAATCGGATTGTGGGCGGGACAAGCGGGAAACATGGGTTTAACGGCGTCCGGTAGTTATTCGAGCGGCGAAATGTTTCTGGCGGCGCGATGGGGCATGGGCTTTTTGGGCACGGCGATCGGAACCTACATGACGTGGAAGACAGCGCAGATTCGGTCGACGCAATCGGCAACGGGAATCCTTTATATCACGATGATTTTCGTGCTCTTCGGCGAGCTCACCTCGATGATCCTCGCTGGCCGCTCGGCTATTATTCTTTGAGTGAATGCGTGATCTGGCCAGGCCGCAATCGTTAAGCTCGGCTCGCTCGCGATAAGTTCATGGTATTTTGGGGGGAGCGTGTATCTCCTCCGCGACAATCGATTACAATCGCACGAGCGGATTGGGCACGAAATGACGGGGAGCCTCCTTGGTCTTTCGGGGTGCCCGAGCGATGGGCCCGCGTCATGGAGCTGACATTCTCGTGCCCCAGCTGCGGAGCCGTCGGCCGTGTGTCGTCGGTAGAGACTCAAGCGCTGGCAGAATGCCGGCAATGCGGTGCGTCGCGTCCTTTGCGCCTGAGTCCGTGGCGCAGGGCGAGTTGCAAGCCTGCCCTTGGTGCATGACGACCGACCTTTATATTCAGAAAGATTTTCCCCAAGGGCTCGGGCTTATTCATTGTCGGCGTGGGGTTTGCGATCAGTACGATTTTCTGGTATTATGAAATGCCGATTCCCGCGTATCTTGTTCTGGTGGTTTCAGGTCTGCTTCGATCTGGTGATGTATCACCTGGTCGGCGACGTCACGATCTGCTATCGATGCCTGTGCCAGTTGCGGGGGGCCGGCACCAATCCGCGACGGCCGGTATCGGCCGTTCGACCTGGCTATCGGCGAGCGGTACCGGCAAGAGCGAATCCGCGCCGAGCAGTTGCGCGAGCGCGGGGCACAGGCGGAGTGAACCAAAGGCCATCAGGCCGTGATGGGACGAGCGGCCCGCCCTTGACGGACACGAGTACTGATTCGACGTCCCGTGCCTCGATCTGGATCGGATGAAGCTCTCGGAACGTTCGTGGTTCGATGAACAACTTGAGGTGCTGCCACCGCCGTGGACGAGCGCCGCGCTCGGATTTATGACGATTTGCGGGGAGTCGTGCTGGGGGACCTCTATTTCGAGCCCCTGGATCGAGCTGCCGTACGCGCACGACGCAAGTCTGTACGAGATCGATCCCCTGGGAGTGGTCGTTCCGCGCAGACGAAGACGACGTGGTGAGCGTCGTCCGCTATGCGGCGGAGAATCGGATTCCGGTGCATGTGCGCGGGGCTGGGACTGACACAGGCGGCGGATCGCTGGGTCCGGGGTTGGTCGTCGACTTGAGCCGCCATCTCCGCAAGATCATCGCGATCGGCCCGGAGCACGTGGTGGTCGAGCCGGGTGTTGTGCTCGACGTCTTGAATCGCGCAACTCGCGCCCTTGGGGCGCCGGCTGGAGCCGGTTCCGAGTGATAGCGACGTCACGACCGTTGGCGGGATGATCGGGGTCGATGCCGCAGGGGCTCGATCGATGCGTTACGGATCGATCGGCGACCACGTGGATCGACTGCGGGTCGTCTTTGCCCATGGCGAAGTGGCCGACCTGGGGTTCGAGCCGTGGCCGGCATTCGAGGCCGAGCCGACCGACTTGAAGGACCTGATCGTCCGCAAGCTTCAGACTCTGTATCGACGCAGTCAGGCCCGGCTCGAACGGCTGGCGCCGGCCGCGCCGCGGAATCGCGCGGGTTACGGGCTCTTGCGAGCTGCCAGTCCGAGTCCGGCATCCATCTCGGCCGTCTGGTGGCAGGTTCTGAGGGAACACTGGCGATCGTGTTACAGGCGGTGCTCCGTACGGTCCCGCTGCCGGCGGCCCAGGGGGTTGTCGTGCTCCCGTTCGTGGGATCTGTCCGACGCCGCGGCGTTCGTACGGCAAGTGCTGGATTCTGCCTTCGGTGCCTCGTCGTGCGACCTGTTCGACCGCCGGTCACTGTGCCTGGCTCGCGATGCCGATATCGCATTTCGCGGCTGGATCGATGAAGCGGCCGAGGCGATTCTCACCGTCGAATTTGAAGGCGACGATCCCGACTCGGTGGCCGGCAAGATCCGCCTGCTCAGCGAACGTGCGCGGCACGTATGAGGGTCCTCGTGGCCGAGCCGTTTGCGACCCTCAAGCGAAGCGAATGCGAGCGGCTGCTCGGTCTGCGCCGACTGCTTGGAACCGCTCTTGATGCGGTTTCGCGGGCCGGCGCGGCCGGTCTCGTTCATCGATGACGTCGCGGTTCCGCCTGACCGGCTCGCGCCGGTTTTGCAGCGATTGCAAAGCGTGCTTCAGCAACACAACGTCACCTGGACGCTCGACGCATACGCCGGCGAAGGCCGGCTGCGGATTCGCCCGTTTCTCGATCTGGCAGATCCGGGCGACCGGGCCAAGCTGGAACCCCTAGCTGGCCGCGTGTACGACATCGTCATCGAGGCCGGCGGAACGATCTCGAGTGCGCAGGGCTGCGGGCTAGTCCGCACTCAGTTTCTGCGCAAGCAATATGGCGAGCTTGTCCAGGTTTTCCGCGAAATCAAAGGACGCCTTCGACCCGCAGAACCAGCTCAATCCCGGCAAGGTCATCGGCGACGATCCCCACCTGATGCTACGCGATCTGAAGCACTGGGCGCCGGCGCTAGCCCAGCCCAGGGGTGATCCGCCGTCGTCGCTATTCTCGTGGCAGGGTAACTGCGTGAGCGCGGCGGCAGCGGCGAGATCAGGCCGGAGCCGAGCGGCCGGCGGCCGCGACCAGTTGAAAGCCGCCAGTGCGCCTGGCGATACTAGACTGACCCCTCAATTGACTGTGATCGAGCCCGCGCTGCGCTGGCCCGGTCTGACGCTGATCGAAACGGCGTCAGCTGCCATGGTTGCGGAACTTGCCGGTCAGCTCGATCCGACCTTGCGAATGTGCCCGAGCTTTCGAGCATTACGGCGAGAAGCAGCGTCGCCGCGGTCGCAGGCCAACCTGGTCCGCATGCTGGCCAGCGGCCAGATCGATCCGCGGCTCTGGGGAGCCGACGAATTCAAGGCACATGCAGATCTCTGCATTCATTGCAAGCTCTGCCGGACCGAATGCCCAAGGGCGGTCGACGTCTCCAGCTTGATGCTCGAGGCCAAGGCGGCCTACGTCGAACAAGCACGGGCTGCCCTCCAGCGACTGGATCTTCTCGCGGATCGAGTTGTGGGCGCGGTTGGGAAGCCGTTTCCCGATCCTGACCAACTTTTTGCTTGCTCGGCGCACGATGCGATGGCTCTGCTGGATCGGCTACTGGGCGTCTCGCGGCACCGACTGCTGCCGCGTGTGCGTCGCACCTCGTTTACCCGCCGGGCGGCCCGACTCGGTTTGAACAAGCCGCGCCCGCAAGTTGCCCGGCCCGCGTGTCGTCTATTTCGTCGACGTCTTTGCCAACTACTACGACCAAGAGCTGGCCGAGGCGGTCGTCTCGGTGCTGCAAGCAAGCCGAGGTCAACGTCTACGTCCCGTCGCGTCAGCGCAGCTCGGGCATGGCCGCCCTCTTCGTCGGCGACGTCGAACATGCACGCGACCAGGCCCTGGCCAACCTGCGCGTGCTGGCCAATGCCGTGCGCGACGGTTACACCGTCGTCTGTTCCGAGCCGACCGCCGCACTCATGCTGCGCGAGGAGTACGTCAAGCTGACCGAAGACCTCGATGCCGAGCTCGTTGCCGCCAACACCATGGACATCGGCCAGTATCTGCTCGGCCTCGACGCCCGCGGCCAGTTGCCGCGTCCCCGCGAGCCGCTGCACGCCCGCGTCGGTTATCACCAGCCGTGCCACCTCCGGGCCCTCGACGTCGGCACGCCGGGCCTGGATCTGCTGCGCAACGTGCTGGGGCTCGACGTCGAATTCATCAACCGAGGCTGCTCGGGCATGGGGGGCACTTACGGGCTGGCCCGCGATCGATTCTGGACGTCGCTCCGGGCTGGCCGCGGTCTCCTCAGGCGGCTGCGCGACGGCGACATCGACATCGGCGCCACCGAATGCGGGGCATGCCGGATCCAGATGGAACAAGGGGTCACCAAACGAACCCTTCACCCCATCAAGCTGCTGAGCCTGGGTTATGGCCTCAACCCCTCGCTGCGGCAACATTTCAAGGATCCCAAGCCGCGGCATGTCATGTCATAATCGGTAGGATGTCGGACTCGTTTTCGCGCGGCGGCAATCTCTACCGCATCCCCGTCCTAAACCTACTTGCCGTTCAAACCGTTGGCTCGACGACACCAGTCGATTGACCGCGCATTGGGCCAGTCGCCTAGGCAATATTCCCAGTTAACCTATTTTCCGCATTGACGCTCTCGCTCTTGACGCCATCGCCCATCCAGCTAATGTGCCGGCCGATTGTCCCGTCACTTGCATGTCTGGGTGTTAGAAACGCGTATTCGCGCTGGACGAAGTTCGCGTGCTATTGGCAGCGCGTCGGCGATCCCTTAGGGTGTCGCGGCGACGCTCGCACGTTCGTCGATCATCCGTTCCATGAACAGGGACGCATCGTATCGCGTTGCGAGATGAAGAGAGCCGGTAGATCGCGGATCGGCCAGGGAAGGCCTACCGCGGAGATAGGTCGGGCCGTATTCGGGGAGGGATCGTGCGAGGGGACGACCGATCCAGTCGCTACCCGCCTCGCGGCGTGTGGTTCGGGCTTATTCCTCGCGGTAGGGACAGTGCGCGCTCTGCTGGCGCAGGATGTACGGCCTGAAACAGACGCGCACCGGCAGAGCGATCCTGTCGTGTTGGCCGCCACCAGCGTCACGCAGTGGAAGTCGTCTGATGGCGACTGGGTGCGGCTGACGGGGAGTGCCTCGGTACTTCAAGGCGTCGACGGAGTGCGCGCTCGGGAGGCGATCGTCCGGATCACCGACATCTCGACGGAAAACGAGAAAATCTTACGCGTGGACGTCTACGCCGAGGGGCAGATCCGCGTCTCCGGAACCGGCAATACGGATCAGCCATCCTATCGTGGTCAATTCCGGACAAACGAGGTGCAGCTTAATTGCTATGATCGCGCCGGACCTAGAACCGAGAAAGAACCACCCTGGGGCCTGGCGATCATTCGCCGTTCTGGATTGGTGGCACCAAAACCGGCACTCGGCGCGAATGCAAGGGCTAGAGGCGCATCTGCGCCGTGCAAATTCCTGGTGCGACCCCCGCCCCAGGGCTATTGCCGTCAGCGGCAAACGTTTCAGCTACTGCGTTGACGGTGGCGACCCAGGCAAATCTCCCCAATCCTCAGCCCCTGCCCGAAGAGGGGGCACCGGCTAGCGCCGTTGCCGAACCGCCAGCTGTGTCCCAGCCCAAGCGCGACCCGATGATCGAGCGCGCTCAATACACCGGTAGTCCCGCTTCCGGCACATCCGCAGCGACAAATGCACCTTCCGACTCGCAGTTGCAGCAGGCTCAGGCCCGTTCGACGCAGGTCCAGGGGGGTGAGCCGCAACCGCCGGAGATCGATCTGCCGCCGATCGAAGGCACACCCGGTGTTCAGGTTCCCAAGCTTTCGCCCAATCCTGAAGACCTGCCCCCCAACATCGAACCGCTGCCCGATGCGGATGGGTCGATTTCCGTTCCGCCACTTCCCCGCTCCGGACCACCGCAAGGGGGCAGCGCAGCTCCTGGCGCGGGCCAGAAATTCCCGGTCGTGCCGATCAGTCCGGGAACCCAGCGAACGACCTCATTATTTCCCCGTAGCGGGCGGCAGCTCCAGATCGTGCAACTGCCGGCCACGCCTGACGGTGTCGACACTTACATCTGTCGCGGTGGCATCAACATCGTCACGCAGTCGCCCAAGTCCGGCACGATCGACATCGAGGCCGACGAGGCCGTGATCTGGCGCGGGCCCGACCGCGAAAAAGGAGCAACCTGCGATCGGCCCCAACGGCGAGACCTTGGTCGACGATAGCCAGTCAGCCGATGGAAGTCTATCTCGAAGGCAACGTGGTCGCTGCGGCAGGACGAGAACAAGTTCGCCGGCAAGGGCGACCAGCGGACCGTCCGCGCACCCCGGCTGTATTACGATTTTCTCACCGACCGCTTGCTGGCACCCAACGCCGAAATCGACTTGTTCGCTCCGTCGTTGCTGGCGCCGATCAAGATCAAGTCGCCGCGGATCGAGCAGTTTCGCCGGCCTGTACTCGTTGCCCAACGGGACGTTCGTTCTCTCCGACCAGCCCGAGATCCGCGCTCGAGCCCGCCGACATGACCGGCAGCCGCTTTCCCGACCCGGGCTACAAGATCACCAACAGCTCGATCGATCTGACACGACATCCCGCCCGCTCACCGAACCCGAACACCGGCAAGGAAGTCAAACCCAAGAACCCCAAGAATCCCGAGACCCAAGACCCAACGACCCGAGCGACCGGAAGAGCAGTCTGGCGGGTCGATGCTCGCCAGAACATTTACTTCGCCGGGCCGATCCCGGTCTTCTACTGGCCGCACGTCGTCATGGACCTCGACGACCTCGAGCCTCCCCTGCGCATGATCGGCTTCGCAACAACAATTACTTCGGCTAGCAGTTCAAGGCCGACTTCAACGGGTTCCGGCTCATTCAGATGCGCCGGCCCAAGTTCATCGACCTCTGGAACGTCGACGTCGACTACCTGAGTGACCGCACCAAGGACTTTCCCGCGCTCGGGAGCGAGATGGGCTGGTACGGCACCGACCTCATCCGCGATTTGAACGATCCTTACCATGAAGATCGCAATCCGCCAGACCACATCACCAAGAGTTATTTCGGTTATTTCGACATCTGGGGACTGAAGGATGCCGGCGTCGACGTGCTCGGTACGGGTCCGGCGATCGTGACCAACGGGCCGCCGGGGGCGGGCAAGGCGGGATTTCAGCGCAGCCGCCGACCCACCGTTCCAGTCGGAGCGAGGACGACTCAACATCCGCCACATTCAACGGTTTCTTCCCGACGACGATGAACACCAGTTCGAGGATCTGCGACTGCAGCTCGAAGTCGCCTACGCGTCCGACCGAAACTTCATCGAGGAATACTACAAGCGGCTCTTCGACACCGGCATCGACCAGGAGACCCTGGCCTACGGCATCTGGCAAAAGGACAACCAGTACGCAAACATCTGGACCGAGGCCAACCTTCAGAACTGGTATACCGACACGCAGTGGCTCCCGCGCGTCGATTACTACCGCCTGGGCGATTCGTTCTTCGAACAGCCTGTTCACTTACTACACCCATTCGGGCATGGACTACGCCACGATCCACACCGACATCATGGTGAATAATCCCAATCTGTTCGCGTTCCTGCCCTATGACCCGATCTCGAACACGACGGGAACGTTTTCGTCGGGCCGATTCTACACCAACCACGAGCTGGACATGCCCTCAACTTCGGCAACGTGGTGCGGTTCGTGCCCTACGTGCAGGGCCAGGCCGTGGGATGGACGGACCAGCTCGGCGGCGGGCCGCTCGGCCATCTTCCCAACGGTGCGATGGGCCGCATCTGGGGCGCGGCCGGCGCCCGCGCCGAGGTCACCGCCTGGAAGAAGTACCCCGACGTCGAGAGCGAGCTCTTGAACGTTCACGGGCTGAACAACAAGATCAGCCTCTTCGCCGACGCCCGGGCGGCGTATTCCAATCAGCAGCTCAACAACATCGCCGTGCAGGACGACCTCGACGACAATACTTACGAATACGTGCGCCGGTATTTGGCCCTCACCAGTTTCACCGGCGGGCATCTTGCCGATGCCCTATGACCCGCGGCACCTGATCTTGCGCCAGATGCTTATCGCCGATCACCGATACGACCGACGTGCAGGCGTCGATCAACACGGTGCAACTGGGCATCCACCAGCGGCTTCAGACCAAGCGCGGGCCCGTCGGCAAGCGACGGATCGTCGACTACATGACACTCGACGCCTCGACCACCTATTTTCCCACGGCCGCTCGCGACAATTTCGGCACGCCCTGGGGCCAGGCCATGTACAACTACCAGTGGTACATCGGCGACCGAACTAGCATCGTCTCGTCTGGCTGGTTCGACTTCTTCAAGCTGGTCGGCAGCCACCCCTGCCGAGCGTGACAGGGTATAACCCCAACGGGCTCAATATCATCACGACCGGGAGTCTCGATCAGCCGGCCGCCGCGCTCCAACATCTACCTCGGCTACTCGATCATCGACACGGGGCCGATCAAGACCTCGGCCGTCAACGTGTCGCTCAGCTATTGGTTGAGCCCGAAGTGGTATGGTACGTTCTCGGAATCGTACGACTTCGGCGACGCGGTTTCTCTGGCATCGATGTTTGCATTCACACGGATCGGGGCCGATTACTTGACGACGATCGGGCTGACGGTCGACCCGCAGCGACAGAAGCTACCAGTTCGCCTTTCAGATCATCCCGCGTCTGGGTCCTGGAATGGGAACATCCGGCTAGCACGACCAGCACCGTTCGATACGCGGTTTGCTCCCACGCAGTGACCTCGACATGAAGGGCGAGTGGTTCGATCGACCATGAACGACGAAAGACGGCCAAGCGAGATCGGGCTGGCTTACCCCGCGCTCGACACCGAGCCTGTCCAATCTATTGCAGCCGGTCCCCGGACTACGATGAGCATGCGCTCGATCTCGACGACGCCCTCGGACCCGACCGCCCAGGCTGATCGGCGCAACGCCCGCAGCAAGCTGGCGGCGGGCTGGCGGGGGATCAAGTCGGCCGTCCGCGGCGACTCGAGCTTCTTCGCCCACGGCTATCGCGGCACGCTGATCGTGATCACGGCGGCGCTTCTGGGCATCGATCAGCGCGGTTGGTGCCTGCTGGTGATCGGTGCCTGCCTGGTCTTGATCGCCGAGCTGGCGCACAGCGCCGTCGACACCCTGGCCCGCGCAATCGGCGATCCCGAAGAGCCGCGACTGAAGACCGCTCGCGAGATCGCCGCCGGCGGCGTCCTGGTCGCCGCCTTCGGCTCGGCGCCGTCACGGTGATCGTCCTCTCCTGGAAATTCGCCGAGCTATTGGGAGGGAACCCCTAGGATCTCGTACGATCGGCGGTGGTTTCATCCAGCCGCCGACCGATCGAATCGGAAAACTCAGGCGAGATGCCGGTCGACCTCGGGCAAGAGCTTGGCAAAATTGAGCTTGTTGGGGCAGGCGGCTCGCGCGGCGTCGAGGTCGGCGCCCGACCAGTCGCGGGCCTCTGGAGCGAGGGCAGCGTACTGGCGGCGGGCTTCGCTGCGAATGCCGTGGTGTTCATGGTAAGTGAGGAAACGGGTCAGGTTGCCCAGCTCGGCGTTGGTACCGGCCGCGATCGAGCACCGGCCGTCACAATCGGCGCAGAGAGTCGGGCCGAACGCCAAGGCGGCGTCGCGTATCTGTCCGATCTCGGCGGTTGTCAGCGGCTGGTAGCGGCGAGCAGCGTCGGCATCCTCGCGGAGCTGATCGGTCGTCTTGATCGAAACGCACGAGCCACTGATCCGCTCGTCGGTCCAGATCGCGTGCAGCAGCCCTTGGTAGGGGCTCAGCTTCTTTTCCGCCAGCACCGGCGCCCGTTTCACCACCTCCTCGAGCATGTTTCTCGTTTCCCCGGAAGGAAACTTGCCAGCGATCTGTTTCATTGAGATCAGGCCGATACCCTTTTTGTGGCAGGCGTCGAGGGCTTTGTTGAGCGGCGAATCTTTATCGAGCCAAGGAGTGTACTGCAGCATGATCGCGTCGACGATTCCTCCGTCAGCCGCGGCCTGGATGATGGCGGCACGATCCTTGTGATGGCTTGAGAAGCCGAGAAACTTCGCCTTGCCCGACTTGCGGATCGCGTCGGCCGTCGCCTTGAATTCGGCAGACTTCACAAAGTTGAGCGCGTCGTTCAAACTATGTTCGTCACCAAGGCCATGAATGAAAAACAGGTCGACGTAATCAGTCGAGAGCGCCTCGAGCCGCTTGTCGAGCATCCCAATCATGTCCTTGGGCGTGCGCGGGTTGTCCTTCGTGACCAATACAATCTGCTTGCGTACTTCCGGCGATTGCTCGAACCATTTTTTGAAACCGGGCTCAGTGCCGTAGGCCTTGGCGGTGTCAAATGTACGTACCCCGCTTGCGTAGGCTAGCCTGAGCATGCGGTCCAAAACGCCGCGCTCGCGAAGGCGCCGCTGCCAAGCTCGAGCATCGTCATTTCGATGCCGGTTTTGCCCAGCATTCGCTTTGGCAGCGTCGTTGCCTTGGCAGGGGCATCCTGAGCCGGCGCCGTGCCAGGCGCCAGAGTCATCGCCGACGCCGTCGCCAGCGCTCCGGCCTGGAGGAACGAGCGACGGTCAGAACGATCCGTTTCATCGTGGGCCATCTGTCAGGTCTCCTCAAGAATGGTTACGAAAGGCCGGTCTCTCTGGTGATCGTCAGGCTTCAAGCTTGCCGCCAGTACGAATAGCATAGTACTTTACCTGTGCGCAGGACTTTCTTCAATCGGGAAACCTGCCGGCGTCTGTGCGTGAACTTTGAGGCGGCACGGTTCTGTTCTTGCGCTTAAGGGCGTCACGCTTTCGTTTCCAGTCCTGGACGTCGAGGACTCGGACGACGTCGTCACTGCCCAGCTCCATGCCGGTCAGGACGGTGAATTCCTCGGCCAGGCGGTCCGAAGCTCCGGCAATCGCCGATGGCACGGACCAGAGGCGGACTGTGCTATCGCGCGATGCCGTGGCGACGACGGGGCGACCGGGAAGGAAGGCCCCGTCGAAAATCTCGCTGCCATGTAGGAGCGGTTCCCCCACCGGTCGGGAGCTGGCGGTGTCCCACAGCCATGCCTTTCGAGAACGGCCGAACGTGAGCACCATCGACGCATCGCTGCTAAAGATGGCGCCGTAGATCATGTCGGAGTGCCTCATCGGTTCGCCGCGCGGGCGGCCGGTGTGTCCGTCCCAGATCTGCGCAGTACCGTCGAAGCTGCCGGTAAGGATTCGCTCACCATCGGGGCTGAAGCAAACACTCCAAACATAGGAGCCATGGGTGAGGGGACTGCTAAGTGGTTTCATTGTTTGGACGTCCCAGATCCGGGCCGTCTTATCGTAACTGCCGGTGACCAGTCTCGTACCGTCTGGGCTGTAGACGGCGGTCTGAATCGAGCCCTTATGGCGGATCGGCTCACCCACGGGCACAAAGCGCGACAAGTCCCAGATACGTCCGTCGCCCTCAGAGGTGCAGACCGCCAGGCGTGTGCCATCGGGATTGAATGCCAGTGACGTGACGGTATAGAAGACCGAAACAAAGGGTGCCAGGGGTGCGCCGGTTTGCGCGTCCCAGAAACCAAGCTGGCCTGAGTGGTCGCCGGCGACGAGAGTGGTGCCGTCCGGACTGATTGCCACGCGTCGAACCCAGTTTGTCATGCGGATCGGCGTTCCGATCGGCTCCAGCGTCGCGCCGTTCCACAGTCGCAGTAACCCGTCACGCGAGCCCGTCACAAGCACGGTCCCCGCGGGATTGAACGCGAGTTCAAAGGTTCTCGCAGGGGCGTGTGCCTGCTGTTTTGCGATCAGGCGCGTGGTGAAGGCATCCCAGAGGCGAATTGTGCCGTCGGCGGCGGCCGTCGCGATCACCTTGCCGTCGGGGCGGGCGGCCAAAACGCGGACGTTCGCGAAGTGATCCATCGGCTGGCCGATGCCTGGACCGTTGCCGAGTTGCCAGATTCGGGCAGATCCTTCGTCGCAAGCTGTCAGGATAGACCGGCCATCGCCGCTGAAGACGACCGCGCGGACCGACTGGGTATGTGGTAAAGGATCACCATGTCGCTCAAATTGTGCAAGATTCCAGACCTGCGCCTTGTTATCATCGTAGGCCGCCGCCAGGAGTGCGCCGTCGGGGCTAAAAGCAATATTCCAAACGTGCCCGCGCTGCTCCATCGGCCGTCCGAGCGCGGCTAAGTCGGGCACACGCCAAAGACGGCACGAAGTGTCGTAGCTGCCGGTCGCGACTGCAGTCCCGCCGGGTCGGAAGGCCACCGTCGTGATGGGCCCGCTATGGAGGGATGTCGACGAAGTAGCCAAGATCTGACCGCTCCGGGTATCAAACAGTCGAAGTAGCCCGTCGTCTCCCCCGCAAGCCAGCTTGGAACCATCGGGGCTGAATGCCATGGAGCGGACGTGGCCGGGCCAACTCCCGGCGATGGGTTGACGCTTATTACTGGCAAGGTCCCAAAGAATTCCCGCCCCCTTGTCGTCGGTGCTCGCGAGCGACCGCCCGTCGGCCGCGATCGCGATTGAACGTACCGGCGTGCCGTGCGTAAAGGTCTGTCCGCGCGGTTGTCCCGTCGCTCCATGCCACGACCGGACCATCCCATCGGCGCTTCCGGAATACAAGGTCGCGCCGTCCGGTGCAAAGGCAAGCGAGGTCACTGGTCCGGAATGGCGCATTGGCTCACCGCGCGGTAAACCGGCAGAAGTGTTCCAGAGACGAACGCGCTGGTGTTCGCTCGCAGTCGCCAGCGTCGTGCCGTCTGGTGAATAAGCCAGAGCCAGCACAGGACCGGAATGCGCTAGTGGAGGGCTCAGTGGAGCGCCCGAAAGGGGATCCCAGAGCCGGGCGGTACCATCGTCGCTGCCGGTAGCGACGGATTGGCCTGTCGGGGACCAGGCAACCAGGCGGACGGGCCCCTCGTGATCCAGGCAATCTCTCAGCCGATGCAGCGATCCGCTCCAGGCCGCCATATTGATGCGTGTCGCCGGCTCGAGGGGATCAGACGGCCCGGTCATGCCGACCAAACTACGAGCGAGCCAGCGTAATCCCTCCCGGCGATCATCGTCATGAAGCAGGCTTAGACCGCGGTCGAGCGTCAGACGGTTTGTGAGTCGCCTAAGGGCGTCGCGCTGGCGATCGGCGTCCTGTTTCCGGATTTCGGCTATCTCTCCCAGCGTGATTGCCTGACGGCGGCGCTCCTCGGCGCGGTGGCGGGCGGCATTGACACCCAGGGCCGCGGCGATGGCCACCAGAGTGATTACGATCAATGCCAACCCGCTGACGCGAATGAACGTACGGTGACGACGCTCCCATCGGCCGATGCGCCGGGCAAGTGACTCGGATACTCCGACGGGGGGCTCGTCCGCAAGCCAGCTCTCGATGTCGCCAGCGAGGGCAAGGGGGGAAGCATAGCGGTCTTCTGAACGCACTGCCATTGCTTTATTGCAGATCGCATCGAGCGTATCTGGTATGCCGGTTTTCACCGCGAGCGGACGTGGAATATCACCGAGCCCCACGCGTCGCAAGACTTCGCCAACGTCGGCGAGCGTGGCCAGCGGAGGACGCCCGGTCAGAATACAGTAAAGCATCGCCCCCAAGCTGTAGATGTCGCTCGCCGGACCGATCCGATCAAGTTGCCCAAGGGCCTGCTCCGGGCTCATGTATTGCGGCGTCCCCAATGCCGAGCCGTGCAGGGTGGCCTGCACGCTGCTGCCGGAAACGGGTCGGAGAGTCAGCTCATCCTGCACCGCCGCAGACACGCTACCTGTGCGATCGATCGGTTTGGCCAAACCCCAGTCGACCACCAACGTCTCGCCGAACTTGCCCAGCATCACGTTGGACGGCTTCAAGTCGCGATGAACCACACCTCTGTCGTGGGCGTAGGCGACAACATCGCATACGCGCACGAAATGATTGAGTAACTGGCGAAAATCGAGTGACTGGCGGCGGACCCAGCCCCACTCGTGGAATTTGCGGATCCTCTGTTTGAGAGTCTCGCCCCGGACCAACCTCATCGCGTAGAACGGGCGGCCGTCAGCTCTTTCACCCAGCGCGTACACCGGCACGATACCAGGATGCTCGAGCCCGCCGGTTATTTCCGCCTCCAACAAGAAACGGGCCTTGCACTGAGGATCCTGCGCCTGCGTTTCCTGGATGAGCTTGAGTGCAACCTCGCGGTTGAGGCTGCCGTCGCGGGCCACGAAAACCTCACCGAGCCCCCCTCGTGCCAGCGGCCTCACGATCTCAAAACTCGCGCCTTCTTTTGAGGCACCGCTGTTCATGATCGTGCGGTCGGAGTCATCAAACGATTCTCCACCGGCCTCCGTCAGCGACTCTTGCACTTTCGGCCGCCCGTTGCCGTTGGCGGGGACCGTCACTGGGTAGCGAAGACCGTCGTGCCTGGCGATTGTCGGTTCCTCAGAGCAGGGAAATCTCATGGTCTGGTCGAGCACCCCACGTAGGGCGTCGAGCACCTTGCTGCCGGCGAATACTTCCAGCGCGCGCCCGACGTCGGTACTCGCTGCGCGGAGATGATGCTCCACCGCACTGTCGACCAGAGCACCGGCCGCCTCGTCAAGCACGCCCTGTTCGATCAGAACGCGCTTGAGCGTTGACTCACGGCTCGCGGCCCACCTCGACAGCCCTGTCGAAACGTTCGCAACCGATAGAATCCTCATCTGAATTGCGAGCGCGCCAAACAGTAGTTGGCAATCGGCGTTGCTCTCGCCCATTTCGCCTCTGCGAGCTAGGTCGTTTTTAGTTGGTAGAATCGACGGAAAGAATTCAGACGGCGATCCGCCGCAGACAGGCGCTACCCCCCGGCCCGCACTTGAAGACGCGCTGTGAGTTCAACTTGATTATCTCGTGGGAGCGACGGGCATGCAACCCGCTGCGCACGACGAGACACGCGTCATAAAGCTGAAGACCTCGTTCCTGCTCCGCTACCGCGAGTGCGGATGGATGCGCATGCCGAACTTGGTTGCAATGCTTGTTGTGAATTCTCGGAATTCTCGGAAGCTTGACAGGTCAACGCCAAGGGCTAGTGGTGCGCGATTGAAGGCATGCGCGGTAGAATCATGGGGAAAATTGTTTACCGAGTGTCAAAGGTGAGGCTATGAAGAAAAATCAATTGCCACCCAAAACCATAAATCAATACATTGCAACGTTTTCACCCGATATTCAATTGATCTTGGAGAGAATACGATCGACAATCAAAGAAGCGGCACCAGAGGCCCAGGAGAAGATTAGCTACCAGATGCCAACCTTCGCGCTTGACGGCAATCTCATCCACTTTGCCGCTTTCAAGACGCATATCGGTCTCTACCCCCCTGTGATCGGAGACGAGAAACTGAAAGCCCAAATCTCGCCCTATAAAGGTGAAAAGGGAAACCTGAAGTTTCCTCTGAATGAACCCATTCCTTACGCCCTGATCAGGAGAATTGTGAAGTTCAGAGTGAAAGAACACCTGGAAAGAGCAGAATCTAAGCGAGCCCGCGCTGCCGGGCTTCGTACCGAAGAATGAAGTAAGGGCCGAGGGATCATAATTTGCCGGGCGCATCGACAAGCGTAATACGCCTGCGCGATACACAGCTGCATGCTCGGCTGCAAGCATTCAGCCCGCGCGGCTCAGCGTCGGGACTTCGATTTGAGCGACCAGGTTTTGCGGCTCACGTTCGCGAACGACTTCCGGTGGTCTGACGCAGCAATAGGACCGCACGGGGGGCGGAGGAATCGATGGGGCCAGTACAGGAATGCCGACTGGCTAGATGAGCGTGCCGAGTGCGCGTGACGGGGTTGACCGCAATTGCCTTCCGACTTATGGTATGCACCCACGCGAACGTGTAAAAAGGGGTCTCGAAGCCGACGACTTCAGACTCTCTCGTCGACTGATCAATCGAAGTGCACGATGCACAGGAAAGCGCGAGGGATGGAACCCTTGACGACCAACCGCACGCATATCCTCGTACTCAACTATAACGGTCGCGACCTGCTGGCCAACTGCTTACCATCGATTGTGGCCGCCTCTCGTTCTTCACCCGTCCCGTGTCGTGTCACGATTGTCGACAATGGTTCTCACGATGGATCTCGCGACCTTGTCGCAACTGACTGGCCGAATGTCGAATTCGTCAGTGAGACAAATCTTGGGCTCGCGTCATTCAATAGCGTCCTCGCGCGACTCGACGAACCTGTCGTGCTGCTCCTCAATAACGACATAAAGCTTGAGCCTGGCGCTGTTGGGCCGCTGCTTGAGGTCTTTGAAACCCACAGTGACGCCCTGTTCGCAGCTCCTTTGTGTTGGTCGTTCGACGGGCGTACTTACGAAGGGATGAGGACGCGCGTACGTAGCCGATTTGGGCTTATTCAGGGAATGTGCCGCGTACCAGGTTTCGAGCAGTTTCTCAACCAGCAAGACCTGACCGCCGCGGCAGGTCCTGTGTTGGCCGTCGATCGTTGCAAGTTCCTTGAGCTTGGGGGTTACGACCCAATCTACTTTCCTGGTCGGATCGAAGATCTCGATCTGGGATTCCGCGGCTGGATGGCCGGCCATCGCGGTTATTTCGTACCGGAGTCGATCGCCTATCACCTGGGCTTCGGAACCTTTGAGCCGCAACTAGGAAAAGGGCGGTGCGATCAGTTAGCGAGCCGCAATACCTTGATCTTCATGTGGAAAAACACCAGCGGAAACCGTCTCTTGCGCCATTTCGCGTGGCTTCCCGTTCGGTTGGCGGTTGCGCTGGTGCGGGGACGGTGGAGCTTTGCATCCGGACTGTTGGCAGCATTGTCCCGGGTGCGTGGTGTTCTGGCAGCCCGGCGCATCCTCGCGGTCGGGCAGGCGGATTGGGTCAAAAGGCAGGAATTGTTCTTTCAGCGGTTTGAGTGGTAGTTCACGGGGCGGATCACACCTCGAGCGGGCTTTGACGGGCGGATGCTCGAAACGACAGTTGTTTGGTACATGCACGGAGGCGATCGATGTCTGCTCGGGCCGTCCATCTAGTGATCGACGCCCGACCACGTGCTCTGCACAGGTTGCTCGCAGCAGAGGTGATTCTGGGCAAGACCGTACTCGGGCGTTTGTGCGACCTGGTCACCGACAACGCGCCCACGAGCGAGCCTATCGTCGTGCACGCGCGCGAGACGAGCATGAAAGGCTCCGCGATTGGTCGCCGCCGCGAGCCACCCGCACGTTGTCATCGTCAATGGGCCGCCTCGAGCGGATGCCACCATCTTGCGGACTGATCGCCTCTACGATCCTGTTCGACTCAAGCGCGGTCTGCGTCGCGGGCTTTCGCCGGAGTCCGCCGTCTTATGGCGGCTAGATCGGCCGGAATCGTTATCGACCGCCGAGCACGAGTTGTCGCGACGTTTGACCTATCAGCCGTTGGGCAAGTACTGGGCGTTTCCTCTGGCGAAGCAACTGGCGGATCGACTCTGCCCGACATCGATCCGCCCTAACGCTGTGACGATTGCTTCCGGAGTGTTGATGCTTGGGGCAGCGATATTGGTCGCTGCCGGACTTGGCGACTGGCTCGGCCGTTCGGTCGTCGCGTTGGCGCTGGCGACGGCGCTCGTTCTTGACACCGCCGACGGCCGCCTCGCGCGGTTGCAGGGAACCTGCTCGGCCTTTGGCCAGTGGCTCGATCAGGTCGTGGACGAGCTTGCCGACCTGGCTTTGCACGCCGCCATCGCCTGGGCGGCGTTTTGCAGCCAACGCTCGCCGCTCTGGCTTGTTGTTGGGATCATTTATGCCTCGGGTAAATATCTTTTTCTCGTCCAGTCGCTTCTGGGAAATGAGTTGGAAAAGGGAGATAATCCGCACACGACCCTCACTTCAGCCGCGGGTTCCGGTAGTGAATCGGTCGCGCCGCAAGCGGGTGGTCGACCGAATCGTCGAAGTGGTTCGACTGCTAGGCCATGCCGACCTGCGGTGGCATCTGTGGATAGTACTGGCATTTCTGGGCCGGCTCGAAGTCGCCCTGGCGGCTTACGCCCTCTACTTCGTATTGCGGTCTCTGGCTGGCCTGATGAGGAAGGGGGTTCGGTATGCCTGAGCCCCGGTTATCAGTCCTGGTCGTCGCCAAGAACGAAGGGCACAACATCGCGGATTGCTTGGCGGCCGCGGGTTGGGCGTATGAACGAATCGTCGTCGTCGATGCGGCCAGCCGCGACGCTACCTTAGAAATCGCCCGGCGACACGCGGATGTCGTGGTGGTTCGTCCGTTCGACGACTTTGCCAGCCAGCGTAATTTCGCTCTCGCGTTAGCGAGCGGAGATTGGGTGCTTTCTGTCGACGCGGATGAACGGGTGACACCTTCTCTGGCGGCCGAGATCGACCGTATCATGGCCGATCCCTTGAATCCCTACCGAGGGTTCCGCGTGCCGATTCGGAGTGTGATTCTGGGTCGCGAGTTCGGCTTTTCCGGCACACAGCACGACCAGCCACTGCGCCTCTTTCGCCGCGATTCGGGCAGTTGGATGGGCCTCGTTCATGAGACGGTCGATCTGAACGGTGGCTGCGGATCGCTGCAAAGCGCACTTCGGCACCATACCATTCCCACGGTGCAGGTTTTTCTCAACAAGCTCGATCATTACACGACGCTCGAAGCCGCAGGGCTGGCCGATTCGGAGCGGAGCTTCCGGTTGAGCGATCTGCGCTTCGGCCCGTGTGGACGTTTTTCAAGCTCTATTTGCTCAAGCAAGGATTTCGCGACGGCCTTGAGGGGCTGATGTTCTGTGCTCTCTCCGGTGTTTCAGTAGCTGTGCGGGCTTGGAAGCACCGCGAGCTCATTCTGGCGGGGAGGACATCATGATCGCGGAACATGAAGGGATAGTCGCCTCCCGATTCGACGCACTCCATGGGCGGTTCAAGCGCGAGCTGGGACAAGACGATCCTCGGCTCCAGCGGGGTTGTTGACTCATTCACGTCGCTGGCTGGCCGGCGTGTGCTTGACCTTGGCTGCGGCAAAGGCCGGTTTTCCAGGGCGTTGGCCGAGCGGGGCGTACGGTCGTCGGACTTGACCTCTCGTCGGCGATGCTTGACGGCGCAGCGGAAATCGATCGGGTCCGTGCCTCGGCCCGAAGGTTGCCGTTTGGTCCGGCGAGTTTTGACGGGGTCGTCGCCGTGGAAGTCTTTGAACATCTGGCGCCGGCCATCGCTCGACCAGGTGTGCCGTGAAACCCGGCGGGTGCTCAGGCCGGGAGGCACGCTGGTCATCATCGACAAAAACGCATGCTCATGGAATGCGCAGCGGCCGTGGCTGCCGAGCGTGGCCGTGAAATGGATCGACGAGCGCCGGGGTCTCTGGATGTATTCCCATCGTGAAAAGGTTCGCGAAAGCTGGTTCAAGGCAGGGGAATTGCGCGGGCGGCTCGGACGGTGGTATTCGACGATCCGCGTCGAATACCTGTTGTCGCCGGCCGAGCAGGGCCGGTTTCCGTTCGAGTATCTGCCAAGCTCGCGGCTGTTCGTATTGTGGACGGCTCAGGTGCCAGGAGGCGACGCATGACACCGCTGTATTCGTCGATGCTTGCGTCGCTGCCGCTTCTTTTGTGGAAGACTCCGCCCGGATTGGAGCTGATTCTTGCACAGGAAGGCATAGCGTTCGAGACGGTAAGGGACCCGCACCCGCTGTCATTTCGCGGGGGCCGGTTTGTACTCTATGACGGCCGCGCGGTTTCCCCGCGTTCGCTTCCCAGGCTTGTGGGCGCGGACCACGTAACAATCGACATCGACGCTTTGCGGCGCGGGGAGCCGGTGGATCCGTTCGAGGCCTTGGTCAACAACACGGCGGCCACCGGTTCGTGGTCCGTCGGCCCTTGGACGCTTTCCGAGCGGGTGGCGCGAGCACCCAAGGCTTGGATTCGCCGGCGACTGATCAGCAAACTGCGATCGGCCGTCACCGGCGCAGGAGGTGTCTGGATACGGCTTGCCTCGTTTCCATATCCGTATCGCTCGGCCTTCAGTTTCCGGGCCGACCTCGACGAGCCCGTTCCGGAAGACTACCACCGGTTTGCCGCGGCACGCGCTCCGCTAGACGGGTGCTGCACGCACTTTCTGAGCACGGATGCTTATACCCACCATCCATCGGTCCTCGAAGATCTGCGGGGGCACGATACACAGTCGCACGGTCATTTCCACCACGTTTATCGTAATGCTGAAGCCAATCGCATCAACCTCGAGCGTGCCCATCGGATTCTATGGAGCTCGGGAATTGAGCCTGTCGGGTTCGCGGCACCCCACGGCCGCTGGCGCCTGAGCCTCGACGATCAGCTTGAAGATCTAGGCTATCTGTATTCGTCCGACTTTCAACTTGGCCACGACGACTTGCCGTTCTTTCCCTGGAAACGGGACCGTTTCTCAAGAATCCTTCAAATCCCGGTTCACCCCGTCTGTGAGGGGCTGTTCCTCGACGCGGGCGTCCATGATCCGGGGATCATTGCCGACTATTTTCGCCGAGTCGTTGCCGCAAAGCTTGACGCGGGTGAGCTGGCCATCATCTATGGCCATCCCGAGCGCAGGCTAGGTCGGATGCCGGGGTGATGACCGCACTCGCCGAGGCGATCGAGGTCGGGCACTCGTCTGGCGCGCCACGTTCTCTGAGCTGGCCCGATGGTGGCGGTGGCGAGCCGAGCGTCGGTGGGTGGCGTTAGAGCGTGAGAATCACCGTCTGGAGATCCAGTTCGACATTGGGACACCGAATACGCATGTGCTCTCGAGATCCACCGCGGCCGGTTCCACTGCTCATTGCCGGTGACCGGGCCGCGAATGTCGCTCGGGCTCGCCGGATTGGTGTACGAGCGCAGCAATTCATCGGCAACCATCTTGGATGCGCCTACTTTCGGTCGAAGCGAATTGAATTTGAAAGGTGTGGTCCGTGCCGCGCTCGATTGGGAGACGGTGACGCCACTGGAACAGATCTCACGATCTTCAGTCCCCAATCGTATCAAGCGCGGCCTGCGCTGGTGGAAGCACAAAAGAACGGGGGTCACGACATGACTTTAGCGTCGTCGACTCCAAACACATCCGCGATCTCGATCGAGTCGTGGCTCGCCGCGCGTGGCAGCGGGGGCGCGCGCACGCCGGCAGCGGTCACTCTGCATGCGCCGTCGTTTGCTTTTCAGGCGCCCGGCGGGGGCGAGAACCAGCTCATTCAGACCGGGATGCACTTGGAAGATTTGGGGGTACCGGTTCGACTTTTTTCACCATGGACCGACCGCCTCGAAACAATGCGTCTCCTGCATCTTTTCGGGATGTCACGCGAGGGGCTCGAGCTGGCGCGGATAGCGCGGCAGCGCCGCGTCCCCGTGGTCCTGTCGCCGATCTGCTGGTATGAACCGTGCGCGCTGGCGGCGCTCGAAACCGATCCGACTCGAAAACTCGCGGCACTCGCGGCCTGGGGGCTGCGATCGCTGGTGCCTGTGGTGCCGAGTTGGCGGCGCGAGCTATTGAAGCTTGCGAATATGATTTTACCGAATTCGTGGTCCGAGGCGGCTCAATTGATACGGCTCTTCGGCGTTGCCCGCGAACGGATCCGCGTTGTTCCCAACGGCGTTCTTCCGGCCGTTGCAATGGCCAGTCCGGAGTTATTTCGAGCGGAGTGGGGCGACGATCCGTTTGTACTTTTTGTGGGACGTGTCGAACCGCGCAAGAATACGCTCGGGCTGATAAGGGCGATCCGCCGGCTGAATGTGCGGCTGGTGGTGATCGGTGAAGCTCCGGCCGGTTGCAAGCGCTACCAAGAGGAATGCCAGCGAATTGGAGGCGATTGCGTTTCTTGGCTCGGGCGGCTTGACCATCACGATCCGCTCTTGGCATCGTGCTACGCCGCGGCGCGGGTCTTTGCGCTGCCGAGCTGGTTTGAGACGCCGGGACTGGCTGCGCTCGAAGCGGCTATTGCAGGGTGCGCGATTGCGATCACCCCTTTTGGTGCGACAAAGGACTACTTTGGCGATCTGGTGAACTACGCACGCCCTGATCGGCCCGGCGAGATTCGCGCGAGCCGTGTTGAAATGCTGGGATGACGGTCCCGACCCGCGGCTGTCACGGCGGGTTGCGACTCATTTCGTGTGGCCCAAGGTGGCTCAGGCCACCGCGGAGGTGTATGACCAAGTCACACGCTGAGCCCAGGCCTGTTCGCGTCGGGCGGTATCGTTACAGCAAGCTACGCTGGCGATTGCTGGTACATGCGCTCGATTTCTGCGGCATGATTCTGATGGTGTTTGTGCGGGCAATCCGGCCGGCGCGGCGAACGCAGAATCCGCGCCACATACTTCTCGTGCAACTGGACCATCTTGGCGATGCGGTCCTTAGCACGCCATTGATCGCCGCACTGAGGGCGGCCTATCCCGACGCGGCGATCGACGTGCTGGCTTCGCCAAGCAACCACGAGGTCTTTGAAGCGGATCCTGAAATAAACGAGGTTAAGGTCGCGAGCCGGACATGGTTTGAGCGCCGGCCAGACCGATGGGGGCTGGTAACGGCAGTCTGGAATCTGGGATGGTCGCTACGAGGAGTTGGCTACGACCTGGGTATCGATGTGCGCGGCGACGTGCTCAGTGTGCTCGTCCTTACGCTTGCCGGGATTCCGCCGGCTGGGCTGGGCGATGGGGGGTGGGGCATTCCTTTTGACCGACGTGGCTCCCTGGATCCCCAGGCGCATGAGGTCCGCTCGCGACTGGCGTTACTTGAGCGTTTGGGCATCATTCCCGACGAGTTGACACGAGTCGACGTCCACGTCCGCGACCAGGATCGGATCGCGATTGCCCGCCGGCTTGCTGAGGAATGGCCGCGCCGCAACGCCCGCCGATCGGACTTCTATACCAAGGCCCTGCACCGCGCTTTCGTCGGCGACCGACGCGAAACTCAATTGCCAGCGCCTCTGGTCGGCGCTGGGATTTTGTCTGTATCGGGCAACGGCTCAGAAAGCCGTGCCACTCCGATTGACGCGATCGTCGACGATGCTGACTCCCTGCACGCCGATCGATTTTCTTCGCGTCCGCCTCTGTTGGCAGTGCATCTCGGCGCTGGCAACGCCGCCAAGCGCTGGCCGACCGGTTCTTGGCAAAGATTGATCGATCAGTTCATCGAAAGTGGCTGGCGCATCGTGGTAGTCGGCGGTATCGAAGACGCTCACCTCTCCCGTGTTCTCGTGGCTCACGACCGGATGCGCGACTGGACCGGCAGTCTGACGGTAACGCAGACCACAGCGCTACTCGAGCGTGCCGACCTGTTCATCGGATCGGACTCGGGACCCGCGCATCTGGCAGCCTCAACCGGTACCCTGTCGGTCATCTTGTTCAGCGGAACCAATCAGCCCGGACAGTGGCGGCCTTGGTCGCGACATTCTTTGGTTCTCCGCCACCGCGTGCCTTGCCAGCCGTGCCATCAGAAGGTGTGCCCGCTTGCCAATCATCCGTGTATGTCCGAGTTGAGCGTTGACCGGGTTTACCGTGGCGCCATGCGACTGTGGTCCCGCACGCACAGAGCTGAGTCGCCGCACTCGCCAATTTGATGATTTCCGAAACAGGACCAGTTGCGGTGATGATCGGTGGAGAATAAATCGAGATTCAAATCACGGGGCGGCCGGCAACCCGATTGGCGCGGCTGGATCACACTGGCGTGGGCGCTGTGGTGGGGATGGGCCTATAGCATCATGGTCATGCAGGCACGGGCGCCGCATGTGCTCACGTGGCTGAGAGCGATCTGGCGATAAATCGCTTTTGAGAACTGGCGCAAGCGGCACTCGTGAATTGCGTCTACCACGCACGGCACGAGGAGAGAAGAGATTGGCCCAGAAAGCGATTCCTGACGAAACCCGGCCGGCGACGTAGGAATCGCGGTACCACCAACCTTCTCCCAGATAGACATCGCAGTTCGATCCCAGGAACGGGCCGTCTGTCCTGGGCCTTGTGCCGGGATGGAGCTTCACAAAGCCGGTCCGTGTGTAGGAGTAACCCTTGGGGTTGGTAATCAGGCCGACGTAGTGTGGAGCGACCGGCTCGACGGCCGAGGCGACCACCTGGAATACGCCGGCGCGTTGTGGCGTGCTGACGGGCGTGCCGGCGGCAACCTGTTTGGCCAGACGTTCCATGCCTGGACGCGAGGCCAGGAATGCCAGTTGCAGCGGCCAGAGCGTCAAGCGCGTCACCATCGGCAGCAGAGCAATCAGGAAAACTGCGACGCCGGCCGCATCTCGTAACTGCACGGAGTCTGCGCTCTCGTCGTCGGCCAAAAGTCGTGCCCAGGATGTCCCCAGAGCGGCAATCATTGGAATGCCCATGAGCAGCAATCCGGGGAAAATCAGGCTGAATGCCACGGAATTTGAGTCGGGGACAATGCAGCAAACGGCCACATAGAGATTGATCGTGGTCGCCGCCACAAGGAATCCCCACCTGGCCACGCGACGACGGCGCTTCAAGACCATCCGCCTGGCGCCGATCAACGAGAGGTATGAGATCGAAAGCGCGATCGAGATCACGCGGAGGACGGTTGGGAGGGCAAGCCAGACCGCCAGTATGGCGATCGCGATCATCAGATGGCCAAGTGTTAACCGCCGGCGGAAGCGGCGCGTGATTGGTTCTTCCATGGGCTTGGACCGTGTAAGTCGTCGTTGATCGAAGGGTTGTTGAACTCTTCGTTCATCTTAATTTTTCGCGAATCATTGGTCGACGTCAGTGATCCTTGCGAGCGCAATCGTCGCGGCTTGCCGATCACCACCTCGTCGATGATCTTACCGTCCTCGGTCCGGGCACGGTAGGTCAACCGGTTCGAGCGGGAATCGATCTCGATGGTTTGATAAGTCGAAACACCACTTCGTCCCACGTCGACATAGTCGCGCGTCGCCTGATCGACAAACTTGTCACCGGAGACGGCGATCACATAGATCGTGCCATCGCCGGGCGCTGTCGACGCGTCGATGGCCGCGCAGGGGGTACGTTCTCAGATAAGCATGATCGTGGCCTTGTAGCACAAGATCGACATGGTGCTTGTCAAAGATCGGCACCCAGTGCTCGCGCAAGGCCGGCGTGTCGCGCCAGGGATGCGACGGGTAGACCGGGTGATGGAACATCACGAATTTCCACGACGCCTTGCTGATTGACTAAGTGTCGCGTCGAGCCATTCCGCCTGCCGTCGCGCCAGCACGGGGTCGCAGACGGCCAGCGTGCTGTCGAGCACGACGACGCACGCGTCTCCGCACTCGAACTGGTAAACCAGGTCGGGATCGATTCCCTGAGGGCCGTTGCGGGGCAGCTCGAAGAATGCACGATAAAGTCGAGGCCCCATGTCGAGATATTCGTGGTTTCCCACGCACGGCATAAGCGGCACGCGATCGAAGACGCCGCCGGCGCGCAAGAAGAAATGGTCCCAGTTGGTCCGTTCGTTACCACGGTCGACCAGGTCGCCGGCGAGCAGGACGAAATCGATGTCGGGATGTCGGCGATATGCCGCCTTGAGCAGCCGGCCCCAGCCTTCCAGCCCCGTCTGGGCGTCTCCTAGGTAGAGGAACCGTGCCCCGCGCGAGGAATCGGGTGCCGTCTTGACGGTTTGCCACGGCCCCCAACCCTCGGCCGTCCCGTCGCCGAGCGAATATCGATAGACCGTGTCGGGCTCCAGCCCGTCCACGACCACGCGATGCCTGCGGATCACTGGGATCATTCAGCAGGTTGGTGACCTCGACTGGTGTCGACTCGCCGTTCACGACCCGAACGAAGCCGGGCGATGCGCTGGAACCGGCAATTGACACGTCGTGTCTGTTGCTGCCCGTTTGGCAGTCGGGCGACGCGAATGGCAGTCGACGTCGTGATCGAGGACGACGTCCTCCAGGTCCAGACGAGCTCTCGGGCCGGGTCGGATCCGAACGCGACGGCGACCTGGTCAGGATGTCGAGCTCGACGACGACGTGGGTCTTCCAGACGCGGCCCGTCGCCAGGAGCGCCGAATGCCGCTGCGCGTGGGCAGGCTGGATCAGAACGGCGTCGACTAACTCAGCGGGCAGCGATTCGAAACGGTTTGTGATCATCGTGGGCCGCGCTCACGCCCGGGCGAGCGCCGTGCGATCTTCCACGAGCGGCGAATTGTCTGGTGTCCAGTTCTACGACCGGTTGACCGGAAAGGGATGGCGTGCCGTCTGCGCCGATCTGAACAAAGACAACGTAATGGGCCGACCGGCGTTCGATCGAGACCATTGACTCCCAGTCCGATCCACCCCGGCTCGAAACGTCTTCCGATAGAGCTTCCACGAGGTATCGGAGTTCTTGAGCTGAGGTTCGTTGCGACGAAACCCTGGTCGGCCGATCCAGAAAGGGACTGATCTCGGCGGGGACAGCCACGTCGACCACGACCGGCGTGTCGACCTGAAAGCGAAGATAGCAGCGAGCGAGGTCTGCTCGTTCACGCCACTTGAGCTGACCGAGGATCAAGTCTTCGCGAGACGCGATGACGGTCAAGGTCGTGCTCGGAATGCGACGCGGCTCAAGCGCCGGCCGATGGCCTGCAGCGTTTGGCGAGGATCCGGCCATTCAGTCGACATGAGCGGCCGGTGCGCAACCGACGAAGGCGACAGGCAATCAAGACGACACTGACACGGTGCCGCTGGCTCGTGGCTTCCATGACACGAGATCCTGTCTCTGGCAATCGGATGCCAAGTTATTCGAGCGCGACGGCTCGTCACCCCGGTTCGAAGAAAAAAACCATGGCCTTCCGGCTTTGTCCGCAGGAAGGCCATGGTTTGGAATGCGATCCTTCGATTGCGTTCTCAGGCGATCAGTTCGACTCGATCGAACGTCGAACCTTCGCAAGCTGGTTAACGAGGTTGGCGGCGTCGGTCGCTCGTCGGAGATCAGAGTATTTGGCCAAGCGGTGCCGAAAATGTCTCGTCGACATAGACCCCGACGACCGTATATAGACCATTCATCTCGCCCGTGTCGGCCTTGGAAAACAGACCCGACCGTATCAGCGAAGCCATGTTCTGCTGCCACAGTTGGGTTTCGGCCAGTTTCGCGGTCATGGCGAGCCCCTTGAGGTTGAAAGAAGGGCCTTCCTTGGGTTATTCGAGGCATGCTTCCCAAACGTGCCCGATCAGATCAAACCTGTCGATCCTAAACTACCTCGTCGATCCATCAAAATTGTATTCGGCCTGAATGACAAATCCTACCGTGGGTGGAATTATCTTCAATCGGACTCTATTCGTATAGACGAGCTTCCAATCCACATGGTTCGGACCTACTCGCTTGCGTCGCATCAGTGAACTCAAACCACGGCACGGACTCGTTCGTCAGACATAGGCGACCGCACCAAAGCGGTCCTCAAGAATACATTCGCACCGATGGCCCCGAAATACGGCAAAATTGGGACCGTTATTCGTAAAATGGACATTTTTCCAAAACTTACGACATCAATCTTTCACGGCCGCCGCGTTTCCGTGACCGTTCTCGCGCTTCCAGTAGCTTGGCGATCACACTTCCATAGGAAAAATACACCGCGGGGATAGCGAACGCAACTTTAGCTAATCTCGTGGTTTGCGGATGACATCGAGAACACCGCCCTGAGCGCCCTTGCGTCGTACTCCTTTCATTCACTGGGCTTACTCGCCGAATCTGCTGAAAAGTGTGACCAAGCGAGCCAACCTCAACACACAGTCGCTTCTGGCGGAAGAACTTTGCACGATCCGGAATCGCGTCCACGAGAGGAGCGCCGATGCTGAGAATCCGTGCAGCAACGCACAAAAATAGGAGCTAGCTACCATCGAGGGTTTAGCGGCTAAGAATCAATTGCACACACACAATCTTGTATGCGTGAGCGCGGTGTCAAGGAGCCACTTCGTAGAGTGTTGCAAAAAGTCATCAGCAGCGGTCGAAAGCCTGTCATCTCTTGGCCCGATATTCAATCACCAGGTGCCAAGCAGTCGCGAGCAAGTGCAAGTGCTCCGTGGACAACGACTTCCTCTCCGAGGACTGGTGGAACGATCTCAAAATGTCCCCGAAATGGTGTGAATACATCCCTGTCGACGAGGCGGCGGATCGGCTCGAACCAAAGCGTGTCGCCGATGAGAGATACGCCGCCGCCGATCACGATTCGATCAGGCGCGAGCAGGGTGATGGCTTGTGTGAGGGCCAAGGCGACGGTGGTGGTTGCTTGGTCGAGAATCTTGAGAGCGTCGGGATCGCCCGCGCGAGCCGCGTCCGCGACTAAATCCGTCGAGATATCGTCAGTGCGACCCTGAGCCAGGGACAGGACGATCCACTCGCCCTCTCCATTGCGCAATTTCCGCTTGGCCAGCTCACGAGCGGCCGCAGCGATAGCCCAGCCGGAGGCCACTTGTTCGAGCTCGAGCAGCCGGACCTCGGAGAGGGTCGTTTGCGGTACCAACAGATGACCAACTTCCGTCGCGCCGCGGCCCGACCCGCGATAGATTTGCTGATCGATGATGAGCGCACCACCGATTCCACTGCCAACGGTTATGTACAATAACGGCGAATGACCGACGCCCGCACCGAAGCGAGCTTCGGCCAACCCGGCTGTGTCCGCGTCGTTTGCCAGCACGACCCGCCGAATATCCAGATGTTCGCCGATCCAGTCGGCAAGCGGGTAATCGTCCCAACCAGGGATCTGGAAGGACTTTTGGATGCGGCCATTTTGGACGTCAACAGGTCCTCCAAAACCGATTCCAGCGGCCTGGATCTGCTTCCTGTCGAGTTTCGCCTTGGCGAGCAACCTGGGTACAGCGTCCTCAATCTGCTCTAGAACGCCGTTCGCTCCCCGCGACGGATCGACACGAAGTCGATCGAGGGCGAGCAGCTTTCCTTGCCCCTGGCCAATTCCGAGTTGCAGCTTAGTCCCGCCGATCTCGATTCCGAGCACCCAAAATTCCGACATGCGATCAACCGGTTTTGACCCCGTTGGAAACCGCTGCCGTCGCAGAGAAGCGGCGATAGAGATCGTCGATGATCCAGTGGAAGACAACCTGGTGGAGAGATTCCACAACTCCCATGTCGTCGATTCCCGCGTGCAGGTTGTGGTGGGCGAGCGACTTGAGTCTGCCGCCGGAAAAGCCCGTAAAGCCCACGGTTGTCAGGCCATGGTCGTTCGCCCACGAGACGGCCTTGAGAATGTTCGGACTGTTTCCGGACCCCGAAATCGCCAGAAGCACGTCCCCGGGGGATGCCAGATTCTTCAGTTGCTCGACGAAGATGCGGTCGTAGCCCTCATCATTGGCCCACGCCATGATTCCGGCGGTGTTGTCGGTCAGACTCAACACTTTGAGCCGCTTCTGGTTTTCAAAATCGCGCAAAGTACATTTGGCCAAGTCCTCGCAAAGGTGAGAGGCATTCGCCCCTGATCCACCATTGCCAATGATGAAGACAAAGCGACCCTCGTCGTAGGCAGCCTCCACGAGTTCGCACACTTTCTCGCACTGGGCCGGATCAAGACGCTGAATTTCCTCACACACGCGAGCCAAGTATTCGGAAATGCCCAGTTTGGCACCAATCATCGATGTTGAACTCCAGAATTGAAACGAACTGTAATTCGAACGCTAGGGGGCGGGTGTTGATCAAACGATAGGTCGGGAATTACGAGAGGCGGTCGAAGGCAAAGTGTTCTGTCCGACCCGTATTCGACGGCGCTGTCGGGTCGCTGGCTGATTGCCGCGAGCAGGAAGTTTATTAAACGGATTATACTCAAGGCAAACCACGGCGGTAAAGCCGAGCGGTCGTCGCGCGGTTGGCCAGCGTGCACGGCGACGGTCCTTGTTACCATCGTGGTGAGCGCTGGATTGGCCTGACTGGGCCGGTCGAAACTAGAGCCGGAGTCTAGGGCTGGGTGAGGCAGTGATCGCCGATTCGATAGGGAAAATCGCCGAGACGGGGTTCTTCGGTTTGAGCGCGAATGGCCTGCTGTTTGTGGGCTCGTACTGGATCGCCCGCTACGGCTTCAGGCAGCCGTGCGGACTGAACCGCGTATTGGCGACAGCCGTTGTATTCTGGACCACATGCACGTTCGGTTCGGAAATTCTGGGAATATGCGGGGCGTTCACGCGAGGTCCACTCACAGGCTGGGGAGTCTTGGTTGGCGGGATTGGCTACTGCTTTAAGTCGTTTCGCACCATTATGGATCGAGATCCTCAGCGTAATGCGCCACATGAGCCGTTCTCGTGGGACCAACTGATTTCTGTCGCGCTGATGGCATGGGTGGCACTCCTCTTGGGGATGCGGTCGCTGATTTTGGGCGTGAAGGTGGTGAGCGACGGCCCAATTTATCATCTCTACTTTGCTGTGCGGTGGTGGAAAGCCGGGAAATTGCCGCTGGTGGCGGTTCCGTTCGGAGAAAGCGCCGCGACCTATTTCCCAGCCAATGGGGATCTTTGGTTCGCGTGGCTGACGGTGACCTCCGGAGGCGACGGATTAGCCAGGATTGGACAAGTACCATTTCTCTATCTGGCTTCTGCGGCTGCGTTTGGATGTGCCCGCACGCTAGGGGCGAGTCGACAAGCCAGCCTGGTCGCGACCTGCTGGTTCGCCTCGTCGATGCCGCTCCTCATTTTCTCGTTCGAGCCCAACGTCGATACGATCTTCGTGGCTGGTTACCTCCTCGCCACATATTTCTTTCTGCAGGCTGCGTGCGCTGAAGAAAGCCTCGCGGAATTTAGCCTGGGCGCCTTGGCGGCGGGGTTGGCGATGGGGACAAAACCGACCGCCATTGTCTTTATCCCGCCCCTGCTCGCAATCGCGAACCTGCACACTCTGCGAGAGTCCATCCCGGTTCGAACCAAAATTGTGCGCACTGCCGTAATCGCGTTTGTGCCCTTATTGACGGCGGGATTCTGGTTCGTGCGCAACTGGGTACTGACTGGAAATCCTCTCTATCCACTTGAGCTCCGATTGCTGGGCCACACCCTGGTGCCGGGTTGGTATGGTCCCGAAGCGATGCGCACCAGCCCTTATTACCTACCGATCACCGACTGGAGAGCGCTGGGAGACATCTTGCTCGCCGTGCTCGACCCGCGGCTCACACCGATCTGGATCGCATCTCTATTCATGGGCTCGGCGATCAAGAGCCCACGGAGCGAGGGGCCAAACGGTCGGATATCCGTCTTTGCAGCGTTGGCGATTCTGAACATCGCACTCTACTGGGTTTTCATTCCCTACCGCACCCAGCAACGATTCATGCTCCAGGCACTCGGGCTTGCCGTCGTCCCGCTGGCGCTGCTGCTCGATCGCAGTCGATGGCTACGTTACTTGGCAGTCGTTTTGCTCGGGATGCACCTTGTTACTCCGCAGGGATGGCCCTTTGCCGCGCCCGGCGGCGCCATTCCGTGGGATCTGACGCCGTTAATACCGAACGCCGTTGGTGATCCGACGATGATGTCGTCGAGGATTGCTCGAGCGCTTGAGTCTGATTTAGCGATAAGGCCGGTCTTCGCCCTCGCGTGTGCGCTCGTCAGCGGTTTGGTAGCAGTTGGAATGGTACGGGCCTGGAGCAAGGTTGCGGCCTCAGCCCCGCGAATCAATCGCGCATTAAGCATGGCTGTTGTTTGGTCGGTGCTCTTTCTCGGGGTGGGATATCTCGACGTTTGGCGTGATAAGAGCGATCCGCGGCTGGATTTTTATCCCGCATTTCCCGATTTTTTTGCCGGGTGGCTTAATCTCGATTATCAATCGGGATTGAATGGCGCGCGTGTGGCCTACGCCGGCACCAACATTCCTTACTACCTGATGGCCCGAGGTTTGCGAAACGAGGTCTACTACGTCAACATCGACCGTCACCGCGATTGGCTTCTGCACGATTACCACCGAGCAGCTTTGGCGATAGGGCAGGGTCACTGGCAGAACTCTCGGCCAGGATGGGATCGCATGCGACCTGACTTCCAGGCATGGGTCGACAACCTCGACGCTAAGAGGATCGAACTACTGGTGGTCACCCGCGTGAACCCCGGCGAGGGGGCTCATAATGTGGCCGATGTCAACAATTTTCCGATCGAGCGCCAATGGGCCGACTCTCATCCAGAACGATTCGAGATGCTGTATGGACGGCGCGAAAACGACCCATGGTTTCGCCTTTATCGTGTGCGGCGGTCGAAGGCGGATCGATCAAATCGCGTCGATACGACAGCGGCCAAGTTACAGAAACTCAACCATTGATTGTCTATGCGCACCGTTGCCCGCCTAAGTGTGTGTTGCCAGGTCATCTCCGAAGAAAATTGCAACCAAATCTTCCGACGATGCACGGATTGGTTCGCGAGATCGCACTATTACTAATAACTGGGGCTTCCGGCCGCAGATCTAGGCTGATTCTGTTAATGCAGACATCCAACCGGCACGATCGAGGTATTCGGTATGCGTTTAACTCTTAGGACGCTATTGGCTTGGCTCGACGACACGTTGCAGCCAACTCAGGTCAGGGAGATCGGTGGCCAAGTCTCGGAGAGTCCGTTCGCTCAGGAACTTTCGGAACGAATTCACCGAGTCACGCGGCAGCGTCGCCTTTCGGTTCCAAGCAGTTCGGGCGCCGATGCAACTGACGCCAATGTGGTCGCGAGCTACCTCGATAATGACCTCGATCCCGAGACGGTCGCGGAATATGAAAAGAAGTGCCTCACCTCCGATGTAAAGCTCGCCGAAGTGGCGAGCGTTCATCAGATTCTCAGTCTGCTGGGTCAGAAGGTAAAGGTGCCCGCCGAGGCGCAAGCGCGAATGTATCAGCTTGTGAAGGGGCGTGAGGCCCTTCGGCCGAGGGCGTCCGATGCCCGGAAAGCCCAGGTTCCCGAACCGTTGACCAAGCCGATCCAGCCGTGGGTCGTCCCGGATATGCCCCGACGAAGTTTGTTGGAACGGTTCGGCCCGCTTGCAGCCGGTCTCGCCCTGATCGGATTGGCGATTTTGACGGCGTCATGGAGTCTGAGAGCTCCACAGCCGCAGATTGTTTATCCGCCAATTGCCGCGGTCGAGCCAGCGCCACGCGATGCTGTCGCCAATGCATCGGACAAGGATGACGCCGCAAACCCGATGAGCAATGGGCAACAAGAGCCCGGATCTGTATCGTCTGAAGAGACTCGAGTCGCAAGCAGTGAGAGGACAAGTGCCCCACGCGCAGACGCGGGTGTCGCGTCCAAACCGGCCGATGCGGCTGAAGCAAAAGTCACCAAAGCCGCGGATCCCTCCGTGGCTGCCAAGGATTCTGCGGCTCCCAAGCCTTTGCCCGGCGACTCGTCCGGTATTGCCGAAGGCGCTGGAGTAGTTCTCTTGCGCTATAATAATGATCAGCGGGAATGGGATCGCCTGGTCGGCTCGATGTCGGTGAGCAAATCGGACCGGCTACTTTGCCTGACTCCGTTTCGGGCACCGATCACTTTGGGGAAAATCCCTATCGTTCTTACGGGCGAGACCGAGGTCCGGATTCTCTCTAGGTCCTCAGATACGGTACCTGCGATCGAACTGATTCAAGGCCGGCTCCTGGTGCGAGATCCTCCCTCCGGATCGCTGAAAGTGGGTTTCTCGGATCGGACTGTGACCCTGGAGCTTACGCCTTCGAGCCGTATCGTGCTGGAGAGAACGGATCGCCGGGAGTACGGTCAGACCGTTACTCAAGCCCCGCCGCTCGTCGTCTATTGCACAGCCGGCGAAGTGCCGCTGACCGCCGACCTCAAGCAGGAAACACTGACGGCCTCCGACGTCGTGGTGATCGACACGGCGGGGGGCGTCAAGCGAACGGCGATTGATACGCCCCCTATGTGGGCGACCGACGCCGAGCCGTCTCCGCGTGAGGTGCAGTTGCGCGAACAATTCCTGCGGATGTTCCACCCCAACCGACCGGTCCTGACCGAGATCGTCGCCGCCAGCGAAGACGACAACGCCGACATCAAGCAATTGTCGATCCTGGCCTTGAAATCGCTCGGGGACCTGTCGCTTTTGATGCCAATGCTCTCGCGGAAAGACGATCCCGTCACGCGGAGCACCGCCCTGAACGCAATTCGCACTTTCATGGGGCTCGGCCGTGACTCGGCGAACCGCGTTCGAGAGCTGCTCTCGGAAGAATTTGGCGACGATACCGCCCTATTCGTCGAGAAGATGCTGATCGGCATTCCCCCCGATGAAGCGTCCAACCCCCAAATCTACGAGCGACTGGTCTCACTGCTCGGGCCCGAACGGGAATCGGTCGGGATTCGCGAGCTGGCGCTCGACACACTCAAACGACTGACAGGCCGGGATGAACTAGGATACGATCCCGATCATCCCGAGGGGAAAGGCTTGAACGCGTGGAAAGAGCTACAAAAGCAAGGCAAACTGCGTTACTCGTCTGCTCGCGCCAAGGCAAAATGACGAATCGCGCGCGGCGAATTGGTATTCGTAATCGTGTGATTCACACCCGATGATCTCCTATAGCAGCAGCGCACTCCGAAGTGCGACGCTGACGATTCGGATTCATCCATGATTGCCGACTTGGACCGGTCGGCACATGGAGGAAGCCCGGCGACTGTGATATAGTTAGAATTAATCGATATTGCGCGTTGAGCGGCGTCATTGTCGTCTCGTGCGTCATGGGTCGGGAGCGTCTTGTCGTGTTCATCGCCGCCGCAGGTCCGACCTAGTTGTGCAACTCCTGAAGGTGCTGCGCGTTGGATTTTTTCACCTATCTGATTTTCGGCTTGGGCCAGGTACTGGTGGCTCAGGCGAGCGATCCTCATGCGTTGGCCGATAGACAGCCCGCGACGCAGTCGACTCCTGTCCGCGCAAACCTCGGCGCCAGTGATGGCTCGTTTCCCTGGTTCGTAATCCTCAACAGTCCGCCCGACATCACGGCCCTCTGGCAAAATATTGAGCATCCGGATCTTGTAGTCATCAAAGAAAGTCAACTTGCGGCCAGGCTAAAGCGCGATGGGTTAGCTGCCGCGGATCGTGACTCACTGCCGCGCTGGGTGGTGGAATCTGTAATGGTTCGAGCTCGGCTCGGCGAGGATTTTGCCGACGTCACGGTCGAACTATTGATCGTCGTCAAGGGAGCCGAGCCGCTGTGGGTACCGATCCGGCTGGACGGCAGAACGTTGACACGTGCGCGGCAAGTAGGCGTTGAACTCTCTTTGCGGAGGAACGATCGCGCGCAATGGGAAGTCAACTTGGAAGGAGAAGGTGAACATCGCATTTTTGTCGAGATGAGGGCTCCGATCGGCGTGGCTTTGGCGCACAGGTCGCTGTCGCTGGCAATTCCGGAAGCCGCCTCGACGGCCGTCGATCTCGATTTCTCCAATGGTGAGTCAAACATTGTTATCGGAGCCAATGAAGTTGCCGGTCCGCGCGACGGAACCACGGGCAAAGGCGCCCATTTGACCGCTCATCTATCACCGCGTTCCAAGCTCGACGTGAGCTGGACGGGCAATGCGGATGCGGGCGCGGCCAATCCTCCGCTGTTGACGGCACAGGGTGAAATCGCAATTGACATTGATGACGAGCAGGTCCGAACGCGGTCCTCATGGGCGATTCGTTGCCTACGGGGCATGACGCGCGAACTGGAGCTGCGGATGGACGACGACGACGAGGTCACCGAGATCACGATCGACGATCAATCGGCCGAGTTTGGTGTCGAGCGCATTCGCGGGACCGGAAAACTTGCGGTCCATCTTGATGATCCTTTGCAAACCGGATCAATCTTACGAATGGTGATGAAAACCCGCCGTCCGCTCATGGGCTCCGGTGCCCGCAGAGTCCCATTCGCCGGCTTTCCGCTTACGGGCGCGCGAGCAATCGGGTTTCATCGGTATCACGCAGAGCGCAAACCTGTGGGTCAAGGCGATGACGTCTCAAGGACTGCGCAAACTCGACGTCGGGAAGTTGCCCGCTGACCTGCGCACTCGTCCCTCGACCAGTCTGGCCTTCGAGTTTCTCGATCAACCGTTTCTGTTGGATCTTGGGATCGAGCCTTCTCCGCCTCTCGTGAGAGCCGACTTGAAGACAATCTTCCGGATCACGCCGGAACGCGCTCGCAGTGAGACGACGATCGAGCTCGGTTGGGTTCGTGGCCGTCTCACCGAAGTGGAGCTGGCCGTCGCGGCTGGACTCGAACTGACCTCGGTCGGTCCACCAGACGTCGTCGAGAGCTCGCACCTTTCCGACCTTATCGCAGCAAGTGGTCCCGGCGCCGCAATAAGCCAGGCGCGGCGACTGAGAATTCGTTTGACATCCTCCGGACGTGACGCGAACAAAGTCACGCTCAAACTCACTGGACTGCAGCAGATAGCGGCCAAAGGCAAGGTTACGCTGGGACTATTCACTCCCATCCAGGCAGCCTCCGCACATGCAGTCTTTTCGTTGGTTGCAGACCGTGGCCTCGCGGTGGCACTTGCGGACGATTCGGGGCGGATTCGAGTTTCCAACGAACCTCCCCCGGCGGCCAACAAGCTTGTGTCGACCGGCCCCTTGGGCACGCTGCGCGACGAGCTCGACCCGAGCCCCATTGTGCTGGTCGATGACGATAATTCACGGTTGCTGGAAATCAAAATTACGCACAATGCGCGAACATTGGTCCAGGAGACTGCGCTCTCGGCCCAGGTTTCGAAGCGATGGGTCGACGTGCTTGAGCGATCGACCATCGGCGTGCACCACGGCGTTCTCGCGTCACTGGAGATTCTGGTGCCAGCCGAGATCGTCGATCGCTGGGAGCTGCTCGACAAGGAGCTGTCCGACCGAGAAGACCTGGGTCGCGAGCAGAATGGTGCGCGGCGGTTCCGGTTAACGTTTGCCCGGCCGGTAGTCGACAAGCTGACGCTCCGCTTTCGATACCGACTGAATCTGGTGGCCGCCCTTGATGCTACCACAATACAAGAAGTTACGATCCCATCGATTTCATTCAACGAGGTTTCACCAGGGCCAACGAAGGTGGAGCTGTCGCTTGCGCCTGAGATCGTTCTGAAAGAGACTGCGAACGGCTGGATCCGCTCTTCTGACGACGCTCGCGCCGAGCCGGGCGGAGACGGCGCGATCCTGTCGTTCACCGAAAGTGATCCGGGTGCCCGCGGTCGTCCGTTCCAGTTCAAAGCGATCGCACTTCTTCCGGTCCCACTTCCGTCATTGGTGGTGCCGCGGCTCTTGCTCAAGACGGTCTCAAGCGATGAAGCCTCGGTGCGCACCAGCGCCTCGTACTGGGTCGAATCGCACGGGCCGGACTTTGCCTTCGCACTCCCCGAGGGCGCTCGCTGGATCGGGGGCAGGATCGACGGCCGGATCGCCGCGCACGTCGATTACAATCCCGCGTTCGCTGGATACCGCGTGCGGTTTCCGGCCGAAGTGAGTTCAAAGTCGGTGCTGCTCGAGGTGCAGTACGAACAAAGTAACAAGGGCATCGCGTCCACCTGGCAAGCTCCGCGGCTTTTGGATGGTGGCGTAGTTCTCCAGACATTCTGGGAATTGCGGCTGCCGTCGAGTCTGGCAGTACTCGGAGTCCCGCGGGGTTGGTCCGACGAGAATCAATGGACTTGGAGTGGCATTTCGTGGAAGCGTCTTCCATCGCAAAACATGTCGTCAGTCAATGAATGGATTGGAGGCGTCACAGCGACCTCCCGCAAGGTCGACGAATTCGACGTCGCCAATCCTGAAGATAGGGATCGTTACCTCTTTAGCCGTTGCGGCCCACCGGCCGCGCTCGGCGTCTATATCGTGTCACGGTCTTGGCTGGTCGCGATCTTTTCCGGCGCGGCGCTACTGATTGGATTTCTTGCGATTTTCTCCAAGCTGCGATTTCGGACGACCTGGCTCGGCATTGCGGGAGTGGCCCTTCTGGCAGCGATCCTGGCGGAGCCGAGCGTCATCTTTTTGGCGCTCGAGTCCGCTCTGCTCGGCGTGGTGCTGACTCTCGTGGGGCTTATTATCGAGCTCTTGATCGAACGGATGAAGTCACGATCAGTGCGGACGCGCACGGTCACGGTCGGAGCGGGCCGGCCTGTCCCTGATTCGTCGCTCAGCATGCGCCCGAGTGTCGGCTCCGACGAATCGACGGCGATCCGTGTGCGGCCATCGTCCACACTCGATTTCGTTCCCGCTCAGGTCTCCGCGGAAGATGCACTGGATAACCAGCGCGCACCGAGCTTGGAAGGCACATGAATTTGAAGATTTCGCCGTCCCTTACAGCACAAGTGCGACCACGGAATATCGATCGCAGATGGCCCATTCTTGCGTCAACATCCTGGCAGCTCTCTCGTTGATGCGGCTTAAGCGCGTTACGGTTGCGGTCACGTGGATCGTGGCTTTCTTGACGATCGCCGTTCAGGCCGAGGCCGACGGTCCCCCCATTGTTCGGGTTCGCGTGCCCGCCAAGGACGTCTCAAAATGGTTCACGGTGGGAACCGAGCTGCGCGTCATGCCCGCCTTGGAGTTTGACGCGCTGGTCGCAGGGGTACGGAACCGATCGTCCGCGCCGGGCCGCCGCACCTCCGCGCCTGAAGAGGGCCAGTCATCACGCCCGGATACGCTCAGGCATCCTGGTTGGCCGCTCCGAGCTCGTGGTCGAGGCCGCAGGATCGGGAGCTGCCGACTTTGTTTTGGAGCCCTGGACTCCCGCCATCCTCGCCACGCCGCAAGTCGCACGCGTGCTGGGTGCGCGCGACTCGGGAAACACGAGCCTTTGGATCGATCAGGCGCCGAACCAGACGATTGTTCTCGATTGGGAATTGCAGCCGCGAGCCGGGCTTGGCGGCGGTATCTTTGCGCTGGCATTGCCCGGCAATGAAACAACGGTTTTGACGCTGGAGATTCCCAGGAATTGGGTCCCCTCGTGTCGTCGTGGGATCAGGCGAGGCCCCGAGAAGGGGCGGGAAGTCTCGGACGACAACCTATGGGAATTCGAGTCCGAGGACGGTCGAATCGACGTCCAGATCTGCGAATCTAACGCCGGCACGACGTTGTTGCAATCGGGTATATGGCTTACAGGATCGACGCAAATCGATCTGCGTCGCTCGACGGATCGGGGTGGAGGATTGGTCAACTGGAAAACAGAATTGCGGGTTGAGCTCGATCCTCGCAACCCCAGGCCACTCGAAATCGAGCTCGACTCGGGTCTCGAACTGATTGAGGTACTCGGTCCCGCGGTGAGGGGCTATCGCACTGTGCGAGCGGGGCCAAGCTCTCGGGTCGAGGTCAACCTCGATGGCGGCCTCGAGTCGTCGATCGCGCTTAGTTTACACGCCCACGCCAGGGTGCCGTCGGACGGTGAGTGGATGATTCCCGGTCTGCGTCCGCTCAATGCGGCTTGGACAGGTGGAACCACGACTGTTTACCTGGATGAATTTCACGTCTTGAAAGAGTGTCGGGAAAAAGCCGGACGATGCGTCTTTCCATCGTCGCGAGCTACCGGATCGGTCGATCGGCTCGAGTTCGAGTCGGGATCTTCGCGATCGGTCGCGGAGCTCGTTTTTCGGAAGCCGCGCGCGGACGCGCCGTGCGGCGTGCGAGGCCAGCTCTTCCTAGCCGGGCCGCCGGCCCGTCTCGAGTGTGAGTTGCACTGGACTGTCCACGATGGGTCGATGTCGGAGCTCGAAATCGATTTGAGCCCCGCGTGGCTGCCCGACAAAGTCGCGATCGAGGGCCTGGGCGATCCCGTGGCCTGGCATCCGTCGGCGCTGCCGTCCGGAATCACGAGGCTTCATTTGTCGCTTCCTGAGGCCATTCACACGCAGAAGGAACTGGTGATTTTGGTCGGCGCAAATTCGACCGCGTCGTCGGGTCGCGGTCCGCTCCAACTGCCGCGCGTACGGCCGGTGAACACTCGGATTGTCGATGAGGCCTGGGTCGCGTGGGTCGACGCGGGCACGATGATTCAGCCGACCATGGCTCGCGGCTTGGCATGGATCGATCCCGCCCAAGTTCCCGGCCTGTTGGCCACGCATGCGATCGCCCCCGACTTGCGAGAGGCGCTGGCATGGCGCTGGATTGCCTCGAGCGCGGAAGCCCGCGTGGACCGAGCACCTATCGAGCTCGAACCTGGCGCACGGATTCGTACGCATGCCCGGGTCGACCCCGCCCTGGGGCTTCTGATCTTGGACGGCCGCCTTCTTCTGTATGCCGGAGCAGGGCCGATTGACTCAGTTCCGCTCTGGATCGGCCAAGCCGGTGGCTTGCGGGAATCTTGGCGCTTTCGCGACGACGCGGGCGTCCTTCTGTCGACGCAGGCCATAAGCGAGTCAGATCGTGCACGGCTGGGTTTTCCCAACGACGGGCTCGCCCTCCTGATCAACATCGCGGTGCCCAGGTATACCGAAAAAGCGGTGACCTTTCATGCGGAATACTCGTGGAATGACCAAGGACCGATTCCACTCGTTTCTCTGGGACGGGCGTATTTGTCACAAGGCCTGATCACCTACGAAATGCCGTCATCATTGCGGGCTCGCGCCACGACTGTCGGTCTCCGCCGCCTCGACGATTCGACTCTGGATCAGGCGGATTTCGACACCGGCGACGAGTTTGCGGTGGGAACCCGTGAAGACCGTTTGTTCTCGAAAAGCACGACAGTCGAATCCTTTTCATACACGCAGCCGGGTAGCCGCCTCGAGCTATTCGCTGAGCCGTACCGAGCATCCGAAATACGCGGGATTGTCCGCGAGTCAATCTTGACCACGTTGGTCGAACAGAAGGGGATGCTTCTGAACCGACTTCGTCTTTTAATAAATCTTGGGGAAGCCCGCTCGCTCGATTTTGTCTTGCCTCGAGAGATCTCAGTTGTTCGAGTCCGACGTGATGGAACGGACGTCACACCCATCGCGAGCCCGACAGGTTTCTCGATACCTGTAACCGGCGCAGCCCAAGGAACGAGATCAAGCACGATCGTGATCGACTATGTTGCACCAAGGCGGAATTTCGCCGACGGCGAGCAATTGAGGCCAAATCTCCCCCGAGTAGACCTTCCCTGTTTGTCGTTCGAGTGGGAAATTGTCACATCTGGTTCCTGGCGGGCTGACGACCCCGGTCCGGGTCTGGTCGGCGGCGATGCCGCCAACCTACGGGCATGGCCCACAGCGGCGCTCGGCGTTCCCACACCGCCATGGGCGATCTTGATCCCCGGCCGCTGGCGCCAGGAAAAGGACTCGGTGCTTCGCCTCCTTGATGAAAAGCTGGCCAATAGCGCTGCGGCCGAACTGACTTTTGCGGAGTGGTTCAGCCGTTGGGACTCAGGACCATGGCCACTCGTTATCGATCGTGTCGCCGTGAGCGCGATGAGACTTGGGCCGAAATCACAGTGCGTTCGTCCTGCCGTCATGACGGCAGGACGCAACCTGGCGCTGGCTACGCTTAAACAGCATGGGTTAGCGCTCGCGCCTGTTCAAAACGTTCTCGTCATCACAACCGAAGCCGAGCTGCGCCGACCTGAGTCGCCAGACCACTGGTCCGAGCAGATTAGCGAAGCCTTGGTGTGGGGTTCCGATCGGACAGATCGATTTCAGTCTGTGGCGCGTTGGCGCGGCGAGGCCTCGCCGAAGATTGCGTCGGTAGTCGGTGAAGAGCCAGCCGATCGGGTCAAGCTGCCACCGGGATGGTCGGCCTGGAGGTTTGCTGGGCCGACCTGGCCTGGTAGCGACTCATTTGTACGAATGGTCGACGTGCAGACTCGCATTGTCGCGGGATGGATCGTCGCCGCGACCTGCATTTTGGTCTGGGTGTCGTATCGCACTTGGCTCGCGTTTTTTAGGTATCCCCTCCTGACCGCGACCATGGCTCTTAGTATCTGTTGTGAATTGCTGGTTCCCGCACGTTACGCGAGCTATAGCGCCGCGGTTTACGTGGCCGCCCTCTCGATCTTGATCGCCGAGCTCGGCCGCGATAGTTTGCGATTGGTTGGGCCACGCGGTGTGGCGAGGCGCCCGGATTGCGCGCCCTTCGTCGTGCCGTCGGCTCGGCTCTGAGCCTGGCGCTTGCCGCGTTGTTGATGGAAAACCTCGCCCCGATCAAGGCGGCCGCGCCCGCCGATCGTGAATCAACCATCTTGGCCCTATATCCATATGACGGCGCGTTCGATCCCAGCCGCTCGGTAACTGACGTCGTCCTCCGCTTGACGGATTTCAACCGGCTCAAGCTTATGTCGGAGAGCGAATCACCAACGGTGAATTCGTCGGTGCGCGCAATCGGGGCAGTCCATCGCGTCGCATGGAAGAGCGGTCTCGAGGTCACCGTGCAGAGCGAGATTGAGCTGGTAGCCGTCGGTCGGCCGCCCTTTTTCTGGAGGATTCCTGTCTCCCAGGCGCGCGACATCCAGACGGTGGTAGACGGCAAACGGACCCCAATTGCAATCGAGCCAGGGGGCGCGGTCGGCAAGATCGAGATTCCAGAAGCGGGCACGCACCTGCTCCGCGTTCTACGGTCGTCAACGCCGGCAAACGAAGATGGGCAGTATCATCTCATTCTTCCCGTGAACGCGGTGCCGTCTGCCAGCGTCGTGGTGCAACCGCGAGAGGGAAAACGGGAAGATGTCGAACTTCCCGCGCTTGGTCGGACGAAAAGGCAACTTGATGGTTCACTCACCGCACTATTAGGCCCCGCCGAGCGGGTAGAGGTTCGGTGGGGCCAGCCCGACGAGGCGCCGGTCGTGCGGGCGCTCGGTGTCGTTGATAGTTTGATCTTGTGGGACATCACTCCGGCCGGCGACCGCGTCCGTGCGCGGTTCATCGCTCATCAGCCGCGACCACTTTCCACATTCACCTTCGCACGCCAGCAAGGACTGATTCTCAGATCCGCGCGAGTCATCGGCTCGGTAGCGACTCTCTGGGAGGAAAACGCTGCCAGGGCTGAATGGACCTTGCATGTGGATCCCCCTTTGCAATCGGGCTCGACAATCGAGCTTGAATGCTGGTTACCTTATGACGCGGCACGAGACGACGTGGGGGGCTGGCCTCGGGGCGAGGCCGGGCTGGCGCCCGTTCTGAGTCGCACTCTGCCGCGTCTTGAGCCGATCGGCATGGAAAGATACTCAGGATCGCTTGGCGTTCGCCGGCCGGGAGGATGGACCGGCCGGTTTGATCCGTTGCCGGCCACCGACCCGATCAGTGACGAGTCGTTCGTTCAAGCCTGGGGAACACTTCCGGACGAACCTCTCACGTTTTGCGGGACCAGCCGGTTCGTGCGTGAGTGTCGCGCGTCGTTACAGACCGGCCTTTCTCCGACTAGAATTCAGATCAAGCCCACGGTTCAACTTCAGATCGAATCTGGGCGAATCGCCATGACCGTCGATGCCGAGCTCACCGAGTTGGCCGGCCATCTTCGTCATGCCGAGGCCGTGATTCCCGACGATATGCAGATCACAAGTGTTACCGCTGAAGGTCTTTCGAACTGGATGGTTTCCGACGATCATCGCTTGCATATGAAATTTGATCGCCCGATGAGTCGTCCGAAGCGGCTGCTGCGCGTGCTCGGCGTGGATTCCGCTGGTCGAAGACCCGATGCAGCTCAGTACACGGCAGCACCGCCAGAAGACGCCATGGTTCTGGTGGGACGGTGTAGAACCGAGCATCGGTTTCTTGACGATCTCGTCGATCGCCAAGCCAGAAATGCGTGGATCAACAGGCTTGACAATGATTTCTTCCGAGTCGTCCGGCGGCAGCGCAGCGACAACTCCCAAATACAGCTCGACCTATCGGGTCGATGATCCTCGCAAGCTTGGCGAGATCCTCTGGGAATCGGTTCCTCCGCGCGTCAGCGTCTCGATCGAAAGCCAGATGACCATTCATCCCGATTCGGCGGAGTGGGTGGCGGTGCTCCGATACGACGTGATTGGAGGGGCGCTCGATGCGACCTATCTGAAGATGCCCGCCGCATGGTCTGCCGGTCTAGCTCTGCACGGCTCGATCGGTAAATATCAGTTGACGACCGAGACGCGGGGAACCGATGCCTTCTGGACGATTACACCAGACCGCCCCATCTGGGGTTCCCAGCGGTTTGTGCTTCGGTCGAGCCGTTACCTGGAGCCAAACAGACCGATCCTCCATCCTGAGATCACCCCGCGCGGCAAAGGAGTCGTCGATGCCTATCTGAGCATCATCAACGCAACAGGCCAACCACTTGCCACCTCAAATGCGGTCGGCCTGCAGTCGATACCGTATTCTTCGAGGTTTCAGGCCCGAGAGTTCGCCACCTTTGGTGGCACGGCTGTCGGTGCATTTCGGGTCGTCAAGGACTCGTGGACTCTCAGCGTTGAGTTGCCCAGGAGCGCCTCGCGCCGCGACATGGATGCCCCGAGCGGTTCGGCGCATGTCGCTTCTGCCGAAACGATGACGGTTGTCATGCCGGATCGGTCGACCGTCGGTAGGGCCGTCTACGACACAGTTCCTGGGACAGGTGCGGAACTGTCGTTTGAGCTCCCACCGGCCGCCACGCTCCTTTGGGCGACTGTTGACTTCAGTCCGGCGATTCCGCTCCGCTCATCATCCGGAATCTGGTCTATTCTCTGCGACAACCGCCGCCAATCGCGCATCGGCTTGATCTGGAGAACCGAGCGTATGATGTCAGGCTCAATGGGCATTGTTTCGTCCGTAGGACTTCCGCGCGGGGCCGGGATTGGCAAACACATTGGTCTCCGTGTACACACCACCGGGGTGGACGGTGAGCCGGGGTGATTCGAGCGGTCTCGAGATCACCGGGATGGCTCGATTGGAGATGGCGCGGTCCGACTGGCTCGCCCGCTGTGTCGGCGATCTCGTGGCCAAAATCGATCGCAGCTCCGGGCGCGACCATGAAAAGCTAGTGTCGTTGCTCATCAATCACGAGATGGCCCTGCGCAGTGCTCATAGAAGCATTCAAGCACTTAATCCCGCTCCAACCAAAGTTGAAAAAAGCCGAATTGACAACGACTTCGCCTTGATTCGATCAGCCGCGCCGCCCGAAACGAAACGATCATACGAGCCGGACTCGACGAAGACCTCGCGGCCGCGCGGTCTTATCTGGGAGAAGGCCCTCCTACTCCGGCTCGATCGCTCTTGGGTGTACCAGAACCGAGCGCCTCCGATCGTATCCGCCTCTTGGGCCGGCCGACAACGCTGGTCGGACTCGTACCGGGCGTCGATATGAGTGCTCCGCCGATATTATTAAAGCTCGAGACCCGGTCGTGGGATGACGTTGCGAATTCTGTGCCACTCCAAACGATCATTACAATTGTGCTGATCGGCGGGATTTCGCTCGCCACTATAAGTACGGGCCGATGGATCTGGCGGGGTTTGGTGGCGCTGTTCGCAGCACTGGGCCTAGCAGCCTGTGCGGGTGGACCGACGCTTCTTCTGGCCGGGCTGGCGCTGGCACTGGTCGGCTGGAAGACGGCTCGAAGCTAGTCGAATGGAACTCAAACTGACGTGCCATGAAACGCCGCCGGTCTCGTCTTCAGGCGCGGTCTGCGGTCGGCTGATTCACTCGCCGTTTCTTGACGACAACTTATCAACCGACCAGCTCTTTGATCGGCTTACCGCCATCGACGACCTTGATCGGACGGCCGCGCGGCGTCGTGTATTGGGTTTCAACGTTGATACCCATAGTCTGGGTCATGGTGGCAATCAAGTCCATCACACCGATTGGGTGGTCGACGATATCCAGACCGTCGGCGTCGGTGGCACCGATCAACTGGCCGTTCTTCAATCCGCCTCCACCCACTACGACCGACCAGCTACCAGGATGATGATCGCGGCCCGCGTTTTGATTGATCTTCGGCGTGCGGCCAAACTCGCCCATCCAGACGATCGTGGTGGTATCGAGAAGACGTCGGTCGGCCAAGTCGTCGACCAGGGCCGACATTCCCTTATCGAGCTCGGGGAGTAGCCGATTGGAGAGTGCATCGAAGTTGTCGTTATGAGTATCCCAACCTCCCAGCGATACTTCCACGTAGCTGACTCCCTTTTCGACCAGGCGCCTGGCCATCAAACATCCCGAGCCGAAAGAGCCGCGGCCGTACGCGTCGCGGACCTTGGCTGGCTCGCGGTCGAGATTGAACGAGTCTTGATATCGCGAGTTCATCATGCGGAGCGTCTTGGAGTACACTGCCTTGTGATCGACGGCCGCCTGGGCGCGTTGTTGCGCCGTGAATTGGTTTTCGACGAACCCAAGCATTTCGAACCTGCGGCCCATCCGTAAGCCGTCGACGTCCTTGGGCGGCCGCAAGTTGGCGATCGGTGCATTCGGATTCTGGACGACAAAGGGGGCGTATGACATCCCGAGGAATCCCGCGCCGACGCCCGGAGAGTTGATCGAGATACAATGGGGCAGATCAAAGTTCTCGAGCTTTTCGCCGAGCTCCATCGCGCATACGGAGCCCCATCCGGGGTGGACGACCGTCGGATTGGGGGCATAGCCGGTGTGCATCACGTAAGTACCGCGATCGTGGTTGCCCTCTTTCGAGTTCAGCGAGCGAATGATGCTCAAGTGTTGCATTTGTCGGGCAACCTTGGGCAAATGCTCGCTGATTTGTATACCGGCCACCGATGTGTCGATCGGCCGGAACGGACCACCATTTTTGTGACCCGGCTTCAAGTCCCACATGTCAATTGTGCTGGGGCCACCCGACATCCAGAGCACAATGCAACTGCGGTTAGCCCTGCGCAGCTTTTGCGCATTGGCCTGGAGAGACGAAAAGAACTGAATCGCGGGGACGCCAAGCGCGGTGGAGGCCAGGTGTCCTAACCAGTGGCGCCGTGTCATCGAGTCAAACGGCTTCAATGCATCGGACATCAGTTCAATCCTCCAGCCGGCGGAACTTCCGACCAAGCGATACGTTTGAGGCCAGTGAATCGTGATTGCCGCGATCAAACCACGGGTTTAGTGAATCAACACAAATTCGTTGGAATTGAGTAGAGCCCAGAACAGGTCCTGTAAGACCTGAAGGCTATCCGGATTCGCTTCGAGAAATTGCCGCGCTTGCGCGATCTCTCTGGCCGACGGGCGGCGGCTGAGCGCTGCTAAATAAATGGAATCGACCATGAAGATCTCGGGCGATCGTTGCCGGCCTGCTTGCTCGACCAAGTCACCCAAGAAGCTGCCCGGCTTGCAAGAGATCGCCTGTTGCATTAGTTCACCGTTCATCATCATGAGCGCCTGGGGAATCGTTCCCTGGAAGCTGCTGGATTCTTCGGTTTCATCGTTGGCAAAGGCAAAGATAAACTGCTGCAGCCAAGCATCGCGTTTGCGGTGGCCGTCGTCGCTCGATCCAGCACGATGTGCAGACGTTGCGGTCAAAAGCGAGTCGAAGAGCTGCTCGGGACTCATCGGCTTGAGCAACATTTGGCTGAACAAAGTTTCGTCCTTGTCGCCTGCTTTGCTGCCCTTGAGGCTGCTGAGCTGGTAGGGCCGACTGGCAGTGATCCAGCGAATGAGCTTTTTGATGTCATAGCCGCCCTTCTTGAATTCGCTTGCGAGATCTTCGAGCAGCTTGGGGTGGCTGGACGGATTATGTGGACCAAAGTCATCGACTGGGTTGACGAACCCTCGACCCAGAAAATGGGCCCACATCCGGTTCACGAACGATTGGGCCAGCATCTCGTTGTTCGGGTCGGCGATCAGCTTGCCGAGCTCAGCCCGGCGAATGACATCTTTTCCTTGGCTGATCTTTCGGCCATCCAAGAATCTTGGGAAGGCAATTCCCACCATTCCACTGCGGCGGTCGAAACGCACATAATCGTCACTCGGAACGTCGCCCAACTCGAAGTGATCGAGCACTTCAAGCCCAGTGGCGTCGGGCTTGCGAACTTGTCGGGTCTTGATTCCCCGGAAAAACGCATTGATTCCCCAGAAGTCCAATTGCTTCCAGTCGTTGGAAGGATGATCGTGACACTGGGTGCACTGGATCTGTTTACCCAGGAACAGGCGAGTGGTCCGTGAGGTCAGCGGGACGGCCCCGAGCTCGAGGTGGGCCAAAACGTAATTGACCGCACCGTTATCTTTGTTGGAGCCGGTCGAAGAGACAAGCTCATGCACGATCTCGTTCCATGGCCGATCCGCTGCGAATTGTTTGCGCAGCCATGTTGTCAATGATGGGCGGTCGACCATGCGACCCTGGTTGGCTCGTCCGATCAAGAGGACGGTCCACTGGGTTGCAAAATTCTTGGCGTAGTCGGGTTCTTCGAGCAGGTAGGCGATTAACTTCTCCCGCTTGTCTTTCTCCCTGGACTGCAGGAACGCGCGGGCTTCGTGAATGTTCGGTATCCGGCCAATGACATCGAGATAAGCGCGCCGCATAAACTCGTCATCACTTGCCGTTTTACTGGGTTTGACCCCTGCCGTTTTCCAGGTATCCTCAATTAATTGATCGATGAAGGCCGGCTGGATCCCATTGACGCTGGGCGACGAGCTTTTCGCCGTGTGGTCCGAGGCTGCCGCACCGGGAGGCGCTACGACCAAGACCGGCGCTACAAACAAGCAGAACGGCAGCAAATGCCGCGGCCAGCAGCGACCTCTTTCTTTGAGCGCGCACGTCCTGCATTTTTCCATGGACGATTCCCTCGAATCGGAGTCCCGCACTAGGCCGACACGGAATGCGTATCACGCGATCAAGCTCGCGAGCAGCCGTATGACTTGCGCTGCGCTATCCTATCTATCCAGTCTATGATGCGTCAAATTTTGAGCCAATTCGTGTGTGCATGCACGGCAGGGCGTCCATATCACAAAACTTTACGAAGCTGCTCCGGGAACGTGACACCCTGCAAATCTGGTTCGATCAAACTCCCTGATTCACGTTGCGAAACAGAAACGTCGGGCCGTTATGGGTAAGGTTCGCAGCAGGCGATTGAATGCAGTTCCTACACTGATTTTGGGCGTCGGGACTAGTAGGTGTAATTGCCTTCGGCTTCAATGTGTTAGTAGAACATTGTTTGGAACGCCACCCCAGAAGACAATAGGCGACGCACTGCAACCTACAAACGGAACTCGACCGATTCAAGACGTCACGCCTGCACCAGCGTCGGCAATCAATTTCCCGCTGCCGCGAGATCTCACCGATCCGACGGTGAACGGAAGTGGATTAAGTGGCATGGCATGGCATGGTCCTACGCCGAATCCAGGTGATAGTGAATCTCGTGGAGCCGACGATACAGCGCCGACGACCGTTTAAGCTCGTAGTCGGTGCCAACCGCTTCGATGTGACCGCCGTTCAACAGGACAATGCGATTGGCAACCTGAATGGAAGCCAGGTTGTGAGAAATCAAGAACGTGGTTCGGCCCTTGCCAAATTCTTCGACGGCCTTGCGGATCAAGAGCTCATCCTGAATATCGACGGCGCTCGTGGCCTCGTCGAGGATGAGGATGGCGGGGTCGCGCAGCATGGCGCGGGCCAGCGCGATTCGTTGACGCTGACCGCCGGACAGACCGTACCCGCGTTCACCGATCACGGTGTTGTACCCTTGGGGCAGGCCCATGATAAACTGATCGGCGTATGCGCGCTGGGCCGCTTCAACGATCTCGGCACGGCTGGCGTGCGGAAACCCATAGGCGATGTTGTTTGCGATTGTGTCCTGGAACAGGATCGTTTCCTGGAGAACAATTCCAATCTGGCGACGAACGCTGCGAAGCTGCATATCGCGTACGTCGTGCCCATCGATACGAATGGCGCCGGAGTCAACGTCCCAGAATCGGGGCAGCAGGTTCATCAGTGTCGTCTTGCCGCAACCGTTGGGGCCGACAAGTGCGATCGTCTCCCCATGCCGCACGCGAAGGTCGATACCGTGCAGAATGGACGAGCGTCCCGAGTAGCCGAAAGTCACCTGGTCGAATTCGATCAACTTGCGATGGCGGGGCATAGGGGCCGCGCGCTTGTTTTCACTGACTTTAGGAGCGCGGTCCATGAGGCCACAGATCCGGTCGGCTGCCGCTGATGCCCTCTGGATCTTGGAGTGGACGTTGGCGAGCTTGCGAATCGGGTCCGAGGCGGCCGCGAGCATTGTGTAAAGCGTTAGCAGATCTTGAATCGACATCTCTTGCGCCGCGAGCTGAAGGTCGAAAAAGCCGAGCTTCAAGTAAATCGTCTCTTTCAGCACCAAATACGATCCGGCGAGGAGGGCGATCGCCACGGTAGTCAAAGTAAGCATCTCGAGGACGGGGTCGGACATGGCGTCGATCATCGCCACGCGGACGCTCTTTTTGTAAAGGTTTTTGGTCTCGGCGAAGAAGCGTCGGCGCTCGACGCGTTCTGTGGCGAACGCCTTGACGATCTTGATCCCTTGAAAGCTCTCTTGGAGGATCTTGTAGATTGTCGACATGCTTTCCAGCGAGCGCCGCACTGCCCGCTTCATGGTTTTGCCGACGCGATAAGTGGTCGCTCCAGAGATCGGGACCAAAATCAATGTCAGGCACGTGAGGCGCCAGTTGATCCAGAGGCGCCCCCCAGGCAGGTCGCAAACCTCATCGGTTCGCGAATCACCTTGCTCATGAGCGTGTTGAGCCCTTGTCCAAACGAATCCATGTCGTTGGTAAATCGGGTCATCAGCTCAGACGAAGGTGGATCGGAAAAGCTCGCCAGATCGAGGTTGATCGTACGACGGAAGAAGAGATTGCGGATGTCGAACAACGTAAGTTGCATCACGTCGGCAACCAAGACTTCCTGAAGGAACATGAACAAGCCCTTGAGGGCGACCCCCAGCATCACGAGCGCCATCAAGAGAACCAATGTCTTGAAGCTCTCATCCGGCAGGTACCGGTTGACAAACGGCTGGGCCAACTTGCACCGCTCAAGGAGTTTTTGTTGGTTGTTGATCTCGTGCTCGATCTCGCGCTGGCGGACCGAGATCGCGTGGATTTTCCCTTTGCGGAGAAAGTCGTGCATTCCTGCAGTTCTTTCCGTTGCGCTTCCGCCACGCGGCGGTCGCGACGCAGTTTTTCCACCAGACTCGTGTCGTGGACGCCAAGCAACTCCTCATTCTCTTTCAGGTCGGCCACGCCGAATCGACCTTCATGCTTGCGCAGGTCGATTTCAGTCTTTTCGAAGTTTTCATGAAGCCGCTGAAACCGCTGCCGGAGTGCATCGAGGCCCGGCTTGCCGCTCTGCGATTCGAGGAAAACTTGCTGGGCTTCTGCCTCTCGCGCATGCAAAGTCCGAATGTCAGTCTCAATACTGACAATCTTCTCGGTCATCCAGCGCTGCGGATTCTGGCTGCCAAACAGGATATGGAGCAGTGGATAAACCGCTCCCAGCTCGGTGAAGAAAAGCAAGGCCACCATGACCGCGCAGCAAACAGACAGGCCGAACCTGATCTTGTAGCGCCACGCAAACTTCACCAGGCGAACGAAGTTTTTCATAAATGACAGCGGCGGCCGACGTGAGTACCCTGAGCGCATCCATGCATTATTGGAGCTCTCTCGTGAGCGCCAATATTCGGGCGGCGGAGTGTGTACCATGATTGGAGCCGAGCCGCAATCCAACTTGCACTCATTCGCTGTTTTCGGCGAATTTGCGAATGTCGTTTCCCACGGAACTCGGAATGGGTGCGTGCGGCGCGCTCCCGCGTTCCCGCCGGGTCGTCTTGCTTGCCACCACCTGCCGATGGCCGGCGCGTGACCAAGGACCAATGACTAGGGACTTCTGCTGTTCTGTCGATGGCACTTTCTGGCACTTTTTGGCAGATCAAACGCCATCGAGGCATTCCTTTGCCTCCGATCTCCGATGGCCCCAACGTGCATGCTGACGGGTTCGTTTCGCCCGAATCGCGAGCAAGCCCGCTGCCGGCGAATCGCACACGGAAGGACGTTGGGTTCGGGGGACCAAATGGAACGGTCGCAATGGGCGCAGCGGTTTTGCGGCTCCAAAATGGCAGTAGATGGCAGTAGGTGGCAGTTTTTGGGGAGGTCTCCGGCCATCTAGCCCCGGGGGCGATTCATGCAACAACCAATACTTTTAGATGGCCGACGAAGCTTTCGCTCGGCCCTGCGCGAGTCCGGCAGGCCAACGGCGCAGAAATAGTGGTCGCGGGCCGACAAACCATGGGGAACCTCGGCGCGCAATCTGCCTGCACTACGTATATACAATATACCGGGTTTTACGAATTTCACTAATGCACCTATGTGATGCTGCGATGGATCACCGATCGTAGCATGCTACTTTGAAAGGACTTAAGATTCTTTCCAAGATTTTATTTTGTTGATATTAGCGTACACCGTCTTCCGACCGGTTCTACCGAATTCGCGGGAAAAACCAGGACGACGCGGGCTGCAAGCGACGTCAGATGCTCGCTGTTCTGACAAAAAAGTTTTTTGACGGGACTGGCGTCTTGATTTCGATGTTCGTATCGAATTATTAGGCGACGGTCAAACTCGAAGACGTAGGTTTAATCGTTGACGAGGGCCGGCGCAATGCAGCGATCTTTCAGGCTAATTCCAACTCGCACCGGTCCCTTCTCGAGCGTTGTCGCGACTTCCTGTCGAATCACCCGGTCTGATGCGGAGCGGATGAAGCGCACCGCGGAATCTCGACCGCCTGCCTCACGAAGAGCGGGCTCGAGGCACTTGATTTTCGTGCGACCCTGAGCCGGCCATTACCTCGTCGTGAATTGCCACTCCACACGGTCGGGGAAGCCGTGTACCAAGATACTATGCCTAAAATTTCTTCTATATATATTAATCGAAGCATGTGATCAACGTCCGTACCAAGGTTTTGCCAACCCCAGTGAGAGCTGCACCATGAGACGTCCCGAGGGCTTCACGTCGCGCCGCCGCCGTTACCTGGCCAAGAAGGTCGATCGTCTCGATCGGCTCGAGAACCGCACGACGATGACGGAACCCATCTCCGCCGTCGGCTTGTTGATGGGCTCGCTGCGCTGGCTTGATCAGCTCGGGATCGTGGACAAGAGAATGCTGGGCAGCCCAGTCAGCGGGCTTGCCCCACTCGACCAAGTGTCGGCCCCGGGGCAGGCACACGCGCAGAAACCGCCTCCGGTGCCCGATTCATCCGATTCGATCATGGCCGGCTATCAGCCCGACCGTTCGGCGCAGGCCGGAGGGGGTGGTGGTGGGTCCGTGCCGACAGCGGCTATCAAGGCTTCCACGAACAATGCAGATGACTTGTTGACCTTCAATACCCCGTCGGAATCAGGATCAACCGAAACGGGGTTCAGCACTCCCTGGCAGCCGGCCAAGGGGCCTGGCGGCGGCGCGGCCTTGCCGCCGCGCGGCGGGTCGGTGGGTGGTCCGCGCGGTTCTCGTCCGGCGGTCCGCGGCTCGATCGCGCGGCCCACGCTGCCGCCGTCCATACCCTCTGCCCACATCGGCGGCAACTTCGCTCCATCACCATACGTGCCGCCGATCGGCGGCGCCGGCAACGGCCACCACGCGTCGGCGGGAAGTCAGCCAGGCGCACCTGCCGCTCCAGCCGGCGGCTCTGGTTCGAGTTCGCCGGCAGGCTCAGCGCCAGCCGCCGGCCCATCGGCTGACGACTCCGGCGGCTCTCCGTCATCGCCTACCGGCCCGACGATTATCCCCGAAAACCCCTCGTCGCTCCCTTACACACCCCCGGTCATTACCGACGGATCCCCGCCGCCGCCCGGAGCCCCTGCGTTCCCTCTCTACACACTGGACTACATCCAGGGCACGGTCCTTCTGCCGAACGCCGTGCAGCTCGCGACACCGGGCGGAAGCATGGACCTCCGTGCCCAAGCCACCGGCACAACAGGCGTGACTTATTCTTGGAATACCAGCGGTTTGACAGCGGCGACCGGTATCGCCGGCGCCAGCACCTACGACCTGACTTTCTCCTGGTCGAATCACACCTCCGCGGAACTTGACTCCGTGACGCTCACGGCCACCAACAGCAGCAGTCAGCAGGTTGTGCAGACGTACTATTTTGAAGTTCCGGCGGCAAGCGTGTCCAACAGCCCAAGCAGTGCCAATTGGCCAACAACTCTCGCCCCCAACACCGTCAGTCTCAACGCCACCGAATGGGCTAGCCAGTACGTCAGCGTCAATTCCAATTCGGGAGCACTCGACACCGAGATCGACTTGCCCAGCTATAACCCGAATGTGCCTGCGCTCGCATTGACCTACGACTCGCTTACCGCCAATCCTTTGCCCATGATCGTCGTCGAGCATCCGCTCGACCCGACGCAGGCGGTCCCGACCAAGGTCAGCGCCCAGTTGACCTTTGACGGCACTGCGGGAACGACCTATTACTTCAACACCAGCCAGTGGACGCCGGGCGACGTCGAGCAGATCGCGCTTCAGGCAACCAGTGCCAGCACGCTGGCGACCGGCCGGTACAGCTATTCGGTGCAGGTCGTCGATTATCGCACGAGCAACACCACCACGACCTACACCGGCACGGCCACCATAATCAACCAATCGTCGAGCGCCTTCGGCGACGGCTGGATGCTCGAGGGCTTGGAGAAAATCATACCTGCCACCGACAACAGCGGCGTGATTCTCAATCTGCGAGACGCCGGCGCGAGCCTGTGGTTTGCCGGGAATCCCAGCGTGGGCGGAACGTATACGAGCCCGCCGGGTGACTTTTCGACGCTCACCAAGACCAGCACCGGCTATACCGACGTGCTGCCGGATGGCACCCAGATCACCTTCAATTCGGCGGGGTACGAGAACGGCGACGATCGATCTTAATAATCAGCACATCACGTATTCGTATAACGGCTCGAATCAACTCACAACGATCACGGACAACTACAACAACACAACGACATTCACCTATAGCGGCAGCGATCTGTCGACGATCAAAGACCCGGCCGGCCGGTTGGCGACCTTTACCTTCTCGGGCGCCGATCTGGCGGCCGTGCAACAAGCTGACGGCACCCACGTTTCGTTTTCTTATGATTCCGCCGGCCGGCTCACTCAGGTCAAGGATCCGTTATCCAACAGCGTGACCGTAAGTTACGATTCCGCCGAAAGAGTCGGAACCATCACGCGCCCCGACCTCACGACCGAAGAATTCAGCCCCTACCAGGAGCAAGGCTACAACACCTCGGGCACCTCAGGGAGCCCGGCGCCGACGGTGCTATTAGCCGCGTCGGTCGCGAGCTTTACCGACCCGAATTTGAACACTACGACTCTTCGACCCGACTGGTTCGGCCTGGGCGTGACGGGAATCTTGACCGATGCCATGGGCAACTTCACCACTTATGATAACAACTCCAACGGCCTGCCCACGATCACGATCGACCGCCTCGATCGGATCAACCAGTATTCGTACGACTCGCTCGGCAACATGACCGAGGAAATCTACCCCGACCTCAACACAGATCAATACACGTACAATAGTGACTCGGAACCTCTGACCCACACCGACGCCAACAATCACACCACTTCGTATAGCTATGACAGCCATGGAAACTTGACGGTCATCCAGGATCCGCTGAACAACCGGACGACGATGACCTATACGTCGACTGGCCGGCTCCAGACCAGCACCGACGCGAATAATCATACAACGACTTATCAGTATGATAGTCAAGATCGCGTGACGACGGTCATCAACCCAGATAATACGACCGTTCTGACCTCGTACAATTCCCAGGGAAACGCGATCAAGGTGACCGACGAACGGGGCAATTCGACGACCTTTAGCTTCGACGCGATGAACCGCGAGACCGGATCGACCGATGCTCTTAACGATACTACTACATACGTATATGACTCTGATGGCAATCTGAAAGTCGACGAAGAGCCAACCCCTGCCGGCCAGACAGCCCGGACGACAACCTATGCGTACGACAGCATGAATCGTCTCACCACGACCACGGCACCGCTGTCGCTAACGACGGTCAACAGCTACGATTCCGATGGCAATTTGATCGCGGTCAAAGATCCGATGGGGCGCATCACTACCACGGTGTACGATCAGCTTAACCGGCCAGTGGTGACGATCGACCCCATGGGCAATCACGTGACCACAAGCTACGACGCCGAGGGGCAGGTCGTGACCGTCACGGATGCCTTGAATCGGACGACGACCTACACCTATTCGATTCGAGGCTGGGTGTCGACGGTCACCGATCCGATGGGCTATACCGCGACGTACATCTACTCCCCCACGGGCATGGAAACGGCCGAGCAGCAGTACATGGGAGGCGAGTTTCAGGAGGCGGGTTATACCTACGATGCCGACGACCGCGAGATCGTGTTCTCGGACGGGTTGGGGCACAACACCTCGTATGTCTATGATGGCGTCGGTAACCAGATGGAGGTCATCGATGCAAATAGCAATACCATAACTTATGTGTACAATTCAAGAAACGAGCTGATCGAAGAGATCGAGCCGTTGGGGGTGACGGTCAGCTACGGCTATGACGCATCAGGAAATCAGCAGACGGTGACCGATGCCCTGGGCCATACCTCGACGACGCTCTACGATGCCCTGGACCGCGCCACCACGATGATTAGCGCCGTGGGTGGAACGACAACGATTACGTACGACGCGGCTGGGCGCGAAATCAGTTTGACGGATCCCGTTGGGAACAAAACCCAGTGGGCGTACGACGCTGATGATCGCTTGACGACGTTGACACAGCCCAACAATGCCACGGTCACCTACGTCTACGACAACGATGGCGAATTGACCGACACGACCGACGCCGACGGCCGTCGCACAACCTATTCCTACAACGCGGATGGCGACCAGACCGGCGAGACGTGGGTCGGCGCGTCGCCGGCTGAGAAGATCACATACACGTATGATGTTGACAACGAAATGACCGGCGCGGCCGATACATACGCGACGTTGACGTTTACCTATAACAACGATGGCGAACTCGCGACCGACGTCACTTCCGGCCCCGGTACCCACCAGCCGACGGTGACGCTTACCTACAGTTACGATCAACTGGGCGATGAGACCGGTGTCAGCGACAGCCTGTCGAGCCAGGGGATCACAACGTACGCCTACGACGTCGCTCAGCGCTTGACCACGATCACGACGTCGTATGGTGGGTCGGCAGGCCCGCAGGTAACGTATACCTACGACGGCGCCAATCGATTGACGGCCGTGGCCAGGACCGACGGCAGCGCCGCCGGTGTGTACGCAACGATTGTTTACGACAATGCCAACCGCGTGGTCTCGATCGTCGACTATTCCCATCTCGCAACCACGCACAGCGGCTACAACAACACGCCGCTCGTCACGTACGTGTACAGTTACGACGACGCCAGTCGAGTCACCAGCGAGCAGGACGCCGAGGGGACGGCCACCTTCACCTACGACAACGCCAATGAATTGACCGCGGTAGGGGGCTCTCGGACCGAGAGCTACAGTTATGACTTGAATGGCAATCGCACGGGGACAGGGTACAGCACCACGGTGATGAACGAGACGGCCACGTCGCCGGGGTACACGTACACGTATGACGCCGAAGGCAATCTGACGGCACAGACCAACACGTCGACGCATGTCATAACATCATACACTTACGACTATCGAAATCGCTTGACCGAGGTGAAAGTCGGTGGCACAATAGAGGCGACGTATACGTACGACGCTCTAGACAGGAGAATCGGCATCGACGACGGCGGTACCCAAACCTGGACGGTCTACGACGGCAAAGGCGCCGACGCCCAGCCCTACGACGACTTCAATAGTTCGGGCAACTTGTCCATGCGCTATTTGTCGGGTCCGGGGGTTGTGCTCGGCGCGGTGGTCGACCAACTGTTGGCGCGCACAACTTCGGGCGAAACGACGAACTGGTACCTGGACGACAACCTGGGTTCGGTGAGGGACATTGTCAGCACTACCGGCGTGGAGCAGGATCACATCGTCTACGATAGCTTTGGCAACATCTTGACCGAGACCAACGCCACGAACGGCGACCGGTTCAAGTTCGCGGGGATGCAGTATGACTCGACAACGGGTCAGTACTATGACAATGCGCGGGATTACAACTCGGCGCTTGGGAGGTTTGACAGTGAGGATCCACTCGCGTTCGCGGCGCATGATACAAATTTGTACCGCTATGTGGACAATGACCCGGTCGATTTGACCGACCCTAGCGGGGACTCGCCGTTTCCTCCTCTTTTTCCCCCTGTTATTCTTCCACCTAGCTTCTACGCGTATCTAGCGCGGGATCAGCAGAGGCAGTTCGACTTCTGGAACAACGCATACATAATAGAGCTAAGGAAATATGAGACAATAGCGATAAAGATCAAGTTGCAAGGCCAATCCGAGCAACGTGCAATTGAGGCACTTAGTAAAGTTATCAGACCCGGACTTGAACAGGCGCTAATACGGCACTCACCAATGCTCGTGAAGATCGAAATAGATATTGGCCAAATAGTCGACGCGTTGATAAAACTGCACGCCAGGGAGCAACTTCACGCGGAGATTGCTTCACTGCTTCGCGAAAAATCCGTTTCCGAGGGTAAGCAGTTCGCTTTCGCCGCCGCAATGGTTAGAGCGAACCAAATGCGGGATTATTACCAACTTATGCATGATAAACTTACTCCAGTTAAGTGATTGGAGGCTCATGCAATTGGAAGCACGTCACGACACTCGCCTTCCGTCGATTGGGCGGAAAAGTGCCAGGAACATGCGTTTTAGTGTTAGAGCTCTACTGTGGCTCATTCTATTTTGCACGATTGCGCTGGCTTCTGGTATTTACGGCACAAGACTTATTAAGTTATCGGGCAATTACCGAAAAAAGGCGTTGAGTTACGCCGCTATCGCCAACCTTGAGACGCAGAACGTGGCGACGGCCCAGGCCGCCGTGAACCACCCAGACCCGGTGTTCCGAGCTCGTTACGCGCGGGTGCTTCGTAAGGTCGCTGAGAACTGTGCTGTAAGAATCGAGCATTTCAAATCGATGGAAAGGAAGTATTCTCGCGCGGCCGTTCATGTCTGGGAGACCGTCTCTCCCGATCCGCCGGAACCGCCCAGTGAGCCAATTGAGATGCCAAACACGGATCACGATGATATGCATCTATGAGAGGGCCTTTGTCAAGCGCGGCCGTGGTCTGCTCCCCAAAAACTGGTCCACCCGATAAGGGAGTCTTCGGGTAGATTAGCTGCGGGAGGGACCCATGAGAAGGCGATGGACCGCCGACGAGATTTCGCGTCTGCTGAAAGAAGCGGACCGCGATCTGGCCAAGGGACTGACTGTCTCGGACATCTGTCGCAAGCACGGTATCGGTCAGTCGATGTATTATCGCTGGCGTCAGAAACGTGATCCCGACAAGACCGACGCAGAGTTGAAGAGTTGAAAGGACATGCAACGCTGAGTTGGTCCGATCGCAAGCGGCAAGGACAAGCGGCAGCGGCAAGGACATGCAAAGCAAACGGCAAGGAGATGCAAAGCAGTACGGTCCGATCGTGAGGGGCTGCCGTTACCAGAGTCGGTCCGTGACTCTTTTGGGGCATCAGTGCGCGATGCGGCTTAGGGCAAGCTTACGGCCGGGA
>CAWKNT010000017.1:0-97777 GCA_963850935.1 uncultured Isosphaeraceae bacterium
CGCATTACAGATGTGGTAGCCGCCGGGTCTCCGGGTCGACACGAGCGATCGCTACTTGGCAGTTCGACTCGATTGCTGGCAGCTGATCTGGGGATAATGTCGCCACCGCGTCTTCGACCGCGATTCTACCGCGCCGGGGATTGCGGGAGAACCGACGGGACTTTCTCCAACAGGCACCCTTCCCTTTTCCTCGCGGCGTTGTAGCATTGCCGTATCGGATCAACCAGTGAACGCCTTCGAGGAGCACTGAACTGTGCCGGAACAACCTTCAATGGGTGAAACACCCGACCCGTCAACCGGAAGCGACATTGAAGAGCTCGCTCGGCGTCTCGGTGGGGTCGAACATCTCGAGCCGGAAGCCCGGGCGACGCTCGCGGGTCTGCTCCGCAAGCTGGCCGCGGAGCTGGACCGTTCCGAGCCATCGCCCCAGAAGGAACAACTCGCCGAACGCACTGCGCAACTGGTTCGGCCATCGAAGACCGGCACAAGACCGGGCTAGTCGCCGCGGCCCGCGAGCGGCTGGAGCAAGCGGTCGCCCGTGCGGAAGCGAAGGCGCCGGTCGCGACCGAACTCGTTCTTCAACTTGTCGACACGCTTGCCCACCTGGGGATCTGAGCCGCTCTCGAATCCGGCTGCCGCTCAATTCGGGGCCGATTTTCCGACAAGCTCCGGTTGCTTGGTTGCGCCGAAACCAACATTCATTTGAGAATCAAATCGCAATTCGTCGCCCGAGAACTTCAAGCTGACGGTGACGATGAAGGGTGTTTCGAAGAAGCAGATCTTGGCCTTGAACGTATTGTCGGCCATCCAGGCGCCGCTGGCCGCGACCGGTTGCTCGGTCAGCCGACCGTACGATATTCGACCCTTTTTCCAGGCAAGGTGACCGCACGAGATCCTTTGTTCGACTCCGGCGAATCTCGCCAATAAGATTACGGGATCGGCTTTGTCGTTACTCTGCAGGGCGATCGCTTCGAGCTTCAGCTCGTTGGCCGGAAACACATACGTTTTGCTTGCGGCTTTCGCGGGCGCACTGGAGCCCTCCTGCGGCCGAAGCGTCAGGCCTGACAACGTCTCCTCGAGCTTCTTCCGCGATTCGTCGTCGGTCGCCAGGGGGCCCGAGCTCATCGCTGGAAGCAGCTTGTCCCAGACCAGGTTCAAGACGGCTTGCATGTCCTTCACGCCGCTGGTGATGGCAATCACGGCATCCTGCTCGGGCATCACGACGCAATACTGCCCGAAGGCCCCGTCACCGCGATATGCACCGTGGCGACAGCGCCAGAATTGATAGCCGTAGCCTTGATCCCAATCGCTCTTGGGATTGCTGCCGTTTGAGGTCTGGCGCCAGTTGCCGCATCGACCCACACCGCCGGTACGAGTTGATTGCCGTTCCAGGTTCCTTTTTGCAGGTAGAGCTGACCGAATCGGGCGATGTCCTCGGTGCGGATGCTCAGCCCATAGCCGCCGGTCGTGATTCCTTGTGGGCTGGTTTCCCAGGTCGGGTGTTCGATTCCCAATGGCTCGAACAATCGCGGTTTCAGATAATCGAGCACCGTCATGCCCGTCGCCTTTTGAACGATGGCGGAAAGCATGTACGTGCCCGTTGTATTGTAGAGAAAATGGGTACCAGGCTTGTGAGGCACGGGCTGGGCGAGAAAGGTCTTGGTCCAGGCTGTCTCCGGCGTCCGTTTCGGCTCGGCCTCATGGCCCGTAGACATACGCAGGAGGTCGCTAATTCGCATTGCGTTCAGGTTCTTGCTCGGTTCTGGCGGGGCATCTCCGGGAAAGAATTTCAGCACCTCATCGTCGACGCTCAGCTTTCCCTCGGCGATGGCCAGTCCCACTGCCGTCGAGGTGAAGCTCTTACTCAGCGAATAGAGCGAGTGCGGCGATTCTGCGTTGTAGGGCGACCACCAACCCTCCGCCACGACCTGACCGTGGCGCATAAGCATGAAGCTGTTCATCGACTCGATGTTCTTGTCGGCGGCCTCGATGAATGCGAGGAGCGCCGAGGACGAAATACCCTGCGACTCTGGGCTGCTGCGTGGCAACGGTTCCGCGGCCAGGCAAAGCGAACCACTACAGACGACGAGTGCGGCGAGGAACAGAGTTTTCATGCTCGTATCCTGGTGGATGTTCGGGAGGGATGCGGGTTCCAGCACGTTTGAATCTTCTCCGATTCCGGAACGACCGGCAACTACGAGGTGATTAAAAGAGCATCCGAGGATCCCTTTTGACCCGATGTACCCGGTGCATCGGTAGTTTTCCCTTGCGGCGGTGCTTCGAGCAGGCGTCTTCCCTTTGCGCTGCTAGGCTGCCAGAAGCGGCCGGACCATAAATCGCGCGTTGGTGTCGAGAATGAACAAGATCTTTCGGTACTGAACAATCCAATTGTTGACATTTTGTGATCAACTCATCACACTTAACAAGCTCGAATGCATGTGCCTGCGATCTGCTGTGGCTTGGCAAGTACGCGTTTAATAAGCGGCCGCCCGGCGGAGCGAGTCGCGAGTTGACATTGGCCTGGATGGATCAAGTTTCTTTGCGCGGTAAGTCCACTTCAATCTCGATGGGATGTCGCTTCTCACCACAAGGGAAACAAGAAATGAACTCCTATAAGAATTCGCGATTTCTTCTATCCACGTTCACCGCGGCCTTGATGATTCTTGCTTGGACCGGCCCCACCCGCGCCGACCTCTGGGTCGCAAGCGGCTCTGATTCGATGGGAAGTTACGACTTCGAGGCTAATGTTACTAACAGCTCCAATCAAATCCAGATTACGATTTCGAAACCTAAGTCCCCCAGGCCTGCAGACCGTGAGCGACATCGTCTTAGACACCAGCAATCCGATCGGCACCGGCAACATTGTGTTCGGGTCGGGTTTCGCCGGTTGGAGCATTACTGTCGAGAGCGATAATTCCACGAGTTTCTTACTGACCAGCGCTCAATCCGGACCCACGCCGGGCACTGGGGGGAGCGACATCGCCCCGGTGCGTCCGCCATGTTGAGCCTCGTCGCTGTCCCCGAGGGGACGATAGTGGACCAGGTGAAGTTTTCGAAGGCAGGCGACCCTACAGAGATTCCCGCGACCCTCGTGCCTGAGCCCTCGAGCATCGTAATTGCCACGCTGGGTGCACTAGGAATCCTGGGCTACAGTCTCCGTCGACGGAACGCAAAGTGACGACTGTTGCCGTTTGATCGAAAACCTCCACGCCTGATCCCCCTCGCGCCGTTCGCAGCGACGATGTGGTTGCGCCTAGTTCCGAAATTCATCGTGGACATGGGATGCTTGTCGCACTCCGTCGATTGGCATCCCAACGCTCGTTCGCGCCCGTCGAGAGGGAAACTCGCGATACGGTCGTGCGATACACCAAGGCGGTTATTGCTCGTTCCCGGCGTATTCGGGCCCGGTCAATTAGTGGTGAGTTTTGAAAAGGCGGAAGCCAACGTCCGAGAGACTGAACGCCGGCGGGGCTTTGTAACGGATCGCCGAGCGAGCTTTGACCGATTGAATATCGAATCCCCCGCCTCCAAGGAGAGGAGGGTCCTGTTCGTTGACTCGTTTAGACATATTAACTACGTCGTTATAAAGTCCGTGCTTCGCCGCGCGGGACGCACTGGAGTTGTCGTGAAACCATTCAATCATATTCCCGAGCATGTCAAACAAGCCCAGATCGTTAGGTCGCAAACTGCCGCAGGTCCAGGCATGGTCCTGGCTGTTGTCAACATACCAAGCGTACGAGTCAATCAAAGCGGGTGAGTGACCGTAATATCGGCTAGTGACCGTACCCGCCCGGCAGGCGTATTCCCATTCTGCCTCGGTGGGCAAGCGATAACCCGTGCGTTCCAGAACGTCGGCGGGGATTGACATCCCGTCGGCGTAAGCCCCGGACGCGTTGCGGAGGTAACACCACTCTTCCTTCGGCAAACCTTCCTGCTCGCTCAGCCAGTTGCAGTAAGCCACAGCATCATACCAAGTTGGGCCATTTTGCGGTCCGCTTTTTTCAGGACTGTACTTATCGGCCGACCGACCGTGATTTGGCATCTTTTTGGCGAATCGCTCGTATTGCTCGACTGTTACCTCCTTGGTGGCAACGGCGAAACGGCGAGGGATGATCCAGCGGCGCGCGACTTCGTCGGGATCCCGGTCCGGTTCGTTTGGCGGCGATCCCGTATGGAATTCGACCGGACCTTCAATCACGGCGAACGTTTGGCCCTGACCATTGACATACCAGCGCCGGTTTCCCCAGTTTTTGATCTTCATCAACTGTGCATCGATTTCCTTCAACTTGTTTTCCTGCCTCCATCTTCGCAGGATCCATTCCGCCGCACCGTGAATTCCTGCGTCGGGATCGTCGCGGTAGACGATGAGTAGTTTGTCGCTGAGCGACTCTCTCACGCCGGGGGCCAGTGCTTCCGCACCGTATACGCCCAATGCCTGAATGAGCGCCCTTCGCACCGAGGTGTCGGCGTCGAACAGGATCGAGTCCATTTTAAGCGGCCCTGGGGCTGGCGCGGGCTTGGCGGTGGCGTCGATGCGGTCTAACTCGGCGACGATGGGCTTTTGGTCGGCACCCAGGGGATAGAGCCAACTGATGATGAAGCTGCGCACTCGAGGATCGGCACTGTGCTGTAGCAGCGGCCAGACCTCTTCGGCTTTGCCCATGCGAACTAGGGCGACCGCCGCCCGTGATTGACGCTCTGCAAGTCGCTCTTTAACCTCTTCGCTGACCGTTGGGCGATTCCAAACCGAGGCGGTCACGAGCGGTCGATCGGGAGTGGTGCGGCTCACCGAACAGGATTTGGGACGGTAACCCTGGGCGAATAGTTCCCGACACTTTTGCAGGTGGACGGCGGGATCAAGTCCATAGCTCGCGACCGCCTCGAAGCTGGCGTCGCTGTTCCAGAGGGCGGCGTAGCGGCGGTCGGCGTGACCTAGCTTCATGAGCTCGGAGAACCCGGGGTTGTCCCGTATCGGGTCGAGGGCGGCGTCGTCATCCATCGTGCCGAAATCGGCCTCGTCGTTCTTGATCGCCTCCTCCAACAATCGGAGGCATCGCTCCTCAAGCTGGCGACTCATCGACTTGTTCGTGCCGGAAACTGCACTTGATGCCAGGGCACAGGCTCGGGCGGCGTCATAGCGCAGGCCTGCATTTTTGGGTTGTTTCTTAATCGCTGCTTCCAGGGTTTCAAATGCTTTCTTCGTCCCCTCGCCCAGCTCTGCTGCCAGGACAGCGGCAAGGCTGATCGCGGAACTTTCCGGGCCGTCTCCCTGCTGGAGCTTCTCCAGTTCCGCCAGGGCGTCTGATTTCTTGCCAAGCCGGCCGAGTACGATGATCTTGTATGCTTTGACAGGAACGGATTCTGGCTTCTTCGCAATCACGGACTGAATGTCATCGAGTGATTTCTGATTGTCTCCCAGACGGAAGTAAGCTATCGCTCGAGCGAGCAGGGCATCGAGATCGTCGGGCTTGATCTTGAGCTTTTTGCTTGCGATCTCAAGCTCAGCCAGTACGCGATCTCGGGTTGCTTGTCGTTTGCTCATCCCGCTGACCGCCACGTCGACGAGTAACTGGCCGCCAAGGTTTGCCTGGTTCTGTTCAAAGTTGCCCTCGAACTGGTCTCCATACATCTGCGCTGTGAAGTCGGCTCGTGGGCGCGTCCACAGACGCCGCAGTATCTCGTGTCACCGCTGGTTCCGATCGATGCGTGCAGCGTTTGCGGGATCAGCTTCTCGCTCTTCATTTGATCGTGAATCAAGGCCTGCTCATCGGCGCTGGACCCGACGTACATCCGAGCGTCTTCATCGCCTGTCCTCTCTACCCAGAGGGCTGCATATCGGTCGGCGGGCTTGCCAAGCGCATCTGTTGTGGCGTAACCGGCGACATCGACGGGAATAAACTTGTCTTTCTTGTTCTGATCATCCCGTTGTCGGACTTCATCGGCGGTCTGACCGTAAGCGATACGCCAGTTCCGACCATCACGAGACCAGACCGCCGCTACGGTCGCTATCTGACCATCGGAGTACGGACGGAACCGCACGGGACGGTAACCGGATTTGCGGAAAGCCTCCGCGGTCGAAAGGAACTCGTCCATTGGCATTGTCTGGCAGAAGGCGAACCATTCCGAGAAAATGCCTTGCGCCGACTCGATCCGGCCCACAAGGGAGGCGTCGGGTTTGGTCCACGAGGAGACGAGCGGCGGATTATTCCAGGTGTAGGTCGCTTTCTTGGCGAGCTCCGCTCGAAAAACAGTCAGTACTTGCTCTCCCTTCTTCTCGGCGACGGGGAAGAGGCTCTGATACGCCTTGGGGTCGGCCAGCATGAGAAGTTCGGCAAGTTGGTCGGGAACGTCGCTGGCGTAGTCGGTGAGGATGTCCGTCGCCAGCGTGTGTACGCTGTCGGAGCGGGACTTTTCCCCGAAGATTTCGGCTAGCGGGGCTGTCAATTTGCCACGCACGGGACGCAGGGCTTCGCTCCACGGGCGTAGCAGGAGCGAATTAACCGAAACCAATGCCTGAGCCACCTTGCCGCCCACTGCGCCACTTGTCGTCGTCCGGGTCATAAAGCGCCAGAGCGCCGGCGGCCGGAAGAATACTTGTGTCGACCGGCTGCGCCGACTCCAGCACGGTCCAGAGCCTTGAAGTCACGGTGGAACGATGAGATTTCAGGGCATCACGCAGCACGGGAAGTTCGCTTGGATCAGCAAACATCAGACGGCTGAAAATGTAGTCAAGCTGGGCGTCATCGACGGGGAGCAGGGCAAGGCTGGCGTGTAGCTTCCGACGGGAACCATCCGATCCTTTTGCCCGTTCACTCCTCAGTCGAGGATCGACCCAAGGGCGGTAATCGCGCATTGCGCCGACGATGTCAGGGACTTGAGGCGTGTCGGCATCAAGGAGTCGCTCGACCAAGCTGGCTGCCCGGGCGTCTTTCTGATTCTCGACCTGGCGACGAACGGCGATCCCGGCAAGAGCTCCAACACTCAAGAGGGCCAAGGTCAGGGAACCGCGGACTCCGTGCACCCGCCCTGCCCGTTTCATCATCTTGCGTTGCGGCTCAGTCCAGTTCTTCGTCTTCGTAAGTACACGGATGTTCGCCCACTCCACGAAAGACGGCAGTTGACGGTTCTCGGGCCTGCTGTTCCAGATCGCGGCGCGTTCCACGAGCAGCAGTTCCGCCCGTCCTTGCCTGGTTTCCCGCTGCTTGCGGGTCAGCCACACCCGAAGCGACTGGACCAGATAGTCGTGAGTCAACTGGTAATAGCGCTCACCCCGAGCAGCGGTGGGTTGCTCGTCATCGGCATCCGCGGTGTCGGCGGGGGTGATCAGCCGCAATTCACTGTCCAGGATGCGCAATAGCTCGGCGAATTCGCGAGGGCGACCGGTCGTGCCTAATGCGACTTCGAGTTCTGCCTCCGACCGCATCTGCCCCTTGATGTCCGTGCCCGTCTCCGGGAGCAGTTTCTTGAGGATAGCCCGTGCGCCTTTCTCATGAAGACGATGCTTGGGATTCGCCTGCGGGGAACTGAACGTCTCTTCCAGAAACGTCACTCCAACTCCCTCGGTCCCGCCGACATCGCGCAAGGTCGTCATGGTCCAAGGCTTGCCCTTCATCATCTCGGCGAACAACGCGAGTCGCACGGAGATAATCTTGCCGTCCCGGGCAAGACCGGCGACGGCTTGATCGAGAAAAGCGTCCTGGTCCTTGGAAATGTCGCGCCTGCGCTGTGGTAAACTCCCGTAGGCGGTCCCGAACGCCATCAAAACCTTGCGGGCATGACGGGGATCGAAAAGATCAACGGCGGCGGTGTTTTGTCCCTTGAGAAGGTCGACTTCCAAGTCATCCATAAACCGGGTCGCTGCCATCCAGAAGTCGTCCCTGACCATGACGATCGCCTGGGCATGCTCGCCGTCGCACTGCCGAAGGGCGGACACCAACTCGGCGTTTTCCTCGCTCCGGTTCGCATGGAGCCATTGTTCGAATTGGTCCAGGACAATCAGGACTTTCTGCCCGGAACGCAGTGCACGTCGCGTCCGCAACTGTGTCAGGGTAGCGACTAGCCCCAGTCCCGAAGGCAGATCTGGACATTCCTTCCGCAATGCCTGCAGCAGCCGGCTTTCTGTCTTTTCCGGGGTCGCCTCGATATAGACGGTCACGACATGCCTGGCCAGCAAGGGCAGTAATCCCGCCTTGACCATGGACGACTTTCCGCAGCCGCTTGGTCCGTAGATTAGCCCCACCTTGAACGTTTTTTCGGGATCGGTCCTTTCGATAAGGGTCTTCCAGAACCGAATGCTGTCGGGCAAACCTTGCCGGTCTTGTGGGCCCGGCAGCAACTGTAAGAAGAAATCGGCGTCGTGCTCGTCGAAGGATCTCAGGCCTTTGGGGATTATCTTGATTGGGCGCCGATCCGAATCGGATTGTGTTGATGCCGTCGGGACCGCTGTTGTTTCCTGCGTGGAGCGTGGAGGGTGGCCGACAACAGCAGGATCAGCCCCAGGCGCGATCGTACCCGCAAGGTTTTGGAGAAATGCCCCTAAGTCCTCGGTCAAGTCGATGGCCGTGGTGTACCGGTCGGTCGCACGTTTCGACATTGCTTTCAAGCAAATTCGTTCCAGCTCCCTGGGGATCGTATCATCGATCTGCCGGAGTGGACGGGCTTCGGTCGTGGCGATCAGGTCGAGTAGTTCGTTGCGGGCTTCGTTTCTGTCGTGAGCATTGGAGACAAAAGGACGCCTTCCAGTCAACAATTCATAGAAGACCACACCCAGGCTGAAGATGTCGGATCGTCCATCGACTCGGTGACTTTCGCCTTTTGCCTGTTCCGGACTCATGTAGGAAGGGGTTCCAGCCAGGCCTCCACCTTTCCCGAAATCCTCTTCCTTGAGAGCCAGACCGAAGTCAGTAACAAACGCCCGCCCGGAGGTATCAATCAGGATGTTGCCGGGCTTGATATCCCGGTGAACCAGACCACGGGTATGGGCGTAGTGAAGAGCATCGGCGACCGTCGCCACCAGTTCCGCCGACTCGCGAAAAGTGAAGCGTGACTCCTTGATCCTGGTAGCTAGGTCGCTCCCGTCGATAAGCTTGGATACCACAAAACACAAACCGTCGTCCGTGCGTCCTATATCGTAAACGGGCACGAGATGGGGATGGTCCAGGCTGGCGACCGTTCTCGCCTCGTCCAAGTAAGCCCTGACATCCTCGGGGCGGGTTATCCGATCTGGCCGGGGAACTTTGATTGCGACGGGTCGATCAAGTTCGCCATCATAGGCACGGAAGACCTGGCCGAACCCGCCCTCTCCCAGCAGTTGAAGAACGTTGTAACGCCCAATGTTCTTGGTATCGAGAAATGAGTATGAGACTGCGGAACCTTCATCCGAGGGCATGTCCTGAGTCGATGACAGATTCTCGACTTCGCCCATTGGTCCGAGTATTGCACCGAGAGAGTCTTAGGTGTCACAAAATTACGCCGATTATATCATATCATCCTGATTCGGGATGGGACAAGGGGAGGGTCACCTGTCCTATCAGGGTTCCGGCGACGGGACGGAAACAAGGCCGCAGCTCGTTGTGCATCCCAGTGTGTCCGAATGCGGAGTAGATTCGATATTGATGGCCGGTGATCATGGCCGATTGTTCGCACGCGCACTCAAGCCAGTGACCGATTTCCGGCGTGATCCATTGAGGATCAATCAACCCGGATGTCCGCGCACAGCGGCCGCCCTGCTACAACCTACGTGGCACTCGACCGCTTTTCGTCGCCGATCCACGGCGTTCGCTGCTGCGAGGAATAATTGATGATCGGCACGCCGGTGAAAAGTTCGGGCAGGAAGACTGTCGAGCCAAAGCCGCTGTGGCCGATGATCATGTCGGGTGCCAGGTCGGCTTTGGCCGCGCACGCCTGGTAAACGGCGTTGGCGTGCCCGACCGCGTTTTCAAACGTCCGGCTGAAGTAATGTGTCGTGGCGCACGCCTCCGCTGGTCTGGTACTGGATCTTGTTGACACCGCCCGAGATACCTGCAGCAGTTTCTGAAACGAGGTCGCACTGCCAGCTCTGCGACCGGATCAGGTGGCGGGCGATGTGCCCGAACTGTGCCGGAAAGTTTTGATGAACGAACAGGATCCGCAAACCGTCACTCGGAGTTACCCGCACTACGAACGAATCGCAATGCGTCTGCCATTTCCGGGACTTCGACTTGAGGCGTTTGCTATGAAATCCGTGACGAGGTCAGTCAAGGGGAATGGAGTGACGCCGGTGGGCCGATCGCGCTCCTGCCACTTTCGTGCCCCGGAGAGTGATTCAAAGAAACGCTCTGATCCGTGTTCTCCCGAAAAAAGGCGTACGTTGCGCGAACATGCCGGGTGAGTCCGGCGTCTGTTGATTGCATGAGCAAGATATCACCGCGGTTCTTCACGACACGCGGCCGAGCCCGAACCGGCTTTGATAAATGATCGCTGTTGACTTCTGGGCGCCGGCTCAATTGCTCCCGTGAGGTAGCGGAGTGAACCCGGATGTCGAAGTGGGTGCGAGTCCCACTGTTGTTATTTGCGGCGCGCCCCATTCGGGACGCGCCGCCGGATTTTTCAGGCAAGCGGCTGGTCCCGTCGGGCCCGCGGCGCGCCTTGCCCCGTCTCCGGACGGTCGGTGGGGTGCGTTCCGTGCAGGGATTCTGAACCGGGGCGGGACCGAGGTCGTGGTAGCTCAGAGGTTAGAGCACCAGGCTCATAACCTGGGTGTCACGGGTTCGACTCCCGTCCACAACACGCCGCGGTCGGCTGAGGACCGACTGCTCCGGGACGCTCGAAACGTCTCGACCAATGGGCCCGAGGGGAACGGGCGGCTGCGTCGGTCGGCCCTCGTCCGGACTGAAGCGTCGCGTGCGGCGCGAAAGCCGGACGAGTGCAACGCGAACGGACGCCCTGAAGCACGCGGATTCCGCCGTCCTACGCCGACGGCGATCGGGACGCAGACGTGGCGCAAGTCGTGGGGCTTCGGCCTCATGTTGGTGCCTGCGGACGTGAATCTGATTCCATCGGACGGGCCGGCTCAAGCGCGGCTCCGCGTCTTAAAGCGTGACCGCCGGACGATCCGTTCCCCAAAGGCGTTTTGCATTCGAGAGTTCCCTTTATTAACCCTTTTTCGCATGCATGACCCGTGAGACTGGCTCGCCGCGCGTCATCCGGGGGCCGGGAGGTGTCGCCATGTTCTTTCTCAAGCGGTACACGATCCGCAGCTTCGAGATGGGCCTTTACTTCCGCGACGGTGAGTTTCGCGGACTGCTGGGCACCGGCACGCACTGGTTCTTCGACCCGCTCAGGAAGGTCGCTGTCGAAGTCGTCTCTCGGCGCGCGCCGTTCCTCGCGCACGAGAAACTCGATCTGATCGTCAAGTCCGGCGAGCTGAAGGGCTATGCCGAGGTGCTTGACCTCGAGGATCGACGAGCGCGCACTCGTGTGGGTCGATCGCCGTTTCGCGTGGATCGTGGGGCCGGGCCAGTGCGTGTACTGGACGCAGCCGCGTCAGGTCCGCGTCGAGCTGATCGACGCGCGCCGGGCTCGGTTCGAGCATGAGGACATCAAGGTCATCTGCCGAAATCCGTCTGCTCGCGAGCGGCTCGAGCTCGGTGCGGTCGGCGCGGCTGCGTAGGTGTGCTCTTCCTTGACGGCCGCTATGCCGACACGCTCGAGCCTGGCCCGTGGGCATTCTGGAAAGGGGCTGCGGACGTGCGCGTCGTCGAGGTCGATCTCCGCGAGCTGACGCTCGATGTTCAAGGCCAGGAGATCATCAGTGCCGATAAGGTCACGCTCCGGCTCAACGCCGTGGCGACGTACCGCGTGATCGATCCGCGCCGGGCGGTCTGCTCGACGGATGACTACAAGCAGGCTCTTTACCGCGAGGCTCAGCTCGTGATTCGAGCCGTCGTCGGTACTCGCGAGCTCGACTCGCTGCTCGCTGACAAGGAGGTCGTGGCGAGCGAGGCGGCTGCGCTGCTGGCGCCGCGTGCCCAAGGACTCGGGCTCGAAGTCGCGGCGCTTGGCATTCGGGACCTCATTCTTCCGGGTGACATGAAGGAGCTGATGAACAAGGTGACGGAGGCCAAGAAGGCCGCCGAGGCAAACTTGATCACGCGCCGGGAGGAGACCGCTGCGCTTCGCAGCCAGGCGAACACGGCAAAGCTCTTGGCCGAGAACCCGACGCTCATGCGGATGCGCGAGCTCGAGGTCCTCGAAAAGGTTGTCGCGAGCGGCAAGCTCAAGGTCGTCTTGCGTGAGAAGGGTCTCGCCGACCGAGTCATGAATCTACTCTGAGATACCGGCCAGGGCGCACGCACGTGCGCCGCCGGCTCTGCTTGACGATTCTCGATCAGCTACGAACTGACTTGGATCTTCATGTGTCCGATAGCACTGATTTCGTATTGAAGGGCGTCCGCGACACCGCGCATCGACAGATCGCAAACCAATGATCCGCGAATTACTCGAATCACTGGAAAAGAACGCGCTCTTTTCGGGCGGACTGATGCTGATGGTGATCGGCTCGGCGGCGGCATTTGCACAAGCTCCCCGGTGAGATCGGCCGCTTCGTCGAGCGGCGGATATCGATCTGGGTCGAGATTCCCGACCGTGATCCCGCGTTTCGCTGGATGCAATCCTGGCTGGCAGTTCACCCTTACGCGAAGCGGGCACGCGACCTGAGTCTGTCGACCACGTGGATCAGACTGCGCTTTCAAAGAAAGCCGGACAACCGCTGGCGACACGGGCGTGACGATGAGCGGGCTACTCAACGCGCTCGACGGCGTAAGTTCGCGCGAAGGCCGAGTGCTGTTCCTCACCACGAATCATCCGGAACAGCTCGATCCAGCGCTCGTACGTCCGGGAAGAGTCGACAGGAAGATTGAGCTGGGGTATGCAACGCCCGATCAGGCGCGGCGGCTCTTTCGCTGGTATTACCGCGATAACGGCCTAAGTTCCGAGGAACTTTGCCGCCACGCCAATCGGTTCGCAGCGTACGTTCCCGACGGCAAGCTCTGCATGGCGGCGATCCAGGAGCATCTGTTGCGGCACCGCCGCTCACCGGAAGGCGCGGCTCATGAAGTACTCTTTGAAAGTGTCGACGCCAGTCTTTCGTCCTCGTCAGCGCGATCGGGCTGAGCGTGCAATGTCAGTCCTTCGTCCTTGAGCATGCGATGCCGTCGTCCTTCTTCTTTCTTGTTCTTCATCCCAATTCGTCGGTCGTCCTCGGAAACAGCAGCCGTTTCGCAACAGAGGGGTTCAACAACTATTGGTTCAACGAGCGATACATTCACGTCGCCCGGTGAAGGTTGAAAGCCGAGCGATTGAATGAAACGCTTACCGGCGCTAAGATTGAATCGAACGGACAGGTCTGCAAGGTGGGCATCTGCGAGCTCGGCAACAAAAGGGGGCGTAACGCCAATGCAATTGCGTCTCACACCCGACGACCGCAAGTACCTGGAGGAGATCGCATACCGCAAGATGCGACCAACCAAACGGCAGAAAGCGCGAGCTCTACTCGGCCTGGCTTCGGGCGACACGCCGGATAACGTCTCAATGCGGGTGGGCATAAAGAAGGAAGAACTCGAGTCGCTGCTGCACCTCGTCAAGGAACAAGGACTCGAAGGCATCGGCCTGGGGCGTTCGGGTCGCAAGCGATCGGACCAATCCCGACCTCGTCGATCGGTGACGATCGAGAAGACTCCGGGAGTCTGCGGGGGCGCGGCAAGGGTTGCCGGCACACGGATCCCGGTGTGGCAACTGGTCGAAGCGCACGCTCTGGCGCCTCGGAAGGCCAGCTCCTGATCGACTACCCCCGACTGAAAGCTGTGAATTTAGTCGACGCCTGGGCCTATGCGGAGGATCACCCAGACGAGATTGCTGCCCAGATCCACCAGAACGAAGTCGCTTGAGCGATGGCCGAAGCGCTCGCCAAGCGGATCGCCGAGGCTGTGTCCGAAAAGGAGTCGGGTGAGCGCTGGCTGATCAGCGTCGTCCGGCCGAATACCAGTGTAGCCGGCCCGAAGAAGCGCCGGTGAACATCGAGACGTCGGCGAACATGGCGACCGAGCCGGCGCGGTTCAACCTCCGACCGGTCTCGAAGCCAATGCGGGAGACGACATGATCGCTGGAACGAAAGTTCGCTGGGGCATTCTCGGCTGTGCCCGGATCGCGCACCGCGGCCTGATTCCCGGGATCCTTGCATCGCAAGGCGGGTCGCTCCATGCCCTCGCGAGCCGCAACCTTACAACGGCTGCCACCTGGGCCCAAGAATTCAAGGTTCCCAAGGCTTACGGGACTTATCACGAACTGGTCACGGACGCCGATGTCGGCGCCGTTTACATCCCACTACCCAACGAGCTCCACAAACCCTGGGTCATCGCGGCCGCCGATGCTGGCAAACACGTCCTTTGCGAAAAGCCACTGACGCTCGATGCCCGTGAAGCCGCTGAGATCGCCGACCACTGCCGCGGTCGGGGCGTCATTTTGATGGAAGCATTTATGTGGAGGCACCAACCCCGCACTTTGGCGTTGCGAACGCTCGTGCGCGAGGGTGCAATCGGCTCGTTGCGGCTCATCCGTTCGTCGTTTTCGTTCCCAATTGAACCAGGTGATTGGCGGCTCGATCCTGCGCGGGGGGGGGCCTTGTGGGACGTGGGATGCTACGGCGTGAGCACTGCCCGTTTCTTCGCGGGAACCGAACCGACGAAATGCCATGCCATCGCCCATCGTGGCAAAACAGGCGTGGATTTGACGCTGGCGGCATTACTCGAATTTGCGAGCGGCGTCGTGGCGGCGATCGACTGCAGCTTTGAACAGCCGTTCCGTTGCGCATACGAGCTGGTCGGCTCGCGGGGCGTGATCGAGGTTCCTGACGCCTACCTGCCGCCGGCCGGTGCAAAGGCGCTCGCCCGGCTCCGTACGATCGGCGCGGTTTCCGACTCTGATGCCGGTGCCGACCAGGTCAAGACGTTGGAGTTTGAGCAGGCCGACCAGTACGCAGCGATGGTCGACGGCTTTGCCCGGTCGATTCACGCGGGCCGTCTACTTGACCCCGCTGAGGATGGCGTTGTTCAAATGGAGACACTCGATCGGCTCCGTAATGCGGCCCTGGCATCTCCAGCTCACGGTTAAGCCCGATCGCGGCTGAAGTATGCGCCACTATTATTCAGCCGCTACGGAAACATCTGCCAGCGGCCGACCGCCTCGAACGCGTTGCGAATGTGCTCGATGGTAGGCGTTTTTTCATCGTGGGGCCAAACGACCGCCACAATGTCGAAACGGCTGCGCTGTTCTAGAAGATCATACTTGCGCAGGAATTGAAGGGCCGCGTTGGTTAGACGTCGCTCCTTTTCTGGGGTGACCGCCTCTGCTGGCGTTCCTTGACGTCGGGCTTTGACCTCGACAAACACCAGTGTGTCACCGTCACGCGCGATCAAATCAATTTCGCCCAGTCTGGTCCTATAGCCGCGCACCAAGACACGCATGCCCTGTCGCTTCAGGTGCCTTGCAGCAGCACGCTCGCCGCGCTCACCCAGCATTCGATTCAAGAGGGCCCGCACGATTGAAGTCATATCGCGGGTAGCTCGGGAGTACTTGTCCGTGGTCTACTGTTGGGCGCGCCATAACAAGGCGTCGCTAGTTCCTCAATACACACCGAGATCTTTTTCAATCTCCCGTGCCTCCGGGCTCCACTTGCTCCACGAAGAATACGGGCGGGTCTTCTTGAAGAACGGCTCGGAATTCTTGTCGTCCGAGTCGACGCTCTTGAGCTTCGAGACGTCCGACGCGACGGCTTTCGGCTTGGTAGAGTCGTCTTTGTCTTCTTTCTTGGACGCGTCGTCATTCTCATGGGGTCTAACTAAATGATGCAGTGTTTCGCAGCCCGTCGACGAGCTGACGATCGCTCCCAAGATCAATCCGCGGCAGATAAATTGACGCATCATCGCATATCACCTTGCCATACGAGACGGGCCGTGTCCATGGCGACCCAGAAAGGAATGAGAGTCGACCGGGGTGAAGTGCGTCCAATGATGGAGCTAGTGGAAATGGCATCGTAGTCTCCCAAAATGCCGCGACATCGTCTAGATCAGATTTCGACGGGATTCTGACGGATCTCCCAGACACGAACGATTTCGTTCTCACGCGCGCCCTCGACCCGAAATGTGTCACCTGCCGGACATTCCCTTGGACGTGGGCGAATTATGCTGGAATTTCAACGACTACTAAAACTTCGCCCACTAATCTGCTACAAATGCAAGAGTTGCCGACCGCCGAGTGATTTGGCGAAACTGGCGACGACCACCGATCGGCAAATCGCAACTGAACACTCCAAAACGTTATCTGCTCGAGACACCGATCCGAATACGTCGTCGATATGGATGGTTCGGGAAAGAAGGTGTTTTTGAATATACCGAGGAGGATTTGATATGGCCCTCAACACTTCGACGAAAATCAGTCTCGCCGAGATCCTCAAAAAGCACGAGCCGCAGCTTGTGACCGAATGGGTCCAAGAACAATCAGCGGCCCAGCGCCACCGGGGCGGCCCCACAAACGACTCCGAAATTCGTAAGCAATGCTCCGAATTCATCGGACTCTTCCGACAGGCCGTCGACCAGCACGATGGTGACGAAATTGAATCGCCAGGTTGGGCCGGAGTGCGAGAAATGTTGCAGGAGGTTTCTCGCTCGAGGACCGTGAATGGCTACAGCGCCTCGGAAACCGCTCTATTTATCTTTTCGCTCAAGAGGCCGGTGTTCAATCTGATCAGGCACGAGCTCAATGGCGACGGTCAGGCCCTTGCTGATCTCACTTGGTCGGCAAACGCGCTCTTGGACAAGTTCGGTCTTTACACGGCCGAAGTCTACCAGAAGGCTCGGGAAGACATCATCGATCGCCAGCAACAGGAAATGCTCGAACTGTCGACGCCGGTCGTGAAGCTGTGGGACGGAATTCTGGCCTTACCAATGATCGGCACACTCGACAGCTCACGCACTCAGATCGTCATGGAAAGCCTGCTGCAGAAGATCGTCGAAACCGGTTCGGCTCTCGCAATCATCGACATCACCGGTGTTCCGACGGTCGACACGTTGACTGCCCAGCATTTACTCAAAACAGTGACGGCCGCGCGGCTCATGGGGGCCGAGTGCATTATCAGTGGCATTCGCCCCCAGATTGCCCAGACGATCGTTCATCTTGGGGTCGACCTGGGTGACGTGGTTACCAAGGCGTCGCTGGCCGACGCTTTTGCTTTGGCGCTCGAGAAACCGGGCCGGACCGTCAGTGCGCACCAAGGCCGCGAAAGTGAGCAGCGATTCCTAATGGAACATATACCGATCCTCCGCATGGGCGAATTATCTTATCGTCACGATCCAGGTGGATATGCATGATCGGCTGGCGCTGGCGCTTCAGGACGACCTCACCAACCGAATCGCCGAAACTCAAGCGCGAGGCGTGCTGATCGACATCTCGTCGCTGGACATGGTTGACTCGTTTATTGGGCGCATGATCGGCAACATCGCAGGCATGTCGCGCGTGCTCGATGCCAGAACGGTCGTCGTTGGAATGCGGCCAGCCGTCGCTATCACGCTGGTCGAGCTTGGACTCTCGCTACCCGGCGTCCACACGGCGCTCGATGTCGAAAAGGGGATGGAGCTATCTCCAATCTCAGGCGGCGCAGCGGGCCAAAGAAGATGAGGGCGGACGTGTCGAAGACTGACAGCCTGCCGATCCGCTCGTCAACCGACATCGTCCTGATTCGTCAAGAAGTGAGGAAGTGGACCGGGGAGCTCGGGTTCAGCTTGGTTGACCAAACCAAGATGATTACGGCCGCCAGTGAATTGGCACGAAACTCGCTTGATTATGGCGGCGGCGGTACGGTTCACTTCGAATTGCTTCAAGATGGCATCAAAAGAGGTCTGCGACTTATTTTCGAGGACCGCGGGCCGGGAATTCCCGATATCGACCAAGCGTTAACCGATGGCTTCACCACCGGCAAGGGTATGGGTTTGGGTCTGGGAGGCGCCAAACGACTTGTCAACGCATTCGAGATCGCATCAAGAGTAGGCGAAGGAACTCGGGTCACGATCACGAGGTGGAAATGATCAATTCCCAGGGTGAGTCCATTGGCATCACCGTCGATGAGACAACCAAGGTGGGAGAAGCCAGGCGACGCAGTGCGGGACTTGCTGGTGAACTGGGTTTTGATGACGCGGCCCAAGGGAAAGTTGCACTTGTGGTGACCGAGTTAGCGACCAATCTGCTCAAGCACGCCGGCGGCGGCGAGTTGATCGTTCAGGGATTGGATTACGAAGCCGGCGAAAAGGCAGTAGAAATCTTCGCCCTCGACTCGGGCCGCGGCATAAACGATATTCGCCAATGCTTGACTGACGGATATTCAACAGCCGGCTCGCCTGGCACCGGCCTGGGTGCGGTCAGTCGTCTTGTGGACTCGTTGCAGATTTATTCCGATCCCGGTACGGGGACGGTCCTGTGGGCTCGAATCAATCGAACGCCGCAGCCAAGATCTCAGCATGAACCCGCGCTTGAGGTCGGCATCTTCACACGAGCGGCACCAGGTGAGCGCGTTTGCGGCGACGGCTGGGCAACAACCATTCGCGATGGTCGCACACTCGTCATGATGGTGGATGGGCTCGGTCACGGGCACGCCGCGGCTCAAGCAGCGGCGGAGGCGGTGGGCGTCTTCCGCGGTCATCCGGCATCCGAACCGCATCGAATTCTCGAATCGGCGCACGAGGCACTGCGCAGCACGCGCGGGGCCGCTCTGGCGATCGCGCGGCTGGACCCTGCTCAAGGCGAGGTCCGTTATGCCGGAATAGGCAATATCACTGGTATGATTGTCGACACGACGACCGGGGCAACCTCGAATATGGTCTCGCAAAACGGCACGGTTGGGTACGCAATTCGCAAGATTCACACGTACGAGTATCCCTGGACCGACAATTCACTCTTACTGATGCATTCAGACGGCCTCGCCACACAATGGAGCCTTGACCGCTACGCGGGCCTGCGCCAAAGACATCCCAGCCTTATCGCCGGAGTCCTTTGCAGGGATTACAAGCGAGGGCGGGACGATGTCACGGTCTTGACGGCTCGTCAATGGAGGTGGTGACGCTCGTGAACATGCCCCTCCTGAATCTCGAACTCCGCATCGAGGCCGACATTGTCTTGGCGCGGCAGCGGGCGCGGCAAATCGCGGGGTTATTGGGTTTTGCCCAACTTGACCAGGCAAGGATCTCAACCGCGACCTCAGAGATCGTCCGCAACGCCATCCAGTATGCGGGTGGCGGGCGGGTCGAGTTTCACGTTCAGACCGGCCCCGCGCCGGGTTTGTTGATTCGCATTCTCGAGCGGGGACCAGGAATCAGCGATCTGCACGCCATCCTCGAAGGCGACTACGTTTCGCCGACGGGGTTAGGGCTCGGAATCGTCGGAGCCAAACGGCTCATGGATCGGTTTGCAATCGAGTCCGGACCCGGCGCGGGAGCCGTCGTCTCGATGGAAAAGTCGCTACCGAACCGAACGGGCACCATTACACCAGTGGAAATCGCGCGGCTGTCTGCCGAACTAGCCAGACGGGCGCCCAGCGGGCTGCTTGCCGAGCTCCAGCAACAAAACCAGGAATTATTCAACACACTTCAAGAGTTAAAGGATCGCCAGGCGGAGCTCGCACAAATCCACAGCCGCGAGCTTGATGAAACCAATCGAGGTGTGGTCGCCCTGTATGCCGAGCTCGAAGAGGGTGCCAAAGATCTGCAGCGTCTCTCCGATCTGAAATCCCGTTTCCTCTCGGAGATGAGTCATGAATTTCGTTCACCGCTCAACTCCATCAAAGGGCTGACCGCTTTATTGCTCGACCGAACCGACGGCGATCTTTCCGTTGAGCAGGAGAAGCAAATTCGATTCATTCGCCAGGCCGCCGATGGGCTTTCAACACTGGTCGACGATTTGCTCGACCTCGCCAGAGTCGAAGCAGGTAAGGCGACGATCCGCGTGAGCTCGTTTGCGGTACGCGCTTTGTTCGAGAGCCTTCAGGGAATGATACGGCCGATGATCGACCCGCAGGCTGTTGCCCTTGTCTTCGCGGAAACACCAGGGATTCCGAACCTGGTCACCGACGAGGGAAAGGTCGGGCAGATCCTCCGGAACTTTCTCACAAATGCCGCGAAGTACACCGAACGTGGTGAGATCAAAGTCAGCGCCATGTCCGGACCAGGCGACGTGGTGGTTTTCTCGGTGAGGGATAGCGGGATTGGAATCGCGCCCGAAAATCTGAATCGAGTGTTTGAGGAATTTGGTCAGATCGACAACCCGTTGCAAGGCCGAATCAAGGGTACCGGTCTCGGCTTACCGCTTACGCGCAAGCTCGCTCAACTTCTGGGAGGCAGTGTGTCAGTACAGAGCGAACCCGGCGTGGGCTCTACGTTCTCGGTCGAGCTGCCGAGGAAGCTCCCTCGCGCTGGGTCGCACGAATCAGGCGTGTCGGACTTTTTGGTGCAAGAGAGCCCTGTCGGCGCGACGGAGCGTGCCGGGATCGAACTCGCCCTGATCGTGGACGATAGGGAACGAGACCGCTATCTTATGAAAGGGACACTCGCTGCGTTAGGTGAGTTTGACATCATCGAGGCAGAGCGCGGAGAGGAAGCCCTTCTGCTCGCTCGGTCGCAGCACCCGAACGTCATTTTTCTAGACTTGATCCTTCCCGATATGAGCGGCTTTGAAATCCTGGAGGTGCTGAAGGCGGACGAAAAGACAAGAGACATCCCAGTAATCATTCACACCTCAGAAATCCTCGATGACGAAAAGCGTCGCGCTTGAGTTCGGACGCCGTCGCCATCCTCACCAAGGGATCGAAATCACGCGAGGAGTCAATCGTTCAAGTTCGCGACTCCCTATCGAAGGCCGGGCTGAGTCCGCCAATTGACGAAAGGGCGGAAACCTGAAATGGGCAAGAAACCCGATACCTCAATTCTGCTCGTCGACGACGATGAAGCCAAGCGATACACAATCGCCAAGACGCTCGCCGTGCGGGATTCGAGATATTGGAGGCTGAAACTGGTGCCGAGGCTTTGAGCTTGGTTGCCTCCCTGCCGGCGCTGGTCATCCTGGACGTCAAGCTGCCGGACATTTCGGGATTCGAGGTCTGCCGGCGCATAAAGTCTAATCCAGCGACTTGTACAATTCCCGTGCTGCACATCTCCACGACTTTTGTCCATCTCGAGGATAAATTGCACGGCTTGGACGGCGGCGCCGATGGGTACTTGACCAATGTCGCAGAGCCCCTCGAGCTTCTGGCCACAGTGCGAGCTCTCCTCCGCGCGCAGGGCCGAAGACGCCGCACAAATCTCAACTCGCCAGTGGCAAACAACTTTCGATGCCATCAGCGACGGAGTAATGCTATTAGATGCTTCGGGCAAAGTGGTACAAGCCAATCGCACAATTGAGCGTATCCTCAGCCGAAGCTGGACGGAAATCGTCGGCAACGACCTTGTGGCCCTGTGGGATCGGACATCCGAAAGCGACGAGTCGCTGTTCGCGAGAATGCTCGAATCCGGTACCCGCCAGGCCGCCGACCGCTCGTTGGGTGCCTGCTGGCTTCACGTCGCTGTCGACCCGCTGCGGGACGCTGAAGGCTCGATAAAGGGTGCAATCTGCCTGGTTTCTGACATTTCCGTCCGAAAGCGCATGGAAATGCAGCTTTTCGCGCAGGCGGAAGACTTGCAGGCAGAAGGACGGAGAAAGGACGAGTTCCTGGCCATGCTCGCCCATGAACTTCGCAACCCACTCGCATCCCTCGCGAACGCTCTGCAAATCATCCGAATACAGGTCAAGGATAATACACTGGTTGAGGATTCCGTCGATGTTGCAGGACGGCAGATTCACCATATGACGCGCCTCCTCGAAGATCTCTTCGACGTCTCACGAATCACCCGCGGTGCCATAGAGCTGCGCAAAAAACTCGTTGACTTGAACTTGGTCGTAAAGCACGCCGTCGAAGCAGCCCTCTCGTTGTTTGATGTTTTCCCGCATCCACTCTCGACGTCCGTTCCGTCCGAACCATTGCACGTCGAAGGCGATCCGACGCGACTCGAGCAAATAGTCACGAACTTGTTGAACAACGCTGTGAAGTACACCGAACCCGGCGGTCAGATCACGCTCTCGCTCGTTCGAGAGGCCGATCAAGCCGTTTTGCGCGTGCGAGACACCGGGATCGGGATTACTGCCGAGATGCAGGAAAACATCTTCGATCTCTTCGTGCAGGCGGATCACTCATTGGACCGCGGCCGGGGCGGTCTCGGAATTGGACTGACACTCGTGCGACGTCTCGTCGAATTGCACGGCGGGACGATATCGGTTTTCAGCCGCGGACTTGGTCACGGAAGCGAATTCGCCGTGCGCATACCCGCGATTGCAGCCCAACCTGGTCAAACGCCGCAAGACGTACGGGTACAAACTAGCCGCAACTCTGGCCATCGCCGGATCTTGATCGTAGACGACAACCGCGATTCCGCGCGGACAATGGCAAGAATCCTCGAGCTCGAGGGGCATGACGTTCTCTGTGTCTACAATGGCTTAGCAGTGAGCGAGCAAGTTACTTCTTTTGAACCCGACGTACTTCTGGTGGATATCGGGCTCCCGGGATTGGATGGCTATGAAGTCGCCCAGCAAGTTCGACTAGAATTCGCCAACGATACGCTATTGCTTATCGCGGTGACAGGATATGGTGGACAAGAAAATCATGCTCGCGCGAAACGCGCGGGATTCGACCATTACTTCGTTAAGCCGGTAAACCTGAAATTGCTACAAGAATTGCTGGCTGACTGGCAATGCCGGCAATAATCTCGCGGCAGCAAGGGTCAAATAACCCGGCAACTTCAAACCCGCCTTTCCTCATTTGTTTTTTGGTGACGGCTCCTGATCGGCAAGCATCGTTTCTCGGTCATCCCATCCCCAGAGCAGACAGGCCAAACCGACAACAGAAGCCAGTGCTACAATCAGAAAGTTGAGGGTGAAGCTGCCCGTATGGTCTTTGATCTTGCCAAAGAACGGTTGAAATCGAGCGACAAACAGGTTACCCAACCCGCCGAGGTAGCCGACGATCAAGCCTGTATTGCGCGAAGACACGTCTTGAGTGAATGCGAAGTAATTCGCCATGAACGCGGCAGTGCCGGCGGCCATGATCGAGAGGAGAAACATGGCGGAAGTGTCGCTTTGGCGAAAGTACACTCCTGGGCCGACAAGGATCATGAGCGTGCAGACGCTCATAACGGTCTGGCGTGCGCGAACGACACTCAGGCCAAACGCGACCAGCCGGCGCGACAGCCAGCCGCCAGCAATGTTGCCCACATCGGCCGCTAGAAAGGTGACCGCACTCAGGTAATTCCCGGTCTGATCGCTCAACCCTCGTTCATCTTTTAGGTACGTGGGAATCCAGTTAGCGAGGAAATGCCAGCAAATGTTGATCGAGATTGAGACAACAACGAGAATCCAGAACCTTTGGTGCCGGACCACTTCGCCCAGGCTCGCAGCCCATCCGGTCGTGGGGAGCTGGTCTGCCCGCAAGAAAAGACTGATCAACAGGGGCCCGACCATGGCCACGGCGATTCCCAGCCAGATCGCCTCTGGTCCGTACCAGATCGCCGATAACGCTACGACCAGTGCTGCGACGAACAGGCCGCCGAAAGCAGCCCGGGCCGCGGCTGATAGCGGTTGACCATTACCGGCGGACCGGTCGTCGTGCCGATCGGGCGTGGCTAGTAGCCGTCGCTCTTTGCCCTGGACGACAGCGAGCCACACTGCGACCCACACGAAGCCCGCTGCGCCTATGACGACAAATGTGGTCCTCCAGCCGTACCGAGGGGTCAGATATGCAACCGCGAGCGGCGTTACCACCGCGCCGACGGCCGCTCCGGAATTGAAAATCCCGTTGCCCAGTCCGCGATCCGACGGCGGTAGCACTCGCGCGGTCACTCGCAACGCGCACGGCCAGTTGAAAGATTCGCCGATTCCGAGCATGGCGCGGCAGACAATCAACCATCCCAGGCTGGGTACAAGTGCCGTTGCAACGGCGGCGAGCGACCACCACGCCACCGCGGCGGCATACGACCAGCGCAGATCCCAGCGATCGACAAGATAACCCGCCGGAACCTGAAAGAGCGCGTATGTCATGAAAAAGGCTGAGAGAACCCATCCGAAATCTTCATTGCCACTAATACTAAACGCCGCCCGAATCTGACCGCCTACCTGGGCGATCGTCATCCGATCCATGTAGTTAAGAACCGTCGACGCAAACATGAGCCAGCACAAACCCCAGGCCCAGCGGTTGGCACGCGGAATGCTGTTCTCTGAACCTCTCACAGTTGCAGTTCCCTCATTCAGTTGATCCACAGTCAGGGTCACCTTGGCAACGCGTGCCGTTTCGAGTGTCGCGGCGTCTTGCCGATTTCAATTCCGTGGTCGGAGTTCGCATACAATGGCAGATGGCACATGCCGTTGCAACGTTTGCTGTTTTTGTCGTTTTGCCGTCTCTTACTTTTCGACGTGGTTTGAACGAGTCGGAGAATTGGTGCCCGTCCACGGATTCAGATAGAATGCGCTGAATTGCAGCTATCGAGGAGATTCACGGGCGCCGCCCGTGCCACAGAGGGCGAAAGGTCAGGCATTCGACATGACATCACCGGTACCAGCTCGCGGACGCCGCCGTTGGCTCAGGGTAGCACTTGCTTTCCTCGTGATTGGTGCAGGGCTTACCGCCGCCCTTCCTTGGTTGCTGGCACTTTCGATCGTGCAACGGCGAATGGCGTCCGAGGCCAACAAGATTCTCGCCCCCAGCTCGGTCGAGTTTGGCGCCGTTCGTCTCTCGTGGTTTGAGCCCACCGAAATCTCGAACATCGTCCTCCACGATGCGCAGGGAGATCGGCTGCTCGCTGCTCCGCGGGCGACATTCGGCTGGAACCTCTGGGAGATTCTCGTGAGTCGTCCTAAAGAGGCCGGCCTTACCATCCAGCGCGGCGACCTTGACATCGAGCGATTTGCCGATGGCACGGTCGATCTTTACGAGACCCTCCGGCCGGTCATTTCCGAGCATCCTTCGATCCGGCTTATCATCCGTGTTGAAAACGGCCGGCTTCGCTTTCGCGATCCGTTGTTCACCGACCCTGTCGTCGCCGATTCTGCCCAATTCGATTTGAACTTGGGCAGAAATCTCGAGCCAATCCAGTGGGATATCAAGCTGGCTCAGTCGGAGGCCAACGGACAGCGCTCCAAACTCGATCTTCTAGGAACTTACAGCCGGGCGGATGTTGATTCGTCCGGCCGCCACGATCTGACTCTGGCGCTCGAAGGCTCAGAGTGGCCGTGGACGCTGGCGAATACCGTGATCCAAGCTCGTGGAGATTTAACAGGCAAGCTCGACGCCCAGAGGCGCGCGGGCAGATTGCATATTGTCGGCGACGCGACCCTGACAAACCTTGTTGCAATCGGCGACATTCTTTCGACGGATACCGCCCATCTCGATACGTTGCGGGCACAACTGGATCTATCTGGAGGAGACGATTCGTGGATGATCGATCGGCTCACGGTGACCAGTCCGATCCTATCCGTGCAGAGCCAAGGCTTGATTCCTCCGACTTCAAAGCAAGGCGCCTGGATCGACGCATCGGTCGACCTGGCGGCTCTCGCTAAGCAATTGCCCGCGACCTTGCACCTGCGCGACGATCTCAGGGTCGATCATGGGACCGCACATCTCCGCGCCGACGCCGTTCAGGCTGCGGACGTACACACTGAAAATTGGAATATATCCGGCAACATTGCCGACTTGGCTGCGCGGCAAGGCCAAAAACTGCTGACGCTTCCTGACCCAGCCAGGCTGACGGCCAAGCTCGAACGCACAAAAACGGCGCTGAAGTTGGCGCAGCTGGACGTCCAATCGAGCTTTCTGACCGCGACCGGCAAGGGCGATTTGGACAGCGGCATCGTTGTCGCGGCCACGCTCGACCTCGCGGGCTTTCGCGAACGGTTCCGCGACTGGATCGATCTCGGAGAGGTCGCTGTCGCAGGCCAAGGGAAAATCGATGTGCGCTACCGGCGCTTGGGTCTGACTATCAGTCGAGTGTCGACGCAGCATTCCAGGATCTGCTGCTCGGTGGATTGCCGGTCGTGGGCAAGCTCGCGCAAAGCGCGTGACGTTCTCGGGAAAGTTGGGCGGTGCGGCGACGGTGGCCGGATGGCCGGTATCGTGGCGCGATCTATCATTTCAAGCCTCCACAGGTGAACTTGATCTCGAGGGGGAAGCACGCAACGACATAAGGGCGGCGAGTGTTGCTTTGAGCGGCCGTGCGAAAGCGATCCTTGGCCAAGGTAGCCCGGGCCAGCGAGTCGAAGCGGAATTGGACGCAAAGTCTTCTCAGGGTGCATGGACCGCTGACCGACTTGCAATTGCCCTCATTCGGGATTCGAAGTGGGGGCCGGGCATCGGCGCAGATGATGCGATCCGCTGGGAAGGAAAAGGGCGGTATGATCCGCAACAAGACGAGCTGGTCATTGAGACGCTCGCCGGCAAGCCGCGTCGTCCTAGCGAACATGAGACGTGGATTGTTGGCAATCAAAAGCTGGTCGTTACCTCAATCAGGAGGCCGGCCGCTGCCCAGGTGGAACTGGTTGCCAGAGCCGATCTCGCGTCGCTAGGACCATGGCTGGCTCGCCCGAGCGCAACCTGGAATGGCCAGCTCGATGCCTTGATACGTGCCCGCCGCGATCAGGATCTTTGGAATCTCGGAATGCGGTTCACGGTGACCAACCCCGAATCGACCACCAGGGATGGTTCGAGGATGGGTTTGGGAGGAAACCTTGTCGTGGCCATGAACGGCGCCTACGCTCCTCGCACCGATCGACTTGAGCTGACGGAGTTGAGCGCGAGCATGCCCTACATGCAAGCCGACGGGTCGGGCGTGGTTCGCGACCTGTCGAGCCACGCATCCGTTGACCTCAAAGGGTCGCTGAACCCGGACTGGGGCGCGCTTCGCAAGCTGATGGCTCAGAAGGTGGAACCGAACGCACGAATCTCCGGCAGCGCCCGGCCTTGGCGCCTGGCGGGCACGATCGACGGCATCCCGGACGTCGATCGAATGGGAACTCTCGAAGGGGACATCGGGATCCAGATCGATTCCCTGGATGTCTTTGGGATGCGATTAAGCGCGGTGCCTGTGGTATTGCGGGCGGCGAACGGCCGGCTGGCTGTCGATCCCATCGACGCTGAGCTCAACAGCGGAATTCTCCATCTTGAACCGGAGCTCATTCGAGATAAAGCCGGTTCGACGTGGGTCTATCTGGGTAAGTCGTCGAGGTTGGACGGAGCGATTGTCAATGACGAGGTCTCGCACCGGGTATTGTCGTTCGCCGCACCGGTGCTCGACGGCGCAACTCGGGTCGAAGGTCGAGTATCGCTCGTGCTGGCGGATGCCTATTTCCCCGTTCTGGCTGCCCCGGCGCGCAGATGCGTATCGACGGCGACTTGCTGTTTGATGATGTGCGGTTCATGCCGGGACCGCTCGCCGATCAATTGTTGAGCGTTTTTCAGCGGGAACGCCGGCCCCTGGCGGTCTTGCGCGACCCCATCAACGTCCGCATCGCGGACGGGAAGGTCTATCAGCAGGGATTGGTGATTCCGGTCGCCAAAATCGCGTCAATCGGGCTCGATGGTTCAGTCGACTTTGACCAAAACCTGGATCTGGTCGCGCGTTTTTCGCTGCAACCGCCGCGTTCCAGCGTGCCGATCTTGACGCCGATCATGGCGAACGCCCGATTCGACCTGCCGATCCGCGGGACGTTGAGGAACCCCAAGATTGACGGCGAAGCTTTGAAAGAGCACTGGAAGGGCGTTGGGGTAAACTTGCTCGGCAACTCGATGGAAGCGGGTGTCAATGGCTTGCAGCGACTGCTCGAGGGATTGCCCGTGCCAGGGTTGCGCGGATTGATTCCCCCTGCGCGGCGAATCGTTCCACCTCCAGCCCCTGCGGCCCCGGAAGCCGATAACGAGCGGGCTTCCGATCATGCTGATCGGCCCGAGGCCGGTCATGAGGTTTTGAAACCGTCCACGGGCGCAGGCGAACGTCCCGTTCCACCGACACCCGAGGAGCGCCGGCAAATGCGAGAGAAGCGCAAGCAGGACCGCCTCCAAAAGAAGGCTGATCGCCGGTTGCGGCAAAATCTGCCACCCCGATGATCAGCCGTCACATCTGTTCGCAGGTATTGCTCAGCTGATATGGACGTCGGAGATGGATGCATCACTGGGTAATCTGATCGTGGGCGAGATTGACATTTGGGCGAATCCTGCTGATGTTCTGGTGTTCCTTATCCCTTGCGTGATCGATGGTGCGTTGCTACTCTATTTTTTGCGAGGCTTTCGGGCACCAGTCTCGTCCGTGGCATGGGCAGGCGCACGGAGCGCCGAGCCTCCCTCGCCGTCTTGACGCGTTCGAGGGTTGGTCGCTCGCGTAGGACATCTGGTGACGGAATCGGCCGATGGGTGATTACCTACGCCTGTTGACTGTCAATGACCGGGACATTCCCCTGGCCACTTTGCAACGGGCGGTGCCCAACGTTGCGATCTGGTCGGTCGATCATCCGGGCATGCTGGGCAATTACCTGGCGATGGGCCCCGAGCTGGGCGCTCTGCAGAACGTCTGGGCGACGATAGAGCGCAACCCAGTCGGCCCTAACACGTTGGGGGCCGAAGAGGTTGCCGAGTTTATCGATAGCCTTGAGGCTGGGGGACCGCCATCGGCGGTTCGCTGGCTGGGCGATTACCTGGAAACGATCCGCGCGATCTACGCGATCCGGATTTATCCCGAAGCCATTGTGGGACATCCCGAAGCCGAGGATGCGGTTTACGCCGTGCGTTCGGCCCTCCGCGATGCCGTGGGTGGGATCGGCCAGTGGGACGGCCATGGATTCACGAACGAGGACGACCGATTGATCTGGTGCGATCCGCGAATGGATTTGAAAGGAATGACCGAGGCGGCGATCCTCGATGAGTCGACCGGCGAGTGGTTTCCCTTCGAGCTGAATCTCGACGATCCCGAGGAACTATCCGGCATTTCTCCGCGGCGAGATACCCAAGCGGTACCGGCATCGCATTCATCCGAAGTAACGACCGACGCGGTCGCAAGCCAGAGAGATCGCAACTGAAACGCTTTCCCCGTATTGATCGGCCAGGTACCGCTCGAATTGTTGGATTGGGTCGTTGATCCCAGGGGCCAACGCTTGATCGGCAACCCCGAACATGGAGGGGAACATATTATGGAAGCGTACTGAGAGGCAGCGCGATCATTCAATTCCAATCAAAGCCCGTGACCCCAATGAGTCTTCAGCCAGAACGTCAGCCGCGCATCCAGCCAGCGGCGGTCACCATCCCACGGGTGCCGGCTCAGATAGCCAAGATGCCCACCGTGTCGAAGCAGTTCAACATCGAGATGAGCCGGTCTCTTGGCGATCCGCAGAGGCTCGTGTGACACGAAAGGGTCGTCCATTGCATGGACGATCAGGCCGGGAACCTGGATCTGAGCCAGCGTATTCATGAGGCTACAACGCGCATAGTACACGTCCGCCGAGCCAAAGCCGTTGCGAGGCGCGGTATAGCGATCGTCAAAATCGTAGAGAGTTTTAACTCCTTCGAGATGAGGGGGACCGAGATCAGGAAATCTCGCGTGGAGTTGAATCACCATCGCGCGCAGCCAGCGTACGAAATTCCAGTCATAGAGGCGATTTTCAGGACGGAGCATCAGTCTCGCACAGCCAGCCAGGTCGATTGGCGGATTGGCGGCCAGGACACAATCGAGGCCGCGGAGCGGCACGGCAGCGGCCTCGGCCGCCAGCTTGAGGACCAGGTTTGCACCCAAAGAGAAGCCGATCAGGGTGATCGGCGAGCCGGGTGTGCGTGCTTCGAGATCGTCGACGACTTGGCGAAGATCGTCACTCCGGCCGGCATGGTAAATGCCCCGGGCTAGCCCAAATCCTTCGCCTGCCCCCCGGAGATTCACACGAACCACGCGTACGCCCAGGGCGGAAAGCCGGCGGCCGACCCGCACCACATAAGAGGCATCTGCCGATCCCGCGAGCCCGTGTACCAAGAGAGCAGTGGGTCGAGGCGGTTCCCAGCTCGAGGGCACCGATTCCCGGATCACCAGCCGATCGCCGTCGGCCAATGGAACCTCGCGCGGACTGCCGACCAGCCGCTGGCGCGATCCCCCAAGATATCGGCCCACGATGGTCTGCGAATGCCCGCCCCGCAGCCATGGATGGGGTTCGAACGGGGGGACCAAGAGCTGGGAGTCGCCGAGCCCGATCTCATTCTCACGTGATGATAACCGCATGCCACGTTTGCGCCTGGTGGAGACTATCGTGCATTCGTATTCCAGCGACACGCGCGCGATATCAGGGTGTTGACGCGACTCGTCTGATGCGGTGATTGTTCGTATCGGCGATCCAGATTGAGCCGTCCGGGGCGATAGCGACGCCGTGGGGGCGGTCTAGTCGCGCCTTTGTCGCTGGTCCGCCGTCGCCGTCAGACCCCGGCCGACCGGTTCCGGCTACGGTTTGGATTTGATTGGTGGCGGCGTCAATGTAGCGGATCGCGTGATTCTCTGTGTCGACAATCCAGATGTTACCCTGGGAGTCGACGGCGAGTTCCTTGGGTCCGTTAAAGCTGGCAGACGCGGCTGGTCCACCGTCACCGGAAAAGCCTTTTCGGGCCGTTCCCGCGATTGTCGAGATGATGCCCGTGTCGGGTCCGACGATCCTCAGCCTATTCCCTTCGCGCTCGAGGATAAACACCGACGCGTCCGGTCCCACATCAACAGCGCGCGCCCCCCAGATCGACGCGCGCACCGCCGGGCCGCCGTCGCCGTCGTGTCGGCCGGTTCCAGTGCCGGCGAATGTCGTGATTTGGCCGGTGGCGAGATCGACCCGCCGAATGCGGTGGCCCGCGACGTCGGCGATCAAAAGCCATTGCCCGTCGCGTGCCAGCGCGACACCATTGGGTTCGACCAAGCCGGCGTCGGTCGCGGGACCTCCGTCACCCGAAAAGGCCTTGGTGCCATTCCCGGCCACGGTGGTGATCACGCCGGTGCGGCCGTCGACCCTGCGCCACGCGACGGTTAAGTCGATCGGCAAAGTACAGGTTGCCCGGCCCATCCACCACGATTCCATACGGTTCGTTCAATTCGGCCATGACAGCCGGACCACGGTCGCCTGCAAAGCCCGCCTTGCCGTCACCGGCGACATTTTCGATCTTGCCGGTTGCGCCGTCAATGCGGCGGATTCGATGGTTGAATGTGTCGGTCAGGTACGCATTTCCTCGCCGATCGAAGGCCAAGTCAAATGGCTGGTCGAGTTCAGCGGCGACCGCAGGGCCGCCGTCGCCGGAGCCGCCGGCCTTACCGGTCCCGGCCACGGTCGTGATTACCGGTTCAGACCCCATCACTGTCAGCAGCACTGCCCAGATAGACCATGGCACCATCATGCACCGTCCTCGCACCAAGATTCCTCGCGCTTCAAGGCTTGACCCGTTTATAACCGATCGTTGACCAGGATAGCGCGATCGCCACTCGACAAATCCATTGTCGATCGCATCGGTTGGCATCGCCAATGCTACATGCTGAAGAAAATCTTTGTTGCAAGCCGCTATGAGAGCCTGCCGTCTTAGGCTAACATGCGTTGTGGCTTATTTTTATTGACCGGTTACCACGAAGACAACGCCGGCGTCCAGAGGAGTTCGCCCTTCGATGGCTGATATTGTGCTCATCAACCCGCGGTTCGAGGTGTCGTACTGGGGGATGGAATACGCGCTGCCGTTTATCGGCAAACGGGGCAATCTCCCGGTGGCATGCTTGCCGCTTTTGGCCGCGCTGACGCCGCAAGAGCACACCGTCACGCTGATCGATGAAAACGTCGAGCCCATCGACTGGGAGCGATGCCAGCGAGCCGATATCGTGGGCGTCACGGGGATGAGCGTGCAGCGGTTCCGGATGAAGGAGATCCTCACCGAACTCAAGCAGCGCGGCTGCTTCTGCGTGGTCGGGGGCCCGTGGATCACGGTCCAGGAAGACTATTTTGGCGACCTGGCCGACACGATCTTCGTCGGCGAGGCCGAAGACACCTGGCCGCGGTTTCTCAAGGAATGGCGGCAGGGGCTTCATCAGCTCCGCTACGAGCAGGTCGAAAAGACCGACATGACCAAGGTGCCGACGCCGCGGTTCGACTTGCTCAAGATGAAGCACTATGCCTTCGGCAGCTTGCAGTTTTCGCGCGGCTGCCCGTTTCAATGCGAGTTTTGCGACATCATCGTCACGTTCGGCCGCCGCCCGCGCATCAAGACCAGCGCGCAGGTCATCGCCGAGCTCGAGGCGATCCGCAAGTCTGGCATGGACATCGTCTTCATCGTTGACGACAACCTGATCGGCAACAAGAAAGCGATCAAGGAGGTGCTCCGCGACGTGATCGCCTGGCAAGAGAAGGAGAACTACCCGCTCACGCTTTTCACCGAAGCCTCGATCGACCTGGCCGACGACGCCGAGCTGATGGACCTGATGGTTCAGGCCAACTTCATCGCGACCTTCATCGGCATCGAAAGCCCCGATGAAGAATCGCTCCGCGAGGCCAAGAAGTATCAGAACGTCCGCACCGGGGGAACGCTGCTGGAAAAGGTGCACCGCATCCAGGAGGCCGGCATGGAGGTCTGGTGCGGCATGATCATGGGGTTCGACAACGACGATGCTGGAATATTCGACCGCCAGATCCAGTTTGTCCGCGAATCGCGGATCTCGTTTTCGATGAGCGGCATGCTCTCGGCCATCCCCAAGACGCCGCTCCACGACGCGGCTCGCGGCCGAGGGCCGGCTCGACACGGCCGACACCAACGAATACGGCACCAATGTCGTCCCGCTCTTGATCAGCCGCGGCGACTTGCTCGAGGGCTATATTCGCGTCTTGAACGAGCTGTACGATACCGAAGCCTACTTCGATCGGACCGATTCGCTCTGGTTGAAGCCGTCGTTCGACATCGGAATGAAGAAAAAGCGAAACTGGCTGTCGCACTCCGCGGTCGTACGGCTCAAGAGGCGTTCTTCCTGGCCAAGGCCATCGGACTTTTCATCCGGCTGATGACCCGCGTCCCCGAACCGGCAACTCCGGCACGACATACCGCCAGCGACTCTGGCGGTTCTTGAAGGTTCACCGCAGGCCGGGCCTGGTCTTGAACTACTTGTTTCACATGACCATGCATTATCACGCCCAGTACCTCGCCAAGCGCATGGCCAGCCGAAAGAACTGCAGCTCGTCAATTCGTTCTGATGAATGGCGGCGATTTGCCCCACGGACGCTGAGGATCGACTGTTGAGTGTCTTCGGTGAGAGTCCCAACGGGTTTCCCAAGCTGCCAATCTTGAGTCCCGCCGAAATTCCGCCGCCCGGCCAGCGCGGCGAAACCGCGCAGCCAGTTTGAGAAATACGGCGGGCTTTTTTACCTGGGGATCGCCGGGCTCGCCGTACTGGCGGTACTCGTCGCCTGGTTCGGATTTCGATTCTGGAGCCTGCGCGATGTCTGGGCGGATGTCTATGTGCTGCACGATTCCGCCCACTCCGACTTAGACCGCATACGCGCCGCGCAGCGGCTCGCGGGCGACACACGAGTCAACGACGCCCAGCGGATGGAGATGTGCTTGAGGCGAGACTTACCCGACCTGGCGCGCTACTTACTTGCCGAATCGATTTCCACCGATGCGGTCGCGCGCGACCCGCGTAGTTTTGCCCTTGCGGTGGCCCGCAGCCCCGATTGGCCTGACTGGCTGCGGCTATTGTTTACGCGGCGACTGGCCTTTGGGGCCGCACGCGGATACGCCATCCCGCGCGAAGCGCTTTCAGAGCTTGCCGGCCATTCGGATCCGATGATCGTGTTATGGGCCGACTGTGCTCTCTCGTTCATGCCAGATCCCGATCAGAAAGCGGCCACGGCATTGGAAAAAGCTTCGGTCACGCCGGGGCCGACCGCTGAGCTGGCAGTGCTCCTACAGGCCGCGATTAAGGCTGCGCCCCCAGAGCGCGACTCCCGCCTGAATGATGCGACCGCGTGGCTCCGTCTTCACCACCCCGAGTCGGCCAAGATCTGGCAAGGTTGGAAGATCGCCGACGGGCAAGTCGATCACGACGGGGGAAATCGATGACGACTTGTTCCTGTTTGAGTGCGGAAACGCCCCTTAACTCGAGCTCGCGCAGTAAGCATCGTTCGTAGATACTTTCGAGCAATCCCGGCCCCATGATCCGGTGCGTCTCGATGGCCGCGCCAATGACCTCACCGGAGATTCTGTCAGCGTTGACGAACTTTGGGTGCATAGGGCTGCTCGCGGTTTGAACAAAAGATAACGAAGGTAACCAAGAGATCGCGACCATGGCGATGTCGTCGTGGTTGCCAACGTGTTATTTGATCTTGTTGAAATCATCGATCAAAATGCTTAGGCTTCCGCGCCATGTTCTGCACCATCTCTATATCCCGACCTAAGTCTTTGCCTTTTCCGACGGCGAACTCCCAAGCCCTTTCCCAGTGGCAGAAAACTCTGAAGCCATAAACGCTCGGGCGACCGCGGATCAGATGGGTCTAAACCTCATGTCTTGTTTGTTCTTCGTTACCTTCGTTGCCTTCTGTTCAAAGGTGGTTTGCCCCCGATAGGACAAGCGACGAGTCCACCGAGACGGCACAATTCTGGACGGACCATTCGAGAACGTTCGGCTGCAACGCGATTATCTCGTACCCGAATAAGAACTGCGCAGCCCCGAAGGAATTCGGTAATTCTCTCCTTGTGGACGTCAGGTGATTTGATTGCTTGTAAATGCCGAGCTTCACCGGACCATATGTCGCGAATTCAGTCATTGAGGTTTATTTCGGAACGGCCTTTCGATCGCTATGCTAGATCCTGGCTCTTGGAACGGAATCCGATGGTGACTGGAGGACATTTTGAAAAGGTCCCTACATGGGACGCCGTACCCCTCATTCCGAGGCAGTCAATGCTATCACGACCGCGGCGCGGAAATATCATAATCGACGCTTGGTGAAAAAAATCTTGGTTCATTGGCGGAAAGACGTCGTCTTCTTGGGTAGAGGGAAAACGACGATCGCCCATGACTCAAGACGCGACAGCAATCCTGGAACGGTTCCGCAACTACCTCAAGGTGCTGGCAGAGCTGCACCTCGACCGGAAACTGCGCGGCAAGCTCGATCCCTCCGACGTGGTCCAGCAGACGATGCTCCGCGCCTACTCAGCCCTGGCGGAGGTGCGTGATTCTCGACCCGAGGTGTTGGTCGCGTGGCTGCGGCGGATCCTGGCTCGGACCCTGGCCGACGCGGTCAAGCACTACGAGCGGGACAAGCGAGATGTTGCCCTGGAGAGGTCGCTCGAGGTCGATCTGGACCGTTCCGCGTCGGGCTTCGCGGCCTGGCTGGCGGCCGACCAGACGTCGCCCAGCGGTGGCGCCGAGCGAAACGAAGAGCTGCTGCGGATGGTCGAGGCCCTGGCCGAGCTCCCCGAGCTTATGCGCGAGGTCGTTGTGCTCAAGCACTGTCAGGGCTGGACGCTCCCCCAAATCGCCGAGCGGATCGGCCGAAGCGTCCCCTCTGTCGCCTCGCTCTTGCGTAGGGGCCTGGAAGAGTTGAGAAACCGATTGAGGTAGGGAGTGGTAACTATTATCGCGACGTCAAAGGGTGCGGGGACAAAACAAATTCCATCTTTCACCACAGAGTCACAGAGCCCACAGAGGAAATAAGATGCGTGGGCGGTGTCAAGAAAGCATAACTTGAAACGTCGGAGAAACCGGTTCCCCGTGATCGCACTCCTGGTACGAACGATACCTTGATCCTTCTCTGTGTGCGCTGTGCCTCTGTGGTGCACTAATATATTCGACTCGACGCTGACCCTTGCCTTAGAGCGGTGGAGGAACGACCCGTGACGACGCCCAACGATCCGACGATGTCGCACGACTCGCTCGATGCAGTGATCGCCGCCTACATGTTGGCGGTCGAAGGCGGGGAGGTCCCTAACCGCCAGGAGCTGCTCGACCAACACGCGGAACATGTCGATGCCCTCCGTGCCTTTTTCGCCGACTTGGATCGGATGGATCGCGTCGCTTCGCCCCTCAAGATCGTCGACGGCCTTGACGCAACCTACCAGCAAGAGGGAAACGGGCACGCCGACCTACCGACCATCCGTTATTTCGGTGACTACGTCCTCCTGGAGCGAATCGCCAAGGGGGGAATGGGGATCGTCTACAAGGCTCGGCAGGTATCGCTGAACCGCGTCGTCGCGCTCAAGATGATTCTTCAGGGAACCTTCGCGACCGAGCGCGATATCGCCCGTTTCCGGGCCGAGGCGGAGGCGGCAGCGAACCTGGACCATCCTCACATCGTGCCAATCTACGAGGTTGGCAACCACGAAGGTCAGCAGTACTACTCGATGAAATTGATCGAGGGGCCAGCGTTATCGGCTGTGCCTCCGGCCGACCCCCGTCGTGAGGTCCAAAGTCTGCTCCCCGTGATCCGGGCAGTTCACCACGCCCACCAGCGCGGTGTGTTGCACCGGGATTTGAAGCCCTCGAATATTCTCGTAGACGCGTCAGGCAACCGCCACGTCACCGACTTCGGACTGGCCAAGCGCATTTCCGATACGACTCGCTCGATCACCGAGACCGGTCAAATTCTCGGCACTCCTAAATACATGTCCCCCGAGCAGGCTGCCGGTCGCAAAGACCTGACCGTCGCGACGGATGTCTATTCGCTTGGCGTGATCCTTTACGAACGACTTACGGGACAGACGCCGTTCACCGGTGAGAACGTACTCACGGTCTTGCGCCAGGCCCGTGAAACGGAGCCGCCACGTCCGTCTTCGCTCCAAGCGGGTCTTGATCGCGATCTTGAGACGGTAGTGCTCAAGTGCCTCGAGAAACAGCCGAGCCGGCGGTATGCGTCGGCTAAGGCACTGGCGGATGACATTGACCGGTGGCTCCGGGGTGAGCCGATAGAGGCACGGCCTGTAGGGCGTATGGAGCGATGGTTGCTATGGGCTAGACGAAATCCAGCGTTGGCTGCGGCAGGGAGTTTGTCGCTGATGGCGCTCGTACTGGTCGCGATTGCCTCGCTAATTGCGGCATCACAAGCCGAAGTGCGTGCACGAGCCGAGCGGCGCGAGCGCGACGTCGCCAGGCAGGCAGAAGAGAACGCGATCCAAGCCAGGGACGCGATCGAGGAGACGCTCGCTCGCAGCTTGGTCTGGCCGCTCAACCGCAGAGGAGAGACTGAGTCCACTCTCTCCGAACCAGAAGCCGAAGCACTTTGGCGGCTTTCTGAGAATCAAAACGACCAATTGTGGGTGCGCTTCCTCGACCAGGCCACGCGCGATTCAATAACCGTGCGCGAATTGCGAGCACGTTCGGAGGCGGCAATGATCGCGACTGTGGGTGCTGACCCGCGACGGCGGAACCGGGCGGCTAAGTTGCTGGCCGATCGGCTCCGCGACCTTAATCAACGTGAGGATTCGCCCGCTCTTGACCATCAGGACCGCAGCAAGGACCTTTCGTTAGGTGCTGAACAGTCAAAGCTTGAGATTCTTTCGGCGCAGGCGGAAGTTATCCACACGGCGTTACATCGGGCTGATGTCGCCCTCATCGCGCTCGAACTGGAAGATCGTCGGGATGGGTCGAGCTCGGACTATGGCGGCGTGGTCGCCGGCACCCTATCGCTGAATTTATCCGATGATCAGCGAGCCGAGCTGAACAATCACTTAGCGTGTGTTTCTCAGTTTCCCGCGCGATACCAGAGACTCTCAACGTCCGGCGCGGGCCCATTAATGAAGGATGAGCAAAACTTAAACTCTGAATCACGATTGGAGCCTCGTGTTGCTTCGCGAATGCTAGTGGCGGCTATCGAGAATCAGACCTCCTCCAAAAGCTTATCGACTGCGGAGGATCGCCTGAAATTGTCGCTGGCCCTGGCCTCAGTAGTATGTCGACTCACTAAGTCCGAAGCCAGTGAAGTATGTATGCGACCCGCCAGCATACTCGCTCAGGACTTAGAAAAGATCACATCTGACACCGCCCCAGCTAGTATGGGCGGGGATTTAATGAGCTTGACAAGAGGTCTGTCGTCGCTCGCTCGCTCGGTCGACCCTGCTGCCGCATCGACGCTCTGTCGCCCTGCTGTGCAATTTCTTGCGCCTGAAGTTGGCCGAAGACAAGACGGAGATAGGGACTATCAGTTCATCCACGATGGGTCTGGCAACGGGATTAACGTCTGTCGCGGTTTGGGTGGAACCGGGAGAAGGCTGGAGGATCCTGGAAAGTGCCTTTGACAGGACGCGCGACCCTTGCTTGGTGTGGGGTTTGTCAAAATTAGTGCGCCGAATGACACCGCCCGAGGCAGTCGAACGTCTAACATCCAAGTTAGCCAGGGAACTGCATCGCCAGAACGTTAATCGAGCATTTTACAACTGGGATCAAACGCGGCGATACTTGGTAGATGCGCTGGTCTCGGTTACGGGTGCCGTGACAGCAGACCAATTCCCCGAATTGCCTAGAAAGGCGACCCTAAAGCTGGCGGCCTTAATAGAGAATGAGACTGAAGCAAGGGGGCGACAATTTCTGGCGGAAAGTTTGGTTCGCATTGCACGTGTTCTCTCTCCCACCGAAGCCGCCACCGTCTTCGGAAGGACCGCGCAATCATTCCTAGACGCCCTGGAAAAGGAGACCGACAAAGAGAACATCGCGGCTCTTGCAAACGGATTGAGTGCGCTTTTGTCGCAAGTTCCTTCTGTCAAAGGAACGAACCAATGCAGGCGGGTCGCCAAGTTGTTGGCCCAAAGCACAGATAGAGAGGCCTCGGACGATGAGCGTATTGCACAAGACCTAGCTGCGGTTTGCGCTAACTTGCCCGCATCTGAGGCCTCCGAAGTGTTAGACACTGCTCTAGCGAGACGACCTAATCCTTGGGTAAGTCTAATCTTGGCAAAGAGCCTGTCCTCCTCGGCTAGTCGTCTCACGCCGACCGAGGCTGCCAGAGTGAGCAGCCGAGTAGCCCATCAGCTCCTTGAGTCGCTGTCGAAAGCTACCGACTCGTTCGCCAGACTGGCGTGGTCGAAAGCATTGGCAGCTTTGGCACGAAGCGTGGATCGTGACGAAGCGAGGCGCGTGTGTGGCGAAGCGCTCAGAGGCCTCATCCGGCTGCGTCTCGATATATTAAAAACATTATACGTGCAATCTTTCAACTTTCAGTATGACGCAAGCGTGTGCGATTATTCGATGGCCGTTTTGGTTCCCCACATGGGAGATCAACAGGCGGGGCAGTTGGCTCACCTGCTCGCGCGGTTGATGTGTTCCGAGGTCGGGGTCAACAATAAGGATTATGGTATGGCTGTATCGAGATACGAAGGTCTAAATGTGCTTCTGACTCGCTACAGTCGGCAAGACAAGATTGATGATACCGAGGCAATGGACGGAGATGTTAGGAAGAGTGAAGGGCGATCCAATTCCGTCCGACATTGTCGGCTCACGACTCAAGAATTGGTTGACCTGCTCAAATTTCCTACCTGCATCGGTCTTGCGCCGCACGATTCTCAATCACCTTGAAAACCGCTATGGCCAGTTGATTATCAACCATTGGGCGTTTGTTCGATATGCCAACGAAAACGGCTTGGAAATCGATTTCACTTCGCCGCCCAAGCGGCCCGATGCGCAGGAATCGCTCAAACGAATGCTGGAGATCTTGGATAACGTGAATTAGCTTCAGTATCCGTACCGAAGATTGCTTCTGGAGCCGGCCTATGGACAATTCGCGTTCCGTACCAGCCTTGTTGCTCACCCTGTTGATTTCGGCATTTTCGATCCGAGCCCAAGACGTCGTCCTCCCCGGCTCAACGATCGAGGGCGACATGCTTCGCGGCCAAGGACAATTCCTCAAAGGCATGGCCTGGTATGAGCTCAACGCCGCCAAGGCGCGGGAGCTCGATGCCAAGACGCTCCGCGAGGTCTAGCAGTGGAACCGTGACGTCTATGAAGCCTATCAGCGTGAACTCGCCGCCTCCTCCGCACGAAGACGGTCGGTTCGGAACGAGCGGCAGGCGGACGCGAAGAAGCGTCAGGCGGAGCGCGAGCAACGGCTGCGGCACCAAGCCCACGGTCGACGATATTCAGAGCGGCGATGCGCTTAATGCCCTGTTGACCGACCTGTGCGACCCGAACATCTCGGAATCGGCATGGCGGTATGCGAAGGTACCGCTGCCGGCAAGCCTCGCGATTCCCAGGCTCATCTTCCAGTTCTCGCCCAGGCCGGGAGACAAAAACGCGCAGAAGCTCACCCGGAGCCTCATTGCCCTGGGGCGCCTCGACGTAGAGGGGCACTGGCCGGCCTACCTCGCGGTCGATGAACTGTCGGCGGAGCGTCAGGCGTACGAGAAGGCATACGGCAAGGTCAAGGCACAAAGTTTGGAGGGGAAGCTGACGCTGGGCACGATACTCGGGCTCGACAACGCCGTGGATGCACTCCATTCCAAGGCCAAAACCGCCGTCCCTTCGGCGCGCAACTTTCGCGCAGCCGCCCTCCAGACCGTTGACCGGATTAAGAAAGCCGCTGGGATGTTCGACGCCTCGACCGTTGGTTTTGCCCAGGAGATGATCGCCGATACTAACAATCACCGCGCGCAGACAGTTGGAGAGCTCCTCGCGTTCATGCGCAAGTATCGCCTGCTCTTTGCCTCGGCTGACAAGCGACCTGAGGATGCCGAGCAATACCTGCGGCTTTACCGGCTGCTCCAGCAGCAAAAGGACCTCTTCGGTGGTCGAGCCGGTGCCCCTGCTTTAGAATCCTCGATCGCGGGGGAATGGGTTCCCATATTCAATGGCAGGGATCTATCCGGGTGGGCGGCGTTTCAGCAAGGCCGGCAAGTTCGACTGGGAGCGCATATCGTCCCCGATCGCGGTGAACTCCGCTGCCCGGCCACGAGCCAAGGGCGACTCGAGACCACAGCGATTTACTCTGGGTTTGTGCTCAAGCTGGAATACCTCTTCCCGGAAGGCGGAACCGTGAGCGAGCTCGGCTCGGTTGTCGCCCTCATCCCGGAAAACCTGACGGCCGCTTTTCAGATCGATGGAACCAGGATCGTAGGGCACCTCGAATATCAGCTCAGGCCCAGCCAGTCGGGCGGGCTTGGCATCGCCTGGCAGCCGATGACCTTGCCGCGCCGCACTGAGGCCGAACGCCCCGCGGGCCAATGGAACGAGATCGAGATTCGCTACGAGGGACCGAAGCTGACGTTCGGCCTGAATGGCACGGTGATAAACCAAGCAACCTTGGAGCAACACTGGCCGTGCCACGTCGCCCTGCTGGCCCAAAGGTCGGACGTCCGGTTTCGCAATCTTCAGATTATCCCGGCAAAGGCAGAGCAACGCGCGGGATTGTCCAATGCCGGGATCCAGGAGGCGGACGCCTCCAACGTGTCACCGCCGGAAGGTATCCTGTTTTGGCTCGTGAACTTGAAGTCCGGAATGGCGCTCGACGTCAAAGACGGTTTGGCCCGGGCCGGCACGGTGCTCGTGCAGTCGCCTGTCGCCAACGACCGGCCGAGCCAGCTATGGACTGTCCGATCAGCCAACGGTTCGATGCTGATCATTAACTCGCAAAGCGGCCATTCGATTAACATCCCGCGAAAGAGCAACATCAACCGCGAGCCGCTCATCCAGTGGGCTGTCGCGGAGAGAGAATCGAACCAGAACTGGATCTTCCACAGGGAGAAGCAGGCATTTCGCATCGCGTCGCGCCAGAACAACCTCGTCATCGACGCGCCCGACAATCCGAGCGTCGACGGCCCCATCGTCCAAGTGTTTCCACGAGGTGGCGACGATGAGCTGTGGCAAGTCGTCGCGGTAAACCGATGAGAGAGGACATCGCCCATGATGGTCGATTCGGTCGATCCGAACTCTGGCTAAGATGTGTCTGGTTGTCGGCTTGCTCAGGCGCTGTTAAACAATAAATCACCCATTCCCGCACGCTTGAGTCCGCTGGGGTTGATCGCGGAAACAGCTTCGCGGACAGAAGCGAAGATGGCGCGGAAGTCGAAGCCGTCTTGATTGCCCTATTCGACATTCTCGCACAACATTGTCACGGTGCCAGCGTTGTCGCGGACGCTGCCAAGATCGATCTCCGGACTGGTGAAAGACCGCCGCGAGCCCGACGAAACTCTGGGGAACGTCGAAGCTTCTTACGCCATTTCTTTGTTTCCTTCGCGTCCTTCTGTTCCAACTGAGACCAGCCCTGAACAAAAGGAAACGAAGGGAACGAAGGGCAGGACAAGAGGCTCAAATGGCGACTAGACAGTGCAGGAAAGGTCAGGAGTGTGTTGACGGCGTGCGGCGGCTCCACGTTGCCCTTTGGAGCGCGACCAGCTTCTGCCGTGCGGGATCGTTTCGCGCCGATTTCTACCGCTTCTCCAGCAGCGTCAGCCTGACCCAGTTGAGCGCGGCCTTCGACGAACGGCGCTGGATGATGTCGCGCGGCTGATCGGAGCCGATGTCGAGCCGGCGCGTCTGGGTTCCTTTCGATGTCGCCAGTCCGAGGTAAACCAGACCGACCGGCTTTTCCGGAGAACCTCCCGAGGGACCGGCGACTCCCGTCGTCGAGAGGCCCAGATCGGCACCCAAGCGCGTTCGTACACCCTCGGCCATGGCCGCGGCCACTTCGGGGCTGACTGCGCCGTGGCTTTCGATCAGCGCTCGCGGGACGCCCAGGAGGTCGATCTTGGCTTGGTTGGCGTAACTGACGACGCCACCAAGATAAGAGCGACTGACACCCGGCGATTGCCGTGATCATCTGCGCGATCACACCGCCGGTGCACGACTCTGCGGTGGCCAGAGTCGCATTGGCCGCGGCGAGCTGGGCCACCATGGCTTCGGGGACGTCATCCGAGCCTTCTCCCACGACCAGGCTGCCAAATCGCTCATAAATCAGCTTGACCGTCGGCTCGATCCGGTGGCGGGCCTCGTCTTCGGTGCCTGCTGTCGCGGTGATCCGGAAACTGATGGTTGAGTCGTGGGCCGTGATGCCAACCTCGGGAACTCGGCCGCGTGCCGTCAGGTCCATCGCCTGGGCTTCGATCTCCGACTCTCCCTTGCCGAAAAGGTTGATCTTGCGATGAACGGTCACCAGGCTGATCCACCCTTTCTGGCGTAATCGGGGCACGACCTGGTCCTGAAACATCCGTTTCATTTCGTGGGGAACGCCGGGCAGGCAGGCGATCGTCGCGCGCTCAACTCGCATCCAGATCCCAGGCGCAGTTCCGACCGGGTTGGGTAAGGGCTCGGCTCCTGCGGGGAAGAGGGCCTGGACGCGGTTGCGCTCGCTCATCACACGATTGCGGCGGGCAAACATGGCCGCAATCGCTGCCAGCGATTCCGCGTCTTCCACCAGCGGCACGCCGGCGACCTCGGCAAGTGCTTCGCGGGTCAGGTCGTCCTGCGTGGGCCCAAGGCCGCCGCTCATCACAACAAGGTCTGCTCTCGCAACAGCGATTTTGAAGACCGCCAAATGGTCTTCCAGCACGTCTCCCAGCGTCGTGTGAAAAGCGACCGTGATCCCCAGCGCTGACAGTTGCTGGCTGAGCCAATGGCTGTTGGTATCGAGCGATTGGCCGCTGACAAGCTCGCTGCCGATCGCGATGATTTCGGCCCGCATGGGTGGTTCCCAAATAAGTCCAGGTCGGGCTACCGCCCGGTGTGAATTAGTTAAGCCGCGTTAATGGCCCGGCCGTGGCAACCGGAGAAAGTCAATGTAGCACCCCCAAGCCGCCCTGGCACCATTGCTTTTCTCTCGGTTAAGATAGCGAAACGCGGGGGGCTCGTGCCGCTCTCCGGCCAGGGGGAGGATGGATACCGGAGTCGCTTCCGCAGGTCCGAGAGGTCACAACTCATGAGTAGCTGTGTGCTGCAACGACCGACTCTCGTGTTGAACCGCCACTGGCAGCCAGTGCACGTCGCCCCCGTGCACCGTGCTCTGGTCATGCTCTGGAATGAGGCGGCATTCGTCATCGATCCCGATGACTTTCAGCTTTATAGCTGGTCCGACTGGGCGAAACTCGCTCCGCGCGAGGGGGAGCCGTTTATCCGGACGGTCCGGTTCCATCTCCGTGTTCCTGAAGTCCTTGCACTGACCCGCCACGACCAGGCGCGGCACCAGACCGTGACGTTCAGCCGCCGCAACCTGTTCAAACGCGATCATTCCACTTGCCAGTATTGCGGCTGCCAGCCCGGCACCGAAGAGCTCACGATCGACCACGTGATCCCTCGTGCCCAGGGAGGCCAGACCACCTGGGAAAATTGCGCACTGGCTTGCGTGCCGTGCAATGCGCGGAAGGCCAACCGAACTCCCGAACAGGCCGGCATGAAGCTTCGGCGCGCTCCGGTGCGCCCCGCCTGGAAACCCCTTTACGACGCCAGCGGCGCTCGCATCGCAAGCTGGTCACGTTTCCTGAGCGACGCCTACTGGAACGTGCCGCTCCAGAATTCCGGCTAGTGATCCGTCAAATTCTATTGAGTTTGGCGCGTTTCTGCCGCGGACCGGACCGGCCATGAATTTGGTGGAAGGATTGCTTTTGGCATTTAGGCCTTGTCGAAAGCAGCCACTTCTTCCACCGTCAAACTTCGTTTGCTCGCCAATATATTGAGGATCAGGAGCAAGAGCAGGATCAGGAGCAGGATTTACTTCGCCGAATTCCCTTTATCGTATTCGCGCGTAGAGTTCCTCTTGATCAGCCCCATGAGCATCCTAACGATCCTTTGTAATTGCTCTTTTCCTGGGCGGATCTGATCCGGCGTTAGCTTCGCTTTGGCTACCAGGATGTCCAAGCCGGCGGCGCATTCACACGCAGAGCAAGGGGCAATATCAAAAACCGGCTGCGATCCTTCGACGCCTACTTTCGGTTCCCCTCGGCGATTTTGATCTCAACGAGCTACGATTCAAAACATAATAGAGCGACGCCTGTCTATTGCCTCACCATCCGGTACCGCCTGAATTGGCTCAAAAGTGATTGGGCTCCGGGTTAGCGATCGACGTTCGTATGAACCCGGAGTCCGCCGGTGCTTGATAATCGATCGCTGCCAGATCGGGCGTGGCGATCGACCGGTGATCGTGAATCCGGCTGTCGAGCGCCGCGTCGAGCATGCCTCCGGTCAACAGCGTCCGTTCGACCGGGTAGGGGGGATGACCGGTACGGAAGAAGTCTTCGATTCGTAGCACAAGCGGATTGAAGAAGCTGGCGCCCGGTGGTGCGGGCAGATACATCAGGGTAGAGACGATGGTGTCGACTCCATCGGAACCCTTCAACCGCGCGGCGATCGTCGTATCGTCGACGTGACCGTTCAAGATCAGCACAGTCGCCCGCAAACCATCGACGTATTCGACGATGTAAGCGACCGGGTGAGCGAGCCTGGTGAGGATATCGCGGCCCGGTGCTGCCGGGGCCTTGTAATCGCGCGTGTTTTGCTTGATATCCCCCGGGTTAAGAGTGTGACTTCGACCCAGCGCATGCTGGAGAACTTCCCACGACCACACACCTTTGTCGCCCGCCTGCCAGACAGCGTCTCCCTCCAGGCAGGTGACCGCGGCCACGCCCTGCGGCTTCCCTTTTCGCTCCCTCCGTTCAACCATGCACTGGAGCGTCTCCAAGGCATGGAAACCAAAGATCTCCAGATCACCACGCGAGGCCACTATGACGTCTTTGAACTCGTGGCCCAGAGGAATCTCGAGCAGCGGGAAGCCGCCAGGTAACCGGCAAGCTCGAACCGGCCATCAGTGGCACCTTGAGGCTCTTGGCCCGGTCGACCATCTCGCTGCGCTTCCACCCGGCTGTACGACAGATGCTTGTCAATGAATACGGGCACGGCCGACCCCGATGTCTTGAAGACCTCGAGAACTTCGCCAAAGAACCGGCCGCGCGGATATAGCTTTTGGAGTCTTTCGTTATAGGGATATTCGCCGTGTTCAGCGATCAAGAGAACCGCATCGACGGCCAGCTTGCCAGTTCCGAGAGTGAGCGCATCGGCAATGGATTGGCTCTGGCGAATACCGTGCAGCCGAGCCTTGGCTCGGCCCAGATCGGTCGCTTCCGAGGTCTGTTCGATGAACAGGCTGGCAATCTCGAAATCCGGCTTGTGCAGTCCATGGCCCGCGTAAACCGGGAATCCGTCGATGAATCGACCAACGATGTGGTACGCATGCGACAGGTAGCTGTAGACCGTTGCCAGAGCAGCAACCTTTGGTCGCCTGGCGGTGCCCGCCGCCGGCTGTAGGCTAGATCCAGTGGACGCGGCTGAGCCCAAAGCACCTGCCAAGCCGGCCACGCCAACTGTCGACCCGGTCACTTCGAGAAATCGGCGCCGCGTCGAACCGCCGGTCATTCGTGAATCTCCATTCTCATGTTTCGTTAAGGCGGATCAAGAAGGTAATGTAACGGTTGCAGCGGGCTTAGCGGTTTTGCGACTCGAAAATGGCAGTAGATGGCAGTAGATGGCAGTTTTCGGGAAGGTCTCTGACCGCCTCGCCCCGTGCGACACACTCGAAAAACGAATTCCTTAAAAGGCAATCATGCTGGTGAACCGGCGGAGGGAACCCGGCGTGGTCCGGGTTCGTCCGTGCATTCAAAGTACCCACGGCGAGATGATCGTCGGCAAACCGCTAGCGCGCAGTTCACCTGTAATTCCTATATATACATTATACCGCGTTTCGCGGATTTCGTTAATGCACCCACGCCCCAAGGGCGCAGACCACGGTCGCGTGTGTAGAAGCCGACCGGACTTAAGAATATTTCCAAAATTTTATTTTGGAAATATTGGCGTACGCAGCGATGACCTTGCGTCCTGAATCTGACGAGACAGCGCAGGCCAAATGGGAAATCCGCAAATCGGAACTGGCGGAGTCGATCAGTTGAAGACAATGACTGGCCGTCTGGAATTGGGCGCGCGTCGTACAGCCAGTCGGTCAACGACCGCATCATCAGGTCAAGGTACAAATCGCGCGCGTTGTCCATTGTGATACCTGTGCCCGCCGGTTGCACGAAGGAGTAGGATTAAGATGACGATTAAGATTATGAAGATGATTAGGAGTAAGATTCGGATTAAGAGTATGACTCGTCTCAGCTTGCTCTTCTTGGGGTCGTGATTATAATCTTGACGTGCTCTTAATCTGCTTCCAATCGTAATCTTCATCGTGGTCCTAATCCCGCTTCCCCTTCAACTTGATTGGCGCCTCTTGATCCCCTGGGCACTCGGCCAGCACCGCGCTCCATAGCCGCTTGGCCTCAGCATGATCGCCGCGCTCTGCTGCCAGCACGGCGAAGTTGCGCCGAGTCAGATGGCCATAGATGCCCTGATCCACGCTGCAAAATTGGTTCGGGCGTTTTAGTCCCAGGATTCGCCGCCACGCGTTTTCGGCCTCGGCCGATTCGCCCCGGTGCCGCTGCACGACGCCTTTGCGAAACCACAACTCAGCGTCTTGCGGGTCGAGCTTGAGCCCGTCGATACATGTCTGGATCGCCGCCTGGGAGTTTCCCATCATCTGGTGTGCGCGGGCGATCAAGGCATACAGTTTGCGCACGATCGAGTCGCTCGGTGCCGAGTTGGCCAGGCTCTTGTTGAGAAATCCCAGCGCCTCTGCCCAATGCTGTCGCTCGACGGCGATCGCCCCGAGATTAAAGCAGACAAACGGGTCGTCCGGCCGTTCTTGGAGCTCGCGCTTGAGGATATTGGTGTCGCGGTCGAGCTTTTTAGCCCGGAGTGCCTGGTCGACATAGCCGGTGTGCCGCACGATCAGATCGGTCCAGCGCACGGGAATCTTGGCCTGTCGCAATGAGGGCAAAATCTGTTCGTGCACGCGGTACGTCCAGCGCACGTTTGGCCGGAGCGGAAAGAGCCGGATGTGGTCGACGACCGTATCGCCGCCGGTGCCGTCGGGGGCCGGGTCGCACGCACAGCGAACGACGTATGCGGCCTCGTCGCCACGACGCAATCGATCCAGGATTATCCTCAGCTTCTCGCGCTCGAGCGGGTCGACCACGTCGTCGGCGTCGAGCCAAAAGGCATAATCGCCGGTCGCGCGTGCCAGGGCCTCATTCCGCGCCGCCGCGCAGTCGTCGATCCAGGAAAAATCAAAGACGTTCGCTCCAAACGCGCGGGCGATCTCGGCCGTGCGGTCGGCGCTGCCGGTATCGATCACGACGATCTCATCGAACAGCCCGCGAACCGACTCGAGACACTTCGGCAGGTCAACTTCCTCGTCTCGCGCAATGAAGGTCAACGACACCCTGGGTCTCTGGCCGGGTTCTACGGACGGGACATTTTCAACGGAAGAAGATCTCACGCCAAGCCGCAAAGCCGCAAAGGACGCTGAAGGGACCGAATCGGTAGAGACCTGAGCCACGTACGAGTCCTCGCTTGGTCCAACGTCAAACAATTTTTTATTCTTTGCGGTCTTTGCGGCTTGGCGTGAGATCTCTTTTTGATCCGAACCAGAACCTATCAAGGCACCTGCGTGGGGCGCCGGAGATCCTGACCAGGGCTGAAGCGAGACGCGCGTGCCATGAGTCCCGTTTGATCCCCACTTGGCGGCGAAACGCCTGGAGTTTTCATCCAGCAACCTTTCGGCATCGATTCCATTGCCCGCGAATGTCCGGCTGCCAAAGTGGTGGACGAACAGGTCATGGGCGATAGCCAGCTCGAACCCGGCGCGGCGGGCCCGTTCCGCCAGATCGTCATCATCAAAGAAACCCAACCCAAACCGCTCGTCGAGTCCGCCGATCGTCTCGTAAACAGCCCGTTTCATGAGCAAGCAAAATCCCGACAGCTTGGGTACGTTGAACCACTGCCCGCGATGCTCAGGCGCCACTTGGCGGCAAAGCGATGCATCTCGCTGATATCGCGATACGGCACGTTCTTGACCAGTTGTGGCGGCGCGGCGTAGTTGGACATGGGGCCAACAATGCTGGGAGTAGTAGGCAGTAGGCAGTGACGACGATGGCGTCACCGCGGGTTCTGGCTGCATCTTGCAAGGTGTGCCTCGTGTCGTGGTCAGCGAGCTTTCAGCGAACGGATCGGAAATCACATCATCAAAATCAATGATTGTGACATTCGGCCTTTGCCGAATGGCCTGCCAACTTCCGTCCGCGCAATCACTTTTGCCAGTTCGCTCTCTCAAATTCTTGGCGTTCTTGGCGGTTAAACCATCTTTTTTCGGGATCTTGGCGGTGGTGAGGGCAACAAGTTGGTCGAGCCAAGCATCGGTGACCACAACGTCGTTATTGAGCAGCACGAGGTATTCCCCGCGGCCTGCTGGAGTCCTTGATTGATCGCGGCGGGGAACCCTCGATTTTCCCGATTAGTAATCACAGTGACCGGCACGGCCGCGGCGTCCTGCACGCCGCTCAGATACGCTGCCGTACCGTCCGTCGATCCGTTATCGATAACGATTAATGTCCCAGTTGTGGGATCTAAAATCCCTCGCCTTTAGGCGACCACTTTCAGTACGTTGAGGAGATGGAGCATTATCGGAGAACGTCGCACACACGATTTGACCTGAAGTACCACTTTGTGTGGATCACGAAGTACCGCAAAAAGTTGCTGCAGGCGGACGTAGGCGTCCGTCTGCGGCAGATTGTGCGGGATATCTGGTCGGAGCTCGAGGTTGAGATCGTCAAGGGTCACGTCAGCAAGGACCACGTGCATCTGTTCGTATCGTGCCCACCGCATGTTTCTCCGAGCTATCTGATGCAAAGGATCAAGGGGAAGTCCTCACGCAAACTACTGCAAGAGTTCAGCCATTTGAACAAGCAGTGCTGGGGTCGCCATCTGTGGGCCAGGGGGTTTTTCGTCGCGAGTTCTGGGGTGATCACAGATGAAGCGATCACAGAGTACATTCGGACTCAGGACGTTACGAACGCGGATGGAGATTTTCGGGTAGAAGGCGAATAACGCCTCCCAGTCAGTCGGGCTTGCAGCCGACGGCACATTGAACCCACCGGCTTCCAGCCGGTCGGTGGTTCAGTTCCCATGGCGGTCGCGTGTAGTGCCGCAGCGCGCTGATGCATTGGCGGGTAAACTCAAGCTCGCTCCAGCTGGGGATGATAATGGACGCGAGCCCTCCGGCTGTTTTGTGATTCATGACTGTGACTCACCACTGAGAAAGACGGGGGGGAGATTTGACCACAGAAAGCACTGAAAAACACGGAACAATGCTCGAGAACGACGACCTCGAACGGCCGGAAAATGCGTTTGCAACACGTGACCGCGTGAGCACGTGCGTAAGCGCCTGGTTCAAACCGGGCGTAGGCCCACCAGCCGCGGGCGTCAGCCCGATTCCGATGTGACGGATCAGACGGGGCGTAGGCCCACCAGCCGCGGGCGTCAGCCCGATATTGATGGAACTGCGTCGCACTTACGTGCGAGGTTTGTGGTGACCCCGTCTGGCCCACGGTCTCACGACCCGTGGTCACGACCGTCTTGACCACCGTGCCGGCGCACACGACCAAACGTGACCACGTGCGTAAGCGCGTGGTTCGGACGGGCGCAGGCCTTCCAGCCTCGGGCGTCAGCCCGACGTCGCTATCTGGGATCGGACGGGGCGAACGCCGTCCAGCCTCTAACAGAAGGACACGAAGGGAACGAAGAAACACAAGAACCCGTGAAAATTTGTGGCGTAGTGATCCGCACTTTCGAACCACAGGTTTACATTCCGCGTTGTGGCTACACAAGTCCGTCCGATCTCGCAGTACACTTTTTCTCTTCGTTCCCTTCGTTGCCTTATGTGATGTTATTTATCAGTTTAAAGTACACGCAATGGATCTCTTCCCATCCGTGGTCGCATTTCCTAGGACATGCACAATTCCTCCGCGGTCGATGATCGCACACGGTGTGGCGACCGGCAGCCGGTGCCTCCATTTCCGGGCGAATACTTGAGCGCTAGCGAAAAACGCTTCCGGCAATCCAACGCTGCGCGAATGATGATGACACAGCGCGCCCAATGCCACCACGGCCAGCCTTTGTTCGATTGCCTGAAGGCAAATATCGGCTCCATACAGATGGAATCCAAGTTCAGGATCGAATCGCAGGCCGGAGTCCCGTCGGACGATCAGCAGCAGCTCGTCGAGCGTCGCGACCTGTGCGGGCAGGTCTGGCCCATCGCGGAGCATTCGGCCGCGGTCAACGACCCAGCCGATGCGCTCGGCGGCGAGCGGCTGCGATGCGTCGCGCGGCGCGATTACTTCGCCGACACCGTACACCCCCGCGACCCCGATCGGCCCAAACTGCCGCTCGGCCTCGTCGAGTTGTTCCGCGATGCATCGGTCCCATCCCGCCGGGAGCCAAACATCTTGATCGGCGCAGACGATCCAGTCATGCTTCGGCGACAGAGGCCAAGGTTCAGACCATCGCCGGTGCTCGGACAGCTCGTTACCGCAACCAATTCATTCGGCGAGCCATCGTTCAGACATGGCGAACTGAGCAGGTTCGCTTGGAGAATCGCGCTATCCGATACGCATGCCACGAATGACAATGCGCGCACGCGTGCACGCAAGTTCTTTTCCTCCACAAACCGAAAATTGACCATGCGCGTGTAAGGGCGATGAACCTCGCCAATAGCCCGCCTCAGTCCATCGGCCGACTGCGGAACCGCGATCAGATGGACATGGTTGGGCATCAAGCAGTATGCCAAGATGTCGACGTTGTGAACGCCGCACCAGTGCGCCATCAGTTCCAGGTAGCTCTGGTAGTCGTCGTCGCAAAAGAACGTCTGCTGCCGGCGATTTCCCCGCTGGGTGATGTGATGCGTGACACCAGGCGCCGCCACTCGTGCTAATCGAGCCATGAACGGAGATGATGACGTTGGCGGCCGATCCAGTTGATGGAAGCAGCGAATGTGAGGATCATTCGTTATGCGAAGATCCGGGGCGACGTGAATCCCTACGATCCGAAGTGGGAACTGTACCTGGAAGCATGACTGGATTGGCAACTGAGCCAAACGCTGGCAGGTCGCGGTCGGATCGAATACTTATGGAAGGAACAAGAAGGACGATGCGTGGTCTGTGGTCATACCCGGCCCGTGGGGGATAACCCCCACGGCGAGGCCCGAACCCGAGCCTCGAGTCCAAGGTCAACGTTTGCGGATGTTGATTTTAGGACCGCTTTCAGGGTGGTATGCTGGCCGTAGCGAGGGATGGTCAAGGGGAGCGAGAGGGATTCGAAAAGGCTTCGTTTCGGGATATGAGTGCCTGCCACGTTTAGACATCCCTTTCTGACCAACCGCCGAGACAACCCTCCGATCGGCCGCTTCGCTCATGCTCGGACGCTGGGCCGTGACACGGGAGATACGATGATGACCTATTTCCGTTTCAGCATCGCTTGCCTGCTCGGTCTTGGAACGCTCGCTTCCCTCACGATGTTCGTTTGTGCACGGCGCGCGCCCTGGCAGTTTCACGGCTCCCTCACGTCGACCAGGCCAGCCCCCTGGGCGTACGGCGGGGCTTTGTCAGCGGCCTGACCCTTCGTGGATCGGCCCTTTCGGGCAACCCAAGGCTGGTCGCACCGTTCCGGTTTGCCATCGAGACCCCGACACCGGGCAATTCGGCGCCGCCACCTTCAACGCTCGGATCACGGTCGACCCCCTCACCGCGCTCGGCATCTACCCGGTCCGAGTGGTCACCGACGAGGGACTGTCCGATCCGTTCCCGCTCGCCGTCGGACAGCTCCCCCAGATCCAGGACAAGGAAGACAATAATAACATCGACTGGAAAGCCAATGAGGCCGACTGGACTGCTCAGAGGATCGCACTCCCCACCGTGATCGAAGGCGGGCTGCCGGAGGACAGCCACGACTTCTTCCGATTTCGGGGCAAGAAGGGGCAACGAATCGTAGCCGACATCCAGTGCGCCCGGCTGGGCTCGGTAATCGACACCGACTTGTGGCTCGCAAGCCTCGACCGCAAGTACCAGGAAGGTGTGCACCTCCTTTTCGGAGATCCAGCAGACACACCTCTCTTTGCGGTGCTGCCGAACGACGCCGATTACTTGTTCGGAGTAATGTACGCGTTACACCGGCCGATCAAGGGGAGGCGGCGTGTTTACCGGCTCACCATCGGCCCATTGCCGGCCGCCGCCGAGGTCTACCCGCTGGGGGGTCGGCGCGGCGAGACCATCCGTGTCGAGCTCCGCGGCGGCACACTCGACGGCGTGATGGTCGTGCCGGTGAATCTGACGCCCGCACCGGGTGAATCGATCGTGCGTTTGCGGGCCCCAACTACCTTGCGCGGGCCTGACGGAGTGCCGCTCGACGTCGAGGCTCTGCCAGCTCTCCTTGTGGGCGATCTGCCTGAAGTGCTCGAACCGGCCGATCCTGACGGGCCGCCGCCAAAGGTCACTCCTCCGATGGTGTTCAACGGCCGCATCGACCCGAGGAACGATGAGGATCAGTTCACCCTGAACGTTACACCGGGCCAGCGGTTCCGGGCCACTGTGGCTTCTTTCAGCCTCGGTTCAGCCCTCTACCCCAAGCTGAAGGTGCGCCTCGCCGAAGGCAACGAGCTTGAGGTACGCCTCGCCCCTGGCATCGAGCCGGCAAGGCCTGACGTCTTCGCTGTTCCCGCTCGAGACGGCGTACCCGGACACGTCACCCACGATCCCTCCATCGAGTTCACCGTGCCCGAAGGGCAGACGGAGGTGACAATCGCGCTAAATGGTCGATGGACCGACCCTTCTTCTCCACACAATTCGACGTTGTTTTGTCGCGGTGGGTCGGGGCATGCGTACCGGGTCACAGTCGTTCCCGTGAAGCCCAGTTTCTCGATCGCGCTTGATAGCGGGCAGGTGAGCGTACCGAAAGGGGGCGAAGCGGCAGTCGGTGTAACCGTGAGCCGCGACGGTTTTGACGGCCCGATTACTCTCCGACTGGCCGATCCGCCAGCCGGGCTCGAGTTCCGCGCAGGGGTGATCGCTGAGGGGCAGACGTTCGGCGCGCTGACGCTGGCGGCGGCTCCCGACGCGACTTTCGAGCCGTTGGTCCTCGATGTGATCGGTGAGGGTCGAGGACCAGCGGGCCCGATCATCATTCGGGCGAGCAAGATCGTCGCCTTCGGCGAGCCGACAACCAAGCCGTACAAGACGGTCGGAGACGTGATCAAGGGCGAGCCCGTTTACGTGGACACTCCGGCCTACTTGCGGACGAGGACCATGACCCAAACCGGCCTCTACGTCGCGACAGCCAAAGCGGCCCCGCGTCACCGCGACTCCCCGCCACGTCGATCTAGGTGACTCAGGCGGGCCCACCACTATAATCAAGGCCACTGTCAACCTTGGAAGGGCTTCCTCGCTGATTCACTGGGAGGCTGTGCGTCTCTTTTTTATTCGTTGGCTAGTCGGTCATAACTGGACAATTACTGAGAAACGCTGTGCCCTGCGAGATTGTCCCAGGATTCGATCTGATCGGGATGGCTCGCCATGCTATCCAGCCCATTCTGTTTGGCCAGTTTTGACAGCCTTTTGAACGTCGCTTGTGTCCCAGTTCGCGCTACCGAATTGGAAAAGGAAAAGGAAAAGGAAAAGGGGGCATCCCCAAATATATGCGATGTCCGGCGGAACTAGGTAGTTTTGTGTGTCTGGCGGGCGGTTCGATTCCCCTGGGTCGCCCTCGGGGACGAAGACTATACTGGAGATTCAGAGCCTTCGCCGTCTCGAGCGTCCATTCCAATGCTCCGAACGGCCAGTCTCGGCGCACGGATTCGCGTATTATCTGCAGGTCGAGGTCGGACGTGACGGCATTGACTCTTTCCACCCAGAGCGTCCCGCGGGGGACGGTGCCTGGCTCCAGCCGGATCGGTGCAGGCATCGGAGCTGCGAGCCAGCGCAGGCTCGACCACGGCCATTCTTCGGCTCGGCCAACCAGCCCCGCTCGCAGCGGGTTGCGCTCGATGTACCGCAAAATAGCCAACAAGTGCTCATTTTCCTGGATTGAAAATACTTTGAACCGTCCCAGCCAAACGTGACCGCTGGACCGATAACGCTCCAGGTGGCGGCGCACATGCATTGTCATCAGCCAGTGCATCCAGCGGCTGACATCGCCGTCCTCGCGTGGGCCAGAGGGCCAGGTGGAAGTGATTGGGCATAAGGCAATAAGCGAGGATGCGCATCGGAGTGCGAACACTCGGCGGCGGCTTTTGTCCGTGAGACCGTCCTGCCAGGCTCATCACGCGGAGCGTGATGGCCAGAATGTATGGTTGGTGCGGATTGCCACTTATCTTCTGCGAATGAAGAGCACTGGCGAAGCCAGTGGCACACGATCTTGCATTCAAGTCATGATCAAGCGTTGGCTGCGAAAGCTCGCAACCGCCTGAACCCGGACGGTTTATCGCATTCTTCGAGTTTCCTCGAAGAGTTGATTGACAAGCACGAATTCTTCCGGTTATCTTCTAGTGAACTCGAAGAGTTGGCCTGTTATCCGAATGGATGGAGATCGCGACATGGCACGTCCCGCCGCGGAGCAACCCACGGAGCTGGAACTGCAGATATTGAAAATCCTCTGGGAACAATCGCCGCAGTTAGTACGCGACATTCGGGATGAACTCGCCAGATTGGGCCGCGACATTGCGCATACGTCGGTGATCACGACGCTCAACACGATGGCGAAAAAGCGGATCGTCATACGCAAGAGGGAAGGTAACGCATTTTTGTTCTCACCACGGATTACGCGCGAGCAGGTGTCGCGATCTGTGCTGGGCGACATCGTCAATCGTGTCTTTGACGGATCGGCCAAGGCTGTGTTGCTGGGCGTATTTGAGCAGAATGATATTGACCGGGGCGAACTGAAAGAACTGCGGAAGCTGATCGATCAGCGCATCAAGGGGACCGACAAATGAATGCGATGCTTTTTGGGCTTGTCGATCAAGCGATTTGTGTCCGGCTGACCGAAACGCTGCTCCATTTTGTCTGGGAGGGCCTGGTCATTGGCCTGGGAACGATGGTCACCGCATGGCTGTTTCGCACTGCGACGGCAAAAACTCGATACACGATTCACGCAATCGCTTTCGTGTTATTGGCGTTCAGCGCGCCGATCACTTTTTTGTTGATCGATTCACCCTTCGATCGTTCGATCAATGGGCGCGACTTCGCCGGGAACGGCGGATCGATCTCGGCTTTGTCCAAGCCTATGTCGCAAGTGGTCTCAATCGCTGACGCACAGCCCACAATCTCATCTGCCCAACTCGAGCCGTCGGCAACGGCGCGAACTGCGAGCGATGAGATGCTTTCGGTGGCGATGGAACCAGCTAAGAAAGAAAGCTTTGACACCAGAGATGCGGCATTTCAATCGGGCGATTCAGGATTTCAATCAATCGTGCAACGGTGCGCTCCTTATGCGACGACGGTTTACCTGCTGGGCGTGATAGCAATGTTGGGACGGCTGTGTTTTGCGCTTTGGGGCGGTCATCGGCTGCGCCGCGGCGCGATTCCGGTTCGCGATGATCGATTGTTGGCGCGGATTCGCGAACAGGCATCTCGCATCGGACTGAAAGTCGCGCCGGTTGTCGCGTATTGCGAGCGGGTTACGATTCCCGTCGTTGCGGGAGTGTTACGACCGATGATCTTGTTGCCGATCTGGCTGGCCACGGAAATGGATCCAGAGCAAGTGCTCGTGATTCTGGCTCACGAGATGGCGCACATTCGGCGCTTCGATCTGTTCGTGATTCTGCTGCAGCGATTGATGGAAACGATTTTGTTCTTTCATCCAGTGGTCTGGTATGTCTGCCGCCAGTTGAGTTTTGAGCGTGAAAACTGCTGCGATGACTTGGTAGTTCACGCCGGTTGCGAAAGTGTTCGGTACGCCAGCACTCTGGTCCAAATGGCGGAATTGTGTGCCGCGCATCATCCGGCAATCGGCCAACCATTGCTATCGGCCGCTGCGGCGAATGGAGGCAACGGTAGCGAATTGAAACGCCGCGTCGTGCGCCTGCTGAGTGATCCTCAACGCCTGCGTCTGACGCGCGGCGATTCAATGACGCTATTGCTGATAGCCGCGTTGACAATTGGTGCGATTACCGGTGTCTGGCGTCGCGCGGCTGCGGAAACATACTCCGCACCGATCTCTGCCAGTCTGGCCTTGATGACACAAGAAGAGGTGTCGGCACCTGACAAAGCCAAACGCGAAGTCACTGACCGCAACGATGAATCGGAATTCAGCGGAAAGGTCGTGGATTCAAACCAGTCCGCGAAATCGGAGATCACTGTTCGCGGCGTCGTTCTGAAGCCGGACGGCAAGCCGGCGGCAGGGGCGGTCGTCCGCGCGGCGGCGGTGCCGAAGTGGTTGTCGTGGGAGTTGGCCGTCGCGAAGGACTTGAAATCGCCGCTCTCCGAAGCGATCGCGGATTCGCAGGGAATGTTCTCGATCCGCTTTCCGCGACATCCATTCGGCGACGTGAGCGGGTTCGATGAACACTGGCGCGACATCTGGAAGAAGACGCAAATCGCGGCATCGCTCACCGGTTACGGCCCCGCATGGGTGACTTATGGCGGCATCGACACAACCCAACCTTTGACGCTGCGGTTGGTGGAAGACCTCCCACTCCGCGGTCGAGTGATCGATCTCGAAGGTCGTCCGATCGCCGGAACCTCGGTCAAAGTGAGCGCACCGCAGGCTGACGAAAGAAGAGGATCTGTCCAAGTGGATCGCGGGCGATCAAGGCAGGCGAGGCTCCTGCGACCATCCATCAAAAGGTCCCTCTTTCCGTCGAGTCGCGCCTGATAGGAACTCCGACCGCGGTGACGACAGATGCGGATGGCCGATTCGAAATCCGCGGCCTTGGGCGGGAGCGGGTCGTCTCGCTGACGTTCGCAGGAGAGCAAGTGGCTTATCGCGAAGCCCAGGCGGCGACGCGCGAGATGGAAACGCTTCAGCAAGTCATCGGCTACCAGTTCGAGGGGAAGGACCCGGTGTTCGGCGCCACGTTCACCTTCAGCGCCGAGCCTGCCCGCACGATCGAAGGGATCGTGAAAGACGCGAAGACGGGCGAGCTGCTTCCGGACGTCTCTGTCGAAAGCAAGACGATGACCAGCTATCCGTACGGGAAATATCGCGTCCTGAAGACGACGACCGACAAGAATGGGCGTTTTCGATTGATCGGAATGCCGAAAGGGGCCGAAAATCGGCTCTGGATCGTCCCGAACGATCAGCAACCCTATTTCATGCGTGACGTCGATGTTCCGGACCCTGTCGGTCTCGGGCCGGTTCGCATGGAAATCGAGCTGCATCGCGGAATCTGGATCACGGGAAGAGTCACCGATGGAGCCACGGGCGCCCCCGTTCCCACCGTCAGGATGCTCTATATTCCGTTCCTCACGAACGAATATGCTCAGAGAACGCCCGAGTTCCCTCCCCACGGTTTCGTCGACGGCGACGCCCGTCAGATGCGCTTTCAATCCAAAGCGGACGGAACATATCGCATCGTGGGCTTGCCGGGACGCGCGATCGTCGGTGCGGAGAGCATCCTCAAATCCTATCGGCACGGCGTTGGTTATGCCGACATCAGCGGACCGAAATATGAGAAGGGCGATTTGTTCGACACGTATTATGTGCCCATGAAGCCCGGTCCCAAGTGGCCCAACATGATGAAGGAGATCAATCCTCCCGCCGACACGGGGCCTGTAACGCTCGACTTCGCATTGGATCCGGGGCAGTCGTTGCGGATCCACGTCCAGGGTCCTGATGGGAAGCCGATCACCGGTTTGGATGTCGACGGCATATCCTCGCGAGGCAAAGTCGAGAAGACGGAGGACTCGGAATTGACGGTCACCAATCTTGGTCCTGATGAGGAACGCCCCATCCTCTTCCGGCATGTGGAGAAACGTATCGGTCGAGTTGTGCGAATCGGTCCGAAAGAACTCGCGGCAGGCGAGATAACGGTCAAACTCCAGCCGGAAGTCCTATGTCGTCGGACGCTTGCTCGACGAAGACGGCGAACCTCTTTCCGGCGCGGAGATCGCGGCCTCCGGTGTGCCCTTTGCTTTTGCGACCCGCCTTGACCCCGTTGGCGCCGACGCAGACGGACGTTTCCGCGTCGTTTTGATCCCTGGTTGCCGCTACTCGCTTCAAGGCGAACTGCATCGCCGCGAAATGTTCTATCTCACGATCGATCGCGATTTGGCCATCGAACCGGGAGAAACCAAAGATCTGGGAACACTGAAGTTCGGCAAGAACGGCAAACCGATCAAGAGCGAACTGACAGACGAAAAAGCAAAAAGCTACCGTCCTTGCTGCACCCCATCGCGGGACAGAGTCGGGACGTAAGGAGGCCGTCGGACCCAACTGATGGGTTCGCGACGACAATATGAAAAGTCGCTCGCCGTTCTCAATTTGGCCGGGATGTGAGCGTCGCAAACACCCGTGTGTGGCACTACGTCTGATTTAACTCGTCGCATCTGAGACGTCCGAACAAACGACCATTTTTTGGAGGGTGAAAGGACAAGGGTGAAAGGACATGCAAAACAACGCCGTGCGCGTAGCAACCGTGTTATCCCCTCGACGAATCGATGTGGCCACGGGTTGACAACTTGCGCTATGGGACCGGTCGTCGTACCTGACGAATTTAGGGGTCGTCATTGACCCGCGATGCGTCTCCTTGCGATCGTGCATGATCGAGCGTGCATTAGATGATCAATCCCGCGTAAGATTGACCACCAGGATAGTCCCCACGCAAAGAGTCCGCAACTTTCCCGTGCCACTCATCACCAACGCCGATGCGCATGCCTTGGAGTGAACGAATTTGGGTCCGCTAGGGCCGATTGCCGAAACGAGTTGCCGCTGGCGGTTCGTCCCGGCCGCAGTCCCATGGGAGGCTGTCGAAGCGGCTGTCGCTTTTATCGTCCGGCTTATCGGCAGCCTCCCTGAGGCGATGGAGGTTCGTTCGCAGGTCGGCGCGGTCCGGCTCCTCGGCGATCGCGGCAGTGAGGAAGAGCATCGCCTCAAAGCGATGGCCCAGGCGTTCGGCCAGGCGGGCCATTTCCTCGGAGTCACGCGCTGGCTGATTGCGGCGATAGAGCTCGCGGTACCGCATCTGGTCGCGTTCGATCTCCGCTCTTGGCCGTCGCGGCTTGGCGGGAGCCGAATTCGCCGAGTCTTGCTGCTCGAGCTTCTCGAGACGTTCGAGCGAACGGAAATCCTCGGGGTCTTCGGCGACGAGGGCTGCCAGTGCTTGGCGCTCGACGATCGACATCCGCGCAGACAGATGCGATCCACGCGGAGATGCGGTGGACTTCCGTGGGTGTCGCCAGCTCGGCTGCGAGGTGTTTCAGGGCGGCCCTCGCTTCGGCGAGCCGATTCGTGCGCATCGACCAGTCCACCTGCGCCCGCCAGACGGCGTGATCATCGGGACGGTGCCTGAGGCAGTCGTCAATCCATCGCCGCCCCTCATCGTAGGAGCCTGCCCGGATCGCCAGATTCGCTCGCGCGAGCCAGATCCGGTCATCGTCGGGAGCAAGTCGGCCGACCTGGTCGAGATAATCACGCAGCGTTTCCACCGGCGGGACATTCCAGCGCATCTCCATATGCAGTTGCGCCAGGTTGACGGCCTGCTCGACCGTTATTTCACCGTTTGCGTCCAGGCTCTGCCATCGCGACTCGATCAGCCGCTGGGCCTCGGCTGCCCGGCCTTCCTGCACGAAACTCGGGATCAATATCATGCGCCGCGCCGATCCCTCCGACCCGAGCGGATCAGTCGTGCGCATGATGAAGTACTCGGCGTCGGCGAACCGCCCCTGTTCGATGAGAAGGTCAGTGCGGCCTGCGATCGCGCGTCCGCTGTAGGGAGAGGAGGTGCGTATGGCGGCCCAGGCCGCATCCGCCTTCCGGGGCCGCCCCGATGCCTTTTCGCAGACGCCAAGCAGGTAGGTGGCTCGGTCCGAACCGGGGCTCCAGTCTAAAAGGGCCGACAGCTCGCGAAGGGCGGTGGCGTAATGGCCGTGCTGCATGGCCTCGTCGATCCCCGCCATGGCACTGCGGTACCGGCGGACGTCCCACCATCGCCAGCCGCACCCGCACAGCCCTCCGATGACGAACGCCGACACAATGACCGCCGTCCATCGACCGCCGCGCCTTTGCATTGGCCGTCCCTCGCGTGCCGGTCCTTCGCTTGATGACCTTCGGGCCAGCCACTATCATGAAACTTGTGCGGTCGGCTTGATACGAGAGAATTCTCGCCGTTTCTCGACCTCACAAACCTTCCCGACTCTCGAATCCTGTTCCTGATGATCCGTGCTTCATTATTATCACGGGTGGCGAGCGCGGGCGAGCACGGACGTGCGAATCGCGGCCCGGACCGGCTCTACGCGCTGGCGCTACTGGGCCTGTCGGCGTGGTGCGGGACCATCGCGGGCTTGCTCGAGGTCGTGACGGTGGTCGTGCGAAAGAGGTTCTTCGAGACGAACCAATTGCTGAGCATGACCCGTCATTTCATCTGGCTGTTCCCCTTGGTCTATTTGCTGATCTTCGTGCTGCTAGGGCTGGTCGGATGTCTGGCCGTAATTCTCAGGCTCTCGGGCTGTCGCTGGGCGATTTCGCGAGCGCTCTTTGCGCTGACCTTGCTGCCCATGCTGCTGGCGGCCGTGCCGCAGATTTATGGCCTGGCCTTGCTCGTCGTCGCCCTGGGCTTATCGGCAAGGCTCGTCCCCGTTGTGAGACGGCACGAGGCCGCCTTCCGTCGCATCGTCCTGTACAGTTCGCCGATTCTCGCCTTGACGCTGGCGGCCCTTGCGGCCGCCCCCTGGATGGCCGACGAGATCAAGCAACGGCGCGAAGAGAGGCGGCCGATCCCGCTTGATGCCCCGAACATTCTTCTGATCGTGATGGACACCGTCGCCGCCGATCACCTGGATCTTTACGGCTATGCGCGCCCGACTAGCCCGGCGATCGACGAATTGGCCAGGCGTGGCAGCCGGTTCGATGCCGCGCAACCGGCCTCTTCGTGGACCCTTACCTCGCACGCGAGCATGTTCACCGGGCGATGGCCGCACCAGTTGTCGGTCGGTTGGCGGACCCCGCTCGACGACGCCGCGCCGACGGTGGCCGAGATTTTGTGTGAGCGGGGATACGCTACGGCCGGCTTCATCGCCAACACGCCGTATTGCGGCGCCGACTCGGGACTGGGCCGCGGCTACACCGTCTATCGCGACTACCTCTTCCAGGGGCTCTCGCCGTTCAGGAAGGCGGTGTTACTCGAAAGGTCTCTCGACGGGTTGGAGGCGATCGGGGACGTCGTCGGCGACGCCCTCGACTTCGGCTGGCTGAAGGGGGCAATTCAGCACATCCGGGAATGGTTCGAGACTGATCGCAAGGAGGCTTCGGAGGTTAACCGGGAATTCCTCGACTGGCTGCTTAATCGCCCTCAACCGGATCGGCCGTACTTCGCCTTTCTGAACTATTTCGACGCGCATTCCCCGTATCAACTTCCTCCACGGCGGATCCGTCGCTTCGGCGCCAAGCCAGTCGAACAGCGCGAAATCCAACTGATCCGGGACTGGTGGACCTTGGACAAGCGCCAGGTGTCGCCGCAGGAGCTGGCGTTCGTGCTCGACGGCTATGACGATTGCGTCGCTTCGATCGACGAGCAAGTCGGACGGTTGCTCGACGAACTTGACCGCCGCAAGGCCCTGGACCGGACCTGGGTCATCCTTGTCTCGGATCACGGCGAGAGTTTCGGAGAACACGAAGGGGTGTTCGTCCACGGGTCGAGCTTGTACCAGACCGAGTTACACGTTCCGCTCGTGGTCGTTCCGCCTCCGGGGATCCGGATCAAGCCGGTTGTCGAGGAGACAGTGAGCCTGCGGAGCATGGCCTCGACGATCGCCGACATCGCGGGGTGGAGCGCAGACTCCATTTTTCCAGGCGGATCACTGGCCCGGCTATGGCAACCGTTGTCGAACTCGCCCGGCGCCTTAGGACCGGACGATCGAGTGATGGCCGAACTCATCCCGAACGAGACGCTCGTGTCCACTGGGCCAGGATCACCCCGGCGGCCTGGGCCGCTGTCGTCGCTTACAGAAGATGGCTGGAGCTACATCCGCCGCGATGGCGACGTGCGTGAAGAGCTTTATCATCTGCGCGGATCCGCACGAACAGCACGACGTCGCCGCCTCGGCCGGATCTCGTCCGCGTCTCGAGCAAATGCGCGACGTCCTGTTGCGGCTAACACTTGGCCCTCTGACACTCGAACGATTCAACCCATAGCGGCGGGCCGACCGGGCGGCAACAACAGTCGTCCCTGCCCGTCGGCCCGAACGGATTGAACGGCTCGTTCAATATTGATCCATGCTGATGGTTTCACCAAAGTTTCGCGTCGAGAGGGCGTTGAAGACTGGCATGGGGCCCGGAAACATCCCATAGGTGTTGTAGCCGCTCAAGTAAGGCCCGGGTCCTGACGTCGCGTAGTTGGCCGAAGGAAGGGCATTGGCCGGGAAGGTCGCGATCGTCTCCTTGATGAACCGCACTGAGCCGTCCGCCATTCCGACATTCGCCCCGCCCGGGTGGAAGCTCGAAACCGACATGGAAAGTACCATGGGGTTCCCGGGATAATACCAGCTGATGTAATTGGTTTGGGTGACCGGCATTCGTTTCTGGGGATTGACCCCGTACATGCTCGCGACGACGCCCGAGTCGCCGACGTTGTAGCCTGAAAACGCCCAGATGTTCAGGCCATTTCGGCCGCTGGTGAGGGGAATCAAACCATTGGCTATTTCACCCAGGGCGATCGTGTTGCTCGTCCCGTCGATGATGGAAGCGAGACTTATTCGACATTTGATACCCGAATACGCCGTTTCCGTTCTGCTGTGCGGCGGTCACGAGCGATCCGGCGAACGGACTGGGCGTCGGCCAGGCCGAGTCCAACCAGATCCCCATGCAGACACCGTAGCTATTGTGATAGACCGTCTGGGTCGACGAAATGTACGTGCCGAAGCCCGACGTGCCGTCGCACGTCGGCGCCGCCGGCAATCGTCGGGTCGCTCGGACACCAAAGCGTGGCGATGCCGGAACCGAGGACCGTGCGATTGGCCAGGTCGTAACGAGCCAATACTGTAATTGTAAGCGTTGGCAAGTGGGGTCTGTTCAAAGTAGCGGCAACAGCGCGGTGAATGCGGTCGTGCCGGCGTACCAGGTGCCGTTATAACCGCCGTAACCAATGGAGGGACCCTGATACATCGCCATCGGGTAGGCACCATTGGCGCTCTCGTAGTTGGCCACGGCGAGACCGATCTGCTTGAGGTTATTGGTGCACTGAGAACGGCGAGCAGCTTCCCGGGCGGCCTGAACCGCCGGCAGGAGCAAGGCGATGAGGACCGCAATGATCGCGATGACGACGAGCAGCTCGATCAGCGTGAAACCCCTGGCAAGTAGGCGAGAAATGGAGGGACGTTGCAGCATAAAAGTGCTCCATCAAGAGTAACGATGAAGACGAACGGGTCTATTGCCCTCGCTTGGCGCGTGGCATTATCTCGACTTTATGTGTGGTTGGCACCTCTGGTGCCTTGATCGGAGTTGATAAATCGATTGTGGGCTTCGGCTCGGTACCGATGCCATCGCAGCCGCTTAGCGGCGTAATCAAGGGGCAAGCGACAAGCCCGACCAACGTAAGTACGAAAAGCCTACGGACCATCAAAATTCCTCCGAAGCCGGCTGGACAATCTGAACGCGCTTGAACGCGAGTTCGAAATCCCTGGCTAGGGATGGTCGACGCAGACCGAAATCCCGTCGAGCCAAGAACCTCTGAGTACGCGAAAGCGCGTGAGAATCGAGTTCGAATTGGCAGTGGAATGATATTTGGACCCCCAATATAAGACAAAATGATCGCTGTCTCGTCAAGTAGCGAGAGACGATTATGGAGCCGTGTGCGGTGTGTCAATCGGGCGCCGTTCTTGGGTGATCCGGCTTGTATAAAAAAACTCTTACACCAGCCGTCGTTTTATTTCTTTAGGTTTCGCAACGACGCACTTACACTGCAGACTCACATTTGAAAGGGAGCGCCATGCGATACGCACCTTTGCGATCTCGTCCGGCCCGCTGGGCTGCCAAACCACTCACTGAGCGATGCATGCGGAGACCTGCCGGACACGGTTGCCTGATATCCGGCTTAACAATTTGTACGTAGCACCAGGATTCACTGGACCGCGCTGGCCGAGCTGTTTTCGGCGACAACACGAGCTTCCTCGAATTCTTGACTGGTCATGATGACCGTACGCGCCTGGCCCGCGTCGTTGGACGTGGTGACGGTGGCAGGCTGTTCGGAGTCAGAAGCATCGGCAGTCGCCGACGCTGGCAGCTGCCAGTCGAGCGACATCAGCTCGGCCCAGCGATTGAGTTCGGGGATCGTATGCAAAACGACTTTGAGGCTGACGGTGATCGGCATCGCCAGCACCAGGCCAATCAGGCCCCAGAGGTAGCCCCAGAAGAGACACGCGAGCAACACGGTGGTGCCATTCAAATCGAGCGACCGCCCCATCACAAGCGGTGTGATCACATAGCCCTCGATGCCGATGACAAAAAGGTAGAAACCGGCCACAACAAGCGCCTGCGAAATCGATCCGGTCTGGCCCAGCACAATCACCGTGGGGAGTGCGCCGCCGATGAGCTGTCCGATATAGGGGACGAAATTCGTGACACCGGCCACTAACCCCAAAAACACGGCAAACTGGACTCCCAGCGCCCACAGCGCCAGTGCAATCACGATCCCCAGGCCCGTGTTGATCAAGGTCCGGGCAATCAAGTACGAGCGAATCTTGCGAGTGATCAGTTTGAGAATCAGACTGGCGGCCGCGGCATCGTCCGGTCGACGAGTAAAGAAGCGAATCACCTTGCCTGTGAGCATCTCGCTTTCGATCAGCATGAAGATCACGAGGACCAGGATGACAAACGCTTGGGCTACCCAGGTCGTGAGGTCAGTAAAACTGTAACTTAACTTTTCGATCAAAAGGGCGCGGTTGGTGTCACCCAGCCGGTCGATCGTCCCGGGTTCCGGTAGAAAGGATCGGAATGACGGCTGATCGCGGATCAGATCCGTGATTCGTCCGCTCACCTGGCCGGCAAGCCGCTCCAGGTTTCTTGGCAACGCGTAGGTCGCCTGTACAAGGCTTTCTGCCATCAAGCTCGCGAGATAGAGGCCGCACACCACCGAGAGCAAGAGCAGGGCGATGGCTCCCAGCGGTCCATAAGGAAAATGCCTGCGGAGAAAGCCTGCGACCGGCGAGAGCATGCACGAGACGACGAGTGCGACAGCGACCGGAATAAGGATCGCCTTGAGCAGGTACAGAGCGGCGATCACGGCCAGGACGGCCAGAATCACCTGGGCTCTGGGTGCTTCTTGCGGCAGACGATCCACGTGGTCCCCCGTGTCGGCTCCCTTTGGAATTAGCAACGATTCATCTTGGTCCGGTATCGCCGCCATCGCAAGACGTCGTGGGATTCAACTCGGTGACTTGATCGATTCGCCAGGCTTGCGCGAATCGCCGTATCAAGCCCCGAAAGGTCGTCGCCGCGGTTGCAGGATCGTCCAAACGCGGCACTTGCTCGGATCCGTCGATTGCCACCAGGCCAAACCAAGAGAGCCGCACCGGCCACCGCGCCAGCTCCGCCGACCGATTGAACCGCTCTTGAGTACGCAATGCCCAGACTACCCCCCAATGGTCGCGAAACCAGAACCAAAGGCGCTCGAAATCCTTGGGCGGCTTCCACTTGCGCCGCACGAAGCTGCGCGACCCACGCCGAAAATGCCAATGACCACGACACCCACTCCCACAAGACCGCCCTCCGCTCGGCGGCCCAATCGACCTGCGTCAGACCCAGATACTCGAGAATCAAGACGACACCCAGGCAAGCGGCCGCCCAGCCAAACTTGGTCGGTAGATAGTTCGTCACGCCCACCACGACCAGAATTCCGTAAAAAAGGGTCCACGGTGAATCGAGGTAAAGCGAGGCGAGACCCGCTGCCCGACGCATCCGGCCGGAACCCTCGAGCCAGGGAATCAAGAACACCAGGATCAGTAGAGCCATCAAGCCAGCCCAAACTCTATCGCCCGGCGTGCGCGCATTGAGTACAGAGATTAACGCTGCTAAGAGCGCGAGCACCGAGATATAGGTAAGCCGGCCGGTGATGGGCCGGCCCGCTGACAGGGGCTCGCCCATGGCAACAAGTTGGGCGACTGCCGAGAGAAATAGAGCCAGCGCCGCCCAGAGCAAGGCCGGTCGCAGGGCCGTGCCGTTAGCTCCGCGCCATCCGTCGCGCCACGCGAGCGCCGCCGTTGCGAGGTTGAGGAAGACGAGCACGGGCGCGTGCCGCGGGTCAAACCAGATGAAAAAGGCCGACAGGGCCATGAGCAGGCCGATCACGTGATGGAGCTCTCCGGCCGCCGCGGCCTGTACCCAGCGCTCACGGGCCCTCCTGGAGACCGATGTCGCCAAGCTCGCTGTCGTCATGCTGCCCAGGCGTTCCCCCGACCGGCCGCTTGCCCAGCATGGCCACGGCCAAAAGCGCCGCCGCCATAGCTACAAAGGCCCAGATGACCGGAATCCAATATCCAGGTTCGCCGCCAGCGGTTGCCGGTATCGAAAAGTCGATCTTCTTACCCAGCTCTTCAAAGACCACCAAGAGCGCGACGATGATTCCGGCAAGTGATCCGCCCGCAATCAGGCCGGTCGACATCAATGTGCCTGGACTGGTCTCGGACTCTTCGGGGGTGAGCTTGCGGGCGCGGTCGACGAGACCGCGGAGAGCGCCCCCGACAAAGATCGGCAGCGTGGTCGCCAGCGGCAAATAGACCCCGACGGCAAACGCCAGCGCGGACACCCCCGCCAGTTGCATCACGACCGCCAGCACAGCCCCCAGAATCACCAGGCCCCAGGGCAGGCGCTGGGCCATGATTCCCTCGATCAAGGTGGCGAACAGCCGCGGCTGCGGCGGATTGAACTTCTGGATCGGTGTGCCCGACGGCGTCTTGGTCAGTCGCCCGCCGATACCGAAGTCCTTCAGGTATTTCGCCTGGCCCGAATCGTCGACCAGATACATCCCCGGCAGCACGCCCGGCTGCGGATTCACAACCCACCAGGCTCGATAACTCTGTCCATCGGGCCCGATTTCGGTTCCTCCTAGCTCAGCCGTAGTGGCTTTTTGTGTCGGCAGTTCTTTGGGGTCGTCGCTCACCGTGGTGTAGGCCCAATTCAAGAGCAGCAAGGTGCCGCCCATAAACAGGGCCGAAATCAACGCACCGACCAGGATCGAGATTTGTTGCTTCCAAGGGGTGGCTCCGACCAGGAAGCCGGTCTTCAAATCTTGCGAGGTTGTACCGCCGTTCGACGACGCAATGCAAACGATCCCCGCGATCGAGAGCGCGGTCATTCGGTACTCCGGTCCAACCCAGCCGAGCAACACGAAGATCAGGCACGTGAGCAAAAGTGTGGCGATTGTCATGCCCGAAATCGGGTTGGACGACGAGCCGATCACTCCGGTGATTCGCGAGCTGACCGTCACGAACACGAAGCCGAACAACACAATCAAAAGCGCACCCGCAATCCTGCCGGCCCAAACGGTCGGTATCAGGTGCGATGCCGCGACCGCGAGCACCAGGCCGAGTGTGCCCACGAGCACAAATGGCATCGGCAGGTCGCGATCCGTTCGAGCCACGTCGCCCGCATTACCCTGCTTCCCCGACCGCAGGTCGCGCAAACTGCCGCTCACCGACGAAATGATCAGCGGCAATGCGTTGAGCATGCTCAAAACGCCGCCGGCCGCTACCGCTCCGGCACCGATGTAGCGGACATACTGCCCGGAGATCGCCCCCGCGCTCAGCTCGCTAATCCTCTGCTGGCCCGGCGGCAACACGGCCGGCAGCCCGTCGCCGAAGTAGGCGATCATGGGCACCAGAAAAAGGGCAGTCAAAATCCCGCCCCCGACCATAACCGATGCGATCCGCGGGCCGATGATATAGCCGACACCCAGTAAGGCCGGCGACGGATCAATTGCGACGACGGCGTTGCGATAGCCGTTGATACCAGTGATCGCCTTTTGCCATTCACCCGACCAGAATTTGAAAGCTTGCATCATGATCTGGAAGACAAACCCGACGCCGAAACCAAGGAATACCGTGCGGGCATTCGAACCGCCTTGTTCGCCGACGATCAAAACTTTGGCACAAGCCGTACCCTCGGGGTAAGGCAGCACCCCGTGCTGTTTGACGATGAAGGCACTTCGGAGCGGAATCATCATCAGGATGCCGAGCAGACCTCCTAAAACAGCTACCAACATCACGCGGGACCATTCGAGGTCGTATCCTAGAAGCATAAGCGCGGGCATCGTCGCACCGACGCCAAAGGCAATTGATTCGCCAGCCGATCCCGCAGTTTGCACGACGTTGTTTTCCAGGATTGTCGCCCGCCGGATGCCGAAGGCTTGAGAGAGTCCGCGAAAGATCGTGATTGCCAGTACGGCCACGGGAATCGACGCCGACACGGTCATCCCGACTTTCAAGAACAGGTACAACGACGATGCGCCGAAGATGATCCCCAGCAGAGAGCCCAGAGCCACCGCTGAAAACGTTAGCTCAGGCAACTGGGCGCTGGCGGGAATGTACGGCTGGAATGTCGTCGTGCCCGGTTCGCCCGAGCTCAAAGTCGATGCCGCGGCGGCGGGTGCGGGGGCCGACATTTCGGGAGGTTCTCCAGCGGTTTCCTGATGGTTCGTGACCAGTGGGCGGCAGCCCGCACTGGTCGTTAATGGCGAGTGATCTCGGCGAGGCGGTTGACGATGTCACAAAGCACGTCAATCGCGCCGGCTTGCATCGACGTCGAAGACGAGCTCGCTGGGAAAGAAGCTCAAAGTCTTGAACGTCTCATCGTAATAAGTCTGAAGCCGGCGGTGGATCACCTCTTCGCTCATGTCGTCGAGACGGTTCTCGCGCAAGGCACGCGTCCTGAGTCGCTCGGTTGCCTTGACCGTGTTGACGATCTTCAAATGGAAGATTTGAATCACGTCAATGATACTATCGAGCCGCTGGGCCTGGGCATAACTGCGCGGCAGGCCGTCCAGAATGAGCGTGTGCTGCTCGGGCAATACGAGCTCCTGCATCTCAAGAATCATGAGGTGCCGCTCGAATATACGGACCGTCAAATCGTCCGGGACCATCAACCCTTGTGAAGTGTATTGCTCGATTTCGCGGCCGAACTTGCCGGTACGTGATATCTTCCGGAAGATATCGCCCATCGAGATGTGCACTAGGTCAGGAAGCTGATCGAGCACCGCACCCTGCGTTCCCTTGCCGCTACCTGGCATCCCGAAGAGGAGAATGCAACGGTATTTATGATGTTCGTCCACGATCGGACTCCTGTACTTGCCGCGACACCGATGCCCAAAAAAGGCAAAAGGGAACCACATCATCGTGCCGAACCAGGCGACGCTCTGCCTCGCTGCGTCGGCTTTGCGGCTGCGGCGGAGTCATGCCCGAATCGAAGCCGCTTCGATGAAAACTGGCTTGGATAGTCCACCATCTTCGCCCACGCATGGCAAGGAGTAAAACATTTGAAAGGCACCCGTCTGTTGTTGGCACGCCACGCCGAAACGTCCGCTCCCGACCGATTTCATGGTGCCGAGTCGGACGTCGGCCTGTCTGATTGGGGAGTCTATCAGGCCGAGCGACTGGGCCAATGGCTCGCCCAGCAACGAGCGAGCGCACTCTACTCGTCGTCGATGCAAAGGGCCGTCATTACAGCCGCGATCATCGGTCGGGCGTGCAACCTGAACCCAGTGCCAATCGCCGGCCTGCACGAACGCAAGATCGGTCTCTTGAGCGGGAAATCGCGTGACGAAGGCTGGGCGACTTACGCCGCCGTGAAAGAACGCTGGATCGCCGGTGATGTGGAATACACCCATCCTGGCGGCGAATCGTACGCCGACATCCGCCGCCGCGTGGTACCGATCATCGAGGATCTCGTGAGTCGGCATCGCGGCGCGTCGATCATCGTCGTCGCCCATGGAGTCGTCATTCGCGTCGTTCTCACCTCGCTCGTTTCCGGCCTCGCACCTGCCGACTTCGACCGTATTGCCATCGACTTTGCTTCTGTCAACGACATTTTCCAACACGGCGACATCTGGACGGCAGGTCCACTGAACCAAACGATCGCGCCCTCAAACCAACCGCCCGTCGCGTGATGTCATCGACCAGCGAGTCGAGCGCCGCCTTAGAAGTCTACTAAATGTCAAAGATTCCCGCTTATTGAGGCCGATAATAATGTATGTCGCTAAGTTTAGCCGTTACTGTTTCGATTTTCTGACCTTGGGTAGGATTGTGTCGGTTGGCCGGTACAGCCGGCGGTTTCAAGGGGTTGTTGGTGGTTACTACGCGTCGGCGCCGGTAGATATACACTATTGAGTCCCACAAGCAACGTTCGCTGGGATTTCGCCGCAGGCTAATTCTTTTGCATCAGGTTGCGATGCATCGCCCGGCGTCCGACGCGGCCAAGACGAATTGCTGGATCTGCATTCAGTTTATGGCTCCTTTGACATTTACCACGGACGCGAATCATGGGTGAACGACCGCCGGAAATTGAAATCATACGCCCTGAGGTGGAAATCCTCCCGCAGGATCATGCAGAGATGGGATCGGCATCCGGTGCATCGGGGGTGTGGGTAACAGTCGACTCAGACGAGCGCACGCGCCGGATTGAATTCACGAAACCGGGACCGATCGCCACATTTCTGATGGTTCTGGCTTTCGGCGTGCTATTGACTGTGTCGGTCGTGGTAGCGCTCGGCCTGTTTGCCGTTTTCTTGAGTATTTCGGCCGTGGCTTTGACAGGCATGCTGATTTACGGACTTTGCCGGTGGGCCTTAAATCGGCTCCGTTGACCGAGTTTTTCAGCACGGCTTGGAGGCAAAAAGGAACTACCGTGCGTCATTGGATTCGTTCACGGCTTTGGCTCGTCGTTTGCGTGAATCTCACGAGTGACGATGCCCCAAAGCTGTCGCCGTGGGGCCTTCTTCAACCGGGAGAACATCATGGCCGAAAAGTTTAAAGAAAAAGCGGAAGAGACTGGGCACAAGATCGCGGAGACCGCCACTCGAGTTGGCCACAAGGTCGGCGAAAAGGTCGAGGAGGCCGCGGACTGGGCAAAAGAGAAAGCTCATCAGGTGGGCAACCGGATCGAAGAGGTCGCCCAGAAGGCCGAACACAAAGCAAAAGAAACGTTCGGCAATATGGGAACCGGAACTGCGACTGGGGCCGTCGCCGCCATCCGCGAACACATGGACGTCATCGGTTCCTGCGGCAACAAACTCGGGAAAGTCGATCACGTCGAAGGGAGTTCGATCAAGCTCACTCGCCACGACAGCCCAGATGGCCTCCACCACTTCATCCCCGCGAGCTGGGTGACCCGAGTCGACGACAAGGTTCACCTCAGCAAGAGCTGCGCCGAAGCCGCGCGCGAATGGAAGAGCGAATAAAGTAATCGTTCGCGCGGCGCGTGGCGTACTTTAGTCGAAAGTCATTTCGACCCCGGCCTGGAATGAAGTTCCGGCCGGGGTCGTTCAGTTGTCCACATCTACGGCAAATGGAGATGTGAGAGGAACGATTGAGATCCGGGTTTTAGCCACGGTGGCGCTCGACTCGTCGAAGGTGCTGACTGTTCCATCTGTAGCTCTTCGGCTGGCCAGATACGACCATGCCAGCAAAAAAGCATGGCACTTAGTAGCGATATCCAGAGTGATAACCGATAATACTTTGGTACTTTGTAGCAAGCATCGTGATTGCGCGGCTCTCCCATAACCTGTCTCTGGCTCGGGCGCTGGTGACCGTAGGGGGAAGAAATACGAGTTTGATCGATGGAATCGATGTCTAATGAATGATCTCGCTCCCGCGCCTGCGGCAGTTACGGAATCGGTGGCTCGTTCCGTGACGATCGTCGAACAGGCGGGTGTCAGCCGTTTGGCGGTACCAGCAACCGTCCGATTCGACAAAGTCGTTTGGCTTTATGTGATCACCGTGATCACGATTCACGTGGCGGCCTTGGTGGCCTTGGTACCGTGGCTATTTAGCTGGACCGGACTTGCTCTGGCCGTTCTTGGCGTTCCGTTTTACGGACTCGGTATCACGCTTGGCTACCATCGGTTGCTCGCCCATCGAAGCCTGACAGTCCCCAAGTGGCTCGAACACGGTTTCGCATTGTTTGCCCAGTGCTCATTGCAAGACACGCCCGCCAAGTGGGTGACCGTCCATCGGATGCACCATGTTTTTTCTGACGAACAATCCGATCCGCACAGCCCACTTGTCAATTTTTTCTGGTCACATTTCGAGTGGCTCTTCTATTACAACATGGCCACACGGACGATTGGCTCGATGCAGAAGTATGCCCACGACATTCTCCAAGACCCGTTCTACATGCGACTGGAGAAAACGTATTTAGGACCGTCCATCTATCTCGCCCATCTGCTAATGTATCCGATTGCGGGTGCTGGTATAGGCTGGATAACGACGGGGACCGCGATTGGCACCCTTCAGTTCAGTTTAAGCTTGTTCGTCTGGGGAGGCCTGGTCCGCACCGTGCTGGGATGGCATGTGACATGGTCGGTCAACTCCCTCACGCACCTGTTCGGCTATCGTAACTACGAGACCGACGAGAGCAGCAAGAACAACTGGTTTGTAGGACTGGTCGCGCTGGGGGAGGGATGGCACAACAACCACCATCACGATCCTGCTGCCGCCTCTGTCTGGCATCGTTGGTGGGAGTTTGACCTAACCTATTGCGTGATCCTCATCCTCAAGCGTCTTGGCTTGGCCACCAAAATTGTCGAGCCCAAAAGAGTCAGACATTCGCGACGTGCTGCTACGGAATAGCCCTCTCAGCGACGATCGTGCCCGTGACGTCCTTTCGCGGAGAAAGCGGGCGGCGTGATGCCACCGCAATATGTCGCGGCAAAGCCACTGCAGAGCTTCAATCTCATAACCAAATCCGCCGAGCGGCCCGGTAACATGCGGAGGTCGCCATAGCGTTGAGCAAGAGTTCGGAGAAGCTCACGCCGATCTACAATTTGCTGGTCCTCGCGCACTCACCAATGGAGCCCTTTCGTGAGGATGGGAAAACGCATCCATCCTCAAGCATGCTTCACCGCCTGACCGGCGGCGCGTATTTGATTCCGACGGTCTCGAGCAGGGCGGCCATATCACGGTTCAGACGTTCGGATTCGGTCAACCACTGCTTCAGGTCGTCGACCTGCGTAAGAGCCGTCTGCAGCGTTTCAGTCATGGCAATCCGCACGTCGTCCGGGATCGAGCCTGTAGAGACGAGTTGGTCGGCGGGCCTTCCGGTCTCATCTGACTTGGCACGAAGCTCCCGCAGTTGCTCGGTTAGTTCCTTTTCCTTAGCGCGCCCTGCCTCAATCGTCGACTCATATTCCGATTTGATTTCCTCTTTGCCCTGTTCAAGCTCCACGATTCGATTCTGGAACCGCGCGCATAATTCGTCTCTTGCGTGGAGATCTTCGCCAACGTGGCGGTGCCGCTCGCCCAGCGCGCCAAGCTCGGACTCGAGCCGCTCGATCGCTTCGCGATCTTGTTGACGGGCATGCTCGAGCGCTTCGATATGCCGCTCGAGCTCTGCATGATGCTGGTCAGCCTGGTGCAGGATCGCGAGATCGCGCTCGTCGAGGGTTGTCTGGAGCGCCTTGATCTCGTCGATCGCAGACTGATGGTCGCTAGTCAAGCCCGCGTGCAGCGCACGGGCGGAATCTAGTTCGACTTCGCGCTCGTTGACCTTGGTGCGAAGTGCTGCGAGCTCGCGCTGCGCCGCGTCGAGGTCGGCGACACGTCCCTCCAGATCAGCGGCGAGGAGAGCATGCGCCGACTTGAGATCGTTGAACGCGCGGATTTCGTCCCCAAGGTGAAGAACCTGGGCGCGAAGCGAATCGCGCTCCTCTGCGAGAGGGCGAACCTGCGTCGGTGCGATCTCGCCCAAGCTGCGCGGAGCTCATTCAGTTCCAGCGTGAGGCGATCACGCTCGTCGCAATGCTTTGTGCGCTCAGCTTCGATCGTCGACTGATATTCGGACTTGTTGTTCTCTTGCGCCTTGTCGAGCTCCCGGATTCGAGCCTGCATCTGCGTGCGCATGTCCTCGCTCGAGCGGCTCTCTTCCACAAGCCGGCCGTGCTGTTCGCGCACAGAGACAAGCTCGGCCTCGAGCCGCTCGAGTGCATCGCGATTTTTCTGGCGGTCTTGGTCGAGCGCCTGGACATGACTCTCGAGCTCGGCCTGATGTTGGTCAGCCTGGCGCTGGATCGCCTGATCGCGCTCGTCGACGGTCGCCTGCAGCGCCTTGACCTGTTCGGTCGCCATTTGATGTTCGCGACTCAAGCCGGCGTGCAGAGCGCGGCGGACTCGAGTTCGACATCGCGCTCTTGAAGCTGGCCGCCGAGCTGCGTGAGCTCGCGGCGGGCAGCGTTAAGTTCTTCGACCCGTCCCGACAACTCAGCGGCGCGGAGAGCGTGCGCCGACTGATCGGCGCAGGTCGCCGATTTCGAATCCGAGGCGACGAACTTGCGCACGAAGCGTATCGCGTTCCTCTGCCAGGGTCCGAACTTCTGCCGGTCCGACCCCACCGAGGCTGGCGCGTATTTCGTTCAATTCAATCCTGACGCGATCGCGCTCGTCGCAGAGCTCGTTCCGCTCCATCCTTACGCGATCGATCTCTTCTTTCAATCGGCGGACCTCGCGCTCGGTTTCGGGTTGCTGCGTCAGCGATCCGCCATTGTTGCGAGTGACTTCTTCAGCCGGTGGCGGTAGAGGATCGGGGGGTGGCACCGCGACCGTGAAGATTTGGTTGCAAGACTTGCAACGCACTGGATTGCCGATGTATACCCGGCGCACACTCAGGGTCGCCTGGCAGTTTGGGCAGACGACTACGACTTTTTCGGGTCGGTCGGATACGGGAACCGACGCCGACGACGACAGGTCGCTCGAACCCTTGGAGGTCGCAGCGTTCGGCTGCTCGACGCCGAGACTCTCATCGGATACGTTCAAGGAACCGGCCCCTGATGCGATCTGGGAGAACGGACTGACATGCAGTCTGTGGTCGGTTGGTGACTTGCGTGCGCGATCGACGACCATTCAATCTTTCCACGATTAATCGCGGGAATCAAGCGACCGAGAGAAAACTTGCTGCTCGATAGAACGATTATGCAAGCGGTCAGGCCGGCGAAACACCCCAGCCGTGGCTCTCCGCCCGCCGAGGTCAGCTTCACGCGGCCGCTTCACCCTTGGGCTCGCCGCCGTTCTTGAGGGCTTCCCACTCTTCCCAGGAATAGAGGACTTCGCGGGCCGACCCGCTCTTGTATTCGCCGACGATGCCGTCTTCGGCCATGAAGTCGATGAGCCGGGCGGCCCGGCCGTAGCCGATTCCGAGGGCGCGCTGAAGCAGCGAGCACGAGCCGCGTCCCTTCGCGGATCACGATCTCGATCGCCGGCTCGTAGAGGTCGTCGCGCTCCTTGAGCGCAGCCCCGCGTTCCTTGCCGCCCGGACCGCCGCCGACCTGAAGCTGCATGATCTCCCGGCTGAACTCGACCGGGATAGCGTTCGAGATACTGGCGCACGCGATTGATCTCGGCGTCGTTGACATACGTACCCTGGGCGCGGATGATGTGCGAGGTGCCGGGAATCAGGAAGAGCATGTCGCCGTTGCCCAGAAGCCGCTCGGCGCCCAGCTCGTCGAGCACGACGCGCGAGTCGCTGCGGTTGGTCACCTGGAAGGCGATCCGTGCCGGCATGTTGCCTTTGATCAGGCCGGTGACGACGTCCACGACAGGCTTCTGCGTGGCCAGGATCAGGTGCATGCCGACGGCCCGGGCGAGCTGGGCGAGCCGGACGATGTGCTGCTCGACCTCCTTCTTCGGCCGTCATCATCACTTCGGCCAGCTCGTCGATGATGATCACGATATAGGGCATATAGGTCGGAATTCGTTTGCGTTCCTCGTCGTCCTCGGGCTGGAGCCGCGCGTAGATCTCGTCGGCGCCAAGCTTGTTGTAGGTGTCGATGTTCCGCACCTCGGCCCGGCGGAGGAACTCGTAGCGCTCTTCCATCTTGTCGCAGGCCCACGAGAGGATCGACTCGGCCTTCTTCATGTCGGTGACGACCGGGTGCATCAGGTGCGGGATCCGCTTGTACTGCGAGAGCTCGACCTTCTTGGGGTCGATCAAGATCATCTTGACCTCGTCGGGGCGCTTGGTCATGAGGATCGACAGGATCATGGCGTTCAAGCAGACCGACTTGCCGGTGCCGGTGCGGCCGGCCATCAAGAGGTGGGGCATCTCGGCCAGGTCGAAGACCATGCGGTTGGCCCTTGACGTCCTTGCCCAGGAAGAGCGGGATGCGGCATTTCTGAGTTCTGCCACCGACGCCGGTCGATCACGTCGCCCAGCCGGACGACGGCGCGGTGATCGTTGGGGACTTCGATGCCGACCGTCGTCTTGCCGGGAATCGGCGCCACGATGCGCACGCTGGGCACCGCCAGGGCGATCGCCAGGTCGTCGGCCAGGCTCATGATCCGCGAAACGCGCAGGCCCGCCTCGAGCTCGATCTCGAACTGGGTGATCACCGGGCCGGTGTCGATCTGGACCACGCGGACCTGATAGCCGAAATCGAGCAAGGTCCGCTCGAGCAGCATGGCCCGGGCGTGGACCTTGGCTTCGTGTTCCTGGATCGGGAACGGGCGTCGGCGGCTCGAGCATCTCCATCGGTGGCAACTGAAATGGCGAGCCAGGCTCGACGCGGGGCAGAGGTGGCGAGATCGCTCGCCGTCGAGGTCACACGGTCCTGGGTGATCGCCGGCGGTCGGAAACCGATGAGGCGGCGCGTCGTTCGCCGTTCGTCACCGGAATCGGCGGGTGCATCGACACCGATCTGGTCGATGCGCGGTCGCCGGTAATCACGTCTGGACTTTCCCAGTCGCCGGAGCCGGTGCGGTCGCCAGTGTCGCTACGCCGTGAGCGTGGCCAGCGGTTCGCGCCGGCATGTGCCTCCAGCGTGGCGGATCCAGCGCTCGGATTTCCTGGACCGGCCACAAGAAGACCACGTCGTGGCAGAGCGCCAGCCCGAAAAGTCCCAGCGGCGGCCAGGATCAGCCGCATGCCGACAGGCCCGAAATGAACTTCAAGGAAGATCGCCGCCAGGGCACCGACGTAGCCGCCGCTGCCGACCGCCGGGCTGGGCAGAGCGTCGGTGCGAGCTTGTGAATGAGACCGGCGACGACGATCAACGACCAGCCCAAAGCCGACGCCGGGCCGAGCTTGTCGGGGACAGGACGGCGAGTGGTCACGAGGAGATTGACGACGGCGAGGCCCAGGAGCAGCAGCCACGACGACCAGCCCAGCGTGGTGAACAAGACGTGGGCGAACACGGCCCCGACCGGCCCGCAAGGATTCGTCGGCGGCTGATTGACCGGCTCGGCGCCCGGCCAGGGGGATCGGCCGGGATCGTAGCCCGCCCAGGCTCAGTCCCAGGAAGACGATCGCCAGGGCAAACGCGATCAGCGGCGCCGAGTGCAACACTCGCTGGCGTACGGACATGTGACCCCCTCGGATGCGCCGACGTCACCGGTGTCCGTGCGACTCAAACCCGACGCAATACTCAGTCGGGAGCGGCGCGCTACTCACCTTTTGATCGGCCGGCGATCCGAGGGCCTTGCGGATTCCGAGCCCAAGAATCACGAGCCTACGGACGGGCTCTATTCAATCTCCCGGTTGGGTAAGATCGACGGTTTCGCCATTGGTCTCGAGCTCTTCGGTCGGCTCGACGGTCCGCAGCTTGCCGGAGAGGTCGAGGTAGATCTTTTCCTGCATGATCTCCTGGATCACGATCGTCATCTTGTCGACGCCGCGTGCCTCGACCAAGGCACGCGCGCCCTGGTTCAACGCGATCATCCGCTTCTGGATCAAGGTCGAAAGCTTGAAGCGGCCCCCGACCTTGTTGACGATCTCTTCTTCCTTCAGCTCATCAATCATGGTTACCTCTTCTCGATTCCGCAGCCGTGTTGCTTGAGGATCGTGGCGAGCCCGTTCGACCGCGCGGTCGAGCTCGTCGTTGATCACATGGACATCATAACCCGCCGCCATCTCGATCTCGCGCCGGGCGTTCGTAAGTCGCCGCTCGATCGTGGTCTCGTCGTCGGTGCCCCGCGCACGCAGCCGGCTTTCCAGAACCTCGAGGCTGGGAGGCTGGACAAAGACCAAGAGCGCCGTCGGCGACCTTTTGCCGAACCTGAAAACCTCCCTGGACATCGATCACCAAGAGTACACAGAATCCCTCGGCCATCGCCAGGCGTACCGGCTCGGCGGGCGTTCCGTAATAATGACCGTGGACCTGGGCCGACTCGAGCAGATCGCCCCGAATTCGCTCGAATTGCTCGGGGCTAAGAAAAACATAATCGCGGTCGCGCTCTTCGCCGGGCCGCGGGTGCCGGGTCGTCGCCGAGACCGACACGCGCAATCGCAGATCGGGCCGGGCAAGCAGACGGCGCACCAGCGTGCTCTTCCCCGATCCCGACGGACCGGAAATCACGATCAAGCGCCCCGGCAGCGTTCGCCCATGCGTCTCCTTCACTCGACATTTTGGACCAGCTCGCGAATTTTTTCCAGAAGAGCCTTGACCTCGACCACCGCCTGGCTGATCTCGACGTCGCCCGCCTTCGAGCCGATCGTGTTGACCTCTCGGCCCATTTCCTGGCTGATGAACTCGAGTTTCCGTCCCGAGCTTTCGGCCTCGTCGATGGTCGCGAGAGAACTGGCTCAAGTGGGCACGCAGCCGGACGATCTCTTCGCTGATGTCGGAGCGGTCGGCCAGGATCGCGACCTCCCTGACCAGGTCTTTGGGCTCGACCGTCGACGCCATGCTCTTTGACCAGTGCCGAGACACGCTCGACAAGCCGCTTCTGGTGATTCTGGGCGACGTGCGGGCCCGCGCTCGGCGATCAGGTTCAAATGATCATCGAGCGCCCGCGCCCAGCGCGATCAGCTCGGCGGCCATCGCCCGCCCTTCCGCGGCCCGCGCGGTCTGGAGCTTCGCGAGCGCAGCCTGCACGACCTTGGCGATCTCGGGCCAGTCCTGGTCGGGCAGCTGATTCGCTCGATCGACAGTCTTCGACGACTCCCGGCAAGACCAGCAGTTGCCCGAGATCGCACAGGGACGACTCGTCGAAACCCCGCAGCCCCTTCAACTGGTCGCGATAGCTCGAGAGGGCGACCAGATTGATCGCGATAGTCTTCCGGCTCGCCGCGGACGGTCGATCCGCAGAACTCAACTGGACGGTCCCGCGCCGCACCTTTTCGCGCACCAGCTGCTCGAGCGCCGGCTCGAACATGGCATACGCATCGCTGATCTTGGCACTGAGCTTGAAGTGCCGATTGTTGACGGTACCGCACCTCGACCGCGATCGTCCACCGCTGGTCTTGCAGCCTGTCGCCTCTCCAAACCCGGTCATGCTCAGCAGCAAGACAACCTCGCGCTCACTGTGGCACGGCGTCTTGCCAGCGTGAATTCCGACATGGCAGAGCCTGTGTCATGCAGGCTGCGCGGCAATTCGGGCACGGCACAGGGACTTTCAGCTGGCAGCGGGAGGTTGGGATCGGCGGAACATCGATCGGTACTGGCTCGACGGTGCTCGGCGCTTCGACGGTACGGGCGTGTCCAGCGGCTTCGACTTGTCCTTGCCTTTCGATCTTGCTCGACGACGAATCGAACGTCCTTGGTGAGCGAGGTCGAGGTCATCGTCATCCCCAGGCCGAAACGTTTCTGCGGTTGGTAAGAACCACCATCAGCATCGAGAGCAAGATCCAGGCGATCGCGACCCCGACCGTGATCTTGGTGAAGACGTCGCCGGTCTTGGTGCCAAAGGCACTCGAGCCGCCCATGCCGCCGAACGCACCGGCCAGCCCTCCTCCCTTGCCGCGCTGAATCAGGATGATGCCGATCAGGAACAGGGTCAAAAGGACGATCACGACGTTGAGAATGCCGAGGATGACGTCGATAAATTGCACGAGAATCTACCCTTCGCGTGTAGTGGTCAAGCTGTCTTGCGCGGGGTCACGTCGAGCCCGGCTCGGAAGATGGCCAGGAAGTCGGCCGATTTCAGGCTGGCGCCTCCGACCAGGGCACCATCGATATCGGGGCACGCCAAGAGCTCTGCGGCGTTGTCCGGCTTGACGCTCCCTCCGTACTGGACAACCACGCGGGCCGCGGTCGCTTCACCAAAGTGTCCGCCCAGCCAGCCTCGGATGAAATGATGGGCCGCCTGGGCCTGTTCCGGAGTCGCGGTCAGGCCCGGTGCCGATCGCCCAGACCGGCTCATAAGCCAGCACCGTACCCGCCATCTGTTCCGGCGTGAGTCCGGCCAGCGAGCCGGTTAACTGCGTCGGTGAGCACCTGCTCGGTTTCGTCCGCCTGGCGCTCTTCCTTGGTTTCGCCGATACAGACGATCGGAATCAGCCCGACGGCCAGGGCGGCCCGCAGCTTGGCATTCACCTGCGAATCGGTCTCGCCCATGCCGTGCCGCCGCTCGCTATGGCCGAGAATGACATGCGTGCAGCCAGTGTCGACCAGCATCGCGCCGGAGATCTCGCCGGTGAAGGCCCCGGCGGCTTCCCAGTGCATGTTCTGGCCACCCAGACCGATCGGCGTGCCGGCCAGGGCCGAGTCGACCTCGTCAGAGAAAGACAGCGGGCGGACAGAGCACAACCCGCACGCTCGTCTGCCTGGCCGACTCCCGCCTTGACCGCCTCGGCGAGCGCGACGGCCTCGGCGCGCGTCGCCGGGTTCATCTTCCAGTTGCCCGCGATCAGCAAGGTGCGCATGCCACCGGTTCTCCTTTGCAGACGTCGATCGTCTTGCCCAGCAGCTCGGCGAGCTGGCGGATTTCGTCCATGAGCCGGTCGAACTGGTCCGGGACAAGGGCCTGCGGCCCGTCCGAGAGGGCCCGCTCGGGGCAGGAATGAACTTCGATGTGAATCCCATCGGCCCCTGCGGCCACGGCTGCTCGCGCCATCGCCGGGATCAGGTCGGGCCGGCCGGTCGCGTGGCTGGGGTCGACGATGATCGGCAAGTGGCTTTGCCCCTGGATGTTAGGGACGATCGACAGGTCGAGCGTGTTGCGCGTCGAATCCTCGAAGGTCCGGATTCCGCGCTCGCAAAGAATCACCTGCCGGTTCCCTTCCGAGAGGACGTATTCGGCCGACATCAACAGGTCTTTGACGGTCGCGCTCATGCCGCGCTTGAGCAAGATCGGCACGCGCGTTCGCCCGCACTCCTTGAGCAGGTCGAAATTCTGCATGTTGCGAGCGCCGACCTGAAGGATGTCGGTATAACCGCTCGACCATCTCAACCTGCCGTGGGTCCATGACTTCGGTCACGACCGGCATGCCGAAACTGCTCGCCGGCCGCCTGGAGGATCTTGAGCCCATCGCGGCCGAGGCCCTGAAAGCTATAGGGGCTGGTCCGGGGCTTGAACGCCCCCCCGCGCAGAATGTTGGCCCCCGCGTCGCGGACGCGGCCGGCGATCTCGAAGAGGATCGATTCGCTTTCGATCGCGCATGGCCCGGCGATCACCGCCAGGTTGGCCGCCGCCGATCTTGACTCCCCTGGCCTCGAACACCGAGCCCTCGGGATGAAACTCGCGACTGGCGAGCTTGAACGGCTTCATGATCGGCACGACCTGCTCGACACCCGGAATCGCCTGCAGCGGCTCTACCTGGAGCTTGGTCTCGTCGCCGATCACGCCGATGATCGTCCGCGCGACCCCCTGGCTGAGATGCGGCGTGAAACCCAACGCGGTGATCCGCTCGAGAACGTGGTCCACGACCTCGGGCGTTGAATGCGGCTTCAAAACAATGATCATCGCGATCCTCGGAGAGCCTTTCGTTGAGACCGCCCGAGTGGCTCCTCGCAGGACCAACTTGGCGGATGTCGTTCGTGCCTAGCGGAACGACGGTTGAGGAAGAACGGATAAGTGTAACGTCTTGCTGTCGTTCCGTGAAGGACCAGTTGGCCAGCGGGCACACGGGAAATGCGGCACATGGGAAATAGAGTAGATGATCAAGATGAGGAAGAAGATGACGAGGATGATGAAGATCAGGATTAGGCCAGCATCCCCGCGCCCGACGAATGCTAGTTCGACCGAAAACAACTTATCCTGCTCTTGATCTTGATCTTGCTCCCGTTCAAATCATCGCGCTCGCAGTGAAAGGCGTCGTTGGCTTCGTTCGTCACGTTTTGTTGCGCCGTGGCTCGCCCTCCCAACGCGATCCTTGCCGGCATTCCCTCGAGGCCAAGAAGGGAATGAAACGGTTGCAACGGGTTTTAGCGGTTGTGCGGCTCCAAAATGGCAGTAGATGGCAGTAGATGGCAGTTTTTGGGAAGGTCTCCGGCTGCCTCGCCCCGCGCGGCGCTATCGACAACGAGTTCTTTAGTTGGCTGAAGTCGCCCAACGTCACACAAAACGTTAACTCGGCATCGCCGCCGCGGGCTTGCTCGCGTTGAGTCCGATGTCGAAGGTATTGGCGGGTCGGCCCAAGGAATCGAGCCAGGTTGCGGCCCGGTCGCGTTTCGAGATGGCCGCGGCGGCAGATATGACCGTCGTCGACCGATCGTAGGTGCGCAGTATCCCCTCATCCTATACTTACAATATACGGGCTTTTGCAGATTTCGTTAATGCACCTACGCCCGTACGCTCGCCAATCCCGATCGCGAGTGTAAGTGCTGATAAGACTTATGAATATTTCCAAAATTTTATTTTGGAAATATTAGCGCACACAACAATCAGACGAACGCCGACGTGCTGGCCTTTCTGCGGGCCGCGCTCCGAACCAGCGATACGAACATCGAGCGGGCCATTTCGGAAGATGGAACACCCTTGCCTGGATCCCGTCGATGTTGAGCTGGCTCATCTGCCGCTTCAATCCACGAAGATGACCGCTGCCCATTTCGCCCAGGCCGATGACCGCGAAATTGATGCGGTTATTGGCGCCCCGCACGCGTGCGTAGGCCCGTGGCCCCAGAGCGGCACTACCCGCCGTTGCCGCAGACGCCTTGAGGAAATCACGTCGAGATCCATTGGCAAGACCGGCCATGGAGCACCTCTTTCGTGAAGATGAACCCGAAGCGTCTTGGCCCTTCACGAATGCCCGCCATCCTGTACGCGATGACGGACTACAGCCATGCCGAGCAGGGTGAAATCCGGTGGTAGTCAGCGAGATGGCCGGGTTCCGGGCACAGCAAACGTAACTCCATTCAACGTCATCGAAATGGCTGATGCCACCTCAATGCGACGCCGGGCCTGTGATCAGCGACAATCAGCGGACGATGCTTGGGATCGGCCATTCCCCAGCGGGCGAAGCGGAATGCGCGCGCTCGGGTAGTAGCACGTTTCCGGGCCGGTGCGTGTCCGCAGCGCCTATTGCTCCCTCTGTTGCGTTTCACGTTCCTTCGCGTCGGCGCGGATTCAGACGTTTGTCTCGCGCAGGGAGTTCCGGCTGACGGGTTCGGTGGTCGGCGGCATGCAGGGCATGTCTCTCGCTCTTAGGCCAGTCTTACAGACCAGCCCAGCCGGCTGCCGAGCAGCTTGTACAGCCGGCTGCAGCCTGACACCCGGAAGAAGCCCCGGTAGCCAACGTTTGATTCCAGCTCGGTATCAAGCGATTCCACCTGCGTCGGTACATCGAAGAATTCAGCCGCGAACTTTTGGGCCGCGTCGACAGAACTCGATTTGGTGTGCGAACTCCAGATCAACTCAACGCCCCTTTACCCAGTGCTCCTTGCAACTCTATGTCACGACCTGCAGCGGCACCGTCGTCGTCGTGCCGATTTACTGGCCCGTTCCCGTTGCAAGAGTCCTCCCGTTGAATTTCGACATCACTGGATATTCGTCGAGCGAATATAAAGGCCACGGCCGGGTAACGAATTGCCATGCATGACCAAACCTCGATCGAGCGGCAGTGGATCTTGTTGCGCACGCTGGTCGGCCGGCGTTATGGAATTTCGGTGCGCGACGTGGCGTACGAGGCGAAGTTCGCGGAGAAGACGATCCGCTGCGACCTGCGGCTCTTCCAGAAACTGGGCTTCCCGATTCGGGAAATCAACGGTGAGCGCGGCCGCAAAACCGACCGGCTGGCGCATGCGGAGAACGTCCCGCCGTTGACATTCGCGTTTAACGAGGCGCTGGTCATTTACCTGGCGCGGCCGTTTCTGGAGCCGCTGGTCGGCACCCAGCTCTGGGAGGCGGCCCATAATGCGCTCAAAATGATATGGGCTACGCTCAGCGAGTCGGCGCTGGAATACCTGGACCAATTCCCCGTGCTTTTCCACACGACGGCGCACGGGTTCAGCGATTACAAGGCCAAGGCCTAGATCATCGACACGTTAGATCAAGAGCCGGGTGCTCAGCTTTGGCGGCAGCGCGATCGTCATCGAGCCGGAAGAGCTGCGGAGGAGAGAGGACACGCATCGCAGCCGGTGCCCATCGCACGCGTCCGCATGCAGTGGATCGCTCTTTGTGTGGCCGGCGGCAGCAGTTTACGACGCGACGGGCCGTGCGCTAACTGTCCGTTGACCGCTTGGGCGGCCTTGCCCTTTTCGTTCCTCACGTCGCAGATAAACGCCGAGCCGGCCATGCGTTGCGGAAGCGAACCGTCGCGCCGGATCGACCCGAGGGGTATGTTGGACGCGCGGGCGTTGTGCTTGTCCTTGCTGTTCGCTGTTCGCTGTTTCCAGGCCAATCACCACACAGACCACTCCCCTGGTGAGCGGTCAACCACGCCTCGCCATGGCAGTCAAAGCCCTGCCCATCACCACGTCGCAGGCTTGTGAAACGTCCCATGGACATCAGCCAGGGTTGGAGGAAACTGGCTGGCCGCCAGGTGTGTTTCCTCCACCACCAGCGGCGTAGCGCCGCCACGCACGCTGACCGCCCTCCTCAGCGCAATGCTCGGCCCCCGTCCTGGCCGTGAGCAGGCGTGGAGGATCATCACCCGGTAGCCGAATTTCCGCCGCACTTCCCGGATCGGCTCCGCCAGGTCGGAGTCATTGGTGATCACTAACGCGGCATCAAAGGCGTTGTCGAAGGCGTCGATCAACAGCCGCGTAGCTAGATTGACATCCGACCCCTTCTCCTCGATTTTGACCACCTTTACCAGCGTCGGCGGCGCCGGCGGCGCCGGGATCGGGTGCAGCGGCAACTTGACCGCCTTGCGCGAATACCGGCCTTCGTGGATATGCACCCCCGGCACTGTCCGAAGCGCCCGAAAATACGTCTCTTGCCGGACGTGCTTATCAGGGTCGTGGGCATTCGGGGCGATGCGAGCCGTAAAGTAATGAATATCCTTTACCTGGTCGGCGGGATACGACAGCTCGCAAAACGTGCGTAGGTTCAGCCACTTGTATGGGGTCTCCATCAAGCAGCCGTAATACAGATTAAACGCGTCCACGTAGACGTTTAGGGTCATCCGGCCGAACCGCAAAAAAGCAAGGGCCGCCCTTGCGGGCGGCCCTGCTGCCCAACCACCGAAGTGGTTGGGGGGATATACCCCTAGTATATCGTCCTAACCCATTGCAGTCAACAACTACCCCTCTTTCTCACAGCCCATTTTAACGATTATTACACAACTAAATTGGCATTCGCCTGCTGCACAAACATGCCGTTATCCAAAATCCACTCGCCCCGAGCCGCGATCGGTGGGTGTCTGACTTCCCCCTCGCCCCGAGCCGCGATCGGTGGGTGTCTGACTTCCCGGCGCGGACAAGCTCAAGCGGAACGACGGCATGGTATCTGGAGGACAACCTGGGTTCCGTGAGGGACATTGTCAACATTACAGGCGTGGAACAGGATCACATCGTCTACGACAGCTTCGGCAACATCTTGACCGAGACCAACGCCACAAACGGCGACCGGTTCAAGTTCGCGGGGATGCAGTACGACTACGCGATTTCATACTGCTCTCCTTGTGGTACTTGCCATTGCTCCCCTCGTCCGGTGGCGTTGCCGGGCCGGGGGAATAAGTCGACGTTCATCAGAGTGCTCGATTACCGGTTCTTAGTCGCCTTTTCTCGCTCGGTTCCGCGGCGACTTGCGGCGTGAGCGACGCGCGGGTTCCGCCTGGCGGTGTGGCTGCTGCCGTCTCCGGCTACCCGGAATCTTCAGCTCCGCCGGGCACTCGCGGTTGTACCCGCGGCGATGCGCGGCGCGAGACGGCGCAACCGTTCCAGGTCCCGTTTGTCAGCCCAAATGATCCAGCAGCCACCGACTGTGCTGGACTTCCGCCCCACGACCCAGCCGCGACTGTGCCAGTGGCGCAGAGTCATGGGCGACATGCCGAGCTCTCTGGCCAGGTCGCCCAGTCGCCACTCATTGGGCTTGAGCTCTGCACGATCGATTCGCGGGCTTCCTTCCGGGTGCAGCAGTCCGTACCGGAGGAGGAACGGCTTCACATGTCCGCAACGGAACAGGCCTGTCCCGCGCGGCGGCTGGAAGCCCTCGCGGTTGAGCTGCTCCGCGATCTCCCCGGCCGTCGCGCCAGCCTGGCGCAACGCGGTCACGCGGTCTCGAAGAGCTCTGTACGTGCTGAGTTGCTCATATTTCCGAACGCCACGCCGCATGACGTGCCGGCTCTCCATCCCACCGGCCCACTGAATTGTCACATCGACCCACTCGGTCTCCCCCCGAATCGCCACGGTCACCCGCTCGACCAATGAGCGCACGATCGTCTGCCGGTCCTGGACTGTGGTGGTGGCCGCGTGCCAGAGGCGCAGGGATGTCAGTAGCGAGGGCCTCGATGCGGCGGCGCTCGGCCACGCCGAGCACGGGAGGCTGTTCAGCCCGGAATCGATCATACTGCTCCTTCAGGTCGCGCTGCTCCCGCAGTGCTTCTTCCCAGCGCCGTTCTAGCTCGCGCAACCAGGCGGTCCTCCGGCTCGACGGCGTGATACTGCCGGGCTGCTCGATCGGCCTGGATCTGGGCCCGTTCCAGCCGTTTTTGCCAGTGCTGTTCGACTCGCTGGCGCTTGCGCTTTAGATCGGCCAGGGCCCGCTCGTGCAGTTCCAATCGCGCTGGCTCGATCGCGCAAGACCTCCTCTGTGACCAGAGCCTCGAGCTGCTTTCCCGAAAAGCACTGGCAGGCGGGATCGAGGGGTTTTTGATGTCGATTCGTGCACACGTAATATGCCGGCAGCCCCTTGGCGTGGTAGGCGACCCGCATCTTCTGCCCGCATCGCCCGCAGTAGACCAGGCCGGTCACCAGCGACGGGCCACTTCGCGGTGCGCCTGGCGTGGTCGGCAGGTAGCGGTTGGAGTCCAGTCGTTGCTGGTTGGCCAGGTAGCGATCCCAGGTGATGTAGGCGGGGACCGCGTCGGGGATCATGACCTGCCACTTCAGCCTGGGAACCTGGACCGTGCCGGAGCCAGGCCGGTCCGGCTTCTTCCGCCGCGGGTCTTGACGGGTGAACCCGAAGGCATAACACCCGGCGTAGTAGGGATGCCGGAGGATTCGCCTGAGAGCGTGCACCGAAGGGGCGCGCCACTCCAGCCTCCCGGCACCTGCCTCGCCGCGCACGCGGACCCCCACCTTGATGTCGTTCCGGGCCATGTAGCGGTGCAGGGCTCCGATCGATCCCAGCTCCTCGAACTTGTCCAAGACCAGCCGCACGACGTACTGGACTTGCTCGTCCGGGTCCAGCTCGAGCTGGTTACCCGAGCGCGAGCGGACGTACCCGGTAGGGGCTGAAGTGAACTGCTCGCCGCGTCGCGCCTTGTTCAACCGCCCGTTATAGAGCCGCTGCTTGAGGAAGTGCAGTTCGGCCTCGCTCATCGTCCCTTTGAGCCCCAAAAGCAGCCGGTCGTTATACAGCGTTGGATCGTAGATACCGTCGAAGTCTGCCAGCAGTGTGTGGAAGACGGTGCACCGCTCCAGCAGATGGTACCAGTCAGAATTGGCACGTGACAGGCGGCTGACCTGGAACCCCAGGATGATCCCGACGTGGTTGAGATTCAACTCGGTCATGATCCACTGAAAACCGGTGCGAGCCACAGCGGATGTCGCCGACAGGGCCTGATCGTGATCGACGACAATGACCCGCGATGCTGGCCAGCCCCAAGCCTCCGCGAGGTAGCGGAAGCCGCTCTGGACTTCAGCGGACTCCTTGTTGTGGATGACTTGATATTGGCTCGACTGGCGAACATACACGATCGCCAGTCGCTCAAGATGCCACGGCTGGATCTTGCCGGGCCGTCCCGGCGATGCCGGCGCATCCACGACGGAAGTTCGAGGCTCGGCATGCCCAAGAGTTGTACTGGAGACCGGCACCAGGTCAGGCGCTCATGATCGCCCTCCTGTCCCGCGGCGTCGCGAAGCCTTTGGATGAGCACCCGCCCCAGAGCGCTGACCACGCGAAGGCGAACCTGCTGCGGCAGGAGGGCCCACCGGAGATCCAGCCGGGGCGGATGATGCGGTTTCAGTTTTGCGCTGGGCGGGGGACTGGGGGACGATAGCTGCGTGGCATGGGTTCCCTCCTTGACCAGATGCGCGTCGTGATTCCATCCAGTCCGCAAGACGAAGCAGTGCGGACAGGGCTATGGTAACGGGGACCGGCGAGGAATGGTAGGTGGGATCTTCTTGAGCATTTTGCGGCGGCTTATGACTCGACAACGGGGCAGTACTACGACCATGTGCGCGAATACAATTCCATGACTGGCACGTTCGAATCCCTAGACCCGCTCGGTTTCGGCGGACACGACGACAACGAATTCAGGTATGTAGGCAGCGACTCTGTTAATGCAATAGATTCCACCGGCACTCAGCAATCGCCGTCGACAGGTGGGCATTGGGAATACTTAGCGACACAGGGCGAATGGTACCTGGCGCCGCAAACGGTCATGATTCCGATATTTGGCGGTCCTGCAGACCTAGAAATTCCGGTTATCAGAGCCGTTTGGAGACGTCGAGTGATTTATACGTACCAGTGGTGTTCGAACTCTGCGGGCTTTGGATACACCGCTCCCCCAGGGACATTCTCCGGTCCGGGCGGCGCGGAGTTGCCATTTCATTTTGAGTTTGATCCCAAAGAGGGAAAGTTCAGCATTGGGCCCCATTCGAAAGGAGGAGGCGCAAATTAGTATTGAGTTCGACCCGAACGATCCCACCAAACCTGAGGGGTCTATCAAATATCAACGTGTATTCGGTAACCAGAGACCCAAGGAGATCAATAATAGCAAGGGCAATCCATCATCCGGGACGCCGCAGTGACAACGCCTGGACTAAGCAGGGCAATGTGCCTCGACCCGAAATCCGGGCGCTTGCGGGTGCATGTCAATCAGATTGGCAGTGGGCAGTTCGCCACTCTGAGTGCGGTCGTTGGAATTAGGTTTTTCTATCCGACGAGCCTAAATAACTAGCGCGACTTGGCCCCGCGTGATCGTTAAGGGCAAAACGGCCCGTGGCGTTGCTCGCGGAGAATTGGATTCCATGTGAGCCGTAGCGCGTTAGCCTAATATGCACAGCGCACGCGATATAGCGAAGTTTGGTGATGCCGCGCACAACGGCGTCGCATTCGATCCCGACCGTCCGCCCGTTTGCGTTACGGCTATAAGTGGCCTAGTCGAGCGCCTTCAGGCCGTCCCGACGTTGCGTGTCACGTCCGTGGCCGATAGCCACAGCTGCTCGCGAGTGCCTGACGATAGCTCAGGCAAGGCGCTGAGTCGCCGGGGGCCGTTGCATGTCCGTCCGCGGCCGAACAGACCTGCGCACCACACAACAGCGCCTCAGCAATATTTCGCCACGCGTGTTTCGCTTCAACTGAACCCGCGATCGCCGTGGGTTGGAACGAGTGTTGATTTCAGTGCCTGCCCTTAGGCGCCACGGGAGCGAGAGCTCCCTTCGGGTCGGTGCCGATGGAAGTAAACGCGACAGCCCAACGTCCTCCAGGCCGGCTGAGACTTGCCCAGACGCTCGTCGTGCGGAACATCAGGTACAACGCCCCCTCTGGTCCCGCAGCGCGGAAAAGGCCAATAGACGCGTCAATCGCGCCGGACCGCTGCCCTCTCGGCCCTCGCGGGGCTTCGGTGTTCATTACGATCGGAGACTACTTATTCATCCAAAACTCTCGGTGGAATGGCCGGCGGTTCGGCTCAGCCCCCTCGGTAGGCTACATCCTTTTTCGTGGTACGCTGATCGCGCGGAACGCACTCTCGATTATTGGCTGGATATCAGTCCGAGCCATTCACGACGCTCGTTATCGAGGCACGAAACGCTTGCCAGGGGTCGGCGCCGTAGCTGCGCGTCATGCTAGCGGTCGGCTCCGGCCAGTTCCCGGTTAATGAGCTCGGCGAGGTCGGAGCCGACCTCAGCGTTGTCGCGCGCGTTGCGGAATTCGGCTAACGCCTCACCCAGCTTTCTCTGAGCTTTAAGGGCTGTGCCGAGATTGTAGTAGGCCTCGGCATATCGAGGCCTGAGCCGGATCGCAGCGCGATATTCCGCGACTGCGTCCTCTAGCTTCGAGAGTGTCTGCAAGACTGCGCCGCTTCGGTAGTGAGTAGATGCGCGGTTGGGTTCTAGCCTGGTCACCTCGCGCCATGCGGCAATGGCCTCCTCTGGCTTACCTTGGGCCTCCAGCGCTATACCGAGATTGTTATAGGCCGAGGCGTAACCAGGTTTGAGCCTTATCGCATCGCGCCACGCGGCGATGGCCTCTTGCAGCTTCCCCTGGTGTCCCAGAGCGACGCCGAGATTATAGTGAGCTGCTGCGAAGTCGGGTCTAAGCCTGATCGTCTCTTGCCACGACGAGACAGCCTCCTCTAGTTTTCCAGCGTTGTCCAGCCCGATGCCTAAGTTGTAATGGAATTCGGCGTCATCGGGTTTGAGCCGGATCGCCGTGCGAAATTCTGCGAGCGCCTCCGTAGACTTGCCCTGCGCGTCGAGGGCTGCGCCGAGGTTTGTGTGGGCGAAGGCGTCGTTGGGATTGAGCCGAATCGCTGCGCGAAGTTCAGCCGTTGCCTCGTCAAGCTTCCCCTTCGTCCGCAATGCCGCACCAAGGTTGGCGTGGGCGTCGGCGCCGTTGGGGAGGAGCCGGATCGCCGTGCGGTAAGAATCGATCGCGTCGTCAATCGCGCCCAGGTCCGTCAGCGCCAGGCCGAGGTTAAAGTGGGCCAGCGCGCTCTTGGGCTCCAACCTAATCGCCGTACGATATTCGACGGCTGCCTCGTCGTGTTTTTGAAGTTCTCTTAAGGCGTTGCCGAGCATGAAGTGGCTCGATGCGTCGTCGTGATTTAACCGGATCGCGTCACGGTACGCCGTGATGGCCTCCTGCAGTTTCCCCTGCGCGTAGACAAGCGCCAACGTTCTTGTGGACGGCTGCGTAGTCTGGCCTGAGTTTGATCGCTGCACGGTATTCAGCTATCGCCTCGTCCAGTTTCCGGTTGGTCTGCAAAGCAACGCCAAGGTTCGTGTGCGCTTTGGCATTGTCAGGATCGAGTCTGATAGCTTCACGCCATGCGGGGATGGGCTCCTCCAGTTTCCCAGCCACCCACAGGACTACTGCGAGGTTGTAGCGAGCAAACTTGTTATCCGGATTAAGACGGATCGCCTCTCTAACGTCGGCGAGCGCCTTGTTGTAGTCGCCGTCTGCGTGCCATAACCCTCCCCTGTTAATGAACGCCACCGCGAGCTTCGGGTCGAGGCGGATGGCCTCGTTGTAGTCGGCCAAAGCCTTGTGCAAGTCTTCTTTGACGTTCCAGACATCGCCCCGATTGCAGAATGCCGCGGCGTTTCTCGGGTCGAGGCGGATGGCCTCGTTGTAGTCGACGAGGGCCTTTTCGTAATCGCTCCTCGTGAACCAAGTGACGCCCCGGTCGACGAAGGCGGCGGCGTTTTTCGGGTCAAGACGAATGGCCTCGTTAAGGTCCGAGAGAGCCGCCTCGGGCTTGTCACGCTCCATCCAGATTTGACCTCGGCGATGGTAGGCTCGGGCCGCGTCCGGTTCGACTGCGATTTCCTTGGTGTACAGTTCGATAGCCAGGTCCAATGGGATGACGTCGCCCGACCGCGCCCAGCCGCGAACGTTGTTAGCCACTAGTTTAAGCCGGTCGCCATCGATTTGGCGCACCTCATAGATGCGTAAGGTAGTTCCGTTGTCCACGATCTGGTCGCCAACACTTAATGGGGCTCGGTATCTGGTAACGACCTTCGTTCCGACCGTCGGAACATATTGTCCATAGGCGATACCGCCGCCGTGGCCTAGACTTACGGCCACCATCGCCGCGGAGACCCAATACGGACACCCCATCTTAACACCCCCTCGGTGTGCGTAGCTTTTGGTTCGTGTCTGTGGCCGATACCCGCAACGAGATCGCAGAATACACCAGAGCCAAGCGGTAGGCCAGGTCAAGATTCGCTAGTGGGTGCACGCAGGTGCACGTCAGCTTCTGCTCGCTCCACAAGATGCTTGAAAACGTCTATAGGAGAACGCGGCTGATTCGTTTGCGACGTTGACCTTTAGCTATAACAACGATGACGAACTCGCGGCCGACGTCACTTCCGGCCTGAGCGTGATCAAGATAATCAACAGTGCTCCGATTAGGATAATCTATAGGATCTCGCTGCCCCAGTGTTGTCACCTGAGCGTCGGCGTTCCCATCGTCCAGGGTCTCGCGCCGTTGAGAGGCTGAGGGGGCTCAGCTCAGGCTCGACAAGAGGAACCGCCCCTCCCGCCTTCGCCCTCGCACCGCCCGGTCTGGGTGAGGGCGATGCGAGGGCGAAGGCGGGAGGGGCTAAGGCCAACCACTTTGGGCAGTCAAGGAGATCAGGGCGGACTCCGCCATTCAAAATCGCGATCTCCGGCGCCAGCCCTGTGCGGTGCCGATGGATTGCGTCCGCCTCCGGCGGGCTCCGCACGCATTGACTGCAACGCTGGCGAACGACCGTTCCGTTCCCTCTCAACTCCCTATAGGGAATGGGAACGGTCGCTCACCATCAATCCCGGAGTTGCCAACCAGCAGGCGTGCGGCCAAGCCGGCCTGCTCGCTCCAGGGACTCCAGTGCTTCGCCCAGGTGCTCGTTCTTGACGCCAAGCGAATCACGCAGCTTCGCTCGTGTCACGGTCGCGCCCCCACTCAGAAGGTCCAGCACGCGCTCTTCGAGACTGCGCTGCTTGCCGTCGCTGGCGAGCTTTGTCGAGCCGCCCCGCTCGCGGCTTCGCGGTGTCTGCCTTTGTTTTTGGTTTTTGCGCTTCCGCGCGGCTTCGCGGTGTCTGCCTTCGCGCGGCTTCGCGGTGTCCGCGGCTTCGCGGTGTCTGCCTTTGTTTTTGGTTTTTGAGAAGCTGCCAAGCTGCCAGGGCATGCACAGCAGATCGTACTCACGGCGAGCAGTCCACCGGGACTCTACGCGGCCAGCGATTCCTTCGAGTGAAAGCGCGAAGTTCGGCTGAATACAAGCCACGGTGCGGGCAGCGACCGTTGTCGACGTGCCCGGGGGCAGTTTCGAGCCAACTCATCGGTGCACGATGAATCGCGTGTGATGCGTTCGACGACGTGTTCTCGGATTTGTGCGTACAGCGGTCAAACGTTCACGCTGCCGCGATGTGCTTGGCCGTCAACAACTCGATCTTGGCCGGGAAGACGTTCGGCTCATTCATTGCCGTTTCCCTTCGCGTCTTCGCGGAGAACAAGGAGATCCCAGCAGATGACCACCGGTACATCGCTGTTGTCGTTCGTCACCTGTGCCTCGTGTGACGTTACACTCGAATCCAATCTGCTCGCCTCACCTTGTTTAGCGCCCGACATGGCGCACCAGGTCATCGCAATCAGGAACTGCCCGAGCGCCGCGGATGGGCTCAACATTGGAATCGCACGGGCAGAGACGGAATGGGTCGTCTGCGTTCATCAAGACGTCTGGCTTCCGGCGGGATGGGACCAATGCATCGCAGAACAACTCGATGAAGCAGAGCGACGGTTCGGGCCGATCGGTGTTGCCGGTGTTTACGGCGTCGGCCAGGTGATCGCGCGCGGCGCATCAGTTCCGCTGGCCGCCGAGCGCACTGGTTGGGTTGTTGATCGCGGACGCATGCTCCGCGACGGACAGGAGCTACCCGCACGGGTCGCAACGCTTGATGAGCTGCTGCTGATCGTGCGACGAGATGCCGGCCTTCGATTCGACCCTGATCTGGGATTCCATCTGTATGGAGCCGATATCTGCCTTCAGGCAAGCGAACAAGGGCTGGCCGTGGTGGCATTGGCGGCGCAGTGTCATCATAATTCGCGCAGCGTTGGATTGCCGGAGGTGTTTTTCGCCAGCGATCAAGTATTCGCCCGGAAATGGAGGCACCGGCTGCCGGTCGCCACGGCGTGTGCGATCATCGATTCCGGCGGCAAGGTTTACGTTCTCGGCAACGCCGGGGAACGGCCGGGATCGCTTGCTATCGCGGAGAAATGCGTTCGTCGGGGCCTACCGCAAACCGTCGCACGTTAGTGCGACTAGCCGGCAGGTGGATCGGGCTGACGCCTGAGCTGCACCCGTCCGAACGCGGATATCGACATCGGGCTGACGCCCGAGGCTTGACGGCTTTCGCTCTGTCCGAACCACGTGCTCACGCACATGGTCACGTTTAGTCGCGTTTGCCCGCACCGCGGTCAAGAGGGTCGTGACCACGCGTCGTGAGACCGTGGTCCAAATGGGGTCACCACCAACCTCGCACGTCAGTGCGATCGATTGAGCGATGCTGACGCGCGACGCTGGTGGGCTTTCGCCCCGTCCAATCCCCGATAGCGGAATCGGGCTGACGCCCGAGGCTTGAGGGCTTTCGCCCTGTCCGAACCACGGGCTCACGCACGTGGTCACGTTTGGTCGTGTGCGCCGGCACGGTGGTCGGGACGGTCGTGACCTCGGGTCGTGCGACCGTGGTCCAGATGGAGTCACCGCCAACCTCGCACGTCAGTGCGATATCCCGACATCGCACGTGCGGATCCTACGGAGACACACTCGCTCAGGTTTCTTTATCCGCACTGCGAAGGAACGCATCGACCGTGGCGAGGTAGCCTTCCAACGCCCGAAGATCATGTTTTTCGTCTTGTCGTCCCAGATACGCCAAGATTGCGAACACATTTTTATCGCCCAGGGTCTCGACGTGATAGCCCCGTCCCCACAATTGACGAGATCCGAGCCGGTCGACCAACTCAGGAAATCGCTCAAAGGCATTTTTACTGGTCGTCGATTTGATCCAACGCATCAATTGCGCAGGCGATTGGCCCGGGCGAAGCCGAGCACACAAATGGACATGATTGACTGCAATAGCCAGGCCAAGTCGCTTGACCTCTTTGACATGACAGATCGATTCGATCTCCTCAACCAGGTATGGAGACATCACCGGCCCGAGGATTCGGCGGTTCAACCGTGTCCGCCACACGAAATGATAGTCCAACTTATAGTGAGTATGGCCTCCCAGTTCATCAGCGCGTCACCTCTCGAGGATCCTCGGGAAGTCGAGTTGTTTCAAAGGTTGGGCGCACCGTAGACCTTTCAATAAAACCGTCGCTGCAAGCGGAGACACCGCCGCTTTTTTACAGGTTACGATGACTCGCTCTTGAACCACAAGCGCCGATAATCGGAAGGACCCGGCTGACACCTAAAGCTGGTGGGTTCGCAACCATTCTGACCGGTGACGTCGGAATCGGGCTTACGCCCCAAGCTGGAGGGCTTTCGCCCCGTCCGAACCACGTGCTCACGCACGTGGTCACGTTTGGTCGCGTCTGCCAGCACCGTGGTCAAGAGGGTCGTGACCACGTGTCGTGAGACCGTGGTCCAGACGGGGTCACCACCAACCTCGCACGTCAGTGCGACCGATTCATGCGCTGATGACGCCAGAGGCTGGTGAGCTTCGCCCCGTCTGATCCGTCACATCGGAATCGGGCTGACGCCCGAGGCTGGTGGGCCTGCACCCGTTTGAACCACGCGCTCGCGCACGTGGTCACGCTCTTGGTGGCGACGCCACGGACGTCTCGGTCGTGACCACGGGTCGTGAGACCGTGGTCCGGACGGGGTCACCGCCAACCTCGCACGTAGGTGCGACACGGTGCCATCGATATCGGGCTGACGCTTGGCCGAGCCAAGACATCGGAATCGGGCTGACGCCCGAGGCTGGAAGGCCTGCGCCCGTGCGAACCACGCGCTTACGCACGTGGTCACGTTTGGTCGTGTGCCCGGCACGGTGGTCAAGACGGTCGTGACCACGGGTCGTGAGAACGTGGTCCGGACGGGGTCACCACAAACCTCGCACGTGAGTGCGACGCGTTGCCATCGACATCGGGCTGACGCCCGAGGCTGGTGGGCCTGCCCCCCGTTTGAACGCGGATACCGATATCGGGCTGACGCCCGAGGCTGGTGGGCCTGCGCCCCGTTTGAACCACGCACTCACGTGCGTGGTCACGTGTTGTAAACGCATTCTCCGGCCTCTCCCGGCCGTCACTCTCTTGCATTTTTCCGTGTCATTCGGTGCTTTCCGTGGTTTAAATCTCCCCGTCGTTCTCAATGGTGAGTCACAGTCATGAATCACAAAACAGCCGGTGGGCTCGCGTCCATTATCATCCCCTGCTGGAATCAGATTGAC
>CAWKNT010000018.1:0-72075 GCA_963850935.1 uncultured Isosphaeraceae bacterium
ATCGTAATCTTCATCTGAATCTTGCTCTTCTTTGCAGGTACCGTCGTCGTCAACCGGCGTTTGGTCCGCATCCGCTTGTGCCCGCCACTCACTCCCTGTTGCGCCTGCAAGAAGGGTACGTTGGGATTGTAGGAGGTTCCCGACGGTCCTGTGGCCGGCGTGTCGAATGGTGGGTACTCGTTGGTGGTGATCAGGCCTGTGCGGGCAAAGACCGTGACCAGGCGGAACTCACCTTTTAATTCCTGCCCTCCAAACAGCGTGGGCGCGAGCCCCATCCCACCCTTCGTCGGTCCAGCCATTGCGATTGTCATCCAGCCCGTGTACCAGGAAAAGGGAGTGGGGTAATAAACGATCGCCTGATCGCCATTGAAAAACAGACGCGCGGTCCCACCGGGCACGTTCATAGGATAGTAGCCGCCTCCGTCCCCGGGAAAAGGCATGTAAAGCTCCTCCGGAACGGGGTTGATGCTAACCCGCCCGTCGCTATACGCAGGCCCGGATCGAGGGGGATGACCCGATTGGCTGCAAGGTTCGCAGTCGGCTCGAGCAAACCCGTTGAGCTGTTGATCCCGTTAAGCACGGGATCAGGCAAAAGTCGAATGCCGCTAGGTGCGTTGTTACGAATCGCCGCGTCCCGCGCCGGCCAGGGCCGCTTGCAGAATCCGGGCCGACTCGCTGACCTGGCGGTGCGAAAGACCGGACACTATTGTCGGAAGTGTGAGCGAGCCAAGACAACAATCGCGATCACGATCAGCACTTCGAGAAGTGTGAAACCATGAGGCAATAGGCGACCGCGACGCATTTCCTTGCGCCTACCGCTTGTTCCGATAATGGCTTGGATCGACACGGATCGTGTGGCCACACGGACCGCAACTCGAACACTAGAACATCGTGTTCAAATTGGGACTCATTGATAAGAAAAACGCCGCGATAAGTCGAGCACGCGCTCGCGAACATGGGCGCTATAATGCAATGGGAAAAACCAGGCAGCATGGTTTTGGTCACTAAGTCCGAAGGCTTGACTGAAACGAACGACGATCGCGACGCGGAATTGACGCCCTGCGCAATCACGCCAACAAACAGCCCCACCAAACCCAAAGTGGCAATCGTTACTTGTAACGGATTGCACCTTACTCTTCGTCCTGGTCCTTTTGCTGCAGCTTGGCCAGCACGGCCAGGTCTTCGAGCGTCGTCGTGTCGCCGGTGCTTTCGACTCCGGCGGCGATATCGCGGAGCAAGCGCCGCATGATCTTGCCGCTTCGTGTTTTGGGCAGGGCGTCGGTGAAGCGGATCTCGTCGGGTCGAGCGAGTGCGCCGATTTCCTTGGTGACGTGGGCGCGCAGCTCCTGACGCAATTGCTCGCTGGGCTGATGGCCGGATTCGAGGGTGACAAAGGCGGCGATCGCCTGCCCCTTCAAGTCGTCGGGCTTGCCCACGACGGCGGCTTCGGCCACGAACGGGTGACTGACCAGGGCACTCTCGACTTCCATGGTCGAGAGCCGGTGGCCGGCGACGTTCAAGACGTCGTCGACGCGGCCCATGATCCAGTAGTTCCCGTTCTCGTCGCGCCTGGCTCCGTCGCCGGTGAAGTAGCAGCCGGGGATGTCGCTCCAGTACTGTGTCTTGTAGCGCTCGTCGTCGCCGTACAGCGTTCGCAACATCGACGGCCAGGGCTGCTTGATGACCAGGAAGCCGCCGTGGTTGGCCGGGCAGGGCTTGCCGTCCTTGGTGACGATCTCGGGAACGATGCCAGGCAGCGGTCGCGTCGCCGAGCCGGGCACCGTGGGAGTCGCACCGGGCAGCGGCGAGATCATGATGGCACCGGTTTCGGTCTGCCACCAGGTGTCGACGATCGGACACCGTTCGCCGCCGATGACCTTGTGATACCACATCCAGGCCTCGGGGTTGATCGGCTCGCCGACCGTGCCCAGGAGCCGCAGGCTCGACAGGTCGTGGCGGCGGGGGAACTGCTCGCCCCACTTCATGAACGTGCGGATGGCCGTCGGGGCGGTGTAGAGGATCGTGACCCGGTAGTCTTCGATGATCTTCCAGAATCGGCCCTCGTCGGGCCAGTTGGGTGCTCCCTCGTACATGACGCAGGTGGCGCCATTGGACAGCGGACCGTAGACCAGGTAAGAGTGGCCCGTCACCCAGCCGACGTCGGCCGTGCACCAGTAGGTGTCGTCGTCCTTGAGGTCGAAGACCCACTTGGAAGTCAGCGTCGTGCCGACCAGGTAGCCGCCCGTGGTGTGGAGGATGCCCTTGGGTTTGCCCGTCGATCCCGAGGTGTAGAGGATGTAGAGCGGATGCTCGCTGTCGAGCGGCTCGGGGGGACAGTGCGACGAGGCGTTGGCTTCCAGCTCGTGCCACCAGTGGTCGCGGCCCGGCGACCAGTTGACCGTGCGTGCCGGTCCGCCGGTAGACGACCATGTGCTTGAGGGTGGGGCACAAGGCCGCGGCGGCATCGGCGTTTTCCTTGAGCGGGACCAGCTTGCCGCGGCGATAACCGCCATCGGCGGTGAGCAAGACCTTGGCCTTGCAGTCCTGAATCCGTCCCGAAAGCGACTCGGCGCTGAAACCGCCGAAGATCACGGTGTGCGGCGCACCGATCCGGGCGCAGGCCAGGAGGGCGATGACCAGCTCGGGTACCAGCGGCATGTAGACCGCGACGACGTCCCCTTTTTGGACTCCCAGCCCTTTGAGCACGTTGGCGAATTTCGACACCTCGCGCTGGAGGTCTTGATAGCGCAAGACACGCCGATCGCCGGGCTCGCCTTCCCAGATGATGGCGGCCTTGTTCTTGGTCGGGCCCGTCGCAGTGGCGGTCGACGCAGTTATACGAGGCATTGAGCTGGCCGCCGACAAACCACTTCGCGAACGGGGGCTGCCAGTCCAGCACCTTGTCCCACGGTCTTGTCCCAGTCCAGGATCCGTGCGTGCTCGCCCCAGAAGCCCTCGGGGTCATCCTTGGCCCGGTTCCAGAGGGCCTCGTACTGGGCCATGCTGCCGATCAGGGCCTTGCTGGCGAATTCGCTGGGAGGAGGGAAGCTCCGCGTCTCTTGAAGGACGCTGGTGATCGATCCGCCGCCGTGATCAGAGGTCATATTCGATTAATCTGCCTTGGGCTGACGTTTCGGTTTCTTCTTCCGACTCGAACAGTGTCGACAAAGGGACGCGGAACCCGGGGATAACTCCTTCGCCGTCGAGCTCGTCCCCAAGCTGAAGGATGCGAACCTGCGTCGGCGAGTCGTAGACGTAGATCTTGCTCGTGACTGGGATAAATGACCCAGACCATGCTCACTCCGGCCTGAAAGTACTCCTCGATCTTCCTCGCGACCGCGTTGGCGGAGTTGGATTCGCTGATGACCTCGACCGTCAAGTCGGGAACCACGTCCCACGACTCCGTATCAGGCACTCGGCGCTTCAAGGACCAGCGCTTGGCCGAGACGAAGGCGACATCAGGGCGACGCTTCAGTTTGCGGGCGCGATCGATCAAGAAAAGCGTTTCGGTCACCACGCGGCCCAGCCGATTCGACCTGGCGAACGGGCCCATCAAATCCAGCAGAAACGAGGCAAGGATCGATTCCCGCGCACCCATCGGTGGATTCTCCACGATCTGGCCGTCGACGACTTCGTAAAACTTGGCCGCGTCGGGATCCAGGTGGGCGGGAGGCAACGTGTCCAGGTCGTGAATACCGGTGGCCATGGCGAATGTCCTCGGGCTTCCCGATTTGCCGTTCGTGCTCAGCCGGCGATTCTAACATCGCCGCCAGTCGATCACTACGGGGACTACCCGGCGATCGCCGCGTAAGTCGCCTCGAGCAAGAGCCACATCTCCAGGCGCTGAAGCCGGCGCAGCAGCGTCTCGTCGGGCGTGCCCGGCCGTGCCTGGGTGCAGAGGTCGATCATGGCGGTCGCGTTCCAGGCACCGCCGGAGATCAAGCGGCCGGCGAGCTGCGAGTCGCCATGCTCGATCGAGCAACGGGCGAGCCTGCCTCGGCGAGCGGTTTGAAGATGGGATGTTTGCCGACCCTGCGAAACCAGTAGGCGGCGTTGCCGGCGTCGGGCTCGCGGCGATGGGCGATGCCGTGCCAGTAGGCCGAGCACGCGCGTTCTCCCTGGTCGTCGGCCTGCTGGGCGGCGTCGTGGCTGGCGTCCCAGAAGTCGTGGATCTGGAGGAGGCCGGCGGCAAGGCAGAGCCTCGCACGGTGAGGCGCGCCGGGAAAGACCGCGACCCAGGCGGGCTCGGACAAGTGAGCGAGCAAGAGCGCGGCGATTGCGCGGCTTGGCCTGTACCAAGGGCGGGCCCAGTCGAGTCGTCGTCTCCCAGCGCGGCGTGCGCGAGGGCGGCGATCAAGTCGGCGGCGGCCAGCCCGCCCGGCCGATCAGCTTGACGGGCGAATCGGTCCCGGCCAGGCGGTCGACGACCTCGGTCACCGACGGCTCCACTCGACGCGCAGGCGAGCCGGCCATCGCCCAGCACCAGTCGATCTCGCAGCACTCCCATGGAACGACCTCTCGACGACGGCCTCGCAGGTCGCAGGAGCACCTCCGCCACCGATTGACCGAGACATCGAGGGCTTCGGCCAAGTCAACCCGTGAACAGACGGAAGACATCTTGATAGGTGACAAACACCATCAAGCGAGAGCACCAGGATCAGGCCCAGATAGGTCCCGGCGATCAAGGCCGATTCGGGCAGCGGGCGGCCGCGGACCTTCTCGGCGATCAAGAAGAGCATCTGGCCGCCGTCCAGGGGCGGGATCGGCAGGAAATTGAGGACGGCCAGATTGATGCTGAGCATGCCCAGGAAATAGATCAGCTCGGTGAAGCTCGAGCCCGCCGCGGAGTAGGCCACCTGGCGATCATGATCGGGCCGCCCAGGCTGCTTGGGGCTGACTCGCCGTCTCCGCCAGGCTGCGGAAGATCGAGTAGACCATGACGATATTCTCGATCGTCTCGTCGTAGCCGCTCTGGAGCGCGGCGCCGAGGTCTTGCGGGGGCAGCGTGTCGAACCAACGCTGTAGAACTGAAGGCCGCGGTGGGGTTGAACCAGTCTGGATCGACGCTCGGGCGTGATCTTGATCGGCTTGGACGCGTTGTTGACGGTCAGCTCGACTTCTTGAAGGGGCAGGTTCTGAAGCTGCATGAAGCCGCGAACCAGTCGGGAGACTCCTCGTTGAACTCGATGGTCTCGGGTCGTTCGACCTTGGTCCCAGCCCAAGAGACTGCGGAACCCACGCCCGCAACCGCGTGCCCGGGGCTCGGCTTCGACGGGCGGTATGGCACGAGCGCGTTGATCACGTCGCCCGGCTTCAAGCCCGCCTTGGCCGCCGGTGAATCAGGCCGCACCGCCGACGACATGGGTGCGGACCGGATAGCAGAGACCCAGCCCCGCGACATCGACCGGCTCGTTCGTCCGGCAGAGCGAACTCGGTCCTGGGGGGCGTGTCGTCGGGCGTCACGGTCAGGGTTTGCGTCTTGCCGCTTGGCCGGCGCCGGCGTCGCGCTCGACCTCGAAGGTCATCGGCTTGCCGGCCTGGCGAAGCAGAGGCCGGGCAAGCTGCAACGGGTCGAAATCGTCTCGCCCGTCGACCTTGACGATCCGGTCTCCCTTGCGGAATCCGGCCGTTTCCGCGGGCGAGTCTTTGCGGATTGCCGCTGATCGGCTCGATCTCCAGGCGGAGGCCGAAATCGACAAAGTGATTCGTCGGGGAGCGTCAGCTCGAAGTGCTCGATCGCAGCACCGTGCCTCGCGACGGCGAGACCGGCCTGCGCTCGATCATGTGCGTGATCGGCTGACTCGGCGTTGCGTGGCGAGAAGGCGATCGTATCCATACTTGTCGGCAAGATGCACCGGCTCTTCACCGGCCGGGCCGGCCGCGACCAGGACGTCGACCTTCGATTCGCGCTCCTTCGCCTCGAGCGCGTGATAATCTGGGTGGGTTTACCATTCCCGGCGGTGGCTCGAAACCGCCGATCTCCAGGCTGTCGACCTCGCCAGATTCCGATCGTCGGGGCGATCGCCGGTGGCTTCGCGGCGCGGCTGGATGTCCAGGCCGATCAATCCTTCGTGACCCGGTCGCTTCACCTGGAAGTGGAGGACCTGTCCCTGCGCGCTGAACAAGACCTTCTTCGTCAAGCTCGAGTGAAGCCGAGGTTACGGCGATCGTCGATCGCGACGATCTCGTCGCCGGGCGCAGGCCCGCCTCGTAGGCAGGCGACCCGGCGCTGACGCCTCCCAGCACGGCGGATAGCTCGTGGCGTTCCTCCCGTAGTAATAGACTGAAGCAAGCGACCGCGAGGAACAGGTTCATGATCACGCCGGCCGAGATGATCGCCATGCGGGCGCTGACCGACTTGTTGGGGTAAGCCCGGGGATCGGTCGACTTGCTCTCTTGCTCATCGGGGCCTTCGCCGAGCATCTTGACGAAGCCTCCCAGGGGAAGGGCCGCCAGGACGTACTCGGTCTCGCCCCGCCGCCAGCCGAATAGCGTCGGCCCGAAGCCGATCGAAAACTTCTCGACCTTGACCCCATTCCACTTGGCCAGGAGGAAGTGGCCCAGCTCATGGATGAAGATGACAAAGCCCAGTCCCAGGGCGACCTTGGCGATGGTGAGGAGAGAATTCAGGCTTTCCAACGGTCAACCTCCCGTCGTGCCCAGGCGTCGACGTTCCAGAGTGCGTCGAGCGTGGGCCGAGGATCAAACGTATGATGGTCGAGCGCGGCACGACAGACCCGGGCAATGTCGAGAAAGCCGATTTCCCCCTTCAGGAACCGCGCGACCGCGGCCTCGTTGGCGGCATTGAGCGCCGCCCCGGCCGTCCCTCCCCGCCTCATCACTTCATATCCTAAATCCAAACACGGGAAACGTCTCCCGGTCCGGCGGCTCGAAGTGGAGGGAAAACGACTGTCCCAGATCGAGCCGCTCTCCGGCTCCCGGCGTTCGAGCCGGATAAGTCAGGGCGTACTGGATGGGCAATCGCATGTCGGGCGGAGAGAGCTGTGCGATGACGCTGCCATCCACAAACTCGACCATCGAATGTACCACGCTCTCGGGATGGATCACAACCTCCACTTGCTCGGGCTCGAGCTCGAACAGCCAGCGCGCCTCGATCACCTCGAGCGCCTTGTTCATCAGGGTGGCCGAGTCGATCGTGATCTTTGGGCCCATCCGCCAGGTGGGATGCTTCAGGGCGTCTTCGGGCGTGACGTCCGTCAGTTCGCTTGCGGGTGCGACCCGCGAAACGGGCCGCCGGACGACGTCAGGATGACGCGGCGGACGTCCGTGCGTGCGCCCGCCTTCAAGGCCTGGAAGATGGCGGAGTGTTCGCTGTCGACCGGCAGGATTTGCGTTCGCCGCGAGCGCGCGCCAGCTCCATGATCAGCGGTCCGGCGACGACGAGCGTCTCTTTGTTGGCCAGGGCGACGATCTTGCCGGCTTCCAGAGCCGCCCAGGTCCCGCGCAGGCCGACCGCCCCCACGATCGCACTCAAGACGCGGTCGGTCTGCGGGGTCCTGAACCATCCGGATGATGCCATCCAGGCCCGCCAGCACCTCGACGCCCGTGCCGCGCAGCTCGCCTTCGAGCGAGCGGAGCCAGCTCGGGATCGGCGACGGCGACAAATCGAGGCCGGTGCGCAATGGCCTGCTCGGCCATCACTTTCCAGCGCGCATGGGCACTCAAGCCCCATGCCTTGAGCCGGGCCCCGCCGTCATGCTCGATCACGCTCATGGCGCTCCGCCCGATCGAGCCCGTCGAGCCGAGAATCACGACATGAGTGAGTGAGTCGCTACGCTCCATCCGCATTCCCAGTTCCGCGGCACGGTCGTTCCGCTGCCCGCGGCAGTTGCAGCCCCTGCGGCTGGCAAATCCTCTGAAATCACGCGTGTGCGCGGCCGGTGTTTGGTCTCAAACGACCCACCTGAACTATAGGGATTCCCGTGATCTGGTACAAGTCGTGGCTGTGTGGGTTTGAAGCATCGTCACGGTGTCGTCGCCACCGGCTAACGTGGCAGACTATTGCCGACTGAAGCACTCGCGATCTCACCAATGTCTCAATCAGAGTTCCGGCAGTCATCGTCAGCCGGGATGGCTGCAGATTCCTCGCAGGCGACACCGGCTACTTTGGCTGGCGATTGATCGGGTGTGATGACTAAAGTATACGACAGGCATGTTCGGAAGGCCGGGTCGAACGCGCTGCAACCGATCGAGGGACCAACAATGTCCGCCACGTCCGACTTCCAACATCTTCATCTTTCGCGGGTGAACGACATTGTTATTGTCGAGATCCTTACCAAGGATTTGCAGGGACCCGCGGCTGCACGCGAGCTCGGCGCTGAGCTCTCGCTCGTGTCGGCACAGGATTGGGCGACGCAAATTGTGGTCAACTTTCACCACATCAATTACCTAAGCAGCACCGGCTTTGCCGTTCTGTTCAAGCTGGTGAACCGGGTAACCGCCCTCGGGCGCCAAATTGCGCTATGCAACATGGAGCCAGGCCTCCGCCTCGGAGCTGAGATTGTCGGGCTCGACAAGGTTGTCTCTATTTACGACAGCGAGGCGGCGGCCATAGCCTCCTTCGACAAAAAATGACTGGAGCAGCTCATGCGTTTGCGTCGGTTCGGGTCGAGGAGTGGTTCCGCGATCTTGGTCTATGGTTGGGCCTGGCTGGCTCTGGCGGGCTGTGCTGAAGAAGCGCCGCTCCAGCCCGATCCCGGCGTGTCCCCCTTTTATCCAGGTCCTTCTGACGCCAAGGCTGCCGCGGCCCGGGCGGAACAGAACCTTGGCAGCGCTTTGAGCCAGTCCGATACGAAGGCGGCGCTCGAGGATCCGGCCGCCGCGGGGCGCGCGGGTCTGACTCGATCGATACGAGGTTTGGCACCAACGACGTCGAAAAACGCCTGAGGATCGCGCTGCGAACGGCACAGAAGGATCCTGCGGCTGGGGCCGAGCAGCTCGACCGACTCTTGGCCATCGAGCCAATCCATCGGGAGGCTCTTTTCGGCAGGGCGTCCGTGGCTTTGGAACTATCGAAGAACGCGAAATCGCCCGACGAAAGTGCGGTCCATGATGACAAAGCCAGTAAGATCGCCCATGCGCTCTCGCGTGCATATGACAATCTCAAACCTCACGAAAGGGAATTGCTCGCTCGAGTTCTCTTCCGTAATACTCAGATCTTGGCGGAAAAAGGCCGTATCAGCGAGGCTGTGGCCACCGTCGAGGAAGCGTCGGAGCTGGGATTTGATTCCTTCGACAAGGTTGCGTCCGAGCCTTCCCTCGCATTGCTCAAGGCCACGCCACAGTTTCAAGCGGCCCAGCAAGCCGACGATGAACGCAGGCTCGCCAAGTCTCGTCGAGCGCGTCAAGAAAGCAATCGAAACGCCGCCCGATATTCCCTTCGAATTCACCCTGCCCGACTTGAATGGCAAAAAGGTGTCATTACGAGACTTCAAGGGGAAAGTCGTCTTGGTCGACTTCTGGGGGACCTGGTGTGGCCCCTGCCGCGAGGCGATTCCGTTCCTGACCGAACTCTACAAGCAGCGCCATCCGCGCGGTCTGGAAATCATCGGGCTCAGTTATGAACGGGCAGCCGCGAGTGAGTCAGAGGCAGTCGAGCTGGTTAAGAAATTCGTCGAGAGTAACGGCGTTCCTTATCCCTGTCTGCTTGGGGATGAACCAACGGTCAAGCAGGTGCCTGGGTGGCGCGGATTCCCCACATCGCTGATTGTCGACCGTGCAGGCAAGGTGCGGTTGCTCGTCACCGAGAATTCGGCACAAACCCCGGAACTGATCACGGATGTGGTCCGCGTACTGCTCGCGGAACCGGTGCCCGCAAGTGCCGCGGCCGCCAAGAAACCGTGACCTTGTGGCTTGCTCGCTGCCGCGAGCCGCACACTACAGGGGCATGAAATCGTTCACCGATACAATCTGGCGGCAGAACGATTGCGTCTAGTCGAGCGACCAGCGCCGCGGGGGCGTGACCTCGAATTTGCCGGTCGGCGGACTGAACCGGATCCCCACTTTCCAGAGCTGATCGGGCTGGTGCTTGGCGAGCAGATATTTCATCACGACTTCGTCGGACGGGGGCATGCCCGGGTCCTGAAAGACGACGCAGAGCCGGCTGACGGCGCGGCGGGTCTTGGCGTCCCACACTTCGATCAGCGCGTGAGGCCGGCGTGGGATGCGGTAGTATTTGTCGCCGTTTAAGACGGTCAGGCAATCAAACTGGCAGAACTCGTGGAACTCTTTGGGTTCGACAACGTTCCGAACCAGCTCGGCGGCGACCAGCTCCGGTACTCCTTCCTGATAGCTCGACGCGTCCAGCCGCATCGGCTCGTTCTCCTCGGTGGCGCCAGGCTGGCTCTTGCCTTCGATTACCCGGAAGATCTCCCACGACACAAGTCGCGCATACCCGGCCCGGAGAGCCGGACTCGAGATGACCAGCTGGGGAAATGACGAGCGCCGTGCGCACGACCTCGTGGGCGAAGGCGCCGACCTCGCGCTGCAGTTTTTCCATCCAGTAACGCGGGAGCCTCGCCCGGTCGCTTTCCGAGTAGCGGAACGGCCGCGGGCCGACATTCGGCACCCGCACGTCGGTCTCGCCGCCGTCGCGATCGAGCGTTCGCAAGACCGAGTCGTAGGTGCCCTCGCCCCGGACGAACCGTTCCGCCGCGTCGGCATGGCTGGCCTGTTTGACCCGAACCACCCGGAAGCTGGGCCGGGCGAGGAAGATGACCTCACGCGACTGGGCGTCGTCCTGGCTCCGGACGTCCTGGACATCGATTTCCCAGCGCAGGTATCCCGTTCGGATCATGACCGATGCTCTCACATTTTGAGATATCGCTCCCGCCACGAACGGTCTATCTAGCCCTTTGAGAACGGCCGTGGCTGGAATCGGGCAGTGACCGCGCGGCCAGGTATACGGCATCAGCCTCCCTGGATCGCCGGCACGATCAGGATTTCCGGCGCCGATTTTTCAAATTGCCGGATCGGCGTCGAACGACCCGGCCCGTCGAGACGAAAGGCCAGACGCCCCGCCGTGCAATGTTCGGCGAACGCGGCTTCCGCCGCGACGATCGTTTCGGGGCGATCTTTGTCCCACTCGGCCAGAGTTAGGTCGCCGTGTCCCGTCTTCAGCAGCCGTAGCTTTGCCATGGCTGGAACACTCCTTCCACCTCCGTCCCACTATCCGGTCCGGGTAAGCCCATTTCCCAGACTATAGAATCATCCGAAAGACACGCGCCTGGTCGAGGCACGATGACGTTCGGACGGCGCGGACGGGTGATTTTAATCGACCCCTCTTCTTGCGAGCCACAGCGAACATGGTTCCGACGTCGACTTTGCCTCTTGACAACGGAGATGCGCCGCGGTTCACGACTGCCAGGGCTACGACTGGGCAGCAGCCGCCTTGGCCTTTTTCCGTTCTTCCTGCGGCTTGGGACGCTTCTTGCCGTATGTCCCCCGGAAGATCTTGCCTCGCTTGGATCGCCTGTCACCTTTGCCCATCAGTCTACTCCCCAGAAAACATGGCACTCGATTTCAGTAATCTGCTTGAGTTTCCGATCCTATCCGATTAGGATGAATCAAATCACTGACGTTTGTCGTTTTCACCGCACGTCTTCGTTCTCGACGGCAGGAGTCGATGAAATGTCCGGTCGTCGCCTGATTTTGCGAGCGGGCCTGGCCGCGAGTTTGGTCCTTTACATCGGTTGTCAGGAGCCGCCCGAACGCCGGCGCGACCGTCGCACGCCGCAGGTTCCGTCGACCGCGGGGATTGCCCGCGACTTCCGATGCGAAAGCTCCCAACTGACAGTCACGAGCGGCAAGCCGACCGCGCGGCTCTGCGACCGGTCGAACCGGCCAAGGCCAGCCCTGCGGATTTCGCCCGAGATCGTTTACCATAACGGCAGACGATCCCGGTTTGCAACTCCTGGCGGCTCGAAACGAGAACGGCAAGGCCGAGACCTGACGTCCCAGGTCGCAGTGGACGGTTGATCCGCCGGGTATGGTCGAGCTCGAGCCAGGGGGTTATCTCCGGCCGGCGAGGCCAGGGCGTCGTCACGGTGACAGGCCGCACTCGAGGGTCAGTCGGCCACGGCGCGGATCACGCTCGAACCGCGGTCAACGCGCTCGTGGGATTTCGCCGAGGACATCGTGCCGATTTTCACCCGGCTGGGCTGCAACACGGGGGCGTGCCACGGCAAGGCCGACGGCCAGAACGGATTTCATCTCTCACTTTTCGGCTACGACCGGGCCGGCGACTTTCAAGCGCTTGCGCGTGACGGCGGCCAGCGCCGGCTGTCGCGGCTGGTTCCCGAAGCAGAGCCTGTTCCTCGCCAAGGTCACGGGAACAGTCCCCCACGGCGGCGGCCGGCGATTGACGGTCGGCTCGCCCGAATATCAAACGTTGCTGGCGTGGGTTCGCGACGGAGCGCCGGAACGTCGCGGCAAATCGCACGGGCCGGTCGTGCGGGTTGTCTGTCGAGCCCGGCGCCGATCCTTTTGCCGAGCCGGGCCCGCGGCAGCTCCGCGTGACTGGCACACTATCAGGACGGCCACGAGCGCGACGTGACCCGGCTGGCGCCTGTATCGCGTCAACGACGACGCGGCCGCCTCGGTGACCCCGCAAGGCCAGGCGGCACTTTTGCGCCGGTCCGAGACCGACTTGATCATTCGCTACCAGTCGTTTGTCCTGAGCTCGCGGCTGTCGACGGTCATCAATCCCGGCCTCGCCTTCGACTTTTCCAAGGTCAAGCGGCGAAACTTCATCGACGACGAGCTTTTCAAGCGGCTCGAGTCGCTCAAGGTACCGCCGAGTCCGCCGGCCGGCGATGCCGCGTTTCTTCGCCGCGTCTCGCTCGACCTGACCGGCGAGCAGCCGGCCCCCGAAGAGATCCGCCGCTTCCTCGCCGATCACGACCCCGACAAGCGCATCAAAGCTGATCGACCGATTGCTCGCCAGTCCCGAGTTCGTCGGCCTTCTGGCGCATCAAGCTGGGGGACCTGCTCCAGATCAGCTCGGCGCGGCAGAACAACGGAGCTTACCGCTACCAGGCCTGGGTCGATCGCTGTTTGAAAAAGAATGAGCCCTGGGACGAGGTCGTCCGGACCCTGCTGACCGCAGTCGGCGATCCCAACCGATATCGACACCGGCGGGCCGGTCAATTACGCGATGGACTGCGATCGAGCCCAACGTCCAGGCCGAGCTGACGGCCCAGCGATTCCTGGGCCTTCGCATCCGCTGTGCCCAGTGCCACGACCATCCATTCGACGTGTGGACCCAAGATGCCTACTTCGGCCTGGCGTCGTTTTTCGCCAAGGTGCAGCGCGGCGGTGGCGGCGGAGCGATGATGGGACGCACGACCATCACGATCAATCCCAAGGGCAAGGTCGTTCATCTGCGTACCAAACAGCCGGTCGAGCCGCGGCTGCTGGACGGCAAGGCCGTGGCAGTCGCCGCCAACGAAGATCCGCGCAAGGCGCTCGCCGCGTGGATGACGGCCCCGGAAAACCCCTATTTCGCCAGGGCGACGGCCAACTGGGTTTGGGCGCAGCTCTTCGGCAAGGGACTGGTCGATCCGCCAGACGACATGAGCCGGGCCAATCCGCCGGTCCATCCCGAGTTGCTCGATGCCCTGGCGCGCCATTTCGTCGACCAGCAAATTCGACCTACGCGACCTGGTCCGCACCATCGCCGTTTCCGAAGACCTATGGCCTGTCGTCGGCGACAGTGCCGGGCAACGAACGCGACACGCGGCTCTTTTCGCACCAGTTGCGCTCGCCCCCTGACGGCCCACCAGATGGCCGACGCACTGGCCCAGGCGACCGACGTCGCCAATCGATTTCAGGACGTGGCGCGGCGGGTGATCGATTTGCCCGATCCGATGACGGCCAACACGATCCTCGACACGTTCGGCCGCTGTCCCCGAACAACGGCGTGCGCATCGACCCCCGCGCCGGCTCTTTCGCTGCGGCTGGCCTTGCTCTTGATCGGCGGCGAAGTCGATCGAGAGCAAGGTCGCGAGCTTGAACGGTTATCTCGCAAGCGTGCTGAAGCTCGAGCTCGAGCCTGAAGAGCTCGTGGAAAACCTCTATTTCCGAACCGTGTGCCGGCCTCCGACGGCCGAGGAGCTCTCGCACTGGGCGGCCGAGCTCAACCAGGCTTCCTCGAAACGAGAGGCCGCCGAAGACCTCTTCTGGGCGTTGTTGAACTCGCGGGAGTTTGCCTTTAACCACTGATCGCGTACTTGGTGATCGCTGGGTTCCGGAATTGCCAAAGCACTAGCAAGCCGCGTTCCGGAACCTTAGTGACTGTTCCGAAAGGGAATTGACCGATGTCTTCGATTCCGAGCCGGCAGCCGTGTCGTGGTCCCAACCGCCGCGAGGTCCTTCGAATCGGTTCACTGGGTTTTCTCGGGCTGGGCCTCGATGAATGGTTCCGGATCACGGCCATGGCCGGATCGACGAAGGCCGACGATTCTGCCAAGGTCAAGAATTGCATCCTGATCTGGCTGGCCGGCGGGCCGTCGCACATCGACACTTTCGACCCCAAGCCCGAGGCCGCCGTCGACGTCCGCGGCGAATTCAAGCCGATCGCCACCTCGGTCCCGGGCTTGCAAATCAGCGAGGTCTTCCCCAATCTGGCCAAGGTCATGGACCGGGTCACCTTGATCCGGAGCATGACCTCGCCCGAGGCCGACCACGACCGCGCCGCCCACCACATGCTGACCGGCTATCGCCCGTCACCGGCGCTGGTTTATCCGGGGTACGGTAGCGTCGTGTCCAAGGTTCGCGAGGCAACGCGCGGCATGCTCCCGCCGTTTGTCGCCGTTCCCGACGCGCCCGATCTTCGCCTCGAGCGGATTATCTGACGCCGGCCTACGACCCCTTCTCGGTGACCGGCGATCCCAACCAGGACAGCTTCCGGGTTCAGAACCTGACACCTCCCGACAAGTTGACGCTCGAGCGGCTGCTGCGTCGCCGCGACATGGTCAGGAAGCTCGACGATTTCGCCCATGACGTGCCAGGCGACACCATTGACCTCCAGCCGCGACCAGTTCGCCGAACGGGCCTATTCGCTGTTAACCTCGAATGCGGCCCAGGCAGCATTTCGGATGAACGAAGAATCGACCTCCGTGCGCGAGAAATACGGCCGCACGACAGTGGGTCAGTCGCTGCTCTTGTCGCGGTAGGCTGATCGAGGCGGGCGTTTCGTTCGTGACTTTTAACGATCGCGGCACCGGCCCGCTCGGTTGGGATACCCACGCGCAAAACTTTCCGACGATCAAAAACACACTGGCGCCGCCGCTCGACAAGGGGGTGGCAGCGCTCGTGGAAGACCTCTCGGAACGGGGCCTGCTCGACAGCACGCTCGTCGTGATGATGGGAGAATTCGGCCGCACGCCCAAGATCAATCCCAACGCGGGCCGCGACCATCATGGCCGGGCCAACTCAGTGTTGTTCTTCGGCGCGGGAGTACCGGGTGGGCTCGTGATCGGCCGGACCGATGCTGGCGGCGATGCGCCCGCCGAGCGGCCCGTAACTCCGGCGGATTTGGCGTGCCTGCTCTACAAAAAGCTGGGCATCGATCCAGACACCAAATACGAAGCACCGATGGCCGGCCGATTCGCTTGGTCGACGGCGGAATCGCCCCGCCCGAACTCATGTGAACGCTCGAGCGCCAGGTAATAACGAACGGCGAATGAAAGTGCCCAGGCAATGATTTCTCAAGCGAGTCATGCGCCGTCGGGCCCTACGGCTCGCAAGAACGTGATGTAATCGGTGTTCACAGCCGCGACCCCTGCACGTCCCAGTGATTTGGCAATCTGGCCGCGGTGGTATGCACCGTGCACAACGACGTGCGTCAGGAGGTCGATCACTGAGTTCGTAAGCTCGTCCCCACGGAAATTGCGATACGAAATCAAAGAAGTGAGGTTGTTATCGTCGAGTCCGCTCGCGAACGACTCATATCCCGCAAAGTTTTCGTTTGCGAGCTTTTCGCATTCGATCAAAGTCAACGTCGGCCATGCCGGGTGATTAGCCGGCTGATTCTGCAGCCGCGATAGCCAGACGTGCTCAGCGCCCAAGACATGCGCCAAGAGTGGTAGGGCCTCGGCTTGCGCTGGCGGACAATCGCGTATCGCCGCCAGCATCTGCTGGTCCGCCCAGAACATGGCGCGAAGCATGCGCTTCATGTGTGTATTCATTCTGAGTCCTCATGCTGCAGGAAGTATTTGTCCGCGGAGAAAAAGTCCTGCCGACTGCGTTTGACCGACTGTCGAGCGGACTCGTCCCGATACTTTTAGCGACAGTGCGACACATCATCCAGGGCTCTGGTTCGTTTTTGACCCAGTTTGTATTTCGTTTGCGCGGGAGAATCGCTCAAACGACAATCCTGTTCAATCTGGTTGCTTCCGAGCGTGATAGCCGGTGCGACTGGACAGGATCAACCGACCCGTTCGCTGCGGTGAAGGGAATATGTTCTATGTTTCTCATAGCACGACAGGCAACGGTCTGGAGATTCGGATGCACGATCGACGACTTCAAATGCTGCTGAGGAACCGGGTCTTAATCCTCGCGTTGACCTGGCTGTTGATTGGAGCCGTGATCGGCGTCGTTGGAGTCGAAAGAAAGGGCGGTGGCATCGAGATCGTGTCCATGATGATCGGCGGAATGATCGTGCTCTTGATTCCCGGCATCCTTCTCGGAGTCATTGGCGGCGACGCTCGAGGGAGCGCTCTCGGTGCATGCGCGGGGTTCCTGGGCTGCTGCTTGGCAGAACCCGGCGGTGCGGTGATGCTACGCCCTGAAGTGACGGGTGCTGTCGTCATCTTTAGTGGCCTCTTGGGCGCAACGTGCTTTCTGTTCATCCGTGCGCTATATTGGAAGTATCGAATTATTTTCAGATGCATCATTTGGCTGACCGACATAGCGTCTGTGTCTGGTAAATTATCGCTGCTAACGGGCCACATCCACCTTCCCGACCGCCAGCTCAGAAACGCGGTCCCGCACAAGATGCCATCGACCGTGAAGCGACTTGGATGAAGTGCGCCGACAGCTCTCTATGCCGTTCGAGGAACCGTCGACCGAAAATCGATAGAAATTCGACGAGGCCCTGTGCGAGAATGTGGGCCGCAGCCACACGGCGCGGGCGGATCGGCCAGTCCACAGCGTCAGGCTTGATGACCCGGGAGGTCGCCGGGGCCATGTCGGAGTCACCGTCAAGTCCAGAGTCGTTCCAGGCGCTGATCGCCCGGGTTCGAGCGGGCGATGAGCAGGCGGCGGCCGAGCTGGTCCGGCACTACGAGCCGGCGATCCGTCGCGCGGCGCGGGTCCGGCTCGTCGACACGCGATTGAACCGCCTGCTCGATTCGATGGACATCTGCCAGTCGGTCATGGCGAGCTTCTTCGTCCGCGCCGCCCTCGGCCAGTACGAGCTGGAGACGCCCGATCAGTTGCTCAGGCTCCTGGCGACGATGACGCGGAACAAGCTCGCCGGCCAGGTGAAGGGCCACGGGGCGGCCCGGCGCGACTTTCGCCGGGTCGCGGCGGCCCCGGACGATCGCGACGGCTGAGGCGGACCACATGGCCCGAGCGGATCGCCGGGCATGACCCAACGCCCAGCCGCGATCTCGCGGCGCGCGAGCTGCTGGAAGAAGCCCTGCGGCGTCTCTCTCCCGAGGAGAAGCGAATCCTGGATTGTCGCGAAGCAGGGCGGCCAGTGGGCCCAGATCGCCACCGAGCTGGGCTCGAGCCCCGAGGCGATCCGCAAGCGGCTGGCCCGCGCCGTCGATCGCGTCGCGCACGAACTGGGATTGGATGAATCGCCTTGATGAGCACGAGCCGCGAATCCGACGGATCTCGCCCGCCGCTGACCGAAGACGATGCCCCGGTTGTTTCGCGCGCAGGCTCCGCTCTCGCTCGTCCAGCATCATCGCCAGTGCTGGCGCGACGGAGAACGGCTGTCCGTCGAGGCCTTTCTCCGAAGAATTCCCGCCGCCGACGCTCGACGACGACGAGCTGCTCGACCTGATTTACAACGAGGTCGTCCTCCGCGAGGAGGACGGCGAATCGCCCGAGCTGGACGAATACCTCCGGCGCTTTCCCGCAGTACGCCGCAGACCTCCGCGCCCAGTTCGATGTCCACCGGGCCCTCCAGTCCGGCCAGCCCTTCACGCTCGAATCTCTCCAGCGCCTCGTTCGACCTCGAGACCCCGGGCCCGGACACCCACTCCGGAGAAGCCGCGACCTGTCATCCACCCGACCTCGCGCGCGCCGGCTGCCGGAGCCCCGCGGCTCCGCCCGAGGATCTCGACCGCGAGCCTGACATCGTCCGACCCGGGCTGGCCGATGCTCGAGGGCTACGACATCCAGGACGTGCTCGGCAGCGGCGGGATGGGCACCGTCTTCCGCGCGTACGACCGCGAGCGCCGCCGGCCGGTCGCCCTCAAGGTGATGAACCGCGCCGGCGCCGCCGCGATCTTGCGTTTCAAGCACGAGTTTCGCACGCTCCTGGGCGTCGCCCACCCCAATCTCGTCACGCTCTACGAGCTGATCTCCGATGGGCAGAATTGGTTCCTCACCATGGAGCTGCTCGACGGAGTGAACTTCCTCCAGTACGTCCGCGACGAAGCCCCCCGACGACCAGGCCGGCGTCCCGGGAGCCCGGGCGCGGCATCCGCCGAAGCGCAACCCCTGACGCCGGGCCAGCGAGTCCGGTTACGCGCGGCGACTCGCCAGCTCGCCGACGGGATCGCGTGGCTGCACGCGGCGGGGAAGCTGCACCGCGACATCAAGCCGACGAACGTGATCGTCACTCGCGAGGGTCGGGTCGTGCTCCTCGATTTCGGCCTGGTGGCCGAGCAAGGGAGCGACGGCCGGCACCACAGCACCGAGGAGCACATCCTCGGCACGGCCGCCTACATGGCACCCGAGCAGGCGGCCGGCTTGCCCGTCTCGCCGGCCACCGACTGGTACAGCGTGGGCGTGATGCTCTTCGAGGCCCTCACGGGCCGGTTGCCATTCCTGGGCGGCGCCCTTCGCGGTGTTGATGGACAAGCAGAGATTCGAGCCCCCGGCGCCGTGCGAGCTGGCTCCCGGCGTGCCCGAGGACCTGAACGCCTTGTGCGTCGACCTGCTCCGGCGGCAGCCGGAGGATCGTCCGTCGGCACGCGACGTGCTGCGCCGGCTGGGCAGTTCGGCTCCCGTCCACGAGCATTCCTCGAACCCTGACATCCGGCCGCCTCAACTCTCTTCGTCGGCTCACGGTCAGGGCCTGTCCCTGGTCGGCCGGCGCCGCCATCGCCAGGCGCTCGATGAGGCCCTGGCCGCGATGACCGGGGGCCGCACCGTGGTCCTCTACCTCCACGGGCCATCGGGGGCCGGCAAGACGGCGTTGCTCCGGAGCTTCCTCGACGAGCGGATCGAGCGGGGCGACGCCGTCGTCCTGGCCGGCCGCTGCTACGAGCGAGAGTCGGTCCCCTACAAAGCCCTCGACAGCCTGATCGATGCGCTCGGGCGGCACCTGAGGCACCTGCCGGAAGCCGAAGTCGCGGCCCTCCTGCCGCGCGACATGGCCTCGCTGGCGCGGGTCTTCCCCGGCCTGCGGCAGGTTGAGGCACGGCGCCAGGCCCCGCGCCGGGTCTTCGAGAGCCCGGATCCCCAGGAGCTGCGCCGTCGCGCCTTCTCGGCCCTTCGCGAGCTGCTGGCCCGGCTGGGCGACCGCACGCCGCTGATCCTGGCCATCGACGACCTCCAATGGGGCGACGTCGACAGCGCCGCCTTGATCGCCGAGCTGCTCCGGCCCCCCGACGCCCCTGTCCTCCTGTTCCTCGGGGCCTATCGCACCGAAGATCGCGCGACCAGCCCGTTCCTCCAAGCGCTCTTCCAAGTCCAGGCACCGCACTCCGGCGGGCAGACACGACCCGGAGCCCGATCAGGAGTCGGCAACCTCGTCGTCGCTCAACCTGCGCGAAGTTGTCGGTCGATCCGCTCGACCCCGACGAGACCCGTGCCCTGGCGCACGCCTTGCTGGGCGAGGCCGGCATTTCTTCCGGCCGCGAGGCTCTGGTCGAGGCGATCGTGCGGGAGTCCGCAGGCAACCCCTTTTTCGTCGCCGAGCTGGTCCGGCACGTCTCAGTCGGACGACGTGGTCGCGGCGACCGGACTGGTCGAGTCCGGATCCCTCTCCTTTCCGAGAGATTTCCGCCGCGACACCGCGTTCGACGGCCATCGCGCTGGACGACGTCCTCTGGGCCCGGATCCGGCGGCTGCCCGAGGAGCCGCGGCGCGTGCTGGAGATCATCGCCGTCTCGGGACAACCCCTGGGGCTCGACGCGATCAGCCGTTGCGCCGACCTCGAGCAGGATGAGCGGGTGTCGCTCGCCTTGCTCCGTTCCGGCCGCTTGATCCGCAGCACGGGTCGCGTCGGAGCCGACGAGATCGAGACCTATCACGACCGAATCCGGGAAACCGTCGTGGCCCGGCTCGAGCCGGAGGTGACGCGCGAGCATCATCGGCGGCTGGCGCTGGCGCTCGAGGCCTCGGGCTCGGCCGATCCCGAGGTGCTGGGCGTTCATTTCCTCGGGTCGGGGCAGCCGGAGCGGGCGGCCGAATACTTCGCCAGGGCCGCCGATCAGGCCGCCGAGGCCCTCGCCTTCGACCGGGCGGCCGGCTTGTATCGCCGCGCGCGGAGCTCCAGCCGGACGCGAGCCCCGCGGGGACGATCCACCGGCTCAATGCCCGGCTGGGCGACGCCCTGGCCAACGCCGGCCGCGGTGCCGAGGCGGCCGCCGCCTACCTGGCCGCGGTGCCCGACGCCCCGGTCGCCGACGCGATCGAGCTTCAGCGCCGTGCCGCCATGCAGCTCCTGATCAGCGGCCACATCGACGAAGGGCTCGCCACGCTGCGGACCGTCCTCGAGGCGATCGGAATGGCGTTGCCCGTCACGCCCCGACGGGCCTTGATCTCGCTGCTCGTGCAGCGGGCCCGCCTCCGGCTCCGAGGGCTCGGCTTCCGCGAGCGCGATCCCAGCGAGATCGCCCCGGCCGACTTGACCCGGATCGATGTCTGCTGGTCGGCCGGAGCCGGCCTGAGCGTCGTCGACACGATCCGGGGGGCCGACTTCCAGGCGCGGGGGCTGCTCCTCTCGCTCGCCGCCGGCGAGCCGTCGCGGATCGCCCGGGCCCTGGCGATGGAGGCGGCGCACGCGGCGTCGGCCGGCGGCTCGAACCGGAGGACCACCGCGCGGCTCCTGGACCGGGCCGGTGAGCTGGCAAGCCGCGTCGAAGATCCCTACGCCTCGGGCATGGTCGCGCTGGCCCGGGGCGTCTCCGCCTACCTCGAAGGGCGATGGACCCTCGCGCAGATGGAGTGCGACCGCGCCGAGACGATCTTTCGCGACAGCTGCACCGGCGTCGCCTGGGAGCTCGACACCGCCCACGCCTTCGCCCTCTGGGGCCTGAGTCACCAGGGCGCGGTGGCCGAGCTGTCGCGTCGCTGGCCGATCCTGCTCAACCTCGCCCGCGCCCGCGGCGACCTCTATGCCGTGATGAACCTGAGTTCGTACATCATGTCGATCGTCCGGCTCGCGGCCGACGATCCGGACACGGCCGACCGCGAGCTTCGCCAGACCATGTCGCAGTGGTCCCGCGAGGGCTACCACGTCCAGCACAACGACGCCCTCTGGGCCGCGGTGCAGATCGAGCTCTACCGGGGCGACGGCACGGCGGCCTGGGGCCTGATCGACCGGTCGTGGCCGGCGCTGCGGCGATCGTTGCTCTTGAGGGTCCAGTTCATTCGAACGTCGATGCACTTCCTCCGCGCCCGCGCTGCCCTGGCCGCGGCGGTCGCCGTCCGCCGTTCCCGGCCCGCCGAAGCGCGATCGCTCCTGGCCGTCGCCCGCCGCGCCGCCCGCCGTCTGGAACGCGAACGCATGCCCTGCCCCACCGCGTACGCTCGACTCATCCGCGGCGCCCTGGCCGCCGTCGACGGCGATTCGTCGCGGGCCGTCCCGCTGCTCACCGAGGCCGTCGCATGCTTCGAGGCCGTCGACATGCGCCTCTGCGCCGCGGCGGCTCGCCGCCGCCTGGGTGAATTCCTGGGCGGCACACGCGGCCAGGAAGAGATCGATCGTGCCGATCGCTGGATGTCCGACGAGAAGATCAAGAATCCCGCGGGCATGGTCTCCATGATCCTGCCCCCATGGCCGCGAACGAGCCACATTCCGTAAAGATTCGAAAAGTCATGACCGTTTGGCTCCCCGATGCGGATAGACGGGATGAGAGGGCCGGTGTAGGCCCGAATCAATACCCGTCACGAGGAGCTTCGCAATGACTTGGTTTTACTGTTTGCTAGTCGCACTTGGGACTACTGAACAAGGCGCCGCCGAGCCGACCGACTGGATGAAACCGTCCACGTGGACGGGAAACTACTGGGGTCCAGCGGCGACTCAGGCCCGGTTAACCGGACAACTTCCACCACTGCCAACCAACGCGGCAATGACGCGCTGGAATAATTGGGGCCGCAACGTGCTTCAGCAGGGAGACATCGTCTTTCGGCTTGGCGATGCCAAGGCCCTGCGGGGCACTTTTCCCCTGAGCCAATTCATCGCCAAGCCACCGGCAGCCCCTTCTCGCACACGGGGATCATTGCCGTCGAGGACGGCTCACCCGTGGTCTACGATTGCTCGTCGGACGGAGTTCAGCGCCAGCCGTTCGAGGTCTGGATGCTCGACTGCGTCGGAGCCATGGGGGTCAAGCGGCTCAAGCCCGAGTACCGGCATCATATCCCCGGCGTCATCAGCTACTGCCGCTCGAAATTTGAGCAGCAGGTGCCGTTCGACTACGAATTTCGCCCGGACGATTCTGCGTTTTACTGCGTCGAGCTGACGGAAAAGGCGTTTCGATCTCAGGGGTTGGTGCTCTCCGAACCAGTGCGGATCGGCGATTGGGAGCATCTGGGCAGCTATCCCCTGACCGCGCTCGCGACCCCGTATGTCACGAAGCTTATGCTGGAACACCCGATCAGTCTGGAGCAGCCCGTCTACGTGCCCGGCAACGAGCGCCAAGGTGTGTGGGCGTCGTCCTTGCTGGAGACGGTCTTCGGCCCGGAACCGAAGTTCGAGCAACAAGCGGCACGTTCACTTGATAGCCGCCGGAGCCTCCGTGGTGATCTTGACCTGGTCCTCTTCGCCGTCGGTGAGCTACGCCGCTCGTGCGCGGCTCTGCGGGCCCCAACTGACATTCGCGTCGGGCGGGCAGTAACTGACGATCTTCGGTGGCCGGAAGCTTCCGCGATCGCCATTGGTTACGAAGGACATCGGCAAGTCCAATAAGTTTCAGTAAGTGATTTAGATAATAACAATCATGAGTTATTACTGAAAAATGGTTTGATTTTGGGCGTCGGTAGTGAGCGCAGGTTGCCTGGCCGACGACCTTCTGAGACGATATCCGGATCATCCCCACGAGACGATTGCGGAGCGAGGCTATGAACCGACGAATGTTTTTTGCCACAACTTCCTGTGTGGTAACCACCGGCACAGCGGTCGCCCAGCACGCCGAAAATGATCACGAGGCCCCGATTCGGCGGCTCGTCCAGAATTATGTCGACGCCCGCGAGGCGAGCGATCCCAAGGCCATCGAGGCCCTGTTTACCGTCGACGCCGACCAGCTTGTCTCCGACGGAACTTGGCGGAGAGGCCGTGACGAGCTTGTGAAGGGCATGCTCGAGTCGTCGCGGAAGAACCCGGCCAGGCGAACCATCGCTATTGAATCAGTACGGCTGCTTTCACCCGACGTCGCGTTGGCCGACGGCCGCTACACCCAGAAGGCCCGCGACGGCGGCAACGACCGCGTGATGTGGACGGCGATTACGGTCAAGCGAGGGGCAGACGGCTGGCGGATCGCGGCGATTCGAAACATGCTGCCGCACATAGGTTGACTGAGTTTAGCGGGGAGCGTTTCCGTTGCTGGGCTATTCCGCTGGCTTCGGCTCGGACAAGCCGGCGATAAGCGCTTTGCGCCGCTGGTAGCACGAGTTAACAGCCATGCGTGAAGATTGGTTATCCTGGCTGTTGTGAGCCATTACGACCGTTTGATACAGTCCGGATTGGCGCGTAGGTATTGATCCTGCTTCGCCCTCTTCTGATGGTTCGTAAATCGAAGCGAGAGGGGCGCCTGAAACGTTGCGGCCCGACAAGATTGGATGGACGCCCGCCAGGCAAGAATAGAGAATCGGCGCCAAACGGAGAGCAACGTTGCCCCGCCCATTTCGCGCTCAGAAGTCCGGCAAGTCGAGCGTGACCCATAGTCTGATCCGCCACAGCAAAGAGCAGTAGGTACTGCAACACTACGCCAGGCTTGGCCCCGAGGAGTTTTACCGCCGCCGGCTGGAATGGCTTGCTCAACCCGTAGGCCATTGATTGGGCAGCGTCTGTAGTTAAGTCGAACCCCACTGACCAATCAACAGGCATGACCAAGCCGTACCCAGTGAAAGCGCGAGTTGTGCGGGAGCCGATCCAGTTGAAGCCGTAATACGTGAAGGTCGGATTATCGAGTCCGGAGACGATGTTCAAGATGTGAATGTGGGGATTTCGGCGCAGCGCTTTGCGACTGAGCCCCAAGAGTCGCGTAAGACCCGAGTCAGCAGTTATGACGCCCGTCCGAGTTGCGTTTCCGTGCCGGCCCGCCAAGCTGCGCTGCGCGTTGCACGTTTCAAATCCCGACAACAACTTCAACTCGGCGGCCCCACTGGTCCGGGTACTCTCGAGAATTTTGCGAGCGCGCTCATTTTGTGCTTGACATCTTGCCTTCTCCTGGAACAATATGAGCACAGTCATATTAGAGGGAGACATGATGTGAGGATTACCGCCGAGGCAAAGGTTGCGACCCGCCGACGCATCCTGAAGACGGCCAGGGACAGCTTCTCTCGGGCGGGGTTCGAGGCAACGACGACTCGCGATATCGCCGCCGCGGCGGGGATCGCGGCGGGCACGCTGTTCAACTACTTCCCCTCGAAGGAGGCGATCGTCATGGCACTGGTTGCCGAGGCTTTGGGCGAGGCGCACCATCAGTTCGAGCGACAGCCCGGCGGCGAGTCGCTCGAGGAAGATCTCTTCGCCTTCATCGCCGCCGAACTGCGGGGGCTTCGGCCGCACCGGGGCTACCTCCGGCCGGTGCTCGAGACGGCCTTGAGTCCGCTGGCCCGGGCCGAGGCCAGCCCGGACGGCGAGGCGATCCGCGTCGAGCACCTGGAAGCGGTCGGTCGCCTGATCGCGGCGCGGGCTGCCAGGGGAGTCGCCGTCGCCGGTGGCGTGGAACCTCTACTGGACCCTGTACACAGGCGTGCTGGCCTTCTGGGCGTGCGACGCGTCGCCCCACCAGGAGGACACGCTCGCCGTCCTGGACCACTACCTGAGGGCCTTCGTGGGCTCGCTTTCCCATCCCCAGTGATGCGGTCCTACGGGCCCCATCGGAGAGGAACCATGTGATGTCGCCCAAGGTCGCCGAACTCTTGGCCGCGCTGCCCCAGCTCGACAATGACGAGGGTGTCGCAGGGCAGGACCCGCTGCAAGCAGCCCTGGCCGATCTGACCCGGCACCCGATCCCGGAGGGGGCGGTGCGACGCCTCTGGGCCTTCGGCGGGCTCCAGGCCCAGATCGCCCTGGCCTACCTGGCGTACTGGGTGCGGAGCTGGTTCCTCGACGGCGAGCGACGCGAGCAGGAGCTGGCCGAGGCCCACCTCCGCGCGGCAATCGAAGATGCTGCGGACCATGGGCTACCTCCGCGGCGCGGCGATGAAGCTCGGGCCAGGCGCTGGCCAATTTCCCCGACATCGTCCCCGACCAGTTCGTCGAGACGCTCGAGCGGCTGCACTTCGAGGCGCCGCCGATGCACTTCGCCCTGCTGCGCGAGCACGTCCGAAACGAACTCGGGCAGGAACCGGAGGAAGCGTTCGCAACGTTCGACCCGCGGGCCTTCGCCGCCGCGTCGCTCGGCCAGGTGCATCGGGCCACGCTGAAGTCGGGCGAGGACGTCGCCGTGAAGATCCAGTATCCCGCCATCGGCCGGTCGATCCGCTCGGACTTCCGCAACCTGTCGGCGTTGCTTCTCGCCGCTAAGGCTGGGGCGGGGCTGGGAGCCTATGAAGGCCCAGCTCGAGGAAGTCCGCCGCGTCATCGAGCAGGAGACCGACTACCAGCAGGAGGCCGAGTGGCAGCGGCGGGCGCGCTCGCTGTTCCATGAGGACGATCCGATCGTCGTCCCCCGCGTCGACGACGAGCTCAGCACGCAGGCGAGTGCTCACGATGGAGTACCTCGAAGGGGTCCACATCTCTTCATTTCTGGCCGGCGACCCGCCCCAGGAATTGCGGGACCACTTCGGCGGGCTGATCTTTCAGGCGGGGTGCCGCCTCCATTACGCCGGCCGCCTGCTCTACGCCGACCCACACCCGGGCAACTACTTGTTCCGGGCCGACGGCCGGCTCGGCCTGCTCGACTTCGGCTGCGTCCGCCCCTACACCGACCGGGAATGGGAGTGCTGCCGGCTCTGCGACTCGGCGATCCGCGGAGGCGACGACGACGTGGTCCGGGCGCTTCGCTCGAGCCTCGGGCTGGCGGAAGGTGAGAAGATTGACGCCGAGCTCCTGACCCAGAACCTCGAGTACGTTCGCTGGATGTGGCGTCCGTACTGGCACGACGGGCCGTTCGACTTCGGCGACCCCGGCTATCTGCGTGAGGGGATGGACCGCTTCGCCGCGGTGGGTCGCGCTCGCATTACGTCGCCATGGCTGCCGATGAATGCGTTCATCGCCCGGTGGAACTTCGGCACGGTTGCCTTGCTTTACCGGCTCCGTGCCCGCGTTGACGTGCGATCGATCTATCTCCGCGAGCGGTTGGCGGCCGGGTGGTGACTGGCGAAGGGCCTGAAGTGGCGGGGCACGCGCAATCCTCGGAGGGACGATTCGCAGCAAAGTTGAGGCTGGAACAGCGCTAATGAGGAACTCGCCGGTTCCGCGCCGACGCGAAGGGCTTGGCGGCTGTGAACGAGGCGAAGCCGTAACTTGGAAAGGCTTAGCCCGAAGCCCCGAGGCTATGCCCTTCATCCGTCGACGTCGCGGGCTCGTGGGCCCCGGAACGTAGCTCGGGCGGTGGGGCTATTGATGTACAAACGCAGACGTGAAGAAACGCTGGCAACCCAACGTAGGTTTTTGCCCATTTAACTCAAGGCCAAGCCCCACGGTCGCACTTTTCTCTTGCACCGCGTACATCGGCCTTTTGGACGTGGAAGGTAGAAACTATGGCGATACCGAGTTCAGTCGCCGCATCGACGCTGGAACTCGACCGCTCCGAGTTGGAGGAGCAGACGTCCTTACGGGCGGTCCTCATGACGAGCTTCTCCTCAATACTCCAAGAGCTTGGGGCGTCACTGCTGGTGGGAGTAGACCCAACAGTTGAGTCACCGGCCGATATTTGGCGCCGACGCTCGTGGTGGGAGCGTGATCACAGCCGTACTAGCCGGAGTTGCCGTGTTGCCTCAAGGCCAGTTCACCGAAAGGCCGCAAATCTATCATATTTTGACCTTTGGGTTTATGCTGAAGGCCGGCCGTCCGCCCGCTGTGCGGTCTTGCTCAACCCAGGACGAGGCAACGGAGCTTCGGGGTACGTAGAGATCGCGGCACGACTGGATGGCTGTGGACGACCGTCTACCATGACCGAAGTGACCCGGATCCTCGCGGCGATCGAGCATGGTGACCCACAAGGTGCCGTGCAGCTTCTCCCGCTGGTATACGACGAACTCCGCAAATTGGCCGCACAGAAGCTGGCCCACGAGAAGCCCGGGCAAACTCTCCAGGCCACGGCCCTGGTCCACGAGGCGTATCTCCGACTCATTGATCCTCGGGAAGAACGACCATGGGACAATCGCCTCCACTTCCTCGCCGCCGCTGCCGAGGCGATGCGCCGCATACTGGTCGACAGGGCGCGCGACCGCAAGCGTCTGAAACGCGGCGGCGACCGCCGCCGCCAGGAATCTAGACCTGGTGTCGCTGCTTGAAGACGATGCGCCGGCCGACGACCTGCTCGACCTAAACGATGCAATCGTGCGGCTCAAAGAGACCGATGCGCAGGCAGCCGCACTCGTCGAGCTTCGTTTGTTCGCCGGCCTGACGGTGGAGCAGGCGGCCGCGGCGCTGGGGATTAGCCGTCGTACTGCCGAGCGAGATTGGACCTTTGCCCGCACCTGGCTCTTCGGTCAGCTCGGCCCGCGCGACGAGCCGGCGTGAGATCGCCAATCGAGAATTACGAAATCGTTTGGCGGGCTCCGGCCTCGGACGGAGCATGATGGAGTAGAACGGCTCTATCTCGGAGGCATCGATGGACTTTTCCCGGCTCAAGACGATTTTCACCGAGGCGCTCGCCCGACAAAGTGGTCCCGAGCGCACGGCGTATCTGGACGAGGCAAGCCGGGGAGACGCTGAGCTGCGGGCGCAGGCGGAGGAACTGTTGCGTGACCACGAGCGGATCGGCCGATTCCTGGGGACCGCGGCAGGGTCGACCAGTTTGCCAGCCGAGGTCGCACCTGGTGATCCTCAGCATGGCGGCCTCTCGCAGGCCCAGGCTAGCAGCACATGCGCTCCTCCGTTGGGACCAGGCACGGAGGTCTCTGGCATGGTGATCGGTCCGTACAAGCTTCTTCAGCCGATCGGTGAGGGAGGGATGGGCACAGTCTACATGGCCGAGCAAACGAATCCCGTTCGCCGAACTGTCGCCCTGAAACTGATCAAGAACGGCATGGACAGCCGCCACGTGCTTGCACGATTCGGCGCTGAACGCCAGGCCCTCGCGCTGATGGATCATCCTAATATCGCAAAGGTCTTCGACGCGGCCACCACCGACACTGGCCACCCCTTCTTCGTCATGGAGCTAGTCAAGGGCATCCCCATCACTCGGTTTTGCGACGAGCGCCGGCTGACGCTCCGCGAGCGGCTCGAGCTAACCATCCCCGTCTGCCAGGCCGTGCAGCACGCCCATCAAAAGGGGATCATTCATCGCGATCTCAAACCATCGAACGTCCTGATCGCGCTCTACGACGGCAAGCCCGTTCCCAAGGTAATCGACTTCGGAGTGGCCAAGGCGACCGGCCCACAGTTGACCGACCAGACGTTGTACACCGAGTTTGGTGCGGTGGTCGGCACGCTCGAGTACATGAGCCCCGAGCAGGCAGAGCTGAACCAGGTCGACATCGACACACGAAGCGACATCTATGGCTTGGGTGTGCTCATTTATGAGCTCTTGACCGGCTCGACACCGCTGGAGCGGAAGCGGGTCAAGGAGGCGTTATTCCTCGAAATCCTGCGGCTGATCCGCGAGGAGGAGTCGCCGCGACCGAGCATGCGGCTTTCGACGACGGAAGAACTGCCTTCCATAGCTGCATGCCGGCACGTCGAGCCTCGGAAATTGAGCGGTCTAGTACGTGGCGAGCTCGACTGGATTGTGATGAAGGCCCTGGAGAAGGATCGCAACCGAAGGTACGAGACGGCCAACGGCCTGGCCGCCGATTTGCGAAATTATCTGGACGACCGGCCGGTGCAGGCGTGCCCGCCGTCGGCGCGGTATCGCTTTCGCAAATTCGCCCGGCGAAACAAGGTCGCACTGACCATTGCACTCGTGTTAGCCGCGGGATTACTCCTCGGCGTGGCGGGCTTATCGATCAGTACGGTCTTGATCTCACAATCGTACAAGGCCGAACGGCGGGCGCGGGCAAGCAGAGGCGAATTTCCGGCGCGCTCGAAGCGCCGTTGACGAATTCTTTACGACGGTCAGTCAAAGCAAGCTATTAGACGTGCCAGGCCTCCAACCGCTCAGAAAGGAGTTGCTCGAAACTGCGGTTCGCTACTATCAGGCTCTTGCGAAGGAACGCAAAGAAGACGCATCCGTCTGGGTCGGCTTGGCCGTGGCCCATTTTCGGTTGGCGGAAGTGAATTTTGAAGTGGACCGCAATAGCGACAGCATTCGGGAACTCGAGGCAGGCCTCGCGCTCGTTGAACAACTCCTCGAGCGTAATCCAAGCGATTCCGAGCTGTTTCGCGGAATGGCAGGATTCTGGAAGGGAACGCGACGAATGTCGGTGGCCGCCCCTGGGCCCGATGATGTCGCCTTGGCCGAGCGTACGCTCAAGAAGTTTGTCCGGATTTGGGAGCAGCTGGGCGCGCAAAATCCCACGCTGCCCGCCTTTCAAAGTGATCTGGCAGCCATATACGACAGAATGGGTCAGTTCTTGGCACACATTGGGCGGCTCGACGAGGCCATAGCCGCTTCCGAGAAGGGGCTTGCCTTGTGGGAGGGGCTAGTCGGCGCTTACCCCACAAATCCAGAGTATCGGGCGGCTCTGGGTCAACTATATGCGGAGCTGGCATTCCAAGTCGGACGTCTTGGGAAACACCGAGACGAGGCCGAGCTGTCAGGAAAAGCGTTCGCGCTTCGTGAAAAATTGGTAGAGACTTACCCCAATGTCGCCCAGTATCGGGAGGATCTGGCGATGAGTATCAGTGTAAAGGGCGGCTTGCTCTCCCAGAAGGGAAAGATCAAGGAAGCAGAAGTGATCTACCGGCAAGCATTGGAGTGCTGGCAGAAACTCGCTGCAGAATATCCCAACGCCCACGTTTATCTTATCGAGTCAGCCAGTGCTATGGAGAATCTGGGCGCCCTGGCAGAGGCGCCGGCCGCGACCAAGATGCCGAGCAAGCCATGCGCCGAGCCTCGGGCATCGAACTCCGCATCCTGACCGACGACCCGATGAACTCCAGGTGTTGCGAGAAATTTCTTGAGAACATCCTCAGACTTGCAGGTCTTCTCAAGCGAGCAGGTCGATTCGCGGAGGCAGAGAATACCTATCGGACCGGCCTCCAGACGGTGGAGCAACTTGTGCTCCGAGTCCCATGGAGCCGCCATCAACTAGGCCGCGTTTACAATAGCTTCGGGCTGCTGCTGGTGAGAACTGGCCGATGGATCGACGCGGAAAAGGCCTATCAGCAAGCCCTCGAAATTTACGAAAAATTGGCCCAGATCGGACTCGCTTCGGGTCCCGAGCGGTGGCGCCGGCAGGAGCTGATGCGGACTCACGAAAACCTCGGCGATCTGTTCTCAACGACCAGCCGCCCCACGGACGCCGAGAAAGCCCTTCGCCAATCAATCGCAATCGGTGAAAAGCTTGAGAACGATTTCCCTGATCAGGGCTACGCGGGTCGGTTGGGCAGGGACTACGGCAGACTTGCGACCATGCTCTGGTCCAGCGGCCGATCCGAGGAGGCAGACAAGGAGTACCGCAAGCTTCTCGAACTGGCGCCGCGAGCCGTCACGGAACTTAACAACATTTCCTGGCTCTTGGCGACATCCCCCGATCCGAAGCTTTGGAACGGCGTCCGCGCAGCCGAGCTTGCGAACAAGGCCGTCGAACTGGGACCGAAAGAAGGTAACAACTGGAATACGCTGGGCGTGGCGCAATACCGGAAAGGTGAATGGCAGGCGGCGATCGGCGCGCTGACGAAGTCAATGGAGCTGCTCACTGGCAAGAACGAGAGCTTCAACACGTTCTTCCTGGCCATGGCACACTGGCAGCTCGGGGACAAGACGCAAGCGCGCTCCTGGTACGACAAGGCAGTTCCATGGATGGAAAAGAACCAGCCCAAGGATGAAGAACTCCTCCGCTTCCGCGCCGAGGCCGCGGACCTGCTGGGGGTGAAAGCAAAGCAGCACTGATTCCCGAAATCTCGAGCAAGGTCCCATCGCGGTAAGCGTCGTCCCCGTGTTATCCGGGTTCGGCAAGATCCCTCGAAACGATTCGTAGCAAAGAAGGCTGTGAACGCTGCCCTGAGCAGCGCCCACAGCGCTCCGGCGCCCGGTCAGCGCGCCGCGTGTGGCGGCCCGGCTCCCGGCAACGCAAACCCTGGAGGACGATGCCATGAGGCACCTGATGAATTGATTCGCGTTGAGTTAGTCCTGTGAGCGCAACACATCTATAATTTTTGCATATCGGCATCTTTTGAAGTGGAAAGTCGAAATCATGGCGACAGCGAGTTCCCGTATCACACCGACGCTGCGAATTGACCGACCTAAGATGGACGAACCGGCGCCGTTGCGGGCGGTCCACACGACGAATTTCCCCGCGCTCTTGCAGGAGCTCGGTGCGTCGCTACTGGTCACCACGTACCAGGCCGGTAAACTGGTGCTGGTCCGCGATGAGGGGGACCACCTTAACACCCATTTCCGCACCTTCCAGGCTCCGATGGGCATGGCCCTGGCCGGCAACCGGCTGGCCATAGGCACCAAGATCCAGGTTTGGGAGTTCGTCGACGTCCCGGCCGTGACCGCCAGGCTCGACCCGCCCGGCCGGCACGACGCCTGCTTCCTGCCACGTTCATCGCATGTCACCGGCAATATCCAAATCCATGAGATGGCCTGGGGTGCCGGTGGGGAGTTGTGGGTCGTCAACACCCGGTTCTCTTGCCTGTGCACGCTCGACGGATCGGCCAGTTTCGCGCCGAAATGGCGGCCGCCGTTTGTCACCGAGTTGGAGCCCACCGACCGCTGCCACTTGAACGGCCTGGGGATGGTCGACGGCCGCCCGCGTTACGTCACGGCGCTGGGCGAGACCGACGAGCCGATGGGCTGGCGGGCCAATAAGGCCAAAGGCGGCATTGTCATGGACGTAGCCTCCGGCGAGGTGATCGCGCGAGGGCTGTCGATGCCGCACTCGCCTCGATGGTACGCCGGCCGACTCTGGGTCTGCGAGTCGGGCGCGGGGACCTTCGGATACATCGACATGACCAGCGGGAAGTATATGCCGATCGCCCAGGTGCCGGGCTTCACCCGCGGAGTCGAATTCGCCGGCAACCTCGCCTTCGTGGGTCTTTCGCAGGTGCGCGAGAGTGCCGTGTTCAGCGGCATCGCAATCACCGAGCGGCTGACCGATGAGCAGCGGACCTGCGGTGTCTGCGTGATCGACCTCACGACCGGGCAAGTGGTCGCCCTCTTGCGGTTCGAGACCGCCGTGCAAGAGGTCTTCGCGGTGACTGTGCTGCCGGGCCGGCGGTACCCGGACCTCATCAACGACGACGAAAAGTTGCTGGAAAACTCGTTCACGGTGCCCGACGCGGCGATGGCCGACGTATCGGCGGCGCTGCGGGCGCCGGCTGAACCGACTCGTGGCGCGACGGCATCGGCCGGGAACGGGCGTGCGCCACGTCAGGCGTTCGTGAGGGCGTGAGAAAGGCTGTTCATCACTCGAGGAAGTTCTTCACCAGAGGTGCAACAGAATCATGAGTAACAATTTGGCCAGAGATCAGCGGAGGGGCAGGCGCGATCCGGTCGAGGCCCGTGAGCGGCGGCGGATAACGCCAACGCTCGTGATGCTGGAGGATCGCAGGCTGCTGTCGACGTTCACCGTCGCCAGCACGCTTGACGACGGCAGCGTCGGCACCCTGCGCTGGGCGGTCGGCCAGGCGAATCTCAGCCGGCGGCGCCGAGACGATCGCCTTCGACAAGACGGTGTTCAAGACCCCGCAGATCATTACCCTGTCGGGCACCCAGCTCGAGCTCTCCGATACGACCGGCACGGAGACGATCACCGGCCCCAGGGCGGGCGTGACAGTCAGCGGCGGCGGACACAGCCGGATTCTCCAGGTCGACGGGACTGTAGCGGCGTCCATCTCGGGACTTACGATCACCGGCGGTGTTCTCATCAACAACAGCGCCGGCGTTGACGGCGGCGGGCTATACAACCTCGGCGGCACGGTCACGCTGACCAACTGCACCGTCACAGGAAACTACGCCGAAGATAGCGGCGGCGGTATGGACAGCCTCGGAGGCACGACCCAGCTGACCAACTGCACTGTCAGCAATAACGTCGCCGCAGGGGATTACAGCGGTGGCGGCGGTGTGGACATCCGCGGCGGCACGGCCACTCTGACCAATTGCAGCCTGACAGGAAACTACGCCAGTTCCGGAGACGGCTTATGGAACAGCGGCATGGCCACGCTAACCGGCTGCGCCGTCAGCGGAAACACCGGCGTCGGGGGCGGCGTATGGAATAGCGGCGCGGCCACGCTGACAAAGTGCACCATCAGCGGAAACACCGCCAGCGCCGGCGGTGGGCTGTACAATCTAAACGGCACGGCCACGCTTACGAATTGCACCGTCGGCGACAACTCCGCCAGCGCCGGCGGCGGCGTGGATAATCGTTCTGGCACGGTCACGCTGACGAATTGCACCATCAGCGACAACACCGCCAGCGCCGGCGGCGGCCTGACCGACACCTTCGGCAGGATCACGCTGACCAACTGTAGCATCACCGGCAACACCGCCAGCTTCGGCGGCTTCAGCGGCTACGGCGGCGGCGTGAGCATTTTTAAGGGCACGGCGGCGCTGACCAACTGCACCGTCAGCGGCAACTCCTCCGCCTTCCGTGGCGGCGGCATTTGTGGCACGAATTCATCCGACCTGACGATCAGCGGCTGCACCATCGCTGGTAATACAGCGGCTTACGACGGCGGCGGTCTGGCCAATATCAGCGGCACGACCAAATTGACCGGCTGCACCATCAGCGGCAATTTAGCCGACGACGGTCGCGGCGGCGGAGTCTTGACTTGGGATGGTACGGCCACGCTGATCAACTGCACGGTTAGCGGAAACACCGCCACAGGAGCTGGGGGCTACGGCGGAGGGGTGGACAACTATCGTAGCACGGCCACTCTGACGAACTGTACCGTCAACGGCAACTCCGCCGAAGAAGGTGGAGGCGTCTACAACTTTGGCGCGACGACGCTGACCAATTGCACCATCAGCGGCAACTCCACCACGGGCAGCGGCGGTGGCCTCTCGAACGAATATGGCAATATCACGCTGGCCAACTGCACCGTCAGCGTCAACTCAGCCGCCGTCAACGGCGGCGGCCTTTTCATCAGCGGCTCCTACTATGGCGCGACGACGCTGGCCAACTGCACCGTCAGCGGGAACTCCGCCGGTAGCAACGGAGGTGGTGTGGACAACCTCGGCGGGACGGCGACGCTGACCAACTGCAAGGTCAGCGGCAATTCCGCCACCGGTGGCGGCGGCCTGTTCAACGCCAACGCCTACTACGTCGGCACGGCGACACTGACGAATTGCACCGTCAGCGGCAACTCCGCCCTCAGTGGAGGCGGCATTTCCAATCAGGGCACGCTGAATGTCTACTCCAGCACGGTGAATAAGAACCAGGCGACGTCCGACGGTGGTGGCATCGCCATGACCGCTGGAAGCGCGACGATCACCGATACCGTGATCAATAACAACCAGGTGAACTCATCGCGGACTGCCCTGGGCGGCGGGATTTCCAGCGAAAACAGTCTCCTGTCGCTGACCAGTTGCACGGTCAATGCCAATCAGACGAACGGCGCGACGAGCTTCGGCGGTGGGATTTACGCCCTTGACAGCACGGTGAGCTTGCAAAGTTGCACCGTAAAAGGCAACGAGGCGAATGGCACGGTGCTGGGCGACGGGGGTGGGATTTGCAGCTACGGCAGCGTCTTGACAATCGTGGCCAGTACTGTGAAAGGCAACAAGGCCACGACCGGCTATGCCGACGTCTTCGTCGGCCCCTGAGGTTTCCCCGACACAGGCCGAGTGTCGACCTTCCCGGTCGCGATGGCGCGGCCATCGGTCCATTGAAAGTGTGCCCGGACGCCGGCCGATTCGATCCGCCGCACGGCGCGATTGGCCGGGGCGGCAGCGCCCGCGCTGGGCGTTTGCGAAGGGGTATGAGAGGTTGTTCATCACCATAGTCTTTTCATCGTAAGAGGAGCGAGAGAACCATGGTTCACAACGAATCGAGTGACGAGCGGAAAGGCGCCCGGCGGACAGTCGAGGTCCGCAAGCGGCGGCGGATGACGCCGACGTTGACGGCCCTGGAGGATCGCACGCTGCTCTCGACGTTTACCGTCACCAGCACGCTCGACAACGGCAGCGCCGGCACGCTGCGATGGGCGGTCGGCCAGGCAAATTCGGCCGGTGGCGCCGAGACGATCGCTTTTGACCAAAAGGTGTTCAAGACCCCGCAGACGATCACCCTGACGGGCACCCAGCTCGAGTTCTCCGACACGACCGGGACCGAGACGATCACAGGCCCCAAGGTGGGCGTGACAGTCAGCGGCGGCGAACACAGCCGGGTGTTCCAGGTCGACGGGGGTGTCACGGCGACAATCTCGGGACTAACCATCACGGGCGGCAACACCCCTGACAACGGCGGCGGTCTGTATAACGACGGGGGCACGGCCACGCTGACCAACTGCACCGTCATGGGAAACACCACCGCTCCTTCCTCCTCTTCCAGTTACGGCGGCGGTCTGTTCAACCTCAATGGCACGGTCACCCTGACCAACTGCACCGTCAGCCAGAATTACTCGTACTACGGCGGCGGCCTGGACAACCTCAACGGCACGGCCACGCTGAAGAACTGCACCGTCAGCGGCAACTCCGCCGGCACCGGCGGCGGCGTTTACAACGGCGGTAGCACGGGCACGGTCACGCTGAATAACACGAGCGTCAGCGGCAATACCGCCTCCTTTGGCGGTGGGATCACAAACTGGCTCGGCAAGGTCACGCTTCTGAACAACTGCTCCGTCACTGGCAACTCCGCGTACTGGGGTGGCGGCCTGTATAACTTCTACGGCACGGCCAAGCTGACCAACTGCACGATCAGCGGAAACTCGGCTGGTCACGGCGGCGGCTTGGACAACCAGGGCAAGGCCACCCTGAATTACTGTACCGTCAGCAACGACTCCGCCAGCATCAGCGGCGGTGGCGTGTTTAACGACGGGGGCAAGGCCACCCTGAATCATTGCACCGTCAGCGGCAACTCCTCAGCCAACGGCGGTGGTCTGTACAACATCGCGGGGTATTACGGAGGCACGGCCGCGTTAACCACCTGCACCGTCAGCGGGAACTCTGCCACCGTCAGTGGCGGCGGCCTGTTCAACGCCACTGACTCCCAGTACGGCGCGGCCACGGCCAGCTTGACCACCTGCACCGTAAGCGGCAACGCCGCCGTCAACGGCGGCGGCATTGCCAACCAGGGTACTCTCAACGTCTCCTCCTCCTGCTATATCATCACGAACAATGCTTCGGCCGAAGGTGGTGGTATCGCCACAACCTCGGGTAAGGCGACGATCACTGGTTCCTTCATCAACAGCAACCAGGCCAGTTCGTCTGGTTCCGCCCTGGGAGGGGGGATCTTCTGTGCGAACAGTGTTCTGTCGTTGACCAACTGCACGTTAAACGCCAACCAGGCGAACGGCGCGACGGCCCTGGGTGGCGGTATCTACGCGCTGGATAGCACCGTGAACGCACAGACCTTGACGGTGACTGGCAACCAGGCGAACGGCACTACGTTGGGAGAGGGAGGCGGGATCTATCGCTATGGTGGCGTCTTGAAGCTCGTGGCCAGTAACGTGAACGGCAATAAAGCCACGACTGGCGGTGACGACATCTTTGTCCACCCGTGAGGATTCTACGGTCGGACCAGGAAGTCCCCGGACCGGCCTACGCCGCAACAGAGGAACGGCCTCGGGAGGAGCGGGGCCGCCCTCCACTCCAATGCGCACCCGAAGACAACCCGCAACCCGACCCTTGAATTGGAGATCATGCAATGTCGCGAAAACACGCCTCCGCCCGCCTCTGCCTTTCGACCATGCCCGTCGGCACATCGACCATAGTTCCCGATGCCGCACGCAGTCTCATTTGAGCGCGGCTCACGTCAGCTCCCGCGGGGATTCAAAGTCAACAAGGGCCAGACCGACCCGCGGTTCAACTTCTTTACCCAACGGGCCGGCTACACAACCTAAAAAATTGGTGTGATTCGTGCATAATTATCCGTTTACTACGACGCTGTTCATTGTGAGTTCTAGTTCTCTGCTTTTCGCGGTTGCCATGCTCTGCACCGTCCAAGAGCCAATGCCGATCCAGGGTGTCGAGCCCACGAGATACAGCAAGGAACATCTCGGGCCATCGCTCGATGAGGCTATCTGGGCGCTCGGTGACACCCCAGAGAACTCGTACGAACCGACGACTCCTTGAGCCCGTTTCAAGGAGATGCCGCGAAGACATCAACTAGCATCTTTGGCAGCGTTTACCGAAACCATTGCTCGACCGCTACGGCCGAATGCCGAGATCATCGCTCGGCCGTTGTTCCACTTGATTCATCCACGAACAATGAACGAGTGGGTGGCGAAACTCAAACCGAGGATGTTTGGCGAGCCATGCGTGTACTTGCTTACCCCTCGGTAATATCGTAATTGACGCAACAATCGTCTGGGACCTGGACGACGAGCCAGACGGGCATGTCCAGCATATTGCCGAACATGGTGTGACCGTCGACGAGGTCGAGGAAGTTCTACACGACACACGCAGTCGGGTAGGACGAAGCCGCCGATCAGGCCGCCCGCAAACGTTCGGCTGGACTTCTACAGCCAATTTCATCACGGTTATCTGGAAGTGTCCGACGACCCTCGGATGATCTATCCCGTCACGGCGTACGAAGTCCAGCCCCCTCAGGCAGCGATTTTTTGGGGTTCGTTTATTTGACACTAGCGAAAGCAAAAATCCAGTTCAAACCCGTATAGCCACGGAACGCGTGGGTCGATCTTCTCGGCCCGCAGCTTGGCCGGCAAATTCTCGTAATGCAATCGCAGCTTGTCCACATCGGGAGCGTTATAATATGTTACCTGGATTGTGTTGTCCCGGACTCGCACGTCTCCTTCCAGTCCTGCGAGGTAGGCCGTAGCCATGTGCTTCGCGTCCCAGTTCGTTGTGGGCGGCACGAGTCGCTTGCGAAGCTGATCGATCGCCGCCTGTGCGACCAGCGCCATGGTCATCTGCCCGTAGCGAATGTTGAGATTGCATGTCCCTGCCCGGTTCCAGCCCAACGCCTGATGAGCATTAAAGAACTCTTCCACATGCCAGCGTTTGGGAAAATCGCCGACCAGTTCTTCAACCTCGTCGCCGTCGCGGGTGGAGAGAAATGCGCTGAAGCGGTACTCCTCCGGTCGCTCCCCTTGCCGCTGGACGTACTGGTAAAACGGTCCTGCCTGGCTGTCCTGAGGGGTGTAGGCCAACTTCGTGGTCGCATAGCCTGCCCACCGCCGCCGGAATACCTCCGGTGGCAACGCACTCAATTTAGCACGCGGGCCAGGTTGATTGGGCATTGGTACCAGGAGGTCAAAGTTCGTCTCGGTCTTGACCTTGTCCAGGAGCTCGACAGTGAAGTGTTCCGAATCGGCCAGAACCAATGTCTGACCGGCGCCGACACCGAGGATGTCGCCGGCCAACTTCAGCAGTTCCTCGGCCGCGACCGCGGCCGTGCGTGCCGAGGTACCGGTGGTGAAACAGATCGGTTGTCCGGTATCGGCATCGAGCGCGAAAAAAGTCTGGGCGGTCTTGGTGGGCCGTTCCCGATCGTCGTGGCGGTGGAGGCGCATGTGTCGCTTGCTGAAACTGCGTACGCGATGGGGATCGATGGCCAGCAGGCGGCCCTGGTAGTGGCCTGAGGCACGGCGGACCTTGCCGAGCGCCAATTGGAAACGCATACTGTCGGCGACTGTACGAGCCCCGAGGAGTTCGTGGATGGCCATGTCGCTGGCGAGAAACGGCAGTCCGTTGGCCAACTCGAAGATCCGCTGGTTCAAGGTGCGGCGGTGCCGCAATCCGGTACGGCACAGCGCCGCCTCGTGAATCAGTTGCAACGCAAGGCGTGGTCCCACACGCTCTGAACCTTGTCCCGTCCAGCCACATACCAAATCCCAGGCCCCCAAGCGCAGCAACTCGGGGACGAGTAGCCAGACGCCGGCCAGATTTCCCATGACCTTGTCGGCGAGAAATTGTCGCGCGCCATGCTCGATGCTCCGCGGATCGCATGGGACAGGTTTGGTGCGCTTCCGATTCGTCCGAACCTCAATATCCGGCTCAGAGCCCGGGCGGTAGCGATGGAGTTTTTTTTTGAAGGCCGTACTTCTCGATGACGCGTTCCACGCTCCTGGTGCTGATCTCGAAACCAGCCTGACGAAGTTTCTGGGCGATGATGTCGACCGAAGCATCGGGATCGAGGAAGCGGTGGCGGATGACCTGGCGTTCGACCTCGTCGGTTCGCACGTAGTTCGTCTTGGGGCCGCGCTTCTGGGTCTGGAGGGCCAAGGCTCCTCGATCTTTGAACAAGCTGAGCAGTTGATAATAACGCTGTCTGGTGAGGCCGTGCTTGTGGGCGGCCTGGGCGGCGCCGAGTCCTTCACATTCACCTTCTAGAAGCATGAGTAAGCGGGGAGTGATCTCGTCGTCAGGGGGGATGACCAGTTCGCCAGCGGGTCCGACAACCCGGCGTTCGGAGAGTTCGACTTTCATGATCCTGGCCTCAGGCTAGGAATCGCAGTTTCTCGGCGGCATCGCGACCAAAATAGCCGGAGAGGAACATTATGTCAAATAAATTATGGCGGACTATTGCAGTTACTGAAATGATGTCACTGGAAATAACGGGGTACGGAGTGGCTTTGACCGCCATAATTGATTTGTCATTAAGCGTGGGCGAGGGATTCCGGGGAGAATCGTGTGATTCGGAGCAAGATGTGTAGACTGATTTAGAGAAGAGGCAAGAGTTAGCCAGGGAGATGGTGCGTGGGTTCGATTACGTGCTGGTGGAATTGGACAGCGATATCGGCCTCAGAGGGGGACGGCAGAGGCCAGACGGCGCACCGACGTGGCGAGCGAGGGGAAAGCCGACTGGCGAATCCCGGTAAGGAGCCAGCAGCGGCAGAAAACACGCACCTTTGGATCGCAAGGGACCGCCGCTCAAGACCTCGACGATCACGGAACGGACAGTGAAAATCAATTATCCTCAAAAAATCGCTGCCTCAGGGGAGACAGAAATGAGCCAGACACATGACAAGCCCGCGCTTTCGCCCGAACAGCAAGCCGCGGTCAAGGCGATTCGTGACCGGTCGAGAAGTGAACGCCCCGGCCCCGACGAATTGATCGACCGCGACGAAATTGACGAATTGGTGCCGCAGGCCCAGTACATCGAGCTACGCTCCCTGATGGTCCGACTCCGAGACGCACGCGAACGGATGGGGCTGAGCCTGACCGATTTGTCCGAACGCACGGGCCTGACACGCGCGGCGATCAGCCGACTGGAAAATGGCTGGAACCTGAACCCGACTCTCGAGACGCTCTACCGTTACACCGAAGCCCTCGGACTGAGCTTGAAATTCGCCGTAGACGAATCCGCCGTACCCGGAAAGGAAGACTGATACTAGCAGATGCGGGATTTCCGCTACGTACCGTCCAACCACTTCAAACACCTTACGAGCGCTCAGAAATCGATGAACGCAAGCCCCTTGGAAAAGACAGATTCTAAGGCTTATAGTCGTGTTCTGCCTCTTGCTGACGCCGCGGGGAGCGTTTCCGTTGCTGGTGCTCGGTCCGGTCTTCAAAACCGGTGAGGGGTCTGGAAACAGGCTCCTGGTGGGTTCGATTCCCATGCGCTCCCGCCATCCTGAGGCTACAGGCGGCATGCCAACGTCGGCCACCTGCGTTTCACGTATTTGGCCGCGCCCCACGCCGACATTCGCTAGTTTTCGGTTGAGGGGATTGACGTTGTGAGACAATTGTCTTAGGATAATGTTTCAGCAGATGCAGACCTCGTTCCGAAGTGCGATACATACCCCATTCGATTCCACTAGTTGTAAGTGTTTCCCGTCCCATCGTCCCGATGGGATCGTTCTGATTCTAACGTAGAGACGACAGCCGATGGCCAAACGCCCCCCCACCATACCCGATTCCGAACTTGACGTGCTCAAGGTCTTGTGGGACCTCGGGCAGGCGACGGTCCGAGAGGCGCTCGATACGCTGCGCGCCGCCGGACGCCAATGGTCCTATGCCACGGTCGCGACACTCCTCGACCGCCTGGAAACCAAAGGGCTGGTCACCAGTGATCGCCGTGAGCTCGCGTTTGTTTATCGCCCGGCAATCTCCACGCAGGAGGTTCGCCAGCGCAGGCTTACGAGCCTGGTGGACAAGCTCTATCAAGGCGAGCCCGGGTTACTCGTACTGCACCTACTCAAATCGCACCCCCTCGAGCCCAGCCAGGCCAAAGAAGTACGCGCGGTGCTCGATCAAATGGGCAACGAGAAGTCGAAAAAGAAAGACAAATAATCGGCGCCGTGGTGACACGCCGTCGGTCTGGTTCAAGCGACCCGTCCCCAGATTCCGCCCGACTCGGTCAAACGACTCGCAAAAATCCCAACGCCACGGCCGCGCGATGCACGGTCCCGCTCCCCCCTGGCTTCTGGGCCCACTTTTCGCGATAATGAAATCCTTCGGATCGAGCTTTGCCACGTCGTCCGCGTACGGGGCAAAGGATCCGCTGGGATCAGAACGAAGGTTCCACCCGGCCGGTTTCCAGGCGAGCCGAGCGGGTCTTCTGGCCCCTGGCACAACCGGACGGGTTGATTCCGGGATGAGCTGCCATGGCCAGACGCAAGCGTTGGTACGACCCCGACGCCACCGCTGACATTCGGGTCATTCCTCAGGTCGACAGGGATGGACCCATAAATCCGTTGCGGTGGCGGCATTCCCGGGCAGAACCCCGCATGGGGGAATGCCTGATCTATCCCCTGAAAGACGGACCTGGGCTCGGTCTTTTGTTCTTTCTCCCGCCGATACTCTGGCTGTTCTCCCTACCGATTTTCGACATCATTGCCGTGCTTCAGCCGCTAACCAAGAGCGATTGGGCACTCGGGCTCTTGGTCGTGCCCGTGCTGATCCCGGTGCTTTTCAGCTTCTCGATGACGTTTGGATACGCGCTCCTTTTTCTGGGACACGTCTTGGTCTCGAGTGCCTTGGGTGAGATCGATCACCCACGCTGGCCGGAATGGCACCCCGCCGACATATCCGAAGGGCTCTGCCGCTGGTTCTGGGCCGGATTGTTCGGCCTGGTGCTGGGGGGAATCCCGGTGGCGTATTACTGGATGCATTGCGGGGATATCGACTGGTTCGATTGGATTGTTTTCGCTGAGCTGCTGATTATCGGTGTCGCCTACGCCCAGATGGCGCTGGCGGCTTCACTATTGCACGAAAATCTGATCGCCGCCAACCCAATGACCGTGGTCATGTCAATCATTCGTTTGGGCGGCTGCTATCTGCGCCCTGCCTGGTTGCGAGCACCACGCTGGTACTGACCGCTCTGGGAGTCTGGGGCTTGCTTTACCACCTGCCCACGATGTGGATGGAGGCCGTGGCTCTCTGGGCATATTGGCTGGTTGCGCTCTATTTCGCGATGGTTACGTTGCGGATGATGGGTCTCACATACCATGCCCATGCGCTCGACCTATCGTGGTTCAGGCGCCGGCCGAGATGGGCAGGCTCACGGCATCACGGTCAGATCTACGCGAATTCGTGAGCATGGATTGAGCTGCCGACAGAAAGCGTTCCCGTACGACGACTTCATGGGCTCCCCGGTCCCATCAGCTTGATCAAGACCACGATGGCAACGGTATAGAAGATCACCAGCCCGGTGGCGTCGACCAGGGTGCTGATCAGCGGGGCGGAGACGACGGCGGGGTCGATGCCGAACCGCTTGGCCAGGAGCGGAACGATGGCGCCGACGCTGTTGGCCCACATGCAGATGAAGAGGATCGCCAGGCCGATGACGGCCGCGAACGCCGGGCTGCCGTGCAGATACCAGGTGTAGAAGAAACCAAGGCTGCCCAGGACGAGTCCCAGCAGCAGCCCGGTGAGCCACTCGCGGAGCACGACGCGGAAGGTCTGCGAGCCCTGGATCTCGCCCAGTGCCATGCCGCGGATGATGGTGCCGACCGTCTGGCTGCCGGCGTTGCCGCCGGTGCCGATCATGAGCGGGACGAAGTCGACCAGGTCCGGGAAGCGCGAGCTGCACTCCGTTGAAGTAATGCGAAACGTACTTGGTCAAGGTGCCGGCCAGGAACAGGAAGAGCAGCCAGCCGATCCGGCGGCGCACGCCCTCGACGATGCTGCCCTTGCCAGTACGTTTCCTCGTCGGCCTCGGCGTCGCGCGAGACGCCGCCGAAGGCCAGCATGTCCTCGGTCTGCTCCTGCCGCAAGATGTCCATGGCATCGTCGTGGGTGATGATGCCGACGAGCATGTCCGACGCATCGACGACGGGGATGGCGATCAGGTCGTACTTGTCGATCTGGCGGGCGACGGCTTCCTGGTCTTCAGTCGACGCGGGCGAGGATGACGTCGTGCTGCATGATGTCTTCGATCACGGCCGATCGGCGCGACAGGATCAGCTTCTTGAGCGAGACGAATCCGATCAGCCGGCGCTTGTGATCGACGACGTAGCAGTAATAGATCGTTTCGCGGTCGGGGGCCTCGTGGCGGATGAGCTCGAGTGCTTCGCGGACGGTGATGTGCGGGGGCAGGGTGACGTAGTCGGTCGTCATGACCGCGCCGGCGGTGCCGGGCTCGTAGCTGGCCAGCCGGCGGATATCTTCGCGCTCGGCCTGGGCCAGGAACGGGAGCACCGGGTCGACCACGTCCTCGCCGAGCCGGTTGACCAGGTCGGCACGTTCGTCGTGCGACATCAGGTGGAGCAGCTCGGCCGCCTCCTTGGGGGGCATCGCCTTGACGAGCCGGAGCTGGCGGTCTTCGTCCAGGTAGCTGAAGACGTCGGCGCGATTGCGCGGCGGCAAGATTCGGAAGAGGGCGTCGCCGTCGTCGGTCTCGAGGTCCTCGATGATCTCGGCGAGCCGGCGCGGGTGGTGCTCGGCGAAGAAGTCGCGCAGGACGGCGGTTTCGCCGTCGCGGATCAGTTCGCGGAGGTCGGGCACCAGGAGCGGATGTCGCATGGACCCTCCTGCATCGACGACTGGAGACGCTAACGGGAGCCGATCACGTCCTTGCCGACGTAAGGGCGCAGGACTTCGGGAACGTCGATCCGGCCGTCGGACCGCTGGTAGTTTTCCAGGACCACGATCAAGGCGCGGCTGAGGGCGACGGCCGTTCCGTTGAGCGTGTGGACGAACCGGGTTCCCTTCTGGCCGGACGGGCGATAGCGGATATTGAGCCGGCGGGCTTGATAGTCGGTGCAGTCCGACGTGCTGGTGACTTCGCCATATTCGCCGTGCTCGCCGCGGCCGGGCATCCAGGCTTCGAGATCGAACTTGCGGTAGGCCGGCCCGCCCAGGTCGCCCGAGCAGATGTCGAGCACGCGGTAGGGGATGCCCAGCGACTGGAACAGGTCTTCCTCGATCGCCAGCATCTCGGCGTGAATCGCGCCCGACGATTCCGGCGTGCTGAACGCGAACATCTCGACCTTGGTGAACTGGTGAACGCGATAAAGCCCGCGGCTGGCCCGGCCCGCGGCGCCGGCCTCGGTGCGGAAACAATGCGACAGCCCCACGTACTTCACCGGCAAGTCCGACTCATCCAGGATCTGGTCGGCAAGCATTCCGCCCAGCGTGATCTCGGCGGTGCCGATCAAGCTGAGCTCGGTGTCTTCGACCGAATAGACCTGCGTCTCGTCCCCGCGCGGCGTGAACCCGATCCCCTCCAGGATACTATTACGGGCCAGGTCGGGCGTGATGATGGGGGTAAAGCCGGCGTCGATCAATTTTCGCAGGGCAAACTGCTGGAGTGCCAGATCGAGGAGAACGGCGTCGTTCTTGAGGAAATAAAAGCCGGTCCCGCTGACCTTGCCGGCGGTCTCGAAATCGATCAGGTCGAGGGCTTTGCCCAGCTCGACGTGGTCCTTGGGCTTGAAGTCGAACACGCGGGGCGTGCCGACCTTGCGGAGCTCGCGGCTGTCGTCTTCGGTCTGGCCGATCGGGAGCGTCGGGATGCGTCAGGTTGGGAATGCGCCTCAGGCGCTGGGTCATCTCGGCCTCGAGCCGGCGGAGCCGCTCTTCTTCGTCGGCGACCGACGACTTCAAGCGCTTGCCCTCGTCGATCAAGGCCGACCGCTTCTGGGGATCGCGCTCGCGGCCGGTGGCCTGGGCGATCTCGTTCTGGCGGCGGCGGATCTCTTCGACGGCCTGAAGCAAGCCGCGGCGCTCGCCTTCGAGCGCGACCACGCGATCGACGTCATCGAGGACGTCGGGCGGAACGTTGCGATTGCGGCAGTTTTGTTTGACGGCCTCGGCATTGGCGACGACGAATTTCAGATCGAGCATGAGCATACCTTCGACGGAAAGCATCAACCAAATTCGCCAGTCGCCCGCATTCGGGACCAGCCGCGACTGACTGACGAGATCGGTGCGTGACCGATTTGCAATGGCCATCACGACAGCGATTCCTTGGCAAGCTCGTCGAGCAGATGGCGCTGGCCTTGATGCCGCGGTGGAAGTCGGCGAGCGAGAACTTCTCGTTGGGCCCGTGCAGGTTATCGTCGTTCTGGCCCCAGCCCAGGAGCAGCGTGTCGACGCCCAGGTGCTGCTTGATGAGCCCGACGACCGGGATCGAGCCCCCCTCGCGGATGAAGACGGGCTGGGTGCCGAAGCTGGCCTCGATCGCGCGGACCGCGGCCTTGACGCCGGGGGTTTCGATATTGACCAGGACGGCCGGCGCGCCGTGGTGGCTGATGATCTCGTAGGTCACGCCCGGCGGGCAAACCTTGGCGACGTGTTCCTTGAATTGCCGCTCGACCGTCTTGGGGTCCTGGTCGGGAACCAGGCGGAAACTGAGCTTGGCGCCCCCCTTGCAGGGCAGCACGGTCTTGGGGCCGGGGCCGGCATAACCGCCGAAGATGCCGTTGATATCGCACGTCGGCCGGGCCCACTTGCGCTCGAGCGTCGTGTAGCCGGCCTCGCCCTCGAGCGAGGGAACATGCGAGATCGGCCTGAAACTCGGCCTCCGAAAAGGCCAGCTTGGCGAACTCGGCCCGCTCCCAGTCCTCGAGCGGCTTGACCGCAGTCGTAAAAGCCGGCGATCTTGATCTTGCCGTCGGGCCCCTTCAAGCTGGCGAGGATCGTGGCCAGAGCATTGAGCGGATTGGCGACGGCGCCGCCGTAGGTCCCCGAGTGCAAGTCGCGGTTGGCTCCCTGAACGAGCAGCTCGAAGTAGGCCAGTCCTTTCAGGCCGTAGGTGATCGCGGGCTGACCGGGGCCGAACTGGCTGCTGTCGGAGATGACCGCGAAATCGCAGGCCAGCTTTTTCTTGTTCTCGGGCACATACGCCTCGAGGCTGACGCCGCCGACCTCTTCTTCTCCCTCGATCACGAACTTGACGTTGACCGGCAGCTTGCCCGCCGTCTTGAGCCACGCCTCGACGGCCTTCAGGTGCGTGAACATCTGGCCCTTGTCGTCGGTGGCGCCGCGGGCATAGAGGTTGCCGTTGCGGACGGTCGGCTCGAACGGGGGCGAGAGCCACGGCTCGAGCGGCTCGGGGGGCTGGACGTCGTAGTGGCCGTAGATCAGGATCGTGGGCTTGCCGGGCGCACCCAGCCATTCGGCATAGACGATGCGGGTGTTTCTTGGTTTCGATCAGCTCGGTCTTGAGGCCCATGGCCGCCAGGTCGTCGCGGATGAAGGTCGCCGCCCGCCGCGTGTCGGCGTCATGGTCCGGCTGGGCACTGATGCTGGGAATCCGGATCAAGGCCTTGAGCTGTTCCTCGAAATCGCCCCGATGCGACTCGAGGTAGGCATCCACGCGATCCATGGTCATGACGGTTCGCCTTTCCTGTTCCCAGGATCACAAGGCTGCTTCAGAAATTGAGGCAAAAAAACCGCCGGGAGGCGGCTCGATGTGTGAGCGTCGATACACCCGGGCATTGCTCTTCGCTGTCCGAAAATGGTTGCTACGCAGTATATCAATGGCGGGGCAGAGGGGCGACGGTCGAACCAGCTCAGCCCATCCGCTCACGGCTTTGACTCGCGTCCGCATTCGTTCGTCCTCGAGCGCCCGGTCGAGAAAATGCCTGCACGACAGCGCGGGTGGATTGGTGATTTCCGCGAATCAACACCAGTCGGTTTTTCGATCGAAGGGCTTGTACTGACCTCGGGTGAATGCTTACAAAATGGTGGTCTCACGATTGTACGGTTGACTTCTGGCGGCGAGAGTTCATATTTTTCAAAACTTGACTCAAGTTTTTGTCAGATCGGGCCGCACGACTCAATCGCTCGGAAAGTTTCTCGATTGGTATTGAAGTTGCGTTCTTGTGCCGGACAGTGGGTTTCAGTTCAGTTAGTTCGAACGCTGCAAGATGAGGAGGAGTATTGTCGCGTACCGTGCTGACTTCGGTCTGCCGCTCATCTTTATCAAAAAATGATGGGCAACTTGGGCGGATGAGGAAGCCACGCATGGTATATATGAGAGAGTCGCATTGAAGCGTTGCCAACGGAAAGGCGCCCGTCCCCCGGGGTGGTTTCGACTCCCTTGGGCGCGGTGTCAAGCGGATGCCTGGGATGGCGTAGCTTGGGAATGACACCCAAGACCGTTTGACGCGGTGACCGAGGGTTTACATCGCAACTTTCCCACAGTTCGTCGCGGTTTAGGAGGGGAGCCTTTTCGATGAGTTTTCTTCAACGCTTCCTCGAGCGTGTTCTGCGTAACAATCCAAGCCGTATGTCGCGGACCAGTTTCGACGATCTCACGCAAGACCAGCTTGATGCTCACCTACGCGTCGGACGCTATGGTAACTTTCTCTTGACGGATGCGGTGCGCCCTTCGATCAGCCTGGATGTCATTCCACGGTCGGGCTATCGGCGCGACACCTACTGCGATCCCGAGAGCGGCAACAAGATGCCCGTCCTCGCCGCCTCCGTCTCCGCTGAAAACTTGTTCGAGATCTTCATGGACCTGCTCGACCCGCTGGGCGACGTCGTCGACGTGGTCATGGAATCGAGCCACGACTCCGAGCCCGGCTCGCACGCCGACCTCTATCGCGAGCACATGGACACAGTGATCTTCAAGAGCACCCTCTACGACTACGAACCGTTGCTCTTGCACGACGGCTGCACCGGCATGGCCGCGCTCAACCCGAGCGGGCCGATGGAAGTTCAGTTCGACGAGCACAAGCTGTTGTTCGTGTATGCCCACGACCTCCAGCCGTTCGAGGAGATCTTGATCAGCTACGGCCTGAAGCGCGACGACACGCTCAAGTTCATCTCCGAGGCCGAGCACCTCCATTCCACCGACGACGTCTATCACGAACAGTTTGAAGAGATCCTCTACCGGCTCGGCATCGATCGCTGAGCCAAGCTGTGGCGACGAATCGGTTCATCGCATATACGGCACGGCATTGAGTGGGGCGGGACATCACCGATCAGATGTCTCGCCCCGCTTTCATTACCAGGCCGGCGACGAGGCTCGACTGCATTGACTCATCGGCTCGCTGGCCGTCGCCCGTTTGCGCTGACGATCTGCCACAAGGCCACAGCGAAGCCACTGCGCCGCGATTTGACCGACCGACTGGTCGTGTCGTACCATGGATTTCATGGTCGCCGACGACCCGCATCGGTCGCGATTCGGAACCGGCGCAGAACGCGTGAATGTCAGGCTGGTGAGGGCAGGGAATGCGGAGGATGGTGGAACAGTCGGTCTGTGCTGGTTGATGCTGGTCAGCGGATCGTTGCTGACGGGATGCCAGAGACTGAACCGACGCTCCCGAGTCAGCCAGTCCCCGTCGTTTCCGGGGATCTCGCTCAAGGTCGGGGCCATGGACGACGTCGCCATTCTGGCGGGAGTGGCGCCCCAGCGCGGCGAGTGGGAGGCATCGCGCCAGGGCGACGTCGTGATCCGCGACGAGCCGCTCACGCTGGAATCCCTTTCCGAGCGTCGACGTCGTGCTCTTCCCCGCCCAGCGACTGGGTGACCTGGTGGATGCCGGTGTGCTGGCGACCATACCCAACGCGGCCGTGCTGCCCCCGAAGCCGGCCGAAGACCGAAGCGGGCGACGAGACCGGCGCAGCCAGGATGCAGACGAAGTCGCCTGTGTCGACGATACGTTTCAGTACATGGACATCGCCCCGGCGTTTCGTGAGCGATGTCAGCAGTACGGACCCGAGCGGGTCGCGCTGCCGTGCGGGGGTTCGGCCCTGGTGCTGGTGTATCGCCGCGATGCGTTCGAGAGCGTCCGCCAATCGCGCGGCGGCCCGACAGGCGGGCTGTCGCTCGAACAGCCGCCGGCGACCTGGCCGCAGCTCGATGCCCTCGCCAAGTTCTTCCACGGCCGCGACTGGAATGGCGACGGCACACCCGATCATGGCATCGCGCTGGCGCTCGGGGCCGACACCGAGGGAGTCGGCGACGCGACATTTCTGGCGCGGGCGGCCAGCCTGGGGCTGCATCGCGACCATTACTCGTTCTTGTTCGATGCCGACGACATGGCTCCGCGAATCGACAGCGCCGCCGTTTGTCGAGGCGCTGCGCGGTTTGGTCGCCTCAAGGCATACGGGCCACCCGGCATGGAGCGGTTCGATGCCGACCGCCGCACGCGAGGCGTTTCGCACGGGCAAGGTCGCTCTGCTTGATCGATCGCGCCGAGCGAGCCGCCACCTGGTCGCACGGCAAGCCGGTCGGGGTCGCCCCGCTGCCCGGCTCGGACCGCGTCTTCGAGCCGATCCGCAAAGAATGGATGCCGGCGTCGCCGCGCGAATGCACCGAGCTATCTTGCCTCGAGGGGGGGGCTGGCTGGTCGGGATCAACGGCCGCCTGGCCGGCACGCAGCTCGAGGCGGCGCTCGACTTCGCCAAGTATCTGGCCAACCCCGAGAACTCCAATCGCCTTCGCGCCGAGCGGGCCTTTCCCATGCTGCCGGTTCGCACGTCAGCAGATGGGGCAGGGTTTGCCCGACCCGATCTCGGCCCCGGATGTCGACTCACGGCTCTGGTCGGACGCGGTCAGCCGGACATTGCTGGCCGAGCGAGTCGTGCCCGGCCTGCGGATCCCCGGCGCCGACGGCTACCTGAGCGACCTCGCCAAGGGGCGCGTGGCCGCGGCCGCCGGCGAGGCCCCCGAAAAGGCGCTGGCCGCCGTCGCCAAAGCCTGGACCGAGCGGACCAAAGCCGCGGGCCCAAAGCGTCAGCTCTGGCATTACCGTCGCAGCCTCAACAGCCTGGCCACGCTCCCACAGCCTCCGGAACCCGGCAAATAAGAGGGCGCAACCGTGGACGACACCGAAGGGTCGCCGCCGACCTTGAACGCCGACATCGAGACCGAAGTCAAGGAGATGATGGGCCTCTTTGACCTGCCGGCCTTCGCCCGCCGCGGCCAGGACCTCGAGATCACCCTCAGGCGCCTGCACGAGCGCTGCCGCAACGCGCGCGGCCGAGTTGCTCGACATGGTTCAGCTGCGGCTCCGCCAGTGGTCGCGCGCCGTCACCGGGCCCGACGGCCTGGTCCGAGTGTCTTCACGCGCTCGATCGAGCCCCTCTGGCCGCTCGCGCGAGGCCGAGCAACCGACGTGGGCCGAACTCGCCTGCTCCCATTCGCCGCCAGCGGATCATCGCGGGCGACCTGATCGCCGCGGTGCTCCGGTTCAATCGTCGCTGGCGCAGTTTCTCGAACAATTGAACCTCGAACCGGCCAACACCGTCATCGACCAGTACAATCGTTACTATGTCCTCGAAAAGGAGTGCGTCATGGGTTCGCCGCGGCTCGCCGCCCGCCACTTTCAGCCCGTGCCCCCGCTCACGACGTCGACGCTCGCTGAACGATCATCCCACGTTGCCCGTTCCCGAGCTGCGTCGAATGATACCGGCTCGACAGCAGAGCCGATCTTTCCCATTCCCGACGACACATGAAAAGACTGGATATCATGACATCGCACTTGTCACTCTCTCTGAACGGACTTGTCTCGCTCGGCTTGGCGGTGATGTCTGGCCATCTGCCGGTCCGGCCGCGTCGGCCGCGGCCAGACTGCGGCCGACCGATCGACTGCCTCGACGAAAACTGGCTATCCTGCGAGCCAGAGGCTTGGCGTTCGAGGTCACTTATGCCGCCACGTTGCGGACCGAGCCGATCAAGGGGCGGGTTTATGTATTGCTCGGCCCGGACAGCTCGGGTGCCGAGCCGCGGTCCGGGCCCGACTGGTTTCGGCCGCAGCCGTTTTTTGCCGTGGACGTCGAGAGCTGGAAGCCGGGTGAACCGCTGCGAATCGACTCCAGGTCGCGACGGCTTTCCCGGGCCGCTCGACGAGCTCGAGCCGGGCCGGTACGCCATCCAGGCCGTCGTCCGGCTCAATCTCGACACCCACAAGATCGGCGACGGCGAAGGCAACGCCTACGGCCCGGTCGTGCATGCCGAGCTCGATCCCAAAAAGGGGGAAAGGTCGCCCTCACGGTCGACCACATCGGTCAAGCCCCGGCCGTTCAAGACGACCGAACGGATCAAGCTGGTCGAGCTGCCCAGCCCGAAGCTCTCGGCTTTTCACCACCGCCCGATCAAGCATCGCGCGGCCGTCATCTTGCCCAAGGCAATCGCTCGGAGGGGCACAGCAAGACCAAGCTGCCGACGCTTTACATCATCCCCGGGTTCGGCGGCGACCACTCCATGGCCTCGCGCATCGCGGACAGCTCTCGATTCGCTTTCGGCAAGGATTTCATCCGGGTGGTGCTCGATCCCGACTGCGGCACCGGCCATCACGTCTTTGCCGACAGCGCAACCAACGGCCCTCGAGGCACGGCCCTGGTCGAAGAGTTCATTCCCTATATCGAGAGCACATTCCCGGCCATCGGCGAATCCTCGTGCCCGCTTGCTCAACGGCCATTCCTCGGGCGGCTGGAGCAGCCTCTGGCTTCAGGTGACCTATCCCGACTTTTTCGGCGGCACCTGGTCCACCAGCCCCGACCCGGTCGATTTCCGCGATTTTCAGCGGATCAATATCTACGCGGCCGGTGAGAACATGTTCCGCGACCGCGCCGGCAAACGCCGGCCGATCGCCCGGATGGGAGCCATGCCCGCGCTCTATTACGACCGTTTCTGCCGGATGGACGACGTGATCGGCTGGGGGGGCCAGCTTGGTTCGTTCGAGGCCGTCTTCAGCCCGCTCGATCAGAACGGCCAGCCCGCGCAAGCTCTGGGACCGATCCACCGGCGCCATCGATCCCGAAGTCGCCAAGGCGTGGGAAGCCTACGACATCCGGCTCGTCCTCGAGCGAAACTGGCCGGTGCTCGGGCCCAAGCTCAAGGGCAAGCTCCACGTCATCATGGGCGACATGGACACGTTTTACCTTGAAGGGGCAGTCAAGCTCTTGAAGGAGTCGCTGGCGCAAGCTCGGAAGCGACGCCGTCGTCGAGATTGTCCCCGACCGCGACCATGGCACGCTGCTCGACCGCAAGCTCGCGCAGCGGATGGACCGCGAGATGAACGCGGCCGTCCAACCCGTTTGCTCCAGCCAAGCCGCCTACGCGCGATTAGTTCCTAGCCGAGCTTCATAATCGCACACCGAGGAGTGATGCCGATGCCCGTGCTCGAGCGCGAGGAGTACATCGAGCAGGCGTACTTCTTCCACACGTTTCGCGAGCGGCTGATCGACGGGCTGGCGTCGCAAGAGATCCTGGCGCGGATCGGCGAAGAGCTGCTGTCGACGACCAAGCTCCCGCTGGCTGTCTCGTTCCTGCACGTCGAGATGAAGGGCACCGGCCAGATGGGGCCGGCCATGGAGCGGATCAGCCATTACTTCACGCCGTTCCAGGCCCACGTCGTCGGCCAGGCCGAGACCGACCTGAGCCGATTCGCCATGGATCAGGCCCTGCTTGATCCTGGAGCGCGAGGCCAAGTTCAAGGCCGACGGACCATCGCTGCCGGCCCTCTTCGTCTTTCAATTCGAGGCGATCTGGCACGCAACCGGTTGGGCTACACCAAGGGCTGGCCGCCATGGCGGCCGACCCGTTTTACACCGAGGATTGGATCGATTACATCCTGACCCTCCGCACCCGGCTGGGCGACGTCGACTTCGCCGACCTGATCTTCGTCCGTTCCGAGCAGTTCGTCCGCGAACGCCGGCGAGTGAACCCCGACTTCATCCCCAAGTTCCCGATCCTCTTCGGCGAGAAGGAAGGAAAGATCGCGCGAGCCAATCGGGGACGCGATCCGATGTACCTGTTCGCGGCATTGCAGCGCCAGCTCGGTTATCCCGAAGTCCCTCGGCCGCGCCGGCCCGACGAGCTCGAGGCTCGCGTCTTGCTCCTCGAGCAAAAGATCGCCACTGCTCGAAAATCGCCTCAAGTCCGCGGAAAGCGATATCCAGCACGACGTCGATCTCGCCCAGGTCCTCGTCAAGCCCGAAGACACCGCCGGCGTGCCGAAGGGATGGGGCAGAAGGGGCCAAAGTAGTCCCTGGTCAGTTGTCAGTCGTCCGTTGGCAGTGGTCCTTTGTCCCTGGTCGGTATGCGGAGATAAGGTCCGAAGCTGATCCGAACGCACTGAGGTGTCCTGATGAAAACGATCAATCGGTCGTCTCGACTGGTCTTCCTTCTGTTCTTCGCTGCCTACTGCCTACTGCCTACTGCCTACTCTCAAGAATTCGACCGCATCGTCATCGACGCCAAACTTCCCCGGCGCCTATCAAGTCGAAGTGGCCGACGTCAACGGCGACAAGAAGCCCGACATCGTCGCCGTGGGAGGAAGCACGTGTGCCTGGTACGAGAATCCGACGTGGAAGAAGCGGATCGTCACTGGTTCACGCGAGACGCCCGGAATCATCTCGAGCGCGACCGCCGACATCGACGGCGACGGCAAGGCCGAGATCGCCATCGCATACGAATTCGCGATGAACACGCCGAGCAAGGGCAAGCTCTGCTGTCGCGAGGCAGGGCAGCGGGCTGGACGATCCCTGGACGTTCAAGTGTTTGCGTGATATCGGCAGCATTCACCGCCTTCGTTGGGGCGACCTCGACGGCACCGGACGGTCTGGACCTGATCATCGCCCCTTTGTTCGGGCCCGACGCGAAACCGCCCGCTTACCAGCAGTCGCCGGCCACCATTCTGCGTTTCCGACTCCGAAACCACCGGCGCACGGCGACGAACTCATTTTCGAGAAAGTGGCTTCGCGGTTCGTGCTGCACGCCATCGAGGTGATCGACGTCACCGGCGACGGACTGGCCCGATATCCTGACTGCCGATAACGAGGGCGTTCAATTGATCTGCTACTAAGCCGAGTCCCGGGACCAATCGTGGGCCGATGTGGCAATCAGTCCCCTTGATCGCGGGATGTCCGGGCGGAGCGCCCAAGCGAGGTTGCAGCGAAATCCATCTTGGCCGCGCCAACGGCAAACGCTTTTTCGCCACGGTCGAACCCTGGCACGGAACCCAGGTCGTTGTCTGAACCGGAAAGCGAGCCGGCCTCGCTCAAGTTTGGGCCGCGAACCGTGATCGACGACACCCTGGCCGACGGCCACGCCCTCTGGGTCGCCGACGTCGATGGCGACGGCGACGAGGAGATCTTCGCCGGCCATCGCGGCAAGGATCATCGTGTTTCGATGTATGACTTCGATCGAACCGACGGAAGTGGAAGAAGACGGTCATCGACCGCGACATCGCCGCCCAGGACCTGCGCGGCGGCGACTTGGATGGCGACGGCACGCCCGATGTCGTTGCCGTCGGCGGCTCGACTCACAATGTCGTGTGGTATCGATTCCGCCAGAAGTGAAAGGCGACTCGGCAGTACTGGAGAACGGGAGTCATCGCATAAGCGCGCCGATGGCGTCATTCGACGTCGCCGGCCCTGACAGCGAAAAGCTGCGGCAGTTTCATCCAAGCAGAAGAGAATGACGAATGAAAGAGACGCTGCAACGATGGCTCGAACGAGCCGCCGAACCTGCAATAATAGCGCTTTTTCACCGGTTGTGGTATCACGCACCGGACACATGGAGGGCCAATACCTTCCTGGGCTACGCGATTTTTCAGTGCCCGCTGGATCTGCACCTTTATCAAGAGCTGGTCCACCGGCTCAATCCAGGCTTTGTCGTACAAACAGGGGTGGCAAACGGTGGTTCACTGCTCTACTTTGCCTCACTATTGGATCTGATTGGAGCACCAACGAGTGCTGTTGTCGTTGGTATTGACATTCTCTTGAGTAACAGCGCCAGGCGCCTGTCGCATCCTCGAATCCGCCTGTATGAGGGGAACTCTATCGATCCGAAATTGGTGAAACAGGTAAAGCAAAGCGTTCCCCAGGGGGGAGGGCTCGTGATCCTGGACTCCGATCATAGCAAACAACATGTGATGGCAGAATTCAACGCTTATAAAGATCTTGTGTCGGTCGGGTCGTATCTCGTCGTTGAGGATACCAACGTCAACGGCCATCCCGTTGATCCCGGATTCGGGCCCGGTCCATTTGAGGCTGTATGCGACATTCTGAAAGAAAACGCGAATTTTGTTGGCGACGATGATCTATGGAAACGAAACAAGTTCTCGTTCCATCAACGTGGCTGGTTGAAGCGCATCGAATGATCAGAATTAAATGTTCGCACTATCGCACTTCAGCGGAGAGGGGGGGATTCGAACCCCCGAAACCGGTTTCCCAGTTTAACGGTTTAGCAAACCGAAACACATCCGCCGCAACTCCCTATTCCACCAGCGGTTTACGTCATATCAGCGAAGACTTGCCTACCGCGTTGCCCACCGACAGTTGTAATATAGACGCCGATTTGGCCGAAGTCATGGATGCATGGGCGAAGCTGCCTCAATCGGCTCGGGACGAAGTTCTCGCTATGGTACGAACTCTGACGGAAGACACTACTTGAGTGTTTGCATGCCGTCAGTTATAGTTGGGTCGCCGACGCCTGCGGGCTGCGGATTCGGTTGCAGATAACGCCATTGCCAATTCTCGGGACGTTGACGATCATCCCCGTCGCGGTCCGCTGCCACTTGCGACGGCGCCTCCGGCGGCATAGTCTAGATTGTTATCATAGTATTGCATCCTACGAGTTTGCACCTTCAGGCGTGGCGTCGCAAATGCGGATAGAGCTGCCAGAGAGCAACAATCCTCACTTTCTGGGGATGACAGCCTGCGGACGTCTCCGAGCAGACTCCGCCAGCAGCGATCCGCTTTTCGGACAAATGAGAGCGCACGAATTCAGTGCAGAGGTTGGCCAGGGTGACAAGAAACTGATTTTCGCATTGTTCTTGAGCCGTCGAGCGAAACACGTGCACATAGACCTAGTTCGAGAAAGCGCGTATACAAGGCTTGAGGAACGGCCGCCAACTCTGCCGCTTAGCGAAATTGACGACCACTTGCGCCCTTTTCATCGGACAGGAGATCTCCACGCACTTCTTCGGGCGGTATCGTGTTCCACTGGCCAGCCTTCCTGAAAGCGGCCTCATAAAACAGTCCCGATTCAAGGCAGACCTGGGCAAGGTGTCGATCATCGAAGCGGAGAGCGAACTGGTGATCACCTGTGCACCGATTGACAGGCTCAAATGGACAATCGAACAGGAAAAAACCGCGCTGCTCGACTTGCGCGTCACGAGTATTCGGCGAATTGATCGAGGCTATCTTTTTGACGTTTTCAACTTAATTGAGAAAGCGTTCGCGATCTTCGTCCTGAAGGGAGGGGGTCATGTCGATATGTCATGAGTTGCAAGCCCGCGCTTGGGCCGATGAGTCACCGCTGGACGATGATTTCGATGACCGATGGAAGCCGACATCCAGCCACGAGTTACCGGATGATCCCGAGTTTGATTTTCCGGCGCATTTTGATTGGAAGGATCTCGAGATTAGGTGGTTCTTACGCTCGATGCACGCAAATATTGAGCGTAAGGCGATCAAGATGATCTACGAGTTTTTTCACGATGCGATTCAGGCAGAGCATACGATTTAGTAGACTGCGCTTTCCGTGTCGTCGACGAAGGCAAGTTGACACCCGCAATGGCGATCTCGTTCCTAATGGCAACTCTGCCAATAAAGAGTCGCCTTTCAACCCAGTTCCGTGGCGATTTTGTGGATCGTGCCGCCAAAAGTCTCAGGGCGAGGTTCGGCAAAAAAGAAGCTAACGAATTACGCATGTACTTCTAGGCATGAATCTCGATCGACTTTATTTCGCAGGTGATGCAGTCGACGCGATAGCGGTGGCGGCTTGCATTACACGACTGGGGACAGAGCACGCGGCTATAGCCTTTGTCGACGCGGATGAAGAACTGAAGTTGCTTCACTTCCTCATCGACGGCAGCATCCGAAGCATGTCGCCCAATGATAAGTATATATTCGTTGTCCCTAACGTACTGCAAAGCACCCGATCCGCATTCGCCGGCCTTTGCGAGAGTTTGGCGAACAACGAACCAATGAGGAAAATCTATTACGACTTCGGCGTCGACCCAAATGCCCACTTCTCCTTCGAGGATGGCCGATGCGACTTGGTCACCTCTGAACCCGGCACCGGACTTAGTTGCTCGACTTTCGTGGCTGCGATTTTCAATTCGGTTAAGCGCCCTTTAGTGGACTGCGCAACGTGGGAACACCGGCATGAGGATCTGGTGGCGCATTCGCGTCTCTTAGACGTGCTGTCGGAGCACCAGCAGGGCGCTCGCGCCGCACGGCTAAAATCGCGGATCGCCAGTATTCGCGTGAGCCCTACCGATGTCGCTGGAGCAGCCCTGGAAGACGAATTGCCGGCCTCATTCAGCACATGCTGTCGCAACACGCCAGTGATCACGGAGGCGCTCGTGCTAAGTTCGGCGATGCCACCCGGTGGTCCAGCGGCCGCCATCCAGATTCTGAGAGCCCGGTTCCAACCGAATCCACTCAGCCGGCTGCAGTGCCGAGCAGTGGGCTTGTGTCGCAGGGCAGTCAACCTATTTCATGCGGCAATTGCCAAATGCGGGCGAATTCGCAAATAGTGGCGCGTACGCGAACTATACACCCCTTAGGCCCGTCTTGCTGAGCCGTCAGTTGCTCTCGATTTCACATGCGCCGTGCGTTAATATGGAAAACTGCGTCTATGGATGAGCGCAAAATTTAGCCCTCGCGACGGGTGGCACCGTCCGAGGGCCTGGTAGGAGCATCTAGGTAAATGAAGTCTAAGGAAAGCATCACAGGACGTCAAGGTCTTAGTGTCGAACGTCGGACGGCAACCATTGCGTCCGAGGGGGGAATGAGTGGCTGGACTCTGAGACTTCCTCCCGACATTTTGGAGCGCACTAGGAGTATGACGTTGGGGCAATTTCGCGTAATGATCGCATTGGAACAGTTCGCTCGCGACAAGGCGACATGCTTCCCGCACAACAGAACCCTAAGCAAATCTACCGGCCTAAGCGATCGCGGTCTGCGCAAATGCTTGGCCGAACTAGAGGAGGCGGGCTGGATTCTCCGGGTGCCTACCGAGCACCGATGCCACCGCGAGGAAATTGTCCTAGAACGGCGACTAGACCCTAGTCTGCCAACCGTTAAGTTGGAGCCAGACGAGGCCGACGACGACGAAGGGTGCAGCGGCGCCTGGCACCCAAGGTACGGCTGGGTAAACGCGGAGGACTTTGAAGAGTTCGATGCTATGCTTGATCAAGAGGAACTGGAGTGCCAGGCGGCTGGAACGATAGTGCCTGGGGGGGTGGAACTGGAGTGCCAGGCGGCTGGAACGATAGTGCCTGGGGGGGTGGAACTGGAGTGCCAGGCGGCTGGAACGATAGTGCCAGGGGGGGTGGAACTGGAGTGCCAGGCGGCTGGAACGATAGTGCCAGGGGGGGTGGAACTGGAGTGCCACCATAATAATGACTCAATTAACAAAGACAAATTCAAAAAAGATAAAGTGAAACACCCCCCTTGCGTCCCCCAAGGGAATCGCCGGTCGAGACCGTGTGCGTGTCACCCGATTGCCCCGAATCTCCGACGGGATTCCCCGACTTAGACCTCGAATTTACGCAGAGAATACAGGCGCTCGGAACCGGAAAGCCAGACGCTGCTGACGAGTTTTGGAGTTTGATGAGCACCATATATTCGCGGCTTGACATTCAACCAGATGAGCTTCAGAATGCATTACGGTTCGCGGTCGATCAGGTCGAGAAAGGGAAACGCCCAGTGGACGACTTGAAGTTCGCGTTGAAGACGGCGATCTCGCCGCCGCGAGACAGCGTTGCTAGTGTCTTCGGCTTTTGCTGGCGGATGCATCGGCAGAAACAAAAACCTAGCTCGAAAGGCGTCGCATGAACTGCGCATCGAGGCTGCCGAACACAACCCGCGGGTTCAGTGGTTCTGGATTAGGTGCAGCCCAAACGCGGGACGAACTCTGTCCAGGCATCATCCCTTATGAGATTGGATTGGGGCGACTTCTTCATGAGAGAGAACTTGATGTTGCCGTCGAGGCAAAAGCGGCGGTAGCGGCACGCGCGGCGTGGGACGCCGTGATGGCGGAAGCCAAGCAGATGTAGCGCGAGAACTGTTCGCCCTGCAATCGCGACAACAATCCGGCCGGCGGCACTGAAGCCCCGGCCGTTTCCTTGCGCCCACCAGCATCGAAGGGGCACGGGTGTGATTCGACTTAGGATGTAAGCCGCTGCGATCGAAATAACATTCGGCGACGGTCCGACGCACGGATTCCGTCAGAAGTTCACCACAGGCCCCGGCGGTTGCTCAGGCATCCTTCTTACTGTCCTTACATTGCCGCAGTGATTACAAGAAACAACGATATGTTCGCTATGCTGTGCATCTTGCGTCGTCGGTAGGGGACTACTGTAGGGTTCAGTACAAACCGGGCAACGACCAAACTGTAACATTAGATCAGGTGGCACTTCACTGTTCATTGTATCGCCTCTATTTTGATTCTTCTAATATCTGTACCTTTAACGATTTCCATACGTTTACAGATATCACTGAGTTACTTCTAGACTCTACGGTCGCGACCAACAGATGTCAAGGCGCAGAAACGAACACCGACAGTCATGAAAAGAAGATCTTAGCCCTCAGAACAATCGCAGCCAGAGCTAACAGTGCGACCAAGACATTTACGACCATTCTGGCTGTACTAGGCGTTGCGATCTTCGCCTATCCAGGGGCAATCAAACCTGCGCAGGTTGTAAACGCCAGCGCCAGCCTCCAAATGCGCAGATATTCCGCGCATTTGATCTTCCGAACCTGCACGCAGGTTGTCGTCTGCCGAAAGCGTCAACCGACGGATTGAACGGGCGGGGGGGCTCGTCACCGCCGAAACCATTCGCTACCATACCGGCAACGACCCAGGATTCCCGGAGGTCGATCGCTAGCAGCATGAAGCGAAGGGGCGAGCGCATTATGCGCGTCGGTGTCTGGGAACGCTGGTGTTAAGGCAACAACCTCGAGCAAGACCGCAATAGCCAGGGAGCCTCGCGTGCAGCTCACAGTGCGACGGATCATGATTGCGATAGCCGCGCTGGCCATTTTCTTCGGCATCTATATGCATGCCGTAAGGGAGAGCTGCAGGCCAAGCATCGGCTTCGTTGGCAATGATGGTTATCACTGGTCTAGAAGGATGACCGACAAAGAGATAGCGGAACACGACTGGACGCTCGTTAAGTCTGCCATCAAAAAGCTCGAAGACTCTGAGCTTGAAGGGCAGCCTTAGTACCCGACTCGTTCGCTTATTCATGCTCGCTCGAAGCGCGAAAACGGGCCAACTGGTTCCACAGCTGGACCAGGCCGGCGACGATCCGGGCAGTCAGGGCGAATGTGAAGGTTCAATTAGACGAGGTAAATAGCAACGGGGAATACCCTAGACGCCGATCAGGAGAACCCTGAGTCTGGCCTAGGGGATACCCTGGTCATTGGCGGAACTGGTTGGGGCAGGTGGGTCATTGACGCGCCTGAAAACCGCTACCAAGAAACGCTCGACTCGCGCTCCGATGGCGGTGTTCTTTGACTCACGATTGCCCGCGATGTTCAGTCGTCTACTCGACCTGAAAACGAAACAACTGCCCAGCATCCCGCTAGACGACTGCTCGCGTGCCAGTGGCAGCGACCCCTCCCACGCCGTAGCATTGACCAGCGTCGCGATTCCCCGATGACAGCACCAATGGCGAAGGAGCTAACGTGGATCTTCTGCAGAGAGTGTTAACAAGGTTCACGCAAAGTCTTATCGCCCTGATGTTGGTGGTGATCATCGGGTTCAGCATTTGGCTCATGAGAGCGGTCGCGGTCCTTCCAGGAATGGACACCATTGTCCTGGGTGGTGTCATTGGGCTCTCGACGATCCTGATCGTCCTGACCCTTGAGTTCGCGACAACACGGATCATCAAGGCCATTCAGGACCATCCTCAAGCTTTCGCGGCCGAGATCAAATCGCAGCGAAGCGAAAGCAGGGCGATGAAGACGCCTGTGTAGAACACGTCTGGAGGACGTAGAGACAACGGCTCGACTACAAACAGTAGTTGCACATGTGAGACGCACAAGCGGGATGGATTTTGGCCACGATCTGCGCCGATTCTCTCATGTATGGGATTCGTATACGGGATGTGCCACGCTGCATCAAGACTCCAAAAGCTCAATAGCCTTCGCAACGACCGCTGATGCAAATCCGACGTGTTCAGCAGACCGCCGGCTGATGTAGTCCGCGCAATCCTCATCATGTACTGCCCAGTCTTGAAGCGTTTCGAGATCAAACGGCTGTCCGACCCTCTTCCGGCGCTTTGCTTCCCGGATCATCGCCATCGGCAGCATGACGAGATCTTCCGTGATAGTGCAAATGCCCGGTGGCAACTGACACTGCCGCGCTAAGCTCTTGGCGAAGTCTACCTCTTCAATCGTGAACCTGCCCAGAGATGATGATATTGCCGCTACCTTCAACGCGCCCGGTTTAACTCTGTGCCTTAACAAATGTCGCTCCATTGTTGAAGGTTGCCCTAAAGACGAAACGCCGCGCATCATCCTGATGGCGGCGCTCGCGTGACTTCCTGTCCGTCCTGCGATCCTGGTCCGTGGTTCGTCAATCTCGGAGCCTGTCCAAGATCCATTTCATCGTCTCTTGCGCCTCTGGGGTTGAGGCGGCGGTGGCTTTCATATGGTTCCTGAGAACGTCTTTTTTCTCGCTGGCGCTCATCGCCGCGAACTCTTTCTTAGCTTCTTCGCTCGCTGATTCAAGGTAAGACTTCTCTTCGTTCACCCACATTCCGTCGGCAAACAAGTCCGGCATAGGTGCTCTCCATGTTGAGATTGCTGACTTATGGGCCTTCCTCATCGACCCTAGCAGAAGCGCGGGAATGCAACGGCAGTTGGCGAGCTGGTCACTTCTTACGATCCGTCTTCGCTATCCCATCGGATCGCTTCCTGATTTCTTCGCGCTCCCATTGGACCAACGTGGGACGTAGGTAATCGCTAAGCATGTCCGTCATCGACACGCCGCGCAGCGCAGCCACGACGCGGGCTGATTCCACGACATCGGCGGACAGTTTTATCGAGAGAGTCTTTGGCTTCTCGCCTGCCATTGGTACATCCATGGTCAAAGGTGGCGTGTCAGTTAATGAGGTCAACACGGATCTATCTCCCATCTAAATAGTAGCGAAAGCGACTTTTTCTCACCATGTCATCTATCGTATGCCACTCAGCGATGGTAGACAAGTAGAAAAATTCTTGTCGACACTATTGACGTAGTAGAAAAGTGGTCTATACTCTAAGTGTAAGGACAAACGACAGGCGGAAACGAAAGGGGACTGAGATGACGAACGCAAGGCAAAAGATCCTGGAAGCCGCGAAAAGCGTTGCGATCGAAGGGAAAGCCTTCATCAGCCAAACGTGGGCAGCTTACTGCCTCGCTACTGGCTCTCGGATGAATCTGGATACGTTCAAGGCTCAGTGCGTTGAGAACCGCTTAGACCTCAATCTGGCTCGCTGCGACATGGTTCAGTGCTACAGCACAAGACTCGTCGAGGCGAGCGAGGCCCGTTACCTTTCCGCCACGTTCCACTTCATCAAGACTGGGAGATGACATGAGAGCCGAGTGGTTCGGCTCTAGAACAAGACGGTCCCGCGAGTGGTGCAAACACTCCGGGACCACGATGGCAAGCTAACTTTGGGAGCAACCTGCCATGAGTAAAATGATCTGTGTCGGAAGCATTCCGGTCAAGAGCACCCGCCGCAAGCCCGTTGCCGCCAATCACCGGTTCGGCATCGGAATTCTCGCAAGTCATCCGCACGTCTCCTTGCCCTTCTCAGCCGCTGACTCGGCCGAAGTGGCCCAGATGTCCTTCGACCACGAAGACAGCGCACAGGACGTCGCTGGCGAACTGCTCAATACCCTGGTACCCGCGATTGAGGCCATCGGTGCTGAGGTTGAGGACGGTTCCGTAAGTGAGACCGGCTTGACCGTCAATGTCTGCGGCAAGCGCGTTCGGATCGAGTTCATACCGATGTTGGCGCCTATCTGCGGCGGATCAGGACCCACTGACCGCGAAATCGACGAAATGTACGAACACGCCCGATGGCTCAGTTACGTCGAAGCCATGCATCGCCACGTTGAAGATGAGTTGCTCTGAACCAACCAGCGCCCGTAGGCTTCGGCTTGCGGGCTTTCTCTCAGCCTCGACGGGACGCACCAATGGCACGCTACTACCAACAGCAACGGGCTCGATACCCGGACGACGCAGCACGCGACCGTAGGATCGCAGAGAGCGAACTTCGCCGCGCTGCCGAGCAACGTGAGTTCAACGAGCGGCTTGACCGAGACCTCGCAGCGAGAAGTCCCGAACGGGTCGCACGGGATGAAGCGGAGCTGGCCAGACTCAACGCCGCAAGAACCGCCGAATACGAACGGCAAGCCGAATGGCTCAAGAGTCGGCACGTCGACCAGATGACGAGCCAGTCACTCGGCACGTAACGCGAAGCACAGACAGACAGCCCCGGCTGCGTGGTTGGGGCAACTACTCACCCAAAGAGACCAGGACCAAGCACCATGAAGAAATCGCAGACACCCAGAGTGGCGACGAAGCGAGCGACAGCACCCACAGCACCGGACACCGCGAACCAGATCGAGTGCTGGAGCCTATGTGACGCTCCAGATCAGATGGCCGAACTGGGAACGACGCGCGAGTTTCGCGACCCGACTCTCGCCGCTGCGATTCGCGAGCATGTGGCCGCTACACAGCACTCGCGCGTCGTACAGGAATTGATTGGACAGATGGAGCAGGAGGCCGACGAGCGAGCGGAGAAAGCGGACCAGGCCCTTCAGGCGCTCTTGAGGGGAATGGGCGGTTGTGGCGTTGTTTATCGTGGGCTAATTTTTCAGGCCGACGGTTGGGCTGACTACATTCCGGCCCCGCCGGCAGCGGTCTTGATTGACTGACCAACCTGCCAGCCAACGTGCTCGACTCACCCAATGCCGCACAGCGACCGCGCCAGCCTCTACCGAGGGGTTGACTGCGGTCGTTGTGTTGTTGCCGAAAAGCAACACGGAAGACATCTGGCAAATAATTTGCCGGAATTTGGGAAGGTGAGCGTAACGCAACGAGGCGTGGTGGCGTATATTACATATAGAGGCTTTCACGGAAGTTCATCCCACGCTATGATGGCACCATCATGTCACTATGCACCAAATCATCACGCTGTTGTGATGGCACCCGTGGCCGAGAATGGCCATAACGTTCTAAAAGTCGATTGCGCTTTTGCGATTCTTGTATCTGCATACGTAGCAATGAATTGCGGTACAGAACAACACTGGCGTTGCACCCGTAGACGACATATCGGGGTTAAAGAAAAGGAAGGGACGGAATGGACTCCGAAGCAAAAGCATCACCTCCGAAGCGGCCGAACCAAAAGCGGTCCGATCAAGACAAAGCATCCGTTTGGGGTGGCAGTAGACGTGGGCGCGGCAAGGGCAATCGGCTGGGGCAGCGCCGCGGGAAGGATTGCAAGAACCCCGACATGGCTCACAGTATGGGCTATCGATTCCCCGATTCACCAGCAACCGATTCACAGGATCGAGAACTAGGCAAGATCGCAGTCGATTACTTGCGGAAGATGGCTCTTCACCGGTTCGGCGGGTTCAGCGCAGAGACCTTGGCCGAATCAATCGGGCTTGGTAAACGTCGCACCACAGACCTCGTCAAAGAGGTTAGCGAGCGTGGCCGCGATGAGACTGTCGAGCTTGCCAAGACAGTCTTGCACGGTATGTACACTGGCCGGATCGCTGGAGTGCTGGGCACGATGCCCACAAAAGACAGTCGCGAGCTGTTCCGACTCGTGAATACAGTGGCGGATCGCGAGGTCAAGGAAGACACTTCGGTGTTTCGCATGTGGAAGGCAGCATTTAGCGTCGACTACCTGGTTTGGGAGAAAAGGAGAACGGCATGGCTTTACAAGTCAAACGCTCGACCAAAAAGCAAGATCTGACGGCACAATGGCTAAAAGCCAACGGTTCAGCCAGACGGTCTGGACGATTGCCGGTTATCACGATGTCTGGCGGATCGTGCCCAGGCAATCTCCTGATCATCCATGAGATTGACCTGGCAGCCGTAGCGGCACAGATAGCCGAGCTGACGGCATTTCTGGACGCGAGTTAACGCACGGGCCGGCGCCCGAGGCCGGCTTTCCATTTCCCGTGATCCTGGAGGTGTCAATCACTGAGTCTGATTGATCCCAAAGTCCAAGTGTCCGAGTTACGAATGGTACCTATTGATCTTCAAAAACTGGCGGCGACTGCCGGTTACCGGGTCGCGTTTGACCCAAGCATTAAAGTCGATGCCGTCAGAGCCGAACGACCATGGCAGGTAAAAATCCCGGCGAAGTACGGGTTCATCAATCCGCACAGCGCGACCGAGCTTGCCGCGTTTTGTTCGGCGCGCGGCTCTTCACTTCGCTGATGGCGATTCCGTCCGCGCGGGTTCTCCAGAGGGGTGATTCCGAATTGCGCGTCGCATTCGCCCCCGGCAACCTCGAACTGGTCGCAACGCTACTCCGTGCGCGTCGTCACATCGTTTTGTCCGAAGCGGAGCGCGTTTCGTCGAGCCGAGCTGGTCAAGGGGCTGAGAAATCGCGACGTAATCGACCCGTCCTGCGATTCCTAGCGATCGGCTTGATGTATTCCACGTCGGACCGTTCCAAACGCTCTCAGGACGTTCTGGGAGACCCCACAACAAGGAAGTGCATGCATGAACTTTGTCTGCGGTCAGACCCGCCGTTTGTACTCCGGCAGGAGCTACGACCAAATCGTGGTTATAGCACCCCGCTCAGGACGCACGAAAACAGTCGTATCGACGGAATGCTCGATCTGCTCCCGTCCCGTCGAGACCGGCGACCCTGAACCGCTCGTCCGGGCGGTCAAACCAAAAGTGAAGCGGCCTGGTCCGTGGGAGCAACCGACAGTTTGCAGCGTGTGTTGCCCAAGCTCACACGTTTAACAGTTTTCACAAAGGAATTCGTTATGGCACAGCCAAGACCTCGACCAAATCCACCAAGCACATCGGCCACCACGAAACGCGGCTGGTCCAATCTGCCCGCAGGCGGAATCCAAAGCGGACCACGGATCGGCTTCATGCCGGGCGTGCACTCACGAGGCCCCGAGGTTGCGGCCCTCGGAGGACATTGTGGACATCCGCCGGGTCACTCCGCTATCGCGCAGCCGGCCTCCGTCGACCCACAAACTGGTGCGCCCTATCGGTGTCACGAGCTCGCAATGGATACGAGCCCGGTAACGGATTCAACGTCACCGCGCTGGATGGCACGGGCAATGGACTTTCACCATCGGGAGTCTCGCCGTCGGACGAGGCCCGGAAAAACTTTAAGCCCTGATCTCAATTCATGGAGTAATTCACATGGCAAGACCCGGTAAATGTCCGTTGCCGCGCAAAAAGGATCAGCAGCCGGGCGCGGCAGTAAATCGTTTAGGCCGATCCCAGAGCATCCGATGAACGTGCCCAATCTCGCGCCGCTGCTGGAAACCGTTCACCCGCCTTCACAGTGTCTTTTCCAGAGGCGCCCCCAGACCCCAGATCGGCAGCACGATCGTCCCGCCATCGGCCTCGCCGCGCAGAACTTCACGAACGCACTTGGCCCCAATCCGGGGCCATCAGCGCCGATCGATTATATCTCCGAAAGCAAGAACGGCGCCAGCCGTTAACCACCATTTTTTCAAAGGATTGACAGATGCCTTTAGACAACACCCAACCCCAGACCGTAATGGTTCCTGTCGCACAACTTCAGCAGATGCAAGCTGATCAGGCGAAGGTTCAAGAGTTGTTGGCTCAGCGCGACTTGGATGCAACGGCCGCAACCATACGTGCTCAAGCTGCCATAGGACAAGTAGAATCATTGGCTCGCACCCATCGCGCCGAAGTCGAGGCTGAGCGACAACGGGCCGCGACAATCGCCGCGAAGGCTGAGCTGACCGCCGCGCTAGCCAAACAACCATTGGTCCCGCATGGCGTCGATCAGCTAACGGCGATTCTCGGTTCAGACATTACCGCAACCCCGGATTCAAAGGGTGGCTTTACCGTGCTGTCGCGAGATTACCGAGACGTTGAATCGTACGTCCAAGCTCGGCTCGCTGATCCGCATTTCGCCCACTTCAGAAGTGACCGACAACAAGCGCCGACCCCGGTAACAAAGCCATCTGCGCCGCCTATGGAATTGCCCGCCGAGCCCCGCTCGCTTTCCGAGGCATTTATCGCCAACTTCCAAATGCAACAGCAGGCTCGCGAAGCTGGGAGGGTCAGCAACGATCCGCGTTTGGACCCTTCCCGAGCTGTGGGTCTTAGAAAAAACAACGCCAACGGTCCGGCTATTGGAGGTTTGTTACCTGGTTGGGGCACACCTAGTCATTAATCGACCACGAATACATCCAAGAACACGTCGACGGCGGGCACCGCGATTTGGAGAGTTGCGGGCGCCTGCTGTCGGCAACCACCCATCACTTTAATGGACGATGATATGAGTACAACAGATACTACGCAGTTCGAGATCATCGATAGCAATATAGTACTTCGCGTTGAAGTCAATCCAAGCAACATGGATCGACAGATTTACACGCATGGATCGCTGGCCAAGCTAAGCGATGGCGAGTTGTGGGGGCGATCACAGACGACCGGGGCGGCGGGACTTGTGAGGTACAACTACGGTCGCTGGAGTGCGGACCACAAGCGAGCGGATATAGTCAATTCCCCCGATCCAGTGGCCGCGCTCGACGCGATCGTCGCCAACGTCCAAGAGCGAATCGGCGTGCATGGCCTAGATCTCAATCCGCCACCGACTGAGCTCGAAGGATTCTTGCGCGGTATCCCGAAATCGGACCAGCCATAGCGCGAGCCGCCGGGCTCAGTGCTCCGCGAAGACCCGTCTTCTTGTTTAGTCCCGGCGTGGTGACGTACCCCAAGGTCGGCATCGACAACGTTCGCCAATACTTCAAGCGCCATGTCCAAGGCGATTGGGGGAGCAACGGAACATTCGACCCCGCGCCGCTGACTGCCGAACAGGTTTGGGCTATTGGCCTGGAGCAAGTGGTCTCACCCGGACGTCGTAACGACCACGCAGTGCAGTCCGGACTAGGTATCATCATAAGCGAATACGATCGAGTTCGGGTGGTGACGGTTCTTGCACCGGGACGACGATCAACGTTTATCGACGGGAACAACCTGCCGTGAGTCGCAAGCCGAAAACCAAAGAGGAACGATCGTGCCAAGCAATTCAGCGTGCACAAGACGACTTCCAACATGGCATCCTGATTGCGGCCAACCGGCTCTTAATCGCAAGCACATCCAGCACCGATCAGGAGTTGCGCTCGCAAGCTGGAGAATGCCTGAAATTACTTTTACGGCTGAGTGCACAAACCGTCTCGACGGGTCGATTGACTCGGCTGCGGAATGCTCTTATGGCGGCCGTAGAGTCCGCACTCAAGGACAGAGGAACTACAGCCCCGGCCGCTTCCCCTGATTGCCAATAAATGGATATTTCACATGGGTAGACAAAGAAATGAAACGTTGGTTCTAAAGCTGGCTCATGCATTAGCTGGCGGATCAACGATCACAAAATGGGCAAAATCTTCGGACGTGAAGCCTAGAACGGCGAGAAACTGGGCAGCTACGCCCGCTTGCAAGGCAGAAGTGGCGCGAATTCGCGCACGGGTTACTGACAGGGTCGTTGGCAAACTGACTCGGCACGCACTAACGGCTGTCGATCAGATTTCAGCCCTAGCCAAAAAGGGCGAACAAGAGTCAGTCAGGCTGAGCGCAGCCAAGTCGCTGCTTGAGCAACTGATCCAAGTTTCCAGCCACGTCAAAGCTGATAAGCAGATCACCGAGCTGGTCGGAAGGATCGCTCAATTGGAGGCCGCACTTGAGAACCAATCAAGCGACCATCGATCGGCTGAGTGATCTTGTCAGCAATCTTGAGCACCGCTACCGCGCCCGACAGGCTATCGCGGCGACCGCGGATCCAGCGGTCTACGACTGGTACGGCGATTCTTGTCCGTGTCCTGGCGTGCCACCTGGCGAGTGTCGTATTCATCCGCGTGCTCGACCAAATCAACGGCCACCGGAAGGCGACTGGTCCGCATGGCTCGCATTAACCGGCCGCGGTTGGGGCAAAACGCGAGCTGCGACCGAGTGGGCTCGATGGATGATCCAGACGGGGCAGGCACGCCGATTCGCGTTCGTGACGTCCACTGCGGCCGATGGGCGTGACGTCCTAGTCGAAGGCGAGAGTGGAATCCTAGCGATTTCGCCACCATGGGACATGCCGAAGTACGAAGCATCAAAGCGCCGTCTAACCTGGGGCAACGGCTCGATCGCCACTCTGTATTCGGCAGACTGCCCCGAAAGATTGAGAGGCCCCCAGCACGACGCGGCACTCGTTGACGAGCTTTGCGCGTGGTCCTACCCGCAAGCGTTTGACATGTTGCAGTTTGGTCTGCGTCTTGGCACGCACCCCAAAATGATGATTGCTACGACTCCCAAGCCGATCAAGATAATCAGGCGACTTGTCGCCGACCCCTCTACCGCCATCGTTCGCGGCTCGACGTTCGAGAACAAAAACAATCTCGCGCCGTCATTCTTCCGATCAGTAGTTTCCAAATTCGAGAATACACGTCTCGGCCAGCAAGAAATTTTTGCTGAAATCTTGGATACGGCGGACGGGTGCGATTCGCTGGATTCAACGTCGCCAAGCACGTGAATGTGAGTGCAGAATTTCATCCCGCGTACCCAGTCGTGCTTTCATCGATTGTGGTGTCTCTCGCTTCGTCGGAGCAACGTTCTTCCAAGTCGAGCGGCTTAGCTCGGATCAGCATCGCGTTACTGTCTTTGGTGAATACTTACGCGAGGGGGCTTATAGCGCCAAGAACGCCAACGCGATCAAGGAACTATCGAAACACTTGCCGTGCCAAGGGCGCATCGACGTGATCCGCCTTGACCCAGCGGCCGTTGCGCGCTCCGGCGTGGGTCCAGCCGCATACAACGAATTTGAAAAGGTGTTTGGCTCGCGCAATTTGGCTAAGTGCTTGAGGCATTCCGTAGGGGACGCTCTTGATCAGATGGAGTGCTTGCTGGACCAAGGAAATTTGATCGTCCATCCGCGTTGTACCAACCTAATAACGGCATTCCAGAATTACCGGCGGCTTGAAAGGGGCGGAGAGTTTTTATCAGACCCTGCCCCCGATCAGTCACCCCATGAAGATATGATTGATGCATTGCGTTACGGTATTCGCGACAAATTCCCCGAAGGCCGAGTCAATCAATCTAATATAAGACAAGTTCACTTCAACACAATTTCAACTTGAGGCCACAATGCAAAATCCACAAGCCGCCGCAAGCGCCGACCACCCTGAAAACCAGCATGAGCAAGAGGCTGACAAAATATCCGGAGTCGAAGTGATCCGTGAATTCTTGCGTACGGGCCGCGACGCCTATCCGCATTTGCCATTAAGCCCAGAGCCACCTGGCAACATTCGCTGGCACTTTTTTGGTGCGGGCAATGATGAAAGTGAGGAAAAGTCATGACTATCGACGTCCAATCGCTTATGAACCATCATCGCCTTGAGTTCACGGAAGATTATTTCTTGATCGATCCGCCGATAGCGCCTATCAGAAAACGGCGTTATCCGACTCAGCGCATCATTGACCATTCGGGGCGGCTCTATCTGTTTGGTAGATCGTTATCCGCTCCGACTGCGAGGATCGCACCATGGCATTGACACCAGGAA
>CAWKNT010000019.1:0-210054 GCA_963850935.1 uncultured Isosphaeraceae bacterium
GTATGACTCGACAACGGGTCAGTACTATGACAATGCGCGGGATTACAACTCGGCACTTGGGAGGTTTGACAGTGAGGATCCACTCGCGTTCGCGGCGCATGATACAAATTTGTACCGCTATGTGGACAATGACCCGGTCGATTTGACCGACCCTAGCGGGGACTCGCCGTTTCCTCCTCTTTTTCCCCCTGTTATTCTTCCACCTAGCTTCTACGCGTATCTAGCGCGGGATCAGCAGAGGCAGTTCGACTTCTGGAACAACGCATACATAATAGAGCTAAGGAAATATGAGACAATAGCGATAAAGATCAAGTTGCAAGGCCAATCCGAGCAACGTGCAATTGAGGCACTTAGTAAAGTTATCAGACCCGGACTTGAACAGGCGCTAATACGGCACTCACCAATGCTCGTGAAGATCGAAATAGATATTGGCCAAATAGTCGACGCGTTGATAAAACTGCACGCCAGGGAGCAACTTCACGCGGAGATTGCTTCACTGCTTCGCGAAAAATCCGTTTCCGAGGGTAAGCAGTTCGCTTTCGCCGCCGCAATGGTTAGAGCGAACCAAATGCGGGATTATTACCAACTTATGCATGATAAACTTACTCCAGTTAAGTGATTGGAGGCTCATGCAATTGGAAGCACGTCACGACACTCGCCTTCCGTCGATTGGGCGGAAAAGTGCCAGGAACATGCGTTTTAGTGTTAGAGCTCTACTGTGGCTCATTCTATTTTGCGCAATTGCGCTGGCTTCTGGTATTTACGGCACAAGACTTATTAAGTTATCGGGCAATTACCGAAAAAAGGCGTTGAGTTACGCCGCTATCGCCAACCTTGAGACGCAGAACGTGGCGACGGCCCAGGCCGCCGTGAACCACCCAGACCCGGTGTTCCGAGCTCGTTACGCGCGGGTGCTTCGTAAGGTCGCTGAGAACTGTGCTGTAAGAATCGAGCATTTCAAATCGATGGAAAGGAAGTATTCTCGCGCGGCCGTTCATGTCTGGGAGACCGTCTCTCCCGATCCGCCGGAACCGCCCAGTGAGCCAATTGAGATGCCAAACACGGATCACGATGATATGCATCTATGAGAGGGCCTTTGTCAAGCGCGGCCGTGGTCTGCTCCCCAAAAACTGGTCCACCCGATAAGGGAGTCTTCGGGTAGATTAGCTGCGGGAGGGACCCATGAGAAGGCGATGGACCGCCGACGAGATTTCGCGTCTGCTGAAAGAAGCGGACCGCGATCTGGCCAAGGGACTGACTGTCTCGGACATCTGTCGCAAGCACGGTATCGGTCAGTCGATGTATTATCGCTGGCGTCAGAAACGTGATCCCGACAAGACCGACGCAGAGTTGAAGAGTTGAAAGGACATGCAACGCTGAGTTGGTCCGATCGCAAGCGGCAAGGACAAGCGGCAGCGGCAAGGACATGCAAAGCAAACGGCAAGGAGATGCAAAGCAGTACGGTCCGATCGTGAGGGGCTGCCGTTACCAGAGTCGGTCCGTGACTCTTTTGGGGCATCAGTGCGCGATGCGGCTTAGGGCAAGCTTACGGCCGGGAAGAGTCTCTCGGTTCGGGATGATTGGGGCGGGATAGAGCGGAGTTGTGGGTCTGCCACAACAATCTTTTGATGCGATTGGATGACCCCACCGCATGGATTGCGACCGGTGGTCCTACTCGCTACATCGAGGCAGTCCGGTGACGGCAATTCGATGTGATTCAATATCCCGTCATTGGACAGGGCAACCCGCCACGTTCACAGCGCACCGCATTCCGAGGCGCTCAGCAATCTCCCGCAGCCTGGCGCGGGTCGTCGCAAAGAAACGGCCCAGCAGCCGGCCATTGCGAAGCCTTTCTATCCGGTTCTGCCAGCAGGGGGCGCTGCGGGCCGCAGGCCGCAAGGACAGGCCGCAAGGACAGGCAAAGCAGTACGGTCCGATCGTGAGAAAGCTGCCGTTACCAGAGTCAGTCCATGACTCTTTTGGGGCATCAGCGCGCGATGTCAGGCGAAACCAATGCCAAGCTGTAAGGACATGCATGGCAGAAGGGAGCTGTAAGGACATGCATGGCAGACGGTAGAAGAGGGTGCAAGGACACGCACCGCGGGTAGTGCCTAAGCGGAAAAATCACCCCAGCTTGAAAGTTTCGGTAATTGGTCGAGTCAACGAGCTGAATGTGGTTGAACACGAGCGCACGATGGGGCGGCACAATGCATATCGAGACGCGTGCCGGTGAGTCTGGGCAGGCTAAATCCCGTGGCATTCAGCGCGGGCGATGTGATTGAACCGAGTTTTCCTACATATGCGCAAGAGCGGCGCATTTTCGCACGGCCGCGACGCATTCAGCCGGCGGCAATTCGATTGTGATTCGGTTTCTCGTCAACTTGCAGGACAGCCCAGCACGTTCACTGGACGCTTCATGCCGAGTCGCTCGGCGATTTCCCGCAGCTTGGCGCGGGTCGTCGTAAAGAAACGGCCCGCCAGCCGGCCATCGCGGAGCTTCTCCAATCGGTTTTGCCAGTTTTGGGCGCTACAACCCAGCCGCTCGAAGATCCCGGCCAACTCCGCCGAAATCGAAGCCTTGCCCTGGCGAAAGAGTCGCCCGGTGTAGTCGACGAGTTGGACGTAGCTCCCCAGCGAAAAGCCTTGCATCATTCCTTCGCGCGTCGAATCCAACCCACGGCGGTCTTCGATCGGACAGAGCCACAGAGAATCTTCCAGACCGGCCGCGGCACGTGAGCCGGCAACACTGCCGTCTTTCGCTGCGGCCAACAGAGCGGTCGCACCCTGAGTCTCGACATGTTCCACTCGCTGCTTGATAGAAGTGTAATCACTTGTCTCTGGAGTTGTCGCGACCTGGGCAGCCACCGGGTTCAAATCGATGTAAACAGATATAGCTAGCAGCGCTTCTTCATCGCAGACCGCAACGCTCTTGAACCGCCCCTCGAAAAAAGTTCCGCGCACCTTGTCCTGCCGATTGGCAAGACGCGACAGCGGTTCCTTCAAGCACTTCATGAACCAGCTTAGGCTTTGCAGCCGCTGGCGTGCGGTTGCGACCCACTGAGCGTCAGACAGTCGCCATTGAACCCACTGTTCGGTAACAGGTAATGGCCGTCGCGATTTGTCGCGCGGCGGAAACAGCCGGCCCCAACGTCGGATGACTTCCTCATCCGGCCACGCTGCGGCAACATCCGGGTCGAGCCTCAAGAGCAGATGCAAATGATTATCCATTACCGAAAAACCGCCGACGGCGATCGCAAAGATCTCGGACAGTTCTTCGAGCCGATTTTCGAGCCATTCCTTGCGGTTTTGATCGCCCTCGCCGAGCAAGAAGGCACGGCGAACACAGCGCGTGATGCAGTGGTACCAGCGAGCCAGAGACACATCGACCAATTGAGCACGTGCCATCGTCATAAGACCTCTCCTGAGGATGGAATCGCGTCTACTGTACGTATTCACAGTACAGTTCGCAATACCTCTTCCCAGGCGTTTCCGAAAATCACCATCGCGACGGTTGAATTGACGTGGGCAATGCATTGAGCACACACTCACATGGTGCATAGGCTAGCGGTTGCGTTGCATGTCCTAGCAGCTTGCTCTGGACTTCAGCGGACTCCTTGTTGTGGATGACTTGATATTGGCTCGACTGGCGAACATACACGATCGCCAGTCGCTCAAGATGCCACGGCTGGATCTTGCCGGGCCGTCCCGGCGATGCCGGCGCATCCACGACGGAAGTTCGAGGCTCGGCATGCCCAAGAGTTGTACTGGAGACCGGCACCAGGTCAGGCGCCTCATGATCGCCCTCCTGCCCCGCGGCGTCGCGAAGCCTTTGGATGAGCACCTGCCCCAGAGCGCTGACCACGCGAAGGCGAACCTGCTGCGGCAGGAGGGCCCACCGGAGATCCAGCCGGGGCGGATGATGCGGTTTCAGTTTTGCGCTGGGCGGGGGGGACTGGGGGACGATAGCTGCGTGGCATGGGTTCCCTCCTTGACCAGATGCGCGTCGTGATTCCATCCAGTCCGCAAGACGAAGCAGTGCGGACAGGGCTATGGTAACGGGGACCGGCGAGGAATGGTAGGTGGGATCTTCTTGAGCATTTTGCGGCGGCTTATGACTCGACGACAGGGCAACACTACGATCACGCGAGGGACTACAATGCGACCCTCGGTCGCTTCATGAGCCTGGACCCGATCGGATTTTCAGCCGGAGACGGGAACCTATATCGATACACCCATGACCAGCCGACCCTGCGAACTGACTACTCGGGTCTTTGGGACGGCTTGGATCCGGGATCCAAGCCGACCACACCCGGAGTAGTGCCAGGGAATCCAAATGGCACACACTCGAAGTCGGCGCCTCACACCCTTATTACGATAACCGATAAAACAACTCCAGGGGATTACGAGGCTTGGCTTTGGCACCGTTACCATTGGTTGTATGGCGCTCCAGTCATCCATAGTATCGGCAGCCCTCAGGCGTGGGCCGACGTTATTGGACAGTACCAGGACCACAGCATAGGCTACCTGGTGTTGAGCGGGCATGGGCTGCTCAATGAGGCGGGGACAAGCGCCACGATGGGTTCTATATACCACAAAAACATCACGGATCAGCAGGCGTCCGTCATTCGCTCCAAGCTCGCACCGGGAGCAGAGCTTGTAATCGCGAGCTGCCAATCTGGTCTTAACTCATCTAGCATGCAGAAACTTGCCAACAAGCTTGGATGCACCGTGTGGGGAACCACTGGAATGAGCACCACCGGTGAAAATCAGGACGGCCAGTGGGTCAAGGTCGAACCACAAAACCCAAATCACTCACGGGGAAACCCTGCAGGAAGCGACGTAGGAAGTGGCGTTGGAAGCGGCAAGAAACCATGACGGGCGAGCGCGTGGTACTCTGCCTCGTGGCCTTCGCGGGGGCTGCGGGCGTCTAATGTTCACCCGCATCCTGTAGCGGAGATCGCCACGTGTCTGTGATCGCGATGGCCTTTCGCGACGACCGGATCGAGACGATCGGTCGAGATAGCCGGATCCGCATCCTGGATCGGCACTTCCGGGAACTGGTCGCGCCTTCGCAATCAGCGTCGGTCGACACGTGGGCCGCAACCTTCTCGGCCGACGGCTTGGTGGTAGCCTTGGCCGATCGGTCAGGGGTGGTCCGAATCGGGCCTGTGAGTGGAACGACGGAGACCGCGATCGACACCGGCACCATAGTTGGCGGTTTGGCATCGGTCCAGACGGATTGGTTGGCGTTCTGGCCGATGAAGGAATCCGCATCTACCGCGACCGGGCATTAGTTCAGACCATTCACTGTGGATCGGACCACTTCGGCGGGCCGATGGCCTTCTCACCAGATGGAAGACGACTGGCAGTCGCGCTGAGCAACCTTGACGCGCCCGGTCCTGTGTTGCGCTCTTTGAGCTCAGAGAAGATCCACCGATCGCCAAGACTTTCGGTCCGCTGGGGTGCTCATGCGCACTTGCCTTTAGTCCCGACGGAGAAAGAATTGCGATCGCGGGAGTGTTTGGTGCCTCGCCTGAGAACCCCTCGTTCGTCAGCGTGATTCGGCTCGAGGATCAGATCGTGCTAGCCTCCCACAAAGACATCCGTCCGCATCGGGCACTCTGGAGCCTAGCGTTCGACGGTACGACTATCGTAGGTTCGACCCCTGGAGGGAAATTCGCCAAGTTCGTCCTGCCGGAGAAGGATATCCCCGGGGCGACCTTGCTTAACCTTATGGGGGATTGAAACTGGCCACCCGGGGGGGCTCCAGCGGGGTTGATCGGGGTAGGGGGGAGCCTCGCGGCTCCTCCCCTCCCACGCCACCGTGGATCGGGGGACACCATAGGATCGAGGATCGGGGGACACCATACTTATCGTGGCTTCGCGGTGTCTGCCTTTGTTTTTGGTTTTTCATCCTCCTCGTTAACTTCGCCGTGTCTGTCGTGGCTTCGCGGTGTCTGCCTTTGTTTTTGGTTTTTCATCCTCCTCGTTAACTTCGCCGTGTCTGTCGTGGCTTCGCGGTGTCTGCCTTCGTGGCTTCGCGGTGTCTGCCTTTGTTTTTGGTTTTTCATCCTCCTCGTTAACTTCGCCGTGTCTGTCGTGGCTTCGCGGTGTCTGCCTTTGTTTTTGGTTTTTCATCCTCCTCGTTAACTTCGCCGTGTCTGCGTTTGTTTTTGGTTTTGGTTTTTCACAGGGCGGCTTCGCCATGTCTGCCTTTGTTTTTGGTTTTTGAGAAGCTGCCAAGCTGCCAGGGCATGCGCAGCAGATCGTACTCACGCCGAGCTGTTGAGCTGCCTGGACGCGCACAGTAGAAAGCTGCCAGGACAATTGCAGTAGGTCGTACTCACGCCGAGCAGTCCACCGGGACTCTACGCGGCCAGCGATTCCTTCGTGTGAAAGCGCAGAAGTTCGGCTGAATATTACAAGCCACGGTTCGGGCAGCGACCGTTGTCGACGTGCCCGGGGGCAGTTTCGAGCCAACTCATCGGCGCACGATGAATCGCGTGTGACGCGTTCGACGACGTGTTCTCGGATTTGTGCGTACAGCGGTCAAACGTTCACGCTGCCGCAAAGTGATTGGCCGCCAACAGCTCGATCTTGGCCAGGAGGACGTTCGGCATATTCATTGCCGTTTCCCTTCGCGTCTTCGCGGAGAACAAGGAGATCCCAACAGATGACCACCGGTACATCGCTGTTGTCGTTCGTCACCTGTGCCTCGTGTGACATTACACTCCAATCCAATCTGCTCGCCTCACCTTGTTTAGCGCCCGACTGGCGCACCAGGTCATCGCAATCAGGAACTGCCCGAGCGCCGCGGATGGGCTCAACATTGGAATCGCACGGGCGGAGACGGAATGGGTCGTCTGCGTTCATCAAGACGTCTGGCTTCCGGCGGGATGGGACCAATGCATCGCAGAACAACTCGACGAAGCAGAGCGACGGTTCGGGCCGATCGGCGTTGCCGGTGTTTACGGCGTCGGCCAGGTGATCACGCTCTGCGACAATCACAGCCGCTGGCCGCCGGGCGCACTGGTTGGGTCGTTGACCGCGGCCGCATGCTCAGCGACGGGACGGAGCTGCCCGCCCAGGTCGCAACACTTGATGAGCTGCTGCTGATCGTGCGACGAGATTCCGGACTTCGATTTGACCCTGATCTGGGATTCCATCTCTATGGAGCTGATATCTGCCTGCAGGCAAGCGAACAAGGGCTGGCCGTGGTGGCATTGGCGGCGCAGTGTCATCATAATTCGCGCAGTGTTGGATTGCCGGAGGCGTTTTTCGCCAGCGCTCAAGTATTCGCCCGGAAATGGAGGCACCGGCTGCCGGTCGCCACGCCGTGTGCGATCATCGATCCGGCGGCAAGGATTACGTTCTCGGCAATGCGACACGGAGGGACTTCTATCAATTGCTCACACCTTCCCACGTGACCGGCTTGACTGAAGCGGGGCTAGAGCGGACTTCGACGTCGCTGACCAGGTTGGGCGGAAATTCGATCAGTCCAAACGCAATATACATGCAAGTTACCACAGAGACACAGAGGCGCACAGCGAAAAACATTTAGAGTGGCGTGACCATTCGCCGTTGAGGACGGGTCCGAATGAGGAACCCGGAAGTCAGGAGAACGCAAAACTGGGCAGTTCCTGGTTCCTTGTTTCCTTATTGTTCGCGTATTGGCAGTTCCGGAATTCCGCTGAACGATTGCAAATTGGCACGTCAGCACCACGGGAGCAATCATGGATTTTGCATTAGTGATATGTATGCGCTACTAGCAATAAATTATTTGTAGTATTTCTCTGGATTCTGTGTGCCTCTGTGGTGAACGTCTTTCCCGTATTTTTTGTCCGCATTGATTTCCGTCGATCATGCCTTGTTTTCTCAGTGGTGAGTCACAGTCATGAATCGCAAAACGCCGGTGGGCTCGCGTCCATTATCATCCCCTGCTGGAGCCAGCTTGAGTTTACCCGCCAATGCATCGCGCCTGCGGCACTACACGCGACCGCCATGGGAATTGATCGTTATCGATAACGGATCGACCGACGGTACGGCTGCGTATCTGAGCGGCGTGCAGGATGCCGCGGCTGTGCCGGTCACCGTGATTTCTAATCGAGAAAATCGAGGCTTCCCCGCCGCGATCAATCAAGGACTGCAACAGGCACGCGGCGAATACCTCGTGTTACTCAATAACGACGTGGTGGTTACCGATGCTTGGCTGGACCAACTTGTTGCCCTCACCACCGCCAAGATCGCGAAAAAAGATGGTTTAACCGCCAAGGGCGATAAGAACGCCAAGAATTTGAGAGAGCGAACTGGGAAAAGTTATTGCGCGGACGGAAGTTGGCAGGCCATTCGGCAAAGGCCGAATGTCACGATCGTTGACTTTGATGATGTGATTTCCGATCCGTTCGCTGGAAGCTCGGCGACCACGACACCGGGTGCGCCTTTGACGATCGAGCCAGAGCCGGCGGCGAGCTCTTCTTCGTCACTGCCTGCGGCCGACTGCATACTGCCTCCTACTCCCAGCATCGTCGGCCCCATGTCCAACTACGCCGCGCCACCGCAACTTGTCGAGAACGTGCCCTATCGCGACATCGGCGAGATGCATCGGTTTGCGCGTACTGGCGCGACCAGCATCGCGGGCAGTGGTTCACCGTGCCCAAGCTGTCGGGATTCTGCTTGCTCATGAAGCGGGCTGTTTATGACGCGATCGGCGGACTCGATGAACGGTTTGGATTGGGATTCTTTGACGATGACGATCTGGCGGAACGGGCGCGGCGGGCGGGATTTGAGCTCGCGGTCGCCCATGATCTGTTCGTGCACCACTTCGGCAGCCGGACGTTTGCGGGCAATGGCATTGATGCCGAAAAGCTGCTGAATGAGAACGCTGGACGATTCGCGGCCAAGTGGGGCTTGAACGGGGCTAACGGCACGCGGGTCTCGCTTCAGCCCTGGAGGGGATCGCCAGCAGCTCACGCAGGGACCTTGATAGGTCCTGGTTCGAATCAAGAAGAGATCTCACGCAAAGCCGCAAAGACCGCAAAGAATAAACATTTGTTTGAGTCTGGACAAAGCGACGTCGTGCACGTGGCTCAGGTCTCTGCCGAAGCGGTCCCGTCATCGTCCTTTGCGGCTTTGCGGCTTGGCGTGAGATCTTCTTTCCTGGATGACATCCCCTCGATAGACCTTGGCGAGAGGGCGAGTGTGTCGTTGACCATGACAAGCGATTGCGAAAGGGCCAAGATGTCGCTTACGTCGTGCGCTGTGCGTGCGATCCCAGCCCCGATGGGACCGGCGGTGATACCGTTGTCGACCATATCCGGCTGTTTCCACTCCGCGATGGAATTCGCTGGACATATCGGGTTCACGAGCAGATTTTGCCCGCCCTGCGCAGGGCGAATATACCCGTCGAATGGACCGATTTGACCGTCCGGCACACAGGCTATGTCGACCAGGCTCTGCGGTCGAGAAAGCTCGACCGTGACTCGCGGATCCTGCTGCAAGAGCTGAAGCTCGGCCCGATGATCCGTTTACGCTCTTCAATCTGGGGTCGATCGCCGGTGAGCGTAAGGATTGGAACGACGCCCTTCGCTATCTTGAACGCAGCCTGAAATTGTCGGCACCGAGCGATTCGATCGTGCGGAAGCTCTATGCCTTGATCGCGCGGCGCACCAGATGCTGGGTGAATCGCAAGCCGCGATTGACACCTGTTTAGAAGGGCTCAAGCTCGACTTGGCCGATGCGGAATTATGGTTCCGCAAGGCGGTGGTGCACCGGCATCGGGGCGAATCGGGCGAGGCCGAGCAATGCTGGCGGCGGATCTTACACTGCAAACGGCCCGATCAGTTTTGCAGCGTTGATCAAGGCATTTATGGGCATTTAACCCGGCGCAACCTGGCGGCACTGGCCGCCGAACGAGGTGATCATGCCGAGACCGAAAAACTCTGGCGTGAAGTGCTGGCCGAATGCCCCGGTGATCGGGAGGCGCTGGCTCGGCTAAACGGAAAGCCCGATTAGGATCAGGATGAAGATTACGATTAGGAAGAAGATCAAGAGCAGGATCAAGATTACGATTAGGACCGGAAGGGCAGAGCGGGAACGTCAGTCATACTCTTAATCTGAATCATACTCCTAATCATCTTCATAATCTTACTCATCATCTTGATCCTTGTCTTTTTCTTTCGTGCAACCGGCAGGAAGAGGTATCACAATGGACACCGCGCGCGACTTGTATCTCGACCTGATGATGCGATCACTGACTGACTGGCTCTACGATGAGTTTGACGAACCGGTCCGGGCCGAAGGCCGTGACTGGCCTACAAGGGCACACACGATGATCGGCCTCAAGCGATTGGCGAACGTGCGTGAATGCGTCGAGAGCGTCTTGGCCGACGGAGTCCCTGGCGACCTGATCGAGACCGGCGTCTGGCGCGGCGGAGCCACGATGCTTATGCGGCGATTCTCAAGGTGCATGGCGTCAATGACCGCAGGGTGTGGGTTGCTGACTCGTTCGCCGGCCTGCCGCCTCCGGATCTAGTTCGTTATCCCCACGATCAGGGAATAGCGTTACATCGTTTTCCGCAGCTGGCGGTCACACTGGAGCGGGTGCGGGACAACTTTCGGCGCTACGGTTTGCTCGACGATCAGGTCCGGTTCCTCAAGGGCTGGTTCCGCGACACATTGCCGGAATGCGCCGATCGAGCGGCTTGCCGTGTTGCGGCTGGATGGCGACCTCTATGAATCAACGATCCAGGCACTCGAAGGCCTGTACGATCGGCTGTCGGCCGGCGGCTATGTGATCGTCGACGACTACGGCAACGTGGCCGGCTGCCGGCAGGCGGTCCACGACTTCCGTGCCCAGCGCGGGATCAACGATCCGATTCGGCCGATCGATTGGGCGGGCGTGTACTGGCGGCGATCCGGAGATGGCGTCCGTTCCAACCAATGATTTACGAGAGAGGACAAATGACCAAATCCCCTGCCCGCTACGTCTGTCATTAGTTCTTTTCGTTCTCGTCGCAGCGGATCGAGACGATTTTCTCATTGAAGGAGCCGGGCGCGTCGCGCAGCCGCGACTATTCGACGGCGTCATCCACAATCACTTCGGCGTGGCCTGCTGGGAGAACTGGGACCCCAACCAGGCCCACCGAGAAACGAAGGGCGGTGCGATGCCGTTCCGATCACAACGCGGGATCAACGGCGGATGGCATTGCCGGTGATTGCTGTGCGTGCCAATATTTCCAAAATAAAATTTTGGAAATATACTTAAACCCCATGAGCGTTAACACGTGCGGCCCGGAAGGGCGCGCATGAGGGCGTAGGTGCATTCACGAAATCCGCAAAAGCCGGTATATTGTATATAAAGGCATTAGGGAAATTGCGCCTGACTATTCGTGCCGTGACGATTTCCAGACCATGCACTGCTACCGACAGGCATTGCGGCCCCAGATCGGTCACCCTTCTTCCGCCCAAGAAACGATAGGCGCTTCAGTCGCACACGGGTCCAGGTACCTGGGCCGGTCTGAGCTCACGTCAATTGCGTGCCAAGGGGCGGGACGGATCGGAGCCCTGCCCAAAAACTGCCATCTACTGCCATCTACTGCCATTTTGTAGCCGCATAACCGTGACGCTCGTTTCAACCGTTCTATTCCTCGCTCTCCGATCGAGGGCATGCAGGCCGGCCTGGGCCCCAGGCTGGAAACCACGAGCGGGGCCAAGAGGAACCCACAAGCCATGCCTCAATAATGCGCTCGTTTGGGCGATTGACCTGGCTGTGACGGACATGCATGGCAGTCGGTAGAAGCGCGAGGGAGTTCGCAGCTGCCCAAGGGGTTGGGCGATTTCTACGAACTCAAAGCGCGGTGCGATTGAATACAGGGCAGTGGGCAGTAAGGACAGGGCGCCCGTAATTGCACGGAACAACCCGCCACGTTGACCGGACGCTTCATGCCGAGCCGCTCTTGCAGTTTTTCGACCAAGATATTGAGTTGATGGAATCTTGAGGCTTGTCCTTCCCCATGCAAACAAAGCTCGAACAGAAGGAAACGAAGGCAACGAAGTGTGAGAGCACGGCCTGAAGCAGCGGCTAGACCAAATACGCGAAACTCAAAATCGTCTACACAGTCGAGCCAAAGTCAGGGGCACCAAGCCGGGGACATACTCGTCATCGCCGTACTGCACCGGATCGCATCGACCATCGGGAAGAACACCGACTGTCGGCATGCCCAAAGTGCCACTGACCTAATCGACGTATTCAACCTTTTGCATTTCTTTGTTTTCTTCGTTTCCTTCTGTTCCAAGATGAGTCCGCTACCATACACCCGCTATTCGCCAAAGCTGATTGGCTCTACTGTCGGGCAGGAGAGATCCCAGCAGATGACCGCTGGTACATCGCCGTTGTCATTCGTCACCTGTGCCTCGAATGACGCCACGCTTCGGACAAACCTCCTCGCCTCACCTTGTTTAGCGCCCGACTTGGCGCACCAGGTCGTCGCAGTCAGGAATTGCCCGAGCGCCGCGGATGGGCTCAACATTGGAATCGCACGGGCAGAGACTGAATGGGTCGTCTGCCATCATAATTTGCGCAGCGTCGGATTGCCGGAGGCGTTTTTCGCTAGCGCTCAAGTATTCGCCCGGAAATGGAGGCACCGGCTGCCGGTCGCGACACCGTGTGCGATCATCGACCGCGGAGGAATTGTGCATGTCCTAGGAAATGCGACCACGGAAGGGAAGAGATCCATTGCGTGTACTTTAAACTGATAAATAACATCACATAAGGCAACGAAGGGAACGAAGAGAAAAATTGTACTGCGAGATCGGACGGACTTGTGTAGCCACAACGCGGAATGTAAACCTGTGGTCCGAAAGTGCGGATCACTACGCCACAAATTTTCACGGGTTATTGTGTTTCTTCGTTCCCTTCGTTTCCTTCTGTTAGAGGCTGGCGGGCTTTAGCCCCGTGCGATCCCTGATAGCGACATCGGGCTGACGCCCAAGGCTGGAGGGCCTGCGCCCCGTCCGAACCACGCACTTACGTGCGTGGTCATGCGTCGTCGTGTGCGCCGGCACCATGGTCATGACGGTCATGCCCACGTGTCGTGAGACCGTGGTCCAGACGGGGCCACCGCCAACCTCGCACGTGCGACATGCTGCCCACCATGGCGCGGCGCTCCACCGATCGCCGCAAAAAATCTCCCGGCCTATTGACTCCTCAGACGCATTGTCTTAGACTCCTTGTCAGACAGGTTGTCTTACGAAGAGGACGGCGATGAACCAGCGAAATCAAGACGTGACGGAAGCCGAGCTGGCGCTATTGCAGTCCCTCTGGGACGATGGGCCGGCCACGATCCGGCAGCTCGTCGATCGGGTGTACCAGCAGTCGGGCACATCGATTTATGCGACCGTGCAGAAACTGCTCGATCGACTCGAGTCCAAAGGGTGCGTCAAGCGCGATCGGCGAGGGCCGGTCCACGTGTTCCGACCGGCCATCAACCGCGACGAGTTGATCGGCCGCCGCTTGCGAGCGGTCGCAGACTCGTTGTGCGGTGGTTCGCTCTCGCCGCTGTTGACGCATCTGGTTGAAGGACGTGGGCTTTCGGAATCGGAACGCCGCGAGCTTCGCACTTTGATCGAAAAGCTCGACCGCCAACGTTGAATTACCGCGATCGTACCCCGTTCACGTCGCGCCAGAACGAAAGGGATCGGCCGTGGAAACGCTCTATCGCGCTGGTTTGAGCAACGCCGTATCCGCGACCTTTCTCGCGCTATTGGTCGCGTGCCTGGGACGTCTTCTGCGCGGCGGCCCGCTGTACTTCATTGCCTCTGGCTGCTTGTGCTGGTGAAGCTGGTAACGCCGCCATTGTACGAGTTGTCTGTACCGTGGCCTGAGCCGTTGACGCTCTCGCGCGAACCGGCCACAAGCCCGCGGCTCGTGTTCATCGAGGCGGGAGAGCAGTCTCAAGAAGTCGCCGCACTCGCGTCCGAAACCGTTGGGCCAAAGACGCTCGCTGCCGACAGGCGTACATCAGGGTCAGACGCCGCCTGGAGATCGGTTTCAGACCGAAGTTCCGAGCAGCAAACTGCGGTACAGCCCGCCCATTGGTTATCAATTGACTGGATGCGGCTGGCAATGCGCAATTTGGATCTGCCGGCGCCGTGACGACCCTTGTGGTGTCGATCCGGCGAATCCGTCGGTTCCAGCACCTGTTGCGCGATGCTTATCCGGCTGGCGATGACACCCAGGACTGGGTCGACGAGCTGGCCGCCAGCCTCGGCCTTTTGCGGTCACCCACGGTCTGGTGGGTCGGTGGCAAGCTGTCGCCCCTGGTGTGGTCGCTGGGCTGGCGGCCGCGCCTGATCATCCCGGTCGAACTCTGGAAAGGCCTCGACGACCACCAGCGCGCGACATTGATCATCCACGAGCTCGCCCATCTGCGCCGGGGCGACCACCATCTCCGTTTCTTCGAGCTCATCGTGACGGCGCTTTACTGGTGGCACCCCGTTTTCTGGTGGGCGCGGCATGGCGCTGCGCGACGTCGAGGAGCAATGCTGCGACGCGTGGGTCGTCTGGGCGTCCCCGACGCCGCCAAGTCCTATGCCGAAACGCTGCTGGAAACGCTCGATTTTCTCAATCACTCCGAACCTCGCCGAACCGCTGTTGGCCAGCGGATTCGGCAAGGTCCATCATCTCCGAAAGAGGTTAACCATGATCATGACCGGAACAACGCCCCGGCTGCTGGGAATCTGGGGCACGCTGGGCTCGTTGGGCTTGGCGGCCGTGCTCTTGCCCGTCAATGCCACCTGGGCGCAAAAGCCAGAGGAGAAAAAAGAAATCATGATCATCGTCAAGGCAGACGATGAATCCGCCGAGCCAACTGAGGCGGTGGCTACGATCGATGACGGGGAGTTCACCATCACCACCGATGTCGTCGCGACGGCCGAGGACGATGGCAAGCCCACCGAAGTGCGACGTCGAGGTCAAGACCGACGACTCGACCGACAAAGTGGTCGCTGAGTCGCTGGACCAGGCGATCAAAAAGATCAAGGAGCAGATCGAGGTCATCAAGAAGGAAACCAAGCCAGGCGAACAACAAAAAGTTCGCGTCAAGAGCACTCGAGAACGTCGTCAGGCAGCTCGAGAACTCGGCAAGACAGACCAAGACACTCAAACCGATCGCTGGAAAAAGGAAGAAGTGAGACGGGCCATCGTTAATCGCGTGGGCAAGATCGAGGAGATCCGCACAGCGAAGGAAGAAGTGAGACGGGCCATTGTGCAGACGCCCGAGATGAGAGCCGAGATCGACAAGGCGCGCGCCAAAGTCAAGGAGCTGAGCGAGCTCTCCGCACCAAGCAGAAAGAGCTCGCCGAAGCCCAGGCCAAGTTGTCTCAGCTCCAGAGCTCCGCACATGCGGCAATCGGCTTGGTGAAGATCAACCCACAAACGGACAAGCAGGTGGTTCGCTTGCGCGAATTAACAGGGAAACCAGTCCCCCTCGCCGCCACTATTGAACGGCGATACACCGTCGATCGCGATGCTGACTCTGACAAGAAACGGCTCGACGAATCTGGAAAAGAAGCTCGACAAACTTCTCGACGAGGTCGCCGCCTTGAAAAAGGATCGCGCGAAGTAACAGCGATCGATTGCTCGAACGATGCAGGTCGCGACCGACAAGACAGCCGGCGCTGCGCCGCGTGTGAGGCGGGTCGAACGCCATGCAACCATGCGTTCGGCCTGCCTTTCTTTACATGGCTCGATCGGCTCGATCATCTCCCGACGCGGCAGATCAGGCACTTGAGGTACTCGGTCTCCAGGCAGCTCGCCGAGACCGGGTGGTCGGGTGCCTGACCGCGTTGTTCCAGGATCTGGATTGGACGGCCCGATTGCTCGGCCACGCTGCCCATCAGGTCGGCGAACAGCTCGCGTCCGATCAATCCCGAGCACGAACACGTGACCAGGATTCCATCGGGCTCGAGCACGTCGAGTGCGGCCATGTTGAGCCGCAAATAGCCTTTGAGCGCATGCTCGACGTCCTTGGCCTGCTTGGCAAACTTGGGCGGGTCGCAGATGACCACGTCGAACCGCCTGTCCTCAGCTCGAAGCCGCTCCAAGACCTCGAGCACATCGCCGGTCTGGAACTCGGCATTCGTCGATTCCATTCGAGGCGGCGTGCTGACGCGCCAGCTCGATCGGCCGGCGCCGAGCTGTCGACTCCCAGCGTCGCGACCGCGCCCAGCCCTGGCGGCGTTGAGCGAGAAGCCGCCGGAAAAGCAGAACAGATCCAGCACGCGTTTGCCGCGACAATAGCCGGCGACCTCACGGCGATTGACGCGCTGATCCAGATAAAATCCTGTCTTCTGGCCCTGATCGGAGATCGACCCGGTAGCTCAGACCGTTCTCGACGATTGTCGACCGGCTCGTCGGGAATCGAGCCGACCGTCGATTCCTCGACCGGCCCGCAGGCCCTCTTTCTGTGCGACGCCGCGGTCGGTCCGGGCGATGATCCCTTCGGCCCCGGTCAATTCCGTGAGCAGCCTCAGGATCAAATCGCGGCGGGTGTAAAGTCGCCAGGCTGGTAAATTGCGCCACCAGCCAGCGATCGTAGCGGTCGACCGTCAGGCCGGAGAGGCCGTCCCCCTCGCTGAAGACGAGGCGGTAGGCCGACGGGTCTGATGCCCAGCCCGAGAATCTCGGTCCGCAGCCGCGCTGCCTTGGCGAGCGATGCCGACCAGAAGGCATCGTCGAGCGGGCCGTCGTCCCAGCGATAAAGCCGGACGCGGATCGTGCTCGTGGGGTTGTACAAGCCCGGTGGCGATGAACTGGCCGTCACTGGTCACGACGTCAACCTGGTCGCCGGCCGCCGGCTCGCCGATGACGCGGTCGATCGACGAGTCGAAGACCCAGGGATGACGCGCAAAAACGGTCGCGCACGGCGCGGCTTCAAGATGACCGTGCCGGAAGTGGACAGCGAGCCTGGCACTGATCCACCTCAAATGTTGCGTTCCGGGCCGGAATGACCGGGTCGAAAGGCCGGAGCCCTGGCTAGAAGGATCGGGGATCGACTCCGTGTTGCCGGTCAGGGATTGCTCGATGACTCGCGGCTGGTCGCTTCAAACTCGGCCAGATAAGCCAGGGTCCGATCCAGTTGGGTCTTCAGGTGGCGGACACGTAACAAGCTGCGAATCCGGCAAAGAGCTCGATCTTGTTGACCGGCTTGGTGAGAAAGTCATCGGTTCCGGCCTGGACGCCGCGCTCGAAGTCGGCCGCCTCGTTGAGCGCGGTCACCATGAGTATCAGCAGGTCTTTGGTGCTGGGATTGGCGCGGAGCTTCTTGCAGACCTCGAAGCCGGACAGGCGGGGCATCATCACATCGAGCAAAAGCAAGTCCGGCGTGAATTCGTCGACGACCTGCAGCGTTTCTTCGCCGTCGTGAGCGGTGCGGATCTCGCAATCGAAATCGCTGAGATAAGCTTCGAGTAGCTCGACGTTCTGAAAGTTATCGTCGGCGATGACGATTTTGGGGGCACCAGGAGAGTGGTCCAAATTCCGTCCTCCTCGAAGAACCAAGCAGCCGCCCAATTCTAACCCCGTCGTTCGTCACCGAGAACCTGAATATTGAACAAACTCTGGGGTAATTTCCCGACCGGACGTTGGCTCGAATCAGGGCTTTACGTCGCGGAGAACCGGCACAAACGGCAATATCGGCGATCACCCGCGACAATTTATCCCGCGGCTGCCGAACTCAGCCGAGCTCAATGGCGTATGCAGACAAAGACGCTTCAGGCCAGGTTGCCATCAGGCATCGCTGTGGTACAATTGTAGAGTTTCAGACATCGGGATGAGTTCCAAGAGCGGCTCCTCCATCATCTCGAGCCTTCTTCGACGAGAGGGGGCAACGCCGTGCCCTTGCGTGACATCGACCGCAAGCTTGTTGACCGCTGCCTGCGGAAGGAGCCCGGCGCCTGGAACGACTTCGTCGATCGTTACATGGGGCTTATCTACCACGTGATCCAGCACGTCGCGTATGCGCGCAGTCGCCTGCTGTCGTCGGAAGACGTCGAAGACGTTGCCGCCGAGATCCTGCTGAAGATCGTCGACAACGATTACGCCGTCCTCAAGAAATTCAAAGGCATCAGCTCGCTGCCGACCTATCTAACAGTGATTGCACGCAGGACTTGCGTCAAAGAGCTGATCAAGCGGCACCGTGAGGAAGAGCTCGGCCACACCAACGCCCACCGCGCATTTACCGACGACGGCGTCTCCGGCGAGGTCGAGGCGATCGTCTCGGCCGAGGAAGTGAAGCGGATGCTCGAAGACCTGACCGACCGCGAGGCGGAAGTCGTGCGGCTCTATCATCTCAAGTTTCTCAACTATCGCCAGATCGGCAAACAACTCGGGCTGCCCGAGAACTCGATCGGTCCGATCCTGGCCAAGGCCCGCGCGAAACTTCGCGAAGCCGCCGAGAAGCAGCAAAGCGCGAGTTGATCAGCTTTTTGAGACGAGGCAACTGCTTCTCAGCGTTCGATCTGAAACAAGTTTGGTTGCGTGCCGATGCACCGTTGACTGACTGGGTTGCAGCGTTATCGGGCGACACGGGCAGAGGTGCCGTGACCAAGTCCTCGAGTGGCGTCGTCGTTGCGCCACGCGATGGCAACGCCGATTACACCGCGGAGCAATCGGATGTGCCACTCGGGACGAGGTGTCGGCCGCCCGAGCTTTACTCCGTTGCCGGGTCCGGCGGCGGCAGAGTTTGCCTCACTTTGGTCTGCGAATCCTTTCGGTCCGCACGATTCAATTCCGCGAGGTTCACCCGCTCATGGCCCTGAACTTCCGGCTCGACAAAGATGGCGGCACTGCGGGACGGATCGAACTGGTTAACTTTGACACTTTGCATGAGCACATCGAGCATGAGTTGATCTTGCTTCCAATCGAGCTTGACGTTCTCGGGCAGGTAGCACGATTGCCTGTCTGTCGAATCGTCAGTGCCCGTGTCGTATTCGGCGAAACTGCTGACCTCGGCCTGGGCGAGCAGGCTTCGCGAGCTGGCCGACGGTGCCGTTGATCACCCCCATAGATACGATGCTGCTTGATCCGTTGGTTGCGATTGTCAGACGATCATCATCCGCGTATAAGTCTCGACTCCCGCTCTTGGTCGCCGGGAAAACCAGCGTCGTCGTCCCGCGCACGTCGCCGACGCCCACCTTGATCTTGGCGGCTTCCTCGGGCGAGATCGGTTTCAGGCCAAGGGCCTCGATGATCCAGTCCGGCTGATAGGTGACGGCGACGGCGCTCGAATCGAGGTCGTCGTAATTGCACCAGTAGATCTTCTTCTCGTCGTTCTGACACCCAGAACCAGAATTCCTCGTCGTTGGAGCCGATGTCGGCCTCTTTCCGTCCACCGGTGCTCGACAGCTCGAGCTTGAAGTTGCGCGGACGCTCCATTGCCAGGCGTCCGTCGGCGCCGCCGCGTCACGCGGCCCATGCGCCGTGAATATCGATCGAGGGCTTGGCCTCGAGGGTCTGGATCCGGTCGGCGTTCCGATTGTGCTCGGCGACGAACTCGTCGACGTCGAAGTGCGCTCGGCGAGAGGCCGGGCGCGGGCATCAGCGAGAGAGGCCCGTGTTCCAGCGCGGCCAGCCACTCGCGCCCAGCGTCGCCGCTATCGCGAGCATGATGCTCCGCGCGATCTTCATGGCTCTCTCCCCTGATCGGGTTGACGCGCGGAATCACCGCGCCGTAACACATTATGAACGATGAACCGATCCTCAGAGATGGCATTGACGAAGGGACACGTAACTTATCTCAAGTCGCCATTTGGGACAAGGGCGAATTCAGGCACCTTCAAGAATCTTTGAATCGCGGCTGATGCGACCGGTTCTCGGAGTTGTTCGCTGCCGGATCTCAACCTCGCAGGAATTCAGCGAGTGCATCGAAGCCACGGTCGAGCGTCTGCAAGTCCGTGGCAAACGACAGCCGCGCGTAACCTTCGGCGCCGAACGCGGAGCCCATGACCAGCGCCACGCGGGCTTCGCTCAGGGCAGTCATGCAGAAGTCGGTCGAATCCGTGATCGTTTGCCGCCGAGCGTCCGTCCGAGGTGCGCCGAGATATTCATGAACGCGTAGAAGGCGCCGCCGGGCGGCAGGCAGGTCACATCGGGCAGCTCGGCGATTCGCTCCAAGACGAAGTGGCGTCGTTTCTCAAACTGGGCTTTCATCGCAGCAACCGAATCTTGCGGCCCGGTGATCGCTTCCAGGGCGGCCCACTGGCTCACCGAGCAGGGGTTGCTCGTCTCCTGGCTCTGTAAATCGCCCATGAACTTCGCGACCGGCAGCGGAGCGATCGCCCAGCCGATCCGCCAGCCGGTCATGGCATAAGTTTTGCTGACTCCCGAGATTGTGATCGTTCGGTCCGCCAGGCCAGGCCGGAGTGCGGCGAAGCACGTCGGCTGAGCGTCGCCGTAGGTCAGTTGTTCGTAGATCTCGTCGGAGAGGACGCCGACGTCGGTCTGGAGCACGCGCGTCGGCCAGAGCCTCCAGCTCGGAACGGTCGTAGACGACACCCGTGGGGTTGGACGGGCTGTTGATCATCAGCAGCTTGGTGCGCGGCGTGACCGCCGCCAGGAACTGGTCGCGGCGTCAGCTTGAACGACGCCGACTTCCGTCGTGGTGATGATGACGGGGGTCGCGCCGGTCAGCTTGACCAGGTCGGCATAACTCACCCAGAACGGAGCCGGAATGATCACCTCATCGCCCGGCCCGCAAACCGCCATGAGGGCGTTGTGGATCGAGTGCTTCGCCCCGTTGGAGATGACCACCTGGCCGGCATCGGTCGGCAAGGCCGTGCTGGCGCGTGTAGAGCGTCGGCCAGAGCCTGGCGAAGTTCGGGAATCCCGGCCGGCGGCGTATAGTGCGTCTGGCCGGACCGGATCGCCTTGAACGCGGCCTCCTGAATGTTCGCCGGCGTGTCGAAATCGGGTTCACCCAGCGCAAAATCGAGGACCTCGATGCCCTTGGCTTTCAATCGCTTGGCCTCGGCCCCCATCGCCAGAGTGGCCGAAGGAGCGATCAATCCCGAACGCTCTGCTAGATGCTAACGGCATGGACTCACTGCCTCCGCTTATTGATCAACTTGGCTCGGCACCAGACATCACGTCAGTCAATTTTTGACCCCCGCGATTTCCCGATGGTTCACGATAAAACTCAAAGCAATACCGAAGTTGCCATATCCCCGTAATTTGCCCAGACTTCTCAAACGATTTGCTGAAATCCATCGCGCATGGTAAATTATGCTGGCAGGGTAATCCCTATCGGAGCAGACTTATGGATGTCGTTCGATGTCCGCCCGGAGCCGGTGCGAATTCTGTCGAGCGTGAGGCGACACAGTTTAACTCGACGGAGCAGGGATGGACAGGACCGAAGACTGGGAATCGCCCACACCACATCACTTGAGCTACCGCAACGAATGAGCGTGGGGGACAAAATGCACCGCGTGGTCGTGACCGGAATCGGCATGGTCGCGCCTAACGGGATTGGTCGTCGCGAATTCAGCGAGGCCATTTTCGAAGGGCGGTCCGGCGTGAATTACATCGAGAGTTTTGACACGTCGGGTTTGAGTATCAAGATCGCCGGCGAGGTCAAGAATTTCGACGTTCTTCCCTACCTGGGCGAACACAAGAAGAACCTGAAGCTGATGAGCCGGGCCGTGCGGTTCGCCGTGGGAGCGGCCGCGATGGCGGTCGAAGACGCCGGCATCGAGACCCATCGGCTCGACCCCGCGCGATTCGGGGTTTGCATGGGAGCGGGGATCACGCCGGTGGATGTCGGCGAACTGGTCCAGCCGATCATGCGCGGCGTGGGCTCGGACGGCGCGTTCGACATGGGCCGGTTCACCCAGGCTCGGGCCGAGTCGATTTTCCCGCTCTGGCTGCTCCAGCATTTACCCAACATGGCGGCCGCGCATATTTCGATCCTTGCAGCACGCGATGGGCCCGAACAACACGATCGTGACGGCCTGCGCGGCCGGGACCCAGGCGGTCGGCGACGCCTTTCGGCTGATCGCCCGCGGCGATGCCGACGTGATGCTCGCGGGGGGCTGCGACAGCCGGCTCGATCCCCAGCTTTTCGTGGCCTATTCCGCCATGAAAGCCGTCAGTGCCTCGCTCCGGCCGCCGACCGAGGTTTCGCGGCCGTTCGACGCCGAACGCGATGGGTTCGTGCTCGGAGAAGGGGCGGCCGTCCTCGTCCTCGAAAGCTACCGCCGCGCCCGACGCCGCGGTGCCACGATCTATGCCGAGATCACCGGCTATGGCTCGTCGTTCGACGCGTTCGGCATCACCCGGCCGGAGCCCGAGGGGAAGGGGGCCGCTCTGTCGATGACGGCGGCCCTGCGCGAAGCCCACATCGACCCGTCGGAGGTCGACTACATCAACGCCCACGGCACCAGCACCAAGCTCAACGACCTGATGGAGACCGTCGCCGTCAAGCGCGTGTTCGGCCACAGGGCGGCCTCGATACCGATGAGCAGCCAGAAATCGATGATCGGCCACTTGATCGGTGCCTCGGGCGCCGTCGAAGCGGCCGCGACGGCCATCTCACTCCACCGCGGCGTCGTCCCCCCAACCATCAATCTCGCCACGCCCGATCCCGATTGCGACCTCGACTATGTTCCCAACACCTCGCGCGAGATGCCGCTGGAAACGGCCGTCTCCAATAGCTTCGGCTTCGGCGGCCAGAACGCCACGCTCGTCATGACTCGAATGTAATTTCGCGGGTGCCCAAACCCACAAATCACATGTGCCACTGCGAGCACCGGTGGCGTCGCTGACGCTTGTCGCTTATCGTATGCCTTAATTGCCTATGCATTAATGACTACGGGCTCTTCGATTTTTTGACAGGAGCCCGACTGGGGACTAGGCTTTCCTAGCGAAGGAGATCGTCACTGCGCAGGGATAAGGCGCATTGCGACTGGATCCCCATCTCCTCAATACCGGAACGATGCGCGAACGGCGTCGTGCGCAAAGTGAATTGCTTGAATTTGCGAGGGGCAAGTCGTGAGTAAACCGGGCCCTGGAACTGATGACCGTCGCCGGGTCTGCCGCTATCCTGTGGTTTTTCAGGACGCTTCGCTGGGATGGTGGCTTAAGTCGGAATTCACGAGCACGCCCGTTCGGTTGGTCGACCTCTCCTTGAACGGCTGCATGATCGAGTTGACTGGCCGGCCGAATCTCGTCGAACAACAATCTGTCTGGGTGCATCCTCACTCGCTTACCGTAGCCGAATGGACTGAAGGGCGAATCGCCTCGCTCAAGAGGACGTGGTCCGGTAAGTGCCGTGTCGGGATTGCTTTCCGCGCACCGCTGGCATATGAGCCTTTCAAACTACTGATTTACGGGCGGGATATCTTGGATGAGTCGTCGAATCGCGATTCGCCCGAGCACGAGCAGGATAACTTCTGGAAGTGAAGCGCGGCCGCCGCGACTCCAGTGGCGAGCGAGTCTGCGGCGATTATGATATCGGGTCGCCCGATGGATGGCTCCCTCAGGCGAAAAACCCGAGGTCACGTAATGCTGGAGCGTCGGCTCAACCTGCTTCAGGCCATCAGCCTGAACATGTCAATGATGGTCGGCATCGGTCCCTTCATCACGATCCCTGCGCTGATCGCGACGATGGGTGGACCGCAGTCGATGATCGGCTGGGTCTTGGGCGCGGCCGTGGCATTATGCGATGGAATGGTCTGGAGCGAGCTCGCCTCGGCGTTTCCCGGCTCGGGGGGCACATACCACTTTTATGACTCGGCGTACGGCAATTCCCGCGCGGGCCGGCTGCTCAAGTTTCTCTTTGTCTGGCAATTCTTGTTTAGTGGTCCGCTAGAAATCGCGTCTGGGGCGATTGGCCTGGCAACATATCTTGGCTATTTCTACTCCACACTAGCCCAGCCGGCCTGGACCTGGAACGCGCTCTTTCCCTCAATCCCGGGTAAGGTGACGTGGGGACAGTTGGCGGCAATGGGCGTTATGGTGACGGTTACCGGCCTCGCATACCGCCGGGTTGCCGTCGCCGGTCGGCTGATGGTCGTCCTGTGGGCTGGCATGCTGATCACGGTCGCCTGGGTGATCGGGACGGGAATGACCCACTTCGACGCCGCGCGTGCCTTTGATTTTCCCGATTTGACCTGGGGAACCGGAGGGCTTACATCCAAGGGATTGGGCGCGGCACTGGCCATTGCCATGTACAGTTATTTGGGCTACTACCAGATTTGCTATCTCGGCGACGAAGTGGCCAACCCGTCGCGAACGATTCCCCGATCGATCCTGATCTCGGTGGCTGTAATCGCCGTCGTATACCTCACGATGAATATTGGAATTGTGGGCGTACTACCATGGCGCGAGGTTGTCTCGTCCCCGCATATTGCTAGCGATCTGATGCTTCGAGTCTACGGTCATCAAGCGGCAGCCTTGGTCACGGCGATGATCATCTGGACCGCTCTGGCATCGGTCTATTCCGCGCTTTTGGGTTATAGCCGTATTCCCTACGCGTCAGCGCGAGCCGGTCATTTTTTCCGAGCCTTTGCCCAGACTCATCCGACAGCGCATTTCCCCCACCGGTCACTTCTCCTGATCGGCGGAATCGCCACGCTTTCCTGCCTTGCCAATCTGGAAACAATTATTCTGGCACTCCTGACTTCGCGGATCTTAATCCAGTTTGTCGGCCAGATCGTGACGGTGTTTTACCTGCGCAAGACGGCAAAGCCCCAGGCTTTCACCTACCGCATGCCCCTTTATCCCATTCCCGCTCTCTTAGCGCTTGCGGGCTGGCTATTCGTATTCGGCACGTCGGAGCATGTCGTGCTGGTGTATGGCCTTCTGTCATTGTTCGCAGGGGTGGCGGCGTTCTTCTTCTGGGATAAGGCAGTCGCCCCCGTGTGAATCGTCGGACTGCAAGCGATTGCGGCGCGCTTGATTTCGCGGGTTACTGCAAGTAATATCGAAGACCAAGCATTCGATCAGGATGGGGGGCGTGACGCCTCCGAGCGGTTCTTCCGGCTCGGCGAGCGCCGCGCCCTTCCTTAGTTTGTCGCCGAGGTGATGATGTCATTGGATAAGAGTCTGAAAAAAGCGAGCAGCCTGGCTCGGGCACGAAACGTCCTGTCGCGCGGAACGACTGGCACTGCTGCAAGAGGATGAACTCTGGAAGCCGGCCGCGGGCGTTTACAATCTGCCCAAGACAAAGTATCGCAGACTGGCGCCTGGTCAGTCCGGCCCGAAGCGACCGGACGCCACCAACTGATTCCTGCGATACGCTCGCGCCAGCGCCATTCTCGGTTCAACGATCGGTCGGAATCTCGTTGATTTCGGCAATCAGCGAGAAATCAAGTTCGCTTAAACCACCGACGTCATGGGTGGACATCTCGATCCGGACCGTCCGGTAGTTTACGATCAGGTCGGGATAATGGTCGGTCTTTTCCATAAGTCCCGCGACGTGATTGGCGAATTCGATCGCGCCGGAATGAAGGGAACTGCCAGGTCCGGACCAGCATGTCACCGTGTCGTTCCCAGCCCTTGGCCGTGGGGAGTCGTTCGAGGATTTCCGCTTCGCTAAGCTTGGCCATCGGAATACCTTGATCAGTGCGCCCATTCTAACTGGCTGTTAGATCAATCTTTTGCTCGACCTCAAACTAGACGCCTGACTACAGCTTCATTATTCCGTCTGAGGCGTCGTCCATACAAGGGTCGTTCGCCGGACGTCGTGCGTGATCGTTCTATTCATCGAAACTCCGGGCTTCCCGGATTCACCTGGCGAGCGCGCCCCAACGTGTGCCGCACCCGAAGGCAATTGATATGGCGATCACGCTAATTGCGCTCTGTTTAGCGATCATGACGATCAGCATCCTCGGGGGACTTCTGCCGCTGGCGACGGTCTTCAACCACACGCGGCTTCAAGTGTACCTGAGCTTTTCTGCAGGAACGATGCTTGGGGCGGCCTTTTTTCACATGTTGCCCGAGGCGGTGCGGGTCGGATCGGCGACGACCATTCATTGGGCGGCAGTTGGGCTCTTGTCCCTGTTTTTTCTCGAGCGGTTTTTCTCGTTTCACCACCACGAACCGCACACACCCACGACCGTGACCGATCCTCACGCAGGCTGCGCGGAGCATTCGGAGCACCCGACAAATCGCGATCATGCCGCGACCCACGCGACAGAATCTCCTGGTTCCATCGACTCACCATCCTCAGGCGCGCTGCCTTGGGGATCGGCAGCCTTCGGCCTTGCTGTTCATTCACTCGTCGGTGGGGTTGCGCTTGCCAGTGCAGTCGCCGCCGATTACGAGATTCGAGCCGGCTTGGGAAAGGCGGGCTTGGGGGTGTTTGTCGCGACGTTGGTCCACAAACCGGCCGATGCGTTGACGATTACTTCACTGATGTTGCGTGCCGGCTCGACCCGCTGGTCCGCGTTGATTGTGAACATCGCCTTCGGGCTCATGATTCCAGCGGGTGTTCTCTTCTTCACGCTGGGAATGGGGGGTATCCATTCCAGCACCGCCGCGGCATGGACGGCCGGCGCCTTGGCTTTTTCGGCCGGCACGTTCCTATGCATTGCACTTTCCGACCTGCTGCCTGAACTGCAATTCCACTCGCACGATCGATTCAAGCTTTCGATCGCCCTTCTTGCGGGTTTCGCGATCATGGGCGCGACGGCGGTAATCGAGCCCGCCGAGCCTCATGCCGGCCCAGCCGCACCCGAGGCTCGGGCCGACTCACCCGTGCTCTCAGCCCTCTGACGCGCCTGTGCCGCGATATTCATTGAGCCACATCAGGTGGAAAACCACCAGATCGCGAATGCCATGAACACCGATCCAGCGATGACCCACAGCACGGTTCTTACGGCAATGCGATAACCTCGGTCGACGGGTTTCCGTGCAGACGTGTACAGATTTGGGGCTGGATGAGGACTTTTCGTACCCACGGACGTTCCTCTTGGTCCCTCGCGAAGCTTGCTCAGTCGCCGGTTTTGATGGCATCTCCACCGAGCAGGGCCGGGCAAATCAGGCTACTCCCTCATTATAGGTCGAGCGATTGTGAACGGTCAAATTCAGGTGTGGGACTCAATGAGGCGGTCAAGCATTGGAAAGGGGAATGTCACGATGGGGGCAGTCAAGCCGATCGAGTTAATCGCGGGGGCGAGAGAGGTGGAGGCCGTCGAGGAGATCCTGGAAAAAATTCGAAATCCGCGACTATGTAATCCACCTCGACATCGTCGGCAAGGGCAATCGCTGGGTTGCATCGCCGAATGCGCTTACGGGCCGGCATCACCGACACTTGCGGGATGGGCATGCTCTTGGCACGGATGCCCTGGAACCGTGTTGTGGCGAGCGGCGCCTGTTCGTCTACACGAGAGGCCTGAACATGAAACTGCTCATCGTCGGAGGCGTGGCGGGCTGAGCTTCGGCGGCAGCCCGGGCTCGCCGCTTGTCAGAGGACGCCCACATCGTGATGTTCGAGCGCGGCCGCGATGTGTCGTTCGCCAACTGCGGCTTGCCCTATTACATCGCATCCGCCAAAGATCCAATCAACATGGCCGGGTTGGTGGCTGGTGGTCTGTTACGGGAAGATCACCCCCAGGTCGATGTCGAAACCGTCTTGAACACGCCTCCCGATGAACGTCCGATCGTTGTCGATGTGCGAACGCACGAAGAATTCTCCAGCCTCGCTTTCCTTCGCCGCTGGTCCGCCAGATGCTTCTGCACGTTGACCCGCATCACCAATCCGAGATTGTTGCGCCAAGAGCCCAGCCCCGATCGTCAATCCGACGAGAGATGCCAAGGCCGCAGCGATCAGCTTGAGCTTGGTCATTGGAATGCTCCTCACCTCGACTGGACCTACTCATGAAAGGACAAGTGAATATGCGTCGATCGCATCAAGCCCCGGCTCGACAGGAACAAACATCTGCGCACTGCCGGCTCGAAGGCCCGTCGGCAGGCTCACGGCGTCAGCCGAGCAAGCGGTCCAACTCCTCTGCGACCACTCCGTAGCATTCGCACGAAGCGGCTTCCATCCCCTTCCGGTCGAGGACGGTCACCCTGCCCCGGTGGTAGCTGATCAGCCCGGCGTTCTGGAGGATGCCCGCCGCAGCGGTTACGGTGGGGCGGCGCACGCCGAGCATCTGGGCCAGGAACTCATGGGTGAGCGGGAATTCGTCGGTCCCCACCCGGTCGTGGCTCATCAGCAGCCAGCGGCACATGCGTTTCTCGACAGAGTGCCGGTGGTTGCAGACGGTGGACTGCGAAATCTGGTTAATCATCGCCTGGGTGTACCGCTGGACCAAGCCGTACAACGCGCCGCGCACGCCTCATCTCCTCCTGAAAGACCTTGGTTTCCATCCGGAGCGCATCGCCCGGAACCTGCGAAATCGCCCTGGTCGGGCTGCTCTGGGACCCGAGGAAGACAGGGGTGCCGACCATGCCCTCGTTGCCGATGATGCCCACTTCGAGGGAGAAGCCGCCGTCCATGATGATCACCAGGGAAACCACCCCGTCGAGCGGGAAAAAGACGTGCGGAATCGGGCCGTTCGCTTCGTAGAGAATGTCCCTCAAGGGTAAGGACACCTTCTCCAAATGGGGACGCAGGCGGTCGTATTCCGTCCTCGGCAAAGCAGCCAATAGCCGGTTCTCGCCGAGGACGTGGACTCTCCGAAGCTTAGCCATTCTGCGCCTCCTCGCTGCGGTCGGGGCCGGCGGGTGCGCCGCACCCGGACTCGGCCCTTGCGCTTCTCGCTCCATTATCGCAAAAGAATTCTTGCCGTCATGTCGGAAACCGTACAGACGTTGTGTGTCTGCCAGCAGACAAAAGGATAGGATGGTCTGCTGGCAGACAGACCAGGAAGGTCGATCTCGTGCCGCCGCTATACGACCTTGCCTTCGTTCTACGGACGCTGGCGGGGGAGCTGGGAGGGTGGGGAGCCATGTCCGAGACCAAACCGCTCGCTGTGCCGCCGGGAAACCGGCTCCTGACCCGGTTGCCCGCGGACGAGTACCAGCGCCTTCTCCCCCGCCTACAACTCGTCCCGCTGGCGTTGAAACACGTCCTCTACGAGGCCCGATCGTCCATCGACTACGCCTACTTCCCGAACCGCGGTGTCGTCTCTGCTCTGACCGTGATGGAAGACGGCAGGGCCATCGAGGTAGCGACGATAGGGGACGATGGCATGGTGGGCCTCCCACTCCTCGTCGGGGCCAAGATAACGGCCAATCGGGTGATCGTGCAGGTTCCAGGCGACGCCCTGCGGATGCCAGAAGCGGCGCTGCGGGAAGAGGTGAGCCGGGATAGCGCCTTGCGCCGGTTGCTGATCCTCTACCACACCGCCTTTCTTGCCGAGGTTTCGCAGGCCGTGGCTTGCAACGGCCTGCACTCGGTTCACCAGCGCTGTTGCCGATGGCTGTTGATGACCCAGGACCGGGCGCACTCGGATGTCTTCCCAATGACGCACGAGTTCCTGGCCGAGATGCTCGGCGTGCGGCGTTCTACTGTCTCCGAGGTTCTCGAACCCTTCCAGGAGAAAGGCTTGATCCGTTACAGCCGGGGGAAACTCACTGTCCTCGATCGGGATGGCTTGATGGCCGGTTCTTGCGAGTGCTACCGGAGGATCACCGATGAATTCGTACGATTGTTCGGTTGAACACGACAGGAAGGCTCACGACGGACGAAGCAAAAAGACGCCTGCCCTGTTTGTCGGAGAGCGTACGGACGACTTTGAAAACAGGTCGTAAAAAAGACATAAGACGATACGCTGGCAGCCAGAACGAGGATTTTGGCGTTCACGAAACGGCTTTCAGACTCAGAATAGGGGCCGGATAGCTGTCAACACAATATCAGATGGGGCGGGGTATGACCGACGCTTTACTGGCAAGCGACGAAGCATCGCACTTCCAACCGGAGTGGTGGCACATCGCCCTCGCCAGCATTGCCGATGCGGTGATTACCGCCGACATCGAGGGGCGGGTCACGTTCCTCAACTCGGTCGCTGCGTCCTTGACGGGCTGGGCGCAGGCGGAAGCAACGGGCCAACCGCTGGACAGCGTGTTCCGCATCATCAACGAAGAGAGCCACCAGCCGGTCGAAAGTCCCACCGTCCGAGCCTTGCGGGACGGCGTGGTGGTCGGGCTTGCGAACCACAGCCTGCTCATCGCTAAGGACGGCACGGAACGACCCATCGACGACAGTGCCGCCCCAATGCGCAACGACAAGGGGGCAGTCGCCGGGGTCGTACTTGTGTTCCGAGACATCAGCGAACGCAGGCGGCAAGAGCATAAGGTGCAGGACGCCCTCACCTACGCCGAGAACATCATTGCGACCTTGCGAGAGCCATTCGTGGTTCTCGACAAGAGCCTGCGGGTTCGCACGGCCAACGCCGCCTTCTACCGGGACTTTCATGCCTCGAAAGAAGAGACGGAGGGCCGCTTCGTCTACGACTTGGGCAACGGTCAGTGGGACATCCCCCAACTGCGGACGCTGCTGACCCAAGTCCTGAGCAACAGCCATCCCGTTGAAGACTTCGAGGTTGAACACGCCTTCCCCGACTCTCGGGCGAAGGAACATGCTGCTCAACGCCCGCAGGTTCCCTCCAGAGAGCAACGACCCGGATTTGGTCCTTCTTGCCATCGAGGACGTTACCGACCGCAGGCGGGCGGAAGCCGCCATGGAGCACTCCGAAGTCCGGTATCGGCGGCTGTTCCAGATGGCCAAGGACGGCATCCTCATCCTCGACGCCGACACGGGGAAGGTGATCGACGCCAACCCGTTCATGACGGCCTTGCTGGGCTACTCGCACGATGAGTTCCTGGGCAAGGAACTGTGGGAGATCGGCCTGTTCGGAGACATCAACGAGAGCCGGGCCGTTTACCGGGAACTGCAAGAGAAGGGCTACGTCCGCTACGAGCATCTGCCCCTGGAAAGCAGAAGCGGGCAGAAGGTCGAAGTCGAGTTCGTCAGCAACGTCTATGGGGAGAACCACCACCAGGTCGTTCAATGCAACATCCGTGACATCACCGAACGCAGCCGCTTGCAGCGACTGACGCAGGAGCAGGCGGCGGCGTTGGCCGACCTGGACCGCCGCAAGGATGAATTCCTGGCGATGCTCAGCCATGAACTTCGCAACCCCCTTGCCCCCATCCTCAATGCCGCTCTTCTCCTGCGCCTGCACAGCAACCGGAATCGCCTGCACGGCATCGAGAACCCGATACTTCAGCAATCCGCCACCATCATTGAGCGTCAGGTGGGACAACTGACACGGATCGTTGATGAACTGCTCGAAGTCTCTCGCATTACCACAGGCAGGATTCAGCTTCACCAAGAACCGATCGCCCTGGGCGTCGTGGTGGAAAATGCGGTGGCGACGGTCCGCTCGCTGATCGACCAACGCAAGCATGAACTGACGGTGTCGCTGCCGACGCAAGCGATCTGGGTGCACGCCGACGCGGCCCGGTTGGAACAGGTGGTGGTGAACCTGCTCACCAATGCCGCCAAGTACACCGACCAAGGCGGTCACGTCTGGCTGACTGTCCAGCAAGAGGGCGAGGAGGCGGTGCTGCGCGTGCGGGATACGGGCGTCGGCATCGCCCCCGAAATCCTGCCCCGCATCTTCGACCTGTTCACGCAGGCGGAACGGTCCCTGGACCGCTCGCAAGGCGGGTTGGGCATCGGACTGGCTTTGGTGCAACGCCTCGTGGAAATGCACGGGGGAACGGTGGCGGTTTCCAGTGCTTTGGGGCAAGGCAGCGAGTTCGTCGTGCGTCTGCCGGTGGTGTCGCCTCCCCAGCCGCAGGCGTCATCGCCTCCCACCGAAACGGCCCAGCCGACCGGTCCATCCTTGCGGGTGTTGGTGGTGGATGACAACGTGGATACGGTGACGACCCTGGCGTTGCTGGTGACAGAATCCGGCCACGATGTTCGGACGGCTTACGACGGCTCGTCGGTCCTGGAAACGGCCCTTGATTACCGACCGAACGTGGTGCTGCTCGACATCGGCTTGCCGGGACTCAATGGCTTTGAGGTAGCGAAGCAGCTACGTCAGCAGCCCGCTCTCCAGAACGTCGTGCTCGTCGCCATGACCGGGTACGGAGGGGAGAGCGACCTTCAGCGTTCGTTTGAGGCGGGGTTCGATCACCACCTGGTCAAGCCGGGCGATTTCGGAAAGGTGCTGCAAATCCTGGCGACCGTCTCGGAGTTGCCGGCACGATGAAGACCCAAGGAGAAATCGAGGCCGCCATCTGCGAAGGGATCAGCCACTTCGAGCAGGAATGCAGGGGCCGAGGCCCCAAGGACATTCACGCCTACCTGCTCGGCGATTTCGTCGTCGTCCGGCTCCAGGGCTTGTTGACACCCGCCGAACAACAACTTGCCAAGTCCCCGTCCGACAAGGGGAGGGACTTGCTCAAGCAAGTACGGACCCATCTGATCGAAACGGCGAAGCCGCTCATACAAGCGATGGTCCAGGAGATCACCGGCGTCAAGGTGGTGAGCCTGCATCACGACATCAGCACCGTGACCGGCGAAGCGTTCGTTGTCCTGACCCTGGCCGAGCCACCCCGTTGCCGCGAAGCAAAGAAGACATAGCCTTGCTCTGCTACGCACCATCGCCATCGTCGACCGCATCGTCACACGCCCGATTGCCCGCGGGAACTACCCGACGGGCTCAAAGAGCGGCTTGCGTTGCGCGTAAGTCATTGAAAAAAGATGTCTGTCGTTTGGGCTCCAGGAGGTGATCCCCCAGAAACACCCGCCTTTTAAGAGAATCGTTGATAGAATTAAGCCCTCGATGGCGACGACGAGCTGCTCCGTGCGGATTAATTCTGTGCGGTGGACGGAGGTGGCCCGTTATTCTCCTCAATGCCCTTCGAGGCCGGCGGCTCGTACACATCGATGTGCTCTGGCCCACGAGTGTCCAGCAAGTTCCGAGCGCGAGCGACGGCCTCCGGGTTTAACCGGACGAAGACGAGAAACTTGCCCCCCTTGACCTCCGTCTCGTATTTGAGCGCCCGGTCTTTCGGAACATTCCAGCCGATCGAGCGCACCCGCCAGCCCGCAAAGCGCGGTTCCCGTCAACCCCCCTTCAATTCCCGCCAAAAACGCCGCCGCAATCGGACCGGCGACCACTACGAAGCCCAACCCTGGAAAGATCAGAAAACCCGCTCCGATGAAAAAGCCAAACAGCCCACCAAACCATGCCCCGGTCTCCCGCCCAGCCTCAGCGTAGTCGCTACGGCTGACGAAGCCGTAAGGTCTGTCTGTCTCCTGAAAGTCGCGGCCCACGATCGAAATATCACCGATCGCGAATCCCGCCTCGTAGAGCTGCCGAACAGCGCGCTCGGCTGCAGGGTGGTCTGGATATACCGCAACGACGCTGGAAGCAATCGGAGTCTGCGCCTGGCTCATGATGGTTCTCTTTCCCAAGCGTAGTGGACCTAGACTCTTTGGCGATTCACACCACAAATGTATTTGTTAATGGGATAAGGGTTTTCCCTCGACAACCCTCCGAGAGAGGCTGCCCGACCGACCTCTGCTTGGGAAGTCCAACCACGACACCGTTGGGGACGCTCCTCGTCATAGCATCCGGAGTCGTCCACTCTTACGGACCAACCTCAGGTCAATCAAATGGAGCTGCTGGGATCACGAGAGAGCTTGGTTGAGAGACCTTCCTCGGTCCACTCCCACCCCTGCTCGCACTTGGTCCTATCGAAGAAGCGGATTTCGGCGTTGACGAAGATCAGGCACAATAGTCGGGTCATCCAGGATTGCCAAGCTCGGTCGCCGACGACGGCACAGCGCTCGATCTGCTGGGTGTGACGGACCGGTCAGGTTTGAAGAGTGATACGTCCATCTGGTGTCGCGCGAATGTCCGGTGGATCCCGGCGAAAAGTGTGCGGATGGAGCGCCGGTCCCGGCCGGTCAAACCAGCCTCATCACGCCGATGCTCCTGATTCAAGCCAGGCATCACGTCGGGCCGATATCCATTCGCGGGCTTATAAACCGGGGGCCGCCGGGACCGCCTCCTGCACCTTCTTTCCAGGTTGAACTGCTTCATCCATCGTCATCACGTATGTCATCATCGCCAGGAGCATCAGACCCACGACGACCCAGAGGCGCCAGTCTTTGTGAGCCCTCCTCCACGCCGGGCGAATTTGCCCTTCCGGAGGATTGGCGTGATGGTCCCTGTGATGCCATTCGTTTTGATGATCGCTCATCGGTTCAATTTTCCAACGGATGATGATCTAAAGGTATTGCAGCGATTTCGAGGGTCGACGAGGCAAAACGCTTGAAGATTCGACCTTGCGTCGCGGAGTGACGCGAGTTTTTCAGACAGACGCACTGTCGCCAACATCTTCGAACCGCCATTTCGGTTTCAGCGCTGGTCCCAGCCGGCGAGAACGCGTTCGATCTCCTCCTTGTGCCGCGTCTCATCGGCGATCTGGTTTTCGAGACTCACCCTGAGGCCAACGTCCCCAAAGGAATCGGCCTGGCGCAGCCGCTCGTCGTAGTCCGCGATCGCTTGTTTCTCGGCCGCGAGCGCTTGCTCCAGCATTTCCCTCGGCTGATCGGCTTGGGGCACTGCGCACGGCTTGGTCGTCGGTTCCCCTCCAAGGGCAGCGACCTTGTCCGCCAGGAACTGAGCGTGTCTCGTCTCGTCCGTGACTTCGGCCTGGAACAAGGCACGCAACTCCCTGCGGTACGGACCTGTAAGCTTAGCCGAGTACTGGATGTACATCAAAATCGCCTGGAATTCACCGGCAAGGTCGTGGTTGAGTCCCTCGATAAGGGACTTCTGGTCCACGGCCGCTGATCTCGGCGTGTCGCTTCCCGCGATGCGGGCGTTCGCTCCGTTTTTCGTCTCTGTTCGTAAAGGCACAGTTCGGACCTCCTGGTTTATGTTGTTCACGAGAATCTTATGATACATTGGGCATGAGCATCCTATCGACCGTTGCCCGTAACCGTTGCCAGACCTGCATCGACTCCGGTGATCTTCTCGGCTTGCGCTGGATCTTTAGCAACCGGTACTGCGTCCTTGGGTCGCTCATCATCCCGAGCAGCGGCGCTATCCCGGCCGCCCTTCAGGAACGGCCCCAACAGTTCGAGCGGCAGCGGGAAGATAATGGTGGAATTCTCATCCGAGGCCACGTCCGCGAGAGCCTGGAGGTAGCGCATTTGCATCGCCATGGGATATGGCGTCATGATCTCGGCGGCTTGTCGCAGTTTATCGGCGGCCTGGAATTCGCCCTGGGCATTAATCACTTTGGCGCGACGTTCGCGTTCGGCCTCAGCCTGGCGGGCCATGCACCTCTTCATCGGCTCGGGCAGATCGACGTCCTTGACTTCCACGACAGAGACTTTCACACCCCAAGGCTCGGTGTGCTTATCGATGATCTCTTGTAAGCGGTGGTTCACCTTTTCCCGCTCCGTCAAGAGGTCGTCGAGTTCCGCTTGCCCCAAAGTGCTTCGCAGGGTAGTCAGTGCTACTTGCGAGGTGGCGAACAAGAAGTCGGCAACCTCCAGAACCGATCGCATGGGATCCACGATGCGGAAATAGAGCACGGCATTGACACGAACGGACACGTTATCACGGGTGATGATGTCTTGAGGCTCGATCACTCTTGTTATGGTCCGGAGGTCGACGCGTGCCATGCGATCGACCGGCCAAAAGACCAGGATCAACCCTGGGCCACGGGGTTGGGCCATGGCTCGGCCCAGCCGGAAGACAACCGCTCGCTCGTATTCGTTGAGGATGCGAACGCAACTCAACAGATACACGGCGACCAGTGCCAGGGCGCTCCCCAAGGTCGTTGCAGTCTCGAACATCCACATGGCTGAAGCTCCCAAAATGATAGCCGGTGCGCTTGCTCAAAAGGGCTGGCTGTCTCGGCTATCTGTTGCGCAAGCGTCGAATTGGATTCATCCACCCGATCGTCTCGTGAGTGTATCTGGCATCGTCAACGCAAACAAAAAGCCGGCGTGGTGGAACACCCTGAGGTATTCGACCACGCCGGCTTACTCTTCAACGAGCCACCCGGCAAAGCCGGGCTGCCCTTTATCTAGTCGTCCGACGACATCCGCTCATCTTTTTGTGCCGTTTACCTGCTCGCTCACGCAGGTGAACCATTAAAATTCTATTGTCCTGTTCTGGGCGCAAATAGCAAGGGCATTGTTTCTATTTCTGACATAAGAAGGTCCCGATTGAATGTGGCCGGGTCATCCGACAGGGATCGCGCGCCGAGTTAGCCACTTCAGCAGCATCCGCGGGACGGTGTAGTACATGCCCGCATAGATCGATAGGGCTACCAACAGACCGAGGAGCGTCAGCGCGATGGCGACTCCCAAAAAGCTGTCCAGAATCGGAGAGGTCAGGATGGTGGTGAAGAAATGGTACATGAGTCTTGCTCCGGAAAAAGCTTGAGTGACCGGCGAAGCGCTCGTTGTCCTGACCCTGGCCGAGCCACCCTGTTTACGCCATGCGAACGAAACGCAGCGATAGGTGTTGATGAGCAATCGCGGACGTGCGCGGAACTCGGAGGTCGTTATTCGATCAGGATCGGCCGACTTCGCCAACGAGATGTCCCGGCATTACCCGGAAACGGACTTGGCCCGCATCTCATTAACTACGTCGATCGCGGCGCGCGCTCCGTCGATGAGCCCGTGGACAACGGCATTCTCTTTCGGGATCACCCGGACGATCAGGATCGTGGGGAAGACGATTCCGTAAGAGATGGCGTAGCAGGTCTTGTAAGCGAGCCCCGAGAGGGAACTGGTAAGGGCTGGTAATGCGCCGGACACGGTCGCCCTTACGTCCTCCATTCCTCCCATCGCCGCCTGGGCAGCGGTGTCCAGGGCGTTGGCCACTGAGTGCAAAGGGCCGTTTATTGCCATATCCACTGATTCATTCAACACGAAGTCGGCTCCTGCGAGTTCCTCGCTACGAGGTTGTGCCGATAAACGGATTCCGGCACGTCCAAAAAAAAACCGACCTAGTGGAATACCCCGGGGCATTCGACCACGTCGGCCTACGCGTCAACGGGCCCCCCGTTCAGGCCGGGTTGCTCTTCATCTCGTCTTCCGACAATTTGCATTCAAGTTTTTACGGGAGCCGACTGCCAATGGCCGCCAGCGCCCTAATATTTTTAATTGTCGGCGCCGATCGGCTATAGCAAATGAAAACTTCGGGATCAGAATCGTCCGAAGGCGTAATTGCCGTTCGACACGTTGAAATCGAGGTCGCTCAGACCGACGTTCAGACGCAGGTTGCTGAAGGTGTAATCCTCAACCAACTTGGCCGGGGTCCCAGGAGAGCTCGGCCAGTCGTAGGCTTCGAAGTGGATCGGCAGTCTGAGCTCGTCGTCGACGAAGAGGCGGACGCGATAGAACATGAACTCGGGCTGTTGCTGAGGATGAGTCGTTTCGATCATCGTGCAGCGTCGAGTGCCGACCATCTGGTCGTCGCGAAAGGCCACGACGGATTCGGTCGGGGCCAGCTCGGACGACCAGCGAGCCTGAAGGGTTTCGAGCAATGGGCCGATGCCGGCTTCGGAGATCGGGTGGCGACAGCCCTCCATGGCGCGGCTGCCGGTAGGTTCGAGCGAAAGAGTCCCGGCCAGGAGCTTGTTCAGCCCCACATCATGGACCAAGACCCTGCCGTCGTGGCTCCCGACGATATAGATGGCTTCTCGTCCGGGCGAAGGCTGACGGAACTTGAGGTAAATGCTTCTGGGTTGGGTCCGCGCCTTCATCATGATCACTTGCAGCGGCGTCAGATGTCCTTTGATCCGCTCCCGCTTGGAGAACGTGCAGGTGTAGTCGCGAACGTTCCGGAACCGAAGCTGGCACTCTTTGATGGACGCGAGCGCACGAGCGATGGGAGCTAATCGCTCCGTCTCGTGGGAGTCGGTGCCGGCTCGCATACCCGCGACGGGCTTCAGGGCGACGTGTGATTCGATCGACCCCGCAATGGCTCGATCTTGCATCAGCGCCGCGTCGGCCACACCGGGGTCCAAGCCCCGTTCTCCTTGTGCAGATCGCCGCCCGGAGGCGAGGCAGTCGGCCGCACGAGGGCTCAGCCCACTGACGTCCGTCAGGTCGGCCAGTGACGACGTGGTATATTTGACGTGCTCCCACGTGGTGCAGGCCACCACGACGGCGCTTACGAGGCCAAGGAACAGCCAGCTCTGTCCTCGATTCGTCGAACGGTTCACCGGGTGAACTGGCCAGGTCGTTGGGATTGACACAAGGGACTCGCTTGCCGCGCCAGGGCCAGGTAGTCCTTCGATCAGTTTCTGCAAGTCCGCGGCTGGTGGTGCCGGCCTGTCACTGCCAGCGATGCGACCGTTCGCCTCGCCTTGCGTCGGCGTTCGTATATGCACGGTTCGGATCTCCTCGCTATTTGTGGTTGCGACGGTCGCATGACGCGCCGGGCATGGGCATGCTACCAACCGTGCCCTTCGCCTTTGCCGGAGTTGCTTCGACCCCGGTTATCCTCTCAGATTGGCTCGGATCTTTAACCACCGGGGATGCGTTCTCGGGTCGCCCATTAACCCGGCCGTTTGCACCGTCCCGCCCGCTCTTCAGGAACGGCCACAGCAGTTCCAACGGTGCTCGGAAGATAATGGTGGAATTCTCATCCGAGGCCACGTCCGCGAGAGCCTGGAGGTAGCACAATTGAGGACACGGATGCTGGTCAACAGGTACACGCCGACGAGTGCCGGGGCGCTTCCCAAGGTCTGTGCGGCCTCGAACATCCACATGGCTGAATCTCAAAATCATGTTTGGATGCAACGTATTCACCGAGTCAGTTTATGGTGGGCTTGATCCTTTCGTGTCGACGAAGTTAAAAAAAAGCCGGCGTTGTGGAACACCCTAAGGTATTCGACCACGCCGGCTTACTCGCCAACGAGCCCCCCGGCAAAGCCGGTTTGCCCTTTTTCAAGTCGTCCGACAACATACAAACAGATTTCGTGAGGATTTACCTGCTCTCTCAAGCAGTCCATCCAATGAGCTTTGATTGTCCTCATCTGAGCGTAAGTAGCAAGGGCATTATTGGTATTCGTCACACGAAAATCCGTGGATCGCATACATCGGGTCAGACGACCAGCATCACCCGCCGAGTCAGCCACTTGAGCAGCACCGACGCGTCGGACAGCTTACGACGGCTCGACTGTCCTGGAGGCAGCCGCGAAAAACTGACCGAACGCGGTGCTGTTGGACGTTGACGATCTGGCGTCAATAATACTGGCCGGAAGGCTGGGGGCTTGTTATCTGTCGTCGCAGATCGTATTTTCACAGACGTCCTACGGGAGTCGACACGGGATAATCGTCCGTCGGCTCCCAGAAATGATTTGAATTTGTCGGATGACTACGACGAAGGACACCCCGGCAATTTCGGGTAGTCCGTCGGAAAGTAAGCCGGCGCGGTCAGGTGCCTAATGGGTTCTCGACCACGCCGGTTTTTTTGTTTCGCGTTCACAGGGTTCGACCGACAAAACTGGAGGGGCAAGAATGAACCGAAGCATCTCGGAATCCTCACTCGATCCCACATCTGAACTTTGCTGCCCCGACCCGAGAATGAGGCACGAGACGGCGGTAGCCCGACGCCAGGTCGAGATCATGAACCGTCTCGGTCTGCACATGCGGGCCGCCAATCAGTTCGTCAGTCTTGCTCGACAGTTCCAGTCTGAGATTCGGGTACATTGCAAGGGCTATGAGTGCAACGGCAAGAGTATCCTTGATCTCACGAGTTTAGCCGCCGAGTGCGGCACAGGTCTCGACTTGGAGGCATGCGGGCCCGACGCGGTTGCGGCCGTTGAGGCCCTGGCCGTTGTGATCAAGGCTCGATTCTACGAAGATGGGAACGAAGGGAAGGACTTCTCATGATGTCCGATCCGAATCGGGTGATCGTCATGACCGAGGATAACCCGTCCCGCCTCAACCATGCCCTTTCCGTCCGCCATCGGAACTTTCCCTGAGTTCCGACGCGAAGGCGATTCGCCAGAGGACGCAGCCACACGCCTGGCCGAGCTCAGTAAAACTGTCGGCCGAGAGGCACGCGAACCGACGGAGAATTATGGGAAGAAAACGCCCATGGTTATCTCCCCGTTCACGGACGAGCCGACCGCGCTCGAGTGGTCTTCGCCGAATGCCTGGAACACGGGCAGCCAGGAAGCAAGTCGAAGTTGGCGACCGCCACGCGATGGAGAGAGTTCAGGAGACTTGCTTGGCGGAATTCGCGTGGTGGTCATCGTTCCAGAGGAGAATGGCCGGGTCGTTCAACGTATGCTCGTAGCTCAGGATGCTCAGCGATGCGGTACTGAGCAGAAGGTGCCTCGCGTCCTCCGAGGTCAGGCCCATCCAGCGCGCGGCGAGGATGCGGGAGAAATGGCCGTGGCCGAAGACGAGGATGCGGCCGGCATCCGCCTGGAGACGGGTGATCACGCGGTCGGCGCGGGCACTCACCTCCGCGAGCGACTCACCCCCCGGGCAGCCGTCGCGGAAAAGATACCAGCCCGGCCACTCACGGCGGATGTCGGAGGTGAGCCGGCCTTCATAATCGCCATAGTCCCACTCGACGAGGTCCGGGATAACCGTGGCGACGGCCCCGAAGCCCGCCAGGTCGCAGGTCCGCCGCGCCCTCTGGAGCGGGCTCACCAGTACCTCAGTGAACGTGATCCCCGCAAGCCGACCTCGCAGCCTCCGTGCGTTGTCCTCGCCGCGCTCGGTCAGGGGGATATCGGTCCGTCCCGTGTGCCGGCCCGACAGCGACCACGCCGTCTCGCCGTGACGAGCCAGATACACATCGGGGAGGGATTGATTCATGGCGTGTTCCTCGTCGTGATCGGGATCGTTCTGCTCATTTGGCCTGCTTCAACGCCGTCTGTGACTTTTGACAGGTCGGTCGTCGAGCCAGAAGTATGGCGCTGGATCGCGGGCCCAGGTGATAAGCGTGTGGATCTTTGCAGAGCGTTTCTTCGCCCGCCGCAAATAGATCTTGCGGCGTTTCGCGAGAGGTATCAACAACCACATGCCAACGAGACTCGGGCGGTACTGGGGGCAAACCGAATTCGACCGCATCGGCGCCGGCGTTGAACATCAGGCAAAGTGCGTGCTGCTCATCTTCATAGATCAAACAGGCAAACTGTTTTGCTTTCGGGTCATTCCAGTTGGGCAATCCTCCTTGCGGGCCAAACCAATGGATCTCGTCGTCCGTGTAGAATTGTTCCTTACTCAGAATCGGATGGGCACGACGGAAGGCGATCATGCCACAGGTAAAGCGGAAGATTTCCCTGTGCTCTTCCAGACAGTGCCAGTCATACCAGCTCGTTTCGTTGTCCTGACAGTAGGCGTTGTTGTTGCCGCCTTGCGTGCGGCGAAACTCGTCGCCGCCGAGCAGCATCGGCACGCCGCGCGAGATCAGCAGGGTCACGAGGAAGTTTTTGATCTGGCGCTTCCGGCAGGTCTCGATCCCGGCATCCTTGGTCTCGCCTTCAGCGCCATAGTTCTCGCTGAAGTTGGCGTCGGTCCCGTCATGGTTGTTTTCGCCGTTTGCCAGATTGTGCTTGTCGCGATAGCTCACCAGGTCGTTCAGAGTGAAGCCATCGTGGCAGGTGACGAAGTTGATGCTGCCCTCGGGGCCTTTGCCGGATCTTGTATAGATATCGGCACTGCCGCAGATGCGGCTGGCAAACAAACCGAGCATCCCATCATCGCCACGCCAGAAACGCCGGACATCATCTCGGTACCGGCCGTTCCACTCCGCCCAGCGCCGCTTTGAAAAACTGCCTACCTCGTATGCACCGGCGGCGTCCCAGGCCTCGGCGATGATCTTGACATCTCTCAAGATCGGGTCCTCGGCGATCCGTTCGAGAAGCGGGGCATTGGCTAGCAACTTGCCGGTACCGTCGCGGCCAAGAACCGACGCCAGGTCAAACCGGAATCCATCCACATGCATCTCGACCACCCAATAACGGAGCGCGGCCAAGATGTGGTCCCGCACCACGGGATGGTTGGCATTGATCGTGTTGCCTGTGCCCGTGTAGTCCTTGTAGTAGCGTTTGTCGCCCGCCAGGGTGTAAAAGATCGCGTTATCGATCCCGCGGAAACAGAGCGTCGGGCCCAGCTCGTTTCCCTCCGCCGTGTGATTGAACACCACGTCCAGAATCACTTCGATGCCGGCAACGTGAAAGGCCCGGACCATTTCCTTGAACTCCAGCTTCTGCTGGCCCAAACCTCCCGAACTGCTGTAGGAAGCTTTCGGCGCAAAGAAAACCACGGGATCGTATCCCCAGTAATTCCTGAGCGGTTGACTGGTTTGCGGGTTCCTGCGCGTGACGGAGGTTTCATTGAACTCCTGCACGGGCATCAGTTCCACGGCGGTCACTCCCAGGGTCTTGAGATAGGGAATCTTTTCCATCAGGCCGCGGTAGGTTCCCGGATGGTCCACGCCCGACTGGGGATGAATGGTAAAGCCACGAACATGCGTTTCGTAAATGACGGTCTTCGACCACGGGTGCCGGGGTGGCTGGTCTCCTTCCCAGTCGAAGGGATCGTTGACAAATACACATTTCGGCATCGACGTGGAATTGTCCAGCGTCGAGAGAGCCAGGTCTTTCTCCGGCGCCGACGCGTCGTATCCACGTGCCGATGCAAAATCCCAGGGAGGCAGCCGCGAAATCGCGGTAGCGAACGGATCGAGGAGAAGCCTGTTGAAATTGAAACGATGTCCTTCGCTGGGTTCGTAAGGGCCATCCACGCGGTAAGCATAGAGTTGACCGGGACCGATCCCCTTCACCCAAACGTGCCATACGTCGCCGGTGCGGTTGCGCGCTCGATCCAGATCGATTACCCGGGCGGGCACCGCGTCTGCGGGATGGTCAAACAACTCGAGTCGAACGCGGCTGGCGTTGCGGCTGAAAATGGCGAAATTAACCCCTCCTGCCGTTTCCTGGGTTCCGAAAGGCAGAGGAGAGCCCGCCCGAACATCAGCTCGCTCGGAGATTTCCGCGATATAATCGTGCAAGTCGCGTTGGGGCGTTTTATCATCGTTGCCATAGGATTCGAGCGGACTCCAACGGAACCGCCACCCCGGTGCGCTGGGGTATCACTCGCACCGTGTAGTCTCTCGCTGGACGAGTATTGGGTACGTTGCGTGATAGACGAAGCGGCGGGATGCGTCAGATGGCAGTCGCGCGCACCTCATTTCCTCCCGTACGGGATCGCCGCCGTTGAGTCCGTCCGCATAAAGCTCGACTCGCACCGCATTCGGGTCGAGATCGTTGAGAGAGATTTCGACTTCAAAGACGTGGTGGCCCGCGTTGGTTTCGACCCGCAAGTCTCCGAAGCGAACCGTGCCCCAATTCCGATCCAACGCATGTTGCCAATCGACCAATTGCTTGCCGATCGCGCCTTTGTTCGCTGCGCGCTCACGGTAGGCGGCCGCAGCCGGGAGGTAGTGTTGCTCGGTGTATTCGCGCACCGCGCGGTTGGCGGAGAACGCGGTGTCAACCGCGCCATGCTTTCCCGCATCCGCTTGACCCATGCGGTGGGAATGCCGCTTTTATCTCGGGCATAAAACTCTGGGATCACCTCTCGCTCGAGCAGGTCGTAGAGCGCGTCGGCTTCGACAGCATCCCAGGCGGGATCGTCGCCATGCTCCCGGCCGTCGCCCAACGCCCATCCCACTTCAGGCGTGTATGCTTCGGCCCACCAGCCATCCAATTCCGAGAGATTGATGCCTCCATTGACGAGCACCTTCATCCCGCTCGTTCCGCTCGCCTCCCAGGGTCGCCGCGGCGTGTTGATCCAGACGTCCACCCCCTGCACCAAGTGCTCCGTTAACAGCATGTCGTAGTCGCTCAGGAAGATCGATGTAGGGTCGGGCCACTGGCTGGCGGATGAAATTGATCCATTCATGGATCAGGGCCTGCCCCGCTTGGTCCTGCCGGATGGGCCTTGCCGGCGATGATGAGTTGCACCGGGCGCACGGGATTAGCCAAAAGACGCAGCAATCGGGCCGGATCGTGGAGCAGCAGGTTCGGTCTCTTGTAGGTCGCGAAGCGGCGCGCAAAGCCCAGCGTCAGTGCGTTGGGATCAAACAGATGTTTCGCCCCGTCAATCGCCTCGCGCGACGCGCCTAAGGCGGTCAGTTGCCTGGATAATCGTTCGCGGGCGTATTCAACAAGGGACTTGGTGGCGGCGTTACGGAAGTGCCAGAGCCTGACGTCGGAGACGCGGCGAATGTCCTGCTCAAGGGTTTCCGTCGTCCCCAGCCAGCGGTCCTTTCCACAGGCTTCCGTCCAAAGCTCATCGGCCGGGGCTGAGTCCCAGCTCGGCATGTGGACTCCGTTGGTCACGTGGCCGACCGGCACTTCATCCTCCGGCCAGTGCGGAAAAAGCGGCTCGAAAAGGTGCCGGCTCACCTTCCCATGCAAGCGACTCACGCCGTTAACCGCACCGCTCCCGCGGATTGCCAAATATGCCATATTGAAACTCTCCGACGAGTCGTTCAGGTTCTGGCGGCCCAAGGCGAGCAAGTCATGGACGGCCATGCCAAGCCGATCTTGGGCGTACCGGCCAAGGTATTGCTCGATCAGGGCCGGAGCGAAGCGGTCGAAGCCCGCGGCCACGGCCGTGTGAGTGGTGAAAAGGTTACCGGCTCGCGTGGTGGCCAGCGCGACATCAAAAGACTGCCCGGTCTCGTTCATGAAGGTCTGGGCTCGTTCCAAGATGGCGAACGCCGCGTGCCCTTCATTCAGGTGGCAGACTTCCGGCTGGATGCCGAGCGCGTGCAGTAATCGCCATCCGCCAATTCCCAATACGATCTCCTGCTGTAGGCGCAACTCCGGACCGCCCCCGTAAAGCTCGCTGGTAATGCCTCTGTGGGCCGGGAAGTTCGCGAGGTCATTGGTGTCCAAAAGGTAAAGCTTGACTCTGCCAACCTGGACCTGCCAGGGCGGAGCCAGATCGGGTAACCAGGTAAGTCGAGCGTCTATCCGCAACCATTCCCCGTTCGGCTGGCGCAACGGCGTGATCGGTAACTGTCCGGGGTCGTTGTACGGGAAAAGGGCCTGCTGCGAACCGTCTTTGTCGATCACCTGGACAAAATAACCTTGCTGGTACAGGAGTCCCACGGCAACCACGGGCACCGCCAAATCGCTGGCAGTTTTGAGTTGATCACCGGCCACATTGCCGAGGCCGCCCGAATAAATCGGGAGGGCCTCGCTCAACATAAATTCCATGCTGAAATACGCGACACGGGTCAGGGGAGATTGCGCGTACGTCTGCTGAAACCATGCCGGGCGACTCCGCCGCCTGACGCCTAGATTGGACAAGAGAATCCACCCTCTGGCGGAATACAGTGTCGGCTAACAGGTGTTGGAGCTTGTCCCGCGAGACCGTCTGGAGAACAACCCAAGGGTTTTGGGTGCGTTCCCAAAGAGCAGGATCAAGCTGCTGCCACACGTTGTCGGCGTAATGATTCCAGGACCAGCGTAGGTCCAGGGCCAGCTCGGCCAGGGGACCGAATCCCTCGACATCTCAGGGTAATAGGCCGTAGTTCTTTTGGCTAGCACGTGTTTGTGCGCTCATTTGACTTCAGCGTACGGGTTACCGATCCCAGCCCGGACGATGGCCAGAAACTGGTCGACATGCAGGCTGGCGCCGCCGACCAAGGCGCCGTCCACGCCGTGCCGGCCAAGGAGCGCGGCGGAGTTGTCCGGCTTGACGCTGCCGCCGTACTGTATGACAAGCGCCTCAGCCGATTTGTCGTCGAAGATCCGACCAAAGCGACGCCGTAAGACGGCATGCGCCTCCTGCGCCTGCTCGGGCGTGGCGTGGTGTCCGAGACTTCCGATTGCCCAGATCGGTTCGTACGCGATGCTCAGGCGGGTCAAGGTGTCGGCCGACAGATCGGCCAATCCCTGGATGAGTTGCCGGTCAAGCACTGCTTCGGTCTGGTTGGCCTCACGTTGTTGCAGTGTTTCGCCGCAGCAGAAGATCACGTTGAGGCCGGCGGCCAGTGCAATCTTTACCTTTTGGTTGATGAATGCATCGGATTCGCCTAGCTTCTGCCGGCGTTCGCTGTGTCCGAGGATCACGTACTTGCAGCCGACATCGAGGAGCATCGTCGGGCTCACCTCCCCGGTGAACGCGCCCTCCTTATCGGGATAGAGGTTCTGCGCCCCGAGCGCGACGCGGCTGCCCTTGAGCATCTCCCCGACAAGGGCCAGATAAGGGAAGGGTGGACAAACAGCAACGGATACGCGGTCATCCATGCCGACGGCATCGGCGACCGCCTTTGCCAGCCTACTGGCAAAGGCCGCGGTGGTATGCATTTTCCAGTTACCGACGATGAATTTCCGACGCATGTCCGGTCTCCATTGGGTGCTCAACGAGCATTTTGAAGATAACTCATGCAGCGCGGCGCACTCTCCTTACCCATCCAGTTCCATCGCGGAATCGTACTTGCCACGGCGCGCCGCCTGGTTGCACCTGGCTCGATGAAACAGGGCTTTCTGTGCCGCCGGCACGTGAGCCTCTTCGCCTCGCCAAATCTCCAGGGCCGGTTGCTGGAGGGCGCGGCCGAACGAAAACGAGAGCGCCCAAGGTCGTCGCGACTTGAATCGAACGTTCATGGCATTCAATCGGGCCGAGGCCAATTCAGCGGATTGGCCACCAGACAGGAACGCAATCGCCGGAACGGCCGCGGGGACGGATCGCAAGAAGCACCTGACCGTAGCGTCGGCCACCTCGTCCACTGCTTCTTGTTGGGAGCAGGTCAAACCGGGAAGCACCATATTGGGCTTGAGGATCATGCCTTCCAGCATCACCCGTTGTGTGTAAAGCTGGTTGAACACAGTTCGCAGAACCTGCTCGGTTACCTCGCAGCACCGCGCCAGAGTATGCACGCCGTCCATGAGCACTTCCGGCTCGACGACGGGGACCAGTCCGGCTTCCTGGCACAACGCGGCATAGCGAGCCAGCGCCTGCGCGTTGGCTTCGATGCAGCCTTGGCTGGGAATGCCATCGCCCAGAGCGATTACCGCGCGCCACTTGGCAAAGCGGGCACCCATTTGAAAATACTCATTGACGCGGCCACGCAATCCGTCGAGACCCTCGGTTATTTTCTCTCCTGGGTGACCTGCCATTTCCTTGGCGCCAATGTCAACCTTGATGCCGGGAATGATTCCCGCATCGACGATGACTTTGATCAAGGGAGTGCCATCTTTCTTCTGCTGGCGGATCGTCTCGTCGTAGAGGATCGCCCCGCTGATGCTCTCGCCGAGACCGGGCGTGGTCACGATCAACTCCCGATAGCGCGCCGGGCTTCCTCTGTCTGGGGAATACCCAATCTGGCAAATCGTTTGTCGCAGGTGGGAATACTTTCATCCATCGCCAGCAGACCCTTGTCGCCGGCAACCAGCTTGCTCGCGGTGTTTATCAGTTCTTGCGCATTCATTTGGGGTTACTCCACTTCCAGTTCTGGATCTCCGGCATGTCCACGCCGTACTTGTCGATATATCGCCTGTGTTCGATGAGCTTGTCCGCTAACTGCTGCTTCAGATAGGTCCCCTTGGTGCCTGTCTGGGGTAGGCGATCGATCGTATCCATCACCAGGTGGAAGCGATCCATGTCGTTCATGACCGTCATGTCGAAGGCGGTCGTGATCGTTCCCTCTTCCTTGTAGCCTCGGACGTGCAGGTTGTGATTGGCCCTGCGGTAGGTCAGCCGGTGGATCAACCAGGGGTATCCGTGGAAAGCGAAGATGATGTGCTTGTCCTTGGTGAAGAGCGAGTCGTAATCGATGTCGCTCAGACCGTGCGGGCTTTCGGTGTCGGGCTCGAGCTTCATGAGATCGACGACATTGATCACCCGGATTTTCAGCTCGGGCAGATGCTCACGGAGAATGGAAACGGCGGCCAGGACTTCCAGCGTGGGGACGTCGCCACAGCAGGCCATCACCACGTCTGGCTCGGCGCCCTGATCGTTGCTGGCCCACTGCCAGATACCGATGCCCTGCGTGCAATGATCGACGGCAGCGTCCATCGTCAGCCACTGGGGGGCTTCATGCTTGCCGCATACCACGACATTGATGTAGTTGAGGCTGCGCAGGCAGTGATCCATGGTCGAGAGGAGGCAGTTGGCATCAGGCGGAAGGTAGACGCGCACCATCCCGGACTTCTTGTTGATGACGTGGTCAATGAACCCGGGGTCCTGGTGCGTGAAGCCGTTGTGGTCCTGCCGCCAGACGTGGGACGTCAGCAAATAGTTCAGCGAGGCCACGCTCCGCCGCCATGGAAGCTCCGAACACATTTTCAGCCACTTGGCATGCTGGGTGAACATCGAATCGACGATGCGGATGAACGCCTCATAGCTGTTGAACAGCCCGTGCCGCCCGGTGAGCAGATATCCCTCCAGCCAGCCCTCGCATTGATGCTCGCTGAGCATCTCCATCACGCTTCCCTCGGGCGCGAGGAATACATCATTCTCGACTGTCCTGGCTTCCCATTGCCGATTGGTGACTTCGAAAGCGGCTTCCAGACGATTGGAGACCGTCTCGTCGGGACCGAAAAGCCGGAAATTCCGCGGTTCTTCATTCAGCTTGATCACGTCGCGCAGGAACGGGCCCAGCACGTGGACATTGCCCGCAATCGCGGCGGTGGGCGCGGGGACGTTGACGGCATAGTCGCGGAAGTCCGGCATGCGAAGTTCGCGCAGGAGTTTCCCGCCATTGGCGTGGGGATTGGCGCCCATCCGTCGATCGCCCTGGGGTGCCAGTTCGGCCAGTTCGGCCACGAGCCGACCTCGCTCGTCGAAGAGTTCTTCCGGCTTGTAGCTTCTCATCCAGCTCTCGAGCTGCTCGAGATGCTCGGGCGGAGTCGAGGAAGACACGGAGAGCGGCACCTGATGGGCCCGGAACGTGCCCTCGACCGGAAGGCCATCGATGTATTTCGGTCCGGTCCATCCCTTGAGTGATCTGAGGACGATCATCGGCCAGCGCGGGCGCGTGGCGTCGCCCTTGATGCGGGCGTCGTGCTGAATCTTCTGGATTTGCTCCACCACCTTATCGAGAGTGGCGGCCATGGTCTGATGCATATTCTCTGGCTCTTCTCCCTCGACGAAGTACGGCGTCCACCCGTAGCCGCGGAGCAACTGGTCCAGTTCCTCGTGGGTGATCCGGGCGAGGACCGTGGGGTTGGAGATCTTGTAGCCGTTCAAGTTGAGGATCGGCAGTACCACGCCGTCGGTGACCGGGTCGAGGAACTTGTTGGAATGCCATGCCGTGGCCAGCGGACCGGTCTCGGCCTCCCCATCGCCGACGACGCACGCAACGACCAGGTCCGGATTGTCGAACGCGGCACCGAACGCATGGCTGATCGAATAGCCTAGCTCGCCCCCCTCATGGATCGAACCGGGCGTTTGCGGAGAAACGTGACTGGAAATTCCTCCGGGGAACGAAAACTGCTGGAACAGTTTCTTGAGCCCGGCGTCGTCGTGGCTGACGTCGGGGTAGACCTCGCTGTACGTGCCTTCGAGGTAGACATTGCCTACAACCGCCGGGGCGCCGTGGCCGGGACCGGAGATGTAGATCATGTTCAGGTCATGTTGTTTGATGACCCGGTTCAGATGCGCGTAGATGAAGTTCTGTCCGGGCGTCGTGCCCCAGTGCCCGAGCAACAGTTGTTTCACGTGCTCCAGCTTCAGCGGCTCTCGAAGCAGCGGATTGTCGCAGAGATAGATTTGGCAGACCGACAGGTAATTGGCGGCCCTCCAATAGGCGTTGATCTTGCGAAGTTGTTCCGGGTCGAGAGGGCCCACTTTGTCGGGAGACTGCGATGCCAGTATCGTCGGCGAGGGAGCAGTGCTCAATTTTCTTGGCTCGTCGTAGATCTTCTTCGCTTTGGGTTTCAACATCGGCTGGTTCCTTCATGTGGTTCGATGGGATTGTTGTTTTTGTGAGTGAACATTTCTCGTTTTCAATTCGCACCATAGCCCGCTTTTGCTTTCGACAAACATTCGTAGCCGGATATGACATCGAACAATTCTTCATCTATGGAAGTCTGGCGCAGGCGGCGGAAGGTTTGATTCAGGTTTCCCACCAAGTCGTCGATGTTTTTCTCGGCTCGCTGCATGGCGGCCAGGCGACTGGCGTTTTCGGCTGCCAGCGATTCGGCGCAAGCCTTGTAGAGCGAGACAAAAAGATACTCCTGGATCAGTGCCCGCAGCGTCTGCTCACGATCACCGATGACCTGGGGCAGGTTTTTCGTCGGCCAGGGAAGATGAGACAGCCTCAGGGCCCATGTTTCATCGAGAGGCAGCAGGTGTTGACTGACGGGTTCATAAGCCGCGCCGGGCTTGGGGCGGTTGTGAAATAGATAAAGTTGAACGATCTCGCCATCGGCATCTTGGGCTTCACTTTCAACGAGAATCTGGCCGACGAGCGGCGTGATAGCGTTGACGGAAGTGGGGACCGTGAAGAGTCCCACTGGCGGGCGACCGGCATCCGCCAGCCGCGATTGAATCCGGTCGCCGACGGCCCAGACTTTCTTTTCGCCGGGCAGTGGATCAAGCGCTTTGGCGACAAATTCCGCCAGCACGTCATTGAACTGGCCAACAAGTCCCTGATCCGAGCCGAAGACAATCGCAGTGACCGACTTCGCGGCAGTGCCTGCCCGCCCCGCTTCCAGGGCGGCGGCCTCCCGACTCTTCAAGCACACAGCCAGGCTCAGTTCCAAGGTCCGATCATAGTCCGCCAGCGCCAGCACCGATTTCTCATATTGCCCGATACTCGAGGCGGCCAGGGCTTTCATCGACCGGACCACCGATTTCAGATCGCCGGCTCCGCTGATCTTGTGGCGCAAGCTCGCCAATGTATCGCTCATGGCTTCTTCTCGGGTTCGGGAACGGGTTTTGGCTGGAAGGGCGCGACCGCAATGCCGATGACTTGTAGGATCGCTTTGTGGTCGTCGTCGCTCATCTTGGCGTTAGAGGAAAACCGCTTGCGAACGTCAGCGGGAATGTCACCTGCCGCCTTTCTCAGCGCTTGCTCGGCATCCCGCATCTTGTCGATCGGCACGCCGTCCAAGACACCGCCGGTAAGCGCGACCAAGATGACGATCTGTTGGGAGAAGGAAGCCGATTCAAGCTCCGGCTGGATGAGGACTGCCCGGATTCGCTCGCCGTGGTCGATAATCTTCCTGGTGTGGTCATCAAGCCGGGTGCCGAACTTGGCGAAGGATTCGAGTTCACTGAACTGGGCATACGCGAGCTTGAGGTCGCCCGCCACCCCTCGGTAGGCCTCCCGTTGCGCTTTGCCACCGACGCGCGATACGGACCTGCCGACATCGACCGCGGGAAGTACACCCAGCTCGAATAGCGTCGGCGAAAGGTAAATCTGGCCATCAGTGATCGAGATAAGATTCGTGGGAATATACGCCGAGATGTTCTGAGCCTCGGTCTCGATGATGGGCAGAGCAGTGAGCGAGCCACCCTTCAATTCGTCGCTCAGGAGGGTGGCACGCTCGAGCAGCCGCGAGTGGATGTAAAAGATATCGCCGGGAAACGCCTCGCGACCGGGCGGGCGGCGCAAGAGCAGTGAAAGCTCGCGATACGCGCGGGCATGGTGGGTCAGATCGTCGTAAACGATGAGAACGTCGCGGCCCGCTTCCATGAAATGCTCGGCGATGCTGGTTGCGGCGTAGGGGGCGATGTATGCGAGCCCGGGCGCGTCGTTGCCTTCGGTCACGACGACGACGGTGTAGTCCATCGCGCCTTTTTCTTTGAGGGTGGCGACGACCTTGGCAACGGAGGATGCGCGCTGCCCGATCGCACAATAGACGCACAGCACATTTTGGTCGTGCTGGTTTACGATGGTGTCGATCGCGATGGCGGACTTGCCGGTTTGGCGGTCGCCAACGATAAGTTCACGCTGGCCGCGGCCGATCGGAATCAATGCATCGATGACGATGATGCCGGTCTCCAGAGGCACGGAGACCGGAGCGCGGTCCATGATTGCCGGGGCGGGGCGCTCGATGGGTAAACGCTCAGAGGAGACGACGGGACCCTTGCCATCGACTGGCCGGCCCATTGCGTCGATGACGCGTCCGATCAATCCATCGCCCACCGGCACGTCCATCACACGTCCCGTACGCTCGACTTGATCGCCCGCGTGCAAGTGCTGGCATTCACCAAGGAGCACCACTCCGATTTCGTCTGGATCGACGTCGAACGCGATGCCGTAGAGATCGCCAGGAAACTTCACGAGTTCATCAAAACCGACGCTCGGCAGGCCCGAGACCTTGGCGATGCCCATGGAAACGCTTGTGATCCTGCCTACCTCACGCGGCGTCAATTGCGGCGTGAAAGCTTCTAGCGCGCGGCCGATCCCGGCGAACGCTTGGTCGAAGATGCTGTGAAGGCTATCAGGCGGGGTATTCAATGGTCCGCCTTTGGCGCCGATTGCGCCGGCTCATGCTTCGGCGTGGGCTTGGCTACGGCCTTCGGCGCGGGCTTGGCTTCACCATTTGGAGTTGGCTTGGCATCGGCCTTTGGCTCGGGCTTGGCATCAGCCTTTGGCTCGGGCTTGGCATCAGCCTTTGGCTGGGGCTTGGCTTCGGCCCTCGGGTCGGGCTTGGCCTTTGCGTCTGGCTTGGACTCGGGCTTCGCATCCTTGTGCAGAAGTTCGCAGGCGCTCTTTTCCAGCGTCGCCAGGTAATCCGCGATGCTCCAGGCTACCTTGTGTCCATTGGTGGAGACTTCAATACCGCTGACCAGCTCCGGCGCGGTCTCGAATTGGACTTGTGCGTCCTGGGCGAAGGTTTCCTTGACCGCGCTTTCGATCGCGGTCCGCTGAGCCGGCGGCAAATCGAACGCGCTATGCACGCTCACCGTGTGGTTCGACGTCTTGAAGGCGGTCGCCATCTGCTCCTTTGCCTGGCCGGAGAGCGCACGTACACGGCGAACGAGTACATCGCCCATGCGTTCCTCGAGGCTTGCGGAGGCGAGGTCCGCAAGAGTTTTTCGCGTGATGGAAAAGACTTCCTTTTGGGTCCAGCGGATGATCTCGACATTCAGGTTACGTTGTTCGCTTTCCAACGCCTCCTGGCGTTTGGCGCGCACGGCATCGGCATCCTTTCTTGCTTCGTCCAGGAGCCGCTGACGTTCGGAGTTGGCCTCGTCCCTGGCCTTTTTCAAGAGCGCTTCGTGCTCCTGGTCGAAGACCTGGTTCTTGTGCTGAAAGTCGTCGCGCTCTTTTTGCGCTTCCGCGACCTTTGCCTCGGCGTTCGCAAGCTGGGTTGCGATCCCTTTATCTCGGTCGTCAATCGCGCGGAGTATGGGTTTGTAGAGGAATCGCTTCAACAACCACACCAGGATGAGGAAGTTGACCGCTTGGGCGAAGACGGTGAACCAATTGATGAGCATGGGTCATTTTCCTGTGGCATGGGCAATGACGTGGTTCCAGAACGGGTTGGCGAAGATCAGGATCATCGAGATCACGAGACAATAGATCGCAATGGATTCGATCATCGCCAGGCCCACGAACAAGGTTCGCGTGATGGTGCTAGAGGCATCGGGCTGTTGAGCAAGTGAGCTCAGGGCCGTCGAGACGGCCCGCCCTTCGCCAATCGCGGGCGCGATGCTCCCCAGTGCGATGGTAACGCCGGCGCAGATGATCGAAACGATCGCGATAAGAGTCATGCTGTCCATGGTTGTCCTTTCGTTGCTGATGGTCGTGGTTCATTGCTCGCAGGTTCGCGTGGCGGCTGCGATGTAAACGGTGGCGAGGATGCTGAAAATGTAGGCCTGCACCATGCCCGTCAAGAGACCGAGCAGGTACATGAAGTCCGGGAAAAAGAGGGGTGTGATGGTGAGCAGGATAGCGACAATCATCGTTCCGCTCATGATGTTGCCGAACAAACGCATGGCGAGTGCAAACGTGCGCGAGAGCTCGCTGATGATGTTGAACGGCAACATGACCCACGTCGGCTTCAAGTAGGACTTGAGGTAACCGCCGAAGCCTTGGTCCTCGATACCGAAGAACGGCACGGCGACAAAGACCGAGATCGCCAGTGCCGACGTGGTCGAGAGCGAGCCGGTCGGTGCTTCGTATCCCGGGATGATCGCACAGAGGTTGGACACTGCGATAAACAAGAATAGCGTTCCCAGAAAGCCCAGATACTTGGCCGGATGATCGAGACCTACTTCCTTGATCTGTTCCTCAATCTTGGTAACCACGATTTCGAGGAAGCCTTGCCACCGCGAGATATGTAATTCGGTCACGAGCTTGCGCGTGATCAGCCACGCACCCAGCGTCATGACGATCATCAACACCCAGGTCGTGACGATCGTGAGATTGAGCTCGACAAAGCCGTACCGCCAGAAAACCAGATCATCGGGAGAAAGGCGCAATGGTGGTCTCCTCTTCCAATTGACGTCTGCTCTTCAGCCGGCCTGTGTGTGAGCCGCCTGACGACAATGAAGCGCGCGATCAGAAATCCCATGAGGCACGCGATGAGCCTGGACCAATGACCCTGCGAAACAAAATAGAAGCCAGCCAGAATGACACCGGTTCGCAACAGCAGGCTGCCGAGGAACCAGACCGCCGGGCTCTCGGACGTTACGCCCTTCTGGACTGTCCACCAGAGGCCGGCGAAGAAAAACACGCCGAGCAGGCCACCGGCCAAGAGCGTCAGGGCAAGAGCCGGGATGTCACTCATCCGAATCCTCCTGCATTTCCTTGTATTCCGAGTCAACCCAGTGCCAGGCATTGAGGCACCCGATGACCAATCCGAGGAGTAGCAGCATGAGCGTCCATGAATAGGGACTGGGATAATGCTTGTCTACCCAGAGACCGAGCGCTGCGCCGATCAAGGTCGGAACTGTCACTGACCAGCCGACGAGCCCGGACATGCCCAGGCCGAACCAGACGCTCCTCGTGGCGCCGCGCCGGGCCTTCAGCTTGCGCGCCGCCTGAGCGCCGACCTCTCGGCTGAAGGTCGTCTCCCCGCCTGCGACGGCCGGTTTGTGCTCTTCATTCATGTTGAAACTCCATGAAGCGGTGAATGAAGCTGCTCTCCATCTTCGCCAGCACAGAGCGAACACTCTTCTCCTGCTCATCCACGGCGAGAAACTCCTTTTTTACCGCCTCGTGGAGTTTGTCGAGATCTGTCCCGCCGATCGCATGCCGCACGGAGATTAGAACGTTCATACCCGCCTTCACAAGCACCCCTTGATCGACGGCCACAAATACCTCGCCTTCCGCGTCCGATTCATAAGTGAGGATCCCCGGTGCCAGGGCCGCAGCGCAGTCGAGTCGGTGCGGCAAAAGCCCGAATGAGCCCTGGAGTGAATGGGCCACGATCCGTTTCACGCCCTTCGTGTCGACGAAGATCTTGAAGGGGAGAAGAACCTTGAGGTTAATGGGCCTTGACTCCTTGATCGACCTTGGGTTTGGGTTTCCCGTTTGCGTGGGGTTTCACTTGAACTTTGGGTTTGGGACCGGGATCGGCAGGACTCGCGGGCTTGGATGGTCTTCGCTTTTTCCTTGGCCTCGTCGATTGCCCCGATCATGTAAAAGGCACTCTCTGGATAATCCTTGAACTCATCCTTCAGGATGCGCTCGCAGCCGTCGATCGCATCCTTCAGGCTGACGTCCTTTCCCTTGATGCCACTGAACTGCTCGGTCGCGAAAAACGGCTGGGTCAGAAATCGCTCGAGCCTGCGAGCGCGACCGACGACTGCGCGGTCATCCGGTGAGAGTTGCTCCATCCCGAGCATGGCGATGATGTCCTTCAATTGCTCGTAGCTCGCCAGCGTCTTACGGATATTCTGGGCCAGAAGGTAATGCCGTTCGCCGATGATGGACGGCGTCGCCATCTTGGAGTTGGATTGCAGCAGATCGACGGCTGGGTACAATCCCTCGCTTGCCCGCTTGCGTGAGAGAACGATCGACGCAGAAAGGTGCGAGAAGGCGTGCACCGCCGCCGGATCTGTCATGTCGTCCGCCGGCACGTAGACAGCCTGGATGGACGTGATGGCGCCCTTGTCTGTATTGGCAATGCGCTCTTCGAGTCCTGATAGCTCGGTGCCCATTGTCGGCTGATAGCCCAGACGCGACGGAATTTGCCCCATCAAGCCGGACACTTCCATGCCAGCCTGAATGAAACGAAAGATGTTATCGATCAATAACAGTACGTCGCGATGCTCGTCATCCCGGAAATACTCGGCCATCGTGACCGCCGCCAAGCCCACGCGGAACCGAGCGCCTGGCGGCTCGTTCATCTGGCCGAACATCATGACCATGTGCGGGAGCACGCCGGCGGCTTTCATATCATGGTAGAGCTCTTCCCCTTCGCGACATCGCTCGCCGATGCCGCAAAACATGCTCACTCCCTTTTGATGCCCGACCATATTGTGGATCATCTCGGTGAGCAACACCGTCTTGCCCACGCCCGCGCCCCGAACAGACCCGCCTTGCCGCCGCGCTCCAGAGGCACCAGCACGTCAATGACCTTGATGCCCGTTTCAAAGATTTCGGACTTGGTGGAACGACTGGCCAATGAGGGCGGATCCCGATGGATCGTGCGCCATACCACATCGGACGGCGGCGGCTGGCGGTCGATGGGGTTGCCGAAAACATCGAACATTCGCGAAATAATTGACTTGCCTACTGGTATCTTCAATGGACCGCCGGTGTCCTCCACGGCCGTGCCGCGAGCGAGCCCTTCCGTGGGATTGAGGGCGATCCCGCGGACATGACGTGCATCGAGCTGCATCAGCACCTCGATTGAGATTCGCCCATCCTTGCCTGTCCGCAGTAGCGAGTAGATCGGAGGCAAGCTGTGATCGAAACGCACATCGACCACACTGCCACGCACCGATGTGACCACGCCATGGTTCGAGCGCTCGGTTCCTTGCGCTAACGTCGTCGACTGAGTCATTTCAGCGCCTCGCTTTTGGATGCGATGCAGGCCATCAGGTCCTTCCAGGACTTGACGAACGATCTGGCCCCTTCGTCCTGGAGCTGAGCGGCCAGCGTATCGATGTCGATGCCAGCTTGGGCGAACCTGGTGAGCACCTCTTCGCAGTCCCCGCCGTGCTGGGGGAGAATGTGGTTGATCTTACCGTGCTCCGCCAGAGCGTTCAACGTGCCCTCGGGCATGGTGTTCACCGTGAACGGGGCGGCGAGGGCCTCGACGTAAAGGAGATCGGAGGCCGAGGGGTCCTTGGTTCCTGTGCTGGCCCACAGAAGGCGCTGCTGGCGGGCACCGGCGTTCAAGAGTCGCTGGGAACGCGGGGAGTCGATCAGGCTGCAATACGCCGCATAGGTGCGTGTTGCGATAGCGATGCCGAGCTGATCACGCAGATTTTCGGGCACCTTGCCCGTGACCGCGACGTCCCAACGACTGATGAACATCGAAGCCACCGAGCTGACGTCTGGCTTCAGCCCGGCGGCAATCCGCCGCTCGATGCCTCGCAGATAAGCCTCAGCGGCGGCCACGTATTGCTCGCGGGAGAACAGCAAGGTCACGTTGACCGGCACGCCCGCGAAGATGGCTTCCTCGATGGCGGGGAGTCCCTCCTGCGTACCCGGTATCTTGATGAAGAGATTCGGGCGTCCCGCTTGGGCATGGAGGGCCTTGGCCGCGGCGATGGTGCCGGCCGTGTCGTGTGCCAAGAGGGGCGAGACCTCCAGCGACACCCAGCCGTCCACGCCGTCTGTCTGGTCGTGGATCGGCCGAAACAGATCGGCGGCCTGCCTCAGGTCCTCCAGCGCCAGCTCGAAGAACAACGCCTCGCCCGACTTGCCTTCCTTCAATTTCTGGCGGATGGCGTCGTCGTAGTCGTCGCTATTCTTGATCGCGTGGTCGAAGATCGTGGGGTTCGAGGTGAGTCCCGTTACCGAGAGCTCCTGAATATAGTGGTTCAACGTCCCGCTGGTTAACAGGCTCCTGGTGATGTTGTCCAACCACAGGCTCTGCCCCATTTCGTGTAGTTTCTCGGTCGCTCTGATCGCAGTTTTCATGATTGTTTCCTGTGCATCCAAGGGTGTCGGGCAGTTCTCGCCAATCGATTGAGGCGTTTCGAATGAGCCTTTAACGGTCCGTCTTTTTGGTTTTCCAGTGCCTGCACCTTCGCCAGGCGGCGTGCGTGGCGTGGAGCGCCGCTGAAATGAGCCGCCAGAAAGGTCTGGACCAGCTCCCAGGCCAGCGCGGCCCCGACCACTTTTCCACCGAGACAACAGACATTCATATCGTCATCTTCGACGCCCTGATGGGCACAAAAGACATGATTGATGAGTCCGGCACGCACGCCGGGAACCTTGTTTGCGGCAATGGTCGAGCCCACACCGCTGCCGCAGAGCGCCACTCCACGTTCAACCTCTCCCGCCGCGACCGCCCTCGCCAGGGGGACGATGATATCGGGGTAGTCATCGCTGGGATTCAGTTGGTATGCACCAAAATCCACGACCTCGAACCCGGCGTCACGCAGCGACTCCGCCAGAATCCCTTTCAGCTTGAATCCTCCATGGTCCGCGGCGATTCCCACGCGCATCATTTCCCTCCTTTATAGAATGGTATGGTGTTGGTTTGGTCACAGTGGCCTGTTGCGATCAATGCAGGCAGAAACACGGCCGTGAATAGGCTCATCATCCGGATGCCTCCTTGGGCTTGGGGTTATACCAGCAGCCGTCGGCCGCGATCAGGGCGTCAGCTTCCTTGGGCCCCCAACTGCCAGTTCGTAAGGGCGGGCACTCTTGTGGTCCGTAAGGACCGGCTCGACCACCGCCCAGGCGGCCTCAACCGCGTCTTCACGGGTGAAGAGCGCGCCGTCGCCAGCCATGGCGTCGGCCAAGAGCCGCTCGTAGGGCGGTTCCTCGCCCGGCTGTTCTTCGAACAGGTAGAGTTCTCGCTGGTCGCCGACGAACTCCTTCCCTGCGTCGCTTGACGCGAGCGGCGAGAGCGATGGCGGAACTGGGGGAGAGCTGGAATCGCAGGTAGTTGGCCCGGCCGGTCGTCGGCGCCGAGTCGGCGAAAAGCCTCTGCGGCGGCGGCTTCAACTGCACCAGAACCTCGGTCGCCGTTTCGGCCAGGTATTTGCCGGAGCGCAGGTACCACGGCACCCCCTCCCAGCGCCACGAGTCGATAAAAAGCCGCAGGGCGCAGAAGGTCTCGACGTCGGAGTCCTTGGCCACGTTTGGCTCGTCACGGTAGCCGGCGTACTGGCCGCGCACCAGGTCGTCGGGCTTCAGAGGGCGGGTGGCTTCGAAGACCTTGGCTTTCTCGGTGTGCACGTCCCCAAAGTCCCTGCCGGCCGGCGGCTCCATGGCAAGTAGCGCGACGATCTGGAAGAGGTGGTTCTGGATCACGTCGCGCAGACAGCCGGCGGTTTCGTAAAACGCGCCGCGGTCCTCCACGCCGAAATCCTCGGAGAGGGTTACCTGGACGCTGGCCACGTAGTTGCGGTTCCAGATCGGCTCGAGGAACGCATTGGCGAAGCGGAAATAGAGGATATTCATGATCGCCTCCTTGCCGAGGAAGTGGTCGATGCGGAAGATCGAGTCTTCCGGGAACACCGACCTCGCGACGCGGTTGAGCTCCCGCGCGGAGGCCAGGTCGCGTCCGAACGGCTTTTCGACGATGACGCGCGCACTGCTCGGCCAGGTTCGCCGCACCGAGCCCTTTGATCACCGTCTCGAAGAGCATGGGCGGGATGGCGAGATAGTGCGCCGGGCGCGAAGCGCTGCCGAGCGCTTTCTTGATCGCCGTGAACGTGCCCGGTCGTTATAGTCCCCGCTCACGTAACTGAGCAGGGACATAAGATGATTCAGGCGGGCTTGATCGTCGATCCCGCCCGATCGAGTCAGGCTGTCCTTCACGCGATTGCGCAAGATCCGCCAGACTCCAGTTCGGCGAGGCGACGCCGATGACCGGGACCTTCAGGCCGCCTCGTTTCGCCAGCGCATAGAGTGCCGGGAAGATCATCTTGTGGGCGAGATCGCCCGTCACGCCGAAAAGCACCAGTGCGTCCGAACGAGGCGCGGGCATCAGTCACACCCCTTCTTGGCGGCGGCCTTTTCCTCGAACTGACGCAGCAATTTATGGGCTTGCTTGCAGACATTTTCCACGGTGAAGCCATAGTGCTGCATCACGACCGGCCCGGGGGCTGATGCCCCGAAGGTGTCCACCCCGATCACAGCGATCTGGGGACCGACATAGGATCTCCAGCCGAGGGACGTTCCAGCCTCGATGGCCAGGAGGGGCACGCCCGGGGGCAAGACCTTGTCCCGATAAGGTTCCGACTGCATCGAGAAGAGGTCGGTACTCGGCAGACTCACGACCCTGGCCTGGATGCGCTCACTCGCCAACCGATCACGCGCCTCTAACGCCAGATGCACTTCGGAGCCGGTCGCGATCAGAATGATGTCGCGGTGCGCGCCCGGCGGAGAGTCCGCGAGAACGTAGCCGCCAAGCGGCACTCCCGCGGGTATGCCCGGATAGCGGGCCAGGTCGAGCACGGGGAGTCCCTGGCGTGTCAACACCAGGGCAACGGGACCTTCCCTCCGCTCAATGGCGATCCGCCAGGCGGCAACCGTCTCGTTGGCATCCGCCGGCCGGATGACAACCATGCCGGGGATGGATCGTAATCCCAGCAGTTGTTCGACAGGCTGATGGGTTGGGCCGTCCTCTCCCATGGCGATGCTGTCGTGGGTGAAGACATAGATCACCGGCAGGCCGTTCATGGCCGCCAGGCGCATCGGCGGACGCATATAGTCGCTGAAGATCAGGAAGGTCGCTCCATACGGGATGAGGCCGCGGTGCAACGCCATGCCGTTCAAGATGGCGCCCATGGCATGCTCTCGGATGCCGAAGTGCATGTTGCGTCCCGCCCAGTTCTCCGGCTCGAAGTTCCCGGCCCCGTCCATGTTCGTGTGGGTGCTGGGAGCGAGATCGGCCGAGCCTCCCATCAGTTCGGGCAGACGAGAGCCCAGAACCTCGATCGTCTTTCCCGAAGCGATGCGGGTTGCCATCGGGCCGTCGGCCGGGGTGAATGTCGGGAGGTCGGCGTCCCAGCCCTTCGGAAGCTGCCGGTGCATGACCCGCCAGAACTCAGCGGCCAGTTCAGGATGCGCTTCCGCAAAAGCCTGAAGACGTAATTCCCATTTCCGATGCGCGGTACGTCCCCGTTCTTCCGCTTCCCGAAAATGCTCCAGAGCCTCTCCGGGAATATGGAAGGGAGGTTCCATCGGCCAGCCCAGCCCTTCTTTGGTCAGACGGACCTCCTCCAAACCGAGCGGCTCCCCGTGGGCCGCCGCGGTGTCCTGCTTGTGGGGACTGCCGAAGCCGATGTGGGTGCGAACTTGAATCAAGGAGGGCCGGCTTCTCTCCTGCCGGGCAGCCTCGAGCGCGACGGCGATCGCGTCGACGTCGTTGCTATTTTCGATCCGCTGGACGTGCCAGCCGAACGCGGCGAAACGGGCCATACGGTCTTCGGTAAAGGCCAGCTCCGTGCTGCCTTCGATCGTGATGTGGTTGTCGGCATAGAGGACGATGAGCTTGCCCAGCCGCAGGTGGCCGGCCTCTGATCCGGCCTCGGACGAGATCCCTTCCTCCAGGTCGCCATCGCTGGCCAAAACGTAGGTGTAGTGGTCCACGATGGTGTGACCCGGTCGATTGAAGCGCGCTGCCAGGGCGACCTCGGCGATGGCCATGCCGACGGCGTTGGCCAGGCCTTGCCCCAAGGGACCGGTGGTGGCCTCGACGCCCGGCGTCTTGCCGTATTCCGGATGGCCCGGCGTACGGCTTCCCCACTGGCGGAACCTCTCGAGTTCCTCCAGCGGCAAGTCGTAGCCCGTGACATGAAGCAGAGCGTACAAGAGGGCGCATCCATGTCCGGCCGAGAGAACGAAGCGGTCCCGGTCGGGCCAGATGGGATCATGCGGTTTGAACTTGAGGAAGCGATCCCAGAGTGCATAGGCCATGGCCGCCGAACCCAGAGGCAGACCGGGGTGCCCGGACTTGGCCTTCTGCACGGCATCCACGGCCAGGAAGCGCAGCGTGTTGACGCAGAGTTCGTCCAGTTCGGGCGGAGCGATGGTGGCTGAGTGTGTCATGATGGCGTTAAGAACCTCCTTTGATCGTGATCGGGACCTCGCTGACGACTCTTTGTTTGAGATTGACCGTCGACTGGAAGTGAGCCCTTGGCTCGGGGCGGGTCGGCGAGTGCCCCTGGCGGCAGAGATTCCGGCACGTCCAGACGCGCCACTCCGATCCGGTTGTCGGCCATGCCGTAATAGACGTCGAATCGATCGGGCAAGCCGAGATCGTCGCGCCGGTCGATGGCGGTGGGAAACACGACGTTGGCGACGGTCCCGATGCATTCCTGCGGTAATTCCGGCGTCAGCACCGGCTCCGGCGAACGATAACGGATCACCCGCGGAAGCTCCTGGGAGAGGACCAGTACGCCGGCGGAGTAGCATAACTTGTGCGCTGCCGTGCTCGGGTCCGCCAGTTCGTGGACGCCGTGGTAGATGACCATCCATCCGTGCCGGGTCAGGATCGGAGGAGTGCCGCCGCCGATCTTGAGCTGCTCCCAGGGCGCCACCGGGCTGGCCAGCCGGTTATGCAAGGTAAAGTGGCTGAGGTGATAGGGCTCATCGCCAACTGCATCCAGTGGACAGTAGGAGATCCAGATGCTCTCTCGATGGAGATCCACCACGCGGGGCGCCGGTTGGCAGACCGTTTCCTCGGGACGAGTTCCGGGAAAGAGCGGTCTGTGGAGGATGGCCATTGCCGGTTTCCCATCAGGATCGGGAATGGCGACGGGGAAGATGCTGGCATCTTTATTGTCCACGCCGTCGAACTCGATGCCTTCATACGGGCGGAAGGTCGCGAGCCCCAAACGCTGCCAGTGGAACAGGTCCTCCGACAGGGCCAGGGCAATCCGAGGGCCTTCGGGCGAAAGCGCCGTGTAAGTCATCACGTAACGCTTGAGGTCTTCGCCAAAAGTAATCCGCGGATCCTCACAGCCTCCGCCGCCGTCAGGCCGCAGCTCGTAATCCGCTTCGGGCTCCAGTGCGATGCCGAGCCGCTCGACGCCCGCCGGGTCGCCGGCTTCATTGAACTTCACTCGTGCGATGCCGATGCGCGAGTAATTTCCCTTCGCGACCAGACGCGGGAAGAGGTAAAACTGACCATCAGGGCCGCGAACCCCGGCCGGGTTCAAGACCCCTTCGACCTCGAACGGATTGCCCGGCTCGGGCTCCATCATCATCCCAAGGCGCTTCATTTGAAATCCAGCCATTGTCTCTCCTCACAAGGTCACGCCTGCCAGACTCAACCTAAACAAGCGATGATTGTTTCGATAACGCGTTTGGTCTCATGCGGATCTCTGACCCGGATCGAAACGACGCCGGCTTGCTCGGCCGGATAGTCGTTGCCGCCAGGAAACAAGGCATCCCCGACAAAGATCATCTCTTCAATGGCAATGCCAAGAATGTCTCGCAACTTTCTGATCCCGTAGGCTTTGTCGATGCCGGGCTTCGTGACATCAATGGACGTCGAGCCACCCAATCGGACGGAAAACTCGGGAATCAACGTGTCAAGGATGGCTTTCATCTTCTTCCGCTTGGTGAAATCAGGGTCCCATTTCACCTTTTCTTCCAGGGGAGCTTCTTGACCTAATGCGGAAAAGGTGATTTGACTTCCCCGGTCTTCAATCACCTCTCCCCAGACCTTTTCGGCCTTCAGGCCCGATTGCTCGATCGCCTTCTTCAGTGAACTGATGATCTTCTCTTTCTGTTCGCTGGTAAAATCTTCTGCGTAAAGCTTTTCCCAATCTTTTTCGTATTTGTAAAACTGTGTTCCACATGTAGGAAGGAGCGAAAGATTCTTCAAGCGTTCGTCGCTGGCAAGGTGAGAGAGCACTTGTTTTTGAAATTGCGGCCAATTGCCACCGGATATCACAGCGACCTTGATGACACCAAGCAGTTTATCGAAAAGTGCTGCCATCTCGGCATCAAGCGATGACTTGCTCTGGGCAAGTGTTCCGTCCAGGTCGAAAACAACGAGCTTTTTCATTGTGTCCTCCGCCGGAACTATTCCGGCAGTGCGACCTCCAGCAAGCTGACTGCATTGCGCGGCCGGTAGGAACATGCGCCGACCTCCGCCGGCAAGAGCACGACGTCGCCGCGGCCGACGGGATAATTGGTGCCACTGTGCTCCAGCTCCCCCTCGCCGACGATGGAAACCAGGACCCGCGGCGTGCCCGCCGCGCCGACCGTGAACGGCGATTGTCCCGTGTGCCGCCACACCGAGAAATGTTCACAATGAAAGAGTCGCTCTCGCCGTACCGGCGCCGCCTCCTCCACCACCGGCGCCACCGGACCGATCGCGACTTGCTCGAAATCGATGCAGGCAATCGCCTGCTCGACTTGCAGAGGTCGAGGCTTGCCTGTCTTGGGGTCGACGCGATCCCAGTCGTACAGGCGAAACGTGACGTCGCTGTTTTCCTGCACTTCGAACACCACCACGTCGCTGAGGGAGTGAACGGTCCCAGCTCGGACGAAGACGGCGTCGCCGACCTTCGGCGTGAAGCTTGCCAGAAGGTCCGCCACCGCCCGGCTCGCGAGCGCCCGCTCGAGATCGTCTTGAGTGGTGCCTGGCTTCAGGCCCGCGTAGATACGGCTGGCCGGCCCCGCCTCCAGCACGACCCATGCTTCGGTCTTGCCGCTCTCGCCCGCTGGGATATAGTCCCTCTGCTCATCTTTGGGGTGCACCTGGACCGAGAGCTTTTCGTGTGCGTCGAGGAACTTGAGGAGCACGGGGAACCGTCGGAAACGGCCCGCCAGTTTTCCCAGCAACTGGTCCGGCGACTGCTCCAGCAATTGCCGGATGGTCGATCCTTTGAGCGGTCCGTCGGCGACCTTGCTGGGATGGTCATCGCGGTCGCTCAGTAGCCAGGCTTCGCCGATGGGTCCGTCGCCGGGCAGCGGTGCCGTGAGCAGATCGGCCAGGCGCCGGCCGCCCCAGAGCCGATACTGGTAGATCGGTTCGAATCGCAACGGATACATTGGCAATTTGATCATGTCATGTTTCTGCTTAAAGCCTGGCGGAGCCGCCGTGGGCGCATTCTCTCGAAGCGGTGCCTTTAGGTCAGTGGCTATGCTTCTTCGCTGAGTGATACTCTTTGCGAATGTGCTCGATATCCACCGAAGGCGGCGGGAACGTCATCTTCAGCCCTTCCAGGTGCTCCACGACGATCCGGGCCACGGCGAGGTTCCTGAACCACTTGTGGTCGGCAGGGATAATGAACCAAGGGGCATGCTCGGTGCTGCAACGGGAGAGTGCATCCTCGTAAGCCGCCGTGTAGTCGTCCCAGTAGGTTCGCTCCTTGTAATCGGCCTCGCTGATTTTCCATTGCTTGGCAGGGTCGTCGAGCCGATCCTTGAAGCGTTTCAGTTGCTCTCCCTTGGAGATGTGCAGGTAGAACTTGAGGATATGGGTGTCGTCCTCGACGAGGCCGCTCTCGAAAGCGTTGATTCGATCGTAACGGCGGGACCAGATCTCTTTGGGGACCAGGTTATGAACGCGAGCGATCAAGACGTCCTCGTAATGGGAACGGTTGAAGATGGTCACTTCACCCCGGGCAGGCGCGGCACGATGGATCCGCCACAGGAAATCGTGCGCAAGCTCCAGGGCGGAAGGCTGCTTGAACGCCACCACTTTGCAGCCTTGTGGATTCATCGAACCCAGGATGTGACTGATCGTCCCGTCCTTGCCCCCTGCGTCCAGCGCTTGCAGGCAGATCAGGAGCGATCGCCGTCCATCGGCATAGAGCAACTCTTGCAGTTCTCTCAGCCTCTGCTGGTAGTGCTCGATCTCCTTGGCCGCCTCCTTGTGGCCTTCGTGATGGTTCTTGAACCTCGGGTCGATGTCTTTGAGCTTGACGGTGGTGCCGGGCGGCACTCTGAAGCGTTCCGCATAGTTCACTTCGCATCCTCCTGCCAGCGCCTGACGAACGATTTACTGGAGTTTAAGGTTCCGGTCGGAGGCCGACCGGAACCTCCTCTCAGATGGATTTCGTTGAGTTACGCGCCAACGGTGGCCAGTTGCTCGCCATGAACCGTCGCTGAATTCGCCTCAGACTGATCCAGGAGGTCCTTGGCGCGTTCCACTTCCTCGGGCGTTCCATGGGCGACCAAGACGAGTTTGCCGTTCTTCACCTGGGTTTCGTATTGCACGACACTGTCCTTCGGGATGCCGATGCTATACATCGCGGCCCCCAGGGCGCTGAGGCCGCCCATCACCGCGGCGCTCTCGAGCGCGCCGACGATCCAGACCACGAGCGGTCCAGCCACGAGCACCGTCCCGATGCCAGGCAACCAGAAGAACGCGGAACCGAACAGCATTCCCCAGAAGCCGCCCCAGAAGGCCCCCAGCTTGCCCCAGTACTTCATGCGATCGCCGGCGTTGTAGTAACCGACGACGTTCTCTTCCGTGTGGTAATCCTTGCCGATGATCGACAGCTTCTTCATGTCGAAGCCGCTCTTCTGAAGTTCGCGGATGGCGTCTTCGGCCCGCTCGTGGGAGTCGAAGATCGCGACGACAGAGTTCTTGTCTGACATCATCTGGTTCCTCATTGGTAAGTGTGGATAAGAGTAGTAAAGGTGGACGTGCGAAGCGGTGAACAGTTGCATCAATCGTCTGTATCGGGCTGGTCAGTCGGGTTTCTGGTTCGTGCTTGCGCCCGAGCAAGTGTGAACAAAAAAAAGCCGGCGTGGTCGAGAACATTCGAGTTCTCGACCACGCCGGCTTACTCTTCGACGGACCACCCGGAATAACCGGACTGCCCTTCGTTTAGTCATCCGACAAAATCAAATCATTCGCCAGGAGCCGACGGACGGTTGTCCGATGTCGACTCGCACAGAACACTCGTCATCATACGCGCTGCGGCGAGCCAGAAGCAAATCTATTCGCCTTCACGACGTCATTATTGATACCAGTTCGCCTATTCCAACTCATCGGGTCCCGATTCCCAGAGGTGTTCAGATTCCCTCGTTGATCCACACCCACGCCTTGTCCCTTTCGGCGATGTCGTAGAACCGGATTTCGGCGCGAAAATATCGGCCGTGATAGCTTGGTCATCCAGGCTTCCCAGGCGCGATCGCCGACGACGGCACAGGCGCAATTTGGTGGGCGTGACGGACGTCGAATTTGATCTCGTCCCACAGGCGCGAAGCTCGATCCCGTGGAACTCGGTCATCTCGATGAAGCAGCGGATGCTGCCGTGCTCCTCGATCAGTTTCTCGAGCCTGGGGACGAACTGTTCGTAGTCTTGGTGCAAGAGTTTGCCACTAATCTTCATGGCGAACACCGTGCCGGAACTGGGGTTCATTACCTCGATCATCGCTCAGCCTCCTTTTGGTGGGCTGGCCGGATTTACACGGGGTCTTCTGGGTCAGTTCGAGAAAAACGCCAGCTTCTTGATGACCGCATCGGCGATCTGCAGCGTCAATTGATGCCGTGCAATGATTCGAACGCCCGATACAAAACGCGTGGGTCGTACTGCCCCTTGTAAACCGCTGGTGGTTCGCGTTTGAGCCCGAGCAGCGAGTAGACCGCCGTTTGGGCAGATCGGACTGAATACTCGACGGTGAACACGACATCATCGGGAAGTTCGCAGAACTGACCGACAAAGCCGAGGTTGGTCCAGCCCTCAGGCACGACCTGGGGCCGATCACCTTGTTTGCGCCGCAGGAACTCGCTTGTGATGAACGGCATCATACACGGGACGCAGACCGAGGTCTCTAGGATGCGAGCCGCCTCCGCCTCAATGCGGAAGTGGCCCAATAGCTCAAACATGATCTCGTTTCCTGTGCACGCCGACAGGGGCTTCTTCACGAAGTCGCCGGGCTTGTCGACTGAAAGGCCGTCGCCCCAGAAGACGTTGACGTTCTCCGGCTGTCCGATGAAATGCGGTTGATGCGGCAGCACGATCGACATCAGCCAACTAGAGTCAAGGAAGGTGATCAGGCCACCCTCTCCGGCCACGTTGCCCGTGATGTCCCGAACGATCTCGAAGAAGGTTGGGTCGCGCTGAGTGGTCGTGAAGGACACCCACTTGGATTCGTCGATATGATCATCGAAGGTGGATGGGTGGCCGAACTCCGGCCGGCCGCTGGCAATTCTCTCCCAAAGCTTCCAGGCTCCGGCGTCGGCCTTACCTTTGAGCATTGCGGGGCTGTCTGGGGATCCCAGACTGGACCCTTCCGTCATCGATCCCAACGTGACCACGACGTAATCATGTAATCCTAACTCGATCGTCCCCGGGAGGTCGCCGGACTCATAGAGGATGCTCATCACTCGCTTGGCCCCTGCGTCCTCACGCAGACCGAGGTCAGTCACGCGGGTGTTCAACTCGAATCGCACTCCGCGCTCTGCGAGCCACTTCTCGAGCGGACGGACCATCGAGTCGTATTGGTTGTAGACCGTGCGCATGATCCCTTCTAGCTTGTTGAACCCTGGGACCATGTGGGCGAACCGGAGCAAGTAGCGCTTGAATTCGACTGCGCTGTGCCACGGCTGAAACGCGAAGGTTGTGCACCACATGAACCAGAAATCGGTCGCGAAAAACGAGGGGTCAAACTGGTCCGTGATGCGCGTGTTGCCCAGCAGAGCTTCGGGTTCGATCGCCAGTCGCTCGAGGGCCAGAATGTGTCCTTCGCCAAGGCCGAACTCGGGGGCATCCACTCGATGTCCGCCACGGAAGAGACGGGATTTGGAGGAGGTCGGCAACGTCTCATTCCAGGCGAGGATCTCTTGCGTGACCGTCTTGCTCCCGTCAAGGGTTGGAATCGTCGAGAACAGGTCGTAGGTGCAGAGATACTTGCTCTCCAGCATCCGCCCGCCACGAACGACGTAGCCGTTGCGCGGGGGGCCGACACCGTCGAGGCTTCCGCCGAGCTTCCCGAGCCCCTCCATAATCGTGATGTTCTGGCCGAGCACGTCGCCGTCGCGGATCAGGAACACGGCTGCGGCCAGCGAGGCTATTCCGCCACCGACGAGATGAACCTTGGTCGCGGCACGAGCATTTTCAAGCTCACGCGCCGATGCGGACAATCCAGGATCGTTTACGGCTGTTCCCATCGTTTGCTCCCTTGCCCCGATTCCGGCTAAAATCCGAACCCATCGCTTCCTCCTGCTGGGTTAGCGGTTGTTACCCGTAAGCCAGTCAAGAGCATCTTCCCTCTGCGAACGAGAAAAGTGTTTGACCTCAGCATGTAAAAAATGGCTGGCGAATTGGGGCAAAACCGAGAGAAGGCTGCCATCGCTCACAAACGCGATCTTTTTGTGATTAATCATCGTTTTTCATCGCGTTGGTTGTCGTTGTTCCCAGCAGTGTCGCAGGATTGATCACCGTCGCATCGAAAGCGGAAGGAAATTGACGCGTGGTCCTTCACACACGCGGACTGCGCTGTCGCATCGCCGAAAGTGCGCCGGCACAAGTTGGTGGTGACATCGCGATCCTCGTCGCGGGGCTGGCTACGAGCCAGGCGCTCAATCAAGCTAGCACGCGCAGTCAGGATGGGCGGATCGCCATCCGCAGTGCTGCTGCCTGAGCCATCGTGAAGGTGCGCTCCATCGCTCGGTCTCAGCCCTGGAGCTTATCACGGCTTGCTTGCGGTAGCAAAGGACCGACGATACAACCCTGGACGGGTTCGGGCTCAACAGGGTCCCAGAAATCAATCGTCCAACGCGTTTGAGCTCCACGATCCCGAGCCAGATCATCCGGCTAACCGATGGCCGGTTTTTCCTTTCATTTGCCCCAGCTCTTGAAGAAATTAATGGCGGCGGATTTCAGTTCGTCGAACGCGTCGCCGCCGGCGCTCTCGACCGCCTTCGCGACTTGTCCGCCCGCACCTTCGGCAGTCTTGACAGCCTCGCCACCCACGTTCGCGACGGCGCTCGCGGCGTTTGAAGCAACCGCCGTGACATCGCCGGTCGCAGAGCTCAACGAATTGGCCTGCTCGGCGAGCATGGGATAAAGCCTCTGGTAGATCAATCGCTGGCGATACGACTTGGCCTCGCCAAACCGCAGGTTGAAGGCCTGCATAAAGCCCAGGAGGTCGCCCAAGTTCGTGCCTTGGTAGTCTTCCAGCTCGGAGAGAACCTTATCCATCTTGGGGCTATAGAGCATCTTGGTGATGCCGTCCATAGCCTTGAGCGCCCAGTGGGCGGAAACGTAATCCGGGCTGGATTGCGGCACGAGCTTATCAAACTTGTTCCGCAGTCGGTCGATCGCGCTCTGTACGGCCTGAACCATGTCAGGGTCGATCTCTCCTTCTTTGTCCTCGTCAAGGGCCGCCTTGATTGCATTTCGCAGTCCATCGCGTTCAGGCCGGAAATCATCACTGAGCAAAGCTTGCGGCCACTGGCCGTCCATGGTCATCCGGTCCAGGCAGGCCGTCATCCCCTCAGAGGCAAGTTCGAAGGGGATGTTCGCGATCGCGTCTGGCCGCAGTGGCGTCTTGATCTGCTGGAGCGAGAGATCGGCGTTCGCCGGGTTCAAGAGGACGTCGAGTAGCACGTTCAGCGCGTCTCCGTCGGCGACATCCCTTGCGCTCGGGTGATTTCGTAAACGATCCTGGATCTCGGAGTATGCCTTATTGATATCCTCGCGATTCTTTTTCTCCTTAGCGGCATACCGGCGGCCCGCCGCCGCGTGGGCGCGGTACATGGCGTTGTTCCATCTTTCGGCGGTCGTAAGGTTGATCGAATTAGCCTGAGCCGTGTTCAGGTTGTACATGCCGCGGCCCATGCTCAGCATTCCCAGGCCACGTGCCATGGAGCTTCCGGGCGTTGAGCCCCAGCCCCCCCAACCGTAGGGGCGGTAACCTCCGTAACCGTAGCCGTAGCCATACTGGGCACGAGCCTCGCTCGCGGCCGACAAGACGGCCGCCATCACGAATAAGAAGCGAATCGGTCGAAGCATTGCTGACCACCTTTCGCACATCTTTGGGAACCTTGACTCAGCAAAAAATGAGTCGTCGAACCTAAATGGCGAAGGTCGACGAGCCAGACTGTAACCAAGCCGTAGCGCGGTAGCAACGGGTGGGCAATAAGCCTAGGCGTACCTGTCGCGACGTCCTCGGATCGAATCGCTGGCCCCGAGAATGAGCCTGGATCATCCGAAATAGATTGGAATTCGCTATCCAACCCGCCGGACGGCCGCACGTTCAGCTCCTTATCCAGTCGTCGGCCCCATGCAAACCAGGGTGATGTCGTCGGCCTGTGTGTGTCCGGCGGAGAACTCACGGATATCCTGGAGGATCGCCCGGCCGACGGCGACCGGTCCGCCCGACGACTGGGCCACTCGTTTCAAAAGACGGTGGTTGGTCTGCGAGTCGTAGAGCTCGTCGCCAGGGCTGCGCGCGTCCGTCACACCGTCGGAGTAGATAACAACGACATCACCCTGGTTTATCTCGACCTCGGTCTGCTGGTAATCCGAATCCTCCATGACACCCAGCGGTATCCCGGAGACCTCTTGACCGACTTCCTCCGCTCGGCCGTCGGCGCGACGGATAATCACAGGCGTGTGGCCTGCTGATGTCAGGGTCAGCTTGCGTGTGGGAATATCAAGCACACACAGGCTGAGAGTGATGAACTTATCCGGGATCCCGGCGGCGCAGAGCAGGTTGTTGAGACGAGTCGCGGTCGGCGCGGGGGCATTCTCTGTCAGAATGCTAGACCGCGTGTCACCCGAGAACTTGGCCATCATCAATGCGGCCGCCACGCCTTTTCCTGAGACGTCGCCCAGTGCCACTGCCATGCGATTGGCAGATAGAGGCACAAAGTCATAATAATCGCCCCCGACTTCGTAGGTCGGCTGGTAATGAGCAAAGAACTCGTAGCCTGGGACCGTGGGCACGACTTGCGGTAAGAACCTCTTCTGCACCTGCTCGGCGATTTTTAGATCGCGGTTGAGTCGTTCGCGCTGCAGGAGCGACTCGAGCATCGAAGCGTTTTGAATCGATATCGCCGCCTGGCTCGCGACGGCGGCCAACACGTCAAGGTCGTCCTCGTTGAATTGGCGTCGATCGCTCGTATCGAGTTGAAGAATACCGAGCGCCTTGTTGTCTGGCGTCAACAGCGGAACGCACATGACCGAGCGGATTTTCAAGTCGGAGATCGAGGCGCTGCTCGGGAGGTTTTTATCTTCGCTGGCGTCCTGGCTCAACACCGCCTTCTTCTGGCCAAGTACGTAGTCAACGATGGTCCGGCTGATACTCGTTGGAACCTCATCCTCGGGTACGGTTCGAAGGAAAGACTTGCGCTGCTGGGGGCGGTACTTGAACGCCTTACGCACCAGTCGCTTGGTCGAGGGATCTTGCAGCATCAAGAACAGCCGCTCGGCCCCGGGAAAGATTTCCATCAGGGAGTCAAGGATCTTGGGAGCAACGGCGTCGATCCGCAACTCGTTGGAGAGACTTCGGGTGATCTCCAGGATCGCTTTGAGCTTCACCTCGGGACGAACCGCGCTGGCCATCGTGCTTGAGCGTGAGGCTTCAAGTGTGCGGAAATCCTGATTTTCTCTGCCGTTGCTCTCGGTGACAACAATGACGTCTGCAGCGGGTTCTGGATCCTTCGTCATTGGTGCGAAAGCGGCATGGTAAACGAACTCGACGTCGCAGATTCTGATCCGGTCGTTCTGCTTCAGAAGATGCTCGAGCCCACCCTTCAATTCGGTGTCGTTGACGAACGTCTTGTTCCGCGAGTCGAGATCGACCAGGTAGAAGGCAAGTCCGTTTTTCCGGATCTCGGCGTGCCGCCGGCTCACTCCGTTGGTAGACAGAATGATGTCGCACTCCGGCAAGCGTCCGATGACCGTCACGTCATTTTTCAAATCAACCGGCGTGCCGGCAAGTTCTCCGGTCACATGCTCTAAAACAGCCATTCGACAGTACTCCGACACTCCGCGCTCCTCGGAACAGAGGGCGCATGATCTAGAAATTATGGCCTGGCCGGACCGATTTGTCTGCAAGTCGGTTCGGTCCCCGGAACTCGATGGACCGACCTATCGCTGATCAACGAAATGGAGTCTCTGGCCGACAAGCAGCTCGGCCCGGAGGATTTACCTTAGGGATGAATTCTGATGGATCGGACCTTTCGCCGACGGTGTTACAACGCGACACCCTGCAGCGGTTGGCCTTGACCCGAGCCATCCGATCGGTTTGACTAAACATTGTTAACCGTGATGAGAAAAGCAAGGTCTTTGTGACTCCCGCCGGCGGGAATCGGATCGCATCGGGGATTTCGCATCATGCTGTGGAATACCGCCATTGACTCGACAGCCCGCGGGCACGCTCTCGCGGGCTTTTCCTTCTTAATGATCGCGATAAGCGCGGCGGTTCAGGGTGCCGATGTGGCATCGCTTCCAACGCACCCGTTGCGAGGCATCGATGGCCGGCGGATCGACCTGATGGCTCCCCCGCACGGAGCCATGACGATCATCTTTTACTCGACGGAATGTCCGATCTCCAACAGCTACAGCCCGACCCTCGCGACCTTGGTGGATTCGTTTGCAGGCAAGTCGGTCAAATGGCTAGGGGTCTGCGTCGATCCTGATCTGAGCGACAGTGACGTCACAGCCCACGCGCGCGATTTCGGCCTGAAGTTTCCGGTGGTTCGCGACCGCCATGGGTCGCTTGCTCGGAAGCTGGGAGCCCAGAAAACTCCCGAGGCATTCGTGATCGACGACCGCGGCAAGATCCGTTATCACGGGCGGATCGACGATCAGTTCGTCGCCCGGCGGAAGCGTAACGCCAATCCGTCGGAGAGCGAGCTCAAAGACGCGATCGCTGCGGTCTTGAACGGCAAAGAGGTAAGCAATGCCGTAGGTCGAGGCCGTCGGCTGCCCGCTGCCCGAGATGCACGCGGCAGCTGCGAGGCCCACCTATTGCAAGGACGTCGCACCGATTCTGCAGAAAAACTGCCAGGAATGCCATCGGCCCGGGCCAGGTCGGTCCGTTCGCCCTCGAGACTTACGATCAGGCGCGCAAGCGGGCCTCCGACATCGCCGCGGTGGTCGAGGACCGGGCGATGCCCCCATGGAAGGCCGAGCCTCATGTGGGAGTCAAATTCAAGGACGTCGCGCACTCTAAGCGACGATGAGATCGCCACTCTCGTTGCCTGGTCCGAGGCCGACGCCCCGGAAGGGAACCTGGCCGACTTGCCGCTCTCCACCTAAATTTGCCGACGACTGGCAGCTGGGAACTCCGGACCTCGTCATCGACATCGGCGCGGATTTCGCGGTTCCCGCCGACGGCGACGACATCTATCGCTGTTTTGTCGTTCCGACTCAACTCGAAAAGGATCAATACGTGGCGGCTGTCGAGTACCGGCCGGGCAACCGACGTGTCGTCCATCACATGCTCGCATTCGTCGATATTTCGGGGAAGGCCCGCGAGCGCGATCAGGCCGAACCGGGTCCCGGTTACACCTGCTTCGGTGGTCCCGGCGAGCCGATTCACGGCGGACTGGGGGGCTGGGCTCCCGGCAACTTGCCCACTTTCTTGCCTGACGGGATCGGCCGGTCTCTGCCAAAGCAGAGCGACGTGATCGTCCAGATGCACTATCACCCGCAGGGTAAGGCGGAAACCGATCGGAGCAAAATCGGGCTCTATTTCTCGAAGAAGCCAGTCAAACAGGTGATGCACTGGGGTTTTGTGATCAACCCAGGGCTCGAGCTTCCGCCCGGCCAATCGAATATCGAAATTAAGGCCGCCTGGGAAGTACCCGTCGACGTGACGGCCTACGCCGTCACGCCGCATATGCATCTCCTCGGACGAGACATGCTAATGTCGGTCAAATTCCCGGACGGGCACGTTCAGGACTTGATCAAGGTTCCTGACTGGGACTTCAACTGGCAATACACGTACCACTTCGAGCAGCCGCTCGATATCCCCAAGGGTTCCGTGGTCTCGCTGGTCTCGCATTACGACAACTCAGGGTCGAATCCCCGCAACCCACACAAGCCGCCGGTGCTCGTGAAATGGGGCGAGGCGACGACCGATGAGATGTGCATCGGTTTCCTCGGCTTGACCAAAAAGGGGCAGGACCTCACCAAGCCCGGTGAGAAGGATGACTTCGTCGATATCTTGCGCAAGCAAGAGGAAGAGCTGCGTGAGAAGTACGAGAAGCAGTCGCGCGATCGCCGCAAACCGGAGAAGACGAAAGCCTCACCCGACGTCGCGAACTAAGCCGGAGCGGTCAGCCGGGATTTCGGCTTGCCTCGCCTACTCGTCGAGACCTTGACCACGGTGTCGGTCACATGCTTGGGGGCTGGGCCGGCCTTGGCAAGCGATTTCCCATCGGCACGGTGACAAAGAGCCTCGTTGGGGTTGACGTTGAACTGTGGTGTAAGTGACGCAACGGCGGCAAACTGGATAGGCCTCGCGTCTGTGCCAGCGGACTTCCGCTTGTATATGATCCCGCATTCCCGGAGCTGTAGCTGATCCTTCTCCTCGTACGATGTCGTCCGGCCCAGCTTCACGAGATTGATCAACTGGTTTGTTGCCCTGATGGTCGCCCCGGCATCGATCTCGGTCCTATACCATTTCACGTGCCATCCCATGCGTTTGTTGAAGTCCATGCCTTGACTCGTAGCTATACCGCGGTTTCCTTGGCCAAATGCGCGGACAGCCCGTCGAGAATCTTACCCCAGCCTGAACGCGTGGGGTCGAGCCACTCCGGTAGAACTCCTTCATGGGTCAGCGTCAGTTTGCATCCCGCTAATAGGGGTTTGAAATCGATGCTGACGCGCGTCATTTGCGCCGAGAACTTCGGCACTCCGAAAGTAAAGACAAGCCTGCGCGGGCGGTCGATCTCAAGGTACGTGCCGACATGCTCGACATCCTCGCCGTCGCGGCGAGTAATGTTGAACGAGCCGCCCACGCGTGCGTCGATCTCGACACGCACCATCTCTCCCGTCGGCGTAGCGAAGAGAAACTTGCTCGCCTTGGTAGGATCGAGCCAGGCGTCGAAAACACGCTCAACCGAGAAATCGAAGCGGCGCGTGATGACGATCGTTGCAGGATTCTCGGCCGTCATTTCGGTTTCCATTTCTGAGCGGGTTGTGGCGTAGCGCGGCATTTTCAGCCTTGAGCAGTTCGTCAAGTGCATCGAGCCGCGCGGACCAGAAAACACGCGACTTTTCGACCCACGCCTACTTGCTAAGATATTAGAACTCTCGCCGTTTCTTCCTAAAACTTTCCGCATCTGCACCAAATAACTTCAACTGCACAAATGCATCAGCTATCCGAGCATTGAAATTTACAGTTATTGAATCATCATTGGATTCGACGTATGCAATATGCCGCAGATTTATGCAGTGGCTGTTGATTCTTAGAAAGTGCTTTCCGTATCGTTTCTCGTCGTTAAAATATGATTTCGCCCTTGTTATATCTCTTGCATCGGTCAACCTTAAAGGATCCTCTCCTCTCACCGATGAGCATGCAAAATAAATGTCGAACACTCCGCCTTCATCGGTTGTGTAAGTAATATTGTTTATATTTACAAGTTTATGTTCAGCCAAAGATTCAAAATTTGCCTCGCTCGTGTCGAAAGCCGGCCTAAATTTCTCAATGTTAGGCTGAGCCACGACGAGCTTTAGACCGGCCGACACCACGGTAAGGAGGAGCAGGCCCGAAACAAACCAGGATGCCTTTCGCGGGCGTAATTTCATTGGATCGACCCCAAGAATCCCAGGATACGTGCCGCCAACACCGTAGCCCGATTGTCGGATCACGGGACCAGAAAATAAAGGGGATTGCGGGACAGTCTAATGAAGAGCAGCCCGAATCACGTCGATGACGGCCCTCGTGCCCGTCCAATCGAACGGTGCTCCGGCATCCGGATTCCTGCGACTTTTGGCTAGCTTCTCTGAGTATCGCTCTTTAAGCCGGTCCTTACCGGCTGCAAGGGCTGCAATGAGGCTCGCTCGCGAGAAGCGAGCGGTCACGGTATCATCTCAAGTCGGCGCGGCGGTGACCGTGCGCCCTGGCTAGCATGTCTATCTGTCGGCTTGGTGCCCTCAGTCAGAGAGTTGATCTCAAATGCTACCAATCGGCGTGTCCAGGATGTGACTCGATGAGCCATGACGATCTAATAGCCGCCAATGCCTTGTTCTGGGCGACAATCTGCGGCCTCTTGGCGTTTGTCGCTCCCTGGGTCGCACTTTTTTTCCGTCGGTGGGCAGCGGCTGCTGTCGCAGGGCTGCTGACGCTGATCGGGACTATCATGGCGTCCATCTACAATAGCCATGCTCACATCTCCAGCAACGTCAACATACGACCCGACCTGTTGATCTACCCGCTGCTGGCGGTGGCTTGGCTGGAGTGCACTGGCTTCGTCGTCTTCGCTGCTTTTAAAAAGGCGAGTGTGAGGCCAAGCACCGTCCCCAGCGGGATTCCGGCAAAGAACGCAGTGACCCGGCCGAACCCGGCAAGGAGCAATGGGTCACGATCGGCGTGAGGCCCTTCGACACGGAGCACGCCGAAGCAGAAGCCGTGGAGAAGGGCGCACCATGCCATCCCAAGGAGGACACCCCAGAGGAACAGAGATCCGGATCGACGACGTATCCAGGCCAAGGATGTGATCGTGACCGCGATCAGCCCTTCGATCATCACAATGAAGTATTCCACGGGCACGCGCCGCCTAACACTGTTTGTTCTTGAGCGTTACCCCCTGCGACGCCAGACAGCTTGTCCATTATCATAACTGATGGCTTGCCTAAACTGCATTTCCCCATTCCTGACGGCAGGATGTTTCGACCTAAACTGCGCCGTCAAGAAGCGACGACAGGCAATGCGTCGTCGCCTCGTTTGAACACTTGCGATGCAGAGCTTTGCTGTCTCACCGTCTGGTTAAGGCCAGCGCTTGTCGCACGGTCGCGATGAATTCCTGACGGTAGCCGGATGAGTCTTTTGCTAACGTCGACTCGGCGATCTCGAGCACGCCCGGATAGGTCAGGCGCCCTTTCTCGGCGGAGCCGCGGAGCAGCATCCCGAAACCAGCGACCGCCGAGGCGAACTTGAGGTCGTCCGACGCCTGGGCGAACGATCGTCCTGGATCGACCAAGCCGTATTCGAGCCGGCGGCTCGTGACGCCGTCGGGTCGTTTATAGCGGACCTTTACGGTGAACGACTCGTTGCTGGGCTCGCTGGCCGAAGCGGGCTTTGTGTATTTGAGGTGGTCGACTCCGGAAAGCTCCGCCTCCTTGCCCGGAGGGACGAGTTCGTAAAGCGCGGTCACGTGGTGGCCCGCACCAATCTCGCCGGCGTCCTTGGTGTCGTCGTTGAAATCCTGATGGGCCATGATCCGATTCTCGTAGCCGATCAACCGGAATGCGCCGACCTTCGCCGGGTTGAATTCCATCTGAATCTTGACGTCCTTGGCGACCGTCACAAGCGTCGAGCCCATCTCCTCGACCAACACCTTGTAGGCCTCGCGCGGCGAGTCGATGTACGCGTAATGGCCGTTGCCCTTGTCAGCGATCTTCTCGAGATTCCCGTCCTTGAGGTTCCCCATGCCGTACCCCAAAACGCTCAGGAAGACGCCGCTCTTGGCCTTGGCGTCGATCAGTCGGATCAGGTCTTCCTGATTGGAAACTCCCACATTGAAATCGCCGTCGGTGGCGAGAATCACACGGTTCGTCCCGTTCTTGATGAAGTGCCGGGTCGCCACATCGTAAGCGAGCTGGATCCCCGCTCCGCCGTTCGTCGAGCCGCCGGCGCCAACTGGTCGATGGCCGACATGATTTCCGCTTTGTGCAAGCATGACGTCGATGGTAGCACCAATCCCGATGCCCCCGCATACACCACCATGGCGACCTGGTCGTTCTCGCCGAGCTGTTCGACCAGGCGCTCTAGGCTCCATTGAACGAGCGGGAGCTTGTTGGGCTCTTGCATCGAGCCGGAGACGTCAATCAGAAAGACAAGGTTGCTCGCAGGACGCTGCGCTTGATCGATCGGGCTGGCGGCGATGCCGATGCGGGCTAGCCGGTTCTGGTCGTTCCAGGGGCAGCCGGCGACCTCGACATGGACGGCGAAAGGATGTTCGCTGCCCTTTGATGGGGGTGCGTCGTGATAGGCGAAGTAGTTTAGCATTTCTTCGATGCGCACCGCGTCCTTGGGTGGAAGCATATTCTGCCTGAGAAAACGGCGCACGTTGGCATAGCTGGCGGTGTCGACGTCGATCGAGAACGTTGAGAGCGGCTCAAGGGTGGTTCGACGGAACGAATTGTCGACGATGCGGTCGTAAGCCTCGGTGTTCGGCTCAGCAGAGACCTCGGCGGCATCCGCCGATTTCGCCTGTTCGTTTCCGTTCCCGTGCTCTTGCGCGAGCTGCAGGGCGGACGATTGGCTCGTGTTCCCGCTGGGTGCACTCGCGTACTTGAGAGCGTTTTCGTTGTCGGGCGTGAACCGCAAGCTGACTCCGTCCCGGCCACTCGCGGCGCTGGCCGCACGCCGGGCGGATTCCCTCGCCGCTTGTTCGGCGCAACCCGAGCCTAAGGTTGACAATCCGATCAGCATCACGATCAAAGGACCCTGTGAAACGATCGATGGGCGCTGCATGGGGTGTGTCCTCCAATGGAACGGCGACATGGATCGCGGCAAAGGGCGAAGATTGGATAAGAAGACGTGCTTGGTTTGACGGATCCAGAGTCGACGGAGCGAACGGCGTTGCACCGGGCAACGACGGTCGATGATGATTGCCCTTCACTGGATTAACGATCCATCCGTCTTCTGGTTAGACGCTCCGGCGACAGGTTGGTTCCCGATCTTCGGCGACTGCCGAGCCAACCACCTGGTTTTTCTGATGCGTTTGGGCGCCGACGTTTAATTGGCGGCTGTGCTGCGTGTCCTTGGGGTTTACGTGTACAATCAGGGAGTCGTCCGAAGGGGGGCTTCTCGTTGCGTTGGACGCTCGACCAGGAGTTATCGATGTCGAATCGAAGCATATGGTGCTCGACATTTGTGATGATGTGGCTTGGAGTCGCCGGATGCGGCGGTGCGGCCAGACCGACAACGGACAGCGCGTTTGTAAGACAACCCGCAGGAGAAATCGTTATGCCGTCAGACAAGCTGGATTCCAAGTTCAACCCGCTATCGGCCGAGGAATCGCGTGTCATCCTGGGCAAAGGGACAGAACGGGCGTTTGTTGGCGAATACACGAATCTGAAGGACCCAGGCACCTATGTGTGCCGGCGTTGCAACGCTCCGCTTTATCGTTCCGACGACAAATTCGCCAGCGACTGCGGTTGGCCCAGCTTCGACGATGAGATCAAAGGCGCTGTCAAGCAGGTGGCCGACAGTGACGGTTTCCGCACGGAAATCCTCTGCAATAATTGCGGTGGTCATCTGGGCCACGTCTTCGTGGGAGAAAAACTCACCGCCAAAGACACGCGTCATTGCGTGAATTCAATATCGATGAAGTTCTACCCTAAAGGGGCTGACATCCCTGCGGTAATTAAATAGCTATTCACGTCCCCGGTCGGCCAAAGCCGGTCGATGCTGGCCGCGATGCCTTCCTCTATTCTCGCCCGGATTGTCGTCGTCTCTGGGCCGTAACGCGCCGGCAGACGGTCAAGCAGGATGATGTTCGCACCGATCTGATTCACGCCTCCACTGGCCTGGTCGTAGGTCGATTTCGACGATGTGACCAATAAACCGATGACCATCGCAAAAAGTGTGGCGATCATGCCGGAAGCCATCTTGATGACGTCCCTGGAGTCATCGCGGAGGCGGTGGTCTGGCAAGCGCTGCCGAACCAGGGAACCCAGGAGGGCGCCCGCGCACAGACTGACAATGGTGATGAAAGCGGTAAGGAGCGACACCATCAGTTTCTCCGCGTCGGGCAGGCGGCAGTGGAAAAGTCAATTATCGACGCCGGGGTCGAGATTGGCCAAGGTTAGCAGTACGTGGGATGCAGACGGAAGCTTTTTGGCCGCCGGCCGAAAGGACACCGTCATTCCCTTCGAGCTCGTATCGGCGCAGGCTTGTTCGACGTGAAGGTGTGATCGCCATGGCCGACAAAGGCCGTTGATTAGAGTCCTCAAACAAGTGATGGTTGTCGGGCGGTACGGGAAGGACGCCGAAGACATGTAATGCAGTCACGTAAAGATAACGGGACGCGACACGGTCGGACCTGCAAAATTCGCCGTCGCTTTTTGGGCAGGCGCCGAGCCCACACACCGTCGGGAAACTCGAATCAACCGGCCAGTCACACTTTCGGTCTGCGTGCATTGTCCGCCGACCGACCGACGACCGGCCGTACACTTTATGTCCTGTTACTTCCCCCTTGAGGATCCGGAAAAGCGAACGAAATGCGATCGGCATTTGGCGGCTAGCTCGGGACGTCCGTCCGGTGAGTTCCATCCTTGACGTAGGAGCCGGCCGAGCGTATGTCATTTAACCGTCCGCCGTCGGCCAAGATTCGCCAGACCGACGTCCGCCCGATCCCCTGCCGCCGCCCCTTGAGCTGGCGGACCTCGTCCGCCGTCAACGAGGCGGTTCGCGGCCGGGCCTGGGGCCGACCCCCGTTGCGATACCAGAGGCTATCTCGCATCGTAATTTGCTTGCGCTTTCCTGACTTGCTGCCAGTTTGCCTCGGCCCAATCGACCAATCCTTGCGTGGGGCGCAGCAGGCTCTTTCCGAGGTCTGCGATCTCGTACTCGACGGGGGGCGGTACTTCGGGAAACAGCTCGCGGATAACCAGTCCGTCACGTTCAAGATTCTTCAGGGTCGAAGAGAGCATCCGCTGTGAAATCCAGGGAACCGCACGTTCGAGTTCGGAGAATTGAGCGCGTCCGCCGAGGAGGTCGAGCGAAAGGATGAGGAAGATCGTCCACTTGTCGCCGATCTTTGTCAGCAGCTCCCGGATAGCCATCGCGGTCCGAGCTTCTGCATACTGCCGCGGGGTCCAGGTGGCCGGAGTCGCTCGACTTTTTTATGGCTTACCTCGAGGTTAGCTACTGATTTAAGAGTGCCTGCTTTTTGGGTGAAAGCTTCCAGTATAGAGTTAGCTCTCCTTTTTCAAGCAACCTTCCGAAACGCATGGAGAGTTCACGATGCCGAATCGGAAATACGCCGCCTACGAGGCCGCCGACCCTTACTTCGATCTGGTTCGAGGAGCGCTAGGCGACCTCGTTGATGGCGAGCACTTCTTCGATATCGTCGCTGACGACGTCGTCTATGAGGTCCTCTACGACTTCCCGGGCTGGCCTCGCATCATCCAAGGGCGTGCCGATCTGATGGCCCAGTTCAGGGATTATGTCGACAACATCGAGCTTCAATCCGCCGATAAGTTGACCACTCACAAGGTAGACGACGGCCGTGTTGTCGTCATCGAATATGAAGTCCATGGGACCGTCTTCGCGACGGGCGCGAAGTACAACAATCGGTTTTGCTCAATCATCAAGACTGAAAACCGAAAAATCGCGCACTGGAGAGACTACATGGACTCTCTCGCAGCCTGGAACGCATTGTCGGCGCCCAGTCGCTAGGAGACCAACATCCCGAGGAGTTCAGGAAATACTGTTATGAAGCAAGTCCTTGTGATTGAAGCGAGCCCGATTTTTACAGAAGGCCCGTGGCGCCCGCGGGATTTTGTCGAACCTTACCTGCGTCAAGTCCTGGGTTTCATCGGCATCGTAGACGTGCAGACCGTTCGAGTCGAGGGGATGAACCTACCTCAGTTGGCCGCCGCCGCCGTGCCAAAGGCTAACAAAGCTTTCAAAGAGCTTGCTGTGTATGCAGTGTTTGCTCGCGGCAGACCAGCCATTCCAAGCCGAAGGACAAAGCCGAAGGACACAAAGCCGAAGGACATGCAATGCAGCCACGTAAAGATGAGGGGACGCGGCACGCTCGGACCTGCAAAATTGGCCGTCGCTTTTTGGGCGGGCAGGGAGCCCAAGCCCGTCGGGAAACTCGATTCGACTGGCCAGTAACAGTGTAGGTCTGCGTACATCGTCCGCCCACTGACCTGCGACCGGCCGTACACTGCTTGTCCTGTCGCTTTCCATACGTAACTGTTGACGATCGAAGCGAAATGTGGCGTCCCGAGACTTCGCAGCTATAGCTTGTCATTTCCCGCGCATAGTCGGCCGGTCGCCGCATTTCACCAAGTCGGGGGCACCTCAATGTCGCGGAAACCTCATGGGCTTCTCACTGAGAAGGCGTTCCCACCAAGCCAACCCGACCAAGCACGAAAAACCCAAGCACGCGGACGCAATGGGCAAGGAAGATCAATCCTCCGACTGTCATCACGAGTCGACTTAGCGGTCCTCGGAATGGCTGGGATTTGGTGCCGATACGCTGGACCTCGTAAAGCATCGCTGTCGACAAGCCGGCGGCCACGATCATTGTAGGGATTACTGGGTGAACTGCCTGGCACAGTCCCAAGTAAACGGCGAATGCTGCCGTCAAAACGGTTAACGTCCTGAGCGTGAACCGCGAGTTGTGCCGCCTGACGACTCCGAGTAACAACACCCCAAGTCCTGCACACCATGCGACGACCATGGCGGTTCCCAGGTACTTGCCCACGAATCCGCTTGGGTACAGCCGCTCGACGTTTTGCATCAGGATGATGAGAACTGCGACCACGACCAGGTAACTTGCAAGAACCAGCCACGGCCTCCAATGTGCACGGGAACCTGATGCCGCTACTGTCACCATTCCGTCACCTCCGGCATCTCGCCAAGACCCATGACTGGCATTGTCGCTCCCATCATCAACATGCGGATGGACCCGAACGACGCCTTGCGGATGATCAAACGTCGGGCCAAGGCGGTCGGCCTATCGGAGGCCGTCGGCAACCATACGTTCCGGGCCACCGACGGCACGTTGGAGCAGGCCCAGGAGATCGCCAACCACGCCAGCCCCAAGACCACCAAGCTTTACGGCCGCAGCAGCGATCATATCACGCTCGACATGGAAGAACGAATACTTATTATGATATCTGCTGAACCCATTGGCTCCGCCAGTCTGGAGCCTTGAAAGGGTCCGCGAAATACTGTGTCTCCTGGATGACCTTACCGTCGCGAAACTCCATAATGCTCACCGTGTATGTTGGTTGCCCCTGGTAGGTGATGATGTATTCAGTGATCCAGAGATCACCTTTTCCGAGGATTCTCCTGACGTTGAAACCTGAAGGCTGGCCTGGATGATGGCTTCGTAACGCCTGCAAATTAAATCGCCCGATGATTCGTTCACCCGACTGAGGATATTCACAGACGGCATTGTCTGCGTAGATATCGTGTTCCGCGTCCGCATCTCCGATCGCCGAAGCGTGCCAGTGCGCGTTTAGCGCATCACGAATTTGGTCCTCTCGCACGACTGGCCTCCAACTCTTTATTTATGATCATTACTCTGTCCAAATTCTCTCTCACCATCTGAATCCGGGCTTGCCGCTCGGCCTCGCGGCGAGCCGCCCGCCGCTGTTGTACGGCTACGACGACGGCCATAGCCGCTTCAATCATCACGACGCGCAGCGGCACAAATTCTGGCAGCCGTTGGTTGGCGCATTCCATCGGCATGACCCAGACGGCGATGTTGGAGGTTGTAGGCAGTGAGATCGCCACGATCAGGCTAGCCATGTCCATCATGCGTACACTCCCCGGCGCCCGACACTCGGTCCATTGTCAGTTGATGGGCCAGGCGAGGCAATCTGTCGGTCAACTTCGCGGGTGGGACCAATCGGGAAATCTCGATCGGTGTCAAACCCGTCGACAGTCCTGGCTGACATCCTTAATCGGGCGTTGCCAAAGCATTTGATCGCGACGCACGAAGAGATGGCCTAAGCACAACCCGCGGATCTGAAGTCCGAGGGTTCTTACCGGCCTTTTCTCGGCCTGGTCGGCGCCCTGGTTTTTTACGGCCATTGAGCTATAGTCCCAGTAACCCAGCGGCGCTTGCTTGGGCGAACAACCCGGAATGCTTGATCGTGCCAACCGACCGCTGGCCGAGTGGGCGATCGTGCTGGTCGGGATGACTTGTTTCTCGATCACAATCCTTCAAATTGGTCATGTGACCGTAGGGATTGTGCTATGAGTTCTTTGGAAAGATTCTCAGCGACGTTCCTCTGCGAATCCCGAAGATCTCTAGCGGCGTGGTGCACAGCGCCGCGCATGAAACGAGCCTGAGTGTCAGCTCAGGCCCGTTTAAGATCCCCTAGAGTTCGGGCTTTTGGCGAGTCTTCACCCTTATGAGGCGTCTGTGACCACAGTAGCATCTCAAACAGAATTTGGCTTCCCTGCACCCCCAAAAAAACGATCGAAGGGGGTGCGACTGTTCAATTCACCTCGCTTCAGAGCCGTCCATTACGGCCTGACGACACTGTGGGTTGTCATTCGTCTGGCCGTGTTTTTCGGGACCGTTTTCTGGCCGTAGCGTGATCCTGTCCTGACGGGATCCATTAGGTTCACCGTCCCCAGGCACCGCGGTCCCTCGATCGCGGACACCTGGTCTGCGGGGCGGTCGCCTGCGCGCCCAGGAGGATTCTCCGGGCTCGCGTTCGACACGTCCTCCGGCCGTGCAGGCGGCCGTCGGCGGGTAGCGGAGCTTCCGACCAGCCGGACTGATGGTTGTGTGATAACATCGACATCGTGAATTCTCCGCGAGCACAAGCGCCACCAATCGGCATCCATTAATCGATCGGAGCAACACGTGGAAGCCTCGAGCAAGCGATTTCCAATTACGGCCGTTGATTCGGCCGGCCAAGAATGTACGCTCATCATCACGGCGTTTTACAAGACCTACCAAGGCGACGACCCCGCGGATAAGGTGACCACGATTGATCGCGCAACTTGTGAAACTGAGCGCGGCGAACAACTTCTTAATTGCGGTCAGGGCAAATTTCGCTCGATCTCCTCCGGAGCAGAGTTCACTTCCGGTGATCCTAAAGCCCGGATAGGAGAAGTCCACTGATCCGCGGATCCTTTTTCCGAAGGTCGTTGCCTTTCGGTCGGGCCGGCGGCAACTCGACCGCCTGGCCTGCAGTCGAGCTGGGGGGGTGCCGCCAAGGTCCTTGCTGCCCCGGCTCCCGCCGCGCATCTCATTGAGTCGACTTCTTTTTTTTCTCGGAGGCGCAGTTGGCGCAACTTGTTCGGGATGCGCTCAGCTTTGTCCAACGAGGTTGCCGAGGCCGCTTTTCGTTCCGCAGCCCGCTTCTTGACTTCTGCTACCCGTTTGCGAGCTGTTACCCGTATTGCAGCTTGGTGCTCAGTCCGTTTCTTAGCTCCACGCTCCCTGGACTCTACCATTTTCCGCGCTTTCTCAAGTGCCGATGGTCGCTCCTCCGCAACCTTAATCATAACGGTCGCGGGTTCACTTTCTGTCCGCATCCCTAACCGTTCCTGTACGTCAAGCCAGAGAGCCTTTCTGACTGCAGCGTCAATCAGGGCATTCAAACTCATCGACCGCCTTTCCGCGAGCTCAGCCAATTGACCGTGAACCTCCGGATCTAGTCGCAGCACGAGCTGTCCGGAATACGCCATCTCGGGACTCTCGCCGCGCTCGGCGCAAAAGTCGAGGTAGTCGTCGACGGAATCATGGAAAGCCTGGGTCACTTCAGCGACAGATTCGCCCTGGAAGGTAATCACGTCGCGAAGTCCGATCACTCGGCCGAAAAGAACGTCTGATCCTTCCTCTAATTCCACGACTCCGGTGTACCGTTTGTATTTCATATTATAGTGATAGCGCAACGCGGTTGAGTTCAGGCTTGCATTGCTGGCTCACACCGCCGTTCGCTGTGCACGGATGTAGATTCGTGCGGCGTTCCTTGCGGCCTTATGTCAAGGCACCGAGAAAAGTGACGTTTGTCAAGATGCGAAGTTTCGAAAGATGGGACCTGATAACCACCCCGCAAAGTAATGAGCAAGGCGATCTCAGCAGACCTGACGTGATCACTCTGCCCATCCAATTCGTTTTAGATCGCTGAGCAGCCAGCCATAGACCAATTCCGTCGCGGAGTCATTTTGGAAAAGGAAGTCAGCCGACTGTTGTCCGCCGATGGCGATTGGGAAACGCTGCGAGGCCTCGGGACGCAACTCGCGGAAAAGTGCGACGCTACGCACCGAGTCCTCTTTCTCGATGGGGCTGGTATCGGGACGTCTTTCCGTAACCGTCACCTCTACATAGGACGTTTGGTTCTTCGGAAGGGGCTCGAATCGCCATGACAACCACGGAACGCGCCATCCTCTGTCATTATCCAGTACACCTACAACGCAGATCAGCCTAGCTGGCAACATCAGTGCGTAAGGCATCCTCCGAGCAAAGCGGGCAAACCAACAGTGCACCAATTTGCCGTATCCATCTACAGCTGCGTCGTAAACTGTTCTAACCCGATCGACAATTTCAGTATCGGAACACACGACTCGCGCGTAAACCGGGTGGTAAGGGCCCGAAACCAAGGACTGTGGCAACGGCGGCTGGAGAACGGTCTCACCTGTCGATCTCAGCCTGTCCAGCTCCGTTCTCAAAAGAGCAAAAGGAATCGGGCGCCCGCCCGAATCGAATGCCGGCACACCGTCTTCCAATTCGGTCAAGACGGGCTCAATCTTTGAAAGATCTATCGGCTGGTGTTCTCTCCAAGACCTTCCGGCTAACGCCGCAGCGCCCCTCCATATCGCTTCCTTCTGGAAAAGACTTGACTCGACATCGATAACACGACGACGAAGAGTCTCTGACAACCACCAAGATAAATCTTCCCGAGTCCATCTCCAGGCCCATGCGGCTTGGCCGCCCGGCCGCGCCTGTTTAATAGCCCATCCGGACGGTGACATCCAGTACGTCTCCAGCAACGGCGTTGTTTCTCCATCTGGCGTACTGAGGCTCCCAGCGACTTTTGAAATACCGGTTATCGGCGGTGTGGGCAGCTGTACGAGGGAGTCAACGGTCTGTTCGCCGAAGTACCATCCAGTGCTGAGCCACGCGTTATATGTTCTAACTCCGAGTGGCCGCGGTCGTCCCTCCGGCAGAACGAGTCCGAGGCGTTTCCCAAGTTCGCCGAACGATCGCAGCCAGATTTTCGTCAGTTCAAGAATACGGCTTCCGCATTCATGCCATGGTGGAGGGAGTACGTCCTCACCCATGCCCCAGTTCGCCAGACCTTCCTCGATCAGCATCGACGCATAGCCGGGATCGTGCTCAGCGATCGGCTCGAGTATGCGCGTCACGACCTCATGCGAGCCAAGCGTGATCGATATCGCAAGTGGATAGAACCAACGCTCGAGACGCTCGGGGTCTTGGATTAATTGATGCGTTGCAGGGTTACCCTTGGCCAAACTTTGAGCAGCGAACCACTCTCCTAAGATGGCGAGTGGAAAGGCTACGGCATTGGACCGGCGCACTACTAACCCGGCGTCACAGAGTGCCGTTATTTGTCTGGTGCGATCTTGAGTTACGACCTCGGATTCCGGGATGTAACCGCCGCCGCGCTCAATCGATTGCAACGCAATGAACTCAAGCACATCGTCGGCTTTTTCCCGATCGATTTGAACGCGATCGAGGGCCTTGTTGACAAGCGACACAAGAAGATCGCTCTTCGATCGCGGAAAATTGATCGATTCCAATTTTAGGTAATTGGCCAAGAGGATAGCGAACAACGGCCGACGAATTGCGCTTCGCACCGATGTTCGCCAACTCGGCAGGAATCGACCGCATTCTATTGACGCCACCCGATCGATAAGAGCCGTCGCTTGTGATTCACTTAGCTCGGGAACGCGAACGATTTCTTCTGGATGACAAATGGACGGAATATCCCTGCTGGCCAACACGAGACGCGTGTTCGGAAATGACTGAACAACAACACGAGCGTCGTTGAGCATGGAATTTATGTTTGTGTACTCGCCACCTGTCGCCTCTTGAACAAAGACCATAGCGCCATCGGAGGGATTGCTCCCGTGCTCGTAGATCCGCGCTGAACAGCGTCAGACAAACGGCCCGCAACGTCCGACGAATCGAGGTACAACGGTGTCGGCACGTCAGGGGCCGTGAGGGCTCTGTTCACGGCCTCTTGGAAGAAACGTTCGGCCACGAGCGACTTCCCGGATCCGATCGGACCTACAAGTACTGTCACCTTTCGTGTGTCGTCGTTCAAACGGCCAGACGGGAGCGAGTTAGCGGTTGGGTCGTTGGCCAGCTCCTCTGCCAGTTCTTGCCGGACGCCAGCTGCCTGCCACCGCATGACGCATCGTGCCAGCGACTCACGCTCTCGTTGCCGGAGAATTTCCTCACGGCCGCTGATGGCGAGTACTTCAGACAACGACGGAGTGGATTCCGCGTTGGTCACGCCGACTGTACGAGCAGATCCAGTCTGTATACGATCAATCAGCACCGGTCGGGTGTGCTCTGTGCCGTCCTCCAGAACAAACGTAGAGTCTGCACCCAATCGCCAGTCGCCTGCCTGAGCTTTCGTTGCAACCCGCGGCCACAGGGTCAGACGGCCATGGCGCGGCTCGATTTCCAAACGCCCCGCCATGTACCCGAATTTCAACCTGTCTTTATCGAATGCTTCACCAAACCTCTCGAGACCGAAAAGAGACGGCGCCTGGTAGTGTCGACGGGCCTCCGCCCCGCCTTCGGAGATTGCAATCGAGCTCGAAGTATGCATGTGGCCGTGGAAATGTGCCGCGAAGCGGTTCGTCGTGTAAATGCCTCCCCGGAATTGGTCGACGGCAACGGGGTGCAGCCATCCGAGCGGATGGTGCGTTAAAAGGAAACAGAAATCCCGTTGGCTAAACCAAGACGGACCAACGCTCGGACACACGGCACTCAACTGACGTGGGTCGAGCGCCAGCTTTCGTTCGTAATCTGCGCCATCGAGTTGAAGAAATGTCGTGTTTAGACCGACAATTCCGAGCCTTGTCCCGCCGAACATGATGGTCGACGAAAAATCTCCAGGTAATACGCCTGTCCTATAGTCTTGTGGTCGTGGAAATGGGGACGCGGCCTGCCAGTCGGAGAATGACTTGAAGGAATTCTCTATCAAGCGTCTGCAATCGGAATCAGGGGAATCCCAGAATTGTTCTCTGAGTTCTTCTTCTTCCCACCAGTGCCTCAACGCGAAGACGGCCGAATGGCTTCTATCTGGACGCTCCAGATCGTGATTACCGGGTATCGACAGAAGGCGCGGCACATTTTGCTGAAGCTCTTTCAGAATTGATTTTAAGTGATTCAATGTGGCGTTAAGCGTTTGAAACTGCTCCGCTCGGCCCGAATAGACCATGTCGCCAGTAAATATGATCAGATCCCAAGGTCCGGAGATCTTGTTGAGCGTCCGGATGTCTTCGAAGAATTGGTCCGCTAGCGTTGGCCACAGGCACTGCAGGGCGTGCTGGCCGCAATGCAAATCCGACAGCCACAGCCATCCAATTGAGTCCGAACCGAATCGACGTGAACTCGCGTCAATCATCTGTTAAGCACACACCCCCGGTGCGAGTGAAATGGATCGGTGGACACTGACATACGATCAATGATTCAATTCCACTTTGCTTCTCGATTGTGACAATGCAGTTTTACGCGCTATTTTCTTCGAAGGTTCCCCTTCCCGGGCTTCATTAATTCTCTTAGACGATAGGCCCGAACTTAGCGAGCGTCCACAGGTGCTGGCCTCGTAATTAGGGACCTAACGCCATACATGCGGCCGAATGACCCACAAGGGTCGCTCGTCTTTCGCTCCGCTTAGCGAACCAGTTTGGTCTCCCTCTCCGATGTCAGATCGCTTCACAACAAGCCTGGAGGTAACGCAGTCTTCATTCGCCGCTTCGGCGCGGCCGTCCCCGACGCCGAGGATTGATCCTATTCACCGCCCGTGTCCCAGGGGTTCCGAGGGCATCATACACGACTAATCTCAGCAATAATAAATCATGCATGATATCGCGGGAACCTCATCGGCCTCTCCTTGAGAAGGCATTTCCGCCGAGCCAACTGAGGCGCACGCGAAAAAGCTCGAGCACGGGGACGCGATTGGCAGAGAAAATCAATCCTCCGACCGCGACGACGAGCGGACTAAGTGGTCCTCGGAATGGCCGCGTTTCGGCGCCGATTGCCTGGACCCTGCGAGGCATCGCTATCGAGAAGCCGGTGGCCACGATCATTGTAGGGATTACCGGTTAGAGCGCCTAACACAACCCAAGGTAAGCGGTGGTCACTGCCGTCAAATGGATCAACGCCGTGAGCGTGAATCGCGAGTTGCGCCGCCTAACGACTCGGAGTAACAACACCCCAAGTCCGGCACGCCATGCAACGACCATGGCGGTCCTCAAATTCCTGCCCTCGAATCCGCTTGGGTCGAGCCCCCCGGACGTCTGGAGCTACGATTACTAGATCTGCTAGCACCCCCAGGTACCTCGCAAGATCCAGCCACGGCCGTCCATGGGACGGGAACCCGGTGCCTTTACTGTGTCAATAGCCAACATAAACGCACTCAGGGCGTAGAGGTTCAAGAAACCAGCCACAGTCGCCCGATGAATTGGCAATAGTAAGCGGTTTCGTCTTTCGTTGGGATGTCGAAAAACTCATGCCAACCGATTCGCTGGCCAATTTGGTTGAACGACTGCGATCGAATGGGCACAAACCGCGCCAGATCGGTCACGATGCGTGGGAGACGCGCTGTCTGGGGCGCAGCAATGTTTCTCACATGCTTCGTCTCGGCCGGGATCTAAACGGCCGTCTCGAACTCAAGTGCCAGAGCCCGGAAAACTGCACGTTCACCGGGAATCTCAAAACGCTGATTGAGCGTTATCAGAAACGGCAAGCGCCATTCGCAACGATCAGCGAGCGCGCCGCCGCCGAAACCCCGCGCTCGTCGAGTCAGAGCCCGGAACTAGCCGTGCCAGACCCTCTCGCCTCGAGCTTGCCCGCGTCCGCGACATTCCAGCATGCGCCGGTTCCAGCCAATGAAGAGGGGATCATGTCGACCGTGCACGAGGTCGATGCACAAGACCACGGCTCCAGCGCGACCGCTTCGAGCGAAAGTGGGCCGTCATTGGACGAGAAATTTGGGCCATCGAACGAAGATGCGGCGGTCGAACGGGATGGCCTTGTCGTAGACGCTAGCGATTCTGGTCCTTCATCGTCGCATGGACTGCCAGCCCGTGAGCACGCCACCCATGGGCAAGATGCCCGTGCCACTTCCGAAACCGCCGACCTAGCGAGCGACGACGACTCGGGTGGATCTTCGTCCACAACGAGCGGCGAGACCGAAAAATCAGGGGCGACCGAGAAATTGCTGCGGATCGCCGCGGGCGCTCGGCCATTCCGCCGGCCCGATGGACAGTACTCGGTGTCGATCGCGGTTGACGGTCATCAAGAGTGTCATGCGTTGGAATCGCCCGAAGTCGTGCGCTGGCTGACGCGGCGTTATTACGAGTCGGGCGGGCGATTGCCGTCGGGGTCGGCGATATCGGCGACCATCCGCGCACTGGCCGCCCACGCCGACATCGCAGGGACGGCCGAAGCCGATTTTGTGCGGGTCGGTTGTCACGAGTCGGGCTCGTCCATCTTCCTCGATCTGGGCGATTCCACCTGGCGTGCGATCGAGATCCAGGCCACCGGATGGCGGGTCGTCGAAAATCCGAACATTCATTTCCGGCGCTCGTCCGGCCAGCGTGCGCTTCCTGTTCCGGCACGCGACGGCTCGATCGGCCTCTTGAGAAAATACATCAACGTCGAGCCCGCCGACCTGCCGCTCTTGATCGGCTGGTTGACGGCCGCATTGCGGCCCACGGGTCCGCATCCGATCCTCGTCGTCACCGGTGAACAAGGGTCGGCCAAGAGTACACTCGCCCGCATCTGCCGGCTCTTGGTTGACCCGCATAGTGCGCCGCTCCGCGCCGAGCCCAGAGACCATCGCGACCTGATGGTGGCCGCGCTACACGGCTGGGTTCAGGCGTACGACAACTTGAGCGCCATGCCCGATTGGCTGTCGAATGGTCTTTGCCGGCTGGTGACAGGCGGAGGCATCTCGACCCGGGGGCTCTTTACCAACCATGACGAGGTCGTCTGGAGCGCCCATCGTCCAATCATTCTGACCTCGATCGACGAGATCGTGCAGCGCCCCGATGTGATCGACCGCAGCATCTTTCTCCAGCTTCGGTCCATTGCGCCTTCGAGCCGGCGTCGTGAACAGGATCTCTGGGCGGAGTTCATGACCGACTACCCGCGGATCCTGGGCGGGCTTTTGGACGCCGTCGTCGCCGGCATGCGGCTCTGGTCCGAAGTCCGACTTGCCGAGCTCGAGCGCATGGCCGACTTTACCCACTGGGGCGAGGCGGTGGCACAAGGGATCGGCTGGGCGCCGGGGACATTTGTGACGGCTTATAGAGCCAATCGTCAGGCGGCGAACTGCGTGTCGTTGGAGGAATCGCTGATGGCTCAGGCCTTGTTGGAATTAGCCAAGTATCACGGTCCCTGGAAAGGAACGCTCACCCAGTTCCTCGAGTTGATCGGCGAATGGACCGGCTACGCCGCCGTCACGACAGCCGGCTGGCCCAAGACGCCGTCGCGTGCTGCAATCGAGCTGCGCCGAATTGCCCCTCAATTGCGCATGTTCGGTGTATCCGTCACCTTCGAGCGAAGCTCGAGGGCGGGTCGAATCGTTACTTTCACGCCAACTGGTTCGAGCGACCGGGCCCGAACACACGTGGGGTAGCGACGGCGAGGACGGGAACGACGGGCTGGCGCGGTGAAAATTTGATCTTGAACTGGCCGTCCCGGCTGGTCTGTGCTCCTTCTTTTTGTTGCGCTGGGAAATCAACCATGGCGCGCGAAAGGGGGCCGGCTCTCCCAACCGCGAAGCGGTGAAATCGTAAAGCCTGGGGCGTGAGCCCCAGTTTTCGCACGGCATACTAACGTCCGAGCCCTGAAAAGGGCGGCATGGCTGGGGCGTGGACCCGGGGCTTACGCCACCGCGCTTTGTGATGTCGCCCCACTTCGGGGGCTCAGGAGAATTGCTCGTTCTTTGGGACCCGTAACCCGGGGCTTACGCCACCGGGCTTTATGATGTCGCCCCACTTCGGGGGCTCAGGAGAATTGCTCGTTCTTTGGGACCCGTAACCCGGGGCTTACGCCATCGGGCTTTGTGATGTCGCCCCACTTCGGGGGCTCACAACAGCAGCGTTCCCATCAATGAACGCGGGATGAACGTCTTGGCGGTGCAATATCAACTTTTCACCAACCCAGCCTCGCGCTCCCGGCATGTTTCAGGGCGGAGGCCGCGAATCGCAATATCACATATTTGATCGACAACGATCAGTCACAGACGGTGACATACCGTGACACATGGTGACATACCGTGACATACAGCGTCAACAGCCGTTTTTCAAATCGATCGGCGCAACTTGTTATCTGATAGTTATCTAGAGTGTGTCGCTTATGTTCATGACGGCAATGACAGAACTTTGGGCGATTTAGACCCGTAACGCTTTTCATTGCGGCCGCGCTCATGAGCGGAAGGCAAGACTGCTTTGACGAGCGCAATCGGATGACTTAGTAGCGCAGTACCGCGGCGATCTGCTGGTGGAGATCGAGGACACCGGGTTCGTAGAAGAATACGTCGCCTCCGCGGGCGATCACCTTTTCGATCACTTCGTCGACGGCATCGTCGAGCGATGCGGCGCCGCGTCCGGTATACGGGAGCAGACGATCGCCTTGTGGATCGAGGTCCGCCGGATATTCGAATCCCGTCTCAACGAGCACTGTCTGACAGCGATTGTCGTAGGCCGCCCGCCAGACCTGATCGATGCCCGACGCGTGGCGGTTCAGGCTCACCGCCTCACTGAGCCGGACGAGCGCACGCGTCCGCCGCAAGGTCGATCCCGCTTTGAATACGGGCCACACCAGTTTGCCGAGGGCGCTCGGGCTCGGATTATCGTGGCTCCCCGCGACGAGCCCGACGATCGCGTCGGGGTCCTTGGTGATCTCTTGGTAAAACGCGAGGTAGCGATCGACGCCCACGACAATGACCGGCAGATGGTCTTCCTTTTGCAATGACGCGAGCGCGTCGTCGACTTTACGGAAGAACTCGCGATGCGACTCGTCCCGCACGGCCGATCGATTGATGCCCTGGCCGCCGGGGAGTTTGGACGCGCCACCCGGTCCCTTGTGAATCATCGGAAAAGGCTTATCGGCGACCTCGGTAAGGACATTGGTCGTCGCGTCGAAAAGCCGCGCGGGCTTTTCGGTTAACACCAACACGTAGTAGCGCGGCGCACGGTTGAGCGAATAGACGAGGTCTCTGGTCGCAAAAGTGGCATCGACCACGAAGCGAGCTTTCACTCGGAAGGGAAGATGAATTGCGGTCGCCACGTCCTTGCCGGCAAAGAGTGCGAGTCCGTCGAGTGTATGGGCCCAGTCCACCTTATCGATGAGTTTGTCGAGATTCTTGACGAGCGGAGCAACATCACGCTTCTTGAACTCGCCGTGGAGGCGCTTCAATCCCTCGGCCGCAAGGTTCTTGACGACGATCCGATCTCGCTTGTTCGCCGGTGCCGTTCGATGAGTGGGCGCGAGCAAGGAGATCGAAGGGTAATCTCGGTGGCTCTGGATGCGATTGAGTTCGCTACGACAGATCATATGCGTCTTTGCTTTCATTCCGGATAGGATCAATTACAATGTCGACGAGAATTCATAGGGGATCGTCGAATACTCCCCATTGGGATAGCAGTAGCAGTTCATCGTGGGGTCGCCAGGGCAGGGATACAAAGGTTCCTCGACGGGATCCTTCGAGCCGACTCCGATGGGATCCGAGATACTTCCTCCACTCAATTGGTAGGCTATTGAGGGCACCGGTGTTCCACTGGAATTGACGACGGAGATCGTCACCTGGTAGGCGCCGGTGTAAGCAGGACGCTGGCACCGCTAACAGTCTCGCCGAGCGGTCCGATCAAGCTAAAGACAACCGCTCCTGTGCTGTTGACGATCTGCGTACTCACCTGTGTGTTCGTGGACGATGCGCCTGGCGCTTGTGGCCAAGACGAATTGGAACAATTGGCTTTGTGCGACGTAGAGGGTGTATTGATCTTCGAGTTCGGATGCCGACAGCGTGCCGGCGACAAATGTTTGCACGACGGCTTGTGGCAGGCCGAAGCTGGCTGCCAGTGAGAAATTGCCGACCGCGGGTGCGGGTGCCGGTGAGGGCGAAACCTCGAGGTAATAGGTCTCGCCAGGCGTCAGCCCCGTGGCCTGGACGATGTAGCTGCCGTTGCCGTTGAGCAGGATCTGAGAGCTTACTGGATTGGCGTTCGCGTCGTAGACCGAAACGAGGGGCAAGACGCCATTGACCGGCATCTGGGCCAGGCTCACAGTCAATACTTCCGTTGGCCCAGTGGTGGCCTGCGGTGCCTGGATTCGATAAAAGTCGGCCGGGAAAACGCTGTTGAGGCTGGCCACGACATTGTATTGACTGCTCGCCGGATAGCCAGGCTGGCTTGAGAGCGGCTCGGCGGTCAGAAGCGTAAAGTTGGGGTCGAGGATATTGTTCTGGAACAACACGTTGGCTGCGTCGCCGAGCAAGCCCACGAGGTCGCCCGCGGCGAGCGAGTCGTACGGTCCTTGGAGAATCGATGGCAAGCTGGTGGGGTTCACGATCGTGCGGTTGTTATACGTGACCGACAACGCGTAGCGACCAGCCCCAAAGACGTTGGTTGCCGGGCTGGTGACCTCGATATAGTAAGTTTGCAAAGGGTTAACATTCGGGAGTTGCACCGTCAGATCGTCGCCCAATTCGCTCGTCGAGGAGGCCTCGCCCAGTAGTTTGAAATTCTGATTGAAGACCTGGACTTCTGGCTGCAGGAAGCTGATCCCTGACGACTGAAGCTGGATGGTGACCGGGCCCGAGTACAATAAAGGAGGCTGCACCGAGTAGAAATCGGTATCGGTGGGGGTGGCGAGATTGCCGTAGGCTACCAGCGGCGTCAACCCAAGATAGAGCGGCGGTTTGTCGATTGGCGTGGCGGTGGTAATCGTGTTGTTGTTCGGGTCCGGGGCGCGGGTGCCGTAAAGGGCCTGAATGTTCTGAACGTCGCTTGGCGACAATGTGGCGTTGGGATTGATCACAGGATACATAACCGACGTAGGGTCGGTGCTCTCCTCAAGCCCGAGAGCGAGGCCTGCCTCGTGGAGCGCAACGTCGAAGAGGTTGCTGGGGTTCAGGTCAACGGCACTATTGAGGATCATGTCGCCCGATAAAGTCCCCGACATGAACGGGTCCGGCGGCACGGTGACGGACATGACCTCCGGTGACATCGGCCGCGCCCCGATGCGGATATCTCCGAAGCGAGGATCGCCCTGCATCAGTCCAGCGGTCCCGAAAGGAGCACCGTTGTCGGTCACCAGGCCCACCGAAATATTGGTCACCGACGCCCAGGTCTGAAACGCGCTGACGATTACATCTTCCCAGGCAGTTGTGGTCGGGAACTGGGCGTTGAGGTCTTGAAAAAAACACTCGAGTCACCGGCGATCGAAGTTCCATCGGGCGCAAAGCTAAGGGTCAGGTGAAGGGGATCGCGCCACGGCAGCCCAACGGCTGCCCTGACTATCCGGCTTTCCAATTTCTCAAAGTTGAGCGGTCTTAACTTCGCCATGGCTTCCTCCCCGAAGCGTTGGTCCGCGATTGGCACTCAACGGTAAATTCGACGTCAGGGTCGTTCGCGTGTCTGGTGATCGATGGAGACGATTTCAATTCAAATACTCATCCGGTGGACGGGCGGGCTCCTCCGCTAGGTCCGGACCGACCGCGTTGTTCGACCGCGGTATGGCGGGGCGTTGGTCCTTGCGCCGCGTCCGTGCGGCGGGCTCGCGCCTCGTCGACGATGCGCCGGAACTCGGGCTGTTCGCGGATCGCATCCAAATCCCGATCCTTGTCGATCAAGTCCAAGCCAAAACCCTGTCGCAGGGCCGATTCCAGCAGGCGAAAGGCTTCTCCACGGTCGTTGGGGTTTTGCCGCGACGTCAGAGCATAGATGCCGGCGATCTGATAGACATTGTACGGATTGGTATCCTTGGGCAGTGCTTCGCGGGCGTCGGCGTGCGCGGATTCACGGCGGCCGAGCCGAGCGCGGCAATACACCCCTGCCGGCGAGCGCCGGCACGTAATCCGGGTAGAAACCGAGGAGCCTGTCGAGGGTCGCGACCGCCTCTTCAGTGCGCCCGAGGACCTCTCCCAGAACGCTCGCCTTGTTCTGGAGGGCGGTCAAATAGCGTGGACTCAACTTGAGAGCGCTCTCGTAGTCTGCAAGAGCCGCCCGTGGGTCGCGCGGCTGCCTGGCCAAACCTCGAGCCGTGAAGTCGCGCTCATCGCGTGGTTCCGACCGCAAACCGTCCTCTTGATCGCGGCGGGCGCCTTCGCGATCCCCTTGCTTCGCCCGAACTCTTGCCCGCAATAAATAGCCGCGGAGCGGCGGTTTGGGATCGCTTAGCAGGTGCGTCAAATCCGCCCGCGCCCCACCAAGTCGCCCAGGTGGTACTTTGCAACGGCGCGATTGTAATACGCCGGCATCGTCTCGGGCCGCAACCGGATGACTTCGTCGAAGGCAGTGGCGGCGCGCCGATCATTGCCCAGCTCCAGGTAAGCCAAACCTGCGGCACAGCTGCGGCCAGTGAGACTCGGGCCACAAAGCCCCGGCTCTGTCGTAACACTCCACGGGCCTCGTGGCGCTTGGCCAGGCCGGCATAATAATTGCCCAGGATCAACCACATCGAGAAGTTGTCGTTCTGGCTTCGGCTCGCTTCCGTCAGCCAGGGCAGGGCTTCCAAAACGCACCCGCGCCGCTGGTATTCTGTCAGGAGGAGCAGATAGCGATCGCGGGGCGATCGCACCGGCGTCGCTTCGACCGTAATTGAAAGTTGTTGGGCCAGGTCAGACTGGCCGGCCGCGCTCGCCAGTAGAGCACGCTGTCGCCAGATTGCCCGCGGCACGGAATTCGTGGGATAGCAACCTCTCGCCAAATCGTTCAGCCGCAACGCGAGATCGAATTCAGTCTGCCGTGCGACTGCACCGGCGAGCAGCAAAAGCAATTCGCCCATGTCTTCCCGAACTTGTTCCCTTTGCTGCGGTACTAGGGCGCTGACCAGGGGAGCCTCCTGCCAGCGGGGCGCCTCCAGGACCTGATATCGACCCAAGGCCTCGCGGGCCAGGGCCGTCCCCGCTTCATGTTGCTCGTGTTCCGCGCCCGGGATGTCGGATCCGAGCAAAAACGCGACCTTCTTGAGATCGTCGTGCAGCCGCTGCCGCGCGGCGACCGCTTGCAACCGAGTCTGCTCGGCCTCTTGCACGGCCCGCGATCGCGCCAGATGGTTGATTCGCAGTGTGGCAACGCACGTCATTGCCATGATCAAGAAAACGGCGATGGCTCCTACACCGGCAGAGGTGCTCAGTCGGGGATGGCGGCGCGTCCATTTTCGTGCGCGTTCCCGCAGCGAACGCTCCTGGGCATATTTGAGCGGCAGATGCTCCGACTGACGCTGCAGGTCCTCGTGAAGCTCGCGAGCCGACTGATATCGCCGGGATGGCGCCCGACTCGAGGCAATGACGAACGATCGATTCGGTACCGGGTGACGCGGCTGGGTTCCAGTGCCGCACTTTCGGAGGTTGATGAGGTTTCACTTCGCCGTCGCAACAGGCTGAGGCAAGTGCGTTTTTACGTTGCGGGAACGGATGTCGCCCCGTCAATAGTTCGTGGAGGATAACCCCAAAACTGTAAACGTCGGTTCGCTCGTCTCCGTGGCATGTACCTGTCGGGTAGTGCGTCAACTGCTCGGGAGCCATATAGCGAAGCGTCCCGCCCGCGCCGACAGCCGACGCGCTGCGATCTAACTTTCTGTCTTCGGAAAGGTTGAAGTCCAATAACATTGGCATGCCGTCGTCGGTCAGCAAAACGTTGGCCGGCTTGACGTCCCTGTGGACGATGCCGCAGCCGTGCGCATGGGCAAGCCCGTCGGCGAGCCGCAGGGCGAGCCAGAGGACGCCGTCGACATAATTCATGCTCTCTAGCGAGTGACGGGGCCCGGCATGGCCGGTCGAGCCCGGGTCGTGGCGGGGAAATTCTCCCGCTGCAGCCCGCGGATGCGCCCGCTTTTTGATCTGGTCCAGGATGTACTTCGCCGACTCCGGCAATACCGTCTGCCGCCGCAGATCCATGAGTAGATCGGCTAGCGTGGTGGTGCCGAGGAAAGGCATGCAGACTGCCTGGAAGTGATCCGTCTGATGTACCGAGTAGATCGGCACTATGTGAATGTGCCGCAATTGAGCAAGCGTCCGCGATTCGTCGAACAGATGCGGAGCGATCTTCAAAACGACAAGCCGGTCGGCCAACCTCTCCTGGCGTCCGAGGTAGACCCTTCCGAACGTGCCTGCGCCTAACTCGGCGAGCAGGCGAAAGCCGAGAAATTCGCACCCAACTCGGGGCATTGCCATGGTAGGCAAGGCGGGAGGCCCAGCGCTGCCGCGATCCAAAGTTCGCAGCTCGTCGAGGTCCGCAGAACTGTCTGGCTTTGGCTCGCAATTTTTCGAGGACAAACTGTCCGTCGCGTCGGTCGGCCGCGCTGGTACGTGAACAAGAGTCTGATCGGATCGTGCGGAATGCGGCCACGAATCTGCATCAGGCCCGGCATCCGTTTCTTTGAAGCACATGGGCGAGCAAGTAGCTCCCTCGGGATCACTGCATGCCACGGTCTCTTGCGGGCGAGGCCCGGTCGTCGCGTCCACGCCGAATCCATTCCCGTTGGTGTTTTCCCCTGGCATCTTTAGCCCTCCTAATGACGCGATACGCGTTGCAAAAAGCACGCGATTCCCAGTTCAAGGATTTCGATCCGTTGCACGATGCACCGCGTCGACCTTGTGCGCCGCCGCTGTCAGAAGAGCTTGTATTTTCGAGGCGGCATGAGTGCCGATATGTGTCTCGTCCTTCCTTTGAAGACGAGTCGGTGCCCACGCGGTCATGTTGCCTGTCTATCCGCCCGACGGCTGCGCAGTCACTCGCTGTCTTCGGCCTCAGGCTGACGAAAGCCGTTTCCTGCGGTCGACCGAATCTACGGGTCCAGACGACCCGTTTTGGTCGTTAAACCAGACGCCTTCGGGACCATACAGGAACCCGGCCAATCGACTAACTGTGCCGAATTGCAATCATAAACATGCCGGATTGCAATCCCGGCTAATTGTGAACGAACGAAGAAGGATTCGGACAAGCGAGCAAACGATGATTGAGACAATTCTGCACACAATAACTCAAGATAGATCAGGATCAAGCGGGGCGACTCAAATTGTCTGGGAAAGGTCTACGATAGCTATCCGATGTTGAGCCTTCAAGGGCTTGCTGTTTCTTATAAAACCACGTGGCGACCGTCTGCAACTTCAACACTGTCAGCGGCAATTTTTCTTGCGTTGAGTAAAAAGGCCGCGGACCCCAATCCCGTTTGGTCCGGCTCGCGAGAATCAATTGGAAATGCACCCGTCGCCCGAATTCGTCGCCACCGGGTATGATGTGGCGTACGGATGAAGGTTGTGGAGTCGGTTGGCGTGGTTGGGCTCCGCCGGATTGCCGGGCTAGCTGGTGCACGAGCAGACTGCGGCGACCCTCGGCGTCACCGGGGATTTGGGCTGCCACAAAGGGAGTTACGGCCGCGCCTGGCTCCGAGCGGCTTTCGGGGGCTCTAGAGTTTTGTCGAGATTCTTCGACAGCTTTGGCCGCGAATGGCGCATCTATTAAAGGTAATTCCGACGTCGAGAACCGAGTTCCGGCGATCGGCGGCTTTTGGGGTCCCACCCGTTTGGCCGTTCCTGCCCGCTTGCTCGGCAATCGGTTCGACAACAGGATCCGCGGCGAACGACGGAGAACAATTTGGATCCGACGCGCAAATACTTCTCGAACGAGCGTGCGAGCAATGTCGTGGAGCAGTCGGATTCCGGCGTACAGGCTCCGGCCGTCAACCCGATGGGGTCGGCGAGCGCCTGGGACCAGACCGGAGACTTTTCTGCGCACTCGCAAACTGGGGCGGCAACTCCGATGGTCGACGCACCCCCACCGGAGGCGTTCGGCCGTTATCAAGTGCGGAAGGCCCTCGGAGCTGGTGGCTTTGGCACGGTTTACCTCGGCCACGACACGCAACTCGACCGGCCTGTGGCGATCAAGGTCCTTCGATGTCGCCCCGCCGAGTCGCAAGTTGAGTCCGAACGGTTCCTCAATGAAGCTCGCAGGCTTGCACGGCTGAGCCACCCCGGCATCGTGACCATCCACGATTTCGGCGTGCACGACGGGCAGGTGTACATTGTCTCGGATTATCTGCAGGGCCATGACCTTTCGGAGTGGCTCAAACACAACTCGCCGAGCTGGCACGAGGCAGCACTCATCGCGGCTGCATTGGCCGATGCGCTGGCACACGCCCACGCCCGGCGCACCGTCCACCGCGACGTCAAGCCAGCGAACATTATCCTCACGTCGGACCGCGGGCCCGTCCTTGTCGACTTTGGGCTAGGTTTGGACGAGTCGGCAGCGGGCGGACGTGAGCTCGGCGCCGTGTCCGGCACCCCGGCCTACATGGCGCCCGAGCAGGTCGCGGGCGAGGCACACCGGATTGACGGTCGTACCGACGTCTACAGTCTCGGAGTAGTGCTCTACCAAATGCTCTGCGGTATCGTGCCGTTCCGGGCAAGCACCACTCGCGAGCTGCTACGGCAGGTCCATGACGACGAGCCACAGCCCCCTCGTCAACTCGTCCGCGAAATTCCACCCGAGCTGGAGCGGGTCTGTCTAAAGGCGCTCGCCAAGCGATTGTCTGACCGATATACAACCGCGTCGGATTTCGCGGACGAACTGCGCCGGATGTGCCAGGCCGCTGCCGGTCCGGCCTCGCCAACGTCATCCCGGCTGTTCCCCGCTGTAACTCCGATGGGCGAACCGCTCTCTGCACGGGCCCCCTTATCGCAGGTCGGAATCACGTCGTCCGTTTCCCGACGCCAAGGCGCGCGCGAAGCTGAGCGCCGACAGGTGACTGTACTCGTGTGTGGCTGCAAGCTTTTTGAGGCCGATATTTATCTGGAAAACCTCGACGCGGAGGACCAGGCCAAGGTGCAGCGAGCGTTTCAGCAAGCCTGCGAGCAGGCCGTGCGCCGGTTTGACGGGACAATCGTCCAATGCAACGAGCAGGGGTTGCTGGTTTGCTTCGGTTATCCCGTAGCGTTCGAGGACGGAACAATTCGCGCCGCGCGAACGGGCCTCGACCTTCTCGAGGAACTGAAGGCGTTGGGCGAGCTGATCCTATCCGACCAAAAGTTGGAATTGAATCCATGGGTCGGCATTCACACTGGGCCGGCGGTTGTGCAGGCGGTGGAGGAGGCGATTTCGTTGGTCGGAGAGGCGCGGCAGGTAGCCGTCCGGCTCGAGGACGTGGCCGAACCCGGTGAGATCGTTTGCAGCGCGGCCACCCACCGCTTGATCCAGGGACAGTTCAACTGCCAGACCCTTGGCCAAAAGAAGATCAAAGGGGTGGCACAGCCTGTCGAGCTCTTCCGCGTGAAGGGAGCGACGCTCTCGCGTAGCGCGATCGACGCCGCGGGGCCGGCCGGGCTGACGCCGCTCACCGGCCGCGACCACGAGATGAGTCTGCTGAAGGAGCGCTGGGAACAGGCTCAGGAAGGCATGGGTCAGGTCGTGCTGCTCATCGGCGAGCCGGGCCTGGGCAAGTCGCGCCTCGTGTACACGCTGAAGCAGCATGTCCACGGGCAGGGGGGCTCAGCGACGCCGGAATTAGCAAGCCACCCGTCGTCCGCCAGCGCCCAGGCGGTGCAGGACTCTCCCGTCGTCGAGTGGCGCTGTGCGCCGCAATTTCAGAATAGTGGCTTATACCCGGCCGCCGACTTCTTCGAGCGCCTCCTTGGCTTCGGTGCCGACGAGTCGCCCGCCGCTCGGTTCGACCGGCTGGTCCGCCATCTGGCAGAATACGAGCTGGACCATCCCGATGTCGTGCCATTGTTCGCGGCGCTCCTGTCCCTTCCGCCGGACGACCGATTTCCGCCGGTGGGATTGTCCCCGGTGCGGGAACGCGAAGAAACCTTTCGAGTTCTCCGCGAGTGGCTTCGCGCGTACTCCGACCGGCGGCCGGTCCTGTTTGTCGTCGAGGACCTGCACTGGATCGATGCGTCTTCGCTTGCGTTTCTCGGACAGTTCCTCGCCGAAGGCCTGCACAACCGTGTCCTCACCCTGCTCACTTTTCGACCCGAGTTTCAGACACCTTGGCCCGCGCTCGCCCACCAGACGAGCCTGGCCCTTAACCGCCTGACGCGGCGGCAGGTCGGCGATCTGATGCGAAAAAGGACAGGGTGTGCCGTTCCCGAGCCGCTGATCACGCAGATTTGCGATCGAACCCGCGGAGTGCCTCTGTTTGTCGAAGAATTCACGAAAACGGTCCAAGAGTCCGGGATGTTGGACGAGGCGCGCCAGTCGGCGCTCAGGTCATGGCCTTGCCGGCGCACGAGATCCCCGCGACGCTTCAGGATCTTGTCATGGCCCGCCTCGACCGGATGGTGGGTGACCAAGAGGTGGTCCAGATCGCCGCGGTGCTCGGCCGCGAGTTCAGCTATGAGTTGCTGGCTGCCGTCGCCGCCCATGACGAAGCGACACTTCGGGCGGAGCTGGCTGAGCTGGTGCAAGCGGAGATCTTGTACCCGAAAGGGCAGCCACCACGGTGCACTTATATCTTCAAACACGCGCTTCTCGAAGATGCGCTCTATAACGCGTTGGTCAAAAGCAAACGACAGCCGCTCCATGGTAGGATCGCCGCAGCGCTGGAAGCACATTTCCCGCAGACCGCCGCGACACAACCGGAGTTGCTCGCTTACCATTGCACCGAGGCTGGCCTGACGGAAAAGGCAATCGGCTACTGGCTCAAGGGGGGCCTGAGGTCGCGAGAGCGATCAGCGGAAATCGAGGCGATCAGCCATTTGACGCGAGGTCTCGGGCTGCTGGAGACGCTGGGCGAATTTCCCGAGTCGGGACGCTCGGGAATTGGAGCTGCTGAGTCCGCTGGGAACCGCCTACATCGCGTCGCGCGGATATGCCGCGCCCGAGGTCGGCCCAGTTTTGCAAAGGGCGCGTGAGCTATGTCAGCGGGTTGGGCAGCCCCTCCATTTGTTCGCGATCATTCTTGGCATCTGGGAATGGCATTTCGTGCGCGGCGATCTCCGACTAAGCATGGACCTTGCCACTCAAGGGAACGAATTTGCTGGTCAACGCGACGATCCCGGAATCACGATGGAAGCGCTTTTCATGTCCGGTGAGACGATGCTCTATCGTGCCGATTTCGCATGGCGCGCGACCGATTGGAGAGGGCAGTAACGGAATATGACGACCGCGCGCGCACCAAATTTTGGGCTGTCCACACCGGACACGATGCCGGCATCACCTGTCGCTCCAACTTGGCGGTGGCACTTTGGCAACTAGGATTCCCGGATCAAGCTCTGAAGCTCAACGCGCGAGACGCTGCAACTGGCTCGCGAGATCGGCCATCCGTTCAGTCTCGCGTACGCCCTGCACCACACGGCGTGGTTGTGCCAGTATTGCCTGTTGGGGACCGAGGTCCAGGCGGCCGCCGACGAAGAGATCTCGATCGCGACCGAACAAGGTTTTTCACTCTGGTTCGCCACTGGCACATTCTTCAAGGGCGCCGGACTGTTGCTAAGAAGTGCCGCAGAAGAAGCTCTGCCACTGCTCTGGAAAGGCCACGCTGCTTTTCGGGCCACCGGCGCCGAACTGACCCTTCCATTCCAGCTGAGCACGCTTGGCGCTGCGTACATGCAGACAGGCCGGTTCGACGACGCTCGCAAAGCGCTCGATGAGGGTTTGGCCATCGCCGCGAAAAACGACGAGCGCTACCAGGATGCCGAGCTGCACCGTCTGAGCGGCGAACTGCTGCTGGCCGAGTCGCCCGATCAGGTCGTCGACGTTGAGGAGTGCTTCGCGAGGGCTATCGAGTCGGCGCGGCGGCAGAAGAGTAGAGCATGGGAGCTGCGTGCCACGATGAGTCTCGCCCGCTTCATGGCGCGGCAGGGCCAGCGTGATGAGGCCCGGCAGGCTGTCGCGGCCGTGTACGACACTTACACCGAAGGCTTTACGACGCCAGATCTCGTCGCGGCCCAGACGCTAATAAAATCACTGGCGCCAGCCTGATCAGAGAGCGGACGTGCGATCGATGATTGCGCGGTCGCCATTCTGTCTCAGTAGTACACCTGGAATCGCGCCCAATACGTGGTGTTCGTCGTCGAGAAATGGCCGGGGCTACACATCACTGGCTGACCGAAAATTGCATACTTCCAGTCCAGATATATTTTGACGAACTTATTTAGATACCAGTTAACGCCGACGTCGATTAGAGTGGCCTGGTTGGACCAAAGTTGGGAATCGGCCAGGCCACCGGAGAACACCTGCCGGCTCAGAGAGAGCTCTAGCCAGCAATTCACGGCGATACCGACCCGAACCACGGCCCCGCATCCGCCAGCGACGCGGTGATTCGTTCCGAGTGCGGCATCCGGCCCGTAGCCGTTCCAAAGTATCCGAAGATCGACCCTAGAGCGGTCACTCTGATGAAATTCTTCCGAGTTGCTGCGCGGCTGGGTCAAGCATGGATGTACGCCCGATTCACGCGGAAACGGCGTGGCTGTTGGGAAAACATTCACGTCGCCGCCGAAGAATGACGAGAAATTAGAATAATCCGGATAATCGGCATCCCGGCTCCAGCGTCAAACGTGAGTCCGATGATGATCAAACGTACGGTCGCGATCCTGGCATTCGTTCTGCAAGGCTGCGCGCACGACGCGGAATGGATGCATCGACAACCCGCCGTCGAATCGACGATCGGCAGCGACCCAAACGAGGCTCCGGCCGGGACCGTCTCCGGTCCGCGGGGCATGGGTGTCGATCTCACTGAGGGGTCACCGAAAGCTCTCAACAGCCTTAAGGCATGAATCTCGAAGAGCGTGCATCTCTATTGAAATGTATACAAGACATAATATATGATTGGATATGAATTCTTGTACCTCGGATCTCGCGGGATTTTGCGATCGGGCTAGAGCCAATGCCGCCGGTTTTCGAGGCCGGTACTAGGCATGCTGCTGGACGATCCTCCGATCGAGTGGTCGGGGCGGCCATGAGGCAGGAAACTTTCATGCCCAGATCGTACGAACGGTTCCGGGGCGTGTGGGTGGTGTGCTGTGTGGCATTCGCGGCGCTGAGCCCGAGTCCGTCATTGGCCCAGCCGGCGGGACCGGCTAATGCATCTAACGACGGTCCGTCGCCCTTGCCTGCGGCGTCGATTCCGGCGGGCGCACCGACGCCACGCGAGGCCCAGCTAGAGGAGCGAATTCGCCAGCTCGAGTTGGTCGTGGATCGGCTCCAGCGCAAGTTCGGGGCCATCGAGCCGGGCGGCACGGCCTCATCCCAGCCGGCCTCCGTGCCATCCGACGGCGGGTTCCAGGGGTCGGGACTTCCGCCGTCCGAGCCGGGTGTCACACCGGTCGCCCGGGGCGGTGGAAGCGGGTGATGTCCCGCGGCAAAGCTGGTCGCGGTTAGGTGGGGTCGGAGTGCCAGGTGGATCGTTCCCGCCCGTACCGAGGCCACAGAATGGATTCGACTCGCCGGCAACGCTCGAAGACAAGCGCGTCTGCGCCCGATTCGGACCAGGCTTCGAGCTGATCACCGACGACGCCGAATTCGTTCTCCAGATCCACGATCTGACCCAACTCGACTACCGCGGCTATCTTCAGGGCGGGCAGGACTCCATCCACGATACATTCGGGATCCCCCGCCAGCGGTGGATTTTCACCGGCCACATCACCAAGGAGATCGGGTTCATGGCCTCGCTTCAGCAGGGCTTCGATTCCGTGGCCGGGCTCGATATGTTCCTCGACCTCAACTATGACCGGCGTCTTCAATTCCGCGTGGGCCGATTCAAAACGCCTTTCACGTACGAGTTCTTCATCGAGCCGATCCAGGGATTGATTACCCCCGAACGATCGCTGTTTTTCAATAACTTCGGTCAGAACCGCGACGTGGGCCTCATGGCCTATGGCCAGCTCTTCAACGGCCCGAACTTCGACGAAGTGAGCCGGGTCCAGTACGCCGCCGGGATTTTTAATGGCAACCGCAACGGGTTCCTCGCGAACCAGGACGGGAAGTTCCTCTCGGCCTATGTGAATGCCCACCCTTTCGGCGAGTGGAGAGATTCCCTGCTCGAGAACTTCAATATCGGCGGCTCGGTGTTCACCGGCACGAATGCTCAGCCCGCGGTGCCGTCGACGTTGCGGACTGTCGTGCCGACGACGGGCAACGACATCCTCGGAATTCCGTTTCTGGCCCTCAATAGCCCCCAGTTCCGCCTGCAAGGGCCAATGGCTTTCTGGGATCTGCACACCGCGTGGTTCTACGGGCCACTTGCACTCATCGCCGAATGGCAGAGCGGCTATCAGGACTACGCCAACACGTTAAACGCGGCGACTCTGACCCAACACATCCGCGTCCCTGTCGAGAGCTATTACGTTACAGCCGCCTACCTGCTGACTGGAGAAAGACGAAGCGGCTTGGGCGTCGTCAAGCCCAAGCACGCGTTCACGCTAAGACCAGGCGAAAGTGGGCTCGGCGCCTGGGAAGTCTTCGCGCGGTATAACTACATGGATATCGGCTCAAGCATCTACAGCTTCGGGCTTGCAGACACGATGGGGAACGCGAACCGGCTCTGGATGACCGACCTCGGCATCAACTGGCACATGACGCAGTACGTGAAGATGGTGTTCGACTGGAACCATGCCGAGTTCAACAATCCCGTCACTTATGCCACGGGCAAGTACCAGACCACCGCGAACACGTTTTGGTGGCGGGTTCAACTCTTCTTTTGAGGGTGTGGTTCAGCCGCCCGGACGATTATTTTGCGGAACTCCGGCCGGGACATTTCTAATAGCGATGCCAATTGGCGCTCAAAACCGATTTTAAACGCCCTGTGACATTTTCCGATAAGCGGCCAGCGAAAGAGCGAAGGCTGACAGGGCAGTGCGGTGAGCTTGGCCCTGCATATTCCTCGTGCCTAATTCCGGCCGGGGCGAATCACAGACGCGCCTGCGACCGGCTAGTTCCGTGGCGACGTTCGTACGCCCGCCATCCGTGTCGATGCTCGGCAAAGAAGAGGAATGCATAACGGGTGAGGCACAGATTTCCTCCTCTTCGACGCCGCTGGAGGTCGATCATCTCATGCATCGAACCGGCGAACGCAGAGGACCCCGGGCGGTTGCTCTGCGCGGTCCTTGTTGGAAGTAATCGGCTCGGTCGATTCGGTTACTCAAGGATATTTGCGGATCGGGGAAACTGTAATGGAATTGTGAGAAAACCTCGCTCCGGATATCATTTGGGTCCCACATCGTGAAGCGGTACGCGCCGGGCTGACGGACAAATGATGCCGGGCTCGACGATAGCCGGCTGCCATCTCGACTTGCAGTGCCCATCCGATCATGTCCGGGCAGTGCAGAAATCGCGTCCAAACGCGTCGAGTCAACCGCCGGCGTCACGGTCAGGAGCAAAACACGCGTGCGATCACGCAGGCATATGGCACGCACTGTGTTCGGCTTGTGGGTTGCCGCGGCCGCATTTTCCGCGACCGCCCGGTCGCAGGATCTTGAGCAAGCGCCCCTGCCATTACCCATGACTCCGGCTAATGAGCCTGACGCCTCGCCAGCATCGCCACCTGCCATGCCCGTAACTGTGGAACAACTCGCCGACCGGCTGCGGGCGATGGAGGAAATGAACAGGAAGCTTGCCGAGCAACTGGAGAAGTCCAACCGAGAACATGACGCGCAAATGAAGCAGCTTCTCCAGAAAATCGATCAGCTGTCGTCTTCTTCCAATGCCGCCGAGAAAGACGGCAGCAAACTTGATTCGCCGAACGCGACGGCTCCGCCAGTGAACACCGCTCCGTCGCGTTACCCCGACACGCCCGTGCCGGACTACACCGAAGGGCAGTTTATTCCCTATACGCCCGCACCCGGCTATCCCGTCACGGATTTGTCCGGCACCAAGAGAATGCCGCTTACGGGGACGTTCGGCCCCGGCTTCCAATGGGCGACCCCCGATGATGAATTTCAGTTTCGCATCCATCTCGAATCACAGTTTGACGCCCGGATCTGGGGTCAACGCGAGCAGGTCCCGGCCAACAGCGGCATTTTCTTGCCCCGCCAGCGAATCTTCTTTGACGGCAATATCACGAAGCGGATCGAGTACGAACTATCGATCAATCGGGGATTGGGCGGGACGATCAACATTCTCAATGCCTTCGTCAATTTGCATTTTGACGATCGTTTTCAGATCCGCATTGGCCGCTACTTTACTCCGTTCACCTACGACCAATATGCGATTTCGAATTACTGGCTGCCGACGCCCGAGCGGTCGCTGTTCACGACCAACGTCGGCCTGGGCCGGCAGATTGGGCTGATGGGCTGGGGTTACTTGTTCGACAAACGGCTCGACTACGCGGCGGGAATATTCAATGGCTCGCGCAACTCGTTTGAGAATCCCGCCAATACCGTTGACTTCGTCACGTTCTTGAATGCCAGACCGTTTCAGGAATCGGAATCGCTCGATTTTGCCAAGGCGCTCAATGTGGGCACTTCGTTCGCGGTCGGCCATCAGGACCAGGCCCCTGTGCCTGCGGCCTTCCGCATCGGTGCGGGCGGCCCGAATGGCGACGTGCCGGGGTTCGGCGTCACCCCGTTCCTGATCTTGAACCCCAACGTGATCGAGCGCGGGGACCGGTTGCTGGGGTCGGTCCATGCGGCGTACTTTTACAAGAGCCTGTCGCTGATCGGCGAGTGGCAATACGGCTATGCGGGCTACGCGACATCCGCACACCCGGGATCGGTGCAAGTGCCGTTCTCGGGCTTTTATGTGGTCGGAGGCTATTTTCTAACTGGCGAGGAAGTAACGAGGCGGAGCAGGGTCACTCCGCTGCGCCCGTTCATTCCGACCAAAAAAGGCGACCCAATCGGTCCGGGTGCGTGGGAACTGGTCAGCCGCGTCAGCGAGCTGAGCCTGGGAGAAAAGATCTTCACATCCGGGTTCGCCGACCCGAATCTCTGGTCCAATCAGGCTATTACGACAGAACTCGGTTTGAACTGGTACTGGAACGAATACATCAAAATGTATATGTTCTGGTTGCATGGCAATTTCGCCGACCCGGTCCAGTTCCGTCCTGGTGGCTTGCAGAAGACCGCGGACATGTTCTGGCTGCGGTTTCAGCTCTATTTCTGAGGCGGCGAATTCAGGCAGCAGGTCCTTGACCGAGCAATTCCACCGTTGTTAGGTTGTTTGCAAGAGTGTGCGCGAATGTCGCCGTGCGATCAAAGTGCTGGCAACGTCGCGCTCCACGTGCCCCTGTCCACTTCTGCCAGGTGTCAGATCGCATCGATCGTTCGCCGAGTTTCGGCACGCTCGCGAGACCGAAAACACTGGTCGATGCCGCAGTTGTCTAGGCCGAGCCCGAATCTCCGTTCATAAGAAGGATTGGTCATGCGATCACTATACCGTTCGTCGCGCCGCGACTTCGTGCGACTCACCGGACTCGCCGTGGGAGCGACTGGGCTCGCGCTGCCGTTGGCCGGCCGGGCAGAGCGACAACAGGCTGTGGCCCGCGACCCCGACTCTGTGCTCGCCCGACTGCTCGCGGGGAATAAGCGGTTCGTGAGCGGTCAGTTAGTCCATCCAGGGCGGACGCCCGCGGACTTCGCGGCCCTGGCCGAGGGACAGGCGCCGTTAGCCATCATAGTCGGGTGCGCCGATTCGCGGGTGGCGCCGGAGCTGGTGTTTGACCAGGGCGTTGGCGACCTGTTTGTGGTGCGAGTGGCCGGGAACATCGTCAGCGGCGCGGGCCCCACGGTGAAAGGGAGCATCGAGTTTGCAGTCGCCGAGCTGGGCGCCCGGCTCATCATGGTGCTGGGCCACACCGAGTGCGGGGCGGTGAAAGCCGCCATCGCACACATCGACGCCAACGACGCCCTCCCGGGATCGATCGGCGACCTCATCGACCCGATTCGGCCGGCCGTGCGTGCCGTGCAGGGCAATACGGGTAACAAACTCGAAAACGTTACAAACGCCAATATCGCGCAAGGCGTCGAGCGTCTCAAGAATCTCGATCCGATCGTCTCGAAGTTCGCCAAGACGGGCGAATTGAAGGTCGTCGGCGCAGTATACGAACTGCGCACGGGCGCGGTCAAAGTGCTCGGATGATCTGTCAGTCCGGGGAGACCACAGGGACTTCCATCGATGACAGACGTCACGCGGGTGCTCTCGGCGATCGGGCAGGGGGTACCCGAATCCGCAGACCAATTGCTTCCCTTGGTCTATGAGGAACTCCATCGGCTTGCCGTCCAGAAGCTGGGACAAGAGGCGCCCGGTCATACGCTCCAGGCAACGGCACTCGTTCATGAGGCCTACCTTCGGCTCGTGGACGTCGAGCATCAGCAGCGCTGGGACAGCCGCCGTCACTTCTTCGCTGCAGCGGCTGTGGCGATGCGACGAATACTGGTCGAGTCGGCGCGGCGCAAGGCCCGACAAAAACGTGGCGGTCGTCTTCGTCGAGTCGACCTCGTCGACCAGGCTGCCGCTGATCAGGATGACAACTTGCTGGCGCTCGACGAGGCCCTTAACCGCCTGACATTCGAAGACGCGGTCGCCGCCAGGGTGGTCGAGCTCCGCCAGTTTGCCGGCTTGGGGCACGAGGAAATCGCGGCGACCCTCGGCATCACCGTGTACCTGGCCCGCCAGAAATGGACCTATGCCCGTGCCTGGCTGCGCGACGCCCTCGGTGGTTGACACATTCTTTTGAAAAAGTTCGACAGGGTTGGCCGCGAACGGCGCATAGAAATGTAATACCGACAAGCGGAGCATCCCTATGCCAGTCGATCCGAGACGCGTGCAGGCCGTATTCCTGCTGGCTGCTGAGCTCGAAGACGCTGCCGATCGCGCGGCCGTCGTCGATCGCGAATGCGCGTCCGATTTGGAGTTGCGGCGCCGAGTTCTCGCATTACTGCATTCTCACGATGAACCGGATCGTTTCCTCGATCAGCCGATTGTCCGCCCCATTCCCCCGTCATGGCCCAGCGTTGCTCGACACGATGGCGTTGCCGAATTCGATTCCGGCGCCGATTTTACGCTCGGCATGCCCCCGGTGCCGCGCGGTGAATTGCCGTCGCGAGTGACCGCAGCACGGGCCGCGTCGAACGGCATGACAGAGTGGCCGGGCTGTTGTATCGGCCCATACAAGCTCCTCGAAAGAATCGGATCGGGGGGCATCGGCGCTGTCTACTTGGCGGAGCAAGAGCAGCCCGTCCGACGACGGGTCGCACTCAAGATCATCAAACCTGGCATGGACTCAGAGCAGGTCATCGCTCGGTTCGAGGCCGAGCGCCAGGCTTTGGCCATGATGGATCACCAGAACATTGCGCGCGTGCTCGATGCTGGGACGACCGACGCCGGCCGGCCCTACTTCGTTATGGAGCTCGTGCACGGCGTGTCGATTACGGAGTACTCCAACCAAAATCAGCTCACAACGAGGGAGCGACTGGAGCTATTCGTCTCGACTTGCCAGGCGATCCAGCATGCCCACCAGAACGGGATCATCCACCGCGACATCAAGTCCTCGAACGTGCTGGTCACGCTCTACGAGGGCCGACCCATCGCCAAGGTGATCGACTTCGGAGTGGCCAAGGCGATTGGAGAGCGAGTGACCCTGCGGACCATGTTCACACAATTGGGCACGATCGTGGGCACAATTGAATACATGAGTCCCGAGCAGGCTGAGATGAGCGCACTCGACGTCGATACCCGCAGTGACATTTACTCACTCGGTGTGCTTTTGTATGAACTGCTAACGGGAACGACGCCGTTAGAGCGGGAACAGACGCTGGGATTGGCCTATTCCGATATCCTGCGCCGTATCCGCGAAGAAGATCCGCCCAAGCCCAGCACACGGTTGAGGGAAACCAACGATGCGCTTCCCATCATCTCAGCCCAGCGGAAGTCAGATCCCCAGCGGCTGACGAAGCTGATACGAGGTGAGCTCGACTGGATCGTGATGAAGGCGCTTGAGAAGGATCGGACCAGGCGCTATCAAACGGCGAGTGACTTCGCTCGCGATGTCGAGTGCTACTTGAAGGGTGACTTCGTCGAAGCCTGCCCGCCTTCGGCTTCGTATCGGCTCATGAAAGTCGCCCGCAAAAACCGGGCGGCGCTCGTGACTTTCGGCTCGTTTGCGATGCTCTTATTTGTCGGGGCCGTTCTCAGCAGCGTACAGGCAATCCGAGCGACACGGGCGGAAGCCGTCGCAATCAGTCAGGCGAAGCGCGCGAAAATCGCGGAGGAGCGATCGAGGCTCGAGCGCGACCGAGCGGTAGCGGCCGAAACCCAGGCAAAAGATGAAGGCGAGAGGGCCGAACGATCCGCGGCCGCGGCCAAGACCGTGCTGGACTTTTTGCTGGACCAGGTGCTCTCGGCCGCTCGTCCAGAGGGCCTGGATAGGGCACTCGGTAGGGACGTGACCATGCGCACGGTGGTGGACGTCGCGGAGCCGAAAATCGCTGAGGCGTTCCCGGACCAACCGACCACCGAGGCGTCGGTACGATCGGTGTTGGGTCAAACCTACTACGACCTGGGCGAACCGGTGCTCGCGATCCGGCAAGTGCAACGAGCGTGGAAATTGCGGGCGGCGCATCTCGGTTCCGATCACGCCGACACTCTCAGTAGCCAGAACAGCCTCGCCCTGGCCTACCTGGCCGCCGGACAGCACGACCGTGCAATCCCGCTGCTCGAGCGAACGCTGGCGGCGCGTTCGGCCAAGCTCGGCCCCGATCATCCCGACACGCTCGTGAGCCAGAGCAACCTCGCAAACAGCTATCGGGTTACCGGCCAACTTGAACGCGCTCTGCTCCTGAGCGAGCGCACCGTGGCGATGCAGATGTCCAAGCTCGGCCCCGACCATCCCGACACAATCGCAAGCCGCAACACGCTCGCGATTACCTACCGTGACGCCGGACGGGATGAACGTGCAATCCCGCTGCTTGAGAGGACGATGGAGATGGGGATGTCCAAGCTCGGCCTCGACCACCCCAAAGTCCTCATCACTCAAAGCATCCTGGCATCCGCCTACCGTGACGCCGGCCAGTTGAACCAAGCGATTCCGCTTTTCGAGCGAACGCTGGCGGCCCAGACGGCCAGGCTCGGCCCCGACCACCCTAATACAATCATCAGCCGGAACGACCTCGCTAATGCCTACCGCGACGCTGGTCAATTTGACCGCGCGATCCCGGTGCTGGAGCGGACGGTGGCGATTCTGACGGCAAAATTCGGGCCCGACCACATTCGATCGCTCATCCCGCAAAACAGCCTGGCTATCGCCTATCGTGATGCCGGGCAGTTGGACCGGTCAATCCCGCTCTTCGAGCGCACGCTGGCGGCGCGTTCCGCCAAACTTGGCACTGACCATCCCGACACGCTCACCGGCCAGAACAACCTCGCGCTGGCATACCAGTTCGCCGGTGAGCTAGACCGCGCGATTTTGCTGCTCGAGCGCACGCTGAGCGCCGAGACCGCGAAGCTAGGTTCCGATCATCCCAGCACGCTCACGACGCGCTTCGATCTGGCCGGTGCCTGCCAAGCACGAGGCGAATGCGCCCGTGCCGAATCGTTGTTTCGTGAAGTCCTCATCGCGCAAGACAACGCTGGGCGTTGAGCATCCCCGAGTGGCTCAGACCCTATCCGCCGTGGGCCGGAATCTCCTGGCGCAACGGAAGTGGGCAGCCGCCGACCCGCTCCTCCGCGAGAGTCTGGCGATCTGGGACGCGAGATACCCCGACGACTGGAATCGATTCGACACCCAGAGTCTGCTCGGCGGCAGCCTGCTTGGCCAGGCGAAATACGCCGATGCCGAGCCGTTGCTCCGTGCGGGCTATGAAGGGATGAGGGCACGCGAACCAAGACTCCCCGCATCAAAGAAGATCTACCTGGCACATGCCGGCGAGCGAATCGTGCGACTCTACGAAGCCTGGGGGAAAACCGAAGAGGCGAGAGCGTGGCGAGCTAAACTGAATCCGCTATCAAACCAGTCACGTTGAGTGTTCCATCGCACAGGAGCCGCGCATGAAGAGGCGCAAGGTGTTGCTCGCCGACGACCACCGCATGTTGTTGGAAGGTCTTTCTAGCTTGTTGCAACCTCTCTTTGATGTGGTGGGAATAGTGTCTGACGGGGGGGAGCTTGTCGCTGCAGCGAAACGGCTTGATCCCGACGTCATCGTCCTTGATATTTCGATGTCATCCCTTAACGGGATCGACGCCGCTCGCCGGCTGCAGAATGAGAGCTGCCGCGCGAAACTTGTTTTCTTGACCACGCACCGCGATGTCACTTACGCCGCGCGGGCACTAGAAGCCGGCGCCAACGGTTTCGTCCTCAAGCACTCGGCCGCATCCGAACTGGTAAGAGCCATTCAGGAAGCCTTGGAGGGGCGAACATACATCACGCCGCAGATCGCTGCGGACCTCGTCGACGCATACCGGCGCGGCGCCCCGTCTGGTGTGGACGGATCCGGTGAACTTACGCCGCGCCAAAGGGAAGTCCTCCAACTCGTCACCGACGGCCGGTCCGCCAAGGAGATCGCAGTCATCCTACGCATTTCGCGCCGCACCGCCGAGTTTCACAAAGCCCGCCTGATGGAGATCCTTGGCCTGCAGAACACCGTGCAACTGGTTCATTACGCCATTCGCGCGGGCATCGGCTCGATCTGACCGGAGTTGCGCTCAGCGCAGCTCGATTCGCATGGATTTCCTCAAGGAGATAAACGGTCCTTGAGCGGTCACTTTTCGGACTTCTCGTCGACGAAAGGGGAAAACGGTGGCTGAGCAGCTAACGAATTGCCGGAACGGATTACTACGACGAGACCTCAGTGAGCGAGTTTCTGCTTGGGAGCCGATGTGCTGCGGAAGGACACGCGGCCCGGGACTTCTGATCGCGCCGTTCGCGAAGACCGACACGATGGAACCGCCAACGAGTCAGCGATCCTGCTGCCAATCCGGATCTCATCCCGCACGACCGTTTTCCCTCCCTAAGGCATTCCGCATCTGCGCGGGCTCTTTGCGACCGGCGCTGCGCAATGCAAAGCGCGACTCTCGTACTTTTGCGAGTGGACTTTCCGCGGCCCAGAGGTCAAGTTTGGTAGGGGGTGCGATCTACGAATTGCGCACCGGCTTGGTAGGCGTCTGGCGGTGATCGGTCATTTCATGAGATTTGCGCAATTTGCGTCACCACACGATTGATTTGCGCCAACCGTTCGTCCAAGCTGACCTCAACAGTCAACTGAAGGTTCGGATCCGAGCCTTCAACCTTCCTTGAAGTGCGTATCGGGCATCAAGGCCCTGTTCCGGAATTGAGTCTTTATGTATCCGCGGTATGACAGTGGCGTTCCTGTCGATATACGTGAATAGCCGCGATCACGACGGAGACCGGATTGTGACAACGTTGCTTCAGCGTGCGGAATACACTCACCAGGATTACGCGGCTCAATTCGTGGAGTATTTTCATAAATCTGTCATCGCGAGATCTAGGTAGATTCTAATGCGTCTAACGGCTGACAGTCTGAGCCTGGACCTCCAGAGCCTGGCGCAACTCTACAATGCCCGAGAGGGCTCGACAGAGGACATTGTCAGCTTGGTCCTCGAGCGCATCACCGCTTAGTCCGACAAGGCTGTCTGGACTCATGTCGTCCCGCACGACGAATTGCTCGTTCAAGCGCGAGCCATTGGCAAGCGGAGGGAAGCCGGCGAGCGGTTACCGCTTTTTGGCACTCCGTTCACCATCAAGGACAATATCGATCTGGCCGGGCATCCTACGACTGCTGGATGTCCGGCGTTCACGTATATACCGCACCGATCCGCCACGGTGGTCGAGCGACTCCAGGCCGCCGGCGCCATTGCCATCGGCAAGACGAACCTCGACCAGTTCGCCACGGGACTCATGGGTGACCGTAGTCCTTACGGAGCCTGCAAGAATGTATTCGACCCCGCCTTTATCTCCGGTGGCTCCAGCTCCGGCTCAGCAGTGGCGGTGGCAGCCGGGCTCGTGAGTTTTGGCGTTGCGACGGATACCGCCGGTTCGGGGCGAGTACCGGCCGCATTCAATAACATTGTCGGCCTGAAACCAACACCTGGCCTGTTGAGCAATGCAGGCATGGTGCCAGCTTGCGCCTCGCTGGACTGTATCAGCTTCCTCAGTTTGACGGTGGAGGACTCTGCCCGTCTGTTCGCCGTCGCGCACGGAGAAGATGGTACGCAAGTTCCGGCGGACACGGGCGCATTGACGACCTTTGCCACGCCGAGCGAGAGGGCTCTCGATTTTCTTGGCGATCTTGAACGCGAAGAGCTATTCAAGAGTTCGGTCAAACGACTCGAGCAAGGCGGCGCTCATCGGATCGACGTCGACATGACGCCTTTCCAGGCTGTTGCTTCGCTGCTTTACGATGGCCCTTGGGTCGTCGAGCGGTTGGCGTCCCTCGAAGGGTTTTTCAAAACGCACGCAGCCGAGATGAACCCTGTGGTCCGCGCGATTGTCGAAGGTGCAACCGAATTTAGTGCGGTTGACGTATTCCGCGGCATTTACCGTCTCAAGGAGCTGCGGGATATTTGTCTGAAGGTGTTCGACGAGGCGGAAGTGCTTGTCGTGCCTTCGACGCCAACGTTACCGACGCTTGCCGAGGTGCAAGCCGATTCGCTCGGCTGGAGTCGGAAACTCGGCATGTACACGAACTTTGTCAACCTGCTCGGATTAAGCGCGTTGGCCCTGCCCGGCGGGTTTACCAAGGCCGGCCTTCCCACCGGCATCACGCTGATCGGACCGGCCCGCGGCGAGCGACGGTTGTGTGAAATCGGCATGGCCTGGCAGCGTCAGCTCGACCTACGACTTGGGGCAACAGCCGCAAAGTTGCCTTCGGCAGGCCGGCCCAACGCCGGAAATGTTCCGCTCGCCGCCCATCACCTGCGCGTGGCTGTTGCGGCCGCGCATTTGAAAGGCCAGCCGCTTCACGCCGATCTCCTCGGGTTTAATGCGGTGTTCGTACGCCTTGCTCGCTGCACTCCCAATTACCGATTCTTGGCATCGATGGAGCACAATCCCCCTCGAGCGGGTCTCATGCAAACTGCGGACAGTGGTAGCAATATTGAGGTCGAGGTCTACGACCTGCCGTTCGAAGGATTCGGACGACTCGTTGCGTCCGTGGCACCACCTCTAGCGATTGGCACCGTCGAGTTGGAAGACGGCGAGCGCATCAAGGGGTTCTTGATTGAATCGTCGGCCGCGAGCGCGGCACACGACATCACCGAGTTCGGCGGCTGGAGGGGATACCAAAGGCACCTCGAGCAAACCAAGGCACAATAGACATGAACCAAGAAAACAGCGGATGCAAAGCCGCCCGATTCTCATCAGCGAGCTAGATCCGATTTCCACCACTTTCCCCTCGAAGGAGCATCACGTGGCCGAAGCCTTCGTTCAGGCAAATCCGTATCCGTGGCCGTACAACGGGCGACTTGAGAGGTCGAACACCGCACTCGTCGTCATCGACATGCAGACCGATTTCTGCGGCAAGGGCGGCTACGTCGACACGATGGGATACGATCTATCGTTGACACGGGCGCCAATTGAGCCGATCTCCGCGGTCATGTCCTTGATGCGAAAGAAAGGCTTCCTGGTTGTCCACACACGCGAAGGTCACCGCCCCGATCTCGCGGACTTGCCCGCGAACAAGCGCTGGCGGTCGCGGCAGATCGGGGCGGGCATCGGCGATCCCGGACCCTGCGGAAAAATCCTGGTGCGCGGAGAGAAGGGATGGGAGATCATTCCGGAACTCGCCGCAATTGAGGGAGAGCTACTCCTCGACAAGCCCGGCAAGGGGTCGTTCTACGCCACGGATTTTGACATGATGCTCAGACTGCGCGGCATTGAAAACCTGATCTTGACAGGCATTACAACGGATGTATGTGTCCATACGACAATGCGTGAAGCCAACGATCGCGGCTACGAGTGTTTGTTGCTGGAAGACTGCTGCGGGGCCACCGACTATGGCAACCACCTGGCAGCGCTCAAGATGATCACGATGCAGGGGGGCGTTTTCGGCGCGATCGCCCCATCAAAGGCGTTGCTGGAAGTTTTGAAGTAGACGGCCGCCTTTGGAGCAACAGTCATGACCGGCGGCACGAATACTCAGGCACGCGCAACTTCATGGCCTGCGGTCGAGGTTCCGGAAAAGGTACGGGTGGTTTTTCGGTCGCTCGGCCAAGTCTTCTTTCAGGAAAACGCCCTGTCAGGCTTTCTCTTCGCCATCGGGATCGCCATGAGTTCGCCACTGATGGCCCTCGGCGCAATTGTTGGCTCGGCGATCGGCAGCGCCACGGCCTGGACCTTGAAGTTCGACGGATCGGTACTGAAAGCCGGAATATACGGCATCAACCCGGCAGTGATCGGGATCGCCACGCTGTTCTTTTTCCCGCCGGGCGTGGTGAGTATTTGCCTGATGCTCTTTGGCTGCGTCGTCGCGGCGCTCCTGACCGAAGTGTTGCGCCGGTATGTCCCGTTCATGACGTACGCCACTCCGTTTAACCTTACATTTTGGCCAATCTATTTTTTGGGGCCGGCCCTGGGCGCCCCCCGGGTGGAATTTGCCGAGCCGGTCACAGCCAGTTTCGTCCAGGCTGTGGCCTTCGGCATCGGCCAGGTCCTGTTTCAGGCGAGCATCTGGACGACGCTCTTTTTCCTCGCCGGCATGGCATTGAACAACTGGAGACACGCGTGCTGGGCGGTTGTGGCGTCACTTGTTGGCATGCTTGTGGGGATCTACCACCACGACTCCTCCGAGGAAGTTGCTGCGCTTGGACTGTACGGCTACAACGCGGTCTTGGCGGCGCTGGCATTGTCGGTCTGGCGGCCATCAGTGATTGCTCCCCTCCTCGGCATCCTTCTTTCAGTGCCCCTTACCGAGAATTTCCCACTGCTTGGGTTGCCGGCCCTGACTGCGCCATTCGTGCTGTCGACCTGGCTGGTCCAAGCGCTCGTGCTGCTCGAAGGCCGGCTATACGGGCCGCGCGCCGTCGCCGGCTTGACCAAGGCGCACCGCCACTCATGGCTCGCAGCAGAGCTCTGCCGCTTGTACCGGCCTGACCTCGAAGAGCTCCGAGCGAAGGTTTCGGCGCTGCGCAGAGCAAGCGCGACTCTCGTAGTTTTGCGAGTGGATTTTCCGCGGCCTTAAGATCAAATTTGACTGCGGGTGCGATCTAAGAATTGCGCACCGGCTCGGTCGGCGTTCGTGGGCTAGTCCGCTAGTTCATGAAACTGAACCACCGACCGGCTGGAAGCCGGTGGGTTCATTGTGCCGTCGGCTGCAAGCCCGACTGACTGGGAGGCGTTATTCGCCTTCTACCCGAAAATCTCCATCCGCGTTCGTAACGTCCTGAGTCCGAATGTACTCTATGATCGCTTCATCTGTGATCACCCCAGAACTCGCGACGAAAAACCCCCTGGCCCACAGATGACGACCCCAGCACTGCTTGTTCAAATGGCTGAACTCTTGCAGTAGTTTGCGTGAGGACTTCCCCTTGATCCTTTGCATCACATAGCTCGGAGAAACATGCGGTGGGCACGATACGAACAGATGCACGTGGTCCTTGCTGACGTGACCCTTGACGATCTCAACCTCGAGCTCCGACCAGATATCCCGCACAATCTGCCGCAGACGGACGCCTACGTCCGCCTGCAGCAACTTTTTGCGGTACTTCGTGATCCACACAAAGTGGTACTTCAGGTCAAATCGTGTGTGCGACGTTCTCCGATAATGCTCCATCTCCTAAACGTACTGAAAGTGGTCGCCTAAAGGCGAGGGATTTTAGATCCCACAACTGGGACATTAACGCAAATTGCCTGACCACTCAATTGACTTTTGACACTGGCGTGTCCAACTTATCGGTACCAGTCAACTGACGGTTCGGCTCTGAGCCTTTGAATACGTCTGATTATCGTGCCAGGCTGCATGGCTCTAATTCGGAATTGAGTCTCTATGTATCCGCTGTCGGACAGCGCAGTTCCCGAGCCCCTTCGCGCCGGCTTGCGTGGCGTGGGTCAAGTCTTCTTTCAAGAGAATGCCTGGACGGGCGCATGCTTCGTCCTGGGAATTCTGTTCAGTTCGCCGGCGATGGCGATTGGCGCGGTTGTGGGCAGCGCGATTGGCACAGCGACGGCCTGGGGTCTCAAGTTTGACAAATCGGAGCTTTCTGCCGGGATTTATGGATTCAACTCCACGTTGGTTGGGATCGCGACGCTCTTTTTCTTCCGTCCCGGTGTGGTGAGCATCGGTCTCCTGGTCGTCGGCTGTGCTGTTGCGGCGATCGTGACGTGGCTGGCACGGCGGTATGTGCCGTTCCCGACATACACCGGGCCGTTTATCGTCACGACGTGGGGTCTGTTTTTCCTGGGGCTGGCCATGGGGGCGGCGCGGTCGAGGCGGGACCACCACTGGGCACTGTTGGCTACGTTGGGGCGGCGCTTCACGGCGTCAGCCAGGTGATGTTTCAAGCGAGCTACTGGACGGCCCTCCTTTTCTTGATCGGCATCGGCTTGAACGACTGGCAGCACGCGTCGTGGGTGCTGGTGGGCTCGGTGATCGGCATGTTGCTGGGCAGCTACCACGATGGCTCGAGCGCGACTGGACTCGACCCAGAAAGCCTGTTCGAGCGCACTCTGCCTGAGAGTGTTGCGCTGGGGCTGTATGGCTACAACGCGACGCTGGCGGCTGTCGCGCTCTTTCTCTGGCGGCGGTCGGTGATCCCAGCGCTTCTGGGGATTCTCCTGTCCGTGCCCCTTACCGACCTGCTGCCGATGCTGGGACTACCGGCTCTGACGGCGCCTTTCGTCCTCGCAACCTGGATCGTTCTGTTGTTCGGTTGGCTCGATAAACGGCTCTTCCGAGTGAATGCGGTGCCGGCAACGTGACGACTCACCATTTGTCTCAGACGAGAATTCCGCCCAAATTCCACGCAGTCGACTCTTGGAGTTCGCAGCATGAATCTCTCACCGCAAGAACGCGACAAGCTTTTAATCTTCGTGGCCGCCCAGGTCGCCCAAGCGCAAGGCGCGCGGTCTCAAGCTTAATGTCCCCGAATCGATCGCCCTGATCACGGCGGAACTGCTCGAACTGGCCCGCGACGGCAAGTCGGTGGCCGAGATCATGAGCGCGGGTAGAGAGATTTTAGGAAAGAAAGACGTCATGGAGGGTGTGCCGGAAATGGTTTCCATGATCCAGGTCGAGCCAACGTTCCCCGATGGAAGCAAACTGGTCACGATCCACGACCCAATCCACTGACAATCGGCGCCGAGTTACCTATTCCGCCATTCCTGGGAGACCGCAAATGATTCCGGGCGAATACTTGATTGACGGGCCCGACCTCGAGCTGAACGCGGGCCGTCCTGTCGTGACGCTCAGCGTCAACAATACCGGCGACCGTCCGGTCCAGATCGGTGCGCACTATCACTTCTTTGAGGTCAACAAGGCGCTGGTTTTCGATCGGGTGAAGGCCTACGGCATGCGCCTCGATCTGCCGAGCGGCACGTCCGCGCAGTTCGAACCCGGCGATGTCAAGGAGGTCAAGCTGATTCCTTACGCCGGCCGTCGAGTTGTCTACGGGTTCAATGCACTCGTCTCGGGCCGTCTCGATGACCCTTATACCCGCGAGACCAGTCTCAAGCGTTGCGTCGATCAGAAATACGGTCACAAACCGTCCAAATAACGAGCTTTGTTGCGACCAATTCCACCTCGAAGAAGCAGGGGTAACGATCGATGAGCGTGCAAATCTCCCGCAAAGCCTACGCCAAGAAATACGGCCCGACGGTCGGCGACCGCATTCGGCTCGCCGACTCGGAACTGGTCATCGAGATCGAGTACGACTACGCGCACTACGGCGACGAGGCGATTTTCGGCGGCGGCAAATCCGTGCGCGACGGCCAGGCCCAATGCCCGTTTGATGAAGCGATGAGTCCGGAGCATTGCGACCTGGTCATCACCAACGTGGTGATCATCGATCATTGGGGAATTGTCAAGGGGGACATCGGCATTCGTGCGGGACGGATCGTGGCCGTCGGCAAAGCCGGCAATCCACTGACTCAGTCGGGCGTCGATCCGCGGTTGGTGATTGGTCCTGCCACCGAGATCATTGCCGGCGAGGGGAAGATTTGTACCGCGGGTGGCATCGACACGCACATCCACTTCATTTGCCCGCAGCAGATTGAAGTGGCAGTCGCGTCCGGTATCACAACGTTGATCGGCGGCGGCACTGGGTCCGCCACGGGAACATGGGCGACCACCTGCACGCCCGGGCCCTGGAACATCATGCGCATGCTCCAAGCATTTGAAGGCCTGCCGATCAATGTGGGCATACTCGGCAAAGGTAACGGCAGTATGCCCAAGCCGCTCAAGGCCCAGATCGAGGCGGGTGCCTGCGGGCTCAAGCTCCACGAAGACTGGGGCACCACCCTCGCCGTGATCGACACCAGCCTGGCGGTGGCCGACGAGTACGATATCCAGATCGCCATCCACACCGACACCTTGAACGAATGTGGATTTATTGACGACTCGATCGCGGCGATCAACGGCCGAGCCATCCACACGTTTCACACCGAAGGGGCCGGCGGCGGCCATGCGCCGGACATCATCAAGATCGCCGGCCTGCCCAACGTACTTCCCTCAAGTACCAACCCCACACGGCCCTTCACAGTCAACACGATCGACGAGCACCTTGACATGCTCATGGTTTGCCATCACCTCTCGCGGTCGATTCCGGAGGACGTGGCCTTCGCCGAGAGCCGCATCCGAGCCGAGACCATTGGCGCTGAAGATGTATTTCACGACCGTGGCATCATCAGCATCATGAGCTCCGACTCGCAGGCGATGGGCCGGATCGGCGAGGCCATCGTGCGGACATGGCAGACAGCCCACAAGATGAAGGTGCAGAAGGGTGCGCTGGCGGGCGACACCAAACGCAACGACAACGAGCGCGTCAAGCGCTATGTCGCCAAGTACACGATCAACCCGGCGATCACTCACGGAATCGCGCAGCACGTCGGCAGCATCGAAGGCGGAAAGCTGGCCGACCTTGTGATTTATGAACCGGCATACTTTGGTGTGAAGCCGTTCCTCGTGCTTAAAGGGGGCCTCTTGGTCATGGCCCAGATGGGTGACCCCAACGCCAGCATCGCCACCCCGCAGCCGGTCCATATGCGCCCCCAGTTCGCCAGTTACGGCAAGGCTCTGTCAAAGTCATGCCTGTCGTTTGTCTCGAAGGCCGCGGCCAAAAACGGCATCGCCGAACGATATGGCCTCGAACGCGAGGTCGTGGCTGTCGAGCACTGCCGCGACATCGGCAAGAAAGACATGAAGCGCAATGAGGCGACGCCCAAGATCCGGGTCGACGCCGACACATATCAGGTGTGGGTCGACGACGAGAAGGTTTCGAGCGAGCCGCTCGCGACATTGCCGATGACCCAGCGCTATTTCCTGTTCTAACAATGAATCTTTGCCTGCTGCAAATCTCCGATTCGGCCTTGCCGATCAGCGGATATACGCATTCGTGGGGCCTCGAAGCAGCGATCGCCCGTGGGTTGGTGAACGGGCCTGAGAGTCTCGAGCACTGGACACGGCGATGGCTGCAAACGTCATTGGGACCGCTCGAGGGAGTGCTCGTCGCCTCGGGCTGGCGGATCGCGCGCTCGAGCGAACCCGCCGCATTGCTGGCGCTCAATCATCTGGCGGACGTGTCGATCATGCCGCAATCAACCCGCCGCGCCAGCCGGGAGATGGGCGAACAACTGATCACGCTCGGGTCGACATGGGATTGGTGCGCCCGCGGATTGATGCCGTTCGCGGACGCGCAAGCCGACGCGGGGGGCGGATGGCACCACTCGGTCGCGTTTGCGCTCCTCGGCGTCCTTGCGAGCGCCGAGCCCATCGACGTTCTGACAGTCTACCTGCACCAGGCAACCCTGGGTATGATTGGCGCGGGAGTACGCGCCATTCCGGTCGGTCACACGCACGGCCAGCAAGTGCTGGCCTATCTGCAAGACGACATTCGCCACCTTGCACAGGAACTGGTCGACCGTGATCCCGAGACCGCCGGGGCCGGCTGTCCTTTCTACGAGATTCTCTGCGATGAGCAAACCCGTCTTTATGCTCGAATGTTTCGATCATGATCCGTGGTATGATCTGTCGGGCTGTCGTGCCCGGCAACGGCGGCGTGCTCCAAGCTGGGGCGTCGCCTTCCACAAAGACCACGACCATCCGCACGATCACATGGGCCGCCCTGGTCCAGCCCGCTATGCGGGGCCCTCGCGCAAAGTTTACACGATCGGGGTGGCCGGCCCCGTGGGCTCGGGAAAGACGGCCTTGGTCGAGATGCTCTGCCGCGCTCTCTGGCCCGAAATCAACCTCGCAGTCATTACTAATGACATTTACACGCACGAAGATGCCGAATTCCTCTCGCGCAGCGGGGCATTGCCGGTCGAGCGGATCGTCGGCGTCCAGACCGGTGGCTGTCCGCATACCGCCATTCGCGACGACGCCAGCGCCAACTTGAGCGCGGTCGCGAACTTTCAGCGTCAGATCCCCGGCCTAGATCTGGTGCTAGTCGAATCGGGCGGCGACAATTTGACCGCCGTTTTCTCGCGTGAGCTTGCCGATCGCTTCATCTTCGTGATCGACGTGGCGGAAGGAGACAAGATCCCACGCAAAGGGGGGCCAGGCATTTGCAACAGCGATCTCTTGGTCATCAACAAGACCGACCTGGCGCCGCACGTCGGGGCCGACCTGGAGGTGATGCGCCGGGACAGCTTGAAGATGCGAGGCGAGCGGCCGTTTTTGATGGTCAGCCTCCGCCAAAAGCAAGGAGTCGAGGAGGTGGTGAAGTGGGTGCGCGAGCAAATCGCATCAACCGCGAAGAGCTCCTGACACCCCCCGAATTCCGCAGTTACAATCTCACCGGGCACCAGGCAGCACGAGTCGGCGGCGCACGCGTCGAGCTGGTTCGTTCAGGCGTTGAGACACGCCTGGGCACGTGTTATCAGCAAGTCCCGGTCCGCCTGATGCCGCCGTTCGTTTTTGATTCCGAGCCGGCGTCGTTGCTTTACTTGATCAACCTCACGGCCGGACTATTGGATGGTGACGGCCACAAGATCGAGATCACCGCGCGAGAGGGAACCCGTGCAGTGGTGACCGGCCAATCGGCCACTCGACTCCATCCCGCGCAACATCATTTCGCTACCCAACAATGGAATGTCGCGGTCGAAGACGATGCCTGTCTCGTCGTCCTGCCAGGCCCCGCGATCCCGTTCCGTGGCTGCCGTTATTATCAGCGTGCCCGCGTCGAACTGGCTCCGCGTGCCCAGTTGATCTGGGGCGATATCTGGCTGGCCGGACGCTACGATCGCGGCGAACTCTCCGAGCGATTTCAGTTCGAGCAGATCGTCCAGGATTTTGAGGCGCGTCGCGCCGGTGCGTTGGTATACCGCGACCGCTTCCGCTGGGATGGCCCCTGGACCGCTGACGACGCCGGCTGGTACTTTGGCGGAGCCTTGGCCTCAGCCAGCCTGTTCATCGCCGGATCGGTGCCTGATGTGCTTCCCGAAGCCAGTCCGCCGCTACGGCGGTCGCTCTTTCGGCTCGATTCAGGAGTGAGCTGCATGCGTTGGTGCGGTCCTCCCGCGGCGGTGACGAGTGACCTCGTCATCACGGCCCTGCGGCTGGCCGCCAGCTGGACAACGGGACCTGGCGCGCCCCCGTGGCTCTTGACATCGAGCGCCCTCGCTCCCAATCACTGGTTCTCGACCCCGGCCGAAACACTGCCCGTCGGGAAAGGGTTCTCTTGCACTGCGTTAGGTACTACAGAGGCTCGAGGTGGTTGAGCGATTCGGCTCGACCAGATTCGATCGAAACTCAGCTTGCCAGGTGGCATGTCCAACGACTTCGTGGCCGTGGCGCCGGCCGATTTGGTGATGGAGGGCAGAACCATGGGACTTCTCGGGATATTGCTCGCGCTCGCCCTGTTGATGTGGCTCGCCTTTCGTGGCTGGAGCGTGCTGGTCGTGGCGCCGGTAGCTGCGCTGGTGGCTGCGGCGATCTCCGGCGAGCCGGTGCTCGCCCATTGGACGCAGACGTTCATGGGGGGTGCGTCTCGCTTCGTTGGCAAGTGGCTTCCCTTGTTCCTGCTGGGCGGGTTGTTCGGCAAGCTCATGGACGACAGCGGTTCGATCTCCTCTGTTGCGCGTTACTTGACCGAGCGCTTGGGAACAAAGCGTGCGATGCTTTCGGTAGTGCTCGCCTCAGCCGTAGTCACCTATGGTGGCGTCAGCGTCTTCGTTGCCTTTTTTGTGCTGGTACCCATGGCGCAGGAGATGTTCCGAGCAGCGGATATCCCGCGCCGCTTGATGCCGGCGACCATCTGTCTCGGTGCGTTCACGTTCACGATGTCGGCGCTCCCCGGATCCCCGTCGGTCAATAACGCCATTCCCATGCCTTACTTCGGCACCACGCCCTTCGCGGCGCCCGGTCTCGGCATCATCGCCTCGCTCATTACCATGGCTTTTGGCATGTGGTGGCTCGGCCATGCCGAGGCGGCCGCGCCGGGCCGGCGAGGGCTATGGCAGCGCTCCGGACGCGGCTCCCGCCGTCGACGAAAAGATTCGCGAGCAGGCGACGGCGGCCGGCGATTTCGATCCGGCCGAGATCCTCCATGGCCGGCGCGGCGACAGCAAGCCTCCCTTCATCGTTGCGATACTGCCTCTCGTCGTTGTCATGGCTGTGAACTTCCTGATGTCGCTGGTCGTGCTCCCAAGGCTCGACTTCTCGTACTTGGCAGACGAACCGTGGAGGACCACAATCGGGGCCCTGGCCGGTGTATGGTCGGTTGCGGTGGCTCTTGCGACGGGCGCCTTGAGCGTCATTATCCTCAACTTCCAGCGTCTGCCCGCCTTGCGCGAGAGCATCGATGCGGGCGCCAATTCCTCGGTCTTACCGCTTCTCACGGTCGGCAGCGTCGTCGGCTTTGGCGCGGTGGTGGCGGCCATGCCCGCGTTCGCGGTGGTCCGCGAGGCGGTGCTGTCGATCCGGGGAGGGCCGCTGGTTTCGCTCACAGTCGCGATGAACGTGCTCGCTGGGCTAACCGGTTCAGCCTCCGGCGGGATGACGATCGCGCTCGATGCACTCGGTGACACCTATCTGCGCCTCGCCGCTCTGCATGGCATTGATCCCGCTCTGCTGCATCGCCTGACGACGATCAGCGCAGGCACGCTCGACGCCTTGCCACACAATGGCACGGTGCTAACGGTGCTACAAGTCAGCAGACTGACCCACCGAGAAAGCTATTTCGATATGGTGATGACGGTGATCGTCAGCGTGATCCTTTCGCTCATCGCCATCCTCGTGCTGGGTTCCGCGTTCGGATCGTTTTGACGGCAGAGGCCGTACCCTCGCACGGCGCCGGTGACGTCACTACCTGGCCGAATCCCGCACCCCACTATCCACTGAGCTTTGGACGTGAATGCAAGACAAGACCAACGACCTGCTATTCCGCCGCCCGCCCGCCCTTCTTGGGAGTCCCTTTCGGGGCTAAGGAGCGAATGGCCGCTTGTCGCGAGTTTCGCCACGGCGGCACTGTTCCTGGTGTTCGGTCCCCATTGGCTCGCCGATCTCTCGAACCCATTCTGGCTTGCGTTCCTCGTAGCCTGGCTCTTCGCTGTCATCCTGCTCTCGGCCTTCGCGCTGGTGCGGCATGGCGAAAGCCTTGCCATCAAGCTGGGGGAGCCGCGCGGGACGCTCATCATGACGCTCGCGGCCACTGGCATCGAGGTCATCATGATCTCAGCCTTCATGTTCAATCGTCACGAGGACACCTCGCCATTTGCTCGTGACGCGATGTTTGCGGTGGTAATGATCGTGCTCAACGGCCTTGTCGGCGTTTCGCTTCTGGTCGGCGGTCTTCGTTACCACGAGCAGACTTACAACCTTCAGGGGGCGAATATGTTCCTGGCTGTGATCGTGCCCCTTTCGGTGATCGGCATGGTCCTGCCGAACTTCACGGTCTCCTCGTCGGGGCCAACGTTCTCGACCCTCCATTCCACTTTCCTCATTGTCATGTCAGCCGGCCTGTATGGTGTGTTCCTTGCCGTCCAGACCTCCAGTCACAGGGACCATTTCGTCGCACCCGATGCGAAGGACGAATCGACCGTTGGGCACGGGAAAAGCGACGTTGGCTCGGTTGTGTATCACGCCCCGCTGCTATTGCTTTACTTGTTACCGGTGGTGGTTCTTGCCAAACAGTTCGCGGTCCCGGTCGACCACGCCATCGGTGTGTCGCACGCGCCGCCAGCGCTCGGCGGACTTCTCGTGTCGGTAATCGTTCTAATCCCCGAGTCGCTCGGCGCAACTCGCGCGGCACTGGCGAACCATCTCCAGCGGTCTGTGAACATCCTGTTGGGATTGGTGCTGGCGGACGTCAGCATGACGATCCCCGCCGTGCTGATTATTGGGTTTGTCACGGGCCAGAGCGTCACCCTCGGCCTCGACGCCGTGGACGCGACCCTGCTGCTGCTGACGTTGGGGCTGAGTACGCTGACTTTCGCGAGCGCCAAGACCAATGTGTTGCATGGCGCGGTGCACCTCATGTTGTTCCTCGCGTACTTGATGCTTATTTTTGAGAAGTAGCGGGGGGCCGACTTTCAGCGTCGGCCCAAATGATGGCGCGTCAGAACTTGACTAAGAAACTGATGCCGCCGGACAACTGGCTGCGATCCGTGTGCGCACCGTTCACGCCGAAGGCGGGGGCACCGGCGAAGTCGCCACGGATCTCCGGCCGGATTTCAAGGTACTTGATGGGGTGCCAGTTGAAACCGGCGGTCACCTCAGCATAGTTGGTGGCTACTCCCGTTCTGGTTCCCCTGACGTCGTCGAACCACTCGCCGCGAAAGTTGAGGTCAAATTGAGGCGTCAAATGAAAAAGCAAGAGGGTGTAAAGCCCATACCACTGCCCCGTGCCGACCGGAGTCTGGGCGTCCCAACCCATGTTATTCTGAATGATCTGCGTGAATCGCGGGCTCCAGTTTTGTTGGAGTCGCAGCTCCACCATGGAGACAAAATCACCCCCCAAGTTCGGCGCGGCAAAGATCGCGTTCGGACCGATATAGGTTGAAGCGGTCAACCGCGTTCTCTTCTCGTCCGTCAACCAGTAGTTGACCTGGCCAATGTAGCAGATCGACCGAGAGCTTCGCTGAACGAAGAACGTGTTGGCACCCAAGGTCATCCCGTTCCAGACGTCCAGCCGATTAGTGACATGCAGGTCTGTCAGCCAGCCGGTGAAGGCACCGTCCTGCGAGTAGAAGAACTGATAATCGCTGGAATAAAACGGCCGGTAAGGGGCCAGGAACCCGTTATAGCCGATGATCGTGTTCATTCGGCCGATCTTGAAGTCCATCCCACCATCGGTGAGGATCGGCAGGTGGGCCGAGAGGTAAAGGTCGCGGAAGTCCTGACCGAAGTGGGGGTTGGGTGAAGAGTCGATGCCCCCCTTGGGCGCGCCTAAGGCCGCGTTGGCGCCAGCGAAATACCGCATCATGAAGCCCAGATTAAATACATTCTGCTCGAGTGGCTTCTCGATCACCCAGCCGATTTCGTTGAGCAAGAACTCGTCGCCGAAGCGGTTCTGTCGAGTCTGGACCGACAGAGCGCCTGGGCCGGTCGAGGCTCCGGTGTAGCCGCCCTCGACCCAGCCGAAGGTGCGTATGCCGGTGTTGCCAAATAGGTCCGCCAAACGCAGGTACTGCATCAGGAAGTTAACCTGCGACACCGGTGTTGCTCCGAACCCAAGCGCTTCGGCGCCGCCAGCGATATCCTCAGTAAGTTCGCCAGGTAACGACTCAGCCTGGAGGCCGTATCCTGCACTTGTAGGCTGGGGGGGGGCGGCCTGTCCGGGCCAATTGGGCTGCGGGACTTCCTGGACGAACTGTGGGATTTCCTGTACCGGCTGCGGGATTTCCTCTACGGGCTGCGGACCCTCTTGAACAGGCTGCGCATTGTCCTGAACCGGCTGCAGAACAGGCGGAACTGGCTGCGGAAGGAACGGCTGGGGCGGCGGGATCACTGGCCGTGGCTCTTGGGCGTTCGCACCGGTCGCACTGACGAGGAGTGCCGCCAGGCCGCAGCCGATAAATTGAACTCCATTTCATGACCGCGAATCTCCTGACGGCGCGGGACTATCCCGAATGGATTAATATGCGTCATCCGTGGAAGTGCACTGTACGACTCACCGACACATGCGGATTATGCTAATACTTTCGACCGTCGGGAATCGGGCGCTTTAATGCGATGTGATGACTTGGAAGCGTGTGCGGAATGTGATCAGCATTCCGAATGATAGGCAAGGTGGAAAAGAACTGCATCCACGTTTGGCGGCGGCGTGCGCCTATTAAGAACACACTAAAGAGTTGGCTCGCTCGCATTTACGGGCGACTACCGAACGACTGGCAAAATTTGGAAGAGGATCAACAACAAGAATTCAAGGTAGATCAGGACTCGATTCGACGCGTCACATCAGTTGCATCTTAATCTTGATCTTGCTCCTAATCCTCTTCGCTAATCGTAATCTTTTACCTAATTGTACACTTCGGTGAAGACTTGATTTACCCGTGCTCTACGTCGAAGCATGAGCCGCTCATGGCTTCGGCGCTTTTTTCTGAAGATCTTCGTAACTCAGTACGGAAAAGAAATCCTCGGCCTCTGTTCCCTTGAGCTTAGGCGGCGCCATGGACGCGAGCACGGGAGCGACCTGGTCACGCAATCCATCAAGTAGTGGAAAAAGAAACCGGTAACCTTCCTGCTGGCGCGGCGTCGTGGCTGCGCCGAATCGAAGTCTGTACGAAGTCATGAAGCGGATCAGTTCGCCCAGGCTCGCGTCTGGCCGTTTATCGACTCCGGCGACGAGGGCGTCGATTGGGGGAGTTTTGAGCATGACGACGAGCCCGTGGATCGCCTTCAAAAACTTGTCGGCCTGGGCGGCTCGAGGCCGTTGGCGGGGAGTGTCTTGGCCGCCCGCTCTTCAATCGCGTAGATTGCCGCCAGGAACTTATTAACGACCGCAGCGTCGACGTCCTTGTCGTCGTCGGTCTGCTCGAAAAGTTGTTGGTCCAGAGTCTTGAGCGCTTCGCGGTCGGATGCAAACTCGGGCCCAGAGAGTGCCGCTGGGAATGCGCCGGTCGCAAGCTGGTGAATGCCGATTGTGATTGCGCCGGCCCCATAGCGGAAGGGTATATTCCGGATTCGATCGGCGCCGATCCTGATGTTCGCTCCCCTCAGGGCCTTCAAATAAACCCGCGGGTCGTCGATATCGTCCAGGGCCGCATTCAGCGCAGCGCCGTTTAGGATGTCACGCGCATCCGGATTATCGCGCAGACGTTTCTGAATTGCGTCGGTAGAAGTACGGTTTCTTTCGCTTTGCGCTGCACGCCGCGCCAGTCGGGCACGATTAGCCGCTTCCTGCGTTTCGTGCATATACTCGTTCCAGCGTATGACCGTCTCGGTGTCGATCGACTGGGCTATGGCCGACTTCTTCTCGTAGGTGCCGAGCCCGGCCGCGAAGAACCCCAATCCCATGGCATCTTGGCTGTCGGGCGTCCCGACCATTCCCCAGCCTCCCCAGCCGAATCCGCCGAAGCCGCCGGGGAAATCAACAAATTGGGCCTGAGCGATCGTCCCTTGACCCGCCCATAAGCGCCCGCAAAGCCTACAGCCACCCGAACTCGCCAATTCATTTTTCTGCCCTTTCCCGTATGATTGTTGAACGCGCTGCGCGGCATCTATCAGAAGTTGTTTCAACATAACTTATGGCACCGTTCCGCAACAGCTAGTACCCGATCGAAAACTGCCTATCTTGCCTGCCCGCTGCGGGCATCCGCACAAAAGCCTACAGTTGTTTTCTTCATGAAGGTCACCGATCAGGTTTTCGGTTGGTTCGCACCAGCGTTAGACTATGTCGGTACAGTTTAAGTGCATTCACTTTGGATTCGAGGACCGGTTGATGTTGAGCGACAAAAGAGGGCTTCCCAAGCTGTTCCCCCTGGTGATGGGAGTGGCGGTTTTGGTCCTGGGATCGAGCCCGGCCTGGGCCTTTATCGGTTACGGTATGGACATGTTCGGCATGGGTTTTGGTTTTGGCGGCCCCTCCGCTTCCACAACCTACTTGAACGATCACGCTCTTGTCGGTGCCGCAAGGGGGATGCAGGGGGTTCCGTCTCGCTCTCCACTGGCAGGGAATCCTAATTCCTTTCACAATCGACTTCGGGATGACGGGTTTGTGTCACACCGCGATGTGCGGCGTCGTGAGCCGCCGACCTACCGGCCCGAGCCCGTGGCGTCGCTTGGCAATCGCCAGGTGCAGCAACCGCAGGCTGCCGTGGCGCGACCCCAGCCCGATTTGCCGCTGGTGAGCTTTTTCGATCCCGAGCGCCGGCTCGTCTGGCCGAGTGAATCTCCCTTGAGCGGCGACTTGAAAGGGTTGCGAGATACCTCCGACGTGGCGAGCCGCGCCGTGCTCGATGACACCAAACAAACAGGAACAGCGTCGATCACGATGGTGACGATCGCGCGAGAGCGGTTGCTCAACTATGGTCGGCCGGCACTCCGCGAGATTCGCGCAACTGCGACTCCGCGAATCGCTGACTCATTTCACATGTTCATGTTATCTTTATACGAGTCGCTTGCGCAGGCCGCACTGCCACGGTAATCCATTTGCGGGTTCGCCAAGCTTAGGTACACACCAATCGCGGCTTCAAATCAGCCTCGTCTATGCGCTGCGACGCTGCCGCCGCCAGTTGTCATTGGCGAACCGCCTGCCCAATCGTCGCCTCGAGGTTTTTGCTCACCAGGTCGATGTGGATGACAGTACCATCGCGGCCGACGACGACGTTTGCGGGGATTTCGGTGATACTATAAGCCTTGGCGTAGTCTTTATCTCCTTGCCCATTAACGAGCGTCGGCCAGCGCCACATTGTGGTCGAGCAAGAAATGGCGAATGTTGGGCATCACCGTTGCCAGACTATTGCCGTCATTTTGTAATGTGTCGAGATTGACGCCGACGATCTGAAAGCCTTGCGCTCGATACAACTCGGCGACTTGCTGGAGCGCGTCAATTTCCGCTCCACTGGGCAACGACCAGCTAGCCCAGAAATCCACGAGAACAACCTTGCCTTTGGCATCGGCGAGGTTAAATGGCTTGCCGTCGAGGTCAGTACCACTGATCGCTGGCGCGGGTTTGCCGATCTGCTCGAGTCGTGTCAGCCGGCTCGACAAAAAGCCCTTGAGAATCGAGTTCTGAGTGCTCGTGAGTAATACCTGGAGTGCTCTCTTAGCTTTGTCGTACTGGGCTCCTTGGATGAGCCGCTGATAATAGGCATCGCAGATCGCCACGATCTCGGTGCTAGAGAGTTGCGCTGCGGGAGGTCCGGTCCGGGCAACTTCGGTTTTTTCCGCGGCCGCCGACTTCAGGCTCTCAAGTGACTGCTCGTAGGCCCCACGATCAGCTTCGGCAATCACCTTCACCAGATGGGCGAGCGCCCGAGTGACGAGCGCGGGGCTACCGGCTTTCACCACAACATTCGCGGCCTCTTCCGCATCGGCATACATGTTGGCCGCGGCCGCCAGCCGGAACAGTTGTTCGTAAGTAGAGGCTGCATCCGCCGGATTTTGCCGCGCAGCCAACTGCCCTAGTCGCTCTAGTCGCCGACGTTCGAGCGCCTGCACTTGCTGAATGTAGTCATCATTGATGGACTTGACGCTCACGTTGGCGGCAGGCTGTTGGAGCAGTCTGGTGGGCGCGGGCACCAATTCTGTCTTCGCGTCTTGCGCCAGAATCACCGCCGGCAAGCAGAGGATCGTCGTCAACCCAGTTAAAACTCCTACTTTTCCGCTCGAGCAAGGCCATTTCATTGCGTTCGATCCTCTGGGGTGCGGGCGTACCGGAAACACTAGGGGCCGATCGCGGCCATCATTTCGAGTTGCCCAGTTTTTCTCGATTCGGTTGGTCACTCTCGTTCAACGGGTTGCCATGATAGGGGTGCAGCCGACCGAGCTTGGGGCCTCTTATTATGCCATCTCGCAGGTTGCGTGGATAGCAATCAGGCTGTGGTCAGGAAGCTCATGTGCAAATTGGCGTGTTTTAAGTGTATCGTATCCCACTCTTCTTTGCTGATCTCGCCAAAGACCGGGTGTGTTGCGCGGCGCGGCTCTTGCTTGAGTCGCGAAACAGCGGCGTGGAGATTGGCCAGGCCAGCTTCAGTGGAAGTCGGCTCGGGCATCACCACCTTCGCGAGCTGGGCCGGCATCTTCATGCCCGCCGGCATGGGACCGCCGATCAGCTTTTTCTTGAAGATCCGTCCCATCGTTCGAATAAACCAGGGAAAACCTCCCGGAAAACCGTCGATCGAGCAGTTGAAAGCAGTCGCAAGATGCTGGAATATCTGCCCCGCCGACCAGTTGCCTAGCGTCTTCACGTTGTCGGTGCTCAGGCGGTCGGCATCGGCCAGTAGTTCGTTAAACGACTTGTAATCCAGCTTGCGGCGGGCAACAACCTTCGCGGTGTTCACAGTCATGGACGGTTCCTAAGAATGACTCACTGCCAAGTGCGCCGATATGGAGTGCGCCGGCTGAGTTGCGACGGACCAAAAGGTGACCTGATAGAGAGATTCCGACTTCCGACCAATCACACGAAACGTGTCAGCGCGGCGACCGCCATCGTTCCCGTTCGATTCTCTCGCCACCACCGACAGTGAGCAAGGCCTTCAGAGTCTCGGCTGAAAGTTCCTTGGGGAGGTCGCTGACCATGTCGTCCAATGTTACTACATGCGGACCGGCAGAGCCTGATCCCGTGAAGGCGTGGTTGCTCGAGACACTCGGGCGGGTTCGGTCGTTGAGGCTGACACTCATCGTCTCCCAGTCGAGTTCCTTGGGCTCCATCCAGTGAATCCCGGCGTTGACGACCTCGACGACCATGAGGGTGTTTGCGGGGCCATCGGTCACGTCAGCCAGGCGCCGCGATGTGCCATCGCTGGGGAACACTGTCCCTGGCCCCACGACGGCGACGTAATGCATATGTGTTGATATAAAGCTTTGTGACGATTCAGCGGATTTGAGTAATCGGCCCCTTGGGACGACAGCGGCCGACCGTTGACCAGAGATCCTTGTGTTTTCTGCGCGTTGTTTGACCACCGCTTTCGGCTGCACTCTCACTCTTCGTTGCCTTCGTTTCCTTCTGTTGGAGGTTTGTTTGCAGCAAGCAGCCGGCTCAGTTGAGACTTGATGACTACCGTAGACTCTTTTGGAACAGAAGGAAACGAAGAAAACAAACACCGTTGGAACGTTCCCGCCTCGTGGGCCAGGTCCGTCGAATCACTCGCCGTGAATGATCAACGGACGAAGCCGCCTCAGCGAATCACGGGCGGCAACGATGTCACGGGGGTCGGCGGTGAGCGCCAGGCGCTCGCTCAAGCATTCGATGTCGCGGGCGGTGACACTACCGAGAGCGTGCAACAACGACTCGTAACCGGTTTGCAAAGCATAGCTGGTGTGTAGACTGTCGGCATCGATGACGCCGGGGGGCAATGCCCGCACTCTGCGGTAAAACTCGATCTCCAGCCGAAATAGCTTTTCCAGTGCCGTCATTCCGGACGTTCCCGCGTACACCCCCCGATTAACTATACCGGCGCATAGTATACGTGCGTCCATATCTTCGGTAAAGAGGATGCCGGCAGCCGGGTCGGAAACGAGCTACGCGCAGCAATCGCCCAAATCTACGTGGCTGCCGATCGGTGGCATGATGGCCCTATTCGCACCAACTCGGGAATGATTTCTTCAACCGATCCCGAAGATATGTTCTTGCGGGTCGCATTTGATCCACTGCTCGAGCGGCAGCGGGGCGCCGAATTCTCGGTCGCGCTGTTCGGGCCGATTGCGGATGCGCCGAAGCCGGTCGCTGACCTCAGCGCAATGCAGGATGTCGTTGGTGAGACACTCTCCGGTGGTCACGTCTTCCACGGCGACACTAAGGCGAGCAGCCCACATCGCGGTGCCCCATTTTCGCTCGTCGATCGCCTTTCGCGCCATTTCCGCAAACGACTCGAGATTGAACGTCCCGCGAGGGGCGACCACGTCCATGCAGATGCGTTCGTTCCACGTTGCTGGGTCGCTACTGCCCCACGTGTGGGGACCAAGGACAAGTCGAATATCCCGTAGTCGCGATGGCTGCCTCGAACACACGATCGCCACAATGATGCATGCCACTGCCGCTACAATTGATAGCACGCCCAACAAAATGTGAACCTTCGCGAAAGCAAGCGGACTGAGGAGTACAAGCGCCACGGCAACGGCACCAAACCAGTTGCAGACGAACACCCGTCGTTTGAACGCCGGATCGGGTTGCAAGAGGATTGCTTTACACTCTCCGACGGGCGTTAGCGGGAAGTCCCAAACGTGGACGAGGTCGCGCAACACCAACGGTACGACGAACCCCAATCCGACAACAAACGTGTCATAATTTCGCGCGAGCCCTTGACCCGTCAGAAAGGAGCCTTTTTTCCAGAGCACCTCACCGCGACGACCTGCGATGGACATTGAATTCATAATCGTCGCTGCTCCTGCGTCGACATCCGACAATAGCCATCTGGATCACGGGCGGAAAGATGTGTTTGCAAAGTAACGAATGCGGATTTGTGTTGCAAGCTACTGCTATGGTTATACGCGTGTACCTTTGCGGCCCAAGTGGCCTACGCATCCACTGGACCTTTACTCTGGCTGTTGCACGGCAAAAACTCCGTAAACTTTACCCGTCAATCGAAGATTGACGGATGACTAGAAACTCCGGACCGGTGGCATCGACTTATGTCATTGCCCTTAATGACGTTTCTGCCCGCAACGCAATAAAGCAACGTGGTAGAAATGTTTCCCGCGTTGCCGTTGGGGCTGCTCTTTGGACTGCTCACACCCTGTCGTTAGGGGTTGCCGTATGAATCGCACTGACTTCAAGTAGAAGCCAACATAAACGTAATTGAACGACAGATATTCAAGAAACGGCTGAAAAATGCTCGATACAATGGCGATAGTAAGCACTGTAGCCTTCCAAATGAATGTGGATGAGCCATGGCAATCGATCCCCTCGCCGAAATGGTCGAACGACTGCAAAGATGCGGGTTCGAGCCCCGTGAGATTGGCCACGACGCATGGGAATCGCGCTGTCCTGGGCACAGCAGCGCGGATCATGCGATGCGTCTATGGCGAGGCGAAGATGGCAATCTGGTAATGCAGTGCCAGAGCGCGGAAGAATGCTCATTTACCGAAGATTTCCACAGAGCAGCACGTCACCATCGCGATCCGACGACGAAACCCGCGGTGATCGTCGAATCGCCCGGCGCGGCCATCAAGCGTTCGTTGAGCCAGGGCCCGGAACCAGCTGTGCCAGCCTCCTTGGAGCTGAGCTTGCCCGTAGCCGCGCTGGCGGCCGAGACTCACGCGCCGCCGCGACCAGACGGCGCGGTTGAAGGGCAGGGCATCCTCACGACCGAAGGGCAGGGCCGCGTTGCGACCATTGACATCGCCGAAGTGGAATCTCGATCGCGGGAAGTCGCCGTCGCCGCAACATCCGAAGACTCTGTGCGCGGGGACGACGCGGACAGATCATCGACTGCGTCCGGTGACGACAACAGGAAGACAAGTGCGACTGAGAAATTGCTGCGGATCGCCGCGGGCGCGTCCGTTCCGCCGGCCCGATGGGCAGTTTTCGGTGTCGATCGCGGTCGACGGCCATCAAGAGTGTCATGCGCTGGAATCGCCCGACGTCGTGCGGTGGCTGACGCGCCGTTATTACGAGTCGACCGGGCGATTGCCGTCGGCATCGGCGCTAGCGGCGACGATTCGCGCACTGGCTGCCCACGCCGACATCGCCGGGACGTCCGATGCCGATTTCGTTCGGGTGGGCTCCGGCGCGTTGGGCTCGTCGATCTTCGTCGACCTGGGCGATCCCACCTGGCGTGCGATCGAGATCCGGCACACAGGATGGCAGATCGTCGCAAAGCCCGCTGTCCATTTCCGCCGATCGGCTGGCCAGCGTGCGCTGCCCTTGCCGGCGAGCGACGGCTCGATTGCGCTCTTGCAAAAATTTGTCAACGTCGAGCCCGCCGAGCTGCCGCTCTTGATCGCCTGGCTGACGGCCGCGCTCTTGCCCACGGGCCCGCACCCGATTCTCGTGATCACCGGCGAACAGGGCTCGGCCAAAAGCACCTTGGCCCGAATCTGCCGGCTCTTGGTCGACCCACACAGCGCGCCTCTCCGCGCCGAGCCCAACTACCATCGCGATTTGATGGTAGCCGCGCTTCACGGCTGGGTTCAGGCGTACGACAACTTGAGCTGCCATGCCCGATTGGCTCTCGAATGGTCTTTGCCGGCTGGTGACAGGCGGAGGCATCTCGACCCGCGGGCTTTTCACCAACCATGACGAGGTCGTCTGGAGCGCCCATCGTCCGATCATCTTGACCAGTATCAACGAAATCGTGCAGCGCCCCGATGTGATCGACCGCAGCATCTTTCTCCAGCTGCGGTCAATCGCGCCATCGAGCCGACGGCGCGAGCAGGATCTCTGGGCGGGGTTCATGCCCGACTACCCGCGGATCCTGGGCGGGCTCTTGAACGCCGTCGCCGCCGGCGTGCGGCTCTGGTCGGAGGTCCGTCTGGCCGAGCTCGAGCGGATGGCCGACTTCACCCACTGGGGCGAAGCGGTTGCGCAAGGGGTCGGTTGGCCTCCGGGCACGTTCGTGAAGGCTTATCGCGCCAATCGTCAGGCAGCGAGTTTCGTAGCGCTGGAAGAATCGCTTCTGGCGCAGGCTCTCCTGGAACTAGCGAAGTACCACGGTGCCTGGAAAGGAACACCGACCCAGTTCCTCGAATTGATCGGAGAATGGACCGGTTATGCCGCAGTCACGACACCAGGCTGGCCCAAGACGCCGGCCCGCGCTTCGGTCGAGCTGCGCCGCATTGCGGCTCAATTGCGTATATTCGGCCTATCCGTCACCTTTGAGCGCGGCTCGCACGGCGAGCGACTCGTGAATTTCGTGCCGAACGTCGCGGATGGAAGGCGCCGAGCGCAGGTGGGGTAGCGGTGGCCCGGTGAAAAGTTGGAATTGACACCTTGGAACTATCACCCACCCGAGACAGTAGAACTTCGTGTTGCTGTTGATGGTGAGCACGAGCGGACGGCGAGTTTCTTTAAATTGCAGGTGGAACTTCAGACGCGATTCGCCTCAAGCTCGATAGTGAATTTATGTCGCGCCGTAAATCCAGCCCGGCGTTACTCTTTGCATGCGATTTGATTCTTCTTCGACGCTGCCGGGCGGTACGTGCTTCGCGCAAGCCTGCTTGAGCGCTGACTCGCCTGTGCTGATTTTCAAGGGGGAAATAATCCCCTTTGAACTAACCCGCTTCGCGGGAGATGTTTCAAGCGCGGTCATGCCTGCGCTCCCATTCTCCATCCTGTCCACTGGCCTGTTGCTCACGTCGGCCGTAAGTAATGGCGTAAAAGCAGTTCGGAATAGGAGCCCTACTCGCGCTGTCCCCGGAAAGTGGCAGCGATGGTTCTCGGGGTAGTTGCTACAATCAAGCAGCTTCTCTCGGACCACATCGGAGTTTCTCGTTGGCTAACTGATGATGTCCAGTTTTCGTACCATAGATGGCGATGCCCCGCACCGTTCACGGGGACAACTGCCGTTCGGCACAATGAACCAGGTAACGGCGGCGTTCCTCGGCCAAAGGGCCATTCCGCTTGAGTCCCGGCGCTTGCGGTCGCTCGAACATGAACATAGTCGAACCTCCTTCGTGAGATAGGATGCGAGAATTGTCCGACTGGAGGATAAAGATTACTTCGTGCGTCGAACCCAGATATCCCGGACTGGCTCCGTAGGGCATGAAGAAAGAAGAAGGCGTCGATAGGTACACCTAATTCTGGTTGGGCTGCTTCGCATGCACGCGCACGAGGAGGCGATGGTCCTGGCTTTCATCGTCCCAGCACGTCGGGCGCGGTGGCTCGATTTGCTGGGCTCGGCGAAGCGACGTCGGCGGTTCCTCAATGGTCTCAACCACTGCCGGGACATCGACGAGCGGTACGCTTCGCCCCTCCCCTCGAATGCGGACGTAGTCGCGATCCTGCGGTCTCGCGGTGCCCCTTCCACATGCTTTGTCGTCTCCGACTGTGCGACCATAGACGCCCGGGAGTTGCCGCTGGTCGAAGCCATTGAGCAGGCCCAGTCATGCGACTGGGGTACGCTCATTAGTTGCGTACCCGGGCTGCTGGCATACTACCAGGATGAGGCGGGCACGCGGCGCCGGCTCCTGCTGGAGCGATCGCGCACCTGATCGCTGGGTGGGGCATGGCCGAGCTTCCGTCAACTTCCCGCCGCTTCCAGTTACGTTGACCGGTTGACCACAGCGCCGAGATCGCCTGCCGCCTGAGCCATCATGAAGGTGGTTTCCCATCCCTCACCTTCAGCTCAGGAGCTCCCACCATGACTCCCTCGCCTCGGCCTACGACTCCCTTGCGTCAGCGAATGATCGAGGACATGAAACTCCGCAATCTCTCGCCCCACACGGTCCAGGCCTATGTCGACCGGGTCGCCGCGTTCGCCAAGCACTTCGGCAAGTCGCCCCAGCTTTTGGGCCCGAAGGAAGTCCGGGCTTACCTCGTCTTTCTCGTCGAGGAGAAGCGTGTCTCATGGAGCTATTACGGCCAAGCGATCTGCGCCCTCCGATTCCTCTACCGCGTGACTCTCGGCAAGGACTGGGTTGTGAAGGGCGTCGTCTCTCCCAAGAAGGAGATGAAGCTCCCAGTCATCCTGAGCCCCGCCGAGGTCGCGCAGTTCCTCGGAGCGATCACCAGCCTCAAGCATCGTGCCATCCTCATGACGGCCTACGCCGCCGGACTCCGCGTCTCGGAGGTCGTGGCCCTGCAGGTCGCCGACATCGATAGCCGTCGGATGGTCATCCGCGTCCGCCAGGGCAAAGGACACAAAGACCGCGAGGTGATGCTCTCGCCCCGATTGCTCGCAGTCCTCCGCGAGTACTGGAAGGTGGTCAGGCCGAAACACTGGCTCTTTCCCGGCGCAGATTCCGGACCGGCCCTTGACCGCAAAGTCGGTGTGTCATGCGTGCGTCCAGGCTGGCCGCAACGCCGGGCTGGGCAAGCACGTCACCGTCCACACCCTGAGGCACAGCTTCGCCACCCATCTCCTGGAAAGCGGCACGAACATCCGAACCATCCAGCTTTTGCTCGGACATCGCAGCCTCAGGACAACGGCCGTCTATACCCATGTCTCGGCGGGATCTCTCCAAGCCACACAAAGCCCACTCGATCGGCTCGAGCCTCCGACGGAAGGACGGCCAAAGCCATGACCCGGCCTCAGCTCGAAGTGGCCGAGGTCTTCCGACAACACGGCGATGCTTTCCTCGAACGGTACGGCGACGTGCTCTCGTCCGAGCAACGCCGCGCCCTGAAGGACATCGCCGTCTGTCGGACCGCGGCGATGGGTGGTCACGTCGAGGCCTGCGATCAGTGCGGGCATCAGCGGGTCGCCTACAACTCGTGCCGCAACCGACACTGCCCCAAGTGCCAGGCCACCGCTGCGGCGCAGTGGATGGAAGCAAGGGAAGCGGAGCTCTTGCCAGTCGAGTACTTTCATGTGGTTTTTACGCTTCCCTCGGCGCTCGGTCCGATCGCGCTTCAGAATCAACGGGAGGTCTACGGCCTTCTGTTCCGAGCCGCCGCCGAAACGTTGCGGCAAATCGCCGCCGATCCCAAGCACCTCGGGGCCGAGATCGGCTTCCTGGCGATCCTCCACACCTGGGGCCAAAACCTCCAACACCATCCTCATGTGCATTGCGTCGTGCCGGGAGGTGGGCTGGCTCCCGATGGCTCGCGCTGGATCGCCTGCCGGCCAGGATTCTTCCTGCCGGTGCGCGTGCTCAGCCGCGTGTTCCGGGGCAAGTTCCTGGCTCTGCTTCGCAGTGCCTTCGACCGAGGACGGCTTTCTTTCCACGGGAAGCTCGCCTCCCTGGCAGACCCGCGCGAGTTCCAACTCCAACTCGCCGCCAGCGCCAAAACCGAGTGGGTCGTGTACGCCAAGCCGCCATGGGGAGGACCAGAGCAGGTCCTCAAGTACCTGGCCCGGTACACGCACCGCGTGGCGATCAGCAATCAGCGGCTGGTCGACCTGGAGAACGGCGAGGTCCGGTTCCACTGGAAGGACTACGCGCATAAGGGAGCCACGAAAACGATGAAGCTCAAGGCCATCGAGTTCATCCGCCGGTTCCTACTGCACGTGCTGCCGTTGTGCTTCGTGCGGATCAGGCACTACGGCTTTCTTGCTAACCGCGTATGCCAGGAGAAGCTGGCGCTGTGCCGCTCGCTGCTGGGCGTCGATGCAACGTCCGAGCCGCTCTCCGCGCAGAAGGAGCCGGTCGAGGGACAGAGCACAGCGAATGTTTGTCCCTCGTGCGGCAAAGGCCGGATGGTGATCGTCGAGATGCTTCGGCCGCCGCCGACCCATCAAAGAGCAAGAGGTGTGGGCGCCGACCCTCGAGCAGGCCGGATTCGATACGTCCTGATCCCCTTTGATTCCAAGGAGACCAACCGATTGATCACCGGCGTCGAGACCACCTTTGAGGAGGTGACCGTGGATTCCCCGTCCTTCAAGTCGAAAAACGAGCTCGGAACTCGATGGGCGATGCTCCGTCAGCGCTGCCGGCGCTGGGCCAGCGTCAAGTTTCGGCGCGTTGCGACGACCAGGCCCCTCCGCATCGCTGCAGAACTACCCCTTCCGAGAGCCGCAGCCTCGATTGAATCCCCATAGGCGAAGGCCCGCCCCACGCGGCTCAGTTCAAAAAATTGTATCCGAAGTGCCGAAAACGCTCGTCGTCGAGTGCGACGCTCTGCGCCGGCACTTCAGATACAATCCTCTGCTTTATGTTACGCCAATCGGGGCAGGGGTCAAGCATGGAATTGGGTACGTGGATGGCAATGCTGGCCATCAATGACGATGCCGTAGTTATACTGATGTGACGGCGATCTGGCTATTAATGCCCAACCCCTCGAAAAGGTAAAAGTAGCTCTGAACGGAACCTCTACTCAGCAGGCCCATCATCACTTTACGTACGTTTATCGTGGAAGGCATCATGAACGACGACGAGTTCAAGAGGCGGGTGGCTCATTTCGAGCGGCTAACCGCCACTTACATCGCACCGTTTACGGTCATGCTGGCTATCGTGGATAAATCCAATCCGACGCCGCAAGGCATCATCGCCAATGGCACCGGCTCCTTGGTTAATACAGGCGTAGCACAGTTTCTCGTAACAACTAATCATGTTTATGAATCATTCGAGCGGCGGCGAGCCGAATTCGACGGCACCATGCTGCTGATGTCGGGCAAGGACGGGGTGAGCTTCGCTGACATTTCCAATGTCTCTCTCCGCGGTCGGGATAAAGACCGCGAACTCGCAGTGCTCGACGTGCCGGTGGCGATCGTCTTGCGACAAGGAAAGCTGTTTTCGCCTTGGGATTCCTGGCCACCGCCACGTCCGACAGTCGGCATGCCAGCCTTTCTCTTTGGCTATCCCGGCCAGGGCAGAGTGCCCATGGGCGACAGCCTGGGCATTCGACCGCTGACGCTCGGAAGGCACGTCTCAACGGTCACTGAACGGCATTTCTCGCTAGCGAATGAGAAAGGCGATTCGGAGAGGGGAACTCCAGAAGGAGCAACCCCGATGACCGACTACGGCGGCATCAGCGGCAGTGCCGTTTATGTAATGACGCTCGATCAGACACTGATCTTGGCTGGCTTCGAATATGAGGCACATTTTGATCTGGATATAATTTATGTGACCTTTGCCTCCCACATCAACGCCGATGGCACCATTCGCTTCTGCGACTGAAACACACCAAGCCCCAGCATCGGGGAGGAGCACCGTAATCCGCTTTATCCGAACTATAACCGGCCAGAGGAAAGTCGCAAGCAAAAGGTGGGACACGCAACGCGTGGGAGGGAATACATTACTAGAGATTAACGCATGCTCACATTTATAGGATAAACTTGTACGGTAATCATCAAGCTTGGAAATGCGTGGGTGTAAGGTGTATGCTGAAAATAGGATGACGAGGCGGGAAGTCATGCCGAATGGGGCGATCACCTAATTGACATAATCGTGGTTTTGTCGTCCGCAAAGGCTTGCTCGACAGCACCTGTGCACGCGAGCGGCGGGTTTTGGAGTAAGGACATTAATGTGCCGTGGACGCTAGATTTGCGTGTTCCGCCCGAGTCAATACGCCTCGACAATTATTTTCTGGCCGTTGGAAAGGCCCTCTGCCTTGCCGCAAATTTTGAATGTAATTGCAAATTTATTTTAAAGATGCGTGCACTTATCAAAACGAATGAGATAGAGAAAAATTGGGATGCAGCAGCCGAGCTGGTACAAGCCCTCTCAGGAAAGGTGAAGATGCTTGGTGCGACTGTCCGGCAGATCGAAAAGTTTTCAGCGAGTTCCCCGATCTCAGCGTCGGACATGGAAACCCTGCGGGTTGCTACGGAATCGAGGAATTACATTGCCCATGAAGCGGCGGCAATGGGGCCTTTGAGCGATGTCACACCAAAAGTCATAGAAGATAAATTTGCCCGCCTGCTTTCGCATGTAGAAATTCTTGCTGCTGGCGAAAGTGTGGCGGCGAAATGGTGCTTTGAAATTGAGGAAAAGGAGCCAGCATCAGGCGAATTTCAACGGGAGTATGTCAAGCGTGTGCTGGATTGGGTAGGCGAACAAACGTGGGAATGGGGTATTGAAATAATTGAAACGCAATAATTGCACATTGGACCCAAACCACGCTTTGCCTGTAATAGCTGATTTATTAATGAACTGCACCGGGGTCCAAGGCCGTCCTTCGGGCTGTTCAGGGACCCGGCGCCTCGTTGACGCGCAGCGTTCGGCCGCTCGGCTCGTTCAACGCGCCCGAGACGCGCAAAGCCGGCCGGAGTAGCTGGGGCAAATGTGCGAGGGCTGTCCTCAAGCTCCCCTCATCCTCGATCTGGAAGGACAGCGGCCTCCGGCCCCGTATGGTCAGTGACCACCAGGCGAAGTGCTGCCCGTGGCCAAGCAGCCGCGGCGGACCGAGGCGAGACTCGATTGCGAGTTGCCAAAGGCCTCATCCCTCGCGATTTCCGGCCCGACTGCCGCCAGCGGCAATTCGCCAACGGTATCCATGCCCCCTCAACCCCCCTCTTGAGGCATCGTCTCGCGCCGAACTGTTCGCGCCAACCATGATTCACGGCTTCCATCCCCATCGGCTCAGTTTCAGTCCTCCTCGTGGTAACACCATCCGTCTCCGAGTCCCACTTGCCACCAATCGCCTCGGATCGGGCCAAAGCAGTTGTACGGGCCGGCGAAGGAACCCTTGGTGCGAACGAATCCAGTAGGAACGCTCGGGTCGATCTGCAGCGCGACGCCCCCCGTCTGGGAATCGACCCTTGCGGCGGCTAACTAAAACGAGCCCGCAATCTTTGGGAACGAGACTGCCTGCCCAGCTTCAATCTCATCCGCGACACGCTCAAGGGCAGATCTCGCGATCAAGAATCTCAGGCGAAACGGCCAATCGGTCCCCGGAAGTCACTCATGGGGGCACGGTAGTGACAGTACGGCCGCGAATATTCGCAACCCACCGGGCAGGGCGAGCAGGCCCGCCACAATCACGACTGCGATCATAAGACTTCGGATCGCGAATTTGGGGCCGTTAAGGTGCATGGCCGGGGCCCCATGGTCTGGAGGTGTCCGCCTCTTCTATTATTGAAGGTAACGCGCTCCACCGGCCTCGTCACTCAGAGGCGTCGCATCCTCCTTGCACCGTGTAACAGTGAGAAGCTGGATCCGATTGCACTGGAATGATGCACTCAACCCGAACGATGGCACGAACTCGACTTGGAAGTGAATTCGTTGCGTCTGTCCTTCTCCAATGTCCGAGATCGCTAACTCCCACAACTGGTTCTGCAAATTGAACTCCTCCAAACGCAACTCGATGACACCGTGAAAACGAAAGTGTACCAATGAGTGATGACGGAGGATGTAATAACCGTCCGGACTTACCTCACTGGTCATCTCGAAGACATGGATCAGAGCGTCAAGGTTGGGCCCGTATCCCTCTCCAAGATGCCTTCGGTCCAAGCGTACCCAGAGGACTTCCGAATCGTGGAAGCTTGGCCAGTATCCGAAGAGGCTGGTCAGCTTGTCGTACCCAATGATTCTTTCTTCGACATTCATGGTCCGGTCCACACGCCGACCCCAATTGCTCGTTCACTCGTTCAGACTCATTGTCCAGCCTCCCTCACCCCAGATCACAACCTTCACTATGTGAAGTGGCAAGGGTGAAAATCTGGATTAATCGTTACACCGCCGGTTTTGACGTAAGTTGTTAGTCGTCATACAAAACTCCGTCGATCCGCGCGGCATCGCCCTTTACACATGGGACGCATGAAAGACACCGAGTGCGGTGATAATCAGACGTCCACAACTTCGACGATGGCCTCTCTTTGAGGATACCGCTGGCTGTGATTTGTTGCATCGCCGTTGAATCCAGTCTTGGATTGTTATTTGTCATACAGGCCGGAAAAAGCTGGTCGTTAGCCCATTGTCACTCCTATGATTGGCGACTGTTGCGATTTGCCCCGGTCGCTTCGACTCGCAGCCACTGCATCGATGTACCTTCGCGGCAAGAGCTCGCGCAAGCCCCATGACCGGCGGACAATTCGGGCCGCGCAGCCGGACTATTACAAGTTCCTCGACGAGCTGTTCGACCCCGAACCTGGCGATACCAGAAAGGCGGCCAATCGCTAGGTCGGGGTTCGCCGCTCACCAAAAACTCATGAATGGCAATGATAAGGCGCTTACCAAGTCGGATATGTTGTTCGACGCAAACCCCGACGGGCCGATATTCGAGGGGAAAGTAACGGTACCGGCGGGCTCTGTGTTTTTCATCATAGGAAACCGCGACACAAAGGAAGTCGAGTTTCACCTCCAATGTTTCGCGGGCGGTTGACGGATTCCGAGCGCTGATCGGCGATTTCCGGGTCGGCGGCATCGTGAATTCCGTCGAGGTTGGCGAAAGGTTTGGCCGCAAAAACGGATCAGGCTGCTTCCGCTTCGACAAGATTGGGGCTGATCCATTCGTAAGCGGATTTCAATCTAATCCGGATTAGCAGAATGTAACGGAGAGCAAGCTATCAAAGGTTGATGGCCGGAAGCACCTTAACGGCAATCGCATCGGCGTGGTCGCGGCCAAATCGTGCGGTAAGGGTATAAACCCCCTGCTGGGCGTGTTGCCGTGGGAAAGCTGGCGGATAGAAGACGCACATGAACCAATCGGGAGGCTCGTCGAGAGTGAAGGCGGTGAAATTGGGTTCGAATGTCTTATGGCCAGAACCATCATCGCGTGTTGTCTCAGGCCACTTCGTCCATTGCTGTTTTCCGCTCCGTGAGTACCTGCAAGGCTTGGACTTCGGAAGTGATGCTGGTGTCATTCCAGCTATGTGACGCACTTATGTTTCGATACTCAGTCCGGGCGGCGTCAAATCCGCCAGTTGACGAGCGTGAGCGGATAGCCGAGCTGCTGGATACGTTGATAATGGGCAGTATTGCCCGTGACGAGTTCCAAGCCGTTGGTGACGGCGATGGCAGCCATCATCGGATCGCAGCGGCCGATGGGCCGACCGACACGTTCCAGATCGCCGTCGATCTCGCCTGCCAGTTTGCCTTCGGCCTGGCCGAAAGGCAAAACTTCTTCGCCGCTGATGTCGGTCAGGAATTTCTGGATGCGGCGGTGGCTTTGATTCCTCTGGAGGCCAGAAATGACTTCCATGACGGTGATCGAGGATAGCGAATAGCGTCCGAACGCCTGGCGGTAAGCGGCGGCATTGCTGGCGACGGTCGGATTGATGCCTTTGAGAATCTCGGACAGGATGTCGGTGTCGAGCAAAGATTTACTCACCAGGGGCCAGGCGCCAGGGCCGCTCCTCCCTGACTTTCATAGCATGCTCAACGATCTCATCGAGCAGATCGGCATCGTCCCGCCACGCTCCCAGCAACGGATCGGCTGGCTGCTGGGTCACTGGCTTCGCCTGTGCCTTCTCCTGGTTGAGCCGTTGCACCAGCAGGGACGCGGCTTCGCTGATGGCCTCGTCGAGCGAAGCGAACCGGCCGCTGTGGACAGCGGCTTGTATCGAGCTTTCGAGCTCCGGCGGTAAATGAATCGTCATATCGTTATGCTCCTTGCATCAAGGCTACCACGCGGGGCCGGTTTTGCCAAGTGTTAACGGGGTGCTTGGGTGCTCGATGTTATCGGACACTTTGGTGGCATCGACAATCAGGAACTCGGTACCGCTTCGTGGCCATATCCCAGCTCGCCTTCAAGTCTGTACCGCTGGGCACGGCGTAAGTGCCGGCGAGTGTCCCGCTCGAGCGGACCTACCGCTTCGGCCTACTATTCCCTCTGCTGACTTCTGCACCGCAATGGGGTCGCCTCACCACTTCCCCAGTCCGTTCCCAGCGCGGGCTGGATCGGGACACGGTGTGGACCTGCCGAGAGGTGATTCCAGACACAGCTCGCTTGCAAGAACATCAACCAAACGGAATTGAACAACTGCGGGCGCTGACACCTCTTGTCAGTCGTTGACACTCCTTGACACACCTAGAAAACGAACGCCCTTCAGCACTCTCGCCACAAGATCAATCCGCACAGCGGTTTACATAATGTTGTTTGGTTCGCTGACAGCGCTGTCAGACTTTTGGGCTCTTTAAGCTAAATATGTATTCCACGCCGTGACCTCAGCCCGAGGCTGTCGCAAGAATTTCATGGTCCCTACTCGCGCCGTTTGGGCTCGATCTTATCGGTCGCCGCTCAGTTCATCGCCGGTTCCAGCGGTCCCGGCCAGGTCGCGATGGTAGAACAATCGGCCGGGAAGCGTGGGCATGAACGAGCTGGGTACCCAGGGATCGGGCCCGTAGCGCAGCGTCATCCAGAGGCTGGCTCCTTGCCATTGCATGCCGCGGTCGAACACGCCCTCGGCGCCGCCGATGATCCGATCGGCCTGGAGGAAGAGACCCGGGCCGATCGTGTTGGCGAAAGCGGGAACGAGCGTCGTGCGGCTCTTGAAGCTGGTGAGCGCATTTTGCTCGATCGTGAGCGGGTGCAGCCGCGCTCCGATCCGGTGCGTTTGCGCTTTCCATTCGTCCACGCTGGCGAATTCTGCGGCGAAATGAGGTTCCCAGAAGGCGATATGACAGACCCGCCCGATCCCGAAGATCACGATCAGCTCGGCCCCCTTGGTCTTCAGCTCGCCGATCCGCTCGGCATAATCGTGGCAGCCGATCGGCCGTGGCGAACCAGCGATTCGCCGCCGGGACGGTGACGGTGCCCAAGCGGCCCGTAAAACGCCGATTGCATCGCATTCTGAAACGCGCCAGGATGATTTGGATGGCAATGTCACGCCCTGCGCGGTCGCTCCACTCGTCCATGTTGAAGCCGTAAACATGGTCGCAGGCGACATCCCATTCCTTGAGGAAATAGACCGCCCAGCGGTACATGCCCATCGGGCCGACGGGCAAGATGAGCGCGATCGATCGCCCGTGGTCGCGGGCCTGCTTTGATCGAGCGGGCGATCTCGTGGCCCATCACGACATCAAAGTCGGCGACCGAATCACACGAAATCGGCTCAAACTGCGGATGCCACCAGGTCTGGCGCTCCCGGATCGACTCGGGTGGATGCGAGCAGCAAGCGTCGATCCTGGCGAGGTCCCAGCCGCGCGGCAGAAACCCTTCCATCATCGAGCCAGCAAAAGTCGTGAGTAGATTCATGGCGTTCAGCGAGTGCTTCTATTCAATCGTGATGACAACTTTGCCAGTCAAGGTGCCTGCACCCTTCAAGCTGTTCTCTTCAAGAAACTGCACGGCGTCTCGTGCCGCCGCCAAGGGGAACGTTTGGCCGACGATCGGCTTCAAGACCCCTTCTTCGATCCAGCGGACCATGTCGTCGGCGCAGTGGCGTCTGCTCGTCGGCGAGATGCGTTGAACATCGCGAATCCGAAAATCGCGCAGTTGCGCGGGTAGAACGCTCCCATCGGCAGGACCGGCTTGGCCGCCCGCCCAGCGATCAGAAGATAGGCGTCCGTGCTTCTTGAGCAACGGAATCGAGACCTCGAGGTTGGGCTCGCGTTGGGTTTCGAACCAGACGTCGATTCCCTCCGGCGAAAACTCGCGCAGTTGCGCGGGAATATCGTCGGTCTGGTAGTTTAGGGCCAGATCGGCCCCCAGACGGCGGCAGAATTCGACGCGTTCAGAGCTGCCCGCGGCGGTCGCGACCCGCGCTCCACCGCCTTTGCCATCTGAACGACCATCGAGCCGACTCCTCCCGTGCCGCCGGGAACGTAGACGAATTCACCCGCTTTGAGCTTGGCAAATTGAAACAGACCGAGATGGGCCGTGATACCCACCAGGGCCATCGCCGCCGCGTCTGTGTCCGGCAAGAGACCGGGCGTGGGATACAGCCAATCTTCGTCAATGGCCGCATATTCCGCCGCGACCCCCTGGCGTCCAAACTGGCCCTGGTTCGAGCCCCAAACTCGATCACCGACCCGGAACCGTGTACAACCAGGTCCCAACTGCTCAACCGTCCCCGCCACGTCGCAGCCGATGATATATGGAAACGAGAGCGGCATCGCGACCGCACCCGACCTGATGTAGAGATCGATCGGGTTCAAGGCGGCGGCACGCACCCGCACGATGACCTGGCCGGGGCCAGGCTCCGGCCGCGGTAAGTCCCCGATCTTGATCACGTCCGCCGGTCCGGTCTGTTCGATAAAAGCAGCTCGCATGAGCATGTATTCTCCTGCATCGCTCGCTCGCCCGGCGACGATCTCGCGGGCTCGGGCCTTAGTTTGCACCATGAACGATGACAACGCAATAACTAGCGGCGCCCGGGGCGATCACGCGTATCAAGCGGTCCGTCAATTACGACTCCATCTTAACTCCTCCTGGCGGGCAATCGCTGGACTTCACTTCTTCGGCGGCATCGTTGATAATTAGACGACATTCTAAATAACTGGCCCGTTAGCGCGAATGGTCTGGAAATGAAGGCATACAACGCGGTGTTCAAGGCACTGTCGGACCCGACGCGCCGGGAAATCCTTCGGCTGCTTTCCCGCGGCGAGCGGACCGCCGGAGAGCTGGCGGCGTCGTTTGACATGACCAAACCGTCAATGTCACACCACTTTGCGACTCTGAAGGATGCCGATCTGATTCAGAGCCGGCGCGACGGCCAGCAGATCTATTACTGCCTCAACACGACGGTTCTGGAAGACGTCCTAACGCGGTTGTGGGACCACCTGGGCCTGAGGAATACGAAAGGGAACAACGGGCAATGACGCGGGTTTACTGGATTATTAGCTTCATCCTGATCGCGATCACCGTGGCTGTCACCGCGTGGCTTTACGAAGCCTGCCGGAACAGATTCCCACCCACTGGAATATCCGGGGCGAAATAGACGGCTACGGCGGCAAATGGACGCTTTTCATCTTTCCCGTGATGATGGTCGCAATGCTCGCTCTGTTTTACTTCCTTCCGGCCTTGTCTCCCAAGCAGTTCGAGGTGAACATTTTCGCTCCACTTATCTGTACATCATGGTGCTCTGCATCGGGCTTGTTCGCTTACATGGACGGGGTGATGTTGTATGTTGTCCATCAGGCGGTCGCGAAAGCAGCGACGATCGATCTGGGCCGTGCCTTCATTGCGGGGATGTTTTTGTTCTTCGCGCTGCATGGGCAACGTCATGGGCAAGGTGCGCAAGAACTTTTACATCGGGGTCCGCGTGCCCTGGACTCTGGCCAGCGATCGCGTCTGGAACGATACGCACGGGTCGGCGGCCTGGGTATTTGGTCGCGGCGGGCGTGATCGGATTCGCGATGATCGTGCTGGGTGCTCCGATCCTCTATCGCGATCGCCGCGCTTTTCTTGTCGGCGTTCGTCCCCGTGATCTACTCATTCGTGCATTACAAATCGCTGGAGCGGCGTGGAGTGTTGTAGAGCCCTCGTCAGTCACCGTGCATCGATCCATTCCGCGATCTCGATCGGCGCTGGGCCGGCGCGGCTCGAGCCGAAGGACATGGTCGGCTCCGCTCAGTCGCGTACGCGGTCTTGGTCGATGAGACGTCGAATTGGCAAGAGCCCCCGTAAATCCAGAGCGGGGCAGGGGCCGACGAGCGCGGCCGCCGCGTTGAAGCCGCCGAACTGAACATGCCGGGAAGGTCGAGTTCAGCCGGGTACGGGTCGGAGCCTGAGGATCGGGCAATTCGCCGAGGTCGACGGCGGTTCGCGCCAGGCCCTCCAGCACCGGGCGAGCCAGCAAGACCTGGGGCCCGGCAAGATCCTGGCCGACCAGGCTTACCTCACGGACGTCCGGCTGCGAGTCTGGCCCAGGCGACGACGGTCGCCAGGTCTTGCATCTGATCGGCGGCCAACGACTGGGTTGTAGGTCTCGAAGTGAACCGTCTCGGGCCGTCGCGAGACCGGGCTGCTGCGGATCGAGCGATTCGCCGACGAAAAGCGGATCGAACCCAACGACGCTCTGGCCCAGCGACAGCAATGCCTTGGCGAGCGGCGCGGGCTCACCGGTCGCCGTCGCGAGGGCCGCCTTGCCGCGCGGGTTGGCGATGATCGTGAGCCGTCCGCTCGGATGTCGCGGGCAAGAGCCGAACGACGGGGATCGCATCGCCCGCCGAATTCCGGCCGACGACCGAGTGGACGATCGTCAAACCCTCGCGGTTGATCCGCCGCACTTCGTGATGAGTCAGGTCCTCGGGGGCCGGGTTGGTCGAGGCCGACGCGGTTTTCAGGCTGGTGGCGAGCAGTCGCCGCGACGCCTCCCAGCGTGCGGGGCTCGCCGCCGCCGGTGCAAGGTCGTCGAGCAGCTGTTTCCAGGATCGCGATCAGGTAGGCTTCGAGCTCGCTCGGGAGTCTTCCGATCGCGTGGAGCCGGCTGCGTTGGCGTTGAAGGTGAACAGGTCCTCCGGCTTTTCGGGCTTTTGCTCTCCCTCCTTGGTCTTCTGGCTAGTCGTCGATGCCCGAGCAGCCAGCGAGACATGAACGCATAAACGGCGTTGCGGGTGGTTTTGTTGTAATTGTGGGGGAAGTCGAAGACCTGGGCGGTGACGCGGTCGGGTGAGCCGACCAGCGAATACACGCCGCGAATCGCCGGATAAGCCCGCGACATCGTCTTGGCGGTCCAGTCGCCCGATGGCACCGACCATGATCAGCGGCCGCGGGGCGCACATGCGCGGCGAACTCGACGTTGTCGGTCCCGTGCCGCAAGCCGGCGGCGTTCTCGCAGACGCAACCGCCCTGAAACGTGTCGGAGACCATCACCACCGGCGCCGACACCTTGATGCGGTCGTCAAGCGCCGTGAGCAGAAAGGTCTGCGTGCCGCCTCCCGATTCGCCGGTGCAGCCGATCCGCGCCGGGTCGACGTCGGGCAGCGACGTGAGCCAGTCAAGTGCACGGATGCTGTTCCAGGTCTGGAGCGTCGGCAAGCTCAAGCCCCAGCGCCGCAGGCGATCGTTCAGGAACGCGTGAGTGAACGGCTTGCTGTCGTTGTAGCCGACCATGTCGTACATGAAAACAACGCAGCCGAGCTTGGCCCAGCGAATACACCGCTGTTGGACCTCGGGATTCATTCGCCCGTCCTCCCAGTGTCCGTGCGGGCACAGGATCGCGGGCACGCGGCCGCACTGATTTGCCGGCCGGTAGAGGTTGCCGCTCGAGCGTGAAGCCGGGAAATGTCTCGAGAACGACCTTTTCGATCGTGTAATCGTCGCGATCGAGCTTGCCGTTGATCTTGGGAGTTGAGCGGCGTCTTGGGAAACATCGGCCAGAGCCCCAGCGCGACCAGCATCTGCTCGCGGAGATGAACGGCCCTGTCGTGCCAGGCTCGAGGCGGTCGCGGGGGCCTGAAAATCCGCCCCTTGCCAGTTGGTGCGGACGTGGGTTCGGCGTGCGGTCGCTCGTCGGCTCGATCGTGTCGGTGCGTCCTCGAATCAAATCAAGCACCGGCTCGGCTGTCGAGATCCGGGCGCGAAGAAAGCAACAGAAGCGCCGGCACGGGCGACGGATGTTGCGGCCTGGTCGCTTCGGCAGTGACGGTTTTCGATTCCGCTCGTCCTTCGGCGCTGGCTCCTCCTTCTTGCCGTCAACCGCACGGTCGCGGCGACGACGACCTTGAGCGGCCTCCCTTGCGTGAGATTCATCTTCCCAGCGTCTGCCAGCGGGGCTCGGGGTCGCCTGACTTGCTGGCGAGCTCAGCGTGAGTGTACCCGTCCGCGTCTGTCAGACGCCACTCGTCGCTGGGCGGCGCCCAGACATGGACATGCACTAGGCCGGCGAACCCCGGGTCGACGTCCCTCGGCCAGCCTGGGGAAATCACTCGCGGTATAATGCGCTGCCGGTGGCAGGAGCGTCGCCGTCTTCGTGCGGCGTGACCGGCGACGACGACGTCGTCCGATCCCACCAGGACTACGAGCTAACGCAGACGACGCGGACGTCCAGCATGGGAAGTAGCTTCACGGATGAGCCCCTGTTTCTTGAAACGACGCTGCGCAATCAGCGGAATGACGTACTTTGCAGACGGCTCTGGCATCCATCATCGTAACCGCCCTGGTGGCCGACTCAATCAGGGAGACATCGTTCGCACCGGTGGATCCGGGAGTAGCAAGTTCGTTAGCTTGTCGACGAATCGATCAGGTGGACACACGACATGAGCGATTCGATGGTCACCGGGCTGATCAGCGGGGAAGAGGCAATAGCAGGGATACGGGTTGGTGCCGTCGATGATGATCTGGCGGTGGTTGGCCTGGCGGAATCCCTGCGTCGCACGGCTGGTGGCCGGTGACGAAGAAGTCGGCGTCGACCATGGCGGCGAACCGGTCGGCGGTTTCGGGCGCGGTGTCGCGGCCCCAGGTGAGTGCGTAGATGGTCCCGCGGCGCTTCATGGCCTCGTCCGGCCACGAGTCGGCCTTGAGCAGCTCGAGGTCGAGCGTGTCGAGGTCGCTCGCGTCGGGGAGCGTGTGGCAGACGTAGACGCGATTCGTCGTCCTGACCGCCAGCGGGAGGGCCGCGAACAGGGCCTTGTAGACTCATGAATATCGCCCGCCGATGCACCATAGGCCGTGTCGATGCCGCGCCGAAACTTGGCGTTGAGCCCCTCGCCGTCCTTGCCGATGGAACGGCCCGTCAGCTCCGAGAGCTCGTGATTGCCCAGAATCATGTGCACGCGGTCGGGATACTGGCATTTGAGCGCCGCGAACACATCCAGGAGCTGATGCGAACGATCCCCCTTGTCGTCCGGGTACATGAGCGGCCCGTGGATCAGCTCTTGCAATACCAGGTGCCGGCCGGGATGGCGATCGAGGGCCGCAGATCGCCAGCACTTGCTTGAATGCCGAGATGTTGCCGTGCAGGTCGCCCGACGACCATCACTTCGGCGGCATTTTCGAGCGTGATGATCCCGCCCGATCGTCCCGGCGTGGAACGCGTGAGCTCGGTTGCGCGGCGGATGGTGGTCAGGACTTTCAGAGGGTCGGGCATGAGGGCGATTTCCGAAGCGACGTGAGGTCGCGCTTACCAGTTTGCTTCGAGCGCGGTCTCCCAGTGCTCGTACAGGGTTTCCAGCCGGGACTTGAGCTCGATGTGGCGATCCTGGATACCCGACGGCCTTGACGGGATCGCGCCAGGTGGCGGGCTGGCCGAGCAGGTCTTCGAGCTCGTGCACTTCGTTTTCAAGCTCGCCGATCTCGCGTTCGATGTCGACGGCCTTGCGGTAGGCGAACTTTCGCTTGGCCTTGGCGGCGGCGGGCGCGCGGAGTCGGGGCAGGGGCGAGACCGCGAGCCGGAACCAGCGGAGGACGCGGGTGTTCTGGCCGGGCTCTTGTCCGCCCGCTCCTTTTCCTTCTCGCAGGTGCTGATAGGTCTCGTAATCGCCCTGGATGACGCGGGCCTGTCCGTCGGCGAGGACCACCAGCCGGTCGGCGACCTTGTTGAGGAAGTAGCGGTCGTGGCTGACGACCAGGACCGTCCCCTCGAACTCGTTGATCGAGCGCTCGAGGGCTTCTCGCGACCAGATGTCGAGGTGGTTGGTGGGCTCGTCCATGACCAGAAGATTGGCGGAGGTCGCGCACAGCCGGGCGAGGGCCGCCTTGGCCTTTTCGCCGCCGGAGAGCTTGCCGACGGTGTGAAAAACCAGCTCGCCGGTCAGGCCAAAGCGCGCCAGCAAGTTGCGGACGTCGCCTTCGACCCAGTCGGGATCGTCTTCGGGCCAGACCGCGCGGACGACGGTCGTGTCGGGATCGAGCGACTGAAGCCCCTGGTCGTGATAACCGACCTGGACCTTATGGCCGAGCTTGACTTCGCCCGAGTCGGGTTTCTCCCGGCCGATCAAGGTCTTGATCAAGGTCGTCTTGCCCGCTCCATTGGGCCCGATCACCGCCACGCATTCGCCGCGGTCGACCGTCAGGTTCAGGTCGCGGAACAACGGGACGTCGAATGCCTTGGACAGCTTGCGTGCTTCGACCACGATATCGCCGGAACGTTCGACTTCATCGAACCGCATGACCGGCCCGACGACGTCGCGCATGGTCTCGACCTGATCGCGCTGCAAGCGTTCCAGCTTGCGCTCGCGGTCGTGTGCCTGCTTGGCGCGCTGGCCGGCTCCGTACTTGCGGATGTAGGCCTCGAGCTTCTCGGCTTTCTCGTCTTGCCGCTCGGACTGGCGTTCGAGCACCTTCGCCTTCTCGGTCCGCAGCCGCCAGTACTGGCTGTAATTGCCGGGGTAGGGGGTGATCTTGCGCCTCGTGCAGCTCCCAGATCTTGTTCACGACCTTGTCGAGAAAATAGCGGTCGTGGCTCACGACGACCATCGCGACGGGCTGGCGTGCCAGGTAGCTTTCGAGCCATTCGGTCGTGGCGATATCGAGATGGTTGGACGGCTCGTCCAGGAGCATCAGGTCCGGGCTTTCGAGCAGGAGCCTGGCGAGCATCATTCGCGATTGCTGGCCGCCGGAAAACGTCGCTCGCCGGCCGGTGAAATTCCGGCTCGGTGAAGCCGAGGCCCGTCAGCACCTCCTCGACGCGGTGATCGATCGAGTAAGCATCCTGGTGCTCGAGCTGGCCGTGAAGCTCGTCGTAGCGCCGCCCGGCCCGCTCGCGGTCGGCCGCGTCTTCCGCCTCGGCCATCTCCTGGGCGGCCTCCTCGAGCTCGTGCTGCAGCTCGATCAGCGAGGCGAGCCCCGACTTGACGACCTCCATCAACGTTTCGCCGGGCTCGAAGTTGATCTCCTGCCGCAGCAGGCTGACCCGGATTCCCGGGCCGCACGAACAGCGAGCCGTAATCGGGCTGTTCCAGGCCGGCCAGGAGCTTGATCAAGCGTGGTCTTGCCGGCGCCGTTGGGCCCGACCAGGCCGATCCGCTCGCCGGCGCGAACCTCGAAAGCCAGCTCGGTGAAGACAGGATCGCCGACGTACTGCCGGCCGAGTCCCAGAAGCGGAGATGAGGATCATGGATTCTCACGTTGGGGAGAAGACAAGCGAGCTTGTACCGGCAACAAATTCTGGATTAGTCTCACGTTTGCTCTTCGCCCAAAGTCCGCTTCTTCCGCAGCAGATGATGATAATGCTGCGCGAAGCGGTGGGCCTCGTCGCGGACGTATTGCAAGAGCCGCAAGGCGAACGAGCGGCGGCTCAAGACGATCGGCTCGGACCTGCCCTTGCACGTAGATCTCCTCCTCTCGCTTGGCCAGCGCGATGACGGTCGGCGGCACGACCTTGAGCGACTCGAACGCGGCCAGGGCCGAGCTCAACTGACCCTTGCCGCCGTCGATCAGCCAGATATCGGGGAAGGGCTCGTCGCGCTCTTGAAGGCCCTTGATTCGCCGCGTGACCACCTCGCGGATCGCCGCGAAGTCGTCGATTCCCGCCACGCTCTTGATCTGGTAGCGGCGATAGCCCGGCTTGAACGGCAAGCCGTCGACAAACGACACCAGCGAGCCGACCATCTCGTTGCCCGCCCAGGTGGGCGATATCCACTCCATCGATCGTCCGCGGAATCGAGTCGAGCTTCAAGATCTGCTTCAAGCCCTTCAAGCCCTTGCGCGGATCGACATAAAACACCTCGGGCTGAGCATGATCGGCCAGATTGCCCCGCAAGTTGAGCGAGCCGAGTGCCTTGATCTCATCGCGCAGCCGGGCCGCCTTCTCGAACTGGAGGGCCTTGCTCGATTCGCGCATCTCCTCTTCCATTTCCTTGAGCAGAATGTCTTTCTTGCCGTCGAGGAACAGTTGGAGACGCCGGATGTCGCGGCGGTAGCTCTCGCGATCGATCCGCAGGTTGCACGGGGCCGTGCACTGGTTGATCGACGCGAGCAGGCACGGGCGAAACCACTTCCAGCGCGGGTCGTCTTCCTCGATGTCGAGCGAACAGGTCCGGAACTTGAAGATCCGCTGCGAGCACCTGGATCGCCCCGCGCAGGCTCTTGGCCCGCGGGAACGGGCCGTACAGCTTGACGCCGCTGATCGAGCGGCTGACGGGTGAAGTTGACGCGGGGAAAGTCTTCGCCGGTGGTGATCTGCAAGTAGGGAAAGCGACTTGTCGTCCTTGAGGTCGCGGTTGTACTTGGGCTGAATGTCCTTGACCAGCCGCGCTTCCATCGAGAAGCGCGTCGACCTCGCTGTCGGCGGCCAGGAACTCGATGTCGGCGACCTCGCCGATCCAGTCGCAGATCCGGCGGTCGCCGCTGGCGGTCTTGTGAAAGTACGAGCTGGCGCGGCTGCGCAGATTCTTGGCCTTGCCGACGTAGATGACTCGCCCCTGCGCATCCTTCATCAGGTAGATGCCCGGTCCGGTGGGAAACTGCTTGACTTTTTCGGCCGGGAGAAACGGTCGCCGATGGAGAGTCCGACATGCCAGCCTCGAGGGGTCCAACCCGGCTGACGCCGTCGTGTTGGCCCGCAACGACTCGGCTTCCCGTCGGAACGGCGGCCGATCCGCGTTTGTCCTGGCCCTTCACGACGCCTGTCCTTTCATCGTCCTTTCGTATTGTTCGATATCATGTGACATATGGTCAAGTCGACTCCGGCTGGCCATCGGTCCACCCGGTGCAATCTGAGATCCAAAGAGTCCGGGTTCGCCGTTATACTGCGATCTCTCCGCGGGACGGTTCGTCGAGCATCGAGTAGACAACGGAATCATAGGGGCAAGAGACCGGTGAAAATCGTCATTCTCGATGGTCGTCCACTCGCGGCTGACCGCGCGGCCTGGTCTGGTCTAGACCGATTCGGTGAAGTCGAATATCACGATTTCACCCTGCCCGAGGATGTGCCGGCCCGTGCGCGGGCGCCGCGGTCCTGGTCACCAACAAGGCGCCGGTGCGTGCCCCCTTGATCGAATCCACGGCCGAGCTCGAGTTCATCACCATGACGGCGACCGGATTCGACTGCGTCGACGTGGCCGCGGCCCGCAACCGCGGCATTCCGGTCTCGAACGTGCCGGAATACAGCACGCACTCGGTCGCCCAGTTCGTCTTCGCGCTGCTTCTCGAATTGTGCGAACACGTCGCCGCGCACGCCGAGGCGGTCAAGGCTGGCGAGTGGACAAGCCAGCCCGACTTCGCGTTGCGGAAGACGCCGCTGTACGAGCTCGCGGGCAAGACGATGGGAATCGTCGGCTTGGGACGAATCGGCCGGCAGGTGGCGGAGATCGCCGAGGCATTCGGCATGACGGTCCTGGCCTCGAAATCATCGCGCGCCTCCAGTTCGTCCGCCTCATCGATCGTTCGATGCGACCTCGACGAGCTCTTCGCGCGCTCGGACGTGATCAGCCTGCACTGTCCGCTGACGCCGTAGAACGGCAGGTTTGGTCAATCGCGAGCGGCTGGGACGCGTCAAGCCGACAGCCTTTCTGATCAACACGGCTCGAGGCGCGCTCGTCGTCGAGCTGGAGCTTGCCGAGGCGCTCAACGCCGGCCGGCTGGCCGGTGCTGCCCTCGATGTGGTGTCTCAAGAGCCAATCCGGGCCGACAATCCGCTCTTGCGAGCGCGTAATTGCCTGATCACGCCCCACATTGCGTGGGCCACCGCGGAGGCACGCGCACGACTGATGGAGGCGACGGTGGCGAACGTGGCTGCGTTCTTGTCCGGCCAGCCGATCAACGTTGTGAACGTCGCACAAGGATGAACAGTTCGATAAGATACACATCAGGGCTCCAAGACCAGCGAGCGTGGTGTACCCGCTCCTCGACATGAGGAATTCACACGGTGAGCGTGGCGACGCGCGCGGAGGATATGCCCCTATCCTCGAGAAGCCTGGTGCGGTCAAAGGGACAACATGAGCGTCTGAGCGCACGCGGCGTGCTGGCCTGGGCCGTGTGGTTTGGGCTATCCGCCGGATTACTCGAAGTGGCGACGCGCGTGGTGTGCCACGCAATCGATCCGACCAGACGCCTCTATTTGATGAGCAAGCACTTTGTCTGGTTGACTCCACTCGCGAGTGTGGTGCTATTCATGGGTCTGGGACTTCCGCTGGCGGGGCTGACCCGGGCGTGGCCGCGTCTAGGTGCATGGCTCAGCCTCAGGCTGTTTTGTACATTGGCAGTTCAGCCGATTTTGATGATCGCGGTACCGCAGGTCTTTCCGGCGGCTTGGTTTATCCTGGCATTGGGGATCGCATCGCGGTTGGTTCCGTGGCTCGAGTCGCAGCCGGCCAAGCCAAGACGAATGTTCTTGGCCTGGAGTCTTCCCGTTCAGTTGGGACTGGTTTTTATCATTGCCGGTTCGGTATTCGGTGAAGATTGGCTCAAGCAAGAGCGCGAGTTGCGCCGCGCGCTGCCGCCGGCGGGTTCGCCGAATGTGATCTTTATCGTGCTGGACACGGTCCGGGCCGACCACCTGAGTCTCTACGGTTATCCGCGGCCGACCACGCCTACGTTGAAGCGACTGGCCGAAAACGGAATTCGATTCGATCGAGCCCGGGCGACCGCGCCATGGACGCTCCCTTCGCACGCCAGCTTCTTCACGGGCCGCTGGCCCCATGAGCTCGGCGCGGAGTGGCTAACCCCCCTCAGGCCCGGCGCTCCATTTTTGGCCGAGTACCTGGGATCTCGCGGTTACGCCACCGCCGGCTTCGTCGCCAACGCCGGCTACTGTTCCTATGATACCGGTCTGGCCCGTGGTTTTACCCATTATGAAGACTACATTCTCAAGAGACTCGCTCCCCTTCAAATGCCCATCGTGGCCCAGGGACTTCTGGGGCGTATTTTCGCGGTCAGTACTGCCCATGAACCGGATCCCCTGCATTACGTGCCAGAATTGATGGAGCGGTGGATTTACGCCGGCATTCGTAAGGACGCGGAGTCGATCAATCGCGCGTTTCTCGACTGGCTGTCGCGCCGACCCGAGAAAACGCGTCCATTTTTTGTGTTCTTGAACTACCTCGACGCCCATGCGCCCTACAAGCTGCCGGAAGGAGCGCACCACCGCTTCGGTCACAAGCCGAAAAGCCGAGAAGAAATTCGCGTCATCTTCAATAGCTGGGATTTGATCGATAAGCTGACACTTCCGCATTATTACCAGACCATGGCTCGTGACGCATACGACAGTTGCCTCGCCTACCTGGACGAGCAACTCGGCGTGCTATTCAACGAACTGCAACGTCGGTCTGCGCTCGACGATACCCTCGTTGTGATCACATCCGATCATGGCGAAGGACTGGGGGAACATGATCTGTTCGATCACGGCGAGAGCCTCTACGGCACGGAGCTCGACGTTGCTCTCTTGATCTTGCTCCCGTTCAAAGGTCGGACCGCGCGCGTTGTGCCCCAAGTCGTGAGTCTTCGCGACTTGCCGGCAACCATCGTCGATCTGGTCGGGCAAGGTGCGGGATCGCCGTTCCCAGGACATTCGTTGGCCAGCCTGTGGCGCGATCATGCCGGTATCCCGGCGGTCGCGAGTGAGGCCTTTTCCGAGCTCTTCGCTTCCAGCCCACGCAAGACCAATCGTGGTCGATCGCCGGCCGATCGCGGTCCGTTAATTTCGGTCGCCGCCGCCGAATTTGTCTACATCCGCAACGAAGGTGACGGCGCAGAGGAGTTATTCAACAAGAATGATGATCCTCACGAGCTGTCAAATCGGGTCGGGCAAAGCGCCATGAAGCCGATTTTGGACCGATTCCGGAAACTCGTCGCTGAGTTCCGAGGGAGTGTATCCGGCGGCCCGCCGTGAGTCGTCCCCTGGAGGACGGGGGACGCCGCACGGCTTCGGATCAAAGGGCAGGGCGGTGCTTGCCCAACGCGTCGACTCGTCTCCGTCCGCCGATGCGTTGTTCCGCGGTGTGTTGTAGCCGGCCCATCAGCGTGTTTCGCGAACGAGCGTGGCCGTTTGCATACGGCTCGGGATGTGAGTCGTGTGCGCGTCGTTGTCGTAGGTGATGAGAAGCTTGACGGCCGTTCGCGGACCATTCTTCTCGCAACCCAAGATGGCGAGGCCCTCGGCCTTCATTGCGACCTCGAACGTCGCGACCATTTTTGTTTGGCTTGTTTGGCCGTCGGCGACAAACCAGAGCGTGTTGCCGTGGAAGGCGTTTGCCTTGTCCTCCGACGCGGTGACAACTAGGAAGCCGCTGAGTTCCGGCACGTACTCGAGAGAGGTCAGCTCCGACGCTTGACCTTCGCGCGGGTCCGCTGGGAAAGCGAAGGCAAGCTTGAGATCGAGATCGGCGTCGGGCGAAGGGGGAGTGGTGATGTCGGTCATGAATATGCGGACCTTGTCTTTCGGCTCGCGCAGGCCGACGAACAACTCCCGGTGCGCCTTTCCGTCGCCGTCCTTGGATTCGCGGACTGTGAGGCCTTCAACCTTTCGTGCGGCAACTTCTTCTGGCGAAAGCCCCTCGGACTTGAGGGCGGCTTCGAGACCGCGGCGATGTGCCAGGTCGTGATCGACGCGTCATCGATCGCGGGCGAATCACCGTCGTTCAAGCGGAAACGAATCAACACACTCTTGGTCGCTCGCTCCTGATCGGTCTTGCCGTTGTGCGCTCCGATTAAGTAGAAATTGCCCTCCGAGTCGCGCGCCATCCCCTCCCACTTCGGTCCGGCATCGTTCTTTTTGGGAAAGTGCGGGGAGTCGATTGGCGGGCCCAAAATTCGGCCGGTCGCCGTTTCCACGATATAGAGCAACGGATCTTTGTCATGGGCGACCACCAACCTGTGACCGTCGCCAATCGGCTCGACGCCCGATGCCTCGATCACCGTGTTGACCTTCCCGTCGTCGAGGAGCGGAGCCGGCAGCGTGGCCGATTCCAGCCGAAATTCGTCTGCGGTTGTACGGGCCGGCGCGAGGCCGACCACGCCCAAAAGCAAAGCAACGCGTAGAGTATTGTTCGTTCGCCCGATCATGGTCGATCGTCTCCTGGTGAGCGAGAGGTACGGGTGTATCGAGGATTCGATGTCGGCAGTGTTGGATCGCCCATCACTTAAGGTCAAACATGAACTCGCTGTGATCGGCGTCGACTTCGGCTGTGAGACCGGAGTTCTTCAATCCATATTTTTTAAGCGAGCGGTTGCTGGCCAGCGGTTTGTCGAACCCGCTGATCGAGACCCGGTGCGCACCCGCGACAACTCCGTCCCCTTCCTTATTCGTGCCGAGCACGAACGACCCATCAGATTGAAGCCGACCGGTGGCTGGCCGGCCGTAGCCTTCGGGTTCAAAACGGATTGTGCCCTTGGCCACGGGTTGACCCCTGTAGGTTACCTTCCCCTTGACAGGAAGCAGAGGTGACAGTTGGCCGCTGCTCTCGCTGCAGCCCCAGCACGGGACCAGGAGGACGGCGCTCAGGATGAGAAACCGAAAATAATGACGCCGCATGGATGAACACCTGCAATTTGAGTTGATCAGATACTGTGACGGTCGTGCCATCGACGTCGCACACAAGCCCGCCGGAGCATGCGTTGTGAGCAGACTCCGTCGGGCTCATGCACGCTGGGTGCGTCGTAACGGCGAAGCGGGAGCGGCGATCATTCAATAAGAGTCAGAGCTGATCACTTCGCCACCGGCGATTGTCCCGAGCGAGTACCAGGTCAATGGGTTGACCGTATTCTTGATGAAGTGAACGCTACCGTCTGCGAACAGCGCGTTGACGCCTCCGGCGTGGTAACTGCTGGCCGCAAGCGACATGAAGGTTGGTCCACCATCGTTCTCATCAATCCAGTCCCAGTCCATGGGTACGACTCTGCCAAAGTTGACCGCCGGAACGCCCTTCGAGCTGTAGGCTTTGCTAGCGGTTGACACGTTGGAATTCGGCGTGTTGGCGGTCGTGAACCCCGAGTAATAGACGCCGCCATTGGCCCAGCGGGTGTGACCGATCGGACCGCCGTTCTTAATTTTGCCTGCGGACCCAGTGCAGTTGTTAATCTGGTAGTTAAGCGCTGCCTGCGAATTGGGGCCAGGTGCCGGAATGCTCGTGAACGAATAGGGCCCGGTGACCGGATCGGATGGTGTCGAGCCCGCCGTGCCGCTACAGCTCCGCATCTGGGCATGGCCGATATAGCCCTCCGAGGCCGCCAAGGTATTGCTCGTCCCGTCGGTGATCGCGGCGATCCTCCGCGCGTAATTTGGGCCGAATAGCGACCGGTTTTGCGGACCGACGCTGTAAGGCGGGGTCGTCCAGTTCACGGACCAGACATACCAGTCACCGTCACATGTCCCATAACTGGTTGTGGCGTCGCCCGTGTTTCCCATGCTAGCGTCGTCAATGTGACCACCGGGGTCGCTCGGGCAATACAAGAAGGCCAGCGGTGTCGCCGTGAGCGTCGTGTTAGGAGGACCACTGTAGGTGTAATCGAAATTGATGGCATTATAGAAGTTGCCCTGTTCGAGGAACGGCAGCGACCGAGCAAAGGCACTCCATGAAGACTGGTAGCCACCGCAGTTCGTGCCGCCAGACAATGCATCGGCGGGACCGCTAAATGCGCCGGCAGTGTTCGGGCAAGGAATCAGAATTGTCGTCGGCGAAAAGGTGGTGTTGGCGCTCTCGTAGTTCATGAACGCCAAGCCGATTTGCTTCAAGTTGTTTGTGCACTGAATCCGCCGCGCGGCCTCGCGGGCGGATTGGACGGCGGGCAGCAATAGCGCGATCAAAACCGCGATGATCGCAATGACAACTAGCAATTCAATTAGTGTGAATCCGGAAGTCAGACGTCGACGCGAACCCTGGTGTGTCATCGAGTTTTCCTCGGGAGGGCGAATCTGGAGCAATCACCGTGCTACTCCGTGAGTCCACGATTCTACTCGCATCACTGTGACGAATTTGTGAACGTACGGCGAATATTGGATGAGTTAAATTCCTTTAACATCATCGCATTGCCGTTCCCTTTTCTTATGATGCGGCGACTTTAGAAATCGCCGAACTCCTAATCTGCGAGAGAGGTAACGCCGTGGCCCGATCGATCGTCCAGCGAATCCACACGTCCCATCGGCCTTGGTCATCGGCGATCACATTCCAGTGCGGGATGACCGCCGACGATTGGTATACGCGTTCCACACTGCCGACGCTCTGGCTGACGGTTTGGATCGGAAAGCACCACAAGGCGGCCGGTTTCGACCAGGCGAGGGTGACGACGACGTCTAGCCATCGGTCAGAGAGCGCAACGCTACGGCTGTCCGACAAATCGATCAGGTCGTCAAGCAGTCCGAGCTTGATGCCAGCATGGTCGGAGTAATAACGGTCGGGTGCGTGGCCAGCCATCGCTGCTAGGTTGATTTCCACGGCGAAATGAAGAACAACACCCGCGGGAAGTTCGCCCAACTCGTAATGGACCGACAGCCCTGATTCGCCGGCGACAAGCTCGATTGTCTTCTTGAGCCGAATCGAATGTCCGGCGGCGAGCCCCGGCCGCTCCATCACCACTGCAACTCGGTCGACGTCGCGCTGAGCTTTCGCAAGATAGGTCCCAAGTGCGAAATCACCAAGCTCTTTCTCGCGGCACGCGATCAAGTCGTCGAGTGTGACATCCGCTGAATAGAAATGATCCACGAGCGCCTTGCGAGGAAAGCGGTCATAGACCAATTGCGCTTCGAGCCCCGCCTGCCTCAGCGTTAGCCCACCCGCAGTCGTCTCGCCGTCAGCCCCCTCGTTCGAGTTTCCGGGACCTTGCGTGCGATTGACTGCGGCCGCGACGATGTCCGCATGGTAAACCTCGGGTCGGCGATCGAGCGTGGCCAGCAAATTCGTGGCATTTTCCCGCACGTCCAGCTCGTAGATATGACCCCCGAGCGCAGGGCGCACCCAGACAATCAGCCTGTCGTTCTCCAAGCAGACCTCTTGGCGGGCATCGAGGTTAAAGTCGGCGACCTCGAGGGAAACGCGCGGACTTGAGCGCTCTTCGGCGTCATCAATCGCGTTGTGAGAGCCGATCAAGCCACGATAAATTGCATTCCTCAGATGCGGCAAATAGAGGCCGCCAAACGATCCGTGCCAGTAGGGGCAATTACACTGCGCACGATAAAGCTCCTGGCGTGCAACATCAAGGTAATCGGGATCTGCAGTCCCATTCGACTGGACCGCCGCAAGACGCCGCGAAACACCCATCATCCGCGCGTACATCTCGTCACTTTCGGGATAGCGCACCTTGAAATTGCGCCAGTATCCGCCGGCCCGGTAAAACCGCTTGATCTCGCCATTGTCCGGTAGCCGTAAACGCTCGGCACCATCACGAAAAGCACGTAGCGACTCAGGCTCGAGCGCCCACTCCGTCATTTCACGGTATGAGCCGTTTGGCAGGTACAATTTGCCCAACGGCAACGTGTTATCGGCGACGCGCGCCAAGGTCGTCGTTTCGATCCAGTCGCGATTGGCATGAAGCATGTCGCAGAAGTGTTTCAGCCACTCGTTTGTAAAAACATGATCGAACGTTTTGGGCCAGCTCCCAAACTTTTCGCCGTCGTCGGCGAAAACGACAGTCGAGCCAGGTCGGCTCGCAGCCAGCCGCTTCAAGAATTCGTATGTCGCATGGGGTTCTTGGAAAGGAATGCTGTAGCGGAGCGTCTCGGCCGCTGGAAAAACCTTGAGCAGACGGCCGTCGTCCTCTGTGAGGTAATAGCCGTAGAGGTCCTCCGCCTTGCAGCCGGCGTTCTCGAAGTGAAAGTCGTCAAGAATCGTGTACTCGACGCCGGCATCGGCAATCGCCGATACCAACGGCTGTTCCCACACGCGCTCTGCGACCCACATCCCGCGCACCCGGGCCTGGAATACGTCTCTTATATAAGCAGAAAATGCCTGAATCTGACCGATCTGATCCCGTTGGGGTATCATGGTCAGAATGGGCTCGAAGAGCCCCCCTCCCAGGATTTCAACTCGGCCGGAATCGACCAGGCCTTTGAGCCGAGCGATATATTCAGGATGCTTATCCACGAGCCATTCCAAGAGCGGACCAGAGGTGTGCAGAACGAAGGAGATCTCAGGGTAGTTCTCGAGCACGCCCAAGAATGGGGAATAACTGGTGCGAAAGGCCTCGGCGAAGACCTCCTCGAAATTACCTATGGGCTGGTGATTATGGAGCGCCAGAATGAGACGAACGTGCGACATATTCGACCCCTGCGTTTGGCGTCGGCCTCAATTGCCCGTGGGACGTGACTCGACTCTACCGCGGATCTGGCCGTAGAGCCGGACGTATTCGCGAGCGCTTCGCTCCCACGACCAGTCGGTATTCATCCCGGTTTTCATCAGCTTCAGCCAGTTCTCACGATCGGGCCAGAAGGCGAGCACGCGCTCGATCGTCGACCAAAGTGCCTTTGGGGTCGCCTCGTCGAACACAAAACCTGTGGCGATCCCGTCCGCAAGGGTCCTCGGGTTGGCATCGACGACTGTATCCGCCAAACCGCCTGTCGCCCGAACGACCGGAACCGTGCCGTGCGCCAGGCTGTAGAGCTGGTTCAAACCACACGGTTCGAACAGGCTCGGCATCAAGAAAACGTCCGCGCCGGCCTCGATTTGGTGCGCCAGGTCGTCGGAAAAGCCCAGATATGCCCAGAACTTACCGGCGTGACGACGCCCCAGGTCCTGAAGCAAATTGCGGTACTTAGGATGTCCTTCTCCCAAAATCACCAGCTGAGCTCCTCGTTCCAAGAGCGAGTCGGCCACCTCTGCCAAAAGATCCCAGCCTTTTTGGGGATCGAGACGACCGATTTGTGCAAACACGGGAATCGCGGAATCCTCGACCAAGCCCGCTGCTCGCTGAAGCCAAGCCTTGCATTCAGGTTTGAGGAGCCCTACCGTTTCGGCATCGTACTTAGCGGTAATCATCGGCTCATTGCGGGGATTCCAGGCCTCCTGATCAATCCCGTTGACGATCCCTCGCAGGTCGGCCTGCCGGGAACGGAGCAACCCCTCCAAGCCCGATCCTAACCCGGGAGTCTGGATTTCCCTGGCGTAGGTTGGACTCACCGTGGAGAGCATGTCTGCGAAGACGAGCCCCGCCTTCATGAAGCAGAGCTTGCCGTAAAACTCAAGTTGGTGCCAGTTGAAGAACTCCCAGTCGAGCCCCGTCAGCGCCATGTCCCAGTGCCAAAAGAGCCCGAGATAGGCCAGATTATGAATCGTGTGTAACGTGCCTATCGATGCGAGCCCGGGGGTAGAGCGGTAGGTCGTTTTCAGGTAAACCGGAATCAACCCGGTTTGCCAGTCATTGCAGTGGATGACATCGGGCCGCAGTCGCAGTGCGGCGACTGTTTCCAGTACTGCCCGATTGAAAAAAACAAACCGTTCGCAATTGTCGGCGTAGTCGTTGCCATCGACCCCCCCGTAGATCCCGTCGCGGTCAAAGTAGCGAGATTGGCCGATCAGATAGACCACGACGCTTGATCCCGGAAGCCGGCTTTCATAGATCTGAGCCTCGACCCAGCGCGCGCACCACCGGAATCCGAAGGATAAGTCCTGTGTCGATGATCTCCGGTCCGGCTGACCAAACATGGCGATAAGCGGGCGTGAACAAGACCGTGGAATGCCCTAGTTTCTCGAGCGCACGCGGCAACGCGCCGGCAACATCAGCCAGGCCCCCCGTCTTGGCGAAAGGCACGGCTTCTGAGGCGACGAAAACCACGTTCATCAGTTTGTCAGCGCGGCTTGAGAGCCGTGACGCATCGTCTGGATCGCCCGCAGCCGACGGCAGGCCTCGGCGTAAGCCTGCGAGACCTGCTCTGAATCCCAATCGACCATCCTGACCGGATAGTCCTGGGTCTTGGCCCATTCGCTCAGGTGCTTGAACAGTGCGTACTCAAACTTTTCATCCTGGCTCTTGGTCCAGGCGAAAAGGGCGCCGCCCTGTTCGGGGAACACTCGCGGACTCTTCACTGGGCCGCGCACCCGGCGGCGCGGGTACGCTCGATGGGAACGCATTGGGAGCGGCCGACGCGTCAACCGGATCCGACGCTTCGGATTCGTTAAGGCTCGGGGCGCCGGCAGATGAAAACCTCGGCACGCCATCGCGATAGAGGTATCTCCCCACCCCAAACTTTACGGCCGTTCGCTTGAATGCGTCGGCAAAACCACTTTTGTCGTCGTCGCCAGGGTCTGCCAGCCCCGCATACCCTCCGGCATCGCACTTGGTCAATATCTTGCCGTCCGGTAGCCGGATCGTTAACCGACAAATGACCGAGTGCTCGAGCGGCACGAAATCGTCCCACCAATTCTCGGGGCCCAAGACTTCATCGAGCCTGTTCATGATCGTTCGAGCAGTGACATAAGGCATCTGACGGCCCGCCTGCGTGCGGAGCTTGAGCTCGCTGGTGTCAAACGGAGCGGCGAGTGCCGCGAACAGTTCAGGATGCTGAGTCATGCGGAGACACCTCACGGCCGATGGAGCATTCGCGCGGAAAAGACGCCGTCCGCTTGAACTGGACAGTTATCCACTACAAGCGGACGGCCGTATACTACCAGTCGGAAAGGCGCTCCACAATAGTGAAGCGCCCTTTTTTCAGGCGATTGCCGTGACCTGGGGAGTTTGTGAGACCGCCGAAACCTTCGTGCTGAAGTTGTATTTCGAGAACATGATCATCATGAGCAGGCAGCCAAGGACGATTGCCCCCAGCGCGATCCCCAGCATCGCGACGTAGATATCGCTCTTGGGGGACTGGACCAAAACGCCGGGCCGCCCGGCGCGGCGACGGTTGACGATCGCCCGGACGGAGACGCCGCACTAGAACCGCGGCTTGATGGTAGACGAGACAATGTCGCCCTCCTTTATTTTCTTGCCCTGGTAAGTGTTGCCGACCACCTTGGCGACGGCCTGGTCGGGATCGACCGTGACGATCCGACTTTTCCGATATATTCGGGGCGGGGCTTGGTGCGGAAGATGTACAGCTCGATGGCCCACGACCAGCCCGTCGTCGGAGCCGATCGTCACCTCGAGCACGCCGGTTGGTCGGATCGATCCGCTTGACCTCACCCACGACGGGGGGCGGACTTTCCAGACCCTTGATCTGGCTGATGTCGTCCGACAATCCGTTTTGACGCAGCAGCGTGGAGAACTTGGCGACCCGCTCGCGGAGGTCCGAGTTGTTCTTGGTGGCCGTGTCGGAGTCCGTTGCAGTTCGCGAATCTGGTCGTTCAGCTCGGCCTGGTGCAGCTTGAACTCGTTTGCCTGCTTTTCGACCGCCGACAATTGCGTGCGCGGAGCAAGTCGGTTTGCTGCTCGCTTGGCTTCGACTTCGTCGCAGGGTGCTCTTGGCCGTCTGCTCGGCCGTCACCAGCTGCTTTGCGGGCTGCCGTCGATCTCGTCGAGACTTGCGCTTGTTTTGCTCGTCGAGCGATCGCGAGCCGGTTCGTCAAGGCCTTGGTCTCGGCGGCGAACGCCGCCTTCGCGTCCTCGAGCCCCTTCTTGGCGGCGTCCGACGACCGCCTGGGCGTCTTGCAGCTTTTTTCTTCAGTTCATCGACCTTCTTCTTGCTCTTCCTTGGTCGCGGCCATCCAGTTCTTCGACGTGGTGAAAACCACGGTCGAAATACCCAGGAAAAGCAAGGAGAAGGCCATGATCACGATCACGAGGATTTTGCCAACGAAGGTCATGGTCCCATCCTACCAATCAGAATAAGACGGCCGGCCAACCACCCTCGCGACGTCGCCGCCACGAGTCGAGAAATGGGATGTGGCTTGGACCGTGAGTGTCCCCGAGATGAGTCGCACTCGCCAACTCACCGCGCTTGGATCCGCGAGGTCCGCGATTCTCGAACTCAGTATCTTCGATATTAACGATGCATGAGCCTCAAGCGGCAAGTCGTCACCATCGCTATGCGAAGAGCGACCGATGAGAGGTTCGGGCTCTCGTTGTCCATTGGCTCCGACTTGTCCAAATTTACCCCACGCTCTTCGTTCTGGCAAGCAACCCAGAGTGGGTATTTCAGGAGTTTCGGTCAATTCTTCGACCGGCAGCTTGCCGCGGGTTTGCGGACGATTCCGAGCGGAACCAGCCCGATCGTGACGGCCAGGCAAGACAGACCAAGCCAGTCGCCCAAGCGTGAATAGAAGCTGGCTGCGATCGTCGAGCGGAACGGTCACCGACAAGACGCCCTCGGTTTCCTTGGGCAGGAAGGCCCGGATCTCGCCATTGCCATCGACGAGGGCCGAAAGTCCGGTGTTGACGGCGCGAGCCAGAGGCACCCGGTGTTCGACCGCCCGAAAAACACCGATGGCCAGGTGCATGTCGAGCTCGGCCGAGCCGTGGAACCAGCCGTCGTTGGACAGGTTGATGAGCACATCCGGCTGCCGGTCCGTGCCGGCCTCGCGGAAGAAGCGGGCGATCACCTGGGGAACCGTGTCCTCGAAGCAGATCGTGACCGCCAGCAGGTATTCGTCCAGCGGGATGCAGCGCGGCTCGTGCGCCGAAGCTGAGATTTGGCACCCTTCCGCCGTGATACGGAGTCAGGATCGACAGCCACGGCAGGCTGTCGATGAACGGGACGTACTCTCCGAACGGACCAGATGCATCTTGTGGTAAAAGTGGATACCGCGAGAGATCCGGGACTGCAAGAGGATTGCCGAATTGTACTTCTCGAGCGAGCCGGGCTGCGATGATCGATAGAAGATGCTTCCCGACCAGCATGGGGACGTTTGTCTTGGTCGTCCAGGTCATGCAGATCCTCGTTCGATCAGCCTTCTGCGTTTTCGAGCCACTCGGCCGGACCGTGATCTTGGCTGAGATCGAGCGGACCTGGCTTTCGAGGGTCGCTGTGATCGACCTCGGGGTCGATGGCGATGTAACCGATACGGATAGGCGGTCTCCGGCCAGACGATCAAGTCGGGCCGCTCGCGGTGCGCGATCGCTTGCTCGACCAACCCCGCGAAGCCGGGCGATGATCTTGCGGGGATCGCCTTTCATGCTTGTGTCGCTGCTCGATATTCGATTGCAAGAGCGCGAGCTTGGGCCCGTCGCGAAACGTCGGCGGTCGAGACCCGGAATCGCCCCGTAGCAGAAGGTCGTACCCAGGAGAATCGTGACCAGGCAGAGCCTGACGTGCTGGCGCCGGCGCAGACGCGTTCCGGTTTTCGTCACGTGGAGCAAGAGGCAGAGACAGCAGGTCGACCACATAGGCGTTGAAGACCGCGATCAGGAGGCTGATCCCCAGTGAGCCGGTGAAATCGGCGATCTGGATCAGGTAGAGGTGGCGGAACTGGCTGTGGGCCAGGTAATACCAGGGAAACCCGCTCAAGAAGTAGGCCCGGACAAACTCGCCGCCGACCCAGATGATGGGCGCGGCCAGGAGGAGCGGGATCTGGAGACGGAACACCGCCCAGCGCGCCAAGGCCAGAAACCCGGGCCACCAGAGGGAGAAAACCAGGGCCATCAAGATCCAGCCGAGCCAGGCGCTGGGGTCGCACATCCGGACCCACTCGAGGGCGAGCAGCCAGAAGACCAGGCCCCCGGCCCAGGCCGCCAGGTACGTCTTCCACGCGAGCGCCGCTCGCAAGGTCGCCAGCCAGAAAAGGGGCGCGAGCGCGATCCAGGCCAGCCAGCTCCACTCCGACGGGCGGAAACGACGTCCAGAGGAGAAAGCCGGAGGCCGATCCCCGCGACCACGCGATGGCGCGATACCGCGGTCGCCAGGCCGGCCGTCTCGATCGAGTGCGTCTCCTGTTCCGGCGAGGCAAGCGAAGTCATGTCGGATACCTCGTATGACATGGGGAGGAAGTCGACAATTTCGCCTGGTGCGTAATCGCGATCGCCGGCGGCGAAGATGGCGAAACCGTCGGCGCCGGCCGCGGCCCGCAGATCGGCCGAGCCCGGCCAGGGCAGGGGTTCGATCGATGGCAGGCCGCGCCGCATCGTCGCCCGGGTCGACGCATCCTGGACTGGGAAGAATGTCGTCCGATCGCCGCGATGGCAGAATCGGCTCGTCGAGCCGGCCGCGAATCCAGCCGGTCGGGGCTTCCGGCTTGCCGGCCAGGACCGACAAGGCCGGCCTTGACGAAGAGCAGGAAACCCACGAGCCCGCTCACGGGATTGCCCGGCAGCCCGAACACGAGGGCCGGCGGGGCGATCGCCCCGCGGCGGCCCGATTCCGAACCAGAGGGGTTTGCCCGGCTTGAGACGCACCTTGTGGAAGATGCACTGACACCCAGGGCCTCGAGAGCCGCCGGAACGAGATCGCGCTGGCCGGCCGAGACGCCCCCTGTGATGACCAGAATATCCGCATTCGAGCCCGCGCCCGAGAATCGTGGCCAAGCGGTCCCGGCTGGTCGGGCGCGATCGGCAGCACCGTCGACGCCGCGCCTGCCTCGAGTCGCCAGGGCGTGGAGCATGCACGGCGTTCGAGTTGCGGATCTGGCCCGGCCCCGGCACCTGGCCCGGCTCGACCAGCTCGTCGCCGGTGGGCACGATCGCGACCAGCGGCCGCGGCACGACCGTGACCTGCGGTCGCGGCCGACGGAGGCGAGGACCCCTAACCGAGCCGGCCGAAGAATCGACCCGCGTCGCGACCACGACCTCGCCGGCACGCATTTCCCGGCCGCGGGGCAGCAGGTTTTGCCCGGACCTGACCTCGGGCTCGAGCACGAGCACGCCGATCCGTCGCCGGCTCGCGTCCGCTCGTGCATCACGACCGCGTCGCATCCGGGCGGAATCGGAGCGCCCGTCATGACGACGGCCGCCTCACGCCGGCCGAGCGCGCGCGACGGGGTCTGGCCCGCCATGATCGGTCTCGCCCAGGGCAAGCCAGCGGTCCGGGCCCGCCAGGTCGCTCGACCGCACCGCGTAACCATCGACCAGCGCCTTGTCGAACGGCGGTGAATCGAGGTCGGCGACGACGTCTTCGGCCAGCACGCAGCCGAGCGCTTCGACCAGCGGCAGAGCCGACCGGCGGCAACGCCCGCGCATGGTCCAGCACCGCGGCAAGCGCCTCGGCGACGGTCAGCATGGGATCACTCGAGACGCCACTATGATCAATCTGTCCCTGATCCAGGAAGTTTTTGAGGAGCTTGATTCCCTCGTCGGTCAGGAAACTCTCGGGATGAAACTGGACCCCTTCCGAGCGGGAAGCGTTTGTGCCGCACGCCCATGATCTCATTCTGATCGGTCCAGGCGACGACTTCCAGGTCTTCGGGCAAGCGTGCCGGGCTCGATCACCAGGCTGTGATACCGGGTCGCCTCGAACGGATTGGAAAGGCCGCGATAGACCCCGCGGCCGTCGTGATGGATCAGCGAGGTCTTGCCGTGCATGATCCGGCCGGCCCGGACGACCCGCGCACCCAGGGCATGGCCGATGCACTGATGTCCCAGACAGACCCCCAGAAAGCGGCACATCGAGGCGCGAACCGCGTGATGACGTCGTTGGACATGCCTGCCTGCACGGGCGTGCAAGGTCCGGGCGAGATGATCAGGTGAGTCGGCCTCGCCGGCCTCGATCTCGTCGAGCGTCACCTGGTCGTTTCGGACCACCCGCAGTTCGACCGCCGGATCGATCTCGCCGAGCCGCTGAACGAGGTTGTAGGTGAACGAGTCGTAGTTATCGACCAGAAGGATCATGAGCGAACCGCCTGTCACACGCCAACGACCGCGGGAGATTGGCGAACCTGGATTCTCCGTACTTTTTGGATCGTAACGTTCCGCAACATCCGGCCGGAAGAGAAACCGAGCTCGAATGTCGCGCCTCGGCATCGCAGTGGATGATATGTTTCACGATGACGCGACATCGGTACCTGGGGCCGGCGATCTCGCCGACGGCGATCCCGCCGCTGAACTCGAGGCGCGGAGGTCTCGCCATGGGCTGGCACGGCGAAACACGGAGGATCGCAATGACGGCCACGATCGTGACGGTGAGCTTGACCCTGGCCTTGAATTCGTTCGGCCTGGGCCACGAGCCCGACGCACCATCATCCTCATCATATCAAAGAAGACCACATCCTGCCCCCCGGGCCCGGCTACGGTTGGGGCTTTCCCAACGACAATCCCGATCATTACGGCTGGGTCGATTACGGAGTCGACCTGCCGCTGGGGGCGGACCGCACGGCCGAGTATTACTTTCCCGCGATACTTCGCCGTCCCTCCGGAACAAATGTTCATACAGACGTACTATAATCCCTTCGAAACGCGAGGTCAAGCGGTATATTCCCTACATGCGGAGCGGGGGGCGACCATCCGGCGGGGGGCCCGCCCCTGGCTTCGGCGTCCTTGCCGGTGACTCCCTACGCCGACGAGCCGGACACGCCCGTGGTTCGCGTTCCGCGTTTGAACGGCAGGGTCGAGGCGGGGCCGCTTCCGTCCGGCGGTTCGGGATTGACTCCTTGACGGCCACTGATCCGGCAGGCGCGAAGGCGGCGAACCGCGAAACGGCCGGGCGAACGGTCGCGACCGACGGTGCCCGGCCGTGCGACGCCTCCGGCGTCATGTACTTCGCAGTTGTTCAGGTTATTGTCAAAACTGTCCTGGTCTTTTAGCATTGAATCGTACGAGGCATGGCCCGCGAGCTCGCTCGCCTCGGGCCATGATCCCGGGAACGAGCTGCGGATCCGACCATACGCCCGGGATCAGATCGAACCTTTTTGGTCGTTCGATCGTAGCAACCCTAGAGCGGGGATGCTGAGGGTTCGTCGCCTCGGTCCGAGAGAAGTCCGTCGCTCGCTCGACGTTGATTCTCGGTTCGCGAGCGGGGCGATAGTCGCCGCGTTTCTTCATTCGATCGATTATCTCAGTACGCCGCATTCGGTTCTGTAGCGACCTCAGGCACGGCCGGCAAGTCTTGACCGTTCGCCGTCCGCGGCTGTCGCTTCCGTCCGCGTTTTCATCATGAATAAAAGGCGCCCGTGTAATGAGTCATGAAGTCATCATCGAGATCAGGAACCTGACCAAGGTCTACCGCGATTTTTGGGGCCGGCCCAAGGTCCAGGCCTCAAGGCACTCGACCTCGAAGTCCATCGAGGCGAAATCTTCGGATTGCTGGGTCCCAACGGCTCGGGAAAGACCACGACGATCAAGCTGCTCCTCGGGACTGCTGTTCGCGACCGAGGGCGAGGCCCTGATCTTCAACGAGCCGACGACCAACGTCGCCAAGAACGAGCGGATCGGCTACCTTCCCGAGGAGTCGTACCTTTACAAGTTCTTGAACGCCGAGGAGACGCTTCAGTTTTATGGACGTCTGTTCAAGATGTCGGCCGCCGAACGCAACAAGCGAGTGAGCCAGTTGATCGACATGGTCGGGCTGACGTCGGCCAAGCACCGCCAGCTTCGCGAGTACTCCAAGGGCATGCAGCGCCGCATCGGGCTGGCGCAGGCATTGATCAACAACCCCGAGCTGATCTTGCTCGACGAGCCGACCTCGGGCCTCGACCCGATCGGCACCTCCGAGATCAAGCATTTGATTCGCGAGCTGCGCGAGCAGGGCAAGACGATCGTCCTGTCCGGGCACCTTCTGGCGGACATGCAAGACATCTGCGACCGCATCGCGATTCTTGCATCGCGGCGAGCTCAAGGAGATCGGCCGCGTCTCCGACCTGCTGACCGTCCAAGACGTCACTCAGATCAAGGCGCGCAATCTGAGCCCGGCGGCGATCGAGGAGATCAGCGACGTGATTCATCGCCACGGCGGCGACGACGTGACGGTCGACCACCCGACGACAACGCTGGAAGAGCTGTTCCTGCGGATCGTCCAGGAGAGCGAGCTGCATCCCGGCCGCCGCAAGGTGGCGCACGATCGGCGCGTCCAACCGCGACGGCTCGAGGGCGAACTGGCGGGAACACGGTCGAAAACCTGATCCGGTTGGCTTATCGCGTAGCCGCCGGTCGCGAGCCGAGTGACGGTCGAAGTTCGCTGGCGGCGACCAGCGTCTCGATCGGCCCGGCGCCGCCGCGGCCGTCAAGTCACTTCGCATGTGCACCTGTTCACTTGAACATCGACTACGTATCTGGAATGAACCAGAATGGCGCGATCGGGCGATCGATTTCTCGTTCGGATCAGTCATCGTCGAACGCCAGCACTCCGCGCAACTGAATTTCTCCGCTTGACCAGGAGCACCTTCACCGATGTCCGCTTTGTTCTTCTCGTTTGCCTCTGCTCTGGGCGCAGGCACCCGCACGCCGCACCGTCCGCGCTCGCCGATTCACGCCGAGACACTTCGTCCGGTTGTAGATGGCTCTTGTCCTCTGGAGCGACCCGACCGTCACCTCCGACGATCTGTTCGGAGGGCTGCTGACCTGGCTCAAGGCGATCAGTCTCGTCTGCCTGGTGTGCTGGGTCGCTTCGTGGCTGGTGACGGTGTGAAACAGGGGATCGTCGGCACGGGCCGCTGGTTCGACTATTTCGGGCGTGGCCGCCCTGATCTTGACGCCGGTCACCGTGATGATCCGGGTTCTGGAGTCGGTCAAGCGGCTGCCGGTCTATTCGATCGCTCGGTCCCGGTCAGCACGCTGCTGTTCGTCGTCGCTGGTCGTCTGCTACATGATCTGGGCCGAGATCGGACTCGCCCGGACCATCCGCCGGCTCGGCCGAGCGACTCGATACGCTTGTTTATCTCGGGATCCATCTGGCGCTTGGTCTGGGCGTGGCCGCGGGTTTGTACCTCCAGCAGACGGGCTTTCTGCCGTTCGTCATGCAGATGTCACGCAGTGCCCGCAGGTACAGCTCACCTGGCGCGAAGGGCTTGTTCTACGGCGTGCGGATCGGCGTGACCTACATGGGCTATGTCGTCCTGGCACGGATCGCGTTGCTGCTCGTTGACCGAGTTGATCGCCGTCCGCGGTCGCCGGCTGTACTCGATCGCTCGCCTGAGCATCTACGAGTCCAACCGGCGGATGTGGGCTCCCTGGGTGGTCATCACGGTATTCCTGCTCGTGCTGGCGTTCACCCACTGGTTTCTCCAGCCGCCGCGAGCCGCCGAGATGGGCCGGCTTTATGTGGGCACGCTCAGCCTGCTGTGCTCGGTGCTCTTGACGGTGATGGTCACGATCCTGACACCGCTTTCGCTGCCGACGGACATCCAGCAGCAGACGATTTACACGGTTGTCTCGAAGCCGGTGCGGCGACTCGAGCTGATCTGGGGCCGGATGATCGGCTACATGGCGCTCGTGACCGTGCTGGTGGCCGTCTTCGGCGGGATCAGCCTGGTCTACCTCTGGCGGACCGTCGGACAGCACGATCGAGGCGACCGAGCAGCAGGCGGTGAAGGCGCGGAAAGAGGGTCGCATGACCGACTTCAAGGTGCTGACGGAGCAGGCCGACCAGCTCCGCACGCGGATGTCGGCTCGCGTTCCGATCAAGGGCTCGCTGTCGTTCCTCGACTCGCGCGGCACGCCGCACGCCGTGGGAATCGACGTGGGGTCAGGAACAGGCGGCATGAAAGAGCCGCGCAGCCACATCGAAGGGGCGACGCCGTCGACGGCCATCTGGAGCTTCGGCATCGTCCCCGATCCGTTCACGCCGCCGGGCCGGCAGCCGCAGTCATGCTCGACCGTCGCATTCCCGTCGACGACTTTCTCAGCCCCGACACGATCGAATGGCAGCTCGACCGCGTCTACGACCTGACCGCGCAGATCGAAACCGCCAAACGAGCCAAGGAGCAGCCCAACGTGCCGGCATCCAAGGTGGCCGAGCTCGACGCGGCCATCGCTCGCAATCAGGCCGAGCTCGACGGGCGCCGCTCCGAGTACGACAGCCTGACCAAACGCGCCGACGATCTCAAGGCGACAGGCGACCCAGGCCGAGGCCGCCGGCGATACGAAGAAGGCCCAGGCGCTCACGGAACGAGGCCGCACGCGCTGTCGTCGAAGCCGATCACGGTCGAGATGACCTTCAACGTCTATCGGACGACCAAGGGAAAGGTCGGCGAGCCGGTCTACGCCGAGATTCAGGCGATCAACCCGCGAACCGGCCGGGAGTTCGAGGGAGACGTCTTTCCGATCAAGGAATACTACACCAACCGCGTGCAGATTCCGGCCTCGATCCTGGCCGGCTCGGGCGGCGCACTGCGGATCGAGATCCGCTGCCTGAGCCCCACCCAGTACCTGGGGATGGCGGAGAGCGACCTCTATCTCCTGGCCACGTCGGGGAATTTCGGCTTCAACTACATGAAGGGGCTCTTCGGCGTCTGGCTGCAGGCCATGGTCTTGACCGCCATCGGCGTGTGCGCCGGCACGTTCTTGAGCTGGCCGGTGGCCCTCTTGACGACCATCGCCTTCTTCGTCGCCGGCCAGCTCGCTTTCGCCTTCCTGGTCGACTTCTCGCGACAGGCCATCCTGGGCGGCGGCCCGTTCGAGTCGTTGATCCGAATTCTCACGCACGACAACCAGATGTCGGAACTGACGCCGACCGCCGGCGTCGTGCTCGCCAAGACGCTCGACTCGCTCGTCATGCCCGTGATGTCGATGATGGTCTACCTGGTCCCTAATTTCCAGGCACTCGACGTCAGCAACATGGTGGCCGACGGCTTCATGGTGAGCTGGCGCACGATGGGGCTCAATACGCTGCTGGCCCTGGCTTACGCCTTGCCGTTTTCCTTCGCCGGCTATCTCATCTTGAAGAACCGGGAGGTCGCCGCATGAATTCCGCACCTAATTTCAACAAGAAGCTCATCTACGGCCTCGTGATCGTGGCCCTCTTCGGCGTGATGTTCCCCTACACCGCCTGGCTCGACGAACGAGAAGAAAAGCCGCGACCTGGGCGAGGCCGCCATCGGCCAGATCGATACCGGCAGCTTCATGATGAAGCTGTTCCTGCTGGGCGGCTTCCGCGGCATCGTCGCCGACCTGCTCTGGCTCCGCGCCGAGGAGTACAAGAAAGACCACGACTGGGACCGGCTCGAAACCACCGTCGAGCTGATCACCAAGCTCCAGCCCCACTTCCTCTCGATCTGGACGTTTCAGGGCTGGAACCTGGCCTACAACGTCTCGGTCGAGTGGGACGCTCCGGAAGATAAGTACACGTGGATCAAACAGGGGATCAAGTTCGTTCAGGAAGGGGTCAGGAAGAACAAGCGGTCACCCGACCTGATCTGGGACACGGCCTGGTTTTACTACCACAAACTGGGCTTCTCCGACGAATCGATCATCCTGCGTCGCCTGTTCCGCGACGACGAAGACGAGGGTTTCAAGACCTATGACGATCCCGACAGCGACCATCCCGTGGTGGGCAACGACAATTTCAAGCTGGGATATGGCTGGTTCTCGCGGGCGGTCAAGCTGGTCGACTAGCGGGGCGAACCGTCTCAATTCGGGCACCGGCGACGATATCCGATTACGTCGACCCGACGCCGCAGCGGAAGGGCCGGGCCGACGACATCGCCTTCCGCTCGATGCCGGCTCACGCCCAATCGCGTTACGCCGCGGGCCTCGAAAAGATGAGCATCTACGGGATTCCGCGCCACGTTCGGCGAGGTCGCCAAGGCCGAATGGGTCACATGCGTGGAACGAGTGGGACGAATTCGGCCACCATGTCTTCATGTCGCACAACGAAGTTCTGCGCGACGGCAAGATGGTGAGAGACAAGATCCGGCTCGACGACGTCATGCACCCCGAGCACTACAAGGACATGCCCGAAAACCAGCTTTACTGGACCCAGCGCTGGTCCGACCAGATGAATTACCGCTACTGGAAAGAGCGGTGCCAGGCGGAAGCGACGACCAACGGCGTGCTGGCGCGGCAGCTCTTTTACGAGGCGACACGGGCCTACAAGACGGGCGATTTCCCCAAGGCCGCCGAGAAATTCAAGGAAGGGCTCGAGCTCTGGAAGATCGTCATGAACGAGTTTCCCAACTATCGTGACGACGAGCTGAACAAGAAAGACACCGGCCACATCGTCAAGCGGTACGTGCGTGGCGCTCAAGCAACTTCAGATGCCGATCCCGACGATCTGCCGTTCAAGGACTATCTGCCGCTCGTCCAGAACGACACACACGGTCGACCCGTTCGACGCCACCGAGATGATCGGCGTCGTGCGCCGACGCGCCACGCCGCAGTCGGCCCCGCACCGCCTCCGCCGGGTCCCGAGATCGCGCGAGCCGACCGTCGGTGCAGCCAAGCCGAAGTCGGCGCCGCCAGGCCGCTCGCGCGAGCTCGAAGATCGCGCCGTCGAACGGGCGGAAATTAGCCGCCGTTTGCCGTCGGGGCCTTGTTTTCCGCACCCGAGGCGGGCTAGCAACGGCAGTGCCGACGAGTTGCTACGAGTGCAACGGCTCGACTTGACGGCGAAGATGCCGTTAGTCAGTCGTCGCCCAGCTCGCCGGGCCGCGGCTTGACGCCCAGGACTCTTCTCGACCGCCCGGACCAGTTTTTCCATGGCGAACGGCTTGCGGATGTAGTCGCGCACGCCCAGCATTTCGGCGTAGGCGCGATGCCGGCTTCCCTCGTTGCCGGTGATCATGATCGTCGGGATCAAGCCGCCCGGCCGGCTTCTGAGCTTTTCGAGGACCAGAAACCCGCTCTTCTTGGGCATCATCATGTCGAGGACGAGCAAGTCGGGAACCTCGCGCTCGGCGATCATCAAGCCCGGCGTTGCCGTCGCGGGCGGCCAGGATCCGAAACCCTTTGTTTTCCAGCACGGTGCGCATCGATTCCAGGATTTCGTGATCGTCGTCGACCAGCAGGATGGTCCGTTGTTGGGGGGGCATGGAGACGGCTCCCACGAGCTACGTTGCGCGGCGAAAGTCCGAAAACTCTCAAGCCTGCATCATAAACGCCAGGTCCACGCGCGAGCAAGGGGCTAGACACAATGAATGACTAACATATCATGAACTGACTGATGTTTTGTCAATGTCTGGCTGCGAGCGGCACGAAGCACGGTTTTCGGCGTTGACCCTCTTCCAAGCGTGCGCTCGCCGAGGTCATAATCATCGATATGATCGAGGGATGAGGGCATTGGCCAGGGCCGGTCCCTGTCCAGAATGTCGATCTCCGACGGTGCATTCGAAGACTCGATTGGAAAGGAACGCGGACCCATGAAGCCTTGGACAACCTGGTTGGCTCGTCTCGGGATCGCCGGGGCGTGTTTCTTGGTCACGGGTTGTGGCGGCGGCGACGTGCCCGACGCGAGCTCTGATGGTCAGGCGGCGACGGAGAGCGCGTGCCTGGCGCCGGCGGTGGCCGAAGCCCCGGCACCCGCCGCCGGTCGAAGGGCCGAAGGTCGCCCAGGCGGACGATGCCGGCGCCGAACGGCCGACGAAGCCGGCTGCCGAGCCGGCGGCGCCGAGCCCGGCTCCGGAACCCGAGACGCCCGCAGCGAGCTGCCGAAGCAGCCGAAGAGGCCAAGGGAATTCGAACACCGCCGAAATGCTGGCCATGGCGACCGGCCCATCCGGCGGCGGCTCGAATGCGCCCGCAGGCGGTTCAGCCGCCTCCCGCCGGCGGATCGGCGACTGCCGCCAGGCGCCCGGCGTCCGGTGGGCCGGGCGGCACGCTGACTCCGGGCGGTGCCGGGAGGCGCCGGAGCCGGGCAGGTCCCGGCGGTCCGGATGGCGCCTGGGAGGCCGGGCATGGGCCCGCAGCATGGCCACGGACAACATGGAGAGGCGCAGCGGTCCCGGCGATGGCGGATGGGGCCGCCAGGCAGGGATCGCAGGCATCAGGCGGATCGAGCCGGCAGGACGTGGCGGCCCGGGTGGTGGCATGGGTGGACCGGGCGGCCGGGCCGGCGGTCCAGGGCGTCGACAATCAGGCCCGCCGATTTCCATTCTCCGGAAGGGCCGTCAAGGCATTCCTGAGCGCACTCAAAGCCAAGGACCTCGACCGGCTCAACGAGGCCACCGCACTCCGCGCTCAGGTCGAAGCGAGCTCGTCCAAGAACCAAGAACTCTTCAAGAAGATCTTCGACCTGAGCCTCTCCGATTCCGAGCTCGATGAACTGGCCGAGAAGCTCGAAGGTTACAGATCGCCAGCGAGAACCCCCCCAAGAGCACCGGACGCGTCGATGTCATTCTTGCGAAAAACCGGCAAGAACAACGGCGGCTACTTCCTGCGAAAGGTCACCGTGCGGCACGAGAAGAAAGGTTGGGGCGTTCTCGATATCGCGGGCGCGATGGAATTCAAGTCGATGACGTCATGCCACGTCGCAATACGGCGGAGCGGGGAGTCGCCGGCGACTAGGGCCGCTCGTCGGAATCGAGATCGCGCCCAGGCGATCGCCGATCACTCGTGACGATTCGCGACTGGCGAATCTATCGTCCGACTGAGCGTGCGATGCATGCATTGCACATAAGGCGCACGATGTAAGATTGACGCACGGCTCGTGTAAGTTTTCCACCCTCGCCCGCAGAAATTTTCGGGTCGAGGGTGTTTTCTTCTCAAGTTTTCCACTTGAAGTGCCGGGGTTCTGGCTTTTCGTGAGATTTTCGCGGAGTTGGTCCGGGATGTGCTCTAGGACCAAGTCGAGCGACTGCTCCCATCTGCTCTGAGAAGCAACTCTCTGTCGCACTCGGACTTCAATCACTTCGCGTGTCCCACGCAGGAACCAAGGAAGGAGCCTGTATGGTCGTCAGTTTCCCGGCTAACGTCTGCGCCGTCTTCGAGGTCTTGGTCATGTTGTTTCAGGTTTGCGGCATCATGGGTCTTTGCCTGAATCGACTCATGCCGCGATCGACGCGTTGGTCGTCGCGAGGACAGGTCGGCTCCATCATCGCTCTCTTCGGCCTTGGCATCGCCGGCGCCTTGTGTGGGCGCCACGATTCGGAATTCGCGCTGTTCGCCGGCGGGACGATGACGGTCCTCTTGATCGGTTTGACGATGGGGAACGGAACGATCGAGAAGACCGAGCCGGTGCGTCCGTGTGTGACGACCGAGCCCGAGCTCGCGGCCTGAAACGGCCAGATCGGCGTAATCTCTTTCCAAACGATTGAATTCGTCGCATCGGGGCTAATCGGCCCCGATTTTTTTTTGCCGCGATTTGACCGGCCCGAAAACGCGAGCCATAGTTGCGGCGACGTTTGGAACCAACGGGCTGGTTCTTCCTGCCTTCACATCTTGACCGCACACCTCGATCCAGCCCGTTTCTGCTCGCGTCGAGTCTCGCGGGAGCGCAGCGAACGGCCTCGGTCGGTCGTCGAGCCGACCTGGGGCCGATGTTCGGACTGCGCCCGCGAAACCTACGAAACGTACTGTCACGATGGACCATTCTCCGACCCGAACGACGCGTCCCGCACGCCGTTCGCCCTCTGGTCGAGTCGGATCCACGCGGGAGAAGGACAAGCCCATGATGGTTGAACTGAAACGGATTTCAACCGCGCTTGGTCTGCTGGCCGCCCTGACCTCGTCGGCGCTGGCCCAGGGGCCCGCCCCCAATGCCAATCAATTAACCGCCGACGCCGTGGCCGGCACGCTGCGCTCGAGCCGCAATCTGGCCGGTTATCGGATCGAGATCCAGGCTCGCGAGGGCGTGGTCACGTTGACCGGCGAGCTCGGAAGCCCCGCCCAGAAAGCCGAAGCACTGGCTCGGACGCAGTATGTCGCCGGCGTGCGCAGCGTGGTTGATCAATTGCAGGTCTCGAACGATCGGCTCGGTCCGCACGGTCCAGTACCAGCCCAATCCGGCCGGACTGGCCTATCCGGCCAGGCTGGCTCAGCCACGGCGGCGGCCGATCGGCGGCGACGTTGTCTATGGCGGCGGTGACATGGCGGCTCCGATCAACGGCGGCCCGGTCACGGCGGCCCGATCACGCAGCGGTCCGATCAGCGATGGCGGCCCGATGCCCGAGGGACCGGCCGGCATGGCCGGCGCGACGCAAGCCGCTCAGCCCGGCTATCCCAATTACGCATGGCCCAGCTATGCTCCCTACCCGAACTTCTCCGCGGTCGGCTACCCGACGGCTTACCCCTGGCAGGCCTGGCCGAACATCGGACCGTTCTACCCCTATCCGGAAGTTCCGCTCGACTGGCGGGCCGTCACGCTCCGCTGGGACGACGGCATCTGGTGGCTCGACTTCAAGAAGCACTACACGCGGCCGTTCTTCACCCCGTATCCGTTTGGGCTGTTCGCCTACTGAGCCGTGTTGATCGCCTGACTCGGCGACGAGCGAGCTCAACAGAGCCGGCTGGAAGGCACAATCGCTTCCAGCCGGCTTATTTTGTCGTACTTCTGCCATCGTCGCAGTGACGCTCGGCCTCGCGACGTAGAGTGCGATTATGCGAAAGAACAAGCCCGCCGAACGCCGATCTGCGATTGTCGAGTCAGGTAGCCGTTGAGTGGTGGGAGCTACCGAGACTTCCGCAGAAATTGTCAACGCAATCGAGAAATTTCTCACTCGCTCAGCGGTTCTTGTTCGATAACTAGACTCGTGGACCGGTCGTCTGACTGTGACGAGTCGCCGGTTTGATCGGTCAATCGCTCAATGTCGACGGTCCCGGCGCCCAAAGGCCGGAGGGGCAAGAGGCCTCCCGGCGGTTTCGCGCACGTTCCCAAGGAGGGGAGAAGAAAATGTTCCGATCCGCGCGGCACCGCAGCCCGATCACCCCGCGCTGGGTTCGCGGCCTTTTGGCGGGTGCCTTCCTGGCTTTCGTCGCTCTCAACAGTGTCGGATGTACTCTCGGCGCCATCTCGTACGTATCGCGAAACATCTCGCCGTTGCACGTGACGGGTTGGTCGATCGCCTGGCCGATCCTCCCGTCGCAATCACAGCGCCTGGAAGAGGACATCAAGCGCGAAGAGCGCGATAAGGTTCCCATTCTCGACCCGATCCCGACCGAGTTTGCCCCCGCGGCCTGCCTCGACCCGCCCAGCGAGGAAGAGGTGTGGAACAAAGTGCCCAAGTTCAAGAACGGCTGCCCGCCGTTCTATGAAACCCAGCGCAACAACGTCCGGATCTTGATCGAGAAGATCGGCGAGAAGATCGACCCGTGCAAGGTCTATCCGCTCGCCGGACCTTGCCAGCTCGTGCACTGCCACTACAAGTGCACGGTCTATTACGACGAGCTGTACTGGTCGGACTATCCGATTCCGTTCAACCACGTCGATCACAAGGTTGAGGTCGTCTACTTCGACAAGGACCACCTCCGCCGATGCGGTGGTCCCGAGCAAGCGTCGACTCCGCCGCTCTGATCTGGCATTGATACGAGTCCGAATTCACCGAAGGGGACCGGCTCCCAGGGCAACGATGCCCGGGGAACCTGTCCCCTTCGACGTTTTTCAGCTCGAGGCAATCGACCGCCGATCGGCCGGACCATCGAGCGCGACACTCTCAATTGATCGCCGAAGAACGGGAAAGATCCTCATCAGCTCTTCGCGCGTCGGCTGAGAGCCGTACTCGCAAATCTCGAAGCTCTCGGCGTACTTGACGGCCTTTCCCTTTTCTTCGCCCAAGAGCTCGATGAGCTTGGGGCGGAACCGGTCGGCCAGCGACCCGTAGCGCCTCGCCACCCGGTCGCGCGTCCATTCCAGCCGGGCGGCCTTTTCCTTGGGAACCTCGCCGAGATAGCCGAAGAGCCAAGGGTTCCACTCGTAAAACTGCGACTCGAGCGCATCGATGCAGGCGACCTTGAGGTCAATGACCGGATCGATCGGCACGACGACGTCGGGCGAGAACGGGTTCGGTTTCTTGAAGTCGTCCTCGGTGTAGAGAAACACCGGGTTTTTCCTCAGGGCGGGCACATCGGGGCAAAAGCTGGGGACGATCACCATGAAGGCCGCGTCCTGGACCAAAATCCCGGTGTAGCGATGGTCGGGGTGATAGTCGTTGGGCCGAGGCGCGATCACCACGTCGGCCTTCCACTCGCGGATCTTGCGGGTGATGGTCCGCCGATTTTCCAGGGTCGGCAGCAGCTCGCCGTCGTGGATATCGAGCACCTCGGTTTCGATTCCCAGAATCTGGGCGCACTTCTTGACCTCGTCGGTGCGGCGGCGAGCGAGGATGGCCCCGGCCATCTGGTGGTGCCCGATGTCGCCGTTGGTCACGCTGACGAACTTGACCTTGTAGCCCAGCTTGGCCCACCGCGCGGCCGTGCCGCCGGCTTCCAGCTCGCAGTCGTCGGGATGCGCCCCGAAGACGATGATCCGCAGCGGTTGCCTCGGCGCGTTGTCCTGGGCCGGCGGCCCGGGCGGAAACTGCGCATGTCGCCGCAAGGAACGAAAGTAGAAAGCAGGCAACTTCCACTGCGCTCGATACGACCGATCGACTCAAACAGCATGACGACAGCTCCCATTCGTAGAGAAATCGACTGCGAAAGATGGTCCCCGCGACACGGTGACGACGGTTCATCGTCCTCCCAGCGTATCACCCGCTCGCGACGAGTCACGAGGGAAGTCGCAATCCATGACCAAAACGATCGCCGCCATCGGCCGCGCCGGTGTCGCACCAACGGTGCATTTCGCTGCGGTTGCAGAACCAGGCAGGCTGCCTTGCCCGGTTCAACTTGCGACCGTCGTAAAATCAATTGCATGAATCCACACTCGAAAAAGCAGCGCGGGACGAGTCACGCGGCGGCTGGTTGCCGCCTGCGGTCTGTGGTGCGATCTGATTGTCGTATTGGCCGACCGCGCGGCTCGGAGCCAAACGCGGGTCGAGTCGACTGGAGCGTCCCGGCGGCCAGCGAGTTCGGGACGTCTGGCCGGCGACGGCCGGACGGGATTCGGCTTTATCCCGTCGCAGGCGTCCGCGCCGCTGGCTCTCGAAAGCGGTTCGGTCGTCCATTTCAATGGGTCCGGGCCCGACTTCGCTGGTAAGCCCGCCGCCGTTCCGCGTTTTGATCGGCGAGTCGCTGCGGCTCTCGGGTTCTCTGCGCGGCATCAGCCAGAGAGGCGTACGACTGGGTTTGAGCTGGCAAGCACGCGAAGTCACGATGCCTCGGCCCGGCGTGCAGGCGGTCGTCCAGCGTCACCGGCGAGGCACGGGTGCTGGTCGACGGATTCGAGACGCTCGAAACGTCGCGGTGGTCGATCACCGGAAAGCCCGAAGTGGTCGCCGTGCCGCATCTCACCGACAAGCACAGCTTGCGGCTGCCCGCCGGCGGCACATCGCTCGTTCATAATCTGGCAGAGCCGATGGCGGCCGGACGTTTCGACCTGGCATTCCTTGACGACGGGGCGGTCGTCGCCGGCCAGCAGTGGTCGATCGAGCTGACGTTTCAAGGGACTTCCGGTTTGTCGCTGGTGCGCGTTTCGCTGGGGTGGTCCGAGGAGAGCCTGGCGGTCGAGTCGCCGAGCGGTCTGGCCGTGCAGCGGCTGGCCCGGACGCCCGGCTGGCACCGATTCTCTCTCAGGTTCGGCCCCAATCAGACCGAGGCGTCCGTCGACGGCAAGGAGCTGGCGCACGGCAAGGGCCCGGACGGCCCGTTGGTCGCGATCCGGCTGGCAAGCTCGGCGTCCGGCGCAGACGGCGCCCCCAAGGGCCCTGGCAGGCCACTTCGACGACCTGCAATTGATCCGGTTCGCCGAACCGCCGGCCAGCCTCGAGCTCGATATCGCTCAGGATGAAGCTCGACTGGTCGTGGGCGATCAACTTTATGGAACGATCAGGCAAGCGGACGGCGAGCGCGTGAGCATGACCGTCGACGGCGAGCCAATCTCGCTCCCCTGGAGCGACGTCTCCGGGCTGTATTTTCGCCGTGTGCCTGCCACAGGGCACCGTGATCGAGGGTCTGCTGGCGCGGGTCGAGTGGCGGTCGGCGCCGGGCGACGATCCCGACAACATCGATTTCGCCGAAGGCGCGATCGTCTCCGTTTCCGACCAAGCCGTCACGCTGGCCACGCCATATGCCGGCGTGCTGTCGATTCCCACGCGAACTCGTGCGGAAACTGGTCGTGCAGGGGCAAGGCCGCCGGATCGTTGATCGACCCGGCCGCTCATCACCTCGGCGACGAGTTTTCCACGACCGCCCCGCTCGACCCGCCGCAGCCCGAAGGGGACCGTGCTCGAGCGAACCCTCGAGCTGGCCGAGGTTCCCGACGAGCCCTGTTTTCTCGTCCTCGACGTCGTTCAGGTCGTCGGCGAAGACAGCGACGCGGATTGGTCCCAGCACGTCCGCGAGGGACGAGCTGCGAACCTACGTCGCCATCAACGGCAAGCGAATCGATTACTTGAACCGTTATGTCAGAAACGAGCAATGACGCACCCGAACGGGTTGCGATCCCGATCCCCGCGGGCACTGTTGCAGCCAGGCAAGAACACGATCCGGCTGGAATTGACGGGCATGGCCACGAAGGAGAAGGAACTGGACGATTTCGGCGTTCTCCAGATGGCGGTCGAGTTTCGCTCGGCGCCCAACCGCGTGCCGCAACCGCCGCATGAGCCGGTCCCCCTTGAAGTCGACGACACGTGAAGACGCTGACGCGAAGCATGGTCCGCCACGCACACCTGATCGCCCGCGAGGTCGGCGCCAAGGTCATCTTGCTGCACGCCGACGTCGTCGAGGCCGATTCCGACCTGTCGGCTTTGATCCAGGACGTCGGTTTCCGGGTCGATCCTGGTCTCGCGCCGGCCCGGCTTCCGCGCGCCTGACGAATGGAAAGACCTCTGCACGGTCGTCCGGCTCCCCGACATCGCCATGACCCGCACCGGCCAGATCAAGGTCGCCATCCTGCTGGTGGCCGCCGAACGGTCTGATCCAGGCCGGCGACCGCATCCTCTGCCTGACGGGCGTCGACCAGTCGGAGACGATCGACACGATCATGGTGCTCGACATGGGGACCGAGATCGAGCTGTTCTCGGCATCCACGGCCGACCCGCTGCCGGGCGACGTCACGCCCGACCGTCTTCGAACGCGTCTTGACCCTGGCCGGTGAACTGGGCGTGGAAGGGCGAGAAGGACGCCCCGTCGGCACGTTGTTCGTCATCGGCGACAGCGACCAGGTGCTGGCGCAGAGCCACCAACTCGTGATCAACCCGTTTCACGGCTATCCCGAAAACGAGCGCAATATCCTCGACCCCCGGCTGGAGGAAACAATCAAGGAGTTCTCGGCCATCGACGGCGCATTCGTCATTCGCGGCGACGGCGTCATCCTGGCGGCGGGCCGCTACCTCGCCCCCGAAGCAAGGCTCGACGAGCAAGCTGCCCCAGGGTCTGGGTACACGCCACCAGGCGGCGGCCGGCATCACGGCCATGACCCAGGCGATCGCGCTTTGCATCTCGCAATCGACCGGGACCGTCTCGATCTTCAAGGAAGGCCGTCTGATCACCGACATCCAGAAACCCTGGGGCCGCCGCGCCGAGTCGCTGTGAAGGCGTGCAATCGGCGAGCCTTTACACGATTTCGACTTTGAAAGACCCTCCCAGCGAATTACCCTTGGGCTTTGGCGTTAATTGTCAAGAACGAGCGCCCAGCATGTGATCGCGCTGGAGATCGTCGTCCAATATCCAAATCGCTCGTAGATCTGGGCAGCCTTGGTGCTAGCCTCAGAACTCCTGATCTGGGGGGAGATCGCATCTGACAGATTCAGGCGTCATCTGGTTACGCGTACGCTGTTTGAATAATTGTCGTTGCGACGGATTTTGATCGAGGGCGGGAAAGAAATGGTACCTTCCGTGATTGTGAGATCACCTGGCACATACCAGGAGGAAGGTACCATTCCCCAAGCATTATTGCCGCTCATCGCTGACGGTGCCACGCGCATTAGCGATGTAGTGTGTACGCGAAAAGTCAGTGGAATATTCTGCGGCGTCCACCGGTATTTCAACACGCGAGAAGACGCCGTGCGTTTCGGATGTTTACCGCCAACTCATCTGCCAAGGCGTTTGTCGCCAGGTGGATATCGTGCGACCTTCGGCGTGTCAAGAACAGCGTCATTGCAGCGTCAACGCCTATCGCACCGGGGCGTAGGAGCGTTTTAGCGCTCGTGCGACTCGCGGGCCTCAGTGCTGACGCCGGAGATCACGGCACAAGCACAACAGTTGCTGGGAGCGGGTTGGAGCCCGAGAGAAGTCGCCGAGCACCTGGCTTGAAGCTCGACACACTGCGCAAGGCGATCCAACAAGGGCGATTGACCAAACCTTTGCCACTTCAACCGAGGGAGTCGACACCGGAAACCGCCTCCGTCGTACAACCCCCGGTCGGCACCGACAAATCGACGGAGCCGTCCAAGATGCCGCGGCCGAAATGGGAACAGCCTGCACTCGGCCCGATGAACGCGTTCTGGCCGCACTTGGACTTCTCGACGGTGCCCCAACCCGTTTTGAGGCCTGTCGTGATGTCCCCTTTGGCGGCGTCATTTGTGCCGTGCCGGTCTTGGCGGAGAACGGACTGTTTCGACACATCCACGATTGCCTGACACAATTACACGGCTACTACAGCACGCTGCACGTGATCATCCTCTTGGCCTACATGGCGCTGTGCCGCATCAAGGCTGTCGAGCAGTTGCAGTACCAGCCCCGGGCGAGTTGGGCAAGTTGCTGGGGCTGGACCGTGTTCCCGAGGTTCGTTGTTTGCGACGCAAGCTGGCTGCCTGAGCATCGACGACGGCCCTGAAAAATGGGCCGGCTCTGTCCCGAGACTGGCTCGAGGCTGCGCCAGAACTCGCCGGTGTCTTATATGTCGATGGCCATGTCCGTCTCTATCACGGAGACCAAACGGCTTTACCCAAACGCTATGTCTCGCGACAGCGATTGTGTCTGCGGGGGACCACCGATTACTGGGTCAATGACGTTCTGGGCCAGCCATTCTTCGCGGTGGAACGGCCGATCGACCATGGCTTGCTGGAGGTATTAAGAAGCGACATCGTGCCGCGTCTGCTTCAAGACGTTCCCGGCCAACCGAGTACGGAGGAGCTGGAAGCCGACCGCTATCGTGCACACTTTGTCATCGTGTTCGACCGCGAAGGGTACAGTCCGGAATTCTTCAAGGACATGTGGCAGACTCACCGCGTCGCCTGCATCACCTACCACAAATTTCCCAAGGACGATTGGCCGACCACCGAGTTCGTGGATTGTGAAACGACGCTGCCCAACGGCGAATGGGTGTCGCTGAAACTGGCCGAGCGGGGCTCCTGGATCGGCGACAAGAAGAACGGGCTCTGGGTACGAGAGATTCGCAAGCTCACCGAGAGCCGGCACCAGGTCAGCCTGATCAGCACGGTCTTCAGCGAGTCGGCACTGGAGGATGCTGCCCGGCTGTTCAGCCGCTGGTCTCAGGAAAACTTCCTGCGTTACATGATGGAACACTTTGCTATCGATTTACTTAACGAGTATCGCACGGAGGAGATTCCTGAGACCAAGCGGCCTGTGGTCAACCCCAACTGGCGCGAGCTGGACCGCCGGAGACGCTCGGTCAAATCCAAGCTGACCCATCGGCAAGCTCGGTTCGCGGCTCTAACCCTGCACCCGGAATCTGACGGGGCGGCGCAAGCGAAATGGGCCAACGCAAAGCCGAATTGGTGGAAGCTATCGAGCAATTCGAGAAGGAGTTGACGGACGTCAACAATCAGTTGAAGCAGACACCCAGTCACCTCAAGTGGGGCGAACTGCCGGAAACCGAAAGGTTTGAGCGTCTGGCTCCCAGTCGTAAGCAACTGGTGGATACGGTGAAGATGATCGCCTATCGCGCCGAGACGGCGATGGCATCGATCGTGCGCGAGGCGCTGGCCCGGACCGACGACGGCCGTAGCTTGCTGCGCGACCTGTTTCGCTCGGAAGCCGACCTGCACCCAGATCTGGAGCACCGTCTTCTACGTGTGCAGGTTCATCCGATGGCGAACCCGCGTTCCAACCGAGCGATCGCCCATCTGCTGGAACAACTCAACGCGGCCGAGTTCACGTATCCGGGCACGAATTTGCAACTCGTCTACTCATTTGCCGGAGAGGCCGAAATCCCGAATTCGGTCTCAACTCAAAATCCCGCAGATCAGGAGGTCTGAGCTGCTTTTTGGTCAAACCTGTCGAATTGATCTGTGGATCAGAGGCGTTGCGCACCGCGGCCCATTTGGGCGCAGCGTGTCCCAGTTTCTTGATAACAAGGCCCAGAACAGCGTCCCCCATCTCCACGGCCAATCCCAGACCTTCAAGGTTAAACGCGTCGGACGTGTCGTCGAACGCGAAGAAATCGGTCGTGACTATCTCTGTGTCCTTCACACCTGCGACTGGCTGAGTAAAGATCTTGGGCGGGCGGGCGGCCGGCGGCAAATGTGGGCCGTTCGACTTGAAAAGTTGCTCGGCCACCAAAAACGAGGTGGTCTTCAGCTTCGAACACGGATACACGCTGTTGTGGAACGGCGCGTTCTTGAATTTGGTCGTGCAGTCGAATCGAACCGATGGCGCGACCACCACGTCCCCCAGTTCGATCGCCGGGCCAATTCCGCCGGCCGTGCCGGTGGTGATCACGAGCTTCGGCTTGACTTCCTCGATCAGTTGGGCCCAGAGCTTCGCGATCGGCAGCTTGGGCCCATCCTGACTCATGTGCAGCTCGGACTTGAAACAGAGCACCCGTTTGCCGGCAATCGTCGTGGGAAAGTAACTTCCCAACCTGTGGCTGTCTTGTACCGCCGGGGCACCGCGACGGATGATCGGCACAAATTCGGATTCAAAGTTATGCGTGTAGTCGTACCAAGACCCCTTGCTGGGAAAGCCTGGCGTCAAGGTGTCTGCAAGGCATTTGGCTTCCTCCGTCGTCCAGGTGACGATCAAGTAGTCGAACTGGCCTAAAGCAGCGTCGGGAGCGGGAGCCCGGGAAAGGGGTGCGGGCCGTGGATCCTGGCCGCTCGGCCACGAAATCGGCGCACGGGCTGTCGCGCGCATCATCTCCGCGATCGGCAGGGTGTGCGGCGAATAGGTTGACCGGTCCTCCATGTCAAACTGAATGAGGTGACGCGCCCAGCTCGTCGCCGATCCCGCCATTGCATCCAACATTCGCTCCGCATGCTGGAGCTTCGATCCTTTGGCCATCGAGATCGATGGCCGCTTCGGAGCTTTCGTGAGCTTGCTCATGATTCTGGGCCTCTGTCGTGCTGGCATGTTGGGCTTGTTATTGGTCTGGATTCGCGCGGTCGACGAACCCGGCAGAATGATCGCACCCTGCTTCAACTTCAACTCGTCAAAAGCGGGTGCGTTTCACGCGACCCTTCAGATCCCTAAGCACCAAATTGGCGACCAGCCCGAAAAGCGTTCCCGGGTTTTTTCGCGGCGACGTTTCGCGCCCGTGTGAAAGGCCGGCGAGCTCAACGGTTCCGCGGCGAGCCCGAATGATCATAGATCGATCCGGGCGTGGTGCGATCACCAGAGGACGGTCACGCTATCGCGGGCCACGATCGGTCTAGACTGGCAGTTACGCGGTGAATGCACCGCAACCGTATCAATTCCCCTTGTTGAGCTGGTCGTAATACGACCGGATGTGCTTCTCGAGGTTCTTGGGGATCTTCTGGTTGGAGAGGGCGTCGGCGACCGAGCCGGTGCCGGCGTCGATCTCGCCCTGGATGTCGATCACGGCGTCCCCTTTGACGGTCTTGCCGGGCGTGGTGAAGCCCAGGGAAACCGCCTTGCCTTTCTTCAACTGCTGCTTGACCTTGGTGGTGTAGGTGGCGGTCTCGTCGGGGGCTTCGGGACGATCGCCCTGGCCGCGGCCGCGGCCCAGGCCGTTGCCCATTCCCTTGCGCTGGTTCAAGCCCATGCCGAAGCTGTTCAAATCGTTGCCGAGCTGGTTCGTGCCGTCGGGCGCCATGCCGTTCTTGGCGTCTTGCAAGTCGGCCATCGCGCTATCGAGCGACTCCATCTCTTCGAGCTGCTTGGCCATCTCGGCCATCTGCTCCTGAGACATGCCCAGCGACTCGGCGGCCTTCTTGGCGTCGCCCTTCTGAAGCGCGTCGGCGGCGTTGCCCAGCTTGCTGGCCAGTTGCTGGAGCTGCTTCAAGCTCTTGGTCTGCTCGTTGAGCTTGTCCATCTCGCGCTGAAATTGCTGCTCGGACAGACCGCCGTTCTTGCGCGCCTCTTCGAGCTGCTTTTTCCGCTGCTCGAGGTTGGCGAGCTCGCTCAGCTTCTTGGCCATCTCGCCGAGCTGTTCCTTGAGGGCCTTTTTCTCGGCCTCGCTCATCTTGCCCGACTGGAGCTTTTCTTGCAGTTTCTGAAGCTGTTCGGCGGCCTTCTTGAAGTCGCCGTGGGCGAGGTCCTTGGCGAACTGGTCGGCCGGCCCCTGGTTCGCCATTTCCTTGAGCTGCTGGAGCTGGCGGTTGACCTGTTCGGGTGAGCCGAGCTGCTTTTGACGTTCTTTGAGCGCGTCGGTCAGCGCATTCAGCTCGACCATCAGCTTGTCTTTGGCGGCGGGCGGGGCCTTGGCCAGCTCTTGGGCTTTTTTCTCGATCTTGGCCAGCAGCTTGTCGGCCTCGGGAAACTTTTCCTTGTCGATCGCCTGGCGCTGACTGGCGATTTTCTTGGTGAGCATCTCGGTCTGCTTGGCGATCGCCTTGATGTCGACCTGCTGCTGGCTCGTCTTGGCCAGGGCGAGTCGGGGAACCCAGGCCGGGGCGAACAGGAGCAAGCGCGGCCGCCGTCGCCGGGATCAACACGACCCAGGCCCGGCGCGGCAGCCGCAGGCCGAACTCGGCGGCGACGTCGAGGTCGGCCACCTTCCGCGCCGCGTCGGCGATCAAGGCTCGACCCGCGAGCGTCTCGCGCAGGTCGCGGGCAACGAAAGGGCCGAGCTGACCCGCTCATTCAGGTGAAACACCCGGTCGAGCGCCACCGCGGCGTCCATCCGGCTCGGGCCCGAGGCCAGCGAAACGCCGGCCGCGATCACCAGACCCACCAGACCGGCCACGGCAAACGGCAGCCAGTCGGGACCGGGAATCGTCAGATTGAGGAGCTTCTCCGCGCCGATCGTCGCGGCCACAACGGCCAGGGCGATCGCCCACGACCACACCAGCGTGGTCAGGAACCGCTGAAACCGCAGCCGCCGAAACACTCGAGCCACCGGTTTTTCCAGCTCGCGCATCGGACGCCCCCCTTCTTGATGCATTCCAGATTCGAAACCGCACTCCAAATTCCGCAGCGAATCAGACACGAGGCTTTTACGAACGTCGTACATTCAATCTAACGTTTGATCGATACGGTCGCAAGTCCCGAGACCGATTGATTTCGGACAAAGTCCCAGGCTGGCCGGCAGGCAATCGAGCCGGTACGGAAGGAATGGAACGGTTGCAACTGGTGTAGCGATTTTGCGGCTCGAAAATGGCAGTAGATGGCAGTAGGTGGCAGTTTTTGGAAAGGGCTCCGGGCCCTCTGCCCCGCGCGATGCATTCGACGACGAATTCTTTAGATGGCTGACGAAGCCAAGTTCGCTCTCCAAGTCTGCGGGACGAAACGGTCCGGGCGCGACGAGATGCGATGACAATTCGATAGGCAGCGGGGGAACTTCAGCGCAATTTCACGCTGCTCCCCATATTCAATATACCTACTGTTGGCAATTTCATCAATGCACCTACGCGCCCCTCCAAATCAATGCCGATCTGAATCTTATGCCCAGAATGGACTTAGGGGCGTTTACAAAATTTTATTTTATTGATATTAGCGAGCATTGTTTTTCGGCTGGTTCTGCATGATTCACGGGACGAAACCTTGGATGAGACGGGGTCAGAAGCGACCTTAGCGGAAACCGACATTCCTCGAGGCTATATGACTGATGTTTCGCGACGCCGATCCACGCGATCCGGCTCACGATGTGCATAGTACCGCCGGCATCCCCGAATTTGGGACGCGGGTGCAATTCCCGCCGCCTCCACTTCTATTTTCCTAAGTCCTTTAAATGAAATGATTTATGTCCACAGAAGACACGGGTTCGTTTCCCGCCCCCTTACCCCCCATGGCGCAACGCAGCGGTCGGTGGAGACTGACGGAAAGCCCTCTCAAGTATCAGTTTGCAGTGATTCATCTGTTTGGCTCGCGGGCCATTCTTCGTAGCTTTGGGGGCAAATGACACCCTAAACACAGTGCATATACAGGGCGAGCAAATGACTTCTGCGCAGCCATCGAACGAAATGCTAACGCACGTTCGGTTGCTCGGGCAAAGTGGGCTATTGGGACGAATTACTCGCGGCGGCCCTGTTTGCCTCCCGTAGCCGCGTGCCTGTTGATGGAAACAATGTCCCATCGGCCCCCGTGACACCGATCACAGGGCGAAATGCTTCGCCGGCCTTTGGCCGACATTACCACTGTTCACGGTTTCGTGGGCGTCCCGTCGATGAGCGCTCCGTATCGTAAGTGGCAGAATAACCAACGCCCATCGTCACGCCGGGGTCGTGCTAACTCAGGTTGTAGACAAAACTATTTCCCGGCGCTCCCGAAGCTGGGCTATTGAGCGGGTTGCCGGCTTGGTCCGTGACGCCACCCGACCCTCCGTTGACGCTAAGTTGGAGCCCTTGGTTAGACCGCAAGGGCTTGCGGAGCGTCAGTGTAACGCTTGGCCCGGATGGGTCGTACGTCGCCGCGCTAATCGCCACTGCGCGGCCGACGTCAGTTTGATGAACGCCGTTCTTCTGCCGACGTCCCCGGTTCAGCAGGTGAACACCGTAATTGGCGACGCTGCCGGCAGGCGTGCCGGCGATCGGCACGTTGAAAGAAATGATGATCGCGGCGATCCGGCGCCGCGCGGTTCGCACCGCGACGTTCGACACGATCGGTCCGGCGGTACTGGCCGCGGATGGTGGCGTGGGCGTGACCGGCGCCGCGGGGGTGTTCGGTGTGGGGTCTGCGACGCCGGTGGGGTGGGCGCCAATCACCTGCTGCTGATCGAGGGCGAGGGACTGGGCGGCGGCGTCGAGGTCAGGCTGGACCGCGGCGAGGTTGTTTGTGGCGAGGGCGACGCTGATCGCCTCGGACTGGAAGGCCTCGATCGCCGGGACTTCCTTGCCCGTCGGGTCGCCGCTGGCGAGGGCCGTCTTGATCGCGGCCAGGTCGGTCGACAGCGTCTGGGCGTCGTTGGCGCTCACCGGCGTGACCGACTGATTCAGGCCGGAGGTCTGGGCGCTCACGGCAGCGGCCAGGTCTTGACTTTCGATGGTCTGGCTGGCCTGGAGCGCGGCCTGCCAGTTGGACTGGCTCGGGCTGAGCCCGGAAGAGTTCGGGGTCGTTTGCTGGGCGACGAACTGGTGGAAGGCGGCGATGTTGGTGGCGGACCAGCCGGCCTGCATTAGGGACGAGTCGATGTTCGAGGGGAGAGCGGGCATGGCTGGCTGGAGCCCGGCCACGAGCGTGAGTTGGGCCTCCGCATCGGCGTCGAAACCTGCCGCGGCGGCGAGCTGCCGGGCCTGCCAGCCCGCGTCGCCCGCCTGCTGGGCCCCCTGCGCCTTGTTGTACGCCTGGGCCTCGGCGTCGTCGTCGGCGAGCATCGCCAGGAGGGCCTTGAAGTAGCCGGCCTCCTGCGGTTGCTGCGCAACGAGGGCGTCGATCGCCGGGCTGTCGAGCGCGGCGATCGTCGGGACGGTCTGGTAGTCCGGATCTGGCGGGTCGAGGGCCTGCTGGTACTGGACCTGGGCCTCCAGCAGCATCCCGATGCCGGCCGCGATGAAACCCAACGCGGCGAGCTGCCCGCCCGGGACTAGCATCAGGCCGACCCCGCCGGAGAGCGCCACGCCAGACTCATTGTCCAGAGTGGTGAAGGCGACCAGGTGCGCTTTCTTCCAGGACGGGACCTGGATGGTCGTCTGAGTCTGGGCGGTCACGGCGTTGCCCTGAGGGTCGTAGGGGACGCTTGCGGTCACGTCGAGCGTCTGGGAGGTCACTGCCGAGCCGAGGGTCGAAGCGGCACTCAGAATCGCGTTGATGAGCGTGTCGAGATAGCCGATGACGGTCGGCGTTTGCTTGAGCAGGCCCATCATGACCGGCCCGTCCTTGAACAGGTCGATCGTGGTCAGCGAAGGCAGGTTGGTGCCGGTCGGATTGCCGGGCCCATTGTAATCCAGGAAGTTCTTCAGGAAGGAGGATGCTGCCCCGACGTTCATGTCTTGCGGCGGAATCCATTGCCAGTTGAAATTGAAATCCGCTAAATCTACGATTGTGGTGCCGCCGGGACGCACGGTCAAGGGAGGATTGAGACTTCCTTTGCCGACCGAGTTTCCGCCGTCGACCGAGTTGCTGGCCAGGACCGCCTTGGGCTCGAGGCTGTAGGTGTAGTTCACGGGGAGCGTCAGGGTGTTGGGGTCGTTGTTCGTCACCGTCGCCTCGAGTTTGAACGTTTCGCCCATCGTGGGGGAATCCGGGTTGAAGCTAAGCGAGACCGTCGGCGGCGTGATTGTCGAGACATGTACTTGTGTGTACACCAAGATCGTCTCGCCGTCATAAGCCGGATTACCGGTCATCGTCACCGTCCCCTGGACCAGGTAAGTGCCCGGCTGCGTGAAGGTGTGAGTGCCATTGATGGACCACTGGCCAGTAGCGACCTGCTCATCGTACCCCCAAGGTTGTTCGGTCACCCAGCCGCTCGAACCCGCCACGATCTGGGCAGGGTTATTGGTGCTCCCCGTACCGGGATCGCCCCAGGTGAATTGACTGAGGACAGGACTGGGGGAGTTCGGCGCTACGGCCGTGGCGTCTGGAGGAGTTGGATTGTCCACGGTGAATGTGAGAAGGTTATTCGTGCTGATCGGCTGCCCGACGAGCACATTGGTGACGGCCGTTGGACTGGTGTTCGTCAAGGGGTAGACGGGGGTCAAGAGCTGGCGGGATTCTAGCGTTTCCACCAACGGCCGCTTGGCACGTTTTCTCGGGCCGGCCGCGCGCAGTCCGGGTTGTACACCCGCGTACTGAGCCGCCCGGGGCCGCTCCTCCCTGCCCCATGATCCATTCATCGTCATTCCTTTGACGGGTGTCGAAAAACGGTTCTAGAGTGTGTTGAGCATACGCGTGAGGCGGCTGTGTATTGACGGAAAATGTAGACAGTTGAATTGAATTTACGTTGTTCAATGCACAATCGACACTATTCCTGTACAACTTCAGCACTAGTGGAAATGATCGTCTGATCCGGACCCACCCCGATCGTCTAAAACGGACACACCGGGTTCGTCAAGATAGACGCTCTGGGCATAAGCGGTAGCCATGATTCACTCGGACTTGCGGCCGTTCTCGGATTTCATCGACTCGCGGAAGGGGTAATTCTCGCCCTTGATCTCAAATATGTGGCAGTGGTGGCAGAATCTCTCGAGAAGCACTTCCGTCATCCTCTCGCCTTCGAAGATCTGGTTCCACTCACTGAACGGGAAGGTGCTCGTCACCAGCATGCTGGCACGCTCGTCGCGGTCAGCGAACACTCCGTGAGAGGGACTTCCTATTACCAAAGATGCCATTTCGACTGAAACCGGACGGGATTTCCGACGAATGCTCAATAGGGGAGTTCGTACCTAAAAGTACCGGACACGGAACGCTGCGTCCCCGCAACGTTGGTGTCCCCCGGAACCCACGCGCGCGCTAGGCGGGATTCACCTGGACCGTGAATGTACCATTTCCGCCTGGAGCGCCCAGACCTTGAATCCCGTCGTAGCCACTGGTCTGTGGGGTCAATGTGATGACGGCGGTCCCAGTCCCCCGCATGCCACGGTAATGGCCGGTGGCGCTCGCAACGTGGAACGAGAAGGATGGAGCGGGAAGCGCGCCATTCCACACTGGTCCCATGAGCGCTAATTTAATCGTGCCCTTGCCGCCCGTCAGCGTGATCGTTCCCCCCGACGCAGCAGAAGACGCCGGGTAATAAGTCACACTTGCAGTAATATTAACGACGCCGAGCGCCCCCACTTCGCCGGTTCCATTTAAGCTGTAGAACGCCAGCCCGGTCGTACCGTAGGTGGAGATGGGTTGCATCGCCCCCTGAAGGTTTCCGGCCAGGCTAATCGAGTGCTTTTGGTGCGCCACGAGCGGTGCCCGTCTAGGAGCGTGTCCGAGTATTCACCCGTGTTCCCGCTTTGCCCCTCGGTTTCGCTGGGCTATGGCCTTTCGGCCTCAGCCCAGCCCTCGGCGCCACTGTCCCCCTCAACACAAGCCGGCACTGAAGGAGCGGCGCCAAATCTTCAGAAGATTGTGCGTCAAGCATATCAGTTGCCACTCGGCTGACACCTTCTCCAGCCCTCGCAACAGAAACTTGCGGATTCCCCGCGCGGCTTTGATCTGACCGAATACCGGTTCGACGATGTGCTTGCGTGCCGCGTAGAGGGCTTTGCCTGTCGCCGAACGGAGTTTGTGCTGCATCTTCTCCTTCGCACTCGCTTCAGCCGAAGCTGTCGCCGACTCGGGCGCCGCCGGAGTTTCGTGGTGCTTTTGGCGACCGACGGCGATGTGCGGGTCGATGCCGATCTTCTCCAACCCTTCGACCGCTTTTTCGCTGAAGTAGCCGGTGTCGGCCGTGTTCGGAATCGGCGTCGGGCGTGCCGTCGGCCCCCTTCGGCCGCTCGATCCCGGCCGCGTCCAGGTTCTTCAGGGCTGCTTGCGCCATCGGCACGGCTTGTTCCTTGTCATTCGCCGCGTTCGTCACTTCCGCCGCCACGATGATTTGGTCTTCGCCGTCCACCACCGCTTGAGCGTTGTACGAATAATCGAAGCCCTTGTTGCTCTGCTTCATGATCTTCGCTTCGGGGTCGGTGAAGTTTGTTTGCGCCTTGTCCTGCGGGGGTCGGGTCGATGGGAGCGGGTTCCTTGCCCCGGCGTTTGCGGCCTTCGGCTTCACGCTTGGCTTGTTCTTCATCACGGCTGCGTTGTTCTTCTTCCGCCCTGGCGAGGGCCTCCGCTTCCAGTCGCGCTTTCGCCTCGCGGATCTTGGCCAACCGTTCTTCACGTCGCTTCAATTCCGCGGGCAGTTCATCGCCACGACGGCTTCCCAGCGCCGCGTCTTGCTCGGCATCGACTTGCTCGGCTTCGTTCAGCAATTGCTCGATCTCTGCTTTCAGCCGCTCGATTTCCTTGTTCATGTAGCCGTAACTCATGGCCTTGTGCCGCGACGCGTTCGCTCCCATCTTTGTCCCGTCAGTGGATAGATTCCCAAGCTTGACCATCCCCATCTCGCCGGCCAGCCGCAGCACCTCGAGGAACAAGGGCCGGAACGCCGCCAAGTGGATCTTGCGAAAATCGCTAATGGTGCGGAAGTCAGGCCGATCGTTGCCGACAATGGCTCGGAAAGCCAGATTGCGTTCGCAGGCGGCCGCGATCTTACGACTGGAGCGGATGCCCACGGAGTAGGCGTAGACCAAGAGTGTCACCATCATGGTAACGTCGAAAGGTGGTTGGCCGCGCATCTCCTGGGCGTAATATTGGTGGAAGCGGCGTGAGATCGATCTGCGGGATGAGATCCAGCAGGAAGAACACCAAGTCGTCTTCGGGCAGAGCATCTCGCGGTGAGATCGAGTCATGGCAGTTCTGCTGAGCGTCCCAGGCACGGTAGTTCTTGCGGCGATCATCCATGATCTGGCTCCCCTGTTGTCGATCAAGGTTGCCAGACATCCATCCGCCGGCCAGCTCGAAGCGTCAGGGAAGCCAGATGCGGGAAGCCACCAACATGGAAAAGCGAAGCAAGCGAGAAATGTGTGGTGCGCTTGGCGATTGGCCAAGTCGCCCCGCAAGACCGCTGTAGCCAATTCTCAGCACGGGCCGCACATGCGGAACGCAGCCAAGCGTGAATCTCGTCAGCGGCACTTGCTGCTGCTCGCGGTTCTGTTCAATCGAGATGCGCTCGAACGGCACTGTCGTGCTACGTCAGTTCAGCCGTCAGCGCGAATGGGAGTGCCCGCGACGGATGTGATTGAAACGCCTGCCATGGAGCCACCATGGCTCGGCATCCGGCGGCTCGCTCAGAGAAAGGCAAGTTGTGCGGCGGCCTTGCCCTGAAACCAGCGCCGCGAGTAACGCGGTGCGGCCCGCGCCAGCGAGCTCGCTCGACCCGCTGCTTGCTTGAACATGCGACCGAAGTCGCGCACCGTGTTCACCCAATTTGATCGGTCAATTCCCAGCCTCTCGAGGATGGGAGCCAAGCTGTCCGGTATCGCCCCGCGCTTGTCCCGGTGCAATTCCCGGCCAGTCCAGTCGAGCAGCATGATGTACTTTGTTGTCTCGATCGGCAGAAACCCTTGGTCCGACGCCCGCGCCGGCAGACGCCATCTTGAACTCGCTTCAACGGGCTCGGCGAAAACCGGTGCGGAAGAGGCCGACAGCGCCCAATCGATCGCTCCGTCGGCGAGACCGGCGGCGACCGGCTCCGCTCGTCCCGCCGATTGTGCTGCCAGGGGAGCCGGCGCGCTATCGGGATGCGCCGTTGCGGCAGCGACGTCAGTCTCCCGCATGGTCAGCTCGCAGAGCCATGCATCGGGACGCTCGGAAGTAGCGGGTGAGCGTTCCGCGCGTGGCAACCGCGATCCGGCCGCAGATTCCGTCAAGCCCCTGATGCGGTCGCAGCCCGACGTGAATTCTGATTCCTCCGGCGTGGCCGCAATCCCGGCCCGGATCGGGTTGAGATCGACGTAGACGCTGCATGCCAAAAGCGCAGCCTCATCGAGCAGCGGCTGCGACTTGAACCGTCCGCCCCAGAATCTCCCGGCGGAGCCGTCTTCGCGATTGGCCGCGCGGGCGATCCATTCGCACATACACCTCATGAACCACGAAAGGCTAGACAGCCGTGCGCAGCACCGCCAGTTGCTCACGGTCCGCCGTGAGCACGGCGATGTCGTATTGGTCAGGCTCGACTTGCTCGCTGGTAAGCTCGCTGCGCCGAGGAAACAGCTTGCGCCACCGAAAGGCGACTTCGGAATCGGGCCATCGCTGGACAATGTCGGGGCGATTGCGGAGCACAACGTGCATGTGATTGCTCATAACCGCATATTCACATACATCAACTCCGAAGAGTCCTGCAAGGTGCCGTAACCGATCGCGAATCCAGGCCTTGCGGTGGTTGTAATCACGCCCCGAGTACGGGTCTGTACCGCAGAGAAACGCGCGTTGAACGCAGCGAGCGATGCAGTGATAGACTCCGACACGGTCTTCGTCGACGATGTCACGTCGCGCGTTGGCAGGCATAAACGGGCTCCAGGAGTGAGCGAGTGCGCCAGGCGAGCGAATAGTATTCACAGTAACAGTAATGGACAAAATACCAACAATCCCGGCCGTGTCAAGCGTGCCGAGAAAAAATTGGGTGCCGCAGGATCGTTGCTGCGACGCGAGCCACGGCGCCGTTCCAAAGATCACTCGTGGTGCAGCATTGACGCCAGTGACGCTGCCGCGTTGCTCTTAGACGCAGCCAGGGTCGGGCGTCTGACTTCCGCCCCGGCCGGACGTTGGATGTCTGGCTTCCCGAGTCCCCGGCCGAAGGTTGGATGTCTGGCTTCCCGTCAAGCTCCTCGACGGCACCACAGTCATCATGCCAGACACCAAAGCCAACCAGGCTGTGTACCCACAGTCGCGAAGTCAGAAACCCGGGCTCGGTTTCCCGATTGCGCGCATTCTCCTGATCATCAGCTTGGCTGTGGGGACGGTGTTGGAGGCTGCCGTCGGGCCCTACCAGGGCAAACAATCCAGTGAACTGGGACTGTTCCGTCAAATCAGTGGCCAGCTCCAGCCCGGTGATATTGCTTTGGCCGATCGATTCTTCTGCAATTACTGGGTCATCGCGGACTCGCAGCGTCGCAGCGTCGACGTCGTTTTCCGGATGCACCAAACTCGCAAGGCCGACTTCCGCCGGGGACGTCGGCTAGGACCGGGCGATCACATCGTGACTTGGCCGAAGTCCCCGCGACCCGACTGGATGAGCCCCGCCGAGTACGCCGCGATGCCCGCAGAGTTGAGACTTCGCGAAATCCGTGTTCGGATCAAGGAGAGTACGAAGCGGACCCGAGAGCTGGTGATCGTAACAACGCTCTTGGATGCGAAGAAATATTCGGCATCCGCATTACGAAATCTGTTCCGACAACGATGGAATGCAGAGCTTGACATAAGATCGCTCAAGACCACGATGGGAATGGAGATGCTGCGGAGCAAGCGTCCCGACACGGTGCGTAAAGAGATCGCGATGCATCTGCTGGCCTATAACTTGATTCGGGGAGTAATGGCCGAGGCTGCGCGGGGTCGCGACGTGCAGCCACGCGAGCTGAGCTTCAATGGCGCACGGCAGACAATTCGCGCTTTTGAGGAGACCCATCTGTACGAGCCGAGGCAGATTGCTGCTGACATTCCCCTGCTGCTGGACTTGGTCGTTCAGAACCGCGTCGGCGATCGAGCGGACCGATACGAGCCTCGCGCGGTCAAGCGCCGGCCGAAGCCCCACCGGCTTCTCGGGATAACACGTCGAGATGCGAAAAGGCGGATCGAGCGAGGAGAGATAATATATGAACGTATAAAAAACTAGTACTACGTATGTTGCTGTAAGTCCATGGTAGCTAATAGTATCGGTTATCCTGGCGCCATTCGGATCTGACCCCTTCAATGACCCCTTCAACGGCATGCGGCGGAAGCGCCTGCCTCTCCTTGAGGAATTCGGGGACCGATCTGACGCTGCAGGGCATGCTCTTTGCAGTGCCTTTCGGCTTTGGATCGTTCGAGCCGTACGCCCTACATGTCTTCTCAACCCCAGGGAACCTTTCCGCCCCTCAGGTGCTTGTCGAAGAACCCGATGACGAGCTCCCTCAGATCGCGTTGCGCGGGCTGCAGGTCGAAGCTGTGGGCGCCCCTCGACGATCACGAGCTGGTGCTCGACGCCGACCTCCTCGAGCTTGTCGGCGAAGCGCTGGGATCCCGAGAGCGGCGTGGTGGTGTCGGCCGTGCCGTGCAGGATGAGCATCGGCGCGTCGTCCCTGGTGACATGATTAATCGGCGCGGCGGCGCGGTAGACCTCGGGCATCTCGGTTTGCTTGCCCGGGAACATGACATGGTCGCGGTTCAGGCCCGCGGCGGCGCCGGGATACATCGGAACCGCCGCCTGCACTCGGCTGGAGAGGCCTGGGTCCTCCTCGGGCTCGAACCCGTCCTCCGGCCCGGTCACCGCGAGCATGGCCGTCAGGTGCCCGCCGGCCGACCCGCCAATGGCTCCGATGTGGTCGGGATCGATTCCGTACTTCTCGGCATTCTTGCGGAGCCAGCGGACGGCCCGCTTGCAGTCCTTGAGGTTGCCCGGCCACGTCGGGCGGCCCTCCGCGGCCAGGGCGTAATTGATGCTGACGCACACATAGCCATGCGACGCGAGTGTCGTGCCGATGTTGATCTCGCGCTTCGCCCCCTTGTCGCCCCCAGTCCAGCCGCCGCCGTGGATAATCACGATGGCCGGCCGCTTCCCCGTGGTCTTGAGGTCCGCGGGCGGGAGGTACAGGTCGAGCGTCTCCGCCCGGCCGGGAGGGAGATAGCGGATGTTCTTCTCGATCGTGACGTCCCCGCCCTGCACGACCGCCGTCATGAGCAACGCGATGACCGCCGCCCTACCGATCTCCATCGCCGCACCTCCCGCCGGGGAATCTGCCCCGATCAAACGTCAACCTTGTCCGCAGAGTAATCATCCTCGATCGTCCAGACGAAGGCAACACACTGAAAGGAAAGGCATTGCAACGCCAGCCGTTTCCCTGTGGGCTGACGTTGTTCACAATCCTAACCCGTTTATAGCGGAGCGATTCGGATCTCCCGCCAATGCCTGGGCTCCGCTGATTCCTCTTTCGCGGCCGAATGTTCGAGCTCGGACCGCACCATGTACCAGGTCCGGTCTGCGGCTGAAGCGCCTGTTGTTCCATGAGGAAGACGGGGTCCGATCTAAGGCTGCAATGCCTTTGCCGTCATTGCAGTCCGCGTTGGCAAAGGCGGCCAACTGTGGTACGATAAACCCAAAGGGAACAAGGTCTTATGATCATTAATTTATCGAAAGACATGGAGCGGATCGTCCATGATGCGGTGCGGGCGGGTCTTTATATTTGCGAGGAGGACGTGATCCGCGATGCGCTCACGCGGCTCAAGGAAACCTTGCCCAAGTATACCAAGACCCGCTCCCGGAGGGCCAAGAGTGCCGCGCCTGCTTCACAGAAAAAGAAACCTCTCACCGAGGCGGAACTTCAGCAGCATATGCTGAAAATCGGCTTGATGACTCAGCTTCCCGACACCGACGCTGACTTTGACGACCCTGCGGATGTGCCGATCACCATCAAGGGTGAGCCTCGTTCCGAAACCATCATCCGTGAGCGCCGCTGAGAATGGCGGTATATTTCTTCGACAGCAGTGCCCTCGTCAAACGCCATGTCAATGAATCCGGCAGTGTCTGGGTTCGTTCGCTGACTCGTATCAAAGCCGGGCATACACTCTATTTCGCCCGGATCACTGCCGTCGAAATCACTTCCGCAATCACTCGGCGGCAACGTGGCCGTTATCTTTCGGCCGCCCAGGCTGGAG
>CAWKNT010000020.1:0-152956 GCA_963850935.1 uncultured Isosphaeraceae bacterium
CTCAATCCATGGAGAACCTCGGATCGCCATCAGAGGCAATTTTTGCTCACATGAGTCCGATATCAAACCGGTTGATCGACGCAGGTGGCAATACGCAGTTGAGCACGGCTCCGCGGGCGGCGATCTCGGTCGTCTTCGGCACGACCGTGTCCGGCTGCTCAAAGGTGTTATGGGCGTTCAACTGCGGTATGCGTGAGAACCGTCTGGTGGACCTGGTTGCTGCGCCGCCGCGCAGGCGAATCAGCACTTCGGCCGGCTCGGTCGCGTGCGTGTGCACCAGGGTCAGAGTTCGCGACTTCCGACCAAACGCGAAGCCGAGCCCGCCACGCGAAAGATCTTTTGCTCGCGGCCACCGGCTTTGAACGCGACGTCGGGGGCCTCGACTGCGATCTCGCACGGCCTTGCCGCCTTGATGCGGGCGATACATCGTGTAGACGTGGAAATTGGGCGTGGCGACGAACCGGTCGCCATCGGCCAGAAACAGCGAGTGCAGGTTGTTGATGAGCTGGGCGACGTTGGCCATGTCGACCTTTTCCGCGTGCCGATTGAACGTGTCGAGCGTGAGCGCGGCCACCAGCGCATCGCGGAGGGTGCTCATCTGCTCGTAGAGGTGCCGCTTGTTGATCTCGGTTCCCTCGGGATGCCAGCTTCCCCACTCGTCGATCACCAGCTTGACTTTGTGCTCGGGGTCAAATTCGGCCAGGATTGCCCACTGATCCTTGATCAGCGTCTCCATCTGGTTGGCTTTGTGAAGCTGCTCGTACCACTGGTCGTGGGTGAACTTGAGAGCATGGCCGGTGGTTCCGCAGTAGTAATGGGGCGCCCAGCCCTGAATCGGGGCACGCTGCGCCGTCGGCCCAGCGGGCGAAGAAGCGTCGGGTCCACTCGGTGTTGTTGCCGTTGGGGCCGGCGGCGATCAGGTAGAGCGGAACACCGTACTGGGGCAGCCAGTCGGTGAACCGGCGGTATTCGCGGCAATAATCCTCGGGGATAAACTTGCCGCCGCAGCCCCAGCTCTCGTTGCCGACGCCCCAGTAGCGGACGCCGAACGGCTCGCGCTGGCCGTTTCTGGCACGCTCGTCGGCCAGTGACGTCGATCCGGCCGGCGCGTTGCAGTATTCGACCCATTGCTGAAATTCCTCGGGCGAGCCGGTCCCGACGTTGGCGGCAAGATAAGGCTCGACGCCGCAGAGCCGGCAGAAGCGCATGAACTCGTGAGTGCCGAACTGGTTGGTCTCGGTCTCTTCACGCCATCGGCCGAAGCGGCGAGGGCGACTCGAGCGCGGGCCGATGCCGTCGCGCCAGTGATACTTGTCGGCGAAGCAGCCGCCCGGCCAGCGCACGACGACCGGTCCGAGCTGGCGGACGTGCTCGACCAAGTGCGGCGGATGCCGTCGATGTTCGGGATCTTCGAGTCCGGGCCCGACCCAGATGCCGTCGTAGATGACGCCGCCGATGTGCTCGGCAAACTGGCTGTAAAGGGCAGGCCGGATCGTGCCGATCGGCTCGTCGAGCAGGACGGTGACGGAGAGCTCCGGCGCAGCCGCACCGCGCGCCCGCATCACCCGCGGGAGGGTTGCGACGGCCGCACTCGCACCGGCAACGGCCATCCACTGGATGGCCGTGCGTCGATTGACGGGCGCAGGCTCAGCGAATGGACGTGTCGGTGAGATTCCCATCGTTAGCGACTGATTCCAGCACGGCCTCACTGCTAAACTGTCTAACGCGATTGACCGGTGGTCCGTTGGCGGATCGTCTCGGGCTCGCGGGCGTTGGAGATGGCGACATCATAGCTGATGTCGCCGCGCTGGTACAGTTCCAGCAGGCTGGCGTCGAGGGTCTGCATTTGATGCTTTCGGCCCATCTGCATTTCGCTGAAGAGCAGGTGGGGCTCTCCCTCGCGGATTCGCTTGCGCACCGCGGGCGTGGCGATGCAGACCTCGCAGGCGAGGATCAGCCCCTTGCCGTCGGCTCGCGGCAGCAGGCGCTGGGCCAGCACCGCCTGGAGCGTGTTGGCAAGCTGATACATGATGTTATTTTGCTGCTCGTGGGGGAACACGCTGAAGATCCGCTGGATCGTTTGCACGGCGTCGGGCGTGTGCAGTGTCGCGAGCACAAGGTGGCCGGTCTCGGCGGCAGTCGAGCGCGGTCGCGACGGTCTCCAGGTCGCGCATCTCGCCGATCACCACGACGTCGGGATCCTGGCGCAAGCACATGCGTCAGCGCCTGGCGGAACGAAGGGACGTCGGTGAAGACCTCCTGCTGGACGACGATGCTGCTCTGGTTGTGGTGGACGTACTCGACGGGATCTTCGATCGTCACGATCTTGGCCCTGCGGCTGCGATTGATCAGGTCGACCAGGTAATTGAGCGTTGTCGTCTTGCCGTTGCCGGTCGCGCCGGTGACCAGGATCAGGCCGTTGGGCAGCCGCGCCAAATCGTCGATGACGGGGGGCAGCCCGAGCTCCGTTCGCGGCCGGACGGTCGTCTCGCAAAGACGGATCGCCATCTCGGGGATGCCGGCGTGCAGGTAGATGCTGGCGCGGAAACCGCCCGACTCCTTCCCAGTGCCGCGAGAAGCAGAGCTGCCATTCGCGGGCGAAGATCTCGCGGTGCTTGTCGTTCAACAGGCCGTCGATCATGTCACGCGGAGCGTCGCTTCGTCGAGTGGCTCGCCCTCGACCAGGCGGATCTCGCCGTTGACGCGGAAGGCCGGCGACAGACCGCGGATCAAGTGCACGTCGCTGGCACCCGCCTTGCGCGCACCTTTCAAGATCTTGTCGAGCGTCCAGAACATGAGATCGCCTCCGGCAGGGCTCAGGTGGGTGTGCGGTGTTAGCGGCCAATCAAGCGTCGCAGCCCCTTCGACAGCGACCAGCCCTGGTTGGCGACCTCGGCGAGCTTGCGGCTTGCCTCGACGTGGCGTGGCGAGAGTTCCAGGCAGCGCTCGTAGCTGATCTTCGCCTGCCGGTCGAAGCCAAGCTCCTGCTCGCATTGTCCCTGCACGAACCAGGCGTAGAACCGATCGGGTGCCATTCTCGACGGCTTGGCGGGCGCGCGAGAGAGCCTTGCTCGGCTGCTCGTAGTGCAGGTAGATGAGGGCAATCTCCAGCGGCACGAGCCAGTCCCGGTCGGCCTGGACGGCCTTGTCGAAGCAGTGGCGGTCGATCTCGTCGCGGGTGGTGGCCAGTAGCTCGCCGCGAACCATCCAGCGATATGCCGAATGGCCCTCCTGCCGCAGGGCTGCGTCGGCGAGCTCGAGCGCCACGCTTCGGTCGCCGATCCGAGCCAGGGCCTGCGCTCGGCCGGCCATCAGGTCGCCGTGGCTTTTGAAGAGCTCCAGCGACTTCTTCGCCCACAGCTCGGCTTCGGGATACTCGCCCAGCATCACGAGCATCTGCACCTGGCCGACCCACCCCGGCAGGAGCGACTTGTCGAATTCAAGCGCCCGCGAGTAATACCGCAGCGAGTTTTCGTAGAGTCCTCGGCGGCGGTGGTCGTCGGCCTTGCGGAGCCAGGCGTCGGCGTCGCGCTCGGTCTCGCCGGAGACTTCAGCAGCGTGCGAGCCGTCCGATCGCCTGATCGGGCTGGTCATCAAATTCAAGTCGGTCAAACCGTGGCAAGGTAAGAATCTCCCGGTCTGATCCGGCACAACGGCCTTTGTCAGCGGATGAACCAAAATCGTGAAAGGGGATTCGAGCGCAGATAGACGCCGCCCAGGATTTCTGCCCGGGGGATCAACCCCGCATCCTTCCAGAACGACTCGGAACCGCCGACCCGAATTGCCGCCACCGAGGTCGTCGGCAAGAATCAGGTAGCGATCCAAGGGCACGGTGATCTCCAGGTGGGCGGGCAAACGATCGGGAAGCAGCGGTTTCCACGAGACCGCCTCGCCGTTGACCGAAAGCTTGCCTTGGTCCCAGACGACCCGGTCGCCCGGCAGACCGATGACGCGGTCGATAAGCTGGTTTTCTTCGAACGCGAACCGCGCGTGGCCCGGATTCAGATTGTCATCCGCCCGGGAGCGCATCGAATTTCGCGGGTTATACAACACGACATCCCCACGCCGGGGAGACGTCAGGGCGAAGGCCCAGTGGTTGACGAGCACGACGTCGAGGCGTTTGAAAGGGGGGGTGTCGGTGGCAAACTCGATCGGCGCTGCAACCTGCATGAGCAACAGACCCGCCGGGCACGTAGACGAGGACCGCCAGCGCCAGTGAGACGAATGCGGCGATCGCCATCATTCGCGGGAACCGGACCGTTCCCTGGCGGATCAGGATATCCATCACCGACGAGGCGTGGACGCTGAACGCCAGGCCTAGGAGGATCGAGCCCATACCCGGTGCCCCAGTTCAGGAGCCCGAGCAAGAGCAAGGGGAGATACGCCGAGGAGGAAGAGCTGGCCGCGAAATGCGGAGTCCCGGAGTGGATGTGAGCCCAGCCCGGAACGAGCAGCCGGGAGAGAACGTCGGGTCTCGGGCAGGGGAACACGCGAGTCTTCGACGATCGAGCCCGTCACGACCCGGCGCGCCTCGGCAGCGACGTCGCGAGCCTGGTAGATCAAGCGCCGTCGGCACGACCTTGCGCACCCGCTTGGCGGTTCTTGAGGCCCGCGGCGGATTGATGTCGATAGTGGCCGTGCCCAGACGCAGCGACGTTCCGCATCGGCCGCACGAATCGAGGCCTGGCATGTTCTCAAACCGACAGCTCGGGCATTGCATGGCTCACGCCTCGTCGCGACTCATTCCCCAAAGCGGCGCACCCGCTGTTCGACATGCGAATGCACCTGGATGCCAGCCTCGTAATACTCGTCGGTCAACTGGCGCGACTCCTCGCGGCCGACGATCTGGGCGATCGCTTCGGCGACGTCCAGGCACCGCGGACCCTTGATTCCGACCGTTCGCACCACGACCTGGCCGTCGGCACTGATCTCGATCTCGATTTCTTCGTCATTCATCGTGACATCTCCCCCTTGCGATGTCCGCTGGATTCAGCCGGACCGAACCCTGATGTGGATCGCCTGGTCCTCGCCGACGCGTTCCTCGAAGGATCGTCATCTGCCGCTCTTTGAGCTCGCTGACGAGCCGGTGGTAGGCGTACTGCTGGGTGACGCGGCCCGACCAGGGCCTCGCCGATCCGTTTCAGCTCGGCCTTGGATTGCCCGTGTCCCTTCGATGCACAGCTTGAGCGCGCCCCGGGCGTCGCGGCTGAAGATGGCGCGGATGCCGTCGCGCTCGACAACCATCTGTTCGCCAGTCGCCGCGCTGCCGGCGAGGATCTCGCTGTCTTCGAGCTCGATCTCGGCGCGGGTTTTGGGATCAGACGATCTGCACGATGCGCGGGCCCTGCGATTCTGGGCGGCGGCGAAGCCCATGGTGCCGACCGCGGCGGTGATTGCCGCCGACACGAGCGGCCACGAGGCCACGACCAGGGGTGCTGCACGACAAGAACACTGCTCATGGGGCGATCTCCTCACGGTCGAAAATGGCCGAGGCACGGCGCTGGATCAGATTTCCAGCTTGCGTCGCGTCTCGGCGGTGTCGGGTTCGGGTTGCTTCGAGAGGCCCGGTCGACGGCCGGGCACGGCCCTGCGCCCAGTTTCGCAGGCGGTTGAGCTCTTCGCTCATGGTCTTGGACAGGGGCACGGTCTCGGCGATTCCGATCTCGCAGGATCGCCGTGTCGAGGTCCGTCCCCTTGCTGAATGCGTCGTAAAGCCCGGAGATGATCGCCTCCTCGATCTCGGCTCCGCTGAACCCGTCGCTCATCCGGGCCAGGCAGTCCAGGTCAAACTTGGCCGGGTCGCGTTTCCGCTTCGCCAGGTGGATGCGGAAGATCTCGCGGCGCTCGTCCTCGTTGGGCAGGTCGACGAAGAAGATCTCGTCGACACGGCCCTTTCGCAACAGCTCGGGAGGGAGGTGGCTGATGTCGTTGGCCGTGGCGATCACGAATACCGGGGCCGTCTTCTCCGAGAGCCAGGTCAAGAACGTGCCGAAGACGCGCGAGGCCGTTCCGCCGTCGCTGCCGGCCGATCCCTGGGTGCCGGCAAACGCCTTGTCGATTTCGTCGATCCAGAGGATCGCCGGCGCGACGCTCTCGGCCGTCTGGATGGCCCGCCGCATCGACTCTTCGCTCGAGCCGACCAGGCTGCCAAACACCCGTGCCGATGTCGAACCGCAACAGCGGCAGCTTCCACAGGCTCGAGGCCGCCTTGGCGCAGAGGCTCTTGCCGCATCCCTGCACGCCCAGCAGCAGCACTCCCTTGGGCGCCGGCAGGCCGAACTGCGCGGCCCGCTCGCTGAAGGCCGCGCTCCGCTTGCTGAGCCAGTCCTTGAGATTGTCCAGCCCCGCGACCGACGCGAACTGCTCCTGGCTCTCGTAGTACTCCAGCGTGCCGCTCTTGCGGATGATCTGCTGCTTCTCGCTGAAAACGACGCTGATGTCGTCGGCGTCGAGCTTGCCGTCGAGCACCAGGGTCTTGGCGAATACGTTTTCGGCCTCTTTGAGCGTCAAGCCCCGCGCGGCGTGCACCAGCTTCTCGCGTCCTTCGGCGTCGAGGTTGATGCTGATCCGCGGCTGGTCCTTGACGTCGTCGATGATGCGATCGAGCAGCCCGTTGAAGTCGTCGACCGACGGCGTGCCGAACTCGACCACGGCGACGTCTTTGGACAGCTCAACCGGGATCTTCATGATCGGCGACACGAGCACGATCGTCTTGTAAGTATCGCGCAGGGCGTGGGCGACATCGCGTAGGCGGCGGATATTCCTCAGGTTGCCGACGCACATACGCGATATCGAGGTGGTCGTGCAGGTCCTTGAAGAGGAAGATGCCGGGTTCGACGTAGCCGAGCACCGCGTCGAGACCGGCGACCGGGTCGCATGTGTTGCCCGATCCGCTCTTGCCCCGCTGGGGCTCGGCGCCGAACTGGACCACGCCCTGGCTGCACGTCCAGACGTGCAACGTCTTGTTTCGCTTCTTGGCGATTTCAAGCAGCCGCTGCTCGAGCCGTTCTTCCTCCCAGGTGACCACATAGATGATCGGATAGCGCGCGCGAATCAGCACCTCGAGCTCGTCTCGGTGGCTGCTTGGCCGCCGGCGATGACGGCACCTGCGCTGCCCAGGTGGCGCCGCCGCCTGCGCCGGCTCGGCGACTAGCTGGCTTTCAAGCCGGCCGTCCGGGGTCGCAGGGAGCCGGTGTCCGTTCATGCTTGCACGGCTCGGGCATTATCGGTCTCCTTGGCGTGAGGGCGAAATGCTCGCTCGCTTCACCATCCGAGTCCGCTGATCCGGTCGAGCAGGCTTTTCATTCGGTCGTCCGCCGTCGGGATCGTGCGCAGCACTGCCGCCAGCGACTTGGTGATCCCGAAGGCGAAGATGCGCCCGTCGGGCTGGATCGTGATCTCGCTTTCGGTGGACTCGTCCACTGACTCCGGTGGATTCTTGTCGCACAGTTTCATTCGATGACCCTCAACCCGGCGCGGAATGCGAAGTCGCGCGCGCGGTCGCCCGCGCCCGGCTCGAGCGGCCGGGCGAGCTCGGCGTGACGGTCCGCCTGCCAGCTCGGCAAGTAGCCGTCGCGGATGCTGAACTTGGCGTCGGGCAGGTTGCGCTCGCAGCCAGGAGACGATCGGCCGAAAGCAGCAGTCAAAATGGCCGGGCAGCAGCAGGTGGCGCACGATCAGGTTGCCCTGCGCGGCGGCCGTGACCAGGTTGCGGGTCACGATCGCCAGGTAGTTCTCCACGCCGGCGATCCGCCGGGCGCACGCGATCGTCGCCGAACTTGAAGTCGGCCAGATAGACAGTCGACCACCCCATCGAGCAGGGCGAACGCCTCGGGCGTGCCGTGGAAGTCGGACTTCCAGACGACCGGCGGCAGGTCTGTGCAGCCGGCCATGGCCTCGAGGATCGCAGGTAGGTGAATGGTCGGCTCGCCGCCGACCCACTGGAGCGTGCGTGCCCCCTCATCTCGCCCTCGTTCGACCGCCTCGGCGAGGAAATCCGCCGTCAACGGCCGCCCGCGCCGCGGATCAAACGCATTGACGCCGGCGACGCAGAATGCGCACCTCAGGTCGCAGCCCGAGAGGTAAAACAGGTGCGACGGGACCAGCTCCCACTCCTCGCCATATTCGACGCGGTGCTTGTACACCCGCGCCTGAGTCCCCGCCTTGCAGGGCCCGCGCTCTCCTGCGTCACGGTCGGCCCCGCATCGATGTTCGCACAGTCCGACACTCGCGGTAATGGTGCCGCGCCCGTTCCAAACGATTTGGGGCCAAAATCGGGCTTGCCATGAGTATCAAACAGTCTGACAAATGAAATACTACGTCTATCGTACGACGCATGTACGATGATAGCGGCGGGCGGATCCTTTGTCAACTGTAGTAGAGCAACGAATGGCTTTTCGGCCGTCACGTTCACTTGCCGCTCACGAACCGTTCCGACCGGCGAAATCATCGCGAGGGAACGTCCTCGTCGGATCGACGATGTGGGCGCCGGCTGAAAGCTCAATCAGACACGGTTTAAGGCGATTGATCAGGCATTTGGCCGTGGCTGATTATTCTCCGGCCGGCCGGCCGAACCAATCGGTGACGACGATGTTCTGTTTGCGATGATGGCGGCAGGCGCTTTAGATGCAGGCTATTCGCCGCTTCTGGTCGGCCATCTAGCACTGCGATGCAACCTGAGCTGCCTATTGCCAATCGCTGGTCGTGAGTGTTGGCCACTCCGTCGAACTCATTGCCGGAGACAGGACTTGAACCTGCACCCGCATAAATAGCGGACCAGCCCCTCAAGCTGGCGCGTCTGCCAATTCCGCCACTCCGGCGCGGGCAAATGATCTAGCCAAACTATCTTATGATGCGAATCTGCCGCGGGCAATGTCAAGACTTGGTAGGTGCTCCTTCAGGGTCGTCTCATTTGATTGTGGGCCGCAAACTTGAACATCGGCCACGCCGGCCCTGTTCCCAGTTTATCAGAGTCGAGACACTCACTCCGATCATCAAGGCAAATTGCGACTGAGACTTGCCTAGGCGTTGTCGGATCGCCTTCAGATCAATCGGAGCGAACTGGGTCACTCGGCTTGGTTCCAGCTCGCCTCGCCGAATTGCTCCGGCTTTTCGAACGCTGGAGACCAATCGATCAAAGTTCTGCTTCTTCATTCAAATTATCATTCGTGATCCACCCGCTCGTCGATGATCTCCGTGAATTTGGACTCCTCAAGGAACCGCATCGCTCAACTGTACATCAATGGCGGATAACACAAAATGCTCGGCATCGTAAGAGACACATATACGATGGAAAAAGGTGCGCACCGTTTCCTCGAGCAGCGGCACGTTGCCTTTCTTCCAGTCCTGCTCGAAACGGTTGGCGGTTGCTTCCATCCAGGTCCAGTCCGCGGTCGGGATTTCACTCATGGAAAGCTCCGTGAGGGCAAGGTCATTTTAATTGCTCTCTCCACGCGGGTTTTGGCGCGCCAGCCAGCCGATTTTGGGCTTCGAATCAGCGGAATTACCCAGCCGCGTATGCGGCGGCATCGTAAAGCCTGGGGTGTAAACCCCAGTTATTCGTCGCCGAACAACCAATGTTCCTCGCTTCCTCGAGCCCCCGAACGGGGGCGACATCATGGCAAAACGGCGACCTATTTTGCGCATGAAGTCGATCCCTTGTATTCGAGCGGAGGCATCCAATTCTCGATGTCGCCCTCATTCGAGGGCTGCGACAATTCTTGGTTCTCGTGTTCCCGGGGCTTACGCCGCCAGGCTGCATGATTCCGCCCCGTTCGGGGCTGGGAAAACGACGGCACACTCTGAAACGGTTTCAAAAGAAACGCCCATCCGCGGCTGGCTTGAGTTTTCATCAGAGCGCACTGCCCCTTGGTTACATCACCACGCCCCCCGGTCACCCGACAGGCGCCGGCGAGTTTTCTCAAATCGCTTGAGCGAGCGTAATCTCCAGCATGCTTAAACGCGAAAAGAAATTGTCGGCTTGGACAGATCGGCGTTGATCCAATCCTTAGGCTCGTTCGTTGTGAGCCGGGATTCTAAGCGGCACTGACGTAAAAGGAATGATTAAATGCAAACTGGACTAAGTCGAATCGGAGGCTTGTTCGCCCTGATTCTGTTCCTGGGTGCCACGGCCACGTCGCCGGCACGTGCCAGGCAAATTCCTCCCGACCAGGTGCTCAAAGACAATGGCCTCAAGCGGCCAGCGGGCGCAACCTGGATCTTGGTCGGCGAGGCCAGGGCACTCAAAAATATCTTGGAAGCGAAAGGTCTGGCCATGCAGTTGATAGGCGCAACAGCAACGGCAAGAGCTCGAAATGGGTGACCAGAATCCCCAGGTCCTGATTAATAACTACCGGCAACAGATCGAGTGGCTCGGTCTACGGATTAACTTCTATGACGAAGCGCTTGCGAGACTGGGCCCCCCGGCGGGCATACGGGCGGCTGACATGCAATACAACATTCTTGTCTCCGAACGAAACGCGATCATCGGCGAGCAACGCCAGCTGAGCACGATGATCAACAACCTCGCCGAGCAGAGAGGACAATTCCGGGAAATAAAGCAGCAGTTTAACGCCGAGGTCGCCCGGATACGAGAATCCTACATGCAGGCCGTCACCGAGTCGCGCGAGGCGGTTGACAAGATCAACGCGAAATACGGCGAGCTCAGTCGGAACGCGGAGGTCTCGCAGGCCCTGAAAGATCTTTCCAAATCATCCAAAATCCCCCAAAAGCTGGGGCCTTCGAAAGACTTCACGAAGGCCATCCAATGGCTGGCGAAGTTGGAGGGCTCGGTTCAAGCCGACACGATCGAGTTGCACCGCGAAAACGGCGTCGACCATATCGACGTCATGCTCAACGGCAAGGCCCCGATCCAGATGGTCTTCGACACCGGTGCCGGGCCGACAACTCTGCCAGCGCCGGTCGCCTCGAAGCTCAATCTCAAGCCAACCGGCCGAACCGTCCCGCTCGTGGTCGCCGATGGGACCAAAATCATGGCCAAAGAAATGATCATCCGCTCGGTCACGGTCGGCCGGTTGACCGTCAAGGACGTGACATGCGTGGTCATGCCCAAAGACAAGGGAGACGTCGCCCCCTTGCTCGGCCAGAGTTTTCTCCAGCGGTTCGACTTCAAATACACGCAAGGCTCCGGCCGCCTGATTCTGACCAAGGTCGAGCCCGACGAGCCTGCCGGCACTCCGGGAAAGGGCAGTGGGGCCAGGAGGAAGCGCTGAGTGACGTTGCTGGCAGGGACGCGAAGAGCGGAGTTCACGCGAGTCGCCCTCGCGCCACGCTGCCTGTCGGCGCTGGCCTCACAAACTTTTCAGCAAATGTTCAATTGTTCGGCCCGGGTCTCCGACCCCGCCGTGGCGATTGACCGAAAGTCTCCGCACTGATTACGGGCTCGGCTCCGAGGGTATTCGCAGGAATGAGAGCTTCGATCACGCCCCTGGGCGGGGTCACAGACCAGCGCCCAACAGTCGTGACCTATTGTGGGTCATGGCATCTTCGGGCTTGCTCCTGATCTTTTCCTCGCGATACCGGATCGCCGTTGCGGAGTTATCGGTCGGGCCACTGTGTCCGCCAAACTATAAACTCGCAGAATCCCAACCCAGTCGCCCCAGATCGCGTGACGGCCGTCGGGGGTGAAAGAGCCTTTCGTTGGCGACTCCCCCAGCTTGAGCTCCTGAATCAACTTGCCAGTGTCGAGGTTCCAGTACCGCAGTCGGCGTCCCCCGCCGTCCGCGGAGAAGAGCCGGTGGCCGTCAGGTCAGACGGCCAACCACCCGTTTCCGCCTGTCGGGTCCTTGAAATGACGCAAGTCCTCGCGGCCACCTTCAATATCCCAAAGCCGGATTGTACCGTCCAAGCTCGAAGAGACTGCTCGCCGGCTATCCGGCAGAAACGCGACGCATTCGACTCTGCCTGTGTGACCACGGAGGCGATGCGACTCGCGCCCGGTTCGAGCATTCCACAGAATCGGGACGGCGTCGTTGCCGCCGGAGACGATGTAGCGTCCGTCGGGCGAGACGGCCACGCTCCAGACCATGCCCGTATGTCCTTCAAGGGGGCGGAGCTGCTGACCGGTATTGAGGTCCCATACCCTGACGGCGAAATCCGTCCCGTCGTGGTACCCTTGTCGCCCGTCGCGAATATCCGCGCCTCCGGCGGAGTAGGCCATTGTCCCATCGGGAGAGAGGGCCACGCTCATAATGTTGTCCAGGTGCCCAGGGAAGTCGCGGTGCTCGCCCGAAACCAGGTCCCATAGCCTCACAACTTTATCATCGCCGCCGGACAAAGCGAGATCGCCCTCGGGCGAGAAGGCGACGGATCTTATGTCCTTTCCACCCGCCTCGAGCGTGCGGATCAATTCTCCTGTTTCTCGATCCCAAAGCCGTATGGTATTGGGCCACTTGACGGTCAGAACTCGCCGACCGTCCCGAGAGACCACCACGTTACTGATGATGGTTTCCTGACGGGGAAACTGCGCGACCTCGAGCACCGTGTTCTGCTCGCCGGCGACTCGGCTCGGCGGCAGAGCCCAGACCCGGACGCTCTCGTCCGTGCTTGATACCGCCTTGCCTTCGTCCCCGGAAAACGCGACATGCAGCACCACGCTCTTGTGGTCCATCCGAACTAATTCCTCGCCCGTCGTCAGATCCCAGAGTTGCATGAGATTACCCCCGCCGATCAGCGCACGGCGGCCGTCGGCTGAGACGGCAACCGAGGTACCGAAGCCGGGCGCCTGTTGAAGCTGCTGATTCGTCGCAAGATCCCAGACGAACGTTGGGCCCGAAAAGCTGGCCAAGACACGTCGACCATCAGGGAATACAGACAGGGCGGTCACTGTCTTCGGTGCCTGCGCGTGCCGGATCTGCCGTCCGGCCTTCACGTCCCAGATCCGAATCGACCGGTCGGCGTGGGCGGAGGCAACTCCACGACCATCCGGGGAGAAAGCAAACAGTTCTGTCGGACTGTCTATCTTCAGAGCCAGGTCCTTTTTCTTGCTTCTGGCGTCAGTAGACGCCTCGCAGAACTGGATCGCTCTGTCGCGAACATAGGCAACAATCTGGTTATCAGGTGAAAGGGCGACCGACGTGATCTCGGCTCTTCCGGTGCGCATGCGACGAAAACTGGCCATTCTGAAGGTCCCAGTTCCACAGTGCCTTATCCTTGCCTGCCAACACCGCGAACCGGCCATCGCTCGACAGCGCCAGTTGGACCCAGTCGGCGGGGGCATTGACCTCGAATTTGCGCGTGCGCGGGTTGTTGGGATCTGTGATGTCACGGCTCCAGAGGGTACGAACCGTGCCGCCGGTCTCGAATAGCAAATGGGTGGCGACTGGAAGCAGACGTGCCTGAATTACCGGACCTGGCGTTTTGATCGTTGCAATCTCGCGTAACCCCGGGTGGCGTCTCGCGATGGCCGGTGTTGGTGTCGGGGCTTTACTCGCTGACGAATACTTGGCAACCGGCGGTGTTGGCACGGCCGCGATCTCGCTCGGTGCGGTGGTGCGGTTTGTGGCGTCGGATGTGGGTGTCGGTGGCGACGGTTCCGTGGAGGGCTCGGCGACGGGCGAAGACGGCTTTCCCGGCTCTAACAGCGTTGGCGGCTCTTGCAGCACGCGAACCAGCTTTTTGTATTTTGCTGCGATACTCGCGTCCGCGCCTGCCAGTTTGACCTCGTCATTCTGCACGCGCACGCGATCGAAAACTCCCGCCGCCCACGCGCCCAAGAGCCCGCACAGCAGCACTCCACCGGCTGCCGCCGGCCACAACCATCGCCGTTGACCGCGCGCCGGTTTTAGCGCTCTCTCGCCCGAGTCCATGTCGTCTTCGGGCTTGCCGAAATCGATCAGGCTCGACCACATTCCGCGTCCGGTCGCGGACGCCGAATCGGGCGCGGGATGACCGGCATCGGCAGCAAAGTCCTTGTCAACGTCAAGGTACGGAGAAACCGCGGCCGTTGCCGGCTTTTTGAAAAAGGGGACCAGCGCTGTGGCGACATCGCTCGGCGACTGAAAACGGCGATCGGGCTCCTTGGCCATCATCTTGGCCACCAGGGCCGTTAGCTCGGGCGGAACTTCCGGCCGCAAGACGTGTAGCAGCGGGGCCTCTGTCCTATGGTGTGCCCGAAGGGTGTCGCGCATCGACGCCGACTGAAACGGCGGACGGCCGCTGAGCAGATAATACATCGTACAGCCCATGCTGTAGATGTCCGCGCGGATGTCGGCGCGTTGCGAGTTGGCGATCTGTTCCGGGGCTATGAAGTCGGGCGTACCGAGCATCTCACCAGGAAGTGTCAGGCCAGTGGCCACTCGCAAGTCGATGTTCGCCGCGGCCGGCACCGCGCCCTGCACGTTTTGCTCGCTACCCGCCTTGGCGAGGCCGAAGTCGAGCACCTTGATCACGGCCTTGCCTGCCTTGTGCGTGAGCATCAGGTTGCTGGGCTTGATGTCGCGGTGCACCATGCCGGCCTCGTGCGCGTGCTGCAAGCCCAGCGCCGCCTGATGCACGAAATAACAGGCGTGCCGTGAAGGTACTGGCCCCTTGGCCATGACCATGCGGGCCAGGTCGAGCCCCTCGACGTACTCCATGGCGAAAACAAGGCTAGCGCCGCAGCGGAAGGCGGCGTGCGCGGTGACGATATTGGGATGCTGCAGCTTGGCGACGGCGCGAATCTCGCGGAGAAATCGGTCGAACACACCCGGACTCTCGATGATCTCGGGTCCAATGACCTTGAGCGCCTCGTCGCGTCCCAGGATTCGATTGTGCGCCAGGAAGACAGCACCCATGCCGCCCTGTCCCAGCTCGCGCACGATCTCATAGTCGGGGTGGTTGGCGAGTTCCGCGGGCAGCGTTTCCAAGCGATCGTAGGTCGCGCTGTTCTCGGCGCGCCCTGCCGGCGATAGAGACGGTCGGTCGATTGCAGTGGAGGCCGGCGCAAAAACACGGGCGACGACATCGCTGTATTCAGGAAATCGGCGGTGGTATTCCTCAGCAGTTGGCCTCTCGCCGGCTTTCGCGCGGAGCTCACACTCGACACGAAGCAGCTCTACGAGCAGCGGAGGCCGCCGCGGCTCTGGCTCATTGGCCAGGAAATCCTCGATACGCGGCGGTGAGCCATTGTTCCAGGCCCGTTCGAAGCGATCAGCCACGTCGTTGATCCACGACCAGTCCCCTGTCGGGATTTCACTCATCGCAGACTCCGTAAGGCCGAAACCGCAAGACCGGCCGCGTCACCGAACCGTCCGGAACCGGGTCGCAAATCCTCCGAATAGAGCGTACACGCGACAGAAACACCTGGACCATACCTTGTCGAAATCACTACGCCCCCAGCGTTCCGAAAGCCGCGTTTTCATTGCGTCTCGCGCGTGCCAGAAGACGTCGACAAAACCGCCGCTTGTTGCTTGCCGTGACTCTTGCTACCGTTTTTTCTTTCGCGTAGGCGCCGCGCGGGTTGCCAGACTTTGGCATCGGGGTCTTGGGCCAGCTCTTCGAGTAGCGTGTCGACAGCTTTGTCCATATCGCCGCCGCGCGTTTCCTTGTAGCGTATGACTCCACGATGGTCGAGCACATAGATGTTAGGCCAATGGGGCACTCGATAGAGGGTCGCGATGGGGCCCCTCGTGCCGCCGCCGTCCCACCACGAACGCCAGGTAATTTGCTCTTTGGCCATCCTGGTGCGCAATTGCTCCAGGTCTTTGTCGCTGTTGATTCCCAGCAGTGCGAACGGCATGCCTCGGAGACGCTGCACGAGCGACCGCTCGTGTGGGTACATGGCCCGGCACGGCCCTCACCAATCACCCCAAAAGTCGAGGACGACCACTTTACCGCGGTAATCGCTCAGCTTCATCTTACGGCCTTCAGTGTCAGTCCCCTGGATCTCAAGTGCGACCGAGCCGATCTCCAAGCTGACCGCAAGAGACCCAGAGGCAACATTTCTCGCAGCCTTTGGGCGGAGCCGGGCCATATTGACGCGGGCCAGGTCGGAGTAGTTCTTCCGACCGGCGACCTTGATGTCACCAAATTCCGCGGCCAGTCGCTCGAAGAGTCTGGCGGCCTCTTCCTGGGACTGTTCATTTGGCGGCTCAGTCGAATTGGCGGAATTCTCCTTCGGGTTCTTCTCGCCTGGTTTCTGGGACGCCTTGGCACCGGCAACGGCCCCGGCTTTCATCAAAACGGTCGCGAGGTTGTAGCAAGCCTGGGCGCGGATCTCACGGTGCGGACTGCTGTCCAGGGCGGCACGCAACAGTTTCTCCGCCGCCGGAGAACGCGACGACGCTAGGTTTTGCAGAACCGATCGCAGCCTGACTTCCTCGAGTTGGTGTTGGGCGAGCAGCTCCATCGCCTCGTCAGCCTGTGGGCTGCGAGGGCTGTAGACTGTGATCCAAAATAGGGCGTCAAATGCCGTAGTGTCGGATAGGTTCGTCTTTGACAGTTCGAGGAAACGACGCGCGAAATCGTCGGCTTTGGGCCGGCGGGCTTCCGCTTGCCGTTTTGCGTCGTTGGTCTCTGCGGCGGCGAGCGCCAAAACGTACGACTGCCTGGCGGCTTGGAATTCGGCGACCAAAGCACGGTAGCGCTGGGCACGCGTGATCTCGTCGGCCGCGTGCACGGCACCCAGAACCAACATCAGCATCACCGGGAGCACGCATCTTTTCATCGAATGTATTCTCCTTCGTGCCGATGATTCATTTCGGCTTTTTGTCTGCGTCGAGCGCCTTCGGTCCGGGTTGGCCCATTAGCTCGGAGGCTTCTCTCCAGAACTGCAGCAGTTCCTTGTTCTTGGGGTCTTTCTCCTTGGTCCATGCGACCGCCTTGTCGAACCATTTGCGAGCCTCGTCCTTGTCGCCTTTCTGCCAGTGCACCATGGCCTGGAAAAACCAGTTGTAGGCACCCTCGCCCTTTCGTAGCTCCATCGACCGCCCGCTGGCGGCGAGAGACTCGGTCCAGTGACCCGCACGATACTCGGCCAGCGCCAGCGTATTGTAGGTGTTTGCGTCCTTCGCCCCGATCTCGACGGCCTTGCGGGCGTGCACAATCCCTTCGTCGTAATCGCGCTGCGGATGCTTGGGATTGCAGACTAACGCCCAAGCCCAATTGTTGTGGGCCATGCCGAAGTCGGGTTTGAGCCGAATCGCCCCGCGGTACTCGGCAATCGCCTCCTCCAGCTTTCCCTGGGCGCGCAGAACGATGCCGAGGCCGTTGTGGGGTATCGCGTAATCCGGCTTGAGCCGAATCGCCTCGCGGAATTCGGCAATCGCCTCCTCAAGTTTTCCCTGGCTGAACATAGCATTGCCAAGGCCGTTGTGGGGTTCTGCGTAATCCGGTTTGAGTCGGATCGCCACGCGGTATTCCGTGATCGCCTCCTCCACCTTCTCCTGGTCCTTTAGCGCGTTGCCGAGGTTATTGTGGGGTAATGCGTAATTCGGATTGAGCCGAATCGCCACGCGGTATTCCGTGATCGCCTCCTCCACCTTCTCCTGGTCCTTTAGCGCGTTGCCGAGGTTATTGTGGGGTAATGCGTAATTCGGATTGAGCCGAATCGCCTTGTAATATTCGGCGATAGCCTCTTCCGTGTTCCCCTGCTTGTGAAGGGCGCTGCCGAGGCCGTTGTGGGGATCGGACTTGTTGGGGTCAAGGCGGATGGCAATCATGTATTCCGCGATCGCCTCCTCCAGCTTCCCCTGCTGTTTCAGGACATTGCCGATATCATTGGCGCCTCGACGTAATCAGGTTTGATCCGGACCGCCTCGCGAAATTCGGTGATTGCCTGCGCCGGCTTACCCTGATCGCTCAGGACGTGGCCGAGGTCGTGGTGGGCGGAGGCGGAATTGGGCTCCAAGCGCAACCCTTCTTTAAATTCGGCGTACGCCTCCTCGATCATCCGCTGTTTTCCCAGTAAGTTACCTAGCTTGATGTGCGGGTTGGCGTCGTCGGGTTTGAACCGCATCTGCTGTTTATATTCGGCGATCGCCTCGTCAAGCTTCCCTTGCCCCTCTAGCGCCACGCCGAGGTTGCCATGGGCACCGGCGTAGTCTGGCTTGAGTCGGATTGCTTCATGATACGCGGCGATCCCTTCGTCCCATTTTTTCTGGGCCAGCAGGGCGTTTCCGAGGTTGTAGTGGGCGACGGCGGCGGCGGGTTTGAGGCGGATCGCCGTGCGGAATTCGCTAATCGCCCCCTCATAGTCATGCTTGACATCACAAAGAATTGTCCCAAGGTTGACGTGGACGCCGGCCTCGTCCGGCGCGTCCCGAATGGCGTCGCGGTATTCTCCGATCGCCTCGTCGATCTTTCCCTGTTTTTGCAGTAAGTAGCCGAGCTTGTGGTGGGCGTTGGCGAAATCGCACTTCAGTCGGATCGCCTCACGAAACTCGGCGATCGCCTCGTCAAGCTGCCCATTGTTGCTCAGGGCGTTGCCGAGACCGTAGTGGGGACCGGCGGCGTCGGGCTTGATGCGGATTGCCTCACGGTATTCGGCGATCGCCTCGGCCAGCTTTCCCTGGTCCTTCAGGTCGTTGGCAAGGTTATTATGCGTGATGGCGTCATCCGGCTTGAGACGGATTGCCTCGCGGTATTCGACCGCCGCCTCCGCTAGTTTGCCCTGCTCGCTCAGGACCCAACCGAGCTCATGGTGCGCTACTGCGTAACCCGGTCTGAGGCGCACGGCCGCGCGGAGTTCGGCGATCGCCTCTCCCAGTTTCCCCTGGTCATGCAGGGCTTGCCCTAGAGTGCAACGAGCATTGGCGTCGTTGGGCTTGAGCTGTGTTTCTCGGCGCAGGATCGCGACGGCCTTCTCGAGCGCCGTCACGCGAACCCGGACGGTCGCCCCTTTCCTTGAGCAGGCGACCATAGCAACGCCAATTGCCGCCGTCGTCGGGGCGAAGCCGCACCAGGTCCCGGAAAACCGCGATCGCCTCGACCGACTCGCCTCTTGCTTCCAGAAGATGGGCCAGGGCGTGCGCCGTCTCGGGTCGCAGGGCGCGGGCGATCGAGTAGTAGCGGACCGCTTCGTCGCCGCGCGACAGCGGCTCCAGGAAGCGAGCCAGGTCGTAGTTGAGCCAGAGATCGTGCGGGGAACCGACGTCGGCCGGCGAAAATTACCTCCTCGGCCGCCTTCGTCTCCCCCGCTTCGGACAGGGCCGTGCCCAGCAGGTCCAGATCGACTGCGGGCGCAGTGTCGAGCGGTGTGGTCGCGGCCAGGTCTCGCAGCGATTTGGCCCGCGACGCGCGGTCGGGCAGATCGAGTGCTCGGCGGAGGCCGGCTCGCCAGGGGTCGGGGTCCGCCGCAATCGCCGCCTCGGACAGCCGCAGCGCACCGGGCCGATCAAGACGCCACGAGCGCCGAACGGCCGCCCAGTCGTCCAGCGCCGCAACCAGCGCGGCGGCCACCGGCGCGGGCCGGGCCTTGATCCGGGCCCCCACCTCCGCCGGCGGCAACGCCGTGACGTCGATTCCGGCCTCCCGGAACGCCGCGGAGTAATCACGATCGCTGATCGAGCCGTCAGGATCGTCGGTCTTGGCCGAGCGGATGTCGACCAGCTTATCCAGTAGCATGCGGTCGTCCCGCGCAGCTCGGGCGGCTGCCTCGGCTCGTTCCTTCTCGCTGGTGATCGCCGCCAACAGGGCCTCGACCTGGCGGCGCAGCGACGGATCCAGCCCGGGCTCGAGCAGGTCGCGGGCCTTGTCTGCAGCGGCCAGTGCCTTGGTCCAGGGAACGAGGTCCCCGACGGCCGCCCCCTGGGCCTGGCCCCTGAGCCCGGTCGCCTCTTGCAAGGCCGTGTTGACCTGTGCCGATCTGGCCGCGATCCGCGCGACCCGGTCCCGCTCGATCCACGTCCAGCCGGTGGCGCCGAGCGCAGCGGCGATCAAGACCGAGGCGGCCAGCCCGACGGTCATCCGCCGCGCCCGCCGTTCGGCCCGGGCGCGCCCTCGGACGCGATTGCCGCGGCACGAGCTTCTCGGCCCGCGCTCTTCGGCGGCCCGGCTCGTTCGGCCGCCGCGGCCGTCGCCCGCGCTTCCTCGGCCCGGGCCTCTTCGGCCGCTCGCGCCAGCTCGGCCGCCCTGAGCCGCTCCTGCACGCCCGCCAAGTAGGCCGTCATCCGCCGGGCCACCTCGCCCGCGTTCCGCGGCCGCTGTTCCGCGGATCGGCGGCCAGGCAGTGCCCGGCCAGGGCCGACGAGCTCGGCATCCGCCCCGCAGCCGTCGAGCCGCCGCAGGGCATCGGCCGTGTCGCCCCGCATCGCCTTGCGCAGAATCGCCGTCGGGCGACGGCCCGGTGTACGCCGGCCGGCCGGTGAGGATCTCGCACAGGATCGACCCCAGCCCGAAGACGTCGGCCCGCTCGTCGATCGCCTCGACGTCGCCGCCGGCCTGCTCCGGCGCCATGTAGGCCGGCGTGCCCAGCACCGAGCCCGGCCTGCGACTCGTCGGCGTCCGAGCCGGCGCCGCACCGTGCGGATCGACGCTCACGGCCGCCTCGTCCGGGTTGCGGCCGCGACTCGTCGGCCGTTCCGCCCTGGGGCAGGACCTTGGCCAGGCCCCAGTCCATCACCTGCACCTCGCCGAACGCGCCCACCATGATGTTCGACGGCTTCAGGTCGCGGTGGATCACGCCGCGGGCATGCGCATAGGCCATCGTCTGGCAGACCTGCTCGAAGATCCCCAGGAACCGCGGCAGGTCGTGCGCGGGGTCGGCGCGTTCCTTGAGCAACGCGGCCAGGGTGCGGCCCTTGACCAGCTTCATGGTGAAGTAGGGCCGGCGGTCGGCGAACGAGCCCAGCTCGTAGACCGGCACGATGCCCGGATGCTGGAGCTGGCCGCCGATCTGCGCCTCCTCGACGAACCGGCGGACCAGCTCGGGATCGTCGTGGTGCTCCTCGAGCAGGACCTTGACGGCCAGGTCGCGGCCCAGGTCGGGGTCGCGGCCCTTGAGGACGGCCCCCATGCCGCCGCGGGCGATCTCGCCCAGGAGCTGGTAGCGGCCGGTCTCCTCCGGCATCTCGGGGGACGACGGCCGGACCACCGGGGTTTCGGGCTCGGCCTCGGTATCGCGAAGCAGGACTCGCGGGACCGAGCCGGTCGTCTCGGCCAGTCCGGCCAAGACGCGGCGGATCAGGGACCTGTCCAAGTCGGGCTCGTCAGATCCGTTTGGTCGTGCCCCGACAGACGAGAAACGCGACTTCTGACCGTCACATAAGACGGCCCAAACAATGGTGGCGTTTGCGGGGAATCTGGCCTCGTATTCTACCAGTGAGGGTTGCTCTCCGGCCTGCCGCCGCAGCTCGATCTCGACGCGCAGAAGCTCGTCGAGCAACCGGGAGCGTCGGGGCTCTTCCAATTCCGTCACGTAATCCTCGATGCGCGGCCGCGGCCCTGCTTTCCAGGCCCGTTCGAATCGTTCGGCGGCAGAGTCGATCCAGCTCCAGTCGCAGGTCGGAATTTCGATCACGGCACTACCCCCGCCAGGAGCGTACCTGGTCAACATCCCCCATCGTCGTACGATGACCACAATCTGCGAATCCGCGACAGCTTGCGTTCGACTGACCGTTCCGTGCAGTCGAGGCGACCGGCGATTTCACCGTTCGAGTATCCTTCCAGCCGCCAGAGTGCGATCTCGCGGAGATCGGGATCGGCCAGTGCTTTAAGCCGGCGTTCCAGCGCCTCGTTAAGCAGGGCGGCTTCGAGCGGCGACGGGTCGGAGGCCTCCATCTCTTCCAATACCCAGCCGGCCGGACCCGTCTCGTCGTTTCCAGGCAGGGTTTGCTCGCGGGCGATGTCGCGTTTCTCCCGACGCTGGGCTTTGGCGGCGTTGCGGGCCTTGCGGATCGTGATCGTCACCAACAGCTTCCAGAGCTCGTCGCGGCCGGTCAGTTGAAACTCGCCCCGCTGCTGGCGCAGGCAGAAGCTCTTGAACATGCTCTGGGCCACGTCTTCTTCGCTCGTGCGAAGGCGGATTCGCTTGTCGAGATTATTGCGTGCCAAAGTCAGCAGGTCGCGGAAATAGCGGTCCCATATCAAGCGGCGCGGCCGCGTTTCGAACGGCGGGGTCGTTGGAGCGCAGATCATCGAACGCACCCGTTACCGAGCCGTGTGGATGCATGGTGCGGGCTCCTGAATGGCAAGAGAGATCGCGGCGAACGTCGCCGGATGCCCCCGCTCTAGTACTTTCATCAACACTCCGACCGGCCACCCGACACCCACTGTCGGTTTTTCTTGGGACTGTCTCAAGAATCTCAGCGACCACCGAACGGGGCCCTTGAGACGACCTCTCCACGTGATCAGAGCAAGCATAACGGCCACGCGTCTTGAACGCAAAAGAATCTTGTCGGCTCCGATGCGTCCGCGTTGATGAAACCTGTAAGCCCGCCCAACGACAATGTCACGGCGGTCGCGAAAGCCGCCTGGCCCGGTATCAGGACCGAGTCGCCAGATCGCTCTTCCAGGAAAGGATCAGTCCCGATGATGGCTCAACTCGAAATCGAACCCGCCACGCAACGATCGACGCAACGTGCAGCAAGCGCATTCCGCCGTCCGGAACCTGGTGGTCGTGGCAAGCGAACCGCCGCAGGATCGTGGCCAAGATGGCGTCGCCGCAAGCGCGCCCCGTCGACCGGCCGCATGTCGACCGCCCGTCGCCGGGCCGAGTGGTCTCTTGTGCAGCCGGATCGCGGCCCACACTGTGGGCGAATCAGCCGCGTGGTGCCGTCGACGGGCCGGCAACAACCGAGTGAGCCCCTGGGCCCTGGACCCGATCGGCGCGGAACCGGGCCGACCCGCCGACCTACCTACAGACTTATCGGGAATCCGGCGGCAGCTGAAGTCAGGAAGAGGGACTCGCGACCACACCACGACGCCCTCGCCGCCGCAATCGCCGCGTTGCGTTCCGCCGATGCCGTCGTTGCCGGTCCACTGTCGCCGGATGATGCTAATTCGCCCGGCCTGCTGCCGCACGTCGCCGACCTGGCAGCCAGGCTTATCGCGCGCTCCGCCCACCCCGAGAGCTGATCGTTCACCCGGCCTTCGCGCAGGTCGCCCGGCGGTTTCAGTTTGTTCAGATGAGCCGGCATGAAGCCCGCTCGCTGGGCGTCGGCGCGAGTGACATCGGGATTCTCGCTCAGCGTCTTCGTCAACTGCAGGGTGAAACCGGCGAATTCGCGATCACGGCCTTCGGCAGTCGCGGACTGCTCTGGGCGGACGGGGCCTGGCGGGAAATAGACCCGATCGGCGCCGGCGAAGTTGATGAGTCTGTGGCCGGAAGTGTCTTCTGCATGGCGTGGGCGGTCGCGCGGCGGTTTCGCCGAGCCGATGCAGCGCACGGCGCTAGCCTACGCCCGCGCCGCGGCGGCCGCGACAGTTCGCTGACTGGGAGTGCCGATTATTGTGGTGTTCCCGGGATGGTTACGACGTCGCCGCGTAGCGACTGCTCGACGCGATTGCAGAGATCGCGCGCTGGGCGTGGCCCAATTTTCTTGCGGCCTTCAGGTCAACGAGCGCCGCGGATCGATCGCCGCACGCGAGTCTCACCAGGCCGCGGTTGTAATGGATCACTCCACGGGCTTCGCGCCCCGCGGCGGTGCCGAGCGCGTGGTCAAGGTCGACTGCGGCCTCGGAATAGCGCCCCGCGGCGTACTGGAGAATGCCGCGATTCAGTGCGGCGCCAGTGAGCCGGTCATCGCACTCGAGGCACGGGTGTAATCATGAAAGGCCTCGTCGGTCCGCCCGAGTGCCTCGAAGGCCAGGGCTCGGTTGAAGTAGCACTCGGCCGGGTTTTGCGCCAATGAGATGCAGACGCGGAAGGCGGTGAGAGCGTCTTGGAACTGGCCAAGCCTGTAGGCGCAAAGACCCTGGTAGAAATTGGGCCAGAAGTCTTGCGGACGGAGATTGACGGCCTGACGGAACTGTCGGGCGGCGAGCGTGTGCTCGCCGTCGCGGAGATAGGCGCGACCCAAATCGCAATGCTCCCAGGCCGACCGTGGTGTTAACTGGTCGAGCGCGGTCCCGTCGGACTCAGCGGGCCAGCCGAGTGCTTCACGGTGCGAGCGGCGGAGGCGTTCAAGCCCGGGGCTTCTCCCGAGTAGCGCAGCTGCCTGGTCGAGCCGCGTGAGCACCTCGCGGCGGGCATCGTCGGCTTGGGGGGTAGGGGCCAGGCGGACGCGGAGATCGGCCCAAACGGTGATGATATCGAGCAAGTCGGTTCGTATTCTCTGTTCGATTTCAGGTTCACGCCGGCCCGGTATCGGGGCTAAGAGCAGGCCGCGTGCCTCCCAGATCTCGCGGCCGCGGTCGAGAAGCGCATGCGCATCCTCCGATGGTTGCGGCATCAGGCCAAAGCGGAACCGAACCAGATCGGCGAGCCGGTGCAACTCGGCGGCCGAGCGGTCGCGGCGGACCACACGCAGCTCGTCGTCATACGTACGCCGCCAGGTCTCGAACGCGGCGCTCGACCGCGCCAAGGCCAGGCCCCGTCTCAGGGAGTCTTCCGCGCGATCATACTGTGCGGCCGCCAGGTGGGCCCGGCTCTGCTTTAGCGTCTCGGCCAGCTCGTGGGCCCGGCGGTGATAAGCGTCCAGGGCGGAAGCTGCCGCGGCGATTGCCGCAGCCACTAACAGGACCAGACACAGATGGTGCGCCAGCGCCGACGGCTTGCGCTTCCGCCACTTTTGCCAGCGTTCAACCAGACTGCGATTCGGCACGCCCAGCAGTGGTAATTGATTCAGATGGCGCCGCAGGTCGCCGGCCAGCGCCGCCGCGGTCGGATAGCGGTCGCGCGGGTCGGTGCGAAGGCACTTGTCAATAATGTCGGACAAACCGATGGAGACTCGGGCGTTCAGGCGGTAAAGCGGCAGCCGGTCGGTGCCGTAGTGGAGGCCGGGCATTGAACCACTCAGCGCCTCGTACAGTAAAGCGCCGAGAGAAAAGATGTCGGAGCGGCCGTCGACGGGGACGCGAATCGGTCTTCCGCGGCGGATCGAAGCCATGGCTTCCCGCTGCTCGGGTGAGGCATAGGCTGTCGTTCCCCCGAGACCGCGCGGCAGCGGACCGGCCGTATCAATCGCCTCCCTGGCCAGATGGAAATCGAGAAGCATCGGCTGGCCTTCGCCCGTCAAAAGCACGTTCGAGGGCTTGATGTCCATGTGGACAAGCCCCCGGTCATGCGCGTACTGGAGGCCGTCGGCCAGGCAGGCGCCGATCCACGCGATAGCCTGGACGTACGGCGAGCGGGCGAGCGTGCCGCGGTAGGGGCCCTGGTTCGGAAATTGGATTGGCAAGGCCGCCTGGGCCTGGTCGAGCGCGTCGATCAAGTGCTTGCCAGTGCGCACTGACGCCCGAAAATCGCGGAGTAGCTCCAGGAGTCGTGCCAGAGTCCCGCCCCCCAGGTAGGGCATGCAGAGGATCCGTTGGTTGCGACACGGCACCACCTCCTCGGAATAAAGCGGCACGATGTTCATATGCTGGAGCCGCGCGAGGGCAAGATGTTCGTCCTGCGCAGGTCGTCACTTTCAAGATCACCGGCCGGGCTGCCAGGGAATTCTGCAAAGCGAGGTAGACTTGCCCTGACGCCCCGCGGCCGAGCTCGGCCACGAGCCGGAACCCGCCCAGAATTTGCCCCAACTCCGGGAAGCAGGTGTCGGCCCGTTGCACTTGAATCAGGCGCTGGCAATCGACGAGTAGTTCGAGCTCTGCCCGCCACTGCGGGAACCGATTAACGAACTCGGACGTGACGACATCCAGACCGGCTTCGTCACGGAGACACACTTCTTCATGGATCAGCCGCAACGCCGACTCGGTGCCCAGCTCCGGATGGCGAACGAGAAACGCCTCGGCCGCCGGTCGGTCCCCGCGCTGCCACGCGGCCACCATCTCTTCAACGAGCTTCGATGCTAGCGAGGCGGTGCCGGAACTCAATGCCGTTACGTAAATCGGTGGGGGCGAGGTTCCGTCCGAGCCGTCGTGGCCCTTGGCTCGCCCTCCCGCAGTCGTGCAAGGCAATTGAGGAGCAGGAGCAACATCGAGGCCGTGGTGGCTCTCGGCAGACCCTAAAGCTGGGAATCCAGAGGCATCGCTTGCCTGTTTGTAGAGGTCAGAGGTCATATAAGGGAATGTTGGGTTAAGCGAGAGTCGCGCCTGCCATCTCGCTGCGGACAACGGCCAATTTCCTCGCCAGGTCGTAGAGGATGCGACGCACGCTGCTCTCGTGGAGACCGGTTCGGGTAGCAATTTCGGCGAGCGGGAAGCCCCGGCGCTTGAGATCGAGAAGATCACGATGAGCTGGCGGGCAGAGGTCCACAAGCAGCTCCCAGAGCTCATCGGCTTGTGCGAGCTCGCTCGGGCGCGGCTGGCGCTTGGGCGGAGGCCAGGCTGTTCGTCGCCGACAAGCGGTTGTTCGTACTGGAACGCCAGGTTGTGCTTGCGACAGTAATTAAACAGGTGGTTGTAGGTTACCTTGGCGAGGTAGGCCCGCAGGTGTTGGCGACTGCTCAGCTGCCAGCCGTCGTCGCGGAAACCTTTGAGCACGTCGGCCCAGGCCGATTGGACCACGTCCGTCGAGTCGAACTTGGCCCGCAGCCGTGGCGTCAAACGCCGCCGCACCATGACGCGAAGGACCGGTTCGAAGGTCCGATAGACGTCTCCGACGGCGTCCAATTCACCTCTGGTCAACCGCTCCATCAAACTATCCTGAACGTCTTTCATACTTCCTCCGGGCTCGAGCCACCGGGTAGGCCGGAGATTCCGTCAAGCGAAGTTGCAAGCTCGAGCGCCGCCGGCTGATCGTCGTCTCGGGAGTGCCCGACGACCTTGGGAACCGCCTTCCACGCTGTCAGGGCTGCGGCCACAGCCAGCAGTTCGACAAACAGATCCGTCGGCCCCTGGAACCATGATAGCCCTGCGCGGAAGTCTCCGAGCTGCTGAAGGAACTGGTCGATAGTCTGTCCAATGGCGGCGCGATCAAACGGCATAAAGTCCGTGATGACGTCGGATCGCTGTAGGGGCGGGACCGCCAGGCCGGCTGCGCAGGGCTCCTCCGCCACAAGTGGCAGCCCGGCCTCTGTCGCTGTAGCGCCACTGTGATTCCACGTTTCTGGAGTGGGGCGGAACGCCGGAAGTTGCGCGAGGCCTCTGCCAGCCAACGTCAGCGTGCGGTCCATCGCCGGAAAACCCCCGACACTGCTGACGAATTTGGTCGGTCCGAATGGGCCGAGGATCACGCTGCTGATTCCAACGCAGGTCACCGCACTGTTCCAATTGGCGGCCGCACCAAGACTACTCGGCCCCGGCGCGGTCATCCTCCCGTATCCATTCGTCGTCGAGGTGCCGAGGGGAGTCAAGAGAACTAGGGCGGCGGGCATCGCGACTGCGGCAGTCGTCGGCGATCCCGGAATCGTGAATTCGACTGGATTGAACATGACGGCCAAGGTCGATGTGGTGATCGCCTCAGTCGTTGCGATGAAGCCGTCGGATAGGAAGACGTTGCCGCCTCCGGTCGCACTGAACGTGATGTTACCAGAGTTGGTAGCGCCCGAACCGGCGGGCGCTGCGATACTCATCAACGGCCACGCGCTGGCCGGTGGGAAAACAGCGACCGTGCCACTCGACATCTCGCCCTGGAGCGAGCGACTGGCTGTGTTTCCAGTCGTGCGGACCATACCGCTTGCGCCGGCGAACAAGGCTACGCTCGAAAGCGGCGGACTGGGGGGAGGCGCCGGCACGAAAATCGCGGGCGGCTGAGCCTGGAACTCATTTGCCCCGGAGATACTCGAGGCGGCGACGACGACGTCCTCGGCTCTAGTATCCGAGGCATAAGAGGTGTTATCGCCAGGGTCCGTTACAACTACGGCGACCGGCGGTGTTGGGTTAATCATCGACGGGGTAACTGTGCCAGAGACTTCGTCTTCGACGCCAGCGGAATAGACGGCTTGAGAAGATTCTAGTATGTGAACATCCGGTGCGGCAGCAATCGAATCACTGTCCACGATCAGCGGGAACGCCAATCGTTCGACGTTCAATCCCACCGCCGTCGGCGCCGACAAGGCCCCAATGGCGCTGAGAAGCCATCGGTCTTCGAGCCGCTCGAAGCCGATGGTCTGCGGCGCCAAGCAACGGGAAGCACGCGAACCACGACGTATCATCGATGTTTTCGCTTACAACAAACTCGACTCGATCAGAACTGCCGCGACAACTCGCCATCCTGTGAAGTTCGGGCAGCGCGGAAAAAACAGGCTAGCCAACGGCTCGTTTTGCGCAGGTAGACGCGCACACCGAACTGGCTGGGCGCCCATTATCCGGGTGAACAGACACAACCTCTGCTGTTCGTCATGCAACTCTGAGACTGGCCCTGAAGTCCGCAGGGCTTGGTTAGGTTCAGGATCCTCCTGAGGAAGAGGGCACTATAGCAGTCAGTTGGCATCCGATCAAGGCGACCCAAGCGATCATTTGATGCGGAATAGCCGCAGCTTTATCCGGGTGTACGCCTTCAGTCGAAATCGTTTCCCGCCCAATGGCCCGAGAGAAAATCAGCAAGAATGTCTGACTATCATTGCTGATGGGGCTTGTGTGCGAGCGTCGCATCGGGCGGGAAATTGACAATGCCATTTAACCTGAGACGTTGCTCGATGCCGATGTTTGGCCTTGAGTTCCATTGACGATCTGCATCGGTCCGCCGGCCGCGACCGACGCCGGGGATGCAGCGGTCGAAGAGTTCGTGGGCGTTGAGCCCGCGAACGAGCCCGCGCTACCCCCTCGCACGATCTCGATCGAACCACTGCCAGGGCCTCGCTCAACACCCCCTGGCAGCATATTCGCCGACGTGGCCGTGACCGTCGCGCCCGCGGTCGGCCCGCCGCTTCCCCCGCTCATGATCTCAATCGGACCGCCGCCCGGGCCGACGTCGAAACCGCCTGGTAACATACTCGCCGAAGCGCCCGTGACCGTCGCACCGGCTGTCGTGCCGCCGCTTCCGCCGCTCATGAACTCAATCGGTCCGCCGCCCGGATTGAATTCGACGCCCCCTGGCGACATACTCGCCGAAGTGGCCGTGACCGTCGCTCCTGTTGTCGTGCCGGCGCTTCCCCCTCTCATGAACTCAATTGGTGCGCCGCCCGGGCCGACCTCGACACCTCCGGGTACCATATTCACTGGTGCAGCCGTGACCGTCGCGCCGTCGTTTGCGCCGCTCACGGTCAAACCTTGTCCGCTGCCCGTCGAAGCGCATTGTTTCCTGCGAGCGCACTTACCGGGACGCTCGTAACTGTCGCGTTCACAGCGGAGCTTGTGCTTGTTCCGCTCGCGCTCTGGGTCGTCGCTCCGCCGAGGCCGGTCGCGACTCCTGCCGGTAACGCGTTCGCCGTTGGGCTCGCAACAGCTGTGCCTGCGGTTGAGCCGGCACTACTCCCGCTCGCGCTCTGGGTCGTCGCTCCGCCGAGGCCGATCGCGACCGTTGCCGGTAACGCACTTGCCGATGGGCTCGTGACTGTTGTGCCTGCGGTCGAGCCGGCAGCACTTCCACTCACGCTCTGAGTCGTCGCTCCGCCGGGGCCGATCGCGACCGTTGCCGGTAACGCACTTATCGATGGGCTCGTGACTGTTGTGCCTGCGGTCGAGCCGGCAGCACTTCCACTCACGCTCTGAGTCGCTGCGCCGCCGGGGCCGTTCGCGCCCCCTGCCGGTAACGCATAGAACGAGGCGTCGCTGACAGAAGCGTCTTCGGCCGAGCCGGCGCTGCCAGTACTGGCGATCTGAATTGGCGCTGCGCCCTGGCCGATCTCGATGCTCGCTGGCGACGCATTCGTTGATGAGCCGCTGACGATCCCGTCTGAACTCGAATTGACAAGCTCGCCACTCATGACCTGCGTCTGTGTGCCGGCTGGGTCGGTCACAAAAAACGTACCCAGGCCCGAGTTGCCGAGGTTACTCACTAACTGACTTTGCGCCGGTGGTCGCTTGCACCGGCATCGTGTCTATCCATCGCGACTCCCATCCGCCGGATGCAAAGTCGGGCATCGCGCGCGCGACTTCCGCCGTCTGCATGCCGATCGACAGCAATTGGCGGCATTCCAGCGTCTCGCACGAGACCGAACGCTTTTCCGTCGGTCGAGAATGTTTCCGCCGCGCGGCCAGCGCGAACGACTTCATCATGAAGGTCATCGTTTCGCCTTCCTTGGTAAGTTGGATCTGCTGCTTCCCATTGAACGGCGCGGCAGGTCTACGCCAGTCCATTGATGCGTAGACGCGGCGGTTGCCGAGTGATTGACCACCCGACAACGCGGCGTGCACTGCCTGCGTCGACAGAATGGGAATCGCAGTTTGCACCAATTGGCGCACATGAACACAACAGAATCAACAAAACTTTACATTCGGTCAACGGCCCACTGCCCGAACGAGAATTTTGCAAAACTGACATCAAGAATCGGCGATAGTCGACCGAGCTGGCGAATGACCGCCTACTTCTTTTTCCTTGTATGCGACATGCTCACGACTTTCGCTTCTTTGCGCCCTTCCTCGGTCCCATACCACTCGAGCGTGAAGTGATCGTGGTCGACGACGGTCGTGACTGTACGGAGCTTGTATGGCTTGCCGGTCGCCGGATCGAGGCTCGTGCCCAGGTTGGTGATGACCTTCCCGTCCGCGGAAATCGATCCCAGGTTATACATGATAATGGTGCTCATATTGTCCAATTTAACCTCGATCGTTTTTTTCCCGACATTGTCGTAGCCGAGGGAATTGAATTCGCTGGCGCGCTTTTGAAGCTGCCGCGGCGAGAGGTCTTCGATCCGGGTCGCAATCGACCAGCGGTGACCGAAAGGGTCGGTGAGGATGCCGTAGTCGCCGAGCATGAGCTCGGCGTGAATGATCTTTTTGCCATCGGACGCCAGGTTGCGATAAAGTTCCGACGCACCGAATGCACCGCAATAGTAAGTGATCGCTTGATCCACGCCGCGCACGGTCAAGTGCGGTGTGATCGTGTGGAAATCCTCGAGGGCTTTCGTCGCCTTGGCATTCATGATCGTTTTCCCTTCTTTTCGGGCAACAATTTCCGCTGGCGGGCGGCACTCACAAGCAGATCGAGCCGCTCCGCTTCCGCGCGTGCGACCTCGAGGCCGAACGCCGTGATCCGGTAGTACCGGCGGCGTTCGTCGTCAAGGTCAGGGTCGTGCAGGTGTTTTGTTTCCTCGATCAATCCATCGACGAGCATCCGCTGGATCGACCGGTACAACGTCCCAGGCCCGAGAAAGAAGAGACCGCCGGTCAGCCGTTCCACCTCGAGCATGATGGCGTAGCCATGGCATTCGCCGCCGGCCAAGGCCAGCATGATGTGAAAGACCGCCGGTGTGAGTGGCGACAAGGATCGCGGGTCGGGCGCCTCCTCGGGTGCCTTCTTTGCCATTTCTCGATCCACAGTGGATATATCCACTTCGGATACAGTGTATTGACTCGCCGGAGCGAGTCAATACACTGGCGGAGATTCATACGCCGTCTCGGGCATCCGGTTGAGTCGTCGATTAACCATAAGGGGGTGCACGATTGATTACTGGACGCTGACGAACTGCTAGACGCGGTACTTGACGTCATCGCCTCTTCATTTCATGATAGCCCCTCATGTGCCGCCGACTCACCGAGAATCCTGATCACGCAGATATAATGGACACACGCATGGAAATATACACGCTTATTCATGTTGTAATTAGTCTGCTGGCGATTACGTCGGGTTTTGGCGTCCTCTTCGGGCTGATCACCGGGATGCGACTGGATGTTTGGACGGCCTTCTTTTTAGCGACAACGGTTTTAACGAGCGCCACCGGCTTCGGATTTCCAATATCGGGTGTCACTCCAGGTATTGTGCTGGGCGTGATCTCGCTCGTGGTGCTGGCAGTCGCGATCTATGCTCGCTACGCGCGCCATCTCGCCGGCATCTGGCGGCAAACGTATGTCATAACCGCGGCGATCGCACTTTATCTCAACTTCCTGGTGTTGATTGTGCAATCATTTCAGAAAGTGCCGGTGCTCAAAGCGCTGGCTCCGACGCAGTCGGAGCCCCCTTTTTTGATCGCGCAGCTCGTCGCTTTGGCCGCATTTATTGGTTTGGGGTATCTCGCAACGACCCGGTTTCGGGAAAAATCAACCAGCGTGGTTTGATTCCTGCCGCGTCTTTTCCACGTGAGCCTAATTCAGTCGATGCGGATCTGGCTGGAAACCGCGTAGCCGCCTTCGTTGAACTCGATCACGTATATTCCGGCAGGAATCTGCGTCACTCCAGCCTGGTTGGGTTTTCCGTTCTAGAGCACCGTGATCTGAAGGCTCTTGCCGGGCTTGAGCATCCTGGTTTTCACGGTCACAGGGATTCTGGCGACAACCGTCGATCCATTCAGCACGGTGATGTCGTCCGTGGCCGCGTTGAGCCCCATCTGCTGGCTCGTTTTCCTCATATTCTTGAATGCGATCCTGAGCGAGCCGCCGGATTGCCCCGTCCTTTTCCGCGTGCGACAATCGCGGACCGTGTGAGGTGCAGAACTGCAACCGATCTTGCAAGAAATCGACAGTTTCGATTCTTTTGTCAGCCGGACGTGAAGACAGAACGGGCCCGCGATGGTTCCACCTACCGAGCGATTAAGATGAAGCCGACGACTCACTTGACTGCACCCGCGAGTACTGAGTCCGGCGGACGGCCGCTCGAGGACGAAGCGTATCCCTCTGCCGGTTACGCGTGGTACGTTGTCGGCGTGCTCACGCTTGCCTATATCTTCTCGTTCATTGACAGACAAATTCTCAACCTGATGGTGGGTCCCATCCAGCGCGACCTTGGGATCGGCGACACGCAAATGAGCCTGCTGATGGGTGCCAGTTTTGCCGTCTTTTACACGCTGTTTGGCATCCCGTTGGGGCGTCTTGCAGACACGCGCAGTCGCCGCGCGATCATCTCCGTGGGGATCGCGCTCTGGAGCGTGATGACAGTAGGCTGCGGACTGGCCCGAACGTTCTGGCAACTGGCCTTCATGCGCATGGGCGTTGGCGTGGGTGAGGCCAGCCTTTCTCCTTCAGCCTATTCGCTCATCTCGGATTACTTCCGCCCGGAGCGGCGCTCCACTGCAATGAGCGTTTACTCGATGGGAATCTATATTGGTGCAGGAATGGCCTTTATCTTGGGGGGCTTCATCACGCTGCTTGTGTCCGGACGGGAGAGTACTGATATACCGTGGATTGGTTCGGTGCGGTCGTGGCAGCTCATCTTTTTCGTGGTGGGCTTGCCAGGTCTCTTGATCTCACTCCTGCTGCTCACCGTTCGAGAGCCGGTTCGTAAGGGCGTGCGGTTGAAATCAGATGCTTCGGCGATCACTGTGCCGACTCCAAGCGCCGTGTGGTCGTACATCCAGCTGAATTACGTAACCTTCCTCTGCCTCACGCTGGGCACGGGTCTGATCGCCCTCTATGGTTATGGCTCTTATTCCTGGATACCTGTGATGTTGATCCGCCGCTATGGCTGGTCGCAGGGCAAAACCGGCCTGGTTTTCGGGGGGATCGTGGCGATCGGTGGCACTCTGGGCATCGTCTCGGGGGGGCGGTTCGCTGACTGGCTGCGTCAAAGACGTCGTCCCGACTCCGATCTCCGCGTCGCGCTCGGGGGGGCACTTGCGGGGCTGCCGTTTGTCGTCCTGTTGCCGCTGGCCCCGTCGGCAAATTGGGCAGCCGCGTGCTTGGTGCCTGTCGTGTTTTTCATGAGCATGCCGTTCGGCGTCGCGCCGGCCGCGATTCAACAGATGATGCCCAACGCGATGCGCGCTTCAGCCACGGCATTTTATCTATTCGTGATCAACCTCCTCGGTATGGGGCTGGGCCCGACCATCGTCGCGACGCTCACCGATTTCGTTTTCCGCGACAAAAACGCCGTGCATCTCTCACTCCTTGTCGTCGGTGCCGTCTCGTTTACGCTCGCGGTCATCCTCTTATGGGCGGGGCTCAAGCCCTATCGCCGCAGTCTCGACCGTTTGAAGCGTTTGGGCGCCGCTGACGTGTGACGCCATTCAATACAATCAACCGGAACGGCAATCAATTGCCCATACGACCGCGTGGCAAGCGACTGCGCGGTCGATAAGTTCAGATGCTCCGCGCAATTCATTTCGGCGCCAATCGCTGGTGCCAGTTGATTCGGCACGTCACTCGCATATGTGTTTCGTTGTGTATCGAATACTGAGACAGTCCCATCAACCAATTCTTCAACAGGTACTCAGATCATGGAAAAGCGAGACTACGTTCTGAGCCGGTATCCAGATGCCGTCCTTGTTGAGGTGCCGCCGATCTCGCGTGGGACGGACTCCGTACGGCTGCAACCCGGGTACTGGGTCGTCTACTCCGGACGCGACCAGAACGCCATCGAGTTAGGGCGCGGCGAATCGAACGCTCGCGCCTGGGTGGAGGCCGCTTCCAGACTGCAGCAAGACGCCGTCAGCACGGACGCTCCGACCGATTCAGTAGACAAAAAGCTCCCCGAGCCCGCGTGAGACGTGTCTCGTGCGCGAGCAAACTTGACGGGATCCAACGGTTCGAAACGCCGCGAGCCGGGAACGATCCCGGCTCGCGTGCCGGTTTAACAATGGTCAAGCGATCGCCAGTTACTTGGTCGCTTCGTGAATCTTCTTTTTGGCCGCGTCGGCGGCTTCTTCGACCTTGTTGCCGGCTTGCTGGGTCTTGTCCTTCACCCATTGACCTGCCTCGTGCGCCTTTTCCCCGGCCTTGCGGCCTGCTTCATCTACCTTTTCGCCGATCCTGCGGCCTGCCTCTTCTCCCTTGTCCTTGAAGTTTCCTGACATTGCTGTCTCCGTTTGTGATTGGTGTGCCCGCCTCGGGCGAGCGACGATACGTGAAACAGTAAATTGAATAGCAATCTTCGTGCCGACGTTCATTTCTTTTGCGCAGTGGATCAGATGGGTGCGCAACGGATTCCGGCGAGCGAGTTGGTCGCCCGCAAGAAACGCCCTGAGTCACGGCGATGCGCTGTCTGCGCTATTGGAGACGTTCGGTCGCGCGTGAGGGCGAGGTCAGGAGACCCGCGCCAACATCTTCTTCAAGCCGCCGACTTACGGCACTCTTCCGTGCAAAGGCGACAGGCTTCTGCGCATCGTTGGCAATGGTCGGCCTTATGCCGTGAGCATTCCGCCGCGCAGTGGTAGCATGCCTTGGCGCAAACGGAACACAGTTCGGCAGCTAACCGCGAGCTGCGGCACATGTAAGTCAAGCACATCAAACACAATTGGGCGCAGTCGCGGCAAGCACGCACGCAGTTGGCCATTTCGGGGTGATCGATGCACGCGTCGCTGCATTTCTCGCATGCTTCGGCACAAGCGGCGCAAGCTGCGATACAACTCTGGAATTCACCTTCTTTCATGATGATCTCCTGCCTGATCAAGGTTGCTGGAAAGGTGGCCTGGATCGAGGGCGAATACGATTCAATTTGTGCAGCTTTCGTGCCACGCCGCCAAAGCACTCGACTATCGCGCTGTGGAACGGCCTGGCGCACAAGAAATAGTGCTGGACGGTCGATGCCGGCATTCCCGGCTTTCCCGTCTATCGCGTCGGGGCCAAGTGGTGACTAAGATAGGCCCATTCTGCCCGGAGGGCGGGCCAAGGCGGCCCACGTTCGTCGGGCTTGACGACATTCACCGAGCGTCTTCATGCCACTTACGCCAAAGCTGCGCGACAGCGGTAACGACCTTGTCGATCGTCTACCCCAAGACGAATTCGACGCGTTGCAGCAGAAGTTGCAGCGAACTAAATTGACCCTCAAGCAGGTGATCCACCAGTCGGGCGCCGACCTCGCCCACGTGTACTTTCCGACAACCTCGTTGATCTCCCTCCTGACGGTTTTGCGGGACCATGATCCGGTCGAGGCGGCGACGGTGGGCCGGGAAGGATTTGTCGGCGTGGCGGCATCACTGGGCATCACGCCGAGCCCGTACCGAGCAATCTGTCAGATGACCGGCGACAGTCTCCGCCTGCCGGTCCGTAATTTTCTGGAAGCAATGAAACAAGGTCCAGCTCTGACACGCCTGGTGCATCGCTATGCCGCGTTTTCGCTGCGTGCCGCCGGCCAGTCAATTGCTTGCAATTCGCTCCATACTGTGGAGCGCGGGCCTGCCGTTGGCTCCTCAGGATGCACGACCAAGCTGGGGGCGATGAATTCGCGATGACCCAGGAGTTCCTCGCTTTCATGCTGGCCGTTCGCCGTCAGACGGTGACGGTCGTCGCAGGCACGCTCCAAAAGGCTGGCATGATCCAGTTTCGTAGAGGCATTATCGTCATTCGCGATCGGCCGCGGCTCGAGGAGATCGCATGCGAGTGCTACGCGACAATCCGGGGCTACTATGAGCAATACGTCGTCGCCTGAAATCCGCGACGCTGGCAGGGTACGCGGCTCGGTCGCGCTCGTGCGCAACTGAAATGTCCAAAACCCAAGAAATACTGCGAATGTCCGCCAGCGGACAGACGGCATCCTGGAATCTGCGTAGGCTGAAGAACGATCGTCAGACACAGACCCGCGGCTACCAACGCCGTGCCGGACGGGCCAACGACGCCGCGCACAATTCGCCGTGGGAAAAGCAAAGCGAGTTGGCGGTCATTTCACATCCTAACTCGCGATGCTCAAGGCGGTCTTAAATATGATAATTCCAACCGAACCGATCGGGAGTATTCCCCGACCGTTGCGGCTGATCGAGGCGATCGCCCGCGTCGGTGGCGACGACCCGAGCGTTGCTCCGCTCTACGACGAGGCGATCCGTGATACAATCGAACAATTCGAAGCAACCGGATCGCCGGTGATCACCGATGGCGAGCAGAGAAAGTACCGTGGCTTCTTGACGTATTGCGTGCAAGACCTTGAGAACATGGCGCCGGACGGCTTCAAGATTCCGTTCTCAGCCGGCCACACGCGGCGAATGCCGCGGCTCACGGCCGGACCGTTTCGCTACAAGACGTATGCCGACAGCTATCTCGACCTAGCCTTGCGTCTTGCTCATGTGCCGGTGAAGCAGGCAGTGATCGCCCCGTCGGCCTTGAGCCTGCTCTACCCGGCCGAAGAGATCTCCCAATATCCGCGCGAGCGGTTCATTGACGATTTGCTCAACGAGCATGAGACCGAGGTCCGCAATTGCCTAAAAAAAGGGGCGTATAAAGTCCAAATCGATTTCACCGAGGGGAGGCTGGCGGTCAAAATTGACCCATCCGGAGCGCTCCTCCATAGCTTCATCGATCTTAATAATCTGGCACTGGCGCGATTTTCCGCGTCTGAGCGAGAGCGCATTGGAGTGCACACATGCCCTGGCAGCGACCGCGATTCGACCCACAGTGTGGAGGTGGATTATGCTGAGCTGTTACCCAGCCTGTTCCGGTTGAAGGTTGGGAGTTTTTACATTGCTTTGGCGGGGGAAACCGACCGCGTCCGCGTCTTGAAGATTATCCGCCGCTACCTCCAGCCGGACCAGCGGGCTTTTGTCGGTGTCGTTTCGCCGATTGACCCTCGTGTGGAAACGTCAGAGGAAGTCCGCGACCGTGTGATCGAGGCCGCCCAGTTTATCCCGGTCGCCCAACTGGGAACGACGGACGACTGCGGCTTCTCCCCCTTTTATGATGATATATCGACAAGCCGCGAAACGGCCTTTGCCAAGATTCGATCGCGTGTGCTCGGAACCGCGCTGGCGTCGGAACTCCTCGGAGCGCGATGATGAACGAGAGCGAGAGATCGGAAGAATTGCTCCGTTCCGTTGCGCTTCGGAACGCCAGGAGCATTCACCTGGCACGCCAGCGTGCCGAAGAAGCGCTTGCGCGGCAGTCGGAATTGCTGCGGATCACACTCGCGAGCATCGGCGACGCGGTTATCAGTACTGACGCAGAGGGGCGTGTGACGTTTTTGAACGGCGTGGCCGAGACCTTGACCGGCTGGACCCACGCCGATGCGCTCGGACGACCGCTGCCAGACGTCTTCCGGATTATCAATGAAGCAACGCGCCTGCCGGTCGAGAGCCCCGCTCTGAGAGCGTTGCGCGAAGGTACCATTGTCGGGCTGGCGAATCACACGATCTTGATCGCCGCAGATGGCACCGAGCGCCCAATCGACGATAGCGCAGCCCCCATGCGAGACGCCACCGGGTCCATCTTGGGGACAGTTCTCGTCTTCCGAGACGTCACCGATCGGAGACGGGTAGAGGATGAGTTGCGCGAGGCGGACCGTCGCAAGGACGAGTTCCTGGCACTCCTCGCGCACGAGCTACGTAATCCGCTGGCACCGTTGCGCAATGGCTTGGAGGTCATGCGGCTCGCGGCCGGCGACGCAATCGCGGTCGCGCAGGCTCGTGAAATGATGGTGCGCCAGGTCGGACACATGGTTCGACTGATCGATGACCTGCTCGACATCTCCCGCATCAATCGCAGCAAAATGGAACTGCGGCGCTCGCGAGTATCATTGGCTGACGTGATCAACAGTGCAGTTGAAACCGCCCGCCCACTCATCGACGCTGGCGGTCATAAGCTTGAGATATCGTTGCCTCCAGAGCCCGTGGTACTGGACGCCGACCTAACCCGGTTGGCTCAGGTCTTCGGCAACCTCCTTTCAAATAGTAGTAGGTACACGGAGCGCGGGGGACAGATCTGGCTCGCCGGCCAACATCGGGGCGATGTCGTTTCCGTAACTGTCCGCGACACGGGCATCGGCATCCCAGCCGAATCACTCCCCCGGATTTTCGACATGTTTTCCCAGGTCGACCGGAGTATCGAGCGATCCACGGGCGGGCTTGGCATCGGTCTGGCGCTCGTAAAGGGTCTCGTGGAAATGCACGGGGGGACCGTGTCCGCCGAAAGCGCCGGCCCGAAAATGGGCACAACGTTCACAGTTGAACTTCCCGTTCTGGCGAGCTTCACCGCGCCTGTCACTCTGGAGAATTCCGACGCCGTACCAATCGAGGACGGACACGGGCGGCGGATCCTGGTGGTTGATGACGGCCAGGACGCGGCCCGTTCCATGGCCAAACTGCTTAGGCTCATGGGAAATGAGGTCCGGACGGCCCACGACGGCATCGAGGCAGTCGAGGCGGCGGAAGAGTTTCGGCCCGAGATCATCCTGATGGACATCGGCATGCCGCGATTGAATGGCTACGAGGCCACCCGCCGCATTCGCCAACGAACATGGGGCCAGTCAGTCAGGATTATCGCACTGAGCGGCTGGGGACAAGAGAACGACAAGGTGCGATCGCAAGAGGCAGGGTGCGATGGCCACCTGGTGAAACCGGTGAGGCTGCCCGATCTGGTTGAACTCTTGGCCGAGCTTACGTCAGCCGATGGCAAAAAACCCCAGATGCCAAAACTGTAAGTCGATTGGTTCGGGTGTGGCACGGATCCTGGAACGAATCGGTCCTCGGGATTCACATTCGTCGCCTCAATTCTGGTGCCTCTGAGCCTCACCGGAGTATCGCCAGATTTCCAGGTATAATTGTCGGTCGGCCAGTGTGCTCCTGGCCGTCGCGTCGAGGTGTGTGTGTGCGGAGAATCCTTTGAGGCATCGTGCGACATGAATGGCGACGCGACCCGACGCGAATTCCTGCACGGCGGAGCGGTGGCGACCGCGGGACTACTGGCAAAAGAGACGGCAGCGGTCGGCCAGGAACCAAATTCCCCCAACCAACAGCCGCATGCGGGGCACGATTCGACCGTGGATTACCCCCGCGATCGACCGAGCACTGGCGGCCCGGTGGGCAGCGCGACCGACCGCGGCATGCTCGTGCCTGGCCTCGGCACCGCCGGCAAAGCGCCTGTGCCTGTCATCGTACCGGATCTCTCCGAGAAAGTTCCGTGGAAGCTGGTCGACGGAGTCAAGGAATTTCATCTTTACTGCCGCCACACCCGGCGCGAGGTCCTGCCGGACCTGTACATCGATGTCTGGGGCTTCAACGACTTGATGCCCGGCCCGACGATCGAGGTGATGCAAGGGGATCGCGTGCGGATCTGGGTCCACAATGATCTGCCCGAATCGACCGGCATCCACTGGCACGGGCTGGAAATTCCAGTCGCGATGGATGGCGTGCCTGGTCTGACCCAGCCGCCGATCCCGCCCGGGGGATTGCAGGCATACGAGTTCACGCTCCACCAGACCGGTACGTTCTTCTACCATTCGCACGACGCGATGCAGGACGGGATGGGAATGGTGGGGCTATTCCTCATCCATCCCAAGCAAGCCCATGAGCCGCGCGTCGATCGCGACTTCGCGCTTATTGATCCAGGAATGGGCGATTCTCCCCGGCAGCACCATCCCGAACACGATGTCGATGGAGTTCAACCTGTTCACCTTGAACGGCCGGGCTGCGCCGTACGTCACCCCCCTGGTATGCAAGCTGGGCGAGCGCGTGCGGATTCGGCTGGTGAATTTCAGCGCCATCGATCATCACCCGATGCACCTTCACGGCCTGACATTCTGGGTCACGGGCACGGAAGGGGGCCGAATTCCAGCCCACAGCCTGGATTCCCGGCAACACCGTGCTGGTGGGCGTGGCGCAGGTGCGCGAAATCGAGTTCATCGCCAATAACCCTGGCGACTGGATGCTGCATTGCCACATGTTCCACCACGTGATGAATTTCATGAGCTCGATGGTCGGGCCCAATGGGGGGCCATACAGTGCAAGGCATGCGGGCCGGTGAGAGCCCGACCGGCGGCATGGGGATCGCCACCGGCGGGCCGGCACTCTCCGACGCTTTCGGGTCGTCGCTGGGCAGGAGCATGGGCGAACAGACCAGCATCGAGCGTGCCCTCGGCAACATGACAGTCATGCCTCAGCCTTCCGACATTGCGGGCATGCCCGGCATGTCCATGCCGCCGCCGATCCCCGCTCAAGGGGAGATGCACGGCGGGCACGGTGCGATGGGCCGGGACATGTCAAGGCGGCGAGTGCCTGGCTACCCGCAGGGGATGATGGACATGCCCATGGACATGCCGGCGGAGCGGCTCAGAAAGCTCACGGCCAAGCGCGAGACGCGGGGGATGCGGCGCGAATGGTACACGGGGCTTCAAGGCTTGATGACTGTTGTCCGGGTTTTGCCGCCGGATCTTTACGACCGGGTCATGTCGGGCGAGGGCGAAGTTCCCCCCGGCGCGAGTATTCCGGGACGCGACGCGGGCGATTCCGCACACCACCACCAACCCCTCTGATTCGACAACGGACAATCCGCGGCGGCCAGACCACGGCCTGACCGAGCTCAAGGTTTATCGCGGCGTGGGCACCGATTCGATGTGGCCCTGCGGCGTCGGAGTTTCCGGCGGGGCTAGCCCATCGACCAAGAGCATGCCGTTGATCGCCACCTCCGCCCTGCGCAGCTCGAGCAATGACTGAACGTATTCCTGGTTGAGCTCGACAAACGTCCGTTGGGCCACGAGCACCTGCGGCCACGCCGCCCGCCGTCTGGCGAAAGTTGGCCGACTGGACTTCATAAGCACGTCGGGCCATCGGCAAGGTTTCGGTGCGGAAGTCGTCGACCGATTGCAGCGCGTCATTGTATCGGGTGGCGACGTCGGCAAGTCGTTGCCGGAGCGAAAGTGACACACGCTCGAGCTCGGCATGGTCCCGCATCAGGTCGGACTTGCGCCTCTCGGACGGTCCCCTGGTTGCGGTTGAAAATCGGCAGCGGAATACTCGCCTGGACGCCGACGGTGGTGAGGTTGTTGAACTCGAAATTGCGGCCGACGACGGCCTGCACGGTGACGTTCGGGTATCGGCTCGCGCACGTTCGCGCTCTACCATGATCTGGCTGCGGCGGATCTCGGACACCGCCGCCTGAATTTCGGGACTGCGGTCAAGCAAGTCGGCCAGAGTGGCGTCGAAGTCGAGGGGCGCAGCCGGCGCGTCGAGCAGCCGATCGTCGAGAGGGACGGGCGCAAATCCGGAGTACCGACCACAGAGACCAGGTTCTCCCAGTTTCCACGGTAGTGGTTCTCCGCGTTCCGCAGCGCCACGCGCGCCCGGCGAGCTTCGACCTTGGCCTGGAGCAGGTCGGGCTCATTCGCCTGGCCTACGTTGACGAGTTGTTCTGTGGTGCGGACGGCATCGTCGTTAAGCTGAACAAGCTCGCGATGGATCTGGATGAGCCGCTGCGCCGCGAGGACCTCGAAGAAACGGACGCGGACACCATTCAAGACGCGGAGGGTCTGCGCCTCAGATTGCCAGCGTGCGGCGTTGGCTTCTTCCGCGAATTTGGCCCGGCTGAGCCGAAGCTTGCCACCGGTGACGAACTCCTGTTCGACGTAACCGCCGACGAGCTCACCGGGCGTTCCTTTCCCTGACGTTGAGATCCCCGAGGCGGTGGGAGTCACTTCGCCGAGCGCCCCGATTTGTTCTTGCACGTAGCCGACTGTCGGGTTGGGGTAAAGTCCAGCCTGATGCGATCGGCTCATTGTCGCGTCAATTTGGGCGGCGGCCTGTCGGAGCGTCGGGTTATGCTCCATTGCCAGCCGCTCAAAATCGGCCAATCCCATCGCAGCCAGCGTCGCCGAAGCGGGAGCGGCACGACCTGCGTTCGTCGGGGCAATGGGCTGGGCCGCCGACATTCGCGGTGAGGCCGCTTGTCGTGATTGAGCGATTTTTGCGGCGATGGCTCGTGATGGAGTTATTCTTGTTTGCTGCGAATCTAGACCGGAATCCTGTGCATGCACCGAACCGGCCAGGAACGTCAGAGCCAACATCGCCTGGGCCCGCTTCCGCGTTCGATACGTCCTGTACATCGCGTTGGCTCCATGCCCGCATCGCAGAGCCAGACGCGAACGGGTATCGTTTATATCGGCATTTAGGCTCGTGCGGCTTTTGTCTCATACTCCTCTACGCGGCGCATCCGGGATGTGATGGCCTGGAGGGTGATCATGGCGCACCAATCGTGGAAATTGCGATTCGCGCATCTTTGTTTCCTGGGCGTTCTCGGCGTCGGATGCTGTCCACCGGCGGCGATCTACGTCGAGACGACGATTCATTCGGATGGCTCGTGCGACCGAATGATCTGGCAACCCAGGGATAAGTTCCTGCCAGAACAGGCCCTGAAGCCGGAATGGAATGGATCTACGCTAAGCGCAGCCGAGGCTGATGAACTGATTCAAGCGATCGAGAATCACCACCGCTATGAAAACGCGATCCAAGAAGAGAGCAAAAGGATCGAAGAACGACTGCAGGGAGACAAACAGCTCAACAAGCGGATCAAGCGGGACGTCCTGCAGATGGTCGGCCTTTACTCGTTCCGTTTTCTGTTGTCGGGAGGAGCACCAGAGTTCGAATTTGCGATGCGCATTCAAGGCGATCTCATCGAAACAAATGGCACGGGAACCAAAAACGGTCGGACTCGGTGGAAATTCACTGGCGACCAATTATTCCCGAACGGCTACGAGATGAAAGCGCGGAGCATCGAGATCGATCGCGATGCCCAAAAGAAGGTCCTCGGGCGAGTGGCTTTCGATGACGAGACCAAGGCCATGCAATTCATGGAAGTCGTCGGCAGGGAGGGCCCGTTGCTCGAAGCCGTCCGCAATTTCCGTCAAACCGGCGACCGACACGCGCTCAGTCAGGTGAAGACTCGGACCTTCGATGAAAATCTGCGGGCGAGGAAGGTCGGGAAGATGTTGTTCAACGACTGAACTACCGATCGACTGATTCCGCGTCAATGCCGAGTCACGCGGCGACCTCGACCCTAAACCCACCGGGTGCATCGATATAGAAGGTCCAAGCGTGCGATCGCCTGGGGGGATCTACGGCGAACCCGTCGTCTTTCAGGCGCCGGTAAAGCTCGTTGACGTGCTCTTCGCTCTCCTGAAGGAACCCGATATGGAAGTAACCGGGATACTCGACGACTGTCGACTGACCGGCTGCCATGAGTGTGAGCACCAAGCCCCCGTCGTCGAACAGCACTGTGAAGTGGAAAACGCACTTTGCCCCAATCGATGAACCGGTGGTCCGGGCGGGTCTTGTCGGACCGCGTCTGAGTACGTTGGTGGCCTATCTCAAAGGTGTTTGCCACTGCTCATTCTCCACCATTCGCAAGTTCTTGCGTGACGTCGCCTGCGTGACCATCAGTCGTGGGCAACTTGCTAAGCTCATCGCCAAGGTGAGCGGGAGCATGAAGGAGACATACGAACTGCTGTTGGGCATCCTCCCGGACGAGTCGTTTCTGAATGTGGACGAGACCGGGCACAAAGACTGCGGCAAGCGCATGTGGACTTGGTGTTTCCGAGCCCCTCTCTTTACCATGTTCAAGATCGCACCGTCGCGGGGCTCCGAGGTCTTGATCGAGGTTCTGGGCCGAGAATTTGACGGCGTCCTGGGATGTGACTACTTCAGTGCCTACCGCAAGTACATGGGCGACTGCGGAGTGCTGGTGCAGTTCTGTTTGGCCCACCTCATCCGAGATCTGAAGTTCTTGGCCGAGCATCCCAATCCCAAGAATCAGTCGTACGGTCGTCGAGTTCTGGAAGCTGTGCGTACGTTGTTCGATGTGATCCATCGCCGCGACCTCACCAAACCCCAGACGTTCGCAGCCACGCTGGAACTCCTTGGCAAGGCGTTGTGTCGAACAGCCGTCAAGGGCGTGCCCAGTACATCGGAGGCGGCAAATCTCGCCCGTCGCTTCAAGAAACACGGTGCGAGTTACATCAGGTTTATAACAACGCCGGGCATCGAGCCGACCAACAATTTGGCCGAGCAAGCGATTCGCTTCGTGGTCATCGACCGACACATAACCCAAGGCTCGCGAAGTGAAACTGGCCAGCGCTGGCTCGACGGATCTGGACGATCATCGCCACTTGCACCCAGCAAGGTCGCTCGATTTTTGATTTCCTCCTCGAAGCCGTCCGTGCCAGCTTCCATGGCGAACCAGCTCCCACGATAGTCCCCAACACCAGTTGATCGACGCGAAGCCGCGCTACTCGCATTGCGGTTTTCCTTCCCCCCCTCCGTACTCTCGCCCCTGTAGGGGTTTATCTTTCCCTGCAAGCCGAAATACGTCTCGAGGAATCTCCGCGCCTCGCCAACGTCGGTGACAGTGAGATGGAGATGATTGAGTTTCATGCCGTGGTTACTCCTTTGTTTCTCGAGCCAGTCTTCGACCACCAATTGGCATTTGAGCAAAAACAAAGCGGGGTGTCTTGGAAAAAATTTACCTCGGCCAGCGCGGTTCGTAACGGAGATGCTCGTCCCAAGCTTGGCGGATTAGTCTCCAAGGTCTCGGTCTGATCGATCGTCGCATGACGGACATGCCAAGATCCTGACAACAGAGTCACCTTCGGCGCTGTTTTGTGCGTGCTCCCCCCGAAATGGCACTACTATGAAAGCCGACCTTGGCAGAGTGGGGAGCAACACGATGGCGTTCAATTCATCTGGAGAAGTGCTAAGTCAAGTGCGCCGAATCTTCGATCTTGGCGCAGTTGGATCGCAGTCCGACGCACAGCTTCTGGACAGGTTCGTCTCCGAAACGGGCGAAACTGCAGAGACGGCCTTCGAAGAGCTGATGATCCGACATGGGCCGATGGTCTTGCGCGTATGCCGCTAGGCTCTTCAGGACACGCATGATGCGCAGGACGCGTTTCAGGCTGTCTTCCTGATCTTGGCCAATCGGGCTCATTGCCTCGGGACTGACAGCGGGAGAAGCCGCCTCGGTGCTGGCGCGCGGAGTTTTGAACAACATTCTGCTCTCCAAGCCCGGCGTGATCGCGTTTCTGGTGTTCCTGGGGGCGGCAGCCGGACTTTCGCGGGCCGTCGGGCCGAAGCAAGTAGAGCAACCTGCCGGGGCAAAGTCCGCGTCGACATCCGCCGGATCCAGCGTGGTACAGGACGTCAGAAAGAACACCCCCGAGCCGCAGCAAGTCCGTGGAATCGTCGTCGACTTGGCCGGCCGGCCAGTCGCTGGAGCCGAAGTCCGTGTCGATGCTTTCACTTCTCGCGAAACTCCCGGCGTGACGGGCGCGGACGGATCATTCGCGATTCCGATCCGGAATGTGCAGTTTAGCGGTTGGCCCGCGCTTGTGCGCTCGCCGGGCGATCATCGACTCGGGTTTCACCGGTACGACAACAAACCTACCCAGGCCGAGCCTCCGCTCCGAATTGTGTTGAAACCAAGCCGCGAGATCGCGGTTCATGTTATCGACGCGCTGTTGGTCCCGATCGCTGGGGCTTCTGTAGAAGCGGAAGGGGACTTCGCAGTTCTCGATGAAGCGACGACCGGCCCCGACGGCTCGGCCAAACTCTACATGCCGGCCGACGCTCAAGTTACGTGGATCGTCGCACTCAAATCGGGCGCGGGCTTCGACTACGCCGAATTCGATGTGATCAATGTCGGTGGTTACACCCTTGCAGGGACGTCCCCCGACGATCTGCCGGGGACGGTAAGTCTCACCCTCGGTGGCGCCGAACGGTGCGCATCAACGCAGTCGATCGCGAGGACAAGCCACTTCGTGGCGTGAAATTCCATCCCGGTCTGCTTCAGAAGGACGGTCGTCGGACCGCCGTCAACTCCGGCAGCCAGATTTTCGTGGCAACAACCGGACCTGATGGAGTCGCCACGTTCAAGTGGCTACCGGTAAATGACTTGCCCATTACATTCTGGGGAATCTTGGGCGGCTACTCCAATTGCCGCGTGGATATGAACGGGCGAAAAACCGGGACGGTCATTGTCAGGATGTCACGGACCGAGGCGATCCGGGGTCGTATCCTGCGTCCCGACGGGTCGCCCGCAACTGGAGTCGAGGTGCTCGCAGTCGGATCGGGAAAAGGTCCATATAGCGGCGTCGGCCGGGCCGCTTCAACCGCAGATGGGTCGTACGAAATGGCCGTAACTGCGGGCGAGACCTACGCCATTTACGTCGATGACGCCGATTGGGCAGCGCTGACTCATTTGGATGAGTTCGTTGGTGAAGGTCAGCCAGCCGATTGAGTCGATTTTAGGCTTACGCGTGGAATGGTGATTCACGGGACGGTCACAGTCGGGCCCGACAACCGGCCCGCGGCCAACCAAACCGTTGGTCTCGACGAGGCAGTAGGGCGGGCTCCCGCAGAGCCCTCTGAAGGGGGTGTCAAGTTACCACATGACATTCACAGGTCGATCCGACGAACGACGGATGCCGCCGGCCGCTATTCGATCCGAGTCGGTCCAGGCGCGTACACGCTCTACGGGCCACCACGGACGACCGCTCAAGAGCTCGTCGTCAATGACAAACGTGAAATCGTCCGCGACTTCGGGATGCCATGGCGGAAGAGGGGCCCGCTTTTGGGCCGTGTCGTCGTCGCGGGCGCCGACAACAAGGGAGTATCAGGGCGCGGGTCGATATTGCCGCCGCCGGCGGTTATGCGATTCCATTTACGGTGATGGCCGATGCGGAGGGAAGGTTCCGTGCTGAACGACTCCTCGACCCATTGGTCGTCTGCGCCCACAGCCCCGACGGCAAGCTTGGCGCGATCGTCGAGCTGGGGGCCGAAGATCCCGAGGTCACGATCCCGCTTCGCCCGACCGGAACGGCCACCGGCCGGCTCCTCGACGAGAACGCCGAGCCGGCCCGGAAAGTAAAGCTGGAATGGGGCCGGCGTATTTATCTCGACGATAAGCGGGTCTCGACACTGCCCGCGCCCAAGGTCGTGACCGATCGCGACGGCCGGTTCGCACTGCCGGAGCTCGTTGTGGGCCAGGAGTACAAGATCCTCATTCGCAAGGATGAGTTTTTCTTCGACTCGGGCGCCGTCCGGCCCGAAAAAGCGGGGATGTTCGACGTCGGAACGCTACGTGCGCGATAGGAGCAGCGGACGTGGGTCGTCAGGAACGAGAGAAGCGCAAGCGTTCGCTTCGGATTGACAGTTTTCCGACCTCGCGTTAAAGTCCCTGCCACGCTCGGCCGACGAGGGCATCCGCCACTCGATCCGAGCCGTTCGATCAACTAGGATGATCGTTCAGCTTCAAATGAGAAAAGGACTTGCGGCGGAGTGGTTGCGCTCCTCTTGCTTTGGGTCACATCCAAGCTACCACACCTCGAACTTACGCCCACCGCACGATTGAGCCAGCTCTACGCGCCGGATTAGTCCACGTTTTCCTCGAGCTTCTTGCCGAGCCCGCGTCGCGGTGCAAGGGACGACCACGAGGAAACCGATTCGCTGCTCCGGAATCGCGCCAAGGTAAACTTCGACGCGAACGGCCGAAAGGACGTTCTCATGCAACGGATGTGCGGTTTCTCTGCCAGGATTGGCCTTCTTGTATTCTTCGCCGCGTTCGCCAGCGAGTGGTCGATAGCGTGCGGCGACTTGATCCGCTCGTCGCCGGCCCGAACTTTCCCCGACATCGCCGGCGACATTGCAGGCGCCCAGACCTACATCTACGACCCTGACACCCAGACAGGAACTTTTGAATTTGTGAACGCGCCTCACCTGATTTCGCTCGGCCCGTCGATCCAGGATATGTTCGACATGTTACCGGATCAGGACGGCACTCTTAGTCAATCGCTCCAGATGAAGCTCGACCGCAACGGCCGGCTGGTCGATAGCCCGGAGAATCATTTTCAAATCAGGGGGAGCGTTTTGATTGGCGACCGGGTCTATCATGGTCTGCTTTTGGAAGGGAGGCCGACAGACTTCGGCGCGGAGACTCAGGCGACAAAGGCAGCGAAGAACAAGAGCCCAGAAGTGTTTGACCTGAACATGAAAATTACCGGAGGTGAGCTGGCGAAGAAGTTTGGCCCCGAGGCATACTTGCGCATCGTGCCTCAGACAGAAAGCACATTCAACGGCCAATTCACGGCCGATTTCTCGAGTGCCCGGCCCCTCACTAATCTGCGTGCCAATCGCCGAAAGCTGCCGGCGTCCGTCCCTGAACCGACCGCCATCGTCACCTTCTTGACCTTCGGCGGGGGGCTGCTCGTCTATCGCGTGCGCCGGCATCTCAAAAAGCGAACCACGTCGCGGCGCGGCCGGTCTTGATTTGATTCGATTTGGACGATTGCTCAGTCCGCCAGCATCGACGCTGAAAGCTTACCGAGCGCTTCATTCTCGATCTGACGGACCCGTTCCCTGGTCAAGCCGAGAGATTCGCCGATCTCCTTGAGCGTTTTTGGGGGAGCGTCGTTCAATCCAAAGCGCATTCGCAAGACAGTTGCCTCGCGCTTATCCATCTCGTCCAGACGGTCGAGGACGAGCCGAAGGTTGTCGGCCTCGACCATCACGACGTCGGGAGTCCGGGTGCGCTCATCCATGAGCATCTCGCCGAGGCTCCAACCGTTCTCTGGCTGATCGGTTTGGGGAACGAGGTTGTACACCTTGATGGCTTTCTTGACGATCGCCAGCTTTTTCTTCGGCAGCTCCAGGGCTTTGGCGATCTCATCGACGCTGGCTGGACGTCCGAGCTTTTCTTGCATGTCCGACGCCATTCGCCGCCATTTGAACAAAAGCTCGACCATGTAAGCCGGGATGCGGATCGGCTTGGCCGTGTTGACCAGTGCTCGCTTGATGGACTGCTTGATCCAGTAACTCGCGTAGGTGCTAAAGCGCGTACCGACGCCGGGATCAAAGCCCTGCACGGCGCGGAGTAGTCCGAGGTTGCCCTCTTCGATCAGGTCCTGGAGTGCCAGTCCCTTACCTATATAACCTCGCGCGATGTTAACGACCAATCGAAGGTTAGCCCGCACCATCCGATCACGCGCTAGCTTGTCTCCGCGGGCGATACGGTGGGCGAGTTCCTTCTCTTCGTCGGCGTTTAGCAGAGCCACTTCGTTGATTTCCCGGAGATACGTCTCCAGGGGGCTCTGGACCGAATCACGGCGGTGTCGGCGAATACGGGCCATGAAGATCCTCGTTGAGTCGATCGAAACTGGGTCCGCTCACATCACGGGACTGGAACGGGAAAAATCGCGTCGGCCCGCCGATCCTGCCGCGCGGGAGGGGTCAGTCCCGCGCTTCTTTCCGGTCGATCTCTCGAAAGACGCCGTCGTCGGCCGATGGCCCCAGCACGTTCCCTGTCCCATCGATCAAGGAACGTCCAGGCGAACTTTCGGCTGTCCAAACGAAGCTCTGCCTCGTCATCGCACCGCGGCAACAACTCGGGCGCCCCCGCCCACTGGCCTGGTCGCGTAGTCCAGCGGACGGATCGAGTTCTCGGAGAGGCGCGGACCGACCAGGCGGAGCTGAAAATGCTCCACTCGCCTTCGTCGCTCGACGCTTTACATCACGGAGTATCGGACTCGTGTGTTTGATAACTTGAGATGGTTTTGGAAATATAGGATGAATTGGGGATTTGAGAAGCAAAGTGGCGAGTTAGTATTTTGCAGATTTTAGGCAATAGACGACTTCGTCCAGATACGACGGCGTCCGCGCCGGCCTTGCCGTAGCAATCGGCCCAGAAATCAACGCGAGAATTGAATTATGCGAGCATCTTTCGTTCATTGGCTGGATGACGTCGTCTCAGACGTTATCCAGCAGCCGGGCCGAGCGTAACGAGGAGCTATTGCGGATGGTCGTATCCCTGGCAGAATTACCCGACCGGATGCGCGAGGCAATTGTCCTCAAGGACTGCCAGGTCTGGACGCAGACGCTTCGTCAACCAATGGGCGTTTGTGCGGTTCGCGAGCGAGCAAGGCCTCGAACTGGACTTCAGCACACCACCGAAGCGGCCCGATCCCCGAGAATCGGTCAGGTGCATGCTCGAAATACTGGAATCACCGAAATAGGTTTACCGAACGCCTCGAAAGCCAGAGAAATCGATGCAAATGCAGTGATCGAAGTTGGGTGTTGGAATCGAGACTCATACGAAGCCTAGCTATGGCTGGACGATCTTCAACTGACGAGTTGGCGAGCGGCGTGCGCTTGAGAAAAAGAGTGTGATGAAGATTGAGATTAGGAAAAGGATTAAGTGCAAGAGCACGAGTAAGACTAGGATTTATTTCGCCGCGTTGCCTTTGTAAAAGAGGTCCTGCTCTTAATCTTCATCGTGCTCCTAATCCTCTTCCTGATCTTAATCTTCCTCTAAATCTTAATCTCTTTCTGAGGTTGGCTTGCCTCCCGTCAAAAAAACCGTCGCCAGGCGGAGAGCCTGGCGACGGTTCATGTAAGCATCGGTTCGGGAACTTCACCACAGATGTCCAGGGTCAGGACGCAGCCGGCTCCTCGGCCTCCTGCTCCTCGCTGGGAGTTGCAGTTCCTCCCATGCTGAAGAGAGGTCCTCCACCGCCCAAACCCCCCTTGAGCTCTTTGGACTCCTTGGCAGGTTCGGATGTCGGTTCGCCTGGTTGGCCACCTCCCTCACCTTCGGATTCTGGCTTCGTCCAGTGGGCCTTCTTGCGTGACAGGCCAATCTTTCGTTCACCGCGGTCAACCCGCAAGATCTTGACCTCGATTTCGTCGCCCACCTTGACGACTTCTTCGGGGCTATCCACCTTGTGGTCGGCCAGCTCTGAGATGTGCAAAAGTCCTTCCAGACCCGGCTCGAGCTCGACGAAAACACCGAAGTTCGTGAGCTTGGTAACCTTCCCCTTGACGACGTCATTGGGTTCGTAGCGACCAGGGATGTCGGTCTCCCACGGGTCGTCTTTGAGCTGTTTCAAGCCCAGCGCGATCCGCTTGCGGTCCTGGTCGACGTTCAGGACTTGGCAACTGATCTTCTGGCCTTTTTCGAGAATCTCGTTGGGATGGCCAATCTTGCGCGTCCAACTCATATCGGAGATATGAAGAAGGCCGTCGATGCCCTCTTCAATCTCGATGAAGGCCCCGTAGTTGGTGAGGTTGCGCACGGTGCCGTCAACCATGGTGCCAGTCGGGTATTTGCCGGCCACCTGATCCCAGGGGTTGACCTGGGTTTGCTTCATGCCGAGTGAAATCTCTTGCTTGTCGCGATTGATTCCCAAAACGACGACCTCAATCTTGTCGCCGATATTGACCAGCTCGCTCGGATGATTGATCCGCTTAGTCCAGCTCATCTCGGAGATATGGACCAGTCCCTCGATACCCTCCTCGAGCTTAACAAAGGCTCCGTAGCTCATCACGTTGACGACTTCGCCGGTAACCCGGGTGGCGACCGGGTATTTCTTCTCGACGTTTTCCCACGGGCTAGCGGACTTTTGCTTGAGACCCAGGGCGATCTTTTCGCGATCCTTATCGACGTGCAAGACCATCACCTCGACTTGATCGTCGATCTTGAGCATATCACCCGGGTGATTGATTCGGCCCCAGCTCATGTCGGTGATATGCAACAACCCGTCGATACCGCCCAAGTCAACGAAGGCACCAAAGTCGGCGATGTTCTTGACGGTTCCCTTGCGCACCTGCCCAACACTGATCTCCTCGAGCAACTGCTTTTTCTGAGTCTCGCGGGTGATCTCGATCAGTTTTCGGCGGCTGACGACGATGTTGCGCCGGCTCTCATCAATCTTCAAGATCATGCATTCGATCTCTTGATCGATGTAATCGGCGATGTCGGACGGACGGCGAATGTCGACCTGGCTGGCCGGCAGAAAGACGTTTACGCCGATGTCAACAAGCAGCCCCCCCTTGATCTTCCGTGTGACCCGGCCCTTGACGACGTCGCCCTCGTGATAGCGGGAGATCACCATCTCCCACGCACGCATACGATGTGCCTTCTTGCGGGACAAAACGATCTCGCCGGTCTCGTCTTCCATGCCCTCAAGCAAAACTTCGACCGTGTCGCCCGCCACAGGCTGCGGTTCGTCCTCCCACTCGCCGAGCGGGACAAGACCTTCCGATTTGTACCCAACATCCACGACCACTTGGTCGCCCACGACCTCGACAACCTTGCCCGAGACGATACGACCGATCTCGAAACTCTGACCGCCGCCCAAAAATTGGTCGAGCTCGTTTGTGCCGTCCTCAGCGGTCACCAAGGCCGTGAGTTCATCATCACTGACATCAAATTCACGAAGAAGGTTACGATCTACCATTTTCGAGTTTCGTTTCCCTTTCCGCACCCCTTTATTCTCGCGAGATGCGGACCGCCGCGTGTGCCGCCGACCAAGCCCGTCTGGCCCCTCGCTAGTTCAACCTGAACCAGTTGCGGGCATCAAACAGAAATCTCAACGGCATAAGACTTAGTGATTGAAAGAAAATACCACTCCTCAACGCAAGGAGCGGCCGAACGCAAACCACTATTATAGGGCTAACCCGACTTTTCACAACAGACGGTTTGGCATCATATTCAGACGGGTGTCACGTAGAGGAACTCCCGAAACGGAAACCACTCTCGTGGACCGGCAATGCGCCACCACCTTTGACCCAACTCGCTGCGGCGACCGCTGCGATTTCGGATAAGGTGTCACTCCCACAAAATTTCAGGGCAGGGCTCTTGACCTCAATCGGCCAAATTGTAGTATTGTACTAATACAAACACGCGAGGTCCGCGAACCGAGTTTGCTCGGAGCCGAGGCGATGCAAATCCATCTTTCCGCCGGCGACGGCGTGCCGATTTACTTGCAGATCGTCAATCAGGTCAAGTACTTGATCGCATCGGGACGGCTCACGCCGGGTGAAGAGCTGCCGCCTATTCGGGTGCTGGCAGAGCAGCTTGTGGTCAATCCCAACACGGTCGCGCGCGCCTACCGTGAGCTCGAGGCCGCTGGCATGGTTGAAAAGCGGAGGACGGCCGGAACCTACGTCTCAGAGCTCGGTTCGCCCCTGGCGCGCCGCGAGCGGTTGAAGATCTTGACCGAACGGGTCGACACGCTTCTGGCCGAAGCGCGGCAGTTGGGGATCGGCGTGGATCTTGTGGTCGAGTTGATCGGCGTGCGAGACAAGGCGATGCAACCACCGCTGGGAGACGAACAAGCATGATCGCCAAGACAAACGGTGTCGTGGAAGTGGCCGGGCTGTCGCGTCGATTCGGGCGCATCCAAGCTCTTGATGGAGTCTACCTCGAGGTCCCTCGCGGCTCCGTCTTCGGCCTGGTCGGCGAAAACGGTGCGGGCAAAACGACCTTGATCAAGCATCTGCTGGGTCTCTTGAAGGCTCAGACAGGGACAGTCAGAGTGTTGGGGCTTGACCCGGTGCTCGAGCCGGTTGGCGTGCTCGCCCGCGTGGGTTACCTGAGCGAAGACCGCGATATGCCTGAATGGATGCGCATTAGTGAGCTGCTGCGATACTTGAAAGCGTTTTACCCGAGCTGGGACGATGAATTTGCCGATGAGCTTCGCCGCCAGTTCGACCTCGACCCTCGCGCACGGATAAAGACGCTCTCGCAGGGGCAGCGAGCGCGTCTCGGCCTGCTGGCGGCCCTGGCTTACCGGCCCGAGGTTTTGATCCTGGACGAGCCCTCGACGGGGCTCGACCCGATCGTTCGTCGGGAGATTTTGGCGGCGATCATCCGCGCCATTGCCGAGGAAGGCCGCACCGTCGTTTTTTCGTCGCATTTGCTTGATGAAGTCGAACGTGTTTCCGACCACGTCGCGCTCATCGACCGCGGCCGCATCGTGTTAAGCGCGACTCTCGATGCGATCAAGGCGGCTCACCGCCGCGTGACCTTACGATTCAACGAGCCCCTGGCCATGCCGCCGGCTCTTCCCGAGTCATCTCGCTGGGAAGGTTATGGTCGCGAGTGGACCGGTGTCTGCCGCGGTTCGATCGAAGAGCTGCAGGGCAGGGCGGCAGGAATGGGGGCATCGATCGTGGAAGAACACGTCCCATCACTTGACGACATTTTCGTGGCGCGCGTTGGCTCTCGAGAGCCCGTCGCCGTGGAGGGATAGAACCATGAGCTCACCCGCACTGGCCATCGCTCAATGCCTCTGGTGGCGCGATCGCCGGAGTTTTATCGCATCGGCCGTCACAATCGTCGCTATGGCGGCTCTTTATCCGCTGCTCTTTGCATACACCCGCGCGGAGTGGGTGTTGGCCGCCAGCACGCTGCCGCTCGTCTGTGTGCTCGGCTTTGTCTGGAACGGCCTCCTATTCGTCGAAGAGCATGGCAATATGTCGTCGAATTATCCCCGTTATATGCTCACATTGCCCGCGCGCACGTTTACACTCGTTTTTTGGCCGTTCGTCTACAGTACGACGATCGTCTCGCTCTTGTGGGTTGTGATCGCGGCCTTGGTTTATAACACGAGCGGCTTTGCAGTGCCGCTCTTTGTGCCGGCGCTGGGATGCGCCGCCATCATGGCGTGGCTTCAAGTCGCGTCGTGGACGCCGATCTCCAGCGAGTGGATTCGATTGATCGTGACGCTCGTGTGGCTCTCGATCCTTACCGCTCTTCCCGTGTACGTCCTGACGTTGCCAGAGCGACCTCTCGCATGGCTCGGCCCTTTATTTGTCGCCTATATCGCAGCGGCTTTTCCGCTGGGTGCGGCGGCTGTGGCATCTGAGCGACGGGGCGACCGCTGGCGAGTCTGGCCGCAGCGATTGCGATTGCCAATGATTGGCTTCCCGCGTGTCAATCGGCGCCCGCGCCCTTCGTTTCGGTCTCCCGCCGCCGCTCAGTTATGGTATGAGTGGAACTGCCACGGCTGGAACGTTCCCGGGTACGTCGGCATCGTCGCTCTCTTGATCTGGGGCATGCTGCTGGTCGTTGGCGGTCACAACACGTTGTGGTTGCCGCCAGTGCTGGGACTTCTCCTCGGTTTGCCGGTGGTCCTGGCGGGCGCGGTCGGGCCTGGGCTCGCGCAGTTCAAGCCGTTCTGGATCAAGAATAATGCCGTCATGACATTCGTGGCGATTCGACCGCTGACGAGTGGCCAGATCGTTTTCGCCAAGTTCATGATGGCAGCTGCGAGCGCTTTGTTGACATGGGTAATCTGGCTCATTCTTTCGCTAATTTGGCTTCTCCTGTCGGGCAAACTCAAGGAAGTGATGGCGCTGGCACGAGATTTTCTTGGCAGGCATCCCGGACACCGCTGGCTCTTAATTGTCACACTTGGCGCTGTCGTTTTATTCACATTTACATGGAAGCAAATGACAGACGGATTCGCTGTCGTTCTTTCCGGTCGACGCTGGATCGGACTTGCGTCCACTTGGATCTTCCTGGCAGGCATAGTCATCCTGACCTCAGCCGGACTTTGGGCCGTCAACCATCCTGAATTGTTATCGTGGCTACTCGTCCTCATTTCAACTTGCCTCGTTTGGGGAGCCGTTATCAAGGGCGCCACGGCGATCGCTGCCTTTCAATCGGTGCTCCGCCGGCGACTTATGACCTGGCGCTGTCATCGGCGTTCTGGCACTCTGGCTGATTCTCACGGGATGTACGGTCGGGTTGGTGGCGCTGCTCTCTTTGCCGATGCCCGCGCCGTCGGTTCCGGTGTCGTGGCCCGTTCTCTTGTTGGGAATTGGGCTTTTCGTCCCGCTCGTGCGATTTCCGTTGGCAACCCTTGCAGTCGAATGGAATCGTCATCGCTAGATCTACGTTCTCGACTTCAGGCGCACGCGAAGAAAGTTCTCCGCAAGCGACAACGCAGTAAGGCGTTAAGTGACCGTTAATCTCGCGTTGCCTGAAAGGGCTAAACCGACTATTCTCGGCATTTCAACGACCACGCTAAGTCGAGCTTGATTCAAGCCAAGCTCATGCCATCTCTTGGGCCCGCCGCGCGAGTGAAGTTAAGCGATGGGGTGCCTCAATCATCGCCGCTGGCTCGCTGGCGAAGGAAGATGGCGGCCGACCAAAGCAGTGGTTGCTTGTTATGCCGAGGTACCGGTCATGCAGAACACTATCAGGGTAACGCTGCTCAGAACCTGTGTGTTCCGGGCTGCGCTCTCGCTCGGATTGCTCCTCGTTGTAGCCGACAGCAGCACTGCCCAACTCGCAACCTCAGACGGCTGGGTTGGCAGGTCTGTGATGCCGAAGGCCCGAAAGTTCCCGCTCAAGGATCCCAAAAACGGCTCTGAGCACTCTGGGCCGGCGGCGATATATCACGTGACACAGGCGAACGGCAAATCGTTGCTTGTGACGACTGCCGGAGTCGCCGGATGGACTCAAACCGACCAGGTCGTGCCCGTCGAGCAGGCGGCTCTTTACTTCACCGCACGAATCAAGGCAAATCCCACCGAATCGTTCAACTACACGATGCGGGCCATCGTGTTTCTCTATCAAAATGCCGACCTCGATCGGTCATTAGCCGACTTGAACGAGGCAATCCGCCTCGCACCACGCGACGTCGAAACACGGCTGACGCGTGCCGAGGTTTGGCGGGCCAAGGGTGACGCCGCCAAGGCGATCAGCGAATACAGCGAGGTCATCCGCCACGACCCGCAGGTCGTGCCGGCTTACTTTGGCCGTGCGGCAATTGAAGGTGAACTAGGAGATCTCAACAAGGCGATCGCCGACCTGAGCTCGGCCATTCGCATTGAGCCCAAGCATGCCGACGCCTATATCGTCCGGGCGGCCGCCTGGAATCATCAAGGCTCGATTGACAAGGCGATTGCCGACCTGAGTGCCGCGGCTACACTCGATCCGCGCAACGCCGCCACCTATCACGATCGCGGGCTGCTCTGGAGTCGAAAAAGGGAATTTGACAAAGCCATACGTGACTATAGCGCGGCCATTCGCCTCGAGCCGGGCACGGCGACGGGTTACTGTAGCCGCGGCTTTGCCCACAAAGCTCTGAAACAATTCGATAGCGCCATCACCGACTATTCGCAGGCGGTAAGCCTCGACTCGCGCGACGGCGACGCGTATTGCGGCCGAGGTTGGTGCTGGTTGGAGAAAAAGGAATATGCCAAAGCACTCGCCGACTTCGGACAGGCCCTGCGCAGTCGATCCTCGCGACGCGTGCGCATTGGACGGTCGCGCCTGGATCTGGGCGACTTGCCCCAACCCAACCTATCGCGACGGCAAGAAAACCGTCGAGACAGCCATTGAAGCCTGCGAGTTGACGAGATGGAAAGAAGCCTATTGCTTGGAGACGCTCGCCGCCGGATATGCCGAGACGGGCGATTTCACGTCGGCTGTCAAATGGCAGACAAAAGCCATCGAGCTCGAGGACGATCCGAAAGAAAAGGAAGAATATCGAGCGCAACTCAAGCTTTTCCAGGAGAAAAAGCCATATCGCGAGACGAAGCCGTAATTTAAGCGCGGGCTCCGTCTCGATACCGTTGCAGTCGTTCCCGCCCTGGTGTGTGTTCCCGCCCTGTGCATTGCATCCCGCCCGATCACAATTCGCGGTCATTCTGAAAATGCTGGAGAACGCGATGAGGAAGGTCGTGATTTTCGGATTTCGGCTGGCGGCGATGTTACTGTTGCTTATTGCTGTTCCAGTCATGGACCCGAAGTCTCACGGGGAGGAACCGGCCCGAGGATTCTCGTTAGGCGACCGGGTCGTCCAAAAGCGTCTTGAATTCACGCTCCTAATCGGCGATGAGGGAAACGAGCACAAGGTTCCGGCCGTTATCTGGCGCAGTCCAAGAAGTTGAACGGCCAAAGGTCTGGATCGGGCCAGAGAACCTCGGCATTGCTGGTTGGACGTCGGCCGACCAGATCGCATCCGTCGATCAGGCGATGGCCTACTTCACGGACCGAATTCGCGATCACCGACAGGACGGTTTTGCTCGCGTTGTTCGCGCTCTGCTTGGGCAATCCACGAACGAACTGGATAAAGCCATGGCCGACTGCGACCAAGCAGTTCGGATCGATCCGCGATCCAGCATCGCCTTCAAAAGTCGGGCGTGCGTATGGGCGACCAGAAAAGAATTCGACAAAACCACCGCTGACTGTGACGAGGTTATCCGGCTTGATTCCCGAAATGCCATGGCCTACTCCGTGCGCACAGGTGCCTCAATTTGCATGTGCGAATGGGATAAGGCGATGACCGACTTAGATCAATTCATTCGACTCGATCCTCAACTCAGCGGCGCTCTCGTCATGCTGGGTTGTATCTGGGCTGAAAAGATGGCATTCGGCAAGGCCGTGACCGACTTTAACGAGGCAATTCGAATCAATCCCCAGAGTGTCTCGGCGTATTTCAATCGTGCAGGCGGTTGGTGCTGCAAACAGGAGTACGACAATTCAATCGCCGACAGCGATGCGGCGACCCGGCTCAATCCTGCGGACACTACTACCCTTAGTCTGAGGGCTTACTGCTGGGGTGCCCAGCATGAGTTCGACAGAGCCATCAGCGATTTTACCATCGCGGATTACAATGAGGTGATCCGGCTTGATCCCGAGAATGACGCCCCCTACGGTCTCGTTTGGAACCGGCAGCAGGAGATAGACATCGCCATCACCGAAGGATTCGGGGATTTCGGAAGCCGAGAGCAGCTTGGTTCGCGCGGCACCGATCGGGGCTTGCACGGGTTTGAGGTCGAGGATGAGACCAAGGCACTCGATGAATTCTTGCCGGGAGTGCTGTTTGCGAATGCGAACGACGTTGTCCTCCTAGACAAAGTGGCACCGACGGCGGCGACTCTGGCGGACCTCGTGCCGTCGCCAAGAGGCCAGTTCAAAAAGCCGACATCTGTCACAGATGACACAATCGCGGAAAATACTCGTGGGGCCGCTGAGATCGCCAGACTTATTGGCGTCACCAACGATGTCGCCAAAGCTCAGCAAGAAATGAAAAGAACGTTCGACAGCGGCGGTCCGGGCGCATTCGAATTATCTCGACACGCTCGCCGCGGCCTATGCCGAGGCGGGCAACTTCGACGCGGCCGTGAAATGGCAGACCACGGCGATCGAACGACGTCAGGGCATCAAGGAAAAGAACGAGTACAGCGCACGGCTCAAGCTCTACCGGGAGAAAAAGCCTTACCATGAGACCAGGCCCTGAACGCGCATCCGCGCGGTAGGTCGGCGCTCATGCCAGAGCGGCGTCGGGTTCGAACCGCTCCGGATCTTTCCAAAAGACGCTGCACGTAGGAGTCGTCGGCCCAAAGTTGGGCGACGAATTTCGCAGGGAGGCGCGAGTGATTCCGGACAAACGAAATCGAGACCGAAAATGGTGTGGGGCCCTGATCCTGATCCTAGCCGTGAGCCCAACGCTGACTGCGCCGCGTTGGTCCCATGGCCAGCAGCAGTCAAACAGCCCCTGGCTGGGAAAACGTGTTGTTCAGCGCCACAATAATTTTCCGCTGCGAATGGAAGGCGAGGCCGTGCTGCGCAGCGGCACCGAGATTCATATCTACCGCGTCGAGCGCGCCAAGGGGAAAAGCTCTGGCTCATAGGGGAGGATGACGGACCGAGCGGATGGGGAACCGTGGATCAGTTCGTCCGCGTTGACGATGCTTTCGCCTACTTTACAGACCGCATTCGCACCGATCCAGAGGATCAGTTCTCTCACAAGGTGAGAGCCACACTCAGCAGCGACCGCAAAGACTTTGACCGTGCGCTCGAGGATTGGAACAAGGTCGTCGAAATTGAGCCCGAAGACCCATCGAGCTACTTTGGACGCGGGAATATCCGGATTACCCGCAAGGAATGGGACAAGGCCGTCGGCGACTTCACGCAGACCATCAAACTCGACCCGGAACATGCCGACGCCCACGGTGCCCGAGCCTTCGCCTGGCTCGCGCAGCATTCGTTCGATCAAGCTATCGCCGATTGCAGCGAAGCGATCAAGCTCGATCCCGAAGACCCGCGCGCATTTGTCATCCGTGGTCGAGCCTGGCTGGGCAAACAAGAATTCGACAAGGCCATCGCCGATTGCGCCCAAGCCATCCAACTCGACCGCGCGGACCAGCGCCTATGTCTGCCGCGCCCTCGCCTGGGGTCGGAAGAAGGAATACGACAATGCCATCGCCGATTACGATATGGCGATCAAGCTCGATCCTATGGACGCCGAATCCTACTACAACCGCGCCTGGGCCTGGCAGCAGAAAGGGGACAATGCGCGGGCGATGGCCGATTACATCATGGGCGTCCGGCTTGATCCCGAGCCAAACAGGCCGCTGGCCGAGCCAGCGACCCAACCGGCCGGGGTCGCCAACTCAAAAGACACCGTCGAGGAATTCCTGCGTACATTGCCACTGGAACACGCAAACGCAGATGACGCTTCAAAAGATGCGGATCCCAAGCGCAAAGACGCCGGCCTCATTCCGGCCTCATTCGACCCGATTCCGGCACCGAAGAACGACACTCAACACCGCGCTTCCAAAGCGCATGAACCCGTCTCCGTGATTCGGGGAGATTCTGAAGCGGCGCTCTCTCGCGATACATTCGGCATCCCCGAGCCGCAAACGGCTCTTGAATTTGTCACGCGTGCCGGCGACTGGTTGCGCATCAAACTCTACGACAATGCGATTGCCGATTGCACCCGAGCCATTGATCTTGGCTGCCACGACCCGCGAGCACACATTTTCCGCGGCCTGGCGTTCAGCGAAAAGAAGGAATTCGACAAATCCATCGCCGATTACAACGACGCGATCCCGCTCGATCCCCAAAGCGCATTCGCCTACGCGGCCCGCGCAAACGCGTGGATCGCCAAGAAAGATTACGGCCGAGCCGACGCCGATCTCGCCAAAGCGCTCTCGCTCGACCCGGAAAACCCGCTCGAGTGCAACGGCCGCGCGTGGATCTGGGCGACTTGCCCCGACGCGAAATACCGCAATGGGCCAAAAGGGATTGAGGCCGCGACAAAAGCCTGCGAGTTCACCGATTGGCAAGAGGCTGGCATCATCGACACTCTCGCCGCGGCCTACGCCGAAACGGGTGACTTCAGTTCGGCCCAGAAGTGGCAGACCAAGGCCATCGAGCTCGAGACCGATGCCAAGAACAAAGAGGAATTCGTCGCGCAACTCAAACTCTACCAGCAAAAGCAGCCGTACCGCGACACCAAACCGTGAGCGCTAAGTAGGTCTGTCTTTTCAGGCCGACATAGAGGTCGTTGCGCGACTAACCAGCGCCTGACTGGTAAGTCTGGCCTACTGTTAGCAACTTACCTTCAACGGTCGATCGAACAGATCAAAGGCTGCCAGCTTGCCGACCAGGTCGTCGAGTTGAGCTGGCGTGAGATTTCGAAGCGGAGGCCGAACTGGCCCGCAGTCGACACCGATGAGCGACATGACGGCCTTCGACGCGGCCATGAAGCCGAATGATATGAGCGTTTTGATCATCTCGGTTGCCACGAACTGCGCTGCCCGTGCTGCCGCGATGTCTCCCGATTCGAACGCGCGGATTAGCCGCTGATAGTGACGTCCAGCGAAATTATAAGTGCAACCGACGGCCCCGCGGACGCCCAGACACAGGCCGGCCAGAAGAGCTTCGTCACAGCCGAACAGAACGTCGTACGCCCCTTTTTCGAGCGAGGCACAGCCCTGGAGGTCAACCAGGTTGTCGTGCGAAAACTTCAGTCCGCGCAGGTTGGGAATACGAAAGCGTGCCTCGTAAAGAAACTCGGACATCGGCAGTGAAACGCCGGTCATGCTAGGAATGTGATAATAGTAAAACGGCAACGGCTCGACTTCGGCGGCGATCGGTGCGCAAAAATCCACGAGATCCTTCACGGTCGCCGGTTTGAAATAACTAGGCGGAGCCACTGCGATGGCGGCGACGCCCGAGTGGCGGGCATGTGCCGCCAATTCGAGCGCGTCTGCCTGGCAGTTGGATCCGACGTGAACGGCCACCCGCAACGTGTCGCCAGCGACGTCCATCCACCGATCGCAAAGCGCTTTGCGTTCATTTACGGTCAACGACGAAAACTCGCCGGTAGTGCCGGCGATGAAGACGCCGCGCAGGCCCATTCCCCGAAAAAGCGACGCCTGAGCTGGAACGGCCGCGAGATTGAGACCTCCGTCGCGATCAAACGGTGTATGACAGGCCGGGATCAGTCCGGTCAAAACTCCGGGCATGGTCGATGCTCCGGCTCGATCGAGGAGGGCCTAACCTCCGCGCGAGCCAGTCGCGGTGGTTTGCATCGGATGGTATTGCGAGGCGCAGCGGCGCAGATCCAAGAAAACCAGTCTACATTTCCGAAGACCCCTGAGCAAATCGAATTGGGCCTGTTGCTCGTGGACGTGTGTGACCTTACCATCAAGCAGATGGGCTTCAAACCGACCTCGTTTAGCGAGCCGATCATTCCACTACATTGATCCAAGGGCATGGCACATGATTCTAACGGCTATTCGTCAAACCCCATGGATTCTCATGCTTTGCTCGATCGGTTTGATTGTTGACCTGCCGCGCTTGGGAGCCGATGAGCCGGCCCGGCTCGAGCTGGTCGGCGAACATGGTCTCGAGGCGTGGCGCCAACCTACCGGCGACTGGATCGTCGCGGCCACCGCCGTACCTGATCCTGCGCACACGAGCCGATTGATCGCCAAGCCTGGACAGGGGACTCTCATTAACGGCGTCACCGGCAAGACCCGGAATCTGCTCACCATCGCGGATTTTGGCGATGTCGACGCCCACGTCGAGTTCTTGATTCCCAAGGGTTCCAACTCCGGCGTGAAGTTTGAGGGCCTGTACGAAATCCAAATCGTCGACAGCTTCGGTATCGCCAAGCCGGACGCGGAAGACTGCGGCGGCATTTACCCGCGAGCCGAGCTCTTGCCCAGATATCATTATCTCGACGAAGGGACGCCGCCACTTTTGAACGCGGCGCGTCCGCCCGGGGAGTGGCAAACGCTCGATGTGATTTTCCACGCCCCTCGTTTCGACTCCGGCGGCAAGAAGATCAAGAACGCCAGTTTCGAAAAGGTCGTCCTGAACGGCCAGGTCATCCACCAGCACGTCGAGCTGAAAACGCCCACCGGTCATTACTGGCGCAACAAGGAAGCCGCGCGTGGGCCGATATTGCTCCAAGGTGATCACGGACCAGTCGCGTTCCGCAATATCCGTGTGCGCCCAATCTGAATATCCGTCATTGCTGTTGTTGACCTTGCTGCTGACGGTAACTCGCCTGCGGGTTCAGCTTGACGCGCTGGACCCTTGATTGCGACTGGATCCACGAAGCCGCCGACCAGGGAGCTTGAATCGCCGACCAGTCGCTCCAGTCCGTGGGCACGCGCTGAATTGGCTCAACCTTGACGCTCACCGCGATCGTTTCGTCTGCCCTTCCCTTCCACACGCCTCGGTTGGGCGGCACGTCGGAATAGTCGCGGCCGACGGCGATCTTGATATAGTCGTCACCGACAAATGTGCCTCGGGTTGGGTCGACGTCGATCCAGCCGATCTTACCGGTCCAGACCTGGGCCCATGCGTGCGTGGCCACTTCGCCCGGCTGGTGGATATAGCCGCTGACGTATCGGGCTGGCAGGCCAATTCCGCGACAGGCGCCCAGAAAGAGGTGTGCGAAATCCTGGCAGACCCCTCGGCCCAGCCGAAGTGCTTCGCCCACCGGCGTCCGCGCCGTCGTTACCTTTTTTTCGTACACAAGGCGCGTCCGCACGGCCTCGGTCACCTGCTCAATCACGCCGATCAGCCGATCACCTCCTTTGGGCAAACCGCCGATAAATTCGTCGAGCTCGGCGGTCTGTTTGACCAGCGGACTTGGCTGGAGGTATTCCAGGGTTTCAGACGCAAGGAAGCCGGCGCTACTGGGTCCCCACTCGATGCCCGCCAACCGCGACTCGGGCGACGGCCCTCGATGCGTGCGCACGATCGACGTCGCCCTCATGACGAGTTCGCTGTACGACGTCAAGATATTGAACAGGTCCACTCGATTACCAAACCCATCGCGATAAATCGTGACCGGAGCTGCCGGAGTGATTCGCAGCCGGTATCCCAGATTGGTCTGATCTTCGTCCGACGGTGGCGCCATCCGGACCTCAAACACGGTTTCCGTGACCGGGTCGGAATAACTGAGCTTGGTTTCGTGTTGAATGCGCAGAAGCATGTTTCTGTGAGGGGCCGCCCCACCCTAGCCCTCCCCGACAAGGGGGGAGGGGATTACATTGTAATAGATAATCATGATCCTACGTAAATTAGGCTGATTTCGACTCAGTGCTGTTACAGCTCATTATGTCATAAAGAAGGTCCGTTGAATCTCATCGCCGACGCGGTGGCACGTCGTCTGAAGGCTGTCGAGGAACGGCAGGAGCCCGCGCTCGAAGATCTCACCGACATCGATATATCGAAGCTCACTATCGAGCCGTCCCAGGAGTCGCTCGGCCTCGCTTCCGTATTCGTCGTCATCGCCGCCGGCGATCTCCTGGAGCGATTCTCGACAGCGTTCCACGCAAAAGCGTATGGCCCGCGGAAAGTCGGGGTTAAGGATCAGAAACCGGATCACGCCGACCGGCTCGACCTTGTCGCGCTCGACCCGCAAGTAGGCTCCATAAGCTGAGCAGCTTCGCAACAATCCCGTCCACCGGACCAGTTGCATTGCCGCATCGCCGTCCGTCGCCTGGTTGTGGCTCTTGCACTTGGCATGCAGGATGCGCCCCATCACGTTGACGCGTTCGAGGTAACGCCCCAGCTCCAGGAAGTGATAGGCCTCATCCCGCGGCAAAGTGTTCTGCACCAAGCCGTCAAACAAGATGCACGCCTGCTTGATCGTCGTATAAAAATGGGACGGGCTCGCTTCAAACCGCCGCTGAGCTCGCTGCCCGGAAAGATACAAATACAGCCGGTTCACTTCGCTCCAGGCATCGACGCCGAGGTTTTCCTGGGTCCCGCGCGCGTTCTCGCGGGCCCGGGCGATCATGCTCAGGATTGACTGCGGGTTGGCTCGGTCGAAGGTCAGAAAGCCGAGCACCACGTTGCGATTGAACGTGGGATGAGCCGCATGGAATGCCTCGCGGCAGGCCACGATATGAAGCGCGATTTCCACGGGCGCAGAACCGTCGTCAGTAGTCAGAGATGCGGCATCCAGCTCGAGGAAGAGCCCGATATCAAGCAGTCGGGCCACGTTTTCGGCGCACTCGAGATAACGGCTCATCCAGAAGAGGTTTTCGGCGACGCGGCTGAGCATTTCAGGTTCTCGCGCGCTCCTCCGGCGGACCTTCGGCCGCGGTGGCACGCACCGTGTTGTCGTGCAGGACCCACGTGTCTTTGGTACCGCCCCCCTGCGAGCTGTTGACCACCAGGCTGCCCTCGGGCAGCGCAACGCGCGTTAATCCCCCCGCCATGACGACGATTTCTTCGCCGTAGAGGACAAACGGACGTAAATCGACGTGCCGTCCGTCCAGCCGGCCATCCACCAAAGTCGGGTGCCGGCTCAGGTTGATCGTCGGCTGCGCGATATATCCGCGGGGATTGGCCTCGATTCTACGCGCAAACTCAGCACGCTGCTCCCTGGTCGATGCCGGGCCGATCAGCATACCGTATCCGCCCGATGCATCGACCGCCTTGACAACGAGTTTTTCCAGGTTTGCCAGAATATGCTGCCGGTGTGCGGGAATGAGGGGTCGAAACGTCTCGACATTGGCGAGGATCGGCTCTTCCCGCAGGTAGAAGCGAATCATTTCGGGAACAAAAGGATAGATTCCCTTGTCGTCGGCGACGCCGGTGCCCAGGGCGTTGGCCAGCCCAACATTACCTGAGTGGTAGGCGCCGATCAGTCCGGCGACGCCCAGCATGCTGTCGGACCTGAAAGTGAGCGGATCGAGGAAGTCGTCGTCGACGCGACGATAGATCACGTCGACCCTTTGCAATCCGCGCGTCGTGCGCCTGAAGATCTGGCCGCGATCGAGCACCAGATCGCGTCCCTCAACCAGCTCAACGCCCATTTGCCGGGCCAGGAAACTGTGCTCGTAGTAAGCCGAGTTGTAGATTCCCGGCGTCAACACGACGACGGTGGGGTCGTCGCAGCCAGGCGGGGCGATCGATCGCAAGACTGCCAGGAGATTATCGGTGTAGTCGTCGACTGGCCGGACGTTATATTGCGAAAACAAGAGCGGGAAGACCTGCTTCATCACCTGGCGATTCTTGAGCACATAGCTTACGCCGGAAGGCGTTCGGCCGTTATCCTCAAGCACAAGGAAGCTGCCGTCGGAATCGCGGATCAAGTCGATTCCCGAGACGTGAATATACACATCGCGCGGGACCTGAAGGCCGACGCATTCCCGCCGGTATCCGGTGGCGCCAAAGACCAGTTCCGGGGGAACGATCCGATCCTTCAATATCAGCCGCTCGTGATAGACATCGTGAATGAAGAGGTTGAGGCGCGGACCCGCTGTTTGAGCCCTCGCTCGATCCGATCCCATTCCGCTGGAGCGATCAGCCGGGGGATCGGGTCGAACGGGATGATCCGCTCGACACCTTGGTCGCGGCCGTACACCGTGAATGTGATCCCCTGCTGCCGCATCGTCAGGTCGGCCACCTTGTCGCGGCGCTCCAGCTCTTGGGGGCCGAGCTCGATCAGCGACTCGTGCAACGAGGCGTAGTGTGCGCGCGGAGTCGCGTGGGAATCGAACATCTCGTCGTAGGCCGCCAAGCGATAGCGGCCGAACAAGGCGGCCTCGCCGGTCAGTTGAGTTGCATGCATCGTGGATTGGGTTTGAATCGGACGGCTGTGTAGAGCCTTTGTATCACCGACTTGGCTCGGAATCCAGTCTGAAGACGTGACCGACAAGCGATTCGCCATGAGCGCGAACAGAGCCCTAGCGCGCCTTAGCGTGCCGAAAGCAGTCGACGAGATGGTCGTTTACGAGACCGGTCGCCTGCATCAGCGCGTAGCAAATGGTTGAGCCGACAAACGTGAACCCGCGACGTTTCAGGTCCTTGCTCAGGGCATCTGAGATCTCGGTGCGGGCGGGAACTTCGGCGAGGGATCGTCTGGTGTTTTGAATGGGCCGGCCGCCCACAAACGGCCAGATGTACCGATCGAAGCTGCCGAACTCGTCCTGCACTTTCTGGAACATACGAGCATTCTGGATCGCTGATGTGATCTTCAGGCGATTGCGTACGATGCCGGCGTCGCCCAAGAGTTCCGCGACCTTCGCGTCATCGTACCGACCAATCACGACAGGATCGAAATTGGCGAAGGCCCGCCGGTAATTGTCGCGCTTCCGGAGTATCGTGTCCCAGCTGAGGCCCGCTTGCGCACCTTCAAGAATCAAAAACTCAAACCACCGGCGGTCGTCGTGGACTGGCACTCCCCACTCTAGATCGTGGTATTGGATTGACAATCCATCCTTGGCCCAATTGCATCGTTGCATCGCCCGCTCCCGCATCGCTCTGTTACGTTGAAAAGGCGTTGGTTGGCATGTTCGACGCGGACGCGTCTTATTGTGTAAGATCCGTCCGGACTACGCCACTTTCTTGATAGAAGAGCAAGCGCTGGTTTGTGGTCGCCCGGTCTTGGAACGGACGACACATGAGCGCCATGGAATTCAACATCGGTCGAGCCGAATCGAACCGATCGAACGCGTTGTTCAAGACTATACCCGATTGCCTAGGCACGGTCGCGGCCACGTTGCTGGTCGTTCTCGCTACGTTCGTCGTTTGACGGTTCTACTCGGAATGGCGGCTGGGACGGGTCGAGCTGACGACCGACGGGCCGCCGCTGACCGTCCAGGTCTTGGCCGAAACGGGTGGGTGCCTGCGCGGCCGGCGCGGCCGCATTTTTTGTGAGTGGACTGCGCGAGGCGTGTTAGGTCTGATATGCCGATCGGTGCCGTCCGTATCTGCACGCCCAGCTTGATAGACCACACACCACATCCACGGCGGTTCTCGTCTTGGTGGTGTACGTAAACCGGATTTTGTTTCGAATTCTTTACTCCGGTTCGCCGTTCTCTCCGGGGTCGAGGATAAGCTTTAAGAGCAAACTCACATCGCGATGCGAGGTGACAGGATGACGAAACGGCCGATCCGCGTGCAGCTTGTAATGGTTGCGCCTGCCTTCGCGTACCCGCGACAGATAGCCCGCCTCCTCAAGATCGGTGACGATTCTTTGCACGGCTCGCTCGGTGATCCCCACCCGCTGAGCCATGTCGCGCAGCCGCGCCTCGGGTTCGTCTGCAATGCAAAGTAGAATGTAGGCATGATTGCTAAGAAACGTCCACCCAACACCCAGCTCTTGCTGGTTTTGCTCTTGTCCCATCCCTTGACTCCAGATCTATCGTACGACATCGATTTCGCGAATCGTACGTCGTATATTTTTCTTTCAACAAGATTTCTGTCGGCCTAAGACTCAATATATCGATTTATCGCCTTCCAGTCAGGACTAGTAACCTACTGGTCTGAACTTAGCGTTGGTTCGACGCTGGCGCTGATTGCACCAACCTCTCCTTCTATCGCTCAGGCTTCTCGCCGATTGCTCCACGCGGCATGCAGTGACCGTAAACCGGACCGTCAGCGACGCGGCCTGCAACCGTGACGACGGCAATCCCTAAGAAGCCCTATAGCGTCCGCTGGGACTTCCGGCCCGCATGGGGAGCTTTGTTTTGATCAAAGCGGTCGATGACGTTGATGGGTTGTGCCGAATGACCCGCGGCGTGGAAATCCCACACTTGCACAGGTAATCAGATAGTCGATGAAATCAGCGCCCATGGTGCCGAGCATGCCAAGAAAGCTGACCTGAATCGGCGCCGGTCTCATGGCGATCGCGCCCAAGCGGTTGACCCCGGTGTGTCCCATCAAGTCGACCAGAACGTGAATTCCATCCGCGGCGATTCGACGGGCGATGTCCGGATACGAGAGAAGTGACACATCGACGAAATGTTCGCATTCAGCGCTGATACGCCGTCGAAAAGGGCTGTCGTCTTCGGGACCGAACGAGTAAGCGAAGATTTCGAATTGCTGGCGGTCATGACGGCCGAAGAATCCGTGCAGCAAACACCGAAACCGAGGTCTGGGAAGTGGCGCTTGAGTAATTGGCGTTGCCCGTGTAGACGGCTGTGATGCTGGCATTGCCAACAGCCAAGGCCGACGTCGTCAGGCTGGTTGTCCCCGAGATTGTCGGCGGCCTGGAGGGCATGCCCAGGCTAACGGTGGTGTGTCCAAGCACACCCGGGGCGAAGAAAGACTCGGTTCCCAGCAGCGTGCTTCCGTCGTAGAAACTGACCATGCCGGCCATCGGGGTCGAACCGGCTGCAGTCGCCGAGAATGTGGCAGTGAGCGTGATATCCTGACCAAAATACGACGCTGTCTGCGGCGAACCTACGCTGCCGGAGTTCGCCGCCGCTTTGACCATGAGCGGATAGGTCTGACCACCGGTAGCGCTGTCCGAATAAGTCACCGTCACGTCCACGCTGAAGGGCTCGCCGATTGCTATCGTCGGCATGCCGTGCAAGAGGCCCTGAAGGTTGAGCGATAGGCCGGGCGGCAAACCCGTGGCCGTGTAGGTGTAGCCCGAGCCTGAGCCGCCCGAGGCGGCGAGCTGCTGGCACCTGAAATTGACCAAGCCGTGCGGGGTGCCCTCGGCTCGCCTGCGCTTGAGGCCTGCGGACCCTTGGGCGGGTTGACGTCCGTCGTCGAATTGTGTCATGATCGCGAATCGCGCAACTTAAACAGGGCTGGCGCAGGCACAGCACCGATGTCGGGACCGGCGGCGCCGGTGGTCTTGCCGGTACTGTGGCAGGGATCAACGACCTCACGCTCAATATTTCAGGGAGGTCGAGAATCGCGATGAGCCCGATGAACGAGCCATCTCAAATTGAACCCGCCGCCAAAGCAGACCCATGGCTCGAAGTGACCGGCTCACCGCATTTGGCCGGCTGGCTGGCCCAGCACAAAGTCAGTCTGGCATTCACGACCTACCAGACCGGCAAGCTATTTCTCCTGGGATGTGGCCTGGAGGGACGCCTTGCCGTCTTCGAGCGCACTTTCAATCGTGCCATGGGTCTGTGGTCCGACGGCCAGACGCTCTGGCTCAGCACGTTGTACCAGCTCTGGCGGCTCGAAAACTTGCTTCGGGCCGGTGAGATTTATCAAGGCCATGATCGTCTTTATGTCCCCAAAATCGGCTACACAACCGGCGATCTCGACATCCACGACGTTGCCATCGACGGCACCGGCCGTGTTGTCTTTGTCGCGACGGGTTTCGGATGCCTCGCCACGTTAGCGGAGCGTTCGAGCTTTACGCCGCTGTGGCGGCCGCCGTTTTTGAGCAAGCAAGCGGCCGAAGACCGCTGCCACTTGAATGGCTTGGCCCTGGTTGACGGCAAGCCCCGGTTTGTGACGGCGGTCAGCACGAGCGACGTGATTGACGGCTGGCGTGACCGGCGGCGTGACGGCGGCGTCGTCCTGGAAGTTCCCGATGGACGGGTCATTGCCTCGGGCCTGTCGATGCCGCATTCTCCACGCTTTTATCGCGGCCGGATCTGGCTGCACAACTCGGGTACCGGTGAGTTTGGCTTTGTCGACCAAGGAAGCGGCAAATTCGAGTCCCTCGCCTTTTGTCCTGGCTACTTACGTGGCCTTGCGTTCGTCGGCGATTACGCCGTTGTGGGGTTATCACGGCCCCGCCAAGACAAGACATTTGGCGACCTGGCACTCGACGGTGAGCTAGTGAAGCGCGGTGCAGAGGCGCGATGCGGCCTCATCGTTATCGACTTGCGCAGCGGCGACGCAGTCCACTGGTTGCGGGTCGAGGGCATGGTGAGCGAGCTTTACGACGTGGCGGTGCTGCCGGACGTTCGCCGGCCGATGGCATTCGGCTTCAAGACCGACGAAATTCAGCGGACCGTCGCCATCGGCGCCGAAGGCCCGCTTTGATTTTGGCGAGAACTCACACCATCCACCGAAGTGATTCAGGCGGCTACTGTTTTTTTCAAAGATTCCCTTTCGCAAGAAACTGTCGCGCCTGCATCATCGTCGCCAGCATTAGGCGCGCCATGTCGTCACGGCGCTCGGCGTATTTGGCGGCTTCGTAAGACCCGCCGTCGTAGATCTTGGGATCGAGATAGGGCATCGACACCCGCAGAGCCGATCCCTTGACGAGCGGACAGCCTGCGTCTGCCTCGCCGCAAACCATCAGGGCGGCAAAGCCCTTTTGAGGATTGGCCGGGTCATTATAGTGTTTGGAAAACTCGATCGATTCCATCGCCGCAGCGCCAGTTTCGGCGGCCGATCCCCAGCGGACGCGATAGATCGGATTCGCCGTGTGTGGCTCACCCCTCGGAGCTTCATTACCAGTGCGCTCGACCTCAACGCCTATTTCGTCGAGCGCTTTGACTGTGCGGACGATGAAGGCGGTTGGTGCCGTTCCGCCGCTGCAAAAACGAACTTCAGGAATTCCGTCGTAAGCGGCAGCGACGTTGCCCATCGTCGCGCCCAGGATGCTGCGGCGGGAATTGCCTGTGCAAATAACGACGGCTTCGAGGGGCTTGCCCTGCCTGTAATTCTTGGCGATCCATTCCGCCAGCTTGGCGCCGGCCAGCCGGTGCGGTTCGCTGATCAAATCGAACGACGCGGTGAGAGCATTGGCGTGCTCCCTGAGCTTTGGTAAAAGCCGCAAGCGGCTCTCTGGAACAGCGTGATCCACCGCACGCGTGATTTCGTCCGTCCCGATCCGATTGTCGGAGCCGGCAAGCTTGGCGAAAATCTCGGGCTCCATCAGTCCCCCCAATTCCGACAGCGTCAATTCTCCGTCTTCTCCCAAGGCCTTGAACAACACTCCCTTGACCCGTTGATCATTGGCCGGAGCGACGGCAGCAGCCGTCCCGTAGCGCTGGACCATCCAGAGCGCACGGACCAAGGGTCCCACGTCGGCGTCGGAAGTTGGCCCTGCTGCCAGAGCGAGAGTCGCGATGAGCACGAGAGACTTCGGAGTTGCTCCATGTTACTTGATTGCCGTAAAGTTGATGCTGAGGAGTTGTTCGATGCCGGCCGGCGGCACGACCCCCGAAACTTCGACCATCTTGCGGGCTGCTTCCGCGTGTTTTTCAACAGCGACATGGGCAAAGCCCGCCTGCTTGAGCCGTGTTACGTAGTCATCCAGTACAAGTGCTCCGCCGATACAGCCGACGTGCGCCTCCATATCCTTGCGCACGGATGCCGGCGGTTCGATTTCCAGGCCATATCCGCGACCGCCAGCCGTCCGCCCGGCTTCAATACCCGATGAATCTCGCGGAATGCCTGATCCTTGTCCGGTACCAAGTTGAGCACGCAGTTGCTGATAACAACATCGATGGAATCGTCTTCGACTGGCAGAGATTCGATTTCCCCTTTGCGAAACTCGACGTTTGCGAAGGCGGTTTTCGCCACGTTAGCGCGGGCCTTGTCTAGCATGGCGTCGGTCATGTCCACGCCGATGACGTGCCCGGCCGGCCCGACCTTGCCGGCGGCCAGGAAGCAATCAAAACCCGCCCCGCTGCCGAGATCGAGCACGGTTTCCCCGGCCTTCATCGCTGCAACGGCGTGCGGATTGCCACACGAGACGCCAAGATTTGCCCCTTCAGGCAGCGTCGCCAACTCGTTCACCGAATAGCCGAAGCTGATTGCCAGCTCCTTGGCATTGTCAATACTGCCGCAGAGTGAACCGCAGGTCGCATGGCCCACCGCGACCCTGCCGTACTGCTCCTTCACCGCCGCCTTGATCTCTTCCGTTTGCATCGGTTGCACCCCTTTTTTATTACATCCGCATAAGCGGATGTAATCGGTCAAAAAAAATCACTCACCGCAGCAGGTACGACGTAAAAGCCGTTGCCGATCGTGCGTGAGCGCTTTGATTCGTCGCGAGCATTCCGCGAGGCAGTCCATCAGTTTTAGGTGGATGCCGCCGGTCGGTTTTGCCAGTCGGTAGTGCACCCACAGCCCTTCCTTGCGGCCGACCACCAATCTCCGTTTTCTGAGGTACGCCAAATGGCGGGATACCGTCGATTGCGGCAGGTCGAGCGACTCATAAAGATGGCAGACGCAAACCTCGCCCTCCGCCAAAAGGTTCAAAAGCCGAAGCCGTACAGGATCGGCGACAGCCTTGAACAGCTCGACCGATTCATCCAGGGCATCCGAAGTTTGCTTCTTCATCCGCATAGCCGAATATAGTCTCGCGGCCATGTCAGGTCAAGGGGCTCGTTCTTGGGGTCGCATCGCCCGTATGGCTTTTGACCGCAAGGAAAGAACAGCCTTATCGACGAAGCCGTCAAGAGTGTTTGCTATCATAATACATCTTGATTCCACGAGCTGAACTATTGATGCTTGATTGAAGTGCAAACCGTCCGAGAAGTGTGTCCTGACCGCACACGGCCATCCCAACTTGATCGACCAGGCGGTCGAGGACGGGATGATCTCGTACCTGCTCAAACGGGCGACCAACCCCAGCCTGAACGCAGCCATTCAGGTTGCCGTGGCACGGCGCGCGAGATCAAGCTCTTACAGGCGGCTTATCAGCGACAAACAGAATTTCGCCAATTGTCGCCGATCAAACCGTTTCTTAAGCCACGCTGGCACCGGTAGTGCCAATAAATGGGCCAGTGCGTGTACTCCCATTCGCTTTCCGGGGCGTCTGCGTTAATTTCGTGTTGAATGCCAGTCCAACACACGCAAGGCCCGGAGTGTGTTCCAGCGGCTATACGCTCGAAGTCTGCTGAGTGTGCTGGAGCTGAAACGGCAATTGCGTTGGCTGGCGGCCTTGCCGGGTGCGCGTCCGTTCGAAATCACTCAACGACGATTGGAGCACATCATGTTGCGCGGCGATCGCTTCCGAAGTAGAATGCCGCACGCCTATTGGCTGACTTTGATCGTCCTCGCGCTGTTACTCGTCCCAGCGCCGGCCTGACTGGATCGAGCCGTAGCGTAGCGCGATCGCCGGACGAACCCCAATCCAACCGGCGGAGCAAGCCCGCGGTCCAAACGGACAGTGCAAACGCCAAAAGGCCCAGCAATACTGTGCCGGCGGACAACAACGCGACACCTGTTGATGCCGAACTGCACGTCATCGGTGCGGAGATGTCAAAGAACGGTTTAGGCAAGGACAAGGGGCGAGTTGACGTCGAAGTCCGCCCCACCGCCAAGCCGGTCGTCCTGGTGTTGACATCCTATTACTCTGTTGACTGGCACATCAAACTCGCCGATGGAGCTAGGATCAAAAGGGCCATTGTGAGCGGCTACTTCGAGCAGGAAGCTCACGGGCTTCCCGCGGACGTTCCCGTTGTGAACCGGTCTTATTTCCCGGTTGACGGTTCCCGCCGCAAAGAAGGCTGGTTCTGGGCGCATCAACCGAACACTCTAGAGTGGCGTGAGGTGGTGCGGAGATTGAACGATATGACCGGCCTTCCCGTAGCCACCTTTCAGGCAAAGTACCAGGGTGATTCCGTTGTCGTCGATGGCATCCTGGGCCGCGACCTGGGCCAGGACGGGTTGAAACCGCGGCGCTCCCGCTCCCCAAGAGCCGACGCCGCAGGAACTCCTGGCGGCCTCGGCTAATGCCGAGCTGCACGTCGTTGGCATCTATTCCCCGGACATGAGCAACCCTAGCAAGCCGGTGGATGTGGAAGTTCGGTCAACGGCTAGACCGATCGTGTTAGTGCTGACGTCGTATGACTCTACGATCTGGAACGTTAAACGCGCTCCAGGTGCTCGGATCAAGGCAGTTGTTGTTGGCAGTCCGAGGCCGCAAGCGGTCGAAGGCATTCCCGCCGACGTCCCGGTTATTCACTTTTGTCCGAACCCGTCATCCTATTATTTCGAGTGGAGTGCATCCCGGCCGGATAAGGAGACTTTCTTCGCGTACAAGTGGAACACGCTTGAATATCGCCGCATGGTAGAAAAGCTGAATGACCTGACGGGACTGTTGCTATCCAGTTTCCAGGGGGAATACATCGGCACCTCTTTCGTGATCGATGGGACACGCGGCGGCGACTACGCCCAGAAAGAGCGAAAACCGCGACCAACACTTCCGAAAAAGCCAACGCAAGAGGAACTCTTGGCCGCCTCAACGGATGCTGAATTGCACGTTGTAAGCATCTATTGGACAGGCCCCGACAACAACGGAACGCCTGTTGATGTCGAAGTCAGGCCGACCTCGAAGCCAATCGTGCTGGCGCTCGCATCCTACAGTTCCGTTCTGTGGAACGTAAGAATCGACAAAGAGACGCGGGTTAAGGCGGTGATTATCGGCGGCTATTTCGTGCAAGAGTTCGAGGGGATACCCGCGGATATTCCTGTTGTGTATCGAACCTATTTTCCATCTCGGAAGCAAGGCTTCTTCTATGGACACCAATGGAACAGTACTGAGTGCCAAGACATGGTGGAGAAGTTGAACGATCTGACGGGGCTTCTGGTTTCCACTTTCCAGGGGGAAGAGAAGAGCTAGGTACATCTTTCGTGGTTGACGGTGCGCGCGGCGCAATTTGGCCCAGAAGGAGCGAACGGTTCGCGGACTCGAAAAGCGTGACCAGGCCAAGAAGCGGCCGAAACCCGCGGAGGACCCGTTAGCCGACGTGGCGGACATCCCCGCCCAGGAACTGCAGGCGGCCGGTGACGCCCACAAGCGCTATCTGCTGATCGGTCCCAAGAACAACAGCAAACCGCCCGCGGAAGGCTACGGTCTTCTTGTCATCATGCCCGGCGGCGATGGCAGTGCGGACTTCCATCCGTTCGTGAAACGAATCTACAAGAATGCTTTATCCGATGCGTACGTGGCCGCAGAGCCCATCGCCATCCAATGGACCCCGAATCAGCAGATCGTTTGGCCGACGAAGACGAATCCTGTCGCTGGAATGAAGTTTGTCACCGAGGAGTTTGTCGAAGCGGTGATCGAAGACGTGGCGAAAAAGCACAAACTCGACCGCACGAGAGTCTTTTCGCTCTCCTGGTCGTCGAGCGGCCCAGCCGCATATGCCACGTCACGACAAGCCAAGCGCACCGTCACCGGATCGTTCATCGCCATGTCGGTTTTCAATCCCAAATATCTGCCCGCGCTGAGCTCGGCCAAGGGCCACGCCTATTACCTTTACCATTCGCAGCAAGACCGCGTCTGTCCTTTCCGCATGGCCTTAGAAGCAAAGAACAGCCTGGCGGAAAACGGGGCCACGGCATACTTAGAGACCTATGAAGGCGGCCACGGTTGGAGCGGAAACATTTACCACGACATTCGCAACGGCATCGAGTGGCTAGAGAAGAATCGGGCGAAAGCCAGCGTCCTTGATTCCGCAACCGGCGCTCATCGTCCGTAACATTACGGGCGTGACCCCGCCAAGCACATCCCGCCCAGCTTCAAGACCCGGTGGGTCTCGAGGAGTGCCCGATCCTTGTCCGGCACCAGGTTCATCTCGCAGTTACTGATAACAACGTTGATGGAATCGTCCGGCCCGGTCAAACGGCTTTGTGTTCTTGCCTCTAGCCAAGGTGTCGGCCTGAACGCGGCCGAGTCCCACTTTCGCGGCGGAAACGACTTGTTTAGACTGACTAGAGTGACGATGCTCGAGAGGACGATTGACCTGTCATGGCTCCAACTCCCACCGATGGTGGCATCCCAGAGACGAGTGCGCTCTTTGACCGCCATAAGGAGCGACTCCGCCGCACCGTGCGTCTGAGGCTCGATGGCCGGCTGCTCGGAATCGTCGACTCCTCCGGCGTCCTCAAGCTGGTTCGGGATGAGGCCGCTCGCCGTGGCGGCGAGCTCGCGGGCCCTGGCCCCTCCGACCCGTTTCTCTGGCTCCGCCAGGTCACCGGAGCAGTGCTGGCGCAGCTGCACCATGAGCGTCTGGGCCCCGACGTCCGCGGCGATATCTCGCTCTACCGCGGCGCCTTGCCCGAGGCCACATCGATCTCGCTGGCTGCCCACCTGCTGGGCCGCGGCGGGGGCGACGACGACAAGGCCGCCGCCCGCGCCGAGCACAAGCTCTTGCTCCAGGAGGCCCTTAACGCCATGGAACCGCTCGACCGCGAGGTCCTGACTCTGCGCCATTGCGAGCAACTGTCCAACGACGAGGCCGCCACCGTCCTGGGCATACCCCGGTCCCACGCCAGCGAAGCCTACATCCGCGCCTTGAAGCGGATCACGCCGGTCCTGGCATCGCTCCCCGGCTTGAAGGGAAAACAGTAATCTCCATCCCAGTCGCCCCCGACGTGAGGGTTTCTCACGCACCGAGTCGTCCAAAGGAGAGTCGCCGATGTCGACATCCAGCGACAACCGGAATCCGGTCGAGGCGCTTGCCGAGGAATTCCTCGACCGCCACCGCCGCGGCGAGCCGGCCACGCCCGAGGAGTATGCGCTGGCGCATCCGGAACTGGCCGACGAGATCCTCGCCCTGTTCCCCTCGCTTTTGATCATGGAGGACTTAGGTGGCGACGCCGGCGGACGTACATCGTCGTTGGTCACCGAAGCCGGCAAGGCCGTCGGCGCGACAACCGGGCGGCTGGGTGAGTTCCGGCTCTTGCGCGAGGTCGGCCGCGGCGGGATGGGCGTCGTCTACGAGGCCGAGCAGGAATCGCTGGGCCGCCGCGTGGCGTTGAAGGTGCTCCCGGCCAATATGCTGACCGATCCCAAGCAGGTGCGGCGGTTCGAGCGCGAGGCGCGGTCGGCGGCGCGGCTGCATCACACCAATATCGTGCCGGTCTTCGGCGTCGGCCAGCATGAGGGGACACATTTCTACGTCATGCAGTTCATCCAGGGCCAGGGGCTCGATGCCGTCCTCGAAGAGCTAAAGAGGTTACGCACCGCGCGCTCGGCCAGTCCGGCGACGCGGGCCCCTGGAGAGCCAGCCAGCAGGCTTTCCGGCCAGCAAACGGCCGCTGACATTGCCCAATCGCTGGTGACGGGGCGGTTCGCCGCCGGTCGGGCCAACTGCGAGCCCGTCACCGGCAGCGCCACATTGCCCTGGACCGGGCCGCTGGACGTCCCTGCACCCGGCCTGTCGCCCTCGGCATGGGTGTCGTCAAGCGGTTCCGGCCATTCCGGCGTCTCATCGTTCCCGGAGTCCGACCGCCGGTTTGCCCATGGCGTGGCGCGGATCGGCGTCCAGGTGGCCGAGGCGCTGGCCCACGCCCATGGACAAGGGATCCTGCACCGCGATATCAAGCCATCCAACCTGCTCCTGGACAGGGACGGCAACGTCTGGGTGGCCGACTTCGGCCTGGCCAAGGCGGTCGGCACAGACGACCTGACGCACACCGGTGACATCGTCGGCACGGTGCGGTACATGGCCCCCGAGCGGTTCCACGGGGCCGGGGACGTCCGGGCCGACATCTACGCGCTGGGGTTGACGCTGTACGAGCTTTTGGCATTGCGCCCGGCGTTCGAGGAGAAGGACCGGGCCAGCCTGATCCGCCAGGTGACGCAGGAAGACCCACCCCGGCTGCGGAAGCTGAACCGAGCCGTGCCCGCCGACTTTGAGACGATCATTCACAAGGCAATCGCGCGCGAGCCGGGCCAGCGGTATGCGTCGGCGAAGGCCCTGGCCGATGATCTGAACCGATTCATCGAGGGCCGGCCGATCCAGGCGCGGCGGGTTTCTGGATCGGAGCGGGCCTGGCGGTGGTGCAAGCGCAACCCCTGGCTGGCAGGGCTGTCGGCGGCCTTGCTGCTGGCGCTGGTGGGCGGCACGATCGTCGCGTCGATTCTCGCTGCGCAGGCCCGCCGTCAGGCCCGGATCGCCAAGAGCGAGGCCACCCGGGCCAGAGGGCTGGCCAGCGACCTCGAGGCATCGCTCACCCGGTCGAACCGGCTGGCCGCCGACTTGAAGACGTCGCTGGAGGTCTCGGAGCGCCGCTTGACGGCGCTGAACTACGAGCGCGCCCGGACCAACTTCGAGCGCGGGCGGGCCGCCTGCGACCGAGGGGAGATCGGCCCGGGGCTGCTCTATTTCGTCGAGAGCTGGCGCTCGGCCGTCGAGGCCGGCGACACCAGCCTGGCGCACGCCGCCCGCGCCAGCCTGTCCGCCTGGCGGCATCAGGCCCCCCGGCTCCTGCGGCAGTTCCCCCACACCGACAAGAACAGCATCTCGCAGTGTCGCTTTCCGCCCCGACGGCAAGGCCGTGGCGATGGCGGAAGTGACAAGATGGTGCGGCTCTGGGACGCCGCCACCGGCGACGCCGATCGGCTCACCCATGCCGCATCAAGCGTGCAATACATGCCGTGGCCTTCAGCCCCGACTCGAAGACCCTGCTGACCGCGTGGCGCCGACCAGACGGTGCAGATTCTGGGACGCGGCAACCGGCAGCCCGATCGGCTCGCCCCTGACGCATCACAGGCGTGGTCACGTCCGTGGCGTATAGCCCCGATGGCAAGACGGTGGTTACCGGGAGCCGCGACGACACAGAGGCACGGATGTGGGACGCCGCCACGCGGCAAGCCGATCGGCCGACCCCTGACGCATCAAGGCTGCGTCTATCCGTGGCGTTCAGCCCCGATGGCAAGACCGTGCTCACCACGAGCGCACGACCTGACGGCGCGGCAGTGGGACGCCGCCACCGGCGACCCGACGGGCGTGGAATTTGACACAAACAAGTCGTGTTTCAAGCCGTGGCGTATAGCCCCGATGGCAAGACCGTGCTTGACCGGCAGCGCCGACCAGACGGCGCGGCTGTGGGACGCCGCCACCGGCGCACCGATCGGCTCGCCGTTGCCGCATCAAGGTCCGGTCTATGCCGTGGCGTATGGCCCCGATGGCAAGACCGTGCTGACCGGCAGCGCCGACCAGACGGCGCGGCTGTGGGACGCCGCCACCGGCACGCCGGTCGGCTCGCCGTCGCCGAATCAAGGCACGGGTCAATGACCTGGCATATAGCCCCGATGGCAAGACCGTGCTGACCGTCGGCGGCGATGGCACGGCGCGAGCTCTGGGACGCCGCCGCCGGCCGGTTCCTTGGTCGGCCGGCCCCTGACGCATCAAGCCATCGTTCACGACCGTGGCGTTCCGCCCGGATGGCAAGACCGTGATCACCGGCAGCGCCGACGGCTCGGCGCGGATCTGGGACACCGAACCGGCAACCCGATCGGCCCGCCTCTTGAAGCACCAAGCCGCCGTCAATGCGGTGGCGTTCAGCCCCGACGGCAGGACCGTGCTCACCGGGAGCTCCGACCGGACGGCGCGGCTCTGGGACGCCGCCACCGGCCGGCGATCGCTCCCCCCTTGATGCATCAAGCGGTCGTCTACGCCGTGGCTTATAGCCATGACGGCAAGACCGTGCTCACCGGAAGTGGCGACGGCTCGGCACGGCAGTGGGACGCCGCCACCGGCCGGCCGATCGGTGCCCCACTCGCACACCAGGGCTTGGTCGTATGCCGTGGCGTACAGCCCCGACGGCAAGACCGTGCTCACTGCCAGCGGCTATCCCGACAACACGGCGCGGCATTGGGACGCTAAGTCCGGCGCACCGATCGGATCCCCCATGAAGGCCCAAGGCCTCTCTGGTCCGTGGCGTTCAGTCGCGATGGCAAGGCCATGATCACCGTGGCTTATCACGGACTAGAGGTGTCTGGGACGCCGCCACCGGCCGGCTGATCGGCTCACGAGTCAAGCAAGCGAGAGACTCTCCTGTCCGCGGCCCTCAGCCTGGACGGTCAGAGGATCTTGATCGGGGCGACGAAGCGTCGGTGCGGCTGTGGGACGCAACCACCGGCCAGCCAGCTTGGCCCCCCATTGCCTCATCAAGGGAGAGTCCGGGTCGATGGCGCTCAGCCCCGATGGCCGGACTGCGATTACGGCTGCCCGCACCAACGAGGCGCTGCTGTGGGACGTCGCTGAGCTTCCCAGACGATCTGCCGCGTATCGAGTGCTGGGTCCACGTCAGAACCGGTCTGACCTTCGACGAAGAGGGGCAGGTGAAAAACCTCGAAGACGCGGCCTGGCGGGAGCAACGCGATCGGCTCGCCTCGCTGGGCGGGGTTCCGGAGGAGGCGGAGCCGCGGTGGCGGCTCGACCCCATCCTCTTCGGCCCCGAACCCACCGCACGGGCCAGGGCCTGGGTGGAGCGGAAGCGCTGGGCCGAGGCCGAGGCCGCCTTCACCGAGGCCGTCCTCGCGCGGCCGCTCGACGCGGCCGTCCGGCTCGAGCGTGCAAGGTTCTACACGTCCCGCTCCCAGCCCGAGAAGGCCGAGGAAGACTACGCCCGGGCATACGCCCTCGGCAGCCGCGACCCGAAGCTGATCGACACAGTCGTGGCCAGCGAACCGTTGTTCCGGCGCGTCATCGCGGAGCCGTCCGGTTCCACCGCGTCCCTCTGGGCGAAGCACGGCGAGCTGCGGTTGTCGCAATCGCGCTGGGACGAGGCGGCCGTCGACTTCGCCGGGAGCTTGAGCTTTTGCCGGAGGGTCGCCGCTGGGACAGTCCGCGCAGTGAGAGGGCCCTGGCCCTGGCTCGGTGGGACCGGGCGTACGCCCGGCTCCTGGAGCTGCGGCCGGACGACGGACAGCTCTGGTCCGTCCGGGGCCGATACTACGCTCTGCGCGACCAATGGGATCTGGCGGCCGCCGACTTCGCCCGGGGAATCACGTCGGCCGCGCCTGATAGCGAGGAGTGGTTCGAGCACGCCTGCCTGCGGTTGATCGTCGGGGACAACGAAGGATATCGCGCGACCGTCCGCGAGATCGAGCGCCGCGCGGCTCAAACGAAAGATCCCTTCGAGGCGTTCGTCCTGGCCCGCACCGCGGGCATGACCGCCGAGCCGGTCGTCGAAGCCGGGCAGATCACCCGTTGCGCGGAGCACGCCGTGGCGAGCACCCGGAATGGTTGGTACCTCCATGCCTTGGGCCTCGCCCATTACCGCGCCGGCCAGTTTGTCGACGCGATCCAGCGGCTGGAGGAGTCGAACACCGGGAACTGGGTCGATGATGGCAAGATGCAAAACCGGCTCGTGCTGGCGATGGCCCACCATCGCTTGCGACACACGACGCAGTCGCTCGCCTTGTTGCAGGAGGTGGAGCGTTGGTGGAAGACTGTCGAAGCCGCGAAGACCGACGGCGCGGTCGCCTTCGCCACGACAAACTGGTTGCCCTTGCAGCTCCTCCGTAGCGAGGCCGAGGCCCTGGTCCGCTACGACCCGGTCTTCCCGGCGGATCTGTTTGCAAACACCCGCTGAGAAATGATTGCGGATTCGTGCGCATTGGCCGGTGTCCCGGTAATGGCGGCGTCTCGGACTCTGTCATGAGTCAGTCGGGGCTGCCGGCCGAATCGAACGGCCCGTCGAGGTCCACCTTGGGCCGCGCCAGTCGAAAAGCGCTGATGGCCCGTCGGGAGATCTTTGTGTCACGAACACTGAGCGACATTACCGCGGGAGCATCTTGGAGTGCCGTCAGACCGGCATCGGTAACTTTCGTCGCATCGAGGTGCAGGTGTTGGAGCGTCGGTATTCCCGCGAGAACTGCCAGGCCGGCGTCGGTGACGGCGGTCCGGTCGAGATCGAGCTTCCAGAGGCGGGGCGATTTTGCCAGATCCGCCAGGCCGGCGTCGGTGACCGCCGTGTTCGCCAGTTCCAGGGAAAGAAGCGACGGCAATTCCGCCAGGTGATCCAGGCCGGCGTCGGTGAGTTTCGTATTCGACAGGCCCAGATACTTGATTTTGTTCAGCCTCGACAGGTTCGCGAGCCCGCGACCGGTCACGCTCGACCCGTCGAGGTAGAGCGTGACCAGCTCGGACAAACCTGCTAGGCGAGCCAGTCCGGAGTCGGTAACGCCGGGCCCATGGAGGTTCAGTGTCTCGAGCTGGCTCATGCCGGCGATCTGATTCATTGCTAAGTCGGAGAGCGGGCCGCTCGTGTCCAGTTGCAACTCTGTCAGCGACTTCATCCCGGCCAGATGGGCGATGCCGGCATCAGTCACCTGGGTCTGCCTGAGGTCGAGCCGGGTAAGCTTCGTGAGCCTTCTGAGATGGGCGATGCCGGCTTCGCTAAGCCGAGATTTCGAAAGATTAAGCTCGGTTAGCTCCACCATACCTGAGATGTAGACCATCGCGGCATCGGAAAATGGTCCCGCCGTCGTCCAGCCTCAGCTCGTTGAGTGACTTCAAACCGGCAAGGTGAGCGAGTCCAGCATCGGTGACCCGGGAGAAGTTGACCCAGAGCGTTTCGAGCCGGGTCAGGCCGGCCAGATTCGCCAGCTCGGCGTCAGTCGGCCGGGTGTCAGAAAGATATAACTTCCGGAGCCCGGTAAGCCCCCGCAGGCTCGCCAGGTAGGCGCCTTCCTCACGGGAAGTCACTGCGAGCGATTCGAGACTGCGTCATCTTCGCCAGCGGGGCCAGTTCTGCCGGGCCGATCGTGTCCCGTGCACCGACCTCAAAATCCTTGAGCCAGCGTAACTCCGCGATCCGGGCCAAGATCGCGCCGGTCGGAATGCCTTCGTTATACTCAAGTTTCAGGGTTTCGAGGGAACCTAGCTTCTCCAAATCGGCCAGCCAGGAATCCGTCGTTCGGTCGGGCACGAGCGTCAACTCCTTGAGTCGGGTTAGCCCGATCAGGGGGACCAGACTGGTGGCGTTTATCGCTTGCATGTCAACCTCTAGCTTCTCCAGCCGGTCGAGGGTCGCCACCGCAGCCAGCAGGTCGTCACTTTGCTCTGTTTCCGTCGGACCAAGTTCAGTGAGAACCACCTCATTGACCTCCTGGAACCATTCGTCACCCATAACTCGTCGCAGCCAGCCCGGCGCCCACGGCTGGGGGTTATCATCGTCTTCCCTGACTGCCTTGATCTGATAGTCATAGACCACATACCCGCCCGCACTCATGATCTTCGCGACAGCGCGGCGCTGGATTGCAGCGCGACGGACCTTCCATCCCATAGCCCCGCCTAAAAGGAGCACCGCGATCATCATCCCACGTACAGTGAACGTGAATCTCGGCCGCGGCAATCCCATGGCATGTCGCCCAATAATAAGCTCGTCTAGAATCGAGCCGATTCCTCGAAAAGCCGCTCATTGACTTTCGTCAGCTCAATGTCGCTTCGGTTGACGAACACGATCGTCCCCACGCCGTCTGACGGCCGGAATGACATGTTGGTCCGGATGCCCGGATCGCTGCCGTTGTGGAACCAGCGCGGCTGGCCCCCGTGCTCCGCTCGCACCCAGCATAGCCCTTGATTCGGAGGCGTCGCATTCTGCCGGGTGAGCATCAGTCGGATGGTGTCGGCGTCAAGGATTCGTGCCCGGCCATAAATTCCCTGATTGATATAGGCGAGCAGGAATCGGGCCAACTGGTTGACGCTCATTCGCAGCGCACCATCCGGATAATTCGGGAAGCTATACAGGCAAAGCGGCTGATAGACGCCGCCGTTTGGCTCACGTTCGACCTCACCCGCCAAGAGGCCGAATTTCTTGTAGGCTTCGACGTCTTCGTTTACCTGGCCATCGATCAGCGGAACGTATGGTACGGCATGCTGTTCCGAGGGTATCTCCGATAGCAACCAGCCCGTCGATTTCAGGTCTAATGGATCGAAAATATGGTGCTTTGTAAACTTCGCAAATGATTCACCAGCCAACCGCTCCACCAGATAACCGAGCAGACCGAATCCCACGTTGGAATAATGGTATTTCTCCCCCGGCTTCCAGGGATGGAAGTTTTGGCCCTTCTGATAAAACCGACCATCAGGCACGAAGTAATCTTTGAGCCAAGTTTCCAGAGTGATGCTCGGATCGCCGCAGGCATAGCTTGCGCCGTAGGCGGGACTGTCGGCGATGCTCGAGCGATGGGTCAAAAGTGAGCGAAACGAGATGAGTTTGTCGGCGAATACGGGGTTGCGCACGGGAACGGGCAGATATTGGTTGACGTCATCGTCCAGCTCAAACTTACCCTTCTCCCAGAGCTGCATGGCGGCCGTGGCGGTCACGGTTTTCGAGATGGAGCCGATATTTTGAATGGTGCGGTCGGGGTCCATCGGCACGCGTTTCTTGATGTCGGACCACCCATACCCTTTGGACCAGACGATTTGGCCCGACTTGACGATGCAGGCCGCCAGACCGGGGATTCTTTGGGCTTTCATTTCGGCTGCGATGAACTTATCAAGCTGGTCGCCCGCGGCTGAGGCTTCAGACGATCTGGATGCGGCGGCAACGGTCATGAGTGCGCAGCTCGCTTTCGTGATGAACTCTCGTCGGGATTGCACTTCCATCTGCGATCTCCGCTTTTTCAGTCAGTGGGTGACACCGCCCTTGAGGTCGCTTCGAGGCGTGTCAGATAAGCCACGATGCTTTTCTTATCGTTCTTGATCGCCACATCGAGAGCTGTCTCTCCGTTGTTGTTTCTCGCGGTCAGGCTGGCGCCATGTTCCAGAAGAAGTTTCACTACGGTGAATGTAGAGTTTCTCTCGCAGGCTTTATGCAAGGGTGTGTTATTCCCCTGATCTTTCACGTCTATCTTGGCGCCGTGATCCACCAACCACCTTGTTCCGACGACTGTTGGTCTGCGTACGCTTGGTTTGCTTTTCCCAGATCGGACCTACAGGCAAATTGAAGCGCTGTTATATCCTTTTCATAAGCACAATTTGTGGTTTTGTTGGCCAGCGTTGGATCTGCGGAAAACAAGTCACGCAGCCTATCCACCTCGCCGAGTGCAGCGGCTGTAAAGATGTTTCGTTCGGCCCCCGCCTCGATCAACGCGTTCATGATGTCAATTAGATTGCTGTGATTGAACGAGGAAGTATCCAATAACTGTTTGCAACCTTGACATTCCTTCTTCATTTTATCTGTCCTTGGTACGAAATCGCTGCTCCTGAGCGGATTGCGCCAAATCCTGCTGGCTCAATTCTGTGGTTGTCGGTGCTGATCATGAACAGCACATCTGATCGATCAGAACCTCTTATGGTCAGATTCGGCCGCAGTTAAACTGTCGTCAAGGCAGCGCTTGGTGTTCGCGATCAGAATATGGAGTATATTAGTGCGATATTATCACGATCTCAGCCGACGTGACTGGAGTCAAATCGTTCGCCTCGTCGCAGACGTTTTCGGCATAGTCGCATTCCAATCACGAATCGACCGATCCCAAGATGTACAATAACTACGGTGATGTACCATGGTATCGTCGCTTTGGCCCGATCGGGACGATCACATTGTTGGGGCTTTTCTTTCTGCCTGCTGCCATCTTCTCGTGCATAATCGCCCTCACCGGCGATGTTTATACGAAGAAGAAAGACACAAGCGGTAACCTGATCACATGGTCGTTTGGGAACAAGGCAGCTGCTGTCGTTATATTGATCATCGTAATTTTTCTTTATTCGCTCGTTTTCACCGGGCGTTTCGCCGTCAAATGAGATTGACGGTTTCTGTCGTGAAGAATTGGAGTACCGGGGCTGGAAATTCTGATCTCCGCGCAACGAATTCTGCGGATCCACTTGGCTCTCGATCGCAATAAGGTTCGACGCGGCCCGCGACGGGTTCTAGCATGCGATCGTCTGGCCGAGGCGCACCCTCGCGATCCACACGAGGAACTCGCTTTGTCTTTTCTACCCGGGAGTGGAAGCTCCACTCCGCTGTTGCTGGTGCCTTGCCGCCCCGGGGACGCTGGCGTCTGACGGTCCATTGGACGGCGGCAGACGGCGGGCCAAGCCGCCTTCAGAGCTCCGCCGCCATTTCGGCAAGCTTGGAAACTGTGTTGATGTTGCGAGCCGTACCGGCCTTTGCGGCAGGGATCTTCAGCTTGGAATGGCCCATATTCTCACCGTAACGGACATAGATCTCGCGTTTTCCGAGCCGGACTTCCTCGCCATCCCTGCCTGTGATTCGTTCCAGGGCCTCGCTGGGCGGTGATTCATCGAGGAAGACCGCCACCGTCCTGTTGGCTGGCGCGTTCGGGAAAGGGTTGCTCGCAAGAACCTCCGACATCTCGGCCGCCGTGCGGACGAGCACACCGACCGGCTTTCCGGCGTAGGCTGCCAGGGCGGTCTCCAGCGCGGTTTTGACCTGCACTTCCGTCATCCGGCTTTCGAAGACGACGTTGCCGCTGGCGATGTACGTCCGGACTTTTCTACAACCGGCCTTCTCGCAGAGCTCCTTGAGGTCGCTCATCGGCAGTTTGCCGGTGCCGCCAACATTCACGGCACGTAAAAGGGCAACGTACACGGACATTATTCCATCGCCTCATACTCCGACGCCAAAAAGTTGGCGAAGACCTTGAGCGGCTCCGAATAGTCTCGTTTCTAGTTCACATGTTATATCCGACCCGTCCCGTTAACGATCCTGTCGACACGTTGTCCGTCGCGGAATCTAGATGAGGCTTTACTTTGTACGCCCAGGTCTTTCCCGCTTCAATCGGATGGTCTTTCCGACGGCGACGGCTGGCTCAGCGAATGATCTCGATCGTCGGTAGGGCCTGACGAATAGCCGCGACGCCGGCATCCGTAACCCCATGCCCCACAACCAACCGTCCGAGACTTTTCAAGCCGTTCAAGTGGGCTAGGCCGGCGTCGGTCACCCTCGTGCCGCCGAGCCCAAGGGTTTGTATGCTAGTGTGAGCTTTCGAGAAATTGGACCGAAGTGACCTCTTGAAAGAATTCATCGCCGAGCCGCTTTCGGAGCCAGGCCGGAGCCCAAGGCCGTCCTTTGTGATCGTAGTTGACCCCGCCGCCAGCCCGTCGGATTGCGGCCACAGTCCGGCGCTGTTCGTTCGCGATTGACTCTCTATCCCAACCACAGCCCACAGGCGAGGACGAGAAGCATCGCACTCCGGAGGCTAATCACGTACCACTTTCGCGCCGGTCCAGGCACATGTCAGGGGCCTCATTCGGCCATGGCGTTTGTAATAGTTCCCGTGTGCGCGGGCTTACATCAATTCGAGACCCGATCCTTGGCCTCTGGCTCGATCATCTTAACTGTTTTATGCGGTCTATGTGGGATATTCCCTCCGTACAGACATCTTGTTCCATTAAATTCAGCACAGATGCCCATGAATGAGCCACCGTGTCGTAGGATGTCATTTGCGATCCGCATGTTCACGGCGTTCTTGCCAACCTCGAGTTTGTGTTGTAATCGATGAGTTCCCTGCTGAACCAAAGCACCCACAACAATCGCTTAGCCGACCGCAATGATCTTCCGAGCCAACGTCCCGTCGCGACCGTGTTCTTAACCAGAGGATCGAAACGGTCCGTGCAGTTCGCAACGGCTCTGAAGCGGCCGAGTGGGATTTTGTGATGAGCGCTGAGTGGGCTCAGACTGATCGTGGCTGCGAGAGTTCCCAGCCCATTCTGACCATCGGGCCTTTCGCAATTCTAGCAGCGAATTTCTCGCCCCAAGTATCTTCTGCGAATCCGCTTGCGACGAAGTGATCATTTTGCGGAAACGAACCCAAAGTCCCCGCATGGGATGGGCCGATCAGGAATGCGAGATTTGCTCTTGATGGCCACGAGCGGGGGAGCGGCCGGCAGAAAGTCAAATACATCCGAGGCACACTTAGGCACAGATCAATCGCGAATTTGAACCGCACAAAACCGAAATTCGGGCGGAAGCGTTCGCAACGGCGAGTCGGATGGATAAAATTACGGAAGCAACTTCGTGGCGTTCGGAACTCCCTTCGATGCGATAGGAAAGATGAGACGAAGCGAAGTAACTTGGAGCCCGATCGCGGTTCTGTGTGGCGCGGCCACGGTGCTTGCCTGTTGCTCCTCGGCATCCGCCCAGCAGGAGCCGGCCGTCGTCAAGGCGGTTGGTTATTTGCAAAGCCATTACGTCAACCGGCAGGTCGGCGAGACGGCAATGATAGCCCTCGGGCTTGTGAAAGCCGAGGTGCCGCACTCCGATCCGGCCTTGGAGAAGTGCATTGCCGCGATCCATACGCGATTCACCGGGAGTGGTGGCTACGAACCGCAAAATTCCAGCGGGCCAGGGACGTATGAAGCTGCGGTTTCGATCATGGCGCTCGCCAATTACGATCCGGTTGCGAATCTATCGGCGATTACCGCGATCGCCGCGTACATCAAAGGCCACCAGAACGCCAACGGCTCGTGGGATTACACTAATCGACCCCAGGGCGACACGTCGATCTCGCAATATGCCGTGCTGGGGATGTGGGAAGCGGAAAACGCTGGGGTCGACGTGTCGCCCTCGATCTGGGACCATGCCGCCGAGTGGTATATGTCGGTGCAGAGCGCGGCGGGGAGCTGGAATTACCACCGCGATGAAGGTGCGGCGCGGCCTGAAACGGTGTCGATGACGGCCGCGGGGGTCGGCAGCCTGATGATCTGCCAGCGGCAACTGGAGCGCTACCGCCAACAAGGCGCGGCACCAGCTCGCTCTTGACGGCGCTCGGTACCCGAGAGGTGCTCAAGCGGATTATCACCCGTCGACCCACAACGCCCAGATCGACCAGGCCATCAAGCGGGGCTCGCGTGGATTGGTGCAAATTTCGTCCCGAACAATCGCGGCGATCGTGGGTCCAGTCGCCGTACTACGGGCTCTACGGGATCGAGCGGGTCGGGGCTCTGGGCGATCGCCAGACGATCGGCCGGGTCGACTGGTTCGCCAAGGGGCGCGATTTCATCCAATCGACTCAACGCCCGACGGATCGTGGAATGGCGACTCACGGGCCCGAGATGAACACGGTCTGGGCGATCCTGTTCTTGACCAAGTCGACGGCCAAGACGATCCGCAGGATCACGATCTCACCGAAACTGGGGGCGGGCACGCTGCTGGGCGGGCGCGAGCTTCCCAAAGACCTGACGTCGATGACGGTGGCCGGCGGGCGGGTGGTGAGCCGGCCGATGAACGGCGCGATCGAGGGGATGCTGGCCGTTCTGGAAGACCCGCGTGCCGAGCAAGCCGACGCGGCGGTCGCGGGCCTTGTCGAGCGTTACTACGCCGCAGGGGCCCGACGCGCTGCGGCCGTTCAAGATCCGGTTTCGCAAGATGCTGTCCGACCGCGACCCGGGCGTGCGGCGGGTCGCCGCCTGGGCGCTGGCCCGGACCGGCGATCTCGACGTCGTGCCGGCACTGATCGACGCCATGGTCGTTCCCAATGAAGACGAAGAGGTCGTGACGGCGATCCGGCTGGGGCTCGAGCTCTTGAGCCGCAAGATCAAGGGGCTGGGTCCGCCGACGCCCTCGTCTCCTGACGAGCGGATCGCGGCGGCGCGGCAGTGGCGCGAGTGGTATCAGGCGATCCGGCCGCTCGACCTGGAGGGACAGGACGAAGATGCCGGCATCAGCGGACGGCGCCGTTCCTGCCGCGCTGCCGTGCCCGCGGCAGCTTCAGGGAGCACGCCCCAATGACCATGACCGTTGCGGTAAAGACCACTTGCGCGAGCCGATTCCCGCAGAGGAGATCGAGCCGACGGTGCTCGGCGAGTCGAGCTACGACAAGGTGACGTCGTTCTTGATGGCGGTGGTCTTGGGCGCGATGCTGGTCGTCGGCTGGCTGGCCCTGGTTTACGTCTCCAATCAGGCTTATGCGTCGCGGGTGACGGCGCCGCTTGCAGATCATCGAGGTCGGCGGCGGGGGCGGCAGTCCCGACGGGACGGCCGGCTCGACGGAGAAAGTCGACGTCGCGGGGGCCGACGCGGCCGCGATGGCCTCGAACAACCCGGAAGAGGCGGGCGACTTTGAAGAGCCGTCGGTCGAGCAGACGCCCGGGGCGATGCTCGACACGGTGACCGAGGCCGGCCAGAGCCTGGCCGAGGTCGACCTGGGAGCGACCATGCCCAACGGGGGCCAGGTCGCCAGCGGCAAGCGTGCCTCCAAGCTGGGCTCGGGCGGGCCCGGGCTGGGCTTCGGGCCCGGCGACGGCGGCGTCGCCCGCGAACAGCGCTGGAGCATCATCTACAACACCGGCCAGGACGCTCGAGGAATATGCCCGCCAGCTCGACGCCCTGGGCGTCGAGCTGGCCGTGGTCGCCAGCCCGGAGCAGCTCTTGTACATTTCTCATTTTTCCGATCCGACGCCGACCAAGCGGCATGGCACCGGGCGGACCGACCACCGGCTCTATTTCCTCTGGCAAGGGCGGGGCCGAAAGCCATCGGACATCGAGCTGTTCAAGAAGGCCGGCGTCGAGATCGGCGATGAAAACGTCTTTCAGTTTTATTCGGCCGATGCCGAGCGGCGGCTGGCGGAGCTCGAGGTCAAGTACAAGGGACGAAATCCCGGCGAGATCCGCGTCACACGTTTTCAGGTCGTGCCCAAGGGGGCGAGCTACGATTTCGAGGTGGTCGCACAAGAGACGCTGCGGTAGGGCAAGCGCGGGCCCTGCCGAGTTCCTCAATGACGAACAAATTCTCTACTTGTGACCCTCGTCATGGCAACCCTGGAAGTACATGACGGTCAAGGCCGGGTTCAGTTCGTCGAGCTGTGCGCGATCATCCCGTCTTGTTCGGGACGAGCGCTGCCTGCGACGTGCGTCCTGGAGGGTGACGGGATCCGGCCGGTGCACGGCCGGATTCGCTGGAAGAAGCCGCGGTTCCGGGTCGAGGCTTCGCCGGACGCCGAGTTTGTGCTGATCAACGGCACCAAGATGACGGCAGGCAGCATCCACCAGGGTGACGAGATCGCGGTCGGATCGTGCCGGATCTTCCTGCTCCGCAACGACGAAGACCTGATCGACGTCCGACAATCGACGAGCGCCTTCGACCGACGAAGCAGACACGAGGTGCTGGCGGCGCCTTTCGTTCCTGTCGAGTCCAAGAATGACTTGGGTCACAGGCCTGTGCAGCCGAAGCGCGACACGGGCCACCAGCCTATAACGCCGCAGAGCGAGAAGGGCCATCAGCCGCGGACCGTTCTGCCTCGCATAAACAGCGCCGGAAGCACCGGTTGTCGCCAAAGACGATGGACCGGAGAATCGGAAACGGCGGCGGAGTAAGGGCGCCGGTGACGCCCATTCAAATGATTTGTCGGCCATGATGTCGCACTCGGCGCACCGACAACAGGCTTGGGCCGTTTGATCGAGCACCTGAGGCATCTCACCGGTGGTTATCAGGCACCGGGGCGGGAGCGGATCGTGTCGTCGCCGGTCGTGCTGGGCTGGTTGTCGCGCTTGTGCTTCTGGTCGCGATGGGGTTCTGGCTTGAGGCGATCATCGCCTCGACCGTTGCGACCCAGACATTCAACAGGGCGTCCAGGATTACGACGACGGCGACTATCGCACGGCGATCCGCGATTTCGACGCGTTCGTGGCGAATAATCCCGACGATGAGCGCACCGGCAAGGCACGCGTGCTACGGGCGATGGCGAACGTCCGCCAGTATATTTCGGCCGAAGGGGGAACATGGTCGTCGGCGCTGGAGGCATCGCGGCAGATGTTCGACAGGTCGGCAATGTCGAAGAGTTTCGCGACGTGCGGGCCGACCTGGCCGAGCTTGATAATCAGGATCGGCGAAGGGCTGGCCGATCGCGCGCGGCTTCGGCAGATCCGAAGGCGCTGGCCGAAGCCGAGTCGGCGGTGCCGCTGCACGCCCAGGTCGCCGGCGAGCCGGCGCTGGCGTTTCTCAACCGGTCGCGGCTGCCGGCCAAGCTGTCGGCGGCCCGGGCGGCGGTTCGCAAGGGGCAGATTCGCACCCAGGCCTTGGCGGCGATGGACAAGGCGCTTGCAGACGGCTCGGCCTCGCGCGTGTACGAGGCGCGTGACGGCCTGATCGCCCAGTATGCCGACCTCGCTCACGACAAAGAGCTTGTTGCGCGGATGACGGCCGCCAACGAGCTGATCCGTCGCGCAGTCGTCGTCGACCCGACTCGTCGGCCGGCCGAGCGCGAGCCGCGTCCCGAACCGCTCGGGCCCCCGACGAGCCTGGTCTTGCGGTCGAGTCGAAGCCCTGCATCCAGCGACGCCGCGAGCGAGGCGATCGTCTTCGCCCTGGCCGACGGGTTTGCTTATGCGATCGACGGCAATATCGGGAGCCCCCTTGTGGCATGTTCCGCTCGGATCTGGCCTCGCCGTTCGTGCCGCGAACAGTCACGGGCGAGGCGACGGTCCTGGCCTTCGACGCCCGCCATGACGAGCTGGTCAAGCTCGATGCCCGCACAGGTAGCCCTGATCTGGTGGCTCTGCGGCTGGGCGAACCGGTCGGCGATCCCCCCTTGGTGCTGGGAAACCAGCTCTTCCAGGTGCTACCCAGCGGCAAGATGCTGTTGATCGCGCTCGAGTCGGGAGAGCTGCAATCGACCGTCAACCTGGGCCGGCCGCTGGCTCGCACGCCGGTGCACGACGAATCGGGCCAGCACCTCTACGTGCTGGGCCGCCAGGATTGCCTGTTCGTGCTCACGCGCGATCCGCTCTCGTGTGTCGCGGTCGATTATCTGGGCCACGCTGGACGGCTCGATTCCGTGTGCGATCACGTCGAGCTGGGCCGGTTTCTGGTGATCCCCGAAAACGACTCTTTGGCCGACAGCCGCTGGCACATCTTGGTCGTCGACGAAGACGGAGTGAAGGTCAAGCCGGTGCAGGAACTCGAGGTTTCCGGCTGGACCTGGTCCGCGCCCGCGAGCGCGGGCTCGATCGTCTGGGCGACCGGCGACAAGGGGGGCTACGAGGCGTTTTCGGTGGGCGATTACGCGAGCCAAATCGCCGTTTCGTTCGGTGGCCCGGCTCGCGGCCGATGCGTCGCGTCGGGTCCGGCCTTCGCGCTGGCGCGGTCAGACCGCGAGCTCTGGGTCGCGTCGGGTCATTCAGGACGATTCGAGCTCGACGCCGAGCACGGCAAGATCGAGGCCAAAGTATCGTTGGCGCAGCCCGGTCCCGCCCTGGCGCCCATTCAAACTGCGGGCCGGCTCGTGGTCATGACATTCGATGACGAAGACACTGGTGGTGTCGCGCTCTGGGGAATCGATGCCGAAACCGGCGCGATCGCCTGGAAAACGATCGTTGCCGCCCCCTGGCCGACCTCACTCGTCGGTTTGACCGGATCGGACGACCTGGTGATGATCGGCCGCGACGGTCGCGAGATCCGGATCGCGCTCGAACAGATTGCGTCGGGGAGGCTTTGTCATCGACGCGATACCGCGACCGGGCGAGTTTGCCCTGCCGGCCGGGCTCGCGAGTCCGCATCGAGGCCGACGGCAAGGCCTTTGCGGTGATCGCACCTAAAGACCGGTCGAAGTTTTCTCTGGGTCCAAGACCCCGACAAGCCTGGTTCGTGGCGCAAGGTCGGGCTGCCGAGTCGCGCCGGCGGCTGACCCGATCGGCTGGGGAGAGTGGGGTCTTGATTCCGGGGCTGGATTCGCGGGCGTATCTGATCGATCCCTTGACATCCCGCTCGCAAGCCGAGCCGTTCGTGCCCAAATTCGATCGCGACCGGCAGGGAACCTGGTTCGGCCCTGCCCGAATGGATCAAGAATCCGTCGTGCTGGCCGAGACGTCGGCCGGGTCATCCGGGTCGCGAAGCAAGACGGAATCCGGTCGCTCGGCTGGTTGGGGAGGCCGAGCGCGATACTGGAACAGCGGATCATCGCCGATCCAGCATCGACGGGCAACGCCGTCATCGTGGTGACCGCCGACCGACGCGTGCGGGCGCTGGCCGCCCGCGACTTGAGCCCGGTTGGATCCTGGGCGCTCGATGCACCGCTGGCGGGTCCGCCGATCGGTGTTGGCGACATGTGCTTCGTGATGGATCGAGCCGGGGGCGTGATGGCGTTTGGCCGTAATGGCCAGCGAATCTGGTCGATTCAGCTCGAATCGGCGGTCGTCGGGGCTCCGGTCGTACTGGATCAGTCGGTCTGGTTGCTCACGCAGCGCGGGCAAGCTGCACGTCCGGGCCCAGTCAGATGGCCAGGCCCGCGCGGAGGTGGCACTCTCGGTGTTGCCAAGCGGCGGTTTGATCATGGCGGGCAAACAAGTTACTGGTTCCGGCCGGCCAGGGGACCGTTCGCGCACTGACGGCAAATCCAGGTGTGGAGAAGCGGCCGTGACAATCCATCATTGCAAGTGCGAAACGGTGAATCTGGGAGAACGTTGCCAGCTGGTGATCGCCGTGACGGCAACAGCGGTTGTAATCGCGATGTGGTGCTCGATTCCGTTTTGTCGCGCTCAGGACGTCGGCAAGCTTGCGGTGCCCGGCACCAGCGATCTGCTGCGAGCAGAGCCGTTCGATCGGATCGCCTTGATCGACGGTTCAGTTCTTCTGGTCGAGCCGGTCAGTCCCCGACCGCTGCCGCCGATCGAGAAGGAGAATGAAGCGAGGCGGAGGGGTCGCGACAAACAGTCGGTGATCCCACCCGAAGGCAACATCATTGTCGGCGTACCGACCAAGACTCGAGCTGCCGGGCCGCGAAGGTCGACGCCGACGGCGTCACGAGCGACGAAGTCAGGCTGCATCTGTTTCAGCCGGGCCCAACGAAGTCCGCGATTTCAAGGTGAAGCGCTCGAACATCAAAAAGATCGAATATTTTGAGGATCTTCTCTTGGAGGAGTGCGACTCGGCAGGTGACTGCTCACGATTATGCCCGGGCTTTCGAGTGTTGCTTGCGGGTGCAGACGCGGAATCCGGGCTGGCCCAAGCTCGACGATCATGTGAATCGAGTGCTGTTCGCCGAGGGGAGCCGGACCCTGATCGACGGCGATGGCGAGCGCGGCTTGAGGCTATTGCGCGAGCTTTTAGGACGCAAACGCGATTACCCTGGCCTGCTCGATCAGATCGCCGGGGCTTATAGCAAGCGGATCGAGCGGGCCTTGAAGATCGGGCTTTATGCGCGGGGCCGCCGGGTTTTGCACGAACTGGAAGAAATTGTGGCTGACCATGTCGCTCGTCAAGCCAATGCGAGCCCTTTATGTGGCCAGGGCTGCGGGGCTGGTCAAAGATGCCGAATGCGATGCCAAGGCCCGAGCGGCTCGACGGGCTCACCGAGGCATTGCGGATCTGGCCCGAGCTGGAGGGTGCGATGGCTCTTTACGAGAAGGCGTTCGCGGCGGAGCCGACGCTCGAAGTGGCGGTGAGCGACGTCGCGACTCCGCTGGGGCCATGGGTCCGCTCGCCGGCCGACGCCCGTCTGAGCCGGCTTGCTCTATCGTCCGATCCTTGGTCAGTGCCGACGAGGAAGCCCGCAAGGGGAAGAAGCCCGGGCAGCTCGCAGCGGCGATCGAGATCATCCGACCTGGGCCGGCGGCTTTTGATCCGGATCAGGCCGGGCTTTGTCTGGTCCGACGGATCGCGGCCGGTATCGGCGATCGACGTGGCACGCGACCTGGTCGACCGGACCGATCCTCATTCCCCGCGGATTCGAAGCGCGGTGGGCCGACCTGCTCGACCGGGTCGAGATCACCGATGAGACGCGGGTCGACGTCCGGCTCAACCGGGCACCGCTTCGGATCGGCGCTGTGGCTCATGGGGCCGTGGGCCCGGCCCATGCGAGCATCGACGGCCGCGTGGCGACCTCGGGCCAGGATCGGCCGCTGGTCAGTGAGCGGCGACTTATCGGTGCTGTCGGCCAACGGCGACCAGGTCGAACTGCGGCTGCGAGTCGACCAGAAGACGCAAGCCGGCGATCCGCCGGACGCGACCAGGCGGCAGAGCCAGGCCGCGGTCCGGTTCCGCGGATCAAGCGAATTCGCGAAATGCGGCTGTCGCCGGGCCAGTCGGCGGTCGGGGCGTTGCGAGCGGGGCGAGGTGAGCTTGGTCGATCACGTTCCACCCGATCAGGTCGCGGGGCTCGCGGACTCGGCGGAGATCAAGGTAGGAAGCTATGCGCAGCCGATGATCCACGTGATCGCGCTCGACGGCCGAAACCCGGCCTTGCGCAGCCGCGCGCTGCGCCGCGCACTTTCCTATGCCGTCAGACCGCAAAGGGCTGCTCGAGGATCACCTCTCAAGCACCCGGCCACCGGCAAGGACACGGTTGCCGACGGAGCCTTTCCCCAAGGGGAGCTATGCCGACGCCCCGGCCGTCAAGCCGCTCGAGTCGCACCCTGGCTGGCGAAAATGCTGGTCGCGGCGGCCCGCAAGGAGCTGGGAGGGCAGCCCATCAGGCTGAAATTCGAGTATCCCGCGATACCCGAGGTGAAGGTGATCGCCGCAAAGCTCGCCGACTCGTTTCGAGCCGCCGGCATCGAGATCGAGACGGCCGAGGTTTTGCCGTCGCGGCTCGAAGCCGAGCTGCGGTCGGGCCGGCGAGTTCGATCTGGCTTATCGCGTGCTGCGCTGCGACGAGCCGGTGTTCGACGCCGGAATGCTCCTGTGTCCGGGTTACGACGCTCCTGCCGATGCCAACGCGCTGGCCTCGGGCGCCAGCCCCAGGATCTTGCAGCTTCTCTTGCAGCTCGAGCGTGCCGTCGGAGTGGCCGACGGCGCGGGGACTGGTCACTCCAGATCGATCGCGAGTCGCGCGATGAGCTGCCGGTGATACCGCTCTGGCAGCTCGTCGACCACTATGCCTGGCGCGATCGCTTGAAGGGACCCGGCTGATCCGCCGCTGGACCTTTATCAGGGAATCGCAACATGGGAGATCACGCCATGGATCGCCAGGGATCCCTGGAACACGCACTGAGACGCGCGTACTTGACGGTGATTTTGGGTCCGTGCGCGTGCATCTTGCTCTTGGCCGTGCCGCCAGGGCATGCACGGCAGGATTCACCGACCGTGGCTGACGCGCCGTCAGGACGCGCACCTCAGGATTCGCCGGCCGTGCCTGACGCGTCGCCGGCCGAACCGATCGAGCGGCGGCCGTACCGGATCTCGCTGCACATGGCGTTTGATCCGTCCGCGCGGATCGACGAGCTGAAAAGGGCCGAATTGATCCGCGAGTGGCAGGTCCTGGTGCGGCGGTTCATCGGCGCACCGTGGGTTGTGTCGATCGCGGATCCGTCGAGCCCGCTCGCCAACTTCGAGCTCGACTCGCTCGAGCCCGACGCTTTTGCGAGCGCCGGCTCGTTCGACAAGGTCTGGGTCGTGCGGGTCGCTCGATCCCGACCCAGGCTCGGGGCTCGTATTCACCGGTCGAGAGTACGACACGGCGACACGGCGGCTTGGGCCGCTGCAGGTGCGGACCGTGTCCGGCACTGTCGGATGCCCCTCGCGCGATGCTCCAGTTCACACGCGATCTTTTCAACCCGACCGCGGTGATCACCGGACAGGAGGGGGGCCACGCACTCTTGACCGTCCAGGGGGCCATCGATCGCGCCGGCGAGCCCGATCGGGGCAGTCGTCGAGAAGGGAACGGTCTTTCAGCCGTTGCGGTTGGTATCGCTGGCGGACGGCAAGGTCCAGGTCTTGAAGATCAAGCACACATATCTTCAGGTCGAGTCGGTGGAAGGAGCGGTCGCTCGGTGCGCGATCATCACCGCCCTGCGCGATCCGCTCTCGAAGCGATATTCGCGACCCAACAGCTTGGCCGCCGTGGGGCTGAAGCCGGGGAACAGTCCCGATCACACTGCGGTTTGTGACCGGGCCCGACCAGGACCCCGGCCGCCGGCTACACTTTGACGGCCCGGCTCGTGCCCGACGGCCAGTCTCGTGAGCTGGGCACGACCGACCGAGCAGGGCGGATCGTGCTCAAGCCGGGGTTTGCCAGAGGGCTGGTGATTCTGCGGCTGCTTGCCGGCAGCGTGGAGCCGATTCGTCGAGCTGCCGATGATGCCGGGCGAAAGCGCGGACGCAACGCCTGATCGCCGTCGATCCCAAGCCGCTCACCGTCGCCCTCGAAACCCAGCTCGATTCGCTGCGGGACGAGGTCGTCGATCTGGTGGCGCTGCGGGCACGGCTGGAAGTCGCGGATGAAGGCGAGGCTTGAGGGAGAAGACTGGGCGGGACTGGAGGAGGAGCTCAAGGAATTCGCGCAGCTGACACCGCGCGATCAGTTCGCTCAGCGGCTCGCGCAACTCAAGGACGATGCTGCCCACCGGCAGGCCGAGCTCAAGACGGCAATGCTGACCAAGACGGCCCAGGCTCAGATCACCGAGCTCCAGTCCATGATCGATCGCTACCTGGAGGATGACGCGTTCCGAGCGTATTCCGAAGCCCTCGCGAAATTCCGGTCTGAGAGAGATGCCCAGACAAAAGGCCGATGCAAAGAAGGCACAGAAAGCGGCCTTGGTTCGACCGAGCGACACGGTGAAAAAGCTCCAAGCGACGCCCACCGCACCCTCGGTCCCGTCGGCCACTGCTCCGAAAACCAAGCAGGCACGCCCGCCTCAGGCTCCGCAAACGCCGTTTTGAAGACATGTGCACGCATGTGAAGACGCGCACACTAGAACACGGTTTGCAAATCGACCGGGCAGCGGTCGCCCGCTCAGATCCAGTGAAAAGGCAAACATGTTTCTGTTCCAGTCACGATCAAGAGATCGAGCCGGCGCCAGCTTCGGCTTTTTCGTGGTCGTTCGACGATCTTCGATTTGGAACGTGTGCTCCTGCCGAAAACCTTCGCCAGCAGCGATCCGCCACGGAAAAGCCGCAGACAGAGATGAGGTCGACAGGTTGTCGATATGGCTGTACCAGGTGGTGACCATCCTGGTGAACTCGAGCATCTTTTCCAGTTGCTCGCGGGTGTATTGCTCGGCTGGGTCGCCCAGCTTGGCCTCGTGGACGCAGTGCTCAAGAAGGGCGATCGTGGGGTCCATCTCGCGCCGCTTGCGTTCGGCCATGATGACGCGAAAGGTCTCCATGACGTCTTTGAGAGCCTCGAACCGGTCGCGCCGGTCGCCGATGATGTGGACGCGCCGAACGACGCCCCAGGTGATCAGCTCGCGCAGGCTGGTCGAGACATTCGATCGGCTCACGTCGAGCAACGTGCTGATTTCTTCGGCGTCGAGCGGCGTCGGCGCGACGAACAAGAGCGCATGAACCTGGGCCATCGTCCGGTTGATGCCCCAGGCTTGGCCCATCTCGCCCCAGTGAAGCACGAATTTCTGTGCGGCTGGTGTGAGTGTCACGTTGATTCGGCCCTGTCTGGTCAAACAGTTTCTACTGAAATAATACTTGCACGCGGACTGAACGACAAGAGTGCCGCCAGCTCGATCGACGACGAGGCAAGACCCCAAATCAGTCGCGCCAAAGGGCTGCGCAAGCATCGACAGACGTGCGAGTGGTCCCCACTTCGGGAGATTCTTGCAGCGATCGGGGCCGCTATTTCAGGTCCGCATCATCATTCTTCTCTACCCATCTTTTTTCGGCGAGGAGGGAGCAGGCTGGAAGTCAAGGGCAGCTGAGTTGATGCAATAACGTAGCCCGGTAGGTTGTGGGCCGTCTTCGAACACGTGGCCGAGATGAGCCTTGCAATTATGACAGAGGACCTCCGTGCGCTGCATGAACAAGCTGAAGTCTACCTCAGTCTCAATCTTCTGATCCTCGATGGGTTGGTAAAAGCTGGGCCATCCGGTGCCCGAGTCAAACTTTGTACTTGAATCAAAGAGGGGTGTTTCGCAGCAGACGCAATTATAAATACCTGGAGCTTTCAAGTTCCAGTACTTGCCGCTAAACGGTGGTTCGGTCGCCTTCCTGCGAGTCACGGAGTACTGCTCATCCGTAAGCCGGCTCTTCCAGTCCTTGTCTTTTGGATCAGCAGTCGATCCGCCGTCACCTGGTTTGGTCGGTATCGTAAGCGTACTCCCGTCGGGCGTCGCGGATTTGGTTGCGTGCGACGTTACAACGACGCCGCCGACTGCGACTGCGGCGATGACAGCGACAACAATGATTCCAATTACAATAAAGTGTTTGCCTGAATCCATGATGACACCTCCTGCGGATGATTTCCAAATCATGAATCAAAAAGGTCGTTCGCGCCCTTTCTACCACCGGTTGGAGAGGACAACCGTGTGAACGAGACGCTTGATTCGATGGCCAGAAAAGAACCGACCTCGCCGAGACGTGAGCACCCAGACTGACTCAATCGAGTAACGTCAGTGGAATGCAGTCCCACGGAAAGAAGAGATTTCCCTGATTAAGATCCAAAAGAACCGACACGGAAGACCGATTGTGCGGGAAAGGAAACCGGCCTTCGGATATCAGGTTCGTGATGCTTACGAACCCGTCGGACTTCCCCATCTTATAAGCGAAAAGGGGGGCAGACGCAATTAATTTCAGAAGGAATTCATTTTGATTTGGAGAGAGACTCTCGCAAATGGGTCTTGATGGATGGATTGAACTTGTTCGGAAGCGGATCATTTCCGGCTGTCTGAGCCAAAATCGCGCACCGAGGCAGTTGCGGCGTAGCTGGTTCCGCGCCAGGTGACATTTCCGGTCAAGCACATGCCGATAGCTCGAATCAAGATCAGATCGACAATGAAGTTTGCGATCGGGTACCACAATGAGAAGGTAGCGCTGTCTATTGAAGTCCGATAAACTCGCTGAAATACGAAGTACATGAAGACGTGATGGGCGACACTCAGAAAGATAAGCGATATCGCGAAAGGTCCGCCATCCCGTGCCAAGACAATGAAGCCGGCCGCCAATGCCAGCTGTCCGGTCTGGCAGAAGATGATCGGATCGAGGAGTTTTTTCGTGAGCCGCCATGAACTGCGACCCAGCGCGTCGTAGAAGATGCGGCTCCAGCCCTTGATGAGCTGTGCCAAGGATGCGTACATTCGACACGTCACGACACCACGAGCGAGCGCTGCGCGAATTGGAAAACCAAGTGCCTTGACGCGCTGCGCCAGGGCGATGTCTTCGACAAATCGGTCGCGCACCGCCTTGTGGCCCCCGGCTGCGTCGTATGCCTGCCGTGCGATCAGAATATACTGACCGTTTGCAAAGGCCAATTTCGATCGATTGTCGTTAATCTTGTGCAGAGGGAACGACTGCATGAGCGTGATAGCCGCAATTGGCTGCATCACACGTTCCCAAAACGATTCGCACCGCAGCTCTGGAAGAAGGCTAGCGAGGACTGCCTGCTGCGAACGAGCGTATTCCATCACGATTCCCAAGCTGTCTGGAGCATGGATCGTATCGGCATCCACGAACAACAGCCACTGGCCGTGCGCCATGTGGGAGGCGCGTTCGAGTGCGTGGGTCTTCCCGGTCCACCCGGGAGGCAGTTCATCGATCGTGATGACACGTATGCGTTCGTCAGTGGATGCGATCTCGCGGGCGATATCACCGGTTCGATCGGTGCTCCGATCGTCCACTACCAGAATTTCGAGGTTGGGATAAGTTAACTTGCGGATCGATTCGAGGCACAGGGCCAGATAGGCCTCCTCGTCCTTGGCGGGCAATATCGCCGAGACGAGTGGCGGGCTCTGTTGGTCGTAACGGGGCGACTGGTGGGTAAGCGCACATTGGCGTCGGAGAATGATATGAAGTACTAACAGACGAATCGGCCACACCGCGACAATAAACGCGTACACGACGACAATACCAACCTGGGCTGTCGTCATGGCGAGGACCTCACGATGCCTCGTTCATTGCGAACCGTGTGCCCTCGAAATATTACGCCGGATATTGCGCTCGAGAGGCCGATTGCCGCCGGCGAGTCGAGCACCGTCCCACTAATCTGTTCGACGCATCCGTGTGGCGCCGGATCGGTGCTTTCCCGACTGTTCTCAATCATGAGGTGCGTGGGGGGTGCTGTTAAGCGTACCGTCAATTTGGCGGCGCAGACCGAGTATCAATTCGATTTGGCCAACGGGCTGGCCGGTTGCTCGGGCCATCTGTTCGAGCGTTGCTCCCGAATCGGCGAGTTCCCAAATCGCGGCATAGCGCTCTTTGAGGCCATTCACGGTGACACCGCGGTCGCTCTGTGCCGGTTCCAGGCTCGGAACAGCGATCAGCGAGAGCTCGCCGGGCTGTTTCAGCGCCCCCATTCGGCGTTCGCCACCAGGGAGATTTAAGCCGATGTGTCGTTTCGGCCGGTGAATCTGCTCGCGTCGTCGCACGATGAACAGATGGGTTTTGCCGGCGCCGGTCATCCGAGCCAGCGGATTGCAGCCGCTCTACCCGGCTTTCGAGCTCTTTTAATTGGACGAACAAGTACTGGTACTTTCGGTCCATTTCGATTTCCAGACGTGACCGGCGATGGTAGAGAACGACCCAGGCCAGCGGGGAGCCGGCGATCCCCAAGAGCAGGAACGCCGCAGCGACCGTCAACACGAGCCAGTATTCCGACGTCATCGATCACGTCCTTCCATGGATGAACGAGCGCTCTTGGGTATGCTGTTGTTAGAAGTTGGGAGAGTTTTTGTCAGGGGTGACTATGCTCATGTCCTGCAGATTCCGTCACAAGGTTTTGGCTCGCGTAGGCAGCATGAGCGGCGTCGTACACCTCCCGCAGCGGGACAGAATGTGCCGCGGCAATCCGGGCGCAGTCGTCGTATTCCGGGCTAAATGTTGGCGGCCGCTCGGCCAGCCAGCCGAGTTTTCCCTGAACAGGGCCAAATGGTGTCTCGACCTTCACGGGCTGGCGCTTCAGCTTGTGGCGGCTGACGGGGTATCGGCGAATTCCCAGCGTCGAAGTCTCGCGAAACAGCAAACTTTCGAGTGAGGGGATTTTGGCCTCATCGCACAGGACCGAAATCATAACGCCGGGCCGGTTCTTCTTCATATGAATGGGCGTGACGAAGGCGTCCAAGGCGCCAGTCTCCATGAGCCTGGACATCGTGTAGCCTATGATCTCGCCCGGCAAGTCGTCGAGGTTAGTTTCCAGCACCCAGATTCGATCGCTCGCGGCGGGGAGGTTCATATCCCCGACGAACAGGCGGAGGATGTTGGCCTGTTCAGGCACTTCACGCGTCCCGGCGCCCAGGCCGATTGTTTCGATCGTCAGAGCCGGCAACGACGTGAACCGCTCGGCGATTGTGGTCACGATCGCTGCGCCGGTTGGGGTTGTCATTTCACCGTCGACCATCGATTCGGCGAGCGGAACTCCGCGCAAAATTTCCGCGGTGGCAGGCGCAGGTAGGGGCATCCGACCGTGAGCTGCCTTGACCCATCCCCGACCGGTCGGGACCGGGCTGGCAAGAAACCGATCGACGCCCAGCAGATCAAGCCCGACCGCCGAGCCCACGATGTCGACGATCGAATCAACAGCTCCGACTTCGTGAAAGTGGATCTTCGCCAACTCGACGCCGTGAACTTTGGCCTCGGCTTCCCCGAGCTTGAGGAAAATACGCTTGGCCAGGTCTTGCTGCCGAGTCGTAAGAACGCTCTTGTCGATGATCGCCTCGATATGGTGCCAGTGGCGGTGAACATGCTCGTGCGGGGCCGTGACCTTCGCATATGTCGCCCGCATCCCGCCGCGACGTACGGTGTCGAAGGTCAATTCGCACGGCAGGCCCAGGCTGGTCACGGCTTCCTGGATGGCCCGGCGATCGATACCGGCATCGACCAACGCCGCCAAGGTCATGTCGCCGGCGATGCCGCTGAAGCAATCGAAATAGCCAACTCGCACGCCCTTACCCCTTGCCCTGAATGCGGAAATGCCCGTGAATCCACATTCTATCCGCCCGCAGACGACGGGCAAGGCCGGAATGAGACGCGAGCCGAAGAACTTCTGAATGTTCGACAAAGATTTTTCCCGATTTCCTTGGGATGGCATCCCCTGACAGTTGTCATATTAACGAAGGGCATCAGGGTGGAAGAGGGCTGAACCGAGAGCGACCTTGGCATGGATTCCGACTGGCTGGGACGGCTTGTCGATCAGCACGCGGCGGCCCTCGAGCTCTTCGCGCGGCAAAGGTGCGATACGCCTGAGGACGTGGTTCAGGAGGCGTGCGTCACGCTTGCTGCGCAGGGCACTCTCCCCGCAAACCCCGTGGCCTGGCTCTTTCGCTTGGTGCGAAACGGGGCCATCAATGCCGCGGAAGACGCTCGACGGCGGCGGCGGCACGAGTCCGAAGCCGCAGCCGGGTCGATAGGTTGGTTCCAAGCCGAATTTGCTTCCATGGCGACTTGACCCCGACACGGCTGCGGCTGAACTCAAATCGTTGCCTCCGGAACAGCGAGAGGTGATCGTCGCCCACTTGTGGTGCGGTCTTACGTTTGAGCAATTCGCCGTGGTATCCGGCTCGTCGGCGAGCTCGGCGCATCGCTTTATCGAGCGGGTTTGTCCACGATTCGCGAACGGTTGGGGGTAGCATGTCGCAATTTGCGTCCGATCCAGAACTAGACGCGGTCGAGTCGGGGATCTCGCTAAGTTCCCTGATGACGAAGCCCCTCGAAGACCTTATTCAATCCCCGGGGATGCCCAGTCTCTACTGGGCGCTCGCCGATCGCCCGCGTCCCTTCATTGACTTGACGCCGGCCTATGACGGCGAGCGGTTCCTCCTGGAGAAAGAGGTTCCCCAGCTTCTCGAGCTCGACTCGGCTCCCTGGACCCGCGAGCAAGCCCGTGTTTTTAGCAACGAACTCCAGCACAAACTCTTCAAGTTGGCCGGGTGGGCCGATCGTTCGCCTTTTGGCTCTGGCTTGTCCGATCTCGATGACTGGTCTCAACAAGTCGGACTGGCCGCCTTGGTCGCCCAGGTTTATCCCGATGCGAAGCGTGCCCTGATCGCACAGGGCCGGCCAGCCTCGCAAGTCGAGGCAATGCCAGCCATGCAGGTGGCCGCCCTGCACACGTTGCAATCGTACCAGCAGACGCGCGACGATCTCTTTAAATGGACGAACCTATCCTATGCCCAAGCCTATAAGGGCTTGGACAGATGGGCAATCGCACACCGGTCACAAGACCACATGAAGCCGCTGTCGAGGCCCTTCACAATGCTTATTCCGTCGATTGCTTCTGTTCAAATCGCGCAGCTACGCGTCGATCGAAACCTCGACGCGATTCAGTGCATCGAGGCGATCCGGATTTACACCGCGGTCCACGGCAAGTTTCCTGCTGGTTTGGACCAGATCACCGAGGCGCCTGTTCCGCTCGATTCCGGCACCGGCAAGCCATTCAGTTATCAATTGGAACGGGAAGGTGCGATCGTCTCGGCCTCGTACCCTCCCGGCGCAAGCGCACCCGCATCCCGCAATACACGGTTCGTTACTCGCTGAATCTTAGCCATTAACTGACGCGGGCTTTCGGCCGGTGTCGCGCCAACACACAAGGAAAAATGCCTCAGCTGATTTTGGGAGCACCGTCTATGTCTGTGCTATCCGCGGCGTTCATGCTTTTGGCTTTCGTCCAGGTACCCGGCGAACGGGAACCCGATCTCCGAGTGAATGCGATCGCGCCCTTTGTGGAAACGGACGTCATGTTCGTCGTGCAAGTAGACCTGACGCGAGCGGACCTACCGGGGCTGGCGTCGCGACTGTTCGACGAAAAGCCGCCAGACCCGATACTTGACGTGAAGGGGAGCCTGCACGTGTTCGACGCGCTTCACCGGGCGGGTGCCAACGAGTTAAACTTGTTTTACAGCGTAAACGACATCCCGGGCTTGCCGTTCGCGGTCATACCGTTGGGGGAGGGGACCGATGGCGCGGAGATCGGCCGGCTGCTGCGCGGCGGCGCCCCAGCTGTGGCGACGGTTCACAACGCGGTTTTTGCGGGAACGTCCGCGGCAGTCGAGCGCGTTCGACTCGCGCCAAGCCCGACGTTACGGGCGCTCGCATCACGCTCACTGTCGACGCCAAAGCCGCCGCCGCTCTCATCAATTCCGCATCGGGGCCGCTCCGGCAACGCGCCATTTACAGCGCGTGCGTTAAAAATGAAAAGCAGATCGGCCTTGCAATCCACAACTAACTGGCGAATTCCCCGGAGAATACGTTTCCGCCTGCCTTTCGCCGCAATCAGACGGGCACGCCGCTCTTGAGCTGGCGCGTCCTGATCTTACCATACCTTGATGCCAAGAACCTCTACAGTGAGTTCCACCTCGACGAGCCCTGGGACAGTCCTCACAATCGCATGTTGATTTCAAAGATGCCGGGCGTGTATCGCTGTCCGGGGGGGGCCGCGAGCTTACCCTACAGGGTAAGACGCGGTACCTGACCCCGCGCGGCTCAGGAACAATTTTTCGAGGTGATCAGCCTGTCAAGATCCGCGAAATCACCGACGGGACATCCAAGACGATCATGGTCTTCGACGCCGGCGACGACCATGCGGTCGTCTGGACCAAGCCCGACGACTGGGAAGTCGATCCTCAGCTCAATGACGCGAATATCCTCAACGGTCACGCCAGCGGCCGTGATAACGGTGGAACGAATGTTCTGCTCGCCGATGGTTCCGTGCTTTTTATCTCCAACACGATCGCGCCTTCAACCTTCCGTGCCCTGGTCACATTCAACGGAGGCGAAGTGATCAATTGGGAGGATATTCGTTGAAATTCGTGCAATCGAGGATCGCCACGATCATGACAAGGGCTTACGGACCATGGGACGACTCTTTTGACGGTGTTCGTTACGGTCTGACCCAGCGATTCCGGTCGGTACCAGGTCGATTTTTGCCACCCAATACGAGCGGGTCATCGATCGTGAACGTCCTGATCGTCGTGTTGATCTTGTCATTGGCGGTGACGACTGGAGACGCCACATCCGAGCCCGATGGTCAGATGTGGGTCGGTCAGGCGTCAGACAGCGGGGCAGTGAACTACGTCGACTTCTCTCAAGATGGCAAGACCTTGGTTACGGTGGACTCGAATTGCGACGCTGCCATCTGGGACGTCGAAACCGGCCGAAACGTTGAGACCCAACCCGGCGCCTTTGAGGGTGTCCGTTCGCTGGCATACTGTCCGAACGGCAAAATACTGGCCGGCGGGAAGCTGGACTCGACGGTTGTCCTCTGGGATTGCGAGTCATTGACAGTCTGCGCGGTATTGCGGGCTCATACTTCGTCAGTCAACGCCCTGGCGTACTCGCCGGACGGAGGGACGCTCGCATCGGTGGAAATGAATGGACTCCTCAACCTCTGACAGATGGCCGCCGGATACCCCGTGACCTGCCAGCGTCGCTTCTCTACCGGTATTGCCTCGATTGCTTTCTCACGCTGCGGACGCTCGCTGGCAATTTCTTGCGTCAACCGCGACCTGAAGATCCTACGCCTGACGTCACCGGGCGATCCGACTCTAATCGGTCGCTTCATGCACGCCCCACGAGCTCTTGCGTTTTCCCCTGAAGGCCGCACGCTGGCAGCCGCGTGCTCGTTTTCACCATGCGTTCTGCTTTGGGACCTAAGGGCCAGCCACGCACGGGCAATGCTGTCCGCGTCCACCCAAGGTGCGTCGGCCCTCGCGTACTCTCCCGACGGCCAAACTCTCGTCTCCGCAGGCAACGATGGAGCACGTCAGGTCTGGGATGTGGCCGGGTGGCGCACGCGGAAGATCGCCAAGGGTCACAGTGGCCGCTATTCATCCAGGTAACTCTCGTCTTCTAGTCCCTTGAGATAGGCAAGAACTTCGTCGAGCGAGTCGACCTGCTGACCAGGTACCCGGCCGGCGTCGTCGAGCTCACGGAGCAGCTTGAGGTCGTCGAAATTCTCCGACGACCCTAACGCTCGCTTAAGGCGGGCGGGTCGTGGCCGTTCGCGGCACGAGAGCAAATCCATGTGGTGCTCGATCAGCCACAGTGTTCGCTCGGTGACCGCCCCGCGCAGGGCTTCGATGCCGGCGGTGACATGATCTTGCGGATCGATGGCCTTACCGACGTCGTGCAGAAGCGCCGCCAGCAGAAACTCTTCATCGTAGGGCCGTGCGTCGCGCGCGAGGTGGAACACTTGCAGAGTATGAAAGAGTGCATCCCCTTCGGGGTGATACTTGGGGTTTTGTTTGACCGTCTCGAGCGGTTCCAGTCGCATCTTGTAAAGCGCGAACCGGTCGAGATGATCGGTCAGCGATAGCGGGGCTGTATCAGCTGCGGGTTCGGGCATTGTTTCGAGCAGCTCGGACTCGCCGCCGGATTCGCGATCGAGGGACGCCATTTGCACACGGACCTCGGCATCGGAGGGGAGATCGCCCGGCCGGACGCGGTGGCCTAGTACCGCTGCGGCCTTGCGTTTGGCCACGTAGAGATCGTTGGGGCTAGCCAGGTCGAGCCAATTGAGAGGACGGCCGTTGCGATCGGGAAGCAACGTGCCGAACAGACGACGCGCGGCCTCGAGCGCAATTTGTCGCCGAACGCGGTCCGATGCTGGCGGAACACGATAGCGGTTGCGATACCTGTCTTGCATCATCCAATTGCCTCCAAGGCATTTTATCCCTGCCGACTCCGCGAAATAACCGCTGGAAGCAAAACAGGTTGATAATATTCATCAATCGCCGCAGACAATCTCCGTGAGCGTCAGCAGCACGCCCCGGCGGGCAAATTCGCTCAAGAGCAACGCTTCTGCCGAGGCGTCGATCGCGCGTATGGCGTCCACTAAGATCGCGACCTTGCAGCGCTGTTGCACAAGTCCCTCCACAGCCTCCCGTACGCAATAATCGGTCGCGACCCCGTAAACAACGCACGTGGGCTGTTGCCGATTGTAGCGGGTAACAACGTCCACGGTGTCCGGGCGGCTGAAAACGCTCAGTTCGCGTTTGAGAAGTGTCAGATGAGGGGGCAGTTCGCCGGGGAGACGCTGCTCGATATCAAGAACGACTGACGTCGGGCATGCCGTCGCGTCCACGCGTGCTTGTCCGGACGTACCTGCAATACAGTGCGGCGGAAAGATCCGGAGTTCGGGATCATCGCGATGATGGGAACAGGCCGTCGCAAGTATCGGGATGTTGTGGGCTATCGCGAAATCTGTGAGTCGACGCAGGTTGGGCAAGATTTCGGTCGAGCCGGCAACGTAGAGCGCTCCGGCCGGGTCCAGGAAGTCACGCTGGGTGTCAATGTCGGCAAAAATGAGAGCACCTTGAAGCATTCTTACGCCACTTCCACGGCGATTTCCATTCACTCGTTCGACGATCGGAGATCCATTCACGATACCAGATTCGAGGGCTAGGTGTATAATCGTGCTCTCGTGGGATCGTCAGACTGGAGAATCCGATTCATGCGCGTTTTGATCACGGGCGGAGCGGGTTTCATCGGGTCGCATCTGGCCGATGCCTACCTGGGGCGCGGGGACGAGGTCTTCATCCTCGACGACCTTTCCACCGGGAGCATCGACAACATCCGCCACCTGCGGGCGCATCCGCGGTTCCACTACACGATCGAGAGCGTCCACCATGCGCCGACCGTGGCCGAGCTGGTCGACCAGTGCGACGTGGTCTTTCACCTGGCGGCGGCCGTGGGCGTCCGGCTGATCGTCGAGAGCCCGGTCCGAACGATCGAGACCAACGTGCACGGCACCGAGGTCGTGCTGGCCCAGGCCAACAAGAAGAAGAAAAAGGTCCTGATCGCGTCGACTTCCGAGGTCTACGGCCTGAGCACGCAGGTCCCGTTTCGTGAGGACGGCAACCTCGTGCTCGGGCCCGACGTCGAAGGGGCGATGGAGCTACGCCTGCTCGAAGGCGATCGACGAGTTCCTGGCATTGGCGTACTGGCGGGAGCGAAAGCTGCCGACGGTGATCGTCCGCTTGTTCAACACGGTCGGCCCGCGGCAGACCGGTCAATACGGCATGGTGGTTCCGACGTTCATCAAGCAGGCCCTCACGGGCCGGCCGATCACGATTCACGGCGATGGGCAGCCAGTCGCGCTGCTTTCGCCGACGTCAGCGACGTCGTCGGCGCCTCATGGAGCTGATGGATCATCCGACCGCCGTGGGCGAGGTCTTCAATATCGGCATCGGACGAGGAAGTGACGATCCGCGCCCTGGCCGGAGCGGGTCAAGGCGCTGACGGCGTCGGACTCGGAGATTCGTGTCGTCCCGTACGAACAGGCGTACGGCGAGGGCTTCGAGGACATGCCGCGCCGCGTGCCCGACATCAGCAAGATCGGCAAATTGATCGGCTACCGCCCGACCAAATCGCTCGACCAGATCCTTCAGGGCGTGATCGACTATTTCCGCGATTCGCCATAATCGATTGATCGTGACGCCGGGAAAGGGGCTAACCGGCATGGTGCGAATCTGGCAGGGGTTTCCATGTGGGGCATGGTCGGTCAAAATGAAATGCGAATCGTGACGCAACTGCAACGCGAACGTGAGCAGAGGCTTGCGTGGCGGAGGCCGGGGTTTTAAAACGTGACAGTCTGATAAAAGGGGCGCTGAACCCCTTGAACTGCGTCGTCCCAGCCGGGCAAGGCGTGTTGTGGGTGTGGCCCGGCGCATGGCCCTGTCGAATCGCTTGACCTTGGTAAAGAGAGAAAGTCGGATGAGCGACCAAAATCTCCCCGCGCGAGTGCGCAGCTCTGGAAGCCGGTGAAGGAATCTTGCGGCTGGCTCCGACCTGGGTGCCGCGGTCGTTCTTGATGCCGGGCGGCCGCCTCAAGCTGTCACGCGAGGACCTCTATGCGCCTGGGTACTCACCGCGGCGGGATCGACGAGCGCTGGTTCGCCTCGACGACCGCGGCGGCCAACGAAGGCGCCCCGCCCGATGAAGGGCTGAGCTACGTGGTGCACGGCGCCGACCGCTTCACTCTCAAAGAGGCCATCGAGCTCTTCGGTGCCGAGATGATCGGCGCCAGCATGTGGAACACTTACAAGCGCTGGCCCGTCTACAGCAAGTTTTTCGACAACCTCGGGCCGATTCCGCACCACATGCACCAGAACCAGGAGCAGGCCGCCAAAGCTCGGCCGCGAGGGAAAGCCCGAGAGCTACTATTTCCCGCCCCAGCTCAACTGGACCGGCAACAATTTCCCTTATACGTTCTTTGGGCTCGAGCCCGGAACGACCAAGGCCGACATCCATCGCTGCCTCGAGCGCTGGAACCAGGGGGATAACGGTATCCTGGATCTCTCGAAGGCGTATCGACTCAAGCCCGGCACCGGCTGGCTGGTTCCGCCGGACGTGCTGCACGCCCCGGGCTCGCTGGTGACCTACGAGCCTCAGTGGGGCTCCGACGTCTTCGGGATGTACCAATCGATGGTCGAAGGCCGGCGCGTTCCGTGGGAGCTGCTGGTCAAGGACGTCCCCGAAGCGCACCACCACGACCTCGATTACCTGGTCGAGCAGCTCGACTGGGAGAAGAACGTCGACCCCGAGTTCAAGAAGCACAATTATCTCGAGCCGATCGAGCGTTCCGGAGGCAACTCAGCCGGCTACGTCGACAAGTGGATCGTCTACGGCAGCGTCGACGGCAAGCAGCTCTTCAGCGCCTGCGAGCTGACCGTCGAGCCCGGCCGCTCGGTCACCATCAAGGACCCGGGCGCTTACGGTCTGATCGTGGTGCAGGGGAGCGGCCTGATCGGCAAGCTGGCGGTCGACAGCCCGAACTTCATCCGGTTCGGCGAGATGACTCACGACGAGGTTTTCGTCACTGCCAAGCGGGCAGCCGAAGGGGTCGCGTTCCACAACACGGGCAGCGAGCCGTTCGTGAGCCTGCGCTATTTCGGGCCGGACACGCATGCCGATTTGCCCAAGGTCGGGGACCACAATAAAAAATCTGGCAAATGAGTGCCGCGACGAAGTGATCCGGCCGCGGATCGATGGCGACGTCCTGAATTAAGCAGCTGAGCCGGATCAAACAGACCAAAGCTTCAGACGGGGAACTATTCATGGGTGGCAGCCATACAAACACATTTCCCAAAATCCACAACGCAATGTGGCCGGGCATTGTCGGCAAAGGGAGCCCCGGCTCCGAGCCCACGATCGACCTCGACACCATGCTCAATCTGACTGCCGCGGCCAGCGTTGACGGGATCAAGTTTGAAGGGGTCGACATCTTTCTTTACGACCCTCACATCAACATCGATATCAGCGACGACGCGCTCAAAGCCGTCGCCGCCAAGATCGCCGACAAGGGGTTCGTCGTCGGGTCGGTGGTCGCGCCCGTCTGGTTTGATGCTTCCGCCATGGGGGACGACCGCCAGCGCGATAACTACCTGACAGCGATTCGCAAAGCCTGCCGGATCGCCAAGAAACTGCGAGAGCTGGGCATGCGTCCCGATGGAATCGTACGGATCGACTCGGCCGCTTCTGCTGCAGACTGGGCTCAAGATCCCGCGGGTAACCAGAGGAAGATCACCGAGACTGTTAAACGTGCTGCCGTGATCGCCCGCGACCACGGCGAACGACTAGCCGCCGAGGGAGAAATCTGTTGGGGCGGCATGCATTCGTGGCGGACGATGGTCGACTTGCTGGAAAAAGTCGGCGAGCCCGAGACTGTCGGATTTCAGGCCGACATGGCCCATACATTGCTCTATACGCTTGGGGAAAATGCTCAAGAAGATAGAATCCTTCCCAAGGACTACGACTGGAAAGAGCCGGCCGCACTGGATTCCGCACTCAAAACGCTGACTGCCGCCTTACGCCCTTGGACCATCGATTTCCACGTGGCCCAAAACGACGCGACGGTCTTCGGCTCAGGCACACACGACCACACCGGCCGACACTGCCTGGCCACCGACCCCAACGGCAAGCTCGACATCCCCCATCACGCGGGCTTCTGGCTACGCGATGAGAATGGCAAACTCACGAAGAAAATCCGCCACATTTGCTGGGACGGCTGTATGTTTCCCAATGCCGTCATGACCGACCCCAAGACCTGGAGCGACATCCTGGCGGCGATGATCGCGGTGCGCGATGCCCACGGATGGAAAGAGTAATACAAACACGGGAGTTAACATGAGCACAAAAAAACCGCTCAATATCGGTCTTGTCGGCTACGGCTTCATGGGCCGCACTCATTCCAACGCTTATAAACGTGTTAATGATTTCTTTGACGTCCCCTACCGGCCAATCTTGAAGGCAGTTTGCGGTAGGACGGCCCAGGGAGCCAAGGCATTTGCCGAGCAGTGGGGCTATGAGTCGACCGAAACCGATTGGCGCAAACTGATCGAACGGAAAGATATCGATGCCATTGATATATGTACGCCGAATAATACCCATGCCGAGATCGCCCTGGCGGCCGCCGCCACAGGTAAGATGATTCTCTGCGAGAAACCCTTGTCGATGAATTTGGTCGAGGGTCAGAAGATGGTCGACGCGGTCGAGAAGGCCGGCGTGCCGAACACAGTGTGGTACAACTTTCGCCGCGTGCCGGCGGTGACGCTCGCCAAGAATCTGATAGACGCCGAGCGGTTGGGCAAGATCTTCCATTACCGCGCCAACTTCTTGCAGGACTGGACGATCTCGGCTGATTTGCCGCAGGGGGGAACGGGTCTCTGGCGGCTTGATGTGGCCGCAGCCGGCTCGGGTGTCACCGGCGACCTGTTGGCCCATTGCATCGACACGGCCCTCTGGTTGAACGGCTCGATCAACTCCGTGTCCGCTATGACCGAAACGTTTGTCAAGGAGCGCACGCACAATCTTACAGGTAAGGTCGAGCCGGTCGGCATCGATGACGCCTGCGCTTTCTTGTGCCGCTTCGACAACGGCTCACTTGGATTGTTCGAGTCGACCCGGTATGCCCGAGGCCACAAGGCGCTCTACACGTTCGAGATCAATGGGGAAAAAGCATCGATCAAATGGGATCTCGAAGACCTGCACCGTCTCGAGTATTTCGATCATCGCGACGAGTCAATTGTCAGAGGCTGGCACTCGGTGCACGTTACTGATGGCGATATGCCTTATATGAAAAACTGGTGGGTGCCAGGTCTACAAATCGGCTACGAACATACGTTTGTTCATCAGTTAGCCGACTTTCTTGAAAACGTCGGCAAGGGACAGCCGACCGCGCCGACGTTTCGCGATGCCCTGGCGACGCAGGCCGTCTGTGATGCCGTGCTCGACTCGGCCGAAAACAGCAAATGGGAGTCGGTTGTGCCGGTCTGAGGAGGTCTTCGTTGGACATCGAGGATCAGCCCCGCACTGGCGAATCGGCTCTGAGCATCGGCCTCGCCATGCTCTTGATCGCCGGCGCGACGGTCGGGATCTGGCTGGCCTTGGGTGAGCTTCGTTCGAGAAACATGGGCAATGGTCCCGACGATCACATCGCCAAGGTGATTTTTGTGTTCGTCTTCGTGCTTGGCGGAGTCTCGCTGGTGGGAGTTCCGCTGCTCTTGCGAACGGCTCGACATCGACCATGGGGAGCGGGTCGGCTCCTCTGGTTTGCACAGGGAACGGCGGCCTGGCTGCTCTGGCCCCCAATCGTGTATCAACGCGTCCAAGGAAGAACCGCAGGTTCAATGAGCGCGATTTGTTACTTCTATGGAACGCCGCTGATGGCACTCTACATGACGCTTGCGCTTCTGGCTGGGGGCTATCTGCGTCGCTCCCGCACGCGCCGAATCATCCGTTCGTGGCAAGAGACCGTCGGCCTTCTGCTCGGCCTGGCATGGGCCTGCACGGGGCTCTACTTGCTCTCGCTCTTTTATCGTCAAGACGTTCTTGGGAAGTGACCTTTCGCCGAAGGACATAGAGAGATGAAAACTGGTATGAATCTGCTCCTCTGGACCACGCACGTCACGCACGAACACGACGCGATTCTCGACCAGTTGAAGGGGCTGGGCTTTGACGCGGTCGAAGTGCCGATCTTCGACACCGCCGACGTTGCTCCGTTCGAGCGCCTGGGCAAGCGGCTCAAGGGACTGGGGTTGGGTGCCACAGCGGTGACCGTTATGGGTCCTGAGACCAACCCGATCTCCCCGGATCCCAAGATTCGCGGTGCCGCGGTCGCTCATCTAGACCGGGTGATGGAGTGCGGCCAGGCCTTTGGATGTGAGATCCTCTGCGGGCCGACCCACTCGGCCATTGGCATCTTCTCAGGCGACGGCCCGACCGAGGAAGAGTTCAAGTATGGCGTCGACACGCTGCGGCTAGCCGCCGACAAAGCCCAGGCCCGCGGCATCAAGCTGGCCGTTGAGTATCTGAACCGATTCGAGATCTATTTCCTCACGACGGCCGCACAGACAGCGCGATTCGTCCGCGCTGTCGATCACCCGTATTGTAAGATGATGTACGACAGCTTTCACGCGCATATTGAAGAAAAAGGCCAGGCTCAGGCAATCGCGGCGTGCGCGGCTGAAACGATCCATGTTCACGTCTCGGAAAATGACCGTGGAACACCGGGAACGGGGCAAGTGCACTGGCACGAGTTTTTTGCTGCACTCAAACAGAGCCGCTACGACGGCTACTTGACAATCGAGGCGTTCGGAAGAGCGTTCCAGCTCTGGCGGCGGCGACCAAAGTTTGGCGCGACCTCTTCCCCGATCCGTTGGGGCTTTGTCGTGACGGTCTTGCGTTTGTAAAGTCACGCTTTTAGTCGCATGAGGCCGAACTTGCCGCAACCGCTGTGTGTCCTGTTGAAAACCGAGGTAACACGATGAATTGTCTGGACGATCGAATGAGAGCGGACCGCCGCGGCTTTGCCACGGCGTTCATTGGCCTGGCCGTTGTGATGGTCGCGGTATGCGGGCTTGCCACGACTCGCGCCCAGCAAGCGCAAACCAAGGAACAGGCTCCCGCGGCAAAGCCCCAGCCTCGGCCATTCGGTCAGCGGGTGAAGGTCGACCCGGCGACGATCAAAGTCGAGGATGGAGACGGTGTCGTCATACGCTGGGGCGATAAGGGCGACGAGATCGTGCGGATCCTGGGTATTGACACGCCGGAGGTGCGCCGGCTCGAGCACAATCTGCCCTACGATCAGCCGTTCGGTCTCGAAGCGAAAGCCTTTGCGCAAGGGGCATTCGCGGCCGCCAGCGACGTCGAGCTCTTGCGCTCGCCGACGCTAGACCCGTACGACCGCACGCTCGCGTATTTGTTTATCAATGGCCGAAACTACTCGGTGCTGGCCATCAAGGCCAAATTCAGCGCGGAGACAGTCAGCCACTATGGTGACAACGGTCTGCCGAAGGAAGCGGCGGAAGTCATGGCCGCCGCGAAAGAGGTTGGTGCGGCTCCGCTGCCATTCGAGCCTCCGCACCAGTATCGCGCACGAATGCGCGCGGTCACGGCGGCGCTCAAACAAAGCGGAAATTTCCCGAGCAATTAGAGATTCGTGATGGAGTGGACGACGACCATGCCGATCATCGGACTCAAAGGCGAGCGGGTTCGGCTGGTTCCTCCGGACCGGACGCTTCACTTTGAAAACGCCCTGCTGTGGCTCAATGATCCCGAAGTCACCGCCACCATTAAGTTGAACCTTGGCGTTACCCGCCGCCAGGAGGAATTGTTCTTCGACCAGATCGAGACCAAGCGCGACACCGATTTCGTGTGGGCGATCGTTGACGAGACGCAACGGCACATCGGGTTTATCGGCCTGCACGGGATCAACTGGCGTAATCGCTGGGCGACGGGGGGCCTATTGATCGGCGAACGCTCCGCATGGGGGCGAGGGTATGCCACCGAATGCGGTCAACGTCCGTAGTCGCTTTGCCTTCGGTGAGCTTGGGCTGCATCGGATCGAGGGGCACACGATGAACCCGGCGATGAAGCGGGTTTACGAGAAATGCGGCTATCAGCACGAAGGCGTGGCCCGCCACAAGTTCTGGCGTGACGGCCGCTGGCATGACGCGGACCTGTTTGCCATTCTCGCCGAGGATTGGCTCGGCTCGTCGATTTGACTCGCGAGTCTGGGGCGCCGGGATTGACCGCCCAGTCTGCAACCAAGCGGTTGGCGATCGTCGCGTTGTCAGACGCTGACCTTTTTCCCACTCCGCTCCGACCGCCGGCGTCCCTCTTCGCTCAAGACTTTCTTGCGGAGCCGGATCTTGGACGGGGTGACCTCGACTAGCTCGTCATCCTCGATGTATTCGAGGGCCAGCTCCAGCGTGAGCTCGCGCGGCGGCTTGAGCAGGACGTTCTTGTCGGAGCCGGAGGCCCGCATGTTCGTGAGCTTCTTTTCCTTGCAGGGGTTGACGACCATGTCGTCGCCGCGCGCGTTTTCGCCGACGATCATCCCCTGATAGACGTCGTCGCCGGGTTTGACGAACATCGTGCCGCGCTGTTGCAGGTTATCGAGTGCGAAGGCGACGATCTGGCCGCGGACCAGGCTGACCATCACGCCGTTGCCCCGGCGCGGGACGTCTCCCTTGGTGGGCCGGTACTCGTGGAAGTTGTGGTGCATGATGGCCTCACCCTGGGTGGCGCTCATCAGGCGGTTGCGCAGGCCGATCAATCCCCGAGCGGGATCAAGAATTCGAGATGGGCATAGGCCCCCTTCACGTCCATCTTGGCCATCTCGCCGCGCCGTGCCCCGGAGAGCTCGATCACGGGGCCGATGTGGCTGTGCGGTACGTCGACGACCAGGAACTCGTACGGCTCGCAGAGCTCGCCGTTGATCTCGCGGAAGATGACTTCGGGCTTGCCGACGGCCAGCTCGTAGCCTTCGCGCCGCATCGTCTCGATCAGGACGGAAAGGTGAAGCAAGCCACGGCCCGAGACGATGAACGCGTCGCGGTCGTCGCTGGGCTCGACCCGCAGGGCCACGTTCGACTTGAGCTCGCGCTCGAGCCGATCGTTCAGGTGCCGCGAGGTGAGGTATTGCCCCTCGCCGGTCAAGCGGCGAGTCGTTGACGGTGAAGAGCATCGAGAGTGTCGGCTCGTCGACCTCGATGCGCGGCAATGCCACGGGCTGTTCGGGATCGGCGATCGTGTCGCCGATGTCGACGGCGCTCTGGCCGACGATGGCGACGATGTCGCCGGCCTCGGCGACCTCGACCTCGGTTCGCCCCAGCTTGTCAAAGACCATCACGCTGTCGATCGAGCCATTGACGTTGACGTCGCCCTTCTTGATCAGGACGGCCTTTTGCCCGCGTTTGACTCGTCCCGCGAGTAGATCCGGCCGATGGCGATCCGGCCGACGTATTCCGAAAAGTCGAGCGTGGTGCAGAGCATGCGAAACGGGCTATCGGGATCGACGACGGGCCGGGTACCTTGTCGACGATCATATCGAACAGCGGCTTGACGTCTCCCGAAGCTGGCGTGCAAGATCGTGCGAGGCAAAACCCCCTTTGCCGGACGCGAAGATATAAGGGAAATCGAGCTGTTCTTCACTGGCCCCTTGCTCGACGAACGTGTCGAAGATCTCGTTCAAGCACTTCGTTGGGCCGGGCATCGGGGCGGTCGATCTTGTTGATCACGACGATCGGCCGGATGTGGCAGGCAAACGCCTTGCGCAGCACGAACTTGGTCTGGGGCATCGGCCCCTCGAACGCATCGACCAGGACCAAGGCCCCGTCGGCCATCTGCAGCGTCCGCTCGACCTCGCCGCCGAAATCGGCGTGGCCGGGCGTGTCGATGATGTTGATCTTGGTCGTGCCGTAGTTGATGGCGATGTTCTTGGCCAGGATGGTGATGCCGCGCTCGCGCTCCAGATCGTTGGAATCGAGGATTCGCTCTCCCTGGAGCTGCGAGGCGCGGAACTGCCCCGACTGGCGGAGCATCGCATCGACCAGCGTGGTCTTGCCATGGTCAACGTGGGCAATGATGGCCACGTTTCGGATATCATCTCGTCGCTTCATGGATTTCTTGTCCGCCGATCATCGAGGCGGGCCTGTTTCAGGGTCGCGGACCGCGGGGCGTGTAGCGGTGGAGTGCTAGATCCCGATCCGTCAGGGGCTATGATATCTTATCCTTCGTCCACCATTGCGGACAAGTCCGCTTACCATGGCAGCCATGCATTATGGAACATTTGAACGTATCTCGCAGTTCCTGGGAATGCTGGTCGTGATGCTGGCTGTGGCCAAGGTCGGCGGCTACCTTGTCCAGAAGCTCGGTCAACCGGCGGTTCTGGGCGAGCTGATCGGCGGGAGTCGTGGTGGGCCGATCGTGGCTGGGGCTGGTGAATCCCGAATACGAGACGATCCACCTGCTGTCGGAACTGGGGGTAGTGATCCTGCTCTTCGCCATCGGTCTGGAGACCGATCTTGGGCCAGCTCATCAGGGTCGGGCGCCACGTCGCTGACGGTGGCCGTCGTGGGGGTGGCGTTGCCGTTTGCGCTGGGCTTCGTCGCCTGCCTGCTCCTGGGATTTCTCGACCATCGTGTCGATCATGGCCGGTGCGACCCTGACGGCCACGAGCGTCGGGATCACCGCCCGCGTGCTTGTCCGACCTGGGCCGGCTGCGCGACCCGGAGGGCCAGATCATCCTGGGCGCCGCGGTGATCGACGACATCCTCGGCCTGATGATCCTGACGGTCGTGGCGGGACTGACCGAAGGCAAAGAGGTGTCGCTCTGGAGTATCGTCAAGACGACTGCGCAGTGCGGTCGGCTTTCTTGGTGGCGACGATCCTGGTCGGCAGGATGCGTCGTGCCGGTTTTGTTTCGCTGGGCCGGCCGGATCGAGCTTCCCGGGACGGCGACGGCCATGGCCTTGATCGACGGCGTTCGGGCTGGCCTGGCTGGCCGAGCAATGCGGCTCGGCGATGATCATCGGCGCGTTCGCCGCCGGGCTGCTCGTCGCGGCGGCTCCGCAAGCCCATCGAGATCGAGCGCGGAATCACCGAGATCGGCCACTTTTTCGTGCCGCTCTTTTTCGTCGCCGTGGGGGCCTCGGTCGATTTGAGAGCCCTGGACCCGTTCCAGCCGGCGAGCCGGTTCGCGCTGGTCACCGGCGGCGTGCTGATCGTGGTGGGCGTGGCCGGCAAGCTGGCCGCCGGCTATGCCCGTTCTGGTTTCGCGGCAACAAGACCGTGATCGGCGTGGGGATGGTTCCGCGCGGCGAGGTCGGACTTGATATTCGCTCAGATGGGGCTCGCGACCAGGGTTTTCGACGCGGGACTCTTTGGCGCCGTCACCCTCATGGTGATCGTCACCACGCTTCTGGCCCCGCCGCTGCCTGAAGTTGCTCTTGGGTCGGGCCCCAGACGCGATCCCGGACCACGAACTTGAAGGCGATCGAAGATCTCGTCATTGAGGCCTAAACGAGCGCAGTCGCCCTTGGGTAACCAGCCAGTCGCCGGTGCTCCTTCGACTGCTTGACTGTCACACGCCGACTTTATTTCGCGTTGGTATAAGTGTTGCATAAACGAAAGTTGTAGGGTGGATTTTTGCGATGCAACACTTGTCGAAAACACTTCCAACCGGCTGCCGCTGCTCGCGGCCCAGGGACACGCCGTCATGTCTTACCGTCATGGCGGGTAGGCGACAGAGCGATCGTGGCAACTAACACCTGAGACCAGATCTATTTAGGTCGGAGCTATCTCCGGGAGCTGGGATTGCCCGGCTCCTATCCAAAGGCGTCGCCGAGATCGAAATTCACTCTCCCCACCGCATCCGCGCAATCCATGCGATGAGCGATTCGACAGTGCAGGGGTCAATTAACCAAACCCACCACTGACGGCAACTCTTACACAAAGGGTGAAATATGTGGGATAAAGCATCGTTACATGATCTCATCGCCACAAAGATGTCGGATTACCAGATGATCGTCGTTGCCAATCGTGAGCCCTACATCCATCGGTTCGCGGGGGACTCGATCGAGTGCCAGCGTCCTGCCAGCGGCATGGCGGCGGCACTGGACCCGGTGATGCGGGCCGCCGGCGGTGTCTGGGTTGGGCACGGGTCGGGAGATGCGGACCGCGCCACGGTCGACGAATCCGACCATGTCGCCGTCCCTCCCGAGGATCCGCGTACACCTTGCGCCGCGTCTGGTTGACCAAGGAAGAAGAGGAGGGTTACTACCACGGCCTGGCCAACGAAGGGCTCTGGCCGCTCTGCCACATCACGTTCACTCGTCCCGTATTTCAGCTCAAGGATTGGGAGACTGTACCGCAGGGTCAACGCTCTCTTCGGCGATGCGGTGCTAGAGGAAGCCGACGATCGGCCCACATTCGTGTTCATCCAGGATTACCACTTCGGCCTGTTGCCGCGTTACCTCAAGGATCGCAATCCCAACCTGATCGTCGCGCAGTTCTGGCACATTCCCTGGCCCAACCGCGAGACGTTTCGCGTGTTTCCCTGGAAGGAAGAGCTGCTCGACGGCCTGCTCGGCAACGACCTCTTGGGTTTTCATCTGCGATATCACTGCCAGAACTTCATCGAGACAGTCGACCGCACGATCGAGGCGCGGATCGACCATGAGCAGGCCGAGATCGTCCGCAACAACAAGTCGACCCTGGTGCGGCCGTTTCCGATCAGCATCGATTTCGAGCGGCAGGCGGCGCTGGCCGTCAGCACCGAGGTCGAGCAGGAGATCAAGAAACTCGATCGACAGCTCCGCCAGCGGGGCGACATGATCGGCATTGGCATCGAGCGGATCGACTACACCAAGGGAATCCCCGAACGGCTGCAGGCGCTCGACCGCTTTTTCGAGCAGTTTCCCGAATATCGCGAGCGGCTCACTTACATCCAGGTCGGCGTCCCTAGCCGAGGGGCCATATCCCACAGTATCGGGCGGTCGACGAGGAGATCGATTGCCTGGTCGAGCGAATCAACTGGAAGTGGAGCACGTCGAAGTGGCGCCCCTTGATCTACTTCAAACGCCATTTCTCGATGGTCGAAATGACGGCGCTTCATCGCATGGCCGATTTTTGCATCGTCAGCTCGCTGCACGACGGGATGAACCTGGTTGCCAAGGAGTTTGTCGCCAGCAGAATCGACGAGGATGGCGTCTTGCTGTTGAGCCAGTTTGCCGGGTCGGCTGTCGAGCTGACCGATGCCATCCTCTTCAATCCGTTCGCGATCGACGAGATGGCCGACGCAATTCGTCAGGCGGTGGAGATGCCTCCCGCCGAACGCAAGAAGCGAATGCAGCGCATGCGGTCGGCCGTGCAGGACAACAATGTCTACCGCTGGGCGGGCAAGATCCTGTCGGCATTGCTCAAAATTCGAGATACCTGAGGCATCCTGAATGGAATTTGAGAAATCTAAACCCTCAAACCGATCCGCCGGGGACCTACCTCGTGCGCTGGACCACCGTCGGCATCTCAACGAACGGCTCATACGGGCCGAAAGTCTGCTCGTGTGTTTGGATTTCGACGGGACGCTGGCACCCATCGTCGACGAGCCGACGTTGGCCATGTTGCCGGTCGAGACGCGCCAGACATTGAACGAACTGGCGGCACAGGTTGATGTAACGATTGCAGTCGTCAGCGGCCGAGCACTCGACGACGTCAAGGGACGAGTGGGGATGCCGGACTTAATCTATGCCGGCAACCACGGCCTGGAAATCGAAGGGCCCGGTCTGTGGTTCGAGCATCCGGTAGCCGCTGGCCTCAAGGCAAAAGTGTGCCACGTTACCGAGCGGGTCGCGGCCAAGGCTCGTGCGCTCGATGGAGTCGAGATTGAGTCGAAAGGTTTGAGCTCGTCGGTTCATTTCCGCCGGTCGAGCCCCGCGGCTCAGATCGAGCTCGCATTGGTGGTCAGAGAGACCGTTGCCGACGACGATCCGGATATCGCGATCACAGCTGGAAAAATGGTTCATGAGATCCGCCCCCGCATTGGCTGGGACAAGGGAACGGCAGTCATCTGGATCCGCGAGCATTTGGGCGGAGACCGAGATTTACCGATCGTGCTGGGCGACGACCTGACCGACGAGAGTGCCTTCTTGGCATTTGACGATGCGATCACGATCTGCGTCGATCCCCGCCGGCCGACCGCCGCAAAATACCAGCTCGAGAATCCCGACGAGGTGCGCGATTTTCTCAATTGGGTGAGCCGGGTGTGGGAGATGCGATCAGGCGCGTTGAGCGGTTGAGAGGCGTCCACGCATTCTCACGCCCCCCAGTGCGAGCCGGAAGTAGGCAGATCTGCGGGGCACGACTTATCACCCCGGTTCGAGCCGGAACCAGTAAAATCCGTGAGGTCCCAGCGTCACAAGGTACGGGAGCTCGCTAATCGTTGGGAACCGCACATTACCCGCAATTTCAGTCAATGACATGCCGTTGTAGCGGCTCAGGTCGAGCTCGACGGGCTGCGAGAACCGCGACAGGTTGTTGACGACAAGCGCGGCCTGGTCTTGATATGCCCGGACGTAGGCGACGACGTGGCGGTTGTGGCAGGGGATGAATTCGAGGCTGCCGCGGCCGAAGACCTTGTGCTCGCGCCGGACCTTGATCAGTCGGCGCAGCCAGTTCAAGCAGCGACGTCGGCGAGGCGAGCTGGGCCTCGACATTGACGGCCTGGTAATGGTAGATCGGGTCGAGAATGATCGGCTGATAAAGGGCCGACGGATTGGCCCTGCGAAAACCCGGCATTGCGGTCGCCCGTCCACTGCATGGGCGTGCGCACTCCCCGACGGTCGCCTAGATGAACATTATCCCCCATGCCGATCTCGTCGCCGTAGTAAAGCACCGGGCTGCCGGGCAGGCGTGAAAAGCAGGCTGTGCAAGAGCTCGATCTGTCTGCGGCCGTTATCCATCAAGGGGGCGAGCCGGCGGCGAATCCCCAGGTTGAGCCGCATTCGCGGATCACGCGCATATTCTGTGTACATATAATCGCGCTCTTCATCGGTGACCATTTCCAGAGTGAGCTCGTCGTGGTTGCGCAGAAAAAGGGCCCACTGGCAGTTCGACGGGGATATCGGGCATCTGGTTCATGATGTCGATCAATGGGCCGCTGGTCTTCGCGGCGGATGGCCATGAAGAGCCGGGGCATCAGCGGAAAGTTGAAGGCCATGTGAAACTCGTCGCCCTGGCCGAAGTAGGGCAAAAGGTCGCTGGGCCACTGGTTGGCCTCGGCCAGTAGCAGCGAGCCCGGGTAACGCGATTCGACGAACTGGCGCATCTCCTTGAGGAAGTCGTGGGTCTCGGGCAGGTTTTCGCAGTTGGTCCCCTCACGCTCGAAGAGGTAAGGAACGGCATCGACTCGGAACCCGTCGATCCCGCGGTCGAGCCAGAACGCCATGATGTCGAGCATCTCCTTCTTGACGTGCGGGATTGTCGAAATTGAGGTCGGGCTGGTGGCTGTAGAATCGGTGCCAGAAATACTGGCGGGCGACCGGGTCCCAGGTCCAGTTGGAGGTCTCGGTGTCCCGGAAGATGATCGCGCGTTCCCTTGTAGATCTGGTCGGTGTCGCTCCAGACGTAGTAGTTACGCTTGGGGGAGGCGGGGTCGCGCCTGGCCTCCTGAAACCACGGGTGCTGGTCGGAGGTGTGGTTGACCACGAGGTCGGCGATGATCCGGATGCCGCGGGCGTGGGCCGCCTTGGTCAGGCCTCGAAGTCGGCGACGGTGCCGATCGTGGGGTGGATCTGGCGGAAATCGGCGATGTCGTAACCGTCGTCCTTGAGCGGCGAGGCATAGATCGGCATGAGCCAGAGGCAGTCGATGCCCAGCTCCTGGAGGTAGTCGAGCTTGGAGGTCAGGCCGATCAGGTCGCCGTCGCCGTCGCCGTTGGCGTCATGAGAAGCCACGCGGGTAGACTTCATAGAAAATGGCATCCTTGTACCAGAGGCTTTCCGGTTGCAGGCATTCTAAAGGCCTACCTTTACGGCTTCTACAACAGGGGTGACAAGAGCCGCACGACGTTTTCGGAGAGTCTCGATTGCCCAGCCCGGCGTGGGGAGTTCGAGCCGTGCATCGGCCATGAGCGAGCGAGCCCAGTCGGCGACTATGCCGACGTCGACCGGCGACGAAACGTACAAGGCCACTTCGTAATTGAGGAACAGGCTGCGCATGTCCATGTTGGCCGAGCCGATGACGGCGAGCTGGTCGTCGAAGACGACGGCCTTGGCGTGGAGCATGACGGGGGTATAGAGCAAGACGCGGCCGCCGGCGTCGTGCAGGTCGCGGAGATAGCCGGCGCGGGCCAGGTCGGCGGTGATGTGGTTGGAGCGCGCGGGAACGATCAGGCGCACGTCGACTCCGCGGCGGGCGGCCAGGGTGAGAGCCCGCGCGAGCATCTCATCGGGGACGAAGTAGGGCGTGACGATCCAGATCCGGTCGCGGGCCGCGAAGATCAAGGCCAGCAGCGACTCGTATAAGCGGATCGCCGGCGACATCGGGACCGCTCGCGACGACCTGGACCACGCTCGACTCCATCCGCGAAAGTCCCTGATCCGAACCGAGCCCGATGGCCATCGGTCGGGTCCTGGCCGGTCGTAAACCGCCAATCGGACGCGAAGAGCGCCTCGAGCTCCGCGACCGCCGGACCTTCGACGACCGTCGCATAAATCCCGCCACAAGCCGACTGAGCCCGGCGGCCCGATGTAGGGCCACGCAAGGTTCATGCCGCCGGACAACGGCAATTCGGCTGTCGACGACCACAAGCTTGCGATGGTTCCTCAGATTCGCGCGGCCGCGAAACGGGATGTGAAGCATCGGCATGAAATAGGCAACCTGGGCACCGGCGTCGATCAAGCGGCGCCAGGATGCCGCCGTCGGATGCGCCAGGAACCGACGTCGTCGAGCAGCAAACGAACGGACACGCCTTCGGCCGCTCGCCGCGTCAGCAGATCGACCAGGGCCTGGCTCCCTTCGTCGCGGCCAAGGATGTAGGTGGTGATGTGGATGGTCGAACGGGCCTGCGTCGATCATGCCGCATGACACGCTCGTAGGCGTCGACCCCCGAAGTGACCAGCTCGACTCGGTTGCCCGCGGTCGCCGGCGGAACGCCGTATGAGGCCAGCAGCCTGCCTACATTGTCGTGCGAGCTGTCGCCGTGAGACCCGGTGGTTGGGTGGTAGATCGGCTTTTTCTTGCGGGCCATTCGGTGGATCTTGCGGCCGCCGAACATGATGTAAAGCGGCACGCCGACGTATGGCCAGATCAGGATCACCAGCAGCCAGGCGATCGTGCTGCTGGGCGAACGTCGCTGCGCGAAGCAGACCGGCCATGAGCACGAGGGCCAGCAAGAAGCCCAGAGGTGCGTCAGGAACTCGGAAAAGAGCCAGTTAACGCCGTACTGCAGCCAATTGGACACGGCGCGAGAGTCTCCTTGGCCTAGCGGATCACTCCGCCATAGGTCCCGCCGCCCGAAGGCCGGTCGATCTTATCAGATCATGCCCCGCGGCCAAGCTTCTCGTGGAGCCGGATACCGATGACGTGGCAAATTGTGCACGAGCAGATGTCCCGAGCGGATGGCCTTGTAATGCTCGTTTACGACTATTTAAGCTCTCTAAACTCTAGGCCGGCGGCAGATCCAAGATTAGGTCGGCTGAGGACACTCGCCCTCAATCGGCGAGTTTCGCGGACGCACGCACCGAAATCCGACATGCGAGGCCGCGCTGTCAGGAGCACCCTTCCCACGTGCACCGGGAAGATAGCGGGTGCAATACTGGTCGCTGCACAGGAACGATCCGCCCCGCTGGACGCGCTTGGGGACGCCGGGCTCGCTGGGATCGTAGCTCGACGCTGGCCCGGCCGGGTCGCGCTGGGTCGAGTTGTTCGTAACCCGGGCGATACCAGTCGCTGCACCATTCCCAGACGTTGCCGGCGATGTCGTACAGGCCGAAGCCGTTGGGGGGAAACGTCGCGACCGGAGCGGTGCGGGCGAATCCGTCGTCCGCGCTGTTCTGATCGGGGAAATGTCCCTCCCAGATATTGGCTTGCCATTTCCCGCCCGGGCGCAGTTCGTCGCCCCAGACGTAACGTGCACGCGCCTTGCCGCCGCGCGCGGCGATCTCCCATTCGGCCTCGGTCGGCAGCCGCTTGCCGGCCCATTGGCGTAAGCGACGGCGTCGTACCAGCAAATCTGGACGACGGGATAGTCGTCTTTCCCTTCGATCGTGCTGCCGGGCCCTTCCGGATGCCGCCAGTTGGCGCCGGGGACGTAGCGCCACCAGACCAGGGGATCGTCGAGAGAGACCCGCCGGCCGGCGGTGTGAACACGATCGAGCCAGGCACGAGCTTCTCCGGCGGCGCATCGGGAAAGTCCTTGGGGTCGGGCGGGCGCTCGGCGATCGGTGATGTAGGCGGTCTCCTTGACGAATCGCGCAAACTGGCGGTTGGTGACCTCGGTCCGATCCATCCAGAACCCGGAGACGGTCACTTCGTGAACCGGCTTGGCGTCGGGCATCGACGTATCGTCGGCCCCCATCCAGAACGTGCCGCCGGGAATCCAGACCATCCCTTCGGGCGCCGGACCTGGGGGGACGGCTTCACGCGCCGTGGTCGATTTTGGGCGTCGGGGCTTGCGCCGACAGCGGCGCAGGCGGGTGCGAACGGGGGGCTGCAACTGGCAAGGATTCCGTTGCGCGTCTATGGAAAGTGTAAAACGGGCTGAAGGCCGCAATTGCCACCAGCCAGACTAACGCCGCTAAGACCAACATCAACCGTGATTGACGTCGCTCAGGGTCGCAGTTTCATCGGATCTTCCCCATCTGGCGATGCGGCGGACACCGATATCAAGCACACCGCCCCGATGTTTGTTTCCCTCGACCCAGGCTTCCAGCCGGCCTGCACCCGCCGGCCAGTCGACGCCGGCGAACGAGCACTCGGTCTGGGCGGGCGCAGAGCGACGTTTTACGCCTGCAGGTCCCGAGCGCAAAATGGAGCCGTGGTCGGAAACTTTCGGGGGGTGACGTGCAGCGTGATATCGAACCGGCCGGACTTAGCGACCTCGACCTCCCAGAAGCCCAAGTCATTGAGTTCCCAGCCGGCGCGCGGTCCGCGCCAGTCTTGCCGCGTCAGGATCGTGGGATTTTCGCGCGGGCTTCCCAGCGCGATCCGGACCGGCTCGAAACCGCGGCGTGGACGACACGTCCTTGAACCAGGCCTTGTAAGCGGCGTACATCTTGGAAACGATGTCGGGGTGCTCGTTGGCGATGTCGTGCAGCTCGAGCGGGTCGTGCTCCATGTCGAAGAGCTCGAGCGGCGGCTGCCTTGCGTGCGCCCGGTCGGGCGGCTCGGGACGGACAAGCTTGTACGCTTGCGATCGCGCGGCGAAGGCCCGGCCGAGCTCGGGCTGGTCGCCGCGGTGCCACTGGAAAAATAGGGTCCGATCGGGCCAGCCGGCGGTCTGGATTCCCTTCAGCAAGCGGAAGCAGGCTCTTGCCGTCGAAGCGGACGCCCGCCGGAGGGGGCACGCCGCAGGCGTCGAGCAACGTGGGCGTCAGGTCGATGTGGGCGGCGATGCGGTCGACGACGCTGCCGGCCGGGAAATGGCCGGGCCAGCGGATGTAGCAAGGCACGTGGATTCCGCCGTCGTAGACCGACCCTTTCCAGCCGCGCAGGCCGGCGTTGAACCGCACCTTGGCGGGGCCATTGTCGGTGAGGAAGACGACGATCGTGTTGTCGGCCAGCCCGTGGCTGTCGAGGGCCTTCAAGACCTTGCCGACGTTGGTGTCGATGTTGGTGACCATGGCATAGACCCGCGCGACCATTGTCGGCGGGCGCCGCAAACGTCGCCGGGATCGGCTGGCCGAGCTGGGGAAACTGCTTGAGCTGCGAGGTTCATCGCCTTGTACATCGGCCAGCTCGGGCTCTGGAGCCTCAGAGCGGTTCGTGCGGGCAGTTGAACGCGAGGTAGGCGAAGAACGGACGGTCGCCGGCTCGACGATCGATGAAATCGATGGCGGCCTTGGCGAAGATGTCGCTGCAATAGCCCTTGACCGCTCGGGCTTGCCGTTGTGCTGCAAGATCGGGTCGAAGTAGCTGCTGCCGCCCGGCGGGTCGGACGGCTGGCCGATGCCGCCCCCCTTGAGCACCAGCGACTGCCTGAAATCCCTGGTCGATCGGCCGCAGCGGAGCGTTGTCGCCCAGGTGCCATTTGCCGAAGATGCCGGTCCGATACCCGGCCGCCGCCAGCATTTCGGCCAGCGTCACTTCGTCAGGGTGCATCATCGCCCGGCCCAGGTAGGTGTCCACCACGCCGGTGCGATAGTTGTACCGGCCGGTGAGCAGGCTGGCGCGTGTCGGTGAGCAGACCGGCGAAACGTAAAAGTTCTTGAGCCGGACGCTCTGCCTGGCGAACTCGTCGAGGTTCGGCGTCTTGATCTTGGGGTTGCCGTGCACTCCCAGGTCGCCGTAGCCCTGGTCGTCGGTCATGATGACCACGACGTTGGGCCGCGCGTCGGGCGCCGCGGTCGACGTCGCGCTCGCCAGCGCGCTGCAAGGCACAATGGAAACAGCGCGAGTATCGCGACACGCATGTAGCCTCGCATGAAACCATCCTGGCCTCTCTGACGATGATGCTCGGAAACTCCGCATTCTCAGAATACCTCGCTGATGCTACACTGCACCACAATAGGATCACAACCCCGCGAATCCGCCGGGTTTTCCTTGTGATTCTCAGGTCAGTCTCCCTTCCGCTCGATGACACGTCAGGGCGATCTAGGTCGTGATCACGTCGCATCGTGTACGAGTCGGTCATGAGGACCGTCGCTCGACGTCGGTTGAACGGTCTTGATCTCGGAAAACCCGTCGCCGAAACCCATGAGCCACGGAAGGTGATTTATGTGGGACCGTAGTCATCGGACGCCGCTCTCTGACGGCCCAGGCGCGAACGGCCACGGAGCACGAGGCCGATACGCCGGACTGTCATGTCAGCCGCAGGCTCGACGCATCTGGAAGACCGCCAGTTGATGACGGCGTCGCTGCAAGCCATTCCGAACGATCAGCGTCCCGGCACTCAGGGATATACTGTCCCCTTGCTTGCGAACACGGCGCCACCGACGCCCAGACGTTCACGGTCACGTCGAGCAACCCCGACATCGCCGCGTCGATCGCGCAAGGCCCGTTCTGGACCCTCGGCGTCTCGTACAACGACGCGACGACTCCAGCCGACAGCTTCACCGGCTCGTCTGACCTTTCAGCTCTTCCAGAACCTGACGCCGAACACCGTGAACATGATCGAGCAGTTCACGAACGACGGGTTTTACGTGAATTCCGGCAACTATTTTCCGCGGATCGTGAGCGACTTCGACTCGCCGCTGACGACCGTCATTCAGGGAGGCGCGACCAACAATACCGGCACCGGCTCCAGCGGTCAGCCCAACACGCCGTTTGCCAACGAAAACGTTCAGCAACTGGCACTCACGGGCGTCGATCAACTGGCGCTGGCCAACGCGGGCGGGACGGACTCGAATGATACGCAATTCTTCATCAACACCGGCCCGGCCGACTCGCTCGGCTACAACTATACGGTCTTCGGCCAGCTTGTCGCCGGCCAGAGCACGCTGACGCAGATGGCTACTCAGTTCCGGTCCAGAAGAACTCGGTGACCGGCGAAGATTCGCAGCCGGTCAACCCCCTGACGATCACCTCGGCGTCGCTGTCGTCGACGAGCCCCGACGGCGTCGTCATTCTCGACACCACGCAGGCGAAGCCGGGCGAGACGGCCACGATCACCGTCACGGCCACCGACCCAACCGACGGTACGACGGCGTCGCAGTCGTTCAATGTCGTGGTCGGGGACTACGCGGGGCCGACGACCTCTTCGGCGATCGGCAATATCAATTTCAAGCCGTACGCGAATCCGGTGTCGGCGTCGGCGTATGAAAACATTGCCGACGACAGGTCCAGTTGTCGGGTCAAAACACATACCCCGACACGAGCGTCAAGGTTCCGCTGACTATACTCCTGACCATCGGACCCGAGCCATGGCACCGTCACCAACTTCAATGCGTCGACGGGCACATTCACTTACACGCCGGACCCAGGGTATCGTGGGCACCGACACGTTCCAGTATCAGGTGACGGCGAACGGCCCCGATCTCGACGGCCGCCGCGGCGACGAGCAACCCGGCCACGGTGACCGTCGGACGTCGCCCCGACACCGCCGGTGGTCATCGTCCAGAACGTCACAGCTCGCCACGAACAAGAAGGCACATGGTGACGCAAATCGACGTGACGTTCAGCGGCCAGGTCAACGCCACCCAGGCGGACAAGACCCGGATCTACCGCCTGGCCTATCCTGACAAGCAAGGCTCGCAACGGCGGAACGCGGTCGTCGTCAAGCTGCGATCGGCGAAGTACAACGCGGCGACCGACAGCGTGACGCTGACTCCGAGGAAGCCGTTCGCGCTCAAGGCCCGGGCACTGCAGCTCTTGATCGACGGAACGTCCCCTTCCGGTCTCCAGGATATCGTCGGCCGCTATCTCGACGGCGCGGATAATGGCCAGGCGGGGAGCAATGCGGTCGTCTCGATCTCCAAGAATGGCGTGAACATCGAGTGAGATGATGCAGGATTCACGCCAGGATCGCGTCGACCACGTGCCCGTGAACGTCGGTCAGGCGGCGGTCGATGCCGTTGTGGCGGAACGTGAGCCTGGTGTGGTCGATCCCCATCAGGTGCAGGATCGTGGCGTGCAGGTCGTAGCAGTAGGTCTGGCCTGTGGCGGCCCTCCAGGCCCAGGGGTCGCTCTCGCCGTGGGCACGCGCCCGCCTTGATGCCCGCGCCGGCGAGCCAGGCGACCGACGTGCCGCCGTTGTGGTCGCGGCCGGTGGCTCCTTGCGTGAACGGCTGGCGGCCAAACTCGGTGCTGAAGACGACGAGCGTGTCTTCCATCAGGCCGCGGGCCTTCAGGTCGCGGAGCAAGCGCCGCGATCGGCCGGTCGACGCTCCGGGCCATCGGCGGCAACTGGTTGGGGATGTCGTTGTGGTTGTCCCAGTTGTTCGCCGCTCCGCCCGCGCCGCTCCAGACCTGCACGAACCGCACGCCGCGCTCCAGCAGCCGGCGGGCCAGCAAGCACCGGCGGCCGTAGTCGGCCGTCGGTGGGATCGTCCAGTCCGTAAAGAGCACGCGTGGCCGGCGTCTCGCCGGCCAGGTCGAGGGCCTCGGGAGCACTGCGCTGCATGCGGGCCGCCAGCTCGTAGGCGGCGATCCGTGACTCGAGCCGCGAGTCGCCCTCGTTTTCCGCCGCGTGGCGACGGTTCAATCGCTCGAGGAGCGCCCGGCCGTCGCGCTCGCTCGCGGGCGTCAGGAAGCCGGCCGAAGACGGAGGGAACAACTCGGGGATCGGCCGCGGCGCAGCCGGCGTCGAGAATCACCCCCTGGTGCGACTGCGGCAAGAAGCCCGACGTGAAGTTTCCCTTGGCGTTGTACGGCAGCCCCTTCGGGATCGGGCAGCACCACGAACGTCGGCAAGTTGTCGGCAGAGCGATCCCATGCCGTACGAAAGCCACGACCCCATGCACGGGAAACCCCGGCATCAAGAAGCCGGTGTTCATCATGAAGCTGGCCGGCCCGTGCACGTTGGTCTTTGAGCTCAGCGCCATCAGAAACGCCAGGTCGTCGACGCACGTGGCGATCTCGGGAAACACGCTGCTGACCCACCGCCCGCACTCGCCATGCTGCCGGAACGGGAACGGGCTCTTCATCAGCTTGCCCGGCGCGCTCGTCGGCGCCTCGACATGGCTCTCCCGGGTCAAACGCCTGGCCGTGGCGGCGGTCGAGCTCGGGCTTGTAGTCGAAGGTGTCCATCTGGCTGACGCCGCCGTTCATGAAGAGCTGGATCACCCGGTGCACCTTGGCGCGATGATGCAGCCCTCCGTTCAAGTCGGCACGCGGCCGCGGCTGACTCCGGCGTCCGCTCGGTACCCGCGAGCAGGCCTTCCTCGCCCAGCATCGTCGCCAGCGCGATGCCTCCCAGGCCGCCGCCCAACCGCCAGAGAACATCGCGCCGGGGGATCTGGTCGAGTCATGGCGTTGCTCATCATCAATTCAATTCACGTACAAAAACTCATTGCTGTTGAAGATCAACCGGCACAGGTTCGCCAGCCCGTGACGACGCGGCGTAGGCCGAGAGAAGCTCGACTTCCTCCGGCGTCGCCGCGCGGCCGTAGGCGAGCTCGAGGGCACGCTCGACCTGCTCGTCGACAGCGACCGCCGTGGCCGTGCTCGAGACGCTCTGGCAAACTGCTTCGCACTGGCGGAGGACAAACGGGTTATTCAAGAGCTCGAGGGCCTGGAGCGGCGTGGTCGACTCGTTGCGCACGGCCGTCAGTTGCGAGGCGTCGGCCGCATCGAGCGCGTCGAAGAACGGGTCGGGGAGCGTGCGGAAGAGAAAGCGATAGACGCTGCGCCGGCACGAGCCGGGGCTGGTCCAGTCGTACTGGGTGTAGTCGACGACCGGCGTGACGTGCACGCCGGGCCGCAGCGAAAACTGCTGGACCGACGGGCCCCGCATCGTGAGGATCGAGCCGGCCGGCGACGGCGAGGATCGCGTCGTGAACGCTCTCGGCGTCGAGCCGGCGGCGGTTTTGCCGCCAGAGCCACTGGTTGTCGCCGTCGATCGCGGCGAACGACGGCGTCATGCCGCACGCTCTGCCGGTAGACCGCGCTCGTGACGATCAGGCGGTGCAGCGACTTGAGCGAGCCGCCGGACTCGAGAAACCGGTCGGCCAGCCAGTCGAGCAGCTCGGGATGCGACGGCATGCTGCCCATCCGGCCGAAATCGCTGGGAGTCGAAACCAGCCCGCGGCCGAAATGCCAGTGCCAAACGCGGTTGACGATCGACCGCCAGGTGAGCGGGTTCTTGGGGTCGGTGATCCAGTGCGCCAGGGCCGCGCGGCGGGCCGATTCGTCGTCGCCGACGCGATCGAGAATCGCGCCGGCAGACCGTCGACGCAGCTCAGGGTCCCCGGCACGGCCGGCTTGCCGGGCTGGCGGATATCGCCCCGGCTGGAGCACGTGCACCGGCCGCGGCTTGCCCGGCGGCACATGGCTGTCGTCGGGGGCGAAGTCGCTCGCCGCGGCGAAAACCAGGGCCTGGCGGCGGCAGGGCCGCCAGCTCGGCCTTTAGCCACGCCGCCAGGTCGGGGTTGCGCGGCTCGGTCGCCTTGAGCTCTCGCCTTGAGCTGGCGCCGCATCCGGTCGAGCGCAGGGTCGGGGTCGTAGCCGCGCTCGGCCTTGTCGACGCCGGCGAAGACCGCTTGCAGACGCGTAATAGTCTTCCTGCGAGATCGGGATCGAACTTGTGGTCGTGGCAGCGGGCACAATGAACCGTCGTGCTGGCGAAGGTCGACATCACCGTCGTGACCATGTCGTCGCGGTCGATGTAATAGCCGATCAAGCGGTCGATGCTGTCGTCGCGAATGTCGCGCAGCGAGCTCTCGTCCCAGGGGCCGGCCGCAAGCATCCCCTGCGCGACCGCCAGCCGCGGCTCATCGGGAAAGAGCGCGTCGGCCGCAACCTGCTCCTGGACGAAGCGGGCATACGGCGTGTCGCGGTTGAACGAGTCGATCAAATAATCGCGATATGGCCAGGCGTTGGGCCTGATCCGATCCTGGTCGTGCCCGTGCGTCTCGGCGAAATGAACCAGGTCCATCCAGTGCCGCGCCCACGCGTTCGCCAAAATGCGGGCTGGCGAGCAGGCGGTCGACCAGCCGTTCGTACGCATCGGGCGATTGATCCCCGACAAAATCGGGCGACTTCCTCACGAGTCGGGGGCAGGCCAAGCAGATCAAACGAGAGCCGGCGGATCAAGGTGCGGCGGTCGGCCTCCGGGGCGGCTGTGAGATTCTTTTCCTTGAGCTTGGCGAGGACGAAGGCGTCGATCGGGTTCCTGGGCCAGCCGGCGGTGCGCCGGATCAACGTGTGGAACTGCAGATCGCTCGAGCGGCTTGAGCGACCACCAATCGCGGCTATTCGCGGCTGCAGTTGGAGCGCGCAGCAGCTGACCCGACGTTGGTCACTTCGCGCGGGTCGGGTGCGCCGATGGTGATCCACTGGCGGAAGTCGGCGACGACCGAGGCGGGGAGCTTGGCCTTGGGGGGCATCGGCTCGACCCCGTCGGCGGCGGAGATCGCCTGATAAAGCAGGCTGGCGTCCAGGTCGCCGGGCACAACGGCCGGCCCCGAGTCCCGCCCGCGCAATGGCGGCCCGGCTATCGACCTTGAAGGCCCCCCTTGGGCTTTTGGCCTGGCTCGAGTGGCACTCATGGCACTTCTCGACCAGCACCGGCCGGATCTTGGTCTCGAAAAAGGCCAGATCGTCGCCGGCCGCAACCGCGATCCCCTCGCTCGCTCCCAGCAAGGCTAACACGGAAAACAAGACGCAGCTCGGACGCTTCGCAGAACGGGACATGCGACGGTTCGCCCTCGTAACAATCTATTTCGATTGACCGAATTCCTGAAGCCGGCTGTTCAACAAGAATGTAACAAGCCAGCCGGCGCCGGTCACCAGCAAACTGGGGCGTACCAGCCCTGAAAGCATTACAACATTCCGACCCATGGGTTTGGAGCGCGCCATGGCGTCCGGTTACCTGTGGCCCAAGGGAAGCGCGTCCGACTGCGGATGTGAGGTTCGTGAAGACGACCCGTAGTCCGACGTTGCCCGCATCGCAATTTGGACCCTGAGCACGCTGCCTGACGATCTTGTTCCAACGCGAAGCCGACAAAGTTACGTCAGTAAACGAGCGACACTAGTTTCCACCAGATCGCGCACCAAGGCTCGAAGTGGAATGTAACGGCTGCATCGGGTTTAGCGGTTTTGCGGCTCGAAAATGGCAGTAGATGGCAGTGGATGGCAGTTTTTGGGAAGGTCTCTGGCCGCCTCGCCCCGTGCGACGTAATGGAAAACGAGTTCGTTAACGGGCAAACCCGCGGGTGAACTGGCGGGGAGAGTTTGGCCAAGTTTGGGTTCATCCGCACATTCAAGAGCCACGGCGACATGACGATCGACGGCAAATCGCCGGCGCCCGATTTCCCTGTCGTCCCCATATACAATATACCGGGATTCGCGGATTTCGTTAATGCACCCATGTCCCAATGCGCACGAATCCTCGTCGCGTTTGTAGAAACCGACTGGACTTAAGAATATTTCCAAAATTTTATTTTGGAAATATTCGCGCGTGCCGCCGCGCACGTCTCGTCCGGATCTCAATCTTAAGCATGCTCCGGCTCTTAGTCTTCTTCGCTAATCTTGATCCTGCTCCTGCTCCCGCTCCTTGTCCTGTTCTCGATCCTATCGCGCAGTTTCATTGACCCACGCTAGCGCCTCCCGATCCCCCGGGCACTCGGCCAGCACTTCACGCCAGAGCCGTTCCACTTCAGAGTGATCACCCCGCTCGGCGGCGAGTGCCGCCAGATTGCGCCGGGTCAGATGTCCGTAAATGCCTTGGTCGACGCTGCAAAACTGGTTGGGACGTTTCAATCCCAAGATTCGGCGCCAGCTTTGCTCAGCCTCGCCCGATTCGCCCCGACGCCGGTGCACCACCGCCTTGCGAAAGCACAGTTCCGCATCGCCAGGATCGAGCTTGAGCCCCTCGGCACATGTATCGAGAGCCGACTGCAAATGACCCAGCATCTGCGCGCTCGCGCGACCAGCGCATAGAGCTTGCGCACGATCGAGTCAGTCGGCGCGGACCCGGCCAGGCTGCGTCGAGAAACCCCAGCGCCGCGTTCCAATCCTTGCGCTCACCGGCGATCGACCCCAGATTGAAGAGCGTAAACGGATCGTCGGGCCGAGCCTCCAGCTCTTGCATGAGGATGCGCGTGTCGCGGTCAAGCTTTCTCGACCGCAGAGCCTGGTCGACATAGCCTGTGTGCCGGACGGTCAGATCGGTCCACTCGACAGGGATATTTGCCCGCCGCAGCGCCGGCAGAATCTGTTCGTGGACGCGATAAGTCCAGCGTACTCCCTCGCGGAGTGGAAACAGCCGGATGTGGTCGACAACGGTATCACCGCCGGTCCCATCCGGGCTAGGATCGCACGCACAGCGCACCACGTACGCGACATGATGGCCCTTGCGCAATCGCCTAAGAATCTGTTCGAGCTTCTGGCGCTGGTCCGGGTCAACGACATCATCGGCGTCGAGCCAAAAGGCATAATCGCCGGTTGCCCGCGCGAGTGCCGCATTGCGTGCGGCGGCGAAATCGTCTACCCAGACAAAATCAAAGACACGTGCCCCGAACGACCGGGCGATCTCAACCGTGCGGTCGGTGCTGCCGGTGTCGACAATGACTATCTCGTCGAATATGCCGCGGACGGATTCGAGGCAGGCGGGAAGGTTTTTTTCCTCGTCCCTAACAATGATGGTGAGGCTGACTCTGGCCCTGCGGTCGGTGGCGCCGGCCTCGCTTATTCCAACAGGAGGAGATCTGTCCACAGATTTCGCAGATTTACGCAGATAAGAAATCGGCGAATCGACCGGGGGAACAATTCGCGAATTGGAACGAGAATTGATGACTGGCTCGCTCTGATTAGCCAGATCGCCTGGAATAGCAAAGTTTAGATCTGAATCTGCGTTAATCTGCGTAATCTGTGGACGAAATTCTTCGCGTCGATCCATCGGCGGATTCGCGGTAAAGGGCGTCAGCGCGACGCGTCTGCCGTTGGTCCCGGCCAATCCCCACTTGGCCGCGAATCGTCCAGCGTTCTCATTTAGCAGCTTTTCGGCATCAATGCCATTGCCGGCAAATGTCCGGCTGCCGAAATGGTGCACGAACAGATCATGCGCGACCGCCAGCTCGAATCCCGCCCGGCGCGCCCGCTCGGCGAGGTCGTCGTCATCAAAGAATCCCAATCCAAACCGTTCATCGAGCCCGCCGATCGCGTCATAAACATCCCGCTTCATGAGCAAGCAGAATCCCGACAGCTTGGGCACGGTGAACCACTGCCCGCGATGCTGGTCGCGCCAAGTACGCGCAAACTGGTGCATCTCGCCGATGTCGCGATAGGGCACGTTCTCGACAAGTTGTGGTGGCGCGGCGTAGTTCGACATGGGGCCGACGATGCTGGGAGTAGTAGGCAGTAGGGCAGTAGGCAGTGACGAAGAAGAGCTCGCCGCCGGCTCTGGCTCGATCGTCAATGGCGCACCCGGTGTCGTGGTCGCCGAGCTTCCAACAAACGGATCGGAAATCACATCATCAAAATCAATGATTGTGACATTCGGCGTCTGTCGAATGGCCCGCCAACTTTCGTCCGCGCAATAACTTTTCCCAGTTCGCCCTCTCGCATTCTTGGCGTTCTTGGCGCCCTTGGCGGTTGAACCATCTTTTTTCGCGATCTTGGCGGTGGTGAGGGCAACAAGTTGGTCCAGCCAAGCATCGGTAACGACAACATCGTTATTGAGTAACACGAGGTATTCCCCGCGTGCCTGTTGGAGTCCCTGATTGATCGCGGCGGGGAAGCCTCGATTTTCTCGATTGGAAATCACGGTAACAGGCACGGCCGCGGCATCCTGCACGCCGCTCAGATACGCAGCCGTACCGTCGGTCGATCCGTTATCGATAACGATCAATTCCCATGGCGGTCGCGTGTAGTGCCGCAGTGCACTGATGCATTGGCGGGTAAACTCAAGCTGGCTCCAGCAGGGGATGATAATGGACGCGAGCCCACCAAAGTTGTTGCGAGTCATAGCTGTGACGCTCCACCGCGAAAATCAAGGCATCGCTCGACGGAAATCAATGCGGACAAAAAATACGGGAAAGACGTTCACCACAGAGGCACACAGAATCCAGAGAAATACTACAAATAATTTATTGCTAGTAGCGCATACATATCGCTAATACAAAATCCATGATTGCTTCCGTAGTGCTGACGTGCCAATTTGCAATCGTTCAGCGGAATTCCGGAACTGCCAATACGCGAACAATAAGGAAACAAGGAAACCAGGAACTGCCCAGTTTTGCGTTCTCCTGACTTCCTGGGTTCCTCATTCGGTCCCGTCCTCAATCGGCTGAATGGTCACGCCAATTTAAATGTTTTTCTCTGTGCCCTCTGTGTCTCTGTGGTAACTTGTATTTATATTGCGTTTGTACTAATCGAATTTCCGCCCAAACTGGTCCGCGACGTCGAAGTCCGCTCTAGCCCCGCTTCGGTCGAGCCGTCACGTGGTAAGGTGTGAGCAATTGATCGAAGTCCCTCCGTGGTCGCATTTCCTAGGACATGCACAATTCCTCCGCGGTCGATGATCGCACACGGTGTGGCGACCGGCAGCCGGTGCCTCCATTTCCGGGCGAATACTCGAGCGCTGGCGAAAAACGCCTGGCGGCAATCCAACGCTGCGCGAATTATGATGACAATGCGCCGCCAATGCCACCACGGCCAGCCCTTGTTCGCTTGCCTGAAGGCAGATATCGGCTCCATACAGATGGAATCCAAGTTCAGGATCGAATCGCGGGCCAGAATCCCGTCGTACGATGAGCAGCAACTCGTCAAGTGTGGCAATCCGAGCGGGCAGCTCCGGCCCGTCGCGGAGCATGCGGCCGCGATCAACGACCCAGCCAACGCGTTCGGCGGCCAGCGTCTGTGATGCGTCGCGCAGCGTGATCACCTCGCCGACACCATAAACCCCCGCAACCCCGATCGGCCCAAACCGTCGCTCGGCTTCGTCGAGTTGTTCTGCGACGTTTCGATCCCATCCCGCCGGGAGCCAGACGTCTTGATGAACGCACACGACCCATTCTGTCTCGGACCGCGCAATGCCAATATTGAGCCCGTCCGCGGCGCTGGGGCAGTTCCTGACCGCGACGACCTGGTGCGCCGATTCCGGCGCTAAACATGGTGAGGCGAGCAGATTGGATTGGAGTGTAACGTCACACGAGGCACAGGTGACGAACGACAGCGGCGATGTACCAGCGGTCATCTGCTGGGATCTCCCCTTCCCGACAGTAGAGCCAATCAGCTTTGGCGAATAGCGGGTGTATGGTAGCGGTCTCATCTTGGAACAGAAGGAAACGAAGAAAACAAAGAAATGCAAAAGGTTGAACACGTCGATTAGGTCAGTGGCACTTTGGACATGCCGACAGTCGGCGTTCCTCCCGACGCCGATGCTAGCCGGCGCAGCGCGGCGATGGCGAGTATGTCCCCGGCTTGGCGCCCCTGACTTTGGCTCGACTGTGTAGACGATTTTGAGTTTCGCCTATTTGGTCTAGCCGCTGCTTCAGGCCGTGCTCTCACACTTCGTTGCCTTCGTTTCCTTCTGTTCGAGCCTTGCTTGCATAGGGAAGGACAAGCCTCAAGATTCCATCAACTCAATATCTTGGTCGAAAAACTGCAAGAGCGGCTCGGAATGAAGCGTCCAGTCAACGTGTCGGGTTATTCTGTGCAATTACGGGCTAATAAATCGGATCGAATTGCCGCCGGCCAACTGCATTGCCGACGCCCGGAAATGTCGCGGCTTTTTGCAGATCTGAAAACACTCGGTTGAACCTCGACACGCGCTTTTGATCCCACGCCGAGGAGGCTGCGCGAACCTACCTCGGACCACGTCCAAAGGCAGTGCGCCGCCGCATTGCGCCTGTATTCAATCGCATCCCGCGCGTTCACTCGAAGAAATCGCCGAACCTATTGGTCAGTCGCGATCTCCCTCGCGCTTCTACCGTCTGCTGTGCATGTCCCTACAGCCCCGTCCGCTGTGCATGTCCTTACTGCCATGTCCTTACTGCCAACTGCCACGGATGGAAAGACTCCGGGACGGCCGGCTGGTGGGCCGGTTCTTCGCGACGACCCGCGCCAAGCTGCGGGAGATCGCCGAACGTCTCGGCATGCGGCCCCGGTGAACCTATCCTCATGCCCGGCCCGCTGACGCGACACTTGATGACGTCGGATTGGTGCCGCCCGATTGCCTCACCTTAACGCGAGAGTGGGGCCCTGCTCGCGCATCTCCTAGAACAAGCCGTCGAACCATGTCACACATGTAATTATCGTCCGCGGCCAGGTCCGCTTGATCCCATTGATCCCAGCCGCCACTCACTCCGGTGCCTCATCGCGCTGCGCCGTCGCTCGAAAGAACCATCCGGCCCCATGGATTACCGGTGATGCCCTTCGACCGCGACGCATGTCCTAGCACTTCTGTCCTAGCACTTCATCGACGACGGTCGCTGGCCGCACCGTGCGCTTGTATTCAACCAAACTGTGCGCTTTCACTCAAAGGAATCGCTGGCCGCGTAGTGTAGCGGCGACGTCCTCGGCGTGAGTACGATCTGCTTTGCTTTGCATGTCCTTCTATGGAGCCGCATGTCCTTACCGCTCTTACCGCCGTTCTACCGTCTGCTGTGCATGTCCCTACAGCCTTGCCGTCTGCTGTGCGTGTCCCTACAGCCGTGTCCCTACAGCCGCCCGCGATCGGACCATCCCTGCGCTGCATGTCCTTTCAAGTTACAGCTCAACAACCAAAAACAAAGGCAGACACCGCGAAGCCGCATCGGAGCTGCGAGCCAGCGCAGGCTCGACCACGGCCATTCTTCGGCTCGGCCAACCAGCCCCGCTGGCAGCGGGTTGCGCTCGATGTACCGCAGAACAGCCAACAAGTGCTCATCTTCCTGGATTGGAAATGCTTTGAACCGTCCCTGCCAAACATGACCGCTGGACCGATAACGTCCCAGGTGGCGGCGCACATGCGTTGTCATCAGCCAGTGCATCCAGCGGCTGACATCGCCGTCCTCGCGCGGCCAGAGGGCCAGGTGGAAGTGATTGGGCATAAGGCAATAAGCGAGGATGCGCATCGGAGTGCGAACACTCGACTCGGCCATCAGGTCGAGGAACGCGTCGGAACCGTCGGGCTTCTGAAACACAATCGCCCGCGCGTTCCCCCGATTGAGGACATGATACGAGTAGCCTCCCAAGCAGGATCGAGCGGTTCGGGGCATGGCGTGGCCACCGGGGTTCAACCAGCGCTGATACCCCCATACTGTCCAAAACCTCGAATAAATTAGCAATGTCCCCTTTCCCTTTCCTAAATTAGCAATGTCCCCTTTCCCGATCCCGATCCTGTCCCCCGATCCAGGCAGTCTCCTTATAGAGTGGACCAAAAAACAGGGAGCAGGCCACCCACCGCGAAGCGGTTTAGTTCAACCCCCAGCGGCTCACTCTTACACCAGCGTACGTCATCGTATCTGCCCCCCCTCGATGACCCTTATGGCCTATTTGCGCCGTATTTGCGCCGAACGCGCCGCTCAATTACGCCAGCAACTTATCGCATTCCCTCGCGATCTGCGTTCGGCCGGGTATTTAAGTGGCCCGGGGTCTAGCGAATCTCTTTGGTCACAACCTGACCCCGATCAAGCAAACGAACCGCGGGTTTCCCATCCTTATCAGTGAGAATGTCGAGCCGCTTCCTTTGATCGTGATCGTATAACGTAAACGAAGGAGATCCATCGGGTTTGACTCTCCAAGTCGCACGGATCAAATTGTTCGGTTCGAGAACGGCGATATACGGGCCTTCGTCGTTCGCCCTCATCAAAATACGAGCATTGTTTTTGCTATCCCATAGCTCAACACTTGGCGACCCGTCCTCCGAAACCGCAATCCGAACTCGACCCTGACCTCCCATCCCTACATTCAGGCTCGGTCCGAAGCCTTTCGTTGTTCCGAGGCTTATTGAAGGTCTTCCGCGCTCGTCGAACATGACGAGCTTCGGCGTGCCGTTACCGTCTTCGAGCGCGAGCTTCATTCTGAGGCCATTCTTGTCCTCAAGGAATGAAATCTCAGGGGACCCGTTTGCGTCGAGCCCAGCGATCAGGGAGCTCGTTCCTTTCTTGTTGGTAAAGCGCAGATTCACTTCACCCGAAGGTTCGACAGCGAGCACGGCGCCAAGCCTGCCATCGGCACCACGAAGCTCATACCTTTCCGCAGAGACAACACCCGCCTTTAGTAATTCTTGCTCCTTTTGGACTGCTCCGGCAAAGTGACCCATCGAAAAGAAGGCGAAAAAGACCAAGACGATTGACAACCCTCGGTAACGCCAGACAATTCTTCCGATCAATGATGCGACGCGAGTCTTCATCGGTTTATCCTTCGTTTCGAAGTCCGCGATAAAGTCCCCTTGTCCCAAACCTCATGGCGGCCCAGACGCGGCGGTCATGGCTATTAGACCGCCAGAATCAGAAGCTGTACGCGACGACTTCCAAGGGAGTTTCCGACGTTTACAGTCGGCGTGGGTTTCATTTAGCGCGTTGCGCAGACCGGGAAGCAGGTCTTTACTGGATCAATTCAATCCTATTATTTTTGGGGTCGAACAGCTTGATCAAAGCAGTCCCTCGGACATCCTCGGTGAACCGTAGGCGGGATTCTGACTGACTATCGTAGAAGTTGAATTCCGGAGCGACGCCCGGAGCAATACCCACCGCGGTTTTCACGGATCCATTCTGATCAAGCAATGAAACCGCCGTCCCGTCCTTGTTGGACATTAATCGAACGAGTTTCCGTTCTCGTCTGCCGACGAGGCAGATATTCGAGTTATCTCCATCTGCAAATGAGCCTTCGATCAATGTGGCGCCGGTTCCGTTCCAGCCACCCATCGTGAACGACGGCGGCCTATCCGAGTAATCAGCGAGCTCGAAACCTGGGTAGTTCCCACCGGCAATTGAAAAGCGTGGGCTATTGGGGGGAAGGACCTCGAGGCTCAGCACGATTGGCGCCGTTCCTGTCATGACCATCCTTGGAAAACCGTTCTCCGCGCTTAAAAACAGCCTTTGGTTTTTCTTGCCGATAAGCGAAAGTATCCCGTCGCCTTGACTCCGACCAGTCAGAAAGGCAACGAGCTTTCCATCAGAACCGCGGAGCTCGAGGTCGTTCGCGATGATGACCTTGCTCCGAATCAACTTGGTATCAAGTTGGACTGCGGTACAAAGTCCGCCGAAACCGAGGATCGCGGTCAGTGCAATTACGACCGCGATCGTAATCTGAACATCGAACGGAGCACTCCCATTAGCCGAGTACGCTTCCAGTCCCCGACGCACAATTTTTCTGGGCTCTGACTTTTTACCTTGTTCGCACTGCTTCATCGTCATCCTCAGGCCTCCCGTTCTGATATTCCTACGTGGAATCAGGCTCGCTGCGCTGCGGCCTAATCATGCTCACGCGAAATGGCGGAAATCCGCTTAGTCCCTAATGGAAACTCTTCCATTCGCGCGTTACACCTACTGGATCGGAATAGGTCGATTCAAATTCCGACGGTTCGTACTGAAAGCCGATCAGACTTCGATGGCGACCCTCTATACGAATTTGGAATCGCTTGTATAAATCATCGCATAAAACACTTGCCTTTCAAGGTCACGCTAATCGAACCGCGTCACGGACGTCCAACCGAATGCATACCGGGCTGTGGGGGCGGCGCACCTTTTCTTGGGTTCGTATCGCGGCTATACTTATTCATGTACCAATTCCATTGGTCTTGAGGCGACAGGCCGGAGGGCACCTTTCCGTAATTGTCCGGAAGTGAATAGGGGCGCGTCGGTACATAGGGCTTGTAAGTTTTTGGGTCGCTTCCTGAATCAGAGAGATTTCCCATTCGCTCCTGTTCACTGCCCGCTGCGTCTTTAAGTCTGTCGATTTCCATCTGCAATCCCTGCATTTTATGCTCCCGGACGTCCATATCGGAAAAAGTCTGAGCGTATTGTATGCGGCCTATGGCACTGTACAGGGCTGCTTCTAGCTCTGCTGCGGCTGCGATCCGTGACTGCAATTCGGCGAGCCTGGCTTGATCCGTCCTCTGTTCGTCCTCTTCATACGTTGCAAAGCCGAGAGCTTCCTTGAGCTGTGCTTCTTCTATGCGCCACTTTTGTTCAGCGATTTCTTCCTGTAGACGAGCCATGCGTTCTTGATTTTCCGCCTGCATCTTTTGCAAGTCGGGTAATGACGGTCCATTCCAATTAGTGCCGCCTCCTGGCTGGCTATCATCCCCGGAGAGACCAGTGCGGTCCAGCTTATCGATCGGTGTGTTTCCCACATACCGATATAAGTCTGCATCACCGGCCGAGAAACTTTCTGGGTCTTGAATTGAGAATCTGCCGATCACTTGGCTATAATATCGTGCGTGGTCGTAGTATTGCTGCGTCATGGGATCGAACTGCATCCCCGCGAACTTGAACCGATCGCCGTTCGTGGCGTTGGTCTCGGTCAAAATGTTGCCGAAGCTGTCGTAAACAATGTGATCCTGCTCCACGCCGGTGATGCTGACAATATCCCTCACCGAACCCAAGTTGTCGGGCAGATACCAGTCAGTCGTTTCGCCCGAACTCGTGCGGGCCAAAAGCTGGTCCACGACCGCGCCCAGCACCACGCCTGGGCCATACAAATAGCGCTCGGCCAAGGTGCCCGAGCTGCTGAAATCGGCGTAGGGATTGGCGTCGAAGCTCTTGCCGTCGTAGACCGTCCAGGTTTGGGTGCCGCTGTCGTCGATGCCTATTCTCCTGTCCAGAGCATCGTAGGTGTACGTGGCTTCTATTGTGCCGCCGACTTTCACCTCAGTCAAGCGATTTCGATAGTCGTAAGTGTATGATGTTATGACATGCGTCGAAGTGTTGGTCTGTGCGGTCAGATTGCCTTCGGCGTCGTAAGCATACGTATATCCAGGCGACGTGGCCGTCTCGTTCATCACCGTCGTGCTGTAGCCTGTCCCCGTGCGGTTGCCATTCAAGTCATAGCTGTAGGAATTGACCTGCGTTCCATTTTCGGTCACACCGGTCAGTTCATTTGCGTTGTCATACGTATATGTGTATGTTCCCTCGGTGTCCTGCTCGCTGGTTACGCGACTGGCGTCGTCATAACTGTAGACGTAGGTCACGATCGGCGTGTCGTTGTAACCGCTATGCGTGGTCGTAAGATGGGAATAGTCGACGATCGAGACCACGCGGTTGGCATTGTCGTAAACGATGGTAGCGTAGACACCCGCCGCGCTGCCGTCGGTCCGGGCCAGGCTCGTCAAACGATTGGCGCCGTCGTAGGTATACGTCACCTGTGGGCCCGCCGATCCACCATACGACGTTGTAATCGTCGTCAAGCGCTGAGCGACATCATACGCGTAGGTCGTGATTCCCTGGCTCGACAGGCTGTCAGTGACGCTGGTCTCGTCCCCTAATTGATCGTAACTGTACGTGAGCGTGACGGTCGGCTGGCCGGTGCCTGGGCCGGAGGTGGCGTCGGTCGCGAGTTGACCATCGTTGTTATAGGTAAAGGTCAATGTCGCGTATGAGTCGGCCGCGCCGGTCATTTCGTTGTCGGCATCATACGTATATGTGATTTTCTCGGCGGGCGAGGTGCCCACCCAGGTCTCGCCGGTCTGGTCACCATCAGCATTATATGAATAGGTCGTGCGGCGGCCGTCGGCATCGGTCGTGTCGGTAAGTTCGCCATCGTTGTCATAGACATAGGTGACCGTGGCATTGTTGGGCTGTGTGAGCGTGGTCACGCGATCCTGGGCGTCATAGGCCCACTGGGTTTTGTTGCCAACGGGATCCGTAAGGCTGGTTTCACGACCGGCCGAGTCGTACGTAATCGTTGTGGTTCCACCCACGGCGCTGATCATCGTCGTGGCGCGGTCCAGGGCATCGTAGAGCGTGGTCGAGGTATGGCCCAGGGCATCGGTGACGGTCTGCTGATTTCCCGATGCGTCGTATCCATAGCTGACGGTCACGCCCAAGGGCTCGATTTCTTCAATCAGCTCATGTTCCGCGTTAGTTGTACACGTAGGTTGTGAACGAAGCTGCTAGGACATGCAACGCAACCGCTAGCCTATGCACCCTGCGAGTGCCTGCTCAATGCATTGCCCGCGTCAATTCAACCGTCACGATGGTGATTTTTGGAAACGCCTGGGAAGAGGTATTGCGAACTGTACTGTGAATACGTACAGTAGACGCGATTCCGTCCTCAGGAGAGGTCTTATGACGATGGCACGTGCTCAATTGGTCGATGTGTCTCTGGCTCGCTGGTACCATTGTGTGACCCGTTGCGTTCGCCGCGCGTTCTTACTGGGCGAAGGTGATCAAAACCGCAAGGAGTGGCTCGAAAACCGGATCGAGGAACTCGCAGATGTCTTCGCAGTGGCAGTCGGTGGTTTCTCGGTGCTGGATAATCACTTGCATGTGCTGTTGCGGCTCGATCCTGATGTCGCCGAAGCGTGGTCGGATGAAGAAGTCGTTCGGCGTTGGGGACGGCTGTATCCGCCGCGAGACAAATCCCGTCGGCCAATGCCCGTGACCGAGCACTGGGTTCAATGGCGACTCTCTGACGCTCAGTGGGTCGCGACCGCACGCCAGCGGCTGCAAAGCCTGAGCTGGTTTATGAAATGCCTGAAGGAACCACTTTCGCGTATTGCCAATCGACAGGACAAGACTCGCGGAACTTTTTTCGAGGGGCGGTTCAAGAGCATTGCGGTCTGCGATGAAGAAGCCCTTTTAGCAATATCTGTTTACATCGATTTGAACCCGGTCGCTGCCCAGGTGGCGACAACTCCAGAGACAAGCGATTACACTTCTATTAAGCGGCGATTGGAACATGTCGAGGCTCAAGATGCGACCGCTCTGCTGGCCGCAGCGAAAGACGGCAGTGTTGCCGGCTCGTGTGCCGCGGCCGGTCTGGAAGATTCTCTTTGGCTCTGTCCGATCGAAGACCGCCGTGGCTTGGATTCATCCCGCGAGGGAATGATGCAAGGCTTTTCGCTGGGGAGCTACGTCCAACTCGTCGACTACACCGGGCGACTCTTTCGCCAGGGCAAGGCTTCGATTTCGGCGGAGTTGGCCGGGATCTTCGAGCGGCTGGGTTGTAGCGCCCAAAACTGGCAGATCCGGATCGAAAGACTCCGGGACGGCCGGCTGCTGGGCCGGTTCTTCGCGACGACCTGCGCCAAGCTGCGGGAGATCGCCGAACGCCTCGGCATGCGGCGCCCGGTGAACCTATCCGGATGCCCGGTCCGCTGACGCGACACTTGATGACGTCGGATTGTTGCCGCCCGATTGCCTCACCTTAACGCGAGTGCGGGGCCTCGCTCGCGCATATCCCAGAAGAAGCCGTCGAACCACGTCACACGTGTAGTATCGTCCGCGGCCAGGTGCGCTTGATCCCAGCCGCCACTCACTCCGGTGCTTCGTCGCGCTGCGCCGTCGCTCGAAAGAACCATCCGGCCCCATGGATTACCGGTGATGCCCTTCGACCGCGATGCATTTCCTAGCACTTATGTCCTAGCACTTAGCACTTTGTCCTAGCACTTTGTCCTAGCACTTTGTCCTAACGCTTAACGCTTTGTCCTAACGCTTCACTGGAGACCCCCCGGAGTCCTCGCGACCTAATGGGTCGGCTCGTACCAGCGGACTTCCAACGGTGCCCAGCCGAGCCCGTTCCAATCTGCATCTGCGCGACGGCGGAACTTAGCTGCCTTCCGGACTGCAAGCGCAGGTTCAATGACAAGCCGCGATTGAAGCAGTTGTTGAATCTCCTCGTGCCGGAGACGGTCCCTAGGCAACGCGGGATGCGTGGACACCGAGGTACGCCCTTGCTGAAAAGCCGTCTGCCAACGTTGTACTATCGCCCAATCCTCGGTCGCCATGGCAACCGTCTCCGCATCAACTGGGACGAGCAGATACGTGTCCGCATAATTGTCTTCGCTCTCATTCCACTCCGACTGGTATAAATGCGGGATGCCGAGATAATCCGCGATACCTCCACGGGGAACGTCAAAGAAGTCTGTAACCGTATGGACGACCTCGAACACAGGATCGCGGAGGTCCGGCGATTGAGATTGCTCGTTCATAGGTTTCCTCAGCCCGAAATGCTTTGCACCGTAGCTGACCCGTTCATGTCATCTGTTCCGAACCTGGTGCTTTTCGCTCGTTGCACCAGCGAGAACAGAACGCCGTAACCCCGTCAGTGACAGGAACGACCGCCGACTGCCAGATTACGCCTGCTGCACGTTCACACTTGTGGTTCGCCCGGCAAGGGCAAGCAAAGGCGGTTTAGGCCGCAATGGAGCTAAAAAGGACGCAGCCAAAGCGCCCCGCAGACCAAACGGAGGACTTGCTCGAGGGGCCCGGCCTTCTGGCTCTGGATGCTCATGTGTGCCGACTCCGTCTTCTGATCTACCACCTTTGCAAACCCGCCTCTTCCCACGCTCGATTGTGCTGACTTAATGTAGCTCGCACGATGCGGATTTCTGGCGGAGGCTACACGCCTAGCGATGCAGAAGCACTTACCGGCTGCCTGATCAACTGGCAGTGAATGAAACGATTCGGAATTTAGCAGCCAAAAGCTACCTGTACGCAGAATCGGGTGAGAATGACGGTATTGACACCACAATTGATCAACTTCACCAAGACCTAGCCACGCTGACGCATCCGAAATATCCCTATGAATGTAAAAACGTTTCCCCTATCGGAGGTTGAGGTGAACTTTCGGCCGAGCGCGTGCGGCGTCCAATTCAGCCGCCGACCCATCAGTCGGCCTCCCAATTAGGCCGCGTGAGAAGCCGGTCCCAGTCAATTTGAGCAACCCAGCTCCCTTCGGCAGACCGTCGAACTATGCCATCGGCGAGTAGCTCGTCGTGGTCGTCGAGCTGCACGGGTAATCCGTCCGAAAGAACGATTTGCATGGCCGCTAAATCATCTCGCGTGCCCTCAGTGTTTAGGCGAACGTGCCCGAGCCGATCGCAATTATTAAAATCTGCGAAGAGCGCGACCACACCGACCTCGCTTCGATTCAGAGATGGCCGCGTGCGTGCCTTTTCGCCCGGTGCCGTTGCTTGCAACCCTACGAGCGCCGCGGCGAACGGGCTCCTGCCGCTGATCGGCACGACGTCCCCTCCCATTTTTCTGAACTCCCCGACGTATGAAGTTGTGATGAGCCGATGAGGGACCGTGCTCGATAGGTCGGCGAGCGCGGTATGGTTCGCGCTAACCACGCAGATTCCCCAACAGCCGTTGTCATGCCGAAACATAGATGCTGCGATCTCGGACGGGAAGGCCCGGCCACCCCTTACTACAATTGCGCCGTCCTCAAGAATCGTTGGCATCATACGGTCAATCTCTCCCATGTCGTTCGATTCTTTGCGGTTGCCTCTTCAGCGCTGTCGTCAAATCAGTCCGGGCGATCCGACAAAACGAACAGGCGATCTGGCACGTTTTCCGATTCATCGTATGTTCTTTTGGAGAGGCACCAGCATTTATGTGCTCAGGATGTCTTCGGACACCGTAGCGGTCTACGGCGCACCACAAAGCTTCGGCGGATAATTCAGTAACCACAGACCTCGCATCGGAAGGATGATAGCAGCAAAACCGACTGTAACGCCAGTTGTGGCCAATACTGCACCCGATGAGATTTATGGAGGTGTTATGGGCGTTACCGGCCCCTTACTTGGATTATGCATTGTTGGCCGCAACAGTTTGCTCGCCGTCTCAGGGTCTAGCCGGCTGACCGTCGCGTGGTAGGGGCTCTTACCTGGAGTGGGCGTGACTTCCCCGCCTGCTGATCGAATCGCGCCGACGTTCGTAACACCAATTTGATTGTTCCTGAGGCCGCTGGAAAGTTCCTCTAGCGACTTGTTGGGGGTGCTTTTACTGAAAATCCGGTTATGCCCGAGGAGTGCGTTCCGGTGCCGGCCTTGATCTGTTCAGTTTCGCACATTCCGCCCCTTACTACAATGGCGTCGGCAGGTAAGCACGAACTGTTGTTATGCACTAGTATTTCGTTATTTCCGACAGCGTAAGTGTGTACGTCGGCCACGCGGAGATTGAACACCACCAAGGATTGCTCGCTGGTCGTAACCGCGTTCACTTTCGCCGTTTCTCCCGAGCGTCGCAAAAGCGAGTCCCCGGCGCGGAGGTCGCGGGCGTCAACCCACCGGCCCGGAACTCTAGCGCCTGGTTTGAAAGGTTCGGTATGCGTAGGTTTGCGGTGCTTTTCCAGCTCAACTCCTTCAACCACCCAGAAAGGATGATTCCCGGTCGAAGTGATCGTCTCACCTGCAAAATCGATGGAGGCGAAGTCTCCGCAATGAAAGATACTAAACGTTTTGGACACGAGGCAAAGTGTCCAAGTGTCATTAGCCACGTCTTTAGCCCAGACTTTTTCACCAGCCGAAATTTTCTCAATCGGTTTTGGTCCCACCTCGGTCGTGACCAAAGTGCCGGCCGGGAAACAGTTGACGCCGCACCAGTTCATGCACTCTGATGAACCAAGCCCGCCCGAGCGAAGCAGTAATGGGCCTCCAAGCAGGGCAAGATCCGCACCGATGGAAGCGATTTGTGCCCCATGAAGAGCTCCGAGTAGAGGGTCGCCTCCGTACACCATTACGCAGCTTGAACCGGCGATGGTGCCCCAGGCTCCGCTGGCAAGGCCGAAATTCATTCCGGCCGCGCCGGAGGCCATTGCGCCACTCATCCCGGCTGTCGCAACAGTCAACGAGACAGCCGCCACAATGGTCGCCTGCTGTTGAGCGTGCTGAAGGTCAGCGTCCATCATGTTGGGGTGCGTCACGTAGTAACCATAATCGCCGACGCTATGCACGAAGTCGCCCCAGCTGTACAGGCCCGTAGGATCGACGTCGTCAATTGGGCTCTCACCGACGTAGCCGTACAGATTGTCCGATCCCGCTTGAAATCCGCTCGGATCCTGGGCAGTGAAGTCACCGGTCGCGGAATTATAGTTGCGTGCATGGTCAAAAGTATTGCCCAGTCGTCGAATCAAACTGCATACCAGCATACTTGAATCGATCCCCGTTCGTGGCATTGGTCTCGGTCAAGATGTTGCCGAAGCTGTCGTAGACGATGTGATCCTGTTCCACGCCGGTGATGCTGACAATGTCCCTCACCGAGCCTAGGTTGTCGTCTAGGTACCAGTTCGTCGTTCCGCCCGAGCTCGTACTCGCCAAGAGCTGGTTGGTGACTGCTCCGAGAACAACCCCCGGACCCGACAAATAGCGCATCGCTAAGCTGCCAGAACCGCTGAAGTCGGCATAAGGTTTGGCGTCGGCGTCGGTGCCGTCGTATACCGTCCATGTCTGAGTGCCGCTATCGTCGACGCCGATTCGTCTGTCTAGGGCATCATAAGTATATGTTGCCTCGATCGTTCCGCCGACCTTAACTTCCGTCAGGCGATTGTGATAATCGTACGTAT
>CAWKNT010000021.1:0-236596 GCA_963850935.1 uncultured Isosphaeraceae bacterium
CAATCGTTGTGAGTTGATTCGAGCCGTTATACGAATACGTGATGTGCTGATTATTAAGATCGATCGTGGCCGTTTCATATCCTGACGAATTGAAGGTGATCTGCGTGCCGTCCGGCAGCACGTCGGTATAGCCGGTGCTGGTCTTGGTGAGCGTCGAAAAGTCACCCGCGGGAGTGGTGTAAGATCCGCCCACGGCGGGATCGCCGGCGAACCAGAGGCTCGCACCTTCATCGCCCAGGCTGAGGATCACGCCGCTGTTATCGGTGGCCGGGGTGATTTTCTCCAGGCCCTCGAGCGTCCAGCCGTCGCCGAAGGCACTCGACGACTGGTTGAGCACGGTTGCCGTGCCGGTGTAGGTCGTGGTGGTGTTGGTCGTGCGATAATCGACGACTTGCACCGAATAACTATACCGGCCGGTCGCCAGCGTGCTGGCGCTGGTCGCCTGAAGCGCGATCTGCTCGACGTCGCCCGGCGTCCATTGGCTGGTGTTGAAGTAATAGGTCGTTCCCGCGGTGCCGTCAAAGGTCAACTGGGCGCTCACCTTGGTCGGGACAGCCTGTGTCGGGTCGAGCGGGTGCTCGACAAGGATCATTGGCAAAGGATTCGCGGTGAGCGAGTCATATGTTAATGCGAGCGCAGGCACATTCGGGTTATAGCTGGGCAAGTCGATCTCGGTGTCGAGTGCCCCCGAATTGGAATTGACGCTGACGTACTGGCTAGCCCATTCAGTGGCGTTGAGACTGACGGTGTTGGGGGCGAGCGTTGTTGGCCAATTTGCACTGCTTGGGCTGTTGGACACGCTTGCCGCCGGAACTTCAAAATAGTACGTCTGCACAACCTGCTGGCTGCTGCTGTTGGTGGCCGTAAGCGTCACGGAGTCAAGTTCCGCGGACGTGTGATTCGACCAGGAGAAAGTCAGGTCGTAGGTGCTGGCGCCGGCGATACCGGTCGCCGCTGTCAAACCTGTGGTATTCCAGGAATAAGTCACGCCGGTAGTGCCGGTGGCTTGGGCACGGAGGTCCATGCTTCCGCCCGGTGTCGCGAGCTGCACGGCATTCGGCAGCAGGACCGTGCCCTGGATGTAGTCCAGTGTGTAAAGAGGGAACGCGGGGGCTCCGGGCGGCGGCGGGGATCCGTCGGTAATGACCGGGGGTGTGTAAGGGAGCGACGAGGGGTTTTCGGGGATAATCGTCGGGCCAGTAGGCGCGGACGAAGAGCCGCCGGAGTCGTCAGCCGATGGGCCGGTGGCTGGCGCTGAGCCTGCCGGCGAACTCGCACCAGAGCCGCCGGCTGGAGCGGCAGGTGCGCCTGGCTGACCTCCCGCCGACGCGTGGTGGCCGTTGCCGGCGCCGCCGATCGGCGGCACGTATGGCGATGGAGCGGAGTTACCGCCGATGTGGGCAGAGGGTATGGACGGCGGCAGCGTGGGCCGCGCGATCGAGCCGCGGACTGCCGGCCTGGAACCGCGGGCCGCCAACCGACCCGCCGCGCGGCGGCAAGGCCGCGCCGCCGCCAGGCCCCTTGGCCGGCTGCCAGGGAGTGCTGAACCCCGTTTCGGTTGATCCTGATTCCGACGGGGTATTGAACGTCAACAACTCATCGGCATTGTTCGTGGAAGCCTTGATAGCCGCTGTCGGCACGGAACCACCACCACCCCCTCCGGCCTGCGCGGACCGGTCGGGCATATAGCTGGCCATGATCGAATCGGCTGAATCGGGCGCCGGAGCCGGTTTGTGCGCTTGCGCCTGCCCCGGGGCCGACACTTGGTCAAGCGGAGCGAGCCCGCTGACGGGGTTGCCCAGCATTCTCTTGTCCACGATCCCGAGCTGATCAAGCCAGCGCAGCGAGCCCATCAGCAAGCCGACGGCGGAGATGGGTTCCGTCATCGTAGTGCGGTTCTCGAGCCGATCGAGACGATCGACCTTCTTGGCCAGGTAACGGCGGCGGCGCGACGTGAAGCCCTCGGGACGTCTCATGGTGCAGCTCACTTCGGGGTTGGCGAAACCATGGTACGGACGGCGAACGCAAGTCGGGTGAGATGGGATCTAACCGGGCGCACTGTAGGTCGGGCTTTCTAAATGCCCTTGCACTATCCTGGGAGGGCGAGCCTCCCGGCAAGCCACGGCGCAAACCGGCTCGGACGGAGCCTCGCCCTCCCGGAATCACGCAAAGCCGTTTAGCCCGACGGTTTGCCGAGTGCGTCTGGGAGTCGGGCTGGAAAGCCCGACCTTGACCCAACGAATTCCGCGGGTCAGTTCAGGGGTCGAAATGTTGGCGTGATGTGCGGTTCAGATGTGCCAAGGTCTCACGACCTTGACACGCAAGGCGGACCGGAGGTCTCCATTGATGACCTCCAGCCGGAGACCTGCGGTCAGGCAAGCGGCGGGGTCAGAGACCCGCGCCGAACCTTGGAGTCTTGGTCCCCGCTGTCCAGCAGCCGACGCGGCCTGAGGAATCGCGCCGACCCTTGGTCGTGTATCCCGGAACAGGCATTGTTGGCGCTATTAATCAGTGCTTTCTCTATATATATAGAGGCGCCGTGAGCGACCGAGGGGACAGAAAATCGACGAGATTCATCTCTTTTTCAAAAGTCGTCCCGCCGCAGTGGCAGGGCCTTCACGACTTGAAGTGCTCGTTGCAATCGCTTCTTTGCGCATTCCTCCGAGAGGCCGAACAAAGCCGCAAGATCGTTCACCGCGCACCCGTCGACGCAGCGCAAGACGAGCATCCGATGATCCTCGTCGGAGAGAGAGGATCGAGCGGCCGCCAGAATTGCCCGTGCGCGGTCACGACGCTCATTCCATTCGCACTGTGAAAGTGGGCCTGGACCGGGATCCAAGAGCGTCGATTCCAGTTCGGCCGTCAACTCGCTATCGCATCGCTTCGATCGGCGGCGGCGGTGTCTGGTGGCTTCGCGGCCGGCCACCTTGCTCACGTAGCCATCAATCGTGTCGGCCCCGACTTCACCTTCGAGCTTACCGAGACGCTTCACGAGCACGATCCAGACTTGCTACTCCAGATCGTCGACGTCGTCGGCGCGCGCTCCGAATCTCCTCAGCACTGACCTGATCAGCTTGGTATGGGCCTTGAAGAACAGAACCCACGCCAGTCGCTCTTCCAGCCTAGGGCTGGCGCCCTGCGACGATGCCCCAAGAAAGGTTTGCACCAGTTTTAGTTCAGCGCGGTCAGACACGAGTCCTCCTCGTCGCAACGGTCTGCATGCACTGCCTGCCGTCACGACCCGCAGCCCGAGTGCGCACTCGCACACGAAACTGCAGCGCATAGCATGATGGAAAGCGGTCGGTCTACTTGAGCGAAGCTGACGCGTGTGCGGCGCCCGCGTTGTCGACAAAGCGAACTGTGGCGCCCGGGGCCCTCCGAATGATGACGAGCAAGCTCAACCGCGCCAACGCGAAACAGATTTAAAATCAATAATTTAACAATAGTAGATGCGAATATTCAGCCGCTAGGGGAACCTGCGCATCGAACCCACAAAAGGGTGCGCGACCGATAGCAAGCTATCGTTCGAGGGATCGGGAGAAAGATATCGGACTCACGCCCTCTATAGATATCTCCCGATTTCGGAGACGAATCGGTCCACTTCACGTCAGATTTTGTTGGATGATCGGACAGTTACTCAGTGTGGCGCTTGCGGATAGGGCGACAAAAATTCTTTACAGAGCTATGGTGCTCGTCAACCAATCCGGCGGTGATCCAGATCTCGCGAATCATTGCCAACCGCCGCTTGAATGAGCTTTCGGACACGCCGACCCGCTTCGCGGCGTCGGGGATAGTGAATCGGAGCCGGAACCAGGCGATCATTTGAAGCTCCGGCTCGAGGGCGTCCATGAGCCGCGCCAGGTTCTCCTTTGCAATGAGGTGGACCTCGACACCAGGAACGCCGGATTGGTAGAGGTCGATTCCGTCCCCAATGACCGCAGCGTCAAGGTCGGACGTGCGGCCTCGAGCGGAGATGACGACGCCGATTTCGCCCATCCAGCGCCGGATTCGGGAACGATCACGTTTGATTGCTCGCATCTGTGCGCGCTGTGCGCTCACCTTATCGGCGATGATGCGCCGTAAGATCCTTAATGCGCCGACTTCGTCGTCGAATCGATCGATTTTGCCCGCCACGATGTCTTCCAGAAACGTCCGCGTGCCGCTTTGCAGCGCGTCTTCGTCGGTGTATTCGACATCGGGTATGTTCCGCAACCGCAGTCGTTCTTTCGCAAACGCCAACAACCCCCGAGGAACGCGTACGCTAACCACTCAAATGTTGTAGATCAAGGGATAGGTACAAAAAAGCGACTTTTGACAGCGCGGTGCGCTCACGGGACGAATGGTTGAAGTGCCAAAAAGTGCCATACCATCGACACAGCAGCATAAGTCCTCGGTTATTTGTCGCTGGCCTATGGTTTGTCGATGGCGGCGATGCGAAGAACAAAGTGTCGGCGCCTGCACGAAGAAACGCCAAACGGACAACGAAATTGCGGCATGGCTGAACAATGTTTGGTACTTGGCGGCGGACACCCTACGGCTTGGGCGCCGGGAAAGGGCCGACTTTGATATCGACGCGGGTGAGCGCCGCGGCAGGGAAAGCGAAATCCCCCTTGGAGGTGTAGTCGTCGGTGACCGGTGACAGCGAGTCGCGGCCGACGTCGAGGCCTTCCCACGACAGCATCCAGGGGGATGACGATTCAATCGTCGCTTCCGCGGACTTCACTCCACCAATCGTCAGGACACCGATTCCATGAGACCGATCGACTCGGGTGTAATCAAAGCGCACCATGGATTTGCCAACAGGAACCTCGCGCACTGATCGGATGACAGTATGGCGCCATCCGAAATGGTTGGCGTCGAAGACCAGTCTGCCGTCCTTCAAATAAAAGGCGAAGCCGCCGTTACGATCGCCTCGCGCGACGAGCACGCCCTCGACATTGCGATCAGCGCGGTCCACCAGGGCCGTGATCGAAAACGACCGATTGTAGAGATTGGGCGCGACCGGGGCAGGCAAGTGCTCCTGGCCGGGAAAGTAGGTGTAGGAATCACGGCCAGCTAGCATCCGCGGGGGCGTTGCCCTGGTTCCTCGCGACCTGAGTGGTTCACGGCCATCCAGCGGAAAGACCCCGTACAGCCTTGCTTCGCGCCACCATAGATCTACGAGTTCTGCCAGTTTTTTGGGGTATTGCTGGGATAAGTCTCGCGTTTCGGCGAGATCTTTCGCGAGGTTGTATAGCTCCCAGCGGTCGTCGTCGAAGCTGGTAGCGGGATCGTGAAGAGTGACCGCTTTCCAGCCGTTGTGCCACAGTGCGCGGTGGCCGTGGAGCTCGAAGTATTGCGTGTCCCGCGGGTTGGGGGCATCCGCATGATCGAAGGTGGCCGCGATGCTCACGCCGTGGAGCGGCATCTGCGTGATGCCCTGATAAACCTTGGGTGCCGGGATGCCAGTCAGATCGAGAATCGTCGGCGTGATGTCGATCACGTCGACGAACTGCGTACGAATCGCACCTTTGTCGCTGATCACTCGTGGCCAGGAGATGATCAGCGGGTCGTTCGTGCCGCCGCCGTGCAGATTTTGCTTGTACCGCTTGAACGGCGTGTTGCCAGCCATGGCCCATCCTTGGGGGTAATTCGTGAAGCTTCGATCCGTGCCGATGTCGCCTAGACGTCCGAGCGCGTTGGCCACGGATGGCTCGTCGAGCCCGCTGAACCAGGCCAGTTCATTCAGGCTGCCGTCGAGCCCCCCCTCCGGGCTGGCCCCGTTGTCAGAGCACACGATGATGATCGTATTGTCCAGCCGGCCGATCTCGCGCAGATAGCGGGTGAGCCGGCCGATCTCGTTGTCCGCGTGCTCGAGGAATCCGGCGTACGCGGCCTGGAGTCGGACAAACAATGTTTGCTCATCATGAGACAGTTTATCCCACGGTCGGACTCCTTCGTTACGAGGGGAGAGCTCGGTATTCGCAGGCACGATGCCGAGCCTTTTCTGCCTCGCCAGGCGGTCGCGCCGCACCTCATCCCATCCCTTCTGAAAGAGAGGCACATATTTGTCGACATAAGGCTGCGCCACCTGGTGAGGGGCGTGAGCCGCTCCGAGGGCGACGTAAAGAAAAAAAGGCTTCTCGGGCGTCACCGCTGTCTGGTTGCGGACGTCGGCGATGGCATGATCGATCAGGTCTTCCGTGAGGTGGTAGCCACGCCGCGCGGGGGGCTCGGTACGCGTGTTGTCCTGGACCAGCTCGGGGTGCCAGTGGTCGGTCATTGCGTCCAGAAATCCATAGAATCGCTCGAACCCGCGCGCGAGCGGCCAGTGATCGAAAGGACCAGCGGGCGATGTCTCGTTCAAGGGAACGAGGTGCCATTTCCCGACCATATACGTGCTGTAGCCCGCCTGTCGAAGAATCTCCGCGAGCGTCGCCGCGCGGCGGGTGATCCGGCCGCGGCCGTTGGGGAAACCGTTGACCAGATTCGCGACGGTACGCATACCGACGGAATGCGAGTTGCGACCGGTCAGAAGCGCCGCCCGCGTCGGCGAACAGATTGCTCGTGTGTGAAAATTGTTGTAACGAAGTCCGTTTCGTGCCACGCCATCAATGTTTGGTGTCTTTACTTCCGAGCCATAGCAGCCGAGGTCGGCAAAGCCAACATCGTCGAGCAAGAGGTAAACCACATTCGGCGTCCGGCGCGAGGTCGCGGCGGTGGGGGAAAATCGGGAACGGAGTCGGCCAAGGTGGTCCCGATCACCCCTTTGAATTCCTCGTCGGGCTGGCCCAGTGCCGCCGACATAAGAAAGGCCACAAACGCCACCGTCAATCGACTCACCACGCGCGAGAGCCGGCCGCGATTCAGACCAAAGGTCAAACGGTCCATGGGATTCTCCGAGAGTCTCGGGGCATTGGCTGGCGAGTGTCGGCCCTTGAAAGTACAATAAGTTGACACTCCAGACCAAGCGTGGTTTCTACCGAGACGGCAATGGACCCGCGAGAGTCCTCTCATATGCCGATGGGCTTTTCACGACGCCAGTTCCTCCATCAAGCGGGCGGCGGAATTGGCACGCTGGCGCTCGAATGGTTGCTGCACCAAGAAAAGGCACGCGGCGCAAGCCTTACTGATGGGCCACTTACCCCGCGGTTACCACACTTTCCGCCCAGGGCGGAAAGTGTGATCTACTTGTTCATGCACGGCGGCCCGAGCCATCTCGAGACGTTCGACCCCAAGCCCGATCTGCAGCGCCTGGCCGGCCAACCGTTGCCCGCGAGCTTCGGCGCGGTCGCGACCCGGCGCAAGGTGGCTCACAATCCGCTGCTCGCCGACGTAAGCGAACGTTTCGCAAGTGCGGCCAGAGCGGAATCGAGATCTCCGATTTCCTGCCGCACCTTGCCGAGTGCGCCGACGACCTGGCGGTGATTCGTTCGTGCTGGGCCGACAGCGTCAATCATCCCCAGGCCGTCTACGAGATCAACACCGGCTCGATCTTGATGGGCAAGCCCAGCCTGGGAAGCTGGGTCAGCTACGGACTGGGGACCGAGAACCAGGATCTGCCGGCTTTTCTCGTCTTGCCCGATCCGGCCGGAGGGATCAAGGGAGGTCCGCCGGCCTACGGTGCGGGTTTTTTGCCGGCCAGCCATCAGGGCACGTTGATCCGTCGCTGGCGATCGCCCGATCCTCGATCTGCACGCACCCGCAGGCATGTCACCGGCAGCGCAGCGCGGCGTGCTCGACCTGGTCGGCCGGTTCAATGAACATCATCTCCAAGAGCGCGGCCCTGATGCCGAGCTCGAGGCTCGAATCCAGAGCTACGAGCTGGCGTTCCGGATGCAAACCGCGGCCCCCGAGGCCGTCGATCTAAACAGCGAATCTGACGAGACGAAGCGGCTCTACGGTCTCGACGAGCCGCGGACCGCCGAGTTCGGCACCCGCTGCCTGCTGGCGCGGCGGCTGGTCGAGCGCGGAGTCCGGTTCATCCAGCTTTATTCGGGCGACGTCAACGGCTGGGACGCCCATGATGACGTCGAAACCAACCACGCCACGATGTGCGGCCGAACCGACAAGCCGGTCGCCGGGCTGCTCAAGGACCTGAAGCGGCGCGGTCTGCTCTCGAGCACGCTCGTCATCTGGGGCGGCGAGTTTGGCCGGATGCCGATGTCCGAAAGCGGCAAGGGCCGCGACCACAACCCGCACGGCTTTTCCTACTGGATGGCCGGCGGCGGCGTGAAGGGAGGCAACGTCCACGGCGCGACCGACGCCGTTCGGCCTGCGAGCCACGGTCGATCGCGTCCACGTGCACGACCTGCACGCGACGATCCTCCACTTGCTCGGGCTCGATCACACCCGGCTCACGTTCCTTCACAACGGCCGCGACGACCGCCTGACCGACACTGCCGGCGAGGTCATCCGCTCGATCCTGGCTTGAGATGCATGCCGCTATGCGTAAATTGAGCGTGTTTTTACTTTTGGTATGCCTGCTCCACGTCGTCGGTGGAGCGGAACTGGTTGCGGGCGACCGCGACCATTGGGCGTTCGTACCGCCCATGCGCCCTAAGGTGCCGCGTGGTCGACGAACTCGTCGTGGTGTAAAAACCCGATCGACGCATTCATCCTGGCTCAGCTTCAGAAAACATGGGCTGCATCCGGCGGAGGAAGCCGACCGAGCGACGCTTTTACGACGAGTCAGTTTCGACCTGACCGGTCTGCCGCCCACGCCCGATGAGGTTGACCGATTTTCTTGCCGACACTGCGCCGTTTGCCTATGAGCGGTTGGTCGATCGTCTGCTGGCGAGCCCCCGTTACGGCGAGCGCTGGGGACAGCACTGGCTGGACCTGGCGCGGTTACGCCGAGACCGACGGCTTCGAGTTCGACCAGACTCGTCCCGATGCCTGGCGGTATCGCGACTGGGTTGTCCAGGCGCTCAACCGTGATATGCCATATGACACATTCGTCCGCATGCAACTCGCAGGCGACGAGATCCGGCCCGGAGATCCGGCGGCCTTCATCGCGACCGGCTTCAATCGCTGTTATCCCGACATGGTTGACTTGAACGACCAGGGTCTACGGCGTCAGAATGCGCTCAACGACATCACCGAGACCACGGGACTGGTCTTCCTGGGCTTGACGATCGGCTGTGCGCGGTGCCACGACCACAAGTTCGACCCGATCCGCCAGACCGACTTTTACGGGCTTCAGGCCTTTTTCACGCCCGCGCGGTTTCGCGACGATTACCCGATCGCCTCGGTCCGAGACCGTCATGATCATGAAGCGCGTGTCCACGACTGGGAAAACGCGCTCGCGCAAGTCCGGTCCGCGTTGATCCGGCTCGAAGCTCCGTGGCGCGATCTGCTCGCACCGGGACCACCGTCGGGGCTCGATGACGAAACGGCGACCGCGTTCGTCAAACCCGAGGCGGAGCGCTCTCCCCGCGATGTCGAGCTGATTCACGAAACGCTGGCTCGCGACAAGCGATTCAAGATCGGTCTGTGGTCGATCGTCCTCGATCCCGTCACCTGGAACGCACGTCGGCTCCTGGTGGCACGCATCGAGCAGATCAAACGCTCAGCACCCCCTGCCCTGCCGAAGGCCCGCGGCGTCGACGAGGCGGGTCCGATGCGCCGCCGACTTACTTGCTGCGCCGCGGCGAGTATGGCGTGCGAGGGCCGGAGATCAAGCCCCGCTTTCCGGCCGTGCTCTGTGCCACTGACGAGAAGTCCGACGCCAGCCCGGTCCCGTCAGCCCGGTCGACCGGCCGGCGCACGGCGCTGGCCGATTGGCTGGTGCGGCCCGACCATCCGCTCACGGCTCGCGTGATGGTCAATCGGCTCTGGCGGCATCACTTCGGCAAGGGCCTGGTCGGTACTCCCAGTGACTTTGGCGCGATGGGCGACGAACCGTCGCACCCTGAACTCCTCGACTGGCTGGCGACCGAACTGGTCGCGCGCGGCTGGAGCTTGAAGTCGATGCACCGGCTGATTCTCACAAGTGCGACTTTTCGCCAGTCATCGCGAGTCCAAGGTCAGGGAACGGCCGTCGACCCCAACAATACGCTCTTGTGGCGCCAGAATCGATGGCGTCTCGACGGCGAGGCAATCCGCGACAGTTTGCTGGCCGTGTCGGGCCGGCTCAACCAGGCCATGGGGGGGCCGTCGGTCTTTCCCGAACTGCCCCCCGAACTGAAACGCCTCAGCAGCAAGGGAGCAGTCTGGCCGGTTTCGACGAATGTCGACGACCGCGCGCGCGCAGCCTCTATGTTTTCGTCAGACGGAACTTGCGATATCCGTTTTTCGAGGTCTTCGATCGGCCCGACACGAACGCGAGCTGTCCGCAACGACCTGTCACTACGATCGCTCCTCAGGCACTCAGCCTCTTGAACAGCCAGCTGGCGCAAGATGCCGCGCGAGCGCTGGCGAAGCGCGTTGCCGACTTGCGAGCGACGGCAAGCAGGTCGAGCGGATCTCGCTCATCGTTTTTGGCCGCTCGCCCGATCTTGCCGAACGACGGATGATGGACGAGTTTCTGGATCGCGGCGGCTCGCTCGAGCATCTCTGCCTTGCTTTGCTCAATACGAACGCGTTTATCTACATCGACTGAACCGTCAAGAAAACGCCGGAGACGGCAGTTCGCGCTTGATCTCATCGATGCGATAGCCAAAGCCCGGCCCGTGAACCGTCGACAGGTCGAGACACCCGTTGCGGCGGCGATAGAGTCCGCCATGAACTGCGGCCTCTGGCAGCGATGCCGCCGGATAGAATTGCATGCCGTTGGACTCGACACCCATGATCGTCCCGGCGTGAGCGCCCAACAGCACGTGAGGGATCTGCGCGAGCATCGGATTCGACAGATCCTGGACCATGAGCGTCATTCCGTGGAGCTTGGCCCAGCACAGGGAGAGAATCGCACCGGTCTGGGTCTTGCAGGTCTTGAGCGCAACGCCTGACCAGCCAAGTGCTCGCCCCAGCCGGACAAAGCGCCAGTCGTGTGCGCTTTCATCCATGAATAGCGGCTTCCGCGCCGATACCGCATGGACATCGATGCGATGAGCCTCGAGGTCGTAGGGAAACGGCTGTTCCACGTAGAGCAGCATGCCATAGACGCGTGGTTGCTCTTTCAAAAGGCGATCGAGCATCGCGGTGACATATTCCGGCTCGTGGACGGTGCAATTGAAGTCGGCCGTCAGCCAATCGACCCTTTCTTCGATCGCGATCTCGCCGACCTTTGACAGCCGATCGTAATCCCACGCAAAGTCGTCACCGCGAAGCTTGACCTTCAAGCACTTGAGGCCGTCGCGGCGGATCCAGTCGCGCAAGAGGACCGGATAACCATCTTCGGGCTCGCTGCCGGTAAGCTCGTCCGGTTCGATCGGATCTTTGCCGCCGATCAAGTGCCATGCACGAACCATTTTCGGAACGTCGACTGCGAGGAATTCCTCGGGGAATCGATCTTTGAATGACAACGCAGTATCCGGAACGGGCTCGAGAAAATGAGCCAAATCGCAGTTCATATAATGGCTATTATATGTGGAATATGTCGGCACTCGGTGAAGCATGCCGAAAGCGTCGTGCAGCGCCAGATCGAAGGCCGACGCGCACACGAGCGCTGCGAGCAAGGGAACGGGCTCTGCGCAGATGCCGTTGGGACTGGTTGAATTGGTTCGTCAAATCAGGCAATTCGTTTTCGAGGAAATGATGGCCAACCTCGATCGGGTGGCCCGGTTCGATCGGTGTCGCCAACCACGCCGCCGCGATCTTCAAGCAAAGAGAGCGCAGGGCTTCGTGGCGTTCTTCGTAGCTGAGGCTACTCGGCCAGACCCACTGGACGGATAGCGGCGTCTCGCCCCAGCCGCTCGCGCGGTTTCCGCGGCGATCCTCGACTGTCATTTTGACACGGGCACAGGTCACCTCCGTGAGGATTTCGGGCCCGAACTTGAGCGGCACGCGCGTCTTGATTGGAAGGAAATAGAGCTCGACTTTGACGGGCCGGAAATCGGTGGGCTTTGGCATGAGTGATCACTCGGGCTTTTGCGCGGGGGAGGCCGAGACCAGGAACGCGAGTAGGTCGGCCAGGTCCTGTGGCTTTAAGTCTTTCTCCAGTCCATCGGGCATGAGCGACTGGCTCGAGGCTATCATCTCCTCGATCTGAGATCGGAGCAGCACATCCTCCTTGCCGTCCTGCCGGCGCAGGGTCACGGCCGTGGCCGACTCGGCGGCGATGAGTCCATTCAAGACCCGACCGTCGACCGTCGCCACTGAAAAGTTGGCGTACTTGGCTTCGAACGCTCGGCTGGGATCGAGTATGGCGATCAAGAGTGCCTCCGGCGACTTGTCCGTCAAACTGGCTAAATCGGCCCCGACCTCGACCCCTTCGTTCCCGAAACGATGACAGCTTGCGCACAACTTCTTGAAGACGGCCGCGCCGGCTGATCTGTCGCCGTTCATCGCAAGTGACGCGCGGTACGCGTCGACAACGGCCTGCCGTGGTTGGCTTTGATTGGCGAAGACGGCCTTCGCGCGGATCTGAGCCGATCGCTCCGATGGCGGAGAAGTTGCTGGCGTCGTGCCGGGTCGATCTCGGGCGGCGGGACGCAGCCGTCTTCGAGAGAAGACAGCAATGAAGACGTCCACTGCGTTCGGCTGAGGGTAAGGTCGAGGATCGCGTTTCGAAGTGATGGAGAGTACTTCTTCCAATCGACCAGCAGCAGGTCAGCGAGCTTGGGGTCTTCGGTTCGCCCCAGCGCAGCCGCGGCCGCTTGTTGCAGACCGGGCGAGACCTGGGGCCGCAGCAACGCCAATAGTAGGTCACGGTCCTTGATATTGCGGCGCGCGCCGTAGCCAATCAACTGAGCAGCCCCGATCCGTTCCGCCTCGGGGGCCGATTCATCGGTAATCACGCGGTGTGCTGCTCCCCAAACCCACGCGAACGGCTTGTCGAGATCAACCTCGAGAGGCCTGGTGGCGTGGTCGCGGGCTTCGAGAAGTCCGGCAAGAGCGGTAAACTGCCAAGGTGCGTAGCGCCCTTTCTGCCCGGCGGCCACCGCGATCGTTCGTACGATCGGCTGGATGGGAGCCCGATCTGTACCTGCGACGGCGACGCTCAAGAGCGGTCCCAGGATCGCCTCGAACCAAGCCGGCTTCGCGGGGCCCGCGGCGGCGTCGCGCAGCACGGCCAATAGCAGCGTATTCACATGCGGTACCGCCGAACTCAAGATCGCGGCTCGCATCCATGGGTCGTTTCCATCACGGCTGACCAGCCTCGCGAGCGACTCACCGGCGCGACTGTCGGCCGAACCGCCGAGCGCGAGCGCGGCCTGGAATCGGACGTGAGCGTTATCATCTTCGACCAATTTATTTAAGGCATCAGCCACAAGCCGAAATTGTGGCGCGAGTGGCCACACTGCGCCGATCACACTCTCGCGCACCCTGGAATCGGAGTCGCCCAAACCGGCCAGCACCGCGGGCTCGTCGAGACCGTGGAGTTCAGCCAGAGTCCAGATCGCCTGCACGCGCATCTTGGGCTGTTTCGTGGCGATCGCCAACGCCTGTAACGGCGCGATCGACTTGCGATCGCGCCGATGCAAAAGCAGTCGCTGTACCGTGTCGCGTTGCCAGCCGCTAGGGCTTTCCATCGCAGCCACGAGCTGCGAAGTATCGAGCCTGTCGAGTCTGGGGATGGGACGGGGCTTTTTATCGAGCGGATAAACGCGATAGATCCGCCCTTCCTCGCTGCCGGCGCGGAGGTCGAGTTGCTTTTCCCAGTCGTCGGGAATCCATTCGGGGTGTTCAATCACAGCTCGATACATGTCGGCGACCCAGAGCGCTCCGTCCGGGCCCGTTCTGAGCATTGTCGGCCGAAACCAGTTGTCGCTCGATGCGAGAAACTCGCGCTTGGCATCGTTGGGCCCGCGCCGGCCGCGAAACGTCATGCCATTGGGCTCGAGCACCATCCGGTGCACCAGGTTGTGCACCGGCTCGCTGATAAAAAGACTGGTGGCATATTCAGGACCAAAGAGTTCATCGCGATAGGGCGTCGGGCTATTGGCCGATGTGACGTGGTTGGCGGCCTCGGGGTCGTTGAATCGCTTCAATGTGGGACTGATCGGAAAGAGCCGCGTGTCGGGCTCGAGGGTCGCTTTCGGGTCGGGAGGCGCGTACAGGGGGTTGCGGCGGACGTCGTGATTTGCCAGGACGTAATGCCAACCCCAATTGGGGTTATTATTGCCGAACCAGTGGCCCCAGTCGTCGCGGCGGCGACCGTATTGAGTCCGGCCGCTCTCGGCTTCAAACTCTCCCGTGTCGGGGCGAAAGCGGAAGTCACGGCCACTGATCGACGTGGTCTTTCCGGTTTTGACGGAAAGGACCTTGCCGTCGCTGTCGCCGTTGGCACCATAGATCCAGCCGTCCAGGCCCAGCTCGAAGCCGTTCAAGCGATGCTGCTGATTTCCCTGGCCAAAACCGGTATAGAGCACTTCACGGTGGTCGGCTTTACCGTCACCATCTCGGTCAACAGCGTAAAAAATATCTGGAGCACAAGCGACCAAGACACCGTCGCGCCACGGCATAACGCCGGTCGGGAAACCGAGATTTTCGAGAAAAGTCGTCTGCTTGTCGTACCGGCCGTCGCCATCGGTGTCCTCCAGGTAGCGGACGACGCCACCCGGTTTGCCGTGGCCGTCGATTCCCATCGGGTAATCCCCCATTTCGACGACCCACAGCTTGCCGTCGGCGCCCCATTCGAAGGCGATCGGGTCTTTGACAAGCGGCTCGCTCGCGACCATCTCGACCAGGAATCCGCGCTCGACCTGAAGGGTTTCGAGGGATTGCTCCGGGGATCTGGCTGACTGATCTGCGGCGAGGATCGGCGGTTCGTACCAAGAGCAGAGCCCACACAAGATCGCGGCGAGCGGCGCGAGGCGGTGCGGCATGGGTGCATTCCTTCATGGTCGCAACGAACCGGGCCGCGACCGTCACGGCCCAGACGTTATTTGACGGTCTGTGTGGGTTTGCAAAACCCCGTCCATCAGGCTGTCGGGTTTACGGCTTGTTGGCAAGGGGCCAGTGGCGATACCATCGGGTTTCGAATCGGCTCGCGGGGCTCTGGGGCTATCGTGGGAATGGACCGGACGCTTCTATGAAACCTCGCTTGATACTCGCCAGTGCTTCGCCGAGGCGGCGGCAATTACTCAGGGAAGCCGATTATGAATTCGAGATCGATCCCTCCGGGATCGATGAGCCTGACCCAATTGCCGAGATGTCACCCTGGGCCTACGCAGCGCACCTGGCCTGGCGGAAGGCCGCCGAAGTCGCCAGGCGGCGGGCGTCCGGGCTGATTTTGGGTGTTGATACGATCTGTGTCGTCGACGGCCAGATACTCAACAAGCCGCTCGATCGCGGCGACGCCGAGCGGATGATCCGGCTTCAAGAAGGGCGCGATACCCATGTGATCTCCGGAATCTGCCTGTATCGGGCCGACCGTCATGAGTGGCTCGGGGCGGTCGAGGTCAGCGTCGTTCAATTCAGGGCACTATCCGATGCGGAACGAACCGAATACCTCGATTCAGAACGCTGGGAGGGTAAGTCCGGTGGTTACGGCGTACAGGACGGAGATCCGTTTGTCACTGTGACTCGCGGCAGTTTCTCGAACGTGGTCGGTTTGCCAATCGAACGCCTGCAGACACTCATCCAGCAGTATTCTTGGTTGTCGCGCTGAGCCGATCATCCCGGCGACTCAAGGGTGAGGCAACAACCGTGAGACCGAACGGCGTATTTCAATCACGGGAGTGATTACATGGCACCTCGCTTGATCGGTCATGGCCACGATCTTGCACGCATGTTCAAATACGCGGTCTTGCCGCTTTTGATCGTGGGCTGCGCCGTGGGCTTGGCTGTCCCTTTTTTGCAGTGGTTCCGAACCGCGGAGGCCAATGAGGCGATGTTCGCATCCCCTGCTCCGATCAACGGCGAGCGCAGCTTTGGGTACCTCAAGCAGATTTGCGAAATCGGCCCGCGCATCGCAGGGTCAGCAGCCAATGCTCGCCAGCGTGCGCTTGTTGCCGATCACTTCACGAGAGCCGGTGGCAAGGTGCGCGAGCAGCCGTTCCCAGCGCGGCATCCCATCACCGGCGAGAAGCTGTCGATGGTCAATCTGATTGGTTCATGGCAGCCGGATCGGCTACGAAGGGTTTTGATCGCGGCTCACTACGATACACGACCACACCCAGACGAGGAGTTCGACCCCAACAGGGCTAAATTGCCGTTTTTGGGTGCCAATGACTGCGGATCGGGCGTTGCCCTCTTGATGGAGATCGCCAATCACCTGAACGAACTGACGACTCCTTGGGGGGTCGACTTGGTCCTGTTTGACGGCGAAGAGTTGGTGTTTGGAAATAACCCGCGCGTGGGCGAGTATTTTCTGGGCTCTAAAGCGTTTGCACGCGCGTATTCCGATCAGTACGAACGTGCACGGCCCAGGATGCGCTATGAGGCGGGGATTTTGTTCGACATGGTCGGTGGACGCAACCTTCAACTCAAGCAAGAGCCTAACAGCCTTACGCTTGCACCGATCTGGTCCGCGAGGTTTGGGGCATTGCGAAGGCGCTTAACGCCAAGGCTTTTGTGTTCAACGAGGGACGTGAGGTCTTGGACGACCACCTTCCGCTCAACAACGCCGGCATACCCGCAATCGACATTATCGACTTCGAATACCCATTTTGGCATAAAGCCGACGATTTACCCGAAAACTGCTCGGCCGAAAGCCTGGCCGAAGTCGGCCGCGTCGTCACTGCTTGGCTTGCAAAGCCAAGACCGCGTCGCCGCTGAGACCGCGTCGCGGCGAACGTAGCACGCCAGTCACAACGACTCCACTCTGCGCTGGCGCCTTGTCGCCTCCAGGTCCAACTTGACGGCCGCCAGCTCGACGCGAAATTGCTGAAGGGCATCGCGCCAATCAACATCACTCGACTGCGGAACACCGCATGCTCCATCACTTCGTCGATCAATGGCTCGAGTGTCCTACGCACATCCACCGGCTGGCCCTGGATTTTTTCTTTGAGAACGACCAATTCCGTGGGTAGCGGGACCGACGGTTGTGCGGAATTGTCGTCAATGGCTCTCACACTCATCGTTGTACCTCATCTATGGGTTGGTACCGAACTATAGCACGAAGAATGGGGAAAGGCGAACGATAAACTAAAATGATTTGTCTGGGTGATATACGATAAATGAATAGATTAAATCGATTGTATCAGATGCGCCACTGACCTTCCCTGATACTTGCAAGGACGTTACGATCACGATCGCAAACCGATTGGGCGTCGATTTGAGTAGGTTCGCGGACAGGGAGGTCTCGAGCCGATGGACGTGACACGCCGATTCGTCGAGGTAATCGTTGCCGCTGGAGTGCTCGTCGGTCTTTTCGTCGTTTCGCGGGGGGGCGAGCAGACATTTGCGGAGACACTACGCGACGGATTTGAAACTGCCCAACCACGTTGGCAGCGCGAATATACCGACGCGACGATGGATCTACGGGTCCAGGACCGCTCACAGCGAGCGGCCCATGGCGGACGGCTCTCCGAGCACTTCGAATTCGAAACTGCCGATGGCAGCCAGTTTTTCGTAAGTTATGCGACGCCGCGAGTTCCGCTCACCGACGATTTGAGCGTTGGCCTTTTCGTTCGGGCCAACCGCGGCGGGGTGCAACTATTCGCGCGTGTGGTCCTGCCGGCGGACATCGACCCGGACACGAAGGACCCGTCGTTCGTGATGGTTCCGGGCACCGTTTTCGACCAGGTGGATCGCTGGCAAAAACTCGAAGTCGTGCACATGACGCCCACAATCGAGCGCCTGGCTCGTGTGCTCAGAGCTTCTTCGCGGCGGCCGGTCCCGCTCGAGGGTGCCTACGTCGAGAAAGTGGTTGTCAACCTGATGGGTGGACCGGGTCCGTCAGAAGTGTTTCTGGACGACCTGGAAATCAGTCCTGTGCCCAAGGAAGAGCTGATGGCCTGGTCAAAGGCTGTCGCGTCGGCGAATTCTGCTGTCGACGCCAAGGCCGGCGGCGTGGCCGGGAAAGGAGTCGGCGCCGCTCGGGGTCGCATTCGTCTCGATCGCAACCTGCTTGAAAAGCGAGGTGACGACGGCCGATGGTTACCGTGGCTACCCACGGCGATCGACGCTCCGGGAGCAAACGTCGCCAAGCTGCGCCAGGCGGGATATGACATTATCTTCGACGACGAGAATTCGGACCCCGAGCGGCTGCGGCACGCCGCCCGCCGCGGGGTCATGATCATGAAGCGGCTGAGCGGAGGCAACGAGAGCGATAGTGCACGTCGCATCGTCGAAGAGATGACGGCTTACCCGCTTCGTGAGTCAGTCGCGTTCTGGGAAATCGGTGAGCATCTGGGACGACAACGTGGGCTCAAGTCACGCGCGGAGGAGTTGGCGCGGATTCGCGACGCGCTCGCGGCCATCAGAGGAATGAACGACGATACCTCGCACCTGGTTACAGCGACTGTCGACGGAGAACTCGCGCTATATGCCCGCGCCAACGGGTTTGGACATTTTGGGGATCGAGCCCAGGATGTGGGCCGCGATGCCAAACTTGAATGAGACCTATTCGTATTTTACACAGCGCAAGTGGCTGACCGTTCGATCGAATCTGGGGGGCTTATTTTGGGCCTGGATCCCGGCCATGACTCCTCCCGAGGTCATTCGCAATATCTGGGGTGGCGACACTCCGCCTTCATGGGGAACACCGCCGGTTCAGCCCGAGCAACTGCGTCTCATGACTTATCTCGCGCTCACGGCCGGGTATCGCGGGATCGGATATCGTGCCGACGCCGATTTGACCCGCCCTAACGGGCCCGGACGCGCCCTCTGGATCGAAATGAGCTTCCTCAACCTCGAGATCGATATCTGCGAACAGATTCTTGCGGAAAACGACAAGACGATTCCGGTGTATAATCTTTTCGACCCCGAGCCCGTGCCGGTCCCGTCCAACGCGACCCAAATGTCCTCGAAAAGGGCGCAGGCCCTGCCGGAGCTCCAGCCGAAGGCCGACCTGGCGGCGCTGCCATCCCGTTACGCGATCGCAAGGGAGCCCTTTTGCTGGTGGCGGATTATTCTAATAACGCGCAGTATCAACCACCCCAGCTAGCTGTCGACAAGGTCACCATCACACCGGTTCTTCCCGCGGGGGCTCAGGCTTTCGAGATCAGCCCCGGTGACGTGAAAGTCTTGACACCCGAACGGACGCCAGGCGGCACGAAGCTGACACTCGAAGAATTCGACACCACCAGCTTGATCTTGTGCACAAGCGATCTGGGATTATACGAACGGGTGAGGGCGATCGTCGATCAAGTCCGCCCGATCGCGGTCTCTTTGGCAATCGAGCAAGCCGAGCAGATGCTGCAGGCAGTCACTGAGATAAACGCTCGACTGGCGGCCGACGGCCACGAGTTCCGCAGCAAGATCGACCTCAAGCTTCGCCGCCAGGCCGGCTTTGAGGGCCCACCTCCTGATGTGCCCGACCTCTTGGCCCAGTCACAGAGATCGATCAAGAACGCCCGGGATGCGCAGGAACGACAGGATTATTCCCTTGCGTGGGGTGAAGCCCGGCGCACGAAGCGACCGCTCCGCACCGTCATGATCGGTCATTGGGCGCAGGCCTGGGCGGCCTATAACAGGGCTGCCGAAAGCATCAATCCCGAGGGGCCTAAGGAAGAGGACGAGGAGCCCAAAAAGGTCGAGAAGACCGCCAAAAAGATCACCAACCCGGTGTTATTGCTGGCGCCGATCTCCTGTCCGCCGGCGATTTCGTTCTACACGCTTCCAGAACACTACATCTGGGTCGACTGGATCAAGGGCAAGCCGGGCTACCGATTCGGCCGCAATCGTGTACCGTCGGGAACCTTTGATGACGCTCAGACCATCACGGCGTCTGGGTGGGTCGACGTCAGCTATCAGATGGAAGGGATCAAATACAAGATTTCTGTCGTGCCCCGATCAAAGGCCAACGGCTTTCCCCTCGGACCCAACCGACCTAACCTCGACCAGATCGCTGCAGCCAGCGGCCCGTCAAAGCACGTGATCAAACTCGATGTATGGGCCGAGCGACCCGAGGAACTCGACACGATGCTTCCCAAGTTTCTCGACTTCCCAGTGGCCGCGATTCGCTCGCCGCCGATACGCGTCGAGGCTAACAATCTGATCCGTATCTCGGTTTTGGTGAAGCGTCCCTTTCCGAGCCCACAGGGAACGGGAGGCATCTTCGTGCGCGACTCGATCGGGGGTGAGCAGTTTCAGTGCAGAACAAACTTGGCTCTCGGCTCGTTCAACAGGGTGGTGCTTTTTCGCAAGGCGCCCGCTGACGGAACGTTCACCGTTACGCTCGGTCTTGCCGGTTATGCCGAAGCATATTTCGATGACTTTCGGGTCGAGGTGATAGAGCACGCGGCAACGGCCACCGATTCGGACGTCGCCCAACGGCAACCGCGAGGACGAACGACTGCGACACCAAACCTTCCCGACCCGACGTCGCCGGCGGCGACGGCGAGCTCCACCGCCTCCCGGCCACGCCCGCGCTGAATCCACGCCGACTCCGCACACCGCATTGTGTGAAAACGAAATGGCCGGGCGAGCGTCATTCGCTCAGCCCGGCCTTGAATATCCGAACTGACGCAACAGACCCGATCAGACCACGGGTGTGCGCATCCTGCCAAAAACAAGCGACACGACGAACATGACCAAGAATACGAAAAACAGAATCTTGGCAAAACCCGCCGCGGTTCCAGCGATCCCGCCAAAACCTAACACCGCTGCGATCAGCGCGATCACCAGAAACGTTATCGCCCAGCTTAACATTTGATTACCCCTTCGTTGCAAATGCCTATCGATTTATCGCCGCGGCCCTTCGCCTTGGCGACCACACATCACTCGCGAGACTATAGGAGCAAACTTAATGCCAATAGCAGTTGGAAATATGCTGTGCCAACTTGAGGCGGCGTCGATTCAATCACTCGAGACACTGTGCAGCTGCAATCGGGTCGGCTTTTCGCGTCGATGTCCGTACGACGAATCTTCGATGGCTTGATTGAGCTCGGCGGAGACCAAAAGAACGACGCTGCTGATCCAGATCCAGCTCATCAGCACGATAATTCCCGCCAACGAGCCGTAGGTCGCGCTGTAATTCGCCCAATTCTGTGTGTAGATGCGGAAGACCAGGCTGGTCGCCAGCAACACGAGAGTTCCGAGCAGACTACCAGGCGTGATCCACTCCCAACGGCGATTCGAGTCGGGTGCGACGTACAGAGCAAGGGCAAAGCTTGTCAAGACTGTGCAAAAAACCGTTGCGCCGTGAAATGCGGTCGCCAAGAGCGCCGCTGGGCGGCTCAAACCGAGCCAGGCCAAGATCTGCGGCCACGCGATGATCGACACCACTGCTACGATCAGGATCACTGCTTGGCTCAAAGTCATCGCGATCGCGATCAATCGCCGCTTCCAGAAGGGCCGCGTCTCTCTGACGCCCGAAATCACATTCATCGTGTCGATGATTTCGACGAAGAGACTCGACGACAACCAAAGAAGTGCCAGCAGACCGAACGAAATCATCGCTGTCGGTGGCTGACGTTGCAATCGGCTTAACTCGCGCGTCAAAAACGAAGCGGCGTCCTCCGGCAACAAATCGCGGAATGGATCGAGAGGGTTAAATGGCCGATCGCCTCCAAATTGCAGCGCTATCCATGGAAGCCACCGGGCCGTCAGCGCGATCAAGAGTGCCATGAATGGGATAATCGCCGCGACCGCGTAGAATGCGATCGCGGCGGCACGGCTAAGGACGGCGTGATCGTTAATCCGGGTCCACGTTTTCACACTGACCGCGCGTATCGAAAGACCACCTGAGTGAATTGCCCACCAGAATCGCTTCGATATAAACATCTTATTGCGATTCATGCGGCCCGCTTGGTCGACCGCGGGCTAAACGTAGAAATCAAGTTACGTCTCTCGTTTTCACCACGGCTTGAGCTTCCACCCGAGCGCAAACCCGACCCCAAATGTCCACAGCGCGAACGACAACGGCTTGGCCCGGGCATATTCCTCGAGAGAATCAACCACCGAATGGATGGTCGACTCGGCCCAATTCGTCAACTGCCCCTGCGAAGCTTCCATCATGTCGCTGGGATAGTGGACGTCATAAGATGTTGCCATGAACTGATTCTCCTCATTAAAATGTGTCCTTCGGCGTTCTGATTAGCCGCGACACGGGTAGCCTCATCACGACCACTCAAAGGTAATCGGTGCAAATACGATGCCGGCAATTACTGTAAGGATTGGGGCGCGGGGGGCCGGCAACTCACAGGCTGCGCCAGCCGGGTGGCATGAGATTTGCGTAAACCTCAATCTATCATGATGTGAGACGTGAATACGCTAAATTGCCCCCGCAAAAATCGAGGTTGCGCGAATATGAGTGAGCATGAGCAATGGAAAGACGCCGAGTCGATCACCGCCGCGGAGGTGATGACGCCATCACCTCGCACCTGCTCGACGTTCAGCACTGTGCTGGAAGCAGTCATGATCTTTCGCGAGAACGATTGCGGCGCCGTCCCGATTCTGCTGGAAGGCAAGGTCGTTGCTATTCTGACCGATCGAGACGTCGCTCTGGCGACCTCCGAATATCCCGATTTGGTCAATCGGCCGGTCACTGACATCATGAAGAACGGAGTGGTGTCTGTCGGTCCAAGCGACAGCCTGAGAAGTGTATGTGAGGCGCTGAAAAAGTCAGAGCGTCCGGCGAGTTGTGGTCGTTGATCCGTCAGCTCAGGTACTGGGAATCATCGGCTGGGCCGACATTGCTCCACTGCTCTCTGACCGCGCCATGGGCGAAGTCGTGAAAACCGCTGTGCTGCCGGCTTGAGTGGGCATGCCGATGCACCTCGCCCCGGGGCGTCGGCATTGTTTGTTCATGTTCAACGGCGGAATGACAATCGTCCGCTCTGGCGGAGCACTGTCCGAACCCAGTTCACGTTTCGTGCCAGCTCTTCGCCGGACAACGGGAAGCCGATCCGCTTGCGCCGAAACCCCCATGCCGCCAATCCCACCACTGCGCCGGCTAAGAGAATTGCGGTGATGGACACGGTCAAAAGCGCATAACCCCGTTTCAGTCCCATCTCCGATACGAGCAATTCGGCGATACCAACGAGGCCGACCGGAAGCGCGCTCACGGCAACGACGAGGCCCGTCGCGATGATGGCTCCCCCCGTTTTAACCAAGTCCAGGTTTTGCCGGACCTCAAGCGCTGCCAGCCGAGCTTGCAGCTCGGCGAGATTGAGCAGGTCTTCGCCAAAGCCTGCCACGTTGGTGACGACAGCGCTGGCGCCAGATTCGGTCGTGGATACATCGCCGCCCGAGTTTTCTCCCGATGGCGCGTATCCATTGGTCTTTGTCACCGCCGCTTGATCAGCCATCCGACAACAACTCCTGCCGCCAAAGCGGCTCCCAAGGCCAGGGCCGGCCGGGTTGTGATCACGTTGTTCAACATCGCTCCGGCTTCAGCGATCCGTACACGAGCATCATCGGCGAAAGCGCGGACGTTCTCGCCGACGGGAACCGGTTCTTCGCCATCGGAGACGGAAAGACCCGAGCGCGCGAATGGATATGACGACATCATTGCCTCCTCAAACAGAGTATTCAACGAGTTTCTCGCAGCCTGTTGACGTAGCCCGTCGGCTCAGCCGGCGTACTCCCGGGCCGTCCCGGCCTGTCCTGCCCTTTACCTCCCGACGGTACCAGAGGGTGATTTTCGAGCCATTGCTCGAAATATGTCAGTGCATAACTTTGAGCGGCGCGGATAACGAGAGGGGTAAGCAAGCTGAACGCAGCCCCCAATACGGACCACTTGGTGACCTGCGCCTTTTCTTCCTTGTTACCTGGCCGGGCATTCGCCAGTGCCTCGGGCGCGTGAGCTGTCACCGCGACGATTTTCGTCGCTTCCCTGCGCCGTTTGGGAACGACCAAATATCCAACGGCGGCGGCAATCGAAACCGACACCCACGGATAGCTTCTGACCAAGCTCTTCCAGTCAGCGAGCGTCCGCGCACCTTTAACGGCTCCTTGGACGTCCTGGTGCATATCATGCCGGATTTGGGCCATCCGGCGCTGAATATCCGCTACGTTCATGCTTAGGTTCGTCGTTGCCATGTTCGCGTCTCTTCCTGTTCATCACGGCTTTCAGGGCTGCCGGGTCGCGGCAAACTCAACAATCCGTGTTTGCGCTCGTGCTCGGTCTCCCGGACCGTGCATTTTTTGTGCCAGATGTCACGGACGTGAACGGCACGACGGTTTTGCAAGCTGGATCGGAGGTCGCTCATCATCGGCTGGCATTGGGCAGACTCCAGCCCGTTAATCGGCAGGCGGAGGAGCATTGATGCGCGCACTTGACTGGTCCAATGGAAAGCTGCAGCTGCCCTGGGGAAACCTTGTCCAACGCACCTTTATAAACGGGAAATGCGCTTCGATTATTAAATCGCCGCGTCAGATCGGCACGCTACTTGCATCAACTTCATTTCGATTTTGGCGGTTGGACGCTGGCTTCACGCGAGGCCAGGAATCGCCGATGTTTTCGACGATAGAGGATATGAACATGCGCATACTTATAAGCACAACATTAGCTGGCACCTTGCTGTGCGGGCTCGGCGCCGGCATGGTCGGTTGCAGCGAGGAAACCGGGTCCAAAGAGGAGGTGAAGGTAACGACACCAACCGGGACGACCACGCGGACCGATACGACCACGATCAAAAAGAGCGGCGACAACCCGCCGATGACCCCTCCTTCTGATACTGCCAAACCGTAACATTCGCCGCGGGGTTTCGTTCCCCAGGCTGTCATTGAGTCAGGTAAGTTAGCTCGGCCACGGATTTCACACAACACAACGGAGAGTATCGGTCATGGTCAACACGCAAGTACTCCAGGGGCAGTGGAACCAGGTTCGCGGTCAGCTCAAGAAGAAGTGGGGGCAATTGACCGACGATGACCTGAAGTTTGCCAACGGCAACATCGACCAATTGGTCGGCCGCATTCAACACAAAACCGGCGAGGCACGCGAGGCGATTGAGGGATTTCTCGATGAACTGACTTCGCAAGGTGCATCCGTGATTTCTCATGCCACCGAGACCGCCAAGAATTATGCCGGTTACGCGTCCGACCAGTTGCGCGAAAACTATAATCGGATTTCTGACCAGTTCGGCCGTCAGTACGAGTCGTCGCAGGACCTGATCCGCGCGAATCCGGCACGGTCAGTAGCCACGGCCTTTGGCGCAGGCGTACTACTGGGGGTTGTGGTCGGCCTGGCACTGCGCTCCCGCTGAGCCGATTCGAATCAACCCCTAGTTTCCGGTGCGGGTCGCCTCGCCTGCGAGACGACTCGTGCCGGTTTTCCACTAAAAGCGTGACATAACGATGATTCACTCATCGTGGCGCGGGCGATCCGATCGAGAGGAAAGCAATGGTGGCAGGGCGGCACATGATCAATTCGAGCCGATGTCTCGTGTGTGGCGGACGTCTTCGAAACGCGGTCTTTTGCCCGCTTTGCGGTTCTTCTCTGTGTTCGTTGGCGTGCTATCTCGAGCACTTGACTGGACACGACCGGCTTTCTGGTCACCCCTTCAGGCGCACGTCCGGCGCCGCTACGCTCTAGAAGACAAGAGCCGGGGTTGTTTGAGTAGGAGGCGCAGGTCATCGAGATTGACGGGCTTGACGAGGTGGGCATCGAAGCCCGCCTCCTGCGAGCGCTGCCGATCGGAGTCTTGTCCGTATCCCGTCATGGCCACGACAGTCAGGATTTTAAGGTTCGGATCCTTGCGGCAACGGCGGGCCACTTCATATCCGTCCATGAGCGGCAGGCCGATGTCAAGGAGGACGACTTCCGGCCGGTATTTACGTGCCAATTCGAGGGCTTCGGGTCCGTCGTAGGCAGTGTAGACCTCTTGGCCCAGCGCTCGCAGGAGAAGTTCGAGGCTTTGCGCGTTGCTGCGATTGTCGTCGACGACTAGAATTCGGCGGCAAGGCAGCCGCTCATTGGCGGGCAAGACGCCTTCGATATGGGCCGCCGCTCCCGACATTGACTGCGCTGCCAGTGGGAGCCGAACCTGGAACTCGCTCCCCTCGCCGAGCCCGGCGCTTTGGGCAGTCACCCGGCCATCATGCAACTCGACAAGTGAACGGACAAGAGTTAATCCTATTCCCAATCCACCCCGTGATCGCGACAGTGTTTGATCGGCTTGGGTGAAGAGCTCGAACACCCTTGGCAGCAACTCAGGTGCGATGCCAATTCCACTATCGCGAACACGGATCACGACCTCCTGATCGAGCTTTTCGGCAGTTAGGGAAATCTGTCCCCCTTCGTCAGTGTACTTTGCTGCGTTATTCAACAAGTTAGATAGCACCTGGGCGAGACGGGGAGGATCGACTTCCAGAACGATCGGTTCGTTGGGAAGCACGACACTGAGTTGATGATGATAGGCGTCGATCGCCGGCTTGCTGGATTCGACGGCGAGCTGAACAACCTCCGCCAAATCGATCGTTTCCTTCTGAAGGTCGACCTTGCCGCGTGTAATTCGCGAAACATCGAGAAGGTCGTCGACCATACGGGTCATGTGTTTGATCTGGTCCTCGATGACCTCTGTCGACCATCGGAAGCTAGGTCCATTGGGTCCTTCCAGTTGCATGATCTGGACGGCGTTGCTGATTGGCGCCAACGGATTGCGGAGTTCATGGGCGAGCATGGCGAGGAACTGGTCCTTGCGCTGGTCGGCGTCTTTGAGGGCCTCGACGGCTCGCTTGAACTCGGTGATGTCGCGGACGATGCCGGTGAAGATGCGGCGCACGCCCAGCCGCGTCTCGCTGACGGCCAGCTCCATCGGGAAAATCGAGCCGTCCTTGCGGCGGCCGCGTACTTCGCGAATCGTGCCGATGATCGTTTGCCGTCCGGTGTGGAGATATTCGTCCAGGTACCGATCGTGCTCGGCCGCGCTCGGGCTCGGACATCAGCATGGTGATGTTGCGGCCGACGACTTCTTCATGCGAGTAGCCGAAGATCCGCTCGGCGGCCGGGTTGATCGACTCGATGAACCCCTGCTCGTCGATCGTGATGATGCCATCGACGGCCGTTTCGACGATCGCCTTGAGCCGGACGGCCGCTTCGCGGACGGCCTCCTCGGCCTGTTTGCGTTCGGTGATGTCGCGTGCGATCTTGGTGAAACCCCGCAGCCTGTTTTCCTCGTCGAAGATGGGAGCGACCACGCCGCTGGCGAAGAAACGGCCGCCATCCTTGCGCTGATGCCAGCGCTCGTCGGACGCGCGGCCCTTGGCCGCTGCCGTGGCGATTTCCTGCTCGGGGATCGCCTGCGGCTCGGTCTTCCGGAGTGAAAAGAATTGCGAGCTGCTGACCCAGGATTTCCTTTTCGGGATAGCCGAAGAGCCGCTCGGCGCCGGGGTTCCAGCTGACGACTCCGTCCCTGGGGATCGACCGTGAAAATCGCGAAATCCTTGACGCTCTCGACCATGAGCCGGAGATATTCCTCGGCCTCGCGGAGCGCCTGCTCGACTCGTTTTCGCTGGGCGATCTCGTGCTCGAGCTCGCGCCTGCGTGCCTCGTGCTCGCGCGTGAGGATTCGCGACTCGGCCAGCTCGCGCTCGGTGCGAACCTGATCGAGCACGCGTGAAACGATCGGCTCGAGGTGGTTGAGGAAGTTCGGCGTCTTGGGCACGAAGTCGCGCACGCCTGCTCGCAGTGCCTCGACAAGCAGGCTGTCGTCCTGCAGGCCGGTCACAAGGATGGCCGGCACGTTGTGGCCCCGGTCTCTTGACCTGGCGAAAAAACTCAAGTCCGCTCGTTCCCGAGTTCAAACGCTGGTCAAGGATGATCAGATCGATCCCGCCGTTGGCGATCTGGTCCAGTCCTTCCTCAGCCGTCGTGGCGGTGACGACGGCGAAGCCGGCCCGCTCCAGCCGAAGCTGCTCCAGGCGGGCGACGCCCGGATCATCCTCCACGAGCAGGATCGTTGCCTGATTTTGCAGTGCCATGCGCTCGTGATCCCTCAAGGCGTTTTTTGAGTGCTGTCGGGTATGCGCACGACCTGCAAGAACAGGCCCAGCCGGTTGATGGCCTCGACGAATGCCTGGTAGTCCACCGGTTTGGTGATGTACACGCTGCACCCCAGCTCGTAGCAGCGCTGGATTTCGCGTGGGTCGTCGGTGGTGGTCAACATGATGACCGGAACCAGCGCGGTCTGCGGATCGGACTTGAACTGCCGGAGCACTTCCACGCCGTCGACTCGCGGCATCTTGATATCCAAGAGCAGCAACATGGGCTTGCCCAGGCTGCGACTAGCGAAGGCTCCGACTCCGTGAACGAAGTCCAGGGCTTCCTGGCCGTCCTTGAGCCGCTGGATGCCGTTGGCCAAGCCGGCTCTTTTCAGGTTGCGTTCCACCAGGTTGGCGTGTCCGTCGTCGTCCTCGACAAGTACGATCAAGATCGGCTCGGTTGTCATGTCGGCGATTCTCCTTGCCGCACCCGCGTGGTGTGCGGCCGGTGCCCTGGATCCTGAGAAGTCGTGGTCGCCGGCTCGGCCGGCAGGGCGACGAAAAACGTCGTCCCGACGCCTGCAGCCGACTCTAGCCAGATCTTGCCGCCGTGCCGCTCGACCATCCGCCGAACAAGGGCCAGGCCGATGCCTTCGCCTTGCGCCACATTGGCCTGGAGCCGGTTGAACGCCGTGAAGACGCGTTGATGGTATGCCTCGAGGAATGCCCAGACCGTTGTCCTTGACGAAGTAGACACGGAAGTCGGCCAAGGCATCCGAATGGGTGGGCTCGCAGCACCCCACCTCAATTCTACCTGGCCGCGACGCGTCAAGGTAATACGACGGCATTGCTGATCAGGTTGGCGAAGATCTGTTCGACCGCAGTCGGGTCACCCCATGCCGGCGGCAGTTCACCAACGTCGATCTCCGCCTTCTGGTTGGTAATCGTGTCGTGAAGGGCGTCGATGATTTTCCGGACGATCGTCTGCGACATCCACCTGTTGCCACTGATACTCTACGCGGCCGGCACGCGAAGCCGCAGGAGCGCGTCGATGATCCGCGCCAACCGGCCCACGGCCGTTTGAATGTAGCGGATCGAGTCCTCGATGTTCTCGGTCATGAGCTTGAGGCCATCGTCGCGAACGACCGGCGGAATTTCTTCATGTCGGAAGAGACGTTCGAGGTCGCGATACGACAGGCTCAGCTCCTCGCTGAAGCCCTGCAGGTTAATCAGCGGCGAGCGCAGGTCATGCGAGACGCTGTAGACGAACATCTCGTTTTCCTGCTTTTGCTGGTCAAGATTGGTGGCCATTTCATGAAAGGCCCGGTCGACTTCGGCGATCTCGTCGTCCCGCCAAGAGCGCGGGCTCAGTCCCTTTCCCTCGCCGAAACGGCGGGCGTTGTCTCTCAGGACGGCCAGCCGTTTGATCACCCCGTCCAGGAATATGAAGCCCAAAAGCAGCGTCGTGCCGACCAATGCGATCCCGCCGGTCATCAAGATCCATAATTGACGGGACATTGACCGCTGCAATCGGATCATGCGCAGGCTATCGAGATTGGCCTCTTCTTGCAGAATTTCATTCGTCGCGGCGCGTAACTCTTCCAGGAGCTTGGCGCCGGAATTTAATTCGTCGATCGCCTTGCTACGCTGGCCCGCTTTCAACCGCTCGTCCTGGGACTTGAGCCAGGCAACAATTGCGCTTGATCTCTCGGCGATCAAATCGATCCGAGATTGCTGCGAGACGTTGTCGGAAGTAAGCACTTTCAAGTCGGCGATTTTGTAAGGAATAGCATCGATCGCCGGCCGGAACGGTCGGCCGAGAGCTGGATCGTCGGAAACGACCAGGATCCGGACCGCCGCGTAGCCTTCCAGGAGCGTGCGGTAAATTTCTTCTACTCTGGCCATCACGTCCTTGGTATGAACGGCCCATTTTTGAGCCATGCCCGCCTCGACTTGGGTCTGGACGAGCAAAACCAGAAAAATTGCCTGGATCAAGAGAGGAACCGCGATCAGCAAGAGTCCTTTGTTCAATAGTCTGAGGCGTGTTCCCATAATATTTCTGCATATTTTGACAAAATCGATCGAAACTTTGGCATGCTATGTCCAGGCAAAAGGCGCTCTGGGCTCGAACAGCTTACGGCGAGAGAACGGTGGCCGCCACATCGCGCTCGCTGGCGCCACGGCCCGGCTCTTCTCGTTTGTGCACAACGATTTTCGCCGCCCCGCTCTTCTTTACTCGGTCGCCCCGCCTGCTGTCGCTTTGCGTCAGAACGGGCAAAAGACTTGCGAGCTGCTGGCGGGTTTCTAGGAGCGTCGTCGCAATCGAGTCGGCCCCCGCCTCTTCGAGCTGTCCGGGACCAGAAGGTGTGCTCCCTCGTGGACCCCAACGGCAAACGAGAATGCGCAGCTCGGGAAACCTCGCCCGCAGACGCTTGCACAGGTAGCGGGTATGGGCGAGCCCCCCGGAGGTGTCGCCGCGATACAAACCAGCGCCGGTTTCTTCTCTGCCACCAGATCGAGAAGCTCGGCCGTCAAGGTATCAGGAGCGACCAGTTCCAGATTCCAGCGAGCAGGATCGAGCAGATTCTGCAGCATCTCGAGCGCGGCTTGATCGGCGCCGTCGTGGGCCGGACAACCCAGGATGCGTACCGCCTCTGGTTGTTGTTCTTGACCGATAGCCTCGTCTTCGCTGGCGTCTTTTTCGCCATCATTGTCGGTGATCCGCCTGTCCCCCAAGTCTTCGACGATTTCTCGGATCGACCGCAAAACATACTGTTCGTCGGCTTCGCTAATGTCACCGCGCCCGTAGCTCAGCTTGGCGGCCTTGAGCGTGGGAATGAGCATGTCATCGTAAACCTGTTCGGCGGACTCCGGTCTTCACGTGTTCGAGGACGAGATCCTCGGCTTCGTCCTGGTCTCGTGCGAGCAACCGTTGGTAAAAACTGACGCTGGGATCGAGCGCGGGTTCATCGCCAAGAAGCACGGCGAGAAATTCGAGTTGGGGGACATAACGCCCGAGCATGACCAGACAGACCGTCAGCGGGCTCGAAAGCACAAGTCCGATCGGACCCCAGAGAACGGCCCAGAATGCAGCGGCGACCAAGAGCGCGATTTCAGAGACTCCCATGCTCTGGCCATAAAGCCAGGGCTCAACGAAGTTGGCCGCGATCAATTCCAATACCACGAACAGACCCGCCACCATGAACACGGTCCCCCAACCATCGAACATCGCCAGGCCGAGAGAGATCGGAAAAACAGCGGCCAAATAAGCGCCGATGTAGGGAAGATACCGCAGCATCGCGGCCAAGAACCCCCAGAGCAAGGCATACTTGACACCGATCAGTAGCAATCCCCCCGCCAACACCAGCCCGAATGTTCCATTGACCATAGCCTGCATGAGAAGAAAGCGGCTGATCCGCTGGCCAGCCTCGTCGACGAACTTTGTCGCAGTCGCGATGCGTCCGCGTCCCATGAGCCGGATCAAGCGATTGCGCAGCTCTTCTCGCTTTTGAAGCATGAAAATGACCAGGATGATCGCCAGAGCAAGCTCGCCCAGATACTCCATCAGGGGCGCCAGAAATGACGAGATCCGTGAAAGCCACACCGGGCTCTGTGCTTCGATGAAGACGGCGGTGGGCTGCGTCTCTTGTTTTGAAGTTCGTCGTCGCCAGCCTCGTCAATGTCTGCATTGGACTTCGACGCCGGCTCCGAGCCTAGCTCGTGGTTGATCTCGCCAATCATCTTGCTCAGCTGGCTCGAGCCGGCAGCAACTTTCTTGAATGATTTCACCTTGTCTTTTACGTTCTGACTGTACTTGGGTAGCTCCCGCAGCAGGCCGGAAATCTGGGTTGTGACCAGCCAGCCCGCCGTCCCCAGGACGAACGCCGCCAGAAATACCGTCATGATCACGGCGGGCGTGCGACCTATTCCGCGCTGCTTGAGCCAGGTCACCACGGGACTGAGCAAGAAAGTGAGAAATGCCGCTAGTGCGACCGGGATGAAAATGGACTGCGCCCAGTAGAGAATTGCGATCGCAACTACGCTTACCACGGTGACCGTCAAGACAATGATCGATCGCTGCCAGCTGGCGCCAACAGATGCCTTCGTCATGATTTCACTTCCTGCACTGGGGCCTGGATCCTCGAGCTCTTCACGCTTTTCCATATGTGATCGTTCGCCGCGGTGTGTTGGTGTGCAATCCGCGGGCCAAATCGAGCGGCATCGAACTTGCTGCGTGGAAACGCGTCAGAAAATGCAAGATGGAATGGCGAACTGCCGCGCGTAGGGTTGCCAGTACGCGATCGGTTGTCGGTCTCTGCCTGCGCATGTATAGTATGCTAGGTTCTCAGATCGTGAAGCTGGTCTGATGCCAAAGGCACAGGAGTAGAGCTTTGACCGGTAACCAGGCCGCCGCGGCGAGCCCAGAGAAGATTTCCCCCGAACCAACAACCACGCTCGCGGCGAAGGCCGAGTCGAAGCGGCGCGTCCTCATTGTCGAGGACAATGAAACGGCCCGTAAGCAAGTGCAGGTATTCTTGGAGGCGGATCCGGGAATCTTGGTCGATACCGCCGCCAATGGCAGTGACGCGCTCAAAGCCTTGACGCAGCGGTCTTACAGCGTCATCGTCACAGACTTAAAAATGCCGCGTGTCGATGGACTGCAACTATTAGAGGAGGTCCAGAAGCGCCAACTGCCGGCAGACGTTATCATCACCACTGGATTTGGCACGATCGACCACGCCGTGCAGGCGATGCGTTTAGGTGCCGCGGATTTTTTGACCAAGCCGATCAATCTCGAGCACTTGCGGTTGGTCGTTCAGCGCTCGCTGCGCGAGCGGGCGCTTCAAGACGAGGTCGCGGTCTTACGTGAGAAGCTGCACGAGCATTTCAAATTCCATGACATCCTCAGCAAAAGCTCACGAATGCATGATGTATTCGAGTTGATCAGCCACGTGGCGCAGACGATCAGCACCGTGTTGATCTTCGGTGAGACCGGTACCGGCAAGGAACTTGTGGCCCGGGCCGTCCACGAAGCCTCGCCGCGCCGTGACGCCCCCTTTGTCGCGGTCAATTGTGCGGCACTCCCCGAATCTCTCCTGGAGAGCGAGCTATTTGGCCACGAAAAAGGCGCCTTCACCAGCGCCGCCGGTCAGCGTAAGGGCCGGTTCGAACTGGCCCACGGGGGAACGATCTTTCTCGACGAGGTCGGCGAGATTCCGCTGCCCATGCAGGCAAAGCTGCTGCGCGTGCTCCAGGAACGGCGATTCGAACGCGTGGGCGGGACTCATACTGTCGAAGTCGACGTCCGCGTCGTCGCTGCGACCAACCGAGACCTGCTTCAACTCGCCAAAGAAGGCAAGTTCCGCGAAGACCTCTATTACCGCCTGAATGTGGTCAAAATCGATTTGCCTCCGTTGCATGAGCGCCCGAGGATATTGCCCTCCTCGCCGAACATTTTGTTCAGAAGTTCAGTAGGCCGGGCACGACGCCCAAGCAAATAGCCCCGGAGGCAATGGAAGCGTTGCTTCAACATCGGTGGCCGGGCAATATTCGTGAACTCGAAAATGCAATGGAACGTGCGTGCGTGACCTCGCGGGACGACATCGTCCGACCCGAAAACCTGCCCGCCGAGATCTTCAAGCCTAGCCGACCGCGGATCCAGTTGCCGGTCGATCTCTCGCGGCCGCTTACCGAACAACTCGCCGAACTGATTGCAACCTTCGAGGAACGTTATCTTCGACGCGCGCTCAAACGAACGCGCGGACACATCGGTCGAACCGCCCGTCTGACCGGCCTTTCGCGCCGGACAATCACGGAAAAGCTCGCCCTCTATCGGATTGAAAAGGCCGACTTCAAAACAGAATGAGATCTTGTGTTAAACTTGAACGACAAGGGCGTTCGTGAGGTTCGGCAGAGTGATTGGACATTTGACGGCTGGGACGTCGAGGCGAGAGCGGACGTAAATCCTCGCGGCTGATTGGAACTTTCTGGGAACTCCGTACATCAAAAGGATGAATGCGATACGCTGACGGGGACCAAAAGGCCCGCCCGCTTATGATGTCGATTTGCAACAGGTATCACATTTTCCGGCGGGCTCTCGCTCATCGAGTCGCAAGGTTGTTACAATCTCGCGGATTTTAGGTTTTCGACCCGTTTCGGCCGTTCAGGGCCTCGCAGCAATCTCTTCACAATCTGATCCCGACGAAGCGACAAGGGCCCGGGCACGATTTCTCGTCTCGGCGGCCCCAAGGAGTTCGAACGTATGGCTAAGATTCAGGCCGTCTGGGCGATCGACATCGGCCAATCCGCTCTCAAGGCGCTCAAGCTAGTTCCGGGGGAGACTCCCGAACAAGTGGTGGCAGAGGCGTTCGACTTCATCGAGTATCCCAAGATTTTGAGCCAGCCCGACGCTGACCCCGATGAACTGGTTCGAGAAGCGCTGGCGACCTTCACGGACCGCAACGAGCTGAAGGGCTGTAAAGTTGCAATCGCCGTTCCCGGTCAATCAGGTCTGGTCAAGTTCATCAAACTTCCGCCTGTCGAGAAGAAGCGGATTCCCGATATCGTCAAATTTGAAGCCAAGCAGCAAATTCCGTTTGCTCTGGACGAGGTTGTCTGGGCCTATCAGCAAATTGGGGGCAATGAAGAGGTAGACGAAGAAGAGTTCACCATGGCCGAGGTGGGTCTGTTCGCGATGAAGCGCGATCAGATCAACCGAGCGATCCTGCCGTTTGCCGTTGCGGGCATCGAGGTGGATGTCGTGCAGATGAGCCCGATTGCCCTGTACAACTACATCACCTTTGATCAGCTCAAAGGGAGCGGGTCAAAAGAATCTGTGGTCTTGCTCGATATCGGCGCCGACAACACGGACTTGATCATCTCCGATGGCACGCGGATCTGGCAGCGGAACGTACCAATCGGCGGCAACCATTTCACGCGGGCGCTGACCAAAGAACTCAAGCTGACTTTCGCCAAGGCAGAGCATCTCAAGCGGAATGCGACCAAGGCCCCGGATCCGCGGTCGATCTTCACGGCAATGCGAGGGGTATTTAACGATTTCGCCAGCGAGATCAACCGGTCGATCGGTTTCTACTCGAGCATCAATCGCACCGCCAAAATCCGCAAGCTTATCGGGCTCGGTAACGGCTTCAAGCTGCCGGGCTTGCAGAAGTTTCTGCAGCAAAACTTAAGCCACGAAGTGAGCAAACTCGAAAGCTTTGATCGGATGGTCGGGGAGGAGGTCAAGTCAGCCCCGCAATTCCAGGACAATCTCGCTTCCTTCGCCGTCGCCTACGGGCTCGGAGTGCAGGGACTCGGTCGCGGGGGGCTGTCGACGAATTTGCTGCCACCGGAGATCGAGCGCGTCCGGCTCCTGCGAGCCAAAAAGCCGTGGGCACTCGCGGCATCCGCGCTCATCATGCTGGGACTGACCTTCCTCTTTACCCTGGGTGATTACCGGTTGCTCGCCGGCGTCACAACACCTCAGTTCAAGGCGGCAGTGGAGCAAGCAAACCGAGTCAGTAAGTCCGGAGCGGCGCTCAAGGCGGCGTTCGATAAAGCCAAGGGAGAATGGGACGGCGAGTTCGCCGTGGGCAAAACCCTGATCACCGATCCGTCCGACCGGGCAATGTGGCCCCAATTCCTCAAAATATTGAGTGCGTATTTCCCCGATCCGGTACGCGAGTATGGTCTTGATGCCGACGCGCCGGAAAATCAGGACAATCTCGAGAAGCTGCGCGTCCATATCGACGCCGTCAAACCTGTGTGGCGAACCGACCTGAACGCCGAGTGGTTCGAGCTGCTCGACGCGAATTTCAAGCGGCTCATGCATCCGTACGACGCGACGAATCCGCCGGCCGGTGAGGGTTGGGTTATTCAGCTAGTATGCCACCATTACAATCCCTATCCCGATCTCAAGACTGACGAGGGTCGAAAGCAGATGGCGCTGCCGGTAACGGACCCGAAAAGAACCGATTTTGGTCCGTACCAATTCATCACCGAAAAGGTCCTGAAGAAGCTCAATTCACCGGCACTCCGTCTCTTCGGCGTCAACCACGCCGCCTTGGCGTGGATTTCCGAGGATCGCGAATGGACGAGCGAAAAAGGAATGCAACACAACAACCTGGCCGGTATGACTGTACCCCTGCTCGATCGAGCCTCCGGCACGGCTCCGGCCGAGGGGGGCGGCGGTGGTTCCAGCCCCATGGCTCAGGCCATGGCCGGGATGGGCCGAGGAAACATGGGGAGAATGAGTCAAGGCATGCAGGGGGGCGGCGGGGGCGGCATGATGTCCGGAATGGGAATGGGAATGGCAGGGCGTAGACAGACGATGGGTGGTATGGGTGGCCTAAGTCCGATGACAGACGCCGAGGCGAAGAAAAACGTCAAAACGCTGACCCGCACCGACTTCCTGCTTCAGTTCGTCTGGCAGCCACCCAAGCCGGAAGAACAGCCCAAAACGGAAGAAGAGGCAAAAGCCAAAATCAAGGAAACTGTCGACAAGATGACCGAGGCCGAGAAGAACAACCCGGCGGTGACCCTGCCCAAGGTGGAAGATCTCCAGGCGGCGTCGCTCAAGAAGACTGAAGAGCTGGATGCGAGAATTCAAAATGCGCTTACTCCCGCCGCACCGGGAGCTGCCGGCGGAGTTCCCGGACCCGGCACACCTGGATTCGGTACTCCCCCCGCCGGTGCGGCCACGCAGCCAGGGGGGGCTGGCACCCCCGCGACCAAGGGGGCGTCACCTCCGTCACAATAACGTGATCATGTGCTCGTGCGGGCATCAGTTCCAGTCAGTTGATGCTCGCGCGGCGGGGGGCGGTTCCCGGCGTGTGCCGTGGCGCCACCCGCCATTGATGAGCACTGGGCCCTCTCGGTTTGATCAAGGGGGTCCGATCCGCCACAAACACTGTTTCAGTCTCACGCTCGATCCGACCCTTTGAAGGCGCTCTCGACCATGGCTCAACAAGACGCGATGGAAACGGCCAAGGAAGTCGTACGGCAGATCATCAAGTATCGCTTCTGGATCTCGGTTGGCGTCGCGGCGCTGTTCGGACTTATCGCCTACGCCGTGGGGTCCGGGCCAGTGCGCGATCAGTTCAAGAAAGAGGCCGACACGATCAAAGCGGCCGAGAATGGGGTCAAGCAATACAAGGATGCGAGCACCCCCACCAAAGATTACGAGCCAATCGTCGTCGAGAAGACCGGGGTGCTGACACATGATGTCAATGCCGCATGGAGAACGCTCTACAATCGCCAGGCCCCATTGCTCACATGGCCAGAGACAGTGCAGGAGCGGTTCAGCAAATGGGGCCGGAAGTGGCCCGAAGACGTAGACTCGAGTCGAGTCCAGCTAGCCCAGTTCGACTATATCAAGGCCTATCCAGATTACGTCGACATGGTCTACAAGACGTTCAAACCGTTTGACTACCGGACAGGTGAAGGAATCGTGGTCGCAGCCCCGAAGGAAGTCCTGCTCCGCCCCGCCGTTTTTGCCGACGAAAGGTTCCCTGGCCTCGGCAAAATCTGGGCAGCCCAGGAGCGACTCTGGATTCAGCACACACTCTTGGAGGTCATCGCGCAGGTAAACAAAAACGCCAAGGACTGGGATTCTGCGATCGTCCGTGAAATCCTGACCATGGAAGTTGGCACTCCTGTCGCTCAGGATCAACGCTCTGTCGCCAAGAATGAAGAGTTGCAAGAAGCACCCAACATCCTTGCGCCCGGTGAGACCGAGGAAACCGCGGAAACGGCCGCCGCGCCGAGTGGTAATAGCCCCATGGCTGGAATGATGAGTAGGATGATGGCGAGAGGTGGCATGATGGGGGGCGGTGGCGGCGGTGGCGGCGCTCAGGATTCACAAACCATTTCTTATGTCAAGGGTGAGAGCGATGGGCAGTTCAAAAAACTCCCCATCATGATTTCCGTGCTAGTCGACCAGGACCGGGTGCAAGACCTCCTGGTTGAGATGGAAAACTCTCCCATGTCTATTCAGGTTATGGACTTCGAACTGCAACGGCCGGCCGCCAAAATCACCAAACCCGAGAAAGGAGCAGCTCAGTCCGGCGGATACGGAGGCGAAATGGGTGGCATGGGTATGATGTCCCAGATGATGAGAATGAGAGGAATGACCGGATATGGTGGGATGATGGGCGGCGGCCAGGGTCAGATGATGATGCAAGGCATGATGGGGCGAATGGGCAGAATGGGAGGCATGGCACCGCTGGCTGCGCGAAAGGGGACGGATGTTCGCAAGGTCAATCGGGCAGAGGACCGCAAGAAGCAGGAAGAGGCGGCCAGTAAGGCCAAGGGTCCATCCTTCTTTGATCCTTATTTCGACATCGTGCAGGTGACGGTGTATGGCCAGGCTCGATTCTTCGTTCCTCCTCCGCCACCTGACCCGGCGGAGCAGACCAGCCCCGGAGAGACGGCGGCTACGCCGGATGCGGCTGCGGCGACTGCGGAGACTGCCGCCGCCGCACCGGGGACTGATGGTAAGACTGCGGCCAGCCCAAGTGCCGCGGCCGACTCAGACGCGAAGGCGTCGGCTCCGGCGGAGGGGGACGCCGTCTCCAAGACCGACGGGGCCACGGATGACGCCACCAAAAAGACTGAGTCGGGCGCCGACGACGCCACCAAAAAGACGGACGTGCCAGCCGCAGAATCTGCGTCTAAAAAGGACGAAGGTTCACCCGAGGCCGGCAAGTCGGCGGCCCCGGCGGCTGCGTCCAAGAACGACACCGAAGCGGCTACGCCGAAGTCGTAATCGACGCGACCGCGATCCTCGCCGAGCCGATGATCTGATAGCAACGAACTCCTTTCTGGACAACTCATTCAGTTCCGAATTACGCGACGAGGAGATGCCGGTATGGCAAATACAAATGCGATCGTCGAACAGCTCAAGGAACTTGGTCTTGCGCCACGGCGAGAAGGCCGGGGTGGCCATCGCGTCGATGGTCTTTCTTGTCTGCGTCGGAATGGCCGCGAGCCAGAAGACGATCGAGACGACGCCCGATCAGGTCAAGAAAGCCGCTCAGCTTTCGGAAAGTAATATCACCCGCCTGGAGAAACGCGAGACCATCATCGAGACGGCTGTCGGAAAAAGGAATCAAAGATAGCGATTTCGCAAAGGTCGTCGATGAACAGGTCAAGACTGCGCTTGTCGCCGACAATTACAAGGCGGCTCGCGAGTGGGTTACTCCCGAACCGGGTGCCGGCTTGATTCGCGACACTCCAACATTGATCGCCATCACCGAGCTTTACGCCTACCCCGGGCGCGGCGGCATACTCGTTTATGACCTGGATCAAAATGGAAACCGCATCCCTGACCCGAACGCGGGCAAGGAGACCACAACAGAAAATCGACCGAGACGCCGCAAACGTCGGAATACCGGAATGGGCGGAATGGGCGGAATGGGCGGAATGATGGGTGGGGCACCGAAGAAGAAACGGGGAAAGAGCCAGGCGGAACTCGCGCGTGAGGCCGAGGAGGAAGCGCAAGCGTCTCGAAGGGGTGCTCCAGAGAAAATTCGTAGGAGGGAACGCAGCGGAAGAGGCGAACGCGAAGGACGAAAAGGACAACGCACCCGAAGCGCCCATGAAGGAGGTCACAAAGGGCTATCGCTGGGTCGCCATTACCGGAGTACTCGACCATGCCAAGTTGGTCGCGAATTATCGTGCTGGCCCTCAAGAATCCGGCGGTGGCTCATCCCAACTACAGGCGGCTCGACTTGCAGCGCCAGACGCTCCAGGCCGACGGTACGCTGGACCAAATGGGAGAACGTCTCGAGCGACGAGAACTTGAAGGTCCTCGACAATCTGCCGGAAGTAGACGAAGAGCTAACGCTCGAAAACGTCCGGCCCACTGCCCTGGTTGACCCGCTCCCGTTCTTGAAAGCCGGTCTGTGGGAAAAGGTTCACATTGCCAGCCTCGTCCCCAAGGAAAAGAAAGAGATTCCCAAGAGCCAAGTGACCGGCGGAATGATGGGCGGAATGATGGGACGGATGATGGGTGGCGATGGGTGGCATGGCGGCAAGGCATGATGGGCCGAGGTAGTGGCGGGGGAATGTCGGGTGGAATGGGCATGGGTGGAATGAACCGCATGGCTGGGATGATGATGGGGGGTCGGGGCGGCGGAATGATGGGTGGAAACGAATCCGTTGGCGACTTCTGGCGACGGATGAAAAGAAAGTCATGATCCGCGCGTTCGACTTTACGGTACAGGAAGACACGACCTACCGTTATCGGGTGCGCATCGTGGTCTTCAACCCCAACAAAGGTCGTGACGATATCGACGTGAGCAAGGCTGTCGATACCAAGGCGGACGAGCTGCGCGGCCCCTGGAGCGACCGCCGACCGACGAGGTGACAATGCCTCCCGACGTCATGCCGTACGCAACGGCAACGTCACCACCGAGCCCAACGAGCGACATGAAAGTGCGGTTTCAGGTCGTCCGCTTCCATCCCGCCGACGGCGTGACTGTGCCCCGTAATTTCGACGCCGCGCCGGGAGAGGTCATTGGCGAACCGCGGACGTCGGATATTCCCGTCTCCGATGGCACGGGCAAGAAAAGCAAGGTCATCGACTTCAACAGTCGCCAGATCGTGCTCGATGTCGTCTCAAACAAGAAAACGGGCGGATATCAGCATCTTCCCTCGGGAATTCATCGGACCGCCCATTGCTCGGCCAGCTCTCGCCTTGCTCTTGCGGCCCGATGGCTCCGTTGCCCTCCATAACGAGGCCGACGACGAAGCGAACGAGGTCCGCAGGGATATCGACGCCAACTATCAAGCACGAGATCAAACAGTCCACCAAGAAACGTAAGAGCAGCACGGGGATGGGCACGATGGGACGCATGATGGGTGGCGGAATGGGCGGAAGTGGTGGCATGGCTCGATAAATCGGCACTTTTTCCCTGAGTTCATGCAGTCACAAGCTCAGTAAGCACCGAGCGCTCGAGGATAAGCCGTACATCGCCTCGACCCCCACAACTCTGTGGGGGTTTTTTGTTGCACTTCGGCCGACAACCCGGGAAATGAGGCTCTGTGAATGACCGCTGAATGTAAATCTTCGATTTTTTTATCGCTTTCGATTCGGCATGTAACGATCGGGCACGAACGTGCCGAAAATAATCAGAGCGATGCTTGGGCAAAGTTTGACGGTGGATTTAGCCGATCAAGTTAACGACGGAATCGAATAATTCGTGGAATTCGTCTTGACCGGAGAGACCCGTGAGAGTACACACCGTCACATCTTCTGCCCGTTCCGGGTATGCCATCTCGCGACCACAGCGTGAGTTCGCCAGGAATTCAAGTGATCTGGGTGACGCGGCCATTCCGCATTTCTGGAGTGGCGCGATCAACCGCAAGGGCTATTGGTCTCCCACTTGTGATGACAAGAAATGGGCCGTCGCCAGGGACGTCGGCGGTCGTCGTCGCGAGCGGCGAAAGGAGGTCGCGTTGGGAAGGCTTATAACGGTCAGTCTCATCTTGATCCTGGGCGCATGGGGAGGAGCCGCTGGAAGGCGCGGGCCCCGACGACGCGGCCGCTGCGCCAACCTCGGCGACCCGCCAGCCGCCGCCCGCGCCACCGATCAAGTATCTGGAAGCCGGGGCGCGTTTGTTTAACAGCGCGGCTGCGACGAGTACCCAACTGGATCTGGCCTCCAAGTACTTGCAGGCCGCCGATACCTATCGCGATCAGCTTCAGCCGGACGAGCAGGCCACGCTCGATGCCTATCTGAAAGAGCTGGCCAAGGCGAAGGCGAGTCGTGGCCGCTCGCGGGCCGGCGGCCCCGGCGGCGCAATCCGCCGGTGATGCCGTCGGCAGGCGCTCGCCAGTGCCGCGCCGCCGTTGCTCCACCGGCTGCGATGCCGGTTGCGTCGGCCGGCGTCGCGACTGCCGGTCCGGCAGCCCGGCGGTCGCCAATCAAATTCCCCCGACTGTCGACACCAAGCAGCGAGGTCGGTGGTTGCTCCACGAAGCGCGCGAGCAGCTTCACCTGGGCAATTACGACGTGGCCCAGCAAAAGGTCGACGAGGCCGAGCGGCTTGACATCAAGTGGGGGCTGTTCGACGACACGCCCGCCAAGGTGACCGAGGAAATCAAGAAGTCCACGGCCCAAGGTGGCCGCGCCGAGTGCGAAGACCGCGGCGAATCAGCCGCACGATCGACGGACCGCCAAGGCCAAGCTGCAGGAGGCACGGACCGCGCTCGACAACCGCCAGTTCGAGCAGGCGGAAGTCGATCGCGCTCGACGTCAAGAGGTGGGGACTGACCTACGGCCTGTTCGAGGACAATCCCGATAAGGTCGCGGCCGCCGCGCGTGCCCTGCGCCGCCGCGACAAGATCCGCAACACACCGCCGCGTGAGCAGTCGAGCCAGGGAGTGTACGACATCCTGGTGCAGGAATCGCGCCAGCTCATGTCGGTTGGCAAGCTCGACGAGGCCGAGGCCAAGGCGCGGAAGGCCCAGCGGATGAACGTGGTGCCACCACTGACGGCTGATCGGGCCGAGGCGGTGCTGCACGAGATCGCGATGGCCCGAGCGCAGAAGGCGCCGGCTGCGATCGCGTGCACGACCGGCCGCCGAGGCAGCCAGTGTCAAGATGGAGCGCGAAGCCAACGAGCTGTTGGCCAAGGGCGATCAGGATGCCGCCGCGGCCAAATTCTCCGAGGCAGAGCGGCTCAGCTGCCGGCGAGTCGCTTGCTGGCCGTGAGCGCCGAGCAGTCAGTGCCTGACCGGCCAGCGTCCGACCCGGCCGTCCAGCAGATCGCGGCGACCGGCCCCGGCACTGCACCGGACCTGGCCGCGCCGATGGACAACCCGTCGCGGCAGCAGCGCCGCAGCTCTCGAGGCCGGCAGTCCGGCACCGCCGGCTGCCCCGCAGCGAACCTGCCGACTGATCCGGTTCAGGCCACCAGCCGGTTGCCGCTGCTCGGCTAATCGCGGCGAGCAATTGCTGGGCGAGGCCAAGAGCTGTACAAGAACGGCAATTACCAGGCCGCCAAGCAGTTGGCGAACGAGGCCAAGGCCGGCAAGTTCGGCGTCGAGGCCCAGGCCGACGAGCTGATCGCCCAGATCGCGCTGGCCGAACAAGGCGGAGCACTGAGCCTCTACGAAGCCGCCCTGGCGGCGCTGCGCACCGGTGACAACGGCCGGGCGCGTGCCCTCTTGACCGAGGTTGCCGCGGCTGGCGATTCGCTCGACGAGAGCATGAGAGCGAAGGTCGAAAACCTGCTTCAGAAGCTGATGCACGACGACAAAGGCAAGCCCGACGGCAAGTCGAGCACCCACGCTCCCAGGATGCCGAGGCACTCGCAGCCCAGAAACTCAACGCCGAGGTCGGGACCAAGATCGCCGAGGGCCGCCGCCTGCACGAAACCGATCCGGACAAGGCGATCGCGATCTACGAGAAGACCGTGCAGGCCGTGCAGGCCTCCGGGCTTTCGCCCGACCTGACCCGGCCGATGGTCCGCCGGCTGGAAGTGGCGATCGAGCTCGCCAAGAAAGACAAGGTCGACTTCGAGGCCAAGATGCAGGACAAGCAGCTCCGCGCCGAGATCGAGATGAAGCGGCTGCGCATCCTCGAGGCCGACAAGGCCAAGAAGGCGCGGATGAAAGACCTGATGGACAAGGCCATGACCGCCTACGCCGAGGGCAATTACGTCGAGTGCGAGGCCTTCGCCAAGCGGGCCATGGAGGTCGATCCCAACGAGCTGGCCGCCTCGATGCTGGTCTTCAAGGCCAAGACGGAACGGCGGTTCAAGCAAGACCTCCAGAACAGAGAACGACAAGGAAGAAGGCGTCGTCACGGCGTTCCAGGGAGTCGACATGGCGGCGATCGCCGACCCGGAAGTCCAGCTGCGCGACATCAAGTTCGCCCAAGAACTTCAAGGACCTGACCGAGACCGGCTCGGCGATGAACGCCAAGCTCGAGCCCAGGAAAGACCCGCAAGGTCCTGGCGATCGAGGCCAAGCTCAAGGACCGCATCTCGATGAACATGGACAAGCAGCCCTTGAGCGAGGCCGATCACGTTCCTCAGAATTACACCGGTCTGAACATCGTGCTCGATCCCAAGGCACTTGCGCGACGAGGGATTGTCATCCTCGTCGCCGGTGAGCTTGGTCGTCAATCAGGTCAAGCTCAAGACGGTGCTGAAGCTGATGCTCCAGCCGCTCGGGCTGACCTACAAGCTCGAGGACGACGTGGTCCTGATCACCAGCCCGCATGGCGACCAGGCGCAGACGATCACGCAGACGTATTATGTCGGCGACCTGGTCATGCCGCCGGATCATGGCCCTCAAAACCTCTTGCCCCACAGCGATGGTTCATCCGCGAGCAGAGTCCGCAGACCGACGCCAACGCCGGCATTCGGCGCCTAACCCGGGTGTCTTCGGCTCGAGCGACCCGCGATATCCGCAACGGCCATTCAACGGCATCGGTAATGCCACGGGCGAGCGGCCCAAGGTCGACATGACGCCGATCATCCAGTTGATCACGACGTCGATCGCTCCGGGCACCTGGAACGTGCAAGACGGCTACGGCCAGGACGCGCCGTCGGCTTACGGCCTGGGCGGCGGCTTCGGCGGCGACGCGGGCGGCATCGATCAGCAGCGGCAGCCTGGTGCGATCGTGCCGTTCTTCCTCAGCATCAGCTTGATCATCAAGCACACGGCTGAGGTTCACGATCAAGTCGCCGACCTGCTGCGCCAGCTTCGCCGGCTCCAGGACCTTCAGGTGTCGGTCGAAGTGCGGTTCATCACGGTCAACGACACGTTCTTCGAGTTCATCGGCGTCGACTTCGACTTCCAGATCCAGTCCGACACGGTCGGCAAGAATAGCACCTTCGCGATCCCGAACCCGGCGGCGGCCCTTCTGGCGATCTCGACGAGCTCGTCGACATCGACATCGACGAGCGCTAGCACGTCGACGTCCGGCAGTACTGGCGGCGGCACAACTGGCGGCGGCACAACCGGCGGCGGCGCGACCGGCGGCGGCTCGACCGGCGGCGGCTCATCCGGCGGCGGCAGTGGCACCGGTGGCGGCGGCACAGCTGGCGGCGGTACTACAGGCGGCGGTACGACTGGCGGCGGCGCGACGGCGGACGGCAGCAGCGGTGTCACGCAGTCTCCGTCCGTACCTGGTCAATCCGATCCGCGACCATGCCCTCGGCAACAACACGCCGCTCATCGTGGGAACGCAGGGTGGCGGTCTGGCGAACTTCTCGCCGAACCTGGATCTCCCGTACACGGGTCCCAATCAGGCACAGGTCGCCCCCTCGCAGTTCCAGCCGGGCACGGGCGGCACGTTCGGCATCGCGTTCTTGAGCGACCTGGAAGTCTATCTCTTCCTCACGGCCGCCCAGGGCGACACGCGAGTCGAACGTGCTCCAGGCCCCCAAGGTGACCACGTTCAACGGTGCGGCGGCGACGATCTTCAGCAACATCGGTCCAGTACTACGTCGCGTCGCTGACCCCGATCGTCGGCCCCGGTGCGGTGGCCTACACGCCGCAGATCGGCTTGGTCCCCAACGGCGTGACCCTGACTGTCACGCCGGTCGTCTCGGCCGACCGCCGCTATGTGCGGATGACGCTGAGCCCGTTCTTCAATGCGAACAACGGCTTCACGACCTTCACGTTCCCGTCGCGGTGCCGTCGGCGGTAGCGGTCTTGGCGGTGGCGCGGCGTCGATCTCAGACCACGATTCAGCTCCCCAATACCACCACCACCACGGTCACCACGACCGTGACGGTCCCCGACGGCGGCACGGTCCTCCTGGGCGGCGTCAAGACACTCGAACGAGACGCGTACGGAGTACGGCGTGCCCGTCCTGTCCAAGATCCCGATGATCGATCGTCTGTTCCGCAACATCGGCATCGGCCGAACCACCAGCAGCTTGATGCTGATGGTGACGCCGCGAATCATCATCCTCGAGGAAGAAGAAGAGGCGCTCGGCATCCCGTCGGTCGCCTTCTGATCCTCGACGTGAACCGATCGGGTCAACGTCGATTCGCGGACATAACTAAAACGCACAGGGCCGCCGGAAGGTCATTTCCGGCGGCCCTTTTTATTGCGTCATTCGCCACATCCGCGATCGATCGCCACCAGCACGGCCACAAGCTCGCGGCGGTCACCGTGCTTGATCCGCGACGGATTTTCGGGATGCTACATGACGGAATCCTCGAATGATCTGCACTCCCAGCACAGCGAGTACAATCATGTACGCTGGCTGGCTCTGGCCTTTGTGTCCTGCTTTGTGCCGAGCGGTCCTGCCGCCGATGACGGCGGCAAGCCAAGGCCGTCACCGTACTCCAGCCCGATCCGGCCTGGACGAAGCCTGGGCGCAACCTCTGGTTCGATCCCAAGGCCAAAAAGGTGATCTTGCGAGCGCGGGTGGTGTTGCGAGAAGGATATCTCGAACATTTCATGTGTTCCAAGGGAACCAAGGAGCACGAGGCGATCCTGGCGACCGACGCCGTTCCCCACCAGATTCACGCCGGTTTGCTCCTGACGGGGGCCGAGCCCGGTCATCCCGTTCGATTCGTTCCCAAGTTCGAGCCCCCGACCGGCACTGCGATCGCGATCGACGTCGAATGGCGCAAGACGGCAAGGCCCACAAGTCAGATGCTCGCCAGTGGGTCAAGGACGAGAAGGCGAAAGCTCCCCTGGCGATCGACTGGGTTTTCGCCGGCAGCGAGCTCTACGAAGACCCCGCCACCAAGAAGCAGGTCTACGCCGCCGACGAGGGAGACCTGATCACCGTCGCCAACTTCGGCAGCGCGATCCTCGACCTGCCGATCGCCAGTTCCGCCGAACGATGCCGACCGCGTGTTCGTCACAAACACAGAGAAAATCCCCCCGCTCGGCACCGAGGTCTTTGTCACGCTTGGTCCCCGGCAAAGCCAAGGCAAGCGACCACCCAGCGTTGATCCATGTCGCGGTCAGAAGCGACCGATCCCGATCAGTCCACTCTGAGCGCGCACCAGACCCCCGTCGGATGAAATTGCGCATCCGCAGGAGGTGTCTCCATCCGTTTCCCATTCGTCCGGCGTCCAGAGAACAAGCCTCGCGCGATATCCGTTGATCCACCAGAAGGCTGCCTGCTCTTCCGACTTGGGGTCTTCGCAGATCCGCAGTTCCGTTCGCGCCTGCGAATACGCCTTCGCCTTCAACGATGCACTCATGAGTCGATTACTCCTGCTCAATGGCGCTTATTAAACCGATTCCGCCGTCTGTTATCTGGAATATCGGCTTTATAATAGGACAACTGCTGTTTATTGTCGCAATATACGCTATTTATAGCATTCTATGGGCCGCTTTATACGGCGTAGTCTGCGCATTTTAACTACATAGCTTTATTTGACGTTAAGCCCCCATCGCAGCCTGAGTGGCGAATCGACATCTTAACGTTATGCCGGAGACGTGAATGAGCGACTTGGAGATATGGCGCTTTGATCGTCACCGAGGGTTTGACCAAGCCGTACAAACGAGTCATAGCACTCGAGATCGTTGTCGCTGGAGGTTCGTCGTGGCGAGGTGTTCGGGCTGCTGGGTCCCAACGGCTCGGGGAAGACGACGACGATTCGGCTGTTGCTTGGGCTCTTGCGGCCGACGTCCGGCCGGGCGACGGTCGCGGGATTCGACTGCTGGCGGAGCAGTCTCGACGTCCGGCGGCTGGTGTCTTACCTGCCGGGCGAGTTGAGGATGTATGGAGTCGTTGTCCGGACTGGGGACACTCAGGCTGCTTATGCGACCTTCGGGACGGGGCCGGACTCGACCGTGCGGTGGCCATCGCCGAACGCGTCATGAAGCTGAATCTTAGGCGAAAACTACGAACGTACTCGACAGGAATGAAGCAGAAGCTGGCCCTTGCCCAGGTGTTCTCCGACCCGGTCGACACCTTGATTCTGGACGAGCCGACCTCGGCACTTGATCCCTCGGCGCGGTCGATCGTGATGGGCTTGGTGCAGGAGGCTCGCTCTGGAGGACAGACGGTGATCTTTTCCGGCCACGTGCTGGCGGAAGTCGAGCAGGTCGCCGATCGCGTGGCGATCATGCGCAAGGGAAGGCTGATGCACGTCGAGGACATGCATGCCCGGCGGCGCTTGCGCATGCTGCTTGATCCGATTTGCCGGAGGAATTGAGCCGGCGATTCCTCGCCGAACTGGAGTTGTCGGTCCGCGAGCGCAATGGCGAGACATTGCTCCTGGAACACCGCGGCGATTTGTCGTCACTCTTGCGGTGGCTTGCTGCGGTCGCCGTTGACGACATCGCGATCGGCACCGAAGATCTGCGCAGCCTTTACGACCAGTTCCACGGTCCGAATGTTCCCGATGAGGAGGATCCCGTATGAGGCCGTTCTGGGCGCTGATTCCGCAAACAGATCGTGGAATCGCGGTGGACGCTGGTGCTCTCCGCAGCCGCCCTGTTCGGGCTCGGTTGGCTGTTTGTCTACGTGACGTCGCTCAACCGAGGCAGAGATTCTTCGCCTGCTCGAGTCGGACTCTGAAGGTGGCGGGCGGATTCAGTTCATGAGAATGATCGGGGTCGCGGAACGGCCTACTTCGGTGTCGATCATGATGACGTTCTGGAATCATCCGTTGATCGTGCTCTTGATCTCGATCTGGGCGATCGGCCGGGGATCGGCCGCGGTGGCCGCAGAAATCGAACGCGGCACGATGGATTTGATCTTGTCGCGGCCGGTGTCGCGCTCGACCTATCTGGCGTCTCAGGTCTTGGTGGCGATGGTGGGTCTCTGGTGATCCTGGCGGCCGGCATTGCTGGCGGGAGCGTCGATCGCCGTCCGTTACAATGTGCTGCGCGAGCCGCCGACTCCGTCGATGTTGATCTGGCCCGCCCTCAATCTGTGTGCCCTCGGTCTGCCGATCTACGGCTACACATTGCTGGCGTCGTCCTGGACCATGTTCGGTGGCGGCCCACATCGATCGGGTCGGTCTTGACTCTGGGCGGCATCATCGCCTACGTCGTCTCGATGATTCCGGTACTGCAAGAGATGAGCTGGAGGCCATGGTTGGAGCGGATTTCGATCTTCAAAGCGTATAACCCAGTTGAGCTCGTTACGACCGGCGAGACGTTCCGGTTCAATCTGTCGGTGCTCTCGGGGATTGGATTTCGTGCATCGTCGCTGGCATTCGTGGCGTTCGCGGTCCGCGATCTGCCGACCAACGGCTGAGGAATCAAACTACATGACGGATCGACAACGCTTACGACGATGCCGTGGTCGGGGCGGGGATTCTCGGGCTGGCCCACGCCTACCACCTCGCCCGGCGCGGACGCCGCGTGATCGTCTTCGAGCGAATCGCCTCGCGCCATCGGGCGCCTCGGTGCGGAATTTCGGCATGCTCTGGCCGATCGGCCAACCGTTTGGGCCGCTGCGGCAACTCGCCATGCGAAGTCTCCAGATCTGGCTCGAAGTGCTGGCGTCGAGTCGGCCTTTGGCATGAGCGGACCGGCTCGCTCCACCTGGCATACCGAGACGACGAGGCGCAGGTCCTCCGCGAGTTTGCGCAAGAAATGTCGGCCCACGGCGAGCCTGTCGAACTGCACACGCCAGATCTCATCGGGCAGCGGACGAGCGCGGTCAAGCACGACGGACTTCGGCTCGCGCTTTGGAGTCCGCACGAGGTTTGCGTCGACCCGCGAGAGGTCATGGCGGGCCTGCCGCACTGGCTCTCCAGTCGCTTCGGCGTCGTTTTCGAATTCGGCCGAACGATCACCGCCGTCGAGATGCCGGCGTCGTCGCGGGCCACGCGAGCTGGTCGGCCGACCGAGCTGTGGATCTGCTCGGGCGACGAGCTGAATTTGCTCTTTGCGGACCAGTTCGACGAACACGGCCTGGTCCGCTGCAAGCTTCAGATGATGAGGTCCGACGCCTACGGCCAAGAACTGCGGATCGGTCCGATGCTCGCCGCCGGGCTGACGCTTACGCCATTACTCCTCGTTCCAAAACTGTCCGACGCCTGCCGGCCTTACGTCGCCGGGTCAGCCGAGGAGTCACCGTGGCTCGATCGCTATGGGATTCATGTGCTGGTGTCGCAAAACGGCCGTGGCGAACTGACCATCGGCGACTCGCATGAGTACGGCGACCTCGATCGAGCCCTTCGACAAGACCGAGATCGACGAATGGATCATGGGTTATCTTGCAGACATTTCTTGACTTGCGGGGCTTGCGGATCGCCTCACGCTGGCACGGAACTTACGTCAAGCATCCCGACTCTTCCGTACGTGCACTTTCATCCTCTCCCGCGAGTGACGGCGATCACGGGCGTGGGCGGGGCCGGCATGACGCTTTCGTTTGGATTGGCCGAGCAAGTGGTCGCGCACGAACTCGGTGAAATCGAAGGCCCATTCGACGAGGGAAACAGTAGCCATGATGGATATCGCGATGGTCGTCTTCGACATGGCGGGAACGACGGTCAACGACGACGATTCCGTGAACCGATGTCTCCGAGGTTCGCTCTTGGCGGCTGGGCTCGCGGTCACGGCGGCGCAGGTCAACGCCGTCATGGGGCTTCCCAAGCCGGATGCGATCGCCATCCTGATCGAGCAGTCGCCAGCACGACACGAGTTGCGCGGGCGGGTCGATGCTGATCCACGACGACTTCGTGTCGCGGTCGATCGAGTTTTACAGGAGCGATCCCTCGGTGTACGAAGTGCCGGGCACGACACGGGTTTTTGAGGAGCTTAAACGGTCTGGCATTTGGTTGCGCTCGACACAGGCTTTAACCGCTCAATCACTCAAGTGATACTTGATCGATTGGGCTGGTCGGAAGAGCCGCTTGATCGATGCGACCATCTGCAGCGACGAGGTTCAGCCGTGGGCGGCCCCATCCGGATATGATCCAGGCACTCATGGCTCGACTCGGGATCGTTGATCCGAAACGAGTGGCGAAGGTCGGTGATACTCCGGCCGACCTCCAGGAGGGCGAGGCGCGGGCTGCGGGTTGGTTGTCGGCGTGACCGGCGGCACGCACAGCCGGCTCGAGCTCGAGCCTTACCCGCATCATCATCTTATCGAGACGATCGCCGATTTCCCCCGATTGCTCGGGCTCGAGGTCGATTGAATCGACCAGAAGCATCTGTGCATTTTCATCGCGGCAACGAGACCAGCGGCAGAAGCAAAAAGCTGGCGGTTCCGAGCCCGAAGGTGCGGAACCGCCAGCCATCAATGTAATCACCCGATGTTGGCGAACGTCGATCTGCGACGTCACGGTTGTTGGGATTTGGCGGCTGGGCGTTCTTCTTGTCTTTTCCTTGCAGCGATCGACCTCCAGCTTGTTGAAGAAGTCGCTCACGTGATCTGCATTGCGCTGAGCGGTTGCCGTATCGTCCTTGGCTTCGATTCTTTCGATGATCCGGTCGCGCACGTCGTCGAGCAGCGGGATAAAGCTGGTCGTAGATGAACTTCTGGTGCGGAGTGGTGGCCGCGCCGAACCGCAGGTTATAAACGTGCATGAACGCGATCAGGTTGCCGAGCGTCGTGGTCTTGACCATGCGTAACTGATCGAGCGCCGCTTGGTGTCGGGCTTCTCGAGCATCCGAACCAGGCCGGCCAAGGTCTTGACGAACCGGGACGCTTCCTGACTGTTCCTTGACACTGTCGAGCGGTTGGTTGCTGCGAGCTTCGCTCTGAAGGCTGTTGACCAGATCGTGGGCCTTCTTGAGGGTATCCGCCGAGATCTCACCTTCTTCGTCTTCTTTGCGAGCCTTTTCGGCGATTTCCTCGAACAGCTTCTTTTCGTCGACGAATCGGTCGCCATTCAGTGCGGCCGGCCATTTGTGTGCCGCTTTCACCTGGCTCAGGACGATGGTGACCGCCTCGGACGCATTGCGAAACGGAATATCCTTGATGACCTTGGCATCGATGGGGGCCGTGGCGATTTTCAGTGAAGAGCTGGAAATCCTCGGGTCGCTGAGCTGGTCGAGCGCGGCGTTGAGCGCATCGCCATTCTCGACGTCGCGCGCGGTGGGATGGTCCTGAAGGTTCTTGATGATCTCGTTGTAGGTGGCCTTGTTCTTGGCGGCATCGCCATCGCGCTTGGCCACGTAGCGGCGCGTGGCTTCCAGGTGGGCCTCGTACCAGTACTGGTTCCACCGCATGAAGGTGTCGGCGTTGATCGAACGGGCTTGCGCGGTGTCCAGGTTATACCATCCCGGTGCCCATGTTGTAAGTAGCCCATGCCCTGGGCGTAGTCACCTCTGAGGCGTCTGCGCCCCAGCCGCCCCAGCCGCCCCAGCCCCAGCCCTGAGCGTGGACCGTTCCTGCTGATATGGACAGAATCAGAACCAGTCCCAGTGCGAATCGAATACATCGGAGCATCGAAAACCTCCCGGCGGCAAAGCACGAGCTTGGGTCGACTCAAGTGGATGTCAAGGTCAGGGAGCATGTCAACGTCAGTTGTCGCTCAAGCGAGAGCGACTTTAATTTATCATACAACTCGAATGCCAAAGCCGTAAGAGGCATGGCAACTGATTTATGGGTTGGCTGCGCCGGAGTGATCGTTACATCCGCTAGATTTCGCAGAATCTGCGGCGGCAGCGACGTCAATCGTCGTCAAGCGGAACGAGGTCGATATCGGAGTCGGGTCGCGGTGACGGGGGGCGAGGCCGCTGCCTGGACATTGGCCGGCGGGCCGGCTGGACCGCGCGGTTCTCGGGGTCGGAGTCGGGCGCGAAGCCGGTGCTCCTAGATCGTTTCGGGGTTCATCGATTTCCGCCTCGAGCCGGAACAGGATCGGCCCGATCGCCAGCTCATCGCCAGCGTAGAGCCTGGATTCATCGACCAGCCGGCCATTGACGCGAACGCCGTTGCGGCTGCCCAGGTCGCGGATCAAGACCCGGTCGTAAGCCATTGCCAGGCAACAATGCCTGCGCGAGACTTTCGGCGAGTCGATCCGGACATCACACTCCAGATGCCGGCCGATCAAGAGGACCGGCCGCTGCAGGACGATCGAGGGAGCGGTTCCCCGAGATCAGTGGGACTGAGTCGGAATGACATTCGGCGGCGTTCTCCGAGGCGTGGTTTGGCCCCACGGGAACCGGCTCTTGATCATCAGAGCCGGGGTCACCCGCCATCTGGACGATGACTTGAATCCGACACTTGTCAGCGACGCCGTTGGGAAGCAACTTGCGAACCGCCGCGGCAAAGGCATTTTCGCCGCCGATTCCCGAACGGGACCGCATCCAGCCGGTCGGGCCGACGACCGACGCGACTCGTTCCTCGTCGGCCGATCGGGCCACGATCCCGCGCCCGCCCGCTTCGGCGATCGTCTGCTCGTGCCCCTGGCCATTCTCCAGGCGATAGCGAATATGAGCGATCGATAGCTCATCGCCAGGCCGTATCCGGCCGATCTCCACCCGTTGACCGTTGATTCGGATGCCGTTGGTGCTTCCCAGGTCGCGGACCATGACCTCGCCATTCTCTTGCGTCATGCAGCAATGATGGCGAGAAACCCGAAGGAATCGAGCCGCGTATCACACGACGGATGACGGCCCACAACCACCATGGCGCGATCCAGGTTGATGTCTGGACCGTCATCGAGGGCCACAAGTCGTGCGGGCATGGTGGGAGATCCTCGACCGAAGCATTTGGCGACGATAATTTATTATCGTCCGCCAAGCACTAAACCGCCATTATAGATCAACTCACGCGCGAATGACTAGCGCGAAAAGCACAATTCGCCGTCGATCCGATATTCCGGTATCGCTTCGCTATCGCATCGCACTATTCGTCCCGCTCTTTCATCAACCTCGCCGCACCGACTCCGATCGACGTCGACTGACCCTTCTACTTCAAATATAAGATGAGGGATCTGAAAAGGATACAAGATTCCCGCTATTTCCTACCCAGGCGTTCTCATTCTTGAGCCCGTGCCGTGGAACCCATCGGCTCGCCCGGCGTCAGCCAATAGCACGTCCGCCGAATCGAAGTCTATAACACCTGCAATCAATGCTAACCGTAGCCAGGTCATCAACACCGTCATATCTGCAATCGATTGTCACCGCTGCATTTCATGCGGAAAATCGCCATGAATTAGCACGGTCGGCGACCTGGCGATGCTGTCTCTCTGTCCATTGCCAATCGGCCAAACCGTACGACATTTTCCGGATTGCGGACGTTATTAGACCGAGTTCGCCCTCAAAACGCTAGACAGGCGATCGGTTCTTCCAAGAGTTTTTGTCGATCATCGTGTCTCGATTCTTACTGACGCGAGTCCGGCGGCGTGACGCGGAAGACTGACCGGAAATCGTCAAGCCAGGCGACCGCATCGGCGAGCGATTCGCGGATCGAGCGCGGTTGCAAGCCGAGCTCGGCCAGACTTCGCGATGAGTCAAAATGCATGATCCGTTTCGCGAGCCGGACGCCGGTCAGGGTGGCTTTCGGGGCTCGGCCGGTCAGATGGTCGGCGACAAGCTCGCTGAACCACGCGACGGCGATACCCACCGAATAGGGCACTCGCCACCGCGGAACCGGCACGCCGGTCAACTCTGCCAGCACCCAGAAAACCCACCAGCGTGAGGTTGGCGTGCCCCAGGAGATAGCGGCGGCCCAGGCTTGCCCCGCTCCATCACCCGAGATAGGCCGCGTGCCACATCACGCACATCGATCACATTGAGCGTGCAATCCATGGTGGCCGGCAGGCGCTCCGCTGCAAAAATCAACGATCAGCCGCGTCGGCGGCGAAAGCCCTCGATCGCCCGGCCCGACCGGCATCGTCGGATTGGCCACGACGACCGGCAATCCCTTGTCGGCCAGAGAAAAGGCATATTGCTCGGCCAGCAGCTTCGACCGGCAATACGGGCCGACGGCATCGCTCAGCGAAATCTCGATGTTCTCGTCGATCGGCCCGCTCGCCTTCGCCTTGGTCAGGATGCTCTCGGTGCTGGTGTGCAGAATCCTGCTCGGCGCCGGCCGCCAGCGCGGCGTCGAGCACGTTGATCGTCCCTCGATAATTCACCTCGTCGAACTCGCGGCGATCGCGAACCCACAGGTTGGGGTTCGCCGCCAGGTGATAGACCCATCGTGCCCCGTCCAGGGCCCGCGCCAGCGCCGCGCGGTCGCGAATGTCGGCAAAAAGAACCTCCGCGGCCGCGGGCAAATGGTCGACATCGGCACCCGGCCGCTCGATCACACGCACCTGCTGGCCAGAATCGACCAACTGCTCCACGAGATGGCTGCCGATGAAACCCGCCCCGCCGGTCACGACCGTCAAGTCGTCCATGAGCCTTACACGATCCCTGGAATGATAAGATTCTTGACATCTGAAATCTATTTGACCCGGTACAGCTCTTGATTGGCGAGAAGTCCGGGAAAATCGCGCCGCCAGGCGTGGTTGTGGAAGTAGAGCGGTCGATCGAGCACGCCGGCCGCGACCCAGTCGGCGAACCTCGATCGTTGCACGAAGTCAGTAAACCCGTAACCGCCCGGCTGGCGATGCCTCTGGATTTCCTTCCAGTCGACGTAGATGTGGGTCAGCTTCCGCTTTCGAAGTGCCTCATGAAACTCTTGATCGCTCTTGCCGCTGGCCAGGAGCTCGATCATCTCCGGGTCGAAGACCGTATTGTAGGCAACGTCGTGATCGAGGTGGAACACGGCGGCCTGGCCGACGATCAAGGGATGGGCGTCTGGCGGCAGCTCGGAGTCGAGCGAGGCAAGCGATTCATTCCAACTTGCGGTACTGTCCCGGCGCAAGGAAACCAGGTCGCCGGTCCATTCGTTCAAGCCGGCCAGGGCCGTCGAGATGTAGGTGAGGTTGGTGACGAGCGCGATCGTCATGATCGTGCCCAGAAGGATCGACCAGCCCCGGTTTCGGGTCCAGTCGGCCCCCAGGCCCGCGAGCACCGCCAGCGGAGGCAAGAGCGGCAGCCAGAACCGGTCGAGCCGGTGAGTGAACAGCCACCACGTGGCGAACAGGTAGGCCACGAATCCCCACAGAGCCCAGGTGACTCGGCGCGATCCGGGACGAAGGAAGGCCAGCGGTGCCAGCGCCACGTAGAGCGGCGACTGCCAGTCGGACCGGCCGGCGACGTCGACCAGCGAGTTCACCAGCTCGTTCGCCGTGACGGACTTGCGGCCGTGTGCACTCGTCCACTTTGATCTCTCGGGCTTGATCCCAGTGACGGCCGTGGAAGATGGAATTCGCGAGCGGATAGACCGGGTTGCCGGTGTCAATCACGTTCTTGGCCAGCCAGGGGCCCATCACGACCCCCCAGCCCAGGACGTAGCAAAGCAACGGCGCAAGCGATCGACTCCGCTTGCAATCGAGCAGCGAGAGAGCACCCAAAGGGAATCACCGCCGAGATCAAGGCCGGATACTTGCAGCCCATGGCACAGCCGGCCAGGAGGCCGATCAAACCCCAGATCGAGCGCCGCGAGATCGAGCGATCCCAGAAGCCGCGGACGGCCGCCCAGACCAGGGCCGCGTGATAGAAGCAGAGCGGCCCTTCGACATAAGCGATCACCGCCAGACGATAGATCCAGGGAGTCGAAAGGTAGACGATCGCCGCGAACCAGGCGGCTCGTGCCGAGCCAACGTGCAGCGCCGTCGCCGCGATCAAGACCGCGGCCGCCGGGGCGAAGAGTGCGACCAGAAGCTGGCCCGCCAATCCGCCCCACCACCAGTCGCCCATCACCTCCATCGCCAGCAGGTGGAGCATCTCCACGCCGAACGGCATGCTCGTGTAAACATTGTGGGGCAGAAAGCGATGCGCCCGGCCTGGTAATACTCCTTGGGCCCTTGCAGGTGATATTCGAGGACGTCGAAGTCAATGGAAGGCAGCATCGAGCCCAGGATCATCACCACCACGAACGGGGCGATCACAATCCCGAGTAAGCAAGACGATGACGTCAGCTTGAATCGGCCCGTACGCCACAGCCGCGAAGTCGCCAGGCCCGACGACGGCGAGCAGCCCAAGCACCGGCGCGGAACAGCCACGGATCCAGCCAGCCCAGCCGTCCCAGCAACAAGGTAAGGACGCCGAGCAGCCCGGCGCCCAGACCATAATCGAGTGCGATTCGCTCCGCGGCGCCCAGCCCGGCTTCCAGCTTCAGCCGGCGCAGCACCATGTCGCCCAGGCCGATCGCCGCGGCGGCGATCAAACCGGCGGCCAGCACGATCGGCAAGCGCTGGGGCAGGTTCTCGACGTGGCTCAGCTCCTCGAGGCCGTTTCCCAGAAACGACTCCTGGAACGTGGTCCGGGTACGACTTCGGGAAACGTCTTGAGCAAGAGCCAGCCGCGGCGGACGGCTCGTTCCGGGGGGGTTCCGACATTGTTGGCGTTGGGAGGGGCACGATCAGGAACCAGGCCAGCCAGGCCAGCTCGGCGACCGCCAGGATCGCGAGCCAGACGTACATCGCGCCAGCCGCTCGCGGTGGCCGCGGAGACTGTCGCGGCTGCCGGCGGATTGGCCGGCTTCACAGTGTGGGCCCGATGGTCCAAGGCGCGAACTCCTCTTCACCCACGCCCGCCTGCTCGCTCTTGGTCTCTGCGCCGCTGGCCACGTCGAGGATCAGGTCGAAGAGGCGGCGGCCCACGCTTTCGACCGGCTCGCCTTCCAGGATCGGGCCGGCGTCCAGGTCCATGTCGGCGATCATCCGCTCGTACATCGGCGTGTTGGTCGCCACCTTGATGCACGGGGTCGGCTTGAGGCCCAGCACGCTGCCGCGGCCCGTCGTGAAGACCAGCACGTTGGCCCCGCTGGCGACGAGCCCGGTGGTGCACGGAGGGTCGTAGCCCGGCGTGTCCATGAAGACCAGGCCGGGCGTGTCGACCCGGGCGGCGTAGGGGACGACGTCGACCAGGGCGGTCGAGCCGGCCTTGGCCAGGGCCCCCAGCGACTTCTCGTAGATCGTCGTCAGGCCGCCGGCCTTGTTGCCCGGCGAGGGGTTGTTGTCGATCTTGGCGCCGAAGACGCCGGTGTACCACTCCCACCACTTGATCCGGTCGACCAGCTTCTGGCCGACCTCGCGCGAGACGGCCCGCCGCGTGAGCAAGTGCTCGGCGCCGTAGATTTCGGTCGTCTCGCCCAGGATGGCCGTCCCCCCCTGCGCCGACCAGCAGGTCGGCCGCCACGCCGAGCGCCGGGTTGGCGGTCACGCCCGAGTTGCCGTCGGACCCGCCGCACTCCATCGCCAGGCAGATCTTCGACGCCGGCTGCTCGGTCCGCACCCACGAATTGGCCTCGGGCATGAGCTCGTAAACGGCCCGCGCGGCCGCCTCGACCGTCCGGGTGATCCCCCCTTCCTCCTGGATATTGAGCGTGCGGGGCCGATGTACCGGCTGCTTCTGGCCGTTGCCGTTGGCCGCCCCCAGCGTGACGAGATGTTGCGTCTCGACCAGGTGCGACGCATAACTGACCTCGCAGCCGAGCCCGACGATCACGTACGCCGCCACGTTGGGATGATGGGCAAAACCCGCGAGCACGCGCTCGAGGATCTGATGGTCGAGCCCTTCAAACGGCAGCCCGCAGCCCCCCTTGTGCGTGATGGCGAACACGCCGTCGATATTGGGGAAATCCCGCCGCCAGGCCCCGTCGCGGAATCGGTCGGCGACATACCGCGAAGTGCTGGCCGAGCAGTTGACCGTGCTGACCACGGCGATGTAGTTCCGCGTGCCCGACCCGCCCGTCCGGGCGCAGGTAGCCGCGAAACGTCCGCGGCCGGTCCGGCCGCGGCGTCTCGCGGCCGCTCCGACGCGAAGGCATAGTCACGCTCGAACAGGTCGGCTTTCAGGTTGTGCACGTGGACCAGCGACCCGGCCGGAGATCGGCTTCGATGCAAAGCCGATGATCTGGCCGTACTTCCGCACCGGCTCGCCCGGCTCGATGTCGGCCAGCGCGACCTTGTGGCCCAGCCCGATCGGCTCGCGAACCTCGATCGTTCGCCCGCCCAGTTGCAGCGAGAACCCGCGCGGAATCGGCCGGGCCGCCACGGCGACTGTGTCGTTAGCTTTGAGGACGACGGCCTTGGGATCATCGACCGTTGCCGCCATATTGCGCCTCTGTCGAGAGATAGCTTTCCTAGATCATCGCAAATCCTAGTGTAGTGGACCGATCAGGAGTTGGAAAGCCGCTCGGAAACGACAAGTCACAGTCGCATGATGATCTATACAAAACATCCGACACCGCTGCTCGAGCCACCTTCGCAAGAATGGTCCCACCGATAGCTACGGGAGAAGCGTCTGCGAGGCCACGAAGCAACCGAGTGAGCTACTCTACACCAACTCACCTCGAAGGACCGTGACGGCGTGACCGATCAGGGCGACGCGGTTGCCATCGACGCGCACCTTCACCACTCCGCCTCGGCAGGAAACTTGACGGGCTACGAGCGAGGAAAGATCTAGTTTTTCCGCCCAATACGGACCTAAACAGCAATGCGCCGAGCCGCAAACTGGATCTTCGTCGACACCAACTTGGGGCGCAAAGAAGCGGGAGACAAAATGATATTCGGGTGAGCTCGCACGGCCCGTGACGATCACGCCGCGGACAGGGAATTGCTCCAAGCGGCGAATATCGGGACGGAGTTTTCGAACCAGTTCCTCGGTCTCAAGCTCGACCAAAAGATCGAATCGGTTGCGACCTGCAAATTTGAACGGAGCACCCAGTGCTGACTGTAATTCGGCCAGCGTGCTTGCATCCGTTACCCGCTCGTGGACCCGCTCTGAGGGAAAATCGAGTTCGATGCCGTCGAGGCCGCTCTGAGCGGTCAAGAGGCCGCTGCGCGTCTCGAAGTGGGCCGGCTCACCGGCTGGCAGGTGGCCTTCCTCCCAGAGAACGTGCGCGGTCGCCAGTGTTGCATGACCGCACAGGTCGACTTCTTTTCTAGGCGTGAACCAGCGCAACCTGTAGTTTGGACCATGCTCGATACGATGTGCAAAGGCCGTCTCAGAGAGGTTCATCTCCGCGGCTACGTTTTGCATCCAGCTTTCTTCCGCCGGCTGGGAGAGCACACAGACTGCGGCCGGATTACCGGCGAACTTTTGATTCGTAAACGCGTCGACCTGACTGATGCGGATACCCATGAGCAGCCACTCCGGCTGAGTGCGAAAATAGTGCCTCCTTGGAGCGTCGCCATTATAGAGCAACCACCGCCGGAATGGTTCGGGCTCGGAACGATTCCTGTTTGACCGGGAATCGCGCGACAAAACGTGAATGTTCGCGCTCTCAATGGCGGAACAGGAATTCCTTGGAGTTGATCAGCACCCAGCCGAGGTCCTCGACGGCCTGCCGGAAATCTTTCGACGCGGTGAGGTGCTTGGTGGCGGCCGCCAGCTCGGTCGGGCTCGGGTCGCGGCTGAGGGCGACCATGTAGAGCTCCCGCGTGACCTGCTCGGGCGACTTGCCCGCCTTGGCAAGCTGGGCCATGCGGCCGTTGTCGTCGCGGAGCTTGCCGTTGACCGGTCGCCCCGCCGATTAACTGCAGTGCCTGGGAGAGGTTGGAGTCGCTCTCCCGCTCGCATTCGCAGGCCAGCTCGCGGGCGGGCCGGCCGAACGTCTTCAAGAAAGGGTTCTCCATCTTGCCGTCCGGGATTTGCGTGGCACGTGCGCCGCGGGGAAGTCCGTCGAAGGACGTCGTGGTGTTGGTGACGGTCGAGATCGCGTCGAGCAAGCACTTCGGCCGGCAACAGCCGCGTCTGGGCGTGCGAGAAATAGAGGCTGTCGTCCACGTTCAGCGAATTGGTGGTCGCGCTCAATTGATACGTGCGGCTGTGCAGGATCGAGCGGATCAGCTTCTTGAGGTCGTAGCCATTCTTGACGAAGTCCGCCGCGAGGCCCTCGAGCAGCGCGTCGTTGCTCGACGGGTTGGAATCGCGGAAGTCGTCGACCGGCTCGACGATCCCGCGCCCGATCAGGTGAAACCAGATCCGGTTGACCAGGCTCTTGGCGAAGAACGGGTTGCCGGGGCTCGCCAGCCAGGTCGCCAGGCGGATGCGCCGATCCTTGGTCGCCGGGTCGTCGAGGACCGGGCCCCCCAGTGCCTTTGGCTCCATCTTGCGGCCCGTCCGCGGCTGGTTGACGTCGCCGGACCCGGTCGCGTAGACCACTTCTTCTTCCGGGAAGATTGCCTTTCTTGCGGCCGATCTGCGAGAAGAAGGCGGCGAACCCGTAATAGTCGTCCTGCGTCCAGCGCTCGAACGGGTGGTTATGGCACTTGGCGCACTGAATGCGCACGCCCAGAAAGAGCTGGGCCGTGGTCTCGACGGCCGTTTCGGGGTCGCGGCTGATGCGGTAATAGTTGGTCGGCCGGGTTCTTGAAGGTTGATCCGTCGGAAGTCAACAACTCGCGGACCAACTGGTCCATCGGCAGATTGCGCTCCAGGCACTCGCGAATCCAGCGATGGAAGACGTAGGCCCCCTTGGTCTGGATCAAGCGACCGTTCGAGCGGAGCACGTCGGCGAACTTGAGGGCCCAGAAGTCGTAAAACTCGGGACGAACGAGCAGCCGGTCGATGACGCGGTCGCGGCGAGTCGGCGGGAGAATCCGCCAGGAACGCCCGCACTTCATCCGGCGTGGGCAGGATCCCAAGACATCGAGGTAGATGCGGCGGATGAACTCGCGGTCGGTGCAGAGTCTGAGACGGAGCGATCCGCATGCGGTTGAGCTTCTCGAAGACGGCCTGGTCGATCAGGTTGTCGTCGGGAACCGTCGCCTGGACGAAGCCCGGGACCTCGACCAGATGGGTCAATCGGACGTTGGCCACCAGGTTGAGGTAGTGGGCGATGATGGCGACCTCGCCGCGGGCCTTGAAGCGAACGTAGCCGTCGGCGTCGACCTCGGCGATCGCCGGGTTGGACGAGTCGTAATAGCAGATGGGCGTCACGTCGCGGACGGTCTTGTCGGCGCCACGAACGCAGGACGACGACCTGCTGGGTGCTGGCCGGGGCATTGAGCACGCGCGCCTCCGGCAGGATCTCGAGAGAAACGGCCTCGGGCGCGGCGGGTCGTCCTTGGCTCCTTCCTTGATCCAGTCGTGGAGGAATTCATAGCTCTTGGAGTTGCGTGCCAGCCGCAGTCCCCCCTCATGCGGCACCTCGCCCAGCGGCTTGCGTAAGATCAGGCTGGTCTCCGGCGCGATGGGGTTGATCCGCCGGCCCCCGGCCTCGCGCGACAGGATCGCGAAGTCTTGGTCGGGCAGATAACCACGCAGGCTCAGCCGGAACCCCCCCTTGCCCGTCGGCGTGCCGTGGCAGGCGCCCATGTTGCAGCTCGCCTGGCTGAACGCCGGGATCACATCGCGGCGAAAGCTGACCGGCGCGGGCTGATCCATCCCCTCGACCTTGACGTTGGCACTGCGCCTCGTGGCTGCCGAGGCGGGCGACGATCGTCGCGGTTCCGTTGGCCTTGGGAACAACCTGCCCCTTGGCCGTGATCTGGGCGATCTCGGGGTTCAGGCTCATCCACTCGACGGCACGGGTCTGATCTTGCACCGCGCCGTCGGCGGACCGCGACGACGCGATGAGCTGAGCCGTCGCGCGCCGGCCGATCAGCGTGGATTGTGGCGGCGCGATCGAAGAGCGGCTTCGCCATCGCCAGCGTGCGCTCCGAGCCGCTTCAACCGCGTCGCGCGGCCGACTGAAAGAGCGCCAAGGTTGCAATCACCATCGATATCATGAACGTCGCGGAGCGACGGCAAGCGGATCGGGCATGCATCATTGGATCCTCCAGCCTTGGGGGGTGGCGGGCGGGCAGTGCCGAGGGGTCTTGCGGCCCGATCGACTTCGGTGGGCGTCAATGAATGATATCGCCACATTGGCGGAATCTTCAAGAAAAGTCAAACAATTTTTGACGCGTGACGTCCATCGAGTCGCACCGATGCTGCTGGACTTGCGTTAAGCGGCCTGGGCTGTACAATTAACATTGATTGTGCAGCGCATTTCAGGGCAACGTGCGTCGGTGCATACCCAATCCCAGTGATCTCTCGCACTTTTCGGTCAAATGGTGTGGTAGACTGAACACGTCCGTTCAGTTTCTACGATCTCGCTCGCGCCTGCAGGTCAGGCGTGGCAATGGGTCGGACGTATTGCGACTCAGACTCGCGTCCGGTGTAGAGAGGATCGGTTCGGGCTCAGGGAGGAGAAAGACGATGGTCATACGAATCGACAAGGGAGTGGCTCGGTATGGCTTGCCGGGCTTGATCTTGGGGATTGGGTTGGCCTGGGTTTCGGGAGATCGCGGTCCGGAAGTGGCGGCACAGACCGGGTCAGGCGGCTCGCGAGCGGCGAGTTCGGGGGCGGCTCGACGGCGAACAGGTCGGGAGGGCAACGGCCGGTCGCCGGGGGAGAAGTGAACGGGACGCTTGGCCTTGATCACCACGGCCGGGCCGTCTCAATGGCTCTACCTGGTCGACACCAAGGACCGCGCATTCGCTCTTTATCGTATCGATCCCACGAATACCAAGGGGGTTGTCAAGCTCGAGGCCTCACGCCAGTACAAGTGGGATCTCAAGCTGGAACATTACAACAACCAGGCTCCGGAGCCCGACGCGATCAAGGCGACGGTGGAGACTCTGGGTCGGGCAATAAAATAAACGGAGGCCGAAGACGTGACGGGTCGCGGTCTCCATTCCACGAGAGTTGACTACAACCGGCTGCGACAGGGCCGATCTCGACCGCGAGGAGCACGTCCATGGCTCAGTTTTACACACTAGAAGAGGCCGCCCGCGTCCTGGGGATGAGCGCCGAGGAACTCAAGTCCAAGGCACAGTCGCGCGAAGTTCGCGCGTTCCTGGACGGTGGTACGTGGCGATTCCGGGTTGTCGACGTTGATGAGCTGGCCCGGCGGCGCGGCCTGGGAAGCGACGCCGAGCTGCGGCTCTCCGATCTCGAGGGCCCGCCGGCAAGAGCGACTCCGGCGAGGTTCAGGACCTGGACCTCTCCGAGTTCCAGCTCGGGGTAGCCAAGCGCGACCTGGGGGCCGAATCCGTCCATCTGTCCAAGGTCGAAAGTCCAAGGACGACAGCGGCTCCGACCACGACATCCTGCTCGACGACCTGGCGCTGCCGCCCAGCCAGATCTCGGGCTCGAGCTCGGTGATCATCGGCGCACCGCCCATCGAGCAAGCACCCGAGCGACTCCGACGTCCGGCTCGTGCCCGACACGCTCGAAAAGTGCCAGCGACTCCGATGTTCAGCTCGCGTCTCCCGGCGCTCAAACAGCCGAGCGATTCCGACGTGACGCTGATCAAGGAAGACACCGCCGATCACGGCATTCGTCGGTTCCGGCTCCGAGCGATACGGCGGTGCGGGTCAGCCCGTTCACGGGTCGTCGGCGGAAGTTCCCGCGTCCGTGTCCGACAGCGACTTCGAGCTCAATCCGTCGAGCGAGCTGATCGACGCACTTCAGCCCGACTCGGGCAGCGATTTCGAGCTGAGCGCGCTCGACGCGAGCGACGAATTCGAGTCGACACCGCTTGCAAGCCAAGCGACTCCGACGTGACGGCCGCCGATCCCAAGCTTTCCGGGATCAACCTCTCGCGGCCCAGCGATTCGGGGATCAACCTGCAAACCGGCGCCGGATTGGGACTGGGACAGGCCGACTCGATCGAGCTGGCTCCCCTCTCCGACGAGCAGATCCCGACGACCAAGTCGTCCAAGGCGCCCCCGCCGCCAAACCGTCGAAGCCCAAGCCGTCGCTGGCGGCCACGCCTCCCCCTGCCGTCAAGAAGGGCGAGAAGGACATCTTCGACGACACCGACTTCGAAGTCGACGTCCCCAGCGTCGACGCCGATTCCGACGACAAGACCGTCCAGCTCGAAGCCGCCAGCGACTTCGACCTGGAAGACAGCGACACCGGCTCCGAGGTCTTTGCCATCGACGAAGAAGCCGTCGATCAAAACGCTTCCACCGCCATGGCCCCCTCGGCATTCGCCGAAGACGATGAAGACGAAGAAGACGACGGCTTTGATTCCGCCGTTTCGAGCGAAATGACCGCCGGCTGGTCGAGCTCGGAATCGTCGACCAGTCCAGAACGCTCGTCGCCGGCCATGGTGCTCTCCCGCGAGTCCGAAACCGAGTGGAGCGGACTCTGGGTCGGCATGCTGGGCGTCACGACGTTATTCCTCTTTTTCGCGTCGTTCGTCGCGTATGACATGGTCCGAAATCTCTACGAATTCCAGTCGGGCGGGACCATGGGCTCGGGCTTGGTCCGCGCGATCGCCGGCATGTTCGGAGGACTGATCGATGTAGAACCGGCGCGGCGACGGACGAGCGAAGGTCCTTCACGGTTGACCGCTCGCATCGTCCGTCCGACCGGTCCCCTTGTCGCAAGGAACGCGAAAGAGGGCTGATTGTCAAAGACGGTCCGGTCGGCGAACGGTCGTTCCAGAAAGGAGTCGGAACGAATGGTTCGTGCGCTTTCGGCTGTTCCCCGCGACTTGTGCACGCCGCACGGATGGACAAACCCGCGCACCGAAACGCCTGGCGGTCATCTCGCTCGTGATGAGTCTTCTATCCGTCGGCGGCGGTTGTGGAATCGTCCCCCGCTCGCGAATGGACGAGTGCCAGAAGCTGACGCAGAGCCTTGCGCGCGGAAAACGCTCGACTGAAAGACCGCGTTCTGCCGTTGCAAGGCCAGAACCGAGACTATGCCGAACGCGCCGTCGACGATGCCCGGCGCCTGGCAATCCAGGATGAGGCGATCGAGCGGCTGGAACACAGTGTGCAAGCCTACCAGGACGAGCGCACTCGACTTGAAGCTGCGTACAAGCAGCTCGTGTCGAATCTGGGCGGTGCTGAACTTTCGAAGCACGAACCGGCGGGTCGCGCCGAGCCGAAAGCATCCCAAATGTACCAAGTCGACCGACAGCCTCGCAGTCGCGCAAAACCGAAGCTGCTGCATCCACGCACGTTGACGAGCTACCTCGCTGACACATGTGGGCCGTTGTTCGCCGCCGGGCCACTTGACTGAGCCCGGAATCGTCCCCCATAATCCAGGGTGATCAACCACCCCGGTTCGCTTCGACTAATTCGATCAGGACTAACTTCCATGCGTATGACTTTGTTCAGCATTGAGTATTGCATTTCTGGCCCTGGCCGCGAGCCTCGCCAGCGCGGCGGGAATTCGGGGCGATTATGTCGAGGCACGGACCGCGGATGTGTTTACGGGCCCGTGCTTTTCCAACGCCGAGGTGTTCATTTACGGCAATCACGCCGTGATGGCCTGGAAGGTGACCGAGGGGTCGTGGAAGGGAGTCGACCTGCGCGGGCTGTGTGTCGCTGCGGCCGTCAATGGAACGACGACCTTCTCCGAGGATCAACCCGAGAAGGCGACCGCCGTCTTGATCGTCGACGCCAAGGCATGCGGACAGCCAGCGTGAGGCCTTGATCGACATGGCCAAGACCTTGGCGGGGCACGGCTCAATCAGAGTCGCCGCTGTGACCACCGCCAGGATGAGCCTGAAGCTGGAAGACCACGCGATGTCGGCAAGCGAGAGCGCTCACGCGGCCCACGGAATGCCGCATTCTCCGCGTGCCTCGTTCTGGGCGGCGGGGCTCGCCCGAATCGTCACCCGTCCTCTGGACGAGCGAGACCACGCCTGCGGGAACGAGGTTGTCGCCTATCCTCCCCTCTCCCATTCGGTGACGTGCTCAGCCGGCGTTCACGCTCGGGCACGCATTCGAGGGCGAAGGTCTCGACAACCGGTGGGACGACCCCAATTGCCGCAGCAGCTTCGTGGGTCATTTCGCCCTGTAAAGTCGTATTTTAGTCGTTTAGAGCCACCCTTCAGTCCTGCACAGGGACCGCGAACGCGGGGCCGATCACTTCGAGCCATTCCTTCAAAGCCTGGGCAAACTCTAATTTTCTAATTCAGAGACGAGGCCATATCTCGATGCGATCGTTTTTGCTCTCTGCTTTCTTGCTCTGTTCGAGCCACAACGGGCTTCGCGCAAGAGTCGATCAAGGTCGCATCGCTCAAGGAGCCGCCACCCCAAGTCGGTCGCCGCCGAAATTCGCACCGCTTTGATCGGCTAAGGATATCGAATTCAGGACAAGCAAGGCCATACGATCGGCCGATATCTGGCTGCGAAAGGCGATTCCCGGCTCAGAGAAACCCGGTGGGCCCAAAGGACGCGGTACAGTTTCCGTTCCTGGCCGACGGAGAGTTGATCGGCGTATTGCAATTCGCGACCGAGGGGCACGACTATCGTGATCAGCCCATCGCCAAAGGGGTTTACACGATGCGTTACGGCTTGCAGCCGGTAAATGGCGATCATCTGGGAGTGAGCACGTATCGCGACTACTCGCTGGTTTTGCCTGCGGCGAAAGATCAATCGCTGGCTCTTCCTCGCCGCAAACAACTCGAGGAGCGCAGCGCCGAATCAGCCGGCACCAGCCACCCGGCCGTCTTTCTGTTGCTCGCGGCGCCGCCTGACTCGTCGAAGTCGGCCGCTTCGGTGATTCACGATGCCGAAAAGAACACCTGGAGCGTGGTTTTGCCGCTTTCTCTTGCAGATCAAGGGCCAGAGCGAGAACTGCTTGCGTTATCCAGTACGCCTCGTGGTGATTGGAGCAGCCGCGGCGTGACGCGCGGGCGGGTCACAAACGACTCGAGAGCTCGAATTGGACTGGAGTATCGGCGATCCGCTTGCCGTGGCAGCCGAGTTGAGGACCTTCGATACTCGTGGAGAGATGTCCTGCCGGCTCAGAACAACGATGATGCCCGTTTCCTTGCTGATTGCGCTCTTGCTTGCCTTTGGGATCGAACCGGCGCAGCCCGGAGTTCCCCAGTCGGACGTTATCGCGCGCGTGCTGGAGACATGCGGCGGGGTCACGCTGGTCGCGGCGCTGGCTTTCGGACTCGGGTTCTGGGTTTCGTTTCAGGTCTCCCATTCCGGTTACTGCCAGCTCGCGGCTCCGCCGGCGTTACGCCTTGGGCGTCCGGTTTCTCACGGTCCTTTCGCTCGTTGTTTACGGCTGGATCATTCACTGGGTCGGCTGGTCCAAGATGGTGCGCACGAACTGGGGGCTGGGTGGATTGATTCTGGTCGATGACTTCGTCGTTTTCCTGCCATATCTTTGCGATTCAGCTCCTGGTTTGGTGGGGTTTGTTCTTCGCGGAGCGGGCACTCCAGATCCGTCAGGGCCCGCACGCGGCGAGCCGGCTCGGTCGCTACATGATTCTTGAAGGCGCGGCAGTCACTCGGTTTGATCCTGCCGGTGATCTTGCTTGTACGTGATCCGCCGCGATGTCCTCGCCCGATATCTTTCCCGGTTGGGACAGACAACGCGCTGGCCGAGCCGCTCGAGATCGCCGTGCTGGGGACCCTCGTCCTGGCGATCTCGCCGTTCTTCATCCGGTTGGCCTGGCCGACCCGCCCTTTGCCCGAGGGACCGCTGCGCCGCCGGCTCGAGCGGATCAGCCAACCGCGTCGGCTTCCGGTTTACCGATGTCCTGGTCTGGGACACAGGCAACATGATGGTCAACGCCTGTGTGACAGGGATCTTGCCGGGTTTCCGCTATGTGTTGCTGACCGACGCCCTGATCGACTCGTTGACGCCGCACGAAATCGCGGCGGTCTTCGGCCACGAGATCGGGCATATCGCTCACCGCCATCTCCTTTACTTCGGCTTTTTCTTCATGGGCAGCTTGGGCGTGCTCACGGTCCTGGGCGAGATGGTCGCCACGGTGTGGTCCGTGGGTCGAGCAGTTGGCCTGGCTGACTCCCTGGACACCGGCGTTCGTTAGCGAAGTCGTTCAAGGCGATCGCTGCTCCTGGGGCTCTTGGGACTGTATTTCTGGATCGTCTTCGGCCAGCTTTCCCGGCGATTCGAGCGCCAGGCCGATGTGTTCGGCAGCAAGGTCGTTTCTTGTGATCTGGCGGATTGCCCGCCGCACCACGATCAGGACCACGACCTGTCGCACCGACCCGGTTCAGCGGTAAGCAGCCGACGCTCTGCCCGGTGGGAATCAGGATCTTCGCCGACGCCCTCGCGAACGTCGCGCGGTGCAACGGACTGGACCCCGACGGTCGATCGTGGCGGCACGGCAGCATCGCCCGCCGGATCGCATTCCTCGAAGGACTCGAGCGCCGCCCCGAGCGGGAGCGTCAGTTTCAGCGTGGTGTAGTGCGGCTGCGGATCGGTCTGGGCGTCGTTTTGGTCATGGCGATGTTGCTCTCCGTGGTCGTCCAGCTCGGCTAGATAAGCGTCAGTCGAAGATCAGCCGGCGCTGTCGAGGGGCGATTCCGGCATATGTCCCACGGCCCTGGCAAGCTAAATCCTGGCAATGCTGGGCACTTCCCTCAATTGTGCCTTCCAGCCTGGTCGGGAGTTCTGGTATAGTACGCCAGCGATCTCGCATCGGCTGCCGCGGCATGCGCGGAAACCACCCTCACAGACTCGTCCCCACGACAAGGAGGTCGTCATGCTCCGATGGCCCATTCGACTCAAGCTGATCGTTGGCCTGAGCGTCGTCGTGGGGATGATGCTGATCTTGATGGGTGCCTCGATCTTCGGGCTGCACTCATTCCACATGAGCTATCTGACGCTCGTCGACCAGTTGCCCGAGCTGGGTGCGTCGGCGGACTTGATCGAGTCGGTGTATCGGCTGCACGCCCCTCGCGACGGTACAGACGCCGAGATGGAAGATTTGCGCCAGCGCGTTGTCGCCGCGCAGGACGCACTTCTGGTTTATTTTCGCCAGTTGAAGAAAAACACGAACCAGGGGAGCCGCGTCGATAGCGGCACCGACGAGCTGGGCCTCGCTTTCCTGATCGACGATGACCTGGCGGAAATCCGCAGCGAGCTCGACCGCGGACCCCAGGCCGGCGGAGACGCTTCTGCCGGGCACTTCGGTCTATGTCAAGGTTCATCCTGAGATGTTCCCGCCGTCAAGCCGGCCACCGGAATCAAGGAGCGCATCGAGCGGCTGCACGAAACCGTGATGCAGCTTCCCAGGAAGCTCTTCCGAGATTCCTGGTCGGTCTTGACGATGTCGCAGATGAAGTACCAGACAAGCCGGGTGATCGTCTGGGTCTCGGCGGTCATGGTTCTGGGCATGCTGTGCGGGCTCATGATTTTGTTTCAGCGATGGGTGCTGTTTCCGCTCCGATTCCTTCAGCGCGGGGTTCGCCACGTGGCGCGCAGGCTCGTTCGACTACAAGATCAACCTGCAATCCGGCGACGAGATGCAAGACCTTGCCGAGGCCTTCAACGACATGACGGCCAAGATCAGCATGACTTACGCCGAGCTCGAGCGGCAGGTCCAGGAGCGGAGCCGGCAACTGGTGCGTTCCGAGCGGCTGGCGGGCGTCGGTTTTCTGGCCGCCGGCGTGGCGCATGAAATCAACAACCCGCTGGCGTCGATCGCTTTCTGCGCCGAAGCCCTCGATCATCGCCTGGAACGCTTGCTGAGTTCGTCGGATGATCCCGATCACCGGGTCGTCTCCAATTACTTGAAGATGATCCAGGAAGAAGCGTTTCGCTGTAAAAACATCACCGAGAAGCTGCTGGACTTCTCGCGCTGCAACGACATCAAGCGCGAGCGGATCGACCTGGCCGGGCTGATCCAGGGCGTCGTCGACATGATCCGCCATATCGGCAAATACACTGGCAAGACGATCGTGTTCCACCCGCGTGAGGCCGTGATGGCTTACGTCGATCACCAGGAAATCAAGCAGGTCGTCTTGAACCTGATCGTCAACGCCCTCGAGTCGATGGACGCGAACGGGACGTTACGGATCGAGGCGCGCTACAGCCAGGGGATGGCCGAGATGGTCTTCACCGACAACGGCTGCGGCATGAGCCCCGAAGTGCTCGAGAACATTTTCGAGCCGTTCTTCACCAAGCGGCGCGACGGCAAGGGGACCGGGCTGGGGCTCTCGATCACGCACCGGATCGTCAACCAGCACCACGGCGAGATCATGGCCTATAGTCGCGGGCGAAAACCAGGGCTCGACCTTCACAGTGCGGCTGCCGATCCACCCGACCGAGATCGACGAAGACGGTCTTGACTCATCAAGAGCGGCAGCCGCCGTCGCATCGAGCCGGCTGCGGCAGCGACCGTCTAGAAGAGCAGTCGCCGCCACCAAATCAATCGGTTAATTCCGTCGACCAAAGCCACTCGGACTCAGGAAGGGACCGAGATATGGAAAAGTCGCGTCAGGGAGGATTGCGGATCCTGTTTGCCGACGATGAGGCCCACCTCCGTGACCTCATGCAGATGGAGCTGCCGCGGATGGGACACGAGGTGACGGTTTGTCCCGACGGGACCGCCGCACTCGAGGCCCTCGAGCGGGGCTTGTACGATGCGGCCTTGCTCGATCTGCAGATGCCCGGATTGTCGGGAATCGACGTCCTGGCCCAGATCAAGCAGATGAGCCCCGAGACGCAGGTGATCATCTTGACCGGGCACGCCACGGTCGACACGGCCGTCCAGGCGCTGCGGCACGGGGCGTTCGACTATCTGACCAAGCCGTGCAAGTGGGCCGAGCTCGAGATGATCTTGAACCGGGTCGCCGAACGGCGCGACATGGCCAACAAGACGGCCGCGCTCGAAACCCGCTTGAAGGCCGCCGAGGGGTCGCCGCTCTTGATCGGCGAGACGCCGACCATGCAGCAGGTCCGTCGCCTGATCGATACCATCGCACCCACCGATGCGTCGGTCATGATCCTGGGCGAGACCGGCACCGGCAAGGAACTCGTCGCGCGGAGCCTCCACGATAAGAGTCGCCGCGCCGATCGAGCCTTCATCCCGGTCAATTGCGGTGCACTGCCGGAAAACCTGGTCGAGAGCGAGCTCTTCGGCCATCGCAAGGGGGCGTTCACCGGCGCCGATACCAACCGCAAGGGCCTCTTCGAGGTCGCCAACGGCGGCACCCTCTTCCTCGACGAGGTCGGCGAGCTCGACAAGAGCGTTCAGGTCAAGCTGTTGCGGTTCCTCGAATCCGGCGAGATCCGGCGCGTCGGCGAAAACGAGCCGTTCCGCGTCGACGTGCGCGTTCTCTGCGCAACCAATCGCGATCTTCGCGACATGGTCGCCAACGAACTGTTCCGCGAAGACCTGTTTTTCCGGCTCAATACCTTCGAGATCTTCTTGCCCCCCCTGCGAGAGCGCAGGACCGACATCGCCGCTCTTGCCAAGCATCTGCTGACCCGTCACGCGATCGCGTCGCGGACTGATGGAGTCAGCCATCGCCCCGGAATCGATCGAGCTTCTCGATGGCGCACGAATGGCCGGGAAATATCCGCGAGCTGGCGAACATGATCGAGCGAGCCACGATCCTGGCCGGCAACGGCCCGATCCTGCCGGAACACCTCCCGACCCAGCTCCCCATCCGCGGCAAGTCGCATCAGAGCATGCCAAGCCCGGTCGGGCGGGCCTCATTTCCAGGTCCCCGACGGCAAGCCCGACGCTCCGCGACGTCGAGATGAAATACATCCAGACGATCCTCGAGAAACACCAGGGAAACAAACCCGCCGCCTCGCGCGAGCTGGGGATCAGCTTGAAGACCCTCTACAACAAGATCAATCAACTCCAACACAGTTGATCGCGCAGAGTTACTCGTGAACGCCACAGCCTCGGCAGCTAAAAGAGACACTCTCAGGAGTTCGTGACTCTCGGCGTTGGCTGTGGTAACTCCGGAAGGGATATGGTGTGCGCTAAAAAGTGCGGGCTGGATCGGTCCAAAGACTCTACCGCACGACCGGCTATCCAAACCCCGCGTCCGTGCCACAATAATGAAGGCAGCCGGTCCTCGACCGCCTGCCGGCACGGGATCGCTCGGCGCAACGCAACGCCGTTCACTCTCCCGAACAGCCAGCCGAGCGAAGGAGAACCCGCGATGAATCAAGGACTCCGGCGACGCCGATTTCTGCAGATGGCTTCCGCACTCGGGCTGGGTGCCGAGCTCGGACCATGGGCCAACCTGAGGACGATCACCCCTCTGCGGGCCGAAGAAGCCCAGCTCAAGCCCGAGATGGTCAAGTTTCGCCCCGAGATCGAGCCCGTCGTGCGGCTGATCGAGGAGACTCCGCGCGACCGCGCTCTCGAAGTGGTGATCGCGCAGCTCAAGAAGGGCCTCTCGTACAAGAACCTGCTCGCCGGCTTGTTCCTGGCGGGCATCCGCAACATCAAGCCGCGGCCGGTCGGCTTCAAGTTCCACGCCGTGATGGTCATCAATTCGGCGCACGTTCTGGGCCAATCGTCGGCCGTGACCGAACGGCTGCTGCCCCTGCTCTGGGCACTCGACAATTTCAAGAGCTCGCAGGCGCAGGACGTCAAGGAAGGAGATTGGGTGCTCGGAGCCCGTCGACGAATGCACGGCTGCCCAAGCCGCATCAAGCGCAAGGAGGAACTTGTCCAGCGCGATGGAGAAGTGGGATGCCGAGGCGGCCGACGCGGCCGTCGCCGCACTGTGCCGCAGCTCGGGAGCCGCCGAGACGATGGAGCCCCTCTGGCGCATCGGCCGTGCGCGACCAGCGCGATATCGGTCACAAGGCGATCTTCGCCGCCCAGAGCTGGCGAACCTTGCAGACGATCGGCTGGGAGCATGCCGAGCCCGTGCTGCGCTCGCTCGTCTTCGGGATGCTCGACCTCCAGGGCGACAGCCGCCCGCGGCCCGTCGGGCCGTACGAGGCCAACCTGGAAAACGCCGCCAAGATTCGCCAGGAATGGACCGATCGGCCGCGACGATCCGGCCGCCACCCAGGCGTTGCTTCAGGTCATGCGTCAGGCGACGCCGGAAGCCGCCTCGGCCGAGGCCGTCAAGCTGCTCAACCAGGGGATCGCCCCTGGTTCGCTCTGGGATGCCGCGATCCTGGCCGCGTGCGAGCTGCTTGATGCACAGCCCGGGAATCGTCGCCATTCACGCCACCACGGCGACCAACGCACTCCATTACATTTACACGGCCAGCGGCGACGACACGACCCGCCGGCTCGCCCTGCTCCAGGCCGTCGGCTGGCAGCCGATGTATCGCGGACGGGTCAAGCTCACCGACGCGACCGGCATCGACTCGCTCAAAGCCAGCCCCGACGAGCAGCTCTCGAGCGGAGACGAGGCCGTCGGCGAGATCTTCGCGACGATCAACGACGACCGCAAGAAAGCCGGTGGCAAGGCCATGGCCTACCTGGCCCGCGGTGGCTCGCCCGATCTCATCTTCGACGCCGCCCGGCGGATGATCTTCCACAAAGGCCGCGACAGCCACGACTACAAATACGGCGCCGCCCTGTGGGAGGAATGCCTCTGGTCGACCGAGCCCAAATGGCGCAACCAGATGGTCGCGGCCTCCATGTCCAATTTCCCCGGTGCCAAGACGGCCGACAGCCCGCTCATGATCCGCGCTCGCGAGGCCCTCGCGACAGTGATGAGCTGATCCTTGCGGGGCCCGGTTTCCGTAGTCTTCTGGGCCAAACAAACAGGGTGCGAGTGGAAGTCGTCCGCGGCGCAAAGCGCTCACGCGACGACTTCTTCGCGTGCGCTTTGCCGATCGTAGCGCCGTAGAAACGTCGCGTCGAAACGACAAAATTCATCAAAAGGCCGCCTGGCGAGAGGAAAAGTGCCGCACGGGCCAGCGCGCGTGGCGTCCCCCAAAGTGTTGCCATTCGTTGTGAATCAACGCATTCAAAGGTCGGCACCACTGTCGAAACCCGAGCGCTGTTCTCGAGTGAGTCAAGGGCCCGATCCAGAACCTCGAAACGGCCGGATTCGTGCAGGCTGCCGAAGTTGTGCGGCGAGACCGCGCATGAGTCCGGGTTCGGCGGCGAATTCTCCTCGTCATCCTCGGGGCCATCGTCCACTGGAGGGCTTCCCTGGGCTTCGCGGCGCAGGTTTTCGAACGCTTCATCGAGCCCGATCATTACTCGCATCCACGCCGATCGTCCGGCGCCGCTCACGAAGGTGTGTTCTGCAATTTCCCCTTCGCTGCCGGCTGCGCCATCCTCTTCTTCCTCTTCTGGTTCGACCGCATGATCGAATGGTCCCTGACCGACTGAGACGGCGGGCGCGGAGGTCGACGTCGTCGCTTGCGCACCGACGGACTCCGTTTCGGTCTGGTTAAAGTTGACGTACGGAGTCAAGAGAGTCGCAATCAACGGCAACGACGATTCTTGCAGGGGGAGCAAAGCGAGGCCTCCTCCTGCGGCAGCCGAGGGATTGTCGAGCCCACCTAGCGAAAACACGAGAAGTGATGCGGTTTCCTGTCCCTCGGTGGTCGCATAGACTTCGAGAGTGTCGTTCTGGAACGACGCGGGGGCGAGCCCTGTCGGGCTCAGCAGATCGAGCGCTCGACTAACCTCCTCGACGCTGAGACCTTGAGGTCCTCCTGCCAAGAGCGCCACTTGGCCGTCGCCGTTGTTGGCGACCACGAGATCGTCGAAGCCATCCGGGTCGCGAATACTGAACGCCGCAACGGGATCGATGCCCCCCGATGAGAAAACTCGCGTCGTCGCCGCGCCGGTCGCCAAGCCGGAGATCAAGGTCACGTTGCCGGTGCCGGGGTCGAGTGCAACGATGTCAGTGCCTGGGCCGGCGCTAAAGGAACCGGCGAAGATCGGGCCCGGACTATCGGCCAGCGGGACGACGATTGGATTGCTGTCGTCGAAATATCCTCCCCCGAGGCCGCGAAGCACCATTACATCTTTTGATCCGCTGTCGCTGACGGCGATGTCGGGAATGCTGCCGCCCAGAAAGTCTCCGTAGGCGAGCCCGACCGGGCCGGTACCGGCATTCAAGCGCGGGCCTGCCACTAAGGTAAAACTGTTCCCCTGTTGTTGGTTGAACAAGATCGAGATTTGATTGGAACCTTTGTCGGCGACGATGACGTCGAGGCGGCCGTTGCCTTGCAAGTCGGCGACCAGAACGGCGACCGGGTTCGTGCCGGTGAAAAACCCGATGCCGTTGTTCAATGAGGGGCCAAACCCGCCCGTGGGGAGTTCCGGGTAGACGAACACATTGTTGCCGCCGACGTTGGGGACGATCAGATCCATCACGCCGTCGTTGTTCAAGTCGGCCAACACAGCCGTGCCCGGCACCAAAAGGCCTGTGGTGCGATCGGCAACGATTTCCGGCGCCTGTGAGCCAGTTTGTTCGACAACGCGGTCGCGGGATTGGTCGGAATAGATGAACGTTGGGGTGCCGTTGCTGGAGTGCGTCACGGTGAGAGCCACGCGCTGGTCGATAATTGTCGGAGTTTTGAAAACTCCGTTCCCTTCGTTCACGAGTACGAGCACGTCTCCGAACGAATTGCCGACGACCAGATCCGGCCTGTCTTTGCCGTTCAAGTCGGCGATCGAGAGGCCCGTGGCATCCGGCCCAACGTCGTAGGTAGCGGACGGGACAAAAGCTCCCTTACCGTTACTCAGCCAAATGGTGACGCCACCCGGGCCAAGGACCGCCAAGTCGGCGTTGCCGTCATCATTGAAGTCGGCGACCGCGACCGCCACGGTAGGGCCGGAGGTTGGCAACGAAATCGGGTTGGCGAACCGCCCGGCCCCGAGTCCATCGAGCACACCGATTGTGTCCGAGCCCGCGTTGAGGGCCACGATGTCGGGCGGACCACCCGATGTTCGGCGCCCCGGCCACGCCGACGGTTCCCTCCAGGCTCGTAAGTGCGACCGGCATGGTCTCCGACGCGGCAATCGCCGCCGAGAGGCCACTGCCGGCGCGATACAGCGTTGGTGCTCCGAAGCCGGCAGCCGCATGATTTAACATCACCTCCACTTCTCCGGCGGTCTGATTCGCGAGCAGGATGTCGAGCAGGCCATCCTGATTGACATCGGCGACCGAGACGTCGGCGATACCTGGTCCGACCGGGAGGTCGATTGGCGGAAGAAACCAGCCCATGCCATTGCTCATGTATATCGTGAGCGAGCCGTCCCCTGCGTTTCTGATCACAAGATCGTCCTCGCCATTGCCTTCGAGGTACGCGGAAATGATCTGCGCCGGCTCGAGGCCCGTAGGAAGCTTGCCGAGCCAGGTGAATTGTCCATTGTGATATCCGAACAGCGAGACGGCACTGTCGGTTGCGTCCACGCTGGCCAGGAGCGTGCCCTGAGTCGTGCCGACGGCAGCGATGTCGCGCGAGGGGGAGCCGACGTTGATTGTGATAGGTGGGGCGAATGTCCCCGGCTCGCCGGGCATTCCCGCGCAAAGAGGATGTCACCCGCACCGTCGACAATGGCCACGTCGGGCACACCGTCAGCGCCGAAATCAGCAATGAGGGGCGTATTCCGCGGCACAAGTCCGACTGCGTCTGGCGGGCTGAAATCTCCGCCACCCTGGTTCAATTCGATCGTGACGCTGTTGGGACCTGATCGACCAATAGCCAAATCGGCAAGGCCATCCCCGGTGAAGTCGCCCGTTGTAATCGAGACCGGTGCCCCTTCGGTTCCCAGGTCAAGCGCGGCCACGGACTGAAACCCGCCTGTGTCGTCCCCCTCTAGCAAGGAAACCGAATATGACCCGAGGTCGTTGTTGGAATTAAGGTCGGCGATCGCCAGCCCGAGTGGGCCGTTCGGGACAAACGGTAACGCGGTAATCGCATACGGAGTGAGTCCCGACCCGATCAGGATCGGCGTCTGAGGGTCGAACTGTCCCTCGCCCTGGCCCAGGAGTACCGTCACGTTGTCCCCGTCGGTGTTGGCACTCGCAACCGCCAGATCAACTACGCCGTTACCCTGGAAATCACCGGAAATGATCGCCGAAGGCAAATTGTTCGGGTCTGTGCTCAGCAGTATCGGCGGCATTGCCGTGAACGCCCCCTGGCCGTCGTTCATCAGGATCGAGACGCTGTTCGATCCCTGATTGGCGACGGCGAGATCGACCTTGCTGTTGCCGAAGTCACCCTCCGTGATCGATAGTTGCCCACTCACCTGGTCGAGCAGCGGAGTTGGGTTCAAAACCGTAAATCCGCCATGACCATCACCCAAGAGGATCGAGATATTACTGGAGAATGAGTTAGCAACTGCCAGGTCGAGCACGCCATCGCCCGTAAAGTCGCCGGCGACGATCGACGACGCGTACTCATCAGTTTCAAAGAACTCTGGCGGCGCGAACGTACCGTCGCCGTTACCGAGCAGTATTGAAACGCCCTGTCCTTGGCCGTTTGCGTCGCCGCTATCCGCGACCGCCAGGTCGATTCGGCCGTCGCCATTGAAATCACCTTCCGCAATCGCGGTCGGGCCATTGCCTGCTGGGAAAAACATGGCGGGCTCGAAAGTCCCGTCACCGTTGCCCAGCAGAACGGAGATATCGTTAGTATTAATGTTTATAGTGATGACATCAATATGCCCGTCATTGGTGAGGTCGGCGGTTACGATGCCCGCGGGGTAATCGCCGACGGCATTTTCCACCTCGTCCTGAAACGTTCCATCGCCTCGCCCCAGAAGGATCGAGATGTCACCAAAATCGTTGCCAGAACCCAGTTCACCGGCAGCTAGATCGGGAGGTCGATCGTCACCGTCGAAGTTGGCCGCCACGAGCGACTCCGGAGTCGCTCCGACGGCGAATCTCAGTTGTGTTTCAAAAGTGCCGTCCCCGTTGCCCAAAAGCACGGAGACGTCGTCTGAGAGGGAATTGGCTGTCGCCAGGTCGACATGTCCATTGCCGAAGTCGCACGCGACGAGGGCCATCGGAATGCCTCCGACCGCGTACGACTGTGGCGCCTGGAACGTGCCGTTGCCATTGTTAAGTAGAACGACGACATCATCGGTATTCTCCTCGGCAACCGCCAGGTCGAGTACGCCGTCGCCTGTGAAGTCACCTACCGCCAGGGCCGACGGCTCCGAACCCAAATCGATCGTTCGTGAAAAGTGGAACTGAGCGGGCCCGTCTGCCTGGAACACAGTGAGTCCCTGGCCGGCGTCCGTTTCGGAATCGCTCTGGTCGGCGACGATCAGGTCGACATAGCCGTTGCCGAAGCGACCGGATACCAGCGCGGAGGGCGCTACTCCGACAGGAAGGACCGGTCCGGCCGAGAACCCGCCATCACCGTCTCCCACGAAGATCTCGACATTGTTGTTCAACCCGTCGGCGACAGCCAGGTCTACGACCCCGTTGCCAAAGTCAATGGTCTGGATGGCGACGGGGTCAGGACCGGCAGTAAATCGGATGGCCGGCTCGAATTCGCCGTCGCCGGCATTGACCAGTATGCAAAGCTCCCCAATGCCAACCGGGTTGGTCTCGGTGAAGGCAAAGTCCGAGCGACCATCGTTGTTGAAGTCGCCGGACGCGATGGCCGAAACGGCCCAACCTGGGTCGGCCAACGGGCCATCGATGACCGTGCTCTTGAACGTTCCGTCGCCGTTCCCCAGGTGGATTCCGTCAGGCGCGACCAGATCGGTATTACCATCGCCGTCAAAATCGCCAACGGCGAGCTGCGATGGGCCGCTGAACAGACTTGGGAGAGTCTGGAACGGCGGGACCGAGGGGGTCAGGTCGGCAGTTAATTCGTAAGTCCCTCCTCCGTCCAGGCTTTGAACCTCGAGAAAGTCATCCCCGGCAGGAACGCTAACGTTGATGAGGTCGTCATCACCTCCAGGCGCCGGTCCGTCGCTCTGAGCGAGCGGCCGCCCTTGCGAGTCTATAAGTGAGATCCGCGCTGCGAACCCCGTGGGCGTGAAGATCACGGCTAGCTGACCGGCGACGTCCGAGGAAATCCGGTAATAGATGTTCGCCGATGGCGCGATGGTAGCGGTGAGAGGATTGTTCAGCTCCAGCGGCGTGAAGGCAGGCGCGAATCCCGGTGTCGCGACGCTGGTCACGGTGCTCGACAGCAGCAGTCGATCATCGAGCCAACCCAGCCGTGGCGCGAACGACCAAGCCCGACGTCGCGCCCTCGGGCGGCGGCGTGCGTACGCTAACATGCCACAGCACTGCAGCGGACGCTGGTGTGCCATCGAAGAAGATCCTCGGCGACTCGCATGGCCGCGGCGGAAATACGTCGGGCCGACGACGCTCGATACTTTGAGATGAACAAGAGAGCCCGACAGATACATCAACGATCGCTCGTGGAGGCCGCAACGAAATCGCCCGCGGCAGACGCCCGCGGCATTGGACCATAGATTTCGCCGCACGATCCCGCGAGCGCTTGCACCCACGCACCCACGAACCGACGGTTACGTCACAGGAATAAAGCGGCCGCCAGAGAATCGTAGAAAATCTCTTCTCAAACTGTTTTATCGTGCAATTCGATATACTATGCTAAATCTCTCCTATTTACTTCAATCCTTGCATACTGTGCAAACAATCGCGATAACAGGGCGCCAGATAAAATTCCCCGAGGTCTTTCGGTAGAGCGATTTCTATGGGGATCACTAAGTTTGGGCTCGCTTGCCTCCGTCTCCTACGCATCCCAGCATCACTCCGTGGATCATGATTTATGGAGCGACCGATGAAGAATTTCGTGAAACGCATCTGCCTGGCGCTGCTCCTTAGCTGCGTAGTCGTCGTTGCAACCGGTCGGCCCGCCGCGGCGGGCACTCTTGTTACCGTGAACTTCGCCGGGACGGGCTCCGGCGCTTACACCGGGCAGTCCCTGTCGGGTTGGTTCGAGTACGATCAGTCACTCCATGGATCGTCCGGTGTGTTCAGTTTCCCGGATTCGCTCACGCACGGAATCTCTTACTCAATCAATGGCGGATCTCCTCTCAAGGCCACCGGACATCCATCCGATCCGTTCACGATTTGGACGAACCAAGGCAGCAACACGACGTTCACGCTTCAAGCGGTTGACCCACCTGCGTCGGGCTCGACAGCAAAGACGACTGTCACACTCGTCCTTCCGACAAACACGGTCCTTTCAACGAGCACACTGCCTTTGTGCTCGGCGTTTCTGATGACTCCGCCGCTACCGCCCAACAATTCGTTCAAGTTAACCGTAAACGGTGCGACGACGTACAGCGGGACGATCACTTCGATCACGTCGTGTGGACAAACGGGCGCGCCAGCCGTCGAGACCCCACCGCAAATTGTCTACGTGACGACGGCAACTTGTCCTGTGTACGCTTGTCCGCCACGCCCAGATTGCTGCTTGACTCGGCTCTTTAGTCGATGTTTTGTCCGCGCTCGATGCTGGTAACCGGGCAAACGAGAACGAGTCTTGTTGAGGCACATCGTCTCGACGTGACGACAGTGTCTCGAGAGACTGCGTTACTTGGGCGGTTCGTGCCTCTGGCTCTCCACCGACCTCAGCCGCCTTCCCAGCGGCTTGAGCGCCGGGTCGGTCTGAATCGCCTCGCGGAGTTTTGCGAACTCGTGCTGGGCGATAGCAAGCTGCCGCGCCCGACGGACCAGCTCGACGGCGGTATCTTGGAATCGCTCAACGAGACGCGCGGCGGCCTGTCCGTTCTTGCGGATCTCGGCGCTGGCCACGACGGCGGCCAGCGCGTAGATCCTGGCGGCATTGTAGGCGATGCGCCAGCTAGTCTTGTCGTACTCGAGTCGCCTTATCTGCATCGGCAACGGCATCGGCGTATTCGCCCAGACGCACCCTTGCAAGACCTCGGCCTGAATACGCGTCGGCGTCTTCCGCGGCGAGCCCGATGACCTCGTCAAAGTTCTGCACAGCGCGTCGAATCGCCCCTTGTTCCAGGTTCCACCAACCGCGGCGACGCAGCAGTCGGGGGTTCTGGGAATCGATCGCCAGCGACAAGTTGTAATCGGCGAGGGCTCCTTCAGGGTCCTCCTGTGTGTCCTTCGCCATCCCACGCAGCTCGTAAAGCTTGGCGTCGGGCTTGCCGGAGGCGAGGATCACGTTACAAGACGCGATCATGTCGTCGTCATAGCGTTTCAGGCCGATCAGCACCACGATGCGGACCCCGTGCGCGAGAAGGTAGCCGGGAGCAATTGCCAGCGCGGCGTCGCAAGACCCGAGCGCATCGTCGTAGCGACCTTCTTCATGGAGCAGAGCCGCCTGCTTGGTTCGGTCGACCGCAACGACCTGGTCCACGGGCGACTCGTATTCAATCGCTTTCTCGAGGCTGAGCAAGGCTGCCGCGCGGCGTTGCGGCGACAGGTTGTGGATCGCAATTTGCATGTCACGCACCGACAGGTCGCTTAAGTCTGGCGACACGTATTTGAGGTCGAGCAAGAAATTCGCCTGGGCGCGGTAAAGCGGCGCCCACTTTGGTTTGAGCACAATCGCCCGCGCAATGTGCCTCGAGGGCGTCCTCGATCCTGCCTTGCCGGTGATAGGCTTGGCCCAGGCTGCTGAACGCCTCGAAACGGCCGGTGTTGAGCTGGATGGCCGCCTGAAGATCGGCGATCGCTGCGGTCAGGTCCCGGCGTTCAAGCCGGATTATTCCGCGATTGACGAGAAGGGCGTAATGGAGCTGGCGATTCTCCGGCTTATCGCCCAAAAGCGCGATTGCCGTGGCGTAGTCGGCCTCGGCGTCGTCAAACCGGTCCGCCGCCCTGCGCGAGTGCGGCGCCGGTGCCGGCATCCTTCTCGACAGCTCCCGCGCCAGCTCTCCCTCAGCGGCGTTGGCGATCCCGCGAAGCAAATAGAGCCAAACACAAGCGGGCTTCTGGTGTAAGCACGCGCGTAAACCAAGAAGGGCCTTCGACGGCTCGTGTTGCTGCAAGTGGCAGATGGCGAGCAGGCACTGGGCCCAGAACTGGTCGGATTGACGGCTGGCACGCTCGAAGTACGGGATGGCTTCCTTCCATTCGGAACGCTTGGTCAACGCGCGTCCGATCAAGAAAAGGTCAAACGCGTCGTCTGGCGAAACCCGCTTCGCCTCATCCTGTTCGCGAATGGCTCCGGTGTGATCCCCCGACCCTTCGAGGTATGTGGATCGGCGCTCGTGATAGGCCCGTGTCGGCGCAGAGCGCACATTGATTGTCTGGTCGAGGATCCGCAGCGCGGTTTTGGCTCGTTGTGCGGGCTCGGCCTTGGGCGTTTGCGACACTCCATCCGCGAGGATCAGCAAGAGCTCGTAAAACGCTCGTTTGACGGCCTGTTGTTCGGGCGGAGTCAAAGCCGGTGGCAGTTCGCGGAGCACCCAGTCATCACCAGCGGTGGCCACTCCAAACACCGCCAAGGCCGAGCGGGCCGACCGGCATGCGGCCTCGACCGAGTCTTCGAGATCCAAACCGCCGAACCGTGTGTCGAGAAACAGCGCTTCGTCGTAAGCCTTGATAAACACGCGAAAGCGCGCATCGGCCTCTGCACGGGCACGCTGTTGTGCTAGGAGCGGCATGCTGTTGCGCCAGCTCACGCTCTGCGATCGCGTCGAGATTGACAGCCATGGCACGCATGTTGGCGAGGAGCGGATCCGACTCCGGCTCGAGTCGGCTCGCGAGCCCAGTGGTGATTCGTCGCACTTCGTCCCAATTCGTTTGAACCGAGGCCTGCTGCGCCTTTGAATACTCTTGGCCCGAAACACGGAACAACCCGTCCACCCGGTGGCTCTCCCGCACTTTTGCGAGCTGCCAGGCGTACGCTCCAACGCCGGTCGCAATCATGCCGATAAGTAGGAGGACGGTCGTCATCTGGTGGCGTCGTGCCAGTTTGATCCCGCGCTCCCAGAATGGCGTTCGTCGGGCTCGAATCGGCTCACCGTGCAGGAAGCGATCGAGGTCCTCCGCCAGGCTAAGTGCGTTGGGATATCTCTTCGAAACGTCTCTCGCGATGCTCTTCAGGCAGATCGTCTCCAGATCGATGGGGAGTTGCGGGCGCAACCGCGAGGGAGGGACTGGCTCCTCGTCCAGTACCAGGCGGATGGTTTCCGCCGCAGTCGTGCCCTTGAACGGAGGACGGCCAGTCAGCATCTCGTAAAGGATTGCGCCGAGTGAATACACGTCGGCCGCAGGGCCGATCTCACGGTCCCACCCCTTAGCCTGCTCTGGGGCCATGTAGCTCGGCGATCCAATCAATTGACCCGTTTGCGTCTCGCCATCTTCGACCTCTAGCCGCTTCGCCAGACCGAAATCGGTGATCTTGGCGACGCCTTCGTCATCAAAGAGAATGTTAGAAGGCTTGATATCTCGATGCAGTATTCCCGCGACATGCGCAGCATGCACGGCCCGCGCGAGCGTTGACAGCAAGGCCACCTCGCGGACCGGCTGGGGATTGCCGGCCAGCTGGTCCTTGAGCGATCCTCCTTCCAAGAGCTCGAGAGCCACGAAGGGGACCCCCCACGCGTTCCCAATCTGATAGATTTTGACGATATTAAGATGATGAAGCCGAGCCAACGCCTCGGCCTCAATTTCAAAACGAGCGAGATGCTCCGCGCTGCATAGCCGGTCGTCCCGGATCATCTTTAAGGCGACAAGTCGCTTCAAACTGAGCTCGCGTGCCTTATAGACGACCCCCATTCCGCCGCGGCCCAGTTCGCTTAGGATCTCAAAGCCCGCGACGATATCCGTTCGGCCCTGGCTGTGCGTAGGCAACGAGTGCTGCGAGGACCCCGCTGTGGTCGCGAACGCAGCGATCAGCGTTGCCTCGGGATACCGGAAGGGGGTCTGGTCCAGATCAGGATCGGTCCCGCTGCTAGAATCAGTGCGCGTAGAGCCGTCGCTATCCAGCGAGTCGATCGTACTTTCCTGGCAAGTAGCCGTTCACGGCCGCCAGAACTGCTCTTGGCTGATTTGGCGTCAGCCGATAGCTTGTCCTCATCATGGACGATCCCCAACCGGGCGGCTGCCCACGATGTGCTGAGCTCGAAAAGAAGATCGCCGAGCTCACCGCGCACCTGGAAAAGCTTGAAGCCGAGCTCGCCCGTGCGAAGAAGAATTCGTCGACCTCGTCCAAACCTCCTTCCAGCGATATCGTCAAGCCGCCAAAGCCTGCCCCCAAGGGAAAAGGTAAGCGCAAGCAAGGAGCGCAACCGGGACACCCGCGTCACCAGCGACCTCCCTTTTCCCTCGACGACATCGACAAGGCGTGGGAGTATTCCTGGACGGCTTGCCCTGATTGCGGTGGCCACGTCGAGGTGAGCGACGAACTGCCTCGGATCATCCAGCAGGTCGAAATCATCCCGCGTCCGATCGAGATCAGCGAGCACCGCGGCATGGCTTGCTACTGCCCTCACTGTAAGAAAACGCACTTTGCCCCAATCGATGAACCGGTGGTCCGGGCGGGTCTTGTCGGACCGCGTCTGAGTACGTTGGTGGCCTATCTCAAAGGTGTTTGCCACTGCTCATTCTCCACCATTCGCAAGTTCTTGCGTGACGTCGCCTGCGTGACCATCAGTCGTGGGCAACTTGCTAAGCTCATCGCCAAGGTGAGCGGGAGCATGAAGGAGACATACGAACTGCTGTTGGGCATCCTCCCGGACGAGTCGTTTCTGAATGTGGACGAGACCGGGCACAAAGACTGCGGCAAGCGCATGTGGACTTGGTGTTTCCGAGCCCCTCTCTTTACCATGTTCAAGATCGCACCGTCGCGGGGCTCCGAGGTCTTGATCGAGGTTCTGGGCCGAGAATTTGACGGCGTCCTGGGATGTGACTACTTCAGTGCCTACCGCAAGTACATGGGCGACTGCGGAGTGCTGGTGCAGTTCTGTTTGGCCCACCTCATCCGAGATCTGAAGTTCTTGGCCGAGCATCCCAATCCCAAGAATCAGTCGTACGGTCGTCGAGTTCTGGAAGCTGTGCGTACGTTGTTCGATGTGATCCATCGCCGCGACCTCACCAAACCCCAGACGTTCGCAGCCACGCTGGAACTCCTTGGCAAGGCGTTGTGTCGAACAGCCGTCAAGGGCGTGCCCAGTACATCGGAGGCGGCAAATCTCGCCCGTCGCTTCAAGAAACACGGTGCGAGTTACATCAGGTTTATAACAACGCCGGGCATCGAGCCGACCAACAATTTGGCCGAGCAAGCGATTCGCTTCGTGGTCATCGACCGACACATAACCCAAGGCTCGCGAAGTGAAACTGGCCAGCGCTGGCTCGAGCGGATCTGGACGATCATCGCCACTTGCACCCAGCAAGGTCGCTCGATTTTTGATTTCCTCCTCGAAGCCGTCCGTGCCAGCTTCCATGGCGAACCAGCTCCCACGATAGTCCCCAACACCAGTTGATCGACGCGAAGCCGCGCTACTACAGTAACTCAGGCAACCCCGAAGGCGCGCTCGCGTACTCCGCCCGAACAGGATCTATTCAGGGGCGTGAACGGCTACCCTGGCAATCAACATCTGTCATTGCGGACGTGTTCGACGCGTCGACAGACTCCCCGTCGGTTCGGTCCGACGGATTGTCGTTGCAAGTCGTTGCTTGCCCTTCACGGACCGTCGTGCCTACGGCGATCAGGAAATCCAGGAAGTCGTGCTCGTCGCCTTGGCTGTTCATCGCATCCCAACCTGTCGTTCGACCATGGCTCAGGGAAGGATCGTATTTGCTGACTCCGAGAAAGAGAGAAATGAACCGCGATCGGGGATCTTCGTATAAATTCTCCAGTTTAAGCGACCAGACATTCCGCGGACAATCAACCACCCCCTCAAGATCGGACTTGTATCGCTGCGTATGGGTTCGGGGAGCACGTTGGGTTGGTGCTTTAATGCTGGTTCTTATACGTTCGCTGACCCAAAACCATACAAACTTCTATTCGCAATTTCAGAGAAACTGCGGACTCGGTGTTCGAAACCGGGCGCGACATCGTCTCAAGTGCGATCGAACCGGTTCCGGAAATCAACCTCGCTACTGACCTCGCGGCCGACTGCATGGTTACCCGAGTCGCCATCTGCTAGGGCGTCAATCGACGCTGGTGCTTGTTGACACTTCATCTGCGTGGTGCTGCCTATTCAGTCGCGGAATTTGGGAAAATCAGGCCAGCTTCTGTTTCCGAATCGTCAGCGCTTCGAATTGTGCCGGACAGGAATCCGCGCGAAAGACATCAGAGCCGATAATCCCGATCGATCGACCGCCCAGAGATGCTGTTCCGGTGACGATCGTCGTCAAAGCCTGGACTCGCGCTGTACCTTTTGTTCTTCGACGAGCTGCTTGTAAGCCTCGACCGCCATGCGGTCACACGCCTCGTTCTCGGGATGCCCGCGATGCCCCAGCACATGTGTCACTCGAACCTTGTGGACGCTCAGCAGCGAGTCGATCTTTTGCCAGAGGTCGACGTTTGCGACGGGCTTCAATTGGCCTTTCTCTTTCCGCTGCCAACCCTGACGCTTCCAGTTGGGCAGCCACTCGCTGATCCCCTTGGCGACATACTGGCTGTCGGTGACCAGCTCAACCTGGCACGGCCGCTTGAGGCTTGCAAGCCCTTCGATGACGCCCATCAACTCCATGCGGTTGTTGGTCGTCTCCGGCTCGGCACCCGAGGCATCCCGGCTCTTGTCCGGTGGCTGGGTGCTTGAGAATGAAGGCCCAGCCACCCGGGCCCCGGGTTGCCGCTGCAAGCGCCGTCCGTGAACAACCGCACCAGTTCGCCTGGTGCCGCCGGATTCCTTTCCCATCGAATCATCCTTCCCCTGATCCCGAACGAGCCGGCGGCGCTCGCGCAGTAGCCGTGTAGCTCGCAGATTCCGCATTGCAGTCGAATCCTACAGCGTGGGGAATCGAGATTCTACATCAGCCCGGGAAACAACGGAGTGCCATCCGTGGGGTTTCAGTATTTTCGAACGACCCCGACCAGCACGCCCAGGACATTGACGCGATCGCGGAAGATCGGCTTCATCGTCTTGTTCGCGGGCTCGAGACGGATCCGATTCCGATCGCGATAGAACTTCTTGAGCGTCGCCTCGCCGTCGTCATCGCGCACGGCGACGATCTGGCCGTCGCGTGCTTGCTCTTGCCGCTTGATGATCACGAAGTCGCCGTCGGCGATGTGCTCTTCGATCATCGAGTCGCCGGTGACGCGCAGGGCGAACTTGTCGCCGGGCTCCGTCCAATCGCTGAACGTGAGCTCTTCGTGCTGCTCGACCGCCTCGATCGGTTGCCCGGCGGCGATGCGGCCGACGAGCTTCAGGCCCATGTGATGCGCGCTGACCGGGTCTTCCAGCAACTGGATGGCCCGCGACATGTTCGGTTCGCGATGGATCAGGCCCTTCTTCTGCAGTGCCTTCAGGTGGCACATGACGCCGTTGGGGCTCTTGATCTGAAAATGAAGGCCGATTTCGCGGACGGTCGGGCCGTAGCCGCGGCCCTGGATCTTGCTGCGGATGAAGTTGTAGATTTCCCGCTGACGGGGGGTCAGTGCATCCAGGTCGGCCATCGGTATTCCTCCTCAACTGAAACGTGGTTTGCAGGTGGATGACCCATGCCAGCATGACTGCCATCGGTATGACACGGGCGATCAGTAACTGACTCTTTGATTGCTAATGTACACAGGTTGGCTAGCGCACGCGAGAACATTTTTAAGAAAACGGCGAATTTATCCCGAGGTCCGCAGATTGACGCACTGGTTTGTTGAGGACAACACGCTTGCCGCCACCGAGCCGAGGTATTACATCTCGACAGAGCGTCATCACCGCTGTCGAACAGGACGAGACTCAATCATGCCCAGACCGATTCGCGTGCTGGCCTTGCATGCTCATCCCGACGACGTGGAATTTCAGTGCGCCGGGACGTTGATCCTGCTGCGCGAGGCCGGTTGTCGCGGTGACGATCGCCACGATGACACCGGGCGACTGCGGCAGCGCCGAGCACGATGCCGAGGCGATCGCGGCCATTCGCCGCGAGGAAGCGCGGCAGGTCGGCCGCGGTGATCGGAGCGGATTACGTCTGTCTCGAGTTCCGCGACCTGGCGATCTTCAACGACGACGAGTCGCGGCGGCGGGTCACCGAGGCCTTGCGGCGGATTCAGCCCGAGATCATCCTGACCGCCCCGCCGGCTGACTACATCGCCGATCACGAGATGACCAGTCTGCTGGTCCGCGATGCCTGCTTCGCGGCCCCCTGCCCCAACTACACGACGCGGCAATGGGAGCCGGCGCCGCCGCTGGCGAAGATCCCGCACCTCTATTTCGTGGACCCCCTCGAAGGGCGTCGACCGCGACGGACGGCGCCGTGCCGGTCGATTTCCACGTCGATGTTTCGCGGGTCTTTCCGACCAAGCGCGAGATGCTGGCCTGCCACGCCAGCCAGCGCAACTGGCTGATGCGCCAGCATGGGATGGACGAGTATCTCGAGATCCAGGCGAAATGGGGAGCCCGGCGCGGGGCCGAGATCGGCGTCGCGTACGCCGAGGCGTTCCGCCAGTACCGCGGCCACCCTTATCCGCAGGACAACCTGTTGCTCGAACTGCTCGGGCAGGACGGCCGCGGGCAAGCCGGCCGTGCGGGCGGTCCGCGAGCCGCGGTCGATCAGGGCATGGCGTAGTCGATGAGCTGGGCGATCATGCTGCGCAGGTCGCGGCGGTGCACGATCCGGTCGATGAAACCGTGCTCGCACAAGAATTCGCTGGTCTGAAAGCCGGTGGGAAGCTGGACGCGGACGGTCTGTTCGATGACGCGCGGGCCGGCGAAGCCGATCAGGGCCTTGGGCTCGGCCAGGATGAAGTCGCCCAGCGAGGCGAAGCTGGCGGCGACGCCCCCCATCGTCGGGTGGGTGAGCACGCTCAGGTAGATCCCGCCCGCGGCGTGATATCGCCCCAGGGCGGTCGACACTTTCGCCATCTGCATCAGGGAAAAGATTCCCTCGTGCATCCGGGCCCCGCCCCCTGATCCCGAAACGATCACCAGGGGCAGCTTCTGGCGGGTCGCCTCTTCGATCGCCCGGGTCAGTTTTTCGCCGACGACCGAGCCCATGCTCCCCATGATGAAACTGCTGTCGGTGATGCCGAAGACGATGCGAATGCCCTTGATGAATCCCTGGCCGACGACGGCGGCCTCGGCCAGGCCCGTGCGCTCTTGCTCGGCCTGGACCCGTTCGGGATAGGGCCGCCGATCGTTGAAGCCGAGGGGATCGAGCGGTTGCAGACCGGGATACCATTCCTCGAACGTATCGGCGTCAAAAAGCTGGCTGATGCGCTGGGCCGCCGAGAGGGAGAAGTGGTGATTGCACTCCGGGCAGACGCCCAGGTTTTCCTCGACTTGCTTGCGAAAGAGCGTCGCCTGGCATCCGTCGCAGCGCATCCAGACGCCTTCCGGCACGCGCTTCGGCTCGAAGTGCCCATGCCAGGCGTTCCTCGCTTTACCGTCCCGCGCTGCCATGGCAAGGTTCCTCGCTGGCCTCCGTTCCGGCCACGATCGTGAACACGCTGATGCCTGGTCCTCCCGAATCTCCAGGCGCCGGCTTCCGCTCAGGAAGCCGTTCCGTTGCCGCAGGAGCAACGGGGCGATCTCGATCCATTCAAAGCCGCCGCGGCACGATTGTTCGTCGAGATGGATTCGCGGCTCGCATTTCAGGTAGCACAGCAACCATCCTGGCCAGCGGCTCACCCGACGACCAGGCCGATCGCCTCGTCATGATGGCGCTTGAGCAACGGCCGAAACGCGGCCTTGATCCGTCCCATCGCGCATTCGACCGTCTCGCCCTGAGGCGGACAGATCGTCGCCGGGTCGTCGATCCACTGCCGAAAAAGCTTGGTATTCCGGCGCCGGATTTCGTCGATCTGAAGCCCTTGCCACAATCCCTGGTCGAGGTTGCGGAATTCGTCGATTCGTTTGGGACGAATCGCCAGCGCCTTGCCGACGATTTCCGCGGTTCGAATCACGTTCTCGCCCGGACCACAGTAGAGGGCCGACAGCGGCGAGCCGTTCAGGCTCTCGAGCCAGCGCCTGGGCCATCCGTGCCACTTCGCCCTGGCCGCTCTCGCTGAGCGGAATGTCGAGGACTCCCTGCACGCGATTTTGCTCGTCGTAAATCGTCGCGCCGGCCCGAATCAGAACCACTTGGCACATTCTTCGATCGAACAAAAAAAACTGCCCCGGTCGCTAGTCGCCAAGCCCTGCAAATCGACGTGGCAACCGACCCGGGCTGATTTGACCGTACTCAAATCAATAGTTTGACACAAGAAGAGAAGAGCTGCAAAAAGTCAACTGACCAAAGCGTGCAGTATATGCGTGAAACGCCGTGTCTGTCAATGTACACCATTTGCCGCTTCACATTGAAACGGGAGCACTTGTGATCAGCCACCGCGGGCGATCACAATCTCACCCAATCGAGGATGCTGCAAGTGTGCGAGTCGTCGAATGATGCTTCTATTCCACGTTCCACGGCTCAATGAATATTGGCTTATTGGCCGCCATCGGTTCGACGGTTCGCGGCGAACAACCGGCCAACAACGCACTCGGCATCTTAGAATCGGTCTTTCGAGACTATTTTAGAAGCCGGACTTCCCCCCTTAGACCTATGCGAAGCTGGTTGCGTCGTACTTCCCTCGCGACCGGTCGATCGCGCATGATGTCTCTCACTCGTTCGTTTCACCCCAACCTTCTCGAGAACGGTGATGAGCCAAAAAATCGACGAACGCGTGCTGGTTATTCCCAGCGCCGAGCTCGACCGGCTGGGCCGGTTTCAGGGTTTCTCGGGCGAAGCAGACCGGTACATCACCGCGTTGCTTGTCCCCGAGCTGATGCAGTACCGGCCCAGGTCCGAGGTCGAAGACGACCCGGGCTACAAGCAAATCATCCCCTACGTGGTATTCCGCTGTAACGGCAGCGTTTTCTGCTATACGCGTGGCAAATCACAGGGCGAGGCCAGGCTACACCGGCTCCGATCGCTGGGCGTCGGCGGGCACGTGTCTGAAGAAGACGCACAAGGAGGAAAAGACCTGGACGCCTACGAGTCGGCGATGAGGCGCGAACTCGATGAGGAGGTGGCCGTCGCCAGCCCAGGACGGTCTGGTCGGGTCGGCCTCATTAACGATGATTCGACCCCGGTCGGCCGGGTGCATCTGGGAGTGGTCCATCTTTTCGAGCTGGAACAACCTCACGTCACAGCGCGAGAGGAAGGGCTCGCCGAGGCTGGATTTCTCTCGCTCTCGAGCGTCTTGACGATCCAGCACGAATTTGAAACCTGGTCGCAGATCTGCATCGATTCAGTTTTGCGGACTCGCTGAGATCGTGCCGACGTTCAGGTGGCTGATGGCTTGAGGACTCGGTCCCGCACCCGGCTGGCGCTGGTCGAGCCAGTCGATGATGGGCGGGAAAATCTCCCGCGGCGCATGGCGGCTCCAGACCAAATCGCAGTGGCCATAATCCGCTACGTGGCCATTGGACTTCCCAAACCTCATCATCGTCTTGTCGGGGCTACCAAGCCCAGCGAGTGTCAGCTCGGTCGACGGTACGTCCGACATGATGTCGCCGTCTCCGGCGATCAAGAGAGTTGGCGTGGTGATCGTGCCCAGCATCGCCGAGTAATCGACCGTGCGGTCCGCAGACAGCATATGGCCATACTTGAGATATGGGGCAAGCTGGCGCAACGCCCCTGGCCCGGTATCCTCGAGCGTGTAACCATAGAAGCGGGAGACAGTGAGCTGGTCGACGTTTTCGTTGGAATAATAGAACCGGTCGATTCGTTCCATGCCGGGAATCTTGAAGTACGTGAGTGGCCGGCCGAGCCGGCCTGGACTGGCGACGAGCGACAAGAGCCGGAGCCCTTGGTTGGCCCGCAGCATGTCGGTCTGCGGGATGTCCGCCTGAACGATCGTGCTCCCCATTCCCACGAAATTGGCGATCCGCTCGGGATGAGGTGCGAGCTCGAGGTAGGGGAAAATCAGCATTCCCCCCAGGCTATGCCCGATCCAGTTGACGCGATCATGCCCGGTCTCGCGCTGCACGTAGTCGAGAATGGCCGGGACGTCGTATTTGACAAGGTCGTCGACCGTCCAGTCCCGCTCGCCTTGTTCTTTCAGGAAGGTTTGGCGGAGATGTTGATTGACCCGGTCACACCGCCCCAGGTGGGCGTTTTCGCCTGAGGCGCGGATGTCGAACACGTAGACATCGTATCCACGTGCGGCCAACTGCGAGGGAAGATGATTGTCGGTGATCGTCCAGAACGTGGCATTGAGCCCGAGGCCGTGACAGAGGATCACCGGCAGTTTCCCTGCGTCGGGATTTTGCGGCCGATAATGACGGACACCGAGTCGCCAGCCGTCTTCGGTATAGGCGTAACCGTCGGTACATGGCCGCAAATCCGCGCTAGGCGCATTGCGGCGCATGGTGGCGCATCCCGCCACCAGCCACAAACCCGCGCACAACAACCCGTAGGCGAATCGGATCCGCCTGCGACGGTGCATTTCGATTGGAATCCCTTCCTACTCCCGTTCGACGTGACCGTAAGCGTCCGTGCTTGACGATTGCCGCGGATTCTATCGAACCGACGTTTGATTGGGAACCGCAGGACCATGGAATTCCGAGTTCCGGGCATACCAGGGGAAATGGGACTACACGCGTGGCAAAATGTTCCGCCGCCGGCATGTGCGTGTCATGGGCTGTTACCTGATCCAATTTTGCAAGGTTGTGCCGAGGAAATCGGCTATTTGGGCGTTTGGCGACCGTGTAAAGCGGGGAAACACGCGATTGGTTTAAATCGCCCAAAGCACTGTCATTGCCGACTTGAACTAAAGTGGCAGAGTTTAAAGCACCATTCCATAACAGGTTACGCCATTTCTTCGGAAACACGCCTTCAGACCTTGCATGTCATGGAATGTCATGGTCCGTCATGGGTCGGCAGCGTGTTTGAATGACTCTCTTGGTCCGCGACCGTAAAGTTATCCACTTCGATCGCTGAGATGATGCCCGCGGTACGCTCGGGCCTTTTCGCTCGAGTCGGTTGCGGCAAGAGTAACGACTCCACCAGACATCCGACTTCGCTCGATAGCGAGAGATAGGCGGAACACGCGCAGTTAAGGGGCAATTCGGAGTCGTGATCCCAGCTGTTTCGTGGCGGTGCAAAATGGGGCCACGATGGGCTCAGCCGGGGTCACGGAACGTAGAGTCGGCCTACGCCGCGGACCTCTTCGATTCGCATTAGGTATTCGAGCAAGCGCACGGCGACCGCCTCGGCGTAGAGACGATCTTGGAGCACGCGATCGGCGTTTGAGAGGGTCATGACGGGCAAGACATCGGGCTGATTTTCGGCCTGGATCACAGCTTCCAATGAATCCTGTCCTCGCTTGTTTCTGTTCCCGGTGATCAACACGAGCTCTTCTCTTTGGCAGGTCCTCCAGACCAGCGCGTCAGACGAGTCGAAGGGCAGGCCAAGGGTGGGAAAGTTGACCACAGACATTTTGAGGTCGTTCCAGAAGTCGCACCAATCGTCAGAGGCCCAGATCGCAAGGATGGCCCTCTGCTGCTTCCCAACGTTAATGTCCGCGAGAATCCCCCGCATCCTGCGCCTTCCGATTCTTGGCTTCGCGGCGCTCGCGGACCATGGCGAGGAATCGCTCATGCCCGGCGTCAAGTTTGGCTTGGAGCTCAGGTGGGTTCCCCAGAGCGTCGCGCGCGAGCATCTCTTCGTAGTCGGCCATCACCTCGTCCCGATGTTCTTCGATGTAACGGATGGCGACTTCGACCTGTTGAGAACTGAGTTCGAGTGTGTCGGCAATCATGTCACGGTGCCATCCCGTTTTGTGATAATCGAGGACGTCGTACACCGTGATCCGCGTCCCGGCGATTTCAGGCCCGCGGCCCCGGTCGATGATTTTCGCTTCGAGCATGGTATTCCGCCTCCTCTCTCGACAAGCGTCGCTCTCATTCTACACTTCGACCAGCTTTGAGAAGAGCACTGGCCGCGTCAGGCTAAGTCATGCAGCAAGCGCGGGGAGTTTGCGGTTGCGGAGATAGATGCCCGAACGGCCCGAAACGTTCACAGGCCAATCCTTGTTACGGGGATGCTAACGATCGCACGGTCTGTCACGTAGGTCAGGCTTTCTTGCCTGACGTCAGCTTGATAACCACGAAATGCACGGAAACCCACGGAAGAGAAAATCGATCGCGAGCACGCCGTCCGGTCGACTTGCACCAAAGGAAAAGCCCCGCCCAAGAGCGTGCTGTAGCTCTTTCGATAAACGGCCTAAAAATGTTGGCTCGCAACTTGATCTTTGTTTCCGCGGGGAAGCGCAGCAATCCATTCCCGTCCGAACCAACTGTCTCACAATCATGGTCACCGCGACATCGTCGCCGCGGACTATGCCCTACCTCGCGGAGACATGACACAGCTAGCCTACGGCGCCGTGATAGCGCGGCGGCGGCTATGACGTCGTCGGACCGTAACCATGCACGTAAGTGCATGGTTAGGACGGGGCGCATGCCCACCATCTCGGGCATTAGCCCGATCCGGGCGTAGCAGATCGCACGTGCGAGGCTGGTGGTTCCCCGCCCGAACCAACCGGTTCACGACCGTGGTCAAGCCATTTTGGTTGCCGAACGGACGCCGCCGTCATTCGGTCCGTTGCCTAACTTAGCTTGTGGAATTCCTGCAGTGCCAGCCATCTGATTGAACCTAAGGTCTCGTTCGGCCCTCTCGCGCCGGCCGCCGGCCCCTCTTATGCAACTGATTCGGCGGGGCGGCATGGGCCGGTGTCTCGCTACGCGGCTCCCAGGCAACCAGCACAATCTCGTCCGCGAGGTCGAGCGTAAACTTTTCCTCATACAACACTTGCCCGTTCCGTATCATGCGCACCATGTGAACCCCTGGGCTCAAATTGCAAACGATCGGACTGTCCAGCAATGACTCGACATGGTACTGGACGTCGTCGACGGACACGTCGACGTTAGGCGACGATACGTGCACAATTGCCACCCCGTCCAGAGGGCCGCTGCGGATTGCAACCTGCCAAAGGATCAATCCGCCAAGGCCTAACGCGGCCATTCCCTTGCCTATCATGAACATCATGCTGCGGATGGTGATCAACATGGCAATCCCTCGGTACATACAACGACAATTGCAAGATGTCGCGATCGTCGCCAGCAAAGAAAGCTTCGTGTTGCTTTATTCGAAATTGCGATCCTCGGGTCGGCCCGACATCAGGGCTGCGGCTGTCGCCCTTAATCTACTTGACGGCGGGAATCTCGACTACTTGCGCTGCTTTCCCGCTACCAGCGTCGAATCCGCGGAAAGGTACACACCGAGTTTGGCCATCCAAACAACTCGCACGTTCTGCGACGTCCGTCTCGTTGGCGCGTTGATGAGGCAACTGCACAACCCGATTGCGCCGAACCGGAACCCGCTCCAAACGAGGCTCGTGGCGAGCTGCTCGAAAACGTCGGCGTCATCGGCCGGGACCTGTGCGGACTTCTCGTCGGAGTACTCAATCTTCCGGGGCGCCGTGACCATGCACGTCAGTGCGTGGTTAGGACAGGGCGCAGGCCCGCAAACCTCGGGCGTCAGCCCGATCCGGGCGTAGCAGATCACGCTCCCTTGCGAGGCTAAAGGTTCCCCGTCCGGACTGACCGTCTCACGACCGTGGTCACGCCATTTTGGTTGCCGAACGGACGCCACCGAGCGGGCACCTGGCCCCAATCGTAAAGCAACTGGGCGTCAATCCATCGAATCGGGTTGAAACGGTGAAGCGGTCAGGCGAAGCACGAAGAGGGTCGAACGTGAGCGGCTGCACACGCGACGCTGGAGCACGGAAGCGGCGGGAGTGAGTGCCCTTGACCGCGAGGCTCGTAAACCCTTCCGAAAAGTCCGGCGAGTGACCCGCGCCAGCGGGCGGCACTGTCTCAAAGCTTGCCTGGCTTCCTCGCTCAGCCTGCTTGTGCCCGCCTGCGCGGGCGATTTGGTCGCCCTCGCGCTGTCAGCTTCACAGCGGGCAATGACAAGTGTCAAAGCACCACGCGATGTGGATCGCCGGGCACCTGGCGGTCGTCGAGGGTCGTCTGCAGCAGATGCTGCATGGCACGCCCAATCCGGTCCAACAATGGAAGCCGCTGTTCGACTGATCAGGTTGGTACCTCGACAACCGCCGCTGCTTCGCGGCGCCCATCGGTCTCAGGTTCGGCATGGCCGGGCGAAGGCGCTGATCTCGACGACCCGTTGGTTGGTGTCGGCCATGCAGAAGCACGATTCACCATCGACTAACAGCGGTGGCCCCTGGCCTGCGACCAATCCCGTCGATAAAACTTGGCACTACTGACAGCCCTCAGGCCGCCCTCAACGACCTGACATTAACCGAGGGATCGAGCATCATGAGCCTCCATCGCATACCAATCGCCGCCGTCGCCCTGAGTCTGTGCGTCGTGCCGGCCCGGGCCGGAATCATCATCACCATCGAACAGGTCGGCAACAACGTGGTGGCCTCGGGCAGCGGCACCGTCAATCTCACGGATCTCACGTTCGTATCAGAAGCCGGCGCCGTAGCGGCGATTGGTCCAGATCCGGCATATATTGGCATGGGCCCAATTACAACGGCACCAATCAACTACCTAGACGCATACCAGGGACTCACCGGTCCCGCAACATTTGGCACAACCAGCTCATTAGAGACCCCTGTCACATCGGGTTCCGGTGACCTATTCGCGTTTAACTCAGCCTGGGACGCCCCCCCGTTGGCACCCACCGTATTCGTTCCCATTGGCTATACCTCGGGCACCGAACTTTCGGCCACCGACACCTATAGCGGTCAGACCTTCGCCAGCCTCGGATTAGAACCCGGGATGTACAGTTGGACCTGGGGCACTGGTGCGAACGCGGACTCCTTCCAGGTGCAGATCGGCCCCGCCACCGCTGTCCCCGAGCCCTCCAGCGCCATCCTCGCGGTGTTCGATGCCGTCGCGTTGGTTGCCTACGGTTGGTCCCGCCACCGCCGGCATCAGCGGCGACATGCAGCCTCCTAGCCGTCCCTACCGGCCCAGTGACGCGACGATGAGTTCCGAGGCACGCGCGGACAGTCCGTCCCCCGGCGACCGACCGCTGGCAGAGTTGATGACTCATCAACGGGATCCGATCACATGCGGGGTGGTGGGGCACCTGAGCGGTTGAAAGCGCCGGTCTCGAAAACCAGTATCGCTGTTGCGCGCTTCGGTCTGGTCGAACGAACCAAGCTGGGATTAATCGACTTCGGTGTCGTCGGATCGACGCGCGCAACGCGGCTCTCGGTTTTGTGATCCGCGGATGTCGCTCAACCCCGCGCTGACAGACATACAACATGGCAAATTGAGATTTGGAAAACGAAGCCTGACGATAATAGTTGTGATTTTCCGAGCATACCAACGTAGGGGGCTCCCGCCATATGAGCCTTCTATCGAGAAGGCAGGATTGGTGTAAGTAAATCGTTCAATAAGACGGTGCTCGACCCCTCGGTCGAAACCCTCGGCGAATTGATCGCACGATTCGGCCCGCGTCGATGCCTTTCCGTCCGTCGCTTATTTGGCTGGATCGCTCGGTCTCAGTTGAATGCCGAGCGAATCATCGGCCAGGCAACCCCGCCCGGATCGCCAGTTTGTCGATTCGGTTGACAAAGCTCTTGCCATACGAAAGACGGGCAGGTTACTCTTACCTTTGCTACATTTCGTGCACGACCGCTATTATGACAACCACGCATGAGCCATTCATGACGCAGCCGTCATTCGCACGACCGAATGCTCTCATCATCAGCGCTTTCGTCGTGCTGGTGATGCTCGACCTCGCGTTAGCTGGTAGTGTCGAGGCCGCTTGCGGTCATGGCTCGCTGTCAAAGACCCAACGCGAGGTCGGAGGGCTGTTCGAGCACCTCGAGATCTTTTCCATCGATCAGACCGAGCATCAAGCAGTTCCCGATGGACCTGGTCGCCGCCCATGCTCGGGCCCGAGTTGCTCCGGCAGAAATCCTTCGGGACCGAATGTGCCTATCCCTCCCAGCTTCGAGATGGGTGATCGGTGGATATATGCCGTGGTTTGCCTAGACATCAATTCCTCCTATAGGGCACGGCACCAGCTTGGCGAAGCGTCACCGCTCCCAGTGACGCGCGCAAGCGCAGTCGAACGGCCACCCCGATCCCTCCCAACTTGCGAAAGAGCCTAGAATCCGTTCTCGGCCAGCTTATCTCGCGGTAGAGCGAACCGTGCGTCTGCCGGGTCGGCGATTACCCCGTTTGTGCGCCATCGACCGATCCGTCTCGCGCAGAGAAATCGCGTCTGAACCGGTATGAAATCCGCGTTCATTGAAGTCCCGTTGTAGAGCTGATCGGTCCGAAACACGGGGGCAGACCGTAACGTAGAACGCGCGACGCACGTCGACTTCTCCGAGAGGCCCAGCGCTTTCGTATCGTCGACGGTCGGTGCCTGCTCGTGAAAGCATTCGGCGCCGTTTAGCGGACGAAGACATTCATTGCCGATCGGGCCTGCGCTCCGCCTACACATTCTTCGGATTGATTCATCAACGTTCTTATTGCACAGGGGATCCTTATGATTCGCCGGCATTCTGGTTTTACACTGATCGAGCTTCTCGTGGTAGTCAAGAAAAAGGTGACCTACGTCGTCAGCACAAGCCCTTACTTGTCGGTCTTCCGTGCGCTGGAATAGACGGGCACGCTTTTCCTCACGCGAACCGGAAGATTGCACCACGAGAAAGAACGATCACTCAACCCAGGACGCTTGCCTCAGCAGACGGGCAAAGATCTTGTCAACGACGCCCCGAATGGGTGAGCCAGAATTACGATGCGCTCCAGTCGAAATTGGACAACCAGCGGAGCCGCTCGACGCGGCTTCCCGTGCCCAGTTGGGGCGAGCTCAAGTCTCGCGGTGTGAGTATGAAAGGCACGCGCGTGGTCTGGAGCCTCGTTGCCTTTGGCTACGTGCCAGAGTTGGCAGTTCCTTGGGAGGCCGTAATGTGGATCAACGGCCAAGAGAATGGCCGGCGATTTGACCGGGTGTTCGGCTTGAGCCTGTTCTGGATCGTCACCCGCTCCATCGACTGTCCCTACTGCATGGGCCACTGCGAGATGAACTGGGAAGTCGTCGGCATGACGCCGGCGCAGATTGCCGAGCGCAGTCGGGCGCTCGCGAGTGACGACTGGTCGTGCTTTCCCCCGGCCGAACAGCGCGCCCTGGCCTTTGCTCGCAAGCTGCGCGCAGTCCGGGCGAGGTCACAACCGACGGCGTCCGCAGTCTGACGAGCGACTTCGGCATCGACCCGGCGCTCAGTATTCTCATGTACGCATGCCGGTGCAATTACATGGTGCGAATCTCCAACGGTTTTCAACTCACGCTCGAGCGCGACAATGTTTTCTATGATTATTGCGGCATCCAGCCTCGCAGCGCATCGGACGCTACCGATGCCTCGAACGCGAAGCCCAGGTGACACTCCAGTCGCGTACCTGAACGACGAAGAGTGCTCGAGGGCCAAACGAGTTATGCCGGTTCTGTCGATCGCGCCGTTTCCTCAACTGAGCTTCACCAGAGCATCAAGACCTCGAACACTGAGGAGTTATTCATGTTGGAGATGAAAGAACTGTGCGTCCTACTTTTGATCGCGGCTGTGCTTCTTCCGGCCCTCACGCTGGGCGCGTCGGCCCGCGCAAGCGAAGAGCCGGTCACTCTGTTGACCGATGCCGAATGCTGGGATCGCATGCCGCCAGCGGAATCGGGCGGTGGCCAGCCGCTGCCGAACTGGGCGAAAGCCGTGGCGGTCCAGTTGCCCCGTACCGCCGCCGCGATGCTGGAGCTCGACTGGGCGCAACGGACGAAAAGTCCCCTGGACCCGGTGCTTCGGGCCAAGATGCGCTGGGTTATCGCCCACGCCAACCGGTGCGCCTACTCCGAGGCATATGCGCTGGCCGACCTGGTGCGGATGAGTGGTGACTCCGGCGTGGCGAAGTCGCTGACTGGCGACCGCGTTCGGTGGCCCGAGACCGACCGCGACCCGCTCGAGTTCGCCCTTCTCTTGACCGTTGCAGCGCCCACGGTGCCTGACGAATTGTTTGTCCGGCTCCGCGGTCGGTTCGGCGACAAGGGGGTTGCTGCGATGGTCCTCTTAGCCGCCTACGGGAACTTCCAAGACCGCATCGTGCTCGGGCTGGCCCTTCCGATGGAGCCCGGTGGGCCTCTGCCACCACTGGAGGTCAAGTTCAAACCGGAAGCGTTTCAGTCGACGCCCCTCTTGCCGCCTCAGACAAAGGTGCCTGACTTGCTGAGTTCGGGAACAACGGTCATCGAGCAGGATCCGGAGTGGTCGGAACTGACGTTCGACATACTCCAATCGCGGCTAGAGTGGCAACGGGGCCGAACACCGCGTTTGCCGATTCCGACCTGGGAGGAAGTCAAGAACAACCTCCCGCCGGCGAACGCGGCCCACCCGACCCGAATCGTCTGGAACCTCGTCTGCTCAGGCTATGTCCCCGAGCTGGCGATCCCCTGGAGCGTTGGGACCCGGACGATGTGGGCCGAGGCCAAGCCGGACCGCGTTTTCGAAGAGAGCCTGTTCTGGATCCAGACTCGGAGCGTCCGCTGCAACTACTGCATGGGCCACTGCGAGATGTTGCTGGAGGTCGCCGGGCTCGACAAGGGGGCTGTCGCCGAGCGCACGCGCCGGCTGGCAAGCGACGATTGGTCAAGCTTCCCGCCGCCCGAACAGCGCGCCTATGCGTACGCCCGCAAGCTAACCAAGACACCCTGGCGCTCTCGCCCGCCGACTACAAAGGCCTCGAAAAAGACCTCGGCCCCGAGAAAGCCATGGCAACGTTTTGGTGGCTCTGCCGGGGACTGTACATGACTCGGGTCTCCGACGGCCTCCAATTGCCTCTCGAGCGCGACAACGTCTTCGCCGACTTCTTCGGCAAAGGCTCATCTCGGCCCGAGGCTCCGCCGAATCTCTCGAAATGACCACACAGCGAGCGCTGCAGATCGCGCCCTGCGAGTTTTCAGTATCCCGCGCCGACAATGAGAGAGGAATGTGAAGTATGAACCGACCACGTGGATCGTTCCAGCGCCGAGCTACCTGGCTCGTGTCCGCGGCTATTGTCATCGGCTTGTACGTGATGACTCGCGAGCGGACACTTTCAAAGACCGAGTCAGAAGAGGTCGTCAACAACTTGCGGTTCAGCCGGACGCCGTTGCCCGAAGTCGCCAACCACCCGCCGTACAAGTATGTCCGCAAGGTTCACCCCAGCGTGCGGCACATCCGAGCATACGTGTCTACACTCGGGGCCAGTGTAGCGCTGGGCGATCTGGACGGCGACGGACTGCAAAACGACGTCGTTTGGGTTGATCCCCGCACCGACCAGCTCATTTGCGGCCCCGTGCCTGGAACCGGGGAACGCTACGAAACGTTTGCACTCGACCCTGGATCGTCGTTCCCCAACTGGAACCCGGCGACAATGTGCCCTCAGAGCTCCCTGATCGCCGACTTGAATGAGGACGGTCTCTTGGACGTGCTCGTCGTCCACTGGGGCCGTGTCCCGATCATTCATCTGCGCAAAACGCCGGCCGATTCGAAGACCCCGCTCTCGGCTGCCGAATTCGAAGCGCAGGAACTGATCACCGGGGGCGACCGCTGGTATTCCTCAACGGCAGTTGCGGCCGACCTCGACGGCAACGGGCACCTCGACCTGATCATCGGTAATTACCTCCCCGACGGCTCCCGAATGTTCGACGAAAAAGCCCAGGGGTTCGAAACGTTGCATGACTCGCTGGCGAGGTCCGGCAACGGCGGTGGTCTCCGATTTTTCCGGTTTGCAAGCGCGACCAAGGGCCAGCATCCGACGGTCCGCTTCGACCAGCAAAAGGATTCTATCGCCGAGGAATTGACACACGGCTGGAGCTATGCAATCGGGCCCGTTGATCTCGACGGTGACTTGCTGCCGGAGATCTACATTGCCAACGACTTCGGCCCCGACCGCCTGCTGCATAATCGCTCGACCCCCGGCCACTTTCAACTCGTGGCATTGCATGGGGAGCGCACGATGGGCACGCCCGCCTCGTGCGTGATCAACCAGGACTCGTTCAAAGGCATGGGCGTAGATTTAGGCGACATCAACGGCGATGGGCTGCTCGATATCTACGTGAGCAACCTGACGTCCAAGTGGGCCCTGACCGAAAGCCATTTCCTGTGGCTGAACACCGGCCAGACCGAGCGCATGAAAGACGGGATTGCTCCGTTCCGGCAAGCCAGCGAAGAACTGGGCCTCTCACGCAGTGGCTGGTCGTGGGACTGCCGGCTGGCGGATATGAACAATGACGGCGTCCTTGAGGTGCTTCAGGCGAACGGCTTCATCAAGGGAAAAATCAACAAGTGGCCCGAACTGCAGAGCCTTGGCACCAGCAACAACCAACTCTTAAACAACCCGAGGTTCTGGCCGAATCTCCAGCCTGGCGACGATGTCAGCGGCCATGACACATTCGCCTTCTTCGTCAGAGCCACCGACGGCCGCTATTACGACGTGGCCTCCAAACTGATGTTGCAGAACGGTCAGACCATGTCCGAGGCGATGGTGACGCGCGGCATTGCCGTGGCCGACGTCGACGGCGACGGCCGGCTCGATTTCGCCCTCGCGAATCAATGGCAGCCGTCTTATGTTTACCACAATGAGTGTCCCAGGGCCGGCAACTTCATGGGGCTGCACCTGTTGCTCCCTCTGGAAAAGGGAAAGGCAACGCTCGTCGAACCGGGAATCGGTCATCCCGTCGCGGAAATTCCAGGCCGGCCAGCCATCGGCGCCGCGGTGGCCATCCAGTTGCCGGACGGGCGCAAGCGGGTAGCCCAGATCGACGGCGGTAGCGGCTATGCCGGTAAACGTGCGCCGGATGTTCACCTGGGTCTCGCTGAAATCCCCGAAGCTCCCGTAGAAATTCGCTGGCGGGACCCGGACGGCAACCCACATGAGGAAACCTTTCAATTGCAGGCTGGTTGGCACACCATCCGGCTCGGTTGGCCCGCAGATGGGAAGAGAGAGCTTTGATGACGACAACAGCCGACGCGATCACCACGCTGCAGTTTTACCCCAAGCACAGCGCCTTGCGTCGATATTTCGCCCTGTGGTACTTCACCATTTTACTCATTGTCTGGAACATCCTCGGCCATATGTTTCTCGGCTTCGAGCAGTCACACATCCAACCGCTAATCGGACTAGCGACGGCCATCAGCCTTCAATTCCTGCTGGAGTGGATCGACGCGCGAGCCAGCGACCGCAAGCTGCGGTTCGCCGGCTCGTGGGCAAACCTTGTTAACTTTCTGCCGCCTGCCATCATCCCGGGCCTGGCTGTCACGATGCTTCTGTTTCCCAACGAGAGGCTGATGCCTGTGATATTCGGCGTCGGCGTCGCCATCTGCTCGAAGGTTATTTTCCGCGCACCTGTGGGTGACGGCAAATCACAGCACATCTTCAACCCGTCAAACCTGGGGATTGTCGCCACGCTGCTTTTATTCCCCTCGATCGGAGTGGCACCCCCGTATCACTTCACGGAGAACTTGACCGGAATGTGGCACTGGGCGCTGCCCGGCTTCGTGCTGGCGACCGGCATTATCGTCCACGGGCTGTTTACGGGCCGATTGACGCTCGTTCTGACGTGGCTAGTTGCGTTTATCGTCCAGGCTCAGCTGCGGAGCTGGTATTTCGGGACGTCATGGATCGTGTCCCTGACGCCGATGACAAGTGCAGCGTTCATGGTATTTACCCTTTATATGATCCCTGACCCGGCCACGACGCCGGTAAAGCCGCTGCGTCAGTCGCTATTCGCCATCGCCATCGCGGCGGTCTACGGCATGCTCCTTGTAGGGCATGTGGTGTACGGATTGTTCATCGCATTGGCGATCGTCTCCGCCATGCGGGGTGCGGGTTTGTACGCGTGGGCGGGCTGGCGGTCCATTCGCGCATATCAGCGCGGTTCCCTCATGCTTAAGCCGGGGAGGGCTGGCGCCGCGAAAGGAATGTCGGCGGGTTGACGCCCGCGCCGCCGGGGCCGGGGTGCCAATCGAACGATTGCAGGGGCTGTCACTATTTCATCAGATCGAACGGTGCGCTCAAACGTTCGCGTCATAATCGAGTGCCGAAGAAGATGCTCAATGTGCAGCGTCGACGGCAAAGTAAAACGGCTGATTGCGACGAACGATGGAGGTTTACCTGACGATGCGCAGCTTAATCATGAGTGCAACGGTCCGCGCGAGCAGGAAACTCGCCGAGCGTTATATCTGGACGCATCCCAGCATCGCCGAGACGTTTCGTTGCCGGCCGACGTACCACGCGTCGTTCAAGAAGGCCTGGCTGTCACTCATGTGGGGCGGGGAGGCCGGTACCAGGCGATTGCGGGAGTCGATTGCCGTAGCAATTTCGGCGGCTAATCAGTGCTTCTACTGAACGTCAGAGCATCTGCTCTTCCTGCAGGCTGCAGGATCCGATTTCGGTAGTGCACACGACCTGGTCGATGCCGTCACGGAGGCAATCCGAGCTCCGCACGACGGAGAGTCATGTGGAGATCTCCGTATACTTAAACATCATAATCTAAGTAAAAATAATGGCTTCGCCCCCGGGCCTCCGGTACTGGATCCAGAGCGGATCGCAGAGCGCGTCGAGCGTGCTGGTTGCCAGGGTCGCGAGAGCCTGCTCGTAGCGCTCGCGGCGCACGCGACGCTCGCCTCGCCCGTGACACGCTTGGATGTCGACTGGATCGCGTCGGCCGCGGCCCGTATAGGCAACCCGGATCTCCTGCTCGAGACGGCCGGCGTCGTGTTCGCGTTCAACACCATCAATCGCGTCGCCGACGCGCGCCGGGTGCGGCTTGAATACTCCTTCCTTCGCGAGTTAAAGCCGATTCGGGGCTGGGTCGAGCGTCGGTTGGCGTCGCTGACCGGTCTGGCTTATGACTTGTCTTACAAGCATCAGCCCCGTCACTCGCCGGCAGAACTGCTGGACCGGCTAGGTGGGGTCTTTGCGCGTCTGGGTACACCGGCTGTGCCCGACGTCTTCAACTGGTTGAGCCGATCGCCAGTGGTGCTCGAGGGGGTACTCGAGATGATCGAAGTCAACGTCATGAGCGCTGGTGTTCGTTTCGACCTTCTAAAACAAGCGGCGGCGATCGGCGTGGCATCTCGGGCGATGTCGGGTTCCGGGCTGAGTAGGGCGGTCGATCAGTGGCTGTCTCAGGGATCGTTGCCGGATTCGAATACACTCCTGTCGTGGGCTGCTCCGTCCGGTGTTGCCTCCGATTCAAGTCTCGAGTCGGCTTGTCGCCGATATTCGTGGCAGGTGGCAAACGCGGCCTACACGATTAGCGATGAACAGATCCGAAAGATCTCCGCGCTTGGGCTCTCAGACGCCGAACTACTTGATCTCACACTCGCCACTGCGCTATTCTCCGCGTTGGCCATCATCGAACCGATAAGCGCGGCCGTCGCGCCAATACCGATCGCCGGAGGGTTGAGGTTGCAGTCGACACGAATACCTGGCATTTCATAGGGGGAGGCCGAGTGCGCGTTAACAGCGGTCGATCGAAATACCATGCCTGAATCCACACTCCACGACGGCAGCACTACATCACTCTACTGTCGAGCCGACTACTCCTATCAAATTCCCTGGCGCCGTCCGGATACCGGACGCGTAAGTCGCTCAGGCGGCGACCGCCGATGGTGATCCTGTAACCAGCGACGGAGCCGGCGCAGGCGCACTTGGTCCCTTGGGCCAGCACGGATGATCCAGCACGATCCGACTACCTCACATCGCACCTTGCCCGAATCTCACCGACGAATCTGGGCCAGTTGGCAACCGACCGAACACGCCTCTTTCTCAAGTTGGATTCGCTACGGGAAATCCCAGGACTGCCTTTGACACACCGAAAGTTGCAAGAAGCAAGATTCCTATATCGGGGAACACGACCGGGGAGAGACTGATTCTCCTCAGTAATTGAGATCGCGGTTTTCAACCTGGGACCGAAAAAACCAGGGGGGGCGGGCATGTCCCCCTGGTAAAATCGCAACACGATCGTTGGCTGCTCGTTGCTCAGCGGCGGGACAACGCGCTTTCGACCCCGCGCTTCAGCGGGAGATTGGCGGCTTCGGTCAGCAGATTGAAGAACACTCCATGATTGACCTGATAGATCAGCTCGGCAATCTCCGAATCGCTGTAGAATTTCTTCAGGTCGTCAAAGTCGGCGTCGTCGATCAACGCCGGATCGACGGTTAACTTTCGCGCAAAGGCGAAGGCAGCACGGTCGCCTGGTGTGAATTTAGCCTCGGTCGGTTGGTCGATCTCGAAAATCGTGTTATCGCTTACGCCCAGAGCGCGGAGCCGATCGTGCGCATGAGCGAGGGCATACCAGGATCGGTCGGCGCGGGCCGATACCCAGGCGAGCTGGGCTTTGAGCTTGGCAGAAAGATTGCCCCTCGTCTCGGCGGCCCGCAATGTGGCGAACTTGGCCGGCCCGGCCTTGGGGAAGTTGGCCAGGAGGCAAACCCAGTTTGGCACGCGACGATCAGCCGGAAAAGCATCGTTGGGCATGATCGATCGCGTAGCGGAGTCGTCGACAAGCGCAAACCGCGGTCTGCGCTCCCGGCATTCGTCCCACTTTGCCTCGACCACGGATCGAGGCTCCAGCGGCGGACGAGCCGCGACGGCCGGCCTACAACGCAAACCGACATTCCCGGGCTCCGCTGGGCCAACACGGGTGACGCATGTCTCAAAAGGAAGCGACGTTGGCGTCGCGAAGTCTCGAAAGTCTTCCTGGGTCAGTCGCAATGGCCCAGTCCAGCGGTTCATCGCGTTGAACCCCGCTACGATCCCGATCATCTCGAGGACTTGCTGGTTGTTGAAGTGCTCACGCACAGCGTCGATGTCGGAATCGGCGAGGGTGTGGGGCGCCACCGTCAGTTTTCGGGCCAGTGCCAGCGCCGCACGCTCAGCCAGAGTGAACTGCGACCAATCACCGTCGAGCGCAGCGATGCGGTCTTCGGCGACGCCAAATGCACTTAGCTGTTTCTCGTTGTGCCCCATGCAATACACGCAATTGTTGCTGCGTGAGACGACCCAGAACAACATGGCCTTGAAGGCGTAATCGAGGGTCATGTTGGGATCGGGATCGACTCGACGCGAGGGGTCGATCGGCGTACCGGAAGCCGGCGGCCCGAGAGGATTGCGCAAGCGCGAATGTCCATGGCCAAAGTGCGGCCGTCCATCAAGAAGAAGAAACCGCCGCGGAGATCCGGAGGAAGCAAGTTGCGTACGCGGGCTGTACCTGCAAACGAAATCTTGCGCTCCTGAGCCGCAGCCAGTTCGGCGGGGCTAGGCTCGGGAGGGATCAATCTGGGCGTATCGCGCTTGGATTCCTCGAGCAGTTTTTTCATCTCGGGACGCGTCAGCGGCACCGGTGCCGGACCCGCGACATGCGCCGTGTCGTGCGTGCTGTTGAAGTACCATTCCCGGAACACGTTGTCCCGCTCGAGGCTCAGTTGAAAGCCATTGGAAATTCGGGTCATGTAATGCCCGCGGCAGGCCGCCGTCAAGACGATGATCGCCCTTTCAGGACCGAAGTCCCGCTCGAGCCCGCGAACGTCGTCGACTGAGATCTCCCAAGGGACTTTGGTGAGCTTACGGGCAAAGGCGTAGGCCCGCTGTTCTACTGGGGAAAAGCTTGACCAGTCGTCCCCCGCTAGCAGCCGCGTGCGGTCAGCGACTTCACGCTTGCTCAGGCCGGCGAGATCCAGGCCCATCTCGCAATGACCCATGCAGTAGGCACAATCCATACCTCGTGTGGTGACCCAGAACAGGCTCTGACTAAAAACGCGACTGAGCTTGTCACTCGTCTCGATTGAAGAGGTTCTTAAATGGACTTCCCAGGCCGCCGCCATTTCGGGCTGATGACCCAGGCACACCAGGTTCCAGACGACGCGGTTAGGGGTCGTGAAGCCGGGCGGCAATGCGCGCTCGACCTCGTCCCAGCTCGGCACTCGCACTCGTGTGGTCTTGTTCCTCTGCCGTTCGAGTTTTGCCTGCAGGTCCTGCCACGATAACGAAGTCCATTCGGGGCCGTCATCGACCACGTCCTTGCCGCCGGGATTCGTCTCCTGCGACGGCTGTTCCTTCGGACGATTTTGCCGGTTCACCGTGAATGGGCCGCTGACGATGCCTCCCGGCGCGAAAACAACATCCAGCGGCGGCAGCGGTCCCTCCGTCTCCATTGGCGACCCGAGGGCAAGCACAAGGCGGTCCTGAAAGTTGGCGTAGGCCATCGCCATGACCATCGCAGCCACCGTCTTCTCGTCGTAGTGTTTCACCAAAGTAGCGAATTCGTCGTCAGTGACCGAGGCCGAATTCACGGTCATCTTGCGGCGAATTCGAGAGCGCTCTTCTCGGCGGGCGATCTATGGGAAAAGTCGCCACGGCGCAGTGCCTCGATCGCTTCATCGTCAAGACCGGCACGGCGGCCATCGGCCAGCGCGTACTCTTCGGCGTAGGCACAGCGGTTGGCGTGCGCAGCGACCCAGCGCATTTGAGCCCTGAGCTTGGAATCGAGCGGGCTCTTTGCTCTGTGGACATAATCTACCCGAAGCAACGATGCTGCGGTGCGCGGGATCGAACCCGCCAGCGCCGTGCCCACGTGGGAAGCGGTTGCCCTCCGCCCCGCTCGACTGGGGGCAGCCGGCGCCAGGTTTCTTCGTTGCTCAGAATCGCAACTTTCGACTCGCCCTGACGAGCGGCGTCGGCCGACGCGATGGTTGGGAAAAACCACGCGGCCATCAGAAGTAACAAGCTCATTCGCGGCATTCTCGACATGTGTAACCCTCTTTCGTTTGTAAAACTATCGCGATTCCTCAAAACCCCGCGCGAACGACACGCAGCGGGCTCGTGGTAACGTCGTATTGCGTAATTACCTTTGTCTGCTTGGAACGATCGTCCTTGAGCCAGAGGGTGACGCGAAAACTCTGGCCGGTTGCGGACGGCGGGCGATCATTTTGGACCTCGTACTTGACCAGGTGGAGACCGCTTTTCCACTGGTGGTCGGAGGCCTCAAGTGGCGGCACTTCGCCTTTGAGGGAGTCAGCCCGTTTTCCTTTCTGCCAAGCTGCGAGCGTTCGGTCGAGTGCTTCGCGGGCCTCAGTGGCATCGCTGGGCGATGCCAAGCCAGCGTCGCCGCAGCCCGGCGCGGCCGACAGCAGGATCGCCGCCGCCGCCATGATTGCGATCAGTTTTCTCTTCATCTCAGTTCGATCTCCGTTGAAGTTCGAGATGTGACAGATGACGACGTCTGTCCCCTGCCAACTCGAGACCGGCGTTAGTAGCTATCCGAACTGAGGATTTCGCCGCCGTTGCGCGAGCCCAATGCCTGCCAGGTCATCACGCTGATGCTGTCCTTGACGAAACGCACCGAGCCGTCGCCAAGCAGCACGTTGACGCCACCGGGGTGCTGGCTGCTCGCCCCGTGCATGATCCTCCAATTGGCCGGGAACATGCACGATATAAAGTTGGGCGTTGTCAGGTGCTGGTACGTGGTCTCGCAGTTGTTGACCCAGGCCCAGGGAGCACCGCTGTTATTGAGCCCCTGGTACTCGAGATTCATGGGATTGATTGCAAGGCATTGCGCAAGTGCCTGGTTGAAATTCGCCGGCGCCGTCCCGGCGCGAACAGATCGCTGCGAATGGTGACCACCGCACTGCTGAAATCACCAATCAGTCGCTCGGACATCATCGCCGTATTGCTCAGACCGTCGGTGAACGACGACATGGGGTATGCATAGTTGGTGAAGAATGCCCCATTCGGCGCCGGCATTGTCGTATTGGCGTTGTAAAGGTCGCTGGGCCCCCACAGCCAGCAGAGTTGGGGCCCCTCGTTGCAGTGGTAGCTCGTGCGCGCCCAGCCGACGGGCGGGTTGCCCCCCATGTCAGATGGACAGACGTAGCTAAGCAAGGCAGTGGCAACACCCGTGGAGTTACCGGGGTCGATTTGGTTGATGTTGAAGTTGAAGCTGGCGAAAAGTGGCGTCTGTTCCATGTACGGCAGTATGCGACAATGGATCGAGTAGCAGTCTAGACCATAGACATATTCCCCAAAGGCCGGGCCGTTGTACCGGTCCATGGGAAACGCACCGTTGACGTCGTGGTAATTGTGGAGCGCCAGTCCAAATTGTTTGAGGTTGTTGACGCACTGCGCACGTCGAGCGGCCTCGCGCGCGGCCTGTACCGCGGGCAAGAGCAACGCGATCAAGACCGCGATGATCGCGATTACCACCAGGAGTTCGATCAGCGTGAACGCAGAACGATGTCGTGTCATGAAAACACTCCTTGAAGAATTCGAATCATTGCTCAACATAGAGAACGTTCGGATTTTCGGCGCGCAGACGCTCCCTGCCCGCAGCAGTGGAGTCGGACGCCGATCGCCGACGCACAAAATCTGCGATTTGCGATCAAATCATAAAATCATGATTTGCGCACAAGATGATTCATCAGAGACTATCAAGAGCCTCGATTCCGAGAAGTCGCACGCGAAAATGCCAGGCGAGAACGCTTCGCCCTGACCGTGGCCTGGGGCGAAGGATGTTCGGCAGTCGAAGAAGACGGCGTCCCAGAGGCCGCGGGCGGAATACCACAACGTCGCGACACACACGACGGTTCCCGCGCTGCTACTGGAATTTAAGCGCGTGCGACAATCGGATTCTAGGCAGAAGGGAGGCAGCGGGGCGGGTGGAAAACACCACTTCCGCAGTGCGTCGGGTGGAGAACCAGGGAGGAAGGGGAAGCAAAAAAGCGAACAGTGGGAACCGGGCCCGTAACCGAGGCCCACCACACCCACGTCTCGATCCCCCAGTCAAACACCCCGGCTGGCACGGCCGGTGTTGCAGGCTGCCCGGAGCACCAGGCCCCGGTGCAGGGTCGCGGGGGAGCTTCATATGGCTCTGATTGCCCGGCGAAATCACCGATCAAGGGATCGATCAGCGACGGCGATCTTGCGGGATCGGTTCGCGAAATGACGAGGTGGTTGCAACCGGCCCAGGCCGACACAGGCGCACACAGACACTGGAACACGAGGACCATGAATGCCCCGGTCCCCATCCGCGCCAGCGGCTTGAAATCACCTGATCTCTTCAGGGCCATAACGACGGTAAAGATTATCCCGGTCGCGAGCAGCAGCCACGCGACCATCATCTCTGGATTGTAGATTGCTCTGGAAACGAACAGAAAGTGATTGCAGATTTGTTAACGTACAGAGTTGCAGCGCGTCGTGCAAGTCAGCAGTTGGAATTCTCTCGCATGGAGCCAGGTTGGACGCCACAAGACACTCGTCATTCTTAATATTAGCATGATCCATTGCGTGCGTGCGGCCCGCACGTTATCATCATTAAGGCTTTCGGATTCACAATTCCCTATGCTGTATCGATTCTAAATGACTTCGTCGAGACCGGGACCAACTGGCAATGGATTGACCGGGGCCTTTTGTTTCCTCGTTGGCGCCGGATTGATCGCGCCTTCAACGGCCAAGAAGGGATGCGGTCATTATGTCACCGTGGCGCTCGAGCGCTCGGCCGATGACGCGTTTTCCGGTTCGGCAATATTGAGGCTTACCGCCGCACGGGTCGTCGAGCTAACCCGCGGTGGTTCGGAGCGCCAGGTACCGTGTGCCGGGCCAACTTGCTCGTCCAAACGGCAAGAATTGCCGCCGCCGCCCGTTCCTTGGTCTTTGAGGGGAAGCGAAGCCGCTTGCTGGACTACGCTTATCATCCGAGAGCCCGATCTCGGCGATGTTGACCGTTGGGCAGATCCTGGCGTATCACATCCACTGACCGGCACGTTCTTCATCGAGCGCCCTCCGCGCCGTTCCCATTCGCATCCCCTCTATTGATGCGCGCTCCAATCTGATGTTGTCTTGAGTGCCGCTTGAATCACAGCGACCCAATGGCGAGATGTGTTCGCGTGCCGCTCGCTGCCGATCGCTTAGCGACGTGGTAGGGCATCGGGCGGCGCTTGACGGCACGCGGTTCGTGCGGTCCGGTCGGTCACCGACCCGCTTCTGGCTGATCAGATTCAACAGCAGCGGAAAATCCGCAGCGATCTGTTTCGGTTCGTATAGATGGGTCTCCTCAAACGCGCGCTTTCGTCTGCCGTGCCCCATTGAAGCTTAACTCGCGCGGCTGCACTGCGCTACCCCGTGCCGCTTCGGCCATGACGCCTCGGATCAGAGTATTGGCAGTAAGGCAAGGACATAAGGCAAGGACATGCACTGCGGCGCGACGGAAGTCGCCGCCGCCCAAGATGCTCGGCAGTTTCTTTGAGTGAAAGCGCGCAATGCGATTAGATACAAGTGCACAATGCGGCGGCGCACTGCCCTCGACATGCTCCGGGGTAGGTTCGAGCAGACTCCTCGGCGTGTGATCAAACGGGCGTGTCGTGGTTCAACTGAGTGTTTTCAGATATGCATAAAAGCCCCGACATTATCTCGCGTCGGCAATGCAGTTGGCCGGCGGCAATTCGGCGTGATTCGGTCCCTCGTCTTCTGACAGGATTGCCCGCCACGCTCACCGGCCGCCGCATGCCGAGGCGTTCGGCGATCTCCCGCAGCTTGGCACGAGTTGTAGCGAAGAAACGACCCAGCAACCGGTCATCGCGGAGCCTCTCGATCCGGTTCTGCCAACTCTTAGCGCTGCAACCGAGGCGCTCGAAGATCCCGGCCAATTCCGCCGAGATCGTGGCCTTGCCGTGGCGGAAGAGTCGCCCGGTATAGTCGACGATTTGGACATAGCGCCCCAGCGAGAAGCCTTGCAACATGCCTTCGCGGGTCGAATCCAAACCGCGGCGGTCTTCGATCGGACAAAGCCACAGGGAATCTTCCAGACCGGCCGCGGCGTGCGATCCCGCCACGCTGCCGTTCTTCGCTGCTTCCAGTTGAGCAGTCGCACCTTGGGTCTCGACGTGCTCGAGGCGCTGTTTGATCGAAGTATGCTCGCTCGTTTCCGGGATCTTCGCGACCTGGGCGGCCACTGGGTTCAGATCGATATAGACAGATATCGCCAGAAGGCCTTCTTCATCGAGAACAGCCACGCTCTCAAAGCGGCTCTCGAAAAAAGTTCCGCGAGTTTTGTCCTGTCGGTTGGCCATCCGCGACAGCGGTTCCTTCAGGCACTTCATAAACCAGCTCAGACTTTGCAGCCGCTGGCGCGCATTCGTGACCCAAAGGGAGTCTTTGAGTCGCCACTTAACCCAATGCTCGGTAACGGGCGTTGGCTGGCGCGACTTGTCGCGTGGGGGAAAAAGTCGTCCCCAACGTCGGACGACTTCCTCATCCGACCACGCTTGGGCAAGATCCGGATCAAGCCGCAACAGTACGTGCAGATGATTGTCCATTACCGAGAAACCACCGACGGCCACCGCGAAGATCTCGGAGAGTTCCTCGAGCCTGTTCTCAATCCACTCCTTGCGGTTTTTATCGCCGTCGCCCAGCAAAAACGCGCGACGAACGCAGCGCGTGATGCAGTGGTACCAGCGAGTAACCGACGTATCGACCAATTGGGCTCGAGCGATTGTCATGTAAGATCTCCTGGGACAGCACAGATACTGTACGTACAGCCAGTAGATCCGTCAACTTCGTTTTGCCTGAGCGTTCCCAAAAATCATCACGGAGATTGGCCGAGTCCTCGTCAGCGGGATAGAACGGTTTCGCAGTGCATGTCCTTGCTACTTTGTCCTTGCTACTTATCCGAGCACTCTGTAGACAGCGAGATCAGCCGAAGAAAACAGGTAATCCTCTTGAGATTTCTCCATCCATTTTATTGACTCCATCTCTCCAGGGTCGATCTCGGGCCGGTAAACAGGGTCGAACCGAGCCAAGAAATTGGCCAACTCGACGGCATCCATTTCAAATACGGCTATTCGTTTCGCCTCGATGTCCGAGCTAAGGTCGATTTCTTTTCTTTCTCCTGCTGCGTCAATCCAGAACTGCGCCTCATCGACGACAGTCTGAGCGAGATGGATATCAATACTCGCAACCACCTTGTCCCGGAGTCCTAATTCGGAAAGCTTGATGATCACGTTTGCATCAAGCATCACCAATTTCAATCTCGGCATCCTCTTCGAGACTCCCGACCGGTTCCTTTGCCGCTTCTGCTCGGCTTATGCCCATATACTCCGCATACCTGCCAGTCGAGATCAATCCTCGCCGATACGCTCTCTTTGCCAACACCTGATACCTGAGCGGAAGCATGGAAGGCTCCTCGCCCTTATATCGATTCCACAGATCCGGAGAGGCAGCGACCTCATTCACGAAGCGATCTTTCTCCTCGTCATCTACCCTGTAGACGGTTGCAATGCGAAAAGCAGCAGCTTCGGCCGACACGTCGAAACGACGAGCGATCTCACAAACGTCCTCCGACGTCAACTTCGTCCTCCCGCCGAGGATTTCGGAGACGGTGTCCTTCAATGGATCGGACGGCATAAGAAGATTGGCGGCGAAACAATTTGCGAAGGATTCCTCTTCACCGGTCGCTCTGACATCGACGCTTTCCTCCCCCGAACGGAATACAGTCCAGGTCATCAGATGAAAGAATTCGTGCGCAAGATCGAAATTCCGTCGCCAGCGAACGTGGTTCGCATTGAGCAAAATGGCTGCGCCGTAGGTTTCGCTTAAGGTGCAAGCGGCGCAACCGGTAGGCTGTAGATCGAGATGAAATACCTTAACCCTCAGTTCTTCTTCGAGGGTCTGCAAGAGAGTCCATCCCGGCTTATCGCCAAGCTTATACAGGGAACGGGCCTTGCTTGCGAGTGCCGCAACGCTCCGATAACTGAAGGCGGGTGCATTCCCCGTTTGCTGGTAAATGGGAGGAGGAGTTGGCTCTCCGTTGATAACCTCAAGGTTATGAAAGGATTCGGCTAGGCTGATCAGCCTGCTCTTCACCTGGGAAGCGTGAGCGCCGGTTGGCTCTTGCCTCCAGAGGACGGTCTCATTCGGGATCGCCTCATCGTTAATAAAGAAGCTGATATCCCGTCGATAAACGTCAGCCAACTGCTTGAGCTGGGCGACCTTGGGCGCACGCTTTCCGTTCTCGAAGTCTGACAACGCGGATTGGGCGAGCTTAGTCTTCTCGGACACCTCGCTGAGCGTCAAATTCAGGCGCTTGCGGACACTTTCCAACTTGGAACCGATTGTCGCTGCCGTTACCATTCCTGGGCTCCGATTTCTTGAATTGTTAAAATCTACGTCTGATCCCGGCAAAAATCAAACAAAAATCTTCTACAATTCAGAATAGCGCCTTCTGTTCGTCTTATTAGAGAGTATCGGCAGCCTAATTAAAGGCTAAGCACTCTTTTGTCGATTCACCCAAAATGACCGAGCACGCTCAACGTCAACAAGCTTTTGTGCAATGGCCTTTTTGGGGAGCGTGAAGACGAAATCTGCGAGCAACATCTCGAAGCTTGTGCGCTAGAACACCTGGTCTGACTGTTGCTCCACTTCACGGTCGAATCGAAAAGAAGCTAGCTGTCTCGTTCAACTGAAATGCCAAGATCGATACTTGGGACTTACTGGTCCTTCAGGTTAGCGAGCGTGGTCTTGACGGTCGTTCAGCCCCCTGTGACCGACGCTACGCGGGCACAATTCACGTGCGACGTTTCACGACGGGTACAGTACAGTCGGCGACCCCGCATACGACCTCTCTTCGATGTTCTGGGAGCCTTTCCAGCCGAGGGGCAACTTAGGGCAGTGTTCGGGATGGGCGACTGGCAAACGGGCGAGGGTTCGTGACCAACTGGGGCGCCTTGAGGAGTGGTGGAATGAGCCGATGTCGTCGAAAATAGCTTGGAAATCGGTATCTGACCGCTGGACGGGCTTTCGGCCGTTCCGCGAGCGACTTGGTGCGTTCCCGTTTCCATCTTCGATTTACTGGCTGCCGTCACCAGCGGCATGTATTCCAAGGCGGCATATGGATTTGCAGGAGGACGCACTCCGCGATAGCTAGGTGATGGCTCGGAATCGCCCACCAGTGAATCATTACGTCCCCGAGCGCGATAGCATCGCGCAATTTAGCATGACACATCTCCCATTCAATCTGCGTCGAGTCGATTATCCGATGCCTCAGATTCCATCTACCACGCAGGCTCGCAGCTCTTCCGATGTAAAGTAGCCCTTTGCTCAAGCTTCGCAGGAAGAGGATGAAAGGACACGCAAAGCAACGCTGTGTTCGTTGGTACAAGGCCGAGCGGCTAATGGATCGATCTAGTCAATCAACAATAACTTGCGCTGCGGGCCGTGTTGCAGTTTGCGATCCATGAAATGGTCGTCATTGCGTACGCAATGCGTGTCCTTCTCGTCACTTGATGAAACGCGATAGCTCGAAGGATCAACTCTCTGATTCGTCGCCGTGATTCTGCCATCGTCGAGGCCCATTCGGATCGGAATGCTTCCAAGGTCTGCCTCGCCCCCTGTACGCTGATTTGTCGCGGTAGGACCCGGTGCTGTCGCGCCGCTTCCGCCATGACACCACGGATCAGATTGTACACAAGGAGATGTGCCCAGATCTCCTTGACGACAAGTTCCGGTGACTTACACCTCAGTACATCCATTTTTAACGTTTGCTTGATCGATCTTATATCGAGCTCTACATTCCACCTGGCCTGGTAAATCGCCGCAATATCGTCACGTGAATACTTTTCTGTATCAAGAAGGCTCGTGACGACTACAAAGTGCTTGGTCCGGAATCCCGGTTTCTCCACTCGGACTCGCAATTCGCGCATCAGAAGCACACGTGGCAGGACAGCAAACGCCTCGCGGCTCATCCACTTCCACCGGTTGCGGTGTCGGTGCCATTCGATCAGATGGTCTTCGCGGCCGAGTTTCGTGCCTTGACGGAAGTCGGTCGGTTGCCTGTCTGTCGCATCACCACATCGACGCCCATCTGGACCAGCGTCATCACTTCGTCAAATGAGCTGTAGTAGGCGTCGGCCAGCACGATATCGCCGGGTTAGAGCCGTCGATGCAGCTAACGTAAGAGAGCATGCTCGCCTGTGAGTTTCCCTTTGCTGGCACCCATCGCTGCGTCAAGGACGGAGCCGGTGGCCAGGGACAACGTCACAACGATTCGTGCGATTGGAAAGCCACATCCTCGCTTCTGATTGCTGTGTTGGGGATAAGCACGCTGATTGGCCGGGGTGTCGGGCATGCTCACGGTCGAGCCATTCACGATGATCACGCGGCGGCCTTGGAACAACCAGGCTCGTGACTCTTGCACTTCGAGGCGGTCGGCGGTTTCCCGAGTCAACCGAGGAAGGAGCGTGTCGGGCAACCGTCGCCGGGCTTTGCAGTATCCGCCGGAATCTGGTGAGCATTCCGGGAGGCCGTTTGCCGTGCCCAAGCCAGCAGTCTGGCGACAACCGAGCGGCAGGAATGGTCGTCGCTGAAAACTTGACCAAGGAAAAGAGCCAACGTGACTAACGGGGTAAAGATTCGATCACAGGTTTTCCCAACCTCCTGAACGACGACTTCCGCGATCCATTCCGTCAAGAGAATCTGGCCAAGGATCAGGTCAGGGTCAAAGACCAATGAGCAGAACAAAGACCGGAATTGCGTGAATGCCTTGGCACGTGTAGAGTCGCAGATGATAGGCCCTCCTTGGCGATCGAGAGTGGTGAGATACCCTCGATTGATGCCAGGCAGAGCCTATTTTGTACATGTCTTTTCCGGAGTACGAGTTCTGTCTCCGTCAGTGCCATTCGACGATAGTCGAGACTTTGCACCAAGCGGAAATCGCTGGATCAAGGCTAATAGAGGGTACCCAAGCTGCTGTGTATCGCGCCTCGCTATGCCGGTCTGTATAGCTATGGGCAAAATCCCCCCAGGGCTTCCTCGGGTCCCCGGGACGCTTCGTTCAGCCCGATGGACCAAATCGTGGCCCAAACTCCCGCGTGTCTGTGCTCGCTCCGTTCGCCAACTGTGTCGCGTGTAAAGCAGGACCAGCACGTCCGGCCTCAACGCGGATTCGCCTGTTCGGTAACCATCGACGTCTGAATACAGGTGAAAAATGAGGATTCCGAAGACTTTGATCGAGGGAAAAGGGGGGGCTATTCTCAAATCTCCGGTCCCAGATCACGATCCTGACTATGGTTCGCCAGTTTGGGTCCTGTTTGATCTCGAAATTCGAGCTAGCTGAGCTATCGCTTCTGTGCATTGTAGCAAGGTGGCATCCAAGCGCACGGATTTCGCATGTAAGACTCGTTGTCGAATGAGTCCAATTCCTAATGTAAGGCAGGATGCACGAGGGACAAACGTTACTCGTCATGGACGCTAGGATGCTGCTCAGCGACGGGACTTTTTTGCCGGAACATGGCTCCGCATGCTGTGACGACGCTTCCCGGAGAGTTCCGAAACAGGATGCGTCGCGCCAGTTCGGTCGAGTTGGACTGTCGGACAATGTGTCGCTACGGAGCCTGGCCAGGAGCGCGATGTCGCGTTGGGCCTTCCTGGCCTTCATTGTGGTCACGCTGCTGCCGGTTGTCCGGCGAATAGAGCACCCATCGTTTTCTCAGGATGACGTAAAGAGATTAATCAACCTGATCGAGGAACCAACCAGCGGGATCCTGTTCAAACCCATCAACGAGCACATCACGCCCCTCTTCGACTTGGTGTCGTGGGGCACGTGGCAGCTAATCGCTCACGACCTGCGCCTGGTCCCAATAGCCTATAGCGTCGCATCAGTTACACCATGGGTCATCGTCCTGGCATTGCTTGGCTGGTGGTTGGCCCGAGAGGGGGGTTCCAAAACTGCAGCCCTCATCGTCGTCGCCTCAGTAGCCCAGTCTCCGCTGGCTATGGAGACGATCTGGTGGTACTCCGCTAGCCCGAAGTTCCAGGGCCGTTTAGCGGGATTCCCCTTAGCGGCCAATGGCTTATGTTAATCTGGACTTCCTGTTTCTGGCTACATTTTGATCAACCGTAGCGCCTCCGCCTGCAACGCGTCGGTGTCCGTCACCTGGTAAAAGGTCGTCTGCTTGGGATCAGCAGTTACCACACAGGTATTGCGAGAACGTGTTCCCAGATGAGCCAGCAACGTTCGAAAGCTCTGGACCGGCAGACCGTCTGGCGTCAGGTGCGTCTTCTTCTTCAGGCGTGCCGACGGCGAGGCTTGGGCAGGCAGCACTGGGTCGCGACGCTGTCGGTCCACGGCCAGCTCTTCATCCTCGAAGAGCAGCGGTTCCCACGCCTGCCGCAGGTGCCATTCCACGTAGAAGGCAAGCACGCAGAGAAAGATATGCGCCCGCACTCGCTCGGCCGTGCGGTGGTAAATCGGGCGCACCAGAAGATCGATCCCCTTGAGACATCGGAACGACTGCTCCACCAGAGCCAGCCGTTTGTAGGACCGCACGCCGTCGGCAGCGGTCAATCGCTCGGCCGGCTCGCTGGTCCGGATCACGTAGATCCCATCCAGAGTCTCCTCTTTCTGGATCGCATCATTCTTGCGTGCCCATCCCAGGTGTCCGTCACGGATCGTCAGAGTGAAATGTTTAGCCATCTTGTAATGATTGATAATCTTGCCGGCCCTCACACCGATGTCGGCCGCGGTCTCGGTACGCCCCACGCTCGCTGCCAGTGCTTCCAATTCGGCCTGCGTGGCCGCCAGCAGTTCCTGACGCTTGTGCCGACGCTGCTCGGCCAGCTGTCGGTTGTAGCAGGCCACCAATCGTTCGCCGGGGAATTCCGGAGAGCTGATCTCCCCCAGGCGCTCGGCTTCCAAATCCTTTTTGACCAGATGGCCGTCGGCCAGCAGGCGGCGGATCGCGCCGCTGCGCAACGCCGAGATCCAGCCCAGGCCGGGGTGTTTCTTAAGCACGTCGATCTGAGTTTGGGTGAGCATGCCACGATCGCCAACCAGCACTACTCGCGACAGGCCGAACCGCTTCGCGAGCGCCTCCACCTGATCCGGGACGGTCTTGGGGTCTGCGGTGTTGCCGGGATAGACCTGCACGGCGACCGGCCGGCCGTCGGCATCGGTGAGCACGCCATAGACGATGATCGGGCAACCGGTCTTGCCATCGCGGTCGTAGCCGAAGCGAGCCAGCGGACAGGTCTTCCCCTCGTAGTAGCTGCTGGTGACGTCGTAGAGCACCAGCGCCCCCTCGCCGAGATGTCTTTGGGCGAGCCGTTTTTCGATCGCTCCCTGCCGCTTCAAGAGCCAATCCATGGCCTCGTAAAGGTGATCCTCGGTAGCGTAGGCGACCTCCAGCTCCTCGGCCAAGGTGGTGCCGTGCCAGTGTCGGGTGTGAGCCAGCTTGGAGCTGGGAAAGAGGAGGCGTTCGGCGATCATGGCGATCACCAGGTCACGCTGTGGCGACGGCTTGGACGCGATGAGTTCGTCGATTCCGAGTTTGCGGATCATTGTGAGGACTGCTTCCACATGCCCGTGCGGACGTGTGCATGTGATGCGGAAAGCCTCAGCTGCAGGGACGAAGGTCTCGCCCTTGAGGGAGCGTTTGATGATCTCGATGACGTGGCGGGAAGATGGGAGAGGTTGCCGAGGGTCTCATGAGTGACGGTCTTTCCCTTGCGAATGGACCGTCGGAGCAGATGGGTGACGTAGGTCTTTCCCTTGTAGACCCTCGTGGTCGTGGCCACGTGTACGCCGCCGCGTCGTGCTGGCATGCGGCTATATTCTAGATGGCGATCAATATGTCAAGAGGACTTCCGGGATTTTTAGTGGCTACATTTGCCAGCCAAAATCGTGGTTAATCGCTGATTGGCGTGGGAGTTAAGTCAAAAACGGCTCGGGAACTTCGGGCTAGCAGTTTCGCTTGGGCGATTGTCGGGATTCTCATGGCGCTGATTGGCGCGGGTTCAATAACGCATTGGCCGATTCGATCGTCGATGTTAATCAGCCTCGGAACGGCGCTGGGGCCCGCAAGTACTTCTGTGGGCCACCTGGCTGCGCCCCTAGCGATCATATACGGACTAGCGGCGCCCAACGCCTCAGGCAAGCGAAGGCTTCTGGTGACGGGCGCTGCCCTTTTCGGAGTTCTTGCCTACCTGGCGCTATGCCAGTGCGGAGGTGCCCCTGTGTTCTCGGTCCTACAGCAGAGCACGGGCTCGGGAAACATTTTCAAGGGGCTGTCGTATGCCCTCTGTGTTCCCGCTTGGATTCTGGGCCCATCCGCGATCGGAGCTCCGGCATCATGGTGCGCGGACGGCTTTAGTCTGTCGCTAGGCACTTTAGCCGGGTCCGTCGTGCTCGTGGTGTTGGTGGCCGTCGTGGTTTGGCCACGTGCCTGGTACAACAGGCGATTGCTTATCCTCGGCGCCGCCATGATCTATTTGGCGTACGCCTTGACCTTTACGGCCCGTGCCGGCCTTGTGGCGATGGGGATTTGTAGTGAGGCACACCTGATATACGTGTTCGCAGCAAGGTACCACGTGCTGCCCTTGATAGGACTGGCCACCGTGGTGGCAGCCTTTCTGTCCAGGTGGCGGCCCATTCTGCGGTGTGATGCTCGGCCAGGACTGCCGTGGATGCTTGGGGCAAGCGTAGGTATGGTGATGTTCTTTGCGCATCACCATGAGATCGAGAGCCATTGGGCTCGCATGTTGCGCTATTCAGATCAGAAGGCAACCATGAACGCTCTCTACAGCCTCTCAAACGTTGCCTGGGAGGCGAGAATCAGTCGCTCCCAACTTGAACGCATCATTACGCCCTGTCTGCGGTCATGGAACTCGTGGCCGATGACGTATGAGCCCGACCGATCCTCCATCATCCGACTCATTGAGGCTCCTGAGGCACGAGCTTTCACTTGGAGTGATGACGAAGTACGCGACCTGCTTCTAGTACGCCTGACCCCGAACGAGCGACTGGCTTTGGGGTCCGGTGCGTGTGCTCACCTGAGACCCGGACATCCAGAAGCGGGGTCGAGTACGATCGCGGTCGGTAGACGAATCGATCTAAACGAGGTGCATGAACTCAGCCCGGGAAAGTATCGCGCCGACCGCAATCCGGGATCCATCAAGTTCGCATTTCATCCGACGGCCAGGGCCCGATACCTCGTTTTGCCTGGTCTCAAGGCTGACCAGGAGATCTGCATCAATAGTCGGAGCACAAAAGGGCGATGGTGCGCGGGCCAGAGCATCCGGTGGATCCAATCAGCCGGGTCGGAGAATTTGGCCGTGATCGATCTTGAGGGGCTGATTCACTGGTGGGGAGAGCCTATCCAAGAGATCTCAATTGGGCTAACCCGGCCAGGCGAGATCTGCCTCCAAGGTTCCCCGCGTTTGCTGCGATGAGCGAGCGGTCGGTAGGACTTGCGGTAGGCAGACAGGACGAGGCTAATTCCATTATCCCCGGATACTATCGTTCAACGTTCCGGGAGTCTGTCCGAGTATTGCCTTTCGAATGCGAGGTTCGAATAGTCGGGTGTGGGATCGGGGGACATCATACTTTGGATCGGGGGACATCATACTTAATTGACGAGCGAAGTTAGTATCAGTTTAGTTTCAGGACCGCCGCCCGCAGCAGCGCCCGGCCCTTCCATTTCGGTTACTCGGCGGGCGCGGTTCGGACGCAGACAACTCCACTAGCCCAGACCGAGGAAATCCGCTAGGTTCTGGTCGTTCAAGGATGAACGCCCATGAGCTTTTGCTTTTACCCCAAACACGAATTCGCTTGCCCGCAGCTCAGGCATTGCCCACATCTGGGCGGCGCCGCGCTTGGGGCTTTGGTCCATATCGCCAACTCCAGCGGTGACAGCCTGCACCTCCTGCATCGTCAATTGGACGCCACGCGGAAGTCGGTCTCGGATTTGGTGGCCGAGAACGAAGCGCTCAAACGAGAGATCGAGCGTTTGAAACTCGAGCTCAAGCTCGAGCGGCAGACCAAGTTCGCCACGAATCGCCAGCGACAAGCCGATATCGCCCAGGTCAAAGCCCCGGAAAGCTCCTGCCCAGGCCCAGCCGCGCAAGCGGGGTGCCCCGATGGGCCATCCCGGCTGGTTTCGCCCCACGCCGACGGAATATGACACGCTCGTCGAGGTGCTGCCTCCGGCGGATTGTCCGCATTGCGGTGGGCCGGTCAGCGTTTACACGTCGCAAGATCCGACCGATCATCTTCAGGAGGATCTTGTCGAGGGGCGTCGCCACGTCACCCTGTTCCGCCATCCTCAGGCCCGCTGCCGATCATGCCGACGCTGGGTGCAGAAGGCCGGAGAGGGCGAAATCCTCGGCAGCATGATCGGGCCGCGGCTTCGCGCCATCGCCGTCTATCTGCACAACGACATCGGCATCAGTCTCCGCAAAGTGCCACGCGCGATCGCGGACCTGTTCGAGTTTCACTTCACTCCCGCGGCCCTGATCGGCTTTGAAAAGCTGCTGGCGGCCAACGCCCAGCCGGTGGTCGACGACATCCGCAAGAAGATTGCCGCCAGCGACGGCGCCGTGCATGCGGATGAAACCTATTGGATCCTTGACGGCGAGCGGGCCTATTACTGGGTGCACGCCACGGAACAATACATCCACTTTCAATTCGACACCTCCCGCGCCGGAGAGGTATCGCGCGAATTGCTGGGAGTGGACTTCGCGGGCACCTTGGTCACCGATTGCTATTCGGCTTACGATGCCCAGGGCGCCAAGGCCAAGCAAAAATGTTTGTCGCATCTGGCCCGCACGGCACGCGACTGGCAGAAACTCACCTCCGCTGACTCGCCGGATTATCGCTTCTTCGACGAGGTCAAGGAGTGGGTGAAGCGGGGCTGCGACTTTCATCGCCGTCGCGAGCACCTCTCGGACGAAGAGCAAGCCGACGAAATGGCTTGGTTGCGGGTGGAACTAAAGCGCCTGCAGGACTGCTCGCTGAACCACGACAAGGCAGCCACGTTGCAAGAGCGGATCAACCGCTACGCGGAGTGCTGGCTGGTCTTTCTGGACGATCCCCGCGTGCCGCCAACCAACAATCACGCCGAACGCTGCCTGCGTCCTCTGGTCATCCTCCGGAAGATCACGTTCGGGCATCGCACGCAGTGCGGGGGCCACGAGGATGGCCCGGCTCATGACGATCCAAGAGACAGCCAAGCGACACGGGCGTCGGGTGCTCGACGTGCTCTATCGTCTGGCCACGGTCGCCGGGAAGTTTCCCGATGCCCTGTTGCGATACATCTATGCCGGACCAGGCATGGCGGGATCATAGTCGCGAGCAAGGCCTTGTTGCCTCAGTGAGTCGGCGAGTCTTCTGTCGCGCTGACAAACAGTCGCCGCGATGCATGGCGCCGCTGCATGACGGTCTCGTGCCTCGCTCGCCGTACCGCTTGCGCACGACTATCGCGCTGCCAGCGCAGTGCCCGCGCACAAACTGCCTCTGGTACATCGTCAGACCTCCGGACCTGGGGGAATTTGCGTTGCTACCGGATTGGCAGAATCAACGGCCCCCACGATTGAGTACAGGAGCCGAAGATTCGTGCCTGGATAAGTGAACTCGGCATCGTTGAGATGCTGGAGCAGGTGTGCAATCGCTCGATTGGATCGTGGATTTGACATGGGGTGAACGTGGACTCGCATGATCTGCTGCTCCAGGTCGGGAAGCAGGTCGGCCTCCGAGCGAAATAAGTCGCGCAGGAGGCTGCGGGCGTCATCCCCACGTGCCATCGCCTCGCGCACGACCGATGCCATCGCGGTTTCGGCCCGGTAGGCGATCATCCTAACAGTATCGACCAGCTGCTTTCGGCTCGGAGCCAGCCGCCGGAATTTGTCGGGCTCCGGCATTTCGCTCCACTTCAGATGATGCGACGTCGCTTTCATTTGGGTTTCGACTTCCGTCGATTGGTGTTCGAGCTGCTGGATCTCCTCTATCAATTCCGCTTTGCGCTTCTCCCACTTCGCTTGCGCAGGACTCGTCCGATTCCGGGTGCATCGTGAGAGCGGCAAAGCGCGCTCGACGAGTCGTCAGCTTAGACTTGATGGACTGTTTCTGGCGGTTCAAATCCCGCCAATGAGGGTTGACCACAGGTCGCTTGGTGTCAGGAATCTCCTCCGTCCGATATTCACTAAGCAGATCGATCGCAAAGTGTTCCATCATGTAGTGGAAGAAGTTTTCCTGACACCATCGACTGAACAATCGAACACAATCTTCCATCCCCGAAGCACCGTAAGCCGAGCTGATCAAGCTCGTTTGATGTCCGGTGACCGTCAGCTTCCGAACCTCTCGCATCCACAGCCCGTTTTTCCGATCACCGATCCACGTCCCGCGCTCCGCAAGGAGCATCGATACTCGCTCGCCGGTGGGCATCGTGACTTCCACTTTCGCAAACTCGTCTGTTGGCCACTTCTCGCCGGGGTATTTGTGGTAACTGATGCAAGCAATCCGATGTGTCTGCCACATCTCCTTGAAGAACTCCGGGCTGTAGCCTTCCCGATCAAACAGAATCACGAATCGCGCGCGATAGCGGTCGGCCAACAGTTCGTCCGCGGTTGGCTGGCCGGGAACGTCAAGGAGAAGTCGCGGCACGATGTCGCTACGCAGCACCTCCAGCATTCCGTGGTCGATCGGCCGCTCAACCGCGAAGAACGGCTGGCCCTGGATATCGTTGACCCAGTAGTCGGTGGTCCCTCGCATGCAAAGTCGCTGTCGAGACACGTACCGTTTGGGGAGTTCGGTTTGGCTGCCGTGGTAGAGACGTACATGCCCGTCAATGAACAACGTGCCGGCGAGCTCTGGCGTTGCCTCTAGCCAGTCTCGGCAGAGTACCCCAGCCCATTTTCCCGGTCCGTCGGCCACGCTCAGGGCTGCCAATTTGCGTCGCAGGCAACGGACCTCTGGAACCCTGTCCAAGCCCAAGAGCTTGCCGAACTCACCTGGTGCCTGGTACTGCAACTGCTCGGCCGTTTTGATCCGGCACAACGCCATGTGGGCGAGCAAAACGATCACGTGCAGCGTGGTGTAGTAACCGGACAAAGTCTTCAAGCAATCATGGATATGTCGAAACAAACCATTCTCCGCCAGCCCGGCAAGGCACAAAGCACGCCGCCGAAGGGAACGTCGCGGCAGGATTCAAAGCGGGTCGGAGCGCCGTTGAGCAATCCGAATGCTGCCAGAACCCGTTCATCCGGTCGCGTGCATCCTGTACCCATTTCGGCCACGGCATCCTCGACGGCCCGAGTGGACTTGTCCGTGGCGGCAGGCGGCTGTGAAACGATCGTTGCGTCGATCGTGGTTTCTTCACGCTGAATCGACGCCAGCTCAATCAATCGTCCTTGTTGGATCGCCTTGCGGAGCGTATCGGGCTTGAGGCCCAGCTCGGTGGCAGTTTCTGATCGGCTCCAGCCGTCCGCAAGCAACTGCTGGGCTCTAGCCGTCACTTCCTGCGTCATCACCGAGGCACCGCGCGTACGACGAGACGCAAAGAACGCCTCGGCTCCGCCCGCACGAAGCGTCTTGAGCGCACGAGCGACACTGCTCTTCGTGACGCCGAAAGCCCGCGTAACGTCGATCTGACGACATGCGTCCTGATCAATCAGTTGGGCTGTATATAAACGAAAACTACGGTGATCGTTCTCATCGTGGCAAAACAGTCCCTGAGTGCCGACAAGGTAGATCACCTTGCCGTCCTGACGCACGACGCTTACGACATCGCTAACCCGGGTGGCCCCGTGCGGTACGAGCGGCAATAATGCTTGGGGAATGGTACCTTCCTCCTGGTGAGTGCCAGGTGATCTGAGCAATCACGGAAGGTACCATTTCCACTTCCCAGCTCGCATCTGCCGATCGCCGTCATCGATTCCCCCAAGCCACGCGATATTCAGCAGTTACTAAGTTTAGTGTTCGTATATACATCTTCTGTAGGTCAGGAGGTCTGATCGTGAGGTGCGCCGCTGCGCGGTCTCAACCCCACCGCAATGCCGGCAACGCCCCTCGTTGCGTGGCTCACAGAGAGCCTGGTCAGGAAAGTAAACGACCACGCCCAGAGGGCGTGGCTTTGGCCTGCCCCGCAAAGCGGGGCGTTGGACGGAGGGAAGGCCCCGTTGGGGCCGTATTGGTCAGCGGAGCGCCCCGCGGAGGCTGTGCGTGAGGAAAGCCCCGCTGGGGCTTGTCTCGGGGTCAATGATCACTCGAACAACTTACTTCGCTTATCGTCTCGATCTTCCTTCTCGCGGATGTAGTTCCGTACCATTTCCTCATCAAGGCCCACTGTGCTCACCCACACCCCAACAGGGCTTTCCCCGGAGGAAGAGCATATTGCATTTAACAGCACCCCGGACCGGCAGAGCCTCCTAGGGTCGCACGGCCAGAGGCCGTGGGTTTATCTCGTACTGAACATGCACTTCGCGGAGGCCGGATTGGCTTTTTCAGTTCGTGGTTCTTCATCCTCTCTTCTGTTTGTCTTTCGTCTGCCGGTTGTGAAATTGCTGCTCGATATTGAGAATTAGCCACGGATGCACACCGATGCACATTGAAGTCGAACCGCCAGGATCGCTGGCCTCCGCCTCGGACCGTGTCGCCGAGTCTGCGTCACGAAACACCGACAAAGAAGAGCTGCATCGCACTGCCGGGGCTCATATCTTCGATGTTGTTCAAGGGGAACAGCCGAACGGGTAGGCTGAGAGTTATCCGGTGATGAAGAAGACCCGTTGCCAACCGACTGGATGGAAAACCATGGGCGAAGTCGTCGAGTATCCCGTGCCGGACCTTTCACTCGTCAAGCCCCCCGAAACCGCATGGGAACGTGAGCCTCGGGCGTTCCGGGCGCTGCTGCCGGAGCTGCGGTTGAAGTACGATGGCCAGTATGTTGCGATCAAAGACGGGAAAGTCGTCGCCAGTGGTTCGGATGAAGTGGTGGTTGCCCTGGAGTCGTATTCTCGCGTTGGATATGGTCCTCTTTATCTCGGGCATGTCAGCGGCTCGCCCCGCCCAACTCATTTAGGCTTGCCCTTCACAGACGACTGGGCCGTAAACGGGTCTTCCGGCCAGGCATGCTTGGGATACCGTCCGCGTAGGTCCTTGCGCACCTGATGATAGGTTGTCGTCCAGAAGCTGCGGAGATCGTCAGTAATCTGAACTGGCCGAGCGTTGGGTCCGAGCAGGTGCAGTAAGACCGCAACTCGCCCGCGCGCGACTCTTGGCGTTTCAGTCCAGCCGAACAGCTCTTGGAGCCGAACCGCCAGGATCGGCGGCCTACCTGGCTCGTACGTCAGGCGGATCTGTTTGCCGCTTGGGACCGTGAGCGACAAGGGTGCGCTTTCCTGCAGTTCGCGCAACAACGCCGGAGCCAGCCGGCTTTGGAGGAAGGGGACAAAATCCGCGTTTTCGACCTCATCGAGGCTGGTTTTTCCCTGGCAGGCCATCTCGAGCACGTCGGCAAGAATCTCATCGCTAAACTCGGGCCAGCCCAGTTCGGGCAAGGCCTGCTTGACAAAATCCAGTCGAGCGAGCCAGAGGGCCGCTTGCGGGCTAGCGCGTATCAAACGAGCGGCCTCCGGGCGGAGGGCCTCGGCCAAAACGCGACTTGCTTGGTCGGCGTCGACGGCCGCCGATTGGTCGTCGCGGAGCAAGAGGTCGTGGTACCAGAGCCGATGGGCGGCCACGACCCGGCTCCGCGATTCGTCGTAAAACGTCAGTCGTTCGCGGCGGATCGCAGCGGGAAAGAGGTCAAGCATCCACTCGAGCTCGATCGCGCTCGCCAGATTCACCGACACCTCGAGCAGCCCGCCACGGCGGTTTTCGCGGGCGTCGAGCGCCAGATAGAACTCGGCGTCGCCGACCGACGATTCCGGCCCAAGCCGAACGCCGCGGCCGCCGACCATCACGCCCGTCCGCTCGACTCCTCTCCGCTTGACCACGCGATCGGGATACGCCAGCAGCAACCACTTGAGCATGTCGATATCGTCAACGTCGTCGGTGGGCCGTGCCACGCTGGGCTCGCGATGGCGATGGCGCTCGCGCCCGATCAGGTCGTCGCGAACCAAAGCGACCTGGCGGGCAGCGCCGGGATCGATCCCGCGCGACCGCAAGGAAGGAGCAAATCGCGATGCCTCGGCCTCTGCCAGCATGTCGAGACGGTCGAGGATATCGGAGCGGTGCGATCGCCGTGGCCGGCGGCGTTGCGGGCGTCGCTGATGAATCGATGGCGCGGATGTCCCGTTCCGAGAGCAAGGCGGCGATCGTGGCACCGTCCCGGCCGCGGCCGCTTTCCCTTGCCGCCACCAGCAATCGGGCCAGTCGGGGATGGATCGGGACGGAAAGCATCTCGTTCCCCAGATCGCGTGATTCGCGGCGGGGTGCCGGCGAGCCCGCCCAGCATGACGAGCAGGCGTTCCGCGGCGGCCAATCGGTCAGGGGACGGTCGGGTCAAACCAAGCGAACTGAGCGGGATCGGCAGTGCCCCAGGCGTGGAGGGCGAGCACGGTGGCGCACGAGGTCGACGCGATGGATCTCGGGCTGTTCGAAATCCGGACGGCCGTGCTGATCGCGTTCGGACCAGAGGCGGATGCAGCGGCCAGGTCCCGTTCGACCTGCGCGGCCGGCACGTTGGTCTGCCGCGGCGCGACTGATCCGGGCCAGCTCCCAGCGGTCGATGCCCCGTTCGCGCGTCATAGCGGACAGTGCGCGCCAGACCAGCTGTCGATCACGGTGGTGACGCCATCGATCGTCAGCGAAGTCTCGGCGACGTTCGTGCTCAGAATGACCTTGCGGCGATCGCTCGGTCTAAGCGCCCGGTCTTGGTCGTCGGCGGGGAGCGACCCGTGCAGAGGGCAGTACGACGGCCCCGGCGCGGCTGGCCGCGGTCGCAAGCCGTTTCTCAACGCGGCGAATCTCGGCCATGCCCGGCAAGAAAGACCAGGATGTGACCGCCGGCGCGGGGATCGATCGAGCAGTTCTTCGATCAGCGGGACCAGCGATTCGACGCTCGCCGGCCGGTCGACCGGCCGATATTCGAGCAATTACGGCATGCGATCGCCCTTCGGCCCTGACGATCGGGCAATCGTCGAGAAACCGCGCGACCGGCTCGGCGTCGAGCGTGGCCGACATGACGACCAGAATCAGGTCGGGACGAACCTCGCGGCGGACTTCGCGCAAGAGTGCCAGCGCGAGGTCGCTGTTCAAGTTCCGCTCGTGAAATTCGTCGAGAATGACGGCGCCGACGGATTCGAGGAATGGGTCGGCCAGGAGCTGGCGCGTGAGGATTCCCTCGGTCAGAAAGCGGAGCCGGGTGTTCTGCGAAGTCCGCCGTTCGAAGTCGGACCTGGTAGCCGACCTCTTCGCCGAGGGTCCAGCCCTGTTCGTCGGCGATCCTGGCCGCCGCGGCCCGCGCGGCCACGCGCCGGGGCTGGAGCACGATCACGGCTGGGTGTTCGGCCGAGAGCAGGCCGCTGCGGAGGATGGCCGGCGGCACCCGGGTCGTCTTGCCCGAACCGGGAGGCGCCACCACGACCACGGAGCGTCGATGGAGGGCGTCGAGGATCTGAGGAAGTGCCGCATCGATCGGAAGCTCAGTCATTCGAGGCTCAGAACTTGTAAACCGGCACGAGTCGGCCGCGGACCAACCTGTAGAACGTTCCGCCCGGTGGCGTCGGATTCAAGTCGCTGGTCCGCTTCTTCGGCATGCCGGCGAAGATCAGATTGGTGGACTTGGTCGGCTTAAATTTAACGTGGCCGGCGCGGCCGATTAATTGATTCGTGCCGGTGCCCCCCACGAGGGTCGTATGGCCAAACCAGCCGTGCTCACGAGTCTCAACACTGCCGCCGGTCAATTTATTTCTGTATCCCTGGCCGCCGCTGATCGCTGACGGAATGGTCACACTCGGGTCGATCTTGATCTTATTCCGGGCCCTCTTGCCGCCGAAAACGATGATTGTGGTGATTGGCGTAGCCGAAATTCCCGTGGTGTCGGGAATACCGTCGACAGTCACCAAGTAGCCCAGACCTGTTACCGAGCTCGAGAAAGGCACTTGCGACACGTTGATCGTGTTCGTTCCAAGATCGAAGCGAGGAACCGGGGTTACGGCCAGCACATTGCCGACCACGTTGACTGCCCCAGTGTCTTCCCCTCCAACTGCAAAGGTAACCGTACCAGGATTGCTTACGGTCGTCGCAGGGGTATTCGCGCTGTTGGCTGCACTGACCTGGTAGGTGAGCGTGTCGGCACCGACATAACCCTCTTCAGGCGTGTAATTCAACGTGCCGGTGGAAGAGTTGAAATCGGTGACCGTTCCATGCACGGGCTGCGTCAGCAGTGAGTACGTCAAGGTCTGGGTGCTGGACGAGCCGCTGGGATTGCCCACCTGGCCATTCAGCTGAACTGGTGTCGCCGTATTTTCGGCGACGGTCGGAGCGGAGTCAAACGCGTAGGGCCTGAAATTGATCGTCGGGGTCTGTGGGGCCGCCATAAGCGCCGACCGTGACCACGAACGTCTGGCTCGTCGTGCTCCCGTTCGTTGGGTTCTGTCGCCGTGACCGTGATCGTCGATGTCTCGTCCTGGACGCCTGGGTCGTGTCGATGATCAGCGTGCCGTTGGGGTTGGTCGACGACAGCGTCGCCGAGCTGATCGTGAGCGGATTGACCGGCTGGGATGGCTTCTCCGGTCGAGGTGTTGTCCATGACCGGGACGGCGGCCATCTGGTTGACGTATTCACGCCGGTGAGCAACTGGCCGAAGAGCGTGTAGTTGTATCCCAGGCTAGAGTTTTGATTTGCGAGCGTGATGAAGAACTGCGAGGTGTTGGTGTCGGGCTCACTCTCGAGTTGGCCATCGCGAGCTGGTAGGTGCCGGTGAACGCCAGTTGCTGCACGTTTTCGTTGGCGAACGTGACCGGAGGATTGGGTTCGGTGCCGTCCGCATGTCGGCGAGCCACCCTGAACGACGAATCCCGCAGAGATCCGGTTGAAGAATTTGCCCGAGTTCACATAATAGCCATTGTTGGTCAGGTTGGAGATTTCACTGACCGTATTCGGCGTGAGGTTCTGGAACAACTGGTAAGTCAGGGTGCCGGTGAAGTCGTTCGCGGCATTCGTGGGGTCGGTGTACGAGACGCCGACGTTCCAGAACGGTCCCGTGGCGATGGATGCGGCGATATCCGGGTTGCTGGAAGTGACCGTGTAGGTCTGCGCGTCGGTGGCGCCGCTGGCGGCGAGTAGGGGAATGGTGTGTCCCTTGCTGCGCTGGGACGGTCACGATTCGCAATCGGTTGCAAGGTGGCGGAGGTCAGCAAACGGCGGTCTTCCAGGACCTCCAGGAGCGGCCGGCGCTTCGTGCGCCGTCCGGTCCGGCCGTCAATCCCGCGGTGTGCCGTTCCACCTGGGAGCGCCCTCCCCGAATTCGGTCCCACATGCCATGCCTCCTGCGGCTCGATCCTCACGGCCTCGACGCCCAGCGAGAGTGCGCTCACCCGGCGCGGAGCCCCAACGTGACTCCTTCTGTATCGGTTGCGAGCTTTGAGTCGCTTGATCGCGGGGGCCGAAATGATGGCGATCCGATCAGACGTCAAATTGGGAGGAGAGAAAAAAGGCAGGCGACACAATGCACAGGGTTGTCGGCGCTGTGACACTAAGCCGCTGTAGCTGTGGAAGTTAAGCAACATCGCCTTGCAATGACGGTTGACAGATGGCGATCTTCTTCTTATAGTATATCTGGACTGACGGAATGCATGCACTTTCCTGTCCTGTCTCATTTCGCAATCGATTCTTCGTGAACGCACGGCATGGAAGTGTTGCCAGGGGACGAACCCCGACTCATTGAGCGCGAGTCGATGCTGATCCCCGAGTTGCCCACACCACGTGAGGATGCGTGCCGGCCGCTTCTGGTTCCGAAGAGGAACCGCGAGCCGATCTCGCAGACGTGGTTGTTCCACTCGACTCGCCGACGGTTCATCGCGGATCGAGCAGTTCGGCGCGTCGGCGACAGGCGCTTTTGCCATCGAGCGTTGCGCTACCGGCGTCATTACCCGCGGCGGGCGATCTCGTCGACACGTTCTTGATCGAAGAAGCCATCGGCGTCGGCGGAATGGGGGCGGTTTTTCGGGCACTTGACACCAAGCTCGACCGTCAGGTGGCGCTCAAGCTTTTGCCCCCCGATCAAGCCGGCGACTCCGAAATCGTCCCGCGTTTTTACCAGGAGGGGCGGTCGGCCGCGCAGCTCGATCACGAGAACATCGCCCGGGTTTACAGCATCGGTCAGGACGGGCCTTACCATTACATCGCCTTCGAGTACATCGAAGGGGTGACCGTCCGGCAGAAGGTCGAAACCGCAGGCACGCTTGCCGTCGCCCAGGCGGTCAACATCACCCTTCAGATCGCCTACGCGCTCGTGCACGCCTCGGTGCGCGGGGTGGTGCACCGCGATATCAAGCCCTCGAACATCATCATCACGCCGGTCGGGCGGGCAAAGCTCGTCGACATGGGGCTGGCGCGACGATTCGAGCGGGGGGGCGATCACGGGCTCACCCAGAGCGGTATGACGCTGGGCACGTTCGATTATATCAGCCCCGAGCAAGCCCGCGACCCGCGCGACGTCGATGTGCGAAGCGATCTTTATTCGCTCGGATGCACACTATTTCACATGCTCACCGGCCGTCCGCCGTTTCCGGGCGGGACGGTCCTTCAAAAGCTGATCCAGCACCAGGAAGAAGCGCCCGCCGACGTGCGGACGCTCAACCCGGCAGTGCCTGTCGAGCTGGCGGCCATCATCACCAGGCTGATGGCCAAGGACCGCGACCGGCGCTACCAGACGCCCGAGCATCTGGTGCGCGAGCTGTTGGTCGTGGCCGGATCGGTAGGTGCGGCGGCATCAAGCCCGTTGCCGTCGTGGCACGAGGAAGGGCATCGACACGCGTGGGAGCGGCACCTGGTGTGGCTGGTGCCGGTCGTTGGCTTTGGTCTGGTGGTAGCAGGGCTTGCCTGGTGGGGACGAGAGCCGTCCAAGGAGGCGCTATCGCGCGCAAAGTTCATCGGCCAGGCCGTGGCGCTGCGCCCCCCGCACGCCAACGGTGTGGCCGGCCCGGCGGCGCTCGATTCTTCACCTTCGTCAGTCGCTAAGGAATCCGGTCCCGGGCCTTCTAACCCCGTGCCGGCCTATCTTCGCAACATCCCGGTGAGCTCCAACGAAGACCTGCTCGAGATCCTGGCGGCCGCGCCGCGCCGGTCGGTGATCGTGCTGTCCGACGATGGGCCCTATCGTCTGGGAGGGCGGACCTGGTCGTCGCGATCGCCGGCTGCTCTGGCCAATCCCGATCTGGTGATCAAGGCCGAGCCGGGCGTCCGGCCGCTCATCAAGTTTGCGACCGATGCAAACCTCGGTCGACCGTCCCCTGCAGAGCTTGCTTCGGTTCATCGGCGGGCACGTGACGATCGAGGGGCTCAAATTCGAGATGGATGCCGTTTTGCCGGACGACCTCGTGGCCGCGATCCGGACCGAGGACACCGAGCTGACTGTCCGGGGCTGTTCGTTCCGGCGGACCACTTCGCGGGAAGGCCGCAACGTGGCCGCGATCCAGGTTCGAACGATCCGCCCGCTGGCGGCGGCGGGATCGCCCGCCGGCCGTGATTGCCGATGCCTGCCATTTCGACGGTGGGCAGACCGGAATCCTGGCGGACGGGTCCGTCGACGTCGTCCTGCGCGACTGCACGATGGGGCCGGGGCAGCCATCGGTCTGGTTTGACAACGCGCGGTCAAATGTCCCTGTCTTCGGCGAGCTGCGGCTCATGCACGCGAGCATCATGGCTGGCTCGGCACCGGTCTTTCGCTTCGACGGCACCCAGGCACGCGTCTGGGTCGACGACAGCGTGGTTGCGCCGGCGGGCCGATCGCCGGCGACCCTGGTCATGGTCGACAACCCACGAAACCTGACCTGTGGCGCGGCCGGTCCAATCTCTATTCCCGGATCGGCGTGTACCTGGCGTTTACGGACGGGGAACGATCGCCAGGAACCAATCACCGACTTTGCACACTGGAGCGAAACCCCAACCGAACTGCGCGAAACCGGCACTGCCCGTGACGACGAACCCGGTATGGGAAACGACCGACCCTGGTCAAGCTCTGCTGGCCGAGACAGACAATCCCACGCGCGTGTTCCTCTTGAGCTCGGCCATCACTTCCCGGTCCGACATCGGGGCTCGCCAGGGCCCGTTTGGTTCGGTGCTCAAGAACGTGAGAGTCAGCGAAAAACGATCCAGGCCGGATGAGCCGCTCGTCGTTGCGTCGCGCGCTCTGCCGGCCGCGAACAGGCGGCGGGACGGCAGGCAACTGAGCCGGTCGATGTCAACAAGCCGACGACGGTCGCCGGAGAGCCCCGCATCCAGGAGATAGGGCCGATGCCGGTCACTCCGCCACCGGCGGCCGATACGCAAGTTGCTTCGTCCGCCGACAATCCGATGGATATGCCGCCGATGGCGACAGCCGGGCAATCGACGGACGATGCCGTTGCTACGACGGGAACGGACGCCGCAGGCGTGCTGCTCTCGGGCAAGTCAGCACCGCCAAACGGTACGGCTGCCGCGCGGGATGTCGGGCGATCTCGGCGCAACGACCGTGATCGACGTCCGGCGTTCGAAGACGAAGACGTGATCCGTAGTGCCGAGCAATTCGTCACGATGTTCAATAGGCGGGGTCGTGAGGGGGGAAAGCTCCGTATCGCCGCAGGGGCCGACCTTGAACTCTCGTCGATCGAGATCGACGGGACGGGCCCTCTTCAGATCACGGCCGAACCCGGGTCGGCCACCAGGCGCCCTCGGCTTCGATTCCGCATCGACCGACAGCCGCAAAGCCCCCGCGGACTGGACCGTGATGTTCAACCTCCGCGCCGGATCGCTGCATGTCCAGGGTATCGACCTTGTCGTTCCTGATCAGGATACGCCGCGAGCCGATCGCCTGGCCGTCGCGGGAGTTCTCCCCGGCACTGAGCTGACTATGACCGAATGCACGCTCACTCTGGCATCCGATCGGCCGGTCGCGGCGCTTTTGGTGGTTCAACCGAATCTCGCTGCTCGCAACGCGCCGGTCGCCGACAACGGGGCTATCTCAAGCGCGGTCATTCGCCTGCGTGACTGCTTTCTCCGCTCCGGTGGCGAAGGAATCACCGTGACCGCAGGGCGTAAGGTCGACGTTCATTTCACCAATGTGTTGGTCAGCACGGAGGGAAGCTTGCTCCGCGCGTTCGGCGGCGGTCGGTTCGGTCGACCCGATTCGCCGACGCTCAAGGTCAGGCTCGATCAGGTGACTGCGCTTGTGCGAGGAGGGCTGGTCCACCTCGACAGCACCGGCGCAGCCGACGGACCCGAGCTCCCCTTTGCCGCGATCGAGGCTGACAACTCGATCGTGAGCACGTCCGGCCGCGACGTACCCCTGTTTCGCCTTGACGGGCGCGATCAGCGCGATGAACTCGTCGACAAGATTCATTGGTCGGGACGCAAGGTCGCCTACGATCGGATCCAGACCTATCGCCGCGATGAAGTGTTTCAAATCGGTGGTTCACCCAAGATTTACAACCGGGCTAACTGGACCACCGCATTCTCGCCCACCGACGAGTCGCCTATGGTCGGCGAAGTGAAGTTTCTCCGGGAAATCGATCCCTCTGTGTCTGCCTGGAAGATCGTGCCGCGATGACTTTCAGCTGGCACCGGTCAGTCCGAACGCCGACAGAGGCCCCGACTTGATTCCGATCCCGGCCGCACCCGAAGACGGCGAGCTGTAGGCTGCCTGTTTGAACCAAACGCGACGCCTGACAGTTTGATTGAATCGTCGCCGAGCTCAAGCCCGCGTTCCATCGATCAAGAGCATCAGCCCGCGCCGGCCGCCGCTCGATCGCCGGCGATCAAGTTCGCGCGGATCGCGATGAGTGCATTTCCTTGGTCGGCACGAAACGGCACGGCCGCGCCCGGGAGCGGTGGTTCGCCGACTAACCGCGCGACGATCGCGGCGATCAAATTCGTCAGTCCAGCTCTCGATTCGGCTGAGACGATCACCGCGTCACGGGCATCGGCTGACGAGTCGGCGTCGTGCCAGGCGAGATCGAGGTCCGATTTATTGGCGACCAACAATGCTCTCGGGTTTGCCGCAATCAGCTCGAGATCGACGAGCTCGAGTGGTAGCGACCGGTCGAGAACCAAGAGGGTCAGGTCCGCTTGTTGCTGTTCGCGCCGGGAATGCGTTCGATTCCGATGGTTTCGATCGGATCAAGTGTGTCGCGCAGTCCCGGCGGTGTCCACCAGCTCGATCGGCCAACCGGCAAACGAGGTCTTGAACGACACGACGTCGCGCGTTGTGCCTGGCGTCGGGTCCACGATCGCGCGAGCAAAGCCGGCGAGGGCGTTGAACAAGCGGCTCTTGCCCACATTGGGACGTCCCGCGATCACGACCCTCCAGCCATTGAGAAGACGCAGCCCGACATGGGAATGGCGGACCAGAGCTTCGATTTCCGCCACGGCGCGATCGGGTTCGTCGTAAACCGAACCGGTCAGTCGGCAAAGTCGCGGCGCAGAGCGCACCCTGCGCCTGATCGAGCAAGATCTCGGCCGTCAAAAGCGTCGAGGCTCGGGCAAGATCGACAAGGGCATCATGCGCGAAGTGGTCGTCCGAAGATTGGTTGGCGAGCGGCGGTCCATCATAGCTGCCAGCTCCCGCTTCCTGGAGGGCCCCGACAACCAACGAGACCGCGGCTTCCCCTCCGTGACACTGCACTTCTACGGACGGGGGCTCTTCCTGAAGCACGACGGCAACGACCTCATCACCGAGCCCATCGCCGATCCGGCCGAGCCGCAATCGTCCACGTGGGGTATCGGCCAGTCGTGCGCCGCGAATGGGTCGGAAAACGGCGTCGGCGATATCAATCGCTCTTGGTCCCCAGACGCGGAGCACCGCGATGGCGCCGCGGCCTTTTGCCGTTAAACGGCTGACGAAAACACCTCCCGCAGGCCCATCGCTCGGAGGCGCCGCGATATGTTGATTCTCGTGGACGCTGTCTGCCATCGCGCGGTCGATCCCTGGTGCTGCAGGCTGCCACCTACTGGCATCGTAAAAAGAGTGACTCACCATTGTCCATCAATTGATCTGCTTGTCGTACTGGCTCTGGGCGCCGGAGTAATTGCGCAGGCCCGTGAGTTCGACAATCACAGTGCCCGAGCCAAGGCTTCCGGCCTCTGGATGTTTGTCAGGAATATACTTGAAGTCGGCATCGCCCAGGGCCATGCCCCAGTTATCGACGCTCGTCGGGGGCCCGAGGCTGCCTGGTGAGCCCGGCGGCGGAGCCAGGTTACCTGACGAGGTGAAGTAGTTCGCCGGGTAGTTCGCGAAAGCGGGGAGCGCTCCCCCGGTCTCGGCAAACGCGGTCGAGCTGGGCGAGTTGGCGTCGGTCGTGAAGAACAGGTGGGTCGGCAGGCCGTTGATCTCACTAGCTGGTCGGCCCTATCAGGGCCAAGATGAGGTCGGTCGAGTTTTGCAGATAGTTGCCGCCAACCAGGTTGATGTTCCCATCGACAGCCTGGGTCGGGTCGGTGGGCTCGAAGACCACAAACTGAAAATGCAACCTTCCGAGAAATATTGCTGGTCATCGGCTTGCCGTAGCCGTGGATGGTGATGGTCTGGGTGTCGAACTGCCCGGGCCCGATGGTGTATCGGCCGATACCCCTTGGCGACGAACGATTCGCGCTGGACCTCGGCGGCGGTCGGCTGCGGCGTGCCTGGTGGATAGAGGAGCGGCACGAATTGCTGGACGTTCGGTGCGGGGAAATGCTTGCCCGGAAGGTTCGGCCCCAACGATGTGAGCAAGGCGCAACGGCTCGAGGTTCTCGCATGCCGGTCGGAACCGGCGGCGCCGCGCATGGGCGTCGGCCGTTGCGATCATGAGGGTCTTGCGCACGCATCGGGCACTGCTCCTTCCAGGCGTAACCTCTACGAAATGACCTTCGCGATCGGGTTGACGACCTGGCTGAGATTGATGAGCCCCACGAAGTTGACGATCATCTTTCCCGAACCCATCGTGCCCGGGAGCGGGTGGGCATCTGGGATCCACTTGATCGTGAGCGTCCCGGCCCCCTGGGTGAATTGCTGCGGGCGCGGCGTAAGCGCCCGCGCTTGTGTTGTTGTCGTAGGTCCAGGTCAGATGGGTCGGCAGCGCGAGCGGGTTTGAGCCGGGGCCGGGGGTGCTGTTCAGGTCGAGCACGAGCAGTACTTCCCGACTGGAGCAGGTCCTGGGGGAACAGGCCGGCGATGCCCGTCACCTGGTTGGCATACGGGTCTCCCGGCGTGGGCGTCGCGGACGGATCGGCCGGCGGGAAGAGCACCAGGTTGAGCTTCCCCTTGAGGAACTGATTGGAGCCGCCGGAGACGGCGTAGGCATGGATCGTGCTGGCTCGATCGGAGAACCGAGGCGGCCCCACGGTGTACTGGCCGATCCAGGCGGCGGTGAATATCTGACGCTTGAGCTCGCGCGGATGGGGGTCATCGGCGTGGGCGAGTTGGGCCCGTAGAGCAAGTTGGCGAATTTCTGGATCAGCTGGCGAGTTGACCACATCAGTTGTGGCCTGGTGTTGCTGCGTTGAATTGGCAGTCTCGGCGACGTTCTGGACCTCTGCCGACTGCGTTGCGGTCGACATCAGTTTGCGCGTCTCCAAGCCTTCCACGATCGGCTGGACTGCGGCGCGGCCGTCGGGGGCGGGGATCGCTGGGAAGCCATCAGCCAACTCCTCGTCAATTGATCCCCTCGTAGATCGGGTTCAGCACCCCGGTGGTGTTGATCAGCCCCTGCACCCTGACGATCACTTTGCCCGACTGAATCGCCGCCCCGTGCCGACCTTTTTCGGGAATGTATTTGATGTCGACGAGCCCGGCTCCCTGATTGAAAGCGACGGCCCCGCCGTTGCCGCCCATCAGTGGGAGCGGCTGGCCGGTCGTCGGCGTTGGTCACGGTCGCGGGCGTCGTCGCATAAGCGGGGGTCGAGTAGATCCCGCCGGAGACGCCGTTCGGGATCGATCAGGAACTCGAGCGTGCGACGGCAAACCATGATCGAGCGCCGTCGGGTCGTTGCTGGCGACGCCCGGCACGTTGGTCACTTCGGCGAAAAGAACGGACCCCGACTGGAGGATGTTCGCGGCAAACACGCTCATGAGGCCGGTGACCTGGCCGGCGATCGGGTCGAGGGTCGTCGGCGTGGCGGTCGGGTCGGCCGGCGGGAAAAGGATGAGCTGGGCGCGGCCGTTCAAGAACTGGTTGGACGTCGCCGACCTGCCCGTCGCTATAAATATGGATCGTGGCCGACTGGTTGGAGAACCGCGGCGCTCCGACCGTGTAGGTCCCTGGAATTCGAGCCAGAAAGTCTGCCGTCGCACCTCGCGCGCCGTCGGCTGCGGGACGGAATAGGTTCCCGGCCGGAAATGTTTGATTGCCGACGGTGATCGGGTGGTCGTCGTCACGGGCCGTAGAGCTGGCCGACCAGCGATTGCAGAAAGCTCTCATTGACCCAGGCCGGCGTCCCCGCTGATTTTCCGGTAACGGCGTTGGAGATGCTTCGCGGAGTTGTGCGCCGGTGTACGCGGCCGTTTCGCTCGCCACCAGAGGTTGAGGCTGGGGGTCGCCTCATGACGCGCGGTCGTTGCGTGCACCGCCGATGGCCGACAGCAAGTCGCGGACCTCGAGCCCCTCGAGGCTCGGGACGGCATCGTCTTGGTCTTAGGTCCTTGGTCATGAGTCCGTGGTCCTTAGCGGGCACCTTTCCGTGTCAGGTCGCCACCTGTCGGTCCGGCGTTGCGCGGCTTCGACGTCACGCTCGCCGTGCATGCAGAGCAACACGACGCCACATGACATGTCGACCGCTCTAAAATCATGGCAGTACGCGCTCGCCGACCGCCGTATTCAGGTCGAGGATCGCCTGCCGGTGACGGACCATCGCGTCTTTGTACGCGCGCACCTGGTCATTGAAGTCTTGCTGAGCGGCGAGAAACTCGAGCGCGCTGGTCTGGCCGCCGGTAAATCGCTTGTAGGCCGCGTCGCGGACCTTTCTGGACACCGGGATGATCTCTTTTCTGAACTCGGCGACGGCGACCAGGCTCTGCTCGAGCTCGAGAGCCGCGTTCAAGACGTCGTTTTGCACCACGTCGCTCGGCGCTCGCCACCTGGATCTCGGTCTGAGTAATGTTGATCTTGGCCCGGGTGACGTTTCCCTGATTGCGGTTGTAAAGCGGGATCGTCAGGGTCGCGCCCAGGGTCCATGAATAAGCGCTGGGCACACCAAGGTATGTGTTGTTCTGAAATGTATAAGGTTGATAAAGGATGTAGGCGTCGGGATAGCCGTTCGCCTTGGCCAGCTTGAGATCGGCCTGGGCCCGGCGCAGGCCGTATCTTGTAGGCGATCAGGTCTGGCCGCTTGGCGACGGCCCTCTTGACCAGTTCTTCCTTGGGAACGGGAAGTTCCTGCAGCTTGCCGACGGGGTCGAAGACGTCGATCTTTTCGACGTCGTCCAGAGGCATGTTCAAAATCAGCGCAAGGCCGCGATTCGCCGCGATCTTGGCCTTCCTCGATTCCTTGACCTGGAGCTGGGCCTTGTACACGTTGGCCTTGACCGCGTCCAGGTCGGACTCCTGGATCTGCCCGTTGTCGATAAAGGTCCTCGGTGACCGTCAACAACCTCTTGTTCCCCGCCAGGTAGACCTCGCTGAACTTCAGGGTCAGGCCCGCGGACACGACTCCCTCATAGATCGAGTAAAGGTTGTCGATCTGGTTGCGGACCGCGTCCTGAAGCTGCGCCTCCGTCACGCTCTTGGCCTCGCGTGCCGAAGCCGTGCGTGCCGCCCTCTTGAAGGTGATGTCGAGCGGATAGTTGATGTTGACGTCGCTCTGGGGCGGACCGCCCGGCCTCAAGAACGAGAAATGGCCGTAGGGAATGAGCTGCTGTGTCCGCGTAAAAGATTGGGTTGGCACGGAGATTGGCCGTCAACACGTCGGCCTCGGCCATCGGGATCTCCAGCTTGGCGGCCATCAGGTCCAGGTTCTGGCTGACGAGCATGTTGATCGCGGCGTCCAGATCCATGTTTCCGGGCGTTCCGTAATCAACGAAATCGGCGGGCAGCTCCAGCTCGCCATACTGCGGCGCCTGCACCGGCTGGAGCGTTTTGAGTGATGGTGGTCTGAGCCCCCTGGACCCTGAAAACGGGAACTCCCGGCGTGGAGAGAGCGCTCGCCGGGCACGTGACTTCCCATGGCGCCCGCACGTCCGCTGAACGGCGCATTGGACGGCGTGCCGAAATCGGGGAACGCGGCGGCGCCGAGCGGTTGACCGACGGCACTCGCTCCCCCGGCGGCACCCGGCGGCGAGCCAACGTCGAACTGCGGCCCCTGTGCCATCGCGCGTGTCCCAGCACCATCGAATAGCCGCCAGGCACGAACAGAGCCCGGACGACCGGGCACGACAAGTTTGTTCACCACACGATGGTCCATTCCGATCGACCTCCTGTCGTTCGGACGACGATTGTGTCGGCAAGGCGAGCCCGAGTAGCCGCCTGTCACCAAGCCCACTCGAATGTTCACCGACGATCAGGTCCGCGGGCCGGTCGAAGCGGACGAATGTGCCTGATTCGGCACGGGACTCGACTCCTGCATCCGGACTGCGGAGCGAGCACCGTAGATCCTTTACTCAATCTCTAAGATCGGCGCCACTTGGGCCGAACTTTCGGAAAATCGAGCAAATCCGCCACAACCCTGCAAAATTCGGCAGACCACAAACTCCACTTGACTTGCCCCGCGACGTCCAACTGCGGGCGTAAACCAGCCGAAATCACTGCGCACGATGGTTCTCCCGGACAACCATCAGCGACAGACCGACCAGGACGAGGTCCGGCTCGATACGGGCATCGTCGCCGCTGACATAGGGGGCCAGAATGCGGCATCGCCTCCCGCCCAGACAACCCAGGGATCGCCATCGAGGTCGTCGGCCTGACGAGCCAAAGTTCGCGGACGACCCCGACGGTTCCCCAGAAGATACCGGCTGCAGCGACGCGACCGTGCCCGCGACCCCAGGCCGGTGGCGGGTGATGCGGCGTCGAATTGACGCACATCGATCAAGGGGACCTGAGCTGTCGCGGATGTGCAAGGCGCTGGCCATGGCGTCCGAGCCCCGGGGCGATCGCACCCCCTTGCCATACCCCCTGCGCTGGTGACGCGTTCCACGGTGATGGCGGTTCCGCAGGAAACGACCAGGCCGGGCCGGCCCGGCGGCATGAGCTCGAAGCGCGGCCAGAACCCCCAGGGCACGATCGGCGCCGCCGGTCTCGGCCCCCTCGACATCCATCGGCACGGGAACCTCGGCGGCCGCCTGAAACCAGGTCGCTCCCGCGATCGTGTTTGGCTTGCAGAAACTCGGCGAGCTTGGCCGCGACTGGAGGATTGACCGACGAGATCGCCCACCACGATGGTTCGCTGGCCAGAGTACGCCGACTGCGACCACGCCTCCGCCCAGGCTCGCGGGATCGAGCGGCAAAGCGACCCTTTCGGCAAGATGCCCCGGTGCGACGACCCGGGCCCATTTGAGCCGGCTGTTTCCCAGGTCGGCCACGAAGTGGATCACGGCTCAAGCGCCCGTGGTTGACGACGGCCGCGGTCAGGACCGGCGCCGCGAGCGGCTCGGCCGGCGCGGTCGTGCTCCCGTCGCTGGTTCCAACATCTCGACGATCCGGTGGATCAACTGCGGAATGCCCTGCCCCGTGACGGCCGAGATCGCCACGGCGTCGCGGCACAGCTCGCGCGTGATCCGCTCTCGGGATTCGCTCGCGCCGGTCACGTCCATCTTGGTGACGACCAACAGCTCGGGCCGCTCGGCCAGGGCCGGGCTGTACTGGGTGAGCTCGTTGCGGATCGTCCGGTAGTTTTCGACCGGGTCGGAGCCGTCGATGGGCACGGCCTCGACCAGATGGACCAGGACGGAGGTCCGCTCGACGTGGCGGAGGAATTCGTGGCCCAGCCCATGCCCGGCGTGCGCACCTTCGATCAAGCCGGGGATGTCGGCCACGACGAAGTTGTGCTCCGCCGGCGACCACGGTCCCCAGGTTGGGATACTTGGTCGTGAACGGATAATCCGCGATCTCGGGATGAGCTCGCGAGATCCGCGACAGGAGCGTCGATTTGCCGGCGTTGGGCAGCCCGATCAGGCCGGCGTCGGCGATGACCTTCAGCTCCATCGTGATCCAGCGCTCCTCGCCGGGATGACCCTTCTCGACCTGGCGCGGGGCCCGGTTGGTCGACGATTTGAAATGGGCGTTGCCGTGTCCCCCTCTGCCGCCGCGGGCCACGACCACCTGATCGCCGGGCTCCTTGAGGTCGCGAAGCAGATGAGCCCCGATCGCGATCGCGCACCAGGGTTCCCGGAGGGACCTCGATGATCAGGTCGTCGCCGCCGCGCCCGAAGCAATCGGAGCCCTGACCATGCTCGCCTCGCTCGGCCTTCCAGTGGCGCTGGTGCGAGAGATGAGCGAGGTTGGTATGGCTCTCGCGAAGCGCGAATGATGATGCTGCCGCCATGGCCGCCGTCGCCGCCGTTGGGGCCGCCGCGCGGCGCATATTTCTCCCGCCGGAAGCTGAGGCAGCCGTTGCCGCCGGCCCCTCCCTGCACGAAAATCGTGACTCGATCGACAAACATTGCAGTATGCGCCGAGGACACGTCAGTTTGTTGAAGGTGCGGTCGTCCCGGGCACCGACTGCGTGGCGGGAACAACATTGATCCGCCGTCCTTCCTGGTCGAACAGGACCTTGCCGTTGATCACCGAGTAGATCGTCCAGTCGCGGCCCACGCGCACGTTTTTGCCCGGATGCCACTGTCGTGCCGTTCTGGCGGCAGAGGATGCTGCCGGGCTTGGCAGCTGGCCGCCAAAGAGTTTGATTCCCAGCATCTTCGGGTTCGAGTCGCGGCCATTGCGGCTCGAGCCCTGTCCTTTTTTATGAGCCATGGAATTCTTACTCGTAAGCAGGCGTTCTGATACTAGAATGTCGTCAGGTAATAACCATTCCGTCTGAGAGCACGCAGCCAGCGACGGGGTGTGCAGCCATGCCATGGTGCGAATCTTTAAGGATATCGGAAAAGGCGATCATCCGGCAAGGGGGATTGTAGGAGCCAACTCATGGCAGAAAAGCCGCGCGCAGTGGTGCTTTTGAGCGGCGGGCTCGACTCGGCCACCGCCCTGGCGATGGCCAGCGACGCTGGCTTCGAGTGCAATGCCCTGACCGTGCGGTATGGCCAGCGTCATGCCGTCGAGATCGAGGCCGCGCGGCGGGTGGCGCAGGCGGCCGGGGTTGCGCGCCACGTCGAGCTCGAGATCGACCTGCGGGCGTTTGGCGGCAGCGCGCTCACTTCGGACCTGCCCGTTCCCAAGGACCGAACCGACGAGGCCGATGACGCAAGGGATCCCGTCACCTATGTCCCGGCCCGCAACACGGTTTTTCTGGCACTCGCGCTGGCCTGGGCCGAGACGCTGGGGGCGTTCGACATCTGGATCGGCGTCAATTGCGTTGACTATTCGGGCTATCCCGACTGCCGGCCGGAATACCTGCGGTCGTTCGAGGCACTCGCCAACCTGGCGACGCGAGCGGGAGTCGAGGGAACCGGCCGGTTCCGGATTCATGCCCCGCTCTTGACCCTCAACAAGGAAGAGATCATCGAGCGGGGACGTGCGCACTGGGCGTGGATTACGCGCTGACGCACAGTTGCTACGACCCGAGCCCTGAAGGCTTGTCGTGCGGCCGGTGCGATGCGTGCATGATCCGCCGGTCGGCATTCGACCGGCTCGGCCTGGCGGACCCGATTGGTTACGCTGGTGCCAGCTTGACGTGCTCGCCGTTCACAGTAGACCCATTTCACCAGTAGACCCACTCGTAAGGTGGGTCGGCGAGCTGAATTTCCTTTTCGTGCAGGTTGCGGTCGTCGCCGCGGCGGATGAAATCGATCCGTAACGTCTTGTATTTGACGGTCGGCTTGCCGCCGCTCGGATGCGGGGATCTCTTTGTAGCCGTCGGACAGGCCGCGGACGTAGATGCTGAAACGGTCGGACTTTGGGATCCCACTTATCCCAGGTGGCCACGCCGAAGACGGCGTCATCGACGTCCGGCTTGGTGCTGGGGGGAATCATGCCCATGATGTTGACGGCCCCCAGAATCGGGATCGTTGCCGTCTTCGCGAGTCTGGATCAGCGGGATCGCCTGGGGAACGACATTGTCTTCAAATTTCTGTCCAGCCTCGTTGACCATGATGAACTGGGGAACGAACATCCGCGGCTTGCCGGTGCGGTTCACGACCTTGTAGTAGAGGTAGTGAATCTGGCGACGTCCCTTGCCGGGGATGTCGACCGTCTTGATGCGAAGCGGCTTGAACGCGAAGTCGAGGACCCAGATCCCCTCTTTGTCGCGCGGCAAGAGCGACGCGTTGACCATCTGGACATTGAAGGCGGTGCGGTCGTGCGGGACCGGGATCGTGTGCAAGTCGGGAACGAGCTTGACCTCGGGGATTTCCGGGGGACCTGGTAGTTTCTCGGGCTGAGCCAGGCACCAACTGGGCGCGGCGACGATGAGCGCCAGAACCGCCGTCAGCACCCACGGCTTGATCAACTGGGCGAGGCTGAGATTTCGCCCATCTACGGAACAATGGACACTGGATCGTCTCCCCATGCTTGGGTGAGCTGAATCATGCTGCTGGCGATCTGGTCGGTTTTGTTCTGACGAGGCTGGAAGATGAGCGCCGGGAACGGCATCTTCGATTTGTATCCCGAACGTCGCGTTCCGTCAAGCCGATTTCAGCCTCTATGGAAATGTAGCAAGCCGAGTGAAGATAGACAAACAATTCTTTCTGATAGTGGACGCCTGGCGCGTAAACTCGGACAGGCAGGGTTGAAAGGATCGAAATGATTATTACAATGGAGCTTATTCCGACGGCAGGTGTTGTCGCGTCTCGCGCAAGGGAGGGATTGTGTTGTTCGCTGCGCTGTTTCCGGTTACCAGCATTGATGGGCTTTCTCTGCTTGGCGGCGTTTTCGGCGCTGGAAGCAGCCGAATTTGAAGTTGTGATTCTCAAGGACGGGCAGCGGGTGACCGGCGAGGTGGTGTCGGACAAGCCGAACGCCCTTTACGTCGACCTGGGTTACGACATCTTGCGGATTCCGCGGGATCAGATCCTGCGTCGAGCCAAGATCGACGAATCGGTCGCCGGCGCGAAGACGTCGGCTCGCGGTGACCGAGCTGGACGCATCGGGTTTTTACACGGCGGGCGTCTTGAAGCCATGCCGGTCAAGGAGCTCGTCGGCAAGTTTGGCGAGGCGGTGATCTCGATCGAGACGCCGTCGGGCAAGGGGTCGGGGTTCATCATCAACAAAGACGGCTATGCGATCACCAACGCCCACGTGATCCAGGGAGAGACGCGGGTCTCGGCGATCCTGTACGTGAACGTGCCGGGCGGGTTCACCCGCCGGCGGATCGAGGACGTCGAGATCGTCTCCTTGAATCCGTTTTTCGATCTGGCCTTGCTCAAGCTTCCGCTGCCCGCCGACTTGAAACCGAGCCACGTCGTCCTGGGTAATGACGACGACGTCAATGCCGGCGACGCGGTCTTCGCGGTGGGCAATCCGCTGGGGCTCGAGCGGTCGGTCACGCAGGGGATCGTGAGCAATCAGAGCCGCAACCTCGAGGGCCAGCTCTTTCTCCAGACCGACACGGCGATCAACCCGGGCAATTCCGGCGGGCCGCTCTTCAACCAGCGTGGCGAGGTGATCGGCGTGACGAGCCGCGGGGTCGTCGGCGTTTTTCGCCGACAATCTGGGGTTCGCGATACCGGTCTACTACGTCAAGCAATTCATCAACCACCGGGAAGCGTTCGCGTTCGACAAGGCCAACCCCAACAGCGGTTATCGTTATATCGACCCTCCGCGCCGGCAACATCGCGGGCCAGCCCGTGGGCTTGAAGGATCGACCGAGCGGTGCCAAGCTCAACGGTCAAGCCGGCGGATGAAACCTCCGGGCGCCGCGGTTCCAAAGAGGCGATCGCGCTAGAGAACGGATCTCGCGAATCAGTCGTCAATGGTGTGTGTTTTGCGATCGGCAGGCTCGTCGGCCTCCGCCGACGGCGCTTCAAGCTGGTGGCTTGGAGCGAGGTTTTGGGCCCCGGCACTTTCACCGGCGGCCAGATCGATTTCCTCCCCCGGTGAGCCGAGGGGTGCCTGAAAATGGAGTTTTCTCACATGCAAATGGCGCAGCGGGCGATTCGTCGCTTGGCCTTCATCGGATGGCTGGGACTATTTGGCATGACGGGTTTGCCCGCACACCTGGCTCAGGCCGCGGCACCCCCGGAGCGAATCCTTCCCGACACCACGCTCTTTCTTCTCAAGCTGAACGATGTCAAATCGTTTCGCGAGGCGTTCCGCGGCAGCCAGTACGGCCAGCTCTGGAACGACCCGGCCTCAAGGATTTCCGGGAAGAGCTGGCGGTGCGGCTCGAAGATGCGTCCAAGGCGCTCAAGGAGCGGATCGGCGTCAGCATCAAAGAGCTGCTCGAGCTCCCGCAGGGGCACTGTCGCTCGCCGTGATCGGTCGCGACGATCCCAACCTTCCCGCGGCCGGCGTGCTGATCGCCGACGCGGGTGAAAACCAGAAAAAACTCGAGGAAGTGTTCGAGCGGGCGGGCAAGCAGGCCGAGGAGGCCGGCGCCAAAGATCGCCAAGGAATCGTTCAACGGCCTGACGCTGCATGTCATCGCGTCCCCGAAAAAAGCGAGAGCGACGAAAAGGACAGGAAAAGCGCGCGCCCCGTCCCCCGCTGGTCTGGACCAACGCCGGCAGCGTCTTCTTCGTCGGCAGCGACGTCGAGATCGTCAAGGACCTGGCTGCTCATCGCGAGGGACGCGAGAATTCGCTCGGCGCACACCGAAGTCGTTCACCAAGACTCTGGCGAAGACCGACGCGAGCAAGGCCCAGGCGATCTGGTACTTCGATGTCGCCAAGGTCATCAAGCTGGTGATCAAGACGCAACGCCAAGGACAACGACGCGCAGGCCGAGCAAACCGACGTCCTGGCGTCCGAGCTGGGGGTCTATGGCCTCAAGTCGGTCGGCGGCTCGTCTCGCCTGGGATCGGGTAGCCTACGACAGCCTGACCAAGACGTTTTTCAACGCCCCCAAACCCGTGGCCGGTCTGCTCAAAGCTGTTTTCGTTGCCGCCGGTCACGCTCCGGCCCGAGTCGTGGGTGCCCGCGACTGTGGCCACCTACCAGACCATCAGCTTGGACCTGGACAATGTCTACACCGCCATCAACGACCTGGTCAACAAGTTCCAGCCCGGCATGATCAACCTGGTCGAGCAGCAACTGGTCGGTCCCAACGGCGGCCAGCCGCTGAGCTTCCAGAACGACATCTTCGGGCCGCTCGGCGACCGGATCACCGTGATCAGCGACTTCAAGAAACCGATCAAGGAAGACAGCCAGCGGATGCTGGCGGCCATCGCCCTCGAAGACACCAAGGCGTTCCAGACCACGCTCGCGCAGGCTCTTCGAGATCACGGGCGCCGCTCCCGAGAAGCGCGAGTTTCAGGGCACGACGATCTACGATTTCGCCGTGAACCTGCCCAATGGTCCGCAAGGCAATGCGCCGCAGGGGCTCAAGGGCCCGATCAGCATCGCGGTCGCCAAGGACACGCTGTTCCTGACCACCGACACGACCTTCTCGAGCAGGTGCTCCGGCCGGGCAACGCCTCCCTGGCCGACAGCACAGCGTACCAGACAGTCGCCAAGGAGTTCCCGGAAAAGATGAGCGGCATGAGCTACGTCCGCCCCGACGAGTCGGCCCGGCTGTCCTACGACATGATCAAGAGCGGTCAGTTCGAGAAAGCCATTCAGCAGGGGCTGGCCGCGCAGAGCCCAGGGTCGAGATATGCCCGACCTCGGGCAAAATGATCCCCGTGGAAAAGCTGCCGGAATTCTCGGTTTTCGCCAAGTACCTGTCGCTGGGCGGCAGCTCGAGCATCATGGATGACGACGGCTTCACCATGACCGGATTCACCCTCCGCCGCGCCAATCCGTGATCGGCCCCGACCCTCTCCCGGCTCGCGGCCGCGCTCGCGGGGAGAGGGTGGCCGAAGGACTGGTGAGGGACGCGGTAGCCGGCGAAGAAAATTGTAGCTATTGCGGACCCTGCAGCAGGCCTCGAGCCCCACCCACGACACGTGAGAGCTGCCTTGGAGGGAGACCACGCCCGTGTCGACCTTTTCCAAGGCAGAGCAATCCCGAACGATTGAGCTCCGCGGGGTTCGCACTCACAACCTCAAGGGTATCGACCTCGACCTGCCGCTCGGCCGGCTGATCGTCGGTCACCGGCGTAAGCGGCGCAGGCAAGAGTTCGCTGGCCTTCGACACACTCTACGCCGAGGGCCAGCGCCGGTACGTCGAGACCTTCTCGCCATACACCAGGCAGTTCCTCGCAAAGCTCGACAAGCCCGACGCCGACCGGATCGAGCGGCATCCCGCCGGCGATCGCGCTTGGCCAGCCTCATGGCCGCCACTCCGGCCGCAGCACGGTCGGCACGATCACCGAGATCCACGACGCACTTGCGTCGCTTTACGCACGCGCGGGCCAGGTCATCTGCCGTAACTGCGGCCTTACGGTCGAGCCTGCCTCACCGACGACATTGTCTCGAGCCATCGAGGCGTTGCCCGACGGCACACGCTACGAAATCGCGTTTCCCTCTGGACGTGCGGCCGCAAACCGACACGGCCGCTCTCGTACGCTCACTAATGGCGGAAGGCTTCACGCGCGCTTCGCGTCAATGGGCAGCCCGAGGCTTGCTCGATCGACCGTCGCCTCGAACTACCCGCAGATAAAGAGGTCGACGTCATCGTCGACCGTCTGGTCCGCGGCAAGGATCCAGTCGAACGCCGAGCCGACTCGATCGAGACCGCGTTTTCAAAGGGTCTGGGCCGCTGCCGGGTCATCGCAGGGGAAATGTCGCGGACTTATATTCGCGGCTGGCGGTGCTCGCGGTGCGGGACCGATCACATCGAGCCCCAACCCAACCTGTTCCGCTACAACAGCCCCCTGGGGGCTTGCCCAGTCTGCGAGGGATTCGGCCGGACGATGGAGCTCGACTTGGGCCGGATCGTACCCGACCCGTCCCGAACGATCCGCGCGGGAGCACTCGCTCCATGGTCGACTCCGGCGTATCACGAACTTCCTTCAAGCCCTAGTTGACCGGTCCGATCAGCTCGACATTCCCGTCGACGTCCCCATTTGAAAGCCTGAGGGAAGACCAGGTCAAGCGGTTGCTCGAGGGGGTCGCTGGCAGTGGATTCACGGGACTGAAAGCCTTTTTTCGAGGACTCGAAGGCCGAGCATACAAGCGAAATGTGCGCGTGTTCTTGAACCGATGGCGGCGATACAAACGTGTCCGGCATGTCGCGGAGCGCGGCTGCGGCCCGAGGCCCTGGCCGTCAAGATCGAAGGCCGCGACATTGCCGCATTGTCGGCGCTGACGATCCGCGATGCCCGCGCCTTCCTCCTTGATCTCGACGATTTGCGGCGCCAGCCGGCGTCGCGTCGATTCTGGCCCAGATCGACAGCCGACTCGGCTACTTGGCGGAGATCGGGCTCGATTACCTGACGCTCGACCGCTCCGCAAGCAGCCTGTCGCCCGGCGAGCTGCAGCGGATAAGCCTGACCAAGACCCTCGGCTCCGGCCTGGTCAACACACTCTACGTGCTCGACGAGCCCAGCCTCGGCCTTCATCCTCGCGAAGTTGAGCACGCTTGATCGGGTATCCTGCATCGTCTGCGCGACCAGGGAAATACGCTGGTGGTCGTCGAGCACGATCACGACGTGATCCGCAGCGCGGATCACGTCGTCGACCTCGGTCCCGGCGCAGGTGCGGCCGGCGGCCAGGTTCTCTACAGCGGCCCGCTTCGCCGCCTTCACCCAGGTCGCAGGATCGCGCGACCGGCGAGTACCTGAGCCGGCGCAAACAAGCCCGGCGTCGTCGGGCCCGCGCCGACCTCTCAAGGACGGTCGATCCGTCTGGTTGATGCTCGTGGCAACAACCTGAAGTCGATCGACGTGACGTTCCCGCTCGGTGTAGCTCAGCGTCGTGACCGGCGTCAGCGGCGCGGGCAAGAGCACGCTGGTCGAAGAGACGCTTTACCCGGCGCTCCGGCATCATATCGCTCACGACCCTGATGCCGCCGCCCCATATTCCGAGCTGATCGTCAGCGGCGAGGTCGCCGATGTCGTGTTCCTCGACCAGTCGCCGCTGTCGCGGTCGGCCCGGTCGAACCCGGCCACGCATCTGAAGGCGTTCGACGAGATCCGCAAGACATTCGCCGCGACTCACGAGGCGAAGCTGCGGAACTACGACGCCGGCCGGTTCAGCTTCAACGTCGACGGGGGCCGCTGCAACGCCTGTCAGGGGCACGGCTTTCTGACGATCGACATGCAATTCCTCCCCGACGTGATGGTCCGCTGCCCCGAATGTCAGGGCACGCGCTATCGGCCGGAAATCCTCGAGGTCACTTACCGGGGCAAGAACATCGCCGAGGTGCTCGAACTGACCGTGCGCGAGGCGTTCGGGTTCTTTCGCAATCGGCCCAAGGTTCAAGCGACGGCTGCGGCCGATGCTCGATATCGGCCTGGACTACCTGACGCTCGGCCAGCCGGTCTCGACTCTTTCCGGCGGCGAGGCCCAGCGACTTGAAGCTGGCGGGCTTTCTGGCCCGGTCGACGGCTGCGCTCAAACGCCCTGGAGCAGCACCGCACACGATCTTCCTGCTCGACGAGCCGACCGCCGGGCTCCACCCGCTCGACATCGTCAAGCTGCTCGAGACCCTCAATGCACTGGTCGATCGCGGCCATTCCGTCATCGTCATCGAGCACAGCATCGAGGTCATGGTCGCCGCCGATTGGATCATCGACCTGGGCCCGGGCGCCGGCGACGAAGGAGGCCAGGTGGTGGCGCAAGGAACGCCGGAGGATGTTGCCCGGAGCGGCACGCTCACCGGTCAGGTGCTCGCGAAAGCACTCGCTCACGCCGGATCGGTGCCGATGAAATGAACCGTCGTACTCGAACCTTTGGCCGCTTGTTCGCGTCGACCTTTCACCGGCATGGCGCGATGCGGTCGAGCACGAACGGACCTTACGGGCGATTATCCAGCCCAAGGACTAAATGATGAGCCAGGCAGGAGGATATCGCGGACCGCTCGAGCCGGCCGGCCCGTGCCAGTGGCGGATTCCCAAGAGCTACCGCGCCGACATGCGGGTCGACGGCATCATCTTCGCCGACGACAAGCTGATCGAGCAGATCAAGAAGGACCAGGGGCCCGAGCAGGTTGTCAACGTGGCGACCTTGCCCGGCATTCAGAAGGCGAGCCTGGCCATGCCCGACATTCACTGGGGCTATGGCTTTTGCATCGGCGGCGTGGCCGCCACCGACCCCGAGGAAGGGGGCGTGATCTCGCCGGGCGGGGTCGGCTACGACATCAACTGCGGCGTGCGGCTGTTGCGCACCAACCTGGTCTGGAGCGACGTGAAAGACCGGATCAAGGCGCTCGTCGATCAGCTCTTTCGCGATATTCCGACCGGCGTGGGCCAGAGCGGGCGCTACCTGTTCGACAAGCCGAAGCTGACCCGGCTGATGGCCGAAGGGGCGTCGTACGTGGTCGAGCAGGGCTACGGGACCGAGCACGACCTGATGGTCACCGAGGCGGGCGGCTGCCTGGACGGGGCCGATCCGGGGCGGGTCAGCGACCGCGCGATCACGCGGGGTTACGACCAGTGCGGCACGCTCGGCTCGGGCAACCATTTCCTCGAGGTCCAGGTCGTCGACCGGGTTCACGACCCGGCCGCGGCCGAGGTGATGGGCCTGCACGAAGGCCAGATCACCGTGCTGATTCACTCGGGCTCGCGCGGGCTGGGCTACCAGGTGTGCGACGACTACCTGGCGACGTTCAAGAACGCCCCGAAACGGTACGGCATTCGAGCTGCCCGACTCGCAGCTCGCCTGTGCACCGGTGCGCAGCCCGGAGGGCCAGGCCTACCTGGGCGCCATGCGCGCGGCCGCCAACTATGCCTGGTGCAACCGCCAGCTCCTGGCCCACCAGGCGCGCGAGGTCTTCGCGAAGGTCTTCGGCAAGTCGTGGGAATCGCTCGGCATGGAGCTGGTCTACGACGTCGCCCACAACATCGCCAAGTTCGAGGAGCACTCGGTCGGCCGCGGCCAGACCAAAGAGGTTTGCGTCCACCGCAAGGGAGCGACGCGTGCCTTCCCGCCGGGTCATCCCGATATCCCGCCGGTCTACGCGGCCATCGGCCAGCCGGTGATCATCCCGGGGAGCATGGGGACGGCCAGTTGGGTCTTGGCCGGCCAGGCCGGCAGCATGGAATGCTCGTTCGGCACGACCTGCCACGGCGCGGGCCGGATGATGAGCCGCACCGCGGCCGTCAAGCTCGCCGCCGGCCGGCGGATCGACAAGGAGCTGGACGCGATCGGCATCGTCGCCCGCGCCCGCGGCCACAAGGGCCTGGCCGAGGAACAGCCGGCGGCTTACAAGGACGTCGACCATGTCGTCGACGTCGTCGACAAGGTCGGGATTTCCAAGAAGGTGGCGCGGCTGCGGCCGGTGGGGGTGATCAAGGGTTGATGACGCTTACTCACGACGACTTCAGCCCCTTGCTCGCCAGCCACTTCTTCATTTCGTTGATGTCGATCACGTTGTCCCCTTTGACCGGCGAGTCTTTGGTCGGGCACGATCACGCGGACGCCGGTGTCGATGCTGTCGGTGCCGCCGGGCAGCATCTCGTCGATGGTCTTCTGGTCCTTGGCGATGTAGGCCTTGAGCAGGCGCACGCCCAGGTAGCCCATCTGGTATGGGTTCTGGCAGACGGTCACGTCGATCGCGCCCTTGGCCAGATCGTCGACGGCCGCCTCGTCGAGGTCGAAGGTGACGATCGTCGTCTTTTTGCGCAGATCGGGAAACTTGGCGAGCTCTTCGGCGATGAAGTGAGCGTTGTACGACCAGAGGCCGAGATAGACCCCTGCGTCGGGGTATTTGCTGATCGCGGTCTGGACGTTCGTCTGGGCCCTGGTCTTGTCGGTCCCGTCCTCGAGAACCTCGAGGGCATCCTTGTTGCGACGATACCCGGAAAGCGTCGCCGGCCCCGGCGAAGAAACCCATCGCGCCGCTCCGATGGCATTCGCCGCGGCGGCCGTCCCACGAAGGCGACCGTTTTGCCTCCTTGCGGTCGCAACGGTCTTGGCCGCCTTCCCGGCCACTTCGCCCGCCTTGCGATTGAACGTGCCGATATAGGCCCGCCGCGCGTCCTTCTTGACCATCGGAATCGATCGCGATGACGACTTTGCCGGCTTTCTGCAGGTCTCTCATCTTGTCGGCGATGCCGGGAGACTCGGCTTCGAGTACCGAGATGGCCACCCCCTGGACGTCGGGCAGGCTCATGACGTCCTCGATTCGCTGAATTTGCTGGGCGGGCTCGCCCTCGACTCGTCGCATCTCGACCTGGGCGCCAAATTCCTTGGCTCCGTCGTTCATGCCCTTTTCCACGCGTGGTCCACCAGTCGGAGCTGCCATTGGTGATGAAGATCAAACGAGGGCCCGCGCCGCCCGAAGTCGTCGTGCGAGCCGAAGGCTCACTCCGCGCGCTGCCGGTCGATGCACTTTCGCCTGACCCATCGCCGCAACCACATTGACGCAAAAAATGCTTAGAAGAAAGACGCACGACGCGTACCGGCCGAGTTTTCGAGAAGGTCACAGGTGATTCTCCCAGGCTGTTTTGCGGGAGTTTCGATCGATGGGCCTTCATCATAACCGAGCAGACAATCCTGGAGAAACGACTCACTCATCGACCGAAAGACTTGAAATTTGGGCCTACTCAACGACCATTCCGACTGAGACCGATAATAATCTTTAGATTGGCGGCTGACGATTTGCAGTCTGTCGAAATTCAAGCCACGGGGTCAGGAGACCCACGTTAATGCATGTGCAGGATAGGGTTTACGGGAGCGATTTCGATCGAGGACGCCGGGATCCTTCGACCTGATCGGCTGCCCGACATTTCAGCGATTGAAGGGAGTCCGGCAGGCCGGTCCGTCGGCTCTCGCGTTTCCGTTCAAGGACGTGACGCGATACGAGCACAGCCTGGGCGTCTTTGTCTTGCTGCGGCGGCTGAGGGCCCCACGCCGCGAACAGGTGGCGGGCTTGCTTGCACGACATCTCGCATACCGCGTTCTCGCACGCGGTCGATTTCGTCTTCACGTCGCAAGAGCAGGATCATCACGAGCACCTCAAGCCGCTCATGCTCGAGCGGCCCGACCTGGCGCAGGCCCTGGCGCGGCTTGGCTACTCGCCAGGCGAGTTTTACGACGATTCGATCTATCCGCTCCTCGAGCAGCCGATTCCGCTGTTGTGCGCCGACCGGCTCGATTACTTCCTGCGGGACGGGCTGGCGTGCGGCGTCGTGACGAGCGACTTCATCGAGCGAATCCTGGGCTTGCCTGGCGGTCGTCGACCAAGAAGATCGTGCTCCGCGATGTCGAGGTGGCGCGCGAGGCGGCGGCCCTGTTCGCGACGATGAACCGCGACTGGTGGGCCAGTCCGACTGAGGCGTTCATCTACAATGAGTTCGCCGATGCCCTCCGGGAAGGGTTGCGGCTGGGCGTTATCGAGCACGACGACCTGATGACGGAAGACTTGCTCGTTCTGGCCAAGCTCGACGCCTCGGGGAGCCGGAAGATCGCCAGGAAACTGGCAACGATCCGGCACCTCGGTCCGGAGTCGACCCAGGGTTACGTGCCCCGCATCGTCCCCAAGGAGCGCTGGCTCGACCCGCCCGTGTTGATCAACGGTACGGTGCAGCGGCTTTCGACCATTGCGGCGAAAAAAGGGACGCGGCGGGCGGTGTAGCCGGCGGTTCGACGAAGCGCCGGCTGCATGTGAAGACGCGAATCTCACGGGGGTTGTTCCCGAAGAACATCAGTTACTGCGCGGGGCTCACATCTTCCGGGTTCTCGGCGCCCTGAGCAGAGGGCTCATGAACTCGATCGAAATAGGGCTTGTTCGCCTCGAACTCATTTCTCAAGCGCCGATGGTACTTCATGGTGGCGGGATCGTTGTTTATCTCGCTAGCCTTGGTGAGCCATTTCAGGGCCGTTGCGAAATCGCCCCCCGCGGCATGAGCCATCGCAAGGATACTCAGCGAGTAGGCGTGTTTCCATTGACTTAACTCGCACGCCTTGGTGGCCGATTCGATGGCCTTTTTGGCGTCGCGGAATTTTGGATCGGCGCTCGCCGCCCAACTGCGGCACGGTTGGCGAGGGCGAGATGGGATCGCGGGTTGAGCCGAATGGCCTCGTCAAGGTCGGCGATCGCCTTATCGTATGCCCCCTGGTCGCGCCATACGTTGCTTCGGTTGACGCGCACAATAGGATCACGGGGATTAAGCCGAACGGCCTCGCTGAAGTCGGCGATCGCCTTGTCGTATGCCTTCACCCGACGCCAGAGGATGCCTCGGCTGCGGAAAGCAGCGGCGGCTTGCGGGGCTAGCTTGATAGCCTGTGTGTAATCCGCGATCGCCTTGTCGAGATTTTGTCTCTTGGACAAGGCATTACCTCGGTCGAAGTACGCTGCTGCGTTCTTCGGATCAAGCCGGACACATTCGTCGAAATCGGCGATCGCCTTGTCGTATTCTTTCGCACAAGCCAAGATTTGGCTCGAAAGTAGTAAGTGCCGGCGGAACGAGGATCAAGCCGGATAGATTCATCGAAATCGGCGATCGCCTTGTCGTACACCTTTTGGCCAAGCCATACCTTGCCGCGTTCAGCCCACGCCCTCGTGAAACGCGGTGCCATCGCCACAGCCTTGTTAAAGTCGGCAATCGCTTGGTCGTATTCGTGCTTAATGGCCCGAACGCCCGCTCGACAGCAGTAGGCATCCACGCACCGGTCGTCTAGCCGGATGGCCTCATCGTATTCGGCGACGGCCTTGTCGTACTGCTTTCGCATATACCAGGTGTCGCCGCGTCCGAGAAAAGCACGAGCGTACCGGGGATCGATCCGGATTGCCGCGTTGAAATCCGCGAATGCTTTGTCGGGGTCCCTCTTGCTCAGCCAAACGAAGCCACGGTCACTGAATGCTCCAGCGTCCTTGGAATCGAGTCCGACCGCTTTGTCATAATCAGCAATCGCCTTTTCGTAGTCTTTCTTATCACGCCACGCGCAGGCGCGGTCGAAATAGATCACCGCATTGTTAGGTTCTAGTCGAGCGGCCTCGTTGAAATCAGCGATCGCTTTATCGAATTCACGCTTGTCTGTCCAAAGGATGCCGCGGTTCACGTAAACCCACCAGTGCTTCGGTTCGAGTCTGACAGCCTTATCAGAGTCCAACAGGGCGGCATCAAGATCATTTCTCTCTCGCCGCAACATGGCACGCATCAACAGTGAAAACACGTCGCGAAGGTTAGCGCGAAGCCGGTTGTCGAAAAACGCCATGGCTTCGTCCGCAGGGAATAAATCGTTGATCTTTGCCCAGCCGCTCAGACCACTCCCCTCGGCTTTGACAAAGAGCCGCTCGCCGTCCGTTCGCTCGACACGATAAAACTCGATCCACCTCACGACAACACCCTTGTTGTCGCCTTGAAGCTTGAACCCACGGTACTTTTGAACAACCCGCTTGCCGATCCAGCCTTGATCGGCTTGTGCCCGGACAGTCGACCGCGAAGCCGCGATCCAAATCAATCCAACTGTCGCCCATGTCATCGCCCGGACGACGATCAGGCGCGCGCAACGTGAGCCGTACGCCGGCCTACGCCCTGCATGCCCGTACTACACTCCTGGAGTTTCGCAGTCATGAACGGGTTTCCCGTCAATCTAGAACGCCATCGTTTGACCGAGGGGTCCACATGATCGAATGAGAATAAACGTCCGCGCAGCGTCTTATCCAGTGAAATGTCGTCGGTGCGCATTCGCGACGTACTCGCGCTGATGCGAAAAAACGACCCGCCCCTGGCTGAACGTCGCACTGTTCCGACCCAACTGACTTACCATGTCGACGTACTTTTGGCTGCCGGAAGAGACGCATCGACCGCGACACTCGCAATCGCTGGCCCATTCGATGCCACCGATGGCAACGATATATGATGGTTCAATTCGGGGTTTGTCCGGGGAAAGTCGCGGCGGAAATGGACTCCGCGCGATTCCTCGCGTTTCGTGGCGGACGCGATCATCAGCCGGGCGACGATCAGCATGTTCTGCATGGTCCAGCCGGACGGGTCGTGGAACTCCAGCGGCAGGATATAGCGGCCCCAGCGGTCGACCTGTTGGGCGGCTTCGCGTAGACCGGCGGCGTCGCGGGTGATGCCCATGTGCCGCCACATGAGCGCGCGGAGCGACTTCGATCAGATCGTCGAGGTCGATCCGTGACTGGCCGTCCGCGATTGTCGGCGCCGAGACCGGCGGTACCTCGAGCCCGCGCGGTCCCGGCACGGTCCAGCTCGGCCACGATGTCTTCGGCCGCACGCGCCCCATAGACCAGTCCCTCGAGCAGGCTGTTCGAGGCCAGGCGATTGGCGCCGTGGAGTCCCGAGCTGGTGACCTCGCCAGCCGCCCACAGCCCGGGGAGGGTCGTTCGCCCGCGCGAGTCGACCGTCACGCCGCCGATCATGTAGTGCGCCCCAGGACAGACCGGGATCGGGTCGCGGGTGATGTCGAGATCGAAGTTGCGGCAGAGCCGGTCGATCCCCGGGAAACGGCCGTCGGATCGCGTCGGCATCGAGGTGCGAGAGGTCGAGGTAGACGTTGGGGTGCTGGGTCTTGGCCATCTGGGCGGCGATCGCCAGCGAGACGTCGTCGCGCGGCGCCAGCTCGGCCAGCGGGTGGTAGGCCGGCATGAAGCGCTCGCCGAACCGGTCGCGCAGATAGGCCCCTTCGCCCCGCAGGGCTTCGGTCAAGAGATGGCGTGTCGAGCCGGCGAGGTAGAGCACCGTGGGATGGAACTGCATGAATTCCATGTCGCGCAGCTCGGCGCCCGCGCGATAGGCCATGGCGTGGCCGTCGCCGGTGGCGATCGGCGGGTTGGTCGTCTCGCGAAAGAGCTGGCCGGCGCCGCCGGTCGCCAGCACGACGGCCCTGGCCCAGACCAGGGCAAACCCGCGGCGGCGGTCCCAGACCAGGACGCCCCGGCACTGTTCCTTCGTGCGGTCACCAGGTCGATCGTGACGCTGTTTTGCCAGATCCGGATGTTGCGGCTGCGTGCGTGCCTTGCAGGATGATCGCCCTCATGACCTCGCGGCCGGTCTCGTCGCCCAGGGCGTGGGCGATCCGGGCGTGCGAGTGGCCCCCTTCGCGGCCCAGGGCGACGTGGCCGTCGACCTCGTCGAAATGCGTCCCCCAGTCGATCAGCTCGCCGATCCGCTGAGGTGCCTCGCGGACGACCATCTCGACGACCTCGGGGTCGCACAGTCCCTTGCCGGCCGCCAGCGTGTCGGCGATGTGGTTGTCAAACCGGTCGTCGGGGTCGAGAACCCCGGCGATGCCCCCTTGGGCGTAGTGGCTGTTGCTCTCGCGCACCTCGTCCTTGGTGACGATGAGCACGCGATACGACTCAGGGATCCCCAGCGCCGTCCGGAATCCGGCGATCCCGCCGCCGATGATCAGGACATCGGTGAAGTGATGCGGCAGATCCTCGCGGGTCAAACCCCACCAGATAGCGGCGCGATATCGAAGTCGCGATCGACATTTGAGCGTTACGCAGTTGCCTCGGTCGAATAGCAGGCAGGCACGCTCGTGCCGTCTATCTTGCCTGAACTTTTTGACCCGGGTTCACTACTGGCCACTCTTGGTAGCCGGAGGTTTCGCAGCGCTTTTGGGCACAACGACCCTCGCGAGCTTGTTTTTGTAGCCTTCAAACTTTCCGCGCCACTCAGGAGGCGGCTCCAACCTTATGCCTTCGAGGTTGTCGCGAATCTGATCCTGCGGCGCGGTTCCACGATCGCGCCGGTTCTTCGTGGAAAACCGCGTTGAGGGATCAAGCCCAGGGAAACTGCCCGATGGCTTGGCGTCGGTCTGGTCGGCCCCCTTCAAATCGATATTGCGTCCTGGTCCTGCAGGAGCCGACTTCACCTTCTCATACCTCCTGGCAAACTGCTCGATTTGTTCGCGCGTATACCCGGTCGCGTCCTCCAGCTGCTTGGCTTTGGCATCGTCCTGCATAGCCTCGTGCAGCGTTCTCAAGTTGAGATTGCTCTGGGGCTGGTTCGCGGGCGCCACCGAGTCGGCCCCCTGGTCTTGCACTTCAGCCGCCCGGGGCGATTCCTTGGTATCGTCGTTGGCCGACTTGGGCGTGGTCGGCCCTCCGTCATTGCTCGGGCCGCCGCCAAAATTGGTTTGGTTGCCGCCGCGCCCGCCGCCAGGCTGATTGCCGCCACTGCCCTTGCCCCCCTCTTCGGAACCGGCCGATCCACCGGCGTTCTGAGACCCTGGCTGACCGCCTTGGCCGTGCGATCCCGAGGCGGACGAGCCGGACTTGCCCGACTCGGTACCGCTGTTGGAAATCGAGTTGGCCTGTCCTTCCTGTTCACCACCCCCCGTGCCAGACTCGCCATTCTTGCTATTGGCCCCGCGCGACCCGGCCTGCGAATCGGATCCTTGCGAACCGGATCCTTGCGAACCGGACGCCTTCGAGCCAGATCCCTTCGAGCCAGATCCCTGCGATCCCGAGCCCTTCGATCCGGATCCCTGAGATCCTGATTTGCCTGATTTCCCTTCTCCCTCCCCCTCTTGGCCTTGGCCTTGCGATTCCTGCATCTGCGAGTCGGACTGAGATTGGCTCTTCTGAGACCTCTGGGGTTGCGAGGTGCGCGACGACGGCTTGGGCGGCGATTGCGACTGCGGAGGCTGCTGCGAGGCCGACTTTGCCTTATTTCCAGGGTTCGACGATTTCTCGTGCGGCTGATTGGTCCGAGTCGGACCAGTATCCTCCTGCTCTTCCTGCTGCTGCCGCTGTTGTTGTTCTGCTGCTGTTGCTTCATCTCGTCGCCAACTTGATTACTGGCAGGTTGCTGCTGACTCGATTGTTGCTTCTTCGACGACGGAGTCTGCGACGGCGGTTTCTCGCCGTTGGAGTTCGGCGTATCCTGGGGCGACTGGCCCGATTGGTTCCGTTTAGTCTGCTCATTCCGGGCGTCCTGCGGTTGTCGCTGATTGTCCTGAGACTCAGACTGCGTCTGCTCGTTCTCTTGCTGGCTGTTTACCGAATTTGGCTGATTCTTCTGTTGCCGACGTTGGCTTTGATTCTCGGTCTGCGTTTGGTCTTGCCGACGCGGATTCGTCTGCTCCTGAGCTCGGTCCGTCCGATCCGCGGCTTGGTTCTGATCCTGGGGCTGATTCGTATGGGAATCGCGCGGGTCAGATGATTCTCTGTTGCGCGGATCCGGCGGTATTTCATTGCGCGGGTCGCGTGGAGTGGTGTCCGTCCGCTGCCTCGGGTTGGGTTCAGTCTCCCGGGAATTTCGCATTTCCTTAGCATCTTTGGCGTCCCGGCGCTCGTCCGGCCGAGCGTCTTTCAGATCGGGCGCATCCTTGAGTTGTTCATTTGCCGCGTCTCGATCGGCGTCTTTGGCGGAATTGCGCCTGTCAGGATCGTTGTCGACCTGCTTCTTCACCTTGGCATTGGGATCGGAGAGCTTCCCATAGTCGCGGGCATTGTCTTTCTTCTCATCCTCGGATTTCACAGATTCCGTTGAATTACCACGAGACCCTTGCTCGCGCGAGCTCATTCCGCGCTCGGGCGAATTCGTCTTGGTCTGATCGGCCGATTTCTGGGCTGCAGTGCGATGACGCGGGCCAGCGTTTTCTTGTGAAGACTCGTTCGAGTTTCCCGGCGCATTCGCTGCGGTTCGTTCACCGCTGTTCCGCCCCGCATTCGCCTGTTTGCCCGCCGCCGAGCGAGCATTCGATTTGGCAGCCGAATCGCTGCCGCCGGCTCCATCCTTCTTGCCGGACTGGCCTTCACCAGTGCCATCCTTCTTGCCGGACTGGCCTTCACCAGTGCCATCCTTCTTGCCGGACTGGCCTTCACCAGTGCCATCCTTCTTACCGGCTTGGCCGTCATCAGTGCGGTCGGAGGCTTGATCGGGTGACGACCGCTTGACCCCCGTCCCCGATTGTCCTTGAGTGCCTTTGGTTCCCTGCCCCGAGCCACCGGGCGCATCCGGGTCTTCCTTCCCGGCAGCCCCTTTCGGGGTGGAGGTCTGTCCTTTCGTGCTGTTCTTTTGTTGTTGTTGCTCGCCGCTCTTGGTGGCAGACGCCGCCCGGTCGCTCCCCTGGCCTTTCGCGTCATCCTTGTTCGTCTCGGACGATTGGTCGCCGCTCTGCTTGGTGCTTTCGCCACTCTTCGCGCTCTTCTGGGAGTCACTGCCCGCGTTCGACGAGCTCCGGTCGTTTCCTTCGCCCTTGGCACCGTCTTGGGATTGGTCGCCGCTCTGCTTGGTGCCTTCGCCACTCTTCGCGCTCTTCTGGGAGTCACTGCCCGCGTTCGACGAGCTCCGGTCGTTCCCTTCGGCCTTGGCACCGTCTTTGGAATTACTGGCTCGATGGTTCTCCCGTCTCATTGGCCGCATCTCCCGTTTTCGCGTTCTCCGCCAGGTCACGGTTTTTGGTGGAAGAGCTCCGGTCGTTACCTTCACCATTGGCACCATCTTTGGAGTCTCGGTTTGCGGCGTCACCGTTTGGCTTGTTGTCCCTCGTGCCGTCGGTCTTTGTCGCTGAAGAGGAGTCATTCCCCTCCCCCTTGGTGCCGTCTTTGTGATCACCACCGGTGGGGCTGCCGGTCTCATTGGGTGCGTTGTCGTTTCCCTTGTTCTTCTGTGATTCGCCGTTTTTCGCGGCTGAAGACCGATCCCGACCGTCTCCTTGGCTCGACTTGTTTGCTGGATTGCCCTGCTGATCGTGCGCATTGCCGCTTTTCGTGTCCCGAGACTGAGCGTCTTCGCCGGGTGTAGTACTCGAATTGCTGTCGGCGTTTTGGTCGCCAGTCTTGGTGCCGGCGTTCCGACCCTCGCTCTTTTCGGACTTGGTGCCATTTGCGTTATTGTCGTTCCTGGCCCCCTGAGGAGAGCTCGCATCAGTCCGCTCGTTGCCGCGCGAGTCTCGCGGCCGACGATCCGCCGGCGTCGTATCGATCGGGTCGTTCCTGTTGCCTCTTGGGTTCGCCTGATCGCGGTCGGCGGGTTGATTGGGAGTCGTGTTGGAGTCGTTATTCGCTTGCTGCCCGTTCGCACTCGGAGGCTGATTGCCGCTACGGTCGGCTCGCTGCACTTGACTCGACGGATCACTGGATCTGGGGTCGCCGGGCTGTGGAGGTGCAGTTGAAGGATTCGACTGACCAGAGTCCTGGGCTGTTGGTCGTTGTGAATCATTGCTGCGGCCTTTCGCCGAATCCTGGATACCTCCCTTGGAATTGCCGCTCTTCGGCGGCGCGTTCGCATTCCCAGAATTTCCTGGTTGTGAGTTACCGTCTTTCGGTTGCGCGTTGGCGGGCTTCGCCTGATCGCCGGAGGGATTGCCGGCCTTTTTTTCGTTCATGACCGACTTGAGCTTGTCCTCCATGCGCTGGTCTTCGGGCGATAATTGGCCCCCGTCGTTGTTCGCGCCGCCGTCTTTGCGATTCTCCGGGTTCGGCTCATCAATGGTGCTGGTGCCTTGGTTTCCCTCTTGCTCGCCGTTCTTGGTCTGAGTCTCATCTTGGGGCGGCCCATTGCCCGTTTCATTCTTTTGGCCGCCGTCTTGGCCGGCTTGCGGCGGTGGCTGCTTGTCTGGCCCTGATTCCCCATCGCTGTTTGACGCCGCCGTGGGCTCGAACTGATCACGATTCTTCTGCTGACTGTCCTCGAACTTTTTCTTTTCGGGCGGCGAGGCCGGCTCGGTCACCTCGATGATCTGGCGGGCGGTTTCCACGCGATTCGAGGTCGGCTCTTTATTATCTCGGACGACCAGCCAGTAGTTGAGCGTCGAACCCGGTTTCACCCGGAGCTTGGCCAGATCAAGCGTCTCGATGGCCTTGAATTCAGATTGAGGCGGCCGGCCCTCAAGCATGTTCTTCGAAACGAGTTTGTCGTTGCCCAGCGTGACGTGGAGAGTGGCATCCTTGACGCCGTGGTCGTCGTTGCCGGTCATTGCCAGGTCGACGTTGACGTTTGCCGGTACTTTGATGGATGGCTTGTCCGGTTGGACAAACCGGGCCGTCGGAGGACGATCAGGAATCGCGAAAATGTCGTAAAAGACGGGGTTGGGATTGAGCTGATTGCCGGTCGTGCGGAAGTTGACCTTGTAGGTACCGCTCGTCTTTACTTTGAATCTGCCGGTCAAGACCGTGGCATCGTCGGACGCGATTTCCATCGGCGCAGGCTGTGTCGTTCGAGATATCCAGGGTCGCAAGGCTCGCGGGCATGTTGGTCGTGGCGTGCACCGTGACTTCAGTTCCCTCGATCGCCTCGACAGTCCCCCCTTCGATGCCGGTCCGAGGTGGAACCTGGGTGTATGACGGAAAAACCAGGTCGAGTGCCATCGACGTAACGGTTGGCGCAGGTAGAACTTTAAGCTGATAGCGTAACGATTCCGCATCGCCGCCGGTCAGGTAATATTCCACGCTCTGTTGCACGTTTGTGAGGGTAATTTGCCAGGGATCATACATCAGCCGACCCGGAGAGAACTCGCGGATTGCGAAGAATTTGCCGTCGTCAACACTGTAATGGAGCAAAACCTTCTCGGGCCGGACTCCCTCGACGTGAACCGAGAAAACCACATGGTCACCGGCGACGACCTCCGCTAGCTCGGGGTCATTGCCGGGCTTGATGTTGACGAGCTGGGTGTTGGTGGGTCGAACGACGTCGGCCAGGAAGGCTCGACGCGTCGAGTCGAGGATGCTCTTGGGGGAAAAGAGAGCATACAGCGAAAAGATCACGGTCACGGCCGAAAGTGTATAGAAGGCTCGCAGCATACGCTGTTGATTGACGACATTGTCGATCTCGACCTGGGTCAAGTCGGTGACGGCGCGGGCCTCGAGGGTCGCCATGATGGCCTTGGGCATTTGGCCGCGATAGCGCCGCAGCTCGAGATAGTTGATCAGGCTATTCTTGAACGCCGGATCGGCATCTTCGATGGTCTTGGCCGCATAGATGCCGTTGATCCGCCGCAAGAGCGGCATCGCAATCCGCACCGCGCAAAAAATTGCCGCGACTGTCACTCCGGCGGACAGCACAAGCCGGCGCATGGGAAGCGGCAGGCCGACCATGTGGTCGAGCACCACTTCCAAAAACAGCACTCCCAGGAACCCGACCAAAAGCGTCAAACCCGCCGTCATGATGTCAGTGAACTTGATGCGGGCCCGCGTCCGCTCAAGCTGGTGATCGATGAACTGCTCGTAATCGAGCAGCTTGCCGTGCGGTTGCGCTTGCGTCCCGAGAGTCATAAGAACTGCTCCTCGCCCGGAACCGGAAGTTCGACTTGATCCGTGTGGACCATTATACGCCCTTTGCGCTTGAAAAGTACGAACGATTTGAGACAAGCTCTTTCTGCACCGCCCCTGGCTGCGCTTGTCTGCACCCACGTTGCAATTTGGCTGGCTCGACTTTCGGCCCGCGAAAGTGCAATATGACCCGGGTATTGTCGTTAGACCGAAGGGTAACTCGATGAAACGCGTAAAAGGGACCGTGACAGAACAGCCACGAACTGCAGCCAAGTTACCGCCCAAAACGGGCCGCACCAGGCTCGTGCGCTGGGGAGTCAATTTTTGGATCGTGTTTCACTTCGCCGCGGTCATTGCCGCCGCCGGCTCGGTCGGTCACACATCCGAGCTCATCTTGGCGGGATGGAGAGTTTTCCGGCCCTATCTGCAGCTCCTTTACTTGAATCAGGGTTACAACTTTTTCGCCCCTCAGCCTGCCCCTAGCACGCTGCTCAATTTCGAGGCCCTGCGCGACGACGGGACCGTGCTTAATGGCCGGATTCCGGATCGCACGATCCAGCCGCGCCTCCTCTATCACCGCTATCTCCTTTTGACTGAACACATCGGCGTCGCCCCCACCGGTTTGCAATCCAACTGGTACAAGTCGTACGCACGGCATCTCTGCAAGAAGTACGGCGCCAAGCGGGTCAGCCTGACTCGTCTGACCCATTATGCCCCCACCATGGAAATGGTTCGCAACGGCACGCGGCTCGACGAATCATGGAGTTATGAACATGCGTTCGTGGGGGATTTTGAATGCAGCGAGTTTTGAGTCCGGTCACCGGCTATCTCGGCCATTTCGTGGCCACGACAAGCGAGCGGTGGAACGCGTTTTGGTACACGCCGGCCGATCCGGCACTGCTGGGGTTGATCCGGATCCTTACCGGAACGATGCTGCTTTACACCCATGCCGTGTGGGGGCTGGCGCTCTACGATTTCTTTGGACCCGACGGCTGGATCAGCCGCGATCTGGTCGAATTGGTGCAGACGAACCAATTCGCCTACTCACTCTGGTGGCTGGTGCCCCCTTCGTGGCTCTGGCCGGCGTACGCGGCCATGATGGTGATCCTGGCTCTTTTCACCGTTGGATTGTGGACGCGCGTCACGTCAATTTTGTCGCTCTTGATCGTGATTTCGTTCGTGAATCGCGTTCCGGAAGCCCTTTTTGGCCTTGATAAGCTCAATGTCATCCTTACGTTTTACCTCGCCGTCGGCCCCAGCGGCAGCGCGCTTTCGCTCGATCGCTGGCTAGCCCCAGGTGGGCGCGTGGGCCCACCCCCCAAAAGCGTGTCTGCAGGCTTCGCGCTGCGGCTTATACAAGTTCACATGTGCATAGTGTACTTTTTTGCGGGCATCTCAAAGTTGCAAGGGGCGGCATGGTGGAATGGGGAGGCGATGTGGATGGCGTTCGGCAACCTTGAGTACCAGTCGGCCGACATGACGTGGCTGGCCTGGCATCCCTGGGGGGTGAATTTCCTGACCCACTTCACGGCCTTGTGGGAGATGTCGTTCTGCGTTCTCGTCTGGATTCCCCTGTTGCGCCCGCTCGTCTTATTGGCCGCGGTCATTTTGCACGTGGCGATTGGCGCCTGCCTCGGCTTGTGGACGTTTTCGCTGATCATGCTGATTGGGTGCGCATCGTTTTTGCCCACTGACGGCGTTGCCCGGCTCGTGACCGGCCCTCGCAAACAGGGCAGTTCCGAACAAAGGGTCCGGACGCAGTAGTCGGAAATCAACGGGCTTTGAGCCCCTTTTCCGATTTCCCGGAATCGGGCTCGCGCAACCAGAGGATTCTGAATTCCCCGGAGCTCTCGGCAGCAGATCGCAAGCTAAAGGGGACAGAGGCGTCTTCGGAGCTTGCGTTCCGCGAGGCATCGTCTTCGGTGGCGCGCCTGATCGCTTCGTCGAGCCGATTGAGGTCGATTGGCTTGGTCAAGTGGTCGAAAAACCCGGCTTCGCGGCTCTGCCGCAGATCGTCCTCGCCACCAAAGCCGCTCATCGCGACACCGGCCATTCTGCCGTTCGCCTTGATCTCACGCATCAACTGGAGACCAGTGCCGTCGGGTAGCTCGATGTCCGAGAGCAGGAGGTCAAACGGGGTTTCTGCGCCCCTGAATGCAGCAAGCGCAATCGAGCATCGATCCGCGGTAACAACCTCGTGGCCTCGCTGTCGCAGCACGGCGGCCAGGTAGCGGAGCGTGTCTCGATTATCTTCGACGAGCAGGATACGCAGGCTGCGCCGTTCGGGAGCGCGAACCGGTGTGATCGAGGGCCGGCTGCCGGCGCGAGAGGGTTTGCCGCTCACCGGCGCAAGGACGGTCGTTAGCTCCAGGCGAAAGGTCGACCCCTGTCCGCGCCCAGGGCTCGAAGCCGTCAGCCGGCCACCGAGTGCGATAGCAAGCGACCGGCTGATCGACAAACCGAGCCCGAGACCGCCGGACCGGCCGCGCAGGTCGTCGTCCCCCTGCTCGAACGGGTCGAAGATGCGCGGCAACACCTCCGGCTCGATCCCGATGCCCGTGTCTTCAAACTCGATGGTTAATCTCGGAGAATTGTTATCTGCAGCTCGGTCGGCGGCGGCAGGCGCGTTCAACGTGCGAATCGTCAGGCGGCCGCCGGCCGGAGTAAACTTGGCGGCATTGCGGATTAGGTTCCAGACGACTTGCATGATCCGCGAGTGGTCGGCCATGACATGGTGTCGCGGCGCTTTCAGCTCGGTCATCACCGAAAGACCAGACACGAGAGTCTCGTCCCGGCAGACCTCCATGGCACGGCGGATCACCTGATGAATATCGACGATCTCAAGGTCCAGCCGCAGCCGCCCGCGAAAGATCCTCGAGAGATCGAGCAAGTCGTCGATCAGCCGGGCTTCGAGTTCGATGTTGCGGCGTATCATCTCGAGAGTCGGCAAAAGCGACGGCTCGGGTTTCGATTCCAGAAGCGACGAGACAGCAATCAAAACCGGAGTCAACGGGGTGCGCAGCTCATGGCTGAGCACCGCCAGAAAGCGATCCTTGGCGTGAGACGCCGCCTCGGCCATGACCTTGGCGTCAAGAAGCTCTTCTTCGGTCCGTTTGCGATCGGTGATGTCTTCGACGACGAACGAGCACAGTGCCCGACCCCGCCGGGGCAACTCCATCGGCGAGAGGGTAGCCGAGACCCACTTCGGGCTGCTTGGGCAGGTGCCCTGGTACTCGAATCGAACCGGCCGGCCCGTCGCCAGGCACTCCCGAAATCGCGCGTTCCACGTCTTCAGCATCTCGGGCGGCGCCGCAGCGCTGAAGCTGACATTCCTTCGAGCGCGCCGGCGCGACACCGAGGAATTTGTCTGTAAGCGCATTGGCCGAAACGAAATGCGTGTCGTTCTTTGTGAGTTGGACGACACCCATGGCCATCACCGACGATTCGTAAAAGCTGCGGAGCACCGATTCCTTTTCTCGGAGCGCTTCTTCGGTTTCTTTGAGTGGGGTGACGTCGGTGACCATGATCAACAGGCTGCCTGCCGTATTTCCGTCGGAAGGCGACGCATCGGTCGGCATCTCGTCGGGCCCGATCGCCCGCGAGGTCACAATCGCGTGACAGATGCGCCCGCCGCCGCCGTGAAGCCGGACTTCGTGCCAGGCGAACGGATCTGGTTGCGTGTCCGCGGCGTTCCAAGAAGCGGAATCATCGACGAGGATCTCGTTGAGCGCCATGCCAATGAGCCGCGCCGGCGGTATCCCCAAGATTTCGCCTAATCGGGGATTGGCATACGTGGTTCGTCCTGCTTGATCGATTACCCAGATTCCCTGTCCGGCCGTTTCGATTAAGCGGCGGTAGCGGGCCTCGCTGCGGAGGAACTCTTGCTCCCGCGCGTCAGCCTGCCGCCGGGATTGATTCAGCCACTTGAACAGCACGCTGATCAATACCGCCAACGAGCCAAATCGCCACAGCCGGGTCCACAGGGTTGGCCAATCACCGGGTGCATCATTCGCCAAAACGATCGCCAAAAGCCCAAGGATCGTCGCGAACAATGCCGGTCCAAATCCACTCAGCCACGCCGCGGCCCCCACGATAACGACGAGCATGAGCCTCATTGGCGGGGAGTCGCCGATTAGCGGAGTCAACCACCAGCGCGACAGACCCGCCAGAACCACCCCTGCCGCGGCAATAAGGTAGCCAGGCAGGTGAAAGCTCGACCCGGACATGCTCGTGCCCTTCGACGCGACGTTCGACAGTTGGCCATTGACCGCAACGTCGTGACGCTTTGACACAGGCATACTGGCTCCCTCGGTCCCCGGTTCCAGGCGTGCAATCGTCAATTGCTGATCGACCTTGTTACGCCAAGTTCGACCGACCGGGGCGGCGGCTGCCTGCATCTTACCACCAGTCGGATTGGTCTGGCACCTGCGAATTTCCCGTTTCAAAGGTACCAACGTTGGAGTACCGTCTCCTTCTGCGGCCACGAATCAAAGCGCATCCAGAAGCCGCGAACCTGCCGGGCACACGGACAGCCGCCCCTCTTACACTACTATGCGCGCATCGAGCCGACTAATACAACCCATGCGTGTCATCATACAGCAATGAAAACAATCATCGAGCCATTCAAGATCAAGATGGTCGAGCCGATCCGGCTCACGACGCCCGAACAGCGCGAGGGGATTCTCCGAGCCGCCCACTTCAATCCGTTTCAAATTCCCGCCGAGGACGTGCTCATTGATCTGTTGACCGATAGCGGCACCTCGGCCATGAGCGATGCGCAATGGGCTGGAATGCTTCGCGGCGATGAGTCGTACGCCGGAGCGCGGAGCTGGTATCGGTTCGAGGCGGTCTTGCTCGAACTGACCGGCATGCCTCATATCTTGCCGACCCATCAGGGGCGTGCCAGCGAGCGTATCTTGTTCGAGTTGGTCGGCGGACCAGGCAAGGTAATCCCCAGCAACAACCACTTCGATACGACCCGCGCCAACATCGAGAAAACCGGCGCTGAAGCAGTCGACCTGGTGATCGACGAAGGACTCGAACCCCGAACGCGGCATCCTTTCAAGGGGAATCTGGACCCAGCCAAACTTGAACGGCTGATCTCAAGCGTTGGGCCCGCAAGAATACCTATTTGCATGGTGACCGTCACCAACAACAGCGGCGGCGGCCAACCGGTCAGCCTGGAGAACATCAAGGCCATCCGCGCCATTTGTAATCGGCATGCCATCCCTCTATTCCTGGATGCCTGCCGGTTCGCCGAGAATGCCTACTTGATCAAGATGCGAGAGCCTGGGCAGTCGCACCGAACGGCTCGGGAGATTGCTCAAGAGACGTTTTCCCTGGCCGATGGCGCCACGATCAGCGCCAAGAAAGACGGGTTGGTCAACACCGGGGGCGTACTCCTGATTCGAGACGATTCCCTGGCCAAGAGGGCCAACGATCTATTGATCCTCACCGAGGGCTTCATCACCTATGGCGGCCTGTCTGGCCGCGACCTGGAGGCGATGGCTCAAGGGTTCATCGAGGTTCTCGACGAGGACTATCTCCAGTACCGGATTCGGAGCATCGCCTACCTGGGTGAACACCTGCTGGCAGCCGGCGTCCCGATCATCGAGCCGCCGGGCGGACACGCCATCTACATCGATGCCGCAGCCTTTTGTCCCCACATCCCCCGCGAGCAATTCCCAGGCCAGGCACTCGTGGTCGCTCTCTACCGGCATGCTGGCATTCGCGCTGTCGAGATCGGTAGCGTCATGTTTGGCGCGCATGCCCCGAGTCTCGTGTGGGATCGCATCCTCCCTTAGAGCTGGTGCGCCTGGCTATTCCACGTCGCGTCTATACTCAAAGCCACATCGATTATGTCGTCGAAGCCGTTGTCGGAAGTCTATCGGCAGCGCGAAACACTCCGTGGGCTCCGCATCGTCGATGCGTCACCGACATTGAGGCATTTCACCGCAAAGTTTGCAGAGATCTAATCGGGAGAAGACTCGTGCGGAACGGCTCTTCCTAGTAAACTTGCCTCTTGCTGGGTAAACTTACGCTATTGCTGGAAGTGCATCCGGCTCGTGGCGGCCAAAGGGGCACCGAAGGATGGTGCGCGACGATAAGCCCGCACGCCGGCGGAAGTGCGGACCAATCGCCTTGAACGGGCTTTCGTTTTGCCATCACCTGGCAGCATCGTCATCCTAAGCAGCACCGAGCCCCTTTTGGGAATGGCGATATTGAGACCGAGTCCGATCCGCCGACTCGGCTATAGTCCGAATGGCACCATCCACGCCGAGATAGCCACCGAGTTGGGCTCGATGAATTCGACACCGTGATAAGAGGGGTCGAGGTCTTGCGGATAGAAGGGCGGCATGGGCGAACAGGCGACCGATGGTAAGGGCGACTTGCTTCCAACAGCGGACGCTCGCATCGACGAAACGTGCGGCCATTTCATGTCGGAATGGCAGTCCGGCCATCGACCGCGGATCGAGGACGCCCTTCAGATCGGGCCCACTTCGGACACGATCGCGTTGCTCCGCAACCTGCTGGTGCTCGAGCTATCGCGACGCCGGCTGGAGGGTGAGGCCCCCACCCAGGGCGAGTATCGGGCGCGGTTCCCGGCAGCATGCTCGGCTCATCGACTCTCTCTTCCGCGAGCTGAGACTGAACGTCGGGGCTGACATGTAGCTGGACGGAAGCCCTATCGCTGAACGCCGTCTCGGAACAAGACCTGACGCGGCTCGGCTATGTGATCCTCGGCGAGGTGGGCCGCGGCGGCATGGGAGTCGTCTACCAGGCTTACGACTGCAGACGCGACCGACGAGTCGCGCTCAAGACGATGCAGCGGCCTGACCCCGCGTCTCTGCTCCGCTTCAAGCAGGAGTTCCGCACCTTGGCCGATGTTGCCCACCCCAATCTGGTGGCCCTCTACGACTTGATTTCCGACGGCCAGTTTTGGTTCTTCACCATGGAGTTCGTCGACGGGAATCGACTTCCTGACATACGTTCGCTCGCCGGTCGCCCCTGGAGATGGGACGAGGGTGACTGGCGACGATTTCCAGACGCCTGGCGGCGCCGAGCTCGCGACAGAGCTTGCCGATACGGAGGCGTATCCCGATCTCACCAGTCCGCTTCCGGGGGTGGACAGCGGATGTGGGCCACACGTGGCGTCCTCCTGCGATTTCGTACTGGCGCTGCCCAAATTCGTTCGCCTGCGGGCAGCGCTGCGGCAGCTCGCCGCGGGGGTCGTCGGCGCTGCACGATGCCGGCAAGCTCCACCGCGACATCAAGCCCTCCAACGTGCTCGTCAACGGTGACGGACGCGTCGTCCTGCTCGACTTCGGCCTCGCCGCCAAGCTGGAACAGGCCGACATCCACCAGAGCTCGGAGCCGCACGTCGTCGGCACGGTCGCATACATGGCGCCGGAACAAGCAGCGTGCCTGCCGGTATCCTCGGCCAGCGATTGGTACAGTGTCGGCGTGATGCTCTACCAGGCCTTGACCGGCCGGCTCCCTTTCCTCGGCCGGCCGCTCGAAGTACTGCTCGACAAGCAGCGGATCGAGCCTTCGGCCCCGCGTGAGCTCGCGGCCGGACATACCGGACGATCTCAATACGCTATGCATCGAACTGCTCCGCCGGGACCCTGACGCACGGCCTGCGGGGCAAGAGGTGGTCCGTCGGTTGGGTGACAGTGGCGGATGAGTCGCACGTGCCGTTATCTCAGAGGTCGTTGCCGCGGCAGGATGCGCCGCTAGATCGGCCGAGCAGCGGCATCTCCAGATCCTGGATGACGCGTTCCAGGCCATGAGCCGCGGTCAGACGGCCGCAGTTTACGTGCACGGCCGCTCTGGGGCGGGAAAGACTGTCTTGGTCCAGCACTTCCTCTCGGGTCTCGTCGCGCGTGACGACGCTGTCGTGCTGACGGGGCGGTGCTACGAGCAGGAATCGGTTCCGTACAAGGCCCTGGATAGCCTCGTCGACTCGCTCGGCCGGCATCTCAGGCGACTATCCACCCCAACAGTGCAAACTCTTTTGCCGCGCGACGTCTGGCCGCTCACGCGGGTTTTCCCGGTGCTGAACCGGATCAAGGCCGTGGCGTCGCTACCGCAGCGCACGATCGAGGTCACCGACCCGCGCGAGTTGCGCAGGCGGGCCTTTAACGCGCTCCGCGAACTGCTGGCGCGGATGGGCGACCGAGGGCCGCTGGTGCTGGCCATCGACGACCTCCAATGGGGCGATGCCGATAGCGCGGCCCTGCTATCGGAACTCATGCGGCCCCCCGACCAGCCCGTGTTTCTGCTGCTGGGTTGTTACCGAGACGAGGATGCGTGGACAAGCCCGTTCCTGAGGACGCTTTTCGAGACGTCGGAGCGTGAGAACAAATTACTCGACCTGCGCGACTTGGCCGTCGATGCATTGACCGAAGCAGACGCGAGGGAGCTTGCGTTGAGCCTCCTCGGCGGAGCCGCTCTTGACATTAAAGCCCAGGCCAGCGTGATAGCACGCGAGTCGGGGGGTAATCCATTTTTCGTCACAGAGCTAGTGCGCCACATCTCGGTCGGCGCCGAGCTGTCCGCCGCCCGGGCAGCGCGTGAGGTAAGTCTCGATGAAGTGCTGTGGGATCGGATCCGGCGTCTGCCGAGCAGGCGCGACGCTACCTCGAGGCCGTCGCGGTCTCCGGCCAACCCGTGCGCCAGGTCTCCGCCTGCCGCGTGGCGGGCTTGGGCTCTGATGGGTTCGCCTCGCTGGCAGTGCTGCGCACAGGCCACTTGGTGCGCAGTGCGGGCGCGGGCTCTCTCGATGACGTCGAGGTGTACCACGATCGCATTCGCGAGACGGTGATAAAGCACCTGTCCCCAGACGTTCTGAAAACGTGGCATGGTGAGCTGGCACGAGTGCTTGAGGAAGCGGGAGGCGCGGACGCCGAGACTCTGGCGGTCCATTTCGAAGCGGCCGCGCAAGCCGGAGACGGCCGGGAGATATTACGCAGAGGCTGCCGCAAAGGCCGCCAAGGCCCTGGCTTTTGACCGCGCCGCCAAGCTCTACCGCCAGGCCCTCGAGCTCTGGCCAACCCCTGGCAAGGCGGGGCAATCTCTGCGTGTCGAGCTCGGCGACGCGCTGGCCAACGCCGGCCGCGGGGTCGAAGCCGCCCGCGCCTACCAAGACGCGTCCGCGAAGGTCGAAGGTGTCGAAGCACTCCAGTTGCAGAGTCGCGCCGCCTATCAGTTCTTGATCAGCGGCCATATCGACGAAGGACTCGCAACCTTCAATCAACTCTTGGCCCAAGTCGGCATGCGGTTGTCCAGCACGCCGCGGCGTGCATTACTGAAGTTAGTGTTGTACCGGACGTTGCTGCTCTTGAGAGGCCTCGGGTTTCAGAAGCGCGATGCCGCCGAAGTTCCTCCGGAGGAACTCCTTCGGATCGATATCGCGCGCTCGGTCGCATTGGGAATCAGCCTCGTGGACGTGATCGAAGGGGCCGCCTGGCAGTCGCAGGCTTTGATCCGAGCTCTGCGGGGAGGAGAGCCTCTGCGCATTGCCTTGACCATGGCGTGGGAAGCGGTCCACTCGGCCTCTCAGGGCAGGACCGCCGCAGGCCGCACGGCACGGTTGATCGAATCCGCAGATCGAATGGCGCAAGAGCTTGGTCACCCCCATGCCATCGGCATGGCAACCCTGTCGGCCGGGTGCGTCGAGTTCTTGGGCGGCCGCTTTCCCCCCGCCCTGAAGTTGCTTGACCACGCCGCGACCATCCTCCGCGAGCAGTGTGCCGGAGTCGTCTGGGAACTCGACACGGCGCATATCTTCGGGCTCTGGACGCTTTTCAGCATGGGAAGGCAGAGCGAGCTTCGCCGCCGATTCCAGCGTTCTGAACCAAGAGGCCCGCGACCGCGGCGATCGCTACTTGGCGGCGACCACTGGCACGCGCATCGAGTCGCTGGCCTGGCTGGCGGACGACAATGTCGCTGAGGCCCGCGCCAGGGCCGATGAGGCTGTCCAGAACTGGTCGCGGCAGCGGTTCCACCTGCAACATGTAAACCAGCTCTGCGCGCATCTTGACATCGACCTCTACGCCGGAGACGGCGCGGCCGGCTGGCGCCGACTTTGCGCATCGCGGCCAGCGCTCGACGCATCGCTCTTGCTCCGTGTCCAGTTACTGCGGATCGATATCCTCCATTCCAGCGGCCGCTGCGCAGTGGCAGCGGCGGCCGTCGCCGACGACCCTCGGCCGATGCTCCGCGTCGCCGAAGGCATTGCTCGCCAGCTCGACCGACAGAGGGTGCCATGGGCATCCGCCCAGGCGCTTTCGACCAGGGCGGGTGCCTCGATGGTGCGCGGCGATTCTGTAGACGCCCGGAGGCAATTGATCGCCGCGGTCGACGCTTTCGAGTCCGTCTCTATGGGAGTTTACGCAGCCGCGGCTCGCCGCCACCTGGGCAATCTAGTCGGAGGCGACGAGGGCCGCGCCCTGATCGCTCGTGCTGACGATTGGATGAAAAACCAGGGAATCACCAACCCAGCGCGAATGGCCGCAGGGATCACACCTGGCTTCACGGAGCGATAAAGTGAGAACGCGCAGTCTGCCGTAGGTCAGGCTTTCGAGCCTGACGCAGTGGCCTCTAGCGGGGGAGTCGGGCTGGAAAGCCCGACCTACTGCGCAACGAATACCACGGGTCTACGTATTAGTGCTTCATCGGGATATCCGCCGCGGTCGGCTCTTTCGGAGCATTCAGGTTCTCGTGACGCAATTTGGAGCTGGCAGGATAAACGATCTTGCGAGCCCGATTGATGCCCCCCAAGGGACGATGGTCATCGAGCGCGTGCCAGGGAGAGAATGAGAGCCTATTTCCCCAATCCCACCTCTCGGGGAAATCGAAGCCCTGGGCGTCAATTTCGATCGTCGCCACCCTCTCCCAAGTCGACGTCCATTCGACAGTCGGGTCCTCGATCGGCATGGCTATTGGATCGCCCTGGCGCTGAATGTAAAAACCGAATCTTGCCGCCAGATGGGTCGTCGTTGTTGCCCTCACCGGTTGCCCGTGCGGCCGCAATTGTTCGACCAGCACTTCACGAAGATTGTCCTTGGCCTGTTCACGCTTGGCACTGTACTTGACGGCCAACTCACCCAGTTTGTACGGGGTCGTGCTGAAATAGTTCGTCCCGAGCGGGCTCTCAATGTGTTGTTTCCTCCCCTCCAGCAGCCTCACCTCGTTCGGAAAAGATGATCTCAGGGCCTCCAAGAGGTCATTGCCTTTCAGTTGTTCCTTCACCACTAAGTCCTTCTTCTTCCTGCTGAATGCGACCAAGCTCGCGACGTTCGGTGTAAAGAAGAGCGGATGGTCAAGGAGCACAAAGTCTTGGGTCGTGGTCTCCTCATCTTTGTGCTCGTCGTTCGGAATCTTCGGCTTCGCACCCAAAACCTTGATAGCCATCCCGTGGTTGTCGATCACGCCATCATCTTGTTCGGCAGTACTGGAAAAGCGGATCACAGCGGTATAGGTCTTCGGCTCGCGGAAAATGCCGAAACGTAGTTTCGCGGGCAGCTTGTCCAGGACCGTAAAATTCGCACGCAGGAATCCGTGATGCTTGGGATGTTGACCACGCTCCACCGGCTTCGTGTTCCTCTGCGCGGCCATCATCGTCATTTGCTCGAGTTGGAGATCCATGAGCTCCTTGATGTAGCGTTCTTCTTCTTTGGGGATGCTCTCCATTCCCTGGTTAGGTGACGCCGCTCGGTCGACCGGCGCATGCACGTCCGGAGGCTTCATCACCTTCAAGTACTCGAGGAGTGCTTCCCGCTCGGACGAGTTTAGACGTGTACCGTAAAGATGACCTTTATTGCTGTTGCCCTTGATCCGGGTGTCGTACACGAAGAAACGACAGCGTTCGGCTGCGGGCACCTTATCGAATTCGGAGACGTAGCCGAGCTTGACGGGGTCGTACTCGCGGTGCCCCACAGGGAAGCAGACCGGACGTTCGTCTTCTGGCTTGAGCAGGTCGTCGAGCGTAGGGACCGATCCATTATGAAGGTACGGAGGACTGGCCCAGACTCCCTCCAGCGGCCGTGCAACGTAGCCGAAAGTCTCCAGCCAGCGGATCTTGTCGTCGGGAAGGTCGAGAACATCTGGGTGCTTGCCTGGATTCGCCGCGATGGCATGCTTTTTGACCTTTGCCGCGACTTGCTGCAACCCTTCGGTGAACGGCTTCTGGTCCTCGAGCGGCTCGGCGAAGTTCAGTGGCGCGATGTCGATCGGTCCCGATCTCCTTAACGGCATAGGTGATGCCACCGTCCGGATGCTTCTGGCCTCCCTCCTGTCGATCGTGGCAGTTCGCGCAATGTTGCAGGTATAGGTCGGCGCCTGTCCGATACTTTTCCGATGTGGTATCAACGGGCCTGAACTGTTCTTTGGGCCATTCGGGGGGTGGTATCTTGGCGAAAGATTTTTCCAATTCGTGTATATTTAAAGGCAAGATTGTCGATGCACCGGTCTTCGGATCGGCAATTGCCCCGAGCCCCATTGCCTGGCCAATATTCCGCTCCATGAGCGAGTTGGTGTTTCCGTCCCAATGGTACCACTCGCGTTGCCTGACACCCCAGAGGTAGGGAAAGCTGACCGGCGAGTTGAGTGAAACCTTGGGTGCATCCTTGAAATAAAGTCGCCGCACGTTGCCAAAAGCATCGATGCGTCCTGGTCCGGGGCTAGTCACCTGTTCGCCGGTTGTGTGCAGGCGCCTGAGCGTCTTCAAAAACTCGAGACGGTGCAGCAGCAAACCGGAATCCTCGTGCAACCGGCTCGGCGGATTCGCTTCGTCATAGAGTCCAAGTTCTCGCAGAAGGTCGACGACCTTGGGTAGCACAGCGCCTGCTTGCTGGAGAACTTCGAGGACGTTCTCCATTTTCCCCAAGGCACTGCCGACCTGGGGTGGGTTCTTCTTGATTCGCGCATACGACGTGAGCAGGATCTTTGAGAGTTCGCTTTTTGCTCCCACTTTCCCGAGGTCGTTCACGAATGCCGCGAGTTTGTCTTGGTCGTTGACGGTCTCCGCCGCCGATTGGAACAGTTCCAGGTAGAAGGCATCAATGTTGAATACATTGGGGCGCCTTCGATGAGCGGGAGGTCCTTGCAGTGGTAACGGAGCCGGCCCACATGGCAGGCCGCGCAGTTGACACCGACCATAGGCATCGTGAGCGGCGGGTCAGGATGGCCTTGAGCTCGCTTGATGGCGGCGACGGCGGCGGCCACATCCCGGGGTGTGCCGACGGTCAGGCCGATCGGCAATCTCACCCCCTCGAGTCCAGGAATGTCGAGCGTTTCAGGATCTGGAATCAGGCCGAATCTCTCAGGATCCTCGAGGAACGGTTTACCGGTCTTTGCGCTCTTCAATGCCAGGAGCCAGTCGAGCGGGAAAATCTCACTCCCCTCGGGAAGGTGATAGAGCATGCGACGACGGGCAGTTGCCGCACTCTCGGCCGGGCGGGCGTGTTCTCCGGCCTCTCGTCCAGGTGTATCCGGAGTTTGATCACCGGCCCAGGCTCCGACCGCTAGCAGGAGCATGACGCCACCGAAAACACGGCCTGCCATCGAATCGACTCCTTCTACTATGAATGAAACACTGGATACATCTTCGTATCGTTCCGATTTCGGAACGCCGGATTTCATTTGGATGGAGCGTTCGCAAGAAGCCGCTGGTTCATTTACGAGCCAACTCGGCATCATTCCTACAGATCATCGCCTCGGGGCATCCGCATCACAATAGGTTGATCAGAGAATTCGGGCAAACTTGGCGGTCGAATCTTCTACGTTGGCGTCAAATTCGAATATATGCACCGGCCGCACGTTAACCGAAGGCTCTCGGCGGATCCCATCTTCAAATCGCTCTGTGGGGGGCGGGATATTGCTCGGAGCACAGTGTCGATACGACTGTCCGGGCTGGCCCGCACACTCGCGCCCGAGCTCATCCGGAGCGAACAGTCGCTCCTGGCCAACTAGCGGCAAGTCCGATGTGGGGCCAGGGGTCTGGCGACGCCCCTGCCACAGGTCAGGTAGCAGCTCTTACAAGTGGCGTGCCGGATCGGTCCTGATCCGATCGAGCACCTCGCAGAGGCAAGCTAACGGGTTGATTCCGAAGTTTCGGCTCATCGCGCACAGAGTGAGCGGCATAGTCCAACTAGCCTGACATGTCGCTGCCTGCGAATAAGGAGTTCCTGCGCTAGATCGTTGACCCAGCAAATAAGTCGTGTTTTATTGGCGACTCGAAGGAGCGCCAGTGGAGCTTCCGCGTCTGCTGGTTCTTCGGCACATCCTTGGAGGGACGACGCTTCCAGGGACGCCGAGCTCCACGGATCCCGCCAACAATCCGGCATCTCGCTAGGGACGAGGGCTGTACCGATTTGCAGGAAATGACGATCGTTTCCGTACGTGCAACCAGCTTGGTCCCATCGGCTCGATCCAGCGAGGGCCGCAATGATGAGCAAGGCGGAGTTTAGTTCAATCAGCCCAGAACGCCGACTAGAATTGGCCCGACATCGTCAAAAGCTACTCGCATGCCTGGTCCAGTTGGTCGAAGCCGAGCGAGCCTGTGCGGTCGCCGATGGCGCGATAACGCCGCAAACCGACAGCTCAGAGTCGAATGCCGATCCGCCCGAGCACCTCAAACGAACGCTGAAGGCCCTTGAAAGTGCACTGCGCGAGTTCCGCAAGAAGTGGTCCGAACTCGCGGACGGGACAGATTCGGGTCAACCCAACGCGCATCAACAAACCATCGATAATGTGCTGAAAAAGGTTGGCGAGTTCCTGGGCGAATTTGAGCAGACCCCCGGCGCCCGGCGGAGCAAGTTCGCCGAGGAACTCCGCGGGCCACTGGCGCAGTTCCTCCGCGAGTGGTTCCCGGTCAAGAAGATCCTGATCGCCGTTCACGGGATCGGCGACCAGTTCAATTTCGCAACAATCCAATCGGTCGCGCACCGCGTCTGCGACTATGTCGGCCAGCCGGCCGCAATGCCCCTGGGCCGATTTCACGGAACCATTGCGACGGTCACGCGGGCCTACCTTCCCGACCCCGACCGCGATCCGCACGTGAACTGCGGGTTCGCCGAGATCTACTGGGCCGACGTGCCGCGCAAGCCCGCGGCAGAGAAGTACATTCTCGAAGAGCCGACGAATTGGCGCGGACCCTGGTTGAGCGGCTGGAACTTCGCGCTCAGCACGAGCACTGGAAATACACCCATGCCGACAAGGAGCAGGCTCGCCACGACACCGAACTGGTCCAGCAAGTTCTCGACGAGATGATCCAGGCAGTCGTTGTCGTCGATCGCGTACCATTCCTGGCGGGACGTGCAGGATTCAACCTCAAGAAACTGCTCATCGACTACCTCAACGACGTCCAGGTCGTTACCGAGTTCGACAACTACCGTGAAGAGCTTCTCGACATCTTTCGAAGGGTAGTTGAGACGACGAACGAATTCTTCCCAGAGGCTGACCTCTACATCATCGCACACAGCGAGGGAACAGTTATCACTTTTATGGGCCTCCTCAAAGGGCTATCGAGCAGCGCGGAGTGGACCAAGCGGGTCAAGGGGCTCATGACGATCGGCTCCCCACTCAACAAGCACGTTTGGCTCTGGCCGGAGCTGTTCAGCGAGTTCGTGGCCCCGGACAAACTGCCGAATGGGATGCAGCCTATCCAGTGGAGGAATTACTACGATTATGGCGACCCCGTCGCTTACAACCTCAGGTCGACTCGACGGTGGATGGCTCATCATCGCTGGACGCCATTCTTCAACTTCAACGACCCACAAGACAAACAGTCGAGCACGAAAACGATCCCCGGTACACCTCGCAGTAAAGCTGGTGGCTCGGAGGCCGACGAGTTCGGCGGTGACATCGGGTTCTCGCGTTATTTCTTCCCCGGTGCGGCCCATAACGACTACTGGCGGGATCCGGATGTCTTCGGCCACTTTCTCCAAACCGTCGTCGATCCGACCGGGCAGATTTTGCCACCTATGTCGCAAAAGCGGTTCAGTCCGCCCGTGACCATCAAGCTGGCGTGGGTGAGCAACTACACGCTCCCTTACCTGCTCTCGGCGGGTCTGCTCTTTCTCGGCGTCTATGTGATGTACAAGGCCCTTCGCGCGTGCCTCGATCCCGTCGGCACCGCACTCGAATTGCCGGGCGAGATCGTCCGGAATGTCCTCGGGCTCTTCGGCATCCTGGCGGGGACGACCCTCATCGCACGCATTCCGCGCCTGACCAAGAGGCCAAAGCAACGCCTTTGGGCGCTGCTGGGACTGGCGGCCTCGTCCACGTACATAATTCTTGTCTCTCCCGAAAACCAAGCCAGCATCGCGATGTTTCTCGGGGCCGCCTATACCACTAGCAGCGTCGCTCTTGCCGTGCTCTTATCGGTTGTGTGGGCCCTGCTAATTTGGTGCACTCGGGGTAAGTTTTTAGCAGATCTCCCTGCCAACACGCGAACAGCCGTACCGGTGTTCCTCACGGTGTTGCCCGTGTGGGTATGCTACCTCGTTCTCAGGATCGTGAGTCCGCTGCTCGATTGTGCGAACCTCGTCATCCCGGGCCACGTGCCCCTGCCGCTCGGCCGTTCGTTGGGCGTGGTCTTCGTTGCGTGGGTCGTTGGGGTCACGGCGTGGAGGGTAAGTCAGCGGTTCCCGAGGGTCGGCCTCAAACCGCTGCTCTACACGAGCGGCTTGGTGCTGTCGTTGGTCGTGCTGGCACAAATCAGCTACAACCGTTTGGGCCCCAGGGTCGATCGCCAGAACCGGATGATCAATATCCTTCACCGGAGGATCAAGACGCTCGAAAATCGGCTCTCCGACTATCGGCGCAGCCTCGAGAAAGATCGACAAACGCTGCAACAAGAGATCGCTACGAACAAGGAGCGCGGAGGCTCCCCGGCCGAATTGGAGGAGAAGACCGCCACGAAAAATGCGGTTGATCTGCTGATCGCGCACCGCGAAGTTCTCGAAGCCAGGCGAACGACGCTGGAAGGCGACATGGATGAGCTCTCCCGCCACTGGGCTCCGCGGCCGAAGCTGCAGAGCAAGCTCAGCGAAATTGAGTTGATTAATGAGAACTTACTTATTGAGGAGATGGCGCGGGAAGACCGACGACACACCGCAGACGCCGCCGCTCTCCAGGTCGTCACCGACGCCGCCCGGATCCAGGGACCCGTTTGGCCGGTCTTCCTCGCCGGCGCCGCTCTCTTCTACCTCTGGTGGTTGGCTGTCTTGACTTTTGACCTGGCTTTCATCTGGCACCTGTACATCAAGAATGAGGCCGCCGAGGAGTACATCGAACAGCGGCTCCACAGTACGGACAGACCCGAGCTGGAATCGACCGTTTGAACAGCCGCGCGCAGGCGGGGAAAGCGTTCGTACGGGCGCTCTTGCGACTGTTGCGAATCAGAGGAGCCGTGATGCTGAGTATAATCGGTGCGGCCGTTCTCGCTCACGCGATTGGAATTGGAAAAGCAACCGAGCACGTCGAACTGTCCGGCGAGATGATGAAGTGCACTTTCGCACTCAATGTCAGCGTGATCCGCAATCCGAGGATATGGTCCACAATTCTTGTGCTGTTCATACTTGATTTCCATGGAAGCATCGCCCAATTCATCGGGCCGCTCTTCTAGGTGGGCCTGCTTCTGATCCCCCGATGGAACGGGTTCAAGACGATGAGGTTGGGCGAGATTGCATCAGTGCTTGCATGTATCCTCGTCACAATGTATCCCTGTGGCCTCGACAAGGCGATGGTTGCGAGCTTTATCACGGTTCTCCTCGTGATGCTGCTTCAAGGTCGATGGAAGCAGGTCAACCCTAATCTGGTTGTGTCGACGGTACTGCTGGCGTTGGGCACCAATTTCGCCGGGTAGCGATCCTCGTCGATCGCGACTCGGAGGCGATTCTCGTGGCATCCTCCAGCCGATACAATTGCCATGAACGCAGCGGCCTGTGTGCGCGTCGCGAGGCAAATGGGCCTCCACGGAGCGGAGAACGATGATGACAGAAGAGACCGGGACCGGGCAGAAGGAATCATACGATGTCGTTTTTAAATTCTATCTCGAATTGATCGAGAGCCTCACGAAGAAAATCGGCGAGGCCGGCGAGGGAGGGACCTTCCTCGAGTCACTGAGCGAAATACTGGAAACGATCGCCCAGGAGATGGTCGATCGATGGCAGACGTTCCGGTGTGATCACGATCCTCGAACCATCGATCTCGTCTCGCTTCAATATCGTCGTGCGATCGGCTTGGTGCCCAGTCCGAGTCAGAAACGTCGGCGGACCGAGCGGATCGAGACCGCCTTGTGTGCAAGTCGCCCGGACCTGAAGACTGCTGCCGAGGATCCCAAGCATCCGTACAAGGGCCAATCGCCTTATTCGAGCTGGAACTTGCCGGTCCCATTGCGGCTCAGGATGTACAGTGGCGACCGAAAGAGCTCGGACGTGGACGACCTGCCGAATGTCGCAACCCTCACGATGTCGATCGCCCGACTCGAGAAGTCCTGGATGTGGCTGGCGGTGCAGCTTGGGCTGGTGGACGAGCGAGTCATCTACGAGCACCTTCCACGGCGCGGCCGGAGCATGCACCTCAAGGAGGCGATCGAAACAGCTTTCGACGAAATCGGAGAACATCAAAAATGGGCCATTATTCAAGAATTCTTTGACCTCATGCGGGATCAGGCCCGACGTGACCGTCACAAACCCACGGTCGATGATGAAGTCCAGTGCCTCTTGAACGATTCCAAGAGCCAAATGATAGGTGCCTTTCAGGGCTTTGAAACGGCACCGGTTATTGATTCGAAGGGCCTCGCCCTCCTGACCGCATTGACATCCACCCGGCGCACCTACCGAATTTACCGCTATGAGACAAATGGCCAGCCCCAGGACTGGGAGCGCAACCTCCTGTTCACGACGATCCATATCCAGCAGGACATTGTCGGGGGTTCGGTGCTCTACTCTCGCCGCATCCCCCGTTCGGCGGACCTGCTGGTCTCCAACGCCGTGACGCGACTTGCGATCTACCGGTTGAGAGCGGTCGAAGAGGATGTCAGCAGGAAATTGTTCTATCAAGAGCGCGTGCGAAACGAAGCGACCAAGTTCCATCAACATCAAATCGCACACGACCTCCGCAAGCTCGCCACGGGCATCGCGTGGGCGATCGAAGACCTGCCGAAACGAACGGACGTGCCGGCGGACGCCAGGGCCACGCTCGATCGGGTGCGTGGCGAGGTTTTGAGACTCGTAGATATGACGCAATCGTCAATCGATTCAGACGCCACAGCGCTCGGCAAGCATGCATGGGAAACCGCGCACGAGGATCGACTGGACGAGTTCGTGAAGGACTCCCTCTGGCTCCCCGAGATGGTGGTGCGCAGGCGGCGGCCGGCGATCTCTTTCCAGTTCGACCTCGATGCGGCCAGGGTTCGCATTCCCCGCACGTTCGTCTCCGAGGTGCTAGAAAACCTCGTGAGCAACGCTGTGGACCATGCAATTGCCGAACAGCTCGTTATCAAGGTAACTGCCAAGGTTTTGCCGGGCGGCAGTTGCTGGTTTCGAAGTTGCCGACAACGGCAAAGGTGAAGGCGACCCGCTCGATTTCGAATCGATCGGCGAACAGGACTTTCCCGAGGCGTCGACGGAGGTGAATGAACCGGCCGGCCGGGACCGCTCGGTCGTATCTAACCCACGTAGGGGTGTTGGGTTGAAACTGACCCATTATATCGTTAAGAATATTTTAGGCGGCGAAGTCGGCGACGAGCAAGTGCGGGGCGTGGGCACGAAAGTGTGGTTCGAGATCGGAGGGTCGCATGACGACCGGGCGGACGATACTTCTCGTTGAGGACGAAGAGCGCGATGTAAAGCAAATCGTTTCTTCATTTCCGAATGACAACGTCGTCGCACTCGCGATCGACCATCAGCGACCGGATTGGGGCGATCGCCTCGAGGACGAGTTTTTGACTCTTCTCAAGCAGGGATGCTCTCATGTGATCATGGATCTTCACTTGCATCCGAACGATAGTTATCCGATGTGGAAGCGGTTGCTTCGCTGCGCTCACGAGCGAGGGCTTATCGGATTCGGAGTCGACGTCCACCTCTGGACCAAGTACCGTCCGGACGCGGCTTCCGAGCTCGACAAGTTCCAATCGTGGTTCGACGGACCAACCTTCGCGATCACCGACAAACCGGCCGTGCCGACGCTCAGCAGCCCGCTGGAGAGGTCCGATCCGTGAGCACGCCCGTCCACGTGATGTTCGTGGGCAACCCCAGTTCCGGGGAGATGGAACTCCTGCGCACGCTCATCGAGGAGGCAGTCCCAAACCGCGATGAAAAGTTATGGTGGCTCTCGGAGTTCTCCCTCTCCCCGTGGGACCTGAACGAGATCGCGTCCGGAGTGGCGTTTGACGACGTTCTCGATGTCAGACCCGACCTGTTGATCTTTGATCTGGTCCTCTGGGAGGGCGACCAAGCGCTCAACAAGTCCCATGCTTGGAAACGGGGGCTACAACTCCTTGAGACGCTTTACAAGTACGCGAAGCGACTCGGCCGCCGGAACGATCTACCCACACAGGCGATCCTCATGAGTGGGACCTTCGGCGTCGGTAGAGAAGATACGCCGGAATTCCGGCAATTCGACCTGGCAAAGAGGTCGGTGGCCGATGATTTTGCTATCGCGATCGAATTCTTCCATCGGGGAAACCTCTCCCAGCCTTCGACCGATCAAGGAATGGCTCGCAGTCGCTTCGGGGAAAAGATCAGGTCTGCCATTGCAAGTCGAGGCAGCGACTCGCAAACCTGATTCGCCGTACTTTCGCCGTCTCTTGCAGGGATCGATGAGTGTTCGGTTCCACCTTGGTCTGATACTGGCCATGACGCGCGGGTCGATCATCGGAACTTGTCACCCGCCGGAGTCCCTCCATTCATGAGCAAGTCATTCACGGTAGTGGTTGTCGATGACCGTCGTACCGAGCGGTATGACATCGTATGCAGCCGCATCCGCGAGGCAGTCCCAAACCGCGACGAAAAGTTATGGTGGCTCTCGGAGTTCTCCCTCTCCTCGTGGGACCAGAACGAGATCGCGTCCGGAGTGGCATTTGACGACGTTCTCGATGTCAGACCCGACCTGTTGATCTTTGATCTGGTCCTCTGGGAGGGCGACCAAGCGCTCAACAAGTCCCATGCTTGGAAACGGGGGCTACAACTCCTTGAGACGCTTTACAAGTACGCGAAGCGACTCGGCCGCCGGAAAGATCTACCCACGCAGGCGATCCTCATGAGTGCGACCTTCGGCATCAGCGGAGAGGATACGCCGGAATTCCGGCAATTCAATATTGCGCGACGGACTCGCGGCGGAGTTTGGTATTACAATTACTTTCTTCGACTGGGGCACAATCGCCTCGCCATCGGTCGTCGTGGGAAAGGAATACCAGAGTTTCGCTGATACGATCAAAAAGATTGTTGGATCATAGTGCTTCTCTTCTAAAGATCACAAAACAGATGGCAATCAATGACGATTCGACTGATCAGGATTTCAGAGAGCCGGTCCCGGAGACCGCAAGTCTCGAGATCAATCCGCCAAAGATCGGAAGCCGGACGCTCAGCAGCACCAAGAGGCCGGCAATCTGGAACTGGCTGATCGAGGGGGTTGAGGAACAGCTCGAGAAGCGGTATTTGGAGCGACAGCGAACGTCGTTCCTGTCGAGGTTTTCCTTACCGCTATTCTGTGGCACCGCCGTAACGCTTTTTTTCGCGAGCTGCTTCAGCTTTCAGTCGACCTGGATTTATTGGGTCTTCGCGTCGGCCTTGGTCGTTTGTTTCGCCTTGGAGCTCTGGCAGGGATTGCTCGAGCTCTATGCATTTACTGCCTTGAATTTACTTCGAGATGAGACCGAGCGGATTGACCAGTATCGCTTGGTCCTGGGGATCGACCACAACTTCTGGAAAACCGAGGTAGTCCCGCGCGGGAGCGATCGAAATAAGATCCTATCTCAATATGTAAATAGACATTTCGTTTTGGCCGCGCGACGTATCGCCTTCGCTCACGTTAGTTCTTTCGTTCTGTTATGGTTAAGACTCTTATTCGTCTGCTGTCTCGCGTCGACGGTGCTGGTAGGGTTGGACAGGATCCATCCCCCCGCGCAACCGCGACCCGTATACGGCCCGTCTCCCCACGAATTCAAGACCGTGGGCGACCATATACGGATGAGCGTGGACGCGGTCTATCTGAATGTAGTCACGCTCGGGACGACCGGATTTGGCGACTTTGCGCCGGCCAACTTCACCGGAAAGATCATGGCATCACTCCAGATCATGGTCGGGATGATCTACCTCGCCGTTGGCCTTCAAATCCTGGTGACCGTGATCATCGAGACGCTGAAGCAGGATCTGGACGAGTCGAAGAAGCTCCTGATTGTCCGTGTATTCAAGCTGGCTGAAGACCAGTGGAACTTTAATCTTTGAAATCGACCACAAGAGTTCTGGAAGTCTCCGGCGCGACGTTCCGCTACCGCGACGGAGCCCCAGTGCTCGCCGGACTGTCGCTCCGGCTCGGCCCGGGAATCGTGGTGCTCATGGGGCCTAACGGCTGCGGCAAGTCGACGCTGCTCCGGGCCTTGGCCGGGTTGATCCGGCTCGAGTCCGGCAGCGTGCGCTGGAGTTCCGGCCTCGACGACGGATCGGTTCCCTGCGAGTATCTTCCGCAGGACTACCGACGGGCGCTGTTTCAGTGGCGGACGGTGCGCAGCAACCTGTGGCCGTGGTCTGTCAGGCCAGCCGGGGTGTCGTCATGGCCGGAGCCGTCCTCGGCTGCACTCGACGCGGCCCTGGCGGCCTTGAATCTGGCGGGGTTGGAGAGGCGTCGGCCCGGACGGCTATCGGGCGGCCAGCAGCAACTGACGCTCCTGGCCCGCTGCGTCGTCTCTCCGGCGTCTTTGGCGATCCTCGACGAGCCATTCTCTGCGCTGGATGTGGTGCGTCGCGAGACCGCCGCCGAGCTCTTACGGGTCTCCGCCTTGGAGGCCGGACGCGTCATGGTCTGCGCGATCCACGAGCCGGAGCAGGCGGCCGAGCTTGCCGATGTCGTACTGCTAACGCAAGGTCCGCCGCTCCGTGTCGTCGCGACACTCGCCCGTTCCGACTTTGGAGGGGATGTGTCCCTTTTCACCGCAGCGATCCGGCCCTCGATTCGCAACGCTTTGAGCGTCGAAATGACCAAACTCTGACGAGGGATCCGCCGTGACGCATCGGACCCGGCTGTTGGGCATCGCCGGCTTGGCGATCGCGGCGACTATCGCCGCAACCGTCACCTTTGTAACGCTCCGGCCGTGGCGGCCCGTCAACGTCCAGCGCAGCCGGCTCAACCACTTCCGCGCGTCGTTCGTCTGGCCGTCTCGCAGGCGGCCTTCTACTTGCCGCTTTTGGTCGCGCTACGACCAGAAGCTTTTCGAGTCTCACGGCCTCGCCAGCGACCTGGTCTTTTTCAATAACACCAACGACGTCATCAACGCTTTCCTCAGAGGAGACGCTGAGGTCGCTGCCATCGGCTCCGGTGGCGTATTCGCGCTCGAGGCGGCCTCGCCAGGGCGGGTGCGCCTGATCTACGGCCAGGAGAACAAGAGCTACTCCCTCATCGTGCCGGCAGGATCGCAAGTCGCCAAAATCGAGGACCTCCGGGGCAAGCGCATCGTGACCTGGCCGAGTCCAACCCCCAAGGCATTCCTCAAGTTGATCCTCGATCCGCGGATCGGCAAACAGGGCTATTCTCTCACTCAGGTCGACCAGCGCTTCCTGCTGCAAGCGCTGGCGCGGGGCGATGTTGATGCACTCTTTATTCAGGATATCTACGCGTGGCAAGCGGTAAACTCGGGAAAGGGACGGTTCCTCTCGGTCCTGCCGCTCGAGGAATATGTCGCCAAGCCGTTCTTCAATGGCGGAGGGGTGATCCAGTCGAAGACAGCGTCGATCGATCCCGGCCTGGCCAGGTCAATCCGCGAAGTCCTCGACGACTCCGTCCGGTTTATCCGCGAGCATGAGCCGGAGGCGCGCAGCTCGCTCGAGCGGCATCTGGGGGTGTCGCCGGATGTCGCTCAACATGCGGCGATCGATCGATTCGTGACGGTCGACGAAATCGACTGGCCCGGCGGCAGAAGGTCGCCGATCTCATGCGCGAGCAAGGAATGTTCGACTCGCGTGTGAACGCCAAAGGGATGTTGCCGTGACCTCTAAAACTGTCCGAATGTTGACGGGCCGGATTGCCGCCGCGGCGTGCGGCTGGATCGTGCTGGCGGCGGCGTGGGCGGTCCCGACTGAGGCCGGCTGGGTTGACCCACTCTTTGTGGCCACTCCGAGCGCGACCTTTCATGCGCTCTTGGCAGGTGTGGCCAACGGCGAATTGCCTCGCGCGGCGGCGGCCACCTTAGGGCGGGCGGTCCTGGCGTTCCTGATCGCCATGGGAGTGGGCATCCCCGTCGGATTGCTCGTCGGCGGTGTCTCTGCCGCGCGAGCGATTCTCGGTCCCGTCCTCGACGCTCTACGCTCCGTACCGTCCACCGCCCTGTTCCCTGCCTTTCTCTTGTTTTTCGGCATTGGCGACTCGGCCAAGGTCGCCGTCTCCGCCTTCGTCTGCGCCTGGCCGTCGGCCGTGATCGTCGCCGCGGCTGTCCGCTCGGCAGGCGCCACCCCTCGCCGACTATTTCAGATGCATCAGGCCCGCTGGTGGCAGCAGATCGTCGAGGGCCTTCTCTTGCCGGCTCTACCGGGAGTGGTGGCGGCCATGAAATCCTCTCTGTCCCTGAGCCTTATCGTAACGATCGCGACCGAAATGATCGTGGGGACCGCCACCGGCCTGGGCCAGGCCATCTTCAACGCGCAGATCACGTTCCGCATTCCGGCGATGTATGCCGCGATTCTGGTCGCCGCGGCTTGCGGCATCGCACTCAACCTGGCGTTCGACGGCGCATTTCATTTTCTCGCGGCCTGGGGATGGATGGATGATGCCAACCCCGCTTCTTGAGGATCCTGGCAAGGGTGGACCCTGGCGGCCGCCATCGGATACCATCATCACTTCAAAGGTAGAGCCCGACCGCATGCCGGCTGGCCGATGACGGGTCCGAAACACCCCACTTTCCTCGAAATCCACTGCCGCGAGCCCTTTCGTTACCGGCTTTGGCGGAATCAACATCAGGCACGGGAGCAACGGAGATGCGCAAGGTCTTGCGGGCCACCGAACTGATCGGTGACACCCCCGTGGTAAGGCTTAACAAAATCGCTTCCGAGGGCTCGTCGACCATATGGGCGAAACTGGAGTTTTTCAACCCGGGCGGCAGTGTGAAGGACCGGATGGCTACGGCGATGATCGAGGAAGCGGAAGCCAGCGGAGCGCTCAAGTCCGGTGACACCATCATCGAACCCACTTCCGGCAACGCGGGCATCGGGCTGGCCTTCGTTGCCGCGCAGAAGGGATACCGCATCATCCTGGTGATCCCCGAGATCATGTCGGTCGACAAGATGGGCATCCTCAGGGCCCTGGGTGCCGAATTGCTGCTTGTCCCCGCGGGCGACGGCATGAGCATCGCCGTCGAGACCGCAAAGAATCTCGCGGCCAAGCATGGGTATTTCATGCCGAACCAGTTCACGAACCAGGCCAACTCTGCCGTCCATGAGAGAACCACCGGCGTCGAGATCGCGGAGGCGTTCGCAGATACCGGACTGGACTACTTCGTTGCGGGCGTCGGCACCGGTGGAACCATCACAGGTGTGGGAAGGGCGCTCAGGAGACGCTTCCCCGCGATCAAGATTTATGCGGTTGAACCGAAAAGATCGGCCGTCCTCTCCGGGGAGAAGCCAGGGAAACATGGTATCGAAGGAAACGGTGCCGGATTCGTGCCGGGCATCCTTGATACTGGCATTTATGACAACATTATTACGGTCTATGAGGAAGATGCCCTTGAAATGTGCAGACGTCTCGCGAAATCCGAAGGACTCTTCGTGGGAATTTCCGCCGGGGCCGCGGTCTGGGCATCGACACAGGTCGCCGACGGCAAGGGCCGCGGCACACACCTCTTGACCGTGATCCCCGACAGGGGCGACAGATATACAAGTACGATACTCGGCGATGATCGGGGATGACATCGCGTGCCGGGACTCCGTCCCGCGGCACGCCGGCCGAGTTCGAGGGTCGCAAACTGGGACTTCGCGAAGCGATCGCTAGCAAATGCCACACGATTTGTCTTAAACCTGATGCAGCCTGAGCGAGAAGTGATCCCCATGCACGGCGATTCGTCAGAACAGAAGTGCGAACCGATCGATCTGGAACGACTGCACAGAAAGCAGCGCCTGGCAGCTTCATTCCGACTATTCTCGCACTTCGGATTCGAGCAGGGTACGGCGGGCCACATCACGTCGCGCGATCCGGCTCGCACGGATGCTTTCTGGGTAAACCCGTACGGCCGCCATTTTGGGCTGATCCGCGTTTCCGATCTGATCCTCGTTGATCATGCGGGAGCAGTCCTCGAGGGGGAGGGCCGAATCAACCCCGCAGCATTTGCCATCCATTCGGCCATTCACGCCTCCCGACCGGAGGTTATCGCGGCCGCTCATGCTCATTCCGTTTTTGGTAAAGCGTGGTCAACGACAGGAAGACTTCTCGATCCCATCACTCAAGATGCGTGCGTGTTCTATGCCGACCATGCGGTATTCAAACGATTTGGTGGCGTGGTCGACTCTACGGAAGAGGCCTCGCTGCTCGTCGAGGCACTCGGGAGTTACAAAGCCGTCGTGCTGGCCAATCACGGATTACTTACCGTCGGAACGTCCGTGGATTCCGCTGCCTGGTGGTTCATTACTTTGGAGCGCTGTTGTCATGTTCAATTGCTAGCAGAAGCAGCGGGTACGCCTTCCGTCATTGCGGACATCATCGCCGACAGAACGTGCAAGATGTTCGGCACAGAAACGGCCGGCTATCGCAGCTTTCAGCCTCTATATGAGTATATAACCCGCAAAGAGCCTGACCTCCTGTGCTGAGCCCGATGAATGCAGCGAACTCTTTCGTAGTCAAGTACCTATTGTCACGGAGCACCGATAGCGCACGCCCTGATCATGGAGACGGATCAGTCGACGGGCCGCCGCGATGAGCGTGGCGGAAAATCGGCGTAGTCGCTCAGCCAGGTCTTCAACCGCAACTCTCGTCACTTGTTTTTCGTTACTGTCAGAGCCTTTCGAACCCTCTGTGGCTCATTTGTTCGCCTCGCCAGTTGTTTCGTTGCTCGACTCTACCGGCTTCGACTCCGGCGAGCCTTGCTGCCGCAGAAAGACGGAGAGCGCAACGTAGAGCGCGATCACAAGAAATTCCGCCTGCCACGTTTGAAGCGTTACTGACCAGAATTTGGCCGAAACCAGAAATGCCGCGATCAAGATCGGCGGCTGGCCCGTGAGCGCGCGGTCCTCGTTGTAGGCATTGGCACCGGCGACGACATGCAGCGCCAGTGACAACACAAACAGAAGCAAGAACGCCAGCGACAGCGAATAGCGGTAAAACCAGCTGAAGCGGAGCAGCCCTAAGCCGCGTTTGCTCGCTTGGCAGCTTATGCGGGTCGCGTGAATGCGGCGCGCCACGCTGGTAGAGAAAGCTGCTCAACACGATGAGCGAGCCAAGCTGCAATACGGCCGCCTGCCAATTGGAGGCAAGACCCTCCCAGAATGAACCGGTTGTCAGATATCGCCAGAAGCCAATCGAAGTCTGCCCGTGTACAATAAGAAGCTCATTTTGCAGCCGCCAGCCGCAGAGAGTCTGCGCGGAAATGCAGATGAGAAAAAGCGCGAACAGAACCAGGGAAAGTGAATTGTCCTTGATTGCGTGGGACAGATTTCGCGTCAGGAAGCGCATTTCCGTTTCCACAGCGCTGTTCTCAGCCCCAGTTTTCACCGGCATTGCAAAATTCCAGACTCGGGTTTCATTTTTCCAGGTTATCAGACCAAGTTCCAAGCTATTTTGGATGTTCGCGGCTCATTCACCGCTCCTCAAGCACCCAGACTCCGCACAAATCTTCGCCCTTCTTGTGCGCACCCTCTGTCGAAGAATGCGCAAGTTACCCATCAGCAGGAGGGGCGCAAAGATTGCGGGAACGTTTGACTTTATAGGAAAACTCCTATAGTGCAAGTGGGGGGGTAGGTTGGACGAAGAGGAAGGCGTTGAGACGTCGGTGCGGCGGCAGTTGGTGTGGCTGCGGAACACCAGGAGCAACGTGCAGGCGTTTCCGGCAGGTGCCCGCAAATCGAAGAAGGGCATTGCGACACCTAAACACGAAGTGGACTTGATTAAACAGCGGTATAAAGAGGCAAAGGAGTTGGCAGCGCATGACAAAGACGAAGAATAACGATCAAAGCGCTGGGTTTGAGGACGGGTCAGGCAACGTCTTCGCCGATCTGGGACTGGACGATGCCGATGAGCGGTTCACGCGGGCTAAGCTTGGGTTCCACGTGTATCAGCTGCTGACCATTCGGAAGCTGAAACAGCGGGAAATCGCCGAGCTGCTTGCGATCAAACAGCCCGAAGTGTCGCACCTGCTGAATGGGCACTTCAGCCGCTTCACCACCGACAAGTTGCTGGAATTTCTCAGGAGATTGGACCGGAAGGTAACGATCCAGATCAGTTCGCATAAACCTGGTGAACCCTACCAGGAAATTGGGTTCGGGGCGTAGCTAGCGAGGTTTCCGGGATCGCGAATGGGAACGGGAGCGAAATGCTCGAATCCGAAACGTTCGTCGGTACAAAGGTGAGAAAGCACTTGTTTTTGAAATTGCGGCCAGTTGGCACCCGAAATTACGGCGACCTTGACGACACCGAGCAATTTATCCAAGAGTGCTGCCATCTTGGCGTCGATCGGTGACTTGCTTTTGGCAAGCGTTCCATCCAGGTCGAAGACAACGAGCTGTTTCATTTTCTCCTCAGCTGGAATTACTCCAATCCCACTCGCAATACGACCCATGCTTCGGACCTGCCTATCTTGGGATTGACGAGGACGCAGCTGGATTTCTCGTGGGGAATGAAACGAGCACGCAGCTGGATTTCTCGTGATTATCCCCTCGAATGGGCGGACGGAAACGGGCCATGCAACCGACGGTGGATAATTCTCAATATACGATTAGCGGGTATCGACCCATCATCGCCTGATCTCGTCTCTGTCTGATTCCAATTTGATCTCTGAGTTAACGCCGCGATGATCATCTCCCAGACGTCCTATCGCATCAGCTTGGCGGGCGGCGGCACCGACCTGCCGGCCTCCTATCGGCGGGACTGGATCCGCTTGCCGCCGGTTACGTCTCGCCATTGACGCATTTCTCGGCGTCCAGTGTTGCGTGATGGCCCGCTCAATGTTCGCCTCGCTGGTTCAGAGCACGGCCACAGAAAGATCAGTGCGTCAGCGTTCACCTGATCGCTGCGTGCGCTAATATTTCCAAAATAAAATTTTGGAAATATTCTTAAATACTGGCAGCATTTACACTCGCGACCAGCATTGGCGAGCATAAGGGCGTAGGTGCATTAACGATTTCTGCAAAACCCGGTATATTGTATATAGGGACAGGAGGGAAACTGCGCACCGACGATTGTCATGTCATCGCCCTCTTGAGTAGCGCGAACGAACTGCGACCTGTCCAGACTCACCAGGCCGATTCGCCAATGCCTTCGCTATCTAATAAACTCGTTGTCAATCGTGTCGCGCGGGGGCGAGACGGCTGGGAGCCCTTCCCAAAAACTGCCATCTACTGCCATCTACTGCCATTTGATCAGCGCAAAACCGCTACGCCCGTTTCAACTGTTAAATTCCTAAGCCGCAAGGACGCTCACCACATCGTCATCAAGCCGAGCCGAGTGGTAGAGGGGAACAGTTTCCGCATTGCGTGTCCTCGTACGCCAAAAAGTGCCACTCGGGATGTGCCGAATTCGGGCTCCGTGGAAGGAACCGAGAACTGTGGACATGGACAATGGGTGCGCCAACGGATTCTGGCATTCCCTCGCGAAAATTGTAGCCGGCGGTCTGTGACGCCGGCCCATCAAGACCCGCCGGCCTCGCAGAGGCCAGCTACAAAAGACCGTCGTCGCCAGAATCTGTTGCGCACCCATGGTCAATGGACCAACGGCCTACGGTTTGGAAAAGTCTCGTTCGGCACGGCCTGTTCTTGTAAACTTAAACAATTGCTTGAGGTCCTGCCGGCTTTGGGCGGCGAGGTGCACCGACGGATGTTACGCGGACATGAGCTCAATTTCTGGCGAAGGTGCGGGCCAATCGTCCTGATCGGTCTGTCGTTCTGCCTCTCTCTACACGCACAACCGCCAAGCCCCGCCAAGCCGGTTCGTGAGAGCGGCGTTTCCGAAACCAAGCCCGACCCGGCGGCGGTGGAATATTTCGAGAAGAGCGTGCGGCCGATTCTCGCTGCTCGGTGCCAGGGCTGTCATGGACCGTCAAAGCAGAAAGGTGGGCTCCGGCTCGATGCGCGCAGCGATCCTGACTGGTGGCTCGACCGGTCCCGCCGTCGTGCCTGGCAACCCCAAGGAGAGCTTGCTGGTCGACGCCATCAACTACGGCGAAACATTCCAGATGCCTCCCAAGTCGAAACTCCCCGCCGCTGAAATCGCCACTTTGACCGAATGGGTCAAGAAGGGCGCTCCATGGGGATTTGAGACGACGATTGACACCGCGAACAAAGCCAACGCCAAACCGAGCCGCAACGTCCGACCAACTCAGCAAAGTAGAATACGCGAAGCGGGCTCGATACTGGAGTTCCAGCCGATCAGGCACGTCAACGCCGCCCGCCGTGAAGTCCGGCTCTCGTGACTGGGCACGCAATCCGATCGATCGGTTCATCCAGTCCGCGCTGGCGGAACACGGGCTAACTGCCGTCACCGGAAGCCGACAGGCGAACCTTGATCCGCCGGCTGAGCTTTGACCTGACTGGGCCTCCCTCCGACCCCGAGCGAAGTCGCCGCGTTTGTTGCCGATCCAGAGCCCGATGCGTACGAGCGGCTCGTCGACCGCCTGCTGGCCAGCCCACACTACGGCGAACGATGGGGCCGCCACTGGCTCGACCTGGTGCGCTTCGCCGAAACTGCCGGCCACGAGTTCGATTACGACATCGTCAATGCGTTTCGCTACCGCGACTACGTGATCCGCGCGCTCAATGCCGACATCCCCTACGACCGATTCGTGACCGAGCAGATCGCTGGCGACCTGCTCGACCCGCCGCGACGCGCACCTGGCACGGGGATTCAACGAGTCGATCATCGGGACCGGGTTTTATTTCCTTGGCGAGGGCACCCATTCGCCCGTCGACGTCCGCGAAGAGCAGATGCGGCGCATCGACAACCAGATCGACGTGATCTCGAAGACGTTTCTGGGCCTCACGGTGGCGTGTGCTCGCTGCCACGACCACAAGTTCGACCCGATCACCAGCAAAGATTATTACGCCCTGGCCGGTTTCCTGCGCAGCTCGCGGCATCAGCAGGCGTTTATCGATTCGCACCAGCGTGTCGCGCCGGCGATCGCAAAACTGTCGAGCCTCAAATCAACGATTGCCTCGCTTTTGCGTGAGGCAATGAGCCAGGCCCCCGAGCGGTTCGGCGCGAGGTCGCGCAGGCTTGGTCCGCGTGTGTGCATGAGGGATTGGCTGCTAAACCGACGGCCGTGTCGCCGCGATCGCAAAAGCGAGACGACGATGAGGTCGTTTTCGAGGATTTCGACCGCGAAGCTTTGATGGCTGGTTCGTGACTGGTGACGCGTTCGGCGATGTCCCGCCGGCCCGGCGATTTTCGCCTCGAGCTGACAAACGGCGCATCGCGTGTTGTCTCGATCAAGCCCGGCCAGGCGCATAGCGGCTTGATGTCGGACCGCCTGCGGGGCGTGATGCGGTCGCGGAGCTTCACGATCGACGACCGCTATCTCCACTGGCTGGTCGCGGGACGGGGCGGCAGGATCAACGTCGTCATCGACGGCTTCGAGAAGATCCGCGACCCAATCTACGGCGCCTTGACGCGCAAGATCAATGGCGGCGACAAACCCCGGTGGGTGACGCAAGACCTCGGCATGTGGCTGGGCCATTCCGCCTATCTCGAGATCAGCGACGGTGGGACAGTCGACTTCGACGGTGCTAACTCCCAGATCGACGACGGCTACGGCTACATCGCGGTCGACGAGATCCGGATGTCGAATCAGCGCACACCCCAGCCGCCAGACTTCGGTGACCCAAATCCGGCACCGGGGGTGATCGCGCCGTTAATCGACCTGGACGAAGTCGATCAGGATTGCGCACATGGCGGCTCACGACGGGGTGGGTGACCGGCTATTGGCTGCCGTCGAGGAAGCACGCGCGATCGAACAACAAATACGCCGACCCGACTCTGGCGCTGGCGATCGCCGACGGGACCGGTGAAAACGAGCAAATCCATATCCGAGGCAGCCACAAAAACCTGGGTGACGTCGTTCCCCGCCGATTCTTGGAGGTTCTGGGCGGCTCTAATTCCGTCCACTGCGCAAGGGAAGCGGCCGGCTCGAGCTGGCGCGGAGGATGGTCGATCCCGCGAGCCAACCCCCTCCTGCCCCGTGTGCTGGTCAATCGACTCTGGAAGCATCATTTCGGCGAAGGGCATCGTCAAGACGACCGACGACTTCGGCGCAATGGGGCAAAAGCCCAGCCACCCGGAGCTGCTCGACTGGCTGGCCGCCGAGCTGGTCGCGCGCGGCTGGTCGCTAAAGGCGATGCACCGACTCATGGTCACGTCGAGCACATACCGGATGGTGAGCGCTCCCCATGGCGACGCTCGAGCGGCTCGACCCGACCAATACCTTTCTGCACCGGATGAACGTGCGGCGGCTGGAGGCCGAGGCGATCCGTGATTCGCTGCTGGCGGTGTCCGGGCGGCTGGACCCGTCGATGTACGGGCCAGAGCATACCAGTGCACCTGACCAGCTTCATGGAAGGCCGGGGCCGCCCCGGTCAGTCGGGCCCGCTCGATGGCGACGGCCGGAGAAGTCTGTACTTGAACGTCAGGCGCAATTTCCTCAATCCGATGTTCCTGGCTTTCGACACGCCGGTGCCGTTTTCGACCATGGGTCGCCGCAACGTGTCGAACGTCCCGGCCCAGGCGCTCACGCTCATGAACGATCCCTTGGTCGTGAGCCAGGCACGCCTCTGGGCCGAAGCGCGTCTCGGCCGAAACCGGCCGCGACGCTCGCACGCGGCTCGACGACGCTTTACGAGACCGCCTTCTCCCGGCCCGCCGACCGATCTAGAGGTGCGCGCGTGCCTGGCGTTCCTCGACCGTCAAATGCAAGCTCGGCAAGCGAGTCCAAAGCATGACGCCAGGCCGAGCTGCTCGCCTGGACCGATCTATGTCATGTGATTATCAATATGAAAGAGTTTATCTTTATTGACTGAACCTTGAGTCGATCCCATTCGAGCTGTCGCGGAATCGCCATGCACTGTCGACGCTTTATCGAACTCGGACTGACCCGGCGCGACATGCTGTTGCGCTCGGGCGCGGGATTTGGGTCGCTGGCGCTGGCGGCTCTCTTCCGCTCGCCGGCGTTCGGCGCGCTGCATCGCCGACACGCACAGCCGAGCCAGGACCCGAAGCCGGCCCGTCGAGCGCGAACCCGCTGGCGCCCAAGCCTCCGCATTTTCCGGCGAAGGCGCGGAGCGTCATCTTCCTGTTCATGGACGGCGGGCCGTCGCAGATGGACACGTTCGACCCCAAGCCTCGTCTCGACCGCGAGCACGGCCAGCCGATCAAGGTCAAGACCCACCCGACGCAGTTCAACAACGTCGGCAAGGTGCTGCGGCTGTCCCTGGAAGTTCCGTAACTATGGCGAGAGCGGCATCCCGGTCAGCGACTTGTTTCCGCATGTCGGCCAGTGCGTGGACGACCTGGCGATCATCCGGTCGATGGTCTCGAACTTCTCCGAGCACACCACCGCCAACTACTTCATGCACACCGGCAGCGGCTTGCAGGGCCGGCCCAGCCATGGGGCGTGGGTCACTTATGGTCTGGGGAGCGAGTGCCAGGACCTGCCCGGCTTTCGTGGTGCTTGAACGGCGGCTTGATCCCGCCGGGGGGCATCGATTGCTTCAATAGCGGCTTCTTGCCCGCGGCGTTTCAGGGGTCGATCTTCAAGCCGGCGGCCGACGCCGGTGGCGAACATCACGCCGGACGGAACCGACGCCCGAACTGCAGCGCAAGAAGCTCGATCTGCTCCGCACGCTCGACCAGGGGGTGCTCGGGCGCATGGGCCGCCACGACAGCCTGGAAGCGGCGATCGCCAACTACGAGCTGGCCTTCCGGATGCAGTCGGCGGTTCCCGAGCTCATGAGCTTGAAGCGGCGAATCCGCGGCGACCGAGCGGCTTTATGGTCTCGACGATGCTTATCCGCCGACGCAAATCTTCGCCCGCGAATGCCTGATCGCCCGGCGGCTGGTCGAGCGGGGCGTGCGGTTCATCGAACTGCTCTGTCCCAACGTAGGCGCCGACCGCTGGGATCAGCACTCTGGCCTGAAGCCGGCCATCAAAACAACGCCCGCGCCGTCGACAAGCCGATCGCGGGCACTGCTCACGGACCTTAAGGCACGCGGCCTGCTCGAGAGCACGCTCGTCGTCTGGGGCGGCGAGTTCGGCCGCACGCCCATGGCCCAGGGATCCGACGGCCGCGATCACAACCCCTATGGGTTCACCATGTGGATGGCCGGCGGCGGAATCAAGGGGGGCACAATCTACGGCGCCACCGACGACTACGGTTATCACGCCGTCGAAAACAAGGTCGAGATCCACGACCTGCACGCGACGATCCTTCATCTCCTGGGCATCGACCACAAGCGGTTGACTTACCGTTTCGGCGGTCGCGACATGCGGCTCACCGACGTCCATGGTGAAGTCATACGCGCCATCCTGGCTTGATCAGGTGCACATACGTCAACTCACTCGACGACGCGAACGTGCTGGATCTGATTGCGATCGAGCCAGGTGAGCATTGTCTCTTGCTCCTCGGTCAACTCGACTTCTGTCATGTTCGCGGTGTCGAGAGGAGAGACGAGATAAAAGACTCCGTCGTCGAGCCACTTGGCGATTTCTTGACGGGCAAACCAGTACTCGTTCTCTCCGAGAGGCGGCACGCCGGCCGTTGACGCGGCCGTCATGAAATAGACGAGTTGCGACCGCAGTCGCGCCGAGATCGGTAACGGGCTCGCTTCGGGCTGATCGACAGAGACGAGCAGCGGTTGAGACATAGTGTGTCCTCATATTAGCAAAAGTTGAGGTGCGGCGGCATCCTCTCGCAGATTGACATATTCTACTCGCGCGAGCGATCGTGCGACGACCGGGAAGATCGGATCGACCAATCCCAGCCTGGCGGCGTCGCCACGGTTGGTACCGGGAGACAGGGGCGCACTTTTGAGCAAGATGAGTCGATCCGCCGCCAGGCTAACGGCGATTCGGGCAGCGATCGAGTCGGACGTCGTGTCCCAGCTCATAGGGGGCACCTCGTGTCCAGAACTTTCAATTTCGCGCCAGACCAGCGACGGAGCCAGGATCGGAATTCCGCCGGCACTCCATGCAGAGCAAAGGCCACCCACGTCGGAGAGGACGAGGGCTCGGGGGACAAGCGCGGCCAAAATCCGCGCGGACAGCTCCATGGCGTGCAAGGCAAGTCGGTGTGCGGTTTGGTCGCCCAGGTGGTGAATTCGGTCGAGTTCGCGGATCACGTCGGCCGCCGGGCCGCCGCCGGCGATCAGGATGATACGCTCGGCGGTGCGATCGGCGGCGAGCGTTCGAGAAACGCTGACATGCGACAGGGGAATTCGGTCCAGCCAAAGAGACTGCCTCCTACTTTGACGACCGACGTGACGGTGCTCGTCATACGGGGACGCCTTGATGTTGATACCGCTCGGCGGCGAGTCTTACAAGTGCATAAGCACAGCCTGCCGAAGAGGCGAGAGCCCCCCAAGCTTCTCTCAGACCGATGATCGGGCCAGTCGGCTCGATCAACTCTTGCGCCAGCCGCCGCGCCAGGAACTCGCCCGAGCCGGCGACGACCGCGGCGGTCGGGCGACCGATCGTCGGCGCTGCAGCCCGCTCGGCCGCGAGCACCAGGCGATCGATCAGGCATTCGTCGGCGGCTCGGGCGAACGCAAGTGCGTCCTCTGCCGAGAAGCCGTCGCGGTCGGCGCCGACCATCCGGGCCAGGCGATCTCGGGCCGCCTCGACCGTTGCGGGCCGGCCGTCGGCCGTGGATAGATCGCTCGGGTTGGATTCGATATCACCCAGCGTGAGGTAGACGTCGAGCGTCGACGCGAAGATTTCGGCGGCCAGGCCGGTGGCGATACCGCGCACAGGGCAGCTCGGTCGCCAGGCGCAGACCGGCGTTCGGCGCACGCCGGCATAGACCAGCTCGCCGGTCTGGAGGCGTTCGGTGTCGCTTCGCCCCGCGCGGCCACGCGTCCGCGGTCGAGCGGGATCAGGTCGGTCGTGGTCGTGCCGATGTCGATCAAGAGACCCGCGATCTCCGGAATCAGACGGGCCGCCAGGTTCGCCAGCGCCAGCCAGTTGGCCGCGGCGGCCAGGTGCGGCCGCTCGTCGAGCCTCGGCCACCGAGTGAAACTCGCCATCGACGCCCCAGACGACGATCGACCAGCCCGGAAGTCCCTCGATCCACGGCGTCGAGCACCGCGTTGACGCCCAGCGGCCTTGGTGGGATAACAGTCGCAGAGCTCGGCGGTCATGGTGACCGCGGCCCGGTTGCTGGCGGGCAAGGCGGCCGCGGCCGCGGCGATCGCCCGGCCCAGCTCGTCGGGCGCTTCCAGACCTCAAAAGGGACCGTCCGGGCCTGGCCGTCCTCGTGAGCGGTCTTGATATTGGCCCCACCGATATCCAGGGCGATCCACGGTAGGTGATTGCTCGATTACGTTGCTCATGAGCGACAATCTCCGCTGCCACCATCAACGAACTCGCCATCGGCCCTGAAAGGAGAGAGCTGGCTTGCGTGAACATATTCCGCCAGTCCGGCAAGCGTTTTCGGTTCCCAGGCAACGGCCTCGCAAGCGGCCAGCCACGCACCGTGCCAGCAGGCCGGGTGGGAGCAGCCGGCCCAGCCCGACGTACGAAGTCGTCGGTCGCGGGTTGATCTCGAGGATCGTGGCATGCCGCTTTCGCCGAGTTCCAGATGAAATCGACACCGACGAACCCGCGCAGGCCGGCGACCGCCTCGACCGCCGGCTTGAGCTGCGGCAACGCGCCTCGGGGCACGGTGCGGGCAGCGTGCCCCCAGATACTCGAACCGGCCGTCGCGGATCGCCATCCGTTGGATGCCCACGCCGATCGGCCAGCTTCGCGACCCGGGCCTACCAGGAAACTCGCGCTCATCGGCGTTCCCGGAACGAACGGCTGAAGCACGGCGACCGGCATCGCCAGCGCCGCGGTCAGGCAGGCTCCGGGCGTCGGCCAGGTAAAACGTATCAACCGAGCCGGCACCGTCGACCGGCTTGAGGACGGCCGGATATTCCGTATCGCGCGGCAAACCGGCGCCGGGGACGATCGTCCGGGTCGGCGGCGTGTCGATCGACAGGGACTCGCAGCCGCGCGGCCAGGCGTGCCTTGTCGGCCGCCAGCTCGACCGCATCTGCCGTCGAGCCCAGTAATCGCGCACCGGCCTGCTCGAAGATCGCGGGTCAGGCCTGCCAGGATTCCACTCGTCTCGGGCGCGATCAGCACGGTAAAATCGGCCTTCCGGGCGAGCGCACGCAGACGATCCGCGTACGTCGCCCGCGCGCGATTCGCTCGATTGTCCAGGGGCCGGGGTCGTCGGGCAGACGCGCATCGGAGGTCACGATGACGCGTATCGAGTTCCCCGGCTAACGCGGCGAAGTCGGCCGCGATCGCTCGCCGCATGGCGCGACCCTCGGCCGCCCACGAAGCGGGCAAAGCATGAGCCAGCAAGCCCGCCTCCGGTGACCCATTCATGGACCAAGATGTTCCGAGGAGTTCGGTTGGGCCATCGTCGCAAAATGCCCTTCCAGGTCATCCCCGTGATCGACCTCATGAATGGCCAGGCCGTCCATGCCGTCGGCGGACGACGCGCCTATTATCAACCGATTCAAAGCATCTTGCACGCAACTTCGGAACCGATTCCGCTGGCCCATGCAATGCGCGACTGCGCTGGGATTGCAGACGATTTATCTCGCTGATCTGGACGCGATCGCGGGTTTGCCACCTCGTTTCGACGTCTACCGTGAATTGATCGCCGCGCGATTCCATCTCTGGATCGACGCGGGAGTCCGCAATCCTGCGACAGTCGCTCCCCTGCTCGAGCTCGATCCGGACTTCACGACGATCGTTGCGGGGCTCGAAACCATGGCTGGCCGTCGCGAACTAGCCGAAATCATCCGGATCGCGGGAGCGGAGCGGATCGTATTCAGTCTCGACTTATTCGAGGAAAGCCCCCAGACGGCCGCGGAGGCGACTTGGGGGAACGAAGATGCGTTCGACCTGGCTTTGGCGGCGATGGATTGCGGTGTTCAAAATCTGCTGATTCTGGATCTCGCGCGCGTGGGAACGGGCCGAGGATTGGGGAGCCAAACCTTGATCGCTCAGATTCGTGGCGCGCGACCGTTTGCTCACATTCACGCCGGGGGAGGAATTTCACGAATCGAAGAAGTCTTGGCGATCCGCGATGCCGGTGCAGCCGGGGTCTTGATCGGCTCGGCCATCCACGACGGCCGGATTGGAACTCGGGAACTCGAGCGGATCAATGCACCGGCTATTGAGGGATCATCCTTTCGGCGGCTCGACGTCTCGGCGCCACTCCACCTGCGCCGCCTGGCCAAAGCTCTCCTCAACTTCGACACGCACGATGCGGGGGAGTTCCCAACCGCGGGCGGTCATCGCCTCGCGAAGCCTTCCCGCGATATAGTTCGCGAGCAGCTCAGCCGTGGTGTTGGCGACGGGAAGTAAGGCGCACTCGTCGCGCGGAAAGCTCCAGTAACGATCGCGGTAGTTCACCCGCATGTTCGGGCCATCTTCGTGTAAGTGAATCTGCGGGCTCCGGGTCGGAAGCAGCATGCGGTGATCGAGCTCGTCGGTGATCGCGCGGGTCAGGTCCTTAAGCGCGATGAAGTCAATCACGTAGTGGTTTTGATCGAGATCTCCCTCGACCTCCACGGCGGTGCGGTAGTTGTGTCCATGGATTCGCTCGCAGTGGTCGCCATCGTATGTGATGAAGTGACCCGAACAAAATACCAAGTAATCCTTGGTGACTCGGACCCTAAAGAGAGACGAAGACATGGCTGGCAAATCCATCGGCGAACGACAATCAGGCTTGGAAACGAACAGCGATGTGAAAGCGGGAGAGATCACCATGCTTCAGCACTCCGCATCTCCCATATTGCGGAGCTCCCTGCCAGATTCACTATCCCATCTCGCAGGGCAGCGTACAAGGCGGCCGTCACGAGGTCGGCCGTCGTGCCGGGGTTGAATCGATTGGCCGGCTGCCGGAGCCAGGAATCGAACGCTTCAAACGCCCGATGTGTCTCGCGCTCATTGGCCAGCCGGCGTCCATCAGCTCGGCCGCCCGGCGCGAGACTTCATTCGCCGGTGCCGATCCATACTTGCGGGCGATCAACGAGTCCGGGTGCTGCGCCAGGAGCTTCAAGTAGGAGAAGACGATCGCCGTTTCGAGCGGCGAAGCCGGCATCAAGTGCCAGGCAGAACGCCGGCAACGCCTCGCCGAGAACCTCGCGAAACCCGTTGGCATACTGCCGCGCGATCGAGTCGCGTTCCGCCGCCAAGCCCATGACGGCCCTGAGTGTGATCGTCGGTTCGCGTGCGATATCCTGGTCGGCCACCTCGCCCAGCCCGCCGGGCTGGGCCAGGCGGATCGCGCGATAGACGTCTCTGGCATCGTCGACCGTGGTCGCTGCCAGAACATCCTCGACGCCTTCGGCGAGATCGACGCAGTCGGCAACGGCCGCCAGCGGGGCGAGCAGCAAGACGATTCCCAGGTTCGTGTTGGTTGACGACCCGCCGGGTCGCCTCGATCGCGCCCAGCACGGCTGCGGCCAACTCCCGTCGGTGGCCGCCCGGTCGAGAGGCTCGGCGATCGCCGTCGCGCTCAAGAGGAAATCAATGAAATGCAGCCCGGGCAAGTCGGCGTACCGGTGCACGTTTCCCGGCTTGCGGGCGGTGACTTCCAGCAGGCACGCGGTCTGGGCGAGCCGGCCCGGGCTCAAGTCGCGGCTCGGTTGAAGTGGCTTCGACGAATCCGCGCGGTCTCTGTCCATCATGGTCCACCGTCACCTTCCTGAGTCTTTGAGGCACCGTCAGAATTGCGGCGGCGATATCGATGCCGGTGACGCGCGTCAGCGCTCGCCAGCCGGGAACCGCGTTGACCTCCAGCACGACGAGCTGCCCCCGGTCGAGGTCGGGGATCAGGTCGACGCCCGCCATCTCGGCTCCGATCGCACGGGCCGCGGCCAGGGCAGGCGCTCGGCCTCGGGCTCGAGCTGGCACGGCTCGGCACGGCCGCCCAGCGACACGTTGGTGCGCCAGTCGCCCCGCGTCGCGTGCCGGCGCATCACTCCCATCACCTCGCCGCGCAGCACGAAGACGCGGTAGTCGTGGCCCGGATGCCGGATGAAGCGCTGAAGATAGAGGACTGCGCCCGGGCGTTCGAGTGCGTGAAACGTCCTCCAGGCCAGCTCCCTGTCGCTGATCCGGATCAGCCCGCGCCCCTCGGAGCCGAAGAGCGGCTTGACCACGACGTCGCCTCCCAGCGCATCGAAGGCCGCCAGTGCCTTCGGTCGCCGCCTGCCCCGCCCAGGTCGGCGGCACCGGCAAGGCCGCCGCCTCGAGCAAGGCCAGCGTCAGATACTTGTCGACCGCCGCTTCGACGGCCCGCGGCGGGTTGAGAACCGGCACGCCCGCCGCCGCGACTCGGTGCAAGGCGTCCATCCGGAAGACGACCTGCTCGAGACTCCCCGGCGGCATCATCCGCACCAGGACGCCGTCGGCCGCCGTCAGATCGAGCTCGCCGGCGCTCACGCGTGCAGCTGGCCGGCTCGGCTCCCGACGACCGCCGAGACGCGCGGAAACGGGACGGCACTGCAACGACACACCCAGCCGGCCGGCCGCGCGCTGCAGGTCTTCGACATGCCAGCCAAAGCCGGAAACCAGGGCGACCAGCGATGTCATCGATGCGAAGTTCAAATGCAGATCCAGATTCGAGAGTTCGACTGTCAGATTACAACTGGCAAACGAACGCGCCAGCACCTCGGCGATTGACTCCCCCGAAGGCATGGGTATTGCCGGTCTCGACGTTCTGAAACACAACCTCGGCGGGGCTGAACAGGTGAGGATCGACGGCGTAAAAGTCGTTGTTGTAACGGGCGAAGATCGCCGCGAACGGCTCGCCGTAATCGCGCGAGGACGACGAGGGAACCTGAGGGCCGATCGATTCGAGGCTCGGCGTCGTCGCCGGTGACCGCGAGGACCACGCGCGCACCGTAGAGGATCGCGTCGTTGGTGCGGCCGATCGCGGCGAGGTCGTTGGCCGCGACCGGCGGCAACGGGGCCGTGCCGTGCGCCGAGACGATCCGAGAAAGATCGAACTTGAGCTCGGCCAGCTTGTGCAAGGCGGTCTCGACCGACCGGGCCACGATCTGAACCCCGCCGGCCAGGCTGGCCGTGGGCGCGACCAGCAAGGTGACGGCGGCGGGCTCGACCCGGCAGGCCGCCGCGATCTTGGCCACGATCGCCGGCGTGCGGCGGCTTGCGGGTCTCGAGCACGCCGACGACCGCGTCGGCCGTCTCGCGAAACCCGATCACGTCGTAGATCGCCTCGGTGCCGGCCGCGGCCCGCATCGGGCCGGAACCCATCGCGAAGAACTTGCCGTCCTTCAACGCCCAGCCGGCGTACTGGCTGGCCAGGCAGGCCTGCACCGGATGATCGGTGACGACCTGGACCAGCGGGGCTGCCCGGCCGCCGACCTCGCCAGGCACGATCGACACCTGCGCCAGGTCGCCCAGGCAGACCCGAGCCAGCTCGATCCCCGCGATCAAGCCGCCGCGTGCCTCGATCCCGCAGTCGATGTAGCGCCCGCCCCCTTCGATCGAATGCACGGCGACCCTGCCGTTCCTCGGCGTGGGCCAGGAGTCGCCTCGACCACCCACAGAGCGCGTCGGTTCAATGACATCGTCATGTTGCTCATCCCATCACGGACGGAATGTCTGCCGACAAGTCCATCGACCCATCGAAGGAAATTCTATATTACCGCTTGATCCGAGCGGAGCATATGGTTTGGGACCGCCCGCACCACGTTCGTTAAGATGGCGCTTGGACTCACGGCGCATCAATTGTCATCCACCTTTTGCTGTGCTCAGCAAGCAATGCGCGCCTCAAACTGATGGTCTTCGTTGAAGAGCCGTCGAAAGCTGAGCAAGAACGACCAGAACTGTACCGAGGGCCGTCCCCGAGGCGATCAGGAACATGATCACAATCTGGTACTTGACCGCCTCAACCGGGCTGGTGCCGGCGAGGAGTTGTCCGGTCATCATGCCGGGAAGGCTCACGATGCCGACGACCATCATCGCGTTGATGGTCGGGATCAGGCCCGTCTTGACCGCCTGCTGAATCGGCGCCCGGGCTGCCTCCCAGCGCGTCGCTCCCAGCGCCAGCAGGCCCTCGACCTGGTCGCGTTTGCCTGAGAGCTCGCTTCCCAGTCGATCGAGCCCGAGCGAGACGCCATTGAGCGTGTTGCCCAAGGATCATGCCCAAAAGCGGGATGGCGTACTGGGGAGTGTACCACGGCCGCACGCGCACGATCGCGAAGAGCGCCAGCGCGGCCATCAGCCATGAACTGGCCCACGTCGCGAAGACGCTTCGTAATCCAGATTCCCGGATAACGGACGCCCGTTCGCTGAATCGCCGCGAAGCCAGCGACGAGCGTCATGATCGACATCATCGCCACCACGACGTACCAGCGGTCGACCCGGAAGACCCATTCGAGCACAAACCCGATCAAGAGGAGCTGGACGACCGTGCAAACCGCTGCCAGCAGGAGTCGACGCTCCAGGTCCGAGCTTGAGCGCGATCGAAATCAATCCATTGATCACAATCAACAGTGCGGCAAGTGCGACCTGGAGATACGAGAGTTCGAGGTAGGGCTTACCCATGCGAAAACTCCCGATCAAGACGGCCGTGAGTGAGCGAGATGGATCGCTCCGTCATGCGCAAGGTCTGGTCACGATTATGCCCGACCCAGATCAAGACGCGCTCGGCTCGCGCGCGTCCATCCAGCGGTCGAGCATTGCTTCAACGGCCTGGGCCGTCGCCGGGTCGAGCGATGCGGTTGGCTCGTCGAGCAAGAGCATTGTCGGCTCGAGCTCGATCGCGCGGACCAGAGCAACAATCTGGGCCTCGCCACCAGATAGGTCGCGGCTGGACTTGTCCAAAAACGCGGTATCTCGACCGAGCGAAGCCAGCAATTCAGCGGTCAGTCCACGATCGAACCGGCGTTCGCGGTGGGTCTTGAGCGCGAACGGCAGCCTGAGGTTGTCTTCAACCGTGCCTTCCTGGAGCGCGGGCTTTTGGTGCAGGTAAATCACCTGACTGCGATAGCGAGGAACTTCGTCGCCGCCGACCACTTGACCTTGAAAGAGGACCGTGCCGGTGTCGAGCGGATCAAGTAGAGCCAGTGCGCGTAGCAACACGGTCTTGCCCGCACCCGATGGACCGAGAACGCCCAGGCGATCGCCAAAGTTGACGCTAAATGTCACATCGCGAATCAGCCACTCTTCGGTCTTCGGGTCGCGGCGGCCGATCTTGATCACATTGAGGCGCAATTGCTCGGTGATTCGACGCGGGTCGCCTCGAAACGTGCTTCTCGAGCGGCGTAGGTCGGTGTCGCGTCGTCGTTATTCATTCGCGCAACGCCTTCATTCGGATCCAAATTCTGAGTGATCCGATCCAAGTGCAACGACTTTTTGACGATTGTTGATCGTGCAAAACGCAGGCATTTCTGGGGGCATTCTACTGCCCAAATCGCGACGGGTCGACAGATCGAGCGCCATCAAAAGGAACTTACAATGGCTAAGTCATCCAACGACTCCCGCGACTGGAAAGCTGTGTCGGCCCGTGATCTTACGATGTACATCGATGACAGAATCGGTCAGGCAACTAAGTGGGTCGTCTTTGAGCCCAACAACGAAAATCTCTGGGCCGCGATCCGGCTCCGGGTCGGCGCGTTCATGGACGGCCTGTTCCGCCAAGGAGCGTTTAAGGGCCGAACGCCGCAGGATGCTTACTATGTCAAATGCGATCGCACAACAATGTCCCAGACTGATCTCGACGAGGGAGTCGTGAACATCGTGATCGGGTTTGCGCCACGGGAATCGGCGGAATTTGTCGTCATTCAAATCTCGCAGATCACAGAACAGACGCGGTCAGGAGCAATCTGAATGGGTGCGTGTGTCCCGGCGAACTTCGCTGGCCCAAAACGTCAAACGATCGCACTTGTTCTTGCCCCCGGAATGTCAGAACAGCTCCGCGAATCGCTTCGCGACATCATGAAGCCTTATATGAAACGGCCCAAGTTTACCCCCATAATTACCTGCGGATATTGCCATCAGGTTTTTCTCGTGCGGTTGCGCGGCGTGTAAGCCAGCGGCCGTGGCGCGCTCGACGGCTTCCAGGGTCAGGCCGTCGATCACGATCTCGTAGGCGCAGCGTGCTTCCGCCGGCATCTCGGTCGCGACCACGCCGCGAAGTGTCGGGGCAAAGGCCGTGTTGGTGCTGGCGCGGAGTTTCTTGTACTTGCTGCCGACCTTGGATCCGGAGCGAGCGATGCCGCCGGGGAACGGGAGGATCACGTCCGGACAACGCCTCATCGCGGTGACAGCCGCTTCGGCGGCCGCCAGCGTGGCGGCAGGATCCGTCCCCATCAAAATGATGTTGCCGCCGGCGACTCCTTTGACCGTGCCGAACGTCTCCTCGCAGAGGAACTCGCCATCCATCACCGGAATCCGCCAGTAGCGCCGGCCGCCGATCCACTTGGAGATCTGCCAGCCATCGCCGAAGTAGCGGAGCTTGCCACCGACGCTGATCGTCTTCTCGCCCAGCGGCAAACCGTTGTAACAGGCCGTGGTCGGGCAGGTCATCACGCACTGGCCGACGCGATTGGACGACTGCCTTTTCCAGGGCATCGCGGCTGAAGGCGAAGACCAGGATGCTGACGCCCGGGCGGCCGTCGGGCGTCTCTTCGGGCGCCAGCACGCGCTCGATGCCCGCTTCGGCATCGCAGCCGATCACGCTGGTGGCATAGCCGGTCATCGTCTGGCCGGCGATCGCGGCCCACGCGGCCGTGTCGGTCGTCACGATCACCCGCGCGGCCGTCATCGGAAAGGCTTCGGCAAACGTATCCACCAAGCGAGAAACTCGACTGTGCGTTGCCGTCGTCAGTCGGTACGGTTTCCAGTTGCCATGACGTTCTCATGTAACCGCTTGGTGGTCGTTCAAGGAAGCGATCGTCGACGGGATAGTTCCGCCACTGGATCGAGTACGATTCCTCAAACCAACGCTTGATGTCGGCCTCGACGTCGCGGTCGTAATCGGGAGCGACGTGCAGCGTCTTGCCGTAGGTTTCCTCGCGGATTTCGCCCTGTTCGACGATGATCCGGCCCGCCTTGATCACGAAACGCGGCAGCTGCGAACATCGTCTCCTGGTTCGGCGTCGGGCGTGTAGATCGTGATATCGGCGTCGGCACCCGGGCCCAGGTGGCCCTTGTGCTTCAGGCCGAGGATCCGAGCCGGGCCCGCCCGGGTGATGATGGCGATCTCCGACAGCGTATACTGGCGATCGAGGCCGGCCAGGTGCTCTTTTCGCGGACCTTGGCGTGGGGCGGTCTTGAGCATGTCTTGCCGGTAGGTCCGGTCCATCAGCAGGCGGATGATCTGCGGATAGGCCAGGAACGACCCGCCGTTGGGGTGGTCGGTGCTCATCACGACCCGCCAGGGTCGTCGACCATCAAGTACCACTCCAGCCCGATCGCCCATTGCCAGGCGTGGATCAGGCTGGTGTTCTTGTACTCGATCGGCACGATGCCGCAGCCCGCCTCGAGCTCGGTGTCGCTGCTGAACCACTTCGACTTGTAGACCTTGCTCAGGTAGTAACCCACCGGCCCGTCGCCCGTCATGCTGGTGGTCTCGCCGAAGACCACCTGCCCGACGTCGACCGTCAGGTTGCGGTGAGCGTTGACATAGTCGGCCAGCGGCGCGACCTGCGACGAGAACGTGTCTTCGTCGCCGGCTCCGCCGCCGTAGCTGTGAAACTGGATGTGGGTCAGGTGCCCGCGATGACCCTCCAAGAGCTTCATGGTCTCGAGGGTGGTCGTCCAGTTGCCGGGAAGGCCGAGGTTGTTGGCGTGAATATGCACCGCGTGCGGCAGCTTCAGCTCGTCGACCGCCTGGGCGACCGACCTGATGATCTGACGCGGCGTCACTCCGAAGTGGTCGACCGGTCGAGTCGACGGTCTCGACGTTGCCGGACGGCCGGCTCTTCCACACCTCGACGCCGCCGGGATTGACGATCTTGGCGGCGTACGACTTCGTCGCGGTCAAGAGCCAGCCGACGAGCGCCTTCACCTTTTCCGGCTCTCCTCGCTGGATCGACCTGCATCAGGTAATGGTTATTGCCCATCAGCGATATAAAAGCCTTTGTCGATGCAGGGAGTGTCTGCGAACTCCTCGTGCGCATGGCGGGCGGCCAGGGGCGGAATGGCGGCGTCGAAGGCCGTCGTGTAACCCAGCCCGGCGTACTTGTAGCCGGTGGCAAACGTGCTGGGCACGCTCCCCATCGTGCCGCTGCGCGTGCGACCGGTGCGGACGAACGGCTTGCCCGCGCCTTTTCTGCTCGGGGCACATTTTCCGGGCCGTGTTGACCTTGGGCCCGACGATGTGGCAGTGCATGTCGACACCGCCGGGCATGACGACCAGCCCGCGGGCGTCGATCGATCGCGTGGGCTTGATCTCGGGATCGGCCGGGGGCTCGACGATCTTGCCGCCGGTGATCCAGATGTCGCGCACCTGGCCGTCGATTCCATTGGCCGGGTCGTAGACCGTTCCGCCCGCTATTTTGAAGTACTCGGTGGCCATGTTGGTTTCGTCAGTGTCGATCTCATCCAGACCTCGCCCTTCCCAAGGGCGACCAGATCGCCGTGGGAGAGCAACAAATCGTCGGCGAGCAGCCCGTGGTCGACCGGAAATCCGAGTCGAGCGAGCTCGCGAAAGAGAAGCGAGAGAAAAAGGGGCCGGAAGCGGCCGGCGGGCCGGAAGGTGGGCAAGCAGCCTGGGCGGTTCCGGGCCGAAGAGCCCGATCGTTCCGCGCCGCATGCCGGCACCGGGCCGGCTGCCACACGATCCGAACACGAGGATGCTGCCGGCGATCATGTTGAAACCCGGCGGCGTCCCCGCACGAGCCCCCCACGACCAGCGTTCCGCGCCGCATCGAGCGTACCGGCCTCGTTGCCCACGTCGCCGCCGATCAGGATGGTGCCGTCGGTCATCCCCTTCTTGCTGCCGCGGATAGGCCGCACCGATCGAATCCCGGCGTTGCCGGCGACCTGGATCAACGCCGCCGTGCATCTCGCCGCCGAGCCAAGTCGCCGGCGTTGCCGTCGACCTCGATCCGGCCGCCGGTCATCTCGCCGCCGACATGGCGTCCCGCATCGCCGTGGACATGGATTGCCCCGGTACTCATCCCATAGCCGATGTAATGGACGCCCGGCCAGGTCCCCCTCCAGATCGATTCGCCCGTCGGAGGGATCGCCGCGAGACGCTGAACAACTCGGCCAGCGATAGCCTCTCGGTTTCCATGGTAGATCGCGAGCCGCTCGATCTCGCCAGTGACTTTCGCGAAGCCGGTCGGGAACGACTCCCTCGATCTCGACGGGAACCGAGGTTTTCGCGTGGTATCTCAAGGTCAGCGACATCGAGTTTGACGGTTCAATTCAAGTGAATAATATCAACTTTTTCTAGACCTTAGATTCGGCGGCCGCCACGAGTTCCCGCACGCGGCGTTCGATCTTCTTCAGAATCTCTTCATCGCTTGGCAAGCGGCGATTCGACCAGCCGACCGCAAGTGGGATCGGCACACCGTCGGCGCGATAGACCGTTCCGGGCGTGTTGATTCCGTAGGTCGCAGTGCGAAAAGCGACCGTCGCGATGCGAGTCGTGGCAGTCGTCACCGGAATCCAGGACGATCGTGGGAATGCGGCTCAGATGCTCGCGGGCTGCCGTCGCCTAGATGCGCCATCAGGTCGCTGGCGACGATCAGCGCCGCATCGCGTTCGCCGCGCTCGAGGATTTGCGACGGTCGAATACTCGCCCGGACCGAATCGGGGATAGCCCCGGGCCAGGTTGACCGCGAACGGATAGCCGGTTTGCCAGGTCAGGACATTTTCGGCGCCGGCGACATTGCCACGGCCCTCCCAGCGGCACGCAGACAAACCGAGCATGCGCGTTCATATCGCGGACCAGAGCGAAAATGCGCATGGCAAATCTGATGCGCATCGACCAGTATCGGTCGAGCTCGACGTCGAAGAAAATCACGCCGTACCTGGCTCGTTTCATCCGACTCGATCAAATCCTGCCACGTCGAAAGCGAAACTCCAGTCTCGGCTTCGATCCGGGCAGGATCGAGCTCAACGTCCTTGGCCAGGGCACGCAGAGCCCAAAGTGCCTCGAAATCCTTGCCGGGTTTGATCGACAGGAACTGGTCGGCCAGCTTTGCGGTACTTGTTTCGCGAACGTCGACCACGACGCAAAATCGGTCCGAGCGGCCGCGCGGCACGAAGGTGCCCGCGGGTTCCAGGCTATACCGGCTCAGGTGCCGCGGATGGCTCTCGACCGGGTCGCAGCCCCAGAAGATGATCAGATCGCCGCGGTTTTTGACTTCACCGAGAGTGCACGTGACCTCGCCGACTTCCTGAAGTGCCAGGGTTGAAGCTCCACGAGCGCCGCTACGCGACGTGTCGATGCAAGCACCGATCGAATCGGCGATCGAAACAGCGACTCGCTGCGCCCGGGTGATTGTGTGACCGAGGCCATGGACGAGCGGATACTTCGCATTGGCCAGAATCTGCGCCGTGCGGTCGATGCCATCCTCGACCGCGCCAGCTTCGCCGTCGATCAAACAGATCGAGTCCGGTTCGCCTTCGTCTGCGCAAAACCACGTTTCGCCCAGAGCGCATGCGTTCGTGGCGTGTGCGATGCGATTCCCTGCGATCTCGAGTCTGATGTCGTCGCACAAGCAGCCGCAGAAAGTGCACGTGGCGTCCTCGACAATCTTCAGCCCTTCGTTGGATTCTCGCGGAGCCAGCATGCTCACGGGTCATGCAACTCTCTAAACAAACCACGGCATGGGATCGCTCTCTTCATCAGAGAGTCGCGAAGGGGATCGTTGCGCCAGTCAATTTACTCACTGCGGCGCCGGAACGCCACCTTGGGGGTCGCGATTTTCGCTGCTCGCTGACCCTCGCTCGAGTTTCGCGATCACGCCATCGGCTATCAAAGACGCGATCCGCGCGTTTGCTAGCTCGGTGGTGTGGCAGTAGTCGATAAAGACCAGTTCTTCCGAATCGGCGAAGACTTCGCTGAGATCGCGAAATGCGGCGTCGGCTTTGAGTCGCATCGAAGATCCGATCTTGGCGTGAACCTGTCGGAACATCTCCACGGCCCACGCAAACCTCTGAGCTTCTTCGCGCTCGAAGGTCGTCGGATTCGCTTTGTCAAAGATCGTCGGCTGCCAGAAGAACATCGGGCGAAAACCAAACGATTTGCCGAGATTCGCGACTAGAGTCACATTTGCCTCGTAGCACTCAACGACTTTTTCGGCAAGCGCGCCAATTCCCTCCCCCTTCGGCTGAGGACGCGCAGGTTTGATTCCTCCTCCTAGTCGGCGCCCTATCATCTGGGCGAAACGATTCGAGCCTGAGTCCTGGATCAGCCTGGCAGCCAAACCGGTAGCGAGTCGTCCAGGCGATTGCCGCAGGTTGAACTCAACGCGGCGGTTGACCTCGTTCGTCGTCACGCCGGCCTCCCCCTCCAGGAAAGCCGAGGTCGTGTCGTTGACCCCGTCGTAGAAGATGACCATGTCGGGCCGGTAGCCAGCTTGAAGTTCATGGACGAGCGCGATCAGCTCTTGCGTGCTGACATAGCCGATTTCCGACAAGTTTTTGATCTCAATACGCCATCCACGTTCGTCGAGCGAGCGAGCGACAAGCGATGGGATCGTTTGGTCGTCGCGGGCGCCAAATCCCCAGAACGACGATCCTCCGAGCATGAGAATCTTGACAGACTCGCGCTGGCCGCGGGCATTCGCCGACGCGGAAGGTTGCCAGGTGGCGCGGAGGCCATCGTCGCCGATGTTGATCGTCTTGCCCCGGAACGGCATTTGCCGGAAATAGACGAAAGGTTCCCAGCGGTCTTGGAGCAGTTCCAGCTCGCGATAATGTTCGATCGGCCAGACCGCACCGCCATAACCTTCGGCAAGAACGCGTCGATCGGGCACGGGTTGGGCCGTCATTCGATCTCGGATGCCGAAGGAAACGCGGAATCCGAGTTCCACCAACAAAAGCATGAGCAGAGTTATACCCAGGATCGACCAAGTCGTCTGGAGGTGACGCAGCGCGCCCTTAAGACCCCTCAGTGCTTTACCCATGGGTCGTCTCGACCTGAAACCACAAGTGTTGGACGGCCGCGCCTGCTCTCGACGGCCGCGTGCCAACAACCCCAAGCAAAAGATCACACATCGCGCGTCGCCGGTTCCATCTTAATTTCTGACTTCGGCACCACGAACGGGCAATCGAGTTCGTTCTTAATGTCGCCGGCGCCTTCGTTTTGCGGCATTCATTTCGCTGGCTGGGTTACTCTGAAAATAAGGTCTCACCTTCGACAATCATGCGAGCATGAGACCTGATTCTCATCGGGTTGGGTGCCGCATGCCGGCATGACTGTTCGTTTCGCAAAATACGGCTGCCGGTTAGCGTCGATTCGCGGATTTGGCTGGTCGACCGCCGTCGGCTCCCTTCTCTGTTTCCGATTTCGCCAACCTCCAAAGTTCGTTCGCTTCGATTTCGGACCCGATCCGCGCCCCAGTAAATCCCATCATAGCCAAACAGCACCCCCCGGTTTGCCGAATGACGGTCTGGGTGGTGATTGAGCCCATTGAGCAAGCTCCGGCGATCGGCTAATCGGGCATCAAACGAGTGCCACTTTTTGGCACTTTCTGAGGCCTGGTTCAAAGTCAGGTAACACGAGACTGAGCAAAGCGAGGTTTACTAAAACGCCTGTCTCCTCCATGTTGGTGCTGGGGGTCTCAATCCCACACCATCACAAAGGAGACAGGCATGGACGCCCAAGCTACGTTCTCGTGCTCGTTCACGCAATCCGACCTCGGTGGCCGGCCGCAGAACTGCCCAGCCTCCCTCAGTGGCCGGCCCAGAGGCTGCTGCCCCAGGAACGGCGAGATCTGGCTATCCAAGTGCTCGCTGGTGCTCAACCAGTCTCGGACTTGGCCCGGGAACATGAAGTCAGCCGCAAGTTCCTCTATCAGCAGGCTCACACCGCCGAGGAGGCTCTCAACCAAGCCTTCGCACCCTCGAGTCCAAGATCCGACGACGTCCTTTTCTACCTGCCGGTCACCAAGGCTTGGCTGCGGCAACTGGTCCTGGCCTTGGTGCTGATCTGCCATAGTTCGACCCGCGGCGTGGTCGAATTGCTTCGCGACGTCTTCGATTACCGGATCTCGGTGGGGACCGTGCACAACATCGTGCACAGCGCCGTTCCTCATGCCCGGAGCAATCAACCAGCAGTACGACCTCTCCCGCATTCGCATCGGTCTCCTCGATGAGATCTTCCAGGCGGGCGATCCCGTCTTGGTGGGGGTCGATGCCCAATCCACCTTCTGCTTCTTGCTGAGTCCGGAAGAGCATCGCGACGCCGATACCTGGGGCATCCGGCTGCTGGAACTGGTCGACCAAGGCTTCGCTCCCGAGGCCACCGTCGCCGATTTCGGCGCGGGACTCCGCGCCGGGCACAAGGAAGCTCTACCTGAAGTTCCCTGCCGCGGTGATGTTTTTCATGCGTTGTACACCATCGGGCCGCTGGTCCGTTACCTGGAGAACCGGGCTTACGAAGCCATCGACGCCCGGACCAAGCTCGAGCGAAAGCAAGCGACCGCCGAACGTCGTCGTGGCCGCAAGGATCCAGGGTCTGGCCCGGAAGCTATCGGTACGCACGGTCGGCTGAGGCCAAGGCGATCGCGTTGGCTGATGAGGTGGCGTTGTTAGCCCATTGGCTACGGTACGACATCTTGTCGGTGGCCGGTCCGGAGTACGCCATCCGCCGCGATCTGTTTGACTTCGTGGTGGCGGAGTTGCGCGCCCGCGAGTCGGCCTGTCCGCATCGGATCAAGCCGGTCAGGACCATGCTGGAGAATCAGGGAGACAACCTTTTAGCCTTCGCTGTGGAACTGGACCGTGATCTGGCGAACTTGGCCCAAGACTGGCAGATCAGTGTGACGACCGCCCGGGAGGTCTTGCAGGTGCAATCCCTGCCGACGTGGGACCCGAAGCGGTGGCGTCGTGAGGCGGCCCTGCGAGAGACGCTACGAGGGCGTTATCACGGAGTGTGTGCCGACGTGCAGGAGCTATCCGATCGGGTTGTGCGGGCCAGCAGTCTGGTCGAGAACCTCAACAGCCGGCTGCGAACCTACTTCTTCCTGCGACGGCAGTTGGGGAAGGACTACTTGACGTTGCTTCAGTTCTTCCTGAACCACCGCCGGTACCTGCGCAGTGAAGACCCCAGTCGAGTCGGCAAGAGTCCCGCGGAGTTGCTGACGGGTGAGCCGCACGCTCACTGGCTGGAACTTCTGGGGTACACCCGGTTCTCGCAGAACTGAAGCCCCAGCACGGCAACCAGGGACTCGCGTAAACCCGCTCCAACGCGGGACCGATCAGGGTCCGCGCCGAGAGTCCCAAGTGTTACCCGAAAACGGGCGTTTTTGAACCATGCCCAAACAGGATCAAAGGACAGGATCAAAGGACATGCAAAACAACGCTACGCGCGATGTTATCGACGCCAGTCCCGGATGGACTGATCTAGCGACTAGAATATGACTTACGCTGCAGGCTCGGTCACCCTATCCGATCGATAATACAGGCGTTGCCGCACGCGCGATGCATGTCCTGGTCCTTCTGGTCTCTCGTGTCCTTCTGGTCTCTTGTCTTCTGTTCACCCTGGGAAGTAGACGTGGGCCGCCAGGAGAGCAGGGTTACGGAACCTGCTCACCGAGTCCGATCGTGCCCGTTCCGACTCCAAGGGGCCGCGATAAACCATAGGTCGCCCCTGCTTTCACTCCTCGCTGGACGACCAAGTCTCTACTCTTAAGGGACTTAATCGCCCTGGTCCAACAACTGCCGGGAACGTCCACTTGTTCCATGATCGCCTTCTTCCCCAAGAAGGACTCCGCCTCGCGCAAAACGATAAGGATGGCTTCGGAGTGCTCTGACGCGTCATTGGAGTTGGCGGGTTCTCGCGAATCCATTTTGGATACTTCCCCTTCATCGCTCGACTCGTCTGATTCGGTGTCTTCGATTTTCGCCCACTCCCGAATCAATTCGGAGGCGCGCCGGATGACCCAGTCCTTCTGCACACAGCTCGTTTCGTCCTTCGACCGCGTTTCCTCCAGTCGAGGCTCGATTCCGAGGGCTGCAAGCTGCTCGAAGACGGGTTGCATCGCCCCGCCCGGGTCACGGAAGAAATGGCTTCCGCGAATGCGGCTGAACGTCCAGCCCAACCGCTCCAGGATTGCCTGGCGCTCCATGTCGGCCTGCAAAGTTTCAATTGTATGGAAACGGTCGCCGTCGCACTCGATCGCCAGGCGACCGGCCGTGCCTTCAACAACCAAATCGATGCTATGCCGCCCGACTTTCCACTGCGGCTGGACCAGAAAGCCGGCTCTGCTGAGCTTCTCCGCGACCCTGCGCTCGAACTCCGAATCAGCCTGGGCCGCGACTCTCTCGATCTGTCGAGATATGGCCGACGGATCTTCCGCGTGATCGATGAGCCGCCTTCTCAGGTCGTCGGATTGCAGGTCTTGCTTCGGATCGAGCGAGTGTACTACCCACATCTGATCGTGCGCCCGGCTGGCCGCAACGTTGAACCGCTTTTTGGCGTCCGCATCCCTGATCACGCGTAGCGGCCCGTCGCCACTGTTATGGACGAGCGACAGGAACACGACGTCCCGCTCGTCTCCCTGGAAATGTGCCGCGTTTCCGCAGAGGATCCGGCGGCGGGCGTAGCTTTCGGGATCCAGTCGCTGTCGCAAGATCCGGTCAATCTCCAGAGCTTGGTCATCGCCCAAGAGCGAGATAACGCCGAAGGTCTTGCCGTCGTAGGCGGAGTGTTCGGTCGCGGCAATCAATAGAGCCGCGACACTCCTCGCCTCGTCGAAGTTGACCTTGTCGGCCACGGGGGAGGCATTGACCCGATGGGCGATGACGTGAGGACGGAGCGGCACGAGGGTCGCGTCTCGGAGAGGCTTGATCTTGCCACCGTAAGAAAGGTGATTGCTGAAATCAATAATCTCGGTTGCGCAACGGAAGTGCTCGGTCAGGAGGATCGAGGCGCCGAAACCCTGCGCGGCGAGGTCGTAGACCGAGGTTTTTGGATCGTAGAGTTGGTTGTGTGGGATGCCCTCGAGGTGCGTGTTGATCAAGTTCTGAATCGGACCAAGTGCCTTGCCTACAGCCATGGGGCTCACCTGTTCGTCGTCGCCCACGATCACGACCTTACGGGCCATGGTCAGGGCGAGAAGTGCGAAAGCGTCGCTCTGACTCGCCTCGTCGATGATGAGAACGTCGAAGCGCGTGGCAATGGGGTCGAATTGTTCGACGACGCGAGATAACGGCATTATCCACACAGGTACCGCCTCACGGCACTCGGCCATTAACTCCTTCGCCTGGGCGAAGCTGGGGAGCGAGCTTGCCTTGCCCGTTCCCGAGCTTGCGAACAATTAACAGCCACCCTACAAGCGCACTGACGTTGGCGCGGCGTCACACGCCTGACTTGGGCTGACCAAGCGCGATGCTCGATTAACTCAGTGGTTAGGAGCTGAAGGTCCTTTTTCAGAATCTCGATCTCGCCCTCCATCGCCGGCAAGGAGCTTTGGCGGCGGCGTTCCAGCTCTTCGTCGAGTTGCCGCCACAGCCAAGCCGCCTTCGCGTCACCCGGCACGGACCCTGTGTCGTGGGGAGGATGCCGGTCGCGAATCGCAGTTGCCCAGCCGGCGCTCCTCCGGTCAGCTTAGAGAGTAGTTTATTGCGCAGGTCCAAGTCACCCCGCAATTCATGCAATTTGAGGAGTCGTAAGTAGTGCCCCCTGTATGCGACGTGATCGGCCGCCCCCACCGCTGCTTTGAGGTTCTGCGCAGCCTCGGCAGGTCGATTGCAGCCGTCCGAGGTTAGGGCATCGATCAGGCTGCCGAGGTCCGCATCGAGCTTCTGCCGGCGCGCCAGGTGCGCGCGGGCCGTTAATACCGCAGGTAGCCGATCCCGCGCAGCGTCACGCAACCGCAGGAGCTCACCGTGAACAGCCAGGTTCGGACGCAACTCGGCCATGAAATCCTGCCAGCGGAAACCGAGCGCTTTCAACTCCGCCTCGATCGGACTCCAGTGATAGGCATGCCAGTTCAGGCAGTCCCGGACTGACGGGATGAACTGCTTCGCTCCCATTGCCAGGTTGTCGGTACCGAATTGATCAGAGCCGGGGGCACCGAGACTGGCCAACTGGCGATCCCAGCGATCAGCCAGCAAGCGATTCGCGAGAGTCCGGTCGGCAAGCGCAACCAGCGCTCTGAAATGCTCGCCAGATATCGGACTTTGTCCATTGACTTTCGCGTTCGCAATCCAGGTTTTCCAGGCCGGGCGGAAGAGTAAATCAAAGCGCCCGAGCGTCCGCCCCTGACGGAGGTGCCTTACGATCTCCAGAGCGATCTCCTTTTGCCGCGGCAGCGGCGGCATTGGTGGTAGCTCCGGAGCGTGTCGGGCCACGTGACCAGCGGTATCGGCAGTTACGTCCGCGGTTCGCTCAATCAACTTGATTAGTTCTTCCCATGGCTCGCGATTCGGTACACCCAGGCGCCCGGCATCGATCACCGCGAGTTTCCAAGGCTCTCCATCGTCAATTCTCGCTAGTACGGGCTCAATGCGATTGCAAAGGTCCTCGAGGCGAGGTGCGTCGGCGACACGGTGCTTGGCGTCCCAGAATTGCGAGCCGGTGGTCACTTCGGCGCCGGCGAGACTGGATCGTTCTTTGATGATCGCGGCGAATTCGTCCGGCGAAGGTAGCGTTGCAGGGTCCGGGAGCCAGAGCACCGCTTCCAACTCGTCGTCGGCTGACACAGCCCGGGCAGTTCTATAGAGCTCGACCAACTCATCGAGGCAAAGAGGCATCGGAGCCCCTGGTAAGACTCCTGCGGGTATCCAATCGTTCCTTCCAACTCCATTGGCAACGACGCGTGCCGCAGCGACGGGGGAATGACCGTCACCCGCAATGACGATCTCGCGGTTTTCATCGAAGCGAGCCTTCAGCAGATCGGCACATCGATATTCCAGCTCGCTCGCTCGCCGCGCCCGTCGGGACGTAAGCCGTTCAGCCGTGGCTTCCAGGCAATCACTGTCCGAGTTTGAAAGTCGGTCGTTGATTGATTGAACGGAGGCCTGCAACTCCGATCGAGTCTCAATGTCACCCTCAAGTACGCTCACACACAGAGTTCGAAGCCCGGGAACGACGTGATCACGGAGAACGCGAAGCGCTTTGGTCGTATGGCTTGTAACCAGCACGCGCTCGCCGCGCGCCAGCAAGTGACCGATAATGTTGGCGATGGTGTGGGTCTTTCCCGTGCCCGGCGGACCCTGGACGAGGACAGATCCATGCTGGTCGAGACGTTCTGCAATTCGCCTCTGTGCGGGGTTCGAGTGCTTGGCGAAGAGAATCTCTTTCGCCTCTTTCGGGTCTCCCTTTCCCCTCTCCCGCGAGCCCGCAAGTCCGTCGGTGGTCGCGGCGCCGACGATCGCCAGCAACGACTCCGGCAGGTCGTCACGCGTCTCCAGATCGTCAATCGCTTTCCCAAGCGCGGATGACATGCCCAGCGACCGTTCGCGCAGGAACAGCACCCGGTCGCGTGCGATTTGAGGATCGTCCGGCGCGAAGCTGGTTGCAACGTCCCCATGGAACATCCCACGGCACGATAACAGTTGCACCAGACCGGCGAGAAAGGCAGTAGTCTCCGCGCCGCCAAGAGGTTGCACACCGCCTTCCTTCCTTTCGTCCCACCACCGTCCGATCGTGCGAGCGTCCACTGCGTCCATTGAATTGAACAAGGCCGTATAGAGTTCGGCGTCACGTCCCGAGTCGGTGACGGTGAACTCTTTATTCTCCGGCTTGAAATTGAGCTGGACGGCTTGGAGGAGGACCGGATGGTTGATGTCCATCCCGTCCGGGTGTTTCCACGACAGAATCCCGTCACCGAGTACCAATTCGAAGCGACCGCCCTCTCGCTCGAGCTTCCCCCGTAGGGCGTAGAGCCGTTCGTAAACGTGCGCGGCCTCACGGGCCGGACGCTCCTGGCTGGCCCAGTCGTTCCAGAGCGCCCTCCATGCGACGAGTGCCTCATCGCGCCTCGGGTCGTCGGCAAATCTGACTACGACGGTCTGGCCGTCCGCATCGCTCTCGTTTCGAGATGCCCGAACCTTTAGTGAGCCGTCGGGGTCATTCCAACCGCGTTCGAGCCAATCCGCGATCACCTGCGGGGCGGGCGGCGGAGGCATTTCATCCGGGCGGCGCACCCGCAAAACCAACCCTTCGCCAACAGTGTCAGCCCCGACCGACGCGAGACGGATTGACGGGTGATCAGGGAGATTCCTCAAGTGCATCGACCACGGCTGATCGCGCAGGAGGCGTTTCACAGGATTGCGATACTGGTCCAACGCGGAGGTACCTGAAGACCTGAATGATTTGGGCCCGCCCTACGCGGAGTTTGTCCTCACGGCTGTCGATGCTCAAGACAATCTCCTGAAACGGCACTGTTCCGCTGAGCGAGTTTTGCGACCGTCGTCACGGCCCACGGTGTTCCTGGTCGCCTGCGGCCATGCGCGTAGGAGAATCGTCTCACCGAGCGCCAAGTTTGACCTTACAGTACAGTAGAACTTATAGGTCATGTACGGGGACCAAATCGCAAGTTCGGACGGTCTGAACTCATTCAATGCCGGCTCCAGGCGCCTCAACGGGTCGCGAGCTTTCGCATTGCGTTGTCTCCAGGCGCCGAAATGCCGATTCAAATCTGGCACACTTTTGGTCGGCGGCTCATCGCCGTTGCATCAGCAGGTCCGACTACGCCGACGATGCGGGTTTGAGCCGGTGGCGCGGTCATGTCGAACAGGGGGGGCTGCGCTGGCGCTCCGTCTAAGATTGCAATAACATTGCACGTGCGCGGAGCGTGCAATCTTAGCGCTATTTGCAATCTTAGCGGTCGTTGGGCATCTTTTGACGATCGTTGCGCCGTTGCAGGCTCGCGCGGTGACACCGTTTGGCGAGATTGCACCGGGCCGGTTTACACGCGCCGTACGAAGATTGCACGCGCACAGAGGCTGCAATCTTCGCTACCTTCGCCATCTTCCAAGGCCGAACGTCTTTCGTGCCAATCTTCGAAGGACCATCCGGCTGCCTGGCCGATTGGCATCCAGGCGATTGGTTAGTGTCGCACGTGTCGATCAAGGCGGTTTGTCATCAGTCTCCGAGACGTCGCGAATGACGCGGCCTCGCCGATCAGGACGGCCGAAAAACGGCACTCGCCGACCCATGAGTACGGGATCCGGCTTCACGCGACCTTCCAGGCACCGAAACTATCCAGCGCCTCGCTCTCGGGTGATCCTTTCTTGAGTACCATGGAAGGTTTCACCGCAACGAACGCTCTCGTCCTGATCACGGTTGTGAACTGCTGGACGCTTATGCGTTTAGCGTGGGGAGTGACTGTCGCCGGCTGGCGTGGCACCACCCGCGTGACCTGGTCAAATAGCTCATCAGTCGCTTTTCGAATCGTGTATTTGGAGGCGATTGTGACTCGTTCGCCGGTCTTGCCGGCCAGGTTGAACGCATATCGGGCCGCCTCGCTTACCGGCCGCCGCTCGACGATTCGCGAGCTGACCGCTCCGTCTTCGCCGATCATTCTGTCGGGTTCATCGGGAACGGGGACATTGCTAAGGAATGCCCCCTTTAGACGTCAAAGTGCTTTGCCCATGGGCGGACTCAACCCGGAACCGTAGAATACCGCGTGGGTAGTTGTGACGGTACGACAGGACGAATTTACGCGACTACCCGCGATCGGAACAGCCCCGGGGGCGAGGTTTTCGCCGGCATGACCAGCGATCGATCTGTTGCGGAGTTGCGGGGTGCCCGGGCCGCTGTCTTGGGTTCGACATCCGGAATTGGCCGTGCGACCGCGCTGGCGCTGGCCGCGGCCGGCGCCGACGTGATCGTTCACGGACTATCCTCGCGCGCCAGCGCCGACGCGGTTGCGGCCGAGGTTTGGGCACACGGTGTGCGGGCGAGCGTTTTGATGGCAGATCTTGCCGACCGAGACGCCGGTGATCGGTTGGTATGCGATGCCTGGGATCTTTGGGGCGGCCTTGACGCCTGGCTACATATCGCGGGTGCGGACACGTTGACGGGCGCGGCAGCCCAGCTTCCCTTCGACGCCAAGCTTGACCGACTTTGGTCAGTCGACGTCGTGGCGACGATTCGTCTTTGCCGCGCTGTTGGCAAGCGCATGAAGCAACAAGGTTCAGGCGCGATCGTAACCATGGGCTGGGATCAGGCCGAGACGGGCATGGAGGGTGACTCGGGCGAACTGTTCGCCGCGTCCAAGGGAGCGATCATGTCGTTCACACGCAGTCTGGCTCTCAGTCTGGCTCCGGCTGTCCGCGTCAACGCGCTGGCTCCCGGCTGGATCAAGACCGATTGGGGCGAAGGTGCGTCGCAATTCTGGCAAAATAGAGTGCTCAAGGAAACTCCAATGGCTCGATGGGGCACGCCCGAAGATGTCGCGCAGGTCGCACGCTTCCTTGTCAGCCCGGCCGCCGACTTTCTCACCGGCCAGGTAATCCGAATCAACGGCGGATCCGTGCGCTGAAAGGGGCCACATGTGGGTGAGCAGACCAGGTCGAACGCCCCGCGGCACCTGTTCGTGACCGGCCGGCTCGCCGAATTCTCACTACGGAAAGTTCTCGATGATCTGTCTGCTCAAGCCGGGTTCACTGCCGAGGTCGCAGTCTTGCCGATCACGGTGGCCGCGCTCATGACACCCAGGTGGGTTGCACGCCACCTCGAAGTCCCCAACGGAATCGACCGCGTGATCCTGCCCGGCTTCTGCGCGGGCGATCTCGCTCCGATCGTTGAGCGTGCACGGGGAATTCCCGTCGAGCCTGGCCCGGAAGACCTGCGCGACCTACCGCGTCACTTTGGCCACGTAAGCCAGTCGAAGACGCCTTACGGTCAATATGACATCGAAATCCTCGCCGAAATTAACCACGCCCCTGGACTCGAACACCAGGAATTGCTCAGACAAGCAGACCTCTTCCAATCTCAGGGGGCAGATGTCATCGACTTGGGCTGCATACCAGGTACGACATGGACTCAGGCCGGCGATGCCGTTGCCGCATTGCGAGACCGCGGCATCCGCGTCTCGATCGACAGCTTCGACCCGGCAGAGATTGAGCTGGCGGTGTCCGCCGGAGCCGAGCTCGTTTTGAGCGTAAACGCAACCAACCGCCAGCACGCTCCCGATTGGGGCGTCGAAGTGGTAGCAATTCCCGACCAACCTGGCTCGCTGACGGGGCTTGACGAAACAATCGAGTTTTTGCGGCGGTACGGCGTGCCGTTTCGTGTCGACGCGATTCTCGAACCGATCGGCTTTGGCTTTGCGGCTCGCTCCGCCGCTATTTCGATATCAGGGCCCGCTACCCGGATGCGGCGATGATCATGGGTGTGGGCAACCTGACCGAACTCACCGACGTCGATTCCGCCGGTGTCAACACGATTCTGGTGGGCCTTTGTCAGGAACTCAGGATCCAGAGTGTACTGACGACCGCCGTGATCAACTGGGCACAATCATCGGTCAAGGAGCTCGATTTGGCTCGGCGGCTGACTCATCATGCTGTAAAGGAGCATACGTTGCCCAAGCACCTAGAGCCCCGCCTCGTTGCCCTGCGCGACCCGAAGGTCGTCGAATTCGGCACCGAGAACCTGGTTGAACTTCAACGCCGAATCCGCGACCCCAACTGGCGGATCTTTGCCGAAGGGGGAATGATCCACGCGCTCAACAACAAAAGCTTTTTGAGCGATCCAGATCCGTTCGTGCTATTCGACCAGATGCGAGTCACCGATGCCTCTCACGCGTTCTATCTCGGATACGAGCTGATGAAGGCGAAAACCGCCTTGACGCTCAGCAAGAGCTATCGTCAGGATCAAGCTTTGGAGTGGGGTTTCTTGACGGAACCGGAAGTCAGCCATAGGTCGCGGTCTAGAGACCGTTCTAGCCTCGAGAAACGCGGCGCCGATCGCTCGCCGGCCGAGGCGAACGATCTCGAGAGCCCAGACGAGGCACGAGCGTGATACTCGAAGGGATCGTCACAACATTGAGCCCGGACGGCACGCTCAACGTCGCTCCGATGGGACCTCGCGTAGACAGCGACAGGAACATGACTCGCTTTGTGCTTCGTCCCTTCTCGACGTCAACCACCTATCACAATCTGAAAGCGCGCGGTGAGGGTGTGTTTCATGTGACCGATGACGTACTGCTTTTGGCACAAACCGCAATCGGCGCAGCGCCCTCGCCCGCACCCGCCGCGCGGGCGGCCGATGTGGTCGCCGGCCAGATCCTTACTGAAGCCTGCCGGTACTACGAGTTCCGAGTAATCGAGCTCGACGACAGGGAAGAGCGGACCGCGATTGTCGTCGAGTCCGTGGCGCAGGGCCGACAACGCGACTTTTTCGGATTTAATCGGGCCAAGCACGCCGTGGTCGAGGCAGCCATCCTGGCGACACGTGCCGACTGGCTTGCGGTCGACGAGATCCTCCTCGAGTTTCGCAAATTGGCGATTCTCGTCGACAAGACCGGTGGGCCACGCGAGCGAGCCGCCTTTACCCTCGTACACCGGCATGTACGCGAGATCGCCGTGAAACGTGGTCTCGAAAGCGACCAGAGCTCCTCCCTTCCATGACCAACCGCACCATTCGCATCCGAACTCCCAGTCGTTTGCACTTTGGCCTCTTGGGATGGGGATTCCAGCGAAGTCGACAGTTTGGGGGCGTCGGGCTTATGATCGATGCGCCTGGGGTCGAAGTCGTGATTGAGCCTGCGACGTCGTGGATTGTCGATGGCGCACTCAGCTCGCGTGTCGATCAGCTCGTCTCTCAGCTTCGATTGACAATGCGCGCGGTCGGGACCACATTGCGCCCCGTCCGAATTCACGTCGAGCGCGCCCCTGCCGAACACGTGGGCCTCGGCGTGGGAACCCAGCTCTGCCTGGCTGTCGCCCGGGCGGTCTTGGTCCACGCCGGCTTCACGGATATTTCGGTCGAGAATCTCGCTCGCATGACGGGGCGCGGCCTTCGCTCTGGTATCGGCTTGCACGGCTTCGAGCATGGCGGGCTCGTCGTCGATGGCGGACGGCGAACCGAGATCGCGATTCCCCCTCTTTTGGCCCGTCTGCCGTTTCCTGAGGACTGGTCGATCCTGATCGTGCAGCCGCAAGGCCGGCCCGGCCTCCACGGACGCGACGAGCGACAGGTCTTTGCCACGTTGCCCCCCATAGCACAAGACGCCACCGACTCGCTTTGCCGCCTGGTTCTTTTGGACATTCTTCCCGCGGTGATTGAGCGCGACTTGGCGCTATTCGGGGCTGCATTGAGTGAGTTACAAAGCCGCGTGGGTGCTTGCTTCGCGTCGGCGCAGGGGGGAACATTCGCATCGCCTCAGGCATCGCTGATCGTCGACGAACTGCGTCGTCTTGGGTTTGTCGGCGTGGGACAGAGCTCATGGGGACCAACGCTCTACGGTTTCTGCCCTTTCCCGGAGGATGATATGACCGCATCGGTCGAGCGAATCTGCCGCCGTTTGGACCTCAATGAACGCTGTGTGTACTGGACCAAGGCGGATAACCAGGGAGCCAAGCTTTTGATCGAGGAATAAGCGAATCTGCCCGAAAAGGCGGCCTGCGGATCCGTGCGGTCTGCGCCTGCTTGTTTTTCGGTCAGAAAACGGCTTAGAATTGCGGCGTGAACTGCGCGTTCGCAACAGGCGCGTCAACACGACTGGCCCTCGTCTCTTATTCTGGCTCGAAGGAGCATCGCGATGAAGGACTTTGTGACGATCGGCGTACTTGCCGCATTTTTTGCATGCCAAGCTACGGCGAGTGCTGAGCCACAACCCTTAAGCGTCGGCGACCCGGCACCAAAACTCGCAGTCAAGTCGTTTGTCAAAGGTGAGTCGATCAGCGAGTTCGAGCCCGGCAAAAATTATGTCGTCGAATTCTGGGCGACGTGGTGCGGCCCATGTCGCACGAGCATCCCCCACCTCACCGAACTTCAAAAGAAGAACGCCGATGTCACTTTCATCGGTGTGAGCGTTTGGGAGCGAGACCAGTCCAAGGTCAAGCCATTCGTCGACGAGATGGGTGACAAGATGGCCTACAGAGTGGCTGTCGATGCCGTTGGCGAAAAGGAAAATGGCAGCGAAGGGGCGATGGCCAAAACGTGGATGACGGCCGCCGGCCAGGATGGAATTCCAACGGCTTTCATCATCAACAAAGATGGCAAGATCGCGTGGATCGGCCATCCAATGTCGATGGATGAGCCGCTTGAAAAAATCGCTTCTGGGTCTTGGGATTTGGTGGCGGCACGTTCCGAACACCTCAAGGCGACCGAGGAACGGGTGAAACTCCAGAAAGTTCAGGCCAAATTTATCACTGCGCTTCGCTCGAAAGATCCCAAGAAGATAGTGACCGCCGTGGAAGAGATCGTCGGCGAGGTACCGTCGGCGGAGTTGATGGTTGGTCCCAGCAAGCTGACCGCCTTGATCAAACTGGACGAGCACGACAAAGCTCTGGAGTATGCTCAGAAACTGTCCAAGACCGAACTCGGCAAGCAGGCGCAGGGCTTGAACGGTCTTGCCTGGGCGATCGTTGATCCGGACGCGAATATCAAGCCCAGCTCCAAACTGATCGAGTTCGCCGTCGAAACTGCACGCCGGGCAGACGAACTGGCTGGCGAAAAAGACGGTGCGATTGCGGACACACTGGCCAAGGCATATTTCGACTCCGGCAACGCCAGCAAAGCCGTCGACACGCAAGAGCGCGCTGTGCGCTTGATGAAAGCGGCCGGGCAAGAGGATCCGGGCGTGAAGGATCGCCTCGCGCAATACAAGAAAGCTGTCAAGTAGCTGTCAAGGGGCATCGTTCAACGCCACATTCCGATCAGACGCCGATCACAACGCGCGGGACAGAACTTTATGTGCGGGCGAAGGATCGCCCGCCTATCCGCGACCCGGGCCGGCTCCAGCGAGCGCGGACGCCCAAGCCGCCTGATCGGCGTTCAGCGCCGGAATCACGTGGTCGACGCCGTAGCGAATCTCGCGCGCGTAAGGTCCCGCATCGTAGCAGCGATCGAAGACAGACTGGAGATCGACGGTGACCGGGCTATCGCCAGGCAAGAGGGGAATGGCAACCGGCGGCAAGCGGTCGAGAAGCTGAATCGGATAAACGAAGAACGTTTCCCGATCATCGAAACAGTGGACCGATACATGATAGTCGAATGCGCCGCATTCGCGGACGGCAGCATCGAGCGGAACGGCCGAGACGTGCTGGCCTCCGCGAAGAAGGTCGATCTCAACCAGATTCGCCTTGCTCGCAAGAAGCTCCTTCTGTTTGCGCAGGTACAGTTCGCGTCCTTGCTCACCCGGTGTTTTGTTCGAGAGGCTCAGGACCTCGATCGAGGTCACAAGTCGTTTGCCTTCGTCACCCCGAATGAGTATCTCGACAAACGGTTCACGAAATTCGTCATGGGTAACCTTGACCGTGACGGGACGCGCGATCGGCATGTTCGCAATGGCCGAAGCGCGGGAGACTTCGGGACGAGGTGAAGACATGCCAGATCCTGCGCGCTGAATTTGAACATCAGGTCCGACGGTTCTCCGCGAAACCTCGATCCACACACGCCGACCAAGCGCTGCGAAATACGGGGGAGGAAGACTCGCCTGAAGGGCTTCTCGGAGATAGGTGATCACACTGTCGTGAAAGTCCGGGAAAATGTCCGGATTCTCAAGGTAGGGATCCATTCCGGGAAATGGGGAAGGCATCGCAATCCTCTTTTCCGTCCCGACCGACATTTTTTGAGGCTTATTTCTCGAAATGCAGACAGCAGCGAGCGCCCTTTTCACTATAGCTGGCTCGACACTCAGAGAGAATCCGGACCCGCTGCCATGCTGGGCAGGGGCCCACTACTTTCCCGGCGCCATTGTCGCATTCGCTAGTCCTCGGTCATAATGCAAACCGGGCTGGATTTTATCGCGTTGCCCGCGGCTGACTTTCTACGGGTAGGGACGCCAAGTCGACTCATGCCGGTTGAACTTTTCCTATCGCCACAGGGCCATCTCCACGTTCGCGAGGCCGCCGGTCCGGATGGCACCGCCCTGGACGGTCCGGCCGGGAAACGAATCCATGCCGCTTTCACCGACGGCTCGGCTCGCGGTCTCCTGCACCTCGCGACGACCGAGCTTCAGTCCAGCCTTGCCGCCGCCTTTTGCCTATGCACGCGACTTCGCCCGTCTGTATCTGACCCGGCTCTGTCAAACGCCGGCCGATGGAGAAAGCGGCACGCCGCCGCCGATTGCACCTCCATCCGAAACTGACCTGGCGTTTCAGGTTCTGCAGGCGCCTCCGATGCAGGGGTGTGAGTACCTGAGCGCCGAAGTGCTGTCGGCGTGGTGGTTGGAGCTCGACACGCTCGTCCGCAACGAGATCGAGCACCATGCGGGCGGGGTACAAGCCTACTTGAGCGAGCGCAGTCCGCAGTGGCGGCTCGTGGGCCGCGTGACGTTGCACCTCGCCGAGAACAAGCGCGACCCGGACCACCCGTTCGCATTCTTGGCAACCTATATTCCCAAACTCTCGGCCCAGGGCCGGGTGCAGCACGAGCCCCTGGGCAAGGCCCTGCAGGAATACGCCGGGGCGAAAAACCGGGCCGCCCTCCTTTCGCTCTTGGTGCCGATCCAGCGCGCGACCGAGCGCAGCCCGCTCATCAAGGAGACTGGTCGAATCGGGCGAGATTTATCATCCCCTGGCTTGGACGCCCTCGCGAGGCGTATCGGTTCTTGCAAGACATCCCGATCTTCGAGGAGAGCGGCCTGGTCGTCCGGGTGCCGGACTGGTGGAAACCGCAGTCACCCGCCTCGCCCCGTGGTCAACGTCAAGATCGATGCTCGCAAGGGGACGACGTTGAGTGTGGACGCCTTGCTCGATTTCTCCGTCAACGTGACGCTCGACGGCGAGCCGCTGACCGAGCACGAGCTCGAGCGGCTCCTCCAGTCGGTCGGCGGCCTGGTCGCGCTCAAGGGGAAGTGGGTCGAAGTCGACCGCGACAAGCTGGATGAGGCACTCAAACACTGGAAGAAAGTCGAGCGTGACACACGAGAAAGCGGCCTGTCGTTCTATGACGGGATGCGGCTTCTTGCCGGAGTGCCCGGAAAGCAAGACGCTGGCAGCGTCCGCTGATCAGGATCGGGATTGGATCGGATTGACCGCCGGGCATCGCGCTTGAGGAGACGCTGCGCAAGCTTCGCGCGCCAGAATCGCTCGCCGACGCTAATCCGCCGGGGCTGCGCGCTCAGCTTCGGCACTATCAGCAAACAGGCGTGAGCTGGCTGCGCGCTCGTCACGGGGTTGGGGCTCGGGGCTTGCCTGGCCGATGACATGGGCCTGGGAAAGACGGTGCAGGTCATCGGGCTATTGCTGCATCGCAAGTCCGCCCGCGCAACTCACCAACCGGACCGGGCCAGGCCGAGTCTTCTCGTCGTGCCGGCCTCGCTCCTCGCGAACTGGAAGGCGGAGCTCGACAGGTTCGCACCCACGCTCTCGTTCCTGATCGCGCACCCGTCGGAGAACACAACCAGCAAGCGCCAAATCGAGGCAGAGAGACGTGTCAGGGCTCGATCTGCTGATCACAACCTACGGCATGTTATCGCGCACCGAGTGGCTGCGACAACGCGACTGGGACCTCGTCATTCTCGACGAAGCCCAGGCGATCAAGAACTCGGGCACGCGGCAATCGCGGACCGTCAAGGAGCTGAAGGCGCGCGGCCCGAGTCGCCATGACGGGCACGCCGGTCGAGAATCGCTTGTCCGATCTCTGGTCGCTGTTCGATTTTCTCAACCCCGGCCTGCTCGGCGGCGCCAAGACATTCAGCGAGACTGGTCAAGCAAATGGAGGCCGACTCGTCGTACCAGCCGCTCCGCACCCTCGTCGGGCCCTACATCCTGCGCCGGCTCAAGACCGACAAGCGAGTCATCGCCGACTTGCCCGAAAAGGTCGAGATGTCGGCCTTCTGCACGCTGAGCCGGGAGCAGGCCGCCCTCTATCAACAGGCCGTACGCGAGCTGGCCGAGAAACTCGAGGAAGCCGACGGCATGCAGCGCCGGGGGCTCGTCCTGGCCCAGCTCATGAAGCTCAAGCAAATCTGCAACCACCCGGACCAGACTGGTCGGCACGGGCGACTACTCGCCCGGGCAGAGCGGCAAGTTCCAGCGCCTGGGCGCACTCTGCGAAGAGCTTGGCCAACGCCAGGAAAAGGTGCTTGTTTTCACTCAGTTTCGCGAGATCACCGGCCCGCTCGCCCAGTTTCTCCAGGGCGTGTTCGGGCGGCCCGGCCTCGTGCTTCATGGAGGGACCGCGGTCGCCCAGCGGCAACGGCTTGTCGAGAACTTTCAGCGCGACGATGGGCCGCCCTTCTTCGTCCTCTCGCTCAAGGCCGGCGGTACCGGACTCAACCTCACCGCCGCCTGTCAGGTGATCCACTTCGACCGGTGGTGGAACCCCGCCGTCGAAAATCAGGCGACTGATCGGGCGTTTCGTATTGGACAAAAACGGAATGTCCTGGTACATAAATTCGTCTGTCGTGGAACCATCGAGGAGAAAATCGATGCGATGCTCGCCGAAAAGTCGTCACTTGCCGGCGAAGTGATCGATGGCGCCGAAACGATGCTCACCGAGATGAGCAACGCCGAACTGCTCGATTTCGTCAAACTCGACATCCACAAGGCGCTTGATACTTGAGACGCATCACGAGAAAGGAGTCTTCGATGGGCTGGCTATTACGGATTCAGGCCCTATGTTCCCGTCGCCCAGCGGCGCCGCGCAGGCCCAGCGCGAGCTGGAAAAGATGCGCAAAAAAGGCCTTGTCGTGCAGCCGATCATGCATCGACGGCCGCTTGATCGCCAAGACGTTCTGGGGCAAAGCATGGTGCGAGAACCTCGAGTCGTACAGCGACTTCGAGAACCGCCTGCCGCGCGGCCGTACGTATGTACGCAACGGATCAGTCGTACACCTCGAGATTCAACCGGGCAGAATCTCGGCCCTGGTCAGCGGCTCCGAGCTTTACTCAGTCGAGATCACGATCTCATCCCTGCCCGACCCGCATTGGAAGTGCGTCAAGAGTCAGTGCGCAGGCCAGATCGGTTCGCTGGTCGAGCTCCTGCAAGGACGGCTCTCGAGGAGCGTCATGGATGTCGTTACCCAGCGCGGCGGCGGTCTGTTCCCAAAGCCGGCTGAAATCAAGATGAAGTGTTCCTGCCCCGACTGGGCCGGCATGTGCAAGCATGTCGCCGCGGTGATGTATGGTGTGGGCGCGCGTCTTGACGACAAGCCCGAGCTCTTGTTCCTGCTCCGCAAGGTTGACCACCTGGAGCTGATCGCGGGCGCCGTCGACAGCGCGCCAGTTGCCGGTGCCGCCAAGTCTCGAGGCAAGAAGACCATTGCGGCCGGAGACCTTGCGGACGTCTTCGGGATCGAGATGGCCGAGGCGGAGACTCCCACCGAGGCCGCGCCGGCGATTGCAAAGACGCCGGCGAAGTCACGCGTCTCTGCGTCCAAGACGGTCTCGAAGAAAAAGCCGAATCAGGCCGTCGTCAAATCGAAGAAATCCGCGGGAGCAGCGGCCGCGAATCGGAAAGGGCCCAAGACGGCCACGGCGAGCTCGAATGCAGCACCCCAGCCGCGCACCAAACCCCCGGCACGCAAGCGGGTCAAGCAAACAG
>CAWKNT010000022.1:0-243534 GCA_963850935.1 uncultured Isosphaeraceae bacterium
CATCGCCTTCAGGCACACCGCTTCCAATGCCGTCTCGATGCCGCATCGACCTCTCGCGGTTCACAGACGTCGCCGGCCTGCACCCGGCGGAGGATCGCGCCGATGTCGTCCCCCTCGAACGGCGGCCGGCCGGTCAACAGGCGATACAGCGTGGCCCCCAGCGAGCAGACGTCGGAGCGCGGCCCCTGACGGTCGAGCTCGCCGTGCGGCCTGTTCGGGGCTCATGTAGGCCGGCGTGCCCAGGGCGCTGCCAGGCAGGGTCTCGGATGATCCGCTCGAGGACGGAGCGATCGTCTGCTCGACGGCCGACGGATCGGCTCGGCCGATGGCCTTGGCTAATCCCCAGTCGACGACCAGCGTCTCGCCGTGCGTGCCGAGGATGATGTTGGCCGGCTTGATGTCGCGATGGATCGCCCCGGGCGAGTGGGCGTACTCGATGGCGTTGCAGACGTCCTGGAAACGGCGGAGCAGCTTGCGCAATTCGAGAATCGCCGGCCGGGGTTATTCTTGAACGCGTCGTCGCCGTGTTTCTTGATGTGGCGTGCCACGAGGGCATCGACTGCGGATCGATCGTCGGCATCGAGGTCGCCGCGACCGATGAGGTGGTCGGCCAGGCTCCGGGCTTTGTCACGGGTCCACGTTCGGAAGGCGGCGACAAGGGCGCCCTGGTCGATAAGCCCGATCTGAAGAGCGAGCAATCCGAAAAGGAGATGGCGGTCTGCGGCGGCAGTCATGGCGTGGCTCCGATCGGCGTCGGTCGATCGGCCGCAGGCCACGGCATTCGCGGTCGACCCGGAAATCGAAATCCCGTGGGAGCGATTATCGCAATATAATAAGGCGATGTAACGACAGTGAAGGATCGCCTTATGGAAAAGTCTAACGTCACGGTTCGTCTTCAAGACGACAAAATCGCCTTGCTCGATCAGCTCGCGAAAGCTGAAGACCGGGATCGCAGTTACCTGATCAAGGTCGCCATCGACCAATACCTTGCCTACCACCAGTGGCGAATCGAGGAAATCAAGAAAGCCATCGCCGAGGCCGATGCCGGTGATTTAGCTTCCGACGAGGAAGTCGCGGCGGCATTCGCCAAGTTTCGCGACCCCGGCGCAATATGAAAGTTTCCAATTCCTCGCCCTTCCGATGAACAGCGGAGCTTCTGTCAGGCTTCCGTTTCTCGATTAGTTGATCTCACCAGAACCCAGCAGGCGACGGTTCGGGACATCCTCGATTGGAAGGATCGAACACGAAATAACGGAACCGAGCACGAAGTTGCAAGATCCAGTAGAACTTGGATTGGACGCCTTAATAGCAGAGGTGAAGAAGTTCCGCGGCAAGAAGAAGCCGCTGACCCTGGCCGCTCTCCGCGCTCTGCGAGATGAGCACCAGCGGACTATCATCCCGGCTCAAGTCCTTTGCCGCGAAGCCAACCACCTCGAGCCACAGGTCAGTGACCTCATTAATGCAGGCTACGGACTTACGGCCGCCGATGTCCGGCTGATGTGGGAAACGGCACCGCCACGAATGCCGTTACAGCCACCCCCGCGAAATAAAGCGGCAACCGTAGGCCATGGTATACTTCTGTTATGGAATCCGCGTGCCCTCATCCGCTGACGCCCAGGGCATCGCGGTGTAGCGAAGTCGCGGAAAACGCAGCTCGCGAATGAACTTAGTTGGAACCTTTCGATGCCCGGATGGAAACTACGTTCTTTTCTGTGCGGTCACCATGCCTTGATTGACGCAGATTAAAGAAGCGGTCAGAAACATGCCATCAGCCCACGGCTACCAGATCGCTTCAGGCAACCGAGGTGCTGTCTTTGCGCTTAGCGGAAATGCTGAGCGAAATCGTCGTCAGACCTTGAAGGCGTGGGAGGTCGAACTTCGCAAAGATAGTCCTTATGTGTGCGTCAGAGGCCCGGTGCTGGACCATCACGAGTCACTCGCGAGTATCGTCAATGCGGCTCATGACGTGGCTCAAGATTTCCTCGATATTGTGCTGTTCAAGAGCGGGTAGCTTTGCTGTTGCTTGAGCCGCACGATAACATTGTCTGGCGTACCGGTACGCATGGCATCAAGGTTCAGTTGACCAGCAGCATCACCTTCTCCGCGCGACTCAACATTGAAGCGACGGTTACGACTGCAGACGGCGTGGTTCTCCCTAATCCGCGAGATATGCCGTCAGCATTATCTTGCATACCGCTACTTCCGCTATTCACAGGCGGCTCAGAATCTATTCGACAGCTACAGGAACATGTTTCTGGCGATGGAATCCCTGTTAGACAAGGTTGAACCGAAGCAAAGCGGCGAACGCGAAACAGATTGGTTGGAGCGAGCGCTGAGGACGGCGGTGAAGCTTCGCAGGTTGAGCCTAACCGCATTTGCTAAAGCCGGCAGCAACGACGAGGTGAAAGACTTTAAGCGTCCACTATACCGCTGTCGATGCGCCGCATTCCATTCAAAATCCTCATCGCCCACGCTTCTGCCGGGAAGATCAGGTGATCGGGCCATAGTCCTTCATCAGCTTCTTGCGGTTCAGGAGCTCGTCGAATCTGTTGAAATCCGAATTTTCTGTGTCTTTGCCGACGAGCGGTTTTCCCTTCTGCTTTGGCGGGTTCTTGCCGAACTGGCGCCAGTGACGGGCCTCTATATTTCCGTTTCGGACTGCCGAACGGTGGAACAGGTAATGTCCAACGAAGCGAACTTGCCGAGGGCAAGGATCTTCCTGTGAGATTCGATGGGCTGAACGGCGATCTGACAGATGAGTGGTTGTTCGTCTCCGAGAACAAGCCCGAAAAGTTGGGTATCTCAAAAATCGGGTCTCTTAGGTTAGTAACTCAGCCCAACAATCATAAGTATCGCGGCGTCATCGCGGGTAAAATGAATCGGACATTAATGCGGACTGACTCGAGTGGAGGGCATATCGAAACTTGTGGTCAGAATTCGATGCGTATTCAGAAACCTAGAATCACCCAGGCGAGGTTTCTCACACTGACGTTACATAATCTCGGCCAGCTGGCACCTGGGCCACCAGTCAACAAAGTCCCAGCCCAGTTGGGAGCACATCAGCGTGACCGCAGATTACGTCTGGCCAGTGCTCCGAAGTGGCCAAAATGCATTCCGACCGCTTCGCGGACCTCTACATCTCTTTCTCAAACTCCGCAAGTTCTGCCGCTGAGAACATCTTGTAATTGTCCAACGCTCTCATAATCTCCGTTTTAGACGGCTCGGAAAGCTCAAGCTTCCTCATAGCCTCTCTGAGTTCCTTATTGAAAGTGGGTAAGCACTCGCTCGCGCGCATTGGTGGTGTGCTTCGACCTGCAGTGCTACCGGTGCGGTACCGGATTCTCTGGACGATTGCGACCGCGGCCCAATATGGCCAATGAAATTGATTTCGTCGCACACGTCTCGCAAATAATCTGTATCGTTGAGATTGTTGCACACGCTATGCAAATATCCTTCACTGTCCTTCAACCTGCTATTATAAGTTCCGGCGACTTCCGTCCCTACTGGTGGTTTTTACCAGGATTGGACGGAGTCCCTAAAAAAGGTTCTCCATTCGGTCAGGAACCCCCAGTTGAAGCATCTCGCCAAAGGCAAAACCGCCGCACGTAAGTTGACTCGGGCCCAATCTACCCCTCCCCAATTGCTCATCTCCCCTCCCCCTCCCCAAGGCTCCCCTCCTCCCCTCTAGACCCCCCCCCCGTCCCGCGGTGCCCTCCCGACTCCCAACCCCAAAAATTCCCCCTCTCCACACTCCTCCCTCCCCTCTCCTCTAGTACGACCCTCCCAAACCTCCCTCCCTCGCTCAGACCTGCGTGCTATCCACTCCCCCCGGCACCCCCCCCACGAGTCCCACCCCGTGCAATATGTTTTCTCTTCTTGCGAAGGCCCGAGCGCCCAACCTCTCCCACCCCCATACACTAGCGTCTTGGGCGTTTTCGAGCCGCTAGGACAGAGCCGCTAGGACACGCAGCGCAGCCGCCCGCCGCTAGCATATGCGAGATTCCGGTGATAGCTCGACACGGTACTACTTCGCCGCACCGGTCGCCTTGTTGATTTTTCACGACGCACACCAATGGCATCTTGCGAGGGTTACTGTTTGTGCGTACACTAACTACCATTGGATCCACTGGAGACATTTTAATGACGATCCGCGCACTCAATTGGTCGATGCGTCACTGACCCGCTGGTATCACTGCCTCACTCCCTGTGTGCGCCGCGCCTTCTTGCTGGGTGAAGGAGAATTCAACCGCAAGGAATGGCTCGACGAACGGCTCGAGGAGCTTGCCGATATCTTTGCCATCGGCATTGGCGGTTTTTCAGTGATGGACAATCACTTGCACATACTGGTGCGGCTTGACCCCGATATTGCCGCGGCGTGGTCGGATGAGGAAGTGTGGCCGGTGGGGGCGGCTCTTTCCACCGCGGATAAATCCCGCCGGCCAATGCCGGCGACCAAAGAGTGGGTCCAATGGCGGCTGTCTGATGCCCAGTGAATTGCGACCGCACGCCAGCGGCTGCAACGTCTCAGCTGGTCTATGAAATGCACTAACTTTGTCCGATCGAATCGAAGATCGCCGTGGATTGGATTCGACACGTGAAGGTATGATTCAGGGATTCTCGCTAGGGAGTTATGTTCAATTAGTCGACTACACCGGTCGGCTCTTCCGCCAAGGCAAGGCTTCGATCTCGGCGGAGCTGGCCGCAATCTTCGAGCGGCTGGGTTGCAGCGCAGAGCTGGCAGAGCCGGATCGAGAGGCTCCGCAATGGTCGGTTGCTGGGTCGTTTCTTCACGACCACCCGCGCCAAGCTGCGGGAAATCTCCCAGCGACTTGGCTTGAAGCGAGCGGTGAATCTCGCGGGCTTTCCCGTTTAGCGACGGCGCAGACAGGATAGCTAAATAATGGTGTGCTAAATACCTTGCGTGAATCCGTTGCCGCTTGCGAAAGCCCCTGCGAACCAATCGTGAAACCCTGTCCGGCGAGGTGAGCATCGACCGCGCATGCCCGCTCGGCCTAGCCCATCTCAATGGGCGCTGCGGACGCGGTCCGACCAGCCCGCATTCCGCTGCTTGGACACGTTGGATGCCGCGGCGACAGGCATCTCTTTAGCCTGAGATTGCCTCGGGCCGGCCGCGAAGCCGGCGGGCGGGCCCGATCCGATTGGGCGACGCCCCGTATCGGGCGGGCGGGGAAAAGACGAAACGACAACTCCGCCCCGACACCAATTTCCACCTCGCGCGGGATGCATCCGGCGGCCTGCGACCGACGATTGATCGCATCGAGTTATTGATATTGTTTATTTAACATGTTTTTATAATTTTCAATTGAGTGAGCCATGTTAATTGCTTGTATACCTTCATTCAGAATCTGCTTAGTTTCAACGTCGCTTAAAGGCGAGTCCTCCAGCATCTGAAATTGAGTGGCTAGAGAGTCGAGGGCTGAGTCGTCCTTGTAGTCATCCTCTTGCGGATTCCCAATCGTCAGGATGATTGAATTCCCCCCACTGCTGATGACGCTGTTCCCGCCGTCCTGCGGCGTCGCAGATGAATAGAAGTCGGTTCTTGCAGTCACGTGCAGATTTGGGTTTGCCGCAACGAGTTGATCCGCCGTACTAAGTTCATTTTCAATGCTCGTCAAAGATTTATCAACCTTTTTGATATTATAATGCGTGGTTTCGAGTTCCTTGGCTGCTTTGTACAGTTTGGGAAGATAGGCACTGGTAATCATTTCCGCGCTCTTCTTCAGGGCAGCCTCGATGTGTTGCATCCATTTCGGGGATTGCTCGGCGTCCGTGGAGTTGTCGGGTATTAATAGCCATGTGCGATCGAACACCGTGGGAGACCCCGGCGAGCCGAGCTCGACTGTCAACGCCTTGGACGGCAGTAATGGATCGTTCGTCGTGACAGTGCGGGACTTTCCGCCCTGGGCGCTGGATTATTCGGCTCTCATCGTCGGGTCGGCGAACGTCTCATTCCAGTTGATCGAGTAACCCATTGGGTACCAATTGTTATTCGTAATTGTGACATAGACATGGTACGTTTGCGCCGCCACCGGCGTGCCCGGGTCCGCCGCGAACGTCGCCGTGGGTGCGATTCGAGTGATCGGTAGCGACGATGCATACTCTACATTGACGGACGGCACACCCGGATTGATCTCGGCGACGAGGTATTTCGCCCAGAACGGCGGCGGAAGTAGTGACGATGCGTCGAGGTTATCCTCCTGCCACCCGGCCCCTCGGTCGCCGGAGTCGGTATCGGCCACGGCATCCTGGGTCGTGGCGGTGCTGCCCGGCGCGAACGGGGTGGCGCTCGTGCTCCAATAATAATCTATGGCGATGTCATTGGAGGGTAGGTCGCCGGTGTTGTGATATTCGAGGTCGGCCGCTCACCCCAGGGATGATTGTGGCCTGGTCGATCTGTGGGTCATCTTGAGTGTAAGGGATGGCCACGGTGTAAAGCACTCGTCCGGATCCGTGACGGCATGGCCGGGGTCGGCGACGGCCAGCAGGTACTGGGTGCCCGCCCACGGCGTGCCCAGATCGGCCGCCGTGAAGGTGGTCGGACCGTCGTGCTCCTGCTCGACAGGGACACTGGCCCCGGTCGCCGTCGCGTCCGAGCCGAAGTTCTTCGTCGGCGCCCAGTAGAGGTCGACTTCCGGTGACGACCCCTGCGGCAGGGTGCCCGCAACCGAATAGTCGACGCTCACGCTGCCGTCGGACTGCTCCGGCGACTCCGTGGGCGTGATCACGGGGTATGACTGGCCATAGGTGATCGTCAGTAGCGGTGGACCGCTGTCCTCCAGAACATTGCCTCCCGGCGATTCCATGCGGAACGCGATCTCCTGCGGTATTGAGTTGTTTGCAAGCGCCGTTCACAAAGCTCGTGACATCGACGGAATACTGAGGAGACGTCGGCGCGGTCCTTTCTGACTCAGTGGTTTCGAATCCCCGGCGGCGGCACCGGAAGAGTTGAAATAGTCGCCGTCTTCGATCGTGATACTTCCGTTAAAGACAGGCCGATGACGTTCACAGCCGAGGGCTGAAAATTTGCTAAAGATCCGTAATTTCCCAGGTCACTGAATTCGAGGTGGCGCTGATGACCGACGATGACGAAGTAAGATCGCTGGGAAATGCCGACGTGGGATACTCAAACAGTGCCTTGTAAACGCTCGTGATCGGCGCGGCCGTGCCTGCGCCGAACTGGTCGGAGAACCTCGACTGGTCTGAGTCGTCTGCGTACTCGCCCAACGTGTAAAAGTCGTCGGCCGGATCGAGAACGTGGACAAGAGTTGTATGTCTTCCAGTCGCTCACACCCGGGCCGGAAGCGACGGGCCAAGACCCTCTGCTGGAAATGGCCACCAAGCCTTCGACGTCGTTCGTTCATTGGTCAAACCATCCAGTGAATGACGGCACGTTCATAGAGTGAAGCACTCCGTCGACGACTCCGACGCGTTCGGAAGAGCGCAGTGACAACCACCTGTGAGGGACGTTTAGACGCGAGTCATGCTTTGTTGACGGCCAGGCACGTCTCGTCGCGCAGGAACTCGACACTCGCGAAGCGTCTACAGGCGCGTCGGTCTTCAAGGGGTCGTGAAAGCCCATCCGCGTACATCGGCTGTCAATTCACGCGGCCACCGCGTCACGTCCGTTCATCCGGACTCAGAATCCCCTGCATCGGCCACAGCGTAACGCTGCCTGGGCGACTGCAATCCAGACCGCAACCCAAACGATTGCTAGTTTTTCGGACGATCTCACGATATAAGTCTATTTTTTTCTTTGAAATATGAGGGTTTCGGAAAGTGACGCTCGCTTGACCACGATGGGCGTAATGTGCCAGTCCCCGTCGAAATCCGCCGCGGCGGCTTGATCTCACTCAGCGGCGCGGCTTCAAATAGGCGGCGCTGCGCGGCCTAATCGGCCCATTCTGCCTCGGTGAACGAGGGCTGACCGAAAGCAGGCGATGAAGCGGTATTCCGACGGTTAAGCCATACTGCGCGGCGGCCATGCCTGGCCCCTGTCTACCAGCAACGGCCGTGAAAGGGACCATGCACACGAGCACAATCGTGCGGACGGCACCCAAGCGCAATGCGGCTCCACGAATCGCTTTAGGCCATTTGGGCAGGAAATCGCGGAAAGTACGGTTCCTCCTGAGCGGCCTTTTACATCTATCAGTGGCATTAGTAAATCAAACGGCCGTTTTCTTTTCTCGCGGCCTGTTTTCAGTGCCCCTACGGATTCGCCTGCCTTCGAAGTGAAGGGACTCGTTAAAGAAATCAAAGTAAAGTTTGCAGATGGTGCGACGAGTTTCTTAATGGGTATCTCAGGAAACCAAATGGCGTCATTCTTCCCAAAATTGCGATACGGGACCGCTGCCAAGGAAAAGGTCATGAACGTATCTTGAGGCTACATGTTTAAGACGTTAAAAAGCCAGAATGCGAAACGGCGCGGCGTAACACCCGCCATTCCTTTCCGCCTGGTGACGTTGGTCGCAACCCAGTCGCGGACAATGTGCTGCGAGCGGGAACGCTTGCGGCCACCATAAATAATGATCGGTTTCCTAGCACAGGCGACGCCGACGCCCAGCTTGAAACCGCAAAAGGGCTTGATCCAAGACATTACTTAGACAAAGTTCGGCATCGTGTCACGGTCGTGAGTCAGGAGAACCCGATTTTCGCGAGCCGCCCAGGCGAGAATCGGGGGATCCGACGATCCGGATAGATTCGCATCCTGCACGCTCTCGATATCCAAGTCCGGCACTCGACGCAGAAGTCCGCGCACGACATCGGCGTCGAAATTCTCGTCACTCGCGAGCTTGATCACAGAGCAGCCCCTTCGCCCTGGCTCGAGCCAATAAGACCTCCCGAAGATTTCTTTGTGGGCCCTGGATTGCCTCAATTCGCCGTCGCGTTTCCTCGGCCGCTTCGTCACATCGTTTCAAGTATGCTCAAATGGCGCCGGGTCCGCCAGGTAGCGACCAACCACGGCGTGCACGTCGGCAAGTTTAAGCGTGCTGTAGGATTGAACAATCGCCTCGGGCGTCGCGCCCGCCCTGAATGCATCAGTTCCGGGGACACCACACTGATCTGGCGAAATTAAGAGCGGGCATCGCCAGGTTGGTCGTAGCTCAAAAAACGACGAAACTTCAGCAAGAAAGTCGGGGGGTGAGCAAAGTTGCAGGCGGCCGTCCCGCACGGCCTGAAGGCACTCCGCGGCGGGACCGGTCCGTCGCGCTGCCGCTTGCAGAAGGATTACACAATCGAAGACGGCTCGCATCACGAGGGTTGGCTCGGCCGGCCGTGCTTATCCTGCCAGACCTCTTCGCGAACTTCCTCGAATGAAATACCCCAGTTGGTCATCGGTGATGCGGCTCTCCTCGACTTGGCGGCGGAACGGAGCGAGGGCCTCGTCTACCGCGGCCGGTTCCTGAATGTCTCGCGACGTGCTTCCCCCAGGGCATTTCCGGGCCCCTTGCAGCCGCAGCATCGACGAGATGGGTCCACGCTGCATTGATCGCGGGCCTTCGCCACGCTAAATTTGGGCGCTATTCCCGCTAACGAAGTCTCTGCGGATGAAAGGATCCTCTCTCATGAGCCAATCGCCCGAGTTGAACCCCGCCGAAACGCGCGTCGATCCGAACCGTCCTTCCACTGCTGCGTTCGTAACCGGCTGGGTGCTGACCATCCTCCCGGCGGCAGCACTGATCTTTAGCGGAGTTATGAAGTTTGTCCAGCCCGGGAAGCCGGAAGACGTTGCCAAATATTTGGATCCGATCGGCTGGAAGCTCGAGCAGTTGCACGGCCTAGGAATCCTCGAGTTGACCTGCGTGATCCTCTACTTGATTCCGCAGACCGCCGTGGTCGGTGCAATTCTGGTAACGGGTTACGTCGGCGGCATAATTGCCACGCACGTTCGCATCGGTGACTTCGGCATTGCCCCATTCGTAACGATCGGCGTTCTCATCTGGCTCGGCCTCTTCCTCCGCTACCCGAAACTGCGACGGATGATTCCGTTGAACCTTTGAGCCGATAGGATCGGGGACAGATTTACGTCAAATTCGCAGACATCCCAATTTGACAACGTGATGATGCGCGGCAACACTCTCGATATGTGTTGAACTGCGCAAGAGCCATTCTAAGTTCCCGGGTACACCCAGTGCCGTAACGCAAACAAATCTCCCGCGCCGGGGCGTGCACGCGAATCATCGTTTATGCAATGTTGCGGCAGCCGATCTAAGAGCCCGATTTTGGATTAGGTGCATGTGACGTCCCGGTCTACGCCCCAATCGAGCCGCAGAGCGGCAAGAACGGCATTCCCACGCAGGAGCGTGGGAACGCGGGTGAATAGCGTGTACTCGGTCGATATCAAAGTTGGGATGTAATTTCCGGCCGATTCATGCGCGATGGGCGCCGCGAATCGGCGGAGCTTGACGATTCGTAACCATCAAGGCAAATGAGGAGGGCAGGAAGGCAGGAGAGTGCGGGTTTAGACGATTCCTGGTTTCCTGGTTTCCTTGTTGTTAGCGAATTCGCGGTCTCGGAACTCCGCTGAACGACTACGACGATTCAAGATGCTCATCAATGACTAGACCACGGAGAGCGAAGTTGGCGTCGTCAGCCATCTAAAGAATTCGTTGTCGATCCCATCGCGCTGGGCCAGACGGCTGGGAGCCCTGCCCAAAAACTGCCATCTACTGCCATCTACTGCCATTTTGTAGCCGCAAAACCGCTAAGCCCGTTAGAATCGTTTCAAGCCTATCATCGGTCATTGGTCCTGGTTCTCATTCCTCACCGAGGCATAGGTCCTCAGTCCTTCATTCCTTCTGGTCTACTGGCGCTCACACTTAAAGCACTGTCGAACCAATGAGCAGCCGATTTGTTCCGGCAACGATCATGCGCGTTGAAGTGTTCCGGTAATCGTCCCGTGTGGTTCGTCAGTGGCTAGAAAAACTTCATTGGCATTTTCCAGGCCAAACGGCTGGAGGTCGACGAGAAGGCGATGCTTGTTGGGCATGGTGAGCGTGATGCGGTCGATGTCAGGGCACGCCTCGACGCCGCGGCGCCCATCGCGTAGAGTGTCTGCTGCGCGGAGAGGCTCTGGTGCACGGCGAAGGTCTGGAGCAAAGCCTGGCGAGTTTTCGAGTGCGCGAGGTTCCAGTCGGCGGGAGCCGTCGTGTACAGCCATTCGGCTTTGAGAATCGTCGACAGGATGCGATCGGAGGAATCAGCGAGCGTCGTGTACCGATCGCGCAAGAAGCCAGTGAATGCCGAGCCTGTTGATTTCAGGAGGAACAACTCGTCGATGCCCGACTCGACGCGCAGGCCGCCGCGCCAGCCCCGGACGGTGGTTGTTTGTGTTTCGCGCCGCAGTCCGCAGAACGCGTGCGGGTGCGCTCGGCCATCGACTTCAATACGCTCAAGCGGCTGCTCGACGATGCCGATTGTCGCTCGGTCGACGTGGCGATGCTGCTCGAGAAAGTGGTTGGCGACCGCGCTTGCAAAATCCTCGATCGATTCCAGGGAGTGCTCTTTGGCCAGGGCAAAGGCCACGTTTTTCATCGTGTCCGTGGGTATAATCAAGCTGTTGTCGCCACCGGTATACGATCGAGCAAAATCTCCTTCGAGCTGGATCTCGATCGTCAGCTCGCGGACATCGTGACGGTCGGCCAGACGCGTGACCTTGGTAACGCGAATCCGTGACTTGCCGTAGGAATGGTGCGATAGGATGGCAGGCACGATTGTGTACCTCAGAATGCCCGGCCAGACGGCTGTTCCCACGTGAGATCATAATGTTGCGCCGGCGGGAGTGGAGTGGGTTGCTCGAAAAGAGACCAGGCTGTTTCCCGATTGGCAAAGCTGATGAGACGTGGGCTCTGCGCAGCCGCCGGGTCGTCACGGCAGCTGGTATGGCGCGGCCATGGTTGTAATCGCCGGTGAGAAGATTGTCGACGTGACCGATGTGATGAAACGACCCGATTCATTGCGCGTCGAGGATGTGGGCGACAGGGTGGTCTTGCCCGGCCTCGTTGACACGCACGTCCACATCAACGAGCCAGGGCGCACCGAGTGGGAGGGCTTCGCGACCGCAACGCGGGCGGCGGCCGCGGGCGGAATCACGACTCTAGTTGACATGCCGCTCAATAGTTCGCCTGTCACAACGACGGTCGAGGCCTTGGCGCTCAAGCTCGAGGCGGCTCGCGATCAGCTCTGGGTCGACTGCGGCTTCTACGGTGGAATCGTGCCGGGCGTGACCCAACAGATCGAGCCATTGATCGCTGCGGGCGTGCTTGGCTTCAAGGCGTTCCTTTGCCACTCGGGAATCGATGAGTTTCCCAATGCGACCGAGGCAGATCTCCGGGAGGCGCTGCCGCAATTGGCGTGGGCCGGCGTACCCCTCTTGGTGCACGCCGAGTTGACAGATGGAGCGCACGCCTCCGCGCCGACGACCGCCGACGAAGCCCGCAGCTACCGTCGGCATCTTGCGTCGCGACCGCCGAGATGGGAGCACAATGCCATTGAGCTGTTGATCGATCTTTGCCGGGATCATTCCTGCCACGTGCATATTGTGCATCTGTCATCGGCCGCTTCGATTCCTCTCTTGAGGGACGCACGCCGTGACGGATTGCCGTTGACGGTCGAGACGTGTCCCCATTACCTGGCATTTGCCGCCGAGGAGATACCCGACGGTGACCCGCGCTACAAGTGTGCGCCGCCGATCAGGGAACGCGAAAACCGGGAAATGCTCTGGCAGGGATTGCGCGAGGGTGTGATCGACACGATCGGCTCCGACCATTCGCCGGCCCCTCGTGCGCTCAAGCATTTAGAGACCGGGGACGTGTGGCGAGCTTGGGGGGGAATTGCGTCACTTCAGCTGTCGCTGCCGATCGTCTGGACGGAGGCACGCCGGCGTGGCTTCAGCCTAGACGACCTCGCCCGCTGGATGGCCCGCGAGCCCGCGCGATTGGTCGGTCTGTCCGCCAGGAAAGGTGAGATCGCCCCCGGCCGCGATGCCGACCTTGTCGTCTTCGATCCCGACGCGACTTTTTCTGTCGAAGCGCCGAAGCTATACCACCGTCACAAGGCGACTCCTTACGACGGGCGGATGTTGGCTGGGCGCGTTGAGGCCACCTGCTTGAGGGGCGCACGGTCTATCGTTCCGGCGGTCTCGTCGGCACGCCACGGGGACAAACGCTATTTGCGGTGAGTCCGAGACCGACGGGGGCCGGTTCATGAACATAAAGGTGATCAATGCTTGGACCCTTGACGAGGCTCGCGACGAATTTCAGCGGTGCTGTGGATCGAGGCGGTGGTCCGAAGCGATGGCACAAGCCAGGCCCTTCGAAACGGCGGCGGCTCTGATCGAAACTGCCGAGCAAATTTGGTGGAGGCTCGCGAGGACCGATTGGCTCGAGGCGTTTGCCGCGCATCCCCGAATCGGTGACCAAGACGCCCTGACGAACAGGTTTGGCACGACCGCGGCTTGGGAGAGCCGTGAACAGGCGGGCGCCTCGGGTGCGCCGGAAGAAGTGCTCGAGAAAATTACCCGCGGAAACCGCCGGTATGAAGAGCGGTTCGGCTACATCTTCGTTGTGTGTGCGACCGGGAAGACAGCTGAGGAGATGCTCGGACTGCTCACGCAGCGACTGGACAACGACGCCGATGCCGAGCTCAGGGTCGCTGCCGGAGAGCAAATGAAAATCACCAAGATCCGTCTGGAGAGGATCGCTCAACCATGAGTCCGATCACGACCCACGTGCTGGATACGACGCTCGGCAAGCCCGGCCGAGGGATCGCCGTCGTCATCGAGATCGGAGACACACCCGATCGTTGGACCGAGCTGGCAAGCGCAGTCACCGACGACGATGGCCGCATCGCTCGATTCATTCCGCCGCTCGCGGCGCTGAAACCCGGACTTTACAGGTTACGGTTTTTCACGGGCGCCTACTTCAAGGCAATGGACGCCACGTCGTTCTATCCCGAGGTCAATGTCATCGTACAGATCGACGAGCCGGATCAGCACTACCATATTCATATTCCCCTGCTACTGAGCCCGTTCGGCTACACTACGTATCGCGGCAGTTGAAAGCCTGATAATGAGCCTATTAGCCGAATCGGACATTCGTGTTGGGCTTCAATGGCAAGTCGTGCGGCGATTGATACAGCTAATTGTACGATACCTTCGACAATGAGGTTCATTCCCAGAGGAACCGCTCTTCATAATTCATCCCGCATCGGTCCAGGAATGCGAGAAATTCGTCTTCAAATGAAGGGGCCAGACATCGTGTTTGATAGTCTCGGTCGCGGGGATCCGGAGTTCGAGCCGCGGTTTTCGCCAGGAAAAACGTAATCCGAACAGAACATCCAGATCAACTCTTGCTGATCACGCACAATATTCTGACCGATCATCTTTGAGCCGGGCGATAGGATGGCTAGAATTCAGGAGTGAATCGAGTTGGGACGGTGCCGCTATAGAAGTTCTGCCTTCTGGTAGTGGTACCGGAGCGACGGATCGGCCGATATTCTGTTTGCCTCGATCCAGAGAGATCCAGAGCATGCTTAAATTCACGACCAAGGAGGTAGGCGGTGTGCTCGTTATTGCCTTCGAGGCAACCGACGACCATGCCGCCGACTGGCAGTCCACCCAGCGCGACTGGCTGTACAAGCTGCTCGAATCACACAAAGACCCACGCTTCGCGATCGACCTCTCTGAGGTCAATTATCTGGCAAGCTCCGAGATCGGTTTCCTGGTGACAATCAAGCGCCGGATTGACCGACGGGGAGGCAGGGTCGTCTTCTTCGGCCTCGGCCCTTACATTATCGAAATCTTTGAGACGATGAACCTGGTCAAGCTCCTCGATATTGTCGACAACCTCACCGCAGCCATGGCCAAGCTCGGAACGCGCGCCGCAACGTGAACACCCGATTCACTATGACGCAACGTTTGCCGGGTTCCATCTCACACCGGGCTGTACCTCGAGTCGGCCGGTGCGATCAAGAGAACCTGGCGGTATGGGCACTTGCCGGGATACAATCCTCCAAGCCATGCGTCGGTTAGACCGGCTGCTACAAGTGGGAGAAGCGCGCACCAGTCAGCGATATCATAGGTACCGCAAGCACTTGCAGTCATCGGTCAATGCACAAGTTGCGGAGCGCTGGCATATTTAAGTCGATTTCTCCTCTCGAGAGGCCGAAAGAATTCTAGATTGAGAGAACCGGCATTACCTTCATCGTCCCGGCGCGATTGCCGTGTCGCTCGGGCCGCGGGTAAGACAGCCGCCAGGGAGATGGACCATGAATCCGACCGACTTCGCGATGCGGCGCCCGGTCACGACCCTGATGCTGGTCGTGGCCCTGATCAGCGGCGGCCTGCTGGGCCTCAACCGGATGCGGGTGGATATCTTCCCGTCGCTGAACGTCCCGAAGATCTACGTCTTCCTCGATTACATCGGCATGAGCCCCGACCAGATGGAGGGCTTCATCGTCAACGAGCTCGAGCTGTATTTCCAGTACGTTGACGGCATCAAGGATATCGATACGCGGAACATCCAGCAGGTGGCCTTGTGCGAGCTCTCGTTCTTCAACGGCACCGACATGGGCCAGGCGATGGCCCAGGTCGTGGCGATGTCGGACCGGGCGATGTCGTGGATGCCCAAGGGGACCTTGCCGCCGATGATCATGCGGATGGACTCCGGCAGCGTCCCGGTCGGCTACCTGGTGTTCGAGAGCGACGTGACCTCGCTGGGGGCGATGGGCGACCTGGCGCAAAACATCATCCGGCCGCTGGTGCAAAAAAACGTCCCCGGCACGGTGGCGATCTCGCCGTTCGGCCCGAACATGCGGTCGATCGTCGTCAACGTCGACCCGCACAAGCTCCTGGACTACAACCTGACGCCGCAGCAGGTCATCGATGCCCTGGCGACGGGGAACACCGTCATCCCCGCGGGGAACATCTACATCAAGGACTCGATGCCGATGGTCGCCAACAACGCGACGGTGGTCGACATCCAGAAGCTGGGCGATATTCCGCTCCGGCTGGAGAGGAACGTCTACCTCCGCGACGTGGCGACCATCCAGGACTATGTCGACATCACCTATGGATACGCGCTCGTTAACGGCAAGAATTCGGTCTATCTGCCGATCATCAAGAAAGACACGGGATCGACGTTGACCGTCGTGGCCGACGTCCACAAGTCGATGCAGTTGTTCCGCGACGCCGTCCCCAAGGACGTCTCGATCAACTTCGAGTTCGACGAGTCGCCCACCGTGGTGGCGGCGGTCGAGAGCGTGGCGACCGAGGGTCTGATCGGCGCGGGCTTGACCGGACTGATGATCCTGCTTGTTCCTCGGCGACCTGAGGAGCGTGCTCGTCGTCGTGGCCAACATCCCGCTGGCGCTCTTGGGGTCGTTGGTCGGGCTGTGGCTGACGGGCAACACGATCAACATCATGTCGCTGGGCGGCATGGCGCTGGCGATCGGCATCCTGGTCGACGAGGCGACGGTGACGATCGAGAACACGCACGTGCAGATGGAGCACGCGCCGAACGTCGCCACGGCGGTGCTGCACGCGAGCAACGCCACGGCGGTGCCGCGGCTCTGGCCTTGCTGTGCATCCTGTCGGTGTTCATCCCGGCGTTCATCATGGAAGACCCGCTCCGCTCGCTGTTCATGCCGCTGACCCTGGCGGTCGGGTTTGCCATGATCTCGTCGTACCTGCTCTCGAGCACGTTCGTGCCGATCATGAGCGTGACCTTGCTCAAGCACCACGGGGGGCATGGCGAGAAGAAGCCCGGGCTGTTCGACCGGTTTCTCAAGGTCTACGGATCGGCGGTGGGCTGGTTCGTCCGGCTGCGCTGGCTGACCGTGCCGGTCTATCTCGTGGCGTGCGGCCTGGTGCTCTGGTGTGCTGGGCATGCAGGTCGGCACCGAGCTGTTCCCGCAGATCGATTCGGGGGAATTCGTGCTGCGGTTCCGGCCGCCGCCCGGCTCGAACTTCGAGCTGACGCGGCAGATGGCGATCAAGTGCCTGGAGGAGATCGAGCGCGAGGCGAAGCCCGAGCATATGAAGATCACGATGGGCTACGTCGGCCAGGTCGCCCCGAACTTCGGCATCGACAACATGGTCCTGTTCATGCGCGGGCCCGACGACGGCCAGTTGCGGGTCGCGCTGACCGAGGACAGCGGGATCAAGCTCGACGAGTTCCGCGAGCGGCTGCGCAAGGTCTTGCCCGAGCGGGTGATCCCCTGGCTGGCCAAGCGGCTGGAGCAAGGAGGCCTGGCCAAGGAGAAGGCGGAGAAGCAAGCGAAGCTGTCGACCTTCGGCTTCGAGCCGGGCGATATGGTGACCAAGGTCATGAGCTTCGGCTCGCTGACGCCGATCGCGGTCCGGATTGTCGGCACCGATCTCAAGTTGGTGCGGCAGCACGCGGAAAAGATCGCCGCCAACATGAGGCGCATCCCGTTCCTCCGCGACGTCGAGTTCGTGCAGTCGCTCGACTACCCCACCGTCGAGGTCACGATCGACCGCGAGAAGGCGGGGCTCTCCGGCGCCAAGGTCTCGGACGTGGCCCATGCCATCGTCATGGCGACGGCGTCGACCCGCTTCGCCTCGCTCAACTACTGGATCGACGTGAAGACGGGCTTCGACTACCTGGTCCAGCTCCAGATACCGCCGTTGCGGATCGACAAGCCGGAAGACATCGAGACCTTGCCGGTGGAATCGGTCAACCCCCTGGTCAACCTGATGATCCGCGACGTGGCGACGGTCCAGAGGGGCGTGCGGCCCGGCGAGATCGACCGCGACATGTCGCAGCGCTACCTGACCCTGACCGCAAACGTCGAGGGCGAGGACATGGGCCGGGCATCGCGGCAGGTCGCCCAGGCGCTCGCCGCCGCCGGCGAGCCGCCCCGCGGCGTGCGGGTCGAGACCATGGGCCAGCTCCCGCCGATGAACGAGATGTTCGAGTCGCTCGGGATCGGGCTGGGGGTCGCCGTGTTCGTGATCCTCGTGCTCTTGACGGCCTATTTCCAGTCGCCGCGCCTGGCCTTGATATCGATCGGAGCCGTGCCGGGGGTGCTCGCGGGCATCGCGATCATCCTCTACTGTCACCAACACCTCACTCAACATCGAGTCGTTCATGGGCTCGATCATGTGCCTGGGCGTTTCGGTGTCGAACTCGGTGATGCTCGTGACGTTCATCGACGAACACTGGAAGGCCGGAAAGCCGTCGGCCGAGGCGGCGGTGATCGGTGCGAGCGAGCGGTTGCGGCCGATCCTGATGACGGCCTGCGCGATGACCGTCGGCATGGTGCCGATGGCGCTGGCCTTGGAGCGAGGGAGCCAGATGCAGGCCCCGCTCGGCCGCGCGGTGATCGGCGGGCTGGTGATGTCGACGTTCGCCACGTTGCTGTTCGTCCCGTCGATCTTCGCGATCGTGATCGGCAAGAAGGAGGCCGCCTCGCCGTCGATTCACCCGGCCGACCCCGACAGCCGGTATTACAGCCCGCACGTCTTCGCCAACCACAGCGCGTCTGACGCCCATCGACCGAACAATCACACAGAGGGCGACGCCGCAAACGGCGACGCCGAGTCGGGGCCTGCTCGTTCCTCGCCCGGAGGTCCTTGATGCGCCGGATTCTTTCGCCCACGTTTTCGGATCGCGCCGCCGGCTCGCCGCCGCGACTGGTGCTCTGGCTCATCGCCGCCCTCGCGGCGCCGGGCTGCCGCCACGAGCCCGAGATCGAATTCATCACGCGCCACGAAGCCCCCGACCGTGCGGCTGATCCAGCCGCAGCACCGGAAGATCGTCCGGGTCGTGGGGCAGCCCAGCTTCATCGAGAGCTACGAGCGCACGTCGATCTATCCCAAGCCGACCGCCTACATCGCGAAGTGGATCGTGGACATCGGCGACAAGGTGAAGAAAGACGACGTGCTCGCCACCCTCTTCGCGCCCGAGCTGGTCGAGGAGCTCGGGACGAAGAAGGCGGCCGTCGTGCTCGACCAGGAGCGGATCGCGCTGGCCAAGGAGGTGGTGGAGGTGGCCAAGGCCGACGTCGAGGCGGCCGAGGCGCGCCTCAAAGAGGCCGAGGCGATCCTGGAAAAGTACGAGGCCGAGGTCGACCGCTGGGACACGGAGGTCAAGCGGCTCGAGCGCCAGGTCGCCCGGGTCGTGGTCAATCCCCGGGTCCTCTTCGAGTCGACCAATCAGCTCAAGTCGAGCATCGCGGCGCGAGACAAGGCGAAGGCGACCATCAAGAGGGCGAAGGCGGAACTGCTCGCCGCCCAGGCCAGGCTCGCGAAGGCCGAGGTGGACGTCAGGGTCGCCGAAGCCACCCTGAGGGTGGCCGAGAGCGAGGAGAAATATGCGAAGGCCTGGGTGGACTATCTCACGCTCACGGCCCCCTTTCCCGGCGTGATCTCGGCCCGCAACGCCAACACTTTCGATTTCGTTCTGCCCACGACCGGCGATCCCACGGCCTACTACCTCTCCCCCGACATCTCGCCCAGCGGCACGCGCCGCGCCGATCTACGTGGTCGACCGTCTCGACATCGTCCGGATCTTTGTCGACATCCCGGAACGGGACGCCAACTTCGTCAACATCGGGACCAAGGCGACGCGTGCTCGCCAGGGCGTTTCGCGACACGGAGCTGCCGGCCACCGTCACGCGCGTCTCGTGGGCGCTGAACATGAAGAGCCGCACGCTCCGCGCCGAGATCGACCTCCCCAACCCCGATAGCCAGCTCTTGCCCGGGATGTACGCCTACGTCAAGGTGATCATCGAGCGTCCAGACGTCCAGTCGCTGCCGCTGGACGCACTCGTCTATAACGGCGACCAGACCTTCTGCTGGCTCTACGAGAGCGGCAAGGCAGTGCGGACCGAAGCTCGAGACGGGCGTCAGCGACGACGAGTGGATCGAGGTCACCAATCGCCGGCCCCCGGTCGCCCCGGAGGCGCCCGGCGACTCGGTACCCTGGACGCCGATCGACGGCACGGAACAGGTGATCCTGGGCGATCTGTCAGGACTCGCCGATGGCGCACCGGTTGAAGATCGCCCCGGCCAATGGCGGGAGTCGAGCACCGCGAGCAAGACGTCCGCCCCTGGTACAGGAGATCAGTGATGCGCCGAGTCGTCTTGCTCAACCTTTTTGACGATCAGTGCCAATGTCGACGTCGGGTGTTCCGGCTTGTGTTCGGTCTTGCTTGCCGCCTTGGCCGCACCGGGGTGCCATCACGAGGAGGAGAACGCACTATACAAGCGTCGCAAAACCGCCGACCGTGCGGCTGGTCCAGCCGCAGGTCCGGGACATCGTCCGGGTTGTCGGGCAGCCCAGCTTCACCCAGAGCTACGAGCGCAACGTCGGTCTATCCGAAAATGAACGCTTACATCCTGAAGTGGATCGTCGACATCGGCGACAGGGTGAAGAAGGGCGATGTGCTCGCCAACCTCTTCGTGCCCGAGCTGGTCGCGGACCACGGTACGAAGAAGGCGACGGTCGTGCTCGACCAGGAGCGGATCGCGCTGGCCAAGGAGGTGGTGGAGGTGGCCGAGGCCGACGTCGAGGCGGCCCTGGCGCGGCTCGAGGAGGCCCGGGCGGAACTCGCCGGCTACCGGGCCGAGGCCGAGCGCTGGGACTCGGAGACCAAGCGGCTCGAAAACGAGCTCAAGCGGGGCGTGGTCAATCCCCAGGATGTCCTCCAGACCACCAATCGGTGGAAGGCGTGCGTCGCGATGCGCGACACGGCGGCGGCGACCGTTCTGAAGGCGGACGCCGAGCTGCTCTCACGGCGGGCCGCGCTATCCAAGGCCAAGGTCGACGTCAGGGTCGCCGAAGCCGACCTGAAAGTCGCCGAGAGCGAGGAGAAGCGGCTCCAGGCCTGGGTGGACTACCTCGTACTGCCCGCGCCCTATGACGGCGTCATCGTGGCCCGCAACGCCAATACCTTCGACTTCGTCCTGCCGACCACGGGCGACCCCTCGGCCTACCGCCGCGCACCCTACCTCTCGCCAAGTGGCGCCGCCGCGCCGATCTACGTGGTCGACCGCATCGACATCGTCCGCATCTTCGTCGACATCCCCGAGCAGTACGCCAATTACGTCCACATCGGCTCCAAGGCCACCGTGCTCATCAGGGCGTATCGCGACCAGCCGATCCCCGGCACCGTCACTCGCACCTCCTGGGCACTGAACATCCAGAGCCGCACGCTCCGCGCCGAGATCGACCTGCCCAATCCGGACAGCCAGCTCCTGCCGGGGATGTACGCTTACGCCAAGGTGATGATCGAGCGGCCCGGCGTGCGGGCGCTGCCGGTGTCGGCGCTCATGCACTTGGGCGACAAGACCATCTTGCAGGTCGGCGAGAAGTCGTTCTGCTGGATATACGAGGACGGCCACGCGAAACGGATCGAGGTGGAGACAGGGGTCAGCGACGGCGAGTGGATCGAGGTCACCAATCGTCGCCCGCCGCCCAGCTCCGACGCGGCGATCCACCGGCAATGAACCCTGGACGCCGATCGACGGCACGGAGCAGGTGATCCTGGGCAACCTGTCGATCCTCGCCGAAGGTGCCCCAGTCCACGTTGACCTGGCGGCGAGCGAAGGAAAGGTCGCGGCCGCATCGCCGTGAATGGTATCGTCCGGCAAACGGTGATCGCCGATCGCGGCATTCCCCTTGCACACCGGGTCTAACCCGGATCTTCAGAACCCACTAGAGCACCCGCGGCCCTCCTGACACCCTGAACACGAAAAATAGCGGTGGGAATTTCGATGCCTCTATTCAGCATCTTGTCGATCGACGGCGGCGGTGTGCGCGGAATCATACCTGCGATGATCCTCGCCGAGATCGAACAGCGGACGGGCCATCGAATCGCGGAACTGTTTGACTTGATCGCGGGCACGTCGACCGGCGGGATCCTGGCCCTTGGCCTGACCGTGCCCGACGAAAAAGAGAGCGACAAACCCAGGTACGAAGCGACCCAGATGGTTTCCTTCTACGAGGCGGACGGGAAAGAGATCTTCCGCTCGTTCTGGCATGATGTCGTGACGCTACATGGCCTAATTGAAGAGAGGTATCCAGCCCAGCCGTTCGAAGGTGTGCTCCAGAAATACCTGGGCGAAGACACGAAACTGAGCCAGGCGCTGACCGAAATCGTGATCACCAGCTACGAAATCGAGACGTGCCGGCCATTCCTTTTTACGAGGAGAAAGGCAAGAGCCAGGCGTGGCGGCAGGTTTGACCCACGAATGTGGGAAGTCGCCCGGTCGACCGCGGCCGCGCCCACCTATTTCGCGCCGTTTCAGATCAGGAGACCAAAGAGCTCACACTTGCCCCCGCTCACATTTATCGACGCAGGCGTCTTCCTCAACAACCCGACTCTGTGCGCCTACGCTGAGGCTGTCGGCATGCACAGCCAACGAGCTGCGGCACTCGCCGAGGCGAATCGAGACGATTCGAAGCAGAGCGAGCGGCCCGTGGAAGCTCGATCCAACGACCACGTCAGTCCCGCGGCCGTCGACTACCTCGTACTGTCGCTGGGAACGGGCGAGCTCAATACGCCGATCCGCTATGAGAACGCCAAAGACTGGGGAACGCTCCGCTGGGCACGGCCATTCATCGACATTGCCTACGACGGGGCCAGCGACACGGTCGACAGTCAAATGAGACATCTTATGCACGTCGTAAAAAGACCATACCTCTACTATCGTTTTCAGCCGATCCTCAAAGAAGGGATGAACGCGATGGACGACACAAGCGAGCGCAATATGGTGGACCTCAAACGCCTGGCGGAATCAATCTTTGATGATCCGGAGAAATTGGAAAAGATCGAAAAAATCTGCAAGCTGCTCACGCAGCGGTTCAATGCCAAGACCTAAGTCGTCGTGAACACGGTCATCGCGTGAGCCAGCGGATTGGGTTCGGTCGCGATCCTTCAGGCCTAATTCTTTGGCGCGATGCGTTGCAGAAGTGGCACCGCCAAACTGAGCAGTTGCTGCACCCGGTCAACCTGCTCGCCGAGCCGGTCGATCCGCCGGTTCAGGCTCTTGATCTGCTCTTTCAGCCCGTCCGCGTCTTGGGCCGAGCTGGATCCCTGGATCGACGACGATGTCGACGCCTGGGTGCTCGATTCTTTGGCGGACGCACCGTCCGACTCGCTCTTGAAGTTCGATTCCGTGTTCGATCCCGTTCCGCTCTTGGACTGAGACGTCGCGTGCTCGCCAAGCTTGGGACCGAGATAGTGCGTATATCCCATCGCGCCGACTACCCCGGAAATCAAGGCGACCGTGGCCGTGATCAGCAGTATTGTCATCGTCGAGGGAGACTGCTGCAGTGGCTGCGCATTGCCTGGTTGACTGCCGCGTTGATCCTCATCCCGTCGGGGGGCTCGATCGACGTTGTCACGCTGGCGATCCTGGTGAAATGCCGGAGCGACATGCCCAGAATGGCCTGACTCGAGATGCTTGTCTTCTCGCGGTAAAGACTCGTGGTTCGTCACGACAAGAATCCTCGAGCCAAGGGAAGCTCTCCGTGGCAAAGGCTCCGGCCACGGGAGCCGCGGATGCTCCCAACACCACTCTGGATTATTATCATCATAGTGGATCGTGTGTCCAATAGCGAACCGCACGAATGGCCGCTGATCTCGCAGGTATCTTGACACTTCTGGATTTGCTGCTCAATCATTGTTAGGTGGCTGATGAGAACAGACTCTGGAGCCTAACGTGTCGATACGCCTCTTGCGGTCCACACTGTTGATCCTGCTGTTGTGGGCGAACGCAGTCGTCCCAATCATTCGGTTTGTTCCCACGGCCGCCTCGACAACTTGGGGAACCGGCACGACGCAATATGTCCACCGTGTCGCTTGGCGACTGCGTACGGCCGCATCTCCAGCGCTTTGTCCCCGCCTCGCGGATTCCGAAAGGAACGCGCCTTCCCGTTCTCGCCGATCGTCAGTGATCGATCTGTCGCGACCGGTCAGTGCCCCTCGACCGGTGACGTTCGGCGGATTCCAAATGGTTCGGAGCCAATTCCTCTCCGTTGCTCCGCTGCGCTGTTAAATCGGCCGCGATCCGGATACCCCCACCGCGGCTGTATTACATCGGTCTGTTTTCTACCCGTACGCTGAGAGACGTGCTCCACGGCACGACGTCGGGGGAGCAGCAGGAACAGCGCAATGTTGACCCTCAATCGTCGTCGGTTATTGATCGCAAACATCTTGGGTTTTCGCCTCCGGGCCGCCGGCAAGTTCGCGAGACTTGCCCAGCAGTTCGAAGCAGACATACGTGTCTCTTGCAATGGCAACGAGGCCTGCGGTAAGAGCATTATCGAGCTGACGCTATTGGCCGCCGAGTGCGGGACATCGATCGAGATCGAAGCTGATGGGCCCGACGCCAAGGAGGCCCTGGTCAGCTTGGCAGAACTTGTCGAGGCAGGATTACATTTGATCGATTAGGGGACGCCGGTTCGAGGCGGTAGCAGGAAGCCGCATCGAGCCTCCGAACCATGAGAACGTGCTCAGGCAATCTGACAGTCCGACCGATTCTCTGGCAGTTTAGCGAGTCGCCGGGGGCGGGCCGTTGCCTACCGCGATGGCATTCCAGCCGTAGCCGAGGAAACGGGTGGCGACGTCCTTGCTGAACGCGAGCGCGGTGTTCCCCTCGATCGTGACGTGGTTGTTTTCGTAGATCCATCAGAGGTTGGAGAGCTTCCAAGGCGCGGCGAGTGAGGCAGCTTCGGAGGCGATGCCCTCCATCATGCAGCCATCGCCGCAGAGAGCGTAGACGTTGAATTCGATCAGGTGTTCGAAGCCGGGGCGGTTGCAGCGAGCCGCCATCCAGCGGCTCGCGAGCGCCATGCCAACACTGTTGGCCAAGCCCTGCCCGAGGGGCCCGGTTGTCGTCTCGACGCCAGAGGTCCAACGGTACTCCGGGTGTCCGGGGCAGCGTTTGTGCCACTGCCGGAAATCCTTGATCGCTTCGAGGGGGACCGACCGCTCGCCCAGCCTCTCGTAGTCTTTGCTGACGGCCCGGACGCCGGTCAGGTGCAAGAGCGGCCTAAAGCAGCATCGACGCGTGGCCCGCCGAGAGGACGAAGCGGTCACGGTTCGGCCAGATCGAGTCATCTGGGTCGAAGCGCAGCACGTATTGCCACAGGTAGCAGCCGACCGGGGCCATCGCCATCGGCGTTCCGGGGTGGCCTGAGTTGGCGGCCTGGATTGCGTCGATTGCGAGGGTGTGGATGGTGTTGGTGCAGACCTCGTCGAGCGGATGTCTGTGGGACTTGATGGCCGGGCTCTTGCCGACGGGGATCGTCATTTTTTCCCTCCTCGAGCGATCGGCTGGGTAAAGACCTTTATTGAAACGGGAACGGATCGTCGCTGTGGGAGGAGACGCTGGACTCCAGATCGACAGATCCTGCGCACTTGTTGCTGCGTCGGCCAGCAAGAAGCGAGACCGTTTCGCTGTCCAGGCTGATCTTCACGATGTCCGGCCGAAACAGGAACGCGAAGGTCCAGTCGATCATGATGCGGAGCCGCCGGCTCCATCCCGGCATCTGGAGCAGGTAATAAGTGCGCCGCACGAACCACGCCAGGACCCCGTGCACCCGTAGGTTCAGGAGCTGGCCAAACGCCCGGCTGTGACCCAGGGAACCCATCATTCCCATGGTCTGGTAGACGAACGGCCGCGGCGGCCGTCCCTCCAGAACCCCATGAATGTTCCGGGCCAGCACCTTGGCCTCTCGCAGGGCATGCTGGGCCAGGTTCGGGTATGGTTTACCGTTCGGGGCGGGGATCAATGCGCAATCGCCGAGCGCCCACACGTCCGGGTGGCTCTTGCAGCGCATGGTCCCATCGACCACGATGTGCCCGCGTTTGTCCCTCTCAACGGGAAGGCCGGCCACGACCGGGTTCGGGACAATCCCGGCTGCCAGGACAATGGTCTCCGCCTCGATCGTCTCGTCCGGCAAGTGGACCTTGGCCGGCTCGATGGCCCGCACGGCGGTGTGCGTTCGAATATCCGCCCCCCGCCGCCCGATGAGCACCCTGGCTCCATAATCCGCGAGCTTCGTGTCGATCTCCGGCATGATCCGGTCGCCCGCCTGGAGCAAGATGAAGCGGACAAAATCGCGGCTCACGTGTCGGTAAAGAGGCGTGATCTCGTCCACGAAGGCGGTCAATTCGCCGAGCAACTCCACGCCGACCAGCCCCCCGCCGATGACCACGAACGTGAGCAGCCTGCGTCCGCGCTCTGGGTCCGGCTCGACGTCGGCTCGCTCGAAGCATTCGATCATGTGGTTGCGCAAGAGAAAGGCGTCGGCGAGGGTCTTGAACGTGAAGGCGTTCTCCGAACCGGGAATCATTTTCTGGTTGGTCATGGCCCCGAGCGCCAGGACCAGATGGTCGTAGGCCAACTCACCGTTTTGCCCGTCGGCGGCCACGTGGACCACCCGGCCCTCCAGGTCGATGCCCTGAACTGTGGCCTCGCGAAACAGTGTGGTGTGCAAGAACGCGCGGATGGGAAACGAGCAGTGTCGCAAGTCCAGGACTCCCGAGCACACCTCGAACAATAGCGGCGTCATCACGAGGAAGTTATCCCGGCTCACCAGAACAATTTCGACGTCCCTCCGGCGCTTGCAAAGCTTCTCGAGGTGGCGGGCGGTGTAGACCCCACCGAAGCCGCCGCCGAGAATCAAGATCTTCATGGAACCTCTCCAATCCGCATCAGGCTGTCACAGCGTGCTAGCCGTGTCGTGCGCCAGGAGCGGCGACACTTCCAGGGACACCCACCCGTCCACTCCGTTCGTCTTCTCCGAGATGGCTCTGAACAGGTCAGCGGCCTGCGTGATGTCTTCGATAGCCAGGTCGAAAAACAGATCCTCGCCCGACTTCAGAGACTTTCGTTTCTCGCGGATGGCGCCGTCATACGCCGAGCTGTTCTTGATGGCGTGGTCGAAGATCGTCGGGTTCGAGGTGAGTCCCGTCACCGAGAGCTCGTCGATGTACTGTGTGAGCGTGCCGGTGGTCAGCAGGTCGCGGGTGATGTTGTCGAGCCATAAGCTCTGGCCCAGTTTGTGGAGCTTCTTGGTCGGTTTCATTCTGTTGCCTCAGCGGCAAAGGGGAGGTTGTACCGAACGTAGTTGAAATGAGCGGCGGTTGCTCCTCGTATTGTTACACCACGTCTTGCTTGTTTCCACCCCCACGTTCGCGCACCGGAGATTCAAGAGCCTTTAGAAGGGTTGGCATCGCGCGGCGGCCCTTGAGTCTGTGGAATTTGGACTCAGCTCCCCCGGGGAATGATCGTCGGACTTGGGTTGCAGCAACTTGGCGATCAGTCCCGTCCAGCCGGTCTGATGCGAGGCGCCGACGCCTCGCCCCGTATCGCCGTGGAAATATTCGTGGAATGGGATGTGGTCCCGGAAATGCACGTCCGTTTGGAATTTCTCATATGTTCCAAACACGGCCCGGCGGCCCTGAGCGTCGCGCAGAAAGACACGCGACAGCCGGCGCGTCAGTTCCTCGGCGACGTCCAGGATCGTGATGTACCGACCTGAACGAGTAGGACACTCGATCTTGAAGTCGTCGCCGTAATAGTGGTGGAACTTCTGCAGGGACTCGATGATCAGGTAATTGATCGGGAACCATATCGGCCCGCGCCAGTTCGAGTTGCCGCCAAACATTCCCGAGGTCGATTCGCCGGGCTCATAGTCGATCGTGAAGTGCTGGCCGCCGTCCACGTCAAAAACATACGGGTTGTCGCGATGGTAGCGCGACACGGCCCGCACGCCGTAGTCCGACAGGAATTCCGTCTCGTCCAGCATGCGGGCTAACAAGCATTTCATTCGGTGTCCGCGCAGGAGCGACAGGAGCGTTTGTTTGCCCGCTCCCGGCACATCCCACCGCGAAACAAGTCGACCCAATTCGGGTCTGTGTTCCAAATGCCACTTGAGGCGTCGCTGAAAGTCCGGGACGCGCTGCAGCAAGGCGGGATCGATGGTTTCCACGGCCAGGAGCGGAATCAGCCCGACGATGGAATGTACCTTCAACCAGGCTCGGCGATCATTAGGCAAGTTCACCGCGGTGTAGTAAAACCCGTCCTCGTCATCCCACAGCCCCAGCCCCCGTTCACCCATGCCACTGACGGCCTCGGCGATCTGCAAGAAATGTTCAAAGAACTTGGTCGCGACGTCTTGATAGACCGGATTGTTCGAGGCCAGTTCGAGCGCAATGCGCATCAGGTTCAGGCAGTACATGGCCATCCAACTGGTGGCGTCTGCCTGATCCAGGAAGCCGCCTCCGGGCAACGGCTTGTCGCGATCGAAGACTCCGATGTTGTCCAGCCCGAGAAAGCCGCCCTGGAAGATATTGCGGTTCTGAGCGTCCTTGCGGTTGACCCACCAGGTGAAGTTGAGCAGCAGCTTGTGGAAAACGCGCTCCAGGAACGCGAAATCTCCCGAGTGCCCGTTGCGCTTGCGATCAATTTGAAAAACCCGCCACGCCGCCCAACCATGGATAGGCGGATTGACGTCGGAAAAGTTCCATTCGTATGCCGGCAGTTGACCGGTCGGATGCAGGTACCAGTTGCGCGTCAGGCGCACCAACTGGTCCTTGGCAAATTCAGCGTCGATGAGTGCCAGCACTACGCAATGAAAACCCAGGTCCCAGGCCGCGTACCAGGGGTATTCCCACTTGTCGGGCATGGAGATTATGTCGGCGTTGTTGAGGTGGATCCAATCGTGGTTCCGACCGTGACGACGCTCGGGAGGCGGCGGTGGTTGCGCCGAGTCTCCCTCCAGCCACTGGCGGACGTCGTAACAGTAGAACTGCTTGCTCCAGATCATTCCGGCCAGCGCCTGACGCTGCACGGCCCGGGCATCGGCATCCGCGAGATCTTCCTGCAATTCAGCGTAAAACGCGTCGGCCTCGGTCTGCCGCTGTTTCAGCAAGGCGTCGAACGCGGCAAACGGGTCGGTCTGCACGGCATTGCTCAGTAGCAGCCGGATGTTGATCGAACCCCGAGGGGCCACAGTCAACTCGTAGTGAATCGCCGCCTTGGTCCCCGTTCGCCCTGGGTTCACGGCAGCACGCTCGCCGTGAATGATGTAATCGTGAAACCCGTCCTTGAAATAGCCGCTGGTCACAGGCATCCCGTAGAGGCGGTGGACGTTCGTCTCATTCTCGCAAAAAAGCAACTCGCGTTTGCCTTCCGTGTAACACCAGCAGTCGCCAAGGGTCTCGTGCCGCACGTGGATCGCATCGTTACCTGAGGCGGTCAGGGATGGACGTGGGCTGCCTGCCTTCCAGGACCAGGTATTGCGAAACCAGACTTGCGGTAGCAGATGCAGTCGGGCCTCCTCGGGACCACGGTTATGTACCGTGATCTTCACCAGAACGGCGTCCGGGCTCGCTTTGGCGTACTCGACAAAGACGTCAAAGTAACGATCGTCGTCGAAGAGGCCCGTGTCGATCAGCTCGAACTCAGGAACCAGCTTGCCCCGGCGCGCATTCTCCTCGAGCAGCCGACCGTAGGGAAATGCGCCCTGCGGATATTTGTAGAGCATTTTCATGTAGGAATGCGTCGGCGTGGCATCAAGGTAGTAGTACAATTCCTTGACATCCTCACCATGATTGCCTTCACTGTTGGATAGACCAAAGAGTCGTTCTTTCAGAATCTGGTCGCGTGTGTTCCACATGGCCAAGGACAAGCAGAGGCGCTGCTGGTCATCGCAAAAGCCAGCTATTCCGTCTTCTCCCCAGCGATAGGTCTTACTCCGGGCCGCGTCGTGGGGCAGGTAATTCCAGGCGTCGCCATTCACACTGTAATCTTCGCGTACAGTCCCCCATTGGCGCTCGCTGAGATAAGGCCCCCATTTACGCCAGGTCTGTTTGCCAAGCCGGTCTTCCTCAAGGCGTTGTCGTTCGGCGTTCATTTCGTTTTCAGATATTCGCGATCATCGGATAGTATTCGTCGTCTTCGTTTTTGCCGCCGTAGCCCTTGCCGATGGTTTTTTCTGAGGCGACGAACTCGATACTGCGAATCCACTTCACCATTTTGAAGCCCAGCTGGTTCTCCACGCGCAGCCGCAGCGGCGCACCGTGCAGATCGGAGAGTGGTTCGTAGTTCATCTCGTACGCCAGTAGCGCTTCTGGGTGCGTAACGTTCTCCAAAGTGAGCGTGTCGTAGTACTCTCCGCCATAGTGTCCTTCGCCGTAGGAGCGAAACACCACGACGCGGGCCTCAGGAAACGGTCGCACCATCTTCACGAGCTCAGCCAACGGCAATCCGCCCCACGCCGCGATTCCCGACCAACCTTGGATGCAGTGATGCAACGTGATCTGTTCTTGTTTGACAAGCGCCTGCATATCGTCGATCGAGAGCTCAACGGGGTTTTCGACAAGCCCGCCGACCGATAGGCGGAAACCCTGCCGCGCACCCGGCCCCAATTCGATCCAATCTGTCGACGTCGGCAACCGACCATTCGGCCAGAAGTAGGGTGATATGTCTGCGCGCTTGTAATGGGTACGGCAGCGCATCCGATTGACAATGCGCTGCAGCGGCCCGAGCACATGTCGAAACGTCATTTGCAGCCAGCGCGGCTTGCGCCAAGAGACTTCATGAGCGCCCCAGCAGGCCACGACCAGCCCGACGAGCGCAATCGCAGCGATGATCACGCCTCCGATGCCGGTATCGTCTGTTCCAAACACGATGTGGTTCAGGTTCTGACGTAGCCCAGTGATTACCACCATTGTGACGTGCGGGACTACAAATGCGGCGTAACCGCACAGCGCCAAAAAGTGAATCGACCTTGCGCACTGCCGTCCACCGAACAGCTTCGGATACCAGTTGAAGCGATTATCCAAGGCCGGCGACATCGCCAGTCCCGTCAACAGCGAAACCGGCGCGACGCAGAACACCACCCCCGCGTAGGCCAATTGTTGCAGCGGGTTGTACTTGTAAAAGCCGTCGGGCTCGACCGGTAGATGAAATGTCGCGTAATGCACCATCACCTTCCAGGCTTCGCCAAATATCGCGAAGTCTGTTGGCAGCAGCCGGCGCCACTGCCCGGTGAAATAGAGCAGCGCCACGAAAGTCAGCCCATTCGCCAGCCAGAAGAACGCGCACAAAAAGTGCCAGTGCCGTGCGATGCCGATCGTATGACGAAAACCCGGCAGGCCGATCCACGGGCTGAGATACCGGCTATCGTCCTTGGCCGTCCAGACTCGATCCTTCGGCACTTCGAGCGGCGTGAAGCGAATCCAGTCCGAGCCGGGCGTGCTGTGGTCATTCCAATACAGTCGCGGATGATCCATCAGAATCTGCAAGCCGCTCCGCACCAAGAGCAACATCAGCGAAAGATTCACAAAATGCGTCAGCCGCAACCAAGCGGGAAAGCCGATCGGGTTGTCGATCGAGGCTTGGACATGGCGCGGACTTGGCGCCAGTACCGGCAGCCCGAAAACAAAATAGTAAATCCAAGCGGCCGCGACTGGCAGCAACGCGGCGGCAACGGCCACCAGCAAGTACGGCCTGCGAATGTGCAACCACATCCGGCGATCCGCCGGATAAACGAGGTGATTACGTAGCGGATCAGACGCCATCTCGGACATGGCTGTCTCCCGTCGAAAGCAACCTCGTCGGAGCACTGCACGTAAAGCACGCACGGCAACAAAGAAGCCGACCAGAAAATATAAGTTGCGGGTGGAGGCCAGGGCCTTTCACTGATTCAATGTTAGTAGCGTGCGTATACATGTCGGCGCCCATGCCCGTCATGCCCAGCCCGCGGGCCATGCTGCTGCCGGGCGTCGGAGCGCCCCAGCCCCCCCAGCCACCCCCGTAACCGTACTGGGCACGAGCCTCGCTCGCGGCCGCCAAAGCGGCCGCCAGCGTGAGTACGATTCGAATGGTGCGACGCATCGAAGTCCTCCTTCATCAATTCTTCTTACGCTTAAGTACCGTACTTCGTGTCCGCGCAGAGGTTCTTAGTAACGCCACGGTGTCATCCGGTAATTCGTGCTTGCGATCGGATGGTTGACGAAATCAATGAATCGGTCGTGGGCCTTCAGAAGTGCCGCGATCCGCTGTCGCAGCTCGAAATCGCCATCGCATTCGCGGTCGAGAATAGCACCGCGGCCCGTGGGGTCATGATGGCTTGCAGCCTCAAGGAAAATGCTCTGCACGCGCTGCGGGTCCAGCGGCATGGCGTGTTGCTCCGGAAGTGTACAAGAAGGGCATCCTACCCTTCAACGCGCCGTTTGCCCCCGCTGCTGTCGAAAAAATAAGGAAAAAATAAAAATCGGTAAATTGTGCTGATCGCAGTGACGGCCCAGACCACAAAGATGATCGGCGGCATCGAGCGCCTCGCCTTCACGTCGCGGGGGCGTTCCGCGAGAGCAAGTGATCGAGAGAGACTGGAAGGATGGTTCAACGGCCGAGGACGTCTCCGAGCCAGGCCCGGGCATAAGTCCATTTTTGGCGAGCGAGGTAGACGGTGATACCGAGGGTGGCCGCGACCTGTTCGTGGCCAAGGCCGGCGAACTGGCGAAGCTCGAACACCTCGGCTGCGACGGGGTCTTCGCTCGCAAGCCGGTTGAGGGAGTCGTCGAGCGCGAGCAGATCTTCATCCGGGTCGGGGGCAGGGTGATCGTCGAGCTCGACGCGACGCAGCTCGCCACCCTGTTTCTTGCGGAACTTCCGGCGGGCGGCCTCGACCAGGATGTGCCGCATGGCCTGAGCCGCCGCGGCGAAGAAGTGGCTGCGGCCGTCCCACAGGCGGTCAGGGTCGCGGCCGACCAGCCGCAGGTAAGCCTCGTGCACGAGGGCCGTCGCCTGGAGCGTCTGCCCCGGCGACTCGCGCGTCAACTTCCGCGCCGCCAGGCGACGGAGCTCGTCATAGACCAGCGGGAGCAGTCGCTCCGCCGCCCGAGGGTCGCCGTGCTCGATCGCGCCCAGGATTCGCTCTGCCTCGTTCATGTCGGCGCTGCCGCTTGTTCCTAGACGGCTAGCCGCATCGTAGTCGACCCGACGAGGCCGCTCAAGAGAATACCTATCACGCCAGTGCTATTGTGGCAATCTGGCCGGCCGCTACGTCCTCGGCGACTGCCCGTTCTTCGGGTAGAATCAACATCGAGACCACGGAGGGCGCAGGCGACCTTTAAGCCGACACCAAACCACCTACCGCGATTCTGGGCTAGGCTCCGTCCGGGCCGACAGGCAACCGGCTCACCAGGAGGTTCGCCCTCCCTAAATCCCCTGATCCCTGTAGAACCATCCAATGCCACTCGATCCAAAGCGTGTTCAAGACGTTTTCCTGGCGGCCGTCGAATGCCACGATGCCGCGGCCCGCGCCGTCGTCCTGGATCGTGAGTGCTCGACCGATCTTGAGTTGCGGCAGCGGGTCGAGGCGCTCCTGAACGCCCTCGACCGGCCCGAAAGCCTCCTCGATCAACCGATCGTCGGTCCCGACGGTCCCGGCACCGCGCCCCCACAAGACCCGGTGATAACCGTGTTGAGGGTACCGGCGCCGAGTCGCCCGTCGACGCCTCCGAGCGGTTCAACCCGACGGTCGGTGTGATCCCCGACGCCGACTACACCAGGGGTGTCGGAACCGTCTTGGAGACGCCCACCCGCGCCGTCCCCGCCATCTCCGGCTATGAGATCCTGGGCGAGCTGGGCCGCGGCGGCATGGGCGTCGTCTACCGTGCCCGGCAGGTCCGACTGAATCGCCCCTGCGCTTTGAAGATGATCCTGGGCGGGGCACACGCCTCGCCCGAGGCGGCCACGCGCTTCCTGGCCGAGGCGGAGGCTGTCGCCCGGTTGCAGCACCCCAACATCGTGCAGATCCACCACATCGGCGAGGCCGACGGCCTTCCCTATTTCGAGCTGGAATACGTCGATGGCGGCAGCCTTGACCGTCGACTTGACGGCACCCCCTGGCCGGCGCGGCGGGCGGCCGAGCTGGTCGAAGCGGCGACGCGCGGCGTTGCCGAGGCGCATCGTCAGGGAATCGTCCACCGAGACCTGAAGCCGGGCAACATCCTAATGGCGGCCGACGGCACGCCCAAGATCACCGACTTCGGCCTGGCCAAGTTGCTGGCCGCGGACAGCGGCCTGACTCGCACCGACTCGATCATGGGCTCGCCCGGTTACATGGCCCCCGAGCAGGCCGAGGGCAAGACCAAGCAGGTCGGCCCGCTCGCCGACGTCTACGCCCTGGGCGCAATCCTGTACGAGCTGCTGACCGGCGGCCCGCCGTTCCGAGGCACGACGGCCCTGGACATTCTCGATCAGGTCAAGCACGCCGAGCCCGTGTCGCCATCCCGACTGGTCCGCGGCCTGCCGCGGGACGTAGAGACGATCGCGCTGAAGTGCCTGCAGAAGGAGCCGGGGAAGCGGTATGAGTCAGCCAGGGCGCTGGCCGAAGACTTGCAACGGTTCCTGGGTGACGAGCCGATTGTCGCGCGACCGGTCCCGTTCTGGGAGCGGGCCATCAAGTGGGCGCGACGACGGCCAGCGATCGCGTCGCTCATCGTGGCGATCCACGTGCTGCTGGCGTCGCTCTTGGGACTGGGGATCTGGTCCTACGCGAAGATCGACCGATCGCTGTCGGTCGCCAGGTCCGAAGGCAATCGGGCCCTGGAGCAATCGAAGATCGCCCAGGCGCAAACCAAAGTCGCCAATGAGCAGACCGGGATCGCCACGAAGAAGGCCGAGGACCTGGCCTGGGAAGATTACATCAACCGAGTCAATCGGGCGTATCGTGAGGTGCAGGACGAAAACGTCGCACTGGCCGAGGACCTGCTCCACGGCTGCCCGATCGAACGCCGCGGCTGGGAGTGGCACCACGTCAAGCGGCTCTGCCACCGCGAGCGCCTGTCCGTCGAGGTGCCCGCCGGCTGTGTCTGCGCGGTTGCCTACAGCCCTGACGGTCGACTGATTGCCACCGGCTCAGGAGGGCATTTCTCAGGCAGCAAGGGTGGTTCGACCGTCGAATTGTGGGACCGGGAGACCGGCCAACGCCGACTGACGCTTCCCATCACGGACGGCGTGTTATTCAGTCTGGCGTTCAGCCCCGACGGGAGTAAGCTGGCCCTGGGTACCAAGCTGGTCCCGGCTGGGACAAATCCTCAAATCGAGGTCAGGGACGCGAAGAGCGGTGATGTCATCTGGGCCAAACATGAGCCCGGGTTAACGCAGGCCATGAGCGTCGCCTTCAGCCCGGATGGCAGGTCGCTGGCCGTGGGCTTCGGGGAGTACAGCGGTGGGCGTGCCTTCCCCGTCAAGCTCTACAAGGTTGCGACCGGCGAGGAAACGGACACACTCCCAGCCGCGCCGGGCGGCGTCAACGACCTGGCATTCCACCGCGACGGCCGTCATCTGGCCGTCGCGGGTTCGGAGATCGTCGAGGTCTGGGACGTTGTCGCCCGCGCCAAAGTCCACGAACTCCGGGGGCATTCCAAGTGGGTCTATGGCGTCGCCTTCAGCCCCGACGGCAAGTGGCTGGCCACCGGCGGCTGGGACCGCACGATCAAGCTCCGGGACGCGGCCACCGGCGAGGAACGGTTGACGATCTTCGGTCATGAGGGGTTCGTCAACGACCTGGCCTTCAGCCCCGACAGCCGTACCCTCGCCTCGACGAGTGAAGACCGGAGCGTCCGGCTCTGGGAGGTCCCCACCGGCCGCCCGATCGGCGTGCTCCACGGTCACACCGACTTCGTGCAAGCCGTCGCCTTCGCCCCCGATGGCCGCGAGCTGGCCTCGGGCGGATTGGAGGGCACTTTGAAGGTCTGGGGCCGCAGGACAAGCACCCCGGTTGTCTTCGAGGGTCACACCGGCTGGGTGAGCGGCGTGTGGTATCGCCGCGACGGGCGTCGTGTCGTCACCATTGCGACCGGATATCAAGTCCCGGGTGAAACCACGAAGGGCTGGGACCCGGGCACCGGGGAACAGGACCCGACGTTGACCGGGGTCGACCCCCGCAAGTTCGGGGACGAATACCTCCCGCCTTCCTCGTTCCCAGGATTTGTCTCTCCTCGGCCCGTCACTAGCCCCGACGGCAGGCTCATCGCCAGCGTCTGGGGCGGTGCCGGCGGCGGCCCGATGGACACTCGCAGCAAGGCGTATGCGAACAGCTCGGTCCAGGTCCTGGACACGGCGACCGGCCTGGTGCTCCGGACGCTGGTCGGCCACACCGCGGACGTGGTCGGTATTGCTTTCAGTCCCGACGGCCGCCGGATCGCCACCGCCAGCTTCGACCGGACAATCAAGCTCTGGGACACGGCCACCGGCAGCGAAGTCTTCACCCTTCGGGGCCACAACTCGGGCCTCCTCGTGGTGGCCTTCAGCCCTGACGGCCGCCGCATCGTTTCCGGCGCCATCGACACCACGGCCCGCGTCTGGGACGCGACCCCGCTCCCGGCCGACGTCCTCCTGGCGCACGACGCGCGTTTTCAGATAAAGCGCGAGGCCCTGAACGAGTTGGCAAGGATGACCGAGGACGCTCAACGAGCCCAAACCCAGGCCCAGAAAGGCCGGTGGGACCTCGCGGCCGCCGTCTTCGGCCAGCTCGTCGAACGGGAGCCGGACAACCTCGGATCTCGCTACCCGCATATCCGGTCGCTCGTGGAAGCCGGGGACCGCGCAGGAGTCCGCGCGCCTGCGAAGACCTGCTCAAGAGGTTCGGCACCAAGGCCGACCACGCGCAGTCCAACAGCATCGCCTGGACCTGTGTGTTGGACGCCGACGCGGCTGTCTACGGCGAGGCCCTCGTCCATCTGGCGGAGGCGGGTGTGGCCGGGAGACCGGAAAGAGGGAGGGAGAGGAGCGATGTGCTCAACACCCTCGGGGCTTCTCTATATCGAGCCGGCCGGTTTGGGGAAGCCATCCGTCGTCTGAACGAGAGCATTCAAGCCCTTGATGGCGGGGACGTCCCCAAGGGATTCGCCTTCTTGGCCATGGCCCATCATCGCCTGGGGCACGGCGACGAGGCCAAACGCTGGCTGGACAAGCTGGTGGCCTACCAGCCCAAGGATGGCGCCGATTTCTCCTGGGACGACGTGGAGATCCGGATCTTGCGTCGCGAGGCAGAATCGCTGATCCTGGGAAGCACTCCTGCAGTGCCCCCGACCGCTCCTGCTACGCCAACCAGGAATGCGAGCGGTGATCCGGGAGCCAAGCCGGAATGAAGGATCTCCGCCAGTTGTCGCGTCAACGTCTACCTCGCGCGGCAGAAATGGACTCATGCCCGGGCCTGGCTCAGCGAGTTCCTCGGCGGCTGAGCCGTTCTTCGGGTAAAATCAACAGCACGACCGCTCACGGCGCCGGAGATCGCGAACCCGAGCCCAAACCGCTCTGTGGGATTCTGGGAGGGCGAGGCTCCGTCCGAGCCGGCCAGGCAATCGGCTCAACGGGAGGTTCGCCCTCCCGAAATCGCGTAATGCTTTCGAGAACCATCCGATGCCCCTCGATCCCAAGCGTGTTCAAGCCGTGTTCCTGTCCGCGGTCGAATGCCACGAGCCTGCGGCGCACGCCGCCGTCCGGGACCGGGAGTGCTGGACCTATGCCGCGCTGCGGCTGCGCAGTCGCAGGATCACAGGTCGAGTCGAGAACCGCTCGACAACTTAGCCGGCGTGGCGGCCACGGACGGTTTCCGGAGACTGGGCGATGACAGACGCTGGGACCCCTCTTGTGCGGTGGTCGCGAGCCGGCAACGTGGCGGTCGTCGAGATCTTGCGCCGCGAGATCCAGGAGCGAGGCGCGGCCGTGGCTCTCGGCAAACAACTGAGATCCTTGCTCGTCTCCGGCGAAAAACTCCTGCTGCTGGATTTCGGGCGAATCCGAGTCATGTCGAGTGCAGCCTTCGGCGCGCTGCTGATCTTTAGCAAGGAGGTGGAAGCGGCCAACGGCGTCTTGCGGATCTGTTCGATGGAACCCGCCGTGCGGTTCGGGGCCGACACCTGCGGGCTGGGCCGTTTCATCCCCGTCCATGACGACATGCCATCCGCACTGGCCGCCTTCGCGCGGGAGGGGGTGGGGCCGTGATGCCGCTCGACCCGAATCGTGTTCAAGCCGTGTTCCTGTCGGCCGTCGAATGCGACGACCCCGCAGCTCGTGCCGCCCTTCTCGATCGTGAGTGCGCGACCGATGCGGAGTTGCGGCAGCGGGTCGAGGCGCTCCTCAAGGCTTACGACCGGCCCGATAGCCTCCTCGATCAACCGATCGTCGGAGCCGCCCGCGACGGCTTCGCGCCCCTCACGGCGCCAAGGAAAAACGGTGGAGATGCCACCGGGCCAGAGCCGCCCGTCGGTGGCTCCGGAGCGTCCAACATGACGATCGGGCTCCTGCCCGACGCCGACTCCAGTAGCGATGGCGACACCACCTTCGAGACGACCGCGCCCCACCGTCTCTGGCTACCAGATCCTGGGCGAGCTGGGCCGCGGCGGCATGGGTGTCGTCTACCGCGCCCGGCAGGTCCTCCTGAACCGACCCTGCGTGCTGAAGATGATCCTGGCCGGCGCCCATGCCAGCGTCGAGGCCACCGCTGCGCTTCCTGGCCGAGGCGGAGGCCGTCGCCCGTTTGCAGCACCCCAACATCGTTCAGATCCACCACATCGGCGAGGCCGACGGCCTGCCCTACTTCGAGCTGGAGTACATCGACGGCGGCAGCCTGGACCGTCGACTCGACGGCACGCCCTGGCCGGCGCGACGGGCGGCCGAGCTGATCGAATCGGTGGCACGCGGCGTCGCCGAGGCGCATCGTCAGGGCATCGTCCACCGCGACCTGAAGCCGGGCAATATCCTGTTGGCGGCCGACGGCACGCCCAAGATCACCGACTTCGGCCTGGCCAAGTCGCTGGCTGCGGACAGCGGCCTGACGCGGACCGACTCGATCATGGGCTCGCCCGGCTACATGGCCCCCGAGCAGGCCGAGGGCAAGACCAAGCAGGTCGGGCCGCCCGCCGACGTCTACGCCTTGGGGGCGATCCTCTACGAGCTGCTGACCGGCGGCCCGCCGTTCCGGGGTACGACCGTCCTGGAGATCCTCGAGCAGGTCAAGAACGCCGAGCCGGTGCCGCCGTCGCGGCTGGTCCCCGGCCTGCCGCGGGACGTCGAGACGATTGCGCTGAAATGCTTGCAGAAGGAGCCGGCGAAGCGCTATGACTCGGCCGCCGCGCTGGCCGAGGACCTGCGACGTTTCCTCGGCGGCGAGCCGATCATGGCGCCGGCCGGTCCCGTTCTGGGAGCGGGGCTGGCGCTGGTGCCGGCGGCACCCGGTCCCGGCCGCCCTGACCGCGGCTGTCGTCCTGGTGGCCGCCCTCGGGCTGGCCGGCATCCTCTGGCAGTGGGGCGAGGCGGTGAAGGCCCGCGACCAAGCGGGCCTGGACCGCAACGAGGCGGTGAAGGCCCGCGACCTGGCCGCGAAGCGGGCCGTCGCCGAGGCGGAGGCGCGTCGGGAGGCCGAGACGACCCTCGTGGACATGTACACCACCAGCGGGATCTCTGCCGGCGACCAGGGCGAGCACGCGCGGGCGGCCCTCTGGTTCGCCAACGCCGCCCGGCGGGCCAAGGCCGACCCCGATCGCCGGCTCGCCAACGCGGTCCGCGCCCGGACCTGGGGCCGCCAGGCGTTCACGCCGCTCCATGCGGTCGTGGCCGACGGATCATGGCCAGGGGGCCTGGTCTTCCATCCGGGCGGGCGCCACCTAATCACGAAGGACGTGATCGACGGCAAGACCTGGGATACTCGCAACACTCTCTGGGACCTGGAGACCGAGCGGCTCGCTCCCATTCCCCGGCGGCCTGACGACCGTGCCGGCCGCGGCCTGGAGCCCCGACGGCCGTTCCCTGGCGGTGGGCCTCGAGGATGGCGACGTGGTCGTCGCCCGCTTCCCCGGCGGCGAGGAGCCCAACCCGCATCCGGTTCCCGGGGCGCATCCGGCTCCTGGTCTACAGCGCCGATGGGCGCTACCTGGCGATCGCCGGCGGGAACTTCGCTCGGGTCTGGGATGTCGCGGTCGCGCACCTTCGCCACCCCGGAGCTGGTGCATCCCGCGGCGGTGACGACGCTGGCCTTCCACCCCGATGGCCGCTATCTGGCGACCGGGTGCCGGGATCAGCAGGCCCGCCTCTTCGCCGTCCCCGGCGATGCCGGAATCCCGCTCTGGCCGCCCGTCCCGCACAGTCAGGAGGTTCGCACCGTCTCGCATCCCCGTATTCACCTCCCCGCCCTTGTTCGTCGATGGCGGCCGAGGGCTGATCACGTTCAGCGGCAAGGGGGGGCTCTCCTGGCGCGCCGTGGAGACGGGGGCGGAGGTCCGGACGCTCGACTCCCCCGACGTGTCCGGTAGGATCGCCGCGACCGAGCTGAGCTCCGACGGGCGGTATCTCGCTGTCTCCTGCGTTTCCAATGGTCAAAACCCCGATACGGTCCGACTCTTCGAGGTCGCCACAGGCCGTCCCATCGGGTCCGTTATGGAGCACAAAAACACCGTGTTCGGGCTGGCCTTCAGCCCAGACAGCCGAATGCTCCTGACCGGCTCGAGCGACAATTCGTCCCGGCTCTGGGGGGTCCCCGGCGGCGAGCTCCTGGCCCGGCCGCTCGATCTCCACCGGACGGTCAAGCTCGTCGCGTTCGCCCCACAGGGGCGATCGCTGGCCACTCAAGACGGCGACGTGGTCCGCCTCTGGTCACTCCCCGAGGACGGGTTACCGATGACTCGCATACCCCTGGACCAGATATTTTCGTTCGCCGTCGCTCAGTCCCGACGGTGCGCTCGTCATCGCGACCGGGGTGAGCATGTCCAACAACCGAACTCTCCGGAGCACGGCGGTCTCTCACGTCGCGACCGGCCGACCGGCCGGGCCGAAACTCCGCCCGGGGGGGCTGATCGTCGACGCGGCCTTCTCTTCCGACGGGCGATCGGTCGCCACCCTCGACGCACGTCAAGACGCATCGGCGGACGGACAGGAGGTGCAGGTCTGGGAGTGGTCGAACGGGCGGCGGCGATGGCGGTCGGCGCTACCATCGGAGCCCCGGAGCCTGTCTTACCGCCCTGACGGCCGCCGCCTCGCAGTGCTCTGCGGCGGCGGTGAGCTCCTGGTCTTCGACACCGACAACGGCCGAGAGGCCCGTCGCTGGCGCGCCCACGACCCCGAGCCGGCCCACCACTTGATCAACAACGGCAAGGTCACATTCAGCCCCGACGGCCGGAGTGCACTGACCTGGGGGATGGGAAATGACGTCCGCGTCTGGGAGGCCGAGACTGGCGGCCTGCGCTACCCGCCCCTGCGCCATCGCGACAAGTGCCATGACCTCCAGTTCTCCCCAGACGGGCGGCTCATGGCGCTCGCCTCCTACGACGGCTCGGTGCGGGTCCGGGACCTCGCCACTGGGACAGTCGTTTCTGAATTGCCCGCCCATCCAGACATGGTCTATTCCGCCAGTTTCAGCCCCGACGGGCGGCTCCTCGTGACGGCTTGCCGCGATCGCATGGTCCGGGTCTGGGACTGGCGGACCGGCCAATTGGCCTGTCCGCCGTTCGAGCACGCCAGGGACGCCGTCGCCGCGGCGTTCACTGCGAACGGGCGATGGGTACTCTCTGCAAGTGACGATGGGACCGCGCGTGCCTGGGACCGGCAGACGGGCAAGCCTGTGACTCCATCCTTATCGAATTCAACCGGGGGCTCGCCTATGAGCGTCACGGTGACCCCGGACGGTAAGCACGCGGTCGTCGGCGGGTACCTGGACACGTTGGTCGTGTTCGACCTGGCCGCTCTGGCTCCGGACGACAGGGTTGAAGAACCGGACGCGCTGTGCCTCCGGGCCGAGCTGCTCGCCGGCCAGCGGCTCCACGAGGGGGGCGGCACGGTCAATTTGTCGGCCGAAGAGTGGCTCGACCGCTGGCGGGCGTTCCGCCGACAATCGCCGGCGGCCGCGATCGGCGAGACCCACGTCGAGCAGGGCACCGCCCCGAGCAGAGGGGCGGGAGGTTCCGACACGAGCGCCCCGCCCCTCGTGGTGGCGGGGCGGCCGTGATCAGGAGGTTCGTCTTTCCCAGGCGATTCAGCGGGTTGCCGGCGGCGGTCCGTTGCCCACCGGAGGCAGGTAGTCGGGTCGGGCCGTGTCCACTGGCTCGATGTTGCCCGGAGGCCGGAGATAGGTGATTTCTTGGGCGGGGTAGCCCAGCGCGTGGAACAGCTCGAACTCCGCGCGGTTGTATTCGGCGACCGTGGTGAAGTACTCGTCGAAGGCCAGTTTCAACAGCCGCAGCGCGTAAACCACTTCTTGCGGTCGATAGACCAAGACCAAGACGTCGCCGTAGCGGGTGGTATGGCGCAGCCCCTCGACGTTGCCGTTGTAGGCGATGATGGCCGTGCGCAGCGAGCGATCGGCCTGGCCGACCCGGGCCGCCGCTGACTGGAGATTCGCATGGGCCTCGGTCACTTCCGCCGCCACTTTGTCCTGGGCCCTGTAGAGCTGGACGAAGGTCTCCGACTGCCCACCGCGCTGTTCCTTGATCCGCGCGAGGTTCCCGATCCCAAACGCATCGAATTGCCAGACGAGCTGCAAGCTCACGTCGTCACGGCCGGTCCACTGATTGAGGCTGCTGTTGGGGCCCAGGCCGAAGACCCCTCCCTGGTATCATCATGCCGCCGGGGCTTTGGAAGCCACCGATGATGACGATCGGGAGAAGCGGGCGCAGCTTCTCCCGGCGGATCCGCTGCTGCCGCCGCCTGGACCAGCGCCCGCTTCGAGGCGAGCTCGGGGCGGTTGGTCGAGCGCGATCTTCTGCAGGTCGGCGAGCGGCTGGGCGGGGTCAATCAAGGTGAGCTGAAGATGATCGTGCTCGAGCGGGACGACCACCGCGCGCGGGTTGAGCCGAAGGACCCGGGTGAGGTTGGCGCTTTGGACGCGCCACGCTTGACGCGCGGAGACTGGCTTGCTGCTCGAGGTCGGCGAGCAGGTTCCGGGCCCGCTCGACCTCGACCCTCGAAACCAGCTCGTCGCTCAAGCTGGCGATCTGCTCGACCAGGTCGCGCCCCCGCTCGACGCAGTAGAGGGCGCCGGCATACATGCCCCGGTACTGGTGGACGCGGAAGTAGGTATCGGCGGTCAGGAGCAGGGCGTCGTTCTTGGCGGACTGGATGTCCCATTGCCGGGAATTGAGGACCCGCTGCGCGATCAGCGGCTCGAAGAAGGCATCGGTCAGATTCACGAACTGAAATAGACCGGAATTGGAAACATTCAAGCCGCCACCGGCTTCGAAATAGTTCACGCTCGGGGAGGTCATGACGCCCTTGTTGAAATCCGGGCCACCGCCGTCGTGGCGGATATAATCGGCTCCGAACATCAATGTCGGGACCCAGAGGACCTTGGCCCGCGTGAGTTGTGCTTCGGCCACCCAGACACTGGCCTGGGCGGCGGCCACGATCAGCGGCCGGGCGTCGGAGAGCCGCAAGGCGGTGGCGAGGTTGATCGGGAAGCCGAAGTCGGTCGGCTCGAGCGGCGCACGCTTGAGCCGCGCGAACGGATCGCCCACTGGCGACACCGGTGGCGCAAGTGCCGAGGATCCGGGCCCGGGCAGGGCCCTGTTGATCGAATGGTCGCGGCGGCGGTATCGCGGCCCGACGCGCTATCTTCGAGGCTGATTGGGTCGGCGAGTGAAGAGGGGCAGCGAAATTGATCGGCAAGCGGAAGATCGCTCGGCTGACGCGCGGCGGCTTGGAGCCGATCTTCGAGCGACGGAAATACGAGAATCGCAGGATCTAGGTCGGACGGCTCGATCGGCGCGCGCTGCCGCTCGATGGTGCTGACCGCGGCTCCGGTCCGGGCTGGCGGGATTGACGTGACCGGGACGGGCCGAAGGCTGAGCGCGGCACGGCCACGGCTCGAACCCAGCGAGCAGCAGGGTCGCGAGGATGACCGTGAATCTGCCGATTCGATCCATCGGGCGCGGCTCCTTCCCCGTCCCTCCTGATCGGAACCTGCAGCGCAGCGACTCAGGCCTGACAGGACGTCAGAGGCTTTATCGGCTGATTGCGATGCGGATGTTGATGACGAATGCAGCGATTTTGAGCCATCTGCCCCAGTTGCCGCAAAGTTTCGCTCGCGAGCCGCACGGATCGCCTAGAAATGCCCGGCGAAATCGATGCGCTGGGTTCTCGCGTCGATGATCTCGTTGATCGACGTGTTGGGCAGACCGAATTGCGCGCCCTTGCCCGACTTCGTTGCCCTGGCCGTACGCGACGATCCAGTTGAGTGTGCGGGCGAACGTGGCCGGATTGTACTTCAGCCGAAGAAAGATCCCCGCTGGTCCCGGTACGGCTGTCGACGACCTGCCGCCCAGGTCGAACTGGAAACCCCCGGCGACGAACGACACCGGATAATACTTCTTGGTCAGAACGTAGAAGACGAGGATCTGACCCGGTTTCCACTGCTCATTACCCGTAAGAATGGGAAAGCCGCCGAAGGATCGGGGTTGATTCGTCATTCTTACGGTAAAACTGTTGTTGGCCGTGAAGGTCTGCGCCGTCCCGTTCTTCACGGCGACGTCGCACACGTTGTAAACCTGGCCGGGCACCGGCTTGCGACTCTGGACCAGGACCTGCTGGAACGGAGGAACCAGCTTGTAGGGGGTTTGGCACGGCGTGTTGGTGACGCGAAACGCGAGGTACCCATAGGCTCCCGGCGGTGCAGGCTGGCGGCGATGCGTCTTGTATCTGTGGCCGGCTGTGAATGGCTGCGAGTTCGGTGGCCGCCTCGTGCACGTTCGCCGTATCGGCCGTGTGAACCGCAGGTGCCCGTGAGCCGTCCTTCGCATTCACGACCTGAGTCGTCAACGAACCGGCACTGAGCAGTTGTTTTGCTTCAAATCGCTCGAGAACAGGACGGAATCTCAAGATCGAGCGTTGGCGCATGGATCGAACGACCCTCGTGGTTCGACAAAGCAGGGACGGATAGGGCCTCAATCGCGCCGCATGGTATGGCATCCGTCTGAGCCCGGGCAGCTCGGCCCATCGAGGCTGCGCGAACGTCAAGTCGGGGCATTTGCCGGCCCGCTCGATGTTACGTTACGGATCGGATGCGAGACGCCGGCGGATGATGCGTGGTGGCCATTATCCCGGTCAGTCTGCTCGATTATGCCCGGCGAATCGGATACCGCGGATTGGTCGAGCGGTGAGGGCACGACAGGTGCGGCGGCCCATCGCTGAAGGCAGATCAAAAGAATTGCATGGCGATTGGGTGCCCAGCTCGAAGCAATGCATCCGTGTCAGCGGGTTGCCGGGGGCGGCCCATTGCCCACCGGCGGCAAATAATCGGGCCGTGTCGTATCCACCGGTTCGACGGTGCCCGGAGGCCGAACGTAGGTGATCTCGCGGGCGGGGTAGCCGAGCGCGTGGAACAGCTCGAATTGCGCCCTGTTGTATTCGGCGACCGTCGTGAAGTACTCGTCGAAGGCCTGCTTCATGAGCTGGAGTGCGAAGACGACTTCCTGCGGCCGGTTGATCAGGACCAGGACGTCGCCAAACCGGGTGGTATGCTGCAGGCCCTCGAAGCTGCCGTTGAAGGTGGCGATGCCCGTGCGCAGGGCGCGATCGGCCTGGCTGACCCGAGCCGCCGCCGACTGGAGGTCCGCCTGGGCCTTGGTCACGTCCGCCGCCACCATGTCCTGGATGTTGAAGAAATCGATGATGGCCTTCGACTGCTCACCGCGCTGCTCCTTGATCCGCGCCAGGTTTCCAATCCCAAGTGCTTCGAGCTCCCACATGAGCTGTAAGCTCACGTCGTCACGGCCGTCCCACTGGTTGAGCTTGTTGTTGGTGCCGATGCCGAAGATCCCCGCTTGAATCATCTCGTCGGGAGTCTGGAAGCCGTTGATCAGGACGGTGGGAAGGAGCATGCGGCCCCTCTCCCGGCGGATCCGCGCCACGGCCGCCTGAACGAGCGCCTGGTAGGAGGCGAGCTCGGGGCGGTTGGTCAGGGCGATCACATGCAGGTCGGGGAGCGGCCGGGCGGGGTCGATCAAGGTGACCTGGAGGTGATCGTGCTCGAGCGGGACGACCACCGCGAGCGGGTTGAGCCGCAGGACCCGGGTGAGCCGGGCGCTCGAGACCCGCCACGCTTGACGCGCGGAGGTCGGCTTGCTGCTCGATGTCGGCGAGCAGGTTCCTGGCTCGTTGGACTTCGACTTCCGAGACCAGCTCGTTGCTCAAGCTGGCGATCCGCTCGACCAGGTCGCGCCCCCGCTCGACGCAGTAGAGGGCCCCGGCATACATGCCCCGGTGCTGGTGGACGTCGAAGTAGGTCGTGGCGGTCATGAGCGCGGCGTCGTTCTTGGCGGTCTGGATGTCGGCCTGGCGGGAATTGAGCATCTGCCGCTTGACCAGGGGCTCGAAGAAGACATCGGTCAAGCGACTGGATCTCCCACAGGCCGCCACCGCCGTAGAAGAAATTCACGCTCGGTGCCGTGAGGATGCCCTTGTTAAAATCCGGGCCGCCGCCGTCGTGTCGGATATAATCGCCGCCGATGTTCAATTGAGGAACCCAGAGGACCTTGGCCCGCGTGAGCTGTGCTTCGGCGACCCAGACGCTGGCCTGGGCAGCGGCCACGATCAGCGGCCGGGCGTCGGAGAGCCGCAAGGCGGTGGCGAGGTTGATCGGGAAGCCAACGTCAGTCGGCTCAAGCGGCGGTGCTTTGAGGTGCATGGATAGTGTCGCCGAGCGGTGGCGCCAGATCCGTATTCGCTGCTGACTCTGGGGCCGTCGATGGGCTTGGTTGTCCGAACGGGCGCGGCGGCGGGACGGTAGAGCGGGGCGCCCGTGGCGCGGGCGACGTTTGCAGTTGCGCCGCCACTCGAACCTGGTTTGGCGCTGGACGAGTTCGGGGCACCGTTGCCTTTGGCGCGGTTGAGTCGCCTGGCACCCGAAATGTGGTCGCGAAGTCGATCGGCTGGCGCAGCATCGATCGACTCGAGCGGCGTGGGCTTGAGCTGTACAGGCTGGTCGTCGCTGGCCGATCGCAGGGCCAGAGCCGGCGTCGCCGGCGGCAGGGTTGGGCTTTGGGCCCAGCAGGACCACGTCGCCAAAGAACTCACCAGCAGGGTGGCGAACACGATCGTCGGTCGACCGGAAAGTTCCATCGGGCGTGGCTCCTCCGCCGTCCCGCCTGATCGGAACGCGTAACGCGGCCGCTCAGGCCATACAGAACGGCGTAGGATTCATCGGCTCTTGGCAATGAGAACGTTCACGCCGATTGCAACGATTTTGAGCGTTTCGTTTCTTTGTCAATCCACTCACTTACCCGTGGTTGACAGCGTCATGGTCATGATCGAGTTTGCGCGGGGTTTGTGGTGAGCATGATTGATCCACTCTCAATGCCCCTGCTGTAAGCCCTCGTGCCACCTTCGACAATCTGCGGGTGGTCGTACGAGAGTGAACTGTTACCGTTATGAATCGCGGTTCCAGGATTTGCATTGCTGAATGCGACAACGATCAGGCCCTTAGCACCACGGAGCTGGATCGTGTCCGGGCCTTCGTAATCGCCGTACTGATCGGCACTTTCATTCCAGGTGCCGTGGACCTTACCCAGAGTGCTTATTTGCCCCGAGACGGGGATCGACGTGGTTGTGCTGCCGTCGTCGTTCATCATCGTCGATGCCGCCTTGTTGTCGACCGTGAGCGTGCCATTAAGCACGAGCGGGGTCGCTGCGACCGCAGGCCTGGCATGAGCCGCGACCGCGTGAGTGCTCGACAGAAGCTTCCTCGCTTCAAGAGATTCAAAAAAAAGCAAACGCGCGTGACTCATCCCTGCACCTCCCGCGCTAGCTGGCCGTTTGAATAGTCGCGAAGGCAGTCCGCAAGCCTATCGCGATTATCGGACGATCAAGCCCGCGGACTTGTGCGAATTTGCGGGTCGTACCGGAAAGCCGAAGGGGCGACTGCCCCATCTAAAGAGACGGGTGCTGGCTACAGCCGCGCAGACCGACGGTCGAGCATGACGGCCCTACGCATTGACAAACTGTCCGTTTGGCCCTATAAAATTAATGAGTTCAAGCTGGGGCACGGGGTTTGAGGGGCCATGTCCACGCCAAAGCTTTTAAGCCAGGCTACTCGGATCGCAACCGCGGTGGCGCTTGTGTTAGCGGTGACAGCGGCGCCGGTGCGAACCCCCAGAGTCGGCCGGTGGTTCATTCCGCCCCAATTACTTCCGTGGTTACTATGCGCCAATCACGACGGGTCCAGTCCGATTGGCTGCGACATCAGTGAGTTCGTGTCCGGCGGCGCCGCTCAAGGCTCTCCCGGCCGAGAGCGAAGAGAATTTCAACGGGACAACCTGTCCGGCAGTTTCCTTCTCCCATCTGCCTCCTATTCCATCTCGAAAGCCACTTCTTGAACTAGCCTCGTCCGACTCCGTTCGGGGATCCCGCCCACTCCGCTGTTGAGCGCATCCCGACCTCAGGTGCGCCGCGCGGTGGCTAATCGACATTCTTGACGAGCGAGCATCGCTCGGTGTCGGTATTGCAAGCTGCGTTATTGGCATTCCACCGCGCCGAGAAACTGGCCGCGCTGGCGCATAAACGTCGGAATGCACGGGAGCACGCGGGTGTCCCCCCCAAACTGCGCGTGGAGCCCAAGATTCGACTTTCGTTGCCGTTGCCGCCGCGCGACGTGCAAACGGGATTGCGGTAAATCCTCGACCTCGGGCATACCACGAAACAATCTGGAGAATGGTTCATGAATCCAACCGTGCTTGCGATGCGGCGCCCAGTAACGACCATGATGCTGGTCGTGGCGCTGATCAGCGGCGGCGCACTCGCCTACAACCGGATGCGCGTGGACATCTTCCCGGCTCTGAACGTCCCGAAGATCTACGTCTTCCTCGATTACATCGGCATGAGCCCCGACCAGGTGGAAGGATTCATCGTCAACCAGCTCGAGCTGTATTTTCAGTACGTCGACGGCATTCAGGATATCGATACGCGGAACATCCAGCAGGTCGCCTTGTGCCAGCTCTCGTTTTTCCCCGGAACCGACATGGGCCAGGCGATGGCCCAGGTCGTGGCGATGTCGGACCGGGCGATGTCGTGGATGCCCAAGGGTACATTGCCGCCGATGATCATGCGCATGGACGCCGGCAGCGTCCCGGTCGGCTACCTGGTGTTCGAGAGCGAGATCACGTCACTGGGGGCCATGGGCGACCTGGCGCAGAACGTCGTTCGGCCGCTGGTGCAAAAATTCGTGCCCGGCACGGTGGCGATCTCGCCGTTCGGCCCGAACATGCGGTCGATCGTCATCAACGTCGATCCTCAAAAGCTGCTCGACTACAACCTCGTCTCCGCAGGAGATCATCGAAGCTCTGGCGAAAGGGAACACGATCATTCCGGCGGGGAATATCTACGTCAAAGACTCGATGCCGGTGGTCGCCAACAACGCGACGGTCGTCGACTACAAGCGGCTGGGCGATATCCCGTTGCGGATGGAGAAGAACGTCTACCTCCGCGACGTGGCGACATTCTCGGATGATACCGACATCACTTACGGCTATGCGCTTGTTAATGGCAAGAAGTCGGTCTATCTGCCGATCATCAAGAAGGACACGGGTTCGACGTTGACCGTCGTGGCCGACGTCCACAAGGCGATGCAGACGTTTCGCGACGCCGTTCCCAAGGACGTGAAGGTCAGCTTCCAGTTCGACGAGTCGCCGACAGTGGTGGCGGCGGTCGAGAGCGTGGCGACCGAGGGGTTGATCGGTGCGGGCTTGACCGGCCTCATGATCCTCTTGTTCTTGGGCGATGTGCGGAGCGTGATCGTCGTCGTGTCGAACATCCCGCTCGCGCTCTTGGGATCGTTATTCGGTCTCTGGGTGACGGGTAACACGATCAACATCATGTCGCTTGGGCGGGATGGCACTGGCGATCGGCATCTTGGTCGACGAGGCGACAGTTACGATCGAGAACGTGCACGTCCAGATGGGCCGAACACCAAAGCTCGCCTCGGCGGTCCTGCATGCGAGCAACGCCACGGCGGTGCCGCGGCTATTGGCATTGCTCTGCATCCTGTCGGTGTTCATCCCGGCATTCATCATGGAGGACCCGCTGCGGTCGCTCTTCATGCCGCTGACCCTGGGTGTCGGGTTCGCCATGATCGCGTCGTACCTGCTCTCAAGCACGTTCGTGCCGATCCTGTGCGTGGCCCTGCTCAAGCATGTGGGGGGACATGGGCATGGTGAGGCGAAAGCCGGGGCTGTTCGACCGCTTTCTCAAGGTTTATGGCAAGTTCGTGAGCTGGTTCGTACACCTGCGCTGGATCGTGGTGCCGCTTTATCTCGGGGCATGTGCCCTGGTTCTCTGGCAACTGGGGTTGAAGGTGGGCACCGAGTTGTTTCCCCAGGTCGACTCGGGCCAATTCGTGCTTCGGTTCCGGCCGCCGCCTGGCTCGAACTTCGAGCTGACGCGGCAGATGGCGGTGAAGTGCCTCGAAGAGATCGAAAAGGAGGCGAAGCCCGAGAACATCGAGATCTCGATGGGCTACGTGGGCCAGGTCGCTCCTAACTTCGGCATCGACAACATGGTGCTCTTCATGCGCGGGCCCGACGATGGCCAGGTGCGGGTCGCCTTGCGTGAGGACAGCGGGATCAAGCTCGCCGAGTTCCGCGAGCGGCTCCGCAAGGTTCTCCCTGAGCGGGTGATCCCCTGGTTGGCGGAGCGGCTGGAGCAGGGAGGCTTGTCCGCGACCGAGGCCGGGCAACAGGCCAAACTGGCGACCTTCGGTTTCCAGCCGGGCGACATCGTGACCAACGTCATGAGCTTCGGCTCGTTGACGCCGATCGCGGTCCGCATCGTCGGCACCGATCTGAAGATGGTCCGGGAGCATGCGGAAAAGATCGCCGCCGCGATGAAACGTATCCCGTTCCTCCGCGACGTCCTGTTCGAGCAGGAGCTCGACTACCCCAGCGTCGAGGTCACGATCGACCGCGAGAAAGCCGGGCTTTCCGGTGCCAAGGTCGAGGACGTGGCTCATGCGCTCGTCATGGCGACGGCTTCGACCCGTTTCGCCAACCTCAATTACTGGGTCGACGTGAAGACCGGCTTCGACTACTTGGTCCAGATTCAGGTGCCCCCCCTCCGGATGGAAAAGCCGGAAGATGTCGAGACCTTGCCGCTGCAGTCGGTCAATCCCCTGGTCAACCTGATGATCCGCGATGTGGCGACGGTTCAGAGGGGCGTGCGGCCCGGCGAGCTCGACCGCGACATGTCACAGCGCTACGTGACCCTGACGGCGAACGTCGAGGGTGAAGACATGGGCCGGGCTTCGGGCCAGGTGGCCGAGGCGATCGACTCCGCCGGCGACACCGCCCCGCGGCGTGCGGGTCGAGAAAATGGGCCAGCTTCCGCCGATGCAGGCGATGTTCAAGTCGCTGGGGATCGGGCTGGCGGTCGCCGTGTTCGTGATCTTCGTGCTCTTGACGGCCTATTTCCAGTCGCCGCGCCTGGCGCTGATCTCGGTCGGCGCCGTGCCGGGCGTCTTGGCCGGTATCGCGACCATCCTCTACTTCACCAATACCGCGCTCAACATCGAGTCGTTCATGGGCTCGATCATGTCGCTGGGCGTTTCGGTGTCGAACTCGGTCATGCTCGTGACGTTCATCGACGAACACTGGAAACGGGGAGCGACTCTCGACCGAGGCGGCCATCGTCGGCGCCAGCGAGCGGCTGCGGCCGATTTTGATGACCGCCTGCGCGATGACCGTGGGCATGGTGCCGATGGCGCTGGCCTTGGAGCGAGGCAGCCAGATGCAGGCCCCGCTCGGGCTGGCGGTGATCGGCGGTCTGGTGATGTCGACCTTTGCCACTTTGCTCGTGCTGCCGTCGATCTTCGCGGTCGTGATCGGCAAACGCGTGGCCCGCTCGCCGTCGATCTACCCTGACGACCCCGAGAGCTCGCACTACGACCCGACTGTCTTCGCCGATGAGGTCCAAGTCGACCCGCACCATCCGCACGGCACCGGAAACGGTCACGCCTCGGAAGGTGACGGCACTCCGCCGTCTAGAACCCGACGCCTCCTCGCAATCGCCCCATCTACCCGGAGATCGACTGATGCACCTTCCCCTTGCCCGAGTTTCTCAGATTCTTTGAACTCGGAAAGACTTCAGGGGCGGCTGATCAAATGCACCGCCCCCTTACTTGGAGATCCCTGATGCCCCGTGTTCTTTGGCCCACTGTTTCGCTTCGTTCCACCGGCAGCCGCCGGCTCGCTCTTCTGGCTTGTGGCCGCCCTGGTGGCGCCCGGTTGCGGCCACGAGGCCAAGAGTCGACTTCAAGACCGTCACGAAGCCCCCGACCGTGCAGGTGATCAATCCCGCCGGTCCGGACGATCGTCCGCGTCGTCGGCCAGCCGAGCTTCATCGAAAGCTTACGAGCGCACGTCGGTCTTTCCCAAGCTGACTGGCCTATATCGAGAAGTGGAATGTGGACATCGGCGACAAGGTCAAGAAAGGGGAGACGCTGGCCACCCTGTTCGTGCCCGAGCTGGTCGAGGATTTCGGGACGAAGAAGGCCACGGTCGAGCTCGATAAGCAACGCATCGAGCTTGCCAAAAAGGTGGTGACGGTGGCTGAGGCCGACGTCAAGTCGGCCCAGGCGAGCCTGTCTGAGGCCAAGGCGATGCTGGACAAATTTGAAGCCATGGTCGAGCGCTGGGATTCGGAGGTCAAGCGGCTTACAGAATGAGGTCGATCGGGGCGTGGTCGACCCCCAGGTTCTGCTCGAGTCGACAAACCAGTTGAAGTCGAGCACCGCCGCACGCGAGGCCGCCAAGGCGACCATCTCCAAGGCGGAGGCCGACCTGCTCTCACGAGAGGCCACGCTTGCCAAGGCCAAGGTCGACGTCGCACGTTGCCGAGGCCTCCCTGTCGGTGGCCGAGAGCGAGGCAAAGCGAATCGAGGCCTGGGTCGGCTACCTCAAGCTCCCCGCCCCCTTCGACGGCGTGATCGTGGCCCGCAATGCCAACACCTTCGACTTCGTCCTGCCCTCGACCGGCGATCCCACGGCCATGGACCGAGCTCCCCACCTGTCGCCCGGCGGTGCCGCGCCGATCTACGTGGTCGACCGCACCGACATCGTCCGCATCTTCGTCGACATCCCCGAGCAGGATGCCAACTACGTTCAGATCGGGACCAAGGCGACGCGTGCTCGCCAAGGCATACCGCGACCAGCCGATCGCGGGCACCGTCACACGCACATCCTGGGCCTTGAACGTCAAGAGCCGCACGCTCCGTGCCGAGATCGATCTGCCCAACCCCAACAGCCAGCTCCTGCCGGGGATGTACGCCTACGCCAAGGTGATCATCGAACGGCCCGGCGTGCACGCGCTGCCGCTGACCGCCCTCACTCATACCGGCGAGAAGACCTTCTGCTGGAAGCACGAGAACGGCAAGGCGGTGCGTGCCGAGATCCAGACGGGCGTCAGCGACGGCGAGTGGATCGAGGTCACCAATTACCAGCTCCCGACGGCGACTGATGGCCGCAGATCCCTGGATCCCGGTCAACGGCTCGGAACAGGTGATCCTGGGAGACCTGTCGATCCTCGCCGACGGTGGCCCCGTCGAGATCGTGGCAGGAACGCCCAAACTTGAGGAAAAGGTCGCGAGCGCCATTCCCACCCCAGCGCCCGCTTCCACGAACTCGCGATTGCCTAACCCACTACGCGTCGACTGACACTCCGCTCGAATTCGGCGTTTTTTTCGTTGTCAAAAGCGATCCGATTGGCGTCGAGTGGGCAACACCCGCTCGACGCCGGTCCAAAGCTCACGGGGACGACGTCACCGACTCTCACTCGCATGGGCCGCCCGGGCCCAATCCGTCCATACTGCGCCACGGTTCGAGACGGCCTTGTCGGTGCCTTCACAATAACTTCTATCGTCGTCTAATCTTGCGATGACAAAATCGCCTGCCTTAGCCGTATTGGATACTTTTAGCTAGCTATAAATCATAAACTACTAACGAATTAGTATTGAATGTATACATATATACATTACTATTCTTTCATTCTCTGCACGACTGTCAGACCGGCGATATCCAGAGACGCCGAAATCTCATTTTTGTGTCGGATCATGGAATTCTTTTTTGACTTCTCCCTTGCCAAGAACACATCGCGCAGGTTCTAATCATTTAAGAGTGTCTTAGTTGACCCGGTCGTGTGTGCATTTAGGTGGCGTGGGGCGTGGGCGTAAGGTGCTCGTCATGCCCGCGAAAGCTTCGCATGCCACCTCGGTGTCTCGGGATCGACGATTCGAATGATGTAGACGCTCTGACCGAGAGTCTATCCGGGAAGCGCCACAGAATAGGGTACGTCGCAGCCTCGGTATGGCGCCTGGGCCCCTCGACGTTCTCGATCCAGTAGCGCAAGCCGACTTGGCGGATAGCCTTTCATTCTCCGCCGTTCCTAAAGCGCCCTTCGATTCCTCGAACGAGATAAAGTGCTTTTCCTTTCGTTGTCCCGGCGCGCTATCGGTGCGGCAAAGTAGGGCGTGAGCAAGTCGGCCGTGGGGGCAGCTCATGAATCCGACCAGTTTCGCAATGCGGCGCCCGATCACGACCCTGATGTTGGTCGTGGCCTTGATCAGCGGCGGCGCCCTGGCGTTTAGCCGGATGCGAGTGGATATATTCCCCTCGCTCCACACGCCGAAGATCTACGTCTTCCTCGATTACATTGGCATGAGCCCCGACCAGATCGAGGGCTTCATCGTCAACCAGCTCGAGCTGTATTTTCAGTACGTCGACGGCATCCGGGAGATCGATTCACGGAACATCCAGCAGGTCGCCTTGTGCCAGCTCTCGTTCTTCCCGGGTACCGACATGGGCCAGGCGATGGCCCAGGTCGTGGCGATGTCTGACCGGGCGATGTCGTGGATGCCCAAGGGGACATTGCCGCCGATGATCATGCGGATGGACTCCGGCAGCGTCCCGGTCGGCTACCTGGTGTTCGAGAGCGACGGAAACCTCGCTCGGCGCGATGGGCGACCTGGCGCAAAACATCGTCCGGCCGCTGGTGCAAAAATTCGTTCCGGGCACGGTGGCGATCTCGCCGTTCGGCCCCAACATGCGGTCGATCGTCATCAACGTCGATCCCCATAAGCTGCGCGACTACAACCTGAGTCCACAGGCAGGTCATCGATGCTCTGGCGAAGGGGAACACGATCATTCCGGCGGGGAACATCTACATCAAGGACTCGATGCCGGTGGTCGCCAACAACGCGACGGTCGTCGACGTCAAGCGCATTGGCGAGATTCCGATACGGATGGGACTGAACGTCTACCTCCGCGACGTGGCGACCATCTCAGGACGATACCGACATCACGTACGGCTACGCGCTCGTCAACGGCAAGAAGTCGGTCTATCTGCCGATCATCAAGAAGGACACGGGATCGACGCTGACCGTCGTGGCCGACGTCCGCAAGTCGATGCAGTTGTTTCGCGACGCGGTCCCCAAGGACGTGAAGGTCAGCTTCCAGTTCGACGAGTCGCCCACCGTGGTGGCGGCCGTCGAGAGCGTGGCCACCGAGGGGCTGATCGGCGCGGGCCTGACCGGGCTGATGATCCTCCTGTTCCTCCGCGACATGAGGAGCGTGATCGTCGTCGTGGCCACCATCCCGCTCTCTCTCCTGGGGTCGTTAGTGCGGACTCTGGGTGACGGGTAACACGATCAACATCATGTCGCTTGGGCGGCATGGCGCTGGCGATCGGCATCCTGGTCGACATGGCGACGGTGACCATCGAGAACATGCACGTGCAGATGCGCCGCACGCCGATGATCGCCACGGCCGTGCTGCGCGGCAACAGGGCCACGGCGGTGCCGATCCTGCTGGCCCTCTTGTGCATCCTGTCCGTATTCGTCCCGGCATTCATCATGGACGACCCGCTGCGGTCGCTCTTCATGCCGCTGACGCTGGCGGTCGGGTTCGCCATGATCGTGTCGTACCTGCTCGCCAGCACGTTCGTACCGGTCCTGTGCGTGGCCCTGCTGAGGCACATGGGGCATGGCGACGAGAACGCGGGTCTGTTCGGCCGGGTGCTCGGGGTTTATGGCAAGGCCGTGACCTGGCTCGTCCGCCTGCGCTGGGTGGTGGTCCCGGCCTATCTGGGAGCGTGTGCCCTGGTGCTCTGGCAACTCGGTTTGCAGGTCGGGACCGAGTTGTTCCCCCAGGTCGATTCGGGGCAATTCGTGCTCCGGTTCCGGCCGCCGCCGGGCTCGAACTTCGAGCTGACCCGGGAGATGGCGGTGAAGTGTCTGGAGGAGATCGAGAAGGAGGCAAAGCCCGAGAACATCGAGATCTCGATGGGCTACGTGGGCCAGGTCGCCCCCAACTTCGGCATCGACAACATGGTGCTCTTCATGCGCGGGCCTGACGATGGCCAATTGCGGGTCGCCTTGCGTGAGGACAGCGGGATCAAGCTCGCCCAGTTCCGCGAGCGGCTCCGCAAGGTCCTTCCCGAGCGGGTGATCCCCTGGCTGGCGAAGCGGCTCGAGCAGGGCGGGTTGTCCGGCGGCGGAGGCGGAGCAGCAAGCGAAGCTGTCGACCTTCGGTTTCGAGCCGGGCGATATCGTGACCAAGGTCATGAGCTTCGGCTCGCTGACGCCGATCGCCGTCCGCGTCGTCGGCACCGATATGAGCATGGTCCGGCAGCACGCGACTCAGGTCGCCAACAGGATGAAACGCATCCCGTTCCTGCGCGACGTCCAGTTCGAGCAGACGCTCGACTATCCCAGCGTCGAGGTCACGATCGACCGCGAGAAAGCGGGGCTCTCCGGTGCCAAGGTCGAGGACGTGGCTCGTGCGCTCGTGATGGCGACGTCGTCGACCCGTTTCACCAATCTCAACTACTGGGTCGACGTGAGGACCGGCTTCGACTACCTGGTCCAGATTCAGGTGCCGCCGCTCTTGATGGAGAAAGCCGGAAGACGTGGAGATCTTGCCGCTCCAGTCGGTCAATCCTCTGGTCAACCTGATGGTCCGCGATGTGGCGACGGTCCGAAAGGGTGTGCGGGCCGGCGAGTTCGACCGCTCGACGTCGCAGCGCTACCTGACTCTGACGGCCAACGTCGAGGGCGAGGACATGGGCCGGGCCTCGGCCCAGGTCCAGCAAGCGATCGATGCCGCCGGAACGCCGCCACGCGGCGTGCGGGTCGAGCCCATGGGCCAGCTCCCGCCGATGATCGCGATGTTCCAGGCGCTGGGGATCGGCCTGGGGGTCGCCGTGTTCGTGATCTTCGTGCTCTTGACCGCCAATTTCCAGTCGCCGCGCATGGCCTTGATATCGATCGGCGCCGTGCCGGGCGTCCTGGCCGGCATCGCGACCATCCTCTACGTGACCAACACCTCGCTCAACATCGAGTCGTTCATGGGCTCGATCATGTCGCTGGGCGTTTCGGTGTCGAACTCGGTGCTGCTCGTGACGTTCATGAACGAGCACTGGAAGACGGGGAGCGTCTTCGACCGAGGCGGCGATCGTCGGCGCGGGCGAGCGGCTGCGGCCGATCCTGATGACCGCCGGCGCGATGACCGTGGGCATGGTGCCGATGGCGCTGGCCCTGGAGCGAGGGAGCCAGATGCAGGCCCCGCTCGGGTTGGCGGTGATCGGCGGTCTGGTGATGTCGACGTTTGCCACCTTGCTGGTGCTGCCGTCGATCTTCGCGGTCGTGATCGGCAGAAAGGTGGCCCGCTCGCCGTCGATCTACCCGGACGACCGCGACAGCACGCACTACGATCCGCTGGTTTATGCCGGCGACGGCCGACGTCCGGTGCACGAGGTCGCTCCCCGGGCGGACCAGCCTGCCCGGGCTGTGTCGCACGGCGACGGCAATCGGCCACGTCGCGGAGCGGGTTGCTGCGACTGCGCTGCCGCCGGATGCGACTCCGGAAGCGCTCCCTTCGGCCTGGAGATCCTTGATGTCGTAATTCGCCTATCCGAAGATCGGTGGATTCAAGTTAAACTATTTAGATTAGGAATCATCAGGGGCGGCCGATCAATTGCACCGCTCCCTCTTAGCTGGAGGTCTCTGATGCCCGCAATTCTTGCGCCCGCGGTTTCGCATCGTTCCGCCGGCTACGCTCGGCTCGTTTTCTGTGCTCTGGCCGCCCTGGCGGCGCCGGGCTGCGGCCACGAGGCCAAGATCGACTTCACGACCGTCTCGAAGCCACCGACCGTGCAGGTGATCAATCCGCCGGTCCGGACCATCGTCCGCGTGGTCGGCCAGCCGAGCTTCATCGAAAGCTTACGAGCGGACGTCGGTCTTTCCCAAGCTGACCGGCTATATCGAGAAGTGGAATGTGGACATCGGCGACAAGGTCAAGAAAGGGCGACACGCTCGCCACCCTGTTCGTGCCCGAGCTGGTCGAGGATTACGGGACGAAGAAGGCGACGGTCGAGCTCGATAAACAGCGGATCGAACTGGCCAAAAAGGTGGTGAAGGTGGCCGAGGCCGACGTCAAGTCGGCCCAGGCGAACCTGGCCGAGGCCAAGGCGATCCTGGACAAATTCGAGGCGATGGTCGAGCGCTGGGACTCGGAGGTCAAGCGGCTGCAGAATGAGGTCGCCAGGGGCGTGGTCGACCCCCAGGTTCTGCTCGAGTCGACAAACCAGTTGAAGTCGAGCACCGCCGCGCGTGAGGCGGCCAAGGCGACCATCGCCAAGGCCGAGGCGGAATTGCTCTCTAATCAGGCCGCGCTCGCCAAGGCCAATGTCGCCGTCCAAGTCGCCCGCGCCGACCTGGTCGTCGCCGAGAGCGAGGCGAAGCGGCTCAAGGCCTGGGTGGGCTACCTGAAGCTCCCGGCCCCCTTCGACGGCGTGATCGTGGCCCGCAATGCCAACACCTTCGACTTCGTCCTGCCCACCACCGGCGACCCCACGGCCATGGAGCGTTCGCCCCACCTGTCGCCCGGCGGTGCCGCGCCGATCTACGTGGTCGACCGCACCGACATCGTCCGCATCTTCGTCGACATCCCCGAGCAAGACGCCAACTACGTCCAGATCGGGACCAAGGCGACCGTGCTCGCCAAGGCATACCGCGACCAGCCGATCCCGGGCACCGTCACGCGCACGTCGTGGGCTTTGAACGTCAAGAGCCGCACGCTTCGCGCCGAGATCGATCTGCCCAACCCCGACAGCCAGCTCCTGCCCGGGATGTACGCCTACGCCAAGGTGATCATCGAGCGGCCGGGCGTGCGGGCGCTGCCGCTGGCCGCGCTCACCCATACCGGCGAGAAGACTACTGCTGGAAGTACGAAAACGGCAAGGCGGTGCGGACCGAGATCCAGACCGGCGTCAGCGACGGCGAGTGGATCGAGGTCACCAATCTCCAGCTTCAGCCCGGGTCCAGCGCCAGTGGTTCCTGGGTGCCTGTCAACGGCTCGGAGCAGGTGATCCTGGGCGACTTATCGATTCTCACGGATGGTTCGGCCGTGGAGCTCGCTAGAGCGACCGCCGATGGTGCAGAGCAGGTCGCGAGCACGGCCCCTACGAATAAAAAGTCCGTCGACAAATAGTCGGTAGAACACGCCGGCAGGTTTTGATTAAATTATTCTTTGGCATCGCGCTTGCCGCACAGTCTGATACCGCCTCGCCGATCAAATGAGCGAAATCTGAGGTGATAACCATGAGCCAGGAAAAAACGACCGTTGAATCAAGTGTTGTAGCCGTTTATCACGACCAAAAGGCAGCCGAGCACGCGTTACGGCAACTTCATGAGGCTGGGTTTGCGACCAGCGATTTGTCGATCGTGGGCCGCGATTTTCAGATGAGCGAGCAGCCCATCGGGTTCATCAGCGCTGGCGATTACGCATCTGCGGGTGCGGCTGCCGGCGCCTGGTTTGGCGGACTATTCGGCCTATGCGTGGGCGCGGCCTTCCTCGTTTTACCGGGCTTGGGCCCCGTCGTGATCGCCGGCCCTTTGGCGACGGCGATTCTGGCCGGCATCGAAGGTGCTATTGCAGGCACCGCACTGGGCAGCCTCGGTGGAGCGCTCATCGGCTGGGGGATACCCAGGGAACGGGCTCTCAAGTACGAGACCAGCGTCAAGGGGGGCAAATTCCTCGTGATCGCACGAGGCGAGCCGCAGGCCATTGCCCGGGCCCGCGAATTGCTCGATCACCAGCATGCGGATCATATCGAAGTTTTCGATGGCGTCAGTCTCAACGGTCATCATTCCAAAGCATAGTTCTCGCCCGTTGCAACGCGCGTCTGCTCGCCAACTATGAGGAACGTCTGCCATAGACTACGCCCAGCGCACCGGCACGGCGAGCAGCTGACGCATGAATCGGCATCAACGGGTTGCCGGCGGCGGTCCGTTGCCGACCGGCGGCAGGAACGCGGGCCGTGCCGTGTTCGTCGGCTCGATCTCGCCCGGGCGGCTGGTGGAGCGCGACTTCGGCGGCGGGGTAGCCCAGGGCGTGGAACAACTCGAACTGCGCCCGGTTGTATTCGGCGACCGTGGTGAAGTACTCGTCCAGGGCTACTTTCATAAGCTCGAGTGAATAGACCGCTTCCTGCGGCCGGTAGACCAGGACCAAGACGTCCTCGAAACGAGTGGTTTGCTTCAGCCCCTCGAAGTTGCCGTTGAAGGTGATGATGGCCGTCCGCAAGGCGCGATCGGCCTGGCTGACCCGAGCCGTCGCCGACTGGAGCCGCGCCAGGGCCCGGTTCACGTCCGCCGCCACCTGGTCCTGCCAGTGGAACAGGTCGATGATCGCTCGCGACTGCTCGCCGCGCTGATCCTTGATCCGCGCCAGGTTGCCGATCCCCATGGCATCAAACTGCCACATGAACTGAAAGCTCACGTCGTCACGGCCAAACCACTGGTTCATGCTGCTGTTAGGCCCCAGGCCGAACATCCCGAACTGGAGATACATCCCGGCGGCCTGAAAACCGTTGAGCATGAAGACCGGGAGGATCGGGCGCCATTTCTCCCGGCTGACATTGGCCTCCGCCGCCAGGACGAGCGCCCGTCGCGAGGCGATCTCGGGGCGGTTGATTCACGGCGATCCGCATCAGGTCTTTGAGCGACTGGTCGGGATCGATCAAGGTGATCTGAAGGTGATCGTGCTCCATCGGGACAACGACCGTGCGGGGGTCAAGCCGGAGGACCTGGGTGAGGTCGGCACTGTGAAGGCGCCACATTTCGCGGGCGGAGGTGGCTTGCTGTTGCAGGTCGGCGAGCACGTTCCTTGCCCGATCGACCTCGTCAGCGGGGACCAGGTCTTTGCTCATTTGCAAGATCCGCTCGACCAGGTCGTGGCCGCGCTCGACGGCGTAGAGGGCGCCGGCTATACATTCCCCGGTACTGGTGTACCAGGAAGTAGGTGTCGGCCGTCTGAAACAAGACGTCATTCTTCGCGGTCTGGATGTCGAATTGGCGGGAATTGAGGTTCTGCCGCGCGGCCAGCGGTTGGAAGATGACGTCCGTGAAATTGACGTTCTGCCAGAAGCCGGCACCGGTGTAGTTGAAGTTCATGCTGTTCACGGTCATGACGCCCTTATTGAAATCCGGGCCGCCGCCGTCGTGCCGGATATAATCGGAGCCGATCATGAACGACGGAACCCAGAGAACCTTGGCCCGTGTGAGCTCCGCTTCGGCCACCCATACACTGGCTTGGGCGGCCGCCACGATCAGCGGCCGAGCATCGCTCAGCCGCAGCGCGGTCGCGAGGTTGATCGGCAGGCCGACGTCCGTGGGTTCGAGAGGCGCCTGCTTCAGCTTCACGGCCAGCGCTTCGGGCGATGCCGGCATCGTCCCCGAGGTTGCCGTGTTCTGTCTGCTCAGGCGTACTGCGGGATCGGGAATACGCTTGGCGGTTGCCGTCACCGAAGACCAATACCGAGACAGTCCCTTTCTCGCCGCACCAGCAGCCGGTGAAGGCCACATTTGGACTGTGGGCACCGTGCCGGTTATCGCGGGCAAAGGCCAGGCCTCAGCAGGGGACAATATCGCCGACAGCAAAGGCCAGGTTCGAGACAGGTTCTCCGCCTCGATTTCCGTCTGCGATGGCCCGCGTTTTGGCGGGGGCACCGTCCTGCTGGTTGCCGATGGACGCGGAGGGTTCTCCAGGGGATCTGTTAGCGGCTGCAATGGTGGCAGTAGTTCGGGCGGGGCTGCCTTGGAGGTCCCCTTGGACGTCGGCGGCTGGGCCGTGCACGGTGCGGGCTCGTTCCAGGAGAGCAAGGCCGCAATGAGCCCAAATGCCCAGGCGGATCGGTCCATCATACAATCCCCTCTCCATCATGGATTCCGCTGCACGATGACAGAGTCAGCCACTTTAGCCGTAAAGGATCTCCGGCGCCGGCTCATTCTCGTGCCGCGGGCTGATCACAGACTGAGATCAGCGCGACACTGGTAGGTTTGATCGGCAAATCGCGGTCGGTTGGATTATGCGAAATGTGCAACTGCCCGGACATTTTATCGGCCAAGACGCACTCACCCGCGCAGAGGCCGGGCTCTTAGCCTGCTCGGGTCGCAGCAGCGCTCCCAAGCAACACGAGGGCCCGACATCAGACTACCTAGGCAGCCTGGTGCCGGGCCGATTTAAGGAGGCGGCTGGCGTGGTGGTCGATCAGAAATGTCCGCCATAATCATTTCGGCGGGTTTGGACAGCGACGATCTCGTTGATTGACGTGTTAGGAATGCCGAATCGCGAGCCCAGGCCCCCCTGGTTGCCTTGGCCACCGGCAACGATTACGCCCAACGTGTTGTTAAACGTCGCGGGATTGTACTTGAGTCTGAGAAAAATCGCTGAGGGCCCGGGTACGAGCGTTGATGACCTGCCGCCGAGGTTGAACTGGAAACCCCCGTAAGTCTGTGGAATCGGATAATACTTCTTCGTCAGAATGTAAAAGACGATGACTTGCTGAGGCTTCCACTGCTGAGTTCCGGTAAGAACCGGAAAGGCTTGCCCCTGTTCCGTGTTGAGTCTAACCGTAAAACCGCTACTCGGGGTGAAAGTCTGCGATGTCCCGTTCTTGACGGCGACTTGGAGTACGTTGTAAGTCTGACCCGGTACCGGCTGGTTCGGCTGAACCAGCACGGAAAGGAAAGGAGGATTCAGCAAGTAAGGGACCAGGTTCGACGGGTTCGTGACGCGGAACCCAAAAAACGAACGGGGCAGGCGTCGTTGCGATGCGGCTGTCGTCGCGGCCGCTGACTGTGCGTGTGCCGCGACGGCCGCGGCGTGCGTCGTAACTGGACCGACGCTGAGCAATTGCTTCGCTTCAAATGGATCGAGAGCGGGATGGAATTTCATGATCGGACGTCGGCGCATGAGTCAAAGCCCCCCTCCAGCTCAGAAAACACACGAACCGCATATTTGGAATAGGTCGGCAATTCGTTCGGGCTCGCATCAAGACTTTTGAGCTCGAGAGCCGGTCGCGGTCGATCCGCTTACTATAACTTATGACCCTGTTACTGTTAGCAATCAGGTTCGGTAAACTCGAACTGGCCGGTTGTCCCGGCGATTCGCACCTTCGCGGATTCACGAAAATGGCCCACCGCGCGCAGAGATGGATCGGTGTGCCACCTTGCCTTCACCCGTTTTCGACCAGTGGGCGAGCCAGAATGGGGCAAGATTAGAAACGGCCGCCAAAATCGTTGCGGTCAGTCGCGGCGGCGACGATCTCGTTGATCGACGTGTTGGGTAAGCCGTATTTCGCGCCGGCGCCTGACTCGTTGCCCGGACCATAGGCAACGATCCAATTGAGCGTGCTGGCGAACGTGGCGGGATTGTATTTGAGCCTGAGGAAGATCCCCGATGGCCCAGGTACCAGTGTTGAACTGGCGCCACCCAGGTCGAAAACAAACCCACCTGAGACCGGCGACACGGGATAGTACTTCTTGGTCAGAACATAGAAGACGATAATGTGTTTCGGCTTCCACTGCTCGCTTCCGGTAAGAATCGGAAACGACTTGCCCCCCGTGAGTTTTACCTGGAAATCGTTGTTCGTGGTGAACGTCTGCGCAGTCCCGTTCTTCACGGCGATCTGGAGCACGTTGTAGACCTGCCCAGCCACCGGTTGCTCGGATTGGACCAAAACCTGCTGAAACGGAGGAATCAGCTCGTAGGGAGTCTGGGAAGATGTGTTGGTTACGCGGAACGCGAGGAACTTGGTGGGTAGTTGTGACTGTTGCTTTTCTGACTCGACGGCCACAGCTCGCGTTTCGGCCATCGCTGCCCGAGGGTGACCTGCTAACGCACCAGCGCTCAGCAATTGCTTTTCTTCAAATTGTTGCAGTGCAGGATGGAATTTCCTGATCGGTCTTCGGTGCATGACTCAATGGAGTTTGGTGACAAGCCGTTGCTGCATGAGACAAGGGCACCCGTCCGGCGCAACGACAGAACCCCTATAATGGAATACGCCAGCGATTTCTGAAATGTTCGCCGACTAAGCCTCTCACGAGCCGCCCGGTCGTCCGGGCGGCTCGTTCGCGCCGTTTTTAGCGAGGAACCGGCGGCGGTCCATTGCCCGCGGGAGGAAGAAAAGAAGGCCGCGTCGTATTCACCGCTTCCGACGACAAATGAATCAGAATTGAATGCACCTTGCCATCCGCGACACTTCGCACTTTCATCTCTAGGACGCCGTTAGGTGCCCCGGAGGTGATGATCCACGCGAGGTTGCCGCGCTGTATCGTCAGGTAGCCGTTACCGAGTGGATCACGTCGCCGTCACGTAGGCCCGCCTTGTCGGCCGGGGTCCCAGCATAGACCTTGGTGACCTGCATACCGCGCACGCTCTGGGCGTCGGTGACCGGCTCCTCGTCGATCCCCAGTATGCGGCCCGTGCCGTAAACTTCGATCGTATGGCCAAGTGCGGGCGACAGAGAGGCCGCAGGCGGCCCTGCTCCGGCCGCCGGAGGGTTAGGGGGAGCAGTCAGCGGTCTGGCCGGGCCTTCCGACCCGGATGATCCGGTGGTCGCGGCCGCAGACGTATAAGGCGCGAACATCGTCTCGGGATAAGGAATAGCCCCGGTAAACGGACCAAAGCCGTGACCAGGAGCGACATAGCCGTCTTCGCCGACATACCCCATGTCGCCTGGCTCGCCGATCGTGACGACCGGCTTCTCAATGGCTAAGCCGCCAATGCCAGAGTAATAATTGGAATTGCCGTCACGGGGGTAGTCGGGGCCACCGTAATAAGCAAAGGGCGTCGCCGGCCCAAATCGCCGGAGGTGCGGCCACGGGTGGGGATAGCCAGGCCCACCGTAGAACGGATATCCGCCATCGGCGCCAACGCCCAGCGCGTACCGGCCGTAACCGTATCCCGGATGCCAGCGGAGACTGAAGCCGTACAAGCCGGGGTAGAGCCCGTATTCGGCCCAGCCCAGAGTGCCTTCACCCAGGTATTTGCGCTTGAACCGGCCTTCAGCAAAATCCGCATGGCCGAAACCGTCAGCCATGACGGACGAACCGCAGAAAACCGAGATGCCCAACGCCAAGGCAAACCCCTTCAACGAGAGTCTGCCAGTGCCCCGTGCCAGTGAAAGCATGGATTTGGTCCGGCAAAAAGTGACGCGTCCGAGTCTGAAACTCGGCGCAATTCTCACCCCGAGACCGACCCGGCATTCCGGTTGAGCCTCGTCGTGGTCCGCATCACTTTATATATCACAGTTTTTGCATCGACGTGGGCGCATCAAGAGAACGGCGGTGCAAAACCTCAAGGGTTGTCCTGCCAGTGCCGGCTGGAGTGAAAGCAACGAAGCGCTGTAGAAGTCGACGTGCTCCCGCGACTGTTCGCCTGGCATGTTCTGGACGTGGACGATGACCGCGGGCTCGCACCGGAGGACGACGACAAGGAACTTATCCTCCCCGCGCCAAATCAAACGAGGTATGGCGCAGAAGCGGCTCTTGCAACACCGGCTTGGGAGCTTTGCCGTGGCGAACTTCGCCGCGTCCGTCTCCGTCCCCGTTGCCGGCCAGAGAAAGGGGTGGCCGCCGCCAGCCCCAGCTAGAGCCGCTGGAGCTGGCTTGGCTTGATTGACCTCGGTCGGCGCTCGCTCAGCGCTGATAGTAATAGGCCATGGGGCGATACGCGCCCCCGGTGAACCGGGGCCCGTAAAATGGCTGGATCCCCTCATAGGACGGCACGTAGCTGGTCAGGACCTTCGGCACGAGGACCAGAGGAGGATTGGAGAACGCCACGGGGGCGCGGGCGGCGTGTATCCATATGCTTGAATAGAAGCCGGCCAGTCGGGCAAACCCGCCCGTATTCATGCCCGGCCGAACCGCCCGAACTCGAGAGGTGGAAAACCCTTGTGCGCGGGCCGGCCCAGCGCTCCAAGAGAACACGATCATCGCCAGTCCGCACGCGAATGCCAACGACTTCACATTTGTCTTCATGAGTAATTTCCCTTCAATCAGTTTCCTGATTTCCCCAATGCCAGGGCGGGTCCGGACGTCCTCCAACACAATCTAATCGTCGCTGATACTCAGATGCTTGAGCATTCCACCGTACTGAGGGGCCGGCACCTCAGCGGGTTGCCGGCGGCGGCCCATTGCCCACCGGGGGCAGATAATCAGGCCGGGTCGTGTCCACCGGCTGGATGTCGCCGGGGGGCTGAACATACGTGATCTCGCGGGCGGGGTAGCCCAGGGCGTGGAACAACTCGAACTGCGCCCGGTTGTATTCGGCGACCGTGGTGAAGTAATCGTCCAGGGCCAGCTTCAAGAGCTGGAGGGCGAAGACCACTTCCTGCGGCCGGTTGACGAGGACCAAGCACGTTGCCGAAACGGGTGGTCTGCCTCAGGCCCTCGTAGTTGCCGTTGAAGGTGATGATGGCCGTGCGCAAGGCGCGATCGGCCTGGCTGACCCGAGCCGTCGCCGACTGGAGACGGGCCACGGCGCGGGTCACTTCGGCCGCCACCATGTCCTGGAGCCTGTAGAGATCGATGATCGCCAGCGACTGCATGCCGCGCGCTGCCTTGATCCGCGCCAGGTTGCCGATTCCCATGGCATCGAGCTGCCAGAGGGGCTGAAGGCTCACGTCGGCACGGCCGGCCCACTGGTTCATGGTGTTGTTGGGGCCGAGGCCGAACATACCCCCCTGGATGAGCTCGTTGGGCGTCTGAAAGCCGTTGATCAGAATCTGCGGCGTGAGCGGGCGCATCTTTTCCCGGCGGACCGCGTTCATCGCCGCCTGGACCAGCGCCGCCCGCGACGTGAGCTCTGGGCGGTTGGTCAGGGCGATCGGCATCAGGTCGTCATACGACCGGTTGGGATCGATCAAGGTGATCTGGAGGTGATCGTGCTCGAGCGGGACGACCACCGCACGCGGGTCAAGCCGGAGGATCTGGGTGAGATTCGGCACTTTGGACGCGCCACGCTTCCCGCGCCGAGGTGGCTTGCTGCTCGAGGTCGGCGACGAAGTTCCTGGCCCGATCGACCTCGACCTTGGGGACCAGCTCCTTGCTCAATTGCGAGATCCGCTCGATCAGATCGTGCCCTCGCTCGATGGCGTAGAGCGCACCGGTATACATTCCCCGGAACTGGTGCACCTGGAAATAGGCATCGGCTGTCATCGACAGCGAGTCGTTCTTGGCGGTCTGGATGTCGGCTTGCACGGAGTTGAGGTTCTGCCGCGCGACCAGGGGCTGGAAGAGGACATCGGTCGTGGCGACGTTCTGGATCAGGCCGCCGCCGCCGTAGAAAAAGTTCACGCTGGGCGCGGTCATGATGCCCTTGTTGAAGTCAGGGCCGCCGCCGTCGTGCCGGAGATAATCGAAGCCGATGTTGAGCGTGGGGACCCAGAGAACCTTGGCCCGCGTGAGCTCCGCTTCGGCCACCCACACGCTGGCCTGCGCGGCGGCCACGATCAGCGGCCGGGCATCGCTGAGCCTGTAACGCCGTCGCCAGGTTGATCGGAAAGCGAAGGTCGGTCGACTCGAGCGGCGCGGCCTTCAGTTTGAACGTCTGATCAAGCGGCCGCGCGGAAATTGCATCTGCAGGAGTCACCGGCAGCGGAGCCGGCGCGTTGCGGGCTCCCTGGCCCACCGCAGGTTCGTCGGACGTTGCCGTCGACGTCTGAGGCGGCGACGGCGATGACGTCGACCTAGCTACGGTCAGCATCTGGCCCGGATGCCGGACCCCAGCGAAGGGGCGGGGCGGAGGCACGGAGCTGGTCGTCGGCGGATCCGGCTGCGCATCTGGTGACTGGCCTCGGCATGGCGGCGGCGCGAATGACGGAGGTATAAATAGCGCGATCGTGAGGATGTTTGCTATTTTAGTAAATCGTGCCATCGGGCGTGCCTCTTTTCCTTCTCTCTTTCGAAACCGAACCAGAAGCGCGACCATTCGGGCCTGTCGGCTTATAGGGTTTCATCGGCTTGTGGCGTTGAGAATGTTGATAACGAATGCAGCGATTTTTTGCTGAAATTCGTATTATCTCACCCGGTTTGAGCACCGCTCATAATTCCAAAGCCCTTATGAGCTTTCCGGTTATGAGCTTTGCATTGGAACGATTGCCTAGCGCACGTCATGGGGGTTGCTGGCGCGACAGCAGCCAACATTGATGTCGTTCGGTTCACCAACGCTGATCCGCGGCGTCACGGATAAACGTCGCCTGGTCGAAAGTATCACGACCGAGGAACGAGCTCAAACCGGCGCGAAACGGGCTTGGCCTTGGCTCGCTGCTCGGCCACCACGTCGGCTTCGAGCGCGTCCAGGCCTTCGATCGCCTTCGCAAGGCTCGGATAGTTCCGGCGCTCCAAAGGAACTTGCAGTGTCCGCCAGCGCTGGAAGTGGAGATTGTTGTGCTGGAGAGTGAGGTCATGAACTGACTTGGCTTGGCGATACATCGGTGTGTCGAGCGCTGCGAGATTCACGCCCGCGGCAAGCTGCTCTTTAGTGAGCTCGGCGATTTCTTCGCCGTCAATCTTGAGGGCGTATTTGGACGCTCGCGCACCTTGGACTTTGAGCGTTTCTTGATTGAGAGACTGCTCGACGTCCGACGCTTTCACCGCCAACGCGATGGCCGAGTTCTTCTTGTCAATCGGCAGCGGCAGGGCCATGTCGTGCTGCGTCCAGGAAATCGTGCCGTTTACCACCAGATTTTCGAGCTTGGTATTCTCCTCTTTCACCATCTTGGCGGATGCTGCATCGAGCTCTACAGAGGCGACAACAGCCGGGGCGTTCCAGGACTTGAGTAGGGCCTCGGCCATCAGCAACTGTCCTGCCGGACCCGGGTGGACGCGGTCACGAATCAAGTCTTGCGCACCGGTTGCATTGATCTCGGAGGCCTTCTTGAGCGCCGCCACGACTGGCGTATTCAGGTCGGCGACGGCCGCGCCCTCCTTTTCGGCCAGACTTTTGACGAACTCACCGTACGCACGAGCACCTGGTTATAGCCGCCTTCGAACGTAGGCTTGCGGGTTACGTCGTCATAAGGAGAAGGCTGGATCAGCGTGATGCGGACGCCCGGCAAGTTGCTCTTCGTTGATTCCACCAGATGCTCAAAGCCCTTCGCGTAGACGTCGAAAATCTTCTGATCGAAGGCCCGGTAACTGGCATCGTTCATCCCCAGCATCACGGTGACGACCGTCGGCTTGTAAGCGAAGACATCGCGCCAAGCGGCGGTCGAGAGGCCCACCTCCGCCACCAGTGACTCTGTCGCCACCCCAGCCCGAATGGACGAACGACACATTCAAGGCAGGGAAGCGGGTGACAATGTACGTTTCGACGAATGTGGTATAAAGGCGCTGGTCTGTGATGCTATCTCCATAAAAGACGATCCGGTCACCGTCCTTGATCGCAAAGGTCCCATCCGCCCGCAGTCCGGTCGCACACCCCAACAACAGCTCCACGGCCATGAACACACGACCGATCACCCTAATTCGTTTTGCCATGGCCCGATCACTCCGCGACAAGATTGAGTTTCCTTTGCAACGCCGTCTCCTCGTTCAATCTAGAACGACGAGTCAGAAACAAATAATAGTCAGTCGGTACCCGGCCGGAAAGATCCGAGCGGTTGCCACTCGCCGAGAGACATCACGAATTCGATCCGTTAGAGGACTTGCTAGTCGGATAACGACTTGCATGCCTGTCGTACGGGTGCTTTAATGATCGACGTCGCGGTGTTGGCGTCATCCCGACCGAAGTATGAGTTCTACCGATGCCCGAGATAACGTTTTCCTGTCCCAGGTGTGGCCGAAATTATCAAGTCCGCTCACTTTTGGCGGGCAAGAAAGTCCGTTGCAAGGACTGTAAGGAGATCTCGCGTATTAGCGACCCGCAGGCACCTGCTCCGAGTCACTTGGAGCCGAGCGTCGTACTGATTGCCTGCCCTCAATGCGGGCACGATTTCCGTGTGTCGTCCGGCCTGGCAGGAAAACGAGCCAGATGCAAGCGCTGCGGGGAAGTCTTCCACATTCCGAGTGAAACGAAGCAACAACGACCGTTGGCTCGCCCCAACGTAGAGGAAGCGATCGGGAACGAACCGGAGTACGCTCTTTTGGAAAAATCACCGGCTTTGCCGGTTGGCGCCCGAAGTCGTTCTGCCACCGGAATCGATCGCGGTCGCAACAATTCCGCCGGGTCGTCGACAACCGATGTTTCCCCCCACGGCGCCGCGTCAAAGGGAGCCAAGGCAACCGACCGCCGCGAACCGTCATCGAGCGGACAAAAAAGCGGCCGTTCGATGCTCGCACGGATTGCTGCTCTTGGCGTGGTCCTCGTACTCGCGGGCGGTGCGCTCTACGGACTGTTTTCACGACCATGGACCGCCGCAACCGACCTCTTCGGCATTTCGTCGGGCGAGCCCGATGAACCTTTTCTCCAGGCCGACCTGCAAGTCCCAGATGTCGCGCCTGATCGCCTCGCACTCGTCCGACAACATGCTCAGGTACTCGAGGAGCTGGGTCAAGCCTACAATGAGATGGCAGGCGGCTACGCCGCGATGAGGTCTGCCGGGACATTTCAAATGGGTCAACGTCAGGTCACGCACGCATCGGATCGCTTGGATGAGCTTGGCAAGAAAGGACAGGCGCTACCCAAACTTGAAACATCGGAGAAAAAGGCGCTCAGCTATATCGGCAATGGCCGGGTCGTCGCGTCACTGGCACGGGCTGTTCAAGAAGTCGGGCGGTTGAAAGAGACGCCCGGTATCAAGGGGGATTTTGGCAGGCTCGAGAAATCGATGACCCAGTCGCTCAAGGGCACCCAACAAGAGTTCCCGTTGAATCTGTCGCAGCCAGCCGTCGAGCTTGTCATTTCGCAAGTGGGCGATCCATCATATTGCGAAATCATTCAACAAAAGGTCGCCAGCCTGACCGACGATTCTACACATGCGACCACGAATTTGGGCTTTAGCGGCGGAACGTTCCGCCTCAAACTGACTCCTGTCTCGAGCACGCGGGCCTGCGCCGCCCGCGTCAACTTCGGCAAGGTTATCCGGATCAACGGCAGACGAATCGAGATCAAGGCGGACCCACCGTCGGCACTCGAGCTCGCCCGACTCGGCGACCGACGGCAGGCCAAGGAGGCTCAAACCACCCAAGGCAACGGTCCCGCGCGGGCTCCCGCCAGAGAGCCAGATGGACCGTCGAGCAACAAAGGCCCGGACACTTCAAAGCCTGCCGAGATCTCGTTGGACACAAGTGAAACACGCACCGGATTGTCCGACCGGCCAAAGCCCGACGGCAACGAGAAAGAGCGGTTTCACGAGATCGCACCGGAGCGCGGCCTGCTGGTCGGGGCACAAGTAGGATACATCAACATATTCGGTGGCGCGAAGGTGGGTGCCGTGCGGCCGATTTTTCAGGTCGGCGACGCATACGTCCCGGGTCAGCACCATGGGAAAGATATTCCCACGCCGCTGGAGGTCGTGGCCCGGCCGGGCTATGCCGTCGGTGCGATCAACACCCGCACGGGATTACTGCTCGATGCTTTTCAGTTTGTTTTCATGCGGTTTCAAGACGGAAAGCTCGATCCGAGCGATTCCTATGCGTCGAGCTGGCTGGGCGACCCGCGCGGCGGCGGTTCGGGCGCGGCATCGGGTGCGGGTAAGCTCATCGTAGGTTTGCACGGTCGCACAAACGGCCGCGAAATCAATTCCTTGGGCCTAGTCGTACAGGAGTGATCACGCCGGCCCCTTTTGCAGGAACCGATCTTTTTTCAAGCGCGGTCCAGAGTCCTTGGTTTGACAGCACCAGGCACGGCGGGGGCTTCTTCAAAGAATGTGTCGCGATCGCGGATGATCGCCTGAGGGATGAGTTGATCGCTCACGGTCGCGACGCCGGAATGCTTGCGAATGGCCGTGCCGATTGCCATGACCTCGACGAGGCCCGCGCCGATCTCGTTGATAAATAGCTTGACGCCAATCACCGCATCGGCCTTCAGCTCCTCGGCCTCGAGGCGGATGTGATTCAAGCAGTTTTCACGGGCATCGTAAACCAGACGGGTGACGTTGTTGACCTCACCGCGAGCGAACGATTGGAAAAAGCTGCTGAGCCCCCCCGCCAGGCCCAGGGCATAGACGCTCGTGCCGAGTACGAGACGATGCGGTGCAAATTGCATCTGGGTGAGATTCCAGAGCTCTTCGCCCGTCAGTTCCGAAGTGTAGGGAATCTTGGGTTGCCCAAGTGCCGGGTTATACGAGCCAGTGCCGACCATGAGCATTTCGCGGACGCCCGGGCCGAAGGAAAGGATTTTCGTTGTGATGTCAACGACGGCGTTGCAACCGCGCTGGGCTGCCTCGGCCTCGAGCCGCTCGAGCGCGAGGTGCCGAGTGTGGTTGTACATGTCTGAAAATTCTTTAACCTCACCCCTCCGTGCCAGGACCTTGAGTCCGCCGATGAGCCCCCGTCCGAGGCCCAGTGCATAAGCGACGTTGCCGATCACGAAGTGCCTGGGCTCGTAGCCCGAGTCGATCTGGCAATAGAGGTCCTGACCGCTGCAGGCCGTCGAAAAGAATGGTCCGGTATTCGTCACGCCTCTGACCGACGATCCAATCGCGATAAACTCCATCAGGTTGCTCAGCTTCCGCAGATCGGACGTGACGCCGGTTAGTCCCCCATCCCCCTCGTCCCTCGCCTCCTGTTCCAGGCGGTTGATGGCGGCATGACGTCCGTCGACGATGAGCTGAGTAATGCTACCGATTTCGCCCCCCGACAGCGTCTTCAAGCCACTTGTGATCCCTCGAACCAATCCCAGGGAATGGACGCTGTTGCCCACAACGATGTTCCCGGGGTTATATCCCTTTTGTGCGAGACAGTAGATCTCATTGCCCGAAAGCCCAGTCATCAACATCGTGATAGACCCCTTCGTTCGCCGCCCAACGCGGCAGCCGGCGCATACCGGAAAATACGTTTACAACATCTCGAGCGTATCGTCGTGCGCGCCCGCCCCTTTGAATAGTCATTCGCCGAGCGAGTTGCAAGATTACCAGTTTGGTCTCATCGCGGCGCACGTGTTGATAACTTTGAGGATTTCTCGCGCGAACCGCACTAGCGGTTTCACGGAGACGAAGCAGAAGCAGCCGTGCTCTGATTGACTATCCGCTGCGATTCCCCGAGATCCTCAATTGCGAAGTCGGATTCGGCGGGTTGATCGGGGGGGATGAAAAGTGCGACCCACTCGGCGGCGGTCGGGGATGGCGAGCGACTCAACAGCGTCGGGACTGCTTCGGCGACGGCACGAGACAGAGCAATCGCTCCCCGCCGGTTCAAGTGCGTTTCATCAACGAAGAAAGTCGAAGGCAAACCGGCACGGCGTGCATCGAGTATGGTTAATCGTCGCGGATACCGCGCCATGAAAGTGCGAATGAATCGTTCGTAACGGGCCTCGGATCCGCTCTGGTCACGCAAGGATTGGAGAGCCGGAGACAATGGGGGCAGAAGCCAGAGGACTGGGATGCCGCGATCGTCGGCGATCTTCATCAGACGCTCCATTCCCGCGGCATTGGTCGGATCTACGTGAAATACGTTCGGGTGCAGCCGCCCTTCGACGTCGGGTCTGACCGTCCCTGGGTCGGGTGCAACCGTCGCAGCAACGTTGGCCCCTCGGTTGACCGACCAGTTCCGCAAGAGAACGCGATTGATCGCCCCGATACGGTCTCTCTCACCGCGCAGTGCCGCCAGGACATTCGTCTGGACCTCAAGCCGTGAACGAAGCGATGGGAATAATCTGCCCACGATCATCGACAGCAATAACGAGCGATTCCGTGTCAGGCCCGCAATCTCAAGACACTCGCCAAGTGTCATGATTTCTTCCAGGTAGCGGGAATTGAAATGGAGGTCAGCCATCAGAATGGCGGGTTTGGCATTGATGATGATCGCCTGAGGCCGTGCTCCGGCGTCCAAGGCCCGCCGCAACAAGAGATAGCTCAGAAACGTGGGCACCGCGCGGCGGCCAGGTTGACCGTATGCTGCGCCGTCGCACGCTCGATCAGATCTGGGAGCAGCCCGTGTTTCATCAGGCTATCTCCCAAGCAGAGTAAATCGCAGTCGCCCGACTCGGTCTTCACCGCCTGGGCACTCCAGTACCAGCTCATGCTCACGGGGTCAGTCAACTCGAGCCGGTATCGTGTCACCAGACACTCGAAGATCACGATCAAGCCGACCATGACGGCGACGCCCCACGGGATCGCGCTCGGCGCCCGGCGAGCAAGAGCGTGGGGCCCATGGGCGAGAAATGCGGACGGTCTCTTCCAGAACTTCGGTGGCGCATCGATCGATCGTTGTGACTCGGACTTAAGGGGAGTCGACATTCCGTCTGCCCTTGAGATTGGGATCAACGCGCGGCGAGCGGCCCCAAATCTTGGGCGAAACCGGCCGGCCTGGCAAGGGCAGTCGTTGCCAGGCTGGGATTTCCGCTCTATCCCGAATGCGAAAGCGAAAGCCCGGGAATCTGCCCGCGCTTGAGAATGGCGTCGCGCAGGGCCTCGAAGATCGCCCGATGGCCCAGGGCGTTGGGATGCTTGTCCCAATCCGAGATCCGGAAATCGTCGACTTCAAGGTGATCGAGCGCGTTCGAAAGATCGAGGAAGTTCATCCCATATTGAGCGGAGAGCGACCTGATCAACTGGAACACACGAGGGGATTTCCCCTTGCTGTCGGCGCGTGGAAGGATCACCACGGAGATCGGGATTTGCAGCCTCCCGGCTTCTGCACTCCATCCTGCGTAGACACTGGCAAACAACGCCTCCGACTCGCCACGGAACTTTTCGCGAAACGATTCGAGCGAGTCGGCGGTCGTGACTTTGGAGTGGCGGACGGCGTCTTGAACGAACGGAAACGGTATCGAAATGCCACGCTGAAGCACGGAATGCACATGCGCTTCCTCGAGCCATGAATCCATCGCGGTGGCGTCGCACAAAAGCCAATCGGCGTCGAAACGGCCAGCTTCTTGCTGCATCCTCGCGAGTCTGCGGGTTGGCGAGTCGCCCGCCACCGCAAGGTTGACCACCTCAACCCGATGGTCAGGTCCCACCCGTTCGTTGAGCCAACGCTCAAAGTGTCGCGTGTATACGTCCTCAGCCTCGACACCGTAACCCATCGTATTGGAGGAGCCGAATACCAAGATCCTGTAGGTTGACCGAGGTTTTGCCAGGCTGATCTCGGGTGTTCGAAAGCCGAAACTGTTAGTCCGAAAAGTCGTTCCGTTCCAGCGGATGTTAAGATTTGGCTTCATCTCCCAGCGAAGATAGGTTTGCAGTTCGCGTACGATTCCAGTCACCTCGCCACCGAACGGTAGCCAACCGGGCGGAGGCTGGGAGACGTCACCCGCGATCAATTGCCGCGGTGCGTTGATGAGGCTCTCATAGTAGCCTAGCACGGGCGCCGCCTGGATCTCGGTTTGCGCCGCAGAACGGCGCAGCGCGCCAACGAAGGCCGAATCGCCAGCCATACCCGCAAGCGCCAGCAAAAAGACCATCAGGGCCGGTGCCCCACCCGAACGGTCGCGAAATACCCATGAATTGCTACGACGCACGGCGGGTTCCCTCCCACGCGAGAGAAGATGGCGAAGATCGGAGATGTGGATCAACTACAAAACCAAGCGGCGATGAGCGACCAATGTTTACACGAAATCACCGATCATGTCGATCTAACCCTGTCAGGTTGCGGCTGCCACGACCGAACTCCCGCACATGGGCTGGCCGCAACAAACTCTAACGGCCGTTTTTTTTTGATTCCACGAGCGCCACAATACGCTCGATTGAGTCGAGGTTATCGACGGCCGCCTCCCAGGCCTCGACCGTAATTCCAAACCGATCTTCCAGAAAAGTAACCAGTTTGAGCGTACTGATGGAATCGAGAATGCCACCCGTGATCAGCTCAGTTTGACCCGTGAGCTCACTGGGAATCTCGCCCGGCAGGAATTCCTTCAAAATGAAGTCATGAACGACCATCGCTGTCTCTTGCATGCTGGTCTCCTGACCTTCCCTTGTTCTCGCATACCTCTCCTCACCCGCGACATTCCGCCGCGAGTTTTCGACGAATACCCTGTGCGAGATCGAACGTGAGGCAATTTGTTCCATTCTGCCGTAAAGAATTGTAAAGTCACCACTTAGACGTTCATTGCTTACACAAATTCGAGCAATCGCACAAGAACAGAAGGCGTCAAGACGAGCTTGAGCGGCTCGACGTTTACCTGCCTTTGCGCGGTGTGCCCAACAGCAAGACAAAGACTGCAGATCTGCGGGGGCTACGTAAATAAACCACGAATCGTCATTGATCCGGGTGGTTCCTGTCGTAAGGAACGATGTTTTCCCATTCGTCTGCGTCGGAACGAGCAACCACGGCCACCACCGGCTCGGTGTCGCTCAAGTTGAACACTTCGTGAGGAATGCCTGGCTCGATATAGATGAAGTCACCCGCTTCATTCTCGATCGAATGCTTGAGCCCTGGCCCATACTCGTGGCGCACGCGCCCTTCAAGAATATAGAGCATCAGCTCGAAGCCCACATGGATGTGAGCATAGGCGACGCCGCCGGGAGGGATCGTCGCCACATTCATTGACAACTTGCTCGAGCCGACGTTTTTGGCGCTCATTCCCGCCTTGTACTGGATGTTGTTCCAGCTCCGGCAATTGCCGCCGCCCCGGATCACGAGGATCCCGTCCCCTCCTTGGACAACACGGCTCAGGTCGATATCAGATCCGGCGGTGAGAGGACGCATCGGCGTGTGGACTCCCGTTGATGACACAACAATCAGCACGAACGAGCAGCTCAAGAAGCCTTGGTGAATGACAGTCCGGAGTCGGTGGGCCCGGCACCGACGACCTTGAAGGTGAAATGATTTTCATCTTTCCAATTCACGTTGCCGACCATGGCGTTGTTGTTCTGGTTCTGGACCAGAGTCAGGATCCCATTCTCGTAGCTGGAGGTGCCCTCGAATTGTTGGTCCTTACCCTGCCGGCTCACTTTCCAGATGAAATGCCCCTGGTCTGAAACGTCACTGTGATCATCGTATCGGTTGATGGCTGGGCCGTCCAGCTGCCCTCCAGTTTTCCGGCAATGCCCGCGGGAGCGGCGGTTGCCGCCGGTGTCGTCGTGGCACGAGGCGGGACCTGTCCCTGGGTCACGTCGGTTCCCACCAAGGGCTGGTCCGTTTTCTGAAGCTGCTGAATCAATTGCGACGCAAGCTGATCTTTCGGTTGCAGCGAGCTCACGATCTTCAGTTGCCTTACGGCCGCGTCGGCATGTCCCTCGGTCAGGTAATGGTACGCGAGTACAAACCTGCCTGCCGCCGACTGGGGATTCTGCGTACAGAAGCTTTCGAGCGCCCGTAGCTGCTTGGTATAGGTGTCGGGGTCGCCGTACAGACTGATCAAAGTCGTCCAATCCCATCCGGGACCGACGGACAACACGGCGTAGAGCATGGCCGCCGCCTCGTCATACCGTCTGAGCGCAAACAGGCACAGACCGCGGAATTCATGCAGGGCCGCATCGTTCGGCGTTGTCTTCAATGCCTGGTCGACGAGGTCGAGCGCACTGCGCATAATCGCCAGCCTTGAAGGCCTCGCGTGCGCTATCAAAGGTGCTCATCGACTGGGTGACAACCGCTTCTTCCGGCTGCATGCTCTGGGGGTCGATCGGTTGCGAATAGTCGTACACGATCGGTTGCGCGACGACGGCGTTGCCGCCATAGCCGCCGTAATAGGGGTTGTAATAGTTGGAGTATCCCCAGTTATAGAGCATTGGGCCAAACATCCACGACGAAAGTCCCCAGCCCAATCCCATGCCGAGTCCCCCGCCCAATCCATAGCCGAGCCCCCCTCCAAATCCCCCCCAGCCGTAGCCGTAGGGCCGCCAACCCCAGCCGCCGGCGAAATTGTTATTCCAGTAGCCGTGTTCCCAGCCCTGGTGGTAACCCATGTAGGGGTTGTGCCAGCCATTGCCCATCCGATTAAAGTTGTTGACATTGCCCACCCGATTCACGTTGCTGACATTGGTGCCGCGGTTGACATTGACATTATTGAAGTTGTTCACGCGGTTCACGTTACCGAAATTATTTTCCCGCCCGACATTACTAAAGCTATTCCCGCGATTGATGTTGCCAAATTCGCTGCGGGGCATCGGAGAGACCGTATGGGGCATGGTGAACGACGGAGTGCGATTGAACGACGGTGTCGCGTAGCCGCCATGATAGCCGCCGTAACCACCCGCGTAGCCACCATGAAAGCCGCCACCGTACCCGCCGCCGGCAAAGCCGCCATGAAAACCACCCCCCATGCCCCCGCCATGAAAGCCACCGCCGCCACCGCCACCGTGGCCGCCGCCGTGAAAGGCTGCGCGGGAACGGCCAGGTTCACGGTGATCAACCCAATCAAAAGGATGCGAAATTCAGATCGCGCCATGAGTTCCTCCGCTGGAGTATGCTGAATCGTATTATTATAATAACATCATCTATTTGAGTGAGATTGCGGCAGCGGCGGCTTGCGGACCATCACCGATTCGCCGTGGTCGGGGATGATCCGGCCTGCCACGATACGTTCGGTCGACGCCCAGCGGGCGGCGTTGGGGCCCGATCGCATAAGCACATTGGTGGCAGTGACGATTTGGCCGTCAGGCAAGACGCCAGTGGACTTGATGATCCACTTGTTGCCCTCGCGAGCCCAGAGAGCGTCGCCGTACCCTCCATCAGAATCAAAGACCCACGACTTGATCTGTTTGGTGAGAGGGTCCCAGCCGATTCTCTGCGTCACATTGAGAACCGGTTTGCCTTGAACGTGAATCACAAAATCGCGGAGCAAATAGTTCTTATCCTCCGACCAGTGGCAGGTCACGTGAATGAGCGAATTCGAGCTTTCGTCGACCCACTCGCCGATCATCCACTCCAGCTCCTTGAGTCGCTCGTGATGGGCCAGTTTGTCGGGGTATTCTTCGCGGACACTCGAATACAGCCATCGCCCCCCCTGTTTGACGTAGAGAACGGTGTAGTCCCGTACCGTCCGCGGGTTCGCCCCTTGCGGGTCTGACGCGTGTCTGTCCCGTCTCGTGGGCCGCGTCGGGGCCAAGGAAACGCAATGAATCAAGCGCGATCTCGATCGTCGCCCCTTTTCGCTCTGCGAAAATCGCCGAATAGAAGTCCTCGATCGCAGGACGTCCCTGAATCTTCTCCTCGAACTCGTCGATGACCTCAGCGTCCTCGGTGTAAAGAGCCGCAACCGACTTGGCGTCACCAGCGTTGAAGGCCCGCGTGAACGTTTCGGCTACCTGTTTGATTGCTGACACGTCCCGGGATCGCTCGGACTGGGCGGCGATGGGCGTGGGTGCCCTGGCGCCTCTTGGGCCCGGCTGTCGCCCATGAGGCCAAGATTGACGCAGGCGAGCACGACTCCCAAGAGCATTTTGTGGTGCGGTGGTCTTTTCATGGTGCCGTACCTTTAGACGGTTTGGAATCGGGATACGTTTCAGACGTGCAATCGTTATGCCGACTGTTCACGCGGATTGGTTCACGGTGTCTGCATCGACGGGTACTATGGAATGCATGCGCAGGATTTACGACATAAGCCCACTCATCGACAAATCGCTTTCGGTCTGGCCCGGTGACACACCACCGCGCCGCGAGGTTTTGCTGGATCTGGCTAGAGGCGACTCAGTCACCCTGTCAAGCCTGCACGCGACGGTACATCTGGGCGCTCATGCCGACGCTCCCAATCATTATAGAATGTTTGCTCCCAGCATCGACCAGCGGCCGCTGGAATTGTACCTGGGTCCCTGTCAGGTGATCGCGGTCAGCGTGCCACGAGGGGCGCTCGTTCGACCGTCCGACCTCCCAGACGACTTCCGTGCCGAACGCGTATTGCTGGCGACCGGCACATTTCCCGACGCGGCCCAATTCAATCCCGACTTTGCGGCTCTCGACCCCTCGGTCGTAGGGCATCTTCACTCTCATGGTGTACGCCTGATCGGAATCGACACGCCGAGCGTGGACCCGTTCGAATCCAAAGAACTCCAGGCGCACCAGGCGTTTTTCCAGTACGACATGGCCATCCTCGAGGGACTCGTGCTTGCCGGTGTTCCGGAAGGTATTTACGAGCTCATCGCGTTGCCGCTTCGACTCGCCGGCTTCGACGCCAGTCCGGTGCGAGCCATCCTGAGGACCATGATATGACCAGCCATGATAGGACGAGCCAAGAGGTCGAGGCGTCGACAGTCCGCGACAACCGCCAGGATTCCGACCGACTCCTGAAATACCGCCCTCAGTTCCCGATCCTCGAGCCGGACCAATTATCTTATCAGTAACTCACTGGGAGCGGTGCCGACGGCAGTGGGTCCGTCACTGCAGAGTTATTTTGAATCGTGGGCAACGCGGGGCGTGCGCGCCTGGGAGGAAGGCTGGTGGACCCTGACCGCCGACCTGGGCGACCTGGTCGCGCCCTTGATCGGAGCCAATGAGGGCGAAGTCGTCTTTCAACCGAACGTCACTCTGGCCCACGCGGTCATCTATAGCGCGTTCGACTTCGCCGGAACGCGTGCGAAGATCGTCACCGACGCGATGCACTTTCCATCGATCCTTTACTTGATCGACCAGGAGCGCCGGCGAGGCGCTCAAGTCGCAGTCATCCCATCGGAAGATGGCATCTCCGTCGATACTGACCGCCTGATCGAGGCGATCGACGAGCAAACCGCCATCGTGAGTCTTTCCCACATCCTCTTCAAATCGGCTTTTGTACACGACATTGCGGCGATCGCCGCCAAGGCTCGGGCAGTGTGCGCACTCACGGTCATCGACGGCTATCAGGCCGTCGGCACCATCCCTGTCGACGTAGGGAGACTGGGGGTCGACGTCTACATCGGCGGTTGCTTGAAATGGCTCTGCGGTGGACCAGGTGCGGCATTCGTCTGGGCGGATCCGCAGGTGAGGAGGCGCTTGGAGCCCAAGCTCACCGGCTGGATGGCCCATCAAACGCCGTTCGCATTCGCGCCGAACTCGTGCGCCGTGACGACGCCTGGCGATTGCTCCACGGTACGCCCAATATCTCGGCACTATACGCGGCGCGGCCCGGCCTGGAGATAGTCAACGAAATCGGCATCGAGGCAATCCGTGCCAAGTCGCTATTACAAACCCAGCGACTGCTCGACCTGGCCGGCCGGGCCGGTTACCGGTGCACAACTCCCCGCGATCCGGCCAGACGCGGGGGGACGGTCGCCATCGACGTGGACAACGGCTATGAAATATCCATGGCACTCAAGTCACTTGACATTCTCTGCGATTTTCGACCGGGAGCGGGCATCCGGCTCTCACCTCATTTCTACAATCGGGACGACGAGCTGGACGCCGCAATGGCCGCCATCGGCGAGATCCATTCCACCGGTGCTTGGCGCGCGTTCACGACGGCACCGTCGACTGTGACGTGAAACGCGATCAGTTCGTCCGAGGGAACTTCCGTTGGTGCATTCGCAGCTTATGCTGGCGGTTCATGGCGCCTGCTACAAACAAATGGAGCCACGAGGCCGCCAAACCCGGCTGCGAACAGGGCGAGCAGGCAATGTCCGACGATCAGAAAGGGATCCTCGTAGACCGGTGTCACCGCACTCTCCTCTGACGTAATCAGCAGCAGTCCATCCCGGATTATGTACATAAGATCGAGCTGTTTAAGGCAAAGCCGCAACGTAGTCCTGAGCGGGACGCCCTCGACATCGATCACCACCACCGAGGTCATGGACCTCTCGGTCTCTTGAAGGCCGATCGGATCGACATAGATCGGAATTCCCTTCCCATCCGGTCCGCGCGTCGCGGATTGAACGTGCTTTAGAAGGTCCTCCAGTGGTGTTCCGTTAGGGAACTGCATCGGGACAGGCTTATCAAGCATCTGCCAAATGCGCGCATTCGCGGAGGCAACGGCTGACGAGGATGTGGGGAAACCGCTAACGACAGGCGGAACCCAGCCGCGAAGAGCGTAGAGCAAATGGTCCGTTAGCATACTGGGCCAGGTTTCGCCGTCTCGCGCACGACCAAACGCCAGGGTCATGTACCCGACACCAAACAGCGCCGCACCGAGCCAGATCTGCCGGCCTTTGCTGTGACTACTCGCCGCGCCCAAAACAGTCATGCCGAGTAGCACCCACGTCGCCAGAAACGTCGATCCTATCCAGAATCCGGGAGATGACCTCACCAGAAACAATCCGAGAAATACCAACATTACGCAGGCCGCCAGTCCAAGCAAAGTCGGCAATAGCCACTTTCGTCGTCGAGCTGGAGTCGCGATTGGCGTGCGCCTATCGAGGGCGTTAGCGGAGTCCTTGGACCCGCCGAAAAAGAAGCTGGCGGACGCGCCGCCGATGAGCGCCGCCAGCAGCGCCAAGAGACAGTGGCTGATCTGTATGATTGACTGATTACTAGCTCCGCCAAAACCGCCAAATCCGCCGAACATGGCGGCTCTCCAAAGACCGGCGCTCCTCATTCCTCCGCCCATGCCGCCCATGCGACCGCTAAAATGCACCGACAGATCGAAACGCTGTCCAATAGCGTCGAGCAGGGCCATCGTCGGTAGTTCGACGGACGACCAAAAGGCGAGCAAGAGGTAACCCCACCCGAACAGTGCGAATCCGAGCCACCACGCGCGCCTGGCGTTCCCATCGCAGACGACGCCGACAATTGCCAGGCAGAGCACCGCGCACGTCAACAGAAAGGTCATACCAGCTCACGTCGCGGAAGAGTTTCGCAACGCCGCCAAGCCAAGCGCGACGATCAATACGGCCACCATCAACCCGGCTATCGGGAAACGAATGGTGCGCATCATGAGTCTCTCCCCTTGCGAAGACCGTTACCCCGTTCGGTGACCACGGACGCCGGCCTCGTCTTAATCCCCGGTGGTGGTAGACGAAGCCGCGCGCGAGGTTATTCGCAAATGAGCCTCGTTCGGGTCGCCGTCCCGATGCATAGGCTCAGCGAGTTTGACGCGCTTAACATCGGGCCGCTGCCCTGAATGGAAAGACGCCACGATCTTTAGAAAACGTGCGCAGCACGCATCAGTCACAACGAAACGTGCGGTTGCGCGGAAGTGTCGATACCGCTGATCAGCGTTCGCTTGTGGTGCTCGGTTCTCAGGCGCCGCCTCCAGCATCTTGCGATCCATGCTCGAGATTATCAAGCACGCGACGGAGAAGGTCAATCGGCGAAAGTCCAGTGACGTCTTTATCGCGTCTGTATTTCGGCTCTTCCCCCGTCAGCAGCCAGTGCGGGTCGACGCGGGTTTGATCCAGGAAATCAAGCAAGACTTCCGCGGGGATCGTCACTCCGGTCTCGAAGTTGTACCAGGTTCGGGCAGGAACGTTGAGCCGGCGGGCCATCTCAGGGCCGCCGTGCTCGCCGAAGAGTTCTTCGCGGATTTCTCGCAGTCGCGCGGATAGCTTTTGACGCTTTTCCAGATCGCCCTTCCGCTTCTCGTCAGTGCCTTCACGCAGGCGCTGAATAGCGCCTCCTGGTTCCAACCATCCCACCCTTCGACCAGTACGCCGTCTTTGAAGCGTTGCCAGGTCATGCCGCGGACGACGAGCTGCTGTTGGGTCGGCTCGATGCCCAGACCTTCGCCGGAATGCGTCCCCGAGGCACACCAGCGGACGACGACATCGTCACCGTCCGCCACGATTCCCTCGATCGCGAATTTGAGGTCAGGAACAGCCGCGATGAACTCGTCCCGGACGAGCTTGAACGGCTCGACGCCACGCAGATCGCCGGACTCCATATGCCCGATGCCATCCGGGCTCATCAGCTCGACGATGGTGGCGGTGCGACGCTCGTTCCAGACCTCCTCGAACCATCGTTGGGACAATGCGCAATTCTCGGCGCTCATCTCTGCCTCTCGTGATAGCGGACTGCTTCGAACCCGGTCTGGCGTTTCTATGCGGTTCCGACTGATACTCAATCCTGTCGGGATGCGGAAATCGTCACATCAAGCGCAAAGAAAGTTGAATTAGGGACAAACCCATGGGCGCAAAACAGCAAACTCCGAGTGAAATTATCGCGCGGCGACAGCCTCGCCGAACAATTGTGATCGCCTTTGGTGTGGCAATCGGAATCTCAATACTCGGGCTCGTTACGTGGTCCCTGGCCCCGATGGTTCAAAAGGAGGGCGATTCGGTCCAGAATCAAACGTCAGGCGTTTCGAGACCGGGCGTTCCCCCGCCAAATCCGCCAGACGCATCGCTCAAGGATTTCGTTTCATCGATTCTGGGAGACACCGAGGACGTGTGGCGTGAACAATTCCAGAAGATGAATCAAGCGTACAAGGAACCGCACCTCGTGCTCTTTACGCGTCGTGTTCAGTCGAAATGCGGAATGGCCAGTTCAGCGATCGGGCCGTCATATTGTCCGCTTGATGAGATAATCTACGTGGACCTCGGCTTTTTCCAGGAGATGAAAGATCGGTACGGTGCGTCGGGTGATTTTGCCGCGCATACGTCATCGCCCACGAGGTCGGGCATCACGTCCAGAAACTTCTGGGGATTCACGAGAAGGCGCTCGCGCCAGCCGGGGTTAAGCAAGGACGAGAATGATCCGTTGTCGGTTCGACTTGAGCTTCAGGCAGATTTCTTCGCCGGATTCTGGGCCCACCACGCCCATAAGGCCCGGCAAATCCTCGAGCCAGGCGACGAGGAAGCCGCCCTCCGGTTGTTAGCGGCAATCGGCGACGATCGTCTCCGGCTCGACGCCCGCGATGATTTCGATGCGCGCTCGCTGACGCGCTGCTGGGACCGAAAGCACGGCACTTCGCAACAAAAGGTACGCTGGTTCACTCGCGGTCTGAAGACCGGCGAAATGTCCCAGGGGGACACAATTGGTGCCGCCGCACTGTGACTGGCGGCCACATCCCTTACTTATGATCAGATACCGAAAAATCTTTGCTGTACCGCGGTTGATAGAGTTGGACCGCGAAGCCGCCCGGGACCCGGAAATGGGTAACCAATCCGTAGCCCTGGTCTTTGACCGGCTCCGTGAACTCGACGCCGCGTGCCTTCAATTCGGCGACGGTCAGTTCGATGTCGTCGCAATAGAACGAGATGTCGTGCGTCCCGGACGGGGCCCCCTTTTCTACCTCCGCGGGGTGACAGCCCATGTCGGCTTCGGGTAGATCAAAAATCAGCCAGCCACCGCCGACGTCTGTGGCACGGAAGCCCAGTTTGTCGCGGACGAAGGCGCGAAATGCCTCCGGCTCCGAGGAGTAAAACATTGTGTGCACACCCCGAATCATCATCTCCTCCAGGATCTTTCCGCAAAACTGGACGTGGTTTTCCGCGGCCGTCCATCGATCGCGATTCGCAGATCGCGGCTGCCGCACATGCTTATAAATCATAACCTCGAAACCGCTCACTTCCTCAGCAGTCTGAGAAAACTGTCGATCTCGTCGTGGACTTGCGGGGTGTGACGGATGACGAGCGCGGGGGGCATCGGCCAGAGGACGACCCCGCCGACAGGGCGAGTGTCGCCGACTGCTTGTCCGCGATTAGCCCGGCGCTCGCGGCGTCTCTCGACTGTCCGGCGTATCGATTCCCGATAAGCTTGGCTGGGCTCGTTACGGGGCTGGGCTGGTCCCCGGGCAGCTCCGGCAGCGGCAGCGGCAGCGCCGGCACCTTGGCGACCAGGTCCGGCCGGCGCCGCGGCTGCCCCGCCTTGGGCAGTCGTTGATCGGTCTTGCCCCGATGGAGGGGCCTGCGCCAGCACATCTCCGGTAGCGGCGAAGAACATACCGAACATGATCAAACGTTTGAGCAAGCACGACAAGAGACTTGGTCGAAATGCCGGGCGATCCATGCGTCACGTGCCCCTGGCAAAGCCGGAATCGGTGCGGCTCTAGTCGTCGAGGCCAGATCCCGGTCTTCCCATTGCGCCCGGCAACCGCACCCAAGTAAAATGCAGAGATCCCAACCCCGGTCAGCCCAGATGGTTCGGGGACTGTCGCAAACGGTAATTTACCGTTTCTCTTAACAGGCGTCGCCTCGTCCGATCATGTTACCGAGCATTCTTTTGCGAACGCAATCCTATTACCCTGAATCTGTCGAAGAGTTCTCAATACGACCGATGGCACATGTCCCGTGTCGAAGAGTCTTGCCGATCCCGCTACGATTGAGGGGTAAGTCGAGTCACCAGCAGGAGCTTTAAATCGTGCCGAACGTCGATTACGTGCATCACCTCGCATTCCCGAAGCTCAGCGAGGACGAAATTGAATGCGTGGCCGCGTTAGCGAAGGTTTGCTCGTTCAAGGATGGCGAGACCATTATCCAGGCCGGCCAACGTGGCATGGCGCTCTACGTCGTCGAGTCGGGTGAGATTGCGATCGTGGATGAATCGCACGCCGAGCCCAAGACGATCGTCGTCCATGGCCCGGGCGAGTTCACCGGAGATGTCTCGCTGTTGACTGACCGGCCGGCAGTGATCTCGGCCTACGCCAAGGGACCGTGCCGGGCCTACTGCGTGAGCCAAGCCGAGCTGCGCCGGGTGATTCAGGAGGTTCCCGACCTCAGCGACAAATTGCTCGAAGCGTTCCAGACGCGCCGGATCATGCTGGAACGCTCGGGTTTCGTTGGCGTTCGCCTTTTCGGGCATCTCGGCGATCCAGACGTGACCGTTATCCGCGAATTCTTCGACAAGAACAAGGTGCCGCATACCTGGATTGACGCCGACGAAGCAGAGGGCCGGGCCGCGATGAAATCGCTCGGTGTCGAGTCAAATCAATTGCCGTTCGTCGCCTGCAACCGGGGCACGCGGTCTCCGCGCCCGACGGTCACCCGGTTGGCCGAGTGCCTTGGCCTCAAGCGTCAGATTCGCACAGAACCGTTCGACCTGGTCATCGTCGGCGCCGGTCCGGCCGGGCTCGCCGCGGCCGTCTACGGCGCATCCGAGGGGCTGGCAACCATCGTCCTCGACCGATTCGGCCCAGGTGGTCAGGCGGGGACCAGTTCGAGGATCGAGAATTACATGGGTTTCCCCGCCGGCCTGACCGGGGCAGACCTTGCGAATCGGGGTTATCTGCAGGCCCTGAAGTTCGGGGCGGAGCTCGTTGCCCCGGTTGAGGTACGCTCCATGACCTGTGAAGACCGCATGCACCGGCTCGTCCTCGATGACGGACAGGTTGTGCGCGGCCGAACTGTCTTGATGGCCACGGGCGCAACCTATCTACGGCTGCCAGTCGCCGGGTGCGAGCGTTGGGACGGGGCAGGGATCTTCTATTCGTGCACTTCGGTGCACGCGGTCGTGCCGCAACGGCCGCGCCGCCGTTATTGGCGGCGGCAACTCGGCTGGCCAGGCGGTGATGTTTCTTGCCGATCACACTGCCGGCGCCGTGCTCCTTTTACGGGGCGATAATTTGCGCAAGAGCATGTCCGATTATCTCGCCCGCCGGATCGAGCGGCACCCTAAAATTGAGGTCATCCGCAATGTGGAGGTAAATGCCGTCAAAGGCGACCGCACGGTCTCAGGACTGCAACTCAAGGACGTCCGCGGGGGCGATACGCGCGATCTCGATTGCTCGGCGGTCTTCGTCTTCATCGGCGCGGAGCCCAGAACAAGCTGGATGCCCCCGAGTATCGCGCTCGATTCCAAAGGCTTTGTGCTCACGGGGGCCGATGCCGCGAAATCTGACCGCTGGCCCTTAGCCGATCGCGAGCCGTGCGTCGTCGAGACGACCTGTCCCGGCGTTTTCGCAGCCGGCGACGTGCGGAGCGGTACTACAAAGAGAGTCGCATTTGCCGTTGGCGACGGAGCCCTGGCAGTTACCTGCGCGCACCGGGTGCTCGCGGAGATTTGATGCGCAAGTGGAGCGCGGCCACAACGTCTTTAAGATGGCAGCGGGTTGCATGGCGGTTCCCTCCTGACGACATCGTCGCCGTCAGGCGGGATGTTTGGAGAATGGGTTTTCTTCCCTGCCTCGTCACAAACCCTGCCATTTTTCGTGGTCGTTTCGTTCCCATCCGACGTCCCGCGATCTGAATGGGCCACATTCCCATGGTTTTCAAAAGTCATGAGGCCAGCGCGCGCGCGCCTCATCCGTTTTGGCCGCTCAATCAGTAGCCCATTGGTGTTAATCATCATAGTGGTAGCTATTGGGCTCTTTCTGCCACGCCAATTTCCTGGAAACGACAAGGCGGCCGACCACGCCGCGCCCCTGTGGGATTTTCCAACGAGCAAGATCGCGGAGATTCATAATCAACCCCCGCGTACTGGGCCCGACCTTGATGGTATCGCCGTCGTATTCGCGGAAGAAGCAGAAAGCCTCATTCTGGCGGAAGGACGGTTCCGAACTGACCTGACGGCCGAACAGTTTTCAAAAACACTCAACATCGAGCTTCACGCAATCTTACTCCCCGATGGCAAAATCAATCCCGATGCTGTTCTGTTCCGCGCTCAGGCTGCCACCTTGACTCCGACCGGCAAAGCCTTATCACTCGAAATGCGAAAACGACAGAGCGATCCAATCCCCTGGGCCGTGTACGCCGAATGGAACAGGCAGGATTTTGCTTTTTCGCTCAATAAGCTCAGAGATCCGAGCGATGAGGAAAGGATGATTTTGATGGCCATCAGCCGCGTCCCGCCATTTGGACGGCCGAGAGCCGGAGACGGTATCAAAGCAACCGGCATCAATCGCGGTCAGTTCGAGATTCAGCCGAATATCACAGCTGGTATGTTGCCATATGCTGCGTTGCCAGGCGGCGTAACGCAGGAGTGAAAATATAAGCGGATGATTTAGGCCGCAAAAACTAATACTGGATGCCGTATGTTCTCGGCGCATTACGCCAGAGGTCGATCGGCGCTCCCGTGACGGGATCGCGGGCCGGTATCGGCAGGCTTCCGATCAGCTTGACGGCGGCTCGAGCTTCGATCTCGGTGACCAGCTCGTCGCGGATCAAATCCCAGTCACGGCCGTCGGGGTAACCGCCGACCATTTGCGAATCATTCGAATTCTCGAGCCGGGTATGAGACGTTCCGGCCGGGAGCACGAGCACGTCGCCTGCCGTCAGCTTCACGACCGAGCCCCCTGCGCCGCCCAGGCGAAGTGTGATGTGTCCGCGCGCCATTCCGAGGGCCTCGTGGGTGGTCGAATGAAAATGATAATAATCGTAAACGCCGAGCTCACGCCAGTTGTTGAGCCAGTCGTGGCGCCGAAACATCTCTTCGATCGCGTCGGCGAGATCGCTCCCCGCCCCGGCCGTCACGGCGGCGCGGTGGATCAGCACCGGGAAGCGACTGTTGGGAACGAGCCCGTTGGGCTTGAACTGGAGCGTCTCGAGCCGGTTGGCTTTCTCCGACATAATGGCATCTCCGTCTGAAAAGTGATTGTCTTCAAGTCCGATCGGTGTCTGGTGCTTGGACGACGCCTCCGTAGGGCACGTCCCGACCGCCATAACGACGAACGCGGATGTTGGCCTGCTCGGCGTGTCCCGTGAAGCCTTCGAGCGCGCAGAGTCTCGAGCAATACCCACCGATCATCTCAGACGCTTCGTCGGTCAGAATACGTTGGTACGTGCAGGTCTTGATGAATTTGCCGACCCACAGCCCGCCAGTGTAGCGTGCGGCCTTCATCGTCGGCAGAGTGTGATTGGTGCCGATCACCTTGTCGCCATAAGCGACGTTCGTGCGCGGACCGAGGAAAAGCGCCCCGTAATTTTGAAGATTTTGTAGAAAGTAGTCCGGGTCATGGGTCATGACCTGCACATGCTCGGAGGCAACCCGATCGGCAACACGCACCATTTCCAGGTCGGTGTCGGCCACACAGACGGCGCCGTGCTTTTCCCACGATTGGCGGGCGATCGCAGCCGTGGGGAGAATCGCGAGCAACCGTTCCACTTCTCTCATCGTCTCATGAGCGAGCTTTTCCGACGTGGTGAGCAAAACCGCCGGCGACTCCGGACCGTGTTCGGCCTGACCCAGCAGGTCGGTTGCGCATAACTCGGCGTCTACGGTCTCGTCAGCAATCACCAGCGTCTCGGTGGGGCCCGCGAGGAGATCGATCCCGACGCGACCGAATAACTGCCTCTTCGCTTCGGCCACGTAACTGTTGCCGGGTCCCACAAGCATGTCGACCGCGGCGATCGTATGCGTCCCCAGGGCCATGGCTCCGACCGCCTGGATACCGCCCAAGCAGTAAATCTCGTCCGCTCCGGCGAGGTGCTGAGCCGCGACAATTGCCGCAGCGGGTCGCCCCTGGTATGGAGGCGCGCATGTGACGATTCTGCGCACGCCAGCCACCTTGGCCGTAATGACCGACATGTGGGCCGAAGCCAGCAGGGGATATTTCCCTCCCGGAACGTAGCAGCCTGCCGACCCGACTGGGATGTGCTTGTGACCAAGGATGATACCTGGCAGTGTCTCAACTTCGACGTCGCGCAGGGCTTGACGTTGGTGCATGGCGAAATTCCGCACCTGCGCCTGGGCGAACTTGATGTCCTCGACGGCGCGTGCACTGAGCTGGGACAGGCAGCTTTCAATCTCGGAGGGGGTCAGCCGGTAATCTTCGCGGTCCCAGTTGTCAAACCTGCGAGATAACTCCCGGACCGCCGCATCTCCGCGCAGTGAGATATCAGCAAGGATAAATTCGACCGTCGCCTTGACCTCTGCGTTGGCCCGCGCCGCCTCCGTCTGATCGACCCCTCGCTTCAGCCATCGCTCCACTGCTCGACTCCTCTCATTTGGTCGACTGCGATGACCCACAAAGGATATTCAGTCTGGATTCTTGCAGGGCATCGTCTGGAATCTTACGAGGACGGGGCTGAAGGTGCCAGAGGCGGCCTTGGCGACGAAGAGAGAGTTTCGACGCATGGCCGTGTGTCGACCTTGCATGTGTAAATTCGAGGAGGTTTAGACCGACACGCGAGCGGACCCCAACCCGCTTCCCGCCAGCTTCTTCAACGTGACCACCGCATCGGCTCCCAAATGAGGTGACCATCCAACTTGTTTTGCAGGATTGGATACAGCGGTGTGCAACATCGATGCGTGGCTCCTTCGCAGGGGAGCCGTCACTTGAGGTACTCTCGATGCTCTTGCAATGCCAGAAGGCCCGGCTACTTTCGTGCCTACTTCGAGTGACCAAATCAATCGGAAACTCCACGATGCTGATCGCGATGGTGGTCGGTGTCGGGTTATTTCTTTCGCTTGATTATCAACGAAACGAATGTGCCATCGACTATGACCCACCGCTGCCGCAGTTTCCCAAAAACGAGATTACAGATATTTACAATAACGCCCCGCGTACCGGGCCTGACCTCGATGGTATCGCCGTCGTATTTGCGGAAGAAGCAACAAAACTCATTCTCGCGGAAGGACGATTCCAAACTGACCTGACGGCCGAACAGTTTTCAAGAATACTCGACATCGAGCTTAAGACAATTTTACTCGCCGATGGCAAAATCAATCCCGATGCCGTACTCTTCCGTGCACAGGCTGCGACCTTGACTCCAAATGCCAAAACCATATCGCGCGAGACGCAACGACAAGGAACCGATTCGCTCCTCTGGTTCGTGCACGCCGAATGGGAAAGGCGGGACTTTGCATTTACACTTAATAAGCTCAGAAATCCGACCGATGTGGAGACGGAGATTTTGATGGCTATAAGCCGCGTGCCTCCATTCGCAAAGCTTAAGACCGGAGACGGCATCAAGGCAACCCGCGTGAATTGCGTTGAATTCCAGTTCGGACCGACCATTACTGGTGGTATGCTGCCCTTTGCCGCGGTGCCGGACGGCGCCAAAGAAGAGTAAGATCTCCACCGATAGACTCCCGTGGCTGCATCCAGGGTACAAGTTATTCGAGTCGAGAGATGACTCGCCATGTTTGAATTGCCCCCCGCGATTGTTGGTACGTCGGCGTGGTACAGTCGTGACATCGCCGACAGCCCAATGGATCGAGCGATTGTCGCGGTTTGAGCTGGCCGAAATCGAATCTGCGACCCAGCGGCTGACGCAGACAGTGATCGACTGGCAGAGCTTGCGCCGCCAGAACTTCCCATTGCCAAATTTTGGCGGTCGCTTGGACCGCATCTGTCACGAGGTACTGGAGGGCAGGGGATTCGCGCTCTTACGCGGGCTGCCGGTCGAGCGTTGGGGCCGGCGTCTTGCAGCCACCGCTTTTCTGGGAATCGGTCTGCACTGCGGAAATCTGCGGTCGCAAAACGCAGCAGGGTCACCTGCTTGGTCACGTCAAGGACCTAGGGCTCACGAGCGAGGACCCCAATGTGCGCATCTACCAGACCCGCGAACGCCAGAATTATCACACCGATTCGTGCGACATGGTTGCCCTCTTATGTTTGGAGCGCGCCAAGTCCGGAGGGCTCTCAAGCCTGGTGAGTTCTGTCACGATCTTCAATGAGATGCGCGGCGCATCATCCTGATCTGGCGAGCGTGCTTTTTGAGCCAATCGAAACCGACCGCCGGGGAGAAGTGCCCGCCGGCCAGAAACCGTTCTTCTCGATACCGGTGTTTAACTGGTATTCACGACTGCTTTCGACCATCTATCACCGCAATTACATTGAATCGGCACGGCGGTTTCCGGAGGTCCCACCGCTTACACAGGAACAAATCTGCGCCCTGAACCTTTTCGACCAGTTGGCCAACGACCCTCGGCTGCACTTTCAAATGGAGTTCCGGCCAGGCGACATTCAGCTCGTGCATAACCACACCTTGCTGCACGACCGCACCGCGTTTGAGGATTGGCCCGAGCCGGAGCGTAAACGGCACCTGCTGCGTCTTTGGCTGGCCCCCGCACAAGCCCGGCCGCTTCCGCCCGTATTCGCGGAGCGATACGGCTCGATCGTCGCTGGCCAGCGTGGCGGCGTCACGGTCGCTGACACGCGGTTTTCGATCCCATGGGAGCCGGAATGTGCGCCGCGGGGCATGTGAATCAGGCCCCCAGGCGTCTGTGCCCTTCTTGCAAGCCCGGTTAAGATCACCGCGATCTGCCGCGAAGGCGGTTGTGCGTCGGCGCGAGGCCGACTCACAACGAATTGTGACTCGCGTTCTCGCCTCTATTCATGTATAACTTCGGTTCAGCCGAATCGGGCAGGCCACCTCTCGCTGGGAAGCCTTCATCCTGGGAAAGTGACGCGATGCCATTCTCCTATGAGCGGGCCCGACTTCGGCGTCGATCGTCTCGGTGGGTTGTTTCTGCGGCACTCCTGCCGATCTTGGCCAGTCTCGGAACGGCCACAAGTGTGAGGGCTGCCGAACCGACGCCGGAGCAGTTCGAGGCCGACTTTGACACCCTTTGGCGCAGCATCGACCGTGACTACGCCTACTTCGACGTCAAGCAAACGGATTGGGCCGCCGTCCGCTCGATCTATCGGCCGCGCCCGCGAGGTCAAGACCAGGGCCGAGTTCGTCGGGCTCCTGGAGCGAATTTTGGAGGAGCTCTACGACCCGCACACGCATCTGAATACGAACACCGCCAACTCGCCCCGGCTTGTGCCATCGGGCGCCGACATCTGGGCCGAATGGCGTGGGAACGCGGCGCTGGTCGTCGAAGTGCGGCCCGGCTCACCCGCGGCGAAGGCAGGCATCCGGCCCGGTGCCGAGGTCGTTTCCTATAACGGCAAACCGATTTCCGAGGCGACCCAAGCGCGGCTCGGTCGATCGCTGCGCCGGCCCGACCCGGAGGCTCGCGACTGGGCATTGCGGGTGATCCTGGCCGGTCGCCGCGATGAGACCAGAACGTTAGGGATTCGCTCGGGCAAGGACGTGCGAACCGTCGCGCTCGACGACAGCGGCGATCCACTGTCACGCAGTGCGAATAAGGGCAAGTTGGTGGCTCATCGGCGGCTGCCTGGGGGGATCGGGTATATCCGGATCCGTTTACTTACACTGCACCGGTAGTGGTACTCGTCGACCACTGGACCGGCAGTATGGGCGAAGGTATTGCCATCGGCCTCGATGGGGCAAAGAGGGGCCGCGTGGTCGGCACTCGGATGGCCGGGCTCTTGGGTGCCAAGGGTGTCGAGTCTTTGGCCAACTCCAACATCCAGGTGAGCTTCCCGGTGGAGAAGTTGTTACATGTCGACGGGACAATGCGCGAGCACTATCGGCCCAAGGTCGAGGTCGATCTCCTGCGGGCGGACAAGGGCTCAGACGACCCGATTCTCGAGGCCGGTCTCCAAGAGCTGGGCCCGAAGCCTCGTTGACCGTGGCTCGATGCCGCGAAGAGCGCTGTCCGGATAATTGACAGCTGACATCCAGTCCGGCAAGGAAGGACTGCGTCTGTCCGCGCTGTGCTACTAGCAATGCTCCCTGGTGAAATTCTTGCGCAATTCGAACTGCCTGTCGACCCACCAACCGATATAATTCGCGGCGCCATGATGCCGCGGGCCGGCAAGGAGAGGCGATCCGCACGTCGGACGTCGTCACCATTTGTGGTAGGGCAGGAACTTGCCGTCCAGGGTGATCACGACGCGGTCCCCCTTGGGCGATTCGCGTTTTTTGATGTCCATCTCAAAGTCGATCGCGCTCATGATGCCGTCGCCGAACATCTCGTGGATCAGCGCCGCGATCGTGGTCCCGTAAACCTGCACGAGCTCGTAAAGTCGATAAATCGCTGGGTCGACGGGCACTGCCTGCCCGAGAGATCCCCTAGACGGAATATCTTGGAGTGACTTCGCGACGTCCGGCCCCAATCCTAGCATGGTGGCGGCCTTTTCGGCCTCGCCGGCTTCCATCGTCGCCTGCCCCAAAAGCGCGGACGTCACCCAGACCGGATGACGGCCGACGGCCTGGGCAATCGCCGCGAACGTGAGTCCCTTCTCCTGCTTCGCAGCCAAGATTCGCTCGGTCGTCTCATTGCGCGTCATCAACTTCGCCTCCCATAGAATGGCGGCGCTACCGAGGACGGACGAGCATCCTCGGCGGCCGCGGTGTCTGGTACCTGATCGTACGAGGTTATCACGTTCGTCAGAGGACGACGACGCGTTCGCGGTAGGTTGCGCCCGCGAATTCTGGCAATTGAGTTGGTTTCCCAAAAGAGCTCTGTGTTCCGCGATGCGTGGTCTGCGCTGCCGGAAGCGAGAGGAGCTCGTTTGCAGTCAAGCGAATCTCCGGCCCAAGCATTGCCCGGAGATCGAATTCGGCTAACGATAGATTTAACCGAAGAGTCGCGTGGCGCAGGTATTCGATCGCTCTCCCAATCCTGTCCACGGCCCGATCGCTGCGTCGCCGATTAAGTCGCTCTTCTCGTTTCGATTCCCTGATCGGAGGTTCGGATGCGCCGGTATCGGATCACCATTGGCCGGATGCTCGTGGTCATCGCCCACTTTGGGGTTGGGTTCGCGGCCCTGCGCTCCCCCTCTTGGATTTGGGCGAGCAACTTCTTCAGCCTCGTGGTCACCTCGATGGCCGCGGCCACGCTGACTGCCATATATCGACGAGGTTCGCGGCGGGCCTTCTGGACGGGCTACGCAATTTGCGGTTGGCTGTACCTGGGGCTGAGTTCTTTTCCTTTTGCAAATTCCAACCTCAGTCCACTGCTCATCACGACACCACTAATGGATCTCGCTTATCCCACGATCGATCGCCTAGTTACAATGGGCATACCCGGGTCGACAACAGAAAGCATCTGGCAATATTGGTCGCAACCGCCACGTACGGCAGGCGCATTCAATTGGGCAGTCCCCGAGCCATACCGGGCTATTTGCCACGCGATGTTTACACCGATCTTCGCCCTGATGGGGGGACTCTTGGCCAGGCGGCTGCACCGCACTTGCGATGAGTCTCAACCGGTAGACGATGTGGAACGGCGCTGAGCCAAGGATAGCATAGGGTCTGAGTTTACCCGTAACGCGTCGTGCCTTGGCTCAACACCAGCGTTCCCAGACGTCAACGCGACTCCGATCGCTCGCCGCGCACATCCGTGCTACTGGCTAATCGACACCTGGGAACGCCAGGTCGTTGGCGACATGATAGCGACGGACGTTAGTCTTGGCGATCCCCAAGTGGGCAACGATCGAATGACGGCCTCCCAAGCCGTGGAGGAGTATTGGGTAATGACACGGCCGAAGTTCAATCAATTCAAAATTCACCCTGCCATTCCAATCCTCGAAAAACGTGTATCAATGCGAGGGTCGGCGCCCATAACTAACGTGAAGGACCTCGTCGAGGCAACCGGGACGACGCATCTCTTGACTCTCGTCTCGCGACCGAACGCAGACCGCGATTGGCAACTCTCGATGCAAACGCACGCAGCCACGAAACCTTGATCCGATGACCACTCGATCTCAATCCGGATTCCTCCGACTGACGCAGCGGCTGATTGACGAAGGCGTCTTGGCGAGCCGCTGCGACGCCGATCTCGTCGAGCGATTCGCCACCACGCGAGATCCCGAGGCATTCGCGGTGATCGTGGCGCGGCACGGGCCCATGGTCGCGGCTGTCTGCCGGGGTATCCTCGGTCCCTGCGGAGACGTTGACGACGCGTTCCAGGCAACGTTCCTCGTTTTATTGAACAGCGCCGGGACCTTCTCGGCCGGACTGTCACTCGGCGGTTGGCTGCGTCGGGTCGCCCAGCGCGTCGCGAGGCAATCGCGCTTGGCCGATATGCGACGCCGGCGGCGCGAACGGGCTGCGGCACTCAGCGCGGAATCCGCCATGCCAACGACCCCCGAGCGTTTTGAGATCATCCAGATGATTCGCGAAGAGGTCGATCGTCTTCCCGAGCATTACCGAGCCACCATTGTGCTTTGTGACCTGCAGGGACTGACCCGCGACGAGGCAGCCCAATTGCTGGGCTGCCCACCGGGCACAGTCGGCGGCCGCCTCGCCCGCGCGCGCCGCCGACTCCGCGACCGGATGGAGAGCAGGGGAGTCACTTGGTCGATGGCTTTTCCTGTCCTTTCTGACGTCGCACCCGCGGCGCTCGCCTGGCGAACCTCGGTTGAAGCCGCCGTCCGTAGCACCGCCGCTCTGGCCACGGGAAGGTCGACGACTCCCGGCGCTTCAGCTCGTGGCGCGCTCAGGGCGGACGGCGGTCAGAGTCTCGGTAAAATTGGGTTTTGTCGCGGCATTGATCGCGATCGGCACGGCGGGCCTCGGCTCGCGCGAGCTCAAGGGGCCCGCTAAACCGCAGCCCCCAGCTCCCCTGGCGGCGCGGCCCGCCATAAAACCCGCTGCGCCGTTTGACCCCGATGATCCGCGGCAATCCGGTCGCTTTCTCGGGCGCGTCATCGGGCCTGACGGCCGACCGTTGGCCGGGGCCCGGCTGTTCGTCGTACCAGTCGATCCCGTGCCAGCAAGATCCGGGCCGCTCCGCGCATCGAGCGACGCCGACGGCCGTTTCGATTTCGATGCCCCCGACATGACGTACACCGAGATCGACGGTCTGCCAGCGCACCGTCAGGGCATGTTGATCGCCACGGCCGATGGCTATATGCCCGACTGGGTTGCCACGTGGGGGCAGCCACGGGGTTCGACTCATTACGACCGCGGTGCGGTCAAAGATGCGTATCTCACTCTGCAGCTGTCGCGCGAAGATGTGCCGATACATGGACGATTGCTTGATCACGTGGGGCGACCGCTCGCGGGAGCTCGCGTACAACTTACCGCACTCATGGTCCCCTGGAAGCGTGATCTCGATGCGCACCTGAACAAGTACAAGCGCTCGGCGTATACGACGTGGGTATTCGATTACCACCGATCGATGTACAAACCGAGCATCTTGCCGGGCGTCGCCGCGGAAACACTCACCGACGCCGACGGCAGGTTCCGCTTATCGGGGCTGGGCCGTGATCGGCTGGCCGATCTGAAGCTGACAGCACCGGGACTGGTCGACACGGGCTTGCGGGTCATGACGCGCGACGCCCCCGACGTTGTCATCGTCCGCGATTCGGAGGGCTACCCCACGCAGGCAACTCTGGGCGCCGGCTTCACGCTCCGAGTCAAGCCCGGCCGAACCGTGAGCGGAGTGGTGCGCGATCGCGAGACACACCAGCCGATCCCCGGTATATGGGTCGGCCCACGCTCGGATGCATTCCAGGGCCTGATCGACGGCAATTATCCGCTCGTCTCCGACGCCAACGGCCGGTTCACGATCTCTAATATCAACCTCGCGTACGGCGCCACCATGGACATCCTGGCCGTTCCCCCGCCGGGCCAGCCCTACTTGATCGCGAAGGCCATGGCTTTCGGGCCGTCGGAAGCCGTGATCGACTGTCCGCGGGTTATTGTGTTTCGGCTCAAGCTAAGCGACGAGGCGGGCGTGCCGGTCGACGCCCGGGTGGAATATGAACCCGTGATGCCAAACCCTCACCTTGACGGCCTGTTGCGAGGCGCCGACTATCACTCCGGCATCCCCCCATACGGCGCACGTTCCTTGAACCGCGCCGCCAGGAAAGAAAAGGGGGTTTACGAAGGGTTCGTTATCCCTGGCCCCGGCGCGGTGCTGGTGAAGACTCCAGATCGCCCCGATTACCGTCCGGCATATGTCGACCCGAAAGCGTTTTTCGCGCCGGCGAAGACCGACTGGACGGCGCAAGATCGGATCTCAACCTACGGCACGCACGACACCCTGATGATCCCCTACGGCGGGGTCAATCAGGCCTACTTCGCCGCGATCGTGCTCGTCAATCCGCCCGTCGGCTCAAAGCCGCTAGAGCTCTCGGCGACCGTGTTCCGCGATAGGTCGCGACAAGTTACGCTCCTCGATCCCGAAGGCAAGCCGGTCGTTGGCGCCAGTCGCAAGGAATGACAGAGTTCCCCTGGGACTTTGAGACCCGCCTCCGAACGGCGACGTTCCGGGTCACCAAGCTTCACCCTGACCATAGCCGGCGGATCCTTTTTATCAAGGAGGACCGCAAGTTGATCGGTTTCCTTCTGGCACGAGAAAACGGCGTATCCCCTTATACCGTGCGAATGGAACCGTGGGGAGTGGTCAAAGGACGAGTCGTCGATGAGAATGGCAAGCCGATCACGGCTACGGGACCATATGCAGCCGCGCTCGGATCGGGAACATTTACGGCACACGACGATCCCAAGATCGGCGAGTTACCGCCGACACGCTGTGATAACGAGGGATGGTTTCGCATTGAGCCGTTGGTCCCCGGCCAGCGCTATACTGCAGAGGTCTATCGCGATTTTGGTTTTGCCGGAATGGCCTTCGAGAATCTTGTCGTCCCGCCGGGCGAGGTGAAAGACCTCGGCAGCATCCGCACAAATAAACCAGCGAAAGTGATGGGTCGATGATGACATGACCCTGGGATTCCAATTCCCACTGTTATCGCTGTACTCGCTCGATCGATTTTAAGAGCTCATCGGCGGGCAGTCGTTCGATAAATCGGTCGGGCCGGAAAAACCAACGCACCTGGCCCTGGCCGTCGACGAGAAAGGTCGTGGGCGCGTTGGTGTCTTTCCCATCGCGGCCTGCGCCCTTGTGAATCACCTCCATGGCCTTCGCGATGGTCTGATCTGCGTCAGAAACCACGACGAGGTGCGGAGACTCAGCCTACGTCTTTCGTGCTGTTTCCAGGTCATCATCGGAGACAACGACCACGCGAATCTGTTTGGCGGCCAACTGCCGCTCATGGCGCTCGAGCTCACCGAGCTCGACCACGCAGAATGGTCACCAGTGGCCACGAAAGAAGACCATGACCGTCGACGTCCCTTTTTCGAGGTCCGCGTTTGTGAACGGTGTGCCGCCAGCAAGCCGGGCGGCAAATTGGGGAACTTTGCGGCCAGGCTGAGCCGGTCCCGTGTATGCCGGACTTCGAGCCGCGACACCGAATACATACCATTCGAGACCGCAGACCATCGCGAACAATATCAGCAAAACGATCCGCACCACGCCGCGGTGCCGCAGCACCGACAAGATCAACAAAAAGACACCGGCAGATGACAGAATAGGCACGTACCAGGCGAGGCCCAGATTCTTCGAGCGAAACTGAGTAACAAACCAAACCGGCCCGAGGACGAAAAGTGCGATTCCCGCAACGAACAACGTCCAGTGGCGGGACCGCGAAACAACCGTAGGCGGCACGGATTCGACGTTGTCCATAACACCCTCGAAAAACAAGGTTGTTTCTTGATATCGTAGGCGGCACAAACGCCCACGAGGACGATGATCGCCGCTGGACGTCTCGCCAGAGACTTTCAGTTCTGGTCTTCGTCTTGGTCTTTCACAACGTCATCGCGAAGATCTACTTTAAGAGCGTCGACTCATGACCATGAACGAAAAACGTCGAAGGAAAGTTCAATACGTCCGATCCACATACAAACACAGCAGCACTCGAGGAACTTGAAGACAAGGGCGGAGGGCGAGGACGCAACAACGTTCGCGTCGTTGTGGCGGTCATCTTGGCGGAGACGCTGCCAATTCTGCTATTGGTCGCGGTCGTGTTCGTTTACAGCTTTATCCGCCATGCGGATTCATTGTCTTCCCAAGAATTCGCACCGCGTGCCGGCATGTGGGTCGGTCCGATCGGAGGTTTCCTGGCGGTCTTCTTGTTTGCATGGTGGGTGGCACGGCGCGTTGCGAGTCAAAAGGTCGTGCACGCCGCTGCCGTCGGTGTGGGAACCGCAGTGCTCGATCTCGGTTTGGGCATAATTCTCGGCGGAGGGGACTCTATTCACCCGATGTTATTTGTCTCGAACGCTGGAAGAATCCTCGCGGGCGTACTTGGTGGCTGGCTGGCAACGCGCGGCTCGGGCACCAGGTCGTCATTGGGGGATTGGGCGTCGACGTGAATGCCGAGAAGGGAAGACTTGGCCGCAGCCACATACTGGTAAAGGGACGTTGCACGGTCGGAAATAGACGATTTTGGCGGGCGGTCGGGGATTTGCCAAGCGAACTTGAGCGCACTCGCGGGCATCCGGAACGGCGCGGTACAAGGTCCGCCAAAACCTGCCTTGTTGCCCTCCGGCGCCGTAACTAACCGCATTCCAAATTCAAATCAAGGCGTGATCTTTGCGTATGGCAACGCCTGCTTCAGCTCTTTCTTTCCCTCGTCGGTGACTTTCGTCCAATGGAGTTTGAGGTCGGTGAGGCTTTTCAAACCCTTCAGATGCACAATTCCGGCGTCGGTAACCTGAGTCGCGCTCAGGTCGAGGTCAGTGAGGTTAGTCAGCCCCTTGAGATGCTCCAACCCGGCGTCGGTGACCTGCGTAGCGCCGAGCGAGAGCCCGTCCAGATTGGCCAACCCTTGCAGATGCGCCAGCCCGGTGTCGGTAATCTGCGTACCGTCGAGGTACAGCCCTTTGAGGTTGGTCAACCCTTGAAGATGCGCCAGCCCGGCGTCGGTGACATGGCTCCAGCTCAAGTCGAGGATCGAGAGATTGTTCAACACCTTCCGATCCAAAAGCTTCACGTCAGAGACCCGAGTATTGTCGAGGCGGAGGATTGAGAGATTAATCAAGTCCTTCATATGCACAAGTCCGGCGTCTGTGATTTGACTACAGCTGAGGCCTAGGCAGGAGACATTAGTCAATCCACGCAGGTGCAGTAGACCGGCATCCGTGACCTGCGTATCGACCAGAAAGAGATCCGAGAGGTTCGCCAAACGCTCCAGGTGCACCAGCCCGGCATCGGAGACTGGAGTTCCATCGAGGCTCAGACATGAGAGACTGGACAGTCTCTTCAAATGAGCGAGCCCGGCATCGCTAAAGGACGGTCCCGACGCAGCGAGTCGCTGTAGACGGTCGAAATGGCCGAGGTGTACGGCCGCTTCGTCCGCTCCTGCTTGAAAAAGCGTCACCTCCGTCACGTGACCGAAATAGTCAACGCCGATTCGATCCATTAGCCACCGTGGAACCCAGGGTTCGCCTTCCACTACGTATGGCCCCTCGCCCCTATCCCAATCGTAGATGACGTGGCCGCCGTAGCTCTCAATCGCCGCGACCGCATTCCGCTGGATTAGCGCGGCGCGGACCATCCAACCCAGCGCGGCCCCAACCACAAGCACGACGACAATCAGTCGGCGCACGCTGAGCCTGAGAAGGCACCGTCGAAATCTCGGTCGGCAGTGGTCTGGCATCTTCGCATTTCCGAATATCAACTTTGATCTCCAATCCAAAGCTTAACGCTAGCCCGTTTTGCAAACCACCCCGCCGATCGGATGTCCGTTGCTGTGACAGCGAAGAAAGCAAAGTCATGCATTGCAACGCTCAACGCGGCAAAGGCACAATGCCGGTCCCGTTATTTCGCTCAGCGCAATCCCGGCAAGGCTCAAGCGGGAATCTCTCCGATCGCGATCTTTCCCGAGTATGAACGGGATTTCGACGGCGGACGGCGAGAAAGTGGTTCAATCGAAAGTTCTTCGGCGATCCAGAACTTGAGCAAGCGAAACATCTACTGCGAACCGTAGTAGAGATGCATTGGTCGATCGCATTTCCCCGCGCTGAGCATGATTCGAGGTGAATCCGATGGCCAAAGTCGCCGTGAAGTTCCGATATCTGACCGGCTTGAAACGCCAGATCTTCACCAATGCACGACTCTCCGGAAGCTGGGATAGCCTGGGGAAGTTTTCGGCAACCTGGACGCAAACTGCGATGACCGCTGGACGGGCCGAAGACGGTTGCCCGTGCTTCACGGCCAAAGTCGAGCTCGATGACAGCGACCTGGGGACGACGTTTCGATGGGGCGTATTTGTTGATGGACCGCAGGGCGCGAACGTCTGGGGGATTCCGACCGAAGTGCACGACATGAACTCGTCGGAGCGTTACCGGGAGTTCACGCTGACGGCCGATGCGGCATCAAGGAGCCAGGATTTCTATTTGACGTACACGCGGCGCTTAGGAGCGCGAAAGTACTTCTCAGACGGCGCGGCCAAGCCCGGCCTCCGGTTCGCGGTCTGGGCGCCCTACGCCAAGGCGGTCGAAGTGGTTTTCGGCTTGCCGAAGACCGGCTATGTTGCTGACGACGGCGACGGGATCGATCCCAACCGCCCCTCGATCCCGCTTTCAATGGGGGCCGACGGGATCTGGCAGAGCCCGGTTGTCCCTCGGTTTGAGGCATACGACGGTGGCCCCTACATGTATCGCATCACGAACGCGCAGGGTCAGACCGTTTACCGCACGGATCTGTTCTCACGTAATCAGATTGGCAGTGGAAGTACCGACCCGCAAGGTGGCCATTTCCGCGGCGACCCGGCCACGCTCGACGGTACCAAGGGTTGTAGCCTGATCCGCGGACTCGACTCGGTCGCCAAGAACTTTGCCAACCCGGACGGCGAGCGCCTACCAGAATCCCAATTCTGGGCCAGCGAGTTTACAGCGGGACTGCCCGTGCCCAGTGCGATCGCTGACCTGATCATCTATGAGCTCCATGTCAACGCCCTCGGTGCCGGTCAGAGCGGCCCCGGCACACTCAAAGACGCCATCGACCTGCTGCCGTACCTCAGCAATCTGGGCGTAAACGCGGTCGAATTAATGCCGATGTGCGAATTTTCGGGCGGGTTCGGCTGGGGTTACGGCGACTCGCACTTCTTTACCATCGAATCGGCAGCAGGCCGCCGCGATCAGTACAAGCATTTCGTTCGGGAGTGCCACCGCCGCGGCATCGCCGTGATCCAGGACGTCTGTTACAACCACTTTGACGCGAATGCCGCGCACGACGAATGGCAATATGATTCGAGCGCACCCGAAGAGAACATCTATTACTGGTATGAAGGCATGCCGTCTCAGTACACATTTCCCGAAGGAGGCTATGTCGACAACGGGTCGAGCGGGTTCGCGCCAAGATACTGGGAAGAGGTCGTGCGACACCTCTTTGTGAGTAGCGCGGCCGCTTTGGTAGAGGAGTTCCACATCGACGGCTTTCGCGTCGACCTGACGCAGGCGATCCACCGCGACAACGCGCTACACGCCAACGGGCAGAGCCTCGGTAACGCGAACCTCTTTGGCCAGAAGATGCTCCGCGAATGGAGCCGGACTCTGCGACTGATCAAGCCTGGCGTGATGCTGATCGCTGAGGACTACACCGGATGGCCCGCCGTGACTGAAGCTCCCGACGCGGGCGGGCTCGGCTTTGACTCGACGTGGTTTGCCGAGTATTACCATCAGCTCATCGGCGATTCTAACGCAGCCGGCGGCAAGGCCCGGCTGATCGCGACCGCCGGAACCGGTGGCGACGGGTCGCTCGACATCGAACAATTTGCCGGCACGCTGTACAACACCATGACAAACAAGATCGTTTACCACGAATCCCACGACGAGGCCGGGAACGACTCGGGAACGCAGCGCACCATCGTCGTCGCGGTCAACGCGTCCCCGCTGATCGGAGCTATACGCGATTATGCCGAAGCCCGTTGCCGAGCGGCCTTCGCCCTCTCGCTCTTCTCCGCCGGCACGCCGATGTTCTTCATGGGCGAAGAAATTGGAGCCCAGCAACCCTATCGCTTCTCGGATTTCATGAGCCACCGCGAAGCCCTCACCAGAGACCGAGCCGGCGTCGGCGCCAAGCTTTTCCATTTCTACCAGGATGCCATCCAATTTAGCCGGAGCCAGCAGGCCACACGCACACGAGCGATTGACATCGTCCATGCGATCGGGGCAAATCGCCTGATTGCCTTCACCCGCGCCGCCGGCGGCGATTGGCTATTGGTTATCGCCAGTCTCCGCAACCAGCCCTACCTCGACGGTTACGTTATCCAGACCGATCCCTCTCGCCTTCCCAACGGTCTCTGGCGCGAGGTATTCAACAGCGACGCGACGGCTTACGGCGGCCAGGGCGTCGGTAATTTCGGCTCCGACATTCCCGCCAACGCCGGCCGCATTCAGGCAATCGTGCCTGCCAACGGCGTGCTTGTCGTCCGAAAGCAGTGAAGTCGGTCGTCAGATGCGGCCAATCTTACGGGCACCCAGGTTTTTTGCAGCGACAGGAATCGAATGATGAATATTCAATCCGCCCTCAAATCGCAGTATCACGCTGCGCTCAAGAGCCTGCGCTTAGCGATTGAGAAGTGCCCCGATGCACTCTGGGACGACCCTGCTGACGGGCCCGCGCGGTTCTGGCGTGTCGTCTATCACACGCTGTTTGTTACGCACTTCTACCTACAACAGGACCAAAATTCATTCACCCCGTGGGCCAAACATCAGGAAGAAGCGAATTTCATCGAGACCGTTCCCTGGGACAGCTCACGCCCGCCCAAGCCCTGTAACCCGTTTACGCGCGACGAACTGCTCGAATACTGGAGCATCTGCGATGATATGATCGACCGAGGCGTCGACGCGCTTGATCTCTCCGCACCCCAGTGCGGGTTTCCGTGGTACAAGATGCCGACGCTCGAACACCAGATCGTCAACATCCGACACACTCAGCATCACGCGGCTGCGCTGGCAACGCGCCTGCGCCGCACCGCCGGCATCAGCATCGATTGGGTCGGCCGGGCCTGAAGTACTTTCCCCTACGCCCGAATCCGTTGTTCGGCGAAGCCGACTGTTGTGGGCATGACAGCTAAGTGTCGTTGCGGCGATTGTGCTACATTCCGCCATTAGCCTGAGCAGCATGGAGTTGGCAATGGCTCAACCGCTGGAACCGAAATTGGTCTTATCCGTTGGGCGACGACGGCTGCGGCTTGGCGACTTGATGGTGGCAGTCGCCCTGGTGGCGCTGGGGCTTTCCACTATCACGGTCGTCGAGCTGACGAGTGATAAGCGGATCATGGGCATGTTCACGTTGCATTTTTAGGACTACTCGTCGCCCAGCGAGGACTCGCAGGCATATCTTGCCGTCGGTTCCGTCCCGCAATCGACGTGCTTCTCGGCGTCCTCTCGTGCATCTTGGCCTGCTCGATGTTCGTCTCGCTCGTGATGCTGGGGCTCATCATCCCTCAGGGAGCCGCCCTGCTTGGCGTCGCGATGCTTTTGCTCGTCGTGTATATGACGACGTGGGATTAGAGGCACATGACGGGGCTCGATCACGTGCACCTGACTTTCAAGTCGGCGAAATTGTCCGCCCGGCGGGAAATGCTGGCGACGCAACGCGCTTCCCACATATCCACATCCTTTTGTCGCCATGGTTCCGTGTTCTGAAGAATCCAAGTTTCGGCATTTTTTGTTCACTTCTCATTTTGGCGATCGAAATTTTACGAAATCGTCAATTCATATTCCTTAATTTAAGGTAGCCATCATGACGCGAGCCGCATCGGCCCAAGTCCTCGCGATGTTGAATCGGGGAGTTGCCGCCCTTGTCGCTCTGGGACGTTGTTGTGCTGGCCGACAGCGAGCTGTTGATGCGCGCCCGGTAACGTCTCGATGCATGCGATGACATTATCGCTGACCGATATCGAATAGCTGAATTCAATATAGCGTCAAAGACAACGTGCAAGTCACTGGATGCGCTGTTGAACTCGCGATGCAGAGCGAGTATGACAGTCAACGCGTTCATGATGCCGGACCGGAGTTGGCCTGATTCTTGGAGAGGACGACCGGATGCGACGTCGCGGCTTCACGTTGATCGAGCTCTTGATCGTGATAGCGATCATCGCCATTCTGATCGCACTCTTGTTACCCGCTGTGCAGTCGGCTCGCGAAGCTGCGCGGAGGATTCAGTGCGTGAACAACCTCAAACAGATGGGGCTTGCTCTCTACAACTACGAAAGCGCTGTGGGATGTTTCCCGTCGGGTGTGATCTCGACCCTCGCGAACCCCAACTGGACGCTGCCGGCCGGGAATTGCACTGCTTTCCCTACAGATCTCGGGCCTGGCTGGAGTCTCTTTGCCTTGTCGTTCCCCTATTATGAGCAGCAAAACCTCAGTAACGGCATCAACTTCAGCTTGTCGATCCCAGACCCGTCCAATATGACGGCGCGTGAGACGAAGATTGGTATGCTTATATGCCCCAGCGATACAGGGCCTGATACGGTTTCTATGTACAGTTGCGGAGACCCTCCATCCGCCACGAACACACCAGTGCCGATCCTCTCGGACCTACGCCCGTGTGGTTATGTGGGCATCCTGGGAGGAACGAACACGGACTACCCCAATACACTGGTCGGTTGTTATGAGTATCAGCCGTTTAATGGCATGTTTCACCGAAACAGCCGCGTCCGGGTGGCAGAAATCACCGACGGAACCTCGAATACCATGGGAATTGCGGAACGCTCCGACCACTTTGTAACCACCAACTGGGTTGGTGTGATCCCGGTGCAGAGGCGATCTACAACCCGCAGCGAGGACTGGGTTGTTCCAACTGGCGACCGCCGATAATTGCTGTCCTGGCCCACTCCCGGCAGTCCGGCGTGAACGATCCCGGTGGCAGCCCCGGAGGTTTCCAGTCGCAACACCCTGGCGGCGGAAATTTCTTTTTCATGGACGGCTCGGTCCGGTTTCTCAAGACCTCCACTGCCCTCCGCACCTTCTGGGCACTGGCTACGCGCAATAACGGAGAAATCCTCTCAAGTGACTCCTTCTGAGTCGAGGGTTGCACGGTCTGTGGTCCGAGGCGCATCAGCCAAATTGCAGGCTTGAGCCATTCGATCGGACGTCGCCAAAGACGGCTCCTTCAATACGAATCGGCCGAGATCACTTCGCCGCCCGCTATTGTCCCCAGAGCACGCCACGTCTGCCAATTGATCGAGTTCCAAGATTTACTTCAAGCAGGCCGAGGAAGAGCGCGAGCATGCGATGAAATTCGTCAAGTTCTTGCTCGAGGTGGGGGGAAAAGTTGTCATCCCTTCGGTTCCTGCCCCCCCCAGCGAATTCTCCACGGCCGAGGAGGCCGCCCAGTCTGCGCTCGATTCGGAATTTCGCACGACCGAACAGATTTACGGACTCGTCGACCTGGCAAACGCGGAAAAGAATTATATCGCGAGCAACTTCCTTCAGTGGTTTGTCCGTGAGCAACTCGAAGAGATTTCGATGCCCAGACGAGGCTTTCGGTGATCAAGCGCGCCGGCCCCAGCGTCCTGATGGTGGAAGCCTATCTAGCGCATGGGGGAGGCTGACCGATTAGAGTCATCCGCTCGCATAAAAGATAAGCCTATCTTGCGTTTTGATCACGCGACCGTGCGCGGATCATTCTACCTTGCACCGCGATGCGAAGCGGCCAGCGGAATCGATTCGATCAGCGACACCGGCAATCGCGCCTGACTCCCGCCGACGGCCAGCAGGTCGTCTGCGACGCCCGGCAACAGACGGTGCGTCAGCCGAGGCAGGTTCAGCTTGCCGGCAACTTCCCATCCGTCGCCGAATTCGTTTAGCCGGTAAACAACTCCGTCACCGCCGCTGACGTAGAGGCGGTCAGCTACGCCAAAAGCCGAAGTTCCGAAGCCCTGCATTTTGCCTCCCGGCAGGTCGGGCCCCCTCGACCAGTCCTGTGTTGCCGGGTCGTAGAGATCGACCGATTTGACCACTTTCCCATGCTCGGTCAATCCGCCCAGCACGTAAACCTTTCCGCTAATCGAGGCAGCAGCTAGCGCTCGGCGGCGAAACGGGGTAGTCGGGAGGCTTTCCCAGCGGCTGTCCTCTTGGGCCAGGTCGAACACCAACGCGGTATCCAGGTAAATGGCGTTCTCCGAGCCGCCACCGGGCAACGACCAGCCTCCGACAACATAGATCTTGCTGCCAACGACAACTGCGTCGTGGGTCGACCGCGGAGACGGCAGGGGCGGCATCATGGTCCAAGCCTTGGTCCGCGTATCGAACCGCGCAAATCGGCAACTGATTGGAGGTCATTCAGCTGGCCCGGCCGGTTGTGAGCCGACATTCCGCCGATCCGATAGAGGGAACCTTCATACGCCACAAGGACGACGCCCTGGAGTGCCGGCCCGCACGGAAGTTCCTCCCAGGTTGTTCGGTCCTTCAGGTTTAGCCTGCGGAAATGCTTCGTGGTCGTGCTCTCGTCGTAATGATGCGTTTGGCCGGTGTGCCCGCTGTACACGTAGAGCCAATCTCCCAGCACGGCGCCACCGAAGCTATTCACAGCTTCGGGCAGGACTGCGAAGGCTGTCTGGGACAGCGACGCTGTCGTCGCCGACACGTTCTTCGCACGGGAAGCGCAATTGTCAAAGTTGCGTAGTAACGGACCTCATCGTACGGTTTACCGTCCCGATTTCCAGGTGCCTTTTCAAACCGCTTACCGATAAATGCGGTTCCGTCCTTTCCAACCAGAGGGTGCACGACGTGGCCCTCTTGGTCGGATTTCAGCTCGACGGCGTCTCCTTCTGCGGGAAACGCTTTGACAACAACCCCCGAGGCAGGCTGCCCGCGGAAACGCGCGAGGACGAACGGGGCTTGCCCCGGCTGCGCCACCAGCCGCATGCGGAGATGATCGGCCTCCTCGGCCGTGCCCGCAGCCGACGGACCGAACTGCACGCGTGCCGTGTAGATGAGGCTAAAGCTCACGCCACCTCTGTTCTTAACCCCAAGATCGCAGAAACCGTCGACCACATCGGGAAGGGGCTCGAGCAGGTTCACGCGAAACGTATCTTCCGCCTTGGTCCAGCTCAGGCCTTTCCCGCCCGAAGTAATTCTGGCGTGTTCGATGTGCTTGAGAAACTCCGGCCCGTCCGGCGTGGGTGTCTCGCTCAGGAATGCGTGAACCGACGGTTTGTCGCCCTCGGCGGTGAGCCACAGGAAATGCGCCCGGGCAAGACCTGGCGTCAAAAGTGTCAGCCCAATCCACCCACCAGCTACCAGCAAACGCGCTGGCCGGCTCTTTCGAGTAACTTTTGGAAAAAGTCGCATGTAATCCCTCGATGCAGTTACTGGAGTAAATGTAATCAAATAAGCGTATATGCGTAAATAGTTGGCTTTTGCGAGCCACTTGCCGGGCTGCCATGGAACTTCATTTTCGCGGCGCCGATCGAGCCATCCGCGCCATGGCCTTTTGCTCGGCCCGTTGATTCTTGGCCGCAAGCTCTTGCGCGTATCGGAGCGCTTGCTGATGGCGGTCGACGGCGTGCTCTGAAATTGGCGACAGGTTTGGGTTCGTGGCGTCGCCGCAACCGGCGGTTATCCCACCCAGCAAGCATCCAGTCACAAATGCCGCAACGCCCGTCGGCGTGTAGGTCCGCATGGTGTCGCTCGCTTTCAATATTGGTCGGCGGAAAGAATCTCGCCACCGGCGAGGGTCGACAGGCCTTTATACACGGCTAGATTGATCGTGTTCATAATGGAACGCACGCTGCCGTCGCCCATCGTGAACTGGAGAGTCGAGGGATGGACGCTCCGAAAATTGGGCACGCGCTGGCCGGGACCAGCGGAGCCCGAGGTCGGCGGACTCCACATATCGGTGATCGAGTCGGACCCGCAGTCGTCTGGCGCGTAGAAGGCGCCCGTTTCGTCGACCGTACGTGCCGCCAGTCCACCGATAATTACGCCGGTTCCCCAGCTGCCCCAGCGGCCGTACGCCATGAACATCAGGTTGTCGTACGATACTGAATTGTATGAATACATTCCGCCATAAGTGTATCCGGACGTCAGTGGGTTGCAGGTCCGGTTTGCTCCGGCGCCGACCGCATACCGCCGGTTGGCATGATTCCCGCCGGCCGCCTCGCCGATGACGAAGGTCTGCGACAATCCATCAGTGAACTCGGCCAAACGCGAGCGCGTGTCGAAGCCGATCGGGCCGCGCAACTGCGGATTTTGATATGGTGGGGCGATGTAGTTATCTGCCCCCGCATTGAACAGGTAGTCGGTCACGGCGGCCCGATCGACGGACCAAACGAACGGATCGGTCAAGCTACTGCCGACTTCTCCCGAGGCTCGGTTCGAGGGGCAAAGAAATACGGCAGCCTGAAATTGAAACGTCGTCGTGTTGGAAGGGTCAGACCAGCCGAAGTACTCGTAGGGACCATACGCCTGCGAAACGCCGAAATTGGTGGCGTTGAAGGCATTGCCTTGTTCCAGATACGGCAGGATCTGGCTGTAGCCGGTGAAATTGAGATAGACCTCGGCAAACCCGCCCTGGGCCGCGGCCGGCAGACAACTCCAGGTGCCCTCGTAGTTGTGCAGAGCCAGCCCGAGCTGCTTCAAGTTGTTTGTGCACTGAAGGCGCCGCGCCGCCTCGCGCGCGGCCTGTACCGCAGGCAAGAGTAGCGCGATCAGGACAGCGATGATTGCAATCACCACCAAGAGCTCGATCAACGTGAAACCACGCTGCCGATCAGCCGACGAGAATACGGACAGGCCCTCAGGCCTTGCGGAGCAGTCGTAAGTTGCTGCGAGCTTCGACACGGAATGGTCCCTTATTTGCGAAAAGATGTCACAAGTTCGACGGGACCAAGGCCGAACCGGACGAAAACTAGCCTTTGACATTGAGATTCAATGTCATTAGATCCAAAGCGTAGGAACCCGGACAGTGCGTGTCAATACGTCTTCTACCGGGAGTGCCCGGTTTCAATCTACAGATGCGCGATTTCCCGTTCCTCGGACTTTGTCCGTTCTACGATGAGCCAGCATGAATTGACGCCCATCCATGAGATCAATCGAGCGACCGCAGTTCGCTCATCGCTGAAAAATGGGTAAGCAGTTATTCGGCATCTGCAAAACGAGGAGTGCCATCGCCGTGCCGTACTCGTCGCAAACAGTATCATGCCACGTTCCCTCCGGCGTTTGCTTCGAGATTAGTTCATCTCTTACAGGCGAATACCACTCAATCCAGTCTTCCCCGCCGCGGATCCACATGGCCTGCGCGGCGTAGTACTGGGCATAGAAGTAGTGGTTATAGGCACGGGACACGGTTCCCTCGGCCCTGTGTTGTTTCAGGTAAACAATTCCACGTTCGACCTCCTTGGAATCGTACACCGCCGCGCTGTACAGAGCGACCACGCCCGCCGCCGATCGGGGATACGCACTCGGTCCCGCTTGCATCATGTACCGGAATCCGCCATCGGGATTCTGCGACTGCCGGACATACCGCGTGCAGGCGTCTACTGTTTTGGTGGGGACGAACAGTCCGGCGTTCCGCGCCGCACGCAGTGCGTTGATCTGGCAAATCGTCACCGACAGATCGGCGTCCCGCGGAACGGGCTGGTAACGCCACCCTCCTTCTGCATTCTGAGTGTCGATGATCAGTCGGACCGCCTTCTGAAGCCTTTCTCGGAGTTCCGGTCGGTGCGACATGCCGTAGGCCTCGGCGAGGAACAGCGTACCGAAGCCGTGCGAGTACATCGGCCCCTGGGTATTTGTGTCGGGGACAACGAGCAAACCGGAAGGGCTTGAGTTCTCCAAAACAAAGCGCAACGAAGCGTCGATCGCTGCTCCGAACGGACCCCTCCCGGGCGAAGACCCCGACGCCATCAAGGCCAGCGCGCCCAAGCTGGTAATCGCGATGTTGTGCCGGTAGGAACCGCTGCCGAATGAACCATCCTCGCTCTGCTTTTTAACAAGCCACGCAAGTCCCGTTGCAGCGGACCGGTCGGTTTCGCGTGTGACCTGGCCGCCGCAGCTGCGCGGGGCGTCACGGCTGCGCGGTTCAGCAAGTCCGCCGTTTACCTGTTCGCTCGTCGGTGAATTGACGGGCCCGTTCATCGGAATGTGCGCACCCGAAAGCCGTGGGGCGACGGCAAGGACCGGCGTATGCCGGAGCACGGCGTCAACGCCAATCCAACTTCCCGACGGGCGGCGACTCCGGCTCCGATCCGTCGCCAGCGCCGGCACGTACGGCGCGATAGCGCGCCGGTGATGACGAACGCCATTGCACGCTTGCATATCGCGAAGCTGCTATCTGATCCCATAGCTCGTTTCAAACCCCGGTTTCTCCGGGATGAGATTGGATCCGACTCATCCGTCAACTGTCACATTCGTTAGAGCATTCCTCGCCCGCCGCCTCGCTTACGCAACTGGCAGAGCTTCAAACGGGCAAGGCTTGTGATCGTCGCGGTGCTGTGGCCGGCTGGGTCGACGGATTCTTCCGGGTTTCGGTGCGCGACTCCTCTCGAGACGGTCCGAGTGCTTTTTGAGATTATCATATAATTCAGTTTATATGATTCAATTCGGCAGACTGCGCGGCTCAAGGCTTGCGTGTTGCATGAGCGAGGGCCAACACACCGTAAGCCGTCACAAGATTTGCATCCCCTTCCATGAATCCGGCGGTACTGTTGACCCAGCTCCCTTTCGAATCCTGACGTTTGGCCAACGCAGCCACGAGGTCGGCGCGCCAGTCGTGTTCGTTGCCCGAGCCATCGACAAAAACCGGCTTACCGAGGAGCGAGAGCGTCTTGGCGAATGTCTGGTAGTAGTAATAGAGTCCGCGCTGGCCGAGACCGGGATTTTCGTCGAGGGAATAATGCTTGCTGATAAAGTCGCGGGCCGCCTTGACCCTTGGGTCATCCGCGGTCAGGCCCGCGTAGATCATGCTCCGCAGGCCCGCGTAGGTCATGCTGGCATATGAGCGGAGGCCGCCGTCATCGGTCTTGCCGGCAACGCTCGAGCCCCCGTTGGCCGCCGTGTAGATGAATCCGCCGTCGTTGACCTTGCTTGCCCACTGCCGGTCATTGAATTCGCTTTTCAAGTTCTGGCAACGGGAGACGAACACGAGTGCCTTTTGCAGCGCGGGGTCGTCGGCAGGCAGACCCGTATCACGCAGGGCCTCCATCATGAATGAGGTGTTCGATAGGTCCGGACGACTGTTCTGGCCGCCGTAGCCAGCACCGCCGTAGAAGTCATTGTCTCGTCCCTTTTCTTCCCCTTCGTCCCACTGGGTGGCCTTGAGGAATTCCTGTCCACCTTTGATGATGCGATCATAACGACCTCCCTTGTTGGCGGCTTGAAAAGCCATGATTGCCACCGAGGTCGAATAAACGGAGTGAGGAGCCTCTGACAGCCCTCCCTTGGATCCGACGAAGCGCTCGAGGTAGGCGAACGCTTTGGTGACGGCCGGGTCCTCTGGTGTCACGCGGCTCGAGTGCAGCAACGCCGTCACCACCAGAGCTGTGATTCCGGGCTCTTTGCGATCACCCGACCAACTGCCATCCGTGGCCTGCCGCGACCGCAGGAAGCCGACCGCTTTCGCGGTCAACTCGGCGGCCGTGTCGGTGTCGTCCCCGAGGCAAATTGAGGGTCTGAACGCAAAACCCAACAATCCCGCGGCCCGCATGCTGATTCCTAGAAACGATCGACGCGATGCTGTCACCATGGTTCAACCTCACGGCAGGTACGCCGGAAAGAAGAAATTGAGAGTCCTCGTAGCACGCTTGATTATTCCGCCGCGCCAAAACGCTTGATCGCCTTTTGCGCGTAATCGCGAACGCGTGCGTCGCGATCACTGCCGCTCATGACTCGAAGCTGGGCCAGGATGGTTTCACTCGGCTTGGTCAGTTTGGCAATCGCGAGGACCGCATCGCTGCGAATCAGGGCATCGGTGTCGCGCAGTGCGTCGGCCAAACCCTCCGCCGCGGCGGGATCGGCATCGCCTACATTACCCAGTTTCAGCACCGCCTGCCGCCGAACTTTCGGCTGGGGGTCGTGCAACGCGACAAGCCACGAATTGACCTCGCGGCCTCCGGCCAGCATGGGCGTTTGCTCTGAGCTTGAACAGCCAGCGGCCGAGAACAGAACGAAAGTCACTGCCGTTTTTATCCGACGTTGCCACATCGCTTCATTACCTCCGACGCAAAACATCCACTTCGATGCTGGGACCGCTGTAGCCTTGCTTGTGCAGGAGCGAGGGTTATTGACCATTGCTCAATACGAGTCCGAGCTGACGACCTCGCCACCGGCGCGCGTACCGAGCGCCTGGAAGATCAAGCTCGACGGCGTGTAATGCGTCGAACCGTCGGGATTGGTTCCCATGTCGTTCGTGATACTCCTGAGAAAGTGCACCGAGCCGTCGCTGAAGAGAATATTCGCACCCCCGGGATGGAAGCTCGACGGGTCATCCAGCCCGCTGTCACTATCCGCGTTCGTGTTGATCATGTGGCAGTGCGCTTGTACCAGGGCTGGGGCGAGATAGGTAGCAAGGCGGAGCCCGGACAAGGATTTTGGGGACCGCGCAGGATGAAACCCCCCAGGATTGCGCCGGTCCACGTCCCCTCGGAGTCTCCCCACGCCCGTTCCAGCAGCATGACGGTTTGGCTGGTCCCGTCAGTGATCGCTCCGATTCGAATTGAACTGTTGCGATAAAATAACCCATTACCCAAACCGTCATTATTGAGACCCGTCGCTACATCCGCGGCGTCACTGCCAGTGCAGTCGGTGTACGAGCTCGGTGCGACGGTCGCGACCGTGTTGCCAAAGCCGTCGGTGACGGCGAACGTCCGACCCGGGATCTGGTCGGACGGGCAGAGAAAGACATTGAGACTGGTCTGGATCGACGTCGTGTTCGCCGGGGCCGCCACCGGCAGCCAGAAGTTGGTCGCCGCGTAAAGCGGCGATTGATCGAGCTGCGGCAGAATCATGGATGCCCAGCTCCAACCGGGCGATACATCGGTTTCCCCGTCCTTGTAAGGACTGGCGGCGATATACCCTGGCGGAAATGTTAAAACTGCATCGTGATAATTGTGCAACGCCAGCCCCATCTGTTTGAGGTTGTTAATGCATTGACTGCGCCTCGCGGCCTCACGTGCGGACTGCACCGCCGGCAGAAGCAAGGCGATCAGCACCGCGATGATCGCGATGACCACAAGAAGCTCGATCAGCGTAAAACCGCGGCGAACGTCTGGCATGGGCGATATTCCGTACATGGATCTGGCGTCGGTGTCGTGAAATCGTCTTACTGACACGCGACACACCCTCTAAGCACGCTTCATGCCGTGGAAGTAACATTCCATAAGCCATTGCCTTGGCAAGAATTCCGAGAAATGTCAATTGCAGAGAGCGCGATCCACAGGCCAAGTTCTCACCGGCGACGGTCAAGAAATCGCCGCTGGTCGAGTTGTGTTTGACGAGCGACTGCCAAGTTGGCCGGGCTACGGGACTGAGTAAGCCCTCGCGTTCTCGAGAGTGCGATTCTCCGCACATCAGGTCTTACGGCCGCGCCGCGAAGACCCAGATCTCGGGATTGATCCGCCCCGGCTGTTCCGCTCGGCGCGGCACGCCGACGTAGAGGCGACCGACGTTGAGATCGAAGAATGACGTCCGGGCGCCCCGGGCAGTGGGGATGTCGGTCTTCACGAGTCGATAGTCTTCGCCGTCGAAAACGTTGCAAAAATCCAATCTGCAGGGTCACCGCGTGAGTCTTGTGGACCAATCTTATTCTTGGAAGCGATATTCTCGTATCTCAGCTGGCCTGTCCTGTGTCGCCGGCACGGCGACATAGATCGTTTGCCGATCGACGACCAGTGTTCCAGTCCGGCTGTGCGGCGGCAAGGATGAGCCGCCCAATCTCGAGGGCCGGCCTGACCGGTCAATCACGAAAACGTCAAGAGAGGCTCCAGCCCCGCCGGGGTCGGTCGCAGTGGGCAACACTCCGCCGCCAATCACGGCGACCAAACCCGACCGCGGATCGAAAAACAAATCGTCTGATTGCGGAGGACACGGGGTTTCACCGAGGATCGAGCCATCGCGCGTACTCAGGCTGATGAGCCGAGCCGGCATCCTCGCAACAACAAAAAGCCGATTGTTGGCCGAATCCAATGTCATCGGGAAGTTGCCCGCCCGACCAACGAGTTTGCGCTCCCAGAGCCGGTCGCCGTTCTGACGATTCAGCCCGACCACCGTGCCGTCTTCCGCCGACCGTTTACCCGCAGGCACGTTGGCGAAGATCCCCGCGCCAGAAGGATCAAGCTGAAATCCCTCCGGCATCCGTGGCAATTGTAGTGTCCGTTCCCAGACCAGCGTCTCGCCGTCAAAGCAGGAGATCCCACCACGCCCAGTTCCGCCAAAGCTCACCCAGATCTTGCCGTCGGGGGCGACCCGGACATTATCCGCATCATCACCAACCGCGACCGATTTCCCGGCCGCTAACTTGCGGGTGTCGAACTGATGTAACTGGCCGTCGTCGCCAGTCGAGACATAGACAAAATGGCCAGCGACGCCGACGCCCTGCGGGCCACGAAGTCCCGCGACCGTTCCGGCCCGTGCCCCGGAGTCGAGGTCAATCGCTTCCAGCGAGCCGTTCGCCACGCACGCAATGAACAGCCGGCTGGTCTCGGGATCGTACCGCATGTGATCGATTCGGCCGGAGATTCCGGTCCGATCAGCGGCCCCACGAACCCCCTCGAGCGGAAAGGTTCGCACAAGCTTCAGACTCGAACGAATATCCTCTGGCCTCTCGGATGCAAAAGTCGGTTGAAGACCGGCACCCAACAGGATTGGCAGGGTGAAAAGAATGAGAGCACGCCCCATCGAACCACCTCCGTCCGCGGGATCAGTATGCGTCGCTGCTCACCACTTCGCCACCGGCGACGGTCCCCAGCCCGCGCCAGACCATCCCGTCGATCGTGCTCTTGACGAACCGGACCGAGCCATCGGCCAACAGGGCGTTGACCCCGGCTGGGTGATAGCTGCGTGAGTTGATTGCCGCAAAGGTAGGGCCGCCGAGCTCTTCGTTTAGGCCGTTCAAATCGAGATCCATCCCGGGGTACAACGAGCCCGGGGGACCGATGATCGCCTTGTTGGGCGGCCAGGCCGTTGTGAATCCGGCCGCGTGCACGTTGCCATCGGACCACTCGGTGTGGAACTCAAACTGGTTTTCGGTCATGCAGACGCCGTTGTCATACTCCGGCGCGACGGCGAACGGGTTCGCGTACGGACTGGGGATGCTATTGGGATTGTTGACCGAAGGCAGTGTCGTGAACCGGCAATTCGAGGCGGCCTGGTAGGTCTTGACCTCGGCTGCCATCAAGGTCTGGCTCGTGCCGTCGACGAATTCGGCGAATCTACGGCTCCGGTTCATGCCGAAGGCGTTGCGGTTCTGAGGACCGTTGAACCCTCCCCAGACGAACCAATCGCCTTGATTCACGGCGTAGCTGGTCACACCAGCCATGCCGTAGTCGTGCGACGATACCTGTGGCTGGATCTCGCTCGGGCAGGTCAATAGGCTCAGGGTCTGGCCGATTGTGGTCGCATTCTGGGCGTCTTCCTTCCACAACGTGAAGTTGGCCGTGTTGAACAGATTGCCCTGCTCAGAGTAGGGAAGGATGCGAGCCAAGGCACTCCAGCCGTTGATCCAGGACACCGTGTTGGCGAAACCCGAGGCGCACATCGACGGTGGAAAGCCGCCGATCGCCGACTCGTAATTGTGCATCGCCAACCCGATCTGCTTCAAATTGTTCGTGCATTGCATGCGGCGGGCCGCCTCGCGCGCGGCCTGAATGGCGGGCAATAACAGGCCGATCAACAACGCAATGATCGCGATCACAACCAAAAGCTCGATGAGCGTGAAACCGATCCGATTCGCGGATCTCGCCATGGAACCCTCGTTTTCTCATTACATCATACGGAATATGTCGTGCGCCGGGACCAAGAGCGACACGATGGGTACAAGAATAGGGGACTTGGGAGAGTTTTCGCCACAGTTCGCGGTGTGTAAGTTTCGCCGCATCACTCGCTCACGATGAGTTCATCGAAATATGACTGGGCGTCTGCCTTGGACCACAGGCCGATTCTCCCTGCAAGAGGGAGTGTCGCATCCTCCGTTTCCAGATGCTTCTGGCCGTCCAAGTAGCAGGTGATTTTCGAGCCGACCATCGTCACTCGAAGAGTGTGCCACATCTCGTCGCCGGGAGTTTTGGCATTCTTGAACATCGTGCCGCTTGCCGCCCACAACTTTGTACACGCGGAAGTTGTCTTCAAGCGGGTTGTAGCGAGCGATGTAATAATTCTTCGCGTCCTTGGCCCGCCAGACCACGCCACCGCCGCGATCGACCTCGCCGGCAACCGCCCGCAACCTGACGCTCAGATCGACGTCCTTGTAATTTATGCCCTCAACCAGGGCGACGTTGAACGTGGCGTCGTCGTTCTTGGCCCTCTGGGCGAGGACATGGTTGTCTCCGTCCTTGGCGACCTCCCACTGGCCAACCTCGTTGGAGAACCCCTTGGCGATCTTGCCGGGCTCGTCGTTCTCGAAGTTCCATGTCGTCTTGGCCACCTCGGCCGCGAGAGACACGACCGAGAGCAGCACGGCGATGAGGGGCAGCGATTGTCCCAGTTTCATGGTTTCTCTCCGTACCGACTCAGTTGTCCGCGAATTCAGAGACAAGGAAGGCGGCGACCTTATCCCAGAGCCTCGCCGCCGCCTCGAAGTCGGCCTCCATCGCGTGCACAGTCTTGGGTGTTTCGACCCGCGCCTCGACATTCGTGCTTCTCAAAAGCGGGATCTGCGCCTCGGCCCGCGGGCAAGATTTGCCTCTACGTCGGGGCTTAGCAGGTAATCGGCCAGCGACTCAGCATCTTTGGGATGGGGCGATCCCTTGATGATCGCCAAAGTGTTGGGGATGAACAGAGTGCCCAGGCCCTCCGCCGCGCGATCCGGGTAGACGATTGACACCGGGCTGCCGGCATCGATCTCACCCATCGCGTCGTCGGTGTCGGTCAGTCCAATTGCGATCTCCCCCGACCCGGCGGCCAGCGCGACCTGCTTATTGCCCGAAAACACGTGCACTCCGTTGGCTTTCAGATCACGAAAGAATCGCGTGGCCTTGGCGTCGCCCCATGCCGCGAACAAGCACGCGGCGTGCGTGGCCGTCGTGCCGAAGAGCGGCTTGGCAATGCCGATCTTCCCTTTCCATTTGGGATCGAGGAGGTCTTTGATTCCCTTGGGACGATTGCCCTCGGTCACGAGCTTGGTGTTGACGATGAGAATGCGAGCACGTGCAGCGAAACCATACCACAAAGCATCCTTGGCCCTGAAGGTCTCAGGTAGTTCGCCGGCATGGCTCGGGTGAAATGGCGCGAGCAATCCTCTTTCTTTCAACCGCAGGGTGTTCAAGATCTCGTTGTTCCAGAACAGGTCGCACCTCGGCCGCGCGGCCTCGGTGACGATCAAATTGGTCAAGCCGACGGTCTTGGTGCTCTCGACATCAAATTTGGGTAGCACTCGAACGCCGCTTCGCTGCCCATACGCTTTTAGCACCGGCTCGGAGAATTCCCGATCGAGCGACGAGTAAACGACGACCGTCTGCGCCGGGGCCTCTCGGACAAGCTCGCCGCAAGCCATAACCGCTGTCACAGCTATCACCCCGGCCCAGCTAGAAATCGGTCGATACATGGTGGCAAAATCCTCTTTTTGGTGCTCGGCCAATCATCGTATGACAAAAGTCGTTTCGATCGCAACAGTCTCCCTGAAAAAATTAAAATACCGTTACAGGCAGGCGTTGTCTCAACAGAGCATCGTTGATGCCGATGTGCCCTTTGCATTTCTCTCTCGCGGCAACTGCACGCACAACGATTGGCCCATACAATCAGCCAAAGGCCTCCGAAGTCACCGATTGGGCGACGGGAGGCTCTAGCCCCAGCCAATCGCGAATCCTCGGGATCCTGCGAAGCAGCGTCCATTCCAGGACCAACACAGCGATGAGGGATGCACCGAAGAGGGGCAAATAGGTACCGAACAGTGCGACGAGAATGACAAGGCCGCGCGAGAAACGGGGGCTCGCCGCGGGATCCGGCGCGCCCAGACTACCCCGTTCACGTCGACGCCACCACATGACGACCGAACTCACGCAGAGCAGGATCAAGCCCATGGCAGTGAACAGCCCCAAGAGCTGGTTGGGCCAACCGAAGAGTTGCCCTTCGTGAGCCGCGATGCCAGTCCCGACGATCCTGTCGATCAAGTGCCGGTCCTTGAAATCGGTGCGATCCTTGATCGCGCCGGTCGCGCCATCCACCACGAGGTCGACACGCCTCGGACGATTCGGCGTCATCGACTTCGCGGTCCAATCAGCCGGAACCAGCGGCAGGGGGTTCGATGACCACCGGCGCCAGCAGATTCGAGCGGGCGGAGCGTCGCGACGATTCTGTCCACGGCGGTCAGGTCACTGGGCGTGGCCCCGCGGCTCCGACCGCCAGCCCGATTTCGGGCGATGCTCGTCGTGCTCACCGGTCGAGCTCGCCGATTTGCGATGCGGCGATCGAGGCTTGCCCGTTCGTCCAGTCCTGCCGCGCCACGGCCGTGCCGGTTAAGCGTCGCATGTTCTTGAAATAGTCACCCCAGAATTTCGCCCAGGGCAGGCCGCTGAATAAAAGAAAAAACGCCAGGCCGGAAATCCAGAAGCCGGTGACGCCGTGGAGGTCGCGCCAGAAGATGCGAGACCCACCGCGCAAGTCGCGGATAGACAATGCCTCCCAGCGTCTTTGCCTTCCTGGGCCACCACAGGAAAATGCCGGTGATGATCATGATGATCGCCCACGACGCCGCCAGTTCCACGACCGCGGAACCGCGATTACCCATGAGAAGCTCGCCGTGTAAGCGGAAGAGGACTTTCATGAATCGAGCGTTCTCATCGACCGTCTTGAGAACTTGCAGGGTTTCCGGATGCACATACACACGGATCGCCTTTCCCTCGTGACTAACAATCACCCGGGCGGCGCTGCCAGCGCCTTCCGGCACTTCGTAAGCGTTCAATGTCGAACCGGGAATGGCTGCGAGGGCGGCGCGAATCTGGTCGGCGGCGCTGGCGGGACGGTCCTTGATCGCAAGATTGTCGTAATCGTGGTCGATCCACGACTCGATCTGCGGTTTGAAAAGGTAGATCGACCCGCTGCTAGCCAAAACGATGATGAACGGGATGCAAAACAGGCCGGCGTAAAAATGCCAGCGCCAGACCGCTCGATAGTCGGGCCAAGGTTTGCGCATGCCGGGTTGCTCGATCTCGATCATGGTGAACCTCCAGAATCTCGTCGATTGCAGGCAGTTGCTCGGAGCACGCGGCCGAGTCCGACCGCGCCTCTGAGAACCAGGTATGGGAAAAACAGGGGCCGTTAAAGTGAATCCGACGAGATCACTTCGCCGCCGGCCCGCGTGGAAATTGCGCGGAACGTAGGCAGGCTCACGCTGTCTTTGACGAATTGGACGTGCCCGTCGAGCATCAGCATGTTGACACCTCCCGGATGAAAGCTCCGCGGGCCCGTCACCGCCGCGTTTCGCCCGGTGTCGGTGCAATCCGGATACTTGCTGTTTGGAGTGTAAAAATGGTTATAGGACGCCATGATGAAGCTGCCGCGCGACCATTCGCGGCCCCGGTCTCCCGCCCACTGATCAGGGGTGGCGCACTGGGGAATCAATGTGCTTGGCGGCAGGAAGTAGGACGACGGGAACGTCAAGAGGATTTCCGATGTATTGAACAGGGCAAATTGCCTCCTCGCAGTCTGACGGTGGTGAACTTCCCGGCGACGTAGTGATGTTATTGCCCATGATCGTTTCGCTGTAACCGGCGGTGTTGCTGAGCCCGTCGGTGATCGCGGCGAAGCGAATCGCGCTCGTGTTATAGAACGGGCCGTCCGGCAGTGCCGCACCGGCGACGATATTGAAGTTGCCGTTATTGATCGTGCCGGTTCCGGAATTCGACACGTAGTTCGTGCCGCCCCAGTTGATCGGATCCACTCTTTGCTGCCCGTCACTCGGACAGAGGAACACCGCGATCACCGCCGACTCGACGGTCGTGTTGGCGGGATAAGGCAACTGATTGGTCTCGGACGGGAACGCAAAGTTGATCGCGTTAAACATGTTCGCTGCCTCGATGTAGTTAAGCAGCGAAGCCAGCGACGACCAGAGATACGGATAGCCATATCGACCTGACGGCAAAACGTTCCACGCCCCCTCGTAGTTGTGGACGGCGAGGCCGATCTGTTTGAGATTATTGGTGCATTGCGCCCGCCTCGCCGCCTCGCGGGCGGCTGAACGGCGGGGAGCAATAAGGCGATCAACACGGCGATGATCGCGATGACGACCAGCAGTTCGATCAGAGTAAAAGCGCTACGAATGTGCATTTCAAATATACCCACAAAAAAATCTCGATGTGCAGCGCGACATGAAACCCGCGACACGACGTTCGTGTATGGGCGGCGCTGCGATTTCAGGCAACAGACGTTGTATGGCTCCACGAGCACGTTGCGCGCGTGGGTACGCCGGTCAGGTCGATCGCGATGGCCTGGAATCAGGCGAGGTCGAGGATTCTCGGGGGTCGATCGTGCCGACTAGCCAACCGAGCGGGCAGGAGGGATTGTGCTTTGTCCGTGAACGGCACACCATCCGCGTCTAACCGCGGACAGCCGACTGCAATCGATACAGCACTCTTGGTTACTACACCGCCAGATGGTGCAGTCGGAACGCCCGAATCGCCACACGGGGCGGAATTCAATTGGCATGGACTGGCATGAGCACCGTCTAGCTCGGCGGGAGGCACAGGAGGAGCTGGTTGCCGAATCTGCGACTGGCGCGGACCACAGCAGCACGACTCACCGCGGCAACTTGCGCCGCATTTACAGTTGTGCCGCACGCCGTCGATCTCGCCAGCCGACAACACGGATGAGGCGGTGACGCCCTGCACCGAGACGAGTGCCGCAAGCACGACCGCCAAAAGGGTCCAGCGACAAAGCGCGTGAATCGGAATGGAACGATTAGCGGATCGCACGCGCGGTACCTTCAGGAATCTTCGGTCTGGACCTCGGTCGTCAGATTCAACAGGTTATCGTGCAGCGGGGAAGCTTGGGAGTCAAGGGGCGCCCAATTCGCCGCGGCTCCCAGGCGATCAACGTGGGCCATACGCGAATGTGCCCAGGAATGGTCAGTACGAGTCGGAGCTGATCACTTCCCGGCCAGCAACGGTTCCCAGCGCGCGCCAGACCGTCCCGTCGAGTCCAGGATCGTTATCTGAACCTGCCAGTGGTCGGGTGACGAATTCCGCTTGGGCACGGGGTTACTGAGAGCGAAGAGCGCCGCTCGTTGTTTTATTCCGAGCCCGCCGCCTTGTCCCTAAGGCGCACGGGCCCGGGATCTGGTGGTCGTCAGTTGGGCCTGTGGGCCTTGTGGCAAGCGGCGCACGCGTTTGAAATCTTCGCGAAAGCGGCTTTTACGCCGTCCTTGTCTTCCTCCTTTGCGGACTTGTTCAGTTTCTTGGCATTGGCGTAATACGAGTCGGCCTGTTTTTGCCAATCCTGCTTCTCCCCCTTGGGTGGGTCGTTCTTGGGAAGAGCAGCCCCGTACGTCTCGAACTCGTTGGTCTTCGCCTGGATGTCTTTCCAGTCGAGCGAGTCTGAGGCAAGATCCTTCTTGAGCTTTGCCAGGGCGGCGCTGGGCCCTTTATGGAGTTTTTGCATGACTTCCTTAATGGTCGGAGTCTTCTCATCGTCGGACCTGGCGAATTGGCTTGCCAGGCCCGATAGGGTGACAAGTCCCAGCACGAACAAAGCGCAAATCACTTTTTTCATGACGTAACTCCTTGCGATGAATGGGTACAAACTCAAGACACGACGAACTGCATCGTCAATCAATGGGCGTGCGACTCGTGGCCGGGCTCGTGGTGTTTCCGTTTGATGAGCCCGTACCACTGATCGACAGCGCCCCAGTTGACGACCTTCCAGAAGGCTTTCACGTAATCAGCCCGGACATTCTTGTACTTGAGATAATAGGCGTGCTCCCATACGTCGATCACCAAAAGCGGGATCGCGTTCCATGCAACACTCAACTGGTGGTTCCGGGCTTGGAGCACGATCAGCTTCTCCGAAATGGGCTCGTAGGCGAGCACGCCCCAGCCATTCCCCTGGACCTGGGTTGCCACAGTCGAGAAATGCGTCTGGAATTTGTCGTGGGAACCGAAATGTTTCTTGATGTCGATGGCTAAATCTCCTGCGGGCTCCCCGCTCGGGTGCCCCATGATGGCCCAAAACGTTGAGTGCAAGAGATGGCCGCTCAGGTTGAAGGTGAGCTTCTCCGTCAGATCGGAAAGCGCCGACGGGTCGAGCTTTCCCTCGCGTGACTCGGCGAGTTTCGCCAACGCGTCGTTGGCTCCCTTCACATACGCGGCGTGGTGCTTGTCATGGTGCAGCCGCATCGTCTCGGTATCGATCGACGGCTCGAGGGCGTCATACGCATAGGGCAAGGGTGGAAGCGAGTATTCCCCCCCCTTGGCGACCGACGCCGCGAGCGACTTCGCGACGGGTCCTCCTGCGCGTGGCCATGTTGATCGTCTTGGGTGCCGGCCGCTTTGGCCAGGGTCTCCGTCGCGAGCAGGCCGATTCCACTGGCCAGCCCAATCCCTCCGGCAATTGCCGTCCGTCTGGAAAACAATTCGCTCATCAGAATAACTCCATGTTGGTTGCTGTCGACCGAATTTGACATCATCGCTTCACCTCAGCGGCTGCCTGCGCCTGCAAGAGGCTCGATCTGCGCTGGCTCGGCAGCACGTCGAGGACACAGGCAGTTTGCGACGAGGAACGACTAGATTCGCTTGTTTCAAACGTAATGGCCTATCACGCTGCTGGCAGCCGCACCGAGCTTGCCGGCTAAGACGTCGGTGCCGGGGCCGGACGAGGAGGTCGTCCGCCCCAGCTGGCGGGGTTGTGAATGCCGATCAATTGCCCGACCCGGTACTCACCGCCTGATCCGATTTGGTCGGGCTACTCCTCTGGGAAGGAGTCTCTTCAAGGCGAGACGCCGGGATTTGGCCGCGCGTCTCCCAATCTCGACAACAGCAAGCCAAGGCGACAACCCGGCCGATCAACGAGCCGCAGAATGTCAGTAAGGACATCCCGTCGTCATCTCCGTCGGTGCCTCACGGATGACGATTGACTTTGCATTGACCCCGGTAAGCCGAGCCAATCGCTCGGCTGCATCCGCCAGCATGTCAACCGAATAGCCCGGCCAGAGCTTTTCGATCTTCCGCCCCCGTGCGATGAGCGCCACGTAGGCCGAATTTTCAGCTTTGTATTCGTGGACCGTGCGCAGGTCAGGGTCGCTCAAGAGGGGAAATGAGGATTGATTTTGCTTGGCCCATTTCTTGGCGTCCGACACGCTACCATCGAAGACGCCGAAAAAGCGGGCGTGGTTGCCGTAAGCATCAAAGAGCAGATTGAAGAATGGCTGCGCGGCGTGGCTGCAAGGGCAGCCGTCCTTGATAAAGACGAGTACCACCGGGCTTTCCTTCGTCAACTCGTCGATGTCGTAGTAATTCTCATCGGTGGCCTGGGCTCGCAAACTCGGCGCCGCGACATCCGTCATTTTCGCGGTGGCGATCAGCATCTCCGGTTTGACGAGGTGTTTCGCAGGTCCCTCGATCAAGATTGGAGCGGCCCGGGAGGGCTCGGTCCGTGTGTATTGCACTTGACTACACACATAAACAACCCCCAAGCTCGCAAAGGCGAACACAAAGCAACCCGTGGTGAATTTGCTCATGAGCAATTCCAATTTCTGATGGACAACTGAGGATTGCCGGGACAACTTCTCTCATCGATCCCGCAACGGTTCAAAAGGAGGTTGTGAGAAAGAAGTCGCCACCCCTTCGACGACATTCATTTCGCTCACTTCGAGCCAATCGCACTGAGCCGTTCGGCGGCGATCTTGGCCTGGGGACTGTCGGGATACTCCGTCACGATCCGACGGAATGCGCTCAGCGCCTCTTTGGTCTTGCGCGACTTCTCCAGCGTTTGGGCCGACCCAAGCTCCATTGCGGCCTTGAGCTCGGGAGTCGGAGCAAGTGATGGCGTCACCACCTGAGCATCGCTCAAGGAAGAGCTTCCCCCGCAGCCCGCCGCCACGAGCGGCAGAGCCAGAATAAAGAGCGTTGGCAAAATCAAGACTCGCATCGCGAAGGTTCTCCGATATCCGGTTCTGGGTATGGTGCTCTCGTCAGTAAGAGTCGGACGAAATCACTTCTCCTCCGTTGCGAGTGCCTAGCGCTTGCCAGGTCGGTTGATTGACCGAGTCCTTGATGAAGGCGACGTGTCCGTCGCAGAACATCGCGTTCGCGCCACCAGGATGGTTGCTTCGGGCAGCTTTCCAACCCGGCATGTGATAATTACCCCCTTCGCAGTCGCTGAGCAGCTTGGAATTCGGCGTGAGGTAGTGGTTGTACAGAACGTTACGGCAATCACCGAACCACCACTGCGACCCCTTGGGAATGTATCCCTCGTTGGGCGCTTGGCACGCCGCCACCGTGAGGGAAGTTGCTGAGCAGAGGCCTAGCAAGCGAGCGAACGGATACGGCGGCGAAGATCCATCGCCAACCAAGCATTCTGAGGCTGCCACCGTGTTGCTCGAGCCGTCGGTGATCGTCGCGAGCGACTGGGGAACGTCGGTGATAAAGGTGCCGTTGGCACCTGTGGGTGAGCCGACTCCCACCGTCGGGTCGGTGGCTGCGCCGGCACTTGTGACGCCGTCACCCGTGCAGAACACGTAGTTGTTTGGCCCCGAGGGAGGCGCGGCGGCGGAAAACCGTCGCTCGGGCAGAGGAATAGACTGACCGTGGTATTCATGATGGTCAAGTTGGCCGGCCAGATCGCGTAGCCACCCGAGGGACCCTGCGCGAATGGCCAGTTGAAGTTGGCGGCGTTGAACACATTCGTCTGTTCCAGAAACGGTGTCATCTGCGCAAGAATCGACCAGGCGTAGTGAAATCCCGGCGTACCTGCCAGAACCCCCACCGTTGGTGGGTTGTAGTTGTAAAGAAAGCCGACTGGAAAACAGTTGTAGCCCGAATGGTAATTCTGCATGGCGAGACCCAGTTGCTTGAGATTGTTGATGCACTGAGCTCGCCTCGCCGCCTCGCGCGCCGCCTGCACTGCCGGCAGCAAGAGCGCGATCAGCACGGCGATGATTGCGATCACCACCAGCAATTCGATCAATGTAAAGGCCCGTCGACGATGCATTCGTATCGACTCCTCTAAGAAAGGCTCGTTGAAACCTCGATGCGCAACGCAGCTGGAATCCAGCAACAGGAAGTTGGCACACCGGCAGCGCCGCGATTTCATGCAAAAGACGTTGTCTAACACCGCGACCACACGACGAGCGCGCAGGCGGGAGTTGAGCTAATCAATTGCGATCGCCTGGAATCACGCGAGGATCAGGTTTCTTGGGGGTCGATCGAGGCGGGAAGCTCGCGGAGCTGTGAGGAGACTGAGAGTGGCGAAGCATGACATGCAGCCAGCGGCGTCTAGCCGCAGATGCCCGAAAGCCACGAAGGCCGCAATCCTGGTGACGGGGCCATCAAACGGTGCGCCTGGAAGCCCCGAATCACCGCAAGGGGCCGAGTGCAACAGGCAGGAGCCAACCAGGGCGAGGTCCGGTTTTGAGGCGGGTTCGGGAGCCGGCAGCCGAGTCTGCGACTCGCGTGGACCACAGCAGCAGGACCCCCGTCGGCATTTCGTCGCACACTTGCAGTGGTGTGGCGCGGTGTTGATCTCGCGAGCCGAGGATACTGATGCGGCGCACACGTCTCGCGCCGAGCTCAGCGCGACGAGCAACACGGCCGCCAAGAGCAGGCGGCATGTTTCGTTGATCGGCGTGGCACGGCTGGCGGGTCTCAAACAGGGCGACCTTCAGGAATGCTGGGTAGAGAGCGAAGCCAACATCATCAACAAATTATGCTCTAGGACCAGAGATCGCATGTCAAGGGGCACCTGCTGCTTAAGCCAACCCAAGAACAGCGCATCACGACTCGCCTCGGCGGGCTCAACGAAGAGTAGCTGGATTAAATTTATCGCATCTCCATGTAGGTATATGTTGTCAGGAGGGACGAGGATCAGGCAGAATGTCTTGATTGCAAGCATCGCGCCGAATTTCCTGCCGCGACGCCGCAAACCTTCGCGAACGGCGCTTGGTCCACCAGACATACACGCCGGTGACAGAAAGCATGGCGATAACGAGCCCGACCAGAACGACGAAGATGCGATAGGCCACATAGTCCACGGGGTCAGTGATCATGTGCAACGCCCGTAGCCAGTTCGTGACCGTATTGCCCAGATGTTCTTCACGCGAACTCATGTTCGCGTGAAAGGCCCCAGTCTGCGCGTCGAAGAAGATGGTCACCCGGTTGTCATCGGGAAATACTCGGTTGGTTTCGGCGATGTAATTATAGAGACCCGATCCGCTGAAATAATTGAGAGAGACCGGCCTCACGACCTTGAAGCCCTCAACCTTCGCGCGCTCGGCCATTAAAGTTTCCCCGGTGCCCTGGGCCTCGCGCCAGCCCAGCTTGGGATACTCAACAGGGCGGTTTGGGAAGAATTTTACGATTGACTCGAGGGATGACGGGGAACGGAAGATGGCCGCCATCACCTTGTCGTAGACCTTAAGCTTGTCGACGAGATTCACACTCGACCAGGCGAAAATAAAGAGCACCACCCAAAACCAAAGGCCGCCAGCACGATGAAGGTCGAAATTCAGGCGGAAGAAGCCCGACCGCCGTTTCACCAGCCATGCGGGCTTCCATCGTCCCCAAAAGCTACGGTGCGTGACGGGCAACGTGAGATAGAATCCGATGAAGCAATCGATACTCCACATGATCGCCAAAACGCTCAGGATCCACATGCCGGTCTCCCCGAGCTTCAACGTCATGTGAACGTCGAACACAAAGGGCATCACATTCGCGAGAACGCCTCCTCCAACGTCGTACCCACACCATAGAAGTCGCCCAAGCTCCCTGCCGCTGTAGGGGTCGAGAACCAGGTACATAAAACCAAGGTCGCGCTCGCCGCCGGTCTTGGGGGCTTTGCGTCCAAAGCAGCGCAGAAGCACCTGGTCGTCACAGTAACGCGCGAAGTACGCAACCCTCACGGATGGGCCGACCGACTCGGCCTTCTCTACGAGAGTGGCGAGGTCAAGCGGTTTCGCATCTGGAGATGGTCGGGAGACGAATAGCTTCGGGTTGAGCAGACGTGTCAGTTCGGGCTTGAACGCTAGAAGACAACCAGTTAATCCCTCGATGATGAGGAATAGGGCCATCCCCAAGCCAAACCAACGGTGCAGCCAAACGAACGAACGGCGAATCATGTCGTTCCTTCCCAGCGGCTCAAAGTAACGGACGCGGTAAGAAGAGTGACGCGCAGCTCCGCTGTTCGGCGGCGTGACGCGTTCTCGTGTCATGAAGGGACGTGGTTCCAAGCGCTACCTGTTCGCAGTTCTCATTTTCTTCGGAACGGGATACCTCGGTCGCGCGCGACACTTTAGCCCTCCACTTCCCCGGTGTCCTTGGGCTTATGTTTTGCTTGGACTGGGGTTGGCGATTTACCGCACCCCATCACGTTCAAGCAGCCTGCGAAAGTGGCGTGCAGCCCGCCACAGCATCGGGTGGCGGATTGAATAGAAACTCAACGGACCGCCCTGGCTCGAAATGCAATTGAACATCATCGATTGACTGATTCGGATAAAGCGCTATGGCTTTTTGCCGAAGAACAAACGGGGCGAGCAGGGCGCGTTGCGCGGTGCAACGGTAAGGAGTTTTAGATTAAGCCAGCTATCCAACTCTACTCGAAAGGCGAGCACACTGCCGGTAAGTCCAACAACGATCAAGAACATCGCCATTGCCAGACCAGCCCAGTGATGCACCAAAACACAATATCGCCTGATCATCGTCTAAACTCCGCGTGCAAGAGATCCGGACCCGCGGCGATTGACAAGGCCGTTGTTGTCGATGCATGTCCCGCAGTTTCCCCGCAAAAAACAATTAGCGGGTACCCTTTTTTCCCTTTTCCTGTGGGACGGGGAACCGCGGCTTCGTGATGACCGAGCCCCCCTTAGTTGTCGTCTTTTGAAAGTTATTGTTCGGGCGAGGTGGAAGCTCCTGCCGCCCACAGCCAAGCATTGCCATTGAGGCTGAGCAAACGATGCACAGAAACCGCCGGCGTGGATGGGTGGCTTTCATGGATGCCCTTCCGCTGGTTAGCGAGGCTGATTCATCGACGAGAACCTCTAGTAACTATCGGCACTGATGATTTCACTGAGATTCATCGACCACATCGCTTGCCAGGCCGGCATTCCATAGGGGGAATTGGGATTCAGCATCGGATTATAGTACTGGTCGTAAATGATCGGGCTCGTCGCTGTAGTGGGATAGAGAACGCCGACCGGCCAGGCTGCGATCGAGTTCTTGACGAACCGGACCGAGCCGTCCGCGTACACGCAGTTGATGCCCCCCGGGTGGAAGCTATTGGGATTACCAAACACGTATGGATAAGCGTTTGGACCGCCGTCTTCTACATAGGCATATGTGAGACTGGGAACATTCCAAGCATTTGAAATCGCTTGATACAAGGGAGTGTCCTGTTGAAATCCGGCCGTCGCGGCGTCGTTCACCCAATAAGAATAAGCGGACTCGTAAAAAAGGAGCGTCGTCCCGGTGCCATCCGTGATGCTTGAGATCCGCGTGCAGCTATTTGCGTTGAAGATTCCGTTCGAGCCGCTGGGGGTGTTGTTCGGTCCGGACGTTGGGGGGAAAATCCCGGCGCAGGCATAATAGCTGGCGTGCTGTTGCGGGAAATCGCCTGGGGCAGGCTCGGGAAGAGGCCACCAAGGCCCTCCGAACCAGTTGGTTCCTAGCGGTAGTCCCGACTGAATCGCGCCCAGCGTGATCGAAACCGATTTGGACCAGACTCCGTAATCGCTGGGGCACCACAATGTGTTGACGCCCAGCGAGCACCAGGTGATGTTCTGGTTATATGCAAAACTCAGATTGTAGTTGTAGGCGTTGTACCCCGCCGTTTGCTCTATGAAGGGAAATATTGCCACAAAGACGCTGGTGGTACCGTTTCCTGCCCCCGTAACCACATTAGAACCGGGCGGATCGGTAAAGGCGAAGCTCGACGGCGAAAACGTGTTGTTGGCGGCCTCGTAGTTGAGGCAAGCGAGAGCGAATTGTTTGAGGTTGTTGGTGCACTGGACGCGTCGAGCGGCCTCGCGTGCGGATTGCACTGCCGGAAGAAGCAGGGCAATCAGGATTGCGATGATTGAGATCACGACGAGAAGCTCGATCAAAGTGAAACCGCTGCGCCGTATCATGCTTGGACTCCTGGACTGAAAGCAATGAAATTTTATGAGATGTGATTGAATGGGCACGGGTTGCTGTAATAGTCATCGACCCTCTGATGCAGCCATTGGCTCATGCCAGGTCGCACCTGCACCTACTTCTTGGAGCCGCCCCGGAGCGCGGCGTCTTCGGCGAGAAACCGTTCGAACTCATCCAGGTGTTTGTCGAAAAACGCTTTCTCGTCTTCGGAGCAGAAGTAATATGTCTTCCCCTTGTAACCGGTCTTGATGGAACGGTCGCCGACCATGCGGCAAAGTGGGCAGACGGGATGGTTCTCATCCAACACGGGCATTTTGGCGTACGCCTCGTTCGAGTCCGGATTGAGCCAGCCCTTCCCTTGATACTCGATGCCGTCCGCGACCTGCCCCGCACCATCCCGGCCGACGTACCGCTCGACGACCCGGAGAGCCAGATCTATGCCCGAGGAAACTCCGCCGGCCGAGGCGATATTTCCGTCCTCGACAAACCGCGCACCGCGCCTCAGACGAACCTCGGGGTACATGGCCGCGAATCGGAAGTAGCCGCCATGGTGCGCGGTCGCTCGCTTGCCACAGAGCAGGCCCGTCTTCGCGAGCACGAAGGCACCGTTGCAGACCGACATGGTCACGTCGGTCGACTTCGATGCCTTGCGAATCCATTCGATCATCTCGGGAGTGGCGGCGTCCAAGGCCATCGCGGGAATGACGATGATCTTCGGCGGCGGGGCCGTCTTGAACGTGTGGTCTGGAACCACTTTCATCCCGCCGCCGACCGTCACCGGCTCGAGCGCGGCGGCCACCATGTAAGGCGCGAAAAGTGGCTTGCCGTCCTGGGTGTAGGCCTGCGCGAACACTTCGAGAGGCCCGGTGAAGTCGAGGACTTCGGCATCCTTTCCGATCACGATGGCAACCGGGATTTTCCCTCCTGCCGGGACCGCGAGCACCGTCGCTTTCCGATCGGGCTTGGCGTCCTGGTAATGTTCGTGATGATCCGCCTGGCCGCGTGCATTCGCAGACGCAAGGACGGCGAAGGCAAGCAAGGCCACACTGACTGTCGCTCGGGGACCGCTTCGTCGTTGCATCGGAGTTTCCTTCGGTGATTCTGGGATTTGCGGATCAAGACGGGTTGAAAATACCTCGTGGGCGTATCGCGTAACCGTGCGTTTCGGCTATTGCTTCGTCTTCGCGATCTGCTCGACCCGGGCGTTGTAGTCGCGAAACATGTCGCGCGTCATCGTGACGACCTCCTTGGGCACTTTTGCCTCGGAGCCAGCGTCCAGCGGCGGCCGGGGGTCGTACTCGGAGAGGAGTTGGGTGACCTGGGCGTATTCGGTCCCTCGGAGCTTTTGGACGAGCGTCAGGCCGAAGTCGATGCCCGAGGTCACCCCCGCGCCGGTGACACGGTTGCGGTCGATCACCACGCGCTCGTCCACCGGCTTGGCGCCGAAGAGTGCGAGCTGCGGCCGGGTGGCCCAGTGCGAGGTGGCCCTGTAACCGTCGAGCAGGCCGGCGGCCCCTAGGATGATCGACCCGGTGCAGACGCTCGTCACCCACTCGGCCTTCTCGCCGCGAGACCTGACGAAGCGTCGGACGGCCGGGCTCTCCGCGGCCTCCAGGGTCCCCTCGGAGCCCCCCGGCACGAACAGGATCGAGAGCTTCTCTGGGCAATCGGCGAAGGTCGTGGTGGGGACGACCTTCACCCCCGAGTGTGAGGGGACCGGGTCGGCCGTTTCGGCGACCAGCAGGACCTTGGCCCCCATCAGGCTGCCGAACATGTGCTGCGGCCCGAATAGGTCGAGGGCCGTGAACTTGGGGTAGAGGAGCATGGCGATCGTCTCGTCGCCCATCCAATGGGCATGATCGTGGGCTGTCTTTTCGGCATGGGCCTTGGCCCGGCTCGCGTCGTCGTCCCCGTCGGCTCCGCGGGCGGAGACGAAGGCGGCGGCCAGCGTGCTCAGGAACATCTCGCGTCGGGTCGTCATGGTCGAGGCCTTCTCTTGTTGGATTGGGGTGCGAGAGGTTGGGCGACCTCGGGCACGTCGAACGTGCCAAGGTCGTTGGTACCGGATCGAATGGTCACTTCGCCGAACGGCCGGTCCACGCTGGCGTAGCGACCGGCGAAGCGGTCGGCCGCAACCCGGCCGGGGCGGCTGAAGCCCGTCGGCGGGGGCCAGGTCAGGATCACGGCGTAACGCCCCTCGGGGGCGCCGGGCTGGCCGGAGGTCTCGAGGACGAAGCCGCCGTCCGCTCCGGTCGTGGCGTGCGGGTTTGGACTGTTTGTCGGCGCCCCGAGGGGTTGGAGGCGCATCCGCACACCCGCGGCCGGCTTGTCGCCCACCCGGATTCGCCCCGAAGCGGGATGCAGCGGGGGTCCGACCAACCCCCGATCGCAGCCGGCGGACAGGAAGAGCAGCGCAAGTGCGGTGGCGCGTCGCAATGGGTCGATTCTCAATAGTCCCCCACGATCTCGCCGCCGTTGTAGCTGACCAGGGCGGCAAAGGTTGCAATATTGACGGATTCCTTGAGGAAGCGGACCGAACCGTCGGCGAGGGCGAAGTTCACCCCGCCGGGGTGGAAGCTAAAGGGGGACTGGACGTTGCTGCAATTGATCCGGCAAACGGCGTTCTGCGGCTGCGGGTCGGCGTACCAGGGGGTCAGCCCGTCGCCCGAGCAGGGGTTGAATCCCGAGCCGACGAGCCCGGCCCAGATCGCCTGCTGGAGCTGGGCGTTGTCGGGGTCGGTCGCAGTCATCGTGGCGCCGGCGCGGCCGCCGTGGGAGTAGCGGATCGTCCGTCCGGCCTGCTCGGTGTACATCATCGTGTTGGAGAGGCCGTCGGTGATCGAGGCGAAGCTGAGAGTGGCCGTATTTTCCATGCCCCCGAGCAGGGCAGCGTAAGCGGGCAGGTCGATGTAGGAGTTGAAAAGGCCGGTGACGTAGGGCATGTTCATCGAACCGGGCGGCAGCGGCCCCGCCGCGTAGGTGGCGCCGTTGTAGTCCGACACCGCCGCGGTCGGGTTCCAGGGCGGGATGAGGTTGAGGCCGACCCAGCTCGCGACGATGTTGACACCCGGGGCGGTCCGATATTCCCCCGGCGAGGACGGACAGATGAGGGTGTTGATCTGGGTGAGGACGACCGTCTGGTTGGACTGGGCGAGGTAGCCGGCGCCGAAGTTGTAGCTGTTGTAGAGGGCCCGCTGCTCCAGCGACGGGAGCATCATCGTGAGCGGCCCCTCGATGGCGATCCCGCTGTCGGCGGCCGGGCTGGCAAAGACCATCCAGCCGGGCGGGATGCGGTTGTGGGTGTCGTGATAGTTGTGAGTCGCGAGGGCAATCTGCTTGAGGTTGTTGGTGCATTGCGCCCGCCGAGCCGCCTCGCGGGCCGCCTGGACCGCGGGCAAGAGCAAGGCGATCAGCACGGCGATGATGGCGATCACCACCAGCAACTCGATCAACGTAAAGGCTCGACGATGACGCATTTCCCAACGTACTCCCAGAAAAAAACCCTCGGCACGCACCGCGATGTGAAACCCATTCGACGAACTACGTAGATGGGGCGGCGCTGCGAACTCACGCAACGGACGTTATCTGACCCCGCGGACGCGCCAAGTGCGTGCGGACGGGGATGGAGCCCGATCTAGTATCGAGATAGCCTGAAATCAGGCGAGGATCAGGCGTTCCGGGGGTCGATCGAGGCGGGAGGCCCGCCGATCCGAGAGGAGACTGAGAGTGGTGAACGGAAGCAGGCGCCCGATTGTGTCGAGCCGCAGATAGCCGATCGGGGCAACAGCCACACTCATGCTCACGGAACCGCCCGAGAGCTCGCTTGCGAGTCCTGAGTCATCACAAGGGGCTGTGTTGAACAGACAAGGGCTGCTGATAGCCCGATCCGATTCGGTGGTCGTCGCGGCAGCCGGTACGGTCTGCGGCTCGTGGGGCCCGCAGCAGCACGAATCGCCTCGGCATTGCGTGGCGCATTTGCAGTTGTGTGGCGCGGCGGTGATGCCAAGCGCGGAGGACACCGGCGCGGCTGAGACATCCTGTGCCGAGATCAGCGCGACAAGCAACAAAACCGCCCAGACCATGCGGTAGTGCTTGTCGATCTGAATAACACAACGAGCAAGTCCCACGCGTGGTGACCTTCAAGAATATCGAGGTGTGAGGTGAATTTACAAAATGAGCTCTTGATAATCCAAGAAACGAGATCGAGTGTCAAGGGGCGCCTGCTTGCCGTGAATTGTAACGAGTTAAGAGGAACAATGCCCGAGACCAGCGGTTAATTCCGTTCGCGTTTAGATTACTGAAAAGCGCGTGATAAACCATGGCGGCTAGAAGAAGGAGATAGTTGTCCACACTCTTGTACTCGACACATGATGATTTACCCAGTGAGCCGGCGGGAGGTACGCTATCGTTTTCAATCCTTGCGGCGCTACGTCGAAGGCGAGCTCCGCGGCGGAGATCAATTTCTTTACGAACGCGGATGACGGCGACTCGAGACCCGACCGCGTGATGGCGGCACGACGGTGTCATTGATCGAGGTCGTAAGACAGATCAGGAATGCGCAATTCCCATCACCCCCTTGCAAGGCGAACTTACAAGTAGTACTTTTTGACGGTTCGTAATAACGTGCCTGCTAAATCATTTGCATCGGGATTAACTTGAATGTTCCGTCGAACCGAATCAGGTTTCACGTTGATTGAACTGCTGGTCGTAATCGCGATCATTTCGGTTTTGATCGGGCTGTTGCTTCCCGCGGTACAACAAGCACGGGAGGCAGCCCGGCGGATGGACTGCCAGAGTCATCTGCACCAGATCGGCCTTGGAATCCAGCAGTACTTTGACGACTGGAACGGCCAGTTCTTCCTGCATCACCCGTTCAACGCCGACAGTCTGTCCGAGGTTGGCAACGCCGAGTCGTTCGCCGAGATTTACTGGGAAGACAAGATCATGCCCTACGTCAATCCCACATTCGCCAATGATCAGATCGCCAAATCGGGCGTGCAAATCGCCGACGAAAAGATCTTTCGCTGCATGTCCGACACGTCGATCGTTAAACCTTACATTGATCCCACCACTGGGCTCATTGACGGAATCACCAACCGGACCAGTTACATCCTCAACTCGCAACTGAGCCACAAGACCATCCGCTACGGCCGCTGGACGTTTCCACGTTTTCAGTACGATATTGGCACCTCGAACTTCATCGCCATGAACGAGCGCGACGGTGCGGTCATGGACGCTAATATCAACGATCCCGTCGCGGCCACCGACCCGCGACAAGATGACTATGACATCTGGCTTGGTACGGTGACGCTTGACAAATGGATCCCCTGGGACCGCCACGGGTGCCCAAACGTCCTCTACCTGGATGGCCACGCCAAGTCGGTCTTGAAGCCCGACGCTTATCTCGGAATGTACCCTGGCGGAGTGATCCTTACAAACCCTAGTTGGTATCCCTAATGGATGGACCAGCGGACCTGTTTGCCCCAGACGCGGGCATTTGGAGCGCGTTTATCCAAAAGCCTATGACATGAACATCCGCATTATTGTCACTTGCGATGCGGAATTCGCGCGCGTGACGCTTGCCAAGTGCCGAAGCACGACCTGCGATCGCTATTCGGCGTTTGTTACTGAGAATGAGTGACTCGTAATACTAATTGCACCAGAGCCGCCAATCTTGAATTCCTCTGCCGTGCGTTTCACGACAGTTTGGTTATTCACCCTGTTGTTATTGGCTTACGGTTGCGGGACGTCTCGGACGCCCTCAGTCGCTGTGGTGAACCCAGAACATGAGGCGGATCGCGTCATTGCGATTGCGGCAGACCTCGAAAAACAAGGCAAGACCAAGCAAGCCTTTGCGGCCTATCACCAGGTCATCACCAACTTCCCGGGCACACCGTCAGGCAAATTAGCCGTCGCGAGAGTCAAGAAAGCGCAAAGTCAACCCCCGACGAGGGCAAAAAAGCCGAAGAAGTAATTTGAGGCATTCGCCGCGTTCCCCTCGGTCGAGGCCTAATCGTCCCAGATCGCAAGCCGGAAGCGCCGAAGCCGGGGGGCGGCCATCATCCACTGGTGTCGAATCGAATCACGTAAAGACGCCCGCATCCTTTGGGGTAAGGCACTTACGATGATCGAGCTGCCCGAGCGGAAACAGCCCGGCGATCCCCCGCAACTTCACGCCGGAAGTCGGCGTGCGGCCTCAGTACGGACGGCGATCAGATGAGTCGATGGCGCGAGCGCCCCGAGCACTTCCAAGACCGCCGGATAATCGCCAGAACGGGCGGCTCGGCCCAGAGGCAGCCCGAAGTTGCCAGGCCTGTCGAATCGCCCGCGTGACTCGGGCCGCCTGGCATGCGTCTGGGGTGGCGCCGACCGAAAGATACAGTACGCCCTCTTCCCTGCGAGCGAGCACTTGCTCGACCACGACCGCCCGGAGCAGCCACACGGCTTCCTCCTCGCCCGCCGTGTCGATGCCGATCCATCCGACATATCGACGCGACGACATTGGAAGCCCTGCCGCGCGCAGGCCATCCTCGACCTCGCGGGCCGCCGCCTCGTACTCGGCTGGGGCCGCGGCCGCTTCGGCGGGAGTCGCCGGCTCCCAGACGTCCTCACCTGCCAGAGACTGCTGGGCGCCGGTCAAGTGCCCGTCCCAATAGTGCTGCGTCTTGGACAGCGCAACCACGACGTTCTTGATCTCCTTCTCGACTCGGAAATCGGGGCCGGCCGGAAGCTGCAGGACGGTGTTTCTGCGACGGGCCGACACGTTCTCCGCGTTGACGGCCAATTGGAGCCAGGCCGCCTCTGCCCGCGACTCGCACTGCACGCCGACCCAACCCGACGCGTACCCGTCGACTACCGGCAGGTACGTCGTCATCCTGATGGCGCGACCGATCTCGGCGGCCACGTCTCGATAGCGGCCTGGAGCAGCCGCGACTTCCGCCTCGGAAACCGGCTCCAGGAGCTTGCCACGGTGCGGTGGCCCCCCGGCTAGGGCCAGGTCGCAGAACGTCGTCCAGATCTCGTCCCACGCGACCCTTCCGTCCCGCCCGTACTTGAGGCCGGCCGAGCCCATGGAGTTGGGCGAAACAGATGTGTAGCAGTGCTGATACCGCGGTGGCAGAAGGGCGTTGATCTTCGCGTCGAGCGCCTCCAGCTCTGCCGCGACATCCCGATAGGGCTTCGATTTCATGAATCAGATCCCATGCGTTGAGTTTGTCGGATAATGACGTTGCGGATAAGTCGACCTAGAGGAATTCGATCAATCGAAGCGTCGGAGGGCTCGGCGCCGGATGATCGCAATCGGGATCCTTCGTACTTTCGATATTTTAGGGCGAACGGGAGTTTCTGAGCGGTTTTTCTCCTCTTGACGAGCAGCGCCTATGGCGGCTCGATCCGAACCTTGTATTCGCCCGACGCCACTTCATCCTGATTATTCAGTGACTTCAGTGCAAAGGTGCCGTCCGTTTGTACCTCGCCGGTCGCTGGCAAACCCCCACGTGCGGGGATGAATTGAACCGATCAACAGCTAGAGGTTTGCCGTCGGCCAGCATGACGCCATTGCGAATACGATCGAGCGCGGTGAGTCGCGATTGATTCAGATAGCCTCTGCGTTCTCTCCCGCTACCTTGATCTCAGGTCCGGGCAGACACGTGCACGGTTCGCCCCAGGGATACCGGCAGGCGTGATCGTGCAGGATGAAGATCTCATTGACAGAGCCGGGCTTAAACCGACCGCGGTTCGCCGCGAACCATGCTTTGAAGCTCGGCAATGGCTCCCGGCCGGCGATCAGAGTCGCATTCCGGTTCACCTTCTCGGTGCTCATGCTCTCTCCAATACATTTATGACTTCTGTCGCTGCACGGATCGAGCGAAGTTTTGGCCACTCTCGATCAACGCCTCGCCCAGGGATCGTGAATCACGGATTAGCAGGTAATCCGAAGTCTCCAGCCATGCTACGGTAATATGTATGGATGTGATTCGCAGCGTTCTGCTTGTCATTGAAGTCGATGTACAAAGATGGTCCCTGCACACGAAAAGCGTGAGGTTTGGCTGGGTCCGGCGGTCCGAACCAGGCAAAATGAAACTTCCTTTCTCCATGGGACACCCGATCGCGCAGATCGGCGCCGATGGGCTCGGGAAAGTTGACGGAATAGGCCGTGATGAATTTCATGAGCAAGTCACGCTGATCCGCTCTCAGCTTGTCGCTGGAGATCCCTTCCGGAGCGGACGGTGCGGGCCGGGCCGAATTCGGCGTAGTCGTCACATCGGGCACAACGTCGCTGACGATGGCGGCCTTGCGCTGAGACTCGTCGAGCGACTCGAGCAGGGAATTGGCTGGGTCCTCAAGATCGAGCAAGTTCCGCAACCCCTTTCGCGACCCCGATTGCACCTGGGCCGGGTTGGAGCCGAACATAAACGGCGTGGCCGAGATAACCTTGCCGTCGCGCAGTGTATAGTTGAGCGAGAGGTGGTGACCCTCCACCCGCCAGCCCCATTCACCGACATCGGACGGCGACCCGAAGACGCTCACGTAATAGAGCTCCGGGTCGCGCACCGGGCCGGTGCCGTGCTCTTCAACGCGGAGAATCTCCTCCAAGCTCATGACAGTCGTGGCCTTGAGCATGCCCTTGGTCGAGAGCCCTGTATCTAACAGCCCGAACGCGAGCGGTCTTTGCTCGGGCGTCAGGTTTTTGATCGGCAGTCCCTTCCGTTCTCGCGGAATCCAATGCCAGTTGAACCGCTCGGGACTGTCGAATCCAAAGGTGGCCTGTGCTTTCTGCTGCTCGTCGAGTGCCGCCACGAATCGCCGCGCCGCGTCGGCCATGGCTGCACCGGTCTCATCCCCGCGTGCGTGCGTGCGCTCGCGCAATAAAGCGCAAAGCCCGAGCACCGCTAGAAAGTGTAACGTCGTTCGCATGGGTCTTTTCCTTTCAACGATTGAGATACCGTTTATAAACTGCTGCGGTTCGAAACCTATTCCCGGCGGAATGTCTGATCTAGACGCTTTCCAACTCCAATGCCTTGTTCCAGCGCTTGAACTTTCGAGCCTCCCATGCTCGCTTCTGGTAGGCAAACCCGACGATCAGAGGCACAGCCAGGGTCGCCTCAGCGTAGACCATCTGCTCGAAAGTCGTGTCGACTTTGCCCCAACTCGAAGCCTCCTTGAGCGTGCTCCCCGACAGTGCCGCCGTCGCGGACGTCGGCTACTGTCACCTGTACGGCGTACTTGTGCATCGGAGCGTCGAAGCCGATCACCTCGGCCGCGACTACGATGTCCTGAGCGAAGTTTTTCGGCACCCCACCGCCGACCATGAAGAGACCCGTGGTCGGGTTCTTCACCTTCAATTGGGTCAGCTCGTAGAAGTCCTTGGCACTGTCGATGCTGACCTTCGGTTCGTCTCTGCGTGAGTGCTGGTGCGCCACCAGTCCGAAGCCAGCCGAGCAATCGCTGAACGCCGGACAGAAGATCGGGACGTCCGCACGAAACGCCTCCAGCACGATGCTGTCGCCCGCCTTGCAGTCCTGGCGCGTGAGGAACGCCCCCATCTCGCGGATGACTTCGCGGGAGGAATGCGGTCGGGGTTCCAGGCTATCGGCGATCTGCCGCGTTGCATCATCGCAGATGCGTAGTTCGTCTTCATCGATCAGAGTGTCGTAGATACGATCGATGTGCAGTTCACGAAGGAGTGCGTCGTCCACGCCTGCCCGCAGCTGTTCTTCGGCAATATAGTGGCGAAAACCCAATGCTTCGAAGAAATCTTGGTCTACGATATTGGCACCGGTGCTCACGATGGCATCCACCATGCGGCAGCGGATCATGTCGGTAAACACTTTCTTAAGACCGGCGCTGACGAGCGAACCAGCCAGGCAGAGGATGACGCCGCACTCCTTGTCGCCAAGCATCCGGCTGAAAATGTCCGCCGCGCGAGCGAGATCGCGGGCGGTATACGACATCCGCCGCATGGCCTCGACGAGCGGAACGACGTCGATCGCAGTAATATCAATATGCTCGATCGTTTCTGCCAGGAAGTCGGCTTTTTGCGGCATGATCAAAATCCCTGCTCAAAGCGACGCTTCTCGATCGCGACGGCCTGGTGCACACCGTCCTCGAGGGTCGTCACCGGCCGGGAATAACCGGCCTCGCGCAGTTTGGTCATATCGGCCTGGGTAAAGTTCTGATACTGCTTGCTGAGCTCGGACGGCATGTCGATGAACTGGATCTGCGGCTTTCGGTCCAGGGCGGCGAACACGGCAAGGGCAAGGTCTTCAAACGTGCGCGCGGTACCGGTCGCGCTGTTGAAGATACCGGAGACGTGGGGGTTTTCCCGCAGCCAGAGCATGTGATCGATGCAGTCTTCGACGAAGACGAAATCGCGCCGCTGACCGCCATCGGGATAGGCCGGATCGGTCGACTTGAATAGCCGCACTTTGCCCGTCGCGATGATTTCGAGGCACGCGTTCCAGACAACGCTTGCCATCGGCCCCTTGTGCCCCTCTCGCGGACCGTAAACATTGAAGAACTTGAGCCCTGCCCAAGTCGGAGGCGCCGGCTTGCCGCCAGCGACCTGTCGCAACACCCAGCGATCGAAGTCGTTTTTGCTCTTGCCATAAAGGTTGAAAGGCTTGAGTTTGGTGGGCGGCGTGCGATCGTCGAAGCCCCGCGATCCGTCGCCGTAGGTCGCGGCGCTTGAGGCGTAATAGAAAGGGCAACCTGTCTCCGCGCACCAGGTCCAGATCGCCTGTGAAAATCTGACGTTATTCTGCAGCAGGATATTTCCAGTCCGTCTCGGTCGTGCGGCTGCATGCGCCCAAGTGGAAAACGGCCTCGATCGGCAGGTTTCGACTACGCAGAGCTTCCAGGAACATGGCGTCGGTGGCGAAGCAGAAGCGCGGCAAACCGGCCCAATTGGTCGCCTTCGCTACTGGGAAGGGATGATCGATCAAGAAGAGATGGTGCCCCATCTTTGCCAGACGGTGGGCCAGATTCGAACCAATGAATCCGGCGGCACCGGTGATCGCGATCATTCTCTCGCCCTTTCTCGCTGCCCTTATCAAAACGCGTCCGACGAGATCACTTCACCCCCATTGCGCGTCCCGAGCGCCGTCCATGTAACGGTGTTGATAGTTTCCTTGATGAACTGGACGTGGCCGTCGCAGAACATCACGTTCACGCCGCCGGGATGCAGGCTGCGCGGCGCTTTCCAGCCAGGGCGTAGCGGGTTGTAACTCACGCAGTCGTAGAGCAGCTTTGAGTTTGGCGTCAAATAGTGATTATAACGGGTGCTACGAATTCCACCCTCCCACCAAGCGACGCCCTTATCGAGCTCCCATCCCATGAGAGCACCACTGCACCCGGCCTGAGTGGGCCCACCCGATGGGTCGAGCGCGAAGGCGCGGCGTGTATCCTGCGGCAATGGCATCGGCGAGGATGTGTTGGTCGTGGAAGTGCCCAGCAGCTGCTCGGAGGCCGCCGCAGTATTGCTCGATCCGTCGGTGATCGTGGCCATCGATTGTGGGATGCTCATGATGAAAGCTCCAGTTTGCACCGCTCAGATCACCGGCAGGCGGCACAAAGTTACTGGTCAGCCCGTCTCCCGTGGCGAACGTGTAGTTGGTTGGACCACATGTCGGGTCGGGCTGCACTCCGATGTCACTGGGGCAGAAAAACGAGCTGACCTTCGTTATCTGGGCCGTCGAGTTCGCCGGGATGATCCCATACGGCGTGGAACCGAAATTTCCATTCGGCCCGCCGCGAAACGAGAAATTGAAATTCATCGCGTTATAGATGGTGGTCTGTTCCAGGTACGGCGATAACTGCGCCATGACGGACCACGCATAGTGGTCCTGGGGAATTCCGGGGTAAACCTGGGCCAAAGTCGGATAGAAATAGCCGACGGGGAATGTACCCGCGGTCGAATGGTAGTTATGCAGCGCGAGGCCGAGCTGCTTGAGATTGTTCGTGCACTGAATGCGCCGGGCGGCCTCGCGAGCGGCCTGGACCGCAGGCAGCAACAAGGCGATCAGAACGGCGATAATGGCAATGACGACGAGCAGCTCGATGAGTGTGAATCCGCGGCGATTCATCGGTGTAATCTTCCCCTTTTGAGCAAAATGGCTCTCGGTTTTGTTTATTTCTTTAGTTTTGGATTCATTGGCTTCGTCCGGTGATCGCCTGGGTCTGGCCTGGATTTCCCAATCCTGTCGCGTCGTGGCCACCACAAGTTTGCCGGAGTGAACACCTTTCACGCCGCACAGTTGAGACGCAATAGTCCTCAATCGCGCGGGACTGCCCTTGAGGATGAGCACCTCCACACTGGTGTGGCAGTCGAGGTGGACTTGCGTTGTCGCAACGATCAAATCGAAATTGGCGTGCTCCAATGCCATTAATCGCTGACCAAGCTGCGAACAAGAATGCTGACAAACCAAAGTCAGCGTCGCGACCGCTTCGCAAGTGCCGATTTGCCACGCCGAGGCGGTGAGCGTTTCTCTAAAGAGCTGCCGGAACCCATCACTGCGGGAGGCAAAGCGACGCTCCTTGCATAGGCGATCGATCTCCTCCAGCAGGTCAGATTCCATCGTGATTGTTACCCGCACCAAGCCGGACACTTTCCTTCCCTCCTCGCTGGCGATCCATCAAGTAATTTCAATTGGGAGTGCATCTGGCTCGGCGTGCAATCTCGAGCATCATGGGTGGCGTCCGAATCCGGGATCACCCGCGTAGGGCGTGTAAAAATCCCCGCGAAGAGACACCCCACAAGACAGACGGCAAGCGTGCCCACGAGACCTGCGACCGCGGTGGCCGCTTTCACGTGGCGAATGCCTGGCAATTGGAGCTGGTAATCGGGAATAGGAGCGGTGAAGACGGGCGATTCTTCCTTGAGGAACCCAGCTTACCACCGACCCATTCCAGACCGTCGGCGTGCTCGGAAGCGAACGGCGCCAGAAACACTGCCACCGCAATGGCGATGCCCACGCCCCCCACGAGCACCTGGATCCATCGCTTCGCGACCGAGCTATCCGCAATCCTGGCCCCCTCGACCAGATCGGGCCGCATCGCCAGCAGAAAACGCAACACGGCACCGGTGATCAGCGATTCGCCCAGTCCGATTCCGGCGTGTACCAGGGCCATCCAGCCCAGCACGTTGAAGAAGCTTGACCAACCGACCGACGCGGAGAGTTCAACGGCGAAAGCGCCTGACGCCAGGATGACTGAGAACCAGGCTGCGACCATGGCGCCAATCAGAATTCCAGCCGAACCGGCGATCATCCTGCGGACCGATGCGGAAATCGCGTGACCGCCGATGGAACCGATGAGTCCCATATTGACGAAATTCGCACCAAGAGCCGTCACTCCGCCATCGCCGAAGAGCAGGCATTGCACGATCAAGACCGCCGCGATGACTACGGCGCCGGCCCACGGGCCCAGTAGCACGGCGACGAGCACACCACCCAGAAGGTGGCCGGAGATTGGTAGCGGGAACAACGGAAAATTGACCATCTGCGCCGCGAAGACGAAGGCCGACATCGTTCCCATCAAGACCGTCGTGCGCTCGCGGTACTGATCCTGTAGCTTCCGCGTGCAAACGATCAATCCGCAGGCCCCGATGACACTCGTCGCCGCGGCAACAGCGGGGGATAGCACTCCGTCCGGAATGTGCATAAGAAGACTCAACAAGACATCGAGTGCGGTGCGGAATTCCGGCGCTCGCGGCTACTTCGGTTCGTGCAGACTGAATATGGCCTCGTCGGGAAGTGAGGCCACACGCCGGCCTTCGCCTTCGAGGCGCTCGAAGGGCAAGTCCGAGATCGCGCGGGCAAATTCGGGCTTGAGGATAAACGTCAGCGAGCGGCCCGACTTCTTGTCGCGGATCACCGTGCGGAGATCCTCACGGGTACCTTCCACCACGCGAAGGTTCAGCTTGCCGGGGCTAGCGCCCGTCGCGGCCTGGACGCCGTCGGCGATGCAGGAATATTGCACCTCGGCCGGACAACGGTGGACCACTTCCAGGTTGTGGCTCTGTCGATGGAGCCCGAGTTCTTTGAGTGCCCGTTCACCAATACGATAGCCCGCGACGGCCCAGGGGCCGGCAGCCCCGTGGACCTCCTTCACGCGCGCCAGACATGCGGCCACCGCCGGACCGAAGGCGGCTTCCGGACTGATGGCCAGCGTGGCCTTGTAACGGATCTCAGAATAATCTCGGCCGTCGCGCTTTCCTGGAGTTTTCTCAACCACCTGCGCCAGCAGAGACCATGGTCCCTCGCGGAGATCCGGGCAAGGTATCTCGCCCTTTTCGTCGGTGCGCACTTCCGTCGGATTGCCAGATCCGTGGAAAATCTTCACGGCTGCGTCCGCCGCGGGCTTGCCTTTCCAGATCGCCCGCACGACGGGCGGGCCGTTGTCTCTTGAAAATAAGAGGAGCCGCATCTGGTCGTCACCCAGGCCCAGGTTCGCCGCCTGATCTGGCTCGACGGCACGCGACTGCGCGTAGGCGGCGAGATAGATGATAAACGACTCACCCCTATAGGTTACGACGCCTCTGTCTGCAAAGGCGCTGAGCAGCGCGGAGCCGCCGCTTGGCAACTCGACCTCGAGACCGTCCGGTAGTCGCTTCACTTCCAAAAGTTTGCCGCTTGCCCAAACCTTCGCATGCGCGATCTCGGCCACGCGTTCGGCTTCATTCAGATCGGGAGCGTCGCCAAACGTAAGTCGTACCACGGCATGTTCGCCGCTGGACGGAGAATGGAACCATAGTTCGTGCGCATTTGCCACAGGGCTCACGAGGCCAGCCACGGTCGCCGCCAACAGAATCCACTGCCTTCGCATCGCTGTCGCCTCTCTATCGGATGAACATACGAGTGATTTTCGCGCAAATGTTATGAGTTTTCAAATCGTGCTACCGCGTCAAAACAGAATCGTAACGCAACCCGAACGCGTCCGCCAGACCCTGGCATGCATTGCGGCGCATTTCGGCTCAGACCGAGGAAGAAGGCGGGTGACCCACCGCAACCAGTCCAGAACAATCAAGCTGATTGGCAGCATATCGATGGCAGTCTCTGACGCTCAATTCTCACACCAAAAGATGCTTTATGTACTTAGAAAGATAGCTAGAAATAAATGACGGCTTCGCCCGATCATCGGCAGGGGAGTTGGCCCTTGTGCTGCGGTATTACGATCGCTAAGCTCGTGATACTCCGTGGTTATTACGATTACACAGACCATAACACCAGGCGGGAAATTAGATCGGACGGCTTCATAGATGATGACAAGGCATTCCCGATGATGGAGGCACTTATCCATGAGATCGCGTCGCGGGTTCACGCTGATCGAGTTGCTGGTTGTGATCGCGATCATCGCGGTCTTGATCGCCTTGCTGCTCCCGGCCGTGCAGGCGGCCCGCGAAGCGGCAAGGCGTATCCAGTGCACCAATAACCTCAAGCAACTGGGTCTCTCCCTGCACAACTATCACAGCGCTGTCAACGCGTTCCCGCCCGCCGGTTGGATCGCGCCGTTGACCAACTGGTGGGTCGCCAATAACCTGACTTGGCCGGGCCATTTCCGTTACTCTTTCATGCTCCAGACCCTGCCGTACATGGAACAGACGGCCGCGGCGAACGCGATGAACTTCAACATCCCGCTCTACGACATCAATGGCGACGATATGCCTCAGAATACGACCGTCTATTCCATGCAGGTGAAAGCCTTCCTCTGCCCGAGCGATGTGCGAGATTCGATCGAGATCGAATTCGAATCGCCGTGCAACTACGCCGCATGCAGTGGCGACGGCCTGCCCGGCGGCTTCGCTCTGGCCGCCTCCTATGGTCGACCGGACGGCGTGATGTACCAAAACTCGACGACGAGCATGGCCAGCGTCATCGATGGCTCGAGCCAGACCGCCATGGTCAGTGAGAGCATCATCGGCAGCAATTCGGGCATCGCCCCGACGCCTTCCTCGCCGAATCCAGCGGAAGTCGTAGTCCAGCTCGCTTCGGATATCAACGTTTTCGCGGACACCTTCACCTACTTCCCGCTGACCGACGCCCAGTGCGCCGCTCCGATCGGCTTCCGCTGGGACCGCCAGACGAACTGGATCGACGGGGACTACCGCCATACCGTCTATTCTCATTACTACACGCCGAATTCCACGACCTATGACTGCCTCCGTGGCCCGGACTTTGGCTGGCGGACGGCGAGGAGTCGTCATCCGGGCGGCGTCAATGCCCTGTTCGTCGACGGCAGCGTCCACTTCATCAAGAACACGATCAGCGTGGGCACCTATCGCGCCATCGCGCACCATAGCGGGCGGCGAGGTAACAAGCTCAGACGCTTATTAATAGGGATCGCCGTGAAGCGAATGATGTCGACCAGCGCCGCGTTGGTGATCGTCAGCCTGCCAGCCTCCAGGATATTCACCGTTGGTGAAACGGCAGGGGAGGCAAAGTGAGGCGGACTCTCGTAATCGTCTTGCCGTTACTGGTCGCACTAGCCGGTTGCGGCGGGTCTGGCCTTTATTCGGGTGCGCTCTACCCGACTACGGGCCAAGTCCTGCTTGCCGATGGTCGCCCGCTGACCGGCGGCTCGGTGCGGTTCATTCCCAAGGGAAGCGGGCTGCCCGCGACCGGCAAGATCGCGGCCGATGGTACTTTCTCACTGACGACCAAGACACGCGAAGGGGCCGCACCGGGTGAATACAAGGTCCGCGTCGAGCCCAGCCCGGAAATGTTGTCGAAAAAAGGCGGGGCAGTGAGGAAACTGCCGTTCGCCGTGAAATACCGAAATTACGAGGGCGATACGGGATTGACCGCCACCGTCGAAGCCGGACCCACGCGGCTAGAACCATTTCGACTCGAACGAAAATAACTTCATATCCCCTTCAGCGATGATAGAAAATCCCTAAAAGCCGACCAGGTCCTCAAGGCTGCAACATAACGTGCGAATGCATTTTGCCGTGTAGTCGCACGTCTGGCCGCTACAACGCCCCTGTGCATATTCACTTCTGCCTTTATGCACTTTTAAGTGATCCCCTACATGGAACAGGGGCCGATGTATAACTCGATCAACTTCGTTGACAAGACTAGCAACGCGGCGAATGTGACAGTTGTGTCATCGACGCTGAGCGTGCTCCTGTGCCCGAGCGACCCCAACCCACAGCCTTATACGAACGGGACCAGTACATACGGTGTGTCGAATTATGGATGGTGCGCGGGCGACTGGTATGTCTATGGCGGCATGAAAAATCCGGGCGCCCAACTGACCCGCAGCGCATTCACCGTGAACGTGAGCCGCCGTCTCGCCACAATCACCGACGGCCTGAGCCAGACGGCAGTCGCCTCAGAGGGCAAGGTTCAGACGCCGGTCGCCGGCAATTGCTTTGGCAGCGCCTCCAACGGCAGCATGCTGTTCCACCCATATAGACATGCAAAGGTGTCGTTAAGAGCGTGTCGTTCCTCCCAGAGGAAGTTTATCGCGCACGGCTTTTCAACTCGATTATGACGGGATGATCACTCAAGCTCAATTTGACTGAATTGATGCTGACGAGGGATTGAATCGGTGCCGTGCCGACCGTCGGATCGTAGATTGTTGCCGGGTAAATACTTCCCAGACGCACTGTCACCTCCTCGGCGCCCTTGAGACTTTCATTCCAGACGAGCAGCTCAAACGTGCCGTCGCTCTTTTGCAGGAGCATGTCATGCGCTGTGACCGATCGCTCTGATACGGAATAATTCAGTTGGCCGGGCTTGGCGAGCGCGCCCTTGTCGGCAAGGATCTTGGTGAGATTGTGCAGATACACGGCGGCTTTGCGCGGCGTGTAGTCGGGTTTGAAAAAGCCGAAGCTTTGATTGCCGCCTTCGTCCATACGGTCGCGGAGGAGGTACACGGCAGTATGACTCCAGCTCCGCTTGAACTGATCGAGATACATACTCAGCAGATTTAGCGCCTGAATCTCTTCCGTGATCGGCCCGTCGATTGGGCAGCCGGTTTCCGTGGTTACGCGTGGCAAAGTGACCAGCTCGGTTTCCGAATAGCCCCGAAAGTGCTTTGCCCAGGTAGTGCCATGGTTACCGTACAGACCGTCGACCTTGCACGCCGAAGTCGGATCCGCAGCGTTCCATGTTTTGTTGTCCTGCACGCCGGTTGAGTTGGGATGATAGATATAGTTATGCACATTGGCAAAGTCGGCGTATTTTGTTCCCTCGGGCATCAATGTGCCAGAGCCGACGGGGATTGTCAGGAACTGTAATCCGACGTTATCGACTTCGGCGCCTCCCTCGCTGATCGACCAGACGGGATACTTTTTCAACGTCGGATCGCTTTTGACGGGCTTGTACAGGTCTCGTTGTAATTTCGCGACGGCCAGCCACGAGGCGCACGGCCGCCGCCTGGCTCGCCTTGATAGGTGACGCCCCAGTTATTCGGCTCGTTGTTCCCCTCAAAGGCCAGCAGGGCGTGGGCCGCTGCCAGGCGCCTGGCGGTTTGTATCAGCTTCTCGAGATCGGTACCGCCGCTGACCAGGCCCCAACTGAACCGGACGCCCGTTTGTCGGTGCAGTTCAAGATACGTCTGCAAGGTCGTGGGGCCATCGCCGGTGAGCCCCTCGATGCCGCCCCGGACCCAGCGGAATCCCGCGTACTTGATCATCTCAACGGTCTTCTGGAGCGGCTGTCCGCGATCGGGAAAGGTTGAGTTGATCCCGATGCTGTTGAGGAAATTGCTGACAGGTATCGCGGTGATCCCGTCGGTCGACCGCAATTCTCGCGCCGTGTCATCCAGGACTAGCGCCAAGTCGTGCTCACCGCGAGTGCGGGTGGTGAATTCACGGGCCCCAGTGTAGGCGGGCTCTCCGATGGGGAGCAAGGTTCTCTCGCGGGAGTGATACCACTGCGCCTTCGTCGACGTTCCGGAGACTTTGTCCATCCGGATGGTGGCCGGTCTACTTTCTGACAGATACACGAGGGCGATTAGCGCCCAGACCACGACGATTCGCGTCACAGTGGACGCTCCTTTCGACCCTCTCTCAAAAACCGCTTAATAGACATCGCGGGTTACGACCATCGATCGGCCCCAAACGCAGCGGAGGCAACGACTGAGGGATTGGCATCATTTCGATCGTCGTTATCGATCCGCGGCCCCGGTCGGCCTAGTCCAGCCTATCTCCGATCCAGAAGATACCGCATAGATGGGATTTGCGTAAGACGTGGTACACCCAGGTTCCAACGCCTGACGAGCGCCCCGAGCTCCAAAGCCGATCAGCGTGCGCTCACGAACGTCCATCTACTCGACGATTTCGACATCGTCATGCAAACACGATCAAAGAGCGGTGGCGCGCTACTCTTCATCGACGAGATCCAGGCGCTGCGCGCACTGCCGGTTTCCCTCGGCCCGCACGAGGAGATCCCCGAAACCTTCCCATCGGGCAGGTGAGGCGCGGTCTTTGCATCGTCTTTGATTGTCAAATCAAAACGTAGGGATTTCCGGCTGCGATGATCTGACTAGATGAGATTATGTTCCCTGTTGAGAATGATGGTTATCGGACTGAGATCAATTCTCGCGCACTTTCGTGGCCCAAGAACCCGGTTTGCCAAGTGCCGGAGCGTGTCCCTGAACCTTTGGCATCCGCCTTTCGGCAAGCCCATGACATCCTGCTGATCTCTCCAAAGGCCGGGGCCGCACTTAGTCGACGTTGCCTGCAAGCGATTATCGAAGGGCAGGAAGAAATACGGGAACGCAGCCTAATGAGACAGGTAAAGAAACTCATTGATCTTAATAAACTTCCCACATATCTGGCGGAGGACCTTGACGCTATCCGCGTAGTTGGCATGTGCATTAGCCCGCCGCGCACCGCCAACGACCGGGCTTTACGGCTGGCGGCAGTAGAAGGTGAGGCAGAATATTGTTGAGCGGATGCCAGACCTCGAATTCGCGGCGCATCGGAGGTCAGATAGAGAGGTTCCGGGTCCTGCTCTTTGCCGCCAACCTGCCTGGGACGACCCCGCTTGATTTGCCCCGCGAGTTGCGGCCAGCTTCACGGTCAAGCACCTCCGCCCTCAGCCGCGCCAGCAATGGGAGCACGTACTGTCGCTGGGAGCTTCGGGTCGGCAACGACTAAAGGCGACCCGGTTCAACGCGCCACCGGAATTGGTAATAGTGCAGACTTGCTTCGTTGTGAATGCTGGAAGGGCGGAAACCTTAGACGGCGATAGGGTCCAACGGGGCGTCGCAGCCACTGTGCGCGGATCAGCTCACGCCCTGGCCTCGATGATGAGGTTCATCGGCGTCTGGGCGGTGCGCCGGAAGTGGCGGAATCCGGCCTCCTCGAAGATCGCGCGCAGCTTCGCCTCGCCGGCCTGGGCGCCGAGGGCAGCGCCGACCTCCTGCGACAGCGAGTTGGGCGTGCAGACGCACGACGAGGCCACGTAGAACAGGGCCGCCATCGGGTTCTCGGCGATGTTCCGCGGTCGCGGGTCGATGGCGAAGGGCTCGACGAGCATGACCGTGCCGCCGGGCCGGAGGTGCTCGCGCGCGTGCCGGGCGGCGCCGACCGGGTCGCCCATGTCGTGCAGGCAGTCGAAGAAGCAGATCAGGTCGAATTCCCCGGCGTACCCGGTCGCGGTGGCGACCTGGAAGTCGGCGCGCCCGCTCACCCCCGCCTCGCGGGCCCGCTCGCGGCAGGTCGCGATCGAAGGCGCGTGGAAGTCGAACCCGGTGAAGACCGAGTTGGGATACGCGGCGGCCATCGCCACCACCGACGCGCCATGTCCGCACCCGACGTCGGCGACGCGCGCGCCCGCCCTGAGCCTGGCTTCGACGCCGTCGAGCGCGGGAATCCACGCGGTCGTGAGGTGGGCCCGGTATCCGGTCCGGAAGAACCACTCCGTCCCGCGGAAGAGGCACGGGTGGTGGTCGCCCCAGCTCATCGCTCCGTCGCCCCGGAACGCCTCGGCGATCTTCTGCATGTCGTGGAACATCGAGCCGAACGTGTTCATGCCCCGGGCGACGAAGACGGGCGAGTCTTCATCGGCGAGGGCCATCGCGGCCTCGGGGCCGAGCTCGTAGGTGTCCGCGTCGGCGTCGTACGCGACCAGGCCGCCGGCGGCCTGGCCATCGAGCCACTCGCGCACCAGCCGCGGGTGGCAGCCGGTCTCTTCGGCCAGCGAATCGGCGGTCCGGGGCCCGGAGCCCGCCAGCGCCCGGTAGAGGCCCAGCTCGTCGCCCAGCCAGATGCTGTAGCAGAGGGCCGCGCCGGTCATGTGGCCGATCATGCGTCCCATGAATGCTTCGAGCCGACCCTGGTCGACGTCCATCGGTCCCTCCTTCAAAAGGCTTATCAGTCGGATGGCCCTGGTCGGCGCCTCGCGGCGCCGAGGCCAATGGCGCCCCCGACGATGCACCGATTCTGGTCCACCGGGGCGCACCCTGTCAATGCGTTCGGCCGCGTCCGGGCCGGGCCTCTGCGCCGCGGACCAGCCGCGAACCGAAAAGTGCCAGAAAGTGCCACCGGTTTTAACGCGCCCTTCGAGGGCATTCCGGCCAGCCTGGGCCCCGGGCTGAGAACCGTGAGCGGGGCCAAGCGGAGGACGCGAGGGAGCTTCCCCATCGCGTGCCCAATTGTGCCGAATTCGGAGAAATCGCGCCAGGGCCAAAAAACGCAGCTCGTCGCGGCAATCGCCCAGGGAATTTCGGTCGCCGCTTGGGCGCGCACCAACAATGTGCCCAGGCGAACGGCCTTTCGGTGGGCCGGTGAAGCCAAGGTCCGCGCCTCGGTGGAGTCCTGCCGCCACCGTGCGTCCTCGACCGGGCCATCGGCCGCATGGCCAAGCACGTCAATTGGGCGGTCAACGGCATCGTCAAGCTCGCGAAAGATGCCAACTCTGAGTCCGTCCGCCTGGCCGCATTGCGGTCCATTTTTTCCAAGATGATGGCGATTTCTGAGTTTGCGGGCTCGTATGCCAACCAGGCCCATCTACCGCGCGAGTTCCTCGCCCAGATTGTCGCCTTGTATGAGAATACGAGGTTGGGCCGACAGGAAATCCACGTAGAGTTCCTCGAGACGACCGAGTGGGTCTGGTTCGCCGGCTTCGACCCGGCCCGGCATGTTACCGTCGATGCCGAGTATCACCCTGGATACTTCGTGCGCTGCGCCATCGATGCGGGCACGTCACACCATACCGCGGCTGTGTTTTTCCAGGTCCGGTCTAATCCTGTTTGCGACCGGCCGCGAGCGACCGTTTTCGGCGATTATCACGCCCTCGATGTCGTGAGCCAGAAAAACGCCCACGCGATCAAGGCGCTGGCCGATCAACTCCCCTGTCGCGGCCGCATCGATCAGGTTCGCCTCGACGCGGCGGCTACGGCGCGATCGTCACTGGGCCCGGCGGCCTATTCCGAATACGAGCGGGATTCGCGATGCACTGCCGGATGGGAGTGCCCCCGCTCGCAGTCTGCCTCGGGTCCATGCTGCGGGGATTCTGTAACCTGTGAGCGAGAATTCCTCACCAGGGGACAAGCTGATATCATGGCTTAAACCGGTGTCCGAGGGGAAGTCTTGCGTGTCCGAGGTGAACCATGTCCTCAAACCTGATGCTGGAAGTGGACGGGAGTGTCATCCGGCTGACGCTCAATCGGCCCGAAAAACGGAATGCCCTCTCGTTCGAGCTGCTGAATGAGCTCGAAAGTGCCCTGTCTACGATCGCGTCCCATCCAACGGCTCGGGTCGTCGTGTTGGGAGCAACGGCCCGGCCTTCTGTTCGGGGCACGACCTGGCCGAGATGGTCGCCAAGACGGAAAGCGAATACCGCGCGCTTTTTGCCCTCTGCACGCGGGTGATGCTGGGATTGCGGAAGCTGCCGCAGCCGGTGATTGCGCGCGTGCAGGGCATCGCCACCGCGGCCGGATGCCAGCTTGTGGCGGCTTGCGACCTGGCCGTCGCCGCCTAAGAGGCGACATTTGCCACCCCCGGCGTCAAGATCGGCCTCTTTTGCACCACGCCGATGGTGCCACTTGTCCGCGCGATCCCGGCGAAGCCGGCCATGGAAATGCTGTTGACCGGCGCGCCGATCACGGCGCACCGCGCGCTTGAGCTGGGGCTTGTGAATCGCGTGGTCTCGAGCGCCGATCTCGATCAGACGATCAAGCACTTGACCGACACGATCACCGCCATGAGCCCGCTCGTGATCCGGACCGGCAAGAAGGCGTTTTACGCGATCGAGGGCCTAGACGAGGCGGCAGCATACGACACCGCCGTGCCGATCATGACCGAAAACGCTCTTTTTCATGATGCCCAGGAAGGAATCGACGCCTTTCTGCGGAAACGTCAACCGCGCTGGTCCGGAACATGACCTGAACGCGATGACACCAAATCGTCGTGAGGATCCGGCGAAAACGTCGAATTCTTCCGCGTTATTGAGGCCCGGTCTTGTCCCGTATAAAAAAGGGGGTTAGCAAGCGAACTTTATCCATTTCATTCCTAGACGACTCGGAGGCGATCATGCATCCGGTCCAAGAATTCATCGAGTTCTGCGATCACGTCCACGCCAGTGACGATCATGATTGCTGGTCGATGACGTGGCTGGACACATTGCGCGACGGCCGGTCGCTGGTTTTGCGGCTCGCGGTCGATACCGGGCTGGACGATCGGCCTGACCAGATCTGGGAAATTGGGGTCGCACCACACGTGTGATTTTCGCTGGTCGAATTCGAGCTCACCGATGGACGCTGACCGACGACCACGTCCTCCTGTGGGACCACCAAGAGCCGTTCAGTCAGCTCAACTTCGCCGGGCCGTACGAGCGGCACGAAGATGCTGTATGGAAGCTTTACGAGCGCCATCGCGCGGTCGCTGGCCATGGATCCCGTTCGAGCGCTACATAAACCCGGCGTTCTCGAGAACCGCCTTGTCGACGGGCAGCGGGGTCCTGGCCGACGGCCCGAGCGCCTGCTGCGGGAGTATGCCGCCGTGCTCGAGGAAGCGATCTCGAGCCCTATTTTCCCTATCCGCCGCGGCCGGCCCACCGCTGGGACGAAGACAACCGCTGCTGGGTTGATGCGGACGAGAATCTGTCGGTCCTGATCCTGGGCGGCTCGTCCTACATCGTGGGGACCGATTTCTTCGCGAGTCGCGTGGCGTAACCTCCGTGAGCGGTCTCGATGGCAATCGACGGATTCAAGCGGCTCTATCACGACGCCGATCGGCGGACCGGCCCGGCGACGGTCGCCGTGGCCGGCGGCGATGACCCGACCGTGCTGGAGGCGATGCGCATCGCCTGCGACTGCGGCTGGGTCCGCCCGATCCTGGTCGGTCCCGAGCCGCGACATCCGGGAGCTTGCCGCGAACGAGCGAGATCGACCTCGACGACTTCGCGATCCGGCACGCCGAGGGCGACGCGATCGCCGCGGCGGCCGTGGCTCTCGGTCCGTGCCGGCGACAGCCCAGGCACTCATGAAAGGCCAGATCGCGACCCCAGCACTGATGAAGGCCGTGCTCGATCACGATCGGGGTCTGCGAACCGGCCGGGTCATCTGCCAGGTCGTTTTGATGGAGATCCCCCGCGACCGGCGGCGGTTCCTGCTGGCCGATACCGGCATCAGCGTGCAGCCGAGCCTCGACGAACGGATCGACATCCTCCGCAGCACGGTCGAGGTCGCCGATGCCCTCTGGGCAGACAACCCCGAAGGTCGCACTCATGGCCGCGACCGAGACCGTCAAGCCGTCGATGCCCGAGACCGTCGAGGCCGCCGAGATGGTGCGCCGCAATCGGCATTGGCGAGCTGGCCGATTGCCTGATCGAAGGCCCGCTCTCGTTTGACCTGGCCTACGCCGCCGACGCCGGAGCCAAGAAGCACGTCGAGGGCTCGGTCGTCGGCGGCGGCCGATATCATGCTCTTTCCCAACCTGCTGTCGGCCAACCTCACCGTCAAGGCGATCATGTACACGGCCGATTGCAAGTTTGGAGGCGTCTTGCGGGGCACGTCCGCACCTGTCGTTTTCATGTCCCGCGCCGATACGACCGAAACCCGGCTCAACTCGCTTGCCCTGACCCTTCGCATCCTGGACCATCGAGTCAGAATGCCAGAAGTCAATATAGCCGAGTCTGGTTCCGCACGAACGGGGGCATGAACCAGTGATGTACGCACGGATGGATGATCGCAGCGATCGCTCTCAATCTGGCAGCCGTTTCATCGGCCGGTTGCGGATGAACCGACTGCAAAGAGTCTCATGACGTCAGCTCTGGCACCGCAGCCGCTTCGACGAGATGCTGCACCGGTATCTCCTCGACCAGGCACGCCAGTTATTCGACGCCAGGCGCAAGGCGATCGCCGCCATCAAGACGCCGGCGGAGATCATCGCCCGAAGACAGAGCGAACTGCGGGCGTTCTTCCTGCGATCACTCGGCGACCTGCCCGAGCGAACGCCGCTCAATCCACGGGTGGTCGGCACGCTGCAGGCGCGACGGCTATCGCGTCGAGAAAATCATTTTCGAGAGCCGGCCTGCATCACCATGTCACGGCAAATCTTTACGTGCCCGAAGGCAAGCCGCCGTTTCCCGGCGTGCTCTTGCCCTGCGGCCACAGTGACAACGGCAAGGCCTACGAAGACTATCAACGCGCATGCATTCTGCTGGCCAAGAACGGCATGGCCGTGCTCTGTTACGACCCGATCGGCCAGGGCGAGCGGTATCAGATGCTGGACGCGCAGGGCAAGCCGGTGGTGCGCGGCACGACCGAGCACACGATGGCCGGGATCGGAGCGATTCTGGTCGGCCGCCAGCTGGCGAGCTACCGGATCTGGGACGGCTTGCGGGCACTCGACTACCTGGCGAGCCGGCCCGAAATCGATTCCGCGCGACTGGGCTGCACGGGCAACTCGGGCGGCGGCACGATGACGTCCTACTTGATGGCTCTCGACGATCGGATCGCCGTGGCGGCGCCGTCGTGCTTCATCACGTCGCTCGAGCGGCTCTTCGCCACGATCGGTCCGCAAGACGCCGAGCAAAACATCACCGGTCAGGTGGCCGCGGGGATGGAACACGCGGATTACGTCACGATGCGGGCGCCCAAGCCGACGTTGCTCACCGTCGGCACTCGCGACTTCTTCGACATCCAGGGGAGCTGGGATACGTTTCGCGAAGTCAAGCTGATCTACGGCCGGCTCGGGTTTGGCGAGCGCGTCGACCTGTTCGAGTCGGACGAGCAGCATGGCTTCACGAAGCCCAGGCGCGTGGCCACGGCGCGCTGGATGAGACGCTGGCTCTTGAACAAAGATGACGCGATTGACGAGCCCGATTTCCCGATCGCGACCGATGCCGAGCTGCAATGCACGCGCACCGGCCAGGTCTTCAGCGATTTCAAGGACGTATCGGTGTTTGACCTCAACCGCCAGCGCGAACAATCGCTTCGTTCCGGGCGCGAGGTCTCGATTGCCAGCAGCCTTCCGGCGTTCCGATCCGAGGTCAGAAAACGGCTCGCTCTTGACGCCAAAGGGCTAAAGGCGATACGGCCGAGCATCGGTGATAAGGGAGGTGTGCGCACGCTCTCGTTCGAGGTCGAGCCTGGCCTGAATTTGCCCGCTTTCGAGCTTGCTTCCGATCTCAACGCGAGCCAAGAGGGTCCGACGGTCGTCAAGGTTGGGGTCGACTGGGACAAAGAGATGGCCGCCCACAAGGGAGCCGCTGGGCGCTCGGGTGCCGGAGGAAAGGTCGTGTTGGTCGATCCGCGAGGAATGGGTAAGACGACCCCCAAGGGTGAGTCCGGCCGTGGCGGTTCTCCGTTCGGCCGCGACTGGAAAGAAGCGTATGTGGCCCTCCACATCGGCCGCCCGCTTCTGGGCCAACGCGTGGCCGATCTCCTGCTCAGTCATCGAGGGGCTCGCGGCTTTCTCGGGCGACTCATGGCCGCAACGGTTTCCACTTCGTGGGCGTCGGCGCCGCCGGGCCGGTGGTGTTGCACGCGGCCCTACTCGACGAGCACGGTCTGATTAAGAAGGTGACGCTCGAGCGTGCGCTGGTGTCGTGGTCCGACGTCGTCGAGCGGGGAGTTAGTCGCAACCAGATGGGCAACGTGGTCCCGGGCGTGCTTGAAGCTTATGACCTGCCGGATCTGGCGGCACGGCTGGCCCCGCTTCCCCTTACGATTGACTCACCCGTCGATGCCATGGGCGAGCCCGTATCTCAGGCCGCGCTTGAGCGGTCTTATGCCCGATGTGCCGAATCGTATGGCGCCGGCGGCAAGCTGGTGTTGAAAGCGACTCAGGGCTTGAGCCCGAGCCGCTGACGGAGGTGGACAAACTTGTCGTGGAGTCCGTTTCCACCCAGATCCGGGTGGAGGATCGCCGTCGAGTCGATGAGCTGGGCAGCCTCCTTGGCCTTGCCGGTATGGAAATAGGCCAGGGCCAGCGCGTAACGGGCGTCGAGCCAGGTCAGGGATCCTGATGGGTTGTTTTTGAGACGAAGACGCTGGACATCGATGTTGAGCGCATGAGCACCGAGCCGGTTGTAGGTATCGCCCAGATCTCGGAGAACGCGTTCGTCGGTTGATTGCGGACCCCCGCGCCACGCAGCGATCGACCGGCGAGCCTCGCGGTCGGCTCCAACGGCGAGTAGTGCCCGCGTGAGTCGCATCGCCAGCTCGCTGCGTACGTCGGTGTCTAGCTTTTCCTCGCCTGTCAGAAGCGGCTCCAAGATCAACCTGAGCACAAGCCCAAACCGCCGCTGCCGCAGGTCGCTCTCGGCGGCGGTGGCGCCGTGGTCCAGTAGGCGAACGGCTTCGAAGAGTGCGTCGTATTCGGTTGGTACCTGCCACGTCGAATGGCTTTGGGCTTCGCGTTCGGCCTCGACGTACCGGCTCATCTCGACCAAAGCGACGAGGCGGTAGAGCCTGGCTCGGTAACGAATACCCGGGCCAACGGCGAGCCGGGCGACACGCTCGCAGAGCTCTCGGGCGATTTCGGGCCGGCCAACGACGGGAGTGAGTTCGAGTCGGGCACGGGCCAGGAGCAGCTCGGCCAGAGCATCTTCGGACCGGGTCCGGCGAATGGCTTCATCCAGGAATTGGTCGGCGCGGTGAAAGATTACTTGCATTTCCGGGCGGACCGGGTTGATTTGGGCGCGGCCAAGCTCGTCGCGATCGAGAGCGGCGATCGCCAGGCGCGAATCGAGCCAGCGCGAGGATGGGGCGGCGATCGCCCCCCACAACGACTCGGCGCAGGCTCGGTCGCCGGCGGCGACGGCGAGCTGACCCAGCAGCCAGCGTGCTTCATTGGTCGACTCGTCGGCCGGGAAATCGTGCAATTGCTGCTCGAGCGCCAACTTGTAGGCTGCCGCCGATGCGCCCGGCAAACCCAGCTCCAGGGCCCGTCCGCGCACAGGCAGCGGAGCATACCTGCCTTGGCTCGCAGGGGGCCGGCGCCTGGGTCGTCGGCAACCTTCGAGAGGAGCGCGTCGGCTTCGATGAACCGAGCGGCTCGGAACAGAAAACCGCCGCCGCGCAGGCGATAGGCTGTCGCAGCCGCAGTCTGCCCCAGCTCGGCTGCATGATCGGCCGCTTTGATCATCTCGGCGCCGGCCTTGGCGGCCTGGCCCGCCGCGGCGTAAGCATCGGCCATTGCATCCCAGACTTCGGGCGGTTGCGTGGCGTCGGGCTGGACCTCCTCTCGCGCCAGGTCCAGGAGCACCAGTCCTCGCTCCAGAGAATTGCCGCCGCGCAGCTCGTTGACCCAGCGAAACAAGTCGGTCTCGACCTTGAACCGCTCTGCACCGACAGGCAATCCGCGGCGCTCGGCCAGACGAACGCGCGCACCATCCAGAGTGCCCGGGTCGCCTTATCGACCTTCGACGAGCTCGAGCGCCTTGATCGCTTCGCCAGCTTTCCGCTGGTCCAACAGGAGCGGGACACTCACCTCGACGACCTCACGCGGCGGTGGCGGAGGGGTCGACTTGATCGCAGCGGCGAGTTCTTTTTCGGCCTCGGCCGGTTTCGCCGCTCGCCGCAGCAGATCGGCTTTGAGCAAATACCAGTAACCCGCAAGACCCACTTCCGTCGGAGGCTGATTCAGCAGGCTCGAGGGCCTCGCGCTCTCTCGTTCGTCGATCGCTCGATGTGGCCGGATCGAGGTCCGCGCGATCCGCCAACGCCTCGGCCAGGCGAAACCGCAGGTTGTCAGCGAGGGTGGGACTGTTCCCCTCTCCGGCGACCGCGCGAAACCGCTCGAGCGCATTGTCGAGGGCCTGGATTCCTTCATTGCGCGGCAACGGATCGGTCGGGACCAGCAGACTCGCATCGGTCCAGCTTCGCGCCTGTGCCCAACGATAAACCCCCGCTTGAAACCGAATCAGCCGTTCGCGCGGTGGATCCGGGTTCTGCTTGAGGAACCAATCGAGCAGCTCGATAGCCTCCGACCAATGCCGCCGCCTCTCCTCGGGATTGGCCGACGATTGCGCTGCCCGGTCCAGCGTGCCCGCCATTTCGAGTGCCAGCTCTTCGCGGCGCGGCAGGTTGAGCGACGTGTTCTCGATCTGGCTCCGAACCGTCGTCAAGTGCCGAGACAGCTCGTCGTTGTCCATCGGCACTTGGGCGGACACCACGGCCGCGGCGATGATCCACGGTCCTGCGAGAGTTTTGGACCAGCTGCACAGATTAATTAACAAGTACTGGAACCTCTTCCGGAACTGGCTCTTTCGCCTTGGGGTGGAAGAAGATCGCGAGTATCGCCGTGCCAAATAGACCGATTCCCAAGGGATAGAGGAACAGCGTAAAGAAATCAACTTCCTTGGTTGACGGGTCAGTCAGGCTGTCACCTAGCTTGCCCCAGAGGGTATTTCCGACCAGCGGCCCCAGACCCAGGATCAGCAGGTTAAACAGGCTCTGAGCGCTCGTTCGCACATCTTGGGGAAAGTTCTCATCCACAAAAATGTACACGGTTGCGAAGAAGAACGCATAGGCGAAGCCATGGACAACATTACTCAATATTACCAGCCAGAAGAGGCTGGGAACTTTAGCGGCCAGCGAGTATATCCCGAATCGTACGACATGCCCCAAGACGCCGATGATCATTGTCGTACGCCAGCCCAGCCGTTTGAGGAAGAAGCCCAGGTAGGCCATCGTCGCGATCTCGGCGATCTGGCCGATGCTCATCGCCGGCGCAATCCAGTTCTCGGGAACCCCGATCCTCGACAGGAATGGGCCGGTCCAGAAGAAGTAGCAAAAATGGACGAGGGAGTCCAAGAACGTGACAATAAAAAGTATCAAAATGCTCGGCACGACCAAGAGCTTTAACGATTCCAGAGGGGCAAACGCGGAACCCGCGCCCGTTTTTGGTGGGGTGCGGGGGAGAACCAGGCAAAACGCCGCGAGAGCGAACGAGGCAATGCCCGCGACCAGGAACGTACTCGTCAGCGCCGCTTCCATAGCCGGTCCGGTCTTGGGCGTTCCCAACGCTGTGCCAATCCACGATATTAGCCCGCCAGCGTCGGCGATCGATGGCACCTTCGCCCAATCAATCGGGATGAAGATAAATGGCCAGCTGACGGCGATCCAGCCGACAGTGCCCCAGACCCGAATGAAGCCAAAATCTTTCTGGGCGTCCTTGATATTGGCGAACGCGATCGCGTTGGTGACCGACATCGTCGGCACATAGAAAAAGCAGTGTATGAGCATCACGATAAACATCGGCCAAAATGTCTTGGTATAAATCAGTCCGAGCATCGCGAGACCGCCGATCAGGTGGCTGACTGCCAGATATTTGGATTGTTCAAAATATCGGTCAGCTAGTTGGCCACCGAATAGCCAGGCCGTCAGCGACGCATAAGCGAAGGCGTTGACAATCCATGCTCGCTCGTCCCCGTTGAAATTAAGGTACTTGCCCAAATAGAGGGTCAAGAGCGGCAACCAGGCGCCGTAAATCACATATTGGAGAAACATCATGACCGAAAGCTTGGCACGAATCGACAAATTCATCTGGTTGCTCGCGAGTAATTGTGTTGAGGACGAGTCGGCAGCCACCGCGTGACCAAACGCCGTGGTCCGGCCTGAATGCGAATGAATCTACCGCCTGGCGGCTCGACTTGCCATCGTTTTGTGCCGGAAGTTCCTTCAGCCCAGCACTTTTTGAAGCGGGGGCTCGAGTGGATCGGCGGCCGCCCCGATTGGAGCGTGCCTCTCATCAAACAGGGCCAGAATGCGCTCGCCAATTTCATGGCAGGTGTTCGCACAGGCAAAAGAGTGCCGCAAGCCAGCGCGGCCATCGTCGGATCCCTGGCGAAGTATCGATCGAATCGCGTCCACAAATTCGTCGCGATTGTCTGCGACGTGAAACCGCTCGGCGTGGAGACGGCATTCCGGCAATGCAGTCGCCACGATCGGCCGACCCGACCCCATCGCATCCATGATCTTCGTCGGATTGCAGACACGGTTAAACGGATGTTCGATCAAATAGGGGATGAGTGAAATGTCAAAGGCCTGGTAATAGCTCGCGAGAGCGGCCTGGGACCGCCAGCCGATCGCGTGCACATTGGGCCTGGACAGAAACTGCTCGCATTCGTTCCACCATGGCTCGTCGACCGGGTCACGTACCCGGCCAACCACCACGATTGAGGCGTCAGGGAACGTGGTGCTGATCCGGTTCAACAGCTCCCAATCGACACGGTTTTCGAGCGAACCGATATAGCCGAGATAGGGGCGCGGCAAGCTCGCGATATCGGCCGGCGCAGGTCCTGGCCGCGTCAACGGGTGTGGGGCCAAGAATGATGTGGGAGCGCCGTGCGGAACGTGATGAATGCGCCCTGACGCTTCCGGGATCGACCCACGCAGCTCATCGGCCCTCAGCCGTGAGACGCAAACCGTCGCGTCGGCTGCGTACACCATCTCCCGCTCGAGGCGCGGATTTGGTCGGCCGCCTCGGGCCAATAAAGTGTATAGTCATCGATGTTGTAGTAGAGCGAGACGTCGGGCCGAAGCTGGTCGTGCAAGTACAGGTAGTAAGGGTACGTCATCACCAAGCCTCGCCGCCATGTGCCGGGGTGCATGCCCCACCACCGGCGAATCGATCGGGCGATCGGACGCATCCCGTACCTCGGAAAACGCTTCATCCAGCCACTCGGTAAGACGAGCTGCTGTTCCCATAACGTGTTACTCGAGCGCCGTAGCCGGCATTCGCGCGACCAGGGATAGTATCCCTTCCGCCAGCCGTTTATCCAATCAACGCATTCGAGCAGTAATACCTCGACCGACTCGCGATCGATTTCACGAAACAGGTTCTCGGTGTTGAACCAACCGACATCCGCGACGGCAAGCGCCAGTCCGAGCTCTGCGGGTTCAAGGCGTTTCGTCCCTGATGAGCCTTGTGTCATCGTCGCGCTGCTCATCCTCGCTGCGGCCCAACGCCAATCGTCGAGCCATCTTGCACATGCGCACCGACAACTCGCGTAGCGGATTCCTTTAGTGGGTCCGACCTAACATCAAATGTATAACCTGGTTCCACCTGGCGTCAACACACCATTTGCCCTCAATCAGCTCGTCGCCCAACGCCGGCGAGAGCCGGCGGACCGCTCCCAGAAGCTCGACTTTCGCTAATTCGAGAGCCTTGGCCTTCTCATGCCCGGCAACAGACCACCTGGATTTCTTCGTACGTCAAGATCCTTTTTGTAAAAAGATGTAACCGATCTGATAGAGCAGGATTCTTCAACTACGAAGGTTAATCGGCGCTCGCTAGCCGAGGCATGATGCCTCGGCTGAGTGCAAGGATGTCGCGTGGCCGACTTCAGAACGGATCATCGTCGTTTCGGGCATGCGATCATGCCCCGCATTTCGGGGAGAACAATGCAAATGCAACGAATCAGTCATCGCTTCGCGTTGACGACCTGCGTCGTCCTGATCGCCGCGGGCACCGCCCGGGCTGGGGACCTTTATGTCCAAACGAACCTCGTCTCGGACATCCATGGCCTGGCACCGAACTTCGACCCGAACCTAATGGGTGCCTGGGGCCTGTCGTATTCAACAACGAGCCCGTTCTGGGTATCCGACCAGAATGCGAGCGTGAACCAGAATGGCGCCGTCAACAACTCCGGCGCGACGACGGTCTACAGCGTGAGTGACACAAGGGTCCCGACCAGTTCCGGTCCGTTGCTCACCGTGGGAGTTGAGAACAATGGCGGCGCTGCACCGTCGGGGCCCGCCATGACCAACGGCCCGACAGGCCAAGTTAACACCAGCGCCGGGCATTACCACGAACCCGACGACCGACTTCCAGGTCAGCGGCAAAGAGGCCGCCTTCGTTTTTGCCAATCTCGATGGCACGATTTCAGCGTGGCGGGGCGGGTTGACGCCGGCGTTGCAATCGCAGATCACGGCGACCGTCGCGGGTGCCTCGTTCACCGGTCTGGCAATCGGAAACTTGCCGGGTCCGGGAGGGGCTGCCCAGATTTATGCCGCCGACCAGAACAGCGGCAACATCGACGTCTTCAATAACAAGTGGCAAATGACGTCAAGTTTCACTGATCCGAAGGGTCTCCCCGCTGGTTACGCTGCGTTCAACGTCCAGAATCTGAATGTGAATGGCACGCAAACGCTCTTTGTCACGTTTGCCAACCAGTCGACCACGGGCGGGATCGTGGATGAATTCAGCACGAATGGTACCTTGATCAAGACACTGATCAACGACACAGCAGGTGCGCATCTCGCCGCTCCCTGGGGGCTCGCCATCGCGCCCACAGGTTGGGGCCAGTTCGGCGGCGACCTGCTCGTCGCCAATAACAACCCGAACTCGGCCGGACTCACGGAGATTAATGCCTATAATCTGTCAAACGGTGACTTTGTAGGCACGTTGACGCTCGAAAATGGTAAGCCTTTTTCGGTCAACGAACTCTGGGCGATCAGTTTCGGCAATGGTGCCGGCGCTGGTTCGGCGGACACACTCTTTTTCACAGCAGGGCTGGCGAACAACACCGACGGCCTGTTCGGGGCGATTTCCGTCCCCGAGCCGAGCTCGGCCGTCCTGGGGTTGATCGCAGCCGTAATGTTGGCAGGTGGCTGGCAGTTGAAGAACCGCCGCCGGCTACAGGAATCGTGATAAAAAGGGCCGGCCGCTTGCCCATTCTGTGATCGCGCCCGTTTGGATTCCACGCCGGGCGGAGGGCCCACAACCTCCTCCCGGTGCATCAATATTTGTGAAGGAAACGTGCCTGTCGTTGGTTTCAAACGATACAAGATCGAAGCATCTCGGCGGGATGAACCGCCTGGCGCCCGGTGAAATGCTGGATCTGCAGCCGGCACGAGAACCCCGGCGCAACCACGACGGTGTCCGGGCTCGGCCTGGCGGACTGCGGGCAAGAGACGTTGTTCGCCCACCAGCCGCGAGATCTCGTAATGCTCGGTCTCGTAGCCGAACGAGCCGGCCATGCCGCAGCAGCCGGCGTCGAGGTCGATCACCTCGGCTCCGGGAATGCTCGCAAGAGCTTGAGCATCGGTCCTGTGCCGACCAGCGATCGCTGGTGACAGTGCGCTTGCACGAGGATCTTGCGGGGGCCCGGCTTCCAGTCGAGCGTGACCGCTGGTATCTTGCGCCAGGATCGACTCGAAATACTCCTCGAATGTCAGGCAAGCCCGGGCGACTGTCTCGGCCTGGGCACGAAGCTGGCCCTTGAGTAACGCGGGATAATCATCCTTGATCGTGAGGATGCAGCTCGGCTCGCAGGCGATGATCGGTCCACCTCGGCTCGCCCAGTCGTGGAGACGCTCGACATTGTGCCGGGCGTTGGCCACGGCTTGATCGAGCAGCCCGTTGGAGATGAGCGGCCGGCCGCAGCAGCGCAGGCCCGGCGGACCGAGTGTGACCTCGCAGCCTGCCCGCTGGAGCAATTCGATCGTTGCGGCGCCGACCTCGGGCTCAAAGTAATTGGCGAAGGTATCGGGGAACAGCAAGACGCGACGTGCCGCCCGATCGAACTCTCCATTCCAGCGCAGCGACGAAAACCGCCGGACCAGCGACCGCCGCGCAAATGCGGGCGGCATGCGGCGGCGGTCGATCCCCAAGAGCCTTTCGTTCAACCAGCGGGACAGACCGCTCTGCATCAGCCAGCTCGACACCGGCGCCAGAGCCGATCCGATCCGACCCAGCTCGGCCACGTGGCCGAAGACCCGGTTGCGCCAGGGTAAACCATGCTTTCGATGATATTGATGCAAGAACTCGGCTTTGAGCCGGGCCATGTCGACATTGGTGGGGCACTCGCTCTTGCACGCCTTGCATTCGAGGCAGAGGTCGAGCACTTCGTGGACGGCTGGATCGGTGAAACCTTCAAGGCCGAGCTGGCCGGTGATCGCCATCCGGAGCAGGTTGGCGCGGCCGCGAGTGCTGTCCTTCTCGTCGCGGGTCGCCTGGAACGAAGGGCACATCGTCCCCTCGCGCTTCTTCCGGCAGGCGCCGACGCCCGCGCACAGCTCGGCCGCCGGCAGCAGGCCGCCATCGGCGGTGAAGTCGAACGTGGTCGCCACGGTCGGGCGTCACATAGCCCGGATCCATAGCGCAAGTTGGCCGACAGCGGCGGCGCATCGACGATCTTGCCGGGATTCAGCAGGTTGTGCGGGTCGAAGGTTCGCTTCAGCTCGCGAAATGCCTGGTAGAGCACGGTTCCATACATCTTTTCCTGAAAGGGACTACGGACCAGGCCGTCGCCATGTTCGCCCGAGAGCGCTCCGCCGTACTTGAGCACCAGATCAGAGACTTCCTCGGCGATCGCCTCGAACGCGCGCACGCCTTCCTCGGTCTTGAGGTTGATCACCGGCCGGACATGCAGGCAGCCGACCGAGGCATGAGCATAGACGCCGGCCTTCGTCTCGTGGCGCGCGATGATCTTCAGGAACTCGTCGATGTAGTCGCGAAGGTGCTCGGGTGCGACGGCCGTGTCCTCGACGAACGAGATCGCCTTGGCGTCTCCTTTCTCGGCCATCGAAAGCCCCAGCGCCATCGTGCGGAGCTTCCAGACGCGGGCCTGCGCCGCCGGGTCCGTGACGGCCAGATGGTGATAACCAAACCCGCGCCGCACGCAACTCGTCTTCCAGGGCGGCGAGCCGGGGAGTCAAGAGCTCGGCGTCGTCGCCGTACAATTCGATCAAGAAGGATCGCCGCGGGATCGCCTTGGAGGAAGTCGCGGAGCCGGCTCGCCTCGGGATTCAACCGGGTGGAATCGAGCACGTACTGATCCACGACCTCGACCGCCGCCGGGGCGTGCTGCAAGATCAGCGGCGTGGCCGCCAGGGCTTCGAGCAGGCCGGCGAACTCGACGACCAGCGTGGCCCTGGCGCGCGGCAGCTCGACCAGCTTCAGCTTGGCCTCGACAGTCAGGCCGAGCGTTCCCTCCGACCCGACGAACAGGCGGGCGAGGTTGAAGTCACCGTCGCTCGTGCGACGCGATCGTCCGGGAACAAACTCATCGAGGTTGTATCCGCCGACGCGGCGCAGGATCTTGGGAAAGCGGCGGTCGATCTCGTCGGCATGCTCGGCGGCCAGCTGCCGGGTCACGCGGTAGCAGGCACCTTCCAGATCCTGCTGGGCGCATCTGGCCTCGAGCTCCGGCTCGGCGAAAGCGGCTTCAAGTGAACCAGGCTGCCGTCGGACAAAACGGTCTTGAGCTCGAGCACATGATCGATCGTCTTGCCATAGAGGACCGATCGCGCGCCGGAGGAGTTATTGGCGATCATGCCGCCGATCGTCGCCCGGTTCGAGGTCGAGATATCCGGCGCGAACTGGAGGCGGTGCGGCTTGAGTGCGAGGTTCAGATCGTCGAGCACGCATCCCGGCTCGACGCGAGCCCAGCGCTCGGCGGGATTGATCTCGAGCACGCGGTCGAAGTGCTTCGAGCAGTCGAGAATCACCCCGGGCCGATCGACTGGCCGGCCTGAGACGTGCCGCCGCCCCGGGCCGTGATCGGTACGCCGAACTGAGCGCACACTCGCACGGCGGCCGCCACGTCGTCCGCCGTCGCGGGAAACGCGACCATGAGCGGAACGATCTGGTAGACGCTGGCATCCGTCGCGTACAGTGCCCGGCTGAGGCGATCGTACCGCACGTCATGCGTGCTGATGGCTCGCGTGAGGGCGTCGTGCAGTGCGCGAGGATCGAGCGCTTGGCGGCCGAGAGTCGGTCGATCACGGGCAATTCTGTCACGCTCATCTCAGATGAGGCTCGGACAGAGTCGCCTCCCGGCTGCGGTCAAATGTTGCTCATGCCGTCTACGCGTGGCGCTGCTGTTGAAAGTCGCATCAGCCCGTCGCGCAAGCCGCTCCAAGCCCATGTTCCAGCATCTCGCCGCCCGCGGCGAACGAGACGCGCAAGAAGCCTTCTCCACCCGGGCCGTAAGCCGAGCCGTGGAGGACGACGACTCCCGCTTCACGCAGCAGGAACCGCCGGACCTCGTCCGACGGCCTCCCCAATCCGCGGACGTCGACCATCACGAACAATCCCCCCTCGGGCACGAGCGGCTCGACTCCCGGTATGCCGCGCAGCCGTTCGACGACCCGATCGCGCCGCCCCTGGTACTCCGCCGCCATCCGTCGCGTGCACTCTTGATCCGAGGTCAGGGCACAGGCGGCCGCATCTTGCACGAATGTCGCCGGCCCCCGGCTCGACTGCTGCAAGACCAGGAGCATCGCGCGGATGATCGTCTGCGGGACCGGCACAATAGCCGACGCGCCAGCCGGTCATCGCATAAGTCTTCGAGAGGCTGTTGATCAGGATCGTCCGCTCGCGGGCGTCGGCGGAAACCGAGGCCGGCGAGACGTGCCGGCGGCCGTCGTAAATCAAGCGACTCGTAGATCTCGTCGCTGATGACCAGGTAATCGTGTTTCTCGGCGAACCCCATGATGTCCATCGAGCTCTTCGTGGCTCAGGACCGTTCCCACGGGGTTCCAGGGCGTGTTGAGCAGGATGACGTCAGTGCCCGTGACCCATGACGTCCTCGAGCTGCCGGCTGCCGAACGTGAATCGGCCGTCGCGCAACGTTGCGTGGACAGGCACCGGGCTGCTGCCCCAAAGAGCGATCGGCGCTTCATAGGCGTCATAAATCGGATCGGGGAGCAAGACGCTCCTGTCGTGGTCGACCAGGGCGCCCAGGGCCGCACACACGCCGAGCGTGGCCCCGTCGGTGATGAGGATCTCGCGGTCGGGATCGTACGCGAGCCCCTGCTCGCGCTTGAGCTTTTCGGCGACGGCGCGGCGCAGGGCGGGCTCACCCTGGTTGTCGGGATAGCCGGTGCGGCCATCGCGCAGGGCCTTCCGTCGCCGCCTCGACGATATGCGGCGGCGTCGGCGTGTCGGGCTGTCCGCGCATCAAGCGAGACGAGCGGGCGCCCGTCGGCCTGAGTTGCCGGACCTCTTGCAAGACCCGATTGACGGCCGTCGGCCGTAAGCGGGAGACTCGGTCGGCGAAAGGCACATAAGCCATGGCCAGAGCTCACGAGAAAAGGATGGACGGGTACAACGCCGCTCCTGTCACTTTACCATCTTCCAAACGCCAGGTAGCACCCGACCGCCCCGACGACCGACATCGACAAGCCCCAGGCGAGCACCTGGTTGAACAAGAGCCGGCGATCGGCCGAAGCTGGCGCGGAGGCGATGCAGAGCGCCCCGATGGTGGAGAGCGGCGAGACGTCGACCAGGTGGCCGCCGATCAAGATCGACGAGGCGATCGCCAGCGGGTTGCCGCCTCCCAGCTTGGCAACCAGGCCCGGTACGCTCGGCAGCAGAGCCGGCAACACCACGCCGGAAGTGCTGCTGTAGACCGACATGAGGCCCGTCACGAGTGCGATCAAGCCCGTGACCGAGCGATGCGTCGCGAACCGCGCCAGGATCGTCGTGAACAGATCGATTCCGCCCGTCTTCTCAAGCAGGGACGTCAGGACCGTCACGCCGCAGACCATCACGATCACGCTCCACGGTATTGCACTGGATCGCGGGCTTCTCATCGGTGACCTTGGCCAGCGTGAGCAACGCCGCCGCCGCGAACGCGCCCATCCCGACGTGGACCTGAAAACCGACGACCCCGGTCACCAGAATCGCGATGGCTCCCAGCGTGATCCAGTGTTTCCACGCCATCGCCGCCGCCGGGCCGGACGTAGTCCTGATCGGGCCGCTCGTCATCAGTGACATGTGCTCCACAGCCGCAAGCCACCGAACGCGAGATAAGCCGCGCCCGCCGCCAGGGCATTGGCCAGGAGGTTATAAAGATAGTTCTGCCGCTCGAATCCCGACATCCCCATGCGGGCCATCAAGCCATTGGCGATGATTCCCGTCGGGGCGATCGGCGAAAGAGCTCCGGCAATGCAGCCGTGCCCCACCATGAGCGTCATCAGGAACGGCGAGATCTTGGCCCGATCCGCGACCGCCATCGCCAGGGGTGCGATCAAGGCGGCCGCCGCGATGTTGCCCGCTCCGATCGAGGCGATGCCCAGGGAAAGGCCGAAGAACACGATCGGGATCAACCCGGCGTTTCCCCGGCAAACTCCGAGCGCAGCTCGCACCACCTGGTCCAAGCGTGCCATTGCCTCGTGCCAGCGTGAACAGAAGCGTCACCCCGACCAGCGTCAGGAACAACTCGGTGGGAAACCCGGCCAGCACCTCGCCGATCGTGAACCGCTGTCCCCAGAACGGTGCAAGGTAGATTCCGATCAACCAGGCCAAGCGCCAGCGAGACAAACCCCGGATTGACCGCTGTCGTGCAGGAGAGCACGATCACCAGCACGAGGGCCGCCAGGGAGATCCAGGCGAGGTCGAGCGTCATCGTAGTTGATCGGTTCTCAATGGTGCCGGCGAGCTGATCGCGCAACTCGCGCCGCAGGACCTTTCCCATGGCATTACGCGGCAGGGCAGTCGACAAAAACGATCTCGGCCGGCCGCTGGTAATCAACCAGCCGATCGCCGAGAAAGGTCCGGATCGCCTGCGAGCGTCAGCGTCTCGTCACTGCGAACGACGGCCGCCATCACGCGTTCGCCGCGCTTCTTGTCGGCGACGCCCACCACGACGGATTCCCGCACGCCAGGGCATTCGTTGATCACTCGCTCGACAACCTGGGGATACACGTTAAATCCGTTGGTGATGATCAGATCGTTCTTGCGCCCGACCAGGGTCAAGAATCCGGATGCGTCGCGAGAGCCCAGGTCGCCGGTATCGAACCAGCCGGAAGCGAAAGCCTCGCGGGTCGCCTCGGGCTTGCGCCAGTAATCCCGGAACAGGTTTGGCCCGCGGAGCTGCACCGAGCCGACTTCACCAGGGGAGGCATTTGTGCCGCCGTCGTTGATCACTCGCACTTCGATACCCTCGAGCGGTAGGCCGACCGAACCCTGCGGCCAGGGTCCATCAAGTGGCAGGCTGGTGATGACATGAGCCTCGGTCATGCCATAGCGGTTGATGACGGGCCGTCCCAATGTCTCCTCCAGCTCGGGCAGAACTTCGGGACGAATGGGGGCCGAGCCGCAGGTGAACAGTCGCACGTTGCGTCCACTGCCGGGCGGCCGGCTTGAACTCGGGTCGATCGAGAAAGCTGTAATAGAAGGTGGGAATCGCCATGAAGACCGTTCCCTGTCCCACCAGCTCAAGAGTATGACGGGGATGGAACGACGACGCCACGATCATCCGGCAGCCGGTCAGGAGGCTCAAGTGCGTTGCGAATGAGAGCCCGTGGATGTGAAACAGAGGCAACACGTTGACCAGCACGTCGTCGGGAGTGAACTGCCAGAAGCGGCCGAGCGCTCGCAAGCTGGAAGAGAGGTTGGCGTGCGTGTGAACAACCCCCTTGGGCCGTCCCGTCGTGCCCGAGCTGTAAAGCATCAGGCAGGGTGCTTCGCGGCTGACCACGGGCTCGGACAATGTACTTGCGGGGCCAGCCGCGGGCTGTGCATCCGATACGATCGGCGCAGCTCCGGTAGCTCGGATCTCAACGACTCGACGACCGGAAATAACTCGTCGCCGGCCACAACAACTCGAGCGCCGCTGTCGGCGAGGAAATAACGGAGCTCATCTCTGGTAAACCGGGGATTCAACGGCAGCGACACGGCCGCCGCGTATAAAGTTCCCAAGTGGGCCGTCAAGAACGCTGGTTTTTCCGGAGTCGCGATTGCCACCCGGTCTCCCGGTTCGACCCCACATTCACGCAGAGAACGCGCCCAGCATTTGGCCCAGCCGTCCAGATCTCCATAGGTGAACGAGCGATCCTTGAAACGAACCGCCTCCTTTTCGGCCCGTGAGGCGATCGTCGCCCGCAGGTCTTCGAGAAAGTGTCCGGTCGGTTCTGAGTGGGCGGCTTGAAATCGCGACGTCATCGGCTCCCCCCGTGTCTCGTGAGCCTTCGCAGCCAAGCTCTCGTACGCGATCTTACCAGGTAGAAATGGTGAGCCCAATTGGTTTGTAGATTACATAGACGGGCAGGTATCGCTTTCCGAGCCAAGCGCATCACCCACTGTCACGTTCTTGATCAACGGCTTAGCTCATCTGCCAGGGCGACCGGCGAGGCATTGAATGCGGAAAAGGCTAATCAATGCCGCGATCAGGTGCAACCCTCGGTTCGGAGCGATCAATGGGCCGAATCTGCGGCTCGTCGGTGGACACGACATCCACCACGTGGTCTCCGCATATGACTCCCCAATGTCGAAGCGTCCCCGAATAGAGGTCCACCGTGGCCCGCGCAACGTAGTCCAGGAAATGTGACTTCGAGTACAGACAGAACAGCCTTCCCTCCCGATGCTCGTCGTCGTCCCATATGCAGAACGACTCGTTGCGAACCGAATACGCAACGTAGCTTGGCCAGACCAGCTCGAACGCACGGCACGTGGAGTCGGACTCGATAACCCGCAGACCTGTGAGCACCTTACCAGGTAGCACCTCAATGTCTCGGGGCGATCCAATAACCTTCGCCTCCTCGATGACCAGACGTAGGGAGTTCACTTCCGGCTCCCCGAGTTCTCGGAGACCAATATATTCGCAGTTATCTATTTCGTCGCGCATCTGTTTGTTCCGCGGTCGTGGGTCAGCTTTTCTCGCCTGGCGCCTGCCTGCAAAGGCTGACTTGATCTCGCTTAATGGCTGTCTGAAAGTGTCCCGTAAACACGGCAAGTCGCCTAGCCGTGCAAATGTGCGCGACGAGAAAAACGGGAAAATCGGTCGAGTTTCGGGATTGGTTCCGGCTCACGGCCTACTAACGTAGATGATTGGGCATCTGAAAGGAGACTTGATGATGGCGTGGAAGGGCTCAATGGCGCGATCACGTCGAGGTTGCAACGCCGGTCATTATCTGCCGTATCCTTCTCCTTGCCGACGGCGATTCGATCAGCGGTCTATGGCGCGCTCAGTCATCTCGGCGTTATCGCATGACTGCTCCAGATCCGGGCCCGACGATCGGCGCCTGCAGAGGCCAGACTTGCTCCATCCGGGCTCCAGCCTACGGTCCAGATATTGCCGGCATGTGCCGCGATGGTCAACACTTCGGTGCCGTCCGACGGATCCCAGACCTTAATGCTCCCGTCAGCACCCGCGGTCGCCAGCCGTGTACCATCGTGATTCCAGTCCACCGAATAGACGAACCCACCGTGGCCAACAAGAGTGGCACGTGTCGCCCCTGTTGTTGCATCCCAGATCCGGCAAGTCTTGTCATAGCTGGAACTGGCCAGGAACTGGGAGTCGCGACTCCAGGCCGCGGCGCTCACGGCATGATTGTGTCCCGAGAGTTTCAGCAGCGACCGGCCAGTCGAGGCGTCCAGAATGGTGACTACGTTATCCGGCGAGGTCAACGCCAGCGCAACGCGTGAACCATCAGGGCTCCAGGCGACGCCGCTGATGCTGCCTCGCTCTGGATTGATTGTCGCCTGGACGCTGAGTCGCTCAGTCCCGGTACCGGGCTCCCAGATTCGGAGCATTCGATCCGAACCACCCGTCGCGACGAGCTGGCTGTCGGGGCTCCACGCGACCGCGTAGACGTGCTCCTTATGATTCGCAAAAATCGATACGCTCGCGCCGGTGCCGACGTTCCAGATCCTCGCGGTCGAGTCTATGCCGGCAGTGGCCAGGCGCCTGCCGTCGGGCGAGAAGCTAAGGGCGTAAACTTCATCGGTATGGCCTTCGAACTTGCGGACCAAGTGACCGTTCGCCGGATCCCAGAGCCGCACGATGGGATCATGCCCGGCTGTGGCGACGAGCCGGTTGTCGGGGCTCCAGGCGACTGCTTTGACCTCACCGGCATGCTCGTCCAAGTTGAGCGATTCCACCGCTCGGGAAGGGTCCCAGATCTTGATCGTCTGATCGTCACTGGCCGATGCCAACCGCGAACCGTCTGGATTCCAGTCGACCTGGAAAACTCGATCGGCATGGCCCCTGAGGATCGCCAGTGGTTTCCCTGTACCAGGTTCCCAGAGGCGGACGGTCCGGTCGTCGCTGGCGGTTGCCAGGCGCGAACCGTCAGAACGCCATGCCACACAATTGACTCTTCCGCCATGGCCGTTGAGGACAGTCGACATGCGCCCGGTTCGGGCGTCCCAGATACGAGCGGTTTGGTCCAGCCCCCCGGTGGCGAGCCTGCCTCCGTCAAGGCTCCATGCCACAGCCTGTACCGCGCCGGCATGGCCCGCCAGCGTGAGCACGCTGGCGCCGGTATCAGGGTCCCACACGCGGATGGTGCCGTCTTGAGAGGCTGAGGCTAGCCGCTTGCTGTCCGCGCTCCAGGCGACGGCGTAGACCTGTTCCTGATGCCCGGCCAGCACCCGCTCGCCCTGACCCGTGCGGGCGTCCCAGACACGGAGGTCGCTGCCCGTGCTGATCGAGCGCGAGACCGCCACGCGACGCCCATCGGGGCTCCAGGCAATGTCCCAGATACCAAGCTTGCCGACAGGTAGTGACCACAGACGGATCGTCGCGCCGTCGGTCACCGCTACGCTTGCCAGCGATTCGTCCTCCTTGTAGACGAGAATCTGTTGGCCCTGTCGATCCCATGCAGCTTTGCGCACCTGAGGCACAAGCGTCACGCGCCGATCCTCGTGCACAATGTCGATGATCTGGGCGTTACTTTGGTATTTCGAGTTCCAGCCGCCAGCGGGTCGCTCTTCGACGGTACTGAGGCCGGCGAGGCGGGTTCCGTCCGGGCTCCAGCATAGGAAGTTCTGGAAGGCGTGGTTGCCGGGAGCGGGGATCGTTCGCTCATCAAGGTGACAAAGGTAACGGAGCCGGTCCCACTCCCATCGCCGCAAATGGGGGCGCAGAGATCGAGAAGGCGTTGAACATGGGCGATGTTGGCGCCTTCCCACTCGCGCTGGGCGAGCGCCAGAGCAAGCGAGTATGTCTGACCTTGAAGGTTCGCCGCCAGGTGAGTGGCTTTGGCTCGGGCCTCGGCCTCGGCCCGTGCCATCTCGACGGCCGCTCGGCGGGCGACGACCGCCGCTCGCCACTGTGAAAGTATTCCGCCCAAGCCGACAAAAGATACGAGAATGACGAGGGCCGTCAGAGCCGCGATGGCCGGGCGGCGTCGTGCCCACTTCACGGATTTTTCCAACAGGCCCGCGGGCCGCGCCAGGATCGGGCGGCTCTCCAGCCAGGCCCGCAGATCATCGGCCAGGGCCTGGGCACTCGTGTACCGCCGCCGCGGGTCCTTTTCCAGGCACTTCAGGCAGATCACCTCGAGGTCGCGCGGCACCCTGGCGTTGACTTTCCGCGGCGCCATGGGCGGCTGTTCCTTGACCTTTGCCAGCGTGTCGATCACGCTGTCGCCGGCGAAGGGGGCCTGGCCGGTCAAAACCGCATAGAGGACCGAGCCCAAACCGTGGACGTCGGTTGCCGTGGTGATCGCCCCACGGCGGCCGGTGGCTTGCTCGGGGGCCATGTAGGCTGGAGTGCCCAGGACGGCTCCGCTGGCGGTCATCTCGGCGTCCGCCTCGACGCGCTTGGCAAGCCCGAAGTCGGTAATGTGGCTGTGTCCCTCGGCGTCAATCAGAATGTTGGCCGGCTTGAGGTCGCGGTGAAGGATGCCCCGCATGTGGGCGTGGTGCACCGCGTCGGCCGCCTCGACAATCAGTGAGGCCACTGCCTTCGGATCATCCTTGTAAGTCGCCAGCAGCTCGGCCAAGCTGCCGCCGCGGACGAGTTTCATGGAGAAGTATTTTTGTCCGTCGTGCTCACCGATCTCGTAGACTGGCACGATCCCAGGATGGTCCAGCAGTGCGATTGCCTCTGCCTCGTTCTGGAACCTGCGGAGCTCATCATCGCCGGCCAGAACGCCCGCCCGGATCATCTTGAGGGCGACGGGCCTCTTGAGGGTGACCTGGAAGGCCTGATAGACGACCCCCATGCCGCCGCGGCCCAGGACTTCTCGGATCTCATAGTCACCGAAGTAGCGGACAGTAGCACCGCGCGGCAGACCTGACACTTGCCCGCCGGAGTCGTCGGCCCGGGTCCTCGCGCTGGAGCCGTTCCACCCGTCGCTCGTGGCGTTCTCCGATGTCGTGGAAATCGTGCCGCTCGCGGTGGCGTCACCTGGCTGGCCAGCATTTTCGAGCGGAAGCGTGACCGCGGAGGCGACAGCGAGCGGCGCGGCGGGGGTGGCCCGCAGCGGCTCGACCAGCCGCACCAAACCTGCCTGATCGGCAATGAACTCGGCCAGCTCGGCATGCAGGTCGGGATAGCGGGCCAGGAAGGCCGTGGCGTCGGGGGCCAGCCCGGTGTCAGCCGCCATCAAGTACTCGGCCATTGCCGCTTCCAGGCGCCCCTTTGGATCGGGATTGGTTTCCGTCGGATCGCTCACTGCCCACTCTCCTACCAGAATTCACCCATGCCGTTACGTAGTGCTTTCATGGCGCGCTGGAGCAAGCCAGCGACGGCCGGCACGCTCCGATTCATCTGCTGTGCGACTTCGATCAGCGGCAGTCCCTGCAGGTGCTTCAGCTCGATCGCGGTCCGCTGGTCATCTGGCAGGGCCTCGAGGGCATCGGCTAACCGGACCAAACGCTCCTGCTTCTCGACTCGGCCACTTGGTGAAGTCTGATCGGCCGTCAGAAACAACTCGAGCCGCGCCGAAGACTGCTCGAGGGCTGACTCGAGCGAACACTCGGCACCCTCGTGTCGACCATGCTTGCGCACAGCGTCAACCATCGCATGGGCCAGCAGCGTTCGCAGCCATGCAGCCCGCTGCTCATCGCTGGCGCCGTGGAACTGTTCGCGCCGCTCGAGAGCTCGAGTCAGGGTCTGCTGCACCAGGTCGGCAGGGTCCATCTTGCTGCGCAGCCGGCCATCGAGCCGCGCCCGTGCCAAGAGAAGCAGGTAGTTCCGGAACGACTCCAGCCGCCGGGCCAGTTCCTCCCCATCGTCCCCCATGAATGTCGGCCCTCCCTATAGTCTCAACGGACGGGACACATGAATTGAGCGCACTCCGGGGGAAAGAAGTCCACAAATTCTGGTTTCGCCGATCACCGCGCGCACCGGTTTACGGCCCGCCGGGAGGCCGGTGCGCCTTCGGCCCGGGGCACGGAGCCCGGACGAAGCTGGTGAAAAAAGCTACTCAAACCAAGTCTACGCTTCGCTAGCCGCGAAAGAACTAAATCAGGCCGTCCCGCGCCTAACGGCAACCGATTCCTCACCTGGTACGACTACGACACTCGCTTCGGCCGAGCCGGAGCACTCTTCGATGCCGTCATCTTTCGCCCCTTGCTCGCGTGGGCCACCGCATGGAGCTTCGACCGGCTACGCCTCTGGCTCGAGCGGGATGTGTCGCCGAAAGCGGCCCTCCGCCACTTCGTCACGCACGCCTGCGCGAGATGCATAGTGGCCATGGTCTTCGCCTACCATGGGCTCGTACCGAAGCTACTGATGCGGGATGTTGACGAGATTTCCATGCTTCGGGATGCCCGCGTACCATCCGACTGGCTTCCGACGGCACTTTCGGTCACAGGCATCGCTGAACTTGCCTTCGCGTTCCTTCTCCTATGGTACTGGCGTGCTCGTTGGCCGTCGGCCGCCTCGTTGGTACTGATGGCGGCGGCGACCGCGGCGGTCGTCGCCTCTTCGCCGCGCTACATCGCGGCAGCGTTCAACCCGTTGACTCTCAACTTGAGCATCGCCGCCCTCAGATTCTTGGACCTTGTAAACATTGCCGATGCACCCTCCGCGGCGCATTGCCGTCGCTCGTCTCGGGCGGCCAAGCCATGAGCTCGATCTACCAACGTGCCCTTGGCTCAGACTTCGGACCACGAAATGCCTGTCCCTCTGCTTACGTCGCGCGGCAGAGCGAACGGCGGTTTCAGTCTTTCTTGTTCGATTCGTCCCGTTCGGCGATCCCGCTTGCGATGTTGGCGGGAGTGGTCTTCGACTCGGACGCGAGCTTGCCGAGCATCGTCTGTTCAAAGCCTTTCAGATCGGTCCAGAGGGTTCCGGGACCGGCGTAGAAAATACCGACGCGCAAGTCGGCGGGGAGGCCTTCCGCGAAGATGTACCGTTCGTAAGAGTCGGGACCGCCCATTGCTTTGACCAAAAGCTGAGACCGTTCGGCCCGTGCTTCTTTGGCCAGCTTGACCGACTGGGCCTTGGCGGCACCCAGCAATCTCGTGGTCTGTGCCTCGATCGACGCAGTCTTGGCGTCGATCTCGGCCCTGAGCTTTTCGGTGGTGGCTTCGATTTCCTTGGCTTTTTTCTCCCCTTCAGCGCCCACCTCGGCGACTTTTTTCTCGGTCTCCGCCTGTGTACGCTTTTCACCGAAAACCACCTTGGCCTGCGCCTCGGTCAGCTCGGCCTGAGCCTGTGCGGTCAACTGCTCTTGTTCGCGCGTCTTGGTCAGCTCGTCAGCGATCTTGGCCTTCTGGATCGGCTCGCGCACCAGCTTGGGCACATAGATGTGCCGGGTCAGGCCAAAAAGTAGCGACAAGTTCTTGGAGGACAAGACTCGCTCCAGCTCGGAGGCGGTCCCGATCTGGAATTGCTCGCGCGTGTCACCCACCAAAAGGTCCACCGCTCCCCGCCGCGACCCGTGGAGCCTGCAAATCGACTCGATCTGAGGAAGTATGACTTTTTGCTCGACGTCCTTAAGTGTGCCGAACTGGCGCACCACATTGGCGCTTGCTCGGGAAGAATTCCCCAGATGGCCGTGTAATCAAGGTGGATCGGAAAGCCGTCGCTTGAAGGAAACTCGATTCCTTTACCCGGCGCGTAGATCGGGTCGTCGGCCGTCGAAGTTCCCAGTCGATCCCCCAGGTCGCGTATCAAATTCGCAGCCGCCGTGGAAGTGCCCGTGTTCGTGCTGCCGTCGGGTCCGTTCTTTACCTCCACCGTCAGGCTGGTCTCCGAATAGCCGATGCTGACGATGTCGATTCGCTTCTCCTCGGGATTCAAGAAGTAAATGCCCGGCTGCAAGACCTGCTGCTGAATGCCTCGATCTTGGCCCGTCACTGGGTCATTTGCCTTGTTGGTTACCACCCCGACATATCCCGGCGGGATCAGCGTGGGGTCATCGTTCTTACGTGCGACGCGGGTCGCGGGCTCGGCGCACGCGTCGACATCCACAATTTTGACGTCAAACGCATACGTATTGATTCGATAGCGCCCCGGTGTCAGGACTTTGCGAAGTATGCCGCGAAATCCTTTGTCGTCGACCAGGAAGGCTCCCTCGGGAAGCGGCTTACCGATTTTGGAAACGACGACGCCAATCTTGCCGGGAGGAATCAACTGGTCGGGAACGAGTTGAGTTTCATACTCGAGCGGCGAGTAGAAGTGGCGTCCGGGGCCTGGCATGTTTTCGAGGATTCCAACTTCGAGAGGGCGGCCGGCAACCACCTTGACTAGCGTTCCCTCGGGCGCTTGAGTGGTGCTGCCAAATGGCCAAGGTCCCTTGTAGCGCACCAGGAGACTCGATCCCGCTGGGACCTCGACGCGGCAGATCATCCATTGCCAGATACCTACATAACCGACCAGTAACAGGAGAACGACGACCAGCAACGTCCTGCTTATCGCACGCAGCTGGCTTAGCCCGGCGAGTTGTGCGTGCAACCGGGTCAACTGCCCGATCACTGATTGTAATAAAGATGAATTCATGGTTGGCTCTCCTCGGATCGGTCGACCGCCGAAGGAATGGGCTCGCTTGGCCGCGTCGTGCCGGACGCTGCGGACGGATGCGGCAATAATGACGATCGATCGCCGGAGCGCACAGCCCGGCCTGCGGCGGGCCGTGATGCTGGCAGTACCGCGCGATCTGTGAACTGCTTGAACAGCTCCATGAGCGGACCTTCCGAATTGCCCAGGATCGTCCGGAACGAAGGAGCAATCTTGGCAAGAAGGAGGTTCCGGGCCATGGTTGCGCCGTCGCCGTCGAAGGCCGCGACCTGGGCGGCCAGTCCGGCCGCCTCGGCCGCATTGTCCAGCTTGATCACATCGGCCTCGGCCTCGGCCTTGGCAAGAATCGCCGAAGCCTTATCTTTGGTCGCTTCGAGCTGCGTCTGGGCGACCTTGAGCTTTTGCTCGGCCAGCGTCACGGCTACCTTTTGCCGCTCCTCGGATTTTGTGGTCTTTTCGACGACCTCTTGTTCGGCCTCGACCACGCGTTTCTTCTGCTGGGCCAGCACGACCTGGACCTTCAATTTCGCCTCCGAAAGTTGCTGCAGCTTTTCACGGCGAAACTGGGCGAGCTTTTGCTTGGCCACCTCACGCTGTTGTACCGGCTGTGCAATGTCGGCCGGCGGCTGGATCGAAGTGATTGCGACAGCCAGGATCTCGATCCCCTGTTTCTGGCAGTTCTGGGTGAGACTCTTGACCAGATCGGTTTGAAATTTCTCACGGTCCTCGCCGCTGATGAACTGGCCGCCCGAGAGCTTGGAGCCGCCGATTCGGCAGAGCGAACGGCTTTCGGGCGTGATGATCTTGGCGATGATCTCCTCGTCGATCGCGTCACCGTTGGCAGTCTCGTTGTACTTGACGAACATCTCGGCGACCTTGTCGGGCTCGATGCGAAACTCGACCACGCCGTCGAGCGTGATCGGGAAGCCATCAGCCGACAGGAAGCTCATCTCGCTGCCCTGTCCCAGGTTGAACCGGCGCGACCGGCAATCGACCTGACTGACGCGGATCTCGTAGGGATTGAGATAATACGTTCCCGGATCGAGCGTCTTGGGCTGCACGCCGCGCTCGCCTTCTTTGACGAGGAAGACATTGGAATCATTGGATGTGGGCCCGGCCAGCCGTGTCACAACACCGCGCAAGCCCGCGGGGATCGTCACGGGGTCGTGCAACTCAATCGATTCGGTGTACGGGTTGTAAGGATACCGTCCCGGCTTCAAGACTTCGCGGAGAATCCCCTTCTGTCCAGGCTCGGCCAAAATCTGACCCGGGGGCAGGTCGTCACCGGAGAGTGCGATCCGAATGCCGATCTTGCCCCCCGGCACGACAAACTGCGGGCCGATCTCCCAAGACCAGTAATACGGGTTGTAGAAGTAACGGCCTTCGGTCAAGACACCGTTGTTGGCTCCACCCGACTGCACTCCCTTAAAGTAGTCTTTGCCGTCCTTCGGCGGCGGGGCGACTTCCATATCCGGTTCGAGCTCCCGCCCCTCCCGTCGAATCAACACAGCCTGATAGCCGGTTCCAACGTCGATCTTGCAGGCGTTGTAGAGCACCATCACGACCCCAACGCCCAAAAAGACGAAGCCCGCAATGGCCATTCCACCCCACGACCCACGTCGCGGGGAGAATGGGCCGGGCAGCGCTAGACGCTCGTCTTCGAACGCGTTCATAAGCTAACTCCTCAAACGACCCAAACTGCCGAACCCGAGCTCTGAATAAATCAACAGTACCTTCGTCGCCCCACCACAATTATTCCCGGCAATCCGGAGCGACCCGCTCAACAAGCCTCAACCGTTTTTTTCCTCTTGTCTGACAAGTCTATGGCTTCACCCAGGCCTTCTTCGTATATTCAACAATTGTTATCCAGCGATCCGATGAGATAGTAACGGCGGTCTCGACCTACCCAGGTTGATCATGTGAGCTTTCACCCGCTCTCGCAGCATCCCGCGCAAGAGGAACCCAGGATGAGAATGGTTTGGCCCGCCTGCATGGTTGCCGCTGTCTTGATCTCGAGCCCGTGTACAAGCTTGGCCGCTGACCTGCTTCCCCCCGATCACCCAATTGCCGCGGTGGTCGACCATTATATTGACGCTGCGCTTGCCAAGGACAGCATCAAGGCAACGCCCGCAGCTGACGGTGCCACCTTGATCCGCCGATTGAGTCTCGATCTTGTCGGACGGATTCCGACCGTCGCCGAGTGGAGCGCGTTTGCAAAATCGACCGATCCCGCCAAGCGTGCCAAGCTGGTCGACCGGCTGGTGGCATCGCCGGGCTTCGTTCGTCACCAGGCAACCGAGCTCGACACGATGCTCATGGCCGGTGACAAGGGAAGCGTGCGCGAATATCTTGCGGCGGCCATTGGCGACAACCGCCCTTGGGACCAGATCTTCCGAGAGCTTTTACTTCCGGACCAGACTGACAAGCGTACGAAGCCGGCTGCCGAATATCTCCGCCGCAAGGTCAAGGACTTGGATCGCCTCACTGCCGAGGTCAGCTCGACATTTTTTGGTGTCAACATCAGTTGTGCCCAATGCCACGACCACCCGCTGGTGCATGATTGGAAACAAGACCATTTTTATGGGATGAAGTCGTTCCTGAGCCGCACATTCTTGAACGGCAACGACAATGCGGGCTTCGTCGCCGAGCATGGTTACGGTACGATCCGGTTCAAGACTACAGACGACGTGGAACGCCAGGCCCGGTTGATGTTCTTGACGGGAACTCGCGTCGACGACCCGAACGCGAAGGAGCCGTCGAAGGAAGAACAGACAAAAGAAAAAGAGGCGATGGATCGGGCCAAGAAAGCAAAGGTTCCGCCACCGGCCCCCTACTTCAGCGCGCGGGCCAAGCTTGTGGAGGTCGCCCTCCAGCCCGGCGATCGAGAGTTCTTCGCCAAGGCAATCGTCAATCGCATCTGGCACCGCCTCTTTGGTCAAGGATTGGTGATGCCGCTCGACCAGATGCACTCGGCGAACCCGGCCAGCCACCCGGACCTGCTTGCGTGGCTGGCCCGCGATACGATCGACCACGGCTATGATCTACGCCGCTTGATACGCGGACTGGTGATGAGCGAGGCCTACGGCCGCGGCTCGGTCTGGGAAGCGGGAGAGCAACCCCGGCCGTCGGTTTTCGCAGTGGCGCTCGTGCGTCCCCTGACGCCCGCACAACTCGGGACATCGCTGCGGCTGGCAACCGTTGATCCAGCAAGTCTGCCGCCGGATTTTCAATCAGAGTTGTTCGCACAGCGCATCGAAAGCTTCGAGAAGAGCGGTCGCCCGTTGGCGGCGGCGTTCAACACAACAAGTGGTGACGCACAAATAGGCGTGGCCGAAGCCTTGTTCTTCACGAACGGCAAACAGGTCGAGAGTGAGCTGTTGGCCGAAGCGCCCGATCGTCTGGTCGGCCGACTGAAAAAGATCAGCGGGATCACCGAGGTGATCGACCTCGCCGTCCGGACGGTCCTATCCCGCCCTCCAGTCGACGACGAGATCCGCACGCTGGCGACGTACCTGGGCGAGCGCACCGACCGCCCCGACGACGCCAGTGCACAGCTCGTGTGGGCCCTGCTGACAAGTTCAGAATTTCGATTCAACCATTGAAGAGATCCCCCCACTCACGAATCCAACCCTACCTACCTGCCTACCTACCGAGGCCGAACACGCGGGAGCGATTTCGATGTCCCAGACTCGACGCCAGACGTTTTGCGGGTCGCCCGACCACGCGGTTAACCGCCGTGGATTTCTCGGCACGGTTGCGGCGGGCGCAACCGCATTCGCAGCGGACATGACAGTTCTCGACGTGCTTCAAAATCCGGCGCTCGCGCGAGAGCTCAAGCGGAAGGACAAGCGAGTCATCCTCCTCTGGCTGGCAGGAGGTTCGAGTCAGCTGGAGACATGGGACCCCAAGCCGGGCACTCCGACAGGCGGACCTTTCCGATCGATCCCGACGGCTGTCCCCGGCATTCACATCTCGGAGCTGATGCCCAGGATGGCCCAACGCATGGACCAGACCTGCATCATTCGCTCGCTCAATACCAAGAATGGCGACCACGGCGGCGGCGCCCGGTTGATGATGCACGGCCGGCGCGACGACGCGAGCGTACGTTACCCCGATTTGGGGGCGGTGCTGGCGCGCGAGCTGGGCCAGATTCATAGCCAGGTGCCGGACTACGTGTCGTTTTACGCGCCGACTGAAGGACGAATGATGGCCCCCGGGTCCGCAGGCTTTCTGGGCGAGCGCATGCGCCCATGCACCTGAGCACGGGCATGATCCCCGAGAATCTCGCCCGCTTAAACGATATCTCGGAGCTCGACCACATCGAGCGCGCCCATCTCCGCGAGTTCGTAAGCCAGAGGTTTGAGCGCGGGCGATCGTCGCGCGTCTTGGGCAGCCACAACGTGGCGTACCAACGGGTGCGAGGGCTGATGGCAAGCGAGGCGCTGTTTGACATATCACGTGAGCCGCAGAAGGTCCGCGACCGCTTCGGGCCGACGCTGTTCGGCGAGCAGGCTCTGGTTGCGCGCAGGTTGGTTGAAGCCGGTGTTCCCTTCGTGCGCGTGGCCCGGGCCTGGTGGGACAGCCATGGACAAAACTTCGAAACTCATCAAGAAATGGTGCCTGAGCTTGATCTAGTGATGGCGGCCTTGCTCGACGACCTCAAGGAACGCGGCCTGCTCGAGAACACGCTGGTAATCACGCTGGCCGAATTCGGCCGTACACCCGAAATTAATCCCAGCCTGGGCCGAGACCATTTCGCCACCGCGTGGAGCGCGACCCTTTCCGGCGCGGGAATCCACCGCGGCTCAGTCTACGGCAAAACCGATGCAACTGGCCGGGCGGTCGTAGACGGCGAAGTGGGTCCTGCTGAACTGTTCGCGACCATTTACCAGGCACTTGGCATCGATCATCAGAAACAGTACATGGTCGGCACGCGTCCTGTGCCTCTCACCGAAACCGGCACCGAACCAATCCGTGAGGTGCTCAGCTAGCCGGCTGGCCGACCGGGAAAGGCTCCCCGCCCTGGCCCTCCCCCACAAGGCGGAAGAAGCTGATAAGTTTATATATAAGGATAAATTGCTGCTAATTTAGCGGCATTGCCTCTTACCGTCGAGGTGCAATCAATGCGTGCCGCCACTCCTGAGACTCTCAAGGTTACCAAGGAATTATCACGCCGCGATATCATGTTTGCCCTGGCACGAAAGCCTGGCACAAACCGCGTCTTCTGTGGCGGCTCTGAATTCTCCGTCTGCGAAATCGATCTGGAGCCCACGAAGCCTGAGGCGGTTGAACTGGGCCGTCATGCCAGTTATGTGACGGGCGTCGCTTTAGCCGGCACGACGTTGATTTCCGGCGGTTACGACGGCCGATTGATCTGGTGGAACGTTGAGTCGCATTCGAAGATTCGCGAAGTCGACGCTCATCGCAAATGGATTCGCGGCGTGGCCGCCACGCCCGATGGGCACGTTGTGGCAAGCGTGGCGGACGACATGGTCTGCCGTCTCTGGGACGTCGAAAGTGGCCGCATGATTCACGAACTGGAAGGCCACGCCGAGCTAACCCCGACGCACTTTCCTTCGATGCTTTTTGCTTGCGCGATCTCACCCGACGGACGCACGATCGCGACGGGAGACAAAGTCGGCCGCGTGATCGTGTGGGACCTCCAGTCCGGTCACCAACTGGCTGCGCTCGACGCCCCCGAGCTTTATACTTGGGACCCTGTTCAGCGACACCACTCGATCGGTGGGATCCGCTCGCTGGCCTTCTCACCGGATGGTGCGCGGCTGGCGGTCGGCGGCAGCGGTAGGATTTCTAACATCGATCACTTAGACGGCAAGGCCAGGGTAGAAGTATTCGATTGGAAAAAAGGAGTGCGCACCAACGAATTTGTGAGCGACAAGTTCAAGGCGCTGGTGGAGTGTCTGGCGTTTCACCCCAAGGGGGCTTGGCTGCTTGCTTCAGGAGGCGGCGATAAGGACGGTTTCTTCGCGTTCATCGACCCCGCCACCGGTAAGGCGCTCTCACAAGAAAAAGCTCCGATGTACGTTCATGGCCTCGCTTTGAACGAAGCCAGCGACATGATTTACGCGGCAGGACATCACAAAATCGCGGTCATCGCGATGAAGGGTTAGCGATTCATTTGGCGGGCATAATCGTGGCAAACGTCTTGATCTGCGCGGAAGGTTCATCCTTGAGATCGCTTTCGATCGTGACGATGCCGTGAAAGGGACCGGCCTCGGCCGGTCCCTGGATCGTCACATTGACGGCGTGGTCCGGCAAGGAACCAGTTTGTTGCTCGACGGCTGCCAGGTCGGCGCGGTCCGCTTCGAGTTTGGTGATGGTGAAGGGAGACGAGGATCGCACATGCACCGTCTTGCTGACAGATTGCCCGGATCGAACCGGGCCGAAATTGATGATGGACGGCGTCACGCGGACGGCACTGTGGATGTTGGCAACGACCGATATTGGGATCGGCTGGGGGGGCGAATCGTTGGTCAGTAGCGTGATTTCGTCCTTGAAGTAGCCATTGGCGAGATCGGGCTGGAGGGTTGCCGTCACGGTCCACTGGTTCAGGCCGCCGACGGCGCGATTGAGCTTTTCGGCGACGGCCTTGACCTTGACGCTCTGGGTTTTCATCTGCACGATCTCCCAGCCCGGCTTAATGCCGTGGTAAGTCAATGTCAATGCCGCTGACGACGGCTTGTCGCTGCGCCTCACTGTGCCAAAATCGATTTGTCCGGGCGTCAGGTCGATGTCGGTTCGGATAAAGCAGGTCAGGTTAAGGTCGATCTCCACCGGATTGGGTCGGTCGACAATCAAGGTCAGTCCTGAAACTTTGCGGCCCTGAAACCTGGTGGTGTCAATTGTGGCTTCGATGGTGGTTTGGGTGCCAGGTGGAATTAACCGGGCACCAACCTTAACATTTGTACAGCCACATTTGGTTCGCCAGTCGACGATGTGGACGTCGGAATTCGTGCGATTGACCACCGGAAAAGAGTGACGAACCTGGGACCCGCGGGCGACATTGCCGAAGTCAAAAGTGCGTTCAGGAAAGACCGCAGGGATCCATTCACCGCCACCAGTTTGGCCGGCGGCTGTGAAGCCCAGACACAAAGTCGGAAGTAGCAAGAACAAACGCATCGGGGCCAATCCCTGCCTTTCCTTGATCGAAAAATGGCGTACTCAGCGTGGATCGCGCGCGTCGCGACGGCGATTCAAGAAGAATCGGCGGTCGTCAATCGCGCGGTGATCGAGTGCACCACTTTCGGGAACATTGTCAAGTCGGTTGGATGGATTGTGCCGGTGGTCGGATCTGCCGTCGAGCCCGATTCCGCCTCAGCGACTGGCATGCCATCACCCGACTCTGCTACGATGATGATTCCATTTCACCCTAGAGACCTCGCCGCGCAGGTGATTGATGTTGAAGCCGTCGATAGAAACTCACAATGTAAATGGTATCCTGGTCGCGGAATTCTGGGAAAGCCTCCGGCTGGATCCGGCGCCGGTGCAGGACCTGCGCGGGCATTATGAAACCCACTTGAAGAATCAAGGGACTCCCGATGTGGTCATCGATCTCAGCGGCGTGGGCTTTGCAGGCTCGGCGGCGCTGGGAAATTTCGTGGCACTGCAGCGCCTGGTGCGTGCGAAGGGGGGCCGGATCGTCTTTTGCAACGTGGATCCCACGGTCACTGAAGTGTTTCGGGCGAGCAAGCTCGATTCACTCTTCGAATTCGTGGCCGATCGAGCGGCCGCTGTACGAGCCATCAGCGAGCGCCTGCCGACGGCGGCGCCCGATCGAAAAGCGGCCGTCGGCGACCCAGGGCAGTCTTCAAAGCCGCCAGGTGCCGGACGAAGCGGCTCGGGCCCACTGCGACGTAGAAATCACGGTCAGGATTAAGCTTAAATACACACAGCGAGGAATCTCCGGTCCTGCACGACCCGGAACTCGAATCCCTCTTTTGCGGGGTCTCTAGCGATGTCGGTCACACCCAGGATTCAGCTCAGCGATGCCGACGGCGTCAAGGTCGTCCGTTTTCAGGACAACCAATTGTTCGACGAGCGCACGGTGCGCGAGGCCGCCGATCAGATCGCCGCAGCTTTGCCCAATGATGGATCGCCCATTCGACTCGTTGTCGATTTTTCCGACGTCAGCCTCATCTCGAGCACATTTCTCAGCAAGCTTATTCTGCTGCAACGCCGAATCGACGCGAGCCGCGGCAAGCTGAGACTTTGCGAGATGACACCAATCGTTCAGCAAGTCTTCCGCACGTCGAACCTCGATCGCTTATTCAAGATCGACCGCGATCAGCGCACGGCCATCGAGTCGTTCCAGTAGCGCAATCGCCACCGCCCCTGGGGAGTCGTGAAGGGGCGTAAAGGATCTTCATGACGCACAGTTGAGGTGATCCTTGAAGTTTCTCGGACGAGCACGAAGGTTCTTTCAGGATCTCGCTTCCGAGCCCGAAGGGAGAGTTCAGTACTTCAATGTGACGTGTGGATCTGGACACCGAATTCGAGGTGAACGCACGGAAGGCTACCAGGCTCTTCGTTGCCCGGCCTGTGGGAACGGCGTCTTTGTGTTGCCGCGCAGCCCACTTCCGGAGCCGGCCGCACCGGCTCGAAAGCCGGCGCCTAAGGGTTTGCGGCCGACAAGTCCTTGGGTCGACGAAGGACCAGTCGAGTTAACCGATCCGGGTCAGGCGGCGCTCGATGCCGTCGGCATTGAAACAACCGGCAGCGACGCCGAAATCATTTGGGACGACTCCCCGGCTCATACCGAGCAATCCCACGCTGGCGAACAACCGCCGCCGAATCGAGCGCAAACAGCCCTTGAGGACGAGCCGTTCTGGGAGGAAGACGTCAATCGCAGCTGCCGCGCGATCGGCCGACACCAAGGATCGACATCGCGAAAAGGCTTACCAAGACGACGGGACGGCTCGGCCGCCATCAGGAAAACCCACCACGACCCAGGGTAACCGGACTACCAGGCCGCGGGATCCCCGCGCGAGGGAACGCACGCCGGATGTCGCGGCCGAGAGACAAAGCCACCGCGACGCAGGTGTACCGGCTGGATTGGCGGAGCGCCGCGCTTCGAGAAAAAGGCCCAGTCACCTCAGCGTGGTGCTTGTCGTCGTGCCGCTGCTTGTGATCGCAACGGTCGCCTGGCGTTCCTGGCGACAGCGCCGAGAGAAGTATCCGCTCATCGCCGAGACCGGAAGGATCGAGGGAATCGCTGCTCTCGACGAAGGCAACTTCGGTAAGGCGCATCAGCTCCTATCGGCCGCCAAAGCCGCAGTCAACGCCTTGGGGGGGGCTGTCGAGGATGCCGAAGTGATCCGCAACGCCGCCGACGAGGCTGCAATATTCGACGACCGGATACCGCGCACTCTCGAGGAAATGCTGGAGGAGGCCGGCCGGTATCCCGAGCGCTGGCCCTCCCAGTTCGATGCGGTCTACAAGGGTCGCGCGATCCTGATCCAATCGCACATCGCCGCCGAGCCTGTGCCCGGAGGCTCGCCCGCCTACCAGATAGATTACATGGTTTTCCCACCCGGCGCAGCCAGCAATTTCAACGACCAGAGAGCGGCACTGCCGCCCAGATACGCCAAGATTGACTTGACTGGTTTTCGCTTGTTCGAGCTCGCACGCCCCACCAAGGGGACTCGAGTCACATTCGGCGCGAGATTGGCATCGTTTGCGTTCGACGCACAAAACGATGTTTGGCTCATCGGGCTTGAACCGGAAAGCGGCGTCTTTATCATCCACCACAAGGCCTTGGAGGCACTCGGCTGGCAAGATGCGATCGAAGCCGATGCTCCGCCGGAGATCGGACCTTGAGATATCTTCTTTGGGCCGCTGCTGTTGTTTGTGCGTGCGGAACGACAGGCAAGGCCTGGGGCCAAAAACCGGCGGATGCCGTCGCCGTCGAACCGGACGAGCTCGAACGCCGGTCGGATCTCGTTGGGCGGCTGGTGGTCGTTGACGACCATGTCAAGTATTACGTGCCGCGAAACGGTTCTGAGCCAGACGAGCTGCAGTTGAAACGCACGCCCATCACGTTTCAGGTTCCGCGCAGCCTACGTCCCACGGGCTCGACCCGATTGAGTGCGGTCGTTGTCCGAGGAGTGCTCGCACGCGAGGAAGGCCGTTTAGTATGCCAGGTGAGTGAGCTCAAGTCGGTTAGCGGCGACCTCAACCGATTGGAGCGAGGGCTCGCGAGTTTGTCCCCCAAGGACTTCGAGACGCGGAAGGCGTGGGCACTCTGGGCGGAACGGCGGGCAAGCGCATTCAAGGATCAGCCGCTTTTGGAGCGTGCCAAGGTGATCGAGGGTGAAGCATTTCGGATCGAGTCTGATATGAAGCGAATGGGAGTGGACGCGCCAGCCGAATGGTTGGCGATGGCGCACGAGCGCCGACAGCGCCAGGTTCCCGAGTCCGAGTCTGGTGCGCTGGGCCACCGCGCATTTCGGGCCAAGCTCGCCGCCGCAACCGGCGAGGCTGAACTCAAGACGTTGATCGAGCAGATCGAAGCCTTTTTTCCCGGCGCGGCGGCCGATAAAGATTCCGGCCGGTCCAACCTGGCCCGGTGGGAGAAAGCGTACACCGACGATCCTGGGGGTACGTATCGCGATCGCGAAACGCCGCCACATATCCGAAAAGGCTTGGATCGGCGGCTCTGGGCTGACGCCACTGTTCGATTGCTCGAGATTCAGGCCGCACAGGACTTGCCGGCCGCCATTGCCGCGTCAGAACGTGCGTCCAGTTTGGTTCCCGAAAGACCGAACCTTCCGGCTGACATACTTGAAAAAGCAACGCGCGTGGCTCGGCAGGACATAGAGTCCCTACGCTTAAGCGAAGTCAAGGCTCTCGCCGCAGCCAATCGAGGACAGTTGCGCCAACCTGATGAAGCGACAAATGTGCTCGCTGACTGGCTCAAGATTCAGCGCGACCGCTTGAGCTCGACCGACGCCGAAGGGCCACTCGAGCTGGCCAATCTCTACGAGGAGCTGCTCCAGGATCGTGTCACGGCGGTCGAGCTCTTGCGTAAAGCATGGAGAATCGACCCGAGCTCAAAGGAGATCGCCGAGGCTTTTCGCAGCTCGAGGCTTTCGCAAGGTCAAGGACGATTGGGTCGAATCAGCGCCAGCCGCGCCCGATGAATTCGGCCGCAGCGGCCGGATCCCGACAGTCCGCCGCTGCCGATCGTGTCGCAGGGGTTGCGCGGCCTCACCGCCGACGAGGTTCGCGCACGCCTGGGGGGCAAACCCGACCGCGTCAACTATCGTCGCGCTCGAAAGGCCAATTGATCGAACAGTGGATTTATCATCTTGACAACAGAAGCGTGTCCGTTTTGTAAATCTGCTCCGCTCCCCCGGGGAATTGAAACCAAGGGTCATCGCAGATTACACCTTACCCAGCTCGAGCATGAAGGGAGGCATCGGACCCGTCCGCTAATCCGTGCAAATCATTTCCTGAAGCCGCTTTCGGGTGCAAATGACGATGACCACGCACGATCCTGCCTTCCCTCCGCCGGCCTGACCACGCCCCTGTCCACTCTTCGAAGTTGACCCGGCGCGACGCCAGAACCTGCGACTGCTGAACGGATTCGTCGTCCCAAAATTCCTCGCTGGCCGAGCCTCACGAAGAATTTTTCTGATTTTTTGGCAACCGCTTGGCCCGCTCATGACGTAATATTCCTGGTGGATGGCGAGAAATCGCCGTCCATCCCTTGTCAATGGCGCATAATGTGCTAGACACTGTCGGTAGGAGGCGATTCGTTTTCGTTCCACTACCGTGTCGCGTCGATTCGACATCACTCGTCAAGGAATCAGCCTCACCCAGTTCGAGCCATCATCAATTTGAATTGAAAGTTTTTTCGCTTTCACTTTGTTGACTGGGAAATGCTGGCACTGCGGGTCTGTCGGTTCGATTCCGACCACAATCTGATCCGCACTGACGTACACCAGGAGGTGTTATATGGCCCGCAAAGACGCCTTATTAAGACTGACTTCCCGGCTGATCGCACGGCGAGACGCTTTGCGGAAAGCCCTTAACGGCGACCTCGACAGCTTCCGAAGGTTTTCGGAGCTGAACGCGGTCGGCGATAATGTTGATGCGGCCGTCGACTCGGCGAACGACGAGATTTGCTCGCAGCTTGTCGAGATCGAGAGTCGCGAGCTGGGACAGATCGAGCACGCCCTTCAGCGTATTGGGGCCGGAGTTTACGGCCGATGCGAGTTTTGTGGCGGCAAGATCTCCGAGGCCCGGCTAAACGCTCTTCCATACACCAACACGTGCATCGACTGCCAGCGCGAGAACGAGCGAGTCGGGCAGTCCAGGGTACTCGAGCCCGACTCGAAGCGGTGGGCGAAAGTCTACGAAAAGTCCGAGGAAGGTGAGAGCGACTCGAAGATCAACCTCAGCGATTTCGAGATGGATTTCAGCGAGACCGGCCGCTGACCGGCCGCGTCGCATCGCGACAACACTTAGTCCGTCGAGGCCGCCGGTGAGTTTCCCGGCGGCTTTTTTTTTGTTCAACACGCTTCAACCCAAAGGCGTGCCAGATGTCCGCTCGCCTCGGCTGCAGTCAGTTGTGCCGAGACGTGAAGCAGTATGCAGAATTGCGCGACCGCTTGAACCGAGGCAAGTTCGGCGGCTTGGTGATCGGGTCGATCTTTGACTTGGCTGCCTGCCAGGCAGTATATTAGGGTGACGCCGAACGTCCGTCAAAGATGGATCTTGAATTACCGAGCGGATGCTCCCGTCCCTTCAATCCGCCGCTGGCGTGGAGTTTGGTTGATGCTTTCCCGATCTTCCGCGGTCATCGTCTCATTGACATCGCTGAGTGCGGGAATCGTGCTGGGAATGATCCTGGGACGGGGCGGCCGGTCGTCTTGGCCCAGGTCGCCGGTACGGGCCTTGGCGAGCCATTGGCGTCCTCAGCGACTGGGTCGCTCGCAAAGCCACTCGGCTCGCCAGAAAGGTCGCCGACGACGCGATCTACGAGGTCCTCGCCAAACAGTACGAACAGTTCCAGCAGGTAAACCGCACGTTCGAGCTGGTAGCCAAGGCGGTCTCGCCGTCGGTGGTGCACATCGTCGCTCAGAAGACCTCGCGACCCGAGGAAAACCGCCGAGTCCGTCAGTTCGAGGAAACCGGCTCGGGCGTCATCATCCGCAGCGACCGCGCTCCGGGCCTTTTCGTGTTGACCAATCATCACGTGGTCGATGGCTCGGAGCCCGGCAAGATCCGCGTGCTTTTGCGCGACGGCACGCTCGATTTCGGCCGGCAAGGTGTGGACCGACAGCAAGGCCGACATCGCGGTCCTCAAGCTCGACCGCGACGATCTGCCGGCGGCGCGGCTGGGCAACAGCGACGATGCCGCGATCGGAACGTGGGTCATGGCACTTGGCAGCCCGTTTGGCCTGAGGCACTCGGTCAGCCAGGGAATCATCAGCGCTCGCGGGCGCCAGATGGACGAGCTTCCCGACATCGGTGAACCAAGACTTTATCCAAACCGACGCCGCGATCAACCCAGGCAACTCGGGGGGTCCCCTCGTCAATATGAAGGGAGAAGTCGATCGCGATCAACAACTCGATCGCATCGAACGGCGGCGGCAACGAAGGTGTCGGATTCAGCATTCCCGATCAACCTGGCGCGGTGGATCATGAACGAGCTGATCGTTCACGGCCGCGTCACCCGCGGTGCGCTCGGCGTGGATCTGCACCCCGAGTTTCCCGCAGAGCGAGCCGATCTCGCTGGGCATGGAGCGACCCAGAGGTGCATGGATCAGCATCGTCTATGAGGCGACACCTGCCGCAAAGGCGGGCCTACTGCTCTGGCGACGTCGTTCTCCGATTTCGCGGGGGTCGACGTCATCGATCTCAACCATTTGATCAACATGGTCTCGATGGCCGCCGGTTGGAGAGCCCGCAGAGATCGTCATCTGGCGCGACCGGCGTGAGCTCACGCTCAAGGTAACCGTCGACGAACGCGAACGCACATTCGCAACAGTTCACTTCGGCGTCTGCCGAGCCGCCGATCGATCCGTCCGGCCTGATTGCGCCGTCCCAATCGACCCAACGCCGACGTCGAGCTTCGCGCTGGGGCTCGAGCTGCCACGTTAAATTCCCAGCTCGCGCAGCGATTCGGCATTCCCGAGAGCTGGCGCGGGGCTGTCGTAATCGAGTGTCGACGCCGACAGTCCGCTGGCCAGGTCCGTGCAAGCCGGCCGACGTGATCTCGGCGATCGATAACGAGGTGATCCAGTCATCCGAGCAGGCCGTCAAGATCTGAATCAGCGGGCCGACCACGGCCAGTCGATCATCAGCCTCGACCGTCTGGTCAACGGCGAGATGGAACGGCATATGGTCCGGCTGCCGTGATGAATCCACTGTCCGCAGCCTTGGAGACGATCAGTCGCCGGCAACGGCCTTTCCATCGACGAGTGCCGTGCATCGCATTGGCGTCGATGCTCGACGGTCGAGCGTCCGATGACACCGTGGTCGCGTTTTTGACTGCTCTGCGAATCGAAGGGGGAAACCGCCGACGAGCTTGAGGGGGCAGTCGCAGCCGTTCGCGAACGGATGATTCGCTGGGAAAGCGGGATGACCGGCTTCCCACTGCTCGATACTTGCGGCACTGGGGGTGACGGCGCCGACACCGTGAATATCTCAACCGCCACGGCGATCGTCGTGGCCGCCTGTGGCGTCCCGGTCGTCAAGCACGGCAACCGGGCGGCAACCGGTCGCTCCGGCAGTTCGGACGTTCTGTCGGCCCTGGGTGTGGCGGTCGATCTCGAGCCCGGTCTATCGCGCCGCTGCTTGGCTGAGCTCAAGATCGCATTCCTGTTCGCCCCAAGGTTTCATCCAGGCATGGCACGCGTCGCGCCCGTCCGACGTCAGCTCCCGTTTCGAACGATATTCAATCTGGTCGGCCCGCTCTGCAACCCGGCCTTTCCTACGCACCAATTAGCGGGCGTGCCCAACGAGATTCATGCGCAGCTACTTGCCGAGGTCGTCGTACGACAGCCTCATATCTGCCGCGCCGCTGTGGTCACCGGGTGGAACGGATTGGACGAGGTGACGCTTGAGGGCCCTACGCGAGTGCTCGTCATCGAATCGGGACGGATTCGCCGCGACGTATGGGAGCCCAAGGATTTCGGACTTCCGCGCACCGACGTCGCTGCGATCAAGGTGCGCGATCCTGCGGAAAGCGCTGTCAGACTCGCGGGCGTCTTCGACGGAGAGAGAGGCCCTGTACGAGACTATGTTCTTGCGAACACTGCGGCAGCTCTCTGGGTAACGGGGACTTACTCGCTGCGCGAGGGAACGGATCGCGCCGCAATCGCAATCGATTCGGGTGCGGCAGCCCGGCTGCTCGATCGTTGGCGGCAGCTCGCCCGCAGCGTCGGCCGAAGAGGCTCATCCTACTTCGGTGGGCCGTTCTTGAGAGAACGCTCGAGCCAGAGCACCTCGTATACTGAATAGCCGCCAGGATTCATGCCCAGCGACCGATAGGTTTGCATCGCGGCGTGATTGTTGTCTTCGACATAAAGCCGAAGACCGATAACTTGCTGATCGGCCTGTGCCTCGTTTCGGATATGTTGAAAGAGAGCGCGAAACACGCCGCAGCCACGATCGGGCTGAGCAACATAGACGCTCTGGAGCCACCAGAGCCAGCCGTTACGCCAGTCAGTCCACTCCCGCGTAATCGCGGCCTGACCGACGATGCGCGGAGGTTCACCGATTTCGGCGACCCAGAATCGTAGCCGATCCGGATCGGCCAGGGCCTGCGCGACTCCTGCGTCGAGAATTGCGGGATCGAGGACCTTGTCTTCCGTCTCGAGCGCCAGACGTCGACTGAATTCCACAATCGTTGGCTGGTCAGCGAGCGCTGCGTCGCGAATACAAACGGTCGGCGGCGGATGGATCAAAGGCGGTCGCTCCTGCGGATGCGGGCGCGACGGCTGGCTTCTTGAAGGACTCGAGACTCTTCGTCAGTCAGTCCAGCCCGACCTTCGCGGGCGATTTTGGCCAGGATCTCATCGAGCCGCGCGTCGAGCTGCTCTTCGGGCAGTACGTTGACCTGCGCGGACTTGCCGCCACTCCCCACACTCGCCGAGGTTCGCGAGGTGCTTGGCGACCGCGTTCGAGTCTGTTCACGAGGCGCCGGAGAAAAGATTCGGAGCCGAGGTTTGAAGACGCGCCCCGAAAATAAGCGCGAGAACCGCAAGTCGAATTGTTTGAACAGAAATCCAAATCCTGCTCCCGCCAGATGCGACTCGACGGCGACGTCAGTCGAACCGCCGGCAAGAATTGGTAGCAGGGGCACGAACAGATAGATCGACAGCAAAAGCCACATAGGCATTGGAATAAAGAAAAGCAGGATTTCGCGCCTCGGGTAAAACAAGGTGTAAAGCGTTACCACTGCCATAACGGCCCCAGACGCTCCGATCATATGGGCGACCGGATTCTGGTTCGAGGCAGCGATAATCAATACCCATGCCAGCGTGCTGAAAATTGCTGCGCCGAGGTAAAAAATGAGGAAATCCCGGCTGCCGTACAACGACTCCATTTCCCGGCCGACGATCCAGAAAAACCACATATTGCCCAGCAGGTGCCAGATGGTGGCGTGCAGGAACGTCGCGGTCAGGAGTTGCCAAATGCGGAAATGGTGGAGAACGCCGTTCGGCGACGCAGCGAGATAGGTATTGATGAATGGTTGGTTGCCGTCCGGATTGATCAGGCGGTCGAGCAAAAAAACAGCGGCATTGATCACGATGATGGACTTCGTGACCGGCGAGACGCCGCTAAACAAGCCGGTACCACCGGTTTCGCCACGATAGTACTCGCGGTCGTAGATGCCCATGACGGCTCCGCTCTGGCGGAACGAATTCCAGACCTGTGTATACGATGGTCGGGACCGATCCGCCGGTCGTCTGACTGTTCATCATCGGACTCGCAGACGACCCTGTCAACGGCCCGCGCCTTCACGCTTTTCGACATGCCGCCGAATCAAGCAATCTCTGGACCACGAATTGGTCGATTGGCGCCAGCAAAACCATGCGGATCCCGCCGTTCACAGCAGCTTTCGACGGCTTAATCCAGGAGTAAGGCTTCCATCGCCTCGCGCTTGGAATCGTACATCGGCCAAACCATGTCGAGTGCGGTCACGCGCAGCAATTCCCGTGTCCGGTCCGTGACGCCGGAAAGGGCCATCGTGCCTCCCTGCGACAACGCTAGTTTCCAGCAACGAATCAAGAGAGCCAAGAACATCGAGCCGAAGTTGTCGGCCTGGCTCAAATCAAAGACGATAAGCGGATTTTCTTGTCCCCGCAACGGCTTTAAAACCATATCCGCGACCTGTTCCTCGAGTCCGAATTCAATGGTTTCCAGCGCGCGCGTCGCAGTGATGATGGTCAAATCACCATGACGCTCAATCGTGAACGCCTCGTCATTCGAGGGTATTTCCTTGGTGCACATCAGGTTGGCTCAAAATCCGCGGAAGCGGAATGCTCAAAACTCGACACAAGACTGCGGTACCTCAGTTCATTACCTTAGAGCTTTACCTCCGCGTCGACAAGCCCCCGGTTGTCACGAAGCCGACGGACGAGAATTCGAGAAGGCGCGCACGACCTCATAAAGGTCGTTACTGACTAGAAGTTCATCGTCCTCGAAATCGCGCAGCCATACGTAATTGTCACGATAGGCCTGAGCCAAGAGCGGATAAAGCTCACTCAGTCTAATCGTGATGGAGGGGTTACTCGAATCCTCTTGGTCTTCCTCGGGATGCGGGAAGACGCGCAGTTGCGCGGTCGCCATGGCTCTCCTCCTCCACGCGTGCCTGTGCCGTTCCAGCACAATTCTTGCAGGCTCTTTTCCTGCGGTCCGCTCGATCCAAGACCGGAGACAAGGGGACGAAGCCGATTCAGGAACTGCAAAATCCCTTCCCTGATCCCTGATCCAACTTGCCTATGGATCGGAAAAAGAAGACGGCCAGGATCAGCCAATCCCAAAACATTGTGACGGACTTCCGTTTCGCGTCGTTAAAAACGGTAATCTTTGGTTCGGTCTTCGCTGAGCCTCACCGTATCTTCAGCGAAAACTTTCTCTTCAGCGAAATTCTCCTGATGCGCTTAAAGCGGCAGTCGCGCCAGGGGGGTATCCGTGTCGGCGGCGGCCGCAAAAAATGGGGCGACAGGAATGCGAAGTTCTGATAGATTTCCCATCTCAGCTCGAGTCGGACGTATCAGGCCAACAGGAGCTCGGAGCATGGACGCTCAGTGTGTGCAGGATGCGCGCGGTAACAAACGATTCGCAATCGTTGCACTCGCAGCAATTCCCCTTCTCGCCGGTGCTTCGTTCCGTTCCGTCAATTTTTCAGTCGATGCTCCTTCGCGCGAGGTGGCGCAATCCGTCGCCGAAAGGGCAGAGGCTTGCCGGGCGAGCATTGCGCGGGCCTGGCTAGGCCACGACCTGCGAGCCTGGAACACGCCATGTCCGATTCGAGTCAAGCTGACCGCGGGAGAGGCGGGCGGTTTGACCTCGTTCGGCTTCAACCACGGGCGCGTCACGGATCAGTCGATGACGGTCGAGGGTCGCCTCGATCGTATCCTTGCCTCAGCCATTCCCCATGAGGTGACACACACGATCTTCGCCAGCTACTTCGGCGGTCCAATGCCCCGGTGGGCTGACGAAGGGGCCTCACTCTTGAGCGAAGACGAACGCGAGAGGCTGCGGCATGATCAGATCTCCGTCGACCTGCTCGCGCGGCACGGCGAGCTCCCGCTGGCGCGGCTGTTCGTGATCGAGAATTACCCCAAAGACCTGATGGGCTTCTACGGTCAGGGCTATTCGATCTCGCGGTTCCTCATTGAGATAGGAGGACGCCCGCGCTTTCTCCAGTTCGTCCGCGATGGTCTCAAAGATGGCTGGGATCCGGCAACTCGCAACCACTACCAACTCCCCAACGTGCGTGAGCTCGACCGTGCCTGGCGATCCTGGCATCGCGTCGTTCTGCAGGCAGAGCAAGCCCCTGCGTCGGCCGACATCACGGTCTCCATAAATGCCAAACCAGACAATCAAGGAACAAGAAGCACAAATTGAGTGGTCGTCCACCGGGTCTCAGAGAACCGTGACGGAACCGGTCGTCTCGCTCCAGGCGCCGGCGACTTCCTTTCTCCGTCCACGGATGTCCCAGATCACCAGGCGGGCCCGATACCGGTACGTTCGGCCGGATTCGACCGAAAAATCGAACTGACGAATCATCAATAAGGGCGGTTCAGGTCGACGCGTTTTATCCGCGCGTCTGCGATTCTCTGGCCCGCCTTCCCCCCCGCCAAATTGCATGATTCCGCCGGGTGGCAATTCCTTCGGCGGCGCCCCCTTAACATCCGCGGGCCGCTCATTTCTTGCTGCCTTTTCGTCCGCCCGCTGCGAGTCTGCACGGTGAACATCACGCGTGTCACTGGCGAGGGGTACAAAACGTTCCACATTCACGCCCTTCCAGTTTGCCCCTTTGACAAAGGGCAGCGGGTCAACCAGGGCGTCGATTTCGAAGCTCGTCCGGAGTCTTTTCTTCGTCCGCCTCGGGCATGTTGTCGAGGATGCGCATGGTCGGCTCCGCGTCAACGGGTTGCCAAGCCGACCAGACACGGTCGGGCGAGAGCGTTTGTCTTTCAAGCTCGACTCGCCGATAGAGCTCGCGCGCGGTGATCGCGGGGGATTCCCGCCCCTTCGAGACTCGACCTTGGATTTCACGGTGATCGACAATGCCGGTCACCGCGGCCCAGAGAAGCTCGATGAGCACCTCTGCTTCATGACCGCTCGGATCCTCCAGCCGTCTGGGGAGGCGCTTGTCGTTTTGATCGAGAGCGTAAACCAGCGTCTTTCCTCGCCCCGCTGCCGCTTTTTGTTCCTTTGGTGCCGGCACGATCAGGTCCGCCGACTTCGCTCTGATCGGGCTGCCGTTCGCAACTCCCTTCGCGGCGGAGGATCCCGACTTATTTGCGGCCGTGTCTTGCCGCGGCTGGCCCTGTAAGCGGTTGGCCCAGAGAAGGCCACCACAGAGGATCATGGCCGTCGCCGAAAAAAGAGCAATTCCGTTCCACTTCGAGAGCCACATTGACCTTAGTCGTCTCGTAGTTAAGTTCTGGACCGAACTTGTGACCAATGGGTGCAATCGGACCTTGTCGGCCACCATCATCGTGCACAGGCGGTCGCACGCCTGTTGCAGCGCGGGGGAGGGCGAGGCACGAACGACATTCGCCAAGATGGCATTTGCAGGCATGACGCACCCGTCCAGATCTTCAGGACGGAAACCTTTCTGAGCCAAGCGGTCGCGTAACCTCAGTCGCGCTCGCGACAATCGGCTCTGGACGGTTCCCAACGGCACTCTTAATTGGATGGCAGCCTGCTGATAGCTCAGACCTTCAATGTCGCAAAGCACGACCGCAGCGCGAAATCGCTCGGGCAATCGCATGATTTCTTGGTTGACGAAGCTGCCGAGTTCCCCGTTTTCGGTGAACTGGTCGCGCGGGGCGCGTTTCGATCTGCCGAAGCCTTCACTGCCGCCGTGCGCTCTATAACTCTGCGTCGGTTTGAAGCGGTGCGGCGTTCAGTCCGGTCCGATACGCCACTGCGTAGAGCCAGGGACCAAGAGTTTCGCAGGATGTCAACGATCGTGCTTTCTGCACGAGAACTAGAAACGACGCCTGGAACGCGTCCTCGGCGTCATGGTCATCGAACACCAACGACCTGCACACATGCCAGACCATTGGTCCATGACGTTGCATTAGCGTGGCGAAAGCCAGCTCGGCTTCTGTTCGGTCCTTTTCTCGGTTGATCGCCACGAATCGTTCAAGCAATTTCCCATCCGGCAACCCGATCAATGCGCCGCCGCCATAAAGGGTGCCCAGGCATCGGAGTAACGACGAAGAAACATTCCGCATCGTTGCTGAACCTACTTTTGAGACTTGCCTCGCCACCGACGAGGGCGGACTCTCAGTTTATCTAGGAATAATGCGCTGAGTTGGGCTTTTTGTTCCCAGAATTTCGAAAAGGAAATGCGCGACGTGGAGGGAATGGCAAGCAAGCACGGGAATAACTGCCTCGACGACGTTCGATGAACCTGGGACAGGGCGTTTGACGCCAGCCTCGACGCGTGGTAACACGTCGGATCGGTCGGTGGGGCGTCTGGGGGCCATTGCCTTACCACGGTTAGATCAACTACTGGTTCACGCTGCGCGAGGAACACACGATGCAACGACGCGACTTCCTCACCACGATGCTGGCGGGCACAGCCCTCCTACAACTCCGATCGGCCAAGGCGCAGGGAACGTCCCGCGAAATCGTCGTCGAACGAGCCGCGGCGGGCACGCCGCACAAAGGCAAGGTGCTGCTGGCGGTCCAGGCTCATTCTGATGACATCCCCCTCATGGCCGCCGGCACCGTCGCCAAGCTCGTCAAGGAAGGGTACACCGGCTACCTGGTCCGCGCGACCAACGACGACATGGGCGACGCCCCAGGGCTGGGTACGCCCGGCACCATCGGCCAGCACGTTCTCGGCAACGAGCGCGACAACGACGAGGTGGCGCGGATCCTGGGCCTCAAGCGGGTCTTCAATTTGAACTACGGCAACCACCGCATGGGCGACGTCTCGCAGAACGAACTGCAATGCCGCCTGATCTTCCTGATCCGGCTGTTGAAGGTGGATACGGTGATTTGCTGGGACCCATGGGCACACGACGAGGAGAATCCCGATCACGAGATGATCGCCCGAGGCGTGGAGGCATCGTGCTGGATGGCCGGCCGCAACCACGATTATCCCGAACAGTTCGCGGCCGGATTGAAGCCGCACGCAGTCCAGGAGAAGTATTACTACGCGCGGCGGCCGGAGGTCACCCGCGTCGTGGATATCGGCAGTACCGTGGATCAGAAGGTCGAGGCCAACCGCGCCAACCAGGCAAAGGGGCCGGGCGGTCGTCACGGATCACGGCTCCGGGCGGAGCTGGCCGCGAAAAACCAGCGGCTGCCGCTTCTGGGAGACGACGACGCTACAGCCGACCGCAATTACATCAAGGAGTTCCTCTTGGCTCGCGACCGGGAACTCGGGCGGAAATACGGCGTGGAATACGCCGAAGCGTTCCACTACATCGGTCCGGGTACGACGCGGGCGGTCGACGACTACGTTCGTAAGAACGCGATACCTTTGAAGTAGGACCTCTTCTTTAACGACAGCTTTAAATTGTGCCGGTATGTCGCGTTTATCATCCGCCGCGCAGCTCGAGCGTTCCCCAGAGGCTGGGGTTTTCACCGAGCGGGAATTCGCGGCCTACTCCTAGGAATTGATCGTCATGGACGTGATCAGCAATCTGATAGGCGAAACCCAACCGGCGGTTCGTGTCCGGGTCAAAGCCGTTCAAGGCCTGTGCCGGCAGGAACAGCTCGAGCACCCATGCCGATCGGCCCAGCTCCGTTCGGGCTTCGATAATCTGGGGACGACAAATCGGCGCGTCGGCCAGGGCGCGTGCGATTGGTCGTTGCGTCACACCCACGTTCAATTGCCGCCGCGACCCGGTGGCCTCGAGATGCGCCGTGAATTGATGGCAGAACTTGGTGGCCCGGCTCACATTGCGCGTGTCGCGCGTATCTACCCACACGTTGACAACCGCGAAACCCTCGGGCCGATCACGCACAAGTTGCTGATCCGCAACGCCGTCGGCCAGGATCATGATTCCCAGACCACCGACATTCCACCCCACCCTAACTTCAGCCCATCCCGATTGCCCTTCGAGCTCGCGAAAATCGGGCAAGGCGTGCGTTTCGGGTAGATCAAGCAGCCGAGCCGGATCAGTTAAGCGCGGAATGTCTGCGACGTGCAAACACGGGGTGGCAATCCGAAACCAGAAAGCCTGGGGAAGCAATTGCTTGGTCGTCATCCTGTCCGCTTTCTCGTCGGCCACTCGATCGAGCGACACAGCGCTAGGTTCGATGCGAGCGACAGAACGATCGAACTAGAGATAATGGCAGCGCTCATTCCTGCAACCGGGAAAGCAGGTTAACCATTTCGATCGCGGCCATCGCGGCATCGGCCCCTTTGTTTCCCCCTTTCAGGCCGGCACGGTCGAGTGCCTGCTCGACCGAGTCGGTCGTCAGGATGCCGAAGATCACCGGTACTCCCGTGGCCAGTGCCGCCTGCATGACACCGGCGGCCGCCTGGCCGGCGACGTGATCGAAGTGCGCGGTCTCGCCACGGATCACGCATCCCAGGCAAACCACGGCCGTATAGCGGCCGCTCGGCCGCGAGCTTGCGGGCAACGAGCGGGATCTCGAACGATCCCGGCACCCACGCGACGTCGACACGGTCATCCGCGCACGCCATGGCGCACAACGCGTCTTTGCAGCCGGCCAGAAGCGACTCGGTCACCAGCGCATTGAACCGCGCCGCCACGATCGCGAACCGGCCGGCCGGCGGAGAATAATCACCGATGTATTCGGGCATGGCGTGTGATCACGTCAGGTTCATGCTCATCAAGAACTCGGCGTTGAGCTTGGTCTTGCGCATTCTGCCGGTCAAGAGCTCCATGGCCTCGACGGGGTTCATGTCGTTCAAGACGCGGCGGAGAATCCACACGCGGCGCAGCTCTTCGGCGTCCATGAGCAGCTCTTCGCGGCGGGTGCCCGAGCGGTTGACGTCGATGGCCGGCCAGATTCGCTTGTCGACCAGGCGGCGTTCGAGGTGGAGCTCCATGTTGCCGGTGCCCTTGAATTCCTCGAAGATCACGTCGTCCATGCGGCTGCCGGTATCGACCAGGGCGGTGGCCAGGATGGTGAGGCTGCCGGCTTCTTCGATCTTGCGGGCCGCGCCGAAAAACCGCTTGGGCTTTTGCAGGGCCGATGCGTCGATGCCGCCGGTCAAGATCTTGCCCGAATGGGGCGCCTCGGAGTTGTAGGCGCGCGCCAGCCGGGTGATCGAATCGAGCAAGATCACGACGTCCTTGCCGAACTCGACCATTCGCTTGGCCTTTTCGATGACCATCTCGGCCACCTGGATATGCCGCGAGGCGGGCTCGTCAAAGGTCGAGCTGATCACCTCGGCGGTCGGCCCCTTGACCGAGCGCTCCATGTCGGTGACTTCCTCGGGGCGCTCGTCGATCAAGAGCACCATGACGTACGACTTCGGGATGGTTGGTCAGGATGCTGTTGGCGATCTTCTGGAGGAGGATGGTCTTGCCGGTTCGCGGCGGCGCGACGATCACGCCGCGCTGGCCGAAGCCGAGCGGGAGTGACCAGGTCGACGACCCGCATGTTGATCTCTTCGGGGGTGGTCTCCAGCCGGATGCGGCCTTGCGGGTGCAGCGGCGTCAGATCGTCGAAGCCGACCTTCTCGCTGAGCTTGTCGGGGTCTTCGAAGTTGATCGCCTCGACCCGCAAGCAGAGCGAAGTAGCGTTCGTTTTCCTTGGGGGGCCTGATCTGGCCCGAGACGATCGCGCCGGTCTTCAAGCCGAAGCGGCGGATCTGGCTGGGCGAAACGTAGATGTCGTCGGGGCAGGGGAGGTAGTTGTAATCCGGGCTCCGCAAGAAGCCGAAGCCGTCGGGAAGGACCTCGAGCGTCCCCTCGCCGTACATGAGCCCGTTTTGCTTGACCCGTTCTTTCAAGATCTTGAAGATCAGGTCCTGCTTCTTGAGCCCCATGTAGTCGGCGATGCCCTCGGTCTTGGCCGTGCGGATCAACTGGGGCATCGTCATCTTCTGAAGCTCGGTGAGGTGGATCTCGCCGCGCTTGATGTCTTCGTATCGGTCGTGGAGCGCGGCGTCGCCGAAGATGTCTTCTTCGACGTCGGGAAAGTCGGCGGGTGCATCGGTAGTAGGTCGCCGGCACGGGGCGTTCAGCGCGAGCGGGCGTGCCATAATCGCGGTCGCGCGAGTGTATCGCGCTTCACGGGGGCCGTAAACTGGCTCGCGCTCGCCGCGGTCCCGGAAATTGGGAGCACTGTTACCGCCATCGTGATTCGCGCGACCGTTCCCGCACAGGCGGCGTCGGCCGTCACGATCGCGGTCGCGAGCGATCGGGATTCCCTCGTGGTGGATCGGTCCGCCGTCGCGTTCGGCGCGGTCGCGCGCCAGCCGTTCCCGCACCGACAGTCCCTGGCTCGCGCTCGCGACCGGTTCGCGGACCGGCTCGCGGTCGCGCTGGCGGATAAACCGGATCGGCTCGCGATCGGCTGGGCCTTCTTCGCGGTACGGCTCGCGGTCCTGGCGATCGCGCTGGTTTTCCGCCGGTCCCGGGGACGGTTCGCCCGCCTTGGAATACGACGCGGCCGCTCCAGGGGCGGTGCCGACTTGGATCGTCACCGGCCGGCGGTGCCGACGGCGCGACGGTCTTGCGGATGCGGGACGTGCCGGTTGGCTCCCGGCGGGGGCGAGTCTCGTTGGCCATGGGGATCCATTCTCCTGTTCAATCATCTTGAGTTCGATGTCTCGATCACTCGGCAGGACAGTTCGGCGAGCATGCGCTTCGACACGTTCCACTTGTCGACCGCAAGCCATCGACTCCGGCGTCGTTAGTGATGACCAGATCGGCACGTGCCGCTTCATGTCGCAGGGCCACTGTGCTTGCTCGCGGGCCTCAAAAACCTCGCCGCGACCAGCCGCGCTGTTGTTGCACGCGGCGCATTCGCTCGTCACGCGGGGCGTCGACGAACACGACCAAGTCACACAAATCGTCCCAGCCGGCCTCGAGCAAGGATCGCGGCATCGAGCACGACCAAACGTATCCCGGTGCGCTGGGACTGAGCCTCACGTTCGATCACCGCTTCGAAACCAGCGTCCGCATCCGCGGGTGAAGAATCGCTTCCAGATCGCGGCGCGCCTGGGATCTGCGAACACGATCGCCCCGAGCGCTTTGCGATCGATTGCCGGTGTCAGTCCAGCTTCAGCCATCTTTTGCCGAACACGATACCGTTCCCAAATCGCTCGACGAGCTGACGGTACACCCGTGGTTCGTTCAAAAGCTCGTGCCCGACTGCGTCGGCGTCGATCACGACGGCTCCGCGCGTCCTCCAAAAGCGCGGCCACACTCGCTCTTGCCTCCGCCAATCCCCCCAATGAGCCCGATCACGGCCAAATCCCCATGCCTCTTGCGCTCCGCCGCGCGCGGTTCTCTAGTTGATGGAGATTGAGTCATCGACGGGAAGCTCCGTAGCATCCGAATGACAGGCCGCGCGTTCGCATGAGCCACCGGATCACGATCGATCGTCTCGGAGCCACCGGCACCAGCCCGAGACCCATCGGGGCGGAATGCACGTCGACGGCTGAGAACATGAACATGAGCCGCCCAGTTAAGCACCGAAGGATGAGCCGGTGCGAGGCGTGGGCTGAAAGTTCTCGCAGGCGGCACGAAACGTGATTCACGCAACGTGGTAAATTGGTTAAACCAGGTGGGTTTCCTGAAGGTGTTTCCGCCGTCGTCACTCATCCAGGGCTTCTCGAAGCATCGGAAGAGCCGTGGGAGAGGAGGACAGGCGTGATGAAGGGTAATACAATCTGCGAGTGGATCGGTGTTGATCGTTCCTGGATCTATACGCAATCATCCCTCACCCTGCAATGGGTTTCCCACGATCCAGTCGAAAAAAACGGGTCTCGATCCCCCCAGTCGCCAACGCCTGGCTGGAAGGGATTCGGTCACCGCAGCTGGAATATTACACACTTCGCGTCACTGAGGAATCGACTCGACGTCGAGCCAGTTGGGCCCGGCGGCAATGTCGACTTTCAATGGAACCGACAGTTTCAAGGCCGTGGTCATCACAGGTTCGACCAGCTCGGCCAGCCGGGGAATTTCGGCTTCGGGTGCCTCGAAGACCAGCTCGTCGTGGATCTGAAGCAGCATCCGCGCCTCGAATCTTTGCGTCGCGCAGCTCTTCGATCAAGCAGGATCATGGCCCGCTTGATCAGGTCGGCCGCCGAGCCCTGAATCACGGTGTTGATCGCCGTGCGCTCGGCGAGGTTGCGCATGCGGCCGGTCGTCGACTTGATTCCGCTGATCGGCCGGCGCCGGCCCAGGATCGTCTCGACGTGACCCCTTGGCTTGCGCGAATTCGAGCGTCTGGGTGATGAACCGATCGACGCCGGCGTATTCCTGAAAATAGGCCTCGATGAAGCGGCCGCCTCGGTCTGGGTGATGCCCAGCCGGCTCGGCCAGCCCGTAGGCCGACAGCCCGTAGACGACGCCGAAATTCACGGTCTTGGCGACCCGGCGCATCGAATCGTCGACTGCCGTCTCGTGCAACGCCGAAGATCCGCGCGGCCACGGCCTTGTGGATGTCGAGGTCATGCGGCAAAGGCCCGGCACAGAGCGCGGGATCGTCGGAATAATGGGCGAGGATCCGCAGCTCGATCTGCGAGTAGTCGGCCGTCAAGAGCAGCCAGCCGGGCCGGCCCGCGACGAACGCCTGGCGGATCTGGCGGCCGTCCTCGGTGCGGACGGGAATATTCTGCAGGTTGGGGTCGCTCGAGCTCAGCCGGCCGGTCGCGGCGACGCTCTGGTTGAACGACGCGTGAATGCGGCCGTCCTCGGGATGCACCAGCCCCGGAAGTGCGTCCAGGTAGGTGCTCTTGAGCTTCGAGAGCTGGCGATGCTGCAAGAGCAGCGCTGGGAACGGGTGCTTGAGTGCCAGCTCTTCCAGAACCTCCTGGGCCGTGCTCTGCTCGCCGCCGGGCGTCTTCTGCAGCGACGGCAGCTTGAGCTCGTCGAAGAGCACCTGGCGAAGCTGCGGCCCCGAGTTGATGTTGAACGTCCGGCCGGCCAGACGCGAATGCCTCGGTCTCGATCGTCGCGATCCGGTCCGCGAACTCGCGCGACAGCTGCTGGAGCCGCTCGACGTCGACCTGCAATCCCGGCCGCCTCCATCCGCGCCAGCACGGCGATCAAGGGCCGCTCCAGCTCGGCATAGAGACGTCCAGAGCCCTTGCTCGCGCACCTTGGCCGCCAGGATCGTCTCGATCCGCCAGGTCGCGTCGGCATCTTCGCCGGCGTATTCGGCGACCCGGTCGACGGCGACCTGGTCCATCCGGCCCTGGTTTTTCCCTTTGCCGATCAAGTCGGTGATCGGGATCATCGTGTGGTCGAGCAGGCGCTGGGACAACTGGTCGAGGTTGTGGTTGCGCTCGCCGCTTTCGAGCAGGTAGCTCAGGACCATCGTGTCGGTGACGGGCCCGTCCAGGTCGACGCCCGCGCGCCCGAGCGCCAGCATGTCGTACTTGATATTCTGGCCGACCTTCTCGATCTTGGGGTCGCGCCAGGATGGGCCGCAGCGCCTCGAGAGTCGCCGTCTCGTCGAGCAGCTTGACCCGGCCGGCCCGCGGACCGGCAGGTAATAGGCCTCGCCGGCCTTCCAGCAAAACGACAGCCCGACCAGGTCGGCTCGGAGCGGGTCGATCGCGGTGGTCTCGGTGTCGATGCAGAACCGCGGCTGCCGCTTGAGCTCGTCCAGGAAAGTCGCCGAACCGCTCGGGCGTATCGACGGTGTGGTAGGTCGCCTGCCAAGCCGGTTCCTCTTTGAGCAAGGGCAATTGCCTGCTGTCGCGCGCCAGCTCGTCGCGGAACCGGTGGAAGCCGCACTCGGTGCAGAGCAGCTTCAGGGCCTCGACGTCGGGCGACTGAGTCTTGAGCGCATCCCAGTCGAGCGCCAGCGGCAGGTCGTCGCGCAGACTGCACGAGCTGGCGAGCCCGCCGGGCGGTCTCGGCGTGCTCGCGCAGGCTTTGCTGTTTCTTCGGTCCCTTCACCTGGCTGATATTCGCCAGGAGGTTGTCGAGCGTGCCGAATTGCTTTGAGGAACGTGGTCGCGAAGCCCTCGCCGATGCCGGGCACGCCGGGGACGTTGTCGACCGAGTCGCCGGTCAGGGCCAGGAAATCGACGACCTGGTCGGGGCGGATGCCCCATTCTTTCTCGAGCTCGGCGGCGTCCATGAGCTTGTTTTTGCGCAGGTTGAAGATGCGGACGTGGTCGCTGATCAACTGGCGGGCGTCCTTGTCGGCGGTGACGATGAAGACGTCGAAGCCCGCGTTCCTCGGCGCGGCGGGCGAGGGTGGCGATCACGTCGTCGGCCTCCATCCCGGGCTCGACGAGCACCGGCACGCGAAATCCCTCGAAGACCCGGCGGATCACCGGGATCTGCGGCACCAGGTCGACGGGCATCTCCTTGCGGTTGGCCTTGTATTCCTCATAGATGTCCGAGCGAAACACCCGGCCCGGCCCGTCGAAGGCCGCCGCCAGGTAATCGGGCTTGCGGTCCCTGACCAGGTTGAGCAAGTCGCGGAAGATCCCGAAGACGGCCTGCGGTCGGCTGCCCGGCCGGGCCGGTCATTTCCGGAATCGCGTGGAATACTTGAAAGATCAGGGAGAAGGCGTCGAGGATATAGAAGCTGGGCCGTGTCGCCATCGCTTGTTCATCTCCGTTGGGCTTGCCGTCAAATTCGATGGAACCATTACAGCCTCGCGCATCAAACATCATGGGAGCGGCGCACTTGCGATTTCCGCGACTACGTGCACTCGGATATCCCCGACTGAGGAACAAACCGATCATCGCCGTCGGTCGCGCGGATTTGACCGGCATCTTGACGGTTCTTACAATCGAATGAGTCAGGTGGATTCTCCCGATGAAGCGATCCTCGACGAATCCGTCGGGGGGGAAATTCGTCGGCTGTTCGCGTCGTTTCCTCTCGCATGTGACATATTATCAGCAAACCGGCGGATTGCATGAGCAGGTCGCTACCGCTCCGCTCGGGGGAGTAACCATCCATGGCCGCAGCCAACGAGTCGCAAGGTCTCAAGATCGCCGTCGCGGCGTTCATCGCCCTGACGGTCATTCTGACTGTCACGTCGTATTTCCTGTACTCGGCCTATTCGCAGGCCGACGCCAGGCTGACATCGGCCAACGAAGAACTCGGCAAGAAAAGCCAAGGCGCGAGCCTGGCCCTCACACCAGTACGAAGAAGTCAGAGGCAAGGTCGGCACCAAGGCCGAGGAGTATGACCAGGCCAAGGAAGAAATCACCGCCCACTTCAAGAAGATCGACCAGCGGCTCGACGGCCATGATCAACGCGGTCAATACCGCCGTCTCGAAGGCCCAGGCGAAGGGGCCAGGGGACCGAGCTCGAAGAGACCAAGCAGAACGTTCAGCAGATCGTCGCCTCGTTCCGCAGCGAGCCCAACAAGACCTATATCTCGTCGCTCGACCGGATCGCCGAGCTGATGGAGAACCTGGCGCTGCTTGACGACCGAGCTGTCGCTCAACTACGTCGAACCTGCGGAAGAGCCTCGAAGCGTCGACCAGCGTCGCCAAGACAGCAAGTCGACGTTCAGACCAAGGCCGCCGAAAAAAGCCAGGCCGACGTCCTGGCCGAACAGAAGAAGACACGAAGACGAGCGGCGGCATCCTGGTCACCAAGGTCGACGAGCTCCAAACCGCCAACGACAAGCAAGCCACCGAGATCGCCAATCTGAACAACGAAAATCAAGCAGCAGGAAGAAGATTTCACCCGCCAGCGCGAGACGCTGACGACCATCATCCGCGAGCAGCGCGACCAGCTCGAGAAGAAGGAGCTCATCCTCGATCGACCCGACGGCTACGTCACGTACGTCGATTACGAGCGACGCGAGGTTCTGGTCAACCTCACCCGCCGTCAGGGTGCTCGCCCGCAGATGAAAATGACGATCTTCGACGCGCACTCGCCCGGCATCCCCACCGAGAAGCCCAAGGGGAACATCGAGCTGACGCCGGTCGGCGAGCAGTTCAGCGCCGCCCGGATCATCAAGACCGACAACTCGATCGATCCGATCCGCGTCGGCGACATCGTCTACTCGGCCGCCTGGTCGCCCAATCAGCCGATGCGGTTCGCCCTGGTCGGCAAGATGGACGTCAATCGCGACGGCAGGGACGACCGCGCCGAGCTCAAGCGGATGATCCAGGAGGCCGGCGGCACGGTCGACTTCGACCTGCCCCCCGCGGACCTCGGCAAGGAGACCGGCACGCTCTCGCCCCGCATCGACTGGTACGTCATCGACGACCGGCATGCCGCTCCGCGATATCTTCACGACGAAGAACGCAGTCCGTCGAGGTCGCGCAAGAGCAAGCTGAATCAAGCGCGTGGGCGCGGTCATCAAGGAAGCTCGGCTTGAATGGCATCCGGCCGATGACGATCGAGCGGCTGCTCGCCTTCCTCGGCTACGACATGAATACCCCGATCCTCGGTCGCGCCGAGGCCGTCGACACCAACGCCATGCGAGCGGCTCACTGCTCCCCGGCGGACACTCGAGTGCAGCCAAGCCGGCCATCGACGACGACCACGAAGGCCGAAACCAAAGCTGACGACAGCCCGACCGACGAAAGAAGCCCGAGCCAAGAAAGCACAAGCCAAAAAGGCTGACGACGCCGACGAAGCCGTAGTGAATCGGTCGTGTGTCGATGACCGCCCTTCGCCGCTTGGTAAGAGAATCCAGATTGCAAGACCGCGGCACAAGCCCGCCCAGTCTGCAACCTGGATCTGCGGTTTTTCGCCTCGCTCGAGTTCCGGTTGGCTGCTGCGACCGTGGAATTCAACAGGCTGCTAACCTGGCGGCCATGAGTTCTTATCGATCTTCGATCGGCTTGACCTGGCGGTGAGGCGGGCCGACATAGAGCGCCCGGGGCCGCATCAGCCGATTGTGGTCGAGTTGCTCGATGATGTGGGCGGCCCAGCCGGCGACGCGGGCCATGGCGAAGATCGGCGTGTAGAGGTCGATGTCCAGGCCCATGTAGTGATAGAGCCGGGCACTCGGCCAATCGACGTTGGGGGGCAGGAGCTTCTGGGTGGTCACGGCCCGCTCGATCGGCTCGGCGATCCGCTCCCAGCGGTCGTCACCCGACTTCCCGCGCCAGCTCGATGCAATACTGCTTGAGGATCGCGGCCCGGGGATCGCCGGTCTTGTAGACGCGATGGCCGAAGCCCATGATCCGCTCCTTGCGGGCCAGGGCGTCCTGGATCCAGCGCTCGGCATTCTCGGGGGAGCCGACTTGTTCGAGCACCTTCCAGGCCTCTTCGTTGGCACCGCCGTGGAGCGGGCCCTTCAAGGTGCCGACCGCCGCGACGATCCCCGAGTAGATGTCGGAGAGGGTCGAGACCGTCACCCGGGCCGCGAAGGTCGAGGCGTTGAGCTCGTGCTCGGTGTAGAGGACCATCGAGATGTCGAACGCCTCGCGCATCGTGGTCGACGGGACCTTGCCGTTGACCATGTTGAGGAAATTGGCGGCGTGATCGAGATCGTCGCGGGGCGGGATCACCGGCAGGCCGCTGGCGATCCGCTCGCGATACGCGACGGCCGTCGCCATCTGCGCGACCATCCGCTCGGCCTTGCGGACGTTGGCGGCGTGGTCGGTCGGCGGCGCGTTCACATCCGGGTCGAAATGCGCCAGCACGCTCACCGAGGTGCGCAGCACGTCCATCGGATGGATGTGGCGGGGAATTCGCTCGAACAGCTCGATCAGAGGCTCGGGGATCGACGCGAGCTGCCGCAGACGCGCGTCGAACTCCTGAAGCTGGGCGCGGTTGGGCAGGTCGCCGTGCAAGAGCAGGAACGCCGTCTCCTCGTACGACACGTGACCGGCCAGATCCTCGATCCGGTAGCCCCGGTATTCCAGCCCCCCGGCGCCGTCTTTCCCCTCGATGTTGGCGATCGCCGTCTCGCTCGCAATCACGCCTTCCAGGCCGGGATGAATACATGTTCCGCCGACGGCACCACTCATGTCGGGACTCCGCACATTGAAGACCAGCTGAAATTGACTACGACCGCGTCGATACGCGGCGTGAAATCGACCGCTACGACACACTCGGGCGGCCCTGTTCAGGGTGCCGCGTGCCGAAGGGAAAAAATCGCACGAATCCGCGGTTTCTTATTTCTTAAGTTTAGACGAATCGACCGAGGTGTTCCATGACCTTTCGCCGATTCCGGCCTTGCAGCAGAGAGCGAGCGCAGCAACCGCGGTTTGTCGCAAAAAAACGTCAGGGCTTGGGCTTATCGTCGCGCGCAATCCGGCTGAATTCGGCCAGGTCGCCGGACGGCAACGACAGGAGCTGCACCGCCAGCGAATCGATCAGCCGAAAAAACGGCGCAGCGGCTCGATCCGGCCCTTCAGCTCCTGCAAGACGGGTCATCCTCGGCCAGCCTGAAATGCACGATCGAGAACGCTGAGGCTGGGATCGAGCTCCCGGCGTTTCCGTTCGCTCAGGATCTTGCGAAACAGGGTCCAGACGTCGGTCTCCGCTCGGAACAACTCGCGACGCTCTCCGGCGCGATGTACCTTGTGAACAACTCCCCACGACAAGCAGCTCCCGCAAATTCATGCTGACATTGCCGCGCGAAACGCCCAGCCAATTCCGCAGATCATCCGCCGTCCATTCCGTTCCCGTGATATAAAGCAGGGCAAACAACTCACCCATGGTCGAGTTGATTCCCCAGGCCCGGGCCATGAGGCCCCAGTGACCGACGAATTCCTTGATCAGTCGTTCTGCGTCGAGCGGTAAGGCTGCCTCGTGGCTGATGCCGCCGGGTGAATTCTCCATAAGTTTACTCAAACCTGGCGAATAGAATTTCGTGCTGTCAAGCGGCCGGGCAAGAGGGGTCCCGCCGGCGTTCTCGGTGCCAATCCCACACGAGCGCAAGCACGCAAGCAATCTTGGTTCGGACCGTTAATGCTTGTCTACATCCCGATTTGCGGCATACGAGTGCACGAGAGGCCCACCAATCCAACATCAGGCTTATCTTCGCCCATCTCGAACCCAGTTAACAATTTCATACGAGCAACCCTCTACCAAACCGTATCATTTCACGGAAAATAATGAAAGTTCACGCGGGATTTCGGGTACAATACAGTTGCATGCCGCAATCCCGGTCTCTACGGCGGAAGTTGTGGCTGGTACCCGACAGACTCATTCCTGCTCCGGGTCCCTTTCTGATTTGAGGAGAGTCCATGCCTGAAACCGTGGTCCATTTTCAGATCCGCATGCCTCCCGTCTGCACGAGCAGTTGGCGAGTTGGGCCAAGGACGACAAAGCATCGCTGAACGCGTTGATCGTGGGAATCCTCGAAAAAGCCATCGAGGTCCACGAGAAGTCGGGGCACAAGGAGTGAGCCAGCCGCTTTTATCGGAACGAATCCGGCCGCAGCTCGAGTCGAGGTCTAACGCAATGAGCCTCGCGCCTGGGCTCGGCCGGCTTCGTCAGACGATCCCGCGCAAATCTGGTAACCTGGCTTTCCCAGAGTCGACTGCCCTTGAGCCAGGCCATGCGTGCCGGTATGCTCGACGTCAGATTCCCCGATAGCTCAATCGGTAGAGCGAGCGGCTGTTAACCGCTAGGTTCAAGGTTCGAGTCCTTGTCGGGGAGCTTTCTTCAGATACCAGAATGATCATCGAGTGGGCCTGCACGCGGTACACCTGAAGTACCGGAATGGGAGGGCGCTTGTCTTCGTCCATGATGTCATCTGGAGGAATGAGTGCCGTGTCGACGGCGCGGCGCCACGGGCGGCCCGATGGCGCCGCCGGGATTCGGAAGCCAAGCGGCTCCCAGTATGCATTCATGGCGACGTAGATGTCGCGATCGACCAGTTCAGGCCGGTCTGAGCGCCGGCCGTCCAGGGCCCACGCCAGCGAGCGGCTGTTCTCAGAAAAGTCGGGCTTGGCCGGGTCGATGCCGTGCCAGACGATTTCCGGCGGCATGCCGCCGCGCTCGCCGGTAAAAAACGTTCGGCGACGCAACACAGGATGGGCCTTGCCGAAATGCGATCATCATGCGAACAAACCGCACAAAGTCGGCATGCCTATCTTTCAACGACCAGTCGACCCAACCCACGTGGTTATCCTGGCACCATGCATTGTTATTGCCGTGCTGGGTGCGGAGAAACTCGTCACCTCCCATGATCATCGGCACACCCTGGGAAACCATGAGGGTTGCTATCAGGTTTCGGACCTGCCGATTGCGGATTGCCAGCACGGCTGGATTGTCAGTCGGCCCCTCAACGCCACAATTCCAGCTCCAGTTGGCGTCGCTGCCGTCGCGGTTTCCTTCGCCATTGGCCTCGTTATGCTTATGGTTGTACGAGACCAGGTCGTAGAGGGTGAAGCCATCGTGGCAGCAGATGTAGTTGATCGAGTGCAAGGGCCCCCGCCCTTGGTAGAGGTCGTCGCTGCCGCAAAGTCGCGTGGCAAGGGCCGAGGTCATGCCGGGGTCGCCGCGCCAGAATCTGCGGACATCGTCGCGATAGCGGCCGTTCCAGTCCGACCAGCGGCCTTCGCCGGGAAATGTGCCAACCTGGTAGAGCCCCGCCGCATCCCAAGGCTCGGCGATCAACTTGGTATCACGAAGTAGCGAATCTTCCGAGATTCGCTTGACGACTGGCGCTTCAACAAGCACGTTCCCGTGCCGGTCGCGGCCCAGCACCGATGCCAGATCGAAACGGAAAGCGTCGATCCCTCCTTCGGTGACCCAGTTGCGCAGGCAGTCCAGCAGGAAATTGCGCACAACCGGATGGTCACTGCTGAACGTGTTGCCGCAGCCGCTGTAATTCAAGTAGCGGCCATTCTCGTCGAGCATGTAATAAAGCGAATTGTCCAGGCCGCGAAAATTGTACGTCGGCCCGTTTTCTCCCCCCTCGGCAGTGTGATTGAACACGACGTCCAGGTAAACTTCGATCCCCGCCTCGTGAAAGGCATCGACCATTTCGCGAAATTCTTGCCAGGGACCCGATCGTTCGAGGTTGTGCGCATACGCTGCCTTGGGCGCACAGAAGAGAATCGGGTTGTAGCCCCAATAGTTCAGTAGCTTTTCACCCGTCATCGGATTGACGAAAGCGCAGTCGTTCTCGTCAAATTCATCGACCGGAAGCAGCTCCACCGCAGTGATACCCAGCGCCTTGAGCTCGTCGATTTTCTCAACAAGCCCGGCATATGTCCCTGGGTACTTCACTCCGGATTTCGGGTCGATCGTGTAGCCGCGCACATGCAGCTCGTAGATGATCGTGTCTTCCAGCGGAACTCGCGGATTCATCGCGCGCTGATGGTCGTTCACAAACTCGGTCATCAAGCTGCGACGCGGCAGGGTTCCTCCCGTTGCCCAGGGTCGGCCGCACGACAGCGCTCGCGCATGCGGGTCAAGCAGGATGATTGCCGGGTCATAACGATGGCCGTCGCCGTGCGGTCCGTCGACGCGATAGCCGTAACAAAACTCCTCCGGCAGCCCGTCGACCCGGACATGCCAGTGATCGCCAGTGCGATGAATGTGAGCGTCGAGGGGAATCTCGGCGTGAATCACCCCGGCACACGTTTCGGAAAGCACGAGCCAGACGGCCGTCCCGTGCCGGCAGATCAATACAAAGTTTATTCCGCTGGGCGTCGCCGTTGCGCCAATGGGGAGGGGACTGCCGCGCGACACGACGAGCGGGTGGTTACGATAGTGATACTCGAGCGTGGCAACCGAATTCGCCAGTGCGATCGATATTGGCATGACAGCCTGCGCGACACGTTGACCTGGAAATAACTGCGACGCCGGGAAAACTTGGTGATGATTCTCGGTCGAGTGACGGTTTGATACAACTCGAAAATGGGGATATCCTGGAAGACTCAGGAGAAAAACTCATACGCAAGGGGCCGGGAATCGACGATGAGATCGAGTCAACGAACACCGTGGTGGATGGTGAGCATTGTGCTCGTGTTCCCCGCTTATGTCCGCGCGGCCGAAGATGATGGAAGCGTCGACTTCAACCGGCAGATTCGACCCATCCTGTCGGAATCGTGCTATCACTGCCACGGCCCGGATATCAATAAGCGCAAGGCCAACCTCCGGCTCGATATGCGCGACGGTCTATTTCGATCGGCAGAAGGCACAACGATCGTCGTACCGGGTAAGCCTGAAGAAAGCGAGCTGCTCGCCCGAATCACGGCCGACGACCCTCTTTTACGCATGCCGCCCGCCAAGAGCGGCGGGCACCTATCTCCAGAACAGATCGACCTGATCAAGCGATGGATTAACCAAGGGGCTCGGTGGAAAGGGCACTGGGCTTATCTTCCGCCGACGCGGCCGGCCGTTCCGCCGGCGCCCGACCATCCAGGCCCGAGCAACGAAATCGATAGGTTCATCCGAGCCCGGCTTGCCCACGAGCAGGTTGCACCGTCCCCGGAGGCCGACCGGCGGACGCTCATCCGCCGGCTCAGCCTTGACCTGATCGGTTTGCCGCCGACACCCGACGAGGTCGTTGCCTTTGAGAACGACATGGGACCCGACGCATACGAGCGACTCGTCGACAGGCTGTTTGCGTCGCCGCACTTTGGTGAACGCATGGCAATCTTCTGGCTCGATCAAGTCCGTTTCGCCGACACCACTGGCTATCACAGCGACAATCATGTTGACCTTTACCTTTTTCGCGACTACGTGATTCGTGCGTTCAACACCAACAAGCCCTTTGACCGCTTCACGATCGAGCAGCTTGCCGGCGACCTGGTGGATGACCCGACGCAAGAGACACGCATCGCTTCGGGCTATAACCGGTTGTTGCAAACAACCCAGGAAGGTGGAGGACAGCCCAAGGAATACTTGGCCAAGTATTCCGCGGACCGGGTGCGGAATGTGTCGACGGTCTGGCTGGCGGCGACGGTTGGCTGCGCCGAGTGTCATGACCACAAGTTCGACCCATACAAAACCCGCGAATTCTACAATTTAGCCGCCTTCTTTGCGGACGTGAAGGAAACAGCAGTAGGGGTCCAGGAGCCGTCGTGGTTCCCCGCCCCCGCCCAGGCCGAAGCTCTCGTGCGGGTCGATCGGAAGCTGGCCGCATTGCTGGCGATCAAGCAACCGACCAAAGCCCAGCGCTACAAGCTGGCCGAGCTCGAAAAGCAGCAGAGCGCAGCTGCTCGATCAGATTCCCGGCTCGCTCGTGACGTCGTCGGTCGAGCCTCGGCCGATCCGCGTTTTGCCGCGGGGGAATTGGCTCGACGAAACCGGGCCCGTGGTGCTACCCGCTGTGCCAGCCTTCCTGCCTCCGTTGGCGATAAACGAACGTAGGGCCACCCGGCTCGACCTGGCCCGGTGGCTGGTCGCGCGCGACAACCCGCTTGTATCTCGAGTGATGGTCAACCGGCTCTGGAAGCTGGTTTTTGGCCAGCCGCTCGTGGCAACGCCCGATGATTTCGGCTCGCAAGGGGCTTGGCCCACTCATCCCGAACTGCTCGACTGGCTTGCATGTGAATTTATTGACCAAGGCTGGGATATCAAGGCCATGCTCAAGCAAATGATCATGTCGCAAGCCTACCGACAGACATCGGCCGTAAGCGAATCAACGCGCCAACGTGACCCCGCAAACCGGTGGCTATCACATCAAAACCGCTATCGGCTCGACGCGGAGATGGTTCGCGATCTCGCGCTTGCCTCTAGCGGCCTGCTCGCGGGCGAAATCGGCGGTCGCAGCGTCAAGCCCTACCAGCCTCAGGGCTATTGGGTCTTTCTCAATTTCCCCAAGCGAGATTATGTCGCCGACAAAGGAGACAATCAGTATCGCCGTGCGCTTTATACCTACTGGCAGAGAACGTTTCTGCACCCGAGCCTGCTCGCGTTCGACGCCTCGACTCGAGAGGAATGTGTCGTGGAGCGCCCCCGGTCGAACACTCCACTTCAGGCCCTTGTCCTGCTGAACGACCCTTCCTACGTGGAGGCCGCCCGCGGCCTCGCCGCTCGCCTGATTCGCGAGGAGTGTGACCCTCGCTCGCGGCTCGACCGCGCGTTTCGGCTGGTCCTTTCCCGGCACGTGCGCGCCCAGGAAGCTTCCGTGCTGATGGACCTCTTCACGACGCATTACAACCAATACGCCGCCCAACCCGACGCGGCCCGTCGATTGCTCAATACCGGCGACTCACCTATCCCTCCTGACGTCGATGCAGCCGAATTGGCAGCGTGGACGTCGGTGGCCCGCGTGGTTCTCAACCTGCACGAGACGATCTCGCGCAGTTGACGACCACCAGATGTCGCCAATTGCTCGATCTTAAGCGACATCGCGTATGGTCCTGCAATCGCAAACACGGCTTCGGTGTCCGAACCGGGCTCCTTCATTCTGGCCTTCACGGGCCTGACCGCTGTATCATCGACGGTGGCAACTGGGCGGTTCACGACGACTGCCTTCTGACGTGTCGGCGTTCGGCTGATCAATCGCTTTTCGACTGGGACGGAAGGTCGCACAGTGTCAATTCCGAATCTCGAGTCAATCGTCAACCGTATCAATCGCCGCGCATTTCTGCGCGGCTCGACGACGGGGCTGGGCACACTGGCACTCGCCGCAATGCTTGAGCCAGGCTTGCTCCATGGCGCTGACACGAAGGCCGCTGGCATCCCATCACGACGGCCAGATCGGTGGAACGGCGTGGTCCATCCCCTCCATTTTGCTCCCAAGATCAAGCGGATTATTTATCTCTACATGGCCGGCGGCCCATCTCACCTGGAGACGTTCGACTACAAGCCAGCGCTCGCGAAGATGAACGGGCAGCCGATGCCAGAATCGTTCACCCGCGGCATGCCGATCGCTCAGCTTCAGGGCGCAAAACTGGTCTGTCTCGCACCCCAGCACCCGTTCCAGCGCTGCGGCGAGAGCGGCCAGGAGATGAGCACGATCTTCCCCCGCCTGGCGACGGTCGCCGACGACCTCTGCATTATCAGATCCATGGTGACCGACGCGATTAACCACGACCCTGCACACACCTTCATGAACACGGGGACTACAATCTCTGGCCGGCCCGCAATGGGCTCATGGATCAATTACGGGCTCGGAAGCGAAAGCGACAATCTGCCCGGATTCGTCGTCCTCACCTCCGACGGCCACTTCGGACAAGCCCAGCCGATCGCGTCACGGCAATGGCACAGCGGCTTCTTGCCCAGCCGATTTCAGGGTGTCCGGTTCTACTCGAAAGGCGACCCGGTTCTCTATATCGGCCGTCCCGAAGGAACTAGCGCCGACCGCCAGCGCGATGTGGTCGACGCCGTCCGAGCGCTTGATTCCCTCGAAAACGAGATTGTCGACGACCCCGAAATCGCCACCAGGATCGCTGCCTATGAGACAGCATTTCGGATGCAGACCAGCGTGCCTGAACTGATCGACTTGTCGAACGAGCCCAAGCATATCTTAGAACTGTACGGCACCGCGGGTGCCGACGGCTCCTTCGGTGCCAACTGCCTGCTGGCCAGACGGTTGGCCGAGCGGGGTGTCCGGTTTATCCAGCTCTATCACCGCGACTGGGACCATCACAGTGTGATCAAAGAGCACGTGAAAGGGACTGCCGCGGAGGTCGACCAAGGCGCGGCCGCACTTATCAAAGACCTGAAGCAGCGTGGTATGCTCGACGAGACACTGGTGATCTGGGGGGGTGAGTTTGGAAGGACCCCCATGGCTCAAGGCAACGGCCGCGACCACCACATCAAAGGCTTTTCGATCTGGTTGGCCGGGGGCGGCGTCAAGGGGGGAATCTTCCATGGCCAGACCGACGAGTTTGGCTACTCCGCCGTGCACGACGTCGTTCACGTCCACGACCTGCACGCGACCATCCTCTTTCTGTTCGGTATCGACCACAAGAAGCTAGTGTATCGTAACCAGGGCCGCGACTTCCGGCTGACGGACGTCGCTGGCCAAGTCGTCAAGTCGATTCTGACAAACGCCTGATGGCCCAGCCCAGGGTCTGCGCATAAAACAAGCCGAACCTCTTCGGACGCTTGTGCGTCTTTGAAGACGTTCGGCTCGGGTCTCTCTCTTGGTTCCAATTTTTCGCTTTAGCGCGGCGGCTTTGCGTATTCAGAGGTTCACTTATTCAAGATTCAACGCTCGGCGCCGGCCCGGTCAGTGGCTCGCGTGCCACGGCTCGAGTTGGCATAAGCCGCGGTCAACATGCTGAGCAATGCCGTGCGACGGCCTTGGCGACCAGTACGGCCCCCGCGTCGAACCCGTGCGACAGCCCCGGCCCATTCAAAACCTTCATGCAAAGGTGCGAACTTCTTAGATTTCGGTTCGTTCATCAGACACAACCCCCACAAGGAGAAACGTGACCCAAAACACTAGGTCTACGCTCCACCATTCCATTGGACCAGGGAGAACCCAAATTCCCCCCAGCACGGCCGTCCTGGCATCGGTGATCCGAGAGTCCGCAGGGCTCGACGCCACACGGATCGATCGCGATGGTTGGCTGTCGGTGATCGCCCTCCATCGCCGGCACACTCAATCGAGCGATCAGAATGATCGCCGCGACCTGACCCTAAATCGCCAAATCTGGTCTTTATCCCATCGGTTAACTCGTGATTCAACTTTCGTCTGCGACATCATTGGCGATTCAGGCACCCGATTACCAGACAGAAAGAGACTGGCCAGCAAGACGATTTCGCCCGCCAGGCTCCGCAAAACTTGGCACGACGCCACCAGAACAATAACGTTCTCTTGCGCCGCCGTCTAGAAAAAACCGGATCATTTTCGTTTTTTATGTCTGCCGATTTCCATTACAACGACCTGCGCAAATTTGCGCATGAATGTCAGGTTGGTTGCGATCGTTCATCACCAAAGGTAATACGCGCATCGCTTCAGGCAAGATCTTTTTATTGTCGAACTCAGATCCAGCCAGAAGCGCAACAAACATCATGAGTGTACTCAATCCATTGAACGCGCCATGCATGCAAATTGCTGAAATGAGGCTCCCTGTCCGGTAATATACCGTACACAGCACCAGCGAAAGTACAAAAATCGGGATGGGTGCAGGCCATTGCGCTGAGTGCAGGACAGCGAAAAAAAGCGAAGTGACGACGATGGCCGTCCGGACGGCACCGCCAGATTTCGGCGGGATTTCGCAAACCCGGTCGCTTTGAGAGTCATCCGCTCTATCTCCGGCTTCCCAGCACGTGGCCGGCGCGCTGAAGTGAGTCGTTTCCAGGCTCGGGACCATGCAACTCAAGCGGCGTGTCGCCAAGTTGAGCCGGAGGTTCGCGACGGCGCAGCCACTTGATCAACCAATTTTGGAAAATCGCACGAAACGTCATCTCCTCGAGCATGGGCGCCAAAATGACGCCCGTCACGAGCGCAAGGTAGCCCACATCGACCGAGAAATGTTCGCGCAGCATTTTCTCCAGAGGATGACTACGGGGTCGCCAGACCGAAATCGCCTCGAACTGAACGAGAAACACCACAGGGGTCGTGATCAGCATGGCAACAACGCCGACGGCTGCTTGTCGCCACCAGCCCGGCCAGGAAAGCCCAAGGTCGCGCAACCGGGCTCCCGAAGTCAATCTAAGGACAAGGGGAACCAAAACCAACAATACGACCTGGCCCACGGCATTCACGAACATCATTTCGGTGAACGCAAAAATGGGTTCCTCGCCATCGGGATTGGTGCTGAGCGGGTTCTCGGCCGCGACCGCTGGTATTTCGTTTTTGACAGCCGGCGGCGGGGTCTGACGCCCCCGGACACGACCGGTCGCCAAGGCGTACCCGTTGGGAAGGATGAGACCTACAGCCCCGTAAACCACAATGATGAGCAACACCGACCACAGACCCCACGTCGGATCGCGGCGCGTGACTATAGGCTGTTCGGGTAAAATCGACTGTTGAGTCAAAAGACGCCAGATCAGCCAACCCCAGGCCATTATCATCGATGAGACGGTCGCCAGAAGCATGAACACCAGAAGTGCAAGCAGAATCTGGGCGGGTCCGATGTTCGGCATGGCTCGGATCAGTCCTGGGGCGTGTTCGCGTTGCGTCCGGGGATGGCTTCACTAAATCGTACTCACATAGCGGGCAATCGGCCACCTTGTGGAGTCTGTCTTTCAACTCTAGAATCGGCAAATCGCCGAGCCCACCGTCCCGGCGTGCAGGCGAGCTGCCTGGAATCGTGAGACGGCAATCGCCGTGGAGTCTTGATCGAGCCATGCGGGACGTTGCCCATCAGCATTCCATCTTGAAACGCGGAGTCGATCAGATCGTCCCGGAAGGCGAGTTCCTCAAAAAGCTCGAGCGTTCGGTCCGTGAGAACCGCCCCCTTCGCGTCAAGTACGGCATCGACCCAACTGGCATCGACGTCCATCTTGGACATACGGTCCCGCTCAGAAAGCTGCGCCAGTTCCAGGAGCTGGGCCACACCGCCGTCATCATCATCGGCAACTATACGGCATTAGTTGGAGACCCCTCGGGCCGCGATGAGACCCGCGCGAAGCTTACTCAGGATCAGGTCGAGGCCAACGCGCTTGACTATCTTACCCAGGTGGGGCGGATCATCGACCTTGGGAAGGCCGAGGTCCACAAGAACGGCGACTGGTTCTCGCGGTGGACATTTCTTGACGTCCTCGACCTGACCCGGACGATGACGATCGGTCAGATGACCGCCCGCGAAGACTTTGCCAAACGCATCGCAGCCGAGAAACCCGTCTATCTGCACGAATGCCTTTACCCGCTCATGCAAGGACGCGATTCCGTAGAAATCAGGGCCGACGTCGAGTTGGGGGGTACAGAGCAGCTCTTTAGCCTACTCGTGGCGCGCGACCTGCAGCAATTGGCCAAGCAGGAGCCGCAGGTGGCGATGACGATGCCGATCTTGGTCGGTACCGACGGCACGCGCCGGATGGGCAAGAGCCTGGGCAACTACATCGGCGTGGCCGAGCGCGCCGAAAACCAGTTTGGCAAGGTAATGAGCATTCCCGACGAGCCGATGAGGCAGTACTTTACCCTCTTGACCGAGCTGCCGATCACTGATATCGACCGACTTTTGAGTCCGGACAATAATCCGCGAGACGCCAAGGAAATCCTGGGTAAGCAGATCGTCGCTCAATACCACGGGCTCGAAGCAGCGGAACTTGCCGCCGCCGAGTTCCGCCGCCGCGCAGCCGGGCAAGATCCCGACCAGATACCCGACGTTTTCCTCGCCGCCGACAAGCTCGACCCCGAAGGCCGAATCTCGACCCCATCGCTGCTGAAAGAACTCGGACTCGAATCCAGCACATCGAACGCTCGCCGCCTGATCGAGCAGGGGGGGGTGAGCGTCGGTGCCAGCGACAGGCGCGAGACGATTACCGACGTCAGGGCTTTGATCGCGGTCAGCGACGGTTTGATCGTGCGTGTCGGTAAGCGCAAGATTGCGCGCGTGAAATTGGTTTGAATCGATGGCATTTCTCTCGGCTAACGGAATTCGATTTAGAGCGCAGGCAATCTGCCACCTAGCCTGGAGGCGACGCGACGATGGCTGAGCACGGTTTGGGCATCATCGGCTGCGGCATGATCGCCGAGTTTCACACCCGCGCGATCAACGAGATCGCGAACGCGCGCTTGATAGGTACCTGGAGTCGCAACCCGGCAAACGCTGCCAAGATCGCTGGGTTCGCCAAAGGGGGCTGTCCCACATTCGACGACCTAGATGCCCTCTTGCGCCAGCCGGATCTCGACGTCGTCTGCATCTGCACGCCCAGCGGCGCCCACATGGAACACGCTGTCCGGGCGGCGCGTGCGGGAAAGCACGTGGTCGTCGAAAAACCGCTCGAGATCACCCTCCCGCGATGCGACGCCATCATCGACGCCTGCGACGATGCCGGTGTCCGGCTCTGTACCATCTTCCCCTCGCGATTCACGCCGGCGAACATTCGACTTAAGGACGCGATCGACTTGGGACGATTCGGCCGATTGACTCTGGGAGACACCTACGTGAAATGGTGGCGGACCCAAGAGTACTATGATTCTGGAGGCTGGCGCGGGACTTGGCAGCTTGACGGCGGTGGCGCACTCATGAACCAGGCGATTCACAATGTCGATCTGCTCACATGGCTGATGGGTGATGTCGTGGCCATCACCGCATTGACTGCCACGCTCGCCCATCAGCGTATCGAGGTCGAAGATACAGCCGTCGCCGCCTTACGCTTCAAGAATGGAGCGCTCGGTGTTATCGAGGCGGCCACGAGCGCCTATCCGGGGCTCTTGAAGCGCACCGAAATCCACGGCGACCGCGGATCGGCGCAGTCGAGCAAGACGATCTTACCCTCTGGGAATTTCAAGAGAAGGTGCCGAGCGATAACGAGATTTATGCCACCATGGCCGGCCAGACCGGCTTCAAAGCCGGCGCGAGTGATCCCCGCGGAATCACCCATATCGGCCATCGCGACCAGTTGATCGACTTTCTGGAGTCCATCGACACCGGCCGCGATCCCCAGGTTGACGGCCGCGAAGGTCGCAAGTCGGTCGAGATCATCCGGGCGATCTACCGCTCGGCGCAGACAGGTATGACCGTTTTATTGCCCCTGGACGACCAAGGATGACACGATGACCGAACAAAGGCTCGTTCGAACGACTCGTGGGATCGCGCTGGCGCTTGTATTATGCGTCTCTTCTACGCCGACGTGGGCGTCTGAGAAAACTGCATCGGGTCCCGCTGGCAAGGACGAAAAACGCGGCGCGAATATCGAGCGCAAGATCCCGTGGCGAGGGTCGACGTTGAAGGGAAGTCCCGATCCACCGGCGCCGTATACCGCTGAGTTGGCCTTTCCCCACCTCAAGTTCAATTTCCCCGTCGTGCTGGTTCCAGCCGCGGGAACTAATCGGCTGTTTCTGGGCGAGCTCAAGGGGCGGATCTATTCGTTTCCCGAGGATCCTGCCTGCACCAAACCCGACCTGGCGCTCGACCTGGCCCCGTTGTATTCTGACTTCACCGCATTTTATGGGCTCGTCTTTCATCCCGAGTTCGACAAAAACCGCTACGTTTATCTCTGCTACGTCGGCAAGAACGATCTGGTCGATGGCTCGGTGGTTTCCCGCTTCACCGTCAGCCGCACCGACCCGCCAGTGATCGATCCCAAGAGTGAAAAAAAACTGCTCAAGTTTTGGTCTGGCGGCCATAACGGAGCGTGTCTCGTCTTCGGCAACGACGGATATCTTTATATTTCGACCGGAGACGGCGCCTCACCAACGCCTCCTGACCCTATGATGACCGGCCAGGATTGCTCTGACCTGCTTTCGAGTGTCTTGCGCATCGACGTCGACCACTCGGATGCCGGCAAAGCGTACGCAATTCCGGCCGACAATCCGTTTCTCAACTCGCCGGGGGTTCGGCCCGAAGTATGGGCGTATGGTTTCAGAAACCCGTGGAAGATGAGCGTCGACAAAGTTACCGGCAAATTGTGGGTCGGCGACGTGGGCTGGGAATTGTGGGAGTTGGTCTACGACGTCAAGCGCGGCGGAAACTACGGTTGGAGCGTGATGGAAGGGCCGCAACCGGTCAATGTCGAAGCCCGTCGCGGGCCCACGCCGATTCTGCCGCCAATCAAGGTGCATCCGCACTCTGAAGCCACATCAATCACAGGCGGCTACGTCTACCGTGGCACGCGCCTTCCCGAACTGGTTGGCACCTATATCTATGGCGATTTCATGACAGGAATCCTCTGGGGCCTGCGGTCAGAGGGGGACAAGATCACGTGGGAGCGCGAACTGGCCCGGACCCCTGTCCATCTGGTGGCATTTGGTGAAAGCAATAGCGGCGAGCTGTACATGGTCGACCACGATCGGACGCACCAGATCTATCGCCTGGCCCGTAATCCCGCCGTAGCCGCCGTGTCAAATTTCCCGCGACGCTTAAGCCAGACGGGCCTTTTCAGCTCGACTGCCGACCAGCAGCCGGCGCCGGGTGTGATCCCATACTCGATCAACACCGAACTGTGGGCCGACGGCGCGACCGCCGCGCGTTTTCTCGCCGTCCCTGACCAAGGACGTATCGCTCTTGACGATCAAGGAAACTGGCGGTTTCCGGATGGTTCGGTCCTTGTGCGAACCGTATCCATCGAACAAGACGAGGGTCATCCGGCCAGCCGACGACGGATGGAAACTCAGATTCTTCACCTCGAGGCCGACGCGTGGAGACCTTACTCATATGTCTGGAACGCCGACCAAACCGACGCCACTTTGGCTGAACCCGGCGGGGCGAACATGACGTTGGTTCAGAAAACCTCGGGTGGGAGGCGTGAACTCAATTACCACGTTTACGCTCGAACCGAGTGCGTGCTCTGCCACAGTCCCTGGGTTGAGAAGCGGACCACAGTCTACGGAATCCAATCCGCGTCACCACTCGGAATCAACCCAGCCCAGCTCAACCGGCCGGTCGCCAGAGGCGCGAATACGCCCAACCAGCTTGAAGTGTTGCACGAAGAGGGCCTGCTCGACGTGAATGGCGACCTCGGCAAGCTACCCAAGCAAGTCGATCCTTACGACGAATCTGCCGACCTCGATCGCCGAGCTCGATCCTATCTCCAAACCAATTGCGCTCATTGCCATCAATTCGGCTCCGGTGGGTCAGCCAATATCGAACTGAAGTTCGACCTGCCGTTGGATAAGACCAAAACAATCAGCCAGCGGCCGATCCAGGGCACGTTCAATATCTCTGGGGCCAGCATCATCTCTCCCGGTGACCCAGCCGGCTCGGTGTTGTATTATCGCATCGCCAAGCTCGGCGGCGGCCGCATGCCGCGCGTCGGGTCTCAGCAGGTTGACGAGCGTGCAGTTCGCATGATCCACGATTGGATCGCCGGATGCCCGCCGGAAATGCCGCCGCCACGGCGACTGCGAACATCAAAACTCCACCCGAAGACCGTGCGGCGATCGAATCGTTGCGGCACGGTGCTCAGCTAACGCCCAATGACCGCAAGACCGCGATCAGCCGACTCTTATCTTCGACACGCGGAGCCCTCATGCTGATCGGGCTCATCGATCAAAAACTCAGCCCCGAGATATTGAAACACGACGTGGCGTCGATCGCGAAGAATTCCACTGTTGTGGAAGTACGCGACCTGTTCGAGCGGTTCATTCCCGAAGCAGAGCGAACGAAACGCCTGGGTGATGTGGTTAATCGGTCCGCGATTTTAGCTATGCGTGGCGACTCTGTACGCGGTCGTTTGATTTTCACTGCCAATGCCGCCGCCCAGTGCAAGAGCTGCCACAAGGCAGGCGACGTGGGCGAAGCGATTGGGCCTGACCTGACCAAGATCGGAGCAAAATACGACAAGGCTGGGCTGCTCGATCAGATACTTGAACCTTCCAAAACGATCGAGCCAGCGTACATCACTCATCTCGTGGAGACCAAGGACGGCAGGATCACGAGCGGCCTGCTGCTCCAAAAAACCAATGATGCGGTCGTGCTCAAGGACGCGCAAGGCAAGACAATCAGGTTCCCCATCGGCGAGGTCGAACAGTTCGCGCCGCAGCCGCGGTCGCTGATGCCTGACCTGTTGCTTCGCGACCTGACGGCACAGCAGGTGGCGGATCTGCTGGAATTCTTGGCATCGCTCCGGTAGCGAATGACGCCCGTGGAAGGATCCCACGTCATGCCGCGAAAGAAGACGCGCCGACTCTGGTTCGACTTTCTCGCATATCTTGCGGTAAGGTGCGTCGTCGCATTTGCGCAGATGCTCTCGATCGAACAGTCTTACGCGCTCGCCCGGTTCCTCGGTTGGGTAATCTACCTGGTCGATAAACGGCATCGACAGGTCGGCATCGACAATCTGACCGAAGCCTTCGGCGATCAGTTCACAGTCGCCGAGCGCGACCGCATCGTCCGCGGCGTCTATCGCCATTTTTGCACGATGCTCATGGAAATCCTCCACACCCCGCGCAAGCTTCATCTGGAAAACTGGCGGGATCGGATTGTCGTAGTCGGGCACGAGCCGATGATGGACCTTTTGATGACAGGACATCGTCCGCTTATTATTTTGACTGGACACTACGGCAACTGGGAGCTCGCCGGCTATCTGTTTGGTCTGTTCGGCTTTCCGACCGTCTCGGTGGCACGAACCCTCGATAACCCGTATCTCGAGCGATATCTCCGCGCGTTCCGCGAACGAACCGGCCAATCCTTGATCCCCAAGACGGGGGGCTTCGATCAGATGGTCGAGGTCCTGGACCATAAGCAGGCACTCTCGTTTCTGGCCGACCAGGACGCCGGTCAGCGCGGTCTCTATGTGAATTTTTTCGGTCGGCCCGCTTCGACCCACAAAGCGATCGCGCTTCTCGCCATCGAACACCAAGCACCGATCGCAGTCGGAGTCGCCCGCCGCATCGGCCCTGGATTTCGCTACGAGATTCGCTGCGAAGACGTCATCGACCCCGTCGATCTCACGGGGTCGGCGGACGACGCGAGGATTCTCACTCAGCGGTACACGTCGGCCCTCGAACGGCTGATTCGCCAGGACCCAACGCAATATCTCTGGCTCCATCGGCGCTGGAAGCATCAGCCCAAAAAAGTTGCCGCGAGATCGACCGCGCCGCTGAGCGATTGAACAATGCTCTCGCGAACAACCGTCGACGACCAGTGACCATTCACACTTGACAGGCAAGTTCGCATGGGAGCCCGCAAAGTTGTGTCATAGACCGATTGACATTTCATTGTACCATTGATGCGTGGACCCGCGGAAGACGGGGCGCGAGTGCATTGCCGTCGGGCATGGCATCGCGAATGCCGCCGCGGAGCGCGTCCATCAGGTCTTCTTCCGGATGGCCATCGGCCGGGAAGTCGACCCACTGGCCGCCCCGGCGCTGGCGGCAGTAGTTTCGAAACGCGTCCTTCAGCCGCGTGCACCGCGGGTGGATCATCAGGTTGCCGGTTTCCAGCAGGTTCTCGATCGTGTCGAGCCCGTCCAAAACCAGGTGCTGCGGCCACCGGGCGATGATTCGCGAGCCAAACACCCGCTCGTACTCGGAGTAGGCCGCCGGGCCGAGCGACGATCGAGCCGACGCGGCCGGGTCGAGCCGGACCAGGTCGATCCGGCCGCGACAGGGGAGTTGATCGGCCAGCGCCTTGATGGCGCGGGCATTTTTCTGGCTCACCACGTCGAGGGCGTGGTAATCGCCAAACACCGTCACCCGCTTGCCGGTCGGAGCCAGGATTGGTGCCGGACCTGGAAAAACACCGCCGCCGTGTGCCGCGACGTGCCGGCGTCGATGGCGCAGCGGACGAAGTATGCCGGGTGGTACTCGGCCTCGAGCGAGACATGCCGGGCCGGGTCGAAGCTGGTGAACCAGACACCCTCGGTCGTCTCGAGGAACTCGGCGTAGATCTCCTGCCGGCCCAGCCTGGTATTTTCATACAAGCTGACGATCTGAGCGAGAAACTCGCGGCGGCAGATGGGCCTGGTTGGCATAAGTGGAATCGGTCGTCTGGACGGTGCGTCGCCTCGGCGAGGATGCGTCTGAGGACCGCGAGCCGGCGCGGCGTGGTCGTGATCAGGGCCTGGGGATTGGTGCCGGCCCGCAGCGCCAGCATCGCCAGGTCCCAGGTCGATTCGGCGCGCTGCCAGCACGCCAGCTCGTCGGCCCAGAGGGTGTCGATATTGAGCCCGCGGGCGCGCTCGGGCTCTTCGCCGCTCAAGCAGACCGCCCGGGCGCCGTTGGGCCATTCGACGCGGCGTTTCGACGATTCGAACCGCGGCCGGCTCCACGGGGGCGCGACGGCGATCAGGCCCGGACGGGCCCTCGACCATCACGTCGCGGATATCGGCGGCGGTCGGGGCGATCAGGCAGCCGAGCTTCATGGTGCCGTCGTCGACCCGCTGCTGAATCCAGCGAGGCCCCGGCCCGCGTCTTGCCGGCCCCGCGGCCGGCCACATACGCCCAGACCCGCCAGTCGCCCGCGGGCGGCCGCTGGGTCGGCCGGGCCCGGGGATGCGCGCGGCACTCCCCGGCCGGCAGGCCGCACGAGCACGATTCGGCATACCAGTCCCAGGCCGAGCGGTCGGTCGACCGCGGCCTGGGACGTGCCTGCGCGGGCCTTGAGCCGCTCAATCCGCGTCGTCCAGTGCCGCGTCATGGAGTTGCTCCTCGAGCTTGGTCATGCGTTCTTCGAGCCCCGCGAAATTGGAGACGGCCATCATGTCGGACAACACGGCTCGCAGCGCCGCCAGCCGGACCGACTCGGAAGCGGCGTTCTCGGCGAGCTTGACGATCCCGTCGGCTGCCCAGGTGGCACGCTTGGCCAACCGGCCGATGGCCTCGATCGAGGGCGCGGCGGCGGATCGACTCGACCTCGGCCCGGACTTCGGGCTCGGCGGCCCAGCGATAGGCCGTCCGCTCTGGCACATCGTTGTTCGCTCGCCCACTTCGCGACGGCCGTGCCCTCCGCGATCGCGGCGGCGAGCTCGCATTTTCTGACTGTTGGCGGAGTTCTCCGGTCATGGCACAGACTGGCACGCGGTGGCAGATTGGCCACCGCGCCTCCTGTTGGCCCCGCTCACGGTTCTCAGCCCGGGGCCCAGGCTGGCCGGCACGCCCTCGAAGGGCAAGAAATTTACGGTTGAAACAGTGGTAGCGGTTTTGCGGCGACTAAATGGCAGCAGATGGCAGTAGATGGCAGTTTTTGGGAAGGTCTCCCATTCGTCTCGCCCCGCGCGACGCGATCGATAACGAATTCTTTAGGTGGCTGTCGTCGCCAAATTCGCTCTCCGTGGTCTAGTGATTGATCAGGATCTTGAATCGTCGTAGTCGTTCAGCGGAGTTCCGAGACCGCGAACTCGCTAACAATAAGGAAACCAGGAAACCCGGAATCGTCCAAACCCGCACTCTCCTGCCTTCCTGCCCTCCTCATTTGCCTTGATGGTTACGAATCGTCAAGCTCCGCCGATTCGCGGCGCCATCGCGCATGAATGGGTCTCTCCGATCAGCCTTTCCGATGTCGCATAAACGATGATTCGCGTGCACGCCCCGGCGCGGGAGATTTGTTTGAGTTGCGGCGCCGAGTGTACCGGGAATCCAGATTCGGTCGTGCGCGTACTTCAACACATTATCGAGAGTATTGCCGCGCTTCAGCACTCTGTCAAACTGGGAAGTCTGCGAATTTGACGTAAATCTTGAGCCCGACGACGGCAGAATAATTTTTCAAGAATGTGTTCGGGCGACGAATTGCGTGCGTGGAGGCGCGCCGTCTCGAAAATCGGCGACCCCGGTTAGCACAATCTAGGCTCGCGCCGCTGCGCCGAAAGTGCCGTTCGATCAACGCCTCGTCTAGTGATCGGCGTATGACAGTCGATGATCTGGATCTTCCTATCCTTGACCGGATCGAGTTCAGGGTCGCGCGGAGTGTAACGACATTTCGCACGGGTGCCGGTTAAAAGTAATAACACTCGATTCTGAGGGAGACTGGCAAACGCGCGATCGCCCGACAGCGCGGGAAATTTGCTGTCGCTGTCCATGAAACGCCGATTGCTTAATAAAGACAGATGACCTTGAGGTAGCAAATTCCCATGATCAGCGTTCAGCAGCCACAACTTTCGCAAATATCGAACTTCTCTGGTTGAATTGGTCGATTTCTGTCGGTATTATTTCATTGTATTCCGAAGTAATCGGCTTTTGGGGTGAAAAATGCCTCTGCCTGATCGTCTCAGATTTGCCCGCGACGCCATGAAAATGAATTTGGCTCACGTCGCAGAGCGCACGAAAATTGCACTAACATCGCTGTCAGAATTCGAGAATGGGAAACGGGACCCGAGATTAGTTCAACTTCGTGAACTCGCAGAGGTATACAGGCGGCCGATCGCCTTCTTCTTCGACGAATCGGAAATCTCGGAAGAAGTTGTCCTGTGGCGCAACAAGCCGAGCTCGCCCGGACTGGAAGAACTCCGAGCCGATCTGCTGAAGCTCGCCGAGCAATATCACAACTTAGAAGTTTGGTGCGACGATCGCCAAGAGCTTAATCTGCCGAATTCGTCGGGGGGTGCCGACGCTTTTGGTTATTCCAAAGCCCAAAGCTTGGCGTACGAATTCCGAAATCGATATTCGTTGGGCGACATGCCAGGGCAGACGCTGCTGCGGGTTGCAGAAGAAGTCTGCAAAATCAAAGTATTTCATCTGCCATTTGAGCCGACGGGGAGTGCCGGTTGCACGCTCAGTGAGCGTTCCGGCGCTTCCGTCCTACTAAACGCGCGAAATGTTCGCTGGCGACGCAATTTCGATCTCGCCCACGAGCTCTTTCACTTGTTGACTTGGGAGATCTTCGGGCATGCGAGCACCGGTGATGACGAGCCTTCAGAGAAAGAAGAAAAGCTTGCCACGTGTTTTGCTCGGAATCTCTTGATGCCTCAGGAGGCGCTGAAGAAAGCCGTGGGGACACAACTTGGCGACCGGAAAAAACTGAATTTCGACGACATGTTCGAATTGGCCCGTCAGTTTGATGTGTCGACTGATGCCCTGCTATGGCAGATGAAATTCGTATACGCACTGTCTGAGGAGAAAATCAAATCCACTCTCGAGCAAATCCGTATAGAGGTAAAGTACTGGGACGACTCGAATACAGATGTCGTGCCGCCGGTGCGACCGCCTCGTTTTCTGGCACTGGCAAGACAGGCGTTGCGAAAGGGAGAGATTTCTACCGGCCGTTACGCTGAATACGTTGGCATCTCACGGCGGGAAGCAGCCAAGCTCATCGAGGACGTGGAACAAGATGCCGAAGTTGAAATTGCTGATCTTTGATGCCAACGTCGTATTTGAGCTTCACGAGCTTGGCCTTTGGCAGGTAGTTTTGGGCGAGTGTGAGATCTATCTTTCAAAGTTGGTCGCCGAGAAAGAGGTCCGCTACTACAAAGGCCGCGACTTCGACGAAATCATCGATTTGTCGCCCGCAATCAATGCCGGCCAGTCGACGATCTTCGAGGTGGGCGTTGCGGAAGTCCGAAAGTTTCGTGAGCGATTCGACGGTGAGTATTTATCGAAACTGGATGACGGCGAAGCGGAATCATAGACCCACATGCTCGTCGGCCAACCGGGAGACTGGCTGATTTCTTCGTCCGATGCAATTGTCTTTCGCGTCCTGGGAAATCTGAACGAGGCGGACAGAGGGATCTCGCTTGAAGAAATCTTGATAAAAATTGGCAGAACCACCCCTGGTCTGAAGAGACAATTTACAAAGAAGTTCCGCGAGGAGTACACCGCGAAAGGGGCAATGGAGCGAATCTACGGCCGAGGACTAAGGGACCGTTTGTAAGATTCGCTGTGTACCTTCTCGGCCGACGTCTAATATCGTTCTACCGCACATTCGTGCGATAAACCGGCAGCGGGATGAAGCTTTGGAATACGCCCGGTTGCGGCGCCGGGAGTACCGGGAACCCGGAATCGGTCGCGCGCGTACTTCAACACATATCGAAAGCGTTGCCGCTCTTCCCTACTTTGTCAAACTGAGAAGTCTGCGTATTTGATGATCTACTCGATCACAGAAGGCCTTCCGGTTTTGACTCAGGATTCCGAAGATTTTGAAGACCTCCATGATCTGGTCATCGCTGCCTTACCTGATGTTCTTCTCCGGTGTGGCTGACCTGTCGTTGCCGGGCTCGTCGAAAAGCCGTATCTTTTCAAGATGGGTGCTCGCGAGTTTTTGGATGTGGACCCCGGGTTACTTCGTTTGCCTCCTTCGCGGGTTCAAGGCGCCGATCCTCACAAGCTTCAGGTGCAAATCGCCAGGTTTGGGCGGTCAATCACAGGAATGCCCGTCTTGGAAGTATATCGTGGGAGCGACGGTGAGCTAATGATCGCCGACGGAGTGACGCGGGCCTCGAGGGTTGCCAAGCTCCTACCAGGTACGACCGTTCAAATCGAGGTGATCGATCGCTTGCAGGTTCCATTTCGCCACCTGCCGAGTGTCAGGGACAGATTGCCATGAAAAAACCCACCAGACAAGAAATCTTGCTGGCGCTCAGTGACTTAAGCGAACTCTACCCAGATTGGCGGCTTGGTCAAATGATCGCGAATCTGTCAGTAGCGGCCCGTGGCGCCAACACTGAGGCGATTTGGGATGTCGAGGACGATGAGCTTCTGGCCGCAATCAATCGTCATCTCGTTTTGAGACAGAGTGGAGCTGTCGCACAAGATTGATGCGCCATTCGGGCGTGCAGATGCGGAAACGCACAGGCCTTGCAGCCCGGCGATCCCGACCATTCCTGGTAACGAACGATGCCCATCCCCCAAGCGGAAGAACTAAGCCGAATCGCACGCCTTGCAGCCCCACAGAGATCCCGGGAATGCCTACAGCCAGAAAGCTGACGGACATGCACTAAAGCCACGTACAGACAACCGGCCGCGGTTCGGTCAGACCTACGACGTCGGCCTTTGCATTGTCGGTGAGACGCCGAACTCAAACACCGTCGGGATATCCGAATTGACTGTCTTATAACACTTTAGAATCGCGCGTGCCCTTCGGGAATTGACCAGCAATGGGTGGTGCATTGCATGTCCTTTTCCCTGTGTTACCGTCTTCATGATTCCCTCCGTGGGAAATCCTATCGGTAACCCGCAATCGCGGAAACCCCGATTGCCTTCCGCCAGCCGGCGATCTACGCATCGGCCCCGCTGCGGCCAATTGATCGCATCGCGAAAAGAGCTCACAAGTCCAGCCCGACCGATCGCCGATGCTCCCGATCCGCAATTGCAGAACGACGTGACTGACGAAATCGTGAGTCATGGTGGCTTTTGATAGAATTGACGCTGATCTCGGCGGTTGGTCCACTGAGCTTGGTCGGTAGGCGACGGAGGATGTGTCAATGATCGCCCTGACACCTCACGAGACGCTCATGTCCTCGTTGCTCTTCCACCTGCTTCTCGTCGCAATCCCGGCGGTCGCTGGCTTTCTCGTCGCCCGCCGCGGTCGGCTCCATTTGTGGCATGTCGCGGCTGTCGTCCTTCTCAGTGCCTTCCTGCTGCTCCCGGCGATCGCCTGCGTCCGTGTCCTCAGCCGTCCGGACGCATGGCTCTCCGTAATGGGGAATCACGCACGCAGTTGGCCCACACTGCTGGTGGCCCTTTCGCTTGGGTTCGGCCTGGGTGCCGTGCTGCTACGGTCGGGTCGACGGGGCAGGGCAGTCGCCTGCGCGAACACACGATGAATCGACGACCTTGACCGACGCCGATCGATACACCCTTTGACAGCTTCGTCAAAGGGAGTTCGGCGCCCTGAACCATAGCGGTTTCAACTGCGCACGCGTGACAGGCGCGTCAGCCTATTCAGACTGACCGGAACATAGCGATTTGGTCGTCCTCCGCAGCGCACGGTCCCGAGCGATGTACACCGATTTTCGGCTCAAGGAGGGACTTGGTTTCGCAATTGCGGTAGGCATTCACTGAATCTGATCCCATACCCGGGCGTCGATTCCGGGAAATCGATTCAAGTGAGCCAAGTTCGTCGTAGCAATGGTGACGGTATCACCAGGCTGGCCGGCGAGGGCCGCCTGGCCAGCGAGGATCGCATCGCCGTCGAGTGCTTCTGGTGACGACGTCGGGACGCCCGATTGTCGGAGGAGAGCCCAGAACTTCGCCGCCTTGATCATCGCGTCCGTCGAGAGGGTCAAGTGCATCAAGCCGCCACTGGGATCGAGATAGTACTCAAGACGGCGCAGGCTGACTATGGCTCGGATGCGGAATAGTTCGCGTCGCACTTCGTAATGGGCGATTTCAGGAATGACGACCGTAGCGCCGTTTGCCGATATGGTATTGAGCCACGTAAGACAGCGGACGACATGCGGCATGCTGGGAGCGCGCACGATCAGACCGAGCGGCCCACTATCCAGCATGATCAGCCGCGCCATGATCAGTAAAGACCCTCGAACAGCTTTCGATGGGGACGATGCGCATCGAGGTCGCGCATCGCCTCTTCCCACGCACCTGGCGGATCCTCATCTGGCATCGCGAGCATTCGCTCGACTAGATCGGCAATCGCTCGGGCATTCTGGGCCTGTTCTTCAGCGGAGATCGGCCGAACGCGACCTCTCGCGTCGTTGCAAGGTACGCGACGCCCAGTCGCGCGCTTGGCAATTCTGGCGAGGCCGTTTCCGTCGAACGGCTCGCGCCGGTTTGCTCATCGAAGCTTTCCATTTCCTGCGTCCCCAATCCCGCGATAAGACCCACTTACTGAGTCTACGCCGATCAGCCTCGGCGCGGAAGCCTGACTCGTGTAGGTCCGACCGGCCCCGCTTGACATCCCGCCTTACTGCGGTGATGCGATCACATGGCGGGGGTCAGGTCCGTGGCGGGGGTCATGGCGGGGGTCATGGCGGGGGTCAGCTCCGAATGGCGCCAGGATAACCGATGCTATTAGCTACCATGGACTTGCAGCAACATATGTAGTACTAGTGTTTTATACGTTCATATACTATCTCTCCTCGCTCGATCCGCTTCTTGGCTTCTCGACGTGTTATCCCGAGAAGCCGGTGGGGCTTCGGCCGGCGCTTCACTGCGCGAGGCTCGTATCGGTCCGCTCGATCGCCGACACGGTTCTGAACGACCAAGTCCAACAGCAGGGGAATGTCAGCAGCAATCTGCCTCGGCTCGTACAGATGGGTCTCCTCAAAAGCGCGAATTGTCTGCCGTGCGCCATTGAAGCTCAGCTCGCGTGGCTGCACGTCGCGACCCCGCGCAGCCTCGGCCATTACTCCCCGAATCAAGTTATAGGCCAGCAGATGCATCGCGATCTCTTTACGCACCGTGTCGGGACGCTTGCTCCGCAGCATCTCCATTCCCATCGTGGTCTTGAGCGATCTTATGCCATGATGACTGTGGTGCCGTCGAGGGGTTTGACGGGCCGGCCGACAAACAGCCAGCGAGCGTCGGCCTGCCGATGAATCGTTTGACCGGTACGACGAGCCAATTCCCAGACCACCTCTTCCGGCAAGCGTTCGCGAGCCTCGCAATAGCTGGCTTTGTCGTTCGCCACCGGGGGCAACCCGCGATCCTTGCGGTACTTCTGGAAACGTTTCAAGGCGTCGCCGCAAGAGCGATCGGAGGAGAGAATCTGCGACAAGAACATGCCCAAGGTGATCCACGGAGTGTAGATTCGGTCCCTCCAACGGTGATTCCAAACGCGGCAGGCCGACTCGACCTCGGAGACGGACAACACCTCGAGGAACGGCAGTCCGGACTGCTCGTCGAACTGGTTCCGGACCGCGCCGGCTTCGTCGCCCGCCAGACGGGACGTAGAATGAACCACGGTGACCTCCTTGTCGTGGTGGATTGGTGGCGGATTGGGTTAAAGCACCACCAAGCTACCACGCAAGGGGGTTGCTCACCTATGCGAGAATGCTCACGCCAAAACTGCTTGTTTGGTCAAGACTTGCGGGTTGTCCTGGCGCCATTCGGATCTGACCCCCTCGAGACTCGACGGATCTGACCCCCTCGACTCGGTGGGCTCATCACCGAGACTCCGAACTTGTCGAATGTGTCGAATGTTGGGACCGCCACGCGGCTTGCGGTGTATGTCCTTCGACCTCCTTCTCTACGGCATGTCTTTTCCCTTCCTTTTCCATGTGGCTCCGCGACGCTGGAAGACACGTCGATCGTCGATGGTATCGCACTCGGCGGCGGCACAGGCGCCATGCACGGGAAGGCCGTGCAGGCGGACTCTACATCGCCTTGGCGGTTGTGACCACCAGGAAAAAAACGGCTATCCGCTTGAACATCGCCTCGCCCGGAGATGATAATATCACGAATAATGAGTCACTCACCGAATCTAGATGCCCCGGCTTCTCGCAGGGGCCGCGAACGCGGCGTCGCGCCGCGGCCGTCGGAGTAAGCCGTTCCCAAACCGTCACTTGACGCCAGGGAGCTCATCGCATGTTGTGCCTTATCGTCACCGTCGCGACCGTAGCCACCCTCGTGCTTGGCCCGGCTCCACAGGAGCCTTTGCACTTTTCGTCCGCCGACAAACGCAGCTTCGAAACGGCGAAGACCGAGGCCGGAAACGATCCGGCGAAGCTGGTAAAACTGGCGCTGTGGTGCGAACAACACGGCATGCGCCGAACAGCGCACCGTGTTGGACAAGGTCGTGACGCTCGACCCGAAGAATGCGATGGCTCGCGGGTTATTGGGCCAGGTCTCATACCAGGGCCGCTGGGAAAGCCCCGAGGCCGTCACCAAGCGGATGAAAGAAGACGAAGCGCACGCCGCTCAGGCGCCGAATATAACGCCCTGCGCGACCGCGTCGATCGCGACACCGAGATCGAGCGTCGCACGGTCGACAACTTCGAGCGAAGCGGCTTTTACGCCAAGGCCGCTGAAGTCAAGCTTCGTCTCGACCGCAGGCTTGCAACTGAGCACCTCCGCTTGGGGGCATGGTGCGAGAAGCAAGGAATGAAGCCCGAGGCGCTCGCCCACTTCACCACCGCCGTTTATCTGAATCCACATGATGCAGCGGCGTGGCACCACCTCGGCTATGTCAAGCACCACGGCCGCTGGATGAACCACGAGCAGATCGCCGCTCAAGAGCGCGAAACCCTGGCACAGATGCATGCTGACCGCCATTGGGAGCCGTTGTTTCGGAAATGGGCAAACGAGCTCAAGAGCCGCAGCCGCCGCGCCGACGCCGAGGCGAGACTGGCGGAAGTCTCCGATCCGCGAGCAGTCCCTTCGATCACCCGGCTTTTCGCGGCAGGTTTACCGGCCTACCAGACGCTGGCCGTCCAGCTCCTCTGTCAGATCGACGTGCCGGCGGCAACGCGAGAGCTGGCGACCATCGCGGTTTATAGCGATAGCGCCGAAGTCGCAATTCCGCGGCGCAGGCGCTCAAAGGACGCAGTCCACGCGATTATGCGGGCGAGTTGGTTAATCGGATCAATACGCCGGTTCAGTTCGCGGTCCAGCCCCTCGCCGGGGTGGGCTCACAAGGCTCTCTGGTCATCGACTCGCCTCGGTTCCATCTCGTTCGGACGTACAAAGCCCCGATGCCGTTCCGGCTCTCATCCACATTCGGCGGTTACGCGGGCTATGATTCCAATGGACTGCCGATTATCTTGAAGCGAACCGATTGGCGCCACCTCCAGCAGGCCTACGATGACACCAACTCGGTCGCCGATTTCCGCAAAACGTCTGCGGCTTATCGCCAAGGGAGAAGAGCAGGCAGCCGAGCTTATCGCTCAGGCCAACCTGAATGCCGAGGCGGCTCGCGAGCGGCTCGCCCTTGACGTCAAAGACCTCCAGATCTTCAACGCCGAGTCCCACGAATTTAATGAGCGCCCGGCGAGGTGCTCACGGTCGCCCTCAATGCCCCAACCGAGTTGGGAGACGACGAGGACGCGTGGCGATCCTGGTATTACGACTTGATCGGCTATCGTTACACGCCGGCGCCCAAAGTCACGGTCGCTCAGAACGGCACGCTCGATCTGCCCACGCCCGTCATCGTGAGCTGTTTCGCCGCCGGAACTCCGGTACCGACTCGCGACGGCACAATCGCTATCGAATCCATCCGCACCGGAGACCAGGTGCTGAGCCAGGACGTGACCTCGGGCACGCTGGCCTTCCGACCGGTCATGGCAGTTCATCACAACCCACCCGATAAGACACTGCGTGTGACGCTCGATAACGGTGACTCGGTAGTGGCCAGCCGTTTCCACCGGTTCTGGCTCGCCGGCATCGGCTGGGTCATGGCCCGTGATTTGAAATCCGGCGACGTCGTCCGCACGTTCTCCGGGCTGGCGCGAGTCGTCAAGGTCTCGGCAGCCCCCGTGCAGCCAGTATTCAATCTCGACGTCGCGGAGTCCCGGACTTATTTCGTCGGGAAGTCCGAGATGCTCGTTCACGACAACACTCTACCTCCCCCGCGCGTGGTCGCGGCATTCGATCGCCCGAATTGAATTGCCAGTTGATCCAGCAAAGGGCTCGAGAGATGTGGCCAGTTTTGCCCTCGAACGAATGACTGAGTCTCGGCCGTCCTTTGCGAGCCTTGTGTCGATGGCGGAAGTACGGTGGCAGCGATGATCGCCTCCGCCACGCGCAGGACGTGGCGCGAGCTCTCCGCGGATCGACGTACTTCATCCAGTCATGGAATGGGACGAGTGGGCGGCTGTGGTTACGAAGCTGCAGGGGCAAGCCAGAAAGTGCGTCGTGCGTCGTGCTGCGACCGTGTTTCAGTCAGCAACTGCCTGAAAGTTCGCACACCGCCCCAGGCGAACCCGCAGGCCAATGCCATCGCGCCCATGATCTTCAGCTTGGAAATGGTCATGGTGTGGAGCACCCCTTGAGCCAGTGTAGTCGACGAGACAAAGGCCATGGCGGGGGTCAGATCCGTGGCGGGGGTCAGATCCGTGGCGGGGGTCATGGCGGGGGTCAGATCCGGTTCGCGGGGTCATGGCGGGGGTCAGATCCGGTTCGCGGTTTAAAGAGCGTCGACATGTCGCTAAGCTAGGACGATGAGCAGACCTTTGCGAGTTGAATTTCCGGGCGCGATCTACCATGTCATGTGTCGGGGAAATGGGCGGCAGCAAATCTTCCACGACGATGGCGATTACCAGCGCCTTCTCGACGGACTGGCCCTTACTGTCAACCGGTACGGTTGGGAGATATTCAGCTTCGTGATGATGCCAAACCACTTCCACGTCTTTCTGCGGACGCCGCAACCGAACCTTTCACGCGGCATGCAGTATCTTGCTTCGGGCTACGCCAACTGGTACGCCAAGAGGCACCGTCGCCCGGGACACCTCTTGCAGGGGAGGTTCAAGAGCCAGTTGGTCGAGGACGAGACCTATTTCTGGAGCGTGAGCCGCTACATTCACCTCAACCCAGTGCGAGGCAAGAGCCGCTCGTGTCACACCCGCGAGAGTGGCGCTGGTCGAGCTATCCGGGCTATGGCTCGAGGCGAGCGCGGTTCGATTGGGTGGCGTACGACTTCGTATACGCCGCCTGGCAAGGAGATGTGGGCGGCCGCGATCCTGAGAATGCGTACCGTCGCTACGTCGAGCGGGGGCTGACAGAACCACCGGAGAATCCCTTTCGAGACGCGATTCACGGCTGGCTGCTGGGTAGTTTGGCCTTCGTCGATAAGATCCGCGCAAGGGTTGGCCAGGCCGAGTCGCACGAGAACGTGCCCGCGGCTCGCCGGCTTTCGGCCATTGATCTGGGCAGGATCCATTCCGCAGTGGCTGCGCACTATGGGGTCGATCCGCGGATCATTCCGAAACCTTCGTGCCGAGTCCATCAGCCGAGACGTTGCCGCATGGCTGTCCCGCCAACTGACCTCCTGCACGTTGCGTGAACTGGCGGCCGAATTCGGTCTCAGCCACGCCGACAGCGTGCGTAACCTGACTCGCCGCGTCGACCGCGCGCTGCCGGATTCCAGCAAGCTCCGACAAGATATTGCCCGCATTCGCCAGGAGCTTCTCAAAACCGACCATATCTGACGCTCGAGTCGGCATAATGTCAGTTCCGCTCGACGATCTTGCGGCCGCTTTGGCTCGCTGATCCTTCAGCGCCGTCTCGCACCGTTCGCTAAATCTGACCTCGTGAAAA
>CAWKNT010000023.1:0-436943 GCA_963850935.1 uncultured Isosphaeraceae bacterium
TACCCGAAACCGTCAAATGCACCCGATCTGAGCAGTGCCTGCCAAACCTTTCGGGTCACACATCCCTTTCACCCACTCCGCGGACGTGAGTTCACGCTGGTGACGTATCACCGCAATTGGGGCGAACATCGCGTTTACTTCCACGATGACACCGGTCGGCTGGTCTCACTGCCCGCCCAATGGACCAGCGTTTTCCCTGCCGATCCCTACATCACGATCTCTGCCGGCCGCTCGCCCTTTCGCGTCCCGGACTTGCTCGAACTGGCCCAACAGATCGCTTGCATTCGCCAAAGAGGAGATTCATGACCTTTCCGCCCAGAGCGGGAATGTGTCAAGGGAATTTTGCCGCAACTGTCAAGGAGATTTTGCCGATATACGAGAACGGGCTCTGCGACCGCACTATTCGGGCAATTCCCCGGATAATGCCGAGGATCTCCGGCAACAGCCCCTTGACAGGCGATCTGTATGTGGCGAAATTAGATTTACACAACCCCGATGCCCGGAGGTCCTCATGCCCCGACCCCTGGACTCCAAAGGCGAGTCGCTCCGTCAGCAAGGCGTCTTGAACCCCCACCCCCAGAAGGTGGCCGACCCCTTGTTCCTCCGCGGCGAGTTCTTCGACCCGCGCGACCTCGTGCAGGTCAAGTACGAGATGCTTCGCCGCGTTCGCGTCGAGGGGGCTTCCGTCACCGAGGTGACTCAGGCGTTCGGGTTCTCCCGTCCCGTCTTCTATCAGGCCAAGGCGATCTTTCACCGCGCCGGCCTGCCGGGCTTGATCCCTCAACGGCCCGGACCCCGCAGGCCCACAAGCTCTCCGACCTCGTCGTCGACTTCCTGCTCCAACACCGGCTCCGTGACCCGTTGCTCCGGCCCCTGCGCTCTCGGAGCTGGTTCGAGAGCACTTCGGCCTGGTGGTCCATCCTCGCAGCATCGAACGCGCCCTGGAGCGCAGACGAAAAAAAGTCCCAGTGATCTCAGACGCTCCTCAGGACCAGGTCCCTGTCCTGGCCAACCATCTCTGGACCACCCGCTACGAAGAGATGCGAAAGCGGGCCATGGCGAAATCTCTTCGATTGATCATACATATGGATATGCTCTCTTGATTCGCCGGGGCCTGGTCGCCTGGATGAAGGCCTGGCCTCGGCCTGAACAGACGCCAACCCGCAATCTGGGGTCCGCTCCCAAGCCGCCGCGCTCACGGTCCCCTCGCATCTCCTCCAGTCGGCCGCCTCCCTGTTGGTCAACATGATCCTCTCCCTCGGCACCCCAACGGAGGTTCCCCATGAACAGCGATCCCGCGAAGGTATCCCCCAACCATCTTGATCGTGACGCTTTTTTGTATGTTCGTCAATCAACGCTTCGCCAGGTCATGGAGAACACCGAGAGCACTCAGCGGCAATACGCGTTGCGGGAGCGGGCGATCGCCCTGGGTTGGCCCATCGAACGGGTCCTGGTGATCGACTGCGACCAGGGCCAGTCGGGAGCCTCGGCGGCGGACCGGGAAGGCTTTCAGCGCCTGGTCGCCGAGGTGAGCCTGGGACATGCCGGCATCGTCCTGGGCCTGGAAGTCTCCCGGCTGGCTCGGAACAACAGCGACTGGCATCGCTTGCTGGAGATCTCCGGCCTGACCGGTACGTTGATTCTCGACGAGGACGGTCTCTATGACCCCAGTCAATTCAACGATCGTTTATTGCTCGGTTTGAAGGGGACGATCTCGGAAGCGGAGCTGCATGTCCTGCGAGCGCGGCTCCGCGGCGGCATTCTGAACAAAGCGCGGCGCGGAGAGCTCAAGAACCCGTTGCCGGTCGGACTGGTCTACGACGCCCAAGACCGGGTGGTCCTGGATCCGGACCGCCAAGTCCAGGACACACTGCGGCTCCTGTTCGCGACCTTTGAGCGCATCGGCTCTTGCTCTGCGACGGCCAAGCATTTCCGGAGACAGGGTCTGTTGTTCCCGCGGCGGTTGCGTTCTGGGCTTCGGAAAGGGGAACTCGTCTGGGGGACGGTCGGTACTTCACGAGTGCTGCAAGTACTGCATAATCCGCGGTATGCCGGCGCTTTCTTCCACGGGCGGACCCGTTCATTCCGGGGTCAGAACGGTCGTGGCCGTTCGCAGCAGCGGCTGCCACCCGACCAGTGGCCGCGTGCTGCCCGAGAGCCATGCCGGCTACATCAACTGGGACCAGTACCAGTGCAACCAAGCGGTCCTTCGCGAAAACGCCCAGGCACACGGCCACGATCGTCGCCACAGTCCACCGGGAGGAGGGCCAGCTCTCTTGCAAGGACTGGTCTTGTGCGGCCTGTGCGGGCGGCGCATGACAGTCTGTTATTGCGTGCGGAAAGTCGGGTTAGTCCCGAAGTATGTGTGTCAAAGAGAGGCCATCGAGCATGGTGGACGGATTTGCCAAAGCGTCTCGGGTTTGGGAATTGACGAGGCGGTCGGCGGCTTGCTTCTGAAGATCCTGACGCCGTGGGCCCTCGAAGTCGCCATGGCGGTGCAACAGGAGCTGCAGCAACGGCTGGATGAGGCCGATCAACTGCGACGGCAGCACGTCGAGCGCGCCCGCTACGACGCCGACTTGGCCCGGGACCGGTTCATGCAAGTCGATCCCAAGAATCGCCTGGTGGCCGACGCGCTGGAGGCCGATTGGAACGAGAGGCTCCGCGCGTTGACCGCGGCCCAAGAGCAGTATGAGCGACAACGCCAAGCCGATCGTGCCGTACTGGACGAGGAGAGCCGAAGCCGGATCTTGGCGCTGACGACCGATTTCCCGAAACTCTGGAACGACCCCATGACGCCGGATCGGGAGCGAAAACGGATGGCGCGGCTCTTGATCGAGGATGTCACCCTGACTAAGGGTGAACAACTCACCATCCAGGTCCGGTTCAGGGGTGGGGCGGCACGGACGTTGATCTCGCCCGTGCCTCAGCCGTCCTGGATGATCTGGCAGACCAACCGCGAAGTGGTCGCCGAGATTGATCGCCTACTCGAGACCACACCGATAGCCAGATCTGCGTAATGTTGAACGAAAGAGGCTGGCACCCGGGGAAAGGAGGGCTGTTCACCAAAGGCATCATCGCGTGCATTCAAAATCATTACCGCCTCCGGAGTCGTTTTGACCGCCTTCGGGAAGCCGGGATGCTGACGCAGCAGGAGATGGCCAACGAACTGGGAGTGACTCGGTACACCATCCAAATGTGGAGGCGAATCGGGCTACTCAAGGCGCTTCCTTACAACGACAAGCAGTATCTATACGAGCCCGCGGGCACAAACCCGCCACACAAGCAGCAAGGTGTCAAGCGAACGGATCTACATCGATGGCCGACAGCTTTCACCGAGAACACAAAAGAGGTGCAAGATGAAGCCTAGCCCTTGCGGTTTTGATCGCCCTCACCGAGCAGGAACGCGCGACGAACACAGCGCGTGATGCAGTGGTACCAGCGAGTAACCGACGTATCAACCAATTGGGCGCGAGCGATTGTCATGAAGGATCTCCTGGGTCAGCACAGATACTGTACGCAACCCCAGTAGGCCCGTCAATGTCGTTTCGCGTGAGCGTTCCCAAAAATCATCATGGAGATTGGCCGAGCCCTCGCCAGCGGGATAGTACGGCTTCGCAGTGCGTGTCCTTGCTACTCAGTCTAAGCTGACGACTGGTCGAGCGCAGTTTGCCGCTCTCACGATGCACCCGGAATCGGACGAGTCCGCGCAAGCGAAGTGGGAAAAGCGCAAAGCGGAATTGATAGAGGAGATCCAGCAGCTCGAACACCAATCGACGGAAGTCGAAACCCAAATGAAAGCGACGTCGCATCATCTGAAGTGGAGCGAAATGCCGGAGCCCGACAAATTCCGGCGGCTGGCTCCGAGCCGAAAGCAGCTGGTCGATACTGTTAGGATGATCGCCTACCGGGCCGAAACCGCGATGGCATCGGTCGTGCGCGAGGCGATGGCACGTGGGGATGACGCCCGCAGCCTCCTGCGCGACTTATTTCGCTCGGAGGCCGACCTGCTTCCCGACCTGGAGCAGCAGATCATGCGAGTCCACGTTCACCCCATGTCAAATCCACGATCCAATCGAGCGATTGCACACCTGCTCCAGCATCTCAACGATGCCGAGTTCACTTATCCAGGCACGAATCTTCGGCTCCTGTACTCAATCGTGGGGGCCGTTGATTCTGCCAATCCGGTAGCAACGCAAATTCCCCCAGGTCCGGAGGTCTGAAGTTCGACTATGCGACCGATCCCGATCTGAAGCGGATTGGACTTACTCTGGAATCCCTGGGCCGGCTCCGCAACGTAGCAGACTACCAGCTTGGAACATCGGGATCGTTCGTGTCGTCAAGGAGTTCCGCTTCTGCCTTGAACGACGCCGAATTCGCCATCTCGCTGCTCGACGCAATCGACGCCGATCCCGCGCGGCGTGCGGGAGCCGTACGGACGATACCACCATAGGTCCCGCCTGACGACTGCGTCGGCGTCGAAGAGAGTATCTGTAGGTGAACCCGATTATCTGGCCGCGCAGTCGCTCCAGCCGGCGGTTTCGAGCTCCCGGTTGTGACGACCGACGCGGTCGTCAGGACTGCTGAGTTCTGGGCCATGTCGCGAAAGTTGCGCATCCCGAAATCGTCACCCGACGCCCTCGATGCCGATAACATTCTTGCGGGCCGGGCGCCGCCCATCGGCCAACCTGGCGTGACCGTCATCGTTGCGTCGGCGATCCTGGATCAGTTAACTCGTTGCCCGGTTATCGACGCCGAGACTTGTAGTCCCAGATTCGGTAGTATCCGACCGAGCCGGCTGCTGGGCCAAAACTGGGCTTGAAATCGCGATCATTGCCCGGATAGGGAGCGATCAAATCGCCGCGTCCCGCTTTTTCCTGACCGAAACCGAGAAACCTTCACCCAAAAGCCGACTGCGAGAAACCAAAAACCAAGCTTGACCGCGCGAAGCCTCTCAGAAACCAAAAACCAAGCTTGACCTCGCGAAGCCTATGACCCCGCGAAGCCTATGACCCCGCGAAGCCTATGACCCCGCGAAGCCTAAGGACGCCGAAAGCCCGACATCCTCAAAGCGATAGAGAGCAACGCTGAGGACCTGCCAGAAGTCGGCCCACGATTCCGCCTGCATGCGCAGTACCAGGTATCCGACGTGGCCTTGGACGTTGGCGTCAGCTATGAGTCCCTTCACCGTTGGTCTCCTGGCTTCGTTGCTGCAGGAGTTGTCTTAGACTGGCCAAGCGCTCAGAGCGGCTACCTTCCAGAGCCAGCGCATATCGATCTCGTTAAATGGTCAGTACTTCGGCGAGGAACTCATTGTTGAGACTGCACCGAATCATCTTGCCTCGTAAGCTGTCGTTGGAGGAATGACGCTTCAGAAGGCCAACCGCGAAGCGTCTTAACCAGCTCAGATTGTTGCCAAGTGTTCGTTCGCGTGTGCGGCTGTCATCCTCGCGGAAGTTCACATCCAGTACCCAGTGCATCGACTCGATGGCCCAATGACCGCGGACCGCCTCGCTGAATCGCTTGCCGCTGAGATAACGACTGAGAATGTAGTACCGCATTTCGTCCGTTTCGGTGCCGTCGGCGTGCTGTGTAACCCGTAGGGAGTAGCCGATGGCTTTGATCCAGGGCCATTCCTTCTTGAGCGCGAAGTCGGGTGGAATCTTGGTGAGAAAGTATGATCGTTCATCGAGTCGGCCGTGAGAAGATTCGCTCGTTTCATGACTCCGATACTGGAGGTACTCCAGGTCAAGCTTTAGATGTTTATTGAAGTGTGCTTCGATCGCTTCTCGAAGCTTGGGTTGGTTGTCCTTGAGGTTGATCACGAAATCGCCACCGCCATCGACAATGTCCCGCGCGATCTCTTTTTGGCAACCCATGGCGTCGATCGTGATCAATGAGTCCTTGAGCTCGATCTGCTTCAACAGCTCGGGAATCGCCGTGATTTCGTTGGATTTCGCCTCTGTGGCGACCTGGCCCAAGGCGATCCCTTCCTCGCTGGCCCAGGCGCTGACGATGTGGAGCGCACCGAGTTCTTTTGAGGCGTCATGGGACCGCCGACACGTTTTGCCGTCGATCGCAATCAGCCGTTTCGGGCCGCTATTGTCGGTCTTGGTTACATGTGCGAGCCAGTCCTGAAAGCGCCCCTGGAACGCCTCGGGCTTCAGCGCCATCAACAGTCGACGAATGCAATCGCGTGAAGGAATTCCGTTGGGAAGCGATAGAAAGTTCTCCAGCCAATCCCGCCGATTGTCGGCCCAGCGATGGATGGCGGTCGGACCGTCACTACCACATAAGATGCCGCACACTGCGATCACCACGATATCCACCAAGAGATGTTTCCGATTCCGCGTATGCCGCGGGTCGGAGAGCGACTCGAAGTACGAACCAATTGTTTCGATGTTCACCAAGTTTGTTGCCATGCGTCACATCCTGGCAGGAGGCAAGCGGGCTCTACAAGCGATCCGCGATCGCGCCGATGTGCGAGCACCGCTGATACCAAGATGTAACATTTCTTGATTGATCGCGCTAGTCTATGTAGGTTACCTAATTATGCGCCGGGCCCTGGCGGCATCCCCGTCGTCGCCAGCCGCATCGGCGGGCTGCCGTATACCGTCACCGATGGTGTCACCGGGCTTTTGTTGGAACCCGGTGACCCAGCCGACTTGGCCCAAAAGATAGCGAGGCTGCTCGATGACCAAGCGTTGCGGCGCCAGATGGGGCTGGCTGGGCGAAAACGATTCGAGCAAGACTTTATGTGGGAGACAGTGATCCAGCGGTATTTTCGACCGATGTTAGAGCGGCATCGTAGGGTGGACCGAAACGCGACTGGTCGCGTTGAGGCCCACCTGTAACGGCCGAGGTTGGCCCGCCTGTAACGGCCGAGGCTATCCCGGTGGGCCTCACACCGTGAAACACGGCGTTCGGTCCACCCTACAGGGATCATCCCGTGCCCATTCAACGCGCGGCGGTTATTTTCGACAACATTCAAAGACCCGAGACCACTGGCGGGTATTGCCTGCGCGCTTGGCGGCCTGGTTGAGGTCGAACATTTCCAGCCAAACGACCTTGATCGCATCCCTCGCACTGGCTTCGACCTCTATCTGAACATCGACGACGGCTTGCGGTATCACATGCCGATCGACCTGCATCCAGCGGTGAGGTGGGCCATCGACACGCATATGGATTTCGCCTGGTGCAAGAACAAGTCGCATGGCTTCGATACCGTCTTCGTCGCGCAGTGCGACGGGGCCGAGGAACTCCGCCGTGCCGGGATCAGCTCGGCGGTCTGGTTGCCGCTGGGGTGTTCGAGCAAGGGTCGGCCGCGGAGGCAGGAACCGCACTTCAGGCCCTGGTCGATCATGATCCCGCCGACGCATCCGCGCACCACAACCTGGGGACTGTGCGAATGCGGAGCCAGCGCTACGAAGAAGCGGTCAAGGCATACCGGCGGTCGCTGTTACTTCGTCCTCATTATGCGGCCACCCATCTCAATCTGGGGTACGCTCTCAAGGACAGCGTCCGGCTAGAAGAAGCCATTGCGGAATGGGAGCAGACGCTTCGCCTGGCGACCCGGCGGCAAGGCAGGAACTGGTTCGCGCAGGGAGATCGACCGCGCTTGTGGGATGCTGAGAGGGCACTCGATTGTCTGGCCTGGCTGACGATCGCGCCCTCCAGCCAGTGCTTTGTGTTGCGAGTACGTGCAGTCGGCCGTCGAAGTGAGCCTGACGAGATGATACCGAACCAACGTGGGTCCGTCCGCCGCAATATTCCGTTGACTTGCCACATAGAGCGTACAATTACTACGATCTTGTTTACTCAGAGCGATTGCAGCGGTCGTAAGTGGTACTGACGTCACGACTCGGCCTTCGCGCCCGCGGTCGGGTTAGGAATCGATTTGGGGGCGAACCCGAGGATCACGCGGCAGGGGGCGTGCTCGAGAACGTAGCGCGTATTGGAGGCAAAGGCCGTTGTGTCGCCGCGGCGATAGACGCCGCGCAGGCTCATGAAGATGGCGTCGAACTTGCCCTCGACGGCGGTTCGGACGATTTCCGGGCCCGGCTCGCCGCGGGCGACTCGCCATTCGACGTGCCGGCCCAAGGCACGCGCCCGTTCGGCGCCGCGCTCGACGATCAGCTTGGCTTCCTCGACCGGCTCGAGTCCGATCGTGGCTCGAATCTTCCTCGGCGACGTCGAGCAGCGTGATCGAAACCGCCGGGTCGAGGAAGCTGACGACGGTGTCGAGGAAGTCGGCGCTCAAGGGACTGCCGTCGTAGGCCAGGAGCAGCCGCTCGACGCCGTGCCAGCTCTTGCGCAGCTCGGCCAGGAGATGAGCGGTCTCGGCGGCAGCGGCGCCGGCCTTGGGGATCTGGCTGCCGCCGGCGATGTCGAGCCGCACGTCGCGGTCTTTGCCCAAGCACCCGGATCGACAGCGGCTCGGGCTTGGCGTCGCACACCTTCATCCAGTAGAGCGCCACCAGGTCAAGCTGGTCTTCCGGGCGGTACTTGTTCGACGGGCCCATGATCAGCTCTTGCGCCAATGGTCTTGGCGGTGAGCGTCATGGCGAAGAACGGCTCGTTGGTCGGCACGATCGCCGGCTTGACCGGTTTGCCGGCATGTTCGGCCAGGTTGACCACGGCCGTCAAGAGCTGGCGGTCGTGCTCGGTGATCATCGGCTTCAAATCCCCCGAGCCCGGCGGCAAGCACCGACGCGGTCATCACCACGACCTCGGTCGTCTCGGGATCGGTCTCGGCCAGGCACCGCTCGAGCATCCCCAGGTTGTACGGCGAACGGATCGCCACCAGCTTGCGGTACGGCTTGGTCAGGTGCAGGCTTTCGACGCTGAGCTGGTCGGCTTGCTCTTCGTTGAACTGCTCGAGGTGTTCGTGATGTTTGGCGGCCGCGCCCAGGCGGCGGCGATGGGCGTGCTCGCTCACCCAGAAAACACCGTAAAAGGCCGCCGTGAAGGCGACTCCGGTGATCGTGGCCACTTCCTTGGTCAGCAGGTTGGCGATCGCCGCGATGGCCAGCGTCAGGAAGATCAAGGTCATGCCGATCGGCAAGTCGAAGCGGCCGAACCGGATGTTGAGCGGTACCTCGTATTCGCGCGGTTCCGGCCGCTTGAAGCGAAGCACCAGCATCGACATCGACATGAAAACGAAGCTCCAGACGACGCCGAAGGCATAGGCTTCTCCCAGCGTCAGCACGTTGCCGCGGCTGGCGAGAATCGTGATGATCTGGAGGATCACCACCAGGTTGATCAGCCGCGAGCTCGTGCCGAACCGAGGATGAGGCTTCAAGAACCAATCGGGCAAAACGCCATCCTCGGAGACACGGTTCAAGACACCGTTGGACCCGACGATCGCCGTATTGACCGCCCCCGAGAGGATCAACGAGCCGACGATCACGACCACGCCGTTCAAGATCAACCGCGCCCACTGCGGCCCGACCACGTTCATGGCCAGGCCGCCGATCAGGTTGCCGCTGTAACGAGACATGCGTACATCATCAGGGATGATCATCACGGCGAAAAAACTGATGAGCGACGTGAACAGCATGCTGTAGAGGAAGACGACCAGGGCCGCGCGTTTGAAGTTCTTGAGCTTGGGGCTTTCGACCTCGCGATAGACCTGGGCCAGCGTCTCCTCGCCGCTCATCGCCAGGATCGAGTGTCCGAACGACATGATGATGCCGATGACGCCGATCAAGCTCAGCCAGTTGCCGTTGATGCGACTCCGGGCGGAGCGAGTGGCCCAGCGACGTCTCGCCGATGAATCCCAGGGGATCGACCTGCTTGCCGAACGGGTCGAGCATCGGCTTGCCGCTGGCGTCCACTTTCTTGGACAGGTCGGGCGTCGGCGGAGGGAAGGTGCCGGGCTTCGGGGCGGACGGCGATCGTGACCAGGCACCAGACGATCATGACGACGCCCATGACCGTGGTCGCCCCCATGATCCTCAGTGCCTGGTCGCTCGACTCGTGGATGCCCTTGATGTTCACCCGCCAGAAGTAGACCGTCACCATGATCGCGATCGCCGCCGAGAGACCGTTTTGGTGGACCATCAGGGGGCTGTCGGGCCCCAGCTCGAACAGGTCGTTCAAGAGGCCGATGAAGTACTGGCCCGCCGTGACGCCGCTGATCGGACCGGTCAGGATGTAGTCGAACAAGAGCGCCGAAACCGCCAGCCGCGCCAGCCCGCCGCCCATGGCCTCCTTGACGATGCGATACACGCCGCCGCGCACGAACATGGCGCAGCTCTCGATGTAGATGCTCCGAACGCCGTAGCTGAAGAGCATCACCCCCAGGATGAACCAGGGAGCCGCCTTGCCGATCTGCGACTCGACGATCCCGCCGATGTAATAGGCCGTGCTGGCCAGGTCGCAAAGCACCAGGGCCGCCGTCCGCCAGAACGAGATGAAGGTGAACATCACGCTGGTGACGACCAGCACCTGTCCGGCCGATGGGCCCTGTCGCTTTGGTCGAGGCGAGGTGATCGTCCCGGACGAGGCGGTGTCCGGCGGATTCGCGGGGAGTGGAGGATCGGCCATCAGCAGTCTGTTCCGGGGGAAGCGAGCGGGGTCAGCGATCAAGTTGGTGATTACAACGGACTTGCGGCGCGCTCGTCAAGGGGGAGAGCTGCCGAGGGCACTCTTCAGAGCGCACTGGGTTCGGACCGGGCCGGAGATGTCGCAGCCAATCGCTTCGTGACCTCGGCTGCGACCGCCTCGGTGAAGCTGTCGGTCGATTCCTGGCCCCCCAGGTCGCGGGTGCGCACGCCTTCGCGCAGCAGGTCGAGCGTGGCGTTCTTGACCGCCTGGCCGATCGTGATCTCGCCGAGCTGGTAGAGCAACAGCGACAGCGCCAGGAAGATCGCCGTGGGATTGGCGAGGTTTTTGCCGGCGATATCGGGCGCGGTCCCATGGGCGGCGTCGAAGAGTGCGACCCGCACCACGCGCCGCCGGGTCGAAGGCCAGGTTGGCGCTGGCACCGATGCCCAGCGAGCCGGCCAGGCCGCAGGCCATGTCCGAGAGGAAATCGCCGTATTCGTTCAAGACCAGCACGATCTGGAACTTCTCGGGCACCATGATGACCTTGCCCAGGAGCGCGTCGAAGAGCTCGACGGAGTGGGGCACCTCGGGGAACTGGCCGGCGACTTCCTGGGTGACCTGCTCAAACAGGCCGTCGGTCGCCTTTTGGATCGTGTATTTGGAGGCGCTCGTGACCCGTTTGCCGGTCTTGCGGGCAAGGTTGAATGCGTACCGGGCCGCCTCGCGGACCGGCCGCCGCTCGACGATTCGCAGGCTGACCGCGCCGTCCTCGCCGATCATTCTGCCGGGATCGTCGTAGGTCCCGCCGGTGGCGATCCGCACGATGTCGAGATCGAGCTCGCGGCGAAAATTCGTCGGCACGCCGGGAATCGTGTAGACCGGCCGATGGATGACCGAAAGCTCGAGCCGCCGCCGCAAGATCGCGTTGGGGCTCTCCTCGGCCGTGGTCGTCGGATGCTTGAGCGCAACCCGGGTGGCGGTGATCGACTCGACCGCCTCGTCGTAGACGCCTTGCCGCGTGCCCTGCGGTTTTCCAGTCGAAAATCGACCTCCACGAAATCGAGTCGGATCGGCAACGCCTCGGCCAGCCGATGGACGGCCCGCGACAGCTCCTGGCCGATCCCGTCGCCCAGGAGTTCCGTCACTGGGTAGGTGGGACGCAATTGCGGCAAAGCAAGGCCTCCTCTACGCGGATTGTACGGAGCAGTCCGCAAAGTCGTCAAACTGGAGCGGAGATGGCGAACTCGGCTCGACAGCTTGGCAGCACCCCGCAAAGGGATGTATATTAGGTTGAATTGCGTTGGCTCACGTTCCGCACAAATACGTCTGTTCGGTTTTCTCATGTTCGTCCGCGCGATCGCTTCGGCGAATAGCGATAGACGTGCTTTTGTTTCGTGCGCCCACTCGGCCGCGCTTGTAACGAGGTCTCCGACTCCGGGCGGGAGAGGTCCGATGTCCACCGCGGGAAAAGTACTGGTCGTTCTGGTGATGTTGACGTCACTGGTCTGGATGGTCTTGTCCGCCGGCGTTTCTCAACTCAACACCAACGGAAATACCCGGCTCCACGATTTGACCGAACAAATCGCAAAGCTCCAAGCCGATTTCACGCAGACTCAGGACGAGATCGCTTCGTTACGAGATCGACTTCGTCGATCCAAGAAGACTCGATCGCGAGGTCACCGTGCTCCGTGCGAATCAGTCCGATCTCGAAAAGGCTCGCTCTCAAATTGCGGAGATGCTCTCGCGCAGTTCAATATCAGCTCGCGACAGTCAAGGAAACCATCGAACGGGCCAAGGCGACTCTTCAGCATCGAATTGAGGAGCAAGAGCTGAAGAGCAGGCTCTCGCCCGGGCGAAATCGGAAGTCAAGGAACTGAGAACGAAGAACGGCGAGCTCATGAACGAACTATCCACGCTGCGAAAAAAGTTCAGTCGATCTACCACTCGAACGTCGAGTTGCTGGGCAAGACACGTTGAAGAAGCCGCTTTGCGGAACGGAGCGAGTTCATAGAGAGCCAAAGAGCTTTGGCAAGCTTCCTTGGCCTGTGATCCGTGTCACGGATTTCTAACCTCCGACCCCCACTCTCGACTAACGCCTCCCGATCGAGGATGAACACCCCCACCCGTGCATACCAACCCGAGTTTGTCGCCGCCAGACGATGGCCTACAACGAGTGGAAGAAAGCCGACTACTCGATCCCGCCGATGCAGGTGGGTTGGGGTGGTCGCAAATCGCAACTCGGGTATGGGCAGAGGTTTGCGTCTAGTACGGCGGTTGGTGCGAGCGTTGCGGCGGGTGGGATTGTCTGAGCGCAGTCGCCTGGACTCCGGAGGAACGAGCGTCGCTCGTGAGCCGATCTGCGGGCGACCCGCGTTGCCGCTGCCTGGTGGCCGTCGGCGGTGACGGTACCGTCGCGGACCTGCTCAACGAGCAGCCGAGCGTTCCGCTGACCGTCTTTCCGGCGGGCACGGAAAACCTGGTGGCCCAACATTTCGGCCTGGGACGCGACCCGGAAGAGCTGGCCAGAGACGATTGCGAGCGGACAGCCCGGTCCGCGTCGACGTCGGTCTCGTCGGCGGGACGCCGGTTCTTGCTCATGGTCGGCTTCGGCTTCGACGGCGACATCGTGAGCCGCCACCATCAGGGCCGCGTGTCGCGCTCGGGCTCGATCCGGCCCACCCACCGGATCGCTTACGTCTGGCCGGTCTTACGGTCGAGCTTCTCTTACCGGTTCCCGCCGATCACGGTCCGGATCGTTGATCCGGAGCCGAAGAAGTGTTGACCGGCACGACGGTCTTCGTTTTCAACGCTCCCCGCTACGCGTCTGGGGCTGCCTTTTGTCCCGCGGCACGTGACGACGACGGCTGGCTGGACGTGATTGTTTTTCGCAAACCCGGACCATTTCAGGCTTTGTATTATCTTGTGGAAAGTCTTTCGAGGAACCCACCTCGACGATCCGGGCGTGTTCCATCGTCGGGCCAAGAAAGTGGTGGTGACGTCCCGAGCATCGCATACCCGTGCAGATCGACGGCGACCCCGGGGGATATCTTGCCCCGCTCCAGACCGCGGCCGATCCAGCGGCCGGCTGGACTGTCGAGGTCATTCCGGCTGCCTCGACGTGATCGCCGCGGCCAGCCGACGCTCGGCTGCCCGAGTTCCGCTCGCCAGCGACGGCGTCGCGCGATAAGATCAGGCCATCTGAGCCGATCGGATCGAGCGTGTCGAATTCCATCGTGATCGACGAATCGCGATCCGTGCTCGTCGTTGGCTTGCGAGAATCTGGAATTCTGGAATCACGTGTTCGGCACTCATCGTGCAAGGAGGCAGGATGTCACCCCCCAACCCGGTCGCGATCGGCAATGTGCGGATCGGAAGAATCGCCCGCTGGCATTGATCGCCGGTCCGTGCGTGATGGAACCGGGCGAGATGACGTTGCGGATCGCGCATCGCCTGGTCGAGATCTGCGGCGCACTTGGCGTTCCCCTGATCTTCAAGGCGTCGTTCGACAAGGCCAATCGGACCTCGGGGTCGAGTTTTCGCGGTCCAGGGCTGGTCGAGGGGATGAAGGTCTTCGCGCGGGTCAAGGCCGAGACGGGGCTGCCGGTGACGACCGACATCCACGAGACGATCCAGGCCGAGCCGCTGGCCGAGATGGTCGATCTGCTCCAGGTTCCCGCGTTCCTGGCGCGCCAGACCGACCTTTTGGAGGCGGCGGCGCGGACGGGCCGGCCGGTCAACGTCAAGAAGGGGCAGTTCATGGCCCCCTGGGACATGACCAATGTCGTGGCCAAACTGACCGAGTCGGGGGCTTCGGGAGTGCTCTTGACCGAGCGTGGCACGACATTTGGCTATGGCCGGCTGGTCAACGACTTCCGGGCGATCCCCCAGATGCAGGCCACGGGCGCACCCGGTGGTCTTCGACGCCACGCATTCGGTCCAGCTTCCCAGCGCGGGGGCCGGCGGAACGGCGTCTTCGGGTCAGCGGGAGATGATTCCGACGTTGGCCCGAGCGGCGGTCGCCGCCGGCTGCGATGCCCTCTTTATCGAGGTGCACCCGGACCCCGACCAGGCCCTGTCCGATGGCCCTAATTCCCTACGACTCGATGACTTGCACGGCTTACTGACGACCTGTTTGCGCATTCGCGCCGCCATCACGGCCGAACCTTGACAGCGATCGATCTGCAAAATCGGCAGTTCAATTACCTTCTAGGCTGAGCGGGCGTTGTCGCCAAAAGCGCATTCTTCGTACGGCGCTCCCTCGCCTCGGTCGAACCATGGTTGGGGCGCGAGCGTAACAAGGAAAAATGGCGAGAGCCAGGAATCGGCCTCGCCGTGCGCGGATCGATGCTTCACAATAAAACGACAACGAATGCGGCAATGCCCTGAATGTGGCAGGCGGCGAGGAATATCTAGGAGTCTCCCGGCTTGAATCGTCGCATTGTTTTCTGGAGCAGGCTACCGGCATTAGGTTTGGGCCTGTTGCTTTCGATCGGCTGTGATTACTCGGCTCCCGAATCGCTCGATTCATCGTTGGGAGCAGCAGGGGGCAAACTTACGCCTGTACCGTCGCTACCTGGATCGGCGGGCGCCGCGGACAAATCACGTAGCGCTCCGCGCGAGCAAGAGGAACGAACCGCGATTCTCGAGAGCTCGATCACGCTAATCCAGCGCGCGGCGCTTCAGCCCGGCGGCAACAACTTCAAGTTGGCGGTCAAGAAGCTGAATCAGTATTTCGAGGGGACGCCGCTGTCCGCCTATCAGCTCGAGCCGGCAGCGCGCGAGTATCTGGCCAATCGGTTGCCCGGCAAATTCTCAGGGAGATCGAGAACCGGAACTGGACTCTGCGCGACACTCGGCACCTCGAAGACTGCATGATGTATTATGGGATCGCGACCAGGGTGGCGGGGACAGGTGAAGACCTGGAACGGGTTCGCCGGGTCTTCGATTGGATGGTGCGGCAGGTCCAGCTCGTGCCGCCGTTTTCCCTGACAAGCGGGCGGCTGCCCCATGTCTATGCCCGGCCGTACGACATGTTGCTGCGTGGCATGGCCACCGAGGCTAAGGGAATCTGGGCCGAGCGTGCGTGGCTGTTCATGGTGCTTTGCCGCCAAATTGGTATCGATACAGGCTTGATCACTTATTCCAAGAGCAACACGCTCAACCGCGTCGTGCCGAAGTACGGCGCCGACCTTGACAGGGGACCGAGATCGCCGATTGTCTGGATTTGCACCGCCTTGATTGACGACAAGGCCTACCTGTTCGACGCCCGGCTTGGCCTGGAGATTCCCGGCCCCGACGGCAAAGGCGTGGCGACGCTCGAAGAAGCTCTGGCCGACTCCGGCCATTCTCGAGCGGATGAACCTGCCGGGCCTGGCGCCCTATGCCACCAGCCGCGCATCGCTCCTGGGCAGTCCGACCAAGATCGGCATCCTGATCGATTCGAGCCCAGGCTATTTCTCACCCAAGATGAAGCTCCTGCAGGCCGAGCTCTCGGGCAGGCACCGGACCATCCTTTACTGCGATCCGGCCGGCCAGCGCGACCATTTCGCTAGCGTCTTGGGCACGCTGGGCCGGCGCGTGTCGTTATGGCCTCTACCCCTGGAGGTCGAGACCCGGCTCTTCACCGACGCGTCGTTCGTCACCTCGATTCAGGCGTCGTTGTTTTTGTTTCGGCCCGAATACCCCTTGGTCTACGCGCGGGTCAAACAACTTCGCGGCGAGATCGATGAAGCGATCGAAGACTACAGCACCAAGGTTCGATTTCAGGAAAACGCCCCTCTGGTCAACGACAAGGAAAAGAAAACTGCAATTCCCAAGGACGTTCAGGATGGCCTGGACGTCTACGCTACGTACTATCTTGCCCTGGCACACCTCGAACGAGAAAACCTCGACCTGGCCGAACTGATGTTCCAGAAGACACTCGAGCTCTTGCCCGAGCCTGGGCCGAATCAACCGTACTACACTATGTTTCGCCGCGGCGCGAACGCCAACCTGGGCCGGATCTACGAGGCCAAGAAAAATCCTTCCCGGGCCATTGCGTATTACATCCAGCGCGACCCCACAACCCAGTACGTGGGTAACTTGATTCGTGCCCGTGATCTAGTCTGGGACGATCCGATGGGAGCAGTTGCGCCCCCGCTCCCTCCCGCGTCCACGTGGAATCCGGCCTTGGGCAGACCCACTGCAGCAGTGTCCCTTCCTCCAGCGTCCACGCCGAATCCGACCCCAGGCAAATCCACGGCAGCGGCCGCGGCGACTGTGACGCAATCGCGCGGAGTCGGCAGGTGATTGGGAAGGTGATCGCAAACTTGTGCCCGCACCCATGGGCCCTATAATGTCGCAATTCATGGCCGACGAAGCACCACAGCAAACAGCTTGAAAATCGACCAGAGTGTATTTGCTCTCGGTCAATCAGACGCCAGAGGACTCTTCCCGCTCGGGCCGATTTGTCCCGTCTCGGGCATTAGCAGCTCGATTTGCGATATGTGGAACGAGGAGGGGCGATTGTTGGGTAGAATCACCAGTTGCGAGATCTTGTCATCGATGTACACCACAATTTCCGACTCTTCTCCCATCGTGAATCCGTAGCGACAGCTATGCTGCTGAATTGCCGCTTCTGTTTCGCTGTACCATCGGACTCTCGTGGCAGGCAGCATGTCATTCGGATCGACGAGCGAGAAACGAAAACGCAAGCCGCTGGCAAACTCTGGCTTTTCCAGGTCGAGTTTGAGAGACGCAGCTGGACCGAGGATTCGACCGCCGGCTCCGTCCCAGTCAATTTCGCGTACCGACGCCGCGTCTACGTGCAGGGTGCGGGTGCGAAAGGAAGTGTCAAGGGGTAATCGATCGTAGGGCTTGATGCCGGCATCACGAAGCTGACGAAGATATCCTGCCAGACGGACATGGTCATAAAAGGTGACCCAACTATGGTGAGCAACGAGCCGCGGGATCGGCTGGTGTGCCAGCAAGTCCCGCATGAAGGCACGCTCGGCGTCTCTGTGGGTCACTCCCTCGCGAACGGCTTGCTGAAGGTTTGCGGCCAGGAAGCCGGCGGCGGCAGTGAACAGGAGCATGCGGCCAAGGGGCACCAGGGGGCGTGCGCCGTATAGCTCCCAAACGAAGTAGGATCCGATCAGTACCACCACGGAAAGGGCCGCGTAGCGACTGTTGAGGATGGCGTTTCCCCACATGTATCGGCCCGTCCCGACTACGCAGGCAACTGCCAGGCAGGACAGCATGAAGGCAGCAAGACCGACAGCTCTGGGATTGCCTGTCAATCGACTGCGAGCAAGCACCAGAATCAGGCAGATCGAGGTGGTTAGCAGAATCACGGCGACAAGCAAGGCGGGGACCTGCCACCACGGTTGGTGGGCACCACCGCCAAAAGCCGCTGCCAGGTATTTCAGTGTCGTCACGGCATAGACAACGAGCCCCGGCTGCACGAACTGTTCCAAAGGCGCGTCTCTGTACGGTCGATAACCGATGAAATAAAAGCCAATTATCGTGACAGCGATGCCCGCCAAAGCGAATGCAATACCGCTATCTTTGCGACGGGACGGATTCACGGCTCGTGTCGCCAGCCATCCTTGGTAGACCAGCCAGGGAAGCATGAATCCGGCGAACACGACGCCCCCTGCGAAGATCAGAGGAAGCAGCATCAGACTTGTGCCAGCGAGCACAATGCTCCTACGTTTCAAAGCTCCGTGATGCGTCACGATCAGAATGAGCAGAAGCGTCTCCAAGCACGTCGTAATGACGTATGCGAAGGTCTGGGCCCAGGAAAACGCCTCGGTCTGGCCGAGATTGAGAAGAACTATCGGCAAGTAAGCATCGGCGTGGTACCAGCGACCGCGGACCTTGCGAATCGCCCACAGAAGCGCGAACGAGAGTGCCGCGAACAGTAGAACGTTCAGGTAGAGAATCGGCTTCGAGTTAAAGCCGAAGATCGTATAGCAAGCGATCAGCACCAGTTTGAAAATCGGCGCCCTGTGTCCCCCCACACTCTCCCAGAGCCACGAGAGGTCGACTCTCTGGCCGCCGGTCACGGCCGGGACGAAAAACCAATCTTCCCAGCGCGGAGTGCGATTTCCGTAAAGCGTGACGAAAACGAGTGCCACAGCTGTCAGGGCCAACCACACTCCAAGAACGAACCAACTGCTACTGGATTCGTCCGACCGATTTGCCGGCGGTATTTGCGGGCCGCGTGGTAGGGGTTGAGTGGTCGCCAAGATCGTCACGTCGTCTTATTTATTATCGGCGTCTTTCAGTGTTCGGTCTGGGCTTCTGCGCCATTACTGGCGGCCGCGACTGGGCCTAAAGCGGCGAGTAAGCTCGCTCCCGCCGTCGTTTTGACTGCGGCGCGGCGGCTGGTTTGTTGCACAGGTTTTCCGCTCAATTCGAGGTGAGTAATGTGTGCTTGGAAAGATTGACGACCTTGACGGATAGCCCAGAATCGGAAGCCGTTACAATTGAACGCAGTACCGGCAGGTCCCACGAGCTGACGCGTTGCGAGCGTTCCTGAAAAGTCTCGACTCGATTGAGTTTACCCGTGGCGGTATCCCAGTAGTGCACCACGTAGCTGTGCGGCAAGAATCGGCCTTCCGGGTTCTTGTCGTTGTCGAGTACGGTGATCGTCATGTTTTGTTTGCCCATGCGACGATTGACGACGGTGATCTGTTGGTTCTTAATTCGGTAGCTCGATCCCATCTGGTCACCATCGACGGCAAGTAGGCGGCCCAGGGGATGATCATCGTCGTCGTCGGCGAACCGCAACCTCGGCTGGTGCGCATTGCCTGTTGCGCTTGCTGATTGAGCAATCCGATGCATGACCAGCGAGTCGAGCTGGTCTTGGAGCCAGGGCTTTGCGACCGGGTCGTCGGATTGAATCTCGACGGAGCCGTCATTTTTTACTTTCACCGTACCAGTGAACGGCCGGCCGTCGATGTGGCCGTTGAGCTCAGCCGAAAACCCAGGGAAATCGCGCCACTCGGCGCGGTGGGCAATCGCTTCCTTGAAGAGCGCAGTTGCATCGGGATCAGCGTCGTGCCGCTCCAGTGGCCAGGTTATTGCCAGCGTTGCGAATTCGCGGATTTCATCGTATTTTTTGCCTTCCAGCACGCCGGGCTCCTTGAGCGTTTCGCGGACATAGACGGAGTAGCGGCCCGGAGCCGCTGGGGTCCAGGAGGCGGAGCCGTCTGAGTCGGCTTTAATCGTTTGCTCGCTCAAGTCAGAATCGACGGCCGTGAAGACCGCGTTCGGGATAGGTTTGCCGTTTCTGAGCGCGACCAATCGGATACGACCCGCGTAAGATTTTTCGCTCTCTGGCGTTCGATTCTCGAACGTCGGTTGAATCTCAAACGGTATTTCTCGCTTTGGAGTCAGTCGGTTTAACTCGTCGGCGTTGCCGGCGACCGCTTTGGGATAATAGCGGAACAGGAATGGAGTTTCCTTGGGACGTGCCAACACGCCGTATTGGCATTTGCCGACGATGGCCAAGCTGCGATCAGATGGTAAAGAGGCCCGTAGGCGATCAGCACCCTTCGTTGTGGGCAGTTCGCGAAACTCGCCCGGCCGGGTCTGGATCCAAAGCATAGTGTGAGCGATCTTCGCAACAAACGTCGGGTCGCCGGCCTCGGCCTGCTCGCTGAAAAACACCTCGGCCGATCGGCCAGCCTCTGCCGGTGCTCCGATCCGGATGAAAAGGAAATGGGCGCGGGCCTCAATAGCTAGGCCCAAGACGACCAGGGTGGTAGCGACAGTCGCGATTACACTTCGAGTAAGCCGACCGCGAGGGTTCATCGGGAAGATCTCCGTCTGGTTACATGGTATGAATGCGATTCATTTTGATCATTGTACAAAATCGGGCGTGCCATTACAGACGAACAAGTTCGGAGCCGCACGGGCCTTCGGTTAAGCTGATTGTGAAGAGGTTTCTGGCATGCCAATATGCAATTACTATCACGCACATGAACCCATCAGCACTGCTAGTGTCGTGCGGCAAGTTCTGCGCATAGAGATTCAACCAACAGATCGAGTTGGTGCGCGATAAGATTGCTCAGAGGCGCGCCGGGCGACGTGTCGTCCGCCTCGATCGTGTAGATTATCAGACGATGAGGAAGGCAGTTAAGTACCTCTGCCAATTGTAATGCCGCGACAAGACCGAGGCTGTGCGTGGTCAGTCGCTCACCGTCTGCGAGTAGAGGCGAAGGCCAGTTGAAGCTGCGGCACGTGCCAGGTTGACCTGCTGGCGCGGCGGCGTCGATGATGAAGGCCGAGTCATGTCCTTCGAGACTGTCGAGAAGCTCGAAGCCGTCGCGAACCTTCTGCGCCGAGATGCCGGCCGGCAACTGCGGCCGAAGCCGGTCGATCGCGATCCAGCCCAGTTGGTCGTCGCCGTGCGGGCTGCCGAGTCCCACGATCAGACTCATGACTCTACGATCCTCAACTTCAGAGAATGTGTCGCGCAACTGATACACGGGTCGTAGTTCCGCACGACCTGCTCGCACCGCCAGGCTGCCTGATCTTCGGGCAAGTCGAGCACCGATGGGGCGAAGCGGATCAGGTCTTCCTCGATCTGCCGCTGGTTCTGGCTCGTGGGAGGGACGATGGTGGCGAGCGTGACGCGGCCATCGGCGTCGGCTTCGATAGCGATGGTAGAGAATGCCACGCGGGGCTTCGGTGATCCACGCGCCCGAGCCCGCGCGAACGTCGATACGGCACGAACGGGCTTTCTGGCGATTTCGTATGCCGCGATCAGTCGAAGAGCTTCGTCAACAGCGTATGCTGTTTCGAGAGCGCGGGCGACGATGCTGACATAAGGGTTGCTGGCAGGGCCAGGCGATCCCGGTCTCGCGGGCGAGCTGCTGGATTTCGAGACCAGCCTGGTCCGCGCACAAGTTCCACCGGGCAAGCGGACCGACGAAATAGGCTCCACCTCCCTTGCGACGGCACTGCAATGCATTGGAGTACGGCACCTGGTACTCCTCGAACTGTTCGGGAAACTGGTCCATCGCGATGTCCATGCCCCGGTTCGACACGAGCCGGCCCTCGTTCATCGGATACTCCGTCGCGTGTCGTGAGGGCCACGAATTCGTAATCGTGTTCCATCGGCGGAAAGTCGAGACTCGCCGTCCATCGAACCAGATCGCGAGTAATTCTCTGGACGCTTTTCAACTGCTCCGCCAGCGATTCGAGCTGAGACTTGTCGGGGGCACGATAGAAGCCCGCCCAGCCTCACGTTAATCGGATGGATCGCGCGGCCGCCCACCAGATCGACGATGGCATTGCCCGCCTTCTTCAGTTGCAGCGCGTCGCGCAGTCGATCCGCGAATTCCGGCCGGTCTTGGGCCATCGCAAAGGCACTTTCGTAGCCCAGAAAATCAGGGGCGTGCAGAAAGGCAATATGCAGCACATGACTCTCGATCCATTCGCCGCAATAGAGCAATCGTCGTAGCGCCCGCAATGAGTCGGGCAGGGTGACGCCCAGCAGCGCCTCCAGCGCGTGGCACGCACTCATCTGGTAGGCCACCGGGCAGATGCCACAGATGCGGGCCGTGATGTCGGGCACCTCGGCGATCGATCGGCCGCGCAAGAGCGCTTCGAAGAACCGGGGCGCCTCGAAGATTCGCAGTTGCACGTCATCCACCTGCCCATCGCGCAGGCGAATGGTCAGAGCTCCCTCCCCTTCCACACGTGCCATAGCCGCGACGCGAATTGTCCGCGTGCTGGCATGTGCCCGACGCCCCCGTCCCGCCGGTCTGATCAGGCGGTTGAGGTTGGTCTCGACATGACGTAGCCCTTCCTGCGTTGAATTCGTGAGCGTTAGCGTAGAAGGTCTGGAAGAGCCGGCGGATGTCATCCGGCTCGAGTCCCAGTTGTTGCAAACTGGTCGGGCGAGTGCCGCCGTGTTGGGCTGGACGCTGGGGCCAAAGCAACTGTAGCAAGGGCGATCGTAGCTGGGGCAAAGCACACCGCACCCCGTGGACGTCACCGGCCCCATGCACGGCGACCCGTGGGCCACCAAAATGCACACCAGGTGCTGGCGCTTGCACTCCAGGCAGAGCGCAGTGGTTTGGTACCTTTGGCCGCGCTCCGGCCAGCATCTGCCCGAGCACACCAAGCAACTGATGCTTGTTGATGGGGCAGCCGGGCAGCTCGAGGTCGACGGCCACGTAGGCGCTGGCCGGCCGCGAGCACGCGAGGGTTTCAATGTATTGCGGGGACGCATACACGATCGCCAGCGCTTTATCGACGTTCAGGCTGCCGAAATTGCGCAGGCCCTGAATGCCACCGTGCGATGCGCAGGCCCCGAGCGTGATCAAGAATCGGCTACGGCGACGGATGTCGCGGATCTCGTTTTCCTGCTCGGGCGTCGAGACCGAACCTTCCACCAGGGCCACGTCGAATTCCCCTCGAGCGGCCGGCGAGTGGCCTCGAGGAAATAGGCGATCTCGACCCGGTCGGCTACGGCCAACAATTCGTCTTCGCAATCGAGGAGCGAGAGCTGGCAGCCGTCGCACGATGCGAACTTGAAGACGCCCAGTCGTGGTTTCGTTGTGTTCATTGGCTTCGGGATTCAGATGGTCTGGCTTTCTTGTGATCAAAATAAATCCTGACGGAAGAACGGAGCGAGCTCGCGGTGGGCGAAGACGGGGCCGTCCTTGCAGAGGAAGGCCGGTCCGAGCTGGCAGTGGCCGCACATGCCAACCGCGCACTGCATGTTTCGCTCCATCGAGTAGTAAATATCCGCGTCGCTGATCCGACGGTTGAGCGCCTCAGTGACGGCGAAGCGCATCAGGATCTCGGGGCCGCACGTGAGCACGAATCGTGCGCTCGGGGTCGATCCGGAGCCGATTGAAGAGGATGGGTACGACGCCAACCCGCCCGCGCCAGGCTTGATCGGCACGATCGACGGTGATCGAACATTTCCATCCCCAGGCGTTCCCACTCGGGATACTCCGAAACGTAGAGGAGATCGGCCGGCTGGCGTGCGCCGTGAAGAAGCATGAGGCGGCCGTACTGGCCGCGGTCAGCCAGCAGTGCCCGTACCACAGGCCGCATCGGGGCGAGGCCAAGGCCGCCAGTCACCAGCAGCGACGTCGCGTCCTTGCGCACTGCTCGAGCGGCCAGCCGCGACCGTAGGGCCCACGCAGGCCCACGACCGCACCCGGGCTGAGCTTGCCGATCACGTCGGTGACTCTGCCCGGTAAAGCGAATGGTGTGGCCGATGCCCGGCCCTTCCTCAGGTACATGCGAGACCGAGATCGGCACCTCGCCGACGCCCGGCACGTAAATCATGTTGAACTGACCTGGCTTGACGTGATAGTGGCGCTGGCGTTCCGGCTCTTGAAACTGCAAGGGAAAATGTCGCCACGCTCGGGGCTTCGGACCTGACCGCGAGCACGATCGCTGGATGCGGGACAAAGCGGGTCTGCGTTTGCGGGCGTGGGCTCCTGCGTCACTAAAGCTGAACCGGCGAGCGATGCGAACGCGGGAGTCATCATGCCGTCGTTCCTCCGCGGATGGCGGCCACTTCTTCGGTGATGTCGATCGCCACTGGGCACCACGTAATGCAGCGCCCGCAGCCGACGCATCCGGAAACGCCATATTGATCGATCCACGAAGCCAGCTTGTGTGTAAGCCACTGGCGATACCGGGACCGGATATCGGGCCGCATGTTGCCCCCGGCGGTGTGGGCATGGTCGAAATTGAAGCACGAATCCCACAAGCGGACTCGGTCGCTGCGCTGGCTGTCGAGATCGGGAACGTCTTCGATCGAGTGGCAAAAGCAGGTCGGGCAAACCATGGTGCAGTTGGTGCACGAAAGGCAGCGCTCGGCTACGTCGTCCCAGCGCGGGTGCTCGAGGTTGTTGTAGAGCAGCTCGGGCAGGTCGGACGTGTCGAGCCGCCGAGTGATCTGGCTTTCGGTGTCGAGGACCGACTCGGGCCGCCACGGCCAAATCGTCGCTGAGTGGCCTCGCGGCAGGGAATATCGGCCGTGATGGCGCGACCGCGGTCGGTGGCCACCTCGACCACGAACACATCTGCAAGTTCTGTCAGCGCCAGATCGAAGCCGCGGACCGCTTTCGGGCCCGTTTTCATGCTCGTACAAAAACAAGTTGGCGCCGCCAGTTCCGCAGTTCACCGCGATGATGAAGGCGGGTTCGCGGCGGGCCTGATAATGCGGGTCGACGATAGGGTCCTTCCAGGAACACGCGGTCCTGGATCTCGATCGCATGCAGGTCGCACGAGCGAGCGCCCAGAAACGCGTATTTGCACACCGGCTCGCGGCTGGGCTGGACGGTGAAGGAATTCGCAGTTGGCTCGATCGTGAGCAGCGTCAATCGCGAGGGGAAAAGATACTTCTTCCACGAATGCGGGCCGACAGCGTAGCCGAAATAGGCGCCGTCATCGCGCGGCTTGAGCCGATAGTGCCTCCCTCTTGTTCGTCGGTCCAGCCGATAGGCAATTGCTCGAGGCGGCGGACCTCGTCGAATATGATCGCCCCTTGCGCGATGGTCGGCCCGACGACCGTGTACCCCTCCTGCCAGAGCCGGTCGATGATCCGCGACAGATCGGGCTTGTCGAGGACAAAAGTCAGCCCGGGTGGGGCAGCTCCTTCGGATCCCGGCATCAATGACATCCTCCGTCAGTCCGCACGCCTACGGGATCGATGTCCGTAAATATCGAGAAGCTGCATTCGAGTGGCCTTCGAACGCTCGGAGACTACCAGCCGAAGACTATTGTTGGTCACTATAGGTCGGTACCTCTGATGCAGAGGATAACTTCTGTCAGTGGTATAAAAACAGGGGTACCGGGCTCTCGTCGAGCATTTTTCGGGTTACCGATCCCAGAAAGAATTCCCGTAGCACCGTCTGGCCGTAGGCTCCCATTACCAGCAAACCGGCATTGAGTCGGCGTGCTTGCTCAAGGATGACCTCCTCCGGTGGATCCGATGAAGAGAAGGCGTGCACTACTGTGTCGAGCTTGTGCTGGCGGAGGAATTTACAGGCGCGGTCGATGTGTTCGGACGTGGTGATTGCGTTTGGACCCACGCCGAGCACGTGGACCTTGCCTAGCTCCCCCAGTCCCGTCGCCTCGAAGGCGGCCAGGGCGCGAGCCGCCTGAAGGCTGCCGTCATAGGCGATGACAACAGGGCCGTCCGGCCACGAATCCTTGGGCACAACGACCAACGGGCGTGGAGTGTCCTTGAGAACGGTTCTTAATGTCAGGTCGCCTTCATTATCGCCAGCAATGAAACGTAAGCGTGACCGACGGGTCAAGATGATGAGGTCGCATGTTTGGGCCTCTTGTTGAATCCGCTCGTGGGGCGTGCCGACTACCTTCACTTCCGCATGTGCGACGCCGGCTTCGTCGCATCGTGCGGCAAAATGTTCCAGAAGCTGGCTTGCCTTTTTGTGCACGTCCTCTAGCCGAGCCTCGTAGCCCATGTAATAAAGTGGATCGGCGTCGGATTTTCCGCCCACGGGCCAGGCCGGTTCGAGCGCGAATTCCGGGCTCGTCGACAATCGCCAGTCCGACAAGGGCGGCATTCATCCTTTTGGCCCATTGAAGGCCGAGCCGCTGCGCCGCGATGTCATTTCCTGCGAGGTCGATGCCCATCAAAATACTGCACAACATATGTCGAACTCCAGTATGCGTGGACCAACGGTGCATTTGGTTCACGGATTACGGCAGGTCGTCTCGCGCGGCGTTGCTTCCGTCTGATAGGGCATGTCCAATCCGGCGGAAATGAGCCGGCCGTTCTTCTTGCGAGAAGCCGGTCGTCCGCAGAGCTCTTCGCGGAAGATCCTCACTGATTCAGGGGCTTGTATGCCGAGTCGGACCTGGTTGCCGTGAACGCTCACAACGGTGACCTTGATACCGCCATCGATGATGATCGACTCGTCTAGCTTTCGGCTCAAAACTAACATGATGCTGATTCCTTTCGTGCGTGTGTACAGGGAGGCGCCTCCTCCCCTCGTGTGTTGTTGTTATCCAGCTCAAAATGCGTCGTTCATTTGGGAGGCGCGGATTCCTCGCGCCGATCCCTTCACGTCAATCTTGTTCACGACCAGGCTTACGCCGTCGACGGCGGCAGCAATTTCCTGAGCGATCTGTTTGAGGTAATACGAGGGAAGGCAGCCGTGAAGATGGACAACGCCATCGCGTGCGATGCACGATACGCTACGTAGTGCCAGATAGCCGCTCGCGCGGAATCGGTTCTCAGTCACGCTCGTGATTGTCGCGAGGCAACAATCCGAGGCGTTCTTGCGGGTGGTTGTCGCTGGCGCTAGCCGGTTCATGCCGTCGTCTCCTGAGTTCTCGCCGTGGCAAACAACGGCGATACCCGGAACGCGGCAGTCGCTACCGCAAGATGTTGGGCCGAAACGGGTCACGTCTCGGCTGCCCGGTCGCCGGGCTGGCGGAGAGCGAGGCGCAAAACAAAACCCCAATCATGCGTCTATTCGCACGATGGGGCCGCCATAGCCTGCAAATCCTGGCCCTTCATGAGCAAGGATAAACGGATAGTAACTCAAGCCATCCGATGAGTCAAGGTCTTATTTCTTACGAAATCCGCAAAGTTCATCGAGACCACTTCCCATCGACTCGTCTAGGTCGGTAGTATACATGAAGACAATTAACCGGGTTGCTCATGAACGGGCGATTCGGAAGGGTAATGTAGGCCCACGCAACCGCCCAACGGCGGGCGTGGGCTTTTTGCTTTGCGTTCGTACGCGATTGAGAGACAATCATGGATTCAGATCGATTGTTTGTCCGTTATCGCGAGCTTCAGTCGTACGTGGGCTGGACCGGACCTTGACGCCGAGCGGATCGTCGCGGCAGCCGGGCTTCTGGAGCCGTTTCTCCACGATCTCGTCGACGACTTCTACGCCGAGATCGAACGGCATCCGGCAGCTCGCAAGGTGATCACGGGCGGGCAAGCTCAGATCGACCGGCTTAAAGGGACTCTGGTGCAGTGGATTCGCGAGCTGTTGGCCGGGAGGTACGACGCCGAGTACGTTGCCCGGCGGTGGAGGGTCGGCTGGCGGCATGTCGAGATCGGCCTGGAGCAGGTTTATACCAACGTTGCACTGTCGCGCTTGCGTACGGGACTCGTTCGGCGTACTCCATGTAAGCTGGTCACAAGAACCGCAGGCTTTGAAAGAGACCGTCCGCGCGCTCAACAAGCTTTTGGACCTCGACCTGGCGATCATCGAAGACGCCTACCAGACCGAGTACATCGCTCGGCTGCAGCGTACAGAGCGTTTGGCGACATTGGGACAGGTGGCCGGCGGCGTCGCCCATGAGCTGCGCAACCCGCTGAACGTGGTCAAGACGTCGGTTTACTACTTGCTCAATGCCCGTAACCCGACCCCCGAAAAGAAGTCCGACCACTTGAAGCGGATCGAGCGCAACGTCGAGCTGGCCGACAACGTGATCACGTCGTTGTCCAATTTCGCCAAGATGCCGGTACCTGCCCTCGTGCCGATTGCGATCGAGCCTTTGCTCAGCGAATCGCTCGAAATCAACCCCCCTGGCGAAGGCATCAGGTGACGGTCGATTGTCCCGCCGGTCTGCCACTTGCACTGGGCGACGGCGATCAGCTCCGGATCGCACTTGGCAACCTGATTCGCAACGCGCGTGACGCGATGGCGCAGGGAGGACGACTGGCGATCTCGGCCAGCCGCAAACGACGGTGTGGTCGAAATAGCCGTGGCCGATACGGGGACCGGCATCGAGGCAGGCGACCTGGCCAGGATCATGGAGCCGCTCTACTCGACGAAAGCGCGAGGGCTTGGCCTGGGGCTTGCAATTACCCGGTCGATCGTGGAAAAGAACCAGGGTAGTCTGCACGTGCAAAGCGAGCCGGGACAGCGGCAGCACGTTCACGATCCGACTGACCGCGTCCCCTTGCGACGGAGCAAATCCATGACGCGCCGGGAGGAACCCCGGATCCTCGTCGTGGACGACGACCCGGATATCTGCGACAACCTGAGCGACATCTTGAGCGACCTGGGCTATCAGGTCGACACTGCGCACGACGGGCCGTCGGCCCTCGAGCTGGTGAGTCGGCAGCCTTACGACGTCGCGCTTCTGGATCTGAAGATGCCCGGCATGGACGGACTGACGCTCTACCGAGAGATCAAGAAACAACGTGCCGGGACGGTTTCGCTGCTCGTCACGGCCTTTGCCGGCCCGGCCACGGCCGAGGAAGCACTTTCAGCCGGTGCTTGGAAAGTGCTTGCCAAGCCGGTCGACTTTCCCAAGCTGTTGCAGCTTCGTGGAGGAAGCGCATCGATCAACCGCTTGGTGCTGGTCGTGGACGACGACCGCGACTTGTGCGAAAATCTTTGGGACCTGCTGCGCGACCGCGGATTTCGCGTCTGCGTGGCTCATGACCTGCATCATGCTGCTGAAAAACTCCGAGATGCCTCATTCGAGGTCGTCTTGATCGACATGCGAATCCCCGACGGCGATGGAGGCAGCGTGTTCCGGATGGTTCGCGCAACCAACCCTGAATCGCGGACGTTGCTGATCACCGGCTATCGCGCAGACACGGACCAGCTCGTCGTGCAGCTCCTCGCCGAGGGGGCTGACGCGGTCCAATACAAACCGTTCCATGTGCCCGGATCTGATCGACACGCTGGGAAAATTGGCCAGGTCGCGCGACGACTCCGAGGGAGGGCGCCGGCGATGACCGTCATGGCCAGCTCACCTCCGGTCGATATTCTGGTGATCGAGGACGATCCCGATGCGCGGGCCAACCTGCGCGACATCCTCGAGCTCGATTTTCACCGGGTCACAACGGTGGGGACCGCGGCCGAGGCCCTGAGGCAGGCCAATCTGGAACGATTCTCCGCGATCATTCTCGATCGCCGTCTCCCTGACGCGACGGCCGAGCAGCTCATGCCCAAGCTCAAGGCCGTTGACCCCAACGCCGCGGTCATCGTCGTGACCGGCTATTCCGATCTACAGGGCGCTATCGCCGCTTTACGTCAAGGTGCGACCGACTACATCCTGAAGCCGTTCAATCCTGACTTCCTCCGTACGAGCCTGGGCCGAATCGCCGAGCGGAAACGGCTCGCGCTGGCCAAGGAGCGGAGCGATGCCGCATTTCGCCATCTTGTCGAGGCCGCTGACTGCATGATCGTCATCCTTCGTCCGGACCACTCGATCGTCTACTATAGCCCGTTTGCTGAACAGCTCACCGGCTACCAGATGCGAAGATGTGACGGGGCGCGATTACCTCGAACTGCTGTTGCCAGAATGCCGACCGCCGCGCGGTCGCCGAAGAGTTTACACGGGTTATCGCCGGTCGCCCCAATCGCGGACTCGAGAATGCTGTCATTTGCCGCGACGGCTCGCGCCGCTGGATCGTCTGGAACGCGCGGTATCTGCCTGATTATGAGGACGGTCCAGCGATTCTGAGCGTCGGCCACGACATCACATTTGTCAAGCAGGCGCAAGAGCGGGCACTTCAGTCAGAACGATTGGCCGCAATCGGCCAAATGGTCACCGGTTTGGCCCACGAGAGCCGCAATGCCTTGCAGCGGTGCCAGGCGTGCCTTGAGATGCTTGCCTTGACCGTCCGCGACCGCCCTGAGGCGCTCGACCTGATCGGCCGGCTTGCAAAAGGCGCAAGACCACCTTCACCATCTCTACGAGGATGTGCGCAGCTATGCAGCCCCGATCAAGCTCGAGAAGGTAGCGTGCGATCTCCGCACGATCTGGCGCGAATCGTGGGCTCACCTCGAGCATGCCCGCAAGGACAAGCAGGCCCGACTTCGCGAGGCTTCCGATGGCGTCGACTTGCAGCTGCGCCGTCGACCCATTCCGGCTCGACCAGGTCTTTCGGAATATCCTTGAAAACGCTTTGGCCGCCGGCTCGCCACCCGTCTCTATCGAGGTCGGCGCTTCGGCCGCTGACATCGACGGCCAGCCCGCCGTGCGAATTGCCGTGCGCGACAACGGGCCGGGAATTGCTCTCGATCAGCGAACGAAGGTCTTCGACCCGTTTTATACCACAAAGTCCAAGGGCACCGGTCTCGGCCTGGCTATCGCTAAACGAATCATCGAAGCACATGGCGGCCAGATCGCGATTGGCGAAGCAGAACAGTCGGGAGCCAACTTTCTCATCACTTTACCGCGAGGGACACCATGACCAGTTCGCTCAAGATCGCCATCGCCGACGACGAGCTCGACATGCGTGATTACTTTCAGCAGATTCTCCCGCTCTTGGGTCACCAGGTCATCGCCGTGGCCAGGAACGGCCGCGAGCTGGTTGACCTGTGCGCGGCGACCCATCCCGACCTCGTTATCACCGACATCAAAATGCCCGACATGGACGGTATCGATGCGGCCGCACTCATCTATCGCAACGGGCCGATCCCGGTAATCTTGGTGTCGGCCTATCATGATCCCGAGTTCATCCGACGCGCCGAGGCCGACCACATCCTGGCCTATCTCGTCAAGCCTATCAAACAGGCCGACCTCGAGCCGGCGATCGGCATTGCCACGCGCCGATTCGAGCAGTTTCAGGCACTCCGCAAAGAGACTTCGGATCTGAAGCAAGCGCTTGAGGATCGCAAGGTGATCGAAAAGGCCAAGGGAATCCTCATGAAAAAGGCCGGTCTTGACGAACACGACGCCTTCCGCCGCCTGCAGAAACTGGCCAGCGACAAGAACCGCAAGCTGATCGAAATCGCCCAGATTATACTCACCGCCGAAGAGGCCCTCGAGCCGCCCCGCCGAGGCTGAGGGATGTAATCGCCGACGCCAACAACTGACCCGCCCTTACAGGCAGTCCTCTTATCGTTAGTCACGCAAACGCATAAACGACAATAAGAGCAATCATTTTTTGGCACCTGCAGCGAGCAAGACCGGCTCGAGCTTGTCGCGATGCCAGTCAGGTCGCTCGGACCCAAGCGGTTGGCGAACGTGTGCTGGTGAATCATCGCCAGATGAAAGGGTTCTGGTCGTCTTCGGTACCGATGCCCGAGTTGGGGCGATCCAATCTTCCAGACAATAGGCCGCGTAGTTTTGCGCCGCCCGAATCGCGGTCTTGATCAGAAAGTTGCTGAGACCGGCATACAAACCCTGAAATGCCGTCGGTGCGTCCGTGACGGCCGTCGGCGTCCGCTCGATCGTGTGGTCTTCTTGGGCAGCGATCGATGAATCGAAGTTGTTCATTTTGACCGTCCGGGGCCGGTTGAAAACCACCCATAATGCCGTTGCAGTAGCCAAAGCAGACCAGAAATAGATTCGGATGCGCCGGTGCCACGCGGCGAGTTTCTCGGCGCTCGCGACGAGGCCGCCGATGTCCTCGTCTTGCTTGCGCCGGATCACGGCCATCTGCCGCTGGATCGCCTCAATGCTGCCTTGTGTTGAATTCATCGTTCTCTTCCGTCAGTTCTTCAAGCGATACTTTTACGCTATGCGCAGCGCTTTTTATCGGCCAAAGTGCTTGGCAACCGAATTAGGTTCGGCGACGTGGAGAACGACGAGCCTAGTCTGGTTTCCGACTGCCAGGGAGCAAGCCGTCTGAAAAGCCTGTTTCGAGTTCTCGGAAAAGTCGGCCGCGAACAGAATCGTTCGAATGGGTTGCATGGGATTTCTCCTCTCGCTTCAAATGCAAGAGACGTGAACACTGCGCTGGGCCATTCCAAATCGGTTTGATCAAGTGTCACAATCCAGCAGGGTAAGTCCCCGGCACCTCTGTTTTCTCCCAGTGACACGTGCGTTCCAGCGGTTCGACGGCGCGTGTCCGGTCGAAATGGAGCACAGCGTCGAACTGGACCGCCAGGCTCGAATGGAAGTAATGACTCGTTCGCTCGGTGTCCGGCCGGTAGGTCACGCCGATGGCGCGCTCCAACCGTGGCTGCCCTAGGCCGGCCACACGGTGGTCACCGCGCATCAGTAAGAGCGAACGGTCCAAGCCGGCTTCGTGAAAGAGTGCCTCGTAGCTTGCGGGCAAAGCCGAACCAACCCGCTTACGCTCGGCAGAGCCATTCCACACCGACGCCGCGGTCACGGTTCCTTCATAAGTGGTGCAACCGACCAGTACCGCGTCGATACCGTGCCGTTGGCGTATGTGCTGGCCCAGGTTCGTTTCGCCCTGAGATCCCATTTGCGTGGCACCGCGTCGCCGAGGTGCGAGTTGTGCGCCAGACGGCAACCTTGGCCGGCGAACCTTCGCTGCCCAGAAAACCCGCGAGCGACTCGAGTGTGTCTGCCATGTGACGGTCACGCAGGTTCCAGGAAGAACCTGTGCCGCGGTACATTGCGTGGTAGTACTGCTCGGGATCAAGCAACAACCGTGCATTCTCCTTGGCGTAGACGAAATCATCGTCTGCGGGTCGGCCATCCTTGACGACAGATTCGCCCGCCTTGCGGTGCAGTTCGACAAGCTGCGAAACCAGCTCGTTTTCGCAACTGTGGCGCATGTGGAGATCGGTTGCGAAGCCATAAGTTTGAACATCATCACCGTGGACGTCGAAGCAGGCGTACCTCTGGCGTACCAGCTTGGCCGATTCAGGGTCGATCTTGTCTAGATAAGCGATCACAGCTTCCATCGAAGTATAAAGGCTGTAGAGATCGAGGCCGTAGAAACCGATCTTGGGCTGGCCCGACCTGATCGCGTCGTTGTGGTTGCGAAGCCAGCCAACGAAATCGAGGACATCGGCATTGCGCCACATCCAGGTCGGAAATCGTCTGAATCCGTCCAGAGCGTCGACGGCTTCGGCATCCTGGGCACGGCCGCGGACGTATTGGTTGACCCGAATTGCGTCAGGCCAGTCGGCTACGACGGCAACAGCGGCAAATCCTTTTTCGCGGATAAGCCGCTTCGTGATCTGCGCCCGTTCCCGGTAAAACTCGTGCGTGCCGTGCGTTGCCGCGCCGATCAAGACGTAGTGTGCGTCACCAATAAACTCAAGGAGTCCATCGTAGTCGTCGGCAGCGCCGCGCAGCGGTTGCCCGGCGTTGCGCAGCGCCTTGCTCAGGATTTCCTGTGAGAGTTCAGGCATGGTGGCCGTGTTCATGATTGCCTTCTTTCTCATGATCGAGCTGACGCCGTTGTCTCGAAGCTGACCCGTCTGAGGAGATTCCGGACCGCCTCATTGGCGGTCCGTCAGGAATCTCAAGGTTTGATCGGTCATGATAACCTCCAATCCTTCGTTGACTCCGGTGAGATGAAACCATGATGCCCTACGATGCCTGGTATCAAACCCATGAAGGCTCGCCTCCTGGCGGCGCGCTGCGAGCAGGCCGCGCGCCGCCGGTTGCGAACTAGATCACAGCATTACTTGCCCTCGCGGATCTCAAGACTTCGTGCCTTCTTCCCGGCCTGTGGTAACGCTGGCATCGTGATCTCGAGAACACCGTTTTGGAACTGCGCGGCAGCCTTTGACGAGTCGGCACCCGCTGGCAGTGAGATGGTCCGATAGAAGCTTCCGTAATGGCACTCGTGGTAGCAATAACCTTCCTGTTCCTCCTTCGCACAGCCTTTGCGCTCACCTTGAATCGTAAGCAGGTCATCCTCGACGTCTACCTTGATGTCTTCCCGGTTCAGACCGGGCAGGTCGGCCCTCACGACAAACTGGCCATTCCGTTCGACGACATCCACATGCGGCGACCACGTACCTGGAACGAAGCCGGCTTCGCGGCGGAGCAACTCGTGACCGCGCGACAACAAGCTAGGCACCCTTATTCCGGTCTGGAGGCCGAAGTTTTCGAACAGGTGATCCATCTCCTGAGCGAACCGGCGCATGTACACATACGGACTAACCGTCGGCTTCCCAGCCGCGGCCATGGTGCGGGGCGCCATTTCCTTCGTCTGTCCCGAGCCGTTCTCGGTCTTCGGCTTGGGTGCTTCTTTGAGCTCTGCCATGACGATCTCCTTTGTGGTTTTCCTGTGAATACGAAGTGTGAACACGCCATCCCTCGAGGGCCAAGAGGGAAACAACCCCCCGAGCTAGCCTGATTCGTGGCGGCCATCACCACATGATCGAGACCGTCCGCTTTGGGACGATTTCAGCCGAGACACCCGGCCGTGAGACGAAGAGGTGGGCAACAAAAAAACCCCACCCGTACAGATCTGCACGGCGGGGCCACCTTAGCCAAAATATCGAGTTGCCGTTCATGAGCAACTGACACTTGCAGATTACTGTCGTACGTTTCTGATGTCAAGAGCAAAAAGTCTCTAAATTTAAAAAAAGTCTGATGCACGCTGAGTGGCAACCGTGCTTTGAACGTGACGGGTTGGTACGTATGCCGAGGATTTGGATCTTCGGTTGGTGCTTTGGAGTTCCGTCTGATTGTTTTCAGTCGGCCGTCTCAGCGAACGCCCGCACGTCCGCGATTGCTTGCTGGATGCTTTGTCGGCGCCAATTGCTGGGGGCATTTTCGAGCGTCAATGACAATAGCTCGGCTAGTCGCATGGCCGCGGCCTTGGGTGACGCCGCCTCAGCGTGAACCTCGGGAAAATCCCGGTGATGTGCCGACAAGTTATGAAACAACGAACGGTAGTCATTTTCGGTGACGACGATCACCTGGCTCGAGTTGGAGGTCATGTTGATACTCCTTATTAGAGTGGCCGATCGGCCGGTCGGACCTGCGCACGTAAAAAAACCCCGACCATGCGAACTCAATCGCAAAGCGGGGCCGCCTTAGCCAACTTTCCATCGCCCGCCACGAGCAACGGTACTATCAACGTATCGCCATGGGGCATGAGAGTCAAGTTTCAATTGCCAGAATCCACAAATCTGGTCGGCTGGACGAAAATGTCCCGTGAGACCTATCAGGTGACAGTCTGCTTGACGGTCGTCGCGGCCGAGTTCTATACTTGTCGCATCGTCGCTCCTGTAGGGTGATGAATTCGCGGCTATGTGGGCCCGTCTGCGCAATCGATCGCGCGGATGGGTCTTTTTTGTTTTCGCGGATCGCGATTTGTCGGAATCAAGCCTATCCAGAAGGAGAGCTGTTGTGAAACGATCTCTCACCATCCTCGTCGCTTTGCTCTTCATCACAGCAGTGTACGGTCTTCAACCGACACGGGGAGCGGGCGCGCAGCCAAAGGACGATTCCGCGAGCATGTGGATGAGGCAGAAAGTCACCGCCTCACAAAACATTCTGGCTGACCTGACGAAAGCCGATTACGAGGCAATCGAAAAAAATGCCAAGTCGATGATCGCCGTTGGATATCTCGAAAAGTGGATCCGTGCGGACACACCCGAATATCAGACTATGTTGCGCGATTTCCTGCACGCCAACAAATCACTCGCGCTGGCCGCTCGAGAGAAGAATCTTGACGGAGCAACGCTCGCTTACCTGCAGTTGACCTTGAGTTGCGTCAATTGCCACAAGGTCGTTCGCGACCACTCAAAGTAGACGATCACGCCCAGATCTGAGACGACAGGAGTCACACGGTCTTCCAGCATGCAGTCTTGTAAATCGGGACGGAACTCGCGGTGTGAATTCATGGCATACGATCCTCACGGCTGCCGGAAGGTTAGTTACCTTGTCCGTAGACCGAAGGCGGCGACCCACGAACGCGGAATCAAATCGCCCTGCTAGAGCGTTCAGAAGTGTCCCGCTCGGCAGTCGAATGCGCGTAGAAAAGCCCCGTTGAACGCGCTTGACGCACGACGGGGCCGACTGAGCCGAGTAGCAACTGCCCATCACGAGCAATTCGCTCGCTTACAATACTAATGGCGATCGCGTGAAGTCAACAACTGAGATTGCGGATCCCGCACAATTCAAGTGCATCGGATGCCGAGGTCTCGCCGATCTGATCCTCATTGGCATCTAACGACTCGCGCAACGATTCTGGGTTCAGACGCAAACGCGTTCGTTTAGAAGCGGTCGGTTGAGTGCACGATTTCGCGTTGGTGACGCTATGGAATTGATCCCGAATATGATAGGGTAACCGTTCCGATCGCGAGATTCGAATCCTTTGCGAGGGGACCAGTACTCAACACGGATCGCTCGGGGACGTCGCCGGATTGGCTCCGTGCGACGACTCAGATGATCGATGAATTCGTGATGGAAGTTTACGGATCATGATTCAGGATGACGACGCGGCCGGCGACCAAGCGCCGTTCGCGGTGATCGAAAAACCGCCGGCCGACGGTGCACGAAGAGCGATCGACACGGAGGACGCGGCTGCCGATAACGTCTGGGTGATCGAAACGGTCGTCTGTCCGTTCCATTGCCTTTATCAGGATGCTCTCTCGTTTCACACGCAGAGCCGCCTGGCGCGGTCTGAAAGCGAGGCGAGCCGGATCTCGCGTGCGGCACTTCTCTTATACGTGTCGAGTGCGGAGGCTTTGGTTCATCAAGCCGCGATCGAATTGGGCCGCATCGAGCTGCGGGGGATCATCGTCGATGCGGAGCGGCCGTTATCGCTATTCGAAGCGTGGCGAGTTTTGCCTGCGATTGCTGCCGAGCCAGGGACCCTCGTGCCGACGTTTGATCGTGAATCTCCTCCTTGGCCCCAGTTCGCCGAGTTGCTCGCGCTTCGGACTTCATGGGCGTATCCAGGACCCGCTGCCGACCGGCGAGCGTTTTATCGGTCCGCCCGCAAAGACGGCGACTATGAACCACTCCAAATGCACCAAGTGCCGTCGAGTTTAAAACAGGTAGCCGGACGCAACCGCCTCTCGTTCCCTCGCACAGGCTTACCCCGGGACCCCTATGCCCTGCGTCCCCATCATCTCGATACCGCGCGGAATCCTTGACGCGGCAATCGAGGCTCTCGACCGCCGCATGGCCGGCGCCTTGACGAGGGATCAGCGGCATCGCCGCGAACCAGTCCGCGTGGTTCACGCGCCGTCGCACGATGCGGCGCCTCTCTGAAGCTCTGGTTGAGCGCTCTCGCAGTGGATGGAGCCGTCAATGCGCATCTTGATCGTCACGTCGTTTCCGATTCCTGGCGAATTCGACGGCACAGCGATGCTGCCGATTAAGATCATGCGAGCTCTCAAAACACGCAATGTGGATGTTGTGATGGCATATTTGCGCGCCCGACCTCCTTGGGGAACCATCACATCCGTCGCCGAATTTGAGAAGACTGCTGTCTATCAGGTACCACCCGCTGGCTGGTTGAGCGGTTTGGGACTGACGCGGATCTTCCGCGAGCGGCCGTTCGACCTGGTTCACGCGCAGCATTATGGCGGTGCAACCCGCGTCTACGCAGCATGCCGGCGCCACGGATGGCCAATCGTCTATGAGATCCATTCACTTCTAGGCGATGAGGTTGCGCGCGACAGCCTGGGCCGAGGTGTTGTATTCCAGGGCTATCAGACCTTGGAGAAGGGCGTCTTGCGGCATGCCGCAGCCGTGATCGCGCTGGGTGAGCCGGTCAAGGAGGTGCTTGTCACCGAGAAAGGCGTGCCAGCCGAGCGCGTGACTGTGATTTATCCAGGCATCGATCTGGCCGAATATGATGAGCCAGGCCCGGCCGCGATCATCCCCGGAATAAGACCGGATCATAAGGTGATCATGTATATCGGAAGCATCGTGCATCCCAACCAGGGTGTACCCATTTTGATCGAATCGTTGCCTCAGGTGTTTGACGCGTTCCCTTTGACGCGATGCGTGCTCGTTGGCGGCCCCGCGGAGGCGGGAGCAGCCTACCGTAAGCAGCTCGGCCCCCACGGCGATCGATTGATTGTAATGGCCGGTCAAACTCCCGACCAAGTCGTTGCCCTCACGCGCCGCGCTGACGTTTTGGTGCATTCACGGCTGGCCTGCCGCGAGAATTACTCTGTCCAAAGCAAGATTGCCGTGTACCTCGCGGCGGGGCGTCCGATTGTGGCGACTGACTTCGGCGACTACCAGACTCTCTTGGGAGCAAGCGGTGCCGGACTTTTGACATCAGTCTCTCCCATTGCGCTGGCGGACGGCATCAAAAGGGTCCTCTCAGATTCCGCCCTGGCGGCCAGCCTGGCGGCCAATACCCGCTCGGTCGCCCGCGAGTATTTTGCGATGGACCGAAATGTCGACCGCTATCTTGACGTCTACAATCGCGCGATCGCTGCCGGTCCTCGTTGACGTGCTCTGCCATCTTCGCCTTGACACCCCAACAGCCCCCCCTTACTCTGAAATCGATGGCGGCGTTGAGATTGCGCTGACAGCCGTTCAAGCCACCTTAGCTCAGTTGGTAGAGCACAGCTTTCGTAAAGCTGGGGTCCAGGGTTCGAGTCCCTGAGGTGGCTTTTCGACGTCACGACCCCAACGGGTTAACTAGACGGTTTTGGCCGTTTCGCTGGACAACTCTTTGATGGCCTGGGTTGGCAGTCAAATTGTAGCCGACTCAGCGGACGATGTCCTCAGCGGGAGTGCCACGAACGCGGTCATTCTCCCAAGCAACGCACATATAAGTGTTGACCGATCGCGGATTCGGTATTTTCGATTCGTTTGTTGAGCGATCTCCGATCCGAGCTTACAATGCTGTGGCCTCTTCGCCGGGCAGCGCCGCCCGCGAGGCAAGAGATCTTTCATCCGCTCTCCCGGAGGATCAACATGACGCGATTCATCGCGGCGATTCCGGTCGTGCTGGCATTCTCGGTTCTCCAGGCCATAGCTCAGGACGATCGGCCGAGCGAGGGCGCCGACTCGGGCACAATCGCGCTATCCACGCCCGGCGGATGGATCATGAGTGACGACCAAGAAACGTTGATTGTGTCGTCGCCGAGCAACGCAGAGTTGATTTTCATCAACACGTCAAACGGCACGGTAATCAAGAAAGTCAAAGTGGACTTTCAACCCGGCGCCCTCGCTCTCCACGGTTCAACGCTGTGCGCCATTGGCAAGGGTTCGTCGCTCGTCTACGCTCTCGATCCCAAGACCGGTAAGATCCGCAAAACGATCAAGATTCCCGACTCGAAGCCGATTCGGATGGCATGCCACCCATCGAAGGGCCCACTCTTCGTTACTACCGATTCGTACGCGGTGCTGGCCATCAACTCCGAAACCGGACGAGTGACCACGACTCCTGCCCAGGGCAACTTCCTGGCGGTAGACCCGGCCAGTGGAGAATACCTGTACACAGGCACTCAAAAGCCGATCCGCGAAATGCTGGTGCTGAGGCGCGGGCCCGGCAATTCGGTGCGGGCCAATGTGGCCCGGACCAATCAAAACTCGTTTCTGGCGAAGTACGCCATCCAGAGCAAGGGCCTCAAGCCGCTAATGATGAACCCGGACGCGGTCGTGAACGGTAGAGAGCTGGCCGTCAGCCCCGACGGCAAGAAGGTGGCGATCGTTGGCGGAGGTGGTGTTCAGGGCGACAACGGCAAGCGAGTTTATGCGATCCCGTTCTACGAAACGTCGGACCTCGATACTCAGATCGGCCAGGTGGAGACCGGGGCGTACCCCAAGAACGTCTGCTTCCATCCGGTCCTCGAACTTGGCGCGGCTGAGAAAAGCGATGGTGAGTTGACTCTCTTCAACACTCGATCCCTTGCACTCATCAAGACGATTCCGCCGCAACCAAGATCGGGAACTTCGACCGAGGCGATTCTGCTCACTTTCGGTGGGCGGGGAACCAAGCTCGTTTATTACCATGCGGGGTCCGGTTCCGGACATGCAGCGCGTCCGACACGGACTCGAGTCAGAGGAAAAGCCTCCGCAGCAGCGCCGCCGGTCAGCACCACAGCCAAAGACCAGGGGGCACTCGTGCTCATTCCGCTTGAACTGACTGACGAAGATCGGGCGGCGCTGGCGAAGTTGGATAAACAGACCAAGAACTGAGGACAAACGGTGCGGGTCGATCCGGCTTGAGCGTCGGCGACCGCGAGATCGGGGATTTACACGAACGGTAACGATGCTGGAACGAATGCGAAATCAGGGAAACCCTGAAATCCAGTACTCGGTATCGCAACAAAATCGAGAACGCAAATGTGCGAAACAACGTAGAATCAGTAAGGCGGTTACGAGCGTGGTCGCCAGCATTGAACCGTTCGTGTCGAGACCGGCAAGACGACGCCAATGCTATGTGCCACTTTTTCCGCCATTTTGAAAGTCAAATGCGTTGGTTTCCCCAGGCCCGTGTTGCAGCTTGAAAACGGATCGGAGGGGGTCATGACAAGTAACATCAAGACCTTCACAGCATTCCTGACGATCTCGCTGGTGGCTTTCGGCGCAAGCAGTGTCGAAGCCCACGGTGGCGGCGGTGGCGGTCACGGTGGTGGCGGCCACGGCGGCGGTGGTGGCCATATGGGCGGCGGTCACATGGGCGGGTTTGGCGGCGGTCACATGGGCGGGTTTGGCGGCGGTCACATGGGCGGGTTTGGCGGCGGCTACATGGGCGGGTTTGGCGGGTGCGCATGGGCGGGTTCGGCGGCGCTCGGATGGGCGGGTTCGGTGGCGCGGTTGCACGGCCGCGAACGGTTTCTCCCGGCGCGGGCATGGGGATGGCCCGAGGCGCGATGGGAATGGGTGCTCGGCCAGGGATGATGGGAATGGGTGCTCGGCCAGGGATGATGGGAATGGGTGCTCGGCCAGGGATGAACATGGCGGGCCGCTCATTTGGTGCGTCCAACTTCGGCCGGGCTGGTGTCAACAACTTTGGACGGGCGGGAATCAGCAATGGCGGTCTGGGAATGGCACGCAACGCCTACGGACTGGGTACGCGGGCGCCGATCACCAGTGCGGCTCGCATGGGCGGCATGAACTTCGCGCGGGCTGGCGTGAACAACAACCGGATCGGATCCGGGCTCAACACCACGTCCTTCAATCGGGGTAACCTCTCCAACTCTTCTCTTAATGTGAACCGGACGAACCTTGTTAACAACAATTTCAACGGCAATCGGTCCATCAACGGGTCCTACGGCCGCTCCGGATATTACGGCGGTTATGGATACGGTGGTAACGGTTACGGCTACGGGGGCTACGGTCGCGGCTATGGATATGGATATCCTTACGGCGGCTATGGAGGTTACGGCGGCTACGGTCTCGGTTACGGCCTCGGCGGCTTTGGTCTGGGCTTGGGGCTGGGAAGTCTTTGGGGGCTCGGCTACGGCGGTTATGGCGGCTGGGGATACGGCGGCTATGGCGGGTACGGTGGCTATGGCGGGTACGGTGGCTATGGCGGCTATGGTTACTGGCCTTGGCTTTACGGCTCGTCGCTTTACGACTGGGGATATTCCAATTATTACAACCCTTACTACGGCTACGGCGGCTATGGGTCAGGTGTGTACGGATATCCGAGCTCAACCACGGTGATCGTGCAGCCAGCGGTTTATGATTATTCTCAGCCGATGAGCACGCAGGTCGCGCCGCCTCAGCCGGCAGTCGCCGACCAGGTTGGCACGAGTTTCGATGCGGCTCGCGATGCGTTCAAGGCAGGCGATTATACGAAGGCCCTCGAGCTGACTGACCAGGCGATCCGCCAGATGCCCAACGACGCGGCTTTGCATGAGTTCCGCGGGCTGGTGTTGTTCGCGCTTTATCGCTACGAAGACGCGGCCGCCCCACTCTATGCCGTGCTCTCGGTGGGGCCGGGGTGGGACTGGAGGACCTTGGTGGGACTCTATCCCAACGTGTCGGTCTACACCGAGCAGCTTCGTGCACTGGAAACCTATTGCAGGCTTAACCCGCGGTCGGCGTCGGCCCGATTTGTCCTCGCGTACCTGTACCTGACGCAAGGGAATACGGATGTCGCAGTCGATCAGTTGAAACGCGTGGTGGCGCTCCAGCCCAAAGACACTGTTGCGGCACATCTGCTTCAGCAACTCGACAAAACCGACGCGCCTGCCGCGGTGGGAGCAGTCGGCCAGCCACCGGCACAGGCCCCGGCGCCGGATTCGAACCGACTGTCCACGCTGTTCCCAATCCGCACATGAGGGAAGGTCGTCTCGAAGGAACTTGGACTGCCCAGCCTGATCCGGAAACCACGATTTCTCTCAGTTTCCAGGACCAGGGGCGGTTTACATGGAAGGTCTCCCACAAGGGCCAGGACCGCTTGATACAGGGAAAACTGACCTCGGGAAATGGATTGTTGACGCTTGCTCAAGACCAAGGTGCCCCCATGGTCGGCAACATGACCTGGAGCGATGAGACGCATTTCACGTTCAAAGTGCCAGGTGCCGGGCCTGATGACCACGGACTGAATTTCACCAAGTCGCCATGAGCCCGATGCGGCTCGAAGCGCAGCAAATCGCTGTCAGGACAAGAGAAAGGTCCGTACAGGCGACCGGCGTTTTCGTTCAGTGCGTCTCGGCAGGCTTGCTGTCGGTTTTGGGTACGATCGCTGTCGGCGGCGCAGGATCGGGTGGATCCATTCGGTGTTCCCAGTGCGCCGTCATCTCGTAGTTCTCCAGGCGAAAGACCCAAACGGGGTCCCGACCCAGCACGTTGTACTTTACCAGTTGGGAAGAACCCTCCCCTTCAAGGCTGAGCCGGACGGTGAACTGGCGGGCGTTTTCGATTTCGGTCTGGGCAAGAATCTGGAAGGACGATAGCCGCTGATGGGGGTCACGCTGCTGGTCGACAAATTGGACCCCAGGGATGTCAAACGAATCCGGCAGGGGGGATGGTGTATCGCGCCAGGTCGATAACGATGATTCAAGCGCGTGCCGTGCCTCCGGCCAGCTGGGCACGAACGCCGGTGTTTTGGCCTCGTGACCCAAGCGATCGCAACCTGGAGTGCATGCGACCAGAGCCGCCCAACACGCCAGTGTTATTCGGCGTCGGTGGTCAATTTTTTTCAATCGCACAGTCATACTTGCGATTTTGACATTATGAGGCTAGATTTGAAAGATGGAGGGGAAGGCCGAGTTGCAACGAGATTGCGGCTCGCGGTGACACGTCTCGGCAATGCGTGCAGTCTCAACGGTTTTCCGATCTTCGGGACAACACATCGCGATGACGCGCGTTATCTGCTGTCGCTGGGCAAGTTCAACGGCCTTGGCATGGCTCGTGCTTTCCGTCGTGAACGCTCTCGTTCCCACGCAAGCCCAAGCCGGCTGCAATTCGCCCTGGGTGCGTCATTCGGGTTTAGACCAGTCTCTGTATGAGTTGAGATTGCTCGATGCCGGCTTTGAATCGTTGATAGCTGACCCATGGTCTCGCCAGCCGTCGGATCGGCGGGGACCGTGCGCGGGCGGGTCTTGTTCTCGGTTGCCCGATCGGTCCCCGCGCTCCACGATTGTTATTTCGATCGATGGCGAGCACTGGGGCGATGTGCCGGCCGAAGGAGCGGATTCCGTTCTCCCTTCGCGAGAATTCTCACCGGAGGACGACCAGCGGCGCCATCACTGTTCCCGAGCTCCATCGAACGTCCTCCGCGTCTCAATTCCGCGCGCTGACGCATTATTTGCCGGCGATACTATCTCGGCCGGATCCTTTCCCTCGAATGACGGTCTCACAACGTCGTGGTACGGGCATCTTGCCCGCGTCAAACACGACATGGAAGACTGTGCCATCTACAAGGCTTTCGCGCCTTGTTGAGTGATTCATTCTCGTCTTTTCCATTCTCGTCGATCACAGAGGGAGTATCCCATGAAGAAGCTCCGCAGCGGCTTTACGTTGATCGAGCTGCTCGTCGTTATCGCCATTATCGCGGTTCTGATCGCGCTTTTGTTGCCGGCCGTGCAGTCCGCTCGCGAGGCCGCTCGCCGGTCTCAGTGCCTGAACAACCTCAAGCAGATCGGCATTGCCATCGCCAACTACGAGAGCTCGTTCAAGCTTTATCCCTCTGGCAAGGGACTGGCTTACAGCCCTGCGGCTGTGCCTGGTGTGGCGGGTTACGCTCGCTGGTCGGTTCTCAGCCAGTTGCTGATGTTCATCGAGCAGGGCAATCTGTTCAACAGCATCAACTTCAACTTGCCTCCCGAGACGCCCGGCATGGCCGGGGCCGTGCCGTTCATGCCGCCGTACCAGGACCCGAACCGGGAGAACATGACGGCCTGTTTGACACAGGTCGCGACTTTCCTCTGCCCGTCGGACGCACCGCCGATCACGACTTGGCCGGGGGGGAACAACTACCTCGCCAATCAGCAGACCTGGGCGTGTGACCTGAGCGAGAACTTACCCGAGCACGATCGCCCCCAACGAGGTTCCCAGAGGGATCTTCTACTACAACAGCTCCGTCAAGGTGGCCAGCGTGACCGACGGCCTCAGTAACACGGCCTATTTCAGCGAGAAGATCCGAGGCAACGGCACGCCGAACCCAAAGACGGACATGTTGGTATTTCGCCAACCAGACCTCGCTCGACGCCACCTATCAGGCGTGCACGCAATTGAATGTGCTGACGGCCCCGCCGCTAACCAGCCGCCAAGGGATGAGCTGGATCATGGGCGAGATGTGCTGCACGTTGTACAACCACGTGGCCCCACCCAATCAGACGACTTGCGCGGGAAACCCGTTCCCCGGCAACATGGCCAACATGGCCATGCAGGTGCCCCCTTCGAGCAATCATCCCGGCGGAGTGAACGTTTTGATGGGCGATGCGTCCGGGCGGTTCATCAAGACTACTGTCGACGTGCAGACCTGGCGGAACCTGGGTACGCGCAACGGTGGCGAGGTGATCTCCGCCGACGCGTATTGATCGAACAAAGGAGCCAAGATCATGAACTGGTGCACAACGATTCCGCTTCTGGGCATTTATTGCCGTGTTGCCGCTGTGTGAGCCTGCTTGCCGGCTGCGGCTCGAGCCATGCGCGATTCACGCCGACGTTCCGGCGAGGCCCGGTCTTCGCTGGAAGCGGCCTTGACTGCCTGGCGTGACGGCAAGCCATGCGGTCCGATCGCGGCGACGCCACCCGATCCAGGTTGCCGACTCGGCCTGGCAAGCCGGCCAACAGGTCGAGTCGTTCGAGATCGGCGACGAGGAAGACGACGGCGACGGGACCAAGCAGTTCGTCGTCACACTCAAGATGAAGAAGCCGCCGGGCGAGCAGTCCGTCCGTTACTTCGTCCACGGCCGCGACCCGGTCTGGGTCTACCGCGAAGAGGATTACAAGCGGATGATCAACATGGACAACAACCCCGTGCCGGCTTCCAGCAGCGAAGTCCGGTTCTCGGCGATCGGGCAGGCGCGATGACCAGAATTGCACCTGGTTCCGTACCGGATGTCCGCGGCGCTTCCCGGGCGACGGGTCCGATCTGGCACCGCGTCTGGTCTGCGCTCAAGCTGGCCCAGGTCCGGCTGCGGATCCCGATCGTGCTCGTGGTGGCGGCGCTGGTGGTCGGCCGCTGGGAGGTGATCCGCAACTACTGGGACCGGTTGACCCGGGGCACGCTTTCCGAAAGTACCGCGCTCGCACGCCGTCTCGGCCGACACCGAGTATTTCTGCCCCATGGACCCCGGCGTGGTCTCCGACTGGCCGGGGCGGTGCGGGATCTGCAACATGGCCCTGGTACGCCGCAAGCGGGGCGAGGCCCTCGCGCTGCCCGACGGGGTCGTGGCGCGGATGCAGCTTTCGCCGTACCGGATTCAACTGGCGGGAATTCAGACGGCCCCGGCGACGTTTCGGCCGCTCGTGCGGGAGTTTGAATCGTCCGGGGTCGTGGCGCGCGACGGCGACGCCGCGACCGTGCTGCTCGAAATACCCGCGCGGCAGGCGCCCTGGATCGCCCAGGGCCAGACCGCGGACGTTACCTGCGCCGACCTCCGGGCCACGATCCGATGGCGGGCCGGGTGCGAGCCGTGGAGCGTCGTACCGCCGACGGCTGGGAGTATCTCCGCGCCACGATCGCCGTGACCGATCCGCCGCGCGACCTTCGCGCCGGGATGATCGCCGTCGTCCGCATCAGGATACCGATGGCCGCGCTCGAGCCGTTCCGCTCGCTGCCGGCCGATCCGCCTCGGTTGGCCGCGGGCGAGCCGAGGCGTGGTTTACGCCTGCCCCGACCATCCCGATGACCTCGCCATCGACGCCGGGCCGTTGTCCGATCGACCGGAAGCCGCGCGAGTCCCGGCCGCTCTCCGATTATCAGCGGCTGCGCTGGTGGTGCCCGATGCATCCGAATGTGACGGCCGACCAGGCCTGGGGCGGTCTGCAAGGCGTGCGGCGGCATGGATCTTGAAGCCCCGAGTGATCTCGTACTCGTCCGGCCGGTCAGGTGCTGAGCGTGCCCCACTCGGCGGTCGTCGACGCCGGCGCGAGCAAGGTCGTCTTCGTCGAGAGCATGCCCGGCATGTTCGACGGCGTCGAGGTCGTTCTGGGCCCGCGCTGCGGCGACTCTTACCCGGTCGTTCGGGGCCTTGAGCCGGGCCAGCGCGTCGCGTTCGCCGGTGCGTTTCTGCTCGACGCCGAGACGCGCTTGAACCCCAGTCTCGCGGCCGGCTACTTCGGAGCGGGCCGAGGCGAACGCAGCGGCTGCGCCGGCGCCGCTCGCCAGTGCGACCAAGCCGAGCGCTTCCGCCGGCACCACCGCGTTCCAGCAGCTGTCGCCCGAGGATCGCCCGCTGGCCGAGCGCCAGAAGCTCTGCCCGGTGACGAACAAGCTGCTCGGCTCGATGGGCACACCGGCGCGGGTCGTCGTCTCGGGCCAGGTCGTCTTCCTCTGCTGCGACGGCTGCGAAGGCGCACTCAAGCGAGACCCGGCCAAATACCTGGCGAAGCTCCAGCACCATTGATTCGTGTGGCACGGGCACGATGCCCGTGTCACAATCAAATCCCATGATCGACGCGATCATCACCTTCTCGATCCGCAACCGCGCCCTCGGTCATCGGCGCGAGCCTGGCGCTGGCCGCCCTGGGCGCATGGGCCGCCTGGGAAACGCCCGTCGACGCGATCCCCGACCTCTCGGAAAACCAGGTCATCGTCTTCACCGAGTGGAAAGGGCACGGCCCGCGCGAGATCGAGGACCAGGTGACTTACCCGCTCACGCTCGGCCTGCGCGGGCTGCGCGGCGTGCGGGTGGTGCGGTCATCGAGCGACGTCGGCTTCTCGATGATCAGCGTGATCTTCGACGATCAGGTCGAACCTTGCCGAAGGACGCCGGCGCGTGGCCGAGCGGCTGGCGCGAGCTCACGCGCCAGCTTCCAAGTGGAGCGAGCCCCGAGCTGACGCCCGACGCCGCGGCGACCGGCCAGATCTTCTGGTACACCGTCGAGGGCGCCGGCTTCGATCTGGGCCGGCTCCGCGCGATCCAGGACTGGTACGTCCGCCCCCAGCTCGGCTCGGTTCCCGGGGTGGCCGACGTCTCGAGCGTCGGCGGGTTCCCGATCGAATACCAGGTCGTCCCCGACCCCAACCGGCTGCGGGTCTTCGGCGTATCGCTCAACGATGTTGTCGAGGCCGTGGCGACGTCGAACGCCTCGTCCGGGCGGCCACGTCGTCCACAAGGGAAACGCCGAGTACGTGGTGCGGGGCGTCGGCCGCCTGGGCGCATCGCCCACGCCGGGCGACGAGAGCTTCGACTCCGATCGCGCCCTCCGCGACCTGGAAAACGTGGTCGTCCCGCTTGCCAAGGGAGGCACGATCCGGCTCGCCGAGGTCGCCGACGTCGCGCTCGGGCCCGGCTTTCGCCGCGGCGTCCTGGAGAAAGACGGCAACGAGGTCACCGGCGGCGTGGTCTTGATGGCCCACGGTGAAAACCCGCTCGAAGTCACGCGCCGCATCAAGGCCAAGATCCGCGAGCTTCAGACCGGCCTGCCGCGCGGCGTGCGCATCGTGCCGTTTTACGACCGCACGCCGCTGATCCAGGGGGCGATCGGCACGGTCACCAATACGGTCGTCGAGGCCATGATCTCGGCCTCGTTGTGCGTGCTTCTGGTCTTGCTTGCACGTGCGAACGTCGCTCATCATCGCCAGCACGCTCCCCCTGGCCGCGCTGACGTCGTTCCTGATCATGGCGGTCTTGCGGCGGCTGGGCCTGGTCGACATTCAGGCCAACGCCATGTCGCTGGCGGGCATCGCCATCTCGATCGGCGTGCTGGTCGATTCGTCGGTCGTGATGGCCGAGAACGTCATGCACCGGCTCCGCGAGAGCAGTTCGGCAGCCAGACCGTTCGCGGCGACGTCCGCGACATCGTCTTGCAGGCGTGCCTGGCCGTGGGGCGGCCGATCGTCTTCTCGGTGGCGATCATGGTGCTGTCGTTCCTGCCCGTCTTCGCCCTGGGCGGGATCGAGGGGAAGATGTTCCACCCGTTGGCCTACACCAAGACATTCGCCCTGGTGGCCGTCGCCGGGTCTGGCGATCACGCTCGTGCCCGCACTCTGCACCATCTTCATTCGCGGCCGCCTGCGGTCCGAGATGGAGAACCCGCTGATCCGAAGCGTGATCGAGGTTTACCGGCCGGTGCTGTCGTACCTGATGGACCGGCCGGCGGCCCTGGCCTGGGTGCTGGGCGTCACGTTTCTTTTGGGGCTGGCCCCGCTCGGCAGCTCGGCCCGTTTTCCTCGCGACCTTGTTTCTGGCGATGGTCGCGACGGCCCTTCTCTCGCAACGGCGGCTGACCGCCGTGCTTGCCCCGGCGAGCCTGCTTGATCGTGGCCTTGGTCGCCGACCAGACGATGCAGCCGCTGGCCCGCGAGTTCATGACGCCGCTCGACGAGGGCATGGTCATGGACATGCCGATCACCGTCCCGCGCGCATCGGTGACCGAATCGGTCGACGACCTGAAAGCGCGCGACATGGTCCTCTGCCGTTTCCCCGAGGTCGACATGGTCGTGGGCAAGGCCGGCCGGGCCGAGACGCCGACCGACCCCGCCCCGATGGACATGATCGAGACCATGGTCAACTTCCGCCCTCGCGAATTGTGGCCCCGCCGCAAGCTGAGGACCGCCGATGCCGAGATCCAGGCCCGTGCCGTTTGTCGATGCCCTGGTTGCACGCCGAGTCATCCAGGCTCCGGAAACGGCGGCGGCACGCGAGACGCTTGATTCGAGCAGTCGGTCGCGGCCGCCTTGCCATTTTTCGACGCGGCCAGCCGTGAATATGCGTACCACCGCAACCAGGAAATGCTGCGCAACACGGGAGGGATCTCGCCGACCTCGATGAATCCCACCGAGCCCGCAGGAAGCCAGGGTTGTCCCGCCTTGGCGCGATCACGTCGCGACAGCTGGACGACGAGCTGATCGCACGGGCCGCGCCGATTTTCACGCGGCTCGTGCTGGAGCAGCTCCTCGACCGCGCGACCATCATCGACCCGGCCGTGGCGGCCTTCAAAGAGGCGTATGCCAAGGTCCGCGCGGCGGGCATGGCGAGCCGCGACGCGGCCGCATCAGCCGACACGTGCGCGGGCCATCCACCACGGGACGGCCGCCAAGCCGGCCTCGAGCCCCTTGATCGAGCCGCAGCCCACGCTCGACGCGATCCAGGCCGAGCTCTGCGCGCAGCTTCGGCCGGCGGCTCCTGCTCTGGAAGGTCGATCGCGACGAACTGGCGGCGTTCGGCGGCGAGCTCGACCTGGCCGTCCAGATGCCGGGCTGGACCAACGTCTGGACGATGCCGATTCAGAACCGGGTCGACATGCTCGCGACCGGCGTCAACACGCCGATCGGCATCCGCGTGCTCGGGCGCAACCTCGACGACGTCGTCCGGGGCTCGGAGGAGGTCGCCCGGGTTGTGAAGCCGCTGCCCGGCGCGGTCGACGTCGTGGCCGACCCGATCCGGGGCAAGCCCTATATCGAGGTCCGCCTCGACCGTGCACGTGCCGCCCGGCTGGGTGTGAGCGCCGGCGAGGTCAACGACCTGATCGAGACCGCCCTGGGCGGCAAGGTGGTCACCTCGACCGTCGAGGGCCGCGAGCGCCACCCCGTCGTCGTCCGCTACGGCCGGGCCTGGCGCGAAGACGAAGAGTCGATCCGCAACCTGCCGGTGACCGCCCGCGGCGCAGGGCAGGGGCCGGGCTCCTCGCCGTCGAAACCGGAACCCCGTCTGATCCCGCTGTCGGAGGTCGCCGACGTCCAGGTCGTCGAAGGCCCGGCGACGATCAAAAGCGAAAACGGGCTCTTGCGCAATTATGTCCGGGTCAACGTGCGCGACCGCGACGCGGCCGACCTGGTGGCCGAGGCCAAGCTGGCCGTCGCCAAGGAGGCCAAGCTGCCGGACGGCGTCTTCATCGAGTGGACCGGCCAGTTCGAGCATGCGATCCGCGCGCGACGGACCTTGATGCTGGTCGTGCCGATCGTGGTCGCCCTGATCTTCCTGGTGCTCTACTTGACCTATCACGACCTGGCCGACGCGGTGCTGATGATGCTGGCGGTGCCCGGCGCGATCGCCGGCGGGCTGTTCTTCCAGTGGCTGCTTGGGTCTCAAGCTCTCGGTGACGGTCTGGGTCGGCTACATCGCCTGTTTCGGCATGGCGACCTCGACCGGGATCATCATGCTGGTGTACTTGCGCGAGGCCGTCGCCAAGGCCGGCGGGCTCGAGCGGATCGAGCCTGGCCGAGCTGCGCGCCGCGGTCTTGAACGGAGCCGTGCACCGCCTGCGGCCCAAGCTCTTGACCGAGGGAACCGTGGTGATCGGCCTGGCCCCGATGCTCTGGGCCAGCGGCGTCGGCGCCGAGATCATCCGGCCGATGGCGGCGCCGGTGCTGGGCGGCATCCTGGTCGCCGACGAGGTGATCGACCTGTTCCTGCCGGTGCTGTTTTACTGGGTCCGCCGCCGGCGGTGGGAACGGTTGCATGCAGACATAATCATTAACAAAGACGAGTCGACGACGCGAGTTACGGCAGCGTCGTTACAATCTGTGAGACCTGCGCATTAATCGGGCCCACAATACCGGATCGCTCTTGCCTCGGAGCCGAACCGTTCCGAAATCTTGTTTGTCAGCCCAAAATCGTTCGTCCCCACCCGAGGAGCACGGCGATGACGGCGATCGTGATCAAAATGGCACCGATCGTGAATCGCCTTTGGGCGATACGACATGCCGCGACGACCGAAGCGCTGGTGACCATTGCGCTGCTTCCGGCAAGCAGACCGAGTACGACCAGGCCCATTCGATCCAGTTTGCCAAGTGCGAACGGCAGGCGAGTGAGCGTATTTTCAAGATACAAACCCGCGAGCAGGCCGAGGAGCGGGAGAGACAATAAGCGGCCAAAGGCGACGATGCTTGGGTTTCCGGTTTGTCCGCGTTTGTGGGTCGGTCATCGCGATACCCCGAAGCGAGCGACGTTCCGATTTGAGTTTGGCACCATTCCCACGATATTGATCCGGTCGGACGCCCGGGCCCCAGGCAATGGCTCGTCGATATTTCCGGCAACGTCCCACCGGCGCCCGTCCTCGGATACCGGCGTCGGGCACTTCGCGAAGGAATTTGCCGAATGCCTCGACAATCAGGTCGTAGCCTTTATGACGGTCGAATCGTCCGATGAAAAGGACCTGCTTGGGATCGCACTGTGTGAGCCTCCAGCGTTCCGCCGGCGCGACGGGATACGTCAGGTTGGAGATGACCTCGGCCTCCTCAAGCGCCATGCCGTAGTAGGCGCGGTGAATCAGGAGAGGAGAATCTTTACGGATGAGCATCTTGTGCGTTCAGGATGATATTCGCGGCGGCGGCGAAATTCGGGGCGGTGAGATAGTGCCGCCCGGCGGCACCGGCTTGTGCTTCTGGTGCGGTGCCAGGGGTGAGATCCGAAGCCAGCAGGATGCTTTGGCATCCGGCATTGAGCCCAGCCATAACATCGCTGACCAGGTCGCCTACCATCCACGAGGCCACCATTTCCAGGCCGAGGTCGGCCGCTGCCTGAAGGAACAATCCGGGGCCCGGATTGCGATTGTGGCTTTCCACTGTGGCCCAATCGTGACCGGTGTAGACATCCGGGCAGGAGTAAATGCCGTCGATGCTCGCACCCCGCTCGGCCAGTTGTCGCCCCATCTCGGCGTGGATCTCTTCCAGCCGAGCCTCGGTGATCATGCCCCGGCCGATCGCGGATTGGTTGATCACGAGCACGCACGCGAAGCCGGCGCGGCGCAGCCGCTTGATCGCCTCGGCAGCGTCAGGTAAGAGCCTCACCTGCTCTGGGTCGTCGAGGTAGTGGACAGGTTCAAGCAGGGTGCTATCGCGATCGAGAAACACCGCCGGGCGGAGTCCTTTCGACCCACATTCGCGGCGAGTCGAGAATATTTCGACGACGTCTTGCCTCGCTCGTTCTAATGCCTCGTGGGTTCCGATGTCTAGGTGGTAGCCCCCCCAGACCCAGCCCCGCATCCGCCCCACGAATCGAGGGAGGACCTCATACCCCAGGTCGAATGCCGCATGGCAGCGATCTCGCGATATGCCCCGGCGTCGAGGACGTAGAGGCCGGCATTTGCCAGGTCGCTCGCAGGCCGCTCGGGTTTCTCGACGAACGAAACGATCCGTCCTTTGCTATCAAGTTCGGCGATCCCGCAGGCCCGAGGATTGGGTGCCCGGAAAAGCACCATCGTGAAGGGATCGCGGTGTGTGCGATGGAAGGACAGGAGCGGACGAAGGTCGATGTTGCTAAGGTTGTCGGCGTAGATGATCACAATCTGGTCGGCATCGGAAGCGAAGTCGGCATTGGCACTGACCGTGCCGGCCGAGCCCAACAGCGTCGGCTCATACGATTCGATCAGGCGGAGCCGGCTCTCGGAGTTGATCCATGCGATATAGGTTCGAACTTGTTCGGCCAAGGCGTGAGTATTCATGCAGGCCTCGCGGATTCCCGCCTCGACCAGGCGATCGATCCAGACATCGAGTAACGGCCGGCCGGCGACGGGGATCAAGCATTTGGGGATCGTATCCGTCAGTGGGCGCAGCCGGGTACCTAGACCACCAGCTAAGAGCAGTGCCTTAACTCGTTTTGTGGCAGTCGACATCGGAGCTCGCCTAATTGTGAATAAAGATATTCCGACTGCCATGACGGATGATACGGAACGGCAGTTCGCGGGGCCGATTCAGGGCCTCACGGATCGCCCGATGCCGCCAGGGAGGCGCCATCAAGAGTAGGAAGCCTCCGCCGCCGGCCCCCAGCAGCTTGCCGCCGCAGGCCCCGGCTTTCCGCGCCGTCTCGTACCACTCGTTGATCTGGTCGCTGCTGATTCCGAAACCCAGCGATCGCTTCAGCTGCCAGCCCTCGTCCAAGAGCTCCGCAAAGCGGTCAATGTCCCCATCACCAGTCAGGGCCAATCGCATCTCACCCGCCAGGTCGCGCATTTGACGAAGTATATCCATCCGGTCGCCCGTGCCGCTCGATTGGCGCTCCAGTATCTGATTCGCATCGCGGGTCTGACCCGTGTAGATCAGCAGGGTTCGCTTCTCCAACTCGCTTAGGGTTTCGGCTCGGCATGGGACGGGCTCGACATCGACAGTGCCGTCGGTATTGAAGCAGAGGTAGTTGAGGCCGCCGAAAGCGGCCGCGTATTGATCTTGACGACCGATCGGTTTATTAAGGACATCGATCTCGATCCGACAGGCCTGTTCGGCCAAGAGCCGAGGGCTGATGATGCGATTCCGATACGCATAGAGGGCATTAAGCAGACCGACGGTCAGACTGCTGCTGGAACCCATACCCGTTCCGGCCGGCACATCGCCAATGGTCGTGATTTCCAGCGGCTCGTCGATCTTCACCTGACGCATCGCTTCGCGGACTAGCTCGTGCTGGACCTCATCTAAGCTGGAGGCCGTCTCGGTGTGCGAATAGCTGACCCGAATCGTCGCCTCGAAACGACCATGGATCGTCACATACATATGCTGGTCGATCGTCGTGCTCAAGACGGCCCCTCGCTCCCTGAGATAGAAGGCTGGCAAGTCGGTTCCGCCGCCCGCGAAGCTGACCCGATACGGAGTCTGTGAGATGATCATCGAGCTCACCCTGGAAGGAGGTTCGTTGCCGCGTCTGATGTTGAATTTGGTCCCGATTAAGGTCGCGGATGGCCATTAACCGGGTGTGGACTGGTGCTCTGTCAGATTTCCAAATTAGGGTACGATGCTCAACCAACGGCGCTTGGGTTTCTGGGTTGTCGACTGGCGTGGATTTGTCATGGCGAGCGCTCTACGTTTAACGGCCTCGCCCCGTGCCGATGACGTGACGGTAGAATCGGACCATTCGTTCCGCGATCACTTCGGGGTTGAATCGTTTTTCGCATGTAACCGCGGCCTGTCGTCCAAGCTCCGCCGCGCGAACCGGGTTGTTTAACAAAGTGATGATTTGGTTGGCAAGGTCGTCTGGGTCTTCGGGGCGGTGTTGCAGGCCATCGACTTGGTCTTGCAGGATCTCGGGGATCCCGCCCACCCTGGCTGCGACTGTGGGGCAGCCCAGGGATATCGACTCGATCAGGGCACGCGGGGCGTTCTCGTACCGCGAGCAAATCACGTTGATCATGGCCCGGCGGCGGAGCGAGGCAAGATTTGAGAACGGTTGCTTTCCAAGCAGTGTCACATGTCCTAACTCCAGTGCTCCTGGCAGCCGGTCACGGACAAACTCCGCGAGGTTCCACCGTCGCCCTCGGAGGTCGATGTAGCCTCGGTCCTCCCCCACGAAGCAAAGTCTCGCATCCGGGACTTGCTCGAGAACCCGTCCGAATGCCTCGATGATCAGGTCGCCCCCTTTGTGCCTATCGAACCGGCCAACGAAGAGGACTTGTCGTGGGTCGCATCCCTCCAGCCGCCATCGATCGGCAAGGGGGACGGGCGAGGTCGGCGGGTGAATCACCTCGGCGTCTTTCAGGGCCAGACCATAATACGAGCGAGTCTGCTCGAGTACGTCGCGCGATGAGGAGGTGAGGGCGACCGCCTGGCCGATCGCTCGCCCTTCCGCGGCGACGCGACGTCGGAATGTATCATCCTCGGGCGCCCCGACCGCCGGGCCGTTGAGGAACCAGGGACCGTGGAGGCGGAGACAGACGGGGATGGGTACAGCCGGTTGTAGCCAGGCGGCCGAGCCGAATGTTTCCTCCATCTCGAAGAGCTGGATGTCGCGCTCGGCAATCGCACGGCGCAGCGTGTTGATCACCCCCCGGCATTGTCTACGATGAATCGTCCATTGCGGGGCAATACGATACGCCAGTCTATCCACGACGCGCCCAGCCAGGTTCTGCGACAGGTGATCTTGATGTACGTCGTACACTTCCGCGCCCGGCTCGCCCCCCGCGGTTCGGTTGGTCAAGATCGTTACGCGGTGTCCCATCGCCGGCAATTGATGGGCCATGTCCGCGATGTAAGAGATGATTCCGTTTGCAAACGCCTCCAGCGGCCATCCCGGACTCATGTATCCGATCGATAGCGGTTGTGAATGATCCGCATTAGTATCGGCGGATGGCACAGTACGCGAGCCTCCCACTCATTGAGGTTGATTTCGATGGCCGGGAATGGAATTCTCACTGCGGGGCGCGAGAAGGATGCCCGCGCGATTGCACGATTGCGTGCCGGCCTCGACGGCCTCGATAAGCGTCCGCAGGACGGTCCGGGCTGGCTCCGGGTCGTGTAGGCTCATGGCGTCTCGGTGGGCATTCATGCCGATCTCCTCCCACGAATCGCGCTTGCCAGGCCCTCTCCATTGCCGCACCGAACGACGATGGGCTCGGGGCTTCCGCGACGAATCCGTTGCGTGGCTCCGTGACCCACTCCGCGTGGCCACCGATGTCGGTGACGACCGCCGGGCGACCGCACAGCATCGCCTCGACCAAGGCGAGCGGCATCCCCTCGCAACGCGAAGGCATCAGCTGCAGGTGATTCTCCGCCCAGACGGCACGGATGTCGTCGACGTGGCCGCGAAACTCGACCCGGTCGCTGACGCCGCGAAATCTCGCCAGGTCGATCAGGAACGACCGGTGCCGGCCGTCTCCGTACAGCCGCAAGGTCCACGGCCGGGACTTCCAGGGCTCCTGGGCGAGGATGGCGAAAAGGATATCCTGACCTTTGTGATCGGCGTCCAGACGAGCCACGCAGGCCAGCCGGGCTTCGCTCGCGGCCGGCCAGGATACGGGAGTTAGATCGATCAGGTTGACCGGATTGCGGAACACACAGGCGTTGGGCAGGTCGGCGGCGAGCATTGTCTCGGCGGACTCCCAATTTCGCCTGGCGACGAACCCGGCCCGGTGGGCCCCTCGGAAGTAAGCGATCATCCGTTGGCGGCTTGCGTCTCGCGGCGCCGGGCACTGATTTCGAAGTTCTGCTGGCAAACGACGATGTACGGGACCCCGAACGATTGCAGGATCCGGTTGATATCGTTACGCTCGGCCAACTCAAGGAAGCTCCCCTGGCTAACGAAGGCGACATCGGGCCTCCAGCGGGCCACAGCCGGCAGGGGCTCGACGTACCGTTCATAGATCCGACTCGCGCGGCGGTGAAAGTTTGCGCTCCGGAGGAAGACCTTCGCCCCCCGGGCTTGGATCTCGGCGACTTGAGAGGGGACCCTCGGCCATCGCTTCGTGACCACGGCGAGCTCGTGTCCATCGTCGAGCGCGGCGTGGGCCACGGCCGCCCACAACGCCTCGCTGCCCGCCCAGGGCGCTCCAGTCATCGTCGAGATGATGCAGATCTTCATGGCCTCGTCGTTCCCCAGATGCTCCAGTTCGTGGGCACACATGACGGACCGCTCGTCGTCACTCGAGTGAGTGGGAGCGGCACGGCTAAGATATCTCTCGGGACAGCACGCGGGCGACGACCGATGCGTGGAGCAGAGGAATGAGCAGCTCATGATGGCCGGTCAGCGCGATGCCGGCCCCGCCTGGGCGGTCGAGGACATTGAGGCGGCCGCGATACTGCTGTTGAAAATCGAGGTTGGCCGTCGTCATTCCGTCGAGCGAATAGCCCAGGTTGCGGGCGACGGCTACTGTCTTGAGGAAGACCTCGGGCATAACGACGGCACTGCCCAGGTTGAGCCAGACACCCCCCTCGAGCCGGGCAACCAGGCCGCAGAGGATGCGGAAGTCCACCAGGCTGGCTTGGCCGAGTGCAGCGCCGTCGAGCCGCGGCGCCATGTGCACGATATCGGTGCCGACGGCCACGTGGACGGTCACTGGAATGCCACGCCGTAGGGCCGACACCAGTAGACTGGAATCAAGGCCGGGGCCGCCATTCTCCTGGATCACCTCGCCCAGCGCGGTACCCAACCCAGTGCCACGATCGGCCGCCCGGTCGCATGCCGCTGCGAAAAGTTCCGAGGTCTCGCGGGCAAAACCGAATGTGCCTGCCGCCAGCCGGGGGCCGACGTCTTCGCTGGTGTGACCGGCGATCGCCAGCTCGAGATCGTGAATCGCCGCCGATCCGTTCATTGCCACGCCAGTCAGGATTCCCCGCATGATCCAGTCGATCAGGTACGGTCCACACCCCGTCTTGATGACATGGCCTCCCAGCGCTGCCAGCACGGGCCGTCCTCGCGAGTGGGCGGCGACAATCGCGTCGCGGAGCTGTTTCAGCGACTGCGCCGCCAGGACCGCGGGAAGGCCGTCCAGCAGGTCGTCGAGCGTGCCGGCGCCTGCCATGGGACAACCCAGATCGGCTAGCCTGACCTTGCTCGGCCGTTCCGAAAGCGTTTCGAATCGAAGCGCATCAAAATTGAGCGGTAACTCTGGAATCGTCATGGCTATGTGAATCTGAAAGCCCGGCTGGATTGAAAGGCCGCCTTTGCAGGACTTCGGAATACGTCTCGATTCACTGCAGAACCTGCACGATCGCCGCGCTTTCCTGTAATAAAATCTGAACTTCTATCTTTTCGCGGGCTGGGGCTTAATCCCATTTAGGAGATTGCGTATCCTGACAAGGCTTCGATATACCCTTGAGCCACGGATCGTGGCTAGTCGATCGGAGAGGAACTTTACTTGCTCTTGCAGAATGTTCACTTGTGACTGGAGCTCGAGGGCCGAGTACTGCCATGAGGAACCGTCGAACTTTCCTGGCGGCTGGCGTGATTCGGGCAAAGAATCAACGGTCCCACTGATAGCATCTTCTGCGTAGAGGTTCCTGAGTTGAGCGATATTGTAGAGCAACTCAGATTCCGCGCGCGCTCTGAGCTCGGCGTCGTTTGTGAGGACATGGAGCGTTAGCAGCATTTCGACCACGGAATAGAAGTGTCTCAGATACTCCTGGGAGATCCGATACGATGATGATTCGGAATGGATCCGATAGCGGGTCAGAGGCTCAGGGGTAAAGACGAATGAGCCCTTGGTTGCCAGGAGAATCCATTGAGCGAAATCCTCGTACTGGAAGAGCTGTCGGGTCGCGACGGCCGCGGATCGGACAGCCGCGGCTACGGCCAAGACGCTCGAATTGCAAACGACGTTCTCTTTCAAGCCATCGGGGCGATTGATAAACGAGTATTCGGTAATCTCGGGGCGGAAACGGTTCCAGAGGTCCACGATTACTTTCGCTTGGGATTCAAGCAACTTCTCCCCCTCTTGGCCACCGACCGGGACCAGCGCCGCCTTGATTCCCGTGTGGCACAGAAGGCACGACGGGTAGGCCTTCATCAGACCGACTTGTTGCTCGAGCTTTGAGGGTTCGAAGGCGTCGTCGGCGTCCAGGTAGGCAATATAATCGCCCGAGGCCTCGGTAATACCGAGTCGCCTCGTGCGACTAACGCCCAGGTTGACTCCGCCGGGATGTCGCAGCAATCGTACCCGGCTGTCTCGACGCGCAAGTTCCTCGACGATTTCCCGTGAGCGGTCACGCGAGCCGTCGTCGACGACCAGCACCTCTAGGTCTCGCAGGGTCTGATTCAGCACCGAATCGATACACTCGGCAATGTACTTCTCGGTGTTGTACAGTGGTACAACAACGCTTACTACACATCGACTTTTGCTCATCGCGACACTGTTCGCAACACGATTCTTCACCATGGTCAGGGGCGAGATGTCTTGTTTTTAGTCGATTTCATTTTCAGTATGGCGCATGCAAGTAATATCCAGCTCTCCTTCCGCCAGGGCATCAACCTCACGGCGTGAAGGCCGAAGTGTAACGCTGCCGGCCGATCGCCGCGGTGAAATCCCCCCCATCCGTGCCGCAGTAAGAACATATGCTTCGACTCGCGGTCGGCTGGCCGCCACGGCTCGATATGGAGCGTCCGCCGCGGAATCCCACGCCGGTCGCAAGCCCCGTCCACGGCCTCTTGCATGTGGCCGATTTGCCGGCTCGGCATCAAAGCGCTGACGGACGACTCGTGTACCCGATACCGCGTGATCACGTCGGGTAAGTTTGCCAGCCGCCCGTGCTCACCCATGCGCAACCACAGGTCAAAGTCCTCGGCCGGCATCATCTCTACTCGATAGCCGCCAACGGCCAACACCGCCTCGCGTCGCATCATTACACTAGGATGGTTGATTGGACAGACGCCGGTCAACGCAAGCTCCTGCAGTTCTTCGTGCTCCTCGGGCTCACCTTGCACAAACAAGAGGTGACCTTGAGAATCGATGTGCTCTTGGGCTCCTCCGACGACATCCACTTCCGGATGGCAACGCAGAAACTCAACCTGCCGGGCGAATCGCTCAGGGAGCGCTACGTCGTCGGCATCCATGCGCGCGATGAGATCGCCGCGAGCCAGGTACAGCATTTCATTGAGACGAACGGCATAGCCGGCGTTGGGCTTGCTCGAAAGACGGATGCGCGCGTCCTGCGCCGCATAGCGTTTGAGGATTGACAGTGATCGATCGCTTGAACCGTCATCAATGATCAGAAACTCGAAGTCTCTGAACGTCTGGTCTAGGATGCTCACAACGGCTTCTTTGAGGTACCGTTGGGCGTTATAGACCGGCATGCACACTGAGATGAGCGGAGCTTTCAAAGACGCGGACTGGTCGCTAGCGTGCGCCATTTCACCATGGACCGGCGTACCGGCCGAGACCGGTTGCGTGCTGCAAGGGTTATGGTTCGTAAGAGTAAGATTCACGTGGGCCTCGGGAAACACATTCACGTCTCAACTTGTTTGATCTGCTGCTCTCACGCGGGATAGATCACTCTCTAAACGCAAAAATGTGAAGCTGGGCGTCAATTCCCCCCTCTAGGCCGCGGTAGAGGAAAGGCCTAGCTGATTGCGGCGTCGCCAGGAAATTCATCCGGAACCCGGCCTGCTCCAACAACCCTGTCAGCTCATCAAGGCGCTGCGGTTGTTTGAAGACGGAGTGATAATCCACGGCCAAGTACTGGACGTTCCCGAGGAGGTCGGCGCAATCGAGCAGCACGTCGACTTCCGCCCCCTGGATGTCAAGTCGCAAGAGATCGACCCTCTCTGTCAGGTAATCGCGCAGGCGGCAGGTCGGGACGCGCGGGACGTCCTCACCAACGGCCTCTTCGTCAATTCTCCCGGAGGCCTTGCCGTCGCCGCGGAATGGGAGTGTGGATTCGCAGGTCCAAACGGCCTTCGGAATCAAGCGGATGTCGTTTGCCCCCCAGGACGCGCAGTTCCTTTCCAAGACCGCGAAAACAGTGGGATCCGGTTCAAAGGCCACTACTTCGCCCTTGGGGTAGATATGCTTAAAATAACACGTGCTTAGGCCAATGCGGGCACCGCAGTCGATGATCCTGGGCGTGTCCTCGGTCGTGGCGAAACGATAAAGCTCTCGATCGAAGAGCATGCTCTTGTTTTCCATGAAGCGGGGAACGTCAAGCACCTCGAAGGATCGGCCGAGCAGGGTTAGAGTAGTGCGCTGATACCTGGGCATCGTCCACAACCGCTGTACCTGGCGCATCTCGCGGCGCTGCTCGCGATATTCCGTCTGGGTCAGCATCTGGGCCCAGTGTTTAACGCGGTTTGGTGTTTTCGATTGGAGCTTCCGGACGACGCGAGCCCTGACCGACCATTCGAACAAGTCCCGCATCTCGCGCGGCGAGACCCTGTTTGGCTCCCCTAGTTCAGCGCGGCCCCACTCGACGTCGGCCCGCGCATCTCCTGGGTGGCAAAACAATTGAGGACGGTTGCGGCGCAGCTCTTCTTCGGAGAACGATTTGAGCGTCACCGGCAGAAGCCTGGGGTTGCGCCGAATCACGGGATCGTTGGCGAAATCCTCCGCCCGACGGGTTGCATACGGGCCGTAAACGGACGGTTTCGCGCCGCAGTAATAGGCATACGCGAGGTGAGAGCCAAAGCAATTCGTCACCATGTACTCGAAAGCGCTCAGGAGGTAGCGTACGCGCTCGAGCGCGTTGCGGTCCGAGTGTTTGGCTCCCTTGATCAAGTGAAACCCTCGCTTGCGAAAGGCATCGACCCAGTAGCCGTGCTTCCAGCACGGCGGGCTTATGCAAACGACCACATCGGAAAACTCGTGGCGGATGGCGGCGATGGCCTCGGCGTACTCGTCAAACTTCCATGAGCACGTGACGTAATCGAGGTTGTGTGCCGGCATGACGAGAAGGCTGTTTTGCCGACGCCGGATTGGGCGGGGGGGAAGGTAGATGAGCGGCATCCCGATCGCCGCAACATGCGGGAGGCCGGCGGACCGCAGGTGCTGTTCCTCATCCTTGCGAGCGACCCAATAATACTCGTCCTGCTTGGGCCAGGTCCCCAGGATCAGGTCCGGTGGGATCGGCATCCGGTAGCTCGCGGTCCAGCCATGCTGCCAGTATCCACGCAGGTGCTCAGGGACAGTCTTGAAGCCGCAATAGGCGGCCGCCACATCGGCGGCGCCGTAATTGCCACTGCTCCCAAACCGCGGCCAGCCGTCTGGTCCGATGGGCAACTCCACGACATCCGGCAGCAGGAGTGGCTCGGTTAAGCCGACATCCTGTTCGGCGGCAGTCATGGGGCCGCTGTGCCCGCTTCGCATTGCACCGTTCTCGCTCACAGCCAATGAATTTGCTTCTCAAGAGGATCTGCGGGCGGATAGGCTCGGAAATCGGTTCAAATCGGCCATTCGGCACGCATTGATCTTAGGTCAGGGCGCACAAATACCAAGCTTAGTTCGACTGCGAGCTGAGGATCAACGTCAATGGACATTTCAAGACCGTGCGGCCCGGCGCAGTTTCTTGCGGATCGGCAGCTCGCTCTCGTACACCCGTTTCACACCATCTCCCATGGCCTTTTCAATGACCCGGATGTCGCGGACCAAGCGGTGAAAGCCGGCGGGCTCGACTGAGGCGGCCTGGTCACTGCCCCACATGGCGCGATCGAGCGTGATGTGTCGCTCCACAAAGCAGGCTCCCAGCGCCACAGCGGCCAGTGTGGTCTGGAGCCCGACCTCGTGGCCTGAGTAGCCAATCGGACAGTCGTATTTTGCTTTCAACGTGCCGATCATCCGTAAGTTCAACTCGTCTGGTTGGCACGGATAGGTGCTAGTTGCGTGAGCGATCAGCAGCTTCTTGGTGCTGAGTAGCGACACGGCGTCGTCGATCTCCTCGACAGTTGACATGCCGGTCGAGATAATCATCGGTCTGCCGGTAGCGCGGGTGTGCTTTAAGAGGGCGTCATCGGTCAAGGAGGCCGAGGCGACCTTGTAGCACGGCGGGTCGAAGCGATCGATGAAGTCGATTGAAGGCTCGTCCCAGCAGGACGCGAACCAGGCGATCCCCTTGTCCTTGCAGTAGCGATCGATCTCGGCAAATTCTTTCTCACCAAACTCGACGCGATAGCGATAATCCATGTAGGTCATGATTCCCCATGGGGTCTCGCGCTCGATGTTTCGCTGTTCGGCGGGAACGCAGAGTTCCGGGGTCCGTTTCTGAAACTTCACGGCGTCGCAACCGGCCAGGGCCGCGGCGTCGATCAGTTGCTTGGCGATTTTGACCTCGCCGTTATGGTTTAGCCCGATTTCGGCGATGACGTATACGGGGTGTCCTTCGCCGACGGGCTTGCCGCCGATCTCGACCACCTTAGGCATGGATGGAAGCTCCATAGCGGGAAAAGATCAACTCAGCCAGCTCACGGAGGGCACCCCGCCCACCTGGCTTTTCGAGGATTATGCGGGCGGCACGCGCCGCCTGAGGATGGGCGTCGGCTACCACGACCGGACAGCCGACGGCGGTCAGGCAGGCCACGTCGTTGATGTCGTTGCCGACATAAAGGGTGCGCTCCGGCGCGAACCTGCGACTTTCAAGCCAGCGAATTAGCGCCGGCAACTTGTCGTCAACGCCTTGCTGGCATTCCAGTCCGAGCTTGGAACATCGAGCTGAGACGATCGGGTGCACCTCCTTGGAGAGCACAATCATTGGCCAGCCGGCCTTACGGAGCAACTCGATGCCCATGCCATCGCCGCGGCTACAGACGACCGCCTCGTGGCCCTCTTCCAGGACGGTGACGCGGTTGTCGGTAAAGACACCGTCAAAGTCGAAAACGAGCGCGTCGAGTTGCTCGGGCAACAAGGCACGGTGATTGGCTTGCGAGCTGGATCGAAGCAAGACCTCGGCGACCTCAATGTCGATGGGATCATCGATCTCCCAGCGTCGCTCGGCGGGCATTTGGTACAGAGCCGTCTTGCCGAAAAATCGGTGCTTGGCATGGCGGAAGCCGGCGACCTTCATGACATAAACGGCACCGGTTTCCAAGTACTGCGGCTGGCGGTCTTGCCGAAGCAGACGAACCCGCTTGTCGTGGTTAATTCCCAACCCATCACCTTTGTCGTCGCGGTGCCACAGAAAATAATGGAAGGGGACGACGGTTAAGGCGGTATCAGCGCCCTCAAGTTCCAGCGCGTCGATGACACCGTCGATATCTTCAGCGGCGGTCAAGGGCGATGTACATTGCAGGAAAGTTAGAAGCTTCGGTTCGTAGCCCTCGGATCGCTGCAGGAAGTCCAGTGCGTGCAGCAGAGCCGATTCGCTCGATGCCGAGTCTCCGCTGAGCGCGTCGGGTCTTTCAATGACCTCGGCGCCAAAGCGGCGGGCGACAGCGGCGATCTCCGGGTCGTCGGTTGACACGGCGACTCGTTCGACCCGCTTAGAGAATCGGGCTGCCTCGATCGTCCAGCCGAGCAACGGCTTGCCGCCGATCGGTCGAACGTTCTTGCGTGGGATCCCTTTCGACCCTCCACGGGCGGGGATGACGGCCAGGACTTTTGACATATCAGGCGTTACTTGCGAGTACGTGACCGGGCATGGTGAAATTCGCGGAAGGCGAGACCTCCGACGGATCCGGTGCTTCCATCAGCAAGCCATCCTTATCAAGCTGGGCCGCCAGCTCTGGTTCGAGCGGGCCGTAGTTTAAGTCTCGGCGAAAGTGCCGGTAGTAGCCCAGATGGTTTCGCGCGTGTCCGTTTTCGGCTGCGTATGAAAGGAAGACGGCGTATTTCGGACCGGCCAGTGGCGAGGCGCTGTGGTAGAGACGCTGATTGAAGATGACGCAGTCGCCTGGTTCGGTCCGAATCCAGACCGGGCTTCGCGGAGGAGGCCAGGGGAGTGATCCGACGCGAGGTTGGGTTCGAATGAGCATGTGGGGGAAGTTCTGCAGCCGCATCTCGTGTGGCAAGCGCTCTCCACCGGCGAGCGTGCCCCATGTCGAGGCGGCGATTTCCCCCAACGCGACGACACGTCGCCAAATTGCCGCCTCGCGCCCACCCACCGGCTTTTCGTAGCGGTGGCTGCCCGGAATAACCCCGAGCGCGGAATGGCTTTCGGCGTAGGTCTGGAGGTAGATTGCTACGCGTAAAACCTGGTAGGGGTCATGGGACTCGTCCCAGTCCGGCCCCTCGCCGAAGGTGCGGCAGGCCGAATCGCGATGCCAGCCAACCCCGCCTCGATGGGCGTGCAGGTCGGAATGCTGAGTGTAGCGGGCCGTTGGCCCCAACATTTCCCGGAGGGCAGACACGAGCTTCGGGTGGTCGATCAGCGGCCAGAACTGGCGGTTTCGCGAAACACCATCGGGGCATTCGAAACGCTTGTTGCCGAAGTCAGCGTCACCGATGTCTGAAAGCTTCTGGATCTCGGTCCGATAGTGGGCCGCTTCCGCTAGAGAGAGAAGGCCGGGAATGACGACATAACCGTCACGATCTAATTGTTGTCTTAAGCTCATGATTGACTCCAGGATGCTGCGCTTCGTTTCGATTCACCTTTGTTCGCAAACAGGGCTCGAATCCAGATTCCATCAGAACCATTGTCGATTCCCAGGTGTTTCCCGAGGTCGACGCTGCCAATCCAGCGACGGCTACATTCTACGCTCAAGACTTGCCGGACCCGGTGATACGCTCTTGTTACAAGAGGCCGCTTCGTGCGCGGCTGCAACATCTCGTTGGGAACTAGCGAAAACTGACTCGCACGTGGACCGTAGGTTGACATCTTCACCACAGTGCCCCCCGCTAACGCTGCGCAGCGTCCCAGCGTTTTGGGATTGAAGTACGAGAGATGCAACTTGCCGCGGAACGGAGCACGTACCTGCCGTTTAACTTCCGTGACCGACTCGTTCGGCACCTCCACGAAGACCAGGCCGTTTGGGCGTGTCGCGCGAAGCAAGTGGCCCAGGAAAACCACCGGATCGAGGACGTGTTCAAAAACGTGGGACAAGGTGATCAGGTCGTAGTGTTCCGCGGGAAGAACGGCCGGGTCACATAGTTCGTTGAAGATTCGCGCCGAGTTGGGGAGGCGATCCCGCGCTATCGTTGCCATCATCACGTCTGGCTCGAAGCCATCGAGATGCGAGGTCATATCACCGAATGCCAACAAGAGCGAGCCGGCTGAGCAACCGATGTCGAGCACCCTCGATGTGTTCCCAACCCGCAGATGGGACGACATGAAAGATTTCTGAGCATATGCTCTTTTGTCCATAAAATCCAGATATCCATCGGTCGGGTATTCTTGAACATCCTTACGGTAAGCCTCGCGATAGCGTTCCGCTAATTGATCGAAGGAAGGCCTGGGATCGACGGCTATCATCGTGCACGCCCCACAGCGCACGATCCTGTGGTCGCAAAAGTCGGGATGGGGACCAAGACTACGACCGCGTGGGGCCATGCAGAGCGAACAGTAACTCATTTCGGTCATGAAACTTGCTCTTGCAGTTGATCGCTTTCAATTTGCCATTCAAGAGTCGGAAGAAAATAGGCCGCTTTGCGATGCCCTCGCGTATGGTGGTCTTTTGTGTTATGCAGAGAAAAGGAGATCGCCTCGATGTTTTCCGTTGAGGCCTGGCCCAATATCCCCGCGCTTAGCCGAAAGTAAAAATCCCCTTCGTTGAGGAGACCGCCCGGGATGGTCACGCTGCTGCGGTAGCGGCCGGGTGATCGGCGATCCATCAAATGGTCCTGAGTATCAGTGTCTTCGGTGCTGAACAAGAGAGTGCCATCCCGAGCGTGCAGAATGGCTGCGACGACGGACCCGCGCAGCTCTTTTCGCACTTCGTACTCGATGACGACGCGAAATTCCTCGAGGTTGTCGAGGTCGCCTGTCACGTCTCCTTCAGGATTTTGAATCTCGGCCGAGAGGAACTGGAAGGGCTTGTTGGTCCGCTCATTAGCCCTCCAACGCGCCGCCGTGACATTGCCCGAATCGAGATAAACCGGCACGATTTCTTTGGTCGGTCCCTGGCATTGGATGCGGCCATTCTTGAGATAAATGCATTTGGTCGTTAGGCTCGAAATCGCGCTAATGTTATGACTGACAAACAGGATCGTCCGGCCGTTGTCGGCGGACACGTCTTCCATCTTCTTCATGCATTTCTTTTGAAACTCGTAGTCCCCCACGGCCAGGACCTCGTCGACAATCAGAATGTCTGGATCCAGATGCGCGGCGACGGCAAAGGCCAGCCGCACCGACATCCCCGAGCTGTAGCGCTTGACGGGCGTGTCAAGAAACCGTTCGACACCCGAAAATTCGACGATCTCATCGAACTTGAGGTCAATCTCCCGCTTGGTCATGCCCAGGAGAGTACCGTTCATATAGACGTTGTCGCGGCCGGTCAACTCGGGGTGAAAGCCGGTGCCAACCTCCAGTAACGAGGCGACCCGCCCGTTGATACCCACCCAGCCGGACGTCGGCTCGGTAATTCGGGACAGAATCTTGAGCAGGGTCGACTTGCCGGCGCCATTGCGGCCGATGATGCCAAGCACTTCGCCGCGTTTGACCTCGAACGAGACGTCGTCGAGGGCCCAGAGGATATCCGTTGCGTCGGCGGCGATACGGCTGGCGTCGAGTCGGGCAATCCTGCGGGCGTTGCGAATCGGCGACATCAGACCCGAGGTCAACGAACCGATCAACGTCTCGTGGCGCTGCTCGGCCTGACCAATCAGGTAGCGTTTGGTCACTCTCTCGGCGGCGATTACCGTGTCAGACATGGTGGGCATCTTGATCATTAAAATACCGGTGGGAGTTCAGACCACGTCGGCGAAGATGCGTTCGCGGCTGCGGAAGTAGTACAGGCCCGAAATGGCAAGTACCAACGCCACAATGGCGCCCGGAACGATGAGGTCTTTGGGCAGAGGTCCGGTCCCGAGCAGCACGGACCGCATCCCACTGATTACGCCGGCAATTGGATTCAAGCTGTAGAAAACGCGGAACCGCTTGGGCACAATACTGTCGGAATAAACAACCGGCGACATGTACATGAGCGTCTGGATCGCAAAAGCGAGTGCATGGGAGACATCTCGATACTGAACGGCGAGAGCCGACAACCACAAAGAGAGGCCAAGTGTTGTCAGGACGAGTATCAGGATAAGAAACGGCACGACCGCGATCGCTTCGATTCTGGGAACGATGCCGTACCAGAGCATCATGGGAACAAGCAGTGTGAAAACGACCGACAAATCGACCAGCTTGCCCAGCACCGAGGACAGCGGAAGAATGACGCGGGGAAAGTAAATCTTGGTCAGCATCGCCGTGTAAGCGGTAAGGCTATCTACGGCATCGCGCAACGCGCCGGAGAAATAAGTCCACACCACCATCCCGCAGAGGGCAAAGAGTGGGTAAGGAACGCCGTCGGATGGGATGCCCACCAGCATTCCAAAAACGACCGTGAAGATCACGGTGTTGACCACCGGCTGAATAACCGCCCAGCCCATGCCCAGAGCCGACTGCGCGTGACGGCCTTTGATGTTTCGCCACGTCCAGAAAGCAAGCAGGTCACGGCGCTTGTAGATCTCTTCGAAATCGACGGCTCGCCAGCCCGGACGTGACTCGAGTACGAGATCGAAGTCGGTCCGGTCGAGCCGGCGACGGAGGTTGACATTGCTCTGGTCGAGTGCTGTCGGACTCTCATTCAAGGTTGTCATATCAGGATCGTAGTTCACCCTTCGTATTCGCTCAATCGCTGGCCTTCATCCCAAGATGGTCACGGCCGAGCCGGGCGTGAACGGCTGTGTTGGCCGGGGAAGTAATCCCCATTGAGCAAGATGAGACTAATTATGCTGGCGCCAGACCATTTGCTCGAGAGTGTTGAGAAAACACAACTCCCAAGGATCATGAGCGTGGGGATGTTGTGAACGATTGTACTGGCTAATGCTGCCAGCTCAACGGCCGTCGCGTAAGGACGGCCTGAATCCGCACGTCCCAATTCGCGGTGCAACCGGCTGGAACGGGGAGAGTCCGAGAACAGAGATTTCGGAAGACCCATTGTCGAGATCCCCTGGCCGATGTCAAGAGGCCGTTCTCCTCTGACTCAGACGAACTGCGAGCCCGCATGACGAATTCTCACCAGATTTCACCACCGAATCATGCGATCGATCCGGGCCAGGTCCGTGTATGACTACCGCCAATGTATTCGGTGCGAGAGTCGGAATTCGCCTCAGGGTCGCGTTAGAGCCGTAGGATCGCTTTCGACGCGGGCAGCTCAGGGGGCGCCGCGCAACTGCAAAAAGGGAGGTTCCCGTGCGTAGTTTGCCGGCCAGGGCCTTCCCCTTTTCCAGCGCGAAACCGAGCCGCAACACCAGGGGAACGGGCCAGGGCGGCAGTGTGACGTAACGGCGGTAGGTGTCCGCCGCGGAATCGCCCTCCACCTTCTTCTTTTTGTTTCTTTGGCGACGAAGCATTGGAACAAGCCACTGCCCCCACCAGAAAATCCGTTCAACCACCAGACCACTGTCCTGGAATGCTGCTCGGAGCGTCTCGGGAAGGTAGCGGCGCCTGTGCCCCTGAATTTCGTCGAACTCGGTGAAGAACTCGGGCAGGGCCGGTACGCTGACGATCACGACTCCCCCCGGACGGGCTAGTTGCTCAAGCTTGCTCACGGCATCGCCGTCGTCGTCAATGTGCTCGATGACATCTAACGCGAGCACGGCGTCAAAGCCGCTTGCTTCGGGGGGCAAATCCCGCGAGAGATCGGCGGAATAAAGGAGGCGTTCGGGCCGGTCGAGTTTTTCGAGCGTCTGACGCGAAATGTCGACGCCGGCTGTTTGATAGCCGCGATGCTCGAGGGCCTCGAGCGTTGTGCCCCAGCCACAGCCGACGTCGGCCACACGCGCTGGCGGCTTGACCCCGAGGCGCTCGAGAAGGGCCAGCGTCAGTTCGCTACGCGCCCGCCACCAAGGATGGCGGCGGATCAAGGAGCCGAGGTCGAGCAGGATGTCCTCGGCCATGTTGCCGTCGGCAATCCCCTCAGACCACGTCTTGATCACCCAAGAGCCTCTTTTTGGTCGATCGTCTCAAGTCGGTTTTCACCGGCCGCGCGGCCGATGAAACTGGCCGACGCGATTTTGTACTTGTCGATGATGTAAGACGGACGGCGCTTTGATTCAAGGAAGATAAGTCTGATGTACTCGCCGAGTACGCCCAGGCTGATGAGCTGGACAGATCCCATGAAAAGCACGGCCCCGAGCACACTTGCCCAGCCTCGAGGCGCAGTGTGGTTAATCAGGGCATCAATCAGGACCCAGATCATGAGCAGGGCGGAGATCGTCGCCGCCGCTACTCCAAGATAAGTAGTCCCGAGCCGGAGCGGATAGCTGCTGAAGCTGACGAGGCCGTCGATCGCCAACCGGAAAAGGGAGGAAAGCGAATATTTCGGCTCTCCCGCCCCTCGCACTGCACGCTCGTACGCCACGCCGACCTGGCGAAAGCCGACAAAGGTGCGGAGTCCGCGAACGAATCGTGCCCGCTCCGGGAGATTCCGCAAGGCATCCACCACCCGCCGGTCCATCAGGCAGAAGTCGCCCGAATCAATCGGGATCTCGATATCGCTGATCGCTCGTAGCAGCCGGTAAAAAGTGAGGTAACCTAACTGTTTGAGCGCATTCTCCTTCCGCTTTTCACGCACAGCGTATACCACATCGTTTCCTTGGCGCCAGAGCTGAACGAACCGCGGGATCACTTCCGGAGGATCCTGGAGATCGCCGTCCATTACCACGACCGATCGACCCTGCGCATAATCAAGCCCCGCCGAAACAGCCGGCTGATGACCAAAATTCCGGCTGAAGTGGATGGCCGATAGGTGTTGGTCCTGAGTTTGCAGCGCGTCGACCAGCGAACGCGTCGCATCCCGGCTGCCGTCGTTGACGAAGAGGATCTCGTACGGGATCGTCATCCCATCAAGCACCCGGGCCAGACGGCGATGGAGCTCCGCGACATTTTCCTCTTCGTTGTAAAGTGGGACAACGACGCTAATCTCGGGCTCGCCGTCGGGGCACGGATCGGTTAGGTGCATGGGTTGTCCTGATCGGCGAGCCTTGGGTCTTGTTCGGTCTTGATTTACTCCGCCAAATTTACACGCCTTTCGTATTCCCGGTGTGGTCGGCGGCATCCTTATAGGCAACCGTTGTGTAGCCCAGACAATCATCGCCCCCCTTTCCTTTCAGCGAAAGGGTCCCGATGGCGGCTAGTGCGATAACGACTGGTACAGTTAAGATTCCGAAGGCCTGATATACGCAACGATTGAGAAATCTCTTCTTCTGCGGTAGTAAGAGTGGCACCATGAGGGCCATCACCTTGTAGCATGCCACCGTCACCGCATTGCCGCGCGAGTAAACTGCAACGCGTCGGAAGCCGGCGGCTGAGAGCAGCATATCCAAGGCCGATGGCGTGAACCGCCAGTAATCGTGCGGGATATAGTGCCATCGCGCCGCGAAGGGGACTGTCAAAAGAAGCCGGCCCGTGTGTTTCAGGCATCGAGATGCCTCGGTCAGAAAGACGGACGGTTCAGGGACGTGCTCCAACGTTTCGGTACACAGGATCACGTCGACCGATCCATCGGCGATTGGCCACTTGTCTCCTTCATAATACGTCGTATCCGGCATCGAGTAGCCGAAGTCGCGTTTGGCACCGGCATAGTCGATAGCCTTGTAGGTCGCCTCCGGTGGCAGCAGATGCCGGTAGGGTTGGGCGCCCGATCCGACGTCGAGCACCAATCCCCGGCTTTCCGGCAGGAGCACGACGAGGTCTTTCCAGATCGAACCGGCCTGAAGATCCAGAAATCGACGCGCGACCGCCTCGAGCCTGGCCAGTGGAGTGGTTATCGCTTTGTGAGGGGGTGGCTGCCATGATTCCGATTGGCGTCCGACCTGATTGGCACGGTTCAGAAATTCGGCCATGGGTCGTCACTCAGGCCCGGTAGCGATTATCGAATGATGATCGAATCTCGCCGTCGCGGATCTCGCTCCGCCGAATGAAATGAGGACGACGCTTGACTTCTTCGAAGACCTTGGCGAGGTACTCGCCGAGAATGCCTAAGCCGAAAAAGTTCAGTGAGCCCAAGAACAAGATCGCCACCAGCGTCGTCGTGATTCCCTTAGGGGCGGCGTCGGGGAAGAGCAGTCGGAGAACGATCTGAACCAATCCGAGCAAAATACACAGGCCCAGGAGAACCCCGGCGGAAAAGCTCATCATGTTTAGCGGTGTATTGCTAAAACTGAGGATTCCCTTCTTCGCCCAATCGAGGTTCTTGAGCAGGCTGTTTGTGGTCACGCCGAACAACCGCTCGGGCCGGACATAGTCGACACCAGTCTGCTTGAAACCGGCGAATGCACGCACGCCTCGGAGGAAGAGATCGCGCTCGGGAAACTTGAGGATCGCCTGAACGACTCGCTTGTCCATCAACGAGAAGTCACCGGCGTCGTGGGGAATCGGGACGTACGAGAAATAGTCAAACACCCGGTAAAACGCCTTGTAGGCGATCTGCATGAACAGGCTCGCCTCGCGCTTGACCCGGCGCCCGTAGATGACGTCGTATCCCTCTCGCCAGAGCTTCACGAACTGCTCGATCAACTCGGGCGGGTCTTGTAGGTCGCCGTCAAGCAATACGCAGGCGTTTTTGGACGCGATCTCCATGCCGCTTTTGAACGCTGACTGCGAGCCGAAGTTCCGCGAGTGGCTGATACCCAAGACCCGCCGGTCATTCCGCGAGATCGCGCGAATGACCTCTTCAGTGTCGTCAGGGCTGCAATCGTTGACGAAGATGATCTCGAAGTCAATGTTGAGCTTGGTGAACGTTTCCTTGAGCCGCTCATACATGATCGGAATGGCCTGATTGTCCTTGTAGCAAGCAACGATCGCGCTGACGCTGTAGACAGTATCGAGGCCGAATTTCTTGGAAGACTGGTGGTACTTTGCCTTGTCGGGGAGGCCGCGATACCAAGCCTCGGTCGCTTTCAAGCCATCGCGAAAGCAGGTGCGCGGCGCCCATCCCAGGCAGTCCCGCGTCTTTTCGAGGTTTGCATACCAATCCTGGACGTCCCACGAGCGGTCCGGCATGGTGAACGAAGGCTTCTCCGCAATGCCGAACAATTCCTGGGCTGCGATGGCGACCTCTCCGATGGTCGTTTCGCGTCCGGTCCCAATGTTGAACGATTCGCCGAAGTTGGCCTTGGTCAAATACAAGGCGGTGTCGACGAACGCCTCAGTCACGTCGTCGACATAGATGAAATCGCGCGACACGGCCGGGTTGACAAACGTGGGGTACTGTCCGCTTACGCCGTGGCGGATCAAGTTGGGGATCAGCCGCGACGAATCTTCAAGCGGCCCGTAGACTGAGTAGAGCCGCAGGTTGGCGCAGGGGAACTGCTTGCGCTTGCCGTAATAGTGGATTAAACTGGCGGCGGCGACCTTGGACACCGCATAGTCGCTATTGGGCTCAGTCGGGTCGCGCTCGGTCGGGCCCGCGGCGTTATCGCCGTACTCCGACGAGCTGCCGGCATGGACATAGCTCGCGATCGACCGCGACTCTAGCCGCGATAGCAGCCGGGTGAGGAACAGGAAATTGGTCCGGTAGATCAGCTGGCTATCGGTCTCAAACGAATACGCCCCGTAAGCGACGCAGTCGAATATCGTACGCGGACGGAGCTCGTCGAGGAGATTATCGAGGTTTGAGTCGACGAGCAGGTCAACCGTCCGCACACGGTCGTCCGGCAGGTCCTCGAGTCGCCACGCCGGCTTTCGGGTTGTCGTGCCGTAGACGTCTTGACGGACGGCGAATACCGATCGCATTAGGTTGGCGCCGACGAACCCGCTGGCTCCAATGACGAGGATCGGTCCTTGAACGTGGCGGATCTTCTCGACGACCGTGAGCGTGCTTGCCGGGACACTTTCGGGCATTTCAGCCAACCTGGGCCGTGAGGAACTGGACGATTGATTCCGGGTCGAGGCCGCACTCCTGACGGTGGAACTTTTGAGAGCCGTACCGCCCGGAGACATAACCCTGGGCCGTCCGCGTCGCAAATCGGTCGAGGCCGAATCCACCCGCGAGCAGGGCGGCAGCGATCATCTCGCCGACACCTCCGTGAGACACGTGTTCCTCCACGACGAGCAGCCGTCGCGATCGGGCCACGTCGGCCAAGAATGCGTCGGGTAACGTGTCGAGAGGGAGCTCGCAGAGCACCCAGAGTGCCGGCCGATGCACCTCCTCAATTTGTCGAGCCGCATTCCAGATCCCGCCGACCAAAGTGCCGACGACCAGGACTACCCAGCCCTGTCCGGCCAACAGGCGCCTCCATGGCGTGTAGGGAGGAACAGGAAAATCCGCCGGTTCTTCGGAGAGTCCCAGCCTCAGATAGGCCGGATGCGAAACCGCGAAGAGTCGCTCGATCTGAGCGCGAAGATCGCCGTCAAATGCAGGCACGTACGCTCGGATGTGGGGGAGGCAAAGGATTGCCCCGTAGTCTTCCAGGGCGTGGTGAGTGGCGCCCATCACGCCGTAGCCGTAGCCCCCGCCGTTGCCGACCAGCACGGCTGGGAGCCTGTGCAGGCAGAGATCGTTGCGGATCTGTTCAAACGGCCGGGCGTAGACGAACGGCGCAATACTATACACCCAGGGGCGAAAGCCAGCCTTTGCCAGGCCGGCGCCAACCGAGACCATATTTTGCTCGGCCACGCCCGCATTGATAAATCGCTTGCCCAAGGCATCGCGCAAAGGCTCCAAGGCTTTGTAACCCAGATCGCCAGTCAAGAATACAAAGTCGGGTCGGTGCGATGCCTCTACGAGTGACTGACAGAAGACGTTGCGCATGATCGCTGGATTTCTCGGACGGCTTGAAGATAGAGCGGCTCGGTCAATGGGAGGTAGTGCCACTCCATCTTGTCTTCCATGAAGGATACGCCGCAGCCCTTGTGTGTCTGGGCCACGATGACCTCAAGCTGGGGGACGTCGGGCGTCAGGGCCCGGCAGATTGCCCTGCCGTCGTGGCCGTCGATTTCCCGGGTCGGGACGTGAAAGGTGATAAACTTTTCTGCCAGCGGCTCAAGATCCGCAACCTCCCGCGTCATGCCAAGCCCTTGCAGTCCGTTCAGATCAACCAAAATCGACAGATTGTGTAGTTTGTGATGACGCGCAAAGATCAGCGCTTCCCAGCAGGAGCCCTCGTTCCACTCGCCGTCGGAAGTCAGGCAGTAGACGCGGCCTGGCTCGCCCTTGAGCCGCTTTGCCAATGCCAATCCAGCCGCCAGTGGTAGCCCATGTCCGAGGCTGCCGGTTGCGAACAGGATATCCTCGATCCCCGCCGTTGGCGGATGGCCGCTGAGCCGGGTTCCATCTCTATGGAACTGGCGAAGTTCCTCATCGCTAAGTCGGCCTTGCGACCATAGAGTAATGTAATATGCGCCTGCCGCATGCCCTTTTGACAGCACAAACTGATCCGGTGCTCGCAGTATCTCGTGGTGCAAGACGAGCATCAAGTCCAGGCAAGAAAGGTTTCCACCGAGGTGGCCGACGCCGCTCTCATAGTGCATGCGCAGCAACCGCAACCGAGCCCGGCTCCGCAGTGCGTCCCATGTTTCCGATTTGTCTTGCGTCATGTCGACGGTCGACAGTTTCTTGGATCATGACGGGTAGCATTCAGCCCATCGATCACTTGTAACCGATGACCGCGATGTTGCCAACAGCCATAGGCAGCGGCAGCCGACCGATCCCGGTTCGCCTGAGCGCCGCTAAACACACGATTTTGATTGACTTCGGTAACGGTAGAAGTTTCGTCCAGTACTGGAGCGGATAGCAATTCACGATGCGATGGAGTTTCACATTTACAAACCCAGCCCGTTCAAACAGGGTCCGGGCGCTCTTGGGGGAAAACAACTGAAGGTGCTCGATATCGAAGATCGGCGACTTCTCACCGAGCAGCCGGTTCACGAGGCCTCTGCGGTTATGCCCGATGAAGAACGCGGCTCCACCTTTTTTCAGACGACTGTAGGCCCCGCGCGCAAGCTCGCTCGGGTCGTGCACGTGCTCCATCGTCTGGAAGCAGGTGATCAGGCTGTATCGATCCGGCTCGAAGCGATCGGGGCGAAATATTTCGTGGCGGATCAGCTCCCGGACATCGCCCTGGGCGGAGGATATCGGTGCCGAGGATGGCTCGACGCCAGCGACGCTGGTGAAGCCGGCGGCGAGTAACTTGCGGAGGAACGCCCCATTTCCCGTGCCGATGTCGATCGCTCCATCTTTATCCGGCAAGCGGCGGATGATCGAGGGGAGGTACCAGGCGTAGGTCCGGCTCGCGTAGCGCGCCTCTTCCGCGCTATCGAAACCGGCATCTCGGTAGGCCAGGGCAAGTGCCTCAAGACCTGGTGCGGGGCTGGCGTAAATTAGGTCGCAGACCGGGCAGGCGATCAGACGGTAGTGCATGTACTCCGGCAGTTTGCGTGAAGCGAATGCAAACTCGTCGAGCCTCGTCAGATCGAAATGAGCGTCACAATAGACGTGAGATTCGTCCGCCGAGCCACAGACCGGGCAAGGCCGGGCTGCCATTTCTTGTTGAGTGCTGCCTTCTGCCGAATGTTGTGAGTTGCTAACCCTCGGAGCAATCAGCGAGGAGGCACGCTCGTCATCGATTGTCATGTGAATGGGATTTGCTCGTTTACGCGCCACTCGCTAATCCGCGAGCCCGATAAGCCGCAAGGCGGGCCCGAAGTCCCCAAACATCGGGATTTGCTTGATCGCTCACGACGGTTTAACCTGGAAGCGCTCTAGAAGTGGCAACCTTGAGATGAAGCATCGCGTGGTCGACGGATGGCGATGATCGGTCAATACGCGCGGCCCCGCCGCAGAAATTCGGCGACTGAAATCCTTCGGCAAGTGTGTTGCCGATCGCTCAGTCACCAAACCATGCGAGCATCTAAAGGTCCCGTCGAACGAACCATCGAAATTGTTGGTCCGCGCCCGCGATCTCCAAGCGACAACAGGCACGAGTGCCGCGAGCTGATGTTGTACGAATGGTTCGCGCGCATCCGCCATACGCGTGGGCATATCGAGGCCGGTCGCACTGCAGTTAGATCAAATACGAATGCGAATTTAGTACGCCCCCTGCCGACGCAGAACCACAAGAAAGGTCTTGCAGATGATCCAGAGGTCCTGGCCCAGCGACCAGCTCGCTACGTAATCAAGGTCAAGCTCGACCATGCGCTCGGAACTGACCTCGCTGCGTCCGCCGACTTGCCAAGGGCCGGTCAGTCCCGGCATTACCTGGAGGCGGCGAAAATAGGCTTCGGGATTCGATGCCAAAAGACGATCGCTATCACGGAGCTGAAGGGGACGCGGGCCCACCAAGCTCATCTCACCCAATAACACGTTGATCAATTGGGGCAACTCGTCCAGACTGTGCTGCCGCAAGAATTTCCCGAGTCGTGTGACGCGGGGATCATCGCGCAGCTTGAACAGCACACCGCCGCGGGACTCGTTGCTATGTTCCAAGTCGGCGAGCCGCTGCTCGGCGTCGATCATCATCGTGCGAAATTTCAATACACAGAAAAGCTGTCCACGATAACCGCGCCTCATCTGGCGAAACAGGATCGGACCATGCGAATCAAGTCGAACGAGCAGCGCGATCAGAAGCATCACCGGTGTTAGTAGCATCAGACCGACTAACGCTCCGGACAGGTCGATGGCTCGTTTGACGAACAACCGCAGACTGTCTGCGGTGAGCCACTCGGTTCGCAACGGGAAAGCCGATTGCAAATGCACCTCATCCTGCGCGATCACCGCGCTTTCAAGTGAAGGATTCAATGCGGACTTAGTGGCGGGCGTCAAGGCATTCATTGGCGCATATTCTCCGTGGGACGTCCTGCCTGACTTTGACTTTGTGTTCGAGATTTCATCACGTACTTGTGCGGTTACCATGTTGGTTACGTTCGACAATCGTGCAGAGTGACCAGCGGCGAGGAAAAAAGCCAAGGTTAACGAATAGGGACTTAGCGTAGCACGGTGTTTTCGAGCGGTCAATCATTGTACCGTGTGCGACACGGAGTGTTGTTTTTTGGAATCAAATGTCGAGGAAGCATCGGTGTTTTGCACAGGTTGTCCACAATTTAAGCAGCCCAAACTCATCCTGCATCTGTGGCTGCGCGACGCTGTAAATCAATTGCAGGAGCCAGAAACCGTTGTCGCCGCTACATTTATGCTCAGGCTCTGGACAAGAATCAACTCGCAGCAGAGCATACGAATTCAAGGAGGCCATTAATGGCACGCAACTGCCATGCCAATCAGCCGCGCTGCCGGTCTGAGCGCTGTTTTACAGCAGCAGCCTCGCCGAAATATAAGCAAACGAATATACATGTGATAAAACCAATGTTCCCATGTCGCAGCACGGACGACCCTGACGCAACCGCGCTTCGGAACGGTCAGTTTTTGGTCAGGGTCTTCTTCAGCTTCCTCTTCAGCCCGCGCAGCGCCTCGACCACATTCTGCTTGGCACTCTCGAGCGGCATGAGCACGTGTCCCTTCAAGATCTCGTTGGGGCGTGCCTTGAAGATTGTACTGTGGCTCTGGCCAGTCCAGCCGACCGGTGCCGCCTTCGTATAGTAGTAGGCAGCGAACGATTTTCGCGTGCGGTCGTCGGGGCATTTCACCGCTGTGACCCCGTGATAGCTGATCTCGTTCGTGGCGAAGACCACACATCGGTTAAAGACCGGCGCAAAGGAATGGTGGCACACCGTGACTTCCTTGTTCCAGAGCTCGATATTACCCCCCCATTCGGGGCGCCAGTCGTTGTTGAAGTAGATCAGGATGTTGAGTCGCCGGTGAAGCTGGCGATCCTCGATGTAATTGAAGTCGATGTGGACATCCAAATGGCCGCGCGGTCCAGTTTGATGGATCCCGCCGCCGACCAACTGGTCGTCGGCCAAGAGGTCAGGAATGTCGAACACGTGACTCAGCAACTCAAGGAATTCCGGCGCCGCCAGCGCTTGATTGAGCTCTGCGACCGGTTCGGCAAAAAGAGACGCATCCGTGAGCTGAACTTTCTTATATTCATTGACGGCTTGAAATGTTCGGCCCACCTTGACCGCTTCCTCGAACGTGGGATACGCCGCGAGGACACGGTTGGCGAACTCTTCATCGAGAAAATTATCAATCTTGAAATTGGGGACCGGTTTGGATTGACGAACTTGTGCCCGGAGCGCGTCACGGTCGATGGGGTTAATAAACATGGCTTCCTCTAGGCTGAGTCATTCGATCCAAGTCGACAATGATTTCCAGGCGATCCAAGATTCTAGGCGGTCGACGGTTATCGGATCGCGGGGACTGGCCTGGAAGGCTGTTTTTGTGAATTCGTGCTCGCAAGTTCATGCGGCAGATTCGCATCCTCGGCTAGGACGTCGTCGATGGCCGTCTGTAACTGCTGCGCCAGGACTTGCACGTTGGGTTCCTGTAGCATGCTCGAGTGCCCGCCCGGGACATCTTGAACCAAAACGTCGCGCTTGGCGCTGGCCCCAGCCGAGCAGAGGATCTTCGTAGCGCTCGATGTACGGTTCGTCGGTCCCCGCGCCGCTTGTCGCCCTGAACAATACAAGATTGCCGCCGAAGAGGCCATCAGGCCGATAACTCTTTTCGGCGAACAAATAAACCGTCCGCACGGGGATGTTTTCCAGCGACCGTGGCAAATCCCGACCGCGATCGAGGCAGGCGCGAAATCGCCTCATCCGCACGTCGTCGCGCCACCCCTTGAGCCGTTTTCCGACCAGATAGGTGGTCAGATTCCTGGCTTTGCTCAGGACCTTTTTGACCACAGTAACGGCCCGCCGATCGAATCGGACCGATTGGTCGTTGGCGAGTGCAGAGGAAAACCTCCGAAGTCGTTGGCTTGCCACGCGCCAGGCCTTTGGGGCCGCAGCCACGTCGGCGGCATCGATCACCGCGACCAGACCTACGTTTTCCCCTTGCTTCTGTAACTGAAGCGCGATCTCGAAGGCAATCACTCCGCCTGCGCACATTCCACCGACAAGATATGGGCCTCGCGACTGGACCGAGCGCATCTTGGCGATGTGGTAGGCGGCCATCTCTTCGATCCGAGTGTGCGCCATGGGGACATTCGGCAAGGAACGAGGCTGAAGGCCGTAGACCGGGTGATCGTCGCTGAGGCGCAACGCCAGGTTCCGGTACAGCATCGTTTCGCCGTCGCCGTCGTGAACCAGAAAGAGCGGCGGCAAGTTTCTCCCATCGCGGATCAACACTAACGAATTCTGATCGAACCCACCCGCCACGAGGCGGGCGAGCCGCTCGATCGTGGGGGCCTCAATCAACGAAGTCAGAGGAAGAGTTTTGCCGAGTCGCTTCTCGACCTGGGCAAAGAGGTCTACAGCCAAAAGCGAGGTTCCTCCCAGATCGAAGAAAGGGTCACGAATCCCGACCTTTTCGAGGCGAAGTACATCGGCCCAGATCCGGGCCAGCTCCGACTCAATTTCGTTTCGCGGCGCAACCAATGGCCCGTCCAGCTCGCGGCGGACGCCGCGGCGCGCCGAGCGGGCATGTGCTGCTTCCAACACGCGTTCCGGCCGCGAGAGGTGGGCTGCAATCCGCTGGAACCTCTCCGACTTGTCGGTTTGGCCGGCCGGTTCATGGGGCACGCTTGCTGGTCCGGTGTCGGCGTCCCTGATCGCCGCGTAGACCTCGGTGGCCGCGGGGCTGTAAACGACGGTGGCGGCCACGTCCGCTGGGATCTCGAAGCGCCAAATCCCGTCGATTTCGCGACCGAACTCCGCGACCGAACTCATCAGAAAATCCCGCGCGGGCTGATTCTTCTTGGTCGGTATCAGCGTCGCGACGACCCGCGTCAACTGGCGACGCCCGGCAATCTCTCCCAGCTCGTTGAGCATGCGGTGCTCGACGCCTCGGCCGAGCACACGGCAACTCAAAAGCAGGGTGTCGATTTCGAGCGCATCACCGCGGCCGCCGAAGATGACGGCCCCAACGAGGCCATAGTCGCCGAATCGGTCGCTCACCTCTACCGCGCGGCAGTCCAGATTCGAATCAGCCAGCCGGGCGATCTCCCCTTGGTTGCGGCGGACGGTCGTGAAGTTGAACTGATTGGTACGCTGCGTGAGCTGCGCGACCCGGTCGATCTGGCCGGGGCCTGGCTCCGCAATCGTGACGCGCAGATCGAGCCCGGCGAGAAACTCGCCGATCGTAGGAGCCTCCTTCTGAAAGCGGGCACGGTCGGCCTCCTGTTTATACATCGCGGTTCGCCGCTGGTCCTCGGCAGTTACGCGAATTCGGTCGAATGCCCAGACATGCTCGAGGAACTTCTTCACGTCCCCTTCGATCGGCAGCTGTAGCGTCAGGACCTCCGGGCACGCCCCCCGAACCTCAGCGCACTCGACCGGGTTGTCGTCGACGAAAATGAAGCTGTCAAGCCCGAGATTCAGCTCCTGCGCCAGCGAGCGGATGTTTTGCGATTTGGGCAGCCAGTTGATCCTCCAGGCAACCAGGTGGTCACGCTTCAGGACCATATCGGACCGTCGCTCAAAGACCTCGAGCACGTCGGACTCGTCGTTTTTGCTGCACAGGCAGAGGACGAATCCTTTGCCTGCCAGATCGACCATCCACCGCTGAAGTGCCAAACACGCAGGCGGGATCTCGATCCCCGCGACTCCCTCTTCGCCGACCACACCCTTCCAGACTGTGTTGTCGCAGTCCAGGACGATCACTTTGTGGGGCGGGCGCAAAAGAGCGTGGATCTTCCGAGCCAGAATCGTACCCAACGCGGCGAAAAAAGTGGGTGTGTAGGGGATGTGCCCGAGCTGGTCGCGCCGCGGATCATAGTAATCGTCGAGGTAATATAACGCGAAGTCTGATGGCCTCAAGAGCCAGAGCCCGGGAATCGCCCCCAGCTCACCTTCGATCCGGGCGAAGAGAGTCTGAGCCCGGTGGTTGAGTTTGGTCGCAGGCGAATCGGGGCAGAAGCCAACAACAAGAGGTGCAGTCGTCTGGGCCGCCATAGCCCGCGCTGCTTGGATCAGGTCGTCCGCGTTGCGCTCGATCGACTGGTCAAGACCTCCGAAGCCTTCGGACTCCGAGCGCGGGCGCGCCCAGTCATCAAGGGCAAGAGCACGACGTTGACGCCACAGCGATTCTGCGCGAGCAGGCTGGCGGGATCGAGCAACTGCTGAAAGACTTGATCATAAGGCGCGAACTCGACCGCGGCCGGCATCTCCAGTTCCTGCATCCAGAAGTCCATGGACTCCTTGAGCGGTTCGGCCGTGAATGTGGCCGCTATCACGACGCGGCGAGCCGGCCGGCCGGTGGGCGACGCTTGATCGGCATGCATCACGCTCATGGTTTCAGCGACGGGAGGAACGGCGTTTGTCATCAGCGTTTGTTATCACAGATGATCGTGTGAGGCTCAGGGCGATGTGCCAAGAGCGCCGTCGGAGTCCCTCGGTATTCGATGATCTCGGCAGGTTTGCCTCGGATCCTCCGCGAGAAGTACGTCGCCATTCCGGCCAATTGCGGAAACTTTGCCACGACGCAAAACGCCGCATAAAGCCGCGCGTCGGCGGCGTGCCAGCCCCGGGCAAATCGCGAGTAACGCTCGCTCCGCCAGAACACGACCACGTAACCGCACAAGAGGACGAGGCTCGCGCCATGGGTCGGCCAGGCCAGGCCAAGGGCGATAAGCGGCAAGAGAAGTCCCCAGAAGATTGTGCTGCCCACCTCGCGGACGAAATGACGCTCGGCGGTATTGCCGTAGCGCGCTGCCCCCTCGGCGTAGGCATGCCCGCACCTAAGAGCTCGCCTCCACCACTGCGCGAACCGCGTCATGGCCATGTCGTGCAGCGTCATGTCGGCGTCGATACGCAGAACCTTCCACCCTTGGCGACGGATCCGCAGGCAAAACTCGGGCTCCTCGCCCCCGATGATCGTCGGATTGTAGCCGCCGACTCGACGGAACGCCTCGGCGAGAATCATGGCGTCGCCGCCGCACATTTTGACTTCCCCGACGGGAACGTCCCACTCGAGATCGGCCACGCGGTTGTAGATTGTCTGATCGCGATAGCGCTCGCGGCGCCGGCCGAACACCACCGCGACGTCGGGCCTCTCCTCCAGCACTGCCACGGCGCGGTCCAGCCAGCCCGGCACCACCTCGCAGTCGCCGTCGACAACCTGGACGTATTCGATACCCGGGGCGATCTGCTCGAGCCGCTCGAATCCGGCATTTCGCGCTGCGCTGCCGTGAACGATAGCGACAGGTCCAGCTCCACGACCTCAGCCCCCAACGACCGCGCCAGTTCGGCGCTGCCGTCCGTTGAATTCGAATCGACGTAGACCACCGGCAGGTCGCGCCCAGCCACCGAGCTCAAACACCGGCGCAGCCGCTCTCCTTCATTGCGGCCGATCGTGACGATTCCCAGTTGACTCATAATCTGTGTCTCACCGCAATCAGTGCAATTCGCTGTCTTTCGAGCGCTTGATCGAGAGCGAGCCGTTCGGCGAGAAATTATAATGGACGAAGTCTCGCAACATTGACTCAGGGCCGATGTCGGACTTGCGCAAGAGCCACTGCCGGACCCGGAATAAAGAGAAGCCGAGCGACCAGCCGACGTCGGCGAGCAACGTGCGAACCGGCCCCAGATGCTTTTTGTTGTAATAACGCCGGGATTGGAACCAGTAGTCGGGCAGACGTTCATTCTGTCGTTGCCTATCCGTTACGCCTGAGCTTTGCCCTGCGAGGTGGAGGACTTCCGACTGGGGCACATACCACGCCGTCCAGCCGGCCTTGTGGGCGCGAAGGCAGAAGTCCACCTCCTCGAAATACATAAAATAATTCTCGTCCAACAGACCGATGGCCTCGAAGACTTGGCGCCGAATCATGAGGCTGGCACCCGAGCACCAGTCGCACCGGCTGGCGACGAGTGGGGGAGGGGGCGAAATGACCCACCGCGACAGGACCCGCGTGACCACGCCGAGCCGAAACCCTCCTTCCACCTCGCCGAGCACCGTAGGAAAGCGAAAGGCCGACCACTCCCCGATCCCCTCCCGGTTCACGAGCCGGCTGCCGGCGATTCCGACGGCGGGTTGATTCTCGAGAAAATCGACGAGCGCCGCCAGCGCTCCCGGACGTACAAGCGTGTCAGGATTCAACAGCCAGATGTAGTGGGGAGGGTCAGTTGCCTCGAGCGCCGGCCGAATCGCCGCGTTGTTACCGTACGCGAACCCGCCGTTTCGCTCCAGCGGCTTGATAGAAACCCAGTCACCAAAGCCTTGATCGCGAACGGCCGCCTGAAGCCGGGGAACCGAGTCGTCACCGGAGCAATTGTCTGCGACCACGACCCGCACGCGCCAACTCGCGACCTCCTTGACCTCCGCCTCCAGCGAACTCAGGCAATCGATCGTCAAGCCGGACGTCCGGTAGTTGACGATGACCACCAGTACATTCAGGGATGAGATTCCACTCATTGCGGCGACAAGAAATCTGGTATGGATCTCGATAAGCTTCTCTAGATGTCGGCTAGAACGAACCTGCTTGGATTGCGAAACCGCGTCGAGCTGCTTGACCATTCGTTAGCAGGCGGCGACGGGATTGAGCGCGATCTCGTGATGATTCGGTGGGTCGGCAGGTGTCGAGGCACTCGAAAAAAGCGCGGCGAGTTTCGCAGCCTCGGTGCGTACCACGTGCCAATCGGTGACACGTGCTCGCCCTGCGCGGCCCATCCTGTCGAGCTCGGCCGCGTCTGAGGAGAGGAGATCGGCCATCGCGTCGACCAAGGGCAGAAGTGCACCGGCGGGCACCAGCCAGCCGGTGACACCCGGCTCGACCAGCTCGGGAATGCCCGCGATATAAGTGCTGATCACGGGTCTGCCGAGGGCCAAGGCTTCCATGATCACGACCGGCAATCCCTCGGCAAAGCTAGGAAGGACAAGCGCCCGGGCGGACTCAAGTTCGCTGCGTACGTCGTGGTTGCTCAAAAAGCCGGTGATTCGCACTTGTGCGCTCAGGCCATGATCGATGATCTGCTGCTCGATCTTCTCGCGCATGGGGCCGTTACCAATGATCACCAACTCGAAATCATGTCCCTGCTGGCGCAGCCGTGCTGCCGCGTGCACCAGCAAGAGCTGCCCCTTTTGCTCTGATAACCGCCCGACATTAACCAGTTTGGGCCGATCTGGCACGGGCACGGCGTCAGCATTCAAGAAGATTTCGTCCAGGCCGCAACGGATCACATGGATCTTGGCCCAATCTGCCGGGTCGCACCAGCGATAAAGCTGGCTGCGTGTAAATTCGCTGATGGCGACGATGAAGGCGGCGTGGCGAATTTTTTCGCGCAAGCCGAGCGCCGGGCGCATCAAATTCTTCGGGCCCGTGGATCGTGATGCTATAGGCAGGGCCGCCTAAGAGGCGACACAAAAGAGCGGTAAGGGCGGCGTTGGTTCCGAAATGGACGTGCAGATGACGAGCTCCGCAGTCGGCCAAGACCCGACGCAGAAGACACGCTTCGGCAAAATAGACCATGTGCAGGAACAGCCCGCGTTCTGAGCGATGGCCCAGCTTGACCGCCATCGTTATGGCGATCATCCATTGCCACGGCCGGCGGCCGAACTCGCGCATCAGCGCCACGGCGAGACGAAAGGCCCCGAGCTCCAAGAGGCGCAGGTCTTCTTCTCCTCCGCGTGATCCGCTGGGTCGGCCAGCGTGCCGTCGAACCGTCGCAAAGAAAACCGGTGGATGGTGATTCCTCGTGCCTCGAGCGCGAGGATCTCCCGGCGGATAAAAGTCTGGCTGGGCATCGGGTAAGTGGGAATGAAGTAAGCAATCGTCATCGTGTCGCGTCGCGGTCAGTGGGGCGCATCAACTGCGGCGAATCCGTGGGGATGACTCTGGTGCCAGTTCCAGGCGGTGCGGACAATCGCGCGGATGTCGCTAAAGCGAGGCGACCATCCCAGTTCCTTGACGATCTTGTCCGGACTAGCGATGAGCACGCCGGGATCGCCGGGCCGCCGGCCGACAATTTCGTGGGCAATCGGTCGACCGATAATCTCCTCACATGCTCGCAGTACTTCCAGCACTGTCGCGCCGGTCCCTGAACCCAGGTTGTAGGCCCTTCCCATCCCCGGCTCGAGAGTAAGGACGGCACGCTCGTGCGCTTGGGCCAGGTCCGACGTGTGGACGTAATCGCGCACGCAGCTGCCATCGCGGGTCGGGTAGTCGCCACCGTATATCAAAACCTTTGGCCGCCGGCCGACAACCACGTGAAAGATGAGTGGAATCAAATGGGCCTCGTGCCGGCGGTCTTCACCGAAATCGCCGTTGGGGTCGGCGCCCGAGGCGTTAAAGTACCGCAGCAGCGTGTAACCAATCCCGTATGCGCGCGCGTAATCTTTGATAAGCCACTCGGCGGCCAGCTTGGTTGTACCGTACGGCGTCTCGGGGGTTTGAGGTGCCTCTTCGCGCAACGGCATCTCGGCGTGAAACCCGTAGGTCGCCGCGGTGCTGCTGAAGAGGATCTTCCGTACCCTCGCGGTGCGCATCGCATCGAGCACACTCTTGGTGCCGGCGACATTGACCCTGTAGTAGGCCTCGGGATCGCTGATCGAGTCTGGAACTGACGCCAACGCCGCGAAATGCATCACCGCTTCGGCGCCGTGGTTGCGTAATGTCGCCGCCAGCCGATCGCTATCGGCGATATCACCGACGACAAGCCGGTTCTGGGCATCGGGTACGGCAGCGGCATTTCCCTCCAGCATATTGTCGTACGCGATCGGATCGTGCCCGCTGGCGAGCAGCCAACGCAGGCAGGCACTGCCGACATAGCCGGCGCCGCCGGTCAAGAGGATCTTCATCGTTGCGTTGTCCCCGTCAGGTAAGAATCAAGTCGGCTGCAGATGGGAGATCTTTGGCGGTCGCGAATCGGCCGGCAAGCGACTTCGTTTCCTCGGTCGTCGTCTGGCCGGATTCGAGCAGAATACTCTGGCAGCCGGCGTTCTCGCCGGCGAGAACGTCGCTGACGAGATCACCGATCATCCACGAGGCTTTGAGGTCGAGCTTCAAATCGGCGGCCGCCCTGAGCAACATGCCGGGCCCCGGCTTGCGGTCAGATTTTTCCACGGCGGTTCGATCGTCACTCAACGGTGCGTCGGGGCAGTAATAGATCGCATCTAGCGAGGCGCCGGCTGCGGCGAGCTGCCGGTTCATCTCCGCGTGGATTTCGTGAAGCCCTGCTTCCGTGAGCACTCCTCGAGCAATCGCCGACTGGTTGGTCACGAGCACGCGGGCAAAGCCCGCGCGGCGAAAACGCCGCAGGGCGTCGGCGGCTCCGGGAATAAGCCGGACACGCCCAGGATCGGCGAGATAGTGTACGTGTTCGATCACGGTTCCGTCGCGATCGAGAAAAACCGCCGGTCGGAGCGCGCCGGTACCAGCGGAGGATGCATCGGGGAAGATGGAACCGACGTCCTGGCAACCGCGCTCGAGTGCCTCGTAAGTGCTGATCTCAAGATGGTATCCTCCCCACAGCCAGCCCCGCATCTTTCCCACGAACCGGGGAAGCACATCGGCGTTCAGGTCGAATGCACCCATTGCGGCAATCTCACGGTACGCCTCGGCCTTGACGACGTAGTGACCTGCGTTGGCCAGATCGCCTTGGGAAACCTCGGCTTTCTCAACAAGTTCAATAATCCGGCCCCCACTGTCCAGCTCGGCGATGCCGCAACCGCGCCGGTTGGAAGCGCGAATGAGGACCACTGTGATTGGATCGCCATGATCGCGGTGAAACGCGATCAAAGGGCGCAAGTCAATGTCGCTCAGGTTGTCAGCGGAAACGATCACGATATCGCCGTCACCGTCCGCCAGATCCGCGTTGGCGGCCACGGTACCGGCTGAGCCCAAGAGCGCGGGCTCGTACGACTCAACCAGGCTGAGACGTCCGGCCGTCTTTACCTTTGCGATGTAAGTGCGGACGGTTTCGGCATAAGAATGAGTGTTGATCCGAGCTTCGGTGATGCCCGCCTTGGCCAGGGAATCGATCCAGTAGTCAACCAACAGCCGGCCGCCAAGGGGGACGAAACAGTTGGGGATCGTGTCGGTCAAGGGGCGCAAGCCCCTCTCGGCGGTGCCCGACAGGAGAAGTGCGTTGACTGCGGCAAAACGGTCTGCCATCGCCACGGCGTCCGTTTGAGTTTTCGGTAATATGCCGATCGGCCGCCGTGCTCATGGCAACGCCGCGCTTTTTCAGGTAGAACGCCAGTGAGTCAGTGCCGTCACCAGCAAAGCTGACGCGGTAACATCCGCGTGATCATCATTAAGCAATGTCCGAGGACCAATGAACTAGACTTCAGCGAGATCCTGATTGGTCGACTTACCCTTTCCCTTTTTCCGTTTGCTCTTGCCCTTACTTTCGCTCGTCTCCTTAGTCTGGCGGAACTCTTTCTTGGTCACGAGGGGCGAGATGGGCAGCTTACGCGCTTCACGCTCTTCGGCTTCGGCTCTTAGATCCTCGTCGGGGACGAGCCAGTGCAAGACAAGGAGCTCGAGACCGACCAAAATGAGTGCCTGCGGCATCATTATCCAACCGGACGCGTCGTGAGCCCACTTCTTACCCGCCTCCCCGGTTAGCAAGTAATAGAACCAAGCGGTGGTCACGATCCGGATCATGTTGCTGACGAGCGCGATTGGCACTGCACTCAAGAGGAGGGTGACACGCTTCCAGTTCGGCATCTGGACGAGAACGACCGTTGCCGTGATCGTGGCGCACATGGTCATCAACATTCTCAACCCATTGCAGGCGAGAGCCACGTCGAGCGCCTCCCTTCCATGCGGGGTGTCGATGTTGATGACATTGCCCACCTGTATCGCCCAGAATCCCGAGAGCTGTAGCAGGTAACAACTCCCCGTCGCCGCGAGCCGCTGGAGCGGCAAAGCGATCATGTTGTTGAGGTCTGAGGGGAGGGGGAGCATGAAAACGAGAAACGCAATGGCTGGCCAAACCCGCCGCATGAGGGACCACCCGCCGTAGGTCCACGTGATACAGGCGACCGCTGGTAGGAGGGTGGCGGTTTCAATCCATTGGGAGTTCCGCTCGTAAGCGAAGTATCGCACGGCCAATACCAACAGGAGGCCCACCCACCCCCACCAGTGTGCGGAGACAACGCTCAGAGATGACTTCGCGGGAACAGTCCCGGGCTCATTTTGCAGGAGCTCGGCCGCGGGTAAGGAGGCGAATTTCGTGGTCGACTTGGCGACGGTTGGAGACGGCTTGGTGGGTGGAGTCGACAGTCGCTGCCAAAGAATAACAAGCGCGATTGGAATGACCAGGCTGCCGTGAGAGTAGTTCGGATCATCGGTCCAGATCGAATACAGGTCAAGGAAGTTGGGCAAGTAAGCCAATCCGAGCACCAACGCTACTCCCCCCAGCGCCACGTTGGTCGGTTCCGACAACCACTGGTGCACGACACTGAACTTGTGGTGCAGCCACGCGCGCCAGACCGACGGCTTGCTTTCTCCTGGCGACGGCATCAACGGGCTTCCGTCAGCGGTGACGAGATTTGAATCGACTGGCGGAGGCTCAGCCACGTGCATTTCCCTCGACGCTTCGGAAAGGGAGGCAGACAGGTGGGATCGGCCATCGCGAGGAAGCAATTTGGATCGACATCGAAGCCGATGCCTCACACGACGGTCTTTATGATACCACAACGCTGACCGCGTCAACAATGCGCGGACTTCGTCCCCGTGGGTTGCCTTTGCATCCCAGCCGGGGTTGATTCATTACGCTATCGAAAATAAGGTTGTGGGTTGCAGCCAACCCGCCGCGCAGGTCAGTGCATCTTCTTTGCCAGCAACGCCGAAGTAACCGAGAATCCGTCAGGATTCTTCCTCGGAACCGATGGCGCATGCCACGGCGATCTATTGAGAGTCTAGACCGCGTTGGACGTTTCGGATTCGGAAGTTGGCCGTCTGTTGTGCTCGTAACTTCCATAATACGAGTTGGTGTCTTTCATGCCGTTGATGACGGTTCCGAGGACAGGAATTCCCGCGTTGTCCAATGTGCGCCGGGCTCGCTCGACTTGGGGAAACCGGCTCTTGTCGTATCGTGCGGCAAGGATTGCGCCATCGGCCCACTTGCCCATGATGAGCGCATCGGGGACGGGGAGGACAGGGGGAGAGTCAATGATGATGAGGTCGTAAAGTTGGCGCAGTTGTTTGATCAATTGCCCAAAATTGGGGCCTTGCAGCATGCGGCTGCGGATGGTGTCGTCAACGGGACTACCGGCTGACAGAAGGTAAAATTCGCCGCCTTGCACTGGCATGACGACCTGGTCGAAGGTTGTCTTATTGCTAAGCAGGTCCGTCAATCCGGGTCCATCGGGAACTTGCAGGAGGTGGCAAAGCGACGAGCGGCGAAAGTCGGAGTCGATCAGCAGCGTGTGGACCCCCGCATTGCCGCAGCGTGCGGCAAGCTGCGCGGCGACCGTCGTTTTGCCTTCCCCGCCGATCGCGCTCGTGAGCATCACACACCGTCCCCTGCCCAGCTCAGCCGTGTTGCCGCACACCGCGAATCGAAGATGATCGAGTCGCTGGCTAAATTGTTCGCGCTGGGAGTCGACAACCGATTCTTTCAGCCTGCGCATTGCATACGGATTGGGTAACGGGGGTAGGGCGAAAACCTCCGACCGGACGCGGGTCTGAAGCGAGTCGGGATCAGCAACGCGCTGGTCCTTGATCTCCAGCAAAAGAAATAAGCCCAACATCGCGAAGAGGATGCCCACCGGCGCCGCTGCCATGTATTTGAGTTTCTTGTTGCTGGACGCAAGTTTTGCGGCGGAGGCTTCCTCTCGTTTAATTACGCGAAATCGCTCATGAACGGCTTCATATCTTAACTGCTCAAGATTTTTCCTTACCTGTTCCTCGACTTGAAACAGGCTGCTGAGCTGATAATTCAGGTACGCGGCGTCGAACGTGTCTTCGCTGGATCCTTTTTGTTTAAATTCGACTTTCTCCAAGAGCGAGGTCTGTCTTTCTTTCCTTTTCATTAGCATTGCGATCTTGAGCTCTAACTCTTTGATGCTGGCGAGGGAATGAACGGCACCCGAAGCAAGGCGCAATCGCTCGCCGATTTCTTCGTATTTACTTTTCCACAACATCACGTACCGCTCGTTCAGTTTTTGCAATTGCTTAGTGGCGGCGCGGGTCGAGGGCTCGTTCGCTTGACGTGCCAGGCTCTTATTGTGGTCGAGATGATTCTGTACTTTTTCAATCTCGTCGGCCAATTCAGCCACGGCCGGCTCTTTTAGGAATTCCGCTTCAATGCGGGCAACAAGATCCCGCTTGCTTTCGCGACCTTGATGCTCTGCCGCTTCCTGAGTCGCCTGGTTGGCTGCTTGCTTTGCCTCAAGCAGAGACTGCGCCTCGAAAATCTCAAGGTCGGTTTGATACGTCTCGGAAATCATCCTTTGCAGATGATCCTCCGGCAGAGACTTGAAAGTCGGCTGCGCCGGGTCCGACTCGCTCTTGGAATTGAGTAGATCGGCACTGGTTAACTTGACGTTGCCCTTCTTGACCAGGGCTTTTAACTCCTTTTGTTTCTTGTCGATATCATTGTGGATTTTCTCGACCTGTTGTTCATAGCTTGCTGTCTGACTGCGTGTTTTCGCACGGCTGGCCTCGAGGGTATACTTGATATACGCGTCGGAAACGGCATGGACAATTTTTACTGCTTCATCCCTAACCTGTAGCTCCATGCTTATGCGGATGAGGTTGGTATCGGGAACGACAAAGACCTTTAACTTCTTACGAAGGTCGTATTGAGGATCTTCCCATTTCTTCACTGTCGGCAGAATGGCAATCTCGGGACTGTTGAGGGCCTCCTCCAGTACTCCGTTGCTCGTAATAAGGGAAACTTGAGTCTGCAGGAATGGGACGTTTCTATCTTCGCCGGTTTCTCGGGCTAACGGACCAAAGATGTTGTCCTGGAGCGGGTCGATTTCAAGCAGACTGGATGCTTCAAAGTTCGGCTCCACAAAGTAGTGGATAAGCAGCGCGGCGGGAACCGACAGCGACGCCCACAAGAGCAAAATCAGCATCCAGTGGCGAGTCAAACCCCGGACGATCACCTTGGGACCGATATTGATCGACAGCGCCAGTCTGTTCAAACGACAGCGCGGGTGTCTGAGGGGGGAGAGGGGATAATTGCGTGGAAAACTGGGCTGGCAAGTTCGAGTGGGACCTGTCAATAGTGTCCATCGTGCATGTCTACCCAAAAGAAAGTATTTAAAATTTCAAAAGTACTGATTGAGTGAACGAATACAGCCGATCAAAGTTTTACAGCCAGCAAAGCGATTACACTGACGGCACCAGCTCAGTCGGCCGTGGATCGTAGTTCGAGAGTAATTCGCGGCGTGTCATAAACGCGCTACTTGATCGGCATGCTCCGCTTCTCACCACATTGCCGCTTTTTCGATCGATCCGAGCTCAGTTCGCCACTCGCCGCATTGCTTAAAGTGTCTGGGCCTTGTCCGCCAAAATGTAAACGAACCCGTCCGATCTAGTCAAATCAAAAATGCGTGTAGGTCAACCCAGGTCGCGTAGGCGACCAGATCATGTTGACAGATCACAACACGCCACCTGTTCTTTCGTGCGTGCACGAGACCATCGACGGCCTCGCACCCGCACCCAATCTAGCTACTCAGCTCGGCGACTGGTAGTGACTACGTGGCCAATTTTCTTTTATGCTTGCTCGCATGGATGCTATCAATGGGTGAAGCTTGTCGCGTAAACAGTCAGAAGCGGGTTGAGGAGAACCGGCAAACGCTCTCCGATCGGAACTGCCAGTCAAAATATTCGCGATCGGCAGTTCCGAAAGAGGCATTCCGTGGCCTAAGCTTACTCTAGGATCAGAACGAACTGCGGTCAAAAGGCTTACGATCATGAATGTCTTGCAGCCAATAGTGTGCTCGCGACAAGTCGTTCGGCCGGTGAGAGACATGAAACAATCCCCGGCGGCGAGCCGCCTGGCGGGCCGGATCATCCAGGTTGGGTTGGCTCTTTATCTTCTGCCCGCCCTGATGGTCGTGTTAGCGGTGGGTGGCCTGGGGATGTTGATCCTTGCCGGTGGACGGTTGCTTTATGCTCCGATCGAGGCACTGTCCGACTAGTGGAAACTCGTCGATGGCACCGGTTATGATCAGGAAGTCGTCGTCCCTGTCGGGTAGTCAGGGACGGGATCGACAACGGGTGCCGCTCAATGACTGCGATCCTGGGGATCTCGGCGTTTTACCACGATAGCGCCGCCGCGCTTGTGATTGATGGACATATTGTCGCCGCGGCCCAGGAAGAGCGGTTTACGCGCAAAAAAGCATGATCCGGCGTTTCCAGCCTGCGCGATCGAGTATTGCCTGCAGCAAGCTGGGCTATCGCCACAAGACCTCGATTACGTCGCGTTTTACGACAAACCGCTCACGAAGTTTGAACGGCTGCTCGAAACCTACCTGGCATACGTTCCCAGCGGATTTCGAAGTTTTCGGCTGGCGATGCCGCTCTGGCTCAAAGACAAGTTGCACATGCGCCGGACTTTGCGGCGCGGTCTTGGCAGCGATACGCGGGCACGCTTGATCTTCACCGACCATCACGAAAGCCACGCTGCGAGTGCCTACTTTCCGAGCCCTTTTGATCGGGCCGCGATCTTGACTCTGGATGGAGTCGGCGAATGGAGCACGGCCACGTACGGAGTGGGCGAGGCAAATCGCATCCGCCTGCTTGACCACATCGCATTCCCGCACTCGCTGGGTCTCTTGTATTCCGCATTCACCTATTACTGCGGTTTCAAGGTCAACAGCGGCGAGTACAAATTGATGGGATTAGCTCCCTATGGTCGGCCGACTTACAAAGATTTGATCCTCGAGCGACTGATGGACTTGAAGCCGGATGGCAGTTTTTGGCTGGATATGGATTATTTCAATTACTGCCAGGGCCTAACGATGACCAATCAGCGGTTTCACCGGCTGTTCGGCGGTCGGCCCCGGGCCCCGGAGTCGCCACTAGAGCAACGGCATATGGACGTGGCCGCTAGCATCCAGGCGGTTGCCGAGGAAGTCGTTCTTCGGATCGCGCGGCACGTGCGGGCTCGCACGGGTATGAACCACTTGGTCCTAGCCGGTGGAGTGGCACTCAACTGCGTGGCCAACGGCCATTTGCTACGCGCGGGCGACTTTGACGATCTCTGGATTCAGCCGGCCGCCGGCGACGCCGGCGGCGCCCTGGGCGCGGCCCTGTTCGTCTGGTACCAACTCCTGGAAAACCCACGCCGGCCTGCAGGCCACGATGCCCAGGAAGGGAGCTTTCTGGGCCCCGGCTACACCAACGAGCAGATCCTTCGGTTCGCGTCGTCACAAGGCGCAACTGTACAACAATTTCAAGATGACGTGGATCTGCTCGACCACGTCGCGGGCGTGCTGGCCGACGGCAAGGTCGTGGGCTGGTTCCAGGGTCGAATGGAGTTTGGTCCCAGGGCCTTAGGCGCTCGGAGCATTCTGGGCGATCCCCGCTCGCCGGCCATGCAGAGTACGATGAATCTTAAGATCAAGTTTCGCGAGAGCTTTCGCCCATTCGCTCCGGTCGTCTTGAAAGAGCGGGCGGCCGAATGGTTCGACATTGATCCCAAGCACGAGAGTCCGTATATGTTGCTCGTCGCGGACGTCCTCGAGCACCGGCGCGTTGCCGTGGATGCTCTGGAAAAGAAGACCATGACCGACGACCCTGACCTGCGGCGCAGGGTCAACGTCGTCCGATCCGAAATTCCCGCGGTGACGCACGTCGATTACAGCACCGGCTCCAGACCGTCGACGAGGAGCGCAACCCGCGACTTTATCGTTTGCTCTCGGCGTTCAATCGACTGACCGGTTGCCCGGTTCTGATCAACACGAGCTTCAACGTGCGGGGCGAGCCGATCGTGTGCACGCCCGAAGACGCCTACCGCTGTTTCATGGCTACCGACATGGACGTGCTCGTAATGGAAGATATCGTGATCGCCAAAGACGCCATCACCCGTGAAGCCGGCCTGGAAGCTCGCGAGGCGTATCTGGCCCAGTTCCAGCTCGATTGACGAGGAGGCAATGTTGGCCCAAGCGTATTGGTCTCATCACCGGGTTGCTATTCGACAAGAGACGGTCGATGCACTGGTCTGACATACCTTTTGATCCGCCGCGGACGACGCTCCGCCAATTCGCAGGTCTGTGGTTAATCTTTTTCGGCGGAATGGCGATGTGGCAGGGCCTGGCGCACGGCCATATCGGCCAGGCGCTCGTCCTGGGCCTGATCGCTCTCACGATCGGTCCCTTGGGTTTGGTCTGGCCGGATTGGCTACGATGGATTTATGTCGGCTGGATGATCCTGGCGTTCCCGATCGGTTGGATTGTGTCGCAACTCATGCTCGTGGTGATGTTCTTCGGGCTATTTACCCCGATAGGATTGGTGTTTCGTCTGGCCGGCCGCGACCCGCTCCATCGCGCTCGCTCGTCCGAACGGAATTCATACTGGCTGCCCAAGTCGCAACCCGCCGACTTACGCCGTTACTTCAAGCAGTTTTAGGTTGATCGCTGCCCTCTCTGAAGCTGAGGCCGAAAATGAATAAACCAACTGGCGAATTTGCCAACGAGTTCAAAAGGCGGCCGCCCAATCTCAAGGTGAAAGCCTATTGAGCGAATTCTGGGCGTTCCTGGCCGAGAACAAAAAATGGTGGTTGCTGCCGATCGTGATCGTCATGCTGCTGTTGTGCACCTTGATTCTGCTCTCCCAGACTGCAGCTGCGCCGTTCATTTATACGTTGTTCTGAGGCAAGCCAGCCGAGTTCACTTTGCCTTGCCCTGATTGGCGACGGCCGCCGCCGCCTTGGCGACGGCCTCGGGGTCACCGAGGTAATAGTGGCGGAGCGGCTTGAGCCCCGAATCTAGCTCGTAGACTAACGGAATACCCGTGGGAATATTCAGCCCAACGATCTCTTGATCGGAGACCAAGTCCAGGTGCTTGACCAGCGCCGAAGACTGTTGCCGTGGGCCGCGATGATCACTTTCTTGCCCGACGTCAGCGCGGGCACAATCGTCTGATTCCAGTAAGGAAGGAACCGGGCGACCGTATCCTTGAGACATTCAGTCAAAGGGAGCTCCGCCGGATTCAATCCACGATAGCGCGGATCGTTGCCGGGATAGCGGGAATCTGATTTTTCCAGAGCCGGCGGCCGCTCGTCGTAGCTGCGACGCCATACCAACACTTGCTCGTCCCCATACTTGGCCGCGGTTTGCGCCTTGTTCAAGCCTTGAAGCGCCCCGTAGTGGCGCTCGTTGAGCCGCCAGGAATGCTCAACCGGTATCCACATCAAGTCTAGCTCGTCGAGCGCGATCCAGAGCGTGCGGATCGCCCGCTTCAACACCGACGTGAACGCAACGTCAAACGTGAATCCCTCGCCCTTCAAAAGCACTCCCGCCTGCCGGGCCTCGTCCCTCCCCTGTTCGGACAGATCGACATCCGTCCAACCAGTGAAGAGGTTTTCTTTGTTCCAAATGCTCTCACCGTGACGAAGTAGTACAAGCTTGATCATCGATCTTCTCTTATGAACGCAATTTTGTGGGTTAACGGGTTGGCGATGCGGTAAACGTCAATTTGGCATGGTACTCGAAACGGGACGACTCACTGGTGCGATGACGCTCAAGCCCACATTATGAACGAGCGTTAGGCCGGAGCCGATATATCGCCGTCGGGAACAGAACGCGGATGTCGAACCCATTCTTGGTGCTACACGAGCGGAGCGTCAAGCCGTCGCGCCTGGTCGTTGGCCTGATGTCGGGGACGAGTGCCGACTCGATTGATGTCGCCATTTGCCGCCTGAGCGGGCAGGGGAGCGAGATCGCGGTCGAGCTGATTTCGTATTGCGAGCATCCCCATGTCCCCGATGTAAGGCGCCAGATTCTTGGAGCGGCCGACCTGGATGTTCGCGCCATTGCTGAGCTCGATGTCAGGATTGGCGAGGCGTTTGCGACGGCTTGCCTGCGTTCCCTCGAGGAGGCGGCGATCTCACTCGAGGATGTGGATATCATTGGCTCGCACGGCCAGACGGTCTATCACCACAGTGGTATCGCCGATGCACTGCGGGCTACGATTCAACTCGGGGATGGTGACGTCATTGCTGTCCGAACGCGTTGCCCCGTTTTCGCCGATTTCCGTGCGCACGACATCGCCGCGGGCGGCGAAGGCGCACCTCTTTCACCGATCGCCGACACGCTATTGTTCAACACCAGCAAGTTGGGAGCGCCCGGTCGGCGGGCGATCTTGAATCTCGGCGGGATCGCCAATCTTACCGTCCTGCACGAAGATCCCACTCGTGTTATCGGGTTTGACACTGGACCGGCCAATTCGCCCCTGGACCGTTTGGCACGCCAGCTCTCGGACGGCGAGCTCGAGTATGATCGAGACGGTCAGTTTGCTCGGGCTGGAAAAGTAAACGAACGACTGCTCGCCGACCTGCTCGCGGAAGATCTCTATCTGGCTCGCCGTCCGCCCAAATCGACGGGTTTCGAGATGTATGGCGACGCTTTTGTCGGTCGGTCGGCCGCAAGACATGGCGCCTATGACTCCAATCTGATGGCCACGCTTGTCGAATTCACGGCCAAAACGATCGCGCTGGGGATTTGTCAATGTGCCGAACTCGGCGCGCCCATCGCAGAGATCGTCGTGGCAGGCGGCGGCGTGAAGAACACGGCGCTCATCGAACGTATCGCCGCGCTTGTCGCCCCGGTGCCAATACGGCGGTCAGATGACCTCGGCGTTCCCTCGGACGCGCGCGAGGCGATGGTCTTTGCCGTCCTGGCCGATATGACTCTCCGTGGCATGCCTGCGTTTCTTCCTCCGGTCACAGGAGCCAGTGCGCCCAAATTGCTCGGGAAGCTCTCGTTTCCTTAAGAGCGCGGCTCGTGCTACGCTGTGAGGCACAAATTCGAGTAAGCAAATGGCTAAATGCGTGAAGCGGTAGTGCCCGCGGTAACCTTCGGCAGCTCACTGTGTGTTTCGCAATCCAGTTAATTGATCAGATTAAATCAGCTTATGAATCCAATCGATCTGGCCGTAATCGCACTCTATGTCACCGGATGCACTGTGCTAGGGGGTTGGCTGGGCTCGAAATCGCAAGGCTTGAAGGGGTACTTTCTCGCCGAGAGTGACATTCCTGCCTGGGCGGTCATGATCTCGATCGTGGCGACGGAGACGAGCACTGCGACCTTTCTGAGCGTGCCCGGCGTTGGGTACCAGGGTGACTTTACCCTGTTGCAACTGCCATTCGGCTACATCTTTGGTCGGGTGATTGTGGCGACCGTTCTCTTGCCCGCCTACTTTCGTGGAGAGATTTTTACCGCCTACCAGTTGCTTCGGGACCGGTTTGGAGGGCCGACGCGGACGACGGCCTCGGTTTTGTTCCTGGTCGCGCGGTCGCTGGGGGACGGCCTGCGGCTGTTTTTGGCGGCGACCGTGCTGCAACATCTGACCGGGTGGTCGGCCGGGGCTGCAATCGTCGCCGTGGCGGCGATTACGGTCGTCTACACCTTCCTGGGCGGGATGAGAGCCGTGATCTGGACTGACGTCATCCAGTTCAGCGTCTACATTGCTGGTGCGCTCGGGGCCCTTTTTATCTTGGTGGGCAAATTGCCTGGAGGCTGGTCACAACTTGTTCAAGTGGCCGCGAGCGCCGGTAAGTTTCGATTGCTGGATTTCAGTCCCGACCTGACGCGGCCATACACGTTCTGGGCGGGTCTTATTGGCGGAATGGTGCTCAACACGGCGACACATGGAGCGGACCAGATGATGGTTCAGCGCTATCTGGCGGCGCGTTCTCGCGGGCAGGCCGCGGCGCACTCGTTGCCAGCGGTTTTGTGATCGTTACCCAATTCGCCCTTTTTCTTTTCATTGGCGTGAGCCTCTGGGTGTTCTTCGGCGTGTTTCCTGTCTCTGGAGCCCCAATCCGGTCCGACGAACGGTTTACCTACTTCATCATTCACTACCTGCCGACCGGCGTCCTCGGTTTGGTCATCGCCGCCATCTTCTCGGCCGCCATGGGGACGCTCGCCGGTTCATTGAACGCGTCGGCCTCGACAATTGTCAACGACCTTTACCGGCCGTTCTCCGGTCAGACCGACGAGAAGCATCTCATGCGCGTCTCGCGCGCGATGACCGTGCTCTGGGGCTGCGTTTTGACAGCGGTGGCCTTTGGTGCTCGCGAGCTCAAAGATAATGTGGTGAACAATGCCCTGGCGATTGCCTCGTTCGTCTCTGGCATTCTTTTGGGACTCTTCCTGCTCGGGATCCTGACGCGGCGGGTCGGGCAGTCGGCCGCCCTGGCGGGAGTACTCGCAGGCCTGATTGCGGTCAGCTTTGCGAAATTTGGTACGGCGCTCGCGTGGCCTTGGTTCGCCCTGGTCGGGTCGTCCACAGTCTGTTGCGTCGGGATGATCGCGAGCCGCTTCTTGCCTCAAGAACCCATGAATTCCAACGTCGAGGTCGTCGCCGGTCCGTGAGGCGATCGGCTTTTCACTGTGCGGCTGACACAACGATGGCGCTTGCAGATGACCTGTTAACCGAATCGCGAATCCGCATTCCGAGTCCATTGACTCACTGACTGCGCTCGACTTCGTCCGTTTGATGAACTCCGAGGATGCCCACGTCGTGGCAGCCGTGGCGGCCGAAGCCGAACCGATCGCACGCGCGGTCGAGTGGGCGGCCGAGCGACTGGAGCGCGGCGGGCACTGATTTACGTCGGCGCCGGCACGTCTGGTCGCCTGGGTGTCCTCGATGCCGCGGAATGTCCTCCCACGTTCAGCACTCCGCCGGAAATGGTCGTCGGGCTAATCGCGGGAGGCACGCCCGCTCTCGTCCGTGCCGTTGAAGGAGCCGAGGACGATCCTGACCGTGGCGCCGCAGACATCGTGGCGCTCAACGTGAACGAAAAAGATCTCGTCATCGGCATTGCCACATCGGGCAGGACTCCCTACGTGATCGGCGCCTTGGCAGAGGCTCGCCGCCGGGGAGCAGCAACCGTCGGCATCGCATGCAATCGTCCCAGCCCGATCGGCCAAGCCGTCGACCTCGAGATCGCCCCGCTCGTGGGCCCGGAGATCATCTCGGGATCCACGCGGTTGAAAGGAGGAACGGCCACGAAGATGATTTTGAACATGATTTCAACGGGAGCGATGGTGCGGATCGGCAAGACGCTGGGGAATTGGATGGTCGACCTCCAGCCGTCGAACGAAAAGCTGCGCATTCGCAGTCGGCGGATTCTGCGAGACCTGGCGGGCGTGGACGACGATCGGGCCGCCCAGATCCTGATGCAGTGCGAAGGACGCCTGAAACGGGCGCTCGTCGTGGCTTTGACAGGCATCGACCCTGACGCGGCTCAAACTTTGCTGGACGCGCACCATGGCCAGGTTCGGGCCGCGATCAAGGCGGCGGGTGGGAGAGATCTACCGTGACGCACATCGGATCACAATCGCAGATTCGGCTGCTCGGCGTCGACGGCGGAGGGACCGCGACGGAGGCGTGGCTTGCTCTGCCCGGAGGGCACGTGCTAGGTCGCGGAACGTCGGGACCATCGAATGCCAAAGCCGTCGGTGCAGACGCCGCGCACCGAGCAATCGACGCAGCGATCACGGCCGCCTTCCATGCCGCCGGGATGAGCCGTGCCCAGGTCGATGTCGTCTGTTTCGGGTTAGCCGGTTTCGACCGGCCTGACGATCGCGCGCTACTTGCAGGCTGGTCCGACGAAGCTGGATGGGGGAACCGGCTGGTCATGGTCAACGATGGCGACCTCGTAGTCGCGGCCGGCACGCCCGCTGGTTGGGGAGTTGGAGTGATTGCCGGTACCGGCTCAATTGCGGTCGGCCGAGCTTCGGATGGACGAACCGCACGCGCCGGCGGCTGGGGACACCTGATCGGCGATGAGGGGAGTGCTTATGGCGTCGTGCTTGATGCCTTGCGGCTCGTTGCCCGCCGATGGGATGGCCGCGAGCCTCAGTTCGCAAGCAACGACCCCCTTTCCGATCGGATCTGCGCGGCTCGGGGCGACGAGCCCAGCGGAAATCGTAACCCGGATTTACGCCCCCGGCTTTGACCGCTCCCGGATCGCCTCCCTTGCTGCCGACGTGCTGGCCGCATGTTCCGAGGCCCCCGACATCGGCGAGCGGCTGCTGAAACCCGCGGCCGCGGAGCTCGCTGAGATGGTTGCCGCGGTTGCGCGCTCGCTGGGATGGCCGTCAGGACCGCTGCCTTTAGCGATCGCCGGCGGATTCCTCCTCTCCGCCACAATCGTTCGACAGGGCATGATCGACAATCTCAGCCGGCAAGGATACGACGTGGATGTCTCGCTCGTCGCGGAACCCGTACAAGGCGCGATCATCCTGGCCGAGCGCGCACTGGGCTCTCAAGCGACCGGCTAACATTCCTCCCTTAATCATTTCGTTAGACGTTATTGACGCTGAACCGCCAGAGAATTCGGTTGTTTTTGAGATTCTGCGCATTTCCGCGAACTAGTTGTAAATGAACATTAAGGCAAAGCCGATGATAGATGCGAGATGAGAAAATCCGAAAGGCAGAAGCGTGACCGGCACGGAGGCTCTTCGGCATGCCTGACGCGGTGAATCATGAGGACGAAGAGGTCATTTCACCGGTCAGATTCTCACGTCTCGTTCTCGGATTCATCATTCTGGGTGCGGTGCTGCGCCTGGTGCGCTGTCTGCTGAACTACCCGATGTGGTGCGACGAGACGATGCTGGCGGCGAACCTGCTCGATCGCCCTTGGACCGCGCTGTCACAGCCCTTGGCATACCGTCAGGTGTGCCCGCTCGGATTTCTGGCCCTGGAATGGATTGCTCTACAGTTCATAGGATTTTCGGAGCTTTCGCTGCGGCTGATTCCGGTCGCGTGCGCCATCGCAAGCGTGCCGCTTTTTTATGTCCTGGCCCGGTGCGTACTCGGGTACCGGACAAGAGCCACGTTACTGGCAGTCGCGATTTTCGCCGTTTCGGAACCGCCGATTCGCTATGCCGCGGAGGTCAAGCCGTACTCAGCCGATCTGCTCGTCAGTCTGATTCTTCTCTACCTTGCTGTGGTGTGGCTACAAAGTCAGGGGCGGCTTCGTCCCCTTTGGGCGTTGGCTGCCGTGACGCCTTTGGCCATATCAATGTCATTGCCGTCGATTTTCGTGATCGGTGCAATCGCCATCGTCGGCGTGGTTGAAGTTTGCAGGCGGTTCAGCTTTAAGCTTGCGGCGTCGTTCGCCGGATTCTTGGCGTCGGCAACGCTGGCGATGGTGTGCATGGCCGCACTGGGTCAATACCACGCGGCGCCCGCAGACCGGGCATATCTGGTCAACTTTTGGATCGGGGCATTTCCGCCTTCGTGGCGTGACCCGGCGGCGCTCGCGGGCTGGCTCTTCCGCACACACACCGGGCCGCTGTTTGCGTATCCCCACGGCGCCAACCGCCTGGCCTGGCTGACCATTCTGATTTTCGGATCGTTCGTCGTAGGGATAAATCTGCAGTGCCGGCGCAACCTCAGAATCGTCCTGTTGCTCGTCTTCCCATTCTTACTTGTGTTAGCAGCCGCGGCCGTGCGTCGCTACCCGTATGGAATGAGCGCACGCGTGGCTCAGTTTCTTGTCCCTTCGACTTTGCTCATGGCCGCCGCTGGGCTGGGCTGGCTTTGTACGCGTGCCCAGCGATTACCACTGGGACGATTGGCTATTCCTGCTCTTACGATCGCTTTGGTAATGATGGGACTGATGCGGGTCGGGCACGACCTCGTGACCCCTTATCGCACACCCTGGGATCGGACTGCACGCGATTTTGCTCGTTGGTTCTGGGCTGAGCTCGGCACCGACGCGGAACTTGTTTGCGTACGGACGGATCTTGGCATTCCGTTCCGGCCCGAACCTTGGACGTACGACGCTGCCGATCAGTATCTCTGCTTGCAACGGATCTACTCGCGCCGCCACCAGGAAAAACGACCTCCGGATTGGGAAAAAATTTCGGCCGAGCGACCGTTGCGCTGCGTGCTATTGAACCGCATGCCCAATGACGTGCCAGGCTTTCTCAACTGGATCGAGACGCACCGCGACCGGTATCGGCTCCGAGATGTCCGAACATACCGCGCTCGCGCGGATCACAGGCGGAGCCGGCTCAGAACTACGTCGTATGCGAGTTTGTTCCGGCCACGATCGTCCCGGCCGAGAACAAGCGCCATGCCTCATTGACGTCGCTTGACGCTCAAGTGGCTCTGGGCCGGTCAGATACAAACCCCTAAACGCGATCGCCGCGATTCGCGAACGACGTATCGTTCCGGGAAAAGGCTTGCAATCGCCGCCGTGATCCATTAATTAAACATCTGCAATTTTTGATCGACTTTGCGCGCAATCGTCAATCTCTTCGGATTGCGTGCCGAGCCGACGACGGCGTGCGAAGGATGCACGAATAGCCGCGGTCTTCCTGGCATCGCGTTTCCGAACCAACCGTCGCACTCTTGAAGGCGCTTGCGTGCCGTCGCGATCCACTGGGCGTCAGTCAGGCGCCATTGAACCCAGTGCTCGGTAACGGGCAGTGGCCGGCGAGATTTATCGCGCGGCGGGAACAGCCGCCCCATCGTCGCACGACCTCCTCATCCGGCCACGACAGCGGGATCGAGCCGAAGTAGCACATGCAAATGGTTGTCCATCACCGAATAGCCACAAACCCCGATGGCAAAGCGCCCTGCCAACTCACGCATCCGATCGAGAATCCATTTTTTGCGGTGGCTAAAGTCCTGCCCGGTGTAGGGATCGACGCCACCGAGGAACGCCCGCCGGACGCAGCGGGCAATACAGTGGTAGACGCCGACTTGGTCTTCAACGACGATCTGACCCCGGGCGTAGGTGGGCATCAATGAGACTCCTGCAACAGCGGCGAGCGTTCGCGGCCTTCGTCATGTCCACAACGACAGTAATGGACAGAAGTATCAAATCGCTCTTCTGTGTCAAGTAGCGTACGAAAAAAGACCGCCCACGCGGCGGCTGCTAAACCTCTTCGTCTGACGAGAAACTTGGCTGTCTGAAAGCTTGGCTGTCTGAAAGCTTGCTCGGCGTCCCCGCACAGCGGCGGCGCGAGCGGAGCACGGAATTGCGAATCCAGAAGGCGAAATTTCGGGAGCCGGTCACTCTGGAAGCGTTCGACTGGAAGTTCAATGCTCAATTCATCGACCGCGCAGATGGAAGAGCTGGCCACAGGCGACTTCATCCGCCGGCGCGACAACCTGGTCTTCGTAGGACAAGCGAAAAGGACAAAGCGAAAAGGACATGCCAAGCGAAAAGGAAAGCGAAAAGGACATGCATAGCGAAAAAGAAGCGAAAAGGAAAGCGAAAAGGACATGAAAGCGAAAAGGACATGCATAGCGAAGCGAAAAGCGAAAAGGACATGCATAGCGAAGCGAAAAGGACATGCATAGCGTAGGAATGAACCCGGACGCGGTTAGTTTAAGCGGCAAGCGACAAGGAAAGCGACAAGGACATTCATAGCGTAGGAATGAACATGGACGCGGTTAGTTTAAGCGGCAAGGCAAAGCTGGATGGTCCGATCGGGCACCAAGAGGAGTCTGCCGTCGCCAGAGTCTTCGGCGATCAGCGCACGATGCGGCTTTACCGCAAGCTTACGGCGGGGAAGGGTCTCGCGTTTCGGGATGATTGGGGCGGGATAGAGCGGAGTTGTGCGTCTGGCACTACACTCTTTTGACGCGGCTGGATGACCCGACCGCATGGATTTGCGAACAGCCGTTCCACTCTGTTACGGCGGGGTAAGGGTCTCGCGTTTCGGGATGATTGGGGCGGGATAGAGCGGAGTTGTGCGTCTGGCACTACACTCTTTTGACGCGGCTGGATGACCCGACCGCATGGATTTGCGAACAGCCGTTCCACTCGCTACATCGAGGCAATCCGGCGGTGGCCATTCGATGTTATTCGATATCCCGTCATTGGACGGGACATGTTACGTGAACGATAACGGTAAAAGCGTGCTTGTTCGTTGCGCTGTAACCAACGCGTGCTCCGGCGGCAAAGGGAAACGTTCAGATTCGTCTGCAGGTAGGCGTCGATCAGGCTGGCGATCAACTGCCGCAGTTGTGGAAACGTCAGCGCGGGGGTTTGTATTTTTTCCCCGCCGCGTCTCCTTGTTCAGGAACCACGCGGCTATCAGCGACAGGGTTTGGTGATGATGCCAGCCTATCCAGTTCCTCACCTGATAGTCCGCCAAGCCCGCTTCCCCTTTGGCTCGCTCGATACACTCCTCGACCCGATGAGCCGCCTTGGTCACCCTGGCGAATTCCTCCAGCGGCACCTGGGCGTCCGCATTGGACAAATAGTAATCAAGCTTGTAGGTGTTATCCGCTTGGCGTTCTCGAGTCACAAACAACAGCTCGTCCGGACCGGTACCACCGGTCTCGGTCCGTGCCTGAACCCGAATCTTCACGGCTTGGATCACCAGCGGCCCTTTCTCCCCGTCACGTACATCAATCGTGGTCCAGGCATCCTCAGGCAGCTTTTTGCACCAAGCATCTACTCGTATGAAAGGACTCCGGGGACGTGGTCCTCGTCCCGAGTACTCCGGCGGTGGTGCGTCGAGGTCGCGAATCAGCGTGTTCGAGGGGACCGCCAGCAGATACCGCTTGCCGAGGTTACGCAATTCCAGCCGAAAACCAGAGGGACGGCCCATTTCGTCATCACCCGCGATCCACATGTGTGGCAGTACCCCTCCGCATTCCTCCAACATCTCCAACGCCAGTTGATGGCGAGTACGAAACTTGATCGATCGGGGCACGCCGGCTTCCTTGCGACGCCGAAGGTCCTTGGCCCATGCTTTCGGAAGATACAAACGTGTATTAACGATCGCATGTTCCTTCCGTGTGACGTATGCCATATAGACCCCGACCTGGCAGTTCTCAATTTTGCCGAGACGACCGCACCATTGCTTGGCGACGCCAACCGATTTATCGCCTTTCTTGGGAAACGCCGAGGGGTCGAACACGATCACTCCTTCCGCTTCGCCCAACTCTATGCCGACCTGAACCGCGAGGGTGCGCAGCAGAGGTTGATGATCCCAAGCTGTTTGTCCGACGAACTTCTGAATTCCCTGTCGGTCTTGGTCGTACAGGTAGGCAATTCCCTCGCCAGTTTTGTGCTTCAGTCCGGACATCAAGCCCGTCGTGTACTCCAGAGCATGCTGCTTTTTCGAGGATCCCGACAAGCTCTGCAAGAAAGGCTCGAGGAAAAGACGCACCCGAGGCAACAGATCCTTGAGCAGCTCGGGAGAAACCTCGGCTTGCTCCATCATCTCGTCAAACCGCCATTCGAATCGTCGGTCCATGACATCCATCCTCCATAGAGACCTCCGTGACCGAAGAGGATGTCACACAACCTGTTAAAATTCGTCAAGCCCGAGATACAGTAGAAATAAGCAGTCGAGATGAAAGAAACTGATCTGTTCCCCAAGCATGTTCTCCACGTGATTTCTGCTGGCGTAGGTTTGGATGACTTCGCGGGCGGTTTGCCGTTGCGGCAGGTCGTTGGTCAAGAAAAAGGTCGGAGACTCGTGCCCCAACCCCGTCACGATCAGTTGCCGCGCAGTGCCGTCGTAACCGTCGAGCTGGACCCATTCATCGACATACTGGATTTGGCGGCCTTCCCCTTGGCTTGAGTGATCTGGCAATGCTGCCAGCGGTCCGCGGGCAATCGTTCCGCGTGCCAGCATGCCCGACCCGCGTCGGCGAATGGTGATGAAACCAACCCGGCGTCGCGTCAATTGATTCAGGCCGGCGTAAGTGGTCGCACGCGAGTCGAATAGTAAACGCGCCGGGTAGTGTCCTGTTTGTTCTTTCCAGTAGTCGGCGAACTTGGGGACCATGCGATCAGCCTCGTCTCGAAGGATGTTGGCGGTTGCATAACAGATCACGCGTCGGCCAGCGGCTTGTGCCACGAACGCCATCACCGAGGGAAGAGCCCGGTTTCGCGTCGGTACCCAATGGTTCTCCAGATCGGGCTGGTCGCCGCGAAAGGGAACTGCGTGGAAGTCGAGGTTGAAGCTTAAGGGAGGGTCGCCCAGCGGTATTTTGGCGATCACGGCGGCGATGAGCCGGTCGGCCATGGCCCGCTCGGTCTTATAAGAATAGTCAGTCGCGTAGGTTGTCTTGGGAAGCACGTTGAGGCCCGCGAACAACCCGGCTCCCTCGTCGGTACACAAGTCGGAGATGTGACTGATACGCCGCTTGCCGATCAGCTTCGGAGCCAACAATGCGAGCAGTGCCTGTAGTGGCGGGATCTGCTTCGAGCCAGGCAGCTGCGCGGTGCTGACGGCATGAGGCAGATCCAGATCCAGCAACAGGGGAAAGAACAGAAAGAGGCCGGCGACTTTTGTAGGAAATTGCCGTCCGTCCTCGAGCACCAGTTCCCGGATGTCGGCGATGTCCGGCACGACGGAATCGTCGTTGGCGTATTCTCCCGGTTGCGATGTCGGATGATGTTGGCGCGTCGTGGCTACGCCTGCGCGGCGCAGGACGCGAAAGAGATAAGATTCGCTGACATCAAATCCGTCCTGCCGGAGGAGGGCACGAATATCGGCCAAGGTGGCTCCTCTGCGGCGAAGCTCACAGGCTCGCTCGCAAATAGCATCGCGCTTCGGGGACGCCTTGGGGCCAGGCGTGGTAGCCGTGAAAAGCGAGTTGACGTCTGGGTCGCGAGCGAAGTCGCGGACGATGGCTCGTACCGAGCAGGAGTGAAGATGAAACCGTTTGGCGATCTCATCGGCGGGTGTGGATTCGCAAAAATAGGCGCGGCAGATCTCGTAGCGCCGCTGGACCGGTGAATCAGGTTGCCGGAATAGGTGCGCGAGTTCCTGGGAGCGGGCCATTGGAGTTGGGTCCCAATTAGGCAAGTTGGCAGCCCCGAGGGACATCCTGGGAGCTGTTTGGTCCCAGGCGTAACGGAAGGATGTTGTGGGCGCAAAGCCCGAAATGAAGGGGTTTCCGCTGAGGCACGGGCGGAATGAGGTGGGAGGAAAAGTGGCGCAGAAGGGGCACAAATTGGAACGAGCTTGCCTAAACGGCACCCAAGTCGCGCCGCTCAATTGCTGAAAAAACCGGGAAAAATTGGCCGGACCGCGGAGAAAATTGGGTGTCGAATAGGCAAGTTAAGCGTCCGCGAAAATCGGCGAACCCGCCACGTTCACAGTGCGCCGCATTCCGAGGCGCTCAGCAATCTCCCGCAGCTTGTGCGGGTCGTCGCAAAGAAATCGCCCAGCAGCCGGCCATCGCGAAGCCTTTCCATCCGGTTCTGCCAGTTTTGGGCGCTACAACCGATCCGCTCAAAGATCCCGGCCAGCTCCGCCGAGATCGACGCCTTGCCCTGGCGAAAGATCCGTCCGGTGTAGTCGACCAGTTGGACGTAGCTCCCAAGCGAGAAACCCTGCATCATGCCTTCGCGTGTCGAATCCAAGCCGCGGCGGTCTTCGATCGGACAGAGCCAAAGAGAATCTTCCAGACAGGCCGCAGCTTGCGAACCGGCAACACTGCCGTCCTTCGCGGCTGCCAGTCGAGCGGTCCCGTCTTGAGCCTCGACGTGATTCAATCGCTGCTTGATTGACGTATAATCGCTTGTCTCTGGAGTTGTCGCGACCTCTGCTGCCACTGGGTTCAAATCGATGTAAACAGATGTAGCTAACAGCGCATCTTCATCACAAACAGCAATGCTCTTGAAGCGCCCCTCGAAAAAAGTTCCGCGAGTCTTGTCCTGTCGATTGGCAATACGCGAAAGTGGTTCCTTCAGGCATTTCATAAACCAGCTCAGGCTTTGCAGCCGCTGGCGTGCGGTCGCGACCCACGGAGCGTCATACAGTCGCCATTGAACCCAGTGCTCGGTTAGGGGCATTGGCCGACGGGATTTGTCTCGCGGCGGGTACAGCCGTCCCCAACGCCGAACGACTTCTTCATCCGTCCACGCTTCGGCGACATCAGGATCGAGCCGCAACAGCACATGCAAGTGATTATCCAGCACAGAGAAACCACCGACGGCCACTGCGACGATGTCTGCGAGTTCCTCGATCCGGTTTTCGAGCCCCTCCTTGCGATTTTGTTCGCCCTCTCCCAGTAAGAACGCGCGGCGAACGCAACGGGTCACACAGTGGTACCAGCGAGCCAGAGTCACATCGACCAATTGAGCGCGTGCCATCGTCATAAGAAGTCTCCTGAGTATGGAGTCGCGTCTACTGTACGTATTCACAGTATAGTTCGCAACACCTCTTCCCAGGCGTTTCCAAAAATCACCATCGCGACCGGTTGAGTTGGCGCTGGCGTCGTCGATACGCTTACGGATGCGATGCGTGTCCTTACGGTTTCCTTACGGTTTCGATGCGTGTCCTTACGGTTTACGGATGCGATGCGTGTCCTTACGGTTTACGGATGCGATGCGTGTCCTTACGGTTTTTACGGTTTTGTCCTTACGGTTTTACGGTTTACGGTTTTTGTCCTACGGTTTTTACGCTTTTTACGGCTTTTCCTTATGTTGAAGGATTGGGCGGTGCCGTTCCTGACTTTCTCTGCCGCCATGGCCCGGAAGAGTAATTTATCCTGCTTGAAATAAGCGTCGCGTTGCTCGGGCGTCACATCCTGCCCCAAGCGTTCATGCTTCAAAGGAGCTGCGATATGGATCATAAGAAGACGTCGAATCACCACCTGCGCCTCAGCCGGCGATCGTTCCTAGACGCCGCTGGTAAACTCGCCGGCGGCGGTTTGGCCGGCGGCGCCATCTTCGAGACGATACGGCCCAATTCCGCCTGGGGCCAGCGGCCGGTGAAGGAGACACACCCGAGTTCCGCCCGCGTTGTGGATCGGTTCAAGACCCGCCTCTCGTTTCAGATTTCGGTCGATGTGGGGACCTTGGATCTCGGACTGACGGTCGCCAGTGCCGCGCTGGCGGGTGGAGTCGACATCGTCGAAATGGGGACGCCGCTGCTCAAGACCCAGGGCGTTTCGAACGTCGTGCCCGCCTTCCGCAAGCGGTTTCGCGACGCTCTCCTGCTGGCAGACATGAAGACCATGGACGGCGGTGCCGGCGAGGCACGCAGCGTCTACGCCGGCGGCGGCAACATCTTTGATTGCCTCGCTCTCGCCGGCGCCGATACGGCGAAGTCAATCTGCGCCGTGCGCGATGAGTTCAGCGCGCGGGCCCCGAATTGCCGCGACTTGTCTTTTCCGACATCTTGCTGCCGCACCAGGGCCCCGCCTCGCAGGCAGGCGAGGTCGCGCTTCGGATGGTCGAGGCCGGCGTCGACGCGGTTGGTATCCACCTGCAGTCCGACGCGCGGCGCGCAAACCCGAAACTCATCGAGGATGACTATCTTAGTGAGGTGGCTCGCGCCGTCTTCGAACGGATCGGCAAGGCGGTCCCGGTGCAGGTGGTCGGCGGCCTCAGCATCGCACAGGCAAAAAGCCTTGCCAAGGCGGGCCTGCGCGCCTTCGTGATCAGCGGCAATATGGGCCTGCCGGACGGCAATGCCCGCTACAACCTCCCACCGGCCGATATCCAGCGCTTGGTCGCCGGTTTCATCGCCGAGGTCTCGGGCGCGTAGTGCGTCAGGGATGTGACCGGCGAATGATGTAAGCCGACGGGCCCACCCCGCCGGGTTGGCATCGGATACAAGAAGGATGAAGGACAAGGATGAAAAGGATGAAAAGGATGAAGGACATGCAGCGCAGGGCCGGTCGCTGCTCATTGGGCGGAGGGTGCAGGCAAACCTAAACTTGTTACCGGACCGTCAATTCGCGTTTCGGGGCGGTGTTTGGGATAGGCGTCTTCACCCAATAACCGACGTAAACGTTGCAGGCCCAAACTCGCCGCGTCACGTGATCGTAACGCGGCGGCATTGCGTGGGCTTCGGCTTCCTTCGGCTTTCTTCGGCTTTCATTGTGTCTTCGGCTTTGTCCTATAACCGACGCAAACGTTGCAGGTCCAAACTCGCCGCGTCACGTGATCGTAACGCGGCTGCATTTCGTGTCTTCGGCTTGTTTACTTCAACTTGTCGGTCGGCTTGCTTTTTTGAATCGTTCAACCGTCACGGTCATTTCGCGGCCCTGCAAATTATCGTTGTTGGCAGCGATATCACAACTCTGGGCTGCACGTTACACAGGACGCTGCTGGACGAAGGAGTAACTGGAAAGCGGCTGCGGTTCGCTTACTACGATGTCGCACTCAATCGCTGAAACTTAGACACGTGACCCGAAGATCTATGGCGGTGCATTCTGTTGCCGATCCGGCAAGCATCTGCCGGTCGATGAGTTCATGCGGGTTCGATGTCGAATCCGGGCCGCGATTACGAGCACCGCAAGGAATGGATCCGTGAGCGCCTCGAGCAGCTTCCTGCGATCTTCGCGATCGATATCTGAGGGAGCGAAACCGGGCCGCGATTGGTTGTTCTATCCCCGATTGGTTCGGGAGTGAAACCCGGACGCGAGTGGTTGACGCCTCCACCACTTCGGCTTTGCCGACTTCCCATTCGGCCTGTCCTTTCTCGCCCTTTCTCGCCAGGTTCAGATTCCGGCTGCAAGGTCGATTGCGGTGTGCGCGAATACTTCCAAAATAAAATTTTGGAAATATTCTTAAGTCCTGTCGGCCTTTATACGTGCGATCAGCATTCGAGCACTTTGGGGCGTGGGTGCATTAACGAAATTCGTAAAACCCGGTATAATGTATATAGGCACAGTGCGCGCTTGCGCTTTGCCGTCCATGGTCATCTCGCAGCGACTATCTTGAATGCACCGACGAACCTGGACGTGGCCAGATTCCCTCCGCCAATCGCCCAACACGAACGCCCGTGAACGAACTCGTTTTCGATTGCGTCGCGCACGGCCAGACGGCCAGAGCCCTTCCCAAAAACTGCCACCTACTGCCATCTACTGCCATTTTCGGGCCGCAAAACCGATACGCTCGATGCATTCGTTCCATTCACAAACGCTACCCGTCTTCGGTTACAATCGTATCCGCGACGGCCAAAACTGGGCGCTCGCGACATAACGCGGAAGATCCATGTTCTGAATTGAGGCTGCCGACTCGATGAACTGCCTGACCACGTCGATCCTCTTGGCGACAGTCGTGGCCATGGGTGACGACCGACCGACTTCGCAACCCGCTCCGGGAATGCTGGAAGCTCAACTCAAAAGCGAAGCCCCGAAATCCCTGGCCGCTGAAGCGCACCGCCTCGGCGACGCACGCCGTGGTGCCATCGTTTTTTATCAACCCGCCCTCATGTGCGTCCGCTGCCATCTCGAGGAAGAGCGCGGCGTGCCTAAGCGTCTCGGGCCGGACCTTGGTGCGCTCGGCAAAGCTGTCCCCGACACAGAGCTTGTCGAGGCAATCCTGGAACCGTCGAAGTCGATCAAAAAGGGATACGAAACGGTTACGATTGTCACGGAGGACGGGCACACCGTAAGCGGACTCCTTGTCGAAGACCGCCCTGACACAATTGTGCTGCGCGACCCCGGGCGGAGCGGGCTGCCGGTGGCGATTTCTAAGAGCCAAATCGACAGCCAAAGTACCAGCGGCCCGTCGCTCATGCCCGCTGGCTTGGTGAATGCCTTGGCATCTCGGCAACAGTTCCTCGACCTCATGCGCTATCTGATGGAGATCACCGAGTACGGTCCCGCGCGGCCCGAGCGCTTCGACCCGATCCAGCGCTGCTGGCCCCTCCTTTGCCGGATTATGAAAGCAATCTCGATCACGCCGGATTGATCGGCGCGCTGGATCAGCGTGCCGCTCGACCGCGGACAGACGATCTACGACCGGGTCTGCGCCAACTGCCATGGAACCGAGGACCGCCCCGGCTCGCTGCCATCCGCGCCTCGATTTGCGACAGCGACTTTGAAAAACGGCAGTGATCCCTTCGCTATGTATCGCACTCTTACCGTCGGGTTCGGTCAGATGGCTGCACAGACGTGGATGGTTCCCCGGCAAAAATACGACGTGATCCACTACATCCGCGAGGCGTATTTCAAGCGCGACAATTCTGAACATTACATGCACAGTCGATCGGGGATACCTCGATCGGCTTCCCAAGGGAACTAGCCACGGACCCCGTCCGACGGCGATCGAGCCTTGGGTCGTAATGGACTATGGACCCAGCCTAAATGCTACGTTCGAAGTGAGCGATAATGGGTCGAATATCGCCAACAAGGGGATCGCCATCCGGCTCGACGCGGGGCAGGGGGGAATCGCGCGCAGGCGCGCTTGGGTCGTCTACGATCACGACACGATGCGCCTGGCCGCGGCCTGGACCGGTCAGGGCTTTATCGACTGGAATGGCATCAACTTTAACGGCCGCCACCAGGTCCATCCGCGTATCATTGGGCCAATTCAGTTCTCCAACGCTGATCTCCCAGGCTGGGCGAATCCCGAGAACGAGAGCGTGGTTGACCTGCGGCAACGAGGTCGAGATGCCCGTCCGTACGGTCCACTGCCGCGAAGGTGGATCCATTACAAGGGAATGTATCGCAACGGGGACCAGGTGATCCTCGCGTACGCCGTTGGCAACGTCGAGATCCTCGAGCTGCCCGGTCTCGAAACTGATCCTGCCCACGCCGATCGCCCGATCTTCACGCGCACCCTGGAAATCGGCCCCGCGCCCTACGATTTGACGATGCGAGTCGGCCCGGCCGCAACAGCCGTGTGCCTCGCCGGTGGCGGCCAGGCTCATTTGCTAGAGCGAGATGGCTGCACCTTCTTGCGGGTGCCTCGATCCGACTCGTCGCGTCGGTTGAAGGTCTTGATGTCAAACCTCGCCGCCAACGACCTACAGTCGCATGCCAAGTCATCGGCCGCCCCGACGGCGCTGGCACCGCTGACACATGGGGGCCCACGGCGCTGGCCGGAAATCGTTAGAAATCAGGATATCCCAGGCTTGGATGATCGGCCGCTGGCCGTCGACACGCTGACGATCCCGACCGACAATCCCTGGCTCTGCCAGATGAGACCCTCCGGTTTCGATTTCATGCCCGGAGGACGAGAAGCCGCCTTATGTACATGGGACGGAGACGTGTGGTCTGTCGCGGGCATCGACACACCTGGCCGCGGCCTGACGTGGCGCCGAATCGCGTCGGGATTGTTCCAGCCATTAGGCGTGAAGATCGTCGCGGGTCAGATCTACGTCGGCTGCCGCGATCAAATCGTGTGTCTGCGCGACTTGAACGGAGACGGTGAGACCGACTTCTACGAGAACTTCAACAGCGATCATCAGGTCACCGAGCATTTCCACGAATTCGCGATGGACCTGCAGACAGATTCCCTGGGCAACTTTTATTACGCCAAGGCAGCGCGCCACGGTTTGCCCGCGCTGGTTCCGCACCACGGGACGTTGCTCCGCGTGAGCAAGGACGGCATGCGCACCGACATTCTGGCGACCGGCTTTCGCGCTCCCAACGGTGTTTGCATCAACGCTGACGGCACTTTTTTCCTATCCGATCAGGAGGGGCACTGGACGCCCAAAAACCGAATCAACTGGGTGAAACGGGGGGCTTCTATGGCAACATGTGGGGATACCACAATGTCACCGACACGTCCGATAGCGCAATGGAGCCGCCCGTTTGCTGGATCACCAACGACATGGATCGCTCCCCGGCTGAGCTGTTATGGGTAGACAGCGAGCGGGCGGCCTGGAAACCACTGCGGGGGGCGCTGGTCTCGCTGTCCTATGGCAATGGCAAGATCTTCGTCGTTCCGCACGAGGTCGTGGGGAGCAAAATGCAAGGCGGCGTCTGTGCACTGCCGGTCCCGCCCCTCCCGACCGGAATCATTCGCGGTCGGTTCAACCCGGTCGACGGCGACCTTTACGCGTGCGGTCTGTTCGCCTGGGCCGGCGATCGGACCCAACCTGGTGGTTTCTATCGGGTGCGCGCCACCGGCAAGCCGATAGTTGTTCCGATTGCCATTCGCGCCCGCCACGACGGGCTGGCGATCACGTTCACAGAGCCGCTGGACCGCTCGAAAGCCGGATTGACTTCGCATTACACGGCCAAGACCTGGTCGATCAAGCGAACCATCAATTACGGATCAAAACACGATGACGAGCATGCGGTTCGGATTACAAGCGCGACGCTCTTCGGCGATGGACGGACCGTCGTCCTCGAAATCCCCAACCTGCGGCCGACCCGGTGCATGGAGGTGACTTATGATCTGCAAACCCAGAACGGCGAGCCCGCGCAGGGCGTCATTCACAACACGATTCATCAGCTGGGCGAGTGACTGGCTTCACCATCATGAAATCCATGCAACCAACGGGAGATGCGGCGTCCGAGCCTAACTTCGGATCTGTTCCTGTGGTCGATCACGCATCGATTCTGACGCCAACAAGTGGCTTTCTGAAAGCCGGCTACACACACACCCTCAATGCGTATCAGGGGTGTGCGTTCGCTGGATCGCTTTGCGGAACCTTTTGTTACGCTCAGCACAATCAATGGATCACCAACGGCCGCGCCTGGAAGCTCTACGGCGCCAAGCGCGACGTCCGCGCGGCTTACCGCCGCGACTACGACCGGATCAAGCGGCCGAAACGCGGCGAGCCGAATGCCCTGAAGATCTACATGAGCAGCAGCACCGACCCCTATTTACCCCAGGAGCTACGCCTGCGGCTAACGCGGTCCATCCTGGAAGAAATGGATGCACGCCCCCCGGATGTTCTGGTAATTCAAAGCCATCACACACTGGTCGAACGCGATCTTAACCTCATTGTGGAACTATCACGTCGTTTTGAACTCTGGGTTTCATTGACGATCGAGACCGACATCGACCATTTGCCCGGTTTTCCCCCGCACGCGAGCCTTCCCGCCCGCCGGCTCGAGACCTTGACCATGTTCCGCGCACGCGGCGTGCTCACCCAGGCGACAGTAAGCCCGCTCTTGCCGATTGCCAACCCTCGCCAATTTGCGCGCAGCTCGAGGCGGCGTGCGACCGAGTCATCCTCGACCACTACCTGATCGGCGACGGTTCCCCTAACGGCTGGCGGACCAAGCGGACGGCTTTTGCTGAACGCCTCGAGCGGGCGGGCTTCGGATCATGGAACGACCTGGCGAAGCTCTGGGAAATCCGCGATGTATTTTCCGCCGTGATGGGCAAAGATCGCGTACTGATCGGCTGTGATGGTTTTAACTCCGTCGGACGTTTTTTCAAGCAAAGACCAACCAGATTATCGAGTTGTACTTGACATCCTAAACAACCCATATTAACGTTTATCGTCGACACCGTTAAGATTGGCGCAGTTTGTGCGGCATTTTCGCCGCGGCGATCCGGCGTTATCATTTTGGTTTGATTACCGTCATCTCCAAATAACAGTCACCGACTCGCCAATTTTTCCAGAATCGGCTGGAGCATTTCCCGGCGATTCTACTGGCTTTCAACCGTCACCAAAAACGCACGAGGTCTTCGTTCATGTCTGACAATGTCGCCACTGGATCATTGTCCGGTGACCCTCTCAAAACGGTCGCGGACGCCTTGGAGACGGCCGTGCAGGCGGCAAAGGATGGTGCCGCGGATGCCCGAGCAACGGTCGATAAGGTACTTCCAGCCGCCAGTCGCTTTTTGTCGCGATTTGCCTACACGACCAGCTACGCGATATCCTATGGTGTGGTTTTCCCCACGGTTCTGCTCGCCAAGTCGATTCCGACCAACAACGCGGTCGTTCACGGAATGGTAGACGGCGCCGCGCAGCGGCCGACATGGTCGATCAGATGAGGAATCGGCAAGCTCGGTCGTCGATCATTCAACTCCCATGACCGCATCGGTAGCGTCAACATCCTTCTTGATTGCCTGAGCGATCTGCGTTGGGTAAGCATCAATTGATGGAGTGCTGAACTATGCGTGAGGAAAACGCGTATGATGGAAGGTAGCGAATTTAGCGGGAAAATAGTCTCGTTCAGTTGACGGGTCCATTCCGATAATTCGCTGGGGCTTTGAATGCTAAAGCGAAGCTGGATTGCAAAAAACGGAGGATGACCGCGATGCCCGTGACTAAGTCGGAAATGCTCTTCTTCGCGGCTGGGGCAGCGTTCGGTGCTGCCGCGGGTGCGAATTATCCCTATCTCAAGGAAAAATTCGGGCCGATCATCGCTGCCGCGCTTGCTGGCGCCAGTTCTGCCGTTGGCGATTCGTACGCCGAGGTGGCCAAAACGGTTGCCGAGAAAGTCGAGGCTGTCCAGGACGCCATGGCGGAGATGAAGCATAGCGCCGCCAGCAACGGAACGACCGACACCCCTGCGGTGTAATCCCCGCCTCTCCCAGCCCATAACCACGAGCATCCATGGATCTTGCTATCCGTTTTCCCGGTGTCGGGCGCATTCATCTTGAGAGCCGCTTTCTTTTTTCCGAGCCCCAGGATCCCCATTGCCGCCAGTTCCTCGAGCGCGTCTTTCAGGCGCGCGAAATCATCGAGGTCACGATCAAAAGCGGGGATGGGACCAGCGAAATACCGCGCGGAATTGGGCTTTTGCCCGCGTACATACACGCTCAAGCACGTTGTCGAGAGGGTGACGGAATCGCTCAACCCTCGCACGGCACGGAGGAACGAATCTAGTCGACACACGAATGGAACGCCGAATGGTTCGAGCGTCCCCAACGCTCATCACTGCGACGACGAGAGTGGTACTAAGCCAGAACTGCTAGCACGCAATGGCAGTAGTCTCCATCACGCACCGTCAAACCTGGAACCCGCGGGTGTGACGATCACGTCGGTTACCCCGGTGCGCGACCGGAATGGGGAGATTCGCTACTTCCGCTCTGGAACGGTGGTTACGCACTGGGAGATTAAACACAAGCTGGCCGGCAGGCTGCGGCTCAAAAACCCGGTTTTACACCGCAAGAAGGATCTCTGTCAGGCAATCGAGCGCGAATTGATCGGGGTTCTCGGGATTGACTCGTTCAAGACCAACCCGCTCACGAGCACGGTGCTTGTTCATTTCGATCGACGCCAGTTATCGCCCGAACAGATTATCGAGATTCTCGAGTCCGCGCTGGCGACGGCCGAGCATCCGCCGGCCAAGGATGCGGTGGACATGCACCTGCCGCTCTGCACGGCCTCGATGCCGCTGGCGGCCGTCGCGCAGTTCGGTGCGCCGGTCTTTTTGCCGGCGGCGGCACTGCTTTTTGCATATACGTCGATCCCAACATTCAAAAGTGCGCGAGGTCTTATTCGAGGAAAAGAGGCTGGGCGTCGACGTATTAGACGCCGTCGTCGTGGTTGGGTGCTTGGGAACCATGTCGATCTTCCCCGGAGCCGTGCTCTGCTGGTGTCTGAGCTTCGGCCGGGTCTTGGTAAAAAGGACGCAAGACGACTCGAAAAAACTCTTGCTCAATGCCTTCGGTAAACAGCCGCGTTATGTCTGGCTCTATCGCGACGGAAGCGAGGTGCAAATATCGCTCGATCGACTGCAGCCTTTAGACGTGATCGTGATCAACACGGGCGAAGTCGTTCCGGTCGACGGGATCATCGTCCAGGGCATGGCCATGATTGATCAGCATGCGCTCACGGGCGAGTCGACTCCGGCCGAAAAAGGGATAGGCGATCGCGTATTCGCCGCGACCCTGATGGTCGCCGGCAAGGTTTTAGTCGAGGTGGAAAAGTCCGGCAACGAAACCGCGTCGGCGAAGATCAGCCAGATTTTGAACGACACGGCCGGATACAAGCTCAGCTCGCAACATAAAGGCGAGCGACTGGCCGACAGGGCCGTGATCCCGACTCTGGCTGTGGGCGCCGTGGGAATGGCAGCCATGGGACCTGGGGGTGCGGTCGCGGTGCTCAACAGCGACTTCGGCACCGGTATACGCATGGCCGCGCCCTTGGCCATGCTTTCTTCGCTCGCTCTCTGTGCGAACAAAGGGATCCTGGTCAAGGATGGGCGGGCCCTCGAGCTGATGAACGAGGTCGACACCGTCCTCTTCGACAAAACGGGTACGCTCACCCGGGAACGGCCCGAAGTGGGCCGAATCATTCCCAGCAACGGCTTTTCGCCCGAGCGAATTCTTCAGTTCGCGGCGGCCGCTGAGCGCAGATTTCATCACCCAATTGCCCTCGCCATCCTCCACAAGGCTGATGAGCTTGAGCTTGAGCTGCCGGCGACGGACGATACTCAGTACAAGGTCGGCTACGGTATTACCGTCGCGGTCGAAGGGCACACGGTCCGTGTCGGCAGCAAGCGATTCATGGATTTGGAACATGTGGAGATCACCCCCGAAGTGGCCGAGGCGGTGGAAGAAGCCCATCATCAAGGCCACACGATGGTCATGGTGTCGGTCGACGGCAAGCTGGGGGAGCGCTCGAGCTGCACGCGGCGGTCCGACCCGAAGTACGGCAAATCGTCCAGGGGTTACGGGATCGCGGCATCAAGCATATCGCGATCATTTCGGGCGACCATGAGGCCCCGACACGCAGGCTGGCCGAATCATTGGGGATGGACCGATATTTCGCCCAGGTCTTGCCCGCCGACAAGGCCGACCATGTGATCGCCCTTCAAAAGGAAGGCCGCAAGGTATGCTTTGTGGGGGACGGGATCAACGACTCGATCGCGCTCAAGCAGGCGAATGTCTCGATTTCGCTGCGGGGAGCGTCGACGATCGCCACCGACACAGCCCATATCGTGTTCCTCGAGGAAGGGCTCTCCAAACTCTGTGACCTGCGCGATATCGCCCGCGATCTCGATCGCAACGTCCGCCGGAGCTGGGGACTGATACTTGCTCCCAATATCGCGTGCATTGCCGGCGTCTTCACGTTAGGGTTTGGAATCATGACCTCGGTCATCACGAATAATGTGGCCGCCATGGCCGCTTTGGCCAACGGCATGCTCCCGCTCCGGAAGATCGCCCAGATCGAAGCCGAAAAGCGACACAATGAGGAGTTGAGGCAAGCCTATGCGTTGGAAAGAGAAGCTTTATGAACGGCCGCTCAAGCCCCGCTCGATGAACAGACTCGTGACGCCATCCATTCTGAGTTTCGCCGTCGCCGCAGTCAGATTCCAGTGCCTGCGGAGCTGTCGTGGCACGTCGCCAAGCCCGAGCTGACGATCCGTTCGCAATGGATCTCGTTCGTCGTGGATTTTTCGCACGAGCGCATGGTTGTCGACGCCGAACTTTCACTCGCAGCCAAGATGTTCGCCACCGACGAAAACCGACGCCACGCGGTTAGATTCATCGAGAGCGTTGCCAATCACTTGAACCTTTGACCGACATCTCGCTAGCCGCCAAGTAATGTCGCCCGGGAGCACGACGATGGCTCATAAAAAGACTGCAACCGACGGTCACAAGCCGTGCCTCGATCTGAGGTTCAAGGCAAGTCATGAGCCTCTCGATCCTAATGCCAAACGGTTCGACGTCTTTCTGATTGACTCAGGCTGGAATAGCGCGGTCGGAAAGTTGGTGCGATCGCACCTGCCGGCATTGCTCAACTTCGAAAAGGAAGATTCGTTTTACATTCTTTCACCGGAACAATCGGTAGAGATCATCAAACGAACGCCAAACTTGATCGGGCACGATCCGATCATCCTCGTTTATGACCTCTACGCTCCACCTAGCCGCAAGACGAGGGGTTACCGCGGATTTCGCCTGAATCTCGGCCTGATCAAGCACCCGGAACAAGCACTGGCACGCCTGCAAGAGTTTCTCCGCTTTGTGGCCGTCAATCGCACCGCGGTCCCTTTGGACCGCGCGATCCGGCGCGAGCTTTATCGCGAAGGATTTGACGGCATGATCAAGATTCTCCGCGAGGCGTCGACGGAATTGATCTGATCGCCATTGATTAGATTGCGACCTTTCTGGGAGGAAAATCAATGAACGCCGAAGAAATCCCAATTGTGCCGATCATCGTCGGTGCCCTGGGACTCTTGTATTTCGGTTACGAGGTCGAACGGCAACGGCACAAGCTGCGGCAGATTTTTAATGTCTTTGATCGTGAAGAAAGTGAAATCGCCTCGATGCTGGAGAACATGGTCGAAAGCGGACAGCTAACACCGTTTGTGCCAGCAGCGCCATAGAATCGACCGCGTGAACTTCGCCGAACCACGTCTCCCCGAGTCAGCTCAAAATGGTCGCAAACCGCGCCCTCAATCCTAGCTTATCATCGCGAGTCGAGGTCTCGTGGACCGACGGCATGGTCCGGCTTCGTGACGACGTGCTCTTCGGTGCACGGCTGGCCGACCTGGGTGTCGTCTTCCTGCGTCACGTCTTCGCTCTCTTTGAAGTCGCTTGGGTGGAAGTCGACGACGAGCAGAAGACCGCGGCGATCGGTTATGATTCGGGCCGACTGTCATTACCTGCATTTCTCGAACGCCTATCGGCGGCGCTCCGCGGCCAGCTTTCCGTGGACGCCGCGATGCCGTCTGCCGGTTCGATTCTGGGCGATTTGGCGCGGCACGTCGGCCCGCTTCGGATCGAGCGGTTCGGCGGAGTCCTGACCACATGGGAGATCGTTCATCACCGGCCTGGTCGCCTTCGCCTCCGCCATCCGGCGTTGCGCGGCGAGCCGATTGCGGCCTTGCGCGTTCGCGACGCCATCCTTAATTCGCCCGGTGTGACTGAGTGCACCGTCCGCCCCGTCACCGGCAGCGTGCTCATCCGATTTGACCCGGATTCGACCAGTGCGTCGAATCTTCTGCGGATTCTGGATCACGCCCGGCACGCGCCGGCAGTTGCTCCGGCAGAGCAGACACGCCAGGTCAGTCCCGCCGGCTTGAAGCTCGCCACGTCATCGTTGGTACTGGCGGTCGCCGGTGAAACGACCGCGCCGTTTTTGCTGCCGGTCTGCGCTGTCCTCTTGGTGGGTTCCAACCTCACCACTTTCCGCGCCGCCTTGAGGCAGCTTCTCCGTGGGCAGTTGGGTCTGCCGGTGCTCTACACGACCATCGTCGCGGCAACCCTGGCTAGCGGCCAATTTATCGCATCGGCCACGATGAATTTGATGTTGACCTTCTGGGGTCGGCGCTACGCGACCGAGTTGACAAGCGCGACGCCGGCTGCTAGGCCAAATCGCGCAACAGCCTCGCTTCGTCCGACTGGCGATGCCCGACCATGACGGTAACCATGTCGAGATCATGGTCGACGATCTCAAATCGAATGACAAGGTCCTCGTCTCGGCCGGAGAACGGATTCCCGCGGATGGACAGGTCAAGCAGGGCCAAGCGCTCGTCGACGAGCGGCTGGTGCGGGGAATTGACGGACTGTCCGCCAAACAACCCGACGACCTTGTCTTCGCCGGCTCGACAGTGCGACTGGGCGAGCTCTACGTCGAAGTGCTGCGAGTTGGAGCAGATACACAGGCGGCCGCTTTACTCCGGGCAACGTTGGGGGCGATGGCGGCACCGCTTGAGTCGTCAACTCCGAGCGTGCACGGCGCCCACTTTGCAGAACCAACGGTCGCGCCGACAATTGCCGTGGCCGGCATCGGGCTCTTGGTCGGGGACATCTCAACGGCGGGGGCGATTCTTCGCCCTGACTACGCGACCGGCCCGGGACTGGCGTATCCGCTCGAAGCCCTTCAGGCCGCCGCTCTCTGCTTTCACAATGGCATATTGATCCGCGATCCGAGCGTACTCGACCGGCTCGCCGAGATTGACCTCGTAATCCTCGACCATCACGCCGCATTCGAGCATACGCTGCTGGCTGTCGATGCCGTCGAGGTTTTTCCCGATTATGCTGAGAATGACCTGCTTCGCTACGCTGCCACCGCGTTGCACGAGCTTGACGATGATCGCGTCTCCGCGCTTCTGGATGAGTGCACAGCCCGCGGCATTGAGCTCTTGGGACTGCAGCCGATCGAGTTTGGGACCGATTTGACATTGCTGCACGGGAATGATCGCGTCAAGGTCGGTGATCTCGGACCACGTGCCCGTGGCCAGGTGAGAGCACGTGAGCAAAACCGTCACGATCACCAAGAGCTCGCCGCGCCCGGTTCGCTCATGGTCGGGATCAACGGTCGAGTAGCGGGCCTGATCCATTTCCGACGGTCGGAGCAGCTTGCGGGCGCCGCGACCCTGCTTCGACTGCGATCGCGACACAACCTCATTATCGGACTCGTCTCAGACGAGCCAGAGCCGCGCGTAGCCGCGCTGCGAGTATCGCTGGGGGCTGACTTTCACATCGGCGACCTATCCGCCGCCGACCGGATCCGGTTGCTGCGCGACTGCCGCGATCGGGGTTTCAAGGTCGCTTATGTTGGTGATTGCCGCATCGACCCGAACATCGTAAATCTTGCGCAAGTGGCCATCTCGCTTGGCGGCAGTGAAGCGAGCAGCTCGCTGCATGATCCCGCGCCCATCTGCCTCTTGCAGCCTCGAATCTCGAAGCTGAATGCGCTCTGGGAGATCGCTCTTGTTCACCGGCGGCGTGTGACGGTTGCTCATGGATATTCACTGATCCCCAATCTTGCGTGTGTCGCGGGGGCTTTTGCCTGGGGTTTCACATCGCTCGCGTCGGTTTTGGTGACCAACATGGGCACGTACAGCGTCTACTCGCGAACGGCGGCGTCGATCCGTAGCCTGGAGCGCCAGATCGCCAGTTCCACGAAGCGCAGAGCATCGGGTGCTCGGGGAAAATTTTGAACTGGGTCTGATCGTGGGATTCAAGACGGAGGGAAGTGTGGAGCAGGCATCCTTAGGTTCAGCGGAAATCGACGGCACCGGGGAGATTGACAATCCAGGTGAGCGATCTGGGCCTGCCGGTCAAGACCAGGCCGGTCTGGAGGAAGCCGAGCTCACCAAGATCAAGGAGCTTCCCAAGGAGCTGGGGGTTATGCTTTTGACGGCGGGAATCGTCGGCTTCATTCTACCTGGACCCGGCACGCCGGCCATCATCGCCGGCGGACTGGCCCTCTGGCCAGAAGCCTTCGGCAAGCTGGAAACTTGGCTTGAGCGCCTCATCCTAAGGTACACCGACAGGGTGTTCGGCAGATCAACCGTTTCTTGAACGACCTCGAAAAGCGCTATCCCTACTCGAACCCGGGCTGAGCGATCGCGATCGCTCTCGATAGGATTGCGATCGAACGAAATTCGATTGCGTGGTGGTTAGCCGCTGCGCGCTATCAAGAGGACACGTCTGGTGATCACTGCGGTTGTACTGATAATAGTGCTCGTTTTTATGGTCTGGCCTGAGTCGCAAATCAAGCTCGAGTTGCAAATGCGCCAGCGGCTGCCGAGGCTCTATCTCCTCACGTTCCGGTCGATAGAGCGCTATCACCTCGACATGAAAAACCGTTTTCCGGACCATTCGCAACCGAAGCGACTGCGGTAATCACCAGACCTCGACTATTCCTGCGGTTCCGCAGCCGGCGGGGTCTGCGACCGCGCCGAGCTGGGAACTGCGGTTGACCGTAATCCGGGGAGAATTTTCCGGTTGGTCGCTCAGCCTTTTTTCGTAGCCTTTCGAAGGTTTACGTGAACTGTCTCCAAGGCGACGTCCACCACGTGCGTCGATTTCGCCTTGGCTGTCTTGGTAGGCCTGGTCACGACCTTGATAACCTTTTTGACGGGTTTGACTACGATGTGAACCTTCGGTTTCGGGGCCAGATGGACTACTTTCTTGGGGACCACGACCTTCTTGGGCGGTGCCTTTGCGATCGTTTTCTTCGGTGCGACGGGCTTCTTCGTGACCTTGTGAGGACCGGTGGTTGGTCCGGTGGTTGGACCTGTAGTGACAGTGCCGGTGCTACTGGAGCTTCCCGATCCACCACTACCGCCGGTCCCCGTGCTGGTCCCCGTCGTTGTACCCGTGGTGCCGGTGCCCGTGGTGCTGGTGCCCGTGCTGCCGGTACCCGTGGTGCCGGTGGTCGCTGTGCCAGTGCTCGTTCCTGTGCTGGTACCACCTGTACCGCTGCCACCGGTACCTGTACCCGAGGTCGTCGGATCCGCTGGCGTTCGGTATGACAGCGGTGCTGCCAGGGGGATATCGCCGGACGCGCCGCCGAAGGTGGCGATCACCGCACCTCCCGCAGCGATGAACTGTCCGGTGCTTGGCCGGAAAACCACTGCCTGCGTCGAACCCGAACCGGCGTAGTCTGCGGGAGCCGGGATGTCCCCCGCCTGGAATCCTTGCGACACCGTGTACGGGCCATTGGGTCCAAGGATCGTGAAGACTCCTGTCTCCGGGTCAAACACCGCGGCCTCGGTCCTCTCGGCCTTGCCCGCATTAAAATACGCCAGGTTGTCGTACGCACCCGGTACCGGCACGAGGCTGCTCAAGTCGGGCGAGCTCCCCACTCCGGGGTTCAGCGTTTCGATGGTTCCGTTCGGTTCCAAGACATAGTATTCGCCCGTGCTCGGCCGATAGACCGCGAGCTGGTCGTAACCGAGGCCATCGTAGGCGCCGGGAACGGGAATATCGCCCTGCTGCTCGCTGGGGACGGTGACGGTGCGAACACCGCCCGTCGAGCTCAGGATGGACCACACCCCTCCCTGGCCGCTGACATAGGTGTAAGCCCCGACCTCCTCCGGCGCGTTGGTGTCAAAGTAACCCGCCACGGGGACACTCACGTTGGGTGTACCCAGTACGAACGATGCGACCGTAACGGACTTGGAGTCAAGCATCACCCACGTCGCCGCGCTTGACAGGTAGTAGGCCAGGTCGGCTTTGCCATCACCGTCGAAGTCTCCTTGGAACGGGATGGGGTTGGACGGGCCAAACGGTGTACCGCTAGCGACCCAGAATGGCGGTGGAGCAGGACTTGACGGCACGAGCGTTGTCGTTTGCAGGAGCCAGACGCCCACGTCGGTGGTCGTGTCGCGGCTGTAGAGCGCGGCGTCGGAATAGCTATCGGCGTTGTAGTCCGACGCGACCGAGACGATCGTGACGCTCAACAGATTACTCGGGCCGGAGAGGTTGCCGGCCTGGTCGATGGCCTCGACAAAGAGCGAGACCGTGCCGTTGTTCAGGGTAAAGGGCAACTGGACCGAAAATGAACCCGTCGGCCCGGCGGTTGCCTTGGCCCAGACCGTGCTGCTGCCGTTCACGAACAACTCGACGGTCGCGCCGGGCTCGGTCGTGCCGATGTAATCGGGCGTCCGATCGCTGGTGATGTCGTCCCCCTTGATCCCGGTGTCAGCAGCCGGGTCGAGGTGGAAGCCGCTCGGCGCAGGGGGTGGCTGAGTGATGATCGTGAAGGTGATAAAACCGCTGAACGCCGAGCCCAGCTTGTTGGATGCTTCAGCCTCGACCTTGAAGGTCCCTGACGCCGGATTCTGCTCCGGAAACGTGAGCGTGAAATTACCGTTGGCATCGCTGGTCGTTATGACCGGCGGCGAGAATGGGTCGCCCGACCCATTGAGCAGCTCGACTGTCGTGTTGGGGCTGGTCACGCCGACCAGGTTCGGGTCGGGAACGTTGGTGTACCCTGGGGATCCCGATACATCCGCAGGCGAGAGTTGCAAGGTGGGAGTAATCGGCTTGGAGGGGGGCGCCAGGCCGGGCACATTGAGCGTGAATGTGATTGTCACCTTGTTACCGACCGAACCCGCGTCGTCGGTCGCATAGATCTCGACCGTCTTGACGCTGTTGGCGGTAAACGCACCTGCGTTGACTCCGATCGAGAAATTCCCGAACGCGTTGGTCCAGTTGGCCGCGACGTTAGTCGCCAGGTTGGACGGATCAAAACCACCGATAATCTGACCGTATGTTGAGTCGGTCGGAGTCTCGTCGACGATCGTGATCCGCGTCGCGTTGCCAAACGCTGTGATCGAGCTTAGGCCGTCGAAAAGAGGCGTTGGCGTGGTCACCAGAGATGTACCGTCGGGTTCGGTGCCCGAGACGCTACCCGGGTCGAGCGCGGTGTCAGCGGGAAACACAATCGGTGCCATATTGATGGCAAACGAGCCACGGCCGAATGTCGAGGCGAGCAGCAGGTCTGGGTCAGGCGTGGACGACGGATCCGTGGGATCGAGCGGACCGGCCAGGTTGGGCATGCCAGTCTGGATGTTGACGTTGCCTAGCGACAGGCTCAAGTCGGTGACATCGACGTGGGGCAGATTGCCACCGTCGGTCTCAGCACCCAGGGTCGTATTGGGGAAAAGCGACCACGTCAGGCCGTCGTCGATCGATTGGTACACACCCGAATTGCTGGATACGTAGAGTACCGGGTGAAACCCAGCGCCAGCGGGGTCGGTCGCACTGTTGGGAACGGTGTAATTCCAATCGGCAACGATCGAGGTCAGCTCGACCGCCTGGTTGAGCTTGATCGAGTTCGGGTCGGTCGTGGGGTTGTAGGTCTGACCAAAGATCGTGTAGGGCAGGTCATGGACGTTGCCGGTGATGTTGATCCACGTCGGCGTCGGATTGGTCGCCGACGGGATCGAATTGGCCATGAAATAGATCCCATTTTGGGTCACAGCGTAGGCCGCGTGGCTTCCACGGGCAGGGTCGGTGTTGATTGACTCGACCTGCGAGCCGTCGAGTCCGGTCGAGATATTGATCCAGTCGTTGCTCGTGTCGCTGCCGCCGCCGTCTTGAGTGACGTAGATCTGACCTGTCGACGTTCCGACGTAAATGAAGTTGCCGAGGTTACCGACACCTTCGGGCGCGTTGGGATCGGGCGCACCGTAGGCCAAGGCGAGGCTGTTGTCGCCTGGACTACCGAAAACGGCCGGATCGCCAATGTCGAACCAGGTCTCGCCGCCATTAGAGGTCGAGAAGACTCTGCCCGTGTTCGAGCTGATCACCATGTCGCTGCCGTTAACCGAATCGACCGCGAAGTTGACGATTCCGCCCCCCGGCCAGTTCGTGGGGTCCGGAGTCGGCCACCCGCCGGCCGCCTGGAGCAGGCCAAAGGTACGGCCCACGCCGTTCACCTGGAAAAAGTCAGTATACGTGCTGTCATCGTGGGGAACGCCAGGGAACCAGTATTGATCGACGGTGCCCAGGCCCTGTTGATCGACGTTTACCGCCGTGCTGTCAAGGTCCCCACTGATGTCACCCGTGGGCACGCTCCATTGCAGGTTGCCATTGGAGAGGATATTGGGATCGGAGAACGGTCCGCCGTTATCCTGGGCCGCGCCATAGAAGAGGCGCCAGCGATCTGGGCCGCCGCGTTGCTCGGCTGAACTGCGCCATCATAGAACTGTGTGATCTGCAGGTCACCGTTACGATTAGTGCCCGGTAGTGGCTCTCCTACTACTCCGCCGATTGTTTGTTGCGGAGTCGCCATTATTATCAAGGACGCTCCAGACACCTTGACTGTTACCAAATATGAGCCGCGGCAGGCCAGTCGTCGGATCAATCATCGCAACCGCGGTTTGGTAGGCCGTGCCGGAGGGGTCTCCCGTCCCAGGTACGTCAAACAGCGTCCATGTAACTCCAGCCCCGTTGTTGGTGAACGAATTGTAGTTATTGACCTGAAGAGTTCCGTCAGCCAGGAAGGGCTCTTCCGGGTTGCGGATGAAATTTAGATACGACTGTTCCGCAAGGGGGAATGTGGATGCGTTCAGCCATTCCGGGATTCCGTCGTCGATATTGACGATGGGCGCGGGGCCCGTGCTGGCTTGGAGCAGCTCGCCACCGTCCGCGGCAAAGTTGTCGTAGGCGACAAGGGAGTGGGCGTCCCAGGCGTTGGTGGCATCGACGCGGATCAAGCCGGTGTCACTCAGGTAGTTGTCGCCACCAAAGCTCCCCAGGTAAACGATATTGGGATTGGTCGGGTCTGCAATCAGACTCAGGTAGGTGTTCCCCTGACTGTCGAACGTGATTGGGTACGTCGGCTGAGTAATGTCGTTGGTGGGAACGGCTTGTTGATTCGCGTTGACAGGAGGTAACGTCTTGATGCCGAGATTAACCCAGTTCTGGCCGAAGTCTTTGGTCATGAACAGACCGTCGAACCCGCCTGAGGTCGTGGAGACAGCGGCGTAGAGCCATCCTGCGTACTGGGAGTCCTCGACGGCGTTACCGGTCGGTTGGGGCACGGCGAGAACGATTCGACCATTGGCGCCATTGGGAGATGGTGTCGTCAGCGGGTTGACGTTTGTGTTGACACCGTTGGTGCGATTGATGATGAGCGGATTGCCAGTGGTGCCAGCCATCAGGTTCCAGACTTGACCCTGATTGGGGCTCATATAGACCCCCAGTCCTTCCATTCCTGCATAAACGATCTGGAGGTTGCCCTGGGTCTCTGTGCTGGTTGCAGGGTCGAGGACGGTACCGCTGTCTGGGTTAAGCGCGACGTCAGTCGCATTGCCGGCCAGCATCAGCGACCAGCTCTGCCCCGTATCTTCACTGCGCCAGATGCCGCCGTTGGTCCCGCTCATGGCGGCATAAATGATGACTTGGCCGGTCGGGGTTAACTGAGGATCGACGACCACCTTGTAGGCCGTCATGCCGATGAATTCGCGGTCGCGGCTTGCTGACTCGATCGGAAGTAGGCTGCCGCTCGAATCCACATTGGTGCTGCTGTCGTAGAGGTTCCAGGTCGCACCGCCGTCCATCGAGATCAAGAAGCCAACGCCAGGTGTCGGCCCGTTACCTTCCGCCCCCGAGCTGCTACCAGTGGCCGCGATGATGATCGAGTCGTTGGTATCGTGGTTGCGGCCAAAGACGGTAATGCTGTTGATATAAAGCCCGGATGTCGGGCCGAAATCGGTCAGGGGAATGTAGGTCGGCCCGTTGGGATTAGTAGTCAGGAAGTCGGTGGTTTTCCAGATGCCGCCGCTGGCGGACGTGACGTACACGGTGTTTCCCGATGGGTCGGAGGGATCGACCGCGATCGCACTGATTTGGCCGGATCCGCCCGTGATCGCCGCCGGACCGACTGCCGTCCAGGCTTCGCTCGAGAGTGCCGTCGTCTGGCCCAGAGTAAAGATGCGGAAGCTGGTATTGATGTCGTCGCTTCCGGGCTCGCCCAGGCCGGTTGTCGGTATCAGCTTCTGGAAGCTCAGCGACCAACTGTTAAACGTTCCGGTGCCCCCCGTGGTCGAGTTGTTCGTGACCACCAGCGTCCACGTTCCGGCCGCCTCAAGACCAGCGAACGCGGACAGTGGCATCTGCGGGTTGTAAGTGCCAAAGAAGGGCGCGCTGCCATTCTGGATTGGCGTCGCTGCGTTGTCGTCGAAGATCGTGTTGGTGAAGTTGGCCGTGTTGATGCCGGTGCCCACGCCGCTGAAGAGCGGTACGGCCACCTGGCCGGCCTGACCCATGTCGTAATAGAGGGTTGCCGACAGATCGGGGTCGTTGGGATAGCTCATGTTGATCTGGACCCGCAGGCCGCTAATCCCCGAGCTGGTGGTATCTCCTTGGACGATGAATTTGTCGGGAACGGTAATCGTGGAAGCCACCGTTCCGGATGTGGGGATCGACTTGGGCAAGTCCGCCGAACTGTACAGAACGGTCGTTGTCGGACCGTTTTGAGCCTGGTCGCGCAGCACGTCCAAGCCCGCGTTTTGATTGGAGTCGACAGCGTCGCCGAAGACGTCGAGGATGGAGGGGGCGATCTGCACCGTGTAGGTGCCGCTCAACTGCTGCTGTGGGAAGCCGACAGTAAAGCTGGTCGCCACCTGGACCTTCTTGCCATTGATCGTCACAGTTGATGGGTTATTCGCCGAGACCGTGATCGCCGGAGTAATGTTGAGAGACCAGTTCTCGAGGATGCCGGACGTTCCGGTCCTGGAATTGGTCAGCTTGAGCTGCCACACGCCGGGAATCCACGTGCCGGCTGCGTTTTGCATGTCAACCGTCTGGCCGCCGTTGAGCGTGAGCGTCGAGAGCGTGCCAGTCGGCATGAACGTGCCGGTAAAGGGCGCTGTGCCGGCGGTGATCGAGCTCTCCGCCGAGTCGTCCAACACGGTGTTGATCATATTCGCGCCTGACAATCCGGAGAACAGCGGAATTTCGGTGCCGCTCGGCGAGATCAGGACGGCGCTTAAGCCCGCAACATCCGACATCGCGACGTTGAGATCGACGGTGATGCCCGCAATCTTGAACGTGCCGTCGTAGCTGGGGATCGTCAACAATGACGTAAACGTGCCAGGAGAAATCGAGTTGGCGGCAGGGATCGTCTCACCCATATTGTTCGACGGGAAATTCTGCGCATCGGAGACTGAGCCCGTGGGGCCCATGATCTGGAGCACGTCGGCCGGGGTGAACGTGCTCGTCTGCATCGGCCGGTCGAAGTTGAGGGTGAGCGAATCGGTCGTCCCGTTGGTGATCAGATTGTCGGTGACGGTGCCCGTCAGCGCCGACACCGACGTGCTCAGAACCTGCGGACCGGGCACGATCAAGGGCAGGGTGTTCTGATCAAACGGAGGGCTGAGGATCGTTGTCGCACTTGAGAACGTGACCGGAGTCACTGGCTGTGGCATCGGTGCCGCGTAGACATCGCCCGGCGTCAAACCCGTAAATGGATGCGTCAGCGGGTTTTCATCGACTGAGCCATCGGCATTCTGGTCCATTGGATCGCCATCGCGAAGCGTCGCTACGCCGCTAACGAGGGGACCAGTGAAGCTCTCGATCGGCGCGGCGATGAAGGTGCCAGCACCGTTGTCTGGAGCAATCAGGTAGCTGTAAGTCCCTGTGTAGTTATATGTTGCCGGAGTAGCGCCATTAGGCGTCGGGTCGAACGTGATCGTGAATTGCGTGTAGCCAGCAGTGCTGTTGCCAGTCCCGGACACCGGGGTGACACCGGTCACGTTGAGTGGGACCAGAGAGGAACCGGCCGCAGTGCCCTCGAAGAAGACCTGCACGTCGCCGATCAAGAAGGTTGCCGCGTCGACTGGCCGGTCGAAAGTGACGGAGATGCTGACGGATTGGCTTACTGCCTCGGCAAGTGTGATCGGCCCCATCGAGCTGCTGGTGATCCGCGGTCCGGCCGTGACGACCATTGGCGCGTACCAAATGTTGAGCGCAAAACCCTCGATTGAATTGGTGGCAGCGTTGTAGACACCTTGGTTGAAATCACCCGCCCAGATTGGATAGACCTGGCCATTGAAAACAGCCAGTCCCATTTGGTTGCCATAGCCAAAAGGAGGGTCGGTTTGCGGATTACCGCCCGACTGGTTATCGGGCAATGGCCCGAGAACTTCGGTTTGGCCGGTGATGGAGTTAATGGCCGTATCTGGGGGGTTGGCGTAGGTCTGGGGGCTGAAGGTCAAACCGCCGTCGATACTGGTCGTGATATAGGTCGCCACCCTGGCGTTGGCGGCGTCGTCGCGGGCGTCGCGCCAATCGAGGACCACAGTACCGGTCGCCTGATCCACCGCAATCTCTGGCCCGTATTGTGATCGGCCGGTGACCTCATCGCCACCATTTCGGGGGGGATTTTCGCTCGATTCGCTGAAGCCATCGTCCTGGGCAACGTCGTCATTCACCTCGACTGGGTTGCTCCATCTCGTCGCGCCGGGAGCCAGAGAAGTCAGGAAGATGTCGGTATTAGAGTCCGGGTTCTGAACTCCGCTCACCTTGACGTTGAAGTAACCCACGAACGCGGCGTAGACGGTACCCTGGAAGGGGCTGTCGGGCCCTAACGTATTATCTTCGGCGAGGACGAGCCCTGGGCCGATCCCCTGGGCAGTTGACGGCGCAACGGTGGGATATCCCGTGTTCAAGAGCGCGCCGCCAACGACCTGTCCGCCGGCACCGAAGAAACTGGCGACGCTCATGCGCGTTCCGGCGGTCATACCGGTAGTGAACTGAAGGGTAAAATTCCGAAGAGAGCCCAGGGTCGTTTCGGTCATGGTGTCCTCAACGAGAAGCGACCATTGGCCGTTGAGATCACCGGCATTCTGCACGGATTTAATGAAGCTCTCGAGCGTTTCACCGCCGTCGGGCCGGTAGTGACCGACCGCCGGTGCCGCAACCGCATTCGTGCCGCCAGCGTTGGGGTCGAAAATGCCGCGGGTGGCGTTATCGTCGAAGACCGTTCCGATGTTGATTCCGGGGTTGGTCGTGCTTTCACCGAAAACCCCGATATTGGCACCGGTGAGCGTACCGACCGACATCAGCGTGATGCTGGGCCCATTGTTCGGCGCCTGCAAGACAAGGCCAAGATTGGCGACAGTTGGGTGAATCAGATTGACCGTCACCGTAAGGTTATTAATTGGAGCGCTGCCAGCGATGTTGACATTAACTGGAAACGCCGTAGTGGTGTCGCTGCCGATGGTGCCACCGTTGTTGGTAAAGCTGAATGAATCACCAGCCTGAACAATGGCCGAATCGAGGAGGGAGAATGTATTGTAGTTGGGCGTGGCCGTGGCACCGCTACCAAAATCTTCCCAGGCTGCGGTTATCTGACCATCGTCGTTCTGGTTGATCGCGAGCGCCGGGTGTGAAAAATCTTGCAAGCCGTTGGCGGCGCCGCCGAAGTTGCCACCCGTACTGAGAATCGTCTCACCGCTAAAGCTGTTTCCGCCATCGGACGAGACGACGAGCTCCGCGCGGTTAGGATTGTAGTCTGCGTTGGCAGGAAGGCCTGCCGGCTTGATGTCGGTGCTGGCCCAGGCAACGTAAACATTGTTTGAGTGGGGGTCGGCCGGTATTCCGGCCGGTGGATTGAGTAGCCCAGCATCGACGTCCAAGGTTGGAGTGTTTGCCGCGTCGGAAGTCGACAGCCAGCGGTAGACGACATTGCTGTCATAGATTTCGTTCGGGGTGTTGCCGGAGAAATTGAATTTGGATAGGACCAGTGCACCGTCGGCGGCGCCAGTACTCTGCAACGTTAGCACGTAGACGTTGCCGGAGGCGTCAAAGTCCACGCTCGGTTGCGTCACTTGGGCATAGGGAGTCGGTGGGGTGGCGTCGATCGTCGCGGCGTCGGTTATGTTGTCAGAAATTTGGCCTAGACCGGTCCAGGTCGTCCCACCGTCGCTCGAGTACGCCGCCTCGACAATGGCGGTCACGATTGTTGGCGGGGGGGTTAAGGTGCTCAGGTCAAGGCCCCAGACCGCGAACAGCTTCGACGAATCGTACGGGTCGATCGCCACGGCCGGGCTGTTGGCGTTTCCGCTCGAAGTTCCAAACTGATATGGCAAATTGAACTGTTGCCCTGCAAACGGCACTTGGCTTCCGAACGGACTCAACGCGACGGGGTCACCAGTCGCCGTCACAGCCGGAGTTGTGGCGAGTAACGTTCGCGACTCTAATCCCTCGAGGTCAATCCGGTAGTCTCGGGACTTCCGGTGTCTCTTTGGTTGGGCCAATTGGCCCGTCCGACCGCGGCGCCCCAGCGAAAGGAAGTCCGACGATCCCGTACGCATAACCTGGTCCCCCAGTTTCATTGATCGCTCTGTCGCACCGCGATGTTTGTGGCGACGATTCCGATTGTGCAACCTGCGTAGTTCACAAAAACGAGATAAAGCTCAAGGAATCGAGAAAACATGCAGGCTTAACGGGTCGGTGTCAAATTTCTTTGTCTGCAACGCGCGGTTTTCGGCTCGCTCGATATCCTGGTGTCGTAACCTGATCCGCTCACGCGCTGAGCTCTCGATCATTCAACAATCGCATGCCTGCCTGCACACTCTCTTGCTAGCATGCACGCGTGACTATCTGCGTGTCAAGAGGGTTGCAAAGATTTTCTTGGAAAATTCCTCGATGGCTATTTTGCGGGTTCTGATGCGATTGGGTGGACCGGATCCGCTCGCATCGCACAACCAATCCCGCAGTAATGCCATCGGACATGGGCATCTCGGAATGACGGACGCATCGAACCCGTGGTTGAATCGGTCGCCAACGCACCATGTTACCAAGGTCGAGAGCGGGCAAAAAGCCATTAGAGCAGCGGAAATGAGACGATTCTGGTCCCTTTAGAATCTTGATGTCCGCGCATCGTCGGTTGGCGACCGATCGGCAGTCGCTGTTGTCTAAAACCAACAGCCTCGAACTCATTCGACGTAGAATGATTGTTCAGGGCCGATGGCGTTTCATTGATGTCTCGCGAGAATGACCGTAAGCTCTAGAAAAACGTGAATCATGTTCACCGTAAGATCTCGGCAACTGGGATCGTTGGGGGCGCGATTGTGATGCGACTAAAAACCATCAAACGGCTGGCGATCTTGATCGGTGTAATTGGACTGGTCAGCGGATCGGCGGTATGGGGTTGGAATTGGCAAATCACACGGATGGCTCACGGAAAGGTCCTGCAGGCGGAGGAGGCCGTCAAAAAAGGTGAATTTGCGACCGCTGAAGGGCTTTATAGAGAGCACATGGAGCTTGTTGTACCGGTTGATATCGAGATTCAGCTCGCGTATGCCGACGCGCTGTCCAGGGGCGGGTCGATCATCGAGCTTTCCGAGGCGCTGAGGGTCTACGACAATGTTCTCAAGAAGAAGGGACTTGGGAAAGACGATGTGCGCCGCAAACAGATGGAGTTGAGGGTGAAAGCCGGGCGACTCGTCGTTGCGAACGAGCCTGAGGCCGGCGCCGAATTCGACTTGAAAATGCTTCTGGATCAAGAATCGAACAAGAATGATGGAGAGCTCTTGTTTTGGAGTGGGCGTTGTGCTGAGGCCGGGAAAAACGACTTGGCCGCGGCAAGCTTCTACCAACGTGCCATCAAAGCCGACACCACGCCGGACATCAAAATCGATTCGTACTGGCACCTTGCGAACGTGCTGCGCCATCGCTTGGATAAGCCCGAACAGGCCGACCAAGCAATCGAAAAAATGGTCGAGTCTTATCCGAATAACTACAAGGTCTACGTCGAGCGCGGCCGTTACCGTCGGCTAATCAAGCTGCCGGAGGGCGCGGCCGACTTCAAAAAGATACACGACTTAGCTGCGGCCGACCTCAAGAAAGCGCTTGAATTAAATGATCGCGAACCCGAAGTTTACGTCGAGATGACCAACGCCGATTTTGCGGAAATGGCGCGCGCGACGACCGCAGAAGATCGCCAACAGGTCGCCAAGGATCGCCTAATCCACGCCCGACAAATCCTCGAGGACGGCCTGAGAAAAAATCCCGCTGCCGCGGCGCTTTACCAGCAATTAGCCACAGTTGAGTGGCGGAGCAACAATCCCGTAAAGGCGATCGAAACACTCGAGCGCAGGCCTGAAGCTGCTTGCCGAGAGGAATGAAACGCCGGTACCGGGACTCAAGACTCCAGACGAGGTGGTCGACAAAAACGACCTCCTCGCGCAGTTGGCGGGTCTGCTGGCCCAACGCGGAGAAACCGACAAACTACTCCTACGGATCGAAGAACTCAGGAATTCTGGCTTGAGCGTCGAATATCTCACGGCGCACTACAACGTAAACACCAAAAACTATCGCCAGGCGCTCCAGATCCTCGTCCCGATCGATTCGAGACCCGGTCTCCTGCCAGTTGCCAGCGCACAGGTTAAGAATCTATTAGCGATTTGTTACGAAAATCTCGGTGAACATGACAAGGCGGTAGATGCCTTACGTGCGGCGAGCGCGCTCGACCCCAGCAATTCAGGCGTGAAGGCTCGCTTGGCCGACTCCAGTCTCAAGCGGGGAGACCTCCGAGGGGCCATCAAGGAAATCCGATCGATTGGGCCAAATCTGACGCGCGAGTCGGGGCTGATGCTGGCGGAGCTGTTGATTCTAGACAACGGCCGGCTGCCAAAGCCGCTGCGCAACTGGCGCGAAGCTAGCGCCTTGATCGATGATGCCCTAAAGGGCTCACTGCAACTGATCGAAAAGGCACTCTGTCTGCGCCGAAATGTTGATCGCCCAAGAGAATCCTGCTCAAGCAAGGCACGTTCTCGAAAAAGCCGTCTTAGGATTTCCAAAGAGCGTGTTGATTTGGGTTGCTTACGCCAACTTTTTCGCCACTCAAAAGCAGTTTGACGAAGCTTTCAACAAACTTGACGAAGCTCAAAAGACGTTGGGAGGCGATCCGGTGGAACTCCGACTGGAGCGCGCCAAGGTTTCAATCGCCGAGGGAGGGCCGCTGGTCGCCGCGAAGTTAAACGCCTTGGGGCACGGCATCGATGGGTTTTCCAAGGAAGATCGCGCCCGGGTACTCTCCGCACTGGCCCTCAACCTCTATCAACTGCAACACTATCCAGAGGCTGGCCGCTTCTGGTCGCGATTGGCTGAACTCGAGCCTAACAGTCTCGATTGCCGCGTCGGTCTTTTCGACGTGGCACTTCAGACTGCTGACACCGATGAGATCGAGCACAACATCAGGAAAATCAAGGAGATCCAAGGTATTGACGGCTCGACCGGTCGCCGTTGCGAGATCAATTATCTGATCTGGCAGGCTCACCGCGCTTGGACAAGGATCCTCAGGAAGCTCGGCGGCTTCTCACGAAGGCGCACGCCGACCTCAGTGACCTGGATACACGCAGTCCGGACTGGCCTCTCGTGTCTTTGACGATGGCTAAAATTGAACAGGAAGAGTTGCGGCAACCCGGCCTGAAGGAAGGTGAAATCCGTGCAAAGGAAGAGGACATCATTCGCTTGTATATGAAGGCGATCGATCTGGGCGAGCACGGACGTGACGTACTCCGCTTCACGGTGCAGCTGTTGTTGAAGAAGAAGAGGGGAATCGAAGCGATCGACCTTGTTAACAAAGTCGCCCACGAGTCGCAGCTTGGCGCCGAGCTGACGAAGTTCGCGATTCAACTTGCGCTAGGAAATCGCGATTTGAAGGGCGCCGAGGAGATCGCGAAGAAAGCGGTTGCTGCCAATCCGGACGACTTCACGAACCATATCTTGCTCGTCGAAAGCATGCTTGCGGCCGATAAACAAGAGGAGGCTCTCAGCGTGCTCCGAAGCGCCGTTAACCGCGCTCCCAAAGACCCTTATCGATGGATCACCCTGGTTAGTTTTCTGGTGACGGCCGATCAGACGGACAAGGCCGAGATTACCATTGATGAGGCCGAGAAGAACCTAACCGCAGATGAAGCACCGTTGGCCTTGGCCAAATGCTGGGAACTGATGGCCGGGAAACGCGGAGCGGCCAACGAAAAGGCGAGGAGCACTTGGTTGGCCAATGCCCGTCGCTGGTATCAGAAGGCGCAAACCGCTCGCCCGGCCGACATCGCGATTGCCGGCCGGACTATCCAGTTGTTTCTTACGGCCAATCAGGTCCAGGAGGCCGAATCACTTTTGGACGCGATCTTGAAGCGGGACGCCGGCGCAAGAACGCGCAAATAAAGGCGTGGGCTCGGCGTACCAAAGCCTTGATTCTTGCGGCTTCGCCCGACCCGCAGCGAGTCCGATCGGCCCTGGCAGTATTCGAGCCAGCGGGTCGGGCCGCCTTGGCAGACGCAGGCCCAAAAACTTTTGAGGATTCAGATGACCTGAGGGCTCTGGTGCACGTGCTCATCAAGCAAAAGACCGATCAAGATCGCGAGCGGGCGATCAATATCTTGAAGTCGCTCGTCTCCAAAGACGTCGCGAAATCGAGTGACTACTTGCAGCTCGCGGATCTATACGAAATGAGCGGCAATTGGGAAAAAGCACGCGAAGTCTACCTCTCGCTCAATGCCAAAACGAGAGGCGCCCACAACCTGGAAACCTTGAACGTCAGGCTCGAATCCCTGGTTCTGTTCGCTAGAAAATGCCTCGCCCGAAATGGAAGTGCCGGCAACGATCAAGCCCTGGCTGATGTGCAAACTGCCGTCGAGGAACTCAAGAAGATTCAGCCGAACGCACCCGCAACCCTCGCGCTTCAGGTGGACCTGTACCGTATTCGCAATCAACTCGACGAGGCCGCAAAACTGATTCAGAGCAATGCCGATCGGCCAGATGTAGCCCGGTCGACGCTGTTAGCCCTTGCGGAGTTAGCCGAAAGGATCGACAAACCTGAACTGGCCGAGGAAATCAATAAAAAGTATGCGGGTTTGTCGAACGTGCTGAAGGACAAGTACCCGCTAGTTGTTTTTCTCAGCCGTCACAACCGTCTCAAGGATGCGCTCGACGTCTGCGAACCGTTTTGGGCAAATCCGAGCGATAGGGAAAACGCGGCAATCTATTGCTCCGAAGCGGTCGGCCTTTCACCGACAACCGACCCGCAGCAGTTGAAGCGCACTGCCGCTATGGTTGACAAAGCCCTGGGAGCGGCAGAGACCCAGAATTTGACTTCGACACCGACCCTGCTGTGCGCATTTGGGCAGCATTCGCGAACGGCAGGAACGATTCTCGGACGCCGAGCTCTTGTACAAACGGGCCATAGAAAAGGGAAACATCGCGGTCGCTTACAATAACCTCGCCTGGCTAATGGCTCTTCGCAACGAGGGGGCGGAAGCTGCGCTGGCCTATATCAACCGCGCTATCGAACTCAACGGCCGGTCGCGCGATTATGTCGACACGCGGGCCGTCATCTATATGGCCTTGGGACAGCCCGAAAGAGCAATCAGCGATCTCGAAGCAGTCATCAAGGCCGATCCGAAACCAGCCGAGTTGTTTCACCTCGCACAAGCCCATCATCAATCAAAGAATCAGGGAACGGCCAAGCAGGATCTGCTGAAGGCCAAGAGCAAGGGGCTGTCCGAGGAAAAACTGCATAAGTTGGAAATCCCGGCGTATCGAAAGCTACTCGAAGAACTGGGACCGCTCTGAGCGATCCATCAGCTCACGGATTCGGAGCCGCTGTCAGCTTCGTCGTCTACAAATCCCGGATGACTTCTCGGAGATAGTTTCCATAGTCATTGGGAATTTTGTCGGCCAGTCTCTCGACCTGTTCAGACGTGATAAACCCCATGCGGTAGGCGATTTCCTCGGGGCAGGCGATCTTCAAACCCTGGCGCGATTCGATGGTTTCAACGTAATTCGCAGCCTGGATGAGAGACTCTGTCGTTCCGGTGTCGAGCCAGGCGAAACCACGACTGAACACCTCAACGCGCAACTCCCCGCGGCTCTGGTATACACGGTTGACGTCGGTGATTTCCAGTTCCCCTCGCTCCGAGGGTTTGAGCCGCGCGGCGATCTCGACGACTTGGTTGTCGTAGAAATAGAGGCCGGTAACGGCAAAGTGCGACTTAGGTTGCGCAGGTTTCTCTTCAATGGAAAGGACCGTTCCTTGAGAATCGAACTCGACTACGCCATAGCGCTGGATCCTTGACCGGATACGCGAAGACCGTAGCGCCGCTGCGCGTGAGCGCATGCACGATCAAGCATCGCTTGGAATCCCTGGCCGTAGAAAATGTTGTCGCCGAGAATCAACGCGACGGCATTATCGGCCACAAATTGACGCCCGATCAAAAAAGCCTGCGCCAGACCACCTGGATTAGGCTGGATCGCATACGTGATCGAAATTCCGAACTGATTGCCATTTCCCAGCACACGCTCAAAGTTGCCAATGTCCTCGGGCGTCGAAATCAGCAAGATCTGGCGAATTCCAGCGAGCATCAAGGTGGAGAGCGGGTAATAAATCATCGGTTTGTCGTAGATCGGCAACAGCTGTTTACTGATCGCGCGCGTGATCGGATATAGCCGTGTTCCCGACCCTCCTGCCAGAATGATGCCTTTCTTAAACATGCTTTCCGTGCCCATGGAAGCTGCCTTTCCACTTAGAGTTAAAATGAACTCAGTTCAAATCTTCGACTGCGTGGCGTTCAGCACGGCCGGAAAATGCGAGCGGGACGCAATTGGCTGCCGTTTTACTCAATAATTCTATCGTGGACAACGGCACGGTCGTTTCTGATAATAAATCATGCCAGCAATGAATGCATGGGTTTGGCTGGCGGAAGGAGTGTACATGAGCGACCGTTGCTGCCGCCCAAGAACAAGGTCAGATCACCAAGAGCGATGAAATCTTTCTCGACCGCGTGTGGACTCACGAACCCACTTCAACTCGTCGTTGAGAGCGAGCGCTCCGACGAGGGTGAATTGCGGCTGTTCAATCAGCCGTTCGCGGTTATTGGCCGTGACCCGCGGGCAGACGTGGTTCTCGATCACCCAAGAGTGCGCGGGAGGCACGTTTACATTCAAGTGGTTGATGGTGAGGCATTTTGGATTGATCTTGAGAGTGGGACGGGGATGCGCGATCACAGAGATGCGCAAAAGTCAGGCTGGTTGGGGGGTGATGGCATTGTTCACGCAGGGCCCTACGTCATCCGACGTTTTGTCGACGACAACCTGACCGACAACAGAAGAGCAGAAACCAAACTACCTCGGGTTGCGCCCCTGGTCGCCCAGGCTTATGGCGACACAACATTACCTGAGGTCGCGCTCGAATTTCTTAACGGTCCATCTCAAGCGACGTCTTGGCCTGTTCGCCGAGTGATGTCGTTGATCGGATCGGCCAGCGGTTGTAAGTTCAGGCTTACTGACGCAAGTGTTTCCCGATTCCACGGTTCACTCCTGCGCACAGCGGCTGGCTTGTGGATCGTTGATCTGCTGGGGCAAAGAGGCATTACCGTCAACGATATTCCAGTGCGCTTCAGCGCTCTCGCCGACGGCGACGTGCTCGTGATCGGCCGGTATCACATACGTGTCCATTGTCGGCCCACCCGCGAAGGGTCCGCCGATCGTGGCCGCCAGAGGTCTCCAGCCCGTCCGCCTCGCCATGAGCATGTCTCGAGCGGCCTGATAGTCGACGACTGGCCCGCCACCGCAATGCCTCTGACCCAAGTAACGGGCGAGGCGAACAAGCCCCAATTCCCGATGGCCATCCAGGCTTTTCCTTCCTTTCCCAAGCTCGACGTCACGGTTACCGAGCCGGTATTTCCCCGCACGATCGGCGCCTCCGAGCTGAACGAATCGATGCTGGTTCCACTTGTCAATCAATTCGGCCTTATGCAACAGCAGATGTTCGATCAGTTTCAGCAGGCCATGGCGATGATGGTTCAAATGTTCGGGAAGATGCATCGGGATCAGATGGAGGTGATCCGGGCGGAGCTCGACCGGCTTCATGATCTTACCGAGGAATTCCACGCGCTGAAGACGGAATTGGCCCAACGGACACAAGTACAGCCCAGCGCAACCGCGCCATTCGAACCTGCGATTGGACGTGCTGAGATGGGTCGACTAACTGCGACAGACCCAATCGCTTCGTCTCAGTCACCGGCGTTCGAGAAGTCGCGCGTGAAAGAACCGTTTCAGGTGCGCGAATCGTCGGGGGTTCAGCCAGCGTCAGCCACTAGAAGAGTCCCTGAACAATCGTATTCGGAATCACCGTTTTCCGGGGCGCCGACGCCGTCCAAGCCGATTACCGCGCAATCCCCGCCTACCGAACAAATCCAGGCCGACGATCAGCGGTTGCAGGCCAAGAAGGACGACGCTGCCCCGAAGGCTGATTTCGAGCGAGACTCTGTCGCCTGGCTCCATCAACGGATCATGACCCTTCAGCAAGAACGTGAGACCCGTTGGCAGAAGATTCTCAAACTCTTGCCTGGAGCCGTCTAACCACTCGGCCCGATGCGAGCGTTCCGGCGCATTCCTTCGATCCACGGTCATGTGATAAATCGATTGTCCACGGTTGCCGGTCGCTCGACACTTGATGGAGCCCGCTCCGACGGATATGATCAGTGGATAAGCAATTTTTACATCTGATCGATCGACGCGAGTTGCTTCCCCTTCGACCGATCTCAGCTCACATCATATCAGGAGTGCCTTCATGAGATTCGGGAAGCCGGGGGATGTTGCGACCCGGGCCTGGCTCGTGAGGTTGGTAGTTACGCTTTGCGCGTCGGGTTTGGTAGGGGCGGCCGTGGGACAGGCAACTCCGCGAGGGAAACCGGCGCGTCCGGACGCGAAGCCGTCCCAAGGGAAAAAAACGGCTCCCACGTATACCAGGGATGTGGCGCCGATCCTCCAATCGAAGTGCCAGAACTGCCACCGACGGCATCAGGTCGGTCCTTTCGCCCTTGAGACCTACGAGCAAGCCCGCAAACGTTCTGGCGACATTGCGGCGGTAACCGAGGAACGGTCGATGCCTCCGTGGAAGCCGACAGCGGGAGTTGGCCCCAAGCTCAAGCACGACCAATCGTTGACCCATGCCGAGATCGCGATCCTCGCCGCCTGGGACCTCGCCGGCGGTCCGCTCGGCGACCCGAAGGACCTGCCCCCGCCGCCCAAATTTGCCGAGGGCTGGAAGTTGGGGCCGCCCGACCTGATCCTTGAGCCCAGCGAGGGCTTCCCTGTGGCGGCTTCGGGCCCCGACGTCTACCGCTGTTTTGTCTTACCTACTAACCTGGCGCGCGATTCGTACCTCGAAGCCGTCGATTATGCCGCGGGCGAACGCGCGGCCGTCCACCACCTGATCGCCTACGTCGACACGACGGGCCTGGGCCGCCAACACGACGCCCACTCACCAGGGCCGGGCTACTCCGCTCCCTCGGGGCCGGGCGTCGAGGCCGACGAATTGAGCTTTTGGACAGCCGGCAGCGAGCCGCACCGCTTGCCCGATGGAGTCGGTATCCGCATTCCCGCCCAATCCGATATTATTCTCCAGGTCCACTACCACCCCTACGGCAAGGCGGGTATTGATAAAACGCGAGTTGGTCTCTATTTCGCCAAGCCGGTAAAACAGGCACTGCATTGGAACAACGCGTCGAGCTACAACTTCCAACTGCCGCCCGGAGCCGACAACGTCGAGGTCAAGGCAACCTGGTTTGTACCGGTGGAAGTCGAGGTCTTGGCCGTCTCACCCCACATGCACATGCTCGGTCGGGACATGCATATGTCGGTTCGCTTGCCCAGCGGCCGCATCGAGAATCTGATCGAGATCGCCGACTGGGACCCCTCCTGGCAAAGCGACTACTACTTCCAGAAGCCGATCCCACTCGTAGCCGGCTCAGTCGTCAATGTCGTCGCGCACTTCGACAACTCCGCCCACTCACGCAATCCCAACCAGCCGCCCAAGCTTGTCAAATTTGGGCCCAACGCCGACGACGAGATGTGCGTCGGCTACATCGCCGTCGTCAAAAAGGGCCAGGATCTGACGGCGCCAGGAGCCCGCGACGACCTCTTCGACATCTTTATCCGCCAGCGCGACCGGCTTCTCCGCAAGCAGCAGCAAGCCAAGAAGGCACATTGAGGATCGGTTGCTCGGCTGTTACGGGGCCGCGGGAGAGGACGCCGGCGCTGGTGCCGGATTGGTCGTGGCCGAGACCGGCCGCTGCCCCGATACGACTGCCATCGTAACCAGCGCCACGAACCACAATATGTAGAGTGCCAATGCTGCGCCGAAGAGCACGCGTGCGGACTTCGCATTCACGACAAAGCTCCTCTCGCCAGGACTGGATTGCGATCGACCAGCGAATCCGCGGACTTTGCCGTCGTCATGTGAGATCCTCGGCTGGCAATGAAAACTTGGGCTTGAGCGCCGTCTCGAAGTCGAAGGCTTGATCAAAGTCAGAGCGCGTGTCGCTGGGTGTCTTCTCGAGGTCGCCGGCGGCGATCAGGTTGTAGACGATGTCGCCGATGTCGGACGTCGACCGTACGCCCCAATGGTTGAGCACAGTCGCCGCCATCGAACCAAACTGCCGCAGGGCCAGTTTACGGACCGACTCGCACAACTCGCGTCCGGTGACGTGACCCGAAACGCGCGCTTTCTTCGATTGAGACGACGACGGACGCCTCTGGCGATTCGTCTCGTTTGATCGAGACTTGTCGCGGTTGCGAGCATCTCGCTTCAGTTTCACGTACTTGGCGTAATTGAGAGCCTCGAGCACAAACGCGTACGATTCGATCGAGTAGCGAGGGTCGCCCGCAATGATCCGAGCCAGCTCATCGCGAATATTCATGGGATCGGTCTCCGCCCGCCGCGGTCATCTCCAGTTCGGCTCGAACCCGGCGTCGTCCTGGTCGGCGTCGTCGAGGTCGGGCTGAGCGACGATTCGTCCCTTCGGCGGCTCGGCGCTCAAGATATCGTCGCGGCTGACGATGATCCTTCGATGATCCTCGAACTCGACGACCAGCTTTTGAACGAGGATATCTTGGGCGACGACGCGGCCTTGGCCCTTGGGAGTAACCACACGCGACCCAATCGGCGGTAAGGTCCGCTCCATCGTGCGATACGTGTCATACTCGTACCGCAGACAGCACTTGAGACGTCCGCACCGACCCGAAATCTTCGCAGGGTCGAGCGTTGTCTTCTGAATCTTGGCCATCTTCATCGAAACCGGTGGCATCCGCGTCAGGTGCGTGTTGCAACAAACCGGTTTGCCGCAGTCGCCATAATCGGCCAAGAGCTTGGCTTCGTCGCGCACTCCAATCTGCCGCATCTCAATCCTTGTCCGCAGCACGCGCGCCAGGTCTTTGACCAGCTCGCGGAAGTCGACGCGCTTTTCGGCGAGATAATAAAAAACCACGCGCTCGCGACCATGGATCAGCTCGACATCGACCAAGTTCATCTGCAGGCGACGCTTGGAGATAAGCTCGTGACAGGTCGCAAAGACCGGATCGCGGTCCTCAGCGAGCCTCGCTTCCTGCTCGCGGTCCTCGGCTGTCGCCACACGGAGGATCTCTCCCTGAGCCGGGTTGGGCATAAATCGCGAAGTCTTTTCCGTAACCGGGCAGAGCACGTCGCCTAGTTCGATACCGCGGTCGCTACGGACCATGACCGGCTGGCCCCGCGCGTGGTCGCAATCCGGCAGGCCCTTGTACTCGCCCAGGAAGCGCATTCGGCCATAGCGAACGACGTAGGTCTTGGTCATAATTGACAGCATAATGCATCGGGGAAAGCCGCGACAGCCGGGATCTGCAGTGAGTGGTCGCGGCAGGATTGATTTCGATCAAAGACGTCCGGTCGGTCGGAGGACCTGGTCCATGGTGAACGAGGCGTTGCTGTCGCTCTTGGTCTGTCCGCTCGGGAAGGCGCCTCTCCGCCGGGAAGGTGACGACTTGATCTGCACTCGGTGCGGCCCGCGATTCTCGATCAAGGACGACATCGCCAACATGCTGATCGAAGAGGCCCAGCTCCCTGCGGGCTGCGGTTCCATGGCCAATCTCGAATGTGTTCGATCCGGCGAAGTAAAGCTGGATTGAGCTGGCATGCCGCGGACACGATAGATCCATGACGAGTTGATATTGGGCTCCGGTTGCTACTCTTCCGACGGTCCGCTTACAGGGGACGCTCCCGCCTGCAACACGATTGTCAGTCCACCTTCGATCACCACGGTATCACCGGCCTTCATCTGCCGGCGCTTGCGCAGCTCGACCTCGCCGTTGACTCTAACATGACCGCCGGAGATTAGCATTTTGGCCTCGCCGCCGCTCTGTACACAGCCCCCAAGTTTGAGCACTTGTGTCAAGTTTATCGGCCGATCGTCCATCGAGATCGTTCGAGTCGCGATATCAGTCACGGAATTGTCGCTTTCCACTCGGCCCTGCTCGCGCGGGGCCGGCCCGGTTCCGCCCGATTTAGCTCCGAGTAAAACTTGCATGAATCGTCTCAGATACGATCAGCGCTGTCCACACGCTCGGCCGTTTTGCTCTTATGGGGAGTGCACGCACGAGAACTTGAACGTCAGATGGCGTGTTGTTCTTAACCTCATCCAACCAACCAGCTTAAAATGACGCCTGCATAATCGGAATCGGTCGACTCTCCATGGGCCCGCACTGGGCGGACGGCCCGTTCGGTTTGGCGTTGCATCTTCGAGCTTTATGGCTTTATTTCAGGCGTCGCGGGCGATGGTTTCTCCAGCTCCGCGAGCAGTTCCTTGAAGTCCTCCCGCTGGCGCAGCGGGTCGAGGGTCGACTCGGTCCGGAAGGCAGCGTCGCGGTAACCCATGCCGACGGCCTTTCTCAAGCAGCGCCATCGCCCGGTCGGCCTCGGCGTTCCCCTCGGCGGCCGACACCTCCGCGCCGTTGATGCCGGCCAGACCAGCGAGCATCGCGTGGCAGCAGGCCGTCTCCCACCAGTCCTCGCTCGTCCGCGACGGAAGCTCTTCGAACAGGAAGAGCGCCGCCGTGCGTCGGCTGCTGCACCGGCGGGGTCGCCCATGGCGAGGCGGGCCAGCCCGCGCCCTCGAAACGACCAGGCCAAGTGACTGCGGTACAAAGTCCTCGCCGGGTGCTCCGCGACCAGCCGTTCGTGGAGGGCGATTGTCCGCTCGTAGTCGTCGCGTGCCTCGGTCTCGCGGCCGAGCATGCGGGCCACGTCGCCGAGGTTTTCCAGGGCTAAGGCGACGTCGGCGCGGTAGTCGGGGACCGTCGGGTTGTCATCGGCCAGCTTCTGGCAGAACGCGAGATTCTGGCGGAGCTCGGCCTCTGCCTCCGACGTCTTGCCCGTGTCGTCGAGCAGGGAGCCGATCAAGCTGACCGTGTCCGCCAGGCTCCGCCTCAATTCGGCCGTCGCCCCGGGGGCGGCGGCGAGCGCCTCCAGGTCCGCACACGCCAGGCGGTAAAGCGATAGAGCCTCGTCGTAACGGCTCGCGCTGAAGAGCAGCCATCCGAGACGCCACCGACACTCAGCCAGGGTAGCCCGCACTGCAGGGGCCCCCGCTGTCGTCGGGGCCAGTTCGACTAGCAGGGTCTGGGCCTTGCGGTACGTTTCCTCCGCCTCTTGGTTTTTCCGGTGGACCGAAGCAGATTCGCGATGACCGTCAGGCTGCGCCCGACGTCGGCCTTGATCTCCGGATCGGCCAGCGATTCGGCCGCCAAAGCCTCGCGGGCGGCGAGGACCTGCCGGTGAGCCGCCAGCGCATCCTCCGGCCTGCCGACCTTGTCCGTCAGGTCGGCCAGCTCGAAGTTGGCCTGCGCCAGTGCCCGCCGCGAGGCCAGGTCCGTCTCCTTGCCCAGCAGGGCACCGAGCTTGCCGTAGAAGTCGCTGGCCGACTTCAGCAGCCGGTTGCGCAGGTCCTTGAACTTCTCTTCCTTGAGCAGGAAGTCCTCGCTGACGCCGGTGTGAAACGTCTTGATCGCGTCCACCGCCAGGTCGTACCGCGCCTGCACGGCCGCATGCGACCGGGTCAGATCGGCGTTGGCGGTCGTTCAGGGCCGTTTGTTCGCGCTCGTCTCGCGGGCCAGCGAGGCCGCAAGCTGGTGTTGGCCACCGTCTGCACTCGCCGCCACGGCGGCCAGCCCGCCCAGCAGCGACAGCAGCACCAGGCTCGCCGCGATCACCTGCCCCTTGTGCCGGCTGGACGAACTTGCTGCAAGCGATATCCCGCCGACGGCGGCCGGGCTTCCACCGCCTCATCGGCCAGGTAGCGCTGGATGTCGCGGGCCAGGCCGTTGGCCGTCTCGTACCGCCGGTCGCGATGCTTCTCCAGGCACTTCATCACCACCCAGTCGAGCTCGCCACGCAACAGCGCCATCAGCTTGCGCGGCTCGGTCTGCCGCAGCGCCGCCATCGAGGGAAGCGACTCATCCGTCGAGAGCCGCGTCGTCGGCTTCGACGGCTCTTCTTCCCGGATGATCCGGATCATCTCCGTCAGCGCCGCCTTCCTCAGCCGCTTGGCGTCGATCGGCCGCAGGCCGGTCAGCAGCTCGTAGAGGATCACGCCCAGCGAGTAGATGTCGGACCGCGTGTCGATGTCTTCGCCCGAGAAGCCCGCCTGCTCCGGCGACATGTATTCCAGCGTGCCGACCACCGCGCCGAACTGCGTGGACAGCGATTCGTCGGTCAGCTTGCCGGCGGTCGCCTTGGCCACGCCGAAGTCGATCACCTTGGGCACCGGCTTGCCGTCGATCATCGTGACCAGGATGTTGGCCGGCTTCAGGTCGCGGTGGACGATGCCCTTCTGGTGGGCGTGCTGCACCGCCTGGCAGATCGGCACGAAGAGTTCCAGACGCTCGTTGGTCGTGAGCCTGGCCTCGTCGCAGAACTTCGTCAGCGGCAGGCCGTTGACCAGCTCCATGACGAAGAACGGCTGGCCGGTCGGCGTGAGGCCGCCGTCGAGCACCTTGGCGATGTTGGGATGGTCCATCATCGCCAGCGCCTGCCGCTCTTGCTCGAAGCGTTGCGAGGACCGCTTTGGAGTCCATGCCGGTCTTGATCAGCTTGAGCGCGACCTTGCGTTTGACCGGCTCGGTCTGCTTGGCGACCCAGACCTCGCCCATGCCCCCTTCGCCGATCTTCTCTTGCAGCGTGTATCGGCCCGCGATGACGATGCCGGGCACGGACATCGGGCCGTAGTCGGCGGTCTTGGTGGCTGCGGAGCGATGCGTCGTCGGGCCCCGGCGTGTGGTCGGTCGGCCGTGGCCGGTTCCCGGGGTTGGCCTGGTCCGGTCTCCACGGTCTGGTCCGGGGGTCTGTCGAGGATGTTGCCCGATTTTTCGTGCGCCGCCAGCAGTGCCTCGACGGCCGCGCGGAGTTCCGGCCGGCCTTCGCAGGCCTGTTCCAGGAAAGCGGCACGCTCCTCGGGAGATCGGGATAACGCTTCTTCGAACAGGGTTTCTTCGTTCATGGCGGGACCTCTGGCAACGAGGTTGGAATTCGAGCTCACTCTCAGTGCGACGAAACGGCGTCGCCGGCGCCAGGGTTTTTTTCGATTTTCTCGTTCGGGCCCGCGCCTTCCATCTCGCGACGCAGCCAGGCCCGCGCGTAAACCCAATAGCGGTCGGCGGTTCTGGCAGAGATGCCGAGGATCTCGGCCGCCTCTTCGCCGGTCAGGCCCGCGAAGTAACGCAGCTCGACCAACCGGGCCTTGACCGGATCACGCTCGGCGAGCTTGGCCAGCGCGGCGTCGAGTGCGAGCAAATCCTCGTCCGGCTCGGGCGAGGCGGCGATGTCGGGATGGAGTTCCCGCCGCTGTCGTCCGCCGCCGTGGATCAGGCGACGTTTCCGGCGGGCTCGTTCGATCAGGATGCGCCGCATGGCCGTGGCCGCCGCCGCGAAGAAATGACCGCGGCCGCTCCAGTGCCGGCCGTCGCCGTCTTGCCGACCAGCCGCAGGTAGGCCTCGTGGACCAGAGCCGTGGCCTGGAGCGTCTGCCCCGGCTGCTCGCGGGCCAGTTTCTGTGCGGCCAGCTTTCGTAGCTCGTCGTAGATCAGCGGCAAGAGCTGGCCGGCAGCGCTTGGGTCGCCCTGTTCGATCGTGGAAAGGATGCGCGTGACGTCGTTCATCGCCTTGAGTCTGCATGAAATCCCACCAGCCACGAGACGAATGACGACATCCTCATACCGGGCTGAGCGAAAACGAATAAAAACAGGGACATAGCGCTTTATTGACATCGCGAAGATCGTCGGATACCGTGACGATATGCCAAGAACAGCAAGAGCCTCAGTTGGTGGGATGTGGTATCACGCCTTGAATCGGGGTAACCGGCGTGAGACGGTTTTCCATAAGCCCGGCGATTATGATGCCTTCGTCGACGCGATGATCGACGCCTGCGCCCGCGTGCCGGTGGATCTGCTCGGGTATTGCCTGATGCCCAACCATTTCCACCTTGTTCTGCGACCGCATCGCGACGGTGATCTTGGGCGCTGGATGCAATGGCTGCTCACAGCGCAGGTCGCGGCGCTACCATCGCCACTACGGTACCACGGGCCACGTCTGGCAAGGTCGGTTCCAGGCGTTTCCCGTCGAGGATGACGACCATCTCGTCACGGTATTGCGTTATGTTGAGCGGAATGCGTTACGGGCCGAGCTCGTGTCACGGGCGGAGCAGTGGAAGTGGTCGAGCTTGCCGCTATGGCAAAGTGGCGACTCGCTGTTGTGGCGGGGCAAAGTGCCGGTCCGCGATAAGCGGTGGCTGGATCGCGTTAACGAGCCGCTCTCGGCTGCGGACCTACAGCGGTTGCGGCATTCGGTCTCTCGGGGCCGGCCATACGGAGGCGAATCCTGGACGCTGGAGACAGCAATTCGGTTGGGGCTGGAGTCGTGTTTGCGGCCCCGAGGACGACCACGTAAAGGGAATGCTTAGTCCCAGTGTCATGCTTAAAGCGCTATGTCCCCCTTTTTTGTGTCCTGCGCTACTGCAGCGGGACGACCCCGAAACTGGTTCAGCCTTGTAGAACCGGCATCTGCTCAAATGCCGCCCCCAGGACATCGCGGTGAGGGACGCCTAGCCATCGGTCGAGCAGGGTCGCGTACACGCGGCGGAAGTCGACGGCGTGGATCGGGTCGCCGTCCTCGAGGCGCGTGAGATCGGGGTACGAGCCGTGCAGCCCCGCCTTGACCGGCTGACCAAGAGGAAGACCGGGGCCGCTGTGCCGTGGTCGGTTCCGCCGCTGCCGTTCTCGCCTAGCCGCCGGCCGAACTCGGAAAAGACCAGTACCACCACCCGGTCCGACTCGCCCGATTTCTCCAGGTCGTCGAGGAACGCCTTGAGCGACACTCCCAACTTGCCGCAGCAAGTTCGCGTGTTGCTGGAGCTGACCGCTGTGCGTGTCGAATCCATCGAGATGCGTGTAATAGATCGGCGTCGATAGGCCGGCCTTGACGAGCTGGGCGATCAGCCGGAGCCGTTGGGCCAGGCCATAGAACTCGGGATAATTGACCCTGGCGGTCGAGCCGTCTTGCTGGACTCGCTCGAGACGCGCGCTGCTGGCATACGTGATCAGACTGCACCGCTCGACAAACTGGAGCAGCGAGCCAGGCTCGCCCCGATCCTGGCGCGCCAGGCGATCGAGGGCCTCCATCTGCGCGGCGGCCTCAGTCCCCTGGGGCATGCCGAGTCGCCGGCGGAACTGCTCGAGCCTTGCCATCGACGGCACGACCTGCTGGCCGCCAGCCAGCGCGCCGGGGAGCGGGAACGCGTCGTGGATGTGTAAGGCAGGCGCATCGCCTCGGAGGCCGGGCCGTCGGTCGATCGCACGCGCCAGCCAGCCGGGCGCGGCCTTGTCGACGCTCGTCCTGGCCGTGTGCCAGATCGCCATGCTGTCGAAGTGCGACCGGTTCGGGTTGGGGTACCCCACACCTTGCACGATCGCCAGCCGCTGTTGCTCAAGCAGCTTTGAGAATGGCTCGAGCGAAGGGTGCAGGCCGACCTGGTCGTCGACCTTCTTCACCTCGCCGGCTGCGATCGCCAGCTTTGGCCGATGCTTGCGGTATTCGTCGTCGCCATACGGCACCACGGTGTTCAGGCCGTCATTGCCGCCATCAAGCTGGACGACGACCAAGATCCGGCCCTTCTGCGCGACGTGGGGCCATCCGCCATGGCGTTCGCCGAACGGGCCAAAAACAGCGGGACCGTCGGCCCGCACGCCAGCAGGGCCGACGAGCCTAAGCCAAGGCGGAACATCTCGCGTCGAGTTGGGTGCATATCAATCTCCTTCGGTTAGTCCTTGGTCCTTGGTCCTTGGTCCTTTGTTGCTCTCAGTGATCGTGTCGCGGGGAATCGGTGGCGAGGGCTCTAAACGGGCTTGCGAGATTCCGGACGGCGAGGCTCTGTCCGAGCCGGATTACGCCTTGGCTTGCCAGGAGGCTCGTCCTACCAGGATCGTCCCAGGCGTTTGGGCATACAACCACTCACAACAAATCAATCACGCTAGTTGGAACTCCGGGCAGTTGACGAGGCGCTGGAGCGCTTTGCGTAGTCCGTCGGGGCTGGCGTCGCGGCCGGCGTCGAGCGCCAATCGCCGGGCGTCGTCGCCGAGATCGCCTTGAAGCAACAGGTCGAGAAAGGCCTCGGCAGCCGTGGTCTGGAGACAGCTTGTACTGCGCCAGCCCAGGCGCAGCGGGTCGAACGGGGTCAGGCCATTCTCGGAGCGGCCCCAGATGACATCGGCGGCCCAGTTGGTGCGTTCGAGCAGGGTACCACTGTTGATCCAGATTGAGCCGCCGATCCAGCCCTCGACGTTGGGCGGGGCGAACAGCTCTTGGCCTTGGGCGTCGCACGCGGCTGACAATGCAAGCGGGTTGATCGCCGACCGCGGCACCTCGAGCGTTCGCAGCAGGCCCGCGCTGAACTCGACTGGCGACTTCATCGCGCTGGCGATAGGCCGCGCTGCGAGTAGAAGTGCTGCGAGCGCAGAATGGTCCTCACGATCGGCCCGATGGCGAAGTGGTGCCGCCGGACCTCCTCGGCCAACGGCTCGATCAGTTCAGGCCCGGGCGAGCCGGCCTCGCTGACGAACCATCGGTAGAGCTTCCGCGCCAGGAAGGTGGCGGCCTCGGGATGCTCGAGGGTGATCCGGACGATGTCCGACGGTCCCCAGGGGCCGTTCTGGCCCAGGAATGTCTTGGGCCCGTCGTCGACCTGGGCGGTATCGTGGACGAATGCCGGCGTTTCCTGGAAGCCGCCGCGCGAGTCTTGCTTGCACCCAGCCTGTGAAGGCCCGCGCGGCCTCGCGGATGTCGCGCTCGCCAAAATGCCCCACGCCCAAGGTAAACAGCTCGAGGAACTCGCGGGCGAAATTCTCGTTGGGCTTTGCCTTCTTGCTATTGCCGCCGTCAAGCCAGACCAGCATGGCCGGATCGGCGATGATCGCCTCGAGCATCGTGGCAAACCCGCCCAGCGCGTGCGTTCGCAGCGTCTCATTTTGCCGGTCCATGAGCGTGACCGACTCGACCTTTTTGTTGCTGGTGGCGAAATGGCCGTGCCAGAACAGGGTCAACTTCTCGCGGAGCGGGTCAGGCCCGCGGATGATGCGATTGAGCCAGCAGACCTTGAGCAGGTCGAGGTTTGACGATGCCCGTGCCGTCTGGCGCAGTCCATCGAACGCTTCCAGCTCTTCGGGCGGCGAGGCCGGTGGATGGAAGAGCCGCTCGACACTCGCGTCGGGACCGGCCGCCACGTCGCGGAGCAGCTCGGCCCGCGTCGCACCGAACCCGGCGCGACGGTGGAGGTGGGCCACTTTGCGGCGGTCCCACGGGTCATCCGGTTTCGGCTCGTATAAGGCCCAGGGGGATTCGTTTATTGATCTCGGCATGGATTACCCGGTGTTGTGTACGGTGGTGTCGAACGACGCAATGCGTCGTGAGGCCCACCGATTGCCTCGGCTCTCCCGGTGGGCCTTGACGCGATGAATCGCGTCGCGTCCCACCCTACAATTCATCGCACCTGCGGCTTTTCGATCACGATATCGCCCAGTTCCAGGATCTCGCCAGCCTTGACAGTAAAGTCTCTGCGAATCTGCACCCCTTTATCTTGGTCGTTGACGGTCGAGAAGTCGATGATACGGTAGAGCGCACCAGGAATCAGTGCCGGCAGGGTGATCCGGCCCTCGGCGTCAGTAGACGGCCCTCGCCAGTAGTGCTTGCGATCGACGTTGGCGACCAACTCCGCGTCGGCCGCCAGCTCGGTCCGATCGTGCTTGTTGCGGCTCACTCGGCTTGGGCCGGGAGTGGCGACGATCTCGAAGTGTGGGCGCATCTTGGTGACTGGCTTGCCGTCGGGTCCGACGAACCGCGCCTTGGCCTGGCCGCAGGGCTGCAATCGGACGGTCAGGTCTTCGCCGGCTTGTTTGCCGGAGACCTCGACCGAGGCGCCCCACTCCTGCTCAGGAGCGAGAACGTGAATACGCGTGGATGCCTCGGGGGCCAGCCCGTGTAGCTCGAATTGGCCGTCGCGGATGGGGATCTGGTAATCGCCGCGCCAGTGCGGGTTGAACGCCTCGATCCGCAGTGTTGTGATGACGAAGCCATCGGTGATTGTCTGGCCATCGGGGCCGAGGACGTGACCTTTGATGGTCACACCAGGCCGTAGTGCCGCGGCGACCTCGCGCGGCGAATCGCCAGGCTTCACATCGTAGGGAATGATCGCGTGGCTGTAATATCGAATCCCACCTGGCTTGTCGTCGTAAAGCCGGTTGAAGCCGATTTCGTCAAGGACGTAGTCGCCGGTTGGGCCGAAGACCAGCAGGTGTCCCTTGCCGGCGGGCACGGCGATCTGGAACGAGCCGTCGTCCTGGCTGGCGACGATCGCCTGCCAACCCGAGAGCACGTTATCGCCGCCGCGCACCGGAATAAACTGGATGCTCGACGCGGCCAGGGGGCGATTGGTCCCTTGCTCGGTGACCTTGCCGCGGACCAGCACGCCGCGGCGAACCTTGATGTCGTGGGTCAACCTGACCGTACCCTTGGGCCACTTCAGTTCATCCTGCTGGATCAGATACGGCTCGGCACCGGTCGGAAACGCACCCAGTGTAATAGCTTTCACCTGCGATCGGGTTTATGACAAATCGGCCATGGACGTCGGCGCGAAACTTGGCAGAGAACATGCCGTTAGCATGCTGATTATGCACTCGCGTTGTGGCCGAGACGACGGCGTTCGGGATGGGGCTGCCAGAGTCGGCGGCAAGCACTTGCCCTTCGATAATCTGGGCCGGCTCGAAGTGCGAAGGTCGTCTCGCGGGCGGTCCCGTCCGTTGTGGAATCGATGTAGAGATCCTGCCGAGCGTATCGGATGTCAGTGACGCGGAGGCCGATCATTGCGGCTGGGCCGATCCGGCGGAAGGTGATTCTCCCCTGCTCGTCGGTTTTCGCTGGCCGTGGCCAGACGCGCGGGAGCCGATGGGCTTGGGTGAACGTAAATCCTGTTGTTGGCGGCCTTGTCGCTCACCCGCGTGACACCAAGGAAGGTAACCTCGACTCCTCTGGCCGATGCGCCGGTTAAGTCCACCAGCCGGACGCGCACGACGTGCTCGGGTTGGAGCCGGATATCGGCCGCGGGTTGCTTGGCGTCGGGATTGAGCTCCGCCCAGCCGAAGCCATATCCATCGGCCGCCGCGATCGCTGTCATCTCGAAGACTGTGGTCGACGCGGTCCGAGTCGAGTCGAGCTGGAATCGGCCGTCGCCGTCGGACAGGGCCTGGCCCAGCAGGGCATGCTGGTCAATTTCGTCACTGGCGCCGACCCACGGCGTGCGCGGCCGCGTGACCAGGTCGATGGCCGCGCCCTTGACCGGCTTGCCGTCGGGGTCGAGCACGCGGCCGGCGACCGTCATTCGGCCGGGGGCGTTGGGGTTGCTATCGGTTTTCGTCGTCGGATCGACCTGGTCTTGAGGGTGTGCCGTGGATCTTGCCGCGCTCGGCGGTATTTCGTCTCTCGGGTTTTTCACGGGTTCGTCCCTCATCGCGAGAGAGTGATTCCAAAAACCTGCACCAGTGGCGACCGCGCCGACGAACAGGCAACTTAGCGCGATGAATCTCAGCTTGGTGAGCAGCATGGATCTCAGCACCTGATGGGCAAGAGCCATTGCCGAGGCCGACACGGCCCCGGCGCCGGCCTTTCCGGCCGCGAATTGGATCGCGGCGCGGGCCGTGTTTTCGCATAGGGAAGATGAGATTGCCGCCCTCGCGTCTTGGGACAGAAGCGAAGTCGTGGCGGCGGCTGACAAGACCACGCCTCGTCGCGTGAGGCCGCGACGAAGTTTGTCGCGCGCCGCGCCAGACGGCTGCAAACCGTGCCACGGGGCCACCTGAGCTGTCGCGCGGCCTCTTCGACCGTGAGCCCCTCGATGTAGCAAAGGACGACGGGCCGGCGGAACACCACCGGCAAACGCTGGATCTCGTCATGCAGCGCCTGGGCCTGTTCTCGGGCCACGATCGGCTCTACCTCTGGCACTTCCGAACAGACATCCGGATGCGTCATAAAGCCCCCTCCCTCGCACTGCGCCGACTGAGCAGTTCGCCCCTGACCTTCCGAGCCGTGCGGAGTGTAACCCCATACAGCCAGTTACCCAGCAGGTCAGGTTCACGGATCGACCGGGCTTTGCGGGCCAGTACGAGGAAGACGGCCTGAAAGACGTCCTCCGCGTCGTGCCGGTCGCCCAGAAGCTGGCGGCTGATGCCCAGGACCATGGGCCCGTGCCGTCTCACCAGGGCGGCGAAGGCAGCTTCACCTGTGGCATCGCCGCTTGTGGTGAAACGCTCGAGGAGCTGTCGGTCGGTCAGCCCGGATATGGAGCCACCGTCAAAGAGCGACTCAATCTGCCGGACGACCGCTGGTGATGCAACGCGCGCCATACGCCAGGCTCCCGTTTCAACGGCTGCAATCTCGGCCGGCCCAAGAGGCAAAACGACTAAACCAGAAGTAACTCACAGGGGGTGGGATCTCACTGTCTCATCCTCACGCCAGGTACTGCCCCCGTGCGACCGATCGTATCCCAAGTTGTGTTCGATAAACTTGACGACCTGACCCCGACGTGGCCGGACGAACTCCGAGGGCTGTTCTGTTTACTTCTCGCAGGCGGCAGTTTGCGACGAGCGAAACTTAACTCCGTGCTCCCCACGGCTATGGCTTCTCGATCAGGATATCGCCCAGGTCGAGCGACTCGCCGGGCTTGACTGTGAATTCCTTGCGGAGCTGAGGGCCGTTTGGAGTTCGGGCCGTGGTCTGGTCGATGATGCGATACGTCGAGCCCGGGATCAGCGCCGGGAACACGATTCGGCCCTGGGCATCGGCGGCTGGGGCCTTCGCGTAGTTGATCGTGTCGATGCTGGTCAGGGTATCTTGGTCGGCGAGGGTGGTGCCGTCTTTCCGCGCCTTGATGCCGGAGAATTCGCCCGGCGTGACGACCATCGAGATCAGCTCGGGGTGTTGGAATCCGGCGAGCGGCTTGCCGCCCGGGCCGACCAGCCGGGCCGTGGCCGTGGCGCACGGCTCGAGCTTGACGACGATCGGCTCGCCGCCGGCCCGCTTGCCAGAGAAGTGGACGGTCGCGCCCAGCTTGCGCTTCGGTTCAAAAAACGACACGGGAACCTCGGAATCGGGATCGAGCCCGTGCAGCTCGAACCGGCCGTTGCGTGCGATGCCGTGGTAATCGCCGCGCCATCGTCGGAGCAGGGGAGGCCATGGGTTGAGGTGGATCCGGCTCAGCATCCAGATATCCACGACCGGCTCGCCGTCCGGCCCGACGACCTGGCCTTTCACGGTGACGCCCGGCTGAAGTACGGCCTTCAAGTCTGCCACCTCCTTGCTCTCGCCGTCCGGTTTCGGATCGCAGGCGACGAACGCGTGGGCGTAAACGCGGCTGAATTCCCGGCTGACCAAAAATGAGCAGGCCCTCGTCCAGCTCATGGAGTACGTAATCCTCAGTGGCGCCTGGACGGCCAGATACCCCGAGCGAGGCAAGACCGGGAGCTCGAACGATCCGTCGGCCCTGGTCTCGACCGGGCGGCTCCCGGATCGGGAGAAACGATCATTCGCGGTCTGGTGGGGATGGTACGCCACAATCGCGGCCGAGATCGGTCGGCCCGAGCCCTTCTCGGTGACCTTGCCGCGCATCATCGCGCCTCGGGGCAACGCGAAGTCGATCGAATGCGTGATCGCCCCCTTCGGCCAGACGACACTTTTGTTTGTGCCCAGGTAGGGCTGCCCGTCGGGAGGATAAGCGAACACGATGCCTGCCACGGTGCGATCGGGGATTCGCGCGGAACCGCCCCTCGGCATCGGCTACGGTTATGGTCGGGGGCACCACTCACGCCGTTCCTCGTGGACGACCCCGTTGAGCGTCACCCGGGCATGCGGGACCGGCTTGCCGGTGTCGGCATAGGTCACGCGACCGGTGATGGTCCTGGCGGGTTGCAGCGCGAAGCTCAATGGCTGCGCGGTGGAAGCGGCATCCGTGTTGATCTCGATGACCTGGCTGGCGAACCGCGGGTCGACCAGGCTCAAGTACACACGCAGCCCCGGGCCGACGCCGTGCAGGATAAACCGTCCGTCGGCGCCGGTGATCGCCGGGCTGGGCCAGCCGGGCAGATCATCGGGATGAGTCCACGCGAATGCCGGGCCTTCGAAGTTTTCGAAAGGGGGATTCGACGCCGTGGGCAGGACGCGGCGGATGGCCGCGACCGACAACTTGACATCACGGGCAGGCTGGCCTTGCAGGTCGAACAGCCGGCCGTGGATCACCTGCTCGGGCCGAAGTGTGATGTCGGCGGGGGGCTGATCGTCGTCGGGGTCGAGATCGACCCAGGCGACGCCAAAACCCGGTGCCAGGGCGACCGCGCCGAACCCGTCATGACGCGACGACGAGGTGCGCGGGACGTCGACCCGGAACCGGCCCGAGACGTCGCTGGAGGCCCGGCCGAGCTGCTTCGCGTACGATCGCTCGGCCGACGTCCGCTGGTCGGAAGATCATGGACCGTGCGTAGACCATCACCGACGCGCCGGGCACCGGCTTGCCTTGTGGGTCGAGCACGCGGCCGACGACGAACATGCGGCCGGGGCCCGGCTTCGCGTCAGCGTCGTCCGCCTTCGCGGCGATCGGTGTAGGTCAGGCTTTCCAGCCTGACGCTCTTGTAGATCAGGCTTGTCCAGCCTGATGACCCGGCACCTGTGCAACGAGGCCCGCGGACGGCGCCGACGAGCAGGAAAGCCAACGCGACGAGTTTCAGCTTGGTCACCAGCATGGATCTCAGCACCTCCTGGGCAACGGCCGTCGCCGAGGCCGAGCGAGCTCCGGCGCGGACCTGTCCGGCCGCGAAGCTCATCGCGGCCCGCGTTGTGATCGTCGCACAGGGAGGATGAGATGGACGCCGAGGCCGACCGGGGTGCCAGTGCCGCGGCGATCGCCGCCGCAGGCAAGACCACGCCGCGGCGGGTGAGACCGCGCCGGAGCTTGTCGCGCGCCCGGGCCAGCCGGCTGCGACCGTGCCGGCCGGGCAGCGCAGCCGTTGCGCCGCCTCGTCGAGCGTCAGTCCCTCGAAGTAGCAGAGCACGACCGGCAGGCGAAACGGCCCCGGCAGGCGGTCGATCTCGTTGTGCAGTGCCTCGGCCTGCTCGCGGTCGATCACCGCCTGATCAGGCGGTTCGGCCAGTCGCTGCATCACGGGCGTCGAGCCTGGACCCGAGCGTCTCATTGCGCGCGCCGCCTCTTGCATTCGCGCTGCGGGCGAGCTGGAGCTTCGTGCCTCGCGTGCCGTGCGGAGCGCGACCCCGTAGAGCCAGTTTGCCAGCAGGTCGGGGTCGCGGATCGACCGGGCCTTGCGTGCCAGGACGAGGAAGACGGCCTGGAAGGCATCCTCGGCATGGTGATGGTCGCCCAGAAGCTGCCGGCAGACGTCCAGGACCATCGGCCCGTGCCGGCTCACCAGGGCGGCGAACGCCGCCTCGCCGGCGGCATCGCGCTGCGCGGTGAACCGCTCGAGGAGCTGGCGGTCGGAGAGCCCGGCGACCGAGCCGCCGTCGAAGAGCGACCCGATCTGCCGGACGACCGATCCTGATGCCGTATACACGATGCTTGCTCTCGTTTTGGCAGTGTTCAGTAGCCGGTCCACATCCACGCGCTACATACTGTAGTGCCGGTGGCCTTCTTATCCCATCTTGTCCTCGAAGATCTGGAGAAGGAGTCGGAATCCCGTTTGGGATCATCAGATCCGTCACGCACGCGGGTTTCTCGATCACGAAATCGCCCAGGTCGAGGGTCTCGCCGGGCTTGACGGTGAAGTCCTTGTAACGTTGAGTTCCGGTCTTGAAGTTCGAGAGGCGGTAGGGTGCTCCGGGATCAGGGCAGGGAATGTGATCCGCCCCAGGGCGTCGGACACGCGGGCCATCCGCGTAGTTGATCGGGTCGATCACGGCCAAGGTCGCCTCCTGATGGCGAAAAAGGTAAGGGGGAGTGACGACCATCGAGATCAGGCGCGAGCCACGATACCCCGCGATCGGCTTGCCGCTGGCGTCGACCAGCCGCGCCTTGGCGGTGCCGCAGGGCTGGAGCCGGACGGTGACCGGTCCGCCGGCCGCCGACTTGCCCGAGAAATCGGCTGTTGCGCCTAGCTTATGATGCGGGTCGAGGAAGTAGACGGGGACTTCGGCGTCGGGATCGAGCCCATGGACCTCGAACCGGCCGCTCTTCACGCTGCCGTGGTGAATGAGCGCGCCACAAGAGCCAGGCTGACGTCGAGGGACAAGGGCACGCGCGGCTGATCATCCAGGCATCCTGGATCGGCTGACCGTCCGGCCCGACGACCCGGCCATTCACGGTCATGGCCGGGCGAAGCATAACGTTGACGTCCAGGCTCTCGCTCGGCCGGCTTCGGGTCGCAGGCAATGAAGGCGTGGGCGTAGTAGCGGCGGCCACCCGGCTTCCCCTGCAAAACCATGTCCTTCGCCGATCTCCCGGAGCACATAATCGTCGCTGGGACCCAGGACGACGAGATAGCCCGGGCTGGGCGAGACCGCGAGCTGAAACGAGCCGTCCGGCCCACTTGCCGCGCGGCCATTCAAGGCACTCGGACTGGCCCGCTGCCGTCCGGCGTGTCCCGAAGCTGATCCTGGCTCCGGCCACGGGCTTGCCCGAGCCTTCCTCGGTGACCTTGCCGCGGATCACCACGCCTCGGGGCAAAGCCAGGTCAATCGGATACTCGACGGCCCCCTTGGGCCAGTTGAACGATTTCGAGACGCTCAGGTAGGGCTGCCCCTCGGGAGCCGTCACGGAAACCTCGTAGCGGTCGGCTTCGCCGACAGGGGATTGGCGCGGAACCGGCCCTCGGCGTCGGCCTCGAATTCGTTGACGGTGCCGCCGAGCGTCGTTGAGTAGGACAAGATCCTGAGCTGGGCATGGGGGATCGGCTTGCCGGTATCGGCATCCGTGATGCGGCCCTTGATGATCTTGGCCGGCTCCAGCGCCAGCGTCACCGGCTTCGAACTCGGAGGTGCCGTCGGTATCGATCGGAACCGTCTGCCGGGCGAACCGCGGATCATCGATCATGAGGACGACCCGGAGATCCCGGCCCACGCCGCGGACGGTGAATCGGCCCTCGGCGTCGCTGATCGCCGGCTTGGGCCAGGCCGGCAGGCCGTTCCCGGGGTTCCACCAAAACCAGGGTCCCTCGATGCTCGTCACGATCCGTTGCGCAGGTTCCCCGGGATCACGCGGCCCATGGACTGGACCCTGACCTCCACGCCCTGAACAGGCCGGCCGATCAGGTCGAACAAGCGACCCTGGATCACCTGCTCGGGCCGGAGTGAGATGTCGGCGGTGGGCCGGTCGGCATCGGGGTCGAGCTCGACCCAACCGGCACCATAGCCCGGTGCAATAGCGACGGCACCCATCTTGATGATGCCGGGACGACGAGGTGCGCGGGGCGTCGACCTGGAACCGGCCCGAGCCGTCGCTGCGCGCCTGTCCGATCGCCGATGGTTTCATCTTCTCGACAAGCCCGCCGCCGCTCCCCGGCTGCTTGATCGCCGCGTAGACCATGGTCATGGCATTGGGCACCGGTTTTCCCTGGGGGTCGAGCACGCGGCCGACGACGAACATCCGACCCGGGGCCGGACGCTGGGTTGTGTCGTCTGGCCTGGCCGCGACCTGCGGCCGACCAGCATCGGGCTGTCTTTTGCGGCTCGTCCTGGCTCGCGAGAGAATGAGTGAGAAATCCCGCGCCGGTGGCGACGGCAACGAGGAGGAGTGAGGTCGTGGCGATCAGTTTCAGCTTGTTCACGAACATGGATCTGAGCACCTCCTGGGCAAGGGCACGCCGAGGCCGAGCGGCGACGGCGGCCTGTCCGGCCGCGAACTCGATCGCGGCCCGGGTCGTGATGTCGCACAGGGGGGATGAGATCGACGCCGAGGCGGACCTCGAGACTGAGTGCAGCGGCGAGACCCGCGGCCGACAGTGCCACGCCGCGGCGTGTCAGGCCGCGGCGGAGCTTGTCGCACGCCCGGGCCAATCGGCTGCGGACCGTGCCGGCCGGCCACCGGAGCCGGTGCGCCGCTTCGTCGAGCGTCAGTCCCTCGAAGTAGCAGAGCACGATCGGCAGGCGAAATGGCCGGGGCAAGCGGTCGATCTCGTTATGGAGAACCTCGGCCTGCTCGCGGGCCAGGATCGCCTGTTCGGCGGGCGGGCCCATCGGCTCGACCTGCAATAGTCGAGCCCGAGCCGTGATGTCTCATCGAGCCGAATTCCTCGTTCCTGCGTCGGCGAGCGAGTCGGACGCGCGCCTTCTTGGCCGTGCGGAGCGCGACACCGTACAGCCAGTTCGCCAGCAGGTCGGGATCGCGGATCGAGCGGGCCTTGCGTGCCAGAACGAGGAAGACAGCCTGAAAGGCGTCTTCGGCGTGGTGCAGGTCGCCCAGGAGTTGGCGGCAGATGTCCAGGACCATCGGCCCGTGCCGACTCACCAGCGCGGCGAAGGCCGCCTCGCCGGCGGCATCGCGCGCCTGGTAAATCGCTCGATGAGCTGGCGGTCGGTCAATCCGGCGACGGAGCCGCCATCGAAGAGCGACCCGATCTGCCGGACGACCGATTGGTTTTTAACAGGCGACATGCCCCAAGGTCCCGTTGCGGCCACTATCGGTGCGACCGGCGCACGCGAGTCGTTCGTTCCCCCAGCCATATACTGCCTCGATGCCGAACTACTTCTCCCGAGTTGTGCCCAAAACTCAGGAGCGGGAACCGAAGCTCAAATATGACCAGGGGATTCGTCGTTGGATCTTACGACGACATTGTCATGATAACGCCCTTCCTCTCAGGGCTGGGGTTTCTCGATCACGATATCGCCCAGGTCGAGGGTCTCGCCGGGCTTGACGGTGAAGTCCTTGCTGAATCTCGATGCCCTTTTTGTCGTCGCTGGCAGGTCGAGAAGTCGGTGATCCGGTACAGTGCGCCGGGGATCAGCGAGATCAGGGTGATGCGGCCCTCGGCGTCGGTGCCCGGCAAGTTCCAGTAGTGCTTGCGGTCGACGTTGGCGACGAGCGACGCGTCGGCCGCCAGCTCGGCCTGCTCGCGGCTGCTCGCTTTCGATCGTAAGGCTCGGGCCGGGCGTGGCGACGAACTCGAAGTGGGGCCGTTTCTTGGCGACTGGCTTGCCGTCGGGCCCGACGAACCGCGCCTTGGCCTGGCCGCAGGGCTGCAAGCGGATGGTCAGGTCCTCGCCGGCCTGCTTGCCGGAGACCTCGACCGATGCGCCCCACTCGTGCTCGGGATCGAGGACGTAGATGCGCGTGGAACCCTCGGGAGCCAGGCCGTGCAGCTCGAAGCGGCCGTCGCGGATCGGGACCTGGAAATCGCCGCGCCAGAACGGGCTGAACGGCTCGATGCGGAGCGTCGTGAGGATGAAGCCGTCGGTGACCGTCTGGCCGTCGGGCCCCTCGACGCGCCCCTTGATCGTCACGCCGGGCCGCAGCGCCGCGGCCACTTCGTGCGGCGGGTCGCCGGCCTTGACCTCGTAGGGGATGATGGCGTGGCCGCGGTAGCGCTGCCCGCCGGGCCGATCGTAATAGAGCCGGTTGGAGCCGATCTCGCCGAGGACGTAAGTCGCCGGTCGGGCCGAAGACGAGCAGGTGCCCCTTGCCGGGCGGGACGGCGATCTGGAACGAGCCGTCGTCCTGGCTGGCGACGATGGCCTGCCAGCCCGAGAGGACCTTGTCGTCGCCACGGACAGGGATGAACATGATGCTCGACGCGGGCAGGGGGCGACCGGTCCCCTCCTCGGTCACCTTGCCGCGGATCAGGACGCCGCGGCGGACCTTGATGTCGTGGGTGGCCTTGACCGCCCCCTTGGTCCACTCGAACTCGTCCTGCTGGATCAGGTAGGGCTCGCCGCCGGTCGGGAAGGCGCCGAGGGTGTAGCTCTCGGCGGCGGTCGGGTTCATGGCGAACCGTCCCTGGTCGTCGGCGCGGAACTTGGTGACGAAGTAGCCACGCGCGTGCTCGTTCATCTCCAGACCCGAGGCCGAGACGACGGCATTCGGGATCGGGCTGGCCGGTGTCGGCGGCGAGCACGCGGCCCTCGATGATCCGGGCCGGCTCGAGCGCGATGGTGGTCTCGCTGGTGGCCGAAGCCTTGGCTGGATCGACGTACGAGATCCTGGCGGGCGTAGCGGAGGTCGCTCACACGGAGACCGACACGCTGCGCCGCGGCCGATCCCGGACAATGCGATCCGCCCCTGGTCGTCGGTCTTGACCGGTCGCGGCCAGACGCGGATGCCCGCGGGTTGGTCGTCCCGAGGGAGACCCCGTCGTATCTTGCCCTTGTCGTTAATCCGCCCGATGCCCGAGACGATCACCTCGACGCCCCTGGCCGGTGCACCGGTCACGTCGACCAGCCGGACGCGGACGACCTGCTCGGGCTGGAGCCGGATGTCGGCCACGGGCTGCTCGGCGTCGGGGTTCAGCTCGGCCCAGCCGAGACCGAAACCCGGCGCGGCGGCCACCGCGAAGACCTCGAAGACGCGGGTCGACGCCGTGCGGGGCGAGTCGAGCTGGAACCGGCCGTCGCCGTCGGACTGGCCCTGGCCCAGCAGGTCGTGCTGGTCGATGTCGTCGCTCGCGCCGACCCGCGGCGAGCGGGGCCGCGTGACCAGGTCCACGACCGCGCCCTTGACCGGCTTGCCGTCGGGGTCGAGCACGCGGCCGGCGACGGTCATCCGGCCGTGGCGGCGGGATCGGGTTTCGTCGTTGGTTGGGTCTGGTCGGCGTCGCGCGGCGCGACTCGCGTAACCGAGGCCGCCGGTTGCTTCGCCGGGTCCTCCTTCATCGCCAGCGAATGGGCGAGCCAGCCGGCGCCGGTGGCGACGGCGGCCATGAGCAACAGTGACATCGCGATGAGCTTGAGCTTGTGGAGCAGCATGGTACGGAGGACCTCCTGGGCCAGCGCCGCGGCGGGGGCGGAGAGCGCCCCACCGGCGGCGGCGTGACGGGCCGCGAAGGGGATCGCGGCCCGGGTGGTGGAATCGCACAGGAGGGGAGGAATGGACGCCGAGGCGGACCGAGGCGCCAGGACAGCGCCCAGGGCGGCGGCCGGCAAGGCAACGCCCCGGCGAGCCAGGCCGATCCGGAGCTTCTCGCGGGCGCGAGCCAGGCGGCTGCGGAGCGTTCCCGCCGGGCATCGGAGGCGTCTGGCGGCCTCGTCGAGGGTGAGGCCCTCGAAGTAGCAGAGCACCACCGGCAGGCGGAAGGCCTCGCGGCAGGCGAGTCGACCTCGCCGTGGAGGGCCTCGGCCTGCTCGCGGTCGATCGCCGGCCGGTCGGCCGGCGGGGCCGTCGGCTCGGCGGAATCGCCCGAGCCCGGACCGGGACCACTCATCGTGTCGCTCTCCTCTCGCCGGCGCCGACGGGCGATCTGTTGCCTCGCACACCGCGCCGTCCGGAGCGCGACCCCGTAGAGCCAGTTGCCCAGCAGGTCGGGGTCGCGGATCGACCGGGCCTTCCGGGCCAGGACGAGGAAGACGGCCTGGAAGGCGTCCTCGGCATGCTGAACGTCGCCCAGGAGCTGCCGGCAGACGCCCAGAACCATCGGCCCGTGCCGGCCCACCAGGGCGGCGAAGGCGGCCTCGCCGGCCGGCTCACGCCCGCCGGCGGTGAACCGCTCGAGGAGCTGCCGGTCGGAGAGCCCGGCCACCGAGCCGCCCTCGAAGAGCGACTCGAGCTGCCGGGCCACCGACCCTGATGCCACACGCGTCATTCTCGATCGCCCTTTCGTCTTCGTCGTTCTTGTGATCGAGCCAGGTGCGGCCTGCACCCGGCGTCCAATCATCCCCACACGAGGTACTGTGGCGCCGCCGAGCGAATTATCCCAGATCTTATGAAGTGTCGCCTCAATTCTGCGATGATCAAGAGGTTGCGTTGAGCATCGGCACGCCAATTCCGGCGACGGCTACACGGCCAGGGAGTGGATCCAGGCCAGCCTGGTTTACTGATGCGAACGGCGTCCGCGACACGGTCGAGTGGTCAGACCGACCAGTCTTCCAAAACAAGACCAGGAACCCGCGCGAAGTCGCGACGATTCGCGGTGACCAAAATCAACTGGCTGGTTAGGGCGATCGAAGCGATCTTGCGGTCCTGCGTGCCGATACGAACGGAACGGAGATTCTGAAAGTTCGTCTCGGCGGCTTGGGAGTGTCAGGTGGTCGGTGTCAAAGAGGTATCGGAGCATTCACTCGGGCCCGAGCCTGGATTATCACGGCGATCCATCTCCTCGCGAAACTTGCGAATTTCTTCCAAGTACTCGGGAAAGGTCGGGTCATCCTTGGCATGCCCAAACCAACGCATCAGCGGGTTTTCTCGCGGAACGTCGATCCACACAAGCGCGCCCGAGTCCAGTCGTTGCCGTATCAGGGTTCGAAGCTGCTCCACGGCTTCGTCGCGCGTCGGGGCAGTTGCCTGGAGGTCGATGGCTCCAACAAGTCGGGCTGTAAACCGCCCCGCCGGTTCCGGGCAGATCTCGACCAGATAAGACGGGGCAGAATTCGAGGGCCCAGCGTCAGAATTCATCATATCAGATAAACAAGCGTTATGTTGCTGAATCGCACGATCTCGTCGATCGTCTTGCTTCATTGTATCGCTTGGAGCCAATAACGCCAACGACGATCGCGGGGAGCGATATTCGCTCACTGAGCGTTGCCATACCTTTACATGATTGCCACCTCCAAACGATGGGTATTCCGTGGTAGACTCGCGGCCTTAAAGTCGTTCGCAAGCCGTAGCCATGTCGTTGCGAGGAAACGCTATGCCTGAACGTCGCCCCATGATTGTCTCGCCGCTCTGGCTACAGGGCTCCATCCTCACGTTTATTATCGGCTTTTCGATCCTTACGTTCTCAGCGATCCGGATTTACCAGGATAGCGCGGGTGCCTAGGCAGGTCGTGGATGAGGCGGGAAACGTCTTGTTCACAAAGTCGCAGATCCTGAAGGGGCAAGAGCAATTCCTCACGTTCGGCCTGATGCAGTTCGGAACCGTGTACGGACACGGAGCCGATCTGGGCCCGGATTTTACCGCCGACTATCTGCACCGAATGGCCGTTCACATGAATAAACGATACGGCGACAACGAGGCAGCAGCCGCGCGGACGCGTCGCGAGCTTCAAGCAAACCGCTACGACGCGGGAACTGGAACGCTTGTCTGGACCGATGGACAAGTCTCAGCGTTTGAGGAGATTCACCGACATCTGAGAGAGGAAGTCTACGATCGCAAACAGAGCGGTGAGGGGCTGAAACCCGGGATGATTACTGATGCCAAAGACGCACGTGCGATCTCGGCGTTCATCGCCTGGACTGCGTGGACGGGTGTGGCCCGCCGGCCTGGAAAGACGTATTCTTACACAAACAACTGGCTTCCCGAAGAGCTTGTCGGCAACACGTTGACCGGCGACGCGATCATGTGGAGTGCCTTGTCACTCGTCACGCTCTTGGGCGGTAGCGGCCTGGTTCGGCCGACATTCACGGGTCGTAGGTTGGCACGAGAGTGAACAGCGGCAGATTTGGTTCGTGCCGCCGGCGTCAGTCGCATTGACCTCCGCTCAGCGCGTGACTGCGTGGTACTTTGTCGTCGTCGCGGCGCTTTTTCTGCTTCAGAACCTGATCGGCGGCGCGACCGTCCATTACATGGTCTAGGCCGGCGGCTTCTTCGGGATCGACCTGCCGAAATTGCTTCCGTACAACCTGACGCGAACCTGGCATCTCCAGATGGCGATCTTCTTCGTGGCGACCGCGTATCTTGCCGCGGGCATCTTCTTGGCCCCATTAATTTCCGGAAGTGAGCCGCGCGGCCAAGCGGCGCTGTCGGCACTCTTATTGGGTGCGCTGGCGGTCGTGGTTTTCGGTAGTCTGGGCGGCGAGTTGCTCAGTTATCACAATCAGTTGCCGCGCTCGCTCCGGTCGGTTTTCGGCGCACAGCGGTGGGAATATCTGGAACTCGGAAGCTTTTGGATGTATTTACTGATTATTGGAATGATCCTTTGGGTGGTCATCGTCTACCGCGGACTCGTGCCACGTCTGGTCATCGAGAGCCGCGGCAACCTGCCCTGGCTCTTCCTTTACAGTTCACTCTCGATCCCGGCTTTTTACGCGATCGGCCTTCTGACCCACACCCAGTCTACGTTCGCCATCGGTGACTTCTGGCGGTTCTGGGTAGTTCACCTCTGGGTCGAAGACTTCCTGGAACTGTTCACGACGATGCTGGTCGCCTTAATCTTCGTGCTCATGGGAATCGTGTCGGAGCGGTTCGCCACACGGCTGATTTACTTCGACGTGATGCTCTACTCGATTGGCGGCGTGGTGGGGACGCTCCATCACTGTTATTTCAGCGGCGGTCCAGCAGTCGAGATGGCGCTCGGAGCTTTTTTCTCGGCGGCGGAAGTGATTCCGCTCACGTTGCTCACGGTCGAAGCCTGGTCATTCCTTCAACTCGGAACCCGCCAGCAAGCCGGCGCCGCGACGGGGTTCCCGCACCGCTGGGCGGTCCTGTTCCTGGCGTCGGTAGGGTTTTGGAATTTTCTGGGCGCTGGGGTCTTCGGATTTCTGATTAACCTGCCGGTCGTGAGCTACTTCGAGATCGGCACACTCCTCACTTCAAACCATGGCCACGCGGCCTTCATGGGCGTCTATGGCATGCTCGCCCTGGCGTTACTGGTTTTTTGCACGCGGTATCTGGCCCGGCCCGAAGATTGGAACGAGGGTCTTGTTCGTTTCTCATTCTGGGGAACGAATATTGGATTGATGCTGATGATACTCGGGCACCTGTTTCCGCTAGGGGTGTTACAGCTTGGCGACGTGGTGGCTAACGGCTACTGGCACGCGCGGACGGACTGGTTTACGAACTACCCGTGGCTGGCGTGGGCGCGAATGCCGGGCGACTTGGTTTTCATGGCGGGTTCAGCACCGCTGGTATGGCTGACCCTGAAGGTCGCGCTGCGAACTCGAAAGACCGCAGCCACCACAGACCAGCAGGGAACTCCTTTCGAGGCCACGCTCTACACCGAGATTGTGTAAGCCGGAAATGCCATGCGGGACTGAATGCGCGGCCAACCGACCAAGCGGCAGAGTTTTGCAAACGGCCGAGCCGCGCACTGGCACATGAGAAACAGCACAATTCTCTGGGTTGACCCTCAGAGGTCGTCGGAGTGTCTGGAGGTTGTTGCCGTGTGTGTCCCAACCGCCGACGCCGGGCATGACAAGCATCTCAATTGCCCTCCGAGTCTTTTTCGGTTCGTGACGCTTTGAGTTTCCGGGCTTCAGAGATCATCCGCTCCAGACCCCGCAACTCCGTTTCGGACGCGTCCTTCGCCTGGAGCAGGCTGAGAACCGCCTGATCGAGCGCGCCATCGAACACCTGATGCAAGAGCCGTGCGGTCACCCGATCACGGTTGTAGATCGGCTCATAAATGAACGTACGACCGCTGGCGCGATGGCGGATCAATCCCTTGTCTTCCATGATCCGCAGCAGCGTCTGGATTGTATTGAACGCCAGCTCGCCGTCGGGACACATCCGCTCATGAACCTCACGCACGCTCCCGGAGCCCAGTCCCCAGAGCGCCTTGAGCACGTCCAGTTCCCGCGGACTTGGTTCGTTCTTGCCCAAACTTACCTCCTGCCGCGCGATCAGGCCAGCCACTTAACTTAATAAGTTAGGTATAATTTGTAAGCGAAAGGATTTACAGTCAAGGTGCTGTCCGAACTTTTCAGTGGTCGGACCGGATGGCGGCGTACCAGCGGGCGGCGTCAATTCGCCAAAAGGTAGAGCATTTTTCGTTCCGTGTAAGAGCGTGGATTGCAGCCGTGCATTTTCTGCATCTGTCCCCAATAGTATCATTCCAGATCCGAAGAACTATAAGTCATCGGCAGCTGCATCTGTCTGGGACCCGGTGCGCTTCGAGTCCGATCGGCAGGTGAATTTGCACGTTCTTGCCCCTTGGCAAGAAATTCGTGATCGTTCATGAGATTAAATCTCGCTCTGGAAAGTGAAATTTGTGACCGGTGCGACAATGCCGAGCGAACGCGACAAGATGTTGGCCGGTGAGCTCTATGACCCGCTGGACCGCGAACTCGTCGCGGCTCGGATTCGGGCGCGAGACCTGTGCCAGGCACTCAACTTGACCGGTGAGGCCCAGCAGGATGAGCGGCGACGGATCGTTTGTGAGCTGTTCGGAACGGGGGGCGACACCGTCTGGATGCAGCCTCCCTTCTTCTGCGACTATGGCTCCAATATTCTGCTTGGCGAACGTGTGTTCTTTAACTTCAACTGTATCGTGCTTGACGTGTGTTCGGTGACAGTGGGCGACTACACACTATTTGGCCCAGCGGTCCAGGTCTACACGGCCATGCACCCGATGAATGCTGACCTGCGGCGAAAGCTAGAATTTGCCAAGCCGATCGAAATCGGCTCCGACGTGTGGGTCGGCGGGGGAGCAATCATTTGCCCCGGCGTTCGGATCGGTTCGCGGTCGGTGATCGGTGCCGGCAGTGTGGTGACGCGCGATATTCCTGAGGGTGTATTCGCGGCCGGCAATCCGTGCCGCACGATCCGAGAGATAACTGAATAAAAGGATCATATCTAGCGATGCGAATCACAACGGGTGCAATCATAATTTGCCTGTCTATCGGGGTGTCGTTCACAAGTGCACAGGAGCCCTCTCGATCGCCAGAACCATTGAAGGCGACAAGCTCGTCCACCACAGCGGTCGACGACTATATCCAGGATCGGATGCGCAAGAGCCATATCCCGGGCGTGTCGATCGCCATCATCCACGACGGCAAGGTGGTTCTGGCAAGGGGGTATGGCATGGCGAACGTCGAACTCTCAGTCCCGGCGACCGAGAACACCGTCTATCAGCTCGCCTCGGTGACCAAGACCTTCACGGCGACCGCAATCATGATGCTCGTCCAAGAGGGCAAGCTGGGGCTCGATGACAAGATCAATGCACTCCTGCCCGACCTGCCTACGGCTTGGAGCGAGGTAACGATCCGCCATTTGCTGAACCACACGTCCGGGATCAAGAGCTATACATCGGTGCGCGACTTTTTCAAGACGGCGCGGAAAGATTACACCCAGCGCGAGATCCTCGACCTGGTCGCGAAAGTACCGGTGGAATTCGCGCCGGGTGAAAAGTGGAACTACAACAATACAGGGTACTTCTTGCTCGGGATGGTGATCGAAAAGGAAACCGGCAAGAAATACGGCGACTACCTCGACGAGCGCATTTTCAAGCCGCTCGGCATGACGCAAACCCGCGTGAACGACCTCCACGCGGTTATCCCCAACCGCGCAGGGATACGCCTGGAACGGCAAAGAACTGAGGAATGGGGAGTACGTCAGCCCGACTCAGCCGTTCTCAGCGGGCATGCTGGTCTCGAACGTCAATGACCTGGCAAGGTGGGACGCTGCGCTCCGTACGGACGCACTACTCAAGAAGACCATTCTGGAACAGATGTGGACACCGACCAAACTGAGCAAGAGCGGAGATGCAGATTACGGCTTCGGCTGGTCGATCGGCAAAGTGAATGGACATCGACTGCTCGCACATGGCGGGGGCATCCCGGGTTTCTCGACCCAGCTTTCACGCTACCTTGACGACAATCTGACAGTCGTCGTCTTGACCAACTCAGAAAACGGCAACGCGAGCGCGCTTGCGCGGGGAATCGCCGGCCGATCGGCGCCTGCGCTGGCGGAGAAGCCACAGGAGCCGATCGCCGATACCGATCCTCAGACGACCGAACGCTTAAAGGGAGTGATTCTGGCGGCAATGAAGGGGGAGGCCGATCCCGATGTGTTCACCAAAGATTCGAAGGAAAAAATTGTTGCCGCCATCAAGCAAGGTAAAGCCACGACTGCTTCCTTCGGCGCGATGAAAGACTTTCGGCTCCATGAGCGCAAACAAAGCGATCAGGGGGTGAAATTGCGGTATCGCGAGTCTTTGAGAACGAGACTCTCAACGCGTTGTTCGATCTCGACAAGGATGGCAAAATTGCGGGCCTTCGGCTTCAGTCACCAGACTAGCCACGCGCCCCGCCTCGCTGGCGATTTGGTTCGACCTTCTAGTAAGCTTGCCTCGCTTCGGACTGGCTCGATCCAGGGGGATCCGCTCCAATCCACTGAACGTGATTCGGCAAAAGCCCACGCGATTGCTCCCAATCGGCCAGGGCGTGTTCCACGCTCTCTTCCGGATCTGTATCAATTATAAAGAAGCGATGCCAGGATCGCGGGGCGTGTCCCGAATACCCGTTAACGGTTGGCACTCGGGTTTCGAGCGACGCCCACATCGCGTCCAGATGCTGGAGAGGAAAGGGGAAATATTCGCGGGGATGATAATAAAACGCGATCCGACCCTGGTCGACTTGGCTCGCGAGTTTCTCGATCGACTCCCGATTCTTTGCCACGTCATAACTCTCGATCGAGACTGTTTGCTCGGCAAGGCACACGAAGGCGACGATCCAGCTCAATATCGCGACTCGCCTCTGGTCGAGGTACTGTACCAGACACGCCAGCCCGAGCGCCGCCGGGACCAGCAGGATCAGGACCACTCGCCCGATAGCCCGGATCGCAACTCCCCCTGGAATCATCTCGTTATAGCTGAGCCAGAGCGAGTCTCGACCGTAGAATAGCGCCAGAAACGGCAGGGCGATCAGCATCGCTCGAAACAGCATCCAGGATGGCGGGCGGTACCGCTGCGGAGCCGTCAATGCCACTGAAATGGGCGCGGCCACCAATCCCCCCAACACCACGCGCGGCAGGTGAAAGAAAGTGATCACAAAAAGAAACAACATGAGCACTCCCAGTGAACCGATTCCAATTTCCGAGCGGAGACGCCACCGGAAGCATGCCAGAAGCACCGCAAATGGGGCGACCAACTTGACACCGTATGGGATCAGCTCCAGACCGTACAACTTCAGGCTGATGGCCAAGAGCGCCATTCCGGGCACGATCAGGTCGCGCGGGTGCTCACGTGTGCGCCACATCTCCAGCACGCAGATGTTGATCGTGCTCACGCCCAGCACGATCACACAGGGATCGGGAAAGCGGATCAGCAGCACCGGACACAGCGCAGCGGCGAGCGCAGTCAAACGCAATCCGGGTCGGTCGATCTCGTGGTATAAACCGGCCATACCGTAACTGACTACGGCGGTCGCCAGAATTGCCAGTGTGCTTCCGGGCAGATAAGTCGTCGTTGTCAATACTATGAATGCCGTCGCCGCGGCCAGTGGGCACATCGGCCACTTCCGGCCGAGATAGAGTCCCGCAACACAGGCAATCGAGGTCAGCCAACCGATTCCCAGGAAATGCTCGGCGTTCAAGAATTCCCCTTTGTAGGGCCACCCTCGAGCGGCCAGCCAGCCCCAGAACCAGTTACTGGGGCCCACTTCGAGCCAGGACCATTTGTGGGGATGAAGCGCCCGCAACAACGGATAGTATTGCGATCGCACCTCGCGTGCAGCCGGGAGATAATGAGCTACGAATGGTTGAAGCAACACGACCCCGCCCGCCATCGCCACTGCCATCGCCCACGCGTCGCGCCTCAATACCTTGAGCAAGACCTCGCGGCAGGGCCGTATAGCCAGCGCCACAACCGCCGCCAATCCCAGACCAAGGATTGTGAACCACCCCACATACACCGCCGCGTATAACTGCGCCACCAGCGCCACCATCGCCAGCAGCCAGTAGCCCAACGTCGCCCTCCGGCCCAGCGACAAATCTCCGGCCAGCCGCGCAGCGCATACAACGCCAGGAGCGGGAAGAAAAACGGCAGCAATTGCTGATGTTGCAACTGGTTCATCCTCGGTGCACCAAAGGCCACCAGCGACGCACCCGCAACAGCCGCCGGCGCTCCAAAGCCGAATCCTTTGCTGAAGAGCAGCAGCCCCGCCGCATAGTTGAGCGCCGACATCGAAACTATCCATAACCCGAAAGCCATGTCCGGCGACGTTCCCAGCGCCCGCCATAGCCAGTACACGGGGCCCACGCTCAGGAGCACGTCCGAGTACGCCGCGACATTCTTGAGCGGGTAGAAGAAAGGGGGGCTCCAGAACTCGAGGTGTTCCGGATCCCGCTGCGCCCAAAGATACCCATGCTCAAGCAGGTAGTTGATTAGCCGGCTGTCCCCCAGATCGGCCTGGATCCGCCGAAAACCGGAAAAAATCATCGGATGATGGGCGAGCACCACGCCCAAGACGCCAAATCCAGCGGCCAAGCCCATTGTGATTATCGAACGACGGTTTAGAGCGAACCGAGATCGCACACTTTCCATTTCTCATCCTAGCCTTTTGAGCAGGTCGCCTAGGCGGTCGTTCAGATGCTTGCGCGCGGGCTCGTCGGCCAGCCAGGCGACGCGGTCGGCCAAGGTGGCGAGGTGCTCGCGCAGTCCGCGCTACCGCGATTAAGCTGCGGGATCGGTCATCGACTTCCGTGGCGATCGCGTCGAGCTGTCGCGCGATCTCGTCACCGTCGACACGGTCGGGAATAGCGGCAAGCGGGTGAACGTCGGCCTCGTCGGAGTGCGGCTCGATCACCCCGGCCACGAGTGCGGCTAATGGGGCGATCTGCTCCTCGCGGTCCCAGACGTAGCGGAACACCCAGAAGTCTGAGACGCGCCGCGGATCTACCACAGATCAGGGCCGAACTGGCCACTAACTTCAGCACCTTGACCGCGCACCGATCCGAGAGAGCCACTCCCAGGTCGCGCACCTTGCCCACAAGCTCGGCGTACCGTTCAGCGATGACCCCTAGCTCGGTCCGGTAGACCTGCCTGGAGAGAGCGCGGAGGTCAGCCGCCGAGATCGTCGATTCGAGCGGGCCGGCTTGCTCCAGCTCCCAGCCGGCCGCAAGCAGTCGAGGCATTTCTTCGCGCTTCAGGTTCTCGACATGACAGCGCAGCAGAAATCGATCGAACAGTGCCTTCAAAGCCTCGTCCTCGGGTAAGTGATTGGACGCCGCAAACAAGGATAATAAAGGGAGCTGGTGCACCTCAGCCCCGCGACGGTAGACGCGCTCGTTGAGCACCGTCAGTAGGTTGTTGAGTATCGCACTATTCGCATTGAAGAGCTCGTCCAGAAAAACAAACTCCCCCTCAGGTAGCATCCGGGTCGTTACCGTGGCGACAGTCCCTTCGCGGAGCCGCGCCAAGTCGATCGGACCGAAGACCTCATTCGGCTCCGAGAACCGGGTGAGCAGATATTCAAAATAGTTTCCTCGTACCGCCGCGGCGAATTGACGGATCAAGGCCGACTTGGCAGTCCCTGGCGGTCCGTGCAAGAACAGGTGCTCGCCCGCTGTGACAGCAAGCACGATCAGATCGACGATTTCGTCGCGCCCACAAATCGCCGTTTGATCGGCTCGACCACTTCGCGGCGAAGTCGGGCGACCGTGTCATCGGTCATGAATACCCCCGGTTAACATGGGTCGCGTGCCACCCGCCAGTTGATAGTACTCCCACGCGAGAGTCGAGCGCTCCGGCCTCCAGCCGGATCGGTCGTTCTTGACAAGACGTTCTGCATAGAGAAGCAAGAGCCCTGGATGGCTTCCGAGTTCTGTGCGTTCTATCGGGGCTTCAACAACGTCCGATAGTGCACCTGAAAGTGGCCATCGGCGCAGCACGCTCGTAAGGCATTCGACCAGTGGATCGTCGGGGTTCAGGCCGCGAGCGCGTTTGAGGACCTGCGGTAAGTAGCGCAGAGTCAGGTCGGCTGAGAGGTGTTGTGACGGCGTCCGCGGCGAGCCCGGCATGTTCAAGCGTTTTTTCAGGTCGGCCATGCGCTCATCGTGGTTGACCAGGGCCCAGCTTGATTGCCGCAGAAACTCGGCCGATGTGGACGCCGCTTCGAAGTCGAACTCGATGGGAGGACCCGCCACGGCAGAGCTATGAATATTAAATGACTCGGCGAGGAACGCCGCTGCCCGCGGCGATATCGGATCGCGCGGCGCCTTGGCCGACCGGAACACGATCTTCCCCTCTTGGATCAGTTCGATCAGGAATTCGTGAAACGGGGTCTTGTCCACTTTAATTTCACATCCGATTCGCTTTCATCGCTGCGATACCGGCACCCCAGGTATGGCGATGGAAACCATTTTTCCAGCGAGTGTGAAGTCCTGGCCGACCGCTCGGGCCAATTGCCACGGTCGAGACAAGTACGATTCCTGCCAGCGCCACGAACCACCACGTGCGCCAGCGGAGCGGCCAGTTCAAGACCGAGTGCTCTGGCGCGAGTGCGAGCGACGATTGGGGCCAGAACCAGAACAAGAGCGCCAGCAAGAGCCCGCAACCGGTCAGGCTCAAGCCCCGGTCGAGGCCCGCCGGGCGATAAGTGAAGATGATTTTGTGCGATCCGGGCGTCAGGTAGACGGCGCGAAACGCAACATAGGCCGGCCGAATCGGCGCGGAAACACCATCGACAGTCGCCGACCAGCCCGGGTCGAACGTGTCGGCCAGCACAAGATATGCCGGAGTCTCGGCGTCGGCTTCGATCTCGACGCGCTCGGGGAGGTCTAGCGAGATTCGGGCGGTGCCTCGGACAATGGCGTCAGCAGCCAGTGGCCGCGTGGGATCCTCGATCACGAGCTGGTCGCGGAGCCCGTCTCCGATCCTCTCCAGGGCGGCGACTGCTTGACGCTGGTCATCGGCGTAGACGGGTTGACCCATGAGCCGGGCCCGAGGCAGCGCATCGCGATTCCGATGGATATAGGCGGTGCCCACGCGCACACGAGGTAGGCCGGGGAAAATTCCAGCGCGTTTGCGACCGGTCACAATGTGGGAGTCGGCTTCAAGGTCGAAACGTATCTTTCCCAGCTTTTTCCCAAGCTTTTCATTTGTAAAGTCGGCGAGCCGGCGCGAAATCATCGGCGTGTTGCCCTTGGCGGCATTAAGGTGCCAGACGAGCGGCAGGCTCCAGTCCAATGGGTCGCGGACCGCGCGAAAGTTAACGGGCTCGGAGGCGTATCCCGGTTCGCCAGAGGCTTTGTCGCCGATACCGAAAACGCGTATCAATTCGGGGGACGACTTCAATCGTTGGACCGATGCCGGCGGCACCGTCCAAAAGCTGGGATCAACCGTCGGAACGTCGAAGCAGTGTGCGGTGAGTAGATCGGCCAGGACTAGTATCGGCAGGATGGCGGCCCGCCGTGCGCGGCGGGCGGGGTCAACAGCAGCCGCGGCGCGCCACGCGACCAAGCAGGCCGATATCGCCAGAATTGCGGTCCGCGCCGTGGCAACGATGAGCTCGCGTCCCAGCCAGCGATAGCGGGCAAGATGGTATGCCTCAGTCCATTCTTTGGGCCGGGTCCAGACCACGGCATAGATATAGATCATGATGGGAATGGATACCGCAACAAGGATCGCGGCCACAACCAGACCGTTCTTGAGCGAGACGGGGCCTGGGCGCCCCAACCGTGCGACGCCGCAGGCCGCCAGCGCCGCCACACCCAGCGATACCCACACGTGGAACCGCACCGGTTCACGTGAGCTGCCGATGACAGGCAGCCGATGGGCGTGGTCGTACAGAAAAGTAAACCTCCCTAACATCAGCAGGCATCCCATACCGATCAGGATGACCCAAAAGTTCGCCCATCGATCGCGCGAAGCGGCCCCGCTTGCACCAATGACCGCCACGATGATGGCGATCAACCCCATATATGTATCCATCTCGTGATATGGATAAAAGCCGTCCATCCAGTCGGTATCGCGCGTGCGCGTGCCGTAGGCTTCGCGTATGACCAGGGTCGGCAATAGCTCAGGGCTCCATGATCCGAGCGTTAGCTCGCCGCGCGTCATCCCGCCGGCACGCGGCGAGCGATCGAGCAGCTCTTTCGATGGCACCCACTGCACTCCGGAGAGCAGCACACCAAGCCCCACTAGGCCGATTGCCATGCCTCACGCGCGAACGCGGCCAGCCAGACAACGTTCGGTGGCCGCACGGTAGAATCCGTAAAGGAGCACGAGGCCGATCGTCAAGAGCGAATCCTGCAAGTGGCCGGCGAAGACCTGAATAGCCAGAGCGACGCCTCCTAAAACAACGCCGCGGCAGCGGCCGGACTCCCACGAAACCTCGAGGCCCCAGATGACGAACGGAACGCTGGCCAAGGCATTGATCATGCTCGTATGGATTATGTGGCCCCAAACATATCCACTTAAGCCGAAAACCGCGGCTCCGGTGAGCGCCGCCGCCGATCCGAAATGACGCCGCAGCCAGCCATAGGTGCCCAGGCCGGTCAGCCAAATCGACAACACGGTGTCGAGGTTGAAGGCTTGCCAGGTCTGCATCCAGGGGTAGAGCAAATACTTGAGCGGATGGAGGTAGCCTGCCTGGCTCTCGCTAAATAGGGGTAAGCCACAATAAAGCCCCGGGCACCAGCGCGAGAATCGCCCGGGCGCAGTTCTTCCGCGAAAAACGCGCGATAAGGGTAGTTGATCTCGGTAATGTCAAAGTAAAAGAGGGCCCGGCGCAGACTGAGCGCGTCCCAGAAAAAAACGGCGAGCGCGGCGGTCCAGACCGAGAGAGCGACCGCGTCCCATCGGCACCAGCCCGATCGTTCGAACAGGCCGTTCTGACGGCCGGTCGCCTCGGTTTCTCCGTTGGACACGACTTGCGTCTCGCTCGCTTTGCTCACGGAACGACGACCCGTAGACGACTCAACTCGGCCTGATCGCGCCCGTCCTTTACCCAGGACGTCGCGAGCGCCGACGGCCAATTTGTTCCCTCCGCCGATTGAACGACCCCAGCCCCTTGATCCACGGAGGTCCTCGTTCCCAACTTCCTCGAAGCGTTTGCCGGAAACAAGACCAACAGTTTCCCTCGACCCGGACCCAACCCGCGAGACCACCCACGGAACCGATTGGGATACGAGGGAAACGGGACGGCAGTCACCCGCCCGCCGGAAAGAAAGGCTATACGATATACGTCCCAGTATCCGCCGAACACGTGGGTCACATCCGACGGCACCAGGAAGTCCGAAGGGTCGGTCGGCGAGCCATCGGCCACACCCTTTTTGAGAAGGATTAGCTCCGACCAATCCGGACCCTGCGTACGAACCGGGCATCCCCATTGATCAACATAAAGACGCTTGTCACGATACCAGAGAAATGCCGCCGAGCTCATCATCTCGAACAGTAGTGCAGCAATGATCAACGCAAGCAGCCGGCCGACCCAGCTCATTTTTGCCAGGTCGTTCATCCAGAGCCCGAACCCAAGCGCCAGGGTGTGAGCAAGAAGACCAGATAACGATAGTTATCCGAATTAAAGATGTTGCGATTGACGAGAAATGCGCCTACGACCAAGAGCGCCGAGACCAGCGTCGCGAGGCTGATGGCCCTCCGAGGAGAGTTGGCTGCAAATGCCAGGTCCCGGCCCAGACGGGCGAGCGCCACGAAGAAAGCTGCGATCATGAACATAGCCAGCCATTCCGTCTTCCCCGGAATGATGCTTACGGTCCGAGCTCTACTCAGGGTAAATGCCCGGAGACCCAGGGTATCGATTGTGACAGCAGCTTTTTCCAACTGATCTAGCTCGGTGCCAGCAATCAGCCTGGGCAGACAATAGAGCCCGAGTAGACGGCTATGCTCCGCTATGGCCCTGCTTGAGAGCGCCAACTGTAACTGTGACGGATAGGCGTCGTACGGATCGAAACGCCGGCCAATCTCGCGCGGGATCAAGCCGACCGACAACGCGGCCAGAAACACGGCGGCCAGTCCGATCCTGGCTCTCAAGCATCCCGCCCCTGCCCACGCGATCAAAACGGTGGCTATCAAAGCAGCAACCGTGACCAGAAACATCGCGTCGAGATAAAGCCCCAGCCCACACCAGAGCCCGAGGGCAGCTGCCCGCCCCCAGCCACCGCCCCCGAGGCAAGCGTGCAAGCCCGCGAACGCGACGGTATGCCAAACGAGCGTCAGCAGGTGGCCGCCAGTAATTCGCCCCGACAGCCAAATCGTACCCAACGATGAGAATACCAAAGGGAGAATGGACCATCCCGCAACTTCCAGCCCATATGCACGGGTGGCGAGCCAAAACGTGGAGGCGACGACGAGACACCAGATCAATGTGCCGCCACTCACGAGCGTGATCGGATTGGCACCCCAAGCCAGGGCCTGGAGATACGAGGAAAAAAGGGGTGCGATCCCCATCGACGGGGTCGCCGGATAATGCCAGCGCCAGTGCCCGTTCAGGGCATCCAGCAGCGTCAACCCATCGACGGCCAGATCGCTGTCGAGGTGGTCATGTGCATTAAGAATAAGCGGAACACGAATCAAGACGGTCCACGCCAAACCAAGTCCGAGTACGACCCAAGGCCAGCGAAGACGTCGAGCGGAGGCGTCAAGTGGCTGGGTGCTCATGGGAACCGATAACGCTCATCGTGAATTAACAGACTGGCCGTTTTTGTCGAGAGACCTTTGGTCTGGCGACCCCATCCTCGTGGAACTCGAGCGCAAGACAGCTGTCACGATGGGGCACGCTCGCCGTCCGGAAACGCTGGGTTGAAAAAATCGGCTAATCGACAGGCAAAGCCGGGCAGCTCAGGGAGATTCTCTAGGACATCGTGCTCGTTAAAGATCGTCGGAAATACCTCTCCCTGCCGGTAAAGCGCGGCCTTCCTTCGCGGGATCGACGACCAAAACCAAAAGAACACCTGCTTCAAGGTATTCCGAGACCTTCCGCTGCATTACGCCGGGGCAATTGCCCGGCGAGACAACCTCGACGTCTAGATCGGGAGGTACAGGCGGCAGACCGGTGCCGATCTTGGATTCGGGCCAGCGCACATGGCTGTAGAAGCTAATATCTGGACCGCGCACAGTGTCAGGTCCGCGCTCGGTGGAGACGGCCGATTCCGAGAGGCAATACCCAAAACCGGACGTCCTACCAAATGTCTCCAAGATCCAGTTGATTCTGCTGCAAACTCGGCCGTGCTCAGGCATCGTCGGCGGCACGAGAACCACCTCCCCTCGGACCAATTCAAACCGACCTTCAGCAAGATCAGCCGCAAGGAATTCTTCGGCGGTCAAAAGCTTGGACTGGGTTGCGGTCGCCATGAAGCCATCTCCCGCCGATCAGCACACCGAGGACGCCAAAGATCGCTTTCCGTCCTTCAAACCGCACCGGCCATTTCTTCAAGCTGCACCACAGAGCGGTTTTGCTCTTTGACCAGGTAGTCTCGCCCGAACCTGATGCGGATGTGGTCCCAGGCCAATGTCTCGTCGATCGGCCGGTCGCGGTGGCTGTAGAACGGCACGTCGATATCGTGTTCCGCAAAAACTTCCCACCAGAGCTTGGGCTTGAAGTACTCGCTCCAGGCATCGAGGCGGGCACCCCGGCGATACGCGGCCTCGAGTGCGGCCGCGACCCGGCGGTCGCCCCGGGTCAAGATCCCTTCGAGCATGCTCCGCTCGATGTCGTGAGCTTTGACCGTCACCGAGCGGATTTTTACTTTCGATCGCAGATATTTGTGTGCCCAGATAAAGTATTCTCGCGACTGCATACCGTTCCACTGGTAAGCCGTGTGCGGCTTGGGAATGAAGTTGGACACGCTCGCTGTGACCTCCGCGTACCGGCCCGTTACCTCCTTGCCGATCCGGGCAATCGTTTCGGCCATCGCGACAATGCCATCGAGATCGGCCGTGCGCTCACCCGGCAGGCCGCACATGAAGTATAACTTTACTTTGCGCCAGCCGCGTCGAAACGCCTCAGCGCAGCCATCGTACAGGTCCTGATTGTTGATCGGCTTGCGGATCTGTTCACGCATGTCGTCACGCGCGACCTCCGGGGCTAGAGTCAAGCCACTCCGATGTCCTTCGGCCAGAAGCGCCGGAATCTTTTTGAGCATCTCGGTGATCCGCAGGCTCGGAAGAGAGATCTTCACTCCCAGCGGCGTGAAGACTTCACTCATCCGCACCACCAGCTCTTCAAAATCGGGATAGTCGCTCGTGGAAAGCGACAGCAGGCTGATCTCATCGTATCCGGTGGCGTGGTAGCTCTCGAGCGCAGCCTTGACGATCGTCTCCACGGTGCGATGGCGCAGCGGCGCTTGATGACGGTGCTTTGGCAAAACCGGCAGAGCCAGGGGCAGCCCCGCATGATCTCGATGGCGATCCGGTCGTGGGTCGTCTCCACAAACGGGACGATTGGCCGGGTCGGCAGCGGAATGGACTCGAGGTCGCGGATCACGCACGGCTTGATTTCTTCCGGAACGTCATCGCGGCAGCGGCGGATCTCGAGAATCGTACCGTCTTCGCCGTAGATGGGTTCATAAAACCGCGGTACGTACGCCCAGTCGACGGTTGCCGCGATCCGGGCCAACTTGTCCCCACGCGACAGCGCGGAACCTTGCATCGACTTCCACAGGTCGCAGACGACCGGCAGGCTCGGCTCGCCATCGCCGATCACGAACAGATCGATAAACGGCGCGAGCAATTCGGGATTCTGGGCACCGGGGCCTCCGGCGATGACCAGCGTGACGTCCGGCCCTCGATCCTCGGAGTGGAGCGCGATTCCACCGAGCTCGAGCATCATTAACACATTCGTGTAGCAGATCTCGTACTGAAGCGAAAAGCCGAGGACATCGAACTTGCAAAGCGGTGTAAACGTCTCCAGGCTGTACAGAGGCAAATCGTGTTGCTTGAGCGCCTCTTCAAAATCAGGCAGCGGCGTGAATGCTCGCTCGCAGGCCCAACCTGCCGCATTCATCAAGCTATACAGTACCTGCAGCCCGTGATGGCTCATCCCCAGGGCATAGGTGTCGGGAAACGCCAGGCAAACACTTCCGCATGCGGTCCGGTGGTCCTTGACGATGCTATTGAGCTCGCCGCCGACGTACTGGCCGGGCGTGCGAATGCTGGGCAGAATCCGCGAAACGACCGCGTCCTTCAGCCCTTGATTCATCATAAGAAAGACTCCGGAGACAACCCCGCATCGACCCGTTCGGCGCTTGCCCGGTCTGCGTGCGATGGACGGTAACTTCATGGAGATCGGAACGATCTGGCGTGCGGTCGCTGACAGCTCATCTTAACCCGTTGGCCGATTTCTGGATAGTTGCTCGCAAGTGCCTCTGGATGGCCTGGGCGGTCGCTCTTCCGAAATAGGACGTGCTCACTGGCTAGCACTATCCGCCGACGGTGTCAATTCTGGCCGGGATCCGCGCTAACAGATACAATCAAGGTGCTGAACGACTCGCAGTCTGCGCACAATAATTGCTCGAGAATCGCCATGAACGCTCCAACTGAACGTGCCCTGGTGGCCCTGACGATGGGCGACGTGGCGGGCGTCGGACCGGAGCTGATCGCGCGGGCCTGGAGTGATTCACGGCTGCACGCGCTGGCCCGTCCTCTGGTGATCGGTGATCCGGCCGTGCTCATGCGCGCATTAAGGTTGGTCGGCGCAGAGAACAAAACTCGCATCGACATCGTGACCGCGCCCGAGGAGGCCGAGCCCGGTCCGGAAGTCATTCCGTGCCTCGCGGTCGCCGTTGAAGGTGTCGATCTTTCCGAAATCGCGCCAGGGGTCGTCGATCCGCGAGCCGGCCGTGCCGCCTACGAGTTTCTCACGACCGCCGCCAGTCTGGCGATCGCAGGCCGCATAGACGCAATCACCACGCTGCCCTTGAACAAGCAGGCCCTCCACCAGAGCGGCGTCCGTCACCCCGGTCACACCGAGATCCTCGCGGAATACTGCGGCGTGGCCGACCATGCAATGATGCTGTACCTGGAAACACGAGGTGCCGACACGCCTGCGGCGCCGGCACTTGCGCCCGGGGTAGTTATGGACTGGGTGTCGTCCATGTCACGTTGCACGTCGCGCTCGGCGCGTGTTCCAGCTCTTGACGACCGATGCCGTTCTCGCCAAGATCCGCCTGGCCGACCGGGCCATGCGCCCACTGACCGACGTTTGGCCACCCCGAATCGCCGTGGCCTCGCTCAATCCCCATGCGGGCGAGGATGGTCTGTTTGGAGACGAAGAAGAGCGCATCATCGCGCCGGCCGTCGCGCTGGCGCGACGCGAAGGGATCAAGGTCACCGGGCCCTATCCCAACGACACGCTCTTTTATCATGCCCTTGCCGGCGCTTATGACGCCGTCGTGGCAATCTACCACGACCAGGGCCATATCGCGCTCAAGACTATTGGATTCGATCGCGCTGTCAACATCACGCTGGGACTGCCAATCGTCCGCACGAGCGTCGCTCATGGAACGGCGTTCGACATCGCGTGGAAGGGCTTGGCCAATCCGGCGAGCCTGCTCGAAAGTGTGCGCGTCGCTGCCCGGATCGTGGCGGGCAGGCTCCGTGCGACGGAGGTTGAGCTGGATGGCTTGGGCCAGTCTGTGCTGCTTTCGCGGCAACGATCTATCGGCTAGATTGGTCATGGCGAAAGCCACATCCGGCGGCGCGATGCTCGCCTTGAAATATGGACATCGTGAACGGTGATCGCCATGAACACGATCGATTACATTTATCAGTTTGATCCCAAGAACCCGAGCGTCAAACCATCTCCGCCTGACACGGAAGCCGCGCGGAAGACACTCGAAGATGGCAATCGGATGTTCGCCAAGTGGATGGAGAGCTGCCGGACCAGCGACATTTCCAAGGGAGAACCCCGCTACGTCGTTCAGTGCAACGGGCTCGAGGTCGGCATGAACCGGTCGCAAGGCCAGATGCCCAAGCAAGCGCCGTTCGCGGTTGTCGTGGGTTGCTCCGACGCGAGGGTGCCGACGGAAATGCTTTTCGGTCAGGGGTTCAACGACCTCTTCGTCATCCGCGTGGCCGGCAACGTTCTTGGCGACGTCTGTCTAGGAAGTATCGATTTCGCGCTGAACGCACTCAGCGACAGCGTAAAATGCGTAGTGATGCTCGGGCATCTAGGCTGCGGTGCCGTGACGGGTGCAGTCGACTCTTATATGAGGCCGCTGAAATTCTGGTCGAAATCGGTCTCACCGATGCTGCGGACGATCACCCAGCGTATATTTGTTGCCGTGCGCGAGTCTGATAACGCGATGAAGGAAGTTTGGGGACCAGACGCGCGTGAGATGCCAGGCTACCGCGAGGCCCTGATCGATATCGCCGTGTGCGTGAATGCCGCCCAGTCCGCGTTTGACCTTCGTCAAGAAGTCGAGCGCGCGGCCAAGTGGGAGATCGAGGTCCTTTACGGAGTGTTTAGCCTGCACAATCACCAGGTGAGCATGCCGGTGAATCCGGAAGCCGATGTTGCGCCCGAAAACGTCAATCTCGCGTATGCGCCGACCAATCCCAAAGAATTCAACGCCATGGCGGTCCGCATGGCCGAACTTTTGATGCCCAAGGAAGCGGGGCCGACCATTGTGCCATCGACCGACAGCGGCCGAGCAGCTAACGACCATAGGAAGCGCGGTGCCAAGAGCGATGGTCTCATGCTTTCGCGTGACGATCATCTCGGGATGGAGAGCCACAAGTAAGCGGGTTCCGCCATCGCGCCACGACGCCAAACCACAGAGCGCCGTCTCTGGCGGCTAGCGCCTGACAATTTCGACGTCCACCCAGTTAGTATGGAGTTGACCTGGCCAAATCGAACGGACATCCGGGTCAGCCCACCCGCGATCCGGGGCCGCTTCCAACCAGAGCCGCATCGATCGAGTTCCTGGCCGCTCGATCGCATCTGCTGCCCGACTCGAAATTGGTGGCAGATCGAAGCGGCGGACGACCGTTTCTGCCGCGGGCGACCCTTGACGCGAAAGCCCCTGCCCGCTCACGACCAGGCTTGTGCCCGCAAAACGGCCGGCGATCCCCTCGATTTCGACCGAAATCTCATGGGCCAGATCGCACGGGAGTGGCAGTGTCACCGCGAGGCTAGGAGGGTCGCGGAGCGCCCACTCCGCACCGATTGAGACGTAGTTCGAATTCCCAGCCGCATCCACGGTCGCGGGCTCGAGCTGGATAGCCTGCGCGAACAGTTCATCGCGATTCGCATCAGGCAGCGTCAGGATGGCGTCGAGCCTCAAATTCGGGTCGAACTCGAAGAGGAACGGCATGTGGGGCGGCTCGATCTCCCAGGAATCTGTCAGACCGAGCGTACGGACGCGAGCCTGCAGGACCAGGCGATGGGGGCCGTTGCTCTCGAAATCGCCGGGAACAATCGTGAATGCGACGCGGCCGGCGCCTGCGGTCCACGGTGAAAACTCTTCAAGTGTCATGCGGCGCGCGCCCAGCACGCGATGCGACCATTCCAGGTTTTTGGGGTCGACGCGGCGGCCGCTGTCGTCGAGAAACGGCACTTCGTAGGCCACCGAGATCGGGATCTCTGTTCTGAGCGACCGGGGGTAGCGACGGCGGGCACTCCAGGTCACGGTGAACCCGCGGCGCACAACGGCCTGCTCTTCCTCGGCGACAAGTTGATCCAATAGCCACAGTCGGGCAAGCGACGAACCGGCGAAATGGCGAGTTTGCTGCGACGGTGCTCCGCTGAAGATTCGCAGGAGATCATAAACGCCTGTCCTGCCATAATCGGCGACGGCTTCGATCTCCGCCGGAGTAACGTTGGGATCGTCGAGCCGGGCAACCGCTTTCCGCGCCTGCCACCATGCAATCAGCCGGCGCCCGCCACCTACAAGTACGGCGGCGGCCAATGCCAGCCAAATTACCGCCTTGGGCTCACTTAACCAGCGGCGCTGGGACGGGGTGGCCGTCCCGCGCCCTGGCGGACGGCGAGACGCCTCTGGGTCCTGGCCCCGTTCGGTCTCAGTGCCAAAAGAGGGTCCGGACGGATTCGACGTGCTCCCCTGCCGCATCAATAATCTCTCTCAAAGAACGCGGCGCGGACCGGCCAGCGGAACGCGCGGTGCGAGAGGCCGCGAGCCCGGTGCTGGCACTCCGATCTCGTCGGGCTTCTCCGGCGAACGCCCCGGCTTTTCTGGGATGATCGCCGGTTTCTCGCCGGCGTTCTCGGGCATCTCTTCGATGATGGTCGGCTGGCGCACTCGCGGCCCTCCGCCCCCTTCGACCCCGACATAATCGGCTAACTCGTCGACGGCATCCTGCACTGCGTGCAAATCGCGATGTAAAGCGCGCAGCTCGGCCCAGATTCGCTCGGCAGGATCCTCTGAGCCTTCCTGGTCGGTGATGATCATCAGATTGTCCTCGGCGACGACGCGAAAAGTCAGGCCGACCTGGTCGAGCAATAGCTTAAGTCCTGTCTTCAAGCGGACGCCATCCAGCTCGAGCTGAACGGTGTCGTCGGGCTTGGCGCTCTTGCGGTCGAGAGCGGCGAGGTCGAGCACCACCGGCGCCTTCAGTGTTTCCTTGAGTTGAGCGCAGACCTGAGCGAGCGAGGTTGGGCGCGAAAACGGAAAGTGATAGGGCCGCAAAAGCGCATCCTGAAGTGTGACTGCAGCCGGCTTACCTTGGCCAGCGACCGGCTGTGACACGAGATCGGCCGCGATGCCCGACGGCGCGGGCAATTTGGAGGATTCACCCGTTGCCTGGCTGGGTGAGTGGTTGGCATTTGATTGTGTCGACTCTGCCCGGTCCTGGGCCGTGAGGGCTAGCCGCCCCGAGATCAAAAGTCCGACTACCAAGCCTGCCAGCAACAGTAACCAATGTCTTCGCATCATGCGCCACTCCTCTAAGGCACGAGGTGCCAGGCGGAATGGGCGCCCGAAGGCGCGAGAATCGGCGGCCATTCCCCATTTTTTGGAACTTCACGCGCATTGTAACCGCAAGGTCACGGACCAACCAGCGGGAGTGGCGGCCGGTGCGTGCGCCCCGATGGCCTCAACCACTCCAATTCTTTCGAAGGGAGGCAGTTGAGCTGGCGGTCAAGTAGAATGAGATTTTCTAAACCAAGTCAAGACAAACGAACGATTGTCGACACGAGCGGATGCTCCCTGAGCATTGACTCACAACCGTGGGATCGGCGATTTCCTTGCATGGGCGCGATCATGAACAGTCCACATCCTCTGGGTCCCATACTCGAACTAATCCGCGGCGGGCGATGCGAGCGGGTCTACGAGCTGAAGGGCTCTGACTTGCACATCGGCCGGATTCCGGGCCTGGATGTTTACCTCGACGACGTCCGAGTATCACGCCATCACGCGCGCGTCGAACACCGGCCCGATGGCACGGCTTACCTGGTGGATCTCGACAGCAAAGGTTGCACCCAGCTCAACGGACGGCGTCTGACGCCGTTCCAGGCAGCTCCACTACGAAATGGCAGCCGGATCCGGATCGTCGACTATGAACTGATCTATCACGACCACGCGGTCGAGCTCAATGATTCGGGTGAGGGAGACTCGACGATCCTTGAGAGTCTTGACAACCTGAGCACCGAGTACCTTGCACGGCGCTCGGCCGAGCCGGCTCAAGCACTCAAGGCCATGCTCGAGATCAACCGAGCGGTCGGCGGCGGTGCCGAGCTCAGTGAAGTTCTCAATCGTGCCCTCGAGGGGTTGATGGAGGTTTTCCTTGCGGCCGAGCGCGGGTTCATCTTGATCGTGGGGCCCGAGGGCAGACCGCAGTTGCGTGCGCTCCGTCAGCAGAGCGTGGGAGCGCAGCTCCCAGTTCTTTCCCGCACGATCTTGACCCAGGTCATCAACGAGGGCAAAGCGATTCTCATCAAGGACACCGCAATCGACCCGCGATTCCACCGCGCCAAAAGCGTGGTCTCTTCGTTCCGCACTGCGATGTGCGTACCACTGTTGGGGCACAACGGCCGTTCGCTGGGCATGATCCAGCTCGACCGGCGGACTGGCCGAAAAGGCTTCAAGGCGGGTGATCTCGACCTGCTCGCCGCCCTGTCGGTTCCGGTCGGCGTGGCCGTCGAAAACCACCAATTGCTCAAGGAGCGGGCTTCATGGGCGGCAGCGCGTGAGATCCAGCTGGCACTATTACCCCACGGCCGGCCCAAGATCGACGGCTATGCGTTCTGGGAGTGCTATCGGCCAACCCTCGAGGTCGGTGGCGACCTTTACGATTATATCGCGGTGGAACCTTCGGGGCTCGACCAAAAAGGGCCGGCGCGGTGGGCTGTGACCGTCGGCGATGTCGCCGGCAAAGGAATGGCGGCCGCGCTCGTCGTGGCAGGCCTTTGCCCGGAAATACGGCACTCGGTGCGCACTGGCGCGGGTCCAGCAGAAGTCCTTGCCGGGGTCAATCGCCGGCTCTGCGACCAGGGCGTTGGCGGGCGGTTTGTAACCATGATTATCGCCGATATTGATGCTCGGTCAAACGTCATGACCGTGGCAAATGCCGGGCACATGGACCCGCTCGTGCGCCGGGCGTCGGGCACGATTGAGGCAGTCGACCGTTCGGGAGCCGGCCTGCCGCTGGGTGTGTCGGTCGACGCCGTCTATCGGCCGGTCGCTGTTTCCCTCGATCCGGGCGATCTGGTCGTCCTCTATACCGACGGCGTTAACGAGTCCATGAATCTTGACCGACAGCCGTACGGCGAAGCGCGGATAAAAGAGGTCCTGGCCGCAGCAACTGGCGGAGTTGCCGCGGCCGGCGAGGCCATCCTGGCGGCCGTTCGCGACTATTCTGCTGGCCGTTCACAATTCGATGACATCACAATCGTCGGCTTCGAGCGCCGGCCGATCTGACCTCACCAGTTCGTTCGCTCTGTCATGCGGCGGATCTGTACGGCCGGGTACCTGAGACTTATGATCGCCACGCACCCGCCTTTGTCATACAATCTTCGCTCCGTGTGAATAAGTTGAACCGAACCGTGCCTTTGGGAGTGCAGTCGTCCTTGAACATGGCCGCCGACGATCCCGCGGACCTGGAGCTCCCGCCCGAGCTTATGCGCGCAATGGGTCAGGCCGTGCTGGCGCACGTTGTCGACTTCATCGCGTCGCTTCCAGGTCAGCCGGCCTGTGGCGACGTGGAGGCCGCGGATTTGTGCCGTGCGCTCCGCGAACGCGCGCCGGAGCTTGGCGTGCCGATTTCGGACCTGCTCGACCCACTTTTTCGTGACTGGATCCCCCGTTCGTTCAATACAGCCGGTCCGGGATATCTGGCCTTCATACCAGGTGGGGGAATCTTTCCGGCCGCGCTCGCGGACCTGATCGCCGACGGTACCAATCGCTACACCGGTGTCTGGCAGGCGGCCCCGGCCTTGGTGCAGCTCGAGGCGAATGTGCTCGACTGGTTTCGCGACTGGATGAGATTCCCGTCGACCACCCGCGGCCTGTTCACGACCGGCGGCTCGATGTCGATCTTCAACGCCATCCTCTGCGCCCGCGAGCGGCACCTCGGGACCGAGACTCGATCGGGCGTTCTCTATACGTCAACCCAGGCTCACGCCGCGGTGGTCAAATCCGCAAAGCTTGCGGGCGTCTTCCCCGATCGCGTCCGTTTCGTCCCGGTCGACTCCCAGTTCCGCATGCGGGTTGACGAACTCGACGCACAAATCGAGTGTGACCGGCGTGCCGGGCTGGATCCGTTTTTAGTCATATCAACGGCGGGGTCGACGAACACCGGCGCCGTCGATCCGCTTGAGGCGATCGCCGATCTCTGCGAACGCCTGGGACTCTGGCATCACGTCGACGCGGCGTACGGCGCGTTTTTCTATTTAGTCGAGCCGTTACGTCCACTCTTGGCAGGTTTGCCGCGGGCCCATTCACTAACGCTTGATCCGCACAAAGGACTTTTTCTTCCTTATGGCACCGGCGCTTCTGGTGCGTGACGGCGCGGCCCTGCGGGCTGTGCATCAAGTGCAGGCCAGCTACATGCCACCGCCCGTCGATGCAGAATTTTACGATCCGGCCCAGTACGGCCCCGAGTTATCTCGCGGCTTCCCGGGCCTGCGTGTCTGGTTGACGATCAAGACATTTGGCGTGGCTCGGATTCGGGCCGCAATTGCCGAAAAGCGATCGCTGGCAGTCGCGGCCTCCGACCGGCTCGCGGCCGTGCCCGGAATCAACCTGATTGCACCCCCGCAGCTCTCGCTCGTGGCTTTTTGTCTGGAGCCACCTGGTTCGTCGCTGCTCCAACAAAATAAGGCGACAGCTCGCCTGCTGGAGCAGGTCAACGCGCGGAAACGGGTGATGCTCACCGGTTGTACCGTCGATGGACGATTGCTGGCGCGGCTCTGCGTGATGAGCTTCCGCACGCGCCGAACCACGTCGAAGAGGGCGTGAATCAGATTATTGAGGAGGCAGCGGCTATTCTCGCTGGGGGCGTGGGATAACTTCGAAGAGTTGGAGCCGATTGCGACCGATCTCGATACCTGGTTTAGAGAGCTGGACCGCTCTGCCGACGTCCCATTCACGGCGAAAGGCCCCCGACAACAACCAGGAATGCCGGTGGCGGAGGACCGTTGACTCGTGACCGTCGCCAAAGAACCGGAATCACCAGAATCGATTCACGCCGTAGGCATCGAAATGAAAGTCGGCGCTGACGACGCCAATTCGCTCGATCTTGGACTGGGCGATCAGGAGTCGGTCAAAGGGATCTTTGTGATGAACTGGCAATGCTTCCACAGCGGTTGCGTGGGCCAACGAGATCGGCAACAGCTCGAATCCCGTTCGAGAGAGAGCGGCGGGGATGTAAGTGCCGCTCGGTTCTCCGAGCCTCAACTTGCATCACATGGCAATCGAACATCAGCCAGGCCGCTTCCATACAAGAGCGAACGCCGTCCGTCGTCATCGGGAAGTTGGCATCGGCTGCCATTGCAGCGTTGAGGTTGGGATCGATGGCCATCGCCGATGAGATGCGCACGGGAACCACAAGTGCTTTGACATCGGGCCATCCTACGACTATTGTAATATTTAGTCTGACGTCTGTCGCAGGATCATTTCTAGCAGCAAGTGCGTTGCGCCGGAAGTTCCTTCGCGTCCGAGGCAGCGCCATCGGATGATTCGCCGTCCGACGGTTACTTCTGGCACAGCCCGCCTGGAGGAGGACCGATCATGAGCTCACTCCCTTCGCTCTCTGCAGATGTCCATTTCATCGAGACCAAACAGCCACCCGCATGCAGGTCGGCGAGCGGCCCACGAACTCCCCGCTGGCTCGGACGAGCGACGGTCGCATTGGTCGTCGGGTCATTCGTTGTGGGAATGACGAGTGGCGTCATCGATTCGGTCCGCGAGACACAACGCAAACAATGCTCCGACAGACTCACCAGGATCGGCCTAGCTCTGCATGAGTACCACAACACTCACAACCACTTCCCCGCGCCGGCGATTTTTAATGGCGATGGCGCACCTCTATTGAGCTGGCGCGTGGCGATCTTGCCGTATCTCGGTTACCAATCGCTTTACGATCGGTTTCGCCTTGATGAGCCCTGGGACAGTTCGCACAACGTCCAACTGCTCGCGGAAATGCCGCGCGAGTTTGCTTGCCCGCTGGGACCGGCATGCACGACAGGCCAGACGGCATACCAGGTGATCGTCGGGCCGACGATCGACTCATTCAGCATCAACACCCCGTTTGATTCCACCCGGGGCGTCGACCTGCGCGAGATCACCGATGGCACGTCAAACACGGTTCTCGTCTTCGAGGCCGACGTGCCTGTCCCCTGGACCAAGCCCGACGACCTGCGATGGACGCCAGACGGTCCACTGCCCCGATTGTCCGGCAACCATGCCGGAGGAACTCACGTACTCTTCGCCGATGGGGGAACCCGGTTCCTCAATTCGACCTTGCGCCGACTGGCTTCGCGCGATTATCACCGTCAATGGCGGCGAAATAAACAGCGCTTGATAAGCTGGACGAGCGCCGGGCGTGTCCTGGCTTCGTGTCCCTTCCGTGCTGCGGCAAGCCGATCGGCCAGCGCGTGTTCGATTCGATCAAGATTCAGGACCGTGTTATAAAAACAACGCGCCAGATCGATCAGATGCCGCATAACGAGGAGATTGGGTTTTTTTTCCACTTCGTTACATCGGCGGAAGCAAGGATACGGCCCGGCAACCGATTACCGGGTATCCCCGTGATAGGCCCCGCGGGCCGGTGGTAAGTGTCGGCCGAGTTCTGTCGGCGGCGCGTGCGTGCAACTCGACGGGGCGCCCCCTCACGGTCTGGCGCCGCCGCGTCTGCGCTCCGGCTCCGGTTGACCCTCGACGACGACCCACTCGAAGATGCCGATGCACATCTCGTCGTTGGTCCCCTCGCCCCACCTGACGATCTTGGGAGGCTTGTTCTGGTTGGCTGGGTTCGTGTCGGAGTTATCGAAATGTGCCTCCACCTCGAACCACGAACCCTTCGGCACGCGGATCGGCTCTTTGAAAGCGTAGGTGCCCTGCCAGTTGAAGTTCCAGTGGTCGATCTTGATCAGCGGGATACGCGTCTTGCCGTCGGGCAGGACAGCCGTGAAGGTAAAGTCCTTGCCGAGCCAGTGCATGTGGGGCATCACCGAAGTGACAAGAATGTCACGGTCGAGCGGACGGGCCATCATACTGGCTCCGGGCTTGGTCGATGCCTTGACTTCATAGTGAGTCGACCCGGCGGGAATCACCATGGCATCCACTTCGCGGAGTAACTCGAGGATTCCGATTCGTCTTTCCCGCCTTCTGGGCTTCCTCGACCTTGGCCCGGGCGGCCAGCGCCTGGCTGATCGTGAGGTTGGGAAAAACGAAACCGGTGTGAACCTGCGCGAGGCAACGGCTTCTTGGAAAGATAGAGGCCCACGGCGGTGGCGTCGGTCTCCGGCTTACCGGTCTTGTGGTAGTGGACCTGGATCAAGATGTCGGCCCCCTTGGGCAGCATGTATCCGGTGCCGTCGGGACAATAGCGGGACTTGGCACCCGGGGTCCAGATCGGCAGAAAGGCGGTGATGGGCACTCCATCGCCGAATCCACCCAGGTCGTGATAACCGGGGCCCGGGTCAGCCGCATCGAGCTCGCGACCCCGGCCCGACGGATCCACCCCCGCGATGATGTGATGCACGACCGAGCGATTGCCCGGATGAAAATCGACGGCCCGAATCCAGCGATCCTCGGGAAAATTCGTCTTGAGCACGAAAACGCGGAAGTCGTCGCTGCCGGTGGCGGCCAGGTGGATAAGGCTCGGGCATCGTCAGGATCAGGTCGGGCTCGCCGAGCGCCCAGTCCGAAGAAAACGTCCGCGGCTCGGGCGCCTCTTTGGGGTCGCCTTCGGGGCAATTGGCATCAACCCACGACTGAAGCGTGGCGATCTCGTCCGCGGTCAGCACCCGCGCATCGCGGAACGGGCCGCCGAAGTTCGAAGAGGCAGGCCACGGGGGCATTATCCGCTCGCCGGTCACGTGCGCCAGGTCGACTGGCGCGCTTGCGGGCCTGCTCATACGTGAGCAAGGAAAACGGCGCCACCTGATTGGGGCGGTGGCAATCTTGGCAGCTCTTTTGAAGGATACGTACCACGTCTTTATGGTAAGTCGGCGCCGGCTTCTCGCCCGCCGCCAACGTCGTGCTCGACGCCACGGCCGCAACGCCGCAGAGTAAACTCAATTTCCACATCGAATGGCAAACCAAGACTTCGCTCCTTTATCTGGGTCTGTTCCGCTCAATCTCCGCGCACACCTACACCTAGCTCACTACCCCTTGGGCCAGGTGTCAAGTTTCAATTGAAAGGTTTTCGCCGAAGCACACGCAAGCGGTTAAACGGATCTGACCTCAAACATGCAGCGCTTTGACATGGATTCCTCGAGGCGCCTGTCGGTGTGACTGAACCAACAGGCATCCAGCCGAAGTCAACGGCTGCCGGGTTCCCAGATGGCGGCCTCGATGTCGCGCACTGAGTCGGCGCGGTCATGAAATGCGTAAACGGTGACGACCTTGGCGTCGCGGCGAACGACTCATTGAGATCACCAAGAAGCCGCCAACGGCTACCGCAATGCCGGATTAAGATGAAGGCCAGCGTTCCATGAAGACCCAGAGCCAAGCCCGGATCATATTACTGTTCGGCGCGAGCGGCACCGGAAAGTCAACCCTTGCTCGTCTTCTGGCGGAGCGATTGCCTCAATGTGCTTGTATCGAGGTGGATACACTCCGTTATATGATTGTCGGTGGTCTCGTGGCCAGCAGCGGCGGAACGTCTCCTAGCCAGGCACCGGAAGAATACAGGCGCCAGTGTTGGTTGGGAGTGGCGAATGCGGTCCGGTTGGCGGAAGGATTTGCGAGCGAAGACTTCTCAAGTGTCATTGAGGGTCTGGAGGACGACTGTCGCCCCGGCACTGGCTGGATCGAACGAACTTTTCCTAGGCACTCGGTTTGCAGCGTGGCCGTCGTGTGTGGAGAGGCGGTACCAACTGAGCGTCTGCGCCAAAGAGGTTGGGACAGCCATCTTTCGCCGGAGGTAATCCACCAGCTGCGTTGGTATCAAGAAAATAGCTCGCGTTTTAGCTGTATGGTGGATACGACTGAGCATTCGCCCGAAGAGAATGCCCGGGTTCTGCACGAGTACTGCTCAGGCTGACCACGAAGACGTTTCTCGTTCAATCCAGAGTGCTCCTCTCCACAGCGAGGTGAACCATGACACGAACAAACCGCGTCAGCTTTGCGTGCATTACCGCTTGCGTGTTGGGCCTCGCTGGAGCAACTCAAGGTGCTGGACAATGCCTGACGATGGATTTTCCCACATCCACCGTCGCGCGCGAATTACAAATCGCCGTCACATATACCAACTCGATTCCCGCTGACAAGCGGACCTTCGACCAGAAAGGTCCCTTTTTTTTCGATGGCACCATTTTGCGCCAAACGCTGGAAAACTATCTGGATCGTGCAATCACCATGGGCTATTTCCTGGTTCCCGGCCAGCCGGAGGGCTACCAGTTTCCGTATCGGGATGATGATGTCCGCATGATCCACAACCTCGGCGCCAAATTTATCGGGCGGGCCATCTACCGCTGGGGCCAGGAGTCCAAACTAGGCGATCCCGCGTTTTTGGAGTATGCGAAAAAAATGGTGGATCGGGTGCATACCGCCGATCCCGAAGTCGTCTTCCAAGGCTGCCTTTTTGAACAGGTCACCACCGATATCGATAAACTGAAAATCCCAGCCTGGGTGTTCGCCGACTTTGGCATGTCCGTTGAGGACCGGACTTTTTCCAGCGCTGCGATCATCAAACGGGAAGGCCGGCCTGGCGGGAGCGGTGGTCGCCGCGGAGTGCCGATTATCAACAATCTTGAAACCCGGCTTTGGTTCTATTACCTCGCCGTCTCCTACATCAACATCGGCTGTGAAGCCTTTCACCTGGGCCAGGTCGAACTCATTGGCGCGGATGACAAGGATCTGAAAGTCTATTCGGAGTTTCTGGCCAAAGTGCGGACTTATGCGAAAATGCATGCCCGCCGCCACCTGGTGCTGATGGACGGTCATGTGCCGTCCGGTGGCATGGTCAAGGACGGGGTCAGTCTCTTGGATTTCAATTCCTTTCCGATGCGCATCAAGGCGGTTCCGGGTAAGCCGCATCAGGCCATCTTGGAAGTCGGTCACCTTGATGCCATATTCAAAAGAAGCAAGGGCTGCATTTCGCCCAGCGGCTGGCGTTGTGATAGTTTGCCTTACCTGGTTGAATTTGACAATTTCGGCCGGGGGAAGAACCCCAATGTGGCTGACCCCAAATCAATCTTCTGCTGGGGCTGGGATGAGATTTCATGGTTTGCGCAGCAACCGGAGGCATACCGAAACCAATGGCTGCTCTATGCCCACAATTGGATCAACCAAACCGACCCTAATGGCCACCTCGAAATGCCGGGAACCCGGATGATCTCCTGTCCCAATGAAACCCTGCGCACCTACTTTGCCAACACCAAAAGCCCAGCCTGCCCGGTTGGCTATTCCCAGGAAGAAACCATTAAAAAAATCTGGAACCAGGGTCAATCTCCCCCGCCAGCCTTTGAAGGTGGGGACGGAAAATGACCGGCTCGGGCAACTCGGCATTATTCTGCGTAGATGCTCTTGACGAAATTCGCGACGTTGGTGTTGGGCCAATCCGGATACCTGGTCTTGAACTCGGCAGTAAGCAACTGGCCGGCCTTGTCGGCGTCTGTGCCCTGTTGCTTGAGGCCAAGAGCGCGTGTCCGCAGATCGATAATGAATGCTTTCTCTTTGGCCACCAGCGACCCGTCGCCCACGGGGCTGTGAGTCGGCAATACGTGGTCGGCGCCAAGCTTTTCCACTTGATCGAGCACGGCGATCCAGCTCGAAGGAGTGCTGCCTTCGCGAAAGATGTTCGGCACGACTTTGTTCTGAACAACATCGCCGGAGATCAGGGTCTTATCAGGCTCGACGAAGGTCAGTTCATCGCCTTTGGTATGGGCACCGCCGAACCAGAGCAACCGCGCAGTCACGCCTCCTCCGAGATCCAGCTTGAGTTCCGCGTCGAAGACCTTGTCCGGAGCACGCAGCTTGGCGTCGGTGAGCAATTCTCTCCACTTGTCGAATCTGCTCGCGAACAGATGGATCATCTCCTCGCCGTGCTTGTCCATCTCGTCCTGCTGCACCTTATCTCGAATCAGGATGGTTCCGAGTGGAAAACCTGACTCGCCCCCCGCATGCTCGGGATGAAAGTGTGTCGTCGTCAGATAGAGCTTGTTATTGGGCGCGATTTTTTTCGCCACTCTCGCTACCGTGGCGCCATTGCGCGGCCCCAAACCGGTGTCGACCACCAGCGTTACGTTCTCGCCCACGACGATGCCGATGTTGGGCCAGCCCATGATGGCCCAAACGTGATCTGACACTTTCACGGTGTTTTCGCTCAAGATTGGGTCTTGCGCCGGCGCGCTTGCGCGGACGCCACGGCTGTCGCAAGGCAAAGCACCACCACCGATAGGATGATCTTCATGTTGTCAACGTTAATCCTTTTGACGCGTTCAGCCGCCGCGATAGAGAAGGCGGCAATCCAGACCAGACAAAACCGTCTCGCACGGGGCATTGCGAAAATGACCAGCCGATGCGGAGTCAAGGACCACGCTTGGAATGAAACAACGGGCCATGACCACGAGTCCGAGCGATGCTCAGCGCCAAACTGAGCGCCCGCCGGCCGGGCCAGCAAGTCACAACATCTGCCGATCCGTTTTGGCTCGTGAGCCGCTCAAGGTCCAGACTAAGTGTCCATTGGTTACCCGTCAATACAGATGAGCGGCTATGATTGAAGCCAAGGACAGAAGCCAAGGACATGCTACGCATACCGCAGGGCCATCAATCCTTTCAGACGGAATTCTATCGAGGCCGAGCCGTCGGCGTTGATCTCATTTAGACGGCTGCAGGGCCAAGCGTTTCATGTATTCATCCAATCCAATAGCCGGGATGATGTTGACATTATGCCGCTTCATGAATTCCACCAGCCTCAGGACCGCGTGTACATCGCGCGGATCTTTGTCACAAGTTCCCATGTATTGCATCGAATTTCCTCCGATTCAATAACCGTTTTTAGCATTTGGTAAGCGTTCATCCGGAATTCACAGGATTGCAATTCGCTGAAGCCCCATTTCAAAAGAGGCTTTCCGATATTAAAGTTTCGTTCGCCTTCGGGATCAGCACCCTCCTTTATTTCCTGCAAGTGGAGCGTCGGTTTCCGGTATTTCCGTTCTATCGCGATCTGCGATATCCTGTACGTCGAGTAGAGGCTGATCGTTGAATCCGCGCGGTTCACGCTGCCGATGAAAAGCGGCAACTTCAGATTTAACAACCATTCCGCCTCGTGGCCCTCATACGACACCGAGACCACCGATGCGCTTTTAAACTGGACATAGAAGGAATCTTCCGCATGGAGAAAACCCCCATCGCCTTCCCGAAGCAGCGTCGCAACGCCATCGAATCCGATGTCTTCGGGCCTGGGCACTTCAGCCACGGCCGCAATCCCCTTTAGCAGAAGAATCCCGAGTTCTTCTGCCAGATCTCCGCTCCGGAGATTCTTTCCGCGTCGCCCCGGCATCCGCTGTTCCTCCGGTTTCTCCATTACGCCGGGAAGAGCAGATTCCAGGCGTACTCAGATCGAATAACAACAATATGCGTGATTAATGAGTTGGGATACCGCTCAAAGCGTCTTCAAGGATTTGGGCGGCGATCTGCATGGGACTCACCTTGCGGCCGCCGGTGCTGCTCTGTTCGGCCAGCAGCGCAAGCCGTTGTCTGGTGGCGTCGCTCATCGGCACCTTGGGATGCCGCACCCAGCTTGCGTCGGTTGGACGGCCAGGACGGAGACCTTGCCCCGGCTCAAGGCGGGCTTGTATCGTTGCGACAATATGGGCCAGCCGTGCTGCGCCGAATGCACCCCCGCCGGTGTGAGGGAACCTTCCCACCACCTTTGCACCGAGGCCAGCGGCAATTTTCTCGATGTTTTTTGCCATAGCCATTTACCTCCTTTTCTTGCCTTTTGGTTGCTTGGACGTCGGGGCTTCTTCCAGCGGAAAGCCGATCTCAAAGTAATCGTCGTCAATTACCAGTCCGACAGCTCCTTGCCGTGCCTCACGCCCCATCCGGTGGAGAAAGTCCCGTAACGCGGGTGTCTTCTGATCGATCAAATGCTCGCTCGTGTAGCATTGGATGACAACCGGGTTATCAAACAAAAGCTTGCCACCCTGGGCGTCGTCACGCCAAATACCTTCGCCACGCGGGAAGGCGGTTGCCCCACCGAACAATGTGCCAAGCACATGTAGAGTCTCCTTGACCCAATACCGCTGGTCGATGGGCTTATTGCGCCGGTCCTTGCTCGGGATAAAAAGCACCAGCAACGATGATGCGGCTTTGCTGGCGCCTAGCGCACCGGCGAAATCCGGCATGAAGACCTCCATTTCTCCAGCTACCAGTGTCCGACTTTCTGCCCGGAAAGTCAAGTGCGCATTTCATGCGTTCCGGTGGCCAGAAACAATCCTCTGCGATGACACCATCGAGGGCGTTATTGTTATGCCTTGCTTTTGGGCCGACGGCGACCCCGTTTCTTGCTGGAGCCCTCCTTAGTGATGGACTTCCCACGAAGGTCCAGGCGTACGCGTTCATATTTATCTCGGAGCATGCTTATAAAATTTGCCCCCTTTGCAACCTCCTCCATATCACCTTTGCTGACCACAATGATCACCATCCCTCTATCCTGAAAAACTTTGATCTGTTCTCGCTCCGCGTCTCGACTCTGCCCTTCCCCGGACATTCCTTGAATTGCAAGGACAAATTGCAAAAATTGCAAGGACATGCAGTGCGAAATTGCAAGGACATGCAGTGCGAATTGCAAGGACAAATTGCAAGGACATGCAGTGCGCGCCGCCTGCCGCTAAATTGCAAGGACATGCAGTGCGTGCGCCGCCTGCCGCTGACCGGAGAACGGTTGAGCTAGGAACACGCAACCTGATACTGCGCAGCAGATTCGGTTCACTGCATAATGTCCGGATCCAGCCATTTCCCAACATCAAGACAGACCTTCTTGGCTGCTGGACCTCACGCCGCCCCAGGCCACTCCTGGCAAGCAGATGACGCCCGCCCCACGATCTGCAATACTGAACCCTTTTACGGGATGAATCCGACCCGGCCCGTCGGGCTCAGATCGCCCGGCTGAATCTGAATATCCTCAATCACGGAGTCGACCAGGCCCCAGACTAATGAATAAGATGTCGAAGAGCTGGGCCGGCGGCTGTTTAATAACCGGATCGGGCCGCTGACGTTTTATCCGACGAAGCCAGGACATGCGACGCATGCGGCAGACCACCGACCCCCGCAGCCGGAATTTCCTCGACGAGACATTCGTCATCGTCGGCGTACTATCTTGCGTCGCCGCCCGCTCGATGTTCGTCTCGATCGTTCAAAGCACAACGCGCTGAAGGGCCAGCACCTAGGCCATTCACCCGAATGCTGGGTGCGCTAGTATTTCCAAAATAAAACTTTGGCAATATTCTTAAGCCTTCTCAGCATTTACTCCTGCGACCCGGATTGGTGCGCATCAGGGCGTAGGTGCATTAACGAAATCTGCAAAAGCCGGTATATTGTATATGGAGGCTGCGGGTATGTTGCGCGCTAGCGATATGTCGACGCTAGTCATGTCGCCGCGGCCATCTCGAAAGCGCGAACGAACCACGTCCTGGCCTGATACGCCAACAGGTTCCCATCTGAAGAATTCGGTGACCCTTCAGCCGTTTTCAGTAATCGGCCTTTTGGAACGACAGCGGCCGACCGTTGTCCAGACGATTTCGAGTTTTCCGCGCCCAGTCTAGCCGCCTCTCCGGGCTGGGCTCGCGCACTTCGTTTGCTTCGTTTCCTTCTGTTCCAGGATTATTATCACCGGGCAAAATAAGCCTCGATATTCCGTCAACGAGCTTGACCTCATGGAATTTGAACAAAGAACCCCAGAGGCACGTCGAAGAGTTTGATGCTCTCCATCAATCCTTGGCCCATTATCCGATGCAACTCGATGGCGGCGCCAATAACCACACCGGATCGCCTGTCAGCTTCTGACGAATAGCAAGTCCATGGTGTCGTTCTCAGCTTGGAACAGAAGGAAACGAAGAAAACAAAGAATTCGTTGTTGATCTCATCGTGCGGGCCAGACGGTTGCGAGCCCTTCCCAAAAACTGCCATCTACTGCCATCTACTGCCATCTGCTGCCAATTGGAGCCACAAAATCGCTACGACCGTTGCAATCCTTGGCTCTCGAGGGCAAGCCGACCAGCCTTGACAACGGGCTCAGAACGGCGAGTGGGGCCGAGAATGGCCTCGGTGGAATGTTGCCATCGAGTGCGGTTGTCAAACGTGTCGCGCGGGGCCAGACGGCTGCGAGGCCTTGCTGAAAACTGCCATCTACTGCCATCTGCTGCCATTTCGGAACCGTAGAACCGCTACTGCCGTTTCAACCATTCCATTCGTTCCTTGCCGATCGGGGGCATGCCGGCCGGCGCGGGCTCCGGGCTGAGAACTGCGAACAGGGCCAAGAGGAGCCTCGGTGGAATGTCGCCATCGACTGCCGTTTTTTAAGACCGGAGAATCGACTTCGAGGACATTGCAGCCCCTGATCCGTCCTTCTCGTGCTGCTCAAGGAACGACAGGCGCTTCAACCGTTGAATCAACCGGTATTGCGTTGTCTCGTCATCGGGGCCGTTTGATCGATGCAAACTCGCGCGGGATGTCGTAACCGGCCCAGGCTGGCGCGGTGAAAACTTGGGGTTGACAAGAACGGCGAACCGCCGGACTGGCCCGAGAAACAAGCCGAACGTACAACGGCTACCGGTGGGTCTCACGATCCCGAGGATCGTTCGGCGCCACCCTACGAAGCATCGCGACGCGGTCGCTGAAGCGATGACCGCCGTCTGTGTGCGAGAAAGCAAACGTGCGCGAGTCTAAGTCTCGGGAGGCATCCGCGGCTTACCCTGACCGAAGAATTCAACTAAGATGAGACCTTGGCTGACGCCCACGATCGAACTGCAATCGATCAACCACGATTTCGACCCCGCTTCATGAAGAACTCGATCACTGTCGCCCTGACTTGTTTGCTGATTTCGGTGTGGGTCGCGAAGGCGACGGCCGACAGTCCTCGCGCACAAGTTCGCGTCTTCGATTCCACGGTCGCCCCCATCCTCGCCCGGCGCTGTCTCGACTGCCATTCCGGCCCTGAGCCCAAGGGAAAGCTCAACTTGTCCACGAACGCCACGGCGGTGCGCGGCGGCAAACACGGGCAGGCGATCGTCGCGGGTAAGCCGGATGAGAGTCTGGTTTGGGAGCGGGTCGAGTCGGACGAGATGCCCCCCAAGGAACCGCTGCCGGAGGCGGAGAAGTCAGTGCTGCGGAATTGGATTGCCACTGGGGCTGTTTGGGGGACCGATCCGATCGATCCGTTTCAGGCGACAACCAGCCGACGCGCCGGCCGGGATTGGTGGTCATTGCAGTCGATTCGTCGGCCAATTCTGCCCACGGTCCAGAACTCCGCGTGGGCTCGCGGAGCAATTGACGCTTTCGTCATGCAGAAACTGGAAACCGCCGGACTGACACCGTCGAACGATGCCGGCAAGCGACAGCTTCTCCGGCGGCTCAGCTTTGATCTCCTGGGCTTACCGCCTCAACCCGAAGAGATCGACGCATTTTTGAACGACGATTCGCCCGATGCTTACGAGCGGATCGTGGATCACTACCTTGCCTCGCCTCAGTACGGTGTCCGGTGGGCGCGGTGGTGGCTCGATCTGCGCGGTACGGCGAGAGCAACGGGTTCGAGTTTGACGAGTTCCGGCCCAACGCGTGGCGCTATCGCGACTGGGTGATTGATGCGCTCAATCGCGATTTGCCATACGACGAATTCGCGCGGCTTCAACTCGCGGGCGACGTGATCCGGCCCGAAGACCCCGCGGCCGTCGAAGCAACGGGATTCCTGGTCGCCGGTGCCTATGATACCGCCGGTCAAGGCCAGCAGAGCCAGACGATGAAGGCGGTCGTCCGCAGTGACGAGCTGGAAGATGTGATCGGTACGGTCTGCCAGACTTTCCTGGGACTGACAGTCAACTGCGCGCTGCCATGATCATAAGTTTGACCCGATTCGACAGGTGGAATATTACCGTATCGCATCGGCTTTGAGCGGAGTCCGCCACGGCGAACGAGACCTGTCAGGGATTGACCGTGCTCCAAGAGTGCGGTCTCGGGCAGATCGCCAGTCGCGCAAAGCCTATGCGGTCTCGCCCCGAGAGGCCGGGATGATGCGCGTTCATATCCGCGGAAATCCCAATCAAACCGGCGAGGTTGTGGCCGCAGGCGCGGTCGCTTCAGTCGTCGCGCCGGGCGTCGAGTTCGGACTGGCCGCCGACGCACCTGAGTCCGCGCGACGCAAGGCGCTGGCTGCGTGGATTGCCAGTTCCCAAAACCCTCTTTTTGCCAGGGTCGTGGTCAACCGGCTCTGGCAGGCACACTTCGGAACGGGTCTGGTGGAGACGTCGAGCGACCTGGGATTTAACGGCGGTGCACCGTCACACCCCGAGTTGCTCGATTGGCTCGCCAGCGAGTTGGTCGCGCAAGGCTTTAGTCTCAAGTCGATGCACCGGCTAATCGTCTGTTCGTCTGCCTACCGCCAGGCTTCGAAACTCGATCCAATCGCCCACAAGCGAGACGCGGGCGCCCGCCTGCTCTGGCGCAAAGCCCCAACTCGCCTGGAGGCAGAGATGGTTCGCGACGCGATGCTGGCGATCTCGGGGGTCCTCGACGAAAAGCTGGGCGGACCGAGCTTTCGCGACCAGGAGATCGTCCAGGCCAAGGGAACGCCGGCCATGCTGTACGCGGCGGCCGACCCCAGGACGCCCGGACACAACCGGCGGACACTTTTCCGTGCATGGGCTCGTGGCGGCCGAAGCGTGTTGCTCAATGCGTTCGACTGCCCCGATCCGTCGACCACGATGCCGCGCCGGCCTGTCACGACCACCCCGCTGCAGGCGCTTTCGCTCATGAACAACGCGCTGGTGCTTTATCTCGCCGACGCTTTCGCCGCACGTCTGACAAGCGAGGCCGGGCTCGATGCCGGCCGGCAGGTCGACTTGGCTTATCGACTGGCGCTTTCGCGCAATCCGGAGCCCGGCGAGCGCGAACAAGCCAGGCGGGTGGTCGAGCGATTGGGCGCCGCCCCGCTGGCTCGTGCGATCTTTAACAGCAACGAATTCCTCTATCTTGATTGACCGGCCGTGCGGGAGGACCTTATGGACCGTCGCGAATTTTTCTCGTGGGTGGGCAGCGGACTGGCGAGCGCGGCCGCCGCGTCGCTCATGTTGCGCGACGGCACGTTGAAGGCCGGTCAACCGGGTGACGCAGTTCCCTCGTGTCCTCATTTCGCACCCAAGGCCACCCGCGCGATCCATATCTGCCTGCACGGGGCCATGAGTCACATCGACACGTTCGATTACAAACCAGGGCTAATCGCCGCGCACGGCCAATCGCTGCAATCGCCGACCAAACCCGATGTCTTCTTCGGCCAGGTCGGCAGGCTGCGCCAGCCCGATTGGTCGTTCCGGCAGCGGGGCCAAGCGGGTCTCTGGGTGTCGGATCTCTTTCCCAACCTCGGCCAGGTGGCCGACGAGTTGACCATAATTCACTCGATGGTCGCCGACACCTCGAACCACACGCCCGCCACTTTTCAAGAAAATAGCGGCTTCCGACTCAATGGATTCCCCGCGATGGGGGCGTGGATGAGCTATGGTTTGGGGAGCGAGTCGGATGACCTGCCGGCGTTTGTCGTCATCCCGGACGCACGGGAGTTCCCCGCTGGTGGTTCGATCAACTGGTCGAACGGTTTTCTGCCCGCCCGGCATCAGGGAGTCGTCATTCGGCCTCAAGGGGAGCCGATCGACGATCTGTTCCCCGCGAGACCGGTCGACCCTGGGGCAGAATCGGCAGCCCGTGAATTAGTGGCCGCCATCAACAACCGTCACTTGGAAGAGCACAAGGGCGAGGACGCGCTGGCCGCGCGGATTCGCGGTTACGAGATGGCGGCACGGATGCAGACGTCGGTTCCGCTGGTCACCGACCTCGAAGAAGAACCCGCAGAGACGCAGGCGCTCTTCGGAGTGGATCGCGCCGAAACGAGGGATTTTGGCCGAGCCTGCCTGATCGGCCGCCGGCTTTTGGAGCGAGGCGTGCGATTCGTTCAGCTCTTGTCAGGCGGAACGTTTGGCAGTCCCAGGCGTAACTGGGACGGGCATGAAGATATGAAGGCAAATCACGGACAGGAAGCGTTGCGGATCGACCGGCCCGTTGCGGGCTTGCTCCGCGACTTGCGCCGGCGGGGGATGCTTGATGATACATTGATCCTGTTTACCACCGAGTTTGGTCGCACGCCATTCACGCAGTCGGCGGCCGATGTCGTTGGACTAGGCCGCGATCATAACCAGTATGGGTTCACCGTTTGGCTCGCTGGCGCGGGACTCAAGCCCGGCATTGCTCACGGCTCGACCGACGAGATCGGCTGGAAGGCCGTCGACGACGTCGTGACCTGGCCCGACTTTCATGCGACCGTGCTGCACCTGCTGGGCATAGACCACAAACGGCTTACGTATTATCATAACGGAATTCAGCGTAGACTGACCAATGTCCACGGCGAGGTTTTGAAGCCAATCCTCGCCTGACCGATCCAGATTGGGGTCGCACGGCGGTTCAAAAGCGGTAGATAGCGGCAGCGCCGGATTTTGTCGGCATCCGATCGGCCGGCACGACCACGACGTGGCCGCCCTTCTTGAGCACGATCTCGGCAACGTCGTCGAGCAGGTCGTCTACGCCGGGGTGAGCGAGATCGTCAAAGGCGAGTCGCCCGGTTGCCCGGTCGATCCGGCCGGGAATTTGGCGGTTGGCCTCAACCAGGAACGTGGCGACTCGCCCGGCCACGGCTGCGTCGGCAATTGACGTCAGGTCGTCGGTCCCCAGCCATTTCGATTGGGCTTGCCCGAACTCATCGACCAGCCTGGTAAGCGCTGAGAGATAAATGGGCTCGACGACATGCCACGCCCGTTCGCGCAGCGATTCGACCGAGAGCGCATCGGGATTGATCTCGATTCCCTGGGGCAAAAGGTGAGGATTGTGGCTGATTGCCCGGAATGGCGTCTGGTGTTCCGTGAGCGCGCCTAAAATCAGGGGCAGGCCCGACGGTTTGGAATGATGCTCGAGGACCGCGCGATCGACGACCCGAAAGAATCGTTCCGTATCACTGTCAATCTCGTCTTTTTTGGAACGAGAGCCGTGATGCACGCTGCCGGCTGAGCCCTGCGAAGTGACCCCTTGATGCGCTTCTGTTGGCTCTGTCTTCAAGGCATCGGTGATCGATTGCGAGACTGTCTGTGAAGGATGAATTTCATCGAGCACGTCACGATTGCCTTCAAACAGGCGAAATGCCTTGCGGCTCACAGCGAGCACTTGATATCGGTCGGCGGACTGCACGATGCGCACCAGTGGCTTTGTATGAAAGGTGTTGGCGACAATGGCAAGCTCGTCGACCGGCCGTTGCAACTTGAAAACCCGGAAGAAACTCGTGCCGCCAAAGATCGCGAGGCCGTCGTAAGTGTGCCTCCAGAAACCGCCGTCTTCGGCAAGGTGGTGAAAGCGAGCGAGTAGCTGCCGCTGCTCGTGCGTGGGATGTTTCAAACGCAGCGAATCCTCGAGGGTTTTGACGAGATTACGAAACCGGATTGGGTCCTGCTGGTTGACCGGGTGACTCCGATGTGTTGGCTGATAAAGCGACAGGCATGGAGCCTCACGATCGACCAGAAGCTCAGCCAGCTGGGGCTGATGGCGCAGGTCCATGATCCCACCTCGATTCTCAAGAGGAACGAACAGGTCTTACCCATGACAAGCCATGGTAAGGGAAAGTTCCGCGAGTGGCGGCCTGAAATGCATAGCGCTCGCACGACGGTCACTTGATGACCCAGGTCCCAGTCTCGGCCATTGAGCGGGTATTGGCAAGGTGCTTGGCACGATACCGACGCGCTGCCGGAAATGGGACGTTGGTTTCACGCCACGCTGCCGGCTCGAAGGGCCGCTTCGATTTCGGCGCCGGTTGGGAAGCCAAAACCGACTCGGTCGAGCACTAGAGCTGCCGCTGCCGCCGATCGAAGGGCAGCCGACTGGATCAGCCCATCATCGATCACGCCGGACCCGGCGTTCCAGCCATGTTCGAGCAAGGTCCTAAGCAGCGTCGCCGCGTACGCCTCGCCGGCTCGGTTGGTGTCGCGCGGCGGCCGATGGCGCGGAAACGCCGGTACGCTCAGATTTCCAGGTTCCCCTTGCAATGTGGTGTACCGAATCGAGCTCCCCGTGGGCCCATCGGTTATCACCAGGATCGAAACTTGCCAGGCAACTTCTTCGCGGCCTTCCAGGCTCTCCCACTCGCGGCGATTGCAGCTCAGGACATCGATTGACCCGGCAAAGCCCGCGACCGGCGATTCGCGGTCGGTGACATTTCGCATCGTCGGCGCGAAAAACCTCATGCCGGCGCCCGGCGCGGCCAAGACCCGAGCCGCCAGGCGGTTTGGAAGCGAGGCCACGACACGCAGGTCGCATTGCCGCGCCGCCTTCGAGCTCAGAGAATCCGGCTCCAAAGCCGCGTGGCATCCACGAAAGCCGATCGGCAGCTTGTCGCCAAACCCGCCGCTCGTGATGAGCAAGGTCCAGTCCGCGCAGTGATCGAAAACGCGAACTGGATCGTGGGCGATACCCAACTCGGCCACCCTCGATGAGATTTCTCGACTTGTCGGATCGGACTCTGATCCGAGCGCACTGCAAAGCTGGCCACTGAGTGCCGCCGCGTAGCCAGCTCCCATACCTCCCAGGTCATCGTGCCACGCCAGCCCGCGTACTGCGCACGGCCGATCACACCCTGCCTCATCGGACTGGCCAGGTGGATCTCGCCGGTCGGGCCGGGCCAGTTGACCGGGAGTTCCACGCCGATCGCATAACCAGCGGGATCGGTCAGCTCGAGCCATGGACCGGTACCGAACTTCCATACGCCGTCGACGCTCTGATCGAGGGGAGGCCCGAGTACCGGATCGATCAGGGGCTGATCCACTTTGAGCACGCGGTCCAGATAGGCCGGTCCAAAGACCAGAACCCGGTTGGCGATCATCGGCTTCCTTTTCCGGAGAGACGAGCGTTTGGCCGACGTCGTGGTTGGATGGAACCCACTCCCGCGCGGTTTCGCCCCTCGTGACGCGTTGATTATACTGACTTTGTAATCCATTGGCGTCGGCCCGGACGGAGCACGCCCATCCGAACGGAAGCAAAACGCCTGCGTCCAAAGCCAAGGAGCCGACCGTTGTCGACGGATTTTGAATCGTCGGTGGAATCGCTCGATCATCCCGTGGACAATGCGCCTGTGCGTACGCTCCAGCACAAAGGGCTGACCATCGAGGGGTACTCGCGCGGCCGTGCAGACTTACTGGCGCGTGCCGGAAATGAAGCTCGGTTTCGACTTGGGGGGGCAGCCCTGGTCGTTCATGTCCACTCCCAACTGGTTCGTCAGCCACGTCCACCTCGATCACGTGGCCGCGCTGCCGGTCTTGGTCGCGCGGCGGCGGATGATGAAGATGGAACCCCCGACAATTTACCTGCCGGCGGAGGCCGTCGAGGGGGTCGAGCTCTTGCTCAGAGCGGTCCAGCGCCTCGACCGGGGGCGGATGCCGGTCAATTTGATCGGGCTCAAGCCTGGTGACGAGGTCGAGCTGTCGCGCGAGCTCGTCGTCAAGGCGTTCGCCACCAAGCACACGATTCCGTCACTGGGATATCTCGTGTGGGAACGGCGCAAGAAGCTCAAGCCCGAATACCGCGATCTGAGCGGCGACCAGATTCGCGATCTGCGGCTCTCAGGGGTTGATGTATCGTCCGAGATCAGGCTGCCCAAAGTCGCCTACCTGGGCGATACCGCGCCCACGGGTCTCGAAGCGGTTCCGGAGATCTACCAGGTCCAGATCCTGATCCTCGAAATGACGTTCGTTGCGCCCAATGAGCGTCCGGCTCTGATCCACAAGTTTGGCCACACGCACCTCGACGACCTGCTCGACCGGGCTGACAAGTTTGAAAACGAACTGATCATCGCTTCGCACTTCAGTACGCGGTTGCACCCCGACCAGATCCAGAGGATCGTCGAGAAAAGCCTGCCAGACTCGTTGCGAGGAAGACTGAAAATCTGGCTATGAAAGCTCCGACGACCGCGATCGGCCGATTGTGGTCATGAAGCGCCAAAGCAGCCCGGTGCGGGTACTCGATGAATTTTCAAAAATCAGGGATTGCTTCGGGCGTTTGGCTGCATCAATCTTATGGACGCATTGCAAGTGACCGAGAGGAATGCGTGATGAGGAGAACGTCTCGGCCAGGCTCGCCCAACTCGTCGCCGGAGCGACCAAAATTATGACTACTACCAAGCTGATGATGATCCCTTCAACTGTTCTCCTGGTCGGCGTGGCCGCGTGGGGAGCCCTCGGCGCGGCTGCCCTGGCACCCAATGATCGCGCGACACCGCTTCCGGTTTTGTCTGCCGGTGAGCTCATCAAGCCAGTACTCGCGATCGCCTCGACGCCCGCACCCCAGGCGCCTGTGCACGCCGACGTCGACCCGATGACTTCCTACCCGTTCACGCTGAACCCAGACAATGTCCGCGAATTTCCTCAAATAACCGTCAAGGTCCGCGATTTCGAGCTGAAGTCGGGACCTGCGACTGTCGTGCCGATCGAATGCGAACGTGGGACGACCGGCGTGATGTTGATTGGCAACGGAGACTTCTCTTTCGCCGGAGAAAGACAAGAGTATCCGCGGGACCTTCCGGGCAGTCGTGCTCCGGTTCAGCCCGGCCGATCAGCCTGCAATCATTTCACTCGGCACCGGTAAACGGGGCCGAGATGTCGGAGCCGTGGAAATGAGCCGCCAAATGCTCCAGACCGCGATTCGGCACTGTTACCATCGATCAATGGAGGTCCTCATACCGTCCAAGGGAGCGTTGGCGGCCGTCATTTATTCGAAGGAACATGGCGACCTGTTAATCTCAGACGCCGGCAAAGAAGTCGTCGCGTTCAACTTCACGACCAAGAACAAGCTGTACGAGCGGAAGTAGGAGGGCGGCGAGGGGCGGGCCGTTCTGCGCAAAGGTCACCCGTATTGTAAGCCGTGCCGAGCCATCAAGGTTCATGGTATCTTGGGGACACATCTTTTTCGAAAGCAATACGGCCGGGAGAGTATTCCCGGCCGTATTGATCTTCTTGCACTCAGACGTCGTGGCGGTGCGAACGACCGCAGCGCCTAGCGCGACGGCACTCCGGTTTTGCGCTTTGTCGGCCGTTCGGCGCCTACCCACCGCGGTATCGATCGTCCTCTGAAGCGGTCGGACTCGCGGAGCACGAGGTGATAGCCGCCTGTGGCCACCGCGGCGACTCCAAACAGTGCCGACAAACTCCAATGCGCGTTGCCCTGGTCGACACGATCCTCCGACCGCGCTGCGGCATCGTCGCGTGAGCGCGTGAGGATGCGAGCGTCGGTCATATTGAGTAGGGCGTCGATATTGGGATCGTTGAGCGGGGGTAGCGGTCGAGCGTTTGCGGGATCGGGCGCTGGAGCCAGAGCCTTCTCGCCCACGCCTGGCTGGGCCGGATCGACGGCTTGAACCGGAGCCGACTCGGCGGCACGGTACGGTTCGACAAAGTCAATCAGCGAATTATTCATCGTCTCGCGTTCTATTCTTTCAGCGGTCACGCGACGGATTTCCGACTCGGCGCCCTGCCCGAAATGGGTGATCGTAGCGGGTTGTTCGTCGGCAATCGAGAGCAGCGTCGAGTTCGATTGGTTAGTGGCCGGTGCTGTGCTTGCGGTCAGGTGGACAACCAGAGGGGGCAACGGCGGAGGAATGAGTTGAACCGGAGGCCCGCCCGGCGTGTTCACGCTCGACGTCAGATTTGGGTTTAAGGGAGTGATCGACGGCACAGACGTCGAAACCGAGCTCGTCGCCAGTGCGTTTCCACTATTGCTGTTGCCGGTATTCCCCGTCAGAGCGCCAATTGCAGACACGGTGCCGCTCAACCCAGTCGAGGATGTCGTAGCGAAGTTCGAGCCGCCGTTGAAGGAGACTGGGAGAACCCCGACGACGATCACAATGATCGGACTCTCGTTCTGTGCGTTCAACGATCCGAATTGACCCGAAGAGAAGCCGCTGTTGCCGAAATTGGAAAAAATGGGGGGTGCGGCGAACTGCGATTGGGCAGCGCTCAGTGGGAGAATGCCCGGAGCGACAAGCCCCGAGTTGCCAACGGAGAGAAGCTGGCGGCTTTCGAGTGATTCACATGCAAGCACGAACCGCGTGGTCCGGCGTACGGAATTGGCCCGGCGCCGCGTCGGAGTAATTGTGGCCATTGTGCTCACTTTCCCACCTCACGGAGATGCAGTTGGAGAATGATGTTTTGAGGAAAAGCAGCTCGGATTATACTATAAGTTTCGTATATGGCACCAAGACACCGTCATGAATTTTTCGCTTCGCTCGTATTCTCGCACTCTGTTTTTCTTGCTTGGATCTCTCCATAAACCCGTTTCAGGTGACGAGATCGCTTGTTGGTCGTCGAAATCCCAGGCGTTTCTTCCGAGCTGCAAGTGCACGCGTCGCGATCAAAAACCACCCTGAGCAAACCTGATGATTCACCCTTGGCACGATGTTACGCCTGGCGAACACCTCCCTTCGGAGTTCAACACATTAGTTGAGATCCCCATGGGATCGAGCGTCAAATACGAGCTAGACAAGAAGACCGGTCTGCTGCGGCTTGACCGGATTCTTTACTCGGCGGTCTTCTATCCGGCGAATTATGGCTTCATACCACAGACATACGCCGAGGACGACGATCCGCTCGATGTCCTTGTTCTCTGCCAGGAACCGCTATCCCCGCTGACGCTCGTGTCTGCTCGAGCCATCGGATTGATGACGATGATCGACGGCGGCAAACACGACCACAAGATACTGGCCGTCGCGGTTGACGACCCCGAATTCAACAGCTTCCGTGATGCCTCCGAGTTGCCGCCGCACCGTCTGATGATGCTTCGCCGTTTTTTCCAGGACTATAAGCAGCTTGAAGGGAAATCGGTCGAAGTTGAAGAATTTCAATCAGCTCAGACAGCCTTGCCGATCATCGAGGAATCACTCCAGCGCTACAGTCAGCACCGGCGACGAGGTTTCCACTAGTGCCTCGTCTCGCGAAAAGTGATGAGTTGCCCTTGCAGGCAACTTATCACGATTCAAACGTACACGACGGCTGTCACACGTCTTTTGATAAGTTGGGCTCGGGCGGATTTCCATGGTCATCGGGATACTCGAACACCGGGTAGAGCTTCTCCAGCTTGATCCGGGCATCCTCTGTTGTGAACCGCCACCGCACTTTGGCCTCCGCCCGATTGCGATGGCTCTCCCAAGCTCCGACTTCGTGCCGCAACACTGCTACCTCGTCGATCCGGCGGTCAAGGCATTGACCAGAAAGAACACTCAGTTCGGTCTCCGCCATATTCAACCAGCTGCCGTGCTTGGGCGTATAGTGAACCTCCAACCGCTCCCACAATCGCCTCGCTTCCGCGGCGGGAAAGGCTTCGTACAATGCCCCGCCGGTATGCGTATTCAGATTGTCACAGACCAGCACCAGACGCTCCACCTGTGGATAGTTCTCGTCCAGCAGTTGCTTGACGCACCACGCCCACTCCACCTTGCGGCGTTGTGGCGTAATCCACACTCGGCGCCAGCCGCGCAGAGGCTCGAGGAACATGAACAGGTCTGCCACTCCTTTACGCTCGTACTCATAGTCTACGCGACGTGGCTGACCCGGTTTCGCGTCCTGTGGATCCCGAGTCTCCGCGATCAGTTGCTTGCTCGTCTCGTCCATGCAGACGACGGGTCGAAGCGGGTCGTAAGGACGTTTGTAGACCTCGAGGACGTCCTCCATCTTCCAGACGAACTCAGCATTGGCGTTGGGCGGGATGCACCACATCTTAACCAGCCACGGCTTCAACTCGTTTTTTTGAGAGTCCGACGGATCGTCTCATGCGAGACGCTCCCGACTTGGCCGAGCTCGACCAATTTGTCCGCAAGGAGACGCAAAGTCCACCGGCACCGACCTGCCGGCGGGCTTCCACACGCCAGGGCGATCAGGTGGGCCTCCTGCTCACCGTCGAGCATTCGCGGACGACGCGGTACGGGACGACGGACGAGGGCACCATCAAGGCCACCCTCGACGAATGAGCGGCGAACTCGGTGGACCGTGATCAATCCGAGATCCAGAGCCTCGCTGATATGCTCGTCTGACCATGCCGGACCAAGGCTACTACAGTCGGCCTTCAGCAGAATTCGCCCCGAGTCAACTTACGTGCGGCGGTTTTGCCTTTGGCGATGATCGCTTCCAACTGGGCGCGTTTCCTCGACCGACAATCGTACGATGAACCTCTTGTTCATGGTTGGACTCCGTCCCACAATCCTGGTAAAAACCACCAGTAGTGGACGGAAGTCCCCGGAACTTATCAATAGCAGGTTGACAAGGCACTAGGATGAGCGAATCAACAACGGAACAGTTACGTGCCGTCGTGATCGGTGGATCGGGCCAGATCGGCGGCTGGCTGCTGCGCATGCTCGCCGAGCGCGGGCACCATGCGCTCGGAACGTATGCCACTGTGGCGTTCCCCGGTCTGGTCAAGCTTGATGCGGCCGATCGCGTGTCGGCCGCGGCTTGGCTGACCGAGCAGGCGCCCAGGTCGTGTTCTACCCGGCCGGCTTTACCTGGGTCGACGGCTGTGAACGTGATTCGGCCCGCGCCTATGCCGCCAACCTCGAAGAGCCGCTTAACATCGCCCGCGCCGCCGCCGCTCTCAACGCGAAATTCGTGTACTTCTCCACCGACTATGTCTTTGATGGTGCGGATGGACCGTACTCCGAGAGCTCGACGACCAACCCCCTATCCGTATACGGCCGGGCGAAACGCGACGCCGAAATCGCGCTGGAAAATGAGCTTGGGGAAGCGCAGCTTACTATTCGCACGTCGTGGGTCTTTGGCCCGGAGCGGCAAGGAAAGAATTTCGCCTATCAGCTGGTGCGCACGCTGGGCGCCGGCCAGCCACTTGTCTGCCCCAGCGACCAGATCTCCAGCCCTGGCTACGGGCCTGACGTCGCCCGCGCGGCCGTGAGCATGGCCGAGGAGCGGTTCTCGGGCTTGATTCACGTCGTCGGTCCCGAGGTCATGGACCGCGTCGCATTCGCACGCGCGATCGCGTCAGCCTTTGGTTTCGACCCCAGTCGGATCGAATCCCGGCGGACCGCCGAGTTAGGTCAGGGCGCGCCTCGTCCGTTAAAAGGGGGGTTATTGACCAAACGGCTCGACGCGAGGCGGCCTGGACTTATGCGACCGCTCGCGGCGGCCCTGGCGGACTTTCGGGATAGGCTACACGACCCGGAGCTCCGGGACTGGGTCAAACCCGTCGCATTGGCGAATTTCACGTAGCGCCGGCAGATGCGGCAACGCGCGCCGGCCGGGAAGTCGCTCGAAATTAATCGCCGTTGTTGGCCGTAGAATGATGCGATAACTTTACTTTTTGCAACAGCTTAGGTCGCTAGACTGCCGTCGCAAACGCGGGCGCGACGTCCGTCGTCACCTCGTCCTCGAACCGGAAACAACGCCAGCCATTGGCGCGTTCAATCAGCAGGATCACGGGCTGCTGCCTTTCGGCGATACGCTCGATCACCACGCCCGTCGTCGCTTGACCGGTGTTCATCACGAACGAGACGACTTCGCCAACCTCGATGAATCGCTTCATGGGCACAACCTTCCTTGGAGACTCGTACCGGAGTTCGAGTCATGTTCCCTTTGTGCGATGGAACTTAACGTTCTCGCGCGAAATTGTCAGGAGCAATTCCCGGGAAGGCGCAAACAGTCGGCCGTACGTCTGTCGAGTGCGAAACAGGCTGATGCAGCCATTTGGTGGTCTAATCGCCTGTGCACAAATTAGCTCGAAGCGGGGGTGGTCGAATTCTTGAAGAACTTGTCACCAGCGATCAACGGAATAAGGATCTCGCGCAGATAGATTCCCCGTGATAGCTGATGGACGAAAAAGTTCAGTTCGCCCGGGGTCGGAACACTTCCCAGGACATTCTCGTAGTTGGTGCTAATGAGTTGCTGCCAGCCGAGTCTGTTCTGGATGATCTGTTCAGCGACTTTGGTGGGCAGAACCCCTTTTTCCAGTTCATTTTGGATATGCGGCTGCTCGAGCGCAAAGCCGATCGCGGCGGTCTCGACCCCAGCCAGGTAAGTCGGGAGTGTTCCGCCGCTGATGTTAAAAAAGTCGCGAGAACCAAGAAGAACCGCCGTATGGCTGCTGTGCGTGGCGTCCGCTGCCTTGGTTGTCCCCACATATGCTTGGGGCGTTCCTGGAGTACCCAAGATGTCCGTGAAAAGTGTCTGCAGGTTTAACTTCTTGGCCTCCGGACTTTGGGAGATGAAGGTAACGACCTGCTTGCGGGAAATCCCGTGGGCGAGCCATTTGTCCCAGCGGGTGAGCTCGGCCGGAGTCGGCGCTCGGTTGAACTCGAGCATCGAAACCGCATTAAGCCATTGCTGGTTGGGGGTGCCGACGACGGCTGTGACGGCGTTGGACGTGCTGCTCTGGAAGTTGGGGTCGTTTCCGTACTGGGCCGTGATGGAATCGTTGGCGATCGGCAATGCGACCGAGAGGGTGGCGGTCCCTCCGCTCACATTTGCTGTCCCCAGGGAAGTACCATTGGCGAAGAATGTTACGTTTCCGCTCAAGGTGCCCGCGCCGGGGCTGACGATGGCCACGGTCGCTGCGAGCGTCACTTCTTCAAAGGGGGCAGGGCTCGTGTTTGAGAGCGCGGCAAGAGTCGTCGTTGTCGGGGCCAGGACGATGGCCGCGAGATTAACAGCGGACGTGCTGCCAGAATAATTGGCGTCGCCCAGATACTGTGCGGTGAGGGAATTATTGCCGACGGTAAGCGCGGTGGTATTGAAAGTTGCTGTATCGTTTGAGACCGTTCCAGTTCCTAGCAGAGTTGAGCCATTGAAAAAGTCGACCGTGCCTGTTGGCAGAGGAGTAAAAGTGCTGCCGGGTGTGATCGTCGCTGTCAAAGTCACCTGCTGCCCGAACACCGGCAAAGTAGGGGAATAGGAAACCGTCGTCGTCGTCGAGATCCCCGAGACTGTCACCGTGGTGGCCGGCGAGGTGCTCGTCGCGTAGTTGGCGTCACCTGTGTACTCAGCCGTGATCGAACTCGAGCCCGTGGGAAGCGTGCTGGTCGTGAAGGTTGCCACATTACTAGCAACGGTCCCGCTGCCAAGCACGGTCGTACCATTGAGGAAGTTTACCGTACCGGTGGGTGCGTCGGCGCCGGTTGTTGTGGGGGTGATCATCGCTGTCAACGTGACGCTCGTACCCAACGCCGGTGAGCTCGGTGAGAATGTGACGGCGGTACTGGTCTGTGCTTGGCTGACCGACACCGAGCTAGCGGTCGATGTGCTAGGTGCAAAGTCGGCGTTGCCGACGTACTGAGCCGTAACCGAGTTTGTGCCAAGCGGCAGCGCGGTCGTGTCGAGAGTGGCCGATTCGTTGGTGAGGGTTACCGTGCCAAGCAAGTTAGAGCCTTGGAGAAACTCGACGGAGCCGGTGGGGGTCCCAGGGTTTGGCGAGCCGCTCACGGTGGCTGTAAGTGCGACCGATTGCCCGTAACTCGCCGACGAAGGTGATACATTCAAGGTCGTCGTGCTGGGATACACCTCTTGCAGGGTGATTGAGTTGGCGTTGGTACCACCATTGTAGATCACCTCGAAGGTGACCCCCGAGACGGTAAAGGTCGCTCCCTGTGGCAGCCCGCTGAACGTTCCGGTGACAGGCTGCTGGCTGGTGTTATCGATAATCGTGAATGACGAGCCGACCGACGCAGTGAAATCGGGACCCAACGTCACTTTCAAGGTCGCATCAGTTAGATTGATCGTACTTCCGACTTGGAGTTGGCCGTAGAAGCCCGTGCCGTTACCGGCCGTCGAGCCATCGACCACTACCGAGAAGACAGAATTGTTGGAACTGGCGTCCTCGTCGAGGGTCAGCCCGCCGTTGTCGATCAGGATGCCCGCGGCCGAATGGCCCGGGCTGACCGTGCCTCCGTTGGCGGTGATCGTGTTGACCGTCCCCAGGCCGCCCAACGTGGCCCCCGACGCCACAGTCACGGAACTGCCTCCCTGATTTCCGTCGACCAAGAGTGTGCCGTCGTTGATCGCCGTTACACCCGTGTAAGTATTGTTGCCGGTTAAGTTGAGCGTTCCCGCGCCATTCTTGGTCAAGCCGCTGGCGCCAGATATCACGCCAGTGAGGGCGAGCGTTGCCGCGGCATTGTCGACGCCCACTGTGGCGGCACCCGTCAGGTCGATCGGAAAGCTGACAGTGCTTGTTCCGGTGGTCTGCGAGGCATCGATCGAACTGAACGACGCGCTATCGCCGCTGATGGAGTAGTTGTCACCTCCAATGAGGAGCGCGCCATAGGCGATTCCGGTTCCGATGTTGTTTGTATTCGTGAGATTGGTGAGAGTTGTCGACGGAAATTCCAGATCATTCGACGCCAGCGGCGGGGTATCCCAGTTTCCGGCCGTCGCCCAGTTGCCGTCAACGGTGCCGAGCCACGTGCTTGTAGCCGGGACGAGCCTTACCTCGAGAGTTTCCAGTCCAAGGCGACCTCGCCGTTGCCGTCTCGTTCCTCTGCGGCGGGACGCGGATCGGTCTAAACGCCACAAACTCAGGCGCAGATCCAGGATTGACATGGCGGAAACTCCCTTAAATCGCAATGATTCCATCCCGGCGCCGCATGCCGCGTGGCGGCGTCGTGCCCGCACTCCCTCCTTCCTGGCCCCGCGCGAAGGATCCTTCCTTCGGTCGACCACATTCACGAGCGATTCGCCGATCAGAACTCAAAAAATGGGCAAAACAGCGTGAATGGGCAACAATCTGGATCACAGTATCGGTATTCAACCAAAGTCGACATGAGGCGACCCGTTCAGTCTGATTCCGGACTCAAGAAGCGCGTACGGATCGTAACGACCGAATGCCTGCGTGGATGTTGCTTTTTCCATATTTTAAGTCTCGCAGTGTGTCTATTTCGCGCATCAATTCGATCCGCATCCCATTTGCGCACACTAGGCTAATTCGGGTAGACCAAGGTCCGCGTCGCGTCCACGGGTTCGGTACTTTTTCCCGACGTCGGGCATACGCACAGGGGCCGTTCTCGGCTATTTGCGGGCGCCTGAGACGGGACATCGGTGAAGCATGATCATTCTGGGACTAAGCGGGCTGGAAAACTCTATCCCGTTTAAGAAAGCACGATGGCCCGGGCTGGAAGAGCCCGAATACCGCATCTCGCAGGGACACGATTCCGCTGCGGCTCTGGTCGTGAACGGAGAGATTGTCGCCGCGGCCGCCGAGGAGCGCTTCAGCCGGAAGAAACACACGGGCGAATTCCCAAAGCGCGCGATTGAGTACTGCATGTCGGCCGCCGATATCGCGCCGGGAGACATTGATGAGATTGCCCACAGCTTCGACTATACCCCCTACCACCCCATGTATTTGATCGACCCTGCTTCGGCCGAGCAATACAATCGGGTCTTCTCGCGCCAAGCACTGATCGAACAGCTAAATCGGGCTCTGCCGGGACTTCCCATCGACCGTCTTCATCAGGTGAATCACCACCTTGCCCATGCGGCCAGCGCGTACTATACGTCCGGATGGGATCGATGCCTGGTCATCGTGATCGACGGAATGGGTGAAGCTCAGAGTGCGACCGTATTTGACGCTCACGACAACCAGCTAGAAAAGCTGCACGAAGTCTCAGCGAACGACTCGATCGGCATCTTGTATTCGCTCGTAACTCTGCACCTGGGCTTCGAGTTCAACTCGGATGAATACAAAATTATGGGGCTGGCTCCTTATGGTGACCCCTCACGCTTTCGTGGGTTCTTCCGGGAAGCAGTCAAAAGGCTGGACGACGGCAGGATTCGCATTCCTTTGCTTCACCTGAACAAAGATCGCGCGGATCGCGAGAATTACGGAGCAACTCGCCGTTATCTCCAAGAGCACCTGCTGCCGGGCCGCAGGCCCGACGAGGAAATCACCAATGCGCATTGCGATGTCGCGGCAGCGCTTCAGGAATGCTTGGACGAGACACTGCAGCATCTTTGCGAATACGCCGGTCGAGCCACAGGTTTGCGCAGGCTGGCACTTGCGGGCGGGGTTGCTCTCAATTGCACTGCCAACGGGAGGCTGCTCAAGTCCGGGCTCTTCGACCATGTCTACGTGCAGCCTGCCGCCGGTGATGATGGCTCGGCGCTCGGCGCCGCACTTTGGCGAACCTCTCGCAAGGGCGCGCTGCGCAATGTGCGCATGCCGGTCCCGTTCCTGGGTCCGGCGGCAACGGCAGACGGACATCGATCAGGCGCTCGAAGAGTTTCAAGATCGCGTCCAGGTAGTGCGATTCAGCGATCTGCGTGCGACCTGCGGCCAGGCGGCTACACTGATTCGAGACGGGCGGGTGATCGCCTGGTACCGAGGCAGGATGGAGTTTGGCCCCAGGGCACTTGGCCATCGCAGCATCCTGGCCGACCCCGGAAATCCTGGGATGCGAGACCGCATCAATGCCATGGTGAAAATGCGTGAGTCGTTTCGGCCGTTCGCCCCCGCGGTCACGTTCGAGCAAGCGCCGGATTGGTTCCAGATGTCGTCCGACATCGAATTGCCATACATGATCATGACAGTCGATGTGCGGGATCAGTATCGCAAGTCGCTTCCCGCGATCACGCACGTCAACGGTTCGGCCCGCGTCCAGACGGTCTCGAAAAACGACAACGGCGACTTCCACGTGCTGCTTGAAGAGGTCGGCAAATTAACCGGCCGCGAAATGGTTTTGAATACGAGCTTTAACGTCAAGGGACAACCGATCGTCAATAGGCCCAGGGAGGCAATTGAGACCTTTCTGGGAACCGGGATCGAGTATCTCTTTCTGGAGAACATCATGGTGCAGCGGTCTGAAGCCACAGACACTTAAAACGCGATACATATGAAGCTTTTCGCAATCACTGTTGCCGATTGCTCGCTGACCACCCCCTGCCCCCCCTTCGCACGGGGGAAGTGCTTCGTTCTTGGCCGATTCGTTCGACAATCTGTGGTGCGAGGATCTCTCTCTTGTCCGATTCGCTAGAAAATCCATCGCTTGAGGAACAACGCACGATCTCACGGCTGCTGGATGAGCAGATGCGCGCAGTCCGGAAGCGACCGCGCTTGTCTTCGGCGACGTGGAACTCACATATCGTCAGCTCCAGGAAAGGGTCGATGCCCTGGCGAAGCGTCTTCAGAACCTCGGTGTCGAACCGGAGCGACTCGTCGGCATTTTCATGAATCGCTCGGAGGCCATGATGGTCGCCCTGCTGGCGATCCTCAAGGCCGGAGGCGCATATGTGCCTCTCGATCCGGCCCACCCGCGCCAGCGCATTGCCCTGATCATCGAGGACTGCCGGGCCCATGCGATCCTCACCACCCGTTCGATGCAGGCGCACCTGCCAGACGTCGGCGCCCAGATCGTCTGCGTTGATGACCAAATCGCGCTGACATCGGGCGCGGACCCGAGCGGCTGGCTAGTCCCGCAAAAAGCGAGAATCTCGCCTACGTCATCCACACGTCAGGCTCGACCGGCAAGCCCAAGGGGGTCATGGTCGAGCACCGCAATGTTTTCGGGTTCTTTGCCGCAATGGACGACCTTCTCGGCATCGAGCCAGGCGTCTGGCTGGCAGTGACGAGCATCTCGTTCGACATTTCTGTGCTAGAGCTTTTGTGGACTCTCGCGCGTGGTTTCAAGGTTGTACTTCATGGCGAGCATGAAACAGACACTATTGCGGGCGAGATCCTCAGCTACGGCGTAACGCACTTTCAGTCGACGCCTTCGCTCGCCCGAATGCTGGCGACGAACCCTCGTTTTCTCGCTGCATTAAGATCGCTCAAAAAGCTATTGCTGGGGGGCGAAGCGCTGCCGGCGTCGCTCGTTCGCACGCTGCGCGGCACGATGACTGCGGAAATCTACAATATGTATGGGCCGACCGAAACTACAATCTGGTCGACAGCGTACCGCGTGCCGGATTCCGCGGATTTCGGCAATGGCGTACCGATCGGTAAGCCGCTCGGAAATACGCGTGCTTATATTGTCGACTCAAAGCTTCAACTCGTTTGCGACGGAGAGCCGGGAGAGCTATTTCTCGGCGGCTGCGGGGTGGCGCGGGGTTACCGGGAACGGCCTGATCTCACGGCCGACCGCTTTCTCCCCGATCACATCGCGGGGAAGGGTTTGATTTACCGCACGGGCGACGTCGCTCGCGTTGGGCAGGACGGCAATCTCGAATTCCTGGGGCGGACGGACTTTCAAGTCAAGTTAAGAGGCCACCGAATCGAACTCGGCGAGATCGAAGCCACGCTCGAACAACTTGCGGCGGTAAGCCAGGCTATCGTCGTGGCGCGGGAAGATCGACCGGGAGACAAGCGGCTCGTCGCGTACATTGTCGTTCGTGACGGTCAAGCCTTGACGCCCGCAATTTGCCGGTCCGCGCTCGATGCGAAGCTGCCTGAATACATGGTCCCCTCCCATTTTGTGGTGCTGGATCGGTTTCCTCTGACCCCCAATGGCAAGATTGATCGCGACTCGCTGCCGCCGGTTCGCGAACTTGGGGCCGCCTCAAACGCCCTTGCTCGATCCTGGGAGAGCGAGCCTGCCGGCGAGCCACGGGGTAGTCCGGTTCGGACAGAGCTTCGCCCTCCCGGAATCACGCAAGGCCGTTTAGCGCCGGTGCCGCCGTCAGACGAAGGTCCGCTTCATGAGCTCCGGTGCATGATCGTTAACGCATGGAAGGAAACGCTGGGCGTGACGGAGATCGGCCTGGATGAAAATGTTTTTGATCTGGGCGCCACGTCGCTCATGATGCCGCAAGTGCAGATGGACCTGCAGCGAGAGCTAGGGCGAGAGATTCCGCTGGTCGCTCTATTCGAATTTCATACTGTGAACGCCCTCGCCACTCATCTCGCGGGAATTACGGCAGCACCGCGCAGATCTGATCGCGCAGCGTCGCCTGGCCGCGCAGGCAGGAAGGGCCCGTATGAAAACCTCGGCAATTGCCATCGTGGGAATGGCAGGGCGATTTCCGGGCGCTCGCAATATCGACGAGTTCTGGCGGAATCTGCGCGACAGCGTCGAGTCGATTCGCCAATTGAGCGCGGCCGATCTGCTCGCCGCCGGTGTTCCACCCGAATTGGCGGCCCGGCCCGACTATGTGAAGGCCGCCGCCGTACTTGACGGTGTCGAGATGTTCGACGCTGCATTCTTCGGGTTGAGCCCCGCGGACGCCGCGATCATGGACCCGCAGCATCGTCATTTCCTCGAATGCGCCTGGGAAGGCATCGAAAACGCCGGGCACCCGCCCGATGGTTTCGCGGGGTCGATCGGCGTATTCGCGGGCTGCGGAACGCCCTCGTACATGATTCACAACCTGCTCCCCAACCGCCGCGTGATGGAGATGCCGGCCCATTCTTGATCCGTCAGACCGGAAACGATAAAGACGTTCTCGCCACACGCGTATCGTATCAACTGGATCTGCGCGGACCGAGCTTGACCGTGCAGACGGCCTGCTCTACCTCACTTGTAGCGGTCCATCAGGCTTGCCAAAGCTTGCTCAACTGTGAGTGCGACATGGCACTGGCCGGAGGCGTCACGATCGAGATCCCCCATGGTCACGGCTATCTCTATCGCGAGGGGGAAATACTATCGCACGACGGCCATTGTCGCGCCTTCGACGCGGCCGCGAGCGGAACGGTCTTTTCCAGTGGCGTCGGCATCGTCGTGTTGCGCCGGCTCGACGACGCGATTGCCGATCACGACACGATCCACGCGGTCATTCTTGGCTCGGCCGTCAACAACGACGGCCAGCGTAAGGTGGGATACCTGGCGCCGAGCGTCGCTGGTCAGGCCGAAGCCATAGCCGAGGCGCTCGGTGTCGCCGGCGTCAACGCGGAAACGATCACGTACGTCGAGACCCACGGCACGGGCACCGCCGTGGGTGATCCACTCGAGATCAAGGGACTCACTCAAGCATTTCGCGGCGACACCGCTCTGACCGGCTATTGCGCGATCGGCTCGCTCAAGACCAACGTGGGGCACCTCGACACCGCGGCCGGCGTCGCCGGCCTCATCAAAACGGCATTGGCCCTTCGGCATCGCCAAGTGCCTGCAAGCCTCAACTTTCAGAACGCCAATCCCCAGATCGATTTTGAATCTACCCCTTTCTGCGTGAACACGTCGCTCGTGGATTGGAAGTCAGGCGGCAACCCGCGCCGCGCTGGAGTTACTGCGCTGGGGATCGGTGGTACGAACGCCCACGTCGTTCTCGAAGAGCGCCCGCGCTAACACGAACCGGAGACACCTGCCCGTACCAGATCATTCCCCTGTCGGCCCGGACCGAAGACGCGCTCGAAGCAACCGGAGCCCAACTCGCCGCGCATCTCCAATATCATCCTGATTTGGGACTCGCGGATGTCGCGTTCACCTGTCAGGTCGGCAGAAAGGCATTTCGCCATCGGCGCGTTGTGGTTGCGAGCAGTTCGCCAGAGGCGACCGCGTTGCTGATGGATTCCGAGTGCTCGCGCAAGTTCACGGGTGCCGCGGTTCCACACGTTCCTTCGTCTGTGGTCTTTCTGTTTTCCGGTCAGGGGTCCCAGTATCCCGCCATGGGAGCGGACCTCTATAAGCATGTGCCCGTATTCCGCAACTGTATTGATCGATGCGCGGAAGAGTTACGTGCACATTTGGGTGTCGATCTGCGCCGTATTATTTCCCGATGCCGCCCGAATGGCGTCGGCAGCGCAGCAGTTGAGCCGAACTGCCATTACCCAACCCGCACTCTTTTCGTTTGAATATTCGCTGGCGCGATCGTGGATGGCCGTTGGTGTCAGGCCGGATGCGATGCTGGGACATAGCATTGGGGAGTATGTGGCGGCATGCGTCGCCGGCGTGATCTCACTTGAGGACGCGCTCTCCATCACCGCGATTCGTGGGCAGTTGATGCAAGAAAGCCAGCCCGGGTTGATGCTGGCAGTGGCTCTGTCGCGGCAAGAACTCGATCTCCCGGCCGAGCTGGCGCTCGCTGCCTCGAATGCGCCCAAGCAGTGCGTGGTGTCCGGTCCTCTGGACGCGGTGACGCAATTCGAGAAGACGATGGCACAACACAATATATCGTGCCACCGGCTCGAAACTTCGCATGCCTTTCACTCATCTTTGATGGACTCTACTCTCGAATCGTTCGTCGAGCGCATGAGCCAGATCGAATTGCGACCGCCGCAAATCCCTTATGTATCCAATTTGACCGGCCGGTGGATCACGGCGGCGGAAGCGACCGATCCGCGATACTGGGCAAAGCACCTGCGTAACACAGTGCAATTTGCCGAAGGCGTCGGCGAGCTGCTGTGCCAGCCTGGTCGCGTCATGATCGAGGTTGGTCCCGGCCAGACTCTCGCCTCACTTGTACGACGGCAGATCGGGAAAGGTTTCGGTGGCAATACCGCCAAAGTCTTTTCCACTTTGCCGGGCCGTGAGCACGCCGGTGCGGACACTGCATATTTCCTGGAGACGGTGGGCCAACTCTGGATCGGCGGACAGTCGGTCGACTGGCATGCCTTGCACCGCGACGAAGCCGTATCGCGAATTCCGTTGCCGACATATCCGTTTAAGCGACAGCGGTTCTGGATCGACCCCGACAGACCCGCACCGCTCGGGACCACGGAGCCGGGCGCTTTATCGCCGACGCTCGCACACCCCTTGGCTCATGAAACCGCGGAGACTGCAGATAGCGAGGGTCAGAATCGCATCGACCGATGGTTTTATCGCCGCGTCTGGGAGCGTACCCCAAAGGGCGAATCAACCACACACCCGCCGGCCTGCTGGATCGTCTTTCTCGAACCAAATGATCTAGGAAAACAGATCTGCGCTCGATTGCACCAGGTCGCTCATCCGCTCGTCATCGTCAACCTTGGCAGCCGATTCAAGTGCAGCCGCCGTGGGCAGTATACGATCCGCCCTGGCGTGCGCGACGATTATGACGCGTTGCTCGCCGACCTCGCGAGCCGACGGGTTTCGCCCGAAAAGATCATCCATCTTTGGTCAACGGCTGACAACACTCATAAGCTCTCGCTCAATGAAAAGCTCGACCGCAGTTTTTACAGTCTCCTCTTTCTGGCTCAGGCGCTGGGAGCCCAGGATATCACCGGCATCGAGATCGGTATTGTGTCGAACTGCCTCCATCGCATACATGGCGAGCCGGCGGCCGATCCCGTATGCGCCACTTTGCTGGGTCCAGCGCGGGTGATTTCCAAAGAACTCCCCGGAATGAATTTTCGCGGAATCGATGTCGATCTGAGTGCTCAGGGGCCCGCTCCGGCAGCTCATCAGATTATTGCGGAACTGTGTACGCCGTATCGCGATTCTGTGGTCGCAATCCGTCGCGGTGAACGGTGGACAGAAACACTCGAACCTGTGCAATTCCAGTCAAACGCGATCTTCGGCGGCTTCCGAAAGAAAGGGGTTTACCTGATCACGGGCGGACTGGGCGACCTCGGTTTGATGATCGCCGAAGAGCTAGCACGCGAGTTCGAAGCCCGGCTCGTGTTACTAGGCCGGACTCCGCTGGTCCCTCCACAACAATGGAAGCGCGCGCTTGAATCAACCGAAACTCACGATCACCTCAAATCGCGGATCGCCAAGCTCATCGAACTCGAGTCGCTGGGCTCCGAAATCCTCTACCTTTCCTGCGATGTCAGTCGCCGCAACGAGATGAAGTGGGCCATTCACGCGGCACGGACGAGATTCGGCTCGATCAATGGAGTGATTCACGCGGCGGGCGTGATCGATGACGGTCCACTGCTCTTAAAGTCCGCGCAAAAGCAGCGCGGGTGCTCGACCCCAAGGTCGAGGGAACTCTCATACTGACCGATGTTCTTACGGAAGCCACGGCCAACGATAAGCAGCACGAGGCGCTCGATTTCATCGCATTATTCTCCTCTGTTAGCTCACTGTCAGCGCCTGCCGGGCAGGTGGATTACGTCGCGGCCAACGCTTTTCTCAACACATTCGCCGCCAGCCGGCGCGATGTGAGAGTCATCGCCATAAACTGGGACGCGTGGCGCAACGTTGGTATGGCGGCTCGAGCCTCGTCCACGCATCCGCTCCTCGGCCGCCGTCTGGTCGATACCGGCAGTGAAATCGTCTACCAAATGTCTTTGAGCCGAGAGCGTCACTGGGTGCTGGCCGACCATCGTTTGAAGACAGGTCGGGCGGTCTTTCCTGGTACGGGCTACCTCGAGATCGCCGCCGCGGCGCTGACGCACGGCTCATTCGATCAGGGCGTGGCGTTTGAAGATGTGTTCTTTCAAGCGCCACTCCTCGCCAATCCTGCCCAGTCCCAGGAAGCGCAGCTAAATCTACGCCGGACTGACGACGGAACCTTTCAATTCTGGGTGCGAACGGGCGATCACGGATCAATCGAGCACGCGTCGGGTCGAATTCAGCGTCGCCTCGAGCCTCGTCATGAGCGTGTCGTTCTCGACGTGATCAGGGCGCGATGTCGATCGTGCGTACTCACGTTTGATGAGACACGTCGCACGCATCAAGAACAGTACTTTGATTTTGGTCCTCGTTGGCGGTGCTTGAAAGCAATCGAGATCGGAACGGGCGAAGCAATTGCAGCGCTTGAGTTGCCTGCTGCGTTTGCTGGCGACACATCACTTTACCAGCTCCATCCCGCTCTCCTCGACCTGGCGACGGGCTCGGCGTTGTACCTCATTGCGGATTACGGGACGTCGAGCACGGTGTACTTCCCCTTCTACTATAAAAGCGCAGCCGTCTTTCGGCGCATTCCTGCCAGCTTCTTCAGTCATATCCGTTCGCGACGAGGAAATGCATCCGACCGCGATGTGGCGACGTTCGATTTGACTCTCATCGACGAAGAAGGAATGGTGCTTGCGGAAATCGACGGATTCTCTATGCGTCAGGCGCGCGACCCGCGCGATGGTCTTGGCATCGTGCGGGAGCACAATTCTGCGTCCGCGTCTCGGAATTGCTTTGTCGACCACAACTCGCACCGGGGGATCTCACCTGCTCTGGGAGCGCATGCGTTGCGCATCATCAAGTCGCAAAGGTCCTCCGAGGTCTTTGTCTTGCCCGACGGTCCAAAAGACGTCATTCGTCACATCGAGGTGCCCGCCAGGGCTATGACCAGAAAACCTTCAACTAACGACGACGTCGAGACCGTCTTGTCGGAATGGTGGCAGGAATTGTTGGGGATCGACCGGCCCGGTCTCGACGACGATTTTTTCGAGCTCGGAGGGCACTCGCTGCTCGTCGTGCGGCTCTTCAGCAAGTTAAAGAAAACGTTCGGCGTCAACATCGATTTGTCATCCTTTTTCGAGGCGCGAACGATCCGGACTCTCGCACGGCGCATTCGCGACGGATGCACGACGACGGACCGCCTGCCGTCGTCGAGTCAGGCAGTGGTAACTATTCGGGCCGGAGGAACACGCCGGCCGTTGTACATCGCGTCCGGACTCGACGGCCATGTGCTCGGCTATCACAAATTGGTACGGCTTCTCAGCCAAGATCAATCCGTGTACGGGTTGGTTCCTCGCGGAATCGACGGAACCGAACCCTACGACTGGCGCGTCGAAGATATAGCCGCGTATTACGTCCAGGCGATCCGCATTCAACAGCCCGACGGTCCGTATCGTGTCGTTGGACATTCATTCGGTGGGATCGTGGCATTCGAGGTCGCGCAGCAACTTGTGGCATCAGGCGGCCAGGTGAGTTTCGTGGGATTGTTGGATACGCTCGAGCGGCAGTACATGCAGGAAGTCAGACGCTCGCTGCGAATTCGCGACCGAGTCGCCTTGATTGGATCTGAGTTCCGGTTTGCACTGCACGATCGCGACCCATTTGGACCAGTCCGCAGGCGCTTGAGCAGGTACACCAAGAGAGAGAGCTCGTCGGTCTCTCGTGATCCATACCGCCAGCGCGCACAACCCAAAGCCACGATCAAGGACGCGAATCTAAGCGCTTATTCGATTTATCAACCCAAGGTCTATCCCGGTCGGCTGACCCTTTTTCGCTCCACATCGCGCGAAATACAAGACGGCAACGACGAGCTACTTGGCTGGGGCAGATTGGCCATGGCTGGAGTCGAAGTTCACGATGTACCGTCCAATCACTACAACATGATTGACGAGCCCGCTGTGGGCATAATGTCGCAAATTCTCACCGATTGTCTTGACCGGGATCACAGATCCATAACCACCCAGCAAATGCTTGCCCACAGCTGAGGCGACCGTATCGGAGCCGACGCATTCTCAAGCGGCACTCGGCAATTCGCTGTGAATCACTTCGGCGCGGTGATCTTACGCCGAATCGTGCTCAGCCGCAGCTTTTGTTGGATTGTAATGTCCCCGTCGACGTCGCGGATCTGCAGACTGATCTCGGGGTCTGGCTGCTCCCAATCGAAGGTTAGTATCCCGAAATTGTCACCCCAGCCCATTGTGGCCACTCGATGGCGATTGGTCTCGAGCGGCCGCCATGACCGAAATGCCTGGTTGAGACCACTCGACGTGAGGTCGTAGAGAGGATAGCCGAGCCCAGCATCCATTGTGGATAGCTCCGCCAGATGCCGGTCGCCGCTCAAGATGATCAGCCCTTCGGCGCCCGTCTCGCGAATCAGCTTAAAGAGCCGCTCACGCTCACGCGGGAAATTCATCCACTTCTCCCATCCATGGTCCTCGGGGACAACCTGGATGCTCGAGACCAGCAGTCTCAGCTCCGCCGGCACGCGGAACTGGTCTTCGAGCCACCTCCATTGCGTCGCCCCCAGAATGGTCATGTTCGGATCGGGGTTCCCTTCATATGGCCCTTGGTTGGCGCTTGCCCCTTCTTTCTTCTTGAGCGGGCTGCTGCGAAAATAACGCGTATCTAGCATAATAATTTGAATACGTTTACCATCGGGTCCGAAAACCCGCGCGTCATAGACTCCGCGCCGACGGCGGCGCGGCGAGTCCGACGACTCTCCGAAGAAGTCGAGAAAGATCTGCTGCGACTCATCCTTTTTGGGATAATCGCCCCCTGCGTCGTTGGCTCCCAGGTCATGATCGTCCCAGGTGGCTAAAATCGGGCAAGTCTGACGCAGGGTCTGAAAGCCCGACATGGCCGCCAGTTTCGCGTACTTGGCTCGCAGGACACTCATGTCAAGTGTGTCGCCGTAGATGTTATCTCCCAGTAACAAGGTCAGTTCCGGGCGCGTGGCAACGACGGCATCCCAGATCGGTTGCGGGCGGGCCTGGGTTGCGCACGAGCCGAATGCGATTCGCCGTAATGGCGGAGTGGCGGCGGCTTCGACAGCGCGGACAGACGGGCGGATAGCGTCGGCAATCGGCTTTGCCGCTGCGGGAAAGGCTGCGCGGTAGTCTTCACCGAGCAAGGCGGCAATGGTCGCAGCCACCTGACTCTGCGTAACGAGCGCTGTATTTGTCCGTTCACCGAGGGCAGGAGTGTCTGGGCCGATCAACGCCATCCATATGGCCTCTGAGCCCGCCGTCTCGGCCCCGTGATCCCGCCAGCCGCGCGGGGAGTTTCCTCGCCCATGGTCCGTTGTGACAATCATGGTGGTCGTTCCGCGGTACTGTGGGCGAGATTGTAGCTCTTCCCACAGAAGCTTGAGGTTGCCATCTGCGTCGCGGAGCGCCGCAGATATTTGTCGTACCGCGCGTATGCGCGTGCTCGTCGGTGTCACCCCAGCCGATGTAGAACACACGCGGCGAGCCGCGCCTGAGATGTTCGAGCGCCACCTGAAACGTCAAGGAATCTTCCCGCGAGTCATCCCACATCCGGGGAGCCTGGTTAATGAGCTTGTTGAGCATGATCTGGCTTTCCGAGAGCACAGGGGGTTCAAGCGGAACCCAGCCTGCATTGACGTAAAGCTTGCTCCGCTCGACGTTGAAAATGAAGGGAAAGACGTCCCAGCACCCAACCGCGGTCACCTTGCCTTGAAACGAGGGTTTGCGGTTTAGCCACTCGAATACCGTGACGTTGGGGTTGGGGAATTTGTCGTTGCTGTCGATTCGTGAGTCGGGCGCACCGGTCAAAAGCTCGTTGTAACCGGGATAGGAAAAGGCCATCGTGTTGGCGACCTTCGCCGCGCTGCCTTTGTCGGCATTGCCGTAGATCTGTCCTTGCCGGCCGACCACGTTCCAGAGAAACGGCATCAAGGCCTCGCGGCGCGCTGCCTGCGACTCTCGCCAAAAGTCGCGCTTGAGCGACTCAACGTCGGTTACACCGCCGTCGTCCTTGTTCAAGAGAGCCGGGTCGGCTCCACGGAAAATGTCTTGCCAGCGCACACCGTCGGCCGTAACCAATACCACGTTGCGGGTCGCGAGGTGCGGCTCAGCGCCGATCGCCACCAATGCGCCGAAGTGGTAGGCCAGCCAGACAATTACCCAGCGACGGCACATCTTCATCGTTTCTTCCTTTTCCACCGGACGCGCTTGGCGAATAGATCAGCTCACTGGAGGACGTAACAGCGTACTCATAAGAAAACGCCTGGCGAAAGAGTCCTCCGCGTGCCTCTGGCCGCGTTCGCACGAATCTCACGACGGGCTGCGCGAGCGAATGCGACTCCGCGCTGAGCCGTCGCACACGTGCAGCTGCCAACTCTTGGTGCTGGGGCTCTGGGCATGGCGATGATGGGGCCTATGGGGGCGGTGGCGGTGCTCAATAGCGACCTCGGGACCGGCATTCGCATGGCCGTTCCGCTCGCAATGTTGAACTCGGTTATGCTGTGCGCCAGCAAGGGAATCCTCGTCAAGGATGGTCGGCGCTCGAAATGATGAACTAAGTCGACACGGTCTTATTCGACAAGATCGGCACTCTGACCCGCGATCAGCCTGAAGTCGGCCGCATTTTTACGGCGTGTGACTGGTCGAGAGATCAGATCGTTGGATTTGCGGCCGCCGCCGAGCGCAAGTTTCATCACCCGATCGCCATGGCCATTTTGCACGAGGCCGACCGTTTGGGACTGACGCTGCCGCCAACCGACGACAGCCAATACAAGGTAGGCTACGGTATCACGGTCCAGATCGAAGGGCACTCGGTCCGGGTTGGCAGCAAGCGCTTTATCGAGTCAGAAGGGATTAAACTTTGCCCGTGGGCCATAGAAGCCGTGGACGATGCGCATCGCCAGGGGCACACGATGGTTATGGTGGGCGTCGACGATCAGCTTGGCGGAGCGATCGAGCTGCGCGGCCGTGCGCCCCGAGGTGCAATCGATTGTCAATGGGCTCCGCAATCGCGGGATCTCGCACATCGCGATCATCTCGGGCGATCATGACGCCCCGACCAAGAAGCTCGCGGAATCGTTAGGCATGGATCGCTACTTCGCACAGGTCCTCCCTGCCGACAAGGCCGATTACGTAGCGAAACTCCAGGCAGAACGGCGCAAGGTCTGTTTCGTCGGCGACGGCATCAACGACTCGATCGCGCTCAAGAAGGCCGACGTCTCGATTTCGCTCCGAGGCGCATCCACGATTGCGACCGACACCGCCCACATCGTCTTCCTCGAGGGAGGATTGTCGAAGCTCTGCGACCTGAGAGACATGGCGCGTGATCTGGATCGAAACGTCAACCGGAGCTGGTCAATGATCGTGGCGCCCAACGTCACCAACGTGATCGGCGTGTTCACGATGGGCTTCGGTGTCATGACGTCCGTACTCACCAATAATGTCTCCGCCTTGGTCGCGCTCGCCAACGGCTTGCTGCCGCTCCGCAAGATCGGGCGGGCCGACTCAGACCGCACACGCGATCAAGAAGCCTCGTCCGCCGAGCCCGTCCGCCGTAATGTCGTCCCGATGCCGACAGAAAATCCGCCATTCATTTCCAACGCCACGCGCCGCACCGGATGAACCAACTGCCTCAATACTGGTGTATTCCACAAGACTTTACTGCTAAACCATTTCCGTCGGTCAGTACCGGATCGAAGCTTAGACGTCAGCTTAATAAGGCACAAGAATTTTGCCGTTTCTGTCGATAATCAGGAGTGGCAATCCCGACGTGGTCGTGGGTGTTGTGTGCCATCTGTCGCCGATCCGCGGGGCCGGTGTGATCGCGCCTAGCAGTGCACGGCATTCTCGAGCGTTGGCTCAAGTCCACCCGAATTGCTGGCAAGAGGGCCGTCGAGGATTTCCTCGGTCGCTACGGCCAACACATCTTGCGGCGCTTCGGGTGGACTTGAGCTTATATCTGAACTTCAGGTCACCTGCTCGGCAGCTAGATGCTCAGGGTACGAGCCGAAATCGCCCAGCCCAATTATTTGGTGTAAATACTTGCTGGCACCTGGTCAATCCTACAAACAGGATGGCTCGCCGGAGACAACAGAACTGGATCAGGCGACCTCTTTGCCGCTGACGAGGTATCGGGCGGTGGTAGTCACGCATCGCACAAGATCTGGATCGACCTGAGCCGGAACGAGCCCATGCACGACCTGTGAGCGAATCTTGTATGAATCGCGCAATCGCTCGAATTGTTCATGGCTGAGGAAACCGTTTCCATACAGAGTTCGCATTAACTCGGTTGGCGTTGTTCGGTTACCGTGCTGCGCAACCATACCCCTCGCGCCCGGGCGCACCGGCCCGTGGTCACGGGCGGCGCCCACCGGCCCGCGCACGCCGAACGGGATCATGCACGCGAGCATCATTTCCGCTCGCCGCTCCCGTGATTACCCCAGTCCTTGGAAAATACGGCCCGCCTCGCCATTCCTCTGGCACTGGTTCCGGGAGCAATCACGTGCGCGAGCCGATGGACAAATTGCTCGCTCCGACGACGCCTGCCGGCCATCTTCGGACTTAAGCGGGCCAGTGAGCCTACACATCGAGGTGTCCCAGGCTCCGGGCCCCGGAACCAGCGCTGCCAGCGTCAGAGACTCGGGCTCAGCGCCCTGGCCTTCTCCCGGCGGAAAGCACGACGGCGACGACGTGCATTTGCGGCCGCCTCGGCCTCATCGCGACGGTACTGAAGGAAGTGCTCCGGGTGGGCCGCAAGACTCGCACCGCGGCGGGGAGTTGAGGGAACATCAGTTGGCTCCTTGGTGGAAGCCGTCGAGTTGCCCGGCCGCCGTGATCGCGGCCTGAAGCAGGAGCGGATCGATGGGTCCCTTGAGTCGTACCAGGCAGGCGTTGGTCAGTTCGATCTCGAGCTCCGCGCCCGCGGCAGGCTTAAGGATCGACACCGGGACGAATTTGGCGACCGTGGTCCCGACGGCCGTTGTCGCCTGACGCGAGGGGTGCTCGTCGCGCACCGGCACATGGGCGTTTGGCGGGACCTCGTGGACACGATGCTTCCAGTAGTAGAACGTCGAGACGGCGACACCGACCCGCCGACAGAACTCGGTAACGCTCAGGTTCGCCTCCCGCTGCCGTTGAAGTGTTGCCCGCCACCAGTTGATCCGCGACTGACGGCTCGTTCGCAGTGCTGTTCCAGCCATGGTGATTCTCCTGCCGCCGCGATATACGCGGTCCGGGGCCAGACGACGATGTCCGGCAACCAATCCCCCGGCGTCGCGTCACGCGCGGCTTGAGGGTCAGGCTACCACGGCCGCCAAGGATGGTTTGGCCGAACGGAAACTGGTCAGCGGAGCGACCCGCACCAGCGCGTCGTCCCGTCCGCGCACGTGGGCGGCGGCGCTGCTCCACCGGTAGCGGCTTGGTGCCTTGATCAGCCCCGCGCGCACAGGGTTGAGCTCAACGTAACGCACGGCCGTCAACAGATACGGCTCATCGAGCACGAACGAGGCGAATCGCCCTTGCCAGAGATGCCCGCGCCAACCCTCGCGGAAGTTGACCGTACGCGTGTAACGGCGATGGACCTCGCCGATCGCGCGTCTCAGACCGTCGGCCGAGTGCGGAACTGCGATGAGATGGACATGATTGGGCATCAGGCAGTACGCCCAGATCTCGACCTCGTGGGCGGTGCACCACTCCCCCATGAGCTCCAGGTAGATCCGGTAATCTTCATCGCAAAAGAACGTCTGCTGCCGGCGGTTTCCCCGCTGGGTGATGAGGTGCGGCAAGCCAGGTGCGATCACTCGTGCCAGTCGGGCCATGACCGAAGACTATCAAGCTCACGACCTGGCGTCAATAATTGTGTACGGTGTCCCCGGAACCCCATAGGTCAAATTCCGTTGCCTCAATCGTCGCGGCCAGCCTTTCGCGGCGGTAAAATGGCGGGTTAACTTGACCCGCAGTCGCCGGCGGTTCAACGTGTTGGTGTGCTGCTCGAAAGCTCCTCGTTCATCGCGGGCAAGTTACATTAATCAATCGTGTGTCAAAGGATTTCCAAGTTTGGAAATTCTCCGTTCAGTGACGCAAGTGATGGCAGTTTGAGCCATTTGTTTAGCACCTGTTGATAAACTTGGCGAAAATCGGTGGTGACGGGTAAGTCGCCGTCGGAAAGAGCGTCGAGCCGCGGTGTGGTGCCGTGAAGGCCCGCACGGAGGTTTGAACCTGCCAGGAAGACTGGACCCGCCGTGCCATGATCGGTGCCTTCCGATGCATTTTCTTCCAGAGGACGTCCGAATTCGCTGAAGGCCATCACCAGTACTCGATCGTCGAGTTTCGCGCGTTTCAGTTCATCAAGGAAAAACTTCAGTCCCCTCGAAAGATCACGCAACAAGCGCTCGTGAGAGCTTAACTGAAGCGCATGCGTGTCATAGCCCGATTGAACTACATAGTAGACTCGGGCACCAAAATCGCACTTGATCAATTGGGCGATCAGCGCCAATCGATTGGCCAATTCGCTGTCGGGTGGCTTTGTTTCACTTCGCGAGGTTTTTGCCATCTGTCGCAACCTTTCGGCAGTGATCATCGTCTGCAAGGTGTTGCGCCGCAGATAGGTGGAAAGGTCATTCCCGTTCGCCGGTGACATGATTCGGCTGGGTACGTCGACCATATTCAATTCGTTCGAATCAGAAAACGAGGCGGCGATCGAATGGCGCCCCCGTAACGCCATCGGCGGCGTTTCCTTGCCAACAAGGATCGAGGCCGCCTGATCCGCTGTCGAAGGCGGAAGCTCGTCAAGTGCTCGGCCGATCCAGCCGTAGCTGCGATGTTCTTCGGGATCCAGACGAGCCGTTTGCCAGATCGACATACTGACGTCGTGCGATTTGTTGGGATTCGGATATCCCACCCCCTGAACAATCGCCAGCCGTCCCTCCGTAAATAATTCATGGGCCGCTTTCATGGCCGGATGCAGGCCGACTGTGTCGTTCAAACGGTGGACGCGATCTTTGGCGATCGCAAGCTTGGGACGCAATCGTCGGTAATCGTCGTCGTTGTAGGGGACGACCGTATTCAGCCCGTCATTGCCGCCGCTTAGTTGAATGATCACCAGGATACGATCATCCAACGTGGGCGAGGCAGCTTGTGCCATGTGTCTCAGGAATCCGGGAATCGTCGGAGCCAGCGAAATTAACGTGGCCCGTTGACAGAATTCGCGCCTGGAGATCATTCGGATTGTCCTTTCTGCTTAACAGATCTGCGCTTCGGGAGATGACAAGAGGCTGATGGCAATTCGACGAGCGGCGGTCGCATCGAGTTTCGGCGATCGATCCGTCGTGGACTGTAATTCACGTTCGAGTTCCGGTGACGGTTCGGCTCCTAAGATCAACTGACAAAGAAATCGGATTCCCGATTCGGTGTCGGATTTGCCACTGTGCCGCTCAATCAGTTCTAGGACGTCAACCGAGTTCTTCGACGAGTGCAGCAGCGCCCCTTCAACCAGTTCGCATGCGTAATTTGTGCGAGCGACCACTGATCGCGAATTGATCCACGTACGCCCGCCACGCCAGCCAAACACGTTCGGCGGATTGAACAATTCCAGTCCCATGCGCACCGATCCATTCCGCCATCAGAACGGTATTGAGGGGAGGATCAAATTGTTCGAGCACCCGCGGCCCCGATGACGTATTGCGTGGGATCACTGACGCGGCTGCGGATGTTGGATTCGTCGAAGAATGCGTCCGATCTCAAGATTCGTTCAACACCGCATCCGATCGTCAACCGGTTCTCGCGAAGCGCCGACGCGAGACTTTCAAGTTGTCCGGGCGAGACGACCTCTTCACCCATGAAAAGCTCACAAAGGCGAAAAGCGAGACGCCTGGTTGTCGCCGGCCGCGCGAGCAACAGGTCCACAAAGTCATCACCGCGCCAGTTGCCTGTCTGGCCGAGGATCGTCTTTTCGCCATCGTCATAATATTGGGGAATCTCGCAAAAACGATCGTACTTATGCGTCCAGCCGGTCAATGCCCGCGCTCCTTGCTTCACATCCGACTCGGTATAATTTCCGACTCCCAGAGTGAACAGTTCCATGATTTCACGGGCAAGGTTTTCATTGGGATGCTCTTTGCGATTCGCGGATGCATCGAGCCACTCCAGCATCGCGGGATCTTTGACGACACGCCGAAGCAAGTCGCCGAATGGTGCACGTGCGTACTCGCGAAATATCTCATTCTGACGACGCATCAGAACCAAATTTTCGATCTTCAGGTTGCTGGTGGCAAAATGATTGTGCCACATCAACGTCAATCGTTCGCCAAGCGGGTCGGGCGAAAACAGCATACGAAAGACCCACCATGCCGGCAGTCGCGAACCTTGGCTGGCCGCTTCCGCGGCTGTCGCCAGCGACGTCGCGATGACATCAAAATCTTGCCGCAGTCCGTCAGCTCTCGAGGTTCCGTTAAGGATCCGCGAAACGCTGGCGTCGGGGCCATCTCGCAGATCACGCTGGATCTCGGTCCAGGTCGCAGCGAACCCCGCGCGACGATGCAGATGAACGACGCGGCTCAGGTTCCATGGCTGTTTGACAGATGGAACGTACGGCTGCCAGCCGTCGTGCGTTATTTCCGTAACAGCGAATGTCGACATGATGGTGCTCCGCGATTGTCATACGACAGGGCCTGTCTGCCCTAGCCGTCCGTCTATTCATTGATTTCGGGTGAAAGAGAAGAACCCCTCACCCTGACCCCCCGGATGACCGGGACGAGGGGACAACCTGACCTTCATCGATAGACGGAACAGTCGGATTGCGAAATCGACACGGCTCAACCCAAGCTGGAGTGGGGAAGACGTGAATTGCGATGCGAATTTCACTTCTTCAATTTCACATCGCCAAGATCAACCACCTCGCCTGGTTGAACGACGATGTTCTCGTTGATGCTTTTCATAGCACCGCCAAAGGTACGTAACGAGTACGATTCACAACCTGTTGAAAGGTCCGAGAACTCAAACGATCCATCTGGGTTGCAAGCGCGCGTATTGAACACTCCCGTCCTGTGTTTCGCTTTGAAATTTGGCGACGCAAGCAGCCCAGCGCCTTTGATCGCCACGCCATCCTGATCGACCAAACGTCCCTTAATGGTCGCGGTCGGCAGCAAAGTGATTGTGATGGGATCTGTTTTCTGGCCGTCAAAATTGACATCGAAGATTTTGCCCAATTGCCGCTGGCGGTGAATGACCTCGATCGTTCGCGTTTCGTTTGGTGACAGGTTGCCCACGTCGATTGTCGATGGCTGCGACCTATCGTACCGGCCAAGTGAGCGCCCGATAATATCTGTTCCCTCAACCGGGTTTCCTTTAGGATCGACGAACGTCACGCGAATCGTCGCTCCTGGGTCGAGTTCGAAATCGCACGCCACCGACGCAGAATTCTCGGCAGGATTGATTTCCATCAGTGCTTCGTGCGTTCCAGTATCAGCGGGAACAACTTGCCGGTACGTGTCAAATTCTCCCTTCTCCGACAGGCCTTTGATCTTCTCGGCGCCAATCCCTTTTCGATAGCTGGAATTCAGCGAATTCGCTGCGACGATGGCGCACCGGGTAGCCCCGGAATCCGATAATTCCCGCCAGAATCCGTGGTGTAATGGAATTGGCTGTGATCCATGTATTCATCATGGAATTCGGGACGATTTTTTGTGAACGGATTGTCCAGGAATGGAAGATACAGGATGACGGCTTTCACCGGCTTGCCGGTGGCCTTGTCGGTCACCTTCCCCGCAATCCACAACCCTGGATACATTTCGATATCGAGTTTTGTACTCGTCACGTCGGAGGGTTTGGGAACCTTGATGTGGCGCAGTTGATAGGCAGTCTCTCCATTGGAAAAGACTTGGATCACATTGTCATCGCCTTTCGGCATTCCGACCAATTGATAACGTCCTTCCGAATCAGTCTGCGTCCGTAAGACGTGATTCCGATACCCCACCGTTCCAGCGAGATGCTCGCTTTCGATGGTCACTCCAGGCACACCTTTTTTCGTTTTGTCATCACGTACGATTCCTTCCACGATCTGTGTTGGCTGCGCGGGGTAGGTAAAATCCATTCCCAGCACCACTCCCTTCAACGGCTGTCCGTTGCGGAAATTCATCTCGGTATTGCGAGTCATCGCCGGCATCGCTCGCGTGAGGACGTCAATCTTCTGGTAAGCGATTGTTTTGCCTCGCAGCTCAAGCGTCACTCGGCGCTCTGCACCAATCCCGGATAGTGTGAATCGCCCATCTTGATCTGTGATCAGCGCGGGCTGGTGGTCGTCATCGCAAGCGGGCATGTGATAACCAAGAGTATGACCGGAGACCTGATCGACGGCGCCGGATTTCACGGATTCGAGCCACGGACCCAGATCTTCACCGGCCTTTGGAACGTAAAAGGTGTCTAACTTCAGGCTGACACCTTCGATTGGTTTTCCCTCCAGATCGGTGATCCGTCCGCGAATCGGTGCGTCAGCAACCAACTTGAGAATGAGATCCGTTGACTCGTTGACCTCCTTCCAATTCGCCGATTGGAACCCGTATCCTTCGAGCTGCGCCGCGACCCAGAAAAAGGCATCGGTGCGTTGTGATTTAGGATACGAGACTTCAAAGCGTCCGTCCGCTCCTGATATTGTGACCGCGACGGGAGGACGATGTTCGATATCGTCTGGAAAAGATCTAACCGTCACTTTTACCCCGGCGGCGGGCTTGCCGTCGGGTTTAAGAACCTGGCCACGAATCGTACAGACGTCTCCTTTGACCTCTTTGGCCATTCGCGGTTGTGTCTGTTTTTCAGGAGTTTTGGCATCATTCAAGGCCACTTCTGATGAACGGCGAACTTCCGCATCGTCGGATTTCAGTTGAGCAGCGACGTTCTTCTCGCCCGCGCAGGTTCAGTGCGGGACCACCCGGTTTTTGCCGTAGCGGTGACGCTCCGACGAATCCCACTACGGATGTCCCAACAAAGCCCCCGACCAAAGTGCATTTCAGCACGGTCCGACTGATGCCGGTCGACAGTTGCCGCGAGCAATCCAGAATGCGCGTCACGCGATGGGCCAGCATCGACCGTAGAGAGACCATCGCGACCCCTGCCGGAGCCATGCGAGCCGACGCGAATTCCGCCACATCAACCAGTCGCAGGGCATACTCCTCACGATTGCCGCCAAACTTAACCACGAAGTCATCACAGACTTCTTCCGCCGCCATTTCCAATTGTCGCGAGAGCATCCACAGCAACGGGTGAAACCAGAAGATCGTCGTCGTCAGTTTGCGCAGCAGGTTCCAGTGACAATCTTTTCGCAGAAGGTGCGCGAGTTCATGGATCAGCACGTCATCGAGCGACAGCGTCAGACTTTCTTCCGGCAGCAGGACCACAGGATTCCTGATTCCCGCGAGGCACGGACTGGGCAGGAACGGTGTTTCAAGTACCTCGGGTGTGCGAACTCCCAATTTCGTCGCAGACGCGCGACACAGGGCCATCGTTTCCGCATCGGCGGCAACAGCCCGCCGCCGAATCCCGGCCAGTCGCCACCAGGCTTCCGCCAAGCGAATCGACAACCAGACTGCGATCGAGATCCACAATAGACTGAACGCCATCAACGTAAGATCAAGTATCTCCGTCCCGCGATACGACGTTTCAGCCGAAACTTTGGAATTTCGCAAATCGATCAAAGAAGTATCCGTCATCACGCTCGCTGACAGCGTCGACGGATCGGAAAAGCCGCTCTTCTCACGGATCATCGGATGGGACGTGCCACGGTCTATGATTCCGGGCGCGTTCGTTTCCGAAATCCCCCGTGACCGGTTCAGCACCAGGAATGCTGGGAACGGCCAACCGATTGTTGATCATCGTCCGCCCCGATTCGTCGATGTGAGCCCGTGGGGACTTCGCGGGGAATTCAATCGACCAGCCGACAATTCCAGCTTGCGAAAGACACCACGAGAGCAGAGGACAGGCCAAGACCGCCGCCAATGTCACGCGGTAAATGGCCGACTTGACTGCCGAACCGTGTCGTCGCAAGAGCAGGCCGATTGAGAGACCGCTGCAGATCAGAACGGTCGATTGCAGCAACCAGTTCACTCCGAACTGGATCAGAGCGCGAGACAGATCGACCGCGGTATTTTCCGAAATCATCCAAGCCATGTGGCACTCCTAGCGTTTGGGTTGGCGTTTGATGAGTTTGCGAATTTCTTCGAATTCGGTCTTCGAGACTTTCTCGTCGCTTAGCAAGTGAGCCACCAGATCGCTGACTCTTCCGCCAAACAATCCTTCAATCAGATTTTGAGTGGCGCCGCGTTTGAAGTTGTGCTCATCGACTAAGGGAACGAAGACGAAGGTTCTTCCCTCTTTCTTGTGTCCCACGGCCTTCTTGTCTTCCAGAATCCGCAGCATCGTTTGCACGGTACTGTGCGCGACGGGCTCAATCGCGTTGATGGCGTCGGTGATTTCACGCGCCGTCGCCGACCGCTTTTTCCACAACACCTGCATGATCTGGAGTTGAACTTTCCCCAATCGCGTCGACGTCATCGTGTTTCTTCTCCTTTCGTCTATCGGTCGCCGATCATTCAACAACTTAAATTTAGTAACTTAAATTTTCGGCGTCAAGAACAATTCCAGACAATTTGTTTGAACCCTGCGTTCGGTGAAGTTCGCACGACCACGAGACGTGCCGAAAAACGACCGAATTACGAGACAGAGGGGGTCAAGCGCCAGGCTGCCCGATGCCAGGGCGGCCAGGCCGTCGAAACTCTTGCGCATGTCGGCAGGTTGCTTGGCGAGGTAAACGCGGACCGCGGCGCTCAGTCCAAACATGGGCGTTCCTCCACGACAGCGATGAGACGGCGGAGCGTTTGAATGTCGAATCCGGGGGCAACAGCGATCCGACGTCCGTTAGAAAGGATGAGTTCGAGGTGAGGTTGAGAGGCCGTGATCGATAGGTGAGCGTGAGCAAGGTATTTGAGGTGAATTCCGCGATTCCTGAGCGAGATCGCTGAGGCTGGTAAGAAAATTCCCCTCGAAGAGCCTGATCACTGGATCAAGCTCTCCGAGAGGGTTACCGTGCTGCGCAACCATACCCCTCGCGCCCGGGCGCACCGGCCCGTGGTCACGGGCGGCGCCACCGGCCCGCGCACGCCGAACGGGATCATGCACGCGAGCATCATTTCCGCTCGCCGCTCCCGTGATTACCCCAGTCCTTGGAAAATACGGCCCGCCTCGCCATTCCTCTGGCACTGGTTCCGGGAGCAATCACGTGCGCGAGCCGATGGACAAATTGCTCGCTCCGACGACGCCTGCCGGCCATCTTCGGACTTAAGCGGGCCAGTGAGCCTACACATCGAGGTGTCCCAGGCTCCGGGCCCCGGAACCAGCGCTGCCAGCGTCAGAGACTCGGGCTCAGCGCCCTGGCCTTCTCCCGGCGGAAAGCACGACGGCGACGACGTGCATTTGCGGCCGCCTCGGCCTCATCGCGACGGTACTGAAGGAAGTGCTCCGGGTGGGCCGCAAGACTCGCACCGCGGCGGGGAGTTGAGGGAACATCAGTTGGCTCCTTGGTGGAAGCCGTCGAGTTGCCCGGCCGCCGTGATCGCGGCCTGAAGCAGGAGCGGATCGATGGGTCCCTTGAGTCGTACCAGGCAGGCGTTGGTCAGTTCGATCTCGAGCTGCGTGCCCGCGGCAGGCTTAAGGATCGACACCGGGACGAATTTGGCGACCGTGGTCCCGACGGCCGTTGTCGCCTGACGCGAGGGGTGCTCGTCGTGCACCGGCACATGGGCGTTTGGCGGGACCTCGTGGACACGATGCTTCCAATAGTAGAACGTCGAGACGGCGACACCGACCCGCCGACAGAACTCGGTAACGCTCAGGTTCGCCTCCCGCTGCCGTTGAAGTGTTGCCCGCCACCAGTTGATCCGCGACTGACGGCTCGTTCGCAGTGCTGTTCCAGCCATGGTGATTCTCCTGCCGCCGCGATATACGCGGTCCGGGGCCAGACGACGATGTCCGGCAACCAATCCCCCGGCGTCACGTCACGCGCGGCTTGAGGGTCAGGCTACCACGGCCGCCAAGGATGGTTTGGCCGAACGGAAACGTTGTTCGACCATAGAACTCGGCATCGCCTCGCAGTCGTCTCATCGCCGCCTCAAGGCCGCCCCACGCAACGACGCACGCGTATGGCGAGTACCCTTTTTCGGACAACTCCTCGGCCGTTTTCAGGATCTGTGCAAGCTGCTCGTCGGACGGCTCAGCCGCCTGTTGCGCCGCTTTCTCGACGGCTGTCTCTGGCTCCATTACCACCAAATCGAGCCTCCATCCCGGACGAGAATTCACTGTCTCCGCTAAAGCGGCAATCTGATGATCACCGGCGAGATCCATTCGGTTCACCTTGATTTCAACGATAACCACTTCGTTGCCCCGAGTGCCAATCAGATCTGGCTGATAACCCGCGATGAACGGCGGAATTAGATCACCGTGCGGCTCTATGACGACCTGATAGCCCTCGTCCCGGTATCGCTGAGCGACTTTTTCGAACGTTTCCTGTTCCATGGCATCATTGTGGTAGTTGAATCACGTCCGGTGCGTCGTCAATTCTAATGTAAAGAAACTCTTCACCTTTGGAAAACGCGGCGAGCAAAATTCCGGATGCCCTGCGAAGTTTGATCGCGGCATCAATACTGACATGAATCGTCTCGGAATAACAAGTCTGCGAATCGTCGACGTAAATAAGCTTGTTCATGGCATCCCAAATGGGCTTCACCATGTTGTCGTCGTCCAGAGAAGCAACCTCTCCCTCATGGAAATTAATTATTGTGCATTTAAGCTTACATGCCAACGGTAAACGTGTGCCCCAGCGCTTTGCGGCTTCGGCCCGGATAATAGTCTTCCAGTTTCCCAGACTCACTCTGTCTTTGGTTTGCTGAGACACGGGTGGCCCATTGACCGTGAATTCGACGTACGGCATTCCAGAGGTTTCCTGTTCGCTCCGCCTCTGTGTTGATGCCACTCAGACGCTGCACCACTCTCCCGGGGCACCGAGCCTCCCTTTGTCAAAATTATACCGGAAGAAATCGAGAATTCTGCCCGCTGTCGAGTCGATTTGAGGCGTGCCGGCACGTGTTCGCTCACGCTGGTTTGCTCGCCAGCGCCCGCCAAAACTGCCGCAACGGTGGCAGCACCTCCGCCTTGAAACCTGCCTGGCCGTAAACAACTGTGACGAAGTATCCGACCAATCGCGTGGCGTCCTGCCGCAAGTCCGACCGCGCCTCTCCGAGACGGCGGACAAACTCGCTCGGAGTTTCGTCGGGCGAACGGGCGAGGTCGTGCTCCGAAGCCCAGGCCTCCAGGGCTTCGAAACTATAGACAATCAGGTCATTGGGACTGAATCGCTGATCCAATCCGGCATCGAACGGGTTGGCAAACGACGCGAAGGGGCGAGCCGGCGGCCCCTTTTCGCTCGGCGCGGGTTCGGGGGCCTTGGTGCGTTTGTGGGGCTGCTGGATAAACAAACCGCCAAGAAGCGATGCAAGCAGGTCGCGCAGGGCATTGAGTAGAGTCGAGCCGTACCGAAACAGGACGTAAATCACAACCACAATTCCTGCGGCGACGAACAAGGCCCGTAACCACGACGGGGCAGCAAATGGCACCGAAGGCAGTTGCGTCGGCGGACTGGACGCGTCGTTCGAGCTTTGATTTTCCTTAGTCTCAGATGATTTGCCGTTATCTTGATCGGCGGAGTTTTTGTCGTCCGGGCTCGAATTTTGGTCGGCGTCCTTGCTGGGCTCAGCCTGTTTCTCAGCCTGGCCATCCTGATTCTTGTTTTGATTTCCCGAATCACCCTTATTGTCCTCGGGTGACCCCTGTTTGCCCTGTGCACCCCCCTTCGAGGGTGCCGACTTGCCTCGCGGGGCGCCGCTCTTGGAATTACCGGGGGCGTTCTTGCCGCCGGGACGCCCTTTGCCTGCGGTCTGCTGTGCAGCGTTGGGATCGTTGGTCTGGCCGGACCCTTTTTCCTTGCCAGACGATGCCGGCGGCTTCGATCCCTTCGACGCGGCCTGACCCTCACTCTGCGCCCCCCCTCCCTGCACGCCGCTATCCCTGAGCATCGCGTTCTTCGAGGCTCGGAGATTGCTCGATGCCGGCGTCGAACCGCGGATCACGTTCCAGCCCAGACCTGGCAACGGCAACACCGCCGCCAGCAACGTCAGGCCGACGATCAGGATGGCGCCGGTCGACAACCAGGTTGCCGTCATTGCGGCGGGCATCTTGAGCTTGCGCTGGCGGAGATAACGCCGGAGATTGAGGAAGCTCGTCGCCAAGAGCAAGCCCATGCCACTAGAAATGTAGGCCAGGAAGTAGAGAAATAACCCGGCTCGCCGGTCTTCCTCGACGGCCGGAACCAGCCATTGGCCCAGTGCGAACAGGGGAAGCGAGGCGACCGTGAAATAAATCAGCCAAGTTCCCGGCGCGTTCGGCCGGCGGGCCAGGTCGGCGTCTTCTTTGGCCCGCTTCCACCAGGGGCGTTGCGGCAAGAGTGACGCGTCCATCGCCTCCGGGTCATGCTCTGTCGGTGTCGGTGGGGAAATGGGCTCGGTGGCCAAGGCGGGATCGAGGCCGGTCTCTTGCAACAGCCCAACGCCCGCATCTTGATCTTCGTCGAGCAGAGTGCAGTCGAAGGTGAGCCTGTGAGTGGCCCACCACACAATGCCCATGATGACCAAGAGCGCAGGCTGAAATCCCGCGAGCACCGTCGCCACGAGCGCGACCGCACCCCCCAAGGCCACGCCATAACCCAAGGCCAGGTTGGTGCCGATCTGCATGCTGACCCGCGTGATCAGCACGATTCCCAGGACGAACCAGAACAAAATCCACCGCATGCGCGCGATGACCGGCCCGTCATACCACATGTCGAGCAGGAAAAACATCAAGCTGCCAACCATGGTGATGATCAGTGCCGGCTCGATCGCGGCAACCAGGTAATCGACCAGTGTGCCACGACGTCGGTTGCTGGCCATTCCTGAATGCTCCGACAACTCTCAAAGCGGGGTCACGAGCTGGAGCTCGCAAAAGCCGTACAATTCTTCCTCATCCGACAACGACCGAACAGGAAGTCCCTGGGCCAAGAGCGGACCGGCACTGTCAATCCGTTCGACCTCGTCAAAAGCGAGCAGCACAACATTCACCGCGAATCCCTGGCGTTTCAAATGCCCGAGCGTCAGGGCCATCTCGGGCGTGACGTTCCCGAGTATCGCCACGACCGTCGCGTCGCGAGGGAGCCGCGGCTCGGCTTCGATCAAGAGCTCGTCGAAAGTCAGGCCGTCGGTCAGCTCGACGCGGGCCAGGACCTCGCGAATACTCGCAAAACTCTCCGCGCCTCGGCGCGACGGCACGATGATCGGCCGAAGCCGATCGTCACGCTCACGCGTTGCGGCGAGTTGATGGATCGCCGCGCGATTCATCTGCGGCCCTCGGTGTTGGCGTGCAATCTCATCGCGCAGCCGAATCCGATCGGCGGCGTCTCGTCCGTTGGTAACCAATCCCACGGGCTGGCCCATCAGGCAAACGGCATTGGCAAGCGCCAGTGCCGTCGTCACGGCCAGCTCGGAACGCGCCGGCTCGTGCCGCGCTGGGTAGCTCGCCTGGTGAAAATCGAGCACAATCGTCGCGCCGGCAATTGTCGATGCATCATAAACCTTACTGTGCAAGACCCCGGTGCGAGCCGTCGCAGCCCAGTTGACGCGGTTGAGCGGATCGCCCGGCTGGTAGTATCGTACCCCAGCGATCCGGGTCGGATCCTCGAACAGACGGTGCGTGAGACGGATTTCACCGATCGGCCGCCTCGATGCAATATCGTAGCCAGGGAGTGGCACGACCTTGGGGTAAACGATGATGTAAATCGGCTCGGTCACGATCCGGAACCGCCGGTGCAAGCCGAATAGATCGCCGGTTTCGAGCACGAGCGGCCCGACCTGATAATAGCCGCGCATGGCGAAATGGAGCTGATAATTGAGCGTTTTCCGCCCGCGCGACCCCAGCATGGCCACGGCCAGGCGCTGCCCTTTCACCACGATGCGCGGTGGACGAGACGCGATGGCCCCGCGCGGCAGCATGTCCTCGATCAAAACCCACGCAACGGGAAGCTGTCCACGGTTTTTCACGATGACAGTGAATGCGATCGTCTGCCCGACCTCCGCCTCGGTTCGGTTGCATTCCCTATTCGCCGTGAGGTTGGTGATCCACGACCGCGCCAAGAAACGACTGATCATCATTAATCCGAGGATCGCGATCATCGCGCACGCGATCAGCCCGAGGTCGAAAACGACCGCGACGACCAGAACGATCACGATGGCCAGAAACCAGGGCATCAGGCCATGACCCTCGAATTGCTGGTCGGCACTGGCACAGTATCGAGTAGCTCGTTGACCAACGCCCCCGTGGTCACCTTGCGCAACCGGCTCTCCGGTTTCAAAATAATGCGATGGCACAGGATGGCCGGCGCCAACCGTTTGATGTCGTCGGGTGTGATAAATTCATGCCCGCGAATTGCCGCCAAAGCTTGCGAGGCGCGGTAAAGCGCCAGCGAGGCCCGTGGGCTGCCGCCCAATAAGACGTCGTTGTGTGCCCGGGTACGGCCCACCAGCTCAACGATGTAGCGGCTGAGCTTGTCGTCGACGCGGACGGCACGCACCGCCTGCTGGCATCGGATGATCTCACTGGCCGTGACCACGGTCTGGATATCATCGATCGGGTGTTTGAGCTGATGACGCGCGAGCATCGACGCTTCCTCTTCCGAGTTGGGATACCCCAGACTGAGCCGGACCAGGAATCGATCAAGCTGGGCCTCGGGCAACGGAAAGGTTCCTTCGTGATCGACCGGGTTTTGGGTCGCGATGACCAGGAACGGGGGCGTCAGGTCATACGTCGTGCCGTCGACAGAGACCTTACGTTCCGCCATCGCTTCCAAGAGGGCCGCCTGGGTGCGCGGAGTGGCACGATTGATCTCGTCGGCGAGGACGATCTGGGAAAAAATGGGACCCGGCCGAAACTCGAACTGAGTCGACTTCTGATTGAAGATGGACGTGCCGGTGATATCCGTCGGCAGTAGATCCGGCGTGCATTGCACGCGCTTGAACGTGGCTCCGACACTGCTGGCCAGGGCTCGTGCCAGCATCGTCTTGGCCACACCAGGCACATCTTCGAGCAAGATGTGCCCCTCGGAAAGATAAGCCGCCAGCGCCAAAATGATCTCCTGGCGCTTGCCAATCACGACCTTCTCGATATTGGCGATGATCTTCTTGCTCGTTGCCGTCACGTCCGCCATGCGCTTTTTTTCCCCTCTCGGTCGAGCCCCTCACCCGGCTGGGCAGCAACCGATCAGGAGGGAGCACCGTATTCTACAAACGTAAGAGTGAGCTGTCGAGCGGCTCGTCGATCGATGTCTCCAGCAAGGCGCCAGCCGCGATCCGTCGAGCATTCCGGTAGAGTTTTTCCGGTGTGTCGCGAAGGTCAAGCCAGAGCAGGATGACGTTGACCGCCGTCGCGATCGCGAGCAACCATCCGCCGGGCCTGTTCCACCAGGAAAAAACGCCCCCCGTCGAGAATACCAGCGCCACGACGAGGATAATAAGCGACAGCCAGCGATGGAACCGCCCGATGTCGGTCTCGTGAAACTCGGTAAGTGTACGGAAGACGTGTCGGCCCTCATCGCGCGTCGTGCAGAACGCTTTCAGCACGCATTGATTGCATGACGCGGCCGGTGCCTTGTAGATAGCGAGCTTGTTCCTGTCATCGAAGGTGTGCAGTGTCAATAGCTCGCCCTGCGGACACTCGTAACGGTCAAGTTCGACATCGTAGGCGAACCTCGTGTGGGCATACCGTTGGGCGCGGTGGAAGTGGGCGTGCGCCAGGCTCTCCAGCACCCAACTGGCAAGCCAGAGGACGACCAGATAGGCCAGAAGCAAGACGAGCCCGATGTCCAGCACGTGCCCCCAGACCGCGATCGTCGGCAACATAAGGGTAGACCTCCGAAGGGTCGAGCTCGTGCTGGTCGTCCAACTCAGCAGCCTCGGATTGGTCCCGGCGAAGGCGCCGTGCTTCTTCCCGTCGTTGGCAAACGATTGCCCCTCGACACTGATGATTCGACCATGACTCACGGCGATCGTAATCAAGTTCAGCGCTCGCATAACCGTACAGCACCGCAGGCGGCTCTTCAAGGACCGATCACGCCTAGGCCGCTTGACTCATGATCCAAAAACCATGGTAAGCTGGCCGAAGAGCGCATGCGCCTAAATCAAGGATATCGATGGAATCTTCCGATCCGCCCGAAGATGTGCCGCACGACAGCCGACATGATGCTCCGGCGCGCGATGCCGACTGGGCCAGTCGAGCGGCACTCGTCGATCCATTCGACGCCGATCGATCCTATTGGTCAAGAAACGTTGAATACGGATCCGGCTCGGACGACGTCACTCAAGCCATCAAGATCGGGCATCGCGCTGGCCCTCGCGGGTGGCGCCTCCACGGTGATCCAGGACATCGGCGAATTTGCCCGCGAGCTCATCGAGAACGAACTGGTCGAAACCGCGGACGTCAAGTCACTACGTCAACAGCTCATGACGCGGGACGGCCCGCACAACGCGGCGGCGCTGGCCGCGGAACTTGTGCGGTATGGACGATTGACTCCATATCAAGCGGCGGCTGTATTGCAGGGGAAGACAAAGGGCCTTTTGATCGGCAACTACGTCGTGCTCGAGAAGCTGGGTGCCGGCAGCATGGGGATCGTTTTCAAGGCCCGCCATCGCGTTTTGAAGCGGGTAGTGGCCCTTAAACTGCTGCCGCCTTCGCTCGCGCGCGACCCCTTCGCCGTACAGCGCTTTCACCGCGAGGCCAAGGCCGCGGCCACTCTCAGCCATCCCAATGTTGTTGCCGTGCTCGACGCCGACGAATTTCGCGGGTTGCACTTTCTCGTGATGGAGTGTGTCGAAGGTCGCGACCTCGCGAAACTGGTGCGCGAGCAAGGGCCCTTTTCCCTGTCCCGGTCCATTGACTGCGTGATCCAAGCGGCCCGCGGGCTCAAGGCGGCCTTCGAGGCTTCGGTTGTGCATCGCGATATCAAGCCGTCAAACCTTCTGCTCGAGCCAGGCGGAACAGTCAAAATCCTCGACATGGGCCTGGCTCGGCTCGACGCCGTTGGTGGACCTCTAGGCGCCAACCAGCCCGACGCCAGTCTAACCCAGAGCAATGTCTTACTGGGGACGATCGACTACATGTCGCCCGAACAGGCGACCAACCCGAGAAATGCAGACCATCGATCGGACATTTACAGTCTCGGGTGCACACTGCACTACCTGTTGACCGGCCGGCCGCCGTACTCGGGTGAAACCTTGATCGAACGGCTCGTCGCCCACCGCGAACAACCTATTCCGTCTCTTGCAGACAGGCTGCCCGAGGTTTCGCCCGCCCTCGATCTTTTACTGCGGCGCGTCCTGGCTAAATCGCCGGCCGACCGCCTCTCGACGTTCGACGAGCTGATTGCCGGCCTGGACGCCTGCCGGCCGGGTGCCTCCACCGACGTGAACGAACTGCCTACGTCGCATGTCGAGACCGTTACGCCGGAGCCGCGCAAGAAACGGCGAACCACGTTCGCTGGCGTCGCTGGTATCGCAGCGGTGGCAGGACTACTCGCGACAGTGATCTACTTCAGCCGCCCTGGATCGGTGCCGAGTGGCCCTGAGCGCTCGCCGGACCCGGCCGTGCCGGTCGTCGTGAAGAGCGAGACCAAACGAGAGCCGGAACCGAAGGCAAGTAAACCGCAGCGCCGAGCAACGGCCGCGCTCGAACGTCTGCCGGAACCGACGGCAATTGCGGCTGTGCCTGCGCGTAATGGTCCCGCGAAGACAATCGTACCTGTCGATGCCGTAGGTCTTGTGCGCGAGTTCCGGGGACATCGGAAGCGCGTGAATGCGATCGCCGTTTCGGGAGATGGCCAGCTGGCTCTTTCCGGCGGTCAGGATCGGACAGTCCGCCAGTGGGATGTCGCCACCGGAAACGAATTGCTGCGCGTCGATCATGATGGCCCGGTGCATGCCGTGGCAATCACCGCCGACGGCCGGCACGGGCTTTCAGGGTCGGGTGACAAGACAGTCAGGCTGTGGGATTTCCGGCCCGATAACGCAGTTGGCATGCGCCGGCTTGACGGGCATACGAGTGCGGTGTTTGCGGTCGCATTTGCCGCGGGAGAACAGATCGCGGTCTCGGGGGGAGCTGATAAGACCGTCCGGGTTTGGGATCTCGCGACGGGGCAATCTTCTGGATCGCCGCTCTTGCATGAAAGCACGGTTGTTGCCCTGGCGCCGACCGGAAGCGACGCCGTCCTGTCGGGCTGCGATGACGGGACGCTGTACCTCTGGGACCTCACGTCACGCCAGAGGGTCCGCCGTCTGAAGGCGCCTGGTCCGGTCTTGTGCATCGCCGGCTCGCCGCTGGGCCATCGAGCATTGTCGGGGCATGCAGACGGCGTCTTGGTTGTGTGGGATCTCGATCTCGGGGCCGAGATAGGCCGCATGGTGGCTCACAACGACCTGATCCGCTGCGCGGCCCTACTACCCGATGGTCACCGGGCACTGGCAGGCAGCCAATTCGGCAACTTGGTCCTCTGGGATATCGACGCGCGGCGCGAGATCCGACGATTTTCGCCAGCCACGTCCGGCGCTGATCATACCGGTCAGCTCGGCCTCGCCGTCTGCGGCGACAATGTTCACGCTCTGACGGCCGACACCGATGCAGTCTTGCGTCTCTGGAGCCTGCCCACCAGCGATACGCCCGCACACTAAGCGTTCAATCAATTCGCCGGCGAACGGCCCATCCCGGCGGCGGCCGCTGTCTTTCTGTTTCTGGACGAAACCATGGACTTGATCGACGAGGCCTTGTTCGGGTGGAGAATTGGCTTGACCTGCACCTGCGTGAGCACGATCGCTCCCCTATCCGCATCGATCCTGGTCGAGAACCGATCGAAAAAGCCGCTTCCCAGAACTGATGGAAAATCGCCGGCGCTTTCGGGCAGCACTACGCAATCAACATCGCGGTGCGTGAACGGCCCAACCTGGACTGTTTCAAGCCGCGCCGGCTGTGCCCTGATGATACGGCCGTCAATCATCGTAATTTGAACCACCTGTTCGCCGGATTCCAGGCGGGCCCCGACTTCCGTTGCCAGCCGCGCCGACAGGCGGATCTCGTTGACGCCGAGGTCGATGAGCATCAGTTTGCGCGATTTACCGTTCAAATTCGTGTCGATCCAGTGCAGGGTCTTGTCCGCATCAATGGGTATTTCTTCGGAATGGATCGTTTTCTCATATTCTCTGAGCCTTAACTTGAAGGATTCTGTCGAACCGACGCGATCAGAGCCTGGTCCGTCGCCCGATCGTTTCCCGCTCGAATTTTGGATTTGAGCGTTACTGGTCCTGACCCTTCGCTCGGTATCAGCCTCATCGATCGCGTCTTTGAGTGCCCTCACTATCCTGAGATAATCTTCACGCTCTGCCGCCAAGAGCTGGATGGCTTCAGCGATTGACTCCCGCAGCTGCGTCTCCTCGGCTCGCAGCGTGTCGGTGCGCACCTCATTCGCGTGGAGCTGGGTTGCTGTCGGCTTTCGCTCTGAAGTTTCGGCCGCGTGTACGAGTTTTTCGTCCAAGCTTGGCCGTTGCCTTGCCTGTTCGGAGAGCAGGTGTCGTCGCGAGGCCGCCTCGCGTTCAAGCGTCTGTATGCGGCCGGCGCGATATCCCATTTCTTGTAAGAGCCGCTCGGCCACGCCGACCAGTCCCGTCAGCCGGCTCATGCCTTTGAGTTCAACCTGCGCCATGCGTTTCATCAACCCTTGCTTTGCAATGGTGAGAGCGCTGGCTAGTTCGGGCAGATCTTTCGAATAATCCCTGAGCGGTCCCAACGATATCTTGGAATTGCTTGCTTCATTGATCGCGGCGATCGCCTGTTTGACGCGCGGATCAGTGGCCAGCTTGTTATGACGTGCTCGAATTTGTTCGACGATCGCGACAGCCTCGAGTCTGACGCTGCTCGATCTCTTTAAGCTGCCGTTCGAGTTGTTTGGCAAGGTCGTCGCTGAAAACTTGTTTATAGACAATGTCCGCCGCCAGCGCGGCTCGTTCAGCATTCAAAATGGTGTATTGCCGGCGGGCATCCCCGATCTGCAGCTGAAGCACAAAGTCTTCCCTCGGGCCGGGCCCGAAGTCATTCATGCCATCCGGCGGCGGGGGAGGAGGGGGTCCGGCCCGGGGTTGAAACGGCCCCGAATCAGGCGGCGGGGGCATGGAACCGGGACCGCCGGCTGCCCCGCCAGGGAAGGGAGGACGCCGGTACTCCTTGGAGTCAGGCCGCCGACCTCTTTCGAGCAATCTGAGCTTCTTCACAATCTCTTCGTGCTGGAGCCTGAGCCTGCTGAGTGTTTCGAGGCGCTGATCCAGCCCAGCCTGCTCCTCTTTCCAACTCGCCAACTGCCGCCCGATCTCGGCGATCCGATCCCTCAGGTCCTCTTCCTCCGTGAAGATATACGCATGTCCTGATCGAACGAGGCCCTGTTCACGCAGGACGGCCTCGGGCGACGACTCGTTGGCCCGAGAGCGCGGGACGATGATCGCCAGGGCGGCGATGCTTGCCACTGCCATTACGTTGAGCGTTGTCCCACGTATGGCCAGAAACATGGAAGAATACCTCCGACGACATTCCAGCAGTCTCTAGTCACGGGATTCTCGTGATCCCAGACGAAAGGACGTCGTACGCGTGATGCCCGGCGACCTTCATCGTACCGGGATTGGGTCGGCGCGGGTAGTCGCCCGGTGGGCCTCGTCGTTACTCGTGAGCGTGTTGGAGCCAGATGCCCCCATCGACGCGCAGCGCGGCACCGGTAATATATTCCGCATCATCAGATACCAGGAAAGCGGCTGCTTTGCCGATATCTTCAGGCAGCCCGAACCGTCCCCACGGCAGGCCTAGGCCGGCCTTGCTCATGAACTCGTCGCCGAACGCTTCGTGCTCGCCGGGCGTGTCGATCCAACCCGGCTCGATCACGTTGACGTTGATCCGGTGCGGATAGAGCTCGGCGGCGATCGTGAAGGCGAGCTGATTCAGACCACCTTTGCCGGCGTTATAGGCGATGCTGCCGACGTACGGCGTGTGGGCGTGTCCGCTGGAGATGAAGACGATCTTCCCGCCCCCTCCGCGCTCGACCATGTGCCTTGTCACGAACTGGCTCATATGAAACCCACCGGCGAGCGTTCCCTGGATGATTTTGGCAAACAACTCGGGATCAAACTTCAAGAACTCCGCCCGACGCTGAAGCGCAGGATTGCTCACGAAGATGTCGATGCGCCCGAATGCCTCGACCGCGCGATGAGCCACAGATTCGCATGATTCTCGCTCGAACACATCGCCGTCGATCAGCACCGCCTGACGGCCCAGGGCCTTTATCTCGGCAACGACCGCCTCGGCCTGTGCTGTCCGCTGGCGATCGTTGACCGCAACATCTGCCCCGGCCCGAGCGAGCTCAAGCGCGCACCCCCGGCCGATGCCGCGACCCGCCCCCGTGACCAGCGCCTTCCTGCCCAGAAGCTTCATAGTGAAGAGCCCCGCGAACAAGTTTCACTCGTAAAAATCGCCAGGATAACCATCGTGAATCTCTCCGGCAACGATCCCTTACCGAAGGCGTTGATTGCCGGATCTTGATACGATTTGAGAAACCTCATACTGACAGGGAAATGGGAAGGTCTATCACCGCGCACTGATACTTACTCAAGCCCAACGAGCCCGAGCGTGTGCACTTCCTTCTTCGTAGCCGTCCTTTTGTTCATGCAGGCGGTCGGTGACGGAACAGCTCAAAATCCGCCCGATAACCTGGCTGCTGTAATTGAACGTGCTTTAAAGGAATCCAATCTCAATCGGGCGGCCTCGATTCTTTGGTCATATCTTTCCGATGAATCCACGATTCGCTCGGCGTTTTTGACATCCGAGGCTCTGGACGAACGCACCGTCTACATCCTCTTCGGCGGGCACTGGGGTTCGTATTCCGAGATCGGCGCAAGGAATCGTCCGCGCTGTGAACGAATACTGGTCGATGCAATCACCACAAAACCGAATTTGATTCGGCCGGTCATCCGCGCTGACCGTTACGAGACGTACCAGAGCCGTCCTCCCAAATCGACCAGGAAGCCAAAGAGCTTGCGAGACCGACTCCTCGAATATCAAGGTTCATTCCCGAACTCAAGCCGCCGTGGAAGCTGGTGATCCGTGATCAGCGGCGGCAGCGCGACTAGGTTCCGCTCACGACTCTCGGAAGGCCGCTGCCGAACTGGAGTGGCAGGCTGGCCTCGTCCTCAACCATTCGTTGGTTCGCTAATCGAGTAATTGTTCTGCACTTCTGCAACAGCATGCGTCCCGGCTGGCGAGCGGCCGGAGTTCGGATTAAGATCGGGGGGTCGGCGATGGAGATTCGGGAATTAGGCGTGATTTAGGCGATCGGTCTCGCGGAGCGGCCGGGTTGAACGCGGGAGTGTCCGGCGATGGACTTCGGCTCGCAGCCTGTGCCAGACACACCACTGATCGAGCGGGTGTGCGACGAGTTTCAGATCGCCTGGGACGACGGCGAGAGACCGCGGATTGAAGACTGCCTACGGCATGCGCCCGAGCCCGAGCGGTCGGCGCTCCTGCGCCGTTATTGACCTCTGAGTTGATATCGCGGCGCCAGTTGGGTGAGCAACCGGGCCCCGAGGAATACCAGGATCGGTTCCCGGCGGAGGCCGAGCTCATTCGCTCTGCCTTCAGCCAAGACGCCTCGACCATCGTTCTTGGCCCGGGGGCGATGCTGGCGGCCGCAGTCACCCCTGGCCCGAGCGGGGCGCCGGCCGCTGCAGCGTGGGACGGTTCGATATTGCGCACAGGATCGCGCTCAATCGCCGCGACCGGCCGGTCGCTGGGAAAGCGGATTTGGGCTTGGCCGCTCTTTGCCGCCGCGATCCTTGCCATCGCGGGGTATTGGGCGCGCGCCACGATCGAGCGTGTCACGCGGCGCAGGTAGCCTCCGAGCTCCTGGCGTTGCGAGATGCCGATGTGGAGGCGCTTCAACTCCTGTTCGACGCTCACGAGTTCGTCGCCACGATCGCCGCCAACGACCCCCGCGTCCGCACAGCGGTGCGTGATCTGCTAGCAAGGGGTGAACGGGATACAGCCGCTGTCCTTCGGTCGGTCGAGCTGACTGAGCTGCGGGCCGCGCTCGGGCCCTGGTTGGGTCGATACGAGTACGACGGCTTCCGCATCCTCGATCGTCAGGGTCATAGCATTGCCTCGTCGCGGGACGTGACGGTCGGCGGGCCAGCTGGCCGGGAAGAGGCCGAGTGTCTGGACGCGGTGTTCGCGGGCCGGGCGACGGTTTCCCGCCCACGACCTTCCGAAGTGCTGCTGCTCGATGTCGACGGGAAAGAGCGACTCGGCCTGCCAACGATGTTTGTGCTCGGCCCGATCCGCGGAGACGACGACCGGGTCTTGGGCGCGCTCGGCTTTCGGATGCGGCCCGAGCGGACCTTCACGCGGCTCCTGAACGTTGCCAGGTTTGGAAGCTCGGGCGAAACCTTCGCCTTCGATCGAACGGGGTTACTGCTATCGGAGAGCCGGTTTGACGACGAGCTAAAGCGGATCGGATTGATCACCGATTCACCTACCGTTCGATCGACCTTGAGTCTCGAGCTGCGAGACCCCGGGGTCGATATGACGGCCGGGGCCCGGCCGGCAGGGCGGAGAGGCACGCAACCGCTCACCCGGTTAGTGGCGGAGGCCATGCAGGGGCAACCTGGGGTCGACGTTGAGGGCGATCGTGATTACCGCGGAGTACCCGTGATCGGTGCCTGGACCTGGCTGGCCGAGTATGGCTTTGGCGTCGTCACCAAGGTCGATCGGGCCGAAGCGTTCCGGCCGCTCGCGATCCTGCAAACGACCTTTTGGAGCCTGTTCGCGCTCTTGGCGGCTGCCGCGGTCGCGTTGTTCTTCTCCACCGTATTACTGGCCCGACTGCGGCGCCAGGAACGGGCGGCAGCCCTGGTCGCCAAACGGCTCGGACGGTACACACTTGACGGTCAGATCGGCGAGGGAGGTATGGGCGTGGTTTATCGGGCGCGCCACGTAATGCTTCGCCGTCCGACGGCCGTTAAGTTGCTCCGCCTCGACAAAACAAATGACAAATCCATCGCGCGGTTCGAGCGTGAAGTCCAGTTGACGAGCCAACTGACCCACCCCAACACAATCACCATCTACGATTATGGCCGGACCTCGGATGGGATCTTCTACTATGCGATGGAGTACCTCGACGGCATCGACCTTCAGGCGCTCGTCACCCGTCACGGTCCGCAGCCCGAGGGACGCGTGATCCACATCCTTTTGCAGGTGTGTGGGTCGCTGGTCGAAGCGCATGGAATCGGGCTGATCCATCGTGACATCAAGCCATCGAATATCATCTTGACGAGGCGTGGCAATGTGTTCGATTTTGTAAAGCTCGTCGATTTCGGTTTGGTGAAGGCCGTGGACGCCGGAAAAGCGGCGGCCCTGACGACCGCTGACTCGATGGTCGGCACGCCGCACTACATGGCGCCCGAAGTGATCCGGCTTCCCGACCAGGCAGATGCTCGGAGCGACGTGTACGCAATCGGGGCCGTCGGCTACTTCCTGTTGGCCGGCCGGCCGCTGTTTCAGGGTTGTAGCGTCGCCGAGATCTTGTTCCAGCACGTGGGCGCCAAACCGGAACCGCCGTCGGTGCACCGCGGAAGCGCGGTATCGCCCGACCTCGAGTCGCTTTTGCTTAGCTGTTTGGCTAAGGAGCGTGCAGAACGGCCGCAGAGTGCCCAGGCGCTGGCCGATGCCTTGGGGCGAATTTCGGCCGGAACATGGTCACCGCAAGATGCCGAGTTGTGGTGGCACGCTCATATCTCGAGCAGCTCGCGCCCTAAGGCCCCGAGCCACCAGACGGCGCCGGCTTCTAGCGCTGGACTTACCCGCCCAAACCCACAGTTCGTGTCCCCGGCCGCAAAGTAATACATTTGGTCCGATTACTTGCCCAGCGAAATGAAAGCACTGGCGTGCCGGGCCGGGTTGAAGATTTCGGCGCCGCGCGGCGGACGTCCTGTTCGGTGACGGCGTCGAACGCGCGGTTGAGCTTGCGTGGATCGATTCCCAATTGTTGGAGATCTCGTCGAGCAGGCGCGGTTTCTCGCGATCGAGGTCGTTTGCCATGATGTGGAGGTCACCCATGCGGGCCGCCGCCTCTGACAGCTCGCTATCAAGGTCCCGCTTGGGAAAAACGGTCGCGACCACCGTATAGCGGTCGCCGGTCTGTGCGTTGCATCCGGCGCGGTAGCGTTGGAAGAAGGCATCGGCAGTGCCCGCCGGTAGGGCGCCGGCCGCTGCAGTGACGTAAACGTGCTCCACCAAGTGGGCCAGACCGGATCGTCCCCGGGGGCCGTGATCGCCGCCGATCTTGTAAAGCACCAGTAGCGCCACGTTTCCCGCTCCATGGATGGGGCGAATCATTACGGTCAAGCCATTTTCGAGCACGAACTGAACAAGTGGTGCCGGCGTTGGATCGATGGCCCATTTCACGCCGGCGCCGGCGAATTGCTTGAGAACCTGTCGCAGTCCCATCAACGTAAACGCGAATCGCGTGAACCGTTGATCCAAGAAAAAAGCGCGGGCTACATCGTCGTTGGCGTGGCGGGCGCGGGCCTCGCCGCCCAAGGCATAGTCGCGGGCGATCGCGACCCCGCCGATGGCCGCGCGTTGGGCGAATGCGCCGCCGCCACAGGCCATGTCCCAGCCGATCGCCAGTCCGCCCGCGGCCCGCCAGCCGACTGCACCGCCTCCGACGGCATAGACGCCTACGCCAAGCCCGCCGATTCCCAGGAGACCCAGTCCGACGCCGCCGAATGCGACCGCTCCCAGCGCTAGCCCCCCGCAACTGACCACACCGAAGGCACGTCCCCCCAGTGCGATCAAGCCAAGGGCCGTCGAGCCTATTGCCACCAGGATGCCTCGGGCGTCGTCGCCGATCGCGATCCAGCCGCGAGCGATCCGTCGCGCGTTGTCGGGGGCGGTCGCGTCGCCAGGCGTTACTTTTTGCGGCGGCAACGGCGCGCTCAAGTTGATATCGATCAAGGGAAACCCGAGGAGGGTCGCTTCGCTGCGGTAGACCCGGTTGCCAAACCGTTCGGCCACCGCGGTCCAGCCGGCACGCAAGGCCGTCACGTTTGGTAAGTCGGTTGGATCCTGCTCGACGCGGATGCGCTTGATCTCCCGAGCCAGGCGGACGCACTCAATCGCGATGTACGCCGAGAACGCGACCATCCAGGTGCTCCAGGCGATCACGTAGGAGGGCTGGCCGGCGAACGCCCAAATCAAACCGATCAGAGCGGCGATGAAAACAACGGAGACAAGCAGCATGCGCCAACCTGCGCGAAGGAATGCATCGCGCTCGCGGCTGGTCGAAGCGGCCTGGGCCGGTACCCATGTGCCGAGCCACCCACCCAACAATCCGCCGAGCGTTCCCATGAGGCCCCCGAGTGCGCCACCTGCAGCGGCCGATCCAGTCGCCGCCTTCAACGCTTCCGCGCCGTACTTGCGCCAATCGCTGCCAGGGCGGTCTTGGCTCCTGCCGCGTGCGCGGCCAGGCCTGCCATAACAGCTACGGTGAACTGTCGTCCCGGCCGGCTGCGCTGCAGGCTTCCCTCGACCAGCTTGGCTACGTGCTCCCGCAGCAGCCCGCGACCGCGGGACAGACGCTGCTTGACAGCGTCTTCACTCAGAACGAGTGCCCTGGCGACCTCGGCCACCGACTGGTCCTCACGGTAGAACAAAATCAACGGCTCGCGATACGTGTCGGGGATTCGTTCCAGCGCCTGCCAGATGAGGGATTCCTCCTCCTTCGAAACCGCCTCCTCGGGCGGGCCGGGTTCGTCGCTGGACAACTCGGTCAAAACATCCTGCGTGCCGGCAGATTCGACTGGCCGCGATGCCTTGCGCCGGGCGTTCTTGGCGACGTTCCGCGCGATGCCGCACAACCACGCCCTCAGGCTCTCCGGCTTCTCGAGCGACGCTCGCTCGCGCCACGCCGTCCAAAAGGTCTCCTGGGCCACGTCCTCGCTGAGTGCCAGGTTGCCGCAGACGCTATATGCCACGGCACAGACCAGCGATTGGTACCGCCGGACCAGGACTTCGAAAGCTGCGCACTTCCCCGGCACACGAGCCGCCAGAGGTCGGAATCGGACTCGGACTCGGATGCGTATTCGGTACCCGATGTTATTGTCATCATGTCGCTCGGCCCCTATGCTGGCGATCTTTGTGGGCGTTACCATCAGGCAGGCCCCGATCTTCAGGAGAGTGGCGCCACGCCGGGCAGAGGTGACACGATAATCCTATTGTGATCGGCAAGAGGGGCATCTAGTGAACATATGAACACTGGCGCCCGGGGACTTGGCGTCGAAATCCGTTAACGAGAGGTAGCGGCAGGTCGGCGACACGAGTTCATACACCGAACCCTTCTGCGGGAAGTCATCGCTGCGACCCAGGCCTGCCATTGGTCGCATTCCTTGTCAGTGCGGTCGGTGATCTGAGCGCTTCGTAGAGGTGTCAGCTTGCAAAAGCCGACCGGCCCTCTGAAATCCATTGGGAACTCGGCACGGTTGATTTCCCGTCGGTACTTGAATGTCAAAGCGAGTTTCTCAACCGACCAGAGGGTGGTCGCGGCGGCAATCAGAAGCAGGATGGAGACGGGCAGGATCGCCGATAAGCTTTCGTTCGGGCTGGGCGGAAGAACGAGATCCTCGCGTCGCACAATCACTTCGATTCCTTGATCGACACCCTCATTGAGCCTCACCCGCACTGGAATGTCAGGTGATTCCGAGCGAGTCGCGCTCCGTGAGCGTGCGCGGTAAGACGGGTCTTCGACAATCGTGACGGGCGTGTTGTTCGCGATGGCCAGCGAGCGGCGCTTGATCATTGCCCGCTGTTCGATCGGCACTTTCGCTAACACTCGTGGTGCGTCACGGTCGCACAGCACTGCCGATGTGCCGGAGGGCCAACAAACGCCCACAGCCGTGCCGCAGCCGGACACATGGCTCGCGATAAGTATGACAGCGACGATGCCCGAACGGCGAATACGGAGCAAGGTATGGAATCTCCGGATCGGAAAGGTCGCGTCACACCCTGAGTATACTGAGTATAGACACCCGTGCACGCACGAGCCACCCTCTCCTGTGTCGGGAAACCCGCACTGTGCCGGATTCTTGCGTGATGGGAGTCAGACCGGTTCGGACAAGGATTCGATTCTGGCACGTTGTAGCCTTATTGTTAGTACGCGCGGACAATCGGGCATGCGACGATTCGGGAACGTTGCTCCCGCGACCCAAAGCCCAGAGTTAACATTCGGAAATGGGTTCGTTCCTCATGCGATATGTGCGAGAACTCCGGCATTTGCACTTCCTCCCGTGAGACGACGGCAGTTCGCGACCCTGATTTCCTGTCGTCGTCCTCGGTGCGTATCGTTCAGTCGCCGTCTGGAGGGGACCGTCATATCGCAGCAGCTCTTCGACGGCCGGCTTGATAAGCCCGGGATCGTCCCGCAGCCGATCCAGTTGCTGCGGATGCTCCATCAAGGCCAACATTCCGTTGCCGATCAGGTTGACCGTCGTCTCATGTCCCGCAATCAAGAGCAGTGAGACCATCGCCAGCAGCTCGTCCTCGCTCAACTGGTCACCGGCTTCGCGCGCTTCCACCAGGGCGCTCACCAGGTCGTCCTGCGGAGCCGCGCGCCGGGTTCGAACAAGCCTGCGTATGTAATGCAAGAACGCGATCAATGATGGGATGGCTTTCAACAATCCCCACGTGCTCGGCACGGTCGAGACGATGGCGTTCGACCAGCGGTGGAACTTATGGCGGTCTCGCACCGGCACGCCCAGCATTTCCGCGATGATGGTCGTGGGTAGCGGCAGCGCGTAGTCGCGAATCAAGTCCATGCGTCCCCGTTCTTGGATCGCATCGAGTAGGTCGTCGAGTCGTTTCCGTCTGCAGATTGGTCGAAACTCGCGGCGGAGTCTTGCTCGTTGCCTCGAGCAGTGCTCCAATTGATGGTGAATCTTTACTCTTTCGGTCATGTTGACAAATCTTGACGGACCGTGGGCCCACGATGCGGTACGTTCGATGCCACTCCCAATGATCTCGGACACGAGGAGACGCGGTCTCATGAGAACGAGTAGCCGGCGAATGGCTCACCTTGTCGCGAAAGTCAGCGCGGCGACGGCGATTGCATTGGCGTTGACGATGTTCGCTACCACGTTGCCCCAGGCGACCGCTGGCCTGTCTGCTGCCGATGAACCGGCGCCGGGCGACGTCAAGTCAAACGTTCCGGGAAAAGGCGAGCCTTCAAAGGCGGCGCCAGCCAAGGTTGGGCTGCTGCTGAACGACCCTCGCGCGTTTCGGGGGTATACGCTGATCGCTCCCATGTTTTCCAAGACGACCTATCTGATCGACATTGAGGGGAAAGTTGTACGGACGTGGGCGAGTGACTGCACGCCCGGCGTGAGTGCTTACCTCCTTGAGAGCGGCCATCTGCTGCGCCCCGGTGCCCACCAGCCAACGCCATCCGGTTTCGGGCCAGGGGCCGGCGGCAGAGTTCAGGAATTCGACCGTGACGGCGGGCTTGTTTGGGATTTCACGTACGTCAGTGAAAAACGACTGCCCCACCACGACGTCACCAAGCTGCCTAACGGCAATGTGCTGATGGTCGTCTGGGAGAAGAAAACGAAAGAGGAAGTCCTCGCCGCCGGGCGCCGGCCGGACATCGCCGGAAATGCGGGCCTACACCCGGACTACTTGATCGAAGTGAAGCCTACTGGCAAGACGACAGGCGACATCGTCTGGGAATGGCACCTCTGGGATCATCTGGTGCAGGACCATGACCGTTCCAAGCCCAACTTCGGCAACGTCGCAGACCACCCTGAGCTTGTCGATCTGAATTTTGGCGCGGGCGAGGGGCCGATTGCTCCGATGATGGCCACCAAGGACGGCGTCGCCAAGCTACGATCGCTCGGCTACCTTGGCAGCACGCCAGCGCCATCTGCGAAAAATGCGCCCAAGCCCGACGAGAAATCCAAGGCAGAACCGGACGAAAAATCCAAGCCTGAGCCGGACAAAAAGTCCAAAGCAGCCCTTAAGTCGAAGTCGGCGTCGGACGGAGGCCGGCCCAACAGGGGCGCCGATTGGACCCACTTTAATGCGGTCGCCTACAATCCCGATCTCGACCAGATCTTGGTGAGCGTGCACGCCTTTAGCGAAATCTGGATCATCGACCACAGCACGACGACCGCCGAAGCCGCCAGCCACAAGGGCGGCCGTAGCGGCAAGGGGGGCGACCTCCTTTACCGTTGGGGGAATCCGCGCGCGTACCGAAACGGTTCGAAAATGGAACAGCGCCTGTTCAGCCAGCATAATGCGCACTGGATCAGGCCGGGCCTTTCGGGCGAAGGGCACCTACTCATCTTCAATAACGGCAGTGGCCGGCCCGGCGGAGACTCGTCGTCGGTCGATGAGATCGTTCTTCCCGTAGACTCGCAGGGACAGTACATCCGCAATCGTCGTGGCCCCTATGGACCCATCGAGGCCATCTGGAGCTACTGTGCGCCCAAGAAGTCGGAATTCTATTCCTTCTTCATCTCCGGCGCACAGCGGCTACCCAACGGCAACACACTCATCTGCTCAGGCGCGAACGGCACAATCTTTGAGGTAACTCCGGAGAAAGAGGTGGTCTGGAAGTACACAAATCCGGTTATGGGGAATCCTGGCGGCCCAGGCGGGCCGGGCCGATCGGGTGGTGTGGATCTCTTCCCCTTCTTCGTGCGCGACCGGCTTGATCTGTCACCCGAACAGAGCAAGGAGATCGATGACTTCCAGAAAGAACTCACGACCAGACTGAATAAGACGCTGAACGACGCACAGCAAAAACAAGTCCGGGAGATCAATCCCTTCGGTCCGGGAGGTTTCGCGATGGCACCCTTGCCGGGCCAGATTCTTTCGAAGTCGACCATGACCGCACTCAAGCCGTCAGTCGAACAGCAGAGTCGACTCGACGACTTGCAAAAACAGGTTGACGCCAAGCTCGACAAGTTGCTGACCGCCGACCAGAAGAAACAGCTCAAGGACGTGCAAGAAAACTTCGGCAAAGGGGGGCCGTTCAGCGGACTTCCCGGAGGTCCGCCTCCCGCAGGGCCCGGGGGACCGCCTGGTGGCGGCGCGGGCGGCCCGCCGCGTGGCCCGGGCGGTCCGATCCAGGGGAATACACTGTTCCGCGCTTACCGGTACGGTCCTGACTTTCCGGGCCTTGCCGGCATCGCGTTGAAGCCGGGCAAGACAATTGAAGAGATGGAAGCGGTGAAGAAAGCGAACGAAGCCAAGAAAACTCAGGAAACGGCGAAGAAGTGAGTCAAATGCGTACCTATGCTCGGCCGCTGCTTCTGACCTTGCTTCTCGTTCTCCTGGCCCCGACACCGGCGATGGCCTACATCGGCCCAGGGGCAGGGTTCGCGCTGGCTGGCTCGTTCTTCGCGGTGTTCGCCGCGGTGTTTTCGGCGTTCTTCACAGTGCTTACCTGGCCGCTCCGCCTGCTGTCTCGGACAATATTCGGCTGGCGAGCTCTCCGTCGCAGCCGCGTAAAGCGGGTAGTGATCCTCGGCCTCGACGGCATGGACCATGGGCTCACCGAGAAGATGCTCGAGGAGGCCAAGCTTCCCAACCTCGCCAAGCTGCGTGACCAGGGATCATTCCGGCCCCTGGGCTCGACTGTCCCGCCGATCTCTCCCGTCGCGTGGTCCACATTTCAGACCGGGGTGAACCCGGGCAAACACAACATCTTCGACTTCCTCACGCCCGACCTGCGGACCTATCATGCGAAGCTCAGCTCGGTCGAAATCCGGCCACCACGGCGGTCGATCCGGATTGGCCGGTATCGGATTCCGCTCGGTTCGGCAAGCGTTCGTCTACTGCGGAAGAGCAAACCGTTCTGGAATGTTCTGAGCAACTACGGCATCTTTAGTTGTATTCTTCGTGTCCCGATCACGTTTCCCCCCGAAAAGCTCCGCGGGGTGTTGTTGTCGGCGATGTGTGTGCCCGACCTGCGCGGCACGCAAGGGATGTTCTCGTACTATACGACGCGCGTTCGCGACGAGGGGGAGAAGATCGGCGGCGAGGTTCATCACGTCACCCGCGATGGCGATACCATCCGCGCGGAGTTGATCGGCCCGCAAAATCCCTTGCTCAAGGAACCCCAAGACCTCAAGCTCCCGTTCCAGGTTGCCATCAAAGACCAAGACAATGCCGTACTCAAGATCGATGGCGTTAAATATGATCTGAAAAAAGATGTCTACACAGCATGGATCAAGATTCATTTCCGTATCGCGCCAGGCGTGAAGGTGAGCGGACTTTGCAAATTTCTGCTCCTCTCAACGACGCCGGAGTTTGGGCTGTACGTCACTCCAATCAACATCGATCCCGAACACCCGGCCATGCCGGTCGGCTACCCCTCGGTCTACTCTGTCTACCTCGCCAAGAATCAGGGGCCATTCGCGACACTCGGTCTTGCCGAAGACACATGGGCCTTGAACGAGCACGTCATCAACGACAACCAGTTCATTGAGCAGTGTCTGGATATGGACCGTGAGCGCGAGGAAATGTTCTTCGACGCGATCGATAAGGTTCCCCGTGGACTCATCACCTGCGTCTTTGACGGTACTGATCGCCTTCAACACACATTTTGGCGCGACATCGACGAGCGGCACCCGGCGCGACCCGAGCCCGAAGTGCTCCAAACTGCGCAACGTCATCGAGGATCTCTATTGCCGGATGGACGACCTCGTGGGCAAGACTATGGCCAGATGCCGTGACGAGAACACGTTGCTCATGGTCATTTCGGACCACGGGTTCGGCCCGTTCCGGAGGGGAGTAGACTTGAATCGTTGGCTCGAGGAGAACGGCTACCTGACGGTCCAAGACGACCGTCGCGACCTCGAGCACCTGGCCGGGGTCGACTGGTCGAAAACGCGTGCTTTCGCGATCGGACTTGCCGGAATCTACATCAATATCAAGGGTAAATACTCGCAAGGTATCGTCGACTCGGGGGGTGCGGCCGACCGCCTCCGCCAAGAGATCAGCGACCGCCTGACCGCGCTCATCGACCCGGAGTACGGCGCCAGCGCCGTCAAGCGCGTCTACATCGCATCGAAGTTTTACAAGGGCCCCTATCGTGACAACGGTCCCGATCTGATCGTCGGCTATCAGCGCGGTTATCGGGTGTCATGGGAGACGGCGATCGGCCGGACAACGAAAACGGTATTTCACTCCAACAAGAAAGCCTGGAGTGGCGATCACTGCGTGGATCCATCGCTCGTGCCCGGCATCCTCTTTTGCAACCGCGTGGTGGAGAACGAGAATCCGCGTTTGATCGACATCGGCCCCACTGTGCTGTCGATGTTTGGCGCGGCTGTTCCCGACTACATGGACGGCAAGGTACTGACCGTCGGGGAGGCCGGTGCAAGGGCCCCCGGGGAACGAGAAGAGGCACTGGCACAGGTGGTGTAAAGAATGGCAGATGCATCCGTCTCCAAGTTAAACCGCAGGACTATTCTGACCGGCTCGGCCGCGATCGCCGCGGCGGGCACGCTCGGTGCCACGGGGCTAGGCGTGGGAAATTACTGGCTGGGTCGCGGCAGCCACGTTTCGCGGAGCTTGGGAAAGAAAGTCATTGTGATCGGTGTCGACGGGATGGACCCCCGGCTATCGGAGAGCATGATGAAGGCCGGTCTGCTCCCCAATCTGGAAAAGCTGCGGGCAGGCGGGGGTTTCTCCAGCCTGGGCACGAGCACACCGCCGCAGAGTCCGGTCGCCTGGGCCAACTTCATAAACGGTGCAGGCCCTGGCTCACACGGGATCTTCGACTTCATCCACCGGCACCCGCAAGATCAGTGCGCCCCTTTTTTCTCGGCTGCTGAGACGCTACCAGGCGAAGGGGGCTGGGAGGTGGGCGACCACCGGCTCCAACTGGACTTCTGGCCGTTCAACCATAAGCCCCCGGCCACCTTGCTCCGTCGGCAGGGGATTCCGTTCTGGGACTATTTGGACGAAGCGGGAATTCCGTCGACGTTCTATGACCTACCGTCAAACTATCCAGCGAGCCCCTCACACTACGGCCACCACCGATGCATCTGCGGCATGGGCACACCGGATATGCTCGGCACCTACGGCACCTACCAGTACTTCGCCCAAGACGCCCCAGAAGAGCCGCTGGACGAAGGAGGCGGCAAACGAACGCGGCTAACGTTCGTGGACGAGACGGCTCGGGCCTACGTTAATGGACCGGAAGATAGCCTCAGGAAAAAGCCGGTTCCGATCTTGATCGAGTTTTTGGTTCATCGCGACAAGGAGGCAAATGCCGCGGTGATCGAGATTCAGGGCCAGCGCATTTTGCTCAAGCCGGGTGATTGGAGCCGCTGGACGAAGCTGGAATTCACGCTCTCTGTCCCTGCGTTTCTACCGTCGCAGGGTGTCAGTGGAATCTGCCGGTTCTTTCTCCAGGAGGTCGCGCCCAATTTCCGGCTCTATATCACACCGATCAACATGGACCCCGCCGCGCCCGCGCAAAAAATCTCGGAGCCGCCATCGTTCGTTCAGGACGTCGCGCGGCGGCTCGGCCCGTTTTACACGACCGGCTTTCAGGAAGACCACAAGGCGCGATCGAACGGCATCTTCTCCGATGACGAGTTCGCCCGGCAGGCGGGAATGGTCCTGGAAGAGCGGCTCGCGCTCTTTGACTATGCCGTGAACAATTACGACGACGGCCTCTTGTTTTTCTACTTCTCCAGCAGCGACCTCCAGTCCCATATCTTCTGGTGGGATTCCGACGACAAGCACCCGATCCGTTCGAGCTCGAAGCGAAGGCGCAGTTCGGCCATGTCCGACGGCTCTATCAGAAGCTCGACGCCGTCATTGGTGACCTCATTGACCGGTACGGCAGCCGGGCAACGATCATCGTGATGAGCGATCACGGTTTCGCCAACTTCGGCATGCAATTCAATCTCAATTCCTGGCTGCGCGATTCGGGCTACCTCGGCCCTCGCGAGTGCTCGTCGATCATGCGCGACGTCGACTGGTCAAGCACCACCGCGTACGGACTGGGGATCAATGGACTCTATTTGAATATGAAGGGCCGCGAGCGCGACGGGATCGTCGAACCGGGCGAGGAGCGGGAAACGCTAATCACCGAGCTGAAAGGACGCCTCGAGGGAGTTACCGACTATAACGGCAATCGAATTATTCGCGGAGTCTACCGCTCCGACCAGATTTACTCGGGGAACGCCACGGCCCTGGCACCCGACCTGATTGTCGGCTACGCGCGAGGCTTCCGGGCGTCGTGGGCCACCTGCCTGGGCGATCTGACCGAAGAGATCCTCCTCGACAACGACTCGGCCTGGAGCGCCGATCACTGCGCCGACGCTCTCGAAGTACCCGGTGTCTTGTTCTGTAACCGCGCGGTCGGAGGCAAATCGCCGTCATTGATTGACATCGCTCCGTCGATCCTGGCCGAGTTCGGTCTCCCGACGCCACCGCAGATGGCAGGGAGAAATGTGCTGTCGGCATAAAGGTGCACTGCCCTAGGAGATGCTCGTGGTCAAGGTAAAGATTGAATCGGCCCTCTACGATCGGGCCAAGCTGGCCGCTGAGGCCGCGGGGTACAGCGGCGTCGACGAGTTTATCGCCGACTGTATCGAAAAGGCGATCCAGCGGCTCAAAATCGAGGAAGAAGAGGGGGACGTCTCGGACCAGCTTCGCGGGCTGGGATACATCGAATGACGTACATTCTAGCACTAATTACGGCATGGCTCTCGGCTGGATCGAATGTCATCGGGCAGTTCCTGCTCGCGCCGGTCGGAGTATTGCCTGGTTGGCTGTCCGCCACGTTGGTCGCGGCAGTGACTGGCGTCTTGCTACTCGCCGTATTCAAGTACACCTCCGACCAACGCGCCATCGAGCGAGTCCGAAATGGCATTAATGCCAATCTGCTGTCGTTGAAGCTGTTCAAGGAGAGCGCGCGGGTGTCGTTGCAGGCGCAGGGGCGCCTCCTCAGGGGCGCCTTTTGGCTGTTTGTTCTCGCGATCGTGCCGATGCTGGTGATGGTTGTGCCGGTAACCCTGCTTTTGGGTCAGCTTGGACTTTGGTACCAGGCTCGACCCTTGAAGATCGGTGAAGATGCCGTCGTCACGCTCAAGCTCAACGGGGACTCCGGATCCGCGTGGCCTGCCGTGAGCCTCCAGCCCACGGACAAAGTCGGGGTCGAGGTGGGTCCGGTCCGCGTGCGCAGCAAGCGTGAGGTCTGCTGGAAGATCAGCGCCCGCGCGGAGGGGAGCCATCAGTTGGTATTCCAGGTAGGTGACCAGAGCACTACAAAGGAACTTGCGATCGGTGACGGCTTGATGCGGGTCAGCAAAGAACGGCCAGGATGGGACTGGCCGGCCATCCTGCTTAACCCCGCGGAGCAACCGTTCCGGCCCGGCCACCCGGTCAGATCGATCGAGATCGACTACCCTCATCGCTCGTCGTGGACCAGCGGCGCCGACTCGTGGGTCATTTACTGGTTCATCGTCTCCATGGCCGCTGCGCTGTGCTTCCGCCGTGCGATGAACGTGGCCGTCTGACACTGGTTTAAGCGCGGGTTTCTCTGCGCTCTTCCCGAGAGGACCGATTGCTGATGAACAACGGGATTATTATCGTGTCCGGTCTGCCGCGCTCCGGCACCTCGCTCATGATGCAGATGCTCGACAACGGCGGTGTCCCAATCGTCACCGACCATATTCGCACAGCTGACCAGGACAATCCGCGCGGCTATTATGAATATGAACAAGTCAAGCAGATCAAAAACAACATCTCGTGGCTTCCGCATGCGCGGCAAGGCCTTCAAGATGGTGTCCCAACTCTTGTATGAGCTGCCGGCGAGTGAGCGTTACAGGATTATCTTCATGGAGCGCGACCTGGACGAGATGCTCGCCTCGCAAGAAAAAATGCTCGCACGGCTCAACAAACCATCAGCCCCCCGTGCGCCGATTGAACGCGCTTTCCGCGAACACCTCCGCAAGGTTCGCACGTGGCTCGCGGGGCAGGTGAATATCGACGTCCTGTTTGTCAGTTACAATAACTTGTTGGAACGACCCGAAGAAGAGGCCGAGCGTGTCGCTGCGTTTCTCGGGGGCAGCACAGATTCGGGGCGCATGTCCAAGTCGGTGGACCAGTCGCTCTACAGGAACCGGAAGACTCCTGTCGACTGTCCCAGCGAATCCGTTGCGGACGGTGCGACTTGACCGGGCTCGCTCGATGACAGTGTATCAAGAGTAGCCGGCACGCGCGCTTTGCACGCCAAGTGGATGTACGGATCATGATTATCGGGGCACTGGCCGAGTGATCGCGACCGACGGTCATTCGCTGTTGTCACGCCAGACCAGGTCGGTGTCGAGACTTTGGTTCGGCCGGAAGCGTGCCTTATACTGAAGCGAGGGGCATCCGTTCACGTGATAGCCGAGATAGACGAAAGGCAGCCCTAGAGCCAAGGCCTGGTCGAGGAGGCACAGCACATTCCAAGTCCCGAGCGAGTAGTCGCGAAGCGCCGGATCGTGCGCGAAATAGATCGCCGACAGCCCCGCCGCCAACTCATCGACGTAACCGATCCCTACAAGGACGTTGCCGCGGAAAAAACACCACTCCTGGGTCGGGAACGGGTTTAAAACAAAGTGCCTGACGAACTCGGCCGCATCGCTGGATTTGTGGTGCGACCAGCCCCTCGTCTCCGATCGATCGGCGTGGAACCGATCGAGTAGCGAGACCTTTTCGTCAGTGACCTCCGGATTGCCGATCAGGAGACGGATGGCCCCCTCGTTCGCCTTACGTGCGCGTCTTTGGCTGCGGTCGAGACGGAAGCGGACGGCGTCCACCCGCAACGAGCGGCAGGCATTACTACCGGAGCAATTCTGGCGAAAGAGCGTGTAACCAAACCGCCGCCATCCTGCGAGCAAATGCGCCATATACTCGTCGGGGTCCATCTTCGCAACTATCATATAGTCGAGTGTACAGTTGTGCTTCGAGACGTAGACGCAAGGGGCAGGGGGTTCGGTCCATCGAGCAATGGTCTTCATGCCAGGGTTCCGAATCGGACCGGGCGAAATCGGGCGTCCAGAATCGCGGCGTCTCATTGCGCTGCGTGCTGACACGCTGGAACTATCTTAAATGATCGGACGCCCCATTTCCCTGAACGCACCTTGGATTGGTCGGCGGCGGCCCGACCGGTTAGAATCCAAGGGCAGCACAATCCAATAGATGAGGGGATGGAGGCGGAACGAACGATCTCTCGCACATTGACCATCTCTTGGAGATCCCATGCCGGACGAATTCTTCGCAGTCGACACTAACGGCCAGCCCTGGGAAGAACGCTACAACGAGAAACTGGGAAAGGTTATTTTCCGCAAGGATTTGCGGACCGACCCCGAAACCGGGGCGGAGATCCGTTTGGTTCGTTATCCCGCGGGTCTCGTGAATCCCCATCACACCCACCCCTGCGGGCACGGCTTGTATGTGCTCGAAGGCCGGCTCGCGACCCATAAAGGAACGTTCGGGCCGGGAACTTTTGTCTGGTTTCCGGAGGGAGAAGTCATGGAGCATGGTGCCACTTTGGATGCGGATGTCACGGTGCTCTTCATCACCAACAAAAAGTTTCGCATCGATTACACGGACGGCCCACACAGCTCTGTGTAAGAAAGGATCATCATGAAACGGCGGCGATTGGTCTTTGTTGTTGGTTTGTCGGCGATATTGGTTAGCGGGGGAATCAACGCAGGAGATGAGCCGTCCGCACCGGCGCGGCCTCCGTCCAGGGCCAATCTCCCGCCCCGTAAAGTCGTTATAGGCACCGTTATCTTCGGGCCCTACGGTAAATATACTGGGCTTCAAGAACGCATGAAGGAGCTCAGCGACTTCGTTGATGCCATGGCCGAGGAAGCTATGAAAAAGTATCCCGGTCGAAGGCTCGATCTGGCGATCATGCCCGAAACGACGGTGACGAGCACCGAGGGCTTGGCATCGCGCCGGGCTGTCGCCTGGGAGGGCGCGGTCCAGGAAACCTTTGGTGCCCTGGCACGTCGTCACAACACCTACTTGGTCGTCCCGCTCGATCTCGCAGAGAAGCAAGCCTCGGGACTCGTGTACTCCAACGCCGCCGTGCTGATTGACCGACAGGGCGTGATAGCGGGAATTTACCGCAAGGTGCACCCTGTTGCCATGCTCGGTCACGACGACCTCGAAAACGGAATCACCCCCGGGTGTGAGTTCCCCGTCCTTGATTGTGATTTCGGCAAGCTTGGCATCCAGATCTGCTGGGACATCGTCTTTGACGACGGCTGGCAGGCCCTGGCCGACAAGGGGGCGGAGATTGTCGTTTGGCCGAGCGCTTCGCCCGCCACAGCCTTGCCCGCGGCTCGAGCGGGCCGGCATCGCTACTTCATCGTCTCGAGCTGCTGGCGAAACAATGCGACCTTCTACGAGCCGACGGGGCTGGTGGCCGCCCAGGTCGAAACGCCCGGCAAGGTGCTGGTACACGAGCTCGACCTGAGCTACGCGGTGCTGGGCTGGTCGTCGCGGCTCCGCGACGGCAAGGCGCTGACGGACAAATACGGCGGCGGGTTGGATATCACTATGAGCCCCGGGAAGATCTGGGAATGTTCTGGTCCAACGATCCGCACACCGCCATCGGCACTATGATCGAATCGCTCGGCCTCGAGGAAATCGACTGTCAGATCATCAGAAACCGCCGACTCCAAGACGCCGCGCGCGGACGAACTTCAAGGTGAAGAAGACGTTCCAGCCGGCTGCGCGATGCTGTGTTTTGTATTTCGCGCGGCATGTTTCTTTTGACTTCCAAAGAATGTCGCTCGTGTCGCAAAAAAGAAACAATGCTTGTCCGAGCTCGTTTGTTCTGTTCGCATAGCGTCGGTTTTGACCAATAGCGTGCGTTCAACGCTGTACGCAGTCGATCATCAGAGTTACAGATCCAAGCCCAGACCCTCCAGAGCGCTTTATCAGTGAAGTCCATTACCTCGAATGGCGAGAAGCGCGGTAATCGCGTGAATGCGGGCTGAAAATGCTGGACTCGCTCCCAAGGGACGGCCAAAAGTGTTCAAAGTGAGCGCGTTTGTTTTCCCCATCGTGGCAGGAATCGCAATCTCGGCTGGGTCGGTTGCTGAAGGCGGCACGATTTACGATAACCTGAATGCGACACCCGATGGCGTCGATTATGTTGCCTCTTTCGGGCCGCTCGCGGACTCGTTTTCCACCGGTGCGGCCACGATATTGGTCGATGTCAAACTTTTGCTTTCCGGCGACTCGACCAGCAGCGGCACAACCTTCGTTTATCTGCTTAATGATGCATCGACGTCTCCAGGATCGGTCATCGCTCAGCTCGGGTCGATCAGCGACTCTTCGCTTCCAATCATGCCTGGGGTCATAGATGTGTCTAGCTTTGCGCCGATCATATTGAATGCGACTACGCGGTATTGGATTGAACTGAGCTCAACGAATACGACCGCCGGGTGGGCCTTTTCCGGTGACACGAGCGGTCCTGGCGTCGAAAACGAATTTTTCACAAACCAACACGGCGTCTTCGCCAATTCCATAGGCGAGCCCTACCAGATGCAGGTCAACACCACAGCCATCCCGGAGCCCTCAACCCTTGCACTGAGCATAGCCGGCCTGGGAACCTTGCTGGGTTTTCGCCGCCGCGTCGTCCGCCAGATGAAACGGCAGGCGATGTGATTAGATCAGGGGGACAGTCGACGGCTGGGCGCACCGGTTGTCCCTGTTTTTGTCAGCACTGCGACCGAAATCCGAAGTGAAGGCGATTCCGTAACGAACCGCCCACTTGTGTCAATCGCCCTCGGCGCCCTTCCGGTCTCAACGCCAGACGTCTGTCGATTTCCGTTTCTCTCCCGTCGGAGTGAAAACGTACCAGGTCTCGTTCGTGCCGGGGAGGTTGGTTGAAGTGAAATCAGGCGATTGGATCACTGGCGTGAGGCTCTGCCAAAACGCCGATGGACCGGGAGTCGAGACATAGACCGGAATCGCGGTATTCACAACTGCGAGGCTTGCTGGTTGCGTGGGTAAGGCAGCAGTGACCGTAAAGGGGAATCCCTGGTTAGCCACAGGTCCGAGGACGGCATTCGCCGTGACAGTCGCCGACTGCATGACCCAGGAAGTGGATAGCGAGCCGGTGCCGACGGAGCCATATTGGCTGTGAATGTCGGCGGTGTTGACAGTGAACGTGTAGGTCCCGAGTGTTTGGGTCAACGCGGCGAGGCCGCCGATCACGTAGGTGTCACCCGAGAGGCGGGTGACAGTCACGCTGCTATTGATCAAATTCGCGCCACCGTTGTCGGTAAGAACCAGGGCACCGGCGGTCAAGCTGCTCGTGTTGATCGGTTCGCTGAAGGTAACCTTGATGATCGAGACGGCCGTGGTACGTGGGTTGGGTGAAACCAGGGCGATCGATTTGATCGAGAGCGTCGGGTATACCGGAACGGTGTGCTCGACGGACACCACGGCTTGCTGCTTGGGTGTGTCAAAATCAAAGTAGTAGGGTGCGGCCACGGCCCAGCTATTGATGTTACCGGCGGACTCGGATACGAGTGCCAGAGTGCCTCCTGCAGCGTAGAACTGGTCAAGCGTGTCGATCGCTAATTGCTCGGTTCGCGGGTCGAGGTTGGCATACATGCCGACGTTGGGAACGCTACTGCTGTACCCCGCTTCACCGATGTCCTTATAGCCATTTGCGACCCCGTAGAAGCTCATATTTTGGTCAAAGTCATAGCCACCCTCATAGGCAACGTCAAATAGGCCGTACTGTTGTGCGAGACGTACGTCTGACCCGATATCGCTACTGATGTACTGTGCCATCGCATTCAATGCGGCGGCGTTTGTTTCATTGAACATCCCGTTGACCGTCTGGATCGCGACGTTGTCGAAGAATACCGTCCCCGACGACAACGTGTTGGTGAAGGTAACTTTGTATGTATAGTCCGACGCACCCGTATAAAAGGCCTCCGTTTCGTCCCAGATGAACTGGTTCTGGCTGCCGGAATAGAGGACGGCGCCCTCACTTTCGGGTATGGGTTGGCCGTTGTTGATCGTCGGGCCGCCGTTGGTGGGGGTAAGGGTAATCGTGAGGCCGGTGTACCAGTTGAACGGCACGGTTTGCGTTGCGTAAAGTGTGATATCTGCATAGCCGTCGCTGAACGTGATGTTTTGGCTGACGCTGGCGCCTGGTTGTAGATATGCCGTCTGCGCGGCTGCCGCTCGTCCCTGAGACAGTGCCGTCTCCCGAATTCACCAGGCCGGTTGCAGGGTCTTGATAAGTGAAAGTCGTGGGAGTGACGGCCGTGATTGTGAACGTTCCGTCATAGCCGCCGACGGTAACGCCTGAGACCGTCACGGATTGACCAATGGTGAAATAATGCTGGGAGCTTGTGGTGATCGTCACCGTGTGGCCCAACTCCGTGGCGCCGTTGGTGACGGCGATCGCGGAGAAAAGGGGTGGAGCGTCGGGGTTGCCCATAGCGGATCCGTTGGCGACTTCGCCCGCCGAACCGCTCACCGACCAGCCGGTAAGACCGGCGGCAAAGGCGGGGTTGGTGAAACTGACGTCGCTGAAGCCGCCGGCCGTATTGTCGACATACCAGCCGCCGCCCCCGCCGTACAGATAATAGCTGACCGGATGTTGCGACCCGTAGACCGTCTGTATGAAGCCGAGAGCGTCGCTCCAATTGCCACCGTATTGCCACTCGAACAAGGGCCGAACCCGACTACTTGTGTCGACAGCGTTGACACCGGTTTCGCCGAAGGCCGTCTTGAAAGCGTTGCTGATCTGCACATCGCGCAGCCCGACCCACGCCTGACCCAGCGAATAGCCGCTGATTGAACCGGAGTTGCTGAAATACATAGGGGAGCCGCCGTCCGCGGGCGCCGCGGGGTGTGCATTGTACGTGCTTAGGAATGCGCTGTCATTGCTGCCGTTGCCCTTGGGATAGTCGGCGAGGATTGCACCGTCATTGTAGCCGTTGCTGCCGCCGCCGGGATACAAGGGGTCATTTTTGTTGTCTGTCAGGTAATCGTAAAGCGCGCGTTGGCTCAATTGATTTACCCAGCCGTCGTTGCGGGTCGTTGCCTGCACGAAGACGGAGTTCCAGGTCTCGTTGGAGAACTCGATGTAGACCTTTAGATTCGAGTTGAGCGGCGCCCAGACTGGATCAGCCTGGACGCTGGTGTAAGGAGTAACCCCGTTGCTGCCGTAGGCGAACAGGTCCGCCAGGTTCGTGATGTAGCTGAGCGATGCATTAGATGGTATATTGATATATACATCTTTCCCGATCTCGTTGGCAAGCGCCACCTGGACTTCCCACGGCACGCCGGCAAAGGGATCAACGTTGGCGACCCCCGTATCGACGCCGCTTTCACTGTTGAACGTGTAAGCCGACCAAAGATTGTCAGAGGGGAGCGTTCGATCGGCCCAGTCGGAGGTCAGGTTGCCGTTAGTTCCTTCTAAGCCCACCAAGCGCAGCACCGTATACTGAGCGGCCATGCTGAGCGCCGAGGGAGTAAACAGCGTCCCTATGGGGGACGGGGTGTTGCCGCCCAGCGTTGTGGGTTGCATCACATACAGGTTGGTGATGCCGTTTTGCGGGTTGACAAGCGCAGTACCTCCGCTCACATTGGTGGGCAAACCCGTGTACGAGTTGGTGTCTGTGTATGTGAAAGTATTGTTTTTAATGTTGACGCTTGTGATCACAAATGTCCCTTTATATTTTGCTGCGCTACCTGTGAAGCCGGTAACGGTCACCTCTTGATTCTGAGCGAAACCGTGGACCGATGGGACAGTCACCGTCACGACGTCTCCCGGATCACTGATCGCAGTGATGTCCTGGGGAGGGTTCGAATTACGGCTGGTATTGGTGAAAGTCATGTAAAAGCCGGCATTCGCACCTGGCGAGACGACCATCGTGGCGGTGGTCGTATTGGTAGCAGGTTTGTAGCCCTGTCCGGCTTGTAGCGTGCCGCTGTGCAAATCGGTTCCGTTGACCCACCAATCGACATTCTGCGGCCAGTCGGACACGGTCGCCATTCCGGTGAACTGCACAAGATAGGATCCGCCGGCTTCGGTGGCCGTATCTCCTTCCCCGAGAAAAATCTCGGCATCCGTTTCCGGCCAGACGTTGCTGTCAGTCGGTACCGTAACGCTCGTGTTTCCCGCGGCCCACCAATAGGCGCGGGTGCCACCGTTAACCATGTTGGCGAAGAGCGCGTCTTCGCCGTCGATGTTGAGGCCGACCGGCGTCACCGGCTCGATGTCCTCAAGCGGAGTGGAGGGGCTTGACCACTGTAGATCAACCTGCTGTACACTCCCCGTCGTTTGGGAGTACTGGAGCTCAACGTTGTATTCTTTACCGGCGTAGAGGGTCATGGAGGCGGTGTCAGTTGTCGGGCCGTGACTCGTCCAATCATTGATGATCGGATTGCCCTCTTGGTGTCCGATGGGAGTGACCCACAACCGCACGCCATCGCCGGCCGAGTTGATCTGAAACGTGTACGTCTGGCTGAAGTTGGGCGTCAAGGTACCGGTCCATTGGGCCGACCAGTTATTCGGCCCAACGGCACTGAACGCCGGATCCGGCGAGCCCGCTGGCCCCGAGCTGCTCCCAGGCTGAGAGAAATCGATCCGATCGTCCCAACGCGTGAATGACGGCGTGCCGGACAAGGTGGAATTCGCATAATACTGTCCAAACATGCCGTCGCCGGACTGGCCAGACTGTGTACTGCTGATCCAGCCGCCACCGACCGACGGGGTCACGCGCTGCTCGAGCATTTCCAACGCGGGGCGAATGCGCCGGTGGCGAAGGGACCGAAACCGTCGTTTAACGAGAGTCCATTTTCGAAGCTTATCCGCTTTATTCATGTGTCTCATGATGCCTTTCTTTCGGTGATATTTATGCTCATCACGGAAATTGAGCAACAAGAAATGGGCCGAGTGCGTTACCCGGGACCGAGAAAGAAACACCACGATAGATACTCACGTCGATATAATCAATGAGGCTCTTATAATTAATCGCACAATTATCGCACGCCAGTGGGACAGGAATCGTGCGTGGTGGCGATCATGGAGGGCGAAACTTTGGCGATTGGACGATCTTTACTACACAACCTCTTGTTGAGGCTTTCGAGTCCAAAGCGTGTTTATCTGTCACACTTTCGAGTCTGACGCGTACCCTTTGTGGAGTGTCGTCGAACTCTGGCTAGACAGATTGACCTGCGTCGGCTGATAGATTCCGCGAGTCTGCTTGCACGACCGCAGCGACGAACCGACTCCCAAAATGGGTTGTGACGATTTGATTAGCAAATCGTATACGATTAAAGAGGACAGAGTGCGATTAAGAATAAGAATAAGACCGCATGCAAGCACGTGATGCGTGCTGGTGCAATCATCAATACGCGGTGTAAGGCGGCAGCTAGTTCCTGTTCGCCGCGGTGTCGGTCACTTCTGCGGCCCGAGTGACTCGGCGTTATCGAACATCTGGTCGAGGATCAGCGCACCAACCGTCACGACTTCGTCACCACTTTTCAAGCCAGACTCGATAACGACGTAATCGTCTTTCTCTTGCGCGACGGCCACCGGCATCGCGGCGGTATCGCGAGCGACGGCCCGGGCAGCTTGACGTAGACGTAGAAGTGGCCGCCGCATCGACGACCAGGGCGGTCCGAGGGACCACGGTGCGGTTGGGATCGGGCGAGATTTCCAGCGACCCTCGCACCAGCATGTCGGACTTGATCCGGCCATCGGTGTTGGCGATCGAGGTACGCACCCTCACGGCATGCGTGCCGGCGTCGACGTTGTTGGAGATGTATTCGACCTTGCCGTGCAGCCGCTCGGTCTGGAACGGGAACTGAATCTCCCATGATTGGCCCAGCTTGATCAGGCCGAGGTCGCTCTCGAAGACGTTGCCCCAGACCCAGAGGTGATCGAGCGGTTCGATGACGAGCAAGCGTGTCATCGTCGTCGTAAACGTTGCCGGGGACGACGTCGCGAGTGATAACGATTCCGCTTGCCGGCGAGCGGAACGTCATCCTGGCTTTCTGCGATCCGACCTCATCCTTGACCTTGGCGACCTCTTCTTCCGTCAGGCCGTAAACCAAAAGCTTATCGCGCGCGACCTCGTATTCTCGGAGGTCTTTCATCTCATCATTCTGTGCTTCCAGGTAAGACTGACGTGAGATCGCATTGGTCTTCGACAGGTTCTCGCGGACCTTGAGCAGGTTATTGCAGAAGACCCATTGGATTCGCTCGATCTCGCAGGCGTTCTTGGCCTCGGCCAGATCGGTGCTGTAAAATTCGATGAGCGGTTCACCCTTCTTGATAAGCTGGCCGACCTTGGCATAAACCCGATCGACCCGCCCCTTGAACAGGGGGCGAATCCTGGTCTGATTGTCGGAGTCATATTCGGTTGTACCCAGCAGCTCGAGGCGAATCGGTTCGGTCTGGGGAACGACCGTGGCCGTCTCGAGGCCCATCCCTTCGCACTGCTTTTTCGCCCGAGCGTGAGGATGCCGTCGGGCGACACGGACGGGGGCTGGAAACGCGAACGTGCCGCGCCACTGGTTCGGTCGCTCTGGGCTTGGTCAGGGCCGACAGGGCGTCGCGGAACGGGCTTGGGGATAGGCCCAGGCCGCGGCGGCGGTAGCCGCCGACGATCAACAACAGAACGATCAGCCTGACCAGCTTTCGCACCTCTGTGCGAGGCGTGCCGCACGGCCTCTGGCTCGATGCGGGCGGGACGCCAGAGTCAGCATGATCGGGCGGCCGCGCCGTTGAGGGAGCCGCGTGCATCGCTCGCATTCGGCTCATGGGCCGCAGATCGCCGAGTGTTCGGTCTGGATCATGAGTGAACCTTGCTCGGGATGTCGAGACGAGGATTGCCTGGGGCATGGAAAGAAGGTGTAGAGCACGGGCATCAGGTAGCGGGTCAGAAACAGCGTCACGAGCATGCCGCCGACCACGACGATCGCCAGCGGCTTCTGGGCCTGCGAGCCGATCGAGTTGGCCATGGCCGCGGGCAAGAGGCCGAGCGCCGCGGTCAGCGAGGTCATGACCACGGGCCGCACTCGCAGCTCGGCCCCGCGCATCACGGCATCACGCACCGACATGCCGCTTTGACGCATCTGATTGAAGTACGAGATCAAGAGCACTCCGTCCTGGACGGCGACGCCGAAGATCGAGATGAACCCGACGGCCGCCGAGATCGAGAACGGCGTGCCCGTCAGCTTCAGTGCCCAGACGCCCCCCATCGTCGCGGCGACGACGTTCACCATGACCAGCAGGGCATCCTTCAGGGAGCTGAACGCCGTGTAAAGCAGAACCATGATCAGCCCGATCGAGATCGGCACGATCCACATCAATCGGGCATTGGCCTTTTCCATCTGGGCAAACTCGCCCGACCAATCGAGCCGGTAGCCCGGCGGCAATACGGCCCCGTACTTGGGGTCGTTCACCTTGGCCTGGGCCTCACCGATCGCCGAGGCCAGGTCTCGGCCTTGAACGGCGAACTTGATCGGCAGGTAGCGGCGATTGTTTTCGCGGTAGATGTACGATGCGCCCGGCTTGTGCGGGTCGATCTTGGCCAGATGCGACAGTGGGATACGCGCGCCCGGCTTGCCTTTGGGGCCGGGCACGTCGACGGCCAGGTCGGGCGATGTCGCCGGGATCGTCGCGCAGGTCTTGTGGGCAGCCTCAGAACGATGTCGTAGAGCTTCTCTCCCTCGACCATCTGCGAGAACGCCTCGCCGCCGATCGCCACCTTGACGTTCGACTCGACGTCCGCCACGTTGATCCCGTACCGGGCGCAGGCCTCGCGATCGATCTCGATCTCGAGGTTGGGCTGGCCGACGATGTGGAACACGCCGACGTTCTGGATTCCCCGTACCGACCGCAGGATGTTGGCGATCTTCTCGCCGTTCTTTTCCAGCACCTCCAGGTCGGAGCCGAACAGCTTGACCGAGTTGGCCCCCTTCACGCCCGAGAGCGCTTCCTCGACGTTGTCGCGGATGAGCTGCGAGAAGCTGAAATCAAGAGCCGGGAATTCCTCACGGAATCGCTCCATCATCTCGTCCTGGACCTCCTCGCGCGTGATCGTGCGGGCGAGCAGGTCTTCGCCATTCCAGATGAACGAGACCGGATGCCCGAAGATCGTCCTGGTTCGTTTCCGCCACTCTTCCATCGGCTTCAAGGGGACGTTGAACTCCAGGTTGAAAAAGCTGGTGATGTCGGTGCCGTCGTCCGGCCGGCCCACCTGCGACATCACGCCGCGGACCTCGGGAATCGAGGCCATCACCTCGCGGAGCCGCGGAGCGATTCGGGCCGACTCCGCCAGCGAGGTCGTGCGGGGCATGATGCCCCGGATCCAGAGGTTCCCCTCCTCCAGTTGCGGCATGAACTCGCCGCCCAGCGTCGGCACCAGAGCTCAGCGTGAAAGCCAACAGCCCGCCCATCAGGAGCAGAGTGAGATAACGATGGTTCGAGGACGACGGTCCAGGTTGCGAAGATAACGCCGCTTCATCATCCGATCGACGAACGTGTCGGTCTCCTCGGTCTTGTTTACCAGCAGAAATGAACACAAGACCGGGGCCAACGTGAGGGCCAGTAGCAAGGCGCCGAAGATCGCGAACGCGTAGGTGCTGGCCATCGGGCCGAACAAGGCCCCTTCCGGCCCGGTCATCGCGAACAAGCGGGATGAACGCACAGACGATGATCGTCGTCGAGAAGAACAACGACCGCTCGATCTCGTACGAGGCCTCGATGATCCGCTCGATGAAGGGCCGGGATGCGGTCGGCGTCGTGGGCCGTGATGTGCCGGTAGATGTTTTCGACGATGATCACCGAGCTGTCGACGATGATCCCGAAGTCGACCGCGCCGATCGACAGCAGATTGGCGGACTTGCCCTGGACATAGAGCACGGTCACCGAGAACAAGAGCGCCAGCGGGATCATGATCGCCACGATGCCCGCGCTGGCCAGGTCGCCCAGAAAGACGAACAAGACCACGATCACCAGGACCATGCCTTCCACCAGGTTGTGCAGCACGTTGTGCGTCGTGACATCGACCAGATCGGTGCGCTGATTGAAGACCGTGAGCTTCATCCCCTTGGGCAGCAGGTGCTCGCGCTCGATCTCCTCCATCTTCGCCGCGACCGCCTCGGCCGTCGGCAGCGATTTCTCGTATTTGCGCATCAGGACGATGCCCTCGACGACATCGTCTTCGTGTGCCGCGGCCGACGATCCCCAGCCGGGGCTGGTGGCCGATCACGACCTGCGCGATCTGGCGGACGAAAATCGGCGTGCCGTCGTCCGAAGTGTCGACGACGACCTTGCGGATATCATCGAGCTTTCTTGGCCTCGATCTCGGCGGACCGCGACGACCTTGGCCGGATCGAGTGGGTCGATCCCTTTGCCCAAGAGGCCGATGGCGCGGACATTGTGCGACTGCGTTCCCAGGGCCAGGATGTCGCCCCCGACATTGGCGTTGGATTTCTTGATCGCGTCTTCGACCTGCTGCATCGTCACGCCGTACTGTTTCATCAGCCGCGTGTCGACCAGGATTTGATATTGCTTGACGGTCCCGCCGTAGCCCGTCACGTCGATCACGCCGGGCACCTGTTTGAAGGCACGGTTGAGCACCCAGTCTTGCACGGCCTTGAGCTGCGTGGTCGTATAGCCAGGGCCTTCCAGCACATAGCGAACGATCTCGCCGATCGGGCTCCAGGGGGAGAGTCCAGGCGTCACGCCCGGCGGCAGGTTGCCGATCGCCGCGAGCCGGTTGATCAGCTCCTGGCGGGCCTGCCAGTAATCCGTCCCGTACTTGAACTGGCACTTGATGTCGTTCAGGCCGGAAATCGACGTGCTGCGGAGGTATTCGAGCCCCGGCATCCCGTTGAGGGCCGTCTCGATGGGGATGCCGATCAGCCGCTCCATCTCCTCGGGGCTGGCACCGGGATTTTGCGTGATCACCTCGACCAAGGGCGGGGTCGGATCGGGATAAGCCTCAACGTTGAGGTTCTGGGCCGAGTGAATGCCCGCCCCGATCAGCGCCACAACGCCCAGGAGCACGATCAGGCGATTGTGGAGGCTCCAGGTGATGATCGCACGAACCATATCACCGCGAACTCCCGGCGTGGGTCCGACATTGCTGCTCAGCAAACGATTGTTTCATGCAACGTTCCTTAATGGCTCGAATATCCTTTTTTTGGTGACCGACCACTGAGTTTCTGCTCGTTACGCGAGTCCTTGGCGATCCGGCTCGGACGCGCCTTTACATTATGTACGTGAAAAGACTCAAGCTGGATCGTTTCACGAAAACGGCCGCTAAAATAGGCTGGTACGCACGACTTTTTTTCGCGATGGAAACGATAAATTCGGCCGCCAATGATTCTAACACAGATCCGTAGTAATTAGTGACAGACTTTCACCGAGCATCTACACGCAAGAAAACTTAACAATACAAGTGTCGACAGGAGTTGGACGTTCGCTCCAGCTCGAGCAATAGGGACTGAAAGTCGGGGCGACTGCAAAGCGAATTGAGGGCTGGTTCCATGCCGTCGCGTTTCGGCGATGATCTCGCGCCGTTGAACGCGGCGACTGCTCTGATTTTCCAGCTTCGTTGTGGCACACAGATGCGATCGATAGCCATATTCTTAATATGCGAGCACTTGGAAATTACGAGAATCGCCGGTAGCGAGGGGACACCATGAGTCGGCTGGTCACCCGATCCCAGCGAGATTGGCTCGAAGGCGAGATTGCAATCTGGCAGTCGATGGGGTTAATCGACGAGGATCGCTCGAAAGCGCTCACGGGGCTGTATGAATCACGCGAATCCTTCGAGGCTCGCCAAAAAACCCGCGGATTATTCACGTTGCTTGCCCTGGCGGCGTTCCTGGTTGGGCTCGGTGTGCTGCTTTTGGTCGGATACAACTGGGAACAGATGCCGGCGCCGCTCAAGATCACCGCGATCTTTGGAGCTCTGATCGCGACGCACGCCACGGGGTTTAGCCTGCGCTATCGCCTCGGCTGGCGGGCACTTTCCGAAGTCGCCTTCTTCATGGGCTGCCTGTTCTTTGGCGCAGCAATCTGGTTGCTCGCGCAGATCTTCCATATCGAATCAAGCAACTACGACGCCCTCTGGTGGTGGGCCATCGGCGTCTTGCCGTTCGCTCTTTTCTTAGACGAGATCTTGCTTCATCTTCTCTTCGCGGGGCTTCTGGCGCTCTGGATCGGTTTTGAAGTGCTGTCACTCGACAGGCTTATCTGGGGAGTACCAAGCGCGGGTTATTCATTGCCGCTTTTGATCGCTCCCGGGCTCTGGTGGGCGTATCGCAAAAGCTCGGCGACGACAATTGGGATGTACGTCCCGCTATTGGCCTGGTGGGTCGTGCTCCAGCCGATCGCCTGGAAAATGCAGGCCAACCCAACGTTCTTTATTGGAGCCATCGGGTCGCTCATGCTGCTGGTGGCAGCGCTGCACCCGCCGCGAAGCGAGCTCGCGATCCCCTACCGGTTCTATGGCGTCGTGCTCGTGGGCGCGACGCTCATACCGCTCAGCTTTTATCAGTTCCACAAGGAAGTTATCTTCAATTCCGGCACGATGTGGGTAGGTGGATTGGAGCAGATGATCCTGATCTTGATTTTGGCGGGCGCCACGCCGATCGCGGCGTTTTTCGTCCAGCAAAAGTCGTACAGTGATTTGAAACAAGCTCACGACTCGCTCGCCAGGTCGATCCGGCAAATTGTGATCCGCCAATCACCCCCGCTCAGTTTACTGGCATTGTTTGCTCTCCTCGCCTTGCTCGAGACGACGGTGAGCGAGCCGCTCGTGTCCACGATCGCGGCCAACATCGCGATGGTCGTGGTCGCGTTCGGGCTGATCCGTTTCGGCTTGACGGCAGACAGAAGCCGGCCGTTCGCTGCAGGTGTTGCCTATCTCTTGTCGAGCGACATACGGCATCGAGTCATTCTATGTTCAGGAAGGAACGGGTCACGACTACGAGAACGCTGTGCGGAGCCGTCGGCTCTGTGCGGAAGTCGCGCTCGACAGCCGCGGAACTGCTATTCTCAAGCGCCTTGTCATCGAGTGAGCTACATCGGCATTACCCGACGAAGGTCGGCGGATGACGCGGTCGATTTTTACCGATCGCGACACCCACCTCGCCGATCGCCGCCTAGCCGTTGGGAAGCGTGCGGTTGGTTTAGGTGTTTCGCTCGCGCGGTAACCAGCCGAACGGGTGCAGTGCCTCCTTGATCGACAACCCCACGACCTCGATCTCCTTCGGGTTGTGCGTTCCGAGCCCGAGCTTGGCGGCCATGGCCAAATGATTGTCGCCGGGGAAAACGCCAGTACCCGGTGCGGCCGTCGGGTCGTATCCCATCACTGCCGTGCCGACCGCATCGGTGCAAACCGCGTTTCGGCCCGCCATCATCAAGCCTGGTTGCTGCAAGCCGAGTGTCAGCCACGGCCCCTCGCCGCCAGAGACCGTCTCGATCCCATCGATAATCGTAAGGTCGATCGGCCGGATGCCGAACGAGTCGATGGTGTGACGCGGGACTCGGTAAGTCGGCCGACGTGGCGAGTTGGGGTCAACCTCCTGGGGAAGCCCATCCGCCGGCCGCTCTTTGCCAGTGTGGAACACGGCCACGCGGGCCGACATGGCTTGCTCGTTGGGCTGGTGATGGGAGTAAAGTGCGGGCGGGGTGATCCCGAAATTGTTCTTGATTCCCATCGTCACGCCCGCCGTCGCATGATTCTTGAGCTTGGCGAGCGACACATAAACGTCGCAATCAACATAGGAATGGTTCAGGTGATACGCAGGGAAGAGACTGCCACCCCACGGTACCTTGACCTCGTGGTATTTCGTTCCCTTGCCAAGGTTGCGGGTGTCTTCGAATTCTACGGTGGCCTTGAGCGCGGCCAGACCGTTCATGTCCCAACCCCCCTCGCGCAGGTACGTCTCAAACGGGGTGAGCTGGTAAGTCGATTCCAGGAAGCGGATGCGGCGGCGCCGGCCCGATCAAGTACGGTCGCGGTGGCCATGACCACGTTGGGATGGACATGATATGTTCGGCCAGGGTGCAGGCCGAGCGCCTTCTGATGCACGTCGCCAGTCAGGTTGACCTTGATCGCAACGGTCTTGCCGGCAACCAGTTTTTGAATGCCGCCAATCTGATCCATCATTGTCTGGAGCTGCTTGAGCACAATTTCAGGTTCATAGTCCTTGCAGCGGGCGATGCTCACAGGCAGGGACGGATTCGGCTGCGCAGCCCTGATCTGTGGCAGTTCGACCAGAGGGGCCAGCAGGGAGGCTCCCGCGACCCGCAGGAAATCTCGACGATTTTGGCAAAATCCCATGGTTATTCTCCGTGGTTCGGGAGGAGCTCAGGCAGGATGCGGTGATAGGAGCCGAGAATTCCGAGGGCGACCAACCCTCGATCCTCGACTTCATCCAGTTTGCCTGAGCGCTCATTAAACCCGTCTCTTCGTCGCACGTCCAGTGACAAGCGATTTCTTCGCGGACGTAACACGTTTTCACCAATTCATAATAACAGAGTGTCCATCACCATATAAGTGGAATAGATATCTTTAAACGCGATGTATAACTGGAAGCATCACGTCTCAAGATTGGTGCGTCGCCAACTAGGCCCATTCCGTTGGCGCCGATTTCAGAGTCCGAAAGGGTGGGCCGCAGCACCGCCGCCCTTGATCGTTTTCCTCCTGTCCTGGCACGAAGCGGCACGCTGTGGCTGTCTGACCGTTGCACTCGACACGAGATCGACCATGATCCGGTGACAGCTTGAACGCTAACAAAATTTAACTATTTACAGATGGATTTGAGCTAGACCACCTGTTGCAGATTCGACATAACAACCACTCGCATCCGAACCGATGAAATTTGGCAGCGTCTGCCGTACCCACTTGAGCGCAATAGGGTGGGTTCCTACACGACGCGGAAGGACATGACGAGTCGAGATGCTGGAAATTCGAACATGAGCGACCAGCTTCACCGGGCGGATAGTGTCCACGGCTTCGGTCCGCCGCCATCGTCGAGCCGGAAAATTCACCAGCGCATTACAGGTGACTCCGCACGCGTTCGTGCCGTGCCTTCGATACTTCGTGCGAGCACCGAGCCACGGGTCGTCGAGCTGGATGGGTTGCGAGGCCTTGCCTGCCTCGTAATTCTGGTCTACCACATGCGACCTCCGTTGGTTCCATACGGATGGTCGTCGGTCGACCTCTTTTTCGTCCTTTCGGGATATCTGATTACTACGATCCTGATCCGCCACGAAGGATCGCCGTGCTTGCTGCGGAATTTTTACGTGCGCCGAGGTCTGCGGATTTGGCCAGTCTACTATTTAACGATTCTCACACTCGTGATCGTCGGACCGTGGCTCCCGCGGCCGACCGACTGGAAAGGGCTCGGTTATTATCTCACTTACACCCAGAATCTGCCGCTCTACTGGTTGGGCCCAGTCCCGCCGTTTAGTCCTTACGTCGCGCACCTCTGGACGCTGGCGAACGAGGAACAATTCTATGTCGTCTGGCCTATCTTAGTGGTCATGATAGGCCGACGCGCAGTAATCCCACTCGCCCTGGGACTGGCGGCGCTATCGGTCGCGGCGCGGGCAGGGGGGTTTAACTCGTGGCTTATGCTGGCCCGGGCGGACGGCTTCGCGCTCGGTGGCGTGGTCGCGGCTATACTTGTCAACTCCGAGGAAGTCGACAGGCGTCGTGCAGCTTATCAACGAGCTTTTGCGAGTATAACGCTGATCGCGCTCACCGTCGTCATCGTCGTGCTCGCTCGCGGCACCCTCCCGACTTTCGGAAGGCCGCCCGAGGGAGCTGCGTTTTCGGTTCTGGCGATCAACCTCCTTTTTGCCGCGGTCGTCGGATTGGTGATCACACACGCGGGCAGGCGTTCCGTGGCCTGGTTGCGGCGGCCCCGACTTGTGCACCTCGGGACGCTCAGTTATGGACTCTATGTTTACCACTACGTCATTCTTGTGTTGTCAGACGATCTGCTCGTTACGCTCCGCGGGCATGGGCGAACGTCAGTCATGAACGTTCCAGTAATTCTCCTGATATACGCACTGGCCGCCGTTTCTTGGGCGCGGTTCGAAAAGCCTCTCTTGAACATGAAGGGCCGGTTCCCGTATCGAGCGTCGCGAGCCCAAGCAACGGATTCGGTGACACTTCCCGCGACTAATCAACTAGCCGCTCAGAGCTCTGCCTTCACGCAAATCGAAACCATCGATACCACGTCAGGGCACAGGACGACAATCACGACCAATACGGGATCTCGATCGGCTGCGCTCCGTGCCTGATCATATTGCTGCGATCTCGTCGTCCGCGAACTTCATGGCGCGAACGAGTTTTTCGGCATGGCCAGGTCTATCATTAGAAGCTGGAAATCGGGGCGTGAACGGAGCGCGTCGATGGCCCTGTCAGTAGGCATGTTGACCGGATCGCGAAAGCCCAGCGCAACTGCGCGTCGGAGCGCTGCCATGGCGGCGTCGAAATGTGCGGCGGGCGCGTTGGTCGACTTGCGGCTCGGCTCGGCCGGACCGCGTGCCATGAGCTCTCCAATCATCGAGTGGCGCGGGCCAGCATATAGAGTTCCTCAATTTGCGGTGTCTTGATATCGTTCAGCCGATCCAACGCGCCACGGCAGAGCCGCAAGCCGCCGGCCGGGTCGCCATGGTCCGCTTTCAGCATACCGAGGTCGATGGAAGTGATCGCCGTCTGGGTCTGGTACGCCGGGAACTCAGGATGGAGAGTGGCGAGCTTCACGGAGATCGCCAGCCCCTTTTCCAATGTGGTCATTGTCTCCGGGATTCGGCCCTCCTTGGCAAGGAGGTCGCCGATGTTGCTCAAACACCGCGCCAGATCGTTCTGAAAGTCGGTGACACTGGGATTAGCGTCGACCAGTCGCTGCTGGATCACCTGGGCCTCGTTGAACGATTTCAGCGCTTCGGACCGCTTGTTGAGCTGGTAGTGCAGTAGCGCCATTCCCGTGTGGCTTCGCGCCAGGTTGCTTTGGAACTGGGTGACGGCGGGGTTTGAGTCGGCCAACTTCTCGCGGATCGCCAGTGCCTGACCGGACTCTGCCAGGGCTTCGGGCAGTTTGCCGATATTCGACAGGACGCCGCTGATGTTGTCGTGGCTGAACGCCACATCGGACTGGAACTCGGTCACAGCAGGATTGGCGTCAGCCAGCTTCTGCCGAATCGCCAGCGCCTCGCCGAGCGGCTTCAATGCCTCGATTTTTTTGTTGATTCTGGACAGTACGGCGCCGACGTTGTTGTAGCACCTGGCAAGATCGCTCTGGAACTGAATGACGGCCGGCCTGGCATCGACCAACGTCCGCAGGATTGCCAGTGACCGGTCGTACGCCCTGAGCGCCTCGGACTGCTTGCCGATGTACGACAGCACATAGCCGACCAAGTTGTGGCTACTCGCCAGCTCGCTTTGGAACCTTGTGACTGCGGGATTGGCGTCGGCCAGCGCCCGCCGGATCGCAAGCGCCTGGTCGAGCGCCTGCAGTGCCTGGGACGGCTTGCCGGTGATCGAAAGCAGCCGGGCGATCTGGTAATGGCTGGTGCCCAAAACTTCCCGCGCCTCGTCGCTCCCGCCGCTCTTGGCGACAACTCCGTCGGCGAGTGTGCGCGCCTCCTCGAACGCTGCCAGGGCCCCCGCCGTGTCTCCGGTTTGGCGGCTGAGGAGGCCGACGGCGGTCAGGCTCTTGGCCACCTCGAGCGCCGCCCTGGCGTCACCGTCGGGGCCGGCCACCAGCGAGCGGCGGACCGCCAGCGCCTTTTTGTGCACGCCAAGCGCCTCTGGCTGATTGCCGATCCTCGCCGTCAGATCACCCAGTTCATCGTACGCCTGCCCGAGCGCCGCGCGCGAAGCCCGATCACTCTGACCCTGCAGCAGTGCCTCTAGCTTGCCGTAGAAGTCGGCCGCTCCGCGCAAGAGCTTATGCCGCAAGTCCTCGAATTGCTTCTCCTTCAAGAGCAAGTCCTCGCTGACCTCGCCGTGGAATAGCCGGATCGCGTCCCGAGCGAGGTCAAAGCGGGCCTGCACTTTTTCACGCTCGGCCGTGAGCTCGGCGTTGGCCTGTGTGATCTTGTCGTTGGCGGCAGAGAGCTCGACGTTGGCGCGGATCACCTTTGCGTTCGACTCGTACAGCCTCGCGTTAAGAGCTGTGAGTGCGCCGTTGGCTCGGGCCTGCACGGTCACGACTGCACCCAGCCCGGCCAGCGCCACCATGACGGCCGCAGCTGCTGATGTGACGGCCGTTCGGTTCCGGTTCATCCACCGCCGGGCCCGCCGGGTGAACGGCTCGGTCCAGGACGTGACCGGCACGTCGGCTGTCCACCGCTCAATGTCCGCAGCCAGCGCATGGCAGGAGTCATAGCGGTCCCCGGGCTTGGTTGCCATCGCCTTTTTGCAGACCGCCTCGAGTGCCTTGTCGATCGACGGGTCAAGTTGGCGCGGCGGGGGAAAGTTGCCCCGTTGAACGTCTTGGAGCACCTTGCCAATGTCGCCGCCCTCAAACGGCGGTTTCCCGGTCAGGAGGCAGTAAAGCGTTGCACCAAGGCTGTAGACGTCCGACCGCGGACCCAGCCGGTCAAGATCGCCGCACGACTGCTCGGGACTCATGTAGGCCGGTGTTCCCAGCGCGCTACCGGGCAATGTCTCGGCCGATCCGCTGGCCGAGCTCAGCACCAGCTTGCGCTCATCGACCTGGATTTCGGGTTCCAACTGCCCCAGTGTCTTGCCCAGTCCCCAATCGACGACCAGAGTTTCGCCGTGATTGCCGACGATGATATTTGCAGGCTTGATATCCCGGTGCAGGACGCCCCGGCTGTGGGCGTACTCGACCGCATTGCAGACATCCGTGAACCGCCGCAGCAACTGGCGCAGCACCAGCGAACGACGGCCGGAGTCGCCCTTCAAGGCCTCGTCGCCATGGAAGCGATCGATTGCCTCCTTGAGGCTCTCGCCTTTGATCAAGCGCATCGCGTAGTAGGGGCGGCCATCGGCGTACGCGCCCAGCCCGTAAACGGGCACGATCCCGGGGTGTTCGAGTCCGCCGGTGATCTCGGCCTCGATCAAGAACCGCTGGCGGCTGACCGGGTCGTCGGCGTGGTGTGCCAGGATCTGCTTGAGCGCCACCTCGCGATTCAGCTCGCTATCGAGGGCCACAAAGACAGCCCCCAACCCACCCCGCGCGTGCGGTCGGAGCACACGAAACCGCTGGCCGTCGCTAGTGGCCGATCCGACGGCATACGAGGCCGTGCTGTTGACATCGTCATCCAGGGTCGAGCCGCCTGCCGAGCCGACGTAGCCGAGCGTCACACCGATCTGTGGGTCGCCAATTCGCGCCAGGCTTTCCCGCGTCGATTTGGCGGCCGAAACGGCGGCCAGGCTTTTCTCCACATCGCCCCCGTGCTTCTTGACATGCCGTGCGACGAGCACCTCGACTGCACTTCGATCCTCCAGGTCAAGCTCCCCGCGGCGCACGAAATGCTCAGCGAGCGGCCGCCCCTTGTCCAGGGTCCATGCCTGGAACGCCGCGACGAGCTGGACCTGGTTGACCAGACCGTTTTGCAGCGCGAGCAAGCCGAACAGCAGATCACGGTCAGGGGGTGGCTTGGACATGGCGAGAACTCCCGAGCGGTATGGACGGGACGCACCCTCGGCTCTCCCGGCCAGCTTCACGGCAATTGATCGGTCGTGTTAGCGCACAGACGTGGCGTTTCGCTGCGCACGCATCCAACCATTATCGTACCACGAATAGCCTCGCCTATTCGCGTCATTCGGCATCGATACCCGCGCCAAATTCAGATCTTCGCGGCAGCACTCTTGGAGCCCTACAACACATCGCTATTGCGGCAATACGCGTCGTTTTGCGCCGCGCCAATCAAGTCATGTCATGGCAGGCTCAAACGGTCTTGGCAGACTCCTGCCCTGGAAACCTGCGAGTATCCTTAGCCGCGGTGTCACTCCCTCAGAGCCCCCCGGTCTGTGCCGAGTATCCATGTTGCAAAAATGCAACGGGAATTCATACGTCCTTGCGTGACCGCTCGGTCCCGAGTACAAGTGCGATTCCAAGGACTGTTCGAGCGCGACGACGCTATTCCTAGTATTCGAATTGTCGGGGAAGGGATTCAAGTGGCCCATTCCAAATTCGCCTATGGCTACATGTTGCTCTGCACCGCTGTCGTAGTGACCGGGATGATCGGTCTGCCGCCGCCTGCAATCGCCGGCAGCATGGGTGTCCTTGTGCCTGCCTACTTCTACCCCGGCACCGGCGGATCCGAGGGATACACCGACGGATGGGCTCAGATGGCTGCCACGGCCAACCAGATCCCCGTCACGGCCATCTTCAACCCCGACAGCGGACCTTTGCCCGGGCCGGCTGACCCGAATTATGTCAACGCCATGACGAACCTCGAGAATGCGGGAGGCAAGGCCGTCGCGTACGTCTACACGAATTATGCGAATGTCCCCGTCTCGGTCGTCGAAAGCGAACTATCCACTTACATCTCTCAATACGGAAAATTGATCAATGGTTTTTTCCTCGACGCGATGACCAACGATAATAGCGCGAGCGATCTCGCCTACTACCACACTTTGTACACCTTCATCAAGGGCCTGAGCTCGTCATACCAGGTAATCGGAAACCCCGGCACCAACACGGATCCGGGCTACCTTGCACCGAAGACGCAAGGCGCAGATACGCTTGTGACCTACGAGAATGATGCCAAATTTTACCAGAGCACCAATCCCGCGAGCTGGGTCAACGGCTATTCGCCGGACCACTTCGCGAATGTCCTCTACAATGAGTCGTCAGTATCTGCCATGAACGCAGACATCGAGCTGGCGGCCCAGCGCAACGTCGGTTACGTCTACGTAACCGACCGGGCGCTTCCCAATCCCTACGACGTTCTGCCGTCCTACTGGAACCAGGAAGTTGCCGCTATCCAGTCGGCGTCGGTGCCGGAACCCGATGCGGTCGTTCTGCTGGGCTCGGGCTGCCTGCTCTCGTCGCTGACTGTCGCGTCGCGGCGCCGGGCTCGTGCACCCGCCCGACTCGACCGCGCGACGACTATTGCCTGATCCGTTCGGCCTCCTCGAGTGAGTTCCGAAAGGAAAGGACATCCGAGAGCGCCGCGGTTAAATCACGCTCCCCGGCACGGCCGCCAACAGCGTCTCGAGATCAGCGAGGTTGACAGGTTTGACGAGGTGGCCGTTACACCCGGCTTCCCGTGATCGCTCCTTGTCCTCGTCCTGTCCCCAACCTGTCAGCGCGATGATCGTCATGGTTTTGCCCCACGGCTTTTCCCGGATGCGGCGGGCGGCGTCGAGGCCGTTTAGCTTTGGCATACCTACGTCCATCAGCACGATTTCGGGCAGGAACGCCTCGGCTTGTGCCAGCGCCGCGACGCCGTCATGAGCCGTCCGGACCTCATTGCCCATGAGTCGGAACATCATGGCGAGGCTATCCGCACCGTCGCGGTTATCGTCCGCAACAAGAACGCGCCGCCTCGGTCCGGATTCGGCGTGCCCGTAACCAGAAGGTGAGGCGATAGCCGCTTCCATCCGAGGGGCCATCGTCGGCAAGGTGACGGTGAAGGTGCTGCCCCGCCCTGGTCCTTCGCTCGCTGCGGTGACCGTCCCGCCGTGCATCTCGACCAGTCCCTTGACCAGCGCCAACCCGATCCCGAGGCCACCGCTGCTGCGCTCAATGCTACGGTCCACCTGCGAGAACATGTCGAATATGTTTTCCAGCGACTCCACTGGGATGCCTATGCCAGTATCGCGCACGGACACGACCACTTCCGCGCCGCGCCGCTCAGCGGTCAGCCAGATGCGGCCGCCCCGTCCAGTGTACTTGGCACTGTTGGTCAGCAGATTGCTGAACACCTGGGCCAGGCGCGTAAGGTCGGCGTCGAGGAAGACGGGCCTTTGCGGCAGCGAGACGTTCAGCTCATGCTCTTGAGCGTCGATCGCCGGCCGCGACGTCTCTATGGCAGCATTCACCACGTCTTTCAGCGCGACGCGTGCCCGTCGCAATTCCATCTTGCTTCGGTTGATGCGGCTCACGTCCATCAGGTCGTCGATCAGCCTGACCATGTGTCCTAGCTGTCGGTCCATCATGGAGCGTACTTCGGCCACTGCGGAGCCGGCGTCTGCGCCGGCCAGCCGCATGACCTCCAGACCATTGCGGATCGGGGCAAGGGGATTGCGAAGTTCGTGGGCCAAGAGCGAGATGAACTCGTCTTTCTTGCGGTCGGCCTCGCGCAGCGATTCTTCGATCGCCTTACGTTCCGTGATGTCGCGGGTCGAGCCCACGACCGCCTCGACCGAGCCGTTGGCGCCGAAGACTGGCACGAAGATATATTCATAGGCGCGCGTGCCGTCGAAGCTTGTGTAGGGCGTCTCGTCCCTCAGGGGCCGCTGGGTGTCGATGACTTCCTGGATTTGGCGCTGGAGCCGCGCGGCCAGGTCCGGCGGGTAGTCCAATTCGAAGAAAGTCTTGCCGATGGCGTCCGCCAGATCCTTTCGCCACAGCGTCAAAAGGGCCTTGTTGACGAAGGTAAACCGCCCGTCGCGGTCGAAAACATAGTTGAAATCGACGGTGTTCGACAGTGCCGTCTCATAGACGCGGCGCTGCCGCTCAGACTCGGTGGTCAGGCGGGAGAGGTCTTCCTCGGCCCGCTTGCGCTCAAGCACGTTGGCCATCTGGTTTGTGCCGACGCTCAGTAACAGGCGGTCGGCCTCGGTCGGAAAATCCAACCGCCGAGAGCAGGCAATCACGACCCCCTCATTCGCGGTGTGCTCAAACCGAGCGACCGCGACGCGCAGGTCTCCGCGGCGAAAGGGATCAATGACAACTGGTGGCAGTTCGGTGGCGCCGGGCATGAGCCACGGCGCCAGCGTCTCTGCAACCGCACGCACTTGCTCTCTATCGGCTGTAAGGCCCTCGGCACAGGCTGTTTCGACGTCACCTGCCGAACATCCATCGCGAACCCGGACGTACACGAAGTCCAGGGTAAGGGCGTTTAACAGAGTTTCAGCAAGGCTCTTGGCGATATGATCAGGCGCGTAGCCGGCCCAGACCGCGGGCAGCGCCGAGAGCGCCACCTGATCGCGCATTGTGTTACGCAGCCGAAGCAATTCATCGGCTTGGCTGTCGCTCGTCGGCATGACTTACCCTGCGGTGCCGCGACCAAGTAGCTTGCGGAGGAACGTCCCGCGGGACAAAAAAATGGCCAACAGGCGTAACGGCGCTGATGCCTCATTATAGCTAGGTGCTGACAGACAAGCGAGGAAGGCCGTACCGCTGCTGGCGGATTGGCACATGCTGTCGAAGATCACAGCAGATGTTTGCGTTCTGATCGAGATTTGGACCAATACAGAATTAATGATCCGATAATAGTGCTCGGCATCGGCCACCAGTCGGGCGTTCAACTGGGCGTTAAACAGGTCTTCGCCGTCTTGGACCGAGGCTGCGATTCGGCGCTCGGTCAGCTCTTGAAGCATCCGCACCACTTCACGTTCACAACTGCGATACTGGCCTGTCAACGTCGCCCGTCCGTAAGTGGCGGGATCCCCTTCCCAGGGCGTGAGGCATCCATAACGGACCCGCGCCGTCGCCGCAGCCTGGGGATCGACCCGGTCGAGGTAGTTGAGCACGCAATTGACCGAGGTAAACAGGCTGTAAAGATCCAGACCGTAAAATCCGACCCGTCGCCCTGGCGGTCGCCGCTCTAGGTTGAAATCGCGGAGCCAGTGAATGAATAAAATGGCTCAGCAGTCTCCCGGATCAGCTCGGGAAGCGTCGGTCCCGCTTTGGCGGTCCGTTTGGGCACACTCGGCCAGGTGCTTTCCTCCTCCGGCCGCCAACCGGCTTCGCCGATCAATGGGACAAATCGCACGGCGCCCAAATCTTCATACTCGAATTGCTCGTCTCCTCTTCGAATTGCGCGAATCAGTTGTTGGGAGTCTTGCTCCTCGCCGACGGGAATCACGAGGCGTCCTCCGACACGAAGTTGATCCAACAACGCACGCGGTATCCCCGGACCCCCCGCCGCCACAACGATTGCGTCAAACGGGGCCTCTTCTGGCCAGCCGCGCGTACCATCTCCCCAGCGCACCTGGACGTTAGCGTAGCCCAGCCGCTTGAGTCGCTCCCTCGCGGTGTCGGCCAATTCTCGATGCCGTTCTATCGTGAACACTTCTTTTGCGATCCGCGACAAGATCGCCGCCGCATACCCCGAACCGGCCCCGATTTCGAGAACCCGTTCGTGAGGAGCCAGCTCCAGCGCCTCGGCCATCTGCGCCACGATCAATGGTTGTGAGATCGTTTGCCCGGAACCGATCGGCAGCGGCGCATTGCGGTACGCAAATTCCTGCATTTCCTCAGACACAAACGCTTCCCGCGGTACGATTCGCATTGCGCAGGACAGCTTCGTCGCGGATCCCGAGCAGCCGCAACTCATTCTCAACAAGTTGTTCTCGTTGTAGCTCAAAACTCATTTGAGCCGCCTCCCGGGGTTCGGGGCCATGCCGTGTTGGACTTGAGCAGGGCGAACAGCAGCCGGACTGGACCGATCGGAGCAAACATGGTCGCACACCTTGATTGATCCTCGACGGCGTCCGTGCCGGGCTTTCGGGGACCCGACAACCAATTGACCGCAACGCCGGCCGGGACCACGACCAAGACCGCGAGCATCGTGCTGAGAAGGCGGCTCGTCACGATAGACACTCCTTTGGTGCGGGGCGGTCCGGCACCGGTATCCCAAAGAAAAAGCCCCGCGACGAGGGGTCGTCACGGGGCCAGCTTGACCGATCCGCCAGCCCATCACGAACTGGCGACTTCAACTTTATTATATATGTAGCGTGGCGGGCGATCAAGCCACTTCATGCGTTAAGGAATAGTGGCAGTCCAATAGGCGCGGTGGGTGTGCTGTCGTTACGAGCTTGACCCTTTCTGACGTCTACGCCGCATTGGCTTTCTACCACGACCATAGGGCCGACATCGACGCCGATATCAAGGCCGACGACGACCATTACGCTGAGATCGCACAGCAGAATCGCGGCACATTGTCCGAGAGATTGAAGCAGTGGACGGCCAATGGCCCGGACAATAAGGTTTCACCTGGCTGAGAACTGTCAGCAAGCGCTTTCCCAGGAATTAAGACGGCGCGGCGTTGACGTCACGAGCGCGGTCGAGCTTGGCCTAATCAGTCCAGCTAAATAAGGACGTAGCTTGATTCGACCCCCTAGTTTCTCCTCATTTCAGTCTCGAAAGAATGACTCGCGCCGGAGAGGCGCCGCGTTCGCTGCCAAGAACGCGTGAGGACTAACGACAGCCCCGCCGCGAAAGTTCGACAGGTCTGGTCAGGTAGCCCGCCGCTAGGCGTGCGGCCAACGCTTCTGCGGATACTTACGTTCAGATCGCAAGACACCGGCTAAGGACACCGCTTCGCGTCGGGGCGCCTTAGTGCACGGTGCAGTTTTAGAAGCGAGCGTCGTAACTGCTGGAGATGCGGGCTAGAACCGCACCGTACTCTAATAATACGGTTCTCCGGTTGAGCCACTCGAAGAGAAACGGCTCGGCATTGGTTGCTTTAAAACGCAGAAAGAGGAATTCGTCGAATTTTGGTTTCGTGTCACGCGCGAGGCGTTCCTCGGCGGCAGGTGCCTCTTGGGAAGGATGCCTGAAGCGGCTTGTCCCATCCGTCGGGTAAGGTCGGTCGCCTTCAAAAGAGACGTAGTGATCGGCGTGGTTGACCCCCACGAGTCCTAATGAGATGGCTTTTTTGCCGCCTTTCTTGAAATTTGATACCTGCTCGCGTAAGTCACTGTCGACCCGACCGATCTGCTTGATCATGGCCTTCGCCAGTATCTTGACCTCAACGCCGATTTCCGTCGTTGCAAGATGACTTCGAGCCACGATGAAACCGGGCTCATTGATAGCTTTTGCACTTGGATTTCTCTGGCCGAATGTACCGTCAGCGCGACGGGAGACGATTCCAGTCAGATCGCCGTTCACATTGATCACGCACCGCTTTTTGTCTATCCGATCTGAAAGTTTTTGGGATCTGCCGATTTCGTACAAGTCTTCATATAATTCAAGCGCGATTTGATTACCGATGCTGGAATTTCGGTGCAAGTACTTCTTACCATTGAAGGCAGACTCAAACGCCCGCAAAAGTCGATAGTCTGGTGCGACGCTCATGCGGTCTTGACCTGCTTTGCGTCTCGACCTTGCTCGACTTTGACAACGGCTTGCCTAGGACCGAACAAGCCGGGCGCTTGGGATGCTCTTTTGACTCTTTCGCATGCCAACTTGAAGTATCTCTCTTCTAATTCGTTGCCAATCGAGTTCCTCCCTGTCGAGATAGCCGCGATGTTGGTCGACCCTTGGCCCATGAATGGATCTAGCACTAGGTCGCCCGCAAACGAGAACATCCTAATCAGCCTTTCGGCGAGTTCTGTGGGAAAAGGTGCCGGGTGCCCGCCCCGCGTCGACGACCCCTTGATGTCGTCCCAGATGGCCCGAAACCAGCACTGCATCTCGTTCTTGTTCAGCATCGAAAGGAGTTTATGTTGGTGGCTGACTGATCGGTACTTGCCTCCCTTCCGCATGAAAAGTATGTACTCGACATCATTTTTGACCACGGCTCCAGGCTGGTAGGGCTTGCCGTAAAACCCCGCCCCGTTCCCTTCCGACTCGGTGGCGCCGTTTGCAATCTTGTACCAAAGGATTGGGTTCAGGCAATCCAAACCTATCTTTCGCGTGTTGACTTGAATATCCGCGTGCAAAGGCATGATGTAATGCCGCCCGCCCTGTTTCCGAGAGATACATACGTCGCCGACCACGCAGCATACGCGCCCACCGGGGACCAAGACCCGCTTGCATTCGGACCAAACTTTGTCGAGTTCCTTCAGAAATGACTCATATTCCTGGATGTCCCCGAGTTGACCGTCGCTATGCTCATAATCCTTAAGTATCCAGTACGGGGGCGACGTGACGACGAGATGTACGGATTCGTCAGAGATCCACGAGAGATCGCGTGCGTCGCCCATGCGAAGAAGATGTTCCGTTTTGTCGAAGGGGGCCGGCCAGATTTCGGTCCGGGCACGTAGGTTACCCTCCAACAAGGCAGAGAGCCCCGCGGGGGTGTTGTCGGCGTCGAACGCTGGTTCGATTTCGGAAGCGGGATGATTCATGGGACAAATTTATATCATGCTGAGGTTGATTGGGAAACAACGGTCAATTACACAGCGTGCGGATCGATTCAAGAAAGATTGTTAGCTTGTCCATCTCGTCGAGCAATCGTTGGTGAGCGTGGCGACCAGGCGCAAATGCCGCTATTGCAGTCTCTGGAGGCGATCGGTGAACTGGCGCGGTGCTGGTTGCACACAGGAGATCATTTACTCCATTATGATACACGTGTCCACGTTAATTGAAACCCGTCTTCGGGTAGGAATACCGACGAGTAGCCGCGGCCTTGGTAATCTGGGGGATTCGGAAATTCCGATTCGTCAAACGCCGTCTCGCGATGGTTCTGGCGTGCGACCGATCGTTAGGATTGAATCTGGTCCCGTTCGTCGAGTCAACACGATGCTTGGGCTGTTTGTGCCCGCGATAGTCACTCCGTTGGAACTGCTTGGAGGAAGTGATGACGCAGGATCAGAGTGACCCGGTGATCGATGAGATTCGCGAGGTGCGGAACCGTATCTCAGCGCGATTCGATCACGATCCCGCGCGACTTGTCGCGTACTACATCAAGCTGCAAGAGCAGCATCAAGAACGGCTGATCAATACTCCGAAGGAGGCCGAGCCCACCGACCAGTCGGCCGCGTGAACTCGTGGCGATGGTATTTTGGCGATCCCATTAGGAGTCGCCAATTTCAACGAACAGTATCGGAGAAAGACGCACTCCAAGACATCGCATTGGGCGATCCCAGACCGCCGCTTCGGCTCGATCACAAGTAGATCGTCAGACGCGGCCACCTCAACGGACCGATTCTCGTTCACGGAGTGCGCAAGCGGCCAATCATCGACCGAAATTCGACGGTCCCCAACAAGCAATGTCGATGGCTGCGCGGAGACCAGCGTGACTGGTGCATCGCGGTTGTCGCAACGGCGCGACGTGCAACACGAACGCAAGACGCGGAGCTGGGCGTCAGGTCTGGTGCTTCCACCGCACCCATTGCACGGACTCAGTTTCCAATGGGAACGGCTTTCGCAGTCTAAAATAGGTAACTGAACCGATGGGCAACCCGCCGTCGGGCTGGCGGATATCTACCAGGTTGCGCCTCTTGGCTTGGCCTGGGTGACTTTAAACTTAATGAAAACATTGATTTACGACGAGCATTTTATTTTGCGCAACGAATTCAATGCCCCACTGCAAGTCCTGGATGGCCGGGGTACGCGCGTGGCGCAAAACAAGAACAATCGACATTGGCGTGCAGTTCGCCCCGAATGACCCATCGCGTCGAAGCGATGATTAATATAGCGGAAATAGAACGTCCGTGTGACCGTTGGTTTAATGCACCGATGTGGCACGCGCGGCTTTACAGGCCGCTCAAAGACGAATAACATCAAGGAGGTTTACTCGAATTGAGAACGCCGGGTCGCGTGGGTCGGCTGTCGCGTCGTCCCAAACTCCGGCTCGTCGGCACTTCCCGATCCAGTCACCGCACACGTCGTGGAATCGAGGCCCGCAATGTCTCAAGCCATCGTCAACCCGGAAGAGCTACGCCGGTTCGCCGCCCGGCTCAAGCAGTTCAACAACGAGATGATCGGCCAGTTGACCCAGTTGCACGGACAGCTCGCCGGGCTGAGCCAAACGTGGCGCGACCGAGAGCACGACAAGTTCGTCGAGCAGTTTGAACAGACGCTTCAGGTGGTGAAGCGGTTCACCGAATCGACCAACCAGCATATTCCGTTCTTGCTTCGCAAGGCCGAGCGGATCGAAGAGTACCTGCAGCAGCGTTAAAGAGGAGAAGGGATCGACTCTTTTCTTTCCGACATTTGAGGTCGCGGCGTGGCCGCAATAGGAGTCCGATATGAGCAAATCAGCCAATGTCTTGTCGATCCAGACGCTCAAGGACTTCAAGCTGGCGATGATCACGTTCGCGGAAGACGCACGCAACTCGCTCAGCGGATGCGACATGGAGCTGCGCCGCATGCGCAACTGGCTCGAGCGCGATCAGCTTGGGTACTGGCAATCGCAGATCAAAAAGCGCGAAGAACAGCTCATGCAGGCGCGGGCCGACTTGCACAAACGCAAAATCTCGCAGCAAGGAAGCGACGCCGTGTCGGATGCCGAGCAAAAAGAAAACTTGCGCGAAGCCCAAAAACGGCTACGGATCGCGGAAGAAAAGTACGCGGCCATCAAGAAGCTGATTCCTTATCTCCACCATGAGATCGATGAATACCATTCGCACTCTCAGCCGCTGGGTGACCATCTTGCCGGCGGATTTGAGAAGAGCCTTTTCACCATGGAGAAAATGATCAAGTCGCTCGAGGCTTATCTGGCGCTGCAGGCCCCGACGGCTCCCAGCATGAGCCCGGTGGCCGAGTCGGGTCCGTCGGCCTCTTCGAGCAGCGCGACGAGCGCAGACGGGTCGAAAAGCACCGATTCGCAGTCCACAAATGGTAATAACGGCGAAGCGGCGAAACCGCCAACGACCGACACGGCCGAGACAGCCGCGCCGGCCGGTGAACCCGTGGTTTCTGGGAGAGTATCATGAGCGCCCAATCGGGACGGCTGCAGCACGCGTTAAAACATTTGCGCGAACAATGGGATATCGCGCAGGATACCTGGGACGATCCTGCGTCGCGCGACTTTGAAAAGAACCATTTGATTCCGCTCGAGCAGACGACAAAAAATGCGATCGTCGGCATGGAAAAGCTCACGGAGGTTTTGGGGAAAATCCGGGCTCAGTGCCGAGAGGACTAACTCGGAGCTAACCCGCCGGCCGGTCTTAGAGAATTACCGTCTATCAAAGTCGCGAATTCGTCTTTCTTCGTCGCGAGCCTGGCATGCGACACTCTTAACTACAATGGACCATTGGAATCATGCCTGAGTCGCCACTCGTCCAAAAAGAAGCGGCTGCGCTGGCCGATCTCGAAGCTCTAATCGCCGATCGCGTGAAACGTGAGTCCGAAACGGAGCTGGGCTTTCGCAAACGGATCGATCGCGAGGAGAAAGAGTATCAGTCGGATGCGCACAAGCTCGCTTCCAAATTCAAGGTGGATCTGGAATCGCTTCAGGCGGAATACGGGCGCGTGAAGCAGGGAGTTCTCCAGACCTTTCAGCGCGACTCCCAGGCAAACGAAGCGGAATATACGCAGACGAAGCAACAGATCGACGACCAGTTCAAGAAAGAGCAGCGCCGCGCCAAAAAAATCAAAGAGGAAGCCGGCTGGCAGGCGCTGGCGTTTTACGAAGGGTCGCGAGACGAGGGAATCAAGTGGCGGCGTGGGACGGAGTCGAGCTGGAACGGCACGCTCGACGCGCTGCACGTCCACCACGATAACGCGAAGTTCTTGCTCAAGCGATGCGGCAAACTGGCGGTCGCAAGCCCCGACGCGGAAGCGACGGCTCTGGCCGAGGCAGAAAAAGCCGCGGCATTAAAGCAGGCGACCGAGTCGACCGCGGAAGGTGAAACGCCCGCAGAACCCGCCGCGCCCCCGCCGGACAACCCGCTCACGCATCTGCGCGAGGATATCATTCGCATCGAAGACGCGCTCCTCGGCCTCGAAGCGCTCAAGCTGCCCAAGTTTCTCCAGATCCAGTCGTTTATCTGGCCGTTCTTGCTATTCGGGGCCGCCGTAACCGGCGCACTAGGGCTTCTGACACCGGTCGGCTGGACGGTTGCCGGGATCGCCGGAGCGGTCGCGGCGATCGGGTCGGGTATCGGGGCCTGGATCGGACTGACGTCGATCGCACGGCCGCACGTGTTGCGGCACACCGTGCCGCTCAAAAAGGCGCTCGAGTCCGCGGATCAGCGTGTCGAACAAAACAAGGATTGGATCAAGACCGAGTTTGACGCCAAGATCAAAGACCTGGAGGAAGGGCGAGCGAAGAAGATTCAAGACGCCGAAGCCGAGTCTGGCCGCCGCGTTGCCGAAGCCGAAGAGCGGCGGCAGCAGTTGCGGAAGGCGGCCGACGAGAAGTATCCGGCTCGCCTCGAACAATTGAAAGTGCTACGCGACGAAAACGTGAAAAAGACCGATGAGAAATACCCACCCAGAATCGAAGCCCTCAAAAAGAAGTACGCTGACGACAAGGAGTCGTTAGACGAGTCGTACCGCCAGACGAAACAGACGACGAAGCAGCAGTACGACCAGACATGGAATACCTTGATCAAAGACTGGACCGAGGGGATGGGCCGCGTCGAATCGGTCGTGAGCGAAGTGCGCGACGAGGCGGGACGGCGGTTCCTGGATTGGACCCAACCAGAGCTCAATGGCTGGATGCCGCCGAGCGAGGTTCCCCCCGGCCTGCGCTTCGGCGCCTTCGAGGTCGACCTCAACCATTTTCCCAATGGACCGCCGCGCGACCCGCGGCTCAAATCGGTGCCGACCCACTTCCAGTTGCCGGCACTCTTGCCGTTCCCGATTCAAGGGTCGCTCTTGATCAAGGCCGCCGACGCCGGCAAGGACGAGGCGATCAAGGTGCTCCAAACCTTAATGATGCGCTATCTCACGTCCGTGCCGCCGGGCAAGGTCCGATTCACGATCGTCGATCCGGTCGGCCTGGGTGAAAACTTCGCAGGCTTCATGCATCTAGGCGATTATCACGAGCTCTTGGTCACCAACCGCATCTGGACCGAGTCGCAGCACATCGAGCAGCGCCTGACCGATCTCACCGAACACATGGAGAACGTGATCCAGAAGTACCTGCGCAATGAGTTCGAGACGATCGAGGAATATAACACCATGGCCGGCGAGGTCGCCGAGCCGTTCCGGATCTTGGTCGTCGCCAACTTCCCGACCAACTTCAATGATGCCGCTCTTCGGCGTCTGATCAGCATCGTCAACAGTGGCGCACGGTGCGGAGTTTACGCACTCATTCTCTACGACACGAAGCTGGGACTGCCGTCGGGATTTCAGCTCAAGGAGCTCGAAAACCCATGCGTGCACATGCTCTGGAAAGAAGGCAAGCTCTCGTGGCGCGAGCCAAAGTTCGGCCGGTATCCCCTCGCGCTCGACGCACCCCCGGAGCAAACACGATTTTCGCAACTGGTGCACCAGGTCGGAAATGCGCGCGCGATGCCAACCGGGTTGAAGTGCCGTTCGCGTTCATCGCTCCCAAACCTGACGAGTACTGGAGCTTTGATACTAGCAAAGGGGTCGACATCCCCTTGGGCCGCGCCGGCGCCACCAAGCTTCAGCACTTGAAGCTGGGCAAGGGGACTTCGCAGCACGTGCTGACCGCCGGCAAGACCGGGTCAGGCAAATCGACGCTGTTGCACGCGCTCATCACGAACGGAGCCCTGCGCTATAGCCCCGACCAGCTCGAGCTTTATCTGATCGACTTCAAGAAAGGTGTCGAATTCAAGGTTTACGCCGCGATGAACTTGCCGCATGCCCGGGTCATCGCCGTCGAGAGCGAACGCGAGTTTGGCTTGAGCGTACTCCAGCGCCTGGATGTCGAGCTCAAGGAGCGAGGCGAAATCTATCGTCAGTACGGGTGTCAAGACCTGGCCGGCTATCGCGAATGCGGCCGCGATGTGCCGATGCCGCGCGTCTTGTTGGTCATCGACGAGTTTCAGGAGTTTTTCGTTGAAGACGATAAGATCGCCCAAGAGGTGACGTTGCTGCTCGATCGCTTGGTGCGCCAGGGTCGTGCCTTCGGCATGCACGTCATTCTGGGCTCACAAACGTTGGGGGGCCAGTATTCGCTGCCCAAGGCCACTCTGGGCCAGATGGCGGTGCGAATCGCACTCCAGTGCAGTGAAGCCGACGCACACCTGATCCTGAGCGAAGACAACACGGCCGCGCGGCTGCTCACCCGGCCGGGCGAGGCGATCTACAACGACGCCAACGGCATGATGGAGGGCAACAACCTCTTTCAGGTCGTTTGGCTACCGGACGCGAATCGTGAAAAATACCTGGAGCGGATCCAGGAAATGGTCATCGAGCACCATATTCAAAAACCCCCTCCAATTGTGTTCGAGGGCAACCTGCCCGCCGATGTGAGTAAGAATCCGCTGCTCAATAATTTGCTGCAAGCGACCGAATGGCCCGAAGCCCCGCGGGCCGATTACGCATGGCTGGGCGACGCGATTGCCATCAAGGACCCCACGGCAGTTGTTTTTCGTCCTCAAAGCGGCAGCAATGTCTTGGTCGTCGGCCAAAACGACGAGGCGGCACTGGCCATGATGATCATGTCGGTGCTCAGTATCGCGGCGCAGCATCCGCCGGCCGGTCCCCAGGCGTGTCGCTTCTACCTCCTGGATGGGAGTTCGGTCGATTCGGCACTGGCTGGACAACTGGGCCGGCTCAAGGACATTGTGCCCCATCCGGTTACCAGTGTCTCGTGGCGCGACCTGGCCACGACATATGGGCAACTAGCCGCCGAAATCAAGCGTCGTCAGGAATCTACGTCAGACGATCAAACACCAATGTACATCTTCATCTTTGACATCGCGCGGTTCAGAGACCTGCGTAAGTCCGACGATGATTTCGGTTATTCGCGGTACGACGAAGACAAGCCCGCGCCACCTTCCAAGCTCTTCACCGACGTACTGCGCGACGGGCCACCCGTTGGGATCCATACCATGGTCTGGTGTGATAGTGTCAACAACATGAACCGGACTTTCGATCGTCAAGGAATCAAAGAGTTCGAAAACCGCATCCTGTTTCAGATGAGCGCCAATGACTCGAGCACGCTGATCGACACGCCGGCGGGCAGCAAGTTGGGCGAAAACCGAGCCCTGTATTACAGCGAGGAAGAAAACAAGATCGAGAAGTTCCGGCCCTATGGACTGCCGGAACTGGCGTGGCTTGAAGGGGTTCAGCGGCGATTTGCCGCTCGTCCGCGTCCGGAGGTCCCTGTTCCGCCAGAAGGAGCAGCCAACGGCGCGGCGACGTTGCAGGGCAACGGTCAGTCGGAAGTCGGAACGATCGGCACGTCCGCGGTCGAGATCAATGGTCAGTCGGACGAGAGGGGCAATGGTGCGGCCCCGATCGCCGAGTCGCACGCCCCCGCAGCTCCAACCGATGACGTGGTCGAGCCCCCCGTGGAGGCCCTCTGAGCAAGGACCGCTCGAGCCGGTCCCGTGCCACCGGCGACTAACAGGGTGGCGGATCGGTCCCCGCTCAAGTCTAGCTGCCCTCGCAAAGCTTCGGGCAAGACGTCCACGCCTCGCACCTTGATCTCCAGCGTGCCGATCCTGTTCCTGGCGATCAGCCTCCTTAATTGCTTGCGGTCGAGCGGCGAAACGTCCAACACATGAAAAGTCTGAATAAATGGGGATCGAAGTATAAGATCGCCGGTCAAATAATCGACACCGTCAGCGAGCCGCGCGAGCCCATGTGCCTGTGCAAATCCGTCCAAAAGGCCGGACCGCACGAGCGCAGGATCGGGGTCAAAGATCAAGCTGCGGAGAGATGTGATCGGGGTTGATGGAGACTTGGGTCCGTCGCGGTCGGTCCAGGTGATGTTTTCGGGGAGCCGGGTGGCTCGTCGGCGGCAAGTGACAAGCTCGCCGAACCAGGCCGTGGCTTCCTTGCACTCGCCGCGGTAGCTGACGAGCTCGATCTCGTAGTCGGATGTGCCGAGGCGGTGGTCGAAGTCGCTTGCCGGGCTCAACTTGATTGCACCGGCTGGCACGCGACTGGCGGTCAACTTCCAGAATTCCGGACCAGGAGCGTAATCCACCAGCGATCGCGCTCGCCGAGATTTGACCGTACGGCGATCTGGGTCTAAATGCACCCATCGCCGGCGGGAATCGCGAACGTCTCGGCGCGTGACCGGACCGCGAGGATTCGATCGGCGACATTGTATAGACGTGCATTATGACGGAGTCGACGGCACATGCCCTGATCAAGTTCGACCGCGATCACGAGCGATCGCGCCGCGAGGGCAAGGGCGTCGCCGCCGATGCCGGCGCAGAGATCGACCACGAGCGGACAAGTAAATCGCGCGGCTTTGTGGCGAGCGACCGGTTCGGACGTCGCTTGCTCGATGCCAATCGGCTCGACCCACATCTGCTGGCCGTGCTCGAACTTTACGGCTGCTTTCTTCGCGCCTCGGCCAACCGAATCGCGGCCGAAACGAGTTGGGGCGCTGCCCATTGCCGCCAGCGCGCTATGTCCGAGGGCCGGATCGATGCAACCAGTGCGATCTCGGCCAGGAGCCGGCTGCCAGCGTCCGCGGTCAATACCTGAGCCTCGGCGTCGACTAAGGCATCGCCGCGGTCGCGTGAATCGCCCGGCGAATGCTGGACTCGTGTCGGTTTGGGATCCCGACTAGAATAATGCCGTCGTTGCATACAATACCACTCGGCAAGGAGCCAGATTTGGTTGAATACGATTCACGCGTGTTGCCTGCGGTTCCCCCCATTGTGCGCGAGCCGCTTCGGTTGGGCCACGTTACAATCCCCTCGCGTTTCTTCCTGGCTCCCTTGGCGGGATATACGAGCCTTGCGTTCCGGCTGGCGGTGCGTGAATGCGGCGGTCTTGGCCTGGCGACGACCGACCTGGTTAATGGCGCTCACTGATCGAAGGCCGGCGCCGGGCGTTTGAGTTAGCCGAGACCTGTGATATTGACCGTCCGTTGTCGATCCAAATCTACGGAACTGTCGTTGCCGAGATGGAACAGGCGTCCCGAATCGTGGCAGAGCAGGGGGCATCGGCCGTCGATATCAACATGGGTTGCCCGGTCCGGAAAGTGGTCAAGACCGGCGGCGGGTCGGCACTCATGTGTCAGGTCGATCGCGCGTGCGAACTTGTCGCCGCGGTCGTGAAGGCGGTGAGTATTCCGGTGACCGTCAAGATGCGGCTGGGGTGGGATGACGAATCGCTGACTGCGCCGGCATTGGCGCGTAGCTTTGAGGAAGTCGGCGTGGCGGGCGTGATTGTCCACGGCCGCACGCGCCAGCAAGGGTTTTCAGGGCGCGGTCAATCGCGCGGGCATCCGCGCGGTCGTCGAAGCCGTCGATCGGATTCCGATCATCGCCAACGGCGACATCCGGACGATCGCCGACGCCGCCGTAACCTTTCGAGAAACCGGCTGCGCGGCCATCTCGATCGGCCGGGGCGCGCTGGCGAACCCGTTTATCTTTCAACAGCTCGATTGCTGGGCTCGAACCGGTGAGCCGGGGATCGAGCCGTCTTTCAACGAACGGCTAGAGCTGATGACCCGCCATTTCCACGGACTCGTCCTCAGGCGCGGCGAGCACTACGGTTGCTTGCAGTTTCGCAAGATCCTCAAGTGGTATTACCATTTCACGCGGTTGCCGAAACGGTTTTACCTACGGTTGCTCAACCTTTCGAGCGTGAGTCTTTTTGACGAAGTTGTCAGCGAGGTCCGGGCCACTGGCCCGGAATCGCCGCTGCCAGGGCACTACGAGTTCCACGTGCCGGTGCCGTCCGGCGCGATCGACAAGTGGTGAGGCGCCGGGGAGCGCGCCCTGGTAGGGCTTCGGCGTAAGGATAGGCGCAGACTCATTCGAGCGAGAAACTGCATTGAGACGGACCGGCGTGGGCAATATAGAAGGGAGTCAAAAGCAGAGTCCGTCCGAAACGTCTTGGAAGGATGTTCGCGGTGAACGCTTCGAATGCGTACGTGCAGCGGCAGCTTCACCAGCTCTTGGAAACAGGGAGTGCGGTCGGCCTGACCGACGGCCAGCTCCTGACGCGGTTCGCGACGACCAGGGGCACCGAGCGCGATGCCGCTGAGGCAGCTTTCGAGACGATCTTATCGCGCCACGGGGCAATGGTGCACGCTGTCTGTCGCCAGTTGCTCGGCGACGTACACGCCGCGGAAGACGCCTTCCAGGCGACGTTTCTGGTATTGGTCCGTCGCGCAGCGACGCTTCGAATTCGCGAACAGCGATCTTTAGGCCCATGGCTTTACGGAGTTGCGTATCGGACGGCATTGAAGGCGCGTAAGTGCGCGGCCCGCCGCCGCGTGCGAGAAGAGCGCGTCGCCATATACCCGAGGCACGGGCCGCACCGGTTGCCACGGCCCTGGAGCGTGCGGACACTGCCGCGGCGCTCTACCAAGAGGTCAGCCGGCTGCCGGCGAGGTACCGCGCGGCCGTGGTGCTCTGCTACTTCGAAGGCCGGACTCACGACGAGGCCGCTGCCGCGCTTCAATGGCCGGTAGGTACGGTCCGCAGCTATCTGTCCCGTGCCCGCGACTTGCTTCGCGGCCGCCTTGCTCGTCACGGCATCGCACCCGCCGGCCTGGTCGCAGCGTCACTGCTGGAGGCAGCCGCAAGGGCCGAAGTGCCAGCACCGCTGCGGGAGGCGACAGTCGCCACAGCGATCAAGGGGACGCCGGCCGCGGCCGGCGTCACTGTTCTGGCCGATCTCGTGTCAAGGAGCCTATTCATAGGCCAAATTACGATGATCGGAGCCGTTATTTCCCTTGTCGCGATGGCGGCTGGTTTCGGCCTCGCATTGCGCGGCAAGCTGGCGATGCAGCCACGCAGATTCTTGATCCCTCGTTGGTCGCGGCAGGGCGGCCGCAGCTCCCACCCAATCAAAATACAGACCCATTGCCTCTGTACGCCCGAACGCGTCTGGGAACCAACCGCTTCCGTGCCGGCAGTGCGATCCGTCAGGCTAATTATAGTCGCGATGGAAAATCCATCATGGCAATCGCCTCGAGTGATGTTGTTCGCGTATGGGATGCGGCCACGGGGCGGATCGTCCGCAGTATCGGCGACTCGACGATCGACTTTCGTGACATGGCCGTTTCGCCCGATGGCGATACGCTGGCCACAGTCGAAAAACCTGGTCGGCTCCGGCTGTGGGAAATTGCCACGGGCCGCGAGCGCCGGCGCTGGCGCGAGGCGAAGGACGAGGGGTACGAATACGTGCGTTTTTCGTCCGACGGCCGGACAGTCGCCGTTGGCGTACGTCGAAACGATGAAAACGGCGAGAGTTCCCAGAATTCTATCGACCTGTGGGACACGATCGCGCCCACCGAGCGTCCACGCCGGATCAACGGGGATTGGTTGGAGCTCCGGGACCTCGCGTTCTCGCCCGATGGCAAGACGTTGGCCACGGCCACCAGGGACGCGGCTGTAACCGATGGGGATGGTTTCACCACGCCGGTAAAAAGTTCGACCCGAATGTGGGACATCGCCTCGGGCGCGGAACAGAATCGATTCCCAGTCGATGAATGTGACGTCTGGTGTCTAGCCTTCTCTCCCGATGGCAACTTCCTCGTCTGCGGCGTTAGCGACGGTACTATCCGGTTCTATGACCGGGCCACTGGCCGGGAGCAGGAGCCGAGGCTGCTTTCAGAGCCGTCCGTCCCGCCGGGGCGCCGGAAGGAGTGGGCCACGGCGATCCTAGCGAACCGACGGAGATCGTCTGCCTAGCGTACTCTCCTGACGGCTCGATCCTCACTGGAGGCGAGCAGATTCAACGAGTTAGTTTTCCGCTCGCATCGATCCACATCTGGGACGTCACGCGGCGCAAACAACTGCGTCGCATTCCTGCGCACCCTTGCTGGGTCACGTCGTTGTCGTTCTCTCCCGACGGCAAGACCCTCGCGACGTCCGGCAGCGATCCGGTGATCCGGTTCTGGGAAGTGACCACCGGCCGCGAGACGTTCCAGCAATCCGGACACCGTTCCAGGGTGCGCTCGCTGAGCATTTCGCCAGCCGACGGAACCATCTTTACCGGCGGCGACGATGGCACCCTCCGGCAGTGGGACCCCAATTCCGGGCGCGATCTGGCCCTTGTAGCCCAGCTCGCGGATCCCGTCCTTCAAATGGCGGTTGCGCCCGACGGCAAGGGTTTAGCAGTAGCTAACATCTCGGAACCGATTCGTCTCTGGAGTGTGACCGAGCACCGGGAAATCCGCCAACTGGATCGCATCCGGCAAGACGCATTCTTCTTCTACGTCGCCTTTGCTCCCGATGGCAAGACTCTCGCTTCAGAGCGGCGGGTCTGGGATACCGCTACGGGCCGTATACTGGCGACGTTCGGGGACGGTGGCCAGCAGAATGAAGAATTCGGAATCTACCATCCGATTTTTTACTCTCCCGACGGCACACAGATCATTACGGCAGATGCCAAGGGGGCTCGAATTTGGGATATTGCCACGGGACGGGAGGTTCGCCGGGCGGTCAAGTGGACGAACCACCACGAATTCGCCACACTCTCCCCCGACGGCAGGTTCCTGGCCACGCGCGACCCGGATGATCATTCTCGCGGTCAATTCAAAGATTCACCCGTCGTACTCTGGGAGCTGGCTTCGGGCCAGCAGGCCGCGACGATCGAAGTGCATGAAGGCTTTAACCGCCTCAGCCACCCCTTCTCGCCTGATGGCCGATTGCTGGCCTCGGCCAGCGATCTTCGCGAACCGACCCGCGGCTCGACGGTCCGCGTCTGGGACCTCGCCACGGGGCGCGAGGTGAGGCGGTTCGAGGGACATCTTGGGCAAGTCATTGCAATCGCGTTTACTCCCGACGGCCGATCGGTCGTCTCAGGCAGTGAGGATGCTACGGCACTTGTCTGGGACGTCTCCGATTTGAAAGACAGCTTGAAGCCGGGCGCACCGCTCACTCACCAAGAGCTGCAAGCACACTGGAACGAGCTGGCGAGCAGCGACGCTCGCGCGGCTTATCGGGCGGGTTGGGCGCTCAGCGTGCCGTCCGCGGTTCCCTTTCTTCGCGATCACCTTCGGCCTGCGTCATCGGCGGGGCCGCCGCCGGACGCGCCGATCTCATCATCCGAGGTTTTGCGCACCCTTCGCGCCATCACATCGTTGGAGCGCATCAACACGCCCACGTCCCGCGCCGTGATCGAGCTCTTGGCGAAGGGCAATCCAGATGCGATCACGACTCGCGAGGCAAGATCGACCAGCGACCGACTCACTCGAATGATGAGACGCTCCAAGTTCCAAGAATGACAAACCAAGAGACATTCCGATCTGGAATTTAGAATTCCCGATTGAATCGAGGTTTCACCACGCAAGCGTTCTTACAGTTAAACTGGTTCTGTCGGTAGTATCGACCTCCGACACGAAGGGAGCACGTTGTGTCGAAGGGAGCACATGGAACGGGCATGCGCCCTTCGAAGAATTGTGCTCCCTTCGAAGGTGAATTAGCTCGATGCATCGGTGAGCAGCTCCCAGGTCCATTGAGTGCCCTGCTGAAAACCACGTCTACCTGCAACGGCTCCGATACGGTGCTTGGCGCGCTTGACTTGATCTCGGGTATATCCGGCGTCGATGTGGCCTTCAACACCTCGGTCGACGGTTTTGGACCATCCAGAAGAAAATCCCTTAGCCACTCGCCGCACTCCTGCGCGTCCACAAGCTCGTGCCCGGCAATCTCCTGACGTGGTCGCAGTGCTTCTCCAGCCGTGATCGGCACGGTTTCGTCGCTCCAGACGACGCGTGGGCCCCTGCCACGGTCCTCGATCACGAAAGCCAGAGTGGTCGCAGGCGGAGCCACGTTGCCGCCATTATCGAGCAAAAGGACGCGCCTGCCAGTCGGGTCGCGGGGATCGGCAACGAAGAGATGGTTGGCGCGGCAGGCTCCCACGTAGGCAATCGAGCCCAGGACGCGATGTTTACCGTTGGCCGATGTTCCTTTTGTGAGATGACTGACCAGCACGACGGCCGCTCCCAGGCGTTCGGCCAGCCTCTTGAGCGGCGTGAGCACGCCGCGCAAAACGGCATTGCGATTGTCGTCAATTCCCTTCAGGTAAGCCGATACCGGATCGATCGCGATTAGCCGGCAGTCGCCCAAACGTTCAGCAGCCGCCGTGATGGCGTCGACATCGGCCCGTAAGCTCGGAAGCGTCTCGGAACCATTGGCGAGAATGACCGACTCGAGAATGTGGATCTTCGTCAGGTCAGCGCCGGCAGCGGTGAGCCGGGGTGCAATGGTCCGGGCGGGATCATCTTCGGCGCTCATGAGGATTGCGCTACCCACTCGGCCGGGGACGTCGCTCATCGGTAAGGGCAGCCGACGCGAGACTGCGGCGGCCATGGCCAGTGTCAAAGTCAGCCCACACGCGCTGACGTTCCTCCGGTGAAGCAGCCATAAGTCGTTCCGCCACCGGCCGGAACATCTCGGAAACCCGTGAGAGGTCAGCTTGCCCACGTCCGCCGTCGCCGCCGTTGGCAATGCGGGCCAAAAAAAAGCTGTCCCTGCCCAGCATTATGGGGCGTCCTCCGCCATGGCCGCTCCGGCGAATCGAGCGAAAACGTTTGTTCGTCACCTCGCGAAACCGTGCAATCCACCATCGGCCTTCAGATGTCGGATTCTCCATAAAAAGCGTCTTGAACGGCATGAAATGGCTTTATCGTGCGACGAGGCGACACTCTTGGACCCAAAAATTGAGTCGACGATCGGTGCGCGCGGTCGTAGGTCAGGCTTTCCAGCCTGACGTGAGCCCAGAAAGCCTTTCCCACCAGGGCTTGTGTGAGGTACGTGGGCGACCGTTCGACAAATCAAACCTCGAATGGAAAACAACTTATGCGGCCTGGACGAAGTACGCCAAGATGCGGGTGCGCCAATTCATCCGTTCATTCGCCCGAAATCGTGTCCAGTTTTGAAGATCCGTGATGAGTTCGCGCCGAAATAGTGCCAACTAGTGCCATTTGGTGCCAACCTGCGGGGCGAGACGGATGCCCCAAATCTTGAGTGCCACCTGGATCAGCCATAAGATGGCGCCATGGGGACCACACGGAAGGACGAGACAAGCGCGAGGATCGCGCGTGCTCGTGAAAGGGAGAACGACAAATGGCAACAGCAACCAAACCGAGTCGGAAAGTCGCAAAGTCACATCAGACGAAAATGCTTATCGATGGCAATTGGCGCGACAGCGTCAACGGTGAGACTTTCGCGACCATCAATCCGGCCACCGAGGAAGTCATCGCCAATGTAGCAGAAGGGAATGCCGCCGATATCGACCTCGCGGTGAAGGCAGCACGTAAGGCGTTCGATTCAGGCCCATGGCGCAAGATGGACGCGCGGGACCGCGGACGGCTCATGTACAAGCTGGCCGACCTGATCGAAACGCACATCGACGAGCTTGCCGAGCTCGAAACGCTCGACAATGGCAAGCCAATCAGCGAGAGCCGCCACGCCGACCTGCCGTTGGTGATTGACTGCCTGCGGTATTACGCCGGCTGGGCAGACAAGATCCACGGCCAGACGATTCCGATCCGAGGCCACTATCACTGCTACACCCGGCGCGAGCCGGTTGGGGTCGTCGGCCAGATCATCCCGTGGAATTTCCCGATGCTGATGGTCGCGTGGAAGTGGGGCCCAGCACTCGCAGCCGGGTGCACGGTCGTGATGAAGCCGGCCGAGCAGACCCCGCTCTCTTGCCTGCGCATGGGGGAACTGGCGCTTGAGGCGGGCTATCCAGCCGGTGTGATCAATATCGTCCCCGGTTACGGCGAGACTGCCGGCGATGCCCTGGTCAAGCACCCGGGTGTCGACAAGATCGCATTTACCGGCTCGACCGAGGTCGGCCGGATCATCATGCAGAATGCCGCGGGCACATTCAAACGCGTGACTCTCGAGCTGGGAGGAAAAAGCCCCAACATCGTTTTCGCAGACGCCGATCTCGACTCGGCCGTCAATGGTGCGATGCTCGGTCTGTTCCTCAACCAGGGCCAGTGCTGCTGCGCGGGCAGCCGGCTGTTAGTCGAGGACAAGGTCTATAACGCCATGGTCGAGCGGCTCGCGGCAGCGGGCGAGAAGCGCAAGCTCGGCGACCCGTTCGATACCTCAACCGAGCAAGGGCCGCAGGTCGACAAGACCCAGTTCGACAAGGTCTTGGGCTACATCGAGGCGGGCAAGCACGAAGGTGCCCGCTGCGTCACCGGCGGCGAGAGGTTCGGCTCCAAGGGATACTTCATCAAGCCGACGATCTTCGCCGACGTGAAGGACAACATGAAGATCGCCACCGAGGAGATCTTTGGCCCAGTGATGCAGGTGTTGAAATTCAAGGACGTCGACGAGGTGGTGAACCGAGCCAATACCACCGACTACGGCCTGGCAGCCGCAATCTGGTCCCGTGACATCAAGAAGGCCCACACCATTGCAGAACACCTGCGCGGGGACGGTCTGGATCAACTGCTATGACGTCTTCGATGCCGCAGCACCCTTTGGTGGATTCAAGTCCAGTGGCATCGGCCGCGAGCTGGGCGAGAAAGTCGCTCGACAACTATACCGAGCTCAAGACTGTGACCGTTGCACTCGATTGACGTCGCAACAAGAATCCCGAGAGGGCGAGCGTACACCCGAGCCGAATCGTCGGACGACCGTTTGCCCTCTCGTCATTACCCAACGTGAGTTTGCCGAAAGCGCGGTCCAACCCACCCGATCACTTCATCGGCTGGAACATTTCATCCGGCATCACGGCCTCGAAGTCGAGATGGTAGGTCCACACCTGCTCGGTGTTCAAATTCGAGGTCCTGCGGCGAATGCGGGTTGGGTACCAATAGCCGCTTGGCGATCGTGCCAGCCCTTCCATGACCATCGTGTCGACGAATGCGATCTTGGGCGGCTGCCCGTCAAACACACTCGTCTCCGACCTCAGCGCGATGTAGCTCTGCGCGGGGCTGATCCAGAGCTTGTAGAGGTCGGGGTGCCCCGCGTCGGGCAAATGGGTGTCGCGCACCCGGAGGCGGATGGTATCGGCGGGGCCATCTGCCGGCTTGGCGTCTAGCACGAACTCGCGGTCGTGCGTCGGCTGCCACACACTGGGGTGGCTAAAGTGCTCGGGAAACAGGTGCGGCCATGGCATGAACGGGTCGTCGGACGGGTTGATCGCCTGGGTCATGCTCAGCTTGAGCGGAGGCGGTTGTTTCGCGTCGGGCGCAAACGGATTACCGACCGCATGGTAATAATAGACCTTCTCTCCATCGCAGATAGCCTGGACAATGAATGTGTAGTCGCCTTGGTGGTCCTTCCACCACGCCGCGTCGGCGTCGCGGGGGAAGGCCGGCCGTTTCTTCGCGCCGGACAGCAACATTTCGGCCCGCCACTTCCGGCCCTTGCGCCAGACGCGTTTGATGTTCGTGCCGTCGCCCATGTCCATGATTGCCCGGTAGTCGTCGAATCGGACCCGGCCGGTCTTGAGCCCGGCGAGGATGCGGTCGAGGTCTTCTCCAGGTGTGCGGTCGACGATCTTGGCCGTTCGCGGGGCGCCCAGGTCGTAGATATCCGACGGCCCGCGGTCGGGGTAGTCGAAAAGACTCGTTCCCTCCGGCCCTTCGTGCGTCTGGAAGACGAGCGAGTGCGGCAATTTCGTCTTTGGGTCGACCCGAAACCGCATTCGTTGCTCGCGGTCGCCAGCTACGACGCGAAGAGTCAGCTCGATGTCCGTCCACGATCGCCCCGCCTCGACGACGTCGCGCCGGTTTTGCGCGATCAGTTCCATGCCGGGAATCGGTGACTTCGTTGGACCCTTGGGATCGAGCAATTGCCGATAGAAGTCCAGACCCTGAGACATCAGATCGGGGTTTTCGGGGAGGCGGTAGACAACCCCCTCGGCGGGGACGAACTTGGTGAAGGTTCGCAGGGCATGGTCGTGGTACTCGATGTCGGTTCCGTGGCGGGCAGCGGTGATGCCGCGCTTCGGACTGAACCAGGCCTCGTGGTACTCCTTCCCGTCTAAACCGAGCGTGCGCGTGTGGAACCACGGCCGTTCCTGGAGTGCCTGCGCAACCTGGGCCCAGGCGTTTGGGGGCCGGGACAGCGCGATAGCCAGCACGACGACGGCGAGACCGGCCGCAGCCAGACCTGAGCCGACGACTAACCGCGATCGCCAACGCACGGCGCGCTGAGGTGGTCCCACATGTTCGAGGATGAGCAAGCGAAGGTCCGAGACGTATTCGGGGCGAGGCACGACTGCCGGGTCGCCGGCCTCGGAGAGTAAACACCGCAAAAATGTTCCTTGATCATCATCGTCTGCTTCAGGCCGGCCGGGCGTCACTTGATTCATGGCGTTCGCCTCTCGTTTCCACGGAAAAATACGGCCCTAACAGCGTTCGGAACCGCGCGCGAGCCCGCGAAAGCAGGGACTCGACGGCCTTGGTCGAGCGACCGATTTGATTGGCGATCTCGGCCACTGTGAGACCGGCGATATATTTATCCATGAGCACGCGCTGTGGTCCTCTTCGAGGTAGAGCAACGCCGCACGGACAACGTCGGCACGCTCTACCTCTTCGAACAGTTCAGGCGGTGGCAATACATCGGACGGCCCGTCAAGATCGTTGTCTGGAGTGTAGCCCACGGCGCGGCGGTGGCGCCGAAGCACGCAGTGGTGAGCTATGCCAAGAAGCCAACTGCGGAATTCGCCCCGGCCGGGGTCAAACCGGTCGAACCGCTCGATGGCGAGCAACCAGACCTCTTGGCTTATGTCTTCGGCAGCTCCGCGATCCCCGCCAAGCAGGTGATAGATAACGCCAAATAGGTCGCCAACGTGGCGATCGTACATCGTGGCCCACGCGGCGCGGTCGCGCTGCGACATTGCCCGAATCAGGTGAGATTCGTCATCCATTGGCCGGCGGCCCCGGTAGTTTCGTTTCCTCTACCAGAGTATTGCCGGGATGTGTAGAAATCCTTCGCGACGCACCGGAAAAAGAGCGGCCAAACTCTACCAAACGCCGGCCTTTGCTCCTAAAGTGCTGGATTTCCGAGTTTTGCGCGAAGGGCCAGAGGCAACCGTTTCTGTCAGGTTCGATCTCCCGGCGAACCTCACGAGCCTAGCCAAGGCGGCCCGGCCCCAAGCGGGGGCAGCGTGATCACGCTCAGGCTCAGAATGTGGGGATTCTGGCGCACGGTTTCCATCGCTTGAGCGGTTGGCACACTGTCAAGATTAACCACGCCGATTGCCTCGCCCCCTTGATCTTCGCGGCCGACGTTCATCTGAGCGATGTTGACGCCTTCATCTCCGAGGGTTCGCCCAATGAAGCCGATCAGGCCGGGGCGATCCATATGCGTAAATATCATGAGCGTCCCATCGATATGAGCGTCAAGCAAATAGTTTCCCAGCCTCACAAGCCGGAGAAACTGCTTGCCGAAAAGAGTACCCGACGCCGAGTAGGATTTGCGCTCGGTCGTTACCTCGGTTTGAACTAACGTGGCGAAATCGCCGGGCGCTTCAGCGGATTGCTCTTCGATGACGATTCCGCGCTCACGCGCTAAAGGTATGGCATTGACCAGATTGACCTGCTGTTCGAGAGCGGTTTCCATCAGTCCCGCCGCGAAGCTGGCCGTGATTAACTTGGTGTTTTTGTGTGCGACTTCACCACGATAAGTGATCTTGGCGTTTTTGAGTGTGCCGCGATCCATTTGGGAGTGCAGCATTCCCAGTCGCCAGGCCAGGTTCAAATAGTGTCGCACATCCTCCAGCTCGGCCTTATCGAGCGCCGGCATGTTGACTGCGAACCGGACCTGTCCCCGCGACAAGAAGTCGCTCAATAGTCGGGCGGCTTCCACAGCCACGGAGACCTGGGCTTCTTCCGTGGAGGCACCCAAATGAGGAGTAACCACGACGAGAGGATGGCCGACGAGCGGGTGATCTGCCGGCGGCGGTTCAGGCTCGAAGACGTCGATCGCCGCACCAGCGACCTTGCCGTTATTGAGTGCCTCAGCCAGGGCCGCTTCGTCGATCAAGCCGCCACGCGCGCAGTTGATGATCCGGACCGACGGTTTCATGAGCGCGATTTCCCTCGCACCGATCAGATTGCGCGTGTCGGCCGTCATCGGTGTGTGCAAAGTCAAGAAGTCGCATCGACCCCAGATATCGTCGAGTCGCACGACGCTCTCCACACCGTATTCGAGAGCCTTGTCGGCTGCCAAGAATGGGTCGAAGCCCAACACTGTCATGCCGAATCCTTGCGCTCGTTTCGCGACTGCCAACCCGACCCGTCCCAGCCCGATGACCCCCAGCGTCTTACCCTCGAGCTGCGTGCCAGTGAACTTGGTTCGTTCCCATTTGCCCGACTTGAGGCTGTCATTGGCCTTGGGCACGTTTCGTGCCAGGGACAAGAGCAAGGCCATCGTGTGTTCGGCCGTGGAAATCGTATTTCCGCCTGGCGTGTTCATCACGACGATTCCGCGCCGGCTCGCCGCCGCAACGTCGATGTTGTCCACGCCTACGCCTGCCCGCACGATCGCTTTGAGCTTTGACTGGCCTTCAAGAACCTCGGCCGTTAGTTGCGTGCCGGACCGGATCGCGATGCCGTCGGCCTGCAAAAGCGCCTGCCGCAGCGCGACCGGATTCTGGGCCAGTTTGGTGTCAACCACAACCTCGATACCTGAATCCGCGAAGCTGCGCCAGACCTTCTTCTGCCAGCTTATCCGTTACCAAAACACGATGCGTTGCCATCCAATACCCTCCACAATCCGTCCCTCCCCGAAGACTGGGGCAGGAGGGAGAACTCACAATATTTCCAATGGCTCGCGGCCAAACTCAATGTCCTCAGCCGACGGCAACCGCGCCTTTCTGGCCGATCAAGACCTGCTGCGCGGCGGTGATCGCTCGGCCGGGTTCGACGTCGTAGCCCAGTTCGGCGAGAGTCATTTCCAGGGCTGCCAAGGTGCTGATCACGTCGAGCTCGTCGGTGTAGCCCATGTGGCCGATCCGAATGATTGTTCCCTTCAATTTCTCTTGGCCGCCGACGGTCGTTATGCCGAACCGCTCGGTCAGCTTGTTGCGAATCTGACCCTCCTTCAGGCCGTCGGGAACGCGAAAGGCGGTCAAGCCTTCAGCGGGTCTTGCACTGAAAAGCTCGAGGCCCAAGGCTTGAACTCCGGCCTGGCAGGCCTCGCTCATTTTGCGGTGGCGCTGCCAGACGTTTTCAAGCCCTTCTTCTTTGATTCGCCGCAAGGCAGTACGCAGCGCGAGAATCAAGGTATGAGCGGGCGTGTAGGGCGTGTCGGACTCTTTGATTTTCTTCCGGGCTGCCTTGAGGTTGAAGTAATAGCTGTGCGAGTCAAACGTGTCGATTTTGGCCCACGCCTTGGGGCTGACCGATACGAAGGCCAGGCCCGGCGGCAGCATCAGGGCTTTCTGTGAGCCAACGCATAGCAGGTCAATTCCCCACTTGTCGGTGTGGCACTCCATCGCGCCCACACCCGAGATCCCGTCGACGGCGAAGAGTGCCGGGAGTCTTGGCGACGATCCGGCCGATCGCCTCGACCGGATGTCCGGTCCCGGTCGACGTCTCACTTAACGTTCCCAGCACGGCGGCCGTGTCAGGATGTTGCCGCAGCGCTTCGGCGACCTGATCCGGATCAACCGGTTGACCCCACTCGGTCTCGAGCACGACGGCGTTGATACCGAACGCTTTGGAGATATTCGTCCAGCGCGCACCGAAATATCCCGCGCTCAGTACGACAGCTTTGCCACCTGGAGGCACCGCGTTGACGACTGCCGCTTCCATTGCGCCGGTGCCGGATGCCGTCAGGATCAAGACGTCGTTTTTTGTCTGGAAGACCTCTTTCAGTCCTTCAAGCACTTCGGTGACGACCTGTTTGGCCTCGTTTGAGCGGTGGTGAATCACTGGCCGAGCCAGTTCCAAGAGCACGTCTTCGGGAACCATCGCGGGGCCGGGAGTCATCAATCGTGGTTTGCGCATTTTGCTTCCTTTATAGAACAACCTTGAAATGCTGGGTCAAATGAGCACTGACCTGGTATCCGCGTCCCATTTAAGTTTGTTCGTCAATTATCAGATAAGGGGGATCACGTCGCTCCATTCAGGAGAGACGGCGACGCCATTTCGCGGGGTCTCGAGACGTGTGGAAGACGCAATAGACAGTGACTATGCCATTCGTATGCTCATAGAAGACCGCGTACGGAAATCGCCGCAACAGCCTTCGGCGATAGTTTTCAAGGACGGCGCCGACCATTTCCGGGTTGCGGAGGATACTTTGAATGCAGGCATCGACTTGGCTCAAAAATTCCTCGCCCAATCCGAAGCGCCGATCCTCGTACCATTGATAGGCTTCCGCAATATCCAGCTCAGCTTCAGGAGCGACGATGAGCTCAGCGGCCATAGCGGCTCCGCACCCGCCGTTGGACTTCCTGCCAGGACAAAGCCGAGGCTGGGTTTCTTAACAGATTCGACTTGCGCCGGGCGAGTTCATCTTTTTGCCAGTCGTGAACCGGCACAACAGCAGGCGTGGCTGCGAGGTCATCCCAGAGATCCTCCACGAGCTGGAGTTTTTCCGACGGACTCAAGTCGAAGACCGAAGTTTCATCCGAGCTCATAATTGGATCTGCTCCGAACATTGAGGCCAAAATACGCTCGACCAACTGCCAGTCCGACTTCTTTCACAATAGGACATTTTACTTAGCCAGCCGCGATCTCGCGAGATCGCTTCGCGCGTGGGTGGATTCATCGCCTCATCGTTTGATCGAACTGTAGACCGAGGCAGCGTCGAAGACGGGAGACGCCACGATCTCAAGTTGTCCGTTTGCATCAATGCGGCGGAAAAAACACGAACGGTATCCTTCGTGACAGGCTCCACCGACCTGACGGGCTTTGATCAATAGGACATCACCGTCGCAATCGATTGCGATCGATTCGACATGCTGAACGTGACCCGAGGTTGCCCCTTTGTGCCAGTGCGAACGGCGGGATCGAGAGTAGAAGTGCGTCTGACCGGTTGCGATTGTGTCCTTTAATGCCGGTTCATCCATCCAGGCCATCATCAAAACGTCGCCATTCTCAACGTCTTGAATGATCGCTGGTACCAAACCTTCGTCGTTCCATTTCAGTGCCGTGAAGAACGGCGGAGGTTCGGTCGATTCAAGCACGAGATTGATTTCCCATAAGGCCATGGATTGGCGCACGCTCAATGATCTACAGTTTACCAGTATCTGCGAACGAGAACCAAGTCGCTGGCCGCGACCAGAGCGACGAGACGCCAGATCGGATACTTGCAATCCTTGGTCAAGTCGGTGCGACCTGACGGAGACGAGTCGCCAAAACGCCCACGTCATCGCGGTTTCGATCGCCGCGGCATTGGTCCCGGCCTGGACAATCGAGAGTTGCGGCGAGTGCAAAAAGAGCTCGGTGTTTGAAATGAACGCTCAGTCCAACGCGCAATGTTCCGACAGTGATCCGCTGGTAGAGGACCTACTCCAGTTGATGACGCAGCGACTTCTGCTGATGCACGAAGTCGCTCGCGCGAAATGGAACGCGAGGAAGCCATTGGCCGATAACGGCCGTGAGACGATCATGCTCCGCGTGCTTGCCGAGAAAGGGCGTGTCCTGGGAATGGAGCCCGAATTCACTTACGGTTTTTTTGCAGGCGCAAATTGAGGCTTCGAGGCTGTTGCAAGCGGACGACATACGCCGATGGAAAGCCGAGCGGCACGGCCCGTTTGCCGACGCTCCAGATCTGAATGGCGACCTCAGACCGCGCATCGACAAATTGAATGACAAACTCCTGGCAGCGCTGGTCAAAGTCCGGCCGACCCTGCGCGGACGCGAAGATCTCATCAAGCGTTTGGCGGCGAAGGCGCTGGAGGGCACAGGGATCACTGCGGAAATTCGCGACAAGGCGATCCGGCCGCTTATTGGCACGACAACGAAAAGCCAAGAGCAGCACCGGAAATAGCGCAGTCGTCTGTCGGCAAGGTCAATACTTGAACGGTGCGAATTGGAATTTCCGCACCTCCGACACCGAAGTCTGGCCGTCCTGCCCTACGCTCCAAACGCACCAGAACATCTGCTGCGAATGCACCCCGGTAAGGCTCTCGTCGTAAGTGGAAAGAGACCGGGTTCGAGGTTCGCCTGGGTATATCTTGAATCGGATATCCGGCCAGCACCGGCCTTGCTGCGAATTGAGAAGGACTTGGCAGACCTGAGCAGCGAGGGGCTGATGATCGCCCGGAATTTCCCAGCAGAACGACTTGTAGTCCATGCCGCCGATAGTGCCGTTTTCGGCCGGTGACGAAAGGCGAGGAATCGGTGGTGGCGAACCAGTCCCTCGCGGTTGGAGCGACAGTCGGCAAAGAGCAGGAAGCTGCTTCATGCACTCGACATCATTCGTGATTGCGAATGCTTTCCATCCCGGGGCTCGCGTCGAAGGACAACCAGGAAAGGGTCGGACCCGAACATGTTCTTACTGTGAAATCGAATCTCGACCTTGGCAAAGGCTACGCAGGCGTTGCCCCGGACATCGACAGCGCCGGCATCGGCCGTCCAGGCCGTGCGGAATTCTTCAGGCGTAGTGCAGCGCGATAGTTGTGGCGACGACTCTGAGGTAACCTCCCGCAAGCGCATCGGATCGCCTGATACAAAAGCCACGACGGCTTGGCGCGCGACCGCAACGGCCTCGTCTCGACGCTCGGAGCTCGGGAGCACCGGGCCGGGCAAGCTTGTGTCCGGGCCTGGCCTTAGCAGCTCATATACAGCCTTTTGGGCCGGCACCGGGTGTCCTGAATTAGCAACGAGAAACCGCCATCGCCGCGCGAAGTCGTTGCAGGAAGCGATCTCCGGCATCCAGCTCAGGCGTTCCGATTGCACGTGGATCAATTGCCCCTTTTCCTCGAGTTCTCGTACTTGCCCTGCCAGTTTATCCGCCGTGATCAGGTCGGGAACCGAACCGCTTGCCTTGGCTCGGTCCCGGCGCTCGGCGAACTCGTCGCGTGAGATGTGCTCGATCCGAGGGCGAAGCCCGGCGGCGGCAAGCAGTCGGCGCAGATGGGAGTGGTCGGTCCAATCGCGGTCGTTCCAGCGTTTGAGGCTTTCTGTCGCGTCCACGAACCAGATGATCAAGTTTGCCTTGTCGTCAGGAAATCCGACGGGGGCTGGAGCGATCGTCTCAGAGCGCGTCTCGACCGTCGCGGTCACCGAATTCCCAACCCCCTTGAGCCAGGCGGCGTATTCTGCCGCCGGGATGTAGCCGATACTCCGTTCGATGACATTGCCGTCCGGCGTAAAGATGATCGTCCTTGGAATCGAATCAATACGATAGTTGTCGGCCAGCCGAAGATTCCTTTCCTCGCTGATGTCGACCTCGACACACACGAACTGCTTGCTGAGCTCAACGACCTCCGCGTCGGTGAACGATCGCTTTTCGAGCACACGGCACCAACCGCAGTTGTCGCTGGTGAAATAAGCCATGAGCCGGTGCCCGGTTCGTTTGGCTTGGGCGCTGGCATCGTCCCACGACCGGGAGAATTGGATTTTTGACTCGCTCTTCGGACGATTCGGCTCGTTAGCGAATCGATCGTCGATCTGCGCGGGTGGGTCGTCTTTGGCCCTTGCTGGTGAGATGAAAGGTACCGCGGATGCGATCAATAATATAAGGGCAGCGAGATCGCCAAGGTGGTCCATGGCATGCTCTTTTCTTCACGTGACAGTTTGTTTTCCGTGCTACGCCGAACTTCTGAGCCACTATCGACAAAAGTCGGAGAGAGTTCAATTTGTATTTCGCTGCACTTGGAAATGGCTCAATCCTCTGTCCGGCGTTTGAGCCATTTCGTAAACTTGACGGTCGATTTACACCGATGACTCAGATGCAGGTAATACCACGCAAACCGACGTGATCGAGCCAACTTGGGCCGCGGAATCAGCGAAGGAGATCCCAGGCATGTCGCAACGACCCCAACAAGCGCCGGACCAGAACCCCCTGGGAAGTCTCGACGACTGGGAAGATTTTCTCCAGGACCGCTATCCAGAGCCCGAAGAGAAATCGTCGTTCCGCGACTACGGGACCAACGTGCGTCCGGGTGTCCGCGAGTTCTACCGGCTAAATCACCGCCATCAGTCGCTTGACTTTGTTGAGGCGAAAGAGCGCCAGTACCTGGGCAAGAATCAACGCGACATGGGGATTTGGGAAGCGATGGAGTTTCTCAATACCCTGGTCGATGACAGTGACCCCGATACCGAGCTGTCGCAGATTGAGCACCTGATGCAGACAGCCGAAGCGATTCGCGCTGACGGTCATCCGCGCTGGTTCATCCTGACCGGTTTGATCCACGATCTGGGCAAAGTCCTCTGCCTCTTCGGCGAACCTCAGTGGGCTGTTGTCGGCGATACGTTTCCAGTCGGCTGCCGCTATTCGGACAAGATCGTCTTTCCCGAGTTCTTCGCCGAGAACCCCGACTACAGCGTCGCCAAGTACCAGACGGAATGCGGTATCTACGAACCGGGCTGCGGCCTTGATCGCGTTCACATGTCGTGGGGGCACGACGAATACCTTTACCATGTCGTCAAGGATCATCTTCCGGAAGAAGGACTGGCGATGATCCGCTACCATTCGTTTTATGCTGCGCACCGCGAAGGAGCATACGTTCATCTCATGAACGACGACGATCATCGCCGGATGACATGGGTCAAAACCTTCAACCCATACGACCTCTACTCAAAGGGTCACGAGCCGCCCGACGTCGAGGCCCTTCGTCCTTTTTACGAAGAGCTGATCGCAGAATTCTTCCCGGGCAAGCTTGCCTGGTGAATCCCGCTGAAGGATGACCTTCGCGGCGCAGAATTCGGGTTTCTCATTGAGACAGCAGTATGGCCGACGCACAGGTTCTATCGGACGGCCCTGACGGGAAGACCGCCCTACGACCGTTTACCTATGAAGCGTCTGCCAACTTTGTCGCAATCCTGAACGAAATCCGCGCATCGCTCTTAGTCTCTACCTATCAGGCCGGCAGGTTGGTGTCGGTAGGGGTGTCGCACGAGACGCTCAACGTCACGTTGCACGCGTTCGAGCGGGCCATGGGACTGGCCGTGGCCCCGGATCGGATCGCCGTGGGGGCAGGCCCCCAGATCTGGTTCCTTCTGTCCATGCCCCAGCTTGCCCGTCAGCTCGCGCCGCCCGGAAAGTTCGATAGCTGTTTCGTGACGCGGTCGTCACATGTCACGAGCGAGATCCACTCACACGACCTCGCGTTCTCGGGAACTCAGATCTGGCTGGTCAACACCTTGTTTTCCTGCATTTGCACGTTGCATCCGAACCTCAGCTTTCTGCCCCAGTGGAAACCGCCATTCATCTCGGCCGTCACGGCTGAAGATCGTTGTCATTTAAACGGGTTGGTCATGGCCGATGGACGGCCGCAGTATGCGACGGCGCTCGGGCAAACGGACACGCCCGAAGGATGGCGTGCCGGGAAGGCACATGGCGGGTGCCTGATTGACATTCCTCAGAATGCGATCGTTGCGTCGGGATTTTCGATGCCGCACTCTCCTAGAATTTACCGAGGAACTGTCTATCTGCTCGACTCCGGTAGGGGCCGTCTGGTGACCGTTGATCCCCGATCAGGAACAAGTGAGACGATTGCCGAACTCCCCGGTTACACACGAGGACTAACTTTCGCCGATGCTTATGCGTTCGTCGGCCTGTGTAAGATCCGCGAAACAGCCGTCTTCGGCGATGTGCCGATTGCGGCGCGGCGAGACAAGCTGAAATGCGGTGTGGCCGTGGTTGAGCTGGCGACCGGCTGCGTTGTGGCATTGCTTGAGTTTACCGCTGGCGTCCATGAGATCTTCGCCGTCGAAGTTTTGCCGGGAACGAGCTGTCCCGCGATCTCGGGTCCCGATGTGGCGAAGGATAACACTCAGCCGATCTACACCATGCCCGAAAATTGGATCGCGTCCGGGCCTCAATCGGAGCGGCTGTCGCAGTCGACCAGATAGCATGCGGTCGTCAAGGACACGCAAGACACAGCGTTTGTGATCTTCGCGGTTGTCGTCGCCATGGCATCGGGTGCGAATCACCTGGTAGTGGCCCTCGTGGGTATGGGCATCGTTGCCATGGCATCCCTCGTACTCTGGCCGCGGCAGAGGTCCGACCTTCGTCGGGAATAGTGACCATCGCCGGGTGGCGTACCGCTTGTTCGATCGAGAATCGATAGTATGGATTGCGGTCTGACTACCGAAACGGGCCGTCACGGGGTCATGGGATGCTCTTCCGATATCGCAGTTACTGTCTCGATTGCCGCCACCAATGGGATTGGGTCCGGTCGAGGATCGAGTGTGGACACATTCATTTCCAGAAGTCCGAGACAAATCGATGGTACTTTTGCCAGCGGTGCTTCTTGGATCTCTTTGTGCCGCGTCGACTCAATCGTAGCACTTGGCTGCGCTGGGTCTCCGAAAATGCCTCCGAGCTTTCCCGTTCGCCACTTATGTTCAAGGCGTGCGAGCTGGGCGTCGTGGTCGATCGGCAGTCGCTTGAGGTGATTGCGCGGTCGCCGCTCTTATTCCGGGCCTGCGAGATTGTCGCCAGCATCTTGGCCGGGTCGCGATCTTCATACGTACCCGCCTCGATTGAAATTGGGACGATGGAATGCCCGGGATGCGGGGACCGGATGGCAATCGGGGACTTCAACACCGACCCGCTGGCATGTCCGGAATGTGAGAGCCGCACGACAAGATCGATCGGCGCACCTGCACCTGTGACCTTCCTGGTAGATTACTGGCCCCTCGACGACAAGGAGGTTCGCCGGGTCGTACTCCATCTCAAGCAATTGGCCGAATACTCAGGAGACTCTCAAATTGAGGGGAAGCTTGCCTTTGTAACGTCCGACCGTGAAGGTTTTCTCTGGGACAAAGAGTTGGACGGTTTGGAGTAACGCCGGCCTTCGAGCCCGACATCAGCCCGGTAAGGCTGAATTACTGTGGCTGTGTCGAAGTGGCCCGGAGCCGCGAAAAGTCATCGAGAGCAGCCACGATCGCATCGGTATCGTAGACGCACCCGCCCCATGTGCCGCCGCCGACAGATTGTAAGGCTGCCCAGAGGCGTGTGTCGTCGGGTAGGTTTTGATCAGGCGAGAGTTCGGGATGCGCCGATCGTTCGGCCAGCACGCGAGTGCCTTGTTCGGGACCGAACTCGACTGTGTCGGTACCCACAAGATCGAGCGACCCTTCGAGATTGACCCGGTCGACAATGATCCGGACCATGTCGCCGTCGCGCAGCTTACCCGAGCGGCCCACCGGCCAGGGCCTCCGGGCTGACGTGTCCGATGCACGCGCCCGTGGAAACGCCGGAAAACCGCGCGTCGGTCAATACTGCCACGTGCTTGCCGAACGACAAATACCGCAGAGCCGCCGTGATCTGAAAGATCTCTTCCATGCCGGCGCCCGCCGGCCCGCGGCCCATCAATACCAAGATGTCGCCAGGCTTGATCGGTTTGTCGCCATGGCCTTTGATTGCGGCGATCGCGTCGGACTCGCGCGTGAAGACCGCGCCGGGCCGGTCTTGCGATAAACTCCGTCGGTGTCAACGACGGTCGGATCAATCGCCGTGCTCTTGATCACCGAACCTATAGGCGCCAGATTGCCGCGCGGGAATGTGACAGTGCTCGTCAGACCGTGCTCCCGGGCCCGCTGAGGACTCATAATTACATCATCGGGGTCGACACCGTCTTGTTCCAGCAAACGTCGCGCAGCCGCTTTCGCCGCTCGCTCGTTTCCCACCACTCGAGCACTCGTTCGAGCGGCTCGCCGGCGACGGTCACCACCGAGAGATCGAGCAGGTTGAGTCCGCGCAAGTGGAGCATGACTTCTGGCACTCCGCCCGCAAGGAATGCGCGCACGGTCGGGTGATAATAGGGGCCGTTGGGGAGGACGCTGACGAGCCGCGGAACCTTGACGTTGACGTCGTGCCAATCTTCGACCGTAGGGCGGCACAAGCCGGCCGCAAAGGCGATCGCCGGTATGTGGAGCAGCAAGTTGGTCGAGCCGCCGAACGCAGCGTGCACGATCATGGCGTTCCTGATCGCGGACTGCGTGAGTACGTCGGCAAGTGTGAGTTTTCGCGCGACCATCTCGAGTAGCGCGCGTGCCGATCGGCGGGCCATATCGCACAGATCGGCTGACCGGACGGGGCCAAGGCGGCGTGCGGTAGCGTGATCCCGAGTGCCTCGGCGACGACCTGCGAAGTGGCGGCGGTACCCAGAAACTGGCAACCACCACCGGGGCTCGCACAGGCCCGGCAGCCCAGCTCCGCGGCCTCGGGTAATGTGAGCTCGCCGTGGGCATAGCGGGCGCCGATCGATTGGATCTTGCCGGCATCTTCCCCGTCGCTGGGGGGCAAAGTGACACCGCCGGGGACCAAAACGCCGGCTAATTGCTTCGAGCCGGCCAGCGCCATCATCATGGCGGGAAGTCCCTTGTCGCAGGTGGCGACCCCGAGCACTCCCTTTCGGCGCGGCAACGATCGTATCAGACGCCGGAACACGATGGCCGCGTCATTGCGATACGGCAGGCTGTCCATCATCCCGGCAGTTCCCTGGGTGCGGCCGTCGCACGGGTCGGAAACCATGCCGGCAAATGGGACGACGTCGAGCCGCCGCAGCTCCTCCGCGGCTTCTTTGACCAGCAGACCGATTTCCCAGTGGCCGGTGTGATACCCCAGAGCGATCGGCTGGCCATCGGGCCCCCGTAGGCCACCTTGAGTGCTCAGTATGAGGTAGGGATCGCGCGCAACGTCCGTAGCGGTCCAGCCCATTCCGGCGTTCTGAGTCAGGCCGAACAGATCGCCCGAGGGCCAGTCAGTGAGCATCTCATCGGTCAATGGAAGTGACCCGGCCGGGCCATCGGCTTTGGTGGTTACTTCGTAAATAGATTGGTCGGCGGAGTCGAGAATGGCGTTCAGATGCTGGTTGGCCATGGATCCGGCGTTCGACATGGTGGTTGCTGTACTCGTGATCGATAAAGGAAAAATGCGGTCGAGCTTGCCCTTACTGCAACGCGTCTCCGTAATACTAGATGTTCTCAGTCATCATGACGAACGTGCCCGATTCGAGGCAATGGAAGACTCGATTCTCGTCGACAAAATTCCGCACCAAAGCGAATCGGTTGAGCCCCAATGGAACCGGTCCCAAAAGGGCACAAAGGCGAACTTTGTCGTGATCCCCGGCGCGTCGGCCGTAGCGAGTCTGGAGACGAGGCTAGTTGGCGGGCGCGGGCGTCCTACCAATGAGCGAGGTGCTTTTGAGCGGCCCTGCGAGCCCGCGTGCTGGCGCGCTCCCAGATCGCGGCTTGCTCAAGCCACGAGTCGTGACGACGCTGATCGCTGGGGTAGGGACACAGCTTGAGGACCTCGGGATCTTCGCCGGACTCGTCCCACGGAGTGCCGTTTTTCGCCCGAGCCAGGCAGGCTTCAGCCCGACTCTGAAACAGTTTCGCCTCCTCCTCGCAGAAAAATGCCATCATCCCATGGTAATCGGGTAAATACGGGTCTGGTGGGCCTTGACACACGTAGCGAGCGGGCCAGAAAACGAGCGCTAGGCCCCCGACGATGTACGTCATGCCGCGTACACTAAGCCTCATGCGCGGCCGGCGTTTGGGGCGCTCGTCTCAACAAACTCCGACGACCAAGGCTTGAGCCGCAGGGCAAAGAACCCGAGCCATGCCAGGAAAGGGATCACCGCGATGAGAAAGGCTGGCTCGCGTGGAGGAATAAAGGCGGCGCATGCGGCAACAGCCAAGACACACACACATGCAACAATGATGAGCCAGCCCAACAAGTTCGGTTGGAGTTCATCGGTTTGCATCGCTGGACTCTCTTCTCAGGCCGCGTCAGATCGGGATACGTCCCGTGAACCGTCTCTTCAAGGCAGCGCTTGAGCAACGGAATATACTTTGTGCCATGAGACCGCTCACATTCAGCTACCCGCGACCCCGGGGTGATCGACGGCACTTCTTCACCGAAGAGGATTGAACGTCTGCGGTTCCGGGCTTATGCAGGCGCTAAACCGCCATCATCGCACTTTCTACGGGCGTACGCCTGTTCAAAACTCTGGCGGGGCTCGGCGGATCACGAGACAGGAAAGACGGATGCCATCGTTATCAGACAGTGCATCCTATCGCGATTCTCTTGCATAATCACCGGGCGACTTCGTGGATCTTGCGGCCACGCAACCGACTGGCCCAGCGCGGTGCGATCGTCTCGTTGGTTGCCGAGAACGCCCCCGAGGAAACAGCGGACAAGCAAGAGCCGGAGTTCTCTTTGGCCGACGCCGTCCGGATTCACGAGGGGTTGGCACGGCTCAATCCATCTCACCGAGAGGTGCTCGTCCTACGGTTCATGGAGAACCTTTCCTACGAACAGATCGCCGAACTGATCAACTGCAACTCGGGCACCGTGCGGTCTCGTCTGCATTATGCCAAGCGCGCCCTTTTGCACCAACTGGAGAAGCTTCCATGACCGATCCATCCTTACGCGATGCCCTCCTCTGTCAGGACGGTGCCAGGTCCGTCGACGCAGAACCTGATGTGCTGAATGGTTTGGTGCAGGCTCCGGCGCGACGGGGGCGACGGCTGGCATTCTGGACGCTCGCCGTGTGGGTGCTTTGGGTGGCGAAGGCAGTTGCATTCGCCCTGAGCGGGACCTAAGAGAAGGCCCCCGAATTGCCTGCCGGGGCTGTGCCTGCACCAGTGGCCACGCTCCTGGCCCGCAAATGTTCGTGACCGGGATTGTCGGCGTGGTTCTGGTGCTCGTGGCGTTCCTGTGCCTCCCAGCGGTTGTAATGGTCCCTTTGCTCATTGTGTTTCTGGCCCGTCGTTCGATAAGCATCAGCCAGATCCGCGCCGGCCTCGCATCAACCAAGGCCCAGATAAAACTATTGTCTCAGACGACCAAGGCCCCTCCGGGGGGTCCTCCGACTTAATCGCGTGCGCTCGCCGGCGGTGAAGCATGTCACACATTTTGGGTCGAGAAATGGCGAAAACCGCTCTCGTCATGAGGCCATTCTTAGACGAGGAGCAGACAGCATGTCCGGACGATCAGCCGTCACCGACCGCCACCGCCGGCTGGCGAAACAGCAGGCTGGTTCGTGATCTAGACCGATCGCGGGTCTTTGGCCCAGCTCGACGTGAATCCAATTATCCGTACGGGGATCAAGGGCCAACTTGGCCGTGGCGATCGCATCCGTAGCAAGATCAGCAAGAATGTCCACGTTATGACGACTGGCAACAAGAACACCGTGATGTCCGAGCACGTGACCAGAGCCTTCATCGTGGACCAGCTCTGAACGTCGGGAAGCCACGGTCGGCGATCCAGATCCAGCCTTTGAACAGCGCTCTGTGCGAAAGCTCGAACAGTCCCAGGCCGATTGCCGCGGAGCCAACCATCAGAATCGCGTCGAGCAAACTCATCCTGCGGCCGTGATTTGGCGACATCGACGTGCCCTCGGTCTGGCGAACAGTTGAGCGCTGGACTTTTCAGGCAGCGCGCTTTGTGGGCGACCTGGAAGGCTAGAATTCTTACTTGTCGGTTGCGTCCGGCGCCCCCTTCGACTTTGTGATCGGTCCCGGAGGCAGATTGTCTTTCAGATAGCGAGTCATCAACTCGCGCAGATGCAGCGAGGTATTGCGTCCTTCGCTGATGGCGTGGGAACGGTTGGGATAGGCCATCATCGAAAAGGGCTTGTTATGGCGGACGAGCTCGTTGATCAAGGCCTCTGTCGCCTGGTAATGGCAATTATCGTCGCCCGTGCCGTGAATCAAGAGCAGGTTGCCCTTCAACTGATGGGCGAAATTGATCGGTGAACCCTGGGTGAAGCCATCCACATTATCACCTGGCAAACCCATGTACCGCTCCTGATAAATCGTGTCGTAGTAGCGCTGATTGGCGACCGGGGCGACGGCGATGGCTGTCTTGTAGAGATCGGGATACTTGAAAATGGCGTTCAGGCTCATCGAGCCGCCGCCACTCCATCCCCAGATGCCGATGCGGTTTTCGTCTATGTAAGGACGCGTGCGCAAGACTTCCTGGAGCCCTGCCGCTTGATCTTTTGGGGCAAGTACGCCGACCTGGTGGTAGACCGACTTGCGCCATGCCCTGCCGCGAGGGGCAGGCGTGCCGCGATTGTCAAAGCTCATGATGATATATCCGCGCTGAGCAAGCATCACGTGCCAGAGATGGTCGCCGCCGCCCCATTGGTCGAGCACGGTCGAGCCGGCCGGTTCGCCATACACGTGTACCAACAGCGGATATTCCAACTTCGGGTCAAAGTCGGGCGGCAGGATGCACCAGCCGTCGAGGACGATGCCGTCGCCGATTTCGACCCGGAAGAATTCGCTGCGTCCTTTCTTGAGCTGATCGATCTTGTCCTTGAGCGACTTATTGTCAGCAAGAGTACGGATCGCTTCGTGCTTTGGCAGACCGACCAATGTGGTTGTGGGAACTTTGTCGAACGTCGAAGTCCGCTGGATCGCCCAGTTCGCGCCTGGTGCGATCTGGTAATTGTGCCAGCCCGGCTCGTTCGTAGGTGTCACGCGTTCGCGCCCCGTTCCATCTAAATGGACGCGATAAAGATAGCGCTGGGTTGGATTGTCAGGCGATGCGGTGAAGTAAGCCCAGTTCGATTTCTGGTCCACCGCGAGAAGTTCGATCACGTCAAAATCGCCAGGTGTGACCAGCACCGGCTCGCGTCCTCCGTGGCGTGGCGCCCGGTAGATGTGGCGCCAGCCGTCGCGCTCGCTCAGCCAGAGAAACTCCTTGCCGTCTTCAATCCACTGCAACCTGTCTTGAAGATCGACCCAGGCGTTGTCTCGCTCTTTGAGCGCGGTCGTCCCCTTGCCGACGTGAATGTCGGCCAGCATGACACGGACGGTGTCCTGACGCCTGTTCAATTGCTGCAGCACGATTTCGTTCGAGTTACCGGCCCATTCCATGAAAGCGATGTAATGACTGCGCGGATCGCCCGGGACATTGAGCCACTGAGTTTCTCCCCCGGTGGCAGCGACGACGCCGACACGGCAGGCCGCGTTGGTCTCTCCCACCTTGGGATACTTGATGGGATTGATGCGAGGGTAAAGCGAATCGGTGTTGTTGACGAGCGGAAATTCGCGTACGCCCGTGGTGTTCAATTGCCAGTAGGCGACGAGATTTCCATCCGGACTCCATCGAAATCCGTCGCGGAGTGAGAATTCTTCCTCGTAGACCCAGTCAAAAGTGCCGTTGATCAGGTCAGTCGAGGTCGAATTGGTGAGCCGCGTAATCTTATGGTCACGAACATCTTCGACGAAGATGTTGTTGGATCGGATATAGGCGACTCGCAATCCCTCTGGGGCAAACTTCGCGTGCATCAGTGAGGCAGGCGGAGCGTCGCCGCCGAGCTTGTGGAGTTCGTGGCTGCTGCGGTCCAGCACCCAGTAGTCGCCGCGCGCGTTGGTGCGCCAGACGCGCTGAGAGTTGGTGAAGATCAGGAGCCGGGCCTGGTCGCTCGAGAATGCGTAATCGTCGATCGCCAAGGGCGCATCTGCGTCGGGGGGTATCAAGGCCGATGCCGGAACCAAGACTGTGGTTTCGCCGGTTCTGGCATCATGGCGAACAAGATCGCGACCGCCGGCCGGATCAGTCGATGGATCCAGGCTGATGTAGCCCTGGCCGTCACCGAGCCATTGCGCCGAAACGTGCTCGGGTTCGAATTCGTGATCGCCAAAGATCCGCGACTGTCAGACGGGATGGATCGGGCTCTTCACCGGCCCACAGTGAAGATGAAAGAAGCCCGATTGCAAGAAACGCGAGGGTGCGGAACGGAGATATCATCCGACTGGGCTCCAGGCGAGGATCTTGACTGTGTGCATTTCAACAGACCTCCAAAAGCGCTTTGCCCAACACTTCCGTCCGGGGCTCGACTCCCAGCCCGGGTGCGCGCGAGGCCGACATCCGGCCATCATTCCGCTTTGGTGCACCATCGGCGGTGCTCACCGTTACATAGCTGTTAAAATCGGTGGATGTGAACAAGTAATCTGTGGGTGTGCTGTGAGCCAGGTGGGCGATTGCCGCAGTTGTGATATCGCTCCCCCAGCTATCTTCGATGGTCATCGCGATTCCGAGCGAGACGCAGAGATCGCGTGCCTGACGTGCCTTGGTCAAACCACCGAATTTGCTGATCTTGATATTGACGACGTCCATGGCGCGATCGGTGTGGCCACGGACGAGCGGGTCGATTGAGTCGATCACCTCGTCGAGCACAAAAGGGTGGTCGCAGCGCCGGCGAATGGTCAAGCATTCGTCGTAAGTCCGGCAGGGTTGCTCGATGTAGACATCCACGTCGCGTACCGCACGAACGACGCGCAAGGCGTCGTGCATCAACCATCCGGTATTGGCGTCGGCGATCAAGCGGTCACCGACTTTTAGCTCGGCCGCGACCGAGCGAATGCGCTCGATATCAGCCGTGGGATCGCCGCCGACCTTGAGCTGGAAGCGACGGTATCCTTGGGCGCGATAACCCGCCACGCGCTCGGCCATCGCCTCCGGCGATTCTTGTGAGATCGCGCGATAGAGAATGAAGTCCTCACCATATCGGCCCCCCAGAAGAACGCATACGGGTTGGCCGGTCACCTTGCCGAGGATATCCCAGCAGGCCATGTCGATCGCCGACTTGACATAAGGGTGGCCCTGAAGCGCGGCGTCCATGCGGCGGTTGAGCTTGCCAATTTCCGTAGGATTCTTTCCCAAAAGGTGCGGCCCCAGCTCGGCGATACCGGTGCGTGCTCCCTGAGCGTAAGCCGGCAGGTAGAAGGGGCCCAGCGGGCAGACCTCGCCGTAGCCGGTTACGCCCTGGTCGGTCTCTACCGCAACGACCGTGCTATCGAAAACTGAGACCGAATTGCCCCCGGACCATTTGTAGCTTCCCTCATGGAGGGGGAGCTCAACTCGGTAAACGAGGATTCGGGTGATTTTCATCGCCGCGTGATTCCACGAGTTGCAATCGCAATCTGTGCGATCTTATCTGCGTCGATGGAGAGCTGCCAGAGCCGAATTACGACCTCGCAAGAATCCCAGCGATGATCCCGCCATCTTACGAGCGACTGCGCCCGTTCAGCACATCCCAGATTAGCTGAAGGACAAACACATAAGCGTTGCTCCAGGCCCCCTCGCGGAAGAATTGAATCGGCGCTTGGGGATTGCCGATAAAGGGCCGGAGCACCCATCCCATCTGGATGCCCACGAAAACATAGATAATTATCCAGATCCGAAGCATCCAACGATGCCGGGGATCGCTGCGAATGAGCGGTGCGTATTGCCGGCGCAGCATCCATTGGGCACTGAAGCTGGCGACGGCAAACATCATCCCGTTGAACAAGATCGCGGCCGCGTATTCGATGCCCGAGACGTACCAGAACGCCGTGAACGGCGCCAGAGCCGACAAAATGATAGTGAGACCAGCCTGTGTGGATATGAGTGCCCGAGCGACGACGGGAAAGTCGTCGCGCAAACCCAACAGCGTGTTGAGCACCATGAAGCTGGGCAGGCTCAAAAGGAACGTGGCGATCAAAAGGAAGGGCACTTTGACGGCCGAGTAGACGGCTTGCCAGAACCGCACGCCGCTTATCCCTCCATAGCTTCCCATAACCGCGCCGTAGAACATTCCATAGACCACGATGATGAGGAACAGCGACCCCATCACGGGAAGTCGTTGGTCGCGCGGCGCACGTGCCGTGGAAATCTCTCCGCGCAACAATTCGTCTGCGAGATGAAAGAGGCTGGCGATCGATGACATGACAGTAGAACCGCGGGTTTGATCAGGTGAAGAGGCTCTGGAAGGTCTGCAATATTGCCTGAAAGAAATTCGATTCGCGGCCCCGGAACCACGCGAAGGGAAGGTTTGGATGGCCGATGAATGGCCGGAGCACCCAACCCATTTGCGCACCAACCAGCGCGAACACAATAACCCAAAGCTGGAATACGGTTTTCACGTGCTTGCCCAAGACGCGGTTTTCCAGTGGATCGAGAGGCCCGATTGGCCCAGCCGGTTCTACCTGCTCCGGTGGTCGCTCACTGGATGGAAAGGCCGGCCGACGCGTATCGAGTGTGCTCAGCCGGTGGAGTGTTTGCAGCAAGAACAAGAGCCCAAGGCCGCCCGAAATGCTGCATACCACCACGTTGAAGAGCACCATGAACGGATAGCTGGTGGTGCTGACCGAGAAAAATGCCACGATCGGTCCCAGGGATGCCAGCACGGCGACCATCACGCCCAGGGAAGCGATCAGCAACCGCACGACCGTGGCCAACGTCAGCCGTGACCCGACCAGGGCATTGAATACATAAAGAGACGGCAACGTGACCAGAAGCGTCAGATAAAACAAGAGGGGCACTTTGACCATGCTCGCGACGATCTGCCAGGCGTGCGGCCCTTTCAATCGAAAAAGGGCGAACGTCCCCATGCAGATTCCGTAGACCATGCCCAGAACGACAATAATCAGCGACAACCGCCGGGGGGAAACGTCGATCCCACCTCGCTCTAGTGACGAGACTTGTGTCAGCTCGCCGCGGAGAATTCGGTCGAGCTCGCCGAACCCGCCCACGAATCCACCTCGCCCTTTGCCCAGCACTTCGTTGCTGCTCATCATCTTGTTCCTCTCCTATAAATGCGAAGACCCCATACACTTCGCGATGTGACATCTATGGTGTCAAGCACATTTTTCGACCATTGTGGCTGGCGGTCGATATGTTGGCAGCGGATTTGTGCTCGGACCGTTCGAGTTGATTAGTCGGGGGCAGGCATGCGACCATACTCGCTCTTAAAAAAGCCCGTCGACGACTTGAATCGGCGTTGGCGCTTCTCGATTCGATTCTAAGGTTAACTAATGTCACTACTTGATTATTTGTTAGGGCGGCCGCTCGCTACGTATGAAGAAGGAGAACAGCGGGTCGGCGTGATCGCGGGGGTCCCGATGCTGGGGCTCGATGCCCTTGGTTCGGCGGCGTACGGACCTGAGGCCGCGCTGACGCTCTTGATACCGTTAGGCGCCACCGGCGTGTCGTACATCGGGCCGATCAGCACGCTCATCATCCTGCTGTTGATGGTTGTCTACTTCTCGTACCGCCAAACGATCGCCGCGTATCCACAGGGTGGTGGGTCGTACACAGTCGCCAAGGACAACCTGGGCACAACCGCCGGGCTGTTCGCAGCCGCGGCACTCTTGTTGGATTACGTACTCGTTGTGGCCGTCGGCATTTCGGCCGGGGTCGGAGCCCTCGTATCCGCATTCACGAATTTGCAGCCTCATACGCTGTCGCTGTGTCTGGCGATTCTCCTATTCATCACACTTGTCAATCTCCGTGGAGTCCGCGAATCGGGGCTGGCCTTCATGGCACCGACCTATCTATTCATCGTCAGTTTGCTGGCGGTGATCGCTATCGGACTTCTTAGAACCGTTTTGGCGGGAGGCCATCCGACGCCGGTTGCGGCGCCGCCGACTTTGCCTGCAGCCACGATGGCGGCGAGTCTTTGGGTATTGATGCGCGCGTTTGCCAGCGGTTGCACGGCCATGACGGGCGTCGAGGCTGTGAGCAATGGAATCACTGCCTTTCGCGAGCCGGCCGTTCCGCATGCCCAGCGCACGCTCACGGTCATCATTGGGCTGCTGGCTGTGATGCTGGCTGGTATCGCCTTCTTGTGTCGGGCTTACGGGATCGGCGCGACCGAGCCCGGCCAAGCCGGTTACGAGAGTATTCTCTCACAATTGACAGCGGCCGTGGTTGGCCGCGGAGTGTTTTACTACATCACAATCGGTTCGGTGCTCAGCGTATTGGCCCTCTCGGCCAACACCGGCTTTGCCGATTTCCCGCGGCTGTGCCGTGTCATCGCCGCCGACGGCTTTCTGCCCAGTGGGTTCGCCCACCGAGGCCGCCGGCTTGTCTACTCACAGGGCATCATCGTTCTGGCACTCCTGTCGGCGGGGCTCTTGATCGCTTTTGGCGGAATCACCGATCATCTCATCCCCCTGTTTGCGATCGGGGCCTTTTTGGCGTTTACGCTCTCGCAGGCAGGCATGGTCGTGCATTGGCTGCGGCTGGGCGGGGAACATGCCAAGAAGTCGATGATGATCAACGCGGCCGGGGCGCTTTCGACCGGAGTGACGCTGGGCGTTGTCCTCGTATCCAAATTCCTCGAAGGCGCCTGGGCGATGATGCTCCTGATTCCAGGACTCTTGGTTGTTTTCTACAGTGTGCGCGCTCACTACCAAACAGTGGGGCGCAAAGTGGCCAGCGACACACCGCTCGACGCCGAAGGCTTGAAACCGCCCGTAGTGCTCTTGCCGATCCGAGGATGGAGCGCGATTACACGCAAGGCGCTTCGGTTTGCACTCAAGATCTCCGGAGAAATCTATGTGCTTCATATCGCGGGTGACGAGCAGACGATGATGCGGCTTGAAGAAGGATGGGAGCGGCTCGTGAGAGAGCCCGCGACGAAGGCTGGCTTACAGCCGCCCAAGTTGATCATCATTTACTCCCCGTTTCGCCAGATGTACAAGCCTCTTATCGCAGTTGTTTCGGATCTGAAGCGTGCCCACGCCGATCGCGATATCGCAGTGATCATCCCCGAGCTAATCGGGACTCGCTGGTACCACTATGTTCTCCACAACCAGACGGCCGCCGTCATGGTGGCATATCTTCGTCTGAGTGGATTCCGGAAGGTGGTGGTTATCAATGTTCCGTGGTACTTGTCGGACTAGCGCGGCAGCGGCGACGGAATTGTCTCCGAGAGTGCCGATGTTGAGGTGGGCCCTTGGGCGGATTCGTCCGCAGCCAGTGGGGATATGTCGATCGACAACTCGGCTGCGCTCATAAACGGCCGGCCTTCGACCTCGCTCAGACCACGGAGCTGGACGTAACGCGCACGGGCGCCTGGAAGCGAGGCATATTTGAAGGAAGGGTCGTTGTTCCACTGGCCGCTGGCGACAGGCGCGCTCCACGTCTTGCCATCATCTGACACTCGGATCTCGAAATCTTTGACACGACCGTTGGTAGAGTCCTGGCGGGGCACGTAGAGAACTCCCTCGACGCGGCGTGCCGCCCCCAAGTCGACGACCAACTCGTGCGGGTAGCCGGGCGATGCACCGACGAACTCGGTGTGCCAGATCGTGGTGAGGTCACCGTCGCTCGCCTGGCCTGGCTCGTAGCCAGGCGCATAACTGTCGCTCGCGTACTTTTCGTTTCCGGCCGACGCCGTGGCCGACGTTGAAGCTTCGCGGATCCACTCCAGAATTGCTCGGTAAGCCGGGTGCTCGGTGGATTCCCACCTGGGCCCGCCGACGTGCGAGAGACCCGTAACGCTCGACGGCTCTGCCCCACCCTGGCCTTGAGGGCTTCTTGGCTTTCGCAAGATCAAGCTGGCTTCGGGATCTCCCAGATTGACGACCTTGAGCGCCGAATTGTAGTTGATCATCAGTTGTTCGTTGCTGAAACTCTGGCCGGCGTCTGCTTCGGCGATGCGGAGAATCGTGTGATTCGCATGGCAGTTGGCGCACGCACTTTTGTCTTCACCTGCTTGATAGAAGACCGGGTTGACCTTGTGCCGAAAGGTCGAAAAGCTCAACAAACGAGGCCGGCTCAGGGGAACGTCGGCTTCAATGCTGGTGGGATCGATGCCCTGGGCCGTGAGAATGCTGCGAGCTTGCTTTGCCAAGGCCGGGTCTGCGTCCAGAGCCTTGACGCGCCGAGCCAGCGCCGGATCGGCCCGTATGAGACCATGCTGCGCGACTGTCGATAAAGCGAGACGGCGGACCTGCGCATCCGGATCGACGAGCAGTCGCTTGAGATACTCCACAGCGTCGGGCCTGCTCCAGAACCCGGCCTTCGTCGAGGCCAATGTGAGTCCACGCCGGCGCAAGGTCGGCTCATCGTCGGCCAGCGCTGACAAGAGCAGCTTGGCCGAGCCTTTGCCGGCCCACAGTAGAGGCATGCCGTTGATTCCCCGAAGTGTCCGATCGCGTACCGCGGCCGAGGGGTCGGTTACCGCTCGGCGAAGGACTTCCATCACCTGTTCGCGAGGTTCAGCGACGTCGACCAAGGCACGCCGCGCGAACAGGGCCTCGACCGCTTTCAATCGTTCCGGCTGGGTCAACCGCGGCCAGCTGTGCAGTACGATCGCCAACACTTCTGCGTCGTGAAACATTGGCCATCGGAGTAGAGGGATCAAGCTGCGGGCAGCGTCGTCCCGCATCACCAGTTTACGAATCGCCGCGAGGATCTCCGGCCGTTTGGCCAATTCCTCATTGCGCCCTATCAATTGCAAGGCTGCTCGTCGGCTCTCGTCGGTTCCCCTGAGGGCCGCCTGGATCAATTCGATACGCCTCGGGTCATCCGCCGCGCCGTCTGAATCGAGGTCCGAGCCGACGACCACTTGTGCCGCCGCCCGAACTTCGGGGTCGGAATCCGAGAGCCTTTGGAGCAAGGCTGTCTGGATTGCCGGACTGCGTGTCCTGCCAGGCAGTTGAAAGAAGCCGGCGAGCAGGATGGCCTGCTTTCGCGACCGTGCAGACAGGTCGGCGGTCAAGAGCGGCGTGAAGGCCGTTTCGAGAGCGCTCAAGTCTGGCCGATAGAGGAAGCCGAATTCACGGTCGTTGCCGACGTCGATCATGGCCTCGGGCTGGCGGGCGTAGTACCTGCCTTTGAAGAACGATCCATCGAACCCAGCGAGCACCGCCTCGCGCTGGAAGTCATTGCCACGCTCGAGCGCGGCCAGGATGGGTGTGAGCAGCACATCGCGCTCAAACGATTGCCGTGCTTCGAGGATGCGTGGCCGCATTGCTTCCGGAAGCGCAGCGATGTTCTTTTGCAGGCTGACGCCGCCCCCAAGGTTTTCGTCGAGCATGATGTAGAGGCCCTCGCTCAAGTTCTTGCGGACGACCGGTTCATCCGGCTCGGCCATCCGTGCGAGGTATGTATCGACGATCCGACGGGCCAGCGATCGGTCGCCTGTGCGATAGAACCACTGGCGCAAACTGCGCATGGCCTGAAGTCGCGTCCACAGATCGGGATCGCGCGTGAGCTCGATCAATGATTCGGCGAATTCATTCCGGTTATCCATGCCGTGAAATTGATAAGCAAAGATCCGCGCGGCACCGCGGCGGGTCGCGGGGTCTGGGGATTTGAGCGCTGCGGCGATCGCATCCAAGCCGAGTCCCTGGTTACCGAGTCGCCGCAATGCCCAGGCCGCAGCGCGCCAGACAATCTTGGACGGATCGGCGAGGCGGCTAATAAGGGCTCTAGTGGATTGTGCCTGACCGAGCCGGCCCAGACAGGCCGCCGCCGCGGCGCGGACGAGCGGTTCGGGATGTTCGAGCAACGGCGTAATGGCCTGGGTGAAGCGAGCGCGATCTGGCTCGGGCACATCCCAGAGATTCTCCAAGTCGTCGAGGAGCGGAACGAGCGATTCAATGCGGGGCAAGCGGGCCGCGCCTGAGTCGCGGTTACCCCATCCCCGCGTGGGCGCTTTCGGCCCGCGGGAACGCTTCCGCGAGTGCCATCACGGCATAACGCGTTTCGCGCATCGGCGTGCGGAAGTTTTCGTGCGTGTCGGTCTGGAACCAACCGCCGAAATCTTGCTGCTGGGCCAGCAAGTAGTGCAACGCGTTGGCAACTGCCGGATGGTCACGTGGCAGACCAATTTTGAGCAATGTCCAGGTAAGTTGACCAGTCGTGTAAATCGCGCTGTCGCCCGGTCCGGAGGCGACCTCATGCCAGCCGCCGTCAGCGTTTTGCAAGGAAAGAAGGGCTCCGGTCTCGCGCTTAATCTTGCTTGCATACTTTATTTTATCGATCAACCACCACGCGTAGAGCCGATGGATACGGTCCTGGAGGTTCTCGGAGCGCATATCGGCGGCGCGCTCGCTCAAGATTTGCGCGATATTGGCGGCCGCCTTGGCGAAGTCATCGCGGTGCGTACGGTGGGCCAATTCCGATAGCACCCGCCAATCGCGCCACGCGAACCCAAACTTGCTGTCGAGTGGAATGACGCCGTTGAGCTCGTCGGGCGGCAGGTCGTGGCGCGATCCCCACGCCCACTCGAGAAATGGTCCAAACCGGCGGATGGTCTCGTTCTCTTGCATCGAAACCTCGCGTTCGAAGTCGAGCAAGATGCCACCTTGTTTCCCCTGGGCCTGAAGAGGAATCGCGATGAACCTCTGCCAGTACAAGCCATCATCGCCGTAGAGCGGGGTAATCGAGTTATAGATACGGTCTATCACATATTGAAAATTCGATTTGGAGCGGATCGGATAGCCGTTACGGTGAGCGACCAGGTTGGCCTCGGTGGAAAAACTCGACGGATGGCAGGCGGTGCACCGAATTGCGGTGTCGTGCATGTTGGCGGCCCGGACGAAGATGTTGCCCTCACGGGGAATCTGGCCAAACCATGCGTCGCCGACGTTCATGATGTAGTGCATCCCGGCCTCGACCGCCTGCGACGGCTCGCTGTAAGGGGGAATAGCGAGCACTCGGGTCCTGAGGATGTATTCGGGATGGTTGGCGTTCACGAGGAGATAGTACGACCCGCGCATGAAGGTGCGGCTGATGTGCTTGGAGTACCGTTCGCGCTCGCGGTCGTGGACAATCTCCATCGGGTCTTTGCCCTGCGCGTATGGCTCGGGCTCGTTGGTCTTGGGATTGAGCTTGTAGACCTTGAGGTTGGCCGACACGTCACGGTCCAGCAGATCGAGTTGAAAGTAAACTAGGAGCGGCTTGTCATCGGTTACTTCAAAACGAAACCAGTCGAGCCCCGACTTGCCTTCGTTGCTGTTGTCGAGGTAGTCGACGTCATCGGCCGTGCCGTACACGACGCGTCCCAGCTGCAGACGATTGGCCTCCTGCCAGGAATCGTTTGGCTCAGCCTCAATCGCGGTAATGTCGGTGATCGGGATGTTTGAGTCACGCCAATCGACACGAACTGTCAGGGCTCCATCGCCGGCACTTGCCTGTCGCGCGAGCTCGATGGTTGCCGGGCCGTCGCGGACTGGCCGATAGGGAAGATACATGTCGGTATCACCCGCGTGCAGGTCTTTGGTGAAGCGGTGGTTGCCGGCGCCGCTGAGCGTAACCTTGAGCAGATCCCCCTGCTGGAGTCGACCGCTTTCGAGTGTGATTAAGAGCGAGTAGGTTCGACCGGCTTCGAGCTTGGGGATCGAGACGGTTTCTGTCTGACTGATCCCGACGGCCAACCGCCGTGGCGGCGAGGCGGTCGTCGACTGGCCGACGAGTTGGGCGTGGGCGTCTAGGCTCGCGAAACCAATCGCACATGCGACGATCACGAAGGCGGTACATGGCATTAGCGTACGTCGGCGCCGAATGCCCTCGATTGGTACCATGCCGGTCCTCCGCAAACCTTGCTCGATCCTGCTGGTGTCAAACTCAATGACTATTGTCCATGCGGGCTGGCCCTACCGCAACTTGAAGTCGACTGGCCCGAAACCGGTGGTCTCCCTGAGCCGAGTCCGTCGGTGCTATAATCTGTGCGCGGCCGTCGGTTCGGCCAACTGACTTCGCATCAGGGTGGGAGAAAGATAGATGCAATTTGGCCCGATCAGACACCGTTGGGTGATTTTGTTGGCGACTATTGCCGTCTATCTGTGGACCACAACGACATGGTCTCAAGCCACCCTTACGCCCGCTGGCAGGGCGGCTGAATCGGGAGACAAGGAGCTTGAGTCTGCGCTAACCAAGGCCCGAGAGGGACGGGTTGATGAGGCTCTCGGCTTGATCAAGCAAAAGGCTGTCAAGCACCCCGAGTGGCCCCCCCCTCAGGTGATCCTCGCGCGGATACTCTTCAGCATCAATCAGGGGGCAGCTGCCCGCAGAGCCCTTGAGCAAGCCGCCGTCGAAGCCGCTGATCATCCCGACGTGTATCTGAATTTGGGAGCCACGGCGCTGGGGGATGGGAGACTTAGCGACGCTCAGCTCAACTTTGAAAAAGCGCTATCGCTCATTCCGAGAGATTGCTTGGATACCGAGAAAACGAAAATATCGCGGCGCGAAGCGCTTGCAGGATTGGCTGCAGTTTCGGAAACCCGTGAAGATTGGAAGTCGACGCAGGAGCGCCTGGCCCGCTGGCTCGAACTCGAGCCCAAGAATGGCCAGATTCGCCAACGACTCGGCCGAGCGCTCTTTCGGCTAGGCAAATTTGACGATGCCTTCGCCGCCTTTAAACAGGCCGCCCTTGATACGCCGGAGCTTGAGCCGGCCGCGGTTTCGATGGCGTGGCTCTACGGGCAACAAGGCGACCAAAAAAAGGCCGAGGAATGGTTCGACCACGCGCAGAAGGCCGAGCCGAAAAGCGCGAGAGTTCGACTGTCGCACGCGGCGTGGCTCTTGGATCGAGGACGGCCCGCTCTTGCTCGGACCGAGATCGACCAGGCCAAGAAGCTCGACCCGGACTTGAAAGACGCAGAGAAAGTTCGGGCACTGGTCTCGTGGTACCTGAGAGACCTGGCTGGTGCCGAGGCGATCTTGGAGCCAATGCACCACGACGCACCTGCCGACTCGGTTGTCGCCAACCTGTTGGCTCTGACCTTGATCGAACAGGACGACAAGGCAAAGCAGTCGCGCGGGCTGCAGCTTGCCGACGTCAACGCGCAGCAGTTTCCGCGTTCGCCCGAGATCCAGGCAACGCTGGGTTGGGCGCTTTACCGCGCTGGTCGCTTGGAGCCGGCCGAACAGAAGCTGCGTGCGGCTGTCGCTGGTGGTCGAACCACTCCCGACATCGTGTACTTTCTCGCCCGCGTCTTGGCCGACAAGGGTCATACCGACGATGCCCGAAAGCTGCTTCAGTCGGCCACGAATTCGACCGGGGCGTTCGCGCACAGAGACGCTGCCGCGACGCTTTTGAAGTCGTTGACCAGGTGAGTCTAACCAGCCCGGCGATTTTGGTCGGTTTGAGTAGAACTCGAACGGTCGCGCTCGGTCACGAGCGAGCGAGTAAACAACGCGCGGATCGGCTCTTCGAGCCTCTGGAAGTCGTGGAAGTACATGCGAAGGCCCTCGTGGCGCGTGTTGGCCCCGACGATAATCTCCGCGGAATCGGCCAATTCCGAATCGACTAGCGTGGTGAGCCCATACAATCGGCCGAACGCCGGGACCACGCCTGGCTCGCAGTCAGGAAAGAGCTGGAATAACTCATCCTCAGTAGCAAGGCGAGGCCTCCGCCAGCGGTGCCCCCACGACCTCGCTCAGCCTAGAGAGGTCGATCCGCGACGTTGACGGCAAAACCAAAAGCACGAAGGTGTCGTTGGCCTTGACCAGCACCGTTTTCGCGACTCGACGACCCGGCACGTGCACGCTACCTGCCCGTTTGGCCGATGACGACGCAGGGCGGTGCAAGAGCGCCTCGAACCAAACACCGTGGCTGCGGAGAAAATCAAGCACGTACATCAGGTGTTGACCCCAGAAACAAGAAGTGTCTTCTGCTTGAAGTATAGAATGTCTGGGAAAAGTTAGCGGATAATGAGGGAGATTCGGCGGCTCTTGATTTACTAAAATCGTCAAACCCGGCAGATCCATCGACTGGAAGGTGAGGAATGACAGACAAAAGTTCACAAAGTGTTGCCGTAGAGCAACTCACGCGGATGGGGGCTTGAGACCTGGCCCTTGCATAAGGGCTTCGAACTCGCTACGGTGCCCAGGGTCCGTTGGGTGCGCCCTGGAGGTACACCACGATGCCGGCCAACCTACCGCCGCAATATCTCAAGGCCGATGAGGAGTACCGCAGGGCAACCAAACCTCAAGAACGGTTGGAAAAGCTGCGGGAATTGCTGCGGTTGCTTCCCAAACACAAGGGAACGGAAAAGCTCCAGTCGGATCTCAAGCAGAAGATAAGCCAGCTCAAGGACGAGCAAGAGCGGGGAAGTAGAGGAGCCAAGAAGACCGGGCTTTCCCACCACGTGCCACGCGAGGGGGCCGGCCAGGTCATGCTGATCGGACCACCGAACGCGGGGAAGAGCACGTTGTTGGCGGCACTTTCCAATGCTCGACCCGAAATCGCTCCTTATCCGTTCACGACGCGCGTGCCGCAACCAGGAATCATGATGTGGCAAGACGTACCCGTGCAGCTGGTCGACATGCCGCCAGTCTCGGCTGAATTCGTCGAGTCGTGGGTGCCGAATGTCATCCGGTCGGCGGATGCCGCCTTGCTAGTGGCCGACTTGGCGAGCGACGACGTGGCCGACGCCACTGTCGAAGTCTTGGAACGACTGGCTGCCACACATACTCAACTGGTGGGTGAGCTTCCGTATGACGTCGACGACGAGTCGATTCGCCATCTGAAGACGTTGGTCGTGGCATCCAAGCTAGACGCCGACGGCGCGCGTGATCGCCTGGAAGTATTAAGTGAGTGGTTCACGCCCAAATTTCCGATCGTCCCGGTCTCGGGACAGACCAACGAGGGTCTGGAAACGCTACGCACGGCGACATACCATTTATTGAGTGTAGTACGAGTTTACACCAAGGTGCCTGGCAAGCCAGTCGATCGGTCCAGACCCTTCACACTTCCTATCGGTAGCACCGTGTTGGACCTTGCCAGGGAAATCCACAGAGATCTCGAGCACTCGCTGAAGTCCGCCCGAATTTGGGGTTCGGGTGTTTTTGATGGCCAGAGCGTTAAGCGCGATCACGAACTGCACGATTGTGACTTGGTTGAGTTGCACGGCTCGTGAAGTCTTGAATAATCGAGCGCTATAACTACTTAATTTAGGCGTTGTTGCGGCGCAGATGAGCCCGAAGGAGTGCGGGGAATCGGACGATGGGAACGGCTCTTATCGTGGAGGATCATCCTGAGCAGGCGGAACTGGTTGCCAGGATTCTTCGCCTGCGTGATTATGAGCCAATCCTCGCAGAGGATGGTGAGACCGGATTGCGTCTGGCGCGCCAGCACCTACCGGATGTGATGCTTTTGGACCTGATGTTGCCTGATATCAACGGGTTCGATGTCTGCCGGCGGCTGCGCACCGACCGCGCCACGATGATGATTCCGGTCGTCATGCTTACCGCCCTAAACGATGTTCAGCATCAGGTTCACGGTTTTCGCGTCGGTGCAAACGCCTACGTTACCAAGCCATATGGAGTGGATGACCTATTCGAGGCAATTACCGCCGCCTGCGACTGGCGGAGCAGTATCGAGAAGCGCGCCCTTCGTGGTGAGATTCATGTCGAAATCAATAGCGAGATCAACTTTCTGAAAGACTTGAACGACTTTCTCATGATGGTATGCCAGGCCACGCCCCTCTCGAACGATCAGGTCGTGCAGTTGCGCCAGGCAGTGATGGAAATGGCTCATAATGCAATTGAATGGGGAAACCTGCATCAGTCAGAACGATTAGTCAACATCACTTATCTGATCTACGATGACCGTCTTGAGATCGAGGTTCGCGACCAAGGGCCTGGGTTTGACCGCTCGACATTGCCCCATGCTGCTGTTGCCGGTGATCCTTTCACGCATCTCGATGTCCGTGAAAAGCTGGGCCTGCGTGCCGGCGGGTTCGGCCTTCTTATTTGTCAAGGCATGGTCGATGAGATGCGATACAATGATATCGGCAACGAGGTGACGCTCATCAAACGGTTCGCTTCAAGCCGTCGGTTGCTGGACGGTTCCAACGAGGCGCCCTCCATCGATTCAGACAGTGCGAATGAAACGAGGTAAAGTTGGAAAACGACCGGGTACGACCGATCCTGTTGGTCGTGGATGACGAGCGCGATGTATTGAATTCGGTCCGCGACTTATTGCGAATCGATTATCGCGTGCTCACTTACGAGCGCGGTCGGGATGCGCTTGAGTACCTTCGGTCAGGACAAGCCGCCGCCGCAATTCTCTGCGATCAGCGAATGCCGGAGATGACGGGCATCGAAGTGTTGCGTCAGGCCAAGGCCATCCGGCCGGAGACGACACGGCTATTGTTCACGGCCTACTCGGATATCCGAACGGTCATTGATGCGATCAACCAGGGGCACGTTTTTCGCTACCTCGCCAAGCCTTGCGAGCCATTCGAGCTCGCTGCTTTGGTGCGGCAGGCGGTCGAGCACCACCACCTGATCACGGAAAAGAATAGGCTACTGGCCGAACTTCAGGAGAGCAACGAGAGGCTGATCGAGGCTAACCGATTGAAGGGTGCGTTCATCGAGGTCGCCAGCCACGAGCTGAACACGCCGGTGACGGTCGTACTGGGCATGCTCGAACTATGGAAAATGTCGCAGGGGCCCAACGCGCTGCCGCAGGAGCGCCAGTGGGTCAATCGAATTGGCTCCGCCGCCGGTCGGCTGGCGCGGACGGTCGAACGGATGCTCAAGCTCGTTCGAAATCGAGAGTTCAGCCAATCGCTCGACACGCAACCAACCGAGCTTGAGCCGCTCGTGCAGCAGGCAATCGATGAGTTCGCGCCTTATCTCGAATTGCGCAGCCTTGCTGTTTCAGTCTCGGTCGATCCCAATCTCGGCGCAATTGACGTGGATCAAGCCAAAATTGCCGACGTGCTGACCAACCTTCTGGCGAATGCCATCAAATTTACACCGGATGGCGGCACGATACGAATCGAAGCCCGCACGGAGCCATCGGACGACAAATGGGTGCGGATCTCAGTCCGCGACGAAGGCGCGGGCGTTTCTGAGGCCGACCAGCAGCACCTGTTTGAGCCGTTCTTCACGGGGTTCGATACACTCCGTCATTCATCCGGCGAGTACCAGTTCGGCAAGCGCGGGATTGGGCTGGGGCTTTGGCTGGTCAAGACCTTCGTCGAATTGCACGGAGGCCGGGTCGAGGTCTCCAGCGCACCTGGCGCGGGCTCGACCTTCGCGTTCGTGCTGCCGAAATCCTCGGCGACACATACAAAGGATACTCCGGACCAGTCCAAGATCGCGTTTGCAAGTCATACGCGAGATACCGCGCGGCCGCCTTGGCCGGCGGCGGTTTGAAGTCGGGCTCGAATGTTTTGGCGATCACTTCGCTTTGGACGGTTCCTGCCAGGTGTCGGGGCCCGGCTCGCCAGCGAACTGATATGGAGTCAGAGTCCCACGGCCATGTTGGCGATGGCTATCTGATTCACGCTAACCCCATCTGCGGCCGCTTCGAGCTTGATCGAATGACTCCGTGTCGAACACCGGCAGCTTCGTTCCAGGCGAAGGGAAAACTGTCGGGGACGTCAGTCCGATCCCGGTACGCTGCGGGGTAATAGTCTCGAGCCGTGAACTATTGATAGAATAACCACCTGATTCGCGCCAACACGATAAATGATCCGATACGGACGCTCGAACAGTTCCCGAATTGACTGATCATCGTACTCCTCCACCACGGCACCGAGCCGAGGGAATTGCGCGAGTTGCTTTGAGTGCCGTGTGATCGGTCGACGACTCCCTGAGCATATCTAGGCGAATTCTGGGCGATGAAGTCGTGAATCGCACGCAATTCGCGGCATGCATTCGCCGTCCAACCAACGGTCATTCTGGCAATCCGAACGAACGGCGGCACGTTTTCTATCGACTCCACTCGGCCCGCGTCGGCGTCCTTTATACCGGCCTCAATGGATTGACGCACTTACAGCCGGTAGATCAGATCCTCCCAGGATGCCGAATCCGGGAGCTGATCGACGATTCGGCGTGCCTCGGCCTTGATCGTGGATGCTAGTGTTTCCATCGGTTTCCTCCCTACTCAATTTGCTAGACGCCACATCCTCAATGGCGATCGCCCTTGCACCCAGCATCCAGGGTACCAAATACGCACCTCACGACAATCGTGATCAGGATACCTTGGGTCTGGCAAAGGTCGCGAGCGAGGGCACTCGAGTTCAATCGCTCTTTTTGGATCGTCCGAACTCGTTCTTCTGCTCCTTCAAGAGTGTCGCGACGGCCTTTTCGAATAGCTCCGGCCGAAAGACGTGTTTGTAGCGGATCACACCGCGATGGTCGAGCACATAAAGTTCGATCCGGGCGTTCCACGCAGTCTGGATCGGCCCCGGCTTGCCATCCCACCTGATGTCCCACCAGAACCGCGCGTGCAGTCCGCTGGCTTTCAATGAGGTCTGGGAAGCTTGACGATCCCAAATTCGATCGGGATCAGTCGTTGTTACACCCAGCAAGGCAAATGAATCCTTTGCGTGGCTCTCGGCGACGCGATGCAATGATTCTGCAATGGGTGCCGGTCGGCCGGTCCCGTCAACTCGCAGCTGGGCGGGCGTACAGAAGCAGATGGCCACCACTCGGCCGCGGTAATCGCTCAGCTTCATAGGCCTGCCATCCAGATCAATACCTTCGATTTCAGGTGCGGGCCGGCCGATGCCAAGGTCTCTGAGCTCATGGAGGTAGGCCTGGGCCGCCACTCCATACGTCGCGGGACGTCCCGGCAGCAAGCGAGCACCAGCGGGGTTAGGGAGGGGATGAGGAAGTGGCATCTCGCCGAATTCTTTGACTACCCGCTCGTACAACTGCGTAGCTTCGCGCTCGATGGCCTCGGCATCCATTTTTCTCAGCCGATCGTGGTAATCTTGGCCCCAACTTGCCCTGAAAAAGTGGCGATCCATAATTCTCTTGTTGGGATGGATCGATCAACTTTTCGTCGCGGACAAAAGATGCCTGATAGTCCAGGTAGCGAGCGAGATAATAGCAAGCCAATGCTCGGATCTTACGATGCGGACTCTTGGCCAGTACCTCGCGGAACAGCCGCTCCGTGGCTTTCGATCGGGTCATCACTACCTGCCTCTGGTTGAATAATGGCTCGATTTTCTCGCTCTGAGCATGGTCGCGAGCGAGCATCTCCTTCGCCCGCTCGGCCATCGAGCCATACATGAGGTGCGTCACGATCCAGATCAGGGCTTCCTCGGCCGGAGCCGTCGCGGGATCCGCCTCGGCCAGTTGCAGGAGGGCTCCGGCATAGGATGCGAAGTTCATCGCCCGGTGTGATCGCATGAGTTTTTTCGCTTCTTCGACGGTTTTCGCCGCTTGATCGGCCTTCCGATAGTCTTGCTGGTCCAACTCATAATCGCGCAAGATGGCCTGCAATTGCTCCTGGGACCGGAGAAGCATGTTTTGCTTCACTTGGTCTGCAGACGGAGCGCTTTGAATGGACTGCGCCTTTGGCAACGGCGCAGCTTGCCGCGCGTCCGCTTTTTGAGAGGCCGTCAAGGAGGGATTCGTCCCTTCCGCGCGGCCTGTACCTTGTCCCAGCCTGGAATAAGCCGCAACACCGGCGCCGGTGGTCACCAGCCCGCCGACCAAGACAGTCGTCATCAAAAGTATCAGCTTGGAGGTCACCATGTTCTTCAAAACTCCTTCCATCAAAGTCATAGCCTCGACTGAGACAATTCCGGCCATTGCGATTCTGCCCATGTTCACGCTGAGGGCGCCACGCACAGTGGTAACGACCAAGGCCGGCGGCAGTGAGATCGATATTGCGGCCGAATCCGCAATAGGAAAGGCTGTCGATCCCAACAAACCGGCAGGAAACATCGCGGGTGCCATGCCGCGATGTGTCAGTCGCCGGCGCAGCCGTTCCCGTGCCGTCGCCAGCCTGCTCCGAATCGTCCCGACCGGGCAACCGAGCTGGCCGGCGGCCATCTCGTGGGTCATGCCTTCGAGGTAGCACAACACGAGAGCCGACCGGAATCGTTCCGGTAAGCGGCTGATCTCCTCATGAAGGATGCGCTCCTGATCGTCGTCGAAAATGGGGCTTTGGCTCTCAACGTCAGTGGTGCGAGTCGTCATCTCGGCACGTCTCCGCTCATGTCGCCGTCTTCGCGCCGCGCGCGATCGTTCACATGCGGCCACGCGTAACGCCACACCGTGCAACCACGATCCAACCGACTGACGTCGCCGGATCGAGCTGACCCGCATTGCCAATACGAGGAAAGTCGCTTGGAACGCGTCCTCAGCCTCGTGCCGGTCAGGGAGCACCGCGTGACAGACCCGCAGCACCATCGGGCCGTGCCGTGCGACGAGTGTGGTGAAGGCCAGTTCCGCCGACTCGTCACTGTCGTCGTGTCGAGACGTAAACCTCTCGAGCAACTCGCGATCGCTCAGCCCGGCAAACGTGCCGGACTGAAACAAAGTTGATAGGTAAAAGGGAGTGGTGGTAGCGGGTCCGCTGGTCACGAGGGGAGCCCCCGACAGAATAACGTGATCGTTGTCCTTGGGTAGTGTCTCCGGAGGCGATCACCAATCGAATTATTTTCCGAAAGCTGTTGACTTCATGCCACGGAACCCCGTCGCTTCAGGCAGCCGCCTGGTGAAATCGGGGCTGAATGCTTGTTATCATCGGATGATCGATCGTCACGAAGCGAATGGCTGGCCGATTCGAGGAGCGAGGTGAACGATGAACGGACTGATGATGGACTGGCCGCTGATCATCCCGAACATTCTGCGACGGGCGGGTCAGTTCTTTCCAGAGAAGGAGATCGTCAGCCGGCGGGGTGATGGAGTCGTATACCGTTCGACGTACGGAGAAGTGCAAAAGCGGGTTCACCGCCTGATGAACGTTTTGCGCAACTGGGTGCGCAGCCTGGCGACCGTATCGCCACCTGTGCCTGGAATCATCAAAAACACCTCGAGCTATACTTTGCCATCCCTGCCGTCGGTGCGATTCTGCACACGATCAATTTTCGGCTCGCGCGCGACCAATTGCTCTACATCATCAATCATGCACAGGACCGGCTCGTATTTCTCGATAAATCGCTGGGTGGAATACTCGCAGATCTCAAGCGCGAGCTGCCTAGCGTCGAGAAATTTATTCTGATCGATGAGGGCGGTGCCGAGCCGCCGGCTCTGCCGCAACCTGCACTGGATTACGAAGAGCTTTTGGCCGAGGCCTCCGAGCTGGCCGAGTTTCCTGCACTCGATGAGAAGATGGCCGCGGGGCTTTGTTACACCTCGGGGACGACCGGAGAGCCCAAGGGCGTACTTTACAGTCACCGCTCTACGTTCCTGCACGCAATGGCAGGCTGTGCTGTTGATGGTGGCGGCATGGGCGAAAAGGAGGTTGTTCTCTCGGTCGTGCCGATGTTTCACGTCAACGCCTGGGGATTGCCTTACTCGTGCACCATGGCGGGGGCCAAACAGGTTTTACCTGGCCCGCAAATGATCGGACAGCCGATCGCCGAACTCATCGAGGGGGAGCGGGTGACATCTGCGGCGGGTGTGCCGACAATCTGGAATTTGCTCTATCAGTTTCTGAAAACGCAGGCCGATCGGCCATACGACCTGACCAGCCTTCATACCGTTCTTGTGGGAGGGGCAGCCGCATCGCGGACCTTGGTAGACAGTTTTGAGAAGGACCTTGGACTGCCGATCCTGCACGCTTGGGGGATGACGGAAACTTCGCCGATCGGAACTATCTCGCGGCTCAAGTCCGGTATGAAAGATTGGACCGATGAGCAGAAGATGGCCGTGCGGCTCAAGCAGGGAATTCCGGTCATTGGGGTCGAGGTCAAGATTCTCGGCGACCAAGGGCAGGAACTTCCCTGGGACGGTGCGCACACCGGGGAACTTGTCGTGCGCGGACCCTGGATTGCCAGCAGCTACTACAACAATTCCGGAGCCGACGGCGCCTTCACCGCCGACGGCTGGTTCCGGACTGGCGACATCGCGATGGTCGACCCGATTGGCTACGTTCAAATCACCGATCGCAAGAAAGACCTTATCAAGCGCAAGGGGGAGTGGATCTCCAGTGTCGATATGGAAAACCTTGTACTGGCGCATCCTGGAGTGCTGGAGGCCGCTGTGGTCGGGCGGATCGACGATGTCCGCGACGAGGTTCCAGTCGTATTTGTCGTGGTGCGTCCCGACCGGAGTCAACCCGTCAAGCCACAAGAAATCATCGATTTGATCGGCACCAAGTTCGCCTTGTGGCAGTTGCCCAAGCCCGAGGATATCCGATTTGTCGCATCCCTTCCCAAGACAGGCGTGGGAAAGCTTGATAAAAAGGTAATCCGCAAAATGCTAATTGAGCGGTAGCGAACGTCGAATTGCCTCTAGCGATTGACTGCGATGAGCGTAGCCGCTAGCGTGACCTAGAACACTTCCCGCGCAATAACTCGGGCGACTGATCCCCGGTGGAGGCCCATCATGTTTTCTGCCCTGCTGGTTTGCGTCGCATGTCTGGGTTTAGAGCCGTCGAATCCTGCGGTCGCCGGATCCGTGAGCAATACACTCGCTCCGGCCGCGTATCGGCAGGCCAGGGACAAGGTAGGACGGGATGCGGACGCCCATGCCAGCCTGGCACTCTGGTGCGAGAGCCAAGGTTTGTCGAGCGAGCGGCAGAAGCACCTGACGATCGCCGTTCTCACCGATCCGGCTCACGCTCGCGCAAGAGGCCTGCTCGGCCAAGTTGCGTTTCGTGGTCGATGGCAATTACCGGAGGAGATTCGCAAGAAGCTTCATGCCGATGAAGCGATCGAGCGCCTCTCTGGCCGAATACAACGCCTGCCGAGCCCGGATGCGAAACTCGGCCGACTCTCACTTGAAGATAGCGATCTGGTGCGAAGAGCATGGTCTCAAGCCAGAGGCTACCGCCCACCTGACGGTTGCGACTCAGCTTGACCGCGGGCTCGAGGCCGCCTGGAAAAAACTCGGCTACAGGAAACAAGGATCGCGCTGGATCACTGATTTGCAACTGGCCGACGAGAAGGCCCAATCCGAAGCTCGAACCAAGGCTTACAAGTATTGGACGACGCTGCTGGCCAGCTTGCGGAGTGGGTTGGAAGACGGTTCAAGGCGGGCCGGCGCAGCCAAGACGCTTCAGGGTATTTCTGATCCGAGTGCCGTGCCGTCGGTGTGGGCAATCTTCGCCGGTGGCAACACTTCGCACCAGACGCTCGCCGTGCAGCTATTCGGGCAGATCGATTCGCCGGGCTCGACGCGAGCGCTCGTCGTCTTGGCCGTCGCGAGCGAATCGGGCGAAGTGCGCGGCAAGTCCCTCGAGACGCTGCGCCGTCGCGACTCCAGTGAAATCGCACCTTTTTTGCTTGGGCTTCTGGGCAACCAAGAACGTCGTCGTGCTCCGATTCTCTACCATTATTTATTGCAACCGGTCGGCTGGAACGCGATCGGTTCGATAGGTTATCTATTCGTCCGGGGCCCGTTCTACGATGTGTTCCGGACTTACACTGTCGATGAATCCGTCAGAGGCTTGCCAATGGGCATCGCATCGATCACAACGTCGATTGACAGTTATGCAAACAGGATCATGGCTCAGCGCCAGCGGCAGGTCTCGGACCTGTCTGCGGCGGTTGGTCAGATCCTGAGCGACTGTGAACGAGTGATCCCCGCCCCCGAGATTGACGATAAAATGATCGACCAGCTTACCATGCGGATCATTGACGTCCTCAGTCAAATCCATGGACGTTATCTGGGTAAAGACGTGGAAGTCTGGAGAAAGTGGTGGGCCGAGGAGCAGGGCTATGTTTATGAACCGACAGCGCCACACCCACGACTTGACCTGACGCTGTCCGACGACAAGCCGACTTTTGGCGATAACGTTCACCTTTCATGCTTCGCAGCCGGCACGCCGGTCCATACGCTTGGCGGCCTCAAGCCAATCGAGTCGGTGCAAATTGGCGACCAGGTCCTAACCCAAGATCCCCGCACGGCCGAACTTAGCTATCAGACGGTTCTCGCCGCGGTGCAAAACAAACCTGACAGGCTTTTGGAGATCAATTTGGGTGGGGACGTGATCCGGGCCACGGCCATCCATCGGTTCTGGAAAGCTGGACAAGGCTGGGTAGCGGCTCGTGACCTCAAGTCGGGCGACAGCCTGCGTGCTCTAGTGTCCCTGGCCATAAGTAATGCCTGAAATTCGAGGGCCGCTGCTATGCTGGAAGCTGAGTCGTCTTTCAGCAAGGAGCTCAGCCCATGCGTGGCCGAAAACCGCGTCCGATCGAGATCGCTCCTGACGATCTACCGCTCCTCCAACAAATCGCTTGCAGCCAGACGCGGCCCTGGTATCAGGTCCGGCGCTCCCGCATTCTCTTGGGGATCTTGCACGGAGCCCGGACCGAACACCTGGCCTTCTTGACACAGTGTGATGAATCGACCGTTCGTCGCACCTGCCGCCGCTACGAACGCCTGGGGCTATCCGGCGTCCTGGACTCACCCACGCGGTCGGGACGCCCGATCGTGATTTCCCCCCCTGCAACGTGCCCAGATCGTCGAACTCGCCTGCTTGGAGCCCGTGGCCAAGGGCCTACACATTACCCACTGGACCAGCGAAGATTTGGCCCGACAGGCTGTCGCCGACGGTATTGTGCCAGCCGTCAGCGGGCGGACTGTCCGCCGGATCTTGCACGACGTCGACTTGCAACCTCATCGGACTCGCTTCTGGAGGACGGCTCGCCTGGATGCTCAGTTCAAGCAGCGGGCTGAGAAGGTCCTCTGGTGCTACGCCAATGCTGACCGCCTGGTAAAGCAGGGTTATTGTGTGATCTGCACCGATGAGATACCGAACCATCAGGTTCTGGAACGCCACCCGATTCGTCGCTCGATCCCCGGATCGATCGAACATCGGGAGTTCGAATACACTCGGCATGGGACAGTCAACATTCTGAACTTCCTGATCGTTCACAGCGGCCTGATGGAGGCGACGTGCATCGAAACGAAGGACGCAATGCACTATATCGAAGAACTGAAGAGATTCCGGAGTCGCCATCATCACCTGCGAGGCGTGTACTTGATTCACGACGGCGATCCCAGCCACACAGCAAGGCTCACGCAAGAATATCTGCGGTCCTGTCGCGGGTGGTGGCATCCCCGGTTCACACCAGCCCATGCGTCCTGGCTCGACCAGGCCGAGATCCTCAACAACGCCTTCGGCTACCACTACCTGAGGCGAGGATCGTGGAGGAATCGGGAGGAGTTCATCGCCCATATTGCCGCCTCGTGGCCGGAGTACAACGAACGCTATGCCCATCCGTTTGAATGGACCTGGACGAATCAGAAAATGCGCCGATGGTTTGCAGAACACGCTCGATGAATTTCGGGCATTACTTATGGCCAGAGACACTAGGGTGCATCGTCGAAGTCAAAGCCGTCAGACGCGCTCAGGTCCAGCCGGTGTTCAACCTCAAGGTGATGCGGGCCCAGAGCTTTTTCGTCGGCGCGGGGCATGTTGGTGCACGACAACAGCGCGGTCGAATCCGTTTCGCAACCTTTTGACATCGTGCCAGGCTTTCTCGGTAATCATTGAGCCGCCCGCGAGGCAGGGAAAAAGACACACTAACGCGCAGGCACCTCTATTACTTCACCGCGCTGTTTCTCTGAAGTTCCTCAACCTTCCGTTCGAGTTCGATCAGGCGGCGGAGAATCGAAGGCAGGTCCTGCTCTGCCTTCAGCTCTGTCTCGGCCTGAGTGCGTTATTGCACGGCTTCGCCGACGTCCGAGTCTGTGCCTCTGCCGACCGTCGGCTCTGCCTTTTCACGGTTTTCAATCTCTTTGAGAAGCACGACATGACGTTCCTTGATCGCGGTGCGCTCGACGCCGGTCTGGGCGGCCATCAATTGAGCGAGCTCGAGCTCCCGGCACGCATCAATGTAACGGTCAAGAGTGATTCGACCTTCCTCCTAATATGCTCTCTGGGCCTCGATACGCTTGATCGCGGCATCCAGCGATTGCTGGACCAGGGAGTCGACTTCGGGTTTCTTTGCTACCGCGTCCGTTTTTGTGACTCGTTCTCTTCTATAGTGCACCAACGAAGGCCCAGCCAATCCGGATTTTTCTGAGAACGGCCAAAATCCCTTGAATTCAGCGATCTCCTGCTCGATGATCTCGCACTCCGGAGTTAATTCCGACCAGATGGACCGAACTGGAAGCACGTTATGACGAACTATGCGGAGGTGCTGCCGGCTTATCGGCAGTTTCGACAGATCGGGCTCCGTCTTAACCAGGCGTTTACCCGATCTCTCGGTAAAGAAGTGATCCACACGGCAGGCAGAAGATTGGGCATGCTTCATGATGGCACGCTGGTCTTCGACTCCGACGATGAGACGGCCGTCTTGATGGACTATGCGATTTACAACGTGGAGATGGCCGGTCGCAACGCGGTGCAAAGATACCTGGCGGAGTCGCCGCCCCCGCCCGGATCCGACGAGCTGGTTCTGTTGAAGGCAGAGCTGAAGGCCTACTACTCGCTTTTCCAGGTAATCGATCTGGAGCCGGGTGTCGGCGTGACTGCGCAAGACGTACTGCGTGGCGACACCGGCTTTATGGCCGACATCGGTTTCAGCGGCACGGCACGGAAGGGGGCTGTTCTTGCGACGCGGGTCATCCCACTGCATGAGCAAGGCTTCATGATGAGCGGCGGCGCCGCCCTGCCGGTCACACCAGCGCTGCTGGTCAAAATCAAAAAGGAGCTGGAGCGAGCCTTCATCCCCGGGACAGATTTCGCCCGACTGACTCGCAAGCAGGAAGCGGACCTGGCGGCTCTGGTGATCCGCGTCTGCCTTCAAACGGGTATGAGCTCTCGGATCGCCTACGGCACGGGCGCCGAGGAGCCGTCTCCAAGAAAAGTGCGTCCGATCGACGCTCGCGAGGTCCGGCGGGCCAACCCGAACGACGCATGTCCGTGTGGTAGCGGGAAGAAGTTCAAGTCCTGCTGCGGCAGGCGCCCAGACTATAAGGGTGATTCGCAAGATGCTGGTCAAGCGGTAGCGTAACGGACAATCGCTCGCACCGGTTGCAATGCCTGGTAGCTTAGCCCTCGGTCGCTCACCGGAAGGAACGCCGTCCGCCACACTTCGCTGCTTGGAACGTATCAATTACGCATTTGAGGTGTGGTATAATCGGCGCTTGAAGTTGAGCTTGCGCTGATGTGGCAGGTGTGTCGTATGTTGGCGACGCCTCGGAACCGGTCTCCACGATGCTGCGCGTTTTCGTGTCTTCCACCTCGAAGGATTTGCTGCAACATCGCGCAGGTCGTCGGCGATGTCATCCTCGAGCAGCGCTGGCATCCAGTGATGATGGAGCATTTCGGGACATCGACCGGGCCGACTTTGCTCGAGTGCTTGCGCGAGGTGAGGAGTTGCGACCTGCTTCTGTTGCTCATGGCATTCCGGCGCGGTTGGGTACCCACATGCGAGGAGGGAGGCAATGGCAATGCGTCGGTGACTGCCGGGGAGGTCGACGAGGCTCGCCGGCGGGGGATTCCGGTGCGTGCTCTGCTCGCCTGCGAAAGCTGGCCGGGTAGTCTTTGGGAGGACAATCAGGACGCGAGGGTCTGGGTCAGGCAATTTCGTCAAGGTCTCAACCAGGTGGCCAAATTCTTTGAGGTCGGCGAGTTCGACGCCGCCGCGGCCGAGCCGCGACCCGGGCGGGATTTCCGTGCGTTGGTTCGCGGCGTCCTGCAAGACCATCGGGACTGGCTGTGTGATCAGGAGACGACCGCAGCGCCGTCGTACCGACCGGCGCGAAAGCCGGTGGGGGCAGAGCCCCTCTTGCCGCAGCTTGCGCCTCTGCTCGATGGGTTATTGGTCCCGCGGACCGAGTTGACGCGTCTTTACCAGAAATGCGCGCCGGTCGGATGGGGAACGCCGCCCGAGGATCGGAATCCGATCAGCTTGCTCAGCAGTTGCGTCCAACACCTGGGACGGGCGCCGCGACAGGGAGGAGATGGCGTATTTCCCTTGCTCCGGTTCGTCCAGTCGCTGGTCGATCTGCTCGGCGTTGAGGCGCTTGAGGAATTACGGGCCTGGCTGGGAGATGCGCGTTCCAGCCTCGGGGTCGACCCAATGGACGTGGATACTGCTCGTGTCGAGAGGGCGATCGACTCTGAATCTGTTCCCCCACCGTGCTACTTGCTCGTGCAGGTGTCGCCCCGAATGTGCGAGGCAAATCGCTACAGCGTCCGCGCCTGGCTACTGGGTACGGGCGAACCCGCCTGCCTGCGGGCGGGTGAGGAGGCGGTAACGGTAGACCAGCTGCCGGCATTGCTCGACGAGCTGCGTGGTGAGTTGCTGTGCCGCCAGATCGAACCGGACCGGGCGTGGATCGAACTGTTGCTTCCTCGGGAACTCCTGTGCACGGACGTGGATCAATGGAGGGTCGAGCTTGACTTCATCGAGTCGATCCCGATCGGAGTCGAGCACCGGTTGGTCGTGCGCTCGCTGGAGCGGGCGAGTCGGCCAAGGGCGGCCCTGGCACTTCAATCCAGAGCACGGGCCCTGCGGCGGCGGCTGGGGGGGTGCTGCCGGCTGGTTGACGAGCCGGGCAGCCGAGAGGGTGAGGCCGTCTGGATCGAGAGGGACGACTGCGGCGGGGCAGCCCTCTATGTCGCGCTCAAGGATGCTCAGGATATGGTTGGAGCCGTGTTGGGGCGGGCGCCGCGACCCGCTGCACGCGACCCGTCGTGCGACGTGCTGAATACAGTCTTCGAAGTGGGCCTGCCCGTATTACTTTGGGCGCGGCGCGAACCGGTCGAAGATCAGGGCGCGGTCCGTGCCGAGTTTGCCCGGCTCCTCAGTCAAGAGCCGTTGTCACTGTTACCAGACCGAGTCTGGGAGCTCCGCAAGCAAGCGGCTCGCTCGGCCGACAAGGGCCATCTCGGCCATCATCTGACGCTCTTGTGGGACGACCCGGCGCGCCGATCACCCGACTTCGATCAGACGCACCGACTCCGAACGCCGTCGAGGGAGGACTGACGCGACTGATGACTCACTGGACGATATTCCGCGGGGTTGATGCTCCCCACGATGGAATCCGTCGGCTACCGCCGCCACCGCCGTGGCGCGACTTTGGTCGTCTCGGCGACACCAGGGGCACGACCTTTCGGGCCAGCGGGCACGAGATCGAGCTGGTCAACGCGGCGCTTTACCTTCGTCGGCCGTTGCTCGTCACCGGGCCGCCGGGCACGGGGAAGTCGTCCCTGGTCTACGCCGTTGCCCACGAGCTGGGTCTCGGCCCGGTCTTGCGTTGGTCGATTAACTCACGATCGACCCTGGCCGAGGGATTGTACCATTATGACGCCCTCGCCCGGCTGCGGGACGCCAACATCGAGCAGTTTCACCGCGCCAGCGACGCCGCGACGGGCGCGAACCTGGCCGGTTTCTCGGACTTGGCCGTAGCGGGGCCGCATCGCTAGTGGCGGCTGCCAGCGGCGGCGATATCGGCCGCTACCTGAAACTTGGCCCGCTCGGCACTGCGCTGTTGCCGAGCCAGCGGCCGCGGGCACTGCTGGTCGATGAGATTGACAAGAGCGACATCGACTTGCCCAACGACCTGCTGCACGTCTTTGAGGAGGGATCGTATGAGATCCCGGAACTGGTGCGAATCGCCGACCAGTCACCCGAAGTTTCGGTACTTCCTGATGGTGGAGATCGGGTCGAGGACAAGATCAAGATCCGTGCGGGTAAGGTCCGTTGCGATGCCTTTCCGTTTGTCGTGCTGACGAGCAACGGCGAGCGCGAGCTGCCGCCGGCGTTTCTTCGCCGCTGTCTCCGCCTCGACATCCCAGTGCCGGGCGTCGATCGGCTGCGCCAGATCGTCTTGGCCCACCTTGGCAATGTTGAGCCAGGCGTCGTCGAGGAAATGATACGGACATTCGTCGAGCGACGAGACTCGGGGCACGTGATGGCGACCGACCAGTTACTCAACGCCGTTTTCCTGGTAGCGCAGGGCAAACTACCCGAAGGGACCCAGCGGCAGGACGTCCTGGCCGCGCTCTTGAGAGAGCTGGGCCGGCCATGACAGTCGACCCGCTCACTCAATTCCTGGCGGCCATGAGTGGAATGACGTTGCGTGGAGCGCGGATCGACATGTCGGCCGAGGATATCGCCGACGCGATCTGGCTGGCGCCGCACCTGATCGCGCCGGAGGTCGGGCCCGAAGCATCGGGCGACGTGGGTCCGGCCGCACCCGCCGCCGCCAACGTCCCCGAGGCACCGACCCCGGATTACGGCGAGTCGCCAGACACCGCTCCGAGCCCGAAGTCGAGGGCCGAGGGGCACCGCCGTCTGGCAGGGCGACGTGGTGAGCTCCACCTGCCGGCCGCTAGCGGACCCGGCCGGGGCGGCCGCACGCTGCGTGCCCCGACAGGCGCGGCTTTACCCGGTTCACTGGCACTGGCCCGAGCGTTGCGACCGCTCCGGCGACGTGTCCCGTCACGGACGCGCCATGTCCTCGACATGGCCGAGACCGTGCGGCGCATGGCGGAGGAGGGGGTCTGGCTGCCGGCCCTCCGCCCGGCGCGTGACCGCTGGCTCGACCTGGCCCTGGTGGTCGACGCTGGGGCCTCGATGGGACCGTGGCGCTCGACGGCGACAGAGCTGCTCAAGCTGTTGTCCTGCATTGGGGCGTTCCGCACTGTCCGCATTTGGAACCTGGACACCGACGTGAGTCCTCCGCGGCTGCGGGCTGGTCTGGTCCGCCGCAGCGCAGCGCCAGAGCGCGACCCGCGCGAGCTGGTCGACCCGGCAGGTCGATCGTTGGTCTTGGTCGTAACCGATTGCGTTTCCGGGGCATGGTACGACGGCGAGGCCGCAAAGTTGCTCGAAACATGGGCGCGGCGCGGACCAGTCGGCTTGCTCATGGTTCTGCCCGAACACCTTTGGCCACGGACAGCGCTCGGGACCGCTGCGGCGATGCGCCTCAAGTCCCCCTATGCCGCAGCGTCGAATGCACGGCTGGAAGCCCGGCCGATCGATGCGTGGACGTATGTTCCGACGAAGTCGGGGCGCCGCTCCCGGTGGCCAGCTTGGTCCCCGAGGCTCTCTCGGCCTGGGCGCGGCTGGTCGCCGGCGCCGGCGGTGCCGAGTCTACGGGATTCGTGCTAGAACTCGAGCCACCACCTCAGTCTCCGCTACCGGCCCGGACGGCAACGTCCCCCGCGGCCCGGTTGTCGCGATTCTGGCGTGCAGCATCGCCGACGGCTCGCCGCCTCGCCGGACTGCTCGCCGCGTCACCTGTGATCAGCCTGCCTGTCATCCGCGTCGTCCGTCAAGCGCTGCTGCCGGAGGCCCGGCAAGTCCATGAGGCCGAGGTCCTGCTCGGCGACGTTCTCCGGGTCATCACGCCCCCGGGCGAAGCGATTCTTGACCCTGACGAGCTCCGCTACGAGTTTCGCGACGGCCTCCGGTCCCTCCTTCTCGACGCGGTCCCGTCGGCCGACGCATTGACGGTACTCGAGGAGGTCTCCTCATATGTCGAGGAGCATCTGGACTCCGGCGTTGACTTCCACGCTGTGCTCGCTGACCCTGGCGGTGCAGGGGGGGCACTTGTCGCGGACGAGAGCCCCTTCGCGCGTGTGGCGGCGGATGTTCTCTTACGCCTGGGAGGAGATTACGCGCGACTGGTCGCCACCCTTCCGCCTGACGGACTCGCTCTCGATGATGCCGCTCCAGACGGGGGTGAAGCGGGTTTCCCATCGCCGCCGGGCCGAGTCGGAGCCGCACCGCCCATGCAAGACCCTCCTTCTTTGTCCGGGGCCCCATCGGCACGATCGGAACGCTTCCTGAGTTACCAGAACAAGCTCAGCCGGATCCGCAAGACGCGTGTGCACATCAGTTACGATGTCGAGACTGTAGAAGCCAAGGTGGAACTGGAACTCCCATTCGTCATGGGCGTGCTGGGCGATTTCTCGGGGAAGCCGACCCGGCGGCTCACGCCGCTTAGGGATCGCAAATTCATTCAGATCGACCGAGACAACTTCGAAGCGGTTATGGCGGGTATGACCCCGGGGCTGGAATTTCGGGTCGCCAATACGCTGATTGGTGACGGCAGCGAGCTCGCTATGCGATTGACATTCAACTCGCTGGAAGATTTCGAACCGGGCGGGGTCGTCCGCCAGCTCGAGCCATTGAGAAAACTGTGTGAGGCACGTGACAACCTCCGCGACCTGTTGACCAAGGTCGATCGCTCGGACGAGCTGGAAAACCTGCTGGAGCGGATCGCCACGAGCGAAAACGATTTCAAGAAGCTGTCGGAGCAGCTAGGTGTGGATAGCTCCAAGGAGAGCGAGAGTGCCGATGGTGGAAGCACCGTCATGATTGAGGACTCCCCAGCCTCACTCGAAAAATATCTAGTCCAGCGGCGAAGCTCTGAACGGCATAGACATCAAGCGCCGCAAACTGCACTGCAAGCTTCGGCTGCCGCCGAAGAAGGACAGGATGCCAGTCTCCTGGAGCAGGTCCTTACGGCGACCAAACAAACCGATCGCTCACGCACCCAGGAGCTGATGTCGACCTTCGTCAACCAGTCGCAGGCGGGAATGGTCAGGTTCGACAAAAACGTTACGAGGACGATCGACGCCGCCATCAAAGCGATCGACGACAAACTCTCGGCGCAGCTTTCCGCAATCATGCACCATTCCGATTTCCAGAATCTCGAAGGGACGTGGCGCGGGCTTCGCTACCTGGTTATGAACAGCGAAACCAGTGATGCCCTGAAGATCAAGGTGCTGAACGTCTCCAAACGCGAGCTGTTCAATGACTTCGACAAGGCAGTCGATTTCGACCAGAGCCAAATCTTCAAGAAGCTGTACGAGGATGAGTTCGGAACTCCAGGGGGCCAGCCCTACGCGGCATTGGTGGGCGACTTTGAGTTCACCAACGGCCCCGAAGACGTCGAACTGCTGGGCAAGCTCTCGAACGTGGCCGCGGCGGCCCTTTCCCCGTTCATCTCGGCGGCCGACCCCAGGCTCTTCGGATTCGAGAGTTGGTACGAGTTGGCCCAGCCGCGCGACCTGGAAAAGATCTTCATGGCGATCGAGTACGCCAAGTGGAGATCATTCCGCGACTCGGAAGACTCGCGGTTCGTCAGCCTGGTGATGCCCCGAGTGCTGGCGCGGTTGCCTTATGGCGCCAATACCAGGCCGGTCGAGGAGTTTGGGTTCGAGGAGCTTGACAGCTCAAAGCCTGTTTCACATCGACACTTCACATGGATGAACACAGCCTATGTCATGGGCGCCAGGATGACCGATGCCTTCGCCAAGTACGGCCTTTGTACGGCGATCAGGGGCGCTGAGGGAGGGGGCAAAGTCGAAGGGCTGCCGGCATTCATTTTCACCGGCGACGACGGCGACAAGGATCTCAAGTGCCCTACCGAACTTGGTATTACCGACCGCCGCGAGGCAGAGCTCAGCAGGATGGGATTCTTGCCGCTGTGTCACTACAAAAACACAGACTACGCCGTGTTCATGGGCGGCCAGACGGCCCACAGGCCCAAGAAATACGACCAGCCCGAAGCGACTGCCAACGCGGCGATTGGGCGCGGCTTCCGTACATCATGGCCACTTCTCGGTTTGCCCATTACCTCGCGGTCATGGCCCGCGACAAGATTGGATCGTTCATGGAGGTTTCCGACGTCGCGAATAATCTCAACCACTGGATAAGTAAGTATGTTAATGCAACAGATGCGGCCGGGCAAGAAAATCGGGCCAAGTACCCTCTCCGCGACGCGAAGGTCCGTGTTGTGGAGATCCCGGGCCGGCCGGGTGCATACGCCTTAAATGCCTGGCTGAGGCCCTGGCTGGCACTTGAGGAGCTGACCGCCTCGATTCGGATTGTGATCAGCATTCCCAAGCTAGCCAAAAACGATCCAACGAGGCCGATTGACCGTGATTTCGGCTAGCGGCCAGCCCTGCAGGTGATGCAACTCGATCGCGCGGCGCTGGCATTCGGGGAGAGTGGCCAAAGTTGCGGCCATTTGCAGAATCTCTTCCTGGCGAATGGCACGCTGGCTTGGCGACGAACGATCGACAGTGAGCCACGGGTCGGTGGTCAGCCGAGTGCCATCGGCGGCGTTGTTGACAGCCGAGCGGAGTTCGGTCAGGAAATCGGTGAGGAGAAGCCGCCGGCACAATTTCCGGACCGCGTCGTCGGTTGAAGTCTTCAGCACGCGACGAACGATCGGCTCGACGTAGCGTCCTGGTCGCTCAAGAAGCGAAATGCGTCTTGACGCTTGCTGGCGTCGTTGCCCCCAAGGTTGCGAACGGCGTCTTCGGCCAGCCGCTCGCGGTCGGCAGTGAGAAGCTCCAGCCGTCCGACCATGACGCGGACGATCTGCTGGGGTGCGGGCAAAACTGGCATCGGAATGAAGGTGTCGGTCCAGGATTGAGGCAGCACGAACAGCACGCGAACTCCGTCGGTCTGGAAGTAGCTGGCCGTCCAGGTCAGGGAATGCTCTTTGTGATACATGCCGTCGAGAAACACTCCGTCGCAGCCGCTCATGCCCAAGAACGTTCCCCATTCATCATTCCGCCTACTGTTCCCAGGCGTGAACTGCGGGCTGAGGGAGCGCAGAGCCCACCGCAGTAAGGCGGAAAAATTTCGTTAAGTTTTGTAAATCAGTTCAACGGCATGGCGACGGAAAAATGCGAATTTCGATTCCCATATGGAGGTAGCGAGACGGGGGCAAGTTGCGACGTCCGACCGTCTCAATAAAATGGCCCAACCGCACTTTCCTGCCGGTTTGCGCTTTGATCGCAAAGCAATTTGCCATAGAAAGTTAAGAGAAAAGGTTCGTCAAGGAGGATGATTCCATGCACGGAACAATGGATCGATTCGCCGTCGCCATTCGGCAACGCCGCCGTCCACACGCGTCATCGAAGGTCACGGTAAGGTGCGAGGTGTTGGAGGAGCGGTCCCTATTGACCGCGTTCAGCGCCCCTGGTGCGATCGGGTTGAGGGGATCGAGAGCCGCGGAGATGAGTTTCTTTGGGGCTGGCAGGCAGAACGGGATGTTCGGACGAGGGTCATTAGGCTTGGGTGGCGGGATGATGAATCCGACCCTACTCATGACCGCGCCTTTGCTGGACAGTGCCGGTGGGACGGCAACTCCCCCTTCGCCCAGTACGATGTCTTCGACAGCCGTCCAAACCGCGTTGCAGACTCTGCAGACGGATCTCAACAACGACATTCCGACCGGCGCGCAACCGACGCACGCTTCAGTCGGCGCGCTCGAAGATACCCTGGACGCAGTCCGCAAGGGGACGTTGAGCGGAACTGCGGCGCAGACGCAGATCCAGTCAGACCAGGCGGCCATCCTGTCGAGCATGGGGCTGACCCAAGCGCAAATTACCCAGATTCAATCTGACCAGACGGCGCTCCAGACCGCGATCACGTCCGCTTCGAGTTCGACGACATCTGGTTCGACGACGTCGGGCACGACAACGTCCAGTACAAGTACTTCGTCAACGTCGTCGAGCACCTCTGCAGGTGGCACGTCTTCTGCAGTTCAAACCGCCATGCAAACGCTGCAGACGGACCTCCAGAACGACACGCCCACTGGTGCTCAAGCCACGCATGCGTCGATCGGAGCGGTGGAAGATGACCTGGATGCGATCCGCAAAGGAACTCTGACAGGCACCGCGGCGGTCACGAAAGTTCAGACGGATACGGCCGCCGTGCTGTCGAGCATGGGGTTAACCGCGGCCCAGATCGCCCAGATCCAGACAGATCAGCAGGCGGTTCAAACCGCCATGCAGGCAAATTCCAGTAGTTCGACTTCGTCGTCCTCATCGTCGTCGTCGACGCCGAGCATTGCGGCCACCGAGGCAATGCCGCAATCGGTCAGTACCTATCTGATTGGAATACCCGGCGTGTCCGCTTTCGGAATGCGGGGCATGGACGTGGGCAGCTATGGAGCTGGTTACGGCGGTGGTTTTGGCGGTGGATCTGGAGGCGGCTTCGGAGGCGGATTCGGAGGTGGTTTCGGGGCTGGACCGCGTGGAGGCTTCTAACCCGGCAGATGACGGCTGCCGGGAACCGCTCGGGGGATCTGCGCGGAGGTCCCCTGAGCTTTGGTTGAACTCGCCGGAGTCCAACCGAGCTGTTGAGCAAATTGAGTGCACACCAGAGTAGTCTCATCCTCGAGTGAATATAACGAGATGATGAACAACGATTTTAGACCAAATTCCGCGGAGTCGGATCTCTCTGTATTATTAATCGATGACGATAGCGAGCTGTGCGAGCTCATGCGGGAGTATCTTGGCTCGCGGGGCTTCCGCGTCGATGTGATTCATGACGGTCGCAAGGGCTTGGCCCAAGTGTTCGACCGCATCTATGATTTTGTCCTGCTCGACGTCATGCTACCCGGACTCGACGGATTCGAATTATTGAGGCAGGTCCGCCGCCGTAGCGACGTACCCATCATCATGCTCACAGCCCGTACCGCCAAGGATGACCGGGTCATGGGACTGGAGGCGGGCGCCGACGATTACCTTCCCAAGCCATTCGATCCCGACGAGCTGGTCGCCCGGATTCGGGCCGTGCTGCGCCGTTCGGGCCGGTTTCCTGCGCCGGGTGTGGAAATTCTGGAAGTCAACGGCGTCGGGCTGTCGCCAGCCACACGTCAGGTATGGTCTGATGGAAGAACTGTGGATCTGACCACCATTGAATTCGACATTCTGGATCTGATCATTCGCTCGGCGGGCCGGGTAGTCTCGCGGCATGAACTTGCCGCCGCAATTCATCAGCGGCCCGCGTCGCCACTCGATCGATCTCTCGACGTCCACGTCAGCCATCTCCGCAAGAAGCTAGGCCGGCGGGGCTCCGTGATTCGTACCGTGCGCGGCGTCGGCTATCTTTTCCGCGCCGAGCTGCACGAGCGCAACGAGACGGCCAGATGAAGTTCAGAATCAGGTCGATCTTCACCAAGATCGTCTTATGGTTTGTCGTCACCGTCGCCCTTTCCATTGTCGGTCTTGTAGGAACTTCACTGTTCGTCTCCGCCACGCTCACGGGTCGTGAACCGATTTTTTCGAGGATGAATACTCTCTTTCTTGATGACGCGCGACGTGCGTTTGAAGAGGGTGGTCCTGCTGAACTCACGTCTTATTTAGAACGCCTCGAGACCTATTCCGCGTCCCAGCATTTCCTTACCGACGGACGCGGCATCGACCTGGTTAGCGGAATCGATCGCTCCGATCTACGCGGTGTAACGCGCCGCGGCTTCCGCCGACTCATCCCCGGATGGCTCCTTAACCGAACGAGTCCGATCGTTCGCGTGAAAATCTCCGACGACCGCCGCTATCGTTTGATCACCATCTCGCCTCCTCCTGCACGGCTCGGCGCGTTGGACACCTTTGAGTACTTTCTCTGGCTCCCGGTCTTGATCGGCGCGCTTTGCTACCTGCTAGCCGTTCACCTGGCTTCCCCACTTCGTAACCTGCGCCGGGTGGTCGATCGGTTTGGGCGTGGTGAGCTGGGAATGCGATTCCACCTGGCTCGACGGGATGAGATTGGCGAATTGGCCAGGGCCTTCAACAGGATGGCCGACCACATCACCACGTTGCTCTCGGCCGAGCGCCGGCTTCTCCAGGACGTTTCCCACGAGCTCCGCTCACCCCTTGCCCGGCTCGGCTTTGCAGTCGAGCTGGCGAAAACCAGCAACGATCAGGAGGCCGCACTCACTCGAATCCGCAAGGAAGCCGACCGCTTGGGACAACTCGTCGAAGAGTTACTCCAGCTCACGCGGGCCGAGGGAGATCCCGCGGCCAGGAACGTGGACGAGTTCGACCTGGGCGAACTGGTCGACCACCTGGTGGAGGACTGCGCCGTCGAGGCCGAAGCGAAGAAGTGTCGGCTGGTCACGCGGATCGCCGAAAAGCCCATACTGTTCGGCGAGCGCGAACTCGTGCGGCGGGCCTGTGAAAATGTGTTGCGCAATGCGATTCGACACGCGCCCGCGGACAGCCAAATCGAGGTTTCGCTTTCAACGCGCGACGGCCGAGCGACAATCACGATTCGAGATTATGGTCCGGGAGTTCCATCGGACGTGCTGGGGGAGATCTTTCAGCCGTTCTACCGGGTTGAAAAAGACAGAGACCGCTCCAGCGGCGGAATCGGTCTGGGTCTGGCGATCACGCGGCGCGCCATCGAATTGCATCACGGCCGCGTGACCGCGCAAAACGCCAACCCCGGTCTAATTGTCGAGATTGAGCTGCCGACAGACCGATCCGACCAATAACGCCAAGCGTCGATTATCGAGCGAATTCGTCGATCGAATCGGGCGTCACGGCTTTACGAGCCGCCCCACAAACAGAATGCTTCCAGTGCGGGTGTCTCGAATCAGGAAAAAGAACGGGTGGTCAGCCCGAAACGCAACTGGGGCCTGAGCGATCACTGCAGTTCTGTACGCCACGACTCCCGTTGCGGCGGCCGCTTCCGTCCCTTTTTCGTCTATTTCGACAAAGGCCTTGTGCACGACTGCCGAGATTGCCAGTTCACGGGTGCCTGTGATTCCCGAAAAATCCGCCTTGCTCCGGTTGAACGCCACGGGCATGCCCATTTCGGAAAGCGGATCCTTCAGCTCGCTCTCCGCGGTCATTTTGAACTTGGGAAGGCTAAGCTCGACGCGGCGCGAAGAGAGCTTGGTCAACCACGTTTCGATCTTGGCCGCGTTCAGCGACGATTCGAGCTGGCGAAGCCCATCATTTGCCTTCGGCAAGAAGATCACCAGCGAGAGCATGTCGCCCTTGTAGGGCAGCTCAAGGGCTTGAAACGTTCCTTCATCGAAATACCGGAACGGGCCCGTTTGCTTCATCATCGCGACGGGCGTCATATCGGTGGACGACGCGTGGAAGACTTCCTGTGCGGTCCTCTCCGCGGAAAATGGGGTCGCCCAGAGCGCGTTAAAATAAATCGCGTTGGTCAGAACAAGAATGGTTGTGGGATCAACATGCGTTGACCTGAGCAGATCGCGAATCTTTCCTTTTGTCTGTTCTTCGACCCAGGCGTTGACGGTTCGCCGGGCTTCTTCTGGGGCATGGCGGAAGTCTACCTCGTACAGGCCCCCCAGGTAGTCGACTTCAATTCGCTTCTGAAAATCGGGCAGTATTCTTTGACCGGTCTGGGTCCATAGCGCATTGGCCGTAAAAAGCTGGACATCGGGCGCATGCTTTGGTGCACTCTGGGCGGAAGCGCGATCGTGGAAATTCACGATCAGGTGCTGGAACGCCGGGTGAAGCTGCTCCGGCGGCAGCGTGAAGCGGAGCGTCTTGGCGAATTGGACGGCGGTTTCCCCGTGGGCTCCGGCGTAGGTCATGGCCAGTGCAGTCGAAATTGAGAACGGCGAGAAGAAGCGGTTGCCGTCTCCCCGGCTGATCTTGGCGTAGAGTTCCAGCGCGAATTCGCTGTTGCCTTTAACCAAAGTGCCGACCTGGTCGGTTGTGTCCACGGCCCTTGCCTCGCAGGTGAAAATGCTAAAGAGCGAAATCAAGAGCGGGAGTGTTTTCGGAACCAATGTGGCTTACCCACCTGAGAGCGAAAGCGCTGCGGGAGTCGATCTAAAGGGGACGAGGCATTCTACCACGACCCATCCGAATTTCCCTTCGCGGCTGCCGTGTTCGCGCCAGTCGCCGCCTTACTTGATCGTTTTGCCTTTGTTGTCTTCCTGGGCGTAGGCGCCGTCGCCGCCTTGCTTTGCGAATCTGGCGTGTCCACTTTCGACAGCAGAAGCCGCCCGTTGTCGAACTTGTGGGTGAACTGGCTGATAAAGCTCTGGCCAAGCAAAAGCGGTACGTCGCGTTTGGTCGGGGGTAGGACGGCGCACTCGACATTACTCACTGTGAACGGACCGACACGCATCGTGGGAATCGTCATCAACTTTGCCGTAGTGACCCTGCCGCTGGCATCGTGCAACTCGACGGTTTGGTCCTCGGCCTCCGGAGTCAGGCCGATCTTCGTGGCAAACTCGCTCGAAAGCGTGACCAGGCCGGCGCCCGTGTCGAAGATCATCGGAATCGTTTCTTTGCCATTGAGAGTGACATCAACCTCGAAGACTCCCCCTCGGCGTCTCATTTCAACGGCCTTGCTCAGCACCGATTTCTCCCTGTTCACGAGCTGTCGAACACTCTCGTCAAATCCGCGTGACGGACCCAGTTTTAGTGGAGACTTGGTCTTGGCTTTCAAGGCCTCAAGGGCGGTCTTGACCGAGTCGTCATGTGCCAGCTCGTCGTATTTTCGCTGGGTCGAGTCGACGAGAACTCGCAGTTCGAGAATCGCCTCGACATAGCGACCGCGATTTTGGGCCACTGCGTTGTCGATGTCTTGCTTCTGGCGAGGGTCCGCTGTCGTGACTTGGATCAAACTGAGTTGATCGCTTATTTCATTCAATCGCCCAACGATCTGGTTGTGCGTAACCACATCCTGCGCGTTCAAGGCTCGGAGCTGCTGGCTTAAGAAAATCCGTTCCTCGAGAAGTTTAGGCACGAATCTCCTTCGCTGGTCGACCGCTTGATCGAATTCGTACCGTTGCCTTAGAGCGAGACTCAATTGCTTGAACATGCGCTGAGCATCATTCAACTTCAGTTGTATCTCGGACTCAGCGGCCAGGACGTAAGTCGATCCCCCGCGCTTGATGGAAAGGCCGTGGCTTTTGAGCACGTGCTCCGGCTGGACTTGCTCGCCGCGAGCGGCCGCGATCATGCAGGCCATCGCCATAGCCGGTCCCAAAATGCTTATCATGAAAACCGAACGAATCATGGCTGTGATCTCCCGCACGATCCCGGCCGACCTACCGCCGCGACCTCACTTGATTCTATCTCACGGCGAGACGCCCGAATCTCCACCGGTGTCCGGCCCTGTCGCGGCGGCGGCTTTTGATGATCTTTTTGTTTTGGTGCCGTGCCGGCTCCGTTTCGACATCTTGGCGCGAGGCGCTTCATTTTCGCCGCCGGATTCGGCAGTCTCCAATTTATCCAACAGCTTGACGTTGTTCAGAAAATCGTGCGAAGGGCCGAGCTTGGGCTTTTCTCTGAGGCCGTGGCCGAGCATTTCGAGAGCCTTCTTGACATCGTCATCCTTGGAGGCTGTTTCGTATTTTTCGTGGGCAGAGTCAACCAGCTTGCGGAGGTCAAGAAGCGCCTGATGATAGCCGTCACGTCGATCGCGAACTTCCGCGTCGATCTTGTCCCTTGCCTTGGGATCGGCCTGCTGGCTTTTGAGTTCGTTGAGAAAAAGCGAATCTTGATTGATCTCCATCTGAAGCTGGGTTCGATAGTTAGTCAGTTGTCCGTAAAGCTGGTACGCGTCGTTGGTCATGAGTCTGCCGCGATATCGCGGAATCGAGTTCAACTGCTGGTTTGCCGCATTCAGCTCGGACCTGAGTTGGCTGATCTGATCGGTGACGGTCTTGATGTTCTTTTGTTGCTCTTTCGGGCTCATCGTCGCCTGCTGTTGCATAAGCAAATAGCTCAGTTGCTTTGACACACGACGGGCGTCGGCCAATTTGGTCTTGATCTCAGCTTCCTCGTCGACGACGGCAAGCGATCCGGCGATTTTCAAGCCGTGTTTCTTGAGAATGGCGCTACCCGAGCCATCCGCTGCGTGAACATTTGGCCGCGCAAAACCCGCCAGGACGACTATCAAGATGGCCATCGCCCGACCGATACATGACTTGGCCATGCTAACACCTCCCTTTTGGAGCCTCTAGTGCCGGCGGCCCGAGCGGATGCCTCTGTCGCGCCTGGCGCTATTACCTTGGTTCGCCCCCTGGGACACGGGGTCGCCCGTTCCGGCCCGATGGCTCTTTCTGTCGCGTTCTCCACTGAAACTAGTGACCACGTAAGTGCCGCTCTTGGGGTTACGCTCAATGTCGACGATTCCCAGATTGTCTGCGTCCTCAAGTAAGTGCGTGAAGCTCCGGTACCCATAATAGCTTTCGTCGAACGACGGCTTCTTCCGTTTCATGGTGTCCTTGATCATCGACGCGTAAATGACTTCATGGTTTTCGCGCCTTAATGCATTGCAAGCCTCGATCAACAAACTGTAAAGCTCGCGCTGCCGCTCTGGCAGGTTTGGTGGCAGTGCCGTGTTCAAGTCGGTGGCCAGCTGTTGCTCGTTTTGCTCTTGTCGCTCGAGGTCTTCGTAATAGATGAATTCGTCGCAATTGTCGCGCAGCAAGTCGGCCGTCGAGCCCTTCATTCCCAGACCGATCACGTGTTTGCCATTTTCCTTGAGCTTCGATACGAGCGGCGAGAAGTCCGAGTCACCCGAAACGATCACGAACGTGTCAACGTGCGGTTTGCTCCAAGCGAGGTCCATTGCGTCGACAACCAGGCGGATATCGGCGGAGTTCTTACCAGTTTGCGACCGCTTGGGGATTTCGATCAACTCGATAGCGGATTCGTGAAACGGGGCGGTGTAGCTGGGGTAGCGGCTCCAGTCGGCATATGCTTTCTTGACGATCAGCTTTCCCTTCTCGACCAGACGCTCAAGGACCTTTTGAACTTCAAATCGTATTTTGCGCTGGTTCTGAAACCCCATCGCCAGGTTTTCCAGGTCGATAAAGACAGCCAGACTACGTTCGCGGTCGGTCTTGGTCATGAAACAGTGCTTTGCTCACGTCTTTGTTCGAGAACTCGTTTCAATTCCCGGCAACGTAGCGGCTCGGGCCGAGGCATGCACACAGTTAGCGTGTGAATTCCACCCGATACGCCCATCGTGTCCAGCATACGCCAATCGAGATGAAATCGCGACGCGAGACCTAATCAGGTGCGACGACAGCTGCCGCCATTGCCACACGCAGGACGATAGGCCGCCTCGCCGGTCGGCCCGCAATTCCGCCGCAGCGATACCTGATCGGCCGGTTTCGCCCAAACTCATTACTGGTTGCAGCTTTAACCCATACAATTGCATAGAATGCACATTCTGGATAAATCTCGGCTTTTGAGACAAGTTTATTGATAAGGCTGGTTGGATAATCTAGACTGATTTCCGTTGGACCTTTAGATGGTGTTTTTTGGGAGGCCGCATGCGATGCAGCTTTTGAAGCGGAGCCGTTGGGTTGTGGCGTCGGGTGTGTTGATTGCCAATCTGGCGCTGCGATCGAGTAGTTGGGCAATGGAAGCAGTCCAAGATCCATCACCGCAAGGGGGAGCCACGCCGTCGACGCAGGCTGCGCCAAGCGTGACTTCGCCCGGCTTAGTTCCTCAGTTGCAGGTCGTCTATCAGACGGTCAATACGATCGAGTGCGTGCAGGTACCCGTCACCACGCTTCAGACTCATTATCGCACCGAATATCGCAACGAGAACGTGCCTGTAACTCGGATGGTTTCTGAAGTGGTCAATGTGACCCGTACAGTCACTCGCTACGTGCCACAACAAGAGACGATCAACAAGCAGATCATCACTCACTACCTCTGTGAGCCGACAACCGTCATCAAAAAGTGCTATCGGCCTGTTCCGGTAACCAAGACTGTCCAGCGGACGATCTATCAAACCTATTGCACCAATGAGATCGTTAATAAAGAGATTACTCACTTCGTCCCCGAATGTGTCACGGAGACCGTGCCCGTGACGAGGACGCACAAGATCGTCGAGCCGCAGCTTTGTTACGTGACGCAAAAAGTTCCGGTGACCTCGATGGTGCCGGTCGTCACTTGCGCACACACTTGCGGTCACAGATGCGGTGGGGGCGGCTGCGGTTCGTGCGGCGGAGTGACGACATGCGTGCAGTATAGGCCGCTCACGACCTATGCCAGTCAGCAGGTGCCCGTCATGCGTCCAACGGTGAAGTATGTGCCCGAAACGACCTATGTCCAGCGGACGCGAACGAAGATGACGCCCGTGAAACAAACCGTTCAGGTTCCCCAGGTCAAGGTCAACAGGATCCCGATTCCGGTCACACAGTGCGTTACCGTCACAGAGTTTCAGGCGTACGACGTACCACTTACCAAAATCGTTAAAAAGCCTGTCTATGCCACGGTTCCCGTCTGCGTAACCAGGATGATTCCTGAGTCATCGACCGTCGTCATCCCGACAGTCAAGTGTAAGCCAGTGACCGAAACCGTCACCCGGCAAGTTGCGGTCTGTGTGCCGTACCAGGTGCCATGCACTGTGATGACCACCCAGACGCGAACAGTCGCCCATCAAGTGCCCGTCAACCAGACTGTCATGGTTCCTGCACCAACCGCGGCGCCGGCGGCTGCAGCTGGCTCGGCCCAGGCTGTGGCGCCAACCAAATGACTTGACGATCGCACTCGATTTGCGAGGTCGCCCGGATTCTGTGGCCACATCGCGAGCTGAAAACGAACGACTTTGCGGTATTAGATGGATAGGGCAGCCGAACGACAAGAAAGCTTAGGCTCTTTCTGGATTTCTCGATCCGATCCCGTTGCTTTCGTCGGTTTGTTCATCTCTTTAACGAGAATATCGGCCGGTTTCGCAACTTTGGGAGAGACGCCAATGCTATTGAGAAGAATTCGGGGAGTGTCGAGAGCGGTCGCGATCGCGTTCGGATTGAGCCAGATAGGGCTGCCGGGCCTCGTTGGTGAGGACAAGGTTATGCCCTCCACTCAGTCTGGAGCAGTTGCATCCGCAAGCCAGGAGCCCGGTACGACGACCGTGATGGTCCCTCAGGACCAGGTCACGTATCAGACAGTTTACGATGTGGAATGCGTTCAGGTTCCCACAACGCAGCTTCAGACGCAGTACAAAACCGAGTACCGCAGCCAGACGGTGCCGGTAACCCGCGTCGTTACCGAGCAAGTTCCCACGACGCAGATGCAAACGCAGTACAAGACCGAGTACCGAACTCAGACAGTTCCGGTCACGCGTACGATCGTGGAACAGGTTCCCACGACGCAGATGCAAACGCAGTACAAGACCGAGTACCGAACTCAGACGATTCCGGTGACTCGAACAGTCGCGGAGCAGGTCCCGACGACACAGATGCGGACGCAATACAAAACTGAGTACAAGACTCAGACGATTCCGGTAACTCGTACGATCGTGGAGCAAGTTCCCACAACGCTCTTGCAGACTCAGTACAAGACCGAGTACCGGACCCAGACGGTGCCTGTTAGACGAACGGTGGCCGACGTGGTGAACGTGCCGCGGACCTACACTGTTTATGTCCCACGCCAGCAGACGGTTAACCAGCAGATGGTCAAGACCATCCTCGAGCCCGTGAATCAAATGCGGAAACAAGTGCGCTACATCACCGTCACGAAAACAGTACCACAGACGCAATATCAGCCTCAGACGACGACCGTGACCACAAAGCGCGTGCAGACTTCATATGTACCTCAATCGTATACCGAATCCGTGCCGGTGACGACCTACACCCAGGTCGTCGAGGATCACGGGTGCTACCAAACGCAGCAGATTGCCCTCAAATCCCTTGTTCCGTGCGGTGGTTCAGGCTGCGGTGGTGGCCATAAGCTGTGCGGTGGTGGCCATAGCCTCTTTGGATGCGGCGGGCTTTTGAGCATAGGCGTCGGGTCTGGTTGCGGCGGGACGGGCTATACCACGACCACGTCTTATGCGTGCCAGCAGGTATACGTTCCCAACCCGGTGGTCAAGCAGATTCCGCAAACCTCTTACGTGCAGCAGACGCGGACGAAGATCGTGCCGGTTCAGCAAACCGTTCAAGTCCCAGAGACCCGCACCGAGTTCGTTCCCGTGACCGTGAATGTTTCGGTGCCCGAGCAGCAAGCGCAGGAATACGACGTGCCGGTCACCGTCATGGTGCCCAAACAAGTCACGGAAACCGTGCCCGTGACGACGACGATTTCGGTTCCCGAACAACGGACCGATTCCGTTGCCACGACTCAGTACCGCCAAGTGACCGAGAATGTGACCCAGCAATATGCCGTGAATGTCCCTGTCCAGGTCCCTGTGACGGTCATGACGGCCCGGCACAAGCAAGTAACCGACAACGTGACCCAGCAGGTCCCGGTGACGGTACCCGTTCAGGTACCGGTGACTGTCTTGACAACTCAGCAAAAACAAGTGATCGAAAACGTGACTCAGCAATATCCGGTTACGGTGCCAGTGCAGGTTCAGGTAACGGTGATGACGACGCACCAAAAGCAAGTCACCGACAACGTGACCCAGCAATACTCAGTCAATGTTCCCGTGCAAGTGCCGGTCACGGTCATGACGACTCAGCAAAAGCAAGTCACCGACAACGTGACGCAGCAATACCCCGTCTGCGTGCCCGTGCAGGTTCCTGTTACCGTGATGACGACGCAGACGCGCCAAGTGCCTCGGCAAGTTGCGGTAACGCGTCGCGTTATGGTGCCGGTTCAAGTGCCTGCAGCGGTTTCTCCGGCGTCCGCGCCCAAGTCGTCGCCGCAGAGCTGAACGACAAACTGACCAACTACTAGTCGATACTTCTGCGGACGTGATCGACTCCGCGTAACTGACGACCGGTCGTTTCCGTCCGTCCGATTATGTGACCGACGGAACGCCGGTCGTTTCTTTTTTTGAAGCACCGTCTGAGCAGCGCGCAGACGTGAACCGGTTGGTGCAACGGACAACATCATCGTCATTTGGGCTTCGCGGCCGGCTCACAGGGCGCGGCAGCGTTATCCCCAGAGCCCTTCTGAGCGCTCTTGCTCGATCGCTCCTTCCCTGCCGTCGCTAACTTACCCTTGGCCGCGCTTTTGCCTTTCGCAATGCTCTTCGAGTTTTTCTTGTTGGCTTTGGGTGCAAGCGACTCGGGTGACGTGGATCTTACGGCATTGATCAACCATGCGCTTGCCTTCTTGAAATCCGGAGAGGGGCCGAGCGACACACGGGCTTTCGTCGAGACCTTGATCGCGTCCAACGACTTTTTCACCCCATCGTCGCGGGACAGTGTGTTGTATGTGTCCTTGATCTTGTCGGCCTGCTCGCGCAGCTCACGCGAGGTCTCAAGGAAGTCGTCGCGCTGTTTCAGGAAATCGCGCTGCAATTGCTCACGCTCAGCCTCCGGTACGAGCCTCTTGTAGCGCAGGTTGACTTCGCGGCGGAGCTCATTGTACACGAGCCGGAGTTGCCGTTCGGCATCGAGCAGGTTCTGCCAGCTCTGCTTGAGCTCGTTGTTGCTGGTTGGCGGATGGGCGTCGATTTCGGCCTGAACGTTCCTCAGCTGCTCGTTGACGACGGTCCACCGATCATCGAGCAAGTCGTACTCCGCCTGAATCTGCATCGCCGCGGCGAGCTGATCGTACAGATTCTTCAACTTACGGTAATCTGGCTGTAATTTGGCCACTTTCGGGATAAGTTCGGATTCAGACTGAACGACAAAGTTCATGCCCGACCGTTTGAGGCCGCGACTCGCGAGGAGTTCCTCAGGGGCTGGCTCCGTGGCCATCGAGGCGGTGACGCTCAGTGCGCGGAGAGTGACCAGCAACGCGGTCGCAAGGCTAGGCAGCATGCCTCTCATCGATTTTGCTCCTGTTGCGGGGCTCGTCGGGTGTGCATCTCCGACGGACGTACGCGCGATTATACGCAGCTCAATGGATTTTCTAACATTCATCCATTGATCACGTTCAATCGAAGCGACGCCCCTAGCGATCGTGGTGAATGACAACGAAAAGACCCCGGCCGCAAGGTCGCCGGGGTCTTCGAGTCGAACCGTTCTGGACTGAACGATAATCAGGTCTTCTTTGCGCCGGTCACACTAGGCACGGGCGGGGCTGGAGGTGCTTCCTCGGTTGGAGGCGCTGCCGCAGGAGCGGTAGGGGCGATTGCGGGAGCGGCTACCGGCGCCGTCGCCTGTGGTGCGGCGATCGACTTCGACGGGCTTTGCGGAGCTGCGTATCCCGGGGCCACCTTAGAAGGCGATCCGGGATATTGCGAGGATACGGCCGGATACGACTTGGTCGGCGCCTGGCCGGTCGAGACTGGGGCAGCGGCGGCGGGATACGACTTGGTCGGCGCCTGGCCGGTCGAGACAGGAGCACTGGCGGCCGGATACGACTTGCTGGGCGCCTGGCCGGTCGAGACGGGAGGCGCTGGCGGCCGGATACGACTTGCTGGGCGCCTGGCCGGTCGAGACCGGGGCGCTGGCGGCCGGATAAGACTTGGTTGGCGCCTGCCCTGTCGAGGCAGGGTAGCTAGCGGCCGGATAAGACTTGGTTGGCGCCTGCCCTGTTGAGGCAGGGTAGCTAGCGGCCGGATAAGACTTGGTCGGCGCCTGACCTGTCGAGACAGGCGCAGTTGCGGCCGGATAAGACTTGCTGGGCGCCTGGCCGGTCGAGACAGGAGCGCTGGCGGCTGGCCAACTCTTGACAGGTGCGGCGGGCGCCTGTGCAGCCGGCCAAGTCTTGCTCGGAGCGGCCGGCGCCTGAGCCGCCGGCAGTGTCTTCGACGGACCCTGGGCGGCTGGCATTGTCTTTGTTTGTGCGGATGCCGTGGCGGCCAAACCGAAACTCAGCACGGTTACCGTGCTTGTTCCAATCAAACGGCTGAACGTCATTGATGCGATCTCCACCTAGTATTTCATCTGGACTACGATCGTTTCGAGATCACCCCCAACTGATGCGACCCCGTGTGCCTCGCTCCAGTATACAAGACTAGCTACTGCGGTGTTTAGGAATTTTACGAATTTTAGGTTGAATAGATTGACTTTCTCTCAAGATCGCTACGTCCAGACCAAAAACCAAAGAAGGGAACATAAGCAGAACCACGCAAGTTAAGGAATCACCGGTATTTGGGGCTTCGACATGTCGAGTCTGATCTCTTGAAGGAATTTGGAGTTTGTTATGGAAGCGATGACCGGTTGCGCCGGTGCGACCGATTCTGTGCGTTGGGTCGAATGGGGCGAGGCGAGGCATTTTCCGTGTCGTCGGCCGGATAAACATCAAGTAGAATCTGAGCGTGGATCTCGGCTCGCTTGACTTTTGGCGGAGGGGATCGGACGTGCCCTTCAAAATGGCGGCGGCCTGTTGGAACGGCGACTGCAGAGTTCGGCCGTACTTGCTCGCGTTGCGGTTGGGCCTCTCGATCGCGATAGCGTTCTTCAGCTCGAAAGTCGAAGTTCGCAGTCAAGAGGCGGCATTAGATAAGGATTTGACCCCTGCCGGCGGAATTTCGGCGGCGCAGCCGGGCCAGGGACAACCGGCTCCGCGCCGTGTACCCGATGCGCTCAAGTTTGCCAACGGTCTGCTGCGCCAGAAGAAATACGATCTGGCCATCGAGGAATACGAACGATTTATCAAATCTGGGCCCACTGGGAAGGACCGTGATGACGCCCGCTTTGGACTCGCGAACGCGCGGCTTTATCTCGGTAAATTCCGCGAGGCTCACACGGCTTTCGCCGAATTCCTCGAGGGGGCGGCCGACGATCCTCGCAGATTGACCGCGCGGTATCGCCTCGGGGAGCTTGCGTATCTTCTGGGCGACTTCCGGGCCTCGCGGTCGACGCTGGAGGAATTCACTGCGGCGACGACCAATCACGCGGGCCTCGAAATGGCGTGGACGTATCTGGGAGACGCCTGCTTCGGGCTTCAGGACTTTGCGAACGCGCGTCGGGCGTATGAGCGGTCGCTTGCGGCATATCCGCAAGGAAAACTTGCCGAACGAGCGAAGTATGGCCTGGGCCGGTCGCTGGCCTCACTCGGCGAACCGGGCCGCGCGGAAATTGTGCTGCACGAGCTTCTCAAGCAGCCGAAACCCGAATGGATCGACCGCGCGTGGCTGCAAATTGGAATGATCCGCAAATCGGCCGGCAAGTTCGCGGAAGCCGTTGCCGCATTCACCGCGCTCGAGCGAGCGGTACCTGGAAGCCCGCTGGTGCGCGAGGCCCAGCTTCAGCGTGCGCTGGCTCTCGTTCGACTCGATCGCGCCGCCGAGGCCGAGCCGCTGTTACGATCTCTGGCGACCTCGTCGATCCCGCAAGGAGCCCGAGCCGCCCTCGAGCTGGCGACGATAGAGCTCGAACGTAAAGAACCCGATGCCGCGATGGCGACACTCGAGGCGGCGCTCAAACGCTTTCCAGAGTCGCCTTTGCAGCCGGCGTTGCATTATCGCATTGCTGAGGTTCATCTGATCAAGAATCAGTTGGACGAAGCCCAGGCAAGGTTTGAGCGGGTGGTTGCGATCGATCCCAGCGACCCCTGGGCTGACGATGCGTTGCAACACGCAGCCCAGACGGCCTTGGATCGCGGCGATCTGGCCGCGGTTCGGCGCCTGGCCAGTAGCTTCGCGACGCGATTTCCCCAGAGCCCCCTCAAACCCGAGGCTCGCCTGATCGAGGCGCGCGCCGCCGCTCGCGAAGGCAAGCATGATGAAGCCGTGACGATCCTCAAAGAGCTTCTCGACAAGCCGACCGACCCCAAGAATTCACTGCCGGCCGCGATGCTTCCTGAGATTGTCCAGGCTGCACGCTACCAATTGGCCCTCAGCTACCGAGCTTTGGGCCAACCCAATCTGGCGAATCCAATCCTCACCGGACTTGCGCAAGAGTCGAAGGGGCAGGTCGCGATCGATGCCAAGTTTTTGGTTGGTCAGTCTCATATTGACGCTGGGCGATACGCTGAGGCCTTGCCACTGCTGAAGGCGTATCTTTCTGCGAGTCCCCAGGGTGACGTCGCTGATGTGGCGATGGCTCATCTCGCGGTTGCTTACGTTGGGCTCGGCCGGCTCGACGATGCCTCAAAAACAGTGCTCGAACTTGCCGAACGATTTCCACCTACCAAGCTGTTGGGTCCTACGAGGCTCCGACTGGCTGAGGCCGAGCTGACCGCCCATCGCGCAGACAGGGCCTGTGAGCAATTCCGCATCGTCGCCGGGCTATACCCATCGAATGGCGAGCATTCCGCGGTTTCGACCGCTGAGAAACCGAACGACTCGACGGAACAAGCGCTGCGCATTCGAGCGCTCGCCGGTCTTGGCAAATCACTGTGGGATTTGGGTAAACCGGCTGAAGCGGCTACGGCCTTCGCCGCGTTACTCGCGCGGGCACCGAATGATACGGTGCTTCTGAGGTCGCGTTCGCGCACGGTCGCGCACTGGAGGCGAGCGAGCAAGTGGACGCAGCCGAGAAGGCCTATTCCTTTGTGATAGAACGATTCGCGAATTCGGTCCAGGCACATCAAGCCTCGCTGGCACATGCGCGACTATTGGCCCGCAAAGGCCGTCACATTGAGGCCGCGCATGAGTTTGAGCACATAGTGGCGGAGCCGCAAGCACGCGACTCATTGAAAAAAGCCGGCGTCACGCCCGATATCTTGCTCGCCGAGTGGGGATGGGCGCTGCTTGACAGCGCTAAGCACGAGGATGCCGACCGGGTCTTTTCGCGATTGCTCAAGGAGTATCCCGACAGTCCGCGCTCCGCAGATGCCCGTTTCAACCTGGCCGAGTCGGCCAACCTCGCGCGCAATTATTCCGAAGTGGTTCGGTTGCTTTTGCCTCTGGCAGAGAAGAAGCCGGCCGCAACCTCGGCCCAGCCAGGCCCCGACAATCCGCACGGTACACCGGCTCTGGCGAGCACCGCGGCCGATCCGCTCCAGCGGCTACTTCCCGCTGTCCTCTACCGGTTGGGACGGACTCAGGTTGAGCTGATCGATCTCCGAGCCGCTGCGGCGACGCTCGATCGCCTGCTGGCCGAGTTTGCCGACAACCCGTACCGTCGCGAGGCACAATACTTACGCGCCGAAACGGCACTGCGGCAAGGAGACGCCGCTTTGGCTGAAAAGCTGGTTGCATCTCTGATCAACGATCCGCCGACCGCCGAGGGCAAGGAGTTTCTGGCGGCCGTTCGGATCAAGCGTATTCAGTGCTGGGTTGCCTTGAAGCGATGGAAAGACGTTTTGGACGAGGTGCAGACGAGAAAAAGAGAGTTGGCTGCCGCTGCTGACCCAGCGGTTGCCGAGCTGGATTACGCCAGAGGGCAGGCCTTGCTTGGGCTTGGTAGGCTCGACGAAGCGCGTGCTGCGTTTCAGGCGGTCATCGCTGTTCGCAAGGAAGGCGAGCTCGCGGCCCAAGCCCAGTTGATGCTCGGTGAAACTTACTTTCACCAGGACAAGTATCACGAGGCACTCCGCGATTTTCTCAAAGTCGATATTCTTCACAAAGCACCGCGCTGGCAGGCCGCCGCACTTCTCGAGGCTGGAAAAGTTTATGAGCGACTCGATCATTGGGCCGACGCCGCCGAAACTTATGAAAGGCTCTTGAGCAAGTTTGCGTCGGAGCCCAGCGCAGCCGAAGCGCGCGAGCGACTGGCGGTGGTGCAAGGCCGTGCCAGCAAAGGTAGGGTGGGCCATTAGGCCCACCATCTGATTGGGCCATTAGGCCCACTTCCGTTGGCCCTTTGGCCCATCATCCGCTCGACCCACCATCCATTCGCCGCGTCAACGTTATGGCAGAAAAAGGGTTAGAGCGACCGAAAAGGATTCCGATCATGCGCCGGATCAAATCGACCGATCGCGCCTTTCTAACTCTTGCCTTCAATGTGGTCCTCGTGGTGCTTTCGGTCAGCCTGGGTGTCGGTGCCAATGATCCGCATCGCCACGATCCTGCCGATTATCACGTCCGAAATGAAGCGCACGCTCAAGGTGAAAGTGCGGACGCTCGGGCCTTCTTCGCCGAGCAGGTCGAATCTGCGATCGCGCTGGCGCGGCGTGGGCAAAGCTGGCTGACCGCATGGTATCGCGACACGCCACCAGCGGATCGGGTTACATGGGGCGCGATGTTGGCGTCGGCGGGTCTGGGTTTGGGAGTATTGTTCGAGCGATTGATTCGACTTCAAAAGCGCAAGATCGTCCCTCCCGAGTTCACGGCGCGGTTTCTGGACAGGCTCCACGACGGCAAACTGGAGTGCGGCCAGGCACTCGATCATTGCGAGCTCAACCCCAGCCCGGCAGCGCGGGTGGCGCTGGCGGCAGTGCGCCGCTGGGGCAGGCCGCCGGCCGATCTGGAGCGCGCTGTCGCGCTCGCGCACCGTGTCGAGAGCGAGCGCTTGCGGCGCAATGTTGGCACTTTGCGCCGAATTGCTGCGCTCACGCCGCTGCTGGGGCTCCTCGGTACTCTTTTCGCCGTCGGCCGCGCTCTGGAGGGGATGCCACCGATAGCACCGAATCACGCCAATAGCGCAACGTTGGCATCTCGAACTGGTAATGACGTGGGAATCTCAATTGCTTGGGGCCCGACACTGGCCGCCGGGCTGACCCCGCTGTCGGTCGGAATCATCATCGCCACGCTGGCCTTGGTCGCGTACGACGGTTTGCTCACGCGCATCGAGACGCTCACCGGTTCGCTCGATCGACTTGGTGCGGAGACGATCGATGCCATCGCTCTGGCTGCGCCCGTCTCGTCGCCGACTATCACGCTCGCCCACGTCGCGACGCGCACGCCAGCGGCGGCGCCGGATTTACCACCTGGGCTGTCATCAATGCCGGCGCGGACTCCGCATCAGCAGTCCGCACGACGGGCAGCGCGAACGAGCGCTATCATTGAGTCCGGTCAGGAAGAAACGGGCTTTTGACCACTTAGCTGAAGCACACGCATCGCTTGCTCAATGACGACGATTTCATCGATCGGGCACAACGACCCTCCCACAGCCCAGCTGATTGTCGCCTGAATAGATCGTTCCATCAGTGGCTTGGCTCTACACCAACGCATCCGGCGTTGCTTTGTATGTCTTTCATCTGCACCACGTCCGACGGGTCAAACTTCGCCCGGAGCCGCGGCTCGACCTGAGGCCGCGCCAAGAAGCCGAGCCAGCTTAAAAAAACGTTCGAGCAAGACGGGTGCGACAGGATCAAAACGGGCATCCGCTGCTGGGTCGATCGGCTTCATGTGAGCTGAAATCGTCCACGGCGGCGCAGGCGGGCCAGCCCCAACACGAACCGGCCAGCGGCACGCGCCGCGCGGGTCGTCAGCATCAACAGGCCGGCGACATACGCTCCCCAAAAGAGCGTAAAAAAGAGCGTCTTCTGCCATCCAGACCAATTGTAATGCTCGATCACAGGCTTTGCGTGGCTGCCTAGCCAGAGCAAGAGCGTGGCGATCAGGACCGCCGCGAGCCCGGCGCCCGCGACGAGCACACCGATTTTCTTCCACCGCCGGTGGACGATGGCCAAGACGAACGCAACCGTGTACGTAACGACCGGCAGGCCGCTGATGGAAAGCAAGGCCATCCCGGAGACAAGACCCCACCAAGATGTCGGCGACGGTTGCAGATAATTGGGAGCGAGCGAAATCAACGTCGAAGAGCCGGCCATGATCACAGCGACCACCACCGGCAGCGCGAGGAGGAGCCGCACGCTCCAAAAACGCCGGCGCGTCGCTAACCACAGGACCATTACCGGAATGCAGATGTTGACCAGTGTCGCCCGTCGCCGCCAGGATAAGCGGATCTTCATAGATCGCGTTTGGTCGAACCCAGGGAAGCCGCTGCTCCCGGCGCGGGTCGTCATCGAACGTCGGCGGCCGGGCCGTGACACCGGGCGCCACGCGATAACGGCCGTCGGCCGAGGTCGGCATGGCCACACGGCAAATCGTCGTGCCATCGGGGCCAGCCAGCGCGCGGGCCAGGTTCGAGCCGTCGCTTGTTTTCAAGATCGAGCGGACCGAGCCGAGCGTCCAGATCGGGCGCCCGGTTGCACCGTCGATGCCGAGCGATGGGTTGATGACCACGGTCGCTGGACGTCCCTCCGCGCCGGGCAATAGCTCGCGAACCGCCTCACGGGTCGGCAGCGACCACAGCTCGCTCAAGTCGCGCCGGCAAGCGCGCAAAGAGCCGCCGTCGTGAAAGAGCAACTCGTCGCGGCCATCGCCGTCGAGGTCTGCGACCCAGAGCCCGGGCCGAGAGCCTTTTTCCACATCGCGGCCGCACCGTTCGTGGCCCTGCGCATCGAGGATCGCCACGCGCCGCCGCTCCAGTGCGGCGCCGAAAATGATGCACACTTCCTTGCGTCCAGTGCCATCGAAATTGCCGAGGTGAAGCCGTGGAACGTTGTCGGGTTCATCTCGGGCGGTGCCGCCCCGCCACGACCAGAGCGGCTTGCCCGACTGGCCATCAAGTGCCGTGACCTCGGTCACGCCGCTTTCACCTTCCCACGGATTCTCATTCACGACAACGTCCGGGCGTCCGTTCCCATCGACATCGCCGACGACGAAAGCCGGCGACGCCACGGCATTCGGATCGAAGGCATGAACCCAGCGGGTCTGTCCGTCCGTGAGCGACAAGACCCGCAGCTCAGGCGAGCTCGTGCCTAGATTGGCCTTCGCGCGAAGCAGCACGACGATTTCACGATCGCCGCTACCGTCAAGGTCCGCGATCTCGTGAATGAAGCCAACGGGCCTGTTCGCGCCCCCTTGGTACTCGGCAAGGAAAACGTCCCAAACCACGCGGCCGTCGCGTCCGGAGAGCCGGGCCAATCGGTATTGAGAATCGACGGGCCCCGACCCCGGACGCAGGAAGGACAAGTCGTACATCAGGAATACATCGGGCGAGCCGCCGGGATTGCACGCGCGGGCATCGATTCCTTCGACGCCACCGCCCGGCAAGCTTCCGCGCGCCCACCGTCGGCGAAATCGCTGTCGACCAGAGCCACTTGCCCGTGCGGCCCGAAAGTGCCTCCAGCGGTAGTGTGTCGTCGGTCTTTCCGGGCGGCGAGGCCACCCTCTTGCTGACAACGAAATCCGCGACTCCATCACCGTCCAGGTCGCCTCCAGGAAGGGCCAAAGCCATGAAGCGATACCCCATTGTCCGCCCCAGCCCAGTAAAACCGATTTTTCCCACGCGTCGAGCTGCGTGTGCCAGAGCAGGCGGCCATCTCGGCCCGAACGGGCGAGAGCTGTCTGGCGATCCATCGGCCGATGCAGGCCAGATCGGAGGGGCCTCGAAGTCGTTGCTCAAGAGGTCGCTCGTCCCATCGCCGTCAAAATCTCCCGCTGCGTGCAGTCCATCGAGCGCACGCCAGGCTTCGGCCGGCTCGGCACGGATCGCCACCAGCTTGCCATCGACCGCACCCCATAAATCGGCGAGGCCGTCGCCAGTCAGGTCGGCGACCTTGGGCGAAGTTAGGCCGGTAACCGTGTGCTCTTCGATGCCCGTGGCTGCCACAAGCAGATGGACGACCGGCGGGTCCGGAGGGTAGAAGCGATAGGCCGGGTCTTCTCCGGCCTCCTGTTCTCCACCGATCGGCAGCGCAAGCATCGGCCAGCCGTCCGATCCGAGGCCCCACCAGAACGCGCGAACCTATCGGCGTGGTGTCGGCATTGGTGAGCTCGGTGTGCCAGTGCCAGAGTCTTTGCCCGCCCTTACCGGATACCGCGTCGACATAGATTCGACTCGGCTCCGGCAACTGACCTGGACGAGCCTCATACGGGCGCTCACCGCTATACCGCGAGACGACCACGACGTCGCGGACCCCGTCGGCATCGAGATCGGGTGCGGCCAGCAAGTGAATCAAGCCAGTCCAAGGACCCGACATGACGGACCAGAGTGGACAGTCCCACCGGGGCTCGCCCGTCGCGCCATCGAACATGCGAATACCGCCGTAGCGCGGCCACCCAAGCGGCCCAAGCGTATCGGGGTTGTGAACGTGGTCGGGAACCACGATCTCGGCGCGGCCATCATTGTCGAGGTCGGCCGCCAGAGGCCAGTCTCTCACTGCCACGGCCGGCTTGGGCCTGTACCAGGCATCCAGCTTCTTGGCCCACAGACGTTTTCCCCGCGCCGTCGAGAACGCCGCCAGCGTCGGAACGATCAAGGGCTCCGGGCCAGGATCCTTGCCGCGCTCGAGTGCAAGAACTTCCATGACACCGTCGCCGTCGAGGTCCGCAAACTGGATTGGCCCAACCGGCGTGAAGCCCAGATCGAGTGCCGGAGTCGTCACCCGGCCGGTCGCAGGGTCGAGGCCGATCCACTTCGATCCATCGACCAGGGCCACGAACGGCCGTTTCGGCTGGGAGACGTACGTGATGCCATGGTCAAAGCTCTCACTCGGAAGGTCCGCGAGCTTTTGGTCGATCGCGTAATTCCAAAGCTCCTTGCCCGACCTGCCGGACACGGCCACGACAATGCGCCGGCCTGTGAGAATTCGTTGGGTTGGCGCACCCCATCCCATATTCTGGCTCGGCTTGGTTACGAGCGCTGCGGGATCGTCGAAAACGGCAAATTCCGCGATCAGGTCCATCGTGCCGTCGCCATCAACATCGACCGTGGCCGGTGCGCCCACGATCCGGCCAGGCCGACGGTCGTCATCGGCCGAACGTGGCGTCGCCGGTTCGCCGGGATCGGCCGAGTACGTCCAGAGCAGCGCGCCATCCTTGCCCGACAGAGCCAAAAACGAAGGCGTCCCGCGAATGGCCCAGACGAGGTCGGCCGTGCCGTCGCCATCGAGATCGGGTGCGGGCTGGACCAGCTCACCCGGTCGTTTTTCATCGCCGAAATGGGACAGCCGGCGCAGCGCGGCAACCGGGTCGCGCTCGGGACTCCACGGCCGCGCGGGCCGCGCGGCGTCCCAGATCGGCTTGCCCGTCGATCCATCACGACGAATCAGGGTCTCGCCATTCCACTCGATGAAGTCGGCCTTGCCCGGCCTCAACGTGACAGTTTCGGTGACCGACTGAAAATGGGATGGACTCGGCTCCCAGCAAGCGGTTGTCAGAAAGCGTGAGGTGATGAGCTCGCGTTTCGCCGCGATGGAATGCGACCTTATAGGTTTGGCTCAACAGCCCCGCTCCCCGAACGCGCAGGCGGTAATCGCCGGCCGGCAAGGAGATGACGGCGCGAGCGCCGACGTCGAATGGGTCGGTGATGGGCTGATCGCTCCCAGACTCGGGTAGCACTTCAGCCGCGAGCGGCGGGCCATCGGCAGTGAGCTCCACCCGGCCAAGCCGCCAATCCGCGTAGTAGCGCCAGCTCACAAGCGCGGCCGCCATGAGCAGGACCGTGGCCGCCGCGGCGACGCCCGCGCCGGCCAGCGTCTTCCTCCGCTGGCGGACGTAACGTACGATCCGCTCGACGACAGGCGTCCGGCGCGCCTGGATCGGCCGGCCTTCGATCACAGCCCGCAGGTCGCTCGCCAGCGCCTGGGCAGTCTGATAACGCTTGAGCGGGTCCTTGGCCAGGCACGTCAGGATCACCGTCTCGAGGTCGCGCGGCAGGCCAGGCGCGAAGCTGTCTCGGCCGCGCGGGCTCTTCGGTCAGGATCTGGGCGATGACGAGATGCGGCTCGGCCGACTCGAACAGCGGCCGGCCGGTCGCCAACTCGTAGAGGGTCGCGCCCAGGCTGTAAATGTCGGTGCGGCGGTCGACCGGCTGCTGGAGCGACGCCGCCTGCTCGGGGCTCATGTACCGCGGCGTGCCCATCAGCGTGCCGTGAACGGTCAGCGTCGCCTCGTCCATCCGCTTGGCCAGGCCAAAATCGGTCAGCCACACGACGCCGTCACCGTCGAGCAGCAGGTTCGACGGCTTGATGTCGCGGTGGATCACCCCGCGCTGGTGGGCATGCGCCAACGCCTCGGCGGCCTGAAGGCCCCACGCGGCAACGTCGTCGCACGAGAGCGGCTTGCCCGATCGCTGCGATTCAGCCAGAACGTCGGCCAGGCTTCGGCCCGCGATATACTGCATGGCGTAATAGTGCACGCCGTGCTCGCAGCCGACGGCGAAGATCGGCACGATGTTGGTGTGGTGCAACCGCGCGACCGTCTCGGCCTCGCGCTGAAAGCGCTGCATCGCTTCTTCGATCGGCCACGACGCCAAATCGCAGCACCTTGAGCGCGACCACACGGCGGAGCGGAGTCTGCTCGGCCTCGTAAACGACACCCATCCCGCCGCGGCCGAGCTCGCGGATGATCCGGAACTCGCCCAAGTTCGCCGGGAGATCGGTCGCCGGGCCCGTCGCTTGGTGGATGAACTCGATGCCGGCAAGACAGGCTTCGAGCTGCGTCGCCAGCTCGGGATGGGTCTGCACGAGCAGCCGGCGATCGGGGGCCCGACCCGCCTGGAGTGCGGCCATGTAGTTGTCAAGAATGCTCGCCAGCTCCCCGGCAGAGTTGGGCGTTGGCGCTTCCTCCAACTCGTCGGGGCCGGTGGTCAGAGGCTTGTCTACGATCGCTTCGGGCTCGGCCATCTGCGGCTATTTCCTTGACGGTTTCACCATGGCTGTCAAAAGACATCCCCCCATCGATCATAGGGCCGGAAACGGCGACGATGTCACGCGAAATCTCGGCGGACTGTCTGCTCGCCTTCATTCGCAGGCTTCTGACGGACCTCAGCCGAGCCATTCCCGAGCGCGAAGTAATGGGATCGACGGAGGCGGGCAGCGCCCTTTCAAGTTAGCACGGGGCCGTTCCGCTTTGAAAAGGAAGTCACAGCCGATCGCGCCCGAACTGAACCATGAGACGAAAGAAAATGCTCAAGAACTCTTGACAATTGTCAGTCGAATGTCTGACAATTGTCGTTGATGAAGCAAGCCACTCTCTTTCCACGGTTCGAGGCTACGAACGCGTCGCTCTCTGTTTGCCAGGAGTCATCCCGTGCCGCGTATTCTCCTCTGCTTCGCCGCGATTGCGGCTTTCGCTCTTTCTTGCCGGGCCGAGCAGACAAGCTCTGCCTTCGAGACGCTGATTCGGCTGAATGTACGGCCGGCTCCAGCCCCCAAACCGGCTCTCCGGTACCGATTATTGCCTGAGCTCAAGGAGATGCATCCCGGCAATCCGATCCAGAGCTACATGAAATGCATCATGGAGCAGAAGAAATTCTGCTTTGATGAGGAGGCATTTCAGCATCGTGAGAAGCTGCTGACCAAGCCGCTCGAGGAGCTGCCCGCGCAGGAGCTGGCTGTTGACGGCCGGTACGACTTGAGTCAGATCGATTGGGCCGCCCGGCTCGACAATCCCGATTGGCAGGTCCTGCGGAAGTTGAAGGCCGAGGGGATCGAAGTGCTGCTCCCCGACGTGCAGGGTATCCGCGCCATGCAAAGGGCCCTTCAAAGTGCGGTTTCGGGCCGAGATCGCCCAAGGCCGCTTCGACGACGCGATCCGAACCGCCAAGTCGTTTTTCGCCATGTCGCGCCACCTGGGCGAGCACCCGACACTCATTGGCGACCTGGTCGGTATGGCGATCGCCAGCGGTGGCCATCTTCCACCTGGAGAAAATGCTGGATCAGCCGGGTTGCCCCAACCTTTACTGGGCGCTGACGAACCTGCCGCGCCCCCTGATCTCCCTGGACAAGGGCATGGATGGCGAGCGGGTGATTATGGCATGGGTGTTCCGCGACCTGAACGACAGCGCTGCGATGAGTGTGGAGCAGATCAAGGAATTCATCGCGCACATGGACAAGATGCTCGTGGACAGGATGCTCGTGATCGGCGAGGGAACCCCCACAAAGCCTGGCGTGCGGGCGTGGCTGGACGCTCGGACCAAGGACGATGCGGTGGTCAGCGCCGCCCGCCAACGCCTCATCGAACGCGGCCTCTCGGCGGAGCGGCTGACGCGGTTCCCGGCCGACCAGGTGATCCTCCTGGATGAGAAGCGTGAGTTGGAAGAACCGCTTCGACGACGTCGTGAAAACCATAGATTATCCTTTTTGGCAGGTCGAAGCGCTCAATGCCCAGATTGAGTTGAAGAAGCCGCCGCCACTGTTCGCCGATGTCCTCGTGCCGATGATGCAGGGCGCCCGCAGGGCGCAAGGGCACGTGGACCAGTTGATCGGGCTTCTGCGACACGTCGAGGCACTGCGCCTCTACGCAGCCGAGCACGATGGCACACTGCCCGCGAAACTCTCCGACGTTCCCGTGCCGCTGCCGGTCGACCCGTTCTCCGGCAAGCCGTTCCACTACGAAGTCACCGGCAACACAGCCCACCTCCGCGGCACTCCGCCTGCGGGCTTGGAAAAGGAACTTCGGTTCAACATGCATTACGAGGTGACTCTTCAGAAATAACGAAGGAACTTCATGGCGCGTCACAACTGTCAGCGCCATGTCTTACAATTGTCGTTGACTGAGGGAGAGCCCTTCTCTTTCCAGCATTCCAGGGTATGAACGCTTCGCACTCTGTTTGCCAGGAGTCATCCCGTGCCGCGAATTCTCCTCTGCTTCGCCGCGATCGCCGCTTTCGCTGTTCCTTGCCGGGCCGAGCAGACAAGCTCTGACTCGGAGACGCTGATCCGGCTAAACGTAATGCCGGCGCCGGCGCCCAAACCGGCTCTCCGATACCAGCTTTTGCCTGAGCTCAAGGAGATGCATCCCGGCAATCCGATCCAGCACTACATGAAAACGATGATGGAGCAGAAGAAATTCTTCTTCGACGAGGAGGCGTTTCAGCGCCGCGAGAAGCTGCTGACCATGCCGCTGAAGGAGTTGCCCGTGCAGGAGCTGCCGGAATACGGCCGGTACGCGCTGAGTCAGGTCGACTGGGCCGCCCGACTCGACAATCCGGATTGGCAACTCCTGCTGAAGCTGAGGGCCGAGGGGATCGCACTGCGGCTTCCCGAGATGCAGCAGATGCGCTCCCTGTCCAGGGTGCTTCAGGTGCGGTTTCGGGCCGAAATCGCCCAGGGACGCTTCGACGACGCCATCCGAACCGCCAAGACGCTGTTCGCCATGTCGCGCCACCTGAGCGAGCAACCGACGCTCATTGGCGACCTGGTGGGGATGGAGATCGCTTCAGTGACCACCAGCGGCCTGGACGAAATGCTGGAGCAGCCATTCTGCCCCAACCTCTACTGGGCGCTGACGACTCTGCCCAGCCCCCTGATTCCTCTGGACAAGGGCATGGATGGCGAGCGCGTGATGCACCAATGGCTGTTCCGCGACCTGAGCGACAGCGCTCCGATGAGCAAGGACCAGCTCAATAGGTTTATCGCGGACATTCACAAGCAACTCGGACTCGGTGAGGGACCCTCCGCCAAGCCTGGCGTGCGGGCGTGGCTGGACGCTCGGACCAAGGACGATGCGGTGGTCAGCGCCGCCCGCCAACGCCTCGTCGAACACGGCCTCTCGGCGGAGCGGTTGATGCGGTTCGCGGCCGACCAGGTGCTCCTCCTGGATGAGAAGCGAGAGTTGGAAGAACGCTTCGACGACGTCATGAAAACCATCAGGTTTCCTTTCTGGCAGGTCGAAGCGCTCGATGCCCAGAACAAGGTGAAGAAGCCGCCGGCACATGTTCGCCGATGAATTGTTTGCCTTCCACCACGTCCCCCTGGCGCAAGGGCGAGTCGACCAGCGGATCGCGCTTCTGCGACACGTCGAGGCACTGCGCCTCTACGCCGCCGAGCACGATGGCACGCTGCCCGCGAAACTCTGCGAGGTTCCCGTACCGCTGCCGGTCGACCCGTTCACCGGCAAGCCGTTCCGCTACGAAGTCACCGGCAACACGGCGCACCTCCGCGGCACTCCGCCTGCGGGCAAGGAAACGGATACCACGTTCAACATCCATTACGAGGTAACAATACATTTCCGAACCACGGAAAACTCGGAAAAAATGCGGAGAGTCTCAATCCGCGAATCGAAAAGGCGGTCGAGTGATTAGACATAATATTTTGATGCTAATGATAAATTAGTTGTTCATCATTCTTATTGTGATTCTTTCCGTGTTTTCCGTGTTTTCCGTGGTTCAAGAACTCTGGAGTGGAGTGTCCCGCAATGACTCGCGTTCTCCTTACCGCCGTGGCACTAGCTGCTTTTCCTCTAAATTCCCGCGCGGAGGAGGCCGTGGTTCATCTGACCGTGCGGCCGATGCCGGCGCCGAAACCGGTGCTCAAGTACCAGCTCCTACCGGAATTGAGGGAGTTGAATCCCGGCAATGCGGCCCAGAATTACCTGAAATGTTTCATGGAGCAGCGGCGTTTCTTCTTCACGAAAGAATCCGCCGCTGAGCGTGCCCATTACCAGACGATGCCGCTCGCCGAACTGCCGGTAGACAAGCTGCTCCACTACGGCGGCTTCGCGCTTAAGCAGGCGGACTGGGCGGCCCGGCTGGATGCACTCGACTGGCAGACGCTCGAGCGCATCCAGCACGGTGGCATGGAACCGCTGTCTGATGAGCTGGGGCCGCTCCAGGATCTGGCGGCGGCCCTCCAGGTCCGATTCCGAGCCGAGGTGGCCGGGCGTCACTTCGACGCCGCACTCTGTACTGCCAAGACGATGTTCGCGCTGGCCCGCCACCTGGGCGAGCACCCCACGGAGGTCGCCAATCTTGTCGGCCTGTGGGCCGCCCATCTCGGCCTCGGCACGCTGGAAGAGATGGTGCAACAGCCAGGATGTCCGAACCTCTACTGGGCACTGACCGATCTGCCTTGTCCCCTGGTGGATTTGCGCAAGGGCGTGCAAGGAGATCGCACCCTGGTGGCGGCGGAACTGCGTTCGCTCCACGATGACACCCCCATGACGGAAACGGAGATCGAAGAGTTGGTGAGCCACCTGTCCGGCGTGATGGGTTTCGCACTCGAACAGTCGGGCCGCCCACCCCGGAACGTGCGAGCCCGGCTGCAAGCGCGGGTCCAGGACCCCGAACGGGTCCGCGCCGCCCGCCAACGCCTGATCGAAGCGGGTTATGGGCCGGATTCGGTCAAGACGTTCCCGCCCATGCAGGTCATCCTGGTGGACGAGAAGCGCGACTACGAGGTCCAACGGGACGAGCGCATCAAACTGCTTGCCCTGCCGCTCTGGCAGATCGACTCGCTGGTGGGCGGCAAGGAGCTGACATCTGAGGGGGACGGGTTGTTGGTTGATCTCCTGCCCCACATTATCAAACTCCGTCGGACCCAGGGACAACTGGAGCAGCAGATCGCCTTCTTGCGGCACGTGGAGGCGCTTCGCATGTATGCCGCTCGGCACAACGGCAAGTTGCCTGCGAAGCTGTCCGACGTCTCCGTTGCCATTGCCCATCGACCCGGTCTCCGGCAAGCCGTTCGTTTATGCCATCGATGGAGCGATCGCCCACATTCGCGGCAGTTCCGTGCAGGCCGAGGAGAAGGATCCAAGATCCAACGTCCACTACGAGGTGACTCTCCAGAAGTGACCGAAACGCCGCCCCTCATGCAGCCCGTCCTCCTGAGTTCGACAAGTCCCCGCAAATGATAACCGAGGTGTAGCAATGAAAACGAAGTTCCCGACGCTGGGCCAGACCGACCCCGACGAGGCCTGGCAACCATGGCAACCGACGGCCGCCGACCCCTGGGGACGCAAGTGGGCGGCCCACCTTTACCGCCGTGCGGCCTTCGGCTCCAGTCGCGAGGAACTCCTCGAGGCCGAGTGCCTCGGCCTAGAAGGCACTCTCGACCTCCTGTGCGAGGGAAGGTCCCACGCCACGGAGGTGTTAGAAACTCTGGTCGATGTCGGCCGCATCGCCGCCGGCGGCGACGAGGCTGGCGGATCAGCCGAGGGCGACGACGGCGGCGAGCAACTCCGCGGTTGGTGGCTCTACTGCATGCTCCAGGGCGGTCATCCGCTCCGCGAGAAGCTGACCTTCTTCTGGCACAACCACTTCGCCACCAGCCTCGCCAAGGTGCGGAATTCGACCCTGATGTTCGGTCAGAATTGCCTGTTGCGCGAGCACGCTCTGGGCCGATTCGGTCCAATGCTTCAAGCGATCAGCCGGGACGCGGCCATGATGGTCTGGCTCGATTCCAACAGCAACGTCAAGGGGAAGCCCAACGAGAATTTTGCCCGTGAGCTGATGGAGCTCTTCAGTCTGGGCGTCGGCCATTACAACGAGAAGGACATTCGCGAGGCCGCCCGCGCCTTCACCGGCTGGCGCTCCGACGGAAAAGGCTTCGCGTTCGACGCCCGCCTCCACGATAGCGGCACCAAGACCGTTCTGGGCCAAACCGGCGCCTGGGATGGCGGCGATGTCGTGCGCATTGTGCTGGAGCAGCCGGCGGCGGCCCGCTTCCTGGTTCGCAAGCTTTACCACTTCCTCGTCAGTGAAAAAGCCGTGCCGCCCGACTCCTTGCTCGAGCCGCTGTGCGAGTCGTTTCGCAAGAGTGACTACGACATCGCGGGGCTGGTCAGGACTATCCTGGCGTCGCGGCATTTCTACTCGGATCACGCCTTCCGGCAGCGGGTCAAAGGACCGGTGGAGTACGTGCTGGGAGCGGTCCAGACGGTGTACCGGCGCTATGGAGAGCAGGACGCGGAGTACCGGTCATTGCCGCAGCGTATGCTGGTGTCTTGGCTAGGGGCGATGGGGCAGCACTTGTTCGCGCCGCCGAATGTCAAGGGCTGGCCGGGCGGCCCGTCCTGGCTGAATACCTCCACCGTGTTGCAGCGCGATAACTTCGCCGGGGCCGTGGCGATGGGCACGCTCTGGTTCAACCCGACCCCGGAGTCGATCGCCGCGATGCGGCGCCAGCGGAGATGCCCGAGGAGCCGGCGCCGCCTTTGGCCTTCGACCCGGCGCGGCTTCTGGCTGAAGAGCGAGTGAGTTGTCCCGAAGATGTCGTCCGCGCCCTCCTGGATCTGTATCTACCGGGCGGGGTCCGCTCGCAGGTGCGGGCGAAGCTGGTGGCCTTTGTGGCCGAGGGCAAGCCGTCCGGACCCATGCTGGCCCGCCGCGTGCGCGAGTCCGTCCATGCCATTCTTTCAATAGCGGAATATCAACTGGCGTAAGCGATACTCATTTTCAATCACGGAGTACCAAGCATGTTTAACCGTCGACAGTTTCTGACCCATACCTTGAAGGGCTCGTCGTTGGTGGCGTTGAGCTCGATGGTCCCCCAATTCGTGTCCCGGACCGCTCAGGCGGCCGCGCCGGGTAAGGACACCATCCTCGTCGTGCTGGAGATGACCGGCGGCAATGACGGCCTCAACACCGTCATTCCTTATGCCGACGACCTGTACCACAAAGCTCGGCCCACCTTGCGCCAGACCAAGGACGTGGTCATTCGCCTGGACGACCACGTCGGCCTCCACTCCGGAATGCAGGGCTTCAGGCCGTTGTTGGAAAAAGGACAGTTGGCGGTCGTGCAGGGCGTCGGCTACCCGAACCCCGAGCGCTCGCACTTCGAGGCCATGGATATCTGGCAGTCGGCCGATACCAAGGGAACCACGACAGGCTGGCTGGGCCGGGCGGCGGCAGAGAACGACAACCATGTGGGAGGGGTACCGATCCTGCATCTCGGCCCAAATCGCATGCCCTTGGCCGTCGCCGGGGCGCCGGGCGGCGGGGCTGTCACGGTCAACGAGCAGAACTCGTTCCGCCTTGAGCTCGGTGGCGGCAAAATCGGGCAGCAAAGGGTCCGCCGCAAGTTGTTGCAGGACCTGGCAGCACCGGCATCCAGGGCGGAGGATGACCTCGCGTCGTTTGTTCAACGGCGGCAGGTCCAGACCATGACAGCCGTCGAGACCCTCCGCGAGCTGCTGGAGGGGCCGAATGCCGTGCCGCGGCAGGGCGGTGGTCTCACCCAGAAGTTGCAGATTGTCGCGGGTTTGATCGCCAAGGGCTTCGGCACGCGGATCTTCTACGTCAGCTTGGAAGGCTTCGATACCCATGCCAACCAGGGCCCCATGCACACCACCCTGCTGGCCGACCTGGCCGACTCGATTAACGGCTTCTTCCAGACGTTGAAAACGAGCGGACACCACGACCGGGTGCGGCTGATGACCTTTTCGGAGTTCGGCCGGCGCGTGCCGGAGAATAACAGCCGGGGCACCGACCACGGCGCCGCCTCATGCCTATTTGTGGCTGGGCCATCTGTCAAGGGGGGCGTCGTCGGCAAGCACCCCAGCCTCGCGGACCTCGACGCCGACGACCTGAAGTTCCACACCGACTTTCGGCGGCTGTACGCGACCATGCTCGACGGCTGGCTAGGCTGCGACAGCAAGGCCGTACTGGGCGGCAGCTGGGAACACATCAAGGAACTCGAACCCAAGGTCTGAAGGAAAAAGAACGGATTTTTGCGGAACACCGCTACAGAGCCACCTTCGCTGTTCGCAGACGGCTCCACGCCGCATTCCTACAAGCTGGCCAGATCGCGCGTCTTGCACGGGCGTCATGATCGCGCGCTACGCGCACGCCGGCGACATCAAGATCGGCGGCACCGCGCTCGATTCACCGGGCGACCGTGAACGCGCGCGTCAGGAACGGTTAAAGCGCGAGGGTTTGAGGTTCGCGCTGCCCCAAGTGTATGCTGGTTCGTCCCACATCTCGCACCTCCCTCCTTTAAGAAATCGTGTGAGGATCCCAAAGGTCGCGGCATTATATATTCGGCGGGTGCAGGCCGATCCAGTCGTGAGGAACCAAGGCGAGTCGGGTCAATGGAACGTTTGGGGGCGCAATTCGCGCGGGGGTCGCTGGATACGCTGTGGACCGTCGGGGCACTCGGGGCCATGACCGATGGCGAGCTCCTGGATCATTTCCACGTTCACCGTGACACGTCCGGCCAGGACGCCTTTCGGATCCTGGTCCAGCGGCATGGTCCGATGGTCCTGGGACTGTGCCGGAGCCTGCTGAGGGATCCACACGACGCTGAGGATGCCTTCCAGGCGACGTTCCTGGTGCTCGTGCGCCGGGCTGACTCGATCCGCAATCGGGCGACGCTCGGTCCCTGGCTCTGTGGCGTGACCTACCGCGTGGCCAAGCGCGCACGGGTCCGATCGATTCGTCTCCGTCGGCATGAGGTCGCCGTCGTCAATGAGCCGGCCGGTCCTTCCAGTGCGGATCGCGACTGGACGAGCACCGAAGCGGCCATCCAGGAGGAGATCGCGCGGCTACCCGAGTCGTTCCGTGCTCCGCTGGTCCTCTGCTGTCTGGAGGGACTGAGCTACGACCTGGCGGCGCGGCGGCTGGGCGTGAGCGAGCCGACGCTCCGGGGCCGCCTGCACCGCGCCCGCAAACGGCTGGCCGCGCGGCTCCGAGGGCGCGGGATCCTGGCCCCGGTCGTCGCGCGGTTGACCGAGCCGGCCCGCCTCAAGGTTCCGTCCCTGCCCGCCTCCCTGGTCGAATCCACCATACAACTGGCGTCGCGGTGGTCGTCGGTCAGCGGCTTGCTTGTCGCAGCCGATGCTGTCCCCGTATCCATCGCAGCCTTAGCTCGAGGAGTCATCTACGCCATGATTCTCCAAACCGTCAAGTCCACTGGGATCGCAATTCTCCTGGGCGCGGGCGTCCTGGCAACTATGGCCGTCGCCCAGAAGGGAAAGAACCCGCCGGCCGACCCAGCAGCCCAGCCGGCAGGAGCCGCACTCGTCCTCGCCCAGAACAAACGCCCACCCGGCCCGCCGCCTGGCAAGCAACCCGATCCCGGCGATCTTCAGCGGAAGACGCAGGGAATCATGCAGGCGCTCGAGGAGCCGGTCTCCATGTCCTTCGCCAATAAGACACCGCTCGATGACGTGCTCAAGTACATCAAGGCGGCGACGACCACGCCCGCGTTCCCGGGCATACCGATCTATGTGGAGCCCCTCGGCCTCCAAGAAGCCAACAAGTCGATCAACTCGACGATCCAGTTCGACCGGGAGGGCCTGCCCTTAAAGACATCGTTGCGATTGATCCTCAAGTCACTCGGCCTGTCCTATATCGTCAAGGACGGCTTCCTGATGATCGACTCGCGGTCCGCAATCACCGAGACCCGCGTGGAAGAGGTGGAACGCAAGCTCGACCGAGTACTGGAGGCGCTGGAGCGGCTCGAGCGGGCCAAGTGACGAATTCGGCCCCAGACCTTGCTCGGAGTCGATCGACGTCCGACTGCCGAGTCAGCAGTATGTCGGCGGTCGGAGGCGCTTGTGCCTTTCTCCGATGGGGATGAGCCGACGGCGAGTTGGCACTGAAGCACCCGCAGAAAGTGCCAAAAAAGTGGCACTCGTTTTATCGCAATCGCTAAGGATAGAATCTGTTTGTGCCGCTCGGCCAGATTGCTTCGCGGCAACGCGTCAGCAGCCCCGGCCACATTCCGCTGTCGCATGCGCGGGCGGCCTGGAGATGTGTCGGAGGTCGCACTTGGCTATGATGGTCGGTCGTTGGTCGACAAATTGGCCGCGGTTATGCCGACCGGGCGTCCGCCCACGGTCGTGACCGTCCGGGCTACCATGGCAGGATAGAGATCTAATCCAATGACCGGGCTGGATTTGGAGTCTTTCCTCCTCCTGTTGCGAGCCGATCTCACCACGTGGACGGTGTTGGGATTGGCCACCATCGGTATTGCGCTTTTGGTGTGGTTGTGCTGGCGTTCGCGGCGGGCTTTGCGCAAGTGTTTGGTGCTTTCGCTGGCCGCTCATTTCGGTTTGGTCGTGTACGGCAGCACTATTCCCACGGTGATGTCGACCCTCGGCCTCGATCGCCGAGACGATCAGGATCGATCTCATATCCGTCAGATTCGAGTCGCCCCGTTGGTCGACTCGACTTCGACCAGTACAAGACCGCGCCAAACGACACCGATCGAAACGGCTCAAGAGCGGAGCGCTGGGATCTTGCGGCTCCGTCTCTGAAACTGGCCGATGTCTCGCTTCGGGTCGCCCGGCCCCCCTTGGACGACAAGGACGCTGTTTTTCTTGGTACCGAAGTACCGGCAGCGCCCTTGGCGGCTCTGGCCCAAGCGACTCCCAAAGGCAAGGTTCTCGCGCCGCAGTGCCGCCCCGGGAGCCGCCGGCCGAGATAGTTACGGGGGGGGATTCCGATCCCCAGGCGCAACCGGTTACCTTGCCATCGATGTTCGCCGACGAAGACCAGGTTAACTCGACCGAGCTGAATAAGACCGCCGAAACCGGCCAGACCGGCACAAAGACGATAGGGCAGTCAACATTAAGCCAAGCGCCCCTGCTGGCGAGCGACAGGCGGCTTCGCCCGGATCGAATTGCCATGAGCAATTTGCAGGGCACAAACACGGCGTTGGCGCTCACCAATAAGCCCGCAAATCAGTCATCCGCAACCGCTGGTGATACGCCGGGAACCGGACAACAGAGCCGCGTGCTCCCGCCGCTCGAAGGGATGACCCGACCTAAAGATGCGATACCGCTCGCGCGGGCAACCCCCAATTCCCGCGGGGCGATTGCCGGCCGTTCCGGGTTGGCGCCCTTGGGCGATCGCGTTGGCGCACAGAATCTCGCTGAGATACCCAAGATTTACCAACCAAGGCTTGAACCTGACCGCTCGACGCGGGCCCAGCGAACCGGCGGCAGCACCGCGAGCGAAATGGCCGTCGAGCGCGCGCTCGATTGGCTCGCGCGGCACCAGGATGACGACGGACGGTGGGATGGCGGCGTCGCCCGTTACGAAGATGGGGCACCCGTCAAGGGCGACGACAGCTTCACGGTCCACTGCCCTCCAGGCGAGACGTGCTTTGGAGAGTGCGCGTACTGGGAGGCTGACACGGCCCTCACGGCACTCGCTCTTTTGACCTACCTTGGAGCCGGTTACACCCACAACGACGGCCGATACGCAGAGGTGGTGGGTAAGGGCCTCGATTTTTTGATCGAACAACAGAAGCCAGACGGCGACCTCCGCGGTCGCAGTAAGGTCGTGGGAATGTACTGTCATGCGATGGCCACGCTGGCGTTATGCGAGGCTTGTGCGCTCACTGCCGATGATAAGTTGCGACGCCCCGCGACAAATGCGGTCGCGTTCTTGGTTAACTCGCGAGCCCGTGATGGCCTGGCCTGGCGGTATGCTCCAGGCGCACCCGTAGGGGACACAAGCATTCTTGGTTGGGTCGTGATGGGATTGAAGTCGGCGAAGGAAGTCGGCATTTCAATCCCTGCCGAATCCTCTGTGCGGCGCGGTACCTTGCTTTGGCTCGACAAAGTTGCGACCGGCCAATCCAAGGGGCTGGCCCGTTATCAACCGTGGGAGTCGGTCACCCCGACGATGACAGCCGAAGCCTGGGTTTGCCGCCAGTTTCTGGGAGTCGGCGGCCCTGGTCCGTCCAGTTCCGAAGCGGCCCAATTTCTCCTGGAAAACGTCTCGGACCGCGGCACTTCGAATGTCTATTACTGGTACTACGCGACTCTGGCCCTCTATCAGCACGGCGGCGAACCATGGTCAAAATGGAACGCGAAGATACGAGACCGGATCGTCGGGCTTCAATCGACCGCCGGCCATCAGACTGGAAGCTGGGAGCCTGACACCAGCCTTTATGGAGCCAAGGGTGGCCGGATTTATTGCACGACGCTCGCGGCTTTGTCGCTCGAGGTTTATTACCGCTACCTCCGGCTCTACGATGCACCGATGATCCCACTCGAAGCCGGGGCAGGCCCAGCGCGACGAGATAGTAGCCGCGATCGGACCGTGCCCGCCACGGCGACAACTCGAACCTTTGGTCGCTAGCGAACACCGTCTCGCTGCGGGCTCTGTCGCATAGAAGCGGGGCGGGCAAGGTTCGTCCCCGCAGCAGTACCAAAGTTTGCCGCGCCCCTTCTGCTCAATCACGACCGCAAGCGGTGATTTACTTCTCCGCCAGAGCTTTTTCGATCGCTGCCACGACGGGCTCGGACCAGTGATCGTCTTTCTTAGGCTCAAACCGCGCGATCACTTCGCCCTTGCGATTGACCAGGAACTTGTTGAAGTTCCAGCGGATCACGCCGGCAAACTTGGGATTGGTCGCGTCGCTCGTCAAGTACTCGAAGAGCGGGTCAATTCCTTTACCTTTGACGACAACCTTGGAGAAGAGAGGAAAGCTGACCTTGTACTTTGTCGTGCAAAACTCCTTGATCTCGTCATTGGATCCCGGTTCCTGGCCGCCGAATTCGTTGGCAGGGAAGGCGAGAATCTCCAAACCTTGTCCCTTGTATTTTTCGTAGATGGCTTCGAGATCCTTGTATTGTGGAGTGAGACCACATTGGCTGGCCGTATTCACAATCAGCAAGACCTTGCCTTTATAGCTGGCCAGATCGACATCCTTGCCTTCGATGTCCTTGACGTGAAAATCTAGGACGGACGTCGGTTTTTTCGCAGGGTCAGCGGCGGAAGCGACCATGATGGGCGCGCCGACGAGCAGTAACGTCAGACTCGCGAGGGACAGCAACAGCAACGACCGGTGAGACACAGTGAAGGTCCTTTGTGTGTAAGGCTATTGGGGCGGGAGGAAACGGGCTAACGCATCGGGGCCTATACGACAAATCCCCAAGCTGCCGACACGAAACCTTCGGAAAGCAAAGGTTCGTAGGTTTCGCCATCAATGATGGAGTTGTGCGCCCGAAAATTCAAGAGAGACATGGCGCGCGGAGCGTACGGTAGGCGTTCGAAATCGCCCAAGCGGGTAGCAAGAGGGATCGGTGTTTACCTACGGTCGGCCGTCTCAATAACATGAGTGCAATCAAGGAGCTCTGAGACTGATGTTCGAGTCGTTTACGGCGAGCGCTGAGCGAGCCATGTTGCGAGCCGATCTGCTGGCAAAACGTCGCCGCGCATCAATCGTCGAGCCGCTTGATTTGCTTGCTGCTCTGGCTGCCGAGCCAGAGACCCGCGCCTCGGAATTGTTGGTAGAGCTGGGTGTCGAGATTGACAGACTCTGGGATGGGCTCGGCCCGGAGTTTTCGATTCCCTCGGAAGGGCAGGGAGACGATCCTGGCGTCGTTGCCGAGACAACGAACTTGCAGGGGCTGTTGCCGGTATCGCCAGCATTACGCTTGGTGTTGAACGAAGCCACGATATCGGCGCGAGGGTCGGACCGAAAACGCGAACTCGGGACTGAGCACCTGCTGGCCGGACTTCTCTCGACGTCGGGGCCGGCCGCCGACTTGCTCCAATTTGCGGGACTGGAAATTCAAACGCTCCGCCAGCGTTTAACCGAGGTCGTTGAGGTCGATGTCGCTCCTCTCCCACCCGCTGAGGGCATACCACCCCTCGAGCTCAATGACGCGGGAGGCGTCGATCTCGGACGAATTGTTGATGCTTCAGTCAATCGCGCGCACGAAGGGCTCCGTGTGATCGAAGACTATGTTCGCTTTGTCCTCGACGACCCTGGGCTGACCAGACGGCTCAAGCAGGTCCGCCATAGGCTGTCGGAGGCGGAACGTGGCCTGGACGAGAGCCTCTTGATCGGGTCGCGCGATACCCGCGAAGACGTGGGGACGCACATCATGACCCACACCGAGCGGGTCCGCGAGACCCCGCGCACCGTCCTGGCCGCGAACTTCAAGCGAGTCGCCGAGGCACTGCGGTCGTTGGAGGAGTACTGCAAGTTGATCAATGTTTGGCTCGCCGGACGCTATGAGGTGTTGCGCTACGACGTCTATACAATCGAAAAATTGACGATGACCGCCGTCGCCGCTCAGCGGAGCTTGGGCCAGGCGAAGCTCATGGTCTTAGTGGGTGGACTTCCCACACTCGGCGACCTGACGTGGGTGGTGGGCGAGGCATTGGCCGGCGGCGCCGACGTGATTCAGTATCGGGAAAAGAGCGTTGCAGATCGCGAAATGCTCCGGCGGGCGCACGAGGTTCGAAATCCTGACCGCCCAGGCCCGTGTGCCCATGATCCTGAACGATCGAGTCGATCTGGCTCGTCTCGCTGCCTGCGATGGTGTCCACGTCGGCCAAGAAGACCTGTCACCGCGCAACGCGCGGCGCATCATCGGCGCCTCCGCCCACATCGGCATTTCGACGCATAACAATCAGCAGCTCGACGCGGCGATACTTTCGGGCGCAAGTTATCTCGGAGTCGGTCCGGTGTTTCCCAGCCCCACCAAAGAATTCTCCGAGCCCGAGCTTGCGGGGCTGGGCTTCGTTCGACTCGCCAGCGAATCCACGACGCTTCCATGGTTTGCCATTGGCGGGATCAATGAAGGTAACGTCGATCGCGTCATCGAAGCCGGCGCGACCCGGATCGCTGTCAGCGCAGCGGTTGTGCGAGCTGAAAGTCCCCGGCGGGCGACGCGGCGGCTTAAAGCGCGGCTCACCGGGCTCGATGGCGATTCCGAAGAGGATATCGCGTTTGTGGACTGATCGCTCGTTCGAGGGCCGTCGCCGCGTCGGGTCATTTCTGGGATATCCGATCCGAGCTGCCTTCTGGCCGATGTCTTGGCAACTCGGCTTTGAAGTCGCCCAAGCTGTTCCAATGCACGCGCTGGTCGAGGTCGACCTCAGTGACGATGATCGTGCCCCATTTTTCGGCCTGGACGATCGGTTGGCCGTCGTGGCCATAGACGGCGGTAAGCATCCAGTTGTGAGTGACATCTTCGTAGGTGCTGCTCACCAGGTAGACGTGGTTCTCGCAGGCGCGGGCACTCGCCAGCGAAGGATTGCAGCCCCAGACCGGCCAAGCGATGACCTCGGCTCCGCGGTTCGTCAGTTCGCGAGCAACTTCCGGAAAGAAGCCGTCGTAACAGACCATCATCCCGAGCGTGCCAAAGCGCGTTTCAAATACCGGATACTCGTGACCAGGGGCAATGCCGGCTGTGACCTCGCCTCGCGGCAGGCAGACCTTGCGATACTTGCCCACGAGTTTCCCGTCGGGTCCCAGTGCGACGGCCGTGTTATACACCAGGTGACCGTCGCGCTCGACGACGCCGACCACGATGTAGAGATTGTGTTCTTTAGCCAACGCGCCGAAGTACTCGGTCGTCGGACCCGGCACGACTTCGGCAGTGTCGACCATGGATTTGCCGGTGCCGAAGTATGTCAATGTTTCGCCAAGTACGATCAGATCCGCCTTCTGTTTGGCGGCTTCGGCGATCAATGGGGCAGCCTCCTGGCAATTCGCGGCGGCAGATTTGCCGCTCGGCTTGAAATGAGCAGCGGCCAGTCGCACCTTGCGGCCCACGGGCGTAGCGGTCTCCGCGAGCGAGACTTCGCTCCATTCGATGCGGCCGCCCGGCGGCGCCCATTGGAGATGAAGTTCGATCGTCGCACGAGTCGCCTTCATGGGCGCGAGGTATGTGTCGGAGACTTCGGTCCAACCTTTCGCATCGGTTCGTTTGTCGGTCGGATATTCCGGTTCAGCCGTGGGCGTCCATCCCTTCAAGTAACCGGCAACCGTGGGAGCATCGCGCGGCACGGAATGCCCGCGGTCGTCGTGCCACAGGATCCGCACGACCGCGCTCTGACGAGGCAATGCCACTCCATCGGTCTTGCGCAGCATAAAATCGGTAGTACGTCCCTCCGCGCACGGGAACTGTCTGTGCCCACCACCCGTCGAGTCCTTCGCGTTGATCGGCCGCGATGACCAATCCTCCTTTTCCGTCACGCCCACCGTGGGCATCATACGTGAACTTCGGTCGAATTTCCTCACGCGGCGCAGAGGTCGTCCACCCGTCTGGAACGCTGCGTTTGGCGTCCGCCGCGCACACCGTTACGCAAGAGGAGGTCAGCGCAGTGAACAAAAGCCAAAGTGTGCGTATCTGATTGGTTTTCATGTAATTGCGTGTGGATGATCATATAGTTTCCTCCGAGATCAGGTCACAAGTGCTATTCGCGGCAAGCCAAGAGCGCATCGGTGGCCGCTGCGATCGTATGATCGATGTCGGATTCAGTGTGGGCGGCCGAAACAAACGCGGCCTCGAACTGGCTGCACGGCAAGTAAACGCCGCGCGCGAGCATCTCCCAAAAGAAGCGTGCAAAGAGCTTCGTGTCGCTTTGTCGCGCATCATCATAATCGAGCACCGGCCCATCGTGGAAAAAGAGAGTCAACATACTGCCGACGCGCTGGACCACATGGGGTACGCGGGCGTCGGTGGCGGCGCGGTCGAGGCCTTCGGCGAGGCGTGCGGACAGCGCCTCCAGCCGGTCATAGGGGGAGTGTTCGCGCAATATTTGCAATGTCGCCAGTCCGGCGGCCATGGCCAGGGGATTTCCTGAAAGCGTACCTGCCTGGTAAATCGGGCCGACGGGAGAGACTTGGTCCATGACCGAAGCCGTCGCCCCGTACGCCGCTGCCGGCAAGCCGCCTCCGATCACCTTGCCCAGTGCCGTCAGGTCGGGTGTGATTCCGTAGAGAGCCTGCGCACCGCCGTAAGCGACCCGGAATCCAGTCATTACTTCGTCGAAAACAAGCAAGCTGCCATGCTTGGCCGTCAGTTCGCGGAGCGCCGCCAGATAGCCGGGTTGGGGCGGGACCAGGCCCATGTTGCCAGCGATTGGCTCAATCAGCACCGCCGCTACTTGGCCGGGGAATCGCGCCAGAACTTCCGACACGGCCTTGACGCTGTTAAACGGACAGAGAATGGTATCTTGTACGGCCCCTGCGGTCACGCCTGGGCTATTGGGTGTGCCGAGCGTGGTTGCCGCGGAGCCGGCCTGGACCAAGAGGGCGTCGACGTGCCCGTGGTAGTGGCCCGCCATCTTGATGATTTTGGATCGGCCAGTGACGCCCCGCGCCACCCGAACTGCCGACATGGCCGCCTCTGTTCCGGAGGAAACGAACCGTATTTTTTCGATCGAGGGAACCGCTCGACAGACCGTCTCGGCGATCTCAACCTCCCGCATCGTCGGGCGCACCAAAGCTGGAGCCCAGCTCGAGAGCGGCGACCACCGCCGATTGAACTTGCGGATGCGCATGTCCCACGATCATCGGGCCCCACGAGCCGATGTAGTCGATATATTTGTGGCCGTCGATATCGTGGAGATACGCGCCAGACGCGCTGGCGATGAAAGGCGGCTCGCCGCCGACCGCACCAAAAGCACGCGCCGGGCTGTTGACCCCGCCGGGAATCACACGATTCGCACGAACAAACGCCTCATGGCTGGCCGGCAGGCGAAACCCAGGTTGAGACCGGGCAGGAGTGGGTGAATCCATTGTGACTACTGGTGTCTCCGCGATGATTTTCGCTTGACGTTTTTCTATTCAACAATCACTGATCAGATCGTCCCAGCTCGTTGCGTCCAGAACGCGGTCGATTAATAGCCGCTTCGTCTAGCCCTGCCTAAGCCAGTTCGCTACATCGAGTGCGTGATAGGTCAGGATCATGTCCGCCCCGGCACGCCGGATGCTTGTCAGTGTTTCGAGTACGATCCGGCGCTCGTCGATCCATCCGTTGGCGGCAGCGGCTTTGACCATGGCGTATTCGCCTGAGACGTTATAGGCTGCGACAGGAACTCCAAAAGTGTCCTTGACGCGCCAGATGATATCGAGATATGCCAGCGCGGGCTTAACCATTACCACGTCGGCCCCCTCCGCGAGGTCGAGGGCAACCTCGCGGATCGCCTCTTCGCTGTTGGCGGGATCCATTTGATAGCTTCGTCGGTCACCGAAACTGGGGGCGCTCTCGGCCGCCTCGCGAAACGGTCCGTAATAGCCGCTGGCAAACTTGGCTGCATACGAGATGATCGGCAGGTCCGCGAATCCAGCGCCATCGAGGCCCTGCCGGACTGCCTGGACCATGCCGTCCATCATGCCCGATGGGGCGATCACGTCGGCGCCGGCCTTGGCGTGGCTCATCGCCTGCGCTGCCAGGAGCGGGAGGGTGGCGTCGTTGTCGACGTCGATTCGGCCCCGCGATTCGGTTAACGGTCCACAATGTCCGTGGTCGGTGTATTCGCAGAAGCAAAGGTCGGTGATTACCAGAAGGCCAGGAGCTACCTTCTTGGCGATGCGTATCGCTTCCTGCACGATTCCGTCGTCGCGCGAGGCCGATGAGCCGCGTGCATCTTTGTGCTCGGGAATGCCGAAGAGCAGGATTGCAGGGATACCCAGCTCGGCGACCGTGGCGACAGCTTCACCTAATCGGTCTAGCGAGAACTGATGCTGGCCGGGCATCGATGGAATCTCTCGTCGCAGGTTCTTGCCGTGATAGACGAAGAGCGGATAGACCAAGTCCAGGGTGCTCAAGTCGGTTTCACGCACAAGATCCCGAAGCCGAGGATGACCACGGAGTCGGCGCGGCCTGTGCAGTGGGTATCCCGAGGCAGGCTGGAAGATCATCTCGCGATTCCTTGATGGCTGGCCACGTCGGTCCAGGTCGGCGGGATTCGATCGTCGCATACCACGATGACAGCGGTTGATATCATCTTGGGCGTGGCACGCGACGATCGACTAGGGCGTCTAATGTCCGCGCTTGTGGGTGGACGGGGGCTGCGGGAGCATCCGCACCTCGTTTCCATTGGCGTCGAAGCAGTCAATCTTCAAGTGTTCCGCCGGCGCGGTCGACTCAAAACCAATCTGGATCGTGATGTTGCAATCCATTTCGATCCGCGCGATCTCCTTTCGCTTGCGGTTAGAGAGGTATGCAGCCACGCCGGGATGAACGGAGACCGCGATCCGGCGAATCTCCTCGCGGTGTGTGGCTAGGGCCAGTAGCCGCATGACATCGATGGCCATGCTCTCGGCCGTCTTGACGACGCCGGCGCCGGTGCAATGATGGCAATCTTCGTAAATCGACCTCTTCAGACTGGGTCGAATTCGCTGCCGCGTCATCTCGATTAAGCCGAAGGCGCTCATGCGCAGGACCTTGGTTCGAGCCCGATCGCGTTTGATCGCCTCGCGCAGGGCTCGTTCCACTCCGCGACGATGCCGCTCCTCGCGCATGTCGATGAAGTCGTTGACGATCACACCGCCCAAGTCGCGAAGCCTGAGTTGTCGGGAAATCTCCTTGGCTGCCCTCAGGTTCATCTCGTACGCGGTCCGCTCAGCATCGTCCTCCACCCGGAAATTGCCCGAGTTGACATCGATGGCGACCAGTGCCTCGGTCTGGTCGATCACGATCGAACCCCCTTCTGGAAGGGGGACATGCCGGCGCTGGATCTTGGCGATCTCGTCCTCGATGCCGTACTTGTGAAAGAGAGGCACTTTTTCATCATACAATTTAAGGCGGTTAACAAACCTGGGCATGACGACGCGCAAGAAGTCTTGCGCTCGCTCGAAGGCCTGAGGTTCGTCAATCCAGATAGTGTCAATCTCCGAGTTGAAGATATCTCGGATGGTCCTGATGATCATGTCCGACTCTTGATAGATCGGTGTCGGCGCCTTGGACTTCTTGATTCGCCGGAGGATGACCTTCCAGAGACGTAATAGGTACGCGAGATCCCGTGCTAGCTCGCGCTTGGTTCGCTCGAGCCCCGCGGTTCTGACAATGAAGCCGAGGCCCTTGGGCGGGTTGAGCTCGTTCATAATTTCGCGGAGTTTGCGGCGCTGCCCTTCGTCGACGATCTTGCGTGAGATTCCCACGCGATTGAGGCCGGGCATGAGTACGAGGTATCGGCCGGGGATGCTGATGTATGTCGAGAGGGTAGGCCCCTTGGTGCCGATGCTCTCCTTGATGACCTGAACCAGCACCTCGTCACCGCGTCTGAAGATCTCCTGGATCGGAGGTTTCAACAACCCGCGGCCTCGAACGGATCTGGCGCCCCGGGCCGGCTCTTCGCCGCGCCTTGGCCGCGCATCGGCCGGGCCACGCAAGCCCATCTCGCGCTCGAGCTCTTCGATCTCCTCGATTTCTCTGCGGATCTCTTCCTCGAGCTCGAGGTCGATTTCCTCCTCGAACGGCGCGACGGGACGGTCGACGAGCTCGTCTGCGCCGAAGTCATCCAGTTCAAACGCTTCCCTACCTGCGCTTGCGACCTCTTCGAGGTCGAGGTCATCCAGATCGCCCAAGGTTTCGCTTTCGGCGCCGCGTCTGCGGGCAAACGGGCTGGATGGCTCAACGTCCGTCGCGAATTCGTCCAAATCGGTGTCGGTTTCCTCGCTAGGAGCAAGGGATGACGGCATATCTTTGGGACGTTCGCGTTCACGTCTCCTTCCCCGTCGGCGTCGTCGCCGTCGCTGTTCGGGTCGAGCCAGGCCAGCCTGACCTAGGTCGGCTGAGGAAATCGGGTCTTCCTCATCCGCGATGTCGGCCGCGCCACGGTCGAGTTCACCTTCGAGCAGAGGCTCGAGATCGCGTTCCGGCCAATCTCCTGCCACCGGGAAAAGATCGGAGCCGAACGCCGATTCGTCGGCCGATCGTTGCCTCGCGCGGCGGGGAACGTAGCCTGGTTCGCCTGCTCGATCATGAGGCGGAGGTCGGTCTCTGTCGCGCTCACGAGCCGGCTCGATGGAACCTGCTGATCGCCTGCGCTCGGTGTCGGCCGGCCGATCGGGCAGCGGCGGTCGCCGCCGTTCCGCATCGAATTCGCCAGGGACGGCCGGGCCGCGCCAGGTCGTTCCGGCCCCAGGTCTTGAGGCGGCGAGGTTTCACGGGGCCGATGCGTTTCGCCACCGCGAACGGATCGCGGCACGGCCGCCCCGGCGTCTGGGTGGTTCATCGATCCGCGATATATCGTCGAGATCAAGCTCCGGGCCTAGATCAACAGGGCCGGCGTCAGATTCGATATTTGGAATCGGCATTCCTTCTCGGCCGCTCGGCGGCATCTGTCTTGGCCGGCCCGATGGGGAAGACGAGCGCCCTCGCCCTCGTCCCCTGCGCGGGTCAATTTCGTGCGGCGGCTCGAGCCCAGGCTCCGCCCGGCCGATATCGCCGCCTTGACGTTCGTCTAGTGGAGACGGAGAAGAGAAAGGCGAGACACGGTGCCGCGCACGCTCTGGTCGCTCGAGATCGCGGGGTCGAGGTGTCGCCGGCGGGGCCACGCGGTCGTTGCGTTCGACTGGGAGGCAGGTCGGGATCGAACGGATCGACGGGGCGTAATTCCCCCGTCGTCGGCTCGTCCGATTCATCGCGCGATGTCTCCCGCCCGCCAAAAGGGCTTGATGCGCGACCAAACTCCGTTTCCGGTTGGCTCGATCGGCTCAGATCTTCGGCCCACGAATGGCCGGCGGCTTCGGGCCAGCTTGCCGAGACAGATTGTTCACTTTCTTGAGCAGGTTGGACAGAGCCTTCCTCAAATGGCGAATAAGGTTGAATTGGTGCAGGCTCGACAGCACGGGGGGGCGCAGGCGGATCTTCGGCTGGCTCGACTAGCCCTTCGCCGAACCGTCGCGACGGGGGCTCGGACCGATCTCGCCGGCCCCGAATCGACAAATCGGGGCGTTCACGCTCACGGCCTCGATCTTTGTCGCGATCGCGTCCCCGGTCACGGGGTCGCTCTTCCAGCCGAGGCGGAGCAGTTGGTACACCTCCAGGCGGCGGATCGAACTGTTCCGGTCCGGCAGTGCGTCGGCGATCGTCGCGGCCGCGGCCACGACGAGGATCGCGCTTGCGGTCGCGCTCACGCGGGTCGGGCCCCGGCTCGTCATGCATGCCCTGCGGGCGATCGAAATATTGAGGCTCAACGTCGGAGACGTGCAGAAATCCGTTACGGCCGACCGAGAAGTCGACAAAGGCGGCTTGGATCGACGGCTCAAGGTTGACAATTCGCCCCTTGTAGATGTTGCCCGTGTAGCTCTCGTGGCTGGTTCGCTCAACATAAAGCTCTTCAAGAACGCCGTCCTCAACGATCGCGATCCGGCATTCTTCGGGCTGAAGGACATTGATCAGCATTTCTTTCTTCATACGAAGTCTTTCCGGGACTGCCGCCGAGTCTGGGGCGGCCTTGTTCGGTTGGGGATGAAATGGAATGGTGTTTCACCAGTCGAGCTCCACGTCAGTGCGAGTCAATACGGATCCGTTGTCGAGCAGGTCGCGAAGCGCAAGCGCCTCGAGCAATTCTTCGGGACGAGCAGAGCCGTCGGGAGACACCTTCAAACGAAATCGGAGCAAGCCCTCGGCCGTGAGTTCGGCCGCGACCAGTTCGGGACGCAAGTCAAAAATCGACTCGCGATTAGGCCTGCGCCGGGTCAAGTGCCAGCTTGTACTGGTCAACAGAGATTGCAGGTTGGACTGCGCCATCGCTCGGCGCTCATCGAGCACGGGCATGCAGTACTCGACCGTCCGGGGGTGAGGTGGAGTGGCATTTGCGGGGAGCGGGCGGACATCGATCCAGTCAAATCCGGACGGAGCCACCACGGTGAGTCGCGAAAGCAGCTCGGACGGCTCGAGAGGTTCCGAAAACTCGAGGTCGACTACCTCTCGCTGGCCCTCGATACCCAACCCCAGGGCCAAGGCGAAGGTCATCTTGGGCCGGGGGTTGAATCCCTGTGTAACGGCCATCGGAATCCGCGCGCGACGTAACATTCGCTCCAAGCAGCGCATGATGTCACGATGGCTGACCAGGCGGAGACCCCCGCACTTCGCGAATCGGAGACGCACTTTGGTAGTTTCTGTCATATCCCGCGGACGCGCACGCTGCGCTCAACCTCACTCGCGGCCCGAGCCCGATACAGGCTCGTTTCACCAGCCGCGCGACTTTTGCGGGCTCGCCGCTTCTCGGCCGTCATCGATCGTCAGGCAGAAAAAGTCCTGCTTCGGGATCGAGATGGTCGGGAGCGGTTTGCCCCGACTTGTGCAGTTAAAGGAAATCTTCTGGCCACCGGATTAATGATCGCGGCGGGGCGGACCTCGTAAGTTCTTTATCCACAGGCACGGCGAACCAGCATCGCGAAAGGCATTGAAACGACGGCTCGCGCCGCGAATTCACGGCGGCAATGCGGTCGGTCAGGTCAAATCGGCCAATCGATTGTACCTTTCGGGCGAAATCTGGTAGAGCGCGCATGTGAGACGTTCGACCACTTCCTCGGCTGTCCTGAGCATAAGCACGTCCGCGGCCAACTGGGCGCGGTTTCAATCCGCATGCCTCGAATCAATCGTTTGATTTCCGGTAGTTGATGCGGAGGCATGCTTAAGTGCTTCAGACCCAGGCCCAAGAGTAGCATTGTGTATAGAGGTTCTCCACCCATCGTGCCGCAGACACTGACCTCGATTCCATGACTCTCTGCCGCGTCGACCACCATTGCGATCAAGCGGAGCACGGCCGGATCGGCGGCGCAGTATAAAGCGGCGACCGTTTCGTTGGTCCGGTCAACAGCCAGCGTGTACTGAATTAAATCGTTGGTTCCGATAGAAAAGAAATCCACCTCCTTTGCCAGATGATCCGCTATCAAAGCGGCTGCCGGTACCTCCACCATAACGCCGACAGGCAGGTTTTCGCGGACAGCGTGCCCTTCCGCCAGCAGCTCGGCGGCAACGTCATTAAGCACGGCCCGCGCGGCCCTCAGTTCGGCAAGTGTCGACACCAGCGGAAACAGAATTCGCAGCTCTCCCAAGGTGCTCGCGCGGAGCAAGGCGCGAAGCTGCGGACGGAAAAGACCAGGTTCACATAGCGACAGCCGCAAGCTCCGCAGACCCAAGGCCGGATTCGATTCATCCTGGTTGGCGTCGCGATAAAGTGGGAGCTTGTCGGCGCCCAGATCAAGAGTCCTGATCACGATCGGCCGGCCGCCCATCGAACGAACGACGGATGCATAGACCTCGAACTGCTCTTGCTCGCTCGGCGGCGTTTCGGCGTTCAAGAACAGGAATTCCGTGCGGAACAAGCCGACGCCGACGGCGCCCCGTTCGAGGCACGCTTCGACTTCGCCGCCAAACTCGATATTCCCCCAGAGCTCGATGCGCGTGCCGTCCTCGGTTTCGGCGGGCAGGTCGGATTCCTGCGTGAGGACTTCAAACCAAGCCGTTCGTTCCGCGGCCGTCTTGCGATATCGTTCCTGGGTTTCAAAGTCGGGGTCGAGAATCACGAGACCCTCGTCGCCGTCGATGATTGCGATGCGACAATGCTGGGCGCGGTCGAGAAACTTACCCAAACCCACCACGGCCGGGATCTCGAGCGCGGCGGCCACGATAGCTGTGTGGCTGGCGCGGCCACCCGCTTCGGTCGCGAAACCCGGGACCAGTCGCGGATCGATTCCCGCCGCGTCACTGGGACTTAAGTCGTGGGCCAGCAAGATCGCCGGCGCGGCCAGATCGTCCTGAAACGACCTGGGCTCTTCTCCGATCAAATGAGCGAGGATGCGAGCCTCGATGTCGCGGACGTCGGTGGCGCGAGCCGCCAGACGCGAGCCCGAGAGCCGTTCCAGCCGCGTCGCGTGGCCTTCGAGCACGTCGAGAACGGCGTGTTCCGCGGTGGCGTGCTGCTCTTCAATGATCTTGCGGCGTCGCCGCGCAACGTGGGATCGGAGATCATCCGGCAATGAGCAGCCAGGATGTCAGCGTATTGCGGACCCAGCCGGGCGCGGGCCTCGCCTTCGTCCTGGCCGGCCGCCCTGTGTGCGGCTTCGAGCCCGCGGTCAAGTCGCTCGAGCTCGCGCCGATCGTTTCGGCCGCAATCGAACGCGGCGGCAATCGCAGGCCGCGCGGGTCGAGCACCACGACCGGGCCGATCGCGATTCCTGGGCTCACAGCCTGGCCGCGCAGGATCTGCATTGGCGAGACCGCGGTAGCCTGCGACGTGGTGACTGTTGCCAGCGAGCGCGGTTCCGATTCGCAGTGTAAGGCGTGAGCTGAATGAGCGAGGGCCGCCGCCGTTCGACTGGAGCGCGGCGCCGCTTCGCGCCCAGCGCCCCGCCGGTCGGGGAATTCGCGGTCCCTCAAATTCATGAAGCCGACTCCGTGCGTGGCTCGAGTGCGACCGGATCCCCATTTTCATTCTCGTGGAAGCGGGCCGACACCAGCTCGGCCAGCGCCTCTACGGCCGCGGCCGCATCGGGCCCGCGTGCCTCCACATCGAGAAGGGTGCCGCATTCGGCGGCGAGGGACGTCAGATCGAGGATGCTCTTTCCGTTATATTCGTTGCCGTTGTAATGCACGCGTATTTCGGCCTGGAAATGCAGCGCCAGTTCGACAAATTTATTCGCGGGCCGCATATGCAGGCCGAGACTGTTTGTAACCTCGACTTGGCGACGGGCGACGGTCGTATCGTGGCTCATCGGCGGCTCGATCGGCCTGGGCCGGGGACAAGCGAACACCGGGCTTTGCCGGACCAAAACAACCGCCCGGCACTTTTTGTATTTTATTGATCTTCGTCGGCGAGCGTCCTCTAACCCTCGGGATAAGCCGTCGTCCGCTCTAGCGACGGCTAGGGAGAGCCCTGATCAGCGCCCTCCAGTACATCAATCACGTTTTCTCTCGACCGAGCCTGGCGCAAAAACCCCACGAACCTCTCTTCTTTCAAATGCCGTGAAATATTCTCGAGCGCTCTCAAGTGATCGCCCGGCTGGTTTTGCGGCGACACCAACAGGAAGAAAATGTCGACCGGCTCGCCGTCCAAGGCCGCGAAATTAACGCCGCGCCGCGAGAGAGCTACGGTTCCGATCAAGCGATTCAAGGTCGGGTGCCGCGTGTGGGGAACAGCCACACCCTGGCCAATCCCCGTGGACCCGAGCTCCTCCCGCCCGAGGATAGCGCGAATCACGCTCTCCAAGTCGTCATTCCCCAACCGCCCGGCGCGGTGCAGGCTTCCGACCATCTCGCGAATCGCCTCTTCCTTGCCGGTGGCCTTCAGGTCGACGATGATCGACTCACCGACAACAAAGTCCATTAACTTCATCCGCCCCTCCAACGACGGGCCGCCGATCTGATGATTCGATGACCGGCTTCCAGTCTACGTCGCGCTGGCGATCCGTCAACGCCACTGCCACCATCTTCGACCGACCCGCTCCGCCAAGCGTCTCGCGGACGCCGTCCGGCAATCGGTTCGTGCAAAGATGGGCATTAGACGTCATCACGATCGGTTGGCGTCTCGTCAGGCGACGGCGGCTGCTCGAACGACCGGGAAGACGAACCGCCATGGGTGACATCGCCTTTGTGGTGTTGAACCTTCTCTTTGTAGCGGCGCAACTGCTGCTCGATTTTGTGAACGCATAAGTCCATCGCCGCTTCCGGCGTCGACCCGATCTCCTTGGCAACAAAGTCATGCTTGTGCTCGGCCGAAACCAGGATTTCGAGCTCCCAGCCATGCTTGCCATGATCGACGGCCACTTCGATCGCCATCAGGCGAGCAAAGTACTTGAGCAGCTTCTCGGCCTTATCGTGAAGGTAACGATGTTGCTCGGAACCCAATCCTCCATGACGGGTCGAAATCTCGATTTGCACCCACGTACTCCTTGGTAGGTCGTCTTGTCTTCCCACCGTGACGGGCGAAGCGACAATCAAAATTAACCCTATTCTCATGTTGTGGTCAAGACTCGACCCCAAACCCGTCCCTTCTTTGGGCCGCAGTCCCGGTCCGACCTCTCCATTCCCAAGATCCCGGGGAGGACACTACCCCAGCCCTCCATGGGCCGGTATCGTACGTCGTACACGACGCGATTCTCGCGGTAACGGTCTTTCGTAGTCGCGCTTACTTTGGCGCTCACACGGAGACAGGGTGGCAGTGTGGATTCAACGGTACGATCCGCTCGGGCACTGGGTGGTCTCGACAATGTTCGCGGCGCTGCCGGTACTGGTCCTGCTAGGTCTACTAGCCAGCGGCCGCGCCAGCGCATGGAAGGCTGCGCTTTTGGGGCTGGCGACGGCGTCTGGCGTGGCATGGCTTGTGTTCGAGATGCCGGCCACGATGATCGCGGCGGCCGCACTGGTTGGCGTTGTGTTCGCGTTGCTGCGCATCGTCTGGCTAATCGTGGCCGCGGTGTTCCTTTATGACATCACGGTGGCGACCGGTCAGTTCGAGATCATGAAGGCTTCCGTGGCGCGGTTGTCAGCGGATCGCCGGTTGCAGGCGGTGCTGGTCGCTTTTTGCTTCGGTGCTTTCATCGAGGGAGCCGCCGGTTTCGGTGCCCCGGTCGCGATCTCCGCGGCGTTCCTGGTCGGACTGGGTTTTCAGCCCTTCGAGGCAGCCTTGCTCTGCTTGATTGCCAATACGGCGCCGGTCGCCTGGGGAGGCATCGGCACTCCGATCCTGACACTGAGCAAGGTCACGGGGCTCGACGTGCACGTTTTGAGCGCGACCTCCGGACGAATCTTGCCGATCATGTCGCTTGTGATTCCCTTTTGGTTGGTGCGTGCGATGACTTCGTGGCGAGCGACCGCGGCCGTCTGGTTTCCGCTCGTCGTGATTGGCGGAACGTTCGCGTCGGTCCAATTCGTTTGGTCGAACTATGTCGGCTTCGAGCTCGTTGACATCGTGGCGTCGGTTGCGAGCATGGCGGCCGGAGTGATCGTCATCCACTTTTGGCGCCCTCGGCAGACCTGGCGTTTCGAGCGGGATGCGCCAGCCAAGAGCTTGAGGGTTCTCCGGGGGTCGAGAAGTCTCTCATCCATCTCTCATTGCCACGAATCGCGCGGGCCTGGATGCCCTTCGCTCTTTTGACAATGACCGTTTTGATATGGGGTGTGCCGGCGATCAAACCACTGGGAACGCCGTCGGTCAAAGACTGGCTCGACCAGAGGCTTTCGTGGAAACCGGAACTCGCTTGGCTCCATCTCAAGGTGGCCAAGGGCGAACCGGTCACCGGGCATGACACGCCCCAGCCAGACGATTTTGAGAAGGCACAGATCGAGGTCATCCCCCTGTCGTCCACTGGCACCGCGGTATTTCTCGCTGCCGTCATCAGCGGCTATTGGCTCGGCGTACCCACAACCAAAATGGCTGGCCTCTTGGCCGAGACCGTGCGCAGAATGGTCCCCGCGATCGCGGCGATCCTCTTCATGCTCGCGCTGGGATTCGTGACCAAGTACTCGGGAATGGACGCTGTTTTGGGCTTGGCTTTCACCCGGACTGGTCCGTTGCTCTATCCCATCTTCGGCACCCTGTTGGGCTGGTTGGGAGTGGCGCTGACGGGCTCGGACACTTCGAGCAACGTCCTCTTCGGCAACCTCCAAAAAATCACCGCGGCAAAGCTGGGGCTAAATCCGTTTCTGATGGCGTCGGCTAATTCCACCGGGGGTGTGATGGGCAAGATGATCGACGCTCAATCCATCGTCGTTGCCGCCGCAGCGACCGGCGAGGGAGGACGTGAAGGAGAATTGCTGCGCGCCGTCTTCTGGCACAGCATTCTGCTCGCGCTCCTGGTGGGTGCGATCGTGTGGATCTACGCTCACGTGCTTCCAGGTTACGTGCCTGCAGACCCTAGCCTATCCGTCAGCGGCAATGTGCGTTTCCCGGCCGCGTATCTGCCCTCCTATCCTGCGTAACTCGCCCTTCCATTCATGCATGATGACCGAATGCAACGCAACCATGTGCGCGAGCAACAATGGACGTAGACGTCTAGCCACGGTCGGTCCTCCGCGATAGAATCAGAACGTAGAGCATATTCATGAGCACCCGAGATGTAACGAAGCCGTTCGCTCGTGTTGGTTCCTCTGTCTCGATGGGTGCCAGACGTCGCATTCGCAGGCTTTCTGCGTGTCAGAACGATTCGGAGGTGCTATGCGTCTCTGCCTTGTCGAAGATCTCGCCGCGTGCGCGATTGAGCCCCTTACGCTGACCCGGCCTGTCCATGAACTACTGCTCGGCACCACCACGCTTGCAAGCAAGATTGCGCGTGCCATCGGAGTGGGGCCCGGACCGCAGCGTCGCGGCTGTCTGATCCGGTCGCACCTTGTCGAGGCACAGCGCCAGCGCGACCCGCACACGACGGTCAACGATCGTGATTGGCTGGCACGTGCACCGATGGTGGCAGCCAACGGACGCTGGGTGCCGCCGGTCGGCTTCGAGTTACCGGACGAACAGGGCCCCTGGGTCGGACTTTGCGAGGGCCGCCCTGCGTGCGCGTTCATCGGACCCGATGATGCTGTCAGTTTAGAGCCTCTAGGCGTCGAAGATTGGTTCGAGCGAATGATGGGCAGGTACGGTGGATTGGAGCTCGGCGGCGAATGGATTGACCGCCCGTGGGACCTTGTCACCAAGAATGAGGCGCACCTTGAACGCGATTTCGCCGCGGCTGGCAAGGTCGGAGTGAGCAACCGCCATCTCGCGCGGCTCGAGCTTGTGGGACCCGTTGATCGGCTCTGGATACACGAGACGGCCCGGATTGATCCCTACACGGTCTTCGACACGACCAATGGCCCCGTCTACCTCGGCCCGAACGTATGGGTTCAACCGTTCACGCGCATTGAGGGGCCTTGCTCGGTCGGTGCCGATTCGCAATTGTTTCGCGCAAATATTCGCGGATGTGTTTCCATTGGACCGAACTGCCGGATCGGCGGCGAGGTCGAGGCCGCGATCGTCCACGGTCACTCCAACAAGTATCACGAAGGCTTCTTGGGCCACGCGTATGTTGGTGAGTGGGTCAACCTGGGGGCGATTACATCCAACAGCGATCTGCGCAACGACTACGGCGAGGTGTTCGTGCCACTGCAGGGCGACCCCGTTCCGACGGGCCAGAAAAAAGTCGGCTGCTTTATCGGCGATCACACGAGGACCGGCATGGGAAGCATGCTCAATACAGGCACGGCCATTGGTGTGATGTGCAACGTCCTGCCTGCCGGAGTTCTTTTGCCCAAGCATGTGCCGTCATTCACCGCGGTGTCTTACGGTAAAGTCGCTCCAGGGTTCCCGCTCGACCAACTCTTCGAGACCGCCCGGACCGTAATGGGGCGCCGCGGTAAGACCTTCGGCGAGGCCGAGGAACACCTTTACACAACGCTCTACGAGCAAACGCGCCTCGAGCGCGAGCGGGCCTTCCAGCGCACGGCGTTGGCCCGTCGCGGTGACCACTGGCCGATCGCCCAGTCCGCCCGGCACTAACTAACGCGAGGATGACGGAAAGGCCAAGTCTCCTCAATTCCGGATCGCTGCTGTCGCTGCTGACGATTCCCGTCTCGGTGTAGCCCCTTGCCACGGTGCACGAAACCGTGGATAAACCGCGAGGGTACTAGCCGGTATGGGAAACTCTTTGCTCGTCGACGAACAGCCGATGGATACCGAGGTCGTCACCTCCGTTACCCCCGAACCTGACCTTGGCTGCGTCGGAGAAGTCGCGGCGGCTGAGCGCCGGTTCGGCGTTCACGCCCTTTTGGCGACCGCCTGCCGTGTCATCAAAGCGTTAGCGTCCGCGGCCGAGTGGCTATTTGGCCTGATTGCGCTCGTGATGGGGTTGTCGATGCTCGCGGCGCTACCGCTCGTTCAGTTCGCGAGCCTCGGTTACTTTCTTGAGTCCTCCGCGCGGGTGGCGCGAACAGGCCGCCTGCGCGACGGCTTTATCGGCGTGAGGAGGGCAGCGCGGGTCGGCGGCCTCGCGGCCGCCATTTGGTTGACACTTGTGCCCACATGGCTGGTTTCATCGTACGCGTATTCCGCCCAGTTGATCGACCCCGGCGGACCCGTCGCGCGGAACTGGCGGGTCGCTCTGGTGGTTGTGACTGCGTTATCGCTGTTGCACATCGCGGCGTCGTGTGCGCGAGGTGGACGGTTCCGCGACTTCCTTCGGCCATTTGGCCACCCGTTCTGGCTGTACCGCCAGTGGCACGCCGGCGCGCTATATCGCGAGGCGCGCGACAGTCTCTGGGCCTTTGTGGCCGCGCTGCGGATGCCCTACTATTTTAGACTTGGACTGGTCGGATTCCTGGGTACGCTCGCGTGGTTGATCGTGCCGGCGATCCTGATCGGCGCCACCCAGCGATTTCCCGTCTTGGGAGTGGTCGGGGCACTCCTTCTCGCGTTCATCGTGCCGTTCCTTCCTTTTCTACAGGTTCGCTACGCAGTCGAGGGCCAGGTGTCGGCGCTTTTCTCGAGGCGAGCCATTCGCGATCGGTTCCTCAGGGCACCCTGGGCATTCGCGTTCTCACTCCTGGTATTGTTGGTGGCTGCGATCCCGCTTTATCTGCTGAAGCTCGAGATGATCCCACGCGAGGCCGCGTGGCTGCCGAGCCTTGTTTTCGTCGTGTTCCTGGCGCCAGCGCGGCTCCTGACTGGCTGGGCGTACGCGCGGTCGCAGCGCCGCGATCGTCCCCGACATTGGATCTTCCGCGTCCTGGGCAGGCTTGCGATCATCCCCACCGCCGCACTCTACGTCTTGATCGTCTTCCTCGCCCAGTACACCTCTTGGGGCGGCGTCAGCAGCCTTTACGAGCAACATGCCTTCTTGCTCCCCGTTCCATTTCTCAATATGTGACGTCGCAGGCCGCAATCAGATCATTAGCTCGTTATCGAGTCATTTAACTCGTGGGTCTGATGCGAATGCCGCGTGTAGACGCCGCTGTTTCCGCCCACAGCTTGCTAGAACGCGAGCTGGATCATAGGCTATGTTTGCGTGGACGCCGAGACTTAACGGCAAGCCAAATCAAGGTTTACGCAACAAATGTCCAGCATGCCGGGGGCGTCCGCACCACCTGTTCTAGCTGATGCCGCTTCCGCTCAGGGGGTCGTCCAGTGGATCTTGCCCGCCGGGGCCAGACACATTCTGGCCGCAGCCGTCATGGCGGTCGCGGTTGGATTGGCTTACGCCAGCGATTCGGTTCCAGGCTCATCCGGCCGAGCGATCGTCCCGGCGCCGGATTTGTTGATTGATCTGAACACAGTGCCGGCACCTGTGCTGGAGACGTTGCCTCACGTCGGACAGACGCTGGTGCGACAGTTGGTTGCCGCCCGCGAGCTTCGTCCTCTCGCCTCGCTCGAGGATACGATCAGCCGAGTGCGCGGCTCGGTCCCACCACGGCGGCCCAGCTCCGGCCATACCTCCGGTTTGACAATTCGGCGCCGTTCCGAGTCGAGACTCACGAGGGCTCTGATCCGGATCGGACGCATGCCAAATCACGCACGACCGCGCAAGCGGATTCGTTCGCGAAAACCGCCCGTGGCAACTTTGCCGTCACGGCTTGTCGCGCAACGGACCGAATGAAACGCGCGTTCGGCGATCGATGAACCTGGAGGCACTCCGATGCGCCAATTGGCCTTTGCCCTCGCGTTGACCGCAACGAACTTCGCGTTTCTCGCCGCCGCGCGAGCGGACAAGCCCGACGCAGCTCGACCTTTGCCGGAGAGCCGGGGCGTCAGCCTGTTCGCGACCGGTGGCACGGCCCGACTGCGCGCGCTCGAGGCGTGGGAATTGAAGCCTTGACGTATGCCGGTCGCGCGCTTTGGGACCACGAGCGACGAGCGGTCGGCCGTCTCCCGAAAACCCGTCCAGCCGAGCCAGGGGCATCTCGGCACGTTTCGGCACCGAGAGTATCATGCTAACGGTAATAACCGCCGTGGCTTTTTGGAGGTGACGTCATGGGGATCACGAACGTGCTGGTCGTGTTCGTTTTGGTCGCGGGCACTGGAGCCGTAGCGGAGGATACGCCTTCGCCGGCGCTTCTCGTCCTTCACAAGGGAGAGAACGCCATGGCCATCGTCGATCCCTCGAACGGCAAGGTGGTAGGGCATGTCCCTACCGGGCAAGACCCGCACGAACTGGTTGTCTCAGACGACGGCAAGCTCGCGTTCGCGAGCAACTATGCGGCTCCGGGTCCGCGGGGGGCAACACCCTTTCTGTCATCGACATCGCCAATCGCAAGGAGCTGCACCGGGTCGACCTCAGTCCGCTCATGCGGCCTCACGGACTTTGGTTCTCTAATGGAAAGCTCTATTTCACGGCCGAGGGAAGCATGGCGATTGCCCGCTATGACCCGGCGACCAACAAGGTCGATTGGCTGCTCGGTCTCGGCCAGGACCGGACCCACATGATCCTGGTGTCGAAAGATCAGAAAACGATCTTCACCTCGAACGTCAGCTCGAACACGATCAGCATTATCGAACGCGGAAACGCATTCCAGGGCGGACCGGGCGGTCCACCCCCAAGCTTCGGCGGTCCGGCGCGAGGGGGTCCCGGTGGTCCACCTCCGGAAGGCGCGCCGCCAGGCGGGCCGGTCGATCGTCCTCCGGATAGCCCGGGCGGACCGCCGCCGGGCGTACGCATCGGCCCTGGCCTTGCCGGCCCTGGTGGACCTCCTCCCGGCGGTCGTGGCGGTCCTCCGCCGGGTGGGCCAGGCGGCGGACCAGGTGGTGGGCCGACTTGGAAACAAACGATCGTCGCGGTCGGCAGGGGCCCTGAGGGCTTTGACCTCTCGCCCGATGGCAAGCAGTTGTGGACAGCCCACATGGGAGACGGAGGAATCTCGGTTATCGACGTCGCATCCAAGAAAGTGATCCACACAATCGACGCCGGCGCCAGGGCACCCAATCGCCTCAAGTTCACTCCCGATGGCAAACTCGCGCTGCTTTCCGAGATCCGCGGCGGTGACTTGGTCGTTGTGGACACAGCGACAAGATCGGTGGTGAAGCGGCTGCCACTCGGGCGCGGTGCCAGCGGCATTTTGATCCCGCCCGGCGGCACGCGTGCTTACGTTGCCCTTACCGGCGACAATGCAATCGCGGTGATCGATCTCGCGACACTCACGGAGATTGGCCGACTCAGTACCGGCTCCGGTCCTGATGGTATGGCATGGCTTGCTGTGAGCTCGAAATGACACGAACAATGATGCGTCGGCCGTCGTGGGCGACGCATCATTGGTGTGGTCCGCGGCGTAGTACGATCTATCGCTCGTAATGATCACGATTCACGCCGTCGAAAGCAGCCTGAGTCGCGACAACATTTCTTGAACAACCGCCCGCTGCCGCAGGGGCATGGGTCATTGCGGCCGAGTTTTTCGGCGAGTTCCTTGTCGCCGTGGACGATCCGGCGACCGCGCTTGACGTGCATTTCGCTCAGGATACCCTCGACGCCGTTTGGACATGGTCTCGAAAGCAGGGCGCATCGTCATCGAATCGCGGTTGCATGGCGCACCTCCCGGGTTGGGTTAACGAGAAACGGACCATCGGCGCGAACAAGCGCATTGCGCCGCCGGACGAAAGACATGATGTCGTTCTCTGAGGTTCGGCGCTCGGCCAGAAACCCGTTCATGCGCTCCGGAATCCGTTCGTGCGAACTCCGGCCGCCGGTGAACACGCTCGAGTAGTCGACCTCCTGTTCGAGCCTTTTTTCTTCTATTCACCCGGGGCGCTATCGAGTCAACTACACCGCCGCACCCATCCGGTGCTGATGTCCCACTTCCACGAGGAAACCGCCGGGTGCATGGAAGTAAAACGTCCACGCCCCGTGAAACTCCTTGGGCGGCTCGGCATCAAACCCATCCGTCTTCAGCCGCTCGTAGATCTCGTCGACACGTTCACGGCTTGGCTGCATGAAGCCGATGTGGAACGCGCCGGGGTATTCAACCTTGGCCTCCTTCCCGAAATTGTTCAGCGTGAAGACGAGGCCCGAATCGTCGATGAGTACTGCAAGGGCATCGCGGCCACGTTCGAAAACACACCGAAGTCCGAAATAGGTCTCAAAAAAAGTACGCGTCCGCGCAACGTCCGGGACGGTCAGGTTGATGTGATTCAAGATCATCGCTAATACTCCTTGGGCCGACGGGCCGGTTTGTGCTCGAGCCGAAACAGGACGAAGCGTACTGCTGGCTTCTCGTAATTCGGCACGACCGCTATAATATTATCGACGATAATCATTACGATCAATAACGATTCCTGGGAGTAACGAATGGCTCGAGCTCAGGCCACGAAAGGTTCCGCGGACGGGTGCGAGTCGCTCGCCTTTCTGCTGTCGCAAGTCGGTGCACATGCCTCGGCCAGGTTTGCGGATCGTCTTGTGCCGCTGGAGCTCAAGCCGCCGCACGTGGGAATCCTAAAAGTGATCACGCAGTCTGACGGTTTGAGCCAGCAGTCGCTCGGCGAAAAGCTGGGGATCTTTCCCAGCCGGCTAGTCGGCGTGCTCGACGAGCTCGAAAAGCGCGGGCTCTTGGAACGGCGGAATAGCCCAGTTGATCGGCGTTCACACGCTCTCTACCTGACCGACGCCGGACGAGCCATCGTCGAGCAGATCGACCGTATCGCGCGCGTCCATGAGGATGCACTCTGTGCCGCCCTCGACGCATCCGAACGATCGCAGCTCGCGGGGTTGCTGGTGCGGATTGCGGCCGAACAGGGGCTCACACCCGGCGTTCATCCAGGCTTTCGCAAGTTCGGCAGTCCGGAGTCAAAGTAGTCATGAAACCGTTGCCGAAGTGGGGCATGATGCTGATTACTACGGTGAACGTGGTGATCTACATTGCACTCGCGGTCTTGGGCTGGGGCGGTTGGTCTGCATTCATGGCGAATCCGGCGCGCGTCGGTGTCGTCGTCGCGACTGTCGTCTTGTCGATTGCGGCGATGTTCACGAGCGGCAACATCTCGAGTGGTCGGCGTGAAGACACCAAGAATCGATGGATCTTTCTGCCGATTTTGATCCTCGGCTTCCTCCTGGGTTGGCTGCCAGCGTACACCGACCGCCGCGAAATCTGGACGATCGACGGCGATACGACCCGCTATCTCGGACTGGCACTGTTCGTCGTTGGATGCATTCTGCGGCTGGCGCCGGTCTTTGTATTAGGACGACGGTTCAGCGGCCTGGTGGCGATCCAGGAAGGTCACGAGCTCGTGACCGGCGGGCTCTATCGAGTGATTCGCCACCCCAGTTACCTTGGCTTGCTGCTCGGACTCTTCGGCTGGGCCTTGGTATTTCGCAGCGCGATCGGCGTTCTGGTTTCGCTCTTGCTGCTGCCGCCGCTCGTCGCGCGCATGAACTCCGAGGAAGCTCTGCTCGAGTCGGAGTTTGGCTCGGAGTACGCCGACTATCGTCGCCGCACCTGGCGCCTGGTGCCGTTTGTCTACTGATCTGTGCTTCCACGGTGCGCAAATTGCAACGAACTCAAGGCGTTCCTCCGTTCCACGTCCGATGAGGAAAGAGGGAAAGATGGCCAGCGAGACGCAGTTCGTCGCTTCAGGCGTGCCGGGACTCGATTATCTCCTGATGGGAGGGTTCCTTCGCGAAGGTTTCTACCTGATCCAGGGCGATCCGGGCTCGGGCAAGACCACGTTGGCGCTGCAGTTTGTCTTCGGGCGGAAAGTCGCACGGGAGCGATGTCTCTATGTCACGCTCACCGAATCGCGGCGGGATCTCGAGACAGCTTGCGCGTCGCATGGCTGGTCACTCGAGGGGGTGGAAATCTGCGACCTCACGAAGTCGGCCGCGAACCTCGCCGGCGAGGTCGAGTCGTCGGTGTTCCATCCGTCCGAGACAGAACTTGGCGAGACCACCCAGGCCGTCCTCGCCGCTGTCGATAAGGTGAAGCCGCAGAACGTCGTGTTCGACGGCCTGTCCGAGATGCGGCTACTCTCCGGCAATCCACTCGTCTACCGTCGCCAACTGCTGGCACTCAAAGAGTTCTTCGCCGAGCATCACGCCACGGTGCTGTTGCTCGATGACCGCTCGTCGGCCTTCGGGAGCGTCCAACCAGAGAGCCTCGTCGGCGGTAACATCGTGCTCGAACGTACACTGCCTGAATATGGCAGGGCACGCCGGCGGATCTATGCAACCAAAGTGCGAGGCTCTAACTTCCGCGAAGGGTACCACGACTACGAGATCGTCCAGGGCGGCGTCGTAGTTCACCCCCGTCTCGTAGCAGCCGAGCATCACGACGAGTTTGAACGCGCGAACTTGCCCAGCGGGGTGGCTAATCTCGACGCAATGCTCTCAGGCGGGCTCTCGACCGGCTCGACCACACTGCTCCTCGGCCCGGCCGGGGTTGGGAAGTCCACGATCGCGATGCAATTTGCAATCTCCGCAATGAAGGCTGGCACAAAAACTGCATGCTATGTGTTTGACGAGGTGATCGACACTCTGGTCGAGCGCACGGAAAAACTCTGCCTTGGCCACCAGGGCGGCGTCAGGGAGTACATTCGCTCCGGGATGCTCCACGCCCAGCAAGTGGACACCGCCGAGATGTCCCCAGGCGCCTTCGCCCACGAGGTCCGCCGCGCCGTCGATGCAGGCGCGAAAGTGATTGTCATCGACAGCTTGAACGGTTACTTGAATGCAATGCCGGAAGAGCGGTTTCTCACGACGCACTTGCATGAGATGTTCTCCTATTTGAACCAAAAAGGCGTCGTGACCATCATGGTCGTCGCCCAGCACGGAATGATCATGGGTGCCGGTGCTAGTGCAGATTTCGACGTCAGTTATCTTGCGGACACGGTTTTACTGTTCCGATATTTCGAGTCACGGGGCCAAATCCATCAGGCGCTCAGCGTGTTCAAGAAACGCACCGGTCCACACGAACGGGCGCTTCGGCAGCTCACGATTTCGGAAAAGGGCGTGTCGATTGGCGACCCCCTGCGCGAGTTCCGCGGGGTGATGACTGGGGTGCCACAGTACGAGGGGAAGTCGGAGGTGCTGCGTGACGGAGGGACCAACCCGTGACCGCAGACGACCGCATCCTCGTGCTGATGCCGACCGCAAAAGACGGGGAACGGACGCGTCAGGCCCTGACCGCGGCTGGCCTGGATTGCATCGTCTGCGGCGACCTGGCCGAACTCTGCGGCGAAATCGTGCGAGGTGCCGGCGCTGCCTTGCTCACTGAAGAGGTCGTCGTGCGCGACCCCGCGGGTTGTCTTCAGAAGGCGCTGCGAAGCCAGGCGCACTGGTCGGATTTGCCCCTGGTCGTTTTGGCACGCGAGCGTACCGGCGACCGGGACTATCTGATCCGCGAGTCAATGAACGCGACCCTGGTGGAACGGCCAGTCAAAATTCGCTCGCTGCTGAGCGTCTTGCGGGCCGCGCTGCGGTCGCGACGGCACCAGTACGAGGTCCGCGATCACCTTGCGGATCGCGAACAGGCCGAGGAGACGCGGGCGCGGCTGGCAGCGATCGTCGAGTCATCAGATGACGCAATTAGTCAGCAAGTCACTCGATGGCACGATCCTCTCGTGGAACGCGGGCGCCGAGGGGCTCTTCGGCTACACGCCGCAAGAGGCTGTCGGCCGGCCCATTACTCTGATCATTCCGCCAGAACGTCAAGAAGAGGAGCATGAGATTCTGAACAAGCTCCGCCGTGGCGAACGGGTCGAGCATTTCGAGACCGTGCGCGTCACGAAGGACGGCCGTGCCATCGACATCTCTTTGACGATCTCCCCGATCCGAAACCTTGACGGACATGTGGTCGGCGCGTCGAAGGTCGCCCGCGATATCTCCGGTAAGAAGCGAGCGGAGGAAGCGCTGCGCCAGAGCGAAGAGCGTTACCGCCAGGCAGCGGCCGAGGCCGCGCGTGCAGCGGAAGCAAACGCCAAGTTCCGGACCCTGTTCGAGCAAGGGGCCCAGTTCGCCGGCATGCTTACGCTCGACGGCATCGTGGTCGAGGCGAACACCCTCAGCGTCGACGCCTGCGGGTTTACGCGTGAGGACACAATCGGCCGGCCGTTCTGGGAGTGCGGGTGGTGGAACCGCTCGACCGCACTGATGGCAATGATTAAGGCCGCCTGTTCCACGGCCGCCAGGGGCGAGATGTTCCGCACGGAGACCCGCTACTTTGTGGCCGACGGATCCGAGCGATTCGTGGATCTGATCATAGCCCCTGTGAAAGATGAGAGCGGGCGGGTGCTCTTCTTGAACCCGACGGGGACCGACGTTACCGAGAAGAAGACTGCCGAAGCCAATCTGCGTAAGCAGACGGAGCGGATGAGCCTACTCTGGGAGGCCGCATCGGTCCTGCTGACGACTGAAGAGCCCAACGCGATGATGCGCGGACTGTTCGCCAAGATCGCCCCGCACTTTGGGCTGGACACCTACTTCCATTTCATGGTCAACGAAGCGGGCGACGCCCTGCGACTGGAATCCTACATGGGCATATCTGAGGAGGTGGCGCGGACGATCCGGCGACTTGAGTTTGGACAGTCCGTCAGCGGCGCCGTCGCCCAGACCCGCGAGCCAATCACAGCAAGCCGTATCCATCTATCGGACGACCCGAGACTACATATCGCCAAGGGTTTCGGCATCCGCGCTTACGTCGGCAACCCGCTGCTGGCCGGAGAGCGACTGCTCGGCACGCTCTCATTCGCCAGCCGGACACGCGAGACATTCGACGCCGACGAATTGGAGTTCCTCCGTACGATCTGCCACTACGTGACTGTGGCCTACGAGCGCCTGCGGATGGTCCGGGAACTTCGCGAGGGTGACCGGAAGAAGGACGATTTTATCGCGCTTCTGGCCCATGAACTGAGGAACCCTCTGGCCCCGATTCGCAACGGACTGCACGTGATGCGCTTGGCCGGCGGAGAATCGGACGCTGCTCTGATCCGCGCCCGCTCGATGATGGACCGGCAGCTCGAGCACATGGTGCGGCTGATCGACGATCTTCTGGACGTAAGCCGCATCAACCGGAGCAAAATGGACCTGCGACGCTCACGGGTCGCGCTGTCGGACGTGATCAATATGGCGGTTGAGACGGCCGGCCCGATCGTCGACGCCGGAGGACATGCACTGAGTATCTCTTTACCGCAAGGGCAGGTGTTCCTCGACGCCGACCTCACGCGGCTGGCCCAGGTGTTCGCAAATCTGCTCACGAATAGCGCCAAGTACACTGCTCCGGGCGGCCATATCTTCCTGACCGCCGAGCTGCAAGGCGAAAACGTGGTCGTGTCGGTCCGGGACACTGGGATCGGCATTCCGCGTGAGTTCCTGCCCAACATTTTCGACATGTTCTCACAGGTGGACCGCAGCATCGAGCGAAGCACCGGCGGCCTGGGAATCGGGCTGGCGCTGGTAAAGGGGCTCGTGGAAATGCACGGCGGGACAGTCATCGCCTCGAGCGAGGGCGAAGGACGGGGCAGCACCTTCACGGTCTCACTGCCGGCACAGGTTGAGCGCACGCGACTCGCGGTCGGCGCGAGTCCGGACAACGATCAATCCGCGTCAAGGCCGAAGAGGCGTATCCTGGTTGTCGACGACAGCCGGGACGGTGCCGAAAGCCTGGCGATCTTGCTCCGGCTCATGGGCAACGAAGTCAGCACAGCCAACGACGGAGCCAGGGCGGTCGAGGCGGCCGAGCAGTTCCGGCCCGAGGTGATCCTGATGGACGTCGGCATGCCTCGCTTGAACGGCTTGGACGCGACGCGGCGAATCCGCGAGCACGAGTGGGGGCGCGACATGGCGATCATCGCCGTCACCGGTTGGGGTCAGAACGGAGACCGCGAGCGGTCGCGCGCAGCCGGGTGCAACGGTCATCTGGTAAAGCCGGTAAACGTTTCGGAGCTCAACGAGCTGCTCGCCGCAGTAGAAAGATAGGCCAACGATGATGAAACATGCTTTGCCGCTCAGTACGCTGGCCGTTTGGTTTGTTGCCGCATCCGATCCTGCTGGCTCAGACTGCCCCGACAACGAAGAGTAGCGATCTGGGCGCGCAGCGCCCGCGCCTGCGACAGTCAGTGACACGACCACGAACGGTGGGCAGCCCGGCTTAATTGTCTTGACGACTTTTCCCGGTGATTCCGGCCCCGGTCCCAAAGATAATCCTGATAATACCGGCGGCGTTGGGCCCGACCACGTCGTCGATTTCACGAATATGAATGTCGTGATTCACGACAAGCAAACCGGTAAAGCCATTAAGCATGTAACCCAGACCGAATTCTGGAAGAATGTTACACCCGGTTTCAACCTGCCAACGCTCAATGATCCTCGCATGCTGTACGATCCGCTTTGCGGACGTTGGTTCGGCGTGATCGCCGAATTGATCCCCAAGTCATCAGGATATCTGGCGGTTTCTGAAACGTCCGACCCCACAAAGGCGTGGCGGGGAGTGAAGCTGCCGATGGTACCGACAGATGTGGGTATGAAGTTAGGCGTAGACAAAAAGGGCCTCTATATTACATTTATCATCATGACCAATAACACGCACACGATGCACGGCTGTTACGCGATACCCAAGGCGGATCTGATTGGGCCGGGCGCCCCGAGTTTGGCCAACTTGCAAAAATTCCACGACCTCGAGATCGAGTGTTTTCCCGCGACGGATCTTGACCCCAATAAGCCTGCCAACGCGCCTGAGATTCTTTTGAATCGCGAGTTTGGCAACACCTTTTCTAAATTGTATATGTATAAAATCACATGGGCGGGCAATTCTGCAACGATTTCGCCGGCTCTGACGATACCGCTGGGCAAGACATACGTGGCGCCAAACGGATCGTCGCGTCAGAATCAGGCAATTCAGCCTGCTCCTGGCGGCAAACTGCGTGCCGACGAGGCGAGGCGCACGACATGCGTCTACGCGCACGGCGGTAGCATCTTTTCGTGCAACGAGGCCAAGCGCACGACCAATTCGCGGTGTGGCGTATTTTGGTGCGAAGTCCGGGCGAACGACGGCGCGCTCTTACAGGAAGGTTTTGTGGACGACGCCAATTGCGATTACCTTGTGCCCTCGCTCGCAGTGGACGCGAGCGGCAACATTGGCCTGGGGTGCACGAGGACTTCGTCGACCGAATTCCCGTCGGTTTATGTGATGATGCATGCGGCAACCGACCCTCCCAATACGATGTCGCCGCCCGTTTTGGCTGCGCAGGGTACGACCGTTTTTGCGGGCAACAGGTCCAACAGATATGGCATTCCCTGGGGAAATTACAATGCCACGTGTGTGGATCCGTCGGACCCGACAATTCTGTGGACGTACCAGCAGTATGCGACCAGTTCTGTTCCGGGTCAGTACACCACGTGTTGGGTCGCGTTCCGGCGAAGGTGAGCGGTTTTGGTCCTTGGTCATTTGTCCTTGGTCCTTGGTCCTTGGTCATGTTTCGCCCGGCCCCCTGACCCGGGGAGTGACCTGACGTGCGAGGTTTGGAATGACCCGATTCGGACCACGGTCTCACGATCCGTGGACACGTCAAGACCATGACCGCGAGATCCGGTAAGTCACGGAGCGTGCGGCGCGTGACCACGCACGTGAGTGCGTGGCCCGGACGGGGCGAACGCCCTCCAGCCTTGGGCGTCAGGCCGATCTGCCAATCGGTTGATCGCATTGACGTGCGAGGTTTGGAGTGACCCCATTCGGACCACAGTCTCACGATCCGTGAACACGTCAAGACCATGACCGCGAGATCCGGTAAGTCACGGAGCGTGCGGCGCGTGACCACGCACGTGAGTGCGTGGCCCAGACGGGGCGAACGCCCTCCAGCCTTGGGCGTCAGCCCGATCCGCCAACCGGCTGGTACTCATCCGCGCACTGCTGACATAGCAGCTATCACTCGCGAAGTGGCGATGAATTCTCGGGCATTACTCTCGGGCCGGGAGACATCGCGTGGGATCGTGTCTGCGCCAAAAGCGCGAGGTCTGGTCGGTAGCGACGATTTCGTGGGAGCAGACCGTCGACATGCGGTAGCCATACGGGTTATTCACCTTTAAGCCGGGGCAGGGGGTGAATCCGGCCGAGTTAGCCAAATCTGCGTTAATCTGCGAAATCTGCGGACGATATTCTTCATCGCGATCAATCTGCGTATTCTAGGCCGTGAGTCTTTGGTCCTTGGCCCGTGGTTCACTCGGCGCAGTGGGAGTGATCGGTTCTAGAATCAGCGAGCCGGACGCCGATTTCGACTGAATAGTGTGATAATCGCCTCGAAATGTTGTCTATCTCAAAGGGAGCGACCAACGGCCCGATTCTTGGGGAATCTAGACCGCGGGTGATGCGTCACATAGAGTGTCGCCATCTGGGATGCGCAAAAAGCGCGAGGTTGCCGGGGGAGGCTCAGTTGTGCGGGACGACGTCACGCCCGGACGGCTGCTGGAACAGGCCCGCAACGGAAACGCGGGTGCGCACGGAGAGCTTCTTGAGCTTTACCGCAACTACCTGCGGCTGGTTGCTCGCTCCTTGATCAGCAGCGCTTTACGCGTCAAGCTCGAGCCGTCAGACCTGGTGCAAGAGACCTTTCTGAAAGCCCACCGCGAGTTTACCCAGTTTGGCGGTCACAGCGAGCCCGAGCTGGTCCGTGGGGTCATCCGTGGGGTCAGATCCGGTAAGCGTCCGTGGGGTCATCCGTGGGGTCAGATCCGAATGGCACGAGGTTAAGCGTAACCCAAATAATGGCAAAGAGTTGGGGTGGAACAATGGAATATCAGAATGCGAAGTGTACATCTGAATTTATAATGTCGTTCGCGAGAACGTCTTGAATTGCAGCCCGAGCAGTAACTGAAGTCGTGTTCATCCTTTACTTTAATTGGATTTATCTCTTGCCACAACTTCTTTGCCTACAGGCACTTATTCCTTAACCTGGCGCCATTCGGGTCAGATCCGGTAAGCGTCCGTGGGGTCAGATCCGGTAAGTCCGTGGGGTCAGATCCGGTAAGTCCGTGGGGTCATCCGTGGGGTCCGTGGGGTCAGATCCGGTAAGTCCGTGGGGTCAGTCCGTGGGGTCATCCGTGGGGTCAGATCCGGTAAGCGGTTTCGGCTTGAAGGATAAGTCCGTGGGGTCAGATCCGGTATCCGTGGGGTCAGTCCGTGGGGTCAGATCCGGTAAGCGGTTCAAGTAAGCCGCTTCGCGGCAGGATGAATTTCGGCCGTTTCCCAAGCGTCACATCGCCCTCGCGCTTCCGGCACCGGCCCGGCTTTTGACTGCCCTCCGTCGCCGTCACTCCAGTGATTCGCGTCCACGGCCCGACCAAAGTGGGTTTCCAGACGGTTTTTCCTACCTCCGTTTGGAAAGGGCCCGCTCATGAGCACCACACTTCGTCAGCGCATGCACCAGGACCTGCAATTGGCCGGCCTCGCCGAGGGAACGCAGAAGCGTACCTCCGCGTCGTCCGACAGCTCGCCGCCCACTTTCACAAGCCTCCTGATCAGATCACCGAGCACGAACTTCGGGAGTACTTGCTGTACCTCAAGAACGAGCGAAAGTACCAACCAAGCTCATTGAAGATCGCCGCCAGCGGGATCATCTTCTTCTACACCCACACCGCCCCACGCGACTGGCCGACGCTCCAGCAGATTCGCTTTCCTCGTCCCGACACCTTGCCCGACGTCTTGAGCATCGCGAAGTGCGGCGCCTCATCGACGCGGTGCGTACTCCGCACAACAAGACCTACTTCTGGACAGTCTATTCGCTCGGGCTGCGTCTCCAGGAGAGCTTGAACCTGCAAGTCCGCGATATCGACAGTGAGCGGATGGTCGTTCATGTTCATCGTGGCAAGGGCGCCAAGGACCGCTACGTTCCACTGCCCGCGCGCACCTTGCAGATGCTGCGTCAATACTGGGCCACTCATCGCAATCCGGTGTGGATCTTTCCAGCCACGGGGCGCGACCATGATGAAGCCACCATGGCCACAGAGCCAATGGCGCGTTCCAGTGTTCACGGCGCGATGAAACGCGTGGTGCGGGAGCTCGGCTTTCGCAAGAGGATCACGATCCACACGCTCAGGCACAGTTACGCGACACACTTGCTCGAGGCCGGCGTGAACCTGCGCTTGATCCAGCAGTACCTGGGTCACAGTTCCTTGCAGGCCACGATGATCTATCTCCATCTGACCTCCCTGGGCCACGAACAAGCACGGGCGGCTATCGAGAAGATGATGTCGGAGTAGTCCGATGCCGACCGTCGCCGACGTGATGCGACGGCACGGCACGGCCTATCTCGAGCGATTCGCCGCGGCGATGCCCGCGGAGCACAAGAAAGTCCTCAAGACGATCATGGCC
>CAWKNT010000024.1:0-296704 GCA_963850935.1 uncultured Isosphaeraceae bacterium
GAGAAGAGCGAGGGCTGGAAAATGCCTGCCTGGGCGCTTATAATGTGGACATGCGTACCCTAATCGTCGGCGACCGCAACTGGAGTTGCTTGCGACTTGCCGAGAAAATCATAGCTCGTCTGTTTGACCGTTACGGACGCGACCTCTTGATCATCCACGGTGGCGAGGCCGGCGTCGACCAAGCTGTCACGATGGCGTGCCAAGCGCGTGGAGTTCAACACGAGGTGCGATTAGTAAGTCGGCATCAAACGGGCGTACCGACGATTGCGGCCAAGAACCGCGAGCTGATCCTGTCTCGGCCGAATTTCTGCGTTGCGATTCATCAGAGCATCCGCACCAGCAAACGAACGCGAGATTGCGTTCTCCAGGCACTTCAGGTGGGAATACCGACGTTCCTTGTCGAAAATGAATGGGCGATCCCGGTGCGATTGAAACGACGCGACAAAAGGCTTGGATGAACTGCGGTTGTCAGGTCCCATGGGTACTACATATCGCTCTCTGCGAGCCGCCGGTCGGTTCCGGCTTTCATTTTCTCACTGAGCTCTTGCTCGTGACCGTCATTCAGGAGGCGATCCCCGAGTTCGTTTATAAGTCGAAAATCCATCAGTAATCGATTAACTTCTCTCCAATTGCCCGGACATGGGCTTAATCCAAACTCTATCGGGGATTAGATTCCGTAGCCGCTGCACGTGTTGAACCCAGACCTTGCATGGAGGCGAAGCAGTGCGACTTGGTCTGCTCCCCAAAAATTGGTCCAGCCGAAATGGGAGTCTCTGGGTAGAGTAACTCCTGGAGGGACCCATGAGCAGGCGAAGGAACGCCGACGAGGTCGCGCGATTGCTACGCGAAGCCGACCGCGATCTGGCCAAAGGACTGACAGTCTCGGACTTTTGTCGTAAGCACGGCATTGCCGAGACGACTTACTATCGTTGGCGACAGCGACACGCTCCCGGCCAGGTCGATAACGATCGCCGATGCCGGGAACTGGAGCTCGAGGTCGATCGCCTCAAGAGGCTGGTGGCCGAGCTGCTCCTGGACAAAACGATGCTGCAGGACATCGCAAAAAAAAAGTGGTGAGCCCTGACCAGCAACGGGCCGCCGCCGATTACCTGGACGAGCGGTATGAAGTATCCCAGCGGCGGATCAGCCGCGTCATGGGCCGGTCCCGATCGGGCCTGCGATACCGTCGCAAGCGTAGGCCTGACGAACCTGTGTTGAACCGGGAGATCAAACGCTTGGCGCGGCGGTATCCCCGTTTCGGATACCGTCGAGCACATGCCGTGTTGGTCCGGCGTGGATGGTCAGTCAATGTCAAACGGGTGAGGCGGCTCTGGAACAGCCTGGGACTGAGGAGGCCCGTGAGGCTGAGAAAACCCCGAAAATTAGGCCCTAAGCCGGGGGTAAGTGCCAATAGTTGCGTCCAGCAACCGGCGCGGTTCAAGAACGACATCTGGACATGCGACTTCGTCCACGACCGAACGGCAGAGGGTCGTTCTCTCAAGTGGCTAACCCTGGTGGACGAATATACTCGGGAGTGCTTGGTCTTGCATGCGGCAGGGGCGCTACGGGGGCCGACGTTCGGCGGATCATGGCCCGCGTGATTGGACATCGCGGGGTGCCGACCCGCATAAGGAGCGATAATGGATCTGAATTCATTTGCGCGGCGTTAGTGGACTGGCTGCCGGGAGTGGGGGCGAAGTCAATCCCGGTAGCCGCGGCAAGCCCATGGGAGAATGGATATATAGAAGCATTTCACAGTCGATTGCGCGACGAGTTCCTGGAGAGGGTGGAATTCGAGACGGTAGCGGACGCTCGGGAGAAAGGCAAGTGGTTCCGCCGGTACTACAATGCGGTCCGGCCGCACAGTTCGTTGGACTACGCGACGCCCAAAGAGTTCAGCTCGTCCTGTGACGATAGGAGAACAGGCCACTGAGTTATCATATAAATTAACAAAAGCATGTACGATCGCTCAACGAACTCCCATTTCAAGTGGACCAAAAAATGGGGAGCAGCCCACACTAACTCTGGACGTTCCAAGTGGAGCTTTAAAAGGGAGACACTGTTCTAGACGCCGAAGCTCGGCGGCCCCGAGCGCCAGTCACCACCTGTGGAAAGCCGTCCCGCGCTACTTCTAACGGAACTCAGCCCGCAACCACACCCGGAGCCGCTCTTTCCAGGCAAGGCGAGACTTGGATTCCTCATTGAAGAGCCAGCGCGCGACGTCTTCGGATCGGATGCGCAAAAACGTGCTCGCCGCGACCGGGTGATAGGTGCCGTCATGGTTGAGCTGTTCGATCGACACCTTGCCTGTCCGGACGCCGCCAAAACTCTTGCACCTGCAGGGCCGCGTAAATGCCAAGCCTGTCGATCTTGGAGGGCGAAATGTCGATCTCGATTGCGAGATCCGGATTGGGATAATCCGCCACTTTGTCCGAGTGATTGGCAGCCGAACTGCCTGCCGTCTCCATCTTGGAAGGATCGAAGTAGTAGCACTGGTCCGACTCGATTCCTCGCTTGACTTGCTGACGTTTCCAAGTAGTTGATCCCATCGGGATGCACTCGATCTTCAGTTCCTCGGAGAGGATCGCGATGAAGGCAGTCAAGAGCGACACGATCCAGTCGTGCAGCGGTCCAATGCTCATGATCTCGACGTCCTTCCCGTCATACGCGACTCGGCAGTTCTCCCCCTTGCGGACCGCTTCCGAAAATTGGTCGTAGAACTCCCACGTCACATCGCCGATGACAACGCGCGTGTCCGGTGGAAGCCCATCGAGCATGCGTGCCGGGCGAGGAATCTTCGCGGCTGTCGGCATGAGGTCAACTCCGGTTTGTCTTTCAAATCTCACCACCAGTTGATCGTAACCCCATACAGTTGGGTGTCAACGGACAGCCGAGCATCTATAGCCGGCGGCCTACGAGTGAAACAGAGACAGCCGCTCGAATGGCGCACCTAGCGAGACTTCGGCAGGGAGGTGCAACCAGCGCTCAAGCACGGTGGCGTATATCCGGCGAAAGTCGATCGCATGCTCGGGGTCTTCGTCTTTCAAGCGAGCCAGGTTGGGGTATGGCCCGTGCAGGCCCCCCTGGACCGGACGACCGATCAAGAACACCGGCGCGGCCGTGCCGTGGTCAGTGCCCGCGCTGGCGTTTTCGCGGAGGCGACGGCCAAACTCAGAGAAGATCAGCACGGTCACTCGGTCTCCATCGCCGGAACGGTCAATCTCCGTCATGAACGATTGGACCGAACGGCTCAATTCGAAAAGCCTCGACGAGTGCTGATTGAGCTGATCGGCGTGCGTGTCGAAGCCGCCGAGCTGAGTGTAGTAGATCGAAGTCGAAAGCCCTGCCTCGATCGTCCGAGCAATCAACCGCAACCGGCGGGTCAGTCCATACGAATCGGGGTCTTCGAGCGTGCCGTCGCCTTGGAGGACCGCTTCGAGCCGGGCGCTGCTGGCGTAGGAAATCACCGTACTGCGCGACACGAACTGGAGCAGCGGGTTTTCGCTGTCTCCGTACTGGCCAGCGATCAGGTCAAGCGCGGCACGCTGCTTGCCGGCACCGTCGGTTTCGGGCACTCCCATGCGCCGGCGCAATTGATCGGCCGTTGCTATTGAAGGGATGACGGATCGCCCCCCGCGCAGCGCCTGTGGCAATGCGTCCGCGGCGATGTGCAAGGTCGGGGCATCGCTCCCCGGTGCGGCGCCACTCGTGTCGATGGCTCGCGCCAACCAGCCGGGCTCTTCCTTTCTCGGATGCATCCGCGCGGTCTGCCAGATGGCCATCGACTCGAAGTGCGAGCGGTTTGGGTTGGGATAACCGACCGACTGCACGATCGCCAGCCGCCCCTCTTCGCGCAGCTTCGCGAAGCCGCCCAGCGACGGATGCAGCCCCACGTGATCGTCGATCGGTTTTAGGTCCTTGGCCTTGAGCGCGAGCTTGGGCCGGCTCTTGTGATAGATGTCGTCACCATGGGGGACGACCGTGTTGAGGCCGTCGTTGCCGCCATCGAGCTGGATGACCACGAGAATGCGTCCGTCTGCATCACGCTTCGGGGTGTCGGCCAAGGCGAGCGCGGATCGGGCGAGAAAGGTCGGTACGGTCGGACCGCAGGCCAGGAGCATCGAGCCCCCCAGGCCCAGGCGGAGCAGTTCGCGTCGGGTCTTCGTCACGGTCGGGTCTCCCTTTCGTCAGGCGAGCTGAAATTCCGGACAATGGAGCACGCGCTGCAGGACCTTGCGAAGGCCAGAGCGACTACGGTCGCGCCCAGCATCCAGCACCAGGTTCTTAGACCCGGTGGCGAGATCGTCTTGAAGTAGCAATTTGACGAACGCAAGGGCGCCTTCGTCGAGCTTCATGCCGGTCTGGTCGAGCCACGCTGACCGGGTCGAACGGCAGCACTCCGCGATCAGGATTGCCCCATATGACATCCGTCGCCCAGTTGAGGCGCTCGAGAATCGTGCTGCTGTTGATCCACGAGGTTCCGCCTTCCCAACCTTTGACGCTGGGTGGGGCAAAGAGTTCCTGGCCCTGCCTCGTGCAGGCCGTGGCTGCTGCCAAGAGGTTGACGTTCGGGCGCGGGACCTGCAGAATCCGCAGAAGGCCCACCGTGAATTCGACGGGCGACTTGATGCGATGTCGATACGACGCTTTCGAGTAGAAATGCCTCGAACGCAAGATCATGTCCATCACGCGCTCGATCGAATAGTCGCTTGACCGCAGGGCGTCGGCCAGGGGCTCGATCAGCTCGGGTGCGGGCTCAGGTTCCTCGGCCACGAACGCGCGGTAGAGCTTGCGCGCCAGGTGCCGCGCGGCCTCGGGGCGTTGGAGCGTGATCCGTACGATGTCGGCGGCCTTCCACGGGCCGGTCTGGCCCAGGAACGTCTTGGGGGCAGAGTCGTGAACTTCGTTGTCGAAGGCGAACTTCGGGTTGGAGTCGCTGGGCATCCGAGCTCCACGCTCAGACACCCAGCCGGTGAAGGCGCGGGCGGCCTCGCGGATATCGCGCTCGGAATACGCCCCTTGGCCCAGCGTGAACAATTCGAGATATTCGCGGGCGAAGTTTTCGTTGGGCCGTTCGCGACGGCTGGTCCCGCCGTCGAGCCAGACGAGCATGGCCGGGTCGGCGATCATCGCCTCGAGCAGCCCGGCGAAGCCACCGAGCGAGCGTTCGCGAAGGGTATCCACCTGCGCTGCCAGGGCAGTCACACTGTCGACCTTCGTCAGGCTGGTTGCGAAGTGCCCGTGCCAGAAGAGCGTCAACCGCTCACGGAGCGGGTCGCCGCCGAAAAGCATGCGATAGAGCCAGTACGCGCGAAGCCGTCTCGGGTCGGACGAACCGACGGCCCCCGCCCTCAACCCGTCGCACACGGCCTTTTCCTCGTCCGAGGGCTCCGGCGACTTGAGTAGCCGTCCAACGCTCTCGGCCAGGCCAGCGGCGACGTCGCGCTGAAGCTCGGCCCGTGTCGCTCCAAAGCCGGCGCGACGATGAAGGTGGGCCGCCTTGCGGAGATCCCATGGGTCGTCGGGCGTGGGTTCGAACGCGGCCCATGCTGTGCTGTCGACCCTCGTCATGGCCTCACCCCGCGTGTTCGAGGTTGCGGATCTTCAGGTCGCCCAGATCCTTCGCCTCGCCCGGCTCGACCGTGAATTCGATCTCCGTCTTCTCCTTTTGGTTGAAGACGATGACCCGATAGGTCGCTCCCGGAATGAGCGTTGGAAAGGTCATCCGGCCGTTTGCGTCGACCTTGATGTCGCGGTTGCGGTCGCCGTCGAGATTGGCGACGTAGATCGCGTCGGCCATGAGCGGGCTGGTCTTCTGGTCGTTCGGAATAATGTCGCCCGAACGATGCTCCAGGTGAAAGCACCACCTCCAGGTGCGCCGGCGAGCGACCGGCGCGAACGGGCTTGCCCTGGTCGTTAACGATCCGGACACGCGGCCGATCCGCAGGGTTTCATCGCGACCGTCGACGTCGTCGCCGGCCTGCTTGCCGGAAAGCTCGATGGCGGCGCCTCGCTGGTTCTTGGCGTCGAGGAAGAGCACTGGGGCCGACGAGCCGGGGTCGCAACCTTCCAGCTCGAAGCGGCCGCCGCGCAACGCCTTCCACGTCGGCGCGTGATTGACTGTCATCCCATTCCTCGACAGATACCAGCGGCTCACGAGCAAGGCCTCGCGCACGGGCTGGCCGCGCGGATCGACGAGCCGGCCGCGCACCGTGACTCCGCGCCGGAGCTTGAATTGCACATCAACCGGGCTCTCGTCGGGCTTCGGGCTGAGCTTCAGAGTGCGCGTCAGGATAAGTCCGGGTGTTTGGCCAATGGAGCTCACCGGCAAGCTCCACAGATGAGATTTCTTCGTGAAGGTAGTCGGCGGTCGGCCCTTTGACGAGCAGATAGCCGGGGCCCGGCATGATGCCCAGACGGAAACTGCCGTCCGCGCGCCGTGACCACTTTGCATTCGTCCGGGTTGAATACGGCGGGGTTGCCCTTGATGAAGTAGGGGTTGTTCCGCTCGTGGGCCTGGTGGTGCACGACCGCGCCGGCGACAGGCCGGCCTGTGCCGGCCTCGGTCACGCGGCCGCGCACCAAGACCCCCTTCGGCAGTGCAAAATCGACACGCGACGCGACCGAGTCAGCGGGCACGACGAGCTCGCCACGCATCAGGTACGCGTCGGCCCCCTCGCGGGGCGGGAAGACCTTCATCACAATCGAAGCACCGGGCGCGGCTTCGATCCGATAGTGCCCATCTTGATCGGTTGTTACTTCGTCATCTCCCAGGTACATGCCGATGCCATGCTTGTCGGACATTGTCCGCGCCTCGATCCGCGCGCCAATGGCCGGCGGGCCGTTCTTACCGAGCGTCACACGGCCTTCGACGATGTGGGCCCGGCCGAGTGTGAGAGTCGACGTGCCGACGCCGGCCTTGATTGCAAGCTGCAATTTCTGGTTGCCGAACCCGGCGCGCGGATATCGAGGAAGGCATTATGGTCCGGACCGTAACCCCGCACGGCGAACCGACCGTCACGGTCGCTGGTCCATTTCTGGAAAAGCGGGGGTAGGAAGTCATGCGACAGGAGTTCGGAGGCCAGTCCCGCGCCCGCCTTGTCAGGATAGACGCTGTCAGGACGCACCAGGGCGCCAGCGATTGGCGAGCCTTCGAGGTCGACGAGCCGGACTTCCACGCGCTGCTCAACAGGCAGTCGGATCGGCCCCTCGATCGTGGAGTTCAGGTCGGTTAGCTCGATCGCCGCGAAGCCATGGTTGGGAGCGGTCGCCACCAGAACGACTCGACCCTCGTCGCTTTCGGGCTCACCGCTCAATTCAATGCGGAATTGTCCTTGCGGGTCGCAACGGCCGCGCCCGAGCAACTGGGCCGATGGCTTGTCGGCGTCCCTGAATCGCCAGCGCAAGCGCGACGCGACCACAACCACCTCCGCTCCTGCGTGCGGCTTGCCGTCTGGACCGACGACTTGACCGCTGACCACCGGGCGCGGCTCTTCCGTCGCCACCAACCGCACCGCGGCGAGCATCGCCGAGATCGAGAGCACCGCTACGAGGCACGCGACCGCCAGCCAGCGCCGGGCCTCGCCGGTTGCGCCGCGCGTCGAGAATCGCCCGCAGCCTCGTTTCCAGTCCCGAGGGCCGAGCCATCGCCATCGCGGCGGGGGTCAGCGCTCGCGCAGGGCGGAGCGACCGTGCCACTTCGAGGAGCTGCGTCGCGTAGTCCGACGGCCGCTCGCCCGCCTCCAGCACAAGATCGTCGCAGGCTTGTTCGCGCTCGGTGCGGAGCCGCGACGCCGCCCACCAGGCCAGCGGGTTGAACCAGTATGTCGCGCATGTCGTCAGTCCCAGCCAGTGTGTCAGACAGTCGCGACGACGGACGTGTGCCAGTTCGTGCAACAGTACAGCGCGTCGGCGCTCGATCGGCCATTCGTCGGCCTCTGCGGGCAGCAGCACTGTCGGCCGCACGACACCCCAGGTCAGCGGCATGGTCGCCGGCCCGCCACGTAGAAGTGTCACGACGACGGCGCGTTCCGAGCCGCTCGACCGCCTCGCGCGCCGCGGCGATCCATATCGGGTCGGTGACGAGATCCGCCTTGCTTCCCATCCACCAGGCGGAAGCCCAACCGGTCACGCCCCAGGCAAACACGGCGAGCGTTCCGGCGATCCAGAGGACCAGCGGCAACGATACGCGAGGCCACTTGGTCGCAATCGTCTCGATCGGCGATATTGCTTGCAGGGTCGCCACCGCCATATTCGCTGGCATCGCCATTTCGGTCAGTGTCGGCACCTCAAGCGGTTGTGCCTCCAACAGGGGGCTCGACACGATCGCCGGTTCAAGTCGCGGAGGCGCCTCGAAGACGGGCACTCCCCACTGCGGCACGGCCAGCGACAGCGGCAGTACGGCCAGCGCACCGGACAGCCCGAGGACCCAGACGAGGTGGCGCGTCGCCGCGGCCCTCCGCCTCATGGCCAGGGCCAGTAATCCAGCGCCGGCCAGGACTGCGCACGCTTTCGCTGCGCACCAGAGCCCCGTCATCGTCGCGTCGGTTCCCAGTTCGCTCAGGATTCTCCACGGATCGCCCATCGCTTCGGCCCTCCTTCCTGATCACCGTCCCTCATTGCGTGCCTGGTCGATCATCTGGGAAAGCCGATCGAGGTCTGCGTCGCTGAGCTTGGCGCCAGGCTCGCCGAGCAGCGCCGCGACGGCCTGGGCCGTCGAGCCCTCGAAAAACGTCTGTACGAGCTGTCGGAGCGCCGAGCGCCGGGCCTTGTCGCGCGCTACAGTCGGTAGAAAAACATAGCGCGGGCCGTCCTGCTCGTGCCGCAAATGCCCCTTCTCCTCCAAGACCCGGAGCAGGCGCGGATCGCTGAGTAACTGGGCGGATCGGCTAGCCCCTCCTGAACCTCGGCGGCCGTCGCCCGCCCCCGCCGATAGACGACGTCCATGATCTGCCGCTCGCGGCGGCTGAGAGAATCGTGCGCGGGCTTACTCATCGGCTCCCTCTCCGCGTGATGTTTCCTCGTCGCCCAACGGATCAATCACGAAGTCCAGGACGCAAGCTGCTAAAAAACCAGCGGACTGCTAAAATCTTAGCATCCCGCGATACCCTGTCAAGAAGTGAGCGCTAAATTTAGGACCGCCGAGGCGCGGGGCGAAACGCTGCCGCGCGGCGATGCTTATTGACCTTGCGAGCACCGTTGCCGTCTCGGGACGTCACTTCGTCTCTCGCGTCGGCGGCGAGTTCTTTTGCAAGTCGGCGACCAGCTTCTTGAAGTCGTCGCGGTTGCGGAGCGGGTCAAGCGCCGACTCGATCCGCAATTGGTTGGTGTTGCGGTAGCCATTAGCAGCTGCCTTGCCCAGCCATTCCATCGCCCCGGCAGCCTCTTGCTCTCCTTCGGCCGCCGAGACACTCGATCCGTCCCGCCCGGCCAGGCCTGCGAGCGCGGCGTGACAGCAGGCCATCTCGATCTCGAACAAGTCCCACGACGACCGAGGCGGCTGCCCGTCGCACAACGCCAGCGCACGCCTGACTTCGGCGACCGCGCCAGCGGAGTCACCGAGATCGCTGAGCGTCAGCCCGCGCCTCCGCACCGCGCAGATCAGAATATAGCGGTGCTCCGTGTTTGCCGGATCCTTCCGGACTACAACGCCAGCGCCGTCCGGATCTCGTCCTCCGTCTCTGCCGGCTGGCCCGTCAACGACAGCACGTAGCCGAGGTGATTGTGGCTTTGCGCCAGGGTGATTCGGAAGTCGGTGACGGCGGGGTTATCGTCCGCCAGCTTCTGAAAGATCGCCAGTCCGGTGCGGAACTCGGGCACTGCCTCAGCGGGCCTACCCGTCCACCACAGCATAATGCCAAGTTCGTTCAACGCGGCTGCCAGGTCGCGGCGAACGTCGTTCGAGGCCCCCGGGACCGCGGCCAACGCCTCCTGGTCGGCTCGCGCCAGCTTTCCTGCCGCGAGCGCCTCAGCGGACTTACCTGCGTACAGGAGGAGCCGAGCCATCCGCGTCCGGCAGGCCGCCAGCGCGGCCCGCGCCGACGGGTCAGCCTCAGCCAGGCCCGCCAGCAGCGACTCCGAACGGCGGTATTCCGCCAACGCTTCCTCCGACTTCCCGGTGGTATTGAGCAGGTAGGCGACGGCGGTCAGGCTCCGGCCGACGTCGACCTTCGTCGCGGTGTCGGCCCCCGGCTCGGCCGCCAGCGCCTCTCGCGCCGCCAGCACCGCCCGGTGCGCCGCCAGCGCGGCCTCCTGGCGGCCGACCTTGCGGGTCAGTTCGGCCAGCTCGAAGTTCGAGTCCGCCAGTGCCCGCCGCGAGGCGAAGTCCGTCTCCTTGCCCAGCAGGGCGCCGAGCTTGCCGTAAAAGTCCGATGCCGACTTCAGCAGCCGGTTGCGCAAGCTCCTTGAACTTCTCTTCCTTGAGCAGGAAGTCCTCGCTCACTCCGGTGTGAAACGTCTTGACGGCATCGACGGCCAGATTATAGCGGGCCTCGACCTTGGCGTTGGCCGCCGACAGATCGGCGTTCGCTTTCTTTTCGCGGTCGAGCGATTCGGCGAGTCGCGTCTTGGCACGCGCCTCCCTGATCAACCCCCAGGTCGTGCCGGCGATCCCGGCCAGCAAGGCGAGCATCACCAGGCCCGCGGCAATCACCTGGGCCTTGTGCCGACGAACGAACTTGCCGATTCGGTAGCCGGTGCTGGGAGGACGCGCTTCGACAACCTCGTCGTCCAGGTAACGCTGGATGTCGCGGGCGAGGCCGCTCGCCGTCTCGTACCGCCTGGTGCGGTCCTTCTCCAACGCCTTCATGACGATCCAGTCGAGCTCGCCGCGCACCAGCTTCTTGAGCTTCGCCGGCTCGGTATGACGGAATGTCGCGAGCGAAGGCAACGTATCGGTCGAGCTCAACCGCATGCTCGGCCGCGGCGGTTCCTCCTCGCGGATCATCCGCCGAATCTCGTCCCAGGCGGCCTCCTTGAACCGCTTGTCGCTCGAGCGGGGTGGTGCCGGTCAAGAGTTCGTAGAGCAAGACGCCCAGCGAATAGATGTCGGCGCGCGTGTCGACGTCGAGGTTGTTGAGCTGGGCCTGCTCGGGCGACATGTAGAGCGGTGTGCCGAGCACCGTCTCGTGGGCAGTGTACAGCGTTTTTTCGGTCAGCGATTGATGCATCGCCTTGGCCAGACCGAAGTCGATCACCTTGGGGACCGGCTTGTCGTCATAGGGCGCGACCAGGATGTTCGAGGGCTTCAGGTCGCGGTGAATGATGCCTTTCTGGTGGGCGTGCTGAAGCGCGGAGCAGACCTGGATGAAGAGGTTCAACCGTTCCTCGACGCTCAGTCGCGTGGCGTCGCAATACTCGGTGATCGGCACGCCCTTGACGTATTCCATCACGAAATAGGGCCGGCCCGAATCGGTCAGTCCGCCGTCGAGGACCTTGGCGATATTCGGGTGGTCCATGAGCGCCAGCGCCTGGCGTTCGGCCTCGAAGCGAGCCAGAACGCTCCGCGAATCCATTCCGGCCTTGATCAGCTTGAGCGCAACCTTGCGGCGAACGGGCGTCGTCTGCTCGGCCGCCCAGACCGTCCCCATGCCCCCCTGGCCAATCTCCTCGAGCAACTTGTAGCGGCCGGCGATGATGGTGCCGGGCTGTTCGCTCGTCGGGGCGTACCCCGCCGTTTGGTCCGGGTCGCCGTTGACGGGCCGGTCGATCACGTGACCGGCGCGGTCATGGGCTCTGAGCAGAGCCAATACCCGGTCGCGCAGGGCTGGGTCGCCGGAGCATTCGCGTTCCAGATACGCTCCACGTTCCTCGGGCGCCAGCGCCACGGCGGCGGCGAAGAGGGATTCAGTGCGATCGGCGGTCTCGGGCATGGCTTGGTCCTTCGGTCAAGACTCGCTTCCTTCCGATAAGCGACTTTTCCGGTCCGCGCACCTCATCCGGACGAGAATTATTCTGTGCCCTCCGTTTGCGGTGATTCATCGCCCCGGCTTAGCGGTCAAACTTTCTCAATCCACCCAGTTCTCAGTTTTCAGCCCGGGTATCTGGCGAAAATGGTCGTAGTTCCGTGTCACGAGTATCGCGCCGTGGGCGAGCAGATGCAACCGATGAGCAAGTCGGCACGTCCGATTCTCTTGAGCCTCCTGATCTGCCTTCGTCGGTCGAATTCCGCAGCAGCGCGTGGATCAACATCAAGTATTTCGATGTCCATTAGCATCTCCTCGCTGGCATTCAGTAGCTGCTGAGCACGCAGGAGTTCAGCGCCATCCGCCGCCTTCAGCAGGTACTCATGGCGCCCGCGAATGATTTCGATCGCCGAGACGATCGTTGTCGCGACATTCTCTTCCCCAACCTGTTCGATTCTTGTAGTGACTCTGCGATGGCCCAAGTGGGCGTGGGTCAACGTGTCGGTGTCGAGGAAATACATCATCCCTGCTCGGACACAGGTCGCCGTCGCCTGGCGTAAATCTCCCGAATCATCTCTTGCGCGTACGGATTGCCCTCAATCCGGCCGATGTGGTTAAGGATACCTCTCTTGGGTCGCGCCGTCCCCAACCACGCCTGAACCGCGACCTTCGAAAATCGCCAGTCCGCACCGAATCGGCGGGCCGGGAGGCCCTCTGCGTCGATCATACGCAATACAGCATCCGCGGGAACGCGCAAATACAAGGCCGCTTCCTCCAATGTCAGGACCTCTGGTGATTGGGCGGTCTCGTTCGGTGGCGCGTCTGGTGAAACCGGCGATATGTGCGGTTTCCGTTTCGTGCGTGGCATGGGAACGTCTCTCCGGATACCCTTTGTTCGCCTTGACTATTCTATCAGCCCAACCGCGAAGAACGCGTTGCAAAGTCTGTGTCCTTGCCCAGGAGCGCGCTCAGCCTTCGGTAAAAATCCGATGCCGACTTCAGCAGCCGGTTACGCAAGTCTTTGAACTTCTCTTCCTTGAGCAGAAAGTCTTCGCTCACGCCCGTGTGGAACGTCTTGACCGCCTCGAAAGCCAGATCATAGCGGGCCTGGACCTTGACGTTGGCAGCCGATAGGTCGTAATTCGCCCTTTGCTCCCGATCGAGCGACTCTGCAAGTCGCGTCTTGGCACGCGCCTCTCGGACTAACCCCCAGGTCGTGCCGGCGATACCCGCCAGCAACGCAATCAACACCAAGCCCGCGGCAATGACCTGACCCTTGTGCCGACGAACGAACTTTCCTATTCGGTAGCCAGTGCCAGGCGGGCGAGCTTCGACGACCTCGTCGTCCAGGTAGCGCTCGATGTCGCGAGCAAGGCCGTTCGCGGTCTCATACCGCCGAGTCCGGTCCTCCTCCAGCGCCTTCGACCCAGTCAAGCTTGCCACACACCAGCTTCTTGAGCCTTGCGGGCTCCGTATGGCGGCATGTCGCGAGCGAAGGCAACGTATCAGTCGAGCTCAACCGCATGCTGGGTCGCGGCGGTTCCTCCTCGCGGATCATCCGCCGGATCTCGTCCCAGGCGGCCTTCTTGAACCGCTGTCGCTCGATCGGGGTCGTGCCCGTCAGGAGCTCGTAGAGCAACACGCCCAGCGAATAGATGTCGGCACGCGTGTAAGCGTCCCTCGTATACTTTTCGAGGCGGCTTGGCACAGCCAGACGGTGCCGGGGCCCCGTGCGTGGCCGACGGCCTAAATTACCTTGGCGCCGCTCCTGTGACCGTCGGTCGCGGCTCGGGGGCCGAGAGGATGCGTCGGCTGACGAAGGGAGGGAAACCGATGCCCGTGTTGATTCCGACGGCCATGTTCACAGTCTCGATGGTCTCCGGCGCGGTAAGCCGGATCGTGCAGGTCTCGACCTTCTTCGAGAGCGTATAGTACGTCTGGTAAACGGACCCGCTTTGCCCCGTGCCACTGACGTTCGCCGCGATCTCCTGGCCATCCGGACCAATGAACGCGACCTTCTTGATGTCGCGCGGGGAGCACTGATGGAACAGGATCACCTGGGTGCCGCCACCTTGGGCGAACCCCCTATTCGAGTCGTCCTGGCTCATCACAACAATGGAGTACAGACCTGCCGTGAGCTTGTCCAGCTTCAGGTTGAGGTTCTTCAAGATCTCGTCGCGGAGATACTCCCAACGTGGATCTTGTTCGGTCGTCAGTTCCAAGGGGTAGGGATTATCGCCTTGTGGCATGTTATTCAGGCGCTCGCCACACTGCTGGACGCCTGCCCAATGGTCGTTGCGAAGAACTTCAAGGACTTTGCTGGCGGCCATTGGAAATTCCTTTGAGGCCGTACGAACTCGTCGGATACGATTGCGATGAAAGAATCCACGAGCGTCTCGAGCAAGTCATGGAAGGGCCCGATTCCAATAATCTCGCGGTCGTTCCCATCATAGGCGACCCGGCAGTTCTCCCCTTTCAGACCGGGTCCGAAAAACGGTCGTGGAACTCCCAAGACGCACTGCCAATGATGACGCGCCTATCCGGGGGTAGCCCGTCGAGTGTGCGCGCTGGGCGGGGAATCTTGGCGGCTGTCGTCATGAGGTCAGCTCGGGCGTCTCCAGTCTGCAATTCAAATCTCGCCATGGGCTGATCGTAACTCCATATAGTCCGATGTCAACGGACACCCAAGCAACTGATGCCAGCTGCTCGAGACGTCGAACCCGCTTGTCCGTATAGGACGAACCGGCAAAAAGCGGAGGGGTATGCCTGAAACTGACGGCCGGCGGGGGACAGCGTCGACGCCGCGGTCCCAATGCAGAATACCGGCCGATTCAGACGAGATCGAAGACTTTACCTGCTTGACAAAACCAATCGCAGCTCACGCACAGCCGCAACGCCGCAAAAAAATGCACGCAGATTAATCCGATCACACTTTTTCATTGATGGCAATTTATCGCAACTTCCGACGTGTGAGCTTTCATCTTCTTTGCGGCTTTGCGGTTTTGCGTGAGATCTTCAGTTTTCGCGATCAGTTCACTCCGATGGGAGACCGTAAACGGCGCGAATCATACGTCGCGGATCGCCCGATCTCAAGTGATTAGCACCAAAGTTGCCTCAATTGCACAAATCAGCAGCTCGAATCCGCCAGTCTCATCCCGGATCGGCACCATACCGCAACGTAATTCTTCAACGAATTGTTCGGTTCAGCATGCCGTTGAGACACCGAATGTGCAGAGCTCCGCCGGAAATTCATCGTCTTCCAATTTGCCTCCCTATTGTGCAGGTGATATATATTGCACGAGATGCGCAAACAGGGAAGAGTCCGACAAACACGCAGACTGTTTGGTGTGCTTTTATCGTGTGTCGCAACGACGCGACTTCAAGCGACCGAATATCTCACAGGGGACAGAGAGCTGCCATGTGCGCCACTGCCCCCAAGGCCGCGACAGAGACCGTGAAAAGGACCAAAACTAAAACCAAGAACGTTTCGACAGCGCAGATAGAGGCAAATCGCCGCAATGCGAAGGAAAGCTGCGGGCCAAAGTCTGATGAGGGAAAAACGTGGTCGCGGTTCAATGCGCTCAAGCACGGCATGACGGCACAGACCGTCTTGCTCCCCGGCGATGACAGCAAGGCGTTTCTGGGCCGGCTGCAGTATTTGCAGGACGACTTGCAGCCTCGCAATAGTCTGGAGGGAGTCGCCCTCGAGCGGCTCGCCGGCGATCTGTGGATTGGTCGGATCCGGGCCATGCTGCAGCAGATCGCCGACGCCGATGAAGCCGAGGCACCGGTCCGGCTCGCATTCGAGACCGGCACGGAAGGCGATCGGGGAAGACGCTATATCCTGTCGTATGAGCGGCTGGTCAATCTCAGGATCGACACATTCCTCAAGGTACGAAAGGCGTCTGCATCCGGTGAGCTGGACCTTGTCGCGCTGGAGAAAGAGCTCGGTACCGAGCAATTCGCGGACTTGAAAGCAGCTGCCGGTATCCCGACGACTCAGGATACGGGAGATCGGCCGTCACTCCACGGGACGGATCAGGCGTTCCTCACTCAACCAGGAGGAGAATCGTGCCCGGCACCAACCTGTAGTTCGGTGCGGGCCTGTGACCCCACCGAAACCGACGACCACAGGTCTCCGCTCGTGGGATTGACCGCGGATTGCCTGACGACGGAGAACGCAGAGCAAGACGCAACGGCGACCTGCGGTCGCGATCCCGGCCGGAGTCGGGAGACCCTCGCTCATCAGCCAGATGCCAATTCTGATAGAGAAATATCGGCTCTAAGTCATCTTCCAGAAATCCCTTGCGGTGACGACTTCATTTTGCGAAACGAAGCCATCATCGCGGCAGATGACCAGGCCGGCTGTGGTCGCCGCCCGGACGGCGACGCGCCCGGTTCCGAGGCTGCCGCTTCGGGAGCTTGCGTTCCGAGCCAGCCTAACCCCATCGAGCCGCCTTCTGATGCCAGCCAATGTGATGACCTTGCCCAATCCCAGCGGAACCACGCCAACGACAGACCGGAAGAGCGGCAGAATCTCGAAAACGAAGAATCGCGCACCAGTCTGGCGGCATGCGTCGCGAATGGACCCACAAGCGAGTCACTCGGCACGGGGAACCTCGACAATGGTTCTAACGACGTGAACGAGCTGGCAAGTGCGGACGAGCAAGACCCGCGAGGGGACGAGTCGAAAGCTCCAACCGCCGCGGTGCCACCTCGGATGACCGCTGCGGCGATCGCCAAACTGCTCGTGCCTATGGACCAAGCCGCACTTGCTCGCTTAACCGATGCCGAGATCAACGTGCGACGGGCTGCGATGCACTCAGCGAAACAAGGAGTCCTTTGTCCTTAGTCCTTGGTCCACAGGTAACACACCGTTGACAGTGGGTGACCAGCGGTCGGCAGCGAGCGTGAGGGAGTCGTTTCTGGCTATTTATTTGGAAATCGAGAAGTGCATTTGCAATGCTCCGAGACCTGCGCGTGTCGAGCTCCACGAGATCCAGCGTCGATAGGTGCACCTCGTTAATATCTACTTAACCAACACAAAGGATCGTCGACCAAAGATGAACTGACATCGCCTGGTCAGCTAATGGCCCGGCCCGGCAACCAAGAACAAAGGACCAAGGACTAAGGACCAAGGACCAACGTTTGCCATCGGGTGAGACCTTGAAGGGGCTGCGCGGCCCCGGCTACGATCAGCGCGAGCGGGATCAGCCGTTGCAACAAGAAAGACACCCGCTGAGACAACTTCCGAAAGACCAGCCGACCAGGAGAATTCGCCATGGCGCTTGTCAGCTATGTGTCAAACCAGGACGCCGCCGAGAAGATCAAGCCGGTCTTCGAGGGGATGGAAAAGAAAATCGGGGTCGTGCCCAACGTCTTCCGGGCCATGGCCCACAACCCCGAGATGCTCGAAGCGTTTCTGGCGCTCAACGCCACCTTGCCCAAGACCAAGCTCGACGGCAAGCTGCGCGAGCTGGCCTACATCAAGACGTCGGAGCTCAATGGCTGCGACTATTGCCTGCATCACCATCGCGGACTGGGCAAGAAGGCCGGGCTGAATGACCGGCAGGTCGCCGAGACCGCCCAGTTCGAGACCAGCGACGCCTACGACGACCTCGAGCGCGAGGTGATGCGTTACGCCGAAGAGGTGACCCGGCACATCAACGTCGACCGATGCCGTCTGATGACCGGCTCAAGCAGAAGCTGGGCGACCGCGAGATCGTCGAGCTGGCCATGACCGTCGGCATCGCCAATTTCACCAATCGCGTCACCGAGACGTTGAGGCTGGAGCTGCCTGATGAAGCGGGATCCGACTGCGGTCCGCGACAAAGGCCCACACGCTAGCCTCACGGGCCACAAGGGGCGAGGGATCGAAATGGCACGCGTTGTGGTCTCGAATTCAACGGCTGGCGTGCCGGCCATTCGGGTTTCGCTTCACTCAGGACCGATATCCGATCATGAGCGAGAGTGCAGACGGCGCTGGCGCGGGACCGTCCTGGGTTCCGCTGGCGCCGCGAGAGCGACGGGTTCTGGGCGTGCTGGTCGAAAAGGCCAAGACGACTCCGGAGTACTACCCGCTGTCGGTCGCGGCGATCGTCACGGGCTGCAATCAGAAGTCGAACCGCGACCCGGTGACGAATTACGACCAGGACGACGTGGAAGACACCTTGCACAGCCTGCGGAAGAAGGGGGCGGTCATCCTGGTCGAGGGGGGCGGCCGGGTCGCGCGGTGGAAGCACACGCTCTACGACTGGCTGAAGGTGAGCAAGGTCGAGCTGGCCGTCATGGCCGAGCTGCTGTTGCGCGGACCGCAGACCGAGGGCGAGCTGCGCGCCCGGGCGAGCCGGATGGAGCCGCTGGCGGACCTGCCCGCCTTGCAGGCGATCCTCGAGGCGCTGGCGCCGCGGGGCCTGGTGCAGTATCTGTCGCCGCCCGGCCAGAAGCGGGGCGTGTACGTGGCGCACGGGCTTTATCCGCCCGAAGAGCTCGAGAGGGTCCGCCAGGCGTTTGCCAGCCGGCACGCCGGCGACGACGAGACGCCGACGCGGTTGTCGACTGCCCGCGTCGATCTCGCCGCGGCGCCCGTCGCGCCGGCCTGGGCGACCGAGATCGCCGCGCTTCGCGCCGAGGTCGAGCAGCTGCGGGGAACCCTGGACGCTCTGGCGAACGAGGTTCGCGAGCTGAAGTCCGCACTCGGAGTTTGACCGGATGAGCATGCCGTCTCTCGAGCCCGAGGAAACACCGCTTGCTCCGGACGAGCTGGCTCGCCAGCGCCCGCGCTCGACCGCCGCTTCCGCGCGCGGAACGCGGCAGCCGGCGAGGCAGACGCCGGCGGCGACGCGATCGAGATCCCGCGGACCGGTGCTCGAGCCGGCCGCGGACGGCTGGGCGCTGATCGCCCTGGTCCCGTACGACGGACACGAGCCGCCGGCGACGGTGAGTGACGAGCTGGCCCAGGGCGGTCTGGTGCGCCGTCTCGGCGCTCTGGCATCCGTCGCTCCTGGCGCGCGCCGCCGGGCTTCCCCGGATCGAGTCGGTCGATTCGCCGTCGCCGCCCGGCTCGCGCGAGATCCGGGTGATCGCCAGCGGGGCCGGCGACCGGCTTCCTTCCGGCTACCGGACGCAGGCCGAGGACGCCAGGACGGCGCTGCTCGAGTCGGGCACCGACCGCGCGGACTTGATCCGCCAGATTCAGACCCGGCTGGGAGCCGACGGGGCCCTGGAGACGGTCGAAAACGAAGGGCATGACCACGACGGCGCGCGATTTCCTGGCGCTGGGGACGGCGCGGTGGCTGCTCCGCGACCTGACCGTCGCGATGGGGCACGCCGATGCGCTCGACCATGAGAGCCTGACGCGCGAGCTGCTGGCCGGGGCCCACGCCTGGCAGATCGGCGACTGGGCCAGCGCGGTCAATCGGCTGCGGGCCGGCTTCGAGGTGCTGACCCAGGCCCGCGAGCGGTTTTACCCCGTCGATGCCTATCTGATCGATCTGTGCCTGCTCGACCCGGCGATGCCCGCGGGCGTGCTCGCCGACCCGCTGGAGAGTCCGGTCGCGATCTCGTTCATCGCCCAGGCGCAGGCGATCGAGAACCAGGCGTTGCACGATCCGCAACGGCATGGCCGCGCTGCGGCAGGCGATCAGCGACGGCTGGGCCGACGTGGCGGGCGGCACTTATTCCGAGGCCGAAGACCCGCTCTTGCCGCTGGAGTCGATCCTCTGGCAGTTCCGGCGGGGACACGAGGTTTATCGCGCTCACCTCGACGATCGCAACGTCGAGACCTACGCGCGCCGGCGGTTTGGCCTGTTACACCCAGCTCCCGCAGATCGCCAAACGGTTCGGATTTCGGTTACGCGCTTCACATGGGTTTCGACGCGGGCCGGTTCCCGATCCGACCCGAGACCAAGCGGCTGTGGGAGAGCCCCGACGGCAGCAGCTCGAGACGCTGCTGCGGCCGCCGCTGGCGGCCGACCGGCCGGCGCAGGGGTGGCTTATGCCCTGGCGGATGGCGGCGACGATGAAGGACGACCACGTGGCCGCGCTCCCGCTTGGTGCACTGGCCGCAGGCCGGTCGCGCCCTGGTATCTCGACCTGCGCCGGGCCGCCAGCTATTCGCCGGTGCTGGGGCGCTGGACGACGCTCAACGACTTTTTCCATCTGACCGACCGCCCCTACGAGACGTTCCGGCCGGAGCCCGATCAATACCAGTCGCCCTATCTGGCGCAGGCGGTCGGCCGGCGTGAGCCCGAGCCGATCGGGCGGCTGGCCCGCCACCATCGGCTGCGGGCACGCGTTCGAGGCGGCCGAGACGGTCCGAGGCGCTGGCGCGGGCGATCGCGTCGTCCGCGGCCGGAGCACGCGACCGATGCCGCCGAATCTGCCCGAGATGCCCGCGCTCGAGGAAATCGAAAACCTGATCGAGACCGGCCGTCATGACGAGGCGGCGACCGCGCTGGCGCGTGTCGAACCGGCCTGGTCGGCGGCGCTGGCGCAGGGGATCGTCAAGGCACGGTCGAGCCGCCGCGGCCGATCGGCCGGCGCACGCACGCCCGGGCTACCTGGTGATCAACCCGCTGAACGTGCCGCGGCGGGCGGCGGTGGTTTTGCCCGACGCGGCCCTCGACCTGCGTCCCGACGGCCCGCTGCGGGCCGCCCAGTTCACCGATGAAGGGGTCTGGGCCGTCGTCGATCTGCCGGCGTTCGGCTTCGCGTGGGTTCCGAAAGAGGCCGACCTGGCGCCGTCCGCCCGCGTCGTCGGCGGCACTGTCGGCCCGAGGCCGCCAGCTCCGCAACGAGTCGATCGAAATCGAGATCGACGCGGCCACCGGGCGGCATGCGCAGCATGGCCGGCGCTGGGCGAGTCGACGGCCCGGCTCGGGCAGCAACTCGTCATGACCGGGCTGTATCGACGCCCAGGGCAAACCCGCGTCATCGCAGATGCGGTGCGAGCGATTCGACGTCGATTACGGCGGTCCCGCGCTCGTGCAGGCGACGGCGACCGGCAGCCTGATCCATCCGCAACACGGCAATCGCCTGGCCTCGTTCGTGCAGCGGTACCGGCTCTGGACCGGCCGGCCGATCCTCGAGATCGAGATCACGCTGGCCGATCTCGATCCCGCATGGCTGGAACAGGCGGCCCAGGCCGACCCGTGGTCGGTCTACCTGGCGTGCCGCTGGGCCTGGCCCGACCCCAACTCGATGCTGCGCCGGACGGTCTTCTGGTCGCCCGAGCTGACCGAGGCCGAACGCCCCGAGACGCCCGATGCGTTCGACATCTCGACGCGGACCCAGCGGACGGCGCTGCTCTTCGGGGGCTTGCCGTATCACCGCAAGCACGGCAGCCGGATGCTCGACACGCTGCTTGGTCGCCGGCATGGAATCGACGCGGTCGTTCACGCTCGGGGTCGTGCTCGATCTGGAGCATCCGTTTCATGCCGCTCAGGACCTGCTCGCGCCGGCCCTGGTCGTGCCGATCGAGGACGGGCCGCCGTCGATCGGCGCCAACGGGTGGCTGGCGCAGGTCGACCACAAGGGAGTCGCCGTCTCGCACGTCGAGTTCGTGAGGGAGACCAGCGACGGCCGCGGCTGGGGCCTGATTTTCCACTTGCTCGAAACGGCCGGCCACGCCGGCCGGTGCCGCCTGCGGTTGTTTCGTAATCCGTCGTGGGCGCGCCAGGCCGACTTCCTGGGCGAGACGATCGTCGACCTGTCGATCGACGGCGACGCGGTGTCGATCGACCTGACGCCGCACGAGCTGGCGCGGATCGAGGTGACGCTTGGATGAAACGTAGTAGAGCTTCAAGAAGAATGCGACCTCGGTCGACGACCGAGGCCGCGGATCAGTCCATCAGGCAGCAGAATGGGCGGCGCGGCGGCGAGCTCGCCATACGTAGCCGGTCATGGCCAGTCCGCCGACGAGGCCCACGATCGCCGTCGACGGTTCGGGTGTCGGAATTGCGTTGGCGACGACACTCACGTTGTCCAATGCGCATAAGCCCCTTGTGTTGTAACTAAATGTTATCGCCGCGTTTGCAGAGGCCGTTTCCGTGAAACTGTAAGCAGTGTAACCTTCTTTTCCGATCGGACCGTTCATGAACGAAATGGGATTCCTGGTCGCCTGGAAGCCGGTGGGTTCAATGTGCCGTTGGCTGCAAGCCCGACTGACTGGGAGGCGTTATTCGCCTTCTACCCGAAAATCTCCATCCGCGTTCGTAACGTCCTGAGTCCGAATGTACTTGATGATCGCTTCATCTGTGATCACCCCAGAACTCGCGACGAAAAACCCCCTGGCCCACAGATGGCGACCCCAGCACTGCTTGTTCAAATGGCTGAACTCTTGCAGTAGTTTGCGTGAGGACTTCCCCTTGATCCTTTGCATCACATAGCTCGGAGAAACATGCGGTGGGCACGATACGAACAGATGCACGTGGTCCTTGCTGACGTGCCCCTTGACGATCTCAACCTCGAGCTCCAGTAGATATCCCGCACAATCTGCCGCAGACGGACGCCTACGTCCGCCTGCAGCAACTTTTTGCGGTACTTCGTGATCGACACAAAGTGGTACTTCATGTCAAATCGTGTGTGCGACGTTCTCCGATAATGCTCCATCTCCTTACGTACTGAAAGTGGTCGCCTAAAGGCGAGGGATTTTAGATCCCACAACTGGGACATTAAAACTGAGTTTTCCCGCTCTCAGATCCTTAAAAGGAATTCGACGATGACAAAAAGCAACATATCCTCGTTCGACGGACAAAGTCGCTGCCGCGACCCAGACGAGCGGACGACGCGCGTGATTCGGCCGACAAATCGAAATGATATTGGGCTCAATCTCCATGCAAGAACAACAATGATTTTGGCAACGTTGGTGAGGCTTTTGCACCAGATTTGAGCCCCAAAGAAAGGCTAAAGGGCTCGCGCACGATGATGAGCTGGCATCTGGGGTGGAGGTGGTTCGGTGCGTAACCCAGGGATTCAATTCAACGTTTGGGTCATGATGATTGGCACGGCCTTGATCGCGGTGTTCCTCGCGTTCGAGATGTACTTGTTTGACTATGTAACTCGACAGTTCGTCTTCACCGTAAACGGACCGAAATGGTCAGAAATTTTCATGCTGTGGATAGCCATCAATCTACCTATCGTCGTCGTACCGCTCTTGGTGGCTTATGCTTATTTTCACAATCGAAAATGTGACGAATTGGATCAGAAACGGGATGATGACGCGTATTGATGGCACCGACGCACTCTTGGGCGTGCGCGAACCGCTCACCTCGATCCATGGCAAATCGTCGATCGGTTCAGTTGGCCGGTTTCCGGCTTGTTTCGGAGGGGCGTGGCCGGGCGCGACCCATTCGACCCCTGAATGACCAGCTTGCTGAGATTCGGATCGCGGAGCGGGTCGTCTTTGTCGGGCCCGAAGTCGCGGTGGCCGAGCGGACGTGTGGAACACGCGGCCTTTGCCGAAGGTGCTGGTCCAGGCGACGGGCCAGACCACGCCTTGATACTCGATCGTGGCCAGCGGCTGGACGTCGGGCTGCATCTGCATGTTGGTGTAGAGTTCATCCTTGAGAGGAAAGTCTTTCAGTCCCCGCGTGATCGGGGCTGGGCGTATCGGCGATCTTGACATTGTATGTGCCCTTTCTTGGCCTTGCCGTCGGGCTTGCCGACGTGAGAGATAGAATGCCGCCGAGCATCTCTTTCCACTGGGGAAGCCAGTCCTTGGGCGCGTTGTCGGCGCCATGGATCGAGACATAGCCGTGGCCGGACCGGACGAAATCGAAGATCGCCTCTTGCTGGCCGGCTGTGAATTTGAATTCGGCGTCGCGGCGGTCGGCGATGACGATCAACAGGTCGTATTTGCGCATGGCGGGAGTTTCCACGATGGCGGCGTCTTCGCCGATCGTCACCTGGAACCGGCCGGTGTTCTCGAGCGCACCGGAGAGGTACAATGCTTGTTCGCGGTATCCGTGGTGCTGGCGCTGGCCGCCAGAAAGCAGGAAGACCTTGGCGCCATCGGGCACTTTCTTCTGGGCCAGGGCCGGGTGAGCCAGCAAGCAAGACAAGATCACGCTCAACATGACGATGCGAGATCGATGCACGGGCGGTACTCCTGCCTCATGTCTGTCGGACGTGGGGCGGCAAGAATCCGAAGCAATCAGTCACGACGTCGACGTGCAGTTTGTTCACTCTGTATCGAATCGTAGCGTAGCCCGGGCCGAGTCGGCTCGCAAGTATCGTCCCGGCGACCGTGTCTTACCATGTGAGTCAAGAACGATGAAAACATCAAAGAAGTCTCGTCGTGTTGCGTCGAGTGTGTTTCGCGGGCTGGCCGTCGCTCATTTTGTCGCGGTGCGGACGATCGCCAAGCAGAAGGTCGACGCCAGGGGCTTGACATTCGAGGCCCCGCCATCGTGGAAATCGAGCCCGCCGCCAGGGCAGGATGCGCGGGCCGAATTGAAGGCCCAGCCGATCGAGGGCGATCGAATTCCCGGCTGAACTGGTGGTCTTTGCGTTTCCCGGAGGCGTCGGCACGGTCGAGGCCAATATCGATCGCTGGAAGAAGCCAGTTCAAAGACAAGGACGGCAATCCCCCGAGGTCGAGACCAAGAAGGTCAAGGGCAAGAACGTCGAGGTGACGCGAGTCGAGACCTCCGGCCATTACTCACCTGCCCAGTTCCCGGGCCGTCCGGCAGAGCCCGATCGGCCCGATGCGCGGCTGTTGGGGGCGATCGTGGTGACCGACAAGGTCACGCTATGTCATCAAGATGGTCGGACCCGAACAAGACAATGACCAAGATCCGCCCCGAGTTCGACGAGCTGTTGGCGATCGATCAAGGTGGAAGGAAGTGACGTGAGCTATGCGGCGTGCGTGCCGTTTCCGACCGAGGAGCTCTAGAGTCATGGCGATCCGTGACGATCGTGTGTGCGCGGTGCACGCTGGCCAATCACGCCTCGGACCGGTACTGTGCGGGTTGTGGCCTGCCGATGGGCTCGTTGCAACCCGACGCCGAGGCGGGCAGCGACGCCCTCGGGCCGTACGAGATGCCCGAGCCGGCCGATCCCGACGTGACGCGGCTGATCGCGAAGTTCGTGAAGCGCACGCGTCACGAAGCCAACCCGTTCGGCCGCGGATGGCAGCTCGTCGTTCCGCTCAGGCTCGATCGCAAGCAGGCGGTCTACGTCGGGCCGGCCGGGACCGATGCCGAGGGGCGTGCCATCATGGGGCTCGTCTCGGTCTGCGGGCCGGTCAACGACCGCGATTGCCGCACCTTGCTCAAGCTCAACGCGCGCATCGTCGACGGGCACTTCGCGGTGCGCGTGCTGCGTGGCGAAGAGTACTTCGTCGTGATCGAAAACCTCGCGGTCGACGCGATCGAGTCGATCGATGCCCAGAGGCTGGTCCGGCGCGTGGCCGAGCTGGCCGACGGGCTCGAGGATCGGCTCTCGCGCGGCCGCGACATTCTACTGATCGCGCTGCCAGGCATCGTCTCCGCAGGTCGGCGGTCCGATAGATCGCGATCGTCGTGTCGTCGGTGAACCGGACCGGCTGCAGTCGGTCGAGATCGCGGAAGAAGCCCGGCGGGCCCCACGGGCCCCATTGCAGTGACGCCGAAACGGCCAGATACGGCGTTTCCACGCGGTCGAGGCCGGGCAAGCGAGAATGGTCGTCGACGGCATTGATCACGTAACAGCGCCCGGCGACACCGTAGTGACGCCGGGTCGGTATCGCCGAAGTAGTAGAGGGTGATGTCTCGAAACTCAGGCCGCTCTCGCTGAAGCCGGGCAAGAGCTACGAGCCCTTGGCCCCAGTCGAGATTCGAGTCGCGAGAGGATGTGGCGACCCCCCTTGCGGGCCGCCGGCCAGGATATTGAAATACGTCAGCTCGTAGGGATGGCTGCGGCGACGGCCGCGACAAAGCCGGCAAGACCCAGCGGCGGCCGCGACCCGCGGCCAGATCCCGGGCCTGTGCTCGGCCAGGGCCGACACCCAGACGATGGCCAGGGTGCCAGCGGGAGCAGGTAGCGCATCCCGTAGTTCCGCGACGAGCCGACCGCCGTGATACGTCAAGAACAAATAGCACGACCAGGGGGAGCAGATTCGATATGTGACCCCCCCTTGCGGGGGGGTAAGAATGCGTCGCTGGTTTTCGCCGAACTGTCGCCAGTGCCAACCGCGCGGACCACAGGAGCCAGAAGCCGAGCGGCACCTTGACCGCCAGCGCCACGAAGTAGTAGTACCACCAGCCGCTCATTCGCCGCTCGCCCCAGAGGTAGCTGGCACCGCCCGAGGCCTGGTGGTGCATCTGCGTCGCGAAACCGACCCAGTCTTGCGGGAGCGGCGTTTCGTAGAATCGACGAGTCGCGGCGCCGCCGCTGTGCCCAGCCATTTTTCGAGACTGGGGTGCTGTCCCTGGGTTGTGCTCAGGGGAACGCAAGCGAAACCGGTGACGGCAAGGTTGGTGACCAGCATGACCACCACGAAACCGAGCATATACCAGACCACCCGCCGAGTGAGGTTGATCGCGCGCTGTTCCCGTCGGCTTGCCAGCGCGCGACCCACCAGACAACGGCCAGGATCGGCGGAAAGAGGATCGCCGTGAACTTGCACGAGAACGCCACGCCGGCCGCGGCCGCGCTCGCCCAGAACCAGCGCCGCCGCGTTGTAGTCGAGAAACCGCCAGAAGAACCAGAACATGGCCGTCGTGCGCGGCAACGAGCGGCAGCTCCATGGTCGCGAGTGTGCCGTGGGCGATCAGGTTGGGGGAGAGCGCGAAGAGCCAGGCCGCCAGGGCCATCGCCCGGGGACCGTGAGCTCTGGCGGCTCCACGGCGGCCGTCAGCGCCGCGGCCACAAGCCAGATCCAGAGCGAACCCAGGCGGAAGATGGGCAAGAGCTGTCGCTGGTGGCCGATCGGGTCGTCGATCCATGTCGCGACGGCCCAGATGGTCGAGCAGCCAGAGCACCGGAAGTTGCTGGAGCTTCCAGAACGTCAGCGGTGAGCCCATCCGCGTGATTTCGGATTGGTCGCCCGTTCGCCACCACCGTGCGGCCACTCTCAGGTAGGCGACTTCGTCGTAGGTCGCGGAACTCTTTGAGATCGCATCGACGAGCAGTGCCAGTCCGACCAGCGACGGCAGCCGCGGTCAGCAAACCCCAGACCGAAGGGCCGGCGGCGGTGAGGCCGGCACGAACGAGACGATGTGCGGGATCCATCCCCATGAAGGTCAGTCCTTACGTCGCTGGTCGAGCGGTGCCAGCCCGCTCGCGCTGAGCAGCGGCGCAGGTCGTTGGTCAAGCCGGGCGATCTCGAGTGCCTCGCGGATCGTGGGCGCGAGCGAATGATCGCCCCGGACCAGGCGGTGAAACTGGTCGTTGAGCACGTCGCCGACGGTCGGCTCGAGCGCGAGCCGTTCTTCCTTGGTGCCGGCTGGGCTCGACCACTGGATCTTCTCGGGCATCTCCAGCCAGGCCGCCCCGCGCTCGGCAAAAACCTGGAAGCCCGGCGCCGGCAGAAAGCGGCTGGCGTCGCCCCAGGGAACCCGGTGATAGCGGCCATACGAGATCTGGGCCGTCGCACCGCCTGGAAAATGTGGCCGCGAAGCTCTCGAAATCGGCATCCTGGTCGGCAGGATCGGCGCAGGACAGCACCTGGCACCGAAAGCCCTGAATAGACTTCAGGATAGCGACTGAAAGACGAAACAGCACCAGTCAATCAGATAGCTGCCGGGATCGATCGAGAGCGGGGCCGGAGCGATCTGGGTTGTCGGGCCCGGGATCGCATAGCGGTCGAAACCATAGAGCCGCGTGTGCCCCACGACCAGGCGCGGCGGACCCAACTGGGTCGCCAGCAGCTCCTTGAGCCGCAAGGTCGCCGGGTAGCAACGGCGGGCGAACTCGGGCATGAAGACGATCCCGCTCTGTTCGACCAGCTTCGCCAGCGCTTCCAGCTCGGCCAGGTCGTCGGCCAGCGGCAGAGCGCAGTAGACCGGCTTGCCGAGCGGCGCAGGCCAGCCCGATCGGATGAAGCCCGAACCACTGGCGCGACAAGAGGTAGATCACATCGACGTCGGGCCGCTCGACAAGCGCGGCCAATCCTTCGCAGGCCGCGCAGCCGATCTGGGCCGCCTCGAGCTCGGCCCGGCGAAACACCGGGTCGTACACGGCCGTCACCCGGAACCGATCGTCCAGACGGGCCAAGCGACGGCTTGTGCCGGGTCTCCCAGAGCCGGCCCAACCCGATGACTCCCACACGGAGCCGCACGTGCTTCGACCCGACCAAGCTCGCCTCCTCGCGATGCGATCCTTGCTCGCCTCGACCGCTTGCCGTAACTTTCGCAGTGAGCAGATTATCAGCTTGCCGCATCTTGGGCTACCCAAATTCACAGACGAGCGACTTGATCGTCGCCGCGTTATGATGAACTGTCGTTAAGCACGAGCGGTGGGAGTTTGATCCATGCGTGCAGTACTTCAGCGAGTGGCCAGAGCCGCGGTCGAGGTCGATGGAGGATGTGTCGGCCGCATCGAACGCGGCTGGCTGGTGTTGCTGGGTGTCGCCCAAGGGGATACGGAGTTGGATGCCGCCTGGACGGCCGAAAAAGTGCTTTACCTGCGTGGTTTCGAGGACGACGCAGGCAAGATGAACCGAACTGTCGCGGACATTGGTGGCGGAGTTCTCGTTGTCAGTCAATTCACCCTCCTGGCGGATTGCCGTGGCGGCCGGCGGCCCAGCTTCACTGAGGCGGCCGATCCCGCACTTGCCGAGAGGCTGTATTTGCTATTTGCCGACACCCTCCGCGGATCGGGCCTGGAGGTTGCGACGGGCGTCTTCCGCGCGATGATGCAGGTCGAGCTGGTCAACGATGGACCTGTCACGTTTCTGCTGGAGAGTCGAAAGGTACTTTGAACGGTATGGGATGTCAGCGGGCGCGAGGGGTATTTCAAGTAGAGTCTCGAGGCGCGTTTTTATGCAGCCAGCCACAGGTCGATCGCCTTTGCTTCTTGGAATCGACGTCGGCACCCAGAGCCTGCGTGCCGCCCTCGTCGACACGTTCGGACGGACGGTTTCGTTTGGAATCGCGCCGATAGATACGGTGTATCCTCGACCGACGTGGGCCGAGCAAGAGCCGCTCCAGTGGTGGTCGGCCGCACGAGCAGCGACTGGGCTCGCGCTAGAACAGGGGGACGTCGACGCTGGACAGGTCGCCGGCATCGGACTCGACTGCACGGCTTGCACGGTCGTTGCCTGTGACTTGGGCGGTCAACCGTTGCGCAAGGCCCTGCTTTGGATGGATCAGCGCCTTCCGCGAGGCCGACCTGATCAGCGAAACGTGCGACCCGATTTTGCGCTATGTGTCTGGCCGGGTTTCTCCCGAGTGGATGCTCCCCAAGGCACTCTGGCTCAAGCGCTATGAACCGGATGTCTACGCGCGAGCCGACCGGATCGTCGAGTGCACCGACTGGATGATGTATCAACTGACTGGCGAATGGACGCTCTCGCTCAACCACATTGCCGTGAAGTGGAACTATGCCCGACCCGACGGCGGCTGGCCGGTTCGGTTGATGAAGACGATCGATCTCGATGACTTGCTGGCGAAATGGCCCGCGCGGATCGTCCCGCTAGGCAAGGGAGAGTCGCGCTTGAGCGTGCGAGCGGCGCGTGAACTTGGCTTGCCCGCGGGGATTCCGGTCGCTCAGGGAGGGATCGATGCTTACCTGGGCATGCTCGGACTGGGGGCGACAACAGACGGTGACATCGCCGTGATCGTGGGCTCGAGCACCTGCCACCTTGCTCAGTCGCGCGACGGAGTTTTTGGCTCGGGCGCGGCCGGCTGTTATCCCGATGCGACCGTACTGGGCCTCTATACTCTTGAAGCCGGCCAAACTGCCACCGGCTCGATTCTCGACTGGTATCGCCGCCTCTTCGCCGGCTTCGAGCAGCAAGCGGCATCAGAGCGAGGCGTTAATGTCTTCCAGGTGCTCGACGAGCAAGCCGCGGCGGTGCCTCCCGGAGCCTTGGGACTGGTCGTTCGCGACGATTGGCAAGGGAACCGCTCTCCCTACAAAAACGCGCGGGCCCGCGGCGCTATTGCTGGACTATCGCTCGCCCATGGTCCAGGCCACATTTTCCGGGCCATTTACGAATCGACGGCATGCGGCACCCGACACATCCTCGAGGATGCGCAGCGCACGGCCTCAAGGTCGAACGGATCTTCCTTGGCGGTGGCGGTGCCAAGTCGGCGCTCTGGCTGCAGATTCATGCCGACATCCTCAAACAGCCGGTGCACCTCGCACGTGAGAGCGAAGCCTGTGCGCTGGGATCGGCGATGGCCGCCTCCCTCGCGGCCGGAATCTATCCCGATTTCGACGCGGCTGCCCGGGCCATGGTCGCTATCGAACGGCTGGTCGAACCCATCAGTACCAATGCGGGTGTTTATGACGAACTCTTCGGCCGTTACGTCGAGCTGTATGAGCGGCTTAATCAGATGCCGTCGTGATCTTGCAGACAGCAAACTCAAGGCAGCCGCAGGTGTTGAGAGGTGACGTGATGATGAGCCGGGATAGCCGTCAAGTCGCAAGTTCATTTATTGTGCATGTCTATTTTGATCAAGCCACTGCGCTCCTCAATCGGGGTCTTTTTGCCGATTCTGAGCCATATTTCCGCGAAGTCCTTCGCATCAATCCGGAACACATCGGATCGCTCAATAATCTGGGTACGGCCCTCTGGCGAATGGGTCGTTTGCGCGAGGCCGAGGAGTGTTATCAACAGGCTATAACAATTGGATCTGACGATTTTGCCATTCTGAATAATCTGGGAAACATTTCCTGGGATCAGGGACGACTCGATCAGGCGTTAGCTTGGTATCGGCAGGCCATTGCGATCCAGCCTGACTCCCCCGAAGCGCTCAGGAACATGGGTGTGACGCTTTCCGATCTGGGCAAATTTGAAGAGGCGCTCGCTTTCCTCCGCGCCGCTCTCAGGCTCGAGCCGCGGTCACATGACTCATATCTCGGATTGGGAGTGACAACCACGCGGCAGGCGAAGTGGGATGAGGCGCTTGACTGTTACGACAAGGCGGTCGGCCTTCGTCCCGATTTCCCCGAGGCCAGACGCAACCGCGCACAGATCTGGCTGGCTCGCGGCGACTTCGAGCGTGGCTGGCCCGAGTACGAATGGAGGCTCAAATGTCCCAAGTGCAGCTTCCCGAGCGTGACCTGCCCCCGCTGGAGTGGAGACGACCTCCACGGCCGGTCGATTCTGCTTGTTGCCGAGCAGGGTCTGGGCGATACTTTGCACTTCATTCGTTATGCGTCCCTCGTCAAGCAGCAAGGGGGCGGCTGCGTGGTGGTCGCGTGTCCTGAACCATTGATCCGGCTTGTAATTCGCTGTCCAGGCGTCGACCGCGTGGTGAAATGGAATTCGCCACTGCCAGATTGCGACGTTCATGCGCCGCTTTTGAGCCTGCCGGCGATCCTGCGGACGACGCTGGCAACCATCCCCGCTGACGTCCCATATCTCTCGGCGGATGCGGGCACGAGACGATACTGGCAGCCGGTTGTCGCCCAAGCGATCGAGCGTGCCATGCCAGCAGCACAGGGCGGCTCGAGTAAACCGTCTCGAATTCTCAAAATTGGAATCGCGTGGCAAGGCAATCGCGAAAACAAGGTCGACCGCTGGCGCTCGTTCCCGCTGATGCATTTCGCTCACCTCGCCCGGCTGCCGAACGTTTGTCTGGTCAGTCTGCAGAAAGGGGATGGTCGCGAGCAGATCGCCGCTCTGGCGGGACAATTTCGCGTAGTTGAGCTGACCCACCCAGAACACGGGGGCGAAGATCGACGCGATTTCCTCGACACAGCCGCTGTGATCCAACAACTGGATTTGGTAGTGGCGCCCGATACTGCGCTCGCGCACCTGGCTGGCGCCCTGGGGGCAAGGGTGTTCGTCGCCGTGCCGTCGGTCGCCGAGTGGCGTTGGCTGCTCGACCGTGATGACAGTCCTTGGTACCCAACCATGCGCATCTTCCGCCAATCCACTCCCGGCGACTGGGAAGGCGTGTTCAATGGCATCGCCCACGTCGTCGGCCAAGAGCTCATGATCGGACAATCGAGAGCTGCGACTCCGATTTTCAAAAGTACAACATAGTAAATTTTAGTAGCTTTTGCAGGAGCTAATGTGTTACTATGCCAAATTGCATTAAATGAATGCTTGAGATTGGTCGTTTAACTGCAGTCTTTCGATGGCTCGGTCGTCAAAGGCCGGCCGCGCTAATGCGCAAAAAAAAACCATTCAACTCTTGCTTTCGTTTGCCGCCTCGTCCTCTTCTCGAAACTTGCTAGACAATTCAAATTAACATCTATTGATGTGTATGAGGGTCCTCATGCTCACCGTGGTCGGTCCACGTCCAAAACGACCTGAAGGTTTTACGTTGATCGAGCTCATGGTGGTTATTGCGGTCATCGCGATCCTTATCGGACTATTGCTGCCCGGCGTACAGGCCGCGCGGGGAGCGGCGCAAAGGCTCCAGTGTGCCAATAATCTCAAGCAATTGGCGCTCGGGTTTCATGCCTATCACGACGTGCACGGTGTCTTCGCCACGGCGTTCAATTACACAAGCGATGCCCGCAACCCTAGCGCCGGCCCGACGACCGGCTGGGGATGGCGCGTCAGCCTGTTACCGTTCATCGAGCAAGGGGCTCTGTATTCGGCTCTCAATCAGAACATGAGCATTTGGAACGCCGAAAATACGACGGTCTACGATGTCGGATTGAGCGTCTATACTTGCCCTAGCGACCCTGCCGTGACGCAGCGGCAGACGCTGCCGGCAGGGCAGAACTCGCCGCTTTATACCGGCCCAGTCTATATGCATTACAGTAGCTATTGCGCCAGCGCCGGCACCTGGTTTCAGCAGGTCGCACTCAATGACCCGACCTTGCAGACAAGGGTGGCCAACTCGAATGGGGTGGTCTTTCAATTGAGCCAGGTCAGTATCGCCGACATCAAGGATGGCACCACGAACACGATCATGTTAGGCGAGTGGACCTACGGTAAACTGACGCCGCGGGAACAGCTGCTCTGGCACTGGTGGCCCGGGTCGACGGCCGGCGATGCGACCTTCACTACGCTTTTTCCCTTGAATCCCGACGGCAAGTGCCTGAACACGGGAAACAAGTTCAACTCATCCTGGACCGGAGCTGCCGGCAGTTTTCACCCCGGCGGGGCTAACTTCGTCTTTTGCGACGGCTCCGTCCGATTTATCAAGGATACCATCAATACGATGCCTTACAACGACGATACATGCATCGGTAAGAACATCGCGTATGATGGAATACTTTATTCTGTGATCGCCCCCCACCCACTCGGCGTTTACCAGGCGCTCTCGACAAGATCCGGTGGCGAGATTACGAGCGGCGAATCGTACTGAGTCAGCAGCCACGCGTCGTCGTCGCGAGCATAGAACACGGCCTTTCGCTACCTGAATCCGACCTCTCACCGTCGGGGGTCGCTGCGCCAAAGCGTGATTGCGCCGTGTGATCGGCCGCAGCGAGCGTACTGCCATCAGGGCTAAATGCCACGGCATTGACGCGTGCCTTGCAATCGGTCAGACAGAGCAGCTGCTGGCCGGTAATGGTATCCCAGACTCGCACGGTGCGGTCCTCGCTAGCCGACGCGAGCGTGCGATCGTCGGGAGAGAGCGTCAGCCCCAAGACGGCACTGGCATGGCCAGGGAAAGTTTGGACTCGCAAACCGGAGGCGACAGCCCACGTTTCAATTTTTCCTCTCGCGTGCCCCCCAGTGATCTGTGAGCCATCGCGCGAAAACGTGATCGCTGACACCGCGGCGTCTGTCGCGATCATTCGAATACGGCCGGTGACCATGTCTGTGAGCGCGATCCCCCGAGTGGCCGACGTGGATGCAAGAGTTTGTCCATCCGGACTGAAAGCGAGATGCCGATTGTCGTTTGGTTGGCCAATCGAGCCAGTTTGCTGGCCGAGATTAGTGTCCCAGATCATCACCTGGTCATAAACGTAAAGATCGCCGCTCACAGACGCAAGCGTGCGACCGTCAGGGTGAAAAGCAATCGAGCGGACGGGTTTGCCGGAGCTCCGCATAAAGAAACGCCGGCTCAATGTGGCGATGTCCCAAACAATGATCGATGTCGGGTAATGGGTGTCGAAGCTGCCGCTGGCAAGCGTGCGCCCGTCGGATGAGAACGCGACCGTGGATACGAGCGAGTGGTGACCGCGGAGCGCTGCCTTTTCTCGGCCGGTCGCGGGATCCCAAAGTCGGACAAGAAGGTCATCTCCGGAGGAAGCGATCGTTTGCCCGTCCGGCGCGAACGCCACGGACCATGCTTCTTTGGGACTGTGTCCACGCAAGACGTCGGGATTTCGCGGTGGGCGCAAATGCCACAGTTGGACTTCGCGGTGAGCTGTTCCAAATGCCAGGCTTGCCCCGTCGGGAGTGAAACAGAGCGTGTTGAGATCGTTGAGCTCACCCAGCGCGAAGTGCGCGCTCATTACCGGTTGTTAAGTCGATGACGGACAACCGATTCAAATCCTCTCGCCAGATCGCGAGTTGCTGGCCGTCCAGGCTAAACGAGAGACGATCGATGTGCGTGAGACGCTCAACCCTTTCACATCCCGACTTTTGGTCAGGCGAAGGCGGGAACAGATGGCACGCCATCCGCTCGGGCCTCCGCCGATCCTGAGACGTAGCAAATGACACAACCCTGGTGGGATCTCGCAACACAAGCGCTGATCCGCTCCCCGCGAGATGACCCGTGCCCAGGTGGAGTTCAACCGCCGTGCGATATAGCTCGAACCTGCCGTCACCGGTGGCAATGACTGCCAGTTCGCCGTCGCGCGTGCAGGCGACACCGCGCGCCGGGCGCGTTCTCAAAGAGTCCTTCAGCCCAGAGACGCTGGAAAGAGAGACGATTGCCGACGGATTTTCATCGAGCAGATCGGCCAACTGCTCCAGGCGTTCGTCGGCCAAATCCCGTACGATCCTTGCCAGTTCATGGGCGGAAACGCGCGGGAAGTCCCCAGTTGCCGCGGTGATGTCCCAACAGGCGATGGGAGGAACGCGTCGGTTGACATCCGCTCTGACCGCAACTAGCCGAGTTCCGTTTTCGATGAACATGAGGGACGATACGGTGCCGGGGCTGGAGTTTGTCATCCGCCCACGAATGCAGCCTTCCGGAACATCCCAGAGGATGGTTTCACCAATGTTTTCACTACACGATGCCAGCGTTCGATCGTCGGGACTGAAAACGAGGTGTTTTACTTTTGTGCTGTGCGTAGCCGGAAGGCGCACCGAGCGGCCGGTTGTTATGTTCCACAACCATACTTCGCCAGCGGCATCGCCCGACGCCAAAACGTGGCCGCCGTGATCGGCGGCGACGATCTCCACGGAAGCGTTATGCCCCGCGAAGACCTGAAGTCGGTCGCGCGTGAATCGACCCAGATAAGACGAAGCAAAACCGTGATTGTCGGCGATTCCGATTTCGGTTGAAGCTGCCTCGAGCAGCCGCTGCGCCAGTCCGAAGTTCTTGGCCATTACAGCGTGTTGCGCGCTTGAAATCTGGTGTCCCGCTAGCTGTTGCCTGACCAATGCCTCGCGCATTTCGAATTGTGCTCGCTGAATACGCGCGTCTTGCGCGTTCGCTTCGGCCCGCCTTGCCTCAAGGTGGAGCTGCTCGTTGAGCCGACGGAGCACCGCGTCGTGCCATAGCAAACCACACACACCGGCGAATACCGCGATCGTCATCGCCGTCGCCAGTGCGGCAAGAGCCGGGCGCCGTCTAGCCCACTTCCAGGCGCGTTCCCAAGCGGCAACCGGACGAGCCCGGATGGGCCTGCCGTCGAGGAACCGTTGCAAGTCATCGGCGAGTGCCGCCGCGCTCTCGTAGCGCCGGCGTGGTTCCTTGGCAAGGCACTTTAAACAAATCGACTCCAAGTCAAAAGGCAGGGCATGTCGAACCTGTCGCGGTGGGACCGGCTCTTCGTTCACGACCTTTTGGAGCGTTTCAAGATCGTTCTTGCCGTAAAACGGCGGCCGGCCCGTCAAGATCTGGTAGAGAATCGCCCCCAAACCGTAGATGTCGGTGGCCGGTCCAATCTCCCCATGTCGCGCTTCCGCCTGCTCGGGCGCCATGTAGGGGGGTGAGCCAGCGACGACTCGCGATCGGCTTTCTTCGGCCTCGAGCTCGGCGCAGTTTTGCCATGCCGAAGTCGCAGATCCGGGGCGTCCACGATCGCGCGGGGACCGCTTTCCAGTCGTGCTGGCTGGGTATTGCTCCGTCCAATTCAGGCGCCTGCAGCAATACGTTGCCTGGTTTCAGGTCTCGGTGGAGTATGCCTCGCTGATGTGCGTGCTCGATGGCGTGCGCCAGTGCCAAAATGAGTCGCGCTCCCCACCCAGGCGAGGCCTCGTCGCAATTGTGCCTCAACCATTGCTCAAGGCTCGGTCCGGCGACGTGTGCCGAGACGATATAGCCCACCGGTCCGATGGCGCCGGCTTCGAGCATTGGGATCAAATTCGGGTGATCCAGCCGCGACGCCGCGCGCGCCTTGCGCAGGAAACGCCTCCAGCTCTCGGTCCCGGACAATACACCTACCATCGGCACCTTGAGCGCCACGCTGCGCTTTAACAGTGGATCTTGCGCCAGGTATACAACGCCGAACCCGCCACGCCCGAGCTCGCCGAGAATTGAAAATCGCCCGAATTGCCTTGGAATCTCCGCGTCGCGACCGAGATCGCGCGGCCAGATCTCATCGAGTACGCGCAGTGTTTCCTCGATCTCGAGAGCCGATTCGAATTCCACCGATTCGTCAGTTACCACGCCGACGTCCGACGAAAGTGGGACGCCCGTCTCGATTGACGGTGGGCCCAGGACATCGTCATTGTGCGTCAGCGAATCATTGCGAATCATGGGCTGGACCCAGCTCCTTGCGTAACCGACCAAGTGCACGCGTCCAGAGCTTGCGGGCGGCCTCGGCACTAATCAGGAAGCGCCGCCCGATTTCCTCAAACGATATCTGCTCACGATGATGCCACACCACCACCTGACGATAATGCTCCGGCAGACGATTCAACCCTTCGTAAAGCGCCGCCTCGCGCTGCGCTGCGCCAGATTGAGGCTGGGATTCTCGGTGTCTCGCGCGGCTTCGAGCCATACCTTATCACCGATACTCACTTCGAGCTGGATCCGCCGCTTTGCAGTCGAGCGAAACCGTCGCCGCTCCTGCGCCAGGTTGCGTATCAAGATGCTCCGCAGCCAGTGCCGCCATTCACTGACGGTGCGCCCGCGAAACGCTTCCACGCCTCGCTGCGCCCGCAAGAACGTCTCCTGCACCAGATCGGAAGCGTTCCCCTTCCCATGAAGGGCCGGATCAAGCTCCTCATTGGCTACGAGCAACAGGTAGTCTCTGACCGATGATAGCGCCTGTCCTAACGCCTCACGGTCACCTTGTCGAGCCGCTTGGATCCACGACTCCAACTCGATAAGGGAAGAATCGCCCGACCTCGCCTCGCCAGCTCGCTCCATCTAGACCCCCCTCGGCATTGAGGTTGCGAGTGCGCGATTATGGGAAGTGTGCATCGCACTGTCAATCACTTGGAAACGCCACACGCGCCCGTCCGTTCACCGCGCAATCGAAATTCTTTGCGAAATTCTCAATTTTTCGAGTCCGGCTTCGCTCGGATTCGCATCTAGCGAAGCGGAGTATCAAGCAGATTGTCGAACCAAGCGAGTTGAACCGTGTAAGAAGGGAGTCGATGAGCCGATGGTGCCACGTAGATTCATGATGAAATCAACTGGGATGGTTTTGATCGCGCTCGGAATGATGACGCTCGCTGGCGGCGCAGCCCGGGGAGGACAAGTCACGGGAATCGTCAGCTTCGGCGACAGTCTGTCCGACCTGGGGAATTTTTACGCGGCAACCGCTGGGGCATCGCCACCATCGGCACTTCATTACGACCAGGGGCGGTTTTCGAACGGCCCTATCTGGCTTGAGTATCTGGCCCATGATCTCGGAATTGCCGCCCCGACCGCCAGCGTTAACGGAGGAACTGATTATGCCTACGGCGGCGCTATGACCGGAATGGGCACCACGTCATCAACGTTTCTCGGCGCGACAGCCACCGTCCCCAACATCGGAACCCAGATTGCCACGTATCTCGGGTCCCATACACCCAGCCCCAATCAGCTATTTACCATTTGGGGCGGCGCCAACGACTTCCTCAACGGCGGTCAGACCAACCCATTCATTCCCGCTCAGAACATCGCGACCGAGATCACCACTCTTGCGCTGGCGGGCGCCAAGCATTTCATCGTTCCCAACCTGGCGGCATTGGGAAGCCTTCCTATCACACTTACCTATCCGCCGCAGATTCAGCAGGAGCTCAATGCCCTGACCATGGCGTTCAATCAAATCTTGAGTGCCGAGGCCACTCAGCTCGAGCAAAGCCTGGGGATCCAGATCCAGGTGTTAAACGTATACGGAATCACTCAGAGCGTTATTAACGATCCATCACTCTATGGATTCACCAACGTCACGACCGATGCGGTCCAGGACAACGGTGGGACCAACGCCAAGGGCTATCTATTCTGGGACATCGTGCATCCGACCACATACGCCGACTCGCTCATCGCGGCGGCCGCAGTGCCTGAGCCATCGTCTTTCGTGCTTTTGTGCCTGGCCCTGGGTGGACTGGCTGTTTGGGCGAGAATCTGTCCCTGCGCTCAGCGTGCTGCGGACGAATTGAGCCCATGATTGCGCGGCGGCGCGTTGAATCGAAATGCTCGAGAAAGCCAAGCATTGAGCGGTCATTCTTCCCGAAGACGCTGACGGACTTCCAACGGCCGAGCCGGAATTCCAGCAACCGTTTGGCCGTCGGCGACATCCTGATTGCGGGTGACTACGGCATTGGCCCCCACGACGGAGCCGGCGCCAGTGGTTACAGGCGCGATCAAGATCGCGCCGGCGCCGATCCGGCTGCGGACGCCGATGTGCGTCTGACTCTTGATCTGGCCGTCGAAATTCGCCGTGACCGCAGTCGCGCCAATGTTTGCCCCTTCTCCGACGATGGCGTTGCCCAGGTAGGCCAAATGCCGCGCGATCGTCCCCTTTCCCAGCTGCGAATCTTTGACCTCGACAAACGCGCCCAGTTCCACATTGTCTTCGAGTACTGAACTGGCGCGGATGTGAGTGAAGGGCCCAAGACGGCAATCCGCGCCAATTTTTGCTGGGCCGGTGATCACGGTGAATGGGTAGATGACGGTGTCATGGCCGATCACAGCCCGACCGTCGATGTACGTGTTCCGCGGGTCAACAATCGACACTCCTTCGGTCATCCAGTGATCCTGAATTCGTGCCTGCATTATCGCACAGGCCTGCGCCAAATGCTGGCGCGTGTTGACCCCGAGCACGTCGTCCGCGTGCAATACGTTGAGCGCCAAAACCTTTCGGCCCATGTTCTTCAAGTGTTCCGGAGCGTCGGTCAGGTAGTACTCGCCCTGGGCGTTGCTGGTACCAATCTCGTCGAGAGCGTCCCAGAGTCCGGGCAGCTCGAAAACGTAACAGCTCGGGTTGACCTCTTTCAGGGCGCGTTCCTCGGGCGTGCAGTCGCGTTCCTCGACGATACGGAGAAATCTTCCAGCCGAGTCGCGAAGGATTCGGCCGAAACCGGTGGGATCCCCGAGCATCGCCGTTCCCAGCAAGCAGGCCGCCTGGTCGCGATGCTGGCGATCCAACAGGTCGGCGAGGGGCTTGGGCCGCAAGAGCGGTTCGTCGCCAACCAAGATGAGCGCGGGGCCTTCGTAGTCAGCAAGGAGCGGGCGACAGCTCTTTGCCGCATGCCCCGTGCCGAGCTGCTCCGTCTGCGTCGCAAACAAAACGTCCGGTTCGTCGCCCAGATACGAGCGAATTTGCTCGGCCGCGTAACCGATAACCACGACGATGGTCTTGGCTCCGGCACCGCGCGCGGCATCGACGACGTAACGAATCATCGGCTGGCCGCACACCTCATGCAGGACTTTGGCCTTGTCCGACTTCATCCGCTTTCCCTGGCCGGCGGCCAGGATAATCGCGACTGGTCCCTGCATCGACTTGCCACCTCGGAAAGTGCTCGAGTGAGTTTTACACGATCCGCGCCGATCGACGTGTTCAAATAGCATAGAAGGCGTTAAGGCGCTCGTCAAACGCATCAGGCTAGCAAACTGGCAGAGGGTCGCGGCGAACCTTGAACCGCCGCGGCGAATCTGTCAGACTGTGGCCGTCTATTGTCAACAAGCTCACCCGAAAGTGCGGCCGTTGCCAAAGTGTCGTTATTCCTGTCGGAATTGTTGACGCGGGCCGGCTGGGACCAAGGAATGCACACTCATGTCGCTGTCGACCGCTGACGTCGCGAAGGTCGCTCTCTTGGCGCGGCTACGTCTTAGTCCCGAAGAGATCGAGACCTTTACCGGTCAGCTTAATTCGATCGTAGATCACGTAGCCCAACTTCAAGAACTTGACACGACCGGCGTGGAACCTCTGGCTCACGGCATCGAGGTGCGCAACGTGTTCCGCGACGATGTGCGCGGGCCAGCGCTCGATCGCGAGCAGGCGCTAGCCAACGCTCCCAAGCGCAACGAAGAGGGCTTTCTCGTGCCGGCCGTTCTGGAATGATCGATCGCCCTGCGAGCCCGACTCATATGCCACGTTTTTTGTCCGTCCGTTCTCCGGCCAGCGCGAGCTGAGGACGCCATTCAATGAGCAGCGAAGCCACCACGGCCGAATCGCTTCTGGGCCGGCTCAGCACCGGCGAGATCACGTCCGAATCCATCGTTCGTGATTTGCTCGAGAGAGCCGATCGCGCCCAGCGGCTCAACGCATTCGTCCATCTCGACCGAGACGCCATATTGGCCCAGGCGCGGTCCGTCGACGAGAAACGCAAAGCAGGCGAGATGGTTGGCCGGCTCGCGGGCGTCCCAGTGGCAATCAAGGACGTTCTCTGTGTCGAGGGCGAGCCGACCACGTGCGGTAGCCGCATGCTGCGCAACTTTCGGCCACCCTACGACGCCACAGTGATCGCCAAGCTCCGGGCCGCTGGCGCGATCTTGTTCGGCAAGACCAACATGGACGAGTTTGCGATGGGATCGTCTACGGAAAATAGCGCCTACGGACCCACTTTGAACCCATGGGACCCCGCGCGAGTACCTGGGGGCTCGTCGGGCGGATCAGCGTCGGCCGTCGCGGCGGGGCTCGTTCCCCTCGCCCTTGGCACCGACACCGGCGGCTCGATCCGCCAGCCCGCGGCCTTCTGCGGCGTCGTCGGCCTCAAGCCAACCTACGGCCGCGTCAGTCGGTATGGACTTATCGCTTTCGCCAGTTCTCTCGACCAGGTCGGGCCGTTTGCCCGCGACGTCGCCGGCGTGGCCTTACTATTGAGCGTGATCGCCGGACCAGACCCGCACGACTCGACGAGCGTCGATGAGCCGATCCCAGACTACGTCGAGAACTTGAATACCCCCCCAGACTCTCTGAGAATAGGCGTTGCCCGCGAATTCTTCGGCGCGGGCCTCGATCCCGAAATTGCCGCGGCAGTGCAGGAAGCAATTCGGATCTACGAAAAGGCCGGGGCAACCATCAAGGAAGTCTCTTTGCCGCATTCCAATTACGGCATCCCGGCCTACTACATCGTCGCCCCAGCGGAGTGCTCCAGCAACCTGGCTCGCTACGACGGCACCATCTACGGCCATCGCGCCGAAGACTATGCCGCCAAATATCCCAGCGAAGAGGGCCTACCACCGCTCGTTCGAATGATGATGGCCAGCCGCGCTGAAGGATTTGGTCCGGAGGTCAAGCGTCGGATCATGTTGGGTACCTTTGCATTGTCGGCTGGATACGCCGACCAATATTACAACAAGGCTCTTCAGGTCCGCCGCAAGATCCGCGAGGACTTCGACGCGGCCTTCAAGGAAGTCGACATGATCGTGGGTCCGACGTCGCCGACGCCCGCTTTCGCGGTCGGCGAGCGCACGGCCGACCCGCTGACGATGTATCTGTCCGACATCTATACGATCACGGCCAACCTCGCCGGTATCCCCGGGATCAGCATTCCGTGCGGACTTACCAAGGCCAACTTGCCGATCGGCCTCCAGCTCGTGGCCGCGCCGTTCGCCGAGGACATGCTGCTGCGCACCGCCCGAATCTTCGAGCGTGCCACCGATTGGCATCTCAAGCGGCCGGGACTGGTATAATGGGGGAGAAATGGATTACGAAATCATCATCGGACTCGAAATTCACGTCCAGCTTCAGACCGAGAGCAAGATGTTCTCGTCAAGCGGCACCGACTTCGGCCTGCCCCCCAATACGCAGACGGATCCCGTCTCGCTCGGTCTGCCCGGCACGCTGCCCGTGATGAACCGCAAGGCCTTTGACCTCGCCTTGAAGACAGCCGTCGCACTCCATGCCGAAATCGCCCCGTTCACCAAATGGGACCGCAAGAACTACTACTATCCCGACTTACCAAAGAATTATCAGATCAGCCAGTATGACCTGCCGTTTTCGCGTGGCGGTCATCTGGAGATTCCCGTGCGGAAAGACGGTGGCGGAGGAGGACGGTGCGGATTGACGCGGATTCACCTGGAGGAAGATACGGGCAAGCTGATTCACGGGGACGGCGGCTTTTCTGAGGTCGATTTGAACCGCGCCGGGATCCCTCTCCTGGAAATTGTCACCGAGCCCGAAATCCGCACACCCGCAGACGCCCGCAGCTGCTTGGAGGAGCTGAGGCTAACTCTTCGCTACCTCGAAGTCTCGGATTGTGAGATGCAGGAAGGTTCGCTACGATGCGACGCCAACGTCAACCTTCACATCAACGGCGATGGCCAGAAAATCGCCACGCCGATCGTTGAAATCAAAAACTTGAATAGCTTCCGGTCCGTCGAAAAGGCGCTCCATTACGAGGTCGAGCGCCAGTACGCCAAATGGCGTGACGACGGCCAGACGATCAAGGACGCTCCCAAGACGACCCGCGGCTGGAACGACGTCGAAGAAGTCACCAAGCCCCAGCGCGAAAAAGAGACGGCCGCCGACTACCGGTATTTTCCCGAGCCCGACTTGGTTCCGGTAGTCGTTGATGACGCCTGGGTGGATCGCGTCCGTTCCTCGATCGGCGAGCTTCCCGCGGCACGCCGCCATCGATTCGAGACCGATTATAGTCTCTCTCCTTACGACGCCAATGTGCTGGTCGAGCAAGGCCAGGATGTCGCCGATTATTTTGATGCCGTCGCCAAGGCCACCAGCGAATTCAAGTTGGCGAGCAACTGGATCCAGCAAGACGTGCTCCGGACCATCAAAGAAAAGAAGCTCACCGTCGCAGAGTTTCCGGTTCGTCCTGACCGGCTTGCCGGCCTGATCAACCGCGTGAAAAAGGGCGAGCTCAACACCAACCAGGGGCGCGACATCCTCGGAAAGATGATCGCAACCCGTGAACCCGCCGAGACCATCATCGCCCAAGGTGGCTACCAGATGGTCTCGGATCGCGACGCGCTGGCGGTAGCCGTCGCGGCGGCCATCGACGCCAATCCCCAGGCACTCGAGGAGCTCAAAAAAGGGAAGAAAAAGCCCGACGCCGTCAAAGGATTTCTCCGCGGCCAGGTAATGAAACAGACCGGCGGCAAGGCCAATCCCGCATTGGTCGGCGAGTTGCTCGAGGCAAAGCTTGCAGAGCTTCTTGACGTGACTGCGGCAATGGGAATGCGAAGGCGGGCTGCATTAGAGTGCCATCTTCACACGGTGGAAGTCGCAGGTTCGAATCCCGTGCCGCCCATTGGACTTACGGCGAGTGTATGCGCTTTCGCTGCACGCTACGCAGCGAAGATCGTTTTATAGCAGATGCTTGCGGCAGCGAGACGACCTCGTTCCTGCCGACACACGATGGCACTGTTTTGCGGATTTCAGGTGCCTTGCATTCAGCTACGATGACGCTCTCGCTCCAAACGAGCGGAAGGTGAATAGGATCCGTCGGCGGGGAATGCTGCTTGACGACCTTGGGCGGAGATGCCTCGGGCCGACAAACCGACTTCGATTGAGTCGAAATTGCTGCGGTCGATTACTCGGAAGCACGCGAATGCCCAGCGACCTCATTACCCACAAGGATCACCGGGTGACGTTGCACACTCCCCTCAGTCGAGGCCGTCGGTTGGCGCCGGTCTTGGCTAGGAGATTGGACGAAGCAGTCACGCGGTCAGGTCGATCCAATACGACTCCCGGCAGGGAAATGGCAGTTGGACAATTGTAGTTACGTCCTAGTTTGTTATGGTCGCAGTTCGTCTAATTCCCATGCCATTGTTTACTTTCACAAACTCGTTCCGAGTGCCTCACCCGCGACGAGGTCATTCACCCACTTCGGCCCCGCTTAGCCCGGATTATTCAAAGTTCGTCCAACAAATAGACCTCGGTTGACGTATAAGGTGTTGATACAAGTCACTTTACACGCCAGTACCGAGGTCTTCTATGAGTTTACAGTCTGTTCCGCAGTTGTCACTTGATTTCTTTCCGTCTCGGCCGGTTCACATCGAGATTTCTAACGCACCTCTCTCAACCGACGCCGGGCTGTTGCCGATCCGCCAGTTTGATGGTCAGGTCCGGCTCACCGAGCAGTTCGCCGCCGCGATCGAGGACAAGCGGGACCCCCTCTTCACTCGGCAGCCGTTGCTCGACATGGTTCGGCAACGGATCTTCGGTATCCTCGCCGACTACGAGGACCAGAACGATCACGATACTCTGCGTTCGGACCCGATCTTCAAACTGATTGCAGATCGCCTACCCGATGATCCTGACTTGGCCAGTCAACCCACGCTCTCGCGATTTGAGAATGCTGTCTCGATCCCCGACTTGTGGCGTCTGAGGGACGTCTTCGTCGACCTGTTCATTCAATCGTTTGAGACTCCGCCGGGCCACATCACTCTCGATCTCGATGCCTTCGACGATCCCGCGCATGGCGATCAGCAATTGATCATGTTTCACGGATACTATGAGCAGTATCAATATCTGCCGATTGTTGTTACGTGCGCCGAGAACGACATGACGGTGATGATTGGCCTGCGGCATGGCACCTGCTCGGCGACTCTCGGGGTCGACAACGACCTTCGGTATCTGGTGGGGCGGTTGCGTGCCGTCTGGCCCGACGTGCACATCCACGTGCGGGCTGACAGCGGCTTCGCTGCGCCTTTGATGTATGACGTCTGTGCGGAACTGCGGCTGTCCTACACCTTTGGCATCGGCATGAATTCGCGACTCCGCGACCTCAGCGATGAGCTGCTCAAACAGGCAATGAAGGACTTTGAGCAGACCAAGAAACCACAGCGGCTCTTCCTGGCGGACCGCTATCCCGGATTATTCGCACCCATTCATGCAATTAGAGATCTGGGTCTTGAGTGGCGAGTCCGGGCGTGCAAGCGCCGGCGAGGCGCACCACCCCCTACCCGTATCGTGAAAGGCCCGTAGTTGTCCTGCCTATTCCGCTAGCCGTACGCCGATTTTACGCTGGCGGCGGGGCATGTATCAGCCTGGTCACGACCTGACTTACCTTTAGTAGGTGGTCCAGGTGCGGCCAGCTCGCTGAAAGCCGCACGATCACACGCCGGGCGCGGGTGATCACTTCGGCGGCGACTTTGATCAGGCGAGTCCTCCAGGTACAGGCGAATCCTTCCCCGAGAGGATCGCGCACGCGACGTCGATTGAAGAATCGTTTACGGTGCGGTACGTCGATCGCCGCGGTAGGCAACTCGGCCGGCAGTCCCAGTTCGGTGGTTGTCGGAGGCGACAAGACGACAGCACGCCGGAGCCGCACCAGCAAATTTAGTGCAGCTGCATGAAGATATAATCGAAAATAGTTTGCCATAAACCGATGGTCGCTGAGGCGGTCGGCTTGTAATTCCCGCTTCAGTTCCTTGTTTCGGTTCTCGCTCTCGCCCCGCTCGGCGTACTCGTCGTAAATCGCCGACGGCATGACTTCCCATCCCGGGCGGTTCGTAACTACGGCCCGACGGTTGGTTCCCTGGGCGTGTACTTCAACCTTGATAACGATCGGCTGCGCTACCTTCCAGGTCTTAGCCTGATAGCGGTCCGCCAGCTGGAAGCCAAACGGGATCTCGTGTCTCTTGCGTCGGTCGGCTAATGGCCGACAGTCCGAACGGCGCACCGAATCTAACCCCACCGTTAATTGTGAAAAGGACCACTAAGCTGCACGCTAACCTTGAAATCCTTGCGATTCTTGGTATTCCCGAAAAATGTAAGTCGTTATTTCCCTTGTTTTTGCGGTTTTCCAGCCATCCTCACACGGTGGAAGTCGCAGGTTCGAATCCCGCGCCGCCCATTGGACTTACGGCGAGTTACAGCGCGACCATCGGTTTTCGTTTGGTCTCTGCGATGACCGGAAAGAGTGCGAATTCTGCACGGTGGAAGTCTAACGAGTCCTTGTAGCACGACTTTGGAACGCCGCAGTGGGCAGCGAGAGGCCGCCCGTATCGGGAGGCCACGGATCTAGCCAAAGGGGCTGCAGACGCGGCAACAATCCCGGATACCGATTCGTTCCCGCGATTCGCATCGCCGCTTGCCGGTTTGGCGCGACGGCCAGTTGCAGATCGTGCGCTGGGGTAACGCGCGGCAAGTGCCGGGCGCTGTCGCGCACAAGGTGGGCGTGGCAGTCAACTCTTGAGGAACGAGGCTGAACCGGCAGGAAGCGGTACTGGTGGATATTCCCGCCAGCTACGGGCTGGAAGGCCGCGGCGTCTGGTCCCTGGTCGAAGTGGGTATCCGCAGCCTGCTCATGCCCGATGAACACGGCATGGCTGTCTACTACGTGATCTGCGAACCGGCCAGCCAGTACTATCGAAACATGCGAGGATCAGCGCCGTGCCGGTATTGATCAACGAATTTGAGAGGCGCTCCGTGAAGCATTTGGTCGAATTTGTCTTATGCGGCGACCTGTCTGTGCGGGAAATAGTGAAGGCGTGAGCAAGGGCCAAGAGATACCTTGGATCCTGTTTTATCGGCTGTCATTTCAGTATCGAATTCCCAAGAGGCTGCCGGAAGCTGTTCTGTCCGTAAGAGTTAATCGGACGAAAGCATTCAGATCGAAATGGTCTTGGAAATCTTCCCAAGGAATCATGTCCGAATTTAATGTGCAGATATATTGGAATCCACATTGTTCGGATTTTCGGGCCGCAAGTTCCAACGCGTGAGCAATTTGCCGTTCATCGACGCCGTCAAAAAGAATGCTGTCGTGTATCAACATTCTTGGGGAAGGATTCCGCTCCGACCATCGCTCGGCGAGCATCAAGTCGTAGCAGAGGATCTTCATGTTGCCGACGGCGGTGCTCGATGATCGTAGTATCTCCACGTCGAATTTGAAGCCCGAGGCGCTTACATCGATAACCAGATTGCCGGGCACTCGTAAAGGACTTCCGAATTCGCGTTGAATAGCTCGATCGATTGCTGTCGTTGCAGCCGGCGATCATCCAGGTCATTCCTGGTTTTTTTTCTTAGCAATTCCTCTTCGATCCGGACATTACTCTTTCCGGCTCTTCTCCAAAGTGTGTGGGTAACTTCGTGACCTTTTTTCAGTTGGAAATCTATATAAGAGGATTTTCTGAGGCATGACTCCGGTGTCCGATGGCGGCTTGCCGCATTGTTGTGCCGAAGCTAATCTGACGCTACCTGGTGAAACGGAGTCGGGCTCTGCGGGGACGCAACCCGACAAGGGATAACCAGGTCGACGGTGCACGAGGGTGCATCAGACCCCTGGTGGTGCAAAGCCATCGGGGGTCTTTGCTTGACACCATCGGACACCGGAGCCATGCCTCCCAAAATCCACTCCAGTTGCTGGATCACAAACCTCGCGATGAGTTCTTCAGATTTCTGGCAACATACAGGTCAGAATCTTGAGACGAAGGTATTCCTCGTCTCGCAGTCCATAGGCCCGGCGTTGGATGACTCGGACCTTGTTGTTGATCCCCTCGACGAAACCCAGCGGAACTTTGTTCTCCTCGTGACAATACGCCTCGATGCCGTCCCAGTGGGCCTCTACCATCGCGGCGAACTTGCAAAAGGGCTCCAGCCGTTGCCACTTCAAAGCATCTTTCCAGTCGTTGAAGAACCGGCGAGCCCAACCCGGCCGATTGTAGTCCCAGAGCTGGCCGAACGACTCCTTCAGGAGGTAAGCTTTGTTCAACCGCCGGTTGGCCCCGAACAGCAGCTTCAGCGCCTGTTTTCCTTCAACGGTAAGGTTCTCCCAACGGGAGAGCAAAGTGTATTTCTGCCCCTTGATGAAGCGACGGTCCTTCCCCGAGAGGCGCGCGTATTCCTGCTTACGCACCTTGTCCATAGCTGCCCCCAGGTGTTTGAGGACATGGAACTTGTCGTAGATGATCCGAGCCTTCGGGGCGTGGCCCTCCTTGAGAGTGGATTTGCGGAATGCCTTCCACATGTCCATAACGGCCAGGCGGATCTTCCGGCATTTCTCGGGGCCGAGCCAGGCAAAGAACTCGTCCATGCTCGCTTCGGAGCGGTCCTTGCCCCCGAACCAGATCGGCCGACCGCGGACCAAGTCGCTCACGATGATTCGGTAACTGTGCCACCTGCCGATAGAAATCTCGTCGATGCCGATGACCGACGGGGCGGGCGTCCCGGCACGACAGAGTTGCTCTCGCATGTATTCGATCTCCAGTGCCTTGACCGTTTTCCAGTCCAGGCGGAGTTCGCGAGCTACATCCCGAATAGTCGCGGCCCGACAGCGCCGCCCCACATAGAAGGCAAAGCGCTTGGTGTAAAACGGATTGTCGGCCAACCAGCTCAACGTCTCTTGCTTCACGGTGCCGCAGCTCCGGCAGGACACGCGCCGGATCTCGAACTCCAGGTGCACCCGAGTGTCGCCACAGGATAGATCGCGCACGCGCCGGACCTTGTGATCGTAGAACGTTCGCCGAATCCTCCCGCAGGCCCCACATGCCGTTTTTTTTCCCGGCGCACGAGGCGAACAAGACGTGCCTTGGGATCTCCGAAGAGACCACGAACCGCCGGTTCCGGACGGAATCCGGGGAAGCAATACGCATCATCAAGCCGGCGTTTTTTTCGCATTCGTTCATCATGCCAGTTCATTCCCCTTGAGAGAACGATGGAAAACCCCTGAAATCAAGAGGCCAGCAGGCCATCAGACGCGTTATTTCACCCACACACTTTGGAGAAGAGCCCTCTTCCTTCTTCGAGTTTTCGTAACGTGGCAATCTGAGCGTCGATCGCCGCGAGCTGAGCGACGTGTTCTGCGTGAATCCTCTGCAATTGGCTAAATTGCCTCAGCGCACCATGGCTCTGAAGGACCGCCATGACGGAAGACCTCTCCTCGTCGAGCGACCGCTGTGTCATCTCAGACTTTTCGATCGACTGCCGCAACCGCGTTATTTCTGCCGAAAGGAAACGGCGGCGGTTCTGTATTAACGTGTGGTGAAAATCTTTGACATCTTCGAGTCGCTTCCTCGACTGTTGCGGGAAAAATACCCCAGCCTCCTCGTAAATCGCTATGACGTCGTCGACGTTCGGCTCCGGGGTTTCCGCGAGCCCGGCCTGATAATTTCCGAGCAGTTGACGGTCGGCTATGATCGTGTTTGCGGTCGCATTGATCTCGCTTGCGAGACGATTGGCGCGTTCTTCGATCTCGCTATACTGCGGGTGAATCTTAAAGGAGACAATGCCCGATTCTCCTTGCCTTACGAGCGTCTCAAGCCTGATCTTGGACGCTTCGAGTTCGCCCAGCGACCCTTGCATGATTTCAGCCATCAGACCGCTTCTTTGGCATTTTTCAGTTCTTCCAACGAGGTTTTCTTGTCTTTCAACTTCTGCCATTCGCTGGCATCTTCCCAGGCAAGATCCAGCAGGAAGGCGTTGTTAACCTGCCTGTCCCACTCGTGCTGCTTTCGATAATGCTCAAACGCCTCGGAATATGCGTCTTTGCCACGTCTGATGAAATACGAAATGAGGCTGCGAAACGTGGGTGCATATGTGCGAACAAATCCTGCCAATGGTAAGCCAAACATCAGGACGCCGAGCACCGATACCCAGTCGTTGATCTTGAAGCAAAGGCGCCCGTCTTGCGATCCCTCTCGGGCTGTTGTGGCCAGCCGGTGGTGCTGCCTTCGATAAACACCTTACCGGAGTCTTTCGTCGCACGTGTGACGGAAACCGCCTGTCCACCGAGAACTAGGTCAATGGTGAACGACCATTCGCTGAGCCCTCGCAGCCCAAACCTTTCTTACCTTTGATTGATGCGCCGAGCACGAATGAAATGATCTCGATCAGTGTGGATTTCCCGACGCCGTTGCGGGAATCCTTGTCGGTTGATCCCGGTGTACGCTCGGCGATGATTACATTGAACCCCGGAGTGAAAGTCACCTCACGGAAAGTCGGTTGATTTGCCTGACCCGAATTATGGTATCCGTCGCCTGGTGCACTCCGAACAGTCGACCAGAGTTGGCACTCATTGCCTGACCCTCACGATCATACCGCCTTTGAGCTCGATGGCACCCAGAAGGTAGAGCAGGTCGAGCACAAGCACGAATCTCTGGAATGTGCCGATCGTGGGTAATCGGCGGCAGGATTCCCATAACGACGTAATCGTCCTGGGTCCGGACAAGTCGCGCAGCACGGGCCGCGCCGACACCTATGAGCGAAGCGTTAATCGAAACATGCTTATCGGGAGCGATCATTTTTCAAACACATCGCAGATTTCAAAAAGATATGTAAGGACTGCCAGCCCGGCCGCGCGATACCTCGTTCGATGGTCGTTGTTGCAGGCAAAATCGGCCAACTTGTCAAACAGCTCATCCCCGTCAAAACCGGCTTCCGTCAGCCGTCGATAGGCGGCGAGAAAGCCGGCCTTCACTTCGTCTGGGAAAATGGCATCGAGCTTGTTCTGATGTTCGACATACTGCCCGACCAACTGAACTTTGCTCAGCCCCAGAACCAATAGATCGTGCGTCTTCGCTCCGAGTCCATTTGGCTCGAGTTTTTCCTCTGGCGACAGCAGCGTAAAATCGACTCCGGGAAGTGCGCGATGTCCCACGACGAACTTCATGATCATTTCCAACTCGCCAAACGTGAGTTTGCTCATCTCAATAGCGAGATCATCGGGCTGGGCAGCACCTGGAACATTCGGCTTGCTCGGAGGTATCGGGCCGTTCCGGATCATTGTGACGGCGAATGCCGCCGCCGCATCGCAGGCATAGGGTCTCCATGCCTTGACTTCGAAGCCTTGTTGCCCGCCTGGTCGGAAACGCATCGGATCATGAAAAAACCTGGGCGATGCGCCGACTGATGGGCACAAACCATGACACCTCCGGCTTCCATTTCTACGCCGATCAGTTTCGGCCAGTTTTGACGTTTCCGACAGAAGTTCGTCGAGCTTAGTTTTCGGCGCAAGTCAATGTAAAATCTGATTTTATGTTCATTTTTCTCTTGACTTTCGCGGGACGCAACTCTATACTTAACCATATCCTGTAAAAGGAGTTGCGCCCGTCATGATCCACATCGTCGACCCCCGACAAAACCGCCTCTTCGACCCCTTCGAGGGCGTCATACCCCCCGCCGGTCAGCGGATCATCGGCGAGGGCTGGCAGGGGGTCTTTCGACACGTCCTCCTCGAAGTGATGCCCGTCGGCGAATTGGCCGAGCATTTCAGCCGGACTCTGGGCGCTCCCACCAAGGAACTCTACTCGATGGCCGGCCTGGTCTTCCTGGCCGACTTCTTCGACTGGACCGCCCAGGAGGCCGCCGAGGCTTACATCTTCCGCAGCGACGTCCAATACGCCCTCAACCTGGAGCCCGGCGTCGCAGTCTCGTCGCGCACCGTCGAACGCTATCAGAAGCTCTTCCGCGACGACGAACTCGCCGCCCAGGTCTTCCACGACGTGACGACCCGGCTGGCCGAGAAGCTCGAACTCGACATCTCCCGCCAGCGGCTCGACTCGACCCACGTCTTCACTCACATGGCCAGCTTCGGTCGCACCAAGCTGATGGCCGTGGCGATCAAGCGGTTCTTGACCCAGGTCAAGCGGCACGACCCCGAGCGTACGCCGCGCTGCCCGAGGAGTTCCGCCGCCGCTACGAGCCGGCGGAATCGCAACTGTTCGCCGGCGCCAAGGACGCCGAGGCCCGGCAACGCTCGCGGCAGCAAGCGGCCGAGGACCTGCACTGGATCATCGAGCACTTCGCCGAGTGTGCCGACATGACGGGCCGCTCGAGCTACAAGGCCCTGGTCACGATCTTCAGCCAGCAGTGCGAACTGAGCGACGGCAAGGTCGTCGTGAAGGCCAAGACCGGCGGCGACTGCATGCAGAACCCGTCCGACCTCGACGCCACCTACGACGCCCACAAAGGCCCCGGCTATCAGGTGCAGATCGCCGAGACGTGCAGCCCGGCGAACGAGGTGCAGTTGATCACAGGCGCGCTGCCGCAGAGTGCCGCGGAGCCCGACGGCGCGGCGGTGGTGCCGATGCTCGATCAACTCGAAGAGTCGAAGTTGCTGCCCGAGGAGATGCTGGCCGACACGCTCTACGGCGGCGACGAGAACGTGCAGGCGGCCGCGGATCGCGGCGTGGAGTTGGTGGGCCGATCCCCGGCCGGCGAGCCGACGATCGACCCGCAGGCGCTGACGCTCGACGACTTCGCCGTGGACGAACGGACCGGGCGAGGTGGACGCCTGCCCGCAAGGGCACACGCCGCTGGTGGTCGAGCGGGACGAGGAGGCGGGCACGACGCGGATCGAGATGCCGGCGGCGGCCTGCGAGGGATGCCCGTTCCGCGACGCCTGCCCGATCCACCAGACGCGGGATGGCCGCTACGAGCTGGATTTCACCGACAAGGAGCATCGCCTGGCTGGGCGGCGTCGGGAACAAGAGACCCCGGTGTTCAAGGAGCGGTACGCGCGATGCGCTCGGGGATCGAGTCGACCAACAGCGGCTTGAAGAATCGGCTGGGACTGGAGCGGCTGCGAGTGCGGGGTCGCGGGAGCGTGTTCCGTGTGATCCTGCACAAAGTGGCGGGCTGGAACGTGCTGCGGGCGGCGGCGTCGAAGAAGCTGCGCGCCTGGGTGAGCGACCAAGTGGCCCAGACGCTCAAAGGGGGAGAATCTGGGCCGACTGGGCGACTTTGTGCCCCCGTTTTGCGGCTGTGGGACGGTTTCCAGACGGTTTTCCGGGCTTCTCACGGCTGTTCCCATGGTCTTGGCGGCTCTTGCGGCCGCTTGAGCAAAAATCACCGACTGCTCACACGCGGCTTCTGTCGGTAACGTCAGTTTTGGCTTTTGAATGATTCCAGCACTTCGTCTACCGCGATAACTTTATCGCCGGTTGTGATCGTACCCTGATGTCGTTTCGGCATCTGGTCGGGCTTTTCCGGGCGACTTACCCGGATATCGCTTTGCCAAACCGCAGCAACCATGCCGCGGGAGAATTCAAGGAGCCGGTGGTCGACCGGATATGCTGACCACCTGATCTGATTGCCGTCGGCAGTCACTTTCTGAGATTCGTAATCCGCGATCTGCTCAGCGATTAGGATGTCGCCCAAGCCGACGCCAGCTGCCTTCAGGCCGCCGGCGATGCCTACCAAGAGAACGTACCTTGGATCCCAACGGCGGATTGCGTCCCCGGCGGTCGCAGATGCCTGAACCCTTCCCATGTTCGACAGGCAGACAACGACCACCAAGTAGTGGCATCTTGCCCTATCCGCCCGAATAGCCTCGACAACCGCTTCGTAATAGATACGAACATCGACGTCAGATGTCAGCGTCTGCTGATAGCCCGGAAGCCGCTGAAGTACCGCGTCGCGCTCCTCTTCAAGGGCCGTTATGATTAGAAAATCCACGGGCGGGGAAATGCTCATACTCATCACTTTCCGAGACGAGGCACGTCCGGGAACAAAAATACACCAAGCAATCTCTCAGAATATCGGCACCCGCGGACTCGGTAAAGGCCCGGGAAAAATCGCGGCTGTTTATTTAGCACCGACGCCTTACCACCGGGAGCACGGATTGTCTCAACGGAAATAAACGGGCAGATGTTGTCTTCTGGCCTGGCCTGGCGGCAGACACTGTTCCTTTCGCACGGCGCAACGAGTGCAACAGACGCAACTGACGCGTCTCTCCGTCTTCAGTCTTCCCTTCAGCAATCCCTTGCAAAATACGTCAATTCTTGCGATCCTTGCGTTCAGAAAACCCTAAAAAACAAGGGATTTCGCCAATGCGGGCGGTTCTCACACGGTGGAAATCATAGGTTCTAGTCCGATGCCGCCCATTGAAATTATGACGATCGTGTGCGCATTCAGTGCACGCTACGTGTCGACGATTATTAATTAGCAAGAGATTGGGACGCTGACGTCGCCTGTTTTCGGCGACCGGACGATGGCACTCTTTCGTGAATCTCAAATATATTGCGGTCGTAAAGCAGCCTGATCACACTCCAAGTACCCTGTCCGTCCCACCGGTGCTGCTGCTTTTCAATGACGGCCAGTCCGAGGCCGACGACCTTGTCGGCAGTCACAACGTCCGTTAACTCTCGGCGGCGACGTTGCGTAAGGAACGTTGGGCAAATCGTTCATGCCCGCAAGGGAGATGGCACCGACTCCAGAGATCGACTTTGAAGCAGGCGATATGCCGGCTGAGCCCTTGCGCTCGCCGAGACCGCGTGCTCGAACGCCGGTGTCTCGACATACGATGAGCTTTCCGTTGGAAGGAAGGCCCAAGATCCCAGACCCGGGCTACGTAAATTTGCTGAACGTCCCGAGAGCTCTGACCGGGTGTATGGGCGCATCACAGAAGAAACGCACCGGCTTTATCGAGAATCGCCCTCGGAAGAACGATCGCAATCAGCGCACCGAACATAAGGTCCAACCAGGCCGCTGATCCAATCGCTGCGATGTAGATCAAGATGACGACCGGTGTTCCCACAAGACGTGGCGTCATTCGAGCGCCTTTAGTCCATATCGACTGCCAGATGGACTCTGCATCGCCGGTGCTGGGAAAAGCATGCATGGCAACAGAAAGTCCCACCCAGGCGAGGACAATACCGAGAAACGAAAGATGACTCACACGATAGAGAAACACTCCGGACAGAAGGCCGATCAAGAAGCCAAGGATTGTATTCGCGATGAGAGGGCCGATGGCAATCAGGATGCTTTTCCAGACAGTCGATGGCACGTCATGGTCGACGTACCCCGGTGGGGTATCGACCTGAAAATAACAGATTTCCAGCACACGAGTCCTCGTCCAGATGCAAAAGAGCCTGTGCGCGAATTCGTGGACGATCACGCCGGGAAAGGTCGCCGTCGCAATCAGATAACCCGGAAAAAACATGCTTCGTTTCTCGATGAGTTTGAGACGGCAGAGCCCGGTGAATTGCAACCTCGTCTCGCTGCACGCCCAGATTACGTGAAAGCACCCCGTCGCTCGCGCGACTGCTGGGGACTGCTACGTTTTGGTCGTCGCACGTCACGACGAGTCGCCATTCCCACTGGCTGCGTGCCGCGATTGCCGCCAGAGATCATGCAGCTCGGGTAAACCGCGCACTTTCAGGTCGGCACACGTTGGCTGGATACCGTCATCTTCCGGATCGATCCAGATCGTGAACATTCCCGCGGCCTTTCCCCCCTGGATGTCAGATGAGATGCTGTCCCCAACCATGGCCGCCTGGTGGGCAGGACAACCGAGCCGCTCGACCACGAATTGAAAGAGCGGCAATTCCGGTTTACCAATTGCGGCCGGCCGCCGTCCGGACGCGACGGCAATCGCCTCAGCCAAGGCGCCGCAGCCCGGGTCGTACAACCCCGGTCCGACCGGGAATCGAGCGTCGAGATTGATCGCGAAAAACGCGGCACCCGCCATCACGGCCCGCGTCGCGGCTCTTAAGCGGTCGTAACTGAAGTCATGATCAACCCCCACCACCACCGCCCGGGCCTCGTGCGATCGATCGGCCGAGACCACTCTATGGCCTGCCGCCGCCAATATTTGGGAGACCTCTGGGGTGCCGATCACGAGCACAGGCACTGGACCCAGTCGCCGCTTGATCTCTTCGCCAACCAGGTCGAATGGGGTAAACATGTCCGGCAGGCCCACTGCAATACCGAGATCTTCAAGCTGCTGGCACAAGAGCGGCGCACCATGACGCGAACAATTCGACGCGAACACGACTCCAAGCCCGTTCTGACGCAAGTCCGTGACCAGCTCAGTCGCACCAGGTAGCAGCTTCGGTCCTTCCCAGATTGTCCCATCCAGGTCGAAAGAGAAGCCCCGTAGCTCGCGTAGAGAACTGAGGACCGAGTTTGTGGAGGGCCGCGCCATGCCATCGTCTCCGTTTGTGTATCCCACAACGAGAACGGCGCCGACCGCTCCCGAAATTGCCGCGGACGTAATCAGATAACTTTAACAACATTTCACGGGAACGTGCCCGCGCGGGTCTGTTTAATCGAAGCGGTCGTCGCCTGGCGCCGTCAATTAGTGGCAGATCAGGCACGAAACGTGCTAGAATCCCCGTATTGAGTGGGATCCATTGTGAGCGTGCCAGCATCGGTTCCCGCAATGACCCCGAGAGAGTGGGCCTCTTTGCCCGCCGCACGCATCATCACGCGAAGGAGTAACCGATGAACCTGCTGGAACAACTGCGCAAGATGACGGTGGTGGTTGCGGACACCGGTGATTTCGAGTCGATCGCTCAGTATCAACCGCGCGATGCCACGACCAACCCTTCACTGATTTACAAAGCCGCGCAGATGCCGCATTATCGCTCGTTGCTCGACGAAGCGATCGCTTCAGTCCAGTCAACCAAGGGCGACCCGGCGTCGCGAATGGAAGCGTTGCTCGATCGGCTCTTTATCGAATTCGGCAAGGAGATCTTGCAGATCATTCCGGGCCGAGTGTCGACCGAGGTCGACGCCCGACTCTCGTTTGACACCGAGGCCACGATTCAGAAAGCACGCAGCTTGATCGGGCTCTACGCGGCCGACGGAATCGACCGCAAGCGCATCCTGATCAAGATCGCTTCCACCTGGGAAGGCATACGCGCTGCCGAACGGCTCGAGAAGGAAGGCATCCACTGCAACCTGACCCTCCTTTTCGGCTTCGCCCAGGCGGTGGCCTGTGCCGAAGCCGGTGTCACGTTGATTTCGCCGTTCGTCGGCCGGATTCATGACTGGTATCTGAAGGAACGTGGGGTCAAGTCTATTCCCGCTACCGAAGACCCGGGCGTGCATTCGGTGACTCAAATTTATAATTACTTCAAGAAGTTCGACTATCGCACGGAGGTCATGGGAGCCAGTTTCCGTAATGTCGGCGAAATCACCGAACTGGCCGGGTCCGACTTGCTGACAATTTCGCCCGAGCTCCTAGGCGAGTTGAACGATACGGAAGGGACGCTGACCCGCAAGCTATCGGTCGAAACGGCCAAAGCACAGAAACTGGAAAAAATCCATCTCGACGAGAAGACTTTCCGCTGGATGATGAACGAGGACCCGATGGCCACCGAAAAGCTGGCTGACGGTATTCGCCGGTTTCATGGCGACCTCGTCAAGCTCAAGGAATTCGCGGCGAAGGCACTCAAGCAGCCCGTTGGCGTCTAAGAGCCTGGCCGACGCCCGATGGTTCTCAGTTCCGCGATTCCAAACTCACCGGCGCGGAGAATCGGGGCTTGAGCCGTCCGCGGTGTTTCCGCCGATTGCGTAAATGTGGACACCGTAGGCCGCAAAGTCGTCGTCAAAGTGTCCTTCTCTGATCGCGACTGTCCGGTCCTCGCCGAGGACTTGGGCGGTCGCCAACGGGGGTAGGCCGCGGATCGCAAATGACCCCCGCACGGGCCGGTTGCGCATGCCCACGGCGAAGAGGTACGTGGCACCCCGTCGCTGCTTGACCATGAGATCGATGGGCACCTCGCGATCGGACGAGCGGACTGTCGCGCCGTCGACGACCGTTGGGCTGTTCAATAGCGGGGCCAGTTCTTTGATCTGATGGTTGACGGCGGTGACGGCCGCGAGCATTTCCGGATCGTCCAACAGCGCATGCTCATTGAACTGGGGCTTGAACTGGTGAACGAAGTAAATGAGGCCCCGCGAACCGTGAATCAACGCCATCCAAACCTCGGACTTAACCTGCGCCGGCGTGGCCTTGGCCGCAGGGTTGTGGATTCGAGTGCATTCGATGCAGTTCCACACCAGCTTGCGACCGCCAGTCCATTTCACCAGGCGATCGATCCCCTTGGGTACATACCATAAGAATTCGGCCCCGTTGCGCTTGTCGAGGTCGGCGACTGGATAGACGTCGAACGAGACGATATCGGAGCCGCGGACGTAGGCCGGATAATCGTCGAGGCTGGCCCCGGGACCACGGCCGATCCATTCGTCGTTGGCAACGCCCTGCCCAAGGTTGAGCATCACGGGACGTGTCGGGTCGGCGGCGCGGAGGTGCTCGTAGTTAGCGACGATCTTCGCCGGTGCAACCGGCGGTCCATACCGGCGCCGGCCGGTTTTTTCATCACGAATTTCCTGGGCATTATCGGGTTCGTCGCCGTGCATCCAGCCAACGATGGTCGGGTCGTCACGATGAGCCAGGCCGACCCGGTTCTGTTCGCAGATCACCGACATTCCGGCCGCTTTCAACGAAGCGAGCTGGGCATCGGTTGGACCGGCCCACAGGCCGACATAGAGATTGATCCCCGCTCGCTTGTATCGCTCTGCGTTCCGCGGATCCTGCAGCCAAACTGCAATCGGGAAGAACCCCGGGTCGGCGGGAGGGCCGTTTTGCCAGCCACTGTAGGGGGCCTGCGCGTTGACCGACGAAGTCGAGAACCCGGTGGTCCCTCGATTCCGCTCGGTTTGTCCTGAAGCCACGAGGGAGAGCAAGAGCACCAGGTAAAAATGCATGGCAAAGCTCTCGGAGTGCTTGAGACTCAGTTTGGCGTTCCTGCGTGCAGCGTCAGATCGTCAGTATAGTTCCAGGGTATATCCCGGCCAAGGCTCGAGCGACGATCCGCGATACGTTGCGTCTTGACAAACTTATACGAAGCGTGGTTCCTCCTTTTCTTACAATATCCCAACGTCGGTGCCTACGGTTCGGAGTATTCAGCGTATCAAGTGATCACAAAACGATGGAGGAAACTCATGCGAACGGCTGTTAGTGTGACGTTGATCTGCCTAGGCCTGGCCGCGACTCGCGTCGCGGCTGCGCAGCCTCCGGACGACCATGCGCTCCGCGACGCTCCGGACGCCTCGGGCACTGGCAATTTGGCGGAACGGATGATGCTGTACGACTCGAACAAGGATGGCAAGTTGACTCAGGCGGAAGTCACCGACGATCGGCTGAAACGCCTCTTTGACCTGGCGGACGCCGACAAAGACGGCACTGTCACGCGAAGCGAGCTGAATGTACTGATGGTCCGCGAGAGAGCAATCGCCCGAGGCGAAACAGGCAGATTCGGCGGGCCTGGCGGTGCAGAGCGCCGCATGGCTGGTGGCCCCGGCGGCGGTCCACGGGGTTTCGGGGGCCCAGGCGGTGGCCCTCCGCGGCCGGGCCAGATTCTACCGCCTATGCTGCGACAACGGCTGGCGATCTCTCCCCAACAGGAAAAGGAAATCAACGCCCTCCAGAAGGAAGTCGACGCCAGGCTCGACAAGCTCTTGACCGCTGAACAAAAGCAGCAACTCAAGGAGATGCGCGAGCGCGGTCCCGGTGGTTTTGGTCCACCTCCTGGAGGCGGCGGTCCGCGCGGCTTTGGCCCACCGCCAGGAGGCGGTGGTCGTGGTGGATTTGGCCCACCACCAGGCGGCCCGCCACCGGATGACGACGGCCCGCCACCGCAGTAATCACGACTACCGTCCCACGACCTGGCCTGCATTACTTCGTCGACGGATCAACTCTCGTTAGCTCTCCCATGCAGGCCTTGAGTGAAGCCACAATATGCCCGGATCCCCGCTGGCACTTGACCTTCGCATCTGGTTTGCGCTCTGCCTGTTCAGGCGGCAGCTCGTCAACAAGCGCACGGCAAAATTCCTTGGATCCAACCCAGGTCGTGCATAGATGGCCGAGCATTTTGGGCGTCGCCTTGGCGCGCGCCTCACGCAGCATGGCGCACGCCGCGTCCTTGTTCCGCCAGGTCGAAGGGAGCATTCGGAATCCCTTCTCCTGCAGATAGACGACGGAAGGATAGCCATCGGGCCGCTTTTCGTAGTGCCAATCGCACATGATGATATCCTTATGGATTATGTCGATTGCCGGTGATGTGCCGTTCTTGCTCGCTTCCCATTCTCCATAGCCAAACTTCTTGTCGTCCAGCAGCCGGTCCGCCCACATGAGCATCGTCAGCGTGCGCTCATCGACAATGTGCCTGTGCAAGTCGTTGACCGATTTAGCGAGCAGCTCCGCTGGGTTTTTGCCATTGCAACGGGAACAGCTTGGTTGCGCTACCAGAAAGACCTCGTCCATGCCGACATGAAACGCGTCGGCTCCGAACGCGTCGATCAATTCGTCGATTAACCTCCATGATGAGCGTATTGATCCCCATGGGCGCGAGTTTTTCGGCAATCGCGCGTTTCAAAAGCGGCAAGCCGTCGCGGCCGGGTGACATGATGTGCAGGCCGCGCCACGGACCGTCGTTCTTGCCGCCCGTGTCCGCGGTGGAGAGCTCCTGGCTCCATCCGCTGTTGCAATGGGCAAGGGCTAGGGAGAGGACAGCCAGCGCCGCAAAGACCAGCGCACTCGGTCTATGTATCTTGCTTTCCCTGGTTAATGATTGCATTCTTGTCTCCTCGTTGCTCGTTGAAATCGTGCGGCGGTGATGGTAACCCATAAGAGCAGAGGATACGCACGCGATTCAATCAGCGTAATCGTCTTTTCTGTTTGTGGTCAGTGTTGAGCCGTTGGCGAAGCGCAACGTCCTAAGCGGGTAACTACCATGTCTGAACTCGACTCGATCCGCCTCACCCAATTTGCCAAGCGGGCCGGCTGTGCAGCGAAACAGCCGCCCGACTACCTGCTTTCGATCCTGGCCGGATTGCCACCGGTTAACGATCCAAACGTGCTGGTCGGACATGCTACCGCTGATGACGCGGCGGTTTATCGACTGAGCGACGACCTGGCGTTGATCCTGACAACCGATTTCTTCACACCGATCGTCGACAGGCCTTACGACTTTGGCGCGATCGCCGCCGCCAACGCGCTTAGCGACGTCTACGCGATGGCTGGTACTCCGTTGGCCGCGTTGAGCCTGGTCGGGTTTCCAAACGCGGCGTTGCCGGCCACAGTGCTCGGTGAGATCTTGCGCGGTGCCTGTGACAAGGCACGCGAAGCTGGCATCGCGATCGTGGGGGGGCACACGATCCAGACGGACGAGCCGATCTTCGGACTGGCAGTGGTCGGGCGGGTGCATCCAGGCGCCGTCATCACCAACGCGGGGGCCGTGCCGGGAGACTTGCTGATTCTCACGAAACCGCTGGGTCTGGGAATCATCACGACCGCGGCGAAAAGGGGTGAAGATCAGGCCGGTGCTATCACCGAGGCGATCGGTGTGATGACAACGCTCAATCGCCAGGCGTCGTCTCTATTCGCACGAGCTCGCGCGCACGCGCTCACGGATATCACCGGCTTCGGTTTGCTCGGACACCTGCGCAGTCTGACCGCCGCGAGCGCGGTCTCGGCAACGGTGTGGAGCGAGTGCGTGCCCATGGTGGAGGCAGCCCGCGGCTATGTGGCGGCGGGAATGGCGCCTGGCGGTACTCATTCCAACCGCCGATTCCTCGCCGAATGGGTTGATTACGATCCCGACATCAGTGAAGACCAGCAGCTCTTGCTCTGCGACGCTCAGACCTCCGGCGGTCTCTTGGCCGCAGTGCCCGGCGACCAAGCCTTGGAAGTGGTGCGCGGCCTACACGAAGCGGGAATGTCCTCCGCTTCGATCGTTGGATCGATCGAAGCCGGCAAGCCAGGACGGATTCACGTGTGTAGACAGAGATCTTGACAAATCCAAGACGCTCCCTAACATGTCGCTTCCCATCGATCTCGAATCGGTCGTCTTCGCGGCCTGTTTGGATCTTTTTTCACCCGTCTTTGGCCCGTCTGAGCGTCTCGATCGGCCGCAATTCGCCAGCGAGGAAACGATGTCGTACTTTGCGCACCATTGGGGTCGGGACTCACGTCGCCGCCGCTTGCCAGCAGTGCGATCAATGCCTCGAGCCACTCGAAGGGCGGGTCGTGCTCAGCGCCGCCGCGACGAACCTCCAGGTACCGACGTCGACCGTTTTGGCGGTATCGCAAACGAATATCGAGAAGTCTCAGCAACTCACTTTAGTCGCGACGGTCGATAACGCCAGTCATCCCGTGCCCGTGACGACGGGCAAGGTGAAATTCGTAGTCCAATCACCCACAAGGGAATTGCTGGGCGCAGTCAAACTGAATAAGTCTGGCGAAGCCGGCATCACGACCTCCCAGCTAGACAAGATCGGCGTCTATCAAGTGACCGCTCAGTACATCCCCTCGGGCTCCGGGTTTGCAGCCAGCTCAGCAAGCCCGGTCCAGGTGACCGTCAATCCCCTGGAGGTAACTTCATTCCTGATCGCGCCACAAACCCGGGTAGGCCACCTGGGCACTCCTTTTACCTTGACCGTTACGGCTCTGAACGCTCAGAAACAACCGGTCACAAATTTTACAGGCACCATCGAGTTCTCGAGTCCGACGGACTCCTGGACGACCTTTCCTCAGCCAGTATATAAGAGTCTCCACATCCAGCCGCCTTCACCATTGACGGCAGGCCTGGCAATGATCGCAACCCCATCATACACATTCACCCCGGCCGACCATGGAACGCATACATTCCCCGCACAGGTGGAATTCGAGAAGGGCGGCGCCGAAACACTGAAGGTTGTCCAGGCGACTAACCCGAAGGTCAGTGGGATAACAACGTTTTCGATCGGGTGAAAGGTGTGTCGCCAATTAAGCCGCAAAACTCTCGATGGACCGTATTGGCACGCCAATCGCCCGAGTTTGGCTCCAGTTACCGTCGTCGTGGACTTTGACGCACGTGGTTCATGACTTGTCAGCGGCTGCAATGATGATGCTGATTTCAGTACGGTTCGCTAAACTCAATTGGATCGCTTCGCGTTGCGACGCGCGTTAACCTCCCGATTGAAAGCGGAACCATGACAGCGGCGCCCAATCCGGTTACGGAGCCCCACAAGGATGCGCACGCCGTTCGTGGAGTGTCTCGGTCAGACAAGGCTGACACGCGCATCAAGCCCGAGCTGCTCGCTCCTGCCGGTGATCGGACGTGCTTGATCGCCGCCATCGAGAATGGCGCGGACGCGGTCTATTTCGGTCTCCAGCGGCATAATGCGCGAATCCGGGCCAGTAACTTCGATGGAACTGATCTGCCAGAGGTCATGGCCCTCTTGCACCGCCGAGGCGTCAGAGGCTATGTCGCCTTAAATACGCTTGTCTTCCCCGATGAGCTAAGCAGCCTCGAGGAGACGTTACGTGAGCTGGCCGCGGCGGGCGCTGACGCCGTGATCGTCCAAGATCTGGGTTTGGTGCGCATGATCCGAGCGATCACGCCTGATCTCGAGGTTCACGCATCCACCCAGATGTCGATCACAAGCGAGGAAGGAATTGCCCTGGCACAGGAGCTGGGTTGCACTCGCGTAATCCTGGCCCGTGAGCTTGCGCTTACCGAGATCGCCAAGATCCGTCGCGCGATCGATTTCCCCGTCGAGGTCTTCGTGCATGGCGCATTATGCGTGGCATACTCAGGGCAGTGCTTGACCAGCGAGGCACTCGGTGGTCGATCAGCCAATCGGGGCGAATGTGCTCAGGCCTGTCGGATGCCTTACCGAATAGTTTGCGACGGCCGCCCGGTCGACCTCGACAACATCCAGTACCTGCTGAGCCCCCAAGACCTGGCGGCGTATGACCTGATCCCGCGCTTGATCGAGCTGGGAGTCACCAGCCTCAAAATCGAGGGACGGCTGAAGTCGGCTGAGTACGTCGCGAACATCACGCGCCACTACCGCGAAGCGATCGACGCGGCCTGGGCCGGCCGGCAGGTGGCGTTGACTCGGCGCGATGTCGAGGAAATGCAGCTCTCATTTTCGCGCGGGTTTTCGCATGGTTTTCTCGACGCCACCAACCATAAGGCTCTGGTTCGCGGCGACTATGCCAAGAAACGTGGTATTCCGCTCGGAGTGGTGGAATCGGTCGGAAGGTCGGGTGTTCGCCTGAAAGCGTCGGCCCCAGTCAAGCCGGGGGACGGACTGGTCTTCGACGGCGACGAAAAGGTGGGCCGCGTCGAGCAAGGCGGCCGCGTCTATGAGGTGATTTCGCTCGATCGAATCGAGAAAGGGAAGGGCTCAAAAGCCATCGACGGCGGCGATTTGAACCGTCTCGAGCTGCGGTTCGGGCGTGGAGATATCGACCTGCGCGGACTCGCGATCGGCCAGCGCGTCTGGAAGACCGACGATCCCGAATTGACCCGCCGGCTGCGTCGATCGTTCGAGGGACCGCCCAGTCGCAGGGCGGGGCTGTCGTTCGAGGTCGTGGCAGTGACGGGCGAACCGTTACGCTTGAGCGCCAGGACAATGACAGGTCTGCGGACTTCGGTCCAATCAGCCGACGCGCTCGAACCGGCCGCATCGCGACCTGCGGATCTGGAATTGTTGCACACTCAACTGGCACGCCTGGGGGGAACTGGGTACGAGCTCGTGAACATCGAGGCCACGATCGAAGGTAGCCCGATGGTGCCGATGAGCCTGCTCAACAAGTTGCGCCGCGACCTGGTGACCCGGCTGGATGAGCTCGCTTCCGCGGCGCCAACACGCACGATCGCCGCCGAGCCGGTTTTACCGACGTTACTGGAGCCGATCGCTCGTGAGCGCGATCGCCTTTTGCAACGGGCGCACGACCCTCAACCGGCCGTCGAGCTTTCAGTGCTCTGTCGCAATACCGAGCAGATCGAAGCGGCCGCGGCGCTCGGCATAGCGACAATATATGCCGAGTATCAGGATATCAAAGAGTATAGGTATGCGGTGGCCGCAGTCCGCCGCGGCGCGGGCTCGCCGACGATCTACCTCGCGACCCCGCGCATCGAGAAGCCCGGTGAGGCCAACCTCTTCGCCTATCTGGCCAAGCAAGGGGCCGATGGGACCTTGGTGCGTAATGCGGGGGGAATGAAGTTTTGTTGCGAGCGCGGCATTCCGTTCGTGGCGGATTTCTCGCTCAATGCGGCCAACCCGCTTACCGTCGAGCTTTTGAAGAGTCGCGGTGCCGTGCGGGTGACTGCCTCTTACGACCTGAATGCCGACCAGCTCATACACCTGATCGACACGACGCCGCCCGAATGGCTCGAAGTTGTGATCCATCAGCAAATTCCTATGTTTCATATGGAACACTGCGTCTACTGTGCGTTCCTGTCGCCGGGATCCGATGCGACCAACTGTGGCCGTCCCTGCGACACCCACGATGTCAAGCTGCGCGATCGCGTCGGCATGGATCACCCGCTGAAGGCCGACGTGGGTTGTCGCAATACGCTCTACAACGCGGTGCCGCAGTCGGCGGCCGAATATCTGCCACGCCTCCAAAAGCACGGGGCTCGTTTTCTGCGGATCGAGTTTCTCGATGATTCGCCAGCAGCCATCGAGCGCACGATCACACTCTATCGCGAGGTGATCGCCGGCGAGCGCGACGGCAAGTCGTTGTGGCGCGAACTGAAGGCGAGCAACCAGTATGGCGTGACTCGCGGGCCGTTGGCGGTCATCGCGTGATGTTCGTTGGACCAATAAGAGTTATGCATTGAGGATGCACCCATATAGGAGCCTACGGAGGTGACTGCCATGATCCAAACCCTAATAGCAGTCGGCGACGACTTGGGTATTGTTATCGATCGATCGCTCCTCAATGAGCTTGGTATTGATCGTGCGACGCCGCTGCGCGTCACGTCGGACGGAAAGGGTCTGTACATTGAACCAATTCCGGCTGACGAGCGGGGCCGCTTCCTCGAGTCCGGTCGACGAATTATGGAAATTCATGACGAGGCTTTTCGAATGCTCGCCGAATGAACGTCGTCTTTCCGACGGTCGACGAAGTGCTGGAACTTCATGCCCTGACTCTGAAGCGCTACGGAGGTGCAGAGGGGATTCGGGAGCGAGCATTGCTCGAATCAGCCCTGGCCACGCCGCAGGCGATATTTGGTGGACGGTTTCTCCACGACGATCTCTTCATTATGGCCGCTGCGTACCTCTTCCATCTTGTCAAGAACCATCCGTTTGTGGATGGCAACAAACGGATCGGCTTGGCGACAGCTCTTGCGTTCCTCGAGATCAACGGCGTCGTGATCGATCGCGGAACCGATGAGCTTTTTGAGGTAACCGTCGCAGCTGCCGAAGGACGATTCGCCAAGGACAAGATCGCCGAAATCCTCAAGCGGCTCGCCGAATCGCCTAATTGACACCTCGCGGATTCACTTCGGCTCAGACCACTTCGCGAACACCGCCAAGGCTGGCGTGCTTTGGTGCGGATGCGGGAGTCCGGTTTCTCGGGGCGGCGGTCAGCGACACCTGTCCAACTTGATGCTGCCTACTTTTGCTTTCCGGTGGGAGTGGGATCATTGCACCGCACAAGCTCGAAGTGTTTGAGTGGGAGTTTACGGAAATCATCGAGTTTACGAAGGATAGCGGCCGGACAAATACTGATCTGATCTCCAGGAAGAAGCGCTTGATTCTGGAACGACTCCAAAAGGCCGGGAATTTCGCTAGATGGGCGAGGGCCGGAAATGGTCTGTTACGGAGATCGCTAGCCTAGAAGAGCCGACACCAACGGACGACACAGCGGAGGACGAGTCTGAGGATGTTGCCCAGACGCTCATAGTTGGACCAGAGCGCCTGCTCACCGTCCCCACCGATTTTGACGAGGGGACGGAGGTCGAAATCGTCCGCCAGGATGACGGCTCGATACTACTGCGCCCTATCGAAAACGAGGAGCAGTCGGCCGACGCCAGGCCCGTGTCGTACCAACGCACTTTGCAAGAGCCTAGCCCCGACAACCTGGACCGGTTGCGCCTCGCTTCTGGACCCATCCGGAGTGGAATTCTGAACGAGTTACGACGCTACAAGAGCGCAACGTAGCTGAGCTTTGCGACAGCCTCGGCGGCATGAAGCAATCGGCTGTTAGCCACCATTTGTCGTTGCTACGAGCGACCAGCCTCGTCGAGCGTCGTCGGGACGGGCAGTGTGCGTATTATTCGCTGACGCCCGAAGGCCGCGATTTGATCGAGAGCGTCGTCAAGGTAGTAAAGTGAGCGATGTTCGTCGCTCGAGTTATCACTGTTCAAAATGTGGGCTTCGATCTTGCTGGAATCATGAAGGATAAAATCATGATCATCGTTAACAGAGCTTTTGGCGAGTTGGGTCGGGAACTCATTCAGCGCCAGATACTGGTCCTAACAAAGAAGGAACTGAGGGATATGCTGAATAAAAGGCGATCGGGACGACACGTCAACGACTCAATAAGTAAGCAACTCCAGCAGAGGGGTATTGTACATTTCCCAAAAAATATGCCATTGGATCAAATGCGATCGTCTTGCTGACTATGCGTGGATCGCCTGGTGAAACGCTGTTGGAGAGATTGGTCAGCGCGCTGCGAGCGGAATCGATTCAACGTACCGGGCAAGATCTTGCACGGGCAACCGAATCGATACCCGCGGTCACGGGGAATACTTCTGTCAGCGACCGAGTGGCGGGAGAAAAGCAGATTTGTAGCGCCTGTGGACTGGAGTATTCGGCAGAAGAAACACTCATGTCCTCTCCAGGTTTCTGGGAAAACCCCGTACAACTACTCACAAGCCGCCGCCCGGTGTTGCTTGGCGTGTTCGCTCGGCGTTGGACCCAACGACATCGCCGAGATGTACGCTGAATGGAATGAAGAGGGGATTTTAGGAAGGTCGTCAGCGCAGTGGCTCAAGGACACGATGACAAAGCTGGGGCTTTCTCGTAAGGAGCTCACGTACTTTCTTGGTGTCTGCGAAAAGACGGTGAAGAACTGGAAAAAAAGCGGATTTCCAGCTCACGGTGTGGCAGCACGGATGGTTAGAGAGAAGTTGGAACGCATGATTGAAGACCACGGACTAGATAGGTAACCCGATCGAGTTGCCACTTCGAGCCATTGAAAAGGAAAATGAATTTGACAACTCGGAGTGAAGAACCCAGAACCGATCGATCGACCCATTTTCGATATGCACATCGCACGTCGAGCGAAACAATTTAACTGTCCGCACGTTCATTAGGCGATTTATGCGGTTGTCACTCCGATTCTTGAAGAAACTGGACAATCTCATTGCGGCAGTTCGATTGCACACCGCACACTTCGACTTCTGTCGCGGCACATCACACTGAGAACGATACATGCACACGTGTCAATGGCATCAAGCCAGATGACTTCATCATTGAGGAAGTAGAAATCTTGCCAATCGATCGAGAAACAGATACTTGAATTTGAGCCGTCGAGCGCATCTATTCGCTTTTAGTCGTGACCCACAGGCATAGCAATCGAATACAGAGCATCAGACGAGAGAAAACAGCGACGGAGTCGCCTTTTCCCTACAAGAATCCCCTCCTCGAGCAGAATGACTCCTGGCACGACTCTCATGAGAAGATCATCCCCACGATCGCCGAACGACTCGTCGTTCAGGTGCGGCCGGAGTACATTCTAAAGATTGACAAACACATCTATTCGGGCTTGCCTGATCCACCGGTCGAAGACGAAGATCAAGGCTGGGCTGAAACCCTGATTCCACGCCAGCAGGTCTGACATCGTCGCGAATGAAACACGTCACAATCGGCATGATCGGCCTGGGAACCGTGGGAACCGGGGTGGCGCGGCTCTTGACCGAGCACGCCGACCGGATCGCCCGCCGGGCCGGCCGCAAGGTCCGCTGGACCTGGGCGGCGGTGCGCGACCTGGAAAAGCCGCGAGATTGCCGCTTGGACGGCGTCCGGCTGACCACGGACGTGTCAGAGATGATCGACGATCCCGAGGTCGACGTCATCATCGAGACGATGGGCGGAACCGAGCCGGCGCTTGAGTACGTGCTGGCGGCGCTGGCCGCGGGCAAGCACGTCGTCACGGCCAACAAGGCGCTCCTGGCCGAGCACGGGGCGACGGTCTTCGCCCAGGCGCGGGCTCGCGGGCGCGCGGTCGCCTTCGAGGCGAGCGTCGGCGGGCGGAATCCCGATCGTCCAGGCCCTGGGTTTCGCGCTGGCGGCCAACCAGGTCCAGAGCATCGCCGCCATCGTCAACGGCACCTGCAACTTCATCCTGACTCAGATGACCGCGAGGGGCTTGCCTTACGACGAGGCCCTGCGCCAGGCCCAGGAGCTCGGCTACGCCGAGGCCGACCCGACCCTGGACGTCGACGGCACCGACACCGCCCACAAGCTGGCGATCCTGGCCCAACTGGCGTTCGAGACCGAGCGTCCGGCTCGACGCAATTCCACCGCCAGGGGATCGACCGCCTGCATCTGGCCGACCTCAAGTACGCCGGCGAGCTGGGTTACGCCATCAAGCTGCTGGCGCTGGCCAAGCTGTCGAACGACGGGCTCGAGCTGCGGGTGGCGCCGACCCTGGTCAAGCACGGGACGCCGCTGGCCGAGGTCCGCGGCCCTTACAACGCGATCCGCGTGGTCGGCGACGCCGTGGGCGACACGCTCTTCTACGGTCGAGGCGCAGGGGCGATGCCGACCGCCTCGGCGGTCGTCGGCGACCTGATCGACGTCGTCACCGGCCGGGCCGCCCTGCCGACGCGAGTGCATGAACCTCTGGTCCGAATCCGGCCCCGTCGGTCACACTCACGCCCTCAAGCCGAGATCAAGAGCCGCTATTACCTCCGATTTCACGATCGCCGACCGGCCCGGCGTGCTGGCCAGGTTGGCCCAGATCCTGGGTGAAAAAGGGATCAGCATCGCCAGCGTGATCCAGCACGACCCCGGCGACGATGCACCCGAGCAAAGCCCCGTGCCGCTGGTGATCATGACCCACCTGGCCGTCCAGGCCGATCTTTACGCGGCCTTGACGTGATCGATCGACTCGATGTCGTGCACGCGCCGAGCATCTGCCTGGGCGTGGAAGACTGAGATTGCCAGGTTTGCCCGATCTCCTTACGATGCGACCTCGTCGCGATAGGTCGCCGGATGGAGCTGGCGCCCTATCCGAGCCGCGGTCAGATCGACCGCGTCCAGGCAAGACCAACGACAAGGAGGTCGTGGCGATGTCGGAAACTCTCAGAGCCGACCGGGCCGCGGTCGTGGGCGCGGTGCGGCGTTGTTCGGGCTGGTCAGTGCTGGCATTGAGTCTCGGCGGGCTGTGCATCCGATGTCGCAGGATGTCGACGCCTACTACCGCCAGATGGCGTTCAACTACAAAGAGGCCGCAGGAAAAGGCGAAGATGGATGCGATCACGCTCGAGAACGAAACGAAGGTGCTCGCCACGACGGGCGATTACTCCAAGCTGAAGAGGACCCAGCGCAGCCTGAGCCGGATCAAGGACTGGGAAGAGAAGTGCGAGAAGGAGGCGAAGCGATTCGAGAAGGCCGCCGAGTGGACGGAGGCCCACTTTCATCTGGAGAAACCGCCGATTCCTGACAGTCCCCCGGGCTACCGACGCAGACCAGGACCCGGCTGTGCTGCAGGCGTCGGGGGTCAAGGATCCCTGAACTAGCCGATTCGACGATTGAGTCGAAGCGCTGCCTCGGCGTCCCAGAGCGGAGTACGAGTGCAATTTGATCCATGTTACAATGGCGAATAGGTCCGGTTGCCCACGGCGATCGATCCGAAGAAAGTTGAATTTCGTCCGAGGCCGTCACACCCATGTCCAGCACCAAGTATGTGATCGTGATACCCGACGGGGCCACCGACGAGCCGTTTCCTGAACTCGATGGCATGACCCCGCTTGAGGCGGCCCGGATTCCCGAGATGGACTGGGTTGCGCGCGAGGGGATCATCGGCCGGTCGCGCAACGTCCCCGACCGGTTCCTGCCCGCGAGCGACGTGGCGACGCTCAGCCTGCTCGGCTACGACCCCGAGCGGTATTACACCGGGCGGGCCCCGCTCGAGGCCGCCGCCATGGGCATCGAGCTCGGCCCCGACGACTGGGCGGTCCGCTGCAACCTGATGACCATCGCTGACGGCCGAGCTCACCGACTTCACCGCCGGCCATATCACAAGCGCCGAGGGCCGGTCGCTGATGGAAGCGATCCAGGCCGAGCTGGGCGCGGCCGCTGATCGAGTTTCACCCGGGGGTCAGCTACCGCAACTTGATGGTTTATCGAGGCCGGCCGGGCGAGAGTCCGTTCACCGACGAGACGGTGACCGACCCGCCGCACGATCATCCGGACCAGCCCGCCGCCGACCATCTGCCGCGAGGCCCGGGCGCCGATCTGCTCAAGGAACTTGATGAGCAGAGCCGCGCCGGTGCTTGCGAGTCACCCCGTCAACCAGGCCCGCGTCGCGGCCGGCAAGCCGCCGGCCAACGCGATCTGGCTCTGGGGACAGGGCAAGGCACCCAGCGTGCCGAAGTTCTCCGAGCTTCATCAGCTCGAAGGGTGCGATCATCTCGGCGGTCGACCTGGTGCGCGGCGTGGGCGTGTTGGCCGGCTGGACGCGGATCGACGTGCCCGGCGCGACCGGTTACCTCGACACCGACTACGCCGCCAAGGGCGCGCTATGCCATCGAGGCACTCGAAGAGTACGACATCGTCTGCGTGCACGTCGAGGCTCCCGACGAGGCCAGCCACGAGGGGCGGCACGACGGCCAAGGTCGAGGCCCTCGAGCGGATCGACCGCGACATCGTCGGCCCGATTCGCAGCGCGCTCTGGCGACTTACGATCGGTGGCGGATCCTGATCTCGCCCGATCACTCGACCTTGCTTGCGAACCCGGGCCCACGACCGTGCGCCGGTGGCCTGGGCAATGGCCGGCACCGGCCTGCCCGCTTCGGGCAGCACTTACGATGAGCTGGCCGCCGAGGATGCCCGCGGGCCCTTTTTCGACCACGGGTATCGCTTGATGGACCGGTTCCTCGACCTGAGCTGGGATGGGCGACGGTAACGCGGATGACTTCGCTGCGGATTGCGATTCGCCTTGTCTCTCGTTCATCCTTATTGCAGGAGCTGTCAACGTGGCGTTGCTCGTTCAGAAATTCGGCGGGACGAGCGTCGCCGATTCCGACAAGATCCTGGCGGCGGCGCGGCGGGCGATTCAGGCGCACCAGCGCGGCGACCAGGTCCTGGTCGTGGTCTCGGCGCGCGGGCACACCACCGACGAATTGATCGCGCTGGCCAAGGAGATCACCGAGAACCCGCCCGCCCGCGAGATGGACATGCTGCTCTCGACCGGCGAGCAGGTGAGCGTCGCCCTGATGGCGATGGCCATCGAGAGCCTGGGCGTGCCGGCGATCAGCTTCACCGGCGCCCAGATCGGGCTGGTGACCGACAGCTTTCACACCAAGGCCCGGATCAGGAACATCTCGACCGAGCGGATGGCCCAGGCGCTGGGCGAGGGCAAGATCGTGATCGTGGCCGGCTTTCAGGGGGTCGACGAGAACTACAACATCACGACGCTTGGGCCGCGGCGGCTCCGACACGACGGCGGTGGCACTCGCCGCCGTGCTGGGGGCCGACGGCTGCGAGATCTACACCGACGTCGACGGCGTCTATACGACCGATCCGCGGGTCGTTCCCGAGGCCCGCAAGATCGACCGGATCAGCTACGACGAGATGCTCGAGCTGGCCAGCCTGGGCGCCGGGGTGATGCACTCGCGCTCGATCGAGTTTGCCAAGAAGTACGGCGTGCCGATCCACGTGCGCAGCTCGTTTGCCGATGCGGCGGGGACCTGGATCGTCGACGAGCGCGATGCGCGGCGGCTGGGCGTGGCCGTCACCGGCGCGGCCCTGGCCAAGGACGAGGCCCGGATCACGATCCGCGGCGTCCCCGACCGGCCCGGCGTGGTCCATGCGATCTTCCGCACGATCGCCGCCGCGAACATCGTCGTCGACATGATCGTCCAGAACGTTTCGACCGGCGGCACCACCGAGGTCAGCTTCACCGTGGCCAAAGGGCGACCTGCCCGAGACCCTGCGCGCCGCCGAAACCGCCGCGCGCGAGATCGGCGCGACCGAGGTCACTCACGACGCCGAGGTCGCCAAGATCTCGGTCGTCGGCCTGGGCATGCGCACCCACACCGGCGTCGCCACCGCCATGTTCGAGGCGCTCGCCGACGCCGGCATCAACCTGCAGATGATCACGACCAGCGAGATCAAGATCAGCGTCCTGGTCGATCGTGCCTCGGCCGTGGCGGCTTTGCGAGTGGTCCACCGAGCATTCTTGCTCGATCGGCTTCAAGAGATTCCGCCGCGCCTTTACCGTGTCGGCATCGGCCCGCTCGGAGCCGCGTGCGATGAAGCTCGTCCCGCTGGCCGACGACGATGCCGAGCCCACCGCGGCGAATTGACACGCCCTCGAGCGAAGCGCGGCCGCTGGGGATGGAAGACCTGGTGATCGCCGGAGTCGAGCTCGATGAGTCGCAGGCGCGGGTCGCGCTCTTTCACGTGCCCGACCGGCCCGGCTACGCCGCTCATGTCTTCCGGGCGATCGCCGAGGCCGGCGTGTTCGTCGACATGATCGTGCAAAACGTCGCGGCCGAGGGTGATTCGCTGCTTTCGTTCACCGTTCCGCGCGACCGCGGCCGACCGGGCCGTTCAGGCCGTCGCGGCCGCCGGGATCGACGAGGTCTCGGTCGAGCCGGCACTCGCCAAGCTCTCGGTGGTGGGCGTGGGCATGCGCACCCACACCGGCGTCGCCACCCGCATGTTCGCTGCTCTCGCCGAGCGTGGGATCAATATCAACTTGATCAATACCAGCGAGGTGCGGATCAACGTCGGCACCGACATCGCACGCGGCCAGGAAGGCCTCGAATGCTTGAAGCGAGCATTCGCCCTCTAGCCAGGGATCGACTTGAAGTAGACAATTACCTCGGATCCAGACAGGATTCAGATCGCACCACTGACGAGATGGGAGGCGCGTGGGTGGCAAGGGAAAAGGTCGTGCTGGCATACAGCGGCGGGCTCGATACGTCGGTGGCCGTCAAGTGGATCAACGAGACGTATGACATGGACGTGATCGCCTACACCTGCGACCTGGGCCAGGGGCAGGACATCGAGGCGATCCGCCAGAAAGCACTGAAAACCGGCGCGATCGAAGCGGTCGCCGAGGATGCACGGAACCTGTTCGTCGATTATTTCGTCTTGCCGTCGCTGGCGGCAGGTGCACTCTATGAAGGGAAATACCCGCTGGCGACGGCCCTGGGGCGTCCGCTTGATCGCACAGCTCATGGTGCGCGTCGCACGGGACCATGGTGCGGTCGCGGTGGCCCATGGCTGCACCGGCAAGGGGAACGACCAGGTCCGGTTCGACGTCACGTTTCAGACGCTCGCCCCCGATCTGAAGATCATCGCGCCGGTGCGCGAGTGGAAGTGGACGCGAACCCAGGAGCTCGAGTACGCCGCCAAGCACGGCATCGAGGTCGAGGCGACCAAGAAGTCGATCTTCAGCACCGACCAGAACCTCTGGGGCCGATCGATCGAGGCCGGCATCCTCGAAGATCCCTGGGTTGAGCCGCCGCCTGAGACGTTTCAATGGACGACCGACCCGCGGCTGGCTCCCGACGTACCCGCGGAGATCGAAATCACGTTTGACCGCGGCAAGCCAGTCGCCCTGGACGGTCGCGAGCTCGACGGCGTCGAGTTGATCGGCGAACTTAACCAACTTGCCGGCAAGCACGGCGTCGGCCGGATCGATCATATCGAAAACCGCTTGGTCGGGATCAAGTCGCGCGAGATTTACGAGGCCCCGGCCGCCGTCCTTCTGCACGAGGCACATCGCGAGATCGAGTTTCTCACTCTTTCCAAGGAATCGCTCCGGTTCAAGACGCTACGTGAGCCAGGCATACGCCGACCTGATCTACAACGGGCTCTGGTTCAGCCAGCTCCATCAAGACCTGATGGCCTTCACGGTCTCGAACCAGCAATACGTTTCGGGGACCGCTCGAATCAAGCTCTACAAGGGGCACGCCCAAACGGTGGGCCGCAAGAGCGAGCATAGTCTCTATCGTCACGAGCTGGCGACGTATGAAGAAGGGGATCAGTACGACTCGTCGGCCGCGCTCGGGTTCATCAAGATCCACGGACTTGGGCAGACCACACAGGCTAAGCACCAACTGTTGCGCGGACCAGGCGGGCGTCCGCTGGAGCTGCCCAGCATCATCCCGCCGTCACGAGCCGACGCGGCCGACCCAAAGTAGACGTGGACGAAGCGCCGGTGCGTGCATTGGTGATCACGCAGGGCCGTTGACTAATTGAGGATACCGAGTCTGGAGAAGAGCTCTCTGACCTGGGAAGCGTTACGACGAACGGTCTCGGCGATATTGGTCCCGCTGGTGATCCGCAGGAAGCCAATCGCCGCATTACGCAGAGCGGCCATGATTTCCGGACCGGATCCCTTGCGGATTCGGCTCGCATCCTCCTCGGACGTGACGACACGCACCTAATGGGAACGATTCTCGATTGACCGGTGGCCCCGTCCCCAAACGAGCATTTGGCTGGCACCACCGAGATCGCGCGGAACGCCGGTAATGAAATGAGGAGCGTTGGTTAGTTGTCTTTCACAAACCACTCGTGTGAGTAATTGGTAGATCGGACCATCGGGGACCGGCGTCGACAACAGCGCGCGTCGCGTTGTTTTGCATGGCTGTCTTTCATCCCTGGATCAATCAGCGGCTTGCCTGGGTAGCAACGCAGAGGGCGGTACGTTGCATGTCGTATCATACTCGTTCACGGGGTCTCCCTCGCCGTCGTCGACGGTCACGGAGTCGATCTCGCCGTCGGAATACGTGTCGGTATCCGCCTCAGCCGACATTGTGTCGCAGATCGCCAGACCCGCGCCTCGGTGTGCAATTTCGCCACGGCTTGGCCCGCCCGACGAGAACGCCGCGCCGCAAGAAAAGACTTGAAAATTGGTCTGACATGGGATTTGTTAAAATACAGACGAGAGTCTCCGGCACAATTTCGTCGGCGGATTAGCGCGAATCCGTACTTACTAGTCTCAAACATTTCGATGTGAACGTGTTAGCAACGTTGGTAGCCGTCCACGGCAAGTGGCCGACCCGCTTTGCAATGCCTTGTCCTTTTCTTGCCTTATCGTCAGCAGGAGGGAAACAATGTTCGACCGCATCACGTTCGATGGCAGAATCCTTGGCGGCCGGGCCTGCATTCGCGGCATGCGCATTCCCGTTTCCGTGATCGTCGGGCAGATCGCCCACGGGGCCGCCTGGGACGAAGTGCTGGCCGACTACCCCGACCTCGAAACCGAGGATGTTCGGCAGGCATTGTCCTACGCAGCGTGGTTGGCCCAGGAAGAAGTGGTTACGGCTTAGGTGATTCAGCCGATGCGATTCCTTGGTGACATGGGCGTTTCGGGGCGAGTGATCGAGTGGCTGCGCGGGCGGCCATGATGCGGTTCACTTGCGCGACGAGGGCTTACAGCGGATGCCGAACGGCGACATCTTCCAGAAGGGATTCGAGGAGCAGCGGATCGTGCTGACCTTTGACCTCGATTTCGGAGAGATTCTCGCGGGGTCGGCCGGGCAGGTGGTCAGCGTCGTCCTGTTCCGGCTCCACGACACGCGAACGGACCACGTCATCGAACGCCTACAAACCGTGCTGGACCAGTCCGGCTTTGAGCTGCTGGCCGGAGCAATTGTTGTCGTCGAGGAAGGGCGCCACCGCGTCCGCAAATTGCCCATCGGCAGCTGAAGGCGAGTGGTCATGGAATCCGGGTACAGGCTGGTCGCGCCCACAAAGGGTCGTAAGCATACGCACCGCATGGCCGACCCGGTTGTCAGCCCGTCCATTCTACAAACGCCGTCCTGATCCCCGAGGACAGTGATTATTAGTGAATGCGACTGAACAAACTTCAAAATTGGTCTGACATCCTGGACGCGCCTCGGTGTGCAATTTCGCCACGGCTTGGCCCGCCCGGCGAGAACGCCGCGCCGCAAGAAAAGACTTGAAAATGGGTGTAACGACGTGGACGGGTCTGACGAGGTGGACAAGAAAAGACTTGAAAATAGGTCTGACAACGTGCAAGACCAGACGACGTGCAAGACCACGATGGGAATAGAGATGCTGCGGAGCAAGCGTCCCGACACGGTGCGTAAAGAGGTTGCGATGCATCTGCTGGCCTATTATTTGATCTGAGGGATAATGGCTGAGGCGGCTCGAGGGCGCGATGTGCAGCCACGCGACCTGAACCTCAATGGCGCGCGGCAAGCCATTCGCGCCTTCGAGGAGACCCATCTCTACGAGCCGAGGCAGATTGTCGCGGACATTCCCCTGCTGCTGGACCTGGTCGTTCAGAACCGCGTCGCCGATCGACCGGACCGATACGAGCCGCGCAGGTCAAGCGCCGGCCGAAGCCCCACCGGCTTCTCAGGATAACACGTCGAGATGCGAAAAGGCGGATCGAGCGAGGGCAGACAATATATAAACGCATAAAATACTAGCACTACGTGTGTTGCTGCAAGTCCATGGTAGTTAATAGGATCGGTTATCCTTGCGCCATTCAGGTCTACGCCCGTGAGGTAACTCTGTCGTCGGCCTTACGGCGGAGGACCGACCAATCGACAGCCAACACGATTCGCGCAGCGGGTTTCGTTGAATCGATGAGCCGATGCGGCCTGAACCCGGGCTCGAAAGACACCGAACGTCGGCTTTTTCGCTGCGAGGGACTGGCGCCGAAGCGCGTTACTATTGCGCTCTGGGCGTGACGACATTGAAGCGGCGATCTGGGTCCGGCCAGCAAACGGTGCGGGACTTTGCGGGCCGATGAAGTATCCGCGGGAGGGAGTTGCGCGGTAGGACCTCGCCGGAACGGTCGAAGATCGATCTGACGACCCGGTACGGTTTTGACGTCGCCCGAATCCTGGTTCAATAGCCACCGCTCGACGGCTAGGAGCTCGAAGCTGCGGTCTCTCTTTGCTCGCTCCTAAGTCGCTGTCGCCGCCGCGAGGCCACAGTATGTTCGACAAGTGTGAAATCGACGTGAAAAGCGGGACTGCTCGGTCGCTTTGGCATCCCGATGTCGCTTAAGTAATTGGCTAGATGCCGTGTGGTCGTGCTCTTCGGGTGGTCTGAGAGACACTTGGCGGCCGGAATATGCGACGCTACCGTCCCCAATCTGTGGGTAAAGGATCACCGGGCCTGCCGTGGGAAGTCGTGCCCCACGGAGCCGCAATCTGGCGGGCATGCGTTCGACACATCCAAGCATGCCGGTATCCACCCTTCGGTTGGTCGTGGCCCGACTGGTGGGAGGAGATCGAGTCCGTCTGCCTTGCGCGTGCTCTTGAGGCGTTGGTACAATTCGACGCCGCACGGGGCGTCCCGCTTGTCGCGTTCCTTCACGTCCAGGTGTATTATGCGCTGAGCGAGCGTTATCGCGAGGAAACCCGTTTTGGTACCCATTGCCACGCGGCTGCGATGCCGACTTGTGAATTAACGAATCACGAGGAGGATATCGGTTCGGAAGAAGGCGCTACAGCATGGCTGGCCCTGCAAACATTCCCGGATAACGACCGATGGCTTTTGGAGCGAATTATCTTGCGTGGAGAAACCGAGGTTCGACTCGCATGCGAACTTGGAGTGAGCCAGGCCACGATCAGCCGGCATAAACAGAGGCTCCTAAAGCTCTTACGCGTGCAGCTCGATTCATGCACAAAAAAAATTTGAAGAGCCCTGCATAGAAACCGGCCCTCGATTCATTACTTATATTAGATGACTCGAATTGAGTTCCTTGATACTACCGATTCAGAGAGTTCTATGGAGCGTCTCAGTGCGTCGGCGCGCGGGGCCTATGGGGCTCGTCCCATACCTGGAGCGGGCGAGAACGGCGTAACCGGGGCCGCAGGCTGCAAACGTAAGCGGGAGCGCCACACGAAGTTCAGCGCGGAGCAATTTCTTCGCGACGCGATCGTTGTTAATGACAGTGGTTCTCTTCCCCCCAGATTTCAGGATTGGGGATCATAGGTCGTCGTCACGAAAGCTTTAGGCAGTTGACGACCGCTGGCCATATTTGGTGCGTCACTCGGGCGTGGACCAGTTACCTGCAATTCGCGAATTCGCATGCAGACAAACTTGCAACTAGGACCGACCCCACGGATGGATGGAGGAAACAAACTTGGAGATAGGTCTGACTCCGCGGAACGGGACTAGGCCTGACCCCATTGACGTGTGAGCGTCACCCTTTACAGTGCGATTTCTTTGGTCGGGCGATGTCGACCTGCGCCACTCAGGGCGACCATTACAGTATATCTTCATCTATCGTGCCGGGATTCTACCAGGGTTACTATTTATTTCGGGGATCGACGAGTGAAACACCTCGGAGTCGTTAGTAACCGGCTCCCATTTCGGATGGAGGCCCTAGCGGCCATCTTGTTCCCGGCCGTTGGTGGCCTGATCACGGCCATCGGACTGGCGCGGTCTTTGGTGCCGGGGACGGTCGATGTTATGGCCGGTGCAGAGCACGCCGCCGAGAGGGCAAGGGCCAACCCGTGGTCGATCCCGCCGGTCCGTCTCGAGCTGATGGAGGCGACGGGTTCCGACGTCGAGTGGCTCGATCGCCAGATCCAACTGCCGACCCGGATTAAGTCGAGCTCATCCACTCTCCTGCACCTGCTGCGCGTTCACGGGAAGAGCGGGCAAATCGAAGGCGGCGAGCCCTCGTCCGGCGAGGCCATTCTCAAGCTGCTGACCGACGAGTCGGCCGGTGCGGCCTACTTCGGCCAGTCGCCTGTGGTCCATACCGCGAGTGGAGCCCGGTTCCCGACCAGGGAGAAGTCTCCCACGGATGACCGCTCGCTGGAGCAGCACCGCGATCAGACCCTGGCCGGCTTAGGCGAGCTCGGGCTGCCCCTGAGCTACCCGCTGAAGGTCGGCGACCGGACGGCCTCGCTGCGCGACGTGCTGAGGGATTCAATCGCCAATTTTCATCTACGTCAAGAGGAGATCGCTTGGACGGCGATGGCCTATGTCCTGTACCTCCCGCCGATCCGCGCTTGGGCGAACCGCTATGGCGAGCGATTCACGTTCGATGATCTGGCCGACGAGCTCCAGCGCCGGCCGATGGACAAAGAGAGTTCGCCGGGATCCACATCCTCTGCGCCCTGACGTTGCTGGCTCGCGTCAACGCGGAGGCGCGGGTCCTCTCGGGTGGCGCGCTCGGCCGGCTCGTCGCCCACCTAGCCCATTGCGTCTCCGTGGCCGAGCGGACTCAGCAGCCCGACGGATCGTGGCCGGCGTGGTGGAATCATGAGCTCCTCCCGGGAGGTCAGCCATCCGGTGGCTCGATCGCCGACGACGACCTGAACCGGTTACTGATGACGGGGCATCTCGCCGAGTGGTTGCTCTATCTTCCCGCGGACGCGCAAGTGCCCCGGTCGGTGCTCGCGCGCCGGCGGATGGCTGCGCGGGCGGGTGGCGCGGCGAACCGTCAGGATGAGGAGCTAGCGGTGTGCCCGTATTCGCACGCGGTCCGCGTGCTGAAGCAAGTCGGCTTCCGCCCCATGGAAGCCGTTCCTCATCGGCTCTTCACGGAAGAAGTGACGTTGGGGGGAAATCGTTGACTCGGTCCGGGAATTGTAACTGCTCTTGAGAGGAGATGTTCGATGAGAAGGCATCGGTTGCTCTTCGTCCTGCCGTCGCTCGCCGCGTTAGGCCTCTTCGCGTTCGCCATCTTCGCCAACGACCGCTACGCAGTTTCCGACGTCGAGGCGTCCCAACTGGTCGGCGGATTGTGCTCGAGTACTTTCGACAGCATAAACTGCACAAATAGCTGCGTAGGCAACGGCATCTGTGACACTGGTACCACTAGCGGCGACGACGACTCCACAAAGATGTACCTCTGCGGAGGCGGAGGCGTGGATTGTCATTGGTTTTACGCTAAATGCAATCCCAACGGCTGAGTGCCCCGCCCGCGTGCGTCCGGTCCTCCGCCCCTGCCTCGGTCGCCCCGGCGATACCTGGAGCGGCTGCAGTAGGCGGCTCCTGAAACCTCCTTATCGAGCTGGGCCGCACCCTTATGTGCGGCCCAGCCCCCACCCGATCCCATGGCCGGGGATCGTCCGTTTGAGTGTGTTCCGTGCGGACCGCGTTTAATTTGCTCCGACACAAGCGGGCTCAATGATCGTACTGGTCGCGAGACCAATGGCTCAGCGCTGGACGTCGGCGGTCGGTGCCGTCGTGCTCGCAGTTGTCGGGATCGGCGCGGTGCGAGGCAGCGATAAACCGGGGGCGAAACCCGAGACGGGTATCTCCAGCCTTCCCGTCAAGACAATGGTGTGCGGCCCAAACGTCCTGTACATGCTCCTTAAATTGCAGGGACGGCCCGTCACTTTCCAGCAGGTGGCGCATGAATTGGGATCGGATAACAAGATGACGAGTTTGCTCGAATTGCGCGAGGCTTCCGCACAACTCGGGCTGCCGACCCGGATCCGCCGCTGTACTCTGGAAGATCTGGACCGTTGCACGTTACCCTGTATCGCCCACGCCAGGGCCAAAGATCAGCGGCTTGATAACCAGAGCGGCCACTACATGCTGGTGCTGAGAGTCGACGGGGAGATGATCGAGTTGGTCGATGGGACCTTTGGCTCTGTCATTCGCGCCCGCCGGTCTAAGATCTCGGATCGCTGGACCGGCTTTGTGCTCGAGCCGAGGTTGGTGCAACAGGTGTGGAGTGAGGTGATCACCCTGAATGGCGTTGGCCTCTTGGCGGTGCTGGGGCTGGTCCTGCTGCCGTCGCATCGGCGTTCGCCCGCCGGCGCACCGAGGCTCGCGGCAGGTTTGCTACTCGCCGCCTTTTGGTCGGCAAGCGGCGTGACTGCGGTCGCGGCATCCGATCCGTCTTTCGGGGCGCGAGACGGATCGGAGGAGTGGCGCACGATGGCGAACGATGCGGTGAATTGCCTGTACCTGCAGCTCGCCATCCTGGGACATCCCGTCGACTACTCCGGCGTGCGAGAGGCCGTGTTCGCCAATGGCGGTGCGGTGAGCATCGTGGCCCTGCGCGAGGCGGCCGGTCGCCGCGGGCTACCAATGAGGATCGTCCGGTGTGGCCCGGACGAGTTGAGTCGGATGCCCAAGCCCGTGATCGTTTACATGCACGGGAGGCGTACCGGTGGTGGATTCGCTCTTCTTTTCAGATTCGGCGAGACGTGCGGCCTCATCCCCGGGGCAACAGCGTGTATTGAGGACGTGGGGATCGACACGTTCCGTCGAGACTGGAGCGGCTTCGCGCTCGTATGCGAGCCTCGCGACGATGGCTGGTTGTATGCGATGGCCGGGAGTTTCGTCCTGATTGCGGGGTACTTCGCCTGGCGGCTCCGGCTCGGCGCGTGACCGAGGCGGCGAAGGCTCCATCGTCCCCCTATCGCGGGCGGCCCCGAGCGGTGATCCCGGATTTCCTTCGATCCTACTGATGTGGCTTGTCTGACGATCGAGATTGCCCACGTGTGATAAAAGGCCCGAGATCGCGCCGGAGATTAGCGACCGCCGGGGAGTCGTCGGCCTGACGCGAGCCCGCCCAGAAAATGGAGGAAACAATGGCCTTCCGCCGAGTCACGATCGTGGCCGGGTCATCTATGTGCGCGGCGTCGCTCTGGCTGATCGCCGGCGTCCTACCGCGGTCTGCCGCGGCGGTGATCCCCGAACCAATCCGGCATGCGCTCGAGTCGAACGCTAAGTCACTCAGTCCGATCACCGTCGCCTGGGAACTGACCCGGACCAGCGACCTGCCGCGTTCCAAGGCCCTGTCCCTGCTGGCGGGTCAGACAAGCTCGCTGTTCCTGCCCCAGAAATCGCGATTCACGTGGGACAACGGGCGATTCCACTCCCGTACCGTGTCCCAGGCGGTACGAGTCCACCCAAACCCCAAGGGGCAGGTCACCGAGGTGACCAATGCGCCCCCGTTCAAGATGGAAGTCGAGGTGACGTTCGACGGCCAGAAGCGTTATTGCGGCACCAAGTCCGAACTGGACCGCAATCTTGGGACGCTCCTCATCGACCCGCTCCCCAACATAATGGCCCACGAGCAGGACGTTAGGTTTGTTAACGCCGACTTCTTTTACCAAGTCGGATTCCACATTCCGGAGCGGGCCGCAGATTACGAGGCTAAGCGATCGGCGAAATCCCTGCCGTTGTATCTGGTCGAGCAGGGGGCGAGTGTCATTGAAGTCGGGCGTGAAGAAGTCGACGGGGTGAGCTGCACGGCCCTGGTCTTGCGGTCCGGAACCGCGGAGAACCGATTCGTCCTCGACCCGTCGAAGGGTTACGCCGTCCGACGCCGCGTCGCGAACACGCCTTCGGGGGAGCTGGCGGTGCGGGCTGAGTGTTTGGACCTCACTCCGGTCTCCGGCTCGGGGCTCTGGATGCCGAAAACAGTCGAGGTCGAGTGGCACACGTGGCCCGGGGTTCTGCCCAATCCCGTCAAAGAGGCGGTGGTCCGCGAGACGTTCCGGGTGTCGGAGCTTAACAGCGAGCCGATCCCGCCCGAACAGTTTAGACTGAAATACGATGATCCCGGCACTACCATCGCGGACGGCGGCCTCGAGGGCGAGAAGGATAAGTACGGTCGGGTCAGTTACTACGTGCCGGCCGATCCCGGTCGGCTCGATGAGGTCATCAAGGCCGCGGCGTCCGGAAAAGGTTTCGAGCCGACTATCGTGGCGTTTCGGAGGAAGTTCATCCTCGCAAACGTCCTACTTATCCTTATACTAATTGGGGTCGTCTGGTGGCGTTTCGGTCGTAAGTCGCGCTGATGGCACGATTGCAGGGCGCGGACGGCCCTCGCCATTTCACGGGGCGTTTACCTCGGACCCTCCTTCCCACGGTGACGATGATCCACGCATCACTCTCGGGTCTCCTGCTCACCCTCGTCCTCACGCAGGCGCCCCGACGGCGCCCTCAGCCACCGAGCCGCCGAGGGCGACCTGTACGGCCCAGCAACTTCGTCGGGGGCTGCTCGAGACGGCGGACAAGATTAAGAGTCTCCATGTGGTCTACCGGTGCGATGACTACGACCCGAAACTCTTTCCCAAGGGGGCCTACCTGTATCGGGAGATCATCGCGAAATCTCCCGGCTCGCTGCATCACGTCTCCGCACATGGGTACGCGAAGATGGCCTGGGAAGACGACCCGTTACAGCAGCGGGCTTACGTGACCGGTGACCATGTGTTCAATGAGTACACGGTGAACCGCGCGTATTTAGAGGGTCACATCGACCCGGAGAACGGGCTGCCGGGCACGCTGCCGAGAGAAGTCTTCTTTCTGGCGACAGGGATCTGGCCGTTCGATGGCCGTCCCGCCGCCCGGCTGCTGGGCAGGCCTTATGCGCTCCGCGATGTCGCCAAGGCGGAAGAGTACTCGGTGGTGAGGCCCCGGCAGGATCTGGTCGATGGCCGCTGGTGCCACGTGCTTGAGTGGCCGGGGAACGACCGCCTGTGGCTCGACACGGAGCGAGGCTTCGTCCTGCTGGCGCGAGCTGTTCTTCGGCGGGTGGGGCGCGCTGGGCGAGCGGTTCGAGTTGGGGGGGACCGCGAGGTCGCACCCGGTATCTGGCTGCCGCGCTGGATACACAACCTCCAACTGGATTGCGAGGCGCCGACCGAAGAGGGACGGGGCAGGAGGCTGATCGACGCGAGACTCGATATCCTGCGCGGATGTGGGCCCTGTCTACGAGAGCGCCTTCGTCTTCCAGCCCCGGCCGGGCTCGCTGAAGAAGACGAGGGTCGACCTGATCCAGGAGCAGCCCGGAGGGCCGGATCACCTCGATTACGTTGCGCACTGGGTCCAGGTGCATGCGCCGACATCGCGGCCCCCGGCACGCACCGCCATCCCGATCGGCGCGGTCGCGTTCCTGCCCGCAGTCCTCTTCATTGCCGCATGCGAGATTTGCCGTCGCCGCGCGGCGAGGCCGCCCGTGGCGACGGAGCATCCCCTCTGAGCGAGCGGAGGCCGCGGATGTCGTTGGAACCGCATCGGGGCATCACGGGCCGCCGCGGATGGATCAGCGTCGTCGTCGGGTCGCTGCTGGGGGCGCACGCCTTCCTGCTGGGCTGGGTCGCGGCGAAGCCCAGCCCGACGCTGGACGAGCCGGCCCACCTGGCCGCAGGCCTGTACGTCTGGAAGTACGGCCGGTTCGATCTATACAGGGTCAATCCGCCGCTGGTCAAGGTCATCGCGGCCCTGCCGGTGACCTTCGCCGACCCCGCCACGAACTGGAGGGGGATCCTTGACCCCCTGCGGCCGGAGTGGGGTATCGGTGATACCCTCATGGCCGCAAATGGCGAGCGGGCGTTCTGGCTGCTCACGCTGGCGCGATGGGCCTGCATCCCCCTGAGCTTGATCGGCGGCTATGCCTGCTTCCGCTGGGCCGCCGCTTTATACGGATCGGCTTCGGGCCTCCTCGCCCTCGTGCTCTGGTGCTTCTCGCCCGAGATCCTGGCGCACGGATCGCTGATCACGCCGGACGCCGGTGCGGCCGCGCTGGGGGTCGCGGGCTCCTACCTGTTCTGGAGGTGGCTGGACTGCCCGAGCTGGTCGCGGGCGGTCCTCGCCGGCTTGGTGCTGGGGCTGATCGAGCTGACCAAGATGACGTGGCTCATCCTCTTCGGGCTCTGGCCCGCGCTGGGCTTGCTCTGGGTCGTCTCGTCGCCGACGGGCCGGCGCGTCGGGGCGCGTTGGCTTGCGCAGCTGGCGGCCATCGGCCTCATCGGCCTTTATGTCCTGAACATGGGCTACGGGTTCGAAGGCTCGTTCCGGCCGCTGGGGCGTATCGGCTTCGTCAGCGAGCGGCTCGGCGGTCCGTATCCTCGGGCGGGCGGCCCAGGAAACCGATTCGTCGGCCATTGGTCTGCGGAGATCCCGGTCCCGCTCCCCGAGAGCTACATCACCGGCCTTGACGTGCAGGAGCGGGAGTTCGAGCTGCCGCACTGGTCCTATCTCCGGGGAGAGCATCGACTCCAGGGCTGGTGGTACTATTACCTCTACGGGCTGGCCATCAAGATCCCGTTGGGGATCTGGGCCCTGGGGGCGCTGGCGGTCGGCGTTACGTTCCGGTGGCCGGGCCGCTACTCGGCCGGCTGGCGCAACGAGGCGGTCCTGCTGGCGCCGGCCGCCGTCGTGATCGCACTGGTGAGCTCGGAGACCCGATACAATCATCACCTGCGCTACGTCCTGCCCGCCTATCCCTTCGCGCTGGTCTGGGCGAGCAAGGTGGCGCGGTGCGCCTACTTCGGCAACCGGAAGGTCGCCGCGGCGGTGGGTATCGCGATCGCGTGGGCGGTCGGGAGCAGCCTGGCGATCTACCCGCACAGCCTTTCCTACTTCAATGAGCTGGTCGGCGGGCCGACGAAGGGCCACGACCACCTGATCGACTCGAACATCGATTGGGGACAGGACATACTGGCGCTCCGCGATTGGCTGGTGCGGCACCCCGAGGCGCGCCCACTGTATTTCGACTGCGTTGGGGATCAGTTCTTGCGTCGATCTGGGATCGAGATTCAGGCCTCCCTAGCGGGCCCAGGGCCCCGCTGGGTCGCGCTGAGCGCAGATCGCCTCCGAGACTACACCAGAAAATACAGAGATTTTGAAAGCATGAAACCATTTTATCAAGTAGGATATTCAATATACATATATGTGATCGATGGATCTGGGACGGCGGCGGGCGGGCGGCGAAGCGCCAGGCCACCGGGCCGGGGCGTTCGGGGTGCGTGACAACCCCGGTGATCAGCGACGAGTCCAGATGCCAGACGGCCGCCCCGCCCTCAGCGGCCAGGCAGCGCGACAACGGACCAGCCCATCCGAAAGGCCGGTTCGCCCCGGCGTCGGGAGCCGCCATAGAGTCCGCTGGAAAAAAAAGGACACCGTTTACGAGGACACACTCGGCGACCAGAGTGGTTCCCAGGAACTGCGAGCTTCGTCGGCGACGCTCATCGTTCGGACCGACGGTTCTCTACTTTAGCGCAAGTTTGGACTGGTCGGCCGACCAGGGGAAAGATCCATAAGCGGGTCACAACAACCTGAACTCGGTCGATTGGGCCGGGCCGGGAGCAATGGCCGGCCTAGGGCGCAGAGAACGGATCCGGGCTCGGGAGCAAGGCCCTGAGCAATCCGGTGGCAACAACCGCGAGGGCCGATTTCGGACGTAACGACCAAGGCGCGCCCGACGACCGGCGGCATCCAACGCTACACCGAAAGCGAAACTAGAGCGTTCCCAGCGTTCCAAAGGCCGAATTGCCGGGCGGACCGCTCGCGGTTGAGACCGTCGCCAAGCAGGTTCACCAGGATTGGAAGCTGCCGTGAGCAGCGATAGATGTTGCGATAAAGACCGCTGTCCTACTTCTCAAAATTCCCGGTTAGCTCCGATTCTTGGCGCCGTTGCATCTCCAAATCGAACGACTCGGGATAATCGACCCGGAGGCCGGCGATGTAGGCGGGCAGCGCGAAACGAACCTTGCTAACCGGTCCGCAGACACGATAGATCCCAAGCGACCCCCTCTGCCATGCCGCCAATTCCGGGGCGGCGGTGGACAAATTCGAGGACGTTTACCGATTGGCGCCAGGCCCTCGGCAGCATCAGCAAGACCGAACTGGCGAGTTTCGTCCCCCGAATGAGGTTGACCATTCGTGCATTTGCAGTCGGACGGAGGTACGAGCGTGTCGCTCCCATAAGAAGTGCCGTGCGGATGCGGCGTATCATGCCCGATGGATTCATCTTCACTGCCCTCAGGCCCGGAGTGGAGATTCCGGCTGCCGTCGTCGTGCGATCTCGGAATCCTCGGCGTCAATCCTCTCATAGCTCTATCAGCTTATCGTATTCAGAGCACTTGGGAATCTCAATCCAGCGGAGTATCTGTCCGTCGGTCGTCGTCCGCTGCGGGATAGGTCGCTGCCGCAATCCTTGGGTTGTCCTCTTCGCCGGCAGGCGATCCGCTTTCTCACGGGTTCGTGTTGATGTATTTATTCTTTCTGGTGTGGAAACGGCGTAGAGGCCCGGGTGGACCGAATGCAGCCGGAAGTGGCCGTCGTGATCCGTGCGCACGACGATCCTGCCCGAGTCGCCGGTGAAGGTCAGCGTAGTCTCTTGAACGGGACGATCGCCCCGCGTCGCCTTACCCGCCAGGCTGACGGTCGTTGACTGCGACCAGCCCCCTGCAGTGACAACAAGGCTAAAGGAAACCAGCCCGACATACAACCAACGGCTGCGTGTCGTCGTCGCACCTGAGGTCGCGCGGGGCCAGGACAGTAATAGCAAGGCAATGGCGCCTAGGTCGAACACGGCGGCAGACCACGGATTGACGGCAATGGCACCGAAACAGCCGCAGGAGCACTTTCCCGCAAAGGCTTGGATTAGGCTCGAGATCGCCAACCCTGCGAACGCCGCCACAGCCCACTTGCGCGTTTTTTCGGCATCGACCCCGCTCAACATCCAAATGCCTCCGAGCAGCTCGGCCTCGGCAAAGAGAATCAGGAACAGCGCCGGCATGCTCTCATCCTGCGATTCGAAAGCGAGTTGATAGAGCTTGAGCGCACCCGCAACGATCAGAACCAACCCCAGGGACGAGCGGACGATCCAGGAAGGAATGCCGAAACGCGGTGTCGAGGCCCGACTCCCCGCGAGTTTCTTCGACCGCGATGGCGTTCTCTTGTCCATCAGAAAACGAGGCGAATCGCCCGCTCCTCGCCAATGCAGGGTCAGTAGGCCCCCTGGTCGATAACCTCGCGCCCGGCTCGTGTGGCCAATGCCCGATAGATGGTCGGGTTAATCGTCGCCTTGATCGGACGGACCGAGCCGTCGACCATCAAGAATTCGGTAATGCCAGGGTGTGGTCCGCAAAAGCTCGAGGGGGATGGGCTCGCAGGGTCAGGCCCGCTCGTGGAGACGCTTGCCAAGACTTCGACGCCTCCCCTGCCATCGCCAAGCACTCCCGCCCAGGCATTCTGCGCCACGAAGCTGCCCCGCTCGCCCGCAGCGAGCGTATTGCTCAGCCCATCCTTGACCTGTTTGGGGCGAACCGACTTATTCATCAGGAACATCCCGTCGGGCTGACTCGACCCGTCCGTCCCGCCGTTGGCCGCATAGCTCGTGGTCTGCGCGTCGACCGGACCGGCGGTCAACTGTGACGTTACGATGAATACACCAGTCTGCCTGTCGCTAGGGCAGACATAGATCGCCAAGGAGCTCGTTCGTGCAGTTGCGTTGTCCGCGACGTCGATTGGCAGGTTGATGTTCGAGGCACTGTAAACGGTCCCCTGCTCCAATTGAGCAAGTAAGGCCGCCGACCACGCCCATCCCGGAGCGGCGCCTCCTGGCGCGTTCGGCCAGGCGATGTAACCGATCGGGTACGCCTCCCCAAGCGTGACGTAATTGTTCAAAGCCAGTCCGGTTTGGTTTAGGTTGTTCTGGCATTGGGTTCGCCGTGCAGCCTCGCGGGCCGATTGGACGGCTGGCATGGTCAAGGCGACCAGCACTCCAATGATCGAAATGACCACGAGCAGCTCGACCAGGGTGAAGCCGCCTCGCGGACTACGGGCACGCTCGTCAAACATGCCAACCCCCTCCGCCCAGAGGCACTGATGGTGTAGGCTGGAACCGGTAAGCTCGGGATTCGACCGTAGCTCCAGGACGAAGCGACGAACGTTCGCGCATAACTTGGTCGAAGATTCAAATGGTATCAGATGCGCGGCCCAAGTGATAGGTGATGCGCATCCCAAGCTCGAACCGGGTCAGGTTACCGGACGGTCGAGGGCGGTGCGGCCGATTACGGTGGTACTCACGCCAGGTAGAGAAGCCACGGATAAGTTTATGGCTCCAAGGGCGCGACTCATTCGGCAGAAAAATGGACAAGCCAGGCAAGGTCGACCGGGCATGGAACCAAACCGCTGGCCGGCTGTCGCCATCACCCTCGGACTGTTGCTGTTGGCAGCCGGGGTCGCAGATGGCTACGAGCTACTGACCACGGCCCCCGATGATGATTGGCGATTCATAGTCCGCGCCGAGCTAGAGTTTTTGGGCGGACTGTGGCTGATGTGCGGATTTCGGCCGCGATGGGCGTGGCGAGCTGCCCTGGGGGTCTTCGCGGGAATCCTTCTGTTTGATATCGTGCGGGCCGCCGTTGGCCTCACGCCCCGCTGGATCTGGGGACGAGTCGCTGTGGGAGCTTGGTGGGTCTTGGGCAGCGACGCGCTCATCCTCCTGGCCTTGCTCCGGTGGCGGCCGCGGGAGGGTAGAGCGAGCCCGATCGACTTTCATCCCTGGCGGGTGACTCGCGCCGCGAGTCTGGCCGTGGCAATTGGTTTGGCGCAAGCTTGGTCGCAGGCTGGATACTTTCCGAAGATGGTGCAGGCTCGATCGGATGGCTCGCCGGGCTCCGCCGGCCTGAGATACCTGGTTTACCTTCCGAAGGGCTATTATAGTTCGCGACGACCCTGGCCGTTGATCCTCGCCTTGCACGGTTCCGGCGCAACGGGATCTGACATCAACCGGGTGAGGCGAGAGGGGTTGCCCCGCCGCGTGGAAGAGAAGGGCGGACTCTCGTTCGTCGTCGTTGCCCCGCAAGACCCTCGTGGTAGCTGGGATGTCGCAGCACTCGAGGACTTGATCGAGGACGTTCTGAAGCGATACTGGGTCGACGCCGATAGGGTTTACCTCACCGGCGAGAGCATGGGCGGATACGGCGCCTGGGCGCTGGCGGCGGCAAATCCGGAGCGGTTCGCCGCGATCGTGCCGATCTGTGGCGGAGGCGACCCGGCGTCGGCAGATCGGCTGCGGGGCGTGCCGACCTGGGCGTTCCACGGGGCCGAGGATACGCTCATCCGTCCCGAGGAATCTCGGAAGATGGTCGCGGCGCTCCAGCGCGCGGGCGGCGACGCGCGACTTACGATCTATCCGGGCATCGGCCATGATGCATACACGATGACCTTCGCCAATCCGCGGCTCTACGACTGGTTTCTGGCCCATCGGCGCAGCTCGAGGAGCCAACAAGGAGTGACCGTGCCGAGCAATAGCCGCCCGGGCGTCGCCAGCCCGACCGCGGCTATTCCTCCGAGTGGCCGGATAGGGGCCATGACCGGTGCCAGACTTTCGGAGAACCGGACGTAGCAGATCAACCTGAGTCAGTAGCTATCGGCGCTAACGGCCTCACTGCCGGCTTTGCTTCCCAAGGCGGCGTAGGTCGTCCGTGCGATAGTGTCCTTGAGGAAGCGGACGGAGCCGTCGCTGAACAGGAAATTTGCGCCTCCCGGATGCTCACTCTTGAAACCTGCATACGCATAGCTGAAACGACAGCCTACGTCAACGCTCGTAAACAACTGCCCGTCGGTGCATGGTGCCCGCCCCGTCTGCAGGTTCATTGGGATGGCGGTGCCAGCCGCCGCGCGATGCGCCTCCCAAAGCGTGACGTCGGCGCGTTGTGCCGCCAGTGTCTCGCCGGCCAGGACAGTCATGCTGGTGCCGTCGGTGATGTCGGCCAATCGGATGAGCTGGCCGGTACGATAATCGAAGATGCCCCGGAGCTTCCCTCCACCATCACGGCCTGCGGCTTCGTCGCAACCATATGTGGTACCCCAGAATCCGGGCCAGCCGATCCGAACTTGCCCCGCGGGCAGATCCACTCCACATGGCGATTCCCAGGGACTCGAAGGGACGAGCGTCGTCATGCTGTAATTGTCGCCAAAACTGCCGATGTAACTAGAAACTGGCACCTCCGTCATTGCCGTCCCCGTGGCGGGATCGATCGGCGGGCCAGCGTGCGGATACTGCCCCCATGTTGCATCCTCCGCGTTCGACACGCGGAACCCGTCGTCGTGTCCCGAGTCGGAAGGGCACAGGAACACTGCGAGGGACGTTCTCCATAGCGTAAAGCCGGCCGCCTTGTCTGGCCCGCCAGCGTCACTGGGCACCTTGAAGTTGATGGTGTTGTAGAGCGGGGACTGCTCGAGGTGAGGAAGGATCAAGACGCGCCAGGAAAATCCGCTGGCGTACCCCAGTCCATCCGAGTTCGTCCAACCGTTGAGTTCGGGCGCGCCCTTGACTAGACGATTCACTCCCCCCAAAGGGAAGGAGCTGTGGGTGCTCTCGTAACTTGAGAGCGCAATCCCCAGTTGCCTGAGGTTATTTACGCACTGGGCACGTCGCCCCGCCTCGCGGGAAGCTGCCAAAGCAGGCAGCAGTAAACCGATTAGAAGTCCGATGATTAAGACGACGACTAGGAGCTCAATCAGCGAGAATGCCCGGCTGAAAGGCGAACGGACTGCTTTACTCATCGTCAATGATCCCCGAAGCACATGGGCACAAAGTAACCAATAGAAGGTGCGCCACGGTCAATGAAAGTACGCTGACCAGCCAGAGTGCGCCGACACGACGATGGCTTCGAGCTTAATACATCAGGTGGTAATATACCGTCTTCAGAGCCTCCCGAAGATAGAGATCAATCCCATCGTCCTGCGTGTACCAGTCGGCCTCGGTGAACCTTGGATCTTGGGAAGGCGACATGCGAATAACCACTCCAGAGCCGTGCAGAACTCTGCCTAGGATCCAACGGGCACGGGCAGTGTGATATGCGGTGGTCACTACCGTGATGCTGTGGACGGGGTGGATTCGCACATACTCACGGACGCGGATTGCCTCATCATAAGTGTTCTTGATTGGCTCGCCGGGCAGTATCGCGATGGCGTCGTTCGGGACGCCCTTCTGTAGTAGGATCTGGCGATGTTCTGCGGTCTCATCATAAGGGGTGGACCTTTTCTGACCCATGAGGATGACCGAGCTTATTCCTTGACGATACAGCTCCGCTGCCCACGCCGCACGATCCGACCCGCCAATGAGGACGACCATCGCATCCGATTGGTGCAGCGCATCCTGGGCTCGGAAGCGGTACGCAAACCACGTCAAAAAAGGGCCCTGGCTCAGGACCAAGCACGCGACGTCCAAGGCCAACAGCAGGGCTCCGACCCTGAAGAGCCAACGCCGGGGCCCGGAGGGAAGTGACCTCCATGCCACCGCCCAACTTTTGAGCAGTTCGCGCGTCCGAGTCACGTGCTCGATCGTCCTCCAGGATCTCATCAGGGCGAATTGGCCTTAACCTCCACCAAGAAAAAGAATCAGGAGACAGCGCAGTTCGTAGGTCTAACGACCGGGCCAGCCTCATGTGTCGCCGCGCCCGGTTCCCGACGCGGGGTCGGTAACACAACACCTCCCTCATTGGCTCCCTGGCATCGGATGACTTTCGCGATTGTCAAAAGGAAGATTCTTGCATCCAACAGGAGTGACCAGTGGTCCACGTACCAAATGTCGTATCGGAACCTCTGGTCCCATTCGATCGCATTCCGGCCATTGACTTGCGCAATCCGGTGAGCCCGGGACGGACCTCGTGTCTCCGGCTTTGCTCGGAGGTGCACGATGCGAGACATTGAGCAAGCTGCGGTCGCGGACCGACAAGGCTCAGGTCACCTCGGAGCACGTTCCAAAGCTGCGGGAGCTCGTCGAGGCTCGTCTTCCGCAGCCATCGGCCCACGGCAGTTATCCGATCCGGATCAGACAACAACCCCTTATCGGCCCGCCGGGTCTCGCGCATCGTGCGGAACTTGTAAATCGTGAAAGGACTGCGCCGGTAGCCAACGCGGACTTGGCGGAATATTACCGGGCGTCCCAGCGACATGTACACCAACAGCGCGATCATCGCAAATAACGGTACCAAAAAGATCAGTCCGAACACCGCTATCGTTAAGTCGGTCAGGCGCTTAATGGTCGACCGTACTGCCGGATTCACCGCAAGTGTCACATTCATCGTGCAAGCGCCCCGAATGTGAATACCTTTGTGATCGACGAAGCTCCATAGGGAACATCATGCTTCGGACAGCCCTGAGGGAATCATCTCCGTCGCGGTCCGCCGAATTTGACCCTCAACGACCTTTACCCGGCCCGAGGTCGGCATTCCTACACTAAGACAACTCGTCCGACGTGGATGCCGGCAACCTTAAGGTGCGATATGAAGAACGCACCTGTTACAGTTGGTCCCTTGCGTGCTACTTTGCGTTACCGCCATAATATGTGCTTAGTTGACAGTCGGTCAACAACCTCGTGATCAGTATGAGCTGATTCTCGACCTGTTATCAGGCGGTTTCGTTCAGTGCGGGTCCTTCACGTGCTCGGGAGGATGGATCGAGGGGGCATCGAGACGTGGTTGATGCACGTGCTGCGTCACCCTCGTCGGCAGTTTCAGATGGACTTCCTCCCCTACGTGAGCGGGGCGGGTGAATATGACGACGAAGTCCGCTCCTTTGGCTCTCGTATCCTGCCGTGTGCTTATCAAGGAAGGCCCATAAAGTTCGCCGCGGCATTGAGACGGCTCCTGCTTGAAGAGGGGCCCTACGACGTCGTCCATTGCCATTCCCAATTCTTCAGCGGTTGGGTACTAAAGGTCGCCCATCGAGTCGGAATACAAACCCGAGTTGCGCACAGCCATCTCGACAGTTCGGGGTTGGACGCCCGCGCAGGCCGATGCCGCCGTTTGAAACTCCTCCTCTGCCGACGGTGGATCGACCACCACGCGACGCTCGGCTTGGCCGCGAGCCGCCATGCCGCTGCAGCCTTATTCGGCCCGCGCTGGGAGACCGATTGGCGCTGGCGTGTTCTCCATTGCGGCATCGACTTGTCTCCATTCGACCGTGAATTTGTCGATCGTGATCGCGTACGCGGTGAACTTGGCATCCAGAACGACGCGTTCGTCGTCGGGCACGTGGGCCGGTTCCACGTACAGAAGAACCACGCGTTCTTGCTTGACGTCGCCGCCGAAGCCGCACGCATCGAACCTCGCTTCCGCCTGCTACTGGTCGGCAAGGGAGAATTGCGTGCCGCCGTCGAGGCGAAGGCAATGCGGCTTGGACTCCTCAACCGGGTGACGTTCGCCGGATCTCGAGGAGACGTACCCCGGCTGATGCTTGGCGCAATGGACGCTTTTGTGCTGCCCTCGCTCTTCGAGGGATTGCCGATCGTGGGAATCGAGGCGCAGGCCTCCGGGCTCCCTATCGTCCTTTCAGATGCCATCACCCCGGAGATCGACATCATCCCGCGCTTGGTCAAGAGGCTGCCGCTCGGGGCTCCGGCCGCCGAATGGGCCAAAGCCCTACTGCGCAAGGACGAGTCCGCGCACTGCGCGACCGGCGAACCGCACTTCGGGTCATCCAGGGCAGCTCCTTCAACATCGAATTCGGCGTCGCGGCGCTGGAGCGGGCCTGTCTCGAGTCCCAGCGAATTGCTGGGGACCGGGACACATCGCATTCATAGATGGACGGCAGGTATGGTTCATCAAGCATCAATTTGGCTCCCGATCGCCTGTCGACGCGGACGCTCTAGCGTCGACCACCGAGGAGGGAACGGCACTTCAGCCGCTCGAGGAGCCCGCGATACTCGGCGAGGAGGGCGTCCCAGACTTCCTGCTGACCGAACTCCCGGACAACTCGCTCGCGGCCGGCAAGGCCGTGGTCACGGCGCAGCTGGGGGTCTTCCATATAACCGGCTATCGCGTCGGCCAAAGCGAGTGCGTCGAAGGCCGGGACCAGCGTCCCGGTCACGCCGTCGACGACCGCATCGACGCAGCCAGGCACCCGGGTGGCAACTACGGGCAGCTCCATCGCCGAGGCCTCCAGAATGGCGTAGGGGAACCCCTCGCGATGCGAAGGCAGGGCCAGCACGTCCATCGCTGCGTAGTAAGGCCGGGTGTCGTCCACCCACGTTGCTACTAAATGGGCCCGCGGGTCTAGGGACAATTCTTCTCTGATCTCCGCGGGCATCGGGTCCTTGGACTCGAACGGTCCGACGATTAGCAGGCGCATATCAGTATATGTGGGTCTCAGCCGGTGCCAGGCGCCCGCCAGCTCCACCACCCCCTTGAACCGGACGACCCGGCCGACGAAGCCGAGGACTCGGGCCCCGGCAGGGATGCCGAGCCGTGCCCGTACCTCTCGGCCCGCGTCACGCCCCATGTATTGCGGATTGAACCGTGCTGCAGAGTCGACTCCGTTGATCGTGCCGCGGGCCAGCACCCGCACTTAGCGGCCGGGAACAACCCCTCGTTCAAAGCCGCCCGGCGAATTGACTCGCTGACGCACAAGACCCGGTGCGCCATCCGGCCCGCGACCCGGTCGCTCCATCGCAAGACAAGCTGTTTGACCCCGCCCGCCATCAGCAAAGGTAGCCCGTGGACGTGGTAAACGCGCACCGGCACTCGAGCGAGCCACGCGGCTGTCATGCCTAGTAACCCGCCTTTGGGGGTATGGGCGTCGACGATCGTGGGCCGCAGCCGCAGCAGAAGCCGCCACAACTGGTAAAGTGTCCTCAGATCTCGCAACGGCGTAATAGTGCGGGTCATCTCCACGGCATGAACCGCAATTCCTTCACGGCTGCCAAACTCCAATAAGCCGTGACCGGAAGAGGAGATCAGCTCCCACCCGAAACCATTGGCTCGGAGGAACCCCACTTGACCGACGAAGAAGCCAAGCATCATCGGCGTATTCACGATGACCACAATGCGGGGGGGACCGGATTCATCAGCCAATGCGATCGGCCTCGTTCGGGATCTGCGATACTACCTTACAACTGCACGTTTGGCAGACGGCATACCAAACTGGCTGAAGTGCAGATGACGCTCGCCCCGCTTTAAACGACCGGTCATGGCAGCCTGTCCTTATGATCCTTTGAAACTGTCACTGCGATTGTGAGACTTGCTGTTCAGCGTCACGGGCGCCGCTGTCGTGACAACCAGTTGAACAGTTCGGTCGAGCCATACGCGCGATCCCACACGTTATGGTTGACGTTCATATACTCGGTATACTTCGGCGAGCCGCCCGCGGCACGCATCCCCTCGATCATCGTCCGCACGTCGGCTGCAGGGATGTCCCCATCGTAGTGGTTGTGGAAACACCAGCACGGGATGTCCTTGATAAGGCCAGACTTGCCAAGATCCCCCGGCGCCGAGGCCACGGGGACAATCGCAGCCCAACAGCTCCGATATTCGGCGGCCAAGTCCCAGACACCCGTCCCGCCGCTAGACACCCCTGTGAGAAAAACCTGCTTGGGGTCGACGCGGTAGGTCTTCTGCACGCTAGCCAGCAGCTCCATGGCCAGGCGGGCTTCTTCACCCCCGGTCTCCCAGGTCCCGCTAGCGCCTTGTGGACACAGAACTAGGAAGTCGATGTCACGATATTCCAGTTTGAATGGGAGGCCGACTGCTGTGAACTGAAGACCCTCTGTCCCTCGGTCCCCGTAGCCGTGGAGGAACAGTACGAGCGGGTACTGCCTGTTGCCACTATACCCCCGTGGAACGTACAGCGCGTAGTTCATCGCTACACCGCGTGCGTCGACGAAGGTGCTATACCGCAGCCCACGTGCGCCTTCGGTTCCGGTGGCGAACCTTCTCGGAAGTCTCGGCAGCCTCAGACGTCGCCAGTATTTGTCCAAATCGCGACGGAACCGGGCCCGATTCTCCGCGGTTATTTGGTGGACGCAGATCGCGCCGATGCTGTCGCCGATCGCCCACAGCGATAGAACGGCCGTGGCCCAGGCGATTGCACGAGCCGCTGATTTCCCACGATCCCCTGAAGTCCAAGGAACGGCGAGGGAGCTCGCGATGATAATCGCGAATGGGGTCGTCAGCAAGAAACCCGACGCAACTGAGAGAAGGCCCACCGCGGGTATTGTCAGGAGCAGGACAGCCACAACGGGGAGCCCCAAAGTCAGCACTTCGGGAACGCCGGCGCGGCCGCGGCGCCGCGCCACGAACAGGCTCATACCCCCGAGCACCATTCCCCAAATGCCGATCGGTTGCCTCTCCCCAGCAATCACGAGCGGGTTGCGCTCCGCCTCCACGGGCCATTTCTTCGACCCCAGCGGTCGAGGGGGCGAGTGCCATTCGGCCAGCCTCCGATCGAGGCCTTTGAAGTAGTCGGCCGGTACCGGCGTGGCGACCCGTCCGAGCCATGTGCCTCGGAAGCGGTTACCAGTTGCTTGGGTGTCCACTGCCTCAAGGTGATGTCGCGAGCTCCCGTTGAGTGTAGAGCTGACGAAGTCAAAGCTCCCCAGCGCGGCGCCGCTGCCGATGAAACCATATCCCACGTTGGTGCACCAAACGCTCAAGCCTATCGCGGAGACTACCTGGAGCATTCGTGTGCTCGGCGTGATGCCCGCCGAGGCCTGGCTCGGTCGCGCGCTGCGGTGGAGTAACGCTACCAGCGCCCACACAAGGATTAGTGCGAGCGACGCGAAATCAACGAGCTGAGAGACCCCGAGCACGAGGCCACACGCTAGTGCCCGATCCCACGAGGGTGCCCGGAGGTGCCGCCAGAGGCTATAGCTCGCCGCAACCCAGATGACGGCCAAGGGGAGGTCGGGGGTCACACGCTGTTCGAATGCCACGACGTTGGGGCAGATGCACCACAGAATAAGCGCGAGATACCTCGCCGTCGCGCCCCACAGCCCGTACGACCATTTTCCGATCACCCACGCACCAAGAAGCCACCACAGAAAACCCGTCATCCGTGCGAAGCAGAGCAACTTATAACTCTCGAAATTCACTGTTGAGGAGACAAAGCGCCCACCGTACCAGAGTTCGTTGTCGAGGACGTTGGGAGAGGCATCGACCCCGCGGGCGCCGGGATCGCCAGGCGGAAGGTTGACTCCGAGTGGCAGCAGCGGCAATGCTGCTATCATCCTCGCGAGCGGCGGTGAGTCGTTCGCCGGTTCGAATCCTTCCCGAAGCCAATGGTAAACCCCGGCCGGGAGGAAACGAGCCTCGTCCAGACCGATCCCAGTGTTCGAATTCGTCTTGACACAAAAGGCGAGTAGCGCAAAGTGAAAAACGACGATCAGCGACACAGCGAGTACATTGAATTTGCTGAACATGATTTCGGTCGCGGGGCGTCACGACGTCGGCACTTGGCGAAGCACGGGTTCCTGTCACCGGCCAGCGGGAGTCCGTGACGCTGCGACTCAGTCCGCTTGAGTACGATGCCCTTGACTCAAAGGCCAAGGCGTCGGGCATCGTCCCCTGAGAAGCCGCGCGAATCATGATGTTTCGAGGTGATCTGCCGTGTCAAGAGGGCTGTGACGCGGGGCTCCGTGCCATTCCTTCGGGTCGACACGAAGCGACTTACGGAAATGAATCCGACACCTCAACCCTGTCGCTGCTCTGGGGCATCCCTGGGCGAGCATTGCATGAGCTTCCCGATCGGCAACGTCAGGTCGGTGCGGCCCGTAGGGAGCTAAGCGTAGCCTCCCCGTTAGGCAGGAGTCCCGCGCCAGTCTCACGACGCGATTTTTGCTCGCGCCCCGCATTACTAGCCTTTGCACGCGTCAGCGTACTGATAGCACCTTTTTCATCGCAGCGACAGATCACCCTGAACGTGCCGCCGGGTGCGACGCCGACGCTCCCTTTCCGGGTTTCGTCCGGCAAATTCGGTAGCCCACGTCAAAAAAAGCTCGCGCTAATATCAACAAAATAAAATTTTGGAAAAACGCGCAGGTCCATTCTTAGCAAGAAGCTAAGATCGGTGACTCTTCGGGCGAGCGAGTAGGTGCATTAACGAAATCCGCAAAACCGGGTATATTGTATATAGTCGGGGAAGGTGCGCGGTCATCTCACCGCAACAATTTCGAAGAAGACGAACCAGCCGCGACCTGCCCAGATTCGCTCTGGATCGATCCGCGAATTGGTATGGTTCAAATTTAGTAGCTTCAGAGGTGACAATAGCTGAGTGGCCGGGGTCGAGCTGGCGACAGCCAGCGAGCACCCGCGCGAAAGCGTCGGATCCGGAGGGCGTCGCCCTTCGGGCGTCGACCCCAGCCAGCCCCTTTTCGTGCAACTTGCTTTTGAACCTTGCCCGCGAATTCGTTCGTCGCAGGGCTCAACGCAAGCGAGCACGCGGCGGCGAGATCGAGGCATCCTTTTTGTGTGACTTTGAGCTTGGTTGGTCGTCTAAAGAATTCGTTGTCGATCGCAACGCGCGGGCCAAGACGACGGAGACCTTCCCAAAACCTGCCATCTACTGCCATCTACTGCCATTTGTCGCCGCACAACCGCTACGCCCGTTGCAGCCGGTTCAAGCTTGTCATTGGTCAGTAGTCATTGGTTTGCAGGCAGCAATTTGTTGTTGGGAGTGGCAGGCGATTGCGCCGAACGAAGCCAATTTCAAGCTGTACCGGATTTGCGGGGACGTGAGAGCATTCGAAAGCTGCGCGAACGAAGCCATTTCAAAGGAAGAGTACCCACTTGCCCAGGAGTTATGCCGGGTTCTGTTGGCGCACCGCGCTACGGCTTTAACGCAACGGCCGGGGGCTTTGACAACCGTTTCGCCTTTGGTAGCATGTTGGATTCGACCTGGATCGCCAGTACAATCTGGCGCACGCCCGGCCACTTTCGGGCCCGGCGGTGATCGCGTCGGTCCCAGGGGCGAGACGTGGAGGCGTCGCCCCTGTGTAAGAGCCGCCCCAGGCTCTTTGACGAGCCGCGCTCTCAAGTCGATCCAGGCAGAGTCAGGGTCAGGAGATTAGAAGGCATGCCCGAGATGATGACCACCGACGTCCGAGCGATCATGGACCGCTCTCCGTTCGACGTCGCCGCCGTTGCCGATCTGCGCGAGCTCTTGAATCGCGATCCCTCTCGTTACCGAACGCTGCGCGAGGCCGTGGCGAATATCAAGGAACGCGAGAAGAAGGAAAAGGAATTGAAGCCCGAGACTCACCTCCGTCTGGGTGTCGGCGAGGTCTTGCTCGGGCGCTACAATTCGGGTCTCGAGCACCTGAAGAAAGCCGGCGAAGTGGGAATGGCGTGTTTCTTCCGGGGTCTCGCGCTCGAGAATCAGCAGCGGTACGATCAGGCGGCAGCTGCATTTGACCAGGCGGCCAAACAGGGCTACGACGCCAAGAAAGCCGACCTGCATCGCGCAGGCGCTCTCCTCCGCTCCGGCAATGTCGAAGACGCGAAGAAGATCCTCGCCGGACTGCACAAGCAGGGCGAATCGTCCGCCGAATACCACTTCCAGGAAGGGTGCGTGCTCGCCGCCGCCGGCGAGCTAGTCGAGGCGTCCGCCGAGTTTGAAAAGACGCTCAGCGTCGAAAAGGACCATAACGGCGCGCTTTTTGAGCTTGCGTTTATCAACGATCTCTACGGCAACGACGATCTGGCTCTGGAATTTTACCGCCGGTGCACCGATAGGCCGCCAGTGCCCTTGGCCGCGTGGATCAACCTCGGCATCCTTTACGAGGATGAGATGAGGTTTCGCGACGCCGAGCAGTGCTACCGCCATGTGCTGGCACACGAGCCCAACCATCCGCGTGCCCGCCTGTTTGTGAAAGACTGCCAGGCCAGCAAGGGGATGTATTATGACGAGGAAGCCGAGCGCGGCTACACGGTCCTCAAGCAGTTGCACGAAATTCCCGTCACTGACTTCGAGCTCTCGGTCCGGAGCCGCAATTGCCTGCGCAAGATGAACATCCGCACGCTAGGCGATTTGACACGCACGACCGAGGTCGCCCTGCTCTCCAGCAAGAATTTCGGCGAGACGTCGCTGGCCGAAATCAAAGATATGATGCAGGCCAAAGGGCTGCGGCTGGGGATGTCGCTTGAGGGCAATGAACGCGCTGGCCACGATCACCGGGTCGAACAACCGCAGGAAGTGCCCCCCGAGCTGCAGGCGATCATGAACAAGCCAATCGGGGATCTAAACCTTTCGGTTCGTGCCCGCAAGTGTATGAGCAAGCTCAACATCCAGTCGGTTGGCGACTTGCTCAAACACACAGGCGATGAGCTCCTTGAATGCAAAAACTTCGGTGTGACGTCGCTCACCGAAGTTCGCGAAAAGCTCACGTCGCTGAGCTTGAAACTGAAGAACGATTGAGCGGAAATGCCCAGCGCGACAGGAGCGTCGACCGCGTCATCTTCTCCCATCCGGTTTACAAGCCACGCGGTTGACCCGGATTCCGGGGCGCGGCTTGGCCTGCTGGAAACGCGGAGCGGTTCCCTGGAAACGCCTGCGTTCATGCCCGTGGGAACTCAGGCCACGGTCAAGGGACTCACCCCCGACCAGCTTCGTACCACCGGCACGAAGATGTTGCTGGCAAACACGTATCACCTGGCACTCCGGCCTGGAGCGGATGTGGTGCGGTCTTTGGGGGGTCTACACAAATTCATGGGCTGGGACGGTCCCATCCTCACCGACTCGGGTGGCTTTCAGGTTTTCAGCCTCGCCGACCGCAGTCGTGTGACTGACCGCGGTGTTACATTCCGATCGCATTTGGACGGCCGACTCTTGGAGCTGACACCCGAGACAGCGACGGCCGTTCAAGAATCCCTCGGGGCTGATGTGGCGATGTGCCTGGACCATTGCCCTTCATTGCCGGCCTCGACGACTCAGATTGCCGAGGCGGTCGGCCGCACAATCGACTGGGCCCGGCGGTGCAAGGCCGCACACCAGCGCCGCGATCAGGCGCTCTTCGGGATCGTGCAGGGAGGGCCGCACGCGGACCTCCGCGCTCAGTGCGCTGGCGAACTGGTCAGTCTGAACTTCGACGGTTATGCCGTCGGCGGCGTGAGCGTCGGGGAGGATCGCGAAACGATGCGCCAAGCACTCGCCGTGACCACGCATCTTTTGCCAGCTGATCGGCCGCGCTACCTGATGGGGGTCGGCCGCCCGCAAGATATCTTGGATGCGGTCGCCACTGGGATCGATCTGTTCGACTGCGTCATGCCGACACGCAACGGGCGCAACGCAACCTGTTTTTCAAAAAGTGGATATGTCAAGCTGCGCAACTCGGTGCATCGTCTTGATCCCGCGCCGATCGAGGATGGTTGCGATTGCTTGGCCTGCCGTCGGTTCAGCCGTTCTTATCTCCGGCATCTTTTCTTGGCCAAGGAGATGCTCGGCCCGATCTTGGCGTCGATCCATAACCTGACTTTTCTTCATCGACTGACTTCCCAGATCCGCGCAGCGATCGCCGCGGGTCGGTTTGTCCAGTTCCGTCTAGAACTCCTTGAAGCATTAGGACCGTAAGCGTTACAGTGCAATTCGAAAGTCGGGCGTCTGCGGAATGCTCAACTTTAACCACGGCGACGACCGGCCTTGGCCGCGTACCGGGCTCTTCCCGCCGATCGCGTGATATAGAACGGATTTTCCTACAATGATTGGATTTTTGGCCGACCTTCCCCTGGTATTCGCCCAGGAAGCGGGAAGCGGGAGCATTCAGTCGCTCTTGTTGCTGCTGGCGCCGATCCCGTTTTTGTATTACTTCCTGGTCTTCATGCCGCAACAACAACAGGAAAAGAAGCGCCGCGCCATGATAGACGGCTTAAAAAAGAACGACAGGGTCCTGACCAACGGCGGGATCTACGGAACCGTGATGTCGGTAGACGCCGCTAACGATAAAGTCGTGTTGCGGGTCGACGACGAACGCGGAGTGAAAATGGCATTCACCAAGTCAAGTGTGGCGCGCGTGCTCGAGGAAAAATCAACGGATTCCAATTGATATCTGTGCTTGCAGATACAACCGAGCGCGGCATTTGCTGATACGATAGTTGCAATCGCTGCAGAGGCCCCTCGTTCGATCCCCACGCAGCCGGCCCAACCAACGAGCCGGCATCGATAAAAAGGGGCTGGAGAAACGACCATGAAACGGTACGGATGGAAGATCGGCTTGATCGTCGCCAGCACCCTTCTCGGCCTGGCCTTCATGTGGCCGCCGTCGCAGAAGCTGAAGCTCGGTATCGATCTCTCGGGAGGGACGATTCTGGTCTATGAAGCCGAGAATCTGCCCCCCGGCTTCAACCTGGACGAGCTGATCGCCGCGCTCAAGAAGCGTGCCGACCCGGAGGGCGTCAAGGAAATCCCCATCCGCAAGATCGGCGGCAACCGCATCGAGATCATCTTGCCGCAAGCCAGCAACGAGGAGGTAGAAGAAGTCAAGAAGATGCTGACGGACGTCGGCTCGCTTGAGTTTCGCATCCTGGCCAATGGCAAGCACGACAAGGAGGTCGTCGGCCGGGCACTCGGCCCCGGTGGCCTGGCCAAGCCACCATCGCGGTATATGTGGGCTCGCCTGGGGGAGATTTCGACCGGAACGAACCCGGCCTTCACGAGTGACTCGATCACGGATCCCGACCAAGCGTGGAAGAAAGATCTCTACGCCGGAACCGAAGTCTATCTGACCGGCAAAGATTCGGCGGGGAACTCGCGAACCGACTCGTTCAAGGTGCGCCGCAATACGACCAACACATTGATCCTGGACAAGCCGCACGGCCTCAAGTCGGTCACGTCGTACCGGATCGAATACAATCCCAGCCATTTAAAGGGGGGCGACCCCAACAATCTCGGCCCGAATGACCTGATCGTCCGCGAGGAGAAAGTCGCTCCGGGCCGGGTAGAAACCTGGATCCTGGCCAACCTCGACCGGCCAGGGCAGGAAGTCACGGGCAAATACCTGCGGCAAGCGAAGCCCGACGTGGATGACCGGCTTCAGCCAGCCGTGCGATTTGAGTTCGATTCGCGGGGAGCAAGCCGGTTCGGCAAGCTCACGCGGGAGCACAAACCCGAAGAGGGGGGCGCGTTCCGCTATCAGCTCGCGATCTTGCTCGACAAGTTGGTGATGTCAGCACCCGCAATCAACTCTGAGATCCGTGACTCGGGGATCATCGAGGGAGGGCCGCAGGGCTTCAAGGCCAAGGAGGTCGAGCACTTGATCCAGGTGCTCCGCGCCGGCAGCTTGCCGGCGAGCTTGAACCCAAACCCTCTACAGGAAGAAAAGGTCGGACCGACCCTGGGCGAAGACACGATCGCCAAGGGTGTGCGCACGATCTGGGTATCGCTGCTCGTAGTGCCGATCTTCATGATCATCTATTACCGCTTTGCCGGGATCGTGGCCGTCCTTGCCCTCCTCGTGAATATGATCCTCTTGATCGGCTCGATGTCGTTTATCCAGGCCACTTTTTCACTTCCCGGCCTCGCGGGCCTAGCGCTCACGATTGGTATGGCGGTGGATGCCAACGTGCTGGTGTTCGAGCGAATGCGCGAAGAAAAGGAACGTGGCGCCAGCCTGGCCCAACAGATCCGCAACGGTTTCAACCGGGCCTGGGTGACAATCCTCGACTCGCACGTAACCAACTTCCTCGCGGCCCTCGTGCTCTACATGGTCGGCACCGAAGAGGTCAAAGGTTTTGCGCTCACGATGATCATCGGCATGGCATGGAACCTCTTCACGGCCGTGTTCATGTCGCGCGTCATCTTCGAGTACTGGTTCAGCCGCGGATGGCTTAAGCAAGTGACCATGCTCAAGCTGATGGACAAGACCAACATCGACTTCATCGGCCCGCGCTACTACTGCATGGCCGGATCGGTGATCTTGATCGTCCTGGGGCTGATCGCGACGGCTGTTCGTGGCCAGTCGATGTTCAACATCGACTTTACCGGTGGAACCCTGGTCACGATTCGCCTCAATGAAGACGACGCGACCGTCAAGCCCCTGACCGAATCTCAGCGAGCGCAACTGGTTCGCGACAAGGCCAGCGCCTTACCCGACGTGACGGTCGAAAGTCTGCGGGTGAGCGAAGACAAGAACCTGGCACGGTTCAACATCCGAACGACCGAAGTGGACCAGGCCAAAGTAAAGCGAGTTGTCCTCGAGGCGTTCGGACCCAGTCTCGCGCGGGTCGAGATGAACTACGGCGAGGCCAAGCCAATTCCTGCGGTAACTCCACCGGCGGCCGAAGCCGGTAAGACTGCACCTCCAGTGGTGACCCGTTTTGCCGGCGGCCGTCAATACGAGCTGACTTTCAATACGACCGCCTTCAACAGCGAGCAATCCCCTGCACAGGTCGTCTCGGCCATCTTTGCGCGGGTGCTTGACACCGCCAAGATCGCCAATCCTATCTCGCGATTCGAGATCATCCCCGCCCCCGATCGTCCGGCCGCCGCCGTTAGTGGCTCCAAGCCCACAACAGCTACGGCGGGAACGAGGCTCGTCGTCCGCACCGACCTGGAACCCGAGGTCGCCACGGTCGAACTGCAAGAGCTCAAAAAGGCTCTGGCCGATGACCCCGATCTCTTGTTCGAACGGAGCATGAACTTTGGCGGCACGGTCGCCGGCGAGACCCGTCAGCGCGCATTGGTTGCGACATTCGCAAGCTGGCTTATCATCATCGCCTACCTATGGTGGCGTTTTCACTCGTTTACCTACGGGTTTGCTGCCGTGCTCGCCGTAGTGCACGACGTGCTCATTGCCTTGGGCGCAATCGCCGTCTCTTACTGGCTTGCCAAGGTACCGGTATTGTCGACTCTACTTCAGATCGATCAATTCAAGATCGACCTGCCGATCGTGGCGGCCTTCCTGACCTTGATCGGCTTTTCGGTCAACGACACGATCGTGATCTTCGACCGTATCCGCGAGATCAAGGGGAAGACGCCCCACCTGACCAACAAGATGGTCAACGACGCAATCAACCAAACCTTGAGCCGGACAATTCTGACATCGTTCACGGCCTGGCTCGTCGTCGTCATCCTCTACTTCTTCGGTGGCGAAGGCCTGCACGGTTTTGCATTCGCACTCGTCGTCGGCTTCTTGAGTGGCACCTACAGCACAGTCTACATTGCTACACCAATCTTGATCGACTTTGTGGCGACCAAGGCCGAGCCGCAGTCCAAGGTCGGCAAACAGTTGGCCGCTGCTAGATAATGTTATTTGCCACGCTTAAGAGTAGCGTGCGCGATCCTCACCACAGCGGCAGCCGGTTTTAGTCGTGGCGGCTTGGGTGTAGGAACGAAGACGAAGTTCTGCTTATCGAGAACTGTGACGTAATCACTGCCGGGCGTGCCACTGTCCGCGCCATCGAGCATGACCGTGTTCGCGCTAGCGATCCCGGCAGGCGCTTCGCCGCTCACGATTAGCTCATAGCGCTGCTCGATATTCAGCCGACGTGCCGGATAGAGTGTGACGGTCCGTGATCCAGCATCATAAACGGCCTTGGTAGTCCGGATCATTTGCGATCCCTTGCCGAATTCACCGTGGCGTCCGGTCGTCAGGATCGTATAGTTGGCCGTATTCTGGGCACTTGCCGGGTCGAGGCCTTCGCTGAAGGAAAGTACGATTGTGGGGGGTTGGCCGTGATAGCCGACCCAGCGCACCGAAGTAACCGTTGGCGCGGTGCTGGTAGGGCTGGCGATAGGTAGCAGTGACTGGATGGTCTGGGCTACCGAGTTAGAAAGACTTCCCGAATAGATCGAGGTGCCGCCGTACTGGGCGGAGATCACGTGGGATCCGGCCAAAGTCGGGCTGGTCACGAAGGTAGCGACGTCGCGGCCACCCACGATTTGGAGCGGCTCAACTGGCGTCTGGGCCTGACCGTCAATGAAGAACGTGACATCCCCCGTGGGTAAGCTCCCGTCCGACGCCGATACGGTTGCCGTCACCGTGATCGCTTCGCCAGCCGTCGACGGATTCGGGCTCACGTTGAGTGTCGTGGTTGTCGCTATCGGCGTAGGCGTAGTCGGGCTACTTACTACCAGGATGTTCTTGGCGAACTCGGAGGTGTTGCCGCCAGCAGCAATGGCGGTCGCCGACAGCGACTGACCGGCTAAGTGGGCTGGCACCGTCATAATGAAATCGGCGTTACCGCTCGAGTCGGTATACGCGGTAGTCGAACCGACATAGGTCTGTGCCTGGCCGTAGCTCGAGGCGTCGGCAGCCGGATTGCTGAAAAACTGGATCGTGAACGTCTGGTTGGGCGTGCTATTGAGCGAGCCTGAGATCACTGTGCCGCCGCTCGAGTCAATCGCGGAGGCTAAAACGGGATAATTCTGCAGGTCGTTGGGTCCTACATGCGGTCCCCCCGCCGTGTTTTGGAGGGGAACGCCGGTTGCCGCCAGATCAATGCCGAGCTGCTGGTTGGAATAGATCGAATTCGCGCTCAGCAAGTTTCCCGTATTGGTGTTGAGCTGTTCGAATCCGACTCCTGACTTGGTGTTGAATGCGATGATGTTGGCCAGGCCGGCCGACGTGCCACCGACGGTGTTGTTGGGACTGCCGATGTCGATCCCGTCCCCCTGATTACCGAGATTGGCCGTGCCGCCCGCGTCCGTGCCGATCAAGTTTCCATAAATCACGCTGCCGCCGCTGCCGCACGAGCAAAACATGATTCCGTCGCCATCGTTGGCGACGACCTCGTTGCTGAGAATCCAATCCTGCTCGGTGAGATTGTAATAAAGGGCAATGCCGCCGGTCTTGTTGTTGACGACCAAGTTGTCGGCGACGGCGATTCGGGGCCCGTTATCGATCTCGACTCCGTAATCGGAGTTGCCCATGCTCTTGTCACCAAAATTCCTGGCTGCATCGGCACCGATCAGGTTGAACTCTAATGTGTCGTTGGTCGCGTAATTGACGTAAATGCCATCATACGCGTTTGCCGAGATCAAGTTGGCGGCGGCGACCGTGCTGCCGCCGACCGTGTTATAAATCGAATGGCCGCCGATAAGGTCGACACCGTCGCCGGCTGGGCTAGAGCCGGCGCCATTGCCTAAAGGCAGCAAACCTGTGACGTCGGTGCCAATGTAATTCCCGGCCACCAAGTTGCCCATGGTATCGCTGGTGTCACTCGTCGCTCCGACTTGAACGCCCGAGCCCGTATTGCCGGAGATCAGGTTGCGCGCCAGGGCCGTGTTGCCTCCGACCGTGTTTTTGGTCGCGCCCGCGGCGATCAACACGCCCATGGCATCAGTGCCGCCGCCAAGCCCCTTTGTTCCCGCCGCATTCGTGCCCAGAAAATTCCCCGCCACCAGGTTCGCGCTCGTACCCTGGATGGCGACGCCTGCACCTGCGGAGCTTCCCCCTGCGTTGTTGTTTACCAAAACGTTTCGTGCTGCCGCCGTCAGTCCCCCAACGGTGTTGGCCGATGATCCGCTTTCGATCAGGATGTCGTCGCCGGCAATACCCGTCGCAGCGGAACCTGTCGCGTTGGTGCCGATAAAGTTTCCGGCGATCACGTTGCCGCCGGCCGATGAAAGCACGATCCCATTGCCGCCGCTGCCGCTCGTCTGGCTGGCGAAGTTGGCAATCACCAGTCCGCTAATCGTGCTTGCGCCGGCAGAGATAACGAGGCCATTGGCTCCGCTACCGGCGTTTGTGCCGTCGATCTCGACGTTGAGCGCGGCATTATCGGCTAGCCCGGGCCCGTTGGTATTGGCCGATGCGCCGGGCTGGCTGTAGCCGTTGATGACGACTGGGCTGGTTATCGCCGGTAGCGGCGAAGTCAGGGCGATGTCGTAGAGCGGCCCCTCCGCGATTGGAATATTGAAGTCGATGGTATTGGGACTACTCAGGGGACCGCTTACTTGCGCTCGTTGGAATGGGCTGAGGGATGAGACCGGCAAAGTGCCGTTGGAGATTTCGATCGCCTGCCGCAACGACAAAGTCATTCCGATCGAATTGGTGTCGGCCACCGTGTTCACGGTGATCGTTGATAGGAGCTGGCGCTCTTCTAAAAGTTCGACATGCACCCGGCACCGCGCTCTTATCGGCTGCCGAGCACTTCGCGCTCGCCCTCCGATTCCGTTGCCCTGCAAACCCGGTCGTTTTCTCGATCTGCTCATATCGGCCGTCTCCCGCCAGTGCCGGGGTACAAAACTAAGCCCCACGCATCCCCATTCGGAGATCGACGGTCCAGCTCCGAAAGCTCGTCCTCTTTCGGTTTCGAGGCTGAAACTGCGCAATAGGTTAATATCGGACGAAAGGCTAATCTAGCTAAAACATACAAAGGTCTAGATTTTTGGGACAAATACTTTCGATTCATTACGCTAGTTCACCGAAATGTGATGCCGTCAGTTATGCTTGTTTGGTCGGATGCTGGCGGAATTGAGCGCTGTCGCGGAGCACTGTTCCGCCCGCGATCTGGCGCTGTTCTAGGCCTTCAATTACGCAGAGAGAGCCATCGGCGTCAATCCCCTTTGCCAGTCCGCAAACCAGAAGCGGCCCGCATTCAACGCGCACCCACGTGTTGCGCAGCAAATCCAGCCGTTGCCATTGTTCGGTCAGTGACGGATCGCCAGCGACAAGCCGGCCGAGCACCGCTTCAAATTGACGCAGAATCGCAGGGATGAGCCGGTGCAGCGTACCCTCGTCGTACTTCCTGCCGGCAAGCGCAGCCAGCGAGGTCGCCAGCGCGCTCACATCATATGGTGCATGGCTCAAATCGGTCCAGACATTGAGGCCGATCCCGATCAAAATGCGGTGCCCGGTTGCTGTTTCCACTCTTTCGGGCAGAATTCCACCGAGCTTGCGCCCCATGGCTTCGAGATCGTTAGGCCAACGAATGCCAAGCGACGAATGACCAACGCCAAGCTCAACCAAGGCCTCGATCACGGCCAGGGCAGTTGCCAGCGCCAGTCGCGGTTCGATCTCGGCGCGCAGGCCGTATGCCGTCGGGTCGATCGCGACTGTGAACGTCAAACTTCCCGTGTCGGAAAACCACTCATGCCGGCCGCGTCCGCGGCCTCGCGTCTGACTCCGTGCCCAGACAATGAGGGGCAACTGCGTGCGACCCTCTCGTACCAAATCCGCCGCCCGATCGCTCGTCGAGTCGACGACGTCATAGACGAGTATCGTTTTTACAAATGGCCAATCAAAGGCGTCGTCAACCGGGGAATCGGTCATCTCAAGGGGCCAGAAGCGGCAGATGCGCCGGTCGTTGGAATGAGACGTCAGCCGCGGCCTCGTCCGGGATACTTCGTAACCGGGAGAGGCCGTAAATGGAGATGGACGAAAAGACCAGGATCAGCACGAGCCCGAATGGCGACAGAGGCGCGAGAACGATGGCGAGCAGGATAATGAAGCACGTGAGCCCGATCAGCTTATTCTTCGAGGCGCGGCTCAGGCCGCCGTGTTGTTCCCACTCAACCAGGATTGGACCGACGAACTTTGTCTCCCTCAGTCGCCGATTCATCGGCGGCGAAGAGCGAGCGAATCCATAGCCTGATAAGAGCAGGAACGGAACCGTCGGAATCCCCGGCACGATCAAGCCGACAACGGTCATCACGAGCGCCCCACCGCCCAATGCAAAGTAAAGCCAGCGAGCCGGCCCGGTGGCGACCTGCATCATACTAGCACCTACCAATGCGTTCCCCGGAGAAGCCAGTGCGTCGTGTTGCCGCGTCTCGGCGACGAGCACGTCCTCGAAGCTGCGTTCGGCCTGGTCGAGGAACCAGTCTGAAACACCGTTGTCGGGACGGAAGTCGATGGTCAGCCGGTGCGACCACGGGACCGCTCGGCACGATTCGACCAGGTCGAGCCGCGCGATTGCGTCTGCGACCTGGCTAAGCCGCTCGTAATTTCCCGAAAGGCCCTGATGGCGTATGCGAACGTGACCCAACTTTGCCTCGAGTGTCTCCCACAGCGACACTTCACCTGCTATCGGGTAAGCAGTCAAGGTGACCCAGTTGGTGGAAGGTTGCCACCAGGGGATGCCGTCCCCATTGAGCGCGGCCGCGCTGGCCTCGCCAACCGATTCGGCGAAGATGCCTGCCATGATGCGAGATTTGATTGAGCCAGGGGAAAATTCGACCCGGCACGACGCCGACGCCAAATCAACCACGGCCTTTCTGACCCGCGGCCGGCGGGCTAAAGCTTCAGCCAGCCGTCGACAGAACGCGCGTCGACGCTTGGTGAAGAGGCGGGGATCGCACACGCGTACTATTCCAATACTGCCGTCAATCTCGATGTTCGGGGGCACCGAAGCGTTTGACCTACCCTGCCCGGTCATCGATTGCGTCAGGTCGTTGCCCATGAGCAAGTCTGCCTCCGAACTTCGGACGTGAGATTCTAGCGGCGCAGCAAGTATTGGCGCCGACGGAATTGGCGGAAACTGGACATTCGAGGGTTCGGCCGTCTAAGAACCAATCGACGCCGAACTTCACCGAAATGAGGATCAAACGCTGTGCACTTGCGACCGCTCGCTTCACTTTACGGCGGCGGTGTCACAACGCCAAGACCGACGACGCTCGGACGGCCGACGGCGCCCGATGAACGCGGGTTGGGACCGATCGCCCCCAGCCCTGATCCAATGCGAGTTTAACTGAACATGACCCTCATCGTCACTATGCGCCGTGGGAATTTTTGCGCACCTGGACGCGATTTTGCCCGCTTGGCCGATTGGGCCGCGGACTTGACTTTGTGGGTTGATCTTTGCCCTTGCTTGTTCTCCGGCTTGATCGCGGCCACGCAGTGCTTGATGTACTTGCTCGCCGGCACGCGCTTGATCGCCTCGCCGATCACCTCGAGCGCCAGGTCGTCGACTTTCTTGAACCGCAGGCAAGACTTTCCCATGTCGAGCTTCTTGCCGGTCTTGGCCCAAGCGCGTCGAAACCACTCCGCGTGTTCCGAATCGCCGTAGATGCACATGAGGTAAAGCGACATGTAATTCTTTTGCGATGCCAGACCCGCGAATGGCAGTGGCTGCTTGGGATCGCAATGATAACCGGGCGGATGCACGCGATGCGGCACGTAGTAGCCGATCATGCCGTACTGAATACCCTCCTCGTAGTCTTTGTCGAGGTTTTTGAGAACGACTTTGCGCACGGCCTCCAGGGCCTGACGACGGTCCTCCGGTAACCCGGCAAGATACGCTTCGACAGTGGCTGCCTTCGATTGCATTGGGGTGTCCTCAACGACTGTAGTACGAGTCTTTCGCAAATCGCGAAACTGACGAGCTCGAGGGGGTAGCCTTTGTTCTCCGTCTCGGTGCGAGCTTCAATCGCATTCTACTCGTTACGTTGAAGCACTGGGCCTGGAGCGGATAAAATCGGGTCGAAACGAAAAATAAGACATCGCCGGAGTTTACTTGATGGCACGTCGATTTCTGGCATTTGACCTCGAAACGGCCAAGGATGTGCCGGGAGAGGATTTCAACTGGCGTCCGCACCGGCCGCTGGGCATCTCGTGCGCCGCAACCTTGGCGAGTGATTCAAGCGAAATCTTGTTGTGGCATGGCAAGAGGGGTGATGGGACGCCGGCCGAACGGATGATGCGGGAAGATGTCGCAGCCCTGGTTCAATACCTTCACAAAATAGTCGGTGACGGCTTTACGATCTTGACCTGGAACGGACTGGGTTTTGATTTCGATATCCTCGCGGAAGAGTCCGCCGCAGTCGAGATCTGCATGCGAGTGCGCTCTTGCCCATATCGACATGATGTTTCACATTGTCTGTGCCCTGGGTTATCCGGTGGCGCTGGATAAGGGGGCGCAAGGGATGGGATTGCCGGGAAAACCGGTCGGCATGGCTGGCTACAAGGCTCCCAAGCTCTGGGCAGACGGCCGACACAAGGAAGTTTTGGACTATGTCTCCCAGGACGTGCGAATTGCCATGCAAATCGCGCTGGCCGCCGAAGAGCGACGCCGGTTTGAATGGATCACGCGCAAGGGGACAAAAAGTAAGATGCCACTCACGAACGGCTGGCTGACCGTGCGCGAGGCATTGGGGCTTCCGGAACCGGATACCTCTTGGATGTCCAGTCCGCTCAAACGTCGAGACTTCATGACCTGGATATCAGGTGTCTGACGCTGCCCTTGTACCTGCGGAGGCGCGATTGGCAAGCCAAGTGAGCGACACGATGTTGAGATATGTTCAGATCGTTTCCGACGGTAGTGCCCGTCTTAAGGCCGCACTCGTGCTAGCGCTGATCGCGACGCTGTCGCCGGCCCTAGCGCGACTTGCGGCAGCAGAACTGCTGCCAGATTCGCAGACCGAAGTAACCATCAAAGGCAACGTTCTCTGTAATCGGGCAACGGACACCAAAGATTGGTTCTGGGACCCGAAGGACGGCGATCACACTCCGGTTATATACGCTTTCGACGGTACGCCCGAAATCGCCGGCAAGGTGCGAAAAATCATGGAGGGCTACCCCGATCGCGGCCTGGATGTCGACAGTGCGCTTGAGATTCAGGACCAATTCACCAGGCACCTGAAGTACTTCATTTCACCGGGGCCGATTTCCCAACAGATTCACAAGGATGTCGAAGCCGGCTCGCGACTGCTCGCCCTGACCGGCACGATCTCCGAGACGGATGGAAAGAGCTGGATTGCCCTCACCGCCTACGCGCCGACCATGGTGCAATACCCTGAGAAAATGCTGCGGACGGATCGACCGTTTACACCGCAAGGAACGGAACCGCTGCTCCTGAAAATCGACGACAAGCTCACACTAAAATGCATCCACCTGCCGGCTGGCCGCTTCCTGCAAGGGTCGCCGTTCTATCAGCGGCGTTATCAGGATGAATATCCTCACGAGGTCGTCCTCACGAAGCCCTTTTTCATGTCGGAAATCCCCGTCACGCAAGAGATGTTCGAGGCCGTGATGGGCAAGAATCCATCTTTGAGCAAGGGTCCGCGGTTTCCGGTCGAGCGCGTGCCGTTCGCGGATATCGAGGAATTCTGCAGAAGGTTGTCGCGCAAAAACGGCAGGACAGTGCGGCTGCCATCCGACGCCGAATGGGAATACGCAGCACGAGTTGGTACGTCAAATCCTTGCTTTACCGAAAAGTACGACGACCAGACCAGCACGACAGGCGGCCGGCCCAACCACACACCCGTTCAGAGTAAGAAGCCGAACGCATGGGGCCTATACGACATGCTATGCGGCGGCTGGCATGTCACCGGTGACTTTAAGGCTGACAACGTACGCGTGAAACAGACCGACCCACACGGACCCAACGCGACCGACAAGCGTGTTCATGGCGACGCGACGGGGAAACTGCACAAGACGCGCGGAGGACCGCATTACGATCACATTCGCCCCAATATTCACGGTGCCGCGACCGGCAACGGCACGTTATGGGAAGCGGGATCCGCGATCTTCCGGGTGGTCGTCGAATCCGATGCGACTTCATGACAACGGCGTCAGGACGGTTTAGGATACCCATCGGTCCAAATCCTTATTAGATTCCTGCTCTTGCGAAAGGGCCCGCTGAAAAGTGGTGACTCTTACTTGGAGGTGATGATGACCGACGCTTTGGGGAAGAGGGCAGTTCCTTCATTTCTGGTGACCTTGCTCGCGGTCGCGGCGAGCACGTTAGCTCAGGAAATACCAAAACCAGCCGCAGTTGACCGCACTGGGGGAATCGCCGCTTCCAAGGCCGAATTGTTCTTCGTCACGTCTCTCTGGAAGGGTGAGCGATACCCCGATGGGCGCCCCAAAGTCTCCGACGATCTGCTCAAACGCATGAAGTCCGTCTCGATCGAGGAAGCTTGGGACGTCCTTCGCCTCGACGGTTACGAAAACCAGTTCGCCGGGGGCTGGCATATGCTCCATCCGGACCGGCCATTTGTGGGACGGGCGCTCACCGCCGCGTACCTGCCCAGCCGGCCTGATCTCGTCGAACCAATCATGAAAAGCGGCAAGGCGGAAGGTCGGATCGGCCCCTCGAATTCATGGCCGATCGATATGCTCCAGCGCGGCGACGTCTACGTCGCCGATGGATTCGGCAAGGTCACGGACGGAACAATGATCGGCGATAACCTCGGCAACGCGATCTCGGCCCGGACCGGGACTGGAGTGGTGTTTGACGCCGGCGCACGCGACCCTGACGGATTGAAACAGATCGAAGGCTTCAATGCCTACGTGCGCGGCTGGGATCCATCGTTCATGAAAAACATGATCTTGTCTTCGATCAACCGGCCGATCCGCATCGGCGGTGTGACCGTGCTTCCTGGTGACGTTATTCTGGCGAAAAACGAAGGCGTCGTCGTCATCCCGGCTCATTTGGCGGAAAAAGTCGTGGTGACCTCAGAAATTGTCGCTCTCAAGGACGAATTCGGCCACGATCGCCTCCGGAGCGGCGTCTACACACCAGGCCAGATCGACGTGCCGTGGACGGATCAGATCAAGGCTGACTTTTTCAAGTGGCTCGATGTGCGGCCCAATAAGCCACCGATCTCGAAGGAACAAATCGATAAACAGCTTTGAAAAGCCCGTCGGTGGGCGAATAAGTCGCCGCGCTGTCATGTCGCGGCGAGGATTGATCGAATCCGGTCGGCGACAATCGCGTCTTCTCCTGGCTCCATCATCCAGACGCCGATGACCAACTGTCGTTGCGAACCCGGACTGACCTCGATGCTCGGTTTGCCTTCGCGCAGTTTTCGCACCATATCGGCTGGGGTCAGCCCATGCTTTTTGGAGTCCCAACGCACCCTGAGATGAGGCACGGCGTTGGCGATCCGAGGGATGAACATCTCGGTGTGGACATCGTCAAAGCCTTTCAGGGCTTCCGTGATACACCGGCACCGTCCCTCCCAATCTTTCCAGACCGCAGCGTGATCGAGCTTGAGGAACGTCTCGAGGGCGACCAGCATGCCGATTGTCTCTTCCTTGTTTACCTTGTTGGTGCGGCAAAGACTGTCGCCCTCCGGACCGAAGTTGAGCTTGGCGGCCTCGATCAGGTCCGTACGGCCCAAGAGGAGGCCCGCCGACTGCGGTCCCCGCAGGCCTTTGCCGCCTGAAAATCCGACCAGGTCAAAGCCCAGCTTGGTGAAACGCCAGAGATTTTCGACGGGGGGTACGTCCGCCGCCGCGTCGATCAAAGTCGGAATGTTATGCTTCTTGCCGATCGCAACAAATTCCTCGTGATGGATCTTCCCCCGGGGGTCGGCCGAATTGAGGAAGAACATCATGGCCGTGCGTTCGTTGATCGCTTTTTCGAGCGCGGTACTGTCCTCGACTTCGATCATTCGCACGCCGGCGTTGCGGATGGCATGGTCGTAGTTGACGCGGTGCGTGCGCTGGACCAACACCTCGTTTTTCATGCCCGTTGTGTCGGGTAGGCGGCGGACACGGCTGCGATCGTTGCCCGTGATGCAGGCCGCGGTGGCGACGGAAAGCGCAGACGCACAGCCGGCCGTCACCAGTGCGGCCGGGCAGTGAAGCAACTCAGCGATCCGTTTGCCCACGGCGTTACGGAGCTCTTCGAGCTGCACAAATTTCTTGGATGCGACCTGCATGGCCGCAACGGCTTCCGGACGCATCAGCGATCCGGTGAGCATGGTGAATGTTCCGGCTGCGTTGATGAAAGAACGAACTCCCAGTTCCTCGATCACGTCCCGACCTGTAGCGACCTCTGGGGTCTGAGCCCGCGCTTGGCCGGATTCAAACAGAAGCGGGACTGCAGGCAGTCCGGCCAACGTACGCAGAGCGGTCCGACGCTTCATCGGCAGTCGTTTCATCGCGAGCCTCCTGATTCTGTGGTGAGAAAGACATTCGCGCGGTCAAGGTGAGGAGGGGCCATACACGTCCCCAGCAATGGGAGTGGGACTTGGTTCTCATTGTTGCGTTAAGCTCCGAGCAAGTCCATGACGACGCGCGCTGGGGCAGGTTGTTTTCTGGGTCTCTTCGCCGCCTCATGTGTTTGTCTGACGCGTCGACTCGATGCCACGCGTCTGTCGCCCGCCAGTTCAAAGCCGATTTGGGGACGGCGTTCAACTAGTCCGTAGCGTTGATGACCGTCACCTGTTCATTTCTCTGCGAAACGACGTCTTTTGAATTTACGATGAACCAGTTCTGGTTCTCCGACTGCGTCCGCCCATCGCTGAGGATGTTCGGTTTACCGTTGGAGCGCACCGTTGTGTGGTTTAGCGCGTAAGTGTGCACGCCCACTTTGATCCCTGCTTGGATATCGAACCATCGCTCGTTATATGGATTGTTTGATGACCACTCGGCAAGGATCGCATCGAGAGCCGTCTGGTTGGCGGTGGTGTTGCGGTCGTAGACAGTCGTGCCGCTGATCAGAATATCGCTGCCGTTGCCGAAAATCGTGTTCGGCCCGCCGCCGCCGATCAGGATGTTCTTGCCGCTTCCATTATCGGAGAGAGCGTTCTCGCCCGGACCGCCGATCAAGATGTTGTTGCCCGAGCCCGTAGCCGCGAGTGTGCTCCCTTTCTTGTGACCGCTGCCGCCGCCGTAGAGAATCGCGTTGCCTGTGCCGCCGGCGGTCAGGTTCGTGGTTCCCGTAAAGGCCCTGGCGTCGATGATGACAGGCGGATTGCCGTTCGTGGGTGTGGCTATTAGGTTGGCGACGGTGATCCCGCTCAGTGTCAGGTTCATGCCGTCGGTCGCCTTGAGCGACGTATTGGTCAGGTCGACGCCGGCATTTTTGCTGCCCACCACCGCGTTGAGTGCGCCCTTCGGGGCCGTCAAGGTTCCGGTGCTCGTCCAGCCGCTCACATCAAAGGTATTTGCGGTCCCCTTGGCACTGACGTCCACGCCGATATCGTCGCTCAACTGGATTGTCGCCCCCTTGAAGGCATCGTCGGCCGCGAACGTCACGGCTTGGTTGGCCATGGTGAAGGCGTTGGACTGAGAGCCGGCTCCGGTCTCGCCGTTGACCGTCACGCTCCCGCCGCTACCGGTGAATGCAACGGTGCCTGTGGGGGTGACGGACCACGCGGGGTTGCTGCTCCCGCCGAGCGTGACGCTCAGCTTGGGGCTGCCGGGCCCGGTTGCGATCGGATTCACGGAGTACGATGTACCGGCCTTGCTAGCGAAGCCGACGGAATCGGGAACGGCCAAGTTCAAGCTCTGGGTGTCACCCAACCAGGGACTGTAATTGACCTGTCCCACCGCGGCCGCTGCGCCCGGCGTGCCGGGACCGCCGCCATTGCCCCACCAGTTAAGCGTTGCGTCGACGGCACGGCTGTTCGCGCTGCCCTGAACTCCCGTCGCATTGTTCGAGAGATCCACTCTGCGTACAGCGACGGTGCAGGCGTCACCCGGTCCGGAACCCACGAGGATGCCTGTGCCGGAGCTGGTGCTGATCGTGCCGCCGGTAATCGTCGCGATGGCATTCTTGGCAACTTGGATGGCCGTGGTTGTGCCGCTGATCGTACTGTTGTTGACGTTCAGCGTACCTCCCGAGCTGAATACACTCGCACCGGATCCACCGGTTGTGTTGCCGGTGACCGTGCAGTTGGTCAGCGTAGCTGCGCCGTAATTTGCGAGGCCTCCCCCATTGGTACTGGCCGTGTTCCCGCTAACTGTGCAGCTGGTCAGCGTCAGGTTCGTCGCATCGAGATTCAGCAAGCCGCCACCCAGGTCCACCGTGCCCCCGCCCTCCGTGATGGTGAGCCCCGAGATCATCGCCGTGACACCTGCGTCGATTTGAAATACGCGGCTCAGCCCGCCGCCGCTGACCGTCACGCCGGCCGCCGGTCCGGTGATCGTCCAATTTGACAGCGCGCCCGTCTCGCTCAACTCGAGCTGGGTTCCGGTCAGATCGATCGTCTGCATGGTGCCGAAGACCGCAGGGCTGAAGCTGATCGCGACCGGACCAGCGAATGACTTGGCCAGGCTCACGGCTCCGGGAAGGGTCAACTCGGTGATGGGCGTCGTGGCGTCCGAGCCCGACGTTGACTGGACAACCAAGCTTGTCTGGTAAGCGCCGATGTCGACCAGAGAGCCGCGCGTCAAGCCGCGCTGGTCGGTCGTAAGAATCCCAGGTACGACGGCGCTGCTGCCGTTGCCGATCGCCGGGCTCCCGGGCAAGAGGGCCATGGTCTGAGTGGTCCCGCCGTAATAGCCCAGAGGTGCCAGCTTGGGGTCGAGTGGGCTGGCGCTGGTGCCGGTCAGATCGGAGTTGCCTGCGCCCGATTTGATCCAGCCAGAGCTGCCGTCTATGTTGCCGATCAGGTTGTTGCCCTGCGAGACGGCGGCCCCCCGGAAGTCCTGTCCGGTGCCGTTATTCATGGCGATAATTGTGTTTCTCACGGTCACCGTGCCCTTACTATTATCAACGCCTCCGCCGTCGCCGCTAGCCGTATTGCCGCTGATGGTGCAGTTGATCAGGGTCGCAGTCCCGTTTGTGTCGTATAAGCCGCCACCGTTGTTTTTGGCCGTGTCGGTGCTGATGGTGCAGTTGGAGAGCGCTGCCGTACCACCATTAAACACACCTCCGCCGTTGCCCGAGGCTGTGTTGCTGCTGATGGAGCTGTTGGAGAGCGTCGCGGTGCCACTATTGTACAGGCCACCGCCATCGCCCGAGGCCTTGTTGACGCTGATGGTGCAGTTGGTCAGATTCGCCGTGCCGACGTTGTTCAGGCCACCGCCGTTCCCGCTCGCTGAGTCGTTGCTCAACGTACAGTAGGCCATGATCAGGGTGCCCAGATTGAGAACGCCGCCGCCCCGGTCCGCCGTACCCCCGCCCCCTGTGATGTTCAACTCGGAGACGGACGCCGTGACACCTGCGCCGACCTCAAGCACCCGGCTTTGCCCCCCGCCGCTGACGGTCACACCGACCGCCGGGCCGGTGATCGTCTCGGCGCCGGTCGTGTTGGTCAGCGCGAGCTGGCCTGAACTCAAGTTGATCGTTTGGGCCGTGCTGAAGAGCGTCGGGTCGAAGGTGATCGTTCCACCTCCGGGCAGGACGTTGGCCAGGTTGACTGCCCCGGGCAGGCTGAGCTTGCCAAATGCCGTGGGCGAGCCGCCGGCCGTCGTGTTCACCGTTAGGGCCAGCGGTCCGGACTGAAACTGGTACGCACCGATATCGAACGGGGTGTCCAGCGCGAAGCCGCGCTGGTCGGTCGTAATGCCGCTTGCCGGCGTACCCCTACCGATTGCCGCGCTGCCGGGCAAGAGGGCCATGGTCTGGGTGGGTCCTCCGTAGAATCCCAGCGGGGCCAGACGCAGACTCGCGAGGTCGGTCAACACGATGTTGCCGGCAGCAGGGTCGGTGGGGAGCCCACCCGAGCCGCCAGTGCCGATCAGGTTAAACGTGCCCGAGACTGAGCTTCCACCGGCAATGTCGCTGGCAACGGCGGGTACGGAGCTGTTGGTATTGGCGGCGACGATCGTGTCGATCAGGGTCGCTCTTGAACTGGTATTGAACAAGCCGCCGCCCCCGTTAATCCCGGCCGTGTTGGCGCTGACGGTGCAGCTGGTGAGGGACAGCGTGCCGGCGTTGTATAGACCGCCGCCTGTGTTGCCGCTGACCGTGGAGTTAGTCAGGTACGACTTGCTGTTGCCGAGATTCAGCAAGCCGCCACCGCGGCCGGCCGTGTTGCCGCTTACCGTGCAGTCGGCGAGGGTCGCCACACCGGTGAAGTTGTTCATGCCACCGCCGCCATCACCGGCCGTGTTGCCGCTGATCGTGCAGCCGGTAAGCGTCGCGCCGGCGACGGTTTTGGCGTAAGTCCACACGCCGCCCCCCGACTGAGTCGCGGTGTTTCCGCTGATCGTGCAGCCGCTTAGCGTCATACTCGGGCCTTTCAAGAAGAGCCCCCCGCCGTTTTGGCCGGCGGTGTTGCCGCTGACGATGCAGTTCGTCAGGCTTGCCGCGCCGCCGCCGGAACTGTCGTAACTCCACAAGCCGCCACCGTTCTGGGTCGCAGTGTTTCCAGTGACGGTGCAGTTGCTCAGGCTTACTGTGCCAAAGTTTGCGATCCCGCCGCCCCATGAGCTCGCCGCGTTGCCACTCACGGCGCAGTTGCTCAAGGTCAGATTGGCATTGGCGAGATTGAGGACGCCGGCCCCCTGGTCAGCCGTGCCACCGCCCCCTGTGATGATCAGCCCCGATAGCGATGCCGTGACGCCTGTGCCCACCTGAAACACTCGGTTTTGTTTGTTACCGTTGATCGTCAGGCCGGCCGCCGGGCCGGTGATCGTTTGGGCGCCGATCGTGTTGGTCAGTGCGAGTTGGCCCGACGTCAACGTAATCGTCTGGGCTGTTCCGAAGACGCTCGGGGCGAAGGTGATCGTGTGAGCTCCCGGCAGGAGATTGGCCAGGTTCACCGCCGCGGGCAGACTGAGTTTGCCAAACCCCGTGGACGGGCCGCCGTCGTTCGTGTTCACTTGCCAGGCCGATGGACCGGATTGCGTCTGGAACGCGCCGATGTCGGGCGGGCCGGCCAGCGCAAAGCCGCGCTGATCCGTCGCGTCATTGCTCAGCCGAGCTCCCTTGCCAATGGCCGGGCTACCGGGCGAGAGTGGCATGGTCGGGGTCGGCCCGCCATAGAATCCCAGCGGAGCCAACAGAGGATTGATTGGATTAGCGGCGGTGCCGATCAGGTCGTTTCCGCCCCAGCCCGAGCTGCCACCGGCGGTGCCGATCAGGTTGTAGCCCCCTCCCGGATTGTGGTTCCCTCCGGAGTGAACTGTACCGTAGACGTCGGAGCCGCCATGGACGGCGGTGTTCCCGGCGACAATCGTGTTCCACATGTCCAGGCTTCGATGGGCGTACACTCCACCCCCGTAGGCCGCCGAGTTGGTGGTGAACGTGCAGCTCTTCAGCGAGGCGTCGCTGTTATTGTAGAGGCCGCCACCGTAGTAGCCACTTCCGGCCGAGTTGCCAGCGAAGGTGCAATTCGTCAGGTAAACGGTGCGATTATTGTAGAGGCCGCCGCCGTCCTTGCCGGCCGAGTTGCCACTGAACGTGCAGCCCGTCACATACGCCGTGCCGCCCAGATGCGCCGTGCCGTCATTAAACAGGCCGCCGCCATACCATCCGGCCGTATCGTTGCTGACGGTGGAGTTGGTCAGGCTTATCGTGGCCGCATAATTATAGATTCCGCCGCCGTAATACTTGGAACCAGCCGCGTCGTTGCTAACCGTGCAGTTGGTCAAGGTCGCCTCGGCCTGATTATTGTAGAGGCCGCCGCCGTACGCGCCGGTCGTGTCGTTGCTGACAGTGCAGTTGGTCAGGTTAGCAACGCCCCTCAAGCTGGCCACACCTCCGCCGCCGTTGCTGGCCGTATCATTGCTGATCGTGCAGCTGGTCAGGGTCGCTATGGCATGGTTTGTTCCCAAGTGCAGGTTGCCGCCAATGTACAGGCCGCCGCCTTGGTTGTGGGCCGTATCGTTGGTGACCGTTGAGTTGCTGACGGTCAGCTTGCCGTAATCTGAGATGCCGCCGCCGTAGTCCGCAGTGTTGTCGCTTACGTTGCAGTTCGTCAGAGTCGCCGTGCCGTAGTTTGCAACTCCGCCGCCCGTCGCCCGGTTGAACGCTTGCATCGAGGCCGTATTGTTACTGACGGTGCAGTTTGCCATGGTCATCGTGCCATAGTTTGCAACGCCGCCGCCGACGGCCAGATGGGCCTCTTTACCGCCATACTTCGTGTGCACCATATTGCCGTCGATCGTGCAGTTGGTCAGGGTCACGTTTGCTCCGTCGAGAATGAGCACGCCGCCGCCACGGTCTGCCGTACCCCCGCCCCCGGAGATTGTCAAACGCGAGAAGGAAGCCGTGACACCTGCGTTGATCTCGAAAACCCGGCTGTTCCCTCCGGCGTTTACGGTGACGCCGGCCGCCGGGCCGATGATCTGCTCCATCCCAGTCTTGTTGCTCAGATTGATCTGGTTTCCGCCCTCCAGGTTTATCGTCTGTCGACTGCTGAATACAGAGCTATCAAAGACCACCTGATTCGCACCCTCGATCGAATTCGCCTGGCCGACCTCATAGGGGAGCGATCCGGGGCCGCTGCCGTTCGTGTTGGTCACGGTAAACGCCGCCAGCAGCCGGCGCTCCTCCAGTGGCAGCAGCCCGGGCCGCAGCCGGCGCTGATCGACCCGCCGGATGCGCGATCCTGCGCCGGCCCGTCCCCCTCCGCCGAACCTTACCGTGTTGCAACTCATGGCGTGCCTCGCAGTTGGAAAGCTTAAGGATCGTTCGAAAGGTTTCGGGCGATTTCCGCTCGTACGTTCTCGTACCGGGTCTACAACGCGAGCGGGCCCGCGAACAGTTGCGGGACAACCTTCCGCGTCGAAGATCTGCTGTAAGCCGGAACCGCTCTGCCGTTCGATCGGATCGTCCTGAACTCGAGCGCGCAGACCGACCCCCGGCAGTTGGCTCGCGACGGAAGCAACAGAGAGCCGTCGCGGAGGAAACCACTTCTGGCTGTTTCATTCACCGCGTTCGCGGGCCGGCCACCCTCAGGCGCGTTCCCGTCGTGGCGAAGCGGGAATTTCTTCTCCCCGCTGTAAAACCATCTGAAAACGGCGCCGGCAGAGGGTCAAAATTCGTGGAGTTTTTTCCGCTTCAGGGGGACGGGATCCTGTTGGGACGAAGGCCCAGGTCGCGATTCCACTCCCAGCGTACGTTGCCGGTGGCGCGATACCCTTTGGGTAGAGTGTCCCATTTCGGCCGTGCCAGACCGTTGAGCTCGTACGCAATCCGCCCGTCGCGCAGCGTCATCTCGCACGTTAGCTTCTGGGTGCCCGGCATGCGGGCGCCAAACATATCCAGGAAGCCAAATTCCCCTTTTTCGAGCCTCAAGACAGCCACGTCACCAACGGCGCCGACCGAGAGATGACCCAGTTGCTCTTGTTTGATCTCGCGCGCGGGGTTCCACGTGGAGCGGAGAATCACTTCATCCAGAGGCAGACCCAGTGCGAGGAACTTGCTCATGACATTCGACATATCCTTCAAGCTCGAGGTAAAGCTGCCCGAGTGCATGTCGGTCGAGATGGAGTCGGGCAGGAAGCCTTCCTGGACGATCGGGACAGCGACGCGCCACGTGAAGCTCCCGGACCCGTGCCCGACATCAAAGATCACACCGCGCTTCGCCCTTCGAACAGGGCCGGGTTGGCGTGCCCGGACGGATCGAGCTCGCCGCGCAGACCGGAGTAAACGTGAGTGTAGATGTCGCCGGGGCGGAGCTTTTCGGTAACAAGCTTTGCGAAAGTCTTCTGCGGCGATACGCGACCGAAGTCGACCATCACGGGAATGTCGGCCAACTTGCCCGCTTCGACGGCTCGATCGACGGCGGCGAAATCCGGGCCCATGTAGTGCGCCGTCTTGATGCCGACTATCACGCCTTTGTACTTTTTCGCCATTTCGGCGGTCGGACCGGGCTCCATATCGGAAAGCTCTCGCTCGAAACGCACGCCGCGCATCCCGTTGCCGACGATGTTAAGAAATGCAAAAATCCGAGTCCTGGAACGAGCGATGATGGTCTCGCGGAAGACCGGGAAATTGCGCCAGCCGGACGAGCCGGCGTCGGCGACCGAGGTAACGCCGCAGCGCAAGGTCATATCGTCGGGATAGACGCTGCGCTCGCCCGCATAAGAATTACGTTCGCCGGTGCTGGCGAAGATGTGCACGTGGATATCGACGATCCCGGGCGTGACGTAAAGTCCCGAGACGTCCACGGTCTTGTAGGCAGTCGCCGGGTCGATGCTAGAGGCCACGGCGGCGACCTTGCGATCGCGAATGGCGACATCTCGGATCTCGTTGATCTTGTTCTTGGGATCGATGACGTGCCCCCCCTTCAAGAGGAGGTCATACTGTTCCCGGGCATGCACGCTGCCCGCGAGCACGAGCAGGATGATCACTCGCCACAGTTTCATGCGCAGGCTCCGATCTCGGTTCGATCGATGGTGTCATGCTGACTCCAGGATATGATGCGGCCTCCCGAGCTCGTTGTCGAGGTTCCGCCGGCCGACGATGGAATGCCGGGTTTGCTTTTGCTAGACTCCGAGCCAGCGTGCTGATTCAGGAACACGTGTATTTCGCGCCGAGGTGATGAAACCATGACAAGACTTGGTGTATTTCTTTTGGCACTTGTTTTTGGCGCCCTCGGCCTGGTGCAACCGACAAGAGCCCAGGCTCCCATCAAGAAATTTGTCACCAAGGACGGCAAACGACCCACCGGCCTCTTTGCGCCTGGCGTCATGGTCGGAAAGACGCTCTATATCGCAGGCAAAGGGGATTACAAGCCCAAGGAAGACACCGCGGGCAAGGTCAAGAATTGCCTGGCCGAGGTTCGCAAGGTCTTGAAAGACGCCGGCATGGATATGAACAACGTCGTCCAGACGTACATCTACCTTGAGGATCACGATCAGTACGCCGAGGTCAACAAGCATTACCGCGAGTTTTTCCCCAGCGATCCGCCATCGCGTACGACGCTTGGTGTCGCCCAGGTGCCCGGCGACTCGCGCCTGGAGATCACCTGCGTCGCCTACAGCGACCTTGCCGGTAAGAAGCGAATCGGCGATCCGCCTCCCAATTTGCCGTTCAGTCCCGGAATTCTGGCCGGCGATACGCTCTACATCTCCGGCAAGGGAGATCAGCTTACCGGCGGGGGTCATCCTACGACCTTTGAAGCCCAGGTGCGGCAGGCGATGCACAACGTCGAGGCAACGCTCAAGCAAGCCGGTCTCGATTTCCGCCATGTTGTCATGAGCAACATATTCCTTGATCGTCACGAAAACCTTGAAGCGACCGACAAGGTTTACAACGAATTCTTCGAGGACGGCAATGAGCCAGCTGCGTCGACTTCATTCGTCGACTGGATCCCGGGGGGATCGCATGTGGAGATCACGTGCATTGCGACGACCAATCTGTCCGCCCGCAAGGTTGTGCGGCCGGCCGGGCTGAAATACGGTCCGGGCGAAGGCGCCGTGACGGGCAGTCCGGGAGTGTGGGCGGGCAATACGCTCTACGTCTCGGGGCTTGGCCCTGCGCCCACGGGCGGCACAGCTTCGGCCGCCGTCGGCGACCAGGTCCATCAAATGGCGAAGAACCACGTCTTGGTACTCGACGATGCTGGTCTGAAACTCGACGACATCGTCTGCGGGTTTGTCTACCTGAGCGACATGAAAGACTACGCGCCCATGAATGCCGTGTACAAGGAGTATTACTCCCGCGGCCCCGGCGTGCGCACTTGCCTGATGCCCGGCTCGGGCCTCGACAAAGTCGGCGTACGGGTCCGGGGGGCGTTTGTGGCGGCGCGGACAAAGTAGACATATGGGTGTCGGCGCTCGCTATCGTTCCAAAAAAGCGGCCGAGATCGGCTCGCGGACCACGAAGAGATAGACGAGCGCAGCCGCTACGGGAACAGCCGCGGCGACCAAAAGCGGCAGCGTGAAAGAGCCGGTTTTATCCACTACAAATCCTGTGATCACGGGGGCAAACGAGCCGCCGAAGTATCCACCGAAGTTCTGGATCGAGCCAAGCGACGCGACATAGCTGGATGGGGCTGTCGCCGTGACCAGCGCCCATGCATTGGTCGTGGCGGAGGACCCGCAAAACATGGCCAGCGCGATGCATGCGACGGCCACATTGCCTTTGTCGGTCAAGGCGGCGAGTACCGTGAACGTGGCCATTCCGATCAAGCCCGCCGCGATCGGGAGTTTCCGGCTGTTGATCGGCGAAATGCCCCGGGCCGCCAGCCGATCCGAGAAGGCTCCCCCGGCCAGCGATCCCAGGAAGCCGAAGATGAAAGGAACCGAGGCGGCGAATCCGATCTGCACGGTAGTCATGTGGTGTTGGATCCTCAGGAAGCCCGGCAGCCAGGTTAGATAAAGCCAAATCGGGTAGACGGCGCCAGCAAACCCGAGAACCATGCCCCATGTCGTCGGATGCATGAACAGACGCAGCCACTGGGCGACCGACATGTCGCCACTCGAAGCCGGTTCATCGGCACGGAGCGATTGTAAATCAGCCTCGGACAGCCCCGCGCTGGGGATCGCGATAAAAAACGTACCAGGCCACGGCGGCGACAATCCCCGCTGCGCCCATGGCAAAAAACATGCGCCGCCAGCCAAAGGCCACCATGAGCGAAGTGAGCAGAGGCGGCGCCAAGGCCGGCCCCAAGCTGGACGATGAGTTAAAAAGTCCGGTCGGGAGCCCGCGCTCGCGTACATGGTACCAGTTGCTGACGACGCGCGCGCCCGTCGGAAACTGAGGCGCCTCGCCGATGCCCAGCGCAATGCGCGTGGCGACAAACTGGCGCATGCTCAAGACCATACCACCGCATGCCTGCGCTATCGACCAAAGTGCCAGACCGGCAGCGAGCAATATCCGAGGCCCTATCTTGTCAACCAGCGCTCCGGTGGGCAATTGCGCAAACGCATAGCTCCATGAAAATGCCGACAACAAGACACCAAACTCACCCTTGGATAGCCCCAGCTCTTCGCAGATCGGCTTCTCGGCGATCGAAAGCGTGCTGCGGTCGACGTAGTTGATCACGCCGGTGACCACCAACATCGCCAGAGCGATTGTCCGCTTCCATCGCAAATGTCTCGTCGTGCGCAACTCTTCGAATCCGCTGGTCTCAGCCATTGCTTTTCCCTTAATTCGACAAGCTCGATCCGGCGATCGAGCGGTGGCTTGCCTGGATCGCTACCACAACCCCACGCGGGCTTCCAGCATCGGCGACAATTTCCACCGATGCAAGCCAATGCGTCATGCCTCGGTCAAATTGCGGGGCCGCGTGCCGTGGCGGCGAGGTGAGGGCTGCCAGGTGGGAAGGTCGCAGAGGCCGCCGCCGCAATAGATGTGGTGCCAGAGCTGGGTCGAGACCACGCACGTCAGGGCCACGTCGAAGACGCCCCGCGCGGGCGTGATCCGTGGGATGTGCGTTTGCCAGGCGCGCTGACGTGCCACGGCCGCCGGGTCGAAATAGCCCGTGGCCCGCAGCGACTCGGGGCTCAATAACTGGTCGACCCACGACGGGCCGGTGCGGACCGAGGAACGAGCCGGACATGCATGCGCGAAACATCGTCTTGGGCCGGTTGGCGATCTGCGGCGGGCAAGATCCGCGCGGCCACCTGCCGCAAGATCCACTTCTCGGTCATCCCGCGCAGCTTGTATTCCGGAGCGATGCCCGCGCAAAACGAGATCACGTCGTCGTCGAGGAACGGATAACGCGACTCGACCGACGCGTTCATGGCGATGCGGTCGCCCTTGGAGATCATCAACAGGCCCGCCAGCATGACCTTGTAGCCGACATAGAGCGACTGGTTGAGCGGGATGCCAGCGCTTGATGTTGTCGTTGGTGATATCCAGGTCGGCATAGGGACTGTGGTCGCCCAGCCGCTGCCACATGTCGCTCGAATACAAGGTCGGCTTGGCCTGCGAGATCAGCTCGTAAAGGTCTTGCTGGGCGGGCCGAACGCCGCCGATGGCCAGCTCGGGAGGCAGACGAACGTCGCGGCCGGCGATGCTGCTCATGAGGAGCTTGCGAACGAGTCGAGACGGCCCGCGGCCGATGCGGCCGGTGATGGAATCGCGGATTTTCTGCGACTTGTACCAGACATAGCCGGCCAGGGCCTCGTCGGCCCCTTCGCCGGTCAGCGCGACCTTGTATCCCTGCTGGTGAACCGACTGGGCCAGCCGCAAAAGGGCCGCGCACGAGGTATCGAGCACCGGTCCCTCGGCCGCGCGAATCAACTCGGGAAACGTGCCGGCGATGCCCGACCGATCCATGGTGACGGTGGTCAAGGGAGAGCCCAAGAACACGGGCGGCCTCGGTCGAATGCGCGCGTTCGTCGGGCCCGGCCTTGTCGAGCCCGACCGTGAACGCCGGGATCGGCTCGCCGCGGTGACGGCTGCAAAAGCCGAGGACGACCGTCGAGTCGAGCCCGCCGCTGATATAGCTGACGACCGGTACGTCGCTGCGGAGCCGGCGCTCGACGGACTGCTCGAGCAGGGCCTCGAGCTCGTCGACCAGGGGCGCCGGGTCATCGAGCCGGCGTTCGTAGCCGGCGTCGGGAAAGTCGAGGTCCCAGTAGCGGTGCTGGGTCACGCGGCCGTCACGAACCTTGAGGAAATGACCCGGCGGCAGCGACGTGATCCCCTCGAAAAACGTGCGGGTCGTGCCCGCGCAAAAGAACGTGAAGAGGTGGTCGACGCCCCGCGGGTCGGGCCGGGCGGCGACCAATCCCGAGGCCAGAAGCGCCTTGATCTCCGAGCCCCAGAGCAGCCAGCCGTCGACCTCGGTGTAGTAGAGCGGGCAGATCCCGACCCGGTCGCGCCCCAGGATCAAGCGTGCGCGTGTTGCGGTCCCACAGCGAGACGGCGAACTGGCCGCGGGCCCTGGCAAACATGCCCTCGCGATGGTCTTCGTAGAGATGGACCCAGGCCTCGGTGTCGCAGCGGGTCGCCAGGTGGTGGCCGCCTGACAAAAGCTGCTTCGCGCAGCTCGGGATACTCAAAAAGCTCGCCGTTGAACGCGACCCAGATCGAGCCGTCTTCGTTGGCGATCGGCTGACGGCCCCCGGCCAGGTCGATGATCGACAGCCGCCGGGCGCCCAGTGCCACACCCGGCTCGATATGGAACTGTTCGTCGTCGGGACCGCGATGGGCGATCGCGCCGGTCATCGACAGCAAACGCTGCGGGGAAAACTCGCGCGTCCCGGTCAAATCAATCGCACCAGCGATTCCACACATGGATATTCCTCAGTTGCCATGATCCGCCGTTGGCGAAAGCATGCTCGCAGATGTGCGCACGGGCGTCATGCTCGTGTCCGAGAAATCCACGGGCAAGAAGCCCGTGGCACAGGTCTGCTCCGCCCTCAATGTGAAGTCGTATCAGTCGGGGATAGAAATGGTCAAGGGCTGTGGCGTGGGCGCACTCATGGCCGCGGCGGCGGTACGCCCGCGCCGTAGACCAGGCCGCCCCAGATGCCGATCACGAAAGTGCCGATTCGGAACAGGAGGCCGCGGGGGCCGAGGGGGACGTAGAACGCCACGATTTCAGTCCTCGCTGCTGGTGGATGGTGATGGGAGCGATGAGAAGCGATGGCTCTCTACCGGCACGCACGGGCTCGCCATGCCGGCCGTCACAGATGCTGCTCTGGCCGGCGAACCGGTCGCGGATCTGGGTACCCAGCACGGGGATGGTCGTGCGGGTTTCGCCACACTGATTGGCGAAAATCGACCGGGATGCCGAGATCCATCGCGACCTTCGCCGGAATCGCGCCGGAGAGCGGGCCGACGTGGCCAAACAGCCAGTGCCGGCGGCCCGAATCTCGATCCGCGAAGTCGGGCCAGGCGGCCGACACCACGGCCAGGTCGATGCGATCCCGATAGTCAGCTCCAGACCTTGCGATAGATCATGTCGGCGCAGATGGCGAAGCCGACCCGGCCCCAGGGCGTCGACACGACCAGCGGCGCCCTCCCGGGGTGGAATCGAAAACGTTCCCAGAACACCAGGTTGCGCTTGCGATAGATGTGGACGTCGCCGTCGGGCGAGCAAAAGGCGAGCGAATCGTAGAGATGCCGCCCCTCGCGCTCGACGAAACCCGCGGCGATCCCATCCGCCACTGCCGGCTGCGCTGGCGGAGATGCGAAAGCGTGGGGCCTTCCGCCGTCTCACTGTACGGCCCAAAGTCGGGGCAGAGGCTGTAGCCGGTGTTGAAAAGCTCGGGCAAGACCGCGAGCTCCACGCCGGAGTCATGAGCCGAGCGCAGCAGACTCGTCGGCCCGCTGCAGATTGGCCGGGACATCGAGAAGGTCAGAGCGCATCTGGACCGCGGCCACGGCGATCTTCACGGCTGTTCACCTCGCTCGGACGATCGAAGACGTTCCATTTAAGATCGGCTCGAATGAGGGGTTAGTTTGACGAGCACTGAATTTCTTTCAAAAGCCGAGCCATCCCAAAATGCCTCCGCGACGCGGCTTCGGCAAGGTGCGGGCCTCGCTGCGCAGGCTCTCGGCGCGGTCGCGCAGCTCTCCCAGCGGGGGGAGATTGCGCGGGCATCAATTGAAACTTGAACTCGCGTTCATCGCGCAACGTACGGGACAGATGTTTTCCGTGAAGAATCGGTGAAGTAGATTGTCCCACCACGGAGCCTTGATCGGTTGGATGACCGTCTTGGTCTCGTAACCGTCGAGCATCAGGGTGATTTCCCGTTCTCCGTAATAAACAAAGCTCTTTGAGGCCGGCGTCGGGCCGATCTCTTCGCCGTTGACGATGACGGTCGCCCCGGGGATCGCTCCGAATCGTGTAGCGCCGTTCGACGCAACCTGGCAGCAGGCTCACGCCGGCCAGAAGCAACAGCGCGGCCGGCCCGCGACCGTCTGGCTTGGAGCTTCCCCATCCTTGGCTCTCCCGCCATTCGATTCCGACCGCAATCCATGCATCCTCCCGGCCATGAATCCAATGGACCGGTTAGTCGAGGGAATCCCCGCCCATCGCATTCTCGGTCGCGTTTTCGATCATTCCCGGAAGTGTAACGAGGAGAGCACGATCCGGCTCGATCATCGAGAATTCAGGTTCGGACCGAACGGGCGGGATTGTACCGACGGTGTCGATTAACGGCAAGCCGGCTTCTCGCTCATCACGCAGTAGCGATTTGCGTTCCGCGCGTCACCGAAATGGTCGTAGGCCGAAATAGCGAAATGGCGAAATGTACCGGCAGGCTCGCAGTGTAGCTGAGAGAGTACAACCCTGAGTACGCCACACGTGCCAACACTCCGCCCAATCCGCCGGCGAGATGTCGTTCGTGTACCGTCGCCGGCTCGATTACGTCAACTTTGGCATTGTCCGCTAGCCACCGTTCCTGGAACACGTGTCGCGCCGTTCTGTCGACCCGGCGGATGAAAAACAGGTTCAAAAGCGCGCCAGAGACCGCGCCGACACCCGGAACTTCCTCAAAAATCTCAAGCTGAAACAAGAGGGAAAGCGCTTCCTCGGCGACGATCTCCTCCTGCGTCTCCTCGAGCAGCATTTCTTCAATTTGCTTGAGTTCTTCGAGTCGCTGGCGCCTGATCTGCAGCGAGCTCGAGCTAGCCGTGATCAAAACCCCCAAAACGAAATGCCGGTCTTGCTCGCGATCGAGCGCAAAGCCATAGCAGTGGCCGATTTTTATGATCGTCCGCAGCGCCAAGACGAACATCAGGGGAATGTCGATCAATGTGGTCAGGACGCCGCCGGCGCCGGTCGCCGCCCCTTCGACGGTCGCGAGTGCTTGCGCGGCGACACTCACCTGAAGGGCCAGCCGGTCGCACTCTTCGAGCGGCTTCTTCAACAGGTCACCGAGCGCTCGCACTCCGGCCTGACGCTTGATATCTTCCTGGCCGGCGAGAACGTCGGATAGGTTGTATGAAGTCGTGATCGCTGCCCGGACAACATTGTCCGGGATGACCTTTTCGATCAAGTCGGCCACCGGCATCGCGATCATGTCGAATAGCTCGGCGATCGGGTTTCGTGGCCGCGACTTCCAGGCGGCGATTTCCCGAACGACGTGCGCTTCGTACGGCGTCAAGGTCGACTGGGGTGCTGTGGTTGCAGCGCTCATACGTTGGCCCCGGGCGGCGGGAGAATCACGATAGTAAACGTGCGGCCAGCAAAACGAACGAGCCACGGATTCTCTATGCGAAAACCGCGCCGGGGCTTCGTCTCGGAGTGCCACGTACGGATTATACGATTTCTGGTGCGTGCACGTCAGAAAAGCCGCACCCAGGGGCAACGACCGCGAAGGGGATTTCGCCTTGACCCTTTAGGGGGCAGGGGGCATACTGCGACATCCCGGACGTCCTTGCCTGAGATGGATTCTTAGGATCGGGTTGCACCCACACGAGTCATGGAAGACGAGACAAACCGTGCTCTGCCGCATCCAGTTCGTGATCGAGCGCTCCAACCAGTCTCCTCCTGCCCTCCTGGGCTATAGGGCGCTCGTGTCCGGAGAGAACTTGGGATGCGGCCTCGTGCCATCGATCGTGTCATTGCGAGATGATCTGGCCGATGATGATCTCCAATACGTACTTGATGATCTTCGCCAGTGGCGATGACCGGCTGCGTGCTGGCGACTCCGCTAGTGACCTGGGTGGCGACCTGGGTCGGCGCGATCGATCGGCCCGACCAGTTCCGGCGCATTCACAAAGGCGCGGTTCCCCGTCTCGGGGGGCTGGCACTGGCGCTTGGGAGTGGCGGCCGGCACCATCTTGACCCAACTGCACGAGCCGCTGCGGCACAGGGTTGTCGGCGAATTCGGGGCACACCTTCACTGGTCGCTCCTATTGGCGGCGATCATCATCCTGGTCGTCGGATTCATCGACGATACGCGGTCGCTCGGTCCGCGCGATCAAGCTGCTGGGCCAGGCCCTGGCGGTGTTGACCCTGTACCTGGGGGGCATCCGGATCGAGTCGATCGACGTGCTGGGCTTGAACCTCGACCTGGGGTTTCCCAGCGCCGGGTTCGACGTGATGGGATATCCCGTTCGAGCTGGCCCTCCCCAGCCTGGTCGTCACCCTGCTTCTGGTTCCTCGGCTGCATGAACGTCTGGAACCTGATCGACGGCATGGACGGGCTCGCTTCCGGAGTCGGCTTGCTGGTGAGCGGTACGCTGACACTGGTGGCGATCCACAACGAGAACTTCGAGGTCGCGGTCCTGGCGGTGGCCCTGGCGGGAAGTCTCGCGGGCTTTTTGCTGTACAACTGGCATCCGGCCTGCATTTTTCTCGGTGACAGCGGCAGCTTGCTGATCGGGCTCTTGATCGGCGTGATCGGCGTCGAGGGTTCGATGGAAGGGCCCGTCGGCGATCTCGATTCTGTTTCCGATCCTGGCGATGGGACTGCCGATCTCGGACACGGCCATGGCGATTTTCCGCCGCTGGGTGCGCAACCTGCCGCTCTGCGCGCGGCCGACCGCCGGCACGTGCACCACCTGTTGATCGGGCTGGGGCTCAACCCCCGCCAGGCCGCCCTCTTGCTCTATTGTTTCTCGGGCTTTCTCTGCGGGGCGGTCATGCTGGGCGTCGCTTTGCGGAACGAATACTTGACGCTGATCATGGGGATCTCGGGATGCCTGGTCTTTCTGCTGGTCGTGACCAGCCGCCGCGATGAGCTGAGCAACCTGCGCGACGACTTGCAGGACCGGTTGACACGGCGACGCCAGGAGCGGCAGGCCGCCAAGCTGGCCTGGGAGGCGATCCAGCGAATCGAACTGGCCACGACCGAGATGACGGGGCTTACCAGATCGTCGACCAGACGGCCCAGTCGCATGGGCTGCGAGCTGGTGCAGATCTCGTGCGGACGCCCCGATTGCACCGGCGGCCTGGGCGAATCGACGAGTCGATCGCGGCGGCCTCGCCTGGGGCCGTCGTGTCGGGGCCGTCGGCGATCTTTCGACTCTCCGGTGGCAACGGGCTCATGGATCACGGTGAGTCTGGGCTTGCCGGCGGACTCGCCGATCTGGCGGCCGACATCGTCTTTCGCTACCTTCAGCGCCTGTGCACTGGCCGAGCGGCTGGCGCGGTTCCGATCGCGGCGTCGAGAACGAGCTCGACGGCCAGTCCTGCGCGCGAATCCAGCATCAGGCCAGACCGCGTCTTCGCCGCATGGGCGGAGACACGCAGACGCCCAGGTCGAACGGGCCGCCGAGTGCTGCCAGTCCGCTCGCCGCGGATGATGCAACGATAGAATAGGAGGCGCCATGGACGGAATCCAACCTTATAAAGGAGATGCTCACCCGCCCAGCACGAGCCGGCCTGCCGGCGAGCGCGTCACCGCTATCGGTCAATCCGGCGGCCGTCAAAACCACCTCCAACTACTTGAAGGCGCTGCAACGCCGATTCTGGGTGGTGCTGGCCGTCGCGGTTCCCCTGGCCATCACTATCGTCGATCATGGTGCTCAGGCTTCCCCCGGTCTACATGGTGAAGGCCGAGATCGAGATCAACCCGCCGGAGATCGATCCAATGGCTTTCGACGCTGCTGTCGCGACCGAGATCGGCCGCCGTGACCCAGCGAGCCAGGCCAACTACGTCGCCAACCGCGAGGTCAGGCTGCGGAGCCGGACGCTGGCCGAGCGGGTGGTACCAACGACCCGACGATCGCGCCGAAGGTCAGCCAGTACGCCGATCCGGCATTCGAGCTCGTTCAGAGTCGCTCAACGTCATGCAGGTCAAGAAAAACGGCAACTCGTTCATCGTCTCTCTCGAAGGCAACGACCCGGCACTGACCAAGAGAGCTGCTTGGAAATTCTCTTGAAGAGTTCAAGGAACAGACAATCGAGGAAAACGACAACCGACTGGAGGCGACCAAAGACTACGCCGAACGAAACCTGCAGAAGCTCAAGACCAGTCTGGACGACCTCGACTCCGAGATCAGCAAGGCGATGCAGAAGACTCGCACCCTCGGCCCCGGCGGCCGAAGCATCCTCGAAGAACGAATATATCAATCTCGGCACAATGATGTCGCAAAAGCAGATGCGCTTAAGTGAAATTCATCAGCAGATGCTGGTCTCGCAGATGTTTCCCAAGTTCGAGCTCGACGGGGCCGCAGGTGCCCGCGAGGCCCGACTGGCGCAGCTCAAGCTCGACAAGCGCAAGTACGAGCGCATCCTCGAGACAGATGAAGCGAACCATCCGCAATTGAATCAAGACGATCCGGCCGCGATCGAGTGCGTCCAAAACGCTTAGACGGCATCCTCGACGAGATCGAAGAGCTGAGCGCGATCAAGCCCAGAGCAGGCCGCGCAACCCGACCGAGATGATCCTGGAACAGTACCGCCGCGAGCTCGACGCCGACAAGGAAGATCACGACAAGCTTCTGGCCAGATGCGAGAATCGATGCCCGAACATCAGCAGGTGTTGACGCTGCTCAGGGATCGCGAGGAAAAAGCAAAGCAGAGTCGCGGATGGAGGAAAGGCTGACGAGTTCGAGATCGTGAAGGAGGCATCTCGTAAACAGCGATTGCGTGCGCGTCCCGGCCAGCGTGGTCGAGCCGACCGTGCCGATCAAGCCGAACAAGCCGATGCTGATCGGCGTTGGGCCTGTTCGCGAGCATCGGCTTGGCGATCGGCCTGGTCTGCCTGCTCGAGCATATCGACCACTCGGTGAAGGTGCCCGAGCACGTGACGCACGGTCTGACCTTGCCGCTTTTGGGCGTGGTGCCGCGGATCCGGCGGACCGCGCTGACGCATCGCGGGCGGCCACCTCTGGACGCCCGGTACGCCCGATTCGATCGAGGCCGACGCCTATCGCAACGTCCGGGCCAGCCTGCTGGGGGTCAGCCGACAAGCGCGGGCCGATCGTGACGCTGCTGGTCACCAGCGCCAAGGCCGGCGAGGGCAAGAGCACGACCGCCCTCAACCTGGCGGCCACCTGTGCCCGGGCGGGCGAACGGACCTTGCTCCTGGACGTCGACCTCCGCCGGCCCAGCCTGGCCGACGTTTTCATCGAGCCCGATCCGGCGGCGCGAGGTCCACGGGCTGGTCGACGTCTTGCGCGGCGAGATGCCCTGGCAGCGAACGGTCCGCCACACCGAGATCCCCAACCTCGACTTCATCCCGACCGGCGACACCCGCGACATCCCGATCGAGATCCTGGGGACGCTCGAGCTGCGGCAATTGCTGATCGGCACTCGCAGCACCATTACGACCGCGTCATCCTCGACGGGCCGGCCGTGCTGGGCCTGGCCGACTGCCGGGTGCTTGGGCCGCATCGTCGACGCGTCGCTCCTGGTCGTCCGCTCGGGCTCGCATCACCTGATGACCCTGCACCGGGCCAAGGCGATGCTCGAGCAATCGCACGTGGTCATCGCGGGCGTCGTGTTCAACGGACTGACCGACGACATGAACAACTGGTCAAGCTATGGATACGACCCGCTTGCCGCTGCGGCGCGGCAGGTCGCAGGCCGATGGCAAGCTGACTCCGAACGGCTGGCACTGGCGGCGAGCGATGTGATGACCGGCCGCCAGCCTGAGCGACGGAGTCGACTTTCTTGAGAGGCCCAACGTGAATTTGCGTCCGAGAATATTGCTGGCGGCCGACCGCGTGATGGCCGTGGCCGTGGTGGCGCTGGTCTTTGGCAGCGCGGTCTGTTTCGGCGGCGCGGTCTGGTGGTTTCGCCCGGCGGTCAGCCGTGCTCGCCTTCGATGCTTGTCGGCACCAAGCTCACGCAGCACTTGCTGACGGGCGGGTGCCGTTCTTGAAGAGCCCGCTCTTTCTGCTCTGGGCTTATGTTGCTCTGCAGTCGGCCTCTTGCAGCTCGTGCCGTTGCCGCCGTCTTTGGCGCACATGCTCTCGCCGGCCGCCCACGAGATCTATTCGTACGGGAACCTGCCGGGGCTGGCCCGAGCCGACCTGCCGTCGGTCCGGCTCGAGCGAGCCGGCCGTGGTTCGCTCGCCGGCGACGCTCGACCGTGCGGCGACCTTGCGCTGGCTGGTGGGGGCGGCGTGCGTGTCTGGGGATTTTCTGGGCAGTCGACTCATTTCGCGGATCGTCTGCGGCCGGCTGTACCTGGTCTGGGGGTGCGTCGTGGCGGCGTTCGTGCTCAACGCCGCCTTGGCCTGGTGCAGATCGTGGGTCAGGCCGAGGGCATGTACGGCTTTCTCCAGCCGGGCAATGCCCCGATCTGGGCCCCCGTCGGAGGACGACCTGCTCGAGACCCCCGGGACGGCGGTCTTGCGCCGGCTCGGGCCCAGTCCAGCCATCGGCTCCCGTATCTGCCGACACCGGCCTTCGAGCGGATCGCGCTTGTTCCCGACGACCGTCGTTCTTGTTCGGAACCATGATGGGGGGCGCCGGTGGATTCCTCGCGCTTGGCTCGCTGGCCTTGCCGCTGGCGCTGGCGATCGTGCTGCACGTGATATCCCCCCGCGGCAGCCGCGAGAGCCTGGCGTACCGGCTCCAGCACACGGGCCAGGGGGGCCTGACCGTTCTGTTGGTGGTCATGCTCGTCGTGAGCACGTTCCTGGTCGGCTTGATGGCCGGGCCGTGGTTCTGCGTGCCGTTCGCCCTGGGGCTGGCGGCGGTGGGCCTTCCCCGCGCGGCGGGCTCGCGCTGCTCTGTCGATCGGGCTTAACCAGTTTGCTGTTCGCGTCGCTTGGTCTGGGTGCAACGTCTCGCTGGCTTCTGGCCGCTTGGTCGTCGGCGGCCAGCCTCCGTCGCACCGATATCCTGGGACTTCGCCCGGCTCGCTCTGGACCGAGAGCCTGCCGTTCTGCGAGACTTTCCCCTGGTGGGGACCGGACTGGGCAGCTTCGGTACGATCTATCCCTACGTGAAGACGCACGACGCCATCGTCGACCACGGCCATGAGCAGCGTGTTGCAGTGCGGGGTCGAATCGGGCGCAGTCGGGCTGGGCATCCTCGCGGTGGCCGACGCTTTGGTGTCTGTGTCGCTTGCCAGCTGTCATCAAGCAGTCGGCCCGGCCGACCGGACGCTCGCCTACGGCTTGATCGGAGCGGCCCTGGGCTTTAGTCTATGGTCTGTCGTCCACTGGACGATCGAGCTGCCGGCCGTCGCGATCTCGGCCAGTGCGCTTGGCGGAACCTGGAACCGCTGGCTCGCCGGCGGCACGGATTTATTTGTCGAGCGTGGGTAAACCAGCCCGATCCAGGGTAGTGGCTCAAGGAGGAGTCGATCCCACGATGCCGGAATCCACTTGTCTTCACATCCAGGATCACGGAATCGGGCCCGATTCGCGTCGTGGATATTCCCTGGATTTCGGTTCGGATCGGCCGCGCCGCCTTTTGCGAGGTGCGGCTGATCGCGGACGACCTGGCCGACGAAGCCTGCCGGCTGTATCGCCGGGGCAGATCGTGGCATCTCGTGCCTGTGGTCGCCAAGGGCAAGATCTTGGTCGACGGCCGTCCTGATCACCGTCTCGTCCCAGTTGCCTTTTGACGTGCCGTTTCGCGTCGGCAGCTACTATCTGACGCTGCGACGTGATCGTGCTTCCGAGCCCGACTGGGAATTACACCCAAGGGAGACTGCGCCCGAGCACCGCGCGCCCAAGCCCGCCTTTGAACCCGTGCATCGCGCAGTCGAGCGCATCGATCGATCGGAGCCAGTTGCGGCCTCGCCGCCGCCGCCCTTCGCCGCCGCGTTCGAGTCGGCGCGACAGCCGCGGGAGCAGGCCCAGGCGCCGGACGGCCGGGCGGAATCCGCAGCAACCGCCGCCAGCGTAAAAGACCGTTGGGAAACGCGGTGGCGAGCTGCCGGCGCCGAGCTCAAGGCCCGCGCACAACATTTGAAGGCCCGCTCTGAAGCCGAACATCGCGCGGTACCTGCGACGTTTGACTCGGTACCGCTCAAGGAACCGCAAGTTCCGCGCTCCCAACCAGGCGCGGTCCCGCGCGATCAGCCACCATCGCGGCCGATACCGACACCCGCGATCGCCAAGGTCGAATCGGCCTGCGCCGTACCCGAAAAACTGGCTGTGCCCGTGATAGAGCGCGATGTCGTCGGCCCTGCGACCGAGATCAGCCCCAGTCAGATCGAGCTAGCTCCCAACGCCTTCGCCGAGAGCCTTGAGGCGGCAATCGTCGCCCATGAAATCGCGGCACGCGGCCAACCGGAGTTATGCGAGGACCCCATCTCCGCCTGCCTGACCGAGCCCGAGGCACCGACAGAGACAGCTGTTGCGACGGAGATACCTGCTGCGATCGAGCAGCAGGACAAACCGCCGATACTGGCGGAGCCCCAGCCGATCGAGCCGACCAAAGATGCGCAGGAATTGGCAATTAATCGCAACGGTTCTTCGTCCAGCCGCCCGGAAGATACGCCCACCGAGCCCGATCCATTCTGCGCAAGCCGGCACCAAATCGAAGCAAGAGCAGTATAGAAGCCCGAAAAGATGCGTCCCACCGCAATCGAATGGACAGGGATTCCCGTCCGACGGAGCAGCATCTGGGCGAGCCGCGCTCAACCGCCAAACCGGAAAAATGGCCATCCGCCAGGGAAATTCTGGCAACACATCGCAACCGACCACGGCCCGAGGCGACGCCGGCGCAGGCAGGGCGCAAGTCACCAAAAGATGCGCCCACGCCGGCACGCGAGCCCGCTCAATGGTCGTTGCCAGCCTGGGTCGCCGGCCCACCAGCCGCCGTGCTTTTCATGGCCATCGGACTCGCGACCTGTGCTCTCTCGTGGTTATGGGCGGACGAGTCGTATTCGGCTTCGATCATGACCGCAAGACTGTTGGCGGCCGACCGCACAGGCCAGCGCGGAAGGCTCCCGGAATCATGCGCCCCGCCAACCGGATCGTGGATTCGCTCGACCGCGCAACACCTGGCGCACTGGGCGATGTTCATGAGCCTCCCCGAACCAGGAAAGGAACCCTCGCCGCGGGAAGTCAGATCGCTCTTGAATAGTGCACTCACGGTATCCCCACTCAATCCGACGGCCCGGTTGGCGCTTGCGCAACTCGACCAAGCAGTCGACACCCCGACCATTTCCTCGCGCGGGCTGGGCTTGAGTCGCGACGCGATCAGCCTCTCGTGGTGCGCCCGCCGGCTCTTGGCGACCGGCCACAAAGAGGACGCCCTCCGAATGTATGCCTCGGCCTTTAAATTAACCATCGAGAGCGGTCCGGCCCGACTCGCCATGCCTCGCTATCACAACAATCCCCAGGCTCCGCGCTTCCTCCTGCCAGGTGAGATGTCTGTGCGTGAAATTGTACACGATCTCCTATCAAAACACGCATGGACTTTTGACGAGTGGTCGCCGGCTCTTCCCCAGAATGCCATGGCTTTCGTGGCAGCGGCTCGCTTATTACGCGAGCAGGGTCTCTCCGAAGCGCAATCGCTGATCGACCGGATCACCGAACTTCGTGAGCCCCCCGAAACCGTCACGGCGGCGAGGGCCTTAACTTTAGCCGCGCGGCCGAAGCCTGCGCACTCCAGTCGGACTGGAAACAGGCCGAAAGGCAGTATCGGCTGGCGATCGAGCTCTGTGAGGACGAGACGATCAAGCGATCGTGGTGGTTCAACCTGGCGGACATCGAGCTGCGGCTCGACGACGAGAGCCAGCGGCAGATCGCACTGCGGGCCGCCTGGCCGTCTCCGGCCGGTGACGACATCTCCAGGCGAGCCGCCGGACATACAACGGGCCAACATCGCTCCGTCATTTTCGCGCGGTTCAATGGAACCAAGAGCCAATTGAACATAAGTAGCACTGAAGGACGACCAGCCATGGTGGTGAAAACGCGATCGCTCCCACCCGACGCCCGAATAGCGACCACGAGACGTGCGAGCCTGGTGCAGTTGCTTTCCCGCGACATGCCGATCCCGGGCAACGCATGTTCTGGCTCGGCACGCGTCGTCTGCATCGGATTATTCACGCGGTTGTTCTGGAACAACCTCGGACACTTCTACTACGCCTGGACGACCGACGAGAACTACAGCCACGGCTTCCTGGTTCCGCTGATCAGCCTCTATTTCGCCGACCAGGTCGCCCGCGGCGGGCCCGTGCCCGTCACGGGCGGGCAATGGTGGGCGGACTCTTGCTCGTGGTCGCCCTCTTGGTGCGGCTGGTGACGATTCCGCTGCCGATCCCGTTTCTGGGCGACATCGCCTTCTTGGTCGGCCTGGCCGGACTGTTCACGTTGCTTTGCGGGACCACGGCCTTGAGGCGGTACTGGTTCGGCTTTTTCTTCCTGATCTTCATGGTTCCGTTGCCGGTCGCTCTTTATTCCAAGATCGCCTCGCCGCTCCAGTTGCTGGCCAGCCGGGTGGCGTCGACGGTGATGAACGCCACGGGCGTTCCGGTTCTCTGCGAAGGGAACAGGATGACGCTGCCCGGCGGGCTCCAGATGTTCGTCGCCGAGGCATGCAGCGGCATGAGGCAGTTGACCGGCTTTCTGGCTCTGACCACGGCCGTGGCCTACTTGACGACGCGGCCGGTCTGGTACCGCGTCGATCATCATGATCTCGGCGTTGCCGATCGCCCTGTCGGCGAACATCGCCCGGGTGATGCTGACCGGTTACATCATGCATTTCGTCAATCCGCAGTTCGCCCTGGGGACATACCATACCCTCGAGGGCTTGCTGATGATGGGATTCGGACTGTTGTTGCTCCATTGCGAGTGCTGCATGCTGGATCTATATCTTTCAGCTCGCCGCGCACGAGTCGGAAGAAGCTCCGGCGAGACTCGATGCACACGCCGGCGCGGCCGCTGCGCGGTCGGCTCGTCTTGAAGCGCGCGCGAGTCGCGAGATGCAACATGGCCGACTCCGGTCGAAGCTCGAAGTCGATACAAGGAGGAACTGATGTCGACGACTTCTACGCACGCTGCTCTGCGGCGCGATCCTGTCGACCGGCCTGGCGGCCCAGGCGGGCCTGGAGCGGCTCAACCAGACCGTCCGCCCGCCGCTTCTGCGATCCGCTGGCCTCGATTCCGCTGGATATGGGCGACTGGGTCGGCAAGGACGAGCCGGTCGACGCCGACATCGTCGAGCGATGCCCAGACGACCGAATACCTCAACCGGACGTACGAGAGCCGCAAGCAGCCCGGGCTTCGGCTGCGCCTCTGGATCAACTTTTCGCTCTATGGCGACCAACCTGCGCCACACGCCCGAAAATCTGCCTGCCGTCCGGGGGCTGGACCAAGATCGAGTCGCTGACGCGCGTGCTCGCCGTGCCACTTGACTCCGGACCGGTCGATCGACGGTCACGAGGTTGGGTTACCGCGAGGTGAGCTAGTCGAACACGTGGGATTTTGGTATTACATTTTTGGCGAAGGTAAGCTGGAGAACTATGTGCGACGACTTCCGATCACCAGCCGGAGCAGCCACGGGCAGACAACGCGCGGCTCGTCGATGACCGTCGAGGTATTCTATCCCGGCGACAACGATCCCGACGGGCGAAGCGTTGCGCGAATTCGCCCGCGAGCTGGTGAAGGCGCTCGAACCGATCCTGCCGCTCGAGCGCGCCGTCTATCATGTTCCGTGATCGGCGCGACCGCGAGATTTCACCGGGAAGAAGTTTCATGAAACGCAGCTTTGATCACGGGAATCACCGGCCAGGACGGATCGTATCTCGCCGAGTTCCTGCTCGAGCAAGCCCGACTACGAGGTCCACGGCCTGGTCCGGCGCTCGAGCAGTCTGAACCGGCAGCGCATCGACCATCTTTTCGCGCGCGATCCGTCGGTGCACGAGCGGTTCCATCTCCACTACGCCGACCTGGCCGATGCCTCCAGCCTGTCGATGGTCATGGAGCAGGTGCGGCCCGACGAGGTGTATAACCTGGGCGCCCAGAGCCACGTGCGGGTCTCGTTCGACCAGCCGCTCTACACGGCCGACGTCGTCGGCCTGGGCAGCTTGCGGCTGCTCGAGGCGGTCCGGCACTTGAACCGATCCAAGCCGGTGAAGTTTTATCAGGCGTCGAGCTCGGAGATGTATGGGTCGGCGCCGCCGCCCCAGGGGCTCGACACGCCGTTCCACCCGCGCAGCCCCTACGCCTGCGCCAAGCTTTACGCCCACTGGCAAACGATCAATTACCGCGAAGCCTACGGGCTCTTTGCCTGCTCGGGAATCTTGTTCAACCACGAAAGCCCGCGCCGCGGCGAGTCGTTCGTGACCCGCAAGGTCACCCTCGGCGCCACGCGCATCAAGGAAGGGCTGCAAAAGAAACTGGTCATGGGCAACCTCGACGCCAAGCGCGACTGGGGGTTCGCCGGCGACTACGTCCGGGCGATGTGGCTGATGCTCCAGCAGGACAAGCCCGACGACTACGTCGTCGCGACCGGCGAGACCCATTCCGTCCGCGAGCTTCTCGAGCTCGCCTTCTCCTACTTCGACCTCGACTATCGCGACTTCGTCGAGTTCGACACGAAGTACACGCGACCCTCGGAAGTCGACGTCCTCCTGGGCGACGCGACCAAGACGCGCGAGACTCTCGGCTGGAAGCCCGAGGTCGACTTCCGCGGCCTGGTCAAGATGATGATCGAGCACGACCTCGAGCTGGCCCGCCGCGAGAAGTACGCCAAGACTTACCGCGGTGCCTAATAGGAATGAGGCAACGGCCGGGATAGCCGTCGCAGATCACGGAAGATCGAGTCTGCCATGGAACAGCGTCGATTCGCCGAACCGGTATTAGTCGCCTGCCCGGACGCCCGCCCCCCGGCATATCAGGCCGTGGTCGGGCTGCACCGGGCCAGGCTGCTCCGGTCGTTTCTGACTTCGACTTACTACGACCGTGACGGCCACATCGCCACGCTCATGCGCCGGCTCGCGCCAGTTGCTTTCAACCGGCTCGAAGGCGTGTTGCTCAGCGCCACGAGCCGGAAATTCCGCCGGCCTTGGTCCGAAGCGTACCTAGCTTCGACGTCGCCCTGCGAATGGAGGCCAGGGCGGCGACGAACCACCCCCAGATCACGCGGGCCCTCGCACGCTGGCGCACCGACCAGTTCGATCGCCGGTTGGCCCGCATAGTAGCGCGTTTGCGGCCGGGCGCTGTCTTGCTCTTCAGCGACGTCGGTTCCCATACAACTCTGCCGCTCTGCCGCCGGCTCGGCATTCCGACGATCGTCAGCATGGTCCACGGCGACGTTTGCGATGAACAGCCGCGTTCTCGACGACTGAAACTTCGATCGCGCCAGAGTACATGGGAATGTATTTGGGCGGCGCATCGCTCGATATCAAGCTTCTCGCCTGGCTCCATGAGCGCCGGCTGTGCGACCTGGCGCTGGCCGACCGAATCGTGGTTCCGTCGGACCACATCGCGCAACGTCTAATGCGGCACGGCACGCCGCTTGAGAAACTGCATGTCATCCCCTACGCCGCCGATTGCCGGCGTTTTGGCCCCGACAGCGATAAACACGACGAAGACAACTGCACATTTCTGTTCGCTGGCGGAATAAGCCAGCGCAAAGGCATCAAGTATTTGCTCGAAGCATGGCAACGGGTTCGCCGCCCCGGCTGGCGGCTGCAACTTCTGGGTCCGTTGCCGAAAGACCGTGGCCCACTCGCGCCGTATCTCGAAACAATCGAGCTGCTGGGGCGGGTTTCGCACGCAGAGATGCCCGCGCGGATGCGACAGGCCGACGTATTCGTGTTCCCATCACTTTTCGAGGGTTCGGCCGTCGTGACCTACGAGGCCCTCGCGAGCGGCTTACCCTGCGTGGTGACTGCCGAGGCCGGCTCGGTGGTGCGCGACGGTCTCGAGGGATTCGTTGTGGCGCGGCGACGTCGCCGCACTGGCCGCCAGGATGGACGCATTGGGGCACGATCGCGACCTGCGAGCACGCATGGCCGCGGCCGCCCGTGCCCGCGCGCTCGCCTTTGACTGGCCGCGATACCACCGGGCTATTGTCGCTGTCGTCAACGACCTGATCGGCAACAAAAGCGACCTCGTCCGAGCTCGAACGGACTGCGGGCATGCTCGAGCGCTGGCGACACCAAGCGAGATCAGCCGCTCCTAACCCGTTGCCGTATGGAGACGCAACGATGAAGCGCGTCAAGGAACTCGACTCGATCCGCGGTCTGGCCGCGCTCGTTATCGTGTTTTACCACCTGTGGTTTCAGAATATCGGCATCTTGGGCTCAGCCGTCGATCTCTTCTTTGTCCTGTCCGGCTATCTCATCACGACGATCATTCTCGCCAACTCGTTCAGCGAACGATTCTTGTTCAGTTTTTACATGCGACGCGGCTTGCGAATCTGGCCCATCTATTACGTGACTCTGCTTGGCATGGTCTTGATTTATGCCTACCTGCCACCGTGCGGCAATTTGAGTGACTTGCCTTATTATCTGACATTCACCCAAGAGATCGCTCACTACAGGCCGTCGATGGAGCCCAGCTTTCCCTCAGCCTTTCGCCACACCTGGAGCCTCGCGATCGAAGAACAATTTTACTTGTTCTGGCCGCCCTTGGTCTGGTGGTTTGGAAGAAAACGTCTGCCGGTCGCCTCGATGCTGCTCGTGGTCGTCGCTCTCTCCGCTCGCGCACTCAACTTCAGCGCTTTTCTGTTGATCACGCACTGCGACGGCCTGGCGCTGGGAGGACTCTTGGCCAGCATTCTGGCCGTGCACGAGGGTTCGGCCGCAAGCGGGCGGAAGTATCGCTGCGAAATGGGCATTCTGGGTGTCGTGTCGACTATCGCGACCACCGCAGTCATCACGCTCCCCGGGCTCTTGAACTCTCGCTGGCCCAGCCTCGTTCCCAACGCATTCGTTCGCGTCTTGAAACCACTCTGCCTCAACCTGATGTTCTTGCGCTCGTGGCCAATATCGTCAGCTACGCTGGCTTATCGTGTTTAGGGTGGCTGCGCGACCGCAGGTTAGTCTACCTCGGATCGATTAGCTACGGAATCTATCTCTATCATCATTTTATATTTGAAGTATTTGCATACTACGCTAGGTTCTACGGATGGAACGACAGCGTGGTCGTTGATGTTGGCAAGGTAGCTCTCTCCATCGCGCTGGCGGCTTTGTCGTGGAGATTCGTCGAACAACCGATCCTTGGGTTCAAGGACCGATTCGGCTATCGGGAGGCCACTTCGGCGGTGCCTAAGATCGGCAGTGGGATTGACGACATTCGCGGTGTTCAGGTGGGTTGAGTTTCCATGGACGATATCTATTTAGTCTATGCGACTGGCGCGTTCATCTTGCTGTATTTTCTCGTCCATGTGGCCAGCGGCTCGTTCGATCCGTTTGCTCCTGTGTGGCTGTTCCTGGTCGGCTTCCTGCAGGTTTATGTTATCCAGGCGATGTCGTACCACGATTGGGCCGTGCTCATCCGGGGGAAGGAACTGGTCGAGTCCGCCAACTTTCGTGCCCTTTGGTGCTTTTGTGGTTTCTGTTTGTTTATCAGCTCGGACTCGGACGATCGCTGAGCGCTCTATTGCCCGATCCGCCGCGCGGGTGGTCGCCCGCCGTGGTCAGCGGGTTGAGCCCACCACTGATTCTCTGGGGGTTATTCTGCGCGGGAATGGTGCTCAGAAGTGGGGTGGATTCGCAGGAAGCGGTTTCAGCCGAGGGTACGTTACTGCTCTCGTTCCCGTTCGTGATGATGGTCGCCGGGGTGATGCTGATTGTGACGGGCAGATCGCTCACTAATTCCCGCCCGCAGTTCCTGACGGCAGGGCTTATCGTATCGGGCGCCTATGTCTTGATATGGATGTTCAATGGCAAGCGATCCCATTCGTTGATTGGTGTGCTCGCAACGGTCTGCGCGTTTTATATCGCACGGCTGAAACGTCCGTCATGGCCTGTGCTCTTAGCCACCGGATTTGCCGGCTCGTTGGTAGTGGCAATCGCCATCGGCTGGCGCGGGAATCTCGATTACGAGCGGTCGTTCACTGGCTTCATGAATTATCTCGGTGACTTCAAGGTGAGCAAGATCCTGGAAAGCTTGAACGTCAGTAAAGGTGAAGACGACGATGAAAACGTCAGTCATGAGACCACCGAGTACGGCGGTTTCCTGCTCATGATGGACACCGTGCCCCAAAAGTCAGGATTCGACTATGGCCAGAACTACATTCGCGTTTTCTCGACCTTTATCCCCCGAATCCTCTGGCCTGGCAAGCCACTCTATGGGCGTGCTCAGTGGGTGAGCGCCTGGATGGCCGGCTCGGAGCTGGAACGCGACGAAGACTTTACCGGCCCCGCGATCGGAATCTTGGGGGCGACTCAGTTAAACGGAGGCGCGGTCGCCACACTGATCGCGCTGGCGTGCGTCGCTCTCGCGCTCTGCGCGGCACACGAGTATTTCCGCGCCCACGCAGATGTACCCTGGGTCCAGTTCTGGTGGTCGATCACCTTTTACAACTCCTGGTTCATGGTGGTAGGCGACGATCCGATGACCTGGTTTTACTACAACTGGGGGTTCTCGACGTTTCCACTCGTCATCGTTGTTTGGTTTGCGAACCAGGTCTTGGCCCGAACGCCGCGCAGCCGGGTCACAACGGCCGTGGCGTAATTTGACGACCGAAAGCGGCTCTTGGAAGGGCCGGCAACTTGCGGAAGGAATCCCGGATGAAGACAGCTTGGTCTCTTGACATGATCGCGAAATCATTGCGATCAGTCCGGCTGACGGCGAACGACAAGATCGACATTTGTCGCGGTCTGTTCGCGTTCCTGGTTGTCGCGGCTCACTCGGTCGATATCTCGTGGTCAATCCATCCCGATGCTCCAGCCCGTTTTCCGTGGTGGCTGCACAGGTTTTTGCTCTATGTCGTCGCGGCCGGGGTGTATTGGGTGATCGGCTTCTTCGTGATTAGTGGATACTGCATTCAGCTTTCGGTGTCTCGGGCCGTAGCGGGCGGAACTTTTCCGCTGACCCGTTACCTGGCCGCCCGTTTCACACGCATTCTCCCTCTTTACTACCTGGCACTGGCGTTCGCCATCGTCGTCGAATGGCTCATCGCTAGTGCGCAGGCCTCCCTGCTGGTTCAACGGAATCAATGGCAGTGTACTTGTCGCGCAGATCTTCATCGTGCAGAACCTGTCTCAGACCTTTGGCTCCTTCGCGCCGTCGTGGAGCATCACCAACGAGATGTTTTATTACATTTTCTACGGCGCCCTAGTCTGTTTCGCCCTGAAACGCGGCATTCGCGCCGTCAAGCTGGGGATGATCGTCTGCCTCGCCGTCGCCCTGCCAATGGACCTGCTGTACTTCGGGTGGATCCGCTCGCGTTTTGTCGCTTGCCTGGGTTTGCTGTTCGGACTGGGTGTGTTTTGGTTTTTGGGCGCGCTCGTCGCCGAGTATCGCGAAGCTTTGAGATGTTCGCCAATGGCGAAATCGGCGTCCCGTTGTTGGCCGTTGCTCCTGGCCGCCGCCGTCGCGATGTGGTTTTCTCAGCACGTCCACCTCCAGGTGGTATATGTGGTGCTTGCAGTTGCCTTCACCGTGATGTTGATTCGTATCGTGGCGTCGGAGCAGGGATCCGCCGGTCGCAACGATCGTCGTCGCGCGTCGCGGTTCGTAGAAATGCTCGGGCTGGCCAGCTACCCGACCTACTTGTTCCATGGGCCGCTGCTCTTGCTCGTGGGTTCGGCAATCCTGCGCTGGAAGCTTGTGAGCGATTGGCGGCTCACCTGGCTGATTCTCGTATGCGTCGGAATCTCCACAGGAATCGCGCTGGGCTACCTGGCTGAGCGGCCAATCATGATCTGGAGGGCGGCATTCTTGGACCGATTACGGTCGCAGAGAACGCCCTCCACGCGGGGTGACGTCAAGGTCCCGGTCCTGAGTATCCAGCAATGACTCTCGTCGTCGGAGCGTGTCGGATGACCGTTGCCGTTTGTTTCACCAATTTCGGCCCCTACCACCTTGCACGGCTGCGGGCCCTGGCCGACCTCCTGTGCACGGCGGGAATTCGGCTTGTTGCTTATGAAGTCGCTGGCCGCGAGCGAACGTACCCCTGGTCGCCGGATCGAAACATCGAAGCGTTCGAATGGATCACTTTGTTCCCCGATCGCGTCCTGGAGACGATCGCGCCAACCGATTGCCGGCGGGCGATGGTCCAGGCGCTCGACCGCGATCAGCCCGATGTGCTTTGTCTGGTCGGGTACGCACGTCCCGAGTCGATGGCCGCGGCCCGGTGGGCCCGCCGACAACGTCGTCCGGCGATCTTGCTTTCCGAAAGTCAGGTGATCGATCGGCCGCGCAACTGCTGGAAAGAGCTGATCAAAATGCGGAGAATCCGACAATTCGACGCGGCCTTGGTCGGAGGGCCGACGCACCGCGACTACCTGGTGCGGCTCGGTATGCCGGCCGAGCGCATAGTCCTGGGATACAACGCAGTCGACAACGGCTACTTTACCGCCGGGGTACACCGCTGGCGCGATAGCGCAATGGGTCGCACGGGATTGCCGGCGGCTCCCTATTTCGTGACGGTATGCCGGTTTGCCGCCGAGAAAAATCTGGTCCGTCTTGTCCAGGCGTTTGCGCGTTACCGTAAGCAATCCAACCCGCTTTCCGCCTGGGACCTTGTGCTCTGCGGCGACGGCCCAGGTTCGGGTGAGGTTGAGGACGCAATTGCTCGTAGCGGCTGCGCGGCGGCAATTCATCGCCCGGGATTTCTCCAGGCCGACGCGCTTACGCGGTGGTACGGCCACGCCGACGCTTTCGTGCTAGCGAGTCTGTCCGAGCCATGGGGCCTGGTGGTCAACGAGGCCGCCGCATGCGGTCTACCGCTCTTGGTATCGCGCCGCGCCGGCTGTGCGGCCACACTCGTTCCAGAGCCGGACGGGACAACCGGCGGCCAATTCGATCCACTCGATTTCGAGGAGATCACGACAAAGCTGGCGTGGATCGCGAGTCTACCGCAAGAAGACCGACGGGCCATGGGCGAGCGCGCGGCTCAGGTCGTTTCCGCCTGGGGACCCGACCGTTTCGCACGTGGAGTCGTCGAGGCCATCGAACTCGCCAAACTCAAGAGGCAGCGGCAGGCGCACACCACATTGCCCGCGTCCTCCAGGAGCTAGAACGATGATCGCAACCCGAGCCGAAGGTCTTACAACATGCACGTCATCTAACCGTCGTTCCGGCGCGTGGCTTCATCTCTGTAACGGACTCGATCCGGTGCGTGACGGTGGTATGGTGCCGAGCATTCTGGGGATGACTGAAGCCCTGAGCCACCTCAACGAGGGTGTGACGATCGTAACACCTACACCCTCTCGGCTCGATCAAATTCAAGTCGCCGAGGGATTGACTCTCAAAGGCCCGGATACCGACCTGGAAAGGGCGGTGACCGCCGCTGAGGTCGTCCATATGCACGGGCTCTGGCAAGTTCATACGCGCCGCGGTGCCAGGGCGGCGCGTGCCGCACGTGTACCGTATCTGATCGCGGCGCACGGCATGGCCGAGCCCTGGGCCTTGCGTCACAAGCGTTGGAAAAAGCGGGTCTACCTGGCGCTCGTCGAGGCCAAAAACCTGCGGCGGGCATCGTGCCTGCACGCGCTGTCTCTTCCTGAAATCGCGCATCTGCGGAACATCGCTCCCTCGACTCCCATCTGCTTCGTGCCCAATGGCGTTGATTTGGCGCCGTTTGACGATTTGCCGCCTCGGTTTGTCCTTGAGGCCCAATACCCCGAGCTCAAGGGAAAATTCGTTCTCCTCTTTTTCGGCCGGGTTCATGTCAAGAAAGGTCTCGACTTACTGGCCGAAGCTCTGAGCCGGACCGTTCCCGAACACCGCGATCTTCACCTTCTCGTTGCCGGCACCGATGACGGCGCCTGGGCGCCGTTTCGCGATCGGATGTCAAGCTCGGGTCTGGCGGACTCGATGACATATCTCGGGCACGTCGCCGGCGAGCGGGCACGGCAGGTGTGGGGCGCGGCCGACGCTTTTGTCCTTCCCAGCTACAGCGAAGGTTTCAGCATGGCGGTCCTCGAGGCGCTGGCATGTTCACTGCCGTGCTTGATCACGACCGCTTGCCATTTCCCCGAGCTGGCCGCGGCGGGCGGCGGCATCGAGGTCGCCGCCACTGCCGAGTCCGTCACGCAGGGGCTGCGCGACTTGATCGAGCGAACTTCGGACGAACGCGCACGTCTGGGCCAAATCGGCCGTCGGATCGTCGAGGAGAATTATACGTGGGACCGCCAGGCGGAACGGCTCGCATCAGTGTATGCGTGGCTCAAAGGCGGAGGGACCGCCCCCGCAGCGGTCGTTGATTGAATTTCGCGCGGGTTTTTGCCCCAAAGGGCAAGGATAATTCAGCCCAGGGCAACGCCCTGTGGTCAAACCAGTAAAGGTCCACGACCGATGGGCAAGGCGCCAGTCAGCGTGATCATCCCCGTCAAGAATGAGGCTGAAAACCTCGAGCGCTGCCTGCCCGCACTGGCGTGGGCCGACGAGATCTTCGTCGTCGATAGCCAGAGCTGCGATCGCACTGCGGAGGTCGCCGCGCGGTTTGGAGCATCGGTCGTCCAGTTCCACTTCAATGGAACCTACCCCAAGAAGAAAAACTGGGCACTCGACAATCTGCCGTTCCGCAACGAGTGGGTCTTGATTGTTGACGCCGACGAAGTGGTTGCACCCGAGCTGGCGCTGGAAATCGCCGCGCGGATCGCGCGCGACGAAGCCGAGGGCTTCTACCTGAACTCACAGTACTACTTCCTGGGTCGACAAATCCGGCACTGCGGTTACTCGTCGTGCTGGAACCTGCGTTTGTTCAAGCATCGGCTCGGCCGTTACGAGAAGGTGCCGGACGATACTGGCGGCCGTGCAGGTGATAACGAAGCCCACGAGCATGTCGAGCTCGACGGGCGCGCCATGCGGCTCGACCACGAGCTAGAACACCACGCCTACCCGACAGTCGCCGTGTGGGTCGAGAAGCACAATCGCTACGCCATCTGGGAAGCCGCACTCGCCGAGCGCGTCATTCAAGAACCGATTCCCAGCGGGATTGGCAGCGTCCAGCGGTCCAAGCGCCGGCTAAAGAAAATCGCCTGGCGGCTGCCGCTGCGTCCTCTGGTTCGATTCCTCTACGCGTACGTCGTGCGGCTCGGCTTCCTTGACGGCAAACCCGGTCTTTATTTCTGTGGACTTCTAGCGTTTTACGACTTTCTGGCCATCGCAAACCGCTACGAGCGACAGATCGCGGTGGCGTCCAGGGCATCCGAGATTGCCAAATCTGCGAATCCGCGTATTTTGAGAGTCGCCGCTCCTGCGATCGTGCCGCTTAGAACGACCCGTGTCGTCGTTTCGCGACCGGAGCCAGCGACCGACTAATGGATTTGTCATCAGGAGGATCAACCGTGGTGCGCGGCATGATTGAGAATTTCACACGTGATTGGGTGATCCGTCGGCGCCTGTCGGCAGACTTTTCGAATGCTCCGATCCACGTTACGCCGTCTGCGGGTCTTCGCTACCTCTTCCGGCCGATGAATTCGGTCGATACATCGTTGCTTGAGCTTGTGAAGGAGTTTGTCAAACCGGGAGTCGTGGTCTGGGATATCGGGGCAAACATCGGCCTTTTCTCGTTTGCGGCCGCGAGCATGGCAGGATCGGCAGGACTTGTCGTCGCGCTTGAGCCCGATGCCTGGTTGGTGCAGCTTTTGCGACGCAGCGCGCTCGAGCAACCGGCGGGCTCCGCTTCGGTGCAGGTCGTACCCGCCGCGGTTGCCTCCGATGTCTCGCTCCGCACATTCTGCCTGGCCAGCCGGTCGCGGGCGGCGAATCACCTGGCCGAATTCGGCACGACCCAGACCGGTGGTTTGCGCGAGCGTCAGTCGGTGGTTGCCGTGACGCTTGACTGGCTCCTGGAATCATTGCCGGCACCCTCGGTCGTCAAGATCGATGTCGAAGGAGCCGAGCTCGAAGTGCTCAAAGGTGCACATCGGCTGTTCGAGACGGTCCGTCCGGTCGTTTTGTGCGAGGTGATTCCGGCCAGCGAGCCTGGCGTCACCGATTTTTTCAAGGATCACGACTACCAGATCTTCGACGGCGAGCTCTCCTTTGGCGAACGAGAACCCCTGCCGGCCGCACCGTGGTGTACCGTCGCGATTCCGGCCTGACTTGATCAGGCCGAGGTCGACGAAGACGTCGATGTCGTGGTTTGCGCGGCCGCCGTACTGGATCCCGTCGCACCGCTCGCGGCATTCGACGACGACGAGGTCGATGTCGACGTCTCGCGGTAGCCGCGGGCGAGCCGGTGTCAGTGGAATTCTCCGATGACGAGGTCGATGACGACGTCTGCGCTGACGAACCGCCTGTGCCTGAATCTCCGGTGGCCGTGTTGGCTCCGGTCGTCGTCGAAGTCGAAGCGGCAGCCTGGGAGCCAGGCGACGAGGATGTGTGCGAAGTCGCGGCAGACGGGTTCGACGCAGAGCTACCTGCGGTTGTCGTTGAGGTCGTCCCCGTCATCGACTGTGCAGTTGTTCCACTTGAATTTGCCTGAGTTCCGGTTGAGGTCGTCGTACCTGTTTGGGCCGTCGAGCTCCCTCCCGCTGCCTGGGTCGCTGTCGACGTTGTGGTGCCCGCGTGCGCGCTGGAACTGCCTGTACTCGCCGGGCTGCCGGTCGCGGTGTTGGTGCCGGTCTGGGCGTTCGAGGCGGTGGAATCGGCCTGGCTTCCCGTCGACGTTGTGGTCTTCGCCTGTGCGTTTGACCCGCCTGATGATGTCGTCGCAGCGGACGCCGTTCCGCTAGGGTTGGATCGCGCGGTCGACGGCGAGCTTGTCGTGGACGTGTTGGTGGTCTGCAACGTCGAGGAGCCGCCCGTGGACTTGGTGGCGGCCGAATCATTATTGTCGGGCCTCGACGACCAATGAATCGAGTATGCGTTGGTTGTGTTACCGTTCGTGCGAGATCCCGACGCCGAGACAGAAGTCGTGGTCGGCGGCTGGGCCGTGCTGGCAGCGGTCGTCGACGAGGTTTGGGTACTGGCCGTTCCGCCGCTGAGCGTGGGCTGGACGTTGATCGCGGGCTGAATGTTGAAGGTCGGTTGGATGGTGATCATGGGTGCCGAAATTGCGGTCGCACCCCCCATCACAATTTTCATACGCCCAACGGCGCTGCGGCCACGCTGAGCGTGGGAACGCGAAAAACCATGCCCTGTTGTAGCTTGATGTGCAACGGGATGCTGCTGCCCGACCGGATGAGAAGTAGAATTGGACTGTGCTGTATTGTGTTCAGCCGCGGCAGCGTGTGCAGTGTGGTGGTGAAAGGCCGACAAAAGCAAACGCCCTTCCAGGTTTTCGACGCTGGCTGCGAAATTGACGCGGCGGCGGGCAACTCCACAGCCGGCTTGACTGATGACATCCGTGGTCAACATGGCCCCTCCTGGGCTAATCAAACAATGAACTACCACGTCCTTGCCGTAATTCCGCCCACCGCGGCTCGAACAACGCGCGTCGATCTGGCCAGACGGCCGACCGTTCAGCACGACGCGACGGCATTGAACGCGGCTCGTGCCCTCCTACCATGAGCAACGGCGCCAGAACTGTGCCATATGCGCCACTTTTTTGGGTGGCAAGCGGGCGGACTGATCACTGGATGGGCGGAGAATGGATGCGAAATTCGATAGGCTTCATTTCGCAGTAAACCCTGAATAGCCAAAGCCTTAATCTTCGTTCCGTTACTTTGTTATGCGAAACCTGTCGGTGCAATTTTCACGCGAGCGCCGCAAGCATCGCGGGAGACGTCGGACGGTAGGGCGCGATCAGACCTGATCGACGAAGGCAGCCTGATGATAGAGGTCGACGAGCCGATCGGCCTCGACTTCGGGATCGAAGTGGGCTCGAGCCCGATCGAGTGCGACGGAGCCGAGCCGGCGAGCCGCGACTGGGATCATCGAGAAGAGCAGTGATCGCTCTCGCAAGGGCGCTGGGATCGGCCCGCGGGAACGATCAAGCCATTTTCGCCGGGATCGATCAGGGCGCGGAAGGCCTTTGACATCGGTGGCGATGCAGGGAATGGCGTGACCGAACGCCTGAATCAGGGTCCGGCCGGTGCTGGCGACGACGGCGGGTTGACAGTAGATATCGAGGACGCTCCAAAACTCGGCGCTGACGTTGGGATAATCGGCCACCGTGACCCGGTCGGCGATCTGAAGACGCTGGGCGCGGTGGCGGAGAACGATCTGCTGGCTTCCCTGGCTGGCGATCACAAACTCGACGTCGTGGCCCGCGTCGACGACCAGACGAGCGGCCTCCAGGAAGATCATCATTCCCGGATGCTTCCTCGAGCGGTCCGCCGGTGCCGATCACGGGAACTTTCCCATCGGCCGCGTCTGGCGCAACGGGCTGGGTACGGGGCCATCCCCGGCGGAATGACGGCGAGCCGGTCGGCGGGGACGCCGAGTTCCTCGATCAAGCTCGTGGGCCAGATCGGGACTGGTCGCCACGAGCCGGCGGCACCAGCGGCGGCTCAGTCGCAAGCCGCGGGCGACGGTTCCGAAGCGGGAACTGTCTGATACGTACGGTAAGACCGGTCGTCTCCGCCAAGGCCAGGGCGACATCGCCCATCTCGTCATGAACCACGTGGAGCAGGTCGGGGCGTCACCAGCTGGCCGTGCGACCAGAGCCCGCGGATCGCGAAGCGTGCGCAGCCAGCGGTTTCCGAGTGCGGGCAGCTCGACGACCCGCGGGTCGTCGAGCAGGTCGTTCCCCCTGGAAAGGCAAAGAACCTGGACGTCGACAGCCGCGCCGTTCCAGCCGATCGAGCAAGGGGGCCAAGCGGCCAGCCGCCATCGTGCCAATTGAGCCGGCCAGCCAGGATCAAGACCTTGAATTCGCCGCCTGCCATGAATTCGGAGCCGCGCCGGCGCGAGTGCGGCCCTCCGTGAGTTTCAGTCGTCCTCGAACCGCCGTGCACTGTCAGCACTTGGCTCGCACATCCATCCAGCCGTTGGAATCCGTGCGACGATGGTTTATAGTGAATATCATCGCGTAGGACCAAGGTTGGGCCAGACGCACCGAACCGTCCCTTGAGCGTACCGCATGAATTCTACCCAGATCACTGAACCGGCGATTAATGACCTCGATGAACTTCTTTCCCTCTCGAATCGACTGATCGAAAACGTCGGACTCGTGGTCCTGGGGAAGCCCGAAGTGATCCGGCTCGCCGTCGTCGCCCTCCTGGCCGAGGGACACGTGCTGATCGAGGATGTTCCCGGCGTGGGTAAGACGCTTCTGGCCCGGGCCATCGCCGCCAGTATCGACTGTTCGTTCCGGCGAATCCAGTTTACTCCCGACTTACTCCCCTCGGACGTCCTGGGCTCGAGCATCTATCACGCACCGTCGGGCGAGTTTGTCTTCAAGCCCGGTCCGCTGTTCGCGAACGTGATCCTGGCCGACGAGATCAACCGCACCACCCCGCGCACTCAGAGCGCGCTTCTGGAAGCGATGAGCGACCGGCAGGTCTCGATCGAGGGACAGACGTATCCGCTTGCCGCCCCCGTTCATCGTGCTGGCGACGCAAAACCCCTATGAGTTCGAGGGGACTTACGTTCTTCCCGAGAGCCAGCTCGACCGCTTCATGCTCCGGCTGCGGATGGGATACCCGATCCGCTCCGAGGAACGCAAGGTCTTCGCGAGCCATCGCAACGGCGAGCCGGTCGAAAAGCTCAGCCCGGTCCTGACCGCGAAAGAGGTCCTTCAGCTCCAGCACGGCGTGCGGAGGGTGCAGGTGGATGACGCCATCACCGAATACCTGCTCGACATCGTGCATGCGACCCGCCGTAGCGAGGACCTGCACGTGGGGGTGAGCACGCGAGGCGCGCTGACGCTCTATCGCGCCGCCCAGAGCCTGGCGCTGGTTTCCGGCCGCGATTATGTGGTTCCAGACGACATCAAGACGCTGGTCGTACCGGTGCTGGCGCACCGGGTCGTTGGCAAGTCGTTCCTTCAAGCGGGCGAATTCGGAGCGGCCGAGGCGATCATCCGCGACATCGTCGACCGCATTCGAGTGCCGGCGTGAGGAGTCAGGCTTGCCGCGGTCTGCGGTTCGCTGGCCGGATGGCCGGAGGATGACGCATCCATGAGCGTCAAACGGTGAACCTCGCTCGCGGGGCCGGCGCCGCGGCATCCGGCGGCTGACCGAGAGGGTGCTCGGCGCCGTCTTGCCCACGGAACGGCAGATCTTGACCCGCGAGGGTTTCATCTACTTCATTGGTGGGCGTCTTGCTCTTGGCGGCGGGCCTGTGGCAGCAAGTCAACCTGATCTTGCTGGTCTTCACGCTGTCGGCGGGCCCGTTTCTGGCCTCGATCTTCGGTGGCCGGGCCATGCTGCGCCGGCTGAGCGTGGTGCGGCGGCTGCCGGCCTACGTTTTTTCGGGCGATCCGCTGGTCATCGACTATACCCTGGAAAATGGCCGGCGCTGGTTCGCGCGCCCTCGCGGTGTTCCTCGAAGATTCGCTGGTTCCGGTCGATCGCTCGATCACGGGAGCGGTCAGCGTGACGCCTCGGGTTTTCTTCGCGAGGGTCGCCGGCCGCGATCGGGCGCGGATCCGCTGGGAGTGCCAGAGTCCCCAGGCGCGGCAAGTATCGGTTTCGCGATCTGGATGTGGGCACCCGCTCTCCGTTCGGGTTGGTCGAGCATCGTGTCACGATCGCGCTGCCCGACCAGATCGTGGTTTATCCCACCATCGGCCGTCTGACGCGGCGCTGGTTCCAGATGCAGCGGCAGGCGACCGAAAACCGCCGCGGCCAGCGGCACGACCGATCGGCGCAGCAAGTGGAATACCATGGACTGCGCGATTATCGCTCGGGCGACAGCCCGCGCTGGATTCACTGGCGGACGTCGGCCCGCCGCGGCGAGCTGATGGTCAAGGAGTTCGAGCAGCAGAACGAGCAGGACCTGGCGATCCTGATCGATCCCTGGCTGCCGCGAACCAAGGCCTCGCCCGAACAGCGGGAGGCCCTGGAACAGGCGATCTCGTTCGCGGCGACGCTCTGCCTGGAAACCTGCCGGCACCAGGGCCGCCGGCTGGTGCTGGGCTGGACCGGGCCCGCGCCGGGCGTGCGGCAAGGGCCGGCCTCGGTCAAGCTCTTGCACGAGCTTCTCGAGCAACTGGCCATGATGAGGCCGGCGAGCGAAGGGGGACTGGCGGAATTGTTCGACGTCATGCCCCCGGCCGTCCTGCGCGAGGCGCTGATGGTCATCATTTCATGCCGGCCGCTCAACTTGATCGAGGAAGCGGAACGTTCGTCGCGGCTTTCGGGCGCCTCGGCCCGCAGCTTGCTCGGGCGCGTGCTCTTGCTCAACAGCACGCAGGGAGACCTCGCTCCCTTGTTTCAGCTCGCCAACGCATCCACGCGCAACCTCCTGCAACATCGCCTCAGCAGTGCGGTCGAAGAGCGGCAATCGAGCCCGGGGCAACGCCGACGCGACGAGGCCTCCGACGAGATCGCAGCGCGGAACTCGTCCGGTCGACCCTTGATGACGGAAGAGCCGGCTCATGAACAGCTATCTTGTCTATCGCGCCAGTTTCTACCTGATGCTGGTCGTCGCCAGCCTGGCCTTGGTCGGCGACTCGGCGGAAGGCCAGTACGCCAAGCTCTATACCCTGGCCGTGGCGGTCGGCGGGATCGTCGCGTTTTTCACGGTCGATCTGCACCGCCAATGGGCCCTGCCGCGACCAGCTGGCCAACGCGCTGGCCGTCGGCGACACTGGGCTTGCTTGTACCTCGAATACAAGGTCGACGAAACCCAGATGATTCAGGCGCTGGGGCACTGGTTGATTTACCTGCAATTGGTCAAGTACTTCCTCCCCAAGACGGCCGAGGACGACTGGTTCCTCTTCCTGCTGGGATTGATGCAGGTATTGATCGGCTCGGTCATCAATCAGAGCGACCAGGTCGGCACATGGCTGTTCCTGTGGGCGATGCTGGCGGTCTGGGTTCTCGGCCAGTTTTTCTTGCAGCGCGAGGCTCACCGACTCTTGCCGGCGCCGAGCTACACGGCGGAATCGTATCCTGCATCGTCGCCCGCTCGTCGATCCCTACCGCGGCCTGTTCGACGTTCCGTACGTTCTGGCGACGGTCCGCGTCATGGCGACGACACTCGCCCTGGGCGGACTGATCTTTCTGGTGCTGCCGCGCCGGGCGGGGGCGACCCGCAATCAGGCCGACCGCTCCGATGTCCCGACACCTGACCGGGTTCGACGAAGAGGTTCAGCTCGGCCAGCTCGGCGAAATCCTCGAGAACGATTCGGTCGTGATGTCCGTCGAGCTGACCGACGACGACGACAAGACGATCCGCCCGGTCGAAGAACCGCTCTGGCGCGGCGTCACCATGCTCCGGTACGAGAAGGGACGCTGGCATCGGCAGTCGAAACCCACCCAGTCGGTCGTGAGCTTTCAGAGACAGACCGCCGCCGCGCACGCGCAAGAAGATCCACCAGAAGATCAATCTCGAGCCCAACGACTCCGCGACCTTGTTCGGCATCCGGCCGATGCTCGATGCGCAGTCGGCTCACCGGTTCGCGCCGCACCTGAGTACCAACGACGGCACCCTGTTTCGGCCCGATTCAGCGTGGCGGCGACTACGAATACGAAGTCGATTTCCGATGCCGACCCGAACGCTCTCCAGCCGCACGAGTCTCCGCCCGGCGAAGCGCGACAGGCTGCTGCTGTCGATCCCGGCGGAACTGCAAGCCTCGGCTGCGAGAAATCGCCGAGCCGCTGGTCGCGAACATCGACGGCCGAAGGCCACGGAGGGCGTCGAGGCCCGCGCCCGCAAGCTCGAAGCTTATCTGCGCGATTCCGGCCAGTTCAGCTACACCTTGCAGATGGACGTCAACGACCGGACGTCTCGACCCGGTTGAAGACTTTCTCGTCAACCGCAAGAAGGGACATTGCGAGTATTTCGCCAGTGCACTGGCACTTTTGCTCAGGTCCGTCAACATCCCGTCGCGCATGGTCAACGGCTTCAAGGGGGGCGACTGGAACGAGCTGACCGAAACGATGAACGTCCGCCAGAAACACGCCCATAGCTGGGTCGAGGCCTATATCGGGCTCGGCGCCGGATAAGCTCCCCATCTGGATCACCCTCGACCCGACGCCCGCCTCGGAACGCAAGGAGTCGATCGCCCATGTCGGCGGTCTCGCCGGCAACTTCCGCCCGCTCACCGACGTGATCCGCCATATCTGGGTGTTTTACATCGTCGGCTTCGACGGCGAACGCCAGGATCGCCTGCTTTACGCGCCGATGCGCACGATCATCCAGAGATGCGGGACCAGTATGCTGAAGCTCGGGCCAGTTGCTCGGGAAATGGTTCACGAGGCTGTTTCATTTTCCGACCATCAGCGCTTTTATCAGTATTCGCGGATTCATCGTCTCGTTCGTCGTTCTGACTCTGGCGGCGGGCCTGGCGAACCTCGCGTTCCGGCTGGCCCAGCGCTGCTTCTCGTGGCTCCGCGGCCACTCAGCTCGACGCGACCTCGCTCACGGCCGGGATCCTCTTTTACCGGCGGCTGGTCCAGATGCTCGCCGCCTACGACCTCGAAGCGCAATCCGGCGGAGACCCAGAGCGAGTTCGCGCGCCGGGCCCACAAGTTTCTGATCGGCAAGGGCCACCTACCCAGCCGGTCGCCGACGTCCCCCAGCAGGTCGTCGATGCGTTTTATCGGGTTCGATTCGGGCACTGGAGCTCGAGCCCGCTTCGCTCGAGGAGCTCGATGCGCGACTCGACGCCCTCGAAGCCAGCTTGAAGACGCCGCTGATCGCCACGCCCTTAGATCGTCAAGCATTCGAGCGCAACGTGCACTCAACCACAGGGTCGGGCCGACAGCTGAGCCGAGCCGAGACCCTTCACGAACAAGGAAAAATAGACGGATGCGTGTCGGAATCGTCGGGTTCGCGGGAAGCGGCAAGAGCACGTTGTTTCAGCTCCTCACGGGAACACGTCCCGACCCTGGCAAGATCCATGCCGGCCAGGTGGGAGTCGCCACGCTTTCCGATCCGCGGCTGGACTATCTGGCCGCGCTCCACAAGCCCAAGAAGGTGACGCCCGCCACGGTCGAGTTTCTGGACACGCCCGGCCTGCTGGTCGGGCTCGCACGCCGACAACCCCCAGCGCCTCGCCCTGATCCGCGAGGGGGACGCCCTGCTTGATCGTCTTGAACGGATTCGCCGGAGGAGACCCGGCGGCCCAGCTGGCGGCGTTTCGCGACGAACTGCTCTTCGCCGACCTGAGCGTCGTCACCAGCCGCGCCGAGCGGCTGGAAGCCAGCGTCAAGAAGGCTCGGCCCGACCGCGAGCAAGCACTCAAGGAGCTCGAAATCATCAAGGTCGTGCAGACGGCCCTCGAGGAAGGCAAGCCGGTCGCCACGCTCGAGCTCTCGGCCGACGACAAGAAGCCGCTCCGATCGTTCGGGCTCTTGACCGACAAGCCCCAGGTGGCCCTCGTGAACACGCTCCAGGGCCAGGACGTCCCGGACGCGCTCCGGGCACTGGCACCCGAGGCACTGGCGATCGACGCCAAGCTCGAGCTCGAGCTTGCTCAGCTCGAGCCCGACGAGCGCGCGGCGTTCATGACCGACCTGGGCGTGAGCGAACTGGGCCGCGATCGGATCATTCGCCAGGCTTACGACGCGGTCGGCATCATCACGTTCTTCACGGCCGGCGAGCCCGAGGTGCGCGGCTGGAACCTCGAGCGCGGCGGCGAACGCCGTCGAGGCCGCCGGCAAGATCCACACCGACCTCGCCAAGGGCTTCATCCGCGCCGAGGTCACCGCATTCGACGACCTCCACGCAGGCCGGCTCGCTCAAGGAGGCCAAAGCCAGGCACCTGCAGCGGCTCGAAGGCAAGGAATACATCGTCAAGGATGGCGACGTCATCTACTTCCGCAGCGCAGTCTAACCTGGATCGGAGTCGATGAGCCGACACTGAAACTCCCCGCACGCGGTCCGGGTTTCAGCGGATACTCGGCGTCCGGAGCACAATCCCCGATGACAGCGGCGAGTCTCAACAGAGATAGGGCGTCGCGATTGGCCCGCCAGAGCATGCCGACATGGTCGTTTGAGCCGTAAATACGGACGGCTACGTCCTGGATAGTCTCGTTGCCTCGAACGACCGTGAACGCCGAATCGGGCTGACGCACAAGGTCGATCGGAATCTGCTGCACGTGAAACCTGCGGTGACGATTGGGGCCGCGTCTCTGTCTCGGTGGGACCGAGCCGGCGTCGATGGGACGCGCGAATCGACGCATCCTGCGACCCGGGGCCGAGGTGTGGCCTTACGTCACGCCGCGCTTCTGCGGCCTTGAGCGGCTGCGGCGGCTCGGGCAATTCCGTGGGCCGTTTGACCTGGACGACGCCCTCGGTAACCGAGGCAGAGCCCGGGCTGAGCTTTGTATGCCCCGGCGCCGATCTGGCTCGGCCGGGATCGGGGCGGGTCACGCTGGAACAGCGCGACCGCAAAGAAGCACACAATCGAGACGCTGAACACGATGCTCGGTCCAACTTGGCGGTTCATGGGTGTGCGTGCGGTGGTGGCTGACTCAGGTTGCGGAACGTGATGCCGTAATCGTAACCATCGGCTGTCGAAAGCGTCGAACTTGAGGCAATTCGCTGAGAGTGGCCAGAGGCAACTGATTTCTTAGGCGAACTGAACGCCGCGTTGAACGTAGTAACTAGTTAGCGAGAAAAGGCGGCGAAGACGGTTGACGTGATCGCGTTCTCGACAAGAGAACATTGGTCAAAGGGTCGTGAAAATTCCGAAGAAATCAATGAGTACATCTGACGCAAGTTCGCCCACGATCGAGAACCCTGCGTCGCAAGACCGCCGAGGTCGATATCGTCACTCCCTCGCCACGTGTAGAATTTTCCAGCATTCAGTTGTTGAGCGGCGCGAATGTGCCGATTCGCACGACTATAAGCCCGACTGCTCTGGGCCAACCCATGTCCGGCGCGTCCGTGGATGCCCTTGTCCCATGGGGATTTCACGGCTAAGATGAAATTGGTGGATTGTCGATTCCGGCCGGAGAGCGTCGATTCGTAATCAGGAACTGAACCCTATGCCCAGACTTGCATTACGTCCACTGGTGCTGATCGCGGTCTTGGCCTTGATGGCGGTGATCGTGGGGGCCCAGGCTCCGGTTCCCCAGCCCGAGGATCAAGAGACCGCCAAGGTCGTTGTCGATTTGCTCGAGCGTGGGCATATGGCTCGTCCCGCCATCGACGATGAGATCGCCGTCAAATGGTGCGACAATTTCATCAAGGATCTCGACCCCGGCAAGTACTATTTCCTGAAGGCGGACGTCGAGGAATTCAAGAAAGAAGGCAACGAACTCTCGACGACCAGATTCGCGACGGCAATATCGACTTCGCCCAGAAGGTCTTCGATCGCTTCCTCCAGCGGCAGGATGAACGGTACAAAACCTCGATGGAGCTGCTCAAGCAGAAGCAAGACTTCACGGTCGACGAGTACCTGAGCGACGACCCGAGAAGATCGACTATCCCGTCAATCAGGCCGAGGCCAACGAGCGGCTCCGCAAGAAGGTCAAGTTCGACCTGCTCTTCTCCAAGGTCGTCGACGACGTCGATGACGCCGAAGCGGTTCGAAAGTGGACGATCCGCTATCGCGACCGCAACCGCCAGGCCCACCAGGTCGACACCGGCGAGCTGATGGAAATCTATCTGTCGAGCCTGACCAAGACCTTCGACCCGCACACCTCGTACCTCGGCCCCAAGAACCTCGAGGACATGCTCAATCAGCAGCTTCACCTCTCGTCTGGAAGGGATCGGCGCGTCGCTCCGGTCGGAAGACGGCTTCGCGGTCGTGACCGAGATCGTTCCCGGCATGGCGGCCGACAGGGACGGCCGGCTTCAGCCCGAAGACAAGATCATCGGCATCGAGAAGGAAGACGGCGAAGTCATCGACCTGGTCGAGAAGAAGCTCAACGACGTGGTTCGCCACATCCGCGGCCCGCGAGGAACCAAGGTCAGGCTCGTCGTTCAACCGGACGGGACCAAGGAAAAGCGCGTCTACGAAATCACCCGCGAGAAGATCGAGCTCACGGAACAGCATGCCAAGAGCAAGATCATCGAGAGCAAGGCAAGCGATGGCAAAGGGCTCAAGATCGGCATCATCAACCTGCCCGCGTTCTACGGCGACACAGTGGCGATCCTCCGGGGCGATCGCGACGCCGTCAGCGCAACCGGTGACTGCCGGAAGATCTTGAACGAGTTCAAGGCGAACGGGGTCGACGCGGTCGTCTTCGATCTCCGCGGCAACGGTGGCGGACTGCTCGAGGAAGCCAAGACCCTCTCCGGACTTTTCATCGACACCGGGCCCGTCGTGCAGGTCAAGGAAGTCTTCGGCGTCAAGCATCTCGACGATGACGACGAAGGCACGGCCTGGGACGGCCCGCTCGTCGTCTTGATCGACAAGTTCAGCGCCAGTGCGTCGGAGATCTTCGCGGGCGTGATCCGCGATTATGGCCGGGGCTTGATCATCGGCGACACCAGCACTTTCGGCAAAGGGACCGTGCAGCAGATCGTCATGATCAACGACCACGTCCGGCGCCGCAGCCGCCAGAACCCTCCCGTGAACCGTGGCGCCCTCAAGCTGACGATTCAGCAGTTCTACCGGGCCAACGGCGAGAGCACCCAGATCAATGGCGTTCCCCCGCATATCCACATCCCTTCCATGAACGATCAGCGAGACTTCGGCGAAGGGAAGATGGACAATGCCTTCAAGTTCGACAAGGTCGGCGGCTTGCCGCACGACAACTACAACCGCGTTCCCGCCGATCTGGTCGCCCAGCTCAATGAGCGATCCGCCGAGCGCCGCAAAGCCGATCCCAAGTTCCAGAAGCTCGACGAACAGATCAAGAAATACATCGAACGCAAGGCCCGGCACTCGATTTCGCTCAACGAGGCGAAATTCCGGTCCGAGTACGTTCCCGAAGACCCCGAGGAAAAGGCCGCCGAGGAAAAGGCCAAGAAAGAACGCAAGAAGAAGAAATACAACGAGCGCGAGGTCTGGGCCTCGGACTTCTACAACGACGAGGTGATCCACATCGTCACCGACTACCTGTCGCTCGGGTCGAAGGTCCTCGCCGCCGCCCCCGAACGGGCCAAGATCGTCGGCCAGTGACCCTCGACGCGATGCGTTCTCGATAAGAAGGCCGGACGCACTGTCCGGCCTTCTTTTTTGCGCTTTACTGCAATCGAAGTCGATCTCATTTGGTGCGCCGGGGGTATCCGTGCTTTCTGCCGCCGGTGCGCGGATCGAGCGGATGAAAGCGATCAGGTTGGCAAGATCTTGATGCGAAAGCCCTTTTTCGAGGCCTTCGGGCATCAGCGAACGCCCGGTGGAAGAGATCGTATCGATTTGATCTCTGCGCGATCGACATCCGATCGCCCCTTCCGCACGCTTCAGTGAGATCGCACTGGCCGATTCATCGGCGATGATTCCCGAAACGACGCGGCCGTCCTGCGAGCGCCACGTTGTAGTTCACGAAGTTCGGCGCGACCTCTCGGTTCGGGTCGAGGATATGGGTGAGAAGGTCCTCCGGAGACCGGCTTGCGACGGTCGCCAGGTTGGGCCCGACGTCGAACCCTCGACCCTCGGCCTGATGGCAGGTGGCGCAACTTTCAGGAACGACCTCGCGCCCTTGTCAGTCGATCGCCTGCAAGCTGGATCGCCGGCCGGTACGAGGCGATGACCTGGCCTCGGTCGCGTGACGCCGATGTTTCTGCCGCAAGAATCTTCCGGGCCCGAGCCTGCAATGACGGGTCCGGGTATGCCTGGAACTGCATTCAGCCGAGCCGGGTCGAGTTCGGACGGAAGGATCGCTCGCGATTCGAACGCCCCGACCACGGCCTCGAACCCCTCGCGACGACTGAAGAGGACCTCGGCCCCTCGCGGCGCACAGACGGGCTCATCGACTTCCAGTGCGATGCATCTCGACGGGCGAAATCGCGATCGAGAAGCGCCGCCGAGAGCCTGCAAGACCGCCAGTTGAACGGCCATCGGTTGGCGTGCGTCGAAGAGGCTGGGAAACAATCCACGCGCGGTCTTCGCATCCGCCAGGCCGAGCAGCCGGATCGCCACGAGGCGATCTTCCACCGGACCGTCCGAGCCGGCGATCCGAGCCGCATCGGCCAGCAGCGATGCCATCAGGTTTTGATCTGTCCGCTTCCAGAAGATCGCGGAACGGATCCTCCCGCTCGCTGCCGCCCGCGGCCCAGCGCCAGCTGCCGCGCGCATCAACGGATTGAGTGCCGGCATTGCGCATTGGCCAACGCGTCGAGCAGTTCTCGAGCTGGCCCGGGTCTCGCTCCGATCCCGCCAGGAACGCCAGCTCGTCGAGCCAGGCCTGGCCGACCGGAATCGTGAGAGAAACCCGGTTCTGGACGCCAACGCGCCCAGAAGCGCCAGCGAACGCCCGGCGATCGAGCTCAACACGGCGGTACGAGTCCAGTTGCTTGCTCGCGTCACTGGTGGCGATCGAGGCCAGGGCCGCGATCACGCGCGGATCTGCGTTGGCCTCTCCCAGCGAAAACGCAAGCTGAAGCCGGACCATCGGAGTCAGGGTCGTCGATCAGCGGCAGCAGTCTTGCAAGAAGCGCCGGCTCGCGGCCGAGCCGGGCTTCGGCCAGGCGAATGGCTTGTTCGCGAACCCTCGGCTCCGGATCCTGCAGACCGCAGCGAGATCGCCGCGGGATCGAGCGCCGCCAACAGTTGAAGGGTCCAGAGCGCATGCAGCCGTCCCAGGGCCGTCGGACGATCCTTGACCATCGTCCGCAAGCGCTCGACGACCGAGCGATCCTGACGTTCGAACAGCAGCCGCTGGGCCGTTTCGCGCCACCAGGAGTCGGGATCTGCCAGGAGCCCCACCAGCTCAGCCGAGGGCATATTGCCCAGGTTCGGCCGAGCCCGCCGCGCGGAGCCCGAGTAAACCAGGCTCATACAGCCGGCCGCGGTCCTTGCCGCTGGTCAGGTCGAGGTGCTTCTTGATCGGTTCGGGAATCGAGAAAGGATGCTCGATCGTCTCGCGATACATGTCGATCAAGAGCAACGTCCCATCGGGCGTGTTGGCGAAGTTGACCGGCCGAAACCAGTTGTCGGTCGAGGCGAGAAACTCGACGTTCGTGTCGGCTCGTCGTGGCAAGAAATGTCGCGCCTACGGCCGAGAGAATCTTGCGATGAACGAGGTTGCCTCCGACATCACCCACGAACACATTGCCGCGATAGGTTCGGCGGATAGGCTGAACCTCGATAAATCGTGATGCCGGTCGCCGAGGTGAAGAAGCCGGTGGCGAAAAGCTCGGTCGGCGGAAGGCGACGCGAGAGCACCGGATCGGCCGCCCGCTGACGCGTGCGCACGACCCGCCAGGGCTCTGCGCGGGCTGATGCGAAACACCGGCGCGGCCGGCCCCTCGGCGGCGATGTCGAGAACGACCGACGGCGGGATCGAGCGCGGGGTTACGCTCCAGGTAATGCGACGGCAAGACGATCTGGCGGACATGGTTGCTGTTGTTGCAGGTGAAGCGATGGCCCCAATCGTCAAACGAATGGCCAAACTGACCTCCGCCCGAGATGGCCTCGAACGCCGAGCCGTCGGGCTTGAAGCGAAAGTCGCGACCCCGCACCGAAACCGGTTTGGCTTCGGGCCGCGATCGGTTGTGGATCGTTCCGCCGTTGCTGCTGGTCACCCCATAAATCCAGCCGTCAGGGCCCCAGAGCAGACCGTTCAAAAGGCCCTGGACGTTCTCGGTGCCGAAGCCGCTGAACATCACCTTCTTGACGTCGGCCACGCCGTCGCCGTTGGTGTCCTTGGCGTAGATAATGTCCGGAGCGACGGCGATGAAAACGCCGCCGTCGTAGGGAACGATTCCGGTCGGCCACGAAAGCCCGTCGAGGAAGATCGTCCGCGTCTCGAACCGGCCGTCGCCGTCGCGGTCTTCGAGACGGCTGACATTGCCCGAGGGGTCTTTTTCCGGATACGGATAACCCCGCATCTCGACGACATAAAGCCGCCCATCGGCGTCGTAGCAGACGCTGACCGGATCGGTGACCAGCGGCTCGACGGCGACCGGCTCGAGCCGAAAGCCCGCGTGAAGGTCGGAACGATTCCAGGGCCGCCGCGGGCTCGAGCGGCTTGATCCGCGGCAGTTCATTGGCGAAGTCGTCCTCCTGAGTTTTGGCGGTTTGCCAAGACAAAAGCGCCGCGACGGCAAAAACGGCGCAGGCCAACACAACGATCGACGCGGATTCGCGCGGGCGACGGGTCATCACGATGTATCCTTAGAGCGGCTCAAAGCTTGAGCCCGAGCAGTTTCGCAGCGTTGCCGCGCTCGATCCCGGTCCGGACATCTGCCGGCAAGTCAAAACTTGCGAGAAGCTCGAATTGTGGAACGGGCTGCGCGGGCTTCAAATAATCGGATCCGAACAGAATTCGATCGGCGCGACGGGCCAAAAACCGCTGGCCAAACGCGCGGTCACGCGACAGGGCGCCGGCCCCAGAACTCGCCGAGAGATCACCCCAGAGATTGCGGTGGATATCGATGTACGGACCACCGGAGTTTCTAGGCTGCGTCCGTTCAGCTCGCGCGGCTGCTCCGGCGAGCGTGAGTCCGATAACAGGTGCCCTCGCGAGAAACTCTCGACGATTCGAGGCGAAGTGGCTCATACGGGTCACCCCTGGATCGCGCTGGTGCGGCCCAGAGCGATGTCGAAATCGCCGACGGCGGGAACCAGCATCGCCAGGATGGCAAAGCCGTAAACGCCCGCGCTGACCAAAAACGCGGCCATGACGTCGCCGTTAACCAGGCTGATGATGCAGTAAAACGTCCAGAACGGCGTCAAGAGTCGCGACAAGTGCGATCGCGTTGCGACGGATTCTTGGCCCCAAGCGAGCCAAAGAGCGCGACGCTGCCGGCCCCGATGAAGATCATGAAGCTCAGGAGTTGGCGGCCGAATTCCTGGTTGTTGAGCACGATCAAGAACGCACAGAGCAAGATGCCGACCATGAGGAAGAAGATCGTCGCCAGGCTGTTGGCCACCGCAGTGCGGCTGCTGGTGTACGTGATCGCGGCGTGCAGTCCGAGCATTGCCGCGAAATGGCACGAGCAGCAAGAAATCGATGAGGAAAAGCACCAGGTTTTCGCCGGAGAAAATCCCAAGGACGAACATCCCGATCGCGGTCAATACCGGCAGGGCGATCATCTCCTTGCTGTTGTAGAGCACGCCGTAAAGCTTGCCGTAAATGAACTCTTTGGGTGACAGCTCGGACACCAGGAGCAAATCGAGCGCACCGGTGTCGCGTTCGCTGGTGATCGACGGTGACCCCCTGGGCGTTGACCAAGACCAGGCTGAGGATCGCCAGTCCGATCGGGATCAGGCCCAGGGTCGAACGAAGCGGGTTTTCCATTTCCTGACCGAGGTTGAAAAAGAGCCCCATGCCCAGGACAAAGAGCAACACGTAGCACCCCTTGATGATCAGGGGCTTGGCCCCGTAGGCGCGTGTCATGAGCTCGCGCCAGAGGATCGGGTTGGCCCAGGGATGGCGATACGTTTTGGCAGCCGCCCCCTTCCGGCGGTGGGTGCGCCGGGGGACATGGAGGCCCGTGGTCGGACCCGGCTCGCCATTGGCACCCGCACCGCGCGCGGCTGTTGTCGCGACGGCGACGTCCGCGCTTGGGACGGCCGGCGACCGCGACACCTGATTGGCCGATCGCCGCCGTCTTGGCGCGACCCACTCCGACAGCTTCTTCCGCCGATTCCTCGTCAACTTCAAACAGTGTCCTCGACGGCCTCGACTTCGCCATCCTCGCGAAGCTCGCGCGGCTCGTTCCGGCCCGGGTTCCACTTGCGGAGCATGAACGTTCCGAACGCCACGAGTGCCGCCGCGAAAGTCAGCCGAACGCTGATGTAAACCACGCTCGAAGCCCGCACCAAACCCGTGAGCTGATCGGTCTGGGGATAGAGTACCGCCAGCATGGCACGATACGGATTGAGCACTTCCACAAGCGGCACGTCCATGAATTCGAGGGTGGGATAGGCGATCGCAAAAGCCTCGACGCCCGCAACCGAGAAGACCACCATCAAGATGGTCAGAGAGATCGACTGAAACGTGCGGTCGCGCCAAAGTGCGATCAATAGGCCGAGTGCCCCGCCAGCCACACCAGACGCCGCCGTCACGGCAAACAGATTCAACACTTGCCCGAAGGAGATCCCACCGAAAAAGGCGCAGATCGACAAGAATCCAACACTCGCCGCCAGAATCGTCAAGATGTTGATCAGTCCGGCGACCAGCTTGCCGAGCACGATCTCCAGGTCACTCAGATCGGTCATCAAGCAGGAGAGTGAACGTGCGGCGATCTTTCTCGTACGAAACGGCGGCCGCGGTGAACAAAGGGGCGAAAAAGAGCATTAGCGTCAACTGGAGCATGGCGAACATCCAGTAGAGGATGCCGCCAAACCGAGCCATGACTCCTAGTTCTTGGACATCGGACCAGCCGATGAACGACTGCCACGCCGTCCACAACAGGATGAACAGAAAGCAAGCAAACGAGGCCCGCCACAGGTAGTAACGCATCGGCCGAGGGGCCGTCAAAACCTCTCGGGCTATAATCGGTCCGGCAAACAACGGACAAACCTCCCATGTCGGTGACGGCACGAAGGATGAAGTTAACGAGTTATTTCCAGAAAAAACGGCGGTCGGATCGTGCCGGGATATTGGTGCGCAAGCAGGACGCAGACTCAAAGCCGAGTCGCACGCGCGATACTCCCTTGCCTCATTTACGATCGCGTGACAGCGGTTTGTTCGGGGGGTCCGAACAAATTGCCAGAGCTCTAGTCTACCAGATGGCGAATTTCCTCACCAAGTCAGGCCGGCCACCGTCTGTTGTAAACGCCTGAACACAGCGCCCTCGACTCGAACGAGACGTCCGCTCGAAGGGTCTTCTCTTGGATATCTAGCCGCCGTGGCGAAACGCGATACCCTGGCACGGGTTGGGTATGCCCGCGCAATCGGGCATCTGCGACACCGCAGAATTGCGAAAGACCGACGCAGTCTTGGGAGCATGGATTCGCGGAAATGCGAGCGAAGCGGAGTTCGGAAAGGTCGTAGAATACCTCCGGGGCCCTGTGCCCGCCGACGAGATCGACGGATTCACCGAGCACGCTGGCGTTGCGACCCGGATCTACGTGGTGGAGACACCGGGGGCCGCTTGTAACAATTTGCGTAGCTGGCACCAGCATTCTTCGAGGTCTTGCCCTTGGCGAAGCGCCCCATCTCACGGCTGCGAAAACTCTGCCTGGCTCTCCCTGAGGCGCACGAAGTCGAAGCCTGGGGTGAACCCACTTTTCGCGTGCGCAACAAGATTTTCGCGATGTACGCCGGCGCCGATACTCATCACGGCAAAGGTCGCCCTGCCGTATGGCTGAAGGCCGCGCCCGGCGACCAGGCGGCGATGGTGGATTCCGCGCCCGATTGCTTCTTTGTACCCCCCTACGTCGGACCGAACGGCTGGGTCGGAATCTGGCTCGACGGCGTCGCGGACTGGGACGACCTCGCCGAGTTCGTGCGCGATTCCAATCGGCTGATTGCCCCGAAAAAACTCAGTGCGTTGATGGCTCCAGATTAGGGATTCGCTGGTTTCGGCATGAACACGGTCCCAGGCAGCCCAAAGATGCCGGCTACCGCATGCATTTGCTTGACCGTGGATGGACGTTTGCCGGTCGACAAATCCCTCACCGCGACCTTCGCGAGACCGGCAGTCGCGCCTGCTCCGCTTGCGACATGCCGCGCTCCTCCAGCATCTGGGCCAGCAGGTCGTGTGGCGGCAGCGGAGCAACTGCGTGGAATTCCTGTTCGTACACGATCACCAGGTCGGAAAGCGCGTCAAGGTAGGCCTGTTTGCCCCTGTCCAGCTCCTGGCGCAACAGGTCATCGATAACTGCCTGAGCCGCGCGTTAAGCTGCTGTTTGGTTTCGCCGTTGCTTCTGCCCGTCAAGAAACCCCCCGACGGCCCCAAGCGTTGCGAGTTGGAACAAGGGGAGGTAGAGCAAACCGACATACTCGTGGAAGGGTGTGTAAAAGCCGACAATTTCTGTGGCGACGCCAATGACACAGCCGAGGACTGCACCCAAGGCTGCACCGAGAGCGACCCTGACGAAGAGGGCACGCTTGCGCCTGGGCCACGTTCTTCTCCAACGGCTGGTGACGCGTGTCGCCACCATTAGCCCTCCAAGGCAGATACCCACGATCGCCATCCCACTGGCACTGAAGCAAATCCACAGCAGTGGGACAGGCTCTCCGGACAGCCGTGCGTCCAGTCGCGAGTTTGTTCCAAAGAGTAGATACCCAACCAAGATCAGGAAGAGATAGCAAGCGAATGCGTGGATCGCTCCCAGCACCAGTCCACAGATCGCACCCTTGGTTCTAGCCAGTCTCCAGCCAATCGCCGCTCCGGCCGGAGATCCGCTCCAGAAAACCCCGACAGCGCTGAGGATGGTCAGAACCGAGAGCAGGGGATCGGGTAGCGGGCGTATCCGTCTCGCAATCAGCACGGCCAGGCCGATCGCTAAACCAAGGAACGCGCCTGTCAGGGACCAGTCACGTGCCTGGCGGATCGAGCTGGCGAGTCTCTCCCTCCCCGTCAACTCCCGGGCGGGAGTCGGCAGCGTTTGGACGGTACCGAGGAGGCGTTCGAGATCGGCGTCGAAGTTCGTCTCCCCGCCCAGAGTGATCGGCACGAGATCGAACATCCTTCGCAGATCGCCCGGCAGTTGATCGGCCTGCGGCAACCCCGACCCGTTCACAAGGACCGGAATGACGGGAGTCTCTGCCTCCAGCGCCGCCTCGATTTCGATCCGGACGAAATCATCCGGGTCTTCCAGCCGACGGACTCCCACAGAATCGACCGCGTCGAGCCAACCGGGGCCGACGACGGCGAGCAAGACGTGACATTGACCCACTTCTTCGCGCAGGATGCGGCGAAAATCGACGCCCAGGGGGATCGAATCCACGTCGAGGAAGACGTTCTCGGCGCCGAGTGCCCCGGCCAGCCTGTCGCAGATCCGCCCGACCACGTCGCGCGAGTCGTCGCGGCGGTAGGATACAAAGACACTGGGCTTCATCGATTTCTCGCTTCCTCTGCCCGCAACGCGAGATCTCGGAAACGGCCTGGATCAGCGGTCGGAAGTATCAAGTGTTGCCGCGTACGCTCCCAGAATCGCCCAGAGCATCATCAGCGGCGAAAGAACTACGACGATAAACTCCGCCACCAGGCTGGACGCACTTACCTTGGGGCGTTCGGGATAGAAGCGAGACAGGATGACGTGCAGCACCGCCCCGATCAGGAAGCCGAGCAAACTTCCCAGCACGATGCTCCGGCGTCGTGAGCGCGGTGGATGGCTCTCGATCGATTCCTGCTGGTCGATTGTGTCAGGCTTTTTCCCAGAAGTCGATGACTCGAGCAGGATCCCCACCATGCAGCCCGACATCCCAGAGCAAAGATTCCATAATACGTGAAGTAGGAGCGGCTCGTTCTTGAGCGGATTGTCGTCGACTGAGATTCGAACACCTATCAAGCCGAAGAACACCAAGATTTCGAATTCGAGACCGCCCATGAGTATACTGAGGAGAGCACTCGCCGCCGGCAATAGAGGGAGCAGGAAACAGGCCAGGAGCGTCTGGCGCGTCTGACGTTGGCGCCACCAGATCACGAGCCAGCCGAGCGGCCAAACCGCAAAGAGAACACCCAGACCTACGTTCCCAGCGACGCTGGGTCCGGGATTCAACACGAGCCAGACAATCGCGCAAACCAGGGCGAGCAGCGCCCCGGCGAACGCACCTTTGCGTCCCCGCGCGAAAACCTTCGTCAGTTGGCCTAGTCTCGGCCGCTGTGACGCGGGACGAGCCGGGTAGCGAATCGCCTTGATGAGACGGCCCACGTCCTTGTGGAAGTCTGGATCGGGACGTAACTGCATTCCATTCTGGAAAGGGAGTTGGGCAAGGCCAGGAGGAAGTTGATCGGGCCGAGGCATCTGCGTCCGACCCAGCAGCACCGGGATGACGATCACGCCTGCGGCGAGTGCCCGCTGGATCTGGTTCCGGACCACGTCCGTCGGTTCATCGAGTCGGCGTCTGCCGTCGGCGTCAGCGGCCGTCAGCCAGGATGGTCCGATAACCACGACGACGACGTCGCTGTCGTCCGTCGGTTCCGGCGTGGATGTGCCCCGGGTCACGCGAGACTTCCCGAACTCCGCAGCCAGGCGGCCGTAGAGCCGCGCCGTCACATCGCGGCTATCCTCTGGACGGTCAAACACGGCGACCCTGGGCATGGGCGGCATCTCTCGGTCTTGACGCGGCAGAGTCACCGCCCAAGAGAACGCGCAACGGCGGCTTACTACTTGCAAACATGATGCTGGTCGATCGATGATCCTAACCGCATCAATGGGCTAACCGCAATGGAACGGGGCTCCCTTGTCATAACTCGAAAATTGTGGGACCGAGCGCTCGGGCGATGGTGGTCGAAAAGAATGAAAGTGGTTGAAAGGACGCGAGGTTGAATCCGACCGATTCCTCAGTTTGACGGCTGTACTTTTGCCCGCTCTTTCAGGATCGCTTGGAGCTCGTCCTCTTGGTCAGAATCGAACTGAAAAGCGGACCTGGTTCCGATCTTCAGCACCATGTCAGGGTATGCAAACTCGCAACGGTCTGCCGCAAATCCTGTTTTGAATCCGCAATCGGGTTGCCTCTTCCAGGGGCGTCCGGCTAGCCGCTTCAAGTAGCGCGGCCAGAACGGTGATTGAATGCCTGACCAGCCAGCGAGAGTAGGCGTTCCGCGAGTGTCGATGCCCAAGTGGGTGTGGTATTCTTTGTCTCGATAAACCTCCGCTGCGGGAATCGCCAGCGCGAGGATCACGGCGATGAAGAGCACAAATGCCGTGATAAAACGGATCGAGATTCGGGATCGGAACGCCATCTTGCCCTCGGCCAAGACTGCGAGGATTGCGAGCGCACCGATAGACGGTCGCTCATGGGCTATTATTCGTTTTCGTCCTTTCGTCAGGGCGTTCCAGGCTAGAGTCGGTCGGCGCGACGTTCAGACTCGTTTAGTTCGGTCGCCAAGAGGTCACTAAATCCTGTTCCTGACTAGCTCGTAGCAAGCCGCCTGGTCAGCTCAGTGACCGTCAGCAAGACGGCGGCGTGAGGATGTGCGCGGGGGGCACGCCCGATATGGGGGCTAAAAGGACGCACATCGCGTGGGTATATCAATCTCACCGCAGTCCTCGCAGAGCGCGGAATTGGGTCGATTGCCAGCCAGAACGCCAGGTAGCTGTCGGGGATGCCGCCCGCTCGGACCTTGCTTTTCGATCGGCTCATGATATCCATCTCCGTCTCGAAGAGCGCTTCGTTCGGGGCGACTTCGGTCGAGGGAGTTGGGTCGGTTTGGGCGGTGGCTGGTGGCATCCACATTGTTTGGGCCAGTTGTCGCGGTGATGTCATGCGCACTCCCCGCGCGGGAACACAGTCGTCGGCTCTCCGCGTTGGCCGTCGGGGTCCGAGCGGGAGCTCGTACTTGCCCATCTCGAGTGCGGTTTATGTCCTTTGGCTCTATTGGTGCTCAGGCTCCGGTGGAAGCCCCCCGCCGCCGTTCTTCGAGCAATGCTTGCAGTTCGGCAATGACCTCCAAGTCCTTCGGACGGCCGGCGGCTCGCTTGAGCTGAATGAGCTTTTCCAGGGTCACGAACCGGCAACGAACACCAAACGTTTCCATTTCTAGGCTGAAGGGCAGGAGCTGTTCGAAAAACCCGCCACCAGGCACCTCGCCCAGCAAGTCCAAGTCACCAAGGGTGGTGGTCAGTGTAAAGTTCAGACCTGACTTCAGCGTGCGCTCATCCCATCGAAACGGTAGGCCCTGCGGGGCGCCCCGCAGGTAGGGCTGGTACGGCTGCAGGGCCTCTGCGAGACGACGGAGGTTTTCTGGGTCGCGGGCGTAAACGACGTCCACGTCATACGTCAAGCGGGCCGACCCATGCGCGAGCGCCGCACCTCCGCCGATCACGATAAACCGAACCTCGCTCCGAACGAGCAACGGTAGAATCGCGCTGAAGTTGGGCGCCATCGCCTCACTCCGTCTGCCGGCTCTTCCGGCCGGCTTCACGCAGCTCCTGGGCATATTTCCAGAATTGCTCGAATTTGACGAACCGTTCCTCTACGGTGAGCTTCAAATTCTCGCGCAACAACGACCGGTCCACGTCCTTCTTGTACGCCTCGATGACCGGATCTGAGTAATCAGCTGGTGCCAGCTCGTGCTGCGAGATAAGGGCCGTTGATTCTGGAGCCTGTTTGTCGAGCTCTCCACGCATTCTCAACTCTCCCCGTTTGCAATCGTAGTGCCCCAAGATCAGCGTACTCGAAACGCGTTACCACGACAATGCACGGGGCTTTCCGCCCCGAATGGCACGAGTATATTGGTAACCGCAGTCGACAAAACAGGATACACAAAAGTCGTCCTCCGACTCCGACGCTCTTCAGTTTCAGGAGATCCTCGACGCCCACATGGTCGAGTCGGCTTTGGCCTCCGAGGTCGTTCAGTTCAAAGATCGCATCTACACTCCGTTTGTGACCCTTTGCCAATTCTCTCTCAGGTGCTCGACCAGGATCACTCGTGTCGCGCGGCGGTCACGCGGTTGGGATCAGGGTGGGCCAATTTCAGATGATCAGTTCCAGCTCGGAAGGAGGCAGCCGGAATGGCGTTTCTGTAGGCGACCGGCTCGCGACGCCGAGACATCGACAGACATCTCCATGACGCTTTCGCATGAAGAACTGAGCAGCCGCCCGGTGCGCCCAACCTGCGGCCCGAGGTCGGGCTGACGGGGCGAAGCGTTCAACATCTCCTTGCTCCGACCGATAATCTGACGGGTGTCTAGATTCTTTGCTCTGTGTGTGGGGTGTCGCTGAACGGGTCTGGCAGCGCTGGTCGATCCGGCTCTCCCAGACGGAGAGGTGACGAAGGAGAGCCGGAAGAGCGCAGCCTTCGGCCTTGTCTTAAGCGCTGGTCGAGCTTCCGGTAGACGTCGACGTTGGTGCTGATGTTGACCAGCCCATCGACATCATCATCATCGGCGGCCGGGCAGGAGCGAGCCCGCTACTCAATCTCACGGTGCCCGCTCGGCCGTTTGTACCGCTTGCGAGCCCACCAAGTCCGACGGCGATCGGTCCACCGGTCCCACCGGTCATCGGACCTCCGGTTTGCACGACCATCCCGCCGCCAAGGACCGGGCTCATCGACCCGAGCGAGCCTTGACCCGTCACGATCGCCAGGAGCAAGCCGCCTCCGAAGCTCGTGCCGCCACTTGGCGGCGACGCAGTCGATCCGGAGCTTGACGTCGATCCGGAGCTCGCCGAAGACGTTGATACGCCGAGATCGGCCTGGATTGCCTTCAGGTCGGAATCGATCGTTGCGACGTCACTTGAAGTAACCCCGCTTGCGGTGATGATCGTCTGGAGATCGGTTGACGCCTTCGATGCCTGGGCCGCGGTCGCTCCCTCACTCGTCAAGATGGCCGCCACATCGCTGACGATCTGGGACTGCTGGGCGGTCGTAAACGTCCCGCTAGCAAGTACGCCGGCCTCGTCGCTCTGGAGCGTCTGCATCGCCGCGCAGGGATAGGACACGCACTACAACGCGAGTCCGCCCCGCAGATGCGAGCTCAACGATCGCGTCGCCGTTGAGGACCTGGCAAGCAAAAAGATCTGAATGGAATTCGTTGCTGTCTCAAATTGAAACTCCCGTGCGATCGGCGAACGCGGACGGCGTGAAAAAGCCGTGCTCGGTAGCCCCGGTCTTTTCTTTAATCTCGTTAATGGTATCATGTACGTTTATCCACACTGATGCCGGGACGGACCTACGTTGCGAGTTGGTCCATTTTGGAATTCGGGGTGAACTCGATGGCCGATGCCCTGATCGAAAACCCGATTCTCAATTCGCCATTCCTCGAGCCCAGGCGGCATTTCAAGTTCACAGACGAGGGGATCACCAACGAAGTTGTCTCGGGCCGACGAACGAGCTCCTATTTCATTCCGATCGCCCGCCCCAAAAAGAAGGGAAAACAGCTCGCATTTGACACCGAATGGACTCAGGACCGGATCGAAGAGAACAAGACCGTCAATCGCATCCGTCAGCGCGTCGGCATGTGGTGGGAAGGAGGCTATATCGGTGTCACTCCCATTACGGCGGCCGTGCTGCGGTATTGGACCGACCCCTTGCGCGAACGCAAGCTTTTCTTCTGCCAGATCGAGGCCCTCGAAACCCTCATCTTCATCACCGAGGTCGCCAAGAAATTCGGCGACGCTTGGATCGAGAACGACAGATGGCGCAAACGCTTGAAGATATGGACGAAGTAATTCGATCCGTCAAGAAGCACAACCTCGGTTTCACGATCCCCTATACAATTAATGGTGCGGACCACCTTTATCATCCCGACTTCATCGCCCTGGTGGACGACGGCCGAGGATTACTTGATCCACTCAACCTGATCGTCGAAGTGTCCGGGGAGAAAAAGAAGGAGAAAGCCGCCAAGGTCATGACGGTCAGGACGCTATGGGTACCCGCCGTCAACAACCATGGGGCATTCGGGCGTTGGGCTTTTGTCGAAGTCGCCGACCCCTACGATGCACTTGAGGCCATTCGGGCGGTCGTGAATCAAGGTGCTCAATCAGCCCACGTGGGAGACAAACGATGAGCATTGGACATGTCAATCCAGAGCTCGCTGAGAAACTGCCCCTCGACCGAATCGCCGAGATTTGTCAGCGATACGGTGTCTCGGAGCTCGCGGTTCATGGACTCGGGGCCGCGGTCGATGGCGGCAGCGAAAAGGAAACGCTCTTTCTCGTGACGTTCCATGATGATGATTTCGGGCCGTGGGGTTGCAAGCTCGACGAACTTGAGAACGATCTTTCGGGCGTGTTGCATCAAAAGGTCCATGTTGCCTCTCGACGGGGCGTCGAGCAGAGTTCGCTCGCACCACGTCGGGATCGCGTGCTAAGCTCGGCGATCTTGGTCTACGAATTCTGAAGTCGAGGAGATCCGGCGATGGACACAACCGCCGCTTTCACCAGGCATGGCGTTACGCTGCCGCTCGATCGGATTGCGGAGTTATGCCAGAAGTACGATGTCGTGGAGCTATCCGTATTCGGTTCGCTTCTGCGCGACGACTTTGGTCCCGAAAGCGATATCGATTTTCTGGTCGTGTTTCAAGACGACGACTATGGGCCGTGGATGGGCAAGCTCTTGCACATGGAGGAAGGGCTTAGTGCGTTGCTCGGCCGGAAAGTGGATCTCGTTCCGAAAGAAAGCATCGAACAAAGCGAGAATTGGATACGGAGGATCAGTATTCTCGATTCGGCCCAGATGATCTATGGATAGCGACCGCATCGATCCTCGACATCTCCATGCTGTCTAGCTGCTTGGGATGGGCACTGCCCATTGGAGATTTGTTGTGACTGGAGGCAAAGCCGTGAGCACGAGGACCACGATTTCGCGACATGGCATCACTCTGCCTATGGATCAAGTTGCCGAGTACTGTCGCAAGTGGAAAATCCAGGAACTTTCGTTGTTCGGCTCGTACCTCCGCGACGACTTCCGGCCCGAAAGTGATCTCGACTTCCTGTACACTTTCGACGACGACGCGAGCTGGACTCTGTTCGATCTCGTCACGATGGACCAAGAACTTGAGGCGATCGTGGGACGTTCTGTCGACCTTGTCGACCGGGAGACAATCGAGCAGAGCGAGAACTGATTCCAAGGCGGGAGATTTTGGGCACGGCGGAGGTGATCTATGTCGCTGATGACGCAGCTTTGAAGCTCGACGTCGTCTGGGCGATCGCGACCGAAAAGGTTCGCGGTCCTGACTTGCACGACTGGAACCTTAGTGTCCCTGAGCCGCCGAGGAGTCAAAGACCTGATGGCACGGAAGAAACCACCCGCCGAAACTAAGGTCGAGTCGATCTGCCACAAGGACAAGCGGACGAATATTCCGACCGAGGAGCTGCGCGATTTCATCGCCGACGATGAACAGGCCCCGAAGACGATGCTCTACCCCCGTGACGCGTCGTTAACAGATGGGGGCTCGCACGCAGTGGCGAATAAAGTCGGCCCTGGTGCGTTGATCTTGAGTCGGCGCTGGTGGTGTTGAATTGAAACCGCGCATTGAGCCACAAATGGCGACGCCTTCGAGAGTGCGAGAACTCCTGGGTGATCGACCGCTTGCGCTTCCCAATCGAGCTTGTAAAGAGGACGGCTCCATGTGGAGGACCAATATCGGCGACCGGGCCTTGCAAGGAGCCGAATGAAACCTGTTTCGGCAGGGTCTCTGGATGCTATGGGATCACATTGAAGATGCCGGCGACGCGCCAGAGCTGTGCCCGACCGGCGTCGCGGTCTTCGACCGCCTCCAGCCGTCATCGAAGCTCGCGATGATCGCGCTTGTCGGCAACGCACTTATCGACGTTTCTGAGCCTTGCCCTGCGCTCACCGCCCTCACGGAGGGAACGTTTGCCGCCATCTACGCCACGATCCGTCGGGAAATCGAGATCGAAATCGATATCCGACGCGAGGGCCAGCAATCGGAAGGCGAGGACTTCTCGATGCGACCGCTTGTACTTGCGGCTGTCCGGGAGACAAGAAATTTTTCCTGGACAAAGATCCGCGAGAAAGCCAGCGAATGAAGCGGCTGATGGGGATTGATAGAGATTACTTCTCAGCCATCGCGCCCGAGCCAATCGAACAGGAGCTTAAGCCGATCCGGGAGACTCTCCGGCGGCTCTGCGTTCGAGATTTATGTGCGAGGCCCAATTTGACAAATTGAAAAGGCGCGGCAAAGCTCTGGATATGTCTTGGATTGCGCCGACCGAGTCTACTCGATTCCCGAGACAGCTGGCGCCGTAACGCAACAAATCTTCTGTGCGGGGCGTGCTCGAATCATCGTTGAAGCGATATTGGGAAAGCCGATCGGAGAGGCCGGTTCGCGCGCTATGGCGCGCCGCGAATGGGCCGTCCACGACGACACAAGACCGTCGTCAACTCACACGCTGTGGAGAGCAAACCTGGCGTCGTCAGCCGTCTCGAGAATTCGTTGTCGATCGCATCGGGCGCGGGCGAGACGTCTCAAGGACCTTCCCAAAAACTGCCATCTACTGCCATCTACTGCCATTTTGCCGCCGCATAACTGCTACGATCGATTCAACCGTTCTAATTCATTTCTTGCCCCTCAAGGGCGCGCCGGCCGGCCTGGGCCCGGGGCTGTGAACCGTGAGCGAGGCCGAAGACACGTCCGCAACGCCAAGCCGGCGCCGCCGACATGCACTGCCAAGGCCAAGGAGCGCAAGGACATGGCGCCAAGGACATGCATCGCAGGCGGCGCGGGGTCGTGCCTTTCCAGCGAAACAACACTACGAACGTTCGCCGTCGAGCCCGATTCTTTCGCTCGTCGTCCCAGTTTCCTGTCGGGATTTCTGTAGTGGAGGCCGAAAAATGCCGTGCGCTAATATTCACAAAATAAAATTTTGGAAAGATTGCTAAGCCGATTCCTGGCAATTTACTAGGATCGGTGGATCTGTGGTTGAGCGAGTAGGTGCATTAACGAAATTCGCAAAAGCCGGTATAATGTATAGGTAGAGTAAGGTAATTTGTGCGCCGAACTTTCTGCACAGCATCCGTCGGTTCGCCAGGATCTCGCGGCGCATCGTTTTCGAGCGAAACTTCACCACGACGTGAACCCAGCGAACCAATGCTGGTGAGCCGGATGGCACGATGCATTTCTCCGTTTTTTGGCTGCTACTCAGGGAGTGCGCCTAGTTGGTACTTATCGTCGGCTCGAGCGCCGCGGTCATTGACGAGTTCATAGCATCAGGGACACCCCGGGGCGGTAAAGCGGGATTCCATTTCTGAACCCGTCACGATTTTGGCAGCGCGGGAGTCGACGTCGATAGCCGGCCTCCATTGACAATCCGCGGCGCGGCCTCTTACGATCGAATCAAGCCTTTCCTTACGAACGTGCGTAGCTCAACCGGAGAAACTGTCGACGTGTCGCGCGGCTGCGGAAAACCTTAGTCGCAGATGGACGTTCTTGCTGACGGGGGCCTTGTGCCTGCTGGGTTGGGTCGACACCAGCCTGGCTGCCGGCTGTCACATGCAAGTTCGCACCGTGCTCGGGTCGAAGTCGTCCTGGGAAAACGAGCTGGTGTTTGATCGCAGTGCGGCGCCGCTTGTTCAACTGCCTCCGATATTGGCAAAGCCTCCTTGCCACGACCAGGTTCCACACGTCGTCGATTCTATCGGCGCCAGGATCAGCGCAGCGCATGTTAGCACGCCGCGCTTTGACCGTCCGTTGCAGTCAGACTTGGTATTCGTTCATTTCCTCTCCAAGCCCATTCGGCCGCCACTCGTGCGTCTCGATCGGCCGCCCCGGACCACCGTCGCTCATGCCGCGGGCGAACGGCGGGCTTGATCACCGTCTGCACCTCGAGCTTTTTGGATTCCGTCGGACTGGAAGCTCTCGACCAGAGTGCGAGGTTCTTGCGTCATTTCGCGCCGGGAATCCGATCGCGACTTTTTCACAGCTTGACGGCGATCGTGGTGGTTCTGATTCCAGCATTCAACTTTTCGTGGAATTCGCCTGAGTCTTGTTACTGTCGGATCGTGCCGGACTTCGAGGTCACTCGCGGCTCAATCCGCTTCAGCTCCACCGGAATGTGGTATTCCTACTAAAGTACTCGAATTTTGATGCTTGCTTGGCGATTTCGACGATCGACGTCGCGCGGGTCGCACCGAGATAGAGATCGCGCCCGGAATGATGGGGGTTACTGACCATGTCCGTTCAGGCTCGGCCCATGAGAGATCGCAAAGGCCGGGTTTACACGCCCGCCGTCGGCCCGCGGCTGCGGCCCCTTTCTCTGGATCATCCTGATCGGCTTCGCCTTGCTCGGCGCCAACGGGTTTTATCTCTCGAGCGTGACCGCACTCACCTGGTATCTGGGCGCCACGCAGCAGACATTTTTCTATATGCTCATGGTGGCGTTGCACCTGCTGCTGGGCTTTCTTCTGATCGTGCCGTTTCTTGATCTTCGGTTTCGCACATCTGGCGACCTCATGGAAGCGGCCCAACAAGACGGCGATCCGGTTTGGCCTGGCACTGCTGGCCGTCGCTCTGGTCATCCTGGTCTCGGGTCTGGTCCTGGTGCGGCTGGGAGGATTCGAGGTCCGCGATCCGCGGGCCCGCGAGGTAGGCTACTGGCTGCACGTGCTCACGCCGCTGGCGGCCGTCGCACTTTATGTGAAGCATCGGCTGGCCGGCCCGCGGATCCGCTGGGAGTGGGCCAGGCGGTTCAGTGTGGCCGTCGCCGGCTTCGTCGTCTTGATGGGGTTACTTGCACTTCCAAGACCCTCGGTCGTTCGGCGTCAAGGGGCCCAAGGAAGGCAAGCAGTACTTCTATCCGTCGGAAGCCGTCACCGCCAACGGCAAGTTCATCCCCGCGCGCACCCTGATGATGGACGACTACTGCCTGAAATGCCACAAAGACGCCTACGCCGGCTGGTTTCATTCGGCCCACCACTTCAGCTCGTTCAACAACAAGGCGTATCTCGACCAGCGTGCGCGAAACGCGGCAGGGTCGCGCTCGAGCGCGACGGCTCGACTCAGGCCGCCCGCTGGTGCGCCGGCTGCCACGACCCCGTGCCGTTCTTTTCCGGCGAATTCGACGACCCGAATTACGACGACGTCCACAACCCGACCAGCCAGGCGGGCATCACCTGCACGACCTGCCACGCCATGACCAACGTCAACAACACCCGCGGCAACGCCGCGTACACGATCGAGGAACCCCAGCATTATCCCTTCGCCTTCAGCGACGACCCGCTCTTGCAATGGATCAACAATGCGCTCGTGAAGGCCAAGCCCGAGATGCACAAGAAGACCTTCTTGAAGCCGATCATCAAGGACATCGAACTTCTGCTCGACCTGCCACAAGGTCGGCCTCCCGTACGGCGTCAACCACTACAAAGACTTCGTCCGCGGGCAAAACCACCATGACCCGTTTCTGCTTGTCGGGCGTCTCGGGCCACGGAGCCCAGAGCTTTTATTACCCCGATGTGGCCAAGATCAAGCTGCAACGAGTGCCACATGGAGCTGAAGCCGTCGACCGATTTTGGTGCCAGAGACTTTGACGGCAAGGGAGGCCGCGAGATCCACGATCACATATTCATCGGCGCCAATACCGGCCTGGCCGACCATCTTGGGCGACAAAGAAACGGCCGACAGACACGCGAGGTTCTTGAGGGACAAGAAAGTCCGCGTCGACATCTTCGGCCTGCGCGAGGGCGGAGTAATCGAAGGCAAGCTCGCTGGGCCCGCTCCGTCCCGAAGTTCCCGAACTGAAAGCAGGGGGCAATTACCTGGTCGAGGTCGTGGTCCGAACGCTGGGCATCGGCCACCTCTTCAGCCAGGGAACTGTCGATTCCAACGAAATCTGGGTCGAACTGATCGCCCGGTCGGGCGACCGAGTCATCGGCCGCTCCGGGGGCATGGGACCCGATGGCATTGTCGATCCCTACTCGCATTTCATCAACGTCTACATGCTCGACCGCGACGGCAACCGGATCGATCGCCGCAATCCGCAAGACATCTTCGTGCCGCTCTACAACAAGCAGATTCCTCCCGGCGCCGGCCAGGTCGTCCATTTTGCGACTCGAAGTACCCACGGGCGAGACCGGCCCGATCACCCTCGAAGCCAGGGTCAATTACCGCAAGTTCGACCGGACCTATCTCGACTACATCTTCGGCAAGGGGCAGGGGCCCAAGCTGCCGGTCGTTCGTGATGGCTCGCGACCAGGTTTCCCTGCCGATCGAAGAGGTGGCCCGGCCGTCAACGAATTCCCCTCGCCCATCGAGGCGACATGGCAGCGCTGGAATGACTATGGCATCGGGCTTTTCCTGGAAGGGGCGACCAAGGGGGGCCAGAAGGGCGAACTGAAACAGGCCGAAGGTGATCTTCACCAAGGTGGCCGAGCTCGGTCGGGCCGACGGCTGGGTCAACCTGGCCCGCGTCTATCAGCGCGAAGGCCGAATACCCGATGCGCTGGCCGCGCTCGAAAAAGCCGCCAACCACAAGGAGCCCGCAGCCCCCTGGGTCATCAACTGGCTCACCGGCCAGATCAACGCCAGCAACGGCTTGCTCGACGAGGCCATCGCCAGCTTCGAGTCGGTGCTGGCGACCAAGATCCCCGCGCGCAAGTTTGACTTCAGCATCGATTATCGTGTGATCAACGATCTGGGCTCGGCGCTTTACGTCCGAGCACGGATCGAGTTCCCGGTCACGAGCCCGGCCAGGCGAGATTTCCTGCACCGGGCGATCGCAGCCTACAGACGCACGCTTGCCATCGATTCCGAAAACGTGGCGGCCCACTGGGGACTGGCGCAGGCCTATAGCGATCCGGCCTGGGTCGACCAGGCAAACGGTGCGTCGACCGTTGAACCCGAAGCAGTTGTCAAGGACGAGGCCGTCGACCCCGACATCCTTGTGAAACAGGCGACTAAATCGCCGATCCCAAAGTTGCCGCAGGAGAGCGGCGGCAGCTCGCGGTGCAATTGTCCCGCGACATCACACGGTTCATGAACGGTGCGCGACCGCGTTACCAGTCGCGGCTGGAGCCACTGCACGACGTGGTCGAGATTCTGGGGCCTGCCTGGGAGGCCGAGTCTGAACCTCAGAGTCAAGCTGCGCTGGCACGCGCACTAGAAGTCGCCCACCGGAGGTTGCACGAAAGGCTCAAGCCCGACGAGACCGCCGAGGGCCGGGCGTTCGCCCTGGCGCGGCAGAAAGATCCGGCCGCAAACCTCAACTCCCAGTCGATCGTGATCCATCCGCTGCACCGCCCGGGTGCGCCGGGAGTGTCTGAGCCGATCGCCGCACCCGCGACCGCACAATCCACTGTCCAACCAACCAACGCCGCCGCCACAGGCATCGCGTCCGCTCGGGAGTATGGCAAATGAGCTTCGTTCGCTTCGTCAATCGCCGGAATACCTGGGCTGGCTGATAATATTCTCCTTGCCTGCCGGTTGCAGCCCCGGGACTGCCAAGCCCGTGCTCCCCGCGGCCGTCGCTCCGGTTCGGCCGGCCGCCGTCACGCGCCGAATCGCTTCCGTCCGTCAAGTTCGTCGAAATCACCAAGGACGCCGGCATCAATTTCGTTCACGACAACGGTGCCTACGGAGACAAGCTCCTGCCCGAAACGATGGGCTCGGGCGCGGCTTTTCTCGACTACGACGGAGACGGCGACCAGGACCTGTTTTTCGTCAACTCATCATATTGGCCCGGGCACGAGGTCAAGCCGGCGCCTACCCAGGCGCTTTACCGCAATAACGGCAAGGGGCACTTTGAAGACGTTACGAAAGAGGCTGGGCTCGACAGGTCGTTTTACGGCCAAGGGGTGGCCGTCGGTGATTATGACAACGACGGCGACGCCGACCTGTACGTCACGGCGATAGGCCGCGGCTATCTCTTTCGCAACGATGGCAAGGGGCACTTCGACGATGTCACCGAAGCGGCCCATGCCAAAGGCCCGAACGGCTGGCTTACGGGCGCCGCGTTCCTCGACATCGACAACGATGGGGATCTTGATATATTTATCGGAAATTACGTGACCTGGACCCCCGAGATCGACAAGGTACAGGGGTTTCAGTTGACCGGTATTGGCCGGGCTTACGGTCGGCCGACCTCATTTGGTGGCTCGTTTTGCGCCTTGCTCTTGAATGAACGGGGACAGTTTACCGACATCAGCGAGAAATCTGGAATCGAGGTACGCACACCCGATCTCAAGGTGCCCGTGGGCAAATCTTTGGGCGTGGCACCATACGACGTCGACGGCGACGGGCTCATCGACATCGCCGTCGCCAACGACACCGTTCAGAACTTCTTGTTTCACAATAAGGGGCAGGGCAGGTTCGAGGAGATCGCCATCCCCTCTGGCGTCGCGTTTGATCAGTCGGGCTCACCCCGAGGAGGCATGGGCGTCGATTGGGCGCCGTTCATGAATGACGACCGGCTGGGCCTGGCCGTCGGTAATTTCGCCAACGAGATGACCGCACTCTACGTCTGCGACCAGCCCAAGACGCTCGTGTTTTCCGACCTCGCCAATCTGTACGGGCTCGGCGCACCCACACAGCCACCCCTGAAATTCGGCCTTTTCTTCTTCGACTACGATCTGGACGGCCGCCTCGACCTCTTATCTGCCAACGGACACTTAGAGCCTGACATATCCAAGGTGCAAGCCAGCGAGACCTATGAGCAACCCGTCCAGCTCTTCTGGAATTCCGGCAAACCTGGGAACGCGCTTTACGTTCTGGTCAAGCCTGAAAACGCCGGTCCCGACCTGTTCAAACCTGTCGTCGGGCGCGGTACCGCCTACGCCGATATCGACGGCGACGGTGATCTCGACGTCGTCGTCACCGTCAACAAGGCCGCGGCGCGGCTGTTCCGCAACGACGGCGGCAACAACAACCACTGGATTCGCCTCGAGCTTGCAGGCGATGGCAAAGCCTCCAATCGCGATGCCATCGGTGCCAAGATCGAGATCAAGGCCGGGGGCAACTCGTGCCACCGTCAACTCTTCCCGTCCAAAAGCTATCTTTCTTCTGTGGAACACACGCTGACCTTCGGCTTAGGAAAGCTCGACCAGGCCGATACCGTGAAGATTACCTGGCCATCCGGCAAGGTCTCGTCGTTCGAGAATCTCAAGGCCGGCAAGGTGTATCGGCTGGATGAGGATGGCGGTTTGCGTCCGTAATCGCGAACGCGGGCTGGATGCATTTCGTAATGATTCTGTGGGGCGTGATGTCGGCAAAAGCGCCCTGATGCACAAAAGAATCATTGCCGCTATCCCAGACCACAAAATCTCACATTCCGTGCGGCGCACGCCCGGAAAATGACGAATACTATAAACCTACCGCCTTGTCTCCGCGTCGTACCGTCGCACTCTTATTGTTAAACGAAGTGTTAACAACATCGAGCGGCGGAATGCGGAGCAGACGAGGGAGGTGGCCAGATGCTGACGATCGCGGGTCGGGCACGCTCGGGCTACTGCGACGGGGTTAGCCGTCGCGACTTCTTGCGAATTGGGGGGCTGGGGCTAGGAGGCCTGTCTTTATCCCAATTGTTCCGGGCCGAAGCAGAGGCTGGAATCGCGCGGTCGCATAAGGCCGTGATCATGATCTTCCTTGCCGGCGGTCCTCCGCACATGGACATGTTCGATTTGAAGCCGGACGCTCCATCGGACATCAGAGGCGAATACGCACCCATTCCCACCAATGTCGCGGGCCTCGAAATCTGCGAGCATATGCCGCGGCTGGCCCAGATGATGGATAAGTTCGCAGTGGTCCGTTCGCTTGTGGGCGCCGGCGGAGATCACTCGGCTGGTCAGTGCCTTACCGGTTACACCGACATGATCAGTCGGGCACAGGGAGGACGACCGAGCCTCGGAGCCGTCGTATCACTCCTCCAAGGACCCGTGCAAGGCGACGTACCGCCGTTTGTTGGCCTCTCGCCGCGCACGGGCGAACTACGCTGGGGTAATCCCGGAAACCCCGGCTATCTCGGTCTGGCGCACGCGCCATTCACTCCGTTCCGCAGCGAGTTCAAGGGAAACAACGACAGCAAACAGAGTACCGGCGACGCAGGCCTGAGCCTCGACGACACGGCAATCGTGCCCGAACGACTGGCCGGCCGTCGTTCGCTCCTGACGATGCTCGATAATCTCAGGCGCAAGCTTGACCATGATGACGCAATGCTCGGCATGGACAGCTTCAACCAGCGCGCCTTTGAGGTTCTGTCGTCGCGACGCGTATTTGAGGCTCTCGACCTGAGCAAGGAAGACCCTCGGCTCCGGGCCCGCTACGGCATTGGAGACATGCGCAACGAGGACGATGGCCCTCCGTGCTGCATGGACCACTTCCTCATGGCCCGTCGTCTGGTCGAGGCCGGCGCGCGTCGTGACCCTTTCCTTTGGCCGCTGGGACACCCACAAGCACAACTTCGAGACGTGCCGCTCCCGCATTCCCAAGCTCGACATGGCCCTCTCTTCGCTAGTTCAAGATTTGCACGTGCGCGGGCTCGATAAGGACGTCTCCGTGGTCGTCTGGGGCGAGTTTGGCCGCACGCCCAAGATCAATAAAGACGCCGGCCGCGATCACTGGCCGGCCGTGAATTTCGCCCTTCTCGCCGGCGGCGGCATGCGCACGGGCCAGGTCATTGGCTCGACCGACAAGGAAGCCGCCTATGTCAAGGAGCGGCCGGTTTCATTCCAGAATGTGTTCGCGACGCTCTATCGCAACCTCGGCATCGATCCCAGCCTCGCCGTTCCCGATCGCGCCGGCCGGCCAATGCGTTTGCTCGACGAACGCGAGCCAATCCATGAGTTGATTTGAACGGCCTGGCGCTTACAGGATGGTCAGATCCTCGCAGATATCAGCGTTGGCGGCGCAGATTGTCTGGAATCGCCCGAAGCCCTGCGGGTACGCGTGTGCCGTCGACCGACCAACAGAAGGGCAATTGCCCCGCCGGCTAGCGCTATGAGTAGCTGCGGAAGCCCAAATCACAGCCGCAAGAAAGCCCTCTGGGTCGATGTTGACTTGTAGTTTCTCGACCAGAAAACTGCCCACGAACTCGAAGTAGTTACTCCACAGGGTCCACAACGGCGATCCGGGGATCGTTATCGTGGTCGTCTTCCCGGTACTCGGATCGTATGCGATGCCGGTGTTCGTGGCAAAGACCATCGCCCAGATCACGGTCGCCAAAGCTATTGCGCCGAATGTTATAAATCCGACCGAGAACGCTCGAGCGCGGCCCCTGCCGAGGATCACAGCGAGGCCACCAGCTTGAAGGGCGAGCCCAGTCCATGCGACTGCGACAGGCAACACCGGGCTGTAAGCGGCGAGGAGTCGCACGATTGCTAAATTTATCGCGACGGCAACCACCACGACCATCAGTTTGGCGATGGAAAAAGGAGCCAGCTTCACGGCGTCCTCCAATTGCTTTTTGATCCCAAGAGCCAATACTGTTCCGCTCCAAAAGGCCACAACCGCCGGTCTACGCACCTCTCTTCGACGCCGTGCTTGTTCTCTGAATCCCGATCTCTTCCAGTACGCCAACGCGATGATACGGCTTCTTGGCCATGTACCGCCCGAGCAGCCGGCGGTATTCGGGTTTTTGTGCACTCTTTTCGGACACCATGTCAATTGCCTTTTGCTGCCATTCGACGGCGGCCGCAAAATTACCTGCCTCGGAGTACGCGGCGGCCAGCGTAGTCAGGGTGTGTGGAACCTTCCAGCCGGTCAGCTCGCATGCTCGGGTCGCTGCGGCAACGGCCTGCACGCCATTGCGGACTTTGGCGTCAGGACAGGTCGCCAGGATCCAGGCTCGACCTTGCTGCCCTTCGGCGTCGTTTGGTTCGAGCCGGGTCGCGCCGTCCAAGTCCGCAAGCGCTCGAGCAAACTCGCCCCTCTCGAAAAGCACGCGGCGCACACCCGCAGGTGACTCGCGGTCGTGGGGTCGAGTCGAACGGCCTCGTTAAGATCTTCCAGAGCTTTTTCATGTTTGCCGTGAGAGAGGAAGTAGACAGCACGCGCTTGATGGGCCTCGGGACTTCGGGGATCAACTTCGATCGCCTTGTTGAACACCTCGAGCGCCTTGTGCGAGTCCGATTTGAGCAAGTAGACCGTGGCGAGACCGATGTAGGCGTCGAGTCGCTTGGGGTCGCGCTCGATCGCCAGGTTGAACTCGGCGATCGCCGGTTCACCCTCGCCACGCTCCACGTGGATCATGCCCTTGCAAAGATGAATCGCGGCGGAGCGAGAACCAAGACGCGCGGCCTGTTCGAAATCGCGTATCGCTTTGCCAAAGTCCTTCGTTCCGAAATGAAAAACACCCCGTTCCACATAAGCATAAGAGTTACGCGAGTCGAGCTGGATTGCCTGATTCACGTCAGAGATAGCCAGGTCGAGCCGATCGCGGCATTGCCAGAGATAGGCGCGCTCGACCAAGGCCGCGACGTACTTGGGGTCGAGACGAAGCGCTTCGTTGACGTCGGCAAATGCACGATCGAGATCATCGTTCTCGTACCGAACCACACCTCTCATCAATAGCGCGAACGAGTCGCGTGGATTGGCTGCGATCTGCTGGGAGAAATACGCGTCGGCATGGTTGAGAGGAACCAGGGCACCGGCCGACGTCCAGCCCCGCAGGCCCTGACTTCGGATCGTCACGAGTAATTGATCGCCTTGGGCTTTTTCCAGGAGACAGATGTAGCCGACTCCGCTCGGACTGAGCTTGGTTTGACCGTGGTAGAGGGAAATATCCGCCGCTTTCTGCACATACTCGAAGGCACGATCCGGAGTGGAGCTTGATTTCTTGGGACGGACAAAAGTATTTAACTTTACGCCGCCGGCCAGGTCGCCGCCGCGGCGCAGAAGGAAGCGAGGGCCACCAAAACAAACCCGGCCAACGTCCGATTCAAGATTGGCCACATGAACGGATTCCTTTCTACGAGCAAACGCGTGTACCTGGATCTCAATCAACCTTTTTCGCTGCCGGCCGGGGGATCGGTACTCCCATTTCTTCCAGCAGGCCCATCCAGTGATAAGGCTTGTTGGCCTTATAGCGATCCAGAACTTTGCGATACTCGCGCGTGTCCGGGCTCTTATCGGTCAAGAGCTCGATGGCTTTCTGCTGCCGCCGAGCGGCCTCCTCGAATTGCCCCGACTCTGCATGCGCCGCGGCCAGAGTCGAAAGGCAATGCGGATCTTTCCAGTCAGTTAGTTCGCATGCGCGTCGCCGAGCTCACCGCCTGCTCGCCGTTGCGAACCTTGGCGTCGGGACAAGTGGCGAGGATCCACGCCCGTTCCCGCAGTGCGCGAACCGAATTGGGTGCAACTTTCACGACTTCGTCGAGGTCATCAATCGCTTTGTCATACCGGCCCAGGGACAAAAGTACGACCGCCCGATTGCCGTGAGAATCGGCGCACAAGGGATCGATCTCAACGGCCTGGTCAAGAACCTTCATGGCCTTGTCGGTTTTCCCGCGCATCAAAAACAACGACGCGAGCGCGGCATACGCGTCTGGATGCCTCGGATCGATCTGTTGGGCTTGATTGAATTCCGAGTACGCCTTGTTCGTTTCATGCTTGTTGAGAAAGATCATCCCCCGCGCGATGTAAATCACGGCTGTCCGCGAGCCGAGCTCGATCGCGGTCTGAAAATCGCGTTCGGCTTTGTCGTATTCTTTTTTGTTGTATTCAAAGACACCGCGCTCGACGAATGCGTAAGAATTGCGTGGGTCGAGCTCGATCGCCTTGCTCACATCTGCGAGTGCTTGATCAAGTTTATTTCGCCACAGCCACAGATAAGCCCTTTCGATCAAGGCGGGCACATATTTCGGATCAAGACGCAAAGCGGCATCGAGATCCACCATGGCGCGTTCGAGATCGTCGGCCTCGTAACGGACCACTCCTCGCATCAGGTAGGAAAATGTTTCGTTGCGGTGTGACTGGATCTGTTGGGTGAAATAGCTCTCGGCCTGGTCGAGTGAGAGCACGGTGGTGGACGAGACCCAGCCGCGTAAGCCTTCGTTCATATCCATGACCAACAATCGGTTTCCGTCGATTTGCTCGACAAGGAAGACGTGGCCGGCGCCGCTGGGCGTGACTTTGTTCTTCGCGTCCCAGATCGAAAACTCGGGTGATTTCTGCACAACCTCCGACGCCCGATCGCGGGTGCTCGATGCCTTGCGGGGAATGATCGAGATTTTGAGCTTGGGGGTATGGCCGGCATCAGACGCGGCGGCTGATTGCCCAAAAAGGATCGCCGTTAGAACAGCGACACATTGCAGTAGACGGCAATTCGACATGGCCGGAATCCTTTCCGGGGCCGAAGGGCTTAAGAATTGCCAGGTAATATGGCGAGAGGGGCGGAATGCGGCAAGGCGAATTTCGATTTTTGCCCGTGCCCCCGCGCCGCCCATCTTTACTGTTCTGGTTTCCGAGATTATTGGTCCTAAAAAAAGGTTGTACCGCGACGCGACGCCGTCACAACGTCGGTTCGTACAACCGATTGCCTTTAAGCCCCGTCATTTTCTGTTAGCGCGGCTCGGCCCCGACTGCGTCAGCCGGATAGTCAAGGCTGGACTGATGGGAAAGCGTTATAGCACCATCGCTATCATCGTCCGCGGGGATGATCTCGGCAGCAGGTCGAAGCCGACCAGCAATCCAGAGACTCAGTGCGGTCGCCACAGCTGCCAAAATCCCGACCCTACTGAAGTGTATCAATGGTCCGTCGGCGACTTGCACCACCATCCGGCCGCCGATGTACGCCCCGAGACCGGAAGCCAAATGCTGAACTGCCGAATTGGCACTCATGAACCCGCCGCGCAGCCGGCGTTCAACGCTTCCCGTGATCATCGTCAGTGCGGCCACCATCCGGCCCGCGTTACTCAGCATGAACGTGCCCACCAACACAACTGCCAACACCAGAGGGACGCGCGGCAGGTTGGTCACGATGAGCATCAATCCGATCGCAATCGACGCCACCACGCGGTAGACCGGCAGTTTGCCGAAGTGGTCTGCAAGGCGGCCAATCAAGGGGGCGCCGATCAGTGTTAGTATTCCGCCCGTCACGAACACCCAGGGGAGGCCCCGAGTCTCGTCCACACCGACATTCGCCACGAGTGAGAGACTGATGTACGGTATGACTGAGAAACTGCCCAGCATAACAGCAACTGTCAGAGCAAAGGCCCGCAGATGATTCGAATGGCCAAACGTTTCGCGGAACTGTACCCACGGATGCGAATGCACCGTTTGTTGAAAGTGGTCACGCAAGGGCGGAAGAAGCGCAGGCCGATGATGAACACCGGTAGGCCCAGAACGGCCAGAACCAGAAATGGAACGTGCCAGCCCAGCTCTCCCCCTAGATAGATGCCAGCGGGCACACCCAGGACCGACGCGGCCGCAAACGCCGACATCAAGATCCCGGTCGCACGCCCGCGCCGTTCTTCGGGGAAAACATCAGCGATGATCGCCAGCGCCAAGCCGCCGAGAAGTCCGCCGAAAGCTCCCGTCAGCAATCGAGCCGCAAGCAACATGTAATACCCGGTCGAGAGACCGCAAAAGAGCGTCCCCACCAGGAAGCCGGCATAGAGCGTCAAAAAGGCCGACTTCCGGCCGAACCGGTCCATGACCGACGAACCCAAAAGGCCTGCAAGACCCGCGGCGACCGTGTACGATGCGACAATCATCCCAAACTGCCCGGCGTCGATTTCTAGCTTCCGCATTAACTGCGGGCCTAATGGCATCACGACCATGAAGTCGACAATGCTCGTGAACTGGGCCGATGCCAGAATCAATAGCAAGATCATCTCCCGGCGCCGCTGGTCGGCGTCCCCTAGAGCCGATCCGACCTTAGCCTCGGACCCGTTCGACATGGAGGCCATCTCGACACTCTCCTCGTGAAATCGATCGCCAGCTCACAAAAACTTCGCTCGCGCCCAAACAAATCTATCTTTCGAGATCTACGCCTCTTACAATAGTAAAAGAGACGCCCTTCTATGCACGATTGTATCTGTGGCACTATTTCCGGTCTATCGCCAGCGCCACCGGGCCGCGAAGGCTGCTTTTGCCGGTGACGTTGAGTTCAACTCGAGGTCGAAACCATGCTCTACTTGTCGCTGATCGTGTCGTCATTTCTCGTACTTGCCGCCAACTGGTTTGTTTTTGGCACCAGGCATCCGGTGAGCAAGACGATCGTGCTCTGCCTGGCGGTCACGTTCGTTCCTATCTTCTTGATGTTCTTCCTGCCAGCTGTGGCCATCCAGGCGCTCTTGCTCGTTGTGTCCGTTGTCGTCTGGGGCGTGTGGCGTCGAGGCCCGCACTTTTTCCTACGACTCTCTGGCGTGGCGACGCTAGGCGCTTATGTGTGCGCCGCAGGGCTCGCTTGGCAGAGTCAGCATGAGTATGCCCGGCTCCGAGTTGTTTATCCGTTCGAATCCATGGAGCAGCGCGTATCGGCTCCCAAGCCGGAAGCGCGTGATGCGCCGCTGGCAGGAGCGCTGCGCAGCGGCTTGACGGGCTGGAGGAGCTGATTCAGCGCCAATCGGGTAGCTTTCGCGATTGGCAATTGGAGCAATTGCACGAAGACACGATCCGGCTATTCATCAATAGCCCAGGCTTCGGAGTCGCACGAATGATGCGCCCGTCTGAGATGGGCATTATGGTCGGCATCCACCGCGACAAGGTCCCTCGCCAGCCTGGGCCTCGGGTTGATTCCGCATGGTCGCCCGGCGACTTGGAGCGGCTTACCGCTGGTTATGAAGACCGGCTGGGGCCCATGCTCGAAAATAGCGTTCTCGATTTCGTCTTCCCGCAGGCTTGGGGATATTTCAAGGACCGCGCGAATGTCGCTGGATTCTTGTCACACCGATTCAGCCAGATACCTGACCCAAACGACCGAGGGGCAACGCATACTCCCGTGCCCGATGCGACCAAAGGCTCTAATCGAGAAGATCGGTGGAAGCTCCAAACCCTTGACCTCGTGGGCCTGCTTCTGCACGACGAGCCCGTTGTCTACGTCTCAGACAATCTGCCGTCGATGGACGAACTCAAGGGCGCAGCGACCCGCCCACTCGACAAGTTCGAGACACTCGGCCTCATCGCCATCCGCCAGGGTGAGAACCTTTTCATCGCGCACGACGGCAAGAGCCTGCGAACACTAGGTGGGATCTCGAGCACCAAACAATGCGTCGCCTGCCACGGTTGCCAACGGGGAGACCTGTTCGGCGCATTTTCTTACACACTAAGACGTGCTGGCGAGTGAGAATACGCCGTTACTTTCGGGTATAGCGCGGGAAAGCTGATTGGTAAGCTAGAGATATTAGTGTCCGCCACAAATAAGCAACCGCGGAATTACCGCCCGCCCATGCGTGCCGGGCCAGACAGAGCTCGCGAATGGAATATCGCTATCTCGGAACGACTGGTGTTGTCAACGAGACAAGTTCCTCGGCCGGATGGCGAGAGGCAAAATCCTCCGTACCACGGCAACGGCATCGCCGCGCCGGCAAGAAGTCGCCGCGCTGGCGGGGTAACCAAATACCGGTCGCGATTTGCGGCCTCATCCCAGAAACTCTCGCACGCGAGAATCTCATTTTCCCGGTCGGCGAAGACCGCGAGACCCTGAGAGTGGCCGCGGTCAATCACCACGACGTTGGCCTTGCGGACAAGCTCTCGTTCATGATCGCCAGGCCGGTGCGGCTCGTGGCCGCCTCTCGCGAGGAAATCCAGGCTCTCTTTCGGGCATTTTACGGCGACGAATCGGAGTCGCATTCCGTTGATTCGCTGCAGCAATCGTTCGTCGATCCGGCTCACCTCGGAGATTCGAATTTGCTTCATTCGACCACCGCGTCGCTAGCTTATCAATCACCCGAACGCACCTCGAGCGAGCACTTGGCACGCAAGCTGTCCGCTAGCCGGGCTCCTTCCGGCCCAAGTCCCCGATCCGGTCTCGATTCCACTTCTCCCATGGGAGATTCAGGCGTGTGGTTTTACATCGTTGAAGAAGGACAGAGCGTCCTGGTGCGGAACCCCGACGGCACCATGGAAGTGATCGTGGGGCCGAGGCGAGTATGGCGCGGCCGTCGCACGTTTCTGCGCATGATTCATCACGTCGCACACCCGGGCGATTACCTGATCGTCCGCTACCGCGACGGGCGGCAAGAGCATCTGGCTGGGCCGGCGGAGGTCTGGCTCGATCCGCGGTATCACCAGGAGATTACTTGCGAAGAGATGCTTCAGGTCGCTGCCAAGGAAGCCGTGGTCGTCTACAGTCAGAAAGACGCTACCAGCTCGGTTCAGCGGCGAGTTGAATATGGCCCGACGCTCTTCATGCCCCGACCTGGGGAGTGGCTGCATACGTTCGTCTGGCACGCGTCGGAGGGGGGATCGCAAGGTGTGCGCAAGATTCCCAAGGGACTGGTCTTCCAAAAGCTCTGGTTGATGCCCGACCAGATGTATCACGATGTCACCGACGTCCGCACCGCCGATGACGCGGTCTTGACCATCCGACTGATGATCTTCTTCGAGCTGCTGGACATCGCGAACGATGCTCGAGACGACCCACGACCCGATCGGCGATTTCGTCAATGCAGCAACTTCCGACGTCGTCGATTTCACCGGCCGGCACGACTTCGAGTCGTTCAAGCAGAATACCGACAAGCTCAACGAGCTGGAGACTTACCGTCAGCTTGCGGTCAGGGCATCGCAGTGCGGTTACCGGATCAATAAGGTGGTCTATCGCGGCTACGGTGCGCCGGAACGGCTTCAGCAGATGCATGACCAGGCCATCGAGGCGCGGACGAAGCTCCAGCTCGAGCGCGCCACCGAGCAGCAGGCTCAGGATCTGGAGAACTTCAAGCTCGAAAGCCAGATGGTCCGTGCCGGCAAGCGACGTCACGAGCAGACCGCGGAAGTTGCGCACCAGCTCGAGCTCGACCAGCGGAAGCAAGAGGCCGACTTGAAGGCGCGGGAGGCTCTGTCGAATTTTCAACGTCAGCAACAACGGCTCACGTCGGAGCTCCGGCTCGAACAGCGCACCCGTCAAGATGCCCACGAGCGCGATCATCTGGACGAGCTTCATCATATGGGTGTCGACTTGACCGCCTACCTGACCCAGTAGCGCGCTGACCAGGTGATCGAGCTCCGTGGGCCACAAGGAAACGCAACCCACCTCCATCTCGATCCGTCTTATCCTCAGGATGGTTCTCGCCACCGATCCAATGACACGGGCAATTCAGCAAGAGAATCCTTGGCGACCAATCCCTAGTCAGGCAATAGACACCCGTGCGAGCTTGTCCGGATTGCGCACGACAAAACAATTGGCGATGCGTCCGTCAACAACGTCGAGCGTCAGCACGTGGTATATCTGGCCATCGATCAACGTCACCAAGCCCGGCTGGCCGTTGACGCGAACCCGGCGCACTTCCAGACCTGGCGGTGCCTTTTTGAGGATGCCCAGGAAAAAGCGCGCAATCTTGTCTGCACCGCGAATCGGTGCCAGCGCAGCGGCCACTTTGCCCCCACCGTCGCTATAGAGGATGGCGTCGGCAGCCAAGAGCTGGACCAGGCCCTCCAATTCCCCCGTCGCGCACGCTTGCAGAAATTCGTCCGTCAGCCGCTCGGCTTCGGCGGGGTCGGCCTCGAACCGGGGGCGCCGGTCGAAGACCCGCTGCTCAGCCCGACTCACGAGCTGGCGGCAGTTCGGCTCGGACTTGCCCAGTATTTTGGCAATTTCGATGTAGTTGTAATCGAACACCCGGCGCAGCAGATACGCCGCGCGTTCGACCGGCGAGAGACTTTCAAGGACCAGCAACAGCGCCATCGAGACCGATTCGGCCGCTTCGAGCCGGTCGCTCGAGTCCGATGTGCCAGACTCTACGACAGGCTCGGGAAGCCACGGTCCGATGTAAGTCTGCTTGCGAGCATCGATCGTCTGGTGCTGATCGATACAAAGACGCGTCACGATCGAGAAGAGATACGCGCGCGGCGATTGGACCTGCTCGCGACTGTCGCGCGTCCAGCGTAGGTAGGCCTCCTGAAGCATGTCGTCGACGTCGGCCCACGAACCGAGCATGCGATACGCCAAGCGGCCAAGGGCAGAGCGGTGTTCCTCAAAGATGCCGTCAGCTTGCGACATGAAGCGGACTCCTTTCGGCCGCGCCGGTCCGACCGAGGGCGGCCAACACCAATCTGGCCGACTCGGCGGCGCTGGCGGCTGATGCATCGGCTAGCATTCCTTCCGGTCCGACCCAATCGCCCGCCAGAAAGACATTGGGGCGTTCGCGGATCGCCACCGGAGGACGCCCGCGCAGACCGTAACTTGCCGCGAGCGGCACGCCATGGGCTACTGTCATCCCGGGCAGGAATCGCCGTGCCAGGACGTGTGCATTCCAGCCCGGTTGGAGCTGGTCGAGGAAAGTTTCGAGCTCCTGCTCGATGGCCTGCGACGGGGTCGCCCTATCGTTTCCAATGTACTTCAAGACGTGTACGACCGCCACGTTCGGCGGGGCTAGCGCCGCCGACGCGGAATGCACCGAAGCGTAATACGGAGCATCCAGCCCCAGTGCAAACCGCTGGCGAGGCCGCGTAAGTCGGTTCAAGGCAAGATCCAAACAGGCCGCTCGGATGGGAATGCTGTCAGCCGCCCACTGCGCCAATTGAGATTCTGCCGGAATGTCGAGCATGTCGCGTGCTTTCGTAGGATCGACGGCCAGGACTGCCGCGCGACCGCGCAAATCCTCCCCACTCGCCAGGTGCACCACGACCGAGCTTTCGCCGCTGTGCACGGCCCTGACTGCCGCGCCGGTGCGGAATTCAGCCCCGCATCTTTCACCCAGAGCGCGCAGGCCGTCGACGAGCGTCTGCCAACCGCAGTCGAGATACCAGACGTTGCCGGCGAGAGCCAGCTTTAACTGCTCGATGGTCGCGCCGGCTGACTGCCGCACCGGGTCATCAGAATACGTGCTGAGTCGGCAAAGCGCGCGAAGAAACTGCGCGAGATGGCCCGCGCCGGCTGTTTGGTCGAGCCAAACCTGCAGGGATACGTCGTCAAACTGTCGAGAGTCGACCTTTGCGAGCGTCGCGAGAAGACGGGCCAGCCGCCATTTCTCAGCCACCGAGAAGAGTTGTGAACCCACGAGCGAACCGATTCCCATGGGAAGCCGATACGGCACTTGGCCGGCAATCAACAACGCGCGTCCAGGACTGGGAAACCGCCCTGTGAACGGTACGCCTAACTCCCTGAGCAGCCGGAACGCACGGCCATGACTGTAGAGCGCGTGCGCCCCGAGATTCCAATGTATCCGATCACGCACATGGGTCGCGGCCCGGCCACCCAGTTGGCCTGCTTTTTCGAGTAAGATGACCGTCCGACCCGCGCGCGCGACCAGCGCGGCTGCAAAAAGTCCGGCGAGTCCGCCCCCCACGACGATCAAATCCGCGTCTTTGGAATGAGTTACTGGCGTTTCCACGTTCCAATCTCCTATATCGACAAAATCGCCTACTCGATATGGAGACAGACGGCGTTTTGAATTTGTGACAACGGCTTTGGTAAAAGAGCCAACTTCGCCAGTCCGTATGGTATGATTGGCGTGAATGCGGATACGGGTCAAAAAGCCTCCGCGTTCCGGACCGGCGCAAGCGGCCTAGTTTTTGCAAGGGTCGAGGCCGTGAATGTCGTGCCCGCTTTGGCACGGAATGACTCCATCGAACGGCAACGACGGAGCGTGGCGCAAGGAATCTGTGGTCGCACCAGCGTGCAAGGTTTTCCGGATTCACGACAGTCGCCGGGTTCCACCGACTCGATCGGGAGAAGCTTCGGCCCACTCCGTTGAACGGTTCCCCAGCTCGCATGACGGCGACAACGATCCGTGGCGCAACGCTTCCCAGCGGGAGGATCGTACGCCATGCGCCGGCTGCTCTCGTTTTCCCTGGCCATTTTGCTGGTGGCCGGGATGTCCGGCTCGGTCACCTGGGCAGAACCTCCTGCAGGACGCGCTGCTGGCAATGCGTCAGTGGACACGAAGTCCGCAGCGGAGGATACCGAGTCCGTTTTGGAACGAGGGCTCAACCTCGAGCGGGCACGCAACTGGTCGGCGGCAATCGAGATATACCGCACGGCGCTCGAGCGCTGGCCCAGTCGCGTCGACTTTGGCCGCCGGAAACGGCTCTGTGAGATTCACTTCAAGATCAACCGCCGCTACGTCGACACCAGTTTTCGTAACATCCTGCTTCGCTTGCCCACCGAGCAAGCCACAGAACTCTACGATGAAGTGCTCGAGCGGATTGAGACCAACTACGTTGACCCTGTGCCGCTTGAACCCTTGGTACGCAACGGTCTGGACAATCTCGAAGTAGCCCTGCGCGATTCCGTATTCGTAAAGACCAACGCGCCGGCGGCGACGCCCGAGCGCGTGACCTGGCTTCGCGACGCGCTCAAACAATATCGAGCTCGGCTGAGCGTCGCTGATCGCCCGGCTGCGATTCAGTTGGCGTTGAGTAGCGGCGAGCTGGCCCGGCAGGCCATTGGCATGAACGCCACACCGGTCTTGCTCGAGTTCGCCTGCGGCGCTTGTGATGCACTCGACGATTTCACCAGTTACTTGACGCCTGACAAGCTCGAAGACCTCTACGCGATGATCGACGGCAACTTTGTCGGTCTGGGCGTTGAGCTCAAGATCGATAAGGAAGGTCTACGCTTGGTTGGAGTGATCCGAGGCGGACCGGCGTGGGAGGCGGGCCTCAAGGTCGGCGAGATGATCGTCAAGGTCGGCGGCCGCCCCATTAGAGGGCTGAGCCTCGACGAAGCCGCAAATCGGCTCCAAGGGGCCGAGGGAACTTCGATCGATCTCGAAGTGCGACGATCCGACAATAGGGTCCAGTCAGTGCGCCTGGTGCGACGCCATGTTGAGGTTGAGAGCGTCAGCAAACTCGCGATGGTCGATCAGGCCGATGGCATTGGCTACTTCCAGCTTTCTGGCTTCCAAAAAACGTCCGCCGAAGAGATCGATCAGGCCGTCGACTCGCTCGTTCGGCAGGGAATGAGGGTGCTTGTGATCGATCTACGAGGAAACCCAGGCGGCCTACTCAATGTGGCGGTCGAGATCGCCGAGCGATTCATCGATTCTGGCCTCATTGTGTCGACGCGCGGTCGTGCCCACGGACAAACACAGAACCTTGCCGCCAACGGACGGGCTCGGTGGCGCATGCCGCTTTACGTTCTGGTCGATCACGACAGCGCCAGCGCCAGCGAGATCCTGGCGGGCGCCCTTCAAGATCACCAGCGGGCCACCATCCTCGGCACCCGCACCTATGGTAAGGGCTCAGTCCAGAGCATCTTTTCCCTGCGGTCGGCACCCGCCGGCCTGAAATTGACCACTGCCAAATTCTATTCGCCCCACAATCGTCCCTACAGTGAGCAGGGCGTACAGCCCGACATTCCGATCATGCTCCGCTCCGCGGCCAAACCGACGGATGACGGCATTATCCTCCGCGAGGATTCGACTTTCGGCGACCCGCAACGCGACGCGGTGCTTGCAACCGCGATCCGCACCGCCAAGAGCCAGCTTCAGACGCCCCGTTGAGGTTAAATAAGCGATGCCCGAGATCAGCGGCAGGCCGTCGACGCAACTGGAGCCCGCCACAACCTGGACGGTCGTGACGGATTCGCCGCTCAAGGGGCTGTGCGTTCGCACGTGAGGCTGGCACAATCCTCGCGTGGGATGAGGGGAACCAGCTTTACTTGCTCAATGCGCGAGGTGAGACGCTTTCGACTTCGCGGGTGCCCAATCGCATCCTCGCTGGCGCGATTAGCGACGAAGGAAGCTTGATCGCGTTGCTCGTCGAGGCAGACGGCGCTGGCTTGCTGCTCTTGAGCGCCGATTTCGACATTCTGTCCGAGCGGCCCGCGCCGTCTGAGGCGTCGTTCGTGACGATCGACCCGCACGGTCGCTATCTGGCGGTGGGAACCCGACACAATGCGCTTCACCTGATCAACCGCTATCGGCCGGCCAGCGGGCCGGCTCGAGACGATGGAGCCGCTGTCGCATCTTTGCTTCGTGCCCGGCCGCCCGCTCATGGTCGGCGCCGCGGCGTTCGGCATGCTCGTGGGCATCGAGCTGGAGCCAGAGCCGGTCGCAGGGGCGGCTCGATCCCGAGATCGTCTGGCAAGACCGTCTGATGTCGAATGTCGGACGGCTCGCCCTCGACGGCGAAGGGAGCATGATTCTCGCCAGTTGCTTCACCCTGGGCATTCAGCGATTTGATCTGACGGGCCGCAACGAAGGTTCCTATCATCTGGGCGGGACCGTTTCGCACGCCGTACCCGACTTCCCCGGCCGCACGATCGCGGCCGCGACGCTCGAAGGGGAGCTGGCGCTGATGAATTCGGCCGGCAACGTGCGTTGGCGAACCCGGCTGCCCCGGCCGGTGATCGCACTCGAAATCGACCCGCTGGGTCGGTATATGATCTACGGCCATGCGACCGGCGAAATTGTTCGTCTCGACCTCTTCGGCGGACAGGCAGGCCGACTCGACCGCCAAGCCCGAGCGCCGTGCCGCCGCAGCCGACCAGCAGCCCGGCGGCACGCTCGGCGAGCGGCTCGGTGCGGTTGCCCGACTGGGTCGTGCAGGCCGTTGAGACCGACCAGCAGGCGGAGACGGCCGTTATCGCGGTGGTCGACGATCCGCCGACGATCGCGCTTTTCACCAGCCCGCACCGCCTTCAGTTGTACAGCCAATCCGGGCAAAAAGATGGGCCAAGGCCCCGACATGACCGGCGTCGGCCGGATCCTCCGGACGGCGCCCGGCTGGCTGGCCGCCGCGACCGACCGCCAGATCGTCCTCTGCGACCTGAAACGCAATACAGAACGCAGACTCGACGTCAGCCTGGTCCAGCTCACTCATCTCGCCATCAAGCCCGACGAGTTCGGACTGGCGCTGATCCAGGAGCGCGATCGGATCGGCCGGTTGACTCCGGCGGGCCGCTGGGTCTGGAAACAGGAATTGCGGTCGCCGGTAGAAGACCTCGCGATCGGTCCCATGGGATTCGCCGCGGTCACGACCAACAGCGGGCAGTTGATGATCTTCGACCCGGCCGGCGAGTCGACCGTCGGCTTCACCTTCGATCCGACCGACCCTCCGCTCTTGATCGAGGCACCCGAAGGATCTCCCGCCGGCGTAACCTGGTTGAGCCTGGCCAGGCGCAGCGCAATGGCTGCGCGGTCACGACTCAGCTTGGCGAGGTTTTGTGGGATCGTCCGATCCCCTGGGAAGGTTGGTCGCTGACTCGGCTCGGGCAAGATCGCGCTCGTCACAGCCGCCGACGGCCGGGCATTGACTTGCGACGGCGCGGGAACATTCCTCACGCAGGCTGCCCCCACCGGCGACTCCAACGACGTCTTTGGCGTCGATCCGCCGGCGAGCCGATTCGCATCTCCCGGCGCGGCGTTCATATCATTTGCGCGGCCCTCGACGGCCGGGTGCGCTGGCGTGCCGTCGTCGACAAGCCCTTGGGCCCGCTGGCCGCCGGCACGCCCGGCACGTCGCCATCATCCTGGGCAAGTCGCTCGCCTGGTTTCAACACGATCAGCCCGATCTGGCGACGATTGACACGTACCTGACTGATTCGCCGATGATTTCAAGTATCGACGTTGTTTCTCAGAACCGACAAGGTGCCACATTTTGCGGTTTCAAGCATTCAATCATCCAATGACGTATCCGGACACGGTCTTGTCGGACGAGACTGACCTGGGCTACATTATTGGAATTACCGATAAACGAATCAGTATTGCGACCCATTTGGTACATCTGGAGTTACACCAACACCACGGCCGGTGTTTTGCGTATACGTCATTAGGCCCAAAAGGTCAGATGACCGAGTGCACTCGCCCGAATCGAGAGTCTGAGATCAGTCGCGACAAACCAAAGGAGTGGTGCCGCATCTCAGCTTGGAGGTCTCGATGCTGGAGTGTAGTTCATCGATAACGATCTATCGCAACTTTCCGCCGAATCCCGGATGAGTCTCCATCGATGTGGGGAAGAAGAAGCGCAGCGGTACAAGTGGATCGAAAGTGAAAAGGCCGGCCGCGATCTGGGTGAGACGGCCATTCGCCGGTGGATCGGCGAGCACTGGAATGGGTTCTTGAGACATCGCTGGCTCGAACATCTCCAGGGCAAGACGTTCTGGATCGAGCTCGACCAGGGCGATTTCGGACTGTTGCGAACGGCGTTCCAGGCGTCTCCGTTGATCGATCCGATCGTCGACCACTTCAAGCACGGCCGTGAGAACCTCGACATCATCCTCTGGGCGCTCAAGAACCGACTTGCCCATGAACGACGTCGCTCGAGATTCTGCGAGGCTACTCGACGTCAATAGCCGACGGATCGAATGCCGGTTTCGATCCGAGGCGGTTCGCGGGTCTGCCTGATCAAGGATTGCGATCTGTCGAGAGTCATTGCGTACCGGCATGATTGGCCGGTGCCACCAGTCGCTTCGAGATAGGCGACCAGCGTCCTGACGAAGCAGCCGGTGCCGCCGGCATCGCGGGTCGCGTTTTCGGAATCGGACCAGCTCGGCCCGGCGATATCGAGGTGGACCCAGGGCGTCGAGCCGACGAACTGCTCGAGAAACTTGGCCGCCGTGATGGCTCCGCCCCATTTTCCGCCGACGTTCTTCAGGTCGGCGACATGGCTCTTGAGCTGCTCTTTGTAATCGTCATCGAGCGGCAGCCCCCACACTCGCTCACCGGTTTGCCGGCAGGCGGCCAGCACGTCGTGGCGAAACGCATCGTCGTTGCTGAAGAGCCCGGCGACCTTGGGACCCAAGGGCCACCATGCACGCCCCGGTCAAGGTGGCCAGGTCGAGGACGCGATGCGGTTTGTGCTCGACGGCATAGCTCAGGGCGTCGGCCAGGATCAAGCGACCCTCGGCGTCGGTGTTCATGACCTCGACGGTCTTGCCGTTCCGCATCGTCAAGACGTCGCCCAGCTTCATCGCCTTGCCGCCGGTCATGTTCTCGGTAAGTGCGAGGTAGCCGGTGACATTGACGGGCAATCGCCAGCCGTGCGGCCGCTTGCATCGTCGCGACCACGACGGCGGCGCCGGTCATGTCGCTTTTCATGTCTTCCATCGACGCGCTCGGTTTCAAGCTCAGGCCGCCCGAGTCGAACGTCACCCCCTTGCCGACCAAGGCAAGCGTGGGTGCGTCGCCCCCGTGCCGGTAATCGAGGACGACGAAACGCGGAGGCTCGTCCGAGCCCGCGGCCACGCCGAGCAGGCCGCCGAATCGCTCGTGGCGGATCCGCGCCTCGTCCCAGATCTCGACGGCGAGCCCGGCGTCGCCGGCGACCACGCCGATGCGATCTGCGAGCTGTCTCGGCGACTTTTCCGCGGGCGGAGTGTTGACCAGGTCACGAGCCAGGTTGATGGCATGGCCGACGATCTCGCCGCGACGCAGGCTCTGCTCGAGCTTGACGACCGCTTCCTCGGTCTGGTCGTCGCGACGACCAGGCTAAGTGTCTTCAAAGGCATGTCGACCAGCTTCGCTCTTCCGCACTCCGGGCCCGCGGGTGCCGGCGATGGCCCCCTCGATCAACGCCGACGCGACTAGCGCGCGGTTCATCACGAGGAGGCAGAACGACGGCCACCGACTCTCGCGACGCTTGGCCGCCAAGCCGCTTGGCAAGTGCAAAGCCCGCCGAATAGGCCGCGCCCGGCTCGAATCGCCGCTTGGGACCCAGATCCGACCAAGAGGACCGCGCTGGCTTCGAGTCCGGCGACATCGTAAAGAGCCGTCAGTTCGCCCAGCGAGCCCGTCAGCTCCTTCTCGGTCGATCGAGCCGCGTGAGCCGCGCATCCAGCGGCCGTGCCGCGCAAGATCTGCGGAGCCTCGGCATCATCCTCGAAAATTCCCAAGACCAGCCATTGTGCGTGGACGGATTCGATCGGCTGGCGGAGGAGTGCGATGTTCATCACCGCACGCTCGAGGTTCAAGTCGCCGGGCCCGGATTCGAGCGCCGCGCCCGCCCGGGGGCGAATCGGTGCCGACACTTTCTGCGATGGCGCCGACGCGCCCTCGCGCGGAGACCGAACCGCTGGCGACGTCCGATGTAGTCGGGATGTCCCGGTGCGAACGTGGGGGGCACGACGGTCATCAGTTGCGTGGCCGACCAGATCCCGTGTCGCTCATTGCCCGGAAAATAGACAAGCTGGTCAAACGTCAGGGGATGTTCCAGTGCATACTTGGAGGCGAAACGGAGACCAAACATCTGGATGGGAAATCCGATGCGCGCTCCATGTCCCCCAGGCGGATCGGCTCGTGACAGCTCGATCCCGGCGGAGCGAAAGGCTTTCTCGGTCATCTCGATGCAATAAAGTGCCGTCGTCGTCCAAGGAGAGCTCATAGTCGAACGGAATTTGTTCCTCGAACACGCGGTGACAGTACGCCGACAACCTTGCGGGATCGCGTCTTTGAATTCGGGACGAAGCCGCTTCACTCCGATCGAGCCGATATTGTCAAGGATCCAAACACAAAACGGTTGGCGGTTCACGCTCGTCCGGGTCGTGTCGTAAACGACGGGGCCTTCTTCCTCGATGACGACAATGCCGGTGTGCGAAAATTTGCTGTTGCTCGCCCTCGCCAGAAACCGGCTCATCGGGAAATACCCGCGTCCGATCCGTGCATCGCCCAGCCGAAAAACGATATCGCCGTCGCGAAGTACTTGCCGGCCCCAGCGGTCCCAGCGGGCCATGTGTGGCGTCGCCACAATCGGCGGCATCTTGCCCTCGTGGCGAGCCTTTGGTGGCTTCCGGACCCCAGTAATTCCCTTGCCAGCCCGGAGGGGCTAGCCGCTCGCTCATCTCGGCTTCATGCGGTGGATGGAGCAAGAGGGCAATAACCCAGCCGAAAATTCCTGTCATATCGGGTTTGCCTCGATCAAAGCCTGTGCGCTCTGGAACGGGTTGAGAAGACCCTTGGCCGCGGGCCGGCCAATAAAACCCGAAATAATGATCGGCCGACGGCGACTGAACCATCACGGGCCAACTTGAGGATTCCCATGTCCGGGCGCATCAGATGCAGACGCAACGAAGTAAAACGAGGAGTCATTATAACCATCAACCTCCGGCAAATGCGAGGCCGCAAGCCGCCTCAGGCTGCGCCAGCGCAAAACCGCCGATACCCCCGATCGGACGTGATCGAGGGAGATCGACGGAATCACGCAATTCATAAGATTTTAAGTGTTGCTAGTCGGTTCCACTCGCGTTCGTTACGCAGCTGAACCGGCGGTAAACCCGCGACGCGAAGACGAAGGCAGCTCAAATATCCCAGATTGCCAATTGCTTAGCGCTTCGCCGGGGTAGTGGTCGTGGCCGCACTCGAAGGCAGGACACTCAATTGGTCAATCACACGCGTGACACCCACGGTATCCTTGACCAGGTCGATCGCCTTGGCCTTGGTATCTTCATCGGGTACGATCCCGCGGATCGTGATGCTCCCCCCCTCCGCCTTGACGAAGATCGAGCTCGAATGAAGAGACTTGTCCCAGTGGACCCGACCATACACGCGTGAGGGGATCCCCATTCCCTGAACCGAGTCGCGGGTCTTGGCAAAGCCCTCGCGCACCGTGTCGCCGGTCTTGTTCAATCCTTCGCGGACGGTCTCCTCCGCATTCAAAATCCCCCGCTTTATTGCCCGGCCCACATCGTCAAGCTTTTCCGCAGCCTTGGTCGCGACCCCCTCCTGCTGCGGTTCCTGCGGGGTGTCCTGCTGTGCCCGGCCAGCCATCGACCAGAAAGCCGCGCCGATCGAAAGCAACGTCATTGCGAACATCCGAACAGACTTCTTCATCGCTTCGACTCCTTTCCTTGCTGAAGATGCCAATCTCCGTCGCAGAGATCGTACGCGGAGTTTAACGACTTCCAGCAATCACTCCGAGACCTCTTCCTTGGCCCGATAACCCGGGCGGACAAGGCAACCTGGTCAAAAGTGACGCGCAAGCAACGAATTGAAACTGAGGCAACTCAAGAGATCTTGAGGAGCGCAAGACGGCCCCGCCACAATCGGCGCGGGGTTTGCATCGCAGTGTTGCTCGAACTTACCGTCCTATTCCGCGCCTGATGACGAAGCGCAGGACGGTGGCCTTAACAATAGGGAGTAGCCGATGCCTACGAGTCAAAGCGCCAAGTTCTTACCAGTGGCGCGCTGTTGCTTGGTTCGATCGTTTCCATGGGCGGTTGTGAGTCGAAAGGTCCTGCGGAGCAAGCCGGTGCACAGATCGATAAGGGCATTCAGAATGCCAAGGACGCCATCAATCCCCCTGGCCCGCTTGAAAAAGCGGGGCGTGCGATTGACAAAGCGAGCGAGAAATGAAGGCGGCGAAAAACTGATACGAATTGCGACCGCAGAGTGAACCACGAGCGCCAGTTCTAGGAGCCAAACCTCAAACTCGAAAGACGGTGACATCACGGTGGCGACGTGAAACCGGGCGAGAAGTTCAGGCCGGTGCCCTGGAGGCTCAGCGTTTCGGGCTCTTGGATGGCTGTGGCGATGTCTAGTATCAGCATGGTGAACTTACTCAAGTCGTCGCGATGCTCGCGCGTAACCGAAATGTACTTCTTTCCCGCGCGAGCGACGAAGCAGGCATCCTTCGGCACATCATGCCGGCGACCGACACCAAACCAACCGGTCGGAACCGACTGCAAGTCTTCGACGATGTCGTTGACCTCGCGCGCGACCTCCCGGGCAAGGGGACTCATCGCTGCACGATCGTCCGAGAGCCAGACACCGCCGGATCCCACTCGAAGAATCGGTTGATCACGAGGGTCGGAAAATGCGCGAGGAAAGCCGACTTGGCGGTCGCCGCATCGGCGACTTGTGCCGTTCCCGTCGTCACGCTCAAATGCCATGGGATAGCTGACGGATTCTCCTCGAACGTAACCAGATTCCGCATTACCATCTGATACTGAAGATCTGCCAGCGTACTCCCCTGGTTCAACGTCGTTATCCGTAGCTGAGTATCCGTACACCCACAAACGGCGATTAGAACGAGAATAGCAAGCCCGCCGATGGTACGCGTCATCGAGTCCTCGAGCCGTTTGGTCACGAAGACTCAACCGGCAAAACTTCCCATTAGTTATCGACCTTGCAGGATCGTATGATTCGACGAACTTTGCCGAATTGATTGCTTATAAGTAACGACCCGGAAACTCCGGTGTTCAAACGGAAACAGTTACAATTCAATGATTTATGTCGTTTTTTCGGTCTGATCTTCGTATGCGCGTAGAGATTCATGACGACCGGCGAACAGCACACTGCTTCCCTACCGTTTCTAAGAGCTCGTCCTCCCATACCCTCGGCGCCCCAACAAGTCGGATCCCATCGAAACGTGGCGGATTGTGACGATTTCCAGTGGCGCCTGCCATGCACAAGGCCTACCTGCCCGACCTGAGTCATTTGTGTCATATTCCATGCAGTGTGACTGTTAGTTGTCATTAAGGGGTTTATCGGGTAAAATGGAGAACTGTGCGGATCTGGGATCTCCAGGAGAGGCAGAGCCTTTTTGCCGCTCCGGAAGTTTTTGCGGTCTGAGCCGGACACGGAGACTTGAGACGCAGAAGGTATCGGTGTCCGATCGGTTGTCGAACAAAGCTCGCGCCCATGGTGTTCTGACTCCGACGACTTGGCCATCGGTTTCCGCGAGCGACGCTCCTCACTTTGGACGCTATCCGGGAGCAACCCTGGAATACGAAGGCATCAGTTCGGGCGAATCATTTGAATCCCACCGGTCCGGACGAGACTGACCAGCTGCCTTTGTCCGACCGATGCGAACCCCTTTGGTTTCCAGGGAAACTTACTGGAGCACCTCTTAGCCGCGAGACAGTTCGATGCACCGCGCCGACGTCATTATACTAACACCCCCCGCCTGGATAGACTCCTCCTTTGCTATCGCCGCGTGCCGATCGGGGGCAAAGGGTTACCTCGATATCGAGTACGCGACCGAGCAACAGGCGTGGCAACAGTTACGCCGGTTGGAACTCTATGCTCCGGGGCCGTTCGGAATCAAGGTCGGCCCGGAAAGCGCCACCCTCCTGAATGCGCTCCTGGCGGAATTCCCCGAGGGTCGTCTGGATTGGGTCTGCCTGGCCGGGGGAGGTCGCGGGGACCTGGAACAGTGCATTGAGAGCTTGAAGGGTCGCGGCCGCCGAATCTTGTTCGAGGCGGTGAGCTTGGCCGAGGCACAACTCGGCGAACGCATTGGGGTGGACGGCCTGATCCTCAAAGGCCACGAAGCCGGTGGACGGGTCGGCGCCGAGACGTCGTTCATCCTCCTGCAGCGGTGGCGGAACCACGTGGAGCAGGGGGGGAATGCCGCCTTGCCGGTCTTTGTGCAGGGCGGCGTCGGCCCGAACACGGCGGCGGCGTGCGCCGCTGGCGGGGCGACGGGTGTCGTCCTGGATGCCCAGTTGCTCCTGACACGCGAGTCGACGATCCCCGAGGAGATCCGCCAGCGTCTCGCCGCCTTCGATGGCAGCGAGACGAGCTGCCCCGGAGAGCGGCTCGGCGCGCCCTATCGCGTCCTCTCCCGCCCGGGGCTGACGGCGCCGGGCCGGGCGGCCCGTGACGAGGATCGCCTGTTGGCCGGTTCGTCAGATGAGGCGGAGCGGCGTCGGGCCTGGCGGCGACAGATTCATGAATTGACGACCCTCGGCCCCGAGGACCGGCTCTGGCCACTCGGGCAGGATGCGACGCTTGCACGACCCCTGGCGGAGCGATACCGCACCATCGGCGGGATCATCACGTCGATCGTCGAGCAGGTCGATCAGAATCTCGCGACGGCACGGCGATTGAAGTCGCTCGCGGAAGGGAGCCCGCTGGCACGCCGGCACGGCACGCGCTACCCGATCCTCCAGGGGCCCATGACCCGCGTGAGCGACACGCCGGCGTTCGCGGATGCCGTCGCTCGCGGAGGCGCCCTCCCGTTCCTGGCCCTGGCATTGCTCCGCAAAGCGGAGACCGAGACCTTGCTGCGCGAGACCCGCGACCGCCTAGGCCCGAAACCGTGGGGCGTCGGCATCCTGGGATTTGTGCCAGCGGAGATCCGCAAAGAGCAGCTCGCGGCCATCCGAATCTATCGCCCCCCCTTCGCCTTGATCGCCGGGGGCCGGCCGGACCAGGCGAAGGAACTGGAAAACGAGGGGATCCCGACCTACCTGCACGTCCCCTCACCGGGGCTGCTGCGTGCGTTCTTGCGCGACGGGGCGCGACGGTTCGTCTTCGAGGGGCGCGAATGCGGCGGGCACGTCGGGCCGCGTACGAGCTTCGTGCTCTGGGAAACCATGATCGAGGTTATTCGTGAGCACCTCGATTCCGGCGGCCTCGGAGAGGAACTCTCGATTGCCTTCGCCGGCGGGATCCACGATGCCCTGTCCGCCGCGATGGTTGCCGCCCTGGCCGCGCCGCTGGCGGCGCGAGGCGTCGCGATCGGCGCGCTGATGGGCACGGCCTATCTGTTCACCCGCGAAGCGGTCGACGGACACGCCATCACGCCGCGGTTCCAGCAAGAAGCCTTGCGGTGCATCGATACCGTGCTTTTGGAAACGGCCCCGGGACATGCGATCCGTTGCGTCCCGAGCCCTTACCGAGACGACTTCGAGCGCGAGCGGGCGCGACTGAAGGCCGAAGGACGCTCGCACGAGGAGATCGCCCGAGCCCTGGAGTTGAGGAACATCGGCCGCCTCCGCGTTGCCTCGAAGGGCCTGGACCGGGCGCCGGACGGTCCGGGCGGGTCGCGGCTGGCCGCAATTCCAGAGGACGAGCAGTACGCACGCGGCATGTACATGATTGGGCAACTCGCCTCCCTACGCGATGAGATCATCACGATCGAGGCGCTCCATGAGGACGTCTGTGGCAAGGGAACCCGCGGTTTGGAGCAACTGGTTCCGGAGGCTGTCTTGGTCGAGGAGCCGCACCCCGACCCATGCGATGTGGCGATCATCGGGATGGCATGTTACTACCCGAGAGCCAACGGTCTCGCCGAGTACTGGCAGAACATCCTCGACCGCTTGCAAGCGGTCACGGAGATCCCCGAGACGCATTGGGACTGGCGGCTCTACTATGACGCCAACCCCCGGGCCCGGGACAAGATCATCTCCAAGTGGGGGGGATTCCTCAAGGATATCCCCTTCGACCCGACGACCTTCGGCATCACGCCCAACAGCCTGCTCTCCATCGAGCCGCTCCAACTGTATTTGCTCGAAGCCTCGCGGCATGCCCTGGCTGACGCCGGTTACTCCGATCGCCCTTTTCCTCGGGAACGCACTGCCTCGATCCTGGGCATCGGCGGCGGTGGCAGCCCCCTGGCCGTCCAGTACGGCTTCCGGACCTGCCTGCCGCTCTTGGAGACTGTGCCGGGGCTGGCGCTCGACTCAAACGAATTGATGGACAAGTGCCGCCCGCTGATGCCCGAGTGGACTGAGGACTCGTTCCCGGGCATCCTGATGAATGTGGCGGTGGGACGTATCGCCAACCGGTTCAACCTGGGGGGGCCGAACTACGCAATCGACGCCGCCTGCGGATCATCGCTAGCCGCCGTCTATGCCTGCGTCCGGGAGTTGCAGGTCGGCACCAGCGACGTTGCCATCGCCCTGGGAGCCGACACGGTCCAGACCCCCTACGCCTACATGGCCTTCAGCAAGACGCATGCATTGTCCCCCAAAGGCCGCTGCCGCCCGTTCGACGCGGCCGCCGACGGCATCGTACTCAGCGAAGGGGTGGGGGCGGTCATCCTCAAGCGTTTGGCCGATGCCGAGCGCGACGGCGACCGCATCTATGGCGTGATCAAGGGGATGGGGGCCTCGAGCGACGGCCGGGACAAGGGCCTGACCGCCCCCCGCCTGGAGGGACAGCTCCGGGCGTTGCGAAGGGCCTACGCCCAGGCCGGCATCTCTCCGGGTCAGGTCGGGCTGATCGAGGCCCACGGGACGGGCACCGTGGTCGGCGACCAGACCGAGGCCCAGGCGCTGATTCAGCTCATGCGCGAGGCGCAGGCTGGGCCGCAATCTTGTGCGGTTGGCTCGGTCAAGTCGATGATCGGGCACACCAAGTGTGCCGCAGGAATCGCCGGCCTGATCAAGACGACGCTGGCCCTGCACAATCGTGTGCTTCCGCCAACCCTGGTCGAGACGCCGAACCCCAAGGGAGACTTCGAAGAGGGTGTGCTGTATCTGAACACCGAGCCGAGGCCATGGGTCCACGGCGCACTCCACCCCCGCTATGCGGGGGTTAGCGCATTCGGCTTCGGCGGTACGAACTTCCACGCCGTTCTGTCGGAGTACACGGGCGATTTTATCGAACATGAGCCCACGGCTTCGCCGCGCTGGCCGGCGGAGCTGCTGGTCTGGTCGGCGCCGGATCGGGAGGCGCTGCGCTCCGCGGTTGACCGCTGCCTCGGGTCCCTGGATGCGGGGGCTCAGCCGGCCCTGACCGACCTCGCCGCGGCCACCTGGAAGGCCCAGGTGTCGAGCCCGGATCGGCCGATCCTGACGGTCGTCGCCGCATCGCTCGACGACCTCCGAGACAAGCTCCGAGACGCCTCCCGGCGGCTCAGAGAGCCGGCCGACTGCTGGCACGACCCCCGCGGGCTCGATTTCGCCGAGCGTCCTGGATCTCAAGGGGGCCCGGTGGCGTTCTTGTTCCCCGGCCAGGGGGCCCAGTATCCGAATATGGTTGCCCAGGTGGCGCTGACCTTTCCCGAGGTGCGTCGGGTGCTCGACCGCGCCGAGGCGATCCTGGCGGGCAGCCTCGAGCGACCGCTCGGACGGTTCCTTTATCCAGGATCGACGTTCCGCCCGGAAATGGAGGCGCGCGAATCAGGAGGCGATCACGCGGGCTGACGTTGCGCAGCCAGCTATCGGCGCCGTGAGTCTCGGCCTCTTGCGGCTGCTGGAGTCGCTGGGCGTCGAGCCGCAGTTTTTCGCCGGCCACAGCTACGGCGAATACGTCGCCCTCTGCGCCGCCGGGGCCCTGGACGAGGACGAGCTCCTGCGGTTGTCGCATCGACGTGGCGCCATTCTCCGGGAAAAGACCGCCCTTATGCCCGGCGGTATGGCGGCTCTGGACACCGACGCCGACACCGCCCTAACAATTCTCGCCGACTTGGACGGCATCTCCGTCGCGAACAGTAACGCCCCCCACCAGACGGTGATTGCCGGCAGGGAGGATCGTCTGGAGGCGGCCCTAAAGCAGTGCCGCGAGCGGGGCGTGCGCGGGCAGCGGCTGCCGGTGGCCTGCGCCTTCCACTCCCCGCTGGTCGCCCCTGCCCGAGAGCCCCTCGCGCAGGCCCTGGGCCAGGCTCGGCTGCGACCGCCCCGTCGTCCGGTTTATTCCAATGTGACGGCGGCCAGATATCCAGACGACCCCGACGCCATACTCGGCACCCTGGTCGATCACTTGACCTCGCGGGTCCGTTTCCGCGAGCAGATGGAAGCGATGTACGAGGCCGGCGCTCGGATCTTCGTGGAAGTCGGGCCCAAGGGGATTCTGACCGGGCTCGTGGGCCAGATCTTGCGCGATCGGCCTCACCTGGCGATGCCCTCCGACGTTCCCAGTCGACCCGGCCTGGTCCAGCTCTTGCACCTGGTCGCCAGGCTGGCCACGCACGGCGTCGCCGTGAAGCCTGAGCGGCTCTTCCGTGGTCGCGTCGTGGCCCCGATCGACCTTGACCGGTTCTCACCGGAGACTGGCCGGCCGAAACTGTCGGCAACAACCTGGATCATTAATAGCGTGCGCAACCGGCCGAAGGACGCCCCCGAGCCACGCCTCCTCGGCCAGGCAAGGCCCATCGAAGAGCGGGCCTCGGGCGTCTCCCTGGGCCCCACCGTGTCGGCTGCGTCAGAAACCTCCGCCGAGCTGGTCTCAAAAGAACCCTTGAAAAGAACCCATGCCGTGACCACCAACGGCAAGCTCCACGGCACTCCCGCTCCTTTCCACCCGCCGGGCCGGATGCCGTCGCTGTCATCGGCGGTTGACACCGCTCAGGTCATGCTCCGGTACCAGGACCTGATGGAGAAATTTTTAGAGTCGCAGCACAGCCTCATGTCCGCGTATCTTTCGGGCTGCGATAGCCCCGACCCCGGGCTTTTGCTTCCCTTGACGAAGATCGGCGAGAACAACGGCCATCGCACGAATCCGTTTGTCGAACCGGCCATCCCCTCCCCGGAAGTTACGCCGGCCGATGCCCCGGTAGGAGGGTCCAAGGTTCCGGACGATCACGCCCAGGCCCCGGCTGTGCAGTACGACCGTGACCGGTTGACCGAACGCCTCCTCGGTCTGGTAAGTCAGCGCACCGGGTATCCGAAAGACATGCTCGGCCTTGATGTGGACCTTGAGGCCGACCTGGGGATCGACTCGATCAAGCGGATCGAAATCCTTTCAGAAGTCACCACCGATCTCGGTACCAACGCTCAGTCGATGGCGACTGAATTGGAGATGGAGAAGCTGACAGTCATCCGGACCCTGCGCGGGATCATCGATTACCTCGACGACGCCTTGAGCTCTCCCCCCGATCCCGATCCGTCGGGTGCCGTTGCTCCCAAATCCGACATCGGGCCCCAGGGGTCCGACAGGCCGGCTTCGGTCTGGGGCGAGGTCCTGCCGGTTCAGCGCGTTCTTGTGGACCTGGCCGATTGCCCTCTCGAGCCATCTCCCGACTCCACGCTAACCACGGGCGTCGTGCTGTTCACCGACGACGGCCGCGGGATCGCCAGATTGATGGCCGACCAACTCGCCGACCTCGGCCAGCGCCACCGTGTTCCTCGGCCATTCGGAAGAACCGGCCTCCGGGCGGAACGGAGACGCTTTCTACGCCGACCTGACCGACCCGGCGGCGGTGGCCGACATGCTCCGTCGGGTCCGTGACGAGCATGGGCCCGTCAGCGGCCTGATCTACCTGGCGCCGCTTGCCGAGGCGGTCGAGGGCGAGGCGTGGGACCGCCGGGCTTGGCGTGACGTCAAGGCGCTCTACCTGCTCGCCCGTGCCCTCGGCGATGACCTACGGCAGTCCGGACGCGACGGCAAGGCCTTCCTGCTCGCCGCGACCGCCCTCGGGGGCGGGTTCGGGTTCGAGGCCGATGACACGGCCGCCGCAATGCCGGGGCACGGCGGAGTGCTCGGGTTCATCAAATGCCTGTCCCATGAGTGGCCCGAGGTGCTCGTCCGAGGGGTCGACCTGAACGCCAGCGATTCCCCCGCCGAGTTGGCCGAGTCGCTGCTCCGGGAGCTGTGCTGTCGTGAGGGACCGGTCGAGGTGGGTTATCTCGGTCGCCGACGCGTTACCTGGGAACCCCGGTCCGCCCCCTTTTCCGGGGCGGAGGAGGCGCCACTCCCCTTCGAGCCGGGCGAGCCGGTTCTGGTCACGGGAGGGGCCCGGGGCATCACCGGGGCGATCGCGCGTGAGCTGGCCCGCCGGTTCCGGCCGACCCTGCTTATCGTCGGCCGTTCCGAGTTGCCCCCAGAACAGGAGTCGGCCGAGACCGCCTCGATGACGACCGCGGAGTCGATGAAGGCGGCCATCATCGCCCGGATGCAACGTGAGGGGCGTCCTCCCGCGCCCGGGCCCGTCGAGGCGGAGTACCGCCGGCTCATGCAGGCCCGAGAGATCAGGGACAACCTCGCCGGGATGACCGAGGCCGGGGCCGTCGTCCATTACTATTCCGCGGACGTGCGTGACGAGGCGGGCTTCGGTGGGCTGCTCGATCAACTCCAGTCACGATTCGGACCCTTGGCCGGGGTGATTCACGGCGCCGGCGTCATCGAAGACCGCCTTGTCAAAGACAAGACGCCGGAGTCGTTCGACCGGATTTTCCAGACCAAGGTCGTCGGCGCCCGGATCCTGACTGAGCGGCTCGATCCCGAGCGGCTAAAGTTCTGCGCCTTCTTCGCATCCGTTGCCAGCCGGTTCGGCAACAAGGGGCAATCCGACTACGCGGCGGCCAATGAGGTGCTCAGCAAGCTGGCACTGGTGCTCGACCGCCGCTGGCCGGCCCGCGTCTTCTCGGTGGCCTGGGGCCCCTGGTCCGAGATCGGCATGGTCGCCGACCTGGAGGCCCACCTGGTCCGGCGCGGTCTTCGGCTGATCTCTCCCCAGGAAGGGCCGGAGCTGTTCGTTGCCGAGCTGCTCCATGGTCGCAAGGGGGAGAGCGAAATCATCCTGGCTGGCGGGGCCGAAGCCCTGGCCCGCCCGAGCCACCCGGCTGTAATCTCCTCCCGCTGAGACGAGGTGGAACCCTGTGCTGACTCGATCGATCCGACCGGCGGCAGGCCCCGCGAACCGTCCCCCTTCGACCCATCGGCTGTGGGACACCGAGCTCTTGGTGCTGCGCGGAGAAAGCCGAGAGCGCCTGAAGGCAGCGGTGCAGGCAACGGCCGACGACCTACGTCGCCATCCCGACACCGACCTGACCGATTTGGCCTTCACCCTCAACTCTGATCTCCAACCCGACGGCTCCCGGCTGGCCCTCGTGGCCGCGACTGCGGCCGATGCGGTGACCCGGCTCGAGTGGGCTTTGCAACGGCTCGAGGACCCGCTATGCACCGAGATCCGTGGTGCCTCCGGCCTGTACTACACCAGCGAGCCGCTTAGTCCTGGCGGAAAGCTCGCCTTCCTGTTCCCGGGCGAGGGGGCCCAGTACCTCGGGATGCTCGGGGATGTCCGCCGAGCCTTCCCCGAGGTGGGAACCTTCTTCGCCGAATGCGACGCAATGTGCAGGCGCGCAGGTGACGTCGGCCCGTCTCTCACCGAGGTCTTCCTACCGCCCGACAATGCCGGACCCGACGACCTCGCCCACGCCGAGGCAGAGCTGCGCCGGATCGACCACGCCATGCTCAGCGTGATGATGGCCGACTGGTGCTGTATCTGGTACTCGAGCGGCTGGGGCTATCGCCCGATGTCGTCGCCGGGCATAGCATGGGAGAGCTGGTCGCGCTCTGGGCGGCTGGCTGCGTGGAGGGGGGAGAGGGTTTCATGCTCCCCCTGATCCGCGAGACGATGGAGGTGATGCGACGCGAGGAAGAATCGACCCAAGCCAGGTACACGCTGCTCGCGGTGGGCGCCGGGCGCGAGAGCCTCGCCGAGTTGATCGCCGCCGTGGGCGACGAGCACGTCGTCGTGGCAATGGACAACTGTCCTCGCCAGACGGTGGTGGTCGGCCCTCAAGAGCCGATGGCCATCGTCGAGGCCGAGCTGCAGCGGCGGCGGGTCCTCTTCGAGCGCCTCCCGTTCCACCGGCCCTACCACACTCCGCTGTTCGCGCCGATGATCCAGCCGGTCCGCGAACTCTTCCAAAACTGTCGCTTCCGGGCGCCGCGGCGGCCGGTCTACTCGTGCACGACCGCCCGGCCGTTCCCGGACGATCCCGAGGCGATCCGCGAGCTCGCCATCGCGCACTGGGCCGCGCCGGTCCGCTTCTCTGAGTTGATCCGGAACCTGTACGACGACGGCGTGCGGCTGTTCGTCGAGTCGGGCCTGCGCGGCAACCTTTCTGCCTTCGCTGAGGATGTCCTCAATGGGCTCCCGTTCGTCGCAATGCCGGCCAACGTCCCGCGCCGCTCGGGCCTGACCCAGCTCAACCACCTCCTCGGCGCGCTCGTGTCCCATCACGTCCCACTTGATCTCGGCCCCCTCTACGTGCACCGCTCCGTCCGCCGGCGCGACCGGCCGTCCGGCAGCCCCGCACCCGGCCGCACGCTCAATGCCGACCTCTTACCCGAGCGGCCGCGCCTCGATGTTCCCGCCGCGGCACAGGCGCCGAGGACCCGAGTCGACGGCAAAGCGACCCGACGGTGACCTGCGGTCTCAAGTCATGGCCCGTCACCTGGAGGTAATGGGGCGGTTCGTCGATCACCAGCGAGAAATCACGGAACTGTTCTTGGCACGGATGCGCCAGCAGCGCGATGCGCCAGCAGCGCCGTCTCGAATTGAGGATCACCAGCCGGACGGGCAAGCCGGTTGCACGCCAGTGCGGCCGTTGCTCGGTACATTCACGGACCATCAGCCCGGACGGACGCTGGTGATGCGGCGCGTCCTGGATCTGCGCGAAGACCACTTCGCCACCCACCACACCGTCGGCGGCCGCGAGATCAGCAAGGTCGATCCCGCGCAGTACGGCGTGCCGGTCATGCCGATGACCTTCACCTTGGAGATGATGGCCGAGGCCGCCGCCGTCTTGGTCCCGGGCCAGGTCGTCACGTCTCTCCACGACGTGCGGCTGTATCGCTGGCTCGCGTACAACGAAGAGGCCCCCACTATCGTCGAGCTGACCGCCCGCGTGGAGCCCGAGGAATCGACCGAAGGTCCGTGGCGGGTCGTGGTCGAAGTCAAGGATCTCGGCCTCGCCGACCGGCCTAAGGAGAAAGCATGGCTCGCAGCGGAGGGGACGGTGGTCCTTGCGGCTGCTTACCCCCCGGCCCCGCCCTGCCTGCCCTTCCGCCTGACCAACGAGCGTCCGTCGACGCTCTCCGTCGAACGCACCTACCACAACCTGTTCCACGGGCCGCTGTTCCAGGGGGTACGGGCCAACCTCCGCTCCGGCGACGAGGGGATGGAGAGCCAGGTCGAGGTGCTGCCTAGGGACCGGCTGTTCCGATCCCTTCCCGAGCCCGACTTCCTGATCGACCCGGTCCTGTTCGACGTGGTGTTGCACCCGCTAGCGGCCTGGCACTTGATCCAGCCGGACCAGGCAGGTCGTATCATGCTGCCGATCGGCGTCGAGAGTCTAGAGGTCTTCGGCCGCCCGATGGCCCCCGGCACCTCGCTGACGGCCCGGTCGTGGGTCAGCCACGCCGACGCCCGCTCCTTCCTGCACCAGGGAGAAGCCCTAAGAGAGGACGGCTCGGTCGCGATTCGCCTGAATGGCGTGAAGTGCTGGCGGTTCTACGTCCCGTTCGGCGAGGTCAACTTCCACGGCCCCAAGGATCAGTATTTCCTCAGCCATCGCTGGCACCAGGTCGAGGAGCAATGTTCCGGCGCACGCTGTCCCAGTGCGCCGCTCGCCCTGGTCCGCCTTGAACCGCCGGTGGACCTGAATCAGGGCAGCATGCTCCAGGTGACGGCCAAGGTGACCCTGACCCCGTCGGAGCTGCGCGAGTACCGTCGCCTCGAAACGCTCGGCGACGAAATTAAGCTCAGGGGCTGGCTTTTCGATCGCAACGCCGCCAAGGATGCCATCCGGCTCGTCTGGAACGAGATGACCGCGCAACGCCTCTTTCCGTCCGATATCGAGGTCGAGACGACGGGTGACGGTCGCTTCACGGCCCACAGACGTGGGGACTCTGGCCAGTCATTTCCGCCCGCGGCCGTCGATCGGGCCGGCGCGGCGACGGTCGCCGTCTCGGTGGCCGGCACGAACGTCCTCGGCCTCGCCCTGGCGGTCGTGGGTCCACCGAAGTCGGACGGGGGAGGGTTATCCCCGCTGGATGGCGAGGAGCAACGTATCCTCGCGGCCTTCCGTGGCGATCAGACCGAGGCTTCCCTTCGCCTCCGGTGCGCTCGACAAGCGGTGGCCAGGGCCACAGGCCTGTTGGAACCCGATGGTCTTGACGCCGTGCGCGTCCGGGGTATCGTTCCGGGAAAGGGCACCGTGCTTGTCGCCGTCATCGGGCATGACGATGCCGGCGGGCCGGAGCCCTGGCGCGTGGAGACGGCTCGGGACGGCAACCTCATCGTGGCCTGGACCAAGGGCGAACGGGAGGCATCATGACCGAACTGGCCCCGCAGTCGGTCCTGGACGACCTCGTTCGCATCTTGCGGACATTCGCCCGCCGTGAGTACTTTGGCGAGATCGACCGCCGGACCCGCTTCTTCGACGATCTCGAAATGGTTTCGATCGACGCAGTCGTACTCGGAGAGAAACTTGAGCAGCGTTACGGATTCAAGTTTCCCTTCAACGAGCTGATCGCCGACCTGCAGGATCGCCAGGCCGAGGATCTCGAGGTTGGCGCGCTGGCCGACTTCATCCATTTCCACTTGAGCCATCGACAGAACGGAGGCTGATCCGTGCCGCACGCTAACGTCAACGGGGTCTCCCTCCACTATCAGCAGTCTGGTGCCGGACCCGACGTCGTGTTGCTCCACGCCGTCACCGCAAACATGGCCGTATGGCTGGTGTCCAACCTTGTAGACACGCTGGCGCGGGACTATCGCGTGACCGCGTATGATCTGCGCGGTCACGGCCTAAGCGCGGTCACACCGACCGGATACACCTCGGCCGACATGGCCGAGGACCTCCGCGGTCTCCACAACGCGCTCGGCCTGGGGCCGGCTTACTTAATCGGCCACAGCTTCGGGGGGGTCGTGGCGATGCACGCGGCCGCGACGTACCCGGATCTCGTCTCGGGGATGATCCTCTCGGACCCGTACTTCCCCGGGCTCGCCCGGCTCGAGGCCGAACGTCGGCAACGCGAATGTCTGGATGGACCTCCGAGAAATGTTCGGCCACGCCGGCCTCGACCTGGGTGACACCATCGACTTCACCACGCTGTTCCGCACGGTCGCAGAGCTCTCGCCTGCGCAGCTTCGCGTGATCCGAGAGCGGATGGGTCCGGCTTCGACCCGATGGCTGTCGCAGCTCCCCCGACTGGCCGACACGACCTGCGGGCGCGACGTCTTTGCCGTCGCCGGATTGACAGAGGAACGGATCCGCTCGGTCCGCCAGCGGGTCGTCGCCCTGTACGACGAGCACTCGCCGTTCCTTGCAACGAGCCGCTTCCTCGCAGATCATCTGCCTAACTGCACAGTCGAGATCGTGCCGGGGACCAAGCACATGGCGCCTGTGCAGAATGGCCGCCTGTTCGTCGAACTGGTGCGTAAACACTTGGCCGCGCTGCGGCGGGATTCGAGCGAGGCGTCCTGATGTACTTCGCAACGTTCCTGCTCAAAAACCTGGTGCGGCGCAAGGCACGATCGCTGCTGACGATCCTCGGCATCGCCGTGGCCATCGGCACGGTGGTGACGCTTCGCGGCGTGTCCTACGGCTTCGAGCGGTCGTTCCGGGCCAATTTCGAGCGCCGCGGGATCGACCTGGTCGTGGTCTCCTCCGGCATCCCCGACCAGCTTCGCAGCAACCTCGACGAGGACATCGGCAACCAGATCGAGCGCATTGCGGGTGTCCGACGCGTCTCGTCGGGCCTGCTGGAGCTGGTCGACGTCCAGCGCGGCGACAGCAATATCAGCATTTTGGTCAACGGCTGGCGGCCGGGTGGCGCCCAGCTCGACGAGCTAACGATCGTCTCCGGCCGCGCGATTCGGCCCGAAGATTCTCGGGCGATCATGCTCGGCGCCAACCTGGCGAAGCAAATCCACAAGGATGTCGGGGACACCGTGACGATGCAAGACGAGCGCTATGATGTCGTCGGTGTCTACCGGAGCTTTGATCTCTTCGAGAACGGCGGCGCAGTCGTGCCCCTGGCCACGCTGCAGCGTGAGATGCTCCGGCCCAAGAGCGTCACCGGTTTTACCGTTGAGCTGGAGCCGACGCCGGACAAGGAGGCGCTGGCCGAGATGGTGCGGCGGCGGATCGAGGCGCTTGTCGATGCCAAGGGGAAGCCCTGCGGGATCACCGCGCAGCCAACCCGGGCCTACGTCAGCGGTACCATCTACATCCGCATGGCCAACGGCATGGCCTGGATCACCTCGGGCATCGCCCTGATCGTCGGCGGCATCACCGTCCTCAATACGATGATCACGGCCGTGATTGAGCGGACCAAAGAGATCGGCCTCTTGCAGGCATTGGGTTGGGTACGGGCCAGGGTGCTGGGCATGGTTCTGGGCGAGGCATTGCTGCTGAGCCTGACGGGGGCGATTGTAGGCATCGGTGCGGCGATGCTGGTGGTCAAGTGGCTCGCCGGTGTGCCCCAGACCAGCGGGTTCGTCAGCGGAGTGATCTCGCCGGTCGTGCTCGCCGAAGGACTGGGCCTGACTCTCTTGATGTCGCTAATCGGCGGGGTCGGGCCGGCCTATCGCGCCGCCTGCCTGCAGCCGACGGAGGCCCTCCGCCATGAGTGATGCCGCGAGCCCGCCCCCGCTGCTGTCCGCCGAGCATCTGCGCAAGGTCTATCCGGACGGGAAAGTCGTGGCCCTGGAGGACGTCAGCCTGGCCATCGCCCCGGGCGAAAATGTAGCCGTCGTGGGTCCGTCGGGCTGCGGCAAGTCCACCCTGCTTAACCTGCTGGGGGCGCTCGACCTCCCCGACTCGGGTGAGGTCTTTTTCGAGGGGGTGCCTTTGTCGCGCCAACCGTCTCTCGCCCGCCTCCGGTCACGGAAGATCGGCTTCGTCTTCCAGTCGTTCCACCTGCTGCCGACGCTGACCGCGCTGGAAAACGTGCAGGTGCCGATGTTCGGCGGCCCCCTCTCGGCCTCGGGTCGAGCCAAGAAGGCCCGGGAGCTGCTTGAGACCGTCGGCATGTCCCATCGGGCCAGGCATATTCCCACCCGGCTGTCGGTGGGCGAGCGCCAGCGGGTTGCCCTCGCCCGCGCCGTGGCCAACGACCCGGTCGTGCTCCTGGCCGATGAGCCGACCGGGAACCTCGATTCGCGGTCCGCGGCCCTTGTGCTCGAGCTCTTCTCCTCCCTGAACCGCGACCGCGGCCTGACACTCGTGATTGTGACCCACAGCCCCGACCTGGCCCGGCGCTGCGGTCGCGTACTCTGGATGAGCGACGGGCGGCTGGTCAAAGACGAGCGGAATCCTGACGCCGAAAGTGCCGCGCGCACTTGGGAATCCTCCGCGATGCCATCCCCGTGTTCATGAACCATATGGTCTCTGAGGTCCGAGCGCCATGTTTGTTCACCAAAACCGCCTAGAGACGCTACTAAAACCCGATCACTATCGGTCGGAGGCTCAGTATCGCCGGGAGATCGAGCGGCTGTTCGTGCCCGCCTGGCACCTCGTCGGGACAATTGCAGAGTTACCCCGGGACGGGGATTTCCTGACGCTCGACCTGCTCGGCGAGCCGGTCCTGGTCCGGAATTTCGGCGGTGAATTCCACGCTTTTCAAAACGTTTGCACCCACCGGCATTCCTTGCTCACACACCAGGAGCGGGGCCACAGTCCCCGGCTCCGTTGCCAGTATCACGGCTGGGAGTACAAGCCGGATGGGTTCACCGCACGCATTCCCGACGCACATTGCTTTCGGCCGTTCGACCGCGAAAACTCTCGGTTGAGGAAGTTCCGCCTGGAGCGCTGCGGCGACCTGCTGTTCGTTTCGCTGGCCGAGGAAGGGCCAAGCCTTCGGAATCACCTCGAACCTTACTTTGACCTGGTTGCCGGGCGTTTCACCTCACCGCGTTGGCGGCCCGACCTGAGCTGGGGCTTTGATTCCGCCTGCAACTGGAAGTTCCCCATCGAGAACACCCTCGAGTCGTACCACATCCCCTGCCTGCACCCAAACTCTTTCGGCGGGATCTACCCAAGCGAGGAGCGCCAGGAGCACACGCTCGACGACCGGTATACAACCCTGACCTACGACTCGGGCGAGGACCGCAGGCTCCGCTTCTGGCAAGGGAATATCACCCGTCGGCTCGGCGGCGAATCGACGAACATCTACATTCACTGCCATATTCACCCCAACCTCGTCTTCGTGCTCACGGACCTCTACTGCTACGCGGGCTCATACCTGCCCACGTCACCGGGCTCGACACGCCTGCGCCTGCAAAGCTATCGCTTCCACGGCCCGCGGCGTGGGCCGATCCCGGCCTTGCTATCGCAGTTCGCGGGTCGCATCGGCCGGTGGACGATGCTCAAGGTAATGTCGGAAGATATCGCCATATTCGAAGATCAGCAAAAAGGGATGGCAGCCAGCCGACATCCTGGCTGCATCGGGACGCGTGAGGAGCGGATCTTCGTCTTCCAGCAATACATCTTGAGGGAGTGTGCTGACATCCGGGCCAACGGCCAGCATCTCCCCTGATCATGCCCGGCTTTGACCGGGCTATCACCTTTAAAGTGATACGATGGCCTTCTGCGAGTTGACTACTCCCTAATGTCGTAACCCTAATACCGGCGGTGGGAATCGAACCCACACGGGCGTTCCCGCCCAGAGGATTTTAAGTCCTCAGCGTCTGCCACATCGGTGGCATTGGAGAGACGTTGGTTTGACGCATAAATCTCTTGATCGCGAGGGCTTTACGTCGCGTGGCGTTCGGCGTTGCGTTGGCGTCGCATTGGGCTGACACGGCCAATGTTCTTACCAAATTGTTACCAAATCATGGTTCGTCCCGAACGTCCGACCATGTAATGATCTCTTGGTGCCGGCAGATGTCGCAGTCTGGTCCTATGACCCGCCTGAGCGCGGCGCTTCGCGGGGCGGTGCGGGCGGGAGATCGCAAAGATTCGTGCGCTGAACTACGGCACTGGAAATGGCGTGTCCGGGTCAAACTGGACCGAGGGTTTGAATCCCTCCCTCTCCTCTAAATTCATCTAAATATGGGGTTTACGTCGCTTCGGTGTAAACTCCTTTTTTGTGGCCCGTAAACCGCTCCTGACCATCTCTGCTCCTCTTGGTTTACAAAAACGGTTTACAAGCTATTACCGCCCCGAACCCAACGATCCTGAAACGGAGGTGCGGCATTTGAGGTTTGCTGGCCCCCGTCGGGAAGCTTCGACAGTTCGCAAGCTCGCGATGACCTGGGTTTCCGCTTAACAGGCGCGGAATCAAGAAGCACCGCGGGAAAATGTACTCAGTTTATCGCAGGCATGGAGGAAGTGATCGCGCATATCACGGGCGAGCCCAACAACGGCCGAACCACGATCGTTGAGTTTGCGGATGCGAAAGCGATCCGCGAAGGACTTGGCATAAACCAGGCCGTGTTTTCTCGCGCTTACGGAATCCCTCTCAAGACCCTGCAGCACCGGGAGCAGCGCCGGCACAACCCAGATCGCACGGCCTCCGCTTACCTGTGGACGATCGAGGAATTTCCTGACCAGGTCCGCGAGGTACAACAGCGTCACCAGATCCAGCAGCCGGCTGAGATCGAGTAGCGGCCCGGGCTATAAGGGCGAGATGCTAGGCGACGAGCACCATTCTCGGGGGCTACTCTCCCCGCACGACATTGGCGTCTGGCGGTCGCGCCCGTGCGGACGCTGGGACCGTGCCCCAGATGCGCACCGTCAAGTCTCCGGAAGCGGAGGCTAGTCGTGTCCCGTCGTGGCTGAAGGCAACAGCATGAACATACGCCTGATGTCCTCGCAGCTCGCATACGTCTTGTCCGGACGCGATGTCCCACATCCGTATGGTGTTTTCACTGCAGCCCGTCGCCAGACGCGTGCCGTCGGGACTGAACGCGAGTCCGTACACCCGGTTCCCGTGCGGCAAGACATGAAGCTCCTGGTGCGTGTGCGCGTTCCAAAGGCGCACATTGCCGCCCCTGGAGCAACCCGCGACTAGGCGGCCATCCGGGGAGTACGCGATGCGGTAGCCATCCGCGTCCCCGGGCAGGATCGCGAGTGCGGACTGGCTTGCAAGATCCCAAAGCCGCACTGTCCTGTCGCATCCCACGCTGGCGAGCTGGTTTCCTTCAGGGCTGAACGCAACGTCGAAGACAGAAGCCTCGTGTCCTCGCAAGACACTTGCCGGCTCCCCGGTGGCCACATCCCAGAGACGTATGGCACCGTCTCGGCTTCCACAGGCGAGCAGCGTCCCCGCCTGGTTGAAGACCGCTCGAGCCTCCCCGGTCCATTCGCCGGTCGGTGCCTTCAAGACCCGGTGGCGTTTGCTGGTGTCCAGATCCCAGAGGGTGATCGTATCGGCGCGTGTTACTGTGACAAGTTGCTTGCCGCCGGGGTGCCAGGCCACAGAGCCTACGATTTTGTCGTCCCGTTTTCCTTGTTCGTGTTGCAGCACGGCGGTTTGCCGGCATGTGGTCACGTCCCACACACGCGCTGTGCCGTCCCAGGCCGCGGAGGCCACGTGCGTGCCGTCGGGGCTGAACGCCACGTCGTACACGAAGCCGTCATGACCGCGCAAGATGCCGTTCCGCTCCGCCAGCTTCGTGTCCCAGACGCGCGCCTCGCCATCGGACGAGACCGACACCAGAAGCGAGCTCTGCGCGGCGAACGCCGCGGCATGGACCTCGCGCCGTGTGGCCGCGCAACACGGCGACCAACTGCCCCAGTTCCGAGTCCCAGACCCGTAAAGTCTGATCAGCCGATGCCGTGATAACTCGCTTACCGTCCGAGCTGAAAATCGCGTTCCACAGGTCGCCCGAGTAGTCGCGCAGTTGCGCGAGCCGCTCGCCGGTGACACCGTCCCACAGCCAGGCCTGCTCGGCGGAAGCCGAAACGGCTCGTCGGCCATCTGAGTCGAAGGCGATGCTTCGGATCGTGTTCCCGTGGCCACGTCACTATGGCAATCGGCCGTCCCGTCGCTGACTCCCACAGACGAATGGCGACGTCGGGATAGGTCCCGCCCGAGGCAAGCCGCGCCCCGTCAGGGCTGAAGGCCAGGACCTCAGGGCAAAATGTGTGGCCGCGCAGCACGGCGATCTCCCGTCCGGTCAGTCCGTCCCATAAGCGGATATCATTCTCATCGTGATCGCATGACGCGATCCGCTTGCCGTCCGGACTGACCACCAGGTGCACGACTTGCACTTTGATGGGTTCCCAGCGCCGTGATCTGCTGCCCCGAGCCCGCGTCGTACACGCGAGCCTCGCGATCGATTCCGATCACGAGTCGCCGGCTGTCCGGCGTGAAAATCACACCAAGACGCCTCACCGGCCCCCCGAGCACGGCGACCGGCCGGCCCGTGGTGGCGTCCCAAAGCCGAGCGGACCCGCCGCCCACCGAGCAGATCCGCAGGCCATCCGGACTGTAGTAAAGCCAATCGACTGGATTCTCATGCCCGCGTCAGCACCGCGACTTCTTTCAAGGTCGCCGGGTCCCACAAACGAACGGTCTTGTCGGCGGAACCGGAGGCGAGACGCTTGCCGTCGGGGCTGTAAGCCAGCACCTCCACCGGGCCCGCGTGGCCGATCAGGGCGCCGTTGAACTTACCTGTCGCCGTTTCCCAGAGGTTGACGGTACGAGCATCCTTGTCCACAACGGCGACCTGATCGCCCGACGGGCTGATATCGGCCGTCGCAACAACGCATCGGTGGGCGTGCCGGGCATCACGGCGCGTGAGTTGTCGAGCTGACTCTTCAGGTGTCGCCACTCCCAGTTGCGATGCTCTTGCGGCGCAGCCTCGAGGGCCCGCCGAGCCGTGCCGCTGTTGTTCTGGAATTGAAGCGCCGACGCAGCCGCCGAGATGTTCGAACGATAGCGTTCCCAGCGTTCGGACCTGACGGCCAGCTCGGCTCGCTGCCGGGCTTCGACCGCGTTGCGCCATTGCCAGAGGATCGTCGCGATCGCGACCAGGCAGGTCACCAATACAATGCTCAGCGACGCCACCGGAACCGGGTTCCGCTTGCCCCATCGGGCCAGGCGAACCAGCGGCCCCGTTGGGCGTGCCCGGATCGATTCGTGATTCAGGAACCGAGTCAGGTCATCCGCCAGATCGCCCGCCGTCGTATATCGCCCAGCAGGCTCCTTCTCCAGGCACTTCAGGCACACCGTTTCCAGGTCCCTCGGTACCGTGGCGTTGAGCCGAGACGGCGATACTGGCTCCTGCTCGACGACCTGGCGCTGCGTCTCGGCCGCCGTCTCCGCGCGGAACGGCGGCCGGCCGGTTAACAGCTCGTACAGGATCGCACCCAGTGCGTAGATGTCCAGGCCAGGCCCAACGTCATGCGTCAGGCCCCGCGCCTGTTCGGGGGCCATGTAGCTGGGCGTGCCGATCCTGGCGCCGCTCAGCTGTGAGAGTGGCACCGCCCTCCTGTCGCCGGGCGAGGCCGAAGTCGGCGACCTTGGGCGTGCCGTCGGCGGTGAGCAGCACGTTGGACGGCTTGAGATCACGATGAATGATCCCCCCCATGTGTGCGGCCTGTACGGCCGACGCCAGGGTCGCAACCAAAAGCGCGGCCTGATGAGCAGGCATGGGCGTGCCCGAGAGCCGCTCGGCCAGGCTGCCGCCTTCCATGTACTCCATCGTGAAGTACGGCCGTCCGTCGAAGTCGCCCACGTCGTGAATCTGCACGACGTTGGGGTGCCGAAGCCCAGCCACCGCCACCGCCTCCCGCTGGAATCGCTCCCGCTCGTGGGGGCTCGCGTACGCGCCGGCAAGCGCCATCTTCAGCGCGACGATGCGGTTCAAGCGCAGGTGCCGGGCCCGGAAGACGACGCCCATGCCTCCGCGGCCCAGCAATTCCTGCACTTCATAACCAGGAATCTCGGGCAGATCTGGGCCTGGCTCAATCGATCCAGGTTTGCCCGTGGGCGAACTGGACGCGGGCAGCGGGAAGAACGCGTCTAACTGAGCGTCGCACGCGTGCACTCGGCGAAAGCGATTGAGGACCTGCGGCAGCAACTCCGGGGAATGACGACACACTTCTTCCGGCGTATGCCCCCGATTCCAGCAGCTCTTCGAGCAGCTCTTGTACGCGCGGATCACCGGCCATCGGGTCTCTCTCAACTCGTTTGTCTGGCGGGGCTTTTGACACCGATCTCGGTCGTTCTCCGACTCCACCTGACTACGCGTTCGCCGGCGGCTCTTCTTTCGGTCGCAGGTCGTCCAGCTCTTCCGCAAGCAACAGCCGTGCACGATTCAGACGCCGTTGCACCGTCTTGGCCGAAACATCCAGCACTTCGGCGGCCTCGGTCGATGGTTAGCCCCTGCAGGCGCACCAGGCCGAAGACTTCCCGCTCTTCGTCCGGCAATTTGTCGATCGCGTCCAGCATGCGACGGCCATTCGCACTGATTCCGGAACCGCTGCTCGCCGGCGCCGAAACGATTCCTTCCTGCAGTTCCATCGCAGCCGGCTGTTCATCTAAGCGGCGGGCGAGGTCATTGAGCTGCCAGCGCATGTGCTGATTGGCCAGCGCAAAGAACTGGCGTACGGTCTGTGGACGGATTGACCGCATGGCCTTGAGCAACCCTTCCACCACGCCGCCGAGCATTTCCTCGGTCTCGAGATTCAGTGGCGGCTTTGTCAAACGCGGGTAACTTCGGTACAGCAAATTGGCGCACAGCGCGTGCAGCCGGTGGGCGGCCCGCTCCAAAAGCGCGCGGACAATCGGCTCGGCGGGCGAATCCCCGGCCAGCTCGTCGAGGTAGCGCTGGATAACGCCTGTGGTGTGTTCTTCGATCACGGTGTCGGCCAAGCGTGAATAATCCCGACCCGCCACGGATCTTGCCTGATCCGGTGTCCCCCTCCCACTCTCAGATAGAGCAGACGGCGGAAAGAATGCCTGGCAATCGCGCCCGGTCCATTGACCCAGGGCTCGCCGACGCTCCGCTTGCCGCCCCGTAGACGGGAGGGATACACATAAACCAGTCTAATAACCGTGGGCACATGGTCGACAGCAACTATCTCAAGCACGCTAGAGTACGCGAGGTTTGCCGGCGTGTCTATCGGCACGGGTCGGAACCGCAGTCGAGTCGCCGTGCCGCGCGCGACTGCCGATCCGACCGGCAGCGAGAGCTCGTGTCCACAGTCTAGCACGAGCGGCTCCTGTTGCGAATTACACCGGCATGACATGACGAGGGCCATGCTGATGATCGTTGCTTTCGCACTGTCGGCTCTTATCCTCGGCGGCAATGGTTTTCACGACCAATCTCGACTCGCGTGCCAGGGAGGCAATCGGATGAATGTCACCCGCATCACGGTGGAACACATTCAAGTAGTGGCTGAAAAACCGTTCGATCGTGTTACGAAAGGCTTTGAACAGCAACTGGGGCAATTCAACGCGGAATCCTACAAGTCGCTCGCGGCCGGGGAAGATGTCGCAATAGCCAGGGCCAAGCTCGAAGCGATGGTGGGACCAAGCGGCTTCATGCTCTTTACGACAAGCGACCATGGATCACTCCTGCGCCTCGTCGGCCAGGAGAAGAAAGCGATCCAGTACTTGGTCGGCAATCCGTTGTTCGCCATCCAGATGACGCAGCACGACATCAAGGCAAGTTTATATGCTCCCCTCCGAGTGCTGATCTATGAAAACGAGCAAGGGAAAACCTGCTTGGAATACGACAGGCCGTCCTCTCTGTTCGGCCAGTTCGGCAATGCGAAAGTGACCGACGTCGCCACGATGCTCGATCGAAAACTGGAACAATTGGTGGCCGCGGCAATTCAATGAAGCTCGCTTGAGTTTACCGCATTCTGTGTCCCTCTCCCGCTCTCAGTTATTACAAGCACGGAACAGAATTCCTCGCAGTCAGGCCCGGCTCACGGTGCCGACCCACCTTCTCAAGACGAAAGAGCTGACGGTGAAAACGACAACCTATCGCGCCGTTCAGGTGAGCAAGCCCGGCCGCATGGAAGTGGTGGAGCGGGAGCTGACGGCGCCCCCGCCGGGGAAGGTCCGGATTCGCGTTGAGGCCTGTGGCGTCTGCCACTCGGATTCGGCGACAGTCGACGGAATCTTCCCCGGTGTCACCTACCCGCGCGTCCCCGGACACGAGGCCGTGGGCCGGATCGATGCGCTTGGCGACGGTGTCCAGGGCTGGGCGGTCGGTCAGCGCGTGGGTGTCGGGTTTCTCGGCGGCCCCTGCGGCCACTGCGAGTTCTGCCGCGGCGGCGATCTCGTGAACTGCCGGAACCAGGAATATACCGGCATTCATCACGACGGCGGGTATGCCGAGGTCATGATCGCAAAGGCGAGCGGGCTCATGTCGATCCCTGACGACCTGTCTGCGGTCGATGCGGCGCCGCTGCTGTGCGCGGGACTCACGACGTTCAGCGCCCTGCGAAACGCGCCGGCGAAGGCCGGTGATCTTGTCGCGGTGCTCGGTATCGGCGGCCTCGGACATCTGGGTGTGCAATATGCCCGGCATATGGGATTCGAGGTTGCGGCGATTGCCCGCGGGGCAGACAAGGCCGAACTGGCAAAGAAGCTCGGCGCCCACCACTACATCGACAGCGCCGCGACCGATCCCGCCGCGGCTCTTCAGGCGCTCGGCGGCGCCAAGGTCATTCTGGTAACCGCTTCCGGCGGTAAGACGGTCGCCGCGACCTTCAAGGGCCTGCGTCCCGGCGGCGTCTCGATTGTCCTCGGAGTCGGGCCTGAGCCGATTGAGGCCTCAAGCATGGATCTCATATTCGGAAGCCGCAAGCTCGAAGGTGCCTTGACGGGCGATCCAGCGACCGGTGACGCAACGCTTCGATTCAGTGCCCTGACCGGTGTATCCGCCATGATCGAGACCTTCCCGCTCGAGGAAGCTGCGGCTGCGTACGCGAAGATGATGGCCGGGAAGGCGCGCTTTCGCATGGTTCTGACAATGGGTTGACTCAATCGGTCGCCCGAAAGACTCGAAGCTAATCCGCTCGTTTTGATGAGGCAACGCCATGAATTTGTTCCAGGAACTGTTCGACAGGCAGAAACGCCACTTCGCGACGGGCGTAACGCGGAGCTTTACCTGGCGCACTCGAGCAACTCGACCGCATGGCCCGGCTCGTCGGGGAGAACGAGGCAGCACTCCAGCGGGCGGTCGGGCAGGACTTCAAGACGGCCAGTCAGGAGCAGGTCTTCGAGACGCTCGCATGCCTCGGGCGAGGTCGCGTTCCAGAAGAGCCAGCTCAAGGATTGGATGGCGCCGACCGAGGCCCCCGTGCCGCGGGCGCTCGCCGCCACCGGGCATCGCGGTGTTGTCTATCGCGATCCGTACGGCGTGGCGCTGATTATCGGTCCTTTTAATGGTCCCCTGCTCCTGCTGCTCCGCCCGGCAATTGCGGCGCTGGCGGCCGGCAACTGCTGCGTGCTCAAGCTGAGCAACGCGGTGAAGGCTACGTCTGCATTACTACTCGATCTGGTGCCAAAGTATTTCGAGCCGGACGCCGTCGCGGCGGTGTCCGGTCATCGCGAAGAGACCACGGAGCTTCTCAAGCTTCCGTTCGATTTCATTTTCTTTACCGGCAGCACCAGTACGGGTAAGGTCGTCGCACGGGCGGCGGCCGAGAATCTGACGCCGGTCCTGCTCGAGCTCGGCGGTCAGAATCCGGCGCTCGTCGACGAAACCGCCAACATCCCGGACGCCGCCAAGAAGATCGTTTGGGGCGCGATGGCGTGGGGTGGGCAATGGTGCACGTCGCCCGGCTATGCGTACGTGCACGAGTCCGTGGCGGAGGCGTTCGTCGAACAAGCGAAGGCGTCGCTGATCGCCCTGTTACGGTGAGGACCCGAAGTCCAATCCCGACTACTCGCGCGTCATCAGCGCCCGCGAAGTCTCGCGCCTCGCGGCCCTGATCGATCCGGCGAAGGTGGTCATCGGCGGCCGGTCCGACCCGGACGCCCGGTACCTTGACCCGACGATCGTTTACCCGGTGAGCTGGGACGACCGGATCATGGAGGACGAGGTCTTCGGGCCGATCCTGCCTGTTCTGACGTACCGAACGCTCGACGAGGCGTTCGGCAGAATTGCCGCCGCCCCGCGTCCGCTGGCGGCCTTCATCTTTAGCCGCAACCAGAGCGCGATCGATCGCTTCGTCGGCGAACTCTCTTTCGGCGGCGGCGCAGTCAACCAGGTAAACATCCACCTGTACGTGGAATCGATGCCATTCGGGGGCGTGGGGTCGGCGGGAATGGGGCACTACTACGGGAAATACGGCTTCGACATGTTGACCCATGCCAAGTCGATGCTCATCTCGCCGCCCGACGTGGCCATCGATCATCTCTTCCCGCCGTACACCGCTGAGAAAAACGCGGCGTTGAAGATGTGGTTTGAATACTGAACCCGTCACAGGGCAGAACCGCGTCTTCGATGGCGGGGCGTTTCCGGGTCAGCGCTGATATACGATCCGGCTGAAGTTCTCTGGAGTTGAGTCGTCGGGTCGAAAAATACCGGTACCAACAATCGAGGGCCGACCATGGCGACGAGAGAAGATGGAGCCGCTACCAAGGGGCGGGGCGGAGCGATGTCCTCCAGGCAGCCCCGGAGGCGTGGCCCATCCCCAGGGAGGTCGCGGGGGTCGCGTTGCCGGACAGCAAGCTGGTCCGGGACGCCACGGACTACGTCCGCGAGCTGTCTGCCCCGGTCGTGTTCAACCACGTCCTGCGGACATACGTGTTCGGGGCGCTCCTGGGTCGGGCGATGAATCTGAAGTTCGACGGCGAACTGTTCTACCTGGGGGCCGTGTTCCACGACCTCGGCCAGACCGAGCGGTTCATGGGCAAGCAACGGTTCGAGGTGGACGGGGCGGACGCCGCGGCCGAGTTCCTCCAGGCCAACGGCGTCCCGAAGGAGTCGATCGAGGTCGTCTGGGACGCAGTCGCGCTGCACACTTCAGGCGGGATCGTCGAGCGCAAGCGTCCGGAAATCGCCCTGGTCAGCGCCGGAGCGGGTGCAGATGTTGCTGGCTTCGGGATTGATCGGCTTCCCACGGAGGCGGTCGCGCAAGTGATCGCGGTGTTCCCTCGCCCGGGGTTCAAAAAGGCATACCAAAAGGTGATGGCCGAGATTGTCGTCCGAAAGCCGGAGACGGCGGCTGGAAATTTCCTGGCCGGGATTGGGGAGCGGCATGTCGCCGGTTACAAGGCCCCCAATTTCTGCGACCTGATCAATGCGTCTCCGTTCGCGGACTGATCGATTAGGGTCCGCGAGCTAGATATCGAGGCTGGAAAGTTCACAACGCTCTACTGGCTGGCGGAGGGGGAGATCAGACAATGAGTACCCAGACGGCATTAACCGTGCCCACGCGGTTCGTCGAGACGGAGGGTATTCGGTTTGCCTACCGGCGTTGGGGGAAGCCGGGCGGGGCCCCGCTCGTCTTCCTGAATTACTTTAGCGGAAACCTGGACGACTGGGACCCTCAGGTCACCGACGGCCTCGCCGCCGAGTACGACGTCATCCTGTTCGACAACGCCGGGGTCGCGAGCTCCGGCGGCGAAACGCCGGGCACAGTCTCGGAGATGACGCGGGACGCCCTGGCGTTCTGCGATGCCCTCGGCTTGAAGAAGATTAATGCCGGTGGGCTTCTCTCTTGGCGGCATGATCGCCCAACAACTGGCGCTCGACCACCCGGACCGCGTGGGCCGGATTGTTCTGTTGGGGACGGGCCCGCGGGGCGGGGAGGGAATGACTTTCACCGAACTCTCGGCCGAGGAGCGGGCCGACCCGGTGCAGTTCTTGCTCGCCGCGTTTTTCTCGCCCAGCGATGCGAGCCAGGCGGCCGGCCGGGCGTACTTGGACCGGCTGGCGGCGCGGACCACCGACCGGGACCGGCCCGTCTCGCCGAAGACGGCCGAAGCGCAACTGCACGCAATTCGGGAATGGGGGGCGGTGCCGTCGAGTAACCGGTACGCCACGCTCAGGAACATCAAGCACCCGACCCTCGTCGTGCATGGCACCAAGGACATCGTGGTGCTCCCGATCAACGCGTTCATCCTGGCGAAGCACCTGCCGGATGCGCAGCTCATCATGTATCCCGACTCAAACCACGGCGCTCAGTATCAACACGCAGAGGTCTTCTTGAAGCACGCCAAGTTGTTCCTGAGCGCCTGATACCGGCAATCCGATCCCGGTGGAGTGGTCGGCGGAAGCCGGACACCCGCCAGGCTTAATGGAGGCACCAATGAGTCAGGCGACACAGGAGAACAACAAAGCACTGGTGCTGGAGGCCTTCGACACGCTGTTCAACCGGCGCGACTACGCGGCGGCCGAGCGGTTCTGGTCGCCCGGCTACATCCAACACAGCGCGCACATCGCACCCGGTCGCGAGGGCCTCTTCAACCTCGTCCGGAGCCTGCCGTCGACCCTGAAGTATGAGCCTGGCGTTATCGTGGCGGACGGGCACTTCGTGATCGTCCATGGCCGGTTCTCCGGGTTCGCGGCGCCCGCGAACTGGATCGCCGCGGACATCCTCCGCATCGAGTACGGGGTTCTCGTCGAGCACTGGGACGTGATCCAGAACGAGGCGACCCGAGAACAGTCCAGGAGCGGCCGGCCGATGTTCGGCAACTCGTTTCCCGCGCACCGCTGAGCACCCTGTCCGCGGTGACTCGGGTTCTCAAGCGGAATCAACAAACAAAACGGAAAAGTCGCCGTATTAACCGGGCCTTGGCCGAGGAACAGCCATGAACCGCGAACCCGATCGCGGCGGACCCGGCCACTTGACGCCAGAGACGCTGGCCGAGCTCGAAGAGTTGGTCAGGCGGCAGTTGGGGGCGCGGGTCCGCGAGTTCCGACTGTCATTCCGCGACTCCGGCCTGGTCTTGAGGGGACGAGCCAAGTCTCACCATGCGAAGCAGTTGGCTTTGCAAGCGCTCATGAACGTGACTCGGGCGCCGATCAGGTTCAATGAAATCGAGGTGTGCGAGTGCCAATTTCCCGAGCCTTTAGACGACGACCGAAAGGGCGGAGACACGCGATGAGCACCATCCGCTCCTTGCCGACGCTCGGCCCCGACTTGCAGGGCGCGCTCGATCGTGCCGGACAGGATCGTCTCGGTCCAAGGCGTCCGTCGCCCCCCCGGAGCGACCTGCTCCCACTTTGTGTCCCCCCGAGGTGAGACGATGAAGAGGCACTGGAACTACCGTCCCGATCTGCGGGCCTGCGAACTGGAGGATCGTCTGTTGCCGGCGATCCCTGGCCAGGGCGCGATCGTGCTCACGACCGGCGGCGACGTCCTCCTCTTGAGTCCCTTCCCGGTCATCGCCTCGGACCCCTTCGCCGATTCGGGCGGGCCCGAGTTCGTTACTCCGTCCGTCATGGCGGGCTCAGGGGTAGCCTACGGCCTTCCACCGGGGAGCAACACCGGCGTCCCAGGCCTCACCGCGACGGCGCCGACCGGATCGAATGGGGGAGCAGCCGTGACGATCATCGTCGGCTCGGGGGCTGACGAAGCCGGCGCCGCAAACATCCCGCCGGTCACGCACAACACCATCGCCAACGACGCCCTCAGTGCCGCGCCTGTCATTGGCCGTGTCTCGGGGGACCGGTCCGCCGTCTTGCCGCCCGAACAGGTCTATCGGGGCGGCTTGCCGGTGACCGCTACGGTCGGCTTCTCCTTGGAGGTGCCCGGCCAAGGAACTCCGCAGGAGCCGGCTCAGGGACCCGTCGATCCGCTGCCGCTTCGGCTCCGGAGAAGACCGCACCGCCTCGCTTCCGATGCCGCGGGGAATCTCATCCGATCGCACGCGGATCGGGCGCCGTGATTCCCCGGCGACGCCATCGCTCTGCCGACGGTACAGCGATACATAGGAACTGGGACCGCCTGAAAGGGGAGGAAATCGCCATGGCCACCACATATGACGGGCATTCAGAACCCGCAACCACGGCAGGGCCGACCCGTGCCGGCGCGGCGCCGGCGGAATCGCGGGACGGCCGACGCCCGCCACACACCGATGCGACCGCCCGTCTCGACCACCAGGCCGCGGACGCGGACGCCGATACCCGCCTGGACAACCCACCGCCCGCGGCCCGGGCGCCGGCGCACCCGTGGCGCAAATGGCTACTGCGGGCGGGGGTCGTGGTCGGCCTGGCGGCCGGCGGGTACTTCTTGATCCCTTACGTGGAATCGCTGTTGAACACCGTCTCCACCGACGACGCATATGTCAACGGCCATGTGACGCTCGTAGCCCCGCGGGTCGCAGGCCTGGTGAGCCGCGTCCTGGTGGATGACAACTACCGTGTGCAGAAGGGGGCCCTGTTGGTCCAGCTCGACAAGGAGCCCTACCAGGTCGAGGTCGACATCAAGAAGGCAGCGGTAGTCAACGCCGAGGCCGACCTGGAGGTCGCCCGGTCCCAGGTCCGGGGCATCCTGGCCCAGGCCCGGAGCCAGCGGTGGAAGCTTCAGCGGTCGATAGAGGACGTCGACGACACTGTCGCGCAGCTCCGGGCCCGGGTCGCGGCCCTGAGGAGCAAGGAGGCGACCCTGGACCGCGCCCGGGCGGACCTCGCCCGCGCCAAGGGCGTCTTCAGCCGCAACGCGCTCTCCCGCGAGGATTTCGATCAGCGCCTCGAGGCCGAACGGACGGCCGCAGCCGGGGCCGAGCAGGCGCTCGAGGACGTGTATGAGGCGCGGGTCGCCCTCGGCCTCGCCGCGCGCCCCGAGAGCGGAGACTTGGCGGAAGTCCCCGCCGATCTCAACCAGACGTTTTCTGGGGTCCGCGAGACGCTGGCCCAGTTGGTCCAGAGCCTGGCGCAGGTCGGCCTCCCGCTCACCGCCTCTTCCCAGACGCCCCGGCAAGCCCTCGAGGAATTCGCCCGCCGGGACAAGGAGGGGAACATTGACCGCGTCATGGAGCGAATCGTGCCCCAGGCGCGGGGGTCCGGCAGGCCGAGACCAAGCTCCTCCAAGCCCGGCGCGACCTCGCCAAGGCGGAGCTCAACCTCCGCTATTGCGATATCGCCAGCGAGATTGATGGCATGGTGACCCGGCGCAACGTCAACCCCGGCAATAACGTCCAGGTTGGGCAGAGCGTCATGGCGGTCCGCTCGCTCACAGAAATCTGGATCGATGCCAATTTCAAAGAGACCCAGCTCGGGGACCTGCGCATCGGCCATCGCGTTCGCTGCGAAGTGGACATGTACGGAAGTCGGCGTGAATACGAAGGCCGCATCACCGGCTTCACCATGGGGACCGGTCAAACCATCGCCCTGCTCCCGCCGCAAAACGCCACCGGCAACTTCGTGAAGATCGTCCAGCGGCTGCCCGTACGCGTCGAGCTGACCGACTACGATCCGAACAAGGCCCCGTTGTTCGTCGGCCTGTCAGTCGTCCCCTACGTGTACTACAAGGAACGGCCCGTGGGGCCACACGCCGGGGAGATGTTGCAACCGCTCCGCGCGCTTCCACAAGGCCCCGTCGTGTCGATCTCTGGGGAAGCCTCATCATCGGATGTCCCCGTTCCCAACGGTCCCAGCGGCCCTTGACCGAGGACGGATGCATCAAGAGAGCCGTGCGATCCATCCTCTGTCGCTCCTCCCGCCGAAGGAGGCCCCCCAATGAGCAGCGCGGTCCTGGCCCCGACCGCCGCGAGCCGCCCGGCGATCAACCCCTGGTTCGTCGCGGCCGCGGTGGTCGTGCCCACCTTCATGGAGGTGCTCGATACAACAATCGCCAACGTCGCGCTGCGGTACATCGCCGGCGGCCTGTCGGCGGCGAATGTCGATAGTGATTGGGTCCTCACCAGCTACCTCGCGGCCAATGCCACCATCTTGCCGATCACGGGCTGGCTGTCGGCCCACCTCGGCCGTCGCAATTACTTCCTGCTTTCGATCGCCATCTTCACCATTGCCTCGGGCCTCTGCGGCATGGCCACCAGCCTCGAACAGCTAATTCTTTTCCGCATAATTCAGGGGCTTGGCGGCGGCGGGCTGCAACCTTCCAGCCAGGCCATCCTCCTCGACAGCTTCCCGCCCGAGAAACAAGGCGCTGCCCAGACGATGTTCGGCGTGGCGGCCCTGCTGGCGCCGGTCGTCGGCCCGACGCTGGGCGGTTATCTCACAGTCACCTACGACTGGCGCTGGATTTTCTACATCAATCTCCCCGTCGGTGCCGTCGGCTTTCTTCTGTCTTACCTCCTGATTGATGATCCTGCTTACCTCAAAAAGCAGCGTGCCGAGCTGCAAAAGCAACCGCTTAATTTCGACTACATCGGCCTGGGGCTGCTCGTGCTGATCATGTCGAGCTGGGAAGTGATGCTCAGCAAGGGGCAGGAGTGGGATTGGTATAATGACGCCTTCTGGCGGGTGCAGACGCTCTTCATCGTGTTCGTTCTCGGGCTGGGCAGCCTGGTCTTCCGGGAGATCCGGATTGCTAACCCGGTGGTCAACTTCCGGCCGCTAGGCGAGCGAAACTTCGCGGTCTGCTCGATCATTATCTTCTGTGCGTTCGGTGTGCTCTACGGAGCCAGCACGTCCCTTCCGGGCCTGCTTCAGTCCCAGTTCGGCTACGATGCATACGTCTCGGGGCTCGTGCAGTCACCCTCGGGCATTTTCTCCGTGATGGGTTTGTTCGTTGTTGGCGCTCTCATCGGTCGGGGCGTCGATGCCCGCTGGTTGATTGCGCTTGGTCTCTTGATCATGGGCTGCGGGAATTGCTGGATGGCCTACATGAACTTGTCTATCAGTCCGTTCATCGTAATCTGGCCACGGGTGGTGTTGATCACCGGCCTGTCGCTGATCTTCGCTCCGATCAGCGTGGCCGCCTTCAAGTACATCCCGCCCGAACTGCGCGGGGCCGCGGTTGGCCTGTTCTCCTTGCTCCGCAACGAGGGGGGCAGCGTGGGCACGTCTCTTGCCCCAGCCATCGAGTGGCGACGCGAACATTTTCACACCTCGCGCGTGGGCGAGTTTCTCGACCCCCTCAACCCGGCCGTGACCTCGTTCTTCCAGCAAGCCCGAGCCTTCTACTTCCAGCAGACGGGCGACCCGGCGCGTCGCAGGAGATGGCCTTGCAGTCGCTGTCGGACCTCCGCCAGCAGCAAGCGGTTTCACTTGCCTACTTCGATGTCTTCTGGCTGTTCGGCGTTCTGGCGTTCGGTTTAATCGTTCTGGTACTGCTCATGAAGCGCTCGGTTGCCGAGAAGGGCGAGCACGTCGGGGCCGAGTAGACATGATTATGTGGGCACACCAGACGGATTGAAGACGTCGAGTGGTGCTCCTTGCGGAGTTTACATACAGGAGGATAGTCGGCCCGAGTGATCATGTATCTCCGCTTCCGAGTCAGGACTGATGGCGATTGCCGTGAGCAAGCGATCCCTGTTGCAGGTGAACACCGATCGTTTGTGATTGGGGGGCTGCAACACGCTGGAACTTTGCATTGCCATGCAACCAGTCGGCGTATGATCCGGCGCTGGAGGTGGCCTGAAGCCGTCGTCAAACAACAACGTCGATCACCGAGATCGCGATTCAGCCGGTGGCAGGATTCAATGATTCGGTCGTCATATTCCGAATCTGCCGAATGCCATAGGCACGCCGTACCTAACGGACCGATCCGGAAAACTGACAAGACCTGTACGACGCACCAGGCGCCGTGACGCAAGCGACAACCGTGCGTCACAGGCCGCTGGAGCCATCGCGTTCGCGACATCGACGCAAGCCATTTGTTGATAAAAGCTTATTCCATCGATGACGCACTGTCGCGAATGACGCAAAATCGAGGGCCTCTCCCCACCCGGCGGCGGAGGCAAGCAAACAGGGGTTTGGGGGCACTCGCGCCCGAAGCACCGGCGCCCAAATCGCCTTCACTGTCACGCGAAGGCGAATCAACTCAGTCCTCATTCCTCCTTCCTAAGATTGGTTGAGCGCTGCCGTGCTAAGATCCGGCACTGGAAATGCCGTGTACGGGTTAAACCGTACCGAGGGTTCGAATCCCTCCCTCTCCGATCTCGCGCTTGAGCGCTTCGTTCTCGACCGTCAAATCCGAGACGGACTGCCGCGCGGCGTCCAATTGACGATGCAGGAGGTGAATGGTGTCATCGCTGGAGTTAGCGATATGGACGACCGCCCCAAGCGCCGCGCCGCCCAGATGTGGGCAGTGCATCAGCTGCGGGCAGGCGAATTCATGCTTGGGATAAAAGCAAAAGCTCATGGGCGTTCATCCTTGAACGACCAGAACTTAGCGGATTTCCTCGGTCTGGGCTAGTGGAGTTGTCTGGGTCCGAACCGCGCCCGCCGAGCAACCGAAATGGAAGGGCCGGGGCGCTGCGCGGGCGGCGGTCCTGAAACTAAACTGATACAACCTGTTAGTGGAAGCCGCTGGCGTCGCCATCGGCCGTGGCCAGGTGCAACGCGGCATCAACATCCTTCGGCTAGTCGTCCGCGATTATCGCGAATCGCAAGAGGCAGCGTTAGCTCGTGCCGCTCTCGACCAGCTAGATAAGCATCATTACTCACGATAAAAGCGATATGTGTGCTGTAAAACCAGCTCGTGATCGATTGCGTAACAGGATGCATCTTTTGCCGATGAGGCATAACCGGCTTACCCGCATTGTGATAGACTTCGCCATGCCGATGAGCGGCCCGTGTGACCGCTGTGACGGGGCAACTGATGGCGTTTGAACGCCAGCGGCAGATCTTTGGGGGGATCAACGTGACCAGTCAGTCGCATTCAACCAGCAACACAACGCGACTTGTCACAGCTTTGCTGAGTAGAGGGCTATCGGACAAGGAGACTACGGCTTGCTTTGCCGAGGTCAGCCATGACACGCTCTTGACGCAGTTCGCCAGCTATTGGAATCAGCATCGCCATTTTCTCGGCATTTGCCACATCGAGCAAAACCAGGCTCTCAACGACAAGGGCGTCGATCTGATCTTGCAGACCGAGGATGCGAAGATCGGCTTTCAGATCAAGAGCCATTTCGATGTCAGCGAAGCAAACTTCGCCGCCAACGTTAAACGCCAACTCGCTGAATCCTTCATGCATAGCCTGACGCATTACATCATCATCATTTGTTGCCCGCTTCGCCACGGCAAGACCAATTATGCCGACAAAATCTCTCATCTATTAAGCGAATTGAGCCAAATGAAAACGTCGTATCATCAAGCTTATGGCCCGACTAACGCGGTGCCATATTTTCTTAATCCGACTGTCCTGTCCAGGGATGAGTTATTGCGGCAACAGATCATCACCGATGACGCCTTGCACGACTATGAAAAGGGTTTCGAGCACCTGCCCGAGATCGACGATGCGGAAATGCAAGCGGCCGTCGAGAAGCGGGATGCTTTTGGCGAGGAGTATTGGGACAGCGAGCAAGGTATGCAGGCCGCCACCGAGCTGGAGGAACTCTACATATAAGAAGGCCGCCCAGTTTATCGAGCAATTCATTCCGACCATTCCGGAGAGTGTTCAGAAACGGCGGTTGGCGCTAACGGCACAGATTCAAGGCCGCCTGAAAGCTTGCCGGGCATGTGCATCCTGGGACGATAATAGCGAATACAAACTCAGCAACTGGCTTGAATTTGTAGACGAAGCGATGATCCCGTACACCTCGCTGCCGAATCTCATCCGTCTGAAAGCGAATATAGACCGTTATTATCGTATTCATGCGGCTACGGATGAACAGATGCGGAAGGAAGGCAAGCATAGCCCGTACGACCTTAACGGGATGCCCCCTGCGACCACCCTATCCAACAAAGCACAGACCCTGTTGTTACAGGCGGCTTCCGACAAGCACGGGCTGTTGATGATCGTCAGGACCACCAATGGCACGTTTGTGCAGACTAACGGCCAGCAATTCGTTGATGCCGGGAACGCACGATCGGAGGCCGAATGCCTGGCAGCCGTCAAGGAATTAGAGCAACGCGGCTACCTCGACAAGCTGCCGGAGGAAGGCGAGTCGTTCACCGTTACCGCCACCGGATTCTCGGCAGTGGATGATTTAAGAGACGTCAGAACGATTTGAGAGCCGGATGAAAATCGCTTCGACCTGGGCCGGATGGCCGTCATTGGCCCCTCCCCGTCTCCACATCGGCAACGGCACGCAGCATCTTTCTGGCGTGTTCCAAGCCGCTATCCGCCGAGCGATGGCCGGCGAGAATGCGGTTCATCTCGGCAAGGATTTTTGGCTTCGGCCATTGCCGTTAGCTGACGGTGCCGGTTAATTGGATACCGCTCGACCAGGGCGATTTCCTCCGTTGTAAGCAAGGGCCGCGTGAATTCCTGTATGCCGTTATCTTCATACCAATAGGGTAACGTTCGTCTGCTGAGATTTCTCTCGATGATGACGGCCACCCGCAGCACCAAGGCCCGATAGACGAAAAACATCGACCAAATCAGCTCACCGACGAATGGTCGGACGTTCTCGACGGCCGCCAGCTCCTCCATCAGCCGTTGCCTGGCCGCTCCGCCCTCGGCGATCGCTAGGACGCGTTCCGCCTGACGGGGGCGGCTTGGCAGACCGCACCATTCCTCTTTGGTCGTAAGATCAGCAAAATATCCGGTATCCGAAGAAGCTTCACGCAGCTTGAGCATGGCCGCCCAGACAGATTCGACGGCTGCCACGATCTTCGGATTGGCGGCAGAAGAAGCAGCGTTAAGCGACGACAAGGCCGTATTGCTGACGAGGCGATCCTGCTCCATCCGGTCTTTGAACCGCTCGATGTCGCGTTCATAGACGTGCTTCCATCTTGCATCGAGCTTTTTGGAGATCAGCGTTGCAATGACGACGGACACAATGGTCGTCAGCAATGCCCATGCACTGTTACCTTCCCACCGCTCGGAAAGCTGCTTTACGAGTTCAGTCACCGTGATTGTATCATCTGTTTATGCAATGTAAGGTCATGCACAATGTAAGCAGCGTCGCGGCCTGACGCCCGACAAGCACCGGAGTGTAACCATTGCACCCATTGTCCACGCATGCCTGGTTCCACCTCGGAGGCATCCCGATACGGTACAAATATACCCCACAGTAACCTTAAGTTCAAGGCATGTTAAGGCTTTGTCCGCCCAAGGATTTACTCCGTTAAAACTTCGCTGAACTTGGCCGCAATCCCACGCCGCACCGCAGATCGGCGTGGCATTAGATGATCCGCTGATCAGCGTCGGTGACCAACAAACTAGCGTAGCAAGCCCGACCCGGCTTGGCATGGTCAGCCCGCCGTGATAAAGTGGATGGACGAGGAGAATCAAAGACATGACAATTCATTTACCACCGGACCTGGAACGCTCTATCGAAGCGGTTGTGCAGAATGGCCGTTTTGCGTCTGTCGATGACGCCATGGCCGAGGCCGCCCGCCTCCTGCTTCGGCAGGAAACCCAGCAGCCGCAGGTGGCCAAGCCCGCTGGCGATACCGGGCTAGGCTCGATCGGAGCCATGCGTGACGACGCCGAGTTGCTCGACCAGGCCGTTGAGCATGCCATGAGGGTGAGAGAGGAGCGGCCCTGGCGGCTGAGCGGCGTTGAATAAAGCTCTGCTCGACACCGACATCTATTCCGAAATCCTCAAAGCTATCGACCAGAACGTAACCCGCAACGCCACCACCTACCGGCAGGCCCACGGCCGCCTAAGCTTCTCCGTTATCACGGTGATGGAGATCATCCAGGGTTTACAGAAGGTTGGAGCATTGCCAAAACGCATCCAGGCATTTCGCACCGCCATCGTTCCCGAGGAAATTCTGGCCTTCGACCAAGACGACGCCGACCTGGCCGGTCTAATCGCCGGCGACCTAGATCGGGTTGGCCGCCCGATTGGTCGTTGCGACCCCATGATCGCAGCGGTTGCCATCCGCCACAGCCTCGAGCTTATCACCGGCAACACCGCCCACTATCAACGCATCCAGCAGCTCGGCTATCCCCTAATTCTTGTTAACTGGCGGATATAAGCCCTTGCCCTTGTCTAGCTCCGATGCAGGTCGGCAACGGGCGAACGGCACGCCGGCGAACCGCCGTCATGCCGCCCGCTTATCCGTCGCCTAAAGGTGGCGGCTTCGCCGCGACGTGGTTTGCTTTTTCCTGATTACCCCCAGACGACCATGGGGGGGTAATCAGGAAAAAAGGCTGGGATCGGGGGACACCATACGCAACTCGCGCGGTATCGGCGGACCCTCGACGAACTTGTCATGCCCAAAGCAACCCAAAATGCGCATGACGGGATCAGGCCTATCCGACCAGAGAGCCATGCCACGAGCAAAGTAGCGGCGGTGGAAACCAAACCCACACGGGGTTACCCCCAGAGGATTTTAAGTCCTCACCGTCTGCCATTCCGCCACGCCGGCCGCTCGCGACGCCATCATCCGGACAAAAGTCACGAGCCAAAGGGATAATCGGTCCTGCGCCGAGGCTGCTATGTGCTCGCCGAAGATGGCCTCATGTTGTTCGAGCTAACGGAGCAGGTGAGATTCGAGCCCATGGTAGGCTTGCACCTACTACGGTTTTCAAGACCGTCCCAATCGACCACTCTGGCACCCCTCCCGCGAAAAGCCATGCTCGAGGCGGGAATAACATGTGGGAGTCGGCCTTTGGCGGAAGTCAATCTTTGTTTTTTCCCTCGGTGGGTGTCAGTCCTCTAGTCGACAAGGGAAAAGGCAGCGCATCGCCAGCCTATTCACAATGGCCGGATGATCTAGGAGACCATAACCTTTTAAAAGCGAGCGGCTTCGAATCAACGGTCGATGCTTGGACTCGGCAATTTGTCCGACCTCGAAGGTGAACGTTCGATGCTCGAGCGTGGCGGAGCCCGCGATCGCGCGCGGCTCCAGCGCCTCACGGCCTTTTCCGCTTGCGGCAGGTTCTGTCCGGCCATCGACACGTTTCGCGGCGTCTTGTGTTGCGTCATGGCCCGCTGGATGCCCGTCTCGTCGGTTAAGAGCACGGGCGCAGAACGGCGAGCATCTCAGCGTTCACGAGATTGCTGTGCTAATATTTCCCAAATAAAATTTTGGAAATATTCTTAAGTCTTATCAGAATTTGCTCCTATGACCCGGATTCGCGCATCAGGGCGTAGGTGCATTAACGATTTCCGCAAAACCCGGTATATTGTAGGAACCGCGAGAGTGGCCGAGACGAGGCTAGGCGAAACGTTGCCATCGAGTGCGGCGTGTGCCATCGCTGAAGAAGCGAGTGTGAAGGACGCTTGCATCCATGGAGTGTGAGGAAGGCCGACAACTGATCAACGTCGCGCGAAACTCAGTGCGTGCCGAACGAACCCCGTCAGGGTATTCCGCGTTCCTGCGAAACGAACAAACGGTCATGCCCCCCGACCTGAGGCGCCCAAACCTATGATAACAAGATCACATGTTTTCTATGATTGCCGGATTTGGACCCTATTTTCAGAGTAAACAAATCCACTCTTTTGGTACCTATCAGCATAAGTCGCGGCGATTGACTGAAGGCGGCGTCGGGAATGCTGAAGGTAAAGGCTGCGCTTGACGCGGATCGGGCAACGGCCGCTGTGACAACACTCCAATCGGTGAGTCGCATCAAATCGTGAGGCGACGTTCCGACCGATCGACGAAATCCAAGTACCGGCGGTGGGAATCGAACCCACACGGGCGTTCCCGCCCAGAACATCTTAAGCTATGCGCTTGCCACCTGAAGGTGCTCGATTTCGTCCTGGCGAAACTGACGAGTGGACGCAGTGTCGACGGCAGCCTGCCCGCGAAGGCGAGATGCTCGGCGCGCCCGATAGCGGGCGCTGTACCCGGGGGGTACAATAAACTTGGTGGGCGTGAGCGACCACGACGCTCGGTTCGGAGGAACGCATGAACTCATCGAAAAGGTACGTGGGGCCGGATTCCCAGGGGGTACTGCGGGTGGGCTCGCTGGGCGTTTCTCTGGACTCCGTCGTGATCGCTTTCCAGGAAGGCCACTCCCCGGAAACCATCCAGCAGCTCTATCCCGCTTTAAGCCTGGAGGAAGTCTACGGAGCCGTCGCCTACTACCTGGCCAATCGGAATGAAGTCGATCAGTATCTGAAGCGGCAAGAACAGCTCTGGGAGCAAGCGCGTCAGCACAGGCGCAGAATCCTAGCCCCGTGGTGCAACGTCTCCGTGCGCTCAGCAAGGTTCCGGGCTCGACGGCGCCGTGAGCCGGCCACGATACCTGGCCGACAACGATCTCAACGACGCGATTGTCGTGGGTACAAGACGGCGCGAGCCGGCGGCGGAGTTCGCGCGGCTTCGAGACCTCGGTCTGGCCACGTGGAGCGATTCCCAGGTTTTGGACTTCGATGCTGCGGAGAACTGGATCGTTGTCTCCCGCGACATCAACACCATGCGAGACGCAGCCTACAACCGACTGGAGGCAGGTCTGGTGATGCACGGTTTGCTGCTTGCAAGCCAACGAACGCCGGTGTCGTCGATCATCGAGAGCCTGCTTCTCATCTGGGCGGCGAGCGAAGCGGAGGAATGGACCGGCCAGGTCGAATTCCTGCCGCTTTGACGCCTCCGATGTGTTTGTCGACGTAAACACTCTGAAGGAAGCGCGATCGGATTGAGGCGCGATTCGGTCGTATCCTGCCTGCTTCTGGCAAGCCGTTAGCGGCCCTGAGTCGCAGAGGCCATCGACCTACGTCAGTCCAATGCCACTGCGACGGTGTTGCCAACACGCTCGGCGAGTTCAGCCCTCAAAATCGTCGCAAGTCCAATACCGGCGGTGGGAATCGAACCCACACGGGGTTACCCCCAGAGGATTTTAAGTCCTCAGCGTCTGCCATTCCGCCACGCCGGCCGCTCGCGGGGCCATCATCCGGACAAAAATCCGGAGGCACAAGAATAATCGGCTCTGCAACGAGGCGGCAATGCGCTCGCCTGGGATCGCCTCATGTCGCTCGAGCTAACGGAGGGGGTGGGATTCGAACCCACGGTAGGCTTGCACCTACTACGGTTTTCAAGACCGTCCCAATCGACCACTCTGGCACCCCTCCCGTCGAAAAGCCATGCTCGAGGCGGGAACAACATGTCAGGCACGGATTCTCACAGGCTACTGTTGACCGACCTCGTCGATGATGTCGTCGGCGACGAAGATCGGCACATCGACGGTCACGGCCAGCGCGATCGCGTCGCTCGGCCGTGAATCGACCTCGACGAGCTCGCCTTCGTGCCGGATCCGCAGCTTGGCGAAATAGGTGTGCTCGCGGAGCTCGTTGATATAGATATCCTGCAACTCACCCCCCAAGAGATCGATCGCGTTGGCCAGGAGGTCGTGGGTCAGCGGACGCGGGGTCGCTGGTTCCTGACTCGCCGGTCGATGCTCGATCGCCTCGAACAATGCCGATCACGATCGGAAACATCCGCTCGCCATCGACCTCTTTCAGAAAGATGATATGCGAATCACTGGTTTCGTTGATGATGATCCGCGTGAGCTCCATCTGAACCGCCACGGCACTCTCACCTCTTCCAATCAGGGAGCGAGGGGAAGCGTGAGGCTGACACCGAGTAATCGCCGTCTCACCCTCCAGGCTGTCGGACTCGAGCGACTGTTTCCGATCATAGAGGACTTGGCGCGCACCGTCAACGCAAGGCAAGCACCTCAGGCTCGATTCAAAAGACCGGCCACGGCGTCGCGCTGGCGCTTCGAGCTCGGCGAGCTTGGCTCGCGACTGCGTTGACCACCTCGGCCGGTGCCCGCGCCACGAACGACTCGTTCGCCAGCTTGGCCCGCAAGCCGCCGATCTGCTTTTCGAAGTCGGCCAGGCTCTTTCGCATCTTTCGCTCGCTCGGCTTCCTTGTCGATCAAGCCCTCGAGCGGCAGGATGATCTCGGCGTCGGGCAACACCGCGACGGCGCACTCGGCCGGGCGTTCGATCGACGAGACGATCGTGACCGACTCGGCCGGTAAGAGCGCGCGCAGGAACGGCTCGCCTTGTCGCAGCCATTCGGCCACCGTCCCCTGGGCGACGATGATCGGCGCGATCCTGCGCGTCCTTGGGAACGTTCCGCTCGGCCTTCAGGTTGCGAATCGCCTTGATCGCCTCGCACCACTGGTCGACGGTCTGCCGGGCCGTTTCGTCGGACCAGCCCAGCGGCTGCGGCCAGGCGGCGATGCAGACGCTCTCGGCGGCGGCTTTCGGCTCGGGCAGCCCGCGCACCGGGGCCAGGCTGTTCAAGCCTTGCCAGACCTGTTCGGTCACGAACGGCATGATCGGATGGAGCAACGGCAGAGCCCATCGAGCAGCGCCGCCAGCACGCGCTGGGCGACCGGACGGGCCGTCGGGATCGCGCAGGCGGCCTTTGACGAACTCGAGGTACCAGTCGCAGAAGTCGCCCCAGGTGAAGTCGCGCAACTGGCGGGCCGCCTCGGCGAACTGGAATTGCTCGAGGGCCGATGTCACTTCGCCGATCGTTCGATCCAGGCCGTCGATGATCCAGCGATCCTCGATCGGCAGCTCATTCGCGCTTGAGCGCCGCCGGCTCGTAGCCTTCCAGGTTCATCAAGGCGAGCCTGGCGGCGTTCCAGAACTTGTTGGCGAAATTGCGACCCAGCTCGAACCGCTCGGAGGTGTTGATCGACGCGGCCGTCGGCGAGCTTGAGCGGCTCGACCGGGATCCGCAGGTCCTGGGTCTCGGTGGCGCCCGCGGCCAGAGTGTAGCGCAAGGCGTCGGCGCCGTAGATCTCGATGATGTCGACCGGGTCGACGCCGTTGCCCGCCGACTTCGACATCCGCTTCCCCTGGCCGTCCTGGATGATCGGGTGAATATAGACGTCGCGGAACGGCACGTCGCCGCGGTTGAACAGGCCGAAGATCACCATCCGGGCGACCCAGAGCGTGATGATGTCGCGGGCCGTCGACAAGACGCTGGTGGGATAATACTTCTTGCAGCTCGGGCGTCTCGTCGGGCCAGCCCAGGGTCGAATGCGGCCACAAGGCCGAGCTGAACCAGGTATCGAGCACGTCGGGGTCTTGAATCAAGGTATGGCCTGGCCCCAGCTCGTCGCCGCGCAGGTCGGACTCGGCGCAGACGAGCCAGCCGCCCGTCTCCGCCTGCCGCCAGGCCACGTCGGTGCGGCCGCCGAAGGCGCGTTCGAGATCCTGCTCCGTGCAAGTTCCGCAGTGCCAGATGGGAATCCGATGTCCCCACCAGAGCTGGCGGCTGATGCACCAGTCGCGCTTCTCGCCCAGCCAGTCGAGATAGCTCTTGGCGTAGCGCTCGGGGTGAATCGCAACGCGGCCCGACGTGACGGCGTCCATCGCCTGCTGGGCAAAGCCGGCGCGCACCGGTCGGCTCGTCGCCCATGCGCACGAACCACTGGTCCGACAGATACGGCTCGATCGGCGTCTTGCTCCGGTCCGAGTGATTGAGACGGACGAGGTACGAGTCGACCCGTTCGAGCAGGTCGAGCGCCTTCAGGTCCTCGACGACCCGCTTGCGCACGCGCAGGCGATCGATGCCGGCGTACTTGCCGGCATTTTCGTTGTAGGTGCCGTCGGGATTGAGCAGGTTGATCATCGGCAGACCGTTGCGCAGGCCGGCCTGGTAATCGTTGGGGTCATGGCCGGGGGTGACCTTGACGACGCCGGTGCCGAACGCCGGGTCGACCAGGAGCGGATCGGCGATGATCGGGATCTTGCGGTCCGTCAGGGGCAAGTCGACGTGCTTGCCGATCAGGTGTTTGTAGCGCGCGTCCTCGGGATGAACGGCCACGGCCGTGTCGCCCAGCATGGTCTCGGGCCGGGTGGTGGCGATGTGCAGGACTTCGCCGCTCGGTCGAGCCGGCGATCGGGTACTTGATGGTCCAGAGATGGCCGGCGACTTCTTCGTAATAGATCTCGTCGTCGGCCACGGCGGTGCGGAGCTGGGTGTCCCAGTTGACCAGCCGCTTGCCGCGAAAGATCTTGCCCGCCTTGAACAGGTTGAAGAACGTGCGGCGGACGGCACGCGAGCAAAGCTCGTCGAGGGTAAACCGGGTCCGCTCCCAGTCGCACGAGCAGCCCATCAGCCGGAGCTGGCTCAAGATCCGCTTCTCGTATTCGTCTTTCCAGGTCCAGATGCGCTCGACCAGTGCCTCTCGGCCCAGGTCGTGCCGGGTTTTCTTCTCTTCTTCGAGCAGCCGCTTTTCGACGACCGCCTGAGTGGCGATGCCGGCGTGGTCGGTGCCGGGCATCCAGAGGACGTCGTAGCCCTGCATCCGCCGCCAGCGGATCAAGATGTCTTGCAGCGTGTTATTGAGCGCGTGGCCCAGGTGGAGGGCGCCGGTGACGTTCGGCGGCGGGATCACGATGCAGTAGGCCGGCCGCGCGCTGGCCGGATCGGCGTGGAAATAGCCCTTCTCGACCCAGAACTCGTAAAAGCGGTTCTGGGCGTCCTTGGGGTCGTATTGCTTGGGGAGGTCGACGGTCTTCATTCGTTGGCGATCTTCTGAGAATCAGGGCTTCGCATCGGTCCGCTCCACCGCGGTCCGACACCACTATGGAGCACGATATTCGACGATAAGTTCGCAGTCGACGACAAACAGCGTCTCTTCGTCGGCACCGTAGCGGACAGTGAAGGAATACAGGGCGTCGCGCGCGGTGCTCCCGGCGTCGGTGACGACCAGGTCGTACTGGAGTTTGTCGTGCGGCGGCCCGACGCGGATCGAGCTGGCAGTCTTCGGGTTGGTCGTCAGGGCGTGCAGTCCCTGGCGGATCTCGCGGACTTCCCGTTTCGAGAGGCGATAACTGTTCAGCTTGGCGACGACTTCTTCCGTCAGCTTGACGGAATAGCTCATGGGATTGATCCTCGCGCGGCTGTTCGCGATTCACCATCTCGGGGGGCTCGTCCGGTACTCGTGTTGAGGCTTGGACCAGGTAGCTCATCTGGCCAATGTGGTTGTTCATGTGGGCGGCGCACACGAGGAAAAGCCCAAGACGAGTTTGAATCGGCGGCTGGTCGGGCACCGATGCGGCGAATGAAGCTCTCATCCTGGGCTTCCAGCGTCTTCACCACCATGTCGACGGCCTGATGAAAACGTGCAAGCAGCTCTTCCCGAGGATAGCCTGAGTCGGGTCGATGAACTCGTGCTCGCGATCTCGGACGTAGCCCGAACCTGGCGATGAGGGCTCCGATGTAGTGATTCAGGTTGCCGGTCAGGTGCAGGACGAGGTGACCGATGCTATTGCCGAACGGAAACGGCTTGGTCCAGAGCTGCTCCTCGTCCGACAGACCGAGCGGCCCGTTCCACCCGCGTCGCCAAGTGGCGAAAGTAACTGGAGAACTCGGTGGACGTGATCCGGGCCAGACTCCGACGACATCGGCGGTCTCGGCTTGCGTCATGGCAGTCGGCTCCTGTGCGAGTTGGCCAAGAAAGATCTCTGTAGGTAATGACAGTCCGAAACCGCGTCAGAATCTCGGCAATTCACGAATTGCGTCCGACTCAGCCAGGATCAATCTGGCTGGCGACACGTTCCGCGCGTCCTTGGCGAGCTTGTACTCGAACGAGTCGACCAGCGCCAGCCAGCTCGCCTCGATGACGTTTTCCGAGACGCCGACGGTTCCCCAGACGTCGTCGTGGTCCTTGCTCTCGATCACGACTCGCACACGCGCGGCCGTGCCGGCTCGGGCGTTGATGACCCGGACCTTGTAGTCGACCAGGGTCATTTCCTTGAGGCGTGGATAGTGCCCTTCGAGAGCTTTCCGCAAGGCGCCGTCGAGCGCGTTGACCGGCCCGTCTCCCTCGCTGACGGTGTGCTCGAGAACCCCGTCGACCTTGAGCTTGATGGTCGCCTCGGTCGACGTTGCGGACCTGGCCGCCGAGCTTTCCGCTGACGCTGACGTGGAAGCCGAGCGACGTCGAACCAACGGCCGGTGACGATCCGCCAGGCGCTCGACCAAGAGCACGAACGACGCCTCGGCCGCCTCGAACTGATAACCCTCGTTCTCCAGATCCTGGACGCGGTCCAGCACGCGAGCCAGCAGCTCGCTGTCCTGTTCCAGGCCGTATTCGCTCAACTTTTCGGCGATGTTCGACTTGCCCGACAGCTCGCTGATCAGGACGCGGCGCTCGTTGCCGACGGTCGCGGGGTCGATGTGCTCGTAGCTGGCCGCGTTCTTGCGGACACCGTGGACGTGCATTCCCCCTTTGTGGGCGAACGCACTGGAGCCGACAAAAGGCTGGCTTGGCCGAAAGTTCATGTTGGCCGTTTCGTAAACGTAGCGCGAAAGCTCGGTCAGATGCTCGAGCTTGCCCGGCGAGAGAACCGAGTAGTCGGGATACTTGAGCGCCAGGTTGGCAACCACGCTGCACAGGTCGACGTTGCCGCACCGCTCGCCCAGGCCGTTGATCGTTCCCTGCACCTGGCGCGCACCGTGCCGGACGGCCGCCAGGGCGTTGGCCACGGCGAGGTCGCCGTCATTATGCGTATGGATTCCGAGCGGAACGGAGACCTCGCGGGCGACCTGCGAAACGGCCTGCGGCGATTTCCTCGGGCAAGGCGCCGCCGTTGGTGTCGCACAAGACGATCCAGGCCGCACCGGCGGCCGCGGCCGCCTCGAATGGTCCGCAGCGCGTAATCGGGGTTCCGCTTCAAACCGTCGAAGAAATGCTCGGCGTCGTAAATGACTTCGGACACGTGCGCGGCGCAAAAGGCCGACCGAGTCGCCGATCATCCGCAGGTTTTCGTCGAGCGAGACGCCAAGAACATCATGCACGTGCAGGTCCCAGCTCTTCCCCACGATGGTGATCGCGGGGGTGCCCGCGCTGACCAGGGCCTTCATCCCCTGATCGTCCTCGGCGGCGATGTCGCGGCGCCGGGTCATGCCGAAGGCGGCGACTTTGGCGTGCTTCAGATCCAGGTCGCGCACCGCGCGGAAATAGGCGGCGTCCTTGGGGTTGGAAAGAGGATAGCCTCCCTCGATATAGTCGAATCCCGCTTCGTCGAGCCGCGCCGTGATGAGCAACTTGTCCTGAAGCGAGAAATTGACTCCCTCGCCCTGGCTGCCGTCGCGCAACGTCGTGTCGTAAATGAAGATTCGCGTCATGGCTTCAGATCGTTTTCCTCACGGCGGCAGCCTAATTTTTCGGTGTCGTACGTTTACAACATTGATTGTAGCGGAGTCGCCGCAACCCGCGACAGGCGGCAATGCGGCGCACACTACCATCCCCTGGTCATGGCCCACCATCCATGACCGCTCGATGGGACAGTAGTTCGTTTCGCGTTCTTAGACCTATGACACCGTAAGCCAACTGAGGGGATCACAGTGGAATCGGTTGGACTTCTCTAATGCCCATTCGCTTCATGGTAAATGAGTGAATATAGAAAAAATAAACAGCCTATTTGATTCCATGACACTTGTGCTATTGCATTCATTGACGAGGATGGGGTTTGTGATGAAAACCGGTGCGAATTCCGAGTTGCTTCGGGTTGCGTATTGTGAAGGAGCACGTTACGTTACGTGCATGATTATTCTCGTTTTTCCGATCATCTAAAGCAGGAGTGGACCGTGCGTAAGACTCAGATGGTGACTGATCGCGAGCTCGAGATCATGAAGGTTCTCTGGGCGCGTGGCCAGGCGAGCGTGCGAGAGGTGCAAGAAGACCTGAACCGGGGGGCCGGGCCGGTCGCTTACAGCACCGTGCAGACCTTGCTCAACATCATGGAAGATAAAAAGGGCTTGGTCCGTCATGTGGTGGAGGGCCGAACGTTCGTCTACATCCCCAAGAAATCGTCCGAGCGGACGATCAGGGAATTGACGAGGCGATTCGTGGATCGCGTCTTCGACGGGGCATTGGACCGGGTGATGGTCGCCCTGCTGGGCTCGAAGTCGCCGACTCCCGAAGAGCTGGATCGGCTGCGTGCCATGATCGATGAAGCCCAGCAACAGTCGTTTCTCAAGCCCGACGCCGATGAGGAACTTGGATCTGAATAGGCTTGAAGAGTTTCGCTCTGGGGCGCACAGTTAATAGAAAGAAAAACGAATCACCGCCGATACCTGCGAAATCCGGGTAAGACCGCCAAAAACGCTCAGCCACTGCCTTGCCCGCTAGACGACGATACTGCGGTGTGTCGTTTTCTTCCCATTAACTCTTGCGCCCTGACCGCTCGCACGACCCGACAATATCGCGAAAAATGGGTTGGAACGAGTGGGTTGCGATACGTTTTTCGAGAGGGGTTTGCACCATGTGGGTGTGGCTTGATCGTGCAGGGTCGATATTATTCGACGCAACCCTGTCGACGGCCATCTTTCTGACCCTCGTAGTCTTGGCGATGCTGGTCACGCGGCAGCCCAGTCGACGAATCTTGATCGCACGCATCGCCCTTGTCGCATCTCTGGCAATGATCCCGCTAGTCGCGTTTTTGCCCTTACCGCGATTCGATCTGCTCGACACGCTGATCCAGTTCGACCTTTTGCCCAGACAACTTGTCGCCGAGTTGGAACGAACCGGGCGCTCGGCGTCCGCTGCATTGTCGACCGAACATCCGTCACAATGGATTTTCGCTAGCGATCTTTACGTCCGGCTGTTGGGGCAGGGCCGATGGTTGCCCCGTTGCCTTACCTTGATCGATCTAGCGTGCGTGTATACAGGACTGGCCTGGCTATCCTTGGGCGTCTGGGGAGTGCGGTGGCTCATTCGGCACTCGCGTACTCCTTCGGCTACCACCGAAAAAATCTATCAGCGGCTTTGCGACGGCATCCTGACCGGCCGATCGCGCCCGACTTTTGCGTGTGTCAACGCGCGTTCAGCACCCAGTCATTATCAGACTCTTCCGTCCAACGATCCTGATCCCCGTAAGTTTCGACGAACCCGATGGCGATCCTGAGTTACTGCGGCTCAGCTTGCTCCACGAGATGGCCCACGCCGAACAATGGGATCCTTGGTTCGGCACGATCGCCAGCCTGGCGCAAATCGTGTGGTTCTGCCTACCACAAATCTGGTGGCTTCGTTCACAACTTTTGATAGACCAGGAGTTTATGGCGGATCGCTTTGCGGCATTTCGCTATGGTACGTCGTCCGGTTACGCCGCATCGCTGGTGTCCCTGGCGGAGTCTCGACCTGGAAGTGATGGCGACCACAGTTCGAGTGACCCAGCACAGGCTTGGGTTGCGGTGGAGAAAACTCAAGTTCCTTCACCTCTAGCTCAGCGCGTCTTGATGCTTCTTTACTGTCCGTTTCGCTTCGAGGCGACAGCTCCCCGCTCGTGGTCATGGACTCTGAGAATCACGCTGGCGCTGACCTCGATCGTCGCCGCATGCCTTTGCGTCCGCTGGCCGGACGCAAGCGCCTTCGAACACCGGATGAAATACGGGTCGGCACAGACACCCCCGGCATTTCGTGTCAGTGATTTTACCGTCGAACCACTCGCCTTCTCTCGCCGGGCGGGCTTTATCTTTTGTGATGCCCGTCGCGCTCCCAACCCATTTCGAGCTGAACGTCGAGGTTTTCTCAGGCTTGGCCGAACTCGGCAATGTTCGCATCGCCGGTCACTCCTTGGGCGACCCTCAGGACTCGACGGAATCGTTTGATAACGGCCCCCGTTCATCGAACTTGGTCAAGTCATGGCATGCTGTACGCCTGATGCGCCGGGGCGATGAGGTCTCGCTTCGGATCGATGGGCGATCCATCCCTGTCCGCTCGAGCGCTCAAGACACGACGCATTCGCTGACTATCGAGCCCAGCCCAAAACAAGCAACCCAGTTCCGTAATCTCGTCGTGGCGTGGTAAGCCTTCCATCCGGCCACGTCGGCCGAATTCGCCGCACTGAATTCTCCAAAAACAGCTTGGTCTGCCATTACGGCAGCCGATCGGCCTCCAGTCAGCTCAACAATCTGCAGCATGTCAAATTGGCACACTCGCCGGCGCGGGCACCATTTGTCGAGGCGGATATCTGATTTCGGAATCGCAACACAAGTATTGGTTAAATAAGGTCTTCCTGCATTCTGTCCCGGATGACAGTTGCGGGATTTCGCAATTGGCACGGATTCTGCAGCCCGCATTGGCATTCGTGATAAACACTTCAACCCCTGGGAAACGGATCCAATGAGTCATGCACTCTCATCGATCCGAGGAGAGGCTACATGAGTGGCCTGAACTGGCAGCGGCGCTGGGATCCGTTTCACGATCTTCAGCGCGAGGTCGGTCGCCTGTTTGAAAATCTTGATCCGTTCCATTCGGCGGGACGACCAAATCGCTTTCCGCCGTTAAACCTTTATGACGCGGGGGAAAAATACCTGCTTTCAGTGCAACTGCCGGGAATGGTTGCGTCGGACATCGATCTCTCCATCACCGGCGAGACCTTGGCGATTCGAGGTGAGCGGAAGCGGGCCGAGGGGGTCAAGGACGACAGCTATCGTCGTCAAGAACGTCCGATGGGCTCATGGTCACGCATGATCACGCTTCCAGACCGCGTCGAGATCGCGCAGGTAGACGCTTCTTTTGCAGCTGGGATCCTGACCGTAAGTCTCCCAAAGGCAGAAGGTGCCAAGCCGCGCCATATTACAGTTACGGCTGGCGACAAAACTGGTTGATGACACTGGGAAAGGTATTCCAATTCGGACTCAAGAAGACGTCAACCATTGTGGGAGCCATATAAACCATGAACGTCGACAACCCAACAGTCCGTGTGCGAGTCGGGTCGCAAGCACACGAGCCGGGCCTTTGTCAGGCCGCTGAAGGTCCCTTTGTGGATCCGCACCAGACATATACACCGCCAATCGATATCCATGAGGGGCCCGAGGGATTGCTTCTGGAAGCGGATCTGCCCGGCGCGACGGAGCAAAACCTTCTGGTTCAGCTTGAAGATAATGTTCTGAGCTTGTATGCCCGCATTGACGCACCTGCTCACGACGGTGCGCGGGTCTTGCACGAAGAGTATCGACCCGGCGACTTTCAACGGTCGTTTATCTTGAGCGACGAGGTCGATCGCGAGCGGATCACGGCGGATTTGAAAGATGGAGTGTTGCGACTCTTTCTCCCCAAGGCCGAGCGCGCGCGTCCGCCGCATCGAGATTAAAGCTTGATCAGGAAGAGCCGTCAGAGGCGGGCTGAACGCGTGGTAGAATACGCTTCGAGTCCAAGTCGATGTGGGCGCATTGCCGGCGAAAATCGTTTGGACGATTGATCGCCCAGTTGATCTCCGCTACTACAGTTACGAACGCACCAACCGTTCTTACCGATCTTGTTGTTTCCGACTCTTCCGATTGCAGATTTGTGGTAAATTGGTCCTGGTAGATCCTTTGTCACAATCAGCGGAGCGTTGCGAAATGGAGATCGACAAGGTCATCACCTACTCGGCGATCGGAGTGGCCGGGATCGTTTGCCTGATCTTTTTGCTCGACCTGACTGCCGGGATATTCGGTCGGCACGTGGCCATGGATATTCTGTTCATCCTGGGTGCGGCGTTTCTGCTCTGGCAGGGGGTCGAGACGGTGCTCGAACTTCGCTAGCGTTCCGCGGGCCGTGGTGTAAAAAGCCTTGGAAACTCCGTGTGTGAGTCAAGTAAGTCGCCTGCCGAGACGTGCCAGGCGATCTTCGATCGCTACGATCCGCGGCGATTCGTTCCATCAACGCCTCGACGAGACCTCCCACGTAAATTCGGTCGCCTCGACCGCGACGATCCACCCAGTCGCTCCGCCGTTGCCGAGGTGACTGGGCTGAGGCTCGCGAGGCGGACCTCGCGTCCGATTCGGCGGCGAGCCGCGTCCGGCAACAAGTCGTGAACCGCTCTGTGATCGCCGAGCTGGTCAGAGTGATCCAGTCGACTGTACCAGTCCAGGATTCGATCCACGATCGACGTCGGGCAGCGAAACTGCGTCGGCGTTGTGGTAGACTGCGACCTGGTCGACGTCGGCCAGTTGATCGAGTTCATCCTTAAGAAGCGTCCGTCCGCGATCTGCGCGGGCCAGCAGGATTCTGCGGCCCTGGCGGCCGCGGCCCAGGGCCTCCGCCAGCGCTTCGGAGCGATAACTGTCTGGGACCAGATCGGCGCGCAGGTGATAGCCGGCGAGGGCTTCCGCGGTCGTCGGCCCGATCGCCGCGAGTTTTAGATGGCCCAGCGCACGCAGGTCGCGACCGCCGTTCTTCTAGCCGGCGCATGAAAAACCGAACGCCATTCGCGGAGGTAAACACCAACCAGTCATAGTCGTCCAGACGATCGATGGCCGCGTCGAACGGGGCCGGGTCGGTGATGGGCTTGATGTCGACAGTGGGTGCAAGCAGCACTTCCGCACCCAGCGACTCGAGACGCGGCGGCCGCTCGCAACGCTCTTCGTCGTACGGACGCGTCACGACGATCCGCTGACCGAAGAGGGGCAGTTGCTCGAACCATTGCAATTCCGGTCGCAAGCTCGACAACGGATCCGACGACCAGAAGAGCAGGGGGCCGCGTCCGCCGTGCCCTGCGCGATATCGAGCAATGGTCGCCAGCGTGCCGACCCTGCGTGACTTGTGACGGCAGAGTCCCGGCCTCGATCACGGCGGCCGGTGTGTCGCCCGGCTTGCCGAGTCGAATCAGCGTGCGGCAAATCGCCGCGAGATGAGTCACGCCCATGTAGACGACGAGCGTACCCGGAAACCGCGCCAGGGCCGACCAGTCGAGCCGGCCACTGCCCTGCATCGGATTCCGGATCGTCGTGACCCGTCACGAACGCCACGGCCGAAGACGCACTCGCGGTGCGTGACGGGAATGCCGGCGTACGCCGTGACGCCCAGCCCCGCGGTCACGCCGGGCACGATCTCGAACGGGACGCCCGCCTCGTGCAGACACGATCGCCTCCTCGCCCCCGCGGCCGAAGACCAGCGGGTCTCCCCCCTTGAGCCGGACCACGATCCGACCCGCTCGTGCATTGCTCAATCAACAGCTCGTTGATTTCTTCCTGGCTCAAGATGCAATGACCGATCGACTTGCCGGCGAGAATCCGCACGGCGTCGTGCGGGGCGAGATCCAGCAGCCGCGAACTGGCCAGATGGTCGTATACGACCACATCGGCCCGCGACAGGACAGCTCGCCCCTTTCTGCGTCAGGAGCCACGGATCGCCCGGCCCGGCACCGACCAGATAGACCTTTCCCGGACAAGCGTGCGTGCGTTCCGAGTCCGAGGATTCCGACAAGGGAACGATGCTCACGGAGCACCCCTCCGTCCGCGTTCCATGGACGTCTTGCTTCACGCGGGATCATCAACCCTGACTCAACCGGCATAGCTCGTCTTGGGCTGACCGCGGCCGATCATGATGATGCCGAGCTCGTAGAGCAAAATCATCGGGATGGCCAGGAGCAGCATGCTGAACGGGTCTTGGCCCGGCGTAAGCACCGCCGCCGCGATCGTGATGACCAGGATCGCCATCTTCCGCTTGGCGCGGAAATCATCGATGGTGAAGATATTGATCCGCTCCAGGAACAGCATGACCAGCGGGGTCTGAAACGAGACGCCGAAGATCAGCGGCAGGATCGTGGCGAAACTCATCCATTCGCTCAGTCGCAAGCGTCGGCGCAACGCCGAGCCAGACGTTGAACTGAAGCAGAAAACTCAGCGTGATGGGCAGCACGAACAGGAAGCAGAGGAACACGCCGGCGAGGAAAAGGCCCAGCGAGAAAGGGAGGTATTTCTTCACGTACTTCCGTTCGTGCCGGTACAGTCCGGCGGCGACGAACGCCCAGATTTGATAGAAGACCCAGGGACTCGCCAGCACCAGCCCGCTGACCAGGCAGACCATGAAGAAGATGGTCAGAGTCTCGAGCGGCGCCAGCGATACCAGGCTCTGGTCGATCTGAACCGTGGAACCCTCGACGGCGTTGATCAGTCCCGCACGCGAAAAACTGCATTGGCAGATTGAGCTTTTGCCCTTGAGTGTTTCACATATCGGGAAGGTCGAGCTTGGGTGCAGATCTTCTTGAGCTCGGTGACGAACGTCCCGGCATCGACCACGGCCTGGAGCTTCGGGCGACTTCTCCTCTTCGAGTTCTGCTTTCTTGGCTTTCTTGTCGTATTCCTCGCGGTAGAACGTCGCCGAGGGCCGATCTTCGCCGGCTCTTCCATCTTTTTCATGACCCGCCAGCCGATATCGAGCGGCGGAATGAAAACGACACCACGCCGACGAACAAGCCGATCAGGGCCAGGATCAGGCGGACGCGCAGTTCCTCGATGTGCTCTCCGAAGCTCATCGTCGACCATCGATTGTTCTTCGGCAGAAAAGATCTTGATCGTTAGGCATGGACGTGTGCCACCCCGTGTAGAGGGCTGGATGGAAAATCGCCAGGAACGGCGGGTCGGCGAGGAGACGCGGGTTGCAACGGCCAGTCCCGAGGCCGGAACCCTTCTGGGCGGCACCGCACGTCGGCCTCTCCGGGACGGCCAGATGTGCGGGGGCGTTCCTACTTAGTTGAGCTTACCATACTTCGGGCTGAGGTTTCCAGGGGATCTGCCGTTCTGCCATATTCAATTATTCACCCACGGGTGCAAATCGAGTGGACATGCCGTGAGATGAACCGTAAAAAAGGGTGCGCCGAGTGAGCCCGCGGCTTGATGGGCAAAACAGCAATCCCAGATCGAAGGTTTCACGCGATGTCCCCCGTCCCGCTGTATCCCTTGCGATTCAAACCGATCTTGCGCCGCTTGATATGGGGAGGTCGCCGGCTAGGTACTGTCTTGCACAAACCGATTGGCGACGGGTCAGATTACGCCGAGAGCTGGGAGATTTCCGACTACCACGATCAGGTCAGTGTGGTGCAGGACGGGCGCTCTGGCAGGCACGACGATCCGCGACTTGATCGCCTCGCGCAGGCAGGAGTTGCTCGGCAGTGCACTGGGCCCGCGCGACCAGTTTCCGCTCTTGGTCAAGTTTATCGACGCGCACCAACACCTCTCGGTGCAGGTCCACCCCAACGACGAGATCGGCCGCAAGCTGGTGAACGACAACGGCAAGACCGAGACCTGGGTCATTCTCGACGCCGAGCCCGGAAGCCTGATCTACTGCCGGGCTCAAGCAGGGCGTAGGCCGCTGACGAGCTCAGCTCTGCGATCCGCTCGGGCGAGGTCGAACATCTCCTGCATCATGTTCGAACCCCGCGCCGGCGACTGCATCCTGATCGAGGCCGGCACGGTGCACGCGATCGGTGCCGGCGTGTTGCTGGCCGAAATCCAGGAGATGTCAGACGCCACGTTCCGGGTCTACGACTGGGGACGCGTGGGGGCAGAACGGCAAGCCGCGCCAGCTTCATATCCCGCAGGCTCTGGAATCGATCGACTTCGATCGCGGCCCGGTCGAACCGATCGTACCGGTCGCGGAGCCAATCGCCGGCGGCGGCACGCGCGAGCGACTGTCGCAATCGCAATACTTCGTCCTCGAACGTCTCAAGTTGGTCCAGCCTGCGTTCGTGGGCGACTGATGACCGGTTTACGATTGTGATGGGTCTGACGAGGGAGTTCGGATGTCGAGCATGGCGGCGACCGCAAGCGGCTTGACTTCGGCCAAACACTGTTGCTCCCCGCGGGATTGGGCCCTTGCCGGATCTCGCCCCGTGGACGAAGCCACCGTCTTGACATGCGTCGTTCCGTGAATCGAGCAACTAACCGCACGGCTGTGCGTGATTCGCCACCACCACACGGCCAGGCAGGCCGTCGCGAAAACACAGGGAGGATAAAGTGCCCGACGAAGTGCCGATCCCCGATCGCCGTTCCTGGAACCGGTTATTGCCCGCGCTGCGACTCGTTGGGGCGATCCGACAGGCCTTCGATCTCCGAAAACTGGTGATCGCCGCCTTGGGTCTGGCGCTCCTCCAGTCGGGTTGGTTACTGCTGGACCGACTGGTTCCGCCAGGAGCGGACGCCACTCCCGATGTCTTCGAATCATCGGCTCCAACAAGTCGCTTGGCCGATAAAGACTTTTGGTCATCGGTCAACCCATTACAATACCATTCCCGCCTGTCGGAGCCGGTCCGGCTTCTGGCCGTTCCGTTGTTGGCTTTGGTCGAACCAAGTAGCGGTTGGGGACGCATGCTGCATGCGCTTCTGAGCCTGATCTGGCTCTTGATCATTTGGGGAATCTGTGGCGGTGCGATCTCGCGGATCGCGATCGTGCAAATCGCGACGATGCGGCACGACGAAACTCATCGACGCCGTGCGGTTTGCTCTGCAATCGCCGGCCCGCTGATCCTGGCCCCGCTCTGCCCGCTGCTCGGCGTGGCGTATTTGCGCCTTGATCGGTGCCGCGTTCGGGCTCCTCTACCGGCTGCCGGCGGTCGGGCCGGCGCTGGCGGGGCATCGGTCTCATCGTGCCTCTCGCCGCGGGATTGGTGATGACTCTTTTTATGGCCGGCCTGGTGGCCGGCTGGCCGCTCTTGCAAGCCGCGACGGCCGGCGGCGCCGAAGACGCGCTCGACGCCCTGAGCCGCATCTTCGGCTACTTAAACCAACGCTTCGGCTCAATATGCCGCGTTGGTTGCGATTGGCCTGGCTCGTGGGAATGCTGGGATTGGCTGTTGTTGACTTGCTCACTTCGGGCGTGATCCGGCTCACGCACTGGAGCCTTGCCCTGACTGGCACCGGCTCGCTGTGACCGAGCCTTTCTTCGGATCACCCGAAATTCCATCAGGGGCCATCGCCGGCGCGACGCACGGTTTCTGGCTGGGTCTGGTGCGGCTGTTTGCGCACGCATGGGTCTATCAGCTTTTTCTGGACTGCCGCGGCGTATCTCTATCTCTGGCTGCGGCAAGACGTCGATGGCCAGCCCATGGACCGAGATCGAGGCACCAGCCCCAAGCATTTAAACACCTTTCGCTCCTTGTGGAGGGGAGGCAAGGGAGTGAACCCGGAGCTATCAGCCACAGTGCGTGCGACGGGCCAGGGGGGTGGACCCGGAGCAATCAGTCAGAGCGGGCAACGAACCCACTCACGAGCCAACCCACTGTCCGTGCACGAAATCACCCTCGAAGACCGTGCTGATCACGGGCAGTCGGATTCGAGGAGCAAGTCATACGGGTCTTCTTCGATCGCGGTCGGGCAGGGAGACGATCGCCAGGTCGGCCGACTTGCCGGGCTTGATGCTGCCGGTCGTGGTCTCGGCGCAGGGCCCAGGCACCGAAGAGCGTCGCCATGGTCAACAAGAGCTCGCCCGAGAGCGACTCGTCGCGGCGGTGCAGGAAACGAATCTCGTCGAGGATGCTCAGGCTCTCGGCTGGAGGCCAGGCTGTCGGTCCCCAGGCAGACGATCGCGCCGCGTTCCAGAAGCGCGCGGTAAGGATGAGGGGCATGGCCGAACCGGGCATGCGTTCCTGGGGCAGAAGGCGACGGCCACGCGGTGGCCCTCGGGCGCGGCCTCGGGACGCAGTTGCCAGAAGTCATCGGGCTCGAGGTAGGTCCCGTGGGCGATCAGCCAGTCGGCGTTGCGCAGCTCGCCTTTGCGGACGTAGTCGGCCGGGCGAGGACCGATCGGCTCCCACTCGTCGTCCCAGGCGCCCAGGTCTTCGAGGAAGCCGCGCAGCGGCCCGTCGCGGTGCTGCAACAAGCGCAGCTCTTCGGGCATCTCGGCCAGGTGCGTGGAGAGCGGCATCCGGCTGGCGACCGCCTTGTGGTAAAGCCAGCCCGCCGTGCTGTAGGGTGCGTGCGGGCTCAGGCCGGGCCGCGCGCAGGCGGCCACCTGGGTCTCGGGACGGATCGAACCGAGCCACCTCCAGGCCATGTCGCTGGTCTCGAGCCCGCGATCGCGCTTCAGCCCGATCAACTCGGCGAAGACCACGGCCCGCAGCGGTGCGGCCGCGACCGACTCCCACGAGAGGCCCGCCGTCGTGATGTCGGCCAGAAAGCGTCGTCCCCGCGTCGATCGACGCCTTGACATTGCTTGGTCGCCGCCGCAATGCAGCGCTTCCTCGGTATCCGGACCGCCTCTGGTCGACCACGTGCCGCAGCCAGGAGACCTCGTTCTCTTCGTCGTCACCCCGGCCGGCTCGAGCGACGCCAGCTCGAGATGCGTGTGCGCATTGACAAAGCCCGGCACGATCGCCACGTTGCCGAGGTTCAGGTCGCATCGTGCGCTCGCTCGACGAGCCCACCCAGGCGATCCGCCCATGCTCGATCGTCAGGCAGCCGTTCTCGATCGGCGGTCCCTCGACCGGATAGACAAACCGTGCCTGCGATCGTGAGCGTACCGCGTCTCATCGGGCGTCTCCCGGGGCAAACGGCCCGTGGGAGTAGAGCGGAGCCGGTTCATCCCTGGGTGATTTCCTCAGACTGAAGCGACCTAGGCGCGAATCAACACGCCGGTTCGGCAGACCCGCTCACGACTCGTCGGCCAGCCGGTCGGGACTGATCCGGCTTCCACTTCCACAATGAGAACAGCAAGAATCCCGAGAGCAGCACGCTCACCACGATCCAGTGCCTATGATAAAGCCCGTCGTCTGGGTTGCGATAGATCCAAGGGACGATGCGCCGCCGCCCACGGCGCATGAACCACCGAGCCCAGCGCGACGGCAAGGGCATTATTCAAGAAATGAAAGACGATTCCCGGAAGGATGCTCCGGCTCCTGCACGGCCAGGAGGCCCAGCACGACCCCCAGGAGCGTCGCATTGAAGAGCTGCTGAAACAGGCTCAAGAGCACGTGCAGAAACCCAAACATCAAGGCCGACAGCAAGATGGCCGACCGGGTCCGGTGCTCGATGCTCCAGCCCCGAAAGGATAAAACCGCGAAACGCGAATTCCTCGCAGATCGCCGGGATCAAGGCGAAGACCACAATCGAGGTCCAGAGCCCCGGCGCCTGAGACATGATCTGCGCCAGCGAAGTCTTGATGATCGACGAGATCGGAAAGAGCGACTCGACGATCGGCCGCAGCTCGTTGACCAGCGGATTGAGTGCCACGACCAGCGCGACCGCCAGCAACGAGGTAACGCTTCTCCGGCCACGCCAGCCGCAACGTCCTCTTCGGGTCCGACGTCAGCACGAACGCCATGATCACGGGAGGAAGCAAGATGATCAACTGACCCGCAACCACGCTGCCGAGCGAGAGATCCGCGCCCTGGCGTGCCAGGTAGAGCATCAAGAACCATGTCGAGGTCAGGATCAGGGCGAAGCACAACGCCGCCTGGCCGCCGGTCGGCATCGGCTCGCGGTCGCGCAGCACGTGCCGCAGCCAGGCCGACAGACTGAACTGCTCGGACTCGCGGAACAACACGTCCTCGCGCTGGAACTGATCGACGGCCCACCGCAGCGCCACCGCCGCGTAGACCACGGTCGGCACCAGCACCGGCAAGAAAAACCGCAGGGCGACGTCATAATTCCCCAGGATCAGGGCCCGTCAAGAGCAAGGCGACCCCCGTGATCGGGACCAGGCTGTAAAAGAGATCGAGCTCGACGCCGGGCATCAGCGTCAGGAAGATCAGGGGCATGCAAATGAGATAAAGCGGCGTCATGTAATACTGGCCTTCCTTCATGCTCCGCGCCAGCACCGCCAGTGCCACGCAGACCGCGCTGAAGAGAGCGGCCAGGGGAATCAAGAGCAGGATCATCCAGAAGGCGGCCTGCAAGGTCGGCGGGGCGATCACCGACGACGCGGCCGCCGCCGATCGCCGGCCGGCCTCGGCCGACAAGGCCCCGACCTGGCGGGCAAGCTGGATGCCCGTCAGTCCCATGCTCAGCAGGTTGAGTACCGCGGTCGTCACGCTCGCCAGCATCACCGTCAGGAACTTCCCCAGGACGATCTCCGACCGGCTCGCCGGACTGATCAGCAGGGTTTCCATCGTCCCGCGCTCTTTCTCGCCGGCACACAGGTCGATGGCCGGGTAAAACGCCCCGGTCAGCGACATCATCACCAGCAAGAACGGAAACAACCGGCTCCAGAGCACTGCCTCCCGCTTCCCGCGCCGTCGCGACGTCCTCGCGCCTTCACCTGGATCGGCTCGGCGTAGCTCTGGGTCTTCTGGTCGCGCTTGAGCCGGCTGTCGACGATGCTCTTCCGCCAGCGCTCCACCAGCTCCTTGAGCCGCAGATACGTGATCTGGCTGGGCTCGTCGACGCTGTTGTACTGGATCGGGATGTCGATCTCGTTCGCGTTGTCGCGTTGCAAGCTGAGCCGGCAGGTCGCGCGGAATCACCATCACCGCCGACGCATCCCCGTCGCGGATCGCCCGCTGGCGCACGCGTGGGTCGCCCCAGGGGCCCGACGCCGGCTCCTGCCGCACGACCATCCGGTCGGCTTCGCGGGCGTGTCGAAAAGGGCCGGATCGAAGCCGTCGCCGCTCGAATTCAGCAACGCGGGCGAGCTGGGCAGATACTCCGCCCCCACCACGACCACCAGCCGCGGCTTCTGCTCGAGTGCCGAGGCAAACTTGATCACGCCGATCCCCAGGATCGGATAGAGCAAGATCGGCAGCACGAAGATCATGAACAGCGTGCGCCGGTCGCGGATCTGGTCGCGAACCTCGCGGCGGAAAATGATAAAGAGGTTCGACCAGCGCATGAGGGAGCTCGCCATGGATCTCGCTAATCGAGCGCGACAGGACGGATGCTGTGCCCCGGTGAGCTCGCCCGCGGCCCAGCCATCGGTGACCGGCTTTGTTGGCGCCTGACTCGGCGCGCTCGACCAGGTAGAAGAATAGCTCCTCCAGATCCGGCTGGTCAAACTGATCGAGCAACTCGTGGGGCGCCCCTCGGCCTGAACGCGCCCCTTGTGAATGATCGCCACCCGCGAGCAGAGCTTCTCGACCTCGTGCATCGAATGCGTGGAAAAGACGATCGTCTTGCCGCGGTCCCGCAGCTCCAGGATATTCTGAAGCACCGCCCGGGCCACCAGCACATCCAGCCCCGAAGTCGGCTCGTCAAAGATCAAGACGGGCGGATCGTGGACGATCGTCCGGGCGATCGACACCTTCTGCTTCATGCCGGTCGACATCTTCGAGCCCAGCACGTCGCGAAAGTCGTTCATCTTCAGCCAGTTGAAGATGCTCTTCCATCCGCGTCGCGCAAGCGTCTCGCGCGAGCATGCCGTAGAGCCGTCCGAAGTACTCGACCAGCTCCCAGGCGGTCATCCGGTCGTAAATCCCCGTGCTGGCCGACATGTAGCCGATGTTCGCCCGCACCGCCTGCGGATCGATCAGCACGTCGTGCCCCGCCACGATCGCCCGGCCGCCGGTCGGCTTCAAGACCGTGCTCAAGATCCGCAGCGTCGTGGTCTTGCCCGCCCCGTTGGGCCCGAGCAGCCCGAAGATCGCGCCGGGCTGACATTCGAACGAGATGTCCGTGATCGCGTCCTTCCAGCCGCGCTGATAGTCGAGAAAGCGTTTGCAGAGCCCCTGAACCTGGATCACAAATCACGTCCCCGCCAGCGTGCGCAGGCCTGAGATGAGCGAACTGCGACCCGGCCCGCAATTACCCTGTGCCGTCCAGTAAAGAACGCCCATGGAGCCGGACCGGCGAACTCTGAAACCGTAAGCCCCAATCGGACCTCAACCCGCGATGGCCTGAACACAGGCCTCCGCCGGCTCTTCATCGATGTATTGATAGAATACGTTACGCTGCCGAGGAATGTAGCCGGCCTCGCGAATCGCTCGCTTGATTTCCGCCAGCGACAGGTGGTAGACCGTGCCGGCCGACGACACGACATTCTCCTCGATCATCAGGCTACCCATGTCGTTGGCGCCGAAAAAGAGCGCGACCTGGCCGATCTTCGGCCCCTGCGTCACCCACGACGACTGGATGTTCGGCACATTATCGAGGTAGAGCCGCGAAATCGCCTGGTTCTTCAGGTACTCGAACGCCCCCGCGGCGGGCACGTCGGCCATGTCGGTATGATCGGGCTGAAACGTCCAGGAGATGAAGGCCGTGAAGCCGCCGGTCTCGTCCTGCAACTGCCGGACCCGCTCGAAATGCTCGATGCGTTCCTCGATCGTCTCGATATGGCCAAACATCATCGTGGCCGTCGACCGCCCGCCCAGCTCGTGCCAGACGCGGTTGACGTTCAGCCAGTCGTCGGTCATCACCTTGCCGCGCGTGATCTCCGCGCGAACCCGATCGACCAGAATCTCGGCCCCGCCGCCGGGCAGGCTGCCCAGCCCGGCCGCCTTGAGCCGCTCGAGCACCTCCCGCAACGGCAGCTTCGCCACCTTGGTGAAGTGATAGATCTCCGGCGGACTGAACCCGTGCACGTTGACGCTGCGGGAAAGTGGCTCTTGATGTCGTGGAGCAGCTCTTCATACCACTCGAGCTTCAGATGCGGGTGCAGCCCGCCCTGCATCAAGATCTGGTCGCCCCCCAGCGCGACCGTCTCGCGGATCTTCTCGAGCAGGACGTCGCGGTCGAGAACATAGGCCTCGGCGTCGTCGACCTTGCGATAAAACGCGCAAAAGTCGCAGACGGCCGTGCAGACGTTGGTGTAATTGATGTTCCGGTCGATGTTGAACGTGCGATACGGCTCGGGATGAAGCCGCCGGCAGACCTGATCGGCGGCCCGGCCCAGCTCGAGCAGCGACGCCGAACGATAAAGCTCGACCCCTTCGTCGAAGCTCAGGCGCTCGCCGTCAACGGCGCGGTGCAAGATCGCGGCGACGGTGGAAGACAAGGGTCACTCCTTCCGGTGCCAGGCCGAGCGACGCCGCCATCGCGGCGAATCGCTCAAGCCCGGCGATCTCCGGCTCCCCGAGGTCATAGGATAAGATGCGGGTCAAGTAATCGTAACACGTCGCGAAATCGAGTCCCAGCCGGGGCCCATGCATCCGGGCCAACGAAGCCGCCGTAGCCAGAGCCCGGCCGCGCGGCTCTGTTCCAGGGCGTCCGGCAAATCGCCGAGCTCGACGCCCCGCCGCGCCACCCAGAGGGCAAACACAAACGGCAAGCCGGTCAGAGTGTGCCAGGCCTCGCCCAGGTCGACCACGTCATGGAATGACTCGCCCGGCACCCTCATCGCCCGGTCGCCGATCACGAGCACGGCATCGGCCGTGCTCTCGAGCGCCGACACGCCCAGCGGCAATTCCTCGATCTGCGGCGGGACGCACGCCATGCGCGCGCATCGAGCCAGATCCGTGCCAAAACCTGGCTGGTCCGCGACCCGGCATCGAGCGCCAGCCGCCCGACCTCGTGCCACGGCACCCGGCTGAAAAGCTTCACGCTCCGCACCGGTCCGCGAGCCGCGATCGCAAAGCCCGGGATGATCTCATATCCCCGGCTGGCCCCGCGCAAGTACTCGACCGAAGGGATCAACGCGACGTCCAGCTCGCCGTCCGCGAGCTGCTCGGCCAGCCGGCTGGGAACATCCATCGACAGCCGGACATGAGGAGCAAACTCACAAAGCCCGTAATAAAGAGGCTTTGCGTTCAGGTAACTTACCGCTCCGATCCGGATTGGCGAGCCCATGACGTCCAGCCCTCCTAACTTAACAGCCGATTTCTGACGAATTTCGCCAGCCCGACTTACAGAGTGATTCGTGCGTCCTGACGGGACTTTCAGAATCTTTTGAAATTTTAGTCGCAGAGTGCCAAACCGCAAGGGGACTCTTTGAGACCGATGATCAATCCGTCGCTCGATCCACGATTGCGCTTTTTCTGTCGCCGACGCCGCTTTTGATTAGGCCAAAATAGGATGTATAGTTAGTCACGGCAGGCTTTGGCGAAGCTGTGCACAATCAGCTTCGAGCCTATGCGCTGGCCTTGCAGCGCTATTGGGACACGGTTGCGAAGAATACGAGTTGCGACGAATTCGTTGCGTCCAAGACTGTGCCTTTTTCCATTGGGCCTGATTCCATGGCAGTGCGGGCGTATCCGAAACGGGCAAGTTTCACCTTCAAATGCGAGGCACTCGAATCGCGTCACTTGCTCTCGGCCACGATCCCTTCGTCGCCATCGGCCGAAGTGCGTGATCTTGCCCGGGCACGTCCGCTGGATAAGGCACCTTCGCTTTTCATCGAGCCGCAAGCCGGACGGGCTCCGATCGTCCAAGCAATCAACGCAGCTCGATCCACGATTCGGCTCGGGATCTGTAACCTCAGCGACCCTCAGATCGGCGCTGCCCTCGCGGCCGCGGCCGCGCGCGGGGTCAACGTCGAGGTAATCGCCGATCACGACGACTATTACAACAAGCCCGAAGAACAGGCGGAGCTCGCCACGCTCATGGGAAACGGAGTTTCGGTTCATCTGAGTAATTCGGTTTTTCCCCAGAGCTTCGAAAAAGAACTGGTGATCGACCAGCGCCAGGTCCTCATCATGACAATGTGCCTGATACCGACGACGTTTATTGACTCGCGCGATTACGGGATTGTCTTGAACAACGCGGGAATCATCCGTGAGGTGACGTCGGTCTTCGACACCGATTGGGACTACTCTGCACCGCCAGGCGACCCGACGCCAGCATATAACCCGACGCCCGCCCTTCTTGCTCCCAGCCTGATTTGGGGCCCGACCGACGCGACGGCCAAGCTCTCACGGTTGATCCAGTCAGCGCGTCACACCATCGACATCACGAGCGAGCTGCTCGGCGATCCCTACCTCGAGGGCCAGTTGATCGCGGCGGCTCATCGCGGCGTACGCGTCCGCCTGATTACCCCGCTGAACCCGATCGGGGCCACGACAAATGCCCTGGATATCGCATTCTTGACGAGCGAAGGGGTCAATGTCCGCGTGACCGTCGATCAGTATCCGCCCGCCGGCGCGATGCCTTATATGCACGCCAAGACCATCATCGTCGACGGCCGGATTGCCTACCTCGGTTCGATCGACCTCGAGACCACGGAAGCGACTCAGGACCGTGAGCTGGGGATCCAGTTCCGGCTACCACGACTGGTCCGCCAGATGACCGCTCAGTTTCAGTCGGATTGGAACCAGGCCCAACTCGCCCCGGCGTGAGTCGCGAATCCGTTGTCATCGACAAATGTAATAGTGTCAGAGGTCACTAAGCATGCGGAATCGACGATTTGACAGCCGTGAGGCGCGGCCTCGAGCGATTCGGCTTGCGCTCGAGGTACTCGAGAACCGGATAACCCCTTCAACGTTCTTCGTCACGAACGCGCTCGATCCACGGGGGCGCTGTGCGCGGATCATTGCGCTGGGCCGTCGCCCAGGCCAATCTCCCCCGGAACCAGAGTTCCACCATCGCGATTACATCGGCAGTGTCGGGCGTGATCGCCCTGCGGCAGGGGAAATTTCCATCCGCACGAGCGTCACGATCGAAAATGAGTCAGGACGCCCGTTGACGATTGAACAGACGTCCCTTAACTCACGCGTCTTCCATATCGTCAACAACCCGCGCACCACATCGGCGACGATCACCGGGCTGAGCGCCGCCAGCACGCTGACCTTGACGGGCGGACGAGTGCGCAACGGCAACGGCGGAGCGATCCTGGTCGACAACCCGCGAAATATTCTGAGCTTGTCGTACGTCAACGTGGTCGGGAACTCGGCCGTTCAGCTCAACCGCCCGCGCCTCGGTAGCAAGGGGAACGGCGGAGGGATTTACTCGAGCGGGTCGGTGACGCTCGATCACACCAGCGTGTCGGACAACAGCGCCAACGGACCCAACGGCGCCACCGGCCATGCCGGCGGTGTGTACACGGATCAGGGCGTGACGCTGATCGCGAGCCAGGTCGACTCGAACACTGCGCGGAATGCCGCCGGGCTCTTGAACGTGTTTGGCTCGGTTGAGGTCCTCGACGGCAGCACGGTCAACAACAACTCCTCCTACGGGAACTCGATTCAACTCGGGCGATTTGGGTGGCGGCGGAATCGGCGAGATGGCCGGCAATGTGATCGTTTCCGATAGCCAGGTGAGTAATAATCCGACGGTTGGGATGTATAGCGGCGGCATTGTTATCCTGCTTGGCGGTGTCACTGTCACGGACGGGAGTCAAATTGACGGCAACTCGAATAATGGCCCGGGGGGCGGAATCGCCGCCAACTTTGAAGGGGCGGTCACGATCAGTGATGGCAGCCAGGTCGATGGCAACACTGGTGCGGGGCTCGGAGGCGGCATCGTCAACTTTTCGGACACGTTCGGCATCAGCGTCACCGGCCAGAGCCAGGTCGCCCACAATACGCTCACAAACGACGAAGACGCGCTCGCGACGAGCGGGCTCATCAGCGTTGGCCTGGATCCCACCATCGAGCGGGCCTTCGTTTCAGGTGGCCGCGGAGATGGCATGTTGAAAGCGGCACTCCAACTGTTCGTCAACGCGTGCGCTCAGCGGGCTTCACTGATCGAGCAAGCGGACAACGCGTTCCCGTCCAGCGGTACAGTCGAGGTCGGCGGTGGGATCTGTTCGGTCCTCGACGGGGCCATTGAGTTGGCCGGCGGTAGCGACGTCAGTGACAACGGATTCGCGAGCACGACGACGGGCAAGCCAGTAATAGGAGAAGGCGGCGGCGTTTTCGCCAACCTCGGTCCCGTCTCGATCGATGGCAGCACGATCAGCGGAAATAATGCCACGGGCGACGGCGGCGGCGTTTGGAACGGCGCTTCCTTGTCGATCAGTAACAGCGTTGTCACACAGAACCATGCCGCCGCGCACGGCGGAGGCATCTTTAATCAAGGCACGTTCACCTTGAGCAACACGAGCATTTTTGACAACACGCCGGACAATATTTATCCGGCCACCTGACGGGGCGAAGAGCGGAGTTCTAACGGATCTCTGCCCTCGCACCTTTAAAACGTTTGAGTGCCGCCACCAGGGCAACTGCTTCGCGCAAGTCGGCAGTTTCAGTTTCATCTCACGGATGGGGGATGGAACATGGGAGCGGCGTCGCCGCGCAGTTCCTCGGGGAGAATACGCACCGTGGGAATCGTTCAGCCATAGTGACACCAGGCGATCGCGGCCGAGTCCCATCAATCGGAAGCGGCCGTCGGCGTCTGTGACCGCCTCGGCCACCAGGCTCCCCAGGAGCATCGGACCTCGGGGCTTGGCTCGCCCGTCGCTATCCCAGGGAACATGCGTCCCATTTGCGTCCTGGCTATAGGTCACGGTAAACGCTCTGATCTTGGCGTCTACGACCGGCCGGCCCTCGGCGGTCATAATCCGGCCTTCGATCGGGACATAGTCCCGGGCTGGCCGCAGGATGATGTGGTCGGGCTGCCCAGACTCCGGGTTGGGCGGCATGGGTGTCGATTTCCAAACTGGTCCATAGCCTGGCGCCGTCGCCACGACCATCGCGTGCGTCCACGTCAATAAGCTTTCTACTGCGGATGAAACGACTGTTACCGCACGCATTCGAAGGGCACCATATCCAGAATCCGGATTTTCTTACCGAAACTTTGCCAAGATCGTTCAATTCTGATATCAATGAACGCGAGGTAGAGGAAAAGGGTCCGGCTTTGCAAGAAGCTACCAGCGACCGCAACGCTGACCGAGCCTGGGGTCTTGGGCACCATCTACGGAAACAGGATCAGACGTAGGTCACTGTGCCTCTACCTCCCCTTGTGAGTCGACCGGGCATTAGGCCATCTGCCCAGACACGAAAACTCGTCGGTGAATCCCCAAGAACGTCAATAGACCATGAAAGCCATCTCACTCAGTCAGCCTGGCCAGATCGAGCTCATCGATGTCCCCGAGCCAGTCGCTCCGGGACCGGGCGAGGCCGTCGTCCGCGTCCACCGTGTGGGCGTCTGCGGTACTGACTTTGGCGCTTACAAAGGGAAGCAGCCGTTCTTCTCTTACCCGCGGATTATCGGTCATGAGCTCGGTGTAACGGTCGAGGCCGTGGGCGCCGGGGTAGAGCACGTCGCTGCGGGGGAGCGCTGCGCGGTCGAGCCCTACCTCGACTGCGGCACGTGTATCGCGTGCCGCCGGGGCAAGACCAACTGCTGCGTGTCGCTCCAGTGCCTCGGCGTGCACACCGACGGGGGCATGCGTGAACGCATCATAATCCCAGCCCGCAAGCTGCACCCGTCGCAACGGCTGTCGCTCGATCAGCTCGCCCTGGTCGAGACGCTCGGCATCGGGGCGCACGCGGCGGCCCGCGCGGAGGTCGAACGCGGTGAGACTGTGCTGGTGATCGGCGCCGGCCCCATCGGCCTCTCGGTCATCCAGTTCGCAAGGCTCGCCGGGGCGCGGGTCATCGTCTCCGACCTTAGCGACAGCCGACTCGACTTCGCCGCGCGACATATGGGCGTCGAGGAGGCGATCTCGTGCGCGACGGATCCCCTCCCGCGGCTTCGGGAGTTGACTGCCGGCGACCTGCCGACGGCCGTTTTCGACGCCACGGGCAGTGTCGATTCGATGAGGAAAAGCCTCTCCTACCTTGCGCACGGCGGCCGGCTTGTCTACGTCGGCCTGGTGCAGGCGGATTTCGCGCTGCCCGACTCTGAATTCCATCGCCGCGAGACCACGCTGCTCGCTTCCCGCAACTCGGTCGCCGCCGACTTCACACGGATCATCGGCCTCATCGAATCCGGCCAACTGGACACCAGCCCCTGGATTACACACCGCTGCCCGGCCGCTTCTGTACCAGAGGAGTTCTCGCGCTGGCTCGACCCGGCTCAGTGCTGCTTGAAGGCGATCGTGGAGTTCTGACAGCGGGAGGATGCTAAGTAAGCCGGCCTTGGACGCGGACCCGTTGACCGAGGCTTGCGGCAGTCCGATACTAAACGCGGTCCGAAGCAAGTCGGAGCCGCGGGCGGATGCGAGGTGATTTCGGTTTCTCAGGCGAGCGGTGAAGATCATCTCTCTGGCCGTTTCGGCGATGTTTGGCGCGCAACAATAGCACACGTGGAGGAGGTAGACATGAGATTGGCAACGCGATTGAGCAGTTGGGTCGTTCTCTTGTCGGCAACTTCCCTCGGAGCGGCCGCTCAAGACACTAGGATTAAATCGGCCGCAACACCGGAGGCAACGCTGAGTGCGGCCAAAGCTGGATTCGATGATGAGCGGCAGGGGATCGAGCGAGGCCGCGTCGAGACGGTCGAATACGATTCCAAAACCGTCGGCGCCCGACGTAAGGTGAACATCAGCCAGCGTTTCCACTCGTTGCTGGAAGAAAAGGGCGTTCCCCATATCTGGTACGTCGAGACCGGAGGTCACACCTGGCCGGTCTGGAAAAACGATCTCTACTTGCTGTCGCAACGATTGTTCCGGGACGGATCCTTCTCGGCTCCTGCGACGGCGCCACCAGCCGCGGTTGCTGCGACGCGCACTCAGGCTTCTGCGACGGCACCACAAGCCGCGGTAGCAGCGACGCGTCCCCAGACGCCTGCGTCCCGCCGACCGACCACTCCCAATGATACGCTCAAGTCGGTCGAGGTCGCGCCCGACCACAAGGTCACGTTCCGCATCTACGCTCCCAAGGCCGACGATGTCTCGGTTTCGGGCGACTTCGGAGCAGGGGGCAAGCTAACCAAGGATGAGCAGGGCATCTGGTCGATCACCGTCGGGCCGCTCACACCCGATTTTTACAGCTACACGTTTAACGTCGACGGCGTTCGCACTGTCGACCCCAAGAACCCCATGATCAAGCCCGGTATCTCCAGCCTCGACAACATGATGCTCGTCCCTGGCGCCGAGGCCGAATTCGAGTCGACCAAAGACGTTCCCCATGGCGAGATTCGCACCGCCTGGTATCATTCCAACACTCTGGATTCCATGCGCAGCATGCACGTCTACACCCCGCCAGGTTACGACAGCAGCACTGAGAAACTCCCCGTGTTCTACCTGTTACACGGCGGGGGTGATGACGACTTGGGATGGTCAACAATCGGCCGCGCCGGCTTTATCGTCGACAACCTGCTGGCTGCGAAAAAGGCAGTGCCCATGATCGTGGTGATGCCCAACGGCAGCATGCCGCGCCCCGCCAACATGCCTCGGTTCACTCCCGGCTCGACACCGTCGCCTGAGGCGAGATCCGCCATGGAGGCGTTCCAGAACCGATTCACCAACGAACTGCTCAAGGACATCATCCCCTTTACGGAGGCGCATTACCGCGTGAAGACCGGGCGTGACAATCGGGCACTCGCCGGACTGTCAATGGGAGGCGGCCAGACCTTGCGCGTCCTCACGGCGAACCCCGACCAATTCGGTCAGGTCGGGATCTGGAGCGCCGGCCTGTTCGGCGGCAATGCAGATGAATTTGAGAAACGGAATGAATCGTTTTTCAAAGCCGCCGATCACGTCAACAAGACGGTCAAGCTGCTGTCGGTCTGTGTCGGAGACAAAGACTTCGCACTGGAAGGATCAAAGGCGCTTGTGGGCCTGCTCGATAAGAACGGGATCAAACATGAGGTACATATCAGCGGCGGCGGCCATACATGGATCAACTGGCGACATTACCTGAACGAGCTGGTGCCGCGACTGTTTCGATAACAAGGGCGGACATCAAAGTCCGCTGAGCGAATCAGGATCGTTAGTCTGATTGAATCGGTCAAAGGCAGCGCGGCCGCGCTCGAGATCGCCTTCGCGCTGCCGACGCTCTTGGTCGTGCCCCTCGTCTTGCCAGCCAATGAAGATTGAGGTGTCTGCCGCCATCGATCGAACCAAGGCGACGATTTCGGAGATCGCTCGTACCGTCGTCGCCAGTGAACAACGCCGATGGTCCGGAAACCGGGCTGCGCCGCGGCGGCCCTGGTAATACGGATGGAGATTCAAGTCAACCTTGATTTTATGACGGACGCCGGCTTCTAACGCATAATGGGCCGTCCTCACAGCGTCTTCGACGGCCGTCTCCGGCGATGTGCCGGGTCCGGCAATCACAATGTTCACATCGAGGCCGATCCTATCAGGCCCGAGCTCGTGGCCGAGTGCACTCAAGTCGTTGTAAACGCGGTCGATCGCGACACGCGACATGGCTTTGTCAAGGACCTCGTTGCGCAGCCGATCATCGGCAGTTTCGATGCCGAGAATCGGACGTAAGGTGATCCCAGGACCCAGAACCGCAGCCATTCGCCTGAGAGCGTCGCGTCTGATGAAGGCCTCGCGTGAATCGAGCGAGACAATTCGAACGGCGCCAAGCGGGCGGGCAAAGCCGAGGATCTCGTCGAGCAGATCGAGCGGCATCTCTCTCGGGTTAAGAACCGAGCCCGAATTGTAGAGCACGAGGTGGTTGATCGAATCGAGATGCGAGCGATAGTTGACGCGGAACCACATCGAGCCGCCGGCGGTTGGTCGCGTGATCGAAGGCTGTCCCCTCGCCGGCCCCGATGTCGCAGTGGAAACACGATCGCGGATAATAAGGACAGCGACCGCCTGGCGCATGGTTGCCAAAAACCAGTGCCAGCCGCCAGCCATAGCGGTCGCGCACCGGCTCGAAGAGGCTAGCTTCGCGGGCGGCACCATGGGAGTCGTCGCGGCAGGCCTCACACCTTCAGTAAATACCGGCGCGATTCGGCTTCATCGCGTTCGTCGAACAAGGCGATCTCCCAGAAAAAGGGCATCGATATGAGTCGCGCAAAGGTTTGAGCGCGTCATCAGGCGTGGCCACCAGTGGTTCCTGGTCGTTGAACGACGTGTTCAGGACCAGCGGCACGCCCGTGAGCTCGCGGAACCTTGTGATCAGCGCATGGAACAGCGGGGCAATGCTCAGGCGTCGACAAGCTGGACGCGGCATGTGCCGTCACGATGGATGACGGCCGGGAATGAGCGACGATCGCGCTGGACGCACCGGGTAGGCCAGGATCATGAGGTGCCGGCAGGAAGCGGCCCCCGGCCGATCGCCGGGCAGCTAGAAACCAGTCCGTCCGCGTCTTCGGCAAGAACCGAAGCGCCGAAGGGCTGAAACGACTCGCGGTGTTTGATTCGCCGATTGAGCCTGGCACGGATGTCTGCCCGGCGCGGGTCCGCAAGCAGCGAGCGGCTGCCCAGCGCCCTGGGCCCGAACTCGTCGCGTCCTTGAAACCAGCCCACGATCTGGCCGTCCGCGAGCAGTGTCGCCGCGGTTACCGGCCGGATCAGTGACGACCTCCGGCCGGTCAGCCCAGAGCGAACGATCGCGGCGTCGATCGCGCGGATGATCATACGAGAGGCCGAGGAACGGGGATTGTTCGCGATGACCTACACGTCTTCTGTCATGGCAAGCCTCGCCGTCTCGGTGCGCGATGGCAAGGGCCGCACCGACCGCCGTGCCGGCATCATGGGCTGCTCCAGAGATACAAAGAGCGATCGAAACGGCCCATCGCGCTCGAGCCGGGCGTTGGACGACACAGTTGAGGGCAACTCCGCCGGCGTAGACCAGGTCGCGCTCGCCGGTGGCGCGAGCCAGTCGTCGCGCGAGCGCCAGAACAGCGCGTCCTCGGTGCGTCGTTGCAGCCCGGCGGCGACATCCGCGAATCGAGCGAGTTCGGGAGGCTCATCGGGCGATCGTCTCGGCCCGAAGAGCAGACTCCAGCCCCTGCACATCGTTCGCGCGGAATCGTGCCAGGACGGGATCGACGCGGAATGGCGGCCCAGCTGTCGCGGAACCGATCGCCATCGGGCATCAATGACGGGAAAGAGCCGATCAAACTCGGCGCGGAAGCGTTCGGGGTCGCCGATAGGCGGCCAGTCCCATCACCTTGCATGCATCGAATTCTGTGAATCCAAGATAAACGGCGACTCGCTCCCAGAGCATACCGATCGAGTGAGGGTAGGGGACTTCCTCAATCGCATCCAGACCTTGCGGCGAGCCGCGGCCAAGCCACGCGGTCGATGTCTCGCCGATCCCATCCACCACCAGAACGGCCGCGTGTTGAAACGGGGACGCATAGAACGCGCTTGCCGCGTGGGCACGATGATGAGGCACGAAGTGGAAGCGTGCGGTAAGCGAATGATCGCCGGCGGCGCGTGCCAGCGCTGACGGGATGCCCAGGACGCGCCTGTTGAATTCTTCTTCGCCCGCACGGCTCCCAAAACCGGTCTTGTCGTCGATCTCGTAGGGATCGCCGCCGATCAAGGCGAGTCGTCTGCCGGGTGCCAGTGAATAGGCGATGGCGTCCAGATCGCGAGAGTTTGACGTCCTGCGCCGCACGAAGGCAAACGTCGAATGGCATTCCAGGGCAGCTCGTCGGGGTTGGCTACGCGATGCGATCTTGGCGTGCTTGATTCGAGTGAGCCGCTCTTCCTCGATGGCGAAGACAACCTCGCCGTCGCGAACGAGCGCCGCCGCACTCTCGTGGTAGGCACAGTTGATGCCCAGAATCAGGCGCCCTCGCGCGAGAGCCATGCGACGACCTCGGCCAGAGCCGGACATCACAGGATAACGGATCTCGTTCTCGCGCTGGCGCCGCGGCGGCGGCGGCTCCGGTGCAGAAGCTTCGGCCGGACCGTCGACCTCGCGCGCGAGGATCGTCGGGACCGTCAGATCGAACGACTCGACGCCGGTGGCAAACCCGAGATCGTTGATCGTCTGCTCGGTGCGGATCAGGCCCTGGGTGATCTGCTCGACCTGTCCGGTGATCGCCTCGGCATCGCTGCGGTTGATCGCCAGCTCGGTGATCGACTGGATCTTCGTCTCCAGGTTTTCGATCTCGGCCTGAAGCAATTCATGGTTCTCGCGGGCCTTCGCGAGGTTGGAGAGCCGCGAATGGCAGGTCTCGAGGTTGGCCTCCAGCGACTGGCGGATCCGGGATCGGTTGGCGGATTCGGGCTCTTTTTCCAGGCGGCGGATCCGGTCTTCGAGGCGACGGATCTCGGCCTGGATCTGATCGCGCGCTCGTGCTCTCGAAGAATCGTTCGAGCATGTGCTGGGTATAGAGCATGCGCAGGTAAATCCAGAGCAGGCGGTCGAGATCGGAGAGCTGGAGCTCATCGAGCGAGCGCAGCGAATCGGCACCCGCGGGCTCGCGCAATTGCTCGGCGATCTGGCGCAGAGCCAGGCAGCGGTCTCGCAGCGCCTGGAAGCGGCGGAGCTGCGCGGGCGGAAGGCTCTTCTTCAAGCGCTCGACGGCCTCGGCGTCGGCTTGCGCCGGGCGGTCTTGTGATCCTGGGCGTCGACAAATCTCTGAAATCGCGGGTGCGTTCCGAGAAACCCAGGTAGGCGGTCTCAGCCGCCAGCACCAGGGGAACGGCCACGTCCGGGTGTCCGGAAAGAACGGCGAAACCCATGCCGCCCAGGAAGGCGAGCAGGTTCCACTGATAACAGGAACGCTTTCTTGATGTATTTTCCCAGACCCACGGCGGTCGCAATCCTTCCCGAGTTGGTCGGTCGTGCTGTTCAGGTGCCGGCGCGGCGACTTTCTTCGAGCTGGCTGATCAGATCACGCAGATAATACACCGTTTCCTGAAACTTCTCCTCCCTTTGCATCTCTTTGGACGGCCGGTCCGAGGGTTCGATGGTCAGCTCGTGCAGGATGGTTCCGGGCGAGTTGGAGAGGACGTAGATGCGATCGCCCAGGAAGACGGCTTCCTCGATCGAGTGCGTGACGAAGAAGACGGTGGCCTGCGTGGTGCGCCAGAGCTCGAGCAAGAGGTCTTGCATCGTCATGCGAGTCATCGGGTCGAGTGCGCCAAACGGCTCGTCCATCAGAATGATCCGCGGATGCAGGATCAAGGTGCGCGCGATGGCGACCCGCTGCCGCATGCCGCCGGAGAGCTCGTGCGGGTACTTGTCCTGGTCTTGGGCGACATCGAGACCGACCCGGGCGATCCAGCGGCGGGCATGCTCGTAGCGCTCGCGGCGCGGTACGCCCTGGCATTCCAGTCCAAACGCGACGTTGTCGAGCACGGTGCGATGATCAAAGCTGGTGTAGTCCTGAAAGACCATGCCGCGGTCGGCGCCGGGGCCGGTCACGGGCTGGCCCATCACGAGCACCTCGCCGCTGGTGGGGGGATGCTGGGGCCGCAGGCCGGCGATCAGCCGCAGGATCGTGCTCTTGCCGCAGCCGCTGGGGCCCAGAAGGCAGACGAACTCGCCCTTGTCGACCAGATCCTGCACGACGAAACTTCACATGGCGAATCGCGGTGAATTCGTTGGAGCGGCCCGGATTGTAGGTCTTGGTGACGTCGCGGAACTCGACGACATGCGGTTCCCGCACCTCGCCGGGTTGCCGGACACCGGCGAGCACCCGGCCGATGCCGATCTCCTGGCCCGGTGGCGTGCGTCGACGGCGGTGATGGATTCTTGATCGGTGTGGCTCATGGTGGGTGCGGGATCGGTGGAGGCTAGCCGGGTACGCCTGGTCCTGAGCAGGCCATTAAGCGCCTTCCACACCACCAGGCGCAGATCTTCCCAGGCATGCAGCACGGCTCGGACAAGCCGGTTCAAGTATCCCCATGCCGCCGTACCGATACGGAAACAACTCAGCCTGAACCAGTGAAAAAAAGCCGGTCGATCAACAGGGCGACGACCGGGATGATCAGCAAGATCAAGAGCACGTGCTCGCGCGGCCCGCGCCGCTGCGAGATATTGATCAAGATCGCCCAAGCCCGCCGGTTTCGCCGCCGAACTTCACCACTTCGGCCAGCATGATGTAGCCGAAGGCCAGACCGAAGATCAAGCGCAGCGAGTTGAACACGCTGGGCAACGCCAGCGGCAGCAGCACCTTGCCGATCGTCTGCCAGGTGCCCGCGCCCAGCGTGTAGGCCGTGTCGATGTACTGGCTGCCCACTTCCTCGACGGCCCGCGTCGTGTCCCAGACGACGAAGGCCACGCAGGCGATGAAGATGAACATGATCTTCTGCAGCTCGCCGATGCCGAAATAGCGAAAAGGTCAAGGGAATGAGCGCGGCCACGGGGATGTTGCGGCCGAACAGGGTCATCGGCAGGAAGAAGGCTTGCACCCGCGGAAAACAGCCGCAGAGCACACCCAGGGGCACGCCGACCACAGCTGCCAGTCCGAACCCCAGCGCCAGGCGCCGCAGCGTGGTCAAAAGGTTGCGGGTCAGGGCCCGGTCGAACCAGAGGCTGTGGAAAGCTCGCAAATGTTTCGGCCGGGCTGGACAGCCCCTTCGACGGCGAAATGATTCTCTCTTCCGGGATCGCCCTTGGTCACAAACCACCAGAGTGCCAGGCAGGCCAGCATTCCGGCCAAGCCCATGAACACCGCCTGCCAGGCGGGCAGCTCCCGGCGCAGGGCGAATCCATCGATCCGCCACGCCGCCCGCGGTCGGCACGGCCGGACCGTCCGGGACGAGGCTGTGGAAGCTGGCGCGGATCGGGGTCGTCATGCCGGATCTCATCGGTCTGCTCCATAGCGGCGAGCTCTGCCTCGATCGACAGACGGCCCACGTCAGTTCGCCTTTTCCGCCGTGAGCACCTTGATCTCGACGCGGCGGTTCTTGCGTCTGGTTGAGCGGGTCGACCGGCCGGTCCCAGCCCACGCCATCGACGTTGAATCGATTGGCATCAAGATCGGTGTATTTCTTGAGCAGAGCTTCCTTGATGGCGTTGGCCCGCTTGAGCGAAAGGTCCTTGACCGCCTCGACGGGCACCTGCCCCTTCATCGAGCTGTCGGTGTGGCCTTCGATGATGATCCGCGCCGTGCCGAACTGGCCGGCGAGCTGGGCGATCTCTTCGAGCACGTTTTCGACGTTCGGGTCGTAGCGCTCCTCGACCGCTTTGCCGTTGATCGTCTTGCTGACGGTATTGAACGGGTCCCAGCTATTGGGGAAGAAATGGATCACGACCGTGTTGGTCAGGATCTCATCCCCCTCGGCACGCACGGTTTGCAGATCCTTGGGAGCGACTTTCGTTTCGTACTCCACCTTTGATGAAGAGTACTTTTCATCCTGCCCGAGCTTCTGGATGATCGAGAAGTCCATGACCTGGTCGAACGGCACGGGGCGATGACGTGATCGAACCGATCCGGCGATAGAGCAGATAGGCTCGCTGCCAGATTCGCTCGAAATTGGTCGGATTGTTCTCGTTGATGAAGAACTGGAAGTTCTCGGCCCAGTTGGTGCTATGGGCATCGCCGAGCATGGAAAGCGCATCGGCCGGCGGAATGTTGTAGCCGGCGGCCATGAGCTCGGAGACCTTCTTTTGCTCCGGCTGCTCCTTGAGCCGCTCCATGGCGTCGAAGATTCCGCGGCCAATGCCTTCGAGGATCGGCCCGTGGTCGCGGGCGAAGTCGGCGCGGGCAAACCAGACGTCGGCGATCAGCCGGTTGGCTTCCTGGGTCGTCACCAGCATGCGGTTGCCCTTGATCTTCGACAGGTTGTAAATGTCCGGGGCCCACGAGACGCAGGCCGGAGATGTCTTTTTGCGCATTGAAGGCAGCCGCGGCCTGGAAAGCGTCTTCGGTGAAGATCATCTGGACCTCGGGCGGCTGAACGCCGCCTGAGACCAGCATGTTGAGCGCGAAGTAATGCGACGGCGAGTTTTGCGCCAGCACCAGCTTCTTGCCCCGCAGATCGGCCGCGGTCTTGATGTTCTCGCGCACCACGATGCCGTCGCCGCCGTTGGAAAAATCGACCTGCTGATAGATGCGCGGCATGATCCGGCTGTCGCGTGGGTTGCCTTGCGCGTCGACGAAACTCTCGAGGAACAGCGGTACCATGTCGAGCGTCGCCCAGCCGATGGGGACTTCGCCGGCGGCATAAGCGTCGCGCATGGCGACCGGGTTGTCGATCAGCACGAGCTCGACCTTGAACTTCTCGCCGTCGCCGGCGGTCCACTCCTGTCCCGCCTTGAAGCCGTTATTGGCCAGCACGATCGGTGCCCATCCTGCCCAGACGTTGAGAGCGAATCGAACCGTGTTGTTCTCGAGCGGCTTGTAGGCAGCGGTGCCCTTGACCGGCGGCAACTTCTCGGCCGGCTTGAACCGGTATTCCTTGACGGTCGTCGGAGCTCGACGTATCCTGGCTCGATTCGGCCGGTTGCGTCGACTTCCTTCGGGTCGATCTTTCGCCTGGCGCCTTCTCCACCAGCCCCGGCGGCGGCACCGGTTTGGGAGCGATCAGGTCGCTGCGATAGATCGCAAACCCAATCAGCGCAAGCACAACGAGCCCGACCGCTATATAGAATCCGCTCTTCGGTTGTTCGGCCATGTCTTCTATCTCCGTCGGCCCAGTTCGCCGGGAAGGACGTGACTTCCCCCCATTCATATCAGGAGGGATGGTATACGAGAGTACTCCCGGCATCCCGGCCGTTCAATGGACCGCCACCAGGTCAATCGCCCAAACGAGCGCATTATTGAGGCATGGCTTGTGGGTTCCTCTTGGCCCCGCTCGTGGTTTCCAGCCTGGGGCCCAGGCCGGCCTGCATGCCCTCGATCGGAGAGCGAGGAATAGAACGGTTGCAACGGGCGTCACGGTTATGCGGCTACAAAATGGCAGTAGATGGCAGTAGATGGCAGTTTTTGGGCAGGGCTCCGATCCGTCCCGCCCCGCGGCACGCAATTGACGTGAGCTCAGACCGGCCCAGGTACCTGGACCCGTGTGCGACTGAAGCGCCTATCGTTTCTTGGGCGGAAGAAGGGTGACCGATCTGGGGCCGCAATGCCTGTCGGTAGCAGTGCATGGTCTGGAAATCGTCACGGCACGAATAGTCAGCGCAATTTCCCTAATGCCTTTATATACAATATACCGGCTTTTGCGGATTTCGTGAATGCACCTACGCCCGCATGCGCGCCCTTCCGGGCCGCACGTGTTAACGCTCATGGGGTTTAACCCGGATATTTCACACGAAGTGTTAATAATGTAGTTGCGCGATGGCCTTACTTTTTGTAGGGTTTGGGTTAACGTCAATCCCGATCCTCCAACAGAAAGGCCATCGCTATGACAGACTGTAATCGCAAGCCCCTGTCGTTTTCCAGTCTCGGCTCCAAGTCAGTTGTCGCCGATTTCCTGGGTGGCCGGCTGACCTCCGACGCCGGGGCCCTGCTGCTGCGTGAGGTCGGCCAGAAGATTGGCCTGTTCGAGGCCCTCGACCAGGCCATCCCGGACCCTCGCCACCCGGTGTACATCGTCCACGACCAGGAGTCGATGATCGCCCAGCGGGTCGTGGCAATCGCCTTAGGCTACGAAGACCTCAACGACCACCAGACCCTACGCAACGACCCGGCCCTCCAAGTGGCCGCCGGGCGGGTTCCCGACGATGATCCGGCACTGGCCTCGCCCCCGACGCTCTGTCGTCTGGAGAACCGCATCGAGCACCGGACCTTGGTCCGCATCGCCGGCGTGTTCGTCGAACAATTCATCGCCTCTCACGCGGAGCCGCCAGAGCATCTGATCCTCGATTTCGACGCCACCGACGATCCCCTCCACGGCCGTCAGGAAGGGCGGTTCTTCCATGGTTATTACGATAATTACTGCTATCTGCCCCTTTATGTCTTTTGCGGTGACGAGCTGGTGACGGCCTACTTAAGGCCCAGCAAGATTGACGCCAGCAAGCACAGCCGGGCACTGCTAAAGCTGCTGGTCCAGCGGCTTCGCCAGGTCTGGCCCGATGTCAAGCTCACGATCCGGGCCGATAGCGGCTTTTGCCGCTGGAGGCTGATGCGTTGGTGCGACTCCCACGGGATCGGCTATGTGCTTGGTCTGGCACGCAACCCTGTTCTGGAACGCCAGGCCGCCGATTGGACTGCGCGGGCCGAACGCCAGTTCCGAACGACCGGCCAGCGGCAGCGGATCTTTGGCTCGTTCTCCTACGCGGCCTCGAGCTGGGACCGATCGCGGCGAGTGATTGCCAAGGCCGAGCACACCGCCCAAGGGACCAACCCGCGGTTCATCGTCGTCAATGTGCCGGGTGATCCGCAGGAGCTTTACGAGGACGTCTACTGTCAGCGGGGCGATATGGAGAACCGGATCAAGGAACAGCAACTGGACCTGTTCGCCGACCGGACCAGTTGCCACCGGTTCCTGGCCAATCAGTTCCGCTTGTTCTTGAGCTCGGCGGCGTACGTGCTTGTCCAGGCGTTGCGGCGAACGGCGCTACGAGATACAGATCTGGAACAGGCCCAGGTCGGGACGATTCGTCTCAAGTTGTTCAAGGTGGCGGCGAGGGTAGTTGTGAGTGCCCGGCGCGTCGTGTTCCACCTGGCCACCAGCTATCCGTTCCAGGATCTGTACCGAGTGGCATTTGAACGGGTATTGGGCATAACCGCGAACCCCTTGGCAGGAGCGGGCTGAGCGCAGCGAAAACCGTGAGGAAAGCCGCCCCACGGAATGGGGATAGGGGGTTTTGCGCGCCTGACGTCGAAAATTGACCGCTTGGCCCCCAAAACCCACCGGAGTTTGTTTATGGATCGCCTCCGGAACCGATTACAGAAGCGGATGAAATATTCGCGTTAAGTATATTTCCAAAATTTTATTTTGGAAATATTGGCACGCACAGCAATCACCGGCAATGCCATCCGCCGTTGATCCCGCGTTGTGATCGGAACGGCATCGCACCGCCCTTCGTTTCTCGGTGGGCCTGGTTGGGGTCCCAGTTCTCCCAGCAGGCCACGCCGAAGTGATTGTGGATGACGCCGTCGAATAGTCGCGGCTGCGCGACGCGCCCGGCTCCTTCAATGAGAAAATCGTCTCGATCCGCTGCGACGAGAACGAAAAGAACTAATGACAGACGTAGCGGGCAGGGGATTTGGTCATTTGTCCTCTCTCGTAAATCATTGGTTGGAACGGACGCCATCTCCGGATCGCCGCCAGTACACGCCCGCCCAATCGATCGGCCGAATCGGATCGTTGATCCCGCGCTGGGCCCGGAAGTCGTGGACCGCCTGCCGGCAGCCGGCCACGTTGCCGTAGTCGTCGACGATCACATAGCCGCCGGCCGACAGCCGATCGTAGAGGCATTCGAGTGCCTGGATCGTTGACTCATAGAGGTCGCCATCCAGCCGCAACACGGCAAGCCGCTCGATGGGCGCATCCGGCAATGTGTCGCGGAACCAGCCCTTGAGGAACCGGACCTGATCGTCGAGCAAACCGTAGCGCCGAAAGTTGTCCTGCACCCGCTCCAGTGTGACCGCCAGCTGCGGAAAACGATGTAACGCTATTCCCCTGATCGTGGGGATAACGAACTAGATCCGGAGGCGGCAGGCCGGCGAACGAGTCGGCAACCCACACCCTGCGGTCATTGACGCCATGGACCTTGAGAATCGCGCGCATAAGATCGTGGCTCCGCCGCGCCAGACGCCCGTCTCGATCAGGTCGCCAGGGACTCCGTCGGCCAAGACGCTCTCGACGCATTCCCGCACGTTCGCCAATCGCTTGAGGCCGATCATCGTATGCGCCCTTGTAGGCCAGTCACGGCCTTCGGCCCGAACCGGTTCATCAAACTCATCGTAGAGCCAGTCAGTCAGTGATCGCATCATCAGGTCGAGATACAAGTCGCGCGGTGTCCATTGTGATACCTCTTCCTGCCGGTTGCACGAAAGAAAAAGACAAGGATCAAGATGATGAGTAAGATTATGAAGATGATTAGGAGTATGATTCAGATTAAGAGTATGACTGACGTTCCCGCTCTGCCCTTCCGGTCCTAATCGTAATCTTGATCCTGCTCTTGATCTTCTTCCTAATCGTAATCTTCATCCTGATCCTAATCGGGCTTTCCGTTTAGCCGAGCCAGCGCCTCGCGATCACCGGGGCATTCGGCCAGCACTTCGCGCCAGAGTTTCTCGGTCTCGGCATGATCACCTCGTTCGGCGGCCAGTGCCGCCAGGTTGCGCCGGGTTAAATGCCCGTAAATGCCTTGATCGACGCTGCAAAACTGATCGGGCCGTTTGCAGTGTAAGATCCGCCGCCAGCATTGCTCGGCCTCGCCCGATTCGCCTCGATGCCGGTGCACCACCGCCTTGCGGAACCATAATTCCGCATCGGCCGGGTCGAGCTCGAGCCCTTCCAAACAGGTGTCAATCGCGGCCTGCGATTCGCCAAGCATCTGGTGCGCCGCGCGATCAAGGCATAGAGCTTACGCACAATCGAATCGGTCGGCGCCGACAATTTCAGGCTGCGTTCAAGATAGCGAAGGGCGTCGTTCCAATCCTTACGCTCACCGGCGATCGACCCCAGATTGAAGAGCGTAAACGGATCATCGGGCCGAGCTTCAAGCTCTTGCAGCAGGATCCGCGAGTCACGGTCGAGCTTTCTCGACCGCAGAGCCTGGTCGACATAGCCTGTGTGCCGGACGGTCAGATCGGTCCATTCGATGGGTATATTCGCCCTGCGCAGCGCAGGCAAAATTTGCTCGTGAACCCGATATGTCCAGCGAATTCCATCGCGGAGTGGAAACAGCCGGATGTGGTCGACAACGGTATCACCGCCGGTCCCATCCGGGCTAGGATCGCACGCACAGCGCACGACGTAAGCGACATCTTGACCCTTTCGCAATCGCTTGTCATGGTCAACGACACACTGGCCCTCTCGCCAAGGTCTATCGAGGGGATGTCATCCAGGAAAGAAGATCTCACGCCAAGCCGCAAAGCCGCAAAGGACGATGAAGGGACCGCCTCGGCAGAGACCTGAGCCACGTGCACGACGTCGCTTTGTCCAGACTCAAACAAATTTTTATTCTTTGCGGTCTTTGCGGCTTTGCGTGAGATCTCTTTTTGATCCGAACCAGGACCTATCAAGGTCCCTGCGTGAGCCGCTGGCGATCCCCTCCAGGGCTGAAGCGAGACCCGCGTGCCGTTAGCCCCCTTCAAGCCCCACTTGGCCGCGAATCGTCCGGCGTTCTGATCCAGCAGCTTTTCGGCATCAATGCCATTGCCCGCAAAGGTCCGGCTGCCGAAGTGGTGCACGAACAGGTCACGGGCGATCGCGAGCTCGAATCCCGCCCGCCGCGCCCGTTCCGCGAGATCGTCATCGTCAAAGAATCCCAATCCAAACCGTTCATCGAGTCCGCCGATCGCGTCATAAACAGCCCGCTTCATGAGCAAGCAGAATCCCGACAGCTTGGGCACGGTGAACCACTGCCCGCGATGCTGTTCGCGCCAGTACGCGCAAACCGATGCATCTGGCCGATGTCGCGATAGGGCACGTTCTCGACAAGTTGTGGTGGCGCGGCGTAGTTCGACATGGGGCCGACGATGCTGGGAGTAGGAGGCAGTATGCAGTCGGCAGTAGGCAGTGACGAAGAAGAGCTCGCCGCCGGCTCTGGCTCGATCGTCATCGGCGCACCCGGTGTCGTGGTCACCGTGCTTCCAGCAAACGGATCGGAAATCACATCATCAAAATCAATGATTGTGACATTCGGCCTTTGCCGAATGGCCTGCCAACTTCCGTCCGCGCAATCACTTTTGCCAGTTCGCCCTCTCGCACTCTTGGCATTCTTGGCGTTCTTGGCGCCCTTGGCGGTTAAACCATCTTTTTTCGCGATCTTGGCGGTGGTGAGAGCAACAAGTTGGTCGAGCCAAGCATCGGTGACCACAACGTCGTTATTGAGCAGCACGAGGTATTCCCCGCGTGCCTGCTGGAGTCCTTGATTGATAGCGGCGGGGAAGCCTCGATTTTCTCGATTAGAAATCACCGTGACCGGCACAGCCGCGGCATCCTGCACGCCGCTCAGATACGCTGCCGTACCGTCCGTCGATCCGTTATCGATAACGATTAATTCCCATGGCGGTCGCGTGTAGTGCCGCAGCGCGCTGATGCATTGGCGGGTAAACTCAAGCTGGCTCCAGCAGGGGATAATAATGGACGCGAGCCCACCAAAGTTGTTGCGAGTCATAGCTGTGACGCTCCACCGCGAAAATCAAGGCATCGCTCGACGGAAATCAATGCGGACAAAAAATACGGGAAAGACGTTCATCACAGAGGCACAGAGAATCCAGAGAAATACTACAAATAAGTTAGCGTTAGTAACATATAAATATCGCCAATACAAAATCCATGATTGCTCCCGTAGCGCTGACGTGCCAATTTGCAATCGTTCAGCGGAATTCCGGAACTGCCAATACGCGAACAATAAGGAAACAAGGAAACCAGGAACTGCCCCGTCTTGCGTTCTCCTGGCTTCCTGGGTTCCTCATTCGGTCCCGTCCTCAATCGGCTGAATGGTCACGCCAATTTAAATGTTTTTCTCTGTGCCCTCTGTGGTAACTTGTATTTATATTGCGTTTGTACTAATCGAATTTCCGCCCAAACTGGTCCGCGACGTCGAAGTCCGCTCTAGCCCCGCTTCGGTCGAGCCGTCACGTGGTAAGGTGTGAGCAATTGATCGGAGTCCCTCCGTAGTCGCATTTCCGAGAACATGCACGATCCCTCCGCGGTCGATGATCGCACACGGTGTCGCGACCGGCAGCCTGTCGCTCCATTTGCGGGCGAATACTTGAGCGCTGGCGAAAAACGCTTCCGGCAATCCAACGCTGCGCGAATTATGATGACACAGTGCGCCCAATGCCACCACGGCCAGTCCCTGTTCGCTTGCCTGCAGGCAGATATCAGCTCCATAGAGATGGAATCCCAGAACAGGGTCAAATCGAAGTCCGGAATCTCGTCGCACGATCAGCAGCAGCTCGTCAAGCGTCGCGACTGGTGCGGGCAGCTCCGGTCCGTCGCGGAGCGTCCGTCCGCGATCGACGACCCAGCCGATGCGCTCGGCGGCCAGCGGTTGTGATTGATCGCAGAGCGTGATCACCTCGCCGACGCCGTAGACCCCCGCGACCCCAATCGGCCCAAACCGTCGCTCTGCTTCATCGAGTTGTTCTGCGATGCATTGGTCCCATCCCGCCGGAAGCCAGACGTCTTGATGAACGCAGACGACCCATTCGGTCTCGGACCGTGCGATTCCAATGTTGAGCCCATCCGCGGCGCTCGGGCAGTTCCTGACTGCGACGACCTGGTGCGCCAAGTCGGGCGCTAAACAAGTTGAGGCGAGGAGGTTTGTCCGAAGCGTGGCGTCATTCGAGGCACAGGTGACGAATGACAGCGGCGATGTACCAGCGGTCATCTGCTGGGATCTCTCCTGCACGACAGTAGAGCCAATCAGCTTTGGCGAATAGCGGGTGCGTGGTAGCGGACTCATCTTGGAACAGAAGGAAACGAAGAAAACAAAGAAATGCAAGAGGTTGAATACGTCGATTAGGTCAGTGGCACTTTGGGCATGCCGACAGTCGGTTTTCCTCCCGATGGGCGATGCGATCCGGTGCAGGGCGGCGATGGCGAGTATGTCCCCGGCTTGGCGCCCCTGACTTTGGCTCGACTGTGTAGACGATTTTGAGTTTCGCGTATTTGGTCTAGCCGCTGCTTCAGGCCGTGCTCTCACACTTCGTTGCCTTCGTTTCCTTCTGTTCGAGCCTTGTTTGCATGGGGAAGGATAAGCCTCAAGATTCCATCAACTCAATATCTTGGTCGAAAAACTGCAAGAGCGGCTCGGAATGAAGCGTCCGGTCAACGTGGCGGTTTGTTCCGTGCAATTACGGGCAGCCCTGTCCTTACTGCCCACTGCCCTGTATTCAATCGCACCGCGCTTTGAGTTCGTAGAAATCGCCGAACACCTTGGGCAGCTGCGAACTCCCTCGCGCTTCTACCGTCTGCCATGCATGTCCTTACAGCTCAAAAACCAAAAACAAAGGCAGACACCGCGAAGCCGCGGTGGTCGAAAAACTGCAAGAGCGGCTCGGAATGAAGCGTCCGGTCAACGTGGCGGTTTGTTCCGTGCAATTACGAGCGCCCTGTCCTTACTGCCCACTGCCCTGTATTCAATCGCACCGCGCTTTGAGTTCGTAGAAATCGCCGAACACCTTGGGCAGCTGCGAACTCCCTCGCGCTTCTACCGTCTGCCATGCATGTCCTTACAGCTCAAAAACCAAAAACAAAGGCAGACACCGCGAAGCCGCGGACACCGCGAAGCCGCGGACACCGCGAAGCCGCGATAGGTCTGACCCCCTGGATGACCCCCTGGACAGTTTTGCGTTCTCCTGGCTTCCTGGGTTCCTCATTCGGTCCCGTCCTCAATCGGCTGAATGGTCACGCCAATTTAAATGTTTTTCTCTGTGCCCTCTGTGTCTCTGTGGTAACATATAGTTATATTGCGTTTGTACTAATCGAATTTCCGCCCAAACTGGTCCGCGACGTCGAAGTCTGCTCTAGCCCCGCTTCGGTCGAGCCGTCACGTGGTAAGGTGTGAGCAATTGATCGGAGTCCCTCCGTGGTCGCATTTCCTAGGACATGCACGATCCCTCCGCGGTCGATGATCGCGCACGGCGTGGCGACCGGCAGCCGGTGCCTCCATTTCCGGGCGAATACTTGAGCGCTGGCGAAAAACGCCTCCGGCAATCCAACACTGCGCGAATTATGGTGACACTGCGCCGCCAACGCCACCACGGCCAGCCCTGCTTCGCTTGCCTGCAGGCAGATATCAGCTCCATAGAGATGGAATCCCAGAACAGGGTCAAATCGAAGTCCGGCATCTCGTCGCACGATCAGCAGCAGCTCATCAAGTGTTGCGACCTGGGCGGGCAGCTCCGTTCCGTCGCTGAGCATGCGGCCGCGGTCAACGACCCAGCCGATGCGCTCGGCGGCCAGCGGCTGTGATTGATCGCAGAGCGTGATCACCTCGCCGACACCGTAAACACCCGCAACCCCGATCGGCCCGAACCGTCGCTCGGCTTCGTTGAGCTGTTCTAAAACGCATCGGTCCCATCCCTCCGGCAGCCACACATCTTGATGAACGCAGACGACCCATTCCGTCTCTGCCCGTGCGATTCCAATGTTGAGCCCATCCGCGGCGCTCGGGCAGTTCCTGATTGCGACGACCTGGAGCGCCGATTCAGGCGCTAAACAAGTTGAGGCGAGGAGGTTCGTCCGGAGCGTAACGTGATCCGAGACACCGGTGACGAATGACAACAGCGATGTACCAGCGGTCATCTGCCGGGATCTCCCTGCCCGACAGTAGAGCCAATCGGCTTTGGCGAATAGCGGGTGCGTGGTAGCGGACTCATCTTGGAACAGAAGGAAACGAAGAAAACAAAGAAATGCAAGAGGTTGAATACGCCGATTAGATCAGTGGCACTTTGGGCATGCCGACAGTTGGTGTTCTTCCCGATGGTCGATGCGATCCGGCGCAGTACGGCGATGACGAGTATGTCACTTGCTTGGCGCCCCTGACTTTGGCTCGACTGTGTAGACGATTCTGAGTTTCGCGTATTCGGTCTAGCCGCTGCTTCAGGCCGTGCTCTCACACTTCGTTGCCTTCGTTTCCTTCTGTTCGAGCTTTGTTTGCATGGGGAAGGACAAGCCTCAAGATTCCATCAACTCAATATCTTGGTCGAAAAACTGCAAGAGCGGCTCGGAATGAAGCGTCCGGTCAACGTGGCGGGTTGTTCCGTGCAATTACGGGCGCCCTGTCCTTACTGCCCACTGCCCTGTAGTCAATCGCGCCGCGCTTTGAGTTTGAAGAAATCACCCAACCCCTTGGGCAGCTGCGAACTCCCTCGCGCTTCTACCGTCTGCCATGCATGTCCTTACAGCTCAAAAACCAAAAACAAAGGCAGACACCGCGAAGCCGCCAGACACCGCGAAGCCGCCAAAGGCAGACACCGCGAAGCCGCCAGACACCGCGAAGCCGCCAAAGGCAGACACCGCGAAGCCGCCAAGACTTGAAGCGCGGCCATGTAAACTTGGTCGACGTCTGGCCGCTCTTCGCGATCAACCTTGATGCAAACGAAGCCGGCGTTTAATGCTTTAGCGATCTCTGGGTCGACAAAGCTCTCTCGCTCCATCACATGGCACCAGTAACAAGAGCTGTATCCCACGGACAGAAAAACGGGTTTGTTCTCCGATTTGGCTTTCGCAAATGCTTCGGGGCCCCACGGATACCAGTCGACGGGATTGTGGGCATGCAGAAGCAGATAAGGGCTCGTCTCCTTTGCAAGCAGGTTGGTCGGGCGTTGGACCTCCGGCGGTTGGTCGTCGGCCGCACGGCTGATTGCAGGCGAGGCAAGTGCCGCCAGCAAACCGATTCCGAGCAGCGCCGTGATCTTGGTGTTCATCAGATGTTCCTTCGCTGGGCGTC
>CAWKNT010000025.1:0-152528 GCA_963850935.1 uncultured Isosphaeraceae bacterium
GGATGGCGGCTCCCGCGACGGCTCATTTCACTGCGATCGATCGCGTACGAAGCACAGACAACCGCAATGACTCGTGAAAGGGGTAAACTCTGCAATAGCCGTGATTCCCGTCGCCGTTCAGGGCGCGGTTCGCCGCGCACCATCGCCTTGATGCGTTCGACGAATGCTTCGCTCCCGAGAATCCACCCATGGTGCGCCTCCTTCCAAGGCAACTCGGGCAGTTCTGAAAGTCCCGCGGTTACATATCGCCGGTAGCCCCAGCCGGATCCGACCGCCGAACGCACCGCCCAAGGACGCCAGCAACTCGTCGTAAGCCACCCACTCCAGACGGCGGCGGCGATGAGCGTAGCCCGGATAACTCGACCACGCCCACGCTGCCGGGTGTTCCACAGTTCCCGCTCGGATCGGGTTGAGGTGGACGTAGCGGGTCACTGTCCAGAGGTAGGTCTCGTCTTCCACCAACTCGGTCCGATAGCGACCCTGAAAGACATGGCCGGAGAATCGGTGGCGCCGCGACCAGAAGAAAGGTGAAGAAAGGAAGAAAGGAGGAAGAAAGGGGACATTGCTAATTTAGTTCTATGTTTGGATAATATGGAGGAGTCAGCGCGTGCTTGAACCCCGGTGACCGTGCCCCGTGCCCTGCCCCGATCCGCTCGATCCTGCTTGGGAGGTTACTCCTATCATGTCCTCAATCGGGGGAACGCGCGGGTGACGGTGTTTCACAAGCCCGACGATTACGACGTGTTCCTCGACCTGATGTGAAAGGGGACATTGTGAAAGGGGACATTGCTAATTTATGAAAGGGGACATTGCTAATTTACTCCGCGGTTTGGATAATTTGGGGGATGCGTACGTCTTTACCCTATTGTGGATGAAGTGCCATGCCCCGAACCGCTCGATCGTGCTCGGGAGGTTACACCTATCATGTCCTCAATCGGGGGAACGCGCGGGCAACGGTCTTCCACAAGCCCGACGATTACGACGCTTTCCTCGAACTGATGGCCGAGGCGAGTGTCCGCACCCCCATGCGCATGCTGGCCTACTGCCTTATGCCCAACCACTTCCACCTGGCCCTGTGGCCGCGCGAGGACGGCGAGCTGAGCCGCTGGATGCACTGGCTGATGACCACGCATGTGCGTCGCCACCTGGGGCGTTATCGGTCCAGCGGTCACGTCTGGCAAGGCCGGTTCAAGGCGTTTCCCACCCAGGAAGATGAGCATCTCCTGGCGGTGCTGCGGTACATCGAGCGCAACCCCCTGCGAGCGGGGCTGGTTGAGCGAGCGGAAGCGTGGCCGTGGTCGAGCCTGCGCTGGCTCGCAGCTCCGATGCCTGCACCGATTCGGCTGGGTAAGCGTCCGAGATTCCCAGGGGCATGCAGGGCAACGCCCGCCTGCTGACACGCTACGACCAAGGTCGCCGCGCCGCAGTGGGCTACGTCAGGATTCAAAGCGATCATCCGAGATTGCGTCGTCTCATTTGGTCAGTCGTCGTCGTCGTCGCCTCGCGACGCTGATCCCGACTCCGCGCCTTCTGTCGCGACTCCTCGACTCGATGGTTCAGCACGTGTTCGGGATGCCCCAGCGCCCAACGGTCCGGCAGCAGGCTTTCGAGGAACTCCCGACTCGGTCCACAGAGAGCTGAAGGATCACGCCACGCAAGTACGCCCAAGGCTCGAGCCGATGCCGCTTCGCCCCCGCGATGATCGTGCAGAGCACCGCCGCTCGAGGGCCCGCCTCGTCGCTCCCCAAGAACAGCCAGTTCTTCCGGCCTATCGCCTGATCCCGCAGGCGACGCTCCGACACGTTGTTGTCGATCGTCAGCCGACCGTCCTGCGTGTACCGGCACAGCGCCTGCCATTGGTTCAATGCGTACGTCACCGCCTGCGCCAGTGCCGATTTGGGCAAGAGCCGCGACGAGAGCCGATCTAATTCCTCGCGAAGACGGTCCAAGATCGGCACGGCCTCCGCTTGACGCAGCCCGCGGTGCGCATCGTCATCCAGCGGCCGGGCTCGGTCCTCGACGTCGTACAGTCGCCTGATAATCTCGAGAATCAGCGATGCTTCCGCCGGAGACGATGACCGCGCATCGTAGAACTTCCGCCGCGCATGTGCCCAACATGCCACTTCAATAATTTGGCCGTCGGAGCCTGTGAAAATTCCGTCATACCCGCTGAAAGCGTCCGCCTGCAGATAGCCGGCGTAGTTCGCCAGGAACTCCGCGGGCCCGTCGCGCTTGCGATTCTCAGTGAAGTCGTAGACATCATAGGGAAACTCGGCAGGGCCGATATACACCCAGAACCGCCCCTTGTGGCTTCCCCCTTTTTTCGCCCCCCAACACTGTCACCGGTGTGTCATCGGTCCAGATCACCGGTCCCTTCCGCACCAGTTCTTTCTCGAGTTGGTAGAGGGGCCGAAGCAAGTCAGCGACGTTACGAACCCAATCGCAGAGCGTGCTGCGTGACAAATAGAGACCATGGCGAGTCGAGATATCCTCGAACCGATACAGCGGCAAGTGGTCGGAGAATTTGGAGACGACCACTTGAGCAAGAAGGCCGGCTCCCGCGATGCAGCCGCTTACAGGACGCGGGGGAGTCTCGGGGGAGACCACACCGTCGCGGCAGTGCGAGCAGGCATACTTCGGCAAAACGTGGACGTGCATTTCAAAGTGGGCCGGGATGAACTCCAGGACGCGTGCCTCATCATGGCCGATACATGCCTTGGGTTCACCGCAGTGCGAGCAGATTTTCTCGGCCTCGGGCAGGTCGTGCTCGATGCGAACTTGAGGCAGTTGATCGTAGTCCGGCTTACGTGGCTTGCGTTTCCGTGCTGGTGTGCCGCGATCGCTGGCGGGGGGCTCGGGCGGCAGGATAGGGCTTGGGTCCGCATCAAGCTCAAAGAGGTGTCCTTGGCCCGGCGCCTCGATCAGCCGTTCCCGCCGTGGACCAAAGACGTAGCGGCGGAGCAGCTCGATTTGCCGACGCAAGTCATCGACGACTTGTTGGTGTTCTTGGGCGGCTTGATCATGAATCTGCGCGGCTTGGTCGAGCGCAGCCTGGAGGTCCTCGACATGCTGAGCGAACCTGTTCAACAGGTCGTGACACTCACGTGGATCGGTCGGCCATGACCGGAGGTATTCATGGCCGAATTATAGCGCACTTATACGATACTACAAGGGGGAAGCGATCGATTTTTGAGTTTCTTGGGTCGGCCGCTGATAGCGTCTGCGTTGCCGGGCGGAACGCAAATCGATGCCCGAGAGAATCAGCGACAATTGGGTCGCCGTCATTTCGATCGATCTGGCGTCATGGGGAACCGCTGGGAGCTGGAACGTGCCCGGGTCTCGAGACGTTTGTACCAGATGGCCAGACCGTCACGATCCCAATAGAGGATCTTGAGTCGGTCCCGACGCCGATTCACAAACAAGAATAAGTGGCCGGAGAGTGGATCCTGGCCAAAGGCGGTGGTCACCAACCCGGAAAGGGCGTCGAAGCCTTTGTGCAGATCAGTAGCCGGAGCGTGAAGGAACACGCGGACAGGATGAGGGAGGCTGATCATCTGGAGCCTCCGGAATCGGTCCTGGCTGCGGCGATCGAGCGGACCAGTCGGCAGGCCAAACGGGGGTTATCCGTTGGGATCCGCAGGCGGACTCCGTTGGGAAGGTCGGCCTCGATCGGCAGCGGTTCGTCGCGAGTTCGCTCGTCGAGGCGTACGGTCACGGGCAGGAAAGCCGATGGGGCGGGTAACGCCGGGCACTGATCTCGAGAATCCATGAGCCGGAAACGTCGCTTCCAAGCATGGAACTGGACCTGGCGATCCGTTCCTGGACGCAGAACCGCTCGATTGTCAAACCGCTCGTCTGCTGGCGGCGAACGCGATCGCGCCAAACATCGTGAAGCTTGGGGTCGGGGCGCCTTGCCATCGGGTAGACTCCTGGAATGGGACGAAGTGGTCCGCTTCGCAGGCTACCAGACCTGACAAGGATGGTTATCTCGGACGCTTACGGAGCAGTGCCGCGGCCCACGTGCGTGGGAAGGACGACACGCTCGTGCGGGTCGCTCCCCTGCTTGAATTGGCTCCGAACTGCGCGGGTTCCTCGCCAGGGTGATTCGCGAAGAAGACATAAAGTTGCTGCGTGCCCACGAGCACACGGGACGCCCGCTGGGAGGAGAGGAGTTTCTGGCAACGCTGGAAGAAGATCTGGGCAGAATCCTCAAACGGCAAAAACCGGGTCCCAAGCCCAAGCTTGCGCCGACGAGACGCCGGAAACCACGCTCTAGGCGAACGACGAAGAAATAGGCATCGTGACCGCTTGTTGGGCGAATCTCCTCGCGCTTGAACGTCAGGTCGAGCAGTAGAATTTGTGGAGCAAAAGAACTTGTGTGCACGTGTGCGCGCATTATCATTCGTGGCATGCGTATCGGATAGCGCGATTCTCGAAGCGAACCTGCTCAGTTCGCCATGTCTGAACGATGGCTCGCCAAACGAGTCGATCGTGATCAGGAATTGCCCGAGCGCCGCGGACGGGCTCAATATTGGCATCGCACGGGCAGAGGCTGAATGGGTCGTCTGCGTTCATCAAGATGTATGGCTCCCGGCGGGATGGGATCGAAACGTCGCGGAACAACTCGAGGACGCCGAGCGACGATTAGGGCCGATCGGCGTTGCGGGCGTATATGGTGTCGGCGAGGTGATCGCGCCGCGATGCGTGCGAGTCGCTGGCCGCCGAGCGCATTGGCTGGGTCGTTGACCGCGGGCGAACGCTTTATGACGGGCCGGAACTGCCGGCACAGGTCGCCACGCTCGACGAGTTGGTGCTCATCGTGCGACGGGATTCTGGCCTGCGATTCGACCCTGCACTTGGATTCCATCTCTATGGAGCCGATATCTGCCTACAGGCACGCGAAGCAGGGCTGGCTGTGGTCGCGCTGGAGCGCTATGTCATCACAATTCGCGCAGCGTCGGATTGCCGGAGGCGTTTTTCGCCAGCGCTGAAGTATTCGCGCGGAAATGGAGCCACCGGCTGCCGGTGGCCACGCCGTGTGTGATCATCGATTCCGGAGGGGAGGTTTACGTGTAGGGGAACGCCGACGGACGGCCGGGATCGGCCGCTTTTGAGGCGCTGCCTTCGTCCAGCGCTACCGCCAGTCTCCCTCATAGCGATGCCACCGTCGTGTCAGTCGTGACCACGTGTCGTGAGACCGTGGTCCAGACGGGGTCACCACCAGCCTCGCACGTAAGTGCGAACCTGAGCTATCGAAATCGGGATGACGCACGAGATGGGACGGTCTGCACCCGTACGAACGTGGTGGTCGAAATCGGGCTGACGGCCGAGGCTGGAGGGCCTGCGCCCGTACGAACCACGCGCTCACGCACGTGGTCACCCTGGCGGCGAACCCACGGCCGTGTGGGCCGTGACCACGGGTCGTGAGACCGTGGTCCAGACGGGGTCACCGCCAACCTCGCACGTACGTGCGATACAGTGCCCTCGAGAACGGGCTGACACCCGAGGTTAGACGGCCTGTGAGAGCGATCACGCTAATCGACGCACTTTTGAGCAGGATAATCGATGGTTTGCCTCTTCTGCCGCTCGCAGCTTGAATTGCCGCGTTGCGGCGTGATCTGGATTACGAGTGGGTTGTGGCGGATGACGCGGACATCCTGTCCCGGATGTCGCGGCTCCTGCCGCGAAGGTTTTTCGCATTAGTGCCGATCCCGGAGCTGGGATTGACCGAGGTCGGAACGGGAGCCAGGCCGAGCTGCGGCACTCGGCCTGGGCTCCGGTCTCGGCCCCTGGGTCGGCGCTCGGGTTGCTCCTCAGCAGAGCCCTATCCTCCGCCCAGGCCGTTCTTCAGTTTGAGGCGGTCGTGCCTCCCACGCAACCTCTTGCACCGCGCGACCGACCCAAAGCCCGACCGTCTCGCGCCGCCCGCAACAGGCGTTCGCGCTTTAGCGAGGATCCGCGCACCGAGACCGGCGAGTTTGTCCGCCGGCGTGTCGTATCCGAGCACCCCGCGCACGCGGCAAAGCCCAAGAGCGACGTTCCGTTCCCGCTTATCTCTATAGGGGGAACGGGAACGGCCCTGCCGCGCGATCAATCGAGCCGCTGCCATCCCGCTGCCGTTCGGCTCAACCGCCCAGCGCGCTCGAGCGACTCGAGCACCTCGCCCAGACGCTCATTCTTGATCGCGAGGCAGTCACGGAGCTTCGCTCGTGTGAGCACCATGCCGCCGGCCAAATTGTCCAGCACTCGCTCCTCGAGGCTGGGTGGCTTTCCATCCTCCTGCTGCGCTACGACCTCCAGGTGCGTCTTGTCCGGATTGGTCGTGACGAGCGCTAAATGGATTGGCGGCGATGCGGGCGCCGCCCGATGCTCGGTGGAGAGCACCAGGTGTTCCTTGCCTCGCCGTAGGTAGAGGTTGGAGTCGCCGAAGGCGTGGATGTCACTGGAGCCGCGAAGTCCTATTCCGGCGGCGGCCCCTCCAGCGGCGTTCTTGCGCGTGTGATGCACCAGCAACACGGAAACGTCGAACTGCCGCTGCAACGAACGGAAGTACGCCAACAACGCGGCCACTTCGCTGGCATTGTTCTCGTCGATGCCGTGAAGTCTCACCAGAGGATCCAAGAGCAGCAGCCGAGGCCGCAGCCGGCGGGTCGTCTCCAGAAGCCGCGTCCGGTCCGGGTCGCGATCGAGCCGGAGAACTGGCGCAGTGATCACATCGATCTCGACCCCAGCCAGATCAAGACCGCGATGCCTTGCCATTCCGTCGACTCGTTCGCGCACGACCGGCAGCGCGTCCTCAGCCAGATAGATTAAAACCGGTCCCGGCTCGGGCACGGCATACTTGCCCAAGCATGCCGTGCCAGTGGCAACCGAGAGGGCAATGTCCAGCCCCAGCCACGTCTTCGAGCACTTGGGAGCGCCACCGATGACGCCGACCGAGCTGGCACCCCAGAGTTGCTCCACAAGCCAGCGCTGGGCATTGTCTTCGCCCCGGATCTCACCTAAGCGCACGACGGGAAGCGGTTGGCTCAACATCGCAGGCATTTTCATGTCCTCACTTTTTTCCGCAAAGCGGGGCGCGAGTGCTTCGGTTGATACACCTCCAGGTAGACTTTCTCGTCGAGCTGCTTGATGTCGTGCGCCATGCCATAGGCCAGGAGCTCGCCGGCCATGGTCATCAGCACTCGGTAATTGCCCGCGCTGTGGTCGACTAGCGCGTCCTTGAGCTCGGCCGTCATGAGTGCTCCGTTTCCGGCAGTCGAGAGTGCATGGCTCAAGAGCTCCAGGAGCTCCTCGCGTGACGCAGGCTCGGTCACGAGTCGCGTGCGGATTCTGGTCCCTAGCGGGATCAGATACTCCTGCCGCAACAGTTCCACGAGACGCCCGTCGCCCGAAAGAACCACGGTCAATAGCGACGTGGCGTCAAAGTCGGCGCTGGAGAGAATCCGCAGCTCGGCCAAGACCTGGCCGGGCATCTCCTGAGCTTCGTCGATCAAGAGCACTGGGCGGATGCGCGACGAGGCTACATGGGCCTTCCAGCGCTCGCGGAGTGCCTTGAATCCCCCCCAACGATTGGACGGCGTGAGCTTGACTGCGAAGATATCGCCCAGCTCTCGGTAGAAGTCGGTGTTTTTCGACTGCGGTCTCTCGATCACGCCGACTATGACATCACGCTGCGCCTGGAGCCGCCCGGCGACAACCCGCAGTGCCACTGACTTGCCAGTGCCGGAGTCTCCCGTGATGAGTGCGAAGCCACCCTCCTGGACGAGCTGTTCGACACGCCAGGCGAAGTGCTCAATCTTGGGTGTCACCAACAGACCTTCATTCGGGAGCTCGGGCGAAAAGGGGTTCCACTTCAAGCCGTAGAGCGAGAGCATTCGCTTGACGTTCATGAGGATTCTCCTGTCGTGGGAGGTGGTGTCTTGGGCAGGTACGCCGGCGGCAATCCCGTGGCGGAATACTCCTGGAGGATTTGCTTCAAAAGCGGCGGCAACTCGTCGCGAGTGCGTTGGCCTTCGCCGGATCGATCGGGCGGCAACTGGGCGACTTCAAGCTCGATTTTGGCACGGCGGCCGTCGGCGTTGGCGCTTTTATCGACAGGGTAAATGGGAGCCAGAATCGTCCCGCTGCGCGGGTCGACTAGATCAACTCGGCCGAGGTTCCAGCGGGCGTAGCGCACGGCGACGTCGCGGAAATGACGATACCGTGCCGGAATCTCGAAGCGCACGCCCTCGAGCGAGATTGTGCCATCGCTCTGTCGCTGGCGCCTGGTGGTTTCCAGTCGAAACGCATCCCGAAGCGACTCGCTCGAAGGGCTCGGGCGAAGCACGTGAAGCGCCTGTGCGAAACGGTGAACCGGCGAGCTTGATGTTTCGCGGTGGACTGCGTGGTTGTACTCGATTTCCACCCACGCCTGGGTGGCCTCGTTGAGAAGCTCGAGCGTCAACTGGGCCGTGCCGTCGAGCATCCTCATGAGGCGCCCTTCGAGCGTGCCCCAGAAGGCAGAGCCAGCGCATATCGATCTCGTTAAATGGTCAGTACTTCGGCGAGGAACTCATTGTTGAGACATGCACCGAATCATCTTGCCTCGTAGGCTGTCGTTGGAGGAATGACGCTTCAGAAGGCCAACTGCGAAGCGTCTTAACCAGCTCAGATTGTTGCCAAGTGTTCGTTCGCGTGTGCGGCTGTCATCCTCGCGGAAGTTCACATCCAGTACCCAGTGCATCGACTCGATGGCCCAATGACCGCGGACCGCCTCGCTGAATCGCTTGCCGCTGAGATAACGACTGAGAATGTAGTACCGCATTTCGTCCGTTTCGGTGCCGTCGGCGTGCTGTGTAACCCGTAGGGAGTAGCCGATGGCTTTGATCCAGGGCCATTCCTTCTTGAGCGCGAAGTCGGGTGGAATCTTGGTGAGAAAGTATGATCGTTCATCGAGTCGGCCGTGAGAAGATTCGCTCGTTTCATGACTCCGATACTGGAGGTACTCCAGGTCAAGCTTTAGATGTTTATTGAAGTGTGCTTCGATCGCTTCTCGAAGCTTGGGTTGGTTGTCCTTGAGGTTGATCACGAAATCGCCACCGCCATCGACAATGTCCCGCGCGATCTCTTTTTGGCAACCCATGGCGTCGATCGTGATCAATGAGTCCTTGAGCTCGATCTGCTTCAACAGCTCGGGAATCGCCGTGATTTCGTTGGATTTCGCCTCTGTGGCGACCTGGCCCAAGGCGATCCCTTCCTCGCTGGCCCAGGCGCTGACGATGTGGAGCGCACCGAGTTCTTTTGAGGCGTCATGGGACCGCCGACACGTTTTGCCGTCGATCGCAATCAGCCGTTTCGGGCCGCTATTGTCGGTCTTGGTTACATGTGCGAGCCAGTCCTGAAAGCGCCCCTGGAACGCCTCGGGCTTCAGCGCCATGAACAGTCGACGAATGCAATCGCGTGAAGGAATTCCGTTGGGAAGCGATAGAAAGTTCTCCAGCCAATCCCGCCGATTGTCGGCCCAGCGATGGATGGCGGTCGGACCGTCACTACCACATAAGATGCCGCACACTGCGATCACCACGATATCCACCAAGAGATGTTTCCGATTCCGCGTATGCCGCGGGTCGGAGAGCGACTCGAAGTACGAACTAATTGTTTCGATGTTCACCAAGTTTGTTGCCATGCGTCACATCCTGGCAGGAGGCAAGCGGGCTCTACAAGCGATCCGCGATCGCGCCGATGTGCGAGCACCGCTGATACCAAGATGTAACATTTCTTGATTGATCGCGCTAGTCTATGTAGGTTACCTAATTATGGCGCGGGCCCTGCCCCAGAAGGCCTCCTGCTTGCCATTCTGATAAGGGCTGTACGGCAGGGTTCGCTCGTGGAGGATACCCAGGCACACCAGACCCTCGGCGACCTCTTCGGCCACCATCGCGGAGCCATTATCGGTCAAGAGTGCCCGAGGCAAACCGCGCTTCTGGATGGCCTGGGAGAGTCCGTGCACCAGATCTTCAGTGGTCTCCGAGAGGTACCACTGGACGTGACAGCAAAGTCGCGAATGGTCATCCAGAATGCCCAGCGCAATCGGGTGCAGCCACTGGCCGCCGGGAGTGAGCACTTTGAGGGACCCATGGTGGAAATCGAGATGCCACAGCGACCCGACGTAATCAGCTTCATAGCTGCGAATCTCTCGTGTCTGGCGTCTTTCTTCCGCCCGCGCTTCGCCGGGGCGTCGCTTCGGCGCTGATCTGGGCTTGCGCACCCAGCCGTGAGCCAGCATGTACCGCCTTACCGTGGAATAACAGCGCGGTCGCCCGAGCGAAGGCTCGGCCTCCACGAGCGCGGCGAGATTGTCATAGTGCAATTGGTAACTCCAGTGAGGATGATCGCAGTACTGGAGGCGGAGCCGCTCGGCCAGCGCCGGGGCGAGGGATACCTTGCCGCAGTCTTTGCGCACGGCGCGGCGCAAGACACGGAGCGGATCGTCGCGCTCGCGTCGCGCCATGTAGTACCAGCGCTCGATGCTGACCGCGGTGAACTGAACGTCGCATCCTGTCACAGGATGACGCCACGTCTTCTCTGCAAGCGAGCGAATGGTTGTCTTGAGCGATCCGCGCAGGGGGTGAGCTCAGGAGCGGTCCCACGACGGAGAATCGGAACCGCGCCCACAGGGCACCGGTGGAACTTTTGGGTGTTTGGGTCATCACGCCTCCTCGGGAAATGAGTGAAGAGTCCGCGATAACCTCTATAGGTCGGCCAACCCGGATGCAAAAAACGCATCTTCTGCGGGCCGGGCGTGATCATCGTGATAGCTAGCTCGGCGGGCCTGTCGCGGTCGTGATTGGAGAGAGAAAACGAAGCAGCCGCCCCCAGCCCTCGTGGTCATGGCTGTGGCGGACGAAGGCGGTCAGAAGCGACAGCGGCAAGGTCGCGAGATTGCAGTGGAGGACGAGGCGAGCACCGGCGACTTTCCAAAAGTGGGTCTGGGGAAAGTGATCGCGCCAAAACTCCTGCCAGCGAGCAATGGTCCGGCGGTCAACGCCAAAGACCGTGGAAAGCTCACGGACTCGCCGCGGTGACGGTCCGTGTCGCATGGCGCTGATCAAGACGACGAGGGCGCCGACATAGATCTTTCGGCCGAGGAAGCGCACCGACGGCGGTGTCGCTCGCCTTCTGCAGCCGTCGCGATCGCAGCAGAAGCTGAACCTGGTCTTGTATGTACATGGCAAGGAGTCGGAATCAGCCCGCGGCTTGCGAGGGTAGTTGGCCTGGTGCAGGCGTCCACCACAAGGACACCCCTGCTTGCGAGTGGTCCCCGCAAGATCCTGATCGACCGTGAAAAGGAAAGGCCAAAAGCTGGCCGCGGGAGGAAACGTGTGATACATGGTTGAGTACTCCGCGTGTGACTGGTATCCCACGGAGTACACCCCTCGCGAACCTCGATCAAGTGATCAGGCTCCGCGAGGGGATTTTTCTTCCCACCCTCAAAGAACTTGCTCAGCACGCGGCGAATTCACATCGAGCACGTTGGTCAACCACACTGACGCACCCGATAGCGGACGTGGCTGTCAACGTTCCGGTAGGCTTTGCTTACCGTCCCGATGCGAAAATAATTGGACCAACCCTTTAGCCTACTTTCCGCACATCTCACTTTGATTTCCCCGAATTCGGCCTGAGACCGATTTGGCAAAGGCAGCCCTGGTCGGCAAACATATCGGAGTTGATCGTCGCCTGGTGCTCTGCCGTCCGTGATCGTTCCCGATCGGCGACTGTCGTGAACTCGAGATATTCTTAGCCTTGTCCTGCGACCTGGCAATGTCCGACCGTGCGCGGTGATTGTCGCCGTAGTCACTTGTGACTCGGGCCATGAACGTAAGTCGAGCGGCCCACGACTTACATCAAGGCGCATCTTTATAAGTGAATCACAAGATTTTTTGCTCCTTGACGTCCTGGTCTTCCTCGCCATCATTGCGGCAAGCCTTGCAGCAGTCGGCCTGCCCGTCTACGACTTTGAGATGGCCAACATCGAAAACCGACCAGATCGCGGTAACACCCAAGGAGACAACCCGCATGGACGAACCTCAACGACCACGCCAACCCGGCGAGACGGCCCGATCGAAGAAGGGACGCCAGCGCACACTTAACTCGCGGCGGATCGCCGCTCTTCCCATCCTGAACCACTTCCTGGGCCGTCTCCGCCTTCGGGCGTTCCTCAGCGACCACCTGCCCTATGAAGATGGCCGCACCCGCATCCCCACGGCTACGGCCTTGCTCGTGCTGGTGCGAAACCTCTTGATCTCACGCGAGCCGCTCTACGGTGTCGGTGAGTGGGCGGCTCGCCATGAGCCAGAACTGCTGGGATTGGCCAGCGCTCAACTTGCCGCGTTCAATGACGATCGCATCGGTCGGGCCCTCGACCGCCTCTTTGACGCTAACATCCCGGCGCTGGCGCTCAAGGTCGCCGCCCACGCTGTGCGCGAATTCGACGTCAGTCTCGACCAGTTGCACAACGACTCGACCACCATTACTTTTCACGGCGACTACGATTCGGCTGAGCGGGAACGTACCCTGCGAGGACGATTGCGCCTGGCGGTGACGTGGGGCCACAACAAGGACCACCGCCCTGACCTCAAGCAGTTGCTCTACATCCTCACCGTGACCGGCGATGGCGCTATCCCGGTGCAGTTCCGCGTCGAGAGCGGCAACGCCACCGACGACCGTTCCCACCAGGGGACGTGGGAGCTGCTCTGCCAGTTGACCGGGCGTCGCGACTTCCTCTACATCGCCGACTGCAAGCTGGCTACTACCGAGAACATGGCCTATCTGCATCAGCGCGGCGGCCGGTTCCTCAGCGTATTGCCGCGAACCCGCGGTGAGGACGCCGCCTTCCGCGTCGCCGTGCTGCGCCAAGAGGTGTCGTGGCGACGGATCCACGACAAGTTCGACGACGAGGGGCAGTTGGTTGACCGCTTCTCCATCTCTGAGCCTGCAGGGCAAACGACCGAGGGTTATCGGTTGATCTGGTATCACAGCACACGGAAGGCCGAGCTGGATGCGGAGGCACGGCTGACACGGCTGGAGAAGGTGCTCAAGGGGCTGGACGAACTGCGAGCCAAGCTGGCCTCGCCGCGGACCCGATACCGAAGCCGCGCCAAGGTCGTCGAGGCCGTTGAAGAGCTGCTTCAGAACTGCGACGTCACGGAATGGATCTCGGTTCAAATCGAGGAGCAGGTCACGGAGAAGTACCGCCAGGAGCAACGCGGTCGACCCGGGGAGAAGACGAGGTACATCCGGGGGGAGAAGCTGCGGTTCATACTGAAGCACCGGATCGAGCTGGAGCGGCTGGACGAGGAGGCACGCTGCGACGGGACCTTCCCACTGGTCAGCAACGACCGCGCAATGACTGAGCAGGAACTTCTGCTGGCTTACAAGCAACAACCGGCGATCGAGCGACGGTTCGAGCACCTGAAAACCGACTTCGTGGTAGCGCCGGTGTTCTTGAAGGAGGTGAGCCGGATCCAGGCCTTGCTTTGCGTGTACTTCTTTGTGCTGCTGGTCGAGGTGCTGTTGGAGCGAGAACTCCGTCGTGCGATGGAGTGCAAGGGAATCGAGAGCTTGCCCTTGTATCCTGAACGTCGTGCCTGCCGTCGTCCCACGGCTCGCAAGGTGATCGACCTATACGAGGATGTGCAGCGCCATTCCCTGCGGTCCGGCAAGCGACCAGCCGAAGTCTTTAGTACAGAGCTGACTCGACTCCAGAGGAGGATCCTGCGGCTTCTGGGAATGCCCAAGCCCTACGAGGGCTGATCCCGTCAGGCCGGCTGACAGCCACAGGAAATTCGGAGATATTCAGCGGGAGATGTGCGGAAAGTAGGCTTTAACTTGTGGTTGATCGTCCTTATTTGCACTTTGACGTCTCGCCCAGCCTTCCGTCGCGTCGTCAGTTCACCAATCTCACGGCAAAGCCGTTCGATCTTCTTCCGCGACGGACGCGGTCCCAAGTAGGACTCGCCCGTCCGGCAGTCATAATTCCGGCCAAGGGTGTAACCCAGAAAGTCAAACGACTCATCCGGCAGGTGGCATAATCGCGTTTTCGTCTCGTTCACCGTCAGCTTCAGCTGGGACATCATCCCCCGCATCACGGTCATGGCCTCATCGGCCGTGCCGCGGCAGCAGATCACGAAATCATCGGCGTAGTTGACGATTTGCGCGGCGAGTCGCTTCTCATGCCCTCCCGTCTTCCATCCCTTCAGAAATCGTCGCATGTAGATATTTGACAACAACGGGGAAATCGGAGCACCTTGCGGTGTTCCCATCCCCTGGTCCTTGTTCCGGGTCGTCCGATGGCGATTCCCTTTCGCGTCGGTCTCTTCCACCGGTGTTTCCAGCCACATCTTCACAAGCCGCAGCATGCGGCCGTCGCTGATCCGACGGGACACCGATTTCATCAACTCCGCATGGGGAATGCTATCGAAATATCCAGATAGGTCCGCGTCCACCACCTCGGTGTGCCCCGTCCTGAGCAGCCGTTCCACTTGGCGAACGGCGTCCAGGGCGCTGCGTTCCGGGCGGTAGGCGTGTTGTTCCGGCTCCAGGTCGGCCTCGAAGATCGGCTCCAAGACCAGCACTGCAGCCATCTGCACGACACGATCTTTGATGCAAGGAATTCCCAGCGGCCTTAGCTTGCCATCTCCTTTCGGGATGAACACGCGTCGGACCGGCCGGGGACGATACGTCTCGTTCCTGAGCTCTTCCGTCAGTTCGTCCAGCCATCGTTCTTCGTCCGTACGCCTCGATGTCCGCGAAAGCTCTGGCCGTCGACCCCCGGTGCTCCGCCGTTATTGCGGCAGCGAACGAAGGCCCACTTCAGAATGTCTCGGCGATACAGCTTGTCGTACAGGGCGTAGAACCGATAGTCGGGCGAGTTCTTCGCTTTGGTGTGCAACGCCGTCTGTAACTTCCCAACCTTAATTGGAGGTATTAGGCTCACGCCAATCTCCTGGATGTCGGTCACGTTATGACGTTGACCTTGAACTAAGGCCCCTTCCCTCCACCGGCGTTACCCGGCTTCGCAGGTACTACGGACCTCTCCGCCACCCCAAGCGGCCCGGCCAGTCCCTCACGGGCGTCCGGTTGAGGGTCACGCGCCCTCACCGCATGGGTTTCCCGTGTTGCGTTCGATCTCCGTTTACCGACATGCCGTCGTCATTACCCCGGTGGCCCGCTGGGCCTTGATCGCTCGTGGGACGGCCTATTCCAACCGTTTCCCTGTACCCAGCGGCTGCGGCCTTCCCCATCCTAATGCAAGGTCGGCGTCCACATTGGTCGTTTCGAGGCCTGCTCAACGTTCACTGGCTATTACGGCCTGTCGGCTCGCTGAGTCGCCAAAGCGACCCATCTGTCTCGAAGGCTCCGACGGTTTCGTTTCCTCCCCGCGTCGCTTCGATAGCTACCGGCTGGAGCGACCCAGATGCCGGGTGGGATTTGCACCCACTGAAGATTGAACACCTTTACACGGCGCACACCAGGTCTGACACCCTGGATAGGTCTGACACCCTGGACGCCAGTTCTGACAGTTATCGGCGGTCACGCCTGATGTGCAACTGTTGTTTCAGCCAGCCGGTTTCTGCGGCATCGAGCGGCGGGGTGAAAGTCTTGCTCTAGTTGATGCTTCGCGGGTAACGGAACCGCTGATAGATTTCGTCGATCATCGGCTGAAGGTCTAGCGATATATCAGAGTCCGGCTTCGTCAGAGGCACAAGAATCACGGGCATTGAACGGCGATAATCGGCGCGCCAGACCCGGCAAAGCTGGCTCCCGGCCCGGGCGATGAGCAGCGTGTAACGACTGTCAGGCCAGGGGTCGAGCATGGGCATGCGCTGGCCGCCGCGCACCAAGTCGATTTCCACGAGGCAGAAGCTGCCGCTCATTCGATATGAGGAACGCAGGAAAGCAGGAACAGCGTCACGAAGCAATGACTCGCTTGGGTTCGAGCGTTGTCTTGGCGAAGTTCTTTATTCAGTATTAGAAGATGGGAAAGTTCTCGCCTGGCCTCTCAGTCGAGAGGGCCGGGCAAAATACCGTGGAACCACAACCAGCGGAGTGATCGCTTCCAACGGGAGATCCTGGGGGCATCTTTATGGTGACGAAAATTGCGTCTGGATCTGAGGCATTCACGACGTTCCAACGGACACCAAGCTCGCTATTCAGCAGGTCGATTGTGTGAGACGGTCTCACCCGGCAGAGCTTCCCATCAAGTGTGAAGGAGACTTTTGCCTTTGATTGCCGTTGGTTGCTGTGGGCTAATATTTCCAAAATAATATTTTGGAAATATTCATTAAGTTCCATCCGCATTGACGCCCGCGACCAGGATTGGCGATCAAATGGGCATAGGTGCATTAACGAATTCTGCAAAACCCGGTATATTGTATATGGACATAGTGGGGAAACTGCGCCAGACGATTGATCGACGATGGTCATGTCGCCGGCCATTTCCAAAGCGCGAACGAACCGCGTGCCGGCCAGATTTTCTGGGCCGATCCGCCAGCACGTTTGCCATCGGAACAACTCATCGTCGATTAGGTCGCGTGGGCCGAGACCGGCGGAGACCCTCCCAAAAACTGCCATCTACTGCCATCTGCTGCCATTTTGTAGCCGCAAAACCGCTTCGTCCGTTTCAACCGATTCATTTTGCGAAACAGCCAATTGCAATGTTCAGGCGCCCATTTCAATGCATACGGACATCCACAAAGAGTTCAGAGTCGATAGGCCCCACGTGGAACGCACTGACAGCGGAATCGGAACAACCAGTATTCACGATCTGCATCCGGCATTGCATCGGCTGCTGACGGGCCGGGAGTCTACGCTTTTGGACTTGTCGGGGATTATTGGAAAGTAGGCAGTGGGCAGTAGGCAGATTGAAAAATCGAGATCGCGTCAGTCGAAGGTGCGCGGTCGCTGAAGTTCGGTTCTATTTAGGGATGCCGTCGGTCATAGCTACCTGCGGGTTCAGCGTCTATCCAGTGCGTGCCGAAGGTGGTAGCATTAAATGATTCGTACCTCGAAACCGCCAGGACCTCCGACCGGGGCGCCGCACCGTCGCGTAGTCGGCTCTGTTGCTCGCGACGCGACCAATATTCTCGTCGATTTCGTTCATCGTTCAGAGATGTCGGAGTCAGGCCTCATGAATCGACGGGGAAAGCGCGGTCTTTACCTCGCATCGATCGTTTGGTTGCTCGCTGGTTCCATCAATTGGACCGCCGTTGGGCGCAAACCCCAGCGTTTTCCAACCCAGTGCCCTCGAACGAACGCGACGCCATTCGTCGATTCACGGATCGCTTTTGCGTCGCGTGCCATAATAGCGACGACAAGACGGCGGGGTTGGCCTTGGACCAGCTGAGCGCGGAGGATCTCGAATCGAACTCAGAGGCCTGGGAGCGCGTCGTCAAAAAGCTCGTCACTCGCCAGATGCCACCGGCGGACGAAGTGCGTCCGCCCGAGCGAGCATTTAATTCAATCGTCCCCATTGTCGAGGCCTCACTCGATCATGCAGCGACACTCAGACCAAATCCCGGACGAACCCTCGCGTTCCGGCGACTCAATCGCACTGAGTACCAGAACGCAATCCGTGACCTCCTGTCACTATCGATCGATACATCAACGATGCTCCCGAACGATGATTCCAGTCACGGCTTCGACAACATTACGGTGGGCGATCTCTCGCCAACGCTGCTCGATCGATATATCACCGCAGCACAACGGATCAGCCGGCTGGCCATTGGTCGAACCGGCCGGTCGCCCGGGGCCGACACATTCCGCATCCGGCCGGACGTGACCCAAGAGGAACACATCGAAGGGCTGCCAATCGGGACGCGCGGCGGGGCCTTAATAGCGTATACAGTCCCTCAAGACGGCAACTATGAGATCCAGGTCCGTCTGGCCCGCGACCGCAACGAACATCTCGAAGGCCTGAACGAGCCGCATGATCTCGAGATCCTTTTGGACCGAGAACGAAAAGCATTATTCACGGTCAAGCCTCCAAAATCGGAGACCGATCATCAGACGGCCGATGCGCACTTGAAAGCACGAATTCAGGTGTCGGCCGGCCCGCACAAGCTCGGCGTGACGTTCCTCAAGAATTCCTCATCGCTGCTTGAGACGAAGCGCCAGCCATATCAGTCCCACTACAACTGGCACCGGCACCCTCGCCTGTCGCCGGCGATCTATCAGGTCTCGATCGCCGGGCCGTATGAGTCCAAGGGGCACGGAGTCTCGCCCAGCCGCCAACGGATTTTCGTCTGCGAGCCAAAGGAAACGAGCGACGAGGAAGCCTGTGCCAGCCGAATTCTGGCCACTCTGATGCCCGGGCCTACCGACGGCCTGTGAACGACGCCGACATTCGAAAGCCGATGGAGTTGTATCGGCACGCCCGCGCGTCCGGCGACTTCGACGCGGGGATCGAGCTGGCCTTAAGCGCGGTGCTGGTGAACCCGCAGTTCCTTTTCCGCATCGAGCCGGACCCGCCGGGCATCGCGCCCAACTCAGCCTACCGCATCTCCGACCTCCAGCTCGCCTCTCGCCTTTCATTCTTTCTCTGGAGCAGCATCCCGGACGACGAGCTGCTCGACCTGGCCGAGCGCGGCGAATTGAGCAAACCTGGAGTGCTCGAGCAACAGACGCTTCGCATGCTGAAAGACTGGCGCTCGCAAAGCTTGGTGAGCAACTTCGCCGGTCAGTGGCTGCATTTGCGCAACCTGGATTCGATCACGCCGGACCTGCGGCTGTTTCCCGACTTCGACGACAACTTGCGGCAGGCCTTTCGCCATGAGACAGAGCTGCTGGTCGCGGAGACCATGAGCGAAGATAAGAGCGTGCTCGGCCTGCTAAAGTCAGACCACGCATTTCTGAACCAGCGACTGGCAAAGCACTACGGGATTCCGCATGTCTATGGCAGCCATTTCCGACGAGTCAAGCTCGACAACGGCAGCGTGCGTGGTGGCCTGCTCCGCCAGGGGAGCGTCCTGACTGTGAGCTCGTACGCGACCCGCACGTCGCCCGTGATTCGCGGCAAGTGGATTCTTGAGAACATCCTTGGAACGCCCCCTCCCCCTCCTCTGCCGAATGTGCCGGCTCTTAAGGACAATACGGTTTCATCGGCGCTGTCGGTCCGCGAGCGGCTTGCACAGCACCGATCGAACGCGACTTGCGCGAGCTGCCACAATCTGATGGATCCGATCGGCCTATCGCTAGAGAATTACGACGCGGTCGGACGCTGGCGAGAAGTCGAGGAAGGCCGGCCCATCGACTCGACCGGAGGCCTGCCCGATGGAAGCCAATTCAACGGTGTGACCGGCCTCGAAACTGCACTTCTGAAGCGACCTGAGCTGTTTGTCCGCACGCTGACGGAGAAGCTCTTGACTTTCGCCTTGGGTAGAGGTGTCGAGCCGTTCGATGGACCGGCGATCCGCAAGATCGTCCGTAACGCCCGTGCGACTCATTATCGAATGTCATCGTTAATTGTAGGCATCGTCGCCAGCACGCCATTTCAGATGAGGAAATCCGAATGATCGTCACGAAGAAGGCCCTGCCGCGTCGTACCTTCCTCCGCGGTGTCGGGGCAACCCTGGCGCTGCCCCTCCTAGACGCGATGGTTCCCTCGATGACTGCTCTGGCCGAGACGTCCGCAGCGCCGGCTCGCCTTCGGCGTCTGGGGTTTGTCTTCATGCCGATGGGGTGCGACGCCACCCGGTGGACTCCGCCGGGCGCGAAGACGCTTGATGAGCTCTCTCCGACCTTGGGCCCTCTGGAACCGGTCAAGCGGCACGTGACGGCGATCACCAATCTGGAATTGCGGAATGCCTATCCGGGAACACATGCGACTTCAAATGCAGCCTTTCTGAGTGCGTCCCGGGCACGGCTGACCGAAAGCACCGATTACTACCTCGGCACGACCGTCGATCAGATTGCCGCCCAGCAAATCGGCCAGGAGACACAATTGCCGTCACTCGAGATGTCGATGGATCTGCTGTCGATGGTCGGCCAGTGCGACAATGGTTACGCCTGTGTCTATCAAAATAACCTTTCGTGGTCGTCGCCAACGACCCCGCTGCCGTCGGAGGCACACCCGCGGATCATCTTCGAACGCTTATTTGGTGATGGTGGGACCGCCGCCGAGCGCAAGGCCGCACTCAGAAAGCGGGCGAGTCTTCTCGATTCCGTCACCACGGAGATCGGCCGTTTGAAGAACGAGCTCGGCCCGGCAGATCGCGCGGGTAAGCCGTTATCTGGACACCGTCCGCGAGGTCGAGCGCCGGATCCAGAGAGCCGAGGCCGACGCGAAAGACAACGCTTTGCCTGATCTCGATCGCCCCGTGGGTGTACCGGCTTCCTACGCAGACCATGCCCGGCTCATGTTCGATCTTCAGGTGCTAGCGCTTCAGGGTGACGTCACTCGCGTCATCACGTTCCAGCTCGCGCGAGACCAGCTCAAGAACGTACCCTGAGATCGGTGTATCTGACCCACATCACCCGCTCACGCACCACGGCAACGACCCGGAAAAGATCGCGAAGATGGCCAAGATCAACCGATTTCATGTATCGCTCTTCGCCGAGTTCCTTACTAAGCTCCAAGCCACGCCCGAGGGAAACGGCTCGCTCCTGGACCACTGCCTTTATCTGTACGGCAGCGGGATGGGCAACCCGAATGTGCACGACCATTTGAACTTGCCGATCTTGGTCGCGGGTGGGGCGGCCGGCAAGATGAAGGGGGGCCGTCACATCCGTTATGCGACACCGACACCACTGGCAAACCTGCACCTGACCCTGCTCGATAAGGTCGGCGTTCGCCTCGAGTCGTTCGCCGACAGCCGAGGCAAGGTCGACGACCTGTTCGAGCCGCTTTCGATTTAGAGGAGACGATCGCGATGGGTCTGGGAAGATCGGGCGCAACGGCCAATGTGGCTTTCATTCTGTTGGCGCTGACTTCGGTTTCACTCGCCAAGGACTCCCCGATTGCCGACGCGTCGGAAAAAGGCGATCGTGCGCGCGTCCGTGCCTTGATCGAGAAGCATGTCGACGCGAATCAAGCTCAGGTCGACGGCATGACAGCCCTTCATTGGGCGGCCTATCACGACGACCTGGCGATGGCAAAACTCCTGGTAGACGCCAAGGCCGACGTCCAGATTACGAACCATTACGGTGTCAGTCCTCTCTCTCTGGCCTGTAGGAACGGGAGCGGCGTTATGGTCGAGCTCTTGCTCGATGCCGGCGCCGATCCTAACGTCGCGGTCCGCGGCGATGAGACACCTTTGATGATCGCCGCACGGACCGGTAGGCTTGGGCCGGTGAAAGCCCTGCTCAACCGAGGGGCCCATGTCGATGCGAAGGAACGGCGGGGGCAGACCGCACTGATGTGGGCGTCGGCCGAGGGAAATGCCGAGGTCGTCGAGGCACTCCTCGCCGTCGGCACCGAGTTCCGTAGCCCGTTAGCCTCCGGCTACACGCCCCTGTTCTTCGCGGTGCGCGAGGGTCGAACAGACATCGCGCGTATCCTGTTAAAGGCGGGTTTGGACGTGAACGAGGCGATGCAGGTCAAAAAGTCGTCGGGAAGGTCACCGGCCCGCGGGACATCGCCCCTGATTTTGGCAGTTGAAAACGGTCACTTCGAGCTGGCGGTTGCCCTGCTCGAGGCCGGAGCCGATCCCAACGATCAGCGATCGGGCTTCACGGCGCTGCATACGCTCACATGGGTTCGCAAGGCGAACCGCGGCGACGAGGAGAGCGGCGACCCGGTTCCCGTCGGCTCAGGAAACATGAGCAGTCTCCAGTTCGTCGCAAAGCTCGTGGAACACGGCGCCGACGTCAACGCAAGGCTCCAGCGAGGCAGGTCGGGGCGAGGTGTGCTCAGCCGCAAAGGTGCGACGCCTTTTCTACTCGCTGGCATCACGGCGGACGTCCCCTATATGAAATTGCTCATCAAATTGGGAGCCGATCCACGTCTTCCTAATGCCCAGCACTGTACGCCGCTGATGGCGGCCGCGGGCGTTGGATGTCTCGCTCCCGAGGAGGAAGCAGGTACCGAGGACGAGGCGATCGAGGCCGTCAAACTTGCCCTTGAGTTCGGTAACGACGTGAACGCCGTCGACGATAACGGCGAGACGGCGATGCACGGTGCGGCCTACAAGAGCTTTCCGAAGGTCGTGCACCTTCTCTTTGAGCGTGGGGCCAAGATCGAAGTTTGGAACCGCAAGAACAAATATGGGTGGACACCATTATCAATTGCTGAGGGCCACAGGCCTGGCAATTTCAAGCCTTCCCCGCCGACCATCGAAGCCATTCGCAAAGTGATGCTCGCCGCGGGGGTTCCTCCGCCATCGGAGACTTCACCCATCGAGGACCGAAAGGGCTATGATTCCGAGGCAAGAAGCAACGGCAAAAACGACACCCGTTGAGGTGAAAACGGATGACCGCAGCGGCAAGCGGTATTCTCCGTACGGTATCGAGAACCGCCGAACTTTTCGCAGGGTAGTACCGTCCTGAAACGCTACCGGCCATTTTGTGAGACTCCGTCCAATGCTCAAGCGACATTCCCTGCTACTCGTAGTGCTGCCCATTCTTTCGCCGCACCCCGTCCGAGCCGCCGACACCGCGAAACTCGGGCCGAATTCGGACAACGAGCCAATCGCAGAAAATTTCTCGCTCGACCGAGGCGCACGCTTCCTCGGCACTGTGTCGTTGAACTGGACGAGAAGCCGGAAGTGCGGGACCTGTCACACCAACTACGCCCAGATGATGGCGGGGCCAGCAGTGGAAAAACCGGCCTCGGCCGAACTTGTCGAAGTTCGTGCGTTCTTCGAGTCACGTGTCGCCGGTTGGGACAAACCGGAGAAATCCGCGAAGCCGATCGCGGAAGGCGAGATCGTCGCCACGGCAGCTGCGCTCGCCTTCAATGACGCTGCCTCGACCGGAATGCTGCATCCGCTGACCCGCGCCGCCCTCGACCGCATGTGGACAATCCAGCGTCCAGACGGCGGGTGGAACTGGTTCGACTGCGACCTGCCTCCAATGGAAGACGACGATTACTACGGGATCGTTCTGGCAGCCACCGCTGTCGGGCATGCCCCGGGCGATTACAAGTCCACCGATGCCGCCCGGAAAGGCATTGAGAAAGTCCGTCGCTATCTCAGCTCTACACCCGCTCCCAATCTCCACCACCGAGCGCTCTTGCTCTGGGCCTCAATGGGCATCGGCGGGCTGATGGACACTAACGAGCGCGAACGGACCGTTACCGACTTGATCGCCAAGCAGCGCCCGGACGGGGGCTGGAGCCTGACGTCGCTGGGTCGATTTCAGCGCCGCGACGGCACTCCCAATCCTGAAGATGCTCCCAGCGACGGTTATGGCACCGGATTCGTCGTGTATGTTCTGCGTCAGTTTGGGATGCCCGCAAGCACCGAACCGATCCGTCGCGGAGTAAGCTGGCTCAAGACTCATCAGCGTGTAACCGGACGATGGTATACCCGTTCACCGACGCTCGAGACCAACCATTACATAACCCACGCCGGGACCGCTTATGCGTTGATGGCCCTGGCTGCTTGTGGAGAGCGGTAACTTCCAACAATGCGTCGTCACATTTCGCGGCGGAAACGAATGATCACACGAGGATCTTGTGGACGACCTCACCCTCAACGTCGGTGAGGCGGAATCGCCGGCCGTTGTGGAGATAGGTCAGCCGCTTGTGATCCAGGCCCAGCAGGTGCAGGATCGTGGCGTGCAGGTCGTGAACGGAGACCGGTGAATCCGCCGCTTTCCAGCCGATCTCGTCGGTCGCGCCGTGGCATGCACCGCCCTTGACCCCGCCGCCGGCCATCCAGACGAGGAAGCCGTAGGGATTGTGGTCGCGGCCGTCGCCTTTCTCAGACACGGGCATCCGGCCGAACTCGCCGCCCCAGATCGACAAGCGTCGAATCCAGCAGACCGCGCTGCTTGAGATCGGCGAGAAGGCCGGCGACCGGCTTGTCGGTTTCGCGACAGCGTTCACCGTGGTTGTCGGCGAGGTCGTTGTGCGCGTCCCACTCGTCGTTGCAATATACTTGCACGAACCGCACGCCGCGCTCGACAAGCCGCCGGGCCAGCAGGCACTTTTCGCCGAAGGGACGCGTGACGTCGTCATCGAGCCCGTAGAGCTGCTTGATCGCTGTCGGTTCGGCACGCGAAGTCGACGGCCTCGATCGCCTCGGACTGCATGCGGTAGGCCAGCTCGTAGTTTTGGATGCGGGCGAGTAGATCGGCCTCGCCGGGATGCCGCTCGGCGTGGCCGCGGTTGAGCCGCGCCGGTCAGGTCGAGCATGCGGCGCTGGCGATCGCGGCTCAAGTCGCCGGGCCGGTTCAGGTTGAGGATCGGCGAGCCCTGCGACCGGAAGCCGGTCGCCTGGTAGGCCGTCGGCAGGAAGCCGGCGCCCCAGTTGCCCGCCCCTCCTTTGCTGCCGTGGCTGTTTTGCAGGACCACGAAGCCAGGCAGATCCTGGTTTTCGGTCCCAAGGCCGTAGGTTACCCACGATCCCACGCTCGGGAAACCCGCGCGGATCAAGCCCGTGTTCATCTGATACATCGCCGGTCCGTGCGCAGGCGACTCGGCGTAGCAGGATTTGATGCAGCGCGATGTCGTCGACGTGGCGTGCAATATGCGGCAGCTTGTCGCAGACCCAGGTGCCGCTCTCCCCGTACTGGGCAAATGCGAACGGAGACCTCATCAAGCGGGCCGGGACTGCCGAAGAAGACGTCGATGGGCATCTTGGGCGTCTGCCCATGGTGGCGTGCCAGCTCGGGCTTTGGATCGAACGTGTCCATTGCCGACGGCCCACCTTCCATGAAAAGCCAGATCACCGAACGCGCCCTGCGCGGCGAAGTGCGGCGGCTTGGGCGCCATCGGTGAGTCTGCCGATTTCTCGTCAGCAAGCAGGCTATCGCGGCCGAGCAAGTCGGCGAGCGCCAGCATGCCGAAGCCCGCGCCGACACGGCAGAGAAACTCCCGACGATTCGTGATCCCCGGCGTCACCCGTCCGCAGCGGCAATTGGTCCGATATGCGTCCATCCGAGTCCTCCAGCGCGGTCGATCAATCGATGTAGAGAAACTCGTTCAGAGTGAAGAGCACATGGCAGAGGTCGGCCAGCGCGTCCGGACGACTCTCGCCGTCAGCGAGGAACGCGACAGCGGCGGCCAGATCGTCTTCGCGCGGTGGGCGGCCCAAAGCGAGCTCGTAGGCTCGGCCGATTTGATCCTCTGGCCTGGGGCCGGACTCGTCTACCGCGCGACGGGCCAGATCCGTTGCGCGGTCGCGCACGAATGGGTCATTCAAAAGTGCCAGATTCTGCGTCGGCACGGCCGTGGTGTTCCGCCGGCCGCACACGGCCGTCGAGTCCGGCGCGTCGAACACCTCAGCAAGTGGGTTCGGTACGGAGCGTTTGATGAATGCGTAGACCGAGCGCCGCCACGTCAGCGGACCATCGTGGATATCTGCGGGGTAGGCGTCGTTGCTCCGCGTCGAGATCGCCTCTGCTGGGATTCTAGGCCGAAACGGCGGACCGTACATCACCGAGTTGAGACGCCCACTCGCGGTGAGCATCGCGTCGCGCATGGTCTCGGCCTCCAGCCTGATCGCTCGGCGGTGCCAGAGCAGACGATTGTCGGCGTCAACGGCCATGCCGGCCGGAGCGTTTGCTGTCGACAGTCGAAAGACCGCGCTTGAGAGGATCTGCCGATGAATTGGCTTGAGCCGCCAGCCACCTCTGATGAGTTCGCCTGCCAGCCATTCGAGCAGCTCGGGATGGTCGGGACGCGAGCCCGTTGCGCCGAAGTCGTCGGGCGTGCGCACCAGGCCCTCGCCGAAGTGGTGCTGCCAGAGCCGGTTGACAACGACTCGTGCCAGCAATGCACCGGCGCCGTGGTCGAGGTCGGTGAGCCACCCGGCGAGTGCCATCCGCTGGTAAGTCGTGCCGAGCATTGCGTCTGGTTCGTCCAATTTGACGCACGACGCGGCCGACGCGCGGGCCTGCGCCAGATAGTCCGCCGGTGTCGTCCCGCGCGTCAGGACCTGAAGAAATCCGAGTGCAACGGATTCCTGCCTGTTCGTTACACTCCCGCGGCCGAGGATGTACGCTGGCTCGGCCTGCTGGCCCCGGTCGAACAGAGCCAGGGCGGTGACCTTTGAGTCGGCTCCCTCGGCTTCCGCGTTCCTGGCGGCGGCAACGAGCCGATCAAACATTGCGCGCGCGGCCGCGCTCATCCAGTTGCGGAGCTGTTCAGTCATCGGATCGAGCCGCTTGCCGTACTTCTTGTAGAGCTCGATCTGAACTGGGACGAAAAAGTGCTCTGGTTGGCGCAGCCAGAACTTTTCGCCATCGCTCAGGCCTAGCTCGGTCATCTTGGCCTCGCGATAGAGCCGGCGCTGCTCGCGCAGCCAGTGCTCGAGTTCGCGATGCGGTCGCGACAACGGCGCTACTTGACGCTCTGACGTCTGAAACGCCGCCAGCATGCGGTAATAATCGCGGGTAGGGATCGGGTCAAACTTGTGGTCGTGACAGCGTGCGCAGCCGACACTCAAGCCCAGGAGGGCCGACCCGGTTGTCGCCAGCATATTATCCAGTTCGTCGTAGCGGATCTTCGCCTTGTTTTCCTCGGTGTCGGCCGGCGTTGTTTCTTGACTGGGCGCGGCCGTGCAAAAGCCGGTCGCCGCCACGGCAGACGCGTTATCCGGTGCGTATTCATCACCTGCTATCTGCCAGCGCACGAACTGGTCGAACGGCATGTCGGCGTTGAGTGCCCGAATCACGAAATCGCGATAGTGATAGGCCGATTTGCGGTCACGATCGCCTTCGTAGCCGTCACTGTCGGCGTACCGCGCGACGTCGAGCCAATGGCGCCCATAGCGCTCGCCATATCGGGGCGAGGCGAGCAGGCGATCGATTAGCCGCTCATACGCGTCTGGACCGTCGTCGCGGATAAAATCCGCGATCTCTTCCGGTGTCGGCGGGAGCCCAACCAGATCGAAAGTCACGCGGCGAATCAACGTGCGCCGGTCAGCCGTCGGCGCCGGTGTCAAGCCCTTCGATACGAGGGCAACCTTGATAAACCGGTCGACAGCAGTTTGGGCCCAGGTGTCCGAAGAACTCGCGGGGGGATGCAACAGTTTCAGCGGCCGGAACGACCAATGCTCGCGGTCGGCATCTGTGACGGTCATCTCGGAACGGACAGAGCTGGCGTGCGCGTCGGTCACGGGCCAGGCAGCGCCTTCGGCGACCCAGCGTTTGAGCATAGCCTGCTCGCCATCCGCAAGCCGTGTCCCTTCGGGCGGCATTCGCACTTCCGAATCGTCCGAGGCAACACGCTCCAGCAGGGCGCTTGCATCGGGATCACCAGGCACGATCGCCGGCTCACCCGAGTCGCCCCCTTTCAAGATCGAGGCACGAGAGTCAAGCCGCAGGCCGCCGCGCTGCTTGTCGGAGCCGTGGCACTTGAGGCAGGAGCGTGCGAACAGCGGACGGACCTGCGTCGGGAAATCAACCGGTCGGGCTTTATCGCCCGGCCGCTCGTCACGTGCGGTCATCACACCCGGCAGAGCTAAGACACAGCTGAGAGCGAACGACCAGGCAGGTGTTACCAGTACCAGGCGCCGCCATGGATCGGAATTACGCAGATGAGGGCGGACAGACACGTCGCGATCCCCCAATCGACAAGCAGGATTGGCGAGCCCAACCGTGGATGGAGGCAATTCACTTCACGCATACTGATGATAGGTGCATGACGCAAACGCTGGCAATACCTATCTCATGGCGTGAGTGGTGAACACGGGGATGAGCCAGTATCATGGAAGAAGGTTGGTCCTTTGTAAGAACGATCATTTGCATTGTTGAAGCGATCGGCGCTTCCGTTCGAGCGACGCTTTCGCTCGCGAACCAGGAAAGACGCAAACGAGTGCCGGATTCGACTTCGTATGCAAATCGCGCGACGAGGGCTGCGTTCTGATCCTGAGGCAATTATGATCCATCGTTTTGGGGTTCAGAATTTCACGAGCCTCGTCGATGTGGACGTAGATCTGTCACCAGTGACGGTCCTTATCGGGAGGAGCGGTACGGGCAAATCGAATTTCGTGCAGGCGTTGCGATTTCTGAGGGACGTCCTTGTTTCGAATCAAGCCCTACAGCACTCGTGGCTTCAGTTGCGACCGGTGACGGCGCCAAACGCACCCACAAGCTTTTTTGTCGAGTTCTCAGTAGACGGAATCGACGCGCGTTTTCAATATGAATTGACGATAGATCGGCTCGGCCCTGCCAAGCCACCAAGCGAGGAGCGTTTGAGCCTCGGAGGGCGATGTCTCTTTCACCAAATCAGCACGGGACCCAATTCAGCGCGTTGGGCGACCGAGCCCGATTTGGTTCATGTCCCGCCGCCCGGCGCAATCGCGCTCGGTCGCATCCCGTCGATTTCCGAAATCGTGATAGCGTTCACCGCTTTAGCCTCGGGAATCGGCTGCTATGTCTTCTCCAATAGGGTACTTTGCCAGACCGGCAAGATGAATCAATGCGGGCGGGGCCTTGCTGATGACGCAATCAATTACGTCGATACAGTAAGGGAGATACTCAGCAACCTGCAGGATCTTACTGTCCGTTGGAGTATGGTCGCCGCGCTCCAGAAAGTGAATCCATCAATTTCGTCGGTTGAGTTGAACGATATCACGAATCCGTCGAAAGTGGTGGTCGGCCACAAATTCGATGGTAAAACGCTTACCCTGGATCTTTCTCAGGAATCTGACGGCCTGCGACGGTTTTACGCTCACCTGGTTGCGATCTATCAGCGCCCGCCGAAGCAGACGCTCATCTTTGAGCATCCCGAGGACGGCATCCATCCAAGTGCCCTTTCGCTGCTCGCGGAGGAGTTCAATGCTGCGCCGAAACACGCACGCGGACAGGTGATCTTAACGACACACAATCCTGAGCTGCTCGACCATTTCGCTGTAGAACAGATTCGCGTAGTCGAGCTCGCCGACCTGCAGACCCGAATTGGTTTCATCTCCGAAGAACAGAAGGAAGCTATCCGCGACAGGCTCCTTGAGCCAGGTGAACTACTCACGGTTGATCCCGCTAGGTTGCAACCTGAGGTAACCACTTCGTGAAGCGCCTCGTCCTGTTCGTCGAAGGCGACGGCGATGTCGGCGCTGTGCCGACGCTTCTCAAACGACTCCTCAAAGAGAGGGGTGATGAGTTCAACGTGTTGCTCGACAACGCGCCGTTCCGCGTCGGATCGATCGGCAAACTCGTGAAATCCGACTTTCGCGATTGGAAGCGCTATCTGGAAGTCAGCCTTAAGCGTCCCAACGTCGGTGGCGTATTTTTGGTTCTTGACGGTGACGATCACAAGGTCGGGGAGAAAGAGTTTTGCACTGCTGCCCAGGCCAAAGCACTAGCTAGCGCGGCAATGAATGTGGGAGCTGGCAAAACGTTTTCTGTAGCGGTTGTCTTCGCAAGACAGGAATTTGAAACCTGGCTGATTGCAGGCATCGGTTCCTTGGCGGGCCAACGACTAGCTGATGGGCGTCTTATTGCGTCAAGTGCGAAAACGCCCGACGGCGACCTCGAAGTAGCTCCAAGGGACGCGAAAGGGTGGATTTCCGATATCGTCGAAGGAGGCTACAAACCGACACGCGACCAAGCGGCACTAACCGAGTTAATCGATCTGGACGTTATTCGAGCACGCAACCTTCGCTCGTTTCGAAGACTCGAGTCCGCTTTCTCGAGGATGCTGCAGGCGATCCGATCCGACAGCCCCATCGTTTCGCCAGCATGATTGACCGAGAAGCGTTGCCTAAGCCGGAATGGAACTCCTTGGATATTGTGCTCTTGTGAAGACGTTCGAATGACCCACGATTCGGAACCATTTTATTGCGACCATTGCTCACGCAGCCTGACACTCGGCGAAGGAAGATTCTATGTCGTGCGGATCGATGCGCTCGCCGATCCAACTCCACCGCGGATTGCTGAAAAAGATCAAGAGCTCGAGGAAATTCGCCGCCAGATTTCGGCATTATTCGAGACGCTGAAGGATCAGTCCGAGCAAGAAGTGATGGATCAGGTAATCAAGCGAATCGTGTTGTACTTGTGCAACGCCTGCTATAGCCGCTGGATCGAAAACCCGACGAACAAGTGATCGATCGGCCATCGGATTGGCCCGATCGCATGGCAGTGTACACCGTCGCCATCGGGGAGGGCACCGCGTGCTGTTCCGCCTCGAAGGGCGCGGTGCACGCCTGGTCGAAGCGTCCGCCTTCCTTGACGAGGAGAGGACATCCGTTGCGCAGTTAGCGTTGGAGCGAATCCGCAGTCGACTTCGTTAGCCGCGGACGTTGGCCGATGGATGCGAAAGTCCGTAATGAGCCAGTGGTGTCATTCCCCTTGGAGCCGAAGAGACCTAAAGGGAATTGAGCGTTCCCCAACCCGTCTTCGCCGTCACGGAATGCCGAGAGGACCGAAGAGATAGGTTCCCGCGCCGATCTTGATGAGCCCTAGCCTGGCTACTGCCCGGACATTGGCGTCGTTGTCGGACAATGAGCGGATGAGCAGATCGGCGAAATCGGATCGTCGTTCATTCTCCGGTCCGATGATCCGATTAAGGGATTGAATCACGTAAGCACGCACCTGGGCGCTGGCCGGGGTCTTCGGGTAGGCGTCGTTCGCCGTGGCGAGAAGCGCCGAGATCGCGTCATCCTTCTCGGGGCAGTCTTGCGTAACGATATCGCCCAACGCATGAGCAGCGTGGCCCTGAATCCAGGGTGGTGGGGTTTTCAGCAGCATGATGAGCTTGGGCACCGCTTTCGCGGCTCCCGGTCCGGTCCGACCAAGGGCCGTGATCGCCGCGATTCGTGGGAGATCCTTAGGGTCATCCAGTGCAGCAATAAGTGCCGGTATTGCCATCTCGGCGGACACATCAGGGTCCTTACCCTCGACGGCTCTCATCGCCGAAGGCAGTGTAATCTTATAATAATCCTCGTTGGAATGGATCGCCTTCACCCAACGTGGCCACGGTCCCCATAGGTTCCGCCGAGACAATTCATAAAGGCCGAGCCCCAGGCCAATCAAGGCGATCAGGACGATCATCATCCTGGTGCTCAATCGACACTTTGGCACTTTCGCGCCATTGCCATTTCCTCTCTTGTCGAATTTCCGCGCGACAGCGATGTATGTATGCTCGTCAATACTATGACAAATGTCAATGACCCTGCTCGACTTCGAGCTGGACGGACCTAAATCGCAGGCCAAATAGACACGGACCCAAAGTTGATGGCGGAGAAGGAGCAGAGAGACCACTGGCCCTAGGCAGGCGGTAGGGCTACGATACCGAAGCAAGGGGTCGATTCGAACCCGGGCTCGAGCATGGAGCCAGCGGTCAACACGGACGTTCAACAGCCGGGAATGATTTCAAAGCTTTGCCCGGTACGCAACGGGCCAACCGTGGAGACAAAACCATGCAAGTTTTCAAGCGCTGGGGTTTTGCAATCCTGACATTGATTTTGGCCGCCGGATGGTCGTACCGCGAAATGGCATTCGCCCAGGGCGGCGCCAAACAACTCACGTCCGCAACGATCAACCTCGATCAGATCAAGATGAACAGTGCCTCGGATAAGGGACAAACCGTCGGCAAGCACGGAGTCTATCTGACGGGCGACACAGCGGCCTCGAACAAGTTCGTTACCGGCCGGTTTATTCTGCCCCCCGCCAAGTCCCCTCACGATCCCCACACCCACATTGAAGAAGAGATCATGATCATCGAGACCGGTCACGGCGAGATCTTGTGCGACGGCAAGACAACCAAGATCGGGCCTGGCTCGGTGATGTACGCGGCACCAAACGCGCAACACGGAATCACCAACACGGGCAGTGAGCCGATTGTTTTCTATTACGTGAAGTGGGAAAGCCGGAAGTAATAATTCGACGTCCAAGCGCTAACCTGCTCAGCGAAATTTGGCGAAATGATGATATCAGCGTCTACGGTGGGCATAGGATAGACCGGCTTTGACGTTGATCACGCCTTAGTCGCTTCGGTTTTCGCATCGACGATCGCCGCGGCCCAGTGACGGCGACGCAGTCGAGGTCAAGGGAATCGGGTTTGCAGGTGTCCGGGGTTTCAGGGGCGGATTTGGCCGTGGGACGCTTGGCTCGTGGGGTGAGAAAACGGTCAAAGCGTTCGTTCAGGAAGCGGTCGACGAGGCTTTGAAACTCGAATCCGCTCTCGCGCGGTTGCGCACTGTGAGCCGTGTCGCTGTAATGCATTATGCTCCGATTCAGGCGACCGTCGAGAACGAACCGCCCGAGATCTTGCCGTTTCTCGGTTGTGGACGGCTAGAAGACCCCTTAAATCGGTATCCCGTCACAGCGGTCGTGGACGGGCACGCGCATAACGGCAGCCCGGAAGGACGAACCGCGGCCGGCGTCCCGGTCTTCAACGTCTCACTCCCTTTTAATGCGTCGCACTCATTCTGGCACCTCGCCGTTGCTTGTTCTGGAATTGCCCGCCACCCTGTCGGCCCCTTAAATGGCTTCGCGGGATTCCGGCAGGGCGACGAGACAGCGGAACTTCCGGTCAGGAGAGCAATGATCTGGGTGGTTCTGCCGTTAGCAGCCACCGGGCCGAGACCGGGCAGGACACCGGTTCCGGCGCTCAATTGGCTTAGTACAGACATCATAATCCGCGCAACGCGATTACGTCACGAAAAAGAGCCGAATCAAGTGACGTCTGCCCTGGCGACCCGTCGACTACTTTGTGCCCGCGGCCTACCCCCTTCTCCGCGAAAAAGAGTCTCGTTCGCTCGTCTTGGTGTCGATCAACTAAAGTTGATAAGATAAAATGCTCTGAATGAGGTGCTTGAGAACCATGCCTTCCCGCTCCAGCACACCCAGCGCACGTCGTGGCCGCCACCGCCGGCAGCTTTGTCCTTGCGTCGTTCACCTCGAGCCGCGAGTGGTTCCGAGCCTGACGTTTCCGGGTATTGCAGGCATCACGTTCGATACATCCGGTGACATATTCGTCCGCTATGATAGTACTAACGAATATTCGGGCCAGCAGCAGTCGGTTGCTGAGGTCGGGGCCAACGGTTACTTGATCAGTGCCGATGTATTCGGCACGAACGGCTCGTCCGCGCTTCCTGGCGCCTTGACCACGATCGGTTCTTCGGCCTCACTCCCCAACATTGATAGCACCGGCGATATCCTCGAACTCCAGCCCAACGGCCAACTCTTCGTTTTCGACCCAGTCGGCGGAGGATCGTCCCAGTACGACAATCTGGCCAACGACACCGCGAATGCGTCGAAGGTCTACGACGTGCAGACGGGCACTTCCGTCAATCTGAGCAGCCAGATCAGTCTCGACGGGCGCGACCTACGGCGATTTCGGCATCTACAACAATTCACTCGTGGTCTCCGCCGAATCGAACAACTGGGACTTCGTGATGCGGGTGACTTATGGATCAACCGGTGGGACTGCCACGGTTCTGGTCGCGTCACCGGCCAGTGACGGGCTTGCCGCCTCACCCGAAGGGGTTGCCGTCGATTCTGAGGGGACGGTCCTCACGACTCTGCCTTACGTACCCGCTGGTTCTTCCACGGCGATTCACGTGCCTGTCGGATTCAATCTCTTTTATGACACGGGGACTGGCCCAACGCCCTATACTCCGACGCTCGGGCTCTCGACCATGCCCAATATCGACAGCGGCGGGATCACGGTTGATTCGCAGAACAACTTCATCCTGGCCGTGACAGACTCATCGCTCTATGGTGGTGGACCCGGGATTGCGCACATCAACTCTGCACTAACGGCGTTCCTCGCCGATCCTACCGCATCTGCGGAGGCGATTCCTGCCGGAATCGCCTACCAGGACGTCGGGGGAACGAACTATCTTGTGTTCACTGATGCGGCGTCCGACACTTACACACTTGGTTATGAGCTGCCGCTCTTCAGCGGTCAGGTCAGCCCTGCCCAGTTGCGAAACGCCTACGGCATCAACCAGATCAGCTTCACGGGCCCCGGCGGCACGACCGTCACCGGCGACGGCGCCGGCCAGACGATCGCCATCGTCGAGGAGGGGGTCGACCCCACGCTCGGTGCCGATCTGACGACGTTCGACCAGTTCTTCGGGATTCCGGCTCCTCCCAGCTTCCAGGTCGTCGACCAGAACGGAGTGACCACGCAGAACGTCGACATCGTCGGCGAGGCCTCGCTCGACGTCGAATGGGCGCACGCGATCGCACCCGGTGCGTCGATCATCGTTTACAACGCGGCCTACGAGCCCAACGACCCGACGGCGTCCTTTGCAAACCTGATCGAAGCCATGCAACAAGCCTCGCAGTTGCCCGGGGTCTCGGTCGTCACCCTCAGTTATGGCGAGCCCGAATCGACCATCGCGGCGGCGGGGCTTAACGAGCAGTCGTTCGACTCCGACTTCACCACGCCGGGCGTCACCTTCCTCGCCGCTGCGGGCGATCGGGAATCTATGGCGACGGCGGACGCACGGTTGCGGTCAACTATCCGGCCGCCTCGCCCAATGTCGTTTCCGTCGGCGGCACGTCGATCGTGATCGACTCGGCCGGCGATTACCCGGGGACCGGCCCATCCGGCGAAGTCGCCTGGGGCGACGGGACCGAGAGCGGAGTGAGCAGTGACGGCGGCGGAGGCGGCGGCTTGAGCGCCGATCGAGCCCGAGCCGGCCTGGCAGAGCGGCGTCGTACCCACGAGCATCGATTCCGCAGGCGCTCGAGCGCTCCCCGATGTCTCGATGGATTCCGGAGCTGCCCAGGAATACGACGTCTTCACGAGCACGCTCAGCGGCTCATCCGACTCGGCGTCGGCCGTCGGCTGGCTCGGGGACGCTGGCACGAGCGCCGCCTCGCCCATCTGGGCCGGCCTGATCGCGATCGCCGACCAGGGCCGGGTGCTCGCCGGCGGCACGCCCCTGACCGGCTATACCCAGACCCTGCCCGCGCTCTACTCGCTGCCCGCCGCCGATTTCCACGACATCGTCTACGGCAACAACGGCGATCCCGCCGGGCCCGGGTACGACCTGGCCACCGGGCTGGGCACGCCGATCGCCAACCTGCTGGTTCCCGACCTCGCCAGCTACGAGATTGCCAGCCAGATGGCGATCAAGACGCAGCCTCCGTCATCCGTCGATGCGGCGGTACTTTCGGCCTGACCGTTGAAATTGAAGACAAGTTCGGAAATCCGGCGACCGGTGGTACTGTGACGGTCGCTCTGGAAAACAATCCGGGCGACGCGACACTTGGCGGCACGCTGTCAGCGACCGTCGTCGATGGTCTGGCGACATTCTCCGGCCTGAGCCTCAATCAGCCCGGCAGCGATTACACCCTGAAAATCACCGCCAGTGGCATCCCTGGCGCACTGACATCGGACGACATATCGGTCGGGTCGTTCGCCAACGCTACCTCGGTCGTTGCGACGCCGTCACCGGCCGCTCTCGTCTTCGGCCAGCCTGTCACGCTGTATGTCGGTGTAAGCGTCGTCGGTACTGGCGGGGCAACGCCGAGCGGGACGGTCACCTTCAGCGACGGTTCCACCACTCTCGGCTCAGCAACGCTCACTAACGGCGCCGCCGTATTCTCCGCCACGCTCTCGGCCGCTGGAACACAAACGATCACGATCACCTACGGCGGCGATGCCAACGAGCAGCCCAGCAGCGTCATTTTGCCCCTGAACATTGAGCAGGCAACGCCAACGCTTACATGGGCTAACCCCACGAACATCATCGCTGGCACCCAACTTGGCGCCGCACAGCTCGATGCGACCGCTTCCTTCAACGGCACACCGGTAGCAGGAGTGTTTACCTATACGTCTGCCGCCGGAACCGTCCTTTCTGCCGGCAACGACCAGGCACTGACCGTGAGCTTCACGCCAACTGACGAGACCGATTTCACAGCAGTCACGGCTTCCGTCACAATCAACATCCTACCGCCGTCGAGCCAGACATCGGCATCAGGTTATGCGATGATCATCGGCGAAAAACCTGTGTTCGAGCGCAGGCTCAATAAACGTGGCAAACCGGCCGGTAAGCCGGTCTTGATGGGATTCGCACTCGAATTCAACATGCCGCTGAACGCGGCGGCCGCGTCGGATTCCGCCAATTACGAGATCGACAGCGAGACGACCAAGAAGGTCAAGAAGACTCTCGACCGAATCCTGAAACCAGTTGACGATTTCACCGTTAGCTACTTGCCTTCGACCAATTCTGTCATGATCAACCTTTCCAGCACGAATGCGTTTCGCACCGGTGGCCAGATCACGCTTTTGCCGGGCGTGGCCAGCGCGTCAGGCGCGGCTCTGAGTGGTATCACCGAATTCATGGTCACGCCCGGGGGAACAAAAATCGTGCCGAGCTAGCCAGTCGGTAGAGCTAAGCAGAATGAACGGTCCTGTGGTCACTTTCGCGGTGATCAGATAAAGGTCTCGGTTTCGTTCGACCTCCTTGTGACGTGGTCTTGATGGCTCACGATGAGCCAGTTGTTGCTTTCTGGTTGCGGAATCGGAGCGGGGTGGATCGGAAAGGTAATTCTCGGGCGCACAAGAGGTTTGGCGTTGCTGACGGACTGGAGGAGAAGAACGGTCCGGTCCGAGAGAGTATTGGCGTTGCTGTCGGTGTGGATGGTGGAACTGTTGAACGCATCGTGATGGCCGGTGCGCTCCACATCGTCAGCGCCTGGGCCAGCGAGGAAGGGATCGCCTTGGGCCAGGTCGCCACAGAGGCGAAATCCAACGAAATCACGGCGATTCCCGAGCTGTTGAAGCAGATCGAGCTCAAGGACTCATTGATCACGATCGACGCCATGGGTTGCCAAAAAGAGATCGCGCGGGACATTGTCGATGGCGGTGGCGATTTCGTGATCAACCTCAAGGACAACCAACCCAAGCTTCGAGAAGCGATCGAAGCACACTTCAATAAACATCTAAAGCTTGACCTGGAGTACCTCCAGTATCGGAGTCATGAAACGAGCGAATCTTCTCACGGCCGACTCGATGAACGATCATACTTTCTCACCAAGATTCCACCCGACTTCGCGCTCAAGAAGGAATGGCCCTGGATCAAAGCCATCGGCTACTCCCTACGGGTTACACAGCACGCCGACGGCACCGAAACGGACGAAATGCGGTACTACATTCTCAGTCGTTATCTCAGCGGCAAGCGATTCAGCGAGGCGGTCCGCGGTCATTGGGCCATCGAGTCGATGCACTGGGTACGGGCCCGACGCCATGCTTGATCCTGTTGATCCGCGCCGTGTACGAATTGCTCGAACTCCACTCGGCCAGGATGGCCTCCAGGGCGGCGAGATGGGTTTTGGTGTCGCTGTCGTATACCGTCGTGCCGCTGACCAGGATGTCGTTGCCGCCGCCGACCAAGTTGTCGCCCCCGGCGCCGGCTCCGATCAGGATGTTGCGGCCGGTGCCGCTATCGGTCAGCGTTGTGTCGGCCGCGTCGCCGATCAGGACGTCCTTCCCGGAGCCGGTCGCAGTCAGGCTGCCGCCGCCGCCCGAGCCGCCATAGAGGGTCGCATCGACTGTCCTGGACGCTGTCAAGTTCGTTGCGCCAGAGAAGCGCTGGCATCGATGATCAGCGAGGGACTGCCGGCTGCAGCGGTGACGGTCAAGTCGGCAGACGTGATGCCGCTCAAACCCATGGACATAGTGCCGGACGTCAACGAGGAGTTGGTCAGAGTGATGTCGGCGCTCTCGCTCGCCGTCACGCTGGCGATGTTGTTGCCGATCAGAGTAACTTGGTGAGTCCAGCCGCTGACGTTGAACGTATAGCCACCAGAGCTCGGGCTGCCGTCGGTATCTTCTATGAGGTTGCCCGTGGTGAAGCCGCTCAAGGTTAAGTACATGGCGTCGTCCGTGACGAAGGTGTCGGTCAAGGTGATGGAACTGTCGGTGGCGAACACATTGAGGACGCCCGACGTGGCGGAGAGCGATCCGTACCCAGCCCAATCAATGGTGCTGAGCACGTTGTCGTGGCCGGTGCCGATCAGGTTGGCGAAAACGATGCCGCTCAAAGTGAGTGACATGTGATCGCTGGTTTGCAGCGACGTGTGAGTCAAGTTGAAATTGGCGTTCTTGCTCGCCGTCACCGTGCCGGTGCCCGACGGGGCGGCCAGCGACCCAGTCCCGGTCCAGCCGCTGACGTCGAAGGTGTTGCCAGTCAAGTTGGCGACAGTGATTTCGTAGAGGGAATCGTGGAAGCCCGCGCCTGCTTCGCCCCCCGTCCCGTACACGCCACCCGATTCGGCATCGTACCCGTTCGTCAACGTGTAGCTCGAGGCCAGCGATTCCACCACGCTGTCGCCGGCACCGGTGCCCAGCAGGTAGTTGTAGCCCGGCCCGCCCGTGAGAGCCACGCCCGGCACGCTAGTGTACAGGTAATCGTTGAATGCGCTGCCGATGACGGCCGTGATGCCCGACACGGTACCGCTGACGCCCGTGGCCGTTCCGGAGGGGTTGTCGAGGTCGGCCTGCACGCCGTTCCATACGGCGAAAGGGTCGACTTCGGGGTAGTTAGCATAGTTCAACGTGCTCGCTCCGCCACCTTGAATATTGCCGAGCACCCTCGAGCCCACACCGCCGCCGACAGGGACAAAGAAGAACGCGTTGGTGCCGGAGTCGCCCACCAGCGTTCCGGATGGCCCGCTGACACCAGCTCCGTCGATATAGAACGTGTTGGTCGACCCCTGCGCTACCACGTTACGGGTCATGCCGGTGCCGATGAAGTTGATCGTCGTCGAATTGAGGTGATCCTCGGAGTTGACGAATTCGACCGCCGTGTCCCCGATCGCCAGGAGGTCGTTCGAGGGGCTCGACTCGCCGTTAATGGTGATGGTCCCGCCGTTGCCGGCAAACCCGAGCGTGTCGCCGCCCGGGATGGTGGTCGCGAAGGGGCCGCCAGACGTGGCCAGCGCGGAATTGCCGCTAATGGGGGTCACGACGTAGTTGCTGCCGGCGGTGGTGCTGAAGACGAGATAGTCATAAGGTAGGAGGTTCGCGTCGCCCAGCCAAGGGCTGTAATCGACGCCACCGGGGCCGGCGATGCCCGAGCCGTCACCGACGGGGTTGGGGGAGGTGGTCGGGCCTATGGATACGGTGGTCGGGCCCTTGGCCGTGCCCCACCAGTTGAAAGTGGCGTTGATTGTTCCGCTCGTTTGGATGTTCGCCAGGCCGGTTTCGTTGCCCGCCAGGTCGTTGAAATTGGCCATCAGCTTGCTGGTGTCGCTCATGCCCGAGCCCACCACGATGCCGGCGGCGCTGTTGTCGGAGATCGTGCTGTACGCGATCACCGCGGCGCCGTTGTCCTCGACAGCAAAGCCGTCGTAGCAGCCCGTGATGTTGATCGCGGTGGCCGAGACCGCGCCGCCGTTGTCCGAGACGCCGGTGACGCGGAAAGTGCCATCCGAGACGTTGAACCCGGACATCGCGACGGACGCACCGCGCACGATCGCGATCAGGTCACCGCCGGCCAAGCTGCCCGGGGCCTGGATCGTGGTGGCGCCAGCCCCTGCACCGTCGAGCGTCAGACTCTGGGTGATGTTGACCTGCTCGGTGTAGACCCCCGCCGCGAGGTGGACCGTTCCGCCCGAGGCCACCGCCGTGACACCCTCTTGCACCGTGCCGAAGGCGTCGTAGCCGACATAGTGCGTGCTCCCGTCGGTCCAGGTGACGGCTGTGCCGAACGGGTCGGCGGCGTAAAGTGTGTCGACGAACACATTGGTAGGAGTCGCGAGCACCTGGAAGGTCTCAGCGTTCGAGGTGCCCCCGCCTGGTGCGGGGTTGACCACGGTGACGGAGAAGCTGCCCGTTGTCGCGAAGTCGCGCGGGGGGATCGTCGCTGTCAGCTCGGTCGAGGAGACATACGCCGTCGCCAGCGCGGTCGAGTTCCAGTCGACGACCGACTGACTCACGAATCCCAGGCCGGTGACTTTCAGGCCTAGCCCTCCGGAGAGGATTGAAAAGAGGGAATAGCCGACCACGATCCGGCTGGGCGGGAGCGCACTCAAGGTGGCGCGGGATTGCTGGTGACGGTTTGGACTTCGAAAGCCCCGATATCGACTTTCCCATCCACTTTCCGCTCGAAACCGGTGCCGCGCTGGTCGGTGGGCAGGGCGTTGTCTTGCGGATCGACGGCAAGGTTAGGGTTGCCCGCGCCGATGGCGGGGCTGCCGGCAAGGAGGGCGATGGTCTGGGTTGGGCCGCCGTTGTCGGCCAGCGTGCCGACCATGGCTTGGCAACACCAACCAGGTTGCCGTTGCTACCGTTGATCAGTCCTCCAGAACCGCCGGTGCCGATCAGGTTGGACGCGCTCAACGAAGAGACCTTACCAGCGATGTCATCAGCCGTCGTACCGGCGCCGCTTCCGGAGGTGTTCGTCGCGACGATCGTGTTGTACAAGACGGCCGTGCCACCGTTGTCGATGCCGCCGCCGCCGGCGGCCGAATTGCCCGCGACGGTGGAATTCGTGATGGTGGTTGAACCATCGCTAGTATTCTCGATGCCGCCGCCGGTGCTGGCGGTGTTACCCGCCAGGGTAGAATTGGTGACCGTCACTGTGCCGGTAGAGATGTAGATTCCGCCGCCGTTACTGCCCGAGTTGTCGGCGACGGTGCTGCCGGTGATCGCCGCCGAGCCGCTGTTGTAGACACCGCCGCCATAGCCGTCATTCCCGACCGAGTTTTCCTCGACCGTGCTGCCGGTGACCGTCAGCGTGCCCTCGTTGTGGATGCCGCCGCCCCATCCGTTCGCACCGACCGAGTTTTGCTCGATCGTGCTGCCGGTGATTGTGAGTTGGGCATAATTGTCGATACCGCCGCCGAAAACTCTGGCTGAATTGCCCGAAAGAGTGCTGCCGGTGATCGACATGGGGCCGGAGTTGTCGATGCCGCGGCCTGCGCCGCCGAATTGCGCGAGAGGGTGCAATCGGTAACGGTCATCATGGCCGTGTTGTCGATACCGCCGCCAAGGAAGCCCGATACGGCCGCACCATTGTTGTCGATGGTGGAGTTGGTAACAGTCATCGTGCCCGTGTTGTCGATGCCGCCGCCCACGTTGTTGTCGATGGTGGAGCTCGCGACCGTCATCGTGCCCCCGTTTTCGATGCCGATGTCGCCGTGCGAGATAGTCAAGCCGGAGATGCTGGCCGTCACGCCGGTGCCAACTGAGAAGACCCCGACCGCACCGACACCGCCGTCGCCACCTATCGTGACGATGCTTGCGCCGGGGCCGTCGATCACTTCCGGGCCGGACGGTGGGCTCAAGACCAGCGTGCTGGATAGCTTGATCGTCTGTGGCGTGGCCGCGCTGAAGACGGTCGGGTCAAACTCGATCTCGCTGCCGGCAAGATTCGTGTTGGCGTTGGCCTGGGTGACGCAATACTGGATGTCGCCCTCGTTCGTGCTCGTGCTCGCACCAGTATCACTCGTGAGGTCGACGATGTAGGCCGTAGGGCTGGACGAGACGACCGACCGCTCAAAGGCGCCGATGTCCACGGTCCCGTTCACGATCCGGGGGAAGCCGGTGCCGCGCTGGTCGGTGGTCAGGGCGTTGCCGTGCGGATCAACGGCCAGCTTTGGGTTGCCCGCGGCGATTGCGGGGCTGTCGGCCAACAGGGCGTTGGTCTGGGTCGGGCCGCCGTTCTCGGCCAGCGTGCCCAGACCAGGGTCGGCGACGCCGACCTGGTTGCCGTTGACGCCCGTCGTCAGGCCGCTGTTGCCGCCGCCGGTGCCAATCAGGTTCGATGCACTGGCCGAAGACACGGTGCCATTGCCGTCAAGGTAGAGGTTGTCCGGAACTGCTCCCGTTCCAGTTCCGTCTGTGTTGAGCGCGATGATCGTGTTGTCAAGGGTGGCCGTGCCCTGGTCGACATTGAGCCCGCCGCCAAGGCCGTCGCCGCCGCTGGGCTCGGTGTTGTCGGCGATCGTGCAATTGACGGACGTCAATGTTCCGGCATTTTCGTCGATTCCGGCGCCTACTCCACCAGCCGAATTGGCTGCAATAGTGCTGTTGGTGACGGTCAACGTGCCACCGTTTTCGTACAGTCCGCCACCGGGGCCGAAAGAGCCTGTGACGGAGTTGCCCGACAGTGTACTGTCCACGATTGTCAGGGCACCGGCGTTTGCATAGATGCCGCCGCCTTGCGGGGCAGTGTTGTCTGAAAACGTGGCACCGGAGATCGAAACCGTACCACCATTGTTGTAGAAGCCACCACCGCCCGAGCCGGAGAACGTACCAGTGGCGTCGTTCTTGGAAAAAGTGGTGCCCGTGATCCTCATCGTGATGGGAGGATCGGCTCCGTCCCCCTCGATGAAGGCTCCCCCGCCAGACTACGCCGAATTGCTCGAGAACGTGCTGTCAGTTACGGTCAGCGGGCAATCTCCCGAGTTGAAGATGCCCCCACCCTTGACGGCAGCAGTGTTCATTTCGACGGCAGTACTGATCAGCGTCGCGGAGTTGTCATCGCCGTTATAGATGCCGCCACCGTAGCCGCCGGAGCTGTTGGCCGTATTGCTCTCGATCGTGGAGCCGGTGACCGTAAGTGTACCTTCGTTGTCGATGCCGCCGCCAAACGGAGCCGTATTGTCCACGATGATGGAGTTGGTCAACGTAAGCACGCCAGGGTTGGCGATGCCGCCGCCATCGGAACCGCTTGTGTTGTTGGTGAATGTGCCGTTGGTGATTGTAAGCGTACCATCATTGTAAATGCCGCCGCCGGCCTGACTGGTCATGCCGCCCCAGATGGTCAGGTCCGAGAGGGTGGCCGTCACGTGCTCATCAGACTCATTGAACACCTGGACGGTGTCATTGCCGGTGATCTTGAGGGCGCTCGCACCCGGGCCGTCGATCACCTCGGGCCCGGCCGTTTCGGCCAAATTCAATGGCGCGGACAGGGTGATCGAGAGCTGCGTTGCCCCCGTGAAGACGCTTGAGTCGAACTCGATCTCGCTGCCCACGGTATTCGTGTTGGCATTGGCCTGGGTGATGCAGTAAAGGAGGTCGCCCTTATCGTTCGAGCCCGTGCCGGTATCAGTCGTCGAGTCGACGGTGTAGATCGTCGGCGAGCCGGAAAGGAGGGTCCTGATCTCGAGCGCCTCGAGCTTCAAATGCTGGCGGCGGTGCCTCCTGCGGGCAATGCCTAATCCTGTCGACGACTGCTTTTTCAAACCGCGCATCGGGTGGCGAATCATGAGAGGACTCCTCGCGAGACGGTCGAATTTGGTCAGTTGAGAACTTTCGCGACCTCGGGGCGTGAGCTGGACTTACCTCTGAGCGAGAGGGTCTGCGCCACAGGTCGGCGCTCGGGTTACCCGCTTCCCCGTCAACATCTTGTACTGGGGGTGTGACCGGACCGGCGCGGAATCTCATCGGGCCCGAGGCAACCCCAACTCTGGCTCACCGCAAGGGAGCTGATCGGATGGACCGCGATGAGTTGGCCCAACACCTCAGCCAGATGTCCACTCAGTGGACGATGGTGATCAAGGCGCACGGCGGCGAGGCCGACGCTGCCAACGCGGCCCTCGCGGCCTTGGTCCAGCGGTATCTGGCAGTGGTCTACCGCTACCTGCTGGGTGCCGTCCGCGACCCGGACGTCGCCGCCGAGCTCGCGCAAGAGCTGGCGCTGCGCATCCTCCGAGGCGGGTTCCGCAATGCCGATCCTCGCCGCGGCCGTTTCCGCGACTACCTGAAGACAGCCTTGATCCACCTCGTCGATGACCACCAAAAGGCTCAGAGGGGCCAACCCGGGCCTCTTCCGTATGACGTGTCGGATACCCCCGCGGCGACAGGACCGGACGCTGGCGGAGACTTCTTGCAGAGCTGGCGCGGAGCTGCTGGACCGCACCTGGACGGCGCTGGCATCCGCACAGCCGATGTATCATGCCGTGCTGCTATTCCGTGTCGAGAACCCTGATGTGCCCTCGCCGCAGATGGCCGAACAACTCGCTGAGCAGCTCGGCACCCCGATGCGGCCCGATCAGGTCCGCAAGGCGCTTCAGCGGTCGCACACCAAGTTCGCCGAATTGCTGGTCGACGAGGTCGCTGCCTCACTGGGCAACCCGTCCCCCGAAGAGCTTGCCGAGGAGGTGCGCGAGCTGGACCTGCTGAAATACTGTCGGACGGCGCTGGAGCGTCGCCACCGCCATGAGGGGCCGTGACGGCGACTGCTGTCAGGGTTTCCGGCCGGGCGATCGGGATTCCGGTGGGCGCGTCGGCCCTAGTCGGGCAGCCCAGTCTCTGAAGTCCGTGCGCGAACGGAGCGGGTCGAAACTCGCGTCCTTGTGGAAGGCGTCGCGGTGATCTGGCGCGCTAAAGTAGCCCGCGGTCTGAGCGGCGGCGAGCAGTGCGGGGGCCCGCGCGGTGTATCGCTTGGCCTGGTCGTCGGCCCCTTGCCGGTCCGGCTTGCCCTCCCGGAGGCAGGCCGCAACAGCGGCGGCATACACGCCGGCTGAGCGATAGAGGTCGAAGGCCGTCGCCGATTCGGCGCGGGCCACGTTTTCGATCTCGGCAGCGGCCCGCGCGTGCTCGCCGAGGCGGGCGAGCGTCCTGGCGCGCGCGATGCGGGCCGCGATACCGTCCTTGCCCTCGCTGAGTGGGACGGCTTTGTCCCAATCGTGAAGCGCGTCGGCTGTTCGCCCCAAGTTGTCGTAGGCTTCGGCACGCTCGCGATAGGCCATGCCGAGGTATTTCCGCGCCACGGCAAGCGACGACTGGCAGTGCAACGTGGCCGTCAGCACGTCGATCGCCTTCCCGTTGCACTCGAGAACGTCCTGGGGCTTCGCCGATCGTGCCGCAACCTTACCCTTCATGGCGTAGGCGCACCCGAGGTCAGCCTGATACTCGATGACATCCGGATACACTTGGGCAAGCCGTTCCAGGATTCCACACGCCTGCGACACGCTCGTTTCGGCCTCGGCCGCTTGCCCCGTTTCGACGCAGAGCTCTCCCAGATCGATGTAGGTTCTGGCGAGACTCGACTGATAATGTGGGACCTCCGGCCGATTGCGCACCACTGCGCGGATCGTCACGGCATCGCGCATCGATTGCTCCGAGTGCTTCAGATCGTTTTTGAGGAAATAGATGATCCCCAGCTCCTGGTAGGTCCCGGCCTGGGCGATCTGGTAGTCGCTGACGTCGGGGTGCTCCCGCGCAAGCTTCGATAGATGTCCAGGGCGCTCTTGTTGGCGGTCTCGGCGCGGTCCAAGTCGTTTTTTGTCCTGGCCACGATCGCGAGGTCGCTGTAGCTGCTCGCCAGGTCGTGCTGGAAGGCGTGTCGATCGGGGTATTCCCGGGCCAGCACCTCACGCAGAACTCTTGGGCCGTCTCGAGCAACTGCCTGCGGAGTGGCTCCATCCGGGGTGTATTGAAAAGCGTGGATTCGCTGACCTGGTTGTAGAAGCGGCCGACGGCATCGAGGGCCAACTGGAAGTTAGCCCGGGCCGTATCGCGCTCGCGCTGCAGCCGCGAGTTGTACTTGGTGCACCACAAACGGGACAGGCGTCAGATTCGCTGTTGACACTGAACGATGCTTTATCCACCTCCCAAGCATGCCCCCGGGGACATTCTAATCGCGTCAATTGAGGCATTGCACCGTCCTCCCATCGAGACACCTTCGTCCGGAGAGCAGCCGATCGGATCCGCGCGGGTTCGTCAACGGCGGATTCCTTGGGTTATTGTAAATCCGCGTGGCAGGCGCCTGCGAGGGTCAGGGTATCCGCCCTGAGCTTTCCAGAATCGACTCGTGGTCACAGCGTTACTTGGAAAACACTATATGCATTAAAATAACTATATTATTAAATTGGATACTCCCGCGAACTGGCCATGGCACAAAGTCGCCTACGGATGACACACACATCAAGAGCCGGCCTGTTGGTCGCAGGCCGCTGCTTCATCCTCCCGGCGGCCCCGATAGTCATGCGGTGACCCATCGGCCTAGACTTGCGTGACCATTCCCGTAAGGTTAATATTGGAAGTCAATATCGAATTACGACAGCTGTGAGCGAGTTGCTCACCAAGATGTTCTTCGGCGGGTTCGTGAAGATGCACGTGCTTTACGAACTCCCGAGGCGGAGGCTGTCTTGGAAGAGGCCAAGGCGAAACTGCGGCAGCTCGTTGCAGAGATCGTTCATTACAAGCCCCCAAAACTCTCAATCCAGCCCGACCAAGCGACGAGATATCGGCACAAGCCCAAACCCTGACCGTTATCGAGGAGAAGTCCGAATATGACCCAGGCTCGCGTGGCCTCGGCCGCGTTGTGTTTCTTCTTCGTGACACCCTTATGCGGCTGCGATCAAACTTCGCCCGCCGCATCGTCGCAGACGCCGCCGGAAAACCTGGCCGCTCGTGTCAAAGCCGTCGAGGATCTGATCCCCTCCCAATCGCACATGATGGCAGACGTTGGCGAACATTTTACGAACCTGTGGTTTGCCGGCCGGGCCGAGAACTGGCCGCTCGCCGACTTCTACCTCGCCGAGACTAAGTCCCACCTCCGCTGGGCCGTCCGCCGTATCCCGATACGCAAGGACAATCAGGGTCGCGACGTCAACCTGGTGAACATCCTCGAAGCCTTCGAGAACAGTCAGCTCACCCAGCTAAAAGGCACGATCGACGGCAAGGACAAGGCCCGCTTCGAGCAGGTCTACAAGGAAAGCCTCACGGTGTGCTATTCGTGCCACAAAGCGGCTGATAAGCCATACCTGCGCCCTCAAATCCCCACCGAGCCCGCGTCGCGCATTATGAATTTCGATCCCAAGGCCGACTGGCCGCTCTGAGTTGAGGGACCATCACCGAGTAGCCAGAATCCGAGATCGCCTCGCTCTCTCCCCGAACGGACGGAAGCCATGAACCCGATCGTCTTCGCCCTGCGGCGGCCTATAACCGTCATGGTGCTCGTGGTTGCCGTCGCACTGGGGAGCATCCTGGCCGTGACGCGGATGCCGATTGACATATTCCCGAATCTGAATCTTCCCGTCGTCTACGTCTGCCAGCCGTTCGGCGGCATGGACCCCGCCCAGATGGAGGGACTCTTAACCAACTACTACGAGTACCACTTCCTCTACATCAACGGCATCCACCACGTCGAGAGCCGCAACATCCAGGGCATGGCCCTGATGAAGCTCTACTTCCACCCCGGTACGAACATGGCCCAGGCCATGGCCGAGGTGATCGGTTATGTGACCCGATCGCGGGCGTTCATGCCGCCGGGGACAGTGTCTCCGTTCATCACCCGGTTCGACGCCGGCAGCGTACCGGTTGGCTACCTGGTGCTTTCCAGCGAAACGAGGTCGATCGGCGAGATCCAGGACCAGGCGCTCTTCAAGGTCCGGCCGATGTTCGCAAGCTTGCCCGGGGTCTCTGCGCCGCCCCCGTTCGGCGGCAATCAGCGAACCGTCGTCGTCCGCATCGATCCAGATCGTCTCAGGTCCTATCGGATGTCGCCTGACGAGGTGACGAGCGCACTCAGCTCCGGGAACACGATCAGCCCTTCGGGCACGGTACGTATCGGCAAAATGATGCCTGTCGTGCCGATTAACGCGCTGGTCCGCCAGGTCCAGGAACTGGAGACGATCCCGATCCGCCCCGGGCAAGACCCGACTGTCTACCTGCGTGACGTCGCGACGGTGACGGATGCCAGCGACATCCCCACGGGCTACGCCCTGGTCAACGGCCAACGCGCCGTCTACATCCTTGTGACCAAGCGTGCCGACGCCTCCACGCTTTCGGTTGTCAACAATGTCAAAAAGGCCCTGCCCGGCATGCAGGCGGTCTTGCCTGATGACATCAAGGTCAGTTTCGAGTTCGACCAGTCGCCCACGGTCACTAACGCCGTTCGCAGTCTGGTCACGGAGGGCGCCCTGGGAGCCGTCCTGACCGGCCTCATGGTGTTGCTCTTCCTGCGGGACTGGCGGAGCGTCATCGTCGTCGTCCTCAACATCCCCTTCGCGATTTGCGGCGCGCTGGTGGCCATGTGGCTCACCGGGCAGACGATCAACCTGATGACCCTGGGCGGACTGGCGCTGGCCATCGGAATCCTGGTCGATGAATCGACCGTCGAGGTTGAGAACATCCACCACCAAATGGAGGGCACATCCTCGGTCGCCCGCGCCGTCCGGCGCGGGAACCAGCAGACGGCCGTCCCCCGGCTCTTGGCGATGCTTTGCGTGCTGGCGGTCTTTATCCCGTCGTTTTTCATGCAAGGAGCGGCTCAGGCGCTCTTCGTTCCATTGTCGCTGGCCGTCGGCTTTGCCATGGTGACCTCGTATCTCCTCTCCAGCACCTTCGTGCCGGTATTGTCGACCTGGCTATTGCGGCACCATCACCATCTCCGGGCTCTTGGAGAACGGCGCCAACGATCGCTGTTCGAGCGTGGACGCGATAGCTATGGCCGGGCAGTGGACGCTGTGGTACGCGGGCGCTGGGTGATCGTGCCTGCCTACCTCGCGGGCACCCTCGCGGTGATCGTACTGGTGGGGCGGTCGCTCGGCGTGGAGATATTCCCCAAGGTCGACGCCGGGCGGTTCCAGCTCCGGATGCGGGCGCCCGATGGCACCCGGTATGAAGAGACCGAGCGACTGGCCATCGCTGCCTTGGAGTCGATCGGCCGGGAGGTCGGCCGCGACAAGGTGGCAATCTCGATCGGCTACGTAGGACTGATCCCATCGAGCTACCCGATCAATGCCATCTATCAGTGGACCGGCGGCCCGGAAGAGGCCATCCTCCGCGTCGCCATGAAAGAGGGGGCGAAGGTTGACATCGAACAACTGAAAGAGCGGCTGCGACGGGTGCTGACAGCGGAATTGCCCGACGTGCGGCTTTCGTTCGAGCCTGCCGACATCGTCAGTGAGGTGATGAGCTTTGGCTCGCCGACACCCGTCGACGTCGCTGTCACTGGCCCGAACCTCGCCGACGACCGCGCCTTCGCCGAGAAACTGCGAAACGAGCTGGGCCAGATAACCTCGCTGCGCGATCTGCACTACGGCCAGTCACTCGATTACCCCACGATCAACATCACGGTCGACCGCGAGCGAGCTGGCTTGAGCGGTGTGACCGCCGCGGATGTCGCCCGTTCGGTCGTGGCAGCCACTTCTTCCAGTCGCTTCATGGTCCCAAACTACTGGCCCGATCCCAAGACCGGCATCGGCTACCAGGTGCAGGTCGAGATCCCCTACCAGATCATGGATACCCTCGAAAGCATCGAGACGGTGCCGATTCAGAGACCCGGCCTGGACCGGCAGATCCTGCTCCGCGACGTGGCGCAGGTCCGCCCGGGAACGATGCCGGGCGAGTACGACCGCTACAACATGAAGCGTTCGGTGAGCCTGACCGCCAACATCGCCGGTGAGGATCTGGGAAGGATCGCCGGCCACGTCAAGGAAGCAATCGCGCGGGCGGGCACCCCGCCCAAGGGGGCGATCGTCGACGTGCGGGGGCAGATCCGACCGATGGAGGAGATCCTCCAGGGCCTCGGCATCGGCCTGGGGATGTCAATCGTCGTCATCCTGCTGCTGCTCACGGCGAACTTCCAGTCGGTCAAGCTTGCCCTGGTCGTCGTCTCCACCGCGCCCGCGGTGATCGCCGGCGTCGTAATCATGCTGTGGCTCACCGGGACGACGGTCAATCTCCAGTCGTTTATGGGCTCGATCATGGCCATCGGCGTGGCGGTCGCCAATGCGATTCTGCTCGTGACCTTCGCCGAGCAGCACCGCCGCCTTGAGGGTGCGGAGGCAGTGCGGGCCGCTACGGAAGGCGCGAAGGGCCGGCTACGGCCCATCTTGATGACCAGTTGCGCGATGACCGCCGGCATGGTTCCGATGGCGCTGGGATGGAGCGAGGGAAGCGAGCAGACTGCGCCGCTTGCACGCGCGGTCATCGGCGGCCTGGTCGCCGCAACCATCGCGACCCTGACCGTGCTTCCGACTTTCTTCGCGCTCGTCCAGGGCTGGGCGGGCCGCGAGTCGGCATCGCTCGATCCTGACGATCCAGTGAGCACGCACTACCACGAAGAGGACACCGAGGCGAGCGAGATCGATCGGCTGTCGGCCAACGGCGAGCCGCGCGTCCTGGTGCCTCAAGGCTCCGCGCGTGTGGCGTCGGTCGGCGGCCACGACCCGAGAGGTTAATCCCCGAGGTAACAGAGATCATGCCCCGCTCCTCTCTACGTCCATTAACCGCCTTGGCGACCGGTGCTTTCCTCGCGCTCGCTACCGGATGCGAGCGCTCCCTGGAAGGCAAGGCCGGACCTTCAGCGCAGCGTGTGAGATCGGTCGAGATCGTCCATCCCCAGAGGCAGACCATCCGCCGCCGCGTAGGCGAGCCGGGTGAGCTCGAGGCGTTCGAGACCACGGCGCTCCACGCCAAGATCGCCGGCTACGTCAAGAACTGGAACGTCAACATCGGTGCCGCCGTCAAGAAGGGCCAGGTCCTCGCGGAGCTCTCGGTCCCCGAGCTGGAGGCCGAGCTCAAGCAGAAAGAGGCGGCCGTCCAACAGGCGATCGCCAAGCACAAGCAGGCTGGGGCCGCGGTCAGGGTGGCCGAGGCCAACGTCGCAGGCGCCGAGGCAAAGCTCGTCGAAGTCCGCGCCGGCACGAGAAGGGTCGAGGCCGACCTCGCCCGCTGGAAAGCCGAGTTTCACCGCGTTGAGGAATTGCACGCTGCGCGGGCACAGACAGGCAGTCTGCTCGACGAGACTCGGAGCAAGCTCCGCGCCGCGGAGGCCGCTTGCGAGGAGCGTACAGCGCAGATCAAGACGGCGGATGTGGCCCTCATCCAAAACCGCGCTGCACTCGATTCCGCGCAATCCGATGTCGTCGCCGCGGCCGCCGCCATCGACTTCGCCAGGGCGGACGCCGGCACCGTCCTTGCCCGCCTCGCCTACACCAGGATCGAAGCGCCTTTCGACGGCATCGTCACTCAGCGGAACGTCAACACCGGCGACCTGACTCAGCCCGGGGCCGACAAGCCCCCGCTTTTTGTCGTCGCACGGTCCGACATCATGACGATCAGGGTCAACGTGCCCGAAGCGTTCGCCGCGCAGGTCAATCCGGGCGATCGTGCCACAGTGAGACTCCAGGAGTTGAACGGCAAGACAGTCGAGGGCAAGGTCACTCGGGTCTCCTGGGCAATCGACCCGAAGGTGCGGACGCTACGCGTCGAGATCGATATCCCCAACCCGGCGCACAGCTTCAACCGGGCCTCTATGCCTACGCGACCGTCATCGCCGAAGACCACGCCAACGTCTTGACCCTGCCTGTGACCGCCGTCGTGAGCGAAGCGGGGAAGGATTACTGCGTCGCCATCGTCGCCGGCAAGGCCGTGCGCCGCCCAATCCAGCTCGGCATTAGCGACGGCCTGCGAACAGAGGTCCTCGCGGGGCTCGGCGGGGACGAAACCGTGGCAAAGGCCAACGCCGCCTCGCTCGTAGACGGACAGCCCGTGGAGGTCGTTGATCCGGCCAAGCCTGCGCCATCGAGCGCAAAACCTTAAAGCATAAGCCGAAGTTCTGGGTCGACTTTCCGCACCCACTTGCCCCTTTAGAGCAACCCAAAATGCCGGATTGCGATATCGACAGATAGTTCCGGAGAGCGGCAGCGTCGGGTCGTTTGGGAGCTAAGCCACGGATTCCGGACAATCCGCATTCGCTGGTTCGGCTGCGATCGGCAGCCTAACCACAAATTGGCTCCCTTGACCGAGCTTGGTGCGGACGTCGATCCTGCCATCAAAAACCTTCGCCAAACGTGCCGCAACCGCCAATCCCAACCCCAGGCCGGATGTACCGCCATCGCGCGCGGTTCGGCCACGAAAGAATGGCTCGAAAACATGCTCGACGTCCTCTTCGTTCATGCCAATGCCGTGATCCTCCACTACGATTCGTGCAAACATCCCGTCGCGGGCCAATTCGGCAGTGATTGGCGCGCCGTGATAGCTGTACTTGACAGCATTTTCGAGCAGATTATTGAGTAACTCGCCGAGCAAAACCGGCTGAGCTCGCACCCAGATCGGACTGGTGTGCTCGAGCGAAAGATGGATGTCCGAGCCCGCGTGAGCGTCATGCCAGGATTCGATGTGCGTTGGCAGCCAGATCGCAAGATCGATTGGCTCGACGCTTGCTTGGGGCACGTCTCCGTCGGCGCGTGCAAGAAAGAGCAACGACTCGATGATCTGCCGGAGATGACGCGTCTTCTTCTGGAGCAAACCGAGCACACGCCGGTATTCTTCGGGGGGGCGATCTTTCTTCGAGCGCCAGGTCGATCTGCCCCTGCATGGCGGCGACCGGCGTGCGCAACTGGTGCGACGCATCGCCGGTGAATGCTTTTTGACGGATGTACGACTCGCTCAACCGGCCGAGGAGTGAATTGAACGCTTGCCCAAGCTCCTCTAGCTCGTCGCCACTCTGCGGCGTCGGCAGACGTTCGCCCAGATCGGCACCTTGGATGGCATGGGCCGCGTTGGCCATTTCAGTCACCGGCCGCATCGCGCGTCGGCAGAGCGCATAGCTCACAGCCAGCGTGACTAGAAAGACCGCACCCGAGATGACGGCCAGGCCACCCGCCAGATTCCGCAGCGTCGCCTGCACTTCGTCTAGTGAAAGTCCAGCCCGGATCCACAATACAGGATGAATGTGGCCATTGTCTTCTGAACCCAGCGTCAATGGCTTTGCTGCGGTAGGCTCAGGCCGTATCAATCGATCGGCGATTCGCCAAGTTGTGCCGGACGGTTCCACGAAGCTTCGCAGGCCAGGGCGTAAAGTCAGGATCGCAGCCGAATCACCGGTGACTGTCGGCGAAAATGTCGGAGAGGAACCGTCCAGGCGATGACCGGCCGCGTCGACAATCTCCCAGAAGAACGACCGCTCGACCGTCCGATGAGAAAAGGTCAGCCGCCGCTCCTCGGGCTCCCATTCCACACCGGCCGGTCCGATCTCAGCGGCTGCGACCAGAGTGTTCATCGCCGACTCCAGTCGTTCGTCTGCGCGGCGCTCGAGATACTTCGCGGCGATCAAGTAGAGCGTCACGGAAAAGCTCGCGAGCACAAGCGCATGCGCCGCCAGAAAGAACAGCGTCAGCCGTGTACTGAGCGTCAGCTTCATTGCGCCGGTCCTCACGCGGTTTTTTGTCCGAACACGTAGCCGCGCCCGCGTAGTGTGTGAATCAGACGGGGACCGTGCGCTTCCAGCTTGCGACGCAGCTCCATCACGTGAAACTCGAGTGTGTTCGACATGCCGTCGTAGCGATCATCCCAAACGTGTTCATAAATCCGTGTTCGCGACAGCACTTCATCTGGATGTCGAAGCAAAAACACGAGCAGCGCGTGTTCTTTGGCGGTGAGGTCGAGACGCCGCCCCGCCCGTTCGGCCCGATGCGTCGCGAGGTCGACCTGGACATCGGCATGCGAAAGGACCGATGTTGTCACCTCGGACTTGCGGCGGCTGAGTGCCCGGACTCGTGCCAGCAGCTCTTCGTAGTCGAACGGTTTGCACAGGTAGTCGTCCGCCCCGCTGTCGAGCCCGCGCACCTTATCCGAAACCGCATCGCGCACCGTCAAAAAAAGTACGGACGTGGTATGTCCCGCCTGCCGAAAGCGCCGTACGAGCGACAGACCGTCTGGACCGGGAATCGACCAATCGACAAGCACAACATCCCACGGACCGTGCTGAAGCTGGTGCCAGGCATCCTGCCCGTTCGCCGCCCACTCCACCGTGTAGCCCTCCTCCCGGAGGCCACGCACGATGAAGTCGGCGATCTCTTCCTCGTCCTCGATCACCAGGACGCGAATACCCATTCGTAGAGACTCACTCGGGCGACCGTCGAATCGCTTTCCAGACGCGAGCACCCAACGGCGGCGGCGGAAGAGGAAACACCTCGTCATTCGATGCAGACAAATCAGTCCTCACCCTCTTCTTCCTTGAGGATTCTACCGTCGGGCGACATCTTCACTTCGACCGACTTCTCGGCTGTCGTCATGACGACGACCTCGAAGCTCTTGGTTTCGGTGCCGTCCTTGATCTCGATGATCTCCTCGGCCTTTTTGATTATCGCCTTGGGGTATTTGTCCGTGAGTGTTGCCCTCACTTTCGCGGGCAGGGCCTTGGCATCGAGAGCGGTCTCGATCTCAGTGATCTTGCCGTCCGCCGTGGCCGCCACGTCCACCGCGCCCGCCATCCTTCAAGGCAATCTCGTATGTCGTTTTTCCGTCCTCGGTCTCCTTCGTAGCCTCGGTCAGCTCCGCTCGCGGGAATTTTTCTTTGATAGAGTCTAAAACCGCCTTGGGCACATCTTTCAATGGCACCTTCACCTCGTCGGCTCGGGCAAAGGCACAAACGATCAGAAGGACCGCGAGTCCTCGCCATCCGACGACACGTACGCAATTCATTGTCCGACTCCTTTGGATTAAGCAGCTCTTGCCACGACCTTTGAACGTGATTCCAGCGCGAGCCCGAATCCTACCAAGTCGTTCATCAGGAGAGCATGAGGCGAAAATGAGATTTTTCTTATCTTCATCTCACCGTTTCCTGGACTGCCACTCGCTATCTTCGGTCACTCCGTGAGCAATACCGCTTACATGATATCCTTTTCTCGAACAAGGAACCGATCTGATGAACGCACGGAATGGGCGAAACACTGGCCTGGACGACATACTTCACCGCCGCCTGTTGTCGCTAATTGTGCTGAGCTACGCCCTTGCCGCGATCGCTCCCGGCGCCGGGCTCTTGATCAGGGATGCCCATGTGAACCTCCGCATCGCGCGTGCCGGGATCGTCACGCTGCCGCAGCTCTTACTCTCGTTTCTCCTTTTTTGTGCTGGTTTGCGCAGTGCGCGGCGAACGCGTCCGACACATCTTTCACCGTCCGAGTCCAATCCTGATCGGGTTGCTGGCAAATCTGGCGATCCCGCTTGTCTATCTCCTCCTCGTGACGCCCTTCCTGCGGGGCTGGCATAACGCCAGCGAAGCGGGAACCATTCTGATCGGCCTGGCGCTCGTGGCAGCGATGCCCGTTGCGGGCTCGTCCACGGGATGGGCCCAAAACTCCGGCGGCGATATGACACTCAGCCTCGGTCTCGTCATCGCATCGACCATGGTCAGCCCCCTGACCACACCCGCTGCATTGCGCATCGTCGGCTGGATGTCACCCACGGGATATGGAGATGAACTTCATGTTCTCGCCGGCGCTAAGACCGGAACTTTTGTGATCCTGTGGGTGCTATCTCCATCGTTGCTTGGCATCGCCGCTCGTTGGCTACTGGGCGAGGTCCGCGTGACAGCGATGGAACCTCGGATAAAGGTTCTGAGCTCGATCATGCTGTTGGTCCTCTGTTACGCCAACGCCTCGGCCTGCCTGCCGCAGGCCCTTGGCACACCGGACTGGGATTTCCTTGCTCTAACGTCAGTTTTCGTGATGGGACTCTGTGGCGTGACATTCGCATCGGGACACGTCCTTGGCCGTCTGGTCGGAGCCGACCGCGAGCAACGGGCGGCGCTGATGTTCGGCCTAGGAATGAGTAACAACGGGACTGGACTTGTCCTGGCATCGGTCGCGCTGACGTCCCGCCCACTCGTGATGCTGCCCCTCATTGTCTATAACCTGACCCAACACTTGGTCGCGGGCGGAGTCCATTCGCTACTTCATCGCTCCGAGCGGACAGAGTGCGACCAAGTATTAGCAAGAATTAACCGAATTGCCCGTGCCGGTGAGACAAATGCACGCTACAGTACCACTCGTTCACGTCCAGAAGATTTCAAGGTCTAGAACCGGGAGAATGATCGCGATGGCAAGACTTACCTTCGTGGTGATACCGGCTCTGTCGTTGCTGCTGATTCCTCAGGTACGGGCCCAGGACCCCACGGCCCGTTACGATACGGTCCGCAAGATCGCGGTTGGCGGCGAGGGAGGCTGGGACTTCCTTGAGGTAGACGCCGCGAACCGGCGGTTGTACGTGACGCGCGGCACGCGAGTCGTCGTACTCGACCTCGACAGTGAGAAAATCATTGGCGAAATTGCCGACACACCGGGCGTGCACGGCGTCGCTTTCGTTCCGGCACTCGGTCGAGGGGTGACCAGCAATGGCGGTGACTCGAGTGCAACAATCTTCGATTTGAAGACCCTCAAGGCGCTCGGCAAGGTCAAGGCCAATGGCCGTCCCGACATAATCTACTTCGAGCCGGTCACCCGGCGTGTTTTCACATTAAATCACGGCAGCAATGACACGACGGCGATTGACCCTGAGGGGATGAAGGCGGTGGGTACGCTTGCGCTTGGAGGCGTCCCCGAATTGGCTGTCTCCGACGAAAAGGGACACATTTTCGTCAACATGGAGGATACCAGCGAAATCGTCGAGTTCGACGCCCGAGCACTCAAGATCCAGAGGAGATTCTCTCTCAGTCCTGGCGAAGAGCCCACTGGCCTTGCATTTGACCCCAAGCAGCGCCGGCTCTTCAGCACCTGCGCCAACCGGAAGCTCGTGATTTCCGATGCCGACAGCTGTAAGGTACTCCAGACACTCGAGATTGGTCCCGGCCCCGATGGCTGTGTCATCGATGCCGAAACTGGCCTGATTTTCAGTTCGAGCGGCGGCGACGGAACAATGGCCATCATTCGCGAGCAATCGCCTGGCCGGTACGAGGTCGCGAAAACGGTCAAGACCCAAGTCAGTGCCAAGACGATCGCCCTCGATCCAAAGACGCACCGGCTCTACCTATCGGCGGCGACACCCGAACCGGTGGCTGCCGCCACCACCAAGAAGGGTGGTCGACGCAGGTACGTGCCCGGGTCGTTCGCGGTCCTCGTTGTTGGTGACTGACCAATACCGATCAGCGCGCACCATAAAATGGTCGTCAGCCAAAGTTGCAACCGGTCAGATCATCGAGGCGGGCAGCCCTTTTGATTACGAACGCCATCGCCGCCACACGGTGCGTATTTGATCGAAGTGACACTGAAATTCTAACAATTGCTGTTAGACCCATAAGCTTCTTTCCCATCGATCCTCATCTTATAAGCCGTGTCGAACGTCTAGCCAGGTAGTTGTTTGCGAGCCACCTTCATAACTTGGCGGGCACCTGCTCGATCAGGATGATCGGTCGCCTTCGGTAGGATTGCTAGCGCAGCCAACGGCGAAGACCAGAATCGTTCCTAGCCGTGAATCGCGGTGACCATGAAATTCTAGCGTTGTGTGCTAGATTTTCATGGTATACGATTACGAGTATGATCGATCGCCGAACCGACACTCGCCTGGTACAGACCGCTCTCCGGCGCAGCCGAGTCGTGGCGCTCTTAGGGCCGCGTCAATGTGGCAAGACCACCTTGGCACGCAGTTTTGTTCCTGCGAACTCGATTAACTACTTCGACCTGGAGGACCCTGCGAGCCTCGCCCGATTGTCCGAGCCCGATACAGCGCTGCGCCCGCTCCGAGGGCTCGTGGTCATCGATGAAATTCAGCGACGGCCGCAATTGTTTCCTCTGTTACGCGTACTCGCGGATCGCAAGCCGCTTCCTTCGCGATTCCTGATTTTGGGAAGTGCGTCGCCTGATCTGCTGAGTCACTCCTCGGAGACGTTGGCGGGACGCCTGGAAACCGTCCACTTAGAGGGCTTTCGCTTGGGAGACCTGGGTCCTCGAACCGAAGGCCGCCACTGGTTGCGCGGTGGGTTTCCTCTGGCCTACACATCCAGGACCGAGGCCGACTCCGTTGCCTGGCGACGTCAATTCATTCAGACATTCTTGGAACGGGATATTCCCCAATTGGGAGTCGAGGTTCCGGCCGTTGCCTTGCGGCGCTTCTGGAACATGCTCGCCCACTACCACGCCCAAACCTGGAACGCCGCCGAGCTTGCCCGAGCGCTCGCCGTCAGCGAATCGACGGTGCGCCGCTACCTTGATCTCTTGACCGGCGTGTTCATGCTTCGGCAATTGCAGCCATGGTTCGAGAATCTCAGCAAACGCCAGGTTAAGGCGCCCAAGGTGTTTGTCCGCGACAGCGGACTTTTGCATACGCTCCTGGGTATCGCCAACAGGCGCGACCTGGAGCTTCATCCCAAGGTCGGCGCGTCGTGGGAAGGTTATGCCGTCGAAGAAGTGCTCAAGGCATTGCGCCCCGATGAAGCGTATTATTGGGCCACGCACCAGGGTGCAGAGATCGACCTGCTCTTGTTCAAGCAAGGCCGGCGCATCGGCGTCGAATGTAAACGTAGCGACGCGCCCACGCTGACTCCGTCGATGCGGATCGCGCTCGCCGATCTTAAGCTCGATCGACTTATTGTGGTCTATCCCGGAGAACGTCACTACGCACTCGCCGACAGCGTAGAAGTCATTCCCCTGGTTGACTTGGCCGATTCTGCGGGGTACGCCGCCAGGCTGTTCAAGAAACGGCGCCGCTAGACGATGCTGGCCGATTCACTGACCGCGTGCAGACTCTGGCGTTCCAGCCGCAAATGCGATTCGTGCTTCCGGGTTCTGTCCGGACTATACAGAATTCCGGCAGCTCCCTCCGTCCCTCCATACATTCTCAATCCTCTGAACGTGACCGCGCAGCCATTTTCCAGGGCCGAAATTGCCGACTTGCACTACTTATCGAATTTCGTAAGGAAATTCCGTGAGGCAACCCCGACTTCCAGACATAACATGGAAGCGAGACGAAACGGGCTGGGAGAGGACAGAGCTAACCGACGAGCCGGCGTTGCGCGGCAGTTCCACCTTTGCCTCGGTCTCACCGAGGACGCGATTCGGGGTCGATCAGCTCGAGCAAGAGCGCGGTTGCGATCCCGATTGACCCGAAGAGGAGTCCAAGTTTCAGACATCCTTATAGCCTCGCGGCCGGGGATGGGGTCGGCAATGGTAATGCAGCGGTCGAGGAATGTACGGCAGATGCCGAGTGCGCCGGCCGCGAACGATGTAGCCACAAAGGGATCATCCTCCTTGGAGGCCGTGAACCGGTTGGCCCAGGTCCCGTCCCTGCGCTGACGGCGGATGAGCTCCTGCGACAGGGCGTTGGCCCAGGCGACGCTCTGACCCTGGGAGTAGATCTCCTTGATTCCCAGCGCGCGGAATGCATGGGCGACCGACCACGCGTAATAGAAATACGTCGCGTCGCGATCAACTTCTCGCGCGGTCTCGAAGGTGCCGGGATGAAACGCGGCCGAGAAACGCCGCTCCAACCATGCCCGAGCCGCCCTTACCCGCGGGTGATCGGTGGAAAGACCACACCGCAGCAGTGCCCGCAGTCCGTCAGCCGTCGTACTACCATAGGAGTGGTAGCGCAGTCGGCCGTGTCGATCCCTTCCCGCGACCCCAGCCTTGTTTCGCACCGGGTCTGTTCGCGAGAAGAAGAATCCCCCGTCATCGTACTTCGGATCACCGTCTGCTTCGCTCACGGCTACGTTCTGGCATCTCTCGACGAAGATGAGAGCCTTGCAGATTGCGGGGTCGTCGGCCGCCACGCCCGCGATCCGCAGCGCTCCGATCGCGAAGAGCGTCGAGGAAAGGTCGGCGTCAACCTGATGCGCCGGCGCCAGGACGGCGTTGCCCTTGGACGGGGGCTCAATTGAGTAGCCCCAACCGCCGAAGGCCGGATCGTCGCGCTGCCATCCGAGCGCTTCGGTCAATTGCCGCCATCGCAATTCGCGCAGCCAGGCATCGCGAGCTGGACGACCGGCCGGAAAATCGAGGTGTGTCAGTGCAATAACCGCAGCCGAGGCAGTGTACACCGGATAGATCATGCCAATCGGACCGTCGTCGATTGAGGCGTCCGCCCGGACTCGAGCGACCAGATACTCTGCACCACGGCGCCGCGCGGACGTGGAACCGGCAACGTCCGGCCCAAACGTGACCGCTTTCAGGACGATGGGCGTGAGCGACAGACCGTCCTTGAATACGCCATAGGTCGGCGATCGCCACGCTCCATCGGGAGACTGGCTGCTGATCAAGAATCCGATCGCGGCGCCGAGTGCGCGGTCGACCTGGTCACCGAGGACCTCACTTCGCGAGCGACACGACGTCAGCCAGGCGACCAGAGGGAGCACGATCAAGGCGACAGCTCGACATCGACGGCAACTCATTTGGACACTCATGGCAAAGGGTCCGAACGAGTCACTTGGCGGTGGCCGGGGCGTCGGCCTTGACCTGGAGGGGGACCGGTGTGCGGTCGGCCAAGAGGACAAGGAGCGCTGTCGACGTGCAGAAGGTGCGTCCCGTGATGCAATGGTGGCCCGACCAACTCCCGTCGTCGTTCTGCACGCGGTTGAGGTTTTCTGTCATCTCGGAATCCCAACGTTTCCACTCCTCGCCGCCCTTGACGACCAGGCTCTCGGCAATGTTCATGTAACTAAGGAATTCCTCGCCGCCGTTGGAGCCAAAACCGGCCATGAACTTCCGGTCGCCGAGCCGCGAGACGACGGCCGCCTGTGCCTCATTCTGGAGCTTCTCGGCATCGGCGATCTGGGCTAGTCGCTCCTCGGCATGGGCGCGCTCCTTCTTGTCCTTGGAGTTGGCTACCTTGTAGCGCAGTCCCTCGGCGACGACTTTGTTGGTGTTGACCGAGTCCCGGAGAACACCGATGCTGGCGGCACGGCTATACAGCTCAACTCCAGCCGACCCGCCCATCCCTCCCATCATGCCGCCCATCGCTGCCATTCGCCCCGAAGTGGCGCCGGTTCCGGCGCCAACAGCTGACGCGGGCCTTGATGCCTGGAAGGCAAGCTTTGCGCCGTGCTCCGCTCGAGCTAAAGCCATGTCGGACACGCGCGCGCCTGCCTGACGCGCGCGATTAATTCCTTTGCCGCACATGGCCTGTGCCAGGATCGGCGCCCACCCTTGACCGTCGAACGTCCCATCCTGCTTCTGGTGCCGCTCGATCTTGCCGAGCACCTTCTGCAGGGAGAGGCTCGCGGCCTGCTCGCTTGAGTCGTCAGGCATGCGACCTTTGACCTCGGCCAACAACATCGATGCCAGGAATGTGTCAATATTCGGTCCCAGCTTTTGCTGGACCCGCGTTCCCTGCACGCTCGTGACGGCGATCGATTGAGAGTCGGATTCGTCGACCTGACGACGGACGTAGCGCACACCCTTAACGATTGCATCCCTGTACAGTCCCTCGCGCGGCGTGCTCCCCGAGCGGATCAAGGCCAGCACGGCGATGCAAGTGTCAGCCACGTTTGGTGTGTCCTTTAAAGACTCGTTGCCGCGCATTTGTGCCGACTCTTCTCCTTGACCCCACCCGCCGCCAGGGAGTTGATGCTCCACCAGCCAATCGAGTCCCTTCTTCACGTTTCGACTCAGCGGCTTGGGCTCAATGGCCGTCGTCCAGGACTTCGAGCCCTGGCGCACCCTCGCCTGGGTCTTTCCGTCCGGATTTTGGACTTGTCGCCCGGGCTCATCCGCACCTCGAACAAGTCTTAGTCGAGACACACCGAACGGAACGAGGAATGCGAGGGACGCGACCAACACCAGAAAACGCAGTTTGCGCCTCATGGACCGCCTCCTCAGAATGGTTTTGTAGTCTTTGTCCAACCCGATCATTAGACGATCCCACCGGCATCGGAGTTCCTGAAAGACGTATTCAGCAGCAAGCTTCTGCCCCAATTGCGGCGTATGGACGGATCGGATGAGGGCGGGTCAGCCTCTATTCTTATAGACGCCGCAGTCGGACTTTTATTAGGAGACTTGCTGTCGTACCTGACAGCCCTCTGCCAGGCAATCAGCGTTGTCGGGTAATGCCAGGCAATCGGACCGGTGCATGTGCCCGACGAGCCGCCGATTTTCGATCCCATCTCAATGCTGGACCTGCGCGGACCTGTGCATGATCAACAGGGTCGTGAGCTCATGTGGCGACGGGCGAGCGCGAACGCAGAAGGCCAGGCCGACTTTATCGGCCGTGACCGCCGGCGATTCGAAACAGGCGGTTTACGGCTTGCCCAGGTGCCGGGTGACGAACCCGCGCAGCCAATCCCGGAACTCCCGTGCCCTTCCGACAACATCGTCGAGCGCCCGCTGATCCTTTGACTGCCGGAACTGGCCCGCCACGTCCGCCGCGATCAAGTTCGCCTGTTGCAGCCAATCAACCAAGTCCCGTCCGTCCCGCAGCCACTCGATCGGGAGGTCTCTAGGTGTGGCGATGGTGTTGAGGAAGTCGAGCGCAAGATGGTCGCCGAGGAAAAACGGGGGCGGTCGGTCCGGCATCAGCCAGAACGGGAACGCCTACCTGGACGGGTTCAGCGACGCCTGGGGCACGTGGCAGAACCCAGCAGTACTTCCGGACGCACCGACCTCCGCTGCTCGCGATCTGGGGCAAGAACGACCCGACGTTCCTCCCGCCCGGCGCCGAAGCCTACAGGCGCGACATCCCGGAGGCGGAGGTGCGCTTTCTGGACGCCGGCCACTTCGCATTGGAAACTCGCGCAGCGGAGATCGGGGCGGCGATGCGCGACTTCCTCAGCCGAGTCGTCGCTCGTTAACGGCGGGCGAATCACCGTGCGTCGGTCACAACTACCTCGGAGTCGTTGGACCGACGCGGGCCAAACGACTTCGACGTACGGCCTGGGAGACCGGCTGTCCAAGGCAAGGTCCGACGCATACGACATACATTCAAGTTCGCATCGACCGTTGGGTGGGCTTCGTTGCGGTTACGAGACGCGTTGCGAGCCAGGGTCCGCTCCACCACATTCGCCATCCCAGGCTCCGGCGGGCGACCGCGAGCATCCCGAGCTTTGTGAGGTAACTTTGGTACTGGCGTGTGGACATGAGATCGGCGATCAGCAGACGTCCCCCGGGACGTAACACGCGCACCGCCTCTTCAATCGCCTTCTTGCGGCCAGCCCGGACCTTGACATTGTGCATCGCTACGTTAGAGACCACCAAGTCGAAGCTGTCGGCCTCGAAGGGGAGTGCGGTCATATCTGCGGTGTGCAACTCGATCCGGTCGGCGACTCCTTCGGCAAGGGCGTTGCGCCGCGTGGCCATTGCCGCATTGCCCGACTGATCACCGCGCCGCCACACGTCCACCCCGACCGCCCTACCGGTCGTCAGACGCTGGGCGGCGAGCAGCAACACCGCACCACGTCCGCAGCCCAAATCCAAGATGCGCTCATCGCCACGCAAGTTGAGCTGATCGAGCAACTCGGTCCAGGCCAGGAACTTACCCCGGCGCGAGGTGTACAGCCCACAGACCGCGCACGCTAGCACAATCGACGCACCAACGAACGGCCATCCTGATCCAGTAACCACGCCTTGCACGACGTTCGCGGCCAGAAGCACTCCAACGATGGGCAACAGATAAGGGGCGTCGATTCCATAGGAACCGTTCCTTCGAACTCGCCCGGCTCGCCCCTTCGCCCCGCCATATTCGGACGTATAACGGGATTCTTGCATCGATATTCGACTCCTGGCAGAGCTCCCCCCAGTAATTCGCTTGAATGCCCAGGTCATTGGCGGCTCAAACACATTTCGTAATTAATGACTCAAGCTCGGCCTACGGGAGCTCCCCGGATGACTTCCAACCGCGGTGTCGCTCGCGCCGATGGCACCGGTGAACTTACTCGTCTCATTTGGGCAACGCAACCGATATACTCGTTGGCTGACTCCGTGAAAACGAAAGCGAACTGGAAGCTCATCCTAGTCAGACCAAATGGAGCTGATCGATTCCGAGGTTACCTGAAGGAACTCGGCGGGTATCTTCCGCTGGGATTCGTCTGTCGAACGGAATTGTCGATGAATGAGGTCACCCGCATCCTGGATGCCGTAGAGCGGGGCGACCCGCACGCCGTCGCGCAGCTTCTGCCTCTGGTCTATGACGAGCTGCGAAAGCTGGCCGCTCGGCGGCTCGCCCACGAGAAGCCCGGGCAAACCTTGCAACCCACGGCTCTTGTACACGACGCTTACCTCAGGCTAGTGGCAGATCCCAACCGTCAGTCACAGTCCGCAGAACCGTGCTGGGAAACCCGGGGACACTTCTTCGCTGCCGCCGCCGAGGCGATGCGGCGGATCCTGGTCGAAAAGGCACGCCGCAAGAAGCGACTTCGACACGCAGGTCATCTGCGTAAAGTGCCACTCGAAGGCAACGAGCCGGCCATCTCGCCACCGGTGGACGCTGTCGATCTACTGGCCTTGAACGACGCCCTCGATCGACTCGAAGCTGCCTCACCGCGCCGGGCTCGGCTCGTGAAGCTTCGCTACTTCGCCGGGCTCACCTTGCCGGAAGTGGCTCAGATACTCGGCATCTCGCAATCCACGGTCGAGGCCGACTGGACCTACGCCAAGGCCTGGTTGAAACGTGAGATGGAAAAAAACTGAAAAAAATCCGGGGGTTTCAACTCTGGACGGCGCATGAGTGTCAGGAGGAGAAATCCTGTGAACGAGAGCCAGATTTTCGCCAACGCCCTGAAGCTCGCCACACCCGATGAGCAAGTCGCCTATCTGGACCGGGCCTGCGGCGAGGACGACCAGCTCAAGAAACAGGTGGTGGCGTTGCTGAAAGCCCACACGACCGATCCCAGTTTCCTTGAAGAGCTCGCTGGCTCACTGGGGGGCATGACCGAAGCACCTATGCCCGACGGCGCGACCAAGCATCCGCCCACTGCGATCGCAGCGCATTCCAGCCCAGTCATCGGCCCGTACAAGTTGATTGAGGAAATCGGCGAAGGCGGCATGGGCACGGTGTACATGGCCCAGCAGACCGAGCCGGTCAGGCGACTCGTCGCGCTCAAGGTCATCAAGCTTGGCATGGACTCGCGCTCCGTCATCGCTCGCTTCGAGGCCGAGCGGCAGGCGCTGGCGCTGATGGACCACCCGAACATCGCCCACGTGTTCGATGCCGGCACGACCGACACCGGCAGGCCGTATTTCGTGATGGAGCTGGTCAAGGGCGTGCCTTTGACGAAATACTGCGACGATCGCCGGCTGACCCCGACGGAACGCCTGAAGCTGTTCATCCCCGTCTGTCAGGCGATCCAGCATGCGCATCAAAAAGGCATCATCCACCGCGACATCAAAGCGTCCAACGTGCTGGTGGCGCTCTACGATGGTGAGCCGGTGCCGAAAGTAATCGACTTCGGCGTCGCCAAGGCGGCTGGACAGCAGTTGACCGAGAAGACTCTGGTCACCGGCTTCGGCGCGGTGGTCGGCACTCTGGAGTACATGAGCCCCGAGCAGGCCGAGCTGAACCAGCTCGATATCGACACGCGCAGCGACATCTACAGCCTGGGCGTGCTGCTCTACGAGCTCTTGACAGGCACGACTCCGCTGGAACGGAAGCGATTCAACGAAGCGGCGATGCTGGAAATGCTCCGGGTCATCCGCGAAGTAGAGCCGCCCAAGCCAAGCACACGGCTTAGCACGATGGAAGATACGGCCGTGGCGGCGGCGAACCGGGGGTTGGAGCCGAAGAAGCTGAGTGGCCTTGTGCGCGGTGAGCTCGACTGGATCGTGATGAAGGCGCTGGAGAAGGACCGCAGGCGGCGGTACGAAACAGCCAGTGGGCTGGCGGACGACGTTCGGCGCTATCTCAATAACGAACCGGTCATGGCCGGTCGTCCCTCTTCTTGGTATCGGCTGCGGAAGCTTGCGCGGCGAAACCGAGCGGGGATGGCGACAGCGGCGATCGTGGCAGTGGCGCTGGTGGTCGGGGCCGCAGTTGCCACCTGGCAGGCAGTGAGGGCCAGAACGGCGGAAACCGCGGCGCTCAATGCCCTCAAGGAGAAAGAACACGCCCGGGCCGACGAGGCCCGTCAACGCATCATCGCCGCGAGCAATGAACAGACCGCCCTGGCGCGAGGCCGAGACGAAGGCGGCGCTCGACTTCGTGGAGAACAAGGTGTTCGCCGCGGCCCGGCCCGAGGGCGTGGACGGCGGCCTGGGCTATTCTGTGTCATTGCGCAAGGCGGTGGAGGCCGCTTTGCCATTTGTTGCGAGCAGCTTCAAGAACCAGCCACTCATCGAAGCCCGGCTGCGGATGACCCTGGGAAAGTCGTTCGAGGATCTGGGCGAGGCCAAGATCGCCTCACAGCAATTTGAAGCGGCGCGGGCGATCTACACGAAGCATCGAGGCCCCGAGCACCCCGATACGCTGGCAGCCATGCACGGTCTGGCCGACAGTTACGGGGACATCGGCCGAAACGCCGACGCACTCAAGCTCCAGGAAGCAGCGCTGGCACTGCGAAAAACCAATCTCGGTCCCCAGCACCCCGATACGCTCGCGTCCATGCATGGCCTGGCTAACTGCCTGTACAGCCTTGGGCGCTACACTGACGCGATAAAGCTCTATGAGGAGACGTTGGCCCTGCAACAAACCAATCTCGGCCCCGACCACCCCGATACGCTTCGCACGATGTTACGCCTGGCCAACAGCTACGGATCGGTCGGCCGGGCATTCGACACCCTAAAGCTCCGTGAGGAAACGCTGGCTCTGCAGAAGACCAGGCTCGGCCCGGACCACCCCGAAACGCTCGCCAGCGTGAACAACTTGGCGGTCAGCTACTCTCTGCTCGGCCGACACGCCGACGCGCTGCGGCTTTACGAAGAAGCATTCGCGCTTTGCAAAGCCAAGCTCGGTCCTGACCATCCCACCACGTTCTTGATGTTGAATAACCTGGTACACAGCTATCGCTCCCTCAAGCGTTTCGCCGAAGCCAACAGCCGCTATGAAGAGGAATTGGCGCGGTGCAAAGCCAAGTTCGGCCTCGACGATCCGCACGCATTGGACCGCATGGTCAGATTGGCTGCAGGGTACGGCTTGGCGGACAGACATGTCGACGGCATCAAGCTCCTCGAGCAAGCCCTGGAAATTCAAAAAGCAAAGGCTGGTCCGGACCACTCCAACACGCTCTCGATCAAGACCCGGCTGGCCCAAGACCACGGCAACTATGGGGACTTTCTGATGCGTCACGACAAATACCTCGAGGCGCGGCGCGAATACCACGAGGCCTTGAAAGTCAAGCCGGATGACGCGCGAACTCATGCTCGACTCTTTTACTTCGCACTGACGCTCGAGCAACAAGGTAAGCCGATCGACGCGGTGGCCGGATTGCGGGACGTCCTCAGTCTCCAGCCCAAGAACTGGGAAGCACACCATCGACTCGAATTGCTTCTGAAGAAACAGGGACACCCCAAGGAGGCCGAGGCCGACCTGAAGCTAGTGCTCAGCCTCAATCCGGGTTTCGCCGAAGATTTACGCCGCGGCCTCCTTCCTGTTCGCCGGTTCCTGGGCCACACCGAGGGCGTCAACGAGATCGTCTTTTCTCCCGACGGACGGAACGCGTTGTCATGCAGTAATGACGCGACGATGCGTTTATGGGAAGTTGAGACAGGCAAGCAGTTGCGAACCTTCTTTGGGCATGTCGAAGGTGTTAACAGCGTGGTCTTTTCGCATGACGGTCGGCATGCTTTGAGCGCGGGTAGCGACGCCACTGTGCGCTACTGGGACATCGACACGGGTAAAGAACTGCGCCGATTCGAGGGCCATTCCGGATTTGTTTATAGCGCGGTCCTCTCTTCCGACGAAAGACGGGTGTTGTCCTGCGGCCGAGACAACACCTTGCGCTGGTGGGATGTGGAAAACGGTCGACAATTGCGGCTTCTTGAAGTGAAAAACAGTCCGATCCGTTGCGTTGCCGTTTCCCATGATGACCGTCAGGCGCTCTCGGGCGGAGACGACAGGATCGGCCGTGTCTGGGATCTTGAAACAGGCTCGGAATTGCACCGGCTAGAGGGGCATACGGGACAGATATGGCATGTCGCGATATCGCCTGATGGCCAGATGGGACTGACCGCCGGCATGGACAAGATCATCCTCTTGTGGGACCTGCGGACGGGCAAACAAGTCCGTCGTTTCCAGGGACACGAAGGCGAAGTCAATAATCTTGTCTTCTCGCCTGATCGAAGGCGGTTCCTCTCCACCAGTGACGATGAGACGGTTCGCCTCTGGGAAGTAGAGACGGGCAAGGAACTGGGCCGCTGGAAGGGGCACGTGGGTGAAGTGGGTGCGGTAGCCGTCTCCCCGGACGGCAAGTTTGCCTTGTCAGGCGGAACGGACACTTGCATCTGCGTCTGGCGGTTGCCGGAGTAGGCTGCCGGGGCGCCAGGGTCCGTTGTTGCTCATCGGCGCATGCATGCGCTGACGCTCGGACTGCGCGCCAGGAGAGTTCGGTCGCGCGATCAATCATTAAGCAGCAGCATTTTACTGGAGGTTTTTCCCATGCCGATATGGATCGCGACGGTCGACGTCCCGCTTGGCGTGCTTTTCCGCCGCCTCGTTGGCAATCTGATGATCGTCGTCTCATGTGTGGCAACGGTGATCGGGCTGACGCAGCTCGATGCCCTGACGCCCCGGCCGAGTCCGGAACCAGAATTGAGCGACCCGCCCGGCTCGGGATTGATCGTCCGCTCTGAGGTGATTCATCTGTGGCTGCCTGAAACGCTGGTCTATCCGGCTCGGCACGAGTTGCCGGCGCTGGTCGCGCGGACGCGAGCAGGAACTCGAGAAGCTCTCGATCGCCGAGGACAGGAAAACCTCTGGTACGCAATCACCGTCCGAGGGCATCAAGTCAACCACGGTACAGAAGACATCTCGTTCATCCGGTACCCATACCGCGAATCTGCGAATCTCCAGGAGCTTATGGATGTTCTGGCCACAGTCGCCGGAAATCCTCCCCGCCATTCCTCTGCGGACTACTCACGCAGCCATCGTCCACATCATGCCCGCAGGGATGTCTCAGCGAGAATGGCTCGAGGCCATGCAGGCATCGTCGCTTCTGCGCCAGGCCGTTCCACATGAACTGGAAACAAAACAGTGAGGCTCTCTCCACCGACCCTGCGGCTCTCGAAGGCCCGACCATGGTAAAACTTGCCCTCGAAACCCGACACGCTTGATCTGTCAGTGTCGATGCCTTTTGCTTGGCTCGCGTTTGTCGGGACGGGCATTGCCTGTGCGGGAGTTGCAGCGCGTGCTGTGATACCGGCGTCGGCCGTGAGAACGAGTAGTACGTCGCGGCTCTCGGCCACGACCTGTAGCGCCATCGTGAGAAGGCTGTTGACCGGCCGGAGCTCGTGGGTGAGCGCTAATAACGATTTAGGAGAATCTGTCACGGCAACTGTTGGTATGCTAAACTGATGGATGGCGAAGTCGCTCGGGAAAGCGGATGATATATGGCTATAGCGGCCACGAGTGTGTGTGAGCGCACTGGCGGGGCTTTTTTTTTGCCCCACGAGCCGGAAGTCCGGCTAACCCGTCAGTCCACCGGAGCAATCGGCTTTAGCCGCTCGACGGCGGCGATCGCACGATGAACACGAGTGCCACATGACAAATCACCTGCGGCAGATCCGGCAACGGAGCGCGGAGCTGACGCGAGCCAATGAAGCATTGGCAGTGGAGATCCGCGAACGTCGGAGGGTCGATCGGGCCCGGCAGGCCCTCAGCCGTTGCAGCCATGTCCTGATCCGGGCCGACGACGAGCCCCAATTCCTACGGGAGCTCTGCCATGTGATCGTCGAGGTCGCTGGTTATCGCCTCTGCTGGGTTGGCTACGCCGAGCACGATGAGGGAAAGTCGGTGCGCCCCGTTGCCCATGCCGGCTACGAGGAGGGTTATCTTGAGACGGTCCGCGTGACCTGGGCCGACACGGAACGTGGCCATGGCCCGGTGGGCAAGGCCATCCGGACCCGCGAGCTTACGGTCCTCCGGGATGTGACCCACCATCCCGATTTCGCCCCCTGGCGCGCGGAGGCTCTCCGGCGTGGGTACGCCTCCGTGGTCGGCATCCCCCTGTTGACAGGCTCTGAGGTCCTGGGGGCCTTGGCCATTTATGCCGCGGATCCCGACGCGTTCGATGAGAACGAGGTCCAGCTTTTGAGGGAGCTGGCCGATGACCTGAGTTACGGTGTCGTCGCCTTGCGCACGCGGGCCGCGTGCCAAGGCGCGGAGGAAGCCTTTAAGCGGGCGCACGACGAGCTCGAACACCGGGTCGAGGAGCGCACCACTGAGCTGTGCCGTGCCAATACACTGCTGACTCGGGAGGTCGCCGACCGTGAGCGGGCCGAGGCTGCGCTGCGGACCTCGGAGCGACTGTACCGCCAGCTCACGGAAGGGATCCTCGAAGCGATCGTCGTGGCCGACGAGCGGGGCCGGATCAAGTTGTTCAACCCCGCCGCCCAGCTGGTATTCGGCTACGCCGAGCACGAGGTTCTCGGCCAACCCCTCAGCCTGCTGGTGCAGCCGGTCGACCGGGAGGCCCTCGACCAAGCGCTGCGGAATTATGTGGAGACGCGGGAGGTTTGCAACGTCTTTCCCAAGACCGAGCAGCAGGGCCGGCGGAAGGCGGACGAGGTCTTCCCCATGGAACTCGCCCTCTCGGCGATCGACTTACCCGAGGGGATCGTCTTCCTGGGCGCGATTCACGACCTGACCGAGCGCCGGCGGATGCAGTCGATGATCTTTCAGGCGGAGAAGTTGGCGTCGCTGGGCCTACTCAGCGCCGGGGTAGCGCACGAGATCAACAACCCGCTGGCCTATGTCGGCAACAACTTGGCCGTGCTCGATCGCGATTGCCGCGGCCTCTCTGGCTGCTGGAGGCCTACGAGAAGGCCCAACCGACGCTGGCCGTGGCCGGCCCCGAGGTTGCCGAGCGGATCGATCAGATCGGCGAGGCGATCGACTTGCCTTATATCCGCTAGAACATGGAGCAGATGCTAGCCAGCACACGGAAAGGGGTCAAGCGCATCTCCGGCATCGTGCAGAACCTGCGGGGGTTTGCCCGGCTCGATCAAGCGGCAGTCGATCGGGTGGACCTGCAGCAGGCGATCAGCTCCAGCCTGGAGCTGATCCGGGGCCAGTTGGAGCAGCGCCAAATCACGGTCAAGCTTCAGGAGGGCGGAGCGATTCCGGTCATCTGCGCCCCGGCCCAGATCAACCAGGTGATCTTGAATCTTCTCGTCAACGCCATGCAGGCGATCGAGGCCACGGGGCGTAGCACCGGGCGGATCAAGGTCGCGACTCCGGCGAGGGGCAACGAGGTGATTTTGGAGGTGGCGGACGATGGCTGCGGTATCCCGGCGGAGATATTGCCGCGGATCTTCGACCCGTTCTTCACCACAAAGCCGGTGGGCCAAGGAACGGGGCTAGGTTTGGCGATCAGCCACGGCATCATCACCGACCACGGCGGGCGGATCGAGGTCGAGAGCCGCCCGGCCGAGGGAGCCGCTTCCGTGTGTTCCTACCAGTCGATGGGAAAGGACAGGACCGTGGAAAGGCCGGCTGATCCTTGCCCGCTTCTCAAGCCGGCCGCCCGATCTGCACCGTCAGATGCGTCCAGGCGTTCGCTCTGGCGTGGACCGATCTGCAAATTATTCAAGTGGGGATTGTACAAATTCCCTGGTATACGATCTCGCCGTGCGGGAGAAACAGACGGCTAAGCCGAAACGCCTCGTCGGATGTAAGAGGTGAATATGAGGCGTGCAGATGGAGCGAACCGCACTGTGCCGCGAGCCACCGCTCTCTGTGATCCAGGCATTAACCACCCAGCGCGTCGCTCCGGCCTCCGAAATCATCGAGGATCAGCGAGGCGGCGACGACCGCGCCCTCTGACGACTGAATGCCCACGTTTTCCGCGTCGTAGCAGCTTCCAACTCGTTCGCTCAACCCGTATGTCTGGCGGGGGCCATCAATCTCATGGCTCAGGAACTCAACGATTGCATCGTCCGCACTGTGGCCATCTCTCAACGCGTATGCAATGCGGGCTTGAATGGCTGTCGCTGTCGTCATAAGTCCGTTGCCTTTGCTACGAATGTTTGTGGAATGAAACGTAGAGAAGCGGCACACATGCAAAGAGCGCGCCGCTTTTGATGTTCGTCACGCGAATTACTAGCAACGGTAACCTCACGGTTCTGGCGTGCTGAGGTCCATGATGGTGACCGGCCCACTCGCCCCGACAATCGCCAGCCGATGGCCGTCGGGCACGAATGCGACCCGTCGGTTGACGCTGCGCCAAGAGTCCCTCTCAAACGAGTCCTGTTCGGTGCCCGTCGCCGCATCCCAGCTCACGATCCAAGACATTTCGCCGACCGCGGCCAAGTGACGGCCGTTGGGTGCAAAAGCAACGTGCGTCGCGGAGGGCCCGCGCTTTTCATCTTCGAATTCTCCGCGGAAATGGAATGGCAAGACTGCGCCGGCGGGGCGGATTCTGGGTCATGTCATACAACCGCACCTGGCCTTGACGACGATCGTTTTGTCGATCGACCTTCGCCCCAGCAGCCGCCAGCGTTCTTCCATCGGGCGAATATGCCACTGACTCGACCCAGAACTGTTTGGCCTCTGGCTCGAGCACCACGCTTATTCGGTTTCCCGGCACATCCCAAAGCTTGACGATTGGCCAGCCACCCACCGCCAGCGCCTTTCCGTCTGGCGAATAAGCGACAGAGCGGACCCAGTTAGGGTTACCCTCGATGCGGCCGCTCTCGCGACCCGTCGCCACATCCCAAAACCGCACGGTCTTGTCCTCGCCGCTGGAGGCGAGCGACCTACCATCTGGCGAGAACGCAAGTCCGGTGATTCGCGCGGTATGACCACGGAGACTCATCAACTCCCGACGCGTGGCGACGTCCCAGAGGACAACAATGCCCGGCGGCTTGATGCTCGCTAACGGACCCACCGACCCGGCGAGGGTCTTGCCGTCGGGAGAGAACGCTAATCTGATAACACCACCTTCCTTGACTAGCACCGGCAAGGTTGCCCCAAGCACGCCAGTAGACGTATCCCAGAGCTTCACTTCGCCAGGATCGGCGGTATACCAGTGGCCGGTCGCCAGGATCTTTCCGTCCGGCGAAAAGGCCAAATCTTGCGCCGCATTGGAATCACCCTTGAGCTCCAGCCGCTGGGCGTGACTTAGGGCGCCCTTCTTCTTGGCATTGGCGTCGGACACTTTCTGCTGTTGCGCCTGACGATGAAATGGGAAAAAACCCTGACTGGCTTGAGAAGAAGGGGCCACGTCGATCACTCCCAGGTCTCGCTCAAGCTCTCCAGGTTTGATCTCGACCGGCGCGATCCGATATTCGTGTCGCTGCCGTAAGCCGCGATCGTGAACCGACCTGGCGGCAGGAAAAATTCGAGCTCGCCGGTAACCGAATTGGTCCAGAGCGGCTTCGGGGCGATGTTGTCATCGCCCAACTGGACTTGTGCTGCCCACCATCCCGAGCCGACGAGCTTAAATTGGTATTTCGCCTCGAGCTCTCGAAAGCCCGAGCACTCGACCCGCAGGCGGACTCTGCAGGCCGGATACAACGAGATCTTCACCGGCTTGCCGATTTGCTCGCGCAAACTTGCCGAGACCGATCAACGGGCGAGCCTTGCCTTTATGGATTGCGCAGACCGAAGTTTCCTCTTGGCGCCTCCGATCTCGAGTTTGAGGGACGCCTCGCCCCGCGCATCTGAGGTACTCGATTCTTGCGGGCGGGCCGGCGTAAAGCCCGTCGCGCTGTCACCGACCCTCCAAAAAAAGCTGGCGACAAGCGCGCCAGCAACAGGCTGCCCTTGGGCGTCGACTACTCGGATCGGCGTCGAAGTCGGCGGGACGGTGCGCTTCTGCTCCTCGGCCATTCGCCGTCTGGATTCAGCCGAGGGAAAGAATTGAAGGAGAGCCCCAGCAGCTTCGGCGGACTTCCGGACGCCCGGGTCTTTGTCCATGAAAGCTGCACTGTTCACTTCAACTTGAAGATTGAAGAACTGATCACCAACCTGATCTACAGTTACATCCTTGAGCGCCTTAAGGGCGCGCTTGCGCACGGCGGGGTCTGGGTCCTTGAGCGCATTTATCCAATCCGACAGCGGTTTGTCCTGGATCATCACCGCCGTCTTAATGGCTTTCTCATCTTTTTGTTTGACTTTTTCCGCTTGGCGTGGCGCCGAGGCAACCGGGGCGGAGGCGTTCGGACTTGTTTGAGCGTTCTGCGACCGCTGAGACCCGGCATGGGTCGCGATCCAGAGCGCCGGTGCCAGGGTGACGACGGCCGCGCTAAGAATGAGGCTCCGTGAGAGCTTCATGGGATGGTCCTTCCGGGGTGTTAGAATTTGGCGAATCCGTCTGACCAGGTGTTTGCGGTACGGGACGAGAGCCACCGAAATCGACGCGCGCTGCACTGGTGCACTCGCCAGCGCGAGCAACATCTCGGCGTAGACATGAGCTTTACCCGTGTGCGCCACCACAATCCGATCACAGCAGTGCTCGCGCTCCTGGCGGATCCACCCCGAGACGATCCATACGGCCGGATGAAAGAAATGCAACGACTCGATCAATCGTTGAAGCAAGTTCACCAAATTGTCCCAGCGACGGACGTGGGCCAACTCGTGAAGCAGGACCATCTCGATCTGCTCGGGCGCCCAGCCTCCCATCGCCACCGCCGGCAAGAGGATCAAGGGCCGCATGATCCCTACCAGAACGGGAGTGGCGACTCGGTCGCAGGCCGCCACGGCCACATCCCGGCCGATCCCGAACGAAACGGCCAACCGCCGGCAAATCTGCAGCAGATCGTTTTCCTGCTCGAGAGTGAGACTTCGGCGCCGCAGCCGCTCGGCGCCTGCAAATCCCAGCGCCAGCCAGGCGAACGTGAGCGGCGAGCCGGTCAGCCAGAGCCAGGGAAGACAGGTCGCCAGGGCGTCCAGCCGCGTCGCCAGCCAGGACGGTCGCGTCACCGTGCGGCGGTCGACAACGACCGGCGGCACGGCGACAGGCTGTGGCGACGCCCGATCCTTCTGCCTCTGGACATCGCCAATGACCACAACGCCTCGAGCCTCCTTAGCCGGCGAAAAGGTGGCAGGTCCCACCTGGTCCACGTCATGTGCGGGCAGTCCGGACCAATCCGAACCCGACGTGCGGGCAAGCCGCCACGCAATGGCCGGGGGAGTCAGGGCCAGCAGGACCAAGCTGGCCAAAGCTATCGCGTAGCGCGTCTCCGCCGATGTCCCTGGAATCTGTCGCAACACGAGCGCCGCCGCGCCCGCGACAACTCCGCCGACCCAGAGGAAGTGCAACATAGTCCAGCCAATCCCCAGCCAGAGTGTCATGGGGATGGTAATCACGGCTTTTCTCCCTTCCGCTCACGAAGGCGGGGCGCTAGTGTCGTCCCCGTGCTCACGTCATCAAGCATCCGCCGGATTTCCGCTCGTTCTTGCGGGCGGAGCTTTTCGTTCTCGATCATGTGCGCCAACAGCCTGCGGGGCGAACCGTCGAAGACCAGATCCATCAGACGGCGCACAAGGCTGGTGCTCGCCGTTTCTCGACTGACTCTGGCTGACCAGATCGAGCTCCGCGAGGTAAAGTCACGATCGACCAGCCCCTTTTCCTGCATCAGTTTGAGCATCGTGGCCACCGTGGTCGTCGCCACCTGCCGGCCGCGACGTAACGCGGCACAGACCTGCTTCAGCTCCGAAGGCCCCTGCTCCCAAAGCGCCTTCAAGATCTCCAGCTCCCCTTCCGTCGGTTGCGAACGCGCAGGCCTGGCCATTGCAGCGATCTCCTTCTGATGCGATGCTCGAACTCGCAACTGGAATTGCTCTAATTCTATCGAATTAGAGAGTATGGTCAAGAGGAAACGTCATCGCAGGGCGCGCTCGCAAGGGCGAGCCAAGCCGGTGGTGTGGTCTTACCGCTTCCGTTGCGTTGACAAATGCAGCGGGGGCTTCCACTCGAAAAGTGCGGCGGAAATGATGGTCCGCGCACCACGCTCGTCGACCTGCCCGAAGGACCGCGAGCGATCTTGATCCGAATCCACAAGCCCCGGGTATGGGGCTGTTGATTTCATTGCCTTTAATCCGCGCTCGGTGATGCACTTTTATTCCGATACGCGCGAACTGCCTCAAAGGCGCATCCACATTTGTAATAGCTATGCCGATTCAACGAGCAAACCTAACCGTCGGATGGATCAATTGCCTTCGGACCCCGGCGCGAAGATCTCCCTGACTTCGCTGGGGCCTTCACCCACGTCCCGCCACGTCCCTAGCACTCCGCCGGTCAGGGCTCCCGCCACGACCGTCATCCAGCCATAGAAGAGGAGGCTCCACACGGATAAGGCGAGCACCGCGAGCACCTCGTGGGGCACAGTGAGCGGCTGTTCCCCGAGGGGTTGTCTCGGCGACCTCCCGAGCAAGATCATCAGGCAGTTGCCCGCACCAGCGAGGGACCAGCAGACGGGGTGGATCAGAACTCCGCAGGCAATTCCGCTGATCAGACCCCTCCCGACTCCGGACCTACGGGCACGACCGACGATCGCCCACCAGATCAAGAGGGACGTGAGAAATCCGCTCAAGACGGCGACCGCGAGGACCTCCGTCGACATGCGAGTTTCCTCCGGCCCTGGCGATCCCCCACCTAGACTCGACAGAATCCAGAAGACGCACAATCCAAGAACGACCGTGAACACGAGTGCCGCCTTGAACGACTTTCTCCACGCAGACGCCATGTAACCTCCACCCCTCGGTGATCGGAAACTTCGCTCAAGGTCATTAGCCACGCGCTGCTGCCGGGACGGGCCCGTGACTCGGTTTCGGCCCGACCCGCCTGCCGCGGTCGCTGAGCGAAGCAGCGAGTACGAAGCTGAGGGTACGACGGTCCCATGAGTACATTAGGTTCTAGTCCGTTTGCGACCACAAGCCCGTATCCTGTCGCCCCCCGATCTCTTGGCTTCTGGCTGAGCTCGGCCTGCGTGCGTCGGTCTGCACCACCTCATCGAGGTCCGTGCCCCGGCGGAAGAGCATCTCGCGGCGATCCCGACCAGCGAGGGCCGGATCGCGCTGGCAGGCAGTCCATGCGTTGCTCTTTTCAGCCGACCACGGTATACTCAACGACAGTTGTCGTTGATTCTATCCGGCATAATTAGTAGCGGCCGTTGGTAAGGTCGTCGCCTCGATCGATGCGATGGAGGAAGCCATGAATCGCGCAACGCGATGGGTCGGCATCGGCAGATGGTTTGGTCGGTTCCGGCACCTGGTCCCTGATCCGCTCATCCTCAATCGACGAAGCTGGGTGTTGAGCGTCACCGCGACATTAGGCTCGTCGATATTTCGGGCCACGAAATCCGGTGCAATGGCCATACCCGTTGAGGCAACCGCAGAGCCGAGCGATTGGCCCCAACTTAGCATTACGAGACCTCCGCTGCCACGGCGTGCTCTGGTGCGGATCGGCAGGGACGAGCTACGGACGACGGATCCATTGCCGGCTATGGCGTTCGCGCCCGATGGCCGGCTCATCGCTGCGGCGGACGATCGTACGCCGAGTCCACGGATTGCGATCTTCGACGTCCGCACCGGTCGGCTAGTCAAAAAGCTCGTGGCGCCGGGGAATCAGCAAGGCAGGATCAGCACAGTTTCGTTCTCGCCGGATGGGACGAAATTGCACTGGGGGGAAAACGGCGGTCTAGTCGCACTCTGGGAACTGGCGAGCGTCCAGATGCTGTTTCGCGCCAAGGTTCATCATGGGCCGGTCAGTGATGTCGAGTTTTCGCCCGATGGCAGCTTGATCGCCAGCGCGGGGGGCGATATTATCCGCCTTAGCCGCGTCGCGAGGCCGTCGGAGGTCGTGCGAACATTCACGACGCGGGGACACACCACGCCCGATCCGCTCGACGCCGCTGTGCCGGACCACGGCGTCTTTGAAGGCATCGCATGCATGGCGTTCGCACCCGACGGGACCCGGATCGTTGCCGGCAACTACCACACTGCCACACTTTTCGTCTGGGCCGTGTCGGATGGCCGGCTTGTGCGGAAGATCGAAAACGAGCATGGCGTCGCCGGGGCGAACTCGAACAATCCCAGCCTGTTTTGCGTCGCTGTCACGCCCGACGGACGCCAGATCATGTCGGTCGGACAGACCACGACACCGTTCAATTCCAATCTGAAGTACGCGGCCCGTGACGTGACCATGAGCGAAGTCCGGTTCTGGGACATCGAGACTGGTGGTGCGCCTCGCGGACTACCACGGCGAGGACGACGTCGGCTTTGGTTACGGGGCATTGTCGCGCGACGGCCGGCGAGTGGCGGTTGCCGATTTCGGCAGGCTGCGCATCCTCGACGCCGCGACGGGCCGGACGCAACGTACAATCGATCTGCCCGGGTCGTGGGGCGAGCCGCCCATGTTCTCGCCGGACGGGACGCTCGTTGCCATGCCCATTATCAACGCGATCGCGGTGTTTGAGATTTCGACCGGCCGGTGGAGACATCATGATGACCGCACTCCGTTCGGCTATGTCGAGTCGGCGGCGTGGTCGCCGTCGGGCGACCGGATTATCACCGGCCATAGTGACGGCTGCGTGCGGATCTGGGACGCCGGTTCGGCGCACTGATCTGGTGCAAGTTGCTGGCCCCTGTGATCTACCGCCACGGTTGGTATACGTCACCGCGATTCGTGACGTTCTCGCACGATGGCGAGCTCGTGATCGCCGCCGGCCGCCGGGATGATCCGATCAATCACCAGAATGGAATTGTTGCGTTTTACGACGCCGTCAGTGGCAGGACAGTGCGTGAGCTTCCTCAACAAGAGATCCAGCGGGCGGCGCTTGCGGCCGATGGACGGATGTTGGTCGTTGCCAGCTCACGTGAAGGGGGCTTCCGGGGTAAGCGTTTCGTCGGCGTCGAAGCCGCAACAGGCCGGACTCGATGGTTTAATCCGCCGGAGAACCAGAAGGACGGTTTTGTCGGTGTGGCCGGAATGCGATTCGAGGCGAATTCGCCGTGGCTGCATGTGGCTTTGGAAGATGGCACCGTGATCCGGTTCAATGGACTGACCGGTCACGAGCAGCGCCGATTCGTGGCCGAATGGCGGACACCCGAGCAACAGAAGGCCGGGCGGCATTCGCGTGCCGCACATGCCAAACGCAGCCTTCAGCCACGACGGTCGTACCCTGGTCTCGACCCAAATTGGACGTATTTACGTCTGGGACGTCGAGTCAGCAACCCTCCGTCGAACGATCCATTATCCGCACCATTGGGCGTGCGCGCTTACGCTGGCTGCGGATGGCCGCACGCTCGCGACCGCAGACGGATCCAGCGGCACGCCCGTCGACGACTTGATCCGGCTGTATGACGTCGAAACCGGCGAGCAGTTTCTCACGCTCGAGGCCGGGCGGTGATCGCGGGAATGTATTGACGTTCTCGCCCGACGGAACCAAGCTTTTCACCGGATTCTACCGCGGCACCGCCATCGTCTGGGACGTGTGCCGGGGTGGAGCGGCGAGCAGGCCGAAGGAATATTGATTTAAGATATCGCTGGCTGCTCCCGATCGATGTCGATGTGCGATCGTTCGCGCGGCTTGCATCGAGCGGCTGCACGAATGCGGCGACAGCACCGCGATGGTAAGCGGCGTCCGCGGAAGAAAGACGCTTGACAGGAAACCATCGCGCGTCCGCGGCTTGGCCTTGTAAGAATCGACTGAACGAAGCCAGTCGAAGGTCTGCAGTCGGCAGCAATCGCGCCGAACGAACCCAAATTCAATCTGTATCAATTGCACAGGCACATGAACGACCCGGAAATTTGCCCGAACGAAGCCAATGTTAATCTGTATCGTTTGCGCAGTCACACGAATCTACCGAATGAAGCTTCATCGTATCAGCGGACATGAGCGACACCCGAATTCTGGCGAAACGAACCCATGGTCAAGAGCGCGTTTTCGAGCGAAATCTGGAGACTGGACCAAAAAATGTTGACGGCACAACGCGAGTCCACGCCTCTTTATTGATGGACATCGTCAACGAACCGCCGGTCCGCAGGAAATGTAAAACTCACGAACTACGTCCTTGACATCTACGGACGCTCTAGTACGATGAAGCCAGTTAATACTGCTCTTCCCGTAGGTGAGAGGATCGACATGACGGAGAACGTGCCGACCGGGCGTGAACTGGAAGCGCTCAAGGTGCTGTGGGCCGCGGCAAGGCCACGGTGCGCGAGATCTATCAGGAAATGAAACCGCCCGACGGCGAGGGAGAGCTGGCGTATACGACGGTGCTCAGCCTGTTGCAGACGATGGAGCAAAAGGGGCTGGTCGGGCACGAGCCGGCCGGCAAGGCCTATGTCTACTTCCCGCTCGTCCAGCGCGAGAGCACGTTCCGCAAGCTGGCCGGCGGGTTTCTCGACCAGGTCTTTGACGGCGCCCTGGGCGAGTACGTCGGCGCGGGCGCTGCAGTCGCGGCGGCCGTCGCTGCAAGGAGCTCGAGGACCTGGAGCGGATGATCGGCGAGGCCAAGAAGAAAGCCCGAGGCGTCCGTACAAGGCCGCAGAAGGAGGTGCAATGTGAACGCATCCCGATTGCGCACTCTGTCCACTGGCTGGCCGACCTGTACCTGCTGTCAACGGTTCTGTTGCTGGTCGGGCTGGCCGTCATGTATCGGTTCAAGCAGCCGTCGCGGCGGATGGCGGTGGCGCGGTCGGTCGCCGCGGGCCTGGTAGCCTGGCCGTGCTCGCGACCGCTCCGGGCTGGCCACGGATCGCGGCCATCAGAGTGGCAACCGACCGAGCCCGGCACTGCGACGCCGCAAGTGGAAACACCAGCCGCTCGATTGAGACGGCGCCGGGCAAGTCGGCCGAGCAGGTCGACATGACCGTCGCAATCGGTCCGCCCGATGCCGGAAACGTCGCTCCGCCGGCTCCCGCCCTTGTGCCCGAGCCAAAGGCTCGCTCTGCGTCTTGCAGCCTGCCGTCGTGGCGATCGATCGTCTGGGTTGCCTTCGCGACTGGGGCGATGATGAACCTGGCGTGGCTCATGCTCGGGGCGATTCAAGCGGTTCGCCTTGCGACTCGGCGCGTGCGGCGACGCCCCGGCTCCAGCCGCTCTGTAGCACGAATATTCGCAGAGCTATCCGCTGTCACCGCGCGTCTGCCTGAGCACCCGCATCGGGCTCCCCGTCGCGATCGGGATGGTCCGGCCGATGATCGTCTTTCCCGAGAGCTTCGCCGAAAACGAGCCGGATGACTGCCTCGAAGCGGCCCTCGCCCACGAATGGGCGCACATCCGCAATGGCGACCTGCGCTGGCTGGCGATCTTGCGGCTGCTCAATGTTGTCCTCTTTGCTCAGCCACTGTTCTGGTGGCTGCGCCGGGCGATCCGTGCCGACCAGGAAGTGCTCGCCGACGCCGCGGCCGCGGCGCTCCACGGCGACGGCCGCTTGGCCTATGCCGAAACACTGGTCGGCTGGGCGCGCTCGTCGCATCGGCAGAATCCCGGCGCTCTGGCCTGCGCCGCCCTGGCTCTCTGGGAGCGGCCGTCGATGCTGCATCGGCGGGTGTGTCTTTTGCTCGATCGCGATTACCGCGTTGAACAGACCACTCCCCGGCGCTGGAAGCTGGCCGCGGCCTGCCTGGGACTGCTGGCGGCCCTCCTGCTCTCGACGGTCACTCTGCGGCCGTCCGCCGCGACGGCGCAAGACATGAAAGCACGGTCAGGGGAACACGGTCCGGCGCAGGCTGCCGCGCAAAACGGTGTGGATGCCACCGAACGACTTGAATTCGCGGGCCGCGTGCTCGATCCTGACGGCAAACCGCTCGCCGGCGCAAAGCTGCACATGGTTCATCTCCGAGCGGCAGCCAAAACTCCACCCGTCGTCCGCGCGACGACGGACTCCCAAGGCCGCTTCCATTTCACCATCGGCCGGCGGGATTTTGACGATGAGTCATTCAAGACCGTGCGACAAACAGCCCAGGTCGTGGCGATCAGGGAGGGATTCGGCCTGGGCTGGAGCTCGTCACCTGCCGCGGACGGGGTTGACCTCCGAGACCTGACGATCCGTTTGACTCGCGATGACGTGCCGATTTTGGGAACAGTGGTCGACCTTCAGGGCCGGCCTGTCGCCGGTGCGAAAATCCGGGAGCAACAGATTCTCGAGACAGAGAATGGCGATCTCTCGGCATGGCTCGACGTCTGCAAACAAACCAACGGAGGGTCTCAAGCAGTTGAGCAGCTCTACCTGAAGCGACGGCTCTGGCCGGGAGGGTCGGGACTGCCAGCCGCGACAACCGACGCCCAAGGCCGGTTCACGATCCGTGGCGTAGGCCGCGAGCGGCTGATCCGGCTTAGAGTTGAAGCACCGGTGATTACGACGAGGAACGTCGGCGTCCTGACGCGGCGAGGCGATCCTATCCGAGTCAACCGGGGACGCGGAAACGAGACTCGGCTGTTTGAGCTTGTCTATGGAGCCCAGTTCAGTTACGCGGCAGAACCGGCGAAACCCGTGATCGGCACTGTGAAAGACAGGGACACGGGCACACCGCTGGCCGGCGTCCGGATCGCCTGCGAGCAAGCGGGCGGGTTCAACTTCCACAACAACAATGCCATCGAGACGATCAGCGACGCTAGCGGACGCTATCGACTGGACGGGTTGCCTCAGCACATTGATAGCTGGTTGCTGGCGATCCCCGCGCGGGGCCTTCCTTATCTGCCGGCCGCGATCGAGGTCCCCAAGGCCACCAGCCTCGAGCCGGTCACCGTCGATATCGGGCTCAAACGCGGGATCCCGATCGAAGGTCGGGTCACGGATCAAAAGACAGGTAAGCCCATCAGGGCCCACGTGGCATACAGGGCATATCGAGACAACCCCAGCCTTGCCGAGGCCCCCGGCTTCGAGACGGTCAGAATCGGGTATCAAGGCGAAACCGAGCCTGATGGCGCTTTCCGGCTATTCGGCCTTCCCGGACGAGGCATGGTGGCGGCGACGCAATCCCTGTTACAGAGGGGTACTTGCGGGGTGGATTGCCGGAGGGCACCACTCTCGAACAGCTACCGGTCGTACCCAATTATGGGCTTTGGTCGCTCAACACTCTTGCCGACGTCGATCTTCCCGCGGTGCGGCGTCGATCCACCGCGATCTGGCGCGGTGGCGGGACTGGTCGCGAACGGAAGAGTCGTGGGACCGGACGGCCAACCTCTGGCCGGCGCGAGGCTCACGCGAGAACCCTGGTACGACGGCGGTATCGCGGGGTGAACGGCGAGTTCACAATCGGCGGCTTCCGTTCCGGCGAGGAACGCGACTATCTCGTTTTCCACGACAAGAAGAAGCTGACGGCGATGGTCAAGCTTCGCGGCGGCACGGACGACCTCGTCGTCAAACTCGAGCCGTGTGCTGCGATCACCGGCCGAATCATCGACGAAGGCGGTAATCCTCGTCCCAAAATGCTCATCCATGTTTCGTTTCCCAATAACCTCTTACCAGCGGAGTCCGACCTCAACGGCCGTTTCCTTATCGACGCGCTGATCCAGGGCAAACCAACCAAAGTCACGGTTAGTACGAACCGCAGTTCGCGTGCCAAGTCCATCGCGGACGGATTGGTTCTCGGGCCGGGCGAGGTCAAAGAGCTGGGCGACGTGACGATAGCTTTACCGTGAGACGGACATCGCCGCTCATCAGGCTCAAGACGAAAAGAGGACCAAAGTGAATCAGGGGTTTGCCGAGTGGGAGATTTGGCTGCTGGATGTTTCGCTCGTGTCCACGATCCTGCTCGCAATCGGGGCCGCGTGTCAGGCCCAGTTTCGTCAGCCGGCGCGGCGGATGGCCGTGGCGCGGTCGGTCGTGGCAGGGCTGGCGATGCTCTGGTGCTCGCGGCGGCACCGGGCTGGCCACGATTAGGAAGTGTTCGGTTGGCCATCGGCCTGAATCTGACACGCATTGGGAGCAGTGCGGATTCGCCCGCTTCCATCGAATCGTTCGCTGCCGACGCCAATTAACCGTGCGATGAGCGAGCCAATGCAGCTCCCGATCGCGGCGAGCCCCGGCCGTTCCCCGGTGCTGCTTCCCTATCGCCGCCTCCGGCAATGCGCAGTCATTCGTCCGCAATGCGCCTTCATGGCGGGCGATCCTCGGCATGGCTTTCGCGGTAGGAGCCGCGTTGAACCTGGCCTGGCTCGCGCTCGGGGCGGTGCAAGCGGTTCGGCTGCGACGATTGGCGCGAATCGCGGATACTCGGATTCAGACGACTGATGGCGCGCGTGGCCGGTGATCGTCAACAACAGACCCGGGTGCTCGTGAGCGACAGGATCGGTTTGCCGGTCGCCATCGGCGTGCTCCGGCCGATGATCGTCTTGCCCGTGAACTTCGTCGCGACCGAGCCCGACGACTGCCTCGAGGCCGCCCTGGCCCACGAATGGGCGCATATCCGGAACGGCGACCTGCGCTGGCTGGCGTTGCTCCGGCTGCTCAATGTCGTGTTGTTCGCCCACCCTCTCTTCTGGTGGCTGCGCCGCACGATCCGAGCCGACCAGGAAGCGCTCGCCGACGCCGCGGCCTCGACGCTTCACGGCGACGGCCGCCTGGCCTATGCCGAGACGCTCGTCGGCTGGGCCCGTTCGTCGCATCGCCAACAACCTGGCGCACTGGCGTCCGCGGCACTGGCTCTCTGGGAGCGGCCGTCGATGCTGCACCGGCGAGTGCGGCTCCTCCTCGATTGCGACTATCGCGTCGAGCCGGCGACATCTCGCCGCTGGAAGCTGGTCGCGGCCTGTCTGGGAATGCTGGCGGCACTGCTGCTTTCGATGGTCACGCTACGGCCGCCCGCCGCGACGGCGCAGGAAATGAAGGCACAGCACAGGGCCACAAAACCATGCCACGAGCTACTGCACACAAAGCCGCGGTCACCGGCGATCGTTTCGAATACGCTGGCCGTGTGCTCGACTCCGACGATAAACCGGTCGCAGGCGCGAAAATGCATCTCTCATACTTTGGATATCATGGCCAGGCCCCGCCGGCCGTCCGCGCGACGAGCGACGCGGTAGGACGGTTCCGGATCGAAGTGGGCAGGCAGGACTTCGTCGACACGACGCATGAAACTCCGTGGACCACGGTCCAGGTCGTCGCGACTGCCGCGGGCTTTGGGCTCGGCTGGGTTGACGCTTCCAAGACGAAAACGCAAATATCGATCCGCGCAATTTGACCATCCGACTCACCCGGGGCGATGCGCCGATCTCGGGACGCATCGTCGATCTCGAGGGCCGGCCGGTGGCCGGCGCGACGATTCGTCCCGAGGAGATCCTCGAACCCGAGCAAGGATGACCTGTCCGCCTGGATCGCCGCGGCAACGTCCGGGCCCGGGGATCGTACGAGATCGAGCGCGAATATCTGAAGCGTAAACTCTGGCCGCGCAGGATCGGGCCTGCCAGTTGCGCGATCACCACCGACGCCGAGGGACGTTTCTCGATCCATGGGATCGGCCGCGAGCGATTGATTCGGCTGAAGGTCTCCGGCCCGACGATCCAGATCAAGGAGATCAGCGTCCTCACGCGAACGATTTCGCCCTTCCGGGTGAATCACGGGCGAGGCAGCTCCGATTGGGGAATTGCCCTTTATTACGGAAGCTCGCTTTACTCACGCGGCCGCACCGACCAAGCCGGTGATCGGCGTCGTCAAGGATAAGGAAACCGGCAAGCCGTTGGCCGGCGTTCGCATTGCATCCGATCAAACGGCCGAGTTTCCCGTCCACGGATTCAACGGCATTGAGACGACGACGGACGATCAGGGCCGTTATCGACTGATCGGTTTGCCCAAAGGACGCGGCAATCACGTCGTTGTCATGCCGGCCAAGGGACAGCCTTATCTGGCAGCGGGCATCGAAGTCCCGGATACACCGGGGCTCGATCCCGTGCCGCTTGACGTCGGCTTGAAACGCGGAATCGTGATCGAGGGACGCGTCACAGATCAGAAGTCGGGGAAGCCTCTCAAGGCGTTCGTCGAATACAACGCCTACAGCGACAACCCGCACATTGCCGACGCACCGGGCTTCGACCGTTCGGACTTTTGGGGTCGCAATACGACCGAAGCCGATGGATCGTTATCGCGTGGTCGGCCTTCCCGGTCGCGGACTGATCGCCGCCATGTATATCGGAGGAGGCACGAGATACTTGACGGGCAGCGGCTGCGCCGGAGCTTAGATCGACAATCGATAACTTGCCGGTCGTTCCTAACGGAATGTTGGGACATTTCAATACATTGTCCGAGATCGACGCAACCGTGGACGCTCGGACTGTTCACCGTGATCTGGCACTCGAATCGGGCGTCACGCGGACCGTCCGGGTCGTCGATCCCGAGGGACGGCCTCTGGCGGGTGCACGCGTCAAGTTTCAGCCGCGCGTCACCAATTTGAGTGGGCCGCAGCGAACGGCCGGAGTTCCGGGTGGAAGCCCTCCGTGCGCACGAGGTTCGCCCGCTGGTCGCCTTCCACGAGGATCTGAAACTGCCGGGTTCCGTCGACGTTCGGGCTGAGAGCCAAGGGATCACGGAACTGAAGCTCATGCCGTGGGGCACAGTCGATTGGCCGGTTGGTCGACGATGAAGGAGCGGCTCGCACCAAGGTCGACATTCTTTACGACGAGCGACACGACTATCCGGCCACGACGGATCGCCAAGGTCGTTTTCGCATCGATGCACTTGTCCCGGACAAGCCGGCCAAAGTCTGGGTGTCTCCGCTCGGTGGGTATTTGTCTGGAACGATCGCCAAGGCGCTGGTCCTGAAGCCCGGTGAAGTTAGAGATCTAGGTGACGTGCGGGAGAAACAATAAATGGTCACCAACGACGAGGTCCCAAGCAACCACTGGGCTCGCTATGAACCATCCGTCGACGCGCCCTGGAACCTGCGCCGCGTTGTTCACCTTCATCGCCGCGCCGGCTTTGCCGCAGCCCGGAGCGAGATCGAGCGCGATCTGGCCGACGGTCCGGACGGCGAGCGTCAGCAGGCTCTTGAGCGGCAAGGCCTCGCCCGCCCGGAGCACCGGAGCCCGAGGAATTCGAGACGAATCTCGACTGTCCTGGGCGACGCCGCCATCGCTTCGAGCGATGCTGGCCGGCTCAAGGCTTGGTGGCTCTATCGGCTGCTCTTCTCGCCCGATCCGCTGGGCGAGCGGCTCACGCTCATGTGGCACAACCACTTCGCTACGAGCAACCAGAAAGTCAACGACCCCGCGGCCATGAGGCGCCAAAATGAGCTGTTCCGCCGACTGGCGAAGGCACCGTTCGGCGAGTTGCTGGAATCCGCAGTCCGCGACCCCGCTCTCTTGGTCTGGCTCGATGCGCCGGCGAATCGCAAGGGACACCCCAACGAAAACCTCGCTCGCGAGCTGCTGGAATTGTTCAGCCTGGGTATCGGCCATTACTCCGAAAATGATGTGAAAGAGACCGCACGAGCTGTGACCGGCTGGAGCGTCGTCGATGGGGAAGCGCGCGAAGTCCCGGCACGGCATGACGACGAGCCCAAGACGATCCTCGGTAAGACCGGAAAGTGGCGCAGCTCCGATGTGGTCCGGATCGTCATCGACCAACCGGCCACCGCCGATCGTCTGGCGTTCCGCATCTGCGAGCTTCTCATGGGGGAAGGCTGCGGACAGACCGGCAATCAAGTCGCTTGCTGACGGCCTGCGGCCACATCACCTCGATGTCGGCTGGGCTGTCGCGACCGTGCTCCGCTCGCAAGCGTTCTTTTCGGCCTCGAACCTGGGTACGCGGGTGCAGTCTCCCATCGAATTCACCGTCGGAGCCGCGCGAGCCTGGGAAATGCTCGACCCGCCGCCGAGCACACTGGTGCTGGCCGACTGGGCCGCTCGGCTGGGCCAAGACCTTTTCAATCCGCCGAATGTCGGCGGTTGGCCGGGTGGACGAAGTTGGCTGTCGGCCCGCGTCGTTGATCGGCAGGACGAACTTCGCAGCCGCATTGGTCGAAGGACACGGCGTCGGCCGCGAAATCCCGTTCGACCCAATCGCGCTCGCCCGCCGGTATCGGCGTGGTACAGATCGACACGAAACCATTTCATTTTGTGGGGAACTGTTGCTGGGATACGAACCCGATCGGCGTTGGATCGAGCACCTTGTCTCAAAAACAGCCTGGAACGCGGAATCGGCGCGGCACGCGATCGCGCAGCTCATGGCCTCGCCGGAGGCACAGGTCTGTTAAAGGCACGGTCCGTCTCTCACCACGAGGATTGGAGGCGCAATGATTTCGCGACGTGAAGTGGTTATCAATTCATTCAAGAGTGCGACCCTTCTGTCCATGGGCCCGACGGTGCCGACGTTTCTGGCTCAAACGGCGCGCGCGGCCGAACCTCGGCAAGATGAGCGAGTATTGGTCGTCATCCAGCTCGACGGCGGCAACGATGCGATCAACACGCTGGTTCCATTCGACGACGAAGGCTACGCACGGAACCGAAAGTCGCTTCGTTTGCCGGAAAATCGACTAATCCGCGTCAACGGCCGCGTCGGCCTGCATCCCGCCCTGAGCGGGCTGGCGAAGCTGCTGGAAAATGGTCATCTCGCGCTGGTGCCAGGAGTTGGATATCCCAATCCCAACCGCTCTCACTTCGAGAGCATGTTGATCTGGCAAACGGCGCGGCTCGACCTGGAAGAGCATGGCGGGCCGGGCTGGATCGGCCGGAGTTTCGATTCAGGCGCAGACCGGTGGTGCGGCTGGCGCCGCGTCATTATTCGTCGGCGACGGCGTGGCGCCCGCGGCTTTGCGCGGCCGCGCACGGGCGCTGCGTCTCTTGAGCGGATCGAGGACTTCGCGCTGCCAAACGGCTGGGACTGTTCGATACCTGCGACTCCGATGGGGGGCAACGCGGAAAAGGAAGACGGCCTGCATGCCTATGTACGCCGGAGCGTCGTCGACGCGTATTCATATTCCCGGAGAATAGCCGAGCTGACCGGCCGCAGCGCGGCGGCAGCCCCGAGTTATCCTGACACCGCGCTGGCCGGCCGGCTCCGGACGATTTCGCAGCTCTTGAAAGTCGATCTGGGCGCGCGGGTCTATTACACGACGCAACCGGGCTACGACACACACGCGGGCCAACTAGATACACATTATCAACTATTGATCGAACTCTCCGGCGCGATCAAGGCGTTCTTGGACGACCTGACCGTCGCCAGGTTAGCGGATCGCGTGACAGTGCTCTGCTTCAGCGAATTTGGCCGCCGAGCGGCTGAGAATAGCTCGGCCGGCACCGACCACGGCACGGCCGGCCTGGTCATTCTTGCCGGCCCTGGCGTGCGTCCCGGTGTGCACGGCAGCGTACCCAGTCTCACGGACTTGGTCGACGGCGACCCGAAGATCTCAACCGACTTTCGCTCAGTTTACGCGGCCTTGCTGGAAGAGTGGCTTGGGATGGGCAGCGAGACTGCACTCGGATCGAGATTCGCGCCGATGAAGCTCTTCCAACCGCAACAATCGTCGGCACGTAGGTAAGTAGTGCACAACTTCGCACTCAATGTTGCAATTGTCACACGCTTTCGCTGGCAACTTCCGCACGGACTTCTTCGAGCGTCACGACCCGTTGTTCATCGACTGCCTTTCGGACGAGCAGCCCTACTTCGGTGGCGGCACGTGCGTCGGCCAAGCTGATGGGAGGAGGCAGCGGTGACTCTGAGCGAACGGAGGTCAGAAACGCCTCGAGTGCCATTCGCGTGTCGGCATGGGGCCCGGGTTGAATCGTTCGGCGCGGTGCGGCTGCGGTCGCGAAGCGTCAGTGATCCACTCGAAAAGTCTAGGCCCCCCTCCTCTCCCATGACGCGCAACGTCGACCCGGTAAAACCATCGTCGGCCGGCGCAACCCAGCTCTGTACGAGGGAAGCATGAAAACCGTTAGCCCACTCAAGCTCGACGGCATAGTGATCGGTGACATCCCGAAACGGGTCCAGAGCCGCAAACAGACCGCGCCGGCCCCACCCGCTCGCCCGGATCGGCGACTCATCGGTGAGCCATCTGAGAATGTCCCAGACGTGCACGGCCTGTTCGACCATCCAGTCGCCCGACCGCTCTCGCCTGCCGAGCCAGCCGCCGTGGCCAGTCACGGGCCCATTGCTGCTGGTCCACGTGGCGCGGGCCTCGATCAAGCCGCCCAGCTCGCCCTGGCGAATCGCCATGACTCCGTCGCGAAATCTCGGATTCGACCGTCGCTGAAAGCCAACGTGAACGGAAAGCCGAGGAGCTTGCGCCGATTCGGCGATCAGACGATCGCAGCCGGCCAGCGAGAGGTCCAGCGGTTTCTCAGCGTAGAGATGCTTACCGGCCATGATCGCGTCGCGATAGACCGCTTCGTGGGCATCGCACGGAACCGCAACAACGACTGCGTCGATATCCGGTCGATCCAAGACTCGCCGGGGATCGTCATAAGCATCAGGCCGCTGACCGCGTGCTTTCGCGACGATCCCCTGCCCTCGTTGCCGATGTTTGGGCTCGAGGTCGCAAACAGCGACGATCGGCGTTCCGGGTAATTCAAGCAAGGCTCGCAAGAGCGCAGTGCCCCGATTACCGACACCGATGACTCCCAACCGAACTGGATTGGCTTCGGCATCGATGCCCGCGGCCTCCGCCAGGTTTCCCTGCGACAAAGCCAGACTCGCCGCGGCCGAGCAGCCGAGAAACCGGCGGCGATTCAAAGCGATCGGAGGCATTATTCAACTCCAGCCCAGGTCGGAAAGTTTCAGAACCCACTCCCATTCTATAACGTTTCAATCACAAGTTCGAGTGGAGGACTCGTCATTCCGGCCCGGCGAGGAGTCGTCATCAGAGGGCGGCATGGTATACTAGACGCTTGGAACGTGCCATACAAATGAACAGACCATGGGCAAATTCGCGATGGCCAAGCACATTTTCGTCACGGGAGGCGTGGTCAGCTCGCTGGGCAAGGGATTGACCTGCGCGTCGATCGGCATGCTGCTCGAGCAAGCGGGACTGCGCGTCCGGCTTCAGAAGTTCGACCCCTATATCAACGTCGATCCCGGGACGATGAGCCCGTACCAGCACGGCGAGGTGTACGTGCTCGACGATGGGTCGGAAACCGACCTGGACCTGGGTCACTACGAACGGTTCACGCACGCTCCCTTGACCCGCGACTGCAACTACACGACAGGCAAGATTTACCTTTCCGTCATCCAGAAGGAACGCGAAGGGCGGTTTTACGAGGGCAAGACCGTTCAGGTGATCCCCCACGTGACCGACGAGATCAAGGCGGCGATTCACCGCCTGGCCGGCGACGATGTCGATGTCGTGATCACCGAGATCGGCGGGACGGTCGGCGACATCGAGGGGTTGCCGTTCCTGGAGGCGATCCGCCAGTTCGCGCTCGATGTCGGCCGCGAGAATTGCCTTTATATCCACCTGACGCTGGTCCCCTACCTAAAGGCCGCGGGCGAGCTCAAGACCAAGCCCACCCAGCATTCCGTCGGCGTCTTGCGGCAGATCGGCATCCAGCCCGACCTTTTGATCTGCCGGACCGAGCACCCGATTGCAACCGAAGACAAAGACAAGATCGCCCTCTTTTGCAATGTCGAGCGCAAGGCGGTCATCGAAGAGCGCGACAAGCAGTTCAGCATTTATGAGGTGCCGCTCTCACTGGTCAATCACGGGCTGGATGAGATCCTGGTCAAGCGACTGCACTTGAAGGCCAGTCCGCTGGATTTGACCGTCTGGCGCGACATGGTCGAGCGGATCATGCATCCCAAGCACGAGGTGCGGATCGCGGTCGTGGGCAAGTACATGAAGCATCGCGACGCATACAAATCGGTGTACGAGGCTCTCGACCACGCGCGGCATCGCCAATCGCACTCGTGTACTTGTCGTACGCGTCGAGGCCGAGGAGGTCGAAGGCCGCGGCGCCGACGCCTTGTTGGGCGGCGTGGACGGCATTCTGGTCCCGGGCGGTTTCGGCATGCGCGGCATCGAAGGAAAGATCGAGGCCATCCGGTACGCACGGATTCGCAAAGTCCCGTTTTTCGGCATCTGCCTGGGCATGCAATGTGCCGTCGTCGAGTTCGCACGCGACGTTCTCGGCCTCGAAAACGCCAACAGCACCGAGTTTGACCAGACCACCGACCACCCGGTGATCTGCGCTCATGGACGAACAAGCAGTCGGTCCGCGAGCGCGGAGGCACGATGAGGCTTGGCTCGTGGCCATGCGAGCTTGCTCCGGGCAGCCTGGCCCACGAGGCCTACGGTCAGATCTGATCCACGAGCGACACCGCCATCGTTACGAGCTCAATAACGCCTACCGCAAATCGTTCCAGGAGCACGGACTTGTCGCGACCGGCACCAGCCCCGACGGCACGATCGTCGAAATCATGGAACGACGTGATCACCCTGGTTCGTGGCCGTCCAGTTCCATCCCGAGTTCAAATCAAAGCCGACCAGGGCCCATCCGCTGTTTCGCGAGTTCATCGCCGCGGCTCTGCGCAATCGCGAAAACAACAGGGCCGCAGCGGAGCGTTAGTTGATGAGAGTCGTCGCCCGCGATTTCCGCGACGCGGAGCTGGATCGAGCTCGACGTGCGCGAGGGCTATATCGAGCTGGTTCGTCAGATCGACGGTCCCCGAGCGGCCGAGCCCGAAGACGACTGGGTCGCACCCGCGTTCTGGGACATTCAGAGTCAACGGCCGGTGGGGCCACTCGTTTTCGAGTCCCGACCTGACAGTCGATCAAGTCGCCGCGATTGTTCGGGCACAAGGGCCGTTGGGAGCGTCTCGGCTTTGCCCGACGCTGATCACTGCACCACCAGATCACCTTATTCATGGGGTTAGCACGATCGCCGCGGCTTGTGAGCATTATCCCGACGTGGCCGCCCGGGTTCTGGGCATTCATCTCGAAGGGCCATTTATTTCTGAGCGAGAGGGTTATCGCGGCGCACACGCGGCAAAGTGGGCGATCCGCGATCCCGATTGGGGCCTCATTCAGAACTTCAGGACGCGTCCGGAGGCCGAATCGTCCTGATAACCCTTGCTCCTGAGCGAACCGGGGCCATCGAGTTCATCCACCGCGCACGATCGGCCGGCGTGGTCGTCGCTCTCGGGCACACGGCCGCCGATGGTGCCACGATCGCAGCTGCCACTAAAGCAGGTGCGTCACTGAGCACTCATCTGGGCAACGGCATCGCTTCGATGCTTCCCCGTCATCCGAACCCGATCTGGAACCAGGCAGCATCGAAAATGCTATCGGCAAGCTTTATCGCCGACGGCCATCATCTGGATCATGCGACTCTTCGCGTGTTGGCGCTGGCGAAAGGGCCGGCGCATACCATTCTGGTCAGCGACGCCAGCCCGCTCGCCGGCTTGCCACCGGGCGATTTACGGGGAGTGGGCGGTCGATCCCGCGGGCAAGATCGTCGTGGCGGGCACACCCTATCTGGCGGGCTCGAACCAGGGGCTTGAAGTCGGTCTGCGCAATTTGCTTTTGACGACAGACTGGACCTGCGAACAAGTGATCGCGACGGTCACGGCGAATCCCGCACGTCTGCTCGGGCGACCGATTCCCTGCCTGAAAGTAGGCGAACCTGCCGACCTTGTTATCTATCGGTGGTCGAAGCCCGGGAATTTTGCGATTCGACGCGTGTGCGTCGACGGCCGGTGGGAGCCCTACTGACCTTGTGCCTGTCTCCAGAAAACGCTGGATGAACATGTGAGAAGCAGAAAGGGAGAGCCGCACGCTTGCGACTCTCCCTCAACTCGAGGTTACCGATTTTACCTCGATGGACTGCACTCAGGCGGTCGCAGCCGGATCCTTACCGTCAACCCAGTCCCCCTCGAGCTTTTGGTATTCGGGGGGCTTGAGCAGTGACCCGGTATCACCAGCCTTCCAGCCGATCACTTGGTTTGGCTTGCCACGCAAGTGGCTGCGTTCTTCCCATCTGGCACTCCAGCCGGTGTCGGCATGGGACGATTCTCCCGTGCCACCGTCAAAATAGTAGGCCTTCCCTTCGCGGTAAGACTGGACGCCCAAATTGACCGTGGCAATCGCAGCGTATCCGAGGTCCGCAGGGCATAGCGTTTCGGGGTTGCGCGAACGCGTGCAGCCAAGGAAGTGCTCCCAAAGGGCATACGTGTCCTCACCGGGCTGTTCGGGTTTGAACGTCTCCCCCTCAAGACCGAAGCTGCCGCCGGGAGGGGCTGGCTTCCCTTTCAAGGCATGATCTTGGTTGCCGAGAACGAAGCCGTCGTGCGGTTGCGCACCGAAATCGGATGTTACCAAGGTGACCACGGATAATTTCACCTAACTGTACGTCGTTGCACATAGTCGCAGAAATCAAAAGCTGGCAACCTTCGTCGTAGTCTGCAACGACTGTGGCCACATCGGGCACGTCGCGGCCATCGTATTCCATGTAGAGACCGCCCGCGCCGACGACGCGCCGCGGGAATCGGACGCCCATGGCGATAATCATATGCGTGAGCTGATGGACGAAGAGGTCGGTGTACATGCCACCGCCAAAGTCCCAATAGCATCTCCACTGGGCGTAGCGAGCGCGATTGAACGGCTGGTCGGGCGCCAAGCCAAAGTCGGTCCCCAGAAACATCTTCCAGTCGACAGTTTTCGGGGTCATCTCCTTGAGCAAGGGATAGTACCGCCATTGCCCCTCATTGCTGTTGCGATGATAGCTCGTCTGAGCCTGCATGACGTGGCCGATCTTCCCATCCGTGATCATCTGGTTGGCCATACGCCAGCGGGGATCGGCGGTCGACTGGACCCCGACCGTAAAGACCTGTTTGGTCTTCTTGGCCGTCTCGGCAACGCGACGGGCCTCGTCGATCGTATGCGTCATTGGTTTCTCACAGTAGACATCCTTGCCTGCCTCCATGGCGTCGATCGACATCTTGGCATGCCAGTGGTCGGGGGTCGCGATCAAGACAACGTCGACGTCTTTGTTGTCAAGGATCTTGCGATAGTCTTTGGTGATGCGTTCCTTGTCTTTGCCTTCCCAGTCCAGTCCACACTTTTCAGCGGAGTAATAAAGACCGCGTCCGGTCTCCCTCTCGCGGGCCCTCTTTCCACTTGGCGCCATCCCAAACGTCGCAAAGACCGATGATGTCGACCGGCTTTTGCTCCCTGTTTTTCATCTTGAGCAGGATGCGCAGGTGCTCTTGGGCTCGGCCGCCCGGGCCGAGGACGGCGATATTGACCTTTTCGTTAGCCCCCTTGACTGCTCCCACGGCAGGATGTGGAAAGGCCCCGGCGGCCATCATGGCACCGGTCGCGGCACCCGCTGTCTCGATGAAACCCCGACGGCTCACTTTGCGATTGTCTTTCATCGGAATGGACTCCAGTACTCTGGAAGCAGGACCATGGCCATTTTGAGTGCGTCCGGGTCGGCAACACCACCGCTCGCGGCTCGCGAGATTCCGGCGCCCTTGGCTGTGGCACCCACGCTCTAACCCGTCTGCAACCAGCCTTTGCACCCACCGCGGCACAAACCACGGGTTTATCAATTCCAGGCTGATACCAGTCCACACGTTAACTTCGCAGACAGTCATCGGTCAAGCAGATGCCGATCCGCGTTCGTTCGCCGCAACGTAAGTGGGGGGCGAGCCTTGTTGAGATCGCCACGTATCGAATAGATCGATCTGCGTTCGCCATTAGTATATCTCTTCATTGACACCGGCGTTTTTGTCCAGCAAAATGGTGGGATGAGACGGCAACGCTCAGTCGCCTATCTTGACGGCGTCGGACTGGCCGCAAAGTTTTTTCGTTCAGCGGCACTTTTTGTGTTTCGGTCGCGAGCAAGATTAGTGGATGAGCTACCCTAGACTGGATCACACGTTCGTTTTTGGGCAGGAGCGGGTCGTCGTTTTGTCAAACATCGTTCTTCTTGTTACTGGCACTTCTTTCCATGCCAGCGCGCGGCGGCAAGTCCTCTCCCGGTTGTCGCCGAGCATCATGAGTGCGCCAGGGCCTTTCGCCTATCGAAGCTAATGTCGGTCTCGCCGATGCACTTAGTCCCGCGCCATGGATGAAGAACGGACGAAAAAGACTTCGCTCGATCGACTTTTGACTCCCGCACGGCGTATGACAGGGGTAGGATAGTCGAAACAGATTTCATCGAACCGGGGAGCGCGGCGATCGGGCGGGCGGCTCGATGCCATCGGAGCATGTTGAGGAGAGGATCCGCGCGATCATAACCCATGCCCCGTACCATTCAGTGCAGTCGATGTGGCGTCATTTTGAACCTGCCGAACAAGATCGCGGCGGGCAAGCGATTAAAGTGCCCCAAATGCGCGGTCCGATTTGTGGTGTCCGCGGAAGACGCCAGTTCGTTATCAGGCCTTCCGGGGCAAGCCGACGCGGCGAATACCACCTCATTTGACTTGGAGAAACGCCCCCCAAGCCGGGATGACCTGCCGATCGCGATATCCGAGGGCGATTTGCGCGACACTTTTGATTTACCGCTTGTCGGCGGCGGCGGCGGCAGAGCAGCAGAACAGGGCGAAGTTAGCCCGGGCTACGGAACGGCCGACGCCGCAGCGCTTTTCAAGGATGACGGCCCGTCAAAGCGACGTCCCACGGCCGCCGAAGCACGATCCCGGGCGCGACGCTGCACACGTTGTGGCGGGGGCGTGCCCCAGGGTATGTCTTTGTGTCCGACGTGCGGTACCGACCAAGACACCGGTATGCGCGTTGATCTCGATGATGACCTGGCGCCGCCACCGCCGCCTCGACCCCAAGGTCCGCCGCTTCACGTTGCCATCGTCGGCGGGCTTTGCGGGACGGCAGGCCTCATCTTCACGCTTTTGGGCGTCATTCAATCGACCCGCAGCGAATCCAACGTGCAGAACTACGGCTGGCTCGTGCTGGCGCTTGTCTCGGGCTTCGGCATCTACGCGTGCGTTCAGTTTATCCGAGGCAAGTCGGTCAAACTGCTCATGCTGGCCCTTGCGCTCGGTGTCGCCGTCGATGTGATCGGCCTCATCGCCTTCCCGATCGTTCGCGCCATGGTCGCCGATCCCGACCAGATCAAGTCTGAAGTCAAACCGACCGATCTGGACGACTCCAATATCGAGATCCGCCCATTCGAAAAACGAATCGACACCCAAACAATCGGCTTGGGCGTAACGCTCATTCTGATTTATGCAGTGCTGTCGCTGTACCTGATGTCGCCCCCAGTCAAAAAGTATCTTTTTCTGCGCGGGGCGAGCGGGGCGCTTATTAATTTCATGCGGTTGCGCTATCGAGCGGACTGCGCCAGATGGCCGTTTGCGGAAACAGGATGCGGGCCGCGTCTAAAGCCGTGCTCGTCGATGCGATGAAGCCGTCTTCGTCCGATGCGTTCGTAATGCCGGTGTGACCCATCAAGAGCCTCACGAGGGCGGACGGCGTGAGAGTCAGGTGCCGTCGGCTCAGTTTCTCGCGCTCGACGCGCGAGTTCTTGCCATCACTGTGGATGAGCCAGCGTTCATCTTCCAGGCAAATGCCCAGCTCCAAGGGGAGCGCACACCCAGACTCGGTTGCCCGGCGAGCCAATTCTGGCGCAATGCACCCGAGAAATCGTCCGAGGTCGGGTACATGATACATTGATACTGTCCCCTCGTACGCATCCTGGTCGATGATTCGACCGGAAGCGGCCCGCACAGTCTCGATCACCGGGTGATCGCTGGGGGCGTACACGGTTACTTCGGGATAGGCCCGCTCGAGCGCCTCGGCCCGCACGCGGCCGAGCAAAGCCCGCAGCGCCTGGGGATTACTCGCGTCGTAGGCTATCTCGAGAACCTTGTGGTCTTTGATGAATGCGTAGCCGCGCACGGTCTCTCCCTGGCACGCGACCCAGATCACGTGAGCATACTTGCGGCCGATCATCCAGCGCCAGTATTCCTCGGATCGAATGATCGTCCCGGTCGTTTGGGCGTATTGCCGCTCATACAAGGACATCAGGTCGCCTAACTCGACCTGTCGCCAGGGCCGTACTTGCCAGGATTGGCCGCGCCCTTCGATCACGCCGTCGCTAGCCTGGGGCAGATTCCGGCTCATGGTCTGTGCAAACGACTGACGACCGCAGACCCCCCATCCGATCGAACGGTAGAACTGCGGCATTCCCGTCGTCAAAACCTGGAGCGCAAATCCGTTCTCACGCGCCCGCATACTCGCCAGGCGCATCAGGTTTTGGGCGAACCCCATCCCGCGAAATTCCGGCAAAGTACCGACCCACATTACCCCATTGATTGGAATCGATACCGAACCGTAGCGGATCTGCCGTTCGGTCAGGTGGACATGGCTGACGATGCGACCATCGACTTTGGCCAGGATACGCTGATCGGGTCGATATGCCGGGTCGGACAGAGCGCCCAAGAACGACTCGCGATCCGGTCCATGAAATACGTGCAGCAAGGTCTGATAGATCGCTTCATGATCGGCTTCGGTGGCGAGGCAGTACTCAACCGACCCGCGACGAAAAGGAAGTCGATTTCCCGGCGAGGGCGCTTTCATCAGGTCGACCATGTTTGAGACGCGCCGGCTAGCGCGGCCATCTACTCTTGTCCTGGGGAGCTCAACGCGCGTCATCAAGCCGCGTTTTGTCTTCATTGTACGGGCTCTCAAGGCGGTGTGCCTCAAAAAGACAGCGACCGCCATATTTTTTATGACAAGGGGACCGTGTTTAACAGAAATGGGCTTCGCGCCCGCGATAAATCCAAAGCTAAGACCGCCGACCTGCCCATCCCGGCAAGTCCGAGAAGTGACTGAGAAAGCCAGGTTACACCCGCGCTTGCGTCACAACCGACGTGTCGACGAACCTGCGGTCGACGCCGATGCTGCCAGCAAGCTCGTCCGCAACCGCTCCTCGGCGTGGAGAACTAACGAAAACTCGCGATTTCGCGCCGCCCGGTTCGACCGTAGACGCCGCAGAATCTCCGACTTACGGCCGAGGAATTCGTCTCGCAGACGCCGTACCCACGGGCGAATCGCTTCGTTCACACGCCCAATTGCCAGCCGCCTCACTCTCCGCTCTCGCCGAGAGTTCAGGTGCTGAGCGATCGCGTCCTGCTTCTTCCTAACCAAATTACGTAGTTCCTCAGCGTAGGGTTCGGATAGATAGCGATCGGGGTTGAATTGCAGGTCGCGCAACTGTTGATTGACGTCGGCCAAGTCTGCCGCGGACGCCGGTTCGGCAGGCAAGCCGAGCCAGAGCGTCATCGACACTGTCAGGAAGCCAGGGGGCTCAACCTGGAAAAACCGCCGGGCGATCTCATCGCCGAGTTCGTCGTATTTCGCTCCACCGATACCGTGGATGAAAAGATCGCCTAACAAGAAACGGCTGAAAAGCGTTGTCGTCAAGGCACGCGTCCGCAGACGGACCGCGAGCGCCGGCAGTTCGCGAAGCCTCTCGACGGCGCAACATGCTTCTCGCTGCGGCGCCAGCGGCAGCTCGATCAAAACCTCGTCCTCGCCAGCGATGCGCAGATCCATCGTGTTCTTGCGCTGCGCACCAAGAGCGGGCGGCGCCGTGGATTTCGCGCTCGCCAGACCCAGAACGGCGCCTCGAGCCACTCGCCTTCCGTCGCAAGCGCTGCCACGGGATGGTTCTTGCTGCGGATACCGTGAATCGCGCGGTACTCGTTGAGAGCCTCGTTGTGCACCTGGACGTATCTGGGTAGCTCGGCGAGCAAATGCGAGACGAACCAGTAAAACCCGTCTGTCTGACACACTTCGCTCAGCGGGAGCTCAAGATTGGCAACTCCCCAAGTCGCTTCGATCTCGCCCGCGCCAGTGAAAAACGCATGCCATGGGTCTGGGCCTCGTGGCGGCGTCTGAGTGCGCGAGGCCAAAAACTGTTGAGCAGCGGATTGGGTATCGCGTTGCCAATAACGGCATGAACTCGGTCGGCGAATGTAGAAAACCTCTCTTCCTCCAGCACCGGTGAATCTTCAAAAGGGGCATCACCACCCCAACGGTCAAACTCGATACGGGTGAGTCGAATCCCCTGCTGATTAACCGACGGAACGGCGATCGACGTCGACTTGGGAACGTCGTTATCGACAATCAGATTGAGACCGACGCCGCCGTTGGCGGCGGCAAACGAAGCCGCTGCGAAGTTCTTGATCCACACGCCGGGGTGAAACAACTCGGGCTGATGCCCGGTCACAATCAAGGGGCAGTCTGTACGGCCCAGGGCATCGGCGCCGAGGCTCGAATCGCCCAATCCATGGCGTACGAGAAAACTACGGGCCAAAGCCACGACTTCCTGACGGACGGCGGAGCGCAGCCATTTGGCGCGTCTACCCTGAAAGTCGTGATCCCAGCCGCTCAATTGGTCGGCATTGGCGGCAATTTGTCCGGCGACTGCGCTGGGGCTTGGATCCACCAGAACGCCGCCGTCGATCGAGGGCGCCTTGATTCGGCGCGCCGTCATCCCAAACACCCTTCCGGGGCGAGCAGGCCCGCTCGCTCGAGCGCCTTCTCGAAGACCCGGCGATAGTGTTTAAGCCGAAATTCCGCGTCGTCGAGCGCGCCGCCGAAGGCTCGCGATTCGTCGAGATAGATGAGTGGCACCGGCACTTCCAATATCTTCATCTCATGAGCGACGGCCTGCACCCACAGCTCCAGAGGCATCGCGTAACCAAGGTCGGTAATGTCAAAAAGCCGCAGTGCGGAGGTCCGATACGCCTTGAAGCCGCAAAACGCGTCCGTCAGATTCATCCCCAGGCATTCGTTGAGCCAGCGTGTAACCTCGACGTTGATGCGCCGACGCTGCTCTGGAGGCTTCTGAGTCGGGTCGAAAACGCGCAAGTAACGGCTGCCCGACACGATATCGGCCTCTGTCAAATGAGACGCGACCTCGGGAATCCGTGCCGGCTCGTGCTGCCCATCACAGTCGAGAGTGACAACGCCATCGTACCCGCCGTCAATCGTCGCCTGGAACGCTGTTCGCAAACCCGCCCCATAACCCATGTTGCGAGGATGACGAATTGTCCGCACTGTCGGAAAGTCACGCAGCAGCACCGGCGTACGGTCTGAAGAGCCGTCATCAACCACCAAGACATCGCGGGCGTATTTGAGGACTTCGGTCAGCACGCCCACCAGGCTTGGCTCTTCGTTATAGACAGGTATGGCCGTCAGGAGGTGCATAGGCGAAGTCGTTGCGGCGGAAGAAGTTACCGAACAATCACTTCATTCTACTGGAAAGGTGTGACCCATGCATTCTAAGTCGGGCAAGTCGAAAGTCAACGAGACGGTCTGCCCGCCCGCGCATCCGGCATCGCACATTCCGGGCGCACGCGGCGGAAGAGCTTTCACCCGTCGGATCGCTCCGACTGACCTTCGCGTTGCGAAGAGTCGGATGCCGTCTAAATAAGAAGCGGCTTCAATTGAAGTCGAAGACTGCAGCGACGGCGACCGAGAAGCCCGCCAACAACGCCGATTCCGCCGCCTGCCCGCGCCGGTAGATACCCAGCTCTTCATACGCATCCCCAGCCAAACGAAGAACACTTATGGTTTCCGTTCGTGGGTTGACGATCCAGTATTCCGGAACGCGGCCCTCGGCGTAGTCGACCCGTTTCTCAATCAGATCTCTTTCGGGTTTCTCGTCACTCACAACTTCCAGAGCCAAGTCGGCACCGAGCCAGAAGCGGTTTTGCCTGCGCTGATCGGTGGCCGAAAGAAGCAACAGAAGATCGGGCTCACGGAACTTGCCGGGCCGGACTCGCATTCGTAACGGCGAAAAGCGGACCTTCCCGCCGCGAGGCTCTACAAAGCCAAGGAAAACGAGGTAGAGAAACCCCAGAATGCCTTGGTGCTTATCGGTAGGCATGGGTAGGACTTCCAGGAAGCCGTCGGTGAACTCTACCAAGCGGTTCCGGTGGTCGGTCAGGACGAGATACTCATCCTCGCTCCACTCGCCCTGAGGCGGAAGTATTTCCTCGAGCAAATCCTTCCACTCATGGGCAGACGGAAGAGCTGTCGTGGGATGCGGTACAGTGGCCATGGCGTTCCCTTGGAAACGGGGTCCAGCTCCCACGGTCAATATAACCGCAAACGTAACTCTCTGTCACGCCGGTGAGATTGCGACGAGTGGGTTGCCCAATCCTTGGAGCAGACAATGATGAATCCTTCGGGAGGAAGACGTCACCTTGGCCGATCAGCGGTTTCGTTCCAGTCAGGTGTCCGGAGTGTCGAGGATCCTTTGGAGCCGCTCGGCCAGGATCGGCGGAAGCTTGGCGAGCCAGCTTCGATCAATCAGGCCAACACCGACGAGATCGCGCACATGGGTTCGATCCTTGTCGCGATTTGACAACAACTTCATCTCGACCAAAGCCTCGAGTGTGATGACCCGGAAGCCGGCGGGGTCGACGATTGTGGACAGTTGCGGCGATGGGAAAGGATGGTCGGCTCGAACCTTTTCCCCGGCAAACAGAAGATGAATCGACTCGCTGGGCTTGGCGTCCGGGCCATCCAGAAACATCGTCACACCAAGGCCTTCCGCTCTCAAGAAGCCCGTTGCTTCGAAAGCGGCGGTGACGGCCTGCAAGTCTTCGCGCCGAATGAGCAAGTCGATGTCGCGAGTGTTACGAACCGCGCCTTCATCGACGGTCGTCACCCATGTCGCAACCGCGTGGCCGCCCACGACGGCGTACGGTACGCCGGCCTGATTCAGAACCGACGTGGCCCGCAATAGTCGTTCACGCACCCTGGACACGGCTCGCTCCATCCGGTCAAAGATCTCCCACTCCATCGTTACGGTTGAGCTCATTGTTCGTCCCGCAACGTTCGCCGCGTCGGAACATCCCTGAAACACATGTTACGATCCCATGATAACAGGCGACAAACATCGAGTGAAACTCAGTTGCCCAAGGCCTGGCTCACAAACTCGAACAACGCCTTCGTCGCAGGATCATCGGGGGCGCCAAGTTGGCGTTGATCCGGTTATGGCTAGTCTCTTGGGCACCGAAGACGTTGGCCGGAATTCCCGCATCCTTGAGCACGGTGGCGAGACGCTGCGCCTGCGCCGAGTTATCGGGATGTTCGGCGACGTGGAGGATCAGGAACGGAGGGATACCCTTGCCCTTCGCCACATGCGTGACGGCAGAGAAGTCGCGGTGCTTTTCCGGATCGTTGCCGAATTTTTCTCGATGACCAACCTTTAGCTGCGGCTGGCCATGCACCCGGCGGCGCGTCTCGGCGGTCTCGATAATCGCCGGCACGTCGTAGGTGTCGCCGTCTACCGGAACACATCCCTTGAGCACGTCGAACGGAACCCCTTCGGACTTCAAGTAGCGATCATCGATGCTGACGAGCGCGGCAAGCTGCGCTCCGGCGGAATGCCCCATCACGAAGATTCGCTTGGGATCGCCGCCGTACTCGGCGATGTGTGTGTGGACCCAGCCGAGAGACTTCGCGACGTCGCGAATGATCGTCTCCATGTCCACGTGCGGCAGTAGACGATAGTTGGTTGAGACAAATACGAATCCACGGTCCACGAACGCCTGCGGCTTTTGCTGCACGCTGGATTTGTTCCCCATTACCCAGCCACCTCCGTGAATCCAAAACACAACGGGATGTCCTTTGCCTTCAACCGGCGCGTAGATATCGAGCGTTTGCCGCTCGTTCTTGGGCTCGGCGTATGCCAAGTCACGGTAGACTTTTGGCTCGACAGCGCAGGCCGAGGCGCCAAGCAGCAAGAATGCAGCGATCGTTTTCATGATGATTAGTCTCCGTGGTAAATCGTCAACCAAATCGTTGACTCGTAGGAGGCACCTATTCTACCCGACGCCATCCATCGACTGGGATATCGAGGAACCGGCAAGTCAATGACTAACGTGCGCCGCGGTGCAATCGAAAGCGGTCTTATGGTCCTTCACCGGATAGATCGGGTCTGTGCAAATCGTAAGACCTGATAAGGCACGACATGCGGCGGCCCCGGGGCGACGTGCAACTCGGGTGTATCGGAAAGCACCATGATCACGGAACCGAAAGTGTAGGAACTGTTCTTGTCCTTGAGCGGCCCGCTTACGGGATGCTGGGCGTTATCCTGTGACTTCAGAATGGACTTGATCGCATCAACGTCAAGATCTGAGGGATGCTCGAGCGCTCGCCGCCTGACGCACTCCAGACGAATTTCACTATTGGTCGGTCCCTCGCTCCCGTTCTTTTGGTTCTTGATATATTCACGATACCAGGCGGAATAATCCTCGTTCGCCAGCGGATGGTTGGTGTGCCAGACCAGGTCGCCGGCTTCCTTCGGAACAAAGCGACTGACATTGTGAGACGAGCACTCGAAGCTGAAGGCTCGCTCCGGTCCGCCGATGATGTAGTTTTGTCCCGACGCGTGCTTCACGTCGTGAAGAAACTTGATCGCGGCATCCTCGGTTTTCTGGGCGAGGACACCCCGTACGATGCATGCGACGGGAAGACCGTCCCTGCAACTGTCTAGTTGGAGGAGCGTGTTGCAGCAGACGCCGATGGCACGGTTGTTCATGCCGTTTGTCGCAATCACGCCGGCGATCGTATAAACGAACGATTCCAGGTCGGAATCGTGATGCTTGACATGAAGGATCACCTGGTAACCTTCGTAGAATCCGGTCATGTCCAGATTCTGCGCGATCATGGCGGGGCGCGACCCGCGCCGTCCTACCCCAATACCGCTGCACCTGTCGGCCGCCACATTCTTGCCCTGTGCCCAGTACTCATCGATCCACTGAAATACGAGCATGGTGTCGAAGTCGATGCCCGCGCCGGCGGCGAGACCCTTCACCTCTTCAACGAGGTCAGGCGTCCACTTTTTCATGGCCGCCAAGTATTGACTGTGACTCACGAGCTTCTTGATAAACTCGTCTGCGGGCACCTGATAACTTTGCGTCAGGTGTTCTTTCCAAAGCACGACCAGGCTGTTGATGTCGTCCTTGAGCGTCTTGCCATGGACAAAGCCGCGCTCGTACGGCGTGCCTTGGAGGACAACGATTTTCAATTTTCCCGAAGCAACGGGCAACCTGTCCGGTTCGCTCTCGGCCGCGTGTAATCCTGCGCCGACGATGATTGAAATAACACCCGCGATACCTAGCAATCGAACATGACTTGCCCAGATCATCTCCTCAACCTTTCGTTACTCTAGCGTCCCATGGCGCGGACGAATCGCGTGCAACAACTTTGCTGACAGACCGACGACAAAGATCTTGTGAGTCTGCGCAGCGATACGCTGCAATAATACAGGCGGCGACGAAATTGATCGATAAGGATCGCTTCTGAACGACAACTCAAGAGATGTTGCCCACATCTCGTTGTCTTCCGAATTGAGGTTCCGGTTTACTTCAGGCCAGCAAGTCATCGCGAGAACTTATTTTGGCGGGCATCGAGGACCAGGAACACACTCGATTTGGGAACGTCGGGCTAGGTATCTATTTCCGGCGATTGTATGCTGATACGGTTTAGAGTTGGTGCCTCAGGAGACCGTCCGCATGATCGCTGTCGGACGTGCATTGTCCCGTTGGCATTCAATATGACGCCAGCTGTTTACGCCCTGCTTCGGTTGAGCGAATTCGCGAGTTTGCATGACCGAGGCAGACGCAATTATTGTTGGCCGTTTCACCGCGACGCTATCGCCGAACTGGAAGGGTCGGGCTGCAGGACCGATTCTCCACCGTTCAGCCCCGTGTAGGGAAGTCAGATGATCGGCAAGACGGTCGGCCACTATCGTATTACGTCTAAGCTCGGTGCCGGCGGCATGGGAGAGGTCTTTCTGGCCGAGGACCCCCGGCTCCAGCGCAGGGCGGCGATCAAGTTCCTGCCAGCGGACATGGCCGCCGACCCCGAGCGGCGACAGCGATTCCTCAAGGAAGCCAGGGCTGCCTCGGCGCTGAATCATCCGCACGTCTGCGTTGTTTACGATGTCGGCGAGACCGAAGACGGGCTGCCGTTCATCGCCATGGAATATATCGAAGGCGGGTCGCTGGATTCAGTCGTGAAAACACGACGCCTCGAGATCTCGCAGATCGTCGATCTGGCCGCCCAGGTCGCCGACGCTCTCGACGCCGCTCATGCGTGTCGGATCGTGCACCGTGATATCAAGCCCGCCAACATCAGCCTGAACGAACGAGGCCAGGTCAAGGTCCTGGATTTTGGGCTCGCCAAGCGGATGCCGCAGAAATCCACCGATGTGCTCGGCACCACCGCGTCCATGCCCCGACCCCAGAGCGGCCAGGTGGTCGGAACCTAGGCTACCAGGGCATGGTCGACGCGGTACGCCAAGTCGAAACGCATTCTCTCCTGCTTCACATAACGCGTTTTAGTATTCGGCCGCCCACGCCGCTCTTGGCGAAATGTCTCCTCTGCCCGTTCCTCGATGGTGACCTCGATCCAAGCCTCGGTGTCGGTGTCACACAGGATCGCCTCCACAGCCTCTGCCACCTTGCCACGCTGGCGATGGCGTGTCCGCGGCGAGGCCTGGCTTCTGGCGCAGCTCGGCTAGCCGTTCCAGTGCCCGCTCGATCCGACGGTGCCGAGCCAGAGCGTCAAGTTCGGCCTTGCGCGTGCTGTGGTACCAGATAAGGCGGTAGCCCTCGACGCTGGTGATCTCCGGCTGGTGGACCGAGAACCGATCGCCCAGATTCCCACGGTCATCGTACTAGTCGTGAATCCATTGCCAACGGACCCGACCTCCCAGGATCTCCGCCCGGAAGGCGGCGTCCTCGGCGCGAGTACGGGTAAGACGCTCAAGAATCGGCCGCCGTGATCGATGGATATAGGCCATATTTTCGGCGGTGGCCAGCTTGCAGTCGGCCACGTAAAGGAAATCGTGGCGGCCAGTCAGCTTGCAGAGCAGATCCCAGGTGGCGCCGTGCGAGCGGTCGTCGGTAGCGTTGCCACTTTGGACTCGGAATTGAACGGGCACGGCACCGTCACGCGTCACGGTGAGGATATAGAGGAGTTGCTTGAGGTCGGGGCGATGGTCCTTGTTATGTCCCCAGGTGATGGCCAGCCGTAGCCGGCCCCGGAGCGTCCGTTCCCTGATCGGCGCTCTCGTAATCGCCGTGAAAGGTGATGGTCGTCGAGTCGTTGTGCAGTTCGTCTAGCTCGACGTCGAATTCCCGGACCGCGTGACGCACGACTGCCAGCGATAGCGTGGGGATGTCGGCATCGAAGAGTCGGTCGAGGCAACGGCCGACGCGGTCATCATTGAGCGAGGGTAACTGAGCGGTGCTCAGCCCGAGGAGTTCCGGGACGTGACGCGCCGCCCACTCGCCGAGCCATAGAGTGGCTCACGGGAGACAAGCAGATTCTTGAGCAGGAGCAACAGCCCGGTCGCCGTGGGGACGCGGCGATCGCCGATCGTCACGGGGAAGGTGGTCCCGAAGGAATTGACTCGAGCCGGAGTCGGTCGATGAAGCGGTCGAGGACCGGTAGCGCACCGACGCGGCAGGAGTTTAAGGTCCGTCCGGCGGCGCGGGCGGTTTCTCCGGGTCGCTGCGGTGAAGCAGGGTGTTTTCTCGGACGCGTGGGTTTCTGATCCACGAAAGACTTCCTTGATGCTCAATCCATTAGAGCGGCTGGGGCAGCCAACCCACCCTCAGCACCACCGACATGATCGTGGTGCACGAGGAAGCGTCAAGGGGCAAAAATTCTTGAGAATAACTTATGCCAATCGCCTTGACGCAAGTCGAGCGGCACGCAACTTACGTCAAGGATCTCGTCGTAAGGCACTGCGCGAATAGGGCAATCGAGATTCTGGACATTGCTTTGGCGTAAGACAAAGCGAACAATTGCGGGCACGAGCTGAGGCACAATTCGGACGAGCGTGCACTCGGGCCCATATGTGCTCCCGAGGTAGCAAGGGCTGTCCAATCGTCCGCTAGCGCGGCTCAGAAGGTACTCAGAGAAGAAGTCGGCGAGATGCGCGGAGAGTAGGCCGTAACGGCTGAATATCCTGTCTGGGACAGCCGTCTATGAATGGGCTATTAAAGAACTGACTCCGACGAAGAAATGTGACGCTTGGTGTACCGATCGAGTTTGTTCAGGACTCCCAGATGCAAGCCTCTTCTCCGTCGCGACGTTGGTGGCACCGGCTCCCAGTACGACTGAGCCTGCGGGCGCTGATGGCTCTCGTCCTTCTCGTGGGCGGCGGGTTAGGCTGGGTTGTCCATTGTGCCCATGTCCAGCGCGATGCTGTTGCGGCGATCGAACGGGCCGGCGGCGGGATCATGTACGATTGGCAATTCAGGGACGGCATCCCCAACGCCGATGGATTACCCCGTGTGCCGAAACGGCTGGTGGATCGTGTCGGCGTCGATTATTTCGGCAGCGCCGTTTATGTGATCTTTGAAACACGAGAATGCCGCGACGAGCACCTGGCCCCCATTGGGCGTCTAAGCCGGCTCGAGAGACTGGATCTCATGAGTTCAGCGGTAACCGACGCGGGATTGGTACACCTTGAAGGTTTGACCCGCCTCCAGACCTTGGATCTCGCAATGACAAGTATTGGCGATGCAGGGCTCGCACATCTCAGGGGGATGACTAGCTTGGATCATCTGTACCTCCAGGACATGAAGGTTGGCGACGCGGGGCTGGCGCATCTGAAAGCTATGGGCAAGCTCCAGACTCTTTTCCTCAGAGGTACTCAGATCAGCGACGCTGGTCTGGCCCACCTTGAAGCGTTGACCAACCTGGAGACGCTGATCCTCCACGAAACCCAAGTCGGCGACGGGGGACTCGCGCACCTGGAGACCCTGGCCAAGCTCAAGACGCTTACGCTCGGGCGCATCATGGTCACGTACACAGGGCAACTCGCGCGATTGAAGGGGCCGAGCGGTTTCGAGACAGAGAGCCTCAATGGCACGAAAGTCACCGACGCCGGCCTTGTGCACTTGAAGAATAAGTCGGAGCTCCGGTCTCTGTATCTTGTCGGCACGAAGGTCACCGACGCCGGTATTATATCGCTTCAACAAAAGCTGCCTATGGTGGAAATAGAGCATTAAGTTCTCGACTTCCGTGCCTCTTACACGCTGGAGCATCTGAGCAAAGGGGATGAGCCGCCAAAACATGGTTACCGTCAGTTGAGGTCAATCAAATGAGGTCAATCAAATTCGGAGAAAATGAGCACCGGATGTGCGGAAAGTAAGCTCGATCTCGACGATTACCATCGTGTCGGCAAGATGTCGCAGGCCCTTTCGCTGCACGCCGACGAGATCTACGAGTCGCTGGCCAGCGATCGCCAGCGTGCATTGTGCCAGCGGATCTTTCAGGCGCTGACAGTCGAGGAATCGAACAGCCGCAGAATTCGCCGTCCGCAAAGGCTGGGTCGTCTGAGTCAGGTTCTGGAGGTTCCGGCCGCCGAGTTGCGGCCGATCATCGACGCCTACCGGCAAAGCGGCGTCACGTTCTTGATGCCGTCGCCCGAGGTCGAGCTGACCGACCATACGATCCTGGACATTTCGCACGAAAGCCTGATGCGCGTCTGGACGCGGCTGCGCCAGTGGGTCGAGGAAGAAACGCAGGCCGCCGGCATCTACCACCGCCTGTCGGAATGCGCAGGTCTGCACGAGCGGGGGAAAGCGGGGCTGAATCGCGACCCGGAGCTGGGCATCGCGCTGGCGTGGCGGGAAGCCAAACGGCCCAACGCCGCCTGGACCGAGCGCTACCGCCCGGGTTTTGCCACGGCGATGGAGTTTCTTAATTCCAGCCAGCAGGCAAGCATCGCCGAAGAGGTGTCCCGCGAAGCCGCCCGGCAGCGGGAGCTTGTTCAGGCCCGGCAAATGGCCGAAGCCCAGCAACTCCGTTTGGAGCAGTGGCTGGCCTACAAGGAGGCAAACGCCATGATCCAGTTCGAACCACCTCAGGGCGCCCCCGCTCAATCGAAAGCAAAATGACCAGCCAGCTGAAACGCGATCCGCTTCCCGCGTTACTCCGTTGCCGGCATCGAGTGTCTGTACGATGAGCGGTGCCCTGGGTTATACGATGCGGAGCACACTGTACGTCTCTTTGTAGCTGGTTTCCAGATCGAGGAACGCGCCCAAGCCGTCGTCGAGCCAGATCATTAGCGTTGGCAGCGGTTGGCCGAGCACCATCTTGCGAGATTACTGACGAACGCTAAGAGAGAAACCCGGCCAACCACTCGATCAGGCGCTCGCGGATAACCCATTCCGAAATAATCTCCTCCTCGTCGACCGCCGCGCGGGCAGCATTGAGGCCAGAGCCGGCTTCGGGCGTCTGATCGACCAGTCCGATTTCCGCGAGGTGGCGTTGCAGTGTCTGCTTGGTGAGCGGTTTCTTCGGCACTGAAGTCTCGTCGGTTCGGTCGGCAGTCTCACCCGCCGCAGCCATGGCTTGCCGGAGCCGGACCAGTGCATCGCGGATGACGTCATCGTCGCGCGCGTATTGGCCGGTCTGAACGGCTTCTTTGACAAAACCCACAAGGTCTTGAGGAACTTGAATCGTCACGGCTGAACCTCCCTTCGGCTTCGCCGAGAATGAACGGTGACGGCGTCACTGAGCAAGTCGCGGCTGTCGGCCGCCTTCCGCACGCTTCACGCGAGCGGCGGCTCGACTAACTCGGGAATATCGACAACAGTGGGTGGCGTGGACGTCGACGGTGCGAACCGAATACGCGGGGCGGAAACATCAACGTCGGACCACCGTACGGAGTCGCAGCCGTCCACGCCCGCTATATTGTATTCCTGGGCCTGGCCGCCTTCGACGAGGTATACCACCGCGACGTCCCACCGGCTTCGCCTCGCGCCCGTTGCTTCACACGTTGTGCGCGTGCGAAGATTCAGTCGTCTGAGCCAGGGTACATTGCGTGGCACGCCTGAATGGAATGCGACGCGACTTTAATTGGGTGGCAATCTGTGTGCCGTCGACAATTTTCTTTCAAGTCTGGCCGTCGTATGTTGTTTGCTTTCTATCTGGAGCGTCGATGATCAAAACAGTCGGTCGATTGTGGCTCGCCGCGACGTTGATTGTCGCTGCCTCGGCCGCGCTGTTGCTGACCGATCACCAGCGCCACGCGGCGCGGCGGGGCGCCGAGCACCGCGACAGAGCTGTCCTCGCGGGTTCGTTCGATTGCGCTGTTTCAGAACGCTTCACAGGCTCCGGCCGAGGAGGGGGCCAAAGGGGTGCTGGCCGGGCTGGCGGCGGCCGGTTTCGCTGAGGGGCCTTCGTTCCGGATTCGCCGCTACAATGCCCTGGGGGATGCGGTGACGTTGAGTTCGATCGCCCAGGCGATCATCGGCGGTGACGACGACCTGGTCATCACGATATCAACGGCCTGCCTGCAGGCGGTTGCCGCTGCAAACCGGGACGTAAAGCGGCCGCACGTCTTCGGCGTGGTGAGCGACCCGGCAGCGTCGGGCGTGGGGATCGCACGTGACGATCCGCGCAAGCATCTGCCATACATGGTGGGCGTGGGGACCATGCAGCCGGTGGCAGACACCTTTCGGATGGCGCGACGGATGGCTCCGGGTCTCAAGCGAGTTGGAGTGGCGTGGAACCCGTCGGAGGCGAATTCCGAGGCGTGTACCAAGGTCGCGAGAACTGTCTGCAAAGAAGTGGGAATCGAGCTCATCGAGGCCACCGTGGACGGTTCAGCGTCGGTGCGCGACGCGGCCGCTTCGCTGGTCGGCCGCGGCGCAGAGGCGATCTGGGTAGGCGGCGATGCGACGGTGCTGGTGTCGCTCGACGCCGTGATCGCACCCGCCCGCGCTTCGGCCGTGCCGGTTTTCACCAGCATCTCTGGATGTGCCGCCCGTGGAAGCCTGTTCGATCTGGGATCGGATTTTTACCGGGTCGGCGAGCAGACCGCCGCGCTGGCAGTTCGCGTCTTAGAGGGCACATCGCCGGCCGATATGTCGATCGAGTACGAGATGCCTCCCGAACTTTGGATCAACCGAAGCGCCCTTGATCCGCGCACTCGCGGCTGGTCGATTCCCGCGGAAATCGCCGCCCGGGCCGACGTTATGGTCGAGAAGGGAGGGCCGGTTCGCCGCCATCCTCGTGCCCAACTCGCCGCGGCCCGGAAACCGGCATCCAGGCCGGCGCGGACCTGGAAGCTGGGCGTGGCCGGATACAGCGAAACGCCGATACTGGAAGACCTGCTCGAAGGATTCCGCCAGGGGATCAAGGAATCCGGACTCATCGACGGAAAAGACTATGTGACGGCTTACCGCAACAGCCAGGGAGACATCGCGACGTTAAGCGCGATCCTGGATGAATACAACGGCGACGATACCGATTTGATTATCTCCGTCTCCACGCCAGTCTTGCAGGCGGTGCTTCGGAAGGTAGACCAGAAGCCTGTCGTCTTCGCCGGGGTGCTCGACCCGATCGCCGCGGGGGCGGGCAAATCCGACTCGGACCATCGCCGCGGCATTACAGGCAGATATCTGGCGTATCCGTACGTTGAGATGGCCAGAGCCGTGCGCGACCGTCTTGCCAGGGGCTCGCAAGGTCGGCACATTGTTTTCACCGGGCGAGATCAATTCGGCGCTGGCCCGCGACCGATTCCGCGATGCTCTCAGGGCCCTAGGTCTGGAGCTCGTGAGCGTGCCAGTCAACGGCCCGACCGAGGTGAGCGACGCGGCGCTGGCGCTATGCCAGTCGGGAATCGACGTCGTTTGCCAGATCTCGGACAACCTGAGCAACGCTTCGTTTCCGGCGATATCTCGGGCTTGCGAGATGGCAGGATGCCACTCTTCACGTTCTCTCCCGCGCACGTGAAGCGCGGGGCCGTTCTCGGGGTCGGCTGCGATTTCGCCGAAAACGGCCGCGAGGCCGGTTTGCTCGTCGCCGAGGTGATCCGCGGCAAGGATCCCTCGCGGACTCCGTTTCAGGCCACGACGAAGGTGACGCGCTCGGTCAATCTCGACCGTCGCCCGCCGCCTGGGGATAACGATCCCGCCGCGAGTGGTTGAAAACCGCAAGTGAGGTCATCGAGGATGTGGCCCCGACCCGGCCAAAGTCCGACTGAAGGACGCACCATGGACTGCCAGATCCGCCGCGCCGAACTTGTCGCCGAGCTGGTGCTCGTCGGCAGTCTCGACTCATCCTGGTCGTCGTATCTGGCTCGGATCGGATCGACGAAGTGGTGCGGGCCGGAGCACATGAAGTCTGGTTCGACATGTCGGGTGTATCCTATCTCAGCTCGCACGGGATCGCCATCATCGTTCGCTACCACCGGCAGTTGCGCAAGATCGGCGGCCGGGTCCGGATCGTGGCCGACTCGGAGCGGTCAGCCACGTGCTGAGGCTTTCGGGTGTGACGCAGGTGCTCGACGACGATGGGCCGTCGCCCGCCCGGGAAGCTGGCTCGACGGCCGCGTAGCGAGGTGCTCGAGCGCGACGGCATGACGTTGCAGGTCTTCCCCGATGTCGGCCGTCGTCGCGCCGCCAACTCTGTCGATCTATGGGCGACCCGGCGCGGCTGCCCGGGCGCGGCTACGAAACGGCCGATGAGCAAACCTGGATGGCTAAGCCGGGGACGGTCGCGTTTGGCCTTGGGGCTCTGGGGCCGAATTTCGAGGAATGCCGCGGGCCGGTTCGGTGAGTTTCTGGCGGTCGCCGGCGTCGCGGCCTATCGGCCCAGCGAGGGGCAGGGCCGGCCCGATTTCGAGCACTCCGGCCGGCGCGTTCGTGCCGAAGGTGCGCGTGCTCTACGGGCTGGCATTCCCGACCGCCTTGGCGGCCGTGGTCCGCTTCGAGGCGACGGCGGGAGCCCGGTAATAGAGCGAGTCGTTCCCTTGAGCCGGATCGCCGTGGCATGCCTCGATCAAGTGGGGGGCGGCGTGGTGGGCGTCGTGATCGCGGGCGAGAGTGACGGTCTCGTCGGCGCCGCGATGCAGGCGGTCGCCGGTCGGTCTGCCCGACGGCGTCGACCCGTTCGCCCACCCCGACGTACGCGACTGGCTCTCGCTCACGCCCGAGCCCGAGCACAGCCGAAGCACGGCCCTGGTCGTGGGCGTGGCGACCCGCGAGCCCGTCCCGGCGGTCGTTCCCTTCGTCCGGCCGCTCGTCGGGGCGGCATCGCCGGAAAATGGTGAGGCCGTCATGGGGCACTTTCACGCGGCGGTCGTCCCGTATCGGCCGCTCCCGGCCGGCGCGATCGGGCTGATGCCGACGGTGGCCCATCTGTTCGAGCCCGGCCGGATCGAGACGATCCTCCACTTGCTCGGCGACTGCGCGGCCAATCCTCGGGGCCGGCGAGAGCACGTTCACCCGCGGTGCCATCTGGTACGTGCCCCTAGCGGTCGAAGGAGCAGACGTGCAGGTCATGACGCTACTGATCGGATCGTGGACCGTCGGGCTGATCCTGGCGATTCTCGCGCTCGGCGTGTTCGTCAGTTTCCGGATCTTCGCCTTCCCCGATATCACGGCCGACGGGTCGCTGACGCTCGGCGCGGCGGTCGCCGCGGCGCTGATCGCGAAAGGCTATTCGCCCTGGGCGGCCACCGCCGCCGCGATGCGTCGCCGGCGCGCTTGCGGGAGGGACGACGGGCGTCACTGCACACGCGGTTCCAGATCAACGGACTGCTCGCCGGCATCCTCGTCGCCACCGCGCTCTACTCGGTCAACCTCCACGTCATGGGGCGAAGCAACATCCCGCTGCTCGACGCCCGCACGGTCGGCACCGACCTGGTGGAGGCCGTCGACGAAAGTGTCGGGCCCGGTCGAGACCGTCCGGCTCCTGGGCCGCGAAGTCCGGTTTCGCGACGCGGTCAACCTGGCCGCGGTCGGGGTGCTGGTCGCGGTCATCGCCGGGCTGCTCCGGATGCTTTCTGGGGACGAGCCTTGGCACCGCGATGCGGGCGACCGGCGACAACCCGCGGATGATCCGGGCCCTGGGCGTCGACGTCGGCCGGATGATCACGCTCGGGCTGATGATGTCCAACGCGCTGGTGGCGCTTTCGGGCGCGATCCTGGCACAATACCAGGGCTTCGCCGACATCCAGATGGGAATCGGCATGATCGTACTGGGGCCTGGCGAGCGTAATCCTGGGGCAGGCCCTGGGTTCGGCTCCGGCGGCCTGGGCCTGTCGATCACCGGGGCGGTCATGGGGTCGCTCTTGTTCCGGCTGATGGTGGCGCTGGCGCTGCGGGCGGGGCTCGATCCGAACGACCTGAAGCTGATCACGGCCGCCTTCGTGTTCGCGGCGCTGGTGCTGCCCAAGCTTGTTCGCCGGCCGGAGCCGCCGGGCTCAGCCGCGACCGGGCCTAACTGCTTCCCGGGGGCGTCTGATCATGGCATTGCTCGAGCTTCGCGGTGTGTACAAGACGTTCAATCCCGGCACACCGGACGAGGTCCGCGCGCTTCGGGGCGTCGACCTGACGCTCGAGCCCGGGAGCTTTGTCGTGGTGATCGGAACGAACGGGTCGGGCAAGAGCACAACCTTGAACGCCGTTGCCGGGTCGTTCCGGGTCGACGCCGGCACGATCCGGCTGGCCGGCCGCGACATCACTGGCTGGCCCGAGCACCGCCGTGCGAGCCTGATCGGCCGGGTGTTTCAGGACCCGCTGGCGGGCACCTCGCCATCGCTCTCGATCGCCGAGAACCTCGCCCTGGCCTCGCGGCGGGGCCTGGCACGCGGCCTTGGCCGGGCGGTATCCCGAGGCCAGCTCGCCGAGTTTCGCGACCGGGTACGCCCGCTGGGCATGGGCCTGGAGGACCGGCTCGACAACCCGATCGGCAGCCTCTCCGGAGGCCAGCGCCAGGCGCTCACGTTGCTGATGGCGACCTACCGCCGCCCGGAACTGCTGTTGCTCGACGAGCACACCGCCGCCCTCGACCCCAGGAGCGCCGAGCAGGTCATCCGGCTTACCGAGCAGGTCGTCCGCCAGCAGCGACTGACAACCCTGATGGTCACCCACTCGATGGCCCACGCCGCCGCGCTGGGCGACCGGCTGATTATGGCCCACCAGGGCCGTTTGATCTTCGACGTGTCCGGCGCGGCCAAGCACCGCCTGCGATCCCACGACCTGCTCGAAAAATTCGAAGAGCTCCGCCGTTCCGACCAGCTCGACGAGACCGCGGCGCGGTTGCTGCGCGAGGTTTATGTGTAGGGATCATCACAGCCAGGCCCGGGTTGCTCAGTTTTTGGTAGCTCGGAAGTTTCATGCCGGCTTTGGTCCGTCGGGTCGTCGGGGGCGGTGCCTGGCCGCCTCTCCGTCCCGCTAATGTTCCGCAAGGAGTCCGACTTTGAGGCAATCGAGCGCGTCAATGTGAACTAGCCGCACCGCCATCCGGCTACGGCATCTCCGGTCGCTGCTCCGCAGACGCTTTGTTCGTGCCTGCGCCCTGTGGCTTCGCTCCGTTGACTGATGTCGCCTCCGGCGTGACTCCAGACAGGCTCAAGGCCAGGCGGAAGCCGATGTTGTTCGAGCGGTGCGTCGGGACGTTCGTGTAGCGGAGCGCCGTCCGGCAATTCGCCACGTCGCCGAGCCAACTGCCGCCACGGAACACGCGGGTCGAGCCCTCTTTGGCACCTAACGGATCAATGATTGCGTCGACAGGGTAGTCCCCAAACCAATCGTGCGTCCACTCAAACAGATTGGCGTGCGAATCAAACAACCCACGAATGCTCGGACGCAATTCCCGCGGCGGATGGATGCGCTTGCCACTGTTCTCGGCGAACCAGCCAAATCGCCCCAGCAGGGTCGCGTCGCTGCCAAAGCCGTATGGCGTCCGCGCTCCGGCACGACTGGCCACTTCCCACTCCGATTCCGTCGGCAATCGAAATCCCCGCCGACCCAGCTCCAGCGGCCAGTTCCGCGGGGCCCAGTTCGCGTCGGGGCTCGGTTCGCGCGGATACTTCGCCTTGTCCATGGTCTCCGGCGCCGCGTACGGCTGGTCTCCTTCCGAAAAGCCTGACTGCTGGCCCAGCCACCGGCAAAAGCGCACCGCGTCGTACCAATCCGCACCGAATCCGGCGTCGGCGGGTTTCGCATCGTCCTGCCACCTGAATCCCTCGTGCGGCGAAAAGGCAATCAGCTCCTCATGAGTGATCTCACGATCCAAGAGAGCGAAGCGACGCGTCAGCCTGACGCTGTGCCGGACCTCGTCTCTTCGCCGGTCCGGCTCGTCATTGACCGATCCGATCGTGGCTTTCCCCTCCTGGAACACGATGAACGTGTAGTAAAACGTCGTGGTCGGCAGCGGAAGGGCGGATGCTACGCGTTTGGCCTTCTCGGCTGGCGATAGAGACTTGCTCGATGCGGCCGGTTTCGCGGTTTCGTCGGGTTTCGACTGTCGGGACTCGGCCGATTTCCCTGGCTCTGATTTCGATCCGGCACTCTCTTTCGCCGGTTCCGTTTTCGGCTTCGGTGGCGCTGTCGGCGTTACCGTTATCGCCAGCGTGAACCACTCTCGGTCAGGCGCATACGGCACCGCGGTGTGATCCACCTGGCGCACGACCTCCGACTGGCCCCAGTGCCGCAGCAGCCAACCCGTGGCGCCGTGTACTCCCGAACTCGGGTCATGGCGGTACCAGTCGGCCAGATGCTCAACGAGTGGTTCCCGACGCGATTCGGGAATCTCCTCGATGGAAAACTCCCCCAACGACAGCAGCAAGGCGTACCTGGTGTTCGTTGGAAAACGATCTTTCGGAGCGACGCTGACTCGTTGCAGACAGTCCAAGAGAGTGTCCGCCGCGACGCCGCGCGGGTGGCAGCGGAAGATGAATTGTGTGAGCGCCTCCGGATCATCGCTCATGTCGAACACCGGCAGCACGTTCTCGCGCTCGCCCAGCCGCAACAAGGTGACTGCGGCGTTCGCGCGGCGCTGGCCAAAGGGTATGCGCTCGACGGAGCCCAGTTCCACCGATGGCGGCGTGGCGGCGATCCTGGCGAGATCCGCGATCGTGGCGGGCGCGGTGCTGGCCGCCACGATCGGGTAGAGCACCGCAAATTGCTCCGGCGTGGCGACGGCGAGTAGTTGGGACAACTTCGGGATATCGCCGGCGGCGTAATTAGCGAACGCATTGGCGGCGCTCAACTGCAGAGCGACGGTCGCCGTGGCATCGGCGAAGATCCGCTCCAGATCCCCCAGCAGTCGCGCACGAATTGGACGCAGCGCGTCGCGGAGCAACGGCTGGAACTCGGCATTGGAGTTGACCAGTTGCTCGGCCACGAACTTCAACTCCTGCTCGTTCCAAGACGCCGCTTCTGGATCCGGAACGTAATCCGCCAGCGCCACTGCGGCGCGGAAGCGGCGAACAGCCTCGGCTTTCCCGTCCCGCAGGATGGCCCGGAGTTTCTCTGTGAGCTCACCCGCGTAGCGACGCAATAGCTGACGAATCGGGCCGATGTAAACGACCTTGTTTGTGAGCAGTTCTTCCAGCACTGGTTCGACCAGCGCCCGGTCGCGGGAAACCAGCGCGAGGCGAGCGTGCAGTTGCGTGCGTTTCTCGTCGACCGTTGTGGCGTTGGCGGCCAAGAGCGGCGACAGATAGGCCGCAGCAACCTCGGGATTCGCATCGAGTTCCTTGACGATGTCTGGCAACTTATTCGGATCCGCACTTACCAGGCGTCCCACGAGCCCTTCGATGCGAGTTGCTTCCTGCTCTATGGCTTTTTGCGCCAGCAGCTCGCGCCGGTTGCGGTCGACGCGATTCCACGTCCACAAGCCGGCAGCCGTGATGACACCCAAAAGCACCGCCGCGATCGTCAATCGTAATCGATGGAACCGACTGGCCCGTTGCATCATGGCCCGCTGGGGATCGGTCCAGCGCCGGGGATGGGTGAGCGTGCGGATGCCGAGCCACTCCCAGAGGGTCGGCAGGTGGCGGTTTTCTGGCTTGGCGTTCCACAGGCCTGAGCGTTCCGCCAGTTTCAGCTCCGCGCGGCCCCGGCGAGTTTCCTTCTGCTTGCGCGTCAGCCATTCTCGCAACGAATGAACCATATAGTCGTGCGTGAGCTGGTAGTAACGAAGGACGGAGGAATGAGGACGGAGGACCGAAGACGGAAGCGTCAAGGATGAGTCGCTCGCGTCCGGCACCGAAATCTGGTCTTTATTCTCTGGTCTTCCGTCCTCATTCTTCCGTCTTCCATCCTCATTCTTTCCTTCCGGGTCGGTCGACGTTATCAGGCGGAGCTCGGCATCGAGGATATGGATCAGATCGTCGAAGTCCCGCGGGCGGCTTGCATACCCCGATGCTTCGAACAATTCCTGGCGCGATTTCATCTCTCCCTTGATGTCGGTGCCGCTCTCGGGAAGGAGCGCTTTGAGCACCGACTGCGCCCCCCTCTGGTGCAGGCGATGCTCGGGCGGAGCGGTCGAGGCGCTGAAGGTCTCTTCGAGGAAGGCCAATCCGATTCCTTCGGTGCCACCCACCTCTTTAAGCGTGGCCGGGGTCCAGGGCTTCCCTTTCACCATTTCCGCGAAGAGAGACAATCGCACGGAAATGATCTTGGCGTCCCGCGCCAGTCCCGAAATCGATCGATCCAGAAATGAATCTTCATCGCCACTGAAATCACCGCCGTTTTCGGGCAACGCTCCATAGGCTCGCCCGAATGCCATCAGCACTTTCCTGGCATGGCGGGGATCAAACAGATCCACGAGAGCGCTGTTCTCCCCCTCGACCAGGCGGATTTCCAGATCCCGCATGAACCGGCTGGCGGCGAGCCAGAAATCATCCCGCACCATGACAACGGCCTGGGCATGCTCGCCATCGCACTGACAAAGCGCAGCGACCAGTTCGGTATTGTCCTCACCACGCTTTGCGTGGAGCCATTGCTCAAACTGATCGAGGACAAGCAGCACCTTGTGCTCCGGTGGCAAGACACGGCCCTTTCGCACCTTCGCCAGCGACTCGACCAGACCCAATTCGCGCGGCAGTTCACGACAAACCTTACGCAATCCCTTCAAAAGCCGAGCTTCGGTCTCATCTGCCGTCGCCTCGACATAAACCTGCAGCACATGCTTGTCGACCCGCGGAAGTAGTCCGGCCTTCACCAGCGATGACTTGCCACAGCCGGAGGGACCGTAGATCAGTCCCACCTTGAACGTCCGGTCGGCGTCGATTTGCTCGATTCTCTGCTTCCAGAACTGGATGCTGTCAGGCAGTCCGTCTCGGTTCCGAGGTCCGGGCAAGAGTTCCAGGAAGAAGTCGGCATCATGCTCATCGAACGATCGCAGGCCTCGCGGGACGATCTTGGTCGCTCGCCCGCCGGAGTCGGATTGCCTGGATGTCGCCGCGGATGGAGCGGATTCCAGGGCTAATCCGAGCGGGGGGCTCATGATAGCCGTAGGGATTCCACGCGAGACCATGCCTCCTGTGGCCTGGAGCAACAGACGAATATCCTCAGCCATGTCCTTGGCGGTGGTGTACCGCTCCGACGCCCGCTTCGCCAGCGACTTCTGGCAAATCCGCTCCAGCTCTTTGGGGATCGTGTCATCGATCTGGCGGGGCGGACGGGGCTCATTGTCGATGATCGACTGCATCACATCCAGAAGAGAATCACCTCGGAATGGTCTCCTTCCAGTCAACAACTCGTAGAGTACGACGCCCAGGCTGAAGATGTCGGATCGCCCATCAACCCGATGACCCTCGCCCCTGGCCTGCTCGGGACTCATGTAGCCAGGCGTGCCCGCGATTCCCCCGCCGTTGCCGAAGTCGTCATCCGTGAGGGCCAAGCCAAAATCGGCGACACAGGGTTTACCTGACACGTCGATCAGGATGTTTGCGGGCTTGACGTCCCGATGGACCAGCCCTCGCGTATGGGCATAATGCAATGCGTCGGCGATCGTGGCAACCAGTTCTGCCGAGTCCCGGATCGACGGTCGGGCCAGCTTCATCCGATACGCCAGATCGCTGCCATCGATAAACTTCGAGACGACGAACAAGAGTCCGTCTTCCCTACGGCCCACGTCCAGGATTGGCACGATGTTGGGGTGGTCCAGATTGGCAATGACTCGGGCTTCTTTGAGAAACGCTTCTATAGCCTCGGGCTGGGTGACCCGTTCCGTCTTCGGCACCTTGATGGCAACAGGGCGGTCGAGGTCGTCGTCATGGCCAAGATAGACCGTTCCAAACCCGCCTTGACCCAGTCGTCCCAGGATCGTGTAACGCCCGATCTTCGCGGGTTCCGCGTGCGGGGAGCCACTCGAATCCTCGACAGGCGGTTGCCAACGTTCCGTTTCCGAGAGTCCTTTGGTCTTTTCCAACGAGCCACTCGAAGCATCAGCGCGCGCTTTAGACGCTTCCGTTTCAGGCTCGTCCTTCGTTTCATCCATTGTTCGATCCCTGACGACGACCGATCGCTTTCATGGCAGCCAGGTGGGGCCATTGTCGCATCACAAGCCGGCACAGAGAAGTGAGGCAATTGCTCGCCGAACTGGTGGCGCGGGCGGAAGATTGGAAGTGGCCCAACCTCCCCGGCTGGCTTCGGCGCGATGCACTGTTCTGGCGAGGCGGCCTCGCTCAAGGCTTCCAAAACGGTGCGATGCTTTCCAGGGTACTGCCGCCGAGCATTTCGTACTTGCCTTCTGCCGTCACACGCCAAGGCTGTTCCACGTAGCCCGCGTTGATCGCCAGATGCTGGCCACGGCGGATGACCGCCTGCGCCCAGGGCTGTTCGATCGCCGATAGCGGAGCGTACTCGCTGAACAGCGCCTTGAGCTGCTTCTCTTCCCGGTTGGCCTTGATCGCCTGGAGCTCGCCCAGCACCGCACGGGCCACGTTTTGGAACTGGTCGTAATCCACCACCGCCAGCACCTGATTCTCCGGCGTCATGGTCCCACCGTCCCGTGCCACCCACCGAATGGCCCCTGCATTCAGGAGCTTGTTGATGAACAGCCAATGCCCGCGCTGGTGCATTTCCGCCAGCGTCCGGTCACGGGACAGCCGCTGCAGGAAATCGCCCAGGTACATATCGTAAGTGAGCTGCCGAAAGAGCTTGGCCTCGGTCGCATCTTTGCAGGCGCCAATCTCGACCAACTTGGGGTCGTCCACAAAAACCAGCGCCGTCAGGTCGGCACGCTGTTCTTCGAGAGCACTACCGAGCCTACCCAGAACCGATACCGGATCATCGGTTTTGCCGTACTTGCTGGTGTCATAGGTTCCCGAACCGTGGCCGATGATTTCGTGCATCAGCACCAGGTTGCGATAACACCTCTCCCGGTTTGCCAGGACCGGTTCGACCTTGCTGGCCGGCAGAAACTCCTGGAGGGCTTCGCGGCGCATCGCTTTGAGCGTCGGATCGGCATCTTCACCCGGCATCGGCAGGCGAATGATGTTCTTGGCGCCGACATCGCGGCGAATGTCGTCGAAATTGGGGAGATTGTAGCCGCCGGAACGGAAGCCGGAGATCTCCTGAAAATAATAGACCATGAGGGCAGGCGGCGAATAATCGGCGGGGAACTTTTTCTTGAACGGGCCATAAGGCATGGCATTTTCAAAGTCCTGCGCCCGCTGCGCCAGCGCCTGAGCCAGGCGGCTGATTTCCGGGTCGACGATCTGCACGTAAGATTCCCAGGCCGCCATGCGCGACAGAAAATCGCCTACAAACTCGACCCAGCCGATCATGAAGTCCACACGGGAATCGGCCCGGTCGCGGACCCAGGAGATGCTGGCCTGTCGAAAATCTTCCACATCGCCGCCCTGGAAATACTTGATCATGGCCTCGATCTGTTCCTTTTGGTGAGCCGTCAGCGCGTACGGCCGGGCGGCTTGCAGGTGGGCAACCACCTTCTGCAAAGCAGCACCGACCACTCCCGGGCTCTGCGTCGTCAGCGTCTCGCACGCCAATCCCTTGTCCGAGCGGATGACGCGTGAATTGATGTTCGGCTTCAGGGTCTTGTCGAGAACCGCCATGACTTCCGGGCCGGTGATGCCTTTCTCGTAATAGTTGCTGCCGGTCTTCTCCAGCCCCTTCCCATCGGGACTCTCCGGCGCTTGCTGCACTTCGTACTGCGGGTCGCATAGCAACCGGGCGATCTCGGTTCGATCCTGCCTGGACAGACTGGACGCTCTGCTGGAGCCATCGATGAGTGCCTGGACTTGACTCTGCGTCACCTGCTCGAGCACATACTTGCGGTTGGAAGGTGTGTACGGACCGCCCTGGTCGAGAAACTTGGCGGCGTAGACGACGAACTCCTGAAACGCTTTCTCACCGAGCTGGCTCTTCGTTTTCTGGATCTGCTCTTGAGAAAGGGCTTCTTCGAGCAGACTCTTGATGGTCAAGGAGTGCCGGTGCGTTCGCTGAAACAGCAGCTCGCGGCCGGCATTGGCCGCCTGGATCAAGTGGTAGGCCAGCATCTTTTCCTTGGGAGAAAGCTTGGCCCAGACCTCGCCACGGGGTGCGGCACTCTGCACGCGGATGGTTTTCGGCAGCGGCAGCGGCTTTACATCTCCTCCCTGGCCGAGGACGTTGGAAACACATCCGAGAACGAACGAGAGTGCCAGAAGCATTGAGATGCGCATATTGGTGGTCCTGCGTCACTTCGCGGGGATTCGAGTCGTTCACCTTGGCAGTCGGTTCCGTCAACAAAGCCGGTCACCGCCACAACTCCGTTCCAGAGCGGCTGATTCTATCGGAATCGAATGCCGAAATCATCACGAAGCCACAGCGTGAGGGCCGTCGAATCGGTAGAGTTGGCAGCGGTTAGCCGAGCACCATCGGGTCGAACCAGGTATCCAGCACCGACCGCTTACGATCGCGCTTCCGCCCGCGGGCTGTGACCGTTTAAAGCGTGGGTGGATCTGCGCCAAGCATCGGATCGCTTCCGCCAAATTTCCGATTCTGCGCGCAGGTACTTCCCCAGAAAAAAGACGAAGTCAAATCAAAACAACGCGGAAGCCGTTTGGCTTACGTCGAAGCAGCAGCCGTTTTCACGTTGGCCGCGGCGTCCGCTTTTGACTTCTCCTTATCGGCTTCCTCTTCGATCTCGACCAATGTCTTGCCTGGCTTAAACGTCTTGCCCGCGAACGCCGGGTGGTCCAAGGCGTATCGTGTCGCTCGGAAAAGAGTGTTACCCGCCTTTGGTGGTGCGCCGCGTCCTTTAGCCTGGGCAGTTGACCTTTCTTGAAGTCCGCGACCGTGGTTTTTTGTGCGTCGGTCAAGATCTTTGCAATCTTCTGACTGAAGTCCTTTTGCAGTGCCTGCAACTCTTTCCTCTGAGCGTCAGTGACCTTCGGCGTACTTCTGTTGAACGCCGTGAGGTACTCGCCCGGAGGTCGCTTGCTGAGATCAGCTTGGTCGGCCGGGTTTGGCTCGGCGAAGCTTTTGATTTGGTCGGCGGTGAGCGTTTTGTCGAGCTTGGCGATCAACTCTTTGTCAATCTCGTCGAGTTTCTTACGCTGATCGGGCGTCATACCGAGCGCCTCGCGCATGGCGCGGGCAACCGCCTCGAATCGCTTCGGTGCCTTGGCCGGAATCTCCATCGGTTGACCGGGCACCGCGTTTTTGAATGGGTTGGACAGCTTCCACACGGTTTCCCCTTCAGGGGTCACTTCAAAGACGATGCCGACTGCGCCCGCGTTGATCAACGTGTTCCCGTTGGGAAGACGCTGGGCTCCCGAAATGAACCACGAATAGAAGTCCTTCTTGTTGGGTGCCGTGTAGCTCCAAATCGGCATGGTTGGACCAAACGGTCCGCGTTTCGGGCGGATGTAATTGCCGTCTCTGTCAGTTGGCGGAACAAATTCATCGACCGAGGAGTATTCGACGGGCTTACGACCGCCGCCGTTATTGAAGACGAGCAAGTGGCCTTCGCCACTCAATCCCTTGGGGATCCACTGGATATTGTGTTGACCGAAGAGGCGCTGTTCGAGGCTGGTACCGTTGCGGTACGCCCGTGGGTTGCCCCAGCGGTAGAGAATATCGCCCCCTTTGCCCCAACGACCGCCGGTGTGGCCCTTGGCCTCTTGCGTGGTGGTGCTATGGTCGATGATCCAGATCTCGTGAAAGCTGGGACTGCTGAGCGCGATCTGGTCGAGCTCGGCGTTGTACGCCACGGCGTTGACGTGCATCCAATCGGGATTCTTACGAGGGGCGCGTGGTTGGTCTTTTTTCTGACTGTCCTTGGATTGGGCTTTCGCTGCGTCATCCTTGTCGGCGGTTTTAGTTTGCGCGGCTTGCTGCGGCGAATCCTTTTTGGCGTCCGCTGGAGCCGCAGGACCGCTGCCAACGTAACCCAGGCTGCGGAGCTTGTCGCGGCCGTCCTTGGTCGCCATCAATTTCGAGACCTGGTCTTCCTCGCCGTGGATGTAGTTCAAATCGAACAGCTCGGGATGTTCGGTAACGTTGCCGTAATTGGGCTTGGATTTGTCGCGGTCCTGGATCAGGTGGTCCCAGCTTCGCCATTCCCATACGATCTCGCCGGTGGTCTTGCCGGTCGGCTTGATCTCGACCAAGCAATCGGGCTGGAGGTGAGAATCCTTCACGGTCTCTGGTCGTCGGCCCGCCGCAATGGCTTCTTTTTCTTCCATCCTTTCCCAGCAGATGGCCAGAACGTTGCCGTTGGGCAGTTTGATCGCGTCATGGTGTGGCAACCGCTTTTCGCTGTGGTACTCGAAATTCCAAACGAGGTTGCCGTCCCAGTCGAATTCTTGAAACCGACCGCTTACACCGGGACCCTGGAAAACCGGCTTGCGATCGACGACCTCAGACGGACGAAAGAGACGGCCGTTGTCGAGCAAGTAGACCGCCGCCCCGCTGCTATGTTCACTCGTCCAAGAATGAACGACGCGACCTTCGTTGTCATAGAGGTACGTCTGCTTGCGACCAGGATTAATGAGGTTGTAACCGGGGAATGCACGCGAATCGTTGATCAAAATGCCGAGTTTTTCGGGTTTGGGCGTTGGCGATTCCGCCTTCTTGGCCGAGTTCGACTTGATATCAGCGGATTTCGCCGGTTCCGCGTCATCCGCTGTGGCCAACACCGTCGCGACCGTCAGCGCGAGCGCGGTGACGGCCGTGGCCCGCGTTTTGGTGCTGGAGATCGCTGACCAACAAATCCGAGGCCGCATGTTGAGGACTCCTCATCGATTTCGGGATGTTCGGGCTCAGAACATATTACGGTGCGCCAGCCACGTCGAGCTACCACTTCGTTCCGCAGTTCTTCCGAATCAGAAACAAACAAATCCAAAACAAATCGCCTCCGGGTTTCCCCCACCGCCACCGTTTGCGCGTGCCAATCCAAACCATTCTCTGGCGGTGCGGGCTCGTTGCAGACTTTCTTCGATGGCCGGTTGACACTCAAACCGATAAGCAGGATCATGATATTTAGCCAATCGGCCGCATCAACTTCGAGGTCACCGGGGATAGCGAGGACACCCCGGGGCCAGACGACTTTCGCTAAATGACCGATTCGTTAAGGCCGAACGGCACGCTTTGACGCCGCCGAGCCTCTTATCGACGACGGCGTCGCGGCCACCTCCGGCCCGAGGTCGGCTGGAGGCGGCTGCGCCCGCTACCTTCGGCAACAGGCGCGCGATCGCGAGGACGCCCGCCTTCACGAGCAGGCCCGCCCGAAAAACCGGTCGGCCACACCGAAATCGCCCGGCGCGCATTTCAGGAAGAGCGTCATCTGGCGATCGACCCGTCCAGGATGTGACAGCCATGTTCACCACACAACGACGCCTCCGGCGGGCCCGCCGGCAGGCCGGGCCTCTGCTGGAATCCCTCGATGATCGGCGTCTCTTATCTGGGGGTGCCCCGGGCGCGATGTTTGAAGCTTTGGTGCATCATCAACCGGCCAACCAACCGCGCGGTAACGACCATATCGGCCTGCGCGAGGTTCTCAGCGACCGATCGCCCGCTCCTCTGCCGGGCAACGTTTCTGCAGCACTCCGATCGCTCTACCGCGAGTACGAGGACGAAGTCGTCGATAGCCGCTCCACGCCAGGCCTCGCCGCCGTCGGGTTGCCCCCCATCAGCAGCCTCAGAGTCGCCGTGCGAATCAAGGTGGCGTTCCCCCCCGCCTTGGGTGCGTACCTGCTCGAGCTCCGCGCGGACGGGCTGCAAGTCGTTCGCACCATGCCGGCCTACGGGATGGCAGAAGGCACCGTGCCGATCGCCAAGTTGCCGGCAGTAGCGCAGCTCGCGGCACACGTGTGGCCCGCTTCCCTGTCCATCAAAAGGTGAATCCATCGAGATATATATCGAACGATCATTCCGACTCTAGAGGTCGCTGACCGGCTCGATGATCAAGGAGGCGGCGATCTGGCTGGCGTTCACAAAACCATCTAATATCGACGCTGCGTTCAAAGACTCAATCGTCCGTGAATTGAAATGTCTCATGACGCGAGCGCGAATGGCCAGTTGCATTGACAGCATACCGAGACGATCTTTTGCCGGTGCGTTGACATCGATCATCGTGCTGGGGGCAGTGCTTCACGCGGGCGAACCTACCGCGTCGCTCTATCACTGGCAGCCGGTCAGGCTCGGCGCAGGGGGGTTCGTCACGGGTTTTGTCACGCATCCGCTCGATGCGAACGTTCGCTATTGCCGGACCGACGTCGGCAACGCTTACCGCTGGGATGGAAGCGAGTGGCGGCCGATGATTGTGCGCGGGCGATCAAGGGATGCCCAAGGACCTGGCGGCGACGCCCGTGGTCTGCGGCGTGGACAGTATCGCGATTGACCCGGCGCACAAAGGGACCGTGCTCCTCACAATGAACGCGAGGCGACCGGACATGCTCAAGAACAATCAGTCGCCTCTGGGAGGGAATGTCTTTAAGAGCACCGACGGAGGGATCAACTTCACGGCCGGAACCTTATCGCTTGCCATGGAACCAAACGGACCCTGGCGAACCGAGGGCGAGCGTCTGAAAGTTGATCCGAACAACAGCGCCGTCGTCTTTTACGGCAGCTTGAAAGACGGCCTCTGGCGCAGCGACGACGGCGGTGTGAACTGGGCCGTCGTCAAGGGCGGCGGTGCGCCAGCCTCCTCGGCGAATGTGCTGGGCGTTCACTTCGCTTCGGCGAGCGGCATGGTCGTACGCGACCGTGCCAAATGTTCTCGCACGATTTTCGCTGTCGTACCGCGCGGCTCGGTGTTCAGCAGCGTTGACGGAGGCGCAACCTGGAAAAACATCAGCTCGGCATCGAAGCTGGATGGAACGTGCATGTTTTCGACGCTCGACGCTTCGGGCACTTTGCATGTTGTGTCCGGCGGCTCGCGCGACCTGTGGAGCTGGCGGAACGGACGCTGGCGTACTGTGCCGTATTGAGCTCGACTGGGCGCGTGCGCCGCACGCGGTCGGATTCGACCCCGGCAACCCCGCGCGTCTTTTCGCCATCAGCGATGGCGGGGGACTGAGCCGCTCGCTGGATGCCGGCAAAACGTGGACGATGTTCGGCCCGGATATGGTCTTCGCCAATAGCCTGGGCTGGCTGCCTCAGAAGACCGGTTGGCGCTCCAACGCCGGCGTCGTTGTCGATCGCGACGGCGTATGTTGGATTCCCCAGGGCAATGAAGGCATGCTCAGGTGGCAGCGCACGGGAACGGACAAGGAAGATGCGAAAAATCCGCCGCTCTGGACGATCGATTCTATCGGGATCGAGGAATTCGTCACGCATGACGTGGTCATGCCTCCTGGCGGCCACACTGTCTTCGCCGTCGAAGACGCCACGGGGCTGGTGACCACAGACACGAGCAAGTTTGTCGCCCGCCAGATCCCCCTTCAAGACCAGCTCATCTCCAACGGCACCGGCCTCGCCTTTTGTCCAAACGCACCCGAGTTTCTGGCTGTCGTCACGGCTGACGTTCATCACACCGGGTCCGGCAAGAGTTATTCGGGCTCCTCGGCTGACGGCGGCAAGACCTGGTCCCGGTTTGCCGGACTTCCCGTCGACCCATCGACCGGAAATGCATTGCAGGCCGCCGGCAGCATCGCGATCAGCCGCCGCGCCGGCTGGAAGACCGGGGGCGATCACCTGGTGTGGCTGCCAACCGGCGACGGGCCCACCTATTATTCGCACGATGGCGGCAAGTCCTGGAAGCCGAGCGCGGGCTTCCCGATCAAGAACGGCTACTGGATCTTCGCACTCAAGCAGCGCTCGCTCGCGGCCGATCCGTTCACGCCGGACAAGTTCTATTTCGTCGCGAGCTGGGCAGGTGGATTTTACATCTCGACGGACGGCGGGAAATCTTGGCAACAACAACCTGAGGCCGGACTATCAAGCCTCAACCACCACAGCCAGCTCGCCGTCAATCGCGTCGTCAAGAACGACCTGTGGTTCTGCGACGGCTGGGACGGAGCAAGCCAGCACGGCCTTTGGCACAGTACCAATGGAGGCAGGTCGTTCACCAAATTCGACGGAATCGAATACGCCATCACACTCTGCCTGGGCGCTGGATCGCCAAAGGCGAACGACTCGAAATACACCGTTTATTTCTACGGAAAAATGGCCGCGTCTCCCGACTGGGGAATCTTCCGTTCGACTGACGCCGGCGCCACCTGGCAGCGCGTTTCGTATTACCCCTCGGGCATCTTCGACCAGCCGACGTGCATGGCCGCGTCGTGGGACCACTTCGCCGAAGTGATCGTCGGGTTTGGGGGAAATAGCTTTGTCATCGGCGCAGCCGAAAAGTAGCCATGCCCGGCGACCCGATCCCGCGGCTATTTGATGCCACCCGGCGGCCGGCGCACATGACATTAGTAGAGGGACCGTGAGCGACGGGAGGGTGGTTATGTCGAGGGCTACAACGGCTGCTTTATTGAAGGCGATCCAGACGGCGCAGGCCGGCCTCTCCGGCGTCAGCGACGCGGATCTCCTCCGCCGCTTTTCCGATGACAACGATCAAGCCGCCTTCGCAGCGCTGCTCCGCCGCCACGGGGGCATGGTCCTGGGCGTCTGTCGCCGTGTCTTGCCGAACCTGCAGGATGCCGAGGACGCTTGCCAGGCGACCTTCCTCATTCTGGCCCGCAAGGCCCGCAGTCACAACCGCTGGCAGGCGTCGGTGGCGAACTGGCTCTACGCCACGGCCCGTAAGGTGTCACGCAATGCCCGGGTGGCCGCTCAACGACGAGCCCGGCGTGAAGCGCGGGCGGCCGTTCCGGAAGTCGTGCAGGCGGTCGACGGAATGAGCGGCCGCGAGTTGTTGGCGGCATTGGACGAAGAACTGGAGCAGGCTCCCGCCTCGCTACCGCGAGCCGCTGGTACTGTGCTATCTGGAAGGGCTGACCCGGGACGAAGCGGCCGTCCGGCTGGGCGTGCCGGCAGGTACGATCAAGATCCAGTTGGAGCGGGGTCGGAAACGCCTGGGCGCTGCCTTGATGGGCCGTGGCTGTGCCCTGGGAGCAGGTCTCTTGACGCTGGCGGCCACCTCCCCGGCGGAAGCGTCCCGGCCAAGAGTGCTCGAGGATGTCCTGGCTGCGATCGCGGGCTCTCCCCGCGGCGCCGTCGCTGCACTCGCTCAAGGGGGTCGCCGTGCAAGTTGCGCTCAAGAAATCGATGATCTGCCGCACTCATCCTCCTCGGAGTCAGTGCCCTGAGTTTCGGGGCCTGGTTCTCTGATGCCGACCGGCGCGACGCCGCCAGACAATCAGGCCATGCCGGCCAAGAGCGACGCCCAGCAAGCCGTTGCCGAGCGGCCGGCGCTCGAGCCGATGATGAACGTCTCCGGTCAGGTCCTGGATCCGCAGGGCCGGCCGTTCAACGGGGCCAGGCTCATCCTGGTTGGCAGGAGTACAGAAGCCCGAGAACCTCGGCACGTCGGGCGCCGATGGCCGGTTCACGGTCAAGATTCCCAGGGAGACGGCGGAGCCAACGCGTTTCCTCGCAGCGTGCGCTCCAGGCGCCGGTATCGACTTCGCCGGTATCGCCGGACTCAACCCGGCGCGGGCGGTCGAGCTGCGCCTGGTCAAGGATAACGTGATCCGCGGCAAAATCGTGGATACACAGGGCAAACCGGTTGCGGGGGTTCAGGTGGCCGTCACCACCGTTGGGGCCGTCAACGGCAACTCCGTGGATCGTTTCCTGTCGGCCTGGACGAACCGGATGTATTCCTTCCTATGGCCGGAAGCGGACAGGAACCTCTGGCAGGAAGGCGGCGCCATTGCCCCGGCCACGACCGATGCGGAGGGGCGGTTTAGTCTCGCGGGAACGGGTGCGGAGCGGCTCGTACATCTGCACACGTCGGGGGCCGGCAGCGCCGCTGCCGACTGGCGCGTGGTCAACCGCCCGGGCTTCAACGCGACGCCTTACAATGAGACCGCCCGCAAGCAGAGCCCGATCATTGTTTCGGGTTCGGGTCATCCGCCCGCGCCCGTGCTGCACGGGCCGGAACCCGTCTTCGTGGTTGACCCGGGCAAGGTCATCCGTGGCGTCGTCCGGGACGCCGGCACCGGCAAACCTTGGCCGGGCGTGGAAGTCCATTGTCCAGGACGGCACCCAGGCTCTCCGCGACAACCGACGCGGCAGGCCGTTACGAGATTCGAGGGGTCCACAAACACAACTCCTATTGGCTCTGGGTCCACGCCGACCTCTCGGCCGGCCTGCTCGGCCAACAGGTCACGGTCCCCGACACCGATGACTATGCTCCCGTCGCGGCCGACATCGCCGTGACTCGCTTCACTCAGACGGCGGTTATCACCGGACGCATGATCGACGCGGCCACCGGCAAGGGCATCCGCGGCGATATCCACCTGGCCGCTCTGGCCGGCAACGCTTTCGCTCGCATGCTTCCCTCACTACTGCACGATTACAATGCCTTCAACACGTCAACCGCGGAGGACGGCACCTTCCGGATCGTGACCATCCCCGGCCCCGTACTGCTCATGGGCGGCGTGGACCACGACTGGTCGCCTGCGGGACAGGCGTATCCCTCGCTCAAGTACAAGCGGGCGACGGCCGACCCCAGGTATCCTCAGTATTTCCCGGCCGGCCATCCCGGAGCCTACGCCTCAGCCGACGGCGGATTCCCAGGTTTGCAAGGAAGCTTTTGCAAGGTCCTCCAGATCGAACCGGGCACGACGGTCAAGCAGGACATTACCGTGGAGCCCGCAAGTACGATCCCGATCAAGATCCAGGACGCCACCGGCCGCCCGCTCGCCAACACCTTCGTCTGGGAAGAAGGCCGCGCGTCTGGCCTCGACGATCCGATACGCACTGAAACCGATTCATGGCTGGCCCAGGGCGTCGCTGAGTCAGGCCAACCGCGGCGCCTGGTCTTCTACGAACCCAGCAAGAAGCTGTTCGCCACGCTCACGCTCAAGAGCGACGAGAAAGGGCCTGTGGTCGTGCGGTTGCGCCCCTGTGGCGTTGTTCGGGGAACCGTCGTCGACGGGGCCGGCAAGCCTGTGAGCGGCGTCAACGTCAACCTCACCTACCATAATGCCGGCATCAACATCGATGGGATGTGCATTACCGTACATGCGTTCATCCACGGTGCGGATCAGGTTGTTACCGACGCCGGCGGCACCTTCATCATCGACGAGGTAATCCCGGGCCTCGAGTTCCAACTTTGGCGTCGCTACGCAAGCAAACGGAGCGGCTATGGCCAAGGGCTTGTCAACAAGGCAAAGGTCGAGTCCGGCCGGACCACCGACCTTGGAAAGCTCAAGCTCGCTGAGGGAGAATAACCATGGTCTCCCATCACTGGGCGCCATTCGAGCCCGACAACAGGTCGCCCTGGACTTTGCGGCGCGTCGTTCACCTGCACCGCCGAGCCGCCTTCGCCGCCACCTGGGAAGAACTGCAGCGCGACCTCAGGGACGGGCCCATCGTGAGCGTCGGCCGCCTGCTGGCCGGAACAGCCTGCACCGCACGTGCTGATTTTGCTTCTACGGCCCAACTGCTGGCCGATGCCGCGGTCGCCGGGCAGGAGATCAACCGGCTCAAGGCCTGGTGGTTCTACCGCATGCTTTTCGGCGCAGACCCGTTGACCGAGCGCCTCACCCTCTTTTGGCACAATCATTTCGCCACCGCCAACAGCAAGGTCGAGGACGCTGCCCTGATGTACCGCCAAAACGACACGCTGCGCCGGCACGCGCGGCGCACTTCGCCGACCTGCTGGGCGCCGCTGTTCGTGAGCCGGCTCTGCTGGTCTACCTTGACGCCCCGGCCAACCGTAAGGGGCATCCGAATGAGAATCTGGCCCGCGAATTGATGGAGCTGTTTACGCTCGGCGTGGGCCATTATTCCGAACGCGACGTCAACGAAGCCGCCAGGGCATTGACGGGCTGGACCGTCGACGATGAGAGGTTCGCCGAGAACACTCTTCGCCACGACGACGGCGAGAAGACCATCCTTGGGCACAAGGGCAGGTGGGCCGGGTCGGATCTGGTAAAGATTCTGCTGGACCAGCCCGCCACGGCCCAGCGTATCGCCGGCAAGCTATGCCGTCTGTTCTTCGGCGAGACCGCTTTGCCTCCGGAAGCGGTGAGCGAGCTGACGACCGAGTTCCGCGAGCGCGGCCTGGATATCGGCTGGGCCGTCGGCACCATCCTGAAATCGCGAGCTTTCTTCGCCGATGCCAACCTGGGCACGCGCGTGCTGGGCCCGGTGGAGTACGTCGCCGGCGCGGCGCGAGCCCTGGAAATGTTCGACCCGGCCCCCAGCATGCTCGCCCTGGCCGACTGGTCGACGCGAATGGGCCAGGAACTGTTCGAGCCGCCCAATGTGGGGGGCTGGCCGGGCGGCCGGGCCTGGATTCACCCGCGTGGATTGATCGCCCGGGCCAATTACGCGGCTTCCCTGGTGGGCGGCACCAGCGCCGGCCGGCCTTCGTCCTACAACCCCACGGCCTTGCCGAGGAAATATGGGTTTGGCTCCGATGCCGATTCCGTGCTCCTGTTCCACCATCGCCTGCTCTTTGGAACCGACCCAGCCCCGGGCGACGCGAAAGCCAGTCACGATTCTGCTGTCATCGCCGCGGGCACAGCTCGCCTGAACCGAAAGGAACCTGCCATGCTGACTCGTCGAGCGTTGTTGCAGTCGTCGTCGTCCTTGTTGGCCCTGGCTCCGAGCGGTGCCGCTGTTCGTGGCCCGCACGGCACGTGCCGCCCCCACCGATCGGGACGGCCGTGTCCTTGTCGTCGTCCAACTCGACGGCGGCAACGATGCCCTCAACACCGTTGTGCCCCATGCCGATCCCAACTACGCGAAGCTTCGGCCAACCCTGAAAATCCGGAAGCGAGACCTGGTCCGCTTGTCCGACACACTGGGCCTGCACCCATCCCTAAAGCCGCTGGAGAAGCTGCTGCAGGACGGACAGCTAGCGGTCATCCCGGGCGTGGGCTATCCCAACCCGAACCGGTCGCACTTCGAAAGCATGGCGATCTGGCACACGGCCCGCTTCGACCCCGAAGAGCACACGGGTTACGGCTGGCTTGGGCGGGCGCTCGACCCGGTGGCCGGGACCTCCTACGCGCTCAGCGCTTCGGTCCCCGGAGCCCTGCGCGGCCGGCGCAGCACGGCGCTGACGCTCGGTCGCCTGGAGGAAATGCTTCTCGCGGAACCGGCTGCGCTCAAACAAGACGCGACAAGTAACAATCAGGACGATCTGCTCGCGTTCGTCCGCCGGCAGGCCGTGGACGCTCGGACGGCCTCAAAACAACTGGCGCACGTCGCCGGCGGTAATGATACGGCCAAGTACCCATCCACCGGTCTGGCGGAACGGCTCAACCTGGCAGCCCGGTTGTTGAAGTCCGATCTCGGCAGCGGGTCTTCTACACCACACAGAGCGGCTTCGACACGCATGCCGCCCAGGAGGACACGCATAGCGGGTTGCTCTCGGAGTTTGCCGGCGCGGTGGCCGCGTTTTTCGAGGACCTCCAGGCGGCAAAGCTCTCCGAACGAGTGGCCTTGCTGGCGTTCAGCGAGTTCGGCAGGACGATCCGGGAGAACGGCTCGGGCGGCACGGATCACGGGACGGCGGGCGTGGTGTTCCTCGCCGGCCCCGGCGTGCGCGGCGGTGTCGCCGGCAACATGCCGAGCCTGACCGACCTGGGCGACGGCGAGCCGAAGATGACCACCGACTTCCGACGTATCTATACCTCGGTCCTGGAAAACTGGCTGGGCATAAGCTCGCGCGACGCCGTGGGCGGTTCCTTCGAGCCGGCGGCGCTGTTCCGGTCCTGAGAGCCGCAATGCCCCAGCCCCATGCCCCTGAACGCTGAAATAGCGACCCATGTCAGCCAGGAGCGGCTGGTCGTAATAGATGTTGGCGACCGCCAAACCGGAGCCGAACGCCATCGACCAGAGTGTCCTTCTTTCGTCCTGCTCGATCGGCTTGCCCAATTCCCTACAATTGTTGGGAAGGTAGTTTTTCATTGGGGATGAGACATGCGATATCTGCTCGGAGCCAGAGTCCGACCCAAGGCGATGGGCGACTTACTGCGGGCTCTGGAGGACGGGAGTTTTGGTGATGGCTTTCCCAATGGCAACCTCGGCGAGATGATCTGCACTGGGCGGGTGGATGAAGCCGGCGTGATCCGATGGGTCGAGGTGTGCTATTGCCGGGAGTACTTCGGCGTAGCGATGCACGAGGAACTGCCATACCTGGAGAAGTATTTGACCGATATCGAGGTGGCTGACGCTCGGAGCCCCGAGCATTGCGAAGGCTATCCAACATGCAACAACTGTGATTGCACCCGGAAGATCCGAGTTGAGGGTGAGCCGCTCTTGGATCACCTTCGCCGTACCGTCAACTCGCCGTGCGATTCTGGCTCGGTCGTGGGAAAGCGGACCCGGTGGTTGGGCTGGCGTGGGCAAGTGGTTTCCGAGGAGGCTCGAAGGAACCGCATGAGCGCTTGCGAATGAAACAGCGATCGGATCGCAATCGTCTTCTCTCCGAATCCGTCGTTCAGTACTGCACGGCGGACGCTCTTTCCCCTTTCCTCCCAGGAAATCAACGAAGAGGTATGGTGGCATCGGCTCCGAGGTCTTCAAACGATTTCAAGGCGTACGCAACAGAAACGGTTGGGAGATTGGAGGCACAGTAACTGAAACCTCCTCGCCATTAGCTATTACGATAGCAACTCGACTCCTCCCGAGATTACCGGTTTACTCCCAAAGTAAAACGCTCAGCCCTGATCATCCTACTTCGCTTTGCGCCGCTACTCATATGCTTTAAGCCAGACTTGGGCTTTTGGAAGGTCGTCCTCCCTGACTCGTATCTTCGGTCCATATCCCCACAGCTGCGGCTGCAAGCCGCCCATCACCATGTTTATGTTGATCTTGTCAGCGATCGCTGGAATTCCTTGTTCCATCAACTGGTCGGCGATGAACTTCGCCTCGATCGTGTCGGCAGCCATGTAGCATTCGACAAGATCTGGCATGGGTGTACCGGCAAAGTCTGCGCGAGGATCATCGAGAGTGGTTCCCTCGGGAATCTCCTCATCGGCGATCGGGTCGGCTTCATCGGCGGTCACGAAATCCGGGTCTTCGACGCCATCCGGAGTCGCTCCGCACGACCAGCAGACGTCGAACGAGTCGTCAACTTTGGACTGGCACTTCGGGCATTGCCACATTTCTCGATCCCTCATTGAGCACATCTCCAAGACATCACTACACAACTATGATACTAGGGCCCCCAAGAAAAGTCCGATCAGCCGACGAGAGTGCCCGAATCCGAACAACCGTCCTCAGGGCTGCTCGCTATGCGGCACCCAGCCGATGCCGCCACAAGAACAGATCACCGCATCGGCAAGGTGCTTCAAGTGTTCTGGGAACGGTACTTTGCCGGTTCCCCGGCAATCTGGGCAGACAATCGCTTCTGACGGCTTTGATGGCATCAGGAAGTGAAGCTCTGGATGGAGCTTTATTCCCCGAAAGAGACCCATATTCCGCAGACGCTCGTCCGGTACGACCTCTATGTCGCCGGGTTCATCATCGTAAGGGATCCATACGATCTGACCATCCAGGCGCAGAGCCATGAAGCCGGTCCAATCGAAGAAAAGCGGTAGTGCATTTCCCCTTGCGATAGCCGCACGGGCATGGGCATGGGCGCAGACAGAAGACGAGTCGTCGATGAACTCGGCGATTCTTCTTTCGATCTGGTCTCGTTGAGATGCCGATAGGTCGATTGGTTTAGGCACCTCCACCGACTGGCGATTCCCGCGATTCGCCGTCCTGCCGCGTCGGCTTCCCAGCAAGGAGAGTAAATTCAGCAAGCGTGTCAAGATATCCATGCTGCGCATCCGTCATATTACTGAAGTGCGGTTCGGACCCCGAATTGTCAGTCTGCGAAGCTCTTCACATCAGGGGACCTGATCACCATAGACGGTGTCATGGATCGCCTTGGGCGGCGAATTCGACATTATCGATCATGGCACCGGCAAGTGACTCACGTCGATCGTCTCCCCGTTCTTCTTGGCATCTCGAGCCCGTTCCCAGACGGCTTGGAGGTAATGCGTCGCGTGGAGGCAATTGAGCTATTGCTGCCAGAGCCGATGGAGATTTCGCGCCGTGTCCTCCCGTGCTCCTGGTGTCATCTTGCCGAACTCTCAGCACAAATCCAACTCCCGGATCGGATGAATCGCTCCGTGGTACGCATAGTGAGGTGACACGTAATCCCGTCGCTATTTCACGATACCGATCGGCCCCTGGTCCTTGATGTACGCATCGGCAACAGACTCGGCGACGGCTATGGCTTCGTCCTCCGAATCGTACTCCGATCAGTCTAACGGTCGATAGACGACTCTTGATGCCGAGGGCCGCCACGACTTGATCCTCCCGATCGTCCCGACGCCTCTCATGCACGACCCCAAAACTCGGGTACGCCCCTGAGCATCCACCACGCACCCGAGCCCATCGACTACTAACATCAACTCTGGCGGTTGCCTTCACCTTTGCCAAGTCCTTGCATAACGGAAGATAATCGATTTGACGATGGCCGTAGGCATTCGAGCGCGTCAAGGTTGAGGTGCACCTGCGGCAACCCATTCACATCCTGTCGTATTGCGTCATTTTGAAGTCATAGATCTTCGAGATCGTGTGGGCCAGCAAGCCGTTCAAAAGTACTTGAGCCCCATCGGGTGACCAGAATGGGGCGGCGAGTTCGCAGAGCCGCCGCCGGTTCGTGCCGTCGGCGTTCATCAGCCAGACCCCTTCCGGCTCGCCGGACGGATCCCCGGGGTAGAGCACGAAGGCGATGGTCTGATCGTCCGGCGAGAATCTCGGGCTGTCACCCGAGCCGATGTCGCTAAGGTGCGGTCGGCCATCGCGGCCCTCCAGGATGATCATCCTCGATGGCCCCTGCGCCGTCGGCTTGCGCGGAAGAGGATACGCCGGCCGTCGTGGGACCAATCGGGCTGCTCGGCGAACGGCAGGCCGGTGATCAGTAAATTTCCTTAGCGATAAATACGCCGAGCTCAACACCCTGGATTCCAGCTACATCCTGGTCGATAATTCCCATGGCACCACAGCGATCGCGAATGCGATGAACGTGGGCCGCGACGATGTGGAGAAAGGCAAATATAGCCCTTTTGATCGCGAGGCACTGCCGTGAGTGAGTCCCATTTGTTAGCGCCAGCATCCTCGCTCCACCGGCGTGACTTTCTGGCATGTGCCGGGTCCGCCCTCGCTTCGACCTTGCCGGAGATCACCAGGGACGACGAGAAAACACGCCGGCCCAAGAAGGTCGTGGTGGCGGGTGGCGGTATCGGCGGGCTGTGCTGCGCCTTTGAGTTAATGGAACGCGGCCACGATGTTACCGTGCTGGAAGCCGCGGGGCATACCGGCGGGCACGTCCGCACCATCCACGATCCGCTTGCCGACGGCCTCTACGCCGACGTCGGCGCCGAACATTTCACGAAGCCCGGCTATGATCAGTACTGGAAGTACGTGGCGAAGTTCGATCTCGCGGTGCTACGCTATCCCCGCCGGCAGCACGAGCAGCAGCGGATCGACGGCCGGTGGTATACGGGCGAGCAACTGCGCGACCGCAAGGTGCTGCAAGGTTTCGGATTCAATGCGCGTGAACTCGATTTTCTCGTCAAACACGGCCTGCACGAGCTGTCACGTCTTTATCTTGACCCGTACATCGATGCCATCAAGGACGAATACCAACCATTCGGCGTTGGCCTGGACGAGCTGGACCATGAAACTCTGGGCCAGGTGCTCGAGAAAGCCGGCGCCACCGACGCGGCCTTTCGATTTTGCGCCGCCAGGCGGGGAGACGGCGTTCGGGCTGCCAGCGCCTCGGGAATGTCCGCGCTTTATTCCATCTGGCAATCAGCCATTCGCAAGCACCGTGGCTTGGCCGAGTATCCTTTGGACACCTTTCGCCTGCGCGGCGGCAATCAGACCCTCACCGACACGTTCGCCGCCCGGCTGGGCCCGCGGGTCCGCCTGGGTTGCCCGATCACGGGCATTGAGCATGGCAAATCCGGCGTCACCGTGCATTATGCCGAGTGCGGCGACAAGAAATCTCTACAAGCAGAATACCTGGTCTGTGCCCTGCCGATGGGCAAACTCAAGGACTTGCCGGTCCAACCGGCATGGCCCGAGGCGAAGGATTATGTGATTCGCAACGTGGTGTTCAGCACCCAGGCGCGGGTCGTCTTCCAGTGCCGCACTCCGTTTTGGAAGGGAGATCTTCCCAGCGCGGACTTGCGCTTCGGCCAAGCCGGACTTGATGCCATCTGGGCGTCGGCCGACGAGGTGCCAGGGGACCGCTCGATCTTGCTGGGCACAGTCTCGTCGAAGGCGAGCGCCGCCGAAGCCCTGGCGGTATTAAACAAACATTATCCCGGTAAGAACCGACCGACCGTGGAGCAGGTTCTGGTCCACGACTGGACCGCGGATCCCTGGTCGACTTGGTGCGAACGGTTGCCGTTCCCCATGGGGCAGCTACACCGGTTTTGGCCGCACACAATGGAGCCGGTCGGCCGGATACACTTCGTCGGCTCCAATGCCGACAACATGAACTGGGGGATGGATGCCGCCACGCGCTCCGGCAACCGAGTGGCCCAGGCTATCGACATGGCCTGAACGCGTTTCACTAACGGGCGATTGCCAAAACCCTGCGGGACGTATGGCCCGTCCGTCCTTCAGCATCGCATCGCGGGTTCATTTCCCCTCATCTGGGCAACTTCGCTACCACAACTGGCACCGAAGGTCGGCGCTCGGCAACGTCTTAGGCAGTCGGCCGGTACGCGAGTACCGGGAGAGAAGATCCGCGGATCACCTTGTCGGTGACGCTGCCCAACAGCATCCGACGTAGGCCGCCCCATCCATGCGTCGCCAAGGCGATCTTACTGGTTTCACGCCCGGTTTGGCCAAGGAGACCGAGAGAATTTCGACACTTCTTACTTAACAGCGCCGAATCTCTGGCGACTCGGCGTGGCTGTAGTTCGTCGTTACGGTCCGTGCCCATACTTGCGTCCTTTCGTTTGAAACGCAGACAGGACATGCATTGGCAGCCCCAGATCGGTCCCCGTCTTCCGCTGGGAACGATGAGGCGCTGCAGCCGCGCAGCGGCCGTGGTACTTGGGGCGTTCCGCGCTGGAACGTTCGGCCGCGTGAACACAGAATCAGCCGAGGCCAGGCGTGGCGGAGGGATCCAAATCGCTTCGCGATAAATGGGTTAGGATCGTGTCCAGCGTCAGCCCGCAGCGAAACGGCTAGCGTTGCGGTGCCGTTATGCTGGGTCTATCTCCGCTACGTCGAGCGAAGAAACGGATGGCTCTGCTCTGATTGATGGACGCGCCGGGTGGTTCCGCGTCAGTAGTATGTAGGTAGGCAGACGATCAAGGGCCTGGCGGGGGGTGTTGCGTCATGACGGCGAAACTGGGCAGTGCGGCGCTCCGCGAGATCGGGACGCTGTTTGAGGTTGGGACGATCGGAGACCTGCCCGACGGGCAACTGATCGAGCGGTTTCTGTCCGGGCCGGGGGCTCTTGCGGAGGCCGCGTTCGCGGCCCTCGTCGATCGCCATGGCGCGATGGTCATGGGGGTCTGCCGTCGTCTGCTCGCTGACTCGAACGACGCCGACGACGCCTTCCAGGCCACGTTCCTCGTTCTGGCGCGAAGGGCGCGCTCGATTGCGCGGTGTGACCTCCTGGGCAACTGGCTGTATCGGGTCGCTTACCGGACGGCACGGGTGGCACGCACCCGTACCGCCCAGAGGCGCGAGAAGGAGATGCAGGCGATGGCTGTGCTTGGGGCAAGCTCGATGCAGGATGCCGAAGACCACGGCGATTGGCTCGCGGTTCTGGACGAGGAGGTGAGCCGCTTGCCGGAGAAGTACCGAGTTCTCGTCGTGCTGTGCGAGCTCGAAGGCCTGCCGCGCAAGGCGGTCGCGCATGCGACTGGGCATCGCCGAGGGGACGATCTCGAGCCGTCTGTCGCCGCGCTCGTGGGCTGTTGCGCGACCGGCTGACAAGACGGGGGCTGGCGCTGCCGGCCGGGGCCCTGGCCGCCGCGATACCGGCTGATGCCTCCGCAGCCGCCGTACGACCCGCCCTGGCCAGTGCGACCGTCCGTGCTGCGTTGCAATACACGACGGGCGGCGCCGTTTCCTGGTCGGTGGCCAACCTGGCGGAAGGGGCCCTCAAGGCAATGTTTATCGCCAGATTACAGGTCGGCACGGTCGCCCTCTTGATCGTCGCTGCCCTGGCTAGCGCGGCCGCCATGGCGGCCTCGCGAGCGCAGGTCGATGGCGTTCCCCAGCGGTCGATGCCGGGCGCCGCTGCCGCCGCCAAACCGGCTGCCGGCCAGCAACCGCTTCGCGACGGCCGCGATGTCGACGCGCAGCCTCGAAAGCCTACGACGGCGTGGGGCGACGGCGTCGTTCAGACCAAGGGGCGGGTCCTCACGCCGGACGGCAAGCCGATTGCCGGCGCCCAGATCACGCTCTGGTGGTACGCCGTCATCGGCCCCGGCTGGCACCACCACACGTTCCAGGAAGCCCGGCCCCGAGTTCTCGCCACCACCGGGCCTGACGGCACCTTCCAGGCCAGCTTTCCCAAATCCGTGATGGCCAATGCCTACTCAACGACCCAGACACAGCGGCCGTGGCCTGGGCCGAGATTGTCGCGGGCGCCGACGGCTATGGCCCGGCGTTGAGCTGGGCGGGCGGCGAGACCAACGTCTATGAGCTGAAACTCGTCCCGGACGACGTCCCGGTGCGCGGCCGCGTCATCGATCTCCAGGGCCAGGCCGGTTTCTGGCGTCAGCGTCTGGGTGCAAGAGATGCATGATAGCCAGCGAATCACCCGGTCGCCGAGCTGGAAGGGGCTGACGACCGACTTGAAGACCGACAAGGACGGACGCTTCGTGCTGCGAGGGATCGGCGCGATCGATCCGTTACTCTCCACATCGGCGGTCCCACGGTCGCGCACCAGATGGTGGAAGTCTCCACGCAGAAGGTGGTGGGCGGCAAGCCCATTGACCATAAAGACGTCGAGATCGTCGCCGGGCCGAGCAAGCCGATCCATGGGGTTGTCCGCGCCGCCGACTCGGGCCAGCCGGTACCCGGGGTCTGGATTTACGGCGACGAGATCAACGATGTCAATATCCGCGGCATCCGAGCGAAGTCCGACGCACAGGGACGCTTTCACCTGGAGGCAATGCCCAAGAGCGGTTCCTACATGCTCAGCGTCTACCCGCGTGACGACCAGCCGTACGTCATGACCAAGGTGACCGTGGGGGATACGCAGGGACTCGCGCCGATCGAGACCGAGATCAAGCTCATGCGCGGCGTGCTGCTCCGCTTTCGGCTCATCGACAAGGAAACAGGCGAGTCCAGACTGGGGATGGCGCGATACGTACCGTACGACGACAACCCCCTCTTCTCGGACAATGTCCTCCTGAACCAGTATTTTCTCCGCTCGGCGACCGCGGACGAGCACGGTGTCTACAGTCTCGCCGTCCCGACCGGCTCGGGGATTATCACGGTGTTCATCATCGACGGGAGCTATGTGCATGCCCGGGTGCGGGAAGCCGACCGGGCGAAATTCCCGCTCATCGAGCGCCAAGGGTCGCATGCCTCACATGACGCTCCACAACATCTGCCACGGCTACCAGATGCTCGACCTGAAGACCGGCGAAGAGCCTGCACTGTTCGACATCGAGCTCGACCCGGGCCAGCAAGTTGACCGGCACACTGGTGGGGCCAGACGGCAAGCCGGCGACAGGCGTGGTGGCCTACGGGCTGATCGGCGCGTCGACCCGCGACGGCAAGGGGGTCAGCATCGACCTGATCGCCGGAAGTTTCTCCGTCATGGGCTCGACCCCGAGCGGCGAAGGGCCACGGACGATCGTGTTCCTTCAGAAGGATGCGCGGCTGGATCGGCCGTGCCGCGCTGCGCGGCGACGAGCCGAATCCGGTCCAGGTGCAACTCGACCGCTGGGCCTCCGCGACTGGACGGCTGGTTGACGCAAACGGCAAGGCGGTCGCCGGCGATGCTGACAATTTCGGCGTGCCGGCGTTTCCGGAGCCGGTGTCTCTCACCGACGACAAGGGCAATTCCGCTCCCGACTCCCGCTACGGGAACCCGTGGCCCCGTCCCGTGCAGACCGACAACGAGGGACGATTCCGCAGCGACGGGCTCGTTCCCGGCATGACGTACGAGCTGGTCTTCGTGACGCCCGTGAAGAAAGAGAGCTACATGGTCGGCGAGGCGAGGACGATCGAGACCGCCGTCTCGTCTACCGTCGGCGAGGTGATCAAAGGACTGAGCCTTGCGCCCGGAGAGGTCCGGGACGTCGCGACGGTTCACGTGGAGAGCGCCAAGCGGCCCGCGGGTGATGGGCCGAAGTGAGAACCGTACAGACTGGACGGTGCGCTTCACGTTTGATCGACATTCAGGTCGGCTCTTCTCCTATTTCCCCAACGCGGGGGCGGAACTGCCTCGATGACTCTCCATCTCAATACGGACCGCGATCCACTGCGGGAAGCCCGCGGCCCCGCCGGCTGGGATCGGTACGTCCCTGGCCCAGATGACCCCTGGGACCTGGCGCGGGTGGTTCATCTGCACCGACGGGCTGGATTTGCAGCGACCTGGCGGGAGCTTCAGCGAGACCTCAGCAGCGGGCCAGACGCATCGATCGACCGATTGCTCTCGGGCACGGCCCGCGGCGAGGGCGTGCCGACGGATTTCGCCGCGATCGCTGACAAACTGGTGGAGTCTGGTTCCAAGGATATCGGCCGGCTCCAGGCGTGGTGGGTCTACCGCATGGTCGCGGGGCCCGATCCGCTGGGCGAGCGGCTGGCGCTGTTCTGGCATGACCACTTCGCCACCAGCGCGGGCAAAGTTGGGCCATTGGTCCGCCGGCAGAACGAAATCTTCCGCGAGTTCGCCCGCGCCCCTTACGGCGAGCTGCTCAAACGCGTCGTTCATGACCCGGCCCTGCTCGTCTGGCTCGATGCCAATGAGAACACGCGCGGGAAGCCCAATGAGAACCTGGCGCGCGAGCTGATGGAGCTGTTCACGATCGGCGTGGGGAACTACACCGAGACCGACGTCAAAGAGGCGGCGCGGGTTCTGACCGGCTGGACCGTCGAAGACGGGCGATTGAACGACGATCCACTCCGCCACGACGACGGCGAAAAGACCGTCCTGGCTCATCGCGGGCGGTGGCGCGGCGACGACTTGATCGCGATGCTCATCGATCACCCCGCGACGGCACGCCGACTGGCCGAGCGGATCTGCCGTCTCCTGCTGGGCGAAGCCTCCATTCCGGGTGATGACGTCGCGGCCCTGGCCGCTGGGGTGCGCGAACGAAATCTCGACGTCGGCTGGGCCGTCGAGACGGTGCTGCGGTCGCGCCGCTTCTTCGCTCGAGACAGCCTGGGCCGGCGCATCCTTGGGCCTCCGGAGTTCGTCGTTGGGGCTGTCCGTGCCCTGGAGGTGTTCAACCCGCTTCCCAACACCCTGGTCCTGGCCGAGTGGGCAGAGTCGTTGGGGCAGAATCTGTTCTATCCACCGAACGTTGGCGGCTGGGCGGGCGGCCGCGCCTGGCTGACGATGCGCGGAGCGATCGGCCGCGCGCGGTTTGCGGCCGACCTCGTCGCCGGGCGGCCCATCGGACTACTCGAGCCGGTCGATGCCCAAGCTCTGGCGGTGCGCCACGGTCGCGATGGCGGGCTTGGTGACCAGGTCGCGTTCTTCGCCGAGCTGGTCACAGGAAGATCGCCGTCGCCGGCATGGCGCGACCAGATTGTCGCGGCTGTCACTCGCTCGCGTGCTGCGCAACCCGAGGCGGCTCGGCGTGCGATCACCCTGATTCTCGCCTCTCCCCTTGCGCAGTTGGCCTGACGACGGTTCGAACGTCTCCTTGATCGCTCTTTTCGTCTCGCGGAGGACCTCACATGGCTTCACGACGTTCCTTCCTCAAGTCGACTGCGCTCGTGGCGTTATCGCCGAGTGTTCCCGCTTTTCTGGACCAAACGGCGTGCGCCTGCGGTGCACAACGCGACGAACGGATCCTCGTCGTCGTCCAGCTCACAGGGGGCAATGATGGGATCAACACCGTCGTGCCTTACGCGGATGAGGGCTATGCGCGGCACCGCAACGTGCTCCGCCTGGCGACCAAAGACCTCCTGCGGATCGGTGATGGACTGGGACTGCACCCGGCGATGGAAGCCATGGCCAAGCTGTTCGAGCGCGGCGCCTGACGATCATTCAGGGCGTTGGTTATCCGAACCCAAATCGGTCGCACTTCCAGAGCATGGCCTACTGGCACACGGCCCGGTTCGATCCCCGGACGGACGGATCGCGGCCGGATCTGGGCGGGAGCCACGATCTGGGCTGGTTGGGCCGCGCGCTCGATGAGCGGGCCTCCGTACAGGACAAGGCACCGGCCTCGGTCTTCGTGGGGCTCGAGTCTCCCCCGCTGGCCGTGCGCGGGGCGCGTGCCGCGGCGGCTTCATTCAACGGACTCGACGATCTAACCCTGCCCCCGGCAGTGGACTCGCCGGTTGTCGGAAGCGGTGGCCGGCCATGACGGTGACCTCGATGCCTTTGTGCGGCGCAGCCTGGTCGACGCGTACTCCATGGCGCATGCGCTCGACCTCTCATCCCGCGGTGCCGGCCGCGATGTTGCCTATCCCTCGAGCCGCTTGGCCGGGCAGCTCAAGCTGGTGGCCCGGATGATCAAGGTCGAGTTCGGCGCTCGCGTCTATTACGTCGAGCACGGCGACGGCGGGCGGAATTATGACACGCACGCGGGTCAGCTTCCCCACCACGAGCGGATGCTCGAGGAACTTTCAGGGCGCTCGGAGCGTTTCACGCCGACCTGGATGCATCGGGCCTGGCGAACCGAGCGGCTGTCCTGGTTTTCAGCGAGTTCGGCCGGCGGGTTGCCGAGAATGTCAGCCACGGGACAGATCACGGCACCGCAGCGCCGGTGTTCTTACTCGGCGGCGGCGTTCGCGGGGGTCCGACCGGTACGACTCCCAGCTTGACCGATCTCGTGGACGGCGACCTGAAGACGCACGTCGACTTCCGCCGCGTCTACGCGGCCGCGCTCGAGCAGTGGCTCGGGCTGCCTGCGCAGGCAGCACTCGGCGGAGCGTTCGAGCCGCTCGCACTCTTCCGAGATCAAGCGGCGGGCTAGTGGATGAGGCGCCTCGCGTGTTCTGGGGGGCCGAGACACCCGCTGACTGGAGGCGGGATACCTGCGGAAAGGACAGTCAGGGCACCGCTGGCTGTTTCTTGGTGGGCCCGTGGTCCAGGCACCCCTAACGCATTATTGCGGTGCCGATTCTGACAAGAGCCGAGAGCCGGAGGTATAGGCATCGCGCCGCCACGGTTTCTCCGTGGGCTTAATACTCGAACTCCGAACTTGCCAAATCCCAGGACCAGCACGCGGGTTGCCGTGCCTGCCCTTGCCCTCATCAGCGGTACTGGTCGATCAAGCGCAACTGTGGCGGTGGGGCAGCCTGTGGTCGAGAACGCGCGGCACGGAGGCGATCAAAGTGATGTTATCATCGTGGCCGGTGGAACGGCCGGCGCACTGGACGGCTCGCGTCAACACTCGTGTGACCACGAAGGAATGAGACCGAGTGCGGGTGAGCATCGCGAGAGGACGACCATACCGGGAAGAGAAGTGGGTGCGGGAAACGGTAAAAGATCCCGGGTTGGAGCAGACCGTTCGTCCGGAAGGCCGCCCACGCAAAGCGGGCCAATACCGTAGCATGGACGCCGCGTTGCTCATGACGCCGACCTCATGAAGATTTGAGCAAGTCTCCGAGATCCGCGCGGGCGGGGAGTTAAGACCGGTTGAACAGCCCGCGACGGGCCTGGGTCGCGGCGCGTCGCCGCGTTATCCTTGGACATTCGAGCCCGTGTCAAGCCTCTCTGGCCCTGCGATGAGCACGATTAATCTCGCTCTTTTGTCCACGGCTTTGCTCACAAGGCGCGTGTGCTTTCCCCTCGCGTGGCACTCTGCGCACCGTCCGGTTCCAGCGTTGGACACGTTTCCTGCTCGATGGTTGGTTTACCAGCAGCACCGGGTCGCGATTTTTGACCAGAAAAGTCCAGTCCACCCGAGGCCAGTCATTCACTATACTTGACGCTGGCTCACAGGCGTCGCCTGTGAGTAACCGAAAGATCGCCAGGACTTCACCAACTGCGAACAAGTTTCGCGTGGCGGTTCGGCGATGTAGGGTCACGCCGTGGCCGCGCACGGAAGATGAGTGACTGAGGAGACAATAGATATGGTAAAGCAAGTTCAAGGCATCATTCACGGCAAGACGATCGAACTGGACCACGACCTGGGGATCGCCGAGGGCCAGAGGGTAGACGTCGAGGTTCGCGTGTCCTCGCCGGCTCGGGTTTGGGGAGAAGGCATCCTGCGATCGGCGGGCATCGCCGCGGACGTACCCGGCTTCGACGAGGCATTCGAGCAGGTCCAGCGGGACCGCGAACTGGCCACGAGTCGGGACATGGATGAATGAGCTTCCTGCTCGATACGAACATCTGCTCTGCTCATATCCGGCTCCCGGTGGTGTGGCCCATAGCTTTATTCAACACTCCGGCCGGCTCTGGATGCCAACGATCGTACTGGCAGAACTCTACGAGCAGATCTGTGACGACCCCTCGGTAACGAAAGTTCTGCTCGTCGATCGCACTCGTGATCTTGCCAAGCTCTCCGGCTCTTACCTTGACCTGGGGACGGAAACAGGGATGCGATTAGTATTGAATGAAGTCTTCCGTTCAGTTAGCAGATGCCGTCATACCAAGAACACCGAGAATAGCACTGGGGGCTTTGTCTATCACGTCCTGAACCGAATCGTCGGCAAGATGCAATTGCGGTATGTCGAGTGGAATCCTTTATCAGCGGGGCTGGTCGATCAAGCGCAACTGCGGCCGTGGGGCAGCCTGTGGTCGAGAACGCACGGCACGGTGGCGATCAAAGCCGTGTTATCGCATTGGCCGGTGGAACGGCCGGCGAACTGGACGGCTCGCGTCAACGGTCCTTTGACCACGAAGGAATCAGACCGAGTGCTGGTGAGCATCGAGAGAGGACGACCATACGGCAAAGAGAAGCGTGTGCGGGAAACGGTAAAAGATTCTGGGCTGGAGCAGACTGTTCGTCGGCAAGGCCGCCCAGGGAAAGCGAGCGAATCGGCGAACGAGGCGACAAGTTCACTACGCGGATTCTATCCGGCGGACAGATTCGCAAACAAATCAATCGCGTCGCGGTATCCGTCCCGCGTCCCGGTATCCGTCCCGGATTGGATTCCATCCAGCGGTTAGATTGACAGACAAACCAATCGCGTCCGGGTATCCGTCCCGTCTTGATTATGTCCTTTTCGTTCGTGTAACCTCCAATGCCTCCAGTAATTCATCGAGTGTAGCCGGCTTACCGAGAACTGCGTCAAACAACTCCAGCAAGTGCTCGATCTCGTGCATGCGCGTGGTCAGCCCGACGATTCAAACGTGCAGCGCACGGCTCGAAGTTCACTCAACCCGCCCTTGTCGAAGTAGCTGCTATCGATCCAACTAGGGTCAATTATTATCGACTTTGGCTGGTATCGTTTCGCCATTTCGATCGCGCCATGCATCGGGTCGGCGATGGTAACCGAAACTCCCGATTTTTGAAGGAAATCGCTGAGACGATGTGCGAACATCAGATCATCTTCAATTATCAATGCATCCGTGGATTCTTTAGCGGCCAGAATCCTTGGCTGCTGAGTTGCTACTTGTCGCGATGGACGCGTCGCATGGCCTTTTATCGCAGCAACAAATTCCGCCATCGCTGTAGCGAATCGCGAGCGAAAATCCGCATATCGTTTATCTCGTAGAAGCGTGGGGATCTGACAATTATCTGTCCGAAGCGGAAGAATCACAACTCTTTTGAATACAGCTTCAACACCAATTTGTGATTGCCATTCCTTTTCGACCCAACCTGACTTAACGCTCTTCTCTGACAGCAATACAGCGACAAAGTCGGTGCCATCAAGGCCGTGCTGGATTCGTTGAGTGATCGAGTCTCCAACGAGGATTTCCCATTCGTCGAGCCAGACTTCGATTCCAGCCTTCAAAAGCGCGTTGGCGATCCGCCGCGCGAGCTTCTTGTCCGAGCTGCTGTGGGATAGGAAAATGTGAGACATTTCAATCGACGCCAAGGTCAGTGAGGTAAGAAAAGGATTTAGACGGAATTCGTTCTGTCTACCATCGCTGGAGATTTTGCCTTAGGTCGAGTGAGAGGGACTCCTTCAAGATCTGGTTTTGTCCTCGATTTCGAACCCGATTATACTTCCGCACGAGCGGGATTTCCAATGAACCGAGAACGAGAACGGCGAACCGGACGCATCGACCCAAGCCTGGGTTTTCGGCGACACGATGGCGATCCGCCGACCTTAGGAGCGGGCATCGCAAGGGCGTTCGTAGCTCAAGATCCAAGGATGTCGAGTCGGGCCATCGATCTTCGTCCGGCCACGCCCGTCGACTCGTAAGCGGGAACGGGATATCAATCCCCTAGGCATTCTGACCGGGCACCCTCGTCTCCGCACTGTGTCCGTGAATCGAGAGCACCGGGCGTACGACTACGGTCTTGTCGACATCCTGGGTCGGATACTCACCGCCACTGGTTCAGCACGTGAATCCTCTCACGAACGGGAACGCTCGACGACTCCAGCTTGCCGATCGCGGTAGCAATCCCCCGATCGGTCAGGTTGTGGCGCGGGTCATTGTCAAACCGGACGATCAAAATCCCGGCATGATGGCCTGCGGCGGCGATGACCAGGTCGTGGAGGTCTCGAAGTCCCCGGAATCGCGAGTCAAGACAGGGAAGCCCTGGGCGATCGAAAAGATCAGCAGTCTCGCATCCGTGGCGGACAGCAATTCGACGTCAGGAGCAAGGATCGGATCGTGACCGCTAGCCCGAAGCCGCGCAGCCAAGCGAGGGTCACTCAGATTCCCGTCGAGCAGCACCTTCATTCGTGCGCGGGCCCGATGGGACCTCGGGCGCGGAGCCTTGCCGCCTCGCGGTCCCGCTCTTGCTCGATGAGCGGGAGATTTTGGGCGACATAGTCGAGAGCCTCAAGGACCGCCGGGAGGGGGACCTGATAGTCCTCCGCGAATTCTTCCGGGCTACGGGCCTCAGGTCCATGGATGGCTTCGTAGACCACCGCCGCTCGATCCGTCGACCCTTGAGGAACAGCGTCCGGTAATTGGAGCCGGGCCGCGGCTCCTGGTGTTGGTACTGTGTTTCGGTCTTGCCGGTCATGGCGCCTCCTCACAAGTATCCTGGGTTGCCGATCACTTGCCGGCAAGTAGCCCGAACCTTTGGAACGAGTTCTGTCGGGATTGCCATGAGCGTGATGTCCGCGGCTTCACGCGCCGCCTCGATGTCGGCAAACTCCTCATCCTCGGTTTGATTTTCGTAATGCGCGATCAGTTCCTTCACGCGTTTTTCGTCCCAGCCAGGGGGGAATTTCTGCTTCTTCATTTCGGCTTCCTTCGTTGTCGACGACGGAAGGCTTTCTTGGCCTTGCCCTGCGGTTCATAAGCCGTAATCACGAATACGCTCTCCGAATCCTCGTCGGGCACGTAGAAGACCTGCAAGTAGCGGCCGACCAAGGTCTGCCCTATCTTCCGCCGCGAGTCTCCGGTCGCTCGCAGGTCTTCGCCGCGTCCGCGGAGGACCTCTTCGACTTCCGACTCGGTCACGCCGTGGCCATAAATGTGGGGTTGGCCGGTGTCTGGGTCGAGATAATACCGAACTTCCAGACACATCCCTCCCAGAGGGTCCGCTCGGCTTGCCACCTTCGCTATTATAGCAAAACTCGAACCGGCAGTTTTCTGTCTGCAGACCAGATCTGTACAAACTTTTTTCCGCGATGAAGGCGCGCACGGTCGGCCACGCGGGCGCGGCACGGTCGGCCGGCCACGTGCGTTCGGGTGTCAGTCCGATCCGGGTAAGTCGTTTTGCACCGCCAAGAGCAACTTTCTCCAGACACTAGGATCGCAGTTTACGCAGAATGTCCACTTTTTGTGCGTGCCGGGCTAAAGCCAAGAGTTTTCCGGTGCAGAGTGACGACCAACTGCTGGGCCTACCGCGGTATTCGAGTTGAATCCTTTATCAGCGGCGCTGGTCGGTCAGCCGCAACTGCGGCGGTGGGGCACCCTGTGGTCGCGGAGGCGCGGCCCAAAGGCCTCAAAGCATTGTTTTCGCCTTGGCCGGTGGAACGGCCGGCGAACTGGACGGCTCGCGTCAACGCTTCTTTGACCACGAGGGAATTAGACCGTGTGCCGGTGAGCATCGAGAGCAGACGACCATAGAGCGAAGAGAAGTGGGTGCGGGAAACGGTAAATGATCTCGGGTTGGAGCAGACCGTTCGTCCGAAGGCCGCCCACGGAAAGCGAGCCAATCGGCGACCGAGGCGACAAGCTAATTGCGATTCCATCCAGCGGTCCGATTGATAGACAAACCAATCGCGAGCCGGTTTCCCCCCCGCGAGCCGGTTTCCCCCCAGGACAGACAAACTAATTGTGCCCCGGTTTCCATCCCTACATACAGACAAACTAATCGGACCGGGTTTCCATTCAGACAAACTAATCGCGCCCGGATTCCATTCCGGTTTCCATTCATTTCGCGTCCGCTGGGATGCCAAAGGACGTGCACTGCAGCCACGTCCAGATAATCGGGCGCGATGCCGTGCGACCTGCACTATTTGCCATCGCTTCTTGGGGTAGACGCGAGTCCAAATACCGTCAGGAAGCCCGAATCCGTCGTCCAGTAACAGTTTGGGTTTGCCTGCGCAGTCCGCCAACTGATAAACGACCTGGCACTCTCTCATGTCTTTCGGCCCGCGGAGAAGATGGGTAGAGCGCCGAAGGGCGCCAAGCAAAAGCCGAGCGGTAAATGAGCGACGACCAACTCTCGCACCAACTGCCGTTGCATTCATGCGATTCTGCTAGGGTCTGGCTGCCCCCCAAAAATTGGTCCAGCCGAAATGGGAGTCTCCGGGTAGAGTAAGCCCTGGAGGGACCCATGAGAAGGCGAAGGAACGCCGACGAGGTCGCGCGATTGCTACGCGAAGCCGACCGCGATCTGGCAAAAGGACTGACGATCTCTGACATCTGTCGCAAGCAAGGCATCGCCGAGACGACCTACTATCGTTGGCGACAGCGACACGCTCCCGGCCAGGTCGATACCGATCGCCGGTGCCGCGAGCTGGAGCTCGAGGTCGATCGCCTCAAGAGGCTGGTGGCCGAACTGCTCCTGGACAAAACGATGCTCCAGGACATCGCAAAAAAAAAGTGGTGACCCCTGACCAACAGCGGGCCGCCGCCGATTACCTGGACGAGCGGTACGGGGTATCCCAGCGGCGAATCTGCCGCGTCATGGGCCGGTCCCGATCGGGCCTGCGATACCGTCGGAAGCGTCGGCCTGACGAGCCAGCCTTGAACCGGGAGATCAAACGGTTGGCGCGGCGATATCCCCGTTACGGATACCGTCGAGCACATGCCGTGTTGGTCCGG
>CAWKNT010000026.1:0-557209 GCA_963850935.1 uncultured Isosphaeraceae bacterium
CAAGATAATCAAGGCGAAATCCGCCGTTCCTGAGCGAGATCGCTCTGGCAATCAAGAAAATTCCCCTCTAAGAGCCTGATCACTGGATCAAGCTTCCCGAGGGGTGTACTCCGTGGTTTACCACAAGCGCGGAGTACTCGACCATGTATCACGATCTGCCTCGGACCGCCAGGTTCTGGTCGTTTCTTTTGGCTGTCGATCAAGATCTCGCAGAGGAAACTCGGAAGAAAGCGTGCCCTTGTGGCGGACGCCTCCACTCCGCCAACTACCTTCGCAAGCCACGCGGCACTCCAGTTCGGCTACCCGAGCAAGAATGCCTGAGATTCAGCTTCTGCTGCGATCGTGATGGCTGCAGGAAGCGAGTCACACCGCCGTCGGTGCGGTTCCTCGGGCGTAAGGTCTACTTGGGCGCGATCGTCATCCTGATCAGCGCCATGCGGCAGGGACCCTCACCACGCCGCGTCCGCGAGCTTTCCACACGCTTCGGCGCCGACGAAAGCACAATCACCCGCTGGCAGACCTTCTGGCGCGAACACTTCCCACAAACACCCTTTTGGAAGGTTGCACGCGCCGGTTTCATCACCCTCGGCGAGATCGTCTGCCTGCCCTACTCGCTGGTCGACATCTTCCTCCGCCGTCATCCGCCGTGCGAAGGGTGGACGCACCTCTTGCGGTTCCTCTCGCCCATCACGGTTCCCGGGGGCCTGCAAATCAAGGTCTCGCCATGATCGCTTCCGATCCGCAGAAGATGCTCTTCGCCCACGCTTCTTGGTCGGTGAAAACGGATCGTCGCAGTCCCTTCATCCCATTCATGAGGAGGCGTGATGATCCAATCGACCCCCAGTTCGACCGGCGCCCTTTGGGCGCGTTTTCGATTCTCCGTGGTGGGCTCGCTCTTGAGCTCTCCCCCTGCGCGGAGCGCTTCAGACGACGATCCGCTCCCTTGCCGAGAAGACCTGGTCGCATCCCGTGACCGGGCGCGATATCCGTCTTGCGCCCAGCACGATTGCTAGCTGGTATTACACGGCGCGGCGCCAACGCGACGATCCCGTGAGTGCCTTACGCCGTGCCGTACGCAAGGACCGCGGCAAGATCTCCTTGGCGCCGGCCCTCACTGAGCGACTTCATCTCCAGTACTGTGATCACCCGGGCTGGAGCTTCCAACTGCACTACGACAACCTCGCCGCGCTGGTGAACGCCAATCCCTCACTGGGGCGGCTCCCCTCTTATTCCACGGTCAAGCGCTACATGCAGACCCACGGTCTGCTGAAGAAGTCTGTGATTGTGCCGCACACTCGCCCTGGCGAGGCCCACGCCGAACGAAGGCGACAGACGCGCGAGGTTCGCAGTTACGAAGCCCAGTACGTCGGGGCGCTGTGGCACCTCGATTTCCACCATGGTTCGAAGAAGGTGCTTACTGCCGGCGGCCGGTGGTTGCGCCCCATCGCCCTGGGCATCCTCGACGATCACTCGCGGCTGTGCTGCCACGTGCAGTGGTACCTCTCCGAGACCGCGGAAGATCTGGTCCACGGACTCTCCCAGGCGATCCAGAAGCGGGGCCTGCCGCGTGCCCTGTTGACCGACAACGGCTCGGCAATGGTGGCCGAGGAAGTCACAGAGGGTCTGTTGCGCCTCGGAATCGTCCACGAGCGAACCCTGCCGTACAGCCCTTATCAGAACGGCAAGCAAGAAGCCTTCTGGGGGACCCTTGAGGGGAGGCTCTTGAACATGCTCGACGGCGCGGTCGAGTTAACGCTCGAGTTCTTGAACCAGGCGACCTTAGCGTGGATGGAAATCGAGTACAACCGCGCCCTACACCGTGAGACTTCATGCACGCCAGTCGAGCGCTTCAAGCGGGCACCGAGCGTGCTCCGCGATAGCCCCAAAAGCGAATCGCTCCGCGACGCGTTTCGCCTGGAGACCAAGCGAATTCAGCGGCGCAGCGATGGGACGATCTCGGTCGAAGGCGTACGCTTCGAGATTCCAGCGAGATACCGTCACTTCCACGCAGTGACCGTGCGCTACGCTCGCTGGGACCTCGGCCGCGTCGACCTCGTCGACGACCACAATGGGACCATTCTGGCTGCCATCTATCCCCTCGACAAAACCGCCAACGCCGATGGCCGCCGGGCCGTCGTCGAGCCTGGCAGCACCGATGCACCGCCTCTGGATCGGCGGCGTGCCCCGGGCGAGCTGCCGCCTCTCTTGAAACAGATCTTGCAAGAGTACTCGGCCACGGGCATGCCACCGGCCTATTTGCCCAAGACATCAAAAGAAGACAACGGAGAATCATCATGAGCAGCAAGAATCTCCTGGCCCTCTACGGGCTCAAATGGAATCCGTTTTCCCCCGAGCTCCCCGGCGAAGCGCTCTTGGCGACGCCCAAGATCGAGCATTTCGCCTGGCGTGTCGAACAGTTGGTCCAGGAGGGGGGATTCGCGCTCGTCACGGGTGAGTCGGGCACCGGCAAATCGGTGGCACTGCGGATCGTCGCCGGGCGGCTGTCCGCGGTGCGCGATGTCACGGTCGGTGTGATCGAACGGCCCCAGTCGAAAAGCCCCGACTTTTATCGGGAGCTGGGGGACATCTTCGCGGTGAAGCTCGTGCCGCACAATCGCTGGTGCGGATTCAAGGCACTGCGCGAGCGCTGGAAAGCGCACGTGGCCTCCTCACGGATCCGCCCGGTGCTCTTGATCGACGAAGCGCAGGAGATGGGCCCGGACGTCCTTTCTGAACTGCGGATTCTCTCCAGTGCCGACTTCGACGCCATGTCGCTCTTGACCGTGATTCTCTCGGGAGACGGCCGGCTCGTCGAACTACTCCGGCACGAAGACCTGATCCCATTGGGGAGTCGGATCCGTACCCGTCTTGTCACCGAGCCCGCCACGCGCGACGAGCTGCTGGAATTGCTCCAGCACGCGCTATCGAAGGCCGGCAACGCCTCGCTGATGACGGCCGAGCTCTTGGACACGCTGGTCGATCACAGCTCGGGCAACTACCGCCTCCTGATGAATATGGGGAACGACCTGTTGGCCTACGGCATGTCGCAGGAGGTCGCAATGCTCGACGAGAAGTGTTACCTGGAGCTCTACCAGCAGAAGGCTTCACGTCCCGCGTTCAAGAAGAAAGCGAAGGTGTGAAGATGCATATGAATGCAGATAACTCGTTTCTGGTGGTGCGTGTGGGCGACATCTCCAGTGAGCCGAGCACCCAGCGCTGGCTGGTGGATGAGCTCTGGGGCGCCAGTTCGGTGGGTGTGATCGGCGGTGCCCCCAAGTGCGCCAAGACATGGCTGGGGCTGGACATGGCTCTCTCTGTGGCCACCGGCACGGCGTGCTTGGGTAAGTACGCCGTGCCGCAGCCGGGGCCGGTCCTGGTCTACCTGGCCGAGGACGCACTGCTGGTCGTGCGCGAGCGCATCGAGGGAATGGCCCGGCATCGTGGCCTCGAGCTCGGGTCGGTGGAGATCCACGTGATCACCGCGCCGGTGCTGCGGCTCGATTGCGATCGCGATCGCACGCGGCTCCGTGAGACAACCAGGCGGCTTCGGCCTCGGTTGCTGGTGCTGGATCCATTGGTGAGACTCCACGGCATCGACGAGAATCACGCCGGCGAAGTCGCCGAGTTGCTGGCGTACTTTCGGTCGCTGCAGCGGCAGTTCGATCTCTCGGTACTCTTGGTGCATCACACGCGAAAGAACGCCGCAGGGGGAGTTGCCGCCGGTCAGGGATTACGCGGTTCGAGTGATATCCACGCCTTCGGCGACTCGAACTTGTATCTCCGCCGAACCAGGGAACACCTGGTGCTTTCAAGCGAGCACCGGGCCGCGCCGGCGGCGTCGTCGGTGTATCTGGAACTGGTCGCGACCGATGAAAAGACAACCCATCTGGAGGTCGTCGGAGAACTGCGGGGCGGCTCGACAAAGCTCGCCAGCGACGGCAAGCAGCGCAGTCTCGAAGAGCGCGTGCTGGACCTTCTGAGCGGGGGCGCGACCGTGACACGAGCGAAGCTGCGTGATTCGCTTGGCGTCAAGAACGAGCGCCTGGGCGAAGCACTGGAGTCCCTGGAGCGAGCAGGTCGGCTTGGCCGCACGCCTGCTGGTTGGCAACTCCGGGATTGATGGTGAGCGACCGTTCCCATTCCCTATAGGGAGTTGAGAGGGAACGGAACGGTCGTTCGCCAGCGTTGCAGTCAATGCGTGCGGAGCCCGCCGGAGGCGGACGCAATCCATCGGCACCGCACAGGGCTGGCGCCGGAGATCGCGATTTTGAATGGCGGAGTCCGCCCTGATCTCCTTGACTGCCCAAAGTGGTTGGCCTTAGCCCCTCCCGCCTTCGCCCTCGCATCGCCCTCACCCAGACCGGGCGGTGCGAGGGCGAAGGCGGGAGGGGCGGTTCCTCTTGTCGAGCCTGAGCTGAGCCCCCTCAGCCTCTCAACGGCGCGCGAGACCCTGGACGATGGGAACGCCGACGCTCAGGTGACAACACTGGGGCAGCGAGATCCTATAGATTATCCTAATCGGAGCGCTGTTGATTATCTTGATCACGCTCAGAATCGGGGGCAGAACATGAGTTTGGATAGTCGAGGCACGTCGAACGGTATCGGCGGTCACTCGGTAGTGTCGGGCCGACCGACTCTCATTTTGGCAAGGTGTATTGAACTAGGTCTCCTAATACCAGCATTCGGACTTATGATACCGGCGGTGCATTCCGCGCGAGGCTATCCGTACCCGATCATGCCTGGGATTGCCGTCGGAGCTACGTTCTATGCTCTAAGCTTGCTGTTGGCGATTCGCCGGACCGGTGAGAACTGGTTGACCGCACCAGTCAAGTTTATTGGTTATATCGTGCTATTTTGGGTAGTCAACGAGAGAGTGTCGATAGGCCCGTGAACGGCTTCTAAAACCGCAAACCGCAAGCACGCGCACAGCAGGTAAACTTAAGCGACGCACGTCGCCGCTACCCTGCGCAAAGTTGAAGTTGTGGGTGAAAGGACACGCAAAGCAATCCCGCGTGCGCCGGGACGGAGACAAGCCACCGGGAGATTGATCCGACTATGAGACAACAAGTTGCGCCGCAGGCGGGGTTGTCGTATTCCATCAATGATATCGACGTCGTCGGCCGCGCGATGCATGTCCTTCCCAGCGTGTCCTTCCCAGCGTGTCCTTCCCAGCGAAAAGCCCTTCGTCATGCCTTCTCGGGTCGAATCCATCGACCGGAGAGAGCCAAAGAGAATCTTCCAGACCGACCGCGGAACGCGAACCGGCAACACTGCGTCTTTCGCTGCCCAGGCCGCCTCGCAGACGTGCATGCAATCGTGTTGGTCCTGGTCGGTTAAAAGAGCAATACTCCGAAAGTCGATAAAGACTAAGAAGCGTCGAAGGATTGAATGACAGCGGCCTCCGTTCTTGACCGGAGCGGGGATTTTCAAGCTCAGGTTGATCCCACCATCGTGCCGAAGGTGGGTTCCCGCCGATGCGATGACTCCCACGCCCCGCATGAAAGGAACGTCGCGATGCGTACGCGAGCTTACCGCCCCGAGGTCTCCGGCTCTCTGGAAGATCGATCGCTGTTATCGAGCGTTGCGGGACTGTCGGCCGATCCAATCGTTCTCACGCGTCGCCAGTTCAACTTGGTGCCCGAACGAATCCAGGAAGCCTTTTATTCCTTTCGCAAGGGCTTCGGTGCTTCCGAGCTGCACGACGATATTTTAAACGCCATTGTGAATATCCCCTTCGGACGGGTCGACGGTCTAGCAAAATCGATCAATGGCATCCTGAAAACGATGGAGCAAGACATTCACGCCAAAGTCCCCGACGCCATCAGCACGGCCCAGAACGATGTTATCGCGGTGGTCCGCGCGGACGTACAGGCACGGGCTCAGGCTGGGGATATCATCGTGCGATGATTACTTCTGAATGGTTGAACTCATCTCATAACGATTCGCGCCTTCGTGACGACCGGGGATGGAGCAGGCACGGCAGTGGCCGGGGCGCACAGTGTCTTGAGGAAGGCGACGATCGCGGTACGGGCCGGGATTCTGCCCTCCCAGGATCGGAAAAGGTTCGGCGGACACCGTTTATGCCCGCCGTGCCCGCTTGCTCAACTTATTCTTTCGCGGTGCCTAAATGAATTTTCGTGATTCGGGGACTGCCTCGGGCGGCCGCCAAGCGAGAGAAGGTCAGCCTTTCATGCCGATGTCAGGCTGGAAAGACTGACCCACGTCGCGAGTCCGAAGATTTCGCATTGCCGCCGTGACGGCTCAATGTCGCAGCAAGGCCAGCACGATTTCAAGAGCGATCAGCAACACGACGGTGATTTCTAGTGCTTCCATCCGCTGGCCGCCGGCTTGCTGGACGAGCAGGTCGTACACATCGCCGACCGTCTCGAGCTTGCGGCGGATGCTTTGTTGCCAGCCGCGGAGGTGGAACCGCGCCGGCGACCTCGAAGACACGCGAAAGGTAATGGTCGCCAATCAATTTCAGGGCGTTGTCAACCCGCTCGAAAAGGCTTGTGGCCTCGATTTCTAGCTCGCGAATCTGCCGGACGGCAGTCGCCGTGCAGCCGCCAGCGTGAGGGGATGTAGCGATGACGTTGCTTCGGGCGGATCAAGCGGTAGGCGGCCTCGAGCCGATCATCAAGCCGGTCGTCGATGTGTCGAAATTCCAAGAGCTGAACGTTGGCGAATTCGATGACCTGCAAGGTGTCGGCGCACTCAAGGTCGGCGACAACGCCCGCCGCCCAGTCAAGGACGACGAGATCGCTGGGCGTGTACGACAGCGACAGTCGGGTGGCCTCGCGAACCTCGTCGGGGCTGAGTGGATCCGCCTCGAGGCGGACGAGTCCGGCGATCCAATCGGCGCGCTCTTTGAGCCAGTCGGTACGCTGTTCCCAGAGCTGGAAGACGATGTACTCCTCGCTCATGTCGCTAATGGCGAAGTCGTAAACCGACGGCCTGATGCGCTCGAGCCACGGCGACAGAAGCCGCCGGGCCGCTTCGGTCAACGGGGCCGTCTCGGCCAGGCGACCCGCCAGCGCCAGCAGTTCGGCGGGGGTGATGTTCACGGGGAACTGAACGGCCAGCGAGATCGCGCCGAAATCAAAAAGCGTGAGCTCGCCACGGGGCGGCCGGTTAAACGACCATTTTCCTGGTAGCTCGATGCCGGTCGGCTCGAGCTCGACCCGGATCGGCGCGGGCCGATAGCCGAACGATTCGGGCGTGCGCCGCCGCCGAGGCAACTGGCCTGGCTCGCCCTGCAAGATCAGCCGGGCACGGTCGAGGTCGATCTCGTCGCCGATGTCGAAGGCAAATGCCAGATGAATCGTGGCCACGATCGCGTTCGTTGGGAAGGACCGGGCGGTCGTCACCGTGGGTGGGGCGTTCGGTGGTCAGATTCGATGAATAAGTTACATGATTCGCGGAACCTCGTCAGACCCCATCTCTTGTGTTGGCACGGGGCTTTCCTGGGTGATCGCGACGGGTACGGCGACGGTTCGATTGTTGTTGTTTGGGCTAGCTCATCGCCGTTGGTCTGCCACCAATCAGCGGCGTGCTCGGGCGACCAGTTCGATGCGTCGGCGCAGGCATCGAGTGCGCGGGCGAGGCTGATGGTATCCCGATAGCGGTCTTTGGGGTTCTTGGCCAGGCAGCGGAGCACGACGGCTTCCAGGTCTGAGGGGATATCGGCGCGAAACTGCGACAGCGGCGGAACGGGGTCTCGCGCATGGGCAACCATCACTTCCATTGCAGTTTGTCCCAGAAAAGGGGGACGGCCCGTCAGCGTGAAGTAGGCGACGGCTCCCAGACCGTAGATGTCGGTCGGCCGGTCGGGGGGCTGATTATGCATGACCTGTTCGGGGGCCATATACAAGGGCGAGCCCGCGACCGTCCCTTCCTGCGAAAGATGAATCGATTCGTTTTCGGCGAGGTTTTGACCAGACCGAAATCGAGCAGCTTCGTCACGTCATAACGGCCGCCGCGATAGGCTGCCATCAGGTTGGCCGGCTTGATATCGCGGTGGATCAGACCCGAATCGTGAGCCTCCGAAAGCGCATCGCATGCCTGGCGGAGCAAATAGATCACCCGCGCCGGCGGCATCGGGCCAAACCGTTCGACCAGGTCGGCAAGGCTCAGACCGGGAAGGTATTCCATCACATAATAGAACGCTCCGTCGTCGTTGCGGCCGTAGTCGAAGATCTCGATGGTGTTCCAGTGCGACAGCCGGGCGGTCGCGCGGACTTCGCGCTCGAAGCGGGCGAACACCCGCTGATTGCCCGCCAGCTCGTGGCGGATTAGCTTGATAGCGCATGGCACGTTTGAGCAACTGATGCTCAGCCAGGTAGACTTCGCCCATCCCGCCGCCGCCTAGCTTTCGGCCCAGGCGGTACTGGTTCAACAGTTTCGCCTCGTACGCCTCGGTGCGCAAAGTGTTGATCGTGTGCGTGCCGAATATGGCCGTGAATGCGCCTAGGAGCAAAAAGAGCCCATCTTCACTGATTTTTTCGAAGTTGGCGGCCCGGATTGCGACCTGGTAAAACTCGGGATGGACCAACCCCAGGATCCAGGGAACCGCCATGGGCGCCAGCGCCATCGGCACGATCAGCTTGGCTGCACGCACCCAATGGTTGGGGATGAAGATCGCGTAGGTGAAGATCATCGCCAGCATCCAGAGCACACTGCTCTTGACCGCGGCCAGCACGCGGATCGGGTCGTTGTCGCGAACTCCGCGCAGCATCAGCACATATTGCGCGGCCATGAAGAACGACAATGATCAGGCCGAAAAGCACGACCTCCGAAGTCCTGAGCTGGCGGAGCGTTCGCTTCCATCGACTGGAAAGCGCTGCCAGACTCGAGAGCAATAAGGCCAGCATGATCCCATGGAAAAGGACTGCCAGCGATTCGAGTTTGTCCCAATGCAGAATCAACGACCGGACGAAGAACAGGCCGAATCCGACAACAAGAACCAGCGACGCGGCCCTTTGCCGCTGTTGGAGCAGCCAGCGTGTCTCACTCCCTTGTGCGGTCGCGCTGATCAACCACCCGATGGCTCGGGAGAAAGCTATCGGGTTCCGCGGCGCTCGGCGCGGCCGGATTTTGCGGTATGTGATCCTCAGTCGTGTCTGTTCGATAAGGCATAGAACTTGTAATGGAATCGGCCGGCAGGAAAGGTACAGCACGAACGGTGCGACTTCAGGAACCGGGTGACTGCGGGGCAGTCTCAGACTTGAAGGGGCCGTGATCCACAGGTTGCGGCTGTTTCGGAAAAAGTTCAGCGACCTTGCACCTGAGTCCGGAGAGAACGTCCGCGCCGGATAACTCGTCCTCTGCCCGCAACAGAATCACAGACCCGTCCTCACGCGATACCTGGACCTTCTGAGTTTCGGGATTAATAATTCCTTGGGAGTTACCTTCGTAGCATGTGCCACTTTAGCTTCGGTAGCGACCAGCGTGCTCATGCGCAGCTCCGCAATTTAGGGCCTTAAGTCGGTCCAGTATACCAGCTTCGCGCCCTTGTTGGCAGATCGAGCGTCCCCGGCGCAAAGCAGGCCGGGCGAGCTCCGCGAACGGAACGGCCGAGCCTCTTTTCCCATTGTCAAACTGAACGTCCGTTATAATCCTCGGCCGTCAGCGGTTGGGTGAACTTGGAATCGCCGTCGAATTTGGATCATCTGATTCCTCGTGCAGTATGTGGCAACTTCGGGCCTTGATTATCATATGGATCGAAGTTCCAGGCGCGAGCGCGAGCTGCGTCAACGGCAGGCGTCACGACGCTGACGATCCATGATAGTTTATCGGTGCGGACGACGGCCTCGGCATCGGGGCCATGGGGAATGATTCGCTCGACGACGCCGGCGATCTGGTTGCGGGCCGATAGGCCGCCCAACGGCTGGCGGGCGAGCAAAATGTCGTCGGCGCGGACCTCGACGACGGCCCGCGTACCCAAGGAACGGTCGAGGAATGGCACGATCAGCTCGGGACCACCGTCGAGTTTCAAGTGGGTCGCTCGTTGTTCCGGCGAGTGGAAGGCGATGGCCGCAGGGAAGACGTTACAAATGCCTTCCCAGGCCATTGAACGAAGCGCTGCACTTCGAGCCGTGCTCAGAACTTCCAAAGGGGGGCCCTCGGCGACGATTCGGCCGCCGTCCAGCAGGAACAACCGCGAGCCCAGAGCGATGGCCTCGGCCGGGCTGTGGGTGACGTAGAGCATCGGAATCCGCTCGGCACGTTGGACCACGCGAATTCGTTCCAGGAGCGCGTGGCGGTTTCCTAGGTCAAGGGCTGAGACGGGCTCGTCGCAAAGCAACAGCCGAGGTCGCGGCGCGAGTGCACGTGCAAGCCCGACGCGCTGGCGCTCGCCGCCGGAAAGAGTTTCTGTATGCCGCTCGAGGAGATGCTCGACGCCGCACAGCGCGGCGACCTCGGCCACCCGCGCACTGGCCAGATCGCGCTGCCAGCCTTTTAGACCAAATCGAATGTTGGCAGCGACGTCCAGGTGGGGAAAGAGACAGTCGTCTTGAAAGATCATGCTGATCCGGCGCTGGCGTAACGGTTGGTCGATCCGCTGCTTAGACGCATAAAGGGTCGTCCCGCCCAACTCGACGTGCCCCAACGTGGGACGTGCCAGTCCCGCGATCAACCTCAGCAACGTCGTCTTTCCGGCTCCCGACGCGCCGAATAAAATCCCAATCTCGTCGCCGAGCCGGAGTGAGACATCGAGAACGAGCGCGGAATGGACTTGGTGGAGCACGCGTACATCCAGGCTCGCGCCGGTTGACCCGCTCACCGCGCGAGCCCTTGCGTGGGTATGGCACGCTGGACGACCACAAGCGCCAGGATCGAGATGGCCGAGATCAAAAGAGTAAGCCAGCCGGCACGTGATGCGTCGCCGACCTGCACGGCGTCGTAGATCGCCAGCGCGGCGGTTTGCGTGAGGCCGGGGATGTTGCCGGCAACCATCAGCGTGGCTCCAAAGTCCCCCAGTGCGCGGGCGAAAGCCAACACGATCCCGGCGGCCAGCCCGCGCCAGGCTAACGGGAGAGTGACGGCCGCGAACACCGACCATTCGCCTCGCCCTAGCAGCCGTGCCACGTCTTCGAGGGCCGGATCGATCGCCTCGAAGGCTCCTCGTGCCGGCAACAGGAACAGTGGAAACGCCGCCACGGCCGATGCCACAACGGCCCCCGACCAGTGGAATACAAGCGTGACGCCCAGAGTCTGTTCGAGCCAATGTCCCACGTGCGCTCGCCGACCGAGAATCTGGAGCAAGTAATAGCCCAGCACCGTCGGGGGCAGGACCAGGGGCAGCACCAAGATGCCGGCGACTAACCCCTTGCCCGGAAACCGGGCGCGCGCCAGCAAGAGCGCGATCGGCATTCCGGCGGCGACGATTAGCAGCGTCGCCAGCGACGCCACGCGCAACGAAAGCCAGAAAGGACCAAGGTCGCTCATCGAAGTCCAAAAAAGTCAAGGTGAGCTCGACTTCGCCGCCGGCCGCCATTCCTCCCGAGTTCGGCGCCGAGCTTCTCGCCGGGCGACGCAAATCCGAACTCCTTCAAGATGCTCGGCCCATCTTGATCTAGCACGAACCGTGCGAACTGCTTGGCGTCCGTCACACGCGTCGATGCCGAGACGACACCAAGTGCCTGGATGATCGGATCATGGAGGGTCGCCTCAATTGGCACGGCACGAATCTCCGGGACATTCGCGATGGCCCTGCCGACCATGGCCGCCTCGGCGTCTCCCTTCTGAGCGTAGAGCAGCGCCTGCCGGACCGACTCCGCGAAGACGATCTTGGGCTGGAGCTTTTCCCACAACCCCGCCCGCTCCAATGCCTGTTTGCCCGCCTTGCCATAGGGAGCGGTCGCCGGGTTGGCCAGCGCGATCTTCTTAACTCTGGATCGTTAGATCGTTAAGTGACCGGACCTGTTCGCCGAACGCGTGGTACACCGCCAGCACCAGTGATCCGCGTGCGTAGCGATCGGACGGAGTCGGACTTGATCAATCCGCCAGCTGCCAGATCGCGGACGAAAGACTCGTTGGCGGATAGAAAGATATCGAAGGGCGCACCCTGCTTGATCTGCTCGGCCAGTTGGCCCGAGGCTCCGAACGTGACCGACGATTCGATGCCGGTCATCGTTTGAAACCGATTGGTGACCTCGGGCAGGGCCACCTGAAGGTCGCTTGCCGCCGCGATTCGCAGCGGCGTCGCCGGGCTCGATTTAGCGTCTTCCCTGATCGTTCCAGCGCGGCTGGAGTAGTGTGCCCAGAATCGCCGCAGCCCCACGTCGCGAGGCCAATAACGGCAATCAGCCCGGTGCGGACAGTGCGGCCGCGGGAACGTAACATCCCATCCGGCTGTCTCATGCGGCTCGCTCCGTTGGTTGCGGTTCCGTGTTTCTGAGCGCATCGTACGGGCCAGGCGTCCTACCGTCAACCGCCTCAGATTGCGGTCAATACCGAATTGGGTAAGACGAAATGGAATGGGATAGCACGTGTGTCGGCTGAAGAGGCCGTACGGAGACGACACACGGGTCGATCGTAACCGGTCGAACAAACTTCAGGAAAGGCATCGCCAAGGATGAAGCTGGAACAGTTCTTGCGACACCACGGAATTACCGGGAATCCATTCAGCGAGGAGGATGCCCAGACGGACACCGTGTTCAAACGGCTTTGTCTGGCGACGATCCACCATCCGGCGTGGAACAAGTTCTTCGGCAGTCCGGCCGATCCGTCGACGGCGCTCGTGTTCGGGGAGAAAGGGAGCGGCAAGACGGCCCTGCGGCTTCAGGCCGCCGCCGAGCTGGAAGCGTACAACCAGGCGAATCCCACCGAGCGGGTGTTCGCGATTTCGTACGACGATTTCAATCCGTACCTCGACAGTTGCCGGTCGGCGATGCGGGCATCGAAAATGGACGCGGTACTGGAGTCGTGGCGAGCTTCAGGACCACATGGACGCCATTCTGTCGCTCGGCGTGACGAAGCTGGTCGACCTGTTGACGTCGGAAAAGGTCGGGCTCGACGGTCCTCTCGCTCGACCAGCGGCGCGACCTGTTGCTTCTGGCCGCGCTCTACGATGCCTCGACGGGCGAGCCGATCGCGGGACGCTGGAGCCGGCTGCGCCGCCGGTCGGGGTTTCCGCCCGCTCTGGACCCGCCGCGACTTGCAAATCGGCTTCGGCACGAGCTTGCTGGTGATCGCCTTGATCGCCGCTGTTTCCAGTTTTCAGGGGCCTGAGCATTCTGCCCTGGCTCTTGGTGCCGATGCTGGCCGGCTGGCTTTACTGGGGCTGGCGGCTGGCCCGCGCCGAGTGGTTTGCTCGCGACATTCGCAAGGGGCTGCGCGTGCTCGAGCCGCGATCCGTCGGCCCTGCGGTGGGAGCTGCTCTGGTTCAAGCCCACCGAACTCGGCGGCCAGCCATTGCCGACCGCCTCGCGCGGCGGCGCCGAAGAACGATATGAGCTCTTGCGCAAGTTTCAAGGGGTGCTCAATACTCTGGGCTACACGGGCATCATCGTCTTGATCGACCGCGTTGATGAGCCGCAGCAGGTCGAGGGCGATCCGCGCAAGATGCGGGCTGCTCATCTGGCCGCTTCTCGACCACAAGTTTCTCCGGCACCCTGGCATCGGCTTCAAGCTGCTGCTGCCGATCGAGCTGGCGTACTATCTCGAGAAGGAAAACAAGGAGTTTTACGACCGGGCTCGGCCTGACAAGCTCAACATGATCAAGCCGCTCCGCTGGACCGGGCCGTCGCTCTACGACCTGGCGAGCGACCGGCTGCGGGCCTGCCGTCCCGACGCTTCCGCCAATGGACGAGGCACCGCGGCTTCGCCGTTTCATCGACGACGCGATCAGCGACGACTATCTCAAGGATGCCCTGGGAAACCTGCGAACCCCTCGGCACCTCTTCAAGTTCTTGCACCGGCTGATCGAGGAGCATTGCCACCGCCACACCGAGGATCGCCCCGCTGGACGGTCGATTACGATACGTTTCGCACGACCTACGCGGCCTATATGCGCGACCTCGAAGCGTTCGACCGCGGCTATGGACATGGGTAGAATCGAATTTGGTGAGGAATGAGGCGACGACAAGCCAGGGTCTATCTTTGGCGTCTCGAAAGGCCGGAACTAGCATGGCGACGGATCTGAAAAAGAGTAAACGAAAAGCGTTCCGGCCCAGCTCCGAGCCCGAACTCACTTGGGAGATCGCCCGGCTATTTCCCGCGCAGGGAGAATGGAGCGAGGAAGAATACTTCGCGCTCGATAACAATCATCGCGTCGAGTATTCCGATGGATTTCTGGAATTCCTGCCCATGCCGACGATCTTTCACCAGCTCATTTTGCAGTATCTCTATGGCGAGCTGAAGGCCTTCATTACTGCCGGATGCACTTGGGAACCGTGGTCGTCTCAGGCTACAAGGTGCGGTTGCGATCGCGCAAGTTTCGCGAGCCCGATATCCTTTTCATCAAGTCGGCGCACCGGTCCGGTATCAAGAAGCAATACTGCGAAAAGGCCGATCTTGTGATCGAGGTCGTCAGCGACAAGAATCGGCCGCATGACATCAAGACAAAGCGGGTCGGAGTACGCGAAAGCCGGTATCCCCGAGTACTGGATCATTGACCCCGAGCGACAGCAGATAACGGTCCTCGTGCTCAAATCACGGCAACGGGCTTATACCGACTTCGGTGTTTTTCGCAAAGGTACAACCGCGACGTCGAAGCTGCTCTCCGGTTTCAAGATCGACGTGACAACCGCCCTTTCGCAGAAACCTTAACCGGGCTTTGCCGGACCGGCTCACGGTGGCGCCAAGCTTTCTAATCTTGCTTCAAGTGTTTGCCGCTTTGGATCAAATTCCACCAAGGCGATTGATCCATCTGGCGTGGCTCCGACGTTGAGCACCTTGCGACCGTCCTTCAAGATGCGTTCCTGGGCACGGTGTAGGTGGCCGCAGAGGTGTAGACGCGGCTGCACCGTCTTGAATGCCTCGAGAAAGCAGCGCTGGCCGCCGTGACGGCCGGCGGGAGTGAAGTCGGCCAGACCAATCGGGCAGCCGTGCGTGAGGAGGATGTCAACCGGCCCCGCACGGGCGATTCGCGCCGCAGCTTGGGCCACGTCGTCATCGGTTACGTAGTGGGGCTTCGCGTGCGATTTGGCCCAGATTCCACCGATCGCAGCCAGGCGGAGGCCGGCAAACTCCTGCACCAGCCCCTGGCCGATCAATACAGGTGACTCATCTCGATTCTTTAGTCGAGCGAGAATCTCGAGTGGATCATGATTGCCGAATGTTGTATAAACCGGCACAAGTCGCAACAAGCCTTCGAGCGCCTGCTCGGAAACTTGTTCCGGATCTCCCCAGTCACCGCACGAAAGAAGCAGGTCGGGCCGATGCTCAATACGTGCGCGGTTTACCGACTCTATGTCGCCGTGCAAATCGCTCACGACCAAGATGCGCATCCGCTTCAAACTCCCGCCTTGGCGACTAACTGTCCAAGAGCGGAGCTTACACGTAATCCTCGCGGATGAGAATCAGCCAGGCAAACACTAGCTTTCGCTTTCCCGTACGGCTGAACTTGCCTGACCGAGCACGACTGACTTGGCGTGCTTGAGATCCCAGATTTTGACGGTGTCATCGGAACCGGCAAATGCAAGCCAAGCACCGTCCCGTGAAAATGCCAATGACTTGACAAAGCCGACGTCGTCGCGGACCGTCGTCTGCTCCTTGCTCTGGACCATGTCCCAGAGTTTGATGCAGCGGTCGACGCCGGCGGTCGCAAGAATGCGGCCGTCCGGCGAAAACGCCAACGCGTTAATGCCCGCCATCAGACCCGTAAGCCGGCTGATCAGTTCGCCGGTCCCGGCATTCAGCAGAATGATGTCCTCTGGATTCCCGGCAACCTCGCCCACCGCCACGTATGACCCGTCAGGAGAAAAGGCAGCAAATCGGACCGGATTGTGTCCTGGCGTATCGACTCCGAGCGGGCGAATTCCAACACCTTTTTCGGAATCCCAGAGCATGACGAGCCGATCTTGGCCCGTCGACACCAATCGGCGCCCATCCGGCGAAAAGGAAAGGCTCCGAACGACGTCGACATGGGCTTCTAAAACGGCACGCTCGCGCGCCGCGGGCATCTCCCACAGCCGGATCGAACCATCGTCGCAACCAAGGGCAAGCGTCCGCCCGTCGGGAGAGAAAGTAAGACAGCGCACGGTCTCGGAAGGCAGCTCCCGCGACGACGTGCACTGACCCTTTTCGCAAGACCAGATCACCAGGGATTTTTCGCCGCCGGTGACGAGAGAGTTCCCATCCGGCGAAAACGCCAGTGCCAGACGGGCTGTCGCGTGTTCGATGACGACCGGCTTGATCCGACCACCGATGCCCAGCTTTCCGATGTTCCACAGGCGGAGCGTGTGATCTCGTCCGCACGAGGCGAGAGTTTTACCGTCCGGTGAAAACGCGACCGCTTCCACTAACTCGGCAGGGAACTTCGCCACGATAGGTTGTGAAGAATCGGCCGGTGGATCCCCAAGCGCGGACGACAAGATCATCGCGAAAGCGCCAGCGACTATGACAAAAAGGAAGACCTCTCCGCTCAATAGCGAAAGGCGTCTTTTGGCCGTGGAGACACGCGTTGCTGCTTGCCGGTATTCCCGGTTCGGCATTCCGTTCTGGAGGGAGAGATTGCGCGAAAGCATACGCGATTGCTCCATAATCGAGGATCAATGAAATCGGCCCGTCGCCACGCGCTCGGCCAGCCGTTGCCCTCGCCGGCGGCCCGGCGGAAGCGTAAGTACGCTGGTTGTAATTCGTCGGTTCCGAGCGATTCTTGTAGGAATGAATTCGGAGTTTAGATGACGTTTTTGTTAAGGGTACCCGTCGTCCCCGGCAATACGGCCAAACGTCGCCGAAGCTTACACCGACGCCGATGAATTAACGGTAAATTACTTGTGCATGGCAATTGACGACGCGATTCCCGCCGCAGGGCGGCGTTCTCTTTGCGAATACCAGCCATGCCTTTTTGTGTCGCCAACTATCGCACAACAAAGACACCCCCCATAACAGAAGAGGCTGCCAGGGCCGATCTCGACCTGCCAAATTTCATCCAATTCAATGAAATTGTGATTCACACTATCCGGGCATCGCACCGACCGCGGTTTTGGCGAACGTTATCCCGCGCGCAGCCGCTAATTCGGACGGGCCCAGCGCGAGGTTTCTAATAAGTAGGTCGTCGGCTTGGGCATGTTCGCGCCGCATCTAAAGCAAACACGCTAGACGCTGGCGAGATAAGTGAATTTCACCTTCGCTCGCAATACCCCCAACTCCGTCGGATTGACCGAAACACGCAGAAAGTGGCAGTCGTCGCCGACTGTCCGAACGGCAATTGCTGCCAAAATGGCATTCCTCGCGACGTCTCGTATAAATTGGCAGTGCACACGAAAGCGCTAAAAGTGCTTCCAGTACCTAACTCTTTACAAATAAGTTAGTTGTGGACGTTTGCATTATTGGCATATCGCTTGCATTATCCACACTTCGATCGCAAACAGCTCGGATATCGGGTGGTTTACCCGGTTGGCTGTTAACCCAATACTAGGTTTTCTTTCGCGCGTGCATTTATGTAAGGAGCAAATAAGATGCAACCAGTTTTTCGCACGTTCTTTCCTTTGTCGCCTTTCAACGGCCGGACGCTCAGCCGCGTGGATTCATGGTTCGACCGTGTACTCGGCGAGGACGGCGCCGGCGTTCGCGCGTTATCCACGGGCAACTTCGCGGTTTCCGTCTGGGGGGATGAGAATCATCTTCACGTCGAGGCCGAGTTGCCAGGCGTGTCGGAAAAGGATGTGGAAATCACTGTTCATGACGGAGTGTTGACGATCAGGGCCGACCGCCGGCCGGAGGAAGGCCGCGCCTATCTTTATAATAGCCGCGCTTTCGGCAGCTTTGAGCGAGCGATCGTTCTCCCTGAAGCGGTCGATGCCGACAAGGTGGAAGCGCTCATGACCAACGGTGTTTTGCGGGTTGACCTGCCAAAGCACGAGGCGGCGCGTCCGCGGAAGATTACCCTCAAAACGGCGTGATCGGGTCGTCGGCTGCCGCGTCCTTTTAGTTTAGTGGCGGCCATCGACGTGAATCGCGATGGTCGCGCAATCAAGCCGGTTGGCCCCTCATTCGGGCCACCGGCTTTTTGCTTAATCCCCGTCGAGCGGCTGCCGGTTATAGAGCTTGCAGTAGCTTTCGTAGCGGCTGGGCTGAATTTGGCCCCAATACACGGCGTCCTTGACGGCACAGCCCGTTTCATGGGTGTGCGAACAATCGGGGAAACGGCAGTGAGGAATGAACGGGCGGAACTCTAAAAAGTACCCCCCGAGCTCGCCCGGGACTGCGCCCCAGAGCTCGAACTGGCGAAGGCCTGGTGTGTCGACAACGAACCCGCCGCTGTCCAGGCCGATCAGTTCGGCCGTGGTGGTCGTGTGCTTGCCCTTATTGGTCCAGTCGGATACCTCTCTTACCTTCAAGTTCAGCCCGGGCTGGACGATGTTCAACAGCGAGCTCTTGCCGACGCCACTCTGGCCCGTGACGGCCGTGACCCCGCTTGAAAGCAGTTGTTGTAAACGGCCCAAGCCACGACCGTCGGCAACTGACGTGGCGATCGTCTCGTAGCCGAGCTGGGTATAAAGTCCGATCACCCACTGCCAGCGGGCGAGATCGACCAAGTCGGCCTTGTTGAGAACGATCACGGCGGCGACGCCCCCCATCTCGGCAGACACGAGATAGCGGTCGATGAGCCCGAGCTTGAGCCCGGGCTCGGCCATTGCGGAAACGATCAACACCTGATCGACGTTGGAAGCGATGACGTGCTGTCGATGGCGGTATCCGCGTGTGATCAGACCGCGCCTTGCCTCGACTTTCTCGATCAAGCCATCGGAGCCGGCAGCCGAGGCCGGCCGGAACCAGACATGGTCTCCTACGGTGACGATGCTCCGCCCCTCGATGGCCAGGGTCTTGAGCAAGCGCCGGACCTGGCATGAAAAGGTGCGCCCGTCGTCGCAGCGGACCATCGAATAGAGTCCGTGCACCCGGACAACGCGCCCGCGTAAGCAGGTTGACATATCCACGGACCGTCGAGCCGAAACGTCCGGATTGTTCCCTCTGGCGTCAGGTTGTCGGCCGTCGTCGACGTCTTCGATAATTGTGCGATGCCGTGACAGTTCTCCCTTGGGACGAACGCGATCGACGGCCGGTGTAGCGGCGGGTGTGAGCTCGTCATCGCGGAATTTGCGGGTCAGGTCGTTTGCCCGAGTCCGATTCTGGCGGTTCTTTTTGAGCGCGACCCGTACTTTCTTCTTCTTCACGGTGAAACTCGTCTCCGAGTCTGCGATTTGCCGAAGGGCCGTGTCGCGCGACGAGCACAATCTTCTGGTGACAGGTCAGCGAGTGTGCAACGGCCGCCGTCCGGCCGAACGGGCTGAACCGGCAAATGCCGCCACGGCTTCGCTCAATATCTGACCGGCACGTTTAGGGTTCGATGTGTGGAAGATCCCCAGCGCCTTGCGCGGAGCCGCCGTCGTCGACGCGTAAGCGTACTCGACGTTGATATTTTCCTCAGCCAGCCGCTCGAGCACCCTGGCCAGTGAGCCGGTTCGATTTTCCATCTGCACCGCCAATACCTCGGCGATGCGGAATTCAGTTCCCAGCGAAGTCAGCACATTCTTGGTCTGCTCGAGCTCGCTAGTGATGAACCGCAAGACGCTCGGCCCGTCAGTCTCCATCACCGAGAGGGCCCGGATGTCGATCTTCTCCTGGGCGAGAGCCGAACAAATCTTGGCGAGTCGTCCCGGCTTGTTCTCGAGGAAGGCGGTCACCTCCGGCACAAATTCCATCGAAGTGTCCTCCGTTCAAAGAGAAAACACGAATGCCAGCGCGAGGTCGTCGGGCAACGAGGGTTATTCGAGCGTTCGGTCGAGCCAAGGTCGGTCGGGACTGATTGCCCGATCCGACGAACAAGAGTCAAACGAAAGGGCGATCATTGTCCCCGCCTGCCGCCGCTGCGGCCGCCCATTCGGCCTCTTCCAGGGCCGCCCGCGCGAGGTTCGGCTGCTGCTGGTGGGGTAGCGGCCGTAGCGCCCGCCTGAGCACCCGCACTGCCTCCGACCGGGGTCTGCGGAAGCCTGTCGATCAACGGCTTAACAAAGGGCATCATTGCCCCGGCGGACGCCAGACTAACCGGCAACGAAATGTCGGGAAACGCCCCGCGGGTGACGACACGAATCTCCGGGTCGCTGACAGTGACTGACACCGTTGCTGGAAACAAATGCGTCTTGAGATCGGAAGCACTGGGGAGCTTGTCGGCATCGACCTTGATCACGATCATGCTGTCGCCGGTCGTGCCGTTACCGGCGTTTCCAGCCGAACCCGCTGGCGGGTTTGAGCCGCTGTTTGGTTGCGGGCCGAAACCGGTCTACCCCCCCCTTGACCACCGGACCGCATGATACCCGACATCGCACGGCCAGGCCCCATCATCGGTCCGCCAGGTCGGCGGGCCATTCCCGGAGCCGCATTCGTGCCCGCATCAGTGCCGCCGGCACGCCCCTTGGCAAGCGCGATTGATGTGTTGATCATCGTCTGAAGCGTGCCCGGCAAGCTGGCCAGCATCGACGAGAGATTCTCGCTCACTTCGGTCACGCTCAGAAGGGTCAGATTTGACGGAACGTGCTGATAGGCTTTCTCGAGGACGGCAGACGGCTTCCAGTCTTTGCGCCGCACGGCCGTCAGCGCCGTATTGACCGACTCCTGCGAAACACCAAATGCAACAAACTTGTCTTCAAGTACAATCGTGGGACGAAAGCTCGTCGGCCCGAAACGCAGCGGGGAATCGCTGGGAGTCGTGAGAACGAATGACTTATTCTTGCCTCCAATCCCGACGATGAACTTGGGATAACTTGTTTCGCGACGCCGCTTGGGCCGGTCTCCTCCCCCGCCTGCGCGTGCTGCGGGCGTACCGCCAGGCGCTGCCTTTTCGGCCGCCGCCTTGTCTTCCGCCTCCTTCTCGATCGCTTGCGCTTTAAGCTCGGTATTGATCGCGATCACGACCGTGTCCAGGGCCTTACTGAAGGCTTCGGGATTCTTAACCTCCGCGACCAACGTAAGCTTGGGAAAAAGCGATTGCATGGCCGTGACGACCGCAGTCGTACTCAGGCCTTTTTTGAGCGCGGCTTCCAACGAATCGTCGTTGGTTGTCGCCGACCGTCCGGGGGCGAGATAGGCCACCATTCTGGGGCCAAGCTGGTCTAGCACGTCTTTTCGCAGGTCGATCTGGCCGGAATTCTTGATCTTTTCCGCAAGCTCATCAACCTTTGCCTTAAAGGTCTCTGGCGGCCCCATATGTTCAAGTGACTCGACAAGCGCGCCGGGACTGATCAATAGTTCGACGAACGACTCAACAGAGTCTGGCATCGGCAACAGCGCCTCTTTGTTCAAAGTCGGCTGGTCGAACATCGCAAGGCTTGTCTTTCGCGGCTTGGGCGCGACCAAGCGGCTGACTGACATCAAGGCGTCTTCGTCAAAACCCCAGCGTAGGTCGAGCCGGTCAACGCCGTGCTCGGCTTTCAGATTACGTAGAAGCTCCGCCACCTTGGTCGGGGCCGAAGGACAGTTGGCCGTGTCGGCGTAAGCCACGCACACCGGGTGAAAGTTCCCCTCGGGCTTTTTGAGGTCCGTGATAACAGGGTGATCTATCGAAGCTGCGGTCTTGCCGTCAAGCGCCGCGATCACAGAGTCGACACCGGTTGGCGCCATGAAGTTCACGACCAAGTCGTCGTTCTCGGCCCACCACGCCCAACCCGCGCTAAGTACCGTGGCAGGATCAGCGGCCGATGGCCCCGCCGACAAGACCACGATGGTCCGCCCGTCTTTCTTGTCAATCTTGTATTTCGGATTAGGGCCCATCATCCAGCCCATAAGTTTGCTGGAGATCGGCTTGAGCTCTTTGCTCACGGCTCCGCGCTGGACGAACGTTCCGCGGACATGATCCGGGCCCTTGGGATTGAGATTCAGCGCCACCACAAAGCCCGACTTCGCGGCGCCCTTACACAAACTGACAATCTCGGGTCCGCTCAGCCGGTGGTTGGGCACGAACGTCATGGCCTTGTCCAGAAGCTGACCGCATACTTCCTCGAGCATGACCCCGAGCGGCGTCTCGTTCAGCATCTTGTACGCGGCCGTCTTTTCCCACGACGCGGCGTGGGCGCTTAAACCCTCGTTTTCCAGGTAGAAAACCAGGTTATCCTTGGGCACATACTTGCCGAGCGGGGTTGTCTCTGTCGGTGCGACTTCGGCACCCGACTTTCGTGCGTCCGGCTGCGCCGTAGCTCGGCCGGCGCGAAGAGCCCAGAAAGCGCGATTATGGCGGTCAGCCCGCCAAACCTGGCGAATCGTCTCGATGCCCGGTGCGGCTTTGAGAACGGACACGAGCGGACAACAATATTGTGCATTTCAGTTCATCCCGTACCGTCCGACTGGATTCTATTACCAACGACGCTTAGTTGGATTCAGCAAGCCGACAATTTTGCCGTCACGCGGCAGTATCGACCTCGAAGCGGTCACGGGCCGCGCCCGGTATGACTGGGACGTTCGCCGCTCGCCCGCGAGTCCGTGTGCCAACCCGAACTCATCGTAAGAGCCAGACGCCGCCGCGCCAACAGCCTGCCCGCCGGGATTGACTGAGCCCACTGGGGCGTGCGTCGGACTAGACGTGGCGATTCACGCAATAATGTCCTTGATCACGCGTCCGTGCACGTCGGTTAAGCGGAAATCGCGGCCGGCGTACCGATAGGTGAAATGTTCGTGGTCGAAGCCCAGGAGGTAAAGCAGAGTGGCGTGGAGATCGTGGACGTGCACCTTGTTTTCGACCGCCTGGAACCCCAATTCGTCGGTTGCACCGTAGACGAACCCCCCTTTGACTCCGCCGCCGGCCATCCACATGGTGAAGCCGTGATGGTTGTGGTCGCGACCGTTCATCTTCCCTTGGTTCGAGCCTGGGGTCGGCAGCTCGACGGTCGGCGTGCGGCCAAACTCGCCTCCCCAAATCACCAGCGTGTCGTCCAGCATCCCGCGCTGTTTCAAGTCTTTTAGAAAGGCCGCGATGGGTCGGTCACACTGGCGTGCCAGCTCGCGATGACCGGTCGCGAGGTCGTCGTGATGGTCCCAGGGCTGGCCTTCACCGTGCCAAAGCTGGACAAAGCGAACTCCGCGCTCGAGGAGCCGGCGCGTCGCCAAGAGCTGGCGCGCCTGTACGCCGGGTCCGTACATCGCGCGGATCGATTCGGGTTCCTGATTAATATCGAACGCGTCGGCTGCTTCGGATTGCATGCGGTACGCCAGCTCGAACGATTGGATCCGCGCCTCCAGCTCGGCATCTCCCTTACGGCTGTCCAGGTGACGGCGGTTGAGCTCGGCCAAGAGATCGAGCTGCGCCCGCTGGGCACGTGGCCCGACTCCTCGATTCCGGATGTGAGCGATCAGCTTTTCGATTTCGGTGTGTTTGCTATCCAGATAGGTTCCCTGGTAGATACCGGGCAGGAACGCGGCTTGCCAGTTTTGCGATTCTGCGATCGGAAAACCGCCAGGGCACATCACGATGAAGCCGGGCAGGTTTTGGTTTTCGGTTCCCAGGCCATAGAGCACCCACGAGCCGACACACGGCCGGGCCTGCCGGGCCTCGCCGCAATTCATCAGCATGAGCGACGGCTCATGATTGGGTACGTCGGCGTGCATTGAGCGGATCACACAGATGTCGTCGATCATACTCGCCGTGTGGGCAAACAGCTCGCTGACCTCAATGCCGCTCTGGCCGTATTTGTTGAACCGGAATGGTGACCCCATGGCGGCCCCGGTCTTGCGTTCCGTGGGCAGGTTCGTGGGAACTGGCTTGCCGTTATAGCGGTCGAGTGTCGGCTTGGGATCGAACGTGTCGACGTGTGACGGTCCGCCGTTCATGAACAGGTGGACCACCCGCTTTGCCCGGGCCCGTAAGGGGGATGCCTTGGGTGAGAGTGGATTGACCGCGCGAGGCGGAACGCCCGGCCCCGGCCGGTCCCCCACCGGTGTCCGAGGCATATGCCCCCTGGCCGAGAACCCCCGTTTCCGCCAGGATGTTCCCCAGGGCGATTGCTCCCATCCCCATACCCGATCGGCATAAGAGCTCGCGCCGGGTCACGACGGCGTCTTCGAGTCGCGGTGGTTGGTGCGGCATGATGATGTCAGTCCACGTACATGAATTCGTTGGTCAAGAGTAGGACCTGGCTCAATTGTTGCCAGGGAGATAGCTGTGTGTCAGTCGCGGCGATCTGATTCTCGTGCCAGCCGCTCTTCGCGTCGCGGGGCGACTTAGCTTGCCGCCCAATGTACTCCATCGCGAGCGCGAGCTCGTCGTTCTCGGGCTGACGCCCCAGGACGCGGAGATAAAGTCGGCGCACTCCTTGTGCCTGGTCGGCTGCGGATAGCGTGGGCGACGCGGTCGAGCCACTCGTGGGATCCAGACCGGTCGAGCTCGCCAACCGGCGCGCCTGTTCGTGCAAAAACGGACTATTCATCAGGAAGAGGGCCTGTTGCGGCACGATCGTCACGAACCGCCGGGGGCTTGTCGCGTCCGGAACGGCAAAATCAAATGTCCGATAAAGGCCATCCAGATTCTGGCGATCGATGAAACCATAAACCGTGCGCCGCGTCGAGAACGGAGGCTCGGTTACGGGCGCGGCCTGTCCTCCGATTCTGAGATCGAGTGCACCCGAAACGGCAAGGAGCGAGTCGCGCATCGATTCGAAGTCAAGCCGCTGGCGATTGAACCGCCACAGCAGGCGATTTTCTGGGTCGCGATCGATGCAATCTTCGCGCGGGTCGCTACGCTGGCGATACGTGCTCGAGAGCATGATTAGCCTGTGTAACGACTTCTGCGACCAGCCTGAGGCGATGAACTCACCAGCCAGATAGTCGAGGAGCTCGGGATGGCTCGGTGGTTCGCTCCGAAGGCCAAAGTCGCTGGGCGTGGCAACAAGCCCCTTGCCGAAATGCCAGAGCCATGTCCTGTTGACCAGAACACGCGCCGTCAGCGGATTCTTCGAGTCGGCGATCGCCCGCGCCAGCTCTAATCGTCCGCTGCCCTGCTGAAACGGCCGCCTGTCGCCCTCGCCAAGCAATCGCAGGAATCGCCGCGGCACGGCTGGGCCTGGGCGGCCGGGATTGCCCCGGATAAAGACGTGCGGGTCGACAGGTTGCGCGGCGTCGTAGAGGACCATGGCCCGCGCCGGCGCACCTGGATGCGTCGCGTTGAGTTCCTCGATGGCTCCGCCGAGCTGATTAAACTCGTCATTTTGCGTTTGATCGAGAAACTCGCGCATTAGGTCGGTGGAGACAATCAGGGGACTGCTCGTGCCGAATAGTGCGAGTCGTAGCGACTCCCATTCGGCGTCAGGCAAGCACGTCACCCCCTCACCTTGCGCCGAATCCTCACTCCAGCGTGCCTCAAGCTGACCGAAAAGAGCCGCGTACCGTTCGAGAATATCGGTCATGCTCGCAGGGGGACCGGTCAGCACGATCTTTGCGACCAACGGATGCACGGATTTGGCGTTCTTGGCCCGGGATGCCGTCACAATGCCGTAGACTTCGCGGGCCCTGGCAGCGAACTGTTCCCTTGGGATCGCCGCAAAGGCATTCCACGGACCGAATACCGGGTCGTCAATCTTGCGTGCGGACTCTGGACGGCGATTCCAAAGTGCGATAACCGCCTTGAGCCGCCGTGAATTCAACTTGTCAGCCAGGGCTCGTTCATCGAGGTTGTGGTTGCCCGCATCAAACCCGAGGTCGTGCGCTGCCTTAAAATACAGTGAGAACCGCGCTTTCAAGTCTCCGGCAAGTTCCTCGCGACGCGTCGCCAGGTAGTCGTCCAGCGATTTACTCGCGGCCTGCAGTCTTCGTTCGTAGTCATCGGCATGAGCAGCCTGCCCAGACCGGCGCAGCAGCGGAAGCTCAGCCGGCTCTGTCGAGCTGGCGAAGACGCCGTACAGCGAGTAGTAATCTTCGGTCGGGATCGGGTCGTACTTGTGATCGTGGCACCGCGCACAGGTGACCGTTAGTCCCAAAAGTCCGCGAGTCACGACGTCGATTCGGTCGTCGATGATTTCATGCTCATCGAGCAGAAAACGTCGGCCTAGCGTCAAAAAACCCATCGCCGCCAGCGATTTGACGTCGTCGCCACGGGGGAGTTGATCGGCGGCGATCTGCTGGATGATAAACTGATCGAACGGCATGTCTGAGTTGAATGCGGCGATAACATAATCGCGATACGTGTAGGCATAAGGATAGCGCCTATCCTGCGTGAAGACGTAGCCCTTGGTGTCGGCGTAGCGCGCCACATCGAGCCAGTGCCGGCCCCAGCGCTCGCCGTAGCGTGGCGACGCAAGGAGCCGATCCACGAGACGCTCATATGCGTCGACCGATGTATCGTCGACAAACGCCTGGACCTCATCGGCCGTAGGGGGAATGCCCCATAAGTCGAGCGTGGCACGGCGAATCAGGGTCCGTCGGTCCGCACGCCCAGACGGTGTCAAACCCGCGGCCTCGAGTCCGGCGACGACAAACGAATCCACGGGCGTGCCTATTCGGTCGTGCTCTTTGATGGGCGGCGGCACCTGAGGCTTTACCGGTTGAAACGCCCAGTGATGAGACGAAGCAGCAGCACTTGGCGCGTTCGCCCCGGTCTTCGTGTCGGATGATTCCGCGGACCAGGGTGCACCCATGCTAACCCATTGCCGCAGAATCGCTACCGACGAATCAGCCAGCTTTCCCGCCGGCGGCATCTTGAGCTCGTCGTGAGTGTGGGCGACCGCCTGCACGAGCAGGCTCTCGCCAGGTTGGGACGGCACCACCGACGGTCCCGAATCCCCTCCATTGAGCACCGCGGCGCGACTGTCCAGACGCAGGCCTGACGCTTGTTTCTTGGGGCCATGACACTTGATGCACTGGTCGGCGAGGATTGGCCGTACCCGAGCCTCGAAGAACTCGACCGCCTCGGGTGGAAACGAAGCGCCAGCCATTCGTCCTTTTGGCTCATCCTCGGCCGAGACAGCGAAAAATGTCCAGTCGAGACCAGCAATCATGCCGGTCAGCGCGAGCGCGACGGTCGCCAAACGGTGACGTCGACGCGAACCCGATCGAACCCAGGTGTTTGGCCTGAAGAGACAGACAGCCATAGATTTATGATCCCACTGGCCTCTAAGACGCGTGGCCTGACGGATCGATGGTCAGAAAGGACAAGGAGGTAGGATCTTAGTATTTCAAAAGTTCTGAACCACTTTCGGCCCGCCGCCGTTCCATCAGCCGTTTGCCGAATCACTTGCTCCCATTATTTCCGAGGTAGCCGAATCTGGCAACCCCCGTTGATCGGTGCACTACCCGCTTCTCCGCAATTTGGTGACCTCTCGAAACGACCTGAGCTCGATACGTTGCGCACTCAGCAAAGATCGAACCCGGGGATCTGACAGCACGTCCACCTCAGTCGATCGTTCGGAGCCGTAACGTAACGCGTCTTCGCTCGATCGCCCAGGGTGGCAACTCAGTTCGGTCACTCCCGGAAGCAGATCCGTCAAGAGTACTATCAGTGAGTCAATTGAGATTGCTTCAGGCACGGAAAGGCCGCGAGAAGTTTGCCCATAAAAGCGGCCGCAATAGCGGATGTCGGGGCTGAAGTGCCTGAGTGGGACATCAATCGCGCGGGCTAGTTTGATGGCGGCTGACCGAGTCGGCTCGTGCCGATGGGCGTGTTGGTGCGAATCAATGTGCGTGGGATCGTGTCCGACCAACCGGCGAAAATCGCACAATTGGCGCATCCAGTTCTGCGGCAACAACAGCCTGATCATCGAGAGGAACGACCTCGTAAAGCTGGGCCCAGCCTTCGCCATCATAGGCCCATTCGCCAAGATCGAGGTGAAGTCCCAGGCTCAGCTTTGGATGTTCGCGGCTGTGCGCAACGGCGGAAGCTGCGTGCGGCCTGCGCACCATCAGGCTGGCACTTGTGACAATTCCATGATCGTGGGCTTCGATAATCCCCCGATTCACACCCTCGCTGAGGCCGTAATCGTCGGCGTTGACAATGAGAAACCGTGTCGTATCCATATCGCGCCGCATCAGAAAGAGGATCGAACGTGGGATTTTCTATCGGTCGAGGACTGTTGATCATCTCGTAGTCATTCTTTCGCTCAAATCGAGCGCTTCCGCCAACCAATCGTGCGCGTTCTCTCGCGGCGGTGACCAATCGTCCGCCCATCCTAACCAGCGCACGGCGAGATGAAGGCGGCAATCGTCAAGCGCCAAGAGCAAATCATTGAGCGAGAATTCTGCCATTTTTGCGGAGATCATCGTTTCAAGGTAGGCGGCCGCCATCCCGGTGCGCTCGTCCACAGACCAGGCACCGGACGCAAGTGCTGCCAAATCGATGAGGCCGGGACCAACAGCCGCCGTCTCCCAGTCCACAGGACAGATCCGACAACCGTCTGAAGCTTCGCGGACGAGAATGTTCGAAGCATAGAACTCACCATGGATCAAGGTGGATGGGAGCCGGATCAGTCGTTGGATGGCTCGTTCGTAGTTGTCGACAACCGCGTTCCAGACGGGGAGACTGAGTGAAATGGATTGAAACTTCTCGATGCGCTGAAGCCACAGACGGTAGAACGACGCATCGTAACGCAGAAGGGAAGCGGATCGATTGAGCGTATCACGTTCTCGCCTAAAGCGGGAATGCAGGTGTGCCAGCCAGCGGGCAGCCTCTGCCAGTCGGAATAGTCGCTCACCTGGCAGAGTCTCAAGCCCGCAACTTTCTCCAACAAAAGCCAGTATCGATTCTCATTCGGACTGACAACCGCGCCGTAGAAGTGCGCCGTGCCTAGGCGTTTTGGCGCCAGGATATCCCGATAGGTCTCGATCTCTCGCCAGGGATTGTAGAGGAAGGCGGGCTTGACCCGGCGAGCGGTCTCGTGAAGGTTGTCCATCCCCAAATCCTTGAGCAAGATCCGCAACACGGTTCCGTTTTCAAGTTCGACCTCGATATCGACGAGTTTGAAGCTGGTCTGATCCGCACATCGGTCGCTGCTGAGCCGAACGATCCTCCCAAGATTCGGATCATGGCGACGCAAGGCGTTTTCGAGCGCCGGTCGCAATTCGATTTTGTCAGCGTTCATTATTCCGAGCCCGACCTGAAGTGCTGAAAAGACGGTCGATGAGGCGACTGAGAATTGCGTCGGAGTTAAAAAACTCTTGGGCGATGGCCCGCGCTGCACGCGCGTGGCGGGCGTAATCCGCCTTAAGTTCCTCGATGCCGGCCAGTACATCCTCCGCCGACTCGAACGCAAACAGTCCCTCGCCTGTCGGAACAAAGCTGCTGAAACCGGTCTCTTGCGCCGACACTGGGCGCCCCGAAGCCAGATAGCAGAGACTGCGATCGCTGAACCAGCCACAGCGTGAGGCGACGTAGCCGCTCTTAGCAAGACCGAATTCTGCTTTGGACCCCTGAATAAATTGCTGATATTTGGCGGGGGTACCGGCGACATTGGCCGGGTCAAGGAGTTGCCATCCGTTTTGGGCAATCGCTGCTAAATCCTGACGTTCGTCTGGGTGAATGGCCAGCGCCAGAAGGAACTTCTCCTCGGTGACGGTCGGCAGGGTGATAAACCGGCGAAGCGAATGGGCCTTTTGGCCGTAGAGCATGCCGTCGTGCTCGAGCGAGCCGTAACTCCGCCAGTGGCCGACGGTGGTCAGCGCATCATGAGTGATCCGGTCCGCCACCGGCCAGGCCGCTAGAACCACGGGTTGCGGTGTCGTGATCCAGGATAGGCCGCACGTCGGCACGAGGCAATCTAATTGGCCGACGGCAAGGCCGATGGTTACGAAGTGCGTGTGGCCGTCAAATCGCATCGCGCATGCCCTGTACCCCATGCCAGAGCTGGGTGAAGCCCGGATCAAGGTCAACGTACGCTCGACAAGGGATTTCGGCAGTGAGTTCATCGTCTGTCAGCACACCGGAGATATTGATCAGCAAGTCGGCGGAACGGGCAATGCGCCGAACGTTTTCATAGGAAAGGCCGAAGGTCTCACGCGTTCCTGACACCAGGAGAGCAGACGCCGAATTGAACCCGAAGTTCTGCATCACCCGGCGGAAGTAGGCCGCGTTGCGTGTGCAATCCAGTCGAACTGCCTTCGGCCTTAAGGATGTGTCTTGAATGCTTTCGACGAAGACCACTCGGTGTCCCATCCGTCGGAACCCGAGCAGATACTGGAGAACCGCCCACGTCGCTCCTCCCTGGCCGGGATCGGCGGCGATCATTCCGCTCACGAGGATGGTAAGTCGATCGGGCATCTAATAGCACAGTCCCGCACGTGCGGTCAATTTTCTCAGAAAGTTGATCACTTCGTTGATTGCCGCGACGTTCCCGCGATGCTCAAGCATGGCCCTTGATAATTGCGTGGTCCCACACCTCGTCAATCATCTGGCCCAGCACACGATCTGAATCGAAGTAGTCCTCGACAATCGCGCGGGCGGCACAACTATGGCTCTTGTGGTCTCGTGCGATCCGGTCAGCGCCGTTAACGGCTTCATCCAGCGTGCGGAAGGTCACCAACCCTTCCGAAATCGGGTAGTTGCGGCTGAACCCGGTGTCCTGGACAAGAGCCGGTTTGCCCGATGCCAGGTAGCGGACGGTGCGGTCGCTGAACCAGCCGCATTGCGTCTCGACGTAGATCCCCTGGGCGACCGAGAATTCCGCTCCTGAGGCCTGGACATATTCACGAAAGCCGAACGGTCCCGATGCCACGACCCCGGGATCGACGATGTACCATCCGTGATCACGGAGCGCTGCCAGGTCACGCTCGTCGGCCGGATCGATGTCCAGCGCAATTTCGAACAATTGATCCACTCGTCGCGGGAGTTCGACGAACTTCCGGAATTCATGGGCCTTCAGCCCATAGGTCGTACCCGCATTTTGGGCCGGACCATAGGGACCCCTCCAGCTCGCGATCGTGCTGAACGGACGGGCGTCCGCGTGGGCACACGCGGGCCACTGTTCCAGCACCACCGGCTGGCGTATCGGCCGCCAAGAGATGCCGCCGGTCGGGATTGAGCAACCGGAGCGTCCGATGTTTTCGCCGACGGTGTAATAAAAATTGTGGCCCTCCAGACGCGGCCCCGGATTTCCCGCCGCGTGCCAGAACTGAGTGTAGCCGGGATCGAGGTCGATATAGATTCTGCGCGGGATCGCCCCCATCCGCGCGTGCGTCCAATGACCGGTGATGTTCACTAGGGCACTCGCGGATCGCACAAGGTCATCCAGCTCGGCGCGTGTGAGGCCGTGGGTTGGCCCATAGTCGCAGATCAACGTCGCCAGGTCAGAGAGGCCGAACTGCTCGGTCACCTCGCGAAAGTACTCCCGATTGGCCGACTCCTCGAACGCGCAAGGGCGGCCCGCGGCGTCCACGCAGCAGTCCGCTCGGATCTGCTCGACGAACGCGACTTCGAAACCCAGTGCCTTCAATCCGAGCGCCCAGCTCAAGCGGGTCCAGGCCGCGCCACCGTTGTGCAGCTTGTTGGCCAGAGCACCGCTGACGAGGATTATGTCCATGAAGATAACGCCTCACGAGCTAAGATCAGGCCACGCCCAGCTTTTCCAGGAGCCGAGTCAGGACTTTATCGGAATCAAAGTACTCCTCCGCCAGGGCCCGTGCCATCCGCGCATGCCGGTCGGGATGCCGAGTGATCTCCTCCACGCCCGCTACGGCCTCCTCGAGCGTCGAATAAGTGATGAGCCCTTCGCCGGTCGGGTAGTGCCGCGAAAAACCGGTTTCCTGGGCCAGTACAGGCTTGCCGCTCGCCAGGTAGCAGAGGCTCCGATCGCTGAGCCAACCGCCGCGAGTCCGGACGTATATATCCTTCGCGACGGAGAACTCGGCAAGCGAGCGTCCGATGTAACTTCGATAGGCAAACACATCGCCGGCGACGATCCGGGGATCGACCAGTGTCCATCCATTGTCCGATAGGAGTGCCAGGTCTCTCGTCTCGGCTGGGTCAATGGCGAGGGCGAGCTCGAATGGGCGGCCGGTGAGCCCAGGCAGGTCCACGAACTGGCGGAACTGGTGCACACGGAGGCCGTAGGACTTCCCCTGGTATTCCACGGGCCCATAAGCCCCGCGCCAGCTCGCGATGGTCGTGAACGATTCTCCGGGCACATCGGAGCGAGGCCACCATTCAAGGACGACCGGCTGGGGGGTGACAATCCAGTCGAGTCCGCAGGTCGGGATCATGCAGTCCGGGCGCCCGATATTCAGGCCTATGGTTACGTAGGCATCGTAGCCCGCGAATGCGGTATGCAAGCCCAGATCATGCCAGAACTGGCCGAATCCCGGATCGATGTCGAGGAAGACTCGTTTCGAGGCACGGCTGAGTATTTCCTCATCCCGGAGATAACCCATGATATTCAGCAGCGTGGCCGAATGTCCCACTCGCTCGAGAACCCGTAACCGGGGCATGCCGATCAGGCTCTCACCTCCCGGGCCGGTCAGGACGTAATTTTCCTCGAGCCCGAAAGTCCTCACGACGTCGAGCAGGTACCGGAGGTTGCTCGATCCATCCCGTGCGCAATTCCACCCCGTCTCGCCGACGCAGAGCGAAGGTTCGAGATAATCGATGAAGAGCGTCTGCCAGCCGAGCCGCCGGAAGCCCAGGAGATACTGGAGCAACACCCAGGTGTGGCCCGCGATCTTCGGCTTCTGAGCCAAGGCACCGGCGATCACGAGGGAGTGGCACATTGTAGCGGTCTGACATCTTGGGTTGTATTTCGAGGCAGCGGTAGTGGAGGCATGAGAACCTCGCCGCCAGCGAACGCTCGCTCACGTGCCACCGGATCACGATGACGGGTAAGTCGTGTTAAGGATCTCGCTGACATCGACGTCCCACGCCAAGCGCCGATCACTCGGACCGATTTTCTTGGCGATCACCGAGATGCCCAAATTCGCGCGTTGCTCGCACAAGCCCTTCATCGGTTCCTCGTGACCGAAGGGCACGATTGAGCACGGCAGGCCCGCGGAGCACTCGAGGACCTCAAATCCTGTCACCGGGTTCAGGAGGACCTGGAAGGCTTCCTCCGAAAACCTCCAGAAATCCCAGGGGCGTTCGTGCGGTGGCCAGCACGGATGCGTCGCGATGTATAGCCAGCCGCCGGTAACCATGACCTTGTTAATCTCCAGCACGGCCTTCCACGGCATAGCCAAGTGCTCGAAGGTAGAAATGCTGTAAACGAAGTCGAAACTCTCCACGTCGAAGTATCTCGAGAGTCGATGTATCTCACCGACGACATCCACGTTCTCCCCTTCGCTGATATCTAGCCCGACGTACTCCTTGTAATTTCGGAAACCGCCTTTATAGACATTTCCCGAGCGGGCGCGCGAGCCGACTTCGAGAATCCGTCCGGCTGCCCGCCTTTCGGTCTCCGCGATGAAGCAGCGGAAGATTTTGTGGTAAGGATCTTGAGATGTGTCCAAACCGATTAACCCGCGAGCAGCCTCGAACAAGGCGAAGGCGGCGCGATATTTCTCACGTTCGATGGAGGTCGGATGGTCGGATAATTCTAACATGTTTAGTTACTCATTCTCCTGACTCTGAACAGTGGAGAGTTGGAAGATGAGGCAACTCGGGTCACTACAAACGCAAGGGTAGCGAGATTCGAGATACTTCTGGAAATCCCCGTAGAAGCCCAGCCACCAAAACGCGGTACTGGGGAACAGCAGGTAATCCGCTCCCATCCGACGGATCTCCTCGAGGTGGGCGATCGCCTCCGCGCTGTCGGCCGGATAGAAGCCCGCATAGACCCCGGCCTCGGTCTGGGGGAAATGCCACCCCCGCCGCGGCCCCAACTGAAGCAAGTTGTCATCGCCTCGACTGACCACCAAAATGACCGAGCCCGTCGGCAACTTCTCGTTCACCACTTCACGGATTCGTCGGCGGAGCTGCGAGTAGCTGTGCGGCTTGTGCCGGTACCCGTTAATGCCTTGGGCGACGTCGTTGCAAGACGTCTTCGCGATCGGTAGCGGCCACGGGGCGACGTGCTCGCCGTTGCCGGCAGCGCGACGTTTGACCGGCTGATCGCCGCCGGCCCGCTCGCGATATTGCGGCTCTGGACCTTCCACGCCGGGACGGTCGCGACTTGCGACCGGGGAGTTCCGCTCGGGAAAGGGCTTCAACATTGGTCGTTTGAACCGAGTGAAGAATTCGTTGAAACGGTTCCTCCATCGCCCTTCAATGCCCTGCGTTTGACGGCCGCGCTCGATGCCCTTCGGCACTAAGCTGATCAGGCTTTTGGACGAGTCTGCCGGCGGATGTTCACAGGCCATTTCCAGAGCGACCTCGCCATTTGGCACCAAGTTCGGCGAGAATCCCGCCCCCGGCCCGTGGTCCGGACCGTCTCGAACGGTCTGACAGAACTCTTCAGTTAGGCCGAGCCGTTCCGCGATTGTCGGGGCATCGAAGTTCAGCGAGTAATCTTCCGTTTCGCGAGTCAGGTTGGGATTGTAGAAGGGGTCGTGGCGGATAACGTCGCGCCAATGTCGCCGCATATACGCTTCCTCACCGGGATTGGAATGCATGTTTCTTGTGGCAGACTCGTGGTGGAAGAGGACCGCGTACGGCGTGTAGACCACCCAGTAGCCGCGCTCGCGAATCCGCAGGCACATGTCCACGTCGTTGAAGGCCACGGCCAGGTTGTGCGCGTCGAGGCCACCGACCTCGTCGAAGACAGTTCGCCGCATCATGGCACAGGCGAAGGTAACCGCGCTGCAGTTGCGGATGAGGCGAGGAAATTCGAAGTATGCCGCATCCTCCTCGGAGAGGTGTCTAAAGGCGTGGTCACAATTCCCGCGCGGCCCCAGGATTATGCCGGCGTGCTGGAGGGTCCGGTCGGGGTAGAGCAGCTTGGCGCCGACGACCCCGACCTCGGGCCGCTGGGCGTGCTCGAGCATCGCCTCAACCCAGTCCGGCGTGATCACCGTGATGTCGTCGTTCAAGAGGACGACGTATGGGGTGTCGACGAGGGAGACCGCGAAGTTGTTGATGGCCGAGTAGTTGAATGGTTTGAGCCGGAATCGCCGATACCTTAGCCGCGGGTCAAGTCTGCCCAGGACCTGGCAAAGTTCCGCGACCGCCGTTCCGTCCGAGTCATCGGTGACGAGGACATGCAAATTGGAGTAAGTCGATCGCTCCAGCACGCTCTCGAGGCACTGTTGGAGGCATTTCATATTACCGCCGGCGGGAATTACCACCGTGACCGCCGGCTGGCCGCGCAGGTCGTAGCGTATGCGCCACTGCCCCAGGGAGTTGCCGGGTTCGACGTGTCCCGCCACCCCGCGGCGCCGGAGCGCGTCCTCGATGGCGCGCGCGCGGCGTCCAGGGCATAAGGCTTGGCCATGATATCACGGGCAGCCGAGCCCGGGATCGGCGCAGGAATACAGGACGCTTGGGAGATGGACAATCCGGGAGGTCCGCTCTGTGAAGCGCAGGACCATGTCATAGTCCTGGCTCCCGTCATACTCGGGGCGGAAGCCGCCGATGCCCTCGACCAGCGATCGCCGGTAGACGCCGAAATGGCACACATAATTCGTGGAGAGCAGCAGATCGGGGGACCAATCGGGTTTGAAGAATGGGTCCCAGCGCTCCGCACCCGTGTCGTCGACCTTGTCTTCGTCGGAGTAGATCAAGTCGGTCGCTGGAGCGTCGTTGAGCGCGCGGACAACCTCGAAGAGCGCCGACGGAGCCAGGACATCGTCGTGGTCAAGGAGCCCGATGAACTCCCCCGTGGCCAGCGCCAGGGCGGAATTGGAGGCCCCGGAAATCCCTTCGTGCCGCGACGGATAAGCGACTTTGACCCGCGCGTTGCGCTGCGCCAGCCGATCCAGGAACAGGCGCACGTGTGGGGCGGTGGAGGCGTCGTCGCCCAGGCAGAGTTCCCACTTGTCGTAGGTTTGGGCGATGACCGAGTCGACCATTAGACTTAGGTATTTTTCCGGTGTATTGTAGACCGGGACCACCAGGCTGATGACTGGCTGGTAGCAAAGGTTCTCCCCCTCGATCCGCATCCGGGCCAGGTCCGACTCGGACGGGGTCTGCCCGGCGAGCCAGACCGGGTATTCCGCGTTGAGATCCGCTCGATCGGACCTGGCATGGGCCTCGAGTCGGAACGAGCGGATCAGATCCATCTCGCAGCCGTCGCAGCTCCGGACTCGAACGACCAGGGAGTGCTCTCCCTCCGCCAGCCCTGCGAGGTCGACCTTCCCGACGAATCCCGAGTGATGGGCGTTCGGGAACTCGGGATGCACCGCCTCGACGTCGAAGCGCAAGGCGCCATATGCGAGTCCCTGCGGGGGAAGGCCGTCGATTAAGACGCTCACGTCCATAATGCCGGCTTTAGACAAGGCCCAGCCCCTGACCCGAAGATGTCCAGGACCGACGCTCACGGTATCCGGCCCGGGCATGTCGCAAGTCGCTCGGATCGAGCTGGGTTCCCGTACGGGTGAGGCCGGGTCGGCGAGCGAAGAGTGGTCCTCCCGTCGGGCAATGGCCGCCTCCCTGCCCGCGCAGTGCGCGTCCAGCGCCTGGCGAAGCTCTTCGCGCATCCAACTCGCCTCGGTGCATTCCCGCGGCCTCGGCTCGTATCGTCGCGACTGATCCGGTCCGGCGAGATCATAGATCTGGCAATCCGCGCTTGTCCAAATCCGCAGATAGCTGGCATCGAGGTGGCGTGCCAGGTCTACGTAGTGTTCGAGCCACCAGGACGACGAACTGGGGATGACGAGGAAACTGGCTCCTTGGGCCCTGAGCGCCTCGAGATGGGCGATGGCCTCGCCGCTCTCCGCGGGGTAATGGCCGGCATAGTGGCCCCGATCGTTCTGCGGGAAATGCCACACGTCTTGCCCTTCAACATCGAGCAGGTCAGGGTCTCCCTTGCTGATCACGATGACCCGGGCGGCCGGTGGGACGAGACGGCGCATGTCAGCTCGAACCCGTCGGATCATCCCCCAGTAATCCACTGTTCCGCTCAGGCGAGAGACCATGGCTTGGATGTCGTCTTGCCGCGCGGAGAGCTGATCTCGAATCTGGAGAATTGCGGTCGCGCGAGCCTCCTCGCGCGATCCGATCTGGGCCAACCCGGCCGCGAGCGCCGCGATCTGGCCGGCGCCCTCGGCGATTCGCGCATCGAGACGGCTGCCCATCTCGTTGACATCTCGAGTCAAGTCGCGGGCGCCTTCCCGTGCCACAAGCCATTCCATCAATCGCGATTCCAATGACCCAATGACCGTTTCGCGCTCATCCAGCGCGGCGCGGCGCCGTGCGCCAGGACCTCGGCCCGGTCCCGCTCGTCGCCCAGCCGTTGTTTGTCTATCTCCAGCTCGCCAAGACGGGCCTGGATTGTCTCGACTTGCGCATGGAGAGCTTTTCGTTCCTCCTCGTCTCGCTGGGCCTGCGCCGCGCGCTCGCCAAGCGCGGCGATCTCCGCGTCGCGCCCGGCGATCAACCGGGCCTGCTCCTGGCATACGGCCTCGCGCTCGTCTAGCCCGGCGCGGAGCTCGCATGCCACAGCCTGGGCGCCGTCTCGCTCCTCGCCCAATCGTCTATTGTCCGCTTCAAATTCAGCCAAGCGACCCCGCATCGACTCCATTTCGGCCTGGCGAGCGTCTCGATCCTCCTCCAGTCGTTGAACCAGGGCCGTTCGCTCGGCCAGCGCGGCGATCTCCGCGTCGCGCCCGGCGATTACCCGCACCTGCTCTTGGCATACGGCCTCGCGCTCATCCAGCCCGGCACGGAGCTCACTCGCCAACGTCGAGGCCCGGTCCCTCTCCTCGGCCAGCCGTCGGTTGTCCGCCTCCAGCTCTCTCGACCGATCCTGGATCGTCAAGTGCGCCGCCTCCTTGGCGGCCGCCAGCATTTCCATGTCCGAAAGCCGAATTCGAAGCTCCTGTCCTTCCGCCGAAATCTCGCCGAGTCGCGACTCCAGGCCCGACCGGCTGGCGATCAGCTCATCGCGCTCCTCCTGAGCCCGACGCGAGGAACGGCTGAAGGCGGGCCAGATTTGCTCCCCGACCAGGTCCCGTTCCGGAATATCGGACAGGCCCTGGCACGGGCCCCCGCTTCTGGCCGCTATGCGTGCCGCGAAGTAGAGAGCCTTGGCGGGGAACAGGATGTTCGGATTATCCAACGTATTGATCAACGAGGTCCGCTGGCGGTGGAACTCGGGCTCGATAAAATCCTCGATCGCCGCCCGGACGGCGGGTTGCTCGAGCGCGTCCGACCGGCCGAGGAACCGTGCGAGCCGTGATACCTCCTCTCGATGCGAGTGGACCAAATCCTCATAATAGATGAAGTGTTGCGGGAGGCCGGCGGCGTGCTCGATCGCCGCCCCCGTGTAGATTTGCCACAATCGGATCGACTTCTCGACCGTGAAATCATCTCGCTTTTCCAGCGATGCCGCCACCTCCGCCGGGCTGCGCATGCAGATCACGAAGTGAATGGGCGGAAGAATCTGTTTCCAGAATGGGAGTGTCAAACAGGTGCGTGGGTCCTTCCAGCCCCAATCACCCGAGGCGAACATTCGAGCGACGAGATCCCTCGCCCTACAGCGAAGATCCGCAAGCTCGGCGGCTGTCTCCCACCCGGGCGGTAAGGGCGGGGGCTCGTGCCAGTTGCCGCCCAGCCGTCCCAAGATCTCATCGTTGAGGTCGATGATCGGCTGATACTCCCAGTACCCTTTGGGATTGTCGAGCTGGGGACTCAGTAGTTGCTCTCTGGCTCCCAAATAAACCCCTAATAGATTCAAAACTCGAGTCGCCGCGGAGGTCCCACTACGATGCATTCCGAGCACGCAAACGACACGGCAATGCGGCGAGTCGATATAACCTTCGGATTGCGACTGACAGGGAGAATCTCCTGAGGAAGATTGCGAAACCCCAGACCAGCCCTCCGAGTCAACTACGGAGTTCTTCAACAGACTCATATTCTTTAAACTCCAAAATTTATATATTACATTACGTGTTCAGATAAAACGCGATAAATGAAAGATGACGCAGAGGTCGGTCTCCCGGAACACCTCGTCGGCGACCAGCGAGAGATGGTGGCGTAAACCGACGTAGTGCTCGAGCCACCATAAAGCCGGACTGGGGATAACCAGATACTCGGCACCTGTTCCGTGTAACGTTTCAAGATGACCTATCGCGTCGGCACTTTCGGCGGGGTAGTGCCCTATATAGGAGCCGTCCGAGTCCTGAGGAAAGTGCTCGACTACTCTGCCCGCCACATCGAGCAACTCGGGATCGCCCTTGCTGATGACGAGCACGCGCGACCCGGCGGGAACGACCTCCAGAACGACTTCCCTGATTTTGGTAACTTGTCGTTGGTACGCGGGACTTGGACGGTGCGAATGGGGATGCCACGCGCTGCCCCACTTGCGCTCGAATCGTTCACGGTTCGCCTTGAACAACTCTTGAAACCGATCTGGTGCCAATAAACTATGGAACGAGGCGCCCCCGAAATGGTGGACGAATACGTCTTCGGCGCAAACGAGGCGATATCCTTGTGTTCGAAGTCGTACGGCATAATCATCGTCTTCGAACATTCCGATATGATATTGCTCATCGAGTGGGCCCACTCGATCGTAGGTTTGGCGGGCAATCGCGAAGCAAAACATCGCGAGCATCGGAATTTCAAAATGCTTTCCCGTGCGTGCTTGGGAATGTTGCGCGGCAAACCTTTCGAACTCGCCGTAGCTACGATACGACGTCTCGATCTGGGCTTCATTGCCGATCCGGTTTGTGACCGGGCCAACAGCGCCGACCTGCGGGTCGTCGAGACGCCGTATCAGCGGCGTGAGCCATCCAGGTGGGACGATCGTGTCATTATTGAGAAGGACGAATCGGTCGCCATCAGCCTGCGAAAGGCCCTGGTTGGTTGCCACCGCAAATCCCAGGTTTCTTTCGTTCTGGAAGACTCGGACGAAGGGAAGTCGATCCGCCAATTGGTCGAGATAAGTCAGCAACTCGTTGGTCGAGCCATTATCGACCACGATCAACTCGTAATTGGGATAATCGGTATTGGCCACCACACTTTCCAAACAGAGCTTGCTGAAGACAAAATTGTCCCGCGTGATCACGACAATGCTGACCCGAGGGGACGATGATCGCACCGCCACGTCGAAGCTTGCGAGACGCGTCAGGCGGCAGCGGGAGCCGACCGGTAGACTGTACACTGTCAGCCGTGTAGATTCTGGTAGGACTACAGGCTTTCGCGAGATCGGCTCGAGAATTGTGTCGCGCGGCAAGAAGGGTTGCCCGGTATCAGTTAACCGGCCTGTAGCGACACGAATGTCCTGGAATCCGTCGGTGTCGAACAATTCGGAGCGGGATTGTAGCTGCGCCGAAACTTCGTTCGGCGACGTGTCTAACCGGTCCTGTTTCCGCGATGCGATGTTCATGTGGTCCAAAACTGGATAACCAATCTCATGCACGCCTGAGCGTTTTTCCGGACTGCATCTCGTAGAGTTGAAGATAGAGCCCATTTTGCGTGAGGAGCTCTTCATGGGTTCCCGCCTCGACGATCCGCCCGTGATTCACGACCAGAATCTGATCGGCATCCCGGATGGTGGAGAGGCGGTGCGCTACCATGAAGGTCGTCCGCCCCTCCATGAGGCGATCGAGCGCGTCAAGGATGACGGCCTCTGTCTTCGAGTCGATCGAAGAGGTCGGTTCGTCGAGGAGCAGGATCGGGGCATCTTTGAGAAACGCACGCGCGACCGAGATCCGCTGGCGCTCGCCGCCAGACAACTTAGCCCCGCGCTCGCCGATCACCGTCTCGTACTGCTCAGGAAGGCCCATGATGAAATCGTGGGCGTTGGCCGCCTTGGCGGCGGCGACGATCTCCTCCATGCTCGCCTCGAGCCGGCCGTAACGGATATTGTTGGAAATTGTGTCGGAAAACAGCAGCGGTTCCTGCTGGACGAGGCTGACGTTCTGCCGGAGCGATTTGAGCGTCACCTTGCGGATGTCGACGCCGTCGATCTCGATGTGCCCGCGGATCGGGTCGTAGAACCGGGGGATGAGGCTGATCAGGGTCGTTTTTCCCGCGCCCGTCGGGCCGACCAGGGCGATCTTCTGGCCGGGTCGTGCCTCGAGATTGATGCCCTTGAGCGTCCCGGCGCGCCCGGCGTAGTTGAAATGGACGTTCTTGAAGGTGACGCGCCCCCAGGGGCGGAGGAAGCTGTGCGCCCCCTTCACGTCCTGAATCTCGGGCTCTGTGTCGAGGAGGTCGAACGTGAGCCGGAGGCTGACGATCTGATCTTGGAGTGAGCCGATCGTGGTGCTGATCGCTTCGAGCGGCTTGTAGACAGCCGCCACATAGGTCATGACGACGAGTAACTGGCCGACCGAGAGGCGGCCTTGCAGGGCATGGAAAGCCCCGTATCCCAAAACGAGCGCCGTGCCGACTGCAGTGGTCATGTTCACGGCGAGCGAGAACATCGTCTGCCGCACGGTCAATTTGACGCGGGCGTCGTTCGCCCGCACGCCTTGCTCGCGGAATCGGCGGTACTCGTAGCCCTCTCGGACGAACGCCACGATCACCCGGAGCATCGACAAAGCCTCGTGGACGATCGCCAGAGTTTCGCCCTCCAGGCACTTGACGTGCAGCAGCCGGGGCTGGATGTGCTTGATGTAGTAGCCCACCGACAAGTAGAGCAGTGGGACGACTGCCATCGACAGCACGGCCAGTCGCGCGTCGATCAAGAACGTAATCCAGAACATCCCGGCCAGCGTCAGCACGCTCTGCGCCAGCGGCGGGACGGCCATGACCAGCCCCGAGGCGGCGGCGCACTGGTAATTGATCAAGTAGATCAGCATGCCGGACCGGCGCTGATCGTGGTAGGACATCGAAAGCCGCTGGGCATGCTCGAACAAGTCGCCACGAAAGTCGAGACCCATGCTGAGATTGAGCTTCGTATTGATGTAGTTTTCGAGCACATTGAAGAGATTGACGAGGAGAGTCACGACCAGGCCGCCGAGGACGACCAGGGCCAGCAGCACCGTGCGGTCGGTCGCCCCGGCCCGCGCGAGGATCGAGGGGACCGGCTGGCTTCCCAGCACATTGTCCACCAAGATCTTGAGCGGCCAGGGCGTGAGGAGGCCGGCCGCGACGCTGACGATGGTGATGATCACCGAGCAGACGGCAAGCTTCCAATACGGTCTCATGTAGCGGAGGACTCTCCAGAAGTATTTCATTTGAATTGGTTGCTCATCGTGCGTTCCTCGCGCGAGTTCGATCGCGGCCGGACAGCGCCCGCCCGCCATTCGGTTGGACGCGAGTCACCTTGACCGTCCCAAGCCGCGTCGTATGGTCGGCACCGGCGTAGAGCCGGAACTCGTATTCGCCATTGCTATTTATAATTGCCTCATGATGAGAGGGATTAGCCGAGAAGAACTGTTCCGGTCCGCCGCCGATCGACACGTAAACCTCGCCGGGCGAACCGTCACCGGTAAACCAATTCACGATCGTCTTGCCGGGTCCGCGGCCCGCAGGGACAGGGTTGGGGATCGCGATGATCCACGCTTCACCTGGCTCCTCTGGAGGTAAGTAATCGCTTGGGGTCGGTGTCTTCCAGGAGCAACCTGCGACGAACAGCATTACCGCGATGAAAAGATATCGGCGGACCTCAAAGACGTTCAGCATGATCATGATGATAAAAGACATGATGTGAACATCCTCTATACTTGTAGTCGCTGACTCAATATTGATCGCTCGAGACAACCTCATTCCCCGCCTTGGTTCCCAGCGACCACCACACCATGCGATCGATCCCGTCCCTCACAAAGCGCACGCTGCCGTCGGCAAACAGCACATTGACACCGCCTGGGTGATTGCTGCTGGACCCGAATACAAAGCCGTTATCCATGTTCCAATCGGGCATGCCGTTGAAACGGCAGCCGCCGAAACGAAATTCAGAGTCATTGGGCGTCAGGATTGTGTTAAACATGGTGAAGCCGGTCACGCCCTGGCTCCAGCGCCAGCCGCGATGGTCGGCGATGTAGTTACTCGTTCGAAACGCAAGGGCACAGGCCTCCAGGCCTGTGAACACAGCGGCCTTGTCGCCGAAGGCGTCGACTCGCCGCGATCCGGGCGGATCTGCTACACTGGCAGACATGAACACATTACCGCGATAGCGGCTCGGATCCGTGATATAGTGGCCGATGCGCCCATAACCCATGCCATCTCCGACGAGCGCTTCCGCAAATGCGACCGTGGCAGAACTGCCGTCCACGCAGTTCGAGATCCGGAACGATTGCTCGATGGTAAATAAGCCCGTGCAACCGCCGGTCTGCGGGTAGTTGTCGTTGGTTGTCGTGCCATACGATCCGTGATAGCTGCATGAATTGTGTTGACCCGCTCTCGCGTCCGACGGGCAGAGGAAGACGGCGACGATTGCGAGGTTGACGGTCGCATTCATCGGATGGGATACACCATCGGTGATCTCGGGGGCGAAGTCGAAGTTGATCGCGTTGAACATCGGCTGCTGATCTAGGTCGGCCAACATCGCGGCGGGAGCGCTCCAGACCGACCACTGGTCGTAACTGTCCCCGTTCAACTTGCGGTTGTTTTTCGAACCACCCATCGGAAAACAGCCGGCACGCTCGTGATAGTTATGCAGTGCAAGACCAATCTGCTTCAGGTTGTTCATACACTGCGTTCGGCGCGGCATCACGTGCCGATTGCACCGCGGGCAGCGTTAGCCCGATCAGTACGCCGACGATCGCCAGAACCACCAACAGCTCGACCAGGGTGAAGCCAATCTTATGTCGTAGATGAGCAGCTAAGTGTAAATAACTATAATTTGTTTCCATCACTTATTATTTCTCTCCCAGGTCATGCAGCAGCCGAGACAGGACGACATCAGAGTCGAAGAATTCGCGTGCGACATCGCCTGCCATACGGCTATGCAATTTATAGTCTGCGTTGATTGCCGCTACGGCCTCGACTGCCTCTTCAATGACCGAAAATGCAAACAGCCCTGTCCCGGTTGGAAAGAGGTCGCTGAATCCCGTCTCTTGGGTGACCACCGGCCGGGCCGCTGCCAGGTAAGTTGCACTGCGATCGCTGAACCAGCCACTGCGAAAGCGGACATTTTGATCCTTGGCGACCGTGAATTCAGCTCGCGACTTGGCGATGTAACCACGGTAGTCGTCGAGATCCGTCGAGATGTCGAGCGCATGCCGGACGTTCCAACCTTTGTCTACAAGCATTTGCCTATCCGACTCATCGTAGCTGCTGAGCGCCAGCTCAAATCCTTGATCAACGCGCAAAGGTAGGTCGAGAAACTTAAGAAACTCATGATGCTTGCTCCAGGTGTAACATTCGCCCTCGAAGGTCAGTTTGCGTTGTCGTTGCCTCCAGTTGCCAATGGTCGTGAACAAGAATCCGGGAGCCGTCGGCTGATGACACCAAAAGTTGAGCACGACGGGCTGGCGTGTCGGCCGGAAGATATAACGGTCCGAGACGGGGAGCCCACAACTGGGACTGCCGTAGTTCTCTCCAAACGTAAAATAGGCACAGTGCGCATCAAGAAACTCGATGGTCTGCGAGTTGTCCTCCGACAGTTCGATCTGCACCTGAACCGGATCCGTTTCCAGGAAGATCAGCCGGTTCGTTTCGCGATGTTCGGGCAACGGCATGGTCCCGCCATGAAGGTTAATGATCCATTGGGCAGATTCGTAAAGGCGCGCGAGTTGCCACGTACTCATGCCGTAGCTACGTCGGTCGGAGTGCAAGGCGCGGAACGCCCAGCGATCCTCCAAGTCGAATCGACGCAGCACGCTGTCGAGGAATGCCGCGACCTTGTCTGAGCCCTCGTGGTCGATGTCGTCCAAAAACATCGAGGGCGTGAGCGCGTGCGCCTCCACGTAGTAAGCGTCGTAGCCCAGCCGCTGAAATCCGACCAGATACTGCATCGTTTGCCAGATCACGCCAGCGACAGGCATCTTGGACATCATGCCAAGCAAAATAATTTTCTTGCGAGAATGGACGTTCAAGCAAACTGCTCCTCGATGTCAGACGGCGACGGGTTTTCGAGTCCGACCACGGAATGGAATGCAGGTGCGAATGTTGCCTGTTCTTCTGCGTGGCACAAAGTTGCCAGAGGCGTTATAGAGAGCGCGGAATCAAATGTCGACTCGATTTCACTGTTGGATCTCGTCGACCGCGATGCCGGCTGAGATACTGTCGAACACGCGATCATTTGTAACCGCTGAGCCTCAGTTCCGAATAAGGCAATCACCCGGCTTGCGGCGACAAGACCACGCCGCCACGCTCGGACGCCGAGAACCAACGACAGACCCGCGGCGGCGATTGTGGCCGTTGGATAGGGCACAACGCCGACCGCAAACGCAACGACGCTGAACAATGCGAGCGCTTTCATACTGGCCGTGGGACCCAAACAATAGCGGATGCGGATAAGTCGCTTGCCTTGTCCGTGCTCCTCCTGGGCCGTAACAATTTTCAGGATAAGCCCCCAGTCGCAGTAGACAGCGATGTCCCACTCGAACCAACCGGTGTCAATTACTTTACCCCAATGATGTTTATCCATGAACGCGACGGACCGTCTCAGGATCTCCGTGCGATCGATGCCTCTCTCCGACCAGTAGGCGACTGCACGGCAGCCCGTTAACGACAACCATTCTTGTGGGCCATCCGGTGGTGGTAGATCGGCCCATGGGGTGCGCTGCGAGGATAGCCGGGTCCAGTATCGCGCCCAGGACCGGACGAGTGGCTGGGCGTAGCAGAGCGCGGCGATGATGAGCCGCACACCTGGGCGCGAATGGGCGGGGGCAAGCTGGGCCTGGCCCGCCTGCAAACCGGCGACCAGTAGTGACAGCCCTAACATACCCGCCCCAACTAACCAACCCAACGCTCCGGTGAATGTCCCCGCAATTACGAGCAGTGCGGCGACCGCGTGCCATTCGAATGTACTGGGCACCATCAACCAATGGGCATTTCCCGGCTGATAAAGACACTGAAACATTCCAGTGCCAAATGTGCCGCGATAGATGATCGGCGCGGAGATTCGGAGACACCGACTCGACGCGCCATACATGACACCTCCCCACTTGCCGTCGCCGCGGCCGTTGAACTTGTCAGGGTGCTTGAAGTGGAGGAGCGCCTCGGCCTCACCATAGCCGGCTTGTTGCTTGAAGTATGAGCGTGGGTTCTGGCGGCGATGATGCCAAACAAATGCCCCTGGCGCGAACGTGATTAACCGCCCGTCGTGTTCGAGCCGCCAGCAAATGTCCACGTCGTCACCAGCTTTGAGAAATTGGGGATCGAAGCCATTGATCGCCTCAAGAGCCTCACGGCGGAACGCCATGTTGCAGCCTGGGATGTGTTCGGCGACTTGGTCACTCACCAACACGTGAATCGGCTGGCCGGGCGCAGCAGCAACGCACGCGGCGAGCCAGCCATCGTCGGGCGTCAGGTTCGGCCCGCCCACCGCCGCCGCTCCGCTCTGCGTCAGCTGATGTACCAAATGAATCAGCCAGTCCGGATCGGCGATGCAGTCCGCGTCGGTATAAGCGATGATGGCACCTGTGGCGCAGTTGAGGCCAGTATTGCGCGCGACACTCAAGCCGAGGTGAGGCTGGTACGCGACTCGTACCCCGGGGAACCGCGCCAGGATCTCCGGTGTATCGTCTGTCGAACCGTCATCCACGACAATAAGCTCGTAGTTCGGATAATTGAGGGCATAGAGCGATCGAAGGCAATCATCGAGGGTCGCGCCTCCGTTGAACGAGCACACGACCACAGAGACCCGCGGAGTTTCATGCATCAGCGTGGGGAGAGATGTGTTGAAGACGTGCTCGACTGCACTATAAGACACTTTGGGCGTTCGGTCGGCATCAGTAATGCCGAATGCCCAGTCCTCAATTGGGTGGCCGCCCGTGTGCCAGTCATCGGTCCAGGAGAAGACATAGGTCCCGGCCAGCCCCATCAGCTTTGCTTCGCGCAAGTGACCCGCCAGCATTCGGGCCTGTTCTGCCTCGTCGTGCCGAACTGTGTCCTGGCCGAGTTCGCCCAATACCAACGGGCGATCTTCAACCAAATTCTGCAGGCGAAACAGGTATTCGCGAAACGCGGCGCGATCGTGCAAATAAACGTTGAACGTCCCGAAATCGAGGAACGAGAGATCGAGATACTCCGTGGGCGGATAACTCGCATAGGTGACCAAGCCGTCGGGGTCGGCCTGTTTGACCACGTCCGCCAAATCCGCGAGGAATCGCTCGACAGGCCTCGTGCCATGCCAGCGAACGATGTCGGCACGAATTTCGTTGCCGATGTTGTAAGCCAGTATGCTGGGATGAACGCGACCATTTTCGGCCGCGTTCCGGACATTCCGGCGAGCTTCGGCTTGGGCTCGGCGACTCTGGAGGAAGCAAACGTGCGTGGACCACGGGATGTCCATCAAGATGGTCATCCCGCGCTCATCGACGAGATCGAGCAGCCACTCCGGTGGGACATCATATGTTCGGATGGAATTGGCACCAAGCGCCTGCATTCTCGCCAAGTCATCGCGTACGCGTTGGGGCGACGGGAACGGCTGACCGTCCGACGTGGGGGCGAACGGACCGTACGTCAGTCCTTGAATCCGCAGTCGCTCTTCACCGCGGCCGAACAGCTTCCCCTGGACGCGAACGCGACCACTGGCGACGTGCGACACCACACCAGCCGATGATCTGGGAATGAAATCCATGTCTACCCCGGTTCGGCTTCGCATGCCGTTGTCACGCCTTGTCCCCAGAACACGGGCTAACCCAAAGGGTGCCCAGGTTTGGAAGCGACGAGGCGCATTATGGGCTACATATTTCGTTTCGTGGGCCGACTCGACCTGGCGTCACTTGGCGGCCGAGCCGGCTTGCTGATGGCGACAATCACACGGTTTCCGAGATGATGCCCGAGTAGTCGAAAGTTACCGTTAGTGGGAAGCTCAGCTGACCAAAAATGGTAAGCTCGTAGGTCTTCTCGGGATTTCCGATCAGGAGCCGACGACTTGGGAATATAGAGACGACATTGTCGGTGGGATTATAAAGCACCCTGCGCACGCCGACGTTCGTAACTCTGCCGCGCGCGTTCGGCGTGGTCGTCAACCGGTAATTGAAACGATTGGCGGCCTTCATCGCGTTGGCTGTCCCGGCGAACGAAAGCACAATTCCTTGCGCCGTCACTCTCCGAAACCCCGTCGGTACGTTTGGTAAGAAAACCGATGAGTTGCCCGCAGGAACTGCAACAAATGGCGCGACCGTAACTGGCGTAATTCCGGTGCCTGCGGCGACCATTCGTACTTGGTTGCCCAACGTGTCGGCGATGAATACGTCTCCGGCGGCGTCAACCGCGACGGATCGCGGACTGGATAACGTCGCCGCAGTCGCCGGCCCGTTGTCGCCAGTGGAACCGAAGGGACCTGTGCCGGCGAGCGTGGTGATGATTCCTGTTGTCAGGTCGACCTCGCGGATTGCGTTGTTGTCGCGATCGGCGATGTAAAGATCCGTGCCGGACGCGTTTAGCGCGAGACCGTATGGAGTGAACAACGTGGCGGACGTCGCTGGGCCGTTGTCGCCGCTGAACCCAGAAGTCTCGGGTGTTCCCGCGATCGTGGTGATGATTTGCGTGGTGGGGTCGACCGCGCGGACCACTTCGTTGTCGCTGTCGGAAATGTAAAGGGTCCCGGTGCTGCTTACGGCCAGGCCTGAGGGGTCGAAGAGCTCCGCGGATGTGGCTGGGCCACTGTCGCCGCTAAATCCAGCGGTACCAGTGCCGGCGACCGTGGTGATAATACCCGTGGTCAGGTTAACCTCCCGGACCACGTTGTTAAATGTGTCGGCGATGAACACGTTTAGCCCGCCGCTGGCTACCGCCACGGCCGTGGGGGATCCAAGCTCGGCGGACGTCCCCGGGATGCCGGAGCCGCCGTCACCGAACGTGCCATTGCCCGCGATGGTGCTGACGATGCCTGTTGCCAGATTGAGCTCGCGGACGGCATTGTTGTCGCGATCGGCGATGAAAAGCAGGTTCAAGGGGGCGTCTAGCGCGAGTCCGCGCGGGTCGTAGAACTCGGCGGACAGGGCTGGACCATCAACTAAGCCGGCGGTGCCGTTGCCCGCGAGAACCTTGATGACTCCCGTATTGGGGTTTACGTAGTCAATTTCATTGTTAGAGGTATCGGCGATGTATATCGTCCCCGTCGGACCCACGGCCACGCCAAACGGACCGCCCAGCTCGGCTGCCGTTGCAGCCTGACCGGCGACGGTGACCGTGTTGCCAAAGGTGCCGGTGCCAACCTGGTTGAAGATGTAGCCGCCGGAAGTCGTAGTCGAACTGCTGCCGAATGCGGAAGTGCCGGAATAGGACGCCGTTACCGAGAACGAGCCCGGCACGAACAGGTATGAGACCGACGCCGAGCCGTTGACCAGGGGCGCGGTGCCGAGCGTGCCGTCTCCGAAGGTCACCGTGCCGCCCGTCGGGACGTTCGAGCTTGGCGGATTGGTAGTCACTGTGGCGGTGAGGACATCCAAGGTCCCGAAGGATAGATTGCTGAGCGAGGCCGAGACCGACATTAACGTCGGAGTCGTCAACAACTGGCGCGCCTCAAGCGGTGCAACGATCAGCGAGAGACGTTTCTCACGGTGATTCTTCACCTGCGGGCGATGCCCAGGGCGACGCGACTTAGAGGCAAACCAATTCGGCGAAAGTAGAAACGACATAGTCCGCATTCTCCTTTGGTGCGATCCACGGTCGAAGTAGTCCAACCCTTACAGATCAGCTTTCATTGAAAGAACTGACCTTGGTTAGACTGTTCGCTTTGGGCAAGAGAGGACGTCTAGCCGCATGCATTCCCTATACCGTTGAGCGTCGAAAAAATGCGAAGATGGGAAAAGTATGCGAGGCATACCCGCGTGTACGAGCCGGGTCGACCGCGACTCTAGGGCGATTTTCGTAACGTGGCAGAACAATCGGCATTCCATGCGCTGGTTACCTGTTTTTTGTATCCTCCCGAACGCGCGGCATCCGAACCGCATTCCGAAGACCGCATTCGCTATCTTCACGACTGTTCAGTCCGTCGCTAACGACATCGGAAGCGATAGCGGCGGTCAACGCCAAGGCCTGCGCATGCGGCGGCTTAGTTCGCGATCCTGAGAGACTGGATGCTCAACATGGGGGGATGACCGTCTTGGTCTATTCGACAGCCAAATCGTTTTGTGAGCACCACCCGGAGACAGCGTCCAAAGACCAGCGGACGGCCAATGCTCAAATCGGTGAGTCCGTGTATCGGCGGATTTCAGGAGGATAGTCCGCTGAGCACCGGCTCACCTGCCTCAACGGGCAGGTATGCGCACACGAGCCCAAATAAGACCATCGCGATCGCCCCCGCAACCGAGATGATGCAGCCCAGCCGGAAGGATCGAGGCCGGTACGAGTAAACGAGCTTGTGATTTCCCGAATCGACGGCGGCGCCCCGCATCAATTGGTTTGTTGGATAGATGGGCGCGGGTTTATCATCGATTGTGAGCTCCCAGCCGGGATAATAGATGTCACTCAGGATGACAATGCCCGGCGAGTCGACTGTCACGTCCAACTCTGCTCGTTGAGGCGACGGATACCTGACGGTGACCATTTCATTTGCGCTTGGCAACTGGTCGGAAAGGTAAGGTGCAAGCGCTCTGAGCGCGTGACCGTCCAGCCATGCAACAGCGAGCGGATTGAAGACCGCAAGCCCATCTTCGCGCCAAATATCGCCGCAGTAAGCCATCTCGTCCAAAAACCTCTTACGGTCCTCTTGATCACTCCCGGCGAGAGTCGGGATGGCCCGGGCGGCGTGCACGATCCATGCGCCGGCAGAGCGTGTGGATTTCGGAGGATTTGAAAGTCGGCGTTCTCCGACCATTGCCTCCGAGCTTTCGCGTTTTCGGGTCCACGCATCGCCGCCGGGTCTGGATACACGATGTCGCTCTTGAACAGAAAAGCTTCCGTTGCGCGCAACGAGTTTTGCCCTAGCCCCGGATCAAACGGGACGATGAAGTAACGTGTATTCCACAGATCAAATGAACGGCGCGGATAATAATAGAAACGGTGCCCAATCCGGTGCTGCAAAGTCCTGGCGGTTTCTAAATCCCGAACGGTCGCAGCAAAACCTGTAAAGAGCCACTGATAATCAACCAGATTGGCGACACCGAGGTCGTATGTGTATGCAATTCCCAGATTGATCCCCTGCTTGGGCGCCAGGGTGTTGCGATTCCACTTGACAAGATCTGTATTGCGATGAGGCTCCGCGCCTTTTTCCCAACCAAGCGGCCCCCAGCGAGCCATTCGATGAACCCGGAACGGGCCGCTGGTCGGGTTGGCTCGCTCGGCCGCATCGATAACCTTTAGAGCTTCGGGCCGCTCGTCCATCACGGCCTGCGGCACCGTCAAGACGTATCGAGCATTGGCGACGGTAAGGTCGACCGCCGTGACCACCAGCACGCAAGCGCCTGCCAACCGGACATGAGTCCGGACGAGCTTGACGACGGCGAGCCCGACACTGACGACAATCGTCGATTGAAAGAGCGCACGCTCGATCGCCGCAAAACCGGATTCGGCGTTGAACGGTCCGAACGCGGATGTTGTCGTCGACGTGCGAAATGCGGTGACAATGGCGTGTCGTTGCCACCATACCCCGGTCAAAAACAGCAAGTTCACGACGGCGAGAAGGCTTAAGAGCAGAACGAGACCGCGCGATCGTCCCGACGCGAGCCGGTCCCATCCCAGCGCGGCGAGCCCCGCCAGCCCGAGACTCGAGAAAGTGAGAAACTTGCTGGGAAAGCGAAACTGCCGCATTCCGGGCAATGTCGCGTTCAGCCACCAGTAAACACTCCCGTCACCGTCCCTGAGCAAGCCGTCGCCGCGAATGGGAGGGGTCCCGGGCGGATCGAGTGGACCCAAGGCACGCCCCAATTTCTGGATCACCGGCGATCGCGTGGCGCGGGCGAGAAATCGGGTCGCCCATATCGGGCTGGTGTAATCCCCCAGACCAATCACCAGGCTCACGATGACGATGGAAGTCAACCAAATTTGCACGAGCGTACCCCGGCACAGTGCCATCGCGGTCGATGCGAGGACCACCGTAAGTCCACCGAGGTAGAGTGATGGGACCCACTCCCGAGCTCGAGTGCCCGGGAGTCCGAGTGCCTCAATCCAGTAGGAGTTCTCACCAAGACGTGTGCCCAAAATGTTCGGCCACAGCAGCTCCACGGCCCGGAAGGGTTCCAGGCTGTACCAAGAAGCTTCGAGGGGCATGTCGGTCACGCGCCATGTTCGCTCGATGAATTCGATGACCGGCAACAATTGGGCCGCCGAGACGGCGACCGCGAGAACTGCCGCGAAAGCCAGGCCGGCCGAGGCGATTGCCAAGCGAAAATCGCGGCCGCGTCGCACCCAATACGCGAGAAGTCCGACCGCGACGAGCGTCCATGCCAAAAAGACAAGTCGGGGCACCCAGGTCATCCATGGCAGTGGCATGTTGTACCCCGGCGGTCGGAATGCGGGTAGCCACTGCGCCAGAATTACGGTCGCCACGAACCAGGAAATCAGAAGCGCCGCGGCCGCCAATGGGATGGTCCAGTGAACCCGACGATGCAGCGAGCCGCCGGTGCCTATTGCTGCAGCCGTCGACCGTCTATGCCAGGCGACCGTAGCGGCGTATCCCACGCTGGCCAATCCGAGCAGGTAGCTCGACTGAGGGTCGCCGCCCAAGGTTTGCATAGCCAGAACCAGGGCGAGCTCAAGCAAAGCCCAGCGTCGACCCAATCGAATCCAACGATCGACGGCATGCATGCCCAAGGGCAGCCACGCCGCGCCGACGAGATAGATGACATTGCAATACTGAAACAAAATCGGTGCCCCGTAGGCATAGGCAAGGCCGCCCAGTGAAGAGCCGATCCAACTGGTCTGCCACGAACGGAGCATGACGAGCATCGTCACAAATGCGAGAACCGTGTGCGCGACGATGTAAACTCGCGCACCCCATGCGTAGGGGAACATTGCGAAGACAATCTTGCCCGGATAGAGTACCGCCGCTGTCGGATCCCCCAAGAGTGGAGTACCCGCGTTTTCCTCTGGCTCCCACAGCGGCCAGCGACCTTCGTTCCATTCCTTTTGCACCCTCTGGTGGAGCGGGTAGTAGTAATGCGCCGAATCTCGATACGCGAACTGGCGATCGCGGAGTAAGGCCGGTCCAAAACAAACGAGAAAGGGAACGGCAAAGCATATGATGATGAGGATCGCGGTGGAAACAGGCAGAAGAAGGTCGATACGTCTTCGATCGACCATCATACGCCCCTAAGAAAAGCAATTACTGCGTGAATGACATCCCGGGCGAACATGACGCGGCGGTGACCGTGGCGTTCGGTGATCAAGGTCCTGGCGGCCGGCCATGCTGCGGCCAGCACGAGGGCGTCGTCTACTGGTATTTCTTTGTCATTGCGGTCGTGGACAATGAGGGCCGGCGTCGACAACCTGGGGACGATGTGCAACAGGTCGAGATCCGCCATCGGCTCGCCGATCTCCTCTTCGACCAGCCGGACGAAGCGAGGGATCTGGTGCTCGGCAATACCATGATGCCTCCCCCAGCGCTCCACGACTGCGGCCAGTGAGCTTGGGCCGCTGATCAGAACGGCTCGCTGTGTGGCTAGCCCACGGTGCAGTGCGATGGGCGTGGCTCCCGCGCCGAATGAGTGTGCCACGACTCCGGCGAGCAAACCGACTTGTTGGCCGACACAAGCGAGTGCGCGGGCGTATTCGACGACGTTCGTCTTTTGTCCGGGGGATTCGCCGTGGGCCGGCGCGTCGATGGCGAGGGCCCGAAACCCGGCTTCAACGATCGGACCCACAAACGCTGCCCAATGCGTTCGCTGGCTTTCCCAGCCATGGGCGAGCAAAACGGTTGGGCCGTCGCCCCACGCCGACGCGGCGATTCCGCCGTCGAATATCAGGCCTGTTCCACGCCCCAAGAGTTCTTCATCCCGTGGTTTCGTGTGCCGGCCGGGGAGTCAAGAATCGGCCGGCGGCCTCCTTGAGCCGAGCGTCGCTACCAGCTTCAACGCCACCCGCGTGATCTTCGGGCACCCAGTGCTCCTTCCTGTCGATCTGCCACAACGATCCACCTGCGTCCTCTGAACTCGATAACCTGACACCTCGAACGCGCCAATCTTTTCCCAAGTTGTAACTACAACAGGAAGGTCCTGTCAATGGACTCAAGACGGTCACTTTTCGAGCGAGGCGGAGCAGGGGGTTGCAGTTGCGCTGGCGTGGATGCACATTCGAGCGGCCGTCGTGCGCGACGCGAGGGCCTGCCCCGAGACAAACTTCTTCCGGGGGGGGGCGACACTGCCATGCGCGCCAGCACGGAAGAAGGCAGCTTGTGCCCTAACCTGGGTCGCAATGGTATCAATATGCGTCGGCGCCGATGATCTCGTGGCCGTTACGCGTGCCCGAGGGCCCACCAGGTCGGAATGTCGACGGAATCCTTGACAAACTTGACCGAGCCGTCGCAAAAGCCGACGTTGACCCCTCCGGGATGATTGCTGGTCGCCGTGATCGCCGCGCCGATGCCGCCCCAGACGGGTTGGAGACATCGAAGTGGCGGTCTGCGTTCCTGTGCACGAACTGCCGTTGGGGGGCATGACGTGCGAATAAGCGTTGTTGGCGGTCGCGAAGTCGAGACTCATGAGCCACTGCGATCCGAAAGCCGCGGCGGTCGTCGCCTGGGCCGTGGCGGGCAGCGCCTTGCACGCGGCCACGAAAGCCTGCGCGTTGGCCGGCTTCCCTGGTCGAGTACCACGGGACCGAGGTTGGAAACAGCCCGCGCTTGCCGTTGGTGCCCCCTGGCGTGATGCTGGGGTCGATGGCCGCCGCGGGGCTAGAGGCGGCCAGCACATGCTCGCTGAAAAGTGCAGTGTTGGCGGCGCCATCGATGATCGCCTGGATGCGGACAGGGCCGGCCGTGGCGGGGGTCGTCTCGCCACGGCGGCCATCAACTGAAAGACGAGGTTGTTGCCGGTGACCGGAATGATCGTGCCGCTGCACGAGTTGAATGTTCGCCGGGCCTCCATAGTTGCCGGCGTAATTGGAGACGGCGAACTGGCCTCCGAAACCGGATGGAGAGCTGGCTGACAAGCATATAGCTAGGCGTTTTGGGGAAGCTCTCCGACGGGCAAAGCAGCGTACTGATCGAGGTCAGCGCCGACAGTCGTGTTCGCACCATAAATGGGCGGTGCATACTCGAACATGGGTACGCTGAAGTTGATCGCACTATAGAGTGGCTGCTGTTCGAGATTCGGCAGTAGCACGGCCGTCCACGGAGTAAACCATTGGAGCGGGGCAGTAATCTTGGGCGGATTCTTGCCGATGCCCGTTGCGCCCGGCGGTATCACATTGTCGAGCGTTTGGGCCGGCAGCACATTCGCCGACGTGATGTAGCTTTGTACCGCCAGTCCCAACTGTTTCAGATTATTGATGCATTGAGTCCGCCGTGCATGACTCACGTGCCGACTGCACGGCTGGTAACAGCAAGGCGATCAAGACCCCGATGATCGAGATCACGACCAACAGCTCGATCAGGGTGAACCCCGACCGTGGACGAATCGACCGCTTCATGGCAAAGCCCTCGGAGTCGCGGGGACAAATTCAAAGAAGGCGGGAGAAGGGGAACACCTGAGTATCCAGGATTGATTACGCTACGACAAGCCCCGCCGCAACGGGCTACCAAGTTCGTGACGGTCACATTTTTGCCAGCCGGTCCCAGCGAGCGATTCTGAAGCTGCGGAAACAAGTAAGCCTGTCTCGGCGCGTTACGTGCACCGTACGAGATGCCACAGTCAACTCTCGATCCTAACGGTGAACAAGCAAATCGTGACGGACGCCCGACCGACTAATGGCTCCCGATGGTCGAGTGCTCGCGACTGCGCAATCCACTTCCTGCCGGAAAAATCAGCGTGTCCGGCCATTGACCCCGAAATGTCGCTATTACAATGTGGACTGACTGGTCAGTCCGCGTGATTGAGGGATCCATGAGCGAAGTCGTCCAGAAGAAGTCGAAGCGGTGTTGCGACGAGGAGGCGATGTCGGCGCGGCGGGAAGAGATCCTGGAGATGGCGACCGAGCTTTTCGCCGACCAAGGCTTCTCGGACGCGGTCACGCAGGTTCTGGCGGATCGGCTTCAGATCGGCAAAGGGACGCTCTACCGGCATTTTCCCAGCAAGCGCGAACTCTTTCTGGCCGCGGCCGATCGGGTGATGGTGAAGCTCAACGAGCGGATCGAGTCGAGCATCGTCGGCATTAACGACGGACTTGAACGGGTCGCGAAGGCGATCTCTGCTTATCTTGCCTTTTTTGCTGAAAACCCCAGTTTCGTCGAGTTGATCATTCAGGAGCGGGCCAACTTCAAGGATCGCAAGCGGCCGACCTACTTCGAGCATCGCGAGCGTAACGTTCAGCGCTGGCGGCAGTTGTATCGGGACTTTGATCGCGGAGGGCCGGGTTCGGCGAGATGCCCGTCGAGCAGATCACCGACGTGATCAGCGGCGCGATTTACGGCACGATGTTCATCAATTATTTCACGGGCCAGGCCAAGCCGTCGGACGTTCAGGCGCAAGAGATCGTTGATGTCGTTTTTCGCGGGTATCTTGAGCGAATCGGAACGGCGACGGCGTGAAGCGGCGGCTGATTCTCCGTAGCAAATGCCGGCCCCCGGTTCAAGCACATTGAAGCCAACCATGTTTATGAGGCTTTTGAGGCGCGACTCACCATGAAACGAGCCAGCTCGCTGCTCCTGATCGTGCCACTCCTGGCGAGCGCGGCGGCGACAGGCTGCCAGAGAATGCAAGAAGACCCCAGCAAGGTGGCATCGGCAGAGACTTACGCCGCCTACGATCTGCCGGTCACGCGGACGGTCACCGACTACGCACAGTTCCCGGGTGTGACCGAGGCGATCATCTCGGTCCAGGTGACGTCGCGCGTTTCCGGCTACATGACCGAGGTCCATTTCAAGGATGGCGACATGGTCAAGGAAGGCGATCTCCTGTTCACGATCGACCCCCGCCAGTACAAGGCCGATCTCGACCGGACCGAGGGGAACATGGAGCAGATCGAGGCCCACAAGAATCGCCTCGAAAAAGAGTACCAGCGAGCCAAGACCCTGCTCGCCCGCGGGCAGATCAGTCAGGAAGAGCACGATCGGTATGAATCCGACTTCAGGGAGACCAGGCCAACCTGAAGCTGGCGAAGGCCGAGTTACGACCTGGCGCAGCTCAATTACGATTGGTGTGAAGTACGGGCGAGCGCGTCGGGACGGCTCAGCCGGCGGATGGTCGACCCCGGAAACCTGGTCAAGGCTGACGATACCGTGCTCACCTCGATCGTCAGCCTCGATCCGATGTACGTCTATTTCTTCGTCAACGAGCAGGTCAATCAGAGGATCCAGCGCGAGCTGGAAGCCGGCGGGCTCGGCGCGCCGTCGCTCAAAGAGGTTCCGGTGCAGATCAGCCTGTCGGACGAAGGCGACGATGAGTTTCCGCACACAGGGCATCGTCGACTTCACCGACAACAAGGAGGTTAACGAGAGCCGCACGCTACGGTTCAGGGCCAAGCTCGACAACAAGGACCATTTCATCGTTCCCGGCATGGTTGTGCGGGTTCGGCTGCCGATCGGCGACCCTCATCCGGCGGTCTTTATTCGCGAGCGGGCGCTGGTGACCGACCAGGGAGAAAAGGGCGTGTACGTCATTCGCGAGCGCGACGACAAAGGACAGCCCTTCCCGAACGACACGGACAAGAAGGGAAAGGCGTTTTTCAACGACCAGAAGCCGCTCGAGCAGCGCGCGTTCTGGACGAAGGTCGGCGATCCCGGCGTGCCGCACGACGGACTCGTGGAAGTCAAGGACGGCGTGCGCGCGGGTGACTGGGTGGTGGTCGGCGGCATGCAGCGACTCAAGAACGACAAGGTGGTGAAGGCCGAGCAGTTTGGCCAGGACAGAACGGTGAGCAAGCCCAAGCAAGAACAGGCCGAGCAAGAGAAGCTCAAGCAAGTGTCGAAGATGCCCGCGCAGGACATCTACGTCGCCTACGATCTGCCGATCGTGCAAACGGTCCAGGAGTTCGAGCGAATCGAGGGTGGGAGCGAAGCGATCTTCTCGGTCCAGGTGATGTCGCGGGTGTCAGGCTACATGACCCACGTCAAGTTCAAGGATGGCGACCTGGTCAAAGCGGGAGACCTGCTGTTTCAAATCGACCCTCGGCAGTACAAGGCCGAGCTCGACCGAGCTGAAGGCAACCTCCAGCAGATGCGAGGCGCACAAGGTTCGCCTCGAAAAGGAATTTCACCGAGCCAAGAACCTGATCGAACGCGGGTCGATCAGCCCCGAAGAATTCGATCGGTATGAATCCGACTTCAAGGAAACCGAGGCCGGCGTGAAGCTCGCCAAGGCCAATCGCGACCTGGCCCAGCTCAATTACGATTGGTGCGAAGTGCGGGCGAGCACTTCGGGACGGCTCAGCCGGCGGATGGTCGACCCCGGAAGCCTGGTCAAGGCTGACTCGACCGTGCTCACCTCGATCGTCAGCCTCGATCCGATCTACGTCTATTTCGACGTCCACGAGCAGACCATGCTGCGGATCAAGCATCTGATGGTCGAAGGGAAGGTCAGTTCGCGGTCGCTCACGCGGAATTCCGGTCGAGATCGGCCTTGCGGATGAAACCGACGAGAAGTTCACGCACAAAGGCATCGTCGACTTCACCGACAACAGGGTGGATTACAACCGGGGCACGCTCGAGTTCCGGGCCAAGACTCGATAACAAGGATCATCTGCTCAACCCGGGCTTGTTTGTCAGGGTTCGGCTGCCGATCGGCGACGCCCATGAGGCGGTGATGATTCGTGAGCGTGCGCTGGCGGTCAATCACAAGGACGTGGACGGCAAGCAAGTCCGGGAAAAGGGTATCTACGTCCTCGCGGACGCCGACGAAATCGGAAAACCGATCGCAAAGCGCCACGGACGCCAAAGGAAACGCGGTCCCGGTTCGTCGACCCGTCTGGAGGAGTATTGGCAACCCCGGCGTCGTGCGCGACGGATTCGTGGAAATCGAAAAGGGCGTGCGCGCGGGTGACTGGGTGGTGGTCAGCGGCATGCAGCGACTGAAGAACGTCAAAGTGGTGAAGGCCGAGAAGTATGCCGAAGGCGCTCCGGCCCCTGACGGCAAGGAAAAATCCGAATCGATCGCCGCCGCGCCGAAAGGCGCGCGCCAGCCAGCGCGACTTCCCGAGTGATCGTAACCTTCCCTCGTCTCCATGAGACCAGGTAGCGAGCCCCGCCGTGTTTTCTCGCTTTTTCATTGACCGTCCGATCTTCGCGACGGTTCTGTCGATCGCCATCACGCTCGCGGGTGCGATCTCGCTCTACTACCTGCCGATCGCGATGTATCCGCCGATTGCGCCCCCCACCGTGAACGTGACGTGCCAGTATCCCGGCGCCAGCGCACAGGTGGTCGCCGAGACGATTGCCGCCCCGATCGAGCAGCAGGTCAACGGCGTCGAGAACATGATGTACATGTCGTCGCAGTGCACCAACGACGGCAGCTATACCCTGACGGTGACCTTCCGGAACACCGTCGATTTGAACCTCGCGCAGGTTCTGGTGCAGAATCGGGTCGCGCTCGCCATACCCAACCTGCCGGACGTCATCAAGGCAACCGGCGTGATGACCAAGAAGCAAGCGCCCGACATTCTGCTGGCGATCGGCATTTATTCACCCGATGGGCGCTACGACCAGCTCTACCTCTCCAACTACGCAACGATCCAGACTCCAACCCGTGCTCTCCCGGCTGCCGGGCATCAGCGACGTCAGGATGTTCGGGCAACGCGACTACAGCATGCGGATCTGGCTCGACCCTGACAAGCTTGCCGCCCGCAGCATGACGGCCAGCGACGTGGTGATGGCGCTGCGCGAGCAGAACCTCCAGGTGGCGGCCGGCCAGATCGGCCAGTCGCCGACGGTTCGCGGTCAGCAGACCCAGATCACCCTGAGCACGCTCGGGCGGCTGTCCGAGATCAAGGATTTCGAGAACGTCATCATCAAGACCACGCCCCAGGGGGAAATGGTCCGCGATCCGCGACGTGGGCTCGCGTCAAGCTCGGAGCCAAGAACGAGGATGTCAGCAGCAGGGTCGACGGGCATCCGATCTCGAATCTCGCCGTCTTTCAGTTGCCCGACGCGAACGCCCTGGCGACTGCCGACGTGGTCAAAGCCAAGATCGAAGAGCTCAAGAAAGAGTTTCCGCCCGGCGTCGATTACATGATCCGGTACGACACGACGCCGTTCATCCGCGAGTCAATCAACGAGGTGTTCAAGACGCTTGCTGGACTCGGTGGTCCTGGTCGCGCTCGTCGTTCTCGTGTTCCTGCAAAACTGGCGGTCGGCGATCATTCCCTTGATCGCTGTGCCCGTCGGCATCGTCGGTACGTTTGCCGTGATGCTGGTGATGGGCTTTTCGCTGAACAACTTGACTCTCTTCGGGTTGGTGCTGGCGATCGGCATCGTGGTGGACGACGCGATCGTGGTGGTGGAATCGGTCGAGCACCACATCGAGCACGGCCTCAAACCCCGCGCCGCCACGATCAAGGCGATGAGCGAGGTATCGGCGCCGGTGATCGCGGTCGGCCTGGTGCTCTCCTCGGTTTTCATTCCCTGCGCGTTCATCTCGGGAATCACCGGCCAGTTCTTCCGGCAGTTCGCGCTGACGATCGCCTCGGCGACGGTGATCTCGACATTCAACTCGCTGACGCTCTCTCCTGCTCTGGCGGCGATGCTGCTGCGAGCCGCGCCGCAAGGGGCACTACGACGCCCTGCCCTGGCCGGCGTTTCTGATCATCGGGAGCGTGGGCCGGCTTCAAATACCTGGGCCCACTGGCCGAGCGACAGGTCAAGGCGAGCGAGCTAGCGGCCGGCGGTTCGCCGCTGGCGACCGTCGTCGACCTGGCGCGGAGCATGGGAGTCGAGCCCGGGACGGCCGCGCTCTGCACCGCGGTCCTGCTGGGAGCGATCGCCCTGCTTGTGCCTGAGCAAGCCGATCAACTGGGTTTGCGGAGTGGGGTTTGAGCTTTTCAATCGCGGTTTCCAGGCCACTGCCCGCGGCTACGCGAAGTTTGTCGGCGGGATGCTGCGGGTCTTCGCGCTCGTGCTGCTGCTCTACGGCGGCGTGCTGGGGCTGACGTACTGGGGCTTCCTGAACACGCCGCGAGGCTTCATACCGTCGCAAGACATGGGTTATCTGCTGGTCAACATCCAGCTTCCCGACTCGGCGTCGCTCGAGCGCACCCAGAACGTGATCGTGAAGATGGAAGAGATCGCCCACAAGATCAAGGGCGTCGACGCGACCGTGGGCGTGGCCGGGCAGTCGCTGCTCATGAACGCCTACGGATCGAATTTCGGCACGATGTTCCTGACGCTCAAGCCATTTGACGAGCGGACGACGCCGGAGACCTATTACGAGGCCATTGCCAACCAGTTGCGGAGCCAGATTCCTCGCGTGGTCACCGACGCCGAGGTCGCCGTTTTCGGCCCGCCGCCGGTGCGCGGCGTCGGGCGGGCCGGCGGTTACATGATCATGATCGAAGACCGCAGCGACCTGGGGCCGCAGTTGCTACAGAGATATACCGAAGCGATCGTCCAGGCGGCGAACCAGCTGCCCGAGCTGAGGGGAAACACCGCGGTGTTCCGGGCCAACGTGCCGCAGGTCTTCCTGGACGTCGACCGCACCGCGTGCATGCTCAAGGGAGTGGACCTTCAGGATGCGTTCTCGACGCTACAGGTCTATCTCGGCTCGCTTTACGTCAACGATTTCAATCTCTTCGGCCGAACCTGGCAGGTGATCGCCCAGTCCGAGGCGAAATACCGCGACCGGAAGGACGACATCAACCGCCTGCGGGTGCGGAACACGAGCGGAACGATGGTGCCGCTGGGCTCGGTGGCGCAGGTGTCGGAAATCGACGGACCGCTGGTGCTCACCCGCTACAACATGTCCCCGGCGGCGTCGATCAACGGCAGCGCGGCGCCGGGGGTCAGTTCGGGCCGGGCGATCGAGCTCATGGAGCAAATCGCCAGGGATAAGCTGCCCAAGTCGATGTCGTTCGAATGGACCGAGCTGGCCTACCTCGAGCTCGAGGCGGGCAACACCGCGATACTGGTCTTCGCCTTCTCGATCATGATGGTGTTCCTGGTTCTGGCGGCCCAGTTCGAGAGCTGGTCGATGCCGCTGGCGGTGATCCTGTCGGTACCGCTGTGCGTCTCGAGCGCCTTGATCGGCCTCAATATGGGGAAGATCATCCAGTGGCTGCCCCCGGTGCACCGGCTTCTTGCAGAGCACGATCTCGTCCCAGCCGGGATGGAGATCAACATCTTCACCCAGATCGGGCTGGTGGTGCTGGTTGGCCTGGCCAGCAAGAACGCGATCCTGATCGTCGAATTCGCCAAGGTGATCCACCGCTCGGGCAAGCCGATCCGGGAAGCGACGCTCGAATCATGCCGCTTGCGGTTGCGGCCGATCATCATGACCTCGATGGCCTTCATCCTGGGAGTGCTGCCGCTCTTGAACGCCCACGGTGCCGGCGCCGAGATGCGAAAGGCGCTGGGGCTGGCGGTTTTCTCGGGGATGCTGGGGGTGACGCTTTTCGGCGTGCTGGTCACGCCGGTCTTCTTCTACCTGATCGACACCCTGAGCGAGTCGTCGTGGTTCCGGTCTAGTCGGGTGCGGCAGATCGCGCACGTCATCCTGGGAATCGTGACGCTCTCGTACCTCTGGCGGCCCTCGCGCTGGCAATTGCAGGCCCCGACAGGAACGGCCTCTCCCGGCGGGACAGGCGACGTGAAATCTCGCGGTCAACAGAAAGGGAAGTGAGGAACTCTGTGTTTTCCCGTTTCTTCATCGACCGGCCGATCTTCGCCTCGGTGCTCTCGATCATCATCACGCTGGCGGGCGGCATCTCGCTCACCAACCTTCCGGTGGCCCAGTACCCGGAAATCACGCCGCCGACGGTCGAGGTCTCGGCCTACTATCCCGGGGCCAATGCCCAGGTCGTCGCCGATACGGTCGCCGCCCCGATCGAGCAGCAGGTCAACGGCGTCGAGAACATGATGTACATGTCGTCGCAGTGCACCAACGACGGCACGTACACGCTCACCGTCACCTTCAAGCCCGGCGTCGATCTGAACATGGCCCAGGTGCTGGTGCAGAACCGCGAGTCGCTGGCCGAGCCGATCCTGCCCGAGCTGGTCAAGCGGCGCGGCGTGTCGGTGAAGAAAAAGTCCCCAAGCATCCTGATGATCATCAACGTCTTCTCGCCGAACAAAAGCCGTGACGACCTCTACCTGAGCAATTACGCGACCATTCAGCTTCGCGACGTGCTCGGGCGGCTGGACGGCGTGGGCGACATCACTTACATCGGCCAGCGAAATTACAGCATGCGGGTGTGGCTCGACCCCCAGAAGATGTCGTTCCGCAACCTCACTTCTTCCGACGTGGTCACGGCGATCACCGAGCAAAACGTGCAGGTGGCTGCCGGGCAGATCGGCCAGCCTCCGGTGAACACGGGCCAGTCGTTCCAGTTCACGATCACGGCGCTTGGCCGGCTGTCGAATAGCGAGCAGTTCGAGGACATGATCCTGAAGACCGACCCGCAGGGCGGGGTGGTGCGGCTGCGCGACGTGGCCAAGGTCGAGCTGGGCGCCCAGGGCTACGACCAGGCTTGCACGCTGGACGGCCAGCCGTCGGTGGCCCTCTCGGTCTATCAGCGCCCCGGGTCCAACGCGCTGGCAACGGCGGAGCTCGTCAAGGACAAGATGAAGGAGCTGAAGGAGCGGTTTCCCGACGGGCTGGACTACTCGATCGTCTACGATACGACCCCGTTCATCACCGAGTCGGTGAGCGAGGTGTTCAAGACGCTGCGCGACGCGGTGATCCTGGTCGCGTTCGTGGTGCTCTTGTTCCTGCAAAACTGGCGATCGGCGCTCATTCCCCTGGTTGCGGTGCCGGTGGCGATCGTGGGCACTTTTGCGGTGATGGCCGCGCTCGGTTTCTCACTCAACAACCTGACGCTTTTCGGGCTGGTGCTGGCCATCGGCATCGTGGTTGATGATGCGATCGTGGTCGTCGAGGCGGTCGAGCATCACATCGAGCTAGGCCTGCCGCCGCGCGAAGCGACCATCAAGGCGATGAACCAGGTCTCGGCTCCGGTGATCGCGGTGGGGCTGGTGCTCACGGCGGTGTTCGTGCCGTGTGCCTTCATCACGGGGATCACCGGGCAGTTCTACCGGCAGTTTGCCTTGACGATCGCCACCTCGACGGTGATCTCGGCGTTCAACTCGCTGACGCTTTCACCTGCGCTCGCCGCGCTTCTGCTTCGCCCGCGAGTGAAAGGCGTGTTCCAGGCGCTGCCCTGGCCGGCCTTCGTGGCGGCCGGAGGCTGGGCGGGCTACGCGTTTCTAGGCCCGCAACTGCTCAAGGTGTCGCAAACCGCCGGCTTGCAGCTCGACTCTCCCTGGGTTTCGATCGAGCTGCTCGCGAACTTGATCGGAATGACCGCAGGGGCCATTGCAGGCTACGTGGCTAGCGGCGTGCTCAACCGCCTCTTCGGCTGGACGTTCTATCTGTTCAACAAGGCGTTCGATGCCTCAACGTCGCTTTACACCAAGATGGTCGCGGGCCTCTTGCGGGTGAGCATCCTGGTGCTTTTGATCTACGGGGGATTGCTGGGGCTGACGTACTGGACCTTCATGCGCACGCCGACCGGATTCATCCCAGCGCAGGACAAAGGTTATCTGCTCGTGAACGTCCAGCTTCCCGACTCGTCGTCTCTTTCGCGCACACAGCATGTCATGAAGAATGTCGAGGTGCTCGCCAGCAAGCTCGACGGTGTCTCGCACACCATGGCGATCGCCGGTCAATCGATTCTGATGAACGCCAACGCCCCCAACTTTGGCGCCATGTATGTGATGCTCGACGAGTTTCACCATCGTGCGCAGCATGGGCTTACCGGGCCGGCAATCGCCGCTGAGCTCCAGAGCAAGCTGCAAGAGGAGATCAGGGACGGGTTGGTCAACGTCTTCGATGCGCCTCCGGTTGACGGGCTGGGCACCGCCGGCGGATTCAAGATCGTGGTGCAAGACCGCGGCGACCTGGGCCCTAATGAGATCGAGGCAGTCGCCGACCGGATCGTCGAAGAGTCTCGATCGCCGGAAAACTCGCGGCGGCTTTCGGGGCTATTCACGAGCTTTCGCGCCAATACACCGTGGCTATACCTCGACATCGACCGCGACAAGGCCAAGCTGGCGGGGGTTCCCATCTCCGAGCTGTTCAACACCCTTCAGGTCTACCTGGGCTCGCTCTACGTGAACGACTTCAACCGGTTCGGGCGCACCTGGCAGGTCAACGTGCAGGGCGAAGCCAATTTCCGCAAGCAGTTGAGCGATCTGACCGGTCTCAGGGTGCGAAACGGCGCGGGGGCATGGTCCCGTTGGGATCGGTCGCCAAGATCCGCGACGTCGAGCGGCCCGGTGATGCTCATTCGGTACAATCTCTACCCATCGGCCACGATCAATTTGAACGCGGCACCAGGCGTCAGCTCGGGCCAGGCGATCCAGGCGATGGATCGACTGGTCGAGACCAACTTACCCCAGGCCATGCGATCCGAATGGACCGAGCTGGCCCTCTTGCAGCAGCAGACGGGATCGACGGCGATGTTCGCGTTCACGCTGGCAGTCGTGCTGGTGTTTCTGGTCCTGGCGGCGCAATACGAAAGCTGGTCGCTGCCTCTGGCCGTGATCCTGGTCGTGCCGATGTGCTTGCTGTGCTCGACTGTCGGCGTGAACATCGCGCGAATGGATATCAACATCTTCACCCAGGTCGGGTTCATCGTCCTGGTCGGCCTGGCCTGCAAGAATGCAATCTTGATCGTCGAATTCGCCAAGGCGCAGCGAGAGAGCGGCTCGACACGCGAGAACGCCACGCTCGAGGCCTGCCAGCTTCGATTGCGGCCGATCATGATGACATCGCTCGCCTTCATCCTGGGCGTGGTTCCGCTGGTGCTTTCCCAGGGCGCAGGCGCGGAAATGCGGAAAACCCTCGGCACGGCCGTCTTCAGCGGCATGCTGGGCGTGACCCTGTTTGGGATTTTCCTCACTCCCGTCTTCTACTTCGTGATCCAGTGGGTCAGCGATAAACGCGCCGCGTCACGATCGGCTGACGATTCGGAAGATGGATCCGACGATGGCAGTGCCGGCAACGGGACCGGCCGTCACGCCGAGGTTGGCGCGACTGCGGCCGATCACGCCGAAGCCCAGGGCAATGGCGTCGTTCACGCCACGTCACATGTCGCCCATTGATGGCTCGGACAAGTCTGGCTGCGAGCACGCCGGGAGCGTGGCAACAGCGGCCTCCCCCACGTTGCACGTGGTCTTGGTTGAACCGGAAATCGCGCTCAATACCGGATCGATCGGTCGCACGTGTGTCGCAATCGGCGCGATGCTCTGGCTGGTGCGACCCTTGGGTTTCCGCCTCGACGACCGTCACGTGCGTCGTGCCGGCCTGGATTACTGGGAGTATCTGCATTGGCAAGTAGTTGACCGCCTGGACGATGTCGTGGCCGCTCTGGGCCGCGACCGCGTGTGGTCGTTCAGCACCAAGGCGACCCGCGCCTATACCGATGCGCGTTATCTGCCGAGGCGACGCGCTGGTCTTTGGTCCGGAGAGCCGCGGTCTTCCCGAGCACTGGTTAAAGGAATGTGGGGAACGAGCCCTGCGGATCCCGATGCGTCCGGCGGCCCGGAGCTTGAATCTCGCGAACGCCGTGGCCGTCGCCGTTTTCGAGGCGGTACGTCAAGCGGGCGTACCGGATTGAAGGATTCGATGTTTCATGGGCGCTCAAGTGTGCATGTCGCACTCACGTGCGAGGTTTGCGGTAGCCTCGTCTGGTCCACGTTCTCACGACGCGTCGTCGCGACCGTCATGACGGCGATACCGTGCGCACGCGACGGCGGGTGACCACGCACGTGCGTGGTCCGGACGGGGCGAAGGCCCTCCAACTCGGGCGTAAGCCCGATATTGATGGCACTGCGTCGCACTTACGTGCGAGGTTTGTGGTGACCCCGTCTGGACCACGGTCTCACGACCCGTGGTCACGACCGTCATGACCATGGTGCCGGGCACGCGACCAAACGTGACCACGTGCGTAAGCGCGTGGTTCGGACGGGCGCAGGCCTTCCAGCCTCGGGCGTCAGCCCGATTCCGATGTCACGGTTCGCACGGGGCTAAAGCCCGCCAGCCTCTAACAGAAGGAAACGAAGGGAACGAAGAAACACAAGAACCCGTGAAAATTTGTGGCGTAGTGATCCGCACCTTCGGACCACAGGTTTACATTCCGCGTTGTGGCTACACAAGTCCGTCCGATCTCGCAGTACAATTTTTCTCTTCGTTCCCTTCGTTGCCTTATGTGATGTTATTTATCAGTTTAAAGTACACGCAATGGATCTCTTCCCTTCCGTGGTCGCATTTCCAAGGACATGCACAATTCCTCCGCGGTCGATGATCGCACACGGTGTGGCGACCGGCAGCCGGTGCCTCCATTTCCAGGCGAATACTTGAGCGCTAGCGAAAAACGCCGCCGGCAATCCGACGCTGCGCGAATTATGATGACACAGCGCGCCCAATGCCACCACGGCCAGGCCTCGTTCGCTTGCCTGAAGGCAGATATCGGCTCCATACAGGTGGAATCCCAGATCAGGGTCGAATCGAAGGCCGGAATCACGTCTCACGATCAGCAGCAGCTCATCAAGTGTTGCGACTTGGGCGGGCAGCTCCTGTCCGTCGCGGAGCATACGGCCGCGGTCAACGACCCAGCCAACGCGCCCGGCGGCCAGCGGCTGTGATTGGTCGCGCGGCGTGATCACCTCGCCGACGCCGTAGACCCCCGCGACCCCGATCGGCCCAAACCGTCGCTCTACTTCATCGAGTTGTTCTGCGACGCATCGATCCCATCCCGCCGGCAGCCACACATCTTGATGAATGCAGACAACCCACTCAGTCTCGGACCGTGTAATGCCGATATTGAGCCCGTCCGCGGCGCTTGGGCAGTTTCTGACTGCGACGGCTTGGTGCGCCGCCTGAGGCGCCAAACATGGTGAGGCGAGGAGGTTTGTCCGGAGCGTAACGTGATCCGAGGCGCAGGTGACGAATGACAGCGGCGATGTACCGGCGGCCATCTCCTGGGATCTCTCCTGCCCGACAGTAGAGCCAATCAGCTTTGGCGAATAGCGGCTGCGTGGTAGCGGACTCATCTTGGAACAGAAGGAAACGAAGAACACAAAGAAAAGCAAAAGATTGAATACGTCGATTAGGTCAGTGGCACTTTGGCATGCCGACGGTCGGCGTTCCTCCCGACGCCGATGCTAGCCGGCGCAGCGCGGCGATGACGAGTATGTCCCCGGCTTGGTGCCCCTGACTTTCGCTCGACTGTGTAGACGATTTTGAGTTTCGCGTATTTGGTCTAGCCGCTGCTTCAGGCCGTGCTCTCACACTTCGTTGCCTTCGTTTCCTTCTGTTCGAGCTTTGTCTGCATGGGGAAGGACAAGCCTCAAGATTCCATCAACTCAATATCTTGGTCGAAAAACTGCAAGAGCGGCTCGGCATGAAGCGTCCGGTCAACGTGGCGGGTTGTTCCGTGCAATTACGGGCTAATGAATCGGATCGAATTGCCGCCGGCCAACTGCATTGCCTACGCCCGGAAATGTCGCGGCTTTTTGCAGATCTGAAAACACTCGGTTGAACCTCGACACGCGCTTTTGATCCCACGCCGAAGAGGCTGCTCGAACCTACCTCGGACCACGTCCAAAGGCAGTGCGCCGCCGCATTGCGCCTGTATTCAATCGCATCCCGCGCTTTCACTCGAAGAAATCGCCGAACCTATTGGTCAGTCGCGATCTCCCTCGCGCTTCTACCGTCTGCTGTGCATGTCCCTACAGCCCCGTCCGCTGTGCATGTCCTTACTGCCACGGATGGAAAGACTCCGTGACGGCCGGCTGCTGGGCCGTTTCTTCGCGACGACCCGCGCCAAGTTGCGGGAGATCGCCGAATGCCTCGGCATGCGGCGCCCGGTGAATCTATCCGGATGCCCGGCCCGCTGACGCGACACTTGATGACGTCGGATTGGTGCCGCCCGATTGCCTCACCTTAACGCGAGAGTGGGGCCCTGCTCGCGCATCTCCTAGAACAAGCCGTCGAACCATGTCACACGTGTAGTTATCGTCCGCGGCCAGGTCCGCTTGATCCCAGCCGCCACTCACTCCGGTGCTTCATCGCGCTGCGCCGTCGCTCGAAAGAACCATCCGGCCCCATGGATTACCGGTGATGCCCTTCGACCGCGATGCATGTCCTAGCACTTTGCGATGCATGTCCTAGCACTTCTTGCTGCGCACCGTCGCTCGAAAGAACCATCCGGCCCCATGGATTACCGGTGATGCCCTTCGACCGCGATGCATGTCCTAGCACTTCGCGCTTTCCTAGCACTTCGCGCTTTCACTCGAAGAAATCGCCGAACCTATTGGTCAGTCGCGATCTCCCTCGCGCTTCTACCATCTGCAGTGCATGTCCCTACAGCCCCGTCCGCTGTGAATGTCCTTACTGCCACGATCTGCTGTGCATGTCCTTGCAGCTTCTAGGCTGACAATGACCAAGCCGCCGATGACCAGCATCCAACCAAAACCACTGTTACCGTCCGCCTGGTTCATCTACGCCTTTCTCGCCGAGACCAGCGCCGCCTGCGTCCAGAATGATGTGCGATAACCGCGGAGCGACGGTCTCGTCATCGAATAGCCCATCTTGTGCCACTCGACGACCAACCGTGATTGTTCGCCCCGTCAAGCAACGGGCCAACGCGCGAGAACTCACCGCGGAGCAGGCCCAAGAATGCATCCTGGGACAGAGGGCCGGTCTCGCCCGAAGGGGTGGTAAATGAACTCCTCTTGAAAGAGGCCGATGCGAATTGCCTAACGTCTCACTGCCACGATCCTGAACCCGATATGGTCGTATCGACGTTCGGGCTCGAATCGAACCCGGAACGCTGTCCGGCAGAACATTCCGTCGTCAGTCCAGGCACCGCCGCGCCGGGACCTGGAAACTGTGCCGTCCCGGTTCCTGGTCGCGGTCGCTTTCGCCGAGTGCAAATCCGGGTCGTCGCCGCCCGGCAACGTCGTGTGGTACCAATCCCGGCACCATTCGAAGATGTTGCCGTGCATGTCGTGCATTCCCCAGGCGTTGGAGGGGTAATTGCCCACCGCGGCCGCGCGGTTCAAGGACGGACCTATGTCGGCCGCGCCGTTATAAGCCTTACCCTGAAAATTCGCCTGCGTGCGGCTGAGTGAATCGCCAAACGCGGTGGCCGTAGTGGTCCCGGCCCGGCAGGCATACTCCCACTGGGCTTCGGTGGGCAGGCGAAACTCCCAACCATCCGGGAACTCATTGGCCGCTTTCGCCATTTCGGTCAACTTGATGCAGAAATTCTCGGCTTCGGCGAAGTTTACGTTGCCGACGGGATAGCGATCGCCCTCGGGCAACTCCGCTGTCAGCTCTCCAGGCAGTTTGCCAACCACGCGCTTCCATTCCCCCTGCGTGACCTCATACTTCCCGGTCCAGAATCCCCGCGTCAGATTCACCTCGACCCGGGTTTCGCCAGGTCGGCGCTCCGGCTCGCCTGGCGGGCTGCCCATCATGAACTTTCCAGGCGGACACCAGCATAGCTTGATACCGGCGACGGTCCATTCCTCGCCCGGAGCCTTTCCCTCCCAGCCGTCCCGCCACGAGGCGAATCCCCAGGACCCGACAACCATCGCTGCCAAACCGAGGATTGACCTTAGTAGTTTCATGATAACTCCCCGGCGTAACGTTCAATTTTGTGCTGTCGCGACGCCTTGGTTGTGATTATCGCAGATCTGACTTGCCGCGCCGGCCCCCTCGGGTTAGCCTTCGTGGTTTCTGCTCGATCGAAAGGGAGGCGCCGTCTGTCCCAGAGTGTGTTCTTCAAGGCAGTCGGGCCAATCGGTGACACCGACCCGAACGCGCTGCCGGTCAGAGAAGTCGGTCAAGCGGTCGGATACTACACGCAGTGCCTTGGTTTTTGCTTCACGCAGGCCCTCGAAAAGACGGGGAGCATCTGAGACGCGTGAGCAAAAGTTCGATCAAAAATCGCCATACCTCCAGAGCCCAAAAAGGGAGTTGCTCGACCTGTACGCCGAGCCGGATTAACGCAGTCGGCTGAAAATACCTATTTGGTGGAAGTTTTGGACGAGGATTGGAGGCCAAATGTGCGAACCGGTGATCGGGCAGGAGGAACTGCAGCGACTACTGCAGGCCGAGTTCCCGGAAACGTTCAACCCCGACACCGGCCTAACCATCCTCGAGATCTGGTACGGTGGTTGTCGCATTCGGCAGGGCTTCCACGAAAAATCGCTTCGTCCCGGCGGGACGATGTCCGGTCCAACGATGATGCTGCTTGCCGACGTCAGCGTCTATATCGCTGTGCTGGCGTCGATCGGCTGGACACCGCTCGCTGTGACGACCAGTCTGAACATCAACTTCTTGAAGAAGCCCGCGCCGGCGCTCTGGAAGCCGAATGCCGATTACTGAAGATCGGTAAGCGGCTCGTTGTCGGCGCGGTGTCGATTCGATCCGAGTACGAAGACGATCTCGTTGCGCACGCTACTTCCACGTACTCGATCCCTCCTCGCAGTTGAATGTTTTGATCACAACGCAGTTTAGCGCTGGCCTGGGCCAATTGTGCGAAAGCGGAGGATCTCTGAGGATACTGGTCGAGGCGAGCCTCGATCAAAACGAGGAAATCTGATTGGTCATGCCAATAGACCCAAAGACCGTCGAAAAGCTCGAAAGCAAAATCGAAGAAGCCATCGCCGCAATCATCGTGAAAATGGGCGTCAGGAATTTGCCACTTCTGCCGTCCCGCCACACGATGCACCTGATGGCGAAAGCAGCCGTCACAGTGTACGAGGCAGCCGATGAAAACTGTGATCGAAGCTGACACGCCGAGGATCCGCTCGAGGGTTAGTCGCCGTCTCCCAAGAGCCGCTCCCTGGCTCGTTCCACAAGCAAGAGATCGGAAGCCGAACGGCTGGTCTGAAGCTTCCGTTCCAAGTCATCACAAACGCCTGCGATTGTCCTCGGGAAATGGGTACTCCATGTACCTGGCGGTCGCCCGGGCTACGGCATCGCCGTGGTGCCTGGCGACCACCCGCAGCGCCATATCGATGCCCGCCGATATTCCGGCCGATGTGATCACGTTGCCCTCTTCGACGACGTGTTGATCGTCAATCACATTGACCGCTGGGAACAATCCTCGCATCTCCTCCAAGACCCGCCAATGCGTCGTGGCACGCTTACCGTCCAGTAATCCGGCTTTGCCCAAGAGTAGCGACCCGGTGCATACTGCGGTTAATGTCTCGACCTCAGGTGCCCTCTTGCAGAGCCAGTCAGTTAGCCGATTGTTGTTCATCTCCCGGCGGGTTCCCCAGCCGCCTGGAACCACCAGCACGTCAAGCGGCGGGCAGCGCGACAAACGGTGATCGGGAACGATTTTCAGACCTCCAGTGGCGACAACCACGCCCGGATTCTCGGTGATGACGAAGACTTCGTATGGTGACGGGTCTTGGCGCCGCCTGTCTTCATCCAGCCTCGTGACCGAGAAGACCTCGAAGGGTCCGCAGAAATCGAGGACTTCGACCTCGGGGAAGACGAGGATTCCAACCTTGCGACGCATCACATTTGCTCCCAAGTCCAGAAAGACTCAATGCGAACTCACGACTTTCCAGCTTGGTCGCCATATTCCCAATCATAGGGCACGCCGGTGTCGCCGAGGATGAACCTGACCAGATCGGCAAAGCTTGCCTCGGAACGAACATCGTTTGAAAGAATGACAACGCAACGCTGACCGGCCTCAATGCAGACCATGCTGTTTGCGGTCTGGCCGTCGTGTCCGCCCTTGTAAAAGCCGTGGCCTTGCGGGCCGTCGAAGACGACGACGCCCAGGCCGGCGTACAAATCCTTGCGCTGTTCGCTCACCGGCAGATCTGGGCTGAAAGGGGGGAACTGATGAGCGGTGGTGATATGCAACTGTGGCTTCGCCATCTCGGCGCGCGAGGCTGCACTCAGGCCGTCACCGCGCACCAGGGCGGCAGCAAATTTGGCCACGTCAGAAATCGTCGTGTCCATTGAGCCGGCCGCGCGCATCTTGCTGCGCTGGTCATGTTCCTGCGGCTGTCCCCTATCGTTCCACCCATCAGCGACGTTGCCGGCGAATTCGTCACGCCACACCAAGCTTGTGCGAGTCATGCCCAGCCGGTCGAAAATGGCTTTGGTCAGATCGCCGACGTCGACGCCGAGCCCCTGCGCCTTGCGGCCGTGTTCAATGACAAATTGAAGCAGGATGAGGCCTTCTCCCGAATAGCTGTACCGCGTGCCGGGATCGAAATGGATGCGCAGCTTCTGGCCAGGCTCGATGAACCAGAAGTTGTTGAAGCCGGTCGAATGGGTCAGGCACATGCGCGGCGTGATCTTTTCCCACCGCGCATCGTCGGCGAGATCCTTGTACGGACCGTATTTGTCCGGGAAAACCGGGTCGGGGCCGTAGCTGGGCAGTGGCTTGTCGAGATCGATTCTGATGGATGTATCGAGGGTGAGCTTGCCCTGATCAACCAGTTGCATCACCGTATACGCAAATACCGTTTTGGTGAGCGACGCGCCGTACATGACAGTGTCTGTGGTCAGCGGATCTCCCTTGGCGTTCCGGATACCGTAGGCGTGGACGTAGCGAACCTCACCATGATCGACGACCGCAACGGCCATGCCATTGGCGTGCGTGTGGGTCATGATCCTGCTCACTTCGGCATCGATGGCGGCGCCGCTGGGAATCGTTTGTGCGTCTGCCACAACGGCCGAGCTGAGGATTGCAACACACGTCACGAAGATCAGCCGGAACGTTCTCGTTAATTTCATCCGGACTATCCTTTCGGAACTTGATCGTCAATCATGCGCAGGCTCAGCGCAAACTACCAAAGCGCCTGGCTCTCTAAACCAGCCAGTGCAGCGACCAACGGGGAACTGTCCTTTTCGTGAAAGACCGCGAAACCTTTTGCCAACGAGCAAGCTGGGCACGCATACCCAAACAACCGCCGCAAGCGCCATTCTGATCATCACCCGTCACACGGTAGCACGGCTTGAACCGTGGCACCACTATTGAAAGGCGCCGGCGGTCCGACATAATCTATTTGAATATCTTGTTGGTGATTTGGACAAACTGGAACTTACATCATGGTTCGTTTTTCATCGGTTGCAATGTCCGTTACGTGGCTCATTGTATGCGTTGAATCGTCGCAAGTCCGAGCGGATTCCGCGCCAGTGTTGGTTACCGAAATTGGGTCTAGGGCACTGGTTTTCGGCCCGCAGGGCGAGCACGCAGGTCTCCGCATCGCCGAGTATGGCGAACGGCTACGGGGCTCGTTTCATTACGACGACAATGGGCGTGTGAGCGGTGTGTCGCTTCATCATTGTTCCGTTACGAACAACGACGTTAAGCAAGTCTCGAGGATCGATGGCTTGAAATCCCTGAGTTTCTATTCGTTTGATTTTCGGGGCGTTGACCTCAGCCCGCTCTCGTCCGTCGCCTCCATCGAGTCAGTAAGCGTTTCCGATTCAAATATCACAGATTCCCAACTGGGCTTCCTGGGTACGTTGGCAAAGTTGGCCGTGATCGATATACGCAAATGCGAATTGGCCGGAGATTTTTTGCTAAAGATGCAAACGCCTCAGAGTGTGACGATATTCACACTCAGTGAAATTAAAGGGCTCAATGGCGGCAACATCAGCGAGTTTGTACGAGTGGCGACTGCCATCAAATCCCTGAATCTTGAGGCCGATGGTCTCGTCAACGGCGACTTGAAAGAATTGGGAAAGCTAACGAGATGTTCATATCTAAGACTAACTAACAACGGTAAACTGACGAGCGATGTACTTATGCAAATACAGCAAATGGCGCCTATGACGATTCTTGATCTCAACGGCACGAGCGTCGGCGACGGAGCGGTACTTGGCTTATCTCGTTTGGGAGGCCTCGCCATTCTAGACCTTGCGAACTCGTCCATCGGTAACGGATTCAAGGACTTGGCGGGTCTCGAAAAGCTCGACAAGCTGTACCTTGCGAATACCCGAATCGGAGATGAGGGCTTAATAGGCGTCGTTAAGTCCAGGAATATCAAACATCTGGATCTTTCGAACACCCTCGTTACAGATCGTGGAATGATGGAGTTGGGCGGTCTCCAATCTCTCGAAGTGCTAAGATTGTCGAATCTCAAGGTATCCGACGGCTCTCTCCGCGTCCTAACCGCGCTCAAGAATTTGGTGCGCCTTGATCTTTCTGGGACGCCGATCAGTGACGGCATTGGCGAAATCGTCAAGCGTTTGTCGCTCGCCCACCTTAACCTGGCGGGTACACGAGTGGGGGACGCTGAGGTTGAGGGGATCGCTCAGTGTGCGACACTCGCGACGCTCGACCTGTCCGGAACTCGTGTGCACGATCACGGTGTTAGACATCTTGCCAGACTAAATTCACTTGAGGAGCTGAATTTAGCTAACACCGAGGTCGGAGATGGCGGACTCCGCGCTCTCGAAACCTGTCCCGATCTGTTGCTCTTTAATCTGGCGCATACTGCGCATCGGAGATGACGCGCTCCTACACCTTCCCGGAGTCAGCTTTCTGACGCTAGCGGGCACCAAGGTCACGGCCCGCGGCTTGCTCAGCCTGGTGAGCCGGAAGGACAAACGCCCAAATTGGATTGACATAACGGGCACGGAAATTGAGTCCGTCGGGAATGTCAAGCCAGTTCGGCAGGGTGATCGAATGGTTTTGATCGCACCATTCAGACCGTGAGCTGTCCATCAAGGGGCCGGACAGCTCCTAACCGTTCAAGGTGTTCGCATTTTTAGAGACCTCCGTTCTGGGGCATCCGAGGAGCGTGGCTGGATTCGAGTGGCCGATCGGCGCACTGCCGCGTATGACTAACTGCAGAAGTATCAAGACGACGTATTCTCATCCCGATCGATTGCCACCGACATGCACTATCGTGCGACGGGTAACCCGCGATGAAGGAACGGAGTGCATCAGATCCGCGATCCATGCTCCGTTCACAGTCGGCTCCCCGTTCGACAAACCGCTCTCTGGACAATCACGAGATAGTGTTATAGCGTATAGTACTTGAGTCGGTCAGATTGCGGACTCGGTTGCTTGCAGAGATGGTTTAGTATGGTGGCTGGTTTGCAGGAGGATGACGAGGTTCCGCCCGCGAGGTCGGCGGGTGGACCAGGGTACTCGACCGGAAACGTACACGAGACATACGCATCGTTGAGTTCGCTGAGGAAGAACACCATGGCATTTGCCACAATTAATTATCACAGCCGGTCGCTCGAAAAAGCTTCTTCGTTCAACATTGTCTTCCCGGACGATCCCAATATCACCCGCCCATGGTCAGTGTTCTATCTTCTTCATGGGCTCTCCGACGACCACACCATCTGGATGAGGCGCACCGGCATCGAACGGTACGTTGAAGGCTTACCGCTCGTGGTGGTCATGCCCGATGGCGGCCGCGGCTGGTATACCAATGCCCTCTTTGGGTTCGCCTACGAAGATGACTTCATCAAAGACATCGTCGGACTGGTCGACCGCACCTTCCCTGTAAAGGCGGAACGATCGGGGCGAGCGATCGGCGGGCTGTCGATGGGAGGTTATGGCGCCGTCAAGCTTGGTTTGAAATACCTGGAAATGTTTGCCAGCGTGAACTCGCACTCAGGAGCTCCCGGCGTGCATCGCGATCCCAAGCTGCTCAAGGACCTTGGCCCGGAGTTCGAGCGGATCTTTGGCAAATCATCGGCGGGGGGATCCGAAGACCCGTTCTCAATTGTCGAGCGCGTCGACCACGGCCGCATCCCCGCGCTGCGTCTCGATTGCGGCACCGACGATTTCCTGCTGGAAGAGAACAGGTCGTTCCATCGGCATCTCGAGTCTCTGCACATCGCGCACGAGTATGAGGAATTCCCTGGCGGACACAACTGGCTTTACTGGGACAAGCACGTTCAAGAGGCGATCGCATTTCATGCGCGGAACCTACAGATTAAGCCAGCGAAGAGCTAAACTTCAGCTTGGAGCATACACGTAGAAATTCGATGACGCTCTTCTGCAGACGAATGAGACAATCGGCGATTTTTGAGTAGCACCGGGAGCTCTTACGAACCGTGTTGCGTTCACTTTCGGTACAAAACCTGGCGCTCGATTGAGGACGTGCAGGTCGAGCTCGAGCAGGGATATTGCGTCTGGACCGGAGAGACCGGGGCGGGGAAGAGCCTCCTCTTGACGGCGCTCGGCCTGGTGTTGGGAGGCAAGGCATCGCCCGAATTGATACGCTCGGGCAAGTCCGAGGCCCGCGCGGCCGCCGTCTTTGAGATCACCGACCGCAACCTGCGAGCCGAGATCGAATCGGTGCTCGGAGGCGCGCTCGATGACGATGAGCTCATCATCACACGGCGGCTCTCATCGCACGGGCGCGGAAGTGCCCAGGTTAACGGCATGCCGGTCACGGTTGCTTCTTTGGAAAGGCTGAGCCAGCAACTGATCGATATCCATGGCCAGCTCGAAGGGCGCGCGCTGCTCGCCCCCGATCATCAACGCGATTTGCTCGATTCTTACGGCGGACTGTCAGACCGGGTTCGCGCCTACCACGACGCCCGTCAGGCTCACGAGATTTTGAGGCGCAAGCGACAAGCGCTGATTGACGGCGCCGGAACACGCCAGCGCGAGCGAGCCTTGCTCGAATTCGAACGCGACCAGATGGCCGATGCCGAACTCAAGCCAGGTGAGTACGACGAGCTTGTACGCGAAGCCCATAGACTGAAAAATGCGGAGCAGATTCGGACAGCGACGGCTGCGGGTTACGCCGTTCTCTACGAGTCAGACCGCGCGCGCAGGATGTTTTGGCGATGGTCGCTCGCTCGCTCCAGCCGTTTGCGCACGTCGCACCCGAGCTCGCCCAGACTGCTTTGACTCTGCTTCGGCTCGCGGACGAGACCCGCGAAGTGGCTTTTGGTCTTCGTGAAATGAGTCAGTGCTCCGATCAAGACCCGGCGCAACTCGAAGAGATCGAAACCAGGTTAGCCTTATATCGAGGGCTGGCGATGCGGTTTCATTGCTCTGTCGACGAGTTGGCGCAACGCCACGCATCAATCGAGGCCAAGCTCGAGGAAATCGACGACGACGATGCGGCTGTGCGCGATATCGATGAGCCCCTCGCCGCGGCCTGGGCCATACTCAAACAGACCGCTGGGCAGCTTTCGCTCGCGCGGTGCAAGCTCGCCAAAGACTTTGCCCGCGTAATCCAGAAAAGTCTCAAACCACTGGGACTGGTTGGCGCGACTCACCGTCGCGGTCGAAACCTGCGCGTTGGGCGATGATCCCGCGGCCATTGCTCCTGCCGATTCGGGGATCGACCGTGTCGAGATGCTCTTTTCGGCCAATCCTGGTGAAGAGGCTCGTCCGCTGCGCAAAATCGCTTCGGGAGGCGAGCTCTCGCGACTGACACTTGCAGTCAGAACCGTGCTCGCAGCCGTCGACAGGGTTCCGACGATCGTGCTCGACGAGATCGACGCAGGCGTCGGCGGCCGGCTCGGCTCGGCGTTGGGCAAAGCACTCGCCGAACTGGCTCGCCACCATCAGGTCATCTGTGTGACGCATCTGCCCCAGATCGCCAGCTTTGCTGACCATCATTGGGTCATCAAGAAGCAAATCGAACGCGGACGATCGCGCACCTCGATCACGCCTCTGGGCGAGACCGAGCGGATCGACGAGCTCGCGGCGATGCTCCGCGGCGATTCGGCAGCCGAGGGCACCCGCCGAGAGGCGATGGCGATGCTGCACGAGGCGCAAGCGACACGGTAATGACCGTTGTGAACTCATCACTGGCACTGGCTCCGAAACAGCCGCTCCGTGCGGCCATTGGTTGGGCACCAGCCGTGCTGTTGGCTCTATCAATTTGCGCTGGCTCTTTCTGGCTTTGGGGCACGCGACTACGGTCGTACGTCCTCAAATTGGACGACTTCGTGTATGTCGCGCGCAGCCGAACGACTACGTCACTTCGGAGTCATCTCTTTACGCCACATAATGGGCACATCGTCCCACTGTTCTTGCTGGAGACGCATCTGCTGAGCCGGCTGGCCGGCTCGCTCGAGGCACTGCCGACCGTGCTCGCCTGGGCGTCCTACGCGACGCTTGTTTTGTCCATGGCGCTCACCGGACACCTGGTCGCGTGGGAAACCGGCCGGCCGGCGCTGGGACTGGCCGCCATGGCGGCTATCGGCTTCACAAGCGTGATGGGACCGGTACTGCTGTGGTACGCGGCTGGGCAAGCGCTGGCCGCCGGCACGATGATTCTGGCAATGCTGGTTGCACTTCAAGCGTGGCGGGTGCGCGGTTCATGGTGGCTCTTGGCCGCGGCGGCGATGGCTACAATGGCAGCCCCTCCTTTGTGGACGGCCGGTTACGCCGCGGGATTGGTTGGCGCCGCCTATCTCTGGACCGACGGGCGACGCGGGTGTCGGCTCGCTGCCGCTCTTCCGCTTTGTGTCTCGCTAGCAACCTTCGTTGCCGCTCGGCATATTCTGTCACTTTTGCCCGCGACGCCCGTCGACGGCCACCCGGAACCGCTGCGCGTGGCCGTGGAAGTAGTGCCTGCGCTCGCTCACTCGGTCCAGGCAGTTTGCGAGGCCCTCGTCGTCAACAACCTCGGACTTGACACGGCAACGACGGCTACCCAAGCGTTTGTCATTGGCTTAGTCCTGGCGGCGGTTTGGGTCTGGAGCAGGCGCCGGCTTGATGAGAGCGAATCGAGACGGTTGCCCCGAATCAATCCATTGGAAGCCGCAGGCGCCACGCTCGTGGTCACGAGCTATGGAATGATCTTCGCTGTGCGCGGGACGGAGTCCAGCTTCGATGGCTTGCGCGCTCGGCTGGTACAACGCCATTCCCGAATTAGGTGCCGTTCTGTTCGCAGCGGGTTGGTGGGCCGGCGATATTCAGTCGCCACCGCCCAAGTCGATCGGGCCTCCGAACCGACGGGAGCTTATTGCCTGCTTAGTTGCCGCCGCCGCGATGTTCGTGCTCCAAGCACCGCGAGTGAGTCGAGTGATATTCGAGTACGACGGATTGGCTGCGCCCTATGGTCAGTATCACCCGCCGCTCACAACCGCGGGGTTTACCGAACGGGCTCGCAATCAACGGCAAGCCTTCGCTGCGCTCGACCGGATCGAGCGCACTGCTCGTGCGCGAGGGATCGACCCAGCGGAAATCCGCCAGGAACTAAAGCGCGTGCTCGGGTCGAAAATGGGCACAGCCTTTGATGGAATGAGAGCGGACGATCTTCTGGAGCTGCTTGGTTGCCCAAGCCCTCCGACCGATCGCGGAAGCGCGCGATCTGTCATTCCGTCGCCGCCGGTCGACCGACCGACCGATTAGATCATCTGAAAGCCGGGATGATGGACAAGCCGCCAGCCGCAACTGGAATCGCCCGGTACATGAGTCGGCCCGTCGGTCGGATCGGGCTACTGGTCACGATTGTGGCGATCACGTCGGCACCCGCCGTTCTTTTCTTCGATCCAACACCGCTTTGGCCGGGCGAAGCTCACATCGCGCGTGATCCGATGAACGTGTATACGTTTTTCGGTGACGACGTCGCTTACGTTGGGAACTCGCGAACATGGGACCGGGCGATCAACAGTTTGTTCGTGCCGCAAAATATGAACGTTGTGCCGGCGTGGCGGCTATTGACCTGGGCTCTGACGGCTTCGGCAGGCAATCTGGAGCGGCTTCCTGATGTCTTCGCGATTGCGTCTTATTCGATCTTAATCGCGGTAATGCTCCTGATCGGGAGGCTGGTCGAGAGAGAGACAGGTCGCCGCGTTGTCGGTCTGGCATCGATGATCCTGGTTGGGACCACGTCGCTGATGCTTAGCCCCGCGACGTGGTATTCGGCAAGCAAGGCGCTCTGGGCTGGATTGGGAATCTTGATGACACTTTGGTATGTGCAATCCTATCGGCGAACGGGACGCGCGCTGGCTTTGGTGTTCGCGATGTTCTCGGCCGTGCTCGCGGGCTGGTTTTGGCCAGTTGGCCATCTGGCGGGCCCTGTTGCGGCAATCTACTTGTTGGCTCACGGCCGCCGCCGATTTGTTAAAGCCGCGGCCTGGCCCCTTGCCGCATCGGCGATCGCGCTGACGTTGAGCCTGGCCGTCGCCTCCAGCCGATTTGACAGCAAGTTTACATTTCACAGTCCCCCGGTCCCAGAAATAATCCGCCCGGTCCAAGGTCTATTCCGAACTTTACAGGCGATCCCAGAAAACCTGCTGTTCGGCAACCTTGGCCTGGCCGTCCAGACAACTCCGGCGCAAGGCACTCTCCTGACTCTGATTTTCGTTGGGCTTTGGCTGAGCAAGCTGTGGCTCCGGTCCCGCAATTGGGCACAGGAAGGCAAGTCGCCCGGACGAGTCGGTGAGGTGCGCACACGATGCGGTGTTATCAGTCCGCTGGAGTCTGCCGGCGCTGGGCTCGTAATCGGGTCCTACCTTGTGGAGTGGGCCTTCGGCGGCGCCATGGATAATCGAAACTTCCGCACAGTCGGTTTGCATTCTATCGTTCCGTGGTATCACGTCATTCCGCAGATCGGGGCTGTGCTCTGGTTAGCGGGCTGGTGGTCCGAGATGATTCCCGGACCAATCGAGTCGCCGGAGCTGACAAAACGCTGGTCGTTGACGCGAAGGGGGAGCTTGGGGCTTGGCATCCTGATACTGGCAATGTTGTTGCTGCATCGTCCCAGGATCGATTTCCTGGTGCGGGCGAGTGTTCCGCCACTGCTTCCTTCAGAGCAAGCGCGATTCCCAATCCTGCCATTGCAGATGATGCGGGGGAATGCAGTTCTACTGAACCGGGCCGATTGGCAGCGCACGACTTTGCGACGTCTCGATCGTGCTCAGGAAATCGCGAATCGTCTAGGGATCGGTCGGGATGCCATTCGTGCCGTCTTCGGACACCACCTTATGCCTGCGAGTGCGGACTCGATTCGACCCGAACGGCATGACTCAAACGACACGTCCGCACTACTCGACATTGCACAACGAGGGCGTGTTGCCATTCCAAGTTCCGTTTTCAAAGAACTTACTCAACTCCTTGCCGAGGCCAGAGAGCCACGGCCACAGTGGATCGCAGACGATGAGAAGTGGCCACCAGCGGTAGACAAAGGCGAGGCGCAATGAGACCGAGCGTTCGAGACGATCTTACCCGCGCCTCGATTCAGAACGGACTTCCTTCGTCGAAGGGCTCGGCAACGGCACCAAAGTTCTCGAAACGCGTCAAGTTTTTGAGGAAGGTGAGCTTGATGTTGCCGGTCGGCCCATTTCGATTCTTGGCGACGATGAGCTCAGCGATTCCGGGTTGGTCGTTGGCGTCGTAATACTCGGGACGATGAAGGAGAAGCACCATATCGGCATCCTGCTCGATTGCGCCCGATTCGCGTAAATCGGCCATCCGGGGGCGTTTGTCTTCGCGGCTCTCGACGGCTCGATTGAACTGCGAGAGCGCAACGACCGGCACCTTCAGCTCGCGGGCGAGGGTTTTCAGCCGGCGGCTGATCTTGGCGATCTGCTCCTGGCGGCTATCTCGCGTATCGTCGGAGTCGACCAATTGGATGTAGTCGACCATCAGCAGGCCGATCTGACTCCGCCGCTTGATTCGACGAGCGCTGGCGGCGATCTGCATCATGTTCCGCGCCGGCGTATCGTCGATGTAGATCTGGCCATTCTTGCTCAGCTCGTTAAACGCTTTGCTGAGCTGGGTCAGCTCGCGCATTCCCATTCCTAAACCAGTCCTGAGCTTATGGCCGTCGACCCGAGAGCGTGCACAGAGTAGACGTTCGCCGATCTCGAGATGACCCATCTCGAGGCTGACGAATAGCACCGGGACCTTTGAGGTTGATACCCGCGTGGTCACAGATATTGAGCGCCAGCGCCGTCTTTCCCATGCTCGGCCGAGCCGCCACGATGATCAATTGGCCTGGGTGAAACCCGCCGGTGATGTCATCCAGATCGATCAGTCCCGTCGCCAGACCGGTGACGGCATGACCGCCCGAATCGGCTCGGATGGCGATCAGGTCCATCGCCTGTTTGACCACGTCCTTGAGCTCGAGCGTCTCACCCCTGAATTTGATCCTCGGCGATACTGAAAATCTTGCGCTCGGCCGACTCGAGCAGCTCTTGGGCCGTGAATTGATTGGAATATCCGTCACGAATGATCTCGGTCGCACTTTCGATCAACTGGCGGTTCGTCGCCTTTTGCTTGACGATCTCGGCGTAATACTTGCCATTGGCGGCGTGGGGAACGCTCGTCACGATCTCGGTGAGCGTTTCGTCGCCGCCGACTTGGTCGAACTGGCCCCGAAGCTTCAACTCTTCGGCAAGCGTGACCGCATCGATCCCTTTGTTCTTGTCGTACAGATCGCGGATCGCCGCGTAGATCACCTGATGCGCATCGCGATAGAAATCTTCCGCGCGGAGGAAGACGACGATGTCGTGCATGACTTCGTTGTCGAGAAGGATGCTGCCGAGCACTCCGCGCTCGGCCTCGAGGTGTTGCGGGGGAAGGCGGTCGCTCAGCATGCCGGACTCCACCTTGAGACCGCGGCCTCGGCCGTCGGCACCGAACGACCGAGACCCGAGCCAACCTGCCGTTTTTCGCCCACGGTTTCCAAGGTTGCCTCGCGCCGGACACCGTCGTCAGTCACGCGGTTGGCCACTGATTCAGTCAGCCGGGCGCTTCCTCGGTATGGGTCGGAACCACCCAGAGCTTTACCTCGCCCTGAATTTCCTGAGCCAACTGGATTTTAATCGAGTAGAGCCCGAGCTCCTTGAGGGGTCCTTCGATGCGGACGTTTTCGCCATGAATCGGAAACCCCTCTTGCCGCAACGATTCGGCGATCTGATCGGCATTGACCGATCCGTAGAGATGCCCCTCGGCATTGGCGTTCGCCTCGATCGTGAGCGAGCGCTGGGCGAGCTGAGCAGCCAGGTTCTGAAGGTCGGCCCGCCGCGCCTCTTCAAGCTCTTTGAGCCGCTGGCGGTGTTTCTCAACCATCCTCAGATTATTCTGCGTGGCGAAGGTCGCAAGACCCTGCGGGACCAGATAGTTTCGAGCGAAACCAGGGCGGACTTTGACGAGGTCACCGGGCTGTCCCAGCTTGGAGATGGCCTGAGTAAGGATGAGCTGGATGTGACCGTGATTGGCCCGACTCGGATGATTCTTGCGCCGCTCGACGCCCGGCTGCCTGGGTGGGCCGGTTGGAACGGTTTTCGCTTTACCAGTTTCGCCCCCCTTGGACTGGCCTTTTGGCTTTACCGCGACCGCAGTGGATTTGGCTTTAGGGGCTTTCGAATCAGTTGTCTTCGCCATCGGTTTCCCAATCTTTTACAGCAAATGGGGACGACAAAAATCCGTCGCTGCCCCTCACCTGGTTTGGGTCAGGCGCAGCCGCCTCCACACCAAACCAACTTCCGTTTCTTCTTACTTACGTTCCCTACGGTTCTAATCTGGCGACTGACTTTTACCAAGCGGTTCATCTGTGCGCCCATGCCGTCCAGTTCATTAGTTCGGGGCGAATTCCATCACTGTGACCGACGAACAAATTCGCTGTGTGCTGAGCACGCAAAGAATCCCAATATCCGCTCACAATTCAGAACGGGATGTCGTCTTCTAGGGCGTCGTCGGCAGCGCTTCCCACGGGGTTTTCGGCTGAGCTCGCCGCTGGGTACGCGGGTCGACCCGAACCGTTGGCCGGACCACGGGCGTCGCTCGGGCCGGCATTACCGCGTGCGGCGCCGGCTGATCCGCTACGCCGTGCCGATGAGTCTCGAGCTGTCTGCGGGCCCGCCGCGTAATCATCGTCGGGACTGCCCCCCATACCGCCACCTGAATCGCCACGCCGGCCGTCCAAGAACTGCACGCGATCGGCGTGCACGAGGATCTTCGACCGTTTCTCGCCCGTATTTTTATCGTCCCATGTGTCCATCTTGAGCGAGCCCTCGACGTGAACCGCGCTCCCCTTGCGCAGGAACTGGCAGCAATTCTCGGCCTGCCGATCCCACACCGTCACGCCAATGAATAGCGTCTCCTCACGGCGCTCGCCGTCGCGGCCGGACCACGATCGAGTCGTCGCAAGCCGCAACTCGGTCACCGCCGTCCCGCCCGTCGTCCGCCGCAGTTCTGGGTCGAACGTCAGACGACCCATCAAGAATACCTTGTTCAAGTCAGCCATCGTCTTGACCTTCCCGCCATCATTTGTGCCTACCAACTGCGAATCATAGTAGACGGTTGTCCCCCAAAGGGAACGGTAGCACATTTCGGTTCGATCGACAAGAGTCCAGTCTGTGCGCCAGTGGGACGCCCCTGACCGTGGTGGCGAAACGAGGCAAAAATGCTGGCGCCGCTGAGCGGCCCGAACGCATACTGCGGCGAGCCAGAGCCTGCGCGAGCCTGTTGGCTCATTCTTCGCGACGCCGACGGCGTGGCCTGTCGTCGAGCTCATCCTCACCGATGCCATTCTCGGCGTCCACATTCGGTGTTGATGTCATCGCCTGATTGACCAAGTGGTCGGCCAGCTTGTGGTGCACCTTGAGCACCAGCTCTCTCAGGATGATGTCGCTCAAGCCGCAGTCGGCGACAATCTCCTTCAGGTTTTCGCCCTCGGTCCGAAAGTACGTCAGCAAGTAGGTGCCCTTCTTGTGGCCGTTGATCGGGTATGCCAGCCGGCGTTCATCCCACTGGCGGCTGGCGACGATCTCGGAATGATGCTTGGTCAATATGTCATGGACATGTTTGACCGTGTCTTCCCAGGCCGTCGCCGCCTTGGTGCTGTCTAGCAGGAACATTCCTTCATACGTATTCACGGGCAAGACCAGGTTCCTCCAACGAGAACGTACGGTCGAAAAATATCGGAGCGTTCTACTTTCTAATTTCTTGACTCTACTTACCACTCGGGGTGCCGTTAAATCGGTTCATGGCGGCGTCAATCCCCTGGGTTACCCAGACGGCGACGGCCTGCGAGGCCAGGATCAGAGAGTCATCAATGGCAGTTCGTTCGGCGCCGCGGAATCGGCTCAGCACGTAATCGACCGCGTCGATATCGTCGTTGTCGCCAATTCCAATCCTCAGCCGGGGAAACTGATCTGTGCCGAGATGAGCCGTGATGTCGCGTAGGCCCTTTTGACCGCCGTCGGACCCCCCGGGGCGGAGCCGCAATTTACCCACCGGCAAGCTCAGATCATCGCACACGACAAGGAGGTCTTGTAACGGCAACTTATAGAAACGCACCGCCTGGCCGACCGAGCGGCCACTGAGGTTCATGAAGGTATCGGGCTTTAACAGTAAGACACGCCGGAAATCAATCTCGATCTCGGCGACTTGCCCCTCGAACTTGCTCGAAAACGAGGCGGTCGAGCCGCCGCTGCGCCAGGGAATCGACCAATTCGAAGCCAATATTGTGTCGCGTTCCCTGGTACTTGCCGCCGGGATTGCCCAGACCGACCACCAATTTGATCGTCGCCAACGCCACGGCTCCCGGCACTCGTCAGTCAACTGGGGCGACCTCGCGCGATCACATCTTACGCCGGCAGAGCCAGCCTGAGCAGCAGACGAGAGCGACCCCACTCAATCTTCCTTGTCTTTTTCCTTGCGCTCGGGTTTGATGACTTCGGGTTGTGTGGTTTCTTCCGCCGGGGCAACGACCGGCTCTTCTTGCGTTCCACGCACGACCACATGCAACAACAGCAGATCTGGGTCGGCGCTCACCGTTACGTCGGGCGGTAAAACCAAATCGCGGACATGGATTCCCTCATCGATCTGCAGGTGACTGATGTCGACCTTGATCGAATCGGGAATTGCACCCGCTCGACATTTGATGCTGAGCCTATGCACAACCTGCTCGAGAACGCCACCATTGGCAATCCCGGCTGCTTGGCCACGCACCTCGAGCGACACCTCGGTCTCGATGATCTCCTCGGCACTGACGCGGCTGAAGTCTAAGTGCAGCACTTCCTTACCGAGGTTGTCCCACTGCACCTCCCGAATGAGCACAGTCTCGGTTGTGTCTCCCAGGTCGAGGTCGGCAAGATGCCCAGGCGTCTTGATCATCCGCCAAACATCGTCACGCGCGACCGTGATGGGAACGACGGCCTGCTTGTGACCGTAGATCACCGCGGGAATCCGCCCCTTGGATCGCAATCGTCGTGACACCCGGGTGCCAGTTCCCTTGTTCTTTGCGGGGTCGCGCGTCTCGACCCGTATCTTCGCTGCATCCGCCATTATCCGCTCGCTATAGCCGGCCTCGGATTCTGCCGAAGTCCGTAGAAACACGACCCGAAACCGATCTCAGAACACGGCTTCTGGTACCGCAGGAATCCAACATTATGAGAATTGCGGGGGGATTGTTCAAGTCCCCGTGGCAGAAACATCAACTCAAATGGGTTCGTCCGGCTCGTTCTCGCGAACACATCAACTCTTGATGCTCGCCCTTGTCCGCCATCGCCAGGCCATTGACCAGGGACCGACGACTCATGACTGTTCGGCGTAGACGCGGGTCGCCTTGGTGCTGAACGAACAAACGCTGTCGCGCCTCAGCGCGGCCACGCCATCGTCCAGGCGATCGAAGACGCGCCAATTCAGATGTCCCACGTAATCCAGTCCGGCACGACGGACGTGACGGTCGCCAATCAGAAGTAGGCCTGGAGCCTCAGCCAGTACAGGTCGTTGGACTTCTGGGAGCGGCCCGTGTTATAGAAGACGGGGCTGCCGAACATGGCGTGCTCCCAGTCGAAGTACACCTTGAGGAATCTGTTGAGATACCAGTTAAAGCCGACGTCAACCATCTGGGCTTCATTGGTCCAGAGCTGCGGGTTGGCCAGGCCGCCAGTGAAAACCTGCCGGCCCAGTTGAAGCTCACTAAAGCGGGCTGTGACCTCGAAGGCCCCCAGGCCGAAATGGCCCGGGCGGAGGTCAAATGGCTTCAAGGGATCGATCAGGGTCCGGTCGCGGATCGTTTCGCCGGTCAGGATGTACCCTGCCTGAACGAAATAGCCGCTGGTCGGGACGCGGATGGGCGCGGGTCCGGAAGAGCCCAAGGCATAATCCTGGAACCCGCTATCCCACGCTCCCAGCAGGGATACGCCCCCATAGTAATACGCCGTGTGCAGCTCCCAGAGTGCGCGATATCCTCGCTCCCGCACATTGTTGTTGAACGCCAGAAACGGGAGCGAGGGATTGCCAGGGGTCAGCGTACCGGGCGCCTCGGCCTGTGACGTCGTCAAAAAAGCCGGGCTGAGCGGATTGTTCTCGAGACCCGCGTCGAGGGAGCCGCCCACCTGGAGGTCCCGCAGCAGGAAGCCTTCCTCCCTGTTGTAGAACGGCTTGAAGTTGAGGAACGCCATGACATCCTGATGGCTGTTGAAGTCGGTGTACCCGTTCCGCTGACCGTTGAACGAGCCGACGGCATACTCAAGCCGCTTATCGAACAGGTCTCCGTGGCCCATCAGGCCGAAGCGGCGCTGACCTTCGAAGTTCTGGGCGAACAGCGACCGCTCCGGGGCGAGCAGGTCCCAGATGTGGACCCGATACCACTCGTAGGTGAAGGGAGTCTTGTAGCGGCCGAACTGGAGATTGAATGCATCGCTGTGCCGGTAGTTGATGTAGCTGTCGAGCAGATTGAGGGTGCCGTAGGATTCCTGGAACGAAAACTCATAGGAGAAGGGCCTCGTGAGGTGCCCGTAGAAGTAGACGCGGGTCCGCGGGTTGGTGATCCCGCTAGCCTGGATTCCCATGCGAGGGAAAAAGGCTAACAATTTCCCTCGTTTGCCTTGGTTTTGGCGGGAAAATCGCCCACCCGACGTAAGCTGCTCTCGTTCATCGGTATACCAATTCCCACGCTATCAGCCGTCTTGCTTGACCTCGCCGATCATTTCGTCTTGCCCATTTTCCGGCTATTTCTCGGAAATCGCGGTTTCGGTCTTTACAGGATTTCCCCGAAATGACATTTGGGGAGTATGTTAATAAGTAAAGGCAAAAAACTAACAGACCTCTCCCAGGTCTTCCTCGAACCCCGCAATGCCACCCACCGCCAGTACGAGGCCCTCCGCAGCTTCTTCGTGGAAGGACTTCCCAGTGCCGAGGTTGCTCACCGCTCGGCTACACCCCGGGAAGCTTCCGCGTCCTTGTCCATCAATTCCGCCGAGAGCCCCTCCGCGACTTCTTCCTGAAACCGACTCTGGGTCCGCGGGTCGCACCCAAAACCGATCCTCTCCGCAAACGCATCATTGCTCTACGGAAACAGAGCCTCTCGATCTATGATATCAGCCGCAACTTGGCTCATGAAGGACACAGTCTCAGTCCGGTCGCTGTCGGACACGTTCTCAAGGAAGAAGGATTTGGTCGGTTGCCTCGCCGGGCCGACGACGAGCGCCCTCCTGGTCCGCGCCCGACCATCGCCGATGTTGCAGACGTCCGACAGCTTGACCTGAGCCCTGCATCTTTCCGTACCAAATTCGGTGGTCTGTTCCTCTTCCTGCCGATGCTCGCCTCGATCCCCCTGGATCGGATCCTGCACGACTCGGGGTTTCCCAGCTCGCGGATGATCCCGGCTGGTTGTGCGATGCGGTCCTTGCTGGCCCTGAAACTGTTCGGGACGGGACGCCATTCTCACGTCATGAGCAAGGTGTTGGACCAAGGGCTGGCCCTCTTCGCCGGCTTGAATGTCATCCCCAAGCGTTCCTTCTTGACCGAGTACAGTTGTCGGGTCGATCCCGCCTGCTATCCGGAGCTGATGCGACGCTGGTTCGACGCCGTCAGTCGCCTGGGTCTACCCCGCGGCAATTCCTTTAACCTGGATTTTCACACGATCCCCTTCCATGGTGAGGATGCCCTGATCGAGAAGCACTACGTCTCCAAGCGAAGCCGACGGCAGAAGGGGATCCTGGCCTTCTTGGTGCAAGACGCCGACACCCGCGTCTTCTGTTACGCCAACGGCGACCTGCGTAAGCAGGACCAGAATGACGAGATCCTTCGATTCACCCGGTTCTGGAAGGAACGTACGGGGCGTTATCCCCAGGAGCTCATCTTCGATTCCAAGTTGACGACCTATGCCAAACTCAATGAACTCAACCAACTGGGAATTCGGTTCATCACCCTGCGTCGCCGCTCGAAGGGGCTTGTGAGGGAGATCGACCAGACGCCCGCTTCTGCCTGGCGACGCATCGAGCTGAAAGGTGTTTCGCGGCAGTACGCCCATCCCCGCATCGTCGATCGATCGATCGCTTTGGTCGGTTACGATGGCGTCTTGCGCCAGGTGACGGTCGCCGACTTGGGTCACGAGGAGCCAACGCTCTTGCTGACCAACCAACTGATGGCGACGCCAGCCAGGTTGATTGAGCGTTATGCCCAGCGGATGATCATCGAAAACAACATCGAGGACGGCATTGACTTCTTTCACATGGACGCTTTGAGCTCGGCCGTTGCGATGAAGGACGACTGCGACCTGCAATTGACGTTGATGGCCAGCAGCCTGTATCGCCTGCTGGCAGGCCGCATTGGACGGGGCTATGAGCGAGCCAAGTCGCGGCATTTATTTCGGGACTTTGTTGACGCCACAGCCAAGGTGATCATCAGTGACAGGGAAATCGTGGTGAAGTTCCAGAAGCGGGCGCACAACCCATTGCTGGTCGCTGGTGGCTTCGACCAGACCCACGTATCGATCCCGTGGCTCGGGAGCAAACGGCTGCGGCTGATTCTGGGATAGCTTCACTCTGGCCCTTCACTCGTGCGTGGTGTAAAGTCAAAAACTAACATCGATTGCATGCTAGCATCTTTACACTTATGGGCTATTTTGTTAGCGGTTTTTTCTCGCATGGGAATCCAGGCTAGTCTCGGTAGGCCTCGCTGCCCTGCTCATCTCCACTTTCACGAGGGCCGACGACCCCACGGCCCAAGCGGCTGCCTCGGCCAAGACGCCGATGTCCGATGATCACAGTAGTCGGCCTCAAGAGCGCATTACCAAGCGCTACGCACAAATCCGGGCCGAGTACGAGGCCCTGCAGGCTTCCATCCGCGAAGCCATCAAGGCCGGGAGTCCGCGCGACAAGCCGGCAGTTGCCATGAACGGGCCCGCCAGGCATACTTATTATTGTCGTCGGATGATAGAACTGGCCGAGTCGTCCCCCGCTGACCCAGGTGCCCGAGATGCCTTACTCTGGGTGCTCGACGCACCTTGGAGAGGCGACATGGGAGCCTATCACGATGAATTCAGTCGGGCCGCGGCGCTGCTGGTCCGGTATCATGGTAACGACCCCGAGGCCGTCCGCATCGGGCTCAGGCTCGATAACGTGCTGAATCCCGGACGCGACGCCGTGCTGTTCGGGTTCTACTCCGCGGCCAAAGATCGCGAAGCGAAAGGCCTGGCGCGGTTAGCCCTGGCACAATACCTCAAAGCAAAGAGCGAGGCGGTGGTCCGGGCCCGCAGTGTCGAGGGCCGGCCAAAGCACCGACGCCTGCGCGAAGGCAAAGTCGTTCACGAGTTCGATCTGACCAACGATGAATACGCCTACCATCTTGAACTTCGTCAGTGCGACCCCAACGTCATTCGCGCCGAGGCTGAGCGGCTATTCGAGGAGGTTATCTCCGAGTTCGGCGATCTCCCGCATGTCACACGGCGACAGCGCGAATTGGAGGCGCTGATCAAGGAACCGACACCGAAGCAGAATGGCCTGCCGCTGACGGACGAGCGGCGCCGCAATATCGAGCGAATCGTCGCGCGCAAGAAGACGCTTGGGCAAGAAGCCGAGGCCAGACTCGACGAGATGTTGAACCTCGCTGTCGGCAATCCGGCGCCGGAGATCGACGGCGTGGACGTTGACGGCAAGCCATTCAAGTTAAGTGACTATACCGGAAAGGTCGTTGTGCTGGTCTTTTGGGGGTCATGGTGTGGCCCCTGCATGGCGCTGGTCCCGCAGGAGCGCAAACTCGTTGAACGCCTCAAGGGCCAGCCATTCGCCCTGTTGGGAGTCGATTGCGAAGCGAATAAGGAAACGGCCTGCGGGGTGATGGCGCGGGAGCGAATGACTTGGCCGAACTGGTTCGACGGCGCCGCCGGCACGGGACCGATTGCCAAACGCTATCACATCCGTGGCTATCCAGAGATCTTCATCCTCGATGCTAGGGGCGTTATACGCGGTCACGGTCGCGGAGATATTGACGCCGCCGTCGACAAGTTATTGGCAGAAATGAAGCAGCCGACTTCAGGTCAGGGAACCTCGCGCCCTGAGTCCAACAAGGGTGTAACGCCTGGACCATAGTTGGCGCGGACAGTCGGGCGCCGGACGATGCGGGAACGTGAAACGGGTGATTTAGTATCGAAGTTTGACAGACTAGCGTGCCTGCCATGCGAGTACCTCCCATGCGGTTCACGTTGCGTTGGATTATGACCCGGATCGCGGTGATCGCCCTGGTTCTCGCTTTCCTCGTGGCTGCGGCCAGCGAATCCAAGAAGTACCATTGCGGCAACCCTTTGATTGAGGCGGTCACGATCCTCCTACTCCTCCCAGCGGGCCGAGCGGTGGTGCGTGCTTACAGGTGGACTCCGCCCCATCCCGAGCCGTAAAGCCTGAATCATAGTTGGCGCGGACACCGCGGCGTAGAACGATGGGTGAAGGTGGAACGGATGATCAAGCTATGAGACTTGTCAGGGGTGATCAATGCGGCGGCCTCGAAAGCAATCCATGTTACGGACTGAAGCGCATCTGCCGAATGCGGCGGAGATCAACCTCTTTGACTCTCTCGATGAGCGAACTGCAGTCGAGCATTTCCTCGGCAAGGAGTTGAAGCAAGCCGAGGCGTTGTTTCGCGAAAACTTCCTGGTATACCAGGAAGACTTGATGTGGATGGGCCCCATCGCTTTTCGATTCTACGTACCAGCCGCCGTCGATTATCTATTAAGCGAGCAGGCCGACAAAGACACCGATGCAGTCAGTTCGTTCTGCAACGTCATCGAGTTCCGCCTGGATCACGAGCCCGCCGAGGTCACCCCGGTCGGGCAGATCATCCGCGAAGGGATCATCGAAATTTTGGAGAACTTCGACCGGTACGAGCCAGATATCGCGATCTACGGCGATGTCGCCGAACGATACCGAGCCCTTCTTACCAGGCTGAACGCCTGACACCTGTAGCGGCCCGCCGCTGGCCTCGAGGTCGCTATCTTGGTGGATCAATTCGTGACCCAAATGGGTGCGGGCGCGTGGACAAGACGTGGTACGGGTGAACTATACATCACCCGATGCGCTCAACGTTCTGGCGGCCCGGGCGCGACAGTGAGCCAGGGGCGTAGGGCGGCGGCTCTGTATTTCTTAGCCATTTCGTAATGATACCATGCCTGATCTCTACGTGATTCCTCCTCCGGCGTGCTCAAACCTACTTTGCCTACGGGGAAGTGATTTCGGCGAAACAGCACCATATGGTGGTCTTTCAGCGCTCGGAACCGCACCGCCCGCTTTTCCATCCAGACGGACAGGCCAAGACTCATCGCCAGAACTGCGACCACTGCCATCATCGTTCTCAGAGAGACTCGCAATCGGGGTAACCTCACAGCCCGGCCTCCATCGGGGAAAGTGCAAACTGTGATGTCTAGATCACCCGTTCCAGGTTCCGGCATCGTGCCGTGCCCGACTGTCCGCGCCAACTATAGATCGAATGTACGTCCAAGCGATCGACCTATCTGAGGGATTGCTCGTGGCTCAATCGATGGTTTTGCCTGCATTTGTTTCCAAGATGCGTGGAGGTTCTCCCTCTACATAAACCAATAGAAATAGATGCTAGGAATCTGGTTGCTCCGGATTATAGGGCAGAGGCATTGGGAGGTGGGTGTCTGGAATCCTCTGGAAGCCCCGCGATCTGCAAGCGATTCTTTAGCTCGGGGTGGGCTGTGATGAGCGAAGCCCATGCTCTGTCTGACGGTTGGGAGCAAATGGAATACTTTGATTTTCTGGAAAAGAGAAGAAACCTCATGGTGGCCATCATTCGGCGGGGGTTCGAAACTTTAACTTGATCCTCATCCCGGCATTGACGATGTTCGAGGGAGAGGTGTTCGCGGCGCCCCTTACGCTTTAGGAGTGCGCGTCGAATCGCGGGCACTCAAATGTGGCATAATTGCCGTTAGACGGAGTTCCCCCACGACGGCCTGGAGCCAGCCCCCGCGTCAATGGTGCGAAACGAGATAGTCGAAACGAGGATCGCCGCCTGGGAGGCCGAATGACTTTCTTCGAGAGGATCCATATTAACGGTTTCCGGCGTCTAGCCGACGTCGACCTGGAACTCAAGCCGCTCAACGTCGTCATTGGCGCCAACGGGTCCGGAAAGACCTCCCTCCTCGATGTGTTTTCACTGCTGGCGGCATCGGCATCCGGCCGGCTGAAGACGACACTAAGCGAGCTCGGCGGGATCGGGGAGGGCTGCGAGGACACGCACTACATTGGCTACCGTATCCACGATGCCAAAGCGCGTTCAACAGTTCTAGATGGTGATTTGTGAAGACGCGCACGCGAACAGCTACAAAAGCTACGAGGACAAGCTACAAGGCACCGCGGCCGCGAGCTGCGAGTTAACGAATGAGAGGGTCATGCAATCAACTGCAGAGCGGATGGGCCTTCGAAGCATACGCGCTGTGCGTGTCGTTGCATCGCGTCGGAGCACGTTGAGGGCAACGCGCCCCAGCATTGTGCGATTGTATCCAATCGCATTGCGCGCTTTCACTCAAAGAAACTGCCGAGCACCTTGGCCGGCGTTGACTTCCGTCGCGTCGGTACCGTCGGCTGTGCATGTCCTTACTGCCCGCTTCGTCGAGTTGAGCGCTTTGGCCAGTCCGAAGTCGATTACCTTCGGCACCGGCTTGCCATCGTGCTCTGTGACGAGGATGTTCGACGGTTTCAAATCGCGGTGGATGACGGCCTTTTGGTGCGCGTGCTGCACCGCCGAGCAGATTTGGACAAACAGGTTCAGCCGGTCGCCGATCGGCAGCCGGCGATCGTCGCGATATTCCGTGAGTGGCAAACCCTTGACCAGCTCCATGACGAAGTAGGGCAGGCCGTCGGCCGTCGTGCCGCCCTCGAGCACCTTGGCGATGTTGGGGTGATCCATCAGCGCCAGCGCCTGCCGCTCAGCTTCGAAGCGAGCCATGACGGAATGAGAGTCCATCCCGGGCTTGATGAGTTTGACGGCGACCAGACGCTTTGCCGGCTCGCGCTGCTCGGCCCGGAAAGAGGACATGCATAACAACGCCAGTCGTTTGCCGACGATCGAATAAAGTACAGATGCCCAACCCGTTCGGAGCGAAACGGTTCGAATCACCGAGCGATGCCGCGGCGAGGCAGAATTGGCTTCCGTTAGGCAGAATACTTGGAACCCGACTCGCAACAGCAGACCTGAGAGTTTAGCGGTTGCAGCGGCTGTCGTTTCCAAGGAGGATCGGGGCCCGCGATGCATGTCCTCTCCAACTGTCCTCTCCAACTCCTCTCCAACTCCGACGCCGACGACTCCAACGCCCACCGCGTTACGGCGCTCTTGAGCTGAAGTGTCCCGTCACAATCCGCTTCCAGTACCAGCGATCGCTGTCCACAGCCTCCCGATCTATTCCCAAGAACCCTGTGAGACTGGCTGCGAATCGCTCAATGATGAAATCAGCGTGCGTTTCCGAACCCGTGGTTGGAACGGCCAGGCGAGCAGCGACGTCCAAGAGACAGGTGCTTTTAAGAACCCGACGTCTGATTCCGGGCAAGCCCCGGCCGGTCCGGTCAGGAGGGCACAGTCCAATGGCGATGCGATCAAGCCTCACGCGGGCACGGGCTGGTGGACTGGCGCTGGCTGTTGTGCTCGGGGTTGCCACTTTCACGGCCCGGCCGCTGTTGCGCCCGACTGTCGCGCAACGGGTCATCGAAAACCCGACGGAGCAGGAGCTCTTTGAGCGGATCCTGTCAAAGTATCAGGATTTCACCTTCGATCAGTTCCAGGCCGCTCTGAGCAATCGCAGTGCTCCTGCCGCCACGGTCTCGTTCGACCCGACCCAGGTCAAGTTCTTCGACCGAGTCCGCACGAAGCTGAAGATGACGGATGAGGAACTCGCGATTTACAAACGCTCCGGATTCGTTTCCATCGACCAGAAGCGACGGCACACTTTCGCATCTGGATACTATTATATTTACGCGTCGGATTTGCCGGTCCTGATCACCACCGAATCGATCCTGCACGCTTTCCACCGCTCTTACGACGCGATTCTCAGGGAGCTCGAAGCTTCGGTGTTCACCACGACGGTGGACGAGATATTGCACTCCTGCCATGAGGAGCTGGGCGCCGCGGGTGCTCGAGTGGCAATCCAGTCCTGGACCAGAGCTGCCATGATGTCGACCTGTTCCTCACCGTGGCCCGAAATCTGCTCGCGGGAGCCGGCGCTCCGGCGGAAAGGGGCGGCGCTATAGCTCCGATCGATCGGTGGGATGGCGAATTGCTAATCCGTCCCGCGTTCGGTCAGGAAGGTGAAATCCTGGCGCGTCTTCGTGACATCCAGTCCGGCCTTATCCAGGTGCCGTTCCAGGACTCACCAACGAGTATATACGGCGGAAGTCGCTTCGTCGACTACTCGCAGTTCCGGGCGCGTGGCCACTACACCACCAGCCTGGAACTTCAGCGGTTCTTTCGCTGCATCACCTGGATGGGACGTGCCGACTGTGGCTGGCATATCTTGCGGACCAGGCTAGCCCCTGGTATCGAGGCTGATTGCGATCGGGAGCTGCGTGATGCTGCACTGCTTTCTCAACTCATCGAGTCAACAGGTCAACTTGGTCATCTCAGAGCCATCAACGACCTCCTCAATTTTTTCGTGGGCCGGAGTGACAACCTCGGCGTCTTCGCGATGGTGGACCTGTTGAACGAACAGAAGATCACGGCCGTCAAGGACCTGGCGGAGGATATCTCCCTGGGGCGGCTGAAGCGCGCGCTCGACAACGGCAATCTCGCCGACCAAATGATCCGCTCTCAGGCGATCGTCTCCAACCCTCGGGATCCCTTCAAGGTCCTTCCCCCTGCTAGCTTCCTGGTGTTCGGGCAAAGGTTCACAGTTGATTCCTTCATCCTCTCGCACATGATCTTCGATTCGATCGTCTTCAAGGGTCGGAAGCAAGAGCGGATGATGCCCAGCGGCCTGGATCTCATGGCCGCGCTGGGAAACGATGAGGCGAGCACGCTGGTGAGCGATGAGGTTCGACGGTGGAACTACGGTGCCAACCTTCTGGCCAGTCGCGACTTCACTCGCCAGCTCGATCCCAGGTTCTGGAGGGAGAATGTGTGCAACATCTGGCTGGATGCAATCCGGACCCTAGACGATGATGTGTCGACAGTGAAGAACGTGCCCGAGTCCATGCGCACGGCGGCCTGGCAGAGAAAACAACTCCGGACCCAGCTCGCCTCCTGGGCGGAGCTCAGGCACGACAACGTCCTCTATGGCAAGCAATCCTACACCGGTGTGCCCGCGTGCGAATACCCGGCTGGGTATGTGGAGCCCTACCGTCGCTTTTCTCCACACTGAGGTCGATTGCCGAGACTGCCCTCAAGCACCTTGGAGTGGCTCATGACTTCAGCAGGGATCCCAATCGGAACAAGGAGTTTCGCTATGTCAAGGCAAAGCAAAGGGATTACTTTCGGAGACTAGCCCGGATTCTGGAGTCCTTGGAGGTCGTCGCCCAAAAGGAGCTGAATGCCGAACCTTTAACCGCCGAAGAGCAGGGCTTTATCGAGCGGACGATCGACCGGAGAGGCCGCATGCGCTGGGGGAGTGGGGGTCGCCCTCGATACGACGGCTGGTACTGCGATTTGCTCTACAAAACGCAAGAAGAATCAATGCACGATGTCGAAGATATCCGCTCGCTTGATTGGGGTCCCACGATCGCCGACGTCCACACCGATCCGACGTCGAGGTCGGTTCTGGAGGCCGCGGTCGGCGATGTGAATCTCGGCGTGATCGCGATCGATAACAGGGGAGATCGGGCGGTCTATGTTGGCCCGATATTCTCATATTACGAGTTCCGCCACCCTGCGGAGGACCGACTGACCGATGAGCGATGGCAGGCGATGCTCGTTCAGGATCACGTCCCTTCTCCTCCCGAATGGACCAAAGATTTCCAGGCCCCGGCAGAGGCGCGGACGGGTGATTGAGCCGTTTGCCGGTCTCGGCACCTGGTACGCTTGCGAAGCGGCCAGCAGGCTCTCGGTCGCCCCCGGGGCCTCGACCGTACCCTCCATCGCCTCTTGGCGGTTCTGTGGCGTATCCAGCGCGGCCAGGTCCGCCAGCCAGAGATCCTCCGTGTCGCCGATTCGGGCGATCATCTCCGAGTCCCAGGGTCAATCAGAGCACAACTGGCTGGGAGCGGAGAGCGGAAAGACATGCATTGCGCCGCGGCGGTCAACGTTGCCCGAGCGGAAAGACATGCATTGCGCCGTGGCGGTCAACGTTGCCCGAGCGGAAAGACATGCATTGCGCCGTGGCGGTCAACGTTGCCCTAGTTCCAGGGGGCTCGAGGATGAACCGAATGAGAGCATGTGATGCGGTTCGCCGCAGTGCGGGCCCGCACCGGCAGGTTCAGCCGTTCTTGTCTGGCTGCGGGCTTGGATCCAGGCGGATTTCCCCGAGCATCGACCAGTTATGTGTGCGGAGCCGCAGCGATTCCACCCTGCGCGGCGAACTGCCGACAGCCCGATGCGGTCCGCGAATCACGTTCGTATCATCGAAGTGGACAACCCGTAAGGTTGACCAGGTGCCGAACACCGAGGCGTTCGCCAATCTCCCGCAGCTTGGCTCGGGTGGACGCAAAGAAACGGCCCAGCAATCGATCCCCGCCGAGCCTCTCCATCCGCTGATGCCAGCTCTGGGCGTTGAAATTCAGTCGCTCGAAGATCCCGGCCAGCTCGGCCGAGATCGAGGCCTTTCCCCGGCGAAAGATCCGACCGCTATAAATTCTAGGCCGTACTTGGAGGCCAGTCGTGCAAGAGGACCAAATTCGTGATGCGCTAAACGCGCACTGGCAAGCTTCGGCGATCGGAGATGCGGACGCGGAACACGATATCTACGCAGACGATGCCGTCTGTGAATATCCTCAGTCGGGTGAACGAATCATCGGGCGATTTAATTTGCAGGCGTTACGCAGCCATCATCCAGGCAAGCCTTCGGGTTTCAACGTCAGGAGAATCCTCGGAAAAGGTGATCTCTGGATCACCGAATACATCATCACCTACCAGGGGCGACCAACATACACCGTGAGCATTATGGAGTTTCGCGACGGTAAGGTCATCCACGAGACACAGTATTTCGCGGACCCTTTCGAGGCTCCGGACTGGCGGAGCCAATGGGTCCAGCAGATATCATGACGCCTCACCATTACCACTCAACTCACCTGACTGGGACGATCAAGAAGGTGACAGACGGTGACAAAAACCTGGCCCGGAAGCGTCCATCCGCGCCAGAAGTCCGTTGCGTCATTACTGGGCGACACCTCGTTCAAACGAAACTCGCGTAGCAGTTCCTTTGTTTGGCTTCGAACGTCGCCGTACTCGCGTTCATTGAATTCGGCGCGGCGCTCGTCGAGGATTCGATCGACGACAAGAGTCTCAAGCTCCTCGTCGATTGCTTCCCAATCGGGTTCGCAACCGTGATCATACTCACTCGGGAGATCGGCATGCCCAGCGCGGAATTCGTCGATGAAGCTTTGGTAGTCATGCTCGGTCATGGTCAAGAATTTTCCCAAATAATCTTTGCCGGCAATCACGTCCCAGGCGAACCTCGCCAATCCAAAGTCGCCAAGCTTCGGTACTCCCGTGTCGGAAATGAGTATGTTCGACGGCTTGATATCGCGGTGGATGATGCCCCGCTGGTGGGTGTAAGTCAGAGCGTCTGCAAGAGACCGAACGATCTGAGCAGCCCAACGCGGGGGCTGTGGCTTGCTGTCGATCTTCGTGGCAAGATCGCCATTGTCCACACATTCAAATAACATGTAGGGCGATGGATAATGAACACCAAAGCCAAGGATTTTAACGATATTTGGATGATCGAGTATTGAGACAGCTCTGGCCTCGATGCCAAATCTGGCCAAATCGGTGACCGAGCAGAGGGCAGTGTCGAGCACTCGTGAATCGAGCGGACGTTGCCGGTCTGCGGCAGCAGATCGAGCGAACCGGGTTCGGGCTGAGTTCCACTGCAATCGGGGTGACACATCCCGCCGGCCGGTTCGGCGCAAATCACGCGACGTGCGCGAGGGATCCGCGTCCGCGGACGGATACGCGCTACGAAGCAGTGCTCGTCGGTACGGTTCAGGCCGAGTGAAGGATTTCCTTGACGATCCGAGCATTGCGACCGTCGATCAGCCGCTGTTCTCTGCCGTTGGCGTGGTAGACGAGTCGGTTGTGATCGAGGCCGAAGAGTTGCAGGACGGTCGCCTGGAAGTCGTTGGGGGTCACCACATTTTCGACCGCCCGGTGACCGACTTCGTCGGTGGCTCCGTAGGTCATGCCCCCCTTGATCCCGCCTCCCGCGAGCCAGACCGAGAAGCCCTGGCCGTTGTGGTCGCGACCGGCGGACGCATCGGCATTACCTTCGGTGACCGGGCAGCCGGCCGATCTCGCCCCCCCAGTGGACGAGCGTGGTGTCGAGCAGCCCGCGCTGCTTGAGGTCCTTGACCAGGGCCGCGGCCGGCTTGTCGGTTCGGCGACAGATCGCCGGCAGTGCGTTCTTGATGCTGGTGTGCGTGTCCCAGGGCTGGCCGCCCAGGAAGAGCTGGACGAACCGCACGCCGCGTTCGACGAGCCGGCGGGCGATCAGGCAGCGCGTGCCGTATTCGCGGGTGTGGTCCTCGTCTAATCCGTAGAGAGTTTTGATGTGAGCGGGCTCGTTGGCGACGTCGAGCGCCTCTTTGGCGGTCGTCTGCATGGCGGCGGCGAGCTCGTAGCTGCGAATCCGGGTTTCGAGGTCAGACTCGCCCGGGTGGCTTTCGAGGTGCCTGCGATTGAGCCGGTCGAGGAGTGAGAGATTCTGGCGCTGGGTCTCTCCGCGAAGATGGGCAGGAGGGTCGAGATTCAAGATCCGAGGCTCCTGCGGCCGCAGCACGGTGCCTTGATACATCGTGGGCATGAACCCGCTCGACCAGTTGTTCGTGCCGTCGACCGGATGGCCCGCCGGGGTCGGACAGGACCATGTAGGCCGGGAGCTGTTCTGACTCGCTCCCGAGACCGTAAACGAGCCAGCTTCCCATCGTCGGCCGGCCGGTCACACCGGCGATCCCGCCGTGGAAGAAGCGGATCGAAACCTCGTGGCCGTTGTGCCCGGTGTGCATCGAGCGAATCACGCAGATGTCGTCGACGATGCCGGCCGTCTCGGGCAGAAGTTCCGAGACCTCGGTGCCGCACTGCCCGTGCTTGGCGAACTTCCAGGGAGTGCCGAACAGCTTCTTGCTCGCGCGGTTGACGAAACTGAACACGACGTCGCCGTCGTACTCGGTGCCGTTTCGTTTCGACAATTCGGGCTTCGGGTCAAGCAAGTCGACATGCGACGGACCGCCGTGCATGAACAGCGAGATCATGGCCTTCGCCTTGGGAGCGAAGTGCGGCGCGCGGGCCCTCAGGTCCAGCGGGAGGTTCTCGCCGGGCTTCTTCACGACGTCGGCGAGCGCTCCGTCCTGGCGCAGCAAGTGGGCCAGGGCGATCGCGCCGACCCCGAAGGCGGTGCCCGCCAGAAAATCGCGCCGGGTCGAAAAGGGCGGTTCAGTCGACATAGAGGAACTCGTTGGAAATGAGGAGTTGCTGGCAAAGATTCGTCAAGACGGCGAGCTCGCGATCAGGACCAGGCGCTCGGAGCTGCCGGGAACCATACTCGTTCACCCATGCCGCCTCTTCGGGTGTGATCGCGCGCTGGTAAACGAGCTTCCAGGCGCACGCCGCCTGCCGGGCGAGCTGGTCCGAAGTTGAGCCCGCGGGTGTGAGCTCGCGCACGCGCCGGGCCAGGCGGCCGGCGTGGCTCAGAATGAAATCGCTGTTCATGAGCACGAGCGACTGCGTGGCCGACGTGCTCGGGGCCCTGCGGTCGCAGTTGACCGCCATCGTCGGAAAGTCGAATGTCGCGAGCAGCGAGACCGGCTTCGTCCGGCGGGCCTGAAGATAGAGGCTCCGCCGCGCCGAGTCGTTGTCGGGCAAGATATGGCCGACGGCGTCCTCGGCAACCGGCACAGGTGGGCCGTAGAGAGTTTCGTCGAGCCGCCCGCTCAGGTGCAGGATGACGTCGCGGATCTCTTCCGCCTCGAGCCTCCGCAGTGGGAAATGGCTGTAAAGCGTGTTGCTCGAATCGGCGGCCGAACCCGCCTGACTCCCTCGTGACGATTGCCGATAAACCGCGGACGTCATGATCAATTTGTGCATGCGCTTCAGAGACCATCCCTGGCGAACGAGCTCATCGGCCAGCCAGTCCAGCAATTCCGGGTGGGTCGGGCGCGTGCCAAGCACGCCGAAGTCGCCCGGCGTATCGACCAGTCCACGGCCGAAGTGATTCAGCCAGATGCGATTCGCGAGGACCCGGCCCACCAGGGGATGGTCCCCCTTGACGAGATGTCGAGCGTAGGCGAGCCTGCGGCCCGAGGTGGGCAACGAGGCGTCCTTTTCAGGGACCTCGTAGCGCGAGCCTTCGGGCGCGGCGATGCTCAGGTCGCCCGGTCGGACCGATTTCGTGGGCTGACGATGGTCGCCGCGATGGAAGATTTTCGTCGCGGGCACGACGCCGGGAACTTCATCGAGCACGCTGACGAAATCTTCGACCGGCTTCTCCGCGCGTTTGGCGGCGACCTTCGCGATTTCCTTCTTGAGGTCCTCGGCAGCGGCCGGGTCGTACTGGTAAAGGACGCCCTCGGTGATATTCACGCTTGGGTTCGATGCGAGCAAACGCTTCTGCTCGTCCGATCGCGACGCGGGCAGCGACATCAAGGGCCGCGCGAAGCTTGGTCCGAAGCGGCTCGGGAAACTTCGCCAGCTCCTTCTTGGTCGCCGCTTCCAGGTACGTCTTGGTCTTGGCGTCAACGACCTTTTGAAGCTTGGCGGCCTCGGCCTCGATGGCCTTGCACTTCGCCCGGTCGGCGTCCTTGAACAGAGAGACCAGGCGCTGCGCGGGCCTCCGCCAGTGATTGGTGTCGAGTGCGGGCTCGAAGATGGCTCGCAGCCGATAATAGTCGGCCTGGGGGATCGGGTCATAGCGATGGTCGTGACACTGGGCACAGCCCACCGTCAGGCCCAGCAGCGTCGAGCCGACGATCTTGAGCGTGTCGGCGACGACCTGATTCGCCGCCAATGGCTCGTCGGCCGCGCCGGTCGAAGTTCCGTCGGCGGCCGTTCGCAGAAACCCGGTCGCGGCGAGCAACTCGGCTTTTTCCGGGGTCAAATCGTTCCAGGGGCGCGGAACCAGCTCGTCGCCGGCGAGTTGCTCGATCACGAATCGGTCGAGCGGCTTGTCGGCGTTCATCGACCGCACCACATAGTCGCGGTATTTGTAGGAATAAGGTCGCGGCGAGTCGTCGTTGCCGTTACCATCCGAGTCGGCATAGCCCGTCACGTCGAGCCAGTGTCGCGCCCAGCGCTCGCCGTATCGGGGCGACGCCATGAGCTGGTCGAGCATCCGTTCGTAAGCGCCATCTCGGTCGAGTCCGCGAGGAACGCGTCGATTGCTTCCTGTGAAGGGGGAAGGCCCGTGAGGTCAAAGGCCGCTCGTCGTATCAATGTCCGCTTGTCGGCTTCGGGAGCCATCGAAAGACCGCGTTCGCGCAAGCTTCGCCAGCGACAAACGCGTCAATCGGCGTCCTGACCGGATCGTTCGGTCCTGAACGTCGGCGGCGCTGGCCGGCGGATCGGCTGAAAGGCCCAGTACGCACGCTCTTCGGGCGTCAGGTCGATCCCGGGATCGAGGCGTTCGGGCTCGTTGCGTTTCGCCACCGCCCCAGCCGGCGATCCATCGCTCGATCAAAACGATCTGTTCCGGTGGAACCTTCTTTTCCCCCGGAGGCATTTCCCCGTTTTTGAGCCGCTCGATGAGCAAACTCTCTTCGGGCTGACCCGCGACGACTGCCGGGCCGCTGTCGCCGCCACGTTCGGCGAAACGCTTGAGACGCAGGTCGAGATGGCCCTTGAGCGCTTCGCCCCCGCCGTGGCAATCGAGGCAGTAGGCCTTGAAGATCGGCCGGACATCCTTCTCGAACGTCAGCATTTCTTTCGGTTCGGCCGGAGCGATACTGATGACGCAGATGAGTGCGATGACGGCGCTGCAGGTGGGCATCGTGTCGGTCAGCTCCATGATCGGTCACGCCCCCGGCCGCAGGGAATGGCACCCCTTGTACGACGGCGTCTGTCAAATTATTGTTGAATTATGACTCCCGAACAAGGTGGGTTGGTCCCTCGATCGATCGTTTGTTTGACAAAAATTCAACATTGGCGTAGAATCGATGTCGAACGTTGAGTGATTGATTCTGGCGCCCGGCCCGGGGATAGTTGGCTTGTCGCCTGACAAAAAGGAATTTTGGGGTCCGTGATAGGATCTCGAGTCGCCGCCGATGCCCGTTGGCAATTAAATATGAAAGTGCTCCATGCAATCCTGGTGAAATCTGCCGGTATGTAACCGGCAGCGGCCAGCCGCTCACGAGAGAACCGCTCCATGCTTTCCATCCTTGGCCAAAAACCTGCGGCGTTTTGCGATGGCCACTCGCGGCGCCACTTTCTGAAGATCGGCGGCCTGGCGATGGGGGGGCTAGCATTGCCCCAGATCCTCAAAGCGCAAGCGGTGGCAGATTCAGTGAGCGCGCCACGCGATCGCACAAAGCGGTCATCATGATCTATCTGTCCGGCGGTCCCTCGCACCAGGACATGTACGACCTCAAGATGAACGCCCCGGCGGAGATTCGTGGATCCTTCCGTCCAATTCCCACCAATGTCCCGGGCATCGAAATCTGCGAGCACATGCCGCGCCTTGCCAAGATGATGGACAAGTTCACGATCATTCGCTCACTCTATGGCAGTCCCGACCAGCACAATTCCGACATGTGCTTAAGCGGCTATCCCAAAGGTCCACGCGGCAAGCAAGACGGCCACCCATCGCTGGGATCGGTGCTTTCAAAGCTCCAGGGCCCTGTTGATGTGGCAATACCCCCATCGATCGGTCTCACGATCAAGACGGGGCATCTTCCCTATTCCAACCCAGGCGGCCCGGGCTTTCTGGGAATGGCGCATACTCCGTTTCTGCCCGACGGTCCCGAGATGACCGAAATGCGACTGCACGGCGTGACGCTGGACCGTCTGCGTGACCGCCGGGTTCTGCTCGCCAGCTACGATGCCTTCCGGCGCCGGACCGAGCGGCAGGCCGCCGCCGAGGGGCTCGACGCCTTCACCGAGGCTGCCTTCGAGGTCCTTACCTCCGACAAACTGGCCGTAGCGCTCGACCTCGATCGTGAGGATCCCCGACTGAGAGATCGCTATGGCCGCGGAAGTTCGGCTCCCGCCTTTGGTGAAGACGCCGGCCCCCACTGGATGGACCAGTTCCTCCTGGCGCGCCGGCTAGTCGAAGCTGGCGCCCGTTGCGTCACCCTGTCGTTCGGCAGTTGGGATCGGCACGGCGGCAATTTCGCGCAGCTTCCCCCTCAGCTCGACAAGTTTGATCAGGGAATCACCGCTCTGGTTGAAGATTTGCACGTCCGAGGCCTGGACCAGGATGTGAGCGTCATCGCCTGGGGCGAATTTGGCCGCACGCCGCGCATCAACAAGTCCGCCGGCCGAGATCACTGGCCCAAGGCGTCATGCGCCCTCTTAGCAGGCGGCGGCATGCGCATGGGCCAGGTCATCGGTTCGACCAATCGCCTGGGCGAGGAACCGCAAGATCGGCCTGTGCACTATCAAGACGTCTTCGCCACCCTCTATCACCAGCTCGGCATCGACGTTCAGAACACCATGATCTACGATGCCACCAACCGCCCGCATTACCTCCTCGACCGCCGAGAACCGATCCGCGAGCTCATCTGACACTGCTACGTTATCGGGTCTCAGTCCGCGTTCCTGTGCGATTGCTACCCTTGGGCCTCTGAGCTCGCTGGCGTACGCCGCGTCGGCCGGCGGCGGAATCAGCCCACTGCTGTTGGTCCCGTTAGGGCCTTTCATCCCCCAACGGACCGACATACGGCCATTGGTGCCGTCGATGACGTTGAGAAAGCGGCGGGTATAGCGCTCCGGCAAGGGCTATGGATCGGCGACCCGGAATTCGGCGCTGGCCGCCGGGCGGAACTCGTCGTCCGGGATCGGTTCGTTGATCCGGGTGTACGTGTAGTCCAGCGCGTATGACTCCCCATGCGCGACCCACGCTAAGAGTAGCGTCGCTTCGTCGGTGTACCATCGGGGCCCAAGATCACGGACAGGTCGGTCAGGAGTGAGATTTCCCATGACCGAATGAGGTGACACCGTCGGCCGTTGAGATCGACGGCGCCAGCGTATTCGAGTTTCCGGTCCCGGATTATGCGTTCCACGCTGACCGCAGCCCTCGCGTCGAAGGGATCGACGAAGAGGACATTTTTCTCGTCGATTTCCCGGGACGGAAGCGCAACGCGCACGTCAGATCTCACGAACCAGCACGTCGTCCCGTCGCTGCCAATCCGGAAAGGGACGTGCATGATCTTGTCCATCACAGCCAGGAACTTTTTGTCGCCCTGCATCTTGAAGGTCGCGCCTTGCGTCCAGTATCGATCGTGCCAGTCTGGGAGGCGAGAACGAAGTGTGTAGGTTGTCAGCACGTTCTCCGACACGCTGGAAGTATCCCCCCCCTCTCGATCTGGTCCAACAGTTCCCGGATCTTCGCCAACTCTGCCCGCGAAACTTTCTTCGCGCTCAAGACTCGCAACACGAACTGCTCGGCAGCACCGGCGAACGCCCGATCGAGGAGATCTCGCACAAGACCCAGCTGAGTTTCCTCGATCGAAACTCGCCCAACGCGATTCCCAGCTCGCAGGAAGACCGTTGAAGAGAACAAACTCAAATACGCGCTTGACCACCCAAGTGTGTGAATATACATTCGTTCCGGAAGGAACGAATCATGGCAAAAACTCGGCGGCTCTCAAGTGAAAAGCGGCGCGATTCCATTCTCAAGGCCGCCCGGGGCGTCTTCGCCGAAAACGGGTTCCGCGGCACGACCACACGGGCACTGGCAGAGGCGGCGGGCGTCTCGGAAGCATTGCTTTTTCAGCACTTTCCCACCAAGGAAGCGCTCTACGCCGCGATGCTGTTGACTCTGTTCGGCGAGGACCAGCCCGACTTCAATAGCTATTTCGGCATGATGGAACCATCCACCGCGACACTCGTAACCATAATTCAGCAGTTCTATAACATGCTGATCGACCCTCGCGGACCCGCGGACAAAGCCGAAATTGCCGTTGTCGCGCGTCTGATGTTTCGCAGTCTGGTGGAGGACGGCGAGTTTGCCCGCTTGTTCAGCCGGAGAATCCCCTCTCGCTTGGTCGCAAAGCTCGAGGAATGTATCAAAGCTGCTGCTGCCGCCGGCGACCTAAACGTTCGCCATCCACACACCAACATCCCAGGATGGTTTACTCATCACCTCGCAATTTTCCTCATGCTTCAGCGCCTTGCCGATCCGCCGATCGTCGACTACGGCGTGTCCTGGGCCAATGCTCATCGACCAGGCCATTCTTTTCGCATTGCGAGGGATCGGACTGAAAGAAAACGCCATCAGACGATACCTCATGCCCAAGAAGTCCGACGAAAACTCCGTCTTGACTCTTTTTCCGGAATAACTTAGTAAATACTTACTAAGAAATTTCGACGAGTCGATTTCTTGCGGTATTCACCAAAGAGGGAGAAAAACATGAGGTCACGCATACTGGTTGCCGTTGACGTTTATAACTGTCGGGTTGTTGATCGCTGCCGGCCCTCCGGGAGCCGGGTTACGCGACGCGACGACAGAGAACGACGAGAAGGCGATCCGGACCTTGTTACGGGATCTCGCGGAGCAATGGAACAAGCACGAAATGAAGGAGTTCACCGCGCGACTCGGCGAGAACGCCGACGTCGTCAATCGGTTTGGCCAATGGATGAAAGGCCGAGCCGCGATACGCGAGCACTTGATCGGTCTCCATAAAATGCCGTTCCGAGCCCAGCTCGAGTCCCCGGTCATCTCAAATCGAGCAGGTCAGGTTCCTGACTCCCGACGTCGCGGTGGCGCATGAACTCACCGACGAAAAGCCTGGGAAATCGGTCAGGACCTACGTACTGCAAAAGCGCCAGGGCCAGTGGTGGATCGAATCCGCCGATATCATCCAGAAAGGGCAGACTCCACATCCATGATCGACGCCGTCGATCATCTAATTGTGACGCAAGGCGTCAATCGGCTCCAAGCGGGAGGCGCGGCGGGCGGGGTACCAGCCGAAGAGGATCCCGACGGCCACGGCCACGCCCAACGACAAGAAGATCGACATGACGTCGACTTGCGCCGGCAGTGACTTTTGGGCGAGTAGGCGAGTCAAAACCGGAATGCCCAAGACCATCGTCAATCCGGTTACAACGCCGAGTAAGCCGCCGATCGTGGTTTGCACTACGGCTTCGGCGAGGAACTGCATAGTGATGTCGCGGCGCTTCGCACCCACGGCGCGGCGAATACCGATCTCACGTGTTCGTTCGGTGACGGTGGCCAGCATAATGTTCATGATGCCGATGCCGCCCACGGCCAGGGAAATAGATGCGATCAACATGAGCAACATGTTGTAGCGATCGCGGGCGTCCTCGGCTTGTTTGAGCCGGTCGAGCGGCACGGCTACGGCCCAATCATTGCGGGCATGGCGGTTTTTCACCATTTTGCCGACCAATTCGCCGGTGCTTCGCACTTTATCGATGTCGGAAATGGTCAGAATAATTCGATGTAATTCGACTTGCTCGGCAAGGACGTTGGAACCTTGCCGAAACATAATGCGTTCGCCGAAGCGAACCCGGCAGGTCCGGATTGGCAAATAAATGTCGAAGTTATAATCTTCTTGGCGCTGACCTTCACCGGTAGCGCCTTTGGGCAAGCGGTTGTTGATGACGCCGACCACCAGGTACTCGGCCTTGTTTATGAGCACGGCCTTGCCCAGGGCTTCTTCGAACGGGAATAATTCCCTTGCCACCCCCGATCCGAGCACCGCGACGTTGCGAAGACGTTGGCCGTCCCCTTCGTCGATCTGGTCCTCGCCGTCGCGGAGGAACCGGCCCGCGGCCATTTGGAAGCGGTTGGTTTTCGCGTACGCTTCGGTGGTCGCCACTACGCGGGCGCTGACTTTGCGGCTAATGTGCCGGGCTTCTTGCGGGAAAATGCGCATCGGCACCTGTCCGATGACGGTGTCTATCAGTTTGAATCGCTCGAAGTCTTCCCAGGTCAAGCCGTATTTTACGACCCAGGTGGGCCGCGCCGACGCCGGAGCGTCAACCGGTTTGACACTGCTGACGATCACATTGGTAGTTCCTTGGCGACGAATATCTTCGAGAGCGTCTTCCATGCTACCCCTGCCGAACGCGAGCAGGGCAATCACCGACGCCGTGCCGATGATGATTCCGAGCACCGACAAAATGGAGCGCAGCTTGTGCAGCCGCAGACTGCGTAAAGCCGAAACGACATTGCCACGCCCTCTGATCACGACCGACATTAGATTTGGCTACTTCTTTCCGATTCCGGGTCGGTCATTGCGATCGCGTCCTGAAATGGCAACGTCGTCTTCGTTGATGCGATCCGACTTGGGGAAGGTCATCTCGCCATCAAGAGCCAGGAGGGATCCTGTATCGAGCACGACCTTATCACCTACCTCGAGGCCGGATTTGATTTCCACGAGCATCTGATTGCTCATCCCGACAATGACGTCCCGACGTTCCGGCTGCCCGTCCTTTCCCACCACAAAGCAATGAGGCTGGGCCCCCAAGCTGATGGTCCCGACGATCGCCTGTACGGGAACAACCATCACAAGGGCGGGGCTCTCATCGGCGCAGATCGTCACTTCCGCGCTCATCCCCGGTTTGAGGCCTGCCACGGGCTCATCGATCGAGACGACGGTTTTGTAGAGTTTCACGTCCGCGGCGAACCAGTCCTGCTGGCCGGCGACGGTGTCGACCGTTTTGACGTGCCCGCGCACGATACGGTTGGGAAGTGCATCGATGCGAATTTCCGCGACCTGCCACGTGCTTTCGTCGTTGGGATCACGTTCGTTCCGCAGGCTTGAAACCATTGCTTCGTGCACACGGACGTTGACCACCATCTGGGAAAGGTCAGGGATTTGCATCATCTTTTGCCCCTCGCGGACCGGCTCCCCCTGAGCCATTATGGATTGCTGCGAGCCACCGCCACTGCGCGCCTGGTCCGATACGTAATAAACAACCAAGCCGTCCTGCGGTGAAATCACCAGGCATTTGGCGATCTCGGCTTCGATCTCATGCACGCGCGCCAACTGCTGTTTGTAAACGGAGTCTTTGGCCAGCCGGTCCGCATCGGCGACGACCAATTTCGCTCGGGAATGGCTCCTGACGCGATCGAGTGCGCGGTTGGCCTCCGCCAGTTTGGCGCTCAGGTCCTGAGTGGTGCGCCTCTTCTCGAAATCGATCAGAACTCGCCTTTCCGTTTCCAACTTCTGCAAACTGACGCGTAAGGCGTCGGTCCGCGAGTCATCCCCTTTCGCCTGGGCTTTACTCATATAGCCCAACAGGCACATCCGGTTCGCCCACTTTGAACGCGCCAGCGCGACTTCGAGGTCGGAGCGCGCGGTGCTAATGCGGCCAACGATGTTTTCGAGGGCTTGAGCGAATTCGGCATTTTCGTATTTTTCGAGATCAATTTTCGCCAGCTCGAGCGTGTTCCTGGCCGCCTCGATATCGCTTTCGTTCTGACTTTCTTGGATCTGATATTCTTCGTTCGCAGCAACCCAGGCAGCCCTGGCCTGGTCTACTTTGATTCGTTGGTCCTTGAGCTGCTCAACGAATCCGGAAGAATCCAGTTCCACTAGCTTGTCGCCTTTGCCAACCTGCACCCCCGGTTCGATGATCCACTTGATCGTGGTAGCGCTCGTGCTACCCTTGGTCCCGGACCGAACCGTACAAACGATGTCGCCGTTCTTGGCCGATTCGAGCGTGCCGCGCTCGACGATGGATACCTTGAGCTTTTCGTTGATGACGGTCCAAGTGGGTCCTGTGAATCGAGCCTTTCCCAGGAGTTTACCCGACCACGACATACCGGCAGCCGAGGCGACGAAGAGCAACAGGCTAATGCCGCCGGCGATCCAGTGCTGGCGATCCTTAACCCGTGCGCGGGCTGCGGGAATTCGGGAAGAAACGGCCCCTTGAAAAATCTGATCGCCAATCGTCGCCAACGAAAGTTGCGGTCCATCGTGATAGGGCGTGCTGTTGGACGCCGGTTCGAAAGCTTGGCTCGAAACGGCCCGCGGCGGGGATGCCGGAGTCATCGATTGATTCTCCTCCCAAGTCCGTATGAAGAAGCGATCTGCGAGTTCTGACAGCGATGTTGCCACGGCGCCGAAATTTCGACGTTCGTCGTGCTACATCGACTGACAGAATGCGGTCACGAACGTGGCCAATCGACTCAACTGCTAACTTACGACACAAGTTACGGTAGGGCGACTGTGGCCGCATTTCCCGCCGGGCGAATCCGTCGACCGGCCTATATGCGAACCAAAGATTTGCCAGCGGTTGACTCAGCTACGCCCGCGGGCTAGCGTGTTGATGCGCACACCTTGGCCAACGATTCGACTATCGCTTTAGGTACTGATCAAACCAGGCGATCGCTTCTTTCTGGGCTTGGCCGCGAGCCTCGTTATAGATGCCGTAGTGCTTGATCGCTTTGACCGTCACGAGTTTCTTGACGCCAGTAGCTCGATCGTAAGCGAGAATCGCGTTCTCTTTGTTGTCAAATAACTCTTCGTTCTCGGCGACGATGAACAGTTTCGCACAGTCTTTGCACCGGTTGATGTCTTCGATGGGGGCGTACGTCGCCAGCTTCTCGATCACCGGTGCCCCGGTCAGGGTGCCGAACTTTTCTCGCGGTTTGGGATAACCGATCTTGCCGCGGGTCCGTGCGGTTCCCTGGCTGTAGGTGTACTGCCGCATCTGCGGATTGGCGATCGCCCACCGCGAATCCATCGCACCGACCTGGCTGACGAACGCCTTGACTCTCGGCTCGCGCGCGGCGACGTAGACGACATGGCCACCCGAGTACGACGAGCCCCAAAGCCCGATACGTGTCGCGTCGCACCGGCTCTCGCCGACCACCCAGTGGATCGCGTTCATGATGTCGGTCGTCTGGTCAATAGGGTCAACCACCTCGCGAACCTCTTTGACCTCCGCGATCAACTTACCGTCCTTCTTCTCCAGCTTGGTGTCGGCCAGGATCAACCGCGAGTCGCTGTTGCCCCAACCGCGATAGTCGAACGTGACCACCAAGTAACCAGCTCTGGCGAACGCAATCGCATCGGGGGCCATCGCGATCATTGTCACGGTATAAAGTTGCCTCATACGAGCTCCTGGGTTGAGAGTCATCATTACGTTGGAAGCCCGTGATCCATCGTCTTCGCCCACTCTTTCGGCGATGTAACTGACGATAGCCATTTTTTGAGCAGCCAGGTACTTTCCCGCGAGGCCGGCTGTAGGATGGTAGATAGTGAGCACAAAATGCAAGTCGCCAGCGGGCTTACGCGCCGAATTCATTCGAAACCAAGGGACGATGCTTGCCATGAGCGTAGACGTACGTTCGACCGGGTCTCACGACGACCAGGTCGACATCGATGCTGATCAGCAAAAGGAGGAGCTAAACAGACCGGCGGAGCGTGTAGTGGGGCTAGATGAACTCGATCCCTACTGGAAGTTGCGGCCCAAATCCGCGACTCCGGATGAAGAGCTTTGCGATTGTGTCGATCGGCCACCGATTGTCTTGCAATGTCATTTTTCCTCGAATCCGATCGTGTGTCTCAGATGCAACGGAGAGGTACGTCCTGAGCGGATCGGGTTCTCCGCCGGCTTGGCCGAGCGCATCGCGTTTTGGAAAAACGTCCACGATGCACTCTACACCCTCTGGCTCGATTCGTCGGACTATGAGTCGTGGGCGATTGCACAGCTTGAAGATCCCAATGGACAGGTGAATGTAGAGGGACTCGAGGTCGTACGGGACTTGAACAAACATCGACGCACCTACTACTGGTGGTTTCAGCAGATACCATTAGACGACTTCGTTCCGTTGGTTCAATGTCCGCGATGTTCGGCAAACCTCGTAGAGCGTTTCGATCGGCACGTCTGCGAGGCGTGTTCAATCGCAATCCCAACTGGGTGAAACACCTACACGCGGTCTGGTTGCTGACGCAACGCCACGGCTTGGTCGACAGCGCACGTATCGTGTGCCCAAGCTACTTCTGAAAATCCCCCGCGCGGATGATGACCAGCCTGTTCGGGTTGACGTGCCTGCGGAAGGCGTCCGCGACCTGAGATGGAGTGAGGGCGAGGATCGCCTTTTCCTGGTCGGCGGCGAACGCGAATGTGCGGTCTGTGTTCAGGTTCGAAACGATTTGCGCCGCTATCGCCCCGTCCGCGGTGCGGCCGACTTTCTGGGCTTCGACGAACGCTCGTTTCGCGTCAGCGACTTCCTTGTTTGTCGGGCCCTCCTTGAGGAATCGCTGTAGTTCTTCCATGACCGCGGTAGAGACCTTGTCGATGTTCGCCGGGTTGGTGCTGACGGTCACCGTCAGCGAGGCCACTGGATCGCGAGACGAAGCAACGAACGAAGAGGTGGCACCATAGGAAAGTCCATCCTTCTGCCGAATTCGGTCGCCCAGCCGCGAGGCGAGCGTGCTGCCGCCGAAGATGAAGTTGGCGATCCGCAACGCGGGGTAGTCGGGGTCGTTGTCTGAAAGTGCCATTGAGAGACCCGCCAGGTATTCCGCGTTCGACTTGTCGGGCGTGACGATGTCCTCGCTGCATCCCCGTTCCATGGTCCGCCACCTTGCGGTCGATCCGCTTGAACGGCACCGTCGACTCCCATCCGGACAGCATTTCTTTTACCAGCCGCAATGTGCTTTCCGGGTCAAAGTCGCCGACGACGCCCAGCTCGGCGTGCGAGCCGCCGATCTGCGTCTGGTACACCGCCTTGATCTGTTCGAGCGTGACGTGTTTGACGCGTTCGACCGTCTCTTCGAGGGTGGGCACGTAACGCACGTCATCTTTGGAATATGGGGACAAGGCCCGACTGAGCTTGTTACGGGCCAGGGCACCCGGTTCCGTGCGGCCGGCGGAGAGCATCGAGGTCATCCTCAGTCGCGAGGTTTCGAATTCGGCGGCGGGGAAGGCTGGCTCACGCAGGATCTCGCCGAGCAATGCGAGTGCTTGCGGAAGTGTGTCCCTTTTGGCTTGCACCGAGAAGGTTAATTGCCCAGCGGTACCGCCGCCGCCGCCGCGACCACCGCGGCCCCCACGGCCGCCTCCGCCGCCTCCGGTGCCGATGCGGATACCGAGTGAATCGAGCGTCTCACGAAGGGACTGGCGATCGTGCTTCTTCGTGCCGGCCATCATCAGGCCGGGGAGCATTCCGGCTGCGGTCGTCTGATCCTTGAGTGAGTCTGCGGTGCCGTAGTGCAAGGTCAAGACAAGTGAGACCGTCTCACCGCGATTCTTCTTGTGCAAGAGGCCCGCTTTCAAGCCATTTTCTTTGACGAGTTTGATCCTGGAATCCAGATTCGCCGGCGATGGGTCGAACGCTTCGCCCGCCGCGCCGACGGTGCCTCCCTTATAATCCTTCACCACCAAGTCGATGGCGGGTGCATTCGGCACCGCCAGTCGTGTCGATTCCTTGGCCGGGATGTAGAGACCGACCGTGCGGTTGGGCTTCTGGAAATAGGCTTTCGCCACGCGATTGACGTCGGACGCCGTCACAGCGGCGATGCGATCGCGCTGGATGAAAAGCAATCGCCAGTCGCCGTGGCTTGATGCCGAACTCAAAGCCTGTGCCATCGCCTGGCTGTTCGATTGCAGCATGTTCGGCGTTCCGCTTGTTACGGACTTTTGCCTTGTTCACTTCGTCGTCGGTGAATGGCACGTCACCGAGCGATTCGAGCGTTTTCACCAGGGCGTCGCGCACCGCGTCGAGCTTGTCAGGCGTGCAGGACGCCGAAGCGAAAAAGAGGCCAGGATCGTGCGAGTTATCCGTACGGCCGGACGCGTTCGTGGCCAGCTTTGATTCGACCAGGGCCTTGTAGAGCCGGCCGTTGGGAGACTGCGAGATGATGCCGCCCAAGAGACTTAAGGGCGCCCAATCGGCGTGCGAGGCGGCCGGCACGTGGTACGCAACGCCCGCCGATCCCACCGCCCCAACCCGGCGGAGCGTGACCGTGCGTTCGCCGTCTTGCGCTGGCTCCTCGAGTGTAGGTGGCATCGAGCTTGCGCGTTGGTTTCGGGATCGAACCGAGGTATTTTTCCGACGAGGGCGAGGGCCTTCGCCTCGTCGAACTTGCCGGCCACGATCAGCACGACATTATCCGGCTGATAATACTTTTTGTAGAAGGCCTGGAGGTTGTCGATGGGCACGCGCTCGATGTCGGACTGGCTGCCGATGGTGGATTTGCCGTAGTTATGCCATTCGTAGGCCGCGGCGTAGATCCGCTGGTTGAGGATGGAGCCGGGGTTGTTCTCACCGCGTTCGAATTCGTTGCGGACGACCGTCATTTCCGACTGCAGGTCTTCGCCCTTGACGAAACTGTTGACGAGACGATCGCATTCGAGAGCGATGCCAAACTCGAGGTTCTCGTCGGTGGCGGGCATCGTTTCGAAGTAGTTGGTGCGGTCGATATTCGTGGTGCCGTTGAAGCTGGCCCCATGATCGCGAAGCGCCTTGGGCACTTCCGGGTGGTACGGCGTGCCCTTGAAGACCATGTGCTCGAGCAGGTGAGCCATGCCCGATTCACCATAGCCTTCGTGGCGGCTGCCAACGAGCACGGTCATGTTGACGGTCATCGTCGGCCGCGAAGCCTCCGGAAAAAGCAGTACGCGTGCTCCATTGGCAAGCTTGTACTCCGTCACGCCCTCGATCGAGGCAACTTTGACCGGCTCGGCCATCGCGGAGGACCCGACCGCGAGAATCCAGCTCAACACGAGCAACTGACGCATGGCGAATTCCCCCCGAAGCCTTTAGTAGTTTTCGGGATTATAGTCGTGGCTCACGATGATCGCTAGTATGCGGAAACCCAAGCGATTGTCATGTTTTGCGAGTTTGTCCGGCAAGTTTTTCCATGAGCCAGTCCGACGCGATTGTCCATCATCTGTCCCCGCCTGAGTCCAAGATCGCCTTGTTTCGCTCGCTCTTTCGCGGTCGAGACGATGTCTATCCTCGCCGCTTCGAGAATCGCAAGACCGGCAAGTCCGGATATGCGCCCGCGTGTGGCAACGAATGGGTGCCGGGCTTGTGCGAGAAGCCCAGGATCAAATGCGCCGCATGTCCGAATCAGCATTTCTTGCCCGTCACCGACCAGGTCGTTCGCTGGCATCTTTCCGGCCACGACGACTCCGGGCGGCGACTTCGTCATGGGCGTTTACCCGTTGCTCCGGGATGAAACCTGCTTCTTCCTCGCGGCCGACCTCGACAAAGCGCAGTGGCAGGAGGACGCGCAGGCCATACTGGAAACATGTCGCCGGCTGGATCTGGCGGCGGCCCTCGAGCGGTCGCGCTCGGGCAATGGCGGACACATCTGGCTGTTTTTCGAGCAGGCGATCCCGGCGACGCTGCGCGCAAGCTCGGCGCGCACCTGCTGACCGAAACGATGGAACGCCGGCCGGGCATCGGGCTCGATTCCTATGACCGTTTCTTCCCCAATCAAGACACACTTCCCCAGGGCGGCTTTGGCAACTTGATCGCGCTGCCGCTTCAGAAGCGACCGCGGGAGCTTGGCAATAGCGTCTTTCTCGATGACGGCCATCTGCCTCATGCCGACCAATGGGCGTTCCTGTCGCGCATCCGCAAGATCGATCGAGCCAGCGTCGAGCGAATCGTTGCCGAAGCGGAAAAGAGGGGACGTGTCGTCGGCGTGCGACTTGCGCCCGCGGACGAAGACGCCGCCGCGCCCTGGGCCGCTGCCTCCCTCGCGACGCCGAACAGAACCTCCGCTCGCCGGGCCGCTGCCCGAACGGCTCGAGCTCGTTCTCGGCGATCAGATCTACATCGCCAAAGATCCGCTGCCACCCGGTCTGTGCAATCGACTCGTCCGGCTGGCTGCATTTCAGAATCCCGAGTTCTACAAGGCGCAGGCGATGCGCCTGTCGACCTACGACAAGCCGCGCATCATCGCCTGTGCCGAAGACCTCCCGCAGCACATCGGTTTGCCACGGGGTTGCCTGGACGAGGTCCGAGAGCTGCTGTCGGACCTGCGCATCGACGTGGTGATGCGAGACGAACGCAACGCCGGCAAGCCGCTGGACGTGAAATTCCGGGGCGAGTTGTACCCCGAGCAAGCGATGGCCGCCCGCAACCTGCTGGCCCACGACACCGGCGTTCTTGTCCGCCACGACCGCCTTTGGAAAGACCGTCGTCGCCGCATGGCTGATCGCCGAGCGCGGGGTCAATACGCTCGTTCTCGTGCATCGCCGGCAATTGCAGGAACAATGGGTGGAGCGATTGTCGGCGTTTCTGGGGCTGCCTCCCAAAGCCATCGGCCGAATCGGCGGCGGGCGAAAGAAGCCGACGGGGTCGCTGGACGTGGCGATCATCCAAAGCCTGGTGCGCAAGAACGTGGTGAGTGACCTGGTGGGAGACTATGGACATCTCATCGTTGACGAATGCCACCACCTGTCCGCTCAGAGCTTCGAGCAGGTCGTCCGCAGGGCGAAGGCGAAGTTCGTCACGGGCCTGTCCGCGACCGTCACCCGCAAGGACGGCCACCATCCGATCGTCTTCATGCAGTGCGGGCCGGTTCGTCATCGGGTCGATGCCAGGGCCCAGGCGGCCGCCCGTCCGTTCACGCACGCCGTGTATGTCCGTCCCACGGGGTTTCGCCCGTTGCGAGCCCTTGCCGAGGATGTGCGAATCCAATTTCAAGAACTGTACTCGGAGCTGATCGCGGATCAAGGCCCGCAATCAGCTCATCTGCGACGACGTGCTCGAGGCCGTTCACGAAGGTCGCTCGCCGCTGGTATTGACCGAACGCAACGAGCATCTCGATTACCTGGCCGAGCGGTTGTCGACCGGCGTCCAGCATCTGATTGTGCTTCGCGGCGGGCATGGCGAAGAACGAGATCGAGCGCCGTCGATCGCGCGTCTCGCGGCCATCCCCGAAAACGAGCCGCGGGCTTCTGCTCGCGACCGGACGACTGATCGGCGAAGGGTTTCGACGACGCGCGGCTGGACACCTTGTTCCTGACGCTGCCGGTGTCGTGGCACGGCACGATCGCCCAATACGCGGGCCGATTGCATCGCCTGCACGCTCGCAAACGCGAGGTGCGCGTGATGGACTACGCCGATCTGAACGTGCCGATGCTGGCGCGCATGTTCGATCGACGCTGCCGCGGCTACGAGGCCGTCGGCTACACGATTCTGCTCCCCGCCAGCGCCGTGCCGGGATGGCCGGCGGAAGTTCCGCTGCCCGTCGATCCGCAGTGGAAAAACGACTACGCGGCCAGTGTCCGCCGCCTGGTGCGCGACGGAGTCGACATGCCGCTGGCGAATCTGTTCGTCCACGTGACACGCGACGTTGCTCCCACGGACGAGGGAGTCAGTCGGGCTCGCAGCGCGACCGAGGCGTTCCTTTACCGCCGCCTGGAGACCTTGCCGGAAACCGCGGGCCGATTCCGCCTCAATGCCGAGCTGCCGATTCCGTTCGATGGCAGCGGCCAGATGGAAGTGGATCTGCTCTGTGCCGATGCCCGCGTGGCCATCGAGCTGGACGGGTCACAACATCTGGACGGCGAGGAGGCCTATCGCCGCGATCGGCGCAAGGACCTGCTGTTGCAGGAACACGGCTACTTCGTGCTCCGGTTCCTCGCCGCGGACGTGGGCCGGCGGCTTGACACGGTACTTGATACGATCCTGCGTACGCTATCGCACCGACGGCGCGATTAATCGGCTAGTGACGGGTCGTAGGCGGGGGCGTCTTGTGAGTTCCATGGAGCCCTCGCAATACGCCTGGCTGTTAGGCAAACGCACGTTGCGGCGTATAAGTGCCGGCTGCAGTAATGATCGACAAAACCAGGTTCTTCGTGAGATGATCAAGGTTGCTGGCGTCGCAGATTATGACCGGCACACCAACTTTCGGTTCATATGAGCCTGCAGATCTTCGATGGAATCTGATCAACAGACACGAATAACCCGCCATTGGGGATTCGAAACTCTCAACGGCAGGGACGAGTGCTGGATCGAGCGAAAAAAGTAGCTGCTTAATCCTGTCTCAGAATCGGATCGGACGAAATGATTGAAGGCACGCGACGCCCCGATCGTACCAAAGGGGCCGAGAAACGCAGCTTGCCTCGTCGACAACCATTGCGTCTTCAGGCAGAGGCGAACGACTGAGCAGGAAAACACCAAGTCGTCGAACCGGGTCGACGAGGTACATGGTGCATTTCCCGTACTGCCCCACGCGTGGTAAAGCCGGGTAAGTTGATCGACGACCGCTCGTCGCTCAGCTTGGTTTCGCCCAACGACGTCCCCTTCACGTGGCTTCATTTCTTTTTACGCCGAGAGGAGCAGAGTCTCGGCCTCGGCGTACTAATTTCGCGTGCGCGTTCCAAGTGCCGCAGGGCCTGTGTATAAAGGCCGAGTAAGTAATACGCGTCCCCGATCGTGTGCCGGATCGAGGCCTCGATGATTGGCTGATCGGCGAAGCGCTTGCCAATTTTTTCGGCCGCGCGATCGAGGGCGGTTCTGACTTTGTGATCGGGGTCTGGCCTGGTCGTCGGACCCGCCTGGATGTGGGCGCTGGCACCGAAGTCAAAGGCACCTCGCAAGATCAAGACTGCCACAACGCGAATCGCGAAAGCGAGGTCACGTCCCACAGCGTACACAGTCAGCCACAAAGCCGCGGCGTTTTTTTGGTCGCGGGCGGTTCGACGGTGACCAATCAAGGTCGTCCAGAGCACGAATCGCGAGGCCACCCGATGAATCGAATCCTCGCGTCGCCTGGCGCCCGCGACATTTCCAGGGCATGTGGCGTTTGCTAAGGCTTAGCGAACGATCCCTCGCTTGGTGTCGTCGCACGGAACTCGATCAATTCCCGTGTTGACGCGGGCCTTCCGTCTCGCAGACTGATCTCCCTGCGAGCGAGCGGGAACCCGTCGAAGGTCTGGTAATCCTCGTAGTTCGTTATTGTGACCGTTTCGTCGCCTTCGAAGTTCGCGGTACGGGATTCCGTCTTGAGCAATAGCCCAGATTCCTTGTCGAAGAACCACGTCTGCTGGGGCCCGCCTTCGAGCTTCATCCGGAGCCCAACCGCCTGACGGCCGTTGATGGTGCATTCGTCGACCGTGGAAAACTGGCACCGTGGGTTCTTCTGGCGCGCGAAGCCGGAGGATGGAGCGCGGGCCCACGAAGGGAATAGTGTTATTGCGCATTGTGTCGAGAAAAGTTGGAGGATAAACCTCCACTTGATCGCCCCTCTTTAACCATCCGTGATCGCCGTCGATCACGATCACCGACCTGTTTTTATCCTCGGGGCCGGACTTTATCTCTGACCGGTAACGGGTGGGCGGAGCCGCATCGACCTCATAATTCCAGGTTGGCCCCTTTTCGTAAACTACGCGATCCTTGAGGCTGAACCCCGACAACCCAATTAGTCTCTCCTCGCCGCCATGGGCGCGGATGGCTTTGTCGATGATTTGCTCGGGCTTGGGCTCATCGGCCCAAGCGTTTCGCCCAGTCGCTCCGACCGCGACGGCAACGCCCACGATCAGCATGAACTGCTTCATCGATTGACTCCTTCGGAAACGAAATGCGGATGTGAGTGTACGTCGCATTCTAACCGCCGACGAACGCTGTCGGGCGCGATGTATCTGTCTACACTCCCCCACATCGAATTCAGCACGGGAACGCGTCTACATGAATGGCATGCGCGATTGGGAAATTCAAGAAAAAAACGTTCGAACCGAATGGAATTCTATGTAAGCGTGCACTGCGTCCGTAATCTGGGTCGATCGCTAATCCCGTAATATATGTGAAAGGCGCGGGGGTCGATCGTGTAGAAGTACGACCGACAATCGCCGCGGCCATGCGTGAATCGAGCCTCCACGTCTGCGAGATGGGTGTCTATGCCTTTTGGACAACTGCTGAGAAGTCACGGCACCTGTCGATCGCGCTCCTCCAGGATGACGATGTGTGCACGCGCCGTGCGGCCGTGAATGCGCTGGCGCGTTCATCGCCGTTGGCGGGTGATGTTGTGCTGGAACTTATCGCAGCCTTGACCGATCAAGACGCGGCCGCGTGCGCGGGGTCTGTGTCGCGCTCGGGAATGTCTGGCCGCCGCCGAGAGCCGCCGTTTTAGCGCTCATGCAAGCGAGTAACCACCCCGATCGCACGGTACGCGAGTCGGCAACTGCGGCACTCGCCGAAATCAGTGACGAGTTGGTCGATCTACGACCACTCGAATATGACCTAAACAAATGAGATGAGGGATGATGTGCTACGGCAATCGCGGGGAGACGCCTTTTGGTGCCAGCGGACCGGCTGGACATTCCGAACGTCGTGGCCGCGGGATCGCTCCGGCGTCCGTCTAACCGCGCTATTTGGCCACACGACGAAATTGCTCCTCCAACCGTTCCACGACATCAGCGATTGCTTCTGCCGGCTTTGTGGCAATCTCCAGGCTGAGCACAGACTGAGCGCGGGCCACCAACGACCGGCGGTCGGCCCGGTCAAGTATGGCCAGAAAGTCCAGGCGCTGCAGAAGTTTCTTGGTGATCGGGCGCTTGGCGTCGCGAAAACTGATGGAAGCGATGAATCCCAGCGTGATGGGGTCGTTGCAGAGGGCTGTCAGAACAGCGGCCTCGAGAGCGGTCGAGCAGGGGAGAAAGTAGCACGTGTCATCGAGCATGACCGGTCGCCCGTGGACCGGCCCGATCGCCCTGAATTTCGGAACTTTGTGCAGACCGGAAATCGCCACCTTAAACGGGGCAAAACTATAGGGACCGATACCGAAAAGCGCAAATGCCGGTTGGCCGCGATAGATCGATGATTTGCGCTTCGAGAAAGTCCCGCTCTTCGATTGGAGATAGCCCCACAGCCGAGGAGCCAGATCGGCCAGCCGCGCGGTATCTTCGCCCAGGCGAACCTGCGTGACTAGAACGGCGCGCCCGCCAGCGTGGCGCGCGAACCTGCCAGATCAGTTCCTTTGAGAAGCGGATAGACGAAATCCGGCTCGACGTCGACGTTTTCGCCGGCACGGTTGCACCACTGACCCAAAGGCAAGTCGCGCACCAGTTCCATCACGCCGGCGGCGTCATGTTTGAGGCCCTGCCGCCAGTTCATGGGGCAATTCCCGTCGGCGAACGTCCATTTGTCGTACGCCATCAGATTGGCGACCAACCATCCTTGTCCGAAGCCCATGATGCTCTCGGGGTCGCGCTGGCCCAGCCCAGAAAAGACCGGTATACGCAGCGCTTGAGCCGGGCCGGTTGGAACATCGCCGAGCGTAACACAAAACAGACAGGCGTCCACAGCCGCTCCAAACCAATGAGCCGCATCGATTCGCTGGACACTTGCGGCGGTGACCGGCAATCGGGTGCGCTGAGCGAACTGGAGGATGCTTCGGGCCACGGACGTCTTGCACAAAAGCGCGATCGTCGGATTTTGGTCGGCCAGTTCATGTGCCAGCTTCAGCCAACAAGCTTCCGCCACGTCGAAGTTGGAAGCGCCGGTGCGGGCCTCGAGCCCCGTCATGCCTTTGACTTTGCTCCGAGGGGGCCGGATCGTGCTTGCCAAGGCTCCGAGCTCGGAGTTGGTGACCCAGGGGGGGTTGCCTACGACCAAAATCGGACCATTTTCGCGCCAGAGCACGTCGCGCTTGAGGTCGAGCTCAAACAGGTTGGCGCGAATGAGTCGCACCGGCACTCCGGCCGCACACTCGGCAGCCGCGACGGCACGCGCGGCGTGATAATGTGATTCCTGGATTTCGATGGCTTGAATTTCCCGCGGTGGGTCGGGCAGGTCGAGTAATCCACGAATAAAATGACCACGCCCGCAGCAGGGCTCAAGAACCCGCGTCCAACGCGGACCGATCGGGCCCAACGCGGCAAGTACCTTCGCGACGAGTTCCGGCGGCGTCTGGAAATCACCAAGGTCGCGTCGCACGCGGATCCTTCCTCGACTGGCGGGAGCGCTCGCTACTTGATCTTGGCGCCCGCGACACACTCCGGGTCGTCTACAGTAAGCACGATCACCCTCTCGCCCGAAGTCGCCGCGAGCAGCATCCCGTTTGAAGTTTCGCCGCGCAAAATCGCCGGTTCGAGATTGTTGACGATCACAATCAATTTGCCGACGAGCTTATCCGCGTCATAGTGGTGTCGAATGCCGGCGACGATTTGCTTCTGCTCGTCGCCTAAGTCGACTTGCAGGAGCATCAGTCGGTCGGCGTTGGGATGCGGACGCGCTTCGAGAACCTTGGCGACCCGCAGCTCGAGCTTGGCGAAGTCGGCATAAGTGATCGGGTCGGCCATCAGTGCGGCTCCGAGAGCAAAGTTTGTGAATCTATTATCGCTGTTTACCGGCAGGTCCGAACGGTTTCCGCGAGATCGACTGTGAGGTTGGGTTTACCGGTGTCACGGAATAGGCAGAATACCTCAACTCTACCGACCGCGCTGAGTCGTTGCCAATCGTGCCACACCGCACCACAAACGTTTGATCACGTCCAGTGCGACCACAAACGGAGTGCTGGGTTGTGTGAGAATGGTTGGAATATTGCGCTCGAAGACGAAATGACCGAAAAACATAATTGCATATGCTATTGTAATAAGCGCGATCGACCAGAGCGGACGAAAGGGCAAGAGCAAAACGGCAACGGCGGCCATGGGCCAGCCGACGCCCACGTGAAGAAAATGATTGACCTCGTTGCGATGATCGAGGCGATATTTCGCGACTAGGCCTGGCGGCTGCGTCCGTGTAATCGATTCCGAAGAACCGGTACAGCGAGTTGTGGTCGAGGCAGATTCAGACATGTTTAGGATTCCTTTCCTGGAAGGGCTACTTACCGCTACTTGGGAGCTCCGGCTGCCGGGAGTTTCGGAACAAACGGCTGGTGTACGCTGGGATCGTTGTAATCGTCCAATTCGTTGTGCGCGATCTTATCCCAGTACTTGGCGAACTCGAAGTGTAGCGAGTTTTCCGCGTCGTGGCAGCGGTAGCAGAGTCCGCTCGTGTTGGCCTGACCGGCAGTCACGGTGATTGCCTTTTTGAACTCGAAGTTTTCGGGATTGCTCACGTGCTTCGAGCCGGGACCGTGGCAGTTTTCGCACTGATTGCCCGCCAGGTACGGGGTTGCCTCTTCCGATTGCCAGCCTGAGTTGTATTCAAAGCCGGTCGTATGGCAGCTAACGCATTCTGCGTCATAGATCGTGTTCGGCTTGGGATCGTGCTTGAGCGTTTCAAACGCGTGGGCGTGTTCGGTTTCGACCAGAACTGAAATGTGTTGGGGTGGCACTTCTTGCAGGTTTCGGCGCCGACAAACGTGGCGCCGCTGAGCGTACCGCGGCGAAGGAAGTTGGCGACGGTGCCTGTCGCCTTGAGCATGTCGCGATACTCGTCCTGGATGAGCGCCTTCATCGGACCGGCCGAGTTACTGAATTGCTTGTTAAGCGTCACCATGAGAAACCGCTCGCGGGGCGAGTCATGGGGATAGAGGCCAACCAAGCCGACATGTTTGCCCTTCTTGCCGACGGTCACGAGCATGGTCTTGCCGCCATTGAGCATCTCGGGATCGCGGCTCAAGACATCATCAAATTGCGATGTTGCCACCACGACATCAAAGCCCGGATTGGCTTCGGCAAGCTGTTTGGCCATTTCTGGCTTTGCCTGAACCAAAAGCACTTGATAATCGCTTTTTGATTCGAGATCGGCCAGGACGCCCGGCAAGACGGCGTCCGGGTTCTTGATCGTCGGAAGGAGGGTCGCTTTGTCTGGGTCGCTCAACTTCTCGAGAATTTCCGGGTCGATCACCGCGGTGATGCCCAGCTTTACTGGGCCGGCCGCGACGACCAGGCTGGGGCGGAAGATCCGATCAAAAACGGCCGCCGGCCCGACATTGGCGACGACGATCTTGGTCGTATCCCCTAGTCCATTGTCGAAAAGTCCCAGGGCCTCGCCGACTCCGACCTTCAGGTCATCGGCGCTCAAGGCAAGTGCGTGTAGTTGAGCAGCTTGAGCGCCTTGATGGCGAAATCAAACTTGATCTTCGCCTGATCGAATCCGCCCCGCGCTTCGTTGGGGTTTTTGAGCAGCGTTCCCAGGTCGACGAGCACTGTCGGCCAATTTCGTTTGTCGCAGACGCTCGACCAGGTCGTAGCGGCGAATCAGACCCCCTTCCTGATCTTCCGAGCAGCCGCAGGGCTCCATATAGCCGTTTTGCTCGCCAGAAATGACGAGGACAGCCGCGGGATTACCCAGAGAATTGACCAGGTCATCTGGTTTCGACCGGGCTCCGATAGGCAACGCAGGGGCGGCAGTAGCGGAAGCGGACGTTGGTGGCCCCGCCGGCGACTTGGTACGCGGTGCCCCGGCTGGGGCAGAATCGTTCGAGCCAGCCGTGCAGCCGATATAGCCTAATACCAGCACGAAAAGCGGTGCGCAGAACCACGCACGATTGTCAATTCGAGTCATCGGCGTCTCCTCCTGAGACTGGGTCAACCTGCCGCGGCGTTCGAGATCAAGATGCTTACGGGGATTTTTATCTCGCCGGCCTTGGGGTGATCGGTCTTCAAGATAATGATATCTTCAATCGCGCCGGCCGCCGTGCCTGGTGGGACGATCACCGACATCTTGTATCTCCCTTTCTGCGTCGGCGTATCGTCGGGAGTGATTTCCACCTTCACTTTTTCAGGGCGGTGCGCGACCGTGAAGTTTGTGGGCCTTGCCCCCTGTACCAAGAGAGTCGAGTCACGTGAAGCTCCCTTCCCACTTAAAACTCCTTGCATGCGGACGCGGTCTGGTATGGCGCTGATTGGTCCGGTCATGTTGCCGGCGATTGTCACTTTCACGTCCGACTTCAAGGGATGGTCGGTCTCGATCAAAAGCTCATCCTGAAACCGCCCCAGCGGCATACCGGGCTTCACTTCCACGGTGACCTGCAGGCCTCCCTTAACTTTGAGTTGCTTGCAATCTTCGGGGGTCAAAGCTTTGAACTGAGGCACAAGGAATTCGGGCCGCGAAGTGCTTATCTTCTTGATTTTCAAATCGGTCCGATCGACCGAGAACACCGCGATTGTGGCCTTGTGCGGTTCTTCGTTGGAAACTCCATTGAACGTAATCATCTCGTTGGGATAAACAATCACAGGCGGAAAGACCTTGCCCTTGACGTTGAGCGTGATTGATCGACGAGATGGGTCGTTGGTGCCAATGGTTGCGCCCTTCGAGTACGCGTCATGGAACATTTTCGTCTGCCACTGCAGGTCGATTTTGGTCGAATCCTTGGGCTTGACCACGACCTTTTTCTTTTCCTGCCCCTCTTTTGTCGAGAGCTTGGCGATCGTGCATGAGCACGTCGAGCTTTCCATCCAGAGCTCAAGGTCGGCTTCGCCGATGTTCTTGAATTCCCAGCTGTGTGTGCCCTCCGAAAGCTGAGACATCGAACCGAATTCGTGAATCAAAGGTTCCGGCACCTCGACCTTCGGTTTGGGCCCAGCGACATTATCGACCTCGAATGAGGGCTGCGAGTCTGCATTGGGAGCATACTCACTCAGGAGGGCGGCCACTCCAGCTAAAACGACCACAACGGCGACCAGGACAATCCACCGTAACATGTTGGATAATCTCCAATTAGAACGAATTTGCCGATGGTGGGCAGTCGCACTATTTAAGGCGATCACCAGGATCAGCCGGCGATCGCCGGAAATGACCGGCGCGATCTCATTATGTTCGCACCTTCTCGATCATAAGAAGTGCCTTGGCACACAGGCAAGTCATCTCACACGAAATCCCGCGGCCTGCGGCCGGCGAAGTTGATGCCGTTTCCCTGTCCTTCGTGGAAGAAGACCTGATCGCGAGTCAGGTCGACCAGGTCAGTTAAGCCGGCGTCGCGGAACCAGCCGGCGACTTCGTCGAATGTATGCCGCGACATGTATTTGGGGGCATACCAGTCGAGCGTGTCGCACACGCGGACCTCGGGATCGGGGTGCATCGAGACGCCGATGGTGGCCAGGTGCAGGGCGACGCCCAGACGCTCGACCACGCGCCATCGGCTGGCCATCAGTTTGCGCTTGAGGCCGCCGATGGGCGCGGTCATCCGGCAGAGCAGCTCGAGCAGGCCGAGCGGCAGGCGCGTCGAAAGGGCACGCTGGAGGTTCATGATCCATTCGACGATTGGCCGCTCGCGCGGATAGACCCAGACGGCGATGCGGCCGCCGGGCTTCAAGAGCGTGGCCAGGCCGAGAAAAGCCCGGCGCGGGTCGGGCGTGTGGTCGAGAACGCCGAGAGAGTAGATCTGGTCGAAGCTCGCCGCGGCGAATGGGAGCCGGAGCAGATCGCCTCGCACGACGGCGACCTTATTGAACTCGGCCGTCAGCTCGCGGGCCGCCACGACCGCGTGGCTCAGGTCGAGGCCGACGATCAGGCTGGCGGACGATTCGGCGGCGATCCGCAGGTAGCGGCCCATGCCGCAGCCCGCGTCCAGAACGACCTTCCGTCGAGGTCGGCCGGGGAGAGCCCCGTCCGATTGCGAAAGGTCGCGCGATCTTCCTCGGGCCTGATGATCCGGAACCGGTTCCACTGCAATCCATAAGCCGACTTGGTGCGGGCTTGATCGATGGCGTGGCATGAGTATGACCGGTCCGGACAGAGAGACACGGGCTCGATCCAGCTTCGATTGCGGACAGCGAGCGTCCCACTGTTCCTCGGCGGAGCTCTGGCGAAGGTAATGAGGCTCGAGGAGCCAGGGATCGTCGCGACGGCCGCTCGGCCCAGGTTTCGCGGGCCAGCTCGATCAGCCGGTGGCCGTCGGGATAATTGAGTGCGGGATCGTGGACCAACGAGCCCGACGGGAAGAGCGCTCCGGATGCGGGGCGAATCAGACCGGTCCCAGCACGAGCGTCCCGGGCTCGAGTCGGGCAAGCCAGGCGCTGAAGGGGCTCGATCCGGCTGGCGCCGCAGCGAACAGCGGGCATGTCGGCGGCCTCTCGGACGAATTCCGCCACGTAGAGCTGGCCGCGCTGGGCATCGGCGATGACCGAGATCGCGGGCGTCGGCCGGGGCATTGCGCGCGATGGCCTCGAGGCTGTCGAGACCGATCAACGGAGCCCCGGTGGCATAGGCCAGGGTCTTGGCCGCCGTCAGTCCCACCCGCAGGCCGGTATACGAGCCGGGCCCCAGGCCGACCGCGAGCACGTCGATGTCGTCGGCACGGACACCAGCTTCGCGCAACGTGGCCGCCAGCCGGGGAATAAGGTCGCGCCCATGGCGGCGCCGCTCTCGGTCGATGACGCCAACACCCAGCCCGACCGCACCGACAGGCCGATCGACGCCGCGTTCCGTTGACGTGTCGAGTGCGAGAATGATTCATCTTTGTGCAGTGTTACATTTGTTATGCGCGGTCAAGACCATGACGTCGTGGACTTGACCGTCTGGACCACTTCGCCGTATCTTATAAAGGAGCTAGTATTAGACTAAAGCTCGCTCCCAGGTGGTCGAGATTGACGTTGAAAACAAGGTCTGGCGTACCCCGCGATCTGCCGGACCGCTTGCGGTCGGAGGTTCCCCCCGGTGCGCCGTGCGTTGATCAGTGATATTCATGGGAATCTCGAAGCCTTGGAAGTGGTGCTCGACGACATCAAGGCGCAGGGGATCACCGAGATTTTTTGCCTGGGCGACATTATCGGCTACGGTCCCAACCCGCGCGAGTGCATCGATCGCGTGATGGAGACCTGCAAGATCACGTTGCTGGGAAACCACGACCAGGGTGCGATGTTCGACCCGGACGGGTTCAACAGCGGCGCGGAACGGGCCATTTTCTGGACGCGGGAGCAGCTCGAGTCGCCTTCCGATCGAGACAACAATCAGCGCCGCTGGGAATTCCTCGGTGAGTTGCCGCGATCGCACCGTTACGGGTCAGTACCTTTTCGTGCACGGCTCGCCGCGCAATCCGCTGAGCGAATACATTTTTCCCGAGGACATTTACAATCATCGCAAGATGGAACGGCTCTTCCAGCTTGTCGGGCGTTATTGTTTTCAGGGGCATACCCATGTTCCGGGAATCTTCACCGAGAATTTTCAGTTTTTCGCGCCGGAGGAGATCGACCTCGAATACTCGTCTGGGCGAGGGGAAGCTGATGGTGAATGTCGGGTCGGTGGGACAGCCCCGCGACGGCGACACGCGTGCTTGCTATGTGGTTCTTGAAGACGGTTTGGCCGACGATTCACCCAATGGCGACACGGATCGGCCGTCGATGGTTCGCTCGCCGAAAATCGTCTATCCGGCGTTTGACTTACGATTTTGAGACGACCATCCAGAAGATCTACTCCGTTCCCGAGCTCGAACCATTCCTGGGCGATCGGCTCCGGCAAGGACGTTAGTCTCGTGTGTTCACAGATCGACGTCGAGACGGCCGAACTGACCGATGGTGTTCTATCGGTTCGGGCGACCGCTCCGACGTTTTTTCCTTGCCCCGACGTCCTGTATGTGCAGAGCACCACCACCGGCGACCTCCGCGCCGTCCCGGTCTTGGGCCGGGATGATACGTAGTTCGAATTCGAACGAGGCTTGTGATTTGGCCGCCGGTGTGCCCTATCGCCGCCACGAACCAGCTACGCTCCGGTGCCAGGATAGCCCCACAATGAGTAATGAAAAACGTTTGTCCTGTTCGTGACGCTCGTCATTCTTGTGGATGATGGCGTCAACTAGTTCTTCCCCGCAGAAGGGCCGGCTCCGCGCACCCGCGGCGGACAAGGCCACGCGACGACAAGCTGGCCGACCTCGACAACGGCAAAGGCGAGGCTCCAAAGCCGGATCCGGCAAACGCCGACGAGAAACCGGCGGCTGACGACGGAAGCCCCAATGATCGAGCCGAAAAGCCAAGGACAATGAAGGCGACGACAAACCGGGCATCGCGGCGGCCGCGGCAAAGCCCGAGATCGAGCTGGTCAAACCATCCGAGCTGATGCTGGGCTCCTCGACCGACAAGTCGCTCGGCGGCTACCTGATCGAGGCCCAGCTCGAACAAAAAGGCGCGGGCATCTATTCGGTCTACTCGTCGCGCTACGATGCCGAGCCTGAGACAACGACTTCAATCGGCTGGAACCCGCGCAAGCGCCTCCGCTCCGGTTGATCGGGCACAACCCGCACTGGCCTCCCTCGCTGGCACTGACGTTGAGCCAGGGCAACAGGCCCCGGCGCTGGCTGACGCGGCCGCTGGCGACGGAGCCGATGCCGACGAGATCGAGGCTCCTCGGAAGGCCGCAGCCGAAGCCGAGGACACGCTGGATTCGGTACTCTGGGACGTCGTCCGCGATGAAAATGGGAGGGCGTTCGTCCCGTCGCGGCATCGACCCGGTCACCAAGGCCGCGATCACCGGCCAGGAGGTGGTCTTCAGGACCAAGGCCAAGAACGGCGTGATCGTGACCAAGACCTTTCGCCTCTTCCCCAACACCGACGGCCTCGAGGTCGAGCTCAAGTTCGAGAGTCCCGACAAGGAACGGTCGGTCGTCTACAACCTGCTCGGGCCGCACGGCATTCCGATCGAAGGGGAATGGTACACCGGCACCTTTCGCGACGTGGTGTTCGGCCAGCTGAACGGGAAGACAATCGAGATCGTCACCCACGCGGCCAGCGACGTCGCCGCGGCAGCAGCAACCGATCGACAATACCACGCTGCCGCTGGTGTTTGCCGGCGTCGAGAACCAGTATTTCGCCATCCTGGTCGAGCCCGATCCGCTTCCGACCGGCGAACCGGATCGCTGGGACAGCAAGACGACGGCCTTGTTGCTGCACAAGAACGAGAAGGCCATTCAGAAATCCGACGTGGGCGTGCGGATCACCTCGAAGCCGATCAAGATCGGCCCCAACCAGCCGGTGTCCCATACCTACCGTGTCTTCGCCGGTCCCAAGACGGTCGAGATACTCGCCGATTATCATGCCGAAGGGCTGGCCACGTACCGCAAGAATCAGTGGATTCGGCATCCCGTTCGCCGCAGATATCGCCCAGTTCGTGATCACGCCGACCCTGGGCTTCACCTATGAGGTGACTGCCCGCGGTCGCCGGCTTCTTCGGGCCGACAGACGGAAATTACGGGATCGCGATCATTCTGCTGACCCTGCTCGTTCGCGGGCTCATGTTTCCGATCGGCCGCAAGCAGGCGCTCGCCGCCCAGAAGATGCAGCAGCTTCAGCCTCACCTGAAAGAGCTGCAAGAAAAATACAAGGACGACAAGGAACGGCTGACGAAAGAGACGTTCGCGCTCTACAAGAAGCACGGAGTCAACCCGGTCGCCGGCTGCCTGCCGGCCTTGATTCAATTGCCGATTTTTGTCGGGCTCTGGCAGGCGCTCAACACCAGTTTTCCGCTGCGGCAGGCGCCATTTCTCTGGATTCGCGACCTGGCCGCTCCGGACATGCTCTTTCGATTTCCGTTCGAGATGCCGTTCCTGGGCAACTGGTTCAACGTGCTGCCGTTTGTGGTCGTGGGCTTGATGCTGGTCCAGACCAAGCTTTTCGCGCCGCCGGCCACGACCCCCGAGGCCGAGATGCAGCAAAAGATGATGAAATATATGATGATTTTCATGGGCTTCATGTTTTACAAGGTTCCCTCTGGGCTGGGCCTCTACTTCATCACGAGCAGCCTCTGGGCGATCGGCGAGCGGCTCCTGTTGCCCAAGATAACTCACGCCCAGCCGCTTGGCGACGGTAGCGCGTCCGACAGTGGGAAGAGCGGTGATAAAGGGTCCGGATCGGGAGGGATTTTTGGTTGGTTTAATGGCAACGGCGGCGGAGCGGAAAACGGGGGGCTTGACGGTAACGGAGCCAAGATAAAGGCTCCAGGTCGCGTCAGCCAGTTCTTGGAACGCGTCCTGGACGAAGCGCGCAAGGATCCGACCTACCGTAAGATGGCTGATGAGCGCGACGCCAAGGGGGAAGAGAAAGATCGCGACCGGGACCGTGACAGGCCCCGACCCAAGCCTCGTAGACGATAAGTCTGCCAAGGGGCTCTCGCTGCCAGCATTTCAGTCGCGGCGTTCCATCGAGGGCGAATGAGCGATGACCGTGGCGCTCGACCCCAACGACACGATCGCGGCAATCGCCAGTCCGCCCGGGCCAGGGCTTCGGGGCATAGTTCGCCTCTCAGGCCCGGCGGCGATCTCGACGCTCCTCGAAAGCTTCACCCCGCGAAACCACGAGGCTTTGCCGCCTCGTCTGGCCCGACTTTTATCGGGTTCGATGCGAGTCGACGGATTGCGGCCTCTCTTGCCAGTGATGCTGGGTCTCTGGCCCGCGCCCAAGACCTACACGGGCCAAGATCTTGCCGAAATCCATCTAGTCGGCGCGATACCGCTTTTAAACCTTGTCCTGGCGCACTGCTTGGGTAGAGGGGCGCGTCTCGCCGAGCCGGGGGAGTTCACGCTCAGAGCCTTTCTTTTCGGTCGCATCGACCTGACGCGGGCCGAGGCCGTTCTCGGCGTGATCGAAGCGCAAAATTCAGCGCAGTTGGACGCGGCCCTCGAACAACTTGCCGGGGGACTATCTGGGCCAATCATGGCCACGCGCAATCATTTGCTTGACGTGGTGGCACATCTTGAAGCCAACCTGGATTTTACCGACGAGCCTGACGTCGATCTCCTGGGTCGAGCGGCCCTGGCCGGTGAGCTCCAACACGCAGCCACCACGCTCGAAGACCTTGAGAGGCGACTGACCGACCGCGACCGCGGCGACGGCCGCCCGCGAGTGGTCCTTTTTGGTCCTCCCAACGTGGGAAAGAGCCGACTCTATAACGCCTTGATCGGCGATGGTCAGGCCATCGTCTCGCCCCAAGCGGGAACAACCCGCGACTACCTATCGGCTCCTTGCGACTGCGATGGCCTGACAGTCGAGCTGGTTGATACCGCCGGAGTGGAAGTTGCCGGCGACTCCATCACCGCACAGGCGCAGGCCCTGCGCCGCCTTCAAGTCGAGCGCGCCGACCTGTTACTCGTGTGTCGTGCCGCCGATTCCTGTGCTCCTCATGCGGCTGAGCCCACGGCCCGATGTCGTAGGCTCCTCGTGTGGACCAAGAGCGATCAGGCCATGCCTGGTCCTGGCGGCGGCTGTGCGCATCCGATTATCACAAGCGCAGCCACAGGGTTCGGTCTGCAGACTCTGCGATCGGCGATCGCACGGTCGATTCGGTGCGAAGAAACCGAGAGCAATTTGCCCGCCGGCACGGCCGCACGTTGTCGGGGCAGCCTGAGGCGTGCGTGCGAGGCGCTTGGGCAAGCGTCGGAATGCCTCGCTCGCGGCGACGGAGAGGAACTTGTGGCCTTCGACCTGAGATTGGCCGTCGACGAACTCGGCAAGGTCGTCGGCGCCGTGGTCACCGACGACATCCTGGACCGCATCTTCCGACGATTCTGCATCGGAAAATGATATCCTGGTAAGAAAGGCGAGCTGCGAGCCAAACCGATGCATCGCGCGCAGAGACGGTATCTTACCAGTACCAGTCCTCGCGAAGCCGCTCTATTGAGGTGAATTGCCATGACCAGTCCGTATCGCATCGAAACCGACACGATGGGCGAAATCCAGGTGCCAAGCGATCGTCTCTGGGGTGCGCAGACCCAGCGCTCGCTCGAGAACTTCAAGATCGGCGCAGAACGGATGCCACTTGAGCTAATCCACGCACTGGCACTGGTGAAACGAGCAGCGGCGCAGGTCAATCTTGAGCTCGCAAAATTCAAAGATCCGGGGACTGGCCGGTCAATCATCATGGCGGCCGACGAGGTGAGATCCGGCAAGCATGATGGAGAGTTTCCCCTGGTGGTCTGGCAAACTGGCAGCGGCACGCAGACGAATATGAACGTGAACGAAGTGATCGCCAACCGCGCCAGCGAGCTCTTGGGCGGCGAGCGCGGAATGAGTCGCAAGGTACACCCCAACGACCAGGTCAACTTGGGGCAGTCATCGAACGATGTGTTTCCGACGGCCATGCACGTGGCCGCCGTGACGGCGCTGCGCGATCGCCTGATACCTGCAGTGCGTCAATTGCGCACGACGCTGGCGCAAAAGGCCGAGACGTTCCGAGACCTGATCAAGATCGGCCGCACGCATCTGATGGACGCGACGCCGCTCACCCTGGGACAGGAGATTTCCGGTTGGGTCCAGTTGCTCGACAACGGTCTTGTCCATGTCGACGAGGCAATACCCCACCTTTGCGAGCTGGCCCTGGGAGGCACGGCCGTCGGGACGGGATTGAACGCCCACCCCGAGTTCGCGGTCCGCGTGGCCGCCGAGGTGTCCCGTCTCACGGGCTATCCGTTTGTCACTGCACCCAACAAGTTCGAGGCGCTTGCCGGCCACGATGCCCTCTTGTTTGCCCATGGCGCGCTCAAGACGCTTGCGGCTTCCCTCATGAAAATTGCCAACGACATTCGCTGGATGGCGTCGGGACCAAGGAGCGGCCTTGGCGAGATCTTCATTCCCGAAAACGAACCGGGGAGTTCGATCATGCCGGGGAAGGTGAACCCGACCCAGAGCGAGGCGATGACGATGGTTGCCAGCCAGGTCATGGGCAACGACGTCGCCATCAACATGGGTGGTGCACTCGGCAACTTCGAGTTGAACGTGATGAAACCGCTCATCATCCACAACTTTCTGGCGAGCGTCCGGCTGCTGGCCGACGCTTGTGTCAGCTTTAACGATCATTGCGCGGCCGGCATCGAGCCCAATCGCGAGCGGATCGACGATCTCTTCAACCGCTCGCTGATGCTCGTGACTGCACTCAACCCCCATATCGGCTACGACAACGCGGCCAAGATCGCCAAAAACGCCCACAAGAAGGGGATCACACTCCGTGAGTCGGCGCTTGAGCTCGGGCTCGTCAAACCAGACCAGTTCGACGCGTGGGTCCGGCCGGAGGATATGGTTGGCGAGCGGAAATCGTAATACGTGCCGCATGCGAGCCGGTAGCGCGACGTACCGCAGTAACGTCAGATTGACCGGCCGATGAGCCATGGGGTCGGGTAAATGAAGACCGTCGCACTGTCTCGGACGGATGTCATCCAGAGATTCATTGATTTACGCAGCTACAATTCATATCTGGAAATCGGTTACGGGGATGGCCGCAACTTCGAGATGGTTTCGGTTGCCGTAAAGCATGCCGTTGATCCGTGTGTTGCCGGAAACCCTCACGTGATCGCCGAGACGTCGGACCGGTTCTTTGAAGAAGCCGTAACGGTCGGAGCGAAATTCGATCTGATTTTCATCGACGGGCTTCACACATATGAGCAGGTAGCGCGCGATCATGAGAACGCGCTGTTGTGCCTTGAATCAAATGGCGTGATCCTGCTCCACGACGTAAATCCGACAGAGCCCAGCCACGTGCGGACCCTCGATGAGAGTGAGGCACCGGAGGAAATCGGACCGTGGACGGGGGATGTATTCAAGGTCTGGACGCGAATCCGACAAACGAGCAGATTCTGGACTGCGACCGTCGTCGACGATTACGGAATCGGAATCGTTGACTCCTCGCGCCCCGCCGAAATGGTCAAATTCGATCTGCCTGCGAATTTCCAAGAATTCGCGGCGTCGCGCGACCTCTTCCTCAATCCCATCCGGCTCGACCAAATCCGTTGACGTTTTGGCTTCGATGAGTCGTCCCGTTGATGATCAAGAAAGATTCCACAATGATTCGCCCGGGCCTATTGATCCTCGTGATTCTCGTCGCCGTCCCGACTTACACCGTGAACGGCCAGACTCACTACAGGCAACCCCCCGCCGACGTCGTGGCCATCCTCGACGCACCGCCGCCTCCCAGGGCGACGGACTCTTGGCACGTTGAGTCGAAGAAGATACCAGTCCGTTCGCGGTGACGGCCCGATTGTCAGTGGCAAACGCTCTTGTCGTCCCACCCCGGACCGCCCCCGAAAACGCGATTCGTACCGGCCAGCGGGAGGCCGGTGATCAGCGATGCTTCTAGCGTCAGGGCACGCAGATCTTCCGGCTCGAGGTGGTGAACATCGCTCTTGCCGCAGGCACGGGCAAGGATCTGGATCTCAGACGTCAAGGCGTGGAAGAAGTTGGCGACTCGTTCCGCGGCTTGGTCGACATGAAGGCGCACGGTCAACTCGGGGTCTTGAGTGGTGATTCCGACGGGGCAGCGGCCGGTGTGGCAGTGATGGCACGAATAAGGGGCGGCGCCGATCTTGTGGTAGTCTTCGACGTAGATCGGCTTGTTGCAATTGAGTGCGATCAGCAGGGCCGTTCCCAGGTAGCAGGCGTCAGCGCCGAGCGCGAGTGCCTTGGCGCAATCGGAACCGTGGCGAAGACCACCGGCAATGACGAGCTGCACGTTGCCGTAAAGCCCGATGTCTTCGAGAGCGGCCCTGGCTTCGCAAACGGCGGCCAATGTCGGGATACCGGTGTGCTCCTGGAGCAGCTCGGGAGACGCGCCTGTTCCCCCTTCCATGCCGTCGACCACGATCACGTCGGCACCCGCCTTGGCGGCGAGACGGACGTCGTCGAAAACCCGCGAGGCCCCCATCTTGACAAATATGGGCACGCGATGATTGGTCGCTTCGCGCAGTTCTTCGATTTTGATCACCAGGTCGTCGGGTCCGAGGAAGTCGGGATGCCGGCACGGCGAACGCTGATCGACACCGGATGGGAGGTCTCGAATCCGGGCGATCTCGTCGGAGACCTTCGAGCCCAAGAGCAGACCGCCGGTGCCCGGCTTGGCTCCTTGGCCGATCGTGAGCTCGATGGCGTCGGCCTGGCGGAGGTGCTGGATATTGATGCCGTACCGGCTGGGCAACACTTCGTAGACCATGACACGCGACTCGGTGCGTTCGACGTCGAGCATGCCGCCGTCGCCAGTCGTGGTCGAGGTGCCTGCAGTACGCGCTCCGCCGCCAGCGCCGTCTTGGCATTCTTCGAGAGAGCTCCATAGCTCATCCCGGTCACCATAAGCGGTATGTCGAGTTCAATAGGGTTGGACGCAAATCGAGTGCCGAGAACGGTGCGGGTATGGCAGGCTTCGCGATAGCCTTCGAGCGGAATGCGCGTGAGCGTGCCAGGAACGAACGTAAGGTCGTCGAATGTAGCCCATGTTCGGGGCCGCAGAGATCCGAAGCCACGGATGCGATACCGTCCCAGATCGGACTTGATCTGGATGTCTTCGATGACGGCCGGTGTGAACGTCCCCGACGTCTCGCTCGGCGAGGGGTCTCCACCCATCCGCTGGCCGATTTCCGCGGCAGATCGTGATTCCGGGTCGGAGGGTTCGGTATTTTCCGTGCTGCCTGTCAAATGGCGCGATCCTGGGTGTGCTGCTTTGGTGCTGTCGCTATCGCCTGAATCCCGTTCGCGTTAAACAGCGGAGGCGGCGAATTGCCCTGCCGGTCGAGAAGCTGCCGAATGAGATCCTTGGCAGGTTCGGCGAAGTCGGAATGATTGGTCAGTTTCAGTACGCGGTGGAAATCGGCGAGCGCGTCATCGACCAGCCCCTTTCTTGCCAGGCAGATCCCCCGTTGCAAGTACGAGTCAGGGTCGTTGGCCCGGATCAACATGAGCTGTCCAAAGTCGGCGAGGGCCGCATCACAGTCGCCGCGCACGGTGCGCATTTTGCCGCGCTCCAAATAAGCTGCCGCGAGCCGCGGGTCGCGTTCGATGGCCTGATCAAAGTCGCTCAAGGCCTGCTCAGGCTTGCCGATCGCCTGATAAATTGAGCCACGCTTACAGTAGGCTTCAGCCAGGTGCGGCGCGGCATGGATCGCCCGGTTGTATTCACGCAGGGCGGCCTCGTAATCCTTCTGGGCGAGATGCTTGCGCCCCAGCTTGAGATGGATGGGAACCTCGCCGCGAAGCCGGCGGCGCGTCTTCACAAAGCCTACCCACATGACCGCCGCGGCAGCGACCGGTAGTGCGCTCGTGGCGACGACGGCCCACAGCCGCGTCCGTTCGGAAAATCGGAATCGCGTCACGCGGATGTTGTCGCTTACCTTCTCAACCCGCGTTTGCTCGTGGACGACGATCAGCAAACCCATGATGATCAGGAAACCGATAAGGCCCAGAGACCGGCCGAACCATTTCCATTTCCTGACCGCGAGCACCACACCTGCAATAGACAAAACAGTTGCAACCGCAAACGCCACCGCGAGCGCTGTCTGGCTCGGCCAATTGATGAAACGGTCAAGCATGAAAACGACATTCATCCCGCGTGAACCTTCACCCACCCAGTCCGCAAGTCGTCCTGGATTCATAAATTCGCTTGATTTCGACCACACCTGTGCCGAAAACGATCCACCATGCCCCATCCGCGGTTAGGTTATTGCCGTCGTCCCGGGTTGTAAACAAGTATTGTGAAGAGGAGGGCAAGCCGACGGGACGACAATCCTCGTCGCGCCGACCACACTTTACGGGGGGCGCGGGCCGCTGTCAATCAAGTGTCAGGACATGCCAGCCGCTTTTTCGACAATGACCCCAAAGGCTCGGTCACAGAGCCGATTTCCACAAATCTCTGTCGCTCTTCTGGAAATTCCAGAGCCGCTTTCCCGCCACCAGCTTGCGAAATCCTGCCGCCGGCGCCGCGATACTGTGACGCTCGAGCGCGGCTCCCAGGAATTCTTGATCGACAGCAGTGAGATCCTCAAAAACGGCGTCGGCGCCCAGGTCGCCGTGACGTCCGCCAAGAAATACGGTCCCGGCATACATGCTCTCGCCCACGCCATCGGCGGCATCGCCACACACGATGAGAACGCCCTTCTGCATCATGAAGCCGGCCAGAGGTCCGGCATCGCCGGCGATGAGCAGCATCCCTCCTTTCATCGCGATACCGGCCCGCGTTGACGCGTCGCCACGGACGATCACTGTCCCGGAGCGGATCGACGCGGCCACCGCGTTGCCTGCGTTGCCGTCGATATAGACCGAGCCGTCGCGCATGCTTTCCCCCGCCCCCCAGCCCGCGCTGCCGTGGACGGTTACGTCAGCGCCATCGTTCAAGCCAGCGACATAATAGCCAACGCTTCCTTCGATCGTCACAAACAAATCTGCCGGCAGCGCCACGCCCAAGTTGTGCCGGGCTCCTGGACGGAGCAAGCGAACGTGGGTGGTTCCCGCAGCATGCGCCGCGCGTATGGCCTCGTTGATCGCCCTGACCGACAGGTCATCGCAGTCGACTGATGTACCCTCGAAACTCGGAGCAAAGGTCATTGAGATAACCCACCTCAAGCAAACGATAGCACACGACTGGTCAATGGATAAAATAAGGACGAACCTGGCGGCGGCTCGGATACAGTGTAATCTCCTGGGATCGCACGACGAAGCGCGATTTCCTCGGTGGCCGCGGCGACGAAATTCTCGGTCTCGGCCAACATCAAGGGCTTGAATCCGAAGCGGTCGCGAACGATCCCCAGGCCCTGAGATGAGACGACCAAATAGTTATAAGCGCCGTCAAGGTCACCGATCGAGTCGGCCATCGCCTCCGCAAGTGATCGCCCCGCGAGCATGCGCTCGCGAAGATAGACTCCGATTACCTCGGAGTCGTTATCGGTAAAAAAGGTTGCACCGTACTGTTGATAGCGGCGGCGCAACTGGTGGTAGTTGGTGACGTGACCGTTGTGCACGGTGGCCAGGTCGGGCACTCCGTGCACCCAGAAGGGCTGCGAATGGCTCAGGTCGATCTTACTTTCCGTCGACATGCGGGTATGGCCTATGGCCATCGGGCCGATCCAGGTCGACACAGCATAGTTCTCTTCAAGCAATGAGGGAGCGCCGACTTGCTTGACCAGGTCCATTCGCTCACCCAGGCCAAGCACTTCCGGCCCGCCCCGGTGGGCACCGAGCGCCCGTTCCAGGTCGAAGGGGGTGATTCCTTGTGCCGGCTGGAACGCAAAACGCAGGGTGTTGCCCTGGCGCTTTATTGCGGTCCCTTGTGCCGATGCGACCAGCCGGCCGAGCCCGGTCAACCGCTCCAGCAAATTCTCGTCGGGGGGAGTGATCCGGATGTGCCAAACCCCGGCCATTTCCAATTCGGGTTCCGGCCCGACCAGGGCGATTCCTGCGCTATCGGGGCCGCGGCACGCGAGGGCTTGAAGCATGGAGAGTACCACAGAACCAGTCGTCGCCGGGTGGCCGCCGCTTTTGTCCCAGAACGCGACAATTCCGCACATGTTACTCTCCCATCCGTACGAATTTCGGGTGGCATGGCGCCATTTTTGTTGGCTTGAACGACTCATTTTGCCAACAATCGAGGGTCGCAAACCGGGGTGCACGCTGGCAAGGGGGCTTGCCGGGCGGCGAGTCGACATCGCCCCGAGAAAGGACCAGCGTACGTATGCCCAACCTGGAACAACAGCTTGTCGAGCTTGAGAGGCGATTGCAAGATGACCGCATTTCCTACTTGCTGATTCAGTTCGTCGACATCCACGGCGCCCCCAAAGTCAAGCTCGTTCCAGCTGCCAGCCTGCGCTCGGTCGCCGAAATCGGCGCAGGTTTCGCCGGGGGCGCGGTCTGGGGGATGGGGCAAGGACCGCATTCCCATGATTTGCAGGCCCGACCCGATCTCGGCAGCTATACCATTTTGCCGTACGAGCCCGGTGTCGCGCGGCTGGCGTCTGACCTTTACGTCGACGGCCAGCCGCACCCATATTGTCCTCGCGTCAACCTCCAACGTATCCTCGCAGCGGCCCAAGCCCAGGGCTATCTTTTCAACGTCGGGATCGAGCCGGAATTCTTCTTGGTGACCAAAAACCCGGACGGCGCGATCCGCGGCTGGGACCCCGACCAGGTCGACGACCTCACCAAGCCCTGTTACGACTTCAAGGGAATGTCCGCCGCGCTCGTATTCTTGCGCGAGCTTAACGACGGCTTACAGCGCCTCGGCTGGGGCGTCTACCAGTCCGACCACGAGGACGCCAACTTCCAGTACGAAGTTAACTTTCGCTATGCCGAGGCACTCGTGACGGCCGATCGACTAACTTTCTTCAGGATGATGACCGGCCAGATTGCCCGGCGGATTGGCGCGATCGCGACCTTCATGGCCAAACCTTTCTCGGGCCGCACCGGCTCGGGCGCCCATATGCATTACCACCTAGCCGACTCGTCGTCCGGAGACAATCTGTTTCTCGACCCATCGGACCGTCGCGGCCTGGGTCTTTCGACCTTGGCATATCATTTTATTGGGGGCGTGCTCGAACATGCGCAGGCCCTGTGCGCGGTCACGTCGCCGACGGTCAATTGCTACAAGCGATTGCAGATGGGACCAGCATTGACCGGCTCTCTCTCGGGTTATACCTGGACGCCTGCCTTCATCTCCTATGGCGACAACAACCGAACGCAGATGCTGCGAATCCCCGAGGGGGGACATGTAGAGGATCGTTCGGTCTCAAGCGCATCTAATCCATATCTGGCAATCGCCGCTTACATAGCCGCTGGGTTAGATGGTATCGCTCGCCGGCTCGACCCGGGCGAACCGAATCTGGGCAATCTCTATGCGGCAGATATGGAAACGATGATCCGTCGGGGCGTGCGTACACTCCCGCAGAGCCTGCCGGAAGCCCTCGCCGCATTCGAACGCGACGCCGTGGTTCGAGATAGCTTGGGCCCGATCGCCCACGAGTTTTGTCGTCTCAAGCGGGACGAATGGCGCGAATATCACGCTCAAGTCGAGTCGTGGGAGATCAAACGTTACCTGACGGCGCTCTAAAAGCGTGTGCACTATAAAGCGGTCGATCGCCAAATATCAAATATTGTGGACGCCAGGCATGGAAAAAATAACAGCGAAGCATGTGATCATCGGGGCCGGTGCGATGGGCTCGGCCGCGGCCTATCATCTCGCTCGGCGCGGTGAGCCGATTGTGCTTCTGGAGCAGTTTTCACTTTTGCACGATCGGGGGAGCTCGCACGGGGCGGCGCGGATCACGCGGCACTCATACGCCGATCCCGCGTATGCCCGACTGATGCCCGCGGCATTTCGCGAATGGAGAGAGCTTGAGGCGGATTGTGGCGAATCACTTTATATCCGAACTGGCGGGGTTTCGTTTTCGCCGGCGTCGGTCGATTACGCTGCGTGCGTCGCTGCCAACCTGCGTGAGCTGGGTGTTCCGCACTGGCATGCGTCGGGCCGGGCCTGGAACCAGCGTCATCCGGCCTTCGGTTTGCCCGCGGATTACGACGTGGTCTTTGAGCCCGACGCCGGTATGCTCCGCGCTGGTCGTGCTGTTGCCCTCGAAATCGAGTTGGCCCGGTCTCACGGCGGCGAACGGACGCAGTTGATCGAGCAGACCCCGGTGCGCCACATTGATCTCGAGGGGGAAAAGCCGGTCATCATCACCGATTCCGCCGAAATTGTCGCCGAGCGCGTCATCGTCGCGGCCGGCGGCTGGGTCCAGCGCCTGTTGCCTGGCCTTGCAGTGCCTCTTGCGGTCACTCGTCAGCAGGTTCTCTACTTCCGTCCCGCTGACTCGCTCCCGTTTGGAATCGGCAAATTCCCGGTCTTCATCTTCAAGGGATCGGGTGCCGACGACGCATATTATGGAATGCCTGAATTTCAAGATTTGGGTGTGAAAATCGCGCGCACGGCGGCCCGGAGTGCGATCCCGACCGCGAGGATCGGATGATCATGAGGGATACAAATCGATCGTCAAACGCTTCCTCCGCGATCATATTCCGGCTCTTGCAGAAGCTCCGATCGATTTCACCGAGGTCTGTCTGTACACTGTCGCGCCGGACGACCAGTTTCAAGTCGATTTTCTCCCCGGACGGCGCGACGTGATCGTTGCCAGCCCGTGTAGCGGCCACGGTTTTAAATTCTCGTGTCTGATCGGCCGCGTACTCGCCGACCTGGCCACGCTCGGCTCGACGGATCTGGCGATCCACGCGTGGAGAATTCGCCACGGAACGCCTTGATCGCGCCAGTGGCCCGGCGATTGTCTTGTTGACGCAGGTACGCCGAAAACTGAACTATACTCTAGCGAGCCATGTCGCGAAAAAGCGGTTTGTAGCGTGGCTCGATCATGACGTTATGCAATCACCAAGAAAGGACTTGAGATCTGGAGCTGTCCGGGACACAATACAGATGTTTGCCCCGCTGGCGCGTCGTGCAAATACAAGCTGACTAGATCTCTTTGGACGAAGAATTCGCGCACATATGAGTAGCACTCTTACAAAAAAAACGTCGTTGGCACCCGCGGCTGCGATCAGCGGTCCTGCAACGGCCAAGTCGAGCATACCGCTTTATAAGATTCCGATCTCGCCGTGGATATGGTTTGCGATAACATGTGCAATCCTTTCGGTTTCGGGTGGAATCCGTTACTGGAAGGATCAGCAGTTCGCCACCCTGGCCCGTGAGAGCAAGGACTGCCCGTTTCCGTTGAGCGAACTTCCGCGGTCTATGGGACCGTGGGAGGCCGAAGGTGCGGATGCTGAGCTTGATCCTGCGACAGCGAAGCTCGCAGGCGGAGGATCGAGCGCAAGTTTGGTCCGGCTGTACAAGGATCGCAAGAGCGGCGAGACCGCTACGCTCTTCGTGCTTTATGGCGCATCCCATTCGGTCTTTAGTCACAACCCTGACGTCTGCTATCCGTCCAACGGCTTCAGTAAGGCTATTCCTTTTGTTGACCGCAAGATCGCGACTTCGAGCCCTCCCGAGACCGTTGGGTTTCGGGCGTCTTTCTTCAAGAAAGAGGTCGCGGGGAGTGCGGATTATTTCGAGGCGTTCTGCACATTCCGGCACAACGGCCAGTGGCTTCCGGAAACGGCCAGCCGCTGGAAAACGTTCCGTGCTCATCCAAGCATGTTTAAGATTCAAATTCAGCGTCAAACCTCGGGATTGACAACGGCAGCCAGCCCGATGGATTCGCTGTTGCAAGCGACTGTAGAGGCGATCGATGGCCGGCTTGAGGCGATCGGTGGCGGGCAGAACGAGCAACAGAAACTCGCCGACGCGAATGCGAAATCCGTTCGGCATTGACCTTTTCGCCATTGACCGCACAATTCAGCTTCTACGGTGGTGGGAATTGCACCGGTCGATAGACCCGGGATGACCGTGCGAACGGGAACGATCCAGGACGCGGTCTATTACGGCGTATTCACGGATGATGCAAACAAACAGAACGACCGACTCGATGGAGCGCACTGCCTCGTGGCGACGTCACTGGACGAGTGGCATTCGTGGGAACGGGAATGAAAACAAAGCACGTCGGCGGCGAATGTTGTTGCCGGTGCTTGCCGTCGTTGCGCTAGTCGGCGCACTCGCAGAGCGGACAATACGGTCGCTATCGGCACCGCCGAAAATCGAGCCTCGCTTCGAGCACGTGAGTGGGCAGAGGCCCGGACCGGTCAGGGAATTCGCCCTCCGGGATATCCATGGCGCATGTCTATACCCGCGAAGAATGGCGGGGCCGGCCGGCGATTGTCCTCTTCTTTGTCACCGATCAAGGCCTGAACTGGTTCGATCAGCGACCGGAGATAGAGCGGTTAATTCGCAAATTCTCTCCGCGCGGCTGTTACTTCGCGTGCATCGTCGCCGACAACGGCGAAAAACACGCCTCGAACGCAGAATTGTTTATGGCCGATCCGGCTTTGAAGTTACCAGTCTTGCTCGACCGCGAACACCAAATAGCACACCAAGCAGGCATCCGAGCCACACCAGAGTTCGTCGTCCTGAATGCCGATGGCCAGATATTTTATCGTGGGCGGATCGGCGAGCACGACGGTGTCGTAACCCGCGCACGTTCGCGAACTTGGCAAAACCGGCTCGAATCGGCTTTGGAAGCGATCCTGGCCGGCGAGATGCCAATCGCGGCTCTCACCCAGCCCGTTGACGGCCAATCCGCCGTTGACGAGGATCTGATCGCCGACTCACGTCAGGCCGAGGAAATCACGTTCGCCCGCCACGTGGCGCCGATCGTCTACAACAACTGCGCACGTTGTCACAGACCGGGCCAAGTAGCGCCCTTCTCGCTCCTGACCTACAAAGATGCCGTCAAGCGTGCGCATGATCTCTACGAGGCGGCGTACAGCGGTCTGATGCCCCCCTGGAAGCCGCATTCTGGCGTCGGCCTTTTTCTCGACGCGGCTCGGTTATCCGCGACCGAAGTGGAAACTCTCAGACTGTGGGTTCAATCCGGCTGCAAGCAGGGTGACGCTGCCGATATTCCCGCTCCACCCAGGTTTACCGACGGCTGGCAACTCGGCCAGCCAGACCTGGTTTTGGAGATGCCAGAAAGTTTTACCGTCCCACCAAATGGGCCAGACATCTACCGGTCGTTCTGCCTGCCGTTTCCGCTCGACCATGATGTGACGATTCATGGCATCGAATTTCGCCCTGGCGATCGCCGGGTTACGCACCACAGCCGGATCTACTTGGACGAAACAGGCGACGCCCGTCGTCGCGACCGTGACGATTCCGCCCCAGGCTTTACGGGTTCGTTCGGAACCCAGAGTCGCCTCGAACTGCCTTATCCGGGCATCGGGGCCTGGACGCCAGGGATGACCCCGCGCTTTGCTCCCGAGGGAGTCGGACGTGTGATACGTCGAGGTTCCGATGTGGTCGTACAGATTCACTATCATCCGACCGGCAAGCATGAGCCCGACAAGTCGAGCGTCGCTTTATTTTTCACGAAGACGCCGACGACCAAAACCATGGCCGGATATTCGCTCTGCACCGACCAGATCGACATTCCACCGGGCGCCAAAAGACACAAGATCATCTTGAGCACGCGGCTGAAGGCGGATATCCACCTCTACACGGTCGTACCGCACGCGCACTATCTCTGCCGCGAGTTCCGGCTGGCCGCAACGCTGGCAGACGGCACGACTGTGCCACTGCTCTGGATCACCGACTGGGATATGGACTGGCAAGACCAGTATCGTTACGCGTTGCCAGTCGCTTTGCCTGCGGGAACCGTGCTCACGCTCGCGGCGTACTTTGATAACTCGGAGGACAATCCGCAATCCCCACAAGCCTCCCCGCCGCGTCCGCTACGGGGTCGAGACCAACGCGGAGATGTGCGCTTGCCACCTCGAATTCCTGGTCGACGACCCTCGCGCCAAAGCCATCTATACCGAAAAGTCGCCGTTCGGACTATGAAGTTCGGGGCCCGCGTGACTGTCCCATCGCTTCGCAATAGTGGGGAGGCTGGTGCTTACCGATCGGGAGCCAGCGCGTCTTTGTCGTCGTCGGCCCCTTGATCGGCATTGCGAGAACGCGAGCGAGTGTCGGCCTTGGAAGGCCGCGATGTCGTCTCGGCGCTTCGTGTCGCGACCTTCGCGCGAGTGATTGTCTCGGCTTCGAGGAAGACGAGCACTTCGGTTCCGGTGGGATAGGTACCCGGGATTTGGAGGTTGAACCAGCCCCCCTTTTTGTCGAGGATGCCCGGGTGAATACCACCGGAAATGATCAGCGTTTGGTTGAGGGGCCAATTCTTTACAGTCTGGTCGAGGTGCGTTTGAGTTGACTGGGGCACGTCGACGGCCATTTCGGCGGGACCAACGTCGCGCGGGGCGATCACCTTGGTGCGATGGAACGAGTGGACCGTGTTGACCGTCAAGTCGATGATGGCATCAAGGGCGTCACCATCGAAGGTCAACAGCGGGCTAAGCTTGAGGACGATGCTCTCTTCGAGTTTTTCGGCCTTGGACTGGTACGCGGTACCGGCCGCGCCGTCGGTCTGGAGTCCGCCTGCGTAGCTGCGAGGCTCCGACGTCTTGATCGAGAGTGTCTGGCCGTTAATCATCTCGACTCGCTGATCGGCCAGTTTGCGAAAGCCTTGCTGAACCTGCATCTGCGTCAGCGTCATTGCGGCTTCCGTCATCTTTGTCGTCCAGATCTGCTGCCCCTGCGGACCGCTGCCGACATAGGTGAGTCGAGACAGGGCGGAGTAACGCCACCGCGTGTCGACGGCCGCGATGAACTGGACATGGATCGAAAGCACGTCTTCGGTGGCGTTCGTAAACCGCTCGACGACCTCATCGACTTGCTTGAGGATCTCGGGCGCATTGTAGGCACGAAGTTCGGTGCGGCTGGCCGACAGCACGGCCACCTTATCGCCATGCCAATCGGTCATGCCCGTGCGCTTGAAGATCCAATCGATGATGGCTTTCTGTGGGTTCGCCTGGTTGCCGGCGACCTTGGTGTAGCGGGCAATATTGTATCGCCGCCACTGAAAGCCCGGCTCGGGAGCGAACGGAGACGCAGGCTCGTCGCCGGAAGCGGCCGGATCATCAGGTTCATCGGTGCGTGACGCCGGCTGAAGCACTTTGTCGCGCTTCGCCGGCTTGCGCACGGTCTGTGCCCAGAGTCCGCGCGGAATTAAGCCTCCCAGAAACATCGACAGCATCAGGGCGGTGCGGCGATTCATGCCAGGAGGCCTCCTTGCCGAGCTGGCGGGCGAAAAATCCAATCGCGAAATTCGAGTGGATCAGTCGAGGCGATAATGCGCAGGAAAACATCCCTTAGGGCGGTCTCTAGTTCCTGATGCGCCGCGCACCCCGATCCGCTTGGACGTATGTGGCTTGGACAGCGAACGCTGTTGCGGCAATCAGTCTGGACCCTGTTCGGAGGATTCTTAACAGAGGAGCGAGTTTTGCTCAAGTCCAATCCGAAAGAAGCCGATTCATGGCCGCGGCCGGTTTCCATTGGCTCACATAGCACTCTTCGAGCAGCTAAAATGATAGAGCCCGTCCTTTCTCGCAGCCGGACGGTGCCCGCGCCGCCGTCGAATACACGGGCGGGGCGCAAAACCATACCCAGACCCGATTGAGGAGGGAACTATGGCTGGCGCGGAAGAATACGACGTGGTGATCCTGGGGAGCGGAGCTGCCGGCAAGCTTCTCGCCTGGACCCTGGCGTCGCAGGGGAAGCGTCTGGCGGTAATTGAGCGGCGATATGTCGGTGGGTCTTGCCCCAACATCGCATGCCTCCCGAGCAAAAACGTGGTCCACACCGCGAAAGTCGCAAGCTATTTCCGCAGAAGCGCAGAGTTCGGAATCGCGACCGGCGAGTGGAAGGTCGAAATGGCCGCCGTTCGCGACCGCAAGCGCAAGATGGTGGATGGGCTGGTCGCGATGCATCTCGCGAAGTACCGGGAGAGCGGCGCGGAGCTCGTCATGGGCAACGGTCGCTTCATGGCGCCCAAAACTCTCGAAGTTACGCTCAACGCGGGTGGGACCCGGACGCTCACCGGCAAGACCGTCGTGATCGACACCGGCTCGCGTGCCCGGATCGACGACACTCCCGGGCTTACGGAGTCGCGCCCGCTCACTCACGTTGAGGCTCTCGAGCTGGACGAGCTTCCGGAACACTTGATCATTTTGGGCGGCGGCTACGTGGGTCTCGAGATGGCGCAGGCCTTTCGTCGCTTCGGCAGTCGCGTGACGGTCGTCGAACGAAACGGCTCGCTGATTCACCGCGAAGACCAGGACGTGACCGCGGCGGTAGAGCAACTCTTCCGCGACGAGGGGATCGAGGTCCTGACCAGGACCGCCGTCAATCGTGTCGAGGGGAGATCCGGCCAGTCCGTTCGCCTGCACACGGCGGGCGGCGCGATCGAGGGGACGCACGTCCTGGCCGCCGGGGGCCGCACGCCGAACACCGACGGCATCGGTCTTGAAAAGGCCGGGGTCGAGACCGACGAGCGAGGGCACATCAAGGTCAACGAGCGGCTGCAGACCACCGCAAAGGACGTGTGGGCGGTGGGCGATTGTGCCGGCAGCCCGTACTTCACGCACATCGGCGTCGACGACTTCCGCGTGGTGCTGGCCAACCTCTCCGGCGGCGATCGCGTGACGACCGGGCGGCAGGTGCCGTTCTGCCTGTTCACCGATCCAGAACTGGCCCGGGTCGGGCTGAGCGAACGCGAGGCACGCGAGCGTGGCGCAGCCTACCGCCTCGTAAAGATCCCTTTGGAAGCAGTGCTCCGGACCCGGACACTCTCCGAAACGCGGGGATTCTTGAAGGCTCTGGTTGAAAAAGGGGGCGACCGCATCCTCGGCTTCACCGCATTCGGAATCGAGGCCGGCGAAGTCATGGCCACCGTTCAGGTCGCTATGGCGGCCGGTTTACCATACACGGCGCTGCGGGATACCATCCTGACGCACCCGACGATGGCCGAGGGAATCGGAGATCTATTTTCGTCCGTGCCGCACGGATGACGGCTGAATTGGCCCGACTCATCGTCGCCAGCGACGAGTCACTGAAAATAGCTATGCCGTTACCGGGTCATTGCGATTGCGTGGCCCGCTCATGCGCTCGAGTTCTGGTCTAACAAGCGGTCGACCCTGGCCGAAAGGTGTCTCATGCCGCATGTGACGGCGTTCAACTCGGTGCTTCCCATCGTCGGAGGTGGCGTGCTGCTTGTACTGGGGCTCGTCGCCTTGAGTCTGTTGCTTGTGTCCGCTCATCGGCCGATTCAAGAACGTGGAAGGTTGACGCAAGGCTTGTTGATCATCGAGGCGGTCCTCTTTTTTATCGGCGGCGTGATCCTGGTCGGCGTCGGGATCTTCCAGCCCCTTGTAGCACTTCATGAGCTGCGACTGAAACTCGCCGACATAGACAGCCTTTCACGGGCCGCCTTCCACGCGCAGTCCGAACAGTCCATCCTGAGCATTCTGAGCCAGCCGAAATATCGAGATCCGAAACGGATCAGTCAATACGAGTGGAGGACATTTTCGCAGAATGGCGAAGACGGAATCATCGCCGAAGTCTTCCGGCGAGTCGGCACCACGAACCGCTACTTCGTCGAATTCGGCGCCGCCGACGGTTTCGAGAACAATACGGTGCTTCTGCTCCGTCAAGGATGGAGTGGGTTCTGGATCGAAGGCGATCCTGAGCTTGTAAAGACGGCGAGGAGGCATTTTCACCAGGAAATCGACGGGGGACAACTCACCGTGATGCAGTCGTTCATCACTGCGGAGAATATCGAAGACCTCTTCCGCGGCGGCAAGGTGCCGGAAGAGTTTGATCTGTTGTCCATTGATATTGATCGCAATGACTATTACGTGTGGAGGGCAATCTCTCATTATCGGCCGCGTGTGGTGGTTATCGAGTACAATCCCATTTACCCACCGACGATGTCGTGGGTGGTTCCGTACGATCCCTCGGCCATGTGGGACTCGACAACGCGCACCGGCGCCAGTCTCAAGGCGCTCGAAGAACTCGGGGCCCAGATGGGGTACGCCTTGGTGGGCTGCAACCTGACGGGTGTGAATGCTTTTTTTGTTCGGAAGGACCTTCTGGGCGACCATTTTGCAGCGCCGTACTTGGCAGAGAATCATTACGAGCCATCTCGCTACTTTATGCATCATGAGCCGCCGCTGCACATTCTCAATCTTGATGACCGCGGCAATCGACGGGTTCCCTGACCGCGTGAATCTGGCTCGCGGCCGACCCGCCCGAAGATCCTCGATGGCGCTCGCGCGATATCGATGACCGCGTTCGGACGCGGCGCATGCCCTTCAGCCTCGGGCGTGAGTATCGCATGAATCGATCGCACTGACGTGCGAGGTTGGCGGTGACCCCGTCTGGACCACGGTCTCACGACACGTGGTCACGACCGCCATGACGATGGTGCCAGCGAACGTGACCACGCACGTAAGCGCGTGGCTCGTACGGGGCGTAGGCCCTCAACCCTCGGGCGTAAGCCCGATTTCGATCTCGGCAGCCGTACGGGGCTAAAAACCGTCAGCCTCGGGCGTGAGTATTGCATGAATCGATCGCACTGACGTGCGAGGTTGGCGGTGACCCCGTCTGGACCACGGTCTCACGACCCCTGGCCACGACGGCAATTACACTGGGGCCGGCGCACGTGACCACGCACGTGCGTGGTCCGGACGAGGCGAACTCTGAACAGCCTACCTGCGTGAAAGATTTTCCCATGCCAATCACACAGCGCGCTCTCCTCAAGCCGGCTCCCGCCGTCCTGGTGTACCTCGCGAGCGTGCCGCGTTTGTGCGTGCACGATATGTTCGACCTGATTGGCAGTCAACTTGTTCGTCCGCCCGCGGATCGATCCGCGTCAACATCCTTGCAAAGAGCTCCACTCCCTTTTCGATTTGCGCGAGCCGCTTGAGGGCTTGGTTCTTTGCCTGTTGCTCGGCTTCCCGCGGCGGCACGGTCTCGCGCCCCGGCTCGCTTTGACCTGGCCGGTATCCGACGGCCTGGCCGGGGCCTCACCCACCCCGTGCGAACGCCTCGGCCGGGAACGCCAGGTCCATCATCAGCAGGCGGAAGTCGGCCCGGTCGCGGAGCGGGTCCAGCGCGGCCTCGCTGCGGAATAATGCGAGGTCGCGGGCGCCCATCGCGACGGCCTTGTGCAGAAGGCCCATGGCCGCCTCGGCCTCGACGGCCGCCTCGGCGGCCGACAGGCCCGGGCTGGCCCGACCGGCCAGCCCGGCCAGGGCCGCATGGCAGCAGGCCGTCTCGTACCAATCCCAACTGGACCGGGACGGCAGCCCGTCGCACAGGCCCAGCGCCCGGCGGGCGTCGGCCGCCGCCCCGGCCATGCCGCCCAGCCCGGCCCGTGCCAGACCGCGGCGGCGCAGGCTAGAAGCCAGGTTACTCCGATAGATCGGCGTCTTCGGGTCCTCCTCGACGAGCCGTTGACGCAGGGCGATGGCGCGGTCGTAGCCGTCGCGGGCCTCGGTGAAGCCGCCCCGTGCGCGGACCAGGTCGGCGAGGTTGGTGTGGCCGGCGGCCCACATATTGCGGTACTCGGGGACCGTGGGGTTGGCCTCGGCCAGGTCCTGGTAGAGCGACCGCGACGCGCAGAGCGCGGCCTCTGCCTCCGAGGGCTTCCCCAGCCCCGCCAGCAGGCGGCCGAGGTTGTTCTGGCTTTGTGCCAGTCGGCTGCGGAATTCGGTGACGGCGGGGTTCTCCACGGCCAGCTTCTCCCGGATTGCCACCGCCGCGCAACTCCGACTCCGCCTCCTTCGGCCGGCCGGTCTTATCCATCAGATCACCGATGCCGCCGATCGTATTCGCCAGGTCGCGCCTCGCCTCCTTCGCCGCCCCGGCGGCCGCGGCCAGCGCCTCCTCGTCCTTGCCGATCGTGGACAGGAAGGAAGCCATCCGCGACCGGCAGCCCGCCAGCTCGGAGCGGGCCTCGGGCGACCCGGCCGCGGCACCGGCCAGCAGGGCCTCGGCCTCGCGATACGTCCCCAGCGCAAGGTCGGTCTTCCCCGTCGACTGGAGCAGTCCGGCGACGGACGTCAGGCTCCGGCCGACCTCGGCCGTCGCCGACGCGCCGGCCCCCGGCTCGGCCGCCAGCGCCTGCCGCGCCGCCAACACCGACCGGTGCGCCGCCAGCGCGTCCTCGGTGCGGCCCACCCTGGCGGTCAGCTCCGCCAGCTCGTAATTCGACCGCGCCAGCGCCGCCGCGCGCCGACGTCCGTCTCCTTGCCCAGCAGGGCCCCAAGCTTGCCGTAGAACTCGGCCGCCGACTTCAGCAGCCGGTCCCGCAGGTCCTTGAATTTCTCCTCCTTCAGCAGGAAGTCCTCGCTGACCCGGTGTGGAACGTCTTGATCGCGTCCACCGCCAGGTCGTACCGCGCCTGCACGGCCGCCCGCGACCACTCCAGCTCGGCGTTGGCCGTGGCCAGCCCCTCATTCGCCCGCGTCTCGCGGCCCAGCGCCGCGGAGATCGCGGCCTTGGCCTGCGTCTGCACGGCCAGGACCAGCGACAGCCCCACCACCCCGGCGACCAGCGTCACAGCCGCCGATGCCACCGCCGTCCGGTTGCGATTCGCCCACCGCCGGGCGCACCGCAAGAACGGCTCGCGCCAGGCCGTCACCAGCTCGTCGGCCATCCAGCGCTCGATGTCGTCGGAGAGGCCCTTCGGCGAAGCGTAGCGATCCGGCGGCCGGTGCGCCATCGCCTTCAAGCAGACGGCTTCCAGCGCCCGGTCGATCGTCGGGTCGAGCTGCCGCGGCGGCCTGATATCGCCCCGCTGCACGGCGCGGATCACCTCGTGCAGGTCCCCCTCGACGGGCGGGCGGCCCGTCAAGAGGTAGTAGAGCGTCGCGCCCAGGCTGTAGACGTCGGATCGGGGGCCCAGGTGCTCCAGGTCCCCCTCGGCCTGCTCCGGGCTCATATACGCCGGCGTTCCCAGGGCGCTGCCCGGCAGCGTCTCCGCCGACCCGCTGGCCGAGGAGGGGATCAGCGTCCGCTCGCCCGTGTCCGCGCCGGGGTCGACTCGGCCCACGGCCTTGGCCAGCCCCCAGTCGACGACCAGCGTCTCGCCGTACTTGCCGACGATGATGTTGCCCGGCTTGATGTCGCGGTGCAGCACGCCGCGCAAGTGCGCGTAGTCCATGGCGTTGCAGACGTCGGTGAACCGCCTCAGCAGCTTGCGCAGCTCGAGCGAGCGGCGGCCGGGGTCGGATCTCAGCGATTCGTCGCCGTGGAAGCGGTCGGCGGCCTTTTTGAGGCTGTCCCCCCGGATGAACCGCATCGCGTAGAACGGCCGGCCGTTCCCGTAGGTGCCCAGCCCATGGACGGGGACGACCCCCGGGTGCTCCGGCCCTCCGGTGATCTCGGCCTCGAGCAGGAACCGCGACCGGCTCGACGGTTCGTCGGCGTGGTCGTCGAGAATCTGCTTGAGCGCCACCTCGCGGTTGAGCTCGGCGTCGACGGCGACGAAGACGGCGCCCAGGCCGCTCCGGACGTGGGGCCGGAGGACGCGGAACCGCTGGCCGTCGGAGGTCGCCGTGCCCACCGCGTAGCTGGCCGTGCGGTCGGGGTCGCCGTCCTCGGCCGCGCCGCGGCCCGAGGCGACCTGGCTGAGTGTCCGCTCGATGTCCGGGTCCATTACGGCGGCCAGGCTCTCGAGCGTGGACTTGCCGGCGGGGACGGCGCCCAGGCTCCGCGCGACGTCTCCGCCGTGCGCCTCAACGTGGAGGTCGGCCAGGGCCTCGATCACCGCCCGCTGGGCGGCGCCCAGGTGGCCCAGGGCGATGAGGTGGTCGGCCAGGGATCGCGACTTGTCGCCGGTCCAGGCGTGGAAGGCGGCCACGAGCTGGGGCGGCTGGATCAGGCCAGTCTGCAGCGCGAGCAGGCCGAGCAAGAGGTGGCGTTCAGCGGACATGGGGCATACGTCCCGGCGGGGCTCGGGACGGCGCGGCGACTCCCACCGTGGCAGACGCCCGGTCGTCGTCCGGAGCGGCGGATTGATCGTAATGCGAGAGTGTTCCCGCACGCCAGTGAACGCTACCGGCGGGGAACTCGGCCGGTCCCTCCGCCGGCGGGGGTCAACCTATGGGATCGGATCACACGGCCGCGTGGAGGGACGACCGAACTCGGTGGGCGCGGCGCCGAACCGCGCTCGGATGACTCGGCTTGGACTCTCATCCCGATGCTCCCGGTCAGGCAGCTCTCTTGCGCCGTGCCGAGGGGTGCTGGGCGGCACGACCTTGATCGGGGGCGCGGGCCGAGCCGGGATCGCCTCAACATCGACCAGCCGCACCGATTATTGCGAGTCACCCAAGGGGACGCCTGTGATTACAAGCTCTTCGCCCGATTTGGCTGAAACCGCGGCCTCAATTAAACCACGATAGATTGCGTCACATTTCGCCAAGACGGAATACTCGGGTCGTCACGGAATCGTATCGCGCGCTTGCACGCGAAGAAATCGCCGAACCTCTTGGGCCGTTGCGATCCCCCTCGCGTTAATATCATTTGCTCGGCGTGTCGCCGAGATTCGCCCTGCAGCGGGTTAGTTGAACACCACTATCACTGGTACCGATAGCGCAAATCCAGTTATCGCCGATTTTGTCTCGTAAAAGGCGATTGAATTCCCGTGATAGCTGGTTCTTAATCCATCCCTGCCACTTCAAAAATAACTGGTCCACAGCGTTCATGACGGAGTATCCCAAGAATCTTGGCGAGCTGTGCCGAAAATTGGCACAAGCGTATGCTCGGTTCAGTTCTACACTATCTTGGTGTCGCCCAATTGCTGTGCTCGAAATATAGTGTAATCGGGGTCTTGCAGCATACTACGGGCAAATGTCCAATGCTTGGCAAATTCCACCCATTGTGTTATGCTGTGAACAAGGGATATGGCAAAATGAAGATACACTTACCTAACGACGTGGAACGCGAGATTCTGGCACAGGTCCAGAGCGGCCGCTTCGCGTCCGTTGACGCCGCGCTGACCGAAGCGTGGCGGGCGTTCCAAACTCACCGTCAGGCACGCCAGACGTCCGCCATTTCGACCTCGCCCGACCCGCTGCTTGGCTCGGCGAGCGACCATGCCGAATTAATGGATCAAATCGTCGAAGACGCAATGCGGAACCGCGAGCAACAGCCCTGGCGGTTGACCAACGGTGAATAAAGTACTCCTCGACACGGATACCCTCTCGGAGATCCGCAAGGGCAACAATCCGACTGTTGCTGCTAATGCGAAGACCTACCGGAGGGCCTTCGGCTATTATTCATTATCCACGATCACCGTGCTTGAGATCGTCCGTGGATACCAGAAGGCTCAGCAGTTTCAGCGACTTAATGCTTTCTTGGCATCGATCGCCTCCGAAGAGGTCTTTCCCCTCGATACCGCTGCCGCAGAGCTTGCCGGACGCATTACCGGCGATCTCGAACGAATTGGCCAACCCATCGGCCGAGCCGACCCAATAATCGCCGCCGTCGCGATCGATCAGGGATTGGAACTCGCGACCGGCAACACCTCTCATTATCAGCGTATCCAGCAACTCGGCTATTCGCTGATCTTGGTTAATTGGCGGCAATGAATCCGTCCTTTCGGGCCGACTCTTGACTGCTGTTCTTTTGTATCAGCTAAAGCGGAGGATTGTATCTGAAGTGCCGCATGCGAGCCGCGCCACACGACGGGCGTTTTCGGCGCTTCGGATACAATTTTTTGAACTGAGCCGCGTGGGACGGGCCTTCGCCTATGGGGATTCAATCGACGCCGCGGCTTTCGGAACGGGCAGTTCCGCGGTGAAGCGGAGGGGCTCGAGTCGGCGCAACGCACCCAATACTGACGTCGGCCCCGATCAGGCGGCGCTCACTGAGCATCGCCGGCCAGGTTTCGATCTCGTTTTTCGACTTGAGTGACGGGGAATCCACGGTCACCTTCTCGGGGGCTGCGAGGACAGGGCTGCGAGGACACGCACTACATTGGCTACCGTATGCAAGATACCGAAGCGCGTTCAACAGTTCTAGATGGTGATTTGAGAACACGCACGCGCGAACAGCTATAAAAGCTACGAGGACAAGCTACAAGGCAACGCGGCCGCGAGCTGCAAGTTAACGAATGAGATGGTCATGCAATCAACTGCAGAACGAATGCGGCTTAGAAGCATACGCGCTGTGCGTGTCCTTGCATCGCCGGGTCCTTCACGGCGGCCAGGCTCTCGAGCGTGGACTTGCCGGCGGGGACGGCGACGAGGCTGCGCGACGTCGCCGCCGTGGGCCTCGACGTGCAAGTCGGCCAGGGCCTCAATCACCGCCCGCTGGGCGGCGCCCAGGTGGCCCAGGGCGATGGCGTGGTCGGCCAGCGATCGCGACTTGTCGCCGGTCCAGGCGTGGAAGGCGGCCACGAGCTGGGACGGCTGGATCAACCCGGTCTGCAGCGCGAGCAGGCCGAGCAAGAGGTGGCGTTCGGCGGGCATGGGCATAGTCCCGGCGGGGCTCGGGGACGGCGCGGCGACTCCCACCGTGGCAGACGCCCGGTCGTCGTCCGGAGCGGCGGATTGATCGTAATGCGAGAGGGGACCCGCACGCCAGTGCACGCTACCGGCGGGGGACACGACCGGTCCCCCGGCCGGCGGGCGTGGACCTCTGGGATCGGATCACACGGCCGCGGCGAGGGACGGCCGAACTCGGTGGGCGCGGCGCCGAACCGCGCTCGGATGACTCGGTCTGGACTCTCGTCCCGATGCTCCCGGTCAGGCGGCTCTTTTGCGCCGTGCCGAGGGGTGCTGGGCGGCACGACCTCGATCGGGGGCGAGGGCCGAGCCGGGATCGCCTCCACATCGACCAGCCGCACCGATTATTGCGAGTCACCCAAGGGGACGCCTATGATAACAAGCTCTTCGCCCGGTTTGGCTGGGCCTATTTTCATCAGCCCGTGCACAGTGACGCGTGTGCCTTCCAAATCCAACACTTTGAGTTGCGACAAGTTATTCAACTTTTCCAAACCTTCATCGCTCACGCTGGTGTGGCTGAGATCGAGGTGCGAAAGCCTGGTCAGGGCGCACAGATGTACGAGTCCTGCGCTGGTAACGCGAGTGCCGTCGAGATAGAGCAGTTGCAGATTGACCAAATTTGTCAAGTGACCCAAGCCGGTGTTGCCAATCGGCGTTTTGCAAAGGTCTAGCTCGGCCAAGGCCTTGAATTCCCTTAAAGTCGAGATGCCTGCATCACCCACTTGTGTGCCAGCAAGTGACAGCTCTTCTAAATTCCGAAGCGCTTTTAGCTCAATTAATCCTGGATCCGCGACTCTGGAGTAAGATAGGTCGAGACGCTTGAGGTTCGATAGCGCTTTCAGGTGCTTAAGCCCCGAGTCGCCGATAGCCGTGCGACGGAGCTTCAATGTCCTAAGGTTCTGCAATCCTCGCAGTAATTCCAACCCAGCGTCGGTCACCCTCGTGCCGGAGAGATCGAGATTTTCGAGACGGACCAGTCCATCCAGATGAGCAAGACCAGCGTCGCCAATTTTTGTCTTGGCCAAGTTCAGGCTTTCAAGGCTGGTCGAGTGCTTCAGGTGGACCGTCGCTACGTCGCTGATCTTAGCTCGGCTCAAATCGAGTTGCCGGAGCGCTGTGAGGCTGGCCAGATGCACCATACCTAAGTCAGTGAGTTCACCTCCTTCCAAACCGAGCTCCTCGAGTTGGCGAGCCTTGCCACCGAGGCCAAGAGTGTATCGGTTCCGGCGTCGTTGAATCGTGTCTGAACGGCGACGACATGTCCGAAATAGTCGACGCCGAGGCGATCCACCAGCCACCGGGGTGCCCAAGGCACGGGGACGTGTTGCGCGAGCAGGTCTCCTTCCTCCAGGCCCCAGTCGTACCGCACAGTACCTCCGGCCCGTAGGACCATCATCACGATCTCGCGCTGGACCCGGGCTTGATACATCGTCCACCCGACCCCACCCCCAGCGATCAAAACGAGGACCATGAGCCCCCGGACGTTAACGCGAAACCACTTTCGTAACCAACTTCTTGAAAATCGTGGGTTCGCCATTTGGCACCAGTCGGTTAGCCGGATCAAGGCCTCGAACGCGAGATCTGAAACCACGGCCTCAATTTAACCACGATAGATTGCGTCACATCTCGCCAAGACGGAATACTCGGGTCGTCAGAGAACTGTCGCTGCTCGCAGCTCCTACTGCCCCGGACGCTTACATTTCGGACGCTTAATCTCTTTCCACACGCTCGAACGCGGTGGCCAAGAGGCCCTCCGGCAGGTAACCGTGCTCGATAGCCTCGAACCCAACGCCGATTGCATTCTCCGGCATACATAGCACTGTCGCGAGTGCTCGGTGTCTCTCCAACTCATCTGATAGCGAGGCACCATCCTCAAGGAGGTTTTCTCTCAGGATGGCCTCAGCCATCTCCGCGGCGGATGGAACCCCAAATGCCTGACACAGCTCGACGGCGTCGCCTCCTCGCGGCGGAACGGCCTCCGAGTCTGGTTCGAAGTACGCAGGTGAGGAATTGAAGCAGCAAGGACAGGCAACGAATGTGAGGGTCATGCAATCGACTGAGCGGATGCGGCTTATGAGCATACGCGCTGTGCGTGTCCTCGCATCAGCCGTCCTACTAACAAGCAATTTTATCAATCATATAACACGCAACAACCGATCGTTAAGGCAAATCCGAAGAAACGCATTAAGGCCATATATTGGTACAATCTTGTTTATGCCAAAGCGACAGTCTACTTTAACATTGACTTTATACATCATCCTGAGCTAATGGCAGATACAGGCAACCCGATGATAGGGTTTCGTACATCAGCATGGTTTTCGACAGACTACAAAGGATACGCACATCTGAATTCGCTAGCTGACCAAGTTATTCCAAGCGATGTACGCAGTGTGAAGATCGTCAATTGCTCGAGGTCGTGGCGGACGGGGATTTCCCTGGCCTCGCCGCCTTTTTCGGCGAAGTGAAGCAGCCACTGGCTGCCGTCATGCTCGAGGCTCTTGATTTTGAGCGTGGCGGAGGCGCCGACGCGGGCGGCGGTATAAATCATGATGGCGATCACCGCCCGGTCACGTAAGCCCACGACGTGGCTTAAATCAATGGATTTAAGCAGCGTTCGGGCCTGCTCGACGGCGATCTCGGGAGTCTTGCCCTCGCCGGTGGAGTAGCGGGGCCCGCGGACGCTGGCGGCGGGGTTCAGCAGCACGACGTGGCGGAGCACCAGCTTGTCGAAGAAGCCCCGCAGCGCCGCCAGGTGCTGCTTGCGGGTCGGCGCGCTGGCGCCGAGTTGGTCGATATACTGGCCGACCAGGCCGGGGGTGATGCGGTGCAGCTCGACGCCCTGGGCGTTGGCCCAGGCGAGGAACTGGCGGACGGCATAGGCTTAGGCGCGGCGCGTGTTGGGGTTCCTGATCTCGCCGGAGAAGAATTCATCCCAGGCAAAGGCGGCAGCGCCGCCGGCGTTTTGCACCAGGGCAGGCAGCGGCGGTGCCGCCGCCGGCGGCTCGATCACCGCCGGTAGGTTTTCCATTCGTTTTGCTGGCCGCGTCATGCCACCCCCCTGGTTTAGTGCCTGATAATGTCCTTTGAACTAACGAGGATGGGGGCAAGCTCGTCTATTCATCCCGCCATCATTCTGGTTGACATGATTCCATTCAAGGAATATATTCACTGTATGGAATAGAAGTTCCCAAGGGAATGGGATGTACAGCTCGATGATGATTTTGCCGCATGGCTTGCCGGGCTGAAGGACGATCTGCGGAACGAGATAGTCGCCCATGCAAACTTGATGAGGCAGCACGGGCCGCAGCTCGGCAGGCCCTGCGTCGATACGCTGGAAGATTCGGCCTTCACCAACATGAAGGAGCTGCGAGTGCAATTCCGGGGCGACCCGTGGCGCATCCTTTTTGTTTTTGATCCCGCCGGCACAGCAATTTTGCTGGTCGGCGGCAACAAGCGGGGCGATAAGTGATGGTACAAAAAGCACCTTCCCCATTGCCGACGAGCGCTTTCGGCGGCATCTAAAACGCTTAGAGCAGTGAGGTTATTATGGCAATTCGATTAGATGATTTCATGGCGAAACTGCCCAAAAAACAGCAGCAAGCCATCAAAAAACGGACGGCGGAGCTGATGCCTGAAGAAGCGACGTTGCGCCAACTGCGGGAGGCCCGCGAGCGCTCACAAGTCGAGATGGCGGCGAAGCTGCATATCAACCAGGCCGCCGTGTCGAAGCTCGAACGCCGCACCGACATGTACCTGAGCACTCTGAGAGGCTTTATCGAGGCGATGGGGGGTAAGCTCGAAATTGTGGCTCGCTTTCCCAACCAGGCCGTGCGCATTACGCAGTTCGAGATGCTTGACCCCGAGCAACGGCCACAGGGGTAAGGTGTGGCAAAAAACAATAAACCATCCCCGCAGCTTGCTGCGGGGATGGTTTATGTTCTTGGCAAAAATTGCCATGCGTGATAGGATGGCTTACAGGGAGGATAGCGCATGACAACGATGAACATTTCTGTACCCGACGACATGAAGGCGTTTGTCGAAGCCCAGATGACGCAGGAAGGGTATGCTTCCGCCAGCGAGTATTTACGCGCCTTGATCCGCGACGCCCAGAAACGGCGGGCCAAGCAGGAGCTGGAAGCAAAATTGCTGGAAGGGCTGCACGGGCCAGCGGTCAAAATGACGCGTAAGGATTGGGATTCTATCGAGCGTGAAGCCCGTGATGGGCTGGCCGGTGAACACATCCGGCCATGAGCAAGACAATCCACCGCCGGCAGCAGGCCCGGCAGGATTTGGTGGAAACCTTCCGCTACTATGCCCGCGAGGCCGGGTTCCGCGTTGCCCAGCGCTTTCTTGCCCAGGCCGAAGCCACGTTCACCCGCCTGGCCGGCATGCCCGGGATGGGCGCCAGCTATGAGCATGATCATCCGGCGCTTGCCGGCCTGCGTTTCTTTCCTGTCAGCCGCTTCCACAAATACCTTGTTTTCTACCGATCCATTGCCGGGGGCATCGAGATTGTGCGCGTACTGCACGGCTGCGCGACATCGCCGGCGTCCTGGCGGCGGAATTCGGCGTTGATGCCGGTGCCGGCGATGATGAAACGGATGATCCCGAAGGGTGACGCCGGTCCATCGACATCCGACATCCGTGCTGCGATGGCGACCGGGCGCTACGTGTATGAGGATGAGGTAGTGATGACGGCGCTCTATCTGTTGCTGCAAGACATGGCTGGCAGAGCTGCGGCAGGCGCTCGATGAGAAATTTGGGTAGCTGAAAGGGTCGTAATTATGGCCGATGCAGACATGGCAACCGACCAACGAGGAATAAACAGGATCACGTCGGCTGAGCAGCACCGCTGCCGCGAGCAGCGCGCGCACATCCCAATACGCGACTTCCGCGATTTAGCGGTCGACGCAGCTGCATCCGACATCGGCTCGTCCATCCGTCGTCTTCCTTCTTCTCGTCCGACTTTCGCGTGCGACGGCTGATGACCGGGGCAACGCTTCATATCCGTGATGTGACGCCCATCCCGGCCCCATAGAAAATGTATTCGTTCGCCAAGTTGAAATATTGTATCTCCATGCCGACCTGTGGCTCGAGGAAGAAGGTCCCTCCGAGACTGCATCGATGGACGACCAACCGACCTGGTTCCGGCTTGGTGACAAGCTTTTGGCCTTTTTGGTGGGTCTCAGATTATGCCGCATCAGGCCGTGAACGGCTTGCGATAGGTGCGGAACGACAACCAACGATAGGCGGTGACCCTCGGTTCAGCCATCATCCGTCATTCGCGATTCCCCCCGAGAGCTTCGCTCGGCCGCTCGCTCCGTCGTCGCTCACGTGAGTCGTAAAAGGCGACGGCAACGACCGACCCGATCATCGCGACCAGGATCATCACCAGCTTGTTGCCGACGGCGGAATAATCGCCGTTACTTCGGCGCGGGATTTGCGCGGGGCTGAGCAAGACATTGGAATCGTCGGCCCAGTCGAGCACCCGGTTTATGATCGCGACGGGGTTGCCAGTGCCGTCGGAGGAGAGAATTTGAGCGAGCAAAAGATAGCCTCCACCGAAGACGACGATCCCCAGCCAGAACGCGCGCTCTCTTCCCGTGCGATAAATCGCCCCAACGCACGCGGTCAGCAAAAGCCCGATCAAGCAGCCGAGCACACCGGCGACCCACCACATCGAGGCGTCACGCAGCGCGGCGAAGCCAAGGCCGGTAAAGACTACCAAGGCCATCCCCGACCTGATCGTCATACGGAACCGGTTCATCAGCAGTCCCCCCAAAGAAAATGTTGCATCGCCGTCTCGTTGACAGGGCGGCGAGCGACATCGACCCGGGCCCGTCCCGGTACGCTCCATCCTCCCAATGATAGCAGTCGCGACGCTCCTTGCATCACTCCAAATCCCGTGAGTGGCAGCGTGTCCCAGGGACGTGAAGACCCTGCTTTGAATCGCCGGATGTCGCATCTCCCGGAGATCCCCAGGTGGCATAATCCGGGGGTCGACATTGTGGCGCTTATGGCGAGCCCGGCATAACTTCCATGGCTGTGCCCTGGCCGCCTATGTCGACCAGGCAATTGAGCAGCAGGGCAGGCCAGATAGCCCGGCCACGCGCCAGCGGGCCTATGACTACTACGAAAAGGCACTGGCCGAGATGAACCGCCAGAAATCCCAGCCTAAGGAGGCAGGGCAGGGGGAGGAGTCGCTTTACTATCCGAGGCGATTACGGCAAGCCCCGGCCCGCGTTGATTGCTCCAGGCGTAGCCTTGGAATAGCCGGTTTTAAGGATGACGTACAGCACCAGTTCGGGTTTCTTGCCGGGGCAGCCATACGCCGCAACATAGGGACTGCCCGGTTGCGGCAGGGCAACCAACCCGTCATCCTCCCCCGGTCCCTGTTCTGTTACGGGCGGCAAATCCACCACCGTCGGAATCTGCACGCCATTCTTCAATTGCTCCGGTAACTGCTGCTTCGCTCTCTGCACGCCAATCTTCGGTGGTGTCTTCGTCGGTTTCTTTTTTGCCATGACTGCCCCCATCGCAATGAACCGGACTCCTGACCACACTGGCCGAAATACAGGAATAGTAGGACATAGACCCCGGTGACCGACGGGGCAGGGGAACGCCACTACTTGAAAAAGTAAGGGATAAGCTCTGGGTCGACGTCGGGTTCGATGGCATTTTCGGCGTCGCCGCCAAGGGCATGTATCGCGTCGGCCATGCTAGGCCCAAATTTGTAGTGGGCGCGGTCAATTCCCCGTGATGCCATCTCGGCGTCCACGTCGATCATCCGAACTCGGGGTGGCGACAGCGCGTAAAAGGCCGCGCCGGCAGAGACGAAAAGGGCAAGCATGGCCCAAGATTGAAGGAATCGCATGGTTCTCTCCCAATAACGAGCGCGTGAGTTTCCGCACGGCGCATTTTCCCTTTCGTTCAGCTTGCACTCATGGCAGAAACCCTCCGAAAGGATACGAGACGCGCCTTTCCAAGACATACGTCTTATCTTCCGTCACGTGAGGATATACCCCTAAGCATGTTTCCTGGCGGCAACAAGCCTGCCCCGAGCCTGGCCGCAGATTGTGAGCGCGACCGCCAGAGTCAGCTTATTCAGACTGACCGGAACGGAAACGACCCGACTGGTTCCAGAGTTGGACCAGAATGTGCGCGTACGGAGGCAGCAAGCAGATGAGAATGACGCGGCGGCCGCATGGGAGAAATTCGACGCCTGGGTGTTCCGCGATAATTCAACTGAAAGGGAGCGGCGAAACCACCTGAAAGGTCGCCTTTTCGTAATGCTCCGCGATGCAGCCAAAAATCACAACCTATCGGAGAATCAACGGGCAAAGCTTCGACTCGCAGGAATGGGCGACATCAAACGGCTTTTCGATCTGATTGAAGATAGTAGAGCACAATTTGATCTTCGCAACGGGACTCCAGACAGCAAACTCAAAGCTCTCGAACGCCTTACACAGCTGGCTGACACCTACCGTCAAGGTCCATTCGGCGATGGCTCACTCTTCGCCAAGACGCTGCACAAGATCGTCGAGGAGCAAAAGGCGAGTAAATAACAGATCGAGTCGTTCCCACAGCATAAATGGCCGTTGCAGGCCGCCATCGCGTTCGTGTGATTGGGTCGATCAACAAGACGGCGAAGCGTGCGGATCCGTTTTAGGGACGTTTTGGCGATTGCTTAGCCGGATCGCGAATGCACGTGTAAGACGCACGATCGGGATGGATTTTGGCCGCGGTCTGCGCCCATTTTCTCATCGATGGGATTCGTACACGGGAACACGAAGAGGCCGCCGAGCCGACCGTCGGGTGTCGCTCAGCAGCGAGGCGTTACAGGAGTCGAAGGAGGTGAGGGCCGAGCCGCGTAACTGGGATCATCGTGATCCAGAAGTAACCCAGGGCCAAGCCGCTCCGTTCGATCCAATCCGGCCGAGGCCGCCACCGCCCGCCCAGGAGCAGGGTCAGCCAAGCCGCCGCCACCGCGATGCCGCATTCCGCATTGTCAAAGGTCAGGGCGTACCCGAGATAGACTTGCGTTCGGACCGAAAGCGGTAGACCGGATGTAAGGTTGAGTCTGTTGGTTGCAAAGTTCAGAGGACCGACAATGAGGATGACCAGGGCCACCGAGCTACAGGCCATGAAACCCGGCTGACACGCGAGTTGGCGGTAACGGCTCTGGCATCGGCTGAGGGCGAGGACCAGGATCGTCAGCGTCCAGACTGCGACCACCGGTTGAACGGGGCCAGAGAGAACGATGGCTGTCCGGTAGAGTGCGATACGAACTGACGGGAACTCAGCCACGACGTCGATGGCAGTCCGAATGCTAGGCAGCAGGTCGTCTAGCTCGATCCACAAGCTGATCGCCAACCCTGCTACAAGGATCATGGCTTCCCGTACGGTTAAACGGCTTCCGGACCTCCAAGAAGGTGATTCCATTGTCTGCCCCCGCACGGAAGGGTTGGGTCGCCGCCCGAATTAATTAACCGTGATCATATCACGGACAATCAACCGATCGTGATCCCGATTCCTCGCGACTACACTCGAAAAGCCCCCCAACTGGAACCAGCGTCTCCTACGCTGTCCGCATCAATCGCTTGTTAGCAACTCGAAGACCTCAATGAAAGTCTCCTCCGGACCTCCTGGCCCAGCATCAGCCGCTGAGTGTGTCTCATTTCCTCCGCTACACCCCTGATCATGGTATCGGATTCAAACCTCTGGGGCACATGGGAAGCGTTACGGTAGTCATGCGCCTTCAGGGCATTAAGCACCGAGGTAATGGTTGGCCATCGTTCGCAGTACGCAAGCCACTTTCTGCTCCAATTTTTTGTTGGCCCGTAGGTCAATTTGCACCAATCGGTTTTTACAATGTCGCGCTGCGAATCAGAGCGGCACAACACCCCGATCGATTCGGCAAACCGTTCGTAGAGTAGACTGTTTTCGCAAGATGTAATCCAATCTTTTAGTATGCTGTGCATTTCCTTACTGCCCCAGCCCGATTGGCGGCGACCTCCGCGGTGCATGTCCTGGTACGCCGGCACCCTAATGTTGTGTCACGGCCCGCTCGACGGTCGTCTCGCTGGTTCAGGGTACGGGCGCAGAATTGCCTGCACGTCAGAGTTCACCTGATTGCTGTGTGCGCTAATATTTCCAAAATAAAATTTTGGAAATATTCATAAGTCTTATCGGCGTTTACACCCGCGATCAGGAATGGCGCGCGTACGTGCGTAGGTGCATTAACGAAATCTGCAAAAACCCGTATATTGTATATATAGGGGTTGCAGGGAAACTGCGCTTACGATTGATCGACGATCGTCATATCTACCGCCGCCGCCATCTCGAAACCGCTGACAAACTGCAACCTCGCTAGATTCCCTGGGCCGATCCGCCAATATCTTCGCCATTTGACTCGGCGCAACCGGGCCCGCGGCGGCGATATCGTGGTGTCGATTTGTGTGCCTTTGAGCTTCATCAGTCACCTAAAGAAATCGTTGTCGATCGCGTCGCGCGGGACGAGGCAGTCGGAGACCTTCCCAAAAACTGCCATCTACTGCCATCTACTGCCATTTTGGAGCCGCAAAACCGCTGAGCTCGTTGCAACTGTTTCATTCCGTCCTTGCAATCGAGGGCATGCCGGCCAGCCTCGGCGCGGTCGCTTGACTCGCTGAAAACGCTCCGCCGCGCCACCAACCGAATCGATAATTGGTCTGTCGACAACCGGCGGCGTTCGGTACCGTGCTGTCGACGCGTTCGCGATCAGCCGCCGAACGAACCAACCGACGATACGTTCCGGCGTGCGGCACGCAATCCGGCTAAGTGGTGAGGTCGATGTCTAAATCCCGATTCGTGGCGTATGCATTCTCGATCGCGATGGCTGTAGGCATCGGCGCGTCGTCGCAGTTTGGAGTTCTAGGTGCGTCTACCGAACAGGGCGATGCCCTGACGATCACTTTGGTTCATCCCGATCGGCAAGCGGCACGCGTGCTCACGCTGTTTGAGGGTGCTCGCTCGCCCCATCCTGCCGCGGCATTGGCTGGCTGGAAGCGTGCCACTCGCGACCCCAATCAACTGGGCAAGCCGCTCGAGGCCGTGATCTCGTTCTTCAATCCCGAGATGACACCAGAGTGGCGGGTAATGGACGGCACGCAAATTGGCTTTAACGTGAGCGCGGCTGACGGCAAACCTCGCTGGTATGCCGTCGTGCCACGCGACGATGGGACACTCTCCGCCGGGATCACCGCCCAAAGGCTAACGAGCGGCAGCCCCGATTTGCTTCTGACAGTTGAGGGCAGGGGGCAGAGCGTCGAACGGCTCGGGCCCATCGGTGGGACCGTGGCAGCGCAGATCGGTGAAACGCTGATCGTCGGTAGCTCGCGCGAAGAACTCATGCGCGGCTTGCGCCGAGTCAATGCCGCGCCGGCGCGGGCGGCCGCGAACGAGGGCGATGTCATTAACGCCGAAGCGATGAGCACAAAAGCGAGCCAAATCCCGTTTGATTCGGGATTGGTCTTCGATCTAAAGCCAGGCATGATGTCGCCCGATGCCGGAACAATCGCAATTCGCCGCGCCGTCGCGTTGTTGCAGGGACTGCGATGGCAACACATCCACGGAAATCTGGGCTTAACAGGAGACCGTCTAACGATTGAGTTGACTACGACGCGGGATCGCGTCGATGCTGCCAAACAGCCAACCGCGAAGCCGCCAGTCGCCGTCGAGCCGGCTTGGCTGGAATGGATTCCTGCGGCGGATGTCATGGCCGCGGTTTCGGTGGCACTGGAGCCAGGCGAGTCATTTTGGGACTCAGCGTTTGCCGTCGCTGATCGTGTCGAACGCGCCGACCCTATGCGCGCGGGGCTGGCACCGCTGCGGGCGCGGTTCAATCTGTTAGCAGCCGCGGCGGGAGCCCGGCCTGAGGCGGACTTATGGCCCCACTTGAAGGGCGTCACTGCCGGCGTCATAGGCGGCACGGATCGGCCCGGCCGGCCGATCGGTGCCATTGTCGTCCTGCATACCGACGCTCATTCGAGCGCCCATCGCCTCGTGACCGATGTCTTGCCTCGCCTAGAAAGCCTCTTGACCGCACAAGGGCGCGGAAGGCCACAAGTACCGGCGGCCAGACAAAAGCCAGGTGGCGATGGTCACTTCATCGCAAGGGTCGGCGGACGGCCGCTTGCGCTATCGCGGCGCGGCCCGGACGTTGTGATCTCTTGGGGCGAAGAGATGCAGAAGGCCGCGCAAGCATCTGTGACTCGTCCCGATCGTTCAGTCGCGTCGATTTGTGACGGCTGGATGCGCACCGGCAAAATACCACCGAGGCGCGTCGGTGCCATCTGGCCGGCGCGGTGCTGGCCAGACTCTCTGGGAATCGATCCCACCACCCCCGCGTGGCGCGTGTTAGCCGAGGGTCCGCCCGCTATTTGGTGGGGCTGGGATGAGCCGACAGCAGCCCATGATTTGATTCAATTTGGCGACCTGCGTCACCGCATTCATCGCTTTCTCGAAGCACTTCCGCTCGATCCGTCGCCGCTCAAGTGAGTCCGGGTTACCTGAAACTTATCCCGAAGTTAACCGTCTCTTAATAACCGCGCCGGTCTGAGGTTACTATCTGTAAGCTTTGACCAAATGGAGGTTGAGAATACATCAACGGAGACTTGCAGCGTGATAATTAAACGCCAGCACGCGACTTCCCGCATCGGCTTCACTTTGATCGAACTGCTCGTTGTCATTGCGATCATCGCGGTTCTAATCGCGCTGCTTTTGCCAGCCGTACAGTCGGCACGCGAAGCGGCTCGTCGCGCTTCTTGCATTAACAATCTGAAGCAGATCGGGTTGGCGATGCATAATTTCGAAAATTCCCGGCTGGTATTGCCACCAACCTGGGCGATCAGCACCGCGCTCTTGCGGCCGCCGTATCAACCCGCAGACCTGACAAACATTGGCGTCGTCGGCCCCGACAACTATGAACCGCCTTGCCCGATTCAGATCGGCGAAGTTTGCAATAGCATGATCGACGTGCAAACGTGGGTCACGATCTGCCTGCCGTACTTTGAGCAGGGAAATATCTATAATGCTTACAACGTGTCACAGCCGTACAGTGCCCCTGTGAACACGACGATGGTGGGAACGCAACTCAGTTTCATGGTGTGCCCGTCAGCGCCTAACGCCTTCCGCTCGGCATCCTACACCGATCCGCTGTCGCAAGCCTTTTACGGAGCCGGCTGGGCAGTCACGCTAGCCGCTGGTGACTACGCGGTCGACGATGGTGTCGATTCGGGCTGGATGGATAAAAACAATGTCCCGCACCCGGCGGGAGTCGATACGCGCGGTTTACTGCATGGCAATGTTGCGCCCAGATTTGCTTCGGTCACTGACGGAACATCGAATACGATCATGGTTTCGGAAGACGCGGGTCGGCCCAATTATTACCTTAACGGCCGGCTGATTCCCGACGGGTCGATTGTTCCGGGAATCGGTGAGTCAGGGCCCACGGTGTATACCAACGAAGGCTCGGGCTGGGGCTGGGCCGATTACAACAGCGAGTTTTACACCGACGGCGATGGCAGCAAGCAGCACACGAATTGGAGCAGCAATAACGAGGTTTACGCGTTCCATCCGGGCGGAGCGAACCACGTTTTCGCCGACGGGTCGGTGCATTTCATCAAGCAGGCGACCGCACCTTCGGTTTTCGTTTGGCTGATCAGTCCGGCGGGCGGAGAAGTCATCTCGAGCGATGGATATTGAGGTTTGGGCTCGCTCGATCCTGCTGCCTGGTGGCCGACATCTTCGAGAACGCCAGACCGAAATTGCACGATCGAGCTTACAAGGATTCGATGATGATAGATCGCACACCCTTCCGATCTGCTCGCGTCCATTGGGGCCGGTTATTGCTACTCGCGGGCACGATTCCGTTGTCCGCGTGTGGCCCCGCTTTCAACGAACATCCGCCTGTGTATCCAGTCAAAGGCAAGGTCATCGTAAAAGGTAAGCCAATGACCGGCGGGACGATCATTTTCGAGTACGCTGGAGAGGGCAGCGATGCTCCTAAGGTCTCTCCAGGAGAGCCGTTTCGCGTCACTGGTAAGATCGATAACGAAGGTGCCTTCAACCTCGTCGCGTATGTGGGCTCGGAAGGGGTTCCCGCGGGACATTACAAGGTCGGTATTTCCGACGCGCGGGGACGAAGCGAAAGCAATCTGTTCGGCCGGGAAATGATACTGCAAAAGAAGGCGAGTTCTGCTGTCTCCAATAACCAGTACGCCGATCCCCGAACGTCAGGTCTGACTGCTCAAGTCTCCAAAGACACCCCAAACGAGCCTGTGTTTGATTTGAAATAGCCATGATGACGCCGGTTTTTCGCGGGTCCTCGCTCGCTGCGCAGAGTTCGCCTGCCCAGCACTTCAAGGCAACCCCAGTACGTGCGGGGTTGTGGTCTGTGGGGTCAAGGTCGAGAGCCCTTGTCTTCAAGAAACGAACGAGCCCATGTTTGACCTCAAGTAAACCGCAGCATCTTGCGGGCGACGACACACCTCCTCGTTCCGCTACTCAAACCCCCATCGGTGGCTGCCGAATTGGCAGCCGGCTGAGCCAATCCGCCGGGTTCGGCAGGAAGTGCGGATCGCTTGGCTGGGAATTACACGGCGTAAATGCCATTTTACAAAGCATTTATGACTAAATTTCTGCCGGGCACGTTCCTTGCATGAGAGACGAACCAATAGCATCGTGTTTCGCGATGCGTGAGCAACGGGGTTGTGGATTTCCGAGAATCGCGATGACGGGTTCGGGCGTTCTGCCTGCCGTAAGGGTCGAGCGAGATCAAGGAGAGGTTCGATGGGGTTGAAACCACTAGGCGATCGGGTTGTCGTGGAGCGCGAAGAGGCCAAGGAAACTACGGCTGGCGGGATCGTCCTGCCGGATACGGCCAAAGACAAACCTCAGAAGGGGAAGGTCGTGGCCGTCGGTGACGGGCGAATCACCAAGGACGGCAAGCGCCGTGAGCTGCAGGTCAAGGTGGGTGAGCACGTTCTGTTCACCTCCTACGCTGGCGAGGAATTCAAGATCGACGGGGACAAAAAGGTCCTGCTGATGCGCGAGGAAGACATTCTGGCCGTCATTGGCTGATGCGATCATGACGAACTATTTCGAGCCTGTTTGACCGGGCTCTGGGCAATCAGCGAAGAAATCTATTTCTTTTAATCGGGAGTGAATCACGCATGGCAGCCAAGATGATCGAATTTGATCAGGATGCGCGCCAGTCGCTGCAGCGCGGCGTGGCCAAGCTGGCTCGCGCGGTGAAGGTGACGCTCGGCCCCGCGGCCGGAATGTCATCATCCAGAAGTCGTTCGGCTCGCCCACCGTCACCAAAGACGGGGTCACCGTCGCGAAAGAAATCGAGCTCGAAGACAAATATGAAGATATGGGCGCCAAGATGGTCAAGGAAGTCGCCAGCAAGACTTCTGATGTCGCAGGCGACGGCACCACGACGGCGACGGTGATGGCTGAGGCGATCTATAACGAAGGACTGAAGGCGGTGGTGGCCGGCGTCAACCCAATGCTGATGAAGCGTGGGATGGACAAGGCGGTCGCTGATATCGTCGAACAGCTTCAAAAGCTGAGCACGAAGGTGACGACGAAGACCGAGACGGAGCAAGTCGCGACGGTCGCTTCCAACTTTGATTCCGAGATCGGCAAAATGATCGCCGAGGCCACCGAGAAGGTTGGCAAAGACGGCGTGATCACGGTCGAGGAAGGCAAGACCTTGAAAACAGAGGTCGAGTGGGTCGAGGGCATGCAGTTCGACCGCGGGTACCTTAGCCCGTACTTCGTCACCAACCCGACCAGCATGGAAACGGTCCTTGAAGATGCCTACATCTTGATTCACGAGAAGAAGATCTCAGTGGTCAAGGACTTGGTTCCGGTGCTCGAGCGAGTTGCGCAGACCGGCAAGCCTCTCTTGATTATTGCTGAGGACATCGAGGGTGAGGCACTCGCGACCCTGGTCATTAACAAGTTGCGCGGCACATTCCGCAGCGCCGCCGTCAAGGCACCCGGCTACGGTGACCGCCGCAAGGCGATGCTCGAGGATATTGCTGTCTTGACCGGCGGCAAACCGATCTTCGAGGCGCTCGGCATCGAACTTGAAAACGTCTCGCTCGAAGACCTTGGCCGTGCCAAGAAGGTGATCATCGACAAGGACAACACCACGGTCATCGAAGGGGCCGGCAGTCACGACGCGATCAAGGGACGCATCGAGTCGATTCGCCGCGAGATCGCCGATACCAAGAGTGACTACGACCGCGAAAAACTGGAAGAGCGGCTCGCCAAGCTGGCCGGCGGCGTGGCCAAGATTAACGTTGGCGCCGCGACCGAGAGCGAAATGAAGGAAAAGAAGGCTCGAGTCGAAGACGCGCTTCATGCAACTCGTGCAGCTCTCGAAGAAGGCATCCTACCAGGTGGCGGCGTCGCTCTCTTGCGGGCCTCCAAGGCTGTCAAGACCAAGGGACTCTCGCACGACGAAGAGATCGGCTTCAACATCATCGTCAAGGCCTGCGCGTCTCCCCTCTACCAGATCGCCGAAAACGCCGGTCAAGACGGCGGAGTCGTCGTTTCCAAGGTCGCCGAAGGCAAGGCCAACTTCGGCTACGACGCCCTTAAGGACGAGTACACCGACCTGGTGAAGGCGGGCATCATTGACCCCACCAAGGTGACTCGTTATGCCTTGCAGAATGCCGCGAGCGTCAGCACGCTGCTCTTGACTTCCGACGCCCTGATCGCCGACGCCCCCAAGGATGATGAGAAAAAGCCCGGCGGCGGCGGCCACGGCGGTTATGACGATATGTATTGAGCTCGATCGGGCAGATTACGGCAAGATTCTACGTCCGTTTATCAAGGGATGTTGGGATTCTCCTGACATCCCTTTTCTATTGACGATCTGATCGGCGTCCGCGACGGCTGTGGGTCCGGCCGGCACTGCGCTTGCGAGCTGTCTCGGTTGCTTGCCGGGCCAATCGCTGGCTGCGCCGCTAGATGTCGACGGCGACTCCGGCGACGCCGGGTTTTGATGTGTTCATTCCCTCTGTAAAATGAATCGTCGACGGCGCAGTGATTCCCCCCGACAGAATGGCTTGCAAAGTTTCGTTCACGCTCCACGCAATGCTCGTAACAGACTCTTCCGGCACAAACAGCGTGAAACCCGCAGGAGGCATTACACCGGTCAAAACGCACACCGTGAGGATCGTTCGGCCGGTCGTTACATCGCGAAGTGAATTGGTGACCAGTGCGAGTGATCGCATTCCCGGATGGGGAAACGGCACCAGGACCACCCGCTTGAAATCGGCGCCCCCGCGGAACTGGCTCCCGAGTGAGTTGACCACGTTCTGAACCGCCTTGTATATCGTGGCGACGATCGGCAAACGCAAGAGCAACCAGTCGATCGTACGGTACACCCACGAACGCAGGAATAAACCCATCATATAAAGGATAGTTAACATCAGCATAATTGCCAAAACTGGCGATGCGATGTTGTACCACCAGTCGGGTAGGTCCAGTTCGCCCAAGAACGGGTAATTCCTCATCCACGCGATGATCCGATGGATGAGGGCGGCGGCAGGGTCGAGCAGGAAGCGCTCAAGAGTCATGAAAATCCAGTAGATGATCCAGAAGGTGATCACAACCGGCAGACTGAGGATGAGTCCGCTGATGAGCTGATTCCGCAATGAGTTGAAGAGCGAGCGGGGGTTGAACGGGTCGGGACGGCTGACGGCGGTGGCGGGATACGACGAACCAGTTAGGGTCGGAGTGCCAGATGATGGACTGTCCATGACTTAAGCTCCAAATTAAGAAGAAATTGGATATCGGTCCGGCTGCTCATGAGGAGATCGCGGACATTGAGGTTAGCCAGGCGGGCCGTCGATGGCAATTGTTCGCGCGTGAGTTCGACTGCGTGAAACGGTCAAGTGATGCACCGATAATAGGAGGGTCTGCTCGCCGATCAGGACGTGAATCGGTACACTCGTAGAGACTCAAATGATCGGCCGAACACCCGGCTAACTGAAGACTCGCGACTCTCTTTCGGCAGGTTGAGCAACCCATGACTGCACGCCAAGCCGTACCTGAGCCTATCACCGCCAAGACGACCCTTGTGGGCGGGGTGACGCTCCATCTGAGTGTTCCGGACGCGACCGATCAAAACTGGATCGGTCAAGACGCAATCTTACGCCAACTTCTGGCGTGCTGGCTGGTAGTTGACCCGCGCGACCTGCCCCTCTCGCCGCGTCTGATCGGGCCGCCAGGTATCGGCAAAACGACGCTCGCGATGGCCGCTGCCCGTTTGCGGAAGCAGCCTCTCTACATCAACCAGTGCACCGCCGACACGCGGCCGGAAGACCTGATTATCACCCCTGTGCTGGCCGAGAGCGGCAAGATCGCCTATCACGCTTCTCCCCTCTTGTCGGCGATGCTCGCGGGGGGTGTATGCGTGCTCGACGAGGGGAACCGGATGAACGAAAAGTCGTGGGCCAGCCTCGCTCCGCTCTTAGACCATCGGCGCTACGTCGAGAGCATTGTCGCGGGCGTCACGATTCCGGCTCACCCCGAGTTCCGCGTCTGCGTGACGATGAATGAGGACGAGTCGACTTACGAAGTCCCCGACTATATCTTGTCACGGCTTCAGCCTACCCTCGCGCTGGGATTTCCGACCCGCGATGACGAGATGTCGATCCTCAAATACCATTTACCATTCGCAGAGGATGCGCTTTTGGCTCTGACCGTCGAGTTTCTTCAGCAGGCTCATCGTCTCAAGCTCGATTTCTCACCGCGCGACGGCATCAACCTCCTCCGCTTTGCGATCAAGCGCATGGCTCAGGATCCTGCCCATCCTTTAGGTCGGGATGTCGCTTGGCGTGAGGCGCTGTTTTGTGTGCTTGGTGAAGAGGCAGCCGACCTGCAGAATTTGGCCCGCCGGAAACGCTCGGCGATGGGAGGGCAGCACGCTCCGATGGGTCTGGGAGACCTTTTTTTCGGCCCCGACGATCCTCTCCACCCTGACGCCGATGATGAGTTTGAAGACGACGAAGATTAGTGAGAAATGTTGGCCGTTCCGAGAATTTCGCGGACAGAGTTCGCGATCGTGAGGCAATACCGCTCGAGCGGCAGGTTGTCACCGCCGGGACCGAATGGTTCTTCGATCTCCTCGGCCACCAGCTCGATCCCGATCAAGAAATAGGCTGCCAGCACGAACATCGGCAATCCGGCCAGCCCGGTGTCTTCAAGCAGGTAGAACGGGGCGATGGCCAGGTAGATGGCGATCCCATGGCGGACCAGCGCACGATAAGACGATGAGAGTGGCGTGTTGCGAATTCGCTCGCAAGCGCCGCAGATGTCCATGAGCGACTTGACGTGACCATCGAGCCACAGCAATCCCCATCCATCGATGTGGCCTTCACGATGCCAGCCTATGACGGTCTCGAGAATGCCGTTGGCGGCGTGACTCGGTTGGTGCTGCCAAAGTCCATCTGTTTGATTCGCCGCGGGCGTCGCGTCTGTTCCCTGACCCCGACGCAGATGGTCTTTGAGTGAGTCCGCAAACGTGATGATCAGACGACTGATAGCCTCGCGGTCGGAAGCTTGAATCCCTGACACCGATCGCACTTTCAGACAAAGGTTGCGGTTTTCGTTGATGAGCTGACCCCACAACTTGCGTGCCTCCCACCATCGGTCATAAGCATGGTTATTGCGGAAACCGATCAGGAAGCTCAGGGCCAGCCCGTTCACGACCGTCGATTCGGCTCCCCATTCAATATGAGGTAGGTGCTCGAACTGAATGGCATAGCTCACCAGCACGCCGTAACAGGCGAGAACCGACATGATTGGCCAGAGTTTCGCCCTGACTTTCAAGGGTGGAAATAAGCGCGACAGGGTTTCCCAAAAAGCGACCATCGTCAAGCTTGTATTCCGGCGGTTTGAGCCAGGACCTGTCCCCCTTTTGAGGGAAGGTACGTTACACTAAAAGACTAAAGGACGAGCGGAAGATTTACGATGAATTCGCCAAACTTTCAAGAGGCGCTCGGGCATCTCAGAAATTGGGCCGCCGAAACGAAAAGGCTCGGCCCAAGTCGCGGAGTGATGGATGAACGTACGACCCCCGACTGCTGACGACTTTTTTGCGATCAGTCCGCGCATCAGGGTCATGCCCATCATTCACGGTTCCGGTGACTTTGCGATTCAAGTCCGCGAAGAATTGCTGAGCCGGCCATATGATTGCGTGGCGGTGCCGTTGCCGCCGTCTTTTCAGGAGGATGTCGAGGCGGCCGTCGAGCAGCTGCCGGCGATCTCGATTGTCGTTCAGGTCGACGCCGAGAGGGAGGATGACGAAACAGCGGGCGAGTTGGGCTTCAGCTACGTACCAATCGACCCATGTCAGGGAGTGATCGCCGCCTTGCGAACGGCTCGGGGCGAGCGAATTGCGCGCGCGTTCATCGATCTCGAAACGCACCGCTTCGAGCCCGTGACGGCGACGTTTCCCGATCCCTACGCACTCAAGACAGTCAGTCCCGAGCGCTTTGCGGCCGCCGTCTTGGCAACCGTTCCACCCCCCGCGCCGGTCAAAACATCGAGCGGATCGCGTGGATGGCATCCAGGCTCCGTGAGTTGGAATCTCGCCACAGTTCGATTCTCCTGGTCTGCTCGATCCTAGACTGGCCCTGGATCCGCGACGCTTACAAGCGCCGATTGGAACCCCCCGTGCCGGCGTCATTTTTCTCTCCGATCACGAACTATGGCGTGGATCCGCGGACATTGGTCTTCATGCTCGGTGAGTTGCCGTATATCACCGGACTGTATGAGCGCGGCCGACGAGAGCTTACCGCCGACGACAACCTTTCGGTGGACGGCGTCAAAGAGATGGTGCTCGACGCGCGGGAGCGATTGCGGCAAAGACACCCGAAAATTGCCGAACGGGTCACACCGCAGACGCTATCGGTTCTGTTTCGTTACATCCGCAACCTCTCGCTTCTCGACCGCCGGCTGACGCCCGATCTTTACACGCTCATCGTGGCGGCCCAGCAGACGGCAGGCGACGACTTCGCGATTGCGCTGGCAGAAACGGCGCGGTCTTATCCATATATTAATTCTGACGACGATGATGCACCGGATATGCCTGGTTTTTTTGAGTCAGGCCTGGCGCGGATGGGAATTAATCAGGCGGAACTCCCTGTCTGGGGTAAAGGGCCGATGGTGAGCCGGTTGCCGGGTCAGGCGATCTCGTGGCGAACGTGCGAGCTGCGACCTCGTCCTCGGAAAGAAGAGCAGAAACAGTGGCGGCAACGCTGGGATCCCTTCGGCATGTGTTCTTGGCCCCCGGAGGACGACCGGATCGAGAGCTTTCACCGCCACGTGCGCGATCAGGCCAAAGCCATGCTCGGCGCGGACCTGGCGCGTACCGAGAAATTCACAACGAGCGTGCGCGATGGAATTGATATACGGGAAACATTGAGGAACTGGCACAAAGGCGATCTCTATGTGAAGGTCGTACCTCCGAGCCGGGGATCGCTCGAAATGGTGATCTTTCTATTCGAGCTGCCGGCCGACCCAGCGATTTACGTCAATCGTACCACCTGGTATGCCGAACATGCTCAGGAATCAACGCTGGCCTTCTATGCCACTGATCCCATGAAAAACCTCGTCGGGCCTGGGATCGCCCAGGCCCAGTACGGTGGTGCGCTTTTTGTGTTTCCGCCGCGGCCAATTCCCGACGTCTGGGTCGACCGGCGGCTCGACTTTACAGATACCCTCGAAGAGCGGTTGCTGGCTGCGGCGTTCCTCCATAGCCGCGACCGGCACGTCGCGGTCGTGAGCCCGAAGATTCCTCCCGCCGCTTGGCGCCGGCTTGCCCGCAAATTCGGCAAGAAAATCGTCCACTTGCCGCTCAAACGGTTTAGCGGCCAGCTCATCGAAAGGCTGCGGACGTTTCACGTACTCAATGGCAAGTACGTCCGATCATACGGGGCGGATTACATTCGTGACATGTGATGGGAGCAATGTTCATGACGAGCTTCTCCGTAGTGCTGTTACTCGCCGCGGTTGCCACCGGACCGGCCGACACCCCGCTCCCAACCGAGCCGTTCGAGGCGCCCAAGTACGGCCTGGCAACGCGAATTCCCAAGAGCTGGCAGGTTGCGGTACACGAGCAGGAAGATCGAATCTTCATCGCGATCATTCCCCAGAAAGACCTTGACCGTCCCGGTGTAGTCGCCTGCGAGCTGGCACTGGCGCCGGCAGCTCTTGATGACTATCGTACTCGGATCGACACCAGCTCGAAGAAGGGCAACTTCGATCACGGTACGCTCGCTGCTAATCGAGTCATCAAAGATGCCCAGGGCGAACGACTCGAGACAATCTGGGAGTTTCATCCCCTCGCAGGGGGCTTTTGGCGCGAAGTCAAAATACGTACCATCGCCAATCGGCAGCTCTACACGTTTATCTTGAATGTCGAAGACTCCGTCTATGCCCGGGTTCGCCCCGCGTTTGATGCTCTGGTCGCCGCCACCCGCTTTTCGCCGCCGAATACGGGAGCCGACTTGCTGGCGAAGTCTTCGAACCAGTGGATTCAGCGCGAGTACAAATTTGCAATCGATCTACCCGAAGGATGGGCTCCGGCGCTCGCGCCCAGTGAAGTGGCACTATTGTTCGCCAATGGTCCGCCGCACGGAGTCTGGTCGGACAATCTGTTAGTGGTGGCTTATCCCCACAAGGATCTCGATTTGCGTGAACTGGTCAAGCAACTTCCCGACGAGCTCCGCCGTGAAGATCCCGGCTGCGAGGTGATCTCTTGCAAGATTGTCGCGGGCGAGAAAGCCGAAGCACTCGAGACCGTCGTGCGCACCGATCGCGGTCCCTTTTCCATGACAGTGATCGAGCGACGTTTTCGCGGCGGCCGGCTCGACTACGAGGTGAAGTTCACGGCTGAATCCAAGCGATTTGACCAGCTCGTACCGAAGTTCCTGGAGAGTTTCAAAAGCTTCCGCGAAGTTCCTGGCGAGGTTCCCACCGCAACACCACGGAAGGCGACGTAAGTGGTATGGTCCAGGGCCTGTACTGGTTCGTCGGCAAGTGCCGGCCCGCATGTATTCGGGACTTGTTTGCGGCTGCGAAGTTCGACGGGAAAAACGATGGACAGCCAAAGGTATGAAGCGTCTCGCCGCCGGATGCGCCAGCAGGTCGTTACAGGGCTTCGTCGTTTTTCGGTCGTCGGCCTGGCGGCGATCACTGCTCTTGGGCTGGTCGGGCAGGCTGTCCGCGATCACTCAGTCGCATCGGCTGTTTTGATGTATCTGCCGCTCTTACCGGTGGGCCTGACGGCGGTTTTGTTTGACCTCATTTTGCGGGGTCGGGCCATTCCGCGTGCCCGCTTTGGCCTGGCTATCCTCGGCATCGTCGCAAGCACGTGGTCCGTAGCCACCATGATCGGCGTGAGCCAAACGTCCGTGTCGAATTCAGGGGTTCCGGAGATCACCTTACTCCACTGGAACGTCCAGTGGGGGGGCGGGCTATTCCGTAGCCAGAAAACATGGGCTGCCCAGCGGTCCGAAATACTCCGGCACGCCCCCGATATCATCGTCCTTAGCGAACTCCCGCCCCCCGACTGGCTGGCTCGGCTTGCCAATGACCTGGGTGCAGGCGCGACGACTGTTCATCTCCAGAGCAATTCAGGGAGTCGCTACGAGTACCGGATGGCCGTATGTTCGCGCTGGCCCGTTCAGTTCAAGGAGCGAGTTTCCTTGCCCGGAGGAGCGGGCATGAGCGTGACGGCCGACGTTCGAGGTCGCCGGTTACGGCTCCTGTGTGTCGACGGCCAGAGCAATCCGTTCCGGTCGCGGCTCCCCTTCCTAAGGGCGATCGCCGATCTCTGCCGTGCGGCGTCAAACGCCGGTCGTCCGTTCGACGTGGTCGTGGGCGATTTCAATACACCCGCTCGAAGCCTCGGATTCGACTCATTGACGGATCTGGGTTATACACTTGCAAGCCGGTCGGCCGCCGGTTCGCGCGGAACGTTTCCGTCATGGCTGCCTCTCTACGATATCGATCATGTCTGGCTCGGGCCTTTATGGGTCGCGCGAGCATGCCGGCTCTACAACGGGCCGGCGACTGATCATCGCGGACAATTGGTTCGTTTCGGGCACTCGCTCATCGGCGACCCAGCGACCGACGCCCTAATCGATGACGAAGTTATTCCTGCCCCGAGCGTGCCTCGCCAAATGTCGTCCCTCGCGCCTGATGCTCGTCGGGTCGGCGTACGGCGAAGCGCAGCGTCTGCATCATCACGAAAATCACAAGAACCGGCGGAATGAGATACGCAATGTAGATCGTCCAGTTAAAGCCGAGCGGGGGTCCGGCAAGGGCCACGAGCACTGCGGCGAGTGCCCCCGCGAGGATCATACAGCCGGTGGATGTCATCACCGACTTGAAGTTGGCTTCCTCACTGATCGGCTCGTAATGCAAGTCGACGGTTCGGCCACGGCGGAGGCTGCGTACGGTTGCCTCTGTCAGCTCCATGGCGCGCGTCGCATCGTGAAGACTCGGGCTGGGAAAATCGATGCCTTGTCGAACAGACCGAGACGCCTCCAGCACCGAACAAATCGCGTCGTGAGCATCCCATGGGACGAGTTCAATGATCTCTTCTGTTTGTTGCACACTCCGACGGATCAAACGGGCGGGCTGTGCGAGCAGGGTGTCGACTTCGAGCACCATCGAGCCTTGCGATCCGAGGATCGTGAGCCGCGCCGGCTCTTCGGGGCCGGACCAGATACGGAGCTCGGCTCTCTGGGCTTCGTGCCCACGAAGCTGGACTATCAACTCAATGTCGGGACGAGTTTCCGGTGGATCGCCGGTGGCGGTCAAAGCCTCGATCTCGCCGACCAGCGATCGCAGGACGTCCACGCAGCGCGGAAACACGACACGGGCGAGGTCAATTCCCTCTTCGTGGGAGGAGAACTCGTAGCGGATTCCTCGGGACACACCGAGGTCGCCTCGGTCCATGACCTGACGCATTGCCTCCACGCCGGGATGAAGCCGGAGAGGCAAGTCCGGCACGATCACGGCCCCTGTCTCGGACCGGCTCAGGGACACCTGGTAATAGGCCTCGGAGTCGTCACCGGCGGGGTGAAGACAAATGATTGCCAGCCCCTCGGCGGCGGCTCTTCGAAGTGACTCACCGCGCTCGCTTATCGGACCTCCCACGATCGCAGCGTCAATTCCCGCAATGGCCAGCGCACCGTCGAGATCACTTGCCGTGGGGATTGCCGAAAAGCTCGGGTCAGTAAATCCCGGGAAGGCCGCCGCGATTCGATGATCGGTCTGGTCATATAGCCATCGGGCCCAGGAAAGCTCCTGGTCACCATTACCCAAGATCACGAAGTTCATCAGTTCGTCCTTGGCCCATGGTCCTTAGTCCTTTGACCTTGGTTACAAAGCAGCAGGCACTACGATCTCGCCTGAAGCGGCGACGCTCACGCTCAGATGCCGACGGTGGGATCCTGACGCAGGCGCAACTCGCGCTATCAGCCGGAATTTCAAAGTGGATGGAGCAAGAATAGATCATTACGAGGATTTGACTTTGTTGCAAACGAAGGTATGAGATGTGCCAACTGCCGACGAACGACGAAGCAAGTTCCAAGGACCAAGGACCAAGGACCAAGGACCAAGGACCAAGGACCAGGGACTAATTGCGAGGATTGACCAGCCACTTTGCATGCGGCGATAATATGAAGCTTTGGCGTCATTCCATCAACGGCTTTCCGATCGATCGGACAGGGCCGCGGGTTCGAGCAGCGGGGCGAGATGTCGGTAATCACGATCGAAAACGTTCGTGAGTTCCCCACGCGGGCTCGAGGCGCTGTTGTCACGGTTGGTAACTTTGACGGAGTGCACCGCGGCCATCAGCGGTTACTGGCCCGCCTTCGCGCCAAGGCCGATTCCGCCGGCGTGCCCGCTCTCGCGATCACCTTCGATCCCCATCCCGTCACCCTGTTGCGACCGGACAAAGCGCCCGTCCCATTGGTCTGGCCGGAACGCGAGATTAATTTGCTCAAAGAGGCAGGGGCAACCGAAGTCGGTGTATTCCACACAGGCCAGTGGCTGCTCGAGTTGTCGGCTCGCGAGTTCTTCGACCAGGTCATACGTGCCCAACTCGACGCGCATGGCATCGTCGAAGGGCCGAACTTTGCGTTCGGTCACGATCGGCTCGGCGACACGAGCATCTTACGCGACTGGTGTGCGCAAGCGGGAATCGATTTCGAGGTGGTCGAGGCGACGGTCATCGAGGGACGACTGGTCTCATCGTCGTTGATCCGTCAGTGCTTGAACGAGGGCCTTGTGCACGAGGCTACACGATTGCTTGGCCGCCCGCATCGAATCCGTGGCCAGGTCGCCCACGGTGCCGGCCGCGGCGCGGGGCTGGGATTCCCGACCGTCAATCTCGAGGGGATCGACACTCTCATTCCGCTCGACGGAGTCTATGCGGGCTTGGCATGGATCGCCGGAAACGGACCGGCATGGCCGGCCGCTTGCAATGTCGGACCCAACCCGACTTTCGGCGAATTTACCCGCAAAGTCGAGGCACATCTGATCGATTTTAACGCCGACCTCTACGGCCAATCGATCGAGATCGACTTCCTCGTGCGGCTCCGCGGCACGAAGAGATTCTCCTCGCTTCCCGAGCTGCTCAATCAAATCCAGGCAGATGTCGAGCAAACTCGGCGGATCGGTACCGCCCGCCATTCGAATTCATTCGCGTCGTCTTGATTCCAAATGGCGCAGCGAAGCCATTCTCGTGTCTAAATGCGAAACTCGGAATTCTCGGATTCGGGTTTCCGCGTGATGACACGGGCCGGGCGCGTCACTATCGGATGTCGTTCGGGTCGTTGCGGCAAGCGCACGGGGCGAGCGCGGTGACGTCCGGGCGGCGTTGGCGTCGGAGTGGGCGTTGGCGTAGGCGTCGGCGTCGGCGTTGGCGTCGGAGTGGGTGTTGGCGTAGGCGTCGGAGTAGGCGTCGGGGTGGGTGTTGGCGTCGGGGTGGGCGTTGGTGTCGGCGTCGGAGTCGGCGTTGGTGTCGGTGTGGGCGTAGGCGTCGCGGTTGAATTGTATGCCACCAGATCACTGATAAGGGCAGCGCCGTTGGGCGATCCGAGGCCAGACTGCGTGTTGGCGGTCGCGCCGGTGAGTGTCGTAGGGTTGCCGAAGTTCCCGCCACCGAACCCGCCTCCGGTGAATCCGCCCCCAGGGACGTGAATTGGTCCGGGCTGCGTTGGACTTGATGCTACCGAATGGAAGTCGCTTGACGAGAGGCTGTAGAGCGCGGGCAATGTTTGAGTGGCGCCAGTAAGACTCGTCTGCCCGGCCGCCGCCCGCCCCTGGTCGACGATGGCGATGATTGCCGCCCAAGACGGCGATCCGAGGCTCGTCCCGCCAACGACCTGCCAGGATCCTTGAGTCGTGTTTGTTGACCCAAACGGAAATTGGCTACCCGAGGGGGGCGTTTCATAAACAGCGACACCGGTATCGGGATTGGCGTCGAAGGAGACGTCGGGTGTGCTCCTTAGCCCTGTGGTCTGAACGGATTCCTGGTAGGCCGGTTCAGTTTCATACCGGCTGTAGCCGCCGCCGCTGTCAGTCCATGCGGACTCCGAGCCATAACTGCTCGTCCCGGAGAGTGTGAGCGTGGTTCCTCCGACCGCAACGACATTGGGCGAGGCCGCCGGATACTCGACGCCGCCACTATCGCCGCTGGCGGCGACGTACGTGATGCCCGGTGTCGTGAAGTCAGCGTCATATGCAGTCTCGCCGGAGAACTCACTAACACCCCAGCTCATTGAAATAACCGACACGCCCGCCGTGCCACTCGCCGTCGTCACCGCCGCAATCAGGTTCTGGATGGCCTGTTGGTCGGAATTCGCCGGAGCCGCTTCAACTACCAGTATGTTAGCGCCGGGTGCAATCGCGTGTGCCCACTCAACGTCGAGCGACTCCTCGAGCGCCCAACCGCTGTTCGTCTGCGTGCCCGCAAGGTTATCGACCGTGAGCGTCGGATCGGGCAGGCCGTACGCCTGGTCGAAAGTGTGCAGGTCCGAACTCAGATTGGGATCGTGGTACATTTCGATGAGCGCGATCGTCTCTCCGGCCCCGTTACCCGTGACCGTCGCGCCAGAGGACGACTTGAACGTGATGGCGTTCAACCCGTAGGCCGCGGTGATCTGCGCGGGAGTAAGGCCAGTGGTCCCGGACAACAAGCAACGGTCGTCGAGATGGTCGATATTGGGCCGAACAGCACGGCGTCGGCGCGGTGCATGATCTGTCTTCTCCAGGTAATCCGCAATCCGTTACGGTACCACGTCCTCCTCGCAAACGATAATGAAACGACCGCATTGCCGGTCGTTTGAGGCTATCAGCCCATCGACCGCAAACAGTGAACTCGGCGTGAACGATCAGATGCACTTAGAATGCAGGCACTCGATTGGACTAAGTTCATTATTCTAAGCGAAATCGGTCTCGCAAACCGTGCGCTTGGTTGAGCCGCCGCGAGCATTTTCGTGTAAAGTTTTGCGAAGCCGTCAGGCTGCGGGCCGGTGCTCGTAATACCTGCTCAAGAGCAAGATCCGCTTGACCTGCCGGGCGACGACGTAGCCAGTCAAAAGCAGCGCCGCCAGGAAGATATTGGGATGTTGCAGGTCGGGGCTCGGGTTCCAGCGATACCCAGCCGCCATGCCAGCTGAGGGCCGCGTCGATGTAGAGCCAGCTATAGGCGATCATCGCCAGCGCGGTCGTGATCCAGACGAGGTTGACGCGCCACCAGAGGCCCGAGGCCGCGATCAAGAGCGGATAGCCCACGAGCAAGGTGGTTTCGACCCGCACGATCGGATCGCCGCCGGCTGCAGTCTCGAGCATTGCTCGAAGAGCTTGAGCTCGACCGTGAGGAAGGCGATGTCGGCCGCCGACCAGAGCACGCGGACCCGATCGGACTGCCAGCCCGAGCGCAGCATCGCCTGGAAGATGACGGCCGAGATCGCCCAGAGGGCGAGCACGCCCTGAATCGTGTAATGGTGCCAGAAATCAGGCGGTTGCGCGACAAGAAATAGATAGTTGAACTGGGCGATCAGGGCGACGAGCAAGAGCCCGCCGAGCCGGGCGACCAGCTCGGGCTCGCGCCGGTTCCAGCGGCGGAGGCGCGGGATGAGCGTGGTCGCGTCGATGACTTCGCCTTGGAGGTAGCGATCGAGCTCGTCGGCGAGGGCGGCGGCCGAGGCATAGCGATCCTGGGGGGATTTCTCCAGGCACTTCAGGCAGATCGTTTCCAGTTCCTTGGGGACCTCGGGACGGAGCTCGCGCGGCGGAACCGGGTCGCGTTCGAGCACGGCGACGACGGTTTCCGGCACCGTCTCGGCGACGGAACGGCGGGCGGCCGGTCAACAGCTCATAGAAGATCGCACCCAATCCATAGACGTCGGTCGTCGGCCGCAGCCCTTTGCGCGAGCCGCTGGCCTGCTCGGGGGCCATGTAGCTGGGCGTTCCCATGATCGCGCCGCTGATCGAGACCGCGCTATCCTCGCTGGCCCGCTTGGCCAGGCCGAAGTCGGTGACATAGGGGCGTCCCTCGCGATCGAGCAGGATATTCGACGGCTTCAGGTCGCAGTGCAGGAAGCCGCGTTCGTGGGCGTAATGGACGGCGCGGGCGATCGTCGCCATCAGGCGGGCGGCCGTCTGGGGATCGTGCGCTGGTCCCGGCTCTCTTCTTCGCCTTGATCTGATGCGACAGGCTCTCTCCTTCGATCGAGCTTCATGCTGAAGATAAGGGCAGCCCTGAAATTCGGCGACCTCGAAGATCGGCACGATGTTGCTGGTGGTCGAGGTTGGCGGCCAGCTCGGCCTCGCGGAGAAACCGCTCGCGTTCGTCGGCGGAGGCCATCTGGCCGGACAAGATCATCTTGAGTGCGACCAGCCGGTTCGCGCCGCGCTGTCTGGCCTTGTAGACGACCCCCATGCCGCCGCGGGCGATCTCTTCGAGCACCTCATAATCGCCGATCAACTCGAATGATCGGGCCGGTCGTCGGAGCGCGATCCTGAGTGCGCGAGGCTGCTCGCGCTCGGAGCACGGTCATCGGTCTCGCATGACGCCGCGCGATGCGCCCGCGGCCTGGGCGAAGGCCGCCTCGACCCGTCCGTCGGCCGCTGGGGAATCGCGACGCGGTATTCGCCCAGCGACGGGCGCTCGCCGGCGGCGCGGCGGAGCTCGAGCTCGAGGATCAAGAGCTCTTCCAGGAGCGCAGGCCGGTCGTCGTGTTCGGCGCTTTCTCGAGCAGTCTTCGATTCGAGGCCGGTCGCCGCTGCGCCAGCGGCATTCAAACTCTTCGCAAACCGCGTGGATGCGGCGGGCCTGATCCAGGTCGACTCGCGTCGCCGTCGTCGAGGGCGATCGCCGACCATCAGGCCACCTCCTCGGTGGCCAGCCAGGTCTTGCGGATCAGGTCCAGCCGCCGGGCGACGGTTCGGCGCGCGCAGCCGAGCTGGTCGGCGATCTCGTCGTTGTTGTAGCCTTCCATCCGGCTGAGCAGCGACCTGCCGCAGCGAGTCGTCGTCGAGTGCGTCGAGCAGTCGCCGGCACTCCTCGGCCATCATCGCGGCGAACTCGGGGCTCGGCCCCTCGGCGGCGATTCGCTCGAGGCCGGCGAGCGACCCGTCGGCCTCCGTCCAGGCCATGCCCGAACAGGACCGCCTCTTCGACCACGCGGCCGCCGCCGCGCTTTTGCCGGCCCTGCGCGATTGGCCTGGGCCATCGCCTTCCGCGCCGTGATCACCACCAGCAGCCGCCAGATGATCGTCGCGATCCGCCAGTTGGGGAAACTTGCCCCGCGCGGCCCCGGCGCAGAAACTGTTGAACGCACTCAAGGCCGCGTCTTCCTCGTCTTCATCGGCGGTCGTTCGCCGCATCCGCCGCAGCTTGGTCCGCGCCACCGCGACCAGCTTGGAAAAATAGTGCTCCCAGAGCGGCTGCGCGGCCGCCTGGTCGCCTTCCTTCAGATTGCCCAGCCAGCCCGTGATCGAGCCCCCTTCGTGAGCAGTCATCAGTCCCCTCGCCGGGTTACGAGACTCAAGTCGGCTCGATGCGATTGCCATGTCCACCTGCAAGTTATCGCCACCAGAGACGCAATCAGATGCGATACGGCATTCATCGCGACGATGCGTCCACGGTCCATAACGCGACCCGAACGAATTCATTGTAACCGCAACCGAGATCGCGTTCCCAATCGGACAAGTCGTGAACGCCAGACTGGTCGCGATCTGGATCGCCATTTTTTGATTTTCCGTGGCACACGATCGCCGAAATTGATCATTAAGAGGGGTTGGAAGACGGTCTGTTCCACTGGGCTGGAACATGCGACCGATGTCGCCAGCCGAGACTGCCTTCCGTTTTCTGACGTGTCCACTCGTGATGTCAGCGACCGGTTATGATCCATAATTGAGGGTCGGCTGAATCAACCGAACGTTTGGCACCGAGGAGACCTGGACATGTGCAGGCGAACGATCGGACACGGCAGGAGAACGGATCGAGAATCGATCGCCGGAGCTGGTTCTGCAGCGAGCGGTCGCTGCCGGCGCGGTGTTCGGATGTTTAGACAGAATCGCCGGGCCGGCGCGATGTGCTGACGAACCCAGCTCTCTCCGACAGGAAGCCGAGCAAGAGCTCGAGCGCGCCCAGTCCCGCGTGCAGGCGGTCACACGCGGCTCCGCTCGTCACGATGCGCTCCGAGCAATATCAAGCCGTCGGTGATGCCGCCGAGGCCTTCATGAAGCTCACATTGGACGACTGCGAGAAACCTTGCCGAGAATACCTCGCCTATTACCAGGAGCACGGGTTTGACGTCAAACGGCCAGGTCGCCGCTTGACGCTCGTCGTTTTCCTCGATGAACGTCCGTACCTCGAGTTCGCCCGCAGATTCGCCAGCGGGCGAATCGGTCTATAGCTAGGGATTTTACTCGAAGCCCGAAAACTGGCTGGTGCTTTTCGATTTTCGCAATGTCCCCTTGAACGAGCAAGGAGCCGGTTACAAGAACGTCAGGACTCTCGCCCACGAAGGCGACGCACCAGTTGACGTTCAACACAGGACTGCTCAACCGCAAGGGCGATGCGCCGCGGGCGATCGTCGAGGGCATTGCGTTGTACGGTGAAACACGCCCGCTTCACGGCCACAGCGATCCAGGGACAGATCAATGGAACGCGGCTCGAAGACCTGGCGCATGTTCAGCGCCGAAAGAAATGGATCAGCGCGACCGATCTCTTGACCGACGACGCGGCCGCTTTCGGCACGACCCTCGATCACACGCTGCTCGCCTATGCCGAGGGATGGCTCCTGGTTTACTACCTGATGAAGACGCCCGTTCGTTTGCCGCAGTTTCAGGCGTACTTGAAGACGATCTCCAGACGCACCGACAAGAATCACCGGTACGACGACGCGGAGAAGCATTTCGGCGATCTCGATCGACTGGATCAAGACCTGCGGCGCGAGGCGATCCGGCTCCAGCGCGAGCGGCTTAGCCATGGTCCTTGGTTCGTGGCCAATCGGCAACAGGCGTCGCGCCGCACTTCATTCTAACGCAGAGGACCGACGTACATCGAAAGCGGACTGACCATGTCTTCCACGAGCGAATCGATTGACCCGGTGTTTTCCGATGCCGAGCGCGAAGAGCTGGGCCACCTGGACTATCTGGTCGCGCGGCTGGATGAGCTATGACAGCGCGGGCTGATCGCACCGGAGGCTTATGCGACGGTCGTCGCCGAGAGCCAGGGCCGCCGCCAGGCGATCGAATAGAGCGGACGCTATCGAGCGCTCGACCAGGCGAGAGCTCGCCAAGAAAAACCGCAGCGAGGCTCTGGAGTGGGCCGAGCGGGCACGCGAGCTCGATCCGTCACGCGTCGAGGCCTGGGACCTGATCGTCGCTCTCAACTGGGACCTCGGCAACGATGACGGAGCCATCGCCCGCTGTCGTGAGGCAGCGCAGCGTTTTCCGGAATTTCAGAGCGAGCTCGACCGGCTGAAAGCAGAGCAAGCCAAGCGCGATCGACGAACGTCGCCTCAAGGCCGAACAAGCTCGCCAGGACAGCCGAGGTCACAGGATGGCATGCCCAGGCCAGGCAAGCTCTCGAGGAAAAGCGCGACGCCGAGGCGATCGCACTCGGCCACCAGATCCTCGCCGTTCGCCCCAACAGCATCGATGCGCTGGTGATCACGGCCTATGCGCAGCAGCGGAGCGGGCAGCTCGACCAGGCGCTCGAATCGTACGAGACCTTGTCGCGGCTGCAGCCGTCCAACAGGACCTGGTCGCAGTGGATCCGCAACATACAGCTTCGCCGCGGTATGGCGCGATGTCGGGCAACACCGTCGAAACCACGGCCGCGGAGGCGGCGGCTGGCGATCGTTTCGGCACTTCCTGCGGGCGAAATCGCCGGGCCGCCGCCGATCTCATGGTCGAGCTTCGCGGGCGAGTTCCTCAAGGAACACTCGCAAGAGCTGCTCCTTTGCCTGGCCGTGCTGTTGATCGTGGTCAGCTCGACCGTCGGCGCCCACTTGCTGCTGGGACTTGCTCTGGTCGCCGGTGGGCAAATGCACGCTGGCGATGGTCGCGACACTGCTGTTCGCGGCGTTCGGAGCTGGGCTCTTGCGATGGGGCGCTGACCGCGCCGGCCGGATGATGCTGATCGCCACGCTCATCGTCGTGCCGATCCACTTCATGCTGGTCGGCGAGATGAAGCTGTTGCACCATCCCTCCACGTTTCGTGGCGTTTCTGGCGATCGAAGCCGCCGTGCTGATCGCGATGGTGCGCTGGGTGAGCGGCATGCTGGCGCCGGCGGCCAACGCACGATTCTTGACCGCCGCGCTCTTGCTGCTCTCTTTCGGCACCGCCGCGACAACGCGCGGATCGCCGCTGGCTTGGGAGCTGCAGTTTGCCTCGTTTCAACTGTCGCCGCTGGTGTTCCTGGGCGCCGTCTGGGCCCTGGGCGTACGGCGGTGGGGTGAGACAAGCGAGGAACATCGCGACTTCGTGTACATGATGCTCGGCCTGCTCGGGTTTGCTCTGGTGGCTTGCCTGGTTCGCACTGGCGCCTATGCCCTGCGACTCGATGCAGCGCTGTATGGTCTTCCGGTCATGTTCATCGCGATCTCGTGTGTCCACACCGCGCGGCGGCTCGTTGCCGATGAACCCGACAGAGAGCGCCTCGCCTTTTTGCGATTCGGTGGTTACGGACTCTCGGGCCTGGCCTTTGCCCTGGTTTTGGCCAGCCCGCCTGCCGCCTCGCCGGTCTATCAGCGCCAACACGCTGGCGGTGTCATTGCTGGGACTAGGCCTTTATGTCGCCTCGCTGCAACGCGATCGCCATCCGGCATTCCTGTACCTGGCCGTCGGCGCCATCGTCGCCGGGCGACTGGGTGCCCACTACTTCCTGGCCGAACGCCTGCACGCGATCGAAGAGGCGGTCCGACAATTGCTTGGTTATCCCTATCTACTTCCCGTCCCGTTCCGGGCGATCTTGGCTGTTATCCCCAGTATGGCTCTTGCCGGCTTGCTCTTTGGTTACGCAGCGGTGGGATGACCGCAGGCTGGCGCGGCACTGTCATTACATCGGTGTTCCGTTGTCGATCGCGGCTTGCGTCTGGAGCGGGTTCGAGCCGCTGGCGGCACTGATATGCCTGGCGGCCTACGCGGTCTTGTACCTGCTGGCGATCTGGATTTTCGCCGCGCCTTGGGTGACGTACCTGGCAGCCGCCGCTTTGGCCGGTGCGATTTACTTCGGAATGAGCCTGACTAACGCTGTTTCACCGGCCGATCAGGCCCTGGTGGCCGGGCTGCTCGGTTTCGCCTACTGGGGAATACAAGTGGCGTTACGTCGGTCTGGGGCGACCACGGCATACCATGTGCCCTGGCTCCATGCCGCACTGGCGCTCGCCGGAATTTCGATGGCCGACGCCACTGCGTACGTGATATTCGAGCGAGCAGACTCATTCGCCGCTGCAGGGGCTTTCCTTGTCATATCCACCCTTTCTTTCTTGCTCAATCGCGAGCGACCGCGGACATTCTGGGTTCACGTCGCACTGCTTAGCTTTGTCGAGTTCACGATCTGCGGCATGGCCATCTTGATGGGAAGCCAAAGCCTCAGAGCTCACCATTATGGTCTGCTGTTTGTGGCGGATGCCGTGGCGATGCTGGCCGCTGGCCTGGGGCTCCGCGCGTGGTCAAACGGATCGGAGCGAGCGACTGACGCCGTCGGCGCCTTGGGCGTCACCAATTGCAAGTGGGCCGACACGTTCCTGGTTGCGATCCCACGATCAACGATCGTATTGACCGCGATCGCCGATTGGTTGGGGCTCCTAAGCATCCATGAAACCTGGCTGACCGGTCTCGTTTTTCTGGTGGGATTCGCTTCTCTGTTGGTGACAACACGGCTGCTGCGAAATCAAGCTTTGGTCTACTTTGGCTCGGCCCAACTTGTCGCGGGAACGCTCGATCTCACCTGGTATATGGCCGGCTGGGACAACTCAGCGACAACGGCTGGTTGGATGGCAGTGAGCACGGCCGTGCTGGCGCTCGCAATCTGGATTGTCGCAGCAACGGCGCGGCGTGCAGGTGTCTCTGAGTTTTATACCGAACCCTGTTTGCAAAGCACGTTCGTGCTGACGCTGGCTGCATTTGCGCTTGCCTTTTACGCGCGATATCTGGGACGCGGAGCTTATCCGCTGGCCACGGCCGCGCTGGGTATGAATGTCATGTTAACGATGTTGCTCGCACACTCCTGGCGCGAGGTCAGGCTGACGTACATCGCCGTCGCCTATCTGGTGGCGGCGACGTATCTGATCCTCTTTAGCGTCGGCAAAAACGACCCGCGGATGGCGTATGTGCTTGGACTGAGCGCGGTGGTCGAAGCCATGGTTTTGTGGGGGATCGGATTGGTTTGCCGGGATCGAGGGAGCGCCTGGCTGAAGGAGTGCGCACGGCCGCTTTATCATTCGGCCGTTTTCCTCACAGTGCTGGCCATTCCACTGGCCGATCGATCATCTGCAGTGCTTGCCCTCGTGAGCCTGTCGGCGCTCTTGACGGTCAAGAGCCTGCCACGAACCGAATGGCTCTATGGATCGATCGCCGCGCTACTTGCGGCCTGCTACCTGCGGTGGCTGCCCGATGCCAGCCGCATCGAGTTAATCGGATGTGCAATTGTCGCGGCGTTCGCGCTCTGGGCCGTGGGGGTCTTGGTCCAGCGCGACAAGCCGGTAATTTGCCGGCGGCTGGGATTGAGATCGCTTCCCTACGAATTCCCGCTTTTTCATTCGTCGATTGGTGTTGCACTCATCGCCTTGGCGTTGAGGATCGATCTGAGCGTGGGGCAGGGGGTCGCCTGGTCAGATCACGGATGGTTGGCGTTTGCCCTCGCCGTATTAAGTGTGGTCATGCTCAGGGCGTACCCAAAACGAGAATGTGTGCACGTGAGTCTGCTGTTCCTGACATGGGGCATCGTGGCGTTTGTGTCGCCGTCACTCACATCCGCGAGCTCTCTGGCTCTCGCGGGCGTACTGGCGGCCCTCGGTTACCTGATGATCGAGCGCGTGGTAAGACCGCACGAACCGGCGATTTGTGCTCGGCTGGGTGTGGTCGATGTCGGGTACGCGCCGGTCGTCCGCGGATGGTCGTGGGCGATTGTTGGTCTGACCGCGTGCTTGGCAATCTTCGTCGTGGTCAGCGAGATGATCCGAACGGTCCACGATCTGGGGCCGATCGTGTTTACGCTCGCTCACACGGATTGGTGGATCATGCTGGCTGTGCTCACCCTCTTGGGTGTTTATCTAGCCGTCCTGGCCAGCGATCCAGAAGATTGCGGTGCGATCGAGCCGGCACACCTGCTCGTTGGTTTCAACTGGCTGAGTGTGGCTTTGATCTGGTGGCTCGGGGTCGCGTGCTCGCCGTGTATGTGGGTCGTATCGAATGCAGCAGTTTATTTTCCACTGGCCACAGCGGTGGCCGCGCTCGCGACCGCTCAGATCGGCCGGCAATATGCACATCCAGAGACGTGGAGCGAGCTGGGCTGGCTCGGCGATCTGCGCTCGGAGTCACTAGAGCGAATGCTGGCAGCCCACGCGTTCGCGCTGTCAGCATTGGCGATCGTGTTCACACGGGGAGCGATTGCACCGGCGACCGTACTGACGCTTGTTCTATCATCGTTAACGCTCGGTCTCGTGACCCTCGCCCAGGGATGGCAGGGGGCCGCGCTGGTGGGAAGCGCGGCGTGGACGGCGGCATGTGCCGTTGCGGGCTCGGTGATATCATTAAGGCTCGGCTGGACAGCCGAGGGGCAACGAGCGATCTGTGCATCGGCGGCAGCGCTGCCGGCGGCGTTTTCGCTTGTGTGGCTGGGTGGCCTGCTGCTGCGGGGGCAAGGATCGCCCAAAGGTCGCGCCGCATGGCTTGCCGACGTGGCTCAAGGGTCCCTGCCAATCGTCGCGCGGACGATTGAGGCAGTTGCGTTCGTATCGTCGTTACTTATCGTCTTGGCGGTGCTCGCGTCCGGCACGAATCCTGGTGTGCTCGGAGCGTGGGGAACGGCGGCGGGAGTCGGCATAATCCTGGGCGCGGCGTTGTTGATCATTTTGCTGGTGGAGCGCTGGCAGGCGGAGTGGCTGGTCTATGTCGCGCAGTCGGTCATGGTGTGTGCCTACGTCGATTATAGGCTTGCCTATCCGCAGCCGATCGCCTTCGACGCGATCTTCCTGACGTTGCTGGGTTATCTGGATTTTGCCATCGCCGAGGTCTTGGATCGCTTCGAGCGGACGATTTATGCGCGGCCCACGCGGTATTCTTCGCTCGTTTTGCCGCTATTGCCGCTGATTCAATTGATGGGAACCGAGGGCCTGGATCAGGTCGATCTGTTTCATCTGTTATCGGCGGGGAGCTTTTATGCGATCGCTTGCGGCCAGATGCGTTGGAAGTCTTTAGGTTATGCGGCGGCATTGTTCTACAACGTGGCGCTGTGGGTCCTCTGGGGCAAGTTCGGCTGGGATCTGTCCAGTCATCCCCAGTTTTTCCTGGTACCTGTGGGACTATCGACGATCCTGTTTGCCGAGGTTAATCGGCGCGAGCTGGGCCGGCAAAACGTGAACACGATCCGCGCGGTCGGCCTGTCAATCATTTACCTGTCGCTTGCGGTCCCCATCTGGCGATTCGAGAGCTTTGGCGCGTGGGTGACGCTCCTCGTCTGTTCGCTGGCGACCGTCTTTCTCGCGATTGGATTACGGCTGCAGACGTTTCTCTGGATGGGGCTGACGACATTCGTGCTCGACGTCGTGTATGAGATGGGGCGAGTGAGCCTGGATTACGCGTTTGCCAAGTGGGCAATCATGCTGGCCCTGGGGATCATGCTGGTGATGTTCGTGGCTTTGAATGAGAAGAAGCGGATTGTGACCACGATGCGCCTTTATTACGAGCAGGCGCGGTTGTGGGAATGAAGGTTTATGACCGCGGGGAAGCTCAAAAGAAGAGTAGGATTAAGATGAAGAGTAAGATCAGGAAGAGGATTAAGAACAAGAGTAAGAGAAGGATTAGGACCGAATGCGCCGCGACGGGTTTGTGGTCATAATCTTAATCCTGATCCTGCTCTTAATCCTCTTCCTGGTCTTAATCTTCATCCTACTCTTTCTCTAATTTGGACCAAACTCTCGGAAGGTTGAGCGGCCAGCATGCAGCTGTCTGATCGAATCTGAGGCGCCTCGAGACCCTTCGCCCACGTCAATGCGCGTGAAATAGTTTTAAACCCCCTTTTCAGCGTCATCGCCGACATGCACTCAAATGTGGACTCGTAACATCTTAAGCTTCAGTTGCTTGGGTTTATCAGCCTCAAATACGGGTTTTATCCTGCGTTCGTCATGGTTCGTCATAGTTCGTCATCGTTCCGAAGCGATCGCGCCGTCAACAAACGCGGCCGGGGCTGTTGATTTGGCGACGTTCGTGGTGATTCATTCGGGACGGAGAGGGCGTGGAACGCGACCTGAGCGACTTCAGGAGCAGGATCAAGCTTGAGACCGCCTTCGCGATCGCTGAATTCAGCGTTGCCTGTCCGTAGTGTTGATCTTGATCTTGATCCTGCTCCTGATCTTGATCCTCTTAAGATTCCACATGCCCCAGGAGTGACACAATTCGCTCAAGTATGCCTGCGACCGCTACATCGACCGACACGCTTCAAAAGACGCAGCGTTCGAGGCAGAGCTTGCAAATGCCGAGGTCGCGGGAAAGATCTACGACTCTCGTACGAAAGCCGGTCTCACCGAGTCGCACTTCGCGAAGCTCGCGTGGACGAATCCGTCGGCCATCAGCCGGCTGGTGGATGCCAATCGCGAGGTTCACCCTTTCGCCATTCTCAAACGAATCGCGTCGGTACTCGAGAAACGCGTTGAAATCCACTTCGATTCACTGTGACGTCTCCGAATCTGCAACAGATGCGGGGTCATCGCGGGCTGCAATGTCTCATTGAGGTCAGACGGCCGCAAAAAAGGAAAAGCATGCGATCGCCGACGCGCTCGAACGAATGGCGGCCGCTCTCGCCCTACTTGCCTGACTTGGGATTGGTTCCCTGGACCTTCGCCAAGAGTGCGTCGACCTCGGCCCAGAGTGCTCGGCAGGCTTTCTGCTCGTCCGCGGGGAGCCTGGCCAGCGCATCCGGATCGCGCAGTCCGGCCAGGTCGGTGTCGGCTTTCCAGTGCTGGAACGTTTGGGAAATGGCCTGTGTTGCTTTGGCCGAGTCCCCTTCGGAGATCTTCGACCACGCCGCCAGGTCGGCCTTGAGCCAGTCAGCGGCTTGCTTCCGCCAACGGGCTTTGGTCGCGTCATCGAGCGGCGCGTCATCCTTGCCCTGTCCAGACCCGGCCAATGCCGCGGCGCAGGCGGCGTTGTAGCGGTTCTGGACCTTCATGTCGTCAGCGAGTTTTGGTTGTGCTTGGAACGCCTCTGCCCAGAGCCGGGCGGAAGCTCCGTGAAGTTTCTTGTCGTAGCACATCTGAGCGAACGCGAGCGATTCGGCGGCATCGGCAGGCTTATTGTGGCCGCTAACGACCGCAGGGAGTTTGCGATCCAGTTCGACCAGCCGCTCGGCATTTCGAACCCACTCAGCCGACGGATACTGCCAACCTAGGTTCTTCGATCCCAGCTCATGCCCCTGCTTGAGTTCGGTAAGTGCGTCGGCGAATCGGCCTTGCTGCAGGAGAACATGGCCAAGGTTGCAGTGGGCCTCTGCGAAGCTGGGCTTGTGACGCAGTGCCTCTCTGAAGTCGGTGCATGCCTTATCCAGCTCACCCAATGCCATGAGGGCATTGCCCAAGCCGTAATAGACCTCTGCGTAATCCGGGCTCAGGCGGACAGCCGTGTTGTACTCGGCAATCGCTTCATGAGGTTTTCCCTGGTGCAGTAAGGCGTTGCCCAGATTGTAGTGAGGACTCGCGTCATCGGGCTTGAGGCGCACAGACTGGCGGTACTGGTCGAGCGCCTCTGATAATTTCCCTAGTTCGTGCAAGGCGTTGCCAAGGTTGTTGTGGGCAGGTGCGTCGTCGGGGTTGAGGCGCAGCGCCGCTTGGTACTCAATGATCGCCTCGGATAGTTTCCTTTGGTGGAGTAGCGCGTTGCCTAGGTTATTGTGGGCAGCGGCGTGATCCGGCTTAAGACTGAGGGCGGTGCGGAGCACGGCAACCGCTTCATCCAACCTGCCCTGATTGTACAGGGCGCGCCCGAGGTTGTAGTGTGCACCGTCGTCCTCGGGCTTGAGTCGCACAGCTTCGCGCAGCTCGGCAATCGCTTCGATTAGCTTCCCCTGGTCCATCAGCCCGATTCCGAGATTGTAGTGGGCGAGGTGCGAGCTGGGCTTGAGCCGCAGCGCTGCGTGATACTCGCGGATTGCCTCAATAAGCTTTCCTTGGTCTACTAGCGCGGTACCGAGATTGATGTGGGCGTCGTGGGAGTCGGGCTTGAGCCGGAGCGCTTCGCGATACTCAGAAATTGCATCAACAAGCTTCCCCTGGTCTCTCAGGTTGACGCCCAAATGGTTGTGGCTTTCGTGGTCGTCGGGATTGATGCGCAGGGCCTCGTGCAGCTCGACGATTGACTCAGCGAGCTTCCCCTGACGTCTCAGTGCCAACGCGAGGTTCCTGCGGGCAGTGTTGAAGTCAGGCTTGAGCCGCAGCGCTTCGCGATGTTCGATGATTGCCTCATTCAGCTTCCCCTGACTCTGGAGCGCCGCGCCGAGGCTGTCGTGGGCAATGTGGGAGTCGGGCTTAAGCCGCAGTGCTTCGCGAAACTCGGTGATGGCCTCCAGGAGCTTGCCCTGGTGAATTAGCGCAACGCCGAGGTCGGTGTGGGCATGATGGGAGTCGGGTTTGAGCCGCAGGGCCTCGCGGTCCTCGGCGATCGCCTCGTCGAGTTTCCCCTGGAGCCGCAGGGCCGTGCCGAGGCTCCCGTGGGGACGGTAGTCGTCGGAGTTGAGCCTTATTGCGTCACGGTATTCGGCGATCGCCTCGTTGAGCTTCCCTTGATTTTTCAGCGCCTCGCCGAGGTTCATGTGGGCCTGGGGCAACTTGGGATTGATTCGAAGCGCTTCACCGTACTCAGTGATCGCCGCGTCCGTTTTTCCTAGCCGCGCAAGGGCCATGCCGAGCAAGTTGTGAGTTTCGGCAACGTTCCGCTTTGCTCGTAAGGCCGCATGGGCGACGGCAATGGTCTTCTCGAAAAGGGCGTTGGCATCCGCTGTCCGGCCACGTCTTTGCAGCATGTCGCCAAGGCACGTGAGGTACAGAGTTTCATTCGGACGTAGGCGTCCCAGATCCTGCAATACACGGATCGCCTCGTCGGTCTCTCCCCGTTCCTCCAGAGCATGTGCCAGGGCGTGTGCCGCCTCGGGACGCAGCGACCGCGCCGCCATGTAATATCGGATTGCTTCCTCGCTCCGCCCCAAACGATCCATGCATTCGGCGATGGTGAAACTGAGCCAGAAATCGCCTGGGTACAGGCGCTGGCCCACTCCGAGCACCGTTGCCGCGGCAACCGGATCTCCGCTGTGGAGCAACGTCTCACCCAGTAACTGAAGGCTCACTGCGGGCAACTCTTCCAGCGGCCCAGAACTGGCGAGCTCCTTAAGCCGGCCGAGCCGATCCTGGCTCGCTGAAGTCTGGAGCAGTTCCCTTAGGCGGTTGCGCCACGGGTCGGGGTCAGCCAGCCGTGCCACTTCCAGAAGGCGAGGCGTTCCGGCCTGGCGGTGGAGCGACAAGTGCAGAGCCGCCCAATGATCCAGCGCGGTCGCCAAAGTCAGTTGGACGAAGGTGGGTCGCGCGCGGATCATCGCGCCCGCGTCGGCCGGCGATAATGACGCAACGTCGATCCCGCCCTCGCGGAATGCATCAGCATAGTCGTTTTCGAAATGTCCGCCGGGTTCGCTTCCCCAGGCGCTTCGAATATCGGCCAGTCGGGTCAACAGTTTTTGGTCGTTCTCGGCGGCTGCGGAGGATTGTGCCACCCGACTAACAAGTGTGGCAGCACGCCTTCAGGTGGACTCGTTTCGGGCATCAGTCAACAGTCGCTCGAGAGCCCGTGTCGCGTCGCGCGCGATGAGCCAGCGAGCTGTGTCGTCGCCTATGCGTTCCGCCTCTGCGTACAAGCCCTCAGCCTCGCCGAGAGATTGATTGAACAGCGCCGCCCTCTCGAAATGCTGCCGAGCCATGTAGGCCCATCCGCCCCCGATCACGCCAGCAGTGACCAGCATCGATGCTGCCAGCCCCACCGTGCGCAACCGCCTGGACCGCTCGATTGTCGCGCGCACCTGCGCCTCTTCCGCCCGTGTCTGCGCCTCGACCTGCGCGAGCTCCGCCACCTTGAGCCGCTCCTGGACCCCCGAGACGTATGCCGTGACGCGCCGCAATACTTCACCCGCATTCCGCGGGCGCCCGTCGCGTTCCGCTGTCAAGCAGTCGCGAGCAAGGTCGATGAGCTCGGCATCGACCACACAGGCAGCCAGCCGGCGATGAGCATCGGTCAAGTCACCCCGCGCCGCCAGGTCGCGGATTTCTTCCCTCGTCGATCCGACGAATGGGGGCCGGCCTATCAGGATTTCGCACAAGATCGCGCCCAGACCGAACACATCGGCCCGTTCATTGATCCGCTCGACCTCGCCCCGCGCCTGCTCGGCGCCATGTATGCCGGCGTGCCCAGCACGCTCCCGGCCTGCGACTCGCGGCCGCTGCCGGCCGAGCCGCTTCGTACTGTCATCACCACCGATTCCTGAACCTGCAGCGCCACGGCCTCGTCGGCGATACCTCCGCGCAGCATGACCTTGGCCAGGCCCCAGTCCATCACTTGCACCTCGCCAAACGAACCCACCATCACATTCGGCGGCTTCAAATCGCGATGGATCACTCCACGAGCATGGACATAGGCCATCGTCTGGCAGATCTGCTCGAAGATCGCGAGAAAGCGGTGGAGGTCGACGGGAGCCGAGTGGAGACCTTCGGCCGCGGAGAAGGCGGGGTCGGGAGACCCGCGCCCAACACGGTCTTTGCGCTCAGCCAGCAGCGCCGCCAGCGTGCGCCCTTTCACCAGCTTCATGGCAAAATACGGGCGCCTGTCGGGGAACGTCCCCAATTCGTAAACGGGCACTACCCCGGGGTGCTGGAGCTGCCCGCCAATCTGGGCTTCCTCGACAAATCGACGAGTAATTTCGGAGTTACCCTGGTGTGAATCGAGCAGCACTTTGATCGCCAGCTCTCTCCCCAGGTCGGCATCGCGGCCGCGGAGGATTGCGCCCATTCCGCCGCGCGCGATCTCGCCCTGGAGCTGGTAGCGCCCCACGGCCGCGCCGTCGTACGCCGGCATCTCGGTCGACCTTGGGATCAAGAGCGGCTCGCGTTCGTCGGGAATTTCGAGCAAATGAACATGGGGTCGCGGACCACGTCCCAGATCGAGCGTCGAGAGCGCACTCGAGCTAGGGGCCGGCGCTGTGGACGCGCTTGAGCTTGCGGCGCTGGAATCCTCCGCCAGCCGCCCGGCCACGCTCATCACTCGCAGATAGGCCCGCAACTGGCCAGCGAGCGCCGGGTGATCGGCCAGGAGCTTGTCGGGGTCAGGCGGCTGGCCGGCCTCGATCGCGGACAGATAGCCGTCTAACACGCTCATGACTTCGGAATCATCGTCGGCGCCGCCGGGAAGCCCATCGAGCGACGATGTGCGGTTGAGATTCATGAGTCTGCCTCCAACGCTTGTTTGAGCGCGACCATCGCGCGTCCCCAGAGTTTGCGTACGGCGTTGGGCGAGCGGCCCATCCGCGCGGCGATCTCATCGACCGGGACTTGCTCTAAATTACGCAGGATGAAGACCTCGCGATAGTCGGCAGGCAGGCGAGCCAAAGCATCGGCCAGAAGCACGGCCTGCTCGCGTTGGACGGCGTGGGAACTCGGCGAGGCGATCGAGTCAGCCAGTTGCTCCTGGATCGCCAGGCTGGAACGGTCAAGCAGCACGTCGAGTGATTCCTGGCGGCGCTGGTCGCGCCCTCGAGCCCGGTGGTATTTGGCCTGATTGGCCAGGGTCCGGACCAGAATTTGACGCAGCCACGCAGCCAGCTCCCGTTCCCCCGAACCCAGGAATTGGGCGAACTCTCGGTGTGCCTTCAAGAACGTCTCCTGGACCAGGTCCGAGGCATCGAGCTGAACCTGCAACGGCGGACGGATCAGCGAGCGGGCCAGGAGCCGAAGATAATTGCGGTACAGTTCCAGTAGCCGGCCCAGCGCCTGCTTGTCGCCGGCGCGAGCCTGGGCCACCAACAGTTCGAGGATCGGATCGGATGACGTCATTTCAGGCTTTCACGATTCAGGGCGGGCGCGGTCATTCGGGTGGCGCGTAGGGTGGTGCCGACCCGCGAGAAATCGCGGCGAGGCCCACCGATCGGCGGTGACATTCGGAGGGGACCACCGATCGGCGGTGACATTCGGCGGGCCCCTCGATCTTGAGGATCGTTCAACCGTGGCTAGCGGCGGGCCTCACGATCCCAGGGAACGTTCGACCGTGGCTCTCGGTGGGCCTCACGATCCCAAGGATCGTTCGGCGCCACCCTGATATGGTTGGACCTGTCAAGAGCCCTTGTCGTCTTCCAGAGGGATTCGCGCCGGGTGCGGGGGGGGCTTGACGCGATTTGTCTGCCCGGACGCACACACGCTCCTCTCTCAAGGCTGTCTTTTTCTCTTTGGCTCTTTTGCTGTTCGGCTCAGTCTTACTCCTCCATCCAGGGAGCTGGACGAACACGCCGCGGCACGATCGTTACGACGGTGGATCAATCTGATATACGCGTGTTTGTTAACGCATGTTGTGATTCGTCAGGGGCTACCTCACTCTACAAGCGAGCGTCCGGCTCATCCTAAGCCGGGCTCAAGGGTGGGTCGAGGATTCCCCCTTACCGTACAGATGCCGCAGCCTGTTCGTCCAACCTCCTGGGTACATAGCCTCGATAATACCTTGAAGATCACGACGCTCCCCGACGGTCCGTCACTTCACCATCGCCACCTCCCTCGGGGCAGTCGCCCACATCGAGCGGACAATCTCCCGCGCCACCGCCCTCTGAGTCTGCTCCTGGAAATCATGCCGTTACCGCTATGAACTCTCGCCTTCCCTCCTGTCGAGCCAGAGCTGAGCCCGTGCCCCGATTTTGAACCCGCAGATTCCGCGGAAAGGCCTTGTCTCTTTTGCGCTTCGGCTCAGTCTTACTCCTCCCTCCCGGGGGGCTGGACGAACAGGCGGCGGCAAGATCGTTATGACGGTTGATCCATATGATGTTCGCGTGTTGGTTAACGCATGAATTAACCCGTCAGGGGCTATTTCACTCTACGAACGAGCGTCCGGCTCTTCCGAGACCGGGCTCATAGGGTGGCCGAGGATTCCCCCTAATCGTACGCATGCCGCAGCCTGTTCGTCCAACCTCCCGGTTACATGCCCGCGCCAGGACTTTTATAGATCACGACTCTCCGAAACAACCCGTCACTTCGCCATCAACACCTCCGTACGGGCAATCGCCCAAATGAAACCGACCAGCTCCCGCGCCACCGCGGTCACCGCTTGGTTGGCCGGCTTGCCGCGATTCAGCAGCTTCCTGAGCCGCGAATGCAGCCGGTGTTGGGCCTTCCAGGCGATGGCACGCACCTCGGGCTCGACTCCCTCATTCCTCGCCCGCAAGGCCTTGGACATCCCTGGCGCGCGTTGATACTGCCAGGCCGACTCGACCAGAATGCGACGCACGTGGCCGTTGCCGGCTCGCGTGATTCCCCCCAAGCGGCGGCTTGATCCGCTGGAGTTCTCTGAAGGAACCAAACCGACGTACGACATCAAGGCCGATGCCGAGGCGAAGCGGCGGAAGTCGGCGATCTCCGCCACCAAAGTCACGGAGCTGACCATCTCCACTCCTCGCAGCGCCTGGAGTGCCTTGATCAGGGGGGCTCGATCCCAGGCGTAAGCCACTTCACGCAGCCGCAATGTCAGCCGCTCGACGCGAGCCGTGGCCAACTCCACAGCCTCGCGGTAGTCGCTGAAGACGTGCTGGCTGGCTGGGTGTTCAAAAGTCTGGCCGGCGACCCAGCCCATGTGCGGCCTCCCCCACCTGGTCGCGCCGGTGTAGATGCGACCCTGACGCAACAGAAACTTGGACAGGTGATGGCGGGCGACCCGTTCGGAACGCTTGGCGTCGTCGCGTGCCCGCTCCAGGTCGCGGACCGCCTCGGTCGCCTCGTCAGGCACATGGATCGGCGTTAGCTCACCCGAGCGGAGGTAACCGGCCAGCTTGGCCGCATCGCGGCGATCCGTCTTGATTCGCCGCCCGGATTTGACCGGGACCAGCGAGGGGGCGATCACGACACAGCGGACACCTGCTTTCTTGAACTGACGGTATAGCCCGTAGCCGGTCGGCCCGGCCTCATAGCAGCACACCAAATGATCGAGATCCCCCAACCTCCTAAGGGATTTCATCAGAGTCTTGAAATCGTTGGGTATGGTCGGCATGACCCGGGGGTCTCCCCTCCCCGGATCGGCTACGGCGATGGCAATCGTGGCTTGGTGAACATCCAGACCCACAAAGTGTGTTGTGATAGTATCTAGCATGGACCAGTCCTCGCGGTGTTGGCTCTGTGCTGATAGGCTCCACTCCTGACAGCGTAACCCACGTTCGCGTGAGTGACTGGTCCAACCATCTTCTCTACGCCTGGAGACTATTCTCCGCGGATGTGATTGTCCAATCCGGGTACTTGCGGGAGCCAGGCTATTCAGCGAAAAAGCGCTGAAGCCGGCTGTGAGCAGAATCACCGCGAGCTTGCACGTTGATAGTTCAGTCGGCGGCATGCTCTGCGAGCTAGCGCCGATCAGGCCGGAACAACCGCCATGGGCGCGTCCGTTATCTCACCGTTCGGGAAAATCGGCAACTCGAACCTTTGTGCCCCCGCATGCGATCGGATCAGCACCGGGTCGGAAATCAGTTCGTCCAGGACAGCGTCGAGCAGCACCGGCGCATCACGCCGCGCATCCGCCACCGCTGAGTGATCCTTGCTCAGAACCACGAGAGAAAGACCAGGACCGATCCGCGAGTCAGACGGAGCACTGACCACCGGCCACTGACCGCTGACCACGGACCACTGACCACTCGCAGTCACGCCGGCCCGCGGCAACGGCATCATGCCGACTGGGCCAAAACTCGATACTGCTCCAAAGATAAGCCCGGCCGCGGTTTGCGGGCTGCCCGGTGTTCGGCCAGCGACGTCCGTGGCCAGCGTCGCGTTTCTGAGGCCGGTTGTAGAAACCTGATCCTGAACGTCTCCGAACCCGTTGCCGCCGACCGTCAAGGCATCGAATACACTGAAGACATCGATGACACCGCCGTCAGTCGCCCCCGTGTTGATTAGCTCGGCATTCTGGAGGGGCGCGACGGTCGGGCCCGCATAGCTCGTGCCAGACCCATGGTACGCGATCAGGTCAGGCACCAGCATATTGGCAACGGGAGTTCCGAGACCAGTTACAAGGTTGTAGCCGGCGCCCGCGCTGTAGCCATTGGAACCGCTGGCGATCACGTTGTAATCGCTTTGGGGCAGCATGTAGAGGGCTTGCTGGGTGTCGGTCGGGCTGGAGCTGTTCAAGGTCGACTCGCCCGCGGCCGCGCGGCCTTGATAGACAAGTGCCAGAAACCCCGCCCAGGCCGGCGCCGACAAGCTCGTGCCGCCCACGACCTCGAACGGGTTGCTGGGATTCAAGTTGTACGGGTCGGCGATCCACGCGCCCGTGGCCGGATCGGCGACCAGAGAGACATCGGGCGTGGTTCGATAGCCCGTCGACTGAACGCCTTGCTGATACGCCGGCTCGGGCTCGTACAGGCTGATGCCGCCGCCGGAACCGATGTAGGCACCAACCGAATCAGAATAGTAGCCCCAACCGGTCTCGCTGTTATAGGAATTGTCCGAGTTGAGAGTGAGGCTCGTGCCACCCACGGCCACGACGTTGGGTGAAAAGGCAGGATACTCGGGATCGGCGGCCCCGTAGTCGCCCGTGCTGGCGACGAAGGTCACGCCCGGAGTGGTGAAAACGCTGTCATAAGTTGCCTCGTCGCTCGCGAAGACGGCCTGGCCTTCGGCGAAACCCCAGCTCATCGACACGACCGACACGCCGGGCTGGCTGTCGGCCGTCGCCACGCTGGCCATCAAGTCCGAAAGCGATTGGCTGTTGGCCTCGACCAGGATGATCTGGTGCCGGGTGCGATGGCATGGGTCCATTCGACGTCGAGCTCCTCCTCCAGTTCCCAGTTATCGGTGCCGGGGCCATTGGGATCCGTGCTGGGCAGGGAGGTCGCCTGGCCGCTTTGGTTGAGAACCGTCAGAAATGACGAGGCCGGCCCGTACTGGTTGTAGAGCGTCGGTCCGGTGGACGTCAGTCCGAACTGAGAATCGAAGGCATCGAGAGCCGGGAAGATACTGGGGTCGTCGTAGGCATCAACAATCGCAATAGTTTGGCCGGTGCCGTCCTCCGAGAGCGAGCCGATGCCGTAGGCGGAACGGATTTGGGCCGGCGTATAAGCGACCGTCCCATTCGGTGAGCTCAATGTCACGGTATTGTTGACGCCGTTGCCGCTGATTGTAAGCGTATCGACGATCACGGCCGCATTGAGCGATGCATTACCACTCTCGGCGAGCTGTGCAGCCGGCGCATAGACAGTACCTGTCATTCCCGCGGCGTTGCCACTCACGGTCAGTGATTTGGAATTGTCGCGCGTTTGGAAGATCACGATTCCCGCGTAAGTCCCGCTGGTCGCGGGACTCAGGTTGTAAGAACCGTTCCCGCTGAGCGTGATGCTGCCGTAAGTGCCGCCGGTGGTCGGGTATGTGCTGCCGGCGTTGAGAATCATCACGCCCGAGCCGGCGACGTTGGCATTGCCGGAGATTGTGAAGCCACCACCTTCGATGATGTAGATGCCGCTATCCATGGTCAGCGTGCCGTTTCCCGAGACGGCAATCTGGCTGTAGATGCCCGGCTTGATCGTGGCGGACGAATTGCCGCTCAGACTCTCGGATCGGTAGTTGGTCAGGCCGGATGTGCTCGGCTCCGCCAGTGAGGCCAGCGGGTCGGAAACGGTCGCCGCTCTTGTGGTCGGCGTAGGATTGAAGCTCGCGTTGCCGCTTTTTTGAACGCCGCCGTGCACGTCGATCACTGACGCTTTGACCGTGGCGTTGCCGCTGGCCGACAGAGCCGTCGATGAGCTCGAGTCGACGTAGACACCGCCGGTGAGCTTGATGCTCGCGTTCCCCGAAAGGGAGAGTGCTCCGCCGGCCGACGGATCGAGCACGATGATAGACTGGCCGATCGTGACCGCGGCGGCGGTGGCGTTGCTGGTGAGAAAGTTGGGGTCTCCGGAATAGCTAGCCTTGATGAAGTGACTGCCGACCGCAAGGCTCGTCGTGGCGAATGTGGCTGTGCCCGACGACAGCGCGATACCGCCCGGCGTCAGGTCGGTGCTGGTCGTCGTATCATAAAAGTCGACGGTTCCGGTGGGCATACCCGAGCCGGGTGCGTTGGCGGAAACCTTGGCGGTAAAGGTCACGGCTTGGCCGAAGCTCGCTGTGCTTGCCGACAAGGTAACGCTAGTCGTCGAATTGTCCTGTTGAACCGTTTGGGTAATTGTGCTGAGGCTAAACACGAAGCTGCTGTTCCCAACGTAGTCGGCCGTGATTGTATGGCTGCCGACCGCGAGCGCCGAAGTGACGAGCGTGGCGACACCGCCCGTAACCGAGGCCGATCCGAGATTGGCGCCGGTGGTCGTGTCGAGGAAAGTCACTGCGCCACCTGGCGTGCCATCGCCGGAACTGGCGGCGCGGACGGCGGCGGTCAAGGTCACGGACTGTCCGTAGACCGAGGAAGCGCTCGAGCTAGCCAGAGTCGTAAAGCTGAGGTAAGGCGACTGGAGCGGTGTCCCGTTGACCTCCAGTGTGTTGCCGATGTCAGGCACAGAGCTCGAGGTCGAATTGTCAACCAACTCGCCGGTACCATTAACATTGATGCCGTTGTCCCCGGGACTGGCGGCGGTGCCTAGGTCGACGCTGCCACCGGTGATCAGGATGGCGGCGTCGGAATAACCTGTCGACTCCTCTATGACGCTATTGCGCACGATGAGTGAGCCGCCGTTGACGAGGATGGTCGGGGCATTGGTCGCGGTTTGGGCGGTCACTCCCTGAAGTATCAGGGTGCCTCCATTGAGCGTGAGGGCCGGCGAGTTGCCCGTGATGACCGCACCATCGGCCAGTGTGACGGTGCCACCGTTGACGATGAAGTCGCCGGCCGTGGCGCTGCCCTCGACTGTGACATTGCCGCCGTTGACCGTCCAGTCGACCGGCGCGACACTCGCCGCCACGACCACGGTGCCGGTCGTGACTGTCACGTTACTCACGGTCGCGCTGCCGCTGGACGAGGTCAGATCGAGCTGCACGCTGCTGGCGGCGTCGATCGCCGTGCTCGACGTCGCGTTCGCCCCGTCAATGTCCAGGGTGACCATCACGGAGCTACTGGGAGCCGCGGAGTTGACGGCCTGCAATGCCGTCGAAACAGCCGTGTTGGACGTCGTCTGGATGGTGACTGAACCGTCGGAGGACGACGGGGCATTGTTGACGACGGACTGGATGTTGGTCTCGTTTGCGGTCTCGACCGTGACGGAGTTGGTTTCCGTGCTGGCCACGAAGTCGGCCGAGTTGCTCGTGTAGACCGCCAAGATTGTGTGGCTTGCAACCGACAGCGTGCTGATGGCGGCGCTGGTGGCGCTGCCGTTGACCAGGGCCACGGGGCTGCCAAGGTTTGTGCCGTCGACCTCGAACTGGATCGAGCCGGTGGCCGTCGGGATGGCGCTGCCGGATTGCGGCGTTACCGTCGCGGTGAACGTCACGGACTGGCCGGAGACCGACGTGGGCGGCGCGGCGGTGACGGTCGTGTTGGTGCTTTCCTCCTGGCCTTCGAAGGCGCCGATGTCGACGTTGCCGTCGACGATCCGCGGGTCCCCGCGCTGGTCGGTGGTAAGTGGGTTCCCGTTCGCATCTACGGCCAGGGCGACGCTTCCGGCGTCAATGGCGGGGCTTCTGGGAAACAATGCCACGGTTTGCGTCGGTCCGCCGTTGCTGGCCGGCAGGCCGAGGCCCGAGTCGGAGACGTTGAACTGGTTGTGGTTGGCGGCGGTCAGGGTGCCGGTCTCGTCATTGCCGACCAGATTATAGGAACTGCTAGACCAGATGGCCTTGCCAGCGATATCGTCAGGCCCATTCAGGTCGGTGTTGAGGGCGACGATCGTGTTGTCCAGGACGTTTGGGGCTTCGCTCCCGTCGGGGTATTGTAAGCTGTCAAACACGACACCCGAATCGAACAGCCCACCGCCAGAGCCGGGACCGCCGAACCCGGTGCTGGGAGTGGTTGTGCTGTTGCGGGTGATGGTGGAGTTGGTGATCGTCAGCGCGCCGCCCGTTACATAGATTCCGCCGCCGTACCCGGCGGCGTTGCCGCTGACGGTGCAATCCGTGGCAACCATCGAGCCCGAGACGTTGGACTGCCAGATGGCGCCACCCCAACCGGTGCCGGCCGAATTGCCATCAAGCGTGCTGCCGATGACCCGGAGCGAGGCGGAGTTGTAGACGGCACCGCCCCCGGAGGCTTTGTTCTCCGCGATGGTGCTCTCGGTGATTGTCGCCAGCCAGAAGTTGTAAATGCCACCACCGGTACCGGCCGAATTGTTCGTGATGGTGCAGTCGTTGACCGACATCACAAACTGGTTGTGGATGCCGCCGCCTTCGCCCGAGGAATTGCCCTCGATCGTGCTGCTGGTGACCGTTAAGATGCCGGTGTTCATAATCCCGCCGCTACCCCATCCGCTGAAAATGTTGTTCTTGATGATGCTGTCGGTAACGGCGAGCGTCCCGTCGTTGGAGATGCCGCCGCCGTCATCGGTAGGGACCAAGCCGCCCGAGATGGTCAGCCCGCTGATGGCGGCGGTTGTCGCGCTGCTGACTTGGAGTATTCCAACGACCTGGTCGCTGCTGATGGTCAGGGTCAGTGCGTTCTCCCCAGGGCCCTTGATCACTTCTGGCCACGATTGTTCGCTCAGCTCCAGCGTGTTGGTGAGAGTGATCGTCCGCGGTGAGGAGGAGTTGAAGACCGTTGGGTCGAACGTGATCACGCTACCGGAGGCATTGATATTCGCGTTGGCCTGGGTGATGGCCCAGAGCAAATCACCCGACGGAGTGCCCGTGGTCGCGTCGGTGCCCGAGCCGTCGCCAGTATCGCTCGTGAGGTTCACAGTGTAAACCGTAGGATTTCCAAACACTGGGCTCTCGAAGGCGCCGATGTCGATCGCGCCGACGGGCCGAGCGTCGCCGCGCTGGTCCGTGGTAGGGACGGTGACCCCGGGAATGGTCGCACTACCAGCTCCGATGGCCGGGCTGCCAGCCAAGAGGGCGATCGTCTGAATCTGGCCGCCGTTGCTCGCCAACGCCGCAGCGAGCCCGGGGCTGGCAACTCCGACCAGATTGCTGTTACTGCCATTGGCCAGGCCGCCGGAGCCGCCGGTACCGATCAGGTTGTAAGCGCTGGCCGAGGAGACCGGTCCGCCGGCGATGTCATCGTAAAGGTCGTAGATGTTGAGTGCGACGATGGTGTTGTAGAGAGTGGCCGTACCGCCCGCTTCATCATAGAGCCCCGCCGCGAAGTTGTAGGCGATCGTGGTGTTGGTGGCCGTCAACGTGCCGAAGTTGTCGATCCCACCGCCCTCGCCTTCGAAGTTCGTCGAGTTTCCGGCGATGGTGGAGTTGGTGAGCGTCAGCGTCCCTGAGTTCTCGATGCCGCCGCCGTTGCTCGCTCCGTTAATGTCGCTGCCAATGCTCGCTCCGTTATTGGCGATCGTACTATCCGTCACCGTGAGCATACCCGAGTTGTCGATGCCGCCGCCGTAGTACAACGCCCCATTGTTGTCGATAGTGCCACCAGTGACCGTGAGCGTGCCGCAGTTGTCGATGCCCCCGCCGTTGCCGGCCAAGCCACCCGTGATGGTGAGGCCCGAGAGCGTGCCCGTCGCGCCGCTGTCAACTTGGAATACGCCTACGGCGTTATTGCCGCTGATCGTCAGGATGTTCGCGCCGGGACCTTGGATCACTACCGGCCCGGCCGATTCGCTCAATACCTGGGTGCTGGACAAAGTGACGGTCCACGATCCGGTAGTGGCGTTGTATCCCGGGTCGCTCGTGGGGATGTTGAACGTGATTTCGCTGCCGTCGGAGTTGGCGGAGGCATAGCCCGTGCTACCCTGGTTGTTCGCCTGGTTGACCGCCCACGGCAGCGAGCCTGTGACGGTGGGGTCGTTACTGGTGTTGATCACCGTGTAGGGCGTAGGCGACAAGAGCACGCGATCCTCAAGCCCCTCCAAAGCCCAGAGCCGCCGGCGGCGACGGGCACGGGCCTGATGCCGAACTCGATTGGTCGAACGACGCACGGAAGAGCGGCCAAGCGACATAGGTGCGGCTCCTTATGGATCGAAACTCAATACGTCTTGGACAAGGTCGTCCTTGGTCCTTGGTCTGTCAGCGAAGATCAGGACGACGAGACTCGCGACAGCCGAAACACGATCCCTGCTCCCGACGCACACACCGATCGCCGGGCCTGCACGGCGCCCTTGCTTAAGAAGGCAGTCATCGACAAACTTGGCCGGCGGCTTCCGATCATCGAACGATAGTGCCGGCTCAGGTTTTCACGGGCCGGGCTCGCCGGAGAGCCCTGAACTCACGACGTCAACCGTCGCGTGGTGTCTTCCCCCTTGGAGCTGTGCGACATCCGGTGGACGCGCGAGGGAGTACGCCTGACACCACGATTCACAAAAGACGAGCTTTCGTTGCTTCTGATCGGTCACTCCCTTAAGAGAGACAACATCGCCGCGCAGATGAGCCGTGCCGAAGAAAGGTTTCCTGAAGTCTTTTCGAGAGGCTATGTGGCGACAGCCCGGACAGAGAGACAGGAGAAGTGGAGGAAAGTCGACCGAGCCGACAATCATGGATACGGCCAACCGGGCGACCGTCTTGGCGGGCGGGTGCCAACATCCGCTATACTCCAGTGGGTGTTTCGGTTCCCTAGAGGAGCAACCGCCATGACTCTGACCGTCGAAGCCATCTACGAGAACGGCGTCCTCAAGCCGCTCCAGCCGCTGCCGCTTAAGGAGCACGAGAAAGTGCGGATCACGGTGAAGGCGGCCGTGAGCCACGTGCGCCGGTCGGCTGGCTTGATCGGCTGGACCGGCAGCCAGGAAGACGCCGACTTCGTCGCCCTGAGTCCGGAACTCGATCCCCTGGAAGACGCATGATCTATGCCGACTTGCCCTCGGGCGGAACGGTGTTTCTGGACGCCAGCGTCTTCATCCACCACTTTGAGCCGAACGTACAAGCCATTCAGGGAATCCCCCTGTTCGCCGTCGGGATCCTCTCCATCGACCCTTCCTGGCTGGATCTCGCTGCCGAGGCGAGTCAGCAAACTGGGCTTTTGCATAACGATGCGTTGATCATTACAGCGATGCGTATCCATAGACTTCCCAATCTTGCCAGCGCTGATTCCGACTTCGACGGCGTCACGGGAATCACGAGATACGGACCTTTATGAGACTGCCGCCCGCGGCACGACGATGTCGGGCCAGTGCGCCTCAGGCACGCGCGCCGCGGGTCGTGGCGGCGCAACGCAAACGTCTGCACTCAACTCCTAGATCTGCCAAGGCACGGGATTTCCGAGCACAAAATTGAATCCGATCCCCTCGGCGTCACGATGCCGCTCCGATCAATCCGTTTGATACAAATGTCGCAGTACCTCTGCCAGTCGTTCGATGCTCGCGGAGTGTTTGCCTCCTTCCGGCTGGTTCACTTCGGGTCGTTGGCCGCGGTCGGCGCAGGTCGGGTGATCGATGCGGTGGCGGCGAAGCTTTCGTCGCGTCCGGTCGTTCTCTCCCTCAAAGAGAGACAACAACTCCGTGGAAATGAGCCGCGCTGACGCAGGTTTTTGAAGATTAAGAATGAAGGCTGAGGGGTGAGAGATGAGATCATAGACCAATCCAATAACAAGCACCGGAAGGGGCGGTCGTCTCAACCTTCATCCCCCTTTTCGGTTCCGCTCTTTCACTTCACTCGCGAGGCTGACTCTGGGTTGAGTTAGGGTGCATGCATGCTGCGATCAGCCGCGGAGGCCCAAGCTGGGCCCGCGTTGGTTGTCTTTGCCGATAAAGTCAAGACGTGCCGTTTGAATTGGTTTGGCTTGGCCTGAGGTTGTAAGGAAAAGGCTCGTAGAATCCGATCTGTCGGTCTCCTGCTCGCTCGGGAGCAAAGCGACTGCAATCATGGCAGACTCACCTCGGTCAAGCCGAAAAGGCGGCAGTGATTCGGGGATCGCGGGCGTAGCCACGATCTAGATCCAGTTAGCGCTTAGCACGGCGATTCGGGCTGGATCGTCGGGTCCCAGACCGCCAAGTTCTTCGAAAACGGCATCTGGAACGAAAACGCGCACGCCCGGCTCATTCAACTGATCCAGGAGACCCACCCGATGAAGGTAAATGATCGGCGAGGCGTTGACGACGCGCCGCAAGCCCACATTCCACCTCCGCCTTGAGTTCGTCATCGCCGATCTGGATCGCATCCACCCCGGCACGGCTCAGCGACATGATAAAGCTTCGTCGATCCACTCCCGCGATCTGGGCACCTTTTCCCTGAGATATTTCACCTCGACTGTACCAGTGGATCGCGGCCGCGAGCCGCAGTTCCCGCGCGAACTCCTCCGGTGTCGTCGTCGCTGGCACAACATCTGCAGACAACTCGATCGTGATCGTCGACATTTTGAGTCCCTCCCACATCTATGCGATCTTAGCCCAAAGCTCTTCTCACTGCGAGTCTCCGGCCGCGGCGTAACGCTGAGTGGAGCTGAAATAACATCCATCCCTTACGTCATAGTGGATGCATGCACTCTTAGTAGCGCTGGGATTTGGCCGCTTTGGTTGTCTTTGCCGATAATGTCAAGACGTGCCGTTTGAATTGGTTTGGCTTGGCCTAGGGTTGTCAGGAAAAGGGTCGTAGAATCCGATCAAATGGGTAGCAAGGTGGCGAGCGGCGCCGGGAGAGGAGTTCCTCGGTTTGACCGCGCGGAGGAATGCCCCCCGCGTCGACGGAGTAACTCATGCGCCCAACGGTCGTCCGCCGATCGCTGAAGCTGGCAAGTCGTCTCTGGATGATGTCGACCCTGACGGCTCTCTTGTTCCTGCCCAGCATGGGCGCCGGGGCCGGACTGGGAACCCGCCATACCGACCCGAGCCAGGTCCTTCCGCTCGATCAGCTCGCCTACGAATATCGAGAAAGCATCTCCGAGGTCATTCGCGAGCATACTTTCCACCGGCAGGGAGACCCCGAGTCGTTCCACTGCCAGGGGGACCTCTATCTCAACCTGCTTAACGAACCACTCGTGCCCCTCACGCTCTGGAAAGACTTGAGCGTTTCGCCCGTGCAGCTCACCAAGATCGGGCCCAATCGCTACCAGGGGACGGATGGCGCGGGCGCCACCGCCGTATGGGACTTTGTCCTCCGCACACCGCGACTCCACGTCCTACTAGCCTACCTGACCTACGTAAGCCCCCGCGGCAGCACACGCATCGACGCCAGGATCGTGATGATCGTCCACACATCGTATGGTCAGGGCAACAACCGAGAGTCATTGATCCAGCACGACGTGGAAGCCTACGTCAAGGTTGACACCCTGGGCTGGAAAACCCTGGCGCGCACTGTCCGGCCGGTCGTTGAGCGCGTTCTCGAAGATCAGGTTCGCGAGGCAGGTTACTTTGTGTCGCTCATGAGCCGGCTGGTGGTCACCTATCCCAACTGGGCCTGCCAGGTCATCGGCAGCCAACCGGCGATCGACATCAACACGAAGCAGCGATTCCAGGATCTCGTCGTCCAGAATCGCATGCCGGGTGCATCCAAGGGACGCCCGGTCGTCGCGCAGAACCCAACGATCAATTCGGACGCACGCCGGCGGTAGCGATTCTCAATCGATGTGGTGTGGCACGGGCTTGCAGCCCGTGTCTGAGCGGCACACGAGCAAGATGCCCGAGCGACTGTTGGATTATACCTCGGCTTCCTCGCAGTACGGCTTCGTAACGGATGCTACCGAATCGGGATGCATGCCATGACGGATCATCGCCATGCGTTCGCGGTGGATGATCAAAGTCTTCAAGGTACCGCAAATGGATCCGCTGATGATTGCCACGATGGCAATCCACGCAAACCAGGGCAGGGTTGCAATAATCGGTACGGCACTGTCCATGGCTTGATCTCTCGTTTGCGCAAAAGTCTGGAGTTAGGAACACGATCGAGCGAAGGCCCATAGTATCTGCAGCGCGAGCTGTTCGCACATCTTCACCATCGCGGCATTCCTCTTACGGTGATTCGCCCGGCAAACTCGATTATTGATCCGCGGCACCCAAACCGAGTGCGTCCCGTTACTTGCCGTCGGTTTTCTTGTCGGCGCTCTTCTTGCGCTTGAGCTTGGTGAGAATCTGCTCAAAGCCGATCTGCTCGAATTTGGTCGGCCTGTCACCTTCGCCGCTGAAGCAGAGGGTCAAGGCGTCCGCCCCTTCGAGCTGGTAAATCCCCTTTGAGTCTTTACCTTTGGCATCGTCGGGAGCCTCGTCGATATGAAAGTCGATTGACTTTTCGGGCTTGGCCTTTGGATCGAGCTTGATCGTCATCTTGTAAGAGCGAGTGGGAGCATTGATCGAGAGAATCTTGCCCTTGAAGTTGTAGACCACCTCGCCACCCGCCGCGGATGCGACAGTCCATTCTCCTTGAATTGTCTTTAAATCGCCTTCGATTGGTCTGTCGTCACCTCGGCTGGCCGAGCCGCTGACCAGAATCCCCGCCAGCATCCACAGCACGAAGCGATATCTGCAGAACATGAGAGGCCTCTCCGTTTGTCGATCGATGTGGGACGCGACACGCAGAACTTGAGCAGATAGTGTACGTGCACCGGGACTGCTGGGGAATGCGCGGACCTGGAATGAAACGCCGGTACGGGAAAGTCAGGTGCAGTATGGAACTTCGCAAGAGTGCGGGATCTTCGTCACGCGTATGACGTGGCCGGCTCTTCCTCTGAACCAACCGCAACGCCATTGCCCGAGTGCTGCGGATGGAGATGCGGCTCATGAGCAGGCCGGGGCGTTGGCTCGACCGAAAAGCGAATGCCCATGCGCCGGGTGAAGTTGACGAACATGTCGAGCAAGGCGTAGAAGACCGGCGTGACCAGCAGGGCCAGCACGAGCGAGAGCATCTGGCCGCCGATGATCACCTTGGCCATGCTGGCGCGTGCTCCGGCCCCTGGGCCGTTGCCCAGCGCGATCGGCACCATGGCCGCGACCAGCATCACGGTTGTCATCAGGATCGGCCGCAGCCGCGTGTGGTTGGCCGCGATGATCGCGTCGTGCCGCGATTCAGCCCTTGGCCCGAAGCTGGTTGGTGGCGTCGACCTGCAGGATGCCATTTTTCTTGACGATTCCCACCAGCATGAACAGGCCGAACATCGCATAAAGATCCATCGGCGTGTGGAACAATACCAGCGACAGCATCCCGAACGGAATCGTGACCGGCAGCGCCATCAGGATGGCGATCGGCTGCATCCAGCTCTCGAACTGGGCGGCCAGGATCAGATACATGAACGTGATCGACAAGCGTGAAGGCGACCAGGAAGTAATAGCCGGTCTCGCCCAGCGTCTTGGCCTGGCCGGTGAAGACGTAGGAATACTGGGGCGGCAGGTTCATCTCTTTCAAGATCCGCTCGGCTTGCGTGATCGCCTCGCCCAGCGCGATGCCTTCGGGGTTGCCCACGACCGTGACGATTCGCTCGCGGCTCAAGCGTTCGATCTCGGTCGGGCCGCGGTCTTCGTTGAGCTTGGCCAGGCTGGCCAGCTTGACCAGGCCAACGGCCGGCGAGGGAAACGTGATCTGGTACAGATCCTGGCTGGTCGAGCGTTTGCCCGACTCGGCGCGGAGCCAGACGTCGTATTGCTCGTCTCCCTCGCGAAACTTGGAGACCGGCAGGCCGCCGACCAGGACGCGCAGGGTGTCGGCGATGGTGCCGACCGGCACACCCAGGTCGCTGGCCGCTTCGCGATCGATCACGACCTGGACCTCGGGCTTGCGCAGCGAGAGCGTCGTGTCGAGGTCGACGATCCCTCCCTCCTTCTTGAGCTCGGCGATGAGCTGGTCGCCGTAAGCGGCGAGCTGGCTCAAGTCGGGGCCGGCCAGGCTCACCTGGAAGGTCTGCGGCCGCCGGCCCCCCTGAAACGGCGAGACGTCGTTGACGCTCACGCGCAGGTCGGGATAGTCTTCGAGAAACTTGCGGGCCTCTTGCTGGATCTGGAACTGGTCAAACTCGGCCCCGGCGAAGAATCGGCGCACATGGCCCGCGAACGTCCCACCAGCCGCGGACCGGCACGGCGGCGTGCCGCTTTTCGAGATCGGTGATCCGGACGTAGATCGTCCCCCGCGTGACGTCTCCTTCGCCCTTGACCACGCGGCCCCCTTCGGTCTGGCCGATGGTCGTAAAGACGTGCTCGGTTCCCTTGCAGCTTCCAGATCCGCGATTCCAGCTCGGCGGTGAGCTGGCTCGTCCGCTCGAGACTGTAGCCCTCGGGCGTGGTCACGCTGATTTCGTATTCGCTTTGATCGTCGCGCGGGATCAGCGAGATGCCCATGACTCGGCCGATCGGCACCGTGCTGTAGATCACCACGGCCGTCAAGACCACGACCAGGAACTTGTGACGCATCGCCCCCTTGAGCACGCCGCCATAGGCGCCGTCGATCAATCGGTAGAAGATGCCTGACTTCGACTTGGCGCTGGTGGCCCGCGCCGGCCGGGGCCGGCTCGAGCTTCAAGAAGCGGCTGCAAAGCATCGGCGTCAGCGTGAATGAGACAAACAGGCTCATCATCACCGCGAAGGCGACGGTCAGGCCAAAGCTGGAGAAGAACCGGCCGACGATTCCCCCCATGAACGCGATCGGCACAAAGATGACCACGAGCGAAAGGCTGGTCGCCAGCACGGCCAGCGCGATCTCGCGCGTTCCCTTGCGCGACGGCCGACATGCCGTCCATGCCGTCTTCTTCCATGTGCCGGAAGATGTTTTCGTGAACGACCACCGCGTCGTCGATCACGATGCCGATCGCCAGGATCAGGCCGAGCATCGTGATGTTGTTGAGCGTGAAGCCCATATACCGCATGAACATAAACGTCGGGATAATCGACGTCGGAATCGCCAGGGTGGCGATCAAGCGTCGTGCGCCAGTCGCGGATGAAGAGCAGGATGGTGGCCGAGACCAGCACGGCGGCCAGAAGGAGGTGGAATTTGACTTCCTCGATCGACTTCTTGATAAACCGCGACTGGTCGCGGATGACCTCGGTGGTGATATCGGCGGGGAGGGCGGCCTTCGAGCAGATCGAGGCGGGCCTTGACGTCCTCGACGACCTTGACGGTGTTGACGCCCGACTGTTTCTGGACCACCAGGCTGACGGCGCTATCGCCGTCGAGCCGCGCCTGCGTGCGCGGCTCTTCAAACGCATCGTCGGCGCGGCCGACATCGCTGCACGCGGATCGGGTAGCCGTTGCGATTGGCGACGATCAGGTTGTTGAATTCTTTCTGGGTTCGCAGCCGTCCCAGGGTGCGGAGCACGAGCTCGCGGGCACCTTGATCCATCCGGCCGCCCGGGACCTCGAGGTTTTGCCGGACCAGGGCGATCCGCACGTCTTCGACCGAGAGGTTGTAGCCGGCCAGGCGCTCGGTATCGAGGACGACGTTCATCGCGCGGACGCGGCCGCCGACCAGGTTGATCGAGCCGACGCCATTGACCGTTTCCAGTCGCTCCTTGATCTGTTTGCGAGCCAGCTCGGTCACTTCGCGAAAGTCGCGCCGGCCTGATACGGCGATCGTCATGACGGGCATCGAGCTGGTGTCGAATTTGTCGACGATCGGCGGGTCGGTGCCGTCGGGAAGGTCGGCCAGGATCGTGTTGACCTTGTCGCGCACTTCCTGCATCCCGACGTCGCCGTTCTTGGAGAGCAGGAACTGGACGGTCACGATCGACACGCCCTCGGTGGTGGTCGACCGCAGCTCGTCGATGCCCGAAACCGTGTTGATGATGTCTTCGATCGGCTTGGTGACGGTGGTCTCCATCTCCTCGACGCTGGCCCCTTGCAGCACGGTCGTGACCGTGCAGACAGGGAAGTCGACGTCGGGAAACAGGTCGACTCCCAGCTCGCCGTAGGAAAAGAGCCCCAGCACGACCGGGATGGCCACGAGCACCCAGGTAAACACGGGCCGATTGATACAGACGTCGGATATGGTCATGGGAATGCCGGGATAGAGACAATGAAAGGAGGAAGATCCTGACGGTCGCGCCGAGCGACGTGCGTTTGATCAGGCGCTAGCGTCGTGGAGGGGCGCCGGGGGCTGCGGCGGTCTCGGGAATCTGTGCTCGGTTTCGCCCGGATGCGTGGCTCGGCCGGCGGGCTCGGGCTCGCGGATCACGACGGGCGTTCCTTCGGCGAGCTGGGTTTGGCCGGTGGTGACGATCTGAGCGGTCGTCGGGGAGCAGCTTGCTCGTCACCTCGACCCAGCCGCGCCCTTCGGCTTCCGGTCTTGATGTCGTTGATCGATCGTGCCTTGCCGTTTTCGACGATGAAGAGCTTGGTGACACCGGCGAACCGGACGATCGAATCGATGGGAACGACGGCCGCCTTGGACTCGGCGTCGATGATGATCGAGGCCTTGGCAAATCCGCCGGGCCGCAGCAGCCCGCGCTCGTTGGGGACCAACGGTTTCGACCTGAAACGTGCGGCTCGCCGTCTCGACCGACGGGTTGATCCGGGCGATCTTGCCCTCGATCGGCCACGCCGGGGTGGGCCCGGGTGGTGAGCCGCACGCGTTGTCCGAGCTGCACGTCTTCGGCAATATTGCTCGGGGACCTGGCTCCAGAGGCGGATCGGGTCTTCGATCACGAGCTCGGCGATCGCCTCGCCTTCCTTGATCATCTGCCCTCGGACACCTGCCGCTTGGTGATGCCATAGGAAAGGGCGCTGGTGCGCTTGAAGCTCGGGGGGATGAGCTTGGGCGTGGGAGCCCGGATCGTCATATCCAAGAGCGTCTGCCGGCCTGGCTGAGGCTGACCTTGGATGCGATGGCGTTGGCGATGACGGTACGTGCCGCCTGGACCGCGTCGTCGTAGTTGGCGGCGGCTGTCCGCCAGTCGGTTTCGGCGTCCTCGAGCTCCTGGGGCGTGCCCGCGCCGCGCTGGGTGAGTGCACGCTGGCGCGTCAGGTGTTGCTGGGCTTTTTCGCGGGCGACCCGCTTCTGGACGACGGACGGGTACCTTGGCGATGGCGTCGTCGGCGACCTGGCCGATCAAGAGTTCCTCGCTGATGCCGTATTTCTTGACGAATTCTTCGGCCTGCTGTTTGGTGATTCCCAGCTTGACCAGCTCGCCCAGGTATCTTCGACTCGGCCTGTTGCACGCCCAGCTTGGCATCGACCGGGTCGAGCTCGACCAGCGGCTCACCCGGCTGGACTCGGTCGCCGATGTCGTGATGGACCTTGACGACCCGGCCGCTCCGTTTGGTCCCGACCGTCACCTGCTCCCAGCCCCGCAGACGTGCCGATGACCTCGACCGTCCGCTCGACGGCCCGATGCTCGAGGCTGCGCCACCGTGACCGGTACGACCCTGGCAGCGGTCGATCCCTGGGCGTCGGTCGCCGATCCCCCGTGCCCGCACCCGGCCGCTGCGGCCACGACGATCGCCGCGGCCAGCGTTTCCAATCTTGACCAGTTACTCCACAAACTCATCATTATATTTCCAGTTCTTTAAGGTTTTCGCTGTCGCCAAAACCGCGTAGCAAGTCGTGCACGTTCTGTCGTGCCAGGTCGCAGCCCAGGGGTTTGTCGTGATACAGGTAGTCGAGCGTGGAAATGACGATCAGACCGCGGCAGGCGGTCGCGCACGCGTCGACGCGGCTGCGGGGAACGATCTGCACTTCCGCGAGCCGGCGCACCGCCGCGTCGGTCCAGCTTCGCAGGCTTTCCTTGAATGGCTCGAGCTCGCCGGCGATTTCCGACCCGAGCGGGCCAAACAAGCAGAGCATAAATGAACCGGCCGCGGTCCGGGTCCTCGCGGCAGAAGGTGTACTGGGCCTCGATCACCTGCTCGAGGCAGCGAACGGGATCTTCCACCTGCGAGACGATCCGTCGAACGTCGCGGCCAGGTTCGTGAGAGGAACGGTCAGCAAGCGCCTGGGCCAAGCCTTCCTTACTGCGGAAGTAGTAGTACAGCGTGGGCTTGGCGACCCCCGCCGCCTCGACAATCTCGCGTACAGAAGTGGCGTCGTAACCCCTTTCCGCAAAAAGACGAGCGGCCGCACGCGCAATGTGGCGCGCCACCGGGCTCAACTCTTCTTTCTTCGAGGCCGCGGCAATAGTCATGTCTTGGTCAAACAACCCAGAATGCCGATTCTTAGCTCCGAAACTCCATTTCCTACCGAGCGGTAGGTATTGTGGACGCAATCCGCATATTGGTCAAGTGCGGCTTCTAATGTCGTCGCAACCGAATGGGGTGCGGTCCGAAACAGACCAGCGAATTTGAGAAAGGACGCAAATCGTGGCAGGGTCGATCGACGTGACGGTTGGGGGATCGTCATCGCCACCGTTAATTCCGGGCAAACCTGTGGTGCTGGTGCCGTATTACTCGGCCATCGAAAAAGAATGCGAAGAGGGGCTCCGCGCTTTGGTAAGGGCGGGCGTGGCTGTCAGCCGCTTTTCGTTGTCCGCGATCGACCTGCTGAGGAATGCAATGCTTTCGGATGCTCTCAACCGGGGCTTCGACCAGTTTCTCTTCATCGATGCCGATATTGGCTTTGACCCCCGCGACGCCATCCGGCTTTTCAACAGGCCCGAACCAGTCGTTGCGGGGATCTATGTCCATAACAAGGGCCGCGACTTCGCCGGCACGTTTGCGCAAGGCATTACGAAAGTGGTTTTCGGCCCAGCGGCCCCGGGGCTTTATCCCATGCTCTACGCACCGACCGGATTCTTGCGGATCCGCGCCGAAGTGTTGCGGCGGATGATCGACGAGCTCAAGCTTCCCGAATGCCATTGGGGACCAATCAAGGGCATTTATCCGTTCTTCTTGCCCCTGTGCGTTCCCGACGGCCGCGGTGGAACGCGCTACCTGACCGAGGACTACAGCTTCTCGCACCGATTGGCGCAGATCGGAATCACCCCGATGGCCGACACGACGATCAAGCTGTTCCATTACAAAAAGTATGGCTACAGCTATGAGGATTTGAAGCCCCGCCAGCCCGCCGCCAACTTCACGATCGAAATCTCTTATGCCGAGGGGGGCGATCATCCATAGCGCGTATCGCCAAGATCCGTCCATGCTGAAATTCGGTGAAACCTATTGCTGGAGATTCGCGTTTGGGTGTAGCGGCGTTGGTGAAGGCCATCTTAAGTGCGCGATTCTGGCGAACGAGACGCGAGTGAGTTAGTCTTTTGAGAGAGAAGCCGATCCTTGGTCGCGGAGAGCGAGGTCGGCTCCGAGCCACTCGTCTCGGGAGAGATCCATGAACGTCAAGCGACCGCTCACGGCAGCAATCACGATAGGCGATCAGCCGACGGAGGCTGACCTTGCCGAATTGAAGCGAGAAGGCTTTACGGCCGTCGTCAACCTGCGCAACGACGGCGAGGCCGATCAGCCGCTCAGTACTGCTCTTGAGGGGACCAAGGTCCGCGAGTTGGGGATGGATTACTTGCACCACGGCGTCGGTTCGGCGTCTTTGACTGTGCAGGGAGTGAAGGAGGTCTGCGACTTCATCGACAAGCATTCGCGGGAATCGGAGAAAGTGCTTGTCCATTGTCGACGGGGACCGCGCGCCGTCGCGATCTTGTTGCTGCAGCAGGCGAGAATCCACAAATGGACCAACGCCGAAGTCTTCGCCAAGGGGAAAGCGATGGGGCTAGAGCTCGAGGGCGGCCTGAAGATGATGGTCGATCACTTCCTGCAAGATTCCACGTGCTAAAGGCCCTTGCATGATCCTGGGAGTGCGAGCCACGGCGCAATCCAGCTCGGACGGAGCCTCGCTCCAGCGGAATCACGCACGGCTGCTCAGGCGCGGGCGGAGGTGGATTCGTGGTCACTCCCGCGTCGGCTTCTTGCTCTTGTAGAAGACCAAGCGATCTTCGAATTGAACTCCCTTGCGGCCGCCATAATCGATCGACCTCCGTAACGTTGACGGGGCGTCCATGGCGAGCAACTTGATCGCCTCGCTTTGCCACTTGACCGCAGACTCAAAGTCCCCCACTTCCGCGCACGCCGCAGCGAACGTGTCCAGGCAGTCGACGTCGTGCCAATTGGTAATTTCACAGGCTTTCTTCGCCTCGTCAATCGCCCACTGGCCGTTACGAAAGTGCTTATCGTCGCAAGTCGACAGGATTCGCGCGAGAGCCTGATGAGCCAGCGCATTCTGGGGTTCAAGGCGAATCAGATTCGTGAACTCTTCGATCGCTTTGTCAAAGGCTCGGCGTTGCTTCCAGACATATCCTCGCGCGACATAGGCCGGAGCGTACCGCGGATCGAGCTCAATGGTGCGCGAGTAATCGGCGATTGCCCGATCGAGCTTCAGGTCCCGTCGCCATTCGTTGCCGCGAGCGACCCAGGTCGCGGGATTTTGGGGCTCGAGCCGAATCGCATCATTGTAATCGGCCATCGCCATTTTGTACTTGCCCTGGGCGGAGTACGAGTCGGCCCGAGCGATCCGGTATGAACTATCACCGGGTTCGAGCTGGATGGCCATGCTCAGGTCGTCCGCTTCGTTGTCGCGATCGTGTTTTTTTACAAAGGCCGTGGCTCGGCGCGTACATGAAAGCACTCTTGGGCCCGAGCTGGATCGCCTCGGTGTATTCGGCTATCGCCCGATTCGTGTCGTGGACGGCGCTCCAAACATCACCACGCCAGAGGTGAGTCATCGCGTTGTTGGGATCCAGTCGCACACCCTCGTTTTTGTCTTTGAGAGCGTAATCCCGGTCGTTGACGTGAAGCCAGTAACGAAATCGCACGGACCAATCGAGCGGATTTGACTGGTCGATTCGAATGACGTCGTTCAAGTCGGCGATAGCACGTGGGTAATCGCGTTTGGCCAGCCAGACATTTGCGCGGATCACGTAAGCCCACGATTCCCCGCGATCGAGCTCAATCGCCCTGTTACAGTCGGCGATCGCCTCGCTGAGCTGCCCGTCCTGGATAGAAATCATACCACGCGTTACATAGAGCCCGGCTCGCGTGGGCTCGATTTCGATCGCCCGGCCGATGTCGACTCTGGCGCGTTGTCGATCCTTTTGCTCGAGCCAAAGCCTTGCCCGCATCCAGTACGCGCCGGCATCTCTTGGCGCGTCGGCGATCCGCTGGTTGAAGTAGGCGATGGCGTCATCGGCGCGAACGATATGCTGGGGTGGAACACCACCCTGTCTGTCGTCGTCAATCGATGTGAGCGAAATGTTCTTGCCGACCTTCGGAGTGACGTTAACCCTGTACAACAGCCGGTCTCGACCTGGAATCGGTCGTTCGCGCGCACCCTTTGCGGGAATCGGTCGTTGGCGTGTGTCGTTATCGTGCCTGGGAATCTCGCCTTCCACCAGAAATACCTCAGGCCCTTTAAGTACGACGATGTCGCCAGCCGCAATTGGCATCGTGGCGCGATCCGGTTCATCGTCAACGAGGGCGGGGCCGCTCCCAGCGGAAGCAACTGATGCAGATAGGCAAAAAAGAAGCGCTGTCAGCGTCAAGCCGGGCTGCCGGCTCCCGTCGATTGGCATCAATGATCTCATTCAGGTCCGTTCCCTTGAACGCAGGTGGGATAATCGCGGGGCTGGCAGGCAGATTCGTGGTTGGTCCTAAAGATGTCGGCGACATCTGAGAGAAAACCGTCCCGAAAAAATCGGAGTACGCAGTTCAGTGTTTCCCCTCGTGACTTGCGGTCTGCTGCGCCTCCTCCCAGATCGGTCCGTAGACCTCTTTGTCAAAGGGAGGGCAGCCGGTGGCAAACTGGCCCATCTCGTTGTGTTTTGATCGCATGAGGGCCGTGCAGTAGCTGAACGTACGGCAGAGCCGTTTTCGGTCCAGTGGCTCGCCGTGCACGAGTCGTCGGCCGAAATCAGGCTGAGTTAAAGCGCCGCGGCCAATCCCGACCAGCGATGCTTTCCCCGCCGCTACGTTCGCGGCCCCCGCCTGGAAGGCATACGCCTGGAGCCAGCTATAGCCCGACCCGACGATCGCCAGATCGGGATACGCGGATTGGACTGCGGCGGTCAGGCGAAAATGTCGATCGACACCGATCAGCGGATGTTCGGGTGTCTCATAACCATCAGGAGGCGGATACTCGAACGGTCGTAGCAAGTGAGGGCTCGCATAGGGATTACCCATTGAAACGTTTACCAGGGCCATCCCCAGATCCCGGAGCATTCCGATCAAGGTGAGTGGCTCCGTTAGCTCTGGCGAGGATGGGTCGTCGCTGCGCGTGCCCCAGACCGAGCGCACGGGCAATGTGAAGGAGCAGGGGATTCCGCACCCATCCTTCCCTTTCATGTAGGGAACGCCATCGAAAATATTCAGCCGCGTTGCCACCATCAATCCCGGGCAGGCCTCGCGGATTCGTCCGGTTACTTCGCGGATGAAACGCGTTCGATTTTCGAACGAGCCGCCGAACTTACCGGGACGCGTGTGCGACGCCAATAGCTCGTTGAGCAAATAGCGATGGCACTGCTTGATGTCGATAAAGTCAAAGCCCGCCTGCGCTCGCCAATCTGGCCGCCTCAACGTATCGGTCTCCTAGCCGGTCGAGCTCATCGTCGGATATCAGGGGCGAGTCGGCACTGGCAGTAGCGCCTGTGGCCTTGTCGAGCACGGTCCGCGGATCCAAGCAGTGGATCATGCTGCGCCATGATCGGTCGAGCAAACGAGTACCGGCCAGAGTGAGTGAGTTGCAGCCCGATCAAGAGGTCGTCCGCGTGTCCGTTCTCGTCGATGTGTGCTTGACGCGTTGCCTCACACAGTCGTGCGATCGATGGCGCGGTTGCTTGATTGATAACCAGCTGACGCGGATTGGCCCGTCCTTCTGGAACGACCGCGCAGGCCTCGCCCCAGATCAGCTTGGCGCCGCCCGCGCCAAAGCGGCGGAAACGGCGCACTGTCAGCTCGCCCGGCGAACCGTCTAGGTCGGCGTCGCACCCCTCCATCGGCTGGATCGCCAGGCGATTTCCGACCGTCCGTCTACCGATCGTAATCGGCTGTAACAGGGCGGAGAGATTCTCGCTAAGATGCAGCTCCAGGCCAAGTTTCCGGGCGTCGTCCAAGAGCGCGGAACTGGTCTTGTATTTGAAGTAGCGCGACACGCGTTTGGCCCGTTTGAGTAAGGGGCGACAGCGACTCTGTTCCGGGCTTTCGTCACAGCGGCGGCGGCAAGTCGAGCGTCGGATTGCGGTCGAAAAAGCCGTCGGGGCGGAGCATGAAGCCGACGGATGCCACGGGCATCACCGGCCAGTCCTCGAGCCTTGGGATATGAGTCTGACCGAACGTGTACCAGACCACCAGGTCGCGGTCGGCAATATCTCGGTCGGCGGCTGTCCACTTGGGCAATCCATCGCCGCCCGGATTTTGATTGGGATACTCACCTGCCGGGAATCTTTCGTGCGCGTCAAACGGTGTGACCCACAGGTTTCGCGTCAAGAAAGCGGCCCGCGCAACAGCGACGATCCGGGCTGCGCATAGGGCAACGTATTCTCACCGGGGCAAAGGCGGTAGGCCACGGGTTGGCCCATGCCGTTTTTCCGATCGGTATTGACGATTCGCCAAAACCGCGCTGACGGGACGTTGGTGGTGCGCTGAGCCTCAAGCTCTTTGAGAAACGAGGTGGTTTCGGCCCGAAAAGCACTCTTGAACGGATTCTCCGGACCGGCCGGTAAGCCTCGTGTGTTGACCTCTTGAACGGTGTTGGCCTCGCCGTCGACGGCGAAATCTAGCCTGGCGTTGAAGTAATGCTGATGATACGGGGCGCTTAATCCCGGCGCCACGGCCGTGCCGTATTGGGACGGCTCGCCTGGTTTGAAGGCGGTCGTGTTCACGATCCCTGTGAGCTTTACTTCCATCTGGATCGTGCCCTCCTGGTAGAAATACCAGTAGAAGCCGTAGTCGTAGTTGCCCACGGTGGCGACCATCGACACGGTCAGTCGACGCGCGCGCGCACGTCAGACTGGCTGGTGCGCCAGTCGGTGTGTTTCCAGAGCATGCCAAAATCTTCTTCGTGCAGGCAGATGGCATTCTTGATCGTGACGACCCGGCCTTTGCTATCGGCCATGTGGCCGTCGAAGTACTGGATCGTTCCCAGGCAGTCGCACCCCAGCGACAGCGAATTGGCCATCGCGCCCACGCCGTACTCGCCCAGATCAAAGACATTCTTGTGGTATGACGACTGCTTGGGATCGGCGTATGGAACCATCATCTCGGCTATAGAGGCGCGGTAGAGTACCGGGCGGCCGTCATAGTCTACGGTATAGAGCACCAAACCTTCGCGCGGATTGAAGCCGACGTGGAATGTCCACTTGTCCCAATGCACTGCGTGGCCGTCGACATTGAAGCTGGCTCCCTTGGACTGTGTCACGTCGAGCGGCTTGAGCTCTGCGCGGTGGTTGGGATTGTATTCGCGAGCCCAGTTGCCGTTCTGAGTGGGCAGCGGCACCACGCCATAATCTTCCAGTCGAACAAGCTGTTTGCGGTTGAGATCGACGACGGCGACGATATTCTCGATTGGCCGGGCGTAACCGTTGTCGCGCGGTTCTGATCGGATCCAGCAAAGCGCGGCACGAGACGCTTGCCGCGATCCTCGGCCGGCTCATTGCCGTAATGACCGGCGGACCAGGCATCGACCATGATCAGACCGACGTCGTCGATGCCCCGCTTCTTCATCGCTTCGCGAAACTCGGGCGCTCGCTTCACGGCGTCTTCGCATTCCAGAAACTCGTCGGTCATGATGGGTGGCTGAACGCCCTCGGGGAGGGCTTCATACCGCTTGACGGTGCCGTTGACCAGATCGACGACCGCCTCGTAGCCCCTACCGCTGGAGCTGTCGAGTAAAATCACAAACGCCTCGCGGGTCGAGGCCACAGTGGCGCTCGATTGCCGCCCGGTTTCCTTCGACGGCTCTTTCAAACTGACGGTCACGAACCGGACGCTGTCACTGAGTGATCGCTCCTTGCGAATTGCGGCCACCGCAAGCTCGATTTCGGCCGGCTGGAGCGGATCGAGCGGGTGTCTGGAAGCGGAGATTTTGGATCGAGCACGATCGGCGCATCGCGCGCCGTCTCGGCAGGCCGAGTCGGAACAGCCGCGCCGTCCGGCGGAGCTTGCGCTCTCGCTCGTGGAAGGGTCAAAATGAAAGCCGAAACTGCCAATAGTCCGAAATATATCAGGGCACGGAGCGGGTGTGACATATTCGCCATGAACGCGTTCCACAGCAGCAAGGTGATGGTTTGGGTGCGTTTATTTGGTGTCTGAAGGTTAACCGACTTGAGGTTGTTTGCAAAGTTGGTAGTTGGTCGCATGGGTCAGTTCCGTTGATCCGGTGGTGGCCCAACCGAATTCGGAGTGGCGTGTGGCGAGAGCCTTCGGGCGTCGGGCAACTCCTGCCGCGAGCGGATTCAAGTCGATGTAGCGTGCCGACACATGCCGCTGGAGCGTTAATCGGGTTCGCAAATCGCTTGGCGTATTGTTCGAACTCACCCAGTCGCAACGGCGTAAGCTATTACGCCGCACCGGGGGACCACGGGCGGCCCCGGATAAGTCGACAGTCCGGTCGATTTGGATTCCGTCCTTCAGTCACACCGAGCGGTAAAGGGAATCACCCAGTGAGACCAACGCCTTACTGTCAGCGGCAACTTGCGCCTTGATCGCGATTTCGGTGATGCGGCAGGCTTCGTGCAAGCGGAGAGGGGGCGGCCCCTCGCCTCGAAGCGAGCGCGCAAACTGCGTGAAAATATCAGTCTGTGGGGTCAACGGAACCGTCCGCGGCGCGTTATTGTCGACGATGAGCGTCACCTTCCGCTCAATGATCGCCGTTTCAATAACGCCGCGCGTTCCGGCAATACGCAAACGCTCGTCCCCGTGCGTCGGGGCTGATTCGGGGCGGAGATAATCGAGCGTTACTGATGCCATGCCGCCATTTTGCATCGTCATTACAAAAGCCGCCTGGCTGGCGCAGGCGGGGAAGTCGGGACGTGCGGTGGTGCCCTCTCGCCCTTGGATCTCGGTGAACACGTCTCCTAGAATCCAATACAGCCAGTCAAACGCATGAATACCGACCCAGGGCGCAAGGCCCGGAAACGTCCGGCGGCTCCGATACGCGTCAGGACGGGTATCGCCCCACTTATAGGTCTTCTGGCTGAAGCTCAAAACCGGTTCGCCAATCAGGCCGGCACTTACAGTCTGCTTAACCGCGGCCAATGCGGGTGTGCTCCGCATCGTGTGCATGGGAACAAGGGCCGCTTTCGTCTTTTGTGCGGTTCGGAATAGCCGCTCGAGGCCCGCCAAATCCATGGCCAGCGGCTTTTCGGCCATGACCGGCAGTCCGCGTTCCAGGCAGTCATGCGCCCAGGTCGGGATACGGTCATTGCGGCAAGCGACCTGCACCACGTCGAGGCGCTCGGCATCGAGCATCTTGCGTGCGTCGTCATAGCGGCGCGTGCCGACCGTCAGGCCCGGCGCATGATCGAACGCGCCGGTGGTCTCGTCGGGCCCAGCTGCCGCGACCGCCACGAGTGATAACTCCGGCACGCGCTTAAGCGCGGGTGCATAAGTCTCCCAGTGCCCCGTTGAGCCGATCAGTCCGAGGCGCATCGGTTGCTTTCTCATTGACTCTTTGTATCTCGCAAATGGCCCGTGCGACTTTCGAGATTTCGCATTGTACTGTGCGCGCGGCCGGTATTGGAGTGCTGAGCACCGCCGAGGTCGCTGCTCGCCCCAACACCGCTGCTTGACGTTCCTTGTCTGGGAGTCTTAAATATTAAGTGAGAACTCGTTTTTGCTCAGACAAGCCGCTCTGAACGCGGTCGGGCTGCGCACGCTAAGGATCTGTGGGAGTCGATCATGTTGCGTTACGCCGCGTCCTACAGGGTTGTTCTGGCTGGACTGTTCCTGGCGCTCGCAGGAAATGGCGCTCCAGCGTGCGCCGGCGAAGATTCTCGCACTGCACTCACGTTCGTCGACGAGCTCAGGCAACGCGGTCTGCACGACCTCGCCCTTGACTATCTGATTCATCTTCGGGGTGACCCGTCGCTTTCCGACAACATCAAGGTGATCCTCGACTACGAGGAAGGCCGCACGCTGATCGACGAAGCGGCCAAGTCGGGTGACCTGGTGCTGCGCCAAGATCTACTGAAGGAAGCGAAGGACAAGCTCGAAGCCTTTGTAAAAGCGCATCCCCAGCTTCCGCAGACGCGCGACGCGTTGGTGCAAATGGCCAAACTTTTAATCGAACGCGGCCACCTGGCGATGCTCTTCAGTGATGAGACCCAAGATCAAGCCAAGAAAGACACCAAGATCGCGGAAGCACGTGCGGCTTTCACTGAGGCGCATGACTCTTACGCCAAGGCCGTTGAACCGCTCAATGCCGCCTACAAGAAGTTCTCGGGTTTCATCCCCGAGGGTGACCCTCGTCGAGCCGAGCGCGATGAGATCTACGTTGCGATGCTTGGGGCCATGCTCCAAAAGGGGGTCGCCGACTATGAGTTGGCACAGACCTTTCCGCCGGGATCTCCCGAGCGCACCAAGTCACTGAAAGAAGCGCGCGAGCAATTCGAGTCGCTGTCGAAAAACTACCGCACACAGATGGCCGGGCTGGCAGCCCAGATGTTTCAGGCGAAATGTTATGAGGAGAGCGGTGACGACAAAGACATCAACGCAGCGATCGGGATTTACAAACAGCTCATGGAGCATGGCGACCCTCGTCTCCGCGACCTGCAGCGCAATGTCGGCTACTTCTACATTGTGGCTTTGGCGAAGCGAAAGCAATTCGCCTTAGCGGCCGACGAGGCATCACGGTGGCTGGCAACCTACAATCGGCGCGACGAGCGGCGAAAACCCGAAGGACTCGGTGTTTTGACCGAGATGGCGAAGAACATCGATGCGCAGATGCCGCAGATTTCGACCGCGGAGCGACCTAAAGCCGTCCGCCAGATTATTGATGCTGCCAAGCAGGTCGTCCGCTACGCCTCGCCTTGTAAGAAAGAGGCCATGGCGCTGCTGAAAAAGTACAAGCCTAGCGCAGCGCTGCGGGCCGAGGAAGTAGCCAAACTCACTTATGAAGATGCCATGGGACAAGCCGATGACGCCATTGGCGCGCATGAATGGGACCGGGCGATTGCGCTTTTGACCGCTGCGATCAAAAAAGCAGATCCGGTGAAGAATCCCGACAAGGCCACGATGCCTCGCTACAACCTCGCGTTTTGCTATTTCATGAACAAACAGTATTACGAGTCGGCCGTGCTGGCGGAGCATCTGGCCAGGCGCTATCCCAACGCCGGACTGTCGGCGAAGGCAACCGACCTGGGCATGCAGGATTGGGTCGAAGCCTACATGACCCACACCGAATTCGATCGAATGAGCGATCTGGAGCACCTGATCAATTTGGCGACATACACGGCCGAAACCTGGCCAGACAAGGAACAGGCCGACAGTGCGCGGATCAACCTCGGCCAGATTTATCTAGGGATGGGTAAGTACGACAAGGCGATCGAGGCCCTCGACAAGGTTCGCCGCCGCTCGCGTGACTGGATCAGCTCGCAAAACCGGTTGGGCACGGCGCACTGGGCGAAAAGCCGCGACCTCGAACGGCGGGGTGATTCCGCAGGGAGCCAGTCCGAGGCCCAGAAGGCGATCGAAGTCTTGAACATCGCACTCAAGGCCCGACGAGAGTCTGGGGCCGGTCCCACCGATCCTGGTCTGGTCGGCAACACGGGCGACCTGGCGACCGTGCTCACTGAGACGGGCAAGCCCAAAGACGCGCTGGCGATTACTCGCTCCGATTGTCAAGGCACAGACGGTCAAATCGGGCGCCGTGTACGCGGCCTTGATGGAAGCCCAGCTCAAAGCCTATATCACCGCCGGTAACGTCGAGCCGGCGATCAACGCGATGAAGGCTATTGAACAGGCCGGAGGTGCTGGCGGACGCGCACAACTCTACTTCAAGCTGGGCAAATTACTTGAAAAGGAGCTCGATCGTCTCAACGCGCAGGGAAATATGGCTGCCCTATCGCGGACGCGGCAATCTTACAAGGCGTTTTTGACGACTTTGGCCGCGAGCAAAACCGAACAAACCTATGACTCACTCCAGTGGGCCGGTGAGGGCTTGATCACGCTCGGGGCCTACGCGGATGCCGAGAAGGTGCTGCGGCGGGTATTGAATGAGTACACACAGGACCCACAATTCTTGCAGCAGGCCGGAGGGAAAGGCAGGCTGCTGCGGACCAAGCTGAAACTGGCCGCCGCTTTGCAAGGCGCGGGACGGTTTGACGAAGCGAACTCGATTCTAGACGAGCTCATGTCGCAGAAGCCCCCGTACATTGAGACGCTCTTCGAGAAAGGCCTGTTCCTCGAGGCTGAAGCGGATTCCGGCCACGGTACCTGGTCAGCGGCCGCGCCACTGGGAGGATCTTGCCAAGAAGATGGAGCGCATTCGCCCTCGTCCGGTAGCTTATTTCGATGCCTGGTACCACCTCGCGTCGGTCCTCTCCAAGGAGAAAGTACCAACAAAGGCACGCCAGACGCTCCTGGGAATTATGCGACTTTCGCCCATGGTCGGCAGTCCCGAGATGAAGGCCAAGTATCAAGCCCTGATTGCGAAGCTCAAGTGAAAAGCAAGGATAAGAAAATGGCATGTCATTTCCGTGGCGGCGCGCTCGGTTTGGATTCTCGCGGCTATCTTTACGGTCAGCATGATCGCCGATACCCGGGCGGATGACGTCAACTTGATTCCGGGGACGACATTCAAGCAAGCGATTGGCGGACGCGTCAAAGGCCAAGTACAGTCGGAGTCGCCGAGCGAGGTCGTGGTGCTTTTGGGTGCCACTTCAACGAGCGTGCCGACAGATCAGATCCAGTCGATCCGCTATGAGGGCCAATCGGCGAATTTTCAACTGGCCGAAGCCCGGGAATCGAGCGGGCAATTGAGTGAGGCGGCCGAACTGTTCAGAAAGGCGGCCGCGGAATCGGCTGGTAAGCCATATCTGCTTCAGGCTGCTCTCATTCGCGAGGCCGAGGTTCTGGTCGAACTGGCCATGGTCGAGCCGGACCGTGCCAAGGATGCTAAAGACAAGCTTACGCGTTTCTTGCAGACGTATCCTACCAGTCGCCACCTCGCGGTGGCGCGCGCCGCTCAGGCTCGGCTCCAGCTCCATGCCGGCGACTTTACCGCCGCTTTGGCCACGATCGCTGAACTGGCCAAACTCCCTCGTGGGGCCGAACGAGCCGCTGTGCTTCGCACCAAAATCCTGGCCAAGCAGGGCAAACATGACGAAGCCATCGCTCAGCTCGATAAGCTAATTGCCGGCTATCCCAAGAATTCCCCGCAACAGCGGGCGGCCCTATTTGGCAAGGCCGAGAATCTGGCCGGCAAGAAGCAGTTTCATGAAGCCGAATCATTGCTGCGCGAGGTGATCCAGTCGAATCCACCGGAAGACGCGCCTGCACAGGCCGCCGCTTACAACGCACTGGGAGACTGCCTCCGCGCAGCCAATCGACCCAAGGATGCGCTGTTCGCATATCTGCATACCGACCTACTCTACAGCAAAGACAAGGAAGAACATCCTCGTGCGCTTCATCAGATTGTCGAAATCTATCGACAGCTCAAGCAAGACGGCCGCGCCGACGACGTCGCCCTGCGCTTGAAGCAGGAATACCCTCGCAGCCCATGGACTGTTGCGCGGGCGGGTTCCCAGTAACTCCACCGATTGATACCCACTTACAACGTCGGCATGTCTCGTACGGCGATCTCGCGGTCGTCAACGGCCGAAATCCCTGTGATCGGATTATGCGGAGGATTTAGGTTTTTTGCACGCGAATGTGACGGCGCAGGATCGGCCCATGCGGTGGCGCCTGCCTGGGCGTCGACGGGTATGCCGAGAAGTTTCTTGATCGACCGCGCGGTTTGCGGCCATCGTTGTGACGCAGACCGGATCAAGAAATTCGCTCTGCCCGCCATCAGATCGATCTCGACACGCAGTCGCTCACGAAACGAGATGTTGCCGTGGCTGGAATCATCGGTCGTCGGAGAATAACTGCGCGCTCGAAGCCAGCGGCCGCAAAGTCGCTCAAGAATAGCCCGCTGCCGTTGATCGGCCAGCGTGTTCCAGTTCTTTGATTCTGCCGCGCGAATATGGTTCCAATGCAACAGAGTCGTCGGGTCGCAGATCTGAGCGTTGGCGGCGCTTTCCAGATCGACGCCGGCATTCAGTAACCGTTGTGTTAGTGCCGCGGTCCGTGCCTTGTTCGATTCATGGGAGTATTCGTTGGCGATGTCGCGAGCCTCTCTCCCGTCGATTCGGATTCCCAGATGACGCGCGAGTTCCAACACTCCGCGCAGGATCTGCAACCAGATCGTCATAGCGCTGAACCAAAACGTCAGGCTGTGCCATCCAGAACCGGTCATTGGCGAGAATCTGATGGATCATGCCTTGGCGGAGCAATTGCTCGAACGTCACTCCCCGTTTATGCATTAGCGAAAAGACAACGTCGCGCACGTCACGGTGAGCGTAAACCGCCCGCGCCCGCCCTTCGGCGAGCGCGCGTGCGAACGATCGGTCTCCCTCATGCGTTTTGACGACGCGCCACTGCCCGGCTTGTAGTGGCGCGTTGAGCCCTGTCGAGAGACTGGGCTGGAGGGCTGCCGCATATTGCTCACCCGTAAGGTACCCAAGTCGCTGGCCACCCTGGTAATGGGTGATCAGATGCGCGACCACCTCGTATTGCCATGTCGAGCAAGCTCGGTACATTCCTCCGCAAATGACGTCGTATGGTGGTGTTGCCACGCCGCCGCCGTCGGTGTCCGCCGGCGCTCTGCTATCTCGGCGAGACCCGGGCGCCAATGAGCGCGCGGCTCGCAAAAACCTCCCGTGCCGCCGGAACAGCCGCCCGGGTGGATCGAACCTAGGCATCGAGTTCTGCGCGTTTGGATCTTGGTCGTTCTGCATGGTGACGCCTCCATGCGTCTACGCGAGATACCCCTGTGTCAGGGCGTACTTGGGCAGAAAAGGACCCTTCTGCCGACCCTGCGCTGAAACGTTCGTTCGGCGAATCGACGCGATGTAATCGCCCGAAGCGCCGTTCTATCCGGACTCCGTGGACTAGGCCAGAGGAAATCACAGCGGACGTCGCCGCGTATGCATTATAGGTGTGAGAGATGCGCAGCAATACACTGTGAGGCGGTAAACCGGGGTATTTAGGGTGTCTCTTCCGGGTCGGCTGGATTCATCGAGAACGGCTCGAATGGAGGCCCATAAAATTTGTGGGCCGTGAATTTTCGAGTTGGCCTCGAGAGATAAACGACGATTGTGCCGACGAACCAGAGGACAAAACCGATGCCCACGGCCAGCCACGCGAGGGAGAGTTCGCTTCCACCGGGGAGTCGGAGCCGGGCTGATTCTTTGCGCACAGTTGAGTTGAAGACCCCCCAGACGCCAAGCATCTCGATCAAGAGACCACAGATGCGAAGAATATGGCCCGTGGTCTTTTTCATGTATTCTTTTGATTGCGGACCGTTGGGACGCCGAGCTCAGGCCTGCGGCAGTTCGTATTTCTTTCGTGGCTCACGTCTTAAGAGTGCATTGGCCTCGGAATCGTTTCTGAACGTCTCGTTGTCGGCGTCCCATTCGAGCTTGCGGCCCAGCTTGTAGGAGATATTGCCGAGGTGGCAGGTGTTCGTGGACCGGTGAGCGATCTCGATGTCGCATGTGGGCTGAGCACGCGACTTCAAGCAGTCGAGGAAGTTGCGTACGTGCGCGTCTTGGCCGTCGACACCTTTGGTAACAGCGTCCGCTTTCAGATCGATCTTGCGGATGGACCGATCGCCGTGGACAAGCTTGATTCCGTAGGGGAGGACGACCTTGTCGGGAATCACCGAATAGCCGTCGCGATCGAGTAGCACGCTGCCGTCGGTGCCGCAAAAAAGGATACCGTAGTCATGGCCGTTGTACTTCAGCCCGTTGCCCTTGCGCATCGAGTATGTAAGCGTGCATCCCGGGAATTCGTAGACGACTTGCATCGTATCCGGTGTGTCGCGCTCGTCGTCCGTGGTAAAGATCCCGCCGGTAGTGCAAACGGATTTAGGCCCATTCGAATTGAGGGCCCATAGCACGATGTCATTCAAGTGAACGCCCCAGTCGCTCATCATGCCGCCGGCATAATCGAAGAACCAGCGGAACAGCAGGTGGAACCGGTTCGGATTGAACGAACGCTCTGGGGCGGGACCGAGCCAGCGATCGTAATCGACGTGTGAAGGCGCCTCACAGTCGGCATACTTGCCCATACCCACCGGGCTGATGTTTTCGAAGTTCCAGGTCTGCACCCAGAAGATCTTGCCGAGCTGTCCCGAGCGCACGATCTCGACGGCCTTTTGGAAGTGGGATGAGGAACGCTGCTGGGTGCCCACGGCCATGATCTTGTTGGTCTTGCGTGCAGCGTGCAGCATTGCCTGACCTTCGGCGACATTATGTCCCACCGGCTTTTCGACATAGACGTCCTTGCCGGCCAACACTGCCTGGATCGCGGGAAGAGCGTGCCAGTGATCGGGCGTGGCGATGATCACAGCGTCCAGGTCTTTGCGGTCGAGCATGAATCGATAATCGCGCGCACTCTGCGGCAGGTTTCCCTTTTCTTTCTCGACGCGCTTGGCAGTTTCGCCGGCGTGGCGGTCGTCGACGTCGGCGATGGCGATGATCTCGCAGTCGGGCTGTCTGAAAAACGAATCGAGCAGTTGATTTCCGCGGCTCCCCGCGCCAATCAATCCGAGCCGAGTCTTTTCATTGGGTGAAGCCGTGGCGAACCGTGGCATTGCTAGCACGCTGACGGCTCCTGCGGACGCACCCACTGTTTCGACAAATTCGCGCCTCGTGAATCGATCGGTCGCCATCTGGTTCGCCTTTCTGGACTCGGTGCTAGGATGAAAGCTTGCTCCGCCTGTGTGGTAGCTTCGTTCCATAAAAGATTGATGGTAACGCGAGCCGGCAGGCATCGCCAGAGGTCACGAGGTGCCTGTCGGCGGCGCTCCAGTCTGTTGACGCTCAGGACGCGTGGGGTTAACGTAAGTTCAGGAAGTATTTAAAGCGTCTACGAAGTTCGATCCGATTTACCTTACTGACCGTGCGAGGTGTGCCATGTGCCGCAACGGCCTGTCGCGTGGTTTAGCGTTCTTGCTGTTTACCTGGATGGGCGTGGCATCTGGTCAGACGGTGCCGACCGCCGCTCGGATCGAGTCGGTTCCACTCGAGCTGACGATGCCCGAGCGGTATCAGGTCGCGGAAAGCCTGGAGCCAATCCGGCGCGTAACACTGGTCGCGCCTGCCGATGGGTTCATCCGTAGCATGGACGTTCGCCTGGGCGAAACGGTGCGCGGTTCGCAAGAGATCGCCCAACTCGATCGTACCGAGGCATCCGCTCGCGTGAAGTTAGCAAGTGCCGAGGTCAAGGAAAAGCAGAGTCTGTCGAAGAGCTCGTCTACGTCTCAAGGCCAGAGTCCGGATGTCGTCGAAGCGCAAATCGAGGCTGCGCAGGCGAAGCTCGACCTGGCCCAGCTGGCGCTTGATCGCTGCACGCTGCGGGCGCCGTTTGGCGGGCGCATCGTCGACCTGCCGGTGTGTGCGGGGCAGTACGTCTTAAAGGGGACGACAATCGCGGAATTGGCCGATCTCAACAACCTGAAGACGCTCTTGCCCGTGGATCGTCGTGAAGTTGCCGCTGGCGCTCCGCTGACCGTGCACATCGAGGGACAAGATGTCGCTGGTAAGGTCCAAGCGATCTTGCCGCTGCCCGAGCACTACACGGCTCTGCGTGAACTGGCCACTCCGTTTGCCGCGGCGTGGGTTGCGTTTCCCAATACCAAGGGAGACCTGGAGCCGGGGCTGCGAGTACGGCCGACGACAATCCCAGTCGCGCCGATCGCCATGGTCCCTAAACGCGCTGTCAAGCAAGAGGATGCGAGGAAGAACGAAGGGACGATAGTTCAAGTGATCCGCAACGAATATGTTACCAACGTGCCGGTACGCATCCTCGGCGAAACCGGCCCCGAACGCGTTCAGATCACCGGTTTGCTCCGGCGGTCGGACTCATTGATCGTGTCGTCGTCGGTCTCGCTGTTATCTGGCACATTGGTTCGATTTGGCGAGGGAACGGCTTCGCGGGGGGTGGAGGGCGTGTCTCCCAACCCTGCGTATGGTGGTGCCGACGCCGGTATCGTTGCGCCTGCCGGTTCGCGCGCACGCGGCGCGATTCCTGGCTCGGCCACCAATCAAACCAGGCCGGCGACCACAGCGCCCAGAGCCGGGGCCGCGCCGTTTTAGGCCAGGCGATTCACATCAATAACCGATTCGACCACGCGAATGGATCAGTGAGTACGCGGCACGGGTGTCCGGGGCCGCCACTCAGCCCGGACGTCGTCCGTCCGGCATCGATATTGAAAGCGTAAAGGCAACCCCGATGGTCAATTACATTTCGGGCCTCGTGTTCGTCGTGCTACTCCTCTTGGGGATGGTGCTCGGGGCGGCGATTGGCCAGACCAGCCCCGTCGCGGCGACGATCTTCGGCCTGGCCTGGCTGTTTCTGGATGTCGTCATCTCGTCGTCGATCCGCTTGGCCGCGCAGTGGCAGAAGGCGGTCGTGTTTCGCCTGGGCAAGTTCCACTCGATCAGGGGCCCAGGGCTCTTCATGATCATCCCCTTGATCGACCAGCTGCGGATGGTGGATACGCGCGTGCTGGCGGTGAATATCCCCAAACAGCAGGTGATCACGCGCGACAACGTCCCGGTGACCATTGATGGGGTTCTCTTCTTTCGGGTGGATAACCCGGCCGAGGCCATCATCATGGTTCAAGACTATCGTTACATGATTGCCCAGTATTCACAAACTTCGTTGCGTGACGTCATCGGCCAGATGTCGCTCGACCAGCTCCTTACCGAGCGCGAGGAGATTGCCAAGGCGATCGAGCAACATGTCGAGAAAGACACCAAAGGCTGGGGCCTGGAGGTCACCGGTCTACGAATTCAAGATATCGATATGCCGGAGGAGCTGAAGAAGATGATGTCGCGGCAGGCGTCCGCCGAACGTGAAAAGCGAGCCACTATCACCAAGGCCGAAGGTGACAAGGAAGCCGCGGTCAACCTGTCGCTGGCTGCCAAGACGATGGCGGCCAGCCCGGGCGCGATGCAGTTGAGGACGCTGCAAACGATCGACGGACTGGGCCCGACGGCGTCCAATACAGTCGTCCTGGCGGTCCCGATCGAGATACTCGAAAGCCTCGCGTTGCTCAAGGAAGCTTACCGCAAGAATTCTGCCGACGAACGAACGGCTAACTCGTCAGCCTGAGCAACTGACTCAGAGCAAGGAAAATCCTTGCCGCGAGCGTTACTTCGGTACATGATCCTCGCACTATCCGGCGCCGTCCCGCGAACCAGCGGGTCGGCGAACCGGTATACCTGCCAGGGGACGCGAATTGGCGGTCCGCCAGTACTCCGGCGCGTGGTCCGGCAGCGGGGTTTTGAGTCCGATCCGCGTGAACCGGCAGAACGACAGGTCGTAGCTGCCGCGCCAGCCTGGCCGCGAGTAATCGGTCGGATAAAACCAGAAGAGACCCCCCATGGCCAGCGCGATTGCAATCAGCCGTGGTGTCGCTGCCCCCTCGAAAATGTCGGCCGGCGAGCGAGGCGACGATGCCTGGGCTGTGGAGTCGGTCGGAAACGAACGGCTCACGCCGAGTGCCAAAAGCGCCATCAGAGCCGGAACGTAATGAAAGCTGTAGCCGGCAACTCCAAAATGCACCAAGAGATGGGAACATAGCGCCGGCAACGCTGCCAATACCATCAGCATGCCGAGGAACCAGCCGCCGCGCAATCGCCCCAGCCGCGCCGCCCCACGCGGGACGAAAACGAGAGCCGGACCAAGTGTCCATACCAAGGCCATCGCCAGCTTCACGGCATATCGAAGTGGTCCGTCGGTGAACCCCAGGTTCCAGACCGAGTTCAGATAGCCGGCCTCACGGGCAAACTCAGCGCTGGCGGCTCGGTATCGGGTCCAGCCGCCGGCCTCCAGCAGCATTGGCGTCAGCCAGGCCAGGTTGAGCACTGTGAACATTAGACCAGATGTGATAGCCGGCTTCCAGCGGTGTTGCCAGAGGATCACGGCGAAAACCGGCAGCCAGAAAACGCCGATATCCTGGCGGTAGCCGGTCCCGATCGCGAGCACGATCGACGCGGCGAACGGTTGCCAATACTTCGGTGAGGACCGGCCGCGATAAGCGATGCCAAGCAACAAGCCGCCGACCGCGATGATGGCCGTGTAGTTGCCGGCCATGGCACCATATCCCCAGAACACGGGACCCATCCCCAGGACGAGAGCCGCCGCCGCCGCGGTCGCCGGCCTGACGATCGCGCGCAGCATCCACCACACGCTTACGAGGGCCGCAGCACTCATGAGCATGTCCAGCAAAATGAAACCACGGTAAGGCTCGCCGACGAGCAGCCCCAGCACGCGGCCGAACGTCATGAACAGCGTGTGGTGCATGGGAAACCAGTGAACAGTCGACAGATAGACAAACGAAGATTCATCGAATTCAAACGGCTCAGCCCGTGCGACCGGCCATCGCGTGGTGACAACGAAAACGAATGCGATCGCCAGCGCGAAGCCGACCTGATTTCGGGTGGGCTCGGCCGGACCAGCGGTCAACTGCCGCGGCGCGAGAGGCAGGGGCATCCCAGTTGCCATAGGATTGGGACTCCTTCCCAGGGGAACGTCATGATCGGAAGAGGATAATGGAAAATGACCAGAATCGCAACCCGCGATCCGCTCTCTACCGCGCGAGGAACATCATGGTTGGTCTGCGGTTGGGTTGCGGTAGACGTCACAGACGCTTCGTGACATGTCTGAGAACGATCAGGCCGCTGATATCTGCTGCCAGCATATAAAACGCTCGACGGCTCGGGGATGATCGACTCGTCGCAGCGACCCCCATCGTCATGAGTTTTTGCTACTGCAAGATGAACTCGGCGCGACGAATTTGGCTAAGCTGGCGAGCGTCGAACGGCCGAACATTGAGCGATTTTCGAGCGATTTTTTGCAAATTCACTAACAAATAGTCAACGAAAATATAGCCAATCTTGCGTGTATCCGTTCTACTCATGCCGCAATTGACAAGCCTTTTTCGGGAGATGGGGGGTAGAATCTCGGCTTCCGAATGCTATTGTAGCGGGTCGAGCTTTTTGAACAGGCCACTGCCGGTCGGAGGATGGTTGATGAAGATCGGAGTGCCTCGAGAGACCTATCCGGGCGAGCGGCGGGTGGCGCTGGTTCCCGCGGTGATTCCGAGTCTCTTGAAGGCGGGCTTCGAGGTCGTCGTGGAAGCTGGGGCCGGGCACGAGGCTGCCTTTCCGGATGCCGATTACATCGCGAAGGGCGCCAGGATCCTGCCGACCCGAGCCGAGGTTTTCGACGCCGCGGATATCATCGTCCAGGTGCTCTGTCATGGCTCGAACGACGTCACCGGCAAGGACGATCTTCCTCTGATGCGGCCCGATCACGTGCTGATCGGTTTCTTGCGGCCGCTTGGGATCGATCGAGACGATCCGCGAGGTCGCGGCCCGGGGAGTGACGTCGTTTTCCGTCGAGCTCATGCCGCGGACAACCCGCGCGCAAAGTATGGACGCGCTCACGTCGATGGCGACGATCGCCGGTTACAAGGCCGTCGTGATCGGTGCCGACAAGCTGCCGCGCATTGTTTCCGATGCTGACGACCGCGGCGGGCACGATCACGCCCGCCCGCGTTTTCGTGATCGGGGCCGGCGTGGCCGGGCTGCAGGCGATCGCGACAGCGCGCCGGTTGGGCGCCGTCGCCTCGGCATACGACCTGCGTCCGGCCTCAAAGGAACAGGTCCAGAGCCTGGGGGGCCGGTTTGTGGAGCTTGCCGTCGAGGCCAAGGACGCGCAGGACGCTCGCGGCTACGCCCGCCCACAGGACGACACATTCTACGAACGCCAGCGCGCAGTTGCTCGGGCAAGGTCGTCGCCGAAAGCGACGTCGTCGATCACGGCCGCGGTGATTCCCGGCAAGAAATCGCCCGTGCTGGTGACCGCGGACATGGTGGCGCAGGATGGCACCTGGCTCGGTGATCGTCGACCTGGCCGCGGAGCGCGGCGGCAATTGCGAGCTGACCCGGCCGGGCGAGCTGATCGTCGTCAAGCACGGCGTGACAATCGTCGGCTGGCTCAACCTCGCCAGCACCGTCCCCTACCACGCCAGCCAGATGTACGCCCGAAACGTGACTGCGTTCTTGCTCCATCTCGTCAAGGACGGCCAAGCTGCGAATGGACCTGACCGACGAAATCATCCGCGAAACGCTGCTTGACGCGCGGCGGCGAGGTCGTGAATGCCCGCGTCCGCGAGTTTTTCTCGCTCGCCGCCTTGCCGGCATAGCCCGAGAGGATACACTGCATGCAGCTTGACCTGATTACCAGCCTTTACGTATTCATGCTGGCGGCATTTATCGGCTTTGAAGTGATCCGGCGCGTTTCGCCCTTGCTGCACACGCCGCTTGATGTCGCTGACCAACGCGCTCGATGCGATCGCCGTGGTCGGTGCGATCATCCTGGCCGGCGAGCGCAAGAGCACGCTGGCGACCGTGTTCGGCACGATCGCGATCATCGCCGCCACGAGCAACGTCGTGGGCGGGTTCATCATCACCGACCGGATGCTCAAGATGTTCAAGGCCAGCGGCCCCAAGAGACATTGACACGATGATCCACCAACGAACATCGTGATCGAAGTCGCGTACCTGATCGCGACGGCCCTTTTTGTTCTTTCGCTCAAGTGGATGAGCTCGCCGAGCACGGCGCGACGGGGCGTGTGGGCCGGCGAACTGGGGATGCTGCTGGCGATCGTCGGCACGCTGTTGCACCACGGGCATCGTCGAATACAAGTGGATTGCCGTCGCGCTCGTGCTGGGCTCGATCATCGGGGCGGCGCTGGGCCGCGTGCAGATGACGGCCGTGCCGCAGCGGACCGCGCTGTCGCACGCATTCGGTGCGTTGTGCGTCACCCTGGTCGGCACGGCCGAGTATTACCTGCAGGCGCCCGACGTGCCGCCGTTCACGATGGCGGTGCTGTCGGCGGAAGTCATCCTGGGCTCGCTCACATTCACCGGCAGCCTGATGGCCGCCGGCAAACTGCAGGAGATCTTGCCGCAGCGGCCGATCACCTACAAAGGGCAGAATATCGTCAATCTCTCGCTCCTGGCCGTCTCGGTCGGCGTCGCCGTCTTCATGGTCTTTCATCCCGAGCAGACCGAAATTTTTCACATCCTGCTGGTCGATTCCCATGCTCTTCGGCATGCTGATGATCATCCCGATCGGCGGCGCCGACATGCCGACGGTGATCTCGCTCCTCAATTCCTACGCGGGACTTTCCGCCGCGGCGATGGGTTTCGTGCTCGACAACAAGCTCTTGATCGTCGCCGGCGCGCTCGACGGGGCGTCGGGTTTCATCCTTTCGATGAACATGTCGAAGGCGATGAATCGGTCGTTCACGAACGTGCTCTTCGGCGCGTTCGGCCAAGAGCAAACCAAGGCCGTGGCCGGCGAAGAGGCTGCGCCGGTCAAGAGTGCAACCGCCGAAGAGGCGGCGGTGATCCTGGCAGCGGCCAACAAGGTGGTGGTCGTGCCGGGCTACGGCATGGCGGTCGCCCAGGCGCAGCACAAGGTGCGAGAGCTCTATCGATGCGCTCACCAAGCGCGGCGTGGACGTCAAGTTCGGCATCCATCCCGTCGCCGGCCGAATGCCCGGCCACATGAACGTGCTCCTGGCCGAGGCCGACATTCCGTACGACAAGATGCTCGACATGGACGAGATCAACGGCGACTTCCCGCAGACCGACGTCGCCCTGGTGATCGGCGCCAACGACGTGACCAACCCGGCCGCGCGCAACGATCCGTCGAGCCCGATCTACGGCATGCCGATCCTCGACGTCGACAAGGCCCGCACCGTCATGGTGATCAAGCGAGGAATGAGCCCGGGCTTCGCGGGAATCGACAACCCGCTCTATTATCTCGACAAGACCTGATGCTCTTCGGCGATGCACGCTCGTTCGTGGGCGACGTCGTGCGCGAGCTGGCCGGCGGCGAGCACAGCTAGCAGTCGCGGTGTCAGCGGTCTTGGCGGCGAGCCCCAGTAAATGTGGCAATATGGTGGGAATGTGGAATGGAGTTTAAGGGGGCCGTCGGCGGTCAAATTTGGACAGGCCGAATTCCGGATTTTCTCCGCAACCGAGCTCGCGTGATCTCCGGGCCCGCCCTCGTTGACTTCCTGAACCAAGACACGAACAGACTGGCCACCCTCGTTCTCCTCTGCAAAACCATGTGAAGGTGAGAGGACCTCGTCCACTGAATCGCGAGACGATACTATCCCTATCTTCCCGCCGAAGCTCCGCTCAGGACCGTGCCGCGGTGCCAATGAGCCACAGTAGCCTGGGACAACGCTCGGATCCCATCGGATTTTTTGAGTTCTTTTGCTTTAATTGCGTCGAAAACCGGTTTAATGTGAATTGATACTGCCTCACGACCGAGCATGCCACGGATTCCCGCCGCTCATGCGTGGACACAATACACTATTCTGGTGGTTGATCGGGCTGCTTGCCGGCCTTTGCATGCCTGAGGCTGCGCATGCGCGCCGGTGATGATCGACCTGGGGTGGAGTTCTTCGAGCGGAAGATCCGCCCGGTGCTGGTGAAGGAGTGCTATGCCTGCCATTCAAAGGGGGCGAAGGCCCTCAAGGGGGGACTTCGGGTTGATACGTGGGAAGGGTTGACGAAGGGGGGCGACTCGGGGCCGGCGATCGTCGGCGGGCAAGCCGGATGAGAGCCTGCTGCTCGATGCGCTGCGGCACGAAGGGATCGAGATGCCGCCCACAGGGAAAGCTTCCCGACTCGGTGATCGGCGACTTCGAGCGCTGGGTCAAGATGGGCGCCCCCGACCCGCGCCGCGGAGGGCCGTCACCGTCCCCGGTACCCGCGCGCGGGGGCATCAACGTCGACGCTGGCCGGAAGTTCTGGGCCTATCAGCCGCCGCGACGGCGCGAGCCGCCGTCGGTGCGCGATGCCGCGTGGCCGGCCACCGACATCGACCGCTTTCTCCTGGTCGGCTCTCGAAGCGCGAAACATCCGCCCTACAGCACGAAGCCGACCGCGCAACGCTGGCGCGGCGACTCTCGTTTGACCTGATCGGACTGCCTCCCACGCCCGAGGATGTCGATGCGTTTGTTAACGATCCGTCGCCGGTCGCTTATGAAACGCTCGTCGACCGCCTCCTCGCCTCGCCCCACTTCGGCGAGCGCTGGGGACGGCACTGGCTCGACGTCGCCCGGTTCGCCGAGTCGCTGACCCTCCGCGGCTTCATTCTCACTTCCGCCTGGCGCTATCGCGATTACGCGATCGACGCCTTCAACGCCGACATGCCGTTCGACCAGTTCGTGCGCGAGCAAGTCGCCGGCGATCTCCTGCCGGCGCGGAGCCTCGAGGAACGCCGCCGCCAGCAGGTGGCGGCGAGTTTTCTCGTACTGGGCAACACGAACCTCGAGGAGCAAGACAAAAACCAGCTCGTCATGGACGTCGTCGACGAGCAGCTCGATACGATCGGCAAGGCGTTTCTCGCACAAACCCTCGGCTGCGCCCGCTGCCACGACCACAAATTCGACCCGATCCCGACCCGCGACTACTACGCGATGGCCGGAATCCTCCGTAACGTGAAAACGCTCGAACATGCCAACGTATCAATGTGGATCGAGAAGCCATTGGCCGTCTTGCCCGAGAAAGAGGCCGAGCTTCAGATGCACGAGAAGGAGGTCGCCAGGCTCGAAGCCGAGCTCAAGGCCGAGCGCGGCCGCAAAGGCTCCCATGTTGCCGAGCTTTCGGCCGAGCTGAAACGGCTAAAGGCGCGAGGGCCGAAGCGCGAGACGATTCTGGCCGTCGAGGAGCTCGCCGCGATCGTTGAAACGCGGGTGAACATCCGGGGAAGCGTGCACAACCTCGGCGAATCCGTCCCGCGTGGATTTCTGCGGGTCGCCACGGTCGGCGAATCAGCCGGCGATGCCGACCACCGAAAGCGGCCGTCGCGAGCTCGCCGACTGGCTCGCCAGTGCGAAGAACCCGCTGACGGCCCGCGTGTTCGTCAACCGCGTTTGGCAGTGGCTTTTCGGCGCGGGGATCGTACGCACGCCGGACAACTTCGGCACCACCGGCGAACTTCCGAGCCACCCCGAGCTGCTCGACTATCTGGCTATCCGTTTCATCGACGACGGCTGGTCGATCAAGCGACTGGTGCGCCGGATCGTGCTCTCGCGGGCCTACCGGCTCTCGACCGCGGACGACCTGCGATCGCGCGCTGCCGACCCCGAAAACCGCCTGCTTTGGCGAGCGAATCGTCAGCGCCTCGACGCCGAATGCCTTCGCGACGCGATGCTCGCCGTCGCCGGAGAGCTGCGGCTCGAGATGCGAGGCCCGACGTTTCCAGCCGGGCTCGCGGCGGACTATGGTTATCGTCGCCAACGACCGGCGCCGCAGCGTCTATCTGCCCGTGTTTCGCAATGCACTGCCCGAGATCTTCGAGGTGTTCGACTTCGCCGACCCGAGCATGGTGACGGGGCGACGCAACGTGAGCACCGTCGCGCCCCAGGCGCTTTTGCTCATGAACCACCCGTTCGTGATCGAGCAATCGCGAGCGTCGGCCCGACGCCTGTTGGCGGACCCCGACCTCGACGACGCGGCGCGACTGACACGCCTCTATCGCCTGGCGCTGGGACGGCCGCCGACCGAACGCGAGCGAACGATCGGGCTGGCGTTCGTGGCGTCCGGCGCAGAGTCGGCCGGCGCCTGCGTGAGGAAACGTGGGCGATGCTGGTTCAGGCGTTGTTCGGATCGGTCGATTTCCGGTATCGATAGATTCTGATGTGGAGGACTGCGACCGTGACCCTGTCGATCCGACGTCGAGACCTGTTGAAAAGCGCGGGCTGCGGCTTCGGCTATCTCGCACTGGCGAGCCTTGCCGCCGAGCAGGCCGCGGCCGGCGCCGGAACTGGTCAACCCGCTGGCTGCCCGTCCGCCGCACTTCCCCGCGAAGGCGAAGCGGGTGATCTTCCTGTTCATGCAGGGGGGAGTGAGCCAGGTCGATTCGTTCGACTACAAGCCCCAGCTCACTCGCGACGATGGCAAGAGCCTGAGCTTCGACGACGCCCGGGTCATCGCCAACACGGGCATGCGCGGCTCGACGCAACGAGTCATGAAGCCGCTCTGGAAGTTCTCGCAACGCGGCCAGTCGGGCCGCTGGGCGTCAGACCTCTTCCCCGAGATCAACAAGCACGTCGATGATCTCTGCTTCATTCACTCGATGCACACCGAGGGAGTGGCGCACGGTCCCGCGACGTTGTTCCTCCACTGCGGATCGACCAATGCCATCCGGCCTTCGATGGGTTCGTGGGTGACGTACGGACTGGGAACCGAGAACGCCAACCTGCCCGGGTTCATCTCGATCGGGGCGACGGCCGGCAACGGCGGACCGCGCAATTACGGCAGCGCGTTCCTACCCGCGGCCTATCAAGGGACGGCCCTCGGCAAGGCCGGCGCCCCGGCCTCGACCGCGACGATCCGCAATCTCGCCAATCCGATCCGCTCGCCCGAAGCCCAGCGCCGGGAGTTCGACCTGCTCCGCGCCCTCAACGCCGAGCAGCTCAAAACGACCCCCGGCGATAGCGAGCTCGAGGCGGTCGTCTCGTCATTCGAGCTGGCCTGGCGGATGCAGAGCCACGCGCCCGAACGTGCTCGACCTTTCGCGCGAACCGGCGGAAACCCAGGCGCTCTACGGCATCGGCGACCCGCACACCGACAACTTCGGCCGCCAATGCCTGATGGCCCGCCGGCTCTGCGAGGCGGGCGTGCGATTCATTCAGGTGACCTACGGCGACAGCACGGCCAACCCCGCCTGGGACCAGCATTCAAACCTGCCCAAACACGCCGATCACGCCCGCGCTGTCGATCGTCCGATCGCCGGGTTGCTCGCCGACCTCAAGCGCAGGGGGCTTCTCGACGACACACTCGTGTGGTGGGGGAGCGAGTTCGGCCGCACGCCCTACGCCGAGAAGAACGGCACCGGGCGCGACCACAACCCGGGCGGCTTCACCGTCTGGCTGGCCGGCGCCGGCGTGAAGCCCGGCTTCGCGTTCGGCTGCGACCGACGAGCTCGGCCACCTGGCCGTGCAAGACAAAGTGCACATGCACGACCTGCACGCCACGATCCTTCACCTCCTCGGTCTCGACCACGAGAAACTGACCTACCGCTACAGCGGCCGCAACTTTCGCCTCACCGACGTGCACGGCCGCGTGGTGCGGGAGGTCATTAACGTGTGAGAGGCCAACACTACGTGCCGGATTCAGCGCGACTTCGTGTGAGAATTGTGACGAGCCTTCAGCCCTCCCCACAGCGACCGGCCGTGCTCGCCGAGCTGGCGGACAAGTCGCCCGACTTTCGATTGACTGGCGAGCTGGTGGAGACGTCTGAGCAGGGCGGTGCGCTCGGCTCGCAACAAGAGCGGCGCCAGGGTCGGCACGATGTGCTCGATCACGCCAAAAGGAGATTCGCTCCCCAGACCGATCGCGACGAAATCGCGAAATGTCGGAGGAAGGACGGCGCGGAGACCATCGAGCTGGGCGCGGACCAGCGACTCGCGCGGATGCTTCTGTCGTGCCGGCCTGTGATGCTGCGTGCCGCCCGCCGCCAAACTCGGGACGGTCCATGCCGGTGATGACGACGAGGGTCGGCGGCAACTCGCGCTGGGGATGTTCGCGGAACCATCGGTCCCAGGCATGCGCAAATGCGAGTCCGGCCCGTGGTCCGGCTGGCAGCCGTCGATGACCAGAACGAGCAAGTCGCACTCGGCGGCGGCAGTCACCGACGACTCTCGCTGGTAGCGATCGCGCCGGGTCTCTGCGACGTCCGACCTCGGATAGCCGGCGAATTCGATCCACCGCGCTTCCTTGAGCCGGTCGATCAGGCTGGGTGCGAGCCCAAGCGGTTCAACGCGGGCCTTGATCAGGTTCATCTCGCCCTGATCAGGCTTCTTTGAGTACCTCGATCAATCGCGATTTTCCCGCGCCTCGCGCTCCGGCCACGGCGATCGTAAGCGGTGTTAGCTCTTCGTCGAGCAGCACGCCGAGCTGACCGGCCGGCGCGTCAGCCGGCGGTACTGATGGGCGCCGATGGCGAGCCGGCCGCTCAAGAGCTCGATCAAGTGCATCCCCAGGCGGTTGACATAAGCCTGATAAAACCAGCGCAGCACGTTTTGCTGCATGGATTTCCATGCCGGCTTGACGATCCATTCCCGAGTGCCCAGCCGAGTCAAGCCCGGTGATCGGGTTGAGGAACGGCGAGACGAACGCGTAGAGGTCGTTGGCCTTGGTGATATAGCCAGCGACCTGCACGGCCCGCCGCCAGTGCGACAGCGAGATCATGTCGCCGCCGGGAATCTGGCGGCAGAGGCCCGAAAGGTCTTCGGCGGCCAGCTCAAACGCGGTCAAGAGCTCGACCACGGGGACGTCATCGAACGGATGGGCCGCGAGCGGATGATAATGCTCGACCAGACGATTCATCAGCCGGCGGCCCGTGTCGATGTAGACGTCGGCGCCCAAGAGGACGTCAAAGGTCAGGGTTTCGCCTTGATCGGCCTCCTCCTGCACGAGTCTTCCAGGCGTCGCGGTCGAGCGGCGAAAATGTCTGCGGGCGAGTCCCAGTCGAGCGGTGGCATCAAGGGACGCGACGTTTTGGTCCAGCGCGAGGCGAGGACCGAGAACGCGACGCCGGCGACCACCCAGATCACGGCGGCGACCGTGCAAACGATCCAGCCGCGCTCCCAGAGCCAGAGCATGCCCAGGCCGACGTAGACCAGCACCGGCCCCACCAGGAGGGCCACCAGGACCCACGATCGCCACTGCCTCAGCGGGCTGACCACGTCACCCTCCGCCGCCAAGCGGTCTCGCCGCGTGATGTCGGACGCGTGCGATCTCTATTAGATTGGACATCCCAGTGGAAAACTACCGCCTTGGCTTACGCCGCGGCTGCACGCTCTCGTCGAGGTCCAGCGTCAAGTGTCCGGCACGGTCGCCGGTGCATCGTGTACCCGCGCTCGGGCCGCCACCCGCGACCAGATCAGATAGACCGGGATGCCGGCCAGCACGATCAGAAAGCCCTTTCCGGACGTCAGCGGCTTCAGGTAGATGAAGTCGAGCACGAGCAAGATCGCCAGAGTGATGTAGATGAGGACGGGCAAGGGGTATCCGATCGTCCGGTACGGCCGGGGCAGGTCGGGCGCCTTCAGCCGCAGAGCGACCACAGCGCCCACCATCAGAGTGTAGAACAGTGACGTCGACGGGAATGACGTATTCCAGCAATTCGTTATAGACATTGCCGTACTGTGACGTGCCGTCCGCGCTGAGCCGAAACGGTCACCGGCAGCACGAGCAAGCGATGCCCAGAGTCCCTGCGCGATCAGAGCGCGGCCGCCGGGACGTGGTGGCGATTGGTGGTCGCGATGGCCTGGAAGAAGAGCCGGTCCTTGGCCATCGCGTAATAGACCCGGGCGCCTGCCAGAACCAGCCCGTTCACGCAGCCAAACGTCGAGATCAAGATCGCGGCGGCCATGATCTTGCCGCCGGCACGGACCAAGGATGGCCTCCATCACGGCTGTCCCGACCCGGTCCTGAGGGGCATGCTGGATCTCGGTGAACCTGAGCGTGACGATGTAGGCGACATTGGCGAGCAAATAGAGAAGCACGACGCCCGACACGCCGAGAATAAGGGCGCGAGGAAGCGTGCGGCCCGGGTCGCGCACTTCGCCGCCGGTGAACGTCACGTTGTTCCAGGCCGACTGCGAAAAAAGCGGCCCGATCATCGCCAGGCCGAGCAAGAGTGGTAGTGCGGTCGGTCCTTCAAGCGGACGATCCGGGACAAGTGAGCGGGGATCCCAGCCGTTGGCGGTCGAATCCCACCACGATGACGTCCAGGCCGCGCTCTCGAATAGTTGCTGCCCAAGAAGCAGCCCGACCAGCGATCAGGCCGATGAGAGCGGCCGTCTTGGTGAACGTGAACGTGTTCTGAATCCATTTGCCGAGACTGAGGCCTCTCGTGTTGACCAGGGTCAAGAACGCGATGAGCGCGACGGCCACGAGTTGTTGAGACGAAAGGCTGACGGCATAGCCCCGAGCGGAATCGGCTCGACCGCATAATGGTCGGCCGCGATTTGGGGAAGAATACCCCGAGAAACTTGGCGAAGGCGACGGCCACGGCCGCGATCGTGCCCGTTTGAACCACCAGGAACATCGCCCAGCCGAACAGGAAGCCGAACATCGGACTGTAAGCTTCGCGAAGGAAACACGTACTGACCGCCGGCCCTCGGCATCATGGCGGCGATCTCGGCGGCACACAGCGAGCCGGTGATGGTCATCAGACCCGCCAGAGCCCCACGCCATGAGCAGCCAACCCGGCGCGCCCACGTACCGCGCCGATTCCGCGGACGTGATGAAGATTCCCGAGCCGATCATCGACCCCACGACGATCATCGCCGCGTCGATCGTGCCCAGCTCGCGCACCAGCGACGCCGCCTCGGTCTGCGTCGTCGGTAATTGCAGAATTCGTCGGCAGCGACATGAATCCTCGTCTTCAAGGCGAGATTCTGTCGTATCCAAAGCCCAGAACAGGCGAAGCTGTCGCTCTCGAAATTGGTCTTGCTTGCACGGCGGACGCATGGCCGACGTCATTTCTGCTCCACGAAAGCTCGAACATCGGCGATCGCCTGGTCGAGCGTCTGGCGCCGCCAGTCGGTCAGCGCGGAATCGAGCGCACAGACCAGCTTGTTGACAAGGTAGCGAGGCGGCTTCTTCCGGCGACCCTGCCTCCGCGCGGATCTCGGGAAAATCTCGGTGATGAACTCATGCGGCGGTTGATGTGCCGCTGATCGTCACGATCACTCGGTTAAGTCGGTGTCCATACGTGGTGCCTTCGCGCGAAGGAGGTCTCGGCATTCGGTTCGTCTGAGCAGATCGCCAGCATGCTTGACCACAGCGTTTTAATAAGCGCAGGTCCCGTAGGTGACGGCATAAGAGGCAATTGGCTGCCGATTGTCAAAGCCGACACTTCAGATCCGCAATCTTCGTGCCGCCCGATCACGAGCAGTCAGAATGCGGATCAGGACGAACCTCTCTACCTTCGATATCAATCCAGCGCGGCCTGCGCCACGAGTAGTCGATCAAGCAAGGCCCGATCCGGCCATGCCGTTGCCGTTAGCCGAACTTAATCAGGCCGTTTTGGCCTTCTGTCGGGAACTCACTACGTCGTCGTGCTTGTCGATCTCGGTTCGAACTCTGGCGACGATCGCGTCGAAGGTCTCGGGATCGTGGATGGCGAGTTCTGAGAGGCTCTTGCGGTCCAGGCCGATCTTGGCGAGCGGAGCCCGTGAATCAACCGGCTGTAGCGCACCCCTCGCATCTCGGCGGCGGCGGTCAAGCCGGATGATGAACAGCTTGCGGAAATCGCGTTTCTTCGCTCGGCGGTCGCGAAAGGCGAACATGCCGGCGCGGAGAAGAGTCTCCTTCGCCGAGCGGAGCAGGCGGCGCCGACCTCCCACAAACCCCTTGACTTTACGGAACAGCCGTTTCTTACGCTTGTTCCTGGCTGATCCATTTTTAGAACGCATTGACTGTCTCGCTCTCCACTGTGCTGAATCGGCACGGTGGAATCAGGAATGAACAGGCTCCGGCACATCGGCCCCAACGGCATGTCCGACAATTCGACTCAGAATGCAACGAGGCTAGAACGAACGGCGCCGTCACGGCAATGTCACTCTGCTTTGGTCGCGGCTCGCTTCGCCGGGCTCCCCGGCCGCGTGGCCCTCTGCGGCCTTGTTCCGCCATGGCCTCATGCTTCAGGGTCGCCACGTGCACCGGATTGACGTTTTGTTTCTCGAGCATGGCGTTGCGGATGCGATGTGCCTCGGCGGCGACTTTCAGAGTGGTCGACTTGCGGAGACGGCGCACTCGTTTGCCGCTCTTGTGGCTCATCAAGTGGGATGAGCCACACCGCTTGTGCGACACTTTCCCGGTGGCGGAGATCTTGAAGCGCTTCTTCATCCCCTTGTGGGTCTTCAATTTCGGCATGGTCGGCGCATTCCTCTTCGATACAATCGACGATCGCGAATCGCGTTTCATCAGGCGGCGGCAACTCACTGCGTTTCTAGTACCGTTCATCCGCGGGAAGCGAACTGAATCGTCCGCCAGCTCGCTTGCACGACGCATCGCATCAGGATCGAGCCCAATAATCTAGCAAAAGAGCGGATGCCCGCGTCCAGTCGTCGCGACTCGATGTGCTAGACGTAACGATTTCGACAGCGGCGACAACGACCGGTCATTCGCAACGAGGCTGCCAGGGGCGTCGCGTGGGAAGCCTCGGGACACTTCAAGCTCGCGGCGCGACGATCGCGGTCATGCGTTTGCCTTCCATCGAGGGGTTTTTTTCAACTTTGCCGACTTCTTCGAGGGCACGCAGCACTTCTTCCATGACTTTGCGGCCCTCATCGATGTGAGCCAGTTCCCGGCCACGGAACAACACATTGACGAGACCTTATCTTTGCCTTCAAGGAATTCGTGCGCGCGCTTGACCTTGACTTCGATGTCATGGTCGCCGGTCTTGGGCCGGACCCGGATTTCCTTGATGTGGACCTGGTGCTGCTTTTGCTTGGATGAGCTTTTTCTTCTGCGTGTACTTGAATTTGCCGAAGTCGATGATTTTGCAGACGGGCGGGCGCTCGTTGGCGGCGACCTCGACCAGAGTCCAAACCGGCCTCGCGAGCGGCTTCGAGAGCTTTGCTCGTGGGCATGACGCCGAGCATGACGCCCTCGGCGTTGATGACCCGCACGGGTGAAATGCGGATCTGTTCGTTCACCCTCATTCCGCGCTCGATCGGTCCGATAGTGTCCTCCTCGGGGACGAATTAACTGGGCTCAACTCGCCTGAGCGGCAGGCCGGCCGTGAAGACTAGATGCGCTCAGGGCCGGCTGTCCCGAACAACCCGAAGGGACTGCCCCGGCGGCAGCACCCGGTCGTCGCGAGCCAAATCTATCCTTTACGGTTCCATCATCGTGTTGTCAAGGTCTTGTGTCGCCAAGTCCTGTGCACTGGGGGTGTTGAAGCGAAATCACTGGAGCGTACCAAAACGAATCTTGAACAAGCGCGCTTGCCTTTGCCACCGTCCGCATGTGATAGTTTGGCGTCACGCTCGACGAAGCCCATTTACGGCGTTCTTGCAGAGCGGTGCATTCACGCTTGCGAACAGCTCGCCGGCGAGCGGCTTCGATACGTGATGGAGAAAACCGCGTGCGGGTTTTGATGACGGGCGGCTACGGCTGCATCGGTTCGTGGGTGGCCAAGCAACTCGCCGACGCGGGACAAGAGGTCTGGATCTATGACCTGAAGAGAAGACACTCATCGCCTGGACTTGATCCTCGAACCCGGGCAGACGCTCGGCGGTCCATTTCCTGGCGGGAGACGTATCCGACGTCGACTCGCTCCGATCGGCCGTCGAACGCGTTGGGGCGACCCATATCCTCCATCTGGCTGGCCTGCAAACCCCCACCTGCAAGGCTAACCCGCATACTGGGCGCGAAGGTCAATGTGCTGGGAACGCTGGCGGTCTTCGAGACGGCCCTTGCTCTCAAGGATCAAGTGCAGCGCGTCGTTTACGCGAGTTCGGCGGCGGTCCATGGTCCGCCCGACGACTCAACGCATGGCTCAGTCGCCGACCTCGTCCGGCTCGCGCCACTTACGCACTACGGTGCGTTCAAAGTTTGTAACGAGCTCAATGCCCGGGTCTACTGGCTCGACCATGGGATCACCAGCATCGGCCTGCGGCCGTGGACCGTTTACGGCGTCGGACGCGATTTCGGCATGACGAGCGAGCCCACCAAGGCGATCAAGGCCGCGGCCCTGGGCCGGCCGTACCGGATCAGCTACGGCGGTAAGCAAGACCTGCAATACGTCGGCGACGTGGCCGCAACCTTCATGCGAGCACTCACACAGCCGTTCGAGGGGGCCGACGCGTTCAACCTCCGCGGCGCGGTCGAGCCGATCGAGGCGTTCGTGAATGCGTTTTGTGAGACGGTTCCCGCAGCTCATGACCTCGTCACCCATGGCGACCGACAACTGCCGATCGCGCCTGATCTCGACGATAGCCGGCTGCAAGAGCGGCTGGGGCCGATCCCGCGCACCCCTCTTCGCGATGGCATCGCCGAAACCTATCACCGGTTCGTCGCATTGCACCGAGATGGCCGATTGGATGAATCGGATCAATAACGACTTCGCGCCTACTCAGCCAGGGCGCGCCCGCCTTGGCTTTCTCGGCCGTGCCGCCTGCGGGAACAGCGGGCGCAGCAGGCGCTTCCGGCGGGAAAAAGTCCTTGGGCATCGGCTTGATATCGATCTTCGCCGTCTTCTTTCTCGGCGCTCACGACTTCCTTCTGAAGCTCCATCGCATACTGATTGATGATGTACGCCTTATTTTGCTCGAAGTCCGGATCTTTGCCCTCTTTGCGGTCGGTAACCTGGATCAGGTGATAGCCGAATGGCGTCTCGACTGGGTCGGAGACAATGCCTTTTTTGAGTTTGAACGCCACATCGGTGAACTCTTCGATCAAGCCGGTGTTAAGCGAGAAGTAGTCGAGATCGCCGCCGGCGCCTCCCGTGTTGGCGGGATCCTCCGAATACTTATTCGCGGCGGCCGCGAAAGTGATCGTGCCTCCTTCGATCTCTTTCTTGATGCCCGCGAGCTTTTGCTTCACTTTTTCCTTATCGGCCGTCGCTCGCATTGGGCTCGAGTTTGAGCAAGATGTGGCTCGCCCGGATCTGGGTGCCGCGGAACAGGTCGCGGTTGTCGGCAACATACTTTCGCAGAGTCGCGTCGGTCGCCTTCGATCGTAGGAACTCTTGCCAGCGCATGCGATCTTCAATTTGTTTGCGAACGACATCCATCGAGTTATCGCTTTGCAAGAGTGCAGTCGCGAGATCCTGGCCCTCGGCTCTTGAGCTGCTGTGAGAGCCTCTCGATCTCCTCATCGATCTTCTCAGGCGTCACGGGTACCTTCTGTCTGGCCAGGTACATCATCAAAAGCTTGGTGTTGACGATATTGTCGATTCCCTGGCGGTACAACGTCTCGTGGTCCTCGTCGGCGATCGGATAGCGGCTGAGCAAGCTGATCAACTCGCCCTTGGTGACCTTTTCGGTCTGATTACCGACGGAAATCGTGGCCAGCACATCGTTGAAGCCGGGAATTGCAGACACACGACTCGCAGCTGGCATGCCGCTCGCGCTGGCGCCGCCAATCGGAGGAGGAGTCGTCGGCGCGGTGGGGGCCTGGGCCCGTGCAACGGCGACGGTCGCCAGGCCTATCGCCATAAAGGACAACAAGTTATCTCGAAGGTTGCTTGGCATCAAACAATCTCCCTCTCGTACAATCGGCATGAATCGGTATAAGGTCGCGCCAGTATCCTGGATGCAATTTCGCGGCAGATTGCCGACCAGCGATTTTTCGATTATACGGATTTTGCTCAATGCCGCCGCCCCAGTTGGCCGATAATGTCAGTTTGGTGAATGACCAGCCGAGCTAGGCGGCCGGGAGCCACCGGCGAATACGGCCCAGCTCGTCGATCCAGTTTGACGCGGTACGTCTGTTCAAGTACGCTTGAAAGAGCAAGTCGAGTGTTTCAGCCAAGTGGCGGACGCTTTCGAGGCGTGCGATTCGCGCCTCATGGACCGAGAGCCGCCGATCCTCGGCTTTGGGCAGCGCGGCTCCCGAGACGGCCAGGGATTCGGCTTGCAGCGTCAATTCGTAATCCACACCCTGACGCACAAGGACCATTCCCGCCTTGCGCGGCAGCTTGCCTGCTTGCAGTGCCCGAAACGCTTCAGGCAAGCGGATTGGCGCGTCATCGGTGAGATGGTCGCGGCCCGTCTCGCCCCGCGGACAATCCAGCGTCAGCGTCTTCGCCAGCATGACTGTCACATCCGAGCCGTCGGTCAGTTTCATCGTATCGCCATCGTTTTGCAGCGTGTGCCAGATCCAGACCATGAATTCATTGCCGAGATAATCCATGGCTGTCGGGGTCGTCGTCCGACCAGGCGACCGAGATTCCCGAGTCTTCCGTCCGCTCCGACGATTCCGAGCCGTCGCTCACGCAGGTTTGAAGGCCGGCGGCCTGGTCCTTCCGGGCCGTTCAATTCCAGATTCTCGGCCAGGCTCCCGGCCGTGATCGGCTCGAGCGACCGGTCGAATGTCTCGCGGAAGAGCGATTGCAGGCGGTCGAGAACGGAGGTGCTGGTGCTGCCGGCGTACAGAATATTGGTTCGGCCGTCCCAGAGGACCGGAACGTGGTTGAGCCGCCGGAACCGGCCGTCGGCGGCTTCGGCCTCGGCGCGTCGCTTGGCGGCCTCTTTGGCTTCCTGGCGCTGGCCCTTGGTCGCGACGCCGCTCGGGTTAACTGGGCGACGCGCATCGATCTCGATCTGGGTGTAGGCTCGCAACAGCGAGCCCGGAATCTTGTCGGTGTCGATGCGGATCGCCAGGTGGAGGCTGTCGTCGACGATGTTCTTGCCACCGTCCAGTGTCACGTCGAGCACGTGTTCCCCGCCCGCCCAGCCGGTCGGATACCCCGTCGGCCGGATCGGGCGTGCTGTTATGGCCGATCAAGCGCGCCCGGGCTATGCTCGATGACTTGCGTCGCCGAACGGAACAGGCTTTTCGCCGCCGACTTGATACCGCGTGAACGTGACGCGTCCGTTCCAGAAACCCATGATCGATCCTCCCAGAGACTTCGCGTGCAGCCATCAGCGCCGGGCCGACGACCTCGCGCCGGTCCAGTTCCAGGTGCATATTAGATCGGGCGGCCCGCAAGCCACTCTCCAGTGCCGTTGGCGACCGTTGTCGGCCGAGACTCTGCCCATCGGCGACGTCCTGCCAATCAGGTAAAATTGACGAACTGGAGCGGGTATTCCGGTGCGTTTCGCTTTGAGATGCGCGATCACCGCCTGCAAATCGTCGAGCTTCTTGCCCGTGACCCGGACCTTGTCGTCCATGATCTGGGCCTGAACTTTGATCTTGAGTTGCTTGATATCCTTGACGATCTTCCGGGCATCATCACCCTCGATGCCCGTATGGAGAGTCAGAATCTCGCGCACCGTGTCGTGCGACGCCTCCTCGAGTCTTGCCGCGCTTCAGTGCGTTGACGGCCACTCCGCGTCGGGCCATCTTTTCCTTGACCACTTGGATAACCGTATCGAGCTGACCTTTATGATCTGGCAGCAGGGTTAGTTTGTTTTCCTTCTTGTCGAACTCGATCGACGCGTTCGTACCCTTGAAATCATACCGAACCGCGATCTCATGCTGCGCCTGGACGACGGCGTTGTGCATCTCGGCGTGGTTGATCTCACTGACGACGTCGAACGAATGTGAATCGGCCATGGGTCAGATACTCCAGCAAAAAGGCGATCGAAAGATTGCAGACTCCCAGGTCGTCATTCCTAGAGTAAATCGAGCATCACGACCGCTAACAAGACGACTCCGCCTGCCAGCAGCGGCCTCGCGACAGCCCTGATCAAATCCCACGGGCTCGTGTCTGACAGCTTTGCCGACATAATCACCACGGCCGCGACCGGACTCATGGTTCGACCGAAGTGCGCGCCCATCGCCGACAACGTACCCAGCTGGACCGGGTCGATCCCGAGTGTCCCGGCGACCGGCACAAAAAACTCCATGATCGCGATCGCCGGCGCAATTCCAGTGCCCGCCACAATCGCCAGGCTCCACGGCGCCACAGTGGCGACGATCATTGCGGCGCCGGGCCACGCGACCAGCACCTTGGTTGCGACGCTGATCAACCCGCTCAACCGTACTCCCTCGGCGAACGTCGAGGCCACGACGATCAGTGAAATGACATGCGTGTACGCAAAACCGGCTCCCTCGAAAAAGACGGTTGCGATCTTTCCAGCCAGCGGCAGACTAGTAAGACCCGCTGCCACAATGCCAATCAACATCACAGCCAGAATCTTGACTGGCCCCTCGTTCTGGTGAGTAAATACGTACGGACCAAAGACCGCATCCAGCGTTAACAGCAGGATCGGTAAGAGCGGGACCATCGCCTTCCGCAGGTTGATCCGATATCGTTCGTCTGGCTCCGTTTCGACAACTGCCACTGGGTGCCCCGCATCACCGGCCCGATTTTCCTCGCGCCGCGTATTCAAGATCCAAAACGTCACCAGAGCCGTGGCACACGCCAGTAAATTGAGCCGGGCCGATCGGGCGACCACTTGTGCGCTCGAGACCCCGGTCAGCTCCGACAGTTTTCGCATCTCGACTGCCCCGGGGTTGAACAGCTCGCCCCCCATTGATGAGCCGAGAAGCAGAATCGCGCCGGACGATATCGGTCCTAGCCCGCCGGCGCGGAGCAGCGGAATCAAAACGGGGCCTAGCACGGCGGCCGTCCCCGACTGACTTACGATCGTGGTGTTCGTCAAATATCCTGCGAGAATTCCCCCCGGCACGAAGAGCGTGCGAAGCTTGCGCAAGGGCTGAGTCAAGAATCGCACGAGATGCTCGTCGCAAGTCGTCAGCCGCATCACGAACGCGAATCCCATCGCCGAACAGATCGGAATCACGGTCCCCGAGTTGACCATCTCGTTGGCGATCTTCTTCACCATAGCGGGGAGCTGGCCCGTGAGCCCAAAGAGGGGCAGCGCGGCCAGGAAGAGTACCAATCGCGCGTCGAAGCCTCGTGACACGAGTGCCGCCACGACAACGAGATCAACACTCGCGATTGCGACCACCACCCATGACCAGGACGCCGGAGCCGGCGCGCCCGGAAAACCGAACGCAGCCGCGAGCGCAGCCAAAAGCACGAGCGCGGCAAAAAAGCCGGTCGAATACCTCGCGCGGAGACCGCAAATGCGCCAGTTACCCCCGGAAGATTCATGTAATCACTCGACGAGTGCGGGCGCAGCTTCACACCGATTTGGTCGCCAGGGATTGAAAGAACGACGCAAGGTCAACGTTGCCACCACTCAAGATGACGCCGACCCGCAATCCCTCACCCGCGACCTTATTCTCCAGCAAGGGCGCAACGGCGACCGCGCCTGAGGGTTCGACCACGATTTTCGTCCGCTCCCAGAGGAATTGCATTGTATCGATGATCGCTGCCTCGCTGACGCTCACGATCCGATCGACATATCGGGAGATCACGGCGAAGTTCCGCGCGCCGATCGAGGTCGTCCGCAGGCCGTCGGCGATTGTTCGGGGGTCACGGCATTGCTGGATTGAGCCCGATTCAAGCGATCGCAAGGCGTCGTCCGCCGCAGCCGGCTCGGCCGCGATCACTTTCGTCGCGGGCGCCGATCCCTTGATTGCAACCGCCGTCCCCGCCAGCAAACCGCCGCCGCCAACCGGGCAGAGAACGATGTCGAGCGATCCCGCCTGTTCGAGCAACTCATACGCTGCCGTCCCCTGGCCGGCGATCACGTTCCAGTCGTTGAACGGATGAACGAGCGTGAACCCATGACGCTCGATCTCGGCGGCCACCGTCGTCTCGCGCGATTCAAAAGTCGGTTCGCAAAGGACGATTCTCGCTCCGTAGCCCAGGGTCGCGTCTCGCTTGACGGCCGGCGCCGTCCGCGGCATCACCACCGTCACCGGCACGTCGAGCAACTTGCCGGCAAGCGCCACGCGCCTGCGCATGATTGCCGGACGAATGCGTGATCACCCCTTTACGGCGCTCGGCATCACCAAGCTGGAGCACCGCGTTCATCGCTCCTCGAAACTTGAATGCGCCGACCTTTTGAAAGTTCTCGCATTTGAGGAACACCGAGCTGCCGCACCGCGCATCGAGCGACTTGCACGTCATTACTGGCGTTCGATGAGCACAAGGGGCGAGCCGCGCGGCCGCTTGCCGGATCTCGTCCATGCCGATTGCGATTGCTGGGAATTCCGCGATGTCAACGCTCATGATTATTCCTCGGTGTCAGATTCAATACGTATGATCCTCACCCTCTTCTTCCACCGCGAGAGCAGCCGGCGGCGGCGCCGCCTGCCGGCTCTGCCGGCTGTCACGCTCGGCCTCGAGGCGGGCGAGCGCTTCGTCCAGCGGCATCGCCCCCTGATCGCCCTCGACCCGGTCGCGGTACGAGACCGCCTGGTTTTCGGCTTCCTTGACCCCGACGACCAGCATCGCCGGGATCTTTTCGAGCTGGGCGTCGCGGATCTTGGCCCCGATCTTCTCGGCCCGCAGATCGAGCGTCGCCCGAAAGCCCTTTTCGAGCAGGCTCGCCAGCACCTGCCGCGAATAATCGGCGACCTTGTCCGAGATCGGCAATACGCGCACCTGCTCGGGGGCCAGCCAGAGCGGAAACGCACCGGCGAAATGCTCGATCAAGATGCCCATGAACCGTTCCATGCTTCCCAGCGGGGCGCGGTGGATCATCACCGGCCGGTGCGGCTGATTGTCGGCCCGATGTATTCCAGGCCGAACCGCTCCGGCAACACGTAATCGAGCTGCACCGTCCCGAGCTGCCAGGGCCGGCCGATGCAGTCCTTGACGATGAAATCCGCCTTGGGCCCATAAAACGCCGCCTCGCCGGCGGCCTCTTCGTAGGGGAGCTTCATCTCGTCGAGGACCGACCGGATATCCTCCTCGGCCCGCCTCCAGATGTCGCCCGCCGCCCCTTGGTACTTGGGATCAGTTGGGATCGCTCTTCGAGAGCCGCACGCGATAATCGGAAAGCCCCAGGCAAGAATTCAAGAAAGAACTGCGTCATCTCCAGCGTCGTGCGAAACTCGCCGCGCACCTGCTCGTGAGTGCAGAACAGGTGGGCATCGTCCTGCGTGAACCCGCGCACCCGCGTCAGCCCCGACAGCTCGCCCGATTGTTCGTAGCGATAGACCGTGCCAAACTCCGCCAGCCGCACCGGCAGCTCGCGATAGCTCCGCGGCTGGGCCGCGTAAATCTGGATGTGGTGCGGGCAGTTCATCGGCTTGAGCAGGTATTCCTCGAGGTCGCACGTCTGCTCGAGGTAGCCGATTCGCTCGGGCGTGCTCATCTCGAAGAAACGACTTGGTGAAGCTGGCCGATGATTCGCCTCCCTTCGATCCTTGGGCTCGCGGCATGCGTTCGGGAATGCCGGCCTTGGCCAGCAAGACGCGCTGGGCCGTCGTCGTCGAGACTTCCCGATATCAGGCCGTCGAGCAGCTCTTTCGCCGACGCATTCGACGGCATCTTGAGCGTCGGAAACTGCGATTCCTTGTAATAAGGGTAGTGCCCGCTGGTCTGGTAGAGCTCGATCTTGCCGATATGCGGCGTATACACCGGCTGGTAGCCGCGCTTGACAGCTCATCCTTGATGAAGCTCTCGAGGATGCCGCGGACGACCGCCCCCTTGGGCATCCAGAGGATGAGCCCCGGTCCGACCAGCGGCGAGATCGTGAAGAGGTTGAGCTCGCGGCCGAGCCGGCGATGGTCGCGTTTCTTGGCCTCTTCGACCTGGGCGATGTGGGCGTCCAGCTCCTTCTTGTCGAAGAAGGCCGTGCCGTAGACGCGCTGAAGCATCTGGCGATCGGTCTGGCCCTTCCAGTAGGCCCCGGCGATCGACAGCAGCTTGAACGCCCCGACCTTGCCGGCGTGCGGGAATATGCGGTCCGCGGCAGAGGTCGACAAACTCGCCCTGGCGATAAAAGCTCAAGATGCCGTACTTGTGCAGCTCGTCGTCGATGTGCTCGACCTTGAACGTCTGACCCAGGTCGGCGACAAACTGCCGCGCCTCGGCCACCGGCAAGGCTGAACCGCTCGAACGGCTCGGCGTCCTTGACCACCCGGGCCATCTCGGCCTCGATGGCGGGGAAATCATCCTCGGAGAGGCTTCGGCCGGGTATCTCGACGTCGTAATAAAAGCCGGTCGCGGTGGTCGGTCCGAAGGCGAGCCGCACGCCGGGAAAGATCCGCATGATGGCCCGGGCCATGATGTGCGCCGTCGAGTGCCGCAAGACGTCGAGTGCCTCGCGGTCCTTGGGCGTGAGAATCCGCATCTCGATCGGGGCGGCGTCGCCATTTTCGAGCGGGACGATCGAGGTCGACAATCTGGCCGTGCGCGACCGCCGCGACCGCCGCGTCCGCCAGGCGCTTGCCGATGCCGGCGGCAACCTCGCGCGGACTGACCCCGTCGGGATAATCCTTGACTGGAACCATCGGGCAACTTGATCTGGACCATCGCCGGTCTCTTCTCCTAAGCGTGTCAAAAGCCTCTTCATCCCAAATCCGCCTGATTCGGTTCTTGGTCTGAAGTGCGGAATCGGGGCGTCTTTTAGGCACATTGAGTTCGCCCGCTCAGCCTACCTTAACGACCCGGCTGACGCCAATGCCGGCTGGTTGGACGGGCAGGGGAACTGATTCTGTCGAGAGGGCCGACGATCCCTTCGGTCTGCGCTCGGTTTTCAGCCGGGGACCCAGGCCGACCGGCGTTCCCTCGAGGGGCAACGAATAAAACGGTTGGAACGGGAGTAGCGGTTTTGCGGCCCCAAAATGGCAGTAGATGGCAGTAGATGGCAGTTTTTGGGAAGGTCGACGACTGTCTCGTCCCGCGCGGCGCGTTCGACAACGATTTCTTTAGGTGGCTGAAGAAGCCCAAAGGCATCCAAAAGCGACACCTCGATATCGCCGATGTGGGCTCGCTTGCGTCGAGCCCGATGGCGAACGTATTGGCAGGTAAACCCAAGGAATCGAGCCAGGCTGCGGTTCGTTCGCGATTTCGAGATGGCGGAGGCGACGTGACTATCGTCCAGCAATTCTTGCGCGCACTTTCCATGCTGTGTCCATATACAATATACCGGCTTTTGCGAATTTCATTAATGCACCTACGCGGTCGAACGCCTGGATCCCGAACCGAGTGCCTTATGTCGACTCGACTTAAAATATTCGCCAAAGATTTATTTTCTTAATATAAAGTCTGCTGCAATTGAGCGGAAACACCACGTCTGCCGCGTCTTGACGAAAAAAATCCGACCGTGAGAGTGGTCAAGATAATTGACTGACCTCCGATCACGATTGCCATCTGGCGCCACCGACGCGAACGAGCGAAGTCCGAGCGACGGTCGTGAACGGTTGGGATGTCCGACCGAGTCTTGACGTTCGTCGCCGGGCAGGCCGTTTGAATGACAATTCAATGAGGAGTTCGACAGGGAATAACGCGCGGGGCAATGCCTTCCGTGGCCCGCTGGTATCACTGCGTGACGGGCGAGTCCGCAGCACGTTTCTGCTCAACGAGGACCGAGTGCGAGGCCGGCGTATCGCTCGATCCGGTCGCGCACGGTGGGCGGGGGAGCCTTGTCGATCGCCGGCAGGTCGTAGATGCCGATCCGGCCGTCGCAGACGGCGATCACGATCCGGCGGCCGTCGCGGCTGAAGACGCCGGCCACGATGTCTTCGAGGGCCAGCGGCGGGCCGAGCGCCCGGCCGGTGGCGAGGTCCCAGAGCCGCGTGATGCCGTCGGCCCCGGTGATCAGCGCCGTGCGGCCGTCCGGGCTCAGCGCCAGCCGCGCGATCCGCCCCGCGCCGTGGAGTAGGGGCCGGTCCCGCCGCGGCTGGACCGTGAGGTCCGCGAGTTGGGCCATGCCGTCTGACACCACCAACACGGTCCGTCCGTCCGGGTCGAAGGCCACCGCGTTGCCGCCGGGCGGGCTCGACCAGTTGGCGAGATACCGGGAGTTGGACCGGTCCATCACCCCCACGCCGAAGTCGTGCACGATCGCGATGGCGCGGTCGCCGAGGCCGAACGCCACCTCGCGGACGGGTCCGAGCCCGGACTCGTTTTCCCGCTTGGGCTCGTACTCCCGTAGCACGCCCCCGGTCGCTGTCGCGCAGCTGGACCCGGCCACCGGGGTCACCCACCAGAAAGCTCTGGCCGTCCGAGCTGAAGGCCGCGCACGAGACCGCGCGGGCCGGCGGCGCCGGCGGGCGGGGCTTCAGGGTCGCGCGGTCCCAGAGCCGGATCGATCCGTCCTCGCCGGCGGTGAGTAACACCTGGCCGTCGGGAGCGAAGGCCACGGCCGCGACCGGCGATTCGTGGACCGGCGCCAGATCGATCGGTCGGGCCCGGTCGATGTCCCAGAGGCGGGCCCTGCGGTCGGGCGAACCGGCCAGCAAGGCGCGGCCGTCCGGGGCGAGCGCCAGGCTCGAGATCCCCGCGTGCTGGAACAGCCAGCGCGGCAACCGGTCGCCGCCGGGCAGGTGCCAGAGCCGCGCTTCAGAATGTTCGTGGCCGCCTGCGCTGGCAGAGAGCCCGTGGGTGCCGTCGGGGCTGAAGCAGACCGCGCTGACGGTCCCCTCGACGGCGTGGGTGCGGCCGACAATCTGTCCGGTCATCGTCAGGAAGAAGCGCACGGCTTTGTCTTCGCACCCGGTCAAGAGGATCCGGCCGTCGGGACTGAACGCGACCGCAAAGACCGGCGCCGGGTGCCACATCGGGCGGCCCACGGCGCGGCCGGTCGCCGTTTCCTGTAGCTGCACCTCGCCACCGACGATCGGCCGCCACTCGCCCTTGGGGCGCTCGAGGATCACGGCCCCGCCGGACGCGATCAAGGCACCGTCGGGGCTGAAGGTGATCGCCCGGACCCGCCCTCTCCGCCGCTGGGCCGGTCCGCGGGCCGCGCCGGTCGTCGCGTCGCGGATCTCGAGGTAGCCGTTGCGGGTACCGGTCACCAGCGTCTTGCCATCCGGGCTGAAGGCGACGACCATCACCGGGCCGGCCGCTGGTAGCCGTTCACTCCGCGGCCGGCCCGTGGCCGCGTCCCAGAGTCGGACCGCGCCATTCACGCCGCCGGTCGCGACGAGCGTCCCATCCGGGCTAATGGCGGCCTGCAGGTTCTGGAGCACACCGATGGCGGGCATCAGCCCAGGATGGCCCATCCGGGCGCCGATGGGGCGGCCGGTCGCCGCGGACCAGACCTGCGCCCCGTCGTCGCAGACGGTCAGGAACGTGTGGCCGTCGGGGCCGAATCGCACGTCCGTCACCCATGACGGATGGGACTGCGGCGGCCCCGCCGGCTCGCCGGTGGCCGCATTCCAGAGCCGGGCCTCGCCCGGCCGGCCGTCGATGGCCCCACAGCCGGTCAGCAGGCGCCGACCGTCGGGGCTGAAGGCGATCGCCCAGACCGGGTGGGGCTGCGACATCGGCCGGCCGATCACCGTGCCTGTGCCCGCATCCCATAGCCGGGCGACCCGATCGCTGCCCCCTGTCGCGACGGTCCGGCCGTCGGGGCTGAAGGCCACCGCCCACGTCCAGCCCTTGTGGGGGAACCCCAGTCGATTCCGCACCAGGAACGGCTCCCAGGCGGCCAGGTTCGCGCGGGCGACGCGCCCCAGCTCGAGATCGCCCGAGCGCTCGGCCCGCTCAAGTGCGCGGGCGAGACAGAGGAGGCCCGCGCCGACCTCATTGGTCTCGCAGAGCATCAGCCCCTGGCCGAGGCCGGTGCCGGCGAGCATCCGCTCGGCCTTGCGGGTCTCATCGGCGGCCAGGTGCCGCGCCGCCGCCGAGGCCGCCGCCGCGATGGTGGCGCCGCCATTGCCAGGCGGCCAGCCCTAAGCCCAGCCCGGTCACGAGCACCACCGCCGTCGACAGCCCAGTCACGGCAGGCCGCCGCCGGGCCCATTTCCACGCCCGCTCCCACGCGCGGGTCGGTCGCGCCAGGATCGGCTCACCCGCGAGGAACCTGGCCAGGTCGTCGGCCAGCTCGACCGCCGTGGCGTAGCGTAGCGCCGGCGCCTTCTGCAGGCACTTCAGGCAGATCGTCTCGAGGTCCCGTGGCACCTCGGGCTGGAACTGCCGGGCGCGACCGGGTCCTCGTTCCGCACCAGGAGCAGCGTATCCAGCGTTGTCGGGCCGAGCAGGGGCACGCGGCCGGTGAGTATCTCATACAGGATCACGCCGAGGCTGTAGACGTCCGTGGCGGGCCCGATCGCGGCGGCGTCTCCGGCGGCCTGCTCGGGGGCCATGTAGCTGGGTGTGCCGATCACGTCTCCGGTCCGTGTCTCCCCCACGATCGCGGCCAGTCGCTTTGCGACCCCGAAGTCGCTGATCTTCAGGGTGACCCGCGCGACGTCGAGGGACCGCGAAGCATCGTCGGCCTCTCCGTCCCGCGCCGCGGGCACCGGGCCCTCGACCCCGGCCAGCAGCACGTTCGCGGGCTTCAAGTCGCGGTGAATGATGCCGTGTCTGTGCGCGTAGTGGACGGCGCGGGCCAGGGTCTCCAAGAGCGCGGCGGCGAGGCGAGGAGGTTGGGGCCGATCCAGGTGATTCGACAGGGGCTCGCCCTCGACCAGCTCCATCGCCAGGTACAGCCGCCCCTCGTGTTCGGGCATGTCGTAGAGGCGCACGATATTGGGGTGCTGGAGGCGGGCCAGCGTCTCGGCCTCGAGGCGTGAGCGCCGAGCTCTCGCTCGTCGCCGGATCGGAGCCGCTTGAGCGCCACCATCCGGCCCAGACGTCGGTCACGGGTCTGGTAGACGACTCCCATGCCGCCACGGCCGAGGAAACCGACCACTTCGTAACCGGGGATCTCGGGCCAGGATTCCGGGCCCATCGAGTCCATGGCCGTTTCACCGATTCCGGCCCGGAGCCGCGGGGCGCTGGAAAGGTGCGCCAGGAGGCCCAGGCCGGGTTGGCGGTGGCCGGCAGCCTGAGTGCCGAGAGGACCGGGTCGGACGCGGAGTCGAATCCCCGGATCGCGGCCTCGCAGGCGGCACAGCCTTCCAGGTGCGTCGCCAGGATGTCGAGCTGCTCCGCCGGCAGCGTGCCCAGTTGAAAGGCCAGCAGCTCTCGCTCAGTCGGGCAAGTCGGCGACACGGGGATTCCTCGTCGGTCGTCCCGGGCCCGTGACCGGCGGGTGCCCACGGTCGCGGCACAAGCACCGGGCTACCCTACTTATCGTGACCGCGTGACAGGGTCCCGATCAATACCTCGGCGAATGGATCGGCGTAGGGTGGGCTTGGCGGCGACGTCGGCCGCGAGTGGCAACCGGGACCGCTCGCGGCAAAGGGGATCCGGCGACGTGGTCATGAACCACGCGCCGGGTCGAACGATACATCAGTCCCAGATATAATTCCCTCCCCCGCCGTTATTGGCCGAGTAGTTGCTGTAGTACTGGTTGCCGGAGCCGGTACCGAAAGTGGCGATTCCCCCGGCGTCGTTGTTCTGGACGTTGTTGCTGGCGATCACATTGTTCGCGGCGCCGTCGACCAGGATGATCCCGTATTCGCCGTTGCCGCCGTCCCACGTGTTGCCGCCGATGACGTTGTTGTTCAGCGTGTTGTCGCTGGCCGCGTTGGTGATCAGGACGCCCGTATAGTTGGGCAGGGCGTACTTGCCGCCGACCTGGGTACCGATGTCGTCCCACGCGACGACGTTGCCGACCGTCCCCGAGTCGGTGATGATGACCCCCTCATTGGTGTTGCCGGAGATGAGATCGCTGGCGGCCGAGCTGGTCCCGCCGATGGTGCTATCCGTCGCAGCGTCGGCGATGACGACACCGTTGCCATTGGCCAGCTTTCCCCCGCCGGAGGTCCCGCTATCGTTCGTACCGATGAAATCCCCTTCGACCAGGTTGTCCTCAGTCCCCGGGTCGGAGATCTGGACGCCGTCGAGGCTGTTACCAGAGATAACGTCGGCAGTGGCCTTGGTGGTCCCTCCGATCGTGTTGTGAGACGCCCCGGCGGCAATGTCGACGCCATCGGTGTTGCCGAGCGCACTGGTCCCATTCGCGATGGTGCCGATGAAATCGCCCGCGATGACGTTGTCGTTGGAGCCGGTGCCGTTGATAAGCACGCCGTAGATCCCGTTGCCAGAGATGACGTCGCCGGCGCCGGAGGCCGTCCCGCCTACGGTGTTGCCGGCGGCCCCGGAATCGATCTCGACTCCGGCGAGGCCGTTCCTTTCCGCCACGGTTCCCGTGTTCAGTTTTACGAGCCCGAAGTCGTCCGCGCTGATCGTGATTCTGGAGGCACCGTTGACCAGCACGCCGTCATACGAGACGTCCGTGATCGTCAGCCCCTCGATCGTGCTGCCCGATGCCCCCGAGTTGACCGTCAATCCGTCCGTCGTCGCGTTCGTCCCCGTGCCGTTGACCTGGATGAGCGGCTGGCCGTCCGCATTCGGCTCGGTCGTGCCGTTGATCACGACCGGCCGCGCCAGCGCCGGCAAGGCTGAGAGCACGTCGATCGTTTACACGCCGTTCTTCTGGTCGCTGCTGGGCAGGTTGAAGTTGATCAGGTTGGGCTTCGCGGCGGTCGCTGGCGTGGCGTTGGACTCGGTGATCGCCGAGCGGAGCGTGCCGGCCGCAGTCGTGTCGGCGTTGCTCGTGACCGTGAAGGTCGAGAGCATCTGCCGCCCCTCGAGCAGCTCGACGGCGAATCGCCGGCAGCGGGCGGCCTGCCGCCGCGCGGCCCCGTGGTGGAGCGTTGTCGGACGGAGGGTACGGTAGAGGCGGGTAATGCAGGACATGGATATCTCCTTCGGTGTTGGGTTGAGTTGGGTGCATCCGAGGGATGTCGCCGCCGCGGCGGCGCCGCGGCCTGCCGGAATTCGACAGCTCCCACGAGGCGCGACGAGGTTGCGGCGACCGGGCGGAGGGCTTCACGGCGAAGTCCCAATCCACCAGTCAATAACTTATATGTACATAGTCATTTTTGATATTGAAAGGACAAGAAAATTCGTAAATTCTTTCGATGAAAAGGAGGGGGGCGCATGAGGGTGGAGTGCTCGAACTGGGGTGCGCGTGGGTCCCGCGGCGGGGATGCCGGAGTTCACGGCCAATTCCGCCGTCGCTCGGCCGGCCCGGAGGACGACGTAGGGATTCCTCACCGGCGGACCGGGACCTGGGGACCATGACTGCTGTCATGTCCTTGTTTGCACGAGCGGAACCGGGCTATCCTATGCGCCGAGCTTGACCCCGCGCCACGGCGTTGGGCCCAGCCGACCCCGGGCGTCTCATCCACTGTCTCCTCATAACTTCTTTCAGCTCTCGTCGCCGAGGGCGTTCTTGGAGAACGTGTTGGTCCCTTCATCCTGGCTGGTGCTGCAGCTCTGGAAGAGGATGCCGTAACCACCGTTGTTGTCGACGGTGTTGCCGTAGATGTAGTCGCCGTCGGCGTCGTTCATGTAGATACCGCTGTCGTTGTTGCCGAGATCGAGCGTGCCGGCTGCGTTGGTGCCGATGTCGTTGTAATCGACACAGTTACCGGTCGACGGTCCATCGATCTCGACGCCGTATCCGTTCCCCGAGATCACGTTCTCCTGGATCGCGTTCCACTCGGCCCCATCGTCGATCTGCACGCCGTCGCTGTTGCTGTAGGTCTTGCCCGACAGATCGAGGACCGCGTTGTCGGCGGCGTTGATGCCGATCAGGGCGGACTGCACGGTATTAAAGTCGGTCCCGCTACCGGTGATCAATACGCCATCCATGACGTTGCCCGAGATGACGTCGGTTTCGATGTCATCCAGGGTCGCTCCGTTCTGGATGACCACGCCGTCGGCGCCGTTCGGGACGGTGGCCGAGCCGGCGGCATTCGTGCCGATGTGGTCTCCCTCGACCCAGTTGAACTCGGTGCCCGAGTCGGAGATCACGACGCCGGTGAAGGTGTTGCCGGAGATGACGTCGCGAGCGGCCGTGGTGGTCCCGCCGATGGTGTTGCTCGACGCGCCGGCGTTGATCACGACTCCGTAGCCGTTGGCCAGCGACCCACCGCCTTTGCTCCCGTTATCATCAGTGCCGATGAAGTCCCCCTCGATGAGGTTGCCGCTCGTCCCGCCGTTGACGATCCAGACCCCGTACGTGCCGTTGCCAGAGATGACATCGGCCGAGCCGGCGGCCGTGCCGCCCACGGTGTTTTTGGTTGACCCGCCCTGGATAGTCACGCCCGCGCGGCCGTTGGGGATGCCCGCGGTCGCGCCGGCATTGGTGCCGATGTCGTCGCCTTCGATGACGTTCCCCGGCCCGCTGTCGGAGAGTTGGGCGCCGTCGAGGCTGTTGCCAGAGAGGACGTCGCGGGCGGCGGTGGTGGTCCCGCCGATCGTGTTGTTGGCCGCGCCGTTCTCGACGTCGACGCCGTCGGCGTTACCGAGCATGGCGCCGGTTGAGGAGGTGTCGCTGCTCCCGTTATCGTTCGTGCCGATGAAATCTCCCTCGACGACATTGTCGTCCGAGTCGCTGATCAGCACGCCGTAGGTTCCGTTGGCCGAAATGACGTCGCTGGCGTGCGCGGCCGTGCCGCCGATGGTGTTGTCGGAGGCGTCGCTCTGGATGACCACGCCGGCGTAGCCGTTGCCGATGGGCGTGGACCCGCCGGCATTGGTGCCGATGTCATCCCCCTCGACGACGTTGCCCTCCGTCGCCGGGTCGGAGATCAGGACGCCGGCGTAGCTGTTGCCGGAGATGACGTCGCGGTCGGCCGCGGCGGCCCCGCCGACGGTGTTGTCCGTCGCCCCACTGGCGATGTCGACACCGTCAGTGTTGGCCAGCGATCCGCCGCCGCTGCTCCCGTTATCGTTCGTGCCGATGAAATCTCCCTCGACGACGTTGTGCGCCGTCTCGGTGCTGAGCGTCGTGTAATCGGTGCCGTAAATGAGCACCCCGTAGGTCGCGTTGCCCGAGATGACGTCGGCGGCGCCGGAGGCCGTGCCGCCGATGGTGTTGTCGGAGGCCCCGTCCTGGATGGCCACGCCGGCGTAGCCGTTGCCGATGGGAGCGGTCCCGCCGGCATTGGTGCCGATGTCGTCCCCCTCCACGACGTTGCCGTCCGTCCCCGGGCCCTCGATCAGGACCCCGTCGTTGCTATTGCCGGAGATGACGTCGCGGTCGGCCGCGGCGATCCCGCCGATGGTGTTGTCCATCGCCCCGTTTTCGATCTCGACACCGGTGACGTTTCCGGACTCGGCGGCGCCGCTGCCGTTCAGGTTCGTGCCGATGTAGTCCCCCTCGACGACGTTGCCCGACGTCTCGGAGCTGGGACTCGTCGAACCGTTGCCGTCGATCAGCACACCAATGGTCTGGTTGCCCGCGAGGACGTCGCCGGTCACTGTGTTGTCGGTGGCGCCGCTTTCCAGTGCGACGCCGAAGTAATAGTTTTCCCCGTCCGCGAGTTCGACGCTGGAGTTCTCCAAACCGATGTCGTCGTGCGAGATCATGACCTTGGACGCTCCATCGACCAGGATTCCGCCGTCCCCGTCGCTGGTGCCATTCAAGAAATCCGTGACCGTCAGCCCCTCGATAGTGCTGCCCGACGCCCCCGAGTTGACCTGCAACCCGGCCGCCGTGGATTCCACAAGCTCCCCGCTAACTTCGATGACCGGCTGGCCGTCGGCGTTCGGCTGGGTCAGTCCATCGATGACGACCGGCTGCGTCAGCGCCGGCAAGGCCGAGCCCAGTTCGACGGTGTACAGGCCCAAGTTCAGATCGGCGCTGGGCAGGTCAAAGTCGATCTGGTTGGGGCTGGCCTCGGTGGCGGTCGTTTTGTTGGACTCAGTGATCGCCCAGCGGAGGGTGCCGCGGGCCGTGGAGTCGGCATCGCTCGTGACGGTGAAGGTCGAGAGCATCTGCCGGCCTTCGAGCGGCTCGAGAGCGAAGCGGCGGCGGCGCTCTTGCAGGCGGCGGGCGGCACGGTCATCACGAATGCTGTGGAACCAGGATATAGACATCGCACGAGTCTCCTCGGTTAAGTCGGGTGCATACGGGGGACGTCGCCGCCACCGGGCGGCGCCGCGGTCCTGTAGAGATCGGACGGCCGGTCGCGCGGCGAGAGAAGGCTCCCGCCGCGCGGGCGAAGGGGCTTCACGTCCAGCCCCGGGTCCGCCCGCCATCTCGTTCGTCTACATAATAATTGTCATATGTGAACCTGACCGGACAAGAAAATCGCGAATCTGTCCGGTTCGGCCCGGCTAGGTCTTTCCCGGGGTGAGGCAAGGGGTCGGGGGCAGACCAGGGGCCGGGGAGTCGGGCCCGGTCGCGGTGCGGGGAATCTCCGGCGAAGGGTCGGGCCTGGGCCGACGGACGCCCTTGCTCGCAGCCGAGGCCCCCGGCTACCATATTTATCGCGGCGGTGTGACACGAATTCGACCGACCGCCCGGCGGACCGATCCCAATGTTCGCTGTTGACGCACGGAGCTGCATGTTGTCGCACGACCGATCCACCTCGCTGTCGCTGCTGGAGCAGGCCCGGAATCGCGACGAAACGGCCTGGGGGCGACTGGTCGACCTCTACTCGCCCATGGTGGTCCACTGGTGCAACACCTCGGGCGTCCGCGCTCCGGACTCGGACGACCTGGTGCAGGACGTCTTCCAGGCCGTCTTCAAGAACCTGGACGGGTTCCGTCGCGATCGCAAAGGCGACACATTCCGCGGCTGGTTGCGCAGCATCACGCGTTTTAAGGTGCAGGACTATTACCGCCGGCGGGCGGCAGAACCAGCCGCCCAGGGCGGGACCGACGCACGCCTTCGGCTCGAACGACTCACAGAGGCGGAGTTGGGTGAGGATACGCCGGAAGATCTCGGCGCCCTGTACCGGCGGGCCCTGGAGCTCGTGCGCGGCGAGTTCGAGGAGCGCACCTGGACGGCCTTCTGGCGGGCCGCGGTCGAGGATCAGTCCCCGGCGCACATCGCCGAGGATCTCGGGCTCACTCCCGGCGCGGTGCGAAAGGCCAAGTCGCGCGTCTTGCACCGGCTTCGCCAGGAAGTCGGCGATCTCATCGATTGAGCCCGCACCGTCGCGGCTCGACGTCGCCGTGCAGACCGACACATGGCACCGATCGTCAAATCGCGCTTTTCCGAAATGCCCCACGCTTGCGAATCAGACCGACGCCAGACCTGGCACGCGACGGTCCGACCCCGCAAGAAGAGTACTTGCATTGCGCGTGCGCCAACGCCTGGGTGATCGATCGAACCCGCCGACCAAACCTGCATCGAAAGTCGTTTTCTAATCACTAGATCGGTCCATCGGGTGCCGGCGTCGATAACACCGCGCGTCGCGTTGCCTTGAGTTTCCTGGTATCCCGGCTTGAGTACGATCTCCGATGCATTTCCTTGAAGAAATATAGCAGTACCTGGCCGGGCGACCGATAGGCTGGTGGCTGCGACGCCGGTGGTTTTGCTGCATGTCCTATCAGCTGCAAAACCTCATTTCGTAAGTAGATTCCCGGCGCTTGGCCGCGACGGCAGCGCTTAAAAGAAGGCCGGGATTAGACAGTTCGCCTCTCAAGCCCTCCGTCGCCGTCGCGTTATGGAGCCGGCCAACGTAGCCAGTCCGAGTCCCGCCAGCGTTATTGACGGCGGCTCGGGGACGCTCGGGGCGGGGCCAGCCGCCGCCGTGAAGGTAACATCGTCGGAAAACGAGGAGAATACCAGCTCGCCGGCCGTGGTCGCAAAGGATTGCTCAGGCAGGAAGAGAGGAGTGCCGACGTATGGCCCAGCCGGGAAGCCCAGGTCATAGCTAGAAAGACCAGGGACACCCAATGCGAGGACCAGATTCTCAGCCTGGCCGAAGAGAAAGCCCGCCTCCGCGGTGTTCTGGTTCACCCCCATCTGGATGTCGGCTAGTTCAAACGATTCGGTGGGAAAGCCCGCGACAAATAAGGAGTTCGCAATGAGTTCCAGGTTGAAGATGCCTGAGGATGGGCTGACTATCTGCGCCGTGTCGCCGATGCCGGTGATCGTGATCGACGCATCGGTGAAAACCTTGCCACCAAGTGTCCCCGAGGCAGATGACGTCATGGTGTACTCGACGTAGGCCGCCCCGGCGCGCTCCGGATGACCCAGAAAAGCCCCGAGGCCCAGCACCAGCACCCCCGATTTTACCGCCCATCGCATTCTCATCGCTCCTTGCCGCCAAAGGGCGGCCCCTCAGAATCCCCGGCCTAGCTGCTGGAAAGCCGGGCAACCTGGGAAGGTGTCTTGTTATTTTCGTGGCCGATCATTGGAGGAATCCCCGCGAAGGCGCAGGGCCTCCTATACTCCCACAGTCCCATCGGACCCGCAAGCGAATCGGGTCGTGTGGTCTCCGTCCGGCATGGTGCAGGGGGGGTGCAAGGACAGGGGTGCAAGGAGGGGTGCAAGAACATGCATTGCGGTCTGCATTGCGGTCGAAGGACGTCGCCGCTTCTCGATGGGGCTGGGTGGTTCATTCGAGCGAGGGTGCGCAGCGCGGTGAGGCACTGAAGCGAGCGACGGCGCGGCTCAAGCGGACCTGGCCACGTACGATTCTACGCTCTGCGGTTTTGGTCTCCTTCACCCAGCAAAAAGGCTCGGCGAACGCACCGAGTCACGCAGTGATACCAGCGAGTCAGAGACGCATCGACCAATTGAGTGCGCGCGATCGTCATGCGAAGTCTCCGGGTGGACAGCGAAGCGGATACTGTACACGCTCACAGTATTTCTCGCAAGACCGATCCAAACATGTTCTCAAAAATCACCATAATGGCCGGTTGAGTTCGGGCGGGGAGGGCGGCTAGGCTGATGTATGCGTTGCATGTCCTAGCAGCCCTGTCTGTCTATGCGTTGCATGTCCTAGCAGCCCTGTCTGTCCTAGCAGCCCTGTCCTAGCAGCCCTGTCCTAGCAGCCCCTAGCAGCCCTTGTGTCCTAGCAGCCCTTGTTTTAGCAGCCCCTAGCAGCCCAGGCTGATGTATGCGTTGCATGTCCTAGCAGCCTAGCAGCCCTGTCCTAGCAGCCCTGTCCTAGCAGCCCTAGCAGCCCCCCTAACAGCCCGTCCAGCAGTCCTTGCTTGCCGTTCAGTACCAACGCCCTTAAACTGAGGACGAGCTAATGGTTTGATTTTGTGACCCTGGATCGGCCAGCGTCGTCGCGGATCTGGCTTCGACCGATTGATGGCACGACCTTGTAGGTCGCGGAACGACCTGGCGAACGGACCACTAACGTCGAGGCGCTTCACGTGGAGGCCGTGGCGGTCGTCCGACTCGTTGCGCGGGAATCCAGCCCGGTTCGTCGGCAGCGGCTGCAAGCCCGGGCACGCCCCCGACCCCGTTCTCGCCAAGACTGGACTCCGAACTGGGTTAATCTTGCACGGGTGCTTCTATGGCGACGTCGCTATCCGCACAAATTGAAGAATGGCGCAAACAGCTCCTTGATATATCGAAGCGCAATAGGCTCGTCAGCTTGAATCTGGGACGAGCGGGAGCGGTGAAGCTTGTCCATCCAGGTGCGGATAGCCTTTGGACCAGCCTGGTATCCGAAGGGAAAACCATGCTATTCCCGCTCAAACGTACACTCCTTGATGAGCGACTTGAGAGTCAAGAAATCGAACCCACAGGTCTGTATCCGTCTCTATTCGACCCGGAAACAGAATCCAAGCTTCCAGTAGAGGCGGCTGATCTACGAATTTGGCTGGCGTCACCGCACCTCTGCGAAGATCACATCCTCACGGATCTCACGGATAAGCTGCTCAAGTCTCGGCTCGGTCGGATTGCGCTCAACGCAAAGACCTCGATGACTGAGCAAGGCGTGCCAACCTTGTACGTGACGTTCGGTCTGCTGAAGTGGTTCGACTCGCCCGACAGCCAGGTCCAGATCCTCTCGCCACTGCTCCTCTTCCCCGTGGAAATGGAGCGGGAAAACGTCGAATCTCCCTGGGAGATGAGGCTGCAGGACGAGGAGGTGGTGCACAATCACTCGCTCGTCCAGTTGATGAGCAACGACTTCGCCATCCGGTTCCCCGAGCTGCCCGACGACCATGATAGTGACTCCCCAACGTGGCGGCTGCGTTACTTCGTCGCCATTCAGAACGCCATCCGGCACCTGACAAACTGGGAAGTTGTCGACGAATGTACGCTGGGCATCTTCAGCTTCCAGAAGATCGCGATGTGGGACGATCTCGGCAAGAACCAGGATCAAATCGCCGAACACGACCTCTGCCGGGCGGTTGCTGGCGATCAATCTGTTCGCCTGAAGGCTCCCGATGGTCTGCCAAAATCCCGGGACTTGGACGCCGTTGCCCACCCTGCAAGGACATACCACATCCTGGATTCCGATAGCAGTCAGCATGAGGCGATCGAGGCGGTAAAGCGGGGAGCCAACCTCGTCCTCGATGGTCCGCCGGGCACGGGCAAGTCGCAAACGATCGCCAACATCATCGCCGAGTTTCTAGCGATGGGGAAATCAGTGCTGTTCGTAAGCGAGAAAGCGGCGGCTCTGGAAGTCGTAAAGCAGCGACTCGATCAGCAGAAACTCGGGGACTTCTGCCTCGAGGTCCACAGCCACAAGTCGAACAAAAAACAGGTCATTGACGAATTGGGACGCTGTCTGTGCTTGCCCGGCGAACCCTACAACGATCACTCCGATGATCTGAATCGGCTGTTTGAGATCCGCAAGTCGCTGAATGCCTATGCACTCGCCCTCCACGAAGTACGACAGCCCCTCGGTCTGTCGCCGTTCCAAGTTCACGGACGGCTCGCCGGCATCCGTACCGTTGGAGTGTCACGCATTAGAATTCGAGATGTGTCGGAGATGACCGGCGATCAAGTTCGGAGGATCAGCGAATTGCTCGACGCCCTTTTGGACTGCCGCAATGTGGTCCAGAACCATGCCGCGCACCCCTGGCGCGGGAGCGTGGGGCAGAGAGACTCACTGAACCTCATAAACGAAATTGAGCATCACTTCGAGCGACTCGCGCTAGGACTCCGCCAGCTTCGAGATGTCGCCCCGATGCTAGGAAGCCTCGGGTTCGCTCCGGACGAGCCGAGCATCCCGGAGTGGCTTAATGCCGTAGAACTAATCAAGGACGTTCCGAACTACCCCCTCGTCCCCGCCGAACGGTTTCAGAGAAATCCACGATTGATTGCGAGGGACTTTGTTCAGCTTGATCAGCTCACGCTCTCGTACCGCGAAACCCGTGAGGCTCTGCCGGAGTTCTCCGAGGAAGCTATCCTCCGACTCCAAGCCGATGCTGTGAAAACACTGAGCCACCAAATGGATAGCGTTGAGGCGAGTCTCCGTGCCCACGACCACACGACGATCAACACGCTTAGCGGACATTTACGCCGCGTCGCAAATGCCGTGCGAGAACTGACTGAGCAGGTCAAGGCGCTCACCGAGGCGTGGAACCGTGTTTTGCTTGTTCTAGGAGTGAAACCTCTCCCTCTTTTTGGGCGGGATCTTGGCATGGTCGAAGAAATCCTGGGACTTATTGGAAAGGTTTCACCCCTCCGACGGTCATGGCTCGATACCGAGGGGCGACAGGTAATCCTTGAAGTTCTTGATAAAACGCAACGGGCCTTGCCTGAGTTCTCTGAAGTAGCGCTGCTTAGACTTGTTTCCGACCCTGAAGGATTGTCGCGCTTGACGACGATTACGGCGAGCGGTTCTCCTGGCTTACAAATTGATGAAAGCGCGACGGTCGTCGTCCTTCGAGATAAGCTAGAGTCTGTCGCGCAGTTATTCCGAACCATCAGCCGTTGTCACGCGGATACGCAATCTTCACTGCGAAACGTTCTCGCGGCACTTGGGCTAACTCCTCGTCCCCTACTCATGAGGGGGCTGGGAAAGGTTCAAGAAATTCTCGAACGCGTTGGAACCGTCTCGCCCATTCGCCGGTCTTGGCTCGATGTCGAGAGGCGGCAGGTTATCCGTGAACTCCTCGATAGAACCCAGACGCACTTACCTGAGTTCTCTGAAGTAGCGGTGTTGAGACTTGTTTCCGACCCTGAAGCATTGGCGCGTCTCGCGAGCATTACGGTGAACGGTCCTCCAGGTCTGCAATCCGATGAATGTGCGACGGTCGCCACCCTTCGAGACAGGCTGGATTCGGCTGCTCAATCACTCGCAATCCTGAGCCGTCGGCTCGCGGAAACGCAATCTGCACTGCTAAACGTTCTTGCGGCACTTGGGCTAACTCCTCGTCCCCTACTCATGAGGGGGCTGGGAAAAGTTCAAGAAATCTTCGACCTCGTTGGAACCGCCTCACCCATTCACCGGTCTTGGCTCGATGTCGAGAGGCGACGCGAGATTTTTGGAATTCTCGATCGACTCCGCGAAGATGAGGACAAAAATATCCAGTCCCGTCTCAACCTGATGAAGCGGATGTTGCCAATAGCGTTTGATGGCAATTACGCAAGCCTCGTGTCTAAGTGCCGGTCCTACCGAGCGGTCTGGCGGCGGGTTATGCCTGACTGGTGGATTCATCGCAGCAGACTCGCTCGATTGTACACACGAGAACTTCCTGATACTGCAATTCTCATGGATGACCTTCGGGAGCTTACCGAGTACCATCGTCGCAACGAATTTGCTCGACAACTCAAGAGGGAGTACTCCGAGAAGCTCGTTCTCGGGAAGGACGGTGAGCCAGACCGTGAACGCACAGTCGCCGGCCTGCGGGCATCGGAGCGGTTCGACGTACTTATCCGCGTTTTCCCGGAATTGAAGGAGATCCTTGTCGATCAGTCCCGCGTCGATCGGGATGCCATTAGAACGAGTCTGGAAACATTTAGCTCCTGCTACCGAATTCTCCGCGAGGCGGTGGCACAAGCAGGCAACCACTTGGACTTGGGAATGGTCCTGAACGCAGACGGCAACCTAGCGAAGATGTCGGTGGATGAATTCGCAAAATGGATTGACGTGCAGACATCCAGTTTCCTTGAACGCCTTGCCGACCTCAACCGAGTGTGCTTGCTACTCAAGCCAGGTTGCGACTTACCGCGGAGCGAGGTTCCCGCGCGTCTGGCATCCATCGCCGCATTGCGACAATCTGACCTGTGGCAACCCGAGGATCATCTCGCAACCAGGGAGGACGGCGAGTTGGACCGGGAACGGACCATTGCCGGTCTGCGATCATCGGAGCAGTTCGACCCGCTTATCCGCGCGTTCCCAGAGTTGAAGGAGATCCTCGTTGATCCGTCACTGATTGATCGGGCTACTCTGAAGACGAGTCTTGTGGGATTCAGCTACCATTACCGCAGTTTTCGCGACGCTGTCGCAGACGCCAGCAAATATTTCGACCTAGGGAGCGTCCTTAGCTCGGAGGGCAGCGTAGTGAGGATGTCGGTGGATGAATTCGGAAAATGGCTGGACGGGCAGCTGTCCGCAGTCGTGGAACGCCATGCCGACGTGAACGTGCTGTGCCTGCTACTCAAGCGAGGATGCGATGTTCGCCTTGGGGACCTTTCCGCTCGTCTAGCATCTATCGCCACATTGCGACAAGAGAACCTGCGGCAACCCGCCGATCATCTCGTACTCAATGAGGACGGCGAGCTAGACCGAGAGCAGACCATCGATGGCCTGCGAGCATCGCAGCAGTTCGACCCGATTGTCCGTGTTTTCCCTGAGTTCAAGGAGATTCTGGTTGACCAGCGGCGAGTTGACCAAGACGCACTGAAGGTCTGCCTTGGAGAACTGACACAGAAACATCGGATGTACCGGGAAGCGTTGAGCATTGTAGAACGGGATATCGACCTAACGGCTGTTCGCAATTCGGATGCGAATCGATCTAAGATTTCGACGACCGACTTCGCGAAGCTTTTGGAATGCCGATTGATCGGATTGCAGACACTTCTCGATCGTTTTAGTAAGGTCTCCGCTTTGCTCAAGCCGAGCCACGATGTCTCTCTTGCCGATATCTCGCCTCGCCTGCGGTCGTTAGAGTCGCTCTTTCTGAGCGCTTCCGAGATCCGTCGTCTCTCTGCGAGGCTGGGGCTTAATATCCTTGAGCAAGAGATCAGAGATCGCGACTGGCGAGACGTTCGCTCCAAGGCAGAGTGGAGCATCGCCTTCCTGGACGAGCATGGAGACCATCCCCCGACACCACTTGTTCGGGCAGCGACGGATCCTGAGATCCACGATAGAGGGTCCGACGCGGTGCGACTAAACCTCGCTGCAAAATCCGCCGAGTTCACGGAGAGTTGGGAGTTCCTGACCCAGCTCTTCGAGCCCGAACAAGAGGTTTCAACCGGTATACGGGTGGGTAAAGCCTCCCTTTCGACCCTCCATGATTGGGTCGAGCGGCGTCGAGTGGACGCGCATCTCATTCAGGAATGGTTGAAGTTCTGCGAGCTGCGCGAGCAACTCGTGCAAGCCGATCTCGAGCCAATCCTTTCCGAGTTGCTCGATGGCAAACTCGCAGTCGACGATGCCAAGAGCGCTTTCTTGGTCCGCTTTTACCGCTCGTGGTTGGATTGGGTTCACGACGGTGATCCCGCACTTCGGCGATTCACGACCGGGGTCCACGAGAGGCGAATCGAGCAATTCCGCGATTTGGATCGCGATGCTATTCGGCGCTCGTCCACCAGAATCCGTGAAGCCCGCCTGAATGATCCCGCCCGCCCGAGCGCAACGGCGCTGGATGCACCCAGCTCCTCCGAGCTGGGGACACTCCTGCGTGAAGTCAATAAGAGGAAACGTCACCTTCCTCTCCGACAGCTTTTCGGCCGAATTCCGACGGTCCTTATCCGACTGAAGCCCTGTCTCATGATGAGTCCATTGGCGGTCAGCACGTACCTGGATACAAGGGACATCCGTTTCGACCTCGTGATCTTCGACGAGGCCTCGCAGGTCCGCCCCTACGACGCCATCAGTACAATTTACCGCGGTCGCCAGCTTGTCGTCGCAGGCGACCAGAAACAGTTGCCTCCGACATCGTTCTTCGAACGAACCGTGGCAGAAGAGGAAGTCTCAAGCGGGGAAGACGAGAACGAGGAGACCCTCGCCGATTTCGATAGCATTCTCGACGTGTGCCGCACCTTAGGGATGTCGCGCCGCCGGCTTCGCTGGCATTATCGTAGCAAACGTGAGCCGTTGATCGCGTTCTCCAACCGCCACTTCTACGACAACGAATTGGTGACCTTCCCGCACGTCCTTGACAGGCACCAAGTGCCGGCCGTTCGTTTCGAGTACGTGCCCGATGGGAGATGGAAGTCGGGATCAAGTGGTGGTTTCAACGCCGTCGAAGCGAGGAAGACCGCCGAGCTGGTAATGAAGCATTTCCGAACCAACGGGTCAATGACCCTCGGCGTGATCGCCTTCAGCCAGCGTCATCAGAGGGCAATCCTCGATGAGCTGGAGACGATGAGGCTGATGGACTCCTCCCTGGAACAATGCTTTAGGAGCAATCAAGCAGAACCGTTCTTCGTGAAGAACCTAGAAAACGTCCAAGGCGACGAGCGGGACTCCATCTTTCTGAGCATCGGCTATGGACCAGACGAGGACGGGCGAGTCAAGTTGCGATTCGGTCCGCTGAACGGACAGGGAGGGGGGCGGCGACTTAACGTCGCCGTTACCGCACCGCTCGGCCATGACCGTGATTAGCTCGATGAGATCCCACGACATCGACTTGTCACAAACAACCGCCGTGGGTGCCAAGCTCCTGAGGGCCTACCTCGACTTCGCGGAGCGTGGCGTCCCGGCACTCGGTTCGGAGGTTACTCAAGCCGACGAAGCGGAATGCGATTCTCCCTTCGAGCAGCACGTGGCGGATGTCCTAAAGGAGCGAGGGATGGATGTCCACAAACAGGTCGGGTGCAGTCAATATAGGATCGATCTCGCCCTGGCGGATCCGAGCAATCCGGGGCGGCTCGTCCTGGGGATTGAATGCGATGGAGCGACGTACCACAAATCCGCCACCGCTCGGGATCGCGATCGTCTGCGCCAAGAGGTGCTCGAAGCGCGCGGCTGGCGGATCGTCCGGATATGGTCCACCGATTGGTTAAGAGACCCGAATGGTCAGACCAACCGCGTCGTCGCGGCTTTCGAGCGGATCCTCGCAGAGGCGACTGAGCCTCGTGCTCCTGCAAACACTGTCGGTCCAGTCAAAAAATCCGTGGACGAGGAACCGGCGCCGACCAAACGCAACGGACCCAAGCCCCCGAACAGCCGCACGGTCTATTACCAGAACATCGAGGAAGTACCGACGTCCGAGATAAAGGGATTGATACTCTCGATGCTGGAGAAATACGGCGTGACGGAAGAGACCGAGCTTACCGTGTCCCTTGCGAGACGACTGGGCTTCCAACGTACCGGCGCGAGAATTCGAGCCCGCATAGAGGGCTGTGTCATTGACCTACTAACCGATAAAAAGATCCTTAGGACGGGCGAGAATGGTCTGAAACTCAATTCTGACTCGGGCATGAAGCTTGCCTAGCCGCGAGCAAGTCGGTCACGGCAACTTTGAAAACTCGTGCCACGACATTACGCAGATCACATTGACCAGAAAGTCAAGCGCGGCAACAAAATGCCCTTTCGTCCAACAGACGTGTTGACATACTTTTGACAAGGGACGCAATCCGTCCCCCGACATTTCCCAGGTCGTCGCGGGCGTAAACAAACCCGTCGCCACGTGATAATGCTTTACTTTGATTTCTTTATCGAGTTTCTTTACCTCGTAGGTAGGGAACCTCGAACCGACACCATCATCGAGGCCGCCGGCAAACATACCGCCGTTTGATTTACAGTGCGTGGAAGCTGCCGATTAGGGCCGTGAGTTAATGAGAGAGAGCCGCTTCATGACGAATTTTATCGAGTATGACATCCCCGAAAGCGGCTTAAAACACTTATTGGTTAAACCCGCCTGACCGTCTCGAGGAAGTCCATCTTTAGCGACTCTCGATCTCGACCTATTCCCGACGCAAGTGGCACCGTCGATTCGGCATCGGGAAGGGGGGTGACTCGGGGCCGCGGGTGCAATTCCCGCCGCCTCCACTTTACCGCAAACTGTTAATTGGTGAGGGTTTGTGACAAGAGACGACGCAAGCCCCGGCAGGACCGGGCTTGTTCGCTTTTGCGCTTGCGTCCGACACCGCTGTCGCTGACATTCGGTGAGAGCTTCTGACTCAAGACGCCGCCTGAATTGCAGACATAGTGCAGACAATCAACGTCTGCTGATGTGAAAGGGGATGGGCTTGCTTTCTCTCCAACTCCAAGACAATCTGCTCGCAACTATCGACCTTACCCTGCGCTGGCACCAAGGGATCTTGTGCCTCGACCAGGCGTTGTGCCGCCTCCTTTCGCTGCCGGTACTCCTCCGACGCCGCTGTTTTCTCGTTCACGGCGCTCGAATGGCGTTCCTCCGCCAACTTTCGGGCCGCAATGCGGGCCTGGCTACGTTCACGTTCGTCTTGGCATTTTCGAAGCTCGCGTGTTTGTTCAAGCAATTGGCGATCCAGGTCTAAACGGCAGGCCTCCAGCCCGCTCGTTTGGCGTAGCTATCCTTCCAGTTCATTGAACCTGGTCTCGCACGTTTCTAGTTCTGCTTGAGCGATGGCCAGCCGGCCTAGGTTTTGTGCGAGCCGGCACCCTTCTTTGGTCAGATGTTGGTTCCCCGCCTTGCGCTGGCCGCGGTGCCATTCATGCCGGGGTGTGAGTAGCAACCTACTTTCCGCACATCTCGCTTTGATTTCCCGGATTCGGCCTGAGACCGATTTGGCAAAGGCAGCCCTGGTCGGCAAACATATCGGAGTTGATCGTCGCCTGGGCGCTCTGCCGTCCGTGATCGTTCCCGATCGGCGACTGTCGTGAACTCGAGATATTCTTAGCCTTGTCCTGCGACCTGGCAATGTCCGACCGTGCGCGGTGATTGTCGCCGTAGTCACTTGTGACTCGGGCCATGAACGTAAGTCGAGCGGCCCACGACTTACATCAAGGCGCATCTTTATAAGTGAATCACAAGATTTTTTGCTCCTTGACGTCCTGGTCTTCCTCGCCATCATTGCGGCAAGCCTTGCAGCAGTCGGCCTGCCCGTCTACGACTTTGAGATGGCCAACATCGAAAACCGACCAGATCGCGGTAACACCCAAGGAGACAACCCGCATGGACGAACCTCAACGACCACGCCAACCCGGCGAGACGGCCCGATCGAAGAAGGGACGCCGGCGCACACTTAACTCGCGGCGGATCGCCGCTCTTCCCATCCTGAACCACTTCCTGGGCCGTCTCCGCCTTCGGGCGTTCCTCAGCGACCACCTGCCCTATGAAGATGGCCGCACCCGCATCCCCACGGCTACGGCCTTGCTCGTGCTGGTGCGAAACCTCTTGATCTCACGCGAGCCGCTCTACGGTGTCGGTGAGTGGGCGGCTCGCCATGAGCCAGAACTGCTGGGATTGGCCAGCACTCAACTTGCCGCGTTCAATGACGATCGCATCGGTCGGGCCCTCGACCGCCTCTTTGACGCTAACATCCCGGCGCTGGCATCAAGGTCGCCGCCCACGCTGTGCGCGAATTCGACGTCAGTCTCGACCAGTTGCACAACGACTCGACCACCATTACTTTTCACGGCGACTACGATTCGGCTGAGCGGGAACGTACCCTGCGAGGACGATTGCGCCTGGCGGTGACGTGGGGCCACAACAAGGACCACCGCCCTGACCTCAAGCAGTTGCTCTACATCCTCACCGTGACCGGCGATGGCGCTATCCCGGTGCAGTTCCGCGTCGAGAGCGGCAACGCCACCGACGACCGTTCCCACCAGGGGACGTGGGAGCTGCTCTGCCAGTTGACCGGGCGTCGCGACTTCCTCTACATCGCCGACTGCAAGCTGGCTACTACCGAGAACATGGCCTATCTGCATCAGCGCGGCGGCCGGTTCCTCAGCGTATTGCCGCGAACCCGCGGTGAGGACGCCGCCTTCCGCGTCGCCGTGCTGCGCAAGAGGTGTCGTGGCGACGGATCCACGACAAGTTCGACGACGAGGGGCAGTTGGTCGACCGCTTCTCCATCTCTGAGCCTGCAGGGCAAACGACCGAGGGTTATCGGTTGATCTGGTATCACAGCACACGGAAGGCCGAGCTGGATGCGGAGGCACGGCTGACACGGCTGGAGAAGGCGCTCAAGGGGCTGGACGAACTGCGAGCCAAGCTGGCCTCGCCGCGGACCCGATACCGAAGCCGCGCCAAGGTCGTCGAGGCCGTTGAAGAGCTGCTTCAGAACTGCGACGTCACGGAATGGATCTCGGTTCAAATCGAGGAGCAGGTCACGGAGAAGTACCGCCAGGAGCAACGCGGTCGACCCGGGGAGAAGACGAGGTACATCCGGGGGGAGAAGCTGCGGTTCATACTGAAGCACCGGATCGAGCTGGAGCGGCTGGACGAGGAGGCACGCTGCGACGGGACCTTCCCACTGGTCAGCAACGACCGCGCAATGACTGAGCAGGAACTTCTGCTGGCTTACAAGCAACAACCGGCGATCGAGCGACGGTTCGAGCACCTGAAAACCGACTTCGTGGTAGCGCCGGTGTTCTTGAAGGAGGTGAGCCGGATCCAGGCCTTGCTTTGCGTGTACTTCTTTGTGCTGCTGGTCGAGGCGCTGTTGGAGCGAGAACTCCGTCGTGCGATGGAGCGCAAGGGAATCGAGAGCTTGCCCTTGTATCCTGAACGTCGTGCCTGCCGTCGTCCCACGGCTCGCAAGGTGATCGACCTATACGAGGATGTGCAGCGCCATTCCCTGCGGTCCGGCAAGCGACCAGCCGAAGTCTTTAGTACAGAGCTGACTCGACTCCAGAGGAGGATCCTGCGGCTTCTGGGAATGCCCAAGCCCTACGAGGGCTGATCCCGTCAGGCCGGCTGACAGCCACAGGAAATTCGGAGATATTCAGCGGGAGATGTGCGGAAAGTAGGTAGCAATGGAACAGAAAGTTGGTTTCAGGATTAAATTGCTGGTAGGTAAATCTTTGCACCAAGCATCGCATGCTTTAACTTGGATCATAATTCTCAAAAAGTCTTTCGGTGGCGAGAGAAAGTTATAGCTTCCGCTTGCCGATGGCCTTCATGCGCGGCAGGAGCACCAAGTCGGCCGCTTCCTCGGCATCCCTGAGAAGCGTCTTGCGCGGCGTGCCTATCAGCGCACGCATGGTCAGGCTACGAGCGAAATCCGTGACTTGGATCGCGCGGACGGCCACAGGAAAGTCGGACGGGATTTCGCCGGCGGTGATCCCGTCCCGGAAACGACCTTCCACCAGCGCGGCGCCACCGGCGGCCGCTTTTTGCAGGAACTGCCGGACCTCAGCGTCGTCCACAACCGGCGCAACGCACACCATAAGGCAGCCCCGAGCGGAGCCTTTCTCGGTCGCACTCTCGACCGCGTACCTCAGAAAGCCCGCGATCGAGTCGCGAAGACCCTGTGGCGACAGCAGCGCCTTCTCGGCTGCTGCGCCCTTCCGTTCTGCATACGCCTTAAGGACGCGCAAGAATATCGTCCGCTTATCACCGAAGACGGCATACAGGCTCGGCTTTCCTACACCCATCCCGGCGACGAGATCTTCGATCGTCACGCCGTCGTAGCCTTTCGACCAGAACACCTGGGTCGCCTTTTCCAGCGCCCCCGTCTCGTCGAAGCTGCGCGGCCGGCCACGCGGCCTAGTAGAATTTTGAACCATTTAGTTCACAACTCCTTGACAATTGCCATCGCTCCAATATATAACCGAATCGTTCGAAATGAGCAAGCCGGCCCTGGCCTCGCGGGGCCTCACGACTCGATCCTACCCCTTTACCTCGGAGACGCCTATATGCACGCAAGTATATTAATAACCGGAGCAAATGCTGGGCTTGGGAAAGAGACTGCCCGACAGTTCGCATTGAAAAAAGAAACCAAAAAGGTAATTCTTTTTTGCAGAAATCAAGCGAGAGCAGAGGCAGCAAAAAAAGACCTTGAGGAGAAAACGGGGGAAAGGGTTTTTGAAATTATTATTGGGGATGTTACGGATGCACATTCTGTAAGAAAAGCAGTCGAAAAAATAAAGGAACCTGTTGATGCAATAGTTTTAAATGCAGGTGGAGTAATTGGGAAAACGGCTGCGAAATTGACGCCTTCCGGTATGAATCAATTAGCCGCTACGAATATTTTAGGTAATGTAATTCTAGCGGAGGAATTAATTAAACGTGATCAGTTAAGGAAAACAGTTCTATCAGTCAGTGCGGAAGCTGTTCCAGGAGTAAAGATGCTCGGAGTAAAACCAGTTTCAATGAGGACTTCTTCTGTAGATGAGTTTGCTGCTGTTCTTGATGGATCATATTTTGGTAAAAAGTTCGATGCATTGCAAGCATACGCATATGTCAAGTATGCAGAAACCATGTGGACGTTATCAATGGCAAGAAAATATCCTAAGCTCAAGTTTATTGTCGTGAGCCCAGGAAATACAAAAGGAACTCAGGCGCCAGATAGTCTTCCCCCGCCAATGCGGTTTATGTTGAAGTATGTGATGATGCCTATTGTATTCCCATTGATGGGCGAAATGGTGCATAAGCTGGAAGTAGGTGCAAAACGCTTTGTAGATGGCATTTCCGATGAGCGATATAAGAGTGGCGTTTTTTATGCCAGCAAAGAGGGTAAGTTATCAGGGGACATGGTGGACCAGAGCACTTTTTTTACCGATTTGAAAAATACTACATTTCAAGATAACGCCAACGAGGCAATTCACCATTTCATAAATTAGGCCTGTTCTTCGCATGGCCGCCCAAGAAGTTCACCGGCCCAATCGAGGCGATGCGCCACCCACATTTTCACGATCGCGCCAGCCAAGAAGCCGCGTGGCAGGCCGTCGTCAAGGTCTCCGGCGTCGATTTCTCTTCCACAGCATCCTTAAGCGCGGTGTCGTGAAAGAGCGCCGGTCGCGGCGAAATGGTTGCGGTGACCAGAATCAGCATGCGATTGCGGCGCTGCGTGCTCTTCCACGGGGTCTTACGGTATTTTGAAATACATAGTTCAAAAAGCCCTTGACCGCAGCCTCCGCGCCTGATTATCATACCAAACAGTAAAAAAGTAGCAACGCAACCCTAACCTCGTTAGGAGAATACACATGGAACGGTACCAAGGTAAAAAGGTGGTGATCATCGGCGGCACGAGCGGCATGGGGCTCGCGACGGCGAAGATGCTCATGGATGGGGGCGCGCGTGTCCTAGTGACGGGGCGGTCGCAGGCCGGCCTTGAATCGGCGCAGAAAGAGCTTGGAAAGGACGCCCTCGTGGTTTCGAGCGACGCGCGGTCGTTGACAGAAATCGACGCCCTCGCCTCTCGGGTGAAGGCCGAGTTCGACACCTTAGACTTGCTCTTCGTCAACGCCGGGTTCAGCATCCGAGCGCCTCTCGAGAGCATCACCGAGGCTAATTACGATGAGATGTTCAACCTTAACGCCAAGGGGCCGCTTTTCGTGGTGCAGAAGCTCGCGCCGTTAATAGACCGGGGAGGCTCTATCGTCCTCACGACCTCGATCGCCAACGTCAAGGGAATGCCCGGCCAAGCCGCATACGGAGCCGCCAAGGCCGCGCTGCGATCCTTCGCTCGGACGCTCGCCGCTGAGTTGCTTCCTCGCGAAATTCGCGTCAACGCGGTGACGCCCGGTCCAATCGACACGCCGATCATCGGCAAAGTGTTTACCGGTAAAGACGAGGCCGCCCAGATCAGGGAGAAGATGATCGGTATGGTCCCGATGAAGCGCTGGGGGACGTCGGACGAGATCGCCAAGGCCGTCCTCTTCCTCGCGTTCGACGCGACCTTCACGACCGGCGCCGAGCTTCCGGTCGATGGCGGTTGGTCGCAACTGTGAGGGCCGTGCGCCGCCGCCGTCTAAGGAGACGGGCGTTTCGTATATGAATCAATTGCAAGGTAAGATTGCGGTGATCACAGGCGGGACGAGCTGCATCGGCCTGGCGGCAGCCGAGGTCTTCCTGAGAGAGGGGCGCTGCCGCGAAAATGAAAGTGGCCGCAATCAGCGCCTCCTCAGAGGCGAACTCCGGCGGGCGGCCCGGTAAATAATTCGACATTTTGCACGACGGGTTCAGTTTTCTTACCAAACAGTACGATATCCTCTTGACATGCGGATTTCAACCGCGCACTAGTCGAACCATTCGGTTCAAAAAGCCCCATCGCAGGGGCTGGCCTTGCTGAAGTGGCAACGGATTTTCAGCAGGCGGGCTTGGTTCGCCCATGACTGTTTTTTCATCTTGTTAAGGAGGACCTTTCGATGAACCGTTTCGTCACGTTGGCGTTGGTGAGCACAGTGGCACTGTCCGGGGCCTCACACGCCTTCGGACAAGAGAAAAAGCCCAGTGAAGCCGAGATCACCAAGCTGCTTCCGGGAAAGTGGGTCAGCAAGTTGAACACGCCCAAGGTCTCAGGCAAGCTTGAATCCGCATTCGTCGAGGACTGCACCTACACCCTGAAGGGGAAGCTCAAAATGGGGGACAAGGAGATCCCGATCGACGAAGATGGTACGTGGGAGGTGACTGAAAACCATCTCGTTCTGACGCCCAAGAACCCACCTGACGGCAGCCCCAAGACGAAAGAGTTGACCATTGGTGAGATCAGCGATACGACCTTCAAGATGAAGGACCACAGTAAGGGGGTTGAATCGAACTGGACGAGAGTCAAGGAGTGACGTGATCGACCTCGAGCCTCTTTCCCGGCGAATGCGTACGTTCGTGGTCGCGGCGAACGCATTCGCTTGATCAGGCCGGCCGCCAATCTGTCGCATCTATTGAATCATCATCTTGTTGGTATTGGGGCGGCGGGTTAGGACTCGTCCCGCCGGTGTCAATTATCGTCGCTTGCGGGATCGCACCGGCCAACTCTCCTCCATCACCATGTCCACCACGCCGCGCCTTGGAGAAGGGTGGAAAACCATGACAGCAGCCAAGGTAATCATTCAACAGCTTGAGAGTTCTCTCTGGTTACTTACCCAATCAGTCTTAGATTTTTCTGATGTTCAGTGGTCCCATAGCCCAGGAGACGTGTTAGCTTGCGCCGCCTGGATTGTAGGTCATGCTCTACTAGTTGATAGACAGGTGCTCGAAGAACTTGAAGATCTCGAAGAGCTCAAAGGACCATTTCTGAGGGCGCTGCCGGCCGACTGGGAAACGCGATTTCGGAGTCGTTCAGAGGATCAGTACGCGTCAGACTGCGATGGTGGTAACGATATATTCGCACATTTCCTTACTCATAGGCATGCATTAATCGCAGCCGTTTCGCGGGCTGTTGCCACAACTCTTGACCGATACTTAGATCCGCCTGCGCAATATAGATACAACCCATTACGTGGTGACGACGAGGACCCGCTCTTTGATTATCAGACCATCGGAGAAATGATTTTGGCCGCAGCTCTCTACACATGCCAATTGGCCGGGGAACTGTCCGTGGTTCGCCAGTCTTTAGGCATGGCTGCAATTGATGACGACCTCTGGGACGTGGGCAGAGCGATCTAGGCGTGCTTCCAGGAGAGTTGCCCTCTTCGATGTCATCGCTCGTCGTGCTCCCGCAGGTTCAGCCCACCCAATCGTTCGACAATCACCCCGACGTCCTGAAGTCGTCGCCTGGAAGGCGAGGGATTTTAGACCCCGGGAATGGACATTAACAGGCTCATTGACTTGACCCCGTTCTCCTGGCACATAAAGGGCGTTCTGTTACGTCAAGCCGACAAGCAGACGATCAGGGTAGCGATCAACATCGTCGACAAGGACGAGGCCATGGTGCAGGCCAGCACGGGGACTACGATCGCCAACGGCCGAGGCTACATCGGGCTATTTGGGGTACCAATGGAACGGAAAACTGGAATAAGGGTTTCCGTTCCATTGCTACTGACACCCCGGGTACCAAAGAGGGAGCGTCGATTCGCGTTCACACGTGTTGACGACGAACCTAATAAACCGCAAGACGCTCTCACGCCGGCCACGACTTTAGCGCTAGTTTCACCGTGCGATAAAGATCATCCCGGCTCGCCCCCGATTGCGCATCCACCGCCATGCCCCATGCGACCGTCAAGACATACCGTGCAAGGGCGTCGGGATCGGCATCGGTAGGGAGTGCGCCGTTGGATTTGAAGCGCTTAAACCGCTTCCGTAACTCGATCCGGCTCGCCTTCCTTCGTTCGGCCAGGTCATGCCGGATAGAGTCCTCCGTATCATCGGAAGAGGGCAAGCTGCAGTTCAGCAACAAGACATCCGGGGGGATGTGGCTTTGTCGTATAGGCGTCCGCAAACCCGTAGAGCACCCGCTCCGCGACGGCTAACGGCGTCGTTTGGTTGAGGGCCTTCGCAAAGAAACTGAGGTGACCGCATTGGTAGCGGTCGACTATTTGTTTGAAGAGAGCTTCTTTGCTCTTGAAGGCGGAATAGAAGCTCGGCGGCATGATCCCGATCGCTCCCGTTAAATCGGAAAGCGATGTCCCCTCGTAGCCCTTGCGCCAAAACAACTCACTCGCCGTATCTAGCGCCTTCTCGACATCAAATTCGCGTGGCCGTCCCATCGATTTCGTCTAACTCCGCCGTTGTACTGCAAGCAGTATTTAAGATTAACGCTTCATCTTCCAGAGGAGAACTCCCGCGGGCGGCCCAGTGGATTTTTCGACATTTTGCACGACGGGTTTAGTTTTCTTACCAAACAGTACGATATCCTCTTGACATGCGGATTTCAACCGCTTACTATTCGAACCGTTCGGTTCAAAAATCCCCATTCGCAGGGGCTGGCCTTGCTGAAGTGGTAACGGATTTTCAGCAGGCGGGCTTGGTTCGCCCATGACTGTTTTTTCATCCCATTGAGGAGGAACTTTCGATGAACCGTTTCGTCGCGTTGGCGTTGATGAGCACAGTGGCACTATCCGGGGCCTCACACGCCTTCGGACAAGAGAAAAAGCCCAGTGAAGCCGAGATCACCAAGCTGCTTCCGGGAAAGTGGGTCAGCAAGTTGAACACGCCCAAGGTCTCAGGCAAGCTTGAATCCGCATTCGTCGAGGACGGCACCTACACCCTGAAGGGGAAGCTCAAAATGGGGGACAAGGAGAAGCCGATCGACGAAGATGGTACGTGGAAGGTGACTGAAAACCGTCTCGTTCTGACGCCCAAGAACCCGCCTGACGGCAGCCCCAAGACGAAAGAGTTGACCATTGGTGAGATCAGCGACACGACCTTCAAGATGAAGGACCACCGTCAGCAGGTTGAATCGAACTGGACGAGAGTCAAGGAGTGACGTGATCGACCTCGGGCCTCTTTCCCGGCGAATGCGTACGTTCGTGGTCGCGGCGAACGCATTCGCTTGATCAGGCCGGCCGCCAATCTGCCGCATCTATTGAATCATCATCTTCTTGGTATTGGGGCGGCGGGTTAGGACTCGTCCCGCCGGTGCATTTATCGTCGCTTGCGGGATCGCACCGGCCAACTCTCCATCACCATGTCCACCACGCCGAAAAAGTTGCTCCTGCGTCCCCCCGTGCTGAGCCTGAAGCGCGATGCCCTGGATAGCGTTTGAGGATCTGAAGGTCCTCAGTTTTGTTCGAGAGTTCGTTTACCGAAAAGGGAGTTTCGAAGATGACATCGAAAAGGTTTTTCCAGTCTGTTGCATGTTGTTTGACGATCTCCACGCTTGCGAGCGGGTTCTGCTTGAATGCTGCCGCCCAGCAGCCTGAGGCGGACGATGCCACGTTGGTCATCGAGGGGGTTGGCTTCGCCGACGCGGTCGGGAACGCGATGATTTGTTTGCTGAACACCGAAGAGGCATTCAAGTCAGCGGACGTGCGTAAAGACCGAGAAGAAGTGAAGCACTTCTTCAAGGCCATACAGGACGTGAGAATTCAATGCATTGGAAACGTCGCTACTGCTACATGCAAGATTGATAACTTGAAGCCGGGCCAATATGCGGCTTATATCATTCATGATCGAAATCAGAACGGCAAGATGGACTCGAACCTCGTTGGCTTTCCGCTCGAAGCATTCGGCTTCTCAAACGACATTCGGCCCCGAGTGTTGCCCGTTCCGAAACATCCCAGTTGGAAGGACACCGGGTTCGTCGTCAAACCTGGCGAGAATCGAATTCGTATCCATATCGTTAATTAAGAACGCTCGTTGCGTTCAAAGAGAATTCAGTGGGATAAGGCAAACGATGGAGGCGATTTAAGTGGGTGCGGCGATGCGCTCCATCCACCCGGCTCAATGCCATGCGGGTATATGGGATTAACCGGTTGGGTGGCGCGTAGCCGCGGACGAAGCCAAGCGGGTCAAGGCTGCCGCTGGCGAGGTCGCGGGGATCGTACGTAGTCCAGAAGGCCTGGAGGGGCTGTTTGACCAACAGTCCCCCACTTGATGCATTCATCAAGTCGTTCATGGTTTGTGCTCCAGCAGGAATGGAGAAGCACAATGCATCCAACCGGGGCGCGGTGAAACGCATCAGTCGATTGCAATGAACGATTCAACAAATGGCATCAATGCTCCATCCCTTGATTAGAAGAGCGAAGCTTCCCGCTTCCTCATCAATAAACTCATCCCTTCGGCACGAATCCGCATCGCCTCCGGTGATACCTGGAATTTGCCAGCCAGAGGACGAACCGCATTCTCCATTATCATTTCGTCCGTTCCATTAGTACCGTTCTCGGCTCGCAGGTCGGGCAGGAAGATCGGGTCCATTCCGTCTCGCCATTCGTGCCAGGCGCGTTTCAGGATCTCGCGTGGCATGAGTAAGCAAGAAGCAAAACGGTTCGCCTGATACTCAATCGGCTCGGTGTCATTCGCCGGCAAATGCACTCGGGTCGTTCTTTGCCTTCAGGGAACAGTGAGTGCTGGTTCGCACGGCGTAGAAATAGTTGGCGGTGAAGCCGCCAGTGTCCGGCTTCATGCGCCAGCGTAAAGTGGTAACGTCCGAGCATGGCAGGATACGTTGCTGGATCAAGCCACTGGTCGATACCCGCTCGCTTCTCATTGACCCACAATGCACCGTGAATATCGTCGACGCCGAAGAGTTTCTGCATGTCGAGGAATTCAAGACTCAGTCCCAGGTAAAGCTCGACCATTTCGTCGACGGGAACTGGCGGCGCCATGACCTGGCCATGTTTGTTCCCATATTCTGCGAGCAGGAGCGCAGCTTCGTCCTCAAATTCCTGGTCCTTCATGAACCGCAGCTTGTTGGCAGGTGTCGCGTGGGGGTTCCGGGGACACCATACCGAACACGGGCCTGAATGCTGATACGCGTCCGGGAATGGAGGGTCGTCGGCAGCGCGACTCGAAGCTGGCGGAAAGTTGGCCCGTAACGAACTGGGTCCCTGTCGAGGGAGTCGGGCGAAATGGAGCGATCTTCGTTTTCAACGGCACCAGGAATCGCCGTCGTCGACTATTGGCCGGGAGTTCGGTAGCGATGGCCCCGAATTGGGACGAGAATCAAATCAGCGCCGTTCTCAGAACAACGATTCAAATGGTTATGAAATGCGACCAGAGGCTGGCCGCAATAGGGCCGGGAGCACGAGGCACTCCGCGATCTGGTCGCAAACTGGCATCGCCTGACGCCCTCGGTCAGAACGGCCATCCTGAATCTGCCTCGTCACTGCTGACGGTCCGTCGAACGACGAGTTTTCGGGGTTGACCGGCACTTTGCTTTTTTTGCGTCGGGCCGCCGGGGGAGGTACACATCCCCCAAGCGATCAAGCGGTTGGTGCACCTTCACGAGACCTGGACATGCAGGACGGGCGGGCCGGGGCGGGAAGCAACGGGGTACACGGAAAAGCCAGGAATCAGATTACAAGACCTGAACCTGGAAAAGTAAAATAATAGGCGTTCCTTCGAGTATCAGTAGAGGACGGCGAGTCGCGGCCCTGGAGAAGGAAATGGCGACGAAGCGGCCCGACCCGTCTCGCAAGGATTGGCGCACGTGCCGCTCAAAGATTGCCGACGGCTCTCCGGAGGCGAAATACGGCGATAACGGCATCATAGTTCGCTTCATAGAGATTGTTGAAGCTGGTGACCCGGCGACTCTCAGCGTCGAGAACCTCGGTATAGGTGCTCAGCCCCTGGCGGTAGCGATCCGTGACGTAGGTGATGTTCTCGCGGGCTTGTTCCACGGCAATGCGGGCGACGGGGATTCGGAGCCGGGTCTCCTGGACCTCGAGCCAGCCCGAGCGCACTTCCAGGGCAATACTGTCGGCAATGTCACCGCGCTGCCTGACGGTCGAGAATTCTTGGTTCCGCTGGGCCAGGGCCCTGCGACGGGTGGTCCCGAAGTCGGTCAAGGTCCAGTCGACCACCACCAGTGACGTGAGCAAGCTCTTATTCTCGAGAAACTCGGCACCGAGATAGGTGTAGCCGGCCATGATCGAGAGCTGGGGCCGAATGCCCGCCCGGGTCGCCCGGGACTGGGCTTCGAGGGATCGGGCCTGCTCGGAGAGCCTGCCCAGTTCGGGGCGGATCGCGAACGCCTGAGAGGTGAGGGCGAGCACCTCGTCTTCACCCGCGCCAGGAGTCGGCTTGTCACTGAGCGGCCCATTCTCGACGTGGGCTTTCCCCTCGAGCCCGGGGTCGGCGGTCAAATCTTCGAGGTCCACGACCTCCGACAAGGGCCGACAGAGATAACGGTTGTACGTGGCCCAAGCCGTGGCAAGCGTCCGCCTCGCCCGGATCTCGGTCTGTTTGGCGTTTGCCAGCGAGACCTCGGAGGCCAGCTCGTCGTTGCGGGTGACGCGACCGACGGCCAGGCGGTTCCTCACGTCGCGGGCGAAAGCGTCGAGCCGGGCGACGTCCGACCGGGCCACCCCAAGGCTCCGGACCGACCGAAGGACCGAGACGTAGGCGTCGGCGACGGTCAGCTTGAGGTCGAGCGCGGTCTGGAACTCCTGGAAACGCTGGGCACCCAAGTTTGCACTGGCGGCGTCAACGTTCGCCTTGAGCCGGCCGCCGGTATAGATGGAGTAATTGAGCGAGGTGTTCACGATGGGGAAGTTGCTCTGGCTCGAGCCCGGCGTCCTCCCTTGGGACCCGCCCATCGACGCACCAGCGGTAATGGCCGTGCCAACGACGTTGAGGTTCGGGGCCGTCATCGCGTCGACGACGAAGCTCCGGACCGTCGGGAGCCTCGCGGTCCTAGAGGCCGCCAGGCTCAGCTCGGTCGATCGGGTCTGGAACTGTTGCGACTGGAGCTGCCGGTTGCTCGCCAGGGCGACTGACCAGGCCGTCGCCAGGTCCTCCGCCTGAACGGCCTCCTCGGGGAACGTCGCTACGATAGCGGCCACGATCGCGAGCCGGATTCTACGATCAATCCTCATCGGAAGTCCCTTCCTTGGGTTGGGACGGGACGCGCCAATTGGCATCCCGACGCCCTGCCTCCGCCCCTGCCCACGCCGTCCCTGGCCGACGAGACCACCTCCCCGGCCATCGGCGGAACCCGTACCGATAGCGGCAAGGCGAGCAGTGGCCTCTCCGCCTGTCCCTCGGCGGAGGATGCCAGGCTCCAACGGCCCGCCGCTGCCGCCGAAATCGCCGAGACAGGCCCGAGAATGCCGAAAACAATGTTTAAGCGAGGATTCATTTGTCTGATCCATTCCGCTCCGACAAACCCGGGGACGCGACCCTCGGCGCGGGCCCGTGGTGATGGCCGGTGTGAGAGGCGAGGGCATACTCGGCGGGCGGGCTTTCGAGGGCGTGCCCGTCGGGGGCGTCCCAGCGGATCAGTTTGAAGTCCTCGACGAACAGCACGTAGAGGACCGGTACGACCACCTTGGTCACCAGCGTGGCGATGAGAAGTCCCATGATCTGCACGTAGCAGAGCGGCTCCCAGAGCGGGCCCCCCTTCAGCGCCAGCGGGATGAGGCCCCCGACCGTCGCCAGGACCGTCACCAGCACCGGGCGGAGTCTCACCAACGCCGCGTCGATCACCGCGCGACGGAGCGGCTCGCCGCGCTCGTGGGCCTCCTCGATGTACTCGAAGAGGACGATCACGTGGCTGATGATCACCCCGACCAGAGAGGAGACGCCCAGCAGCGCGAAGAACCCGAGGGGCACGCCGAAGACGATCAGCCCCATCAGGCCGCCGATCATCCCGAAGGGCACCGCCGCGAAGACCACCAGCGGCTTGGCCAGGCTGTTGAACTGGAGGATCAAGGCCAGGTAGATCGACAGGATGGACACCACCATCGCGATCGCCAGGGAGCCGAATCCCTTGCCTTGCTCCTCCTTCTCGCCGCCGATCTGGAAGTGGTAGCCCGCCGGCCAGTCCTTCGTCGCCGTCGCCAGCCTGGCCTCGACGTGGTCGTAAACCACGCTGGTGAGCATGCCCGGGGCGATGTCGCACTTGATAATCATGCACCGCTCGTTGTCGCGGCGGCCGATCTTGGGCGGGATGAACTCGGGCGCGAACGAGCCGATCTGGTCCAGCGGCACCCTCGCGCCGGTCTCCGAACTCACCACGCTCATCGTCCGGAGGTCATCCATCCGGCTCCGCTCGTCGGGGCGGAGCTTGAGGGTCACCGGGATCAGCCGGTCGCGCTGGCGGATCGTGGTCGCGTCGAATCCCGAGAGGGCGCCGCCGACGAACAGGGCGACGTCCTGGTGCGACACCCCGGAGACGTTGGCCCGATCCGGGTCGACCCGCAGGCCGATCTGGACGGACTCGGGATCCCAGTCGTCCTCGATGTTGTCGGTCCCCGGGAACTCGCGCATGAAGCCCTTGATCTGATCGCCCAGCCGTCGGACCGTGGCGGGGTCCCGGCCGAGCACGCGGAACTGCACCGGGACGCCGATCGGCGGGCCCGACTCGAGCGCCTGGACGTGGGCCCTGGCGACGGTGAGCCGGGGCGGCAAGGCGTTCTTGACCCGCTCGGAGATCCGGTAGGTCTGGTGCTTGTCGCGGGTGTGGACCAACACCTGGGCGTAATTCGAGGCGGGCTGCTCGGGCACGATCGAGAGCCAGAATCGGGGCCCGCCGGCGCCGACGAAGGTGGTGTAGGCCTCGATGTCGGCCCCCGCGATCTCGTCGATCGCCGCGACCGCGGCCATCGCCTCGGCCTTGGACTCGCGGATCGAAGACCCCTCGGGCAGGTAGAGGTTGACCGTAAATGCCGAATGCAGATCCTTGGGGAACAGGTTCGTCCCGAGCAGCGGCAGGAGGCTGACTCCCGCCCCGAGCCCGATCAGGCAGACGGCCAGCGACGCCCACTTGTGCTCCATGCACACCTCGGAGAAGCCGTTGTAGATCCGGGCGAATCGTGAGGACCTCCCGCCTTCCTTCAGGCCCGCCTCCATGCCGGGCTGGCCCTTGAGCACGTAGTACCCCAGGAGTGGGATGAACGTCATCGAGACCAGTCGGCTTGCCACCAACGAGGACGTCACCACCACCGGCAGCGACCAGATGTACTCGCCGACCAGGCCCGAGCAGGCCAGCAGCGGGAGGAACGCCGCGCAATTGGTGATGGTCGCGTAGAGGATCGCCCGCGAGAGCTTCTGGGGCCCGAGCCAGGCCGCCACGTCCCTGGGGGTACCGTCGGCAAGCTCGCGGTTGATCGCGTCGCCGGCCACCACCGGGTCGTCGACCAGCAGCCCCAGCGCGATGATCAGCGCCGCGATCGAGATCTGCTGGAGGTCGACGCCCAGGGCGGCGCAGAAGATGAACGTCATCCCCAGCGTGATCGGGATCGACAGCGCGATCAGGACGGCGCTGCGCCACTCCATGAACAACAGCGAGATCAAGACTACGATGACGATGGCCTCGACGAGGTTGTCGATGAACAGGTCGATCTTGCTCCGGACGCGCTCGGGCTCGTCGCTGGTCCGCTCGATCCGGAGGTCATCGGGCAGGACGTCCTTGAGCGAGGCGAGGCCGTCGTCGAGCTCGCGGCCGAAGTCGGCGATCTGCGTCCCCTTGACCTGGCGGATCGCCAGCGTGATCGCCCTGGACGTCCACAACCGGGTGGCGCCTGCGTGAGGCTTCGGCTCCTCCCCTTCGCCCGGGGGGGACGGCGCGGCGGAGACGGCGTGGATCGCGGTCGGAGGGTGGTCGCGATCGAATTTGAGCGTCCGGAAGTTGAGGAACTTCGGCGGGTCGTCGTAGCCCCTGACCACCTCGAAGAGGTCGCGGAGATAGAGCGGGGACCCGTCGTGGAGGTCGACGACGACGTCGCCGATGTCGCCGTCGCCCCGGAGCTTGCCGCTCGGCTTGACCGCGAGGTTCTGCCTGGGGAGTTCGACCGTGCCGCCGGCCGCGTTGTGATTCCGCTCCTGGAGCCTGCGGACGAGGTGGGGCAGGTCGGAGCCGGACGAGCTGAGCCGTCGATTGCTGTAGTAGAGGTAGACGCGCTCGCCGACCACGCCGAGTTGCTCGATCTTCCCCACCTTGGTCGATTGGCGGAGCCGGTCCTGGATCATGTCGGCGAACCGGTGCAACTCCTCGTAGCTGTACCTGGCGACGCCGCCCGGCTCGGCCTGGCAGCGGGCCTTCAGCTCGCCGAGGAGCTCGGAGGGGTCGCCGACGATCACGCCCGGCCAGATGTCGGGGTGGCCCAGGCCGTTGGCCACGTTGTCCGATTCCCACCGCCTGATCTCGTCCCGCATGGCGGCTGGGTCGCGGCCGTCGGCGAGCCGGAAGTCGAGGACCATGGCGCCGAGGAGGGGGATCGTCTGGCCGTCTTCGACGAGCCCGAGGCCCTCGAGGTGTTCCAGGCAGGCCCGACCGAGCCGCTCGAGCATTCCCGAGTCGACCGTCGAGGGGTGGACCAGGACCCCGCTGTACCGCCGGCCGCGCAGGGACTCGGGCCGCGCGGCGCGGGCCTCGCGGATCTTCTCCGCGATCACCTCGGCCCGGCGTTCGACCTCGAGATCGCTGACCGGCGGGCTGGAAAGCGTGAGCATCACGGCGACCGTGTCGCCGAAGTCCTTGTCGAGCCTCGGCTTGAGCGGGACGCCGTTGGCCACCGGGAGGTCGGTCATCGCCGCGAGCTTGTTGTCGAGATCCTGCCAGACCGCCTCGGCGTTGCGGGTCGATTCGTAGAGGTCGACGAAGACCGTGGAGAGCCCCTGGCGGCTGGTCGAGCGGACGTGCTCGACGGCGGGGTTCTCCGCCAGCTTCTTCTCGATCTTCCGGCTGACTTCCTGCTCGACCTCGATCGGGCTCGCGCCAGGATACTCCGTCGAGACCAGGCCGAGCCGGATCTGGATCACCGGGTCCTGGCGTTGCGGCATCGACCGGAAGGCCGCGAAGCCGCCGGCCAGGGTGGCAAATAGCAGGGTCCAGGCGATCGGTCGCTTGTAGACGAAGTACTGCGAGATCGTCATCGGAAGTCCTCCGGCCGGCGTCGTCTCCGGCGTACGTTCCTTGGCTTGGGGAGGTTGGTGATCACTCGGCGACCTTGACGACCTCGCCGTCGCGGAGCCGATGCACGCCGGTGGCGACCACGAGGTCTCCCGGCCGTAGGCCGTCGGCGGTCTCGGGGTCGAGCCGGACGGCCAGCCGGTTGTCGAGGACGTCGTCGAACCCCACCGGGACCCGTCGTGCGACCGACTTGCCCCCCTCGGAGGAGACCCGATAGACGGCGATCGTCCGCCCTTCGCCCGCCGCGACCGCGGTAAGGGGCAGGAGGAACGCCCGGCGCTCGCGGCGGAAGTGCGCGGTGGCGACCATCCCGGGCCGGAGCCCCTCGGGCCGGTCGACCCGGACCTCGACCGCATAAGTCCTCGTCTGGGCGTCGGCCGTCGAGCCGATCTTGTGGATCAATCCCGCGAATCGCCGGCCCGACAGCGCGTCGCAGGTCACCTCGACCGGCTGCCCGATCGCGAGTCGTCCGACCATGCCATCCGGGACGCTGAAGGAGACCACGACGCTGGAGAGGTCCAGGAGCAGGAATGCCCGCTGGCCGGCGTTGACCCGTTCGAAGTTCTCGATCATCCTGGAGGCGACCATCGCCCGGTCGAAGGGGGCCGTCAGCGTGCAGTACTCGAGGTTGGCCTCGGCCTGCTGGAGGCTGATCCGCGAAGACTCGACGTCGCGCCTCGCCACCATCGCCGTGGCCGAGGTGCTTTGCAGCTTGGACCGGGCGGCGTCGAGCTCGGCCTGGGTGGCGGAACCCCGGGCGGCCAGCCGGGCCGTCCGATCGTGGTCGAGCTTCGCCAACTCGGCGTCGGCCTGGGTCTGCTGGAGCCTGGCTTCGGCCGAAGCGAGTCGTTCGACGGCCATCGACCGCTCGCGTTGGTAGTCGGACGGATCGAGCCGGGCCAAGACCACCCCCTTGCCGACCTGGTCCCCATCCTGCACGTTTCTCGCCCTGCCGCCCGGCCCCTCGACCTTCAGCAGGTAGGCGACCGTCCCACCGACCCGGAACGAGATCTCGGCCTTCTGGAGTTCCTTGACCACCGCGCTGTAATAGGTGCCCGAAGCGACCACCTCGTCCACGACGGGCACCACCCGGACCGTCGGCGGCATCAATCGGCGGGATGTGGACCGCGTGCGTCGCGGCCAGCGCCGCGAGCAGCACCCGGCCGGCCCAGATCAGCGGGGTCAGCAGCGCGACGATGAGGAAACCTTGCGCCGCCCTTCGAAGCTTCCCCGTGGGACGCCGAAGCGAAGGTGGGCCGAGAGCGGTCGACGAGGCGGCCTTCGAGGCGATCGCGTTCATCGGCGGAAATCTCCCGCGAGGACCAGTGAAACGAAGTTCAATAACAGAGTAAATTTGATCGCATCATAAATTCACGACAGGATGTCCTGGACGAGCTTCACGGTCGCCTCCGGATTCTCCCCCATCACCCAATGCGCCGAGGCCGGGACGACGGTAACCACGAGACGGCCGGTCACCGACCGGATCGACCCCGCCGGGTGGAAGCGGCGGCGTCAAGGCCGTCCGTTCGGACCGGGACTGCCGGTGAAACGATGCACGGCTTCCAGGGCGTTGTCCTGATAGGTCGGGTTCCACAGGTCGGGGAAGATCTCCCCCTGGTCGATCACCGGACCTGTCAGCGCACCCGCCTTGCTTGCGTAGAAGGCCCCGCTCCTCAAGGTGTCGTCATTCAGCCCGTTGATGAGCCGCTTGGCCCCCTGTTCGAGGTCGTGGTCCATCCCGAAAAGGGGCAGGACCACGGGTATCATCACGTATCTCATCATCAGGCGGAGCGGCAACGGAAGGTCATTCGGCCCTTCGGTGCCCCGCGTGCTACCGGGGCTCATCGTGACGATCCGGAGACCCGGGTGTCGGGGCGCCGTGGCGGCCATCCACATGGCGCCGACATACTTGATCTCCCCGTAAACCGACGAGATGTCGACCTTCCGTCCGCGGAAGTAGGTCCCGTCGCAGAGCGACGCGAACTCATCGGCCGAGGACGTCGTCAGGGCCGGCCGCTTCATCCTAAGAGTCAGGATGCCCCTGGCCGCTTCGTTCCCGGCGAAAACCGCCGCCCTCCTCAACTGACCGGCCTGGATCAATCCTTCGAGCAGGACGACGTGCCCCAGGACGTTGGTGGCGAAGACCGTCGTCACCCCGTCCTTCGTGAGGGCCATCGGCGTCTTCCCGCCCGGGCCGCCGGCGTTCATGACCAGGTCGTCGATCGTTTCGTTCAAGCAGGAAAGCGCCGCCCGGACCGAGGCCAAGTCGGACAGATCCGTGATGATGATTTCGAAGACCTGTTTCCCCGTGACTTCCTGCAGCTGACGCTTCGCCACCTCGGCCCTGGCCGGATTCCTGCCAGCGAGGTAGATCGTTCGATAACTCGCCGTTGACGCCAATTGCCTCGCGACTTCCTTACCGATCCCGGAGTTGGCCCCCGTGACGAGGGCAACCCTCGCTTCGGAACGTCCCGTCCGTTCCGGCGGCGCAATTGCTCGCATGCGCAGTTTTCCCATGGGTTTGCGTTTGGCAAGTCTGCCGAGTATAGTAAGGTAGGCTGTCCGTTTAGTAAGTCTAGCTGTCTAACTTCCTCTCGTCAACCCTTCCTTGATTCTTAATCTGCCATGAGTGACGATCGATCGCCCCGGCCCTCCGTATCCTCCGAACCATCCCACGGGCAAAGGCCACGAGACGAGTCCATCGGGCGCTTGTTTTTGCAGGCCCAGCGTGCCTACTTCAAACGGGGCATCGCCAAGCTGCGCGCGGGGTCATGATCGCGTGACCCTGGCCCACACCACCCTCCTTCCCTATCTCGATCCGGAGGGCACGTCCGTCACCAATCTGGCGGAGCGGGCCGGTATGACCAAGCAATCCATGCGGCAATTGGTGGTCGACTTGGAGGGCAAGGGCTATATCAAGCGGACCCCCGACCCCGACGACCGGCGGGCCACGCTGGTGATCTTCACAGCCGAGGGAAGACGTTTCATCGAGGACGGCAATGAGGCCAAGAAGGAGATAGACGACGAATACCGGGCGCTTCTCGGCGAAGAGCGTCTGGAGGCGCTGAAAGGATCGTTGAAAACACTCATAGAAAAAACGGGCGAAGACGGTCCATTAGCCTAAAGATGACACTTGATCTACAGGGTCGTGGTGTCGCTGACGAGGACGGTGCTCTGGCTGCTGTCGCTCGGAATTTTCGTTAAGTCCTACGCACGGGCCACCGCCGGCTCGAACGACGAGCATCGGTACGTCGCGCCGGATCTTTTCACCGCGGAGACCCCGTGCGGGACTTATCAGGGGATGACAGACCAGGTCGTCATGTCACTCACGCCAGGTTCTTTCCGCACCGTGCTCGTCCCGCGGGCTAGAGCAGACCTGAATGGCTGGCGCAATGAGGTTCGCAGCATCTGGAGGTCTCTTCGAATTGAGGTCGGGAGCAAAGCAGCTGTACAACAAATCCCAACCCAATTTCCGGCCGAGCGGCAGGAAATTGCCACGAAAATGCAGTTACTCGCCCATGGTCAGCACAGGCCAGGTGACATGAGCGAGAGAGGTCGCTGTGTTCTTGGATTTGTTCTCCTGTTCTCTGAAGCCGGCCGGTCGTCGCAGCAGGTGCGTTGCTTATTGCTGCCAACTGCTGAAGGTTCGTTTGCGGAATCGATACTTCTCGGTCTGGCGGCCCGAATAAGGTGCTGCAGCGGACCAGGCACGCGACCGGCGGTTTTTTTGAACTCCGGCGCTCCACCCGCGTGTGCCGGCCGTTAGGTTCTCTCGCTCCAGCAGCTCGCTCCGGTCTGATCGACCGACGCGTCTTTTGCCGGCTTCAATTCGTCATGACGCTGCCGAGATTCTGCCCCGTCGTCGAAACCCTGGCGTAGCCGATGATCAAGCTCCAACGGCTAGCCACTAGAGTAAAGAAACCCGTCGCAGCGGGTTTTTTGAGATGCTGTCGCCAACCGACCGGCATCGTATACAAAACCCTGGTAGCAAAAAAGGACACTTGATTTGCGCTCACCACTGCGATCAGCCCCGAGGTAAAGATTAAAGACCCATTCGTCGTGGAGTTTCTTGGCAGCGCGAGCTCGCCTGGTAGCGGAACGCCGACGGGCATCGTTACGTTTACCATAGGCTCGACGGTTCTCGGAATCGCAACTCTGAGCAGCGGGAGTGGGACGCCCGCTGGCTCCGTCACGTTCATGAACGGTACGACCACTCTGGGTACAGTCACTCTCAGTGGTGGTTCAGCGTCGTTGAGCACCGCCAAGCTGGCGATGGGCCAGGCCACGATCACGGCCACGTACAAGGGCAACGCCAGCTTCATGACGAGCACCGCCAGCGTGACCCAGGCGGTCAACCAGGACGGCACCACGACGACGGTCACTTCGTCGCCGAGCACCTCGGTTTACGGCCAGTCGGTGACCTTTTCCTTCACGGTTAGCGCGACGGCTCCGGGTGGAGGAACTCCGACCGGCAGCATCACGCTCACCTGCGGCTCGACGACTCCGGAAACTGCGTCGCTCAGCGGCGGTAAGGTGACTATCAAGACGAATGCTCTGCCCGCCGGGGCGGACATGGTGACCGCCACATATGGCGGCGACACCAATTTCTTGACCAGCTCGATGACGCTGACCCAGGTCGTGAACCAGGATTCGACAACGACCACGCTCACCTCCTCGGCGAATCCCTCAGTCTACGGCCAAGCAGTCACGTTCACGGCATCGGTGAGCGCGGCCTCGCCGGGGAGCGGAGCGCCCAGGCATGGTGACCTTCTACGACGGCACGACTGACCTCGGTACGGGGGCGCTCAGTAGCGGTACGGCCAGCTTCACCATCTCGACACTCGCGGTCGGTGCGAATTCGATCACAGGGGTATACAGCGGTGATAGCAACTTTATGACCAGCACCTCGGCCGCCCTGACCCAGACGGTCAAGCAGGCCGGAACGACGACGAGCGTGGTCTCTTCGGTTAACCCGTCCGTGGCCGGCCAGGCGGTCACCTTCACGGCCACTGTGAGCCCGGTCTCGCCGGGGAGCGGTACGCCGACGGGCACCGCGAAATTTATGGACGGCTCGACAACGCTAGGCACGGCCGCGCTGGGGGGCGGGACCGCCAGCTTCACCACGTCGGCACTGGCGGTCGGCACGCACTCGATCAAGGTTGTCTACAGTGGTGATGGCAACTTCAAGACGAGCACGTCGTCGGTACTGTCGCAGGTTGTCCAAAGCTCGGCTGAAGTGATCGTGGCGGCGGGGCCGAGCCAGGCGGTGGATCAGGCAATAGGTGACATCGCGATGGGCGAGTTGCCGACCGACAGCACACTGCTTCATGACGCGGCGCTGGAACGGGTTGCCATCGGGAGTCGTCGGACGCGTCGCTTCGCTGAGTTGTGAGATCGTCAGAATTCACTCGCGACTTGCATAAAGAATCCTGGGCGCTGGGTCTGAAACTTTCACCGGCTTCGACCTAAAAAGAATACGTTAGCGCCGCAGAAGAGACACCTTTTGAATCAGGTGATCGAAGGTTCCCAGGGTCGCATTGGTTCGGGCCAGAGACTGCTTCATTTCGCCGAGCTCGCTGAGCGTGAGCTCGAGGCCGCCGTTCGTTTTGGCGATGTTGGCATTGGCTGTCGCGACGCTCGCCTGCGTTAAATCTAATTTCGTATTTGCGGCCTCGAGCTGCCGGTTTGCGTCGGCGAGCTGTGCTTGCATGGTGGCGAGTTGCCGGTTCGTCATACTCAATTGGGCGTTTGCTGTCGTGATTTGCTTGTTTGCCTCGACGAGTTGCTCAATCGTGGCATCCACGCGGCTGAGCATGGAGCAGGCAGATGGCGCAGCCACGCACATCGCGCCGACGCAGGTCGCACCGATGAGGCAGCGGAACATTGAAATCCTCCCAATATAGTGACCGTCGAACTCAACGGAGAATGTGGCGACGTTTGCAGTCCTCGCTAACGACGTGCCGAACCTTGCCGCGGCCGCCTCAAAGTTTCTTGTGACGGCTGCGCACTCTTAATAGTCCGTACGGACGGCTCCGACCATATTGGCCAAAAACTGGCCGATCAGTATCAAATTGAGCGACGCGGCTCAAGGCGTGGTCCGCAGAGCACGGTCCGGATCCTTGCCCTCGATATCAAAGGCAAGTCCCGTCAGCGATCGCAAGAGCGCGGTTCGTGCCAGGACTACGGCTCCGCCAACAGTCGTCCCGACGATCAGGCCCTTCTCCTTCATTTCTGGCGATACCAATCCTGCTCCGATCGAGTCGATCAATTTCATCACTGCCTGGACCTGCGGGTCGGCAGCGACAATGGTCATGACGACAGGCGGGACCGCGCCAACTTCCAGATTTTGGGATCTCCAAACTGCTCGGTCCCAGGTGCTTCCATTGCGAAAGTATAATGTCGACACGGCCGACGCGCTGGCGAGATCGGCTGCGATGACTATCCTCGTCAGGATCATGCCCACCCGTCCGCGGGCAGCGACGCTGTCGAGTCTCATATGCAATGCATCAGCCCGCCGAATTCCGAGGACATCGCGGATTGTGCCTTCTGCCAATTCGATGCCCTTCGTCGGATCGATGGGCTGCCCCGGAGCCGGTTCGGGAAGGATGGTATTGCCGAAACCGATAAATCGTAGACCCTCGTCATAGAGAACCTCGGTCGCCGCCCGGCGCAACAGCCAGTGGTCCGCGCGCTCGGTGAACGGGGGAAGCAGTCGGTCAACTGCGATCGGATTATCGTTTTCGATTATCATACCGTGAGCAGCGATCGAGTCTTTTAAAGTGCGAAGAGGAGTTAATTCTGGATTGCCTAGTCCAAGTACCCAGGCGGCTCGCAAGGACTGAGCTGCCAAGTCGCTGCGCCGTTCGACGGCGGAGGCGTCTTTGCTGTCGAGACGAATCACCATGAGGCGCGATGGCGCGATTGTTTCAGCAGACCGGGCGAGTTCACGATCAAGCCAGGCGGTAATCCGATCTCCCGCCACCGCCACGTCCGGGCGTTCCAACGCCAACCGGCGAGCCGTTCTCGACGCTGTTTTACGGCAATAGCGTTGACGTGTTTCTCGGCGTCCTCCCACTTTGTAGCCCAGCTCGGAAGGGTTTTGCGAACCATTTCGCGCCGCGCCAGGATCGTTAACAGCCCGTCGTTAGATGACTCGACGACCTGTCCGAGCAGTTCCTTGCCGTCGCGAAGCGTAATACGGTCGGCGGCCGTGTCCGAAGCGTTTCCCCCCTTGGGCCGAGGTGTCGTCTTGGCGACGGACCTTTTGGCCTGCGATCGTTTCGCGCGTGTTCTTGAGGGAGCTGCGGGCTCTTGCGCCAGCGCCGCCGCTGACAGGTCCGCTACCAGAGCAAGGCAAGCAACCGCGCTCAACAATGCGTGCGGGCTGCGTTTGTTTCCAGACATTCCTGTCTCCTCGCCGTCCTGGCACCCCTGTCAGAGTAAGTCGCTGAATTGTCCCGTGGCACTTGATTGATGTAAGCAATCTATGTACCAACTTTAGACAATTTGACTTTAGACCATGTGACATCCGAGCGATTCACGACGGCGAGAGATTTCCCGCAGGAATAGTGCCGCCCTGTGTCGAGCAAGCTGCGATCCGTTCCGTGATTGACAAGGCATTCCCAGTGGCGGCTCCGAGGGCCGTGTTGTCGAAAATGCACCACGTGTTTGCGGTCGCAACTGAGAGAAGAAGAGCACTGGCCAAGGCGGCCAGGCACTCGGCGGAATACGTCGAATAATACATCCGCGGCGATCCATGTAGCCGATAGTAGATCGTGCCGCGCCATGCGCCAGGCCGGCCGCCGTCGTGCGCGACAGGTGGGTCCGCGGCAACACGTGCCACCTTCAGCTGAGTCAACAGCGTCTCGGGCCCGGCCGCGAACCAGCTCGCGTGTCTGGGTTCGCAGACGACCGCCCCGTCGTATTGGCGTCGAGCGCCGTGAAGAAGTCACCGACGAGCTTGGCGTTGAAGCTAAGACTCGGCGGCAGTTGCACGAGGATTGGACCGCGCTTGGGTCCCAGCTCAGCGGTCTCGTCCAGGAAGCGGGTTATGGCTCCATCAGTGTTGTTCAGGCGGCGCTCATGGGTGATCTCTTTGGGTACCTTGAGCGAGAATGCGAACGCAGCAGGGGTCTCGGCCGCCCATCGGGCGTAAGTCGAAGGCCGGTGCGAGCGGTAGAAGCACGAGTTGACTTCAACCCCTGGAAAATGTTGGGCATAGCGAGTCAGGTGGCTTCCCTGTGCGGGGAAACGACTGGCGTACTGCGTGCGGATCGTCCAGCCGGCACAGCCCACCCGCAGTTGCATAAGTAACTCCTCGCGCTTCGATCGGTGTGTTCTTATGCGACATGATGCCAACGAAGTCCGATCGCTCACGAGGCAGAGCTCGGCCGACACCGCCGGCTTACCTACGAACTGCAAGACGTTTCAACCTCAAGATCCGCCGTGGAATCGGTCTCTTCATAAGTACTGGACCGCAGGTCGCCAAGGCATTCGGGGATCGTCCACCCGCGTAGCCGACATCGAACCTGCCGTGAAATTCCACCACTTGAAACGCGCAGTCCCCGTGCCACGGTATCGCGAGACTAACCGTTCGCCTGAGCACGCAAATCATAAGCCGCAACAACGGGTTTTCAAGACCCAGCTACCAATGGGAGGCCAGTACCACGGGCGAACTGACGGATCGCAGGACACGGCTAGCTAGCGCAGGCCAAGGCCGATCATCGACGATCCCAGATGCATTGCCGTGCGTCTGGGTCCAGTCGATCCGATACAGGAAGGAGCCCTATGCGCCAGGCCGACGGTGCACCTGCCGTTAGGTCGGTGGCTATGACAACAGGGGCTCGCGCCCGGCACTCTTCGCATCGGGCACGCGCTTTGCGGGAGCCCAGTCAACCGGCATGGTGGGTACTCCCAGTCGGTCGGCACCAAGGCTTACCGTTCGGATTTGGAGAGTGACTAATGGCAAAACACGTACGGGAGGTAACGACGTCACTCTGGATGGAGACCGCTGAGGTCTCGCGGCACCAGTCGCTGTCAACGGATGTAGAAGCCGATGTCTGCATCGTCGGAGCGGGCATTGCCGGCCTGACCACAGCTTACCAGCTCGCCTCGGAAGGCAGATACGTTGTCGTACTGGATGACGGCCCTGTGGCCGGTGGGCAGACCCAGCGTACCTCCGCCCATCTGTCCAACGCGATTGATGATCGCTATACCGAAATCGAGAAGTTGCACGGGGAAGAAGGCGCACGTCTCGCCGCTGAAAGCCACACGGCTGCCATTGACCGAATCGAAGCCATCGCGGACGCCGACGGCATTCAATGCGACTTCCGCAGCGTGGATGGCTATCTGTTCCTGGCACCCGGCCATTCTGCGGACCTGCTGGAGCAGGAACGAGAAGCCGCCCACCGGGCGGGCCTGATAGACGTCGATTTCGTGACACGGGCGCCGGCTTCCTCTTTCAATACGAAACGCTGCCTCCATTTTCCTCGCCAGGGCCAGTTTCATCCGGTTAAGTATCTCTCCGGGCTGGCGGACGCCTTTCAGAGTAAGGGCGGTAAAATATACACCAATACGCACGCTTCGCAGATCGAGGGCGGAGAAGAGTGCGTGTCGTCACCGGAACCGGGCCGGTAGTCAAAAGCAAGGCCGTTGTCGTGGCCACCAACACGCCCATCAACGACCTGGTGGCCATCCACACCAAGCAGGCACCCTATCTTACCTACGTGATCGGCGCTCGCGTGCCCCGCGGCACACTCGCTCACGCCTTGTACTGGGACACATTAGACCCGTACCACTACATCCGGGTGCAGCCGACGAACCAAGGCGACGTGTTGCTGATCGGCGGCGAGGATCACAAAGCCGGGCAGATCGCCGACCAGTCTGATCGTTGGGGCCGCCTGGAGGAATGGGCAAGGGAACGATTCCCTGCGATGGATTCGGTCGAGTATCAGTGGTCCGGCATGGTCATGGAAACGATTGACGGGCTGGCGTTCATCGGGCGCAACCTCATGGACAAGGATAATGTTTATATTGTCACAGGCGACTCCGGCATGGGACTTACGCACGGCACGATCGCCGGCATGCTTCTGACCGACCTGATCTTCGATCGTGAGAATCCCTGGAGTGCGATCTACGATCCTACCCGCAAGCCCATCTGGGGCATGGCGTGGAAGGAATTCATAAGCGAAAACGCCAATGTCGCCAAGGAAATCACCAAGGACTGGTTAGGGGGCGGTGACGTCTCCTCTATCGAGGACATACCGCGAGGCGAAGGAGCGATTCTGCGTCGGGGAATGTCGAAAGTAGCCGTGTACCGAGACGGGCGCGGCACGGTTCACGAACGATCCGCCGTGTGCCCGCACCTCGGGTGCATTGTTCACTGGAACGGCGCGGAGAAAACATGGGATTGTCCCTGTCACGGCTCCCGTTTCGACCCGAAGGGAGCGGTCATCGCCGGGCCCGCCAACTCACCTCTGGCCGAGGCATGAGCCTGACGGTGTTGTAATTGGCGATTGCATTCAGCCCTTGCGGGAACCCCCACCGCCAAACCTGGTCGATGGCGATCTTGGGCTATTCGACGATTATTTCCGCCCGCGCTGGCAAGCGGTTTGCAATCTTCTTTCCCTCGGAGCCAACCGCCCGGCAAGCGGAGCCGGACGGACTAGACCCATAGACATCTCGATACTTTGGAGGCGAAATGGCAACCAAGTTCAATCCTGAGAAAAAGGTGGATCTCCCGCCCACGGGCAACCGAAATGCCGATCCCATCACCGACGTGCCAGGCTCGCATCCCATTGAAACAGGCGTCGGCGCCGCGGCGGTAGGCGCTGCCGGCGGCATGGCCGTCGGTGCGGTTACGGGCCCAGTTGGCGCCGCCATCGGCGCCGCGGTAGGTGCCGTGGCAGGCGGATACGCCGGCAAGGGCGTGGGTGAGATGATCGATCCCACGACGGAGGATAACTGGCTGCGCGAGAACTTCAAATCCCGCCCCTACGCTGCGCAAGGGCGATACTTTCGAAACCTACCATCCGGCCTACCGCTACGGCGCCGCAGCTGAGGCGAAATATGGCGAAGGCGACTTTAACGTGCTCGAGCCCGATCTCCAGCATGGCTGGAATAACCAGGAAGGGGCCGTCATGCCGTGGGAGCAGGTGCGTGGGGCCGTGAAGGATTCGTACGAACGCACCGTCCAGATCCGGCGTTCACGCGACGTGCCGGAAGTGTACGACGACGCGCTCGAAGACTGAGAATAAGTCACGCAGCATCGAATGGGCCGCCGCGCCGGGCAAATTCCGGCGCTGCTTTTTTTGTGCAGGGATTGGTGAGCCACAGCAGAGTACGTAAATCTCCAAGGATGATGTGCGACGGTGCAGCGGACGACTCGTACCAAGCGGAACCGGCCGCTCAGCCCGGGCATTCGCTCGTCTAATGAAGCGGCGAACCATCGTATCCTGCCAGCAAAGCGGCCGGATCACGGTAAATCGCGATGCACCCCGCCGCTCGCAGCTCCAGCTCGGGAAATCCGCCGCAAAACACGCCGATCGTCAGGAGCCTTGCTTTGGAGGCGGCTTGCGCGTCGTGCGGCGTATCACCGACTACCATCACGTACGCGGGATCAATCGCGCCGAGCCGCTTCAGCGTCGCGTCAAAAATATCAGGATGGGGCTTTGACTTCGCCGCATCGTCAGCCGATGTTTCCACGTCGACGACGCCCTCGATGTTGGCGATCCTTTGGTAAATTTGGATTTCATCGCTCTTTGCGGAGGATGCCAGGGCGATCTTCTTTCCGTCGGTTTTGATGCGCTCGAACAGTGGCGCACCCCGGGAAAGGGCCTGACGTCAGGAAGGTATTTTCGCTTAAAAAGTTCGGCACGGTGTGCCTTGATGTCTTCGCCCTGAGCCTTCACTGCCTTCGGAGGCAGCAGGTCGGGCAGAAGCTCGTCGCCGCCCTTGCCGATCTCGTGACGGACCTGCTCGTACGGAAATTCATGACCGAAATCCTGCAACGCCTCCTGCCAAGCCCTGGCGTGCAGGTCCACGGAATCCACCAGTGTTCCATCGATGTCGAAGATGACTGCCTGGATCATAACGAGTGCCTTTCAGCGACTGAGGAGGAGCGGCGTCGACCATTTGACCGCTCTACGGAAAGGGGAATTCGGCAAGCAAGTATTGGTCCACCGTATGACAAATCGATGCACCGCCACGGAATATTCTGTGGTCGACCGAACACGTAGGCGTCCTCGCGGGTTTTCATCGTCGCGAGGGCGAACGCATGGGCGGACTGGGCCGGACATATGTTCGGAACGAGAGAGCCTTAAGTGCGGCGGTACCTCTGGACCGGACGGGCGGGGATGATGCGGCAACCTGTGGGTCAATGCCGATCCGACGCGGCTTGGCCTTACGGCTTTAACCCCGGAATGTTTTCAATCACCTTCGTCATGACGCCGAGCTTCTCGTTCATTTCCGTCATCAGGGCATTGGTGCGCGCACATTTTTGTTCGACTCGGCCAACTGAGCAAGGGTCTTTGTCATATTCTAGTTTGTAACATCAAAAGTTATATTAGATATCGTTATATTTAAATTTAATATATCCATATTGGCATCGGACTGAACGACGTTCTTGATGCTTGCTTCTACTTGGCGAGTGGATTCAACGACGAGGTGGTTTGACTGGACCAACAAGGCCTGAGTTTCTGCCATTTGCTTACTGATCGTGGCTATCTGTCGTTCGTCCTGAGCAAAAGTTATTGGTGGGACTTTCCCCTCACATTCAATTGTGAAGTACAACTTTCAGCGATTGTGCCGGCGGATTTCGCCAGTTCCGGCTAAGGCCCAATCGCGACGCTGATTGAGGACGGTGGCATCCGGTTTGCTCGTGATATCTCGATATACGACTAGTGCCTTGTCAACCTGCTATTGATAAGTTCCGGGGACTTCCGTCCACTACTGGTGGTTTTTACCAGGATTGTGGGACGGAGTCCAACCATGAACAAGAGGTTCATCGTACGATTGTCGGTCGAGGAAACGCGCCCAGTTGGAAGCGATCATCGCCAAAGGCAAAACCGCCGCACGTAAGTTGACTCGGGCGCGAATTCTGCTGAAGGCCGACTGTAGTAGCCTTGGTCCGGCATGGTCAGACGAGCATATCAGCGAGGCTCTGGATCTCGGATTGATCACGGTCCACCGAGTTCGCCGCTCATTCGTCGAGGGTGGCCTTGATGGTGCCCTCGTCCGTCGTCCCGTACCGCGTCGTCCGCGAATGCTCGACGGTGAGCAGGAGGCCCACCTGATCGCCCTGGCGTGTGGAAGCCCGCCGGCAGGTCGGTGCCGGTGGACTTTGCGTCTCCTTGCGGACAAATTGGTCGAGCTCGGCCAAGTCGGGAGCGTCTCGCATGAGACGATCCGTCGGACTCTCAAAAAAACGAGTTGAAGCCGTGGCTGGTTAAGATGTGGTGCATCCCGCCCAACGCCAATGCTGAGTTCGTCTGGAAGATGGAGGACGTCCTCGAGGTCTACAAACGTCCTTACGACCCGCTTCGACCCGTCGTCTGCATGGACGAGACGAGCAAGCAACTGATCGCGGAGACTCGGGATCCACAGGACGCGAAACCGGGTCAGCCACGTCGCGTAGACTATGAGTACGAGCGTAAAGGAGTGGCAGACCTGTTCATGTTCCTCGAGCCTCTGCGTGGCTGGCGCCGAGTGTGGATTACGCCACAACGCCGCAAGGTGGAGTGGGCGTGGTGCGTCAAGCAACTGCTGGACGAGAACTATCCACAGGTGGAGCGTCTGGTGCTGGTCTGTGACAATCTGAATACGCATACCGGCGGGGCATTGTACGAAGCCTTTCCCGCCGCGGAAGCGAGGCGATTGTGGGAGCGGTTGGAGGTTCACTATACGCCCAAGCACGGCAGCTGGTTGAATATGGCGGAGACCGAACTGAGTGTTCTTTCTGGTCAATGCCTTGACCGCCGGATCGACGAGGTAGCAGTGTTGCGGCACGAAGTCGGAGCTTGGGAGAGCCATCGCAATCGGGCGGAGGCCAAAGTGCGGTGGCGGTTCACAACAGAGGATGCCCGGATCAAGCTGGAGAAGCTCTACCCGGTGTTCGAGTATCCCGATGACCATGGAAATCCGCCCGAGCCCAACTTATCAAAAGACGTGTGACAGCCGTCGTGTACGTTTGAATCGTGATAAGTTGCCTGCAAGGGCAACTCATCACTTTTCGCGAGACGAGGCACTAGTTGCAGCGGCGAATTTTCAAGGGAGAGCCCGATGCCTTACGAGAAGTCGCAGGCGACCAGAGAGTTTAGCCGTTGGAGCGCGGGCTATGATCGAAGCGTTCTCCAATGGCTCTTGTTCGGTCCAGCGCATCGGGCCATCATCACCAAGCTGCGGGCGCGATTCGGAAACCGACCGACGGCGATCCTCGACGTAGGTTGCGGTACTGGTCTATTCGCCGCTCGCATTGCCGCCGCGCTGCCAGCGTCCACCATCTGGGGCGTAGATCTTGTCAACGATATGCTGGCCGGCGGGCGTGAGCGGTGGCAGGTGCTAAAGGATCAAGCCGGGGCGGTCCAAGGTGACAGCGAGCGGCTGCCGTTCCCGGACGGAGCATTCGATGCAGTGACCTGCGCCAACAGTTTCCATCATTACCCGCATCAGGATCGGGCGGTGGCAGAGATGTACCGCGTCCTCAGACCCGGCGGACGGCTCTTTCTGCTCGATGGCTGCCGCGACAGCCTCTGGGGATGGTTCGTCTACGACATCTGCGTTGCGGCCGTGGAAGGGGATGTGCGGCATGCCTCGGGTCGCGACGTCCGACAACTTCTGCATCGAGCTGGGTTTGGCGGCATCACGCAGAATGTGTATCACGGTCCGGCACCGTTCCTGTTAACGGAAGGCCTCGTCAGGCCCGGCGCACCCGCGGGAGTGGGCCGGTGGGCGGACGTCAGCGCCTCCGCCCGGATGGGAGTGTTGGCCCCGTGAAGATCGTGGTTGCCGCGGTGCAGATGCGTTCTGAACTGTTGAAGCCAACGATCAACCTCGAGATCGCTGATGATTTCCTGAGCGAGTGCCACCGGGCGGGAGTCCAGCTTTCGGTTCTGCCCGAGATGTTTAACACTGGTTACGGTTTGCTTCCCGATTTCGGCCCATGCTCGGAGGGATTGGATGGGCCGACGCTCCGGCATCTATCAGAGCGTAGCCGCCAGTGGGGAATGGGAATTGCCGCCGGCTTTGTGGAGCGTGACGGGCGACACCTCTACGATGCGCTGGCCCTTTGCCTACCCGCCGGGGCGATCCATGTTTATCGAAAGAGACATCTGGTCTTCTGGGAGGGGTTTCGCTTTCGCGCCGGCCGGACACCTCTCGTCGTCCTGACGCCTTGGGGACGAGTCGGTCTCGCGGTGTGCGCCGACATGATGGATCGCAGGGTGTGGGACGACTACCGCGGGCGGATCGATCTGGCGATTGTCGCATCTGCATGGCCTGAATTTGCGTGCCGCCATAGCGGCCGGAGGCACTTCCTTTTTGGTCACGTGGGACCCATGGCGACTGCGATTCCAACCACGGTCGCCCGCGACCTGGGGGTACCGGTCATCTTTGCGAACCAGACAGGTACAACCCGCACGACGATACCGGTCCTCGGCCTCACACTAGCTCTACATATCGAAGACCGGTTCGCCGGCCACAGCAGCATCTGCGGCGGCCGCAATATTTCCCCGATTGTCGCCGGCGCGGAACCGCAGTTGATTTTGTCCGACGTTAACGTGCACCAACCCCACAAGCTACTCGCATGAAATACTATGTGTCTGTTGGCCGTGGAGGCATATTTTTTCGCATCGCAATGGTCGTGACGGGCACGATCGGCTCTTTGGTTTACTGGCGGGCCAGCCGCCGGCGCGGTGCCGAGCGTCCGATCGACCTATTTTCGCCGCCGCGCCGTGCCAGTTTGATCAGTCAACAGTCTGCATTCTGGAGCGTTTTGGCTTCCGGATCGAGCCGCGCTAAATCGCAGTGACGGGGCGCGGCCATATCGGGGACAGACCGCTTGCGCCACCTGCCAGGCCGCTTGATCAGCCAGTGACCGCACGGGACCAATAGGGGACGCACGACCAACGCATCGATGGTGATACCGACGACAAGCGCGAAGCCGAGCTGGCGCAACGAACTCAGTGGGCTGAATAGAAACGATGCGAAGCTGCATGCGGTAATCGCAGCGGCTGACGTGATCAGCCCACCCGTTTGCCCGACCGCACGGATAATTGCCTCCCCGAGTTCTCGACGGTTTGACTCCTCGCGCAGGCGGGCCATCAGGAAGACGTTATAGTCCACGCCGATTGCGACCAGGAGTACAAAGAGAAAATACGGGACCTTCCAGTCGATTCCCGCTCCGCCCAGTATTGAAACGAAGACCAGATGCGTAGCCCCCAGCGAAAACGCGTAAGTCAAGATCATCGTCGCGACCAGATTGAGGCAAGCCAGTGGGTCGCGGAGAGTCAGGATAAGAACCAGGAAAACACCGACCGGCACAACATACCAGCTCTGCACCTGGTCCGAGCGGATGAGGGCTCGGATATCGGTCGACTCGGCATTCTCTCCCGAGATCCTGGCCGTTACATGGAAGCTCTCGAAGTCTCCAAGGAATTCGCTGGTGCGGCGGCGGAGGGTTTCCACCTGATCCATGGCGGCGGCGGAGTAAATGCGGTCGGCTTGAGTCAGATCGATGTGGGCGCGATGGCCGTCGGCGGCGATATAGGCATCGAAGCTGCGGCGAAGTTCGGGATGCTCGCGGACGGTTTCCGGCGTGATCATGAGCTGCGTAAGAGCCCGGCCACCGACGGGATTTTCGAGCATCGCGGAAACCTCGTGATGAGCTTGAGCAGCTCCTGCCGCGATCTGCCCGGCTCCTTCGGCAGCGCGGGTCAATTCCTTTAGCAACACGTTGCGTGGGTCTTTCTCCTCCACCATTTTCTCAGTCCTTGAAGACGGGCTACGTTCGGACAGTCGGCCACCCCATGCCTGCTTTAAATTTGACGCGAGCGAAGCGCCGGTTGCGTCGGCCGATCCCATCATCGGTATGCCAGTGAGGGCTTCGAGCCAGTAGGCCGCGCGGAGTTTGGCCGCCCCCAAGTTTAACCCCTGCTGAAGCTGTCGCGATCCGGCTTTCATTCGCAGGTGTCCAGCATTCACCGCACGCAGCCGCTCGGAGAGTCGCGCGGGATCCAGCGGAGCCGTGCTTCCGAGCGGCTGCGTCGCTGAGCGGACCTCACGAATCCGTTGCTGGCGTGCTAGAAAACGGCTGACGTCATCGATCAGGGCGAGACCCTCCGAGCCGCGCAGATCGGCGTCCGTGTCAAGCACGACTGTCAGTGGTGATAGCGTTCCCGTATCGAATTTAGTGGCTAGCCATCGAAGGTTTTTCACCGACGGCATGTGACTGGGCATCTCGATCATCACGTCCTGCACAAAACTCGAGCGAAGACCGAGGGTCACCAATGGAGCCAGCACCAGGACTGTGGCCAACCAACTCACGACCGGCCGCGCCAGCGCCAAGTGAGCGACTCGCTCCCACAGCCCCGACGATGGTGCCGTAAGCCCTTTGAACGCGCCGGGGCGAAGCCTGGCCAAAATCACCAGTAACGCGGGCGCCAGCGTCAAACTTGCTGCCAGGGTAATGGCTAGTCCGATGGCGACGCTTGGCCCGGTGCTCGAAAACAGCTTGAACCGGGTCGTTCCCATCAGCGAAAGCGCGATGATCACGGTCCCGGCGCTAGTCAACAGAGTCGGCCACGAACGTTCCAGCGCCATGCGCATCGAATTGGCAGGATCGCCGGCGTCCCAGTGCTCGCCAAGGCGCCACGAGATAAATAGACAGAAGTCCGTCCCGCAACCGAAGAGGAGGGCGATCAAAAACAACTCGACGAGCGGTGAAACCTCCCATCCTGCCAGCACCATCCAGGCCAGGGCGCTGCGAGCGATCACGAGGCTGGCCCCGATCGTCGCCAAGGGAACGAGAGCGAGCCAAACTGAGCGGTAGACGGCGAACAGGACACCGAGCAAGAGTACGACAGTCGCCACCGCCGCGCGATCGAGCGACGTCTGGACGTTGCTCATATAGTCGCGCCAATGAGGGCATCACCCACCCAGCGCACAACGAGACCGTCGGGAATGTCGAGCTGGTCTGCTCGCACCTGCGACTGAAGCCAGGCAACTGCCTCATGTGTTGCGGGAGCCACAAACGACGTGGACAGAGCAGTGGCCACGAGTACGACTGTCCCGTCCCCGCTGAATAGCCGTTTAGCGATATCCGGCGCTGAGTCCGGCCCGAGTACACGTAGCACTGCAGCGGGATGGTCTCCGCCCTCGATCCGCCGCGCCAGGTGATTCGCGTAGGCGATGTCATTCGCCGTCAATCCGTCTGCCCTGTAAAGCGCAGCGACCGCCAGCGACTCGTAGGCTTGGTCGGGCCACGCCAGGCTCAAGCCCTCGGCCGCGCGCTGGCTCTCTGCGTCCTTACCAAGAAGTTTTCCTTGACCCTCGGCCGCTAGTCTCGTCAAGCTGGGAGCCCAGTAGCCCACAGCGACAGCGGCGGCGGTCCAGAGCGCTATGACCCAGCCGGGCCAGGTTGTTATCGGCGAGCGAACTAATAACAACCTCATCAGCGGACACTCCATCGGCCGACGGTCACCAAATGTTGGAGCTGGGCGGGAAGCGATCCAAAAGTCAAGTCGAGGCGCGCACGAAAAATTCAGAGACGGTGACGCTCAGACATCGGCGCACGGGATAGTTTTCTTGCATTTAGTATTCCGAAAAGCATTTAAAATCGTCTTTAGTTTGTGTAAACGCACAATCGTTGAATCATTCGAAAGTCGTGTGGTGCGTTGAAAGCTGACGGGATGCTCCGACCGAGAGGCTCGAGACGTTTTGGTCCGTGCAACACCACAAGCCCGTGCAATCGTGCCGGGCTCAACCGCACTCCCGCGGCGGAGTGCACTTCGCTACAGTCCCTCGAAGAAGCTACCGGGCAAATTAAGCACGGCGAGATCGTTCTCTTGAGGTCGCTGGGCCGATGGGCACAGGATTCGCTGCTTGTGGCCAGTTAGTAAGTAGGGGATCGCGAGCACTAGCTCTGGAAACGAGTAGCAGACGGCTCTGCCCGTAGGAGATCGCTCCATGGCCAACGACGAATCCGAAAAGCGCAGTGACGAGCATTCCGGCTCAACTCAATCCGGTGACGACGCGGCCGGTCCGATCACGATCACGATCACCACGACCGATCCTGTCATCGAGGCGGCGAGTGAGCATCCGGCTGATTGGAAAATCCATCCCGACAGCACGGTCCGCGTCGAGACGACCCAGGTGAGCGAGCCCAGCCCGCTCTACTTCCCGGGAATTAAAGCCGTGCAGACCGAAAATGAAGCCCTCAAGGCCCGACCAAACGGCGGTGATGGCCAAATCATACCGCGAACGGACGCATCCCGACACGACAACCCAGACCGGGACCATCGAGCGAACCCTCCTCAGCCGCAGCATTCATCCATGACGAAAAGCCTTCTTATGAGTGTGGCGGTCGCACTGGTCTGCGGCATGATCGGCGGATTTGGTTATTTGTACTTCGTCGGATCGAACGACCAGAAATCTTCGTCCGATCAATCCAAATCCAAGACCGACTCACGTTCGCAGGGGGGCGTGAGTTCTCAAAAAGGGGGGGCGTTCTCCCCGAAGACGTCGAGTCGCGCGACAGACTACGCGCCGGACAGGCACTTGATGGCGAGCTCATCCAGCGTGGTACCTGATTCGATTTCTGCCGGGGATCTCGACAGGCGGAAAAAGCAAACCGTGGGGTCGACGTAAGAGATCGACACTTGCCGACTGCGGATCCCCTTGCCACTCTTGCGCATGGTCCGTGTGGCTCACTGTGGCGTTTGCGACGTTGGCTCGCGTTTCTATTTGGCTGGTGCCGGTGGGAAATGCTCCACATGGGTTTCACCGTTGCGGCCGAAATAGATGACGCAGCGGCCTGTGATCTGGACGAAGTATCCCACGCAACCCGCAGCCATCGTCTTGCGGATAAAATCGAGATATGTGTGCTCGCTCCGCTGACTTTGTCGAACGGCCACTTCAACGGAGGACGGCGAAAACTCTGAGGCAGTTGCGTGAGAGGGGTGAGGCGCGGCGACCACCAGCGAATCACCGTCCGACCCGTAGTAAGTGATCTCCTGACGGCTGTAATCGGCGTGGTATCGCTGCACGCCGATTGCAGCGAGCCGGCCAACAATCTCGGGAAAGGCGAGTTCGCCGGATAGTGCCCCCTGTGCACACTCTTCCATCACCCTCGTTTGTTCTGCGTTCATGGTTTCTCCTTTGCGGGCGTCGAAACAAGATTCAATTAACCGGCGAATCTTTCCAACCTTGCTGGCGGACGATGCCTCGTAGCAGGTTGACGAGACAAGCTTTCTGTTCTGGATTGAGATGGCCAAGAACTCGAGATCGTTTTCGTCGGCAAGCTGAGCCAGCTTGGGCACCAACTTGATCCCCGCCGCAGTCGGGCCAACGGATTGATAGCGCCTGTCGCCACTCGAGTAGCTGCGAGCTGCAAGCTTCTTTTGGCAAAGCCGGTCGACGAGCTTGGAAATCGCTCCTCGCGTCATGCCGAGCTTGTCTGCAAGTTGACTGGGACTAACAGGTAACGCGTCAAACATTTCGCGTAGAAGAACCCACTCGGCGACCGTGACGCCTTGAGCCTCAACTTTCCGTGTAAAAGCGTGCGACACATGGTTCGACAAACCGCAGCCAATAACCCGCATGATCTTCTAACGTGCTGATCGATTCCCGTGCGGCCATTTCGCCTCCTATAGTTTCCTAGGAAACTATATCGGCGGTTCCGCGAGATGTCAATCACCAAATCAAGGAAAAACAGCAAGGCGCGTAGCGTTTTCCCGCGCCCTTGATCAACGATTTCCGCGAGCTCCGGTTTTATTCTTTTGTCCAATGTCGAAATGGCAGTAGGCTCGATCGTCATCAAGGTAGTGGCTGAGCACAGTGCCCGCCCGTAATGACGACGGAGAACTCACATGCAATATTTACTGATGCTCTATGCGAACGAGGCCGGATGGGCGAAGATGACGCAGGCCGAACAAAAACAGGGGGTGGCGGCCTATCAGGCCTTCACCGAGGCGCTGACGAAGGCCGGCGTCCTTGAAGGGCTCGAATCGGCTGCAGCCGATTTCGACTGCGACGACCGTTCGTGTCACGGACGGCAAGTCGCAGGTGCTGGATGGCCCTTACGTTGACTCGAAGGAGCAACTGGGCGGATACTATCTGATCGACGTGCCCGATCTTGATGCCGCGCTCGCCTGGGCCGCCCGCTGCCCGGCGCAAGTCACGGCGTCGTCGAGGTGCGTCCGATCTGGGTGATGCCGACTGAACCGCTGCTTGATAGAGGACGCGATTCGAAGTCGTGGTGGCGTACGAACCCTAGCGATGGCAACGGCGACGGCAAGCACGTAGCACGGCGGACGCGGTTGCGCGTCGCAGCTACGGCAAGCTCGTCGCCTTTCTCGCGTCGCGCACGAGGGATGTCGCGTGCCGCCGAAGACGCACTGTCGGAGGCGTTCGTCGCGGCCCTGGCGGATTGGCCGCGGAACGGTTGTCCGTCGAATCCCGAAGCGTGGCTGTTGACCGCCGCTCGCCGCAAAAGTGATCGACTCGCCCGGCGACGGCGCAGCCACGAAGAGTGCGCGGCGGAGCAGTTGCAGCTTCTCGCTGACTGGCTGCGACGCAGCGCGGGCCGATGCGGACATTCCGGACCATCGTCTCGCCTTGATGTTCGCCTGCGCGCATCCGGCCATCGAGCCGGGCATTCGGGCGCCGCTGATACTGCAGAGCGTGCTCGGACTGAACGCGGCAACGATCGCCTCGGCGTTTCTCATGTCGCCGGCGACCATGGGCCAGCGACTGGTGCGCGCCAAGAACAAGATCAAGCAGGCCGGCATTCCGTTTCGAATACCCGAGCGTGAAGAGCTTCCCGGCCGGCTCGATGCCGTGCTGGATGCGATCTACGCCGCGTTCGCGGAGGGCTGGACCGATCCCGGCGGGACCGATGTCGCGCAGCGCGATCTCGCTGAGGACGCGCTGTTTCTCGGCAGACTCGTGACCGAGCTTCTTGCCCCAGGAACCGGAGGCGCTGGGCCTGCTGGCGCTCATGCTTCACGCGGAAGCCCGGCGCCTGCACGGCGGAATCCGCAAGGCGAGTACGTGCCGCTTGCCGAGCAGGATACGTCACTCTGGAACTCGCGGATGATTGATGCGGCCGAGGCGCTGCTTGCTCGTGCGAGCAAATTGGGCGCCATCGGCCGCTATCAACTCGAAGGCGCGCTTCAGTCTGCCCACGTGCATCGCCGCCGCACGGGGAACGCCAATTGGCCGGCGGTCGTGCAGCTCTACGACGCACTGTTGGCGCTTTCCGGATCGCCGGTGGTCGCGATCAATCGCGCCCTGGCCATTGCGGAGGTGCACGGCGCCGCCGCCGCTTTCCAGGCAATGGAAGAGATCGCGGCCGATTCTCGGCTCAGCGAATATCAGCCCTACTGGGCTGCTCGCGCGGAACTGCTGGCCAAGATAGGTGCGAACGGCGAAGCGCGCAACGCGTATGAAATCGCCATCGGTCTCGAACGCGATGCCGCGGTCCGCCGCTTCTTGCAGCGACGTCAGTCGGCCTTGTTGGACTGACTACGATCGGGCCGTGTATCTTCGCCGATGTTTTGGCACAGGAACTGCTACACAACGAATCGAATTGCAGTCAGAAATTGGTTTGCCAAGAGTGCATGAAGCCTCGCCACTGGCCTTGCCTTGCCGCTTGTCAGCGACGAGAATTCGATCTGTTGCAGCGGTACAGCCGCTTGCTCAGAGTACGCGGTGCGGGTGCTCTGAAATGGTCCGTCAGATTGCGGACAACGACTCACGGACAATGAGGAAAATCACCACCGAGCGTCAACAGATCGAACTCGATACGATCGAGCTGACAGCAAAATGACTGACCCGAAAAACGCACAAGAGTCAACCGGCCCCGAATGTTTCGTGGGGAACGGCGAAATGGCTGCACGCATGCAGTCGTTTGATTGGTCGAAGACGCCGCTGGGGCCGGTGGAGCGTGGCCGCAAAGCCTGAGAACGACCGTCCGCATCATGCTCACGTCGCGCTATGCGATGTGGATGGCATGGGGGCCGGAGCTCACTTTCTTTTACAACGACGCGTATGCGCCCACCTTGGAATCAAGCACACCTGGGCGCTCGGCTCGCCGGCATCGAACGTCTGGGCCGAGATCTGGCCCGACATCGGGCCGCGGATCGAACGCGTGCTGAAAACCGGAGAGGCCACCTGGGATGAGGGACTGCTGCTCTATCTCGAGCGGAGCGGCTACACCGAAGAGACTTACCACACGTTTTCCTACAGCCCGCTCGCTGATGACACCGGTCGTCGTCAGCGGCATGCTCTGCGTCGTGACCGAAGAGACCGAGCGCGTGATCGGCGAACGGCGCTTGAAAACGCTCCGGGACTTGGGAGCGCGAACCACGGCAGCCAAGACCGTCGACGAAGCGTGTCGGCTCGTGGTCACGACGCTCGGCGAAAATACGGCCGATATCCCGTTCTCGCTCCTCTACCTGGTGGCTCCGGACGGCAAGACGGCACGGCTCTGCGAGTCGAGCCAGCTCCAGAGGGGTACGAGCGCGAGCCCCGAAGTCATCGAATTGACTGGTCCGAACCTGGCGATTGTCGTGGCCGCTGGCGGAGGCGGTGCCCGAGACGGGCCCGTTCACGTCGTGGACATTCAGAACCGATTCGGGGAACTACCCGGCGGACCCGGAAGCGTACCTCCGAAGGAGGCCATCGTCTTGCCGCTGCGGGCGGCCAGCCAGGAACGAGCTTCGGCATTTCTCGTCGCGGGCATCAGTCCGTACCGGGCGTTCGACGACTCGTACCGCGGTTTCTTCGAGCTGGTCGCCGGTCAGGCCGCGGCGGCCATCTCGAACGCGAGGGCCTATGAGGAAGAGCGGCAAGCGTGCCGAGGCCCTGGCCGAGCTGGACCGGGCCAAGACCGCCTTCTTCGCCAACGTCAGCCACGAGTTTCGCACGCCGCTCACCCTGATGCTCGGCCCGGCAGAGGACGCGCTCGCCGAGGCAACCAGCCCCGAACAACGCGAACGGCTCGAATTGCTCCATCGCAATGCGCTCCGGCTGCAGAAGCTCGTCAATACGCTGCTTGATTTCTCGCGCATCGAGGCGGGCCGCGTGCAGGCGTCGTACGAGCCGACCGACCTGGCGGCCCTTTACCGCCGAGCTCGCGAGCGTCTTCCGATCCGCCGTCGAGAAGGCCGGCATGCGGCTCATCGTCGATTGCGAGCCGCTCGGAGAGCCGGTCTACGTCGACCGGGACATGTGGGAGAAGATCGTCCTGAACCTTGTCTCGAACGCCTTCAAGTTCACGCTCGAGGGCGAGATCGAGGTACGCTTGAGCGGGGAAGCCGATGGGGCGAGGCTGGTCGTCCGCGACACCGGTTCGGGCATTTCCGACGGAGCAGCTCCCGCACATTTTCGAGCGGTTCCACCGCGTCGAAGGCACCCGCGCGAGGACTCATGAAGGGACGGGCATCGGGCTGGCCCTGGTTCAGGAGCTGGTGCGGCTGCACGGGGGCACAATCCAGGTCGAGAGCGTGTTCGGCCAGGGCACGACGTTCAGCGTGACCATTCCGCTCGGCCGGTCGCACCTGCCTGCCGACCGCATCGAGCGGTCCGCACGTCCGCGTCGACCGCGGTCGGTGCCGAGGCCTTATCTCAGTGGAAACGTTGCGCTGGCTGCCTGAAGGCGCAAGCGAAGATTCCCCGCTGATCGAGGCCTCGACCGTTCGCCGTCCCCGGCACGAGACGACGCCGACCGGCCGCTCGGCCACGGATCTTGCTCGCGGATGATAATGCGGACATGCGGGAATACGTCCGACGCCTTCTCGCCGGTCGCTACGTGGTGCAAGCGGTCGCGGACGGCAGCGGCATTGGCCGCCGCCCGGTCCGAGCGGCCGGACCTGGTGCTCACCGACGTGATGATGCCGGGGCTGGACGGTTTCGGCTTGCTGCGAGAGCTGCGAGCAAGACCCTCAGACGGCGACGATTCCGGTCATCATGCTCTCGGCGCGAGCCGGCGAAGAGGCCCGCGTCGAGGGCATCCAGTCCGGAGCCGACGATTACCTTGTCAAGCCGTTCGGCGCTCGCGAACTCAAGGCCCGCGTCAGTGGGCACATCGAGCTCGCCCGCGCGAGGCGGGCGGCCGCTGCCGCGGACGAGCGGGCGGCGCGTCGTCCTGGAGAGCATCACCGATGCGTTCTTTGCGCTCGATTCCGAGTGGCGGTTTACCTACATGAATGCCGAGGCCGAGCGCATCAACGGCGTCAGCCGCGGCGAGCTGCTCGGCAAAAGCCACTGGGACGTTTTTCCGGCGAGCGTCGGGCACGATCGTCGAGCGCGAATACCGCCGTGCCGTCGCCGAACAGGTCAGCGTCGAATTCGAGAACTATGACGAGCCGTACAAGAAGTGGTTCGGAATGCGGGCCTATCCCACTCGAGAGCGGAGGACTATCGGTTTACTTCCGCGATATCACCGACCGGAAGCTGGCCGAAAATGCGACGCAGGCCCGGGCCGAGCAGCTCAGAAGCTCGCCGACCTCGCCTCGCGGCTGCATTCGGCAACTGACATCGCCTCGCTCGCTCGCGGTGATCACCGCAAGAGGCCCGCGTCTTGATCGGAGCCAACCAGGCGATGACGAGCCTGGCTGACGCCGGAGGGTAATCACACGTCATGAATGCCGTCTCGACCGTCGTCGGGTACGAAGCTTCGGACGCCGATACCGAGTTCATGCCCAGGTAACTTAGGCGTCTATCGCCGCCCTCAAAAACAGCTACCGCCCGCACGCGGCTGACGCGAGCTCAGCTCGAACGAGCATCCAGATTGGAGCGCAGATCAGTCAGCACGAGGCGTTGGGGCAAGTCGCCGAACGGATGGCTGGGAGCGGCCCTCCTGGGCAAGAATGGCCGGAGCATCGGCGTCATCCAGCTCCTGGACAAGATCGAGGGCGAGTTCACCGCCGACGACGAGGCCCTCATCATGCAGCTCTCGCAGATGGCGGCCGGCGCCATCGAGAACGGCAGGCTCTATGAAGAGCTGCGGGAAAATGACAGACGAAAGGATGAGTTCCTGGCGATGCTCGCCCACGAGCTGCGCAACCCGCTCGCCGCCGTCGGCAACGCCATCACCGTCCTCAAGATGTCCGACGACGCGGAGAATGTCAATTTCGCCAAGGACGTCATCGAACGACAGGTGCGTCAACTCGTCCGCCTGATTGACGACCTGCTCGACGTCTCGCGGATCACGAGCGGCAAGATTCGCTTGAAGAAAGAGTTCCTCGACACGGCCGACGTCCTCGATGCAAGCCATCGAATCGGTTCGCCCGCTGATCAGAAGAGCGGAAGCACGAACTGATTGCATCTTTCGAGAGCGATGTCCTGCCAATCTGGGCCGACCCGACACGGATCGAGCAGATCGTCGTGAACCTGCTGACAAACGCCGCGAAGTATACCGAAAGCGGCGGCCGAATCTGGCTGACCGCCGCGCTGGAAGGCGAGCACGTCGTCATCAAGGTGCGGGACAACGGCATCGGCATCCCGCCCGAGAAACTGCCCGATATGTTCCAGCTCTTCTCGCAGGGAGAGCGTTCCATCGCTCGCTCGGAAGGGGGCCTGGGCATCGGGCTCACGATCGTGCGCAAGCTCACCGAGATGCACGGCGGGCGCGTCACTGGCATCAAGCGAAGGGACCGACAAGGGGAGCGAATTCGTGATTGCTCTGCCGGCGGCCACGCAGGCCAGAGATGGGGGCGATGTCCTCGGACGACGGCCGCAAAGAGATACGTAAAGGCTCACGCATCCTCGTCGTCGATGACAACGTCGATACGGCAGGGGGGCTGGCCCGCTTCTTAAGCTCTTGGGCAACGACGTGCAGGTTGCACTTCATGGCAAGGCGGCGATCGAAACGGCGCGGACGTTTCGGCCGGAGTTCGTTCTCCTCGACATCGGGCTACCCGGCATGGACGGATACGAGGTTGCGGCGATTCTCAGGAAAGACGATTCCTGCGAGAACAGTGTCATCGTCGCCGTCTCGGGTTACGGCCAGGAGGACGACCGCCGTCGGGCCCGCGAAGCGGGCTTCGATCATCACCTCGTCAAGCCGGTCGATTTTGACACGCTCACGACTCTCCTGGGGCGACGCTAGCATTATTGCATGCACATCTCCGCTGAATATCTCGAATTTCTGTGGCTGTAGCGGGCCTGACGGGATCAGCCTCGTAGGGCTTGGGCGTCACAGAAGCCGCAGGATCCTCCTCTGAGATCGTCAGCTCTGTACTAAAATCTTCGGCTGGTCGCTTGCCGGACCGCAGGGAATGGCATAACGGCCTGTATTGGTGGATCGCCTTCCAGGGCATTGATCAGTTGGCGGCGGCGTTCAGATACCGGCGGCTAAGAGTCCCTTGCACTGTAGCGCGCGACCATTCTTCACCAACAGCGACTAGACCAGCAGCACAAAGAAGTACACGCAAAGCAAGGCCTGGATCCGGCTCACCTCCTTCAAGAACACCGGCATACCACGAAGTCGGTTTTCAGGTGCTCGAACGTCGCTGGATCGCCGGTTGTTGCTTGTAAGCGAGCAGAAGTTCCTGCTCAGTGATTGCGAGGTCGTTGCTGACCAGTGGGAAGGTCCCGTCGCAGCGTGCCTCCTCGTCTAGCGCTCCAGCTCGATCCGGTGCTTCAGTATGAACGCAGCTTCTCCCCGGATGTACTCGTTGTCCGGGTAGACCGCGTTGCTCCTGGCGGTATTTCTCCGTGACCTGCTCCTCGATTTGAACGGAGATCCATTCCGTGACGTCGCAGTTCTGAAGCAGCTCTTCAACGGCCTCGACGACTTGGCGCGGCTTCGGTATCGGGTCCGCGGCGAGGCCAGCTTGGCGCAGTTCGTCCAGCCCTCGAGCGCCTTCTCCAGCCGTGTCAGCTGTGCCTCCGCATCCAGCTCGGCCTTCCGTGTGCTGTGATACCAGATCAACGGATAACCTCGGTGGTTTGCCTGCAGGCTCAGAGATGGAGAAGCGGTCGACCAACTGCCCCTCGTCGTCGAACTTGTCGTGGATCCGTCGCCACGACACCTCTTGGCGAAGCACGGCGACGCGGAAGGCGGCGTCCTACCGCGGGTTCGCGGCAATACGCTGAGGAACCGGCCGCCGCGTTGATGCAGATAGGCCATGTTCTCGGTAGTAGCCAGCTTGCAGTCGGCGATGTAGAGGAAGTCGCGACGCCCGGTCAACTGGCAGAGCAGCTCCCACGTCCCTGGTGGGAACGGTCGTCGGTGGCGTTGCCGCTCTCGACGCGGAACTGCACCGGGATCACGCCATCGCCAGTAACGGTGAGGATGTAGAGCAACTGCTTGAGGTCAGGGCGGTGGTCCTTGTTGTGGCCCCACGTCACCGCCAGGCGTAATCGTCCTCGCAGGGTACGTTCCCGCTGAGCCGAATCGTAGTCGCCGTGAAAAGTAATGGTGGTCGAGTCGTTGTGCAACTGGTCGAGACTGACGTCGAATTCGCGCACAGCGTGGGCGGCGACCTTGAGCACAGCGCCGGGATGTTAGCGTCAAAGAGGCGGTCGAGGGCCCGACCGATGCGATCGTCATTGAACGCGGCAAGCTGAGCGCTGGCCAATCCCAGCAGTTCTGGCTCATGGCGAGCCGCCCACTCACCGACACCGTAGAGCGGCTCGCGTGAGATCAAGAGGTTTCGCACCAGCACGAGCAAGGCCGTAGCCGTGGGGATGAGGGTGCGGCCATCTTCATAGGGCAGGTGGTCGCTGAGGAACGCCCGAAGGCGGAGACGGCCCAGGAAGTGGTTCAGGATGGGAAGAGCGGCGATCCGCCGCGAGTTAAGGTGCGCTGGCGTCCCTTCTTCGATCGGGCCGTCTCGCCGGGTTGGCGTGGTCGTTGAGGTTCGTCCATGCGGGTTGTCTCCTTGGGTGTTACCGCGATCTGGTCGGTTTTCGATGTTGGCCATCTCAAAGTCGTAGACGGGCAGGCCGACTGCTGCAAGGCTTGCCGCAATGATGGCGAGGAAGACCAGGACGTCAAGGAGCAAAAAATCTTGTGATTGACTTATAAAGATGCGACTTGATGTAAGTCGTGGGCCGCTCGACTTACGTTCATGGACCGAGTCACAAGTGACTACGGCGACAATCACCGCGCACGGTCGGACATTGCCAGGTCGCAGGACAAGGCTAAGAATATCTCGAGTTCACGACAGTCGCCGATCGGGAACGATGACGGACGGCAGAGCACCAGGCGACGATCAACTCCGATATGTTTGCCGACCAGGGCTGCCTTTGCCAAATCGGTCTCAGGCCGAATTCGGGGAAATCAAAGCGAGATGTGCGGAAAGTAGGGTATTGGGCACCGACTGGGTGTTATTATGGTCAAAATAGTGAAGCAACGGCGCGACAATCTCGAAACGCCCGGTTTGCGGAACTCAGGCCATGGAAATCGAAAATACGACTCCCGAGTTAACGCAGCGACGGCGCACTCAATTCCGATTGAAAATCTTGCTCATTGTGACCGGGCTTTTACTTGCCGCCGTCTTCTTTTCGCAGCTTAGCCCCTCGGTGGTTAAGAAGCTGGGGCCGGCGGCCGAAACCGTATACGACCTGTTCAACGCCCCGACCACCGAGCCCTTGAGCTTGTCAGGCCAACGCGTCGTGTCCGACGTCAATGCGCTCGGCGGTCACGCGGGCGTCGTCGAGCGGACGCCGGGGCTTTTCGGTCTTCTCGGCCGCAAGGAGTTGTTCTCGATCGATTTCACACGTCGCGCCGGCGGCGAGGATGTCGAGTTCGGCGATCGTGAGCTCGCGCTCCTGGCCAAGAGCCATGGGGATCGAATCTGGGGAATCTACCTGATCGACACCACAGTGACCGACCAGGGACTTCGTGTGCTCGATGAACTACCCAACATTCGGCGTGTCTCGCTGGAGTATTCCGACCGCACAACGATGGCAACCAGTTCGGGCGCACCGACCCGATTAATCACCGACGCTGGTCTCGCGCATTTGGAGAAGCTCACGAAGCTCCAAAGCCTTCACTTACGCGGTCTACCCATCACGGACGCTGGCATGCAATACTTGGTTGGCATGTCCGGCCTCCACGTGCTTTACCTTGATCGAACGAAGGTCCGCGGACCGGGCCTGGCCCATTTGAGCTCTTTACGACAACTTAGGACCCTGAACCTCTCTGGCAGTGCAGTAACCGACCAGGGGCTGAGCTACTTGTCGGGCTCGCGAGTCTTGCGCCTCTCGCTTGACGGCGTGCCGCTTTCTGAGGAAGGCCTGAAGGCTCTGACAGCCATGCCTTCCCTTTGGTCTTTGGAGATCCGCGGCTGTGGGCTCTCCGACAAGGCAGTGAACGACCTGAAGCAGAGCAAGCCGACGTTGCAAATCGTGCGGTAACTCGAACCTCACTCCTCTGGTTCGATCAACCCAGGCAGCGTGCCGATGTCGAGAGGCCGCGAGCGGTCCTCGACGTCCGGACCTGCGTTATTGCCGCGGTGCGACGCACGCAGGAATGCGATCAGGTCGGCCATCTCGGGCTTCGAGATCGTCTTCTCGAATCCCTCCGGCATCATCGAAAGCCCCGTGCTGGCCATCTCTGCAATCTGGGTGCGGAGGATCGTATCCTCGGCTCCGTCCCCGCGGCGGAGGGTCAGACTTGTCGCCGTCTCGGCGGCGATGATGCCCGAATAGATCCGCCCATTCTGGTCGACCACCGTATACTGGAGATAACTGGGCTGGACGACAGCGCCGGGGTCGAGGATGTTGGCCAGAAGCGATGCCGGGTCGGCCGAAGGCGAGCCGGTCAGGTCGGGGCCGAGCGCGAATCCGCGATCGCCGACTTTGTGGCAAGTCTTGCACTCGCGTTCGAACACCTTGGCCCCGCGTGCCGCGTCCCCCTTGGTTTGCAAGACAATCGCGTGGTCGGCGATCACGGCCGCACGCGATCGCGTTGCCGTCCCGCCGAAGAGCGCGTGTGCCAGCCCGGCGATCTCGGGATCACGGTGCTTCACGAGGGCGCACGCTCAGCCGGCTCGATCGATGCCGCGTTGATTCCGGCCGCCGCACCTGGCTGAATGGATAGCAACAGAGCCTTGGTCCAGTCGACGCGGCTGAGCAAGGTCCGGATTGCCGCAGCCCGGACGGCCGGCTCGAAGCCGCGCAGTCGCGGAAGCAAAATGTCGGGGACATTGGCCGATCGATCCTCGGCCATGGCCTGTACCACGGCGACCTGGACGTTCAACGGCTGCTGCGCTGCCAGCCGCTCGAGCAGGACCGGACGGGCCCGATCGGGGTCGATCGTGCTCAAAACATCGATCGCATCCCGCACCTCCGTCTCGGGGGTCTGCTCGTCCTTTGCCCGCATTGTGGCACGCTGGATGAGCCTCGCGACCATTACGGCGCCGGGCCGCGGGGAATCGGCGTCGACATCGGACACGACCCCCAGAACGCCGCGCACCTCGGGCCAAGGCGAGAACCATCGTTTGCATCTCGTCGAGCAGCGAACCGTCGATCTTCTTTCCGTCGCGTGCTGCCAGTGCGTCGAGGAAGCGGCCGACCTCGTCGGGCCGGTTGCGTGCTCCAACGATCGCAGCCAGCGAATCGAGCAACTCGCGCATCGACGACGCCTTGTCGTCGGACCCGATCGCAACCGGGCCTGAAGAAAGTTGTACGAAAAGCCAATCGGCCATCTGCGAGCACGAGCTAAGGACCGCGGTCCGGGTCCATCGGTCGGTAGAATCGCGACGAGCAATGGATGCGAGAGCCGTGACGGCGCGCGGGTCGCTCGTCTCTCCCAGTGCCAGCGCGGCGCGGAACCGCACGCGCGAATCGGGATCATCGGCGAGATTGAAGACGCGTTCCATCAGTTCCGGCGAACGGTCAAGTCGCTCAGCAGCTAGCGCGATGGCCTGTGCACGAACCTCAGATGCGGGGTCAGATAACGCGAGCACGAGATCGTCGTCGCGCAATGCGCTTAAGTCCGCGGAGCGACCAAAGCGCGTTGGCCCGCGTTGGCGGGAACGGCGCCGCGGAGTGGCGAAGCAGCCTGCGAAGCGGCTCGATCGCGGCGGAGTCACGCCGCTCGCGGATCAGGCGGTGCGCCGTGTCACGATACCAGGCGTCGACCCGGGTTAGCGCGGCGACGAGCTCGGCCGTCGTGGCCTGGCTCAATCGCGCCGGGGCCACGTGTCGGAATCCGGGGGGAGCGATTCGGTAAATCCGTCCCTGGTCTCGCCCGCGTTTCAAGTCGAGGTGCTTGACCACGTCGAGCGGGATGTGGATGGCCTCGATGACGGCGCGGCTCATGTCAAGGGCATAAAGCGTGCCGTCGGGCGCGTTCACGAAATTGACGGGCCGAAACCAGTTGTCCGACGAGCGAACGAATTCCGTCGCCCGCTCGCGCGAGCCGCGAACAGCGGTGAACGTCGGGCCATCGGGGACGAGGATCCGCCGGGTGATCAGGTTGTTCTGGGCGTCGCCGATGAAAACGTTGCCGTAAAACTCTGCCGCATAGGCGCTGCCGCGAAAGACCGTCACGCCGGCACCGGCATCGACGACGTGATGACTGACGCCGGCGGATTCCGGGGTCCGGACGTTGTGGGCGACTCGTCGGCTTGACCGGATCTGACGCCATGCCTCGACGGGGCTGATGCGGAAGATGGGCACCGAGCCACCGGCGATGTCGTTGACAGCACGCGGGACCACGAGATAGGGATTGCGCCAGCTCGCGGCGCGGCAAGACCGGCTGCGAGATCGGGTGTGATTCGTCACTCGTAAATCGGTTTCCCCAATCGTCGAACGTGTTTCCAAATTGGTCATTGCCGGAGACGAGCTCGAAGGCCCCGGTTTCGGGGTCGAATCGGAAATCGCTGTGCTCGACGGATACCCCCGGCGCGGCAGGGCCGTCGGCCGGCGAATCGTCCCACCGTTTCCCGAAGCCGCCCCGTAAATCCAGTGGTCCAGGCCCCATGCCAGGTTGTTGACCATTGATTGTTGATTTTGTGTGCCGAAACCCGTGTAGATCTTTTTGCGCACATCGGCCCGGAAATCGCCGTCGGTGTCCTTCAAATACCAGATATCGGGAGGCGCGGTGACGAAAACCCCTCCTTTCCAGGGTGCGATACCCGCCGCCCAGAGCAGGCCATCGGCAAAGACGTGGCTTTGATCGAAGCGGCCATCGCCGTCGCTGTCGCGCAACAGCCGCAGAGTTCCCAGCGGCGTCTTGCCCGGCCGCGGCTTATAGGGATAGTCACGCATCTCGGCGACATAAAGGTTGCCGTCGGCGTCGAAGGCCGCGGCGACCGGGCTCTGTACCAAGGGCTCGGCCGCGACCACCTCCATTCTGAACCCGTCCACAGTCTCGAATGTCTTCAACGCTTCATCCGGCCTGAGCGACGGTACGGCCTGGAGAAACCGGCCGAGCTGGGGGTCGGAGTGAGTCCGACGGCTGGCGTCGAACGTCGTGGCTTCTTCGTCGAGCCACGTCGCCGGGATGCCGCCGGCCGGCAGACCTCCCTCGCGGCGGACTCTCATCAAGATGTCGCGCGACCGCTGGAAATCATCCAGCACCCGAGCCTTCTCGTCGAAGCGCCGCTTGCGATGCGCCGCGATCTGACCGTCGATCCGCGCGACCAGCTTGTCGAGCGAGTCGCGGTCGTAGGGAGCCTTGTTATCGAGATACACGATAAACCGGGTTGGTATGCGCCTCGGCGTCGGGAGCGCCGGAGCGTGCCTTGGAGTAGGCCCGCGCCGCGATCCATGACGAGCGGTCGAACTCGAGTGCGCGGTCAACTTCGATCCAGGCTCCTCGGCTCTGTCTGGCCGGAATAGCCTGCTCGTGGACGACCTTGCCGTTGACGATGATTTGCACGGCATGGATCGGCGCAACCTCGCATGCCACACGAACGCGGGCGTGCACGCGGTGCGGGCCGGTGCCAACCTTGTGTATGGTCCCGCCCGGCGGCTCACCATCGACCTCAAGCAGCAGCATCGGCCCGCTGGTGACGAAGCTCCGGCCCTGGGCCACGGCCTCGAGCCAGGCCGCAAAGTCGGGCCGATCCTTGGCATGGACATAGGTCAAACAATCACCCAGCTTGCGGCAGGCGGGGTAGTCGCTCCCTGCAACGCAAGGAAAGCGATAGCCGATATTGAGGATGTGATACCAGTCGGCCAGCTCGATCCCTCTGTAGACACCGAACTGGAGCAGCTCGACGGCGTCGACGTTTTTGCGGACGAAGTCGGCGTAGATCGACTGGGCGTAGCCGCCGTGGGCGTGGATCGCCAAGCCGCCTTGCTTTTTGGTCTCGCGGCCGAGCGAGCCGTAGAGCGGCCAGTTGTTGGCGTCGACCTTCTGGCCTGCCAGCACGAGGTCGTCGCGCCAGAGGAGGTTCAAGTGACCGTAAGTGGTTCCGCGGTATTCCTGGCCCGAAGCGATCGAGGTCTCCGCCGCGGCGGATCACTGAGGCCTTGCCCAGTCCACGGAGCTGAGGCGCGGCCATGGTTTCCATCAGCCCTTGATACGGGCCCGCGCGGCTCGTTGTAGGCCAGAATCGAGCCAAACTGGATATCCTCGGCCTCGAGCAGGTCGAGGATGACACGGTCGTCGGCCTCGGTCTTGCGCGGGAAGTGGAGATGAAGGTCGCCAGAGTAATAGCCGAGCGGTGCCATCGCGAGAGCACGATCCAACACAAGATCCACCGAGATCGTCTGGCTGGCGGGAGCGGCAATGCTCTTTACAACCGGGCGGTACTCGAGTCCTCTCCAGGCTTCGACACGTACGTCGCCGGCAGGAACAGCGACCTCGATTGCTCCGGTCGTGTAGAAGAAGCGGCCGAGGTAGCGATAGGGCGCCGTGTCCTTGCGGTTCCCATTGCCGGTCTTGGGCCACTGGCCGGTCAAGCTGAAGGGAGAGAGCGGATTGGGCGCCGGTTGATAGAAATGGCCGTCGGGCCCGACGACGTTCAAACGGCAGGGAATCGGTCTGCCGGTGGCGCGGTCGTGGACAATGATTTTGAGCCGGGCCGTGTTGGCGCCAGAGGCCGTCTTTGCCTCACCCGGCTGGGTGAAACCTGGCGGCGTGATGATCAGGGCCTCGTCATCTGCCGCTTCGGAACGAATGAGGGCCACGCAGAGCACGACAGCGATCGCAATCGCCAGAGACTTTGCAATTGCGATGAACTTCGCATTCCATTTCGCTGCATTTGGTCTCATGCCGATTGTGTCCACCGATTTGCGGTCCGAACCCATCTAACTAACACGTGACTTGGTCGCGCACGAGCTCGCCGAAAAGTTCGGGCCGGCGCGTTCGCAGCATATAATTGGCCAACGATCGCTCCTGGGCCAACAGGGCTGAATCCAGCGTCGCCACGATCATTTCGTCCTTGATGCGATCCTCCTGAGTACTGGCGAGCAGCTCGCCGTCTGGACCCCAGATCAAGCCTGCGCCGGCATGGTGGGGCTGGTTTTCACTGTCGGCCGGCCAGAGATCCACATGACCTGCGCGGCCGGCCTGGTCGGCCAGGACTGCGAAACACGCATTCTCGCGGGCTCGGAGGGCATATTTTTTGAGAAAGTTATGCGAATAGCGGCGGGCGGCGGCCTGGCTTTCGGGCGTTTCGTCCCACAGTTTGAATCGGCCCGCGTGCGGCATTAGAACGACATCGGCCCCGCGGAGGGCGAGCACGCGCCAAACCTCGGGAAACTGATTGTCATAGCAGATGACAATGCCGACCTTGCACGAGCCGATGTCAAAGACGGTGATCTCGCGTCCGCCCTTGTAGTAAAAGACCTCATCGCGCGACAGGTGCAGCTTGCGCTGCTTGCCGATGTAGCCGTGTGGCCCGACCAAGACCTGCGTGTTGTAGACGATGTCGCGTTCCTTCTCACTCAGGCCCGCGGACACCACCAGGCGATGCCGTTTGGCGATGTCCACCAACCTGGCCACGCTCGGACCGTCGGGCACGGGCTCGGCGAGTTCCCACGTATTCGGCGTGCAGTGGCCGTGGATAACGAGCTCGGGAAATAGCACCAGCTCGGCCTTCGCCGCCGCGGCTCGTGCACACCAGTCGTCGATGGCCTTGCAATACGCGACGGGATTCGCCGAGATAGCCGTTCATGCTCACCGCGGCCACGTGGGTTGTTTTCACGTATCCTCCAATCCTTGAAGCAGAATGTTGAGCTGGGATCATCGAAACAGGATAACATGGATCATGTGCTTGTCGAAGCGTCGAACTGGGAGGCAGATCCATGAGGCGTTCGATCGATCGCCGACGATTTCTGGCGATCTCCGCAGCGAGCGGACTGACGGCGCGGTTGGCCAGCGAACCGGCTGCGCCAGCGGGCTTGTCGCTGGCCAGCAACGGTGGAGAAACGCACGTTGTACCCAAACGCTCTAATCCGTACTTGACCGCTGCGAGTGATTTCGTCGACGTGAGCCGCGGTAATCCCAAGCCCTTCACGCTCAAAGGTGAGGCGCTTTCGAGGGCTCGGCTGACGCCCGAGAGCTGGCGGCTAGAGATCGTCAGCGATGGGACTGCCGAGATCGCCCATCCATGTCGGCTTGAAGACGGTACCGCCCTCGATCTGGCTGGGCTCAAGAAACTGGGCCAGGAATATGGCGTCAAGTACCTCAAGGCCATGCAGTGCAACAATATTCCGTATCCGCTCGGCCAGGGTCTGTGGGAGGGTGTGCCACTTCGTGAGGTGCTCAAGCGAGTTGGCAAGGTCGCCAACGTTCGCCGCGTGTACTACTGGGGGTTCCACAACAACGATCCTGCCCAACTGTTTCAATCATCACTCGGCTACAATCGGGCCATGGAGACGCCTCCGTGGGAACCTCCCCCTTTGCTGGCCTATCGGCTCAATGGCCGCGATATTCCCCTTGAGCGGGGAGGGCCGGTGCGGATGATCCAGCCGTGGGCGCACGGTTTCAAGTCGGTCAAATGGTTGCAGACGATCGTGTTGACCAATGATTACAAGGCCAACGACACATACGCGTTGCAGAACAACGATCCTGATTCGTACTTGAAAACGGCCGCCTATCTCGAGAAGGGCTCTCCCACGTTCAAGGCGGGCGGCCCGATTGTGGTCGAGGGAACGGCGATGGCTGGCTGGTCGGGGCTCAAGAGGGTCGAATACTGGCTGCGGCCTGCGACCGGCGGCGAGCTGAAACTTGCCGAAGACGACCCGGCGTGGAACACGGCGACATGGCGTCCGTGCACGCTGATGGCTCCCCCGGAAGACTGGGACTCGCTGCTTCCATCGGGAACTTCCGCGAAAGAAGTCTGGGGCTTTGATCCCGAGACCGGTAAGCCTAAAAGTTGGCCGATTGTTTATAGCACAGTCTCGTGGACAGCACGCTTAGACGGCCTGGTTCCTGGCTCTTACGAGTTCCGCGCACGCACAGTCGACTTGAACGGCTTTGCCCAGCCCGAGCCGCGGACTTATCAAAAGTCAGGCTTGAATTTGGTCCCCTGCCAGCTGCTGGTCGTCACGGCCTGACGCGGCGAACACCCATGGGCGAGTTTTCCTGACGGAGCGGTCAGGCGGATCCCGTTTCCGCTTGCCTCAATTCATTCCACTTCGCGTCGGCGACAGTCGGGCGTCGGTCTCCGAACGATTTTGTGTCTTTTTTGGCCCCTCGGCGTCACCAGTCTCGCTTGCAAGTGCAGAGGGGTCATGACGAGCCATTGGCCCCGTCGGTCAGTCTGATGATTTTGTCCACTTTGACCGCTCCGATCAGCGCGACGACCCGCTGCGTCGTTGAGCGTCGGTGGCGGCGCAAGACCGCGCTCGTGGTTCCACGTCGCCTCGGCGCTTGCTGAAGCCGGGGCCGCGTCCAGTTCAGGCCGGTGATCCGCGCAGGGGCCTTCTCCGAATGCGCGCAAATATAACAACATGTGTTCAAAATATTTAGTTGATCAGTTTTTGAGGAGATCTACCATGCAGAATGCAAGTTTGAAGCACGCAATCAGCGAGAGATCGCCCAAGCGTTTTTTGGGCTGGGTAGTCGGGCTAGGCATTGCCTTGACAACGGCTGGCATAAACTCAGCCTGGGGCCAGCAGAGCACGTGGAAGGGGGCCGGGGGGACGCCGGCCAATCCCAAGACGTGGAAGGACCCTGCGAACTGGGACAACGCGCCGCCGGCCGGTGGCGCCGCCGGATATACACTCAACTTCACCGGCCAAAACAATGCTTTCGTGTCGAGTAACAATCTGGGGCTGCAGTTTTCGTTCGGGAATCTCGTCCTGAGCTCAACCTTCAATGGCAACAACAACGGGTTGACCGGGGAGATTATCCAGGGCAGCTCACTGGTCGGTTCGGGCACCATGGCCAACCCGATTCCGACAATTCAGCAAAACGGGACCGGTACCTTCAACATCTTAAACACGATTGATTGGGGGATATCGGGACCACCGGGCAGACGGTAACCCTCTTCAACGACGGACAGTTCAAGGACACGTCGCAGGTCTCGATGTATAGTGGTACGACTCTTAATTTGCAGAACACGACGCAAACAATCGGCTCACTGGCCAATGCGCCCAAAGGAGGTGGGGGAAGCGTGATCATCGGAGCAGGCACACTGACAACCGGTTCGGCTGCGAGCACGACCTTCTCGGGCACGTTTACCGGGGGCGGCGGCACGCTGGTCAAGACCGGGAACACTGCTTTCACACTCACAGGCAAGAGCACAAACTTCAGGGGGACTGTCGACGTCGACCAGGGTAAGCTCACCCTTAACAACGCTCAGCTCGGGTCCAAGGCGGCGCCATTGAGGTTGGTCGAGGTCAAAAACCAGGCGGTCCTCAACGGCACGAAGGGAACGGGGAATAACAATCTCAACATCTGGGCAAACAAAGTTACCGTTGACCCTGGCGGCAAAATGGCGCCCGGCATGAGCCCAGGAATCCTCGGCGTCGGCGCCTCCCTCGACCTGGAACCCGGATCGCACTTTGGAATCGTCCTGGCCGGAACGACACCCGGCGACGGTCCCGGCCACTACGCGCAACTCGATCTGGTCGGCGGCGGAACAATCCAGGGCAGCATTCTTGACCTGTCGCTCGAGTCGGCTCCGACCCTGGACAGCCGCTACACCATCATCGAGAATTTCAATTCGGATTTCGGATCCAGCGACGTCACGCCGCTCACCGGCATCTTCTACAATGAGGCCGGTGATCCCCTGGCCAATGGCAGTGACATTTATGCCAGCTTCGGCGCGTTCAATTATGGCTTCGAGGTCCAGTACAATCAGAACGCGTCCGGCTATGACGTGGTCCTGACCGACGTTTCCGCGACCGCCGTTCCCGAGCCGTCGTCGTTCGTGTTATTGGCACTCGGTGTGACGGCCACTTTCGCCAGTGGCTGCCCGCAGGCGATCGAGATTCGGGGCGTCGCGTAAGCCGCATCATGCCACGAAAGCCAACAAGGAATGTGGATCGGTGATAGAGGCTTGTTGTGACGATTTGAACGGGCACGACTTAATGCGCTTGCAAAATGATACGTAATCTACGGCACGCAATGAGGATGCTTGATGAGCGATCACTCCAGCAGACACGCCAGGCACCGAGCCGGTCACTGGCTACCCCACCAGGATGCCCTGGAAGACTGGCTCGAGGGCCTGGTCAAGGACGTGCGGGCCAAGGCGGATGAGGTCACGGTCCATCCGGTGATCGATGAGTTTCGCCGGTTGATCGACAGCGACGCCGTCGTTCGCATGTATATAACGCAGATGATCGAACAGGTGCCCCACACCAAGCGGTATAACAAGCGGCATTTGGCGAGCGTCGACGAGATGCTCCTCCTCATCGACGAGGTTATCGGCCGGGCTCCCGAGTACAACGAGACCGGCCTGGTGGGCGTCCCGCTGAATGCCGTTCTCGACTGGTGCATGGGGACCCCTGCTGGCTTCGCCGCATTCCGCCAACCAGCGATCAACGCGATGTTGCGGAAGATTCTGACGACGTGGTGCGACTTTCTCAGTAGTCCGGCGTCGCTCTACGTGATCAATGATTCGCCCCGGGGATGGAAGTGCGCCGCGGCCAGGAAATCCATGAAGATCGAGCAATTCCAGTATAAGCCTCGCGACAAGCACTGGGGCTTTCTTTCGTGGAACGATTTCTTTATCCGGCGATTCAAGCCGGGCCAACGACCGATCGCCGACCCCGATCTTGACCAGGTGATCGTCAACGCTTGCGAATCGACGCCATACGCACTCAAGACCGACGTGCAGCGTCAGGATCGATTTTGGGTTAAATCCCAACCCTATTCCTTACAGGACATGCTGGCGGGTGATGAATTCGCCCTAGAGTTCGTCGGTGGAACGGTGTATCAGGCGTTCCTCGATGCCCAGAACTATCATCGTTGGCACAGCCCTGTGACGGGCACGGTCCGCAAGGCTTTCGTCCAGGAAGGGACCTACTATTCGGAAGCCGAATCGGAGGGCGAAGATCCCGAAGGGCCGAAGAAATCGCAGGGTTACATCGCGCATGTCGCCACACGAGCGATCATTCTCATCGAATGCGATGAACCTGTGATCGGCTTGATCGGCCTGATTCTCGTTGGCATGGGAGACGTGTCATCGTGCGTGATCCTCCCCGAAATTCGGTCGGGCCGCCGAGTGAAAAAGGGGGAAGAAATCGGCTATTTTCAGTTTGGAGGTTCAAGCTACTGTCTGATCTTACGTCCCGGCGCAATCGCCGATTTTGCCGTCAACGCGCTCCCGCAGCCCAATAACCCCAATCCTCCCCTTGTTCTCCTCGGAACCAGGCTCGCCACGGCCCACTAACGATCGATATAGCGGAGAATCCGGTTCTTCGGTTCGTATTGTCGAGCTTTTACTCGCGCCAAGCGCGACGGCGTAAGCGCAGGCCCTGCTCAAGTCGGCCACGCCCGGATGGCCATCTCGGCCACACGCTTCAGTTCGGCGCGGGATGCTCCGCCGGCGGCCTGTACGGCCATTCCGTGAACGACGGTGGCGATATAGCCGGCCAGGGTCGCGGGATTGGAACTTGGAGGCAAGTCTCCTTCGGCAACGGCGCGTTTGAAGCGCTCGCGCAAGGCGGCTTCGGTCGCGGCTCGACGCTTGGCCAACTCGCGGCGAACGGGATCGGCCGAGTCTCCGCACGCCAAGGCCCCTTGCACCATGAAACAACCACGCGGATTGCGCCGATCGGTGAGTAGGTCGACCGTCCCGTGTAAGAGCTTCTCAAAGACTCGACGCGCGGTTGGCTGGGCGAGCGCCTCCTGCACATGGCAGCCCGGGCCTTCGGCATAGCGGTCGATGGCCTTCTTGAACAAACCTTCCTTATTGCCGAACGCCGCATACAGACTAGGCCGATTGATACCCATGGCCCGCGTGAGATCGGGCAGTGTAGTTCCCTCGTATCCCTTGCGCCAGAAGACATCAAGCGCGCAATCGAGCGCTTTGTCGACATCAAAACAGCGAGGGCGTCCGGGAGGCATCGCCAGATCCTTTCTTACCAAATGGTACATTATGCGGCTTGACTTGCCAAGGTCTCGCGCCTAATCTGTATTGATCGGTATAAAACTGGATCCGGCATAAAGGAGCAATTTCATGGCTGGAAAACTCTCTGGAAAAGTTGCCGTTGTTACCGGGGCGTCCAAGGGTATTGGGGCGTCGATCGCGTTGCACCTGGCGGCCGAGGGCGCTCGGGTCGTTGTCAATTACGCGTCGAGCAAGGAAGGGGCCGACCGAGTCGTGTCTGAGATCATCGCCAAGGGGGGCAAAGCGATAGCCGTACAGGCAAACGTCGCCAAGGAAGCCGATGTCGTCCGCCTGTTTGCAGAAACAAAAAAGGCTTTCGAGAGGCTCGACATCCTGGTGAATAACGCAGGGGTTTATGAATTTGCGCCGCTCGAGAATGTGACGGCCGAGCAATTTCACAAAATGTTTGACTTAAACGTGCTCGGCTTGCTCCTGGCATCGCGCGAGGCCGTGAAGCTTTTCTCGCCTGATGGGGGCAGCATCATCAACATCGGCTCGGTCGCGGGCACTTCGGCGCCGGCCACGACGACGGTTTACAGCGCTACCAAGGGGGCCGTCGACACAGTAACGAAGGCGCTTGCCAAAGAGCTCGGTCCGCGCAAGATCCGCGTCAACTCGATCAATCCCGGGATGGTAGAAACCGAAGGGGTGCACGCCGCTGGCATTGCCGAAAGTGACTGGCGCAAACAGACCGAGGCGCAGACGCCGCTGGGCAGGATCGGGCAGCCGCAAGATATCGCGCCGGCGGCCGTGTTCCTGGCATCGGCCGATTCCGCCTGGATCACCGGCGAGTTGTTCTATATCTCGGGGGGGCTTCGATAAAACTCGTGGCGCCTGTTCACGCAAGGATCGGCTTGATGACCTTGCCGGCGACGTCGGTCAATCGGAAGCGGCGGCCGTTGTACGTATAGGTCAGGCGCTCGTGGTTGATGCCCAAGAGGTGCAAGATCGTTGCGTGCAGATCGTTGATGTGCACCTTGTTGACGGCCGCGGCGTAGCCGACCTCGTCGGTCTCGCCGTGGCTTACCCCCCCCTTGATGCCGCCGCCTGCCAGCCAGAGTGTGAAGCCGTGGGGGTTGTGGTCGCGGCCCGGGGCTTTACCTGTTTGCGCGATGGGGAGCCGGCCGAATTCGCCTCCCCAGATCACCAGGGTGTCGTCTAAGAGCCCGCGTTGCTCGAGATCGGCGAGGAGACCTGCCACGGGGCGGTCGGTTTCACCGGCAAACTGCTGGTGATTGCCCTTGATATCGGCATGTCCGTCCCAGGAAAGCTGATTGTCCATGCCTCCGGAATAGATCTGGACGAAGCGGACACCCCGTTCGACCAGGCGGCGGGCAGTCAGGCATTGGCGGGCAACATGTTCGCACCGCGGATCATCAAATCCATACAGAGTCTTGATACGCTGAGGCTCGGATTCGATCGAAATTGCCTCAGGCGCGGCCGATTGCATGCGGTAGGCAAGCTCGAAGCTTTCGATCCGGGCCGTCAGCGCGGCCTCGGCTGCGAACTGCTCGCGGTGGATCTCGTTCAAACGCTTGACCAGGTCGAGCTGGGCTCGCTGCTCTTCCTGGGGCATTTCGCCGGGGCGGTCCAGGTTGTCGATGGGTGAGCCGCTCGAGTGCAGATGGGTCCCCTGAAACGCGCCCGGCAAGAAAGCAGCGCCCCAGTTGGCAGCGTGACCCTTGGGGAGTCCGCGGCCGCGCGGGTCGCTCATCACTACGAAGCCCGGAAGGTTCTGGCTCTCGCTACCAAGCCCATAGGTCACCCACGAGCCGACACAAGGAAACCCCATGCGCGACATTCCCGTATTCATCATGAACAGGGCGGGGGAGTGATTGTTCGACTCGCTGTATGCGGAGTGAATGAACGCCATTTTGTCGACGTGGGGGCCCAGGTTGGGAAACAGCTCGGAGACCATCTTGCCGCACTGGCCCTGAGGGCTGAAGCGAAATGGAGACTGCATCAAGGCGCCGACCTGGTTCTTGAAGAAGCCGGTTGTGTTCTGGAACGACGGGTCGAACTGGTTCATTGACTTGCCGTTCCAGCGACTGAGGGCGGGTTTATAGTCCCATGTGTCGACCTGGCTGGGACCGCCATTGACGAAGATCCAGATGACGCGTTTGGCCTTGGAGGCGAAGTGCGTCGGCCGTGGGGCCATCGGGTTCAAGGCGAGATTGGGGCGGCTTTCATCTGTCCGCGCCCCTGCCTGCAGCGGTTGCTCGCCCGTGATCAATGCGGCCAGACCCAAGAGTCCGCAGCCGCCGCCCGCCTTGGCCAGCCACTGGCGGCGTGTGACGGGGCGTTGTGCACCTGCGCCTGCGTCAACCGGAAGAGAGTGAATCGGCATCAGTCTTCCTCATGGGTTTAATCAGGGGACGTAGATCGCTTCATTTGTACTCAAAAGGGCCTGGGCGAAATCGACCAGCGCCAGATGGTTAGAGTCGACGCGGCCGGACAGGGCATAGCCCTTCGACTGGGAGGAGATGAAATCCACGGACAGTTGCACTTCGCCCGCGGTCGGATGGCGGTTTAGAACAAGCTGATAACCGTGCCGAACAGCGGCGTTGGGCGGTTCAAAGGCGAGGCGATCGGCGAGGCCTAAAGCGCAGCGGCGGCCCAGCGGACTGTTCATGAATACGAGTGCCTGCGGAGCGGTCGTGGTCTGGCTGCGCTGGCCGATACTCACCAAATGCTCGGGCCAGTCGTAAAGCATCATCATCGGTACGAGCTGGCTCCGCTTGATGAAGAAATAGACGCCCCGCCGTGACATGCCCGGATCGAGCGTGCCTGGCCCGTACATTCTCTGGTTGAGCAAGCCGGCGATGGCCAGCATCGTGTCACGGATGGGCTCGGCTTCGAGCCGCCAGGGCGTGTAGCGCCAGTGATACGCATTATCGGGGTCGATGGCTTCGTGCGTCGTCTGAGACTGGTTGGACTGCTTGTAGACTGCGCTCGTCACGATCAGACGGTGTAATGCCTTCAATCGCCATTCGCGGGCGACGAGTTCAGCGGCGAGCCACTCCAAAAGTCCCGGGTGGGTTGGCGGGGCGCCCTGCGCGCCAAAGTCGTTGGGCGTCGCGACGATGCCGCGGCCAAAATGGTGCTGCCACACTCGGTTCGCGGCGACCCGCGCGACCAAGGCGCCCGCTCCCTCGTTGGTGTCAACTAGCCACCGCGTAAGCGTCGCACGGTGGAAGCCGGTGCGAGTCCAGCCGACGGGAGCCTCGCACTTCCAATACGACATGTCCCGGCGGCCACGGTTCAGCACGCGCAGGACATTGGGGTTGGCCTCACCGGCCTTTTGATTGACGTCGCCCCTCCGGAGGATATAGGTCTTGGGATAGAAATGCGGAAATCCGCGCTCGTCGGCATTGTGCTTGGTGTGCGGAAAGCCCTCACTTGTCACCTGCATCTTGATCGGCTTGAGACCCTCCCCGAGCGAGACATCGATTTCACTGCGAATGGTTGTCGTGAATGTTGCCGCCAGGCGGTAATAATCGTCCGAGGCGATCGGGTCGTACTTGTGATCGTGGCAGCGGGCACAGCCGACGGACAGGCCGAGGAAAGCGGTGCCGATCGTGGAGACAACGTCATCGAGCTCGTTGTAGCGGGCCGATTCAAATTCGGCCTCGGTCAGTTGGGTAGGGAATGCGCCTGCGCCTAAAAAGCCGGTAGCGGCCAGAGCCAGCGGATCTGCCGGCGCCAGTTCATCGCCGGCGATCTGCCAGGCGGCGAACTGCGTGAAGGGCATGTCGCGATTGAGCGCGCCGATCAAAAAGTCGCGATAATAATAGGCGTGAGGGCGGTCGTAGTCTTGTTCGTAGCCGTGTGACTCGGCAAACCTAGCCACGTCCATCCAGTGACGTGCCCATCGCTCGCCGTAATGGGGTGAGGTCAGCAGCCGATCGACCAACCGTTCATAGGCTCTGGGATCAGGGTCGGCGGCGAAGGCGTCGGCCTCGTCCGGCGTGGGCGGCAAGCCGATCAAATCGAAATAAACGCGACGGATGAGCGTGCGCCGGTCCGCCGGCGCTGCCGGTGCCAGCCCGTGGGCCTCGAGCTCCGCGAGGACAAAGCGATCGACGGGCGTGCGAACCCACTCGGCGTTATTGACGGCCGGTGGTTTCGGGACTTGCAAGGGGCGAAACGACCAGAAGTCGCGGTCAGGGGTCGGCGATTTAGCCGACGCTGCAATGGGCCGCTCGACGAGCGGCGCGTCGTATGGTGCGCCAAGGTCGATCCACCGCGCGATTTGGTCGGCCGTGGCGACGGGAAGCTTTGGCCCCTTTTGGGGCATGTGTGGCTCTTCGGCGTGGGTGATCAGAGCGTACAGCCGGCTTTCCTTGCCGCCGCCGTCAATCATGCCGCTTTTCAGCAGCGCCGCGCGCTCGGACAGGTCAAATTTCCCTTTCGTCGTTTTACCGCCATGGCAGACGAGACAGTGCTGTACCAGGACCGGCCGGACGTATTCCTTGAATAATGCCTGGCCTTCGCGCATCCGTTGCGGATGGTCCGCAGGCACCGGTTTTTTTTCCTCCTGTGCCAAGGCCGCCGACGCCAAGAGCCACGTGAAAACGATTCCCTTGATTTCCCATCGATTGACCGAGCTCAATGATCGTTGCATAACGGATTTTACGGCCCGAGGTATTAGTTTTGTCCCGATTTCGGCCTGCGATTGCATGTGCACCGACGAGCCGCCAGGTGGACGCCGCGCGGCTGCCAAGATCCACCCTGTTGATTCTAAGCAATTCGTCCGCCACGGGCTAGAACGAGCGACTCCTGCGTCTACCGTCGTTGACTGGTCAATGGGCCAAATTGAAAACTCTTACCGTCGGGTCGTCAGGGCCTGAATAGCCTTGCACGAATTTGGGACGTCATGCCTCACGCTGCGCCGTCTCGGGCTAAGTGTGTCGGCCATGCCGGTTCCGAGCCGCCAACTAGAAGCCCTCGCCTACGAGCATCAAGAGACCGGGGCGCTTGATCATCCTGCCGGCCGACCTGGCTCGCCGGAATACGTAGGCAAAATCCGTGCTAACATCGCGCTCCCTCGTTGCAGCTCACGGGATCGTCACTGAGTTAGTCGGCGCGCTCCACGGGCCGTGGAATTGAGGGAGCCTCGCCCGACCTAAATTCCGTTCCGGCAGTGTCCAAAACCACAACCGCGAGCGATATCGATACGTGCGGCCGGGCTCGACCGTGAAATCAAACGAGCGCAGCATCAGGACGGCCGGCGCGGGTTGCCGAACTTTCTGAGCTTCTTCGCCCGGCGCGCCGACCTGACCGTGTTGGTTCTCGTCGCGCGGTGTCGCGAGGAGCCGCTCGACGTCCACGCCGCTCCAGGAGCCCTCCGTCAGGAACGGTAGAGGGTCGACAAGGGCGATGGGGCGCAGTTCGTCTGGGGTTTTTTCCGCCTCCACTTCGGGCAGATTGTCAAGGATTTGCAGGGTGGGCAATGGCGCAACGGCCTTCCAAGCTGACCACGTTCCGTCTACATTCCGGATCTGACGTCCCAACTCGACCCGTTGGTAGATCCGATCGAGCGGGCGCGGTGTGAAGTCGCCGCCGTTCGAGAAAATCGCCTGCGACGCCCGATGGTCAACGACACCGCTGACGACAGCCCACGAAAACTCACGAGTTGTTTCCTGCCAGGCGACTTCGTCACGATTCCGGACACTTCGCCTCGGTACCGTTGGTCCGCGATCGATAGTCTGCATGCGATTCCCGCCTCGCGTGCGAACGTCTCTCTCGGGAAGAACGCGCTGCATTCGGTTGCCTTCGGCATCGAGAGCGTACATCTGGATCTTTCCGCGGCCTGCCGCAGCGTTGAGCTCTTTGGCGCGGGCACGTCGTCTTGGATCGCGGCCTTGGCGGGAAGCCGGCTCTGTGCGCTCGGGCGTGCGGCCGGCGGAGCCTGGGGCGACGGCCGCGGTTCGTCCTGACGCGGCTGGGCCGCTGTCCGATTTTGAAAAAGGACTAGCGCGCTCAAGACCGCCGAAGTCGTCAAGATCGCCGCGAGCCCAACCGTCCCGGGCCGAGCGAGCACTCGCGAGCCTTTCTCGGCGAGCGACGGTATCCCGCTGGATATGGTCAATTGAACGAGGGCCGAATCGGCCAACGACAGCTTGGCCAACCGCCAAGTCCTGCGCACAAGGGCCGCAGGAGGCCGAATCAGCCCGAGCATGCCGGAAAGCATCGGCCCTGCCTCATCGAGCCCCAAGATCACGGGGTCTCGCGATTGCGTACGCCCGACCAGACGCCCGCGAAGCCGCTGGCGAGCGGTGCGCCAGGCGACTCTGCACCGTTCCGAGCGGCAGTTTCAATCGATCCGCGGCCTGAAGATAGCTCAGCCCCTCGAGCTCACAAAGTACAACGACGGCGCGATATCGCTCAGGGAGTCGCATGATCTCCTGGTGGAGTACCGCAGTGAGGTCGGCCAAGTTCGTTTCAGGAGACAGCGAACGTTGATGGTTGAGCGCTCTTGCCTCAGCCGCCGCATGTTCGACGCTGCACCGCCGCGCTTTTGCGCAAGACGCCTTCCGGCCCACCCGATAGGCGACGCCATACAGCCAAGGGCCGAGCGACCTTCTTTCGACCCGCAGTGAACGCGCCTTCTGAACCAGGACCAGAAACGTCGCCTGGAAGGCGTCGTCGGTATCGTCAGGATCGCGGAAGAGCGCTCTGCACACGTGCCAGACCATCGGTCCGTGTCGTTGGATAAGCACCGCAAAAGCGACCTCGGCCTCTGCATGATCTCGATGGCTGTTCGTCCGGTTAAACCGTTCCAGCAATTGGTCGTCAGGCAACGCGCCCAGGACGCCATCGCGGTAGAGAACGCCAACATCCCCCAGCAGCGTTGTTGAACGCATGTCCATCAGCGTTGGTCCTATCTTTGATCGCGGAGTTGACTTGCCAAGCTATACATTATGCCGCGACATGGACCATTTGTTCCCGGCTCCAGACCAGTGGGTGCTTCCTGTGCGCTTCCGTGATCGTAGAGAAGATGGTTGGACCAGTCACTCACGCGAACGTGGGTTACGCTGTCAGGAGTGGAGCCTATCAGCACAGAGCCAACACCGCGAGGACTGGTCCATGCTAGATACTATCACAACACACGTTGTGGGTCTGGATGTTCACCAAGCCACGATTGCCATCGCCGTAGCCGATCCGGGGAGGGGAGACCCCCGGGTCATGCCGACCATACCCAACGATTTCAAGACTCTGATGAAATCCCTCAGGAGGTTGGGGGATCTCGATCATTTGGTGTGCTGCTATGAGGCCGGGCCGACCGGCTACGGGCTATACCGTCAGTTCAAGAAAGCAGGTGTCCGCTGTGTCGTGATCGCCCCCTCGCTGGTCCCGGTCAAATCCGGGCGGCGAATCAAGACGGATCGCCGCGATGCGGCCAAGCTGGCCGGTTACCTCCGCTCGGGTGAGCTAACGCCGATCCATGTGCCTGACGAGGCGACCGAGGCGGTCCGCGACCTGGAGCGGGCACGCGACGACGCCAAGCGTTCCGAACGGGTCGCCCGCCATCACCTGTCCAAGTTTCTGTTGCGTCAGGGTCGCATCTACACCGGCGCGACCAGGTGGGGGAGGCCGCACATGGGCTGGGTCGCCGGCCAGACTTTTGAACACCCAGCCAGCCAGCACGTCTTCAGCGACTACCGCGAGGCTGTGGAGTTGGCCACGGCTCGCGTCGAGCGGCTGACATTGCGGCTGCGTGAAGTGGCTTACGCCTGGGATCGAGCCCCCCTGATCAAGGCACTCCAGGCGCTGCGAGGAGTGGAGATGGTCAGCTCCGTGACTTTGGTGGCGGAGATCGCCGACTTCCGCCGCTTCGCCTCGGCATCGGCCTTGATGTCGTACGTCGGTTTGGTTCCTTCAGAGAACTCCAGCGGATCAAGCCGCCGCTTGGGGGGAATCACGCGAGCCGGCAACGGCCACGTGCGTCGCATTCTGGTCGAGTCGGCCTGGCAGTATCAACGTGCGCCAGGGATGTCCAAGGCCTTGCGGGCGAGGAATGAGGGAGTCGAGCCCGAGGTGCGTGCCATCGCCTGGAAGGCCCAACACCGGCTGCATTCGCGGCTCAGGAAGCTGCTGAATCGCGGCAAGCCGGCCAACCAAGCGGTGACCGCGGTGGCGCGGGAGCTGGTCGGTTTCATTTGGGCGATTGCCCGTACGGAGGTGTTGATGGCGAAGTGACGGGTTGTTTCGGAGAGTCGTGATCTATAAAAGTCCTGGCGCGGGCATGTAACCGGGAGGTTGGACGAACAGGCTGCGGCATGCGTACGATTAGGGGGAATCCTCGGCCACCCTATGAGCCCGGTCTCGGAAGAGCCGGACGCTCGTTCGTAGAGTGAAATAGCCCCTGACGGGTTAATTCATGCGTTAACCAACACGCGAACATCATATGGATCAACCGTCATAACGATCTTGCCGCCGCCTGTTCGTCCAGCCCCCCGGGAGGGAGGAGTAAGACTGAGCCGAAGCGCAAAAGAGACAAGGCCTTTCCGCGGAATCTGCGGGTTCAAAATCGGGGCACGGGCTCAGCTCTGGCTCGACAGGAGGGAAGGCGAGAGTTCATAGCGGTAACGGCATGATTTCCAGGAGCAGACTCAGAGGGCGGTGGCGCGGGAGATTGTCCGCTCGATGTGGGCGACTGCCCCGAGGGAGGTGGCGATGGTGAAGTGACGGACCGTCGGGGAGCGTCGTGATCTTCAAGGTATTATCGAGGCTATGTACCCAGGAGGTTGGACGAACAGGCTGCGGCATCTGTACGGTAAGGGGGAATCCTCGACCCACCCTTGAGCCCGGCTTAGGATGAGCCGGACGCTCGCTTGTAGAGTGAGGTAGCCCCTGACGAATCACAACATGCGTTAACAAACACGCGTATATCAGATTGATCCACCGTCGTAACGATCGTGCCGCGGCGTGTTCGTCCAGCTCCCTGGATGGAGGAGTAAGACTGAGCCGAACAGCAAAAGAGCCAAAGAGAAAAAGACAGCCTTGAGAGAGGAGCGTGTGTGCGTCCGGGCAGACAAATCGCGTCAAGCCTGGCGTGCTCCCCAAAAACTGGTCCAGCCAATAAGGGAGACTCCGTGTAGATTAGCCCACGGAGGGACCTATGAGAAGGCGATGGACCGCCGACGAGATTACGCGATTGCTAAAGGAAGCCGACCGAGACTTGGCCAAGAAACTGACAGTATCTGACATCTGTCGGAAGTACGGCATAAGTCAGTCCATGTACTATCGCTGGCGAGACAAACGTGACCCCAAGAAGGTCGACGCAGATCGCCAGCACCGCGAGATGGAAATTGAGAACGATCGGCTCAAGAAGCTGGTCGCCGAGCTGCTCCTGGACAATCAGATACTCCAGGATATTTCAAAAAAAAAGTGGTGAACCCAGACCAGCAGCGAGCGGCTGCCGATTATGTTGGTGAACAGTACGATATCTCGCAGCGGCGCATCTGCCGCATCCTGGGCCGGTCTCGCTCGGTACTGCGATACCGTCGGAGCCGCCGCTCCGATGAGCCGTCCTTGAATCGGGAGATCAAACGGCTGGCGCGTCGACATCCGCGTTTCGGGTACCGCATGATTCACGCTCTACTGCTGCGGCGAGGTTGGACGATCAATATCAAACGCGTGAGGAGGCTCTGGATCGAGTTGGGGCTGAAACGGCCTGTGAGGCTGAGAAAACCCAAGAAACTCGGCCCGAAGCCGGGGACCAGCGCCAATAGCTGCGTCAATCAGCCGGCCCAGTTCAAGAACGATATTTGGACCTGCGACTTTATCCACGATCGGACGGCCAATGGCCGCCCGCTCAAGTGGCTGACGTTGGTGGACGAATATACTCGTGAGTGCCTCGTGCTGCACGCAGCGACGTCGATCGTCGGAGCCGATGTCCGGCGAATTGTGGCACGAGTCACCGGTCGGCGCGGAGCACCGACGCGTATCAGAAGCGATAACGGTTCGGAGTTCATCTGTGAGGCACTGGTGAACTGGCTGCCTGACGTGGGGGTAGAGCCGCTCCCCGTGGCCAAGGGAAGCCCTTGGGAGAATGGATACATCGAATCCTTTCACAGTCGCTTGCGCGACGAGTTTCTGGAGCGAGTTGAATTCGAGGATGTAGCGGATGCCCGAGCGAAGGCGTCTTGGTACCGGCGAGAATATAACGCGGTCCGGCCCCACAGCTCCCTTGGCTACGCGACGCCCAAAGAGTTCAGCGCAGCCTGCAACGGAAGGAGAACTCAGCAGCGAACGAAGTGACTTACATTTGCTCGCATTTAAATGCTCAAGGCAGTCTCCCTTATGAGGTGGACCAAAAAATGGGAGCAGGCCAAGCCCCCCCGCACCCGGCGCGAATCCCTCTGGAAGACGACAAGGGCTCTTGACAGGTCCAACCATATCAGGGTGGTGGGGCTCCGGCAGAGAAGGCGAGGCTCCGGCCGAGCCATCGTCGACACTGGTTCGCCGGGAGGCTCGCCCCCGAGCCGCCTTGGAACAGTGGCCCGCCGCGAGGCTCCCCGTCCCGAAATCGTGCAAGGCCATTTAGGGAAAATAATTTCCAGGAATTTGTCCGCGAAGCATATCGTCTGGCAATCTCCTGTTAGAGCCAGAGCGACAAGTAGTCGCCCGGCACCTTGCCAGGTCGCACGGTGCTGACGGCTCGAGACGAACACGCTGGCCGTTGCCGCCATATTTGCCTTTCCCCACCATGCCGGTGTGGTGGTGCCATAGACCGTACCGGCATCCCCGCCGAATTCTTTGACGACCACGGTTGCGTTATTCGCACCCACGCGATGGTTTGGTCACGCGACAAATCGATTCCGGTTTTTCTCACGCCGCCGCGTGGCCCGGGATCGCATCGTCGCGTGACATTGGCCGCAGCGACTTTCACACTGGGAGACACTCGCATGTTTGGTTCGACACGATCTAATCGCCGCCACAACGCTCGCCCCGTCGTCGACTCGCTGGAAGGGCGCACGATGCTCAATGCGGCGATGCCGCATCTCGTCCATGACAAGCACGTGCCCGCGCAGGTGTTCGACCTGAAACAGCCGCATAATATGGGATCCAAGAATTTGGGCCCGAGCGTCACGATCCTTAGTCAGGCTGAAGCCGGCGGCTTTCATTTCATCAACTTCGACGGTCCGAACGCCGGCAACACCGCCGCGGCTGGCACCAACGAAAACGGCATCGCCAACAACGGCACCGCCGTCGGATTCACGATCGACAACAACGGAAACTTTCTCAACTTCACGTCCAACCCGCTTAAATCTAAGAAGGCTATCGAGCTGAATGTCAACGGATCAACGACCGCCATGGCCTTTGGCGTGAACTCGAGCGGCACCGTAGTGGGAACCGACGGCAACGGCAACGCTTTCTTCGCCAAAGGCAATAAATTAACCACGTTCATCCCCTCGGGTGGGATGTCTGCGACTGCCTTCGGGATCAACGATAAGGGCACGATCGTCGGTCAATACGTCACCTCGACCGCGACGCCAGGATTCGTCCGATTGAGCAACAAGTCTTATGTCACGATCAACGCGCCCTCGGGACCGAACGTCGTCAACGCGCAGGGAATCAATAACAAGGGCCAGATCGTCGGGTTCTACGTTGGGAACGACGGCCAGGATCACGGCTTCATGGCTAGCGAGACCGGCCCGAAAGCTGGCAGTATCACTGGAGTCGCAATCGCAGATCCGACAATCCCGGTCGTTCCCGGCGAGCCCGGCGCCACGTTTGTGTTTTCCCAGGTCCTGGGGATTAACGACAAAGGCATCGCTGTCGGCTACTACGGCGACTCGACCACCAGCCAGCACGGCTTCCTCTACAACACCCACACCGGCGTGTACACCTTCCTGGATGACCCGAGCGAGGCGTTCGATAACGGCGTCGAGGTCACCCAGATCACGGGTATCAACAACTCGGGCGAAATCACCGGCTTTTACTCCGATGCCAACGGTGTCTTCCATGGGTTCGTGGCCACCGTATAACGAACTAGATGCAGATTAAGAATTGGGCCAGAGCGCCAGCCGCGCTCTGGCCCGCCATTTTGCGCTCGCCGATCCGTTGATTTTCCCGTGTGCACACTTCTAACCGCGCCCTGCTGCCAGTAACGTATAGCTAAGAGCCAAGGCGTCTTCGGCCGCACTCTGCGTCACGCGGCCGCTAAACGGCGCCGACGGACTCGACCAACGTCGTTGGCGGAAAGGGCGGCAAAATGGCGAGCGGACTGGAAACACGAGGACAAGTTGCTCGGTCGATGGCAGGTACCGAAGGGGTTGAGATCAAGGCCACGATTCCCGAGAGTCAGGTAGATCTGGCCCTGCAGGTATATGGTCTCAATCTGGACGACAACGAGCGATATATCTACTTTTTTGACACACCCGAACTGGATCTCTTTACCCAGGGAATCATTGCCCGGGCACGGCGGATCGTCGGGGCGGCCCATGACAGTACCATCAAATTTCGCCCAATCGACCCGGATGCCGTGCCCGCACTTTGGCGCAAATACAGCGGCTTCAAGATCGAGGCCGACGCCAGCCACAAGGGCGTGGTGAAATCGGCATCGCTCACCATGCCGGTCGCGAAGGGGCAGATCAAGCGCGTGGCCGCCGGCAACGAGCCCGTCGCCAGCCTGTTCAAGGAAGAACAGTTGTTGTTTCTCTTGAGCATGGCCAATAAGAAAATCGATTACACGAAAGTCATTGTGATGGGGCCCATGCGTGCCTGGCGGTGGAAATACAACGACCCCGGCTTGCCCTGGGCAATCACCGGCGAACTGTGGCAGCGCGGTGACGGAGCACGGCTATTCGAGGTGTCGATCAAGGTGCCCGTGGCCCAAGCGGCGGCGGCCACAGCCGGATTCATGGCCTTTCTGGCGGAGGTCGGGGCCGAACGCGAGGAAGGACAGCAGGCGAAGACTCGGTGGGCCATCGAACATGCCGCCGCACAGCACCGCCAGTGAGCATTCACGATGAATAAGAAAGTCTTGCTCGGTTTGGCGTTCCTTACTTCGTTCGCTTGGGCGGGCCGGTCTGCGTGCGCCGAGCGCTCGAGCCCACGAAGCCGATCCGCGCACTTCTGATACTCGGCGGGTGCTGCCACGATTACGCGCATCAGAAGGATCTACTTACACGTGGCATCAGCGCTCGCGCCCGTGTCGAGTGGACCGTTGCCTACGACCCCGATAGCTCTACGCGTCATCAAAACCCAGTTTATGCAAAGCGCGATTGGGCCAAGGATTTCGACGTCGCCGTTCACGACGAATGTTCGTCCGACGTGCGCAACCTGAGTGCGATCGATACAATCTTGCAACCGCACAAAGACGGGCTGCCGGGCGTTGTCCTCCACTGCGCGATGCATTGCTATCGCACCGACGGCTGGAACCGAAGGATCGCGACTCCCTGGATGCAGTTTACCGGACTAATCTCGACCGGGCACGGACCACAACGTCCGATCAGCATCCGATTCGTCGATCATGCCAGCCCGATTACCAGCCCTTTGCTCGACTGGACGACGGTCAATGAAGAGCTCTACAACAACGCCGCCGGAAAGCTCGAGCCGACAGCTCACGAGCTCGCACGTGGCAAACAGGGATCGGCCGATTTCGCGGTTGTCTGGACTAACATCTACAACGGCAAGACCAGGGTTTTTGGCACGACATTGGGCCACAACAATCAGACGGTTGCCGACCCGCGCTACCTCGACCTGGTCACCCGCGGCTTGCTCTGGTCTGTTGATAAGCTCGACGAACAGCATTTGAAAGAAGTCGAACTGCTGGTACCAGAGGATTTATCGAGGGGAAAAACGGCAACCGCGTCGTCGACGCAAGATCGTGAACATGCCGCGGCGCTCGCCGTCGATGGCGATCCGGCGACCCGCTGGCGTGCGGACGGGCCGTCGAGCCCGCAATGGTGGCAAGTCGATCTGGGCAAGCCCGAAGACTCGGCGGGCATCCGCATCGTCTGGGAGCAGGATGGGATCGAGTATCAATACAAGGTTGAGGGCTCAGACGAAGGCAAGTCATGGACGATGCTTGCGGATCAAACTCAAAGCCATGAGCGTAAGCGAGAGCGGCTGCATCCCTTTCTCGCCAGAGGCATCCGTTACATCCGGGTGACCGCCACCAAGCTCCAGCCCGGTTCCTGCGCGAGCATCGTCGACGTCGAGGTCCATGGGACCCGGCGCGTTCCCGCGCCGGCCGGACAAAAGGGAATTCTGCCACAGTAGCCCCCGAAGCGGGTCGACAACGACGGGCTCTAAAGAGAGATCCGTGTGCCCAGTCAGACCTCTGCATGCAACCCTTACGTCAACCACAATCCTGATCTTGCCGCAATAAGTCCCAAACCTTAAAAGATGGGCCGTCAGATCGAAGTCGCCTCCAGAGATTCCCCGGCGTCAATACCGGAGATAATTGATGAGTGCTACCTTGCAGCCAATTTGCGAACGACAAACGCAATGTAAGTGCTGTGGTGCCGCTGCCTTGCCATACGGTGTCGTGGATTTCAACAAGAATTGCGAAATCTATAGGCACAACGCCCTGGGCATTTCTGGTGTGCCGATTTACTACCATCGCTGCCGGGCCTGTGGCTTTATCTTCACAACGGCGTTCGATCGTTTCACCCACGAGGATTTCCGGTCGCATATCTACAACGAAGAGTACCCTCTTATCGATCCGGACTATCAGGTGGCGCAGTCCCCAGGGCAACGCGGCGCTGGTGAATCGGCTCTTTCCTACCATCAAGCCAGGGCGCATGCTCGACTACGGCGGAGGCAATGGCGTTCTGGCCGAATCGCTGCTCGCCACGGGATTTCCCCATGTCGAGACCTACGACCCGTTTGTCGAGCGTTACGCCACCCGTCCCGCCGAACGCTTCGATTGTGTTATCTGCTTTGAGGTCGTCGAGCATTCCACCGACCCCGCGCACATTTTCGCTGACCTGGACGCATTTCTGAACGATCGTGGCATGATCCTGTTTTCGACGTTGGTACAGCCCGCCGATATCGACCAGCAGGGTCTGAACTGGTGGTACGCCGGGCCCAGGAATGCTCATGTATCTCTCTACACGAGGGAAAGCCTGGCACAGGTTGTGCAGCCACTCGGATTTAAGTTGGGTTCGTTCAGCGAGAGTTATCATGTCTTGTTTCGAGAGATTCCAGATTTCGCCCGGCACTTGATACGGCTCTAACCCGCCCGTTATAGCTGAGCCCTGCACGCCCATCGCGTCACTTGCGTGTCCCTACTCCGGTGGCGATAATCAAGTTTGCAGCTGCTTGCAATCAGAAGACCCGTCTGGCGCGTCACTCGACAGGGCCGAACACAGGGCTGAAGCAGCGAGCTTTGATTTTTCGTTCTTGCAGGATCGGAGGGCGTCCGGGCGACTATGGTTGAACGTGTGGAGTTTTCCACTCCTTGGTTCGAGATCGTTGCGAAGCAATTCGAGAATGACGACGCCCCCCATTATTCGCTGCGCACCAAAGACTATGTCAGCGTGGTGGCTCTGAGTTGTGAAGGCCGGCTCGTGCTCGTGCGCCAGTTTCGGCCGGCCGTGGGCCGAATGACGCTCGAATTGCCCAGCGGCCATGTGGAAGACGGCGAGTCGCCGGAGCACGCTGCCCGCCGAGAACTCCTCGAAGAGACGGGCCATGCCGCGGAAACATTTCAATTTCTCGGCAATCTCTCGCCTGACACTGGCCGTCTTGGCAACCGCATGTGGTGCTTCTTCGCCGCAAATGCTCGACCGGCCGCCGACACGAGCTTTGAGCCGGAGCCGGCGTAGAGCCTCGATTTTTTGAGGGCACCCTGCCGGATTTGATCGCAGACCCCGATTTCGATAGTGCGCTCAACTCCGCGGCGTTGTTCTATGCGATCTTGCTCGGGCATCTCTCGATCGAGCAACGTTGAGGGGAGCGCGCGATTGTTGGAGGGCGGGAACTTGTCTCCCGTTGCCAAAACTGAACATGCGGGTACCCATTGCGATAGGCGTCATCGGTTCCAGCGGCTACCGCCTTGTGTTCCACCACGGACGTGAGTTGCCCGACCGCCGGATTCATGAGCAAGGAGCGCGGTCAGGAATCGAGCGCGGAACTCGATATCGTGATCCCGGTCTACAACGAAGGCGCGAATATCGGCCGGGTCGTTGACTCTTTGCGTAGGCACGTTCGAACCTCGTTCCGGATCTTGATCTGTTACGACCATGACGATGACGACACGCTCCAAGCTCTCCAGTGCATTGATCACCGAGAGGTTGAACTACAACTCGTCAAAAACCGACGACGTGGAGTTCTCGGTGCGATCCGTACGGGATTCGATGACAGTCGCGCGGCGGCCGTTCTGGTTTTTCCCGCGGACGACGACTACAATGCCCCACAACTTGATTGCATGGTCGAGAAGTTCCGCGCCGGCTGCGAGATCGTCGCGGCGAGCCGATTCATTCCGGGCGGTTGCATGAAGGGATGTCCGTGGCTCAAGGGAGCGCTCGTCCGATCGTCCGCGTGGGCCCTCTATTACCTCGCGCGGCTGCCAACGCGCAATCCGAGCAACGGCTTCCGACTTTTCTCGCGGCGCAGTGCTCGAGTCAATCCCGATCGAATCGACAGTCGGATTCGCGTATAGCATCGAGCTATTGGTCAAGTGCCACCGCCTGGGATGGAAGATCGGCGAGGTTCCAGTGGCGTGGTATGAGCGGAAGGCCGGAAAGAGCCGATTCCGCGTCCTCAAGTGGCTCCCGCAATATTTGAAATGGTTTTTCTATGCATTCGCGACCACATATCTCTTTCGGCGGGCGGGGACGATGATGGTACCCGAAGGCCCGGACCGAGGCATGATGCTCGAACCATGACGCTCAGCAATCGGCGTTTCCTGGTCACGGGGGGAATGGGCTTTATCGGGAGCGAGTTCGTTCACGCGCTGGTTGCCGCCGGTGCAAGCGTCCGGTCGCTCGATAACGAATCACGGGGTGCCCGCCGACGATTAGGCGACATCGCGGCAGATGTCGAGTCGATCAAGGGTGACATTCGTGATGCCCAGGCCGTCAGCCGGGCCGCTGCCGGGGTCGAATGCTACGCTGCGCGTAAGGGCCAATACCCGGTGCAGCCGACCGTAGCGGCCATGCTGGCCCACGAGCATGAGTCGCTCAACGAGGAAAAGTTGCAGGAATTCCGCCGCCGGGTGGTAGTGGCCAAGCTGGGGGTCCCGCTACCAGAACCCCGGGTTGTTGCGTCTTGATCGCTTGGGAGGTCACGCGTGGATATCTCCAGGGAAGTCGCGTTCTTCGACAGCTTCGAGCTGCGGCATGGTGACTACGACGTATTGGGCAAGCGCACCTACCGCCGGTTGCTCGGACTTTTCGCCGAGCTCGTCTTGCCTCAACCCGGCGAGCGGTGCATCGACTTGGGCTGCGGCAGCGGCGCGTTCACCAGGCGTCTTGCGGAATTCCAGCTCGACCTGACGGGGCTCGATATCTCGCCCCGGTGTATCGAAGCGGCGCGCCGGGCGTCGCCGCATGAGCGTTACCTGGTCGGGGATATTCGTACCACCTCTTTCGAGGCCGGCGCGGCGGATATCATCGTTTACTCGGGAGTTCTGCACCATTGCGACCAGGAGGCCGCGCAGCGTCGAGATCTTGAAGGAAGGCTATCGCATCCTCCGGCCGGGGGGACGGCTCTTTGCCTTCGATCCCAGTGCCCACAGCCCGTCGATGTGGCTTTATCGCGATCCCAGGTCTCCTTTGTATTCGAGTAAGGGGAAGACCGCCAACGAGGTACTATTGACGCGCCAGAATCTACGAGACGAGCTCGGTGAGGCGGGCTTCAGCCTCGTTTCGATCCGCGGCACCAGCGGTATTTCTTTTCGGTACGTCGAAGACCGATTCGCGCGGTTGCTCCTGCCGCTCTATAACCTTTACGAAGAGATCATCCGGTTTTCACCACTTGAGAACCGCCTCGGCACGTTCTTGGTGAGCGTGGCGACAAAGCCCGATTGAGCCGCAGCGCAGAGTATACGATACGGAGAGTTCGAGTCTCAAGAATGGCGGAATTCCGCCACTATCGAGCAAATAGCGAATCATGACGAATAGCGCGATCGCGAGGCAACCATGAGCTTCCAATACGACGTCTGCGTAGTCGGGGGATGCGGGCACGTCGGGCTCCCTCTCGCCATCACTTTCGCCAAGAAAGGCCTCTCGATATGCGTCCACGATATCGACGATCGGTCGGTCGCTTTGGTGTCAAGCGGTAAGATGCCGTTTCGTGAGCTTGGTGCAGCTGAAGCGCTGCGTGACGTCATCGGCCGCAATTTAGTTGTGGCGAACGACCGTAGCCTGATCCCGAAGGCAAAATACGTGATCATCGTGATCGGCACGCCGGTCGACGAGCACCTGAACCCTACGTTCCATTCGATGCACCGGGTCTTCGTGCAGCAGATGTTGCCTTTGCTCGTCGATGGTCAGTGCGTCATTCTTCGCAGCACCGTGTACCCTGGAACGACCTCCAAGCTCGCGGATCTTGTCGCGGAGAGTGGCCGTGACGTGCGGGTCGCGTTTTGTCCCGAGCGGGTCGCCGAAGGCAAAGCGATGCACGAGCTGACGGAGTTCCCTCAAATCGTCTCGGGTTGTGACCCGACGGCCGAACAGTTGGTGGTCGACCTATTCAGCCGGATCGCCAAGTCGGTGATTCGCCTCTCGCCGCTTGAGGCGGAGTTCACCAAGATTTTCGCCAACGTTTGGCGGTATATCCAATTTGCGACAGCGAACCAGTTTTTCATGGTCGCGACGGACCACGGTCTTGATTTCTTCAGGATTCACGATGCGCTCACGCGCGATTACCCGCGCATGGCCGGCCTTCCCACGAGCGGGTTCGCCGCCGGTCCTTGCCTTTTCAAAGACACGATGCAACTGGCCGCCGCGACAGCCAACGGATTCGCGATGGGCCATGCCGCGATGTTGATCAACGAGGGGCTTCCCAATTTCGTTGTCCGTCATCTCAAAGCGCGGTTTGCGCTCGATCGGATGCATGTCGGCATTCTGGGGATGGCGTTCAAAGCTGATAGTGATGACGCGCGCGAATCGCTGTCGTACAAGCTCCGCAAAATCCTGGAGTACGAGGCGGCCACGATCGTCTGCACGGATGTCACTATCCAGGATCCGAGCTTTTTGACCCTGGACGAGGTCATTGACCGTTCGGATATTCTCATTGTCGGTTCGCCGCATCGTGAGTACCGCCAACTTCAGTTCCCACCGTCCAAATGGGTGGTCGACGTCTGGAATTGTTTCGGCAAAGGACTGTTGTTTTCCGGCTCAGGTGAGATGTCGGTCGAACGCGATATCACCGCGCCAGTTCGCGACGGATAGCACCAAGAACCCGGGGCCGCCCACACGGCCTCGGCTCCCGCGCGAACATAGTCGAAATCGCCGCATGCCACCCGGCGACACAAACGAGGAAAATTGCGGGCCGCCTGGCCGCCTGGAGAATGGGAATGTCGTCAGATGCGATCGCTGAGGCGCGAATTCCGGCAGGGAATACCGCTGCAGTCGAGCTGAATCGAGACCGGAGTTCCCGTTTTCGCGAAGGGTGGCTGACGGCTCTGTTGGTTACGGGTGTACTGGCGGCGATGGCCTTTCAGACGCCGCTTCAAAGATTCGACCGGATCGCGTTCTTCGACGCCGGCGGCGCGCTCGTGATCCAGGATCTCATCAAGCGCGGTTTTCGACCTTCGATCGACTTCGGCTATCCGTACGGACTGCTCCCGTTGTTCCTCGATCGCCTCTGGTACGGGATCGCTGGGATCGGCGTCGGTACCCTTCGAATTGAGGTGATCACCTTTGCGGTTTTCTCTGCGTGGGGAATGGCGCGGTTCGCGGCGAATCGCCGTGTTGGACCAGCGGGAATTGTGCTGATCCTGCTGGCCATCCCCGATCTCATTTCGGTCACGTATATGACGGCCGTCCAGGTGCTCGAGCAGGCTCTGTTGGTCAACGCGCTGGCGGAGCAGGCGCGGGGCAGGCGAGCTCTTGCGCTTGCGCTCGTGACCGTCTGCTGGTTCGTCAAGCCGTCGATGGCTTGCTTTCAGGGATTGGCAATCTTGATCGCGCTTATCGCCGCGAACCGCCGAGTGCAGACATGGGCATGGATTCGCAACCTGGCGCCGGCCGTTCTCACAGCAGTCGTCGTGTGTGGGCTGCTTGCGGCCACGTTCGGTTTGGCGCCACTCTTGTTGACGATCTTTCCCCGCACGGGCATGGCGGTCTATCAGATCAACAAACTTGGTTTTTTCAATGCGGGTGGGCGCGAATGGCTCTATATTCCTAACGGAAGAATACTCGACTATTTCCGTTATGAGATCGGGTTTTGGGCCATCGGCACCATTTTCCTCGGCTGGGAAGGACTTTCCGCCGTGTGGCGGCGGATGCGAGGTGTCGCAACAGAAGATCTGGCGGTCAACGATGAGGTCATCGCCACCTGCGCGGCCGTTCATATTGCTTTCATCGTCTTCGTTTTCGGTCACCGCGGTACGTGGGTCTATTCCTTGCCGATGCTCGTTCTTGGCCTGGCCGCCGTGGTAAATCGTGGCCGCTGGCACAAAGCCTTCATCTGGGGACTGATCTTGCTGCTTCTGATCAACGACCGCTCAAAGGCTGTTGAGGTCTTGCGCCGGTGGCGGACCGATGCGCCCAGCGCGGTGACTTTGGGTCTGTGGGCGAGCCCGCAGGAGCGGGCGGAGTGGGAGCGGGCCCTGGAGTTATCACGCGGGCGGTCGACCGCCTTGTTCGCAATGTGTGATGGCGCCGCACTTCTGGTTCCGAAATTCGCCCCGCCGGTTGGCGGCTATTTCGTTCCCGGCAGCCCCGTACCCAGCGAGATCCAACGCAAGGTCGCGCAGCTCGCCACGGCAGACGTGATCATCTCGGCTCAACCTCCAGACTGGCTAGGCTTTCAATATTGGCCGGAGATAAAGTCAGCGCTTGCTGGTTGCGAGCTGCTTTTGGACGGTCGATCGTTGTGGGTTTATGTCCGCACGGCCCCCAATACGCCAGCGAGTGCGCCTGGCCAACCATCAGATCGTTCCCCGCGGTCGTGACTTGATTGGGATCTAAGAAAAGCGGCCGCGATACGTTATAGTGGGTTGAATTCGCCCCACGTCTCGCGCAAAAGCGCCGGCCATTTCTCGAATCAAGCGAGGCTTCCATGGATATCCTTCGGCTGGTTGCCATCGTAATGACGGGCTGCACGCTACTCGCCATGGGTGTCGTGCTGGGCCAACCAACCGCTGGGCCGGGCGAGCGTGAACGATTGGAAAAGCTGTTCAAGGCGGGGAACTTCAAGGATGCCTACGATGGCTACCGCGCTGGCGCTCGACGCCAAAAACAAGTCCGACACGATTCGAACCGACTTCGAGCGTGCGATCCATTGCCTGGTACAGCTCGGTCGAATCGATGAGGTCGACGCATTCCGCGAAGCCGTCATTGCATTGCACCAGGGGAACTGGCGGATGCTCGAGGCGGCTGCCGCCAGTTGCTTGGATGATACTCAGCACTTCGGGACCATGATCGCGGGCAAATTTCACCGCGGCGGCAATCGCGGCGGCGGACGCTCTTTGGGGTCGTACGAACGTGATCGATCGCGGTCGCTACAACTTCTGACTCAAGGCCTCGAACTTGTGCGGACAGAGCCCAATCGGCGCGACCACTTGCGAGTTTTACCTGACGTTCGCTCGTGTCCTAATGGGCCGCCGAGAAGCGGGCAACTCGTGGCGGCTTCAAAGTCTCACACCTCTCGACGTGCTGGCCGACTACGACGAGGCGCGTCACGGTGACCCCTTCGCCCCCATCGACTTTTCGCGGAGAAACGCAACCGGCGCACCCGTCCAACCCGACGGCTCACCGATCTATTACTCGGTTCCCGACAGTTTTCAAGTCGCCAAGAACGATGGCGAGCGCTGGCGGTGGGCACTTGCCCGGGCTGCGGAAGCCGACCCCGGCCAGCTCAACACGGCCCGGGTGGAACTTGCGGGTTTCTTGCTCAGTCAATTTGGTACCCAGACGTTAGCGGAGTGGAATTCGGGCAATTCGTCGGCGGGGGATCTGCAAGCCGCTGATCCCTACGCCCTTGCCAGGCTGACGGACGAAGAAACGGTCGCTCGACTCGCGACCGGCATCAAGCGATTCAAACTTCCCGACGAATTCAATCCGATCAAGATTTACCAAGCGATTGCCGACGATCCCAAGACCGGGCAGGGAGAAGAGGCCCTGGGTAGTCTGGCATCGATCTTTGAAAACCGCCGGCAGTTCGATCGCGCAGTTCAGTATTTCGAGCGCAGCCGCGTGCTTTACGGTGATAAAGACAATAGTTCAAAACGCCTGCGAGTCGAGCAGATCCTAGGAGCTTGGGGTGAGTTTGGCTCCGGTACCACCCAGCCGGCCGGCCGCGGAGCGACCGCCGAATTTCGATTTCGCAACGGCCGCCGTGTCCACTTTGAGGCACACGAGATCCTGGTCGGCAAGCTCTTGGGCGACGTCAAGAGCTATCTCGCGTCCCAGCCACGTCAGGTCGACTGGCAAGAGACCGATATCAGCGACATCGGCTCTCGCTTGGTGGCGCGCGATCAGCAGCAATACCTGGGACACAGAGTCGCCCAATGGGATCTTGACGTCGAGCCACTCGCCGGTCATTTCGACAAGCGGATCACCGTCACCACCCCGTTGCAGAAGGCCGGTGCCTACCTGCTGACGGCACGGATGGAAGGGGGAAACACAAGCCGGATCGTGGTCTGGCTCGACGACACCGTCATCGTCAAGAAGCCGCTCGCGGACAAGGCCTATTATTTCATCGCCGACACGCGTACCGGCCAACCGATTGCAGGGGCCGATGTCGCCCTGTTCGGTTGGCGGACAGTGCAAGTGCGCGGGAAAAATGAGTTTCATGTCGATACGAAGTCAATCGCTGTCAAGACCGACGGAGATGGACAGGTACAAGTCCCCGCCAGCAATCCGAACGAGCCCGGAGGCGCGTACCAATGGCTTATCACAGCGACGACCGCGGCAGGCCGTTTCGCGCACCTGGGTTTCGTGAATACATGGTTCTTCGGCCGCCACGATCCGGCCCAAGACGAAGCGAAGGCCTACGCGATCACCGATCGGCCGGTTTATCGCCCTGGCTCGCCCGTACGGTTTAAGTTCTGGGTCGCCCATGCGCGTTACGATCAGGCGAGAGGTTCGGAATTCGCAGGCAAGGAGTTCCCGGTCGAGATTCACAATCCCAAAGGGGAAAAGATCTTCGCCAAGAGTTTTACCACCGACACGTTCGGTGGTTTTGACGGCTCGTTCGAGCTCCCCTCCGACGCGACGCTCGGGGTCTATCATGTGTTCATCCCGAACCGAGGTGCCGGAAATTTCCGAGTCGAGGAATACAAGAAGCCCGAGTTCGAGCTGAAGGTTGATGCTCCGGCTCAACCGGTGATGCTCGGCGAGAAAGTGACGGCGACGATCAAGGCCAGCTACTATTTCGGCGGGCCCGTGACCGAGGCCAAGGTCAAGTACACGATCACCCGCACCGTCGCTGATGAGCGATGGTATCCGGTGGCCCGCTGGGATTGGCTCTTTGGCGCGGGCTACTGGTGGTTTGCAGGCGATTATTCATGGTATCCCGGCTGGTCGAGCTGGGGATGCGCCGGCCGGCATTGGCGTGGTGGAGGCAACCGCCGAGCACCGCCGGAAGTGGTCGCCGAGGCCGAGCTGCCGATCGGGTCCGATGGAACGCTCACCGTCGAAATCGACACTGCCGCCGCCAAGGCGGCTCACCCTGACCAGGACCATCGCTACGAGATTTCTGCCGAGATCACCGACCAGTCACGGCGCACGATCGTCAGGCAAAGGGACGGTGCTGGTTGCACGCAAGCCGTTCGCAGTTTACACATGGGTCGATCGCGGCCATTACCGCGCCGGCGATACGATCGACGTGCAGGTCTATGCCCAAACTCTTGACCATAGGCCCGTTGTGGGCAAGGGGACGTTCAGACTGCTCAAGATCGACTACGACCATCGGCGCCGGCCGGTCGAAACGCCGGTCGAAAGCTGGGAGCTACCGCTCGATGCCGCCGGTCATGCGAGCCAAAAACTCACGGCCGCCGCTACGGGCCAGTATCGCTTGGCCGCGACAGTCAACGACGGCAAGGGCCACGTGATCGAAGGAGGCTATTTGCTCACGATCACCGGCCAGGGATTCGACGGTGCAAGCTACCGATTCAATGACCTGGAAATCATCCCCGACCGCAAGGAATACCGGTCGGGCGAGACCGTGCGACTCTTGATCAACACGAATCGCGTCAATTCAACCGTCCTGTTGTTCCTCCGGCCGACAAACGGCGTGTATCTCGCGCCCAAGGTTGTCCACTTGCAGGGCAAGAGCACGGTCGAGGATGATCGGCATCGCCCCGCATGACATGCCCAACTTTTTTGTCGAGGCGCTTACGGTTGCCGATGGCAAGTTGCACAACGAGGTGCGCGAAATCGCCGTTCCTCCCGAGTCGCGGATCGTAGACGTCGCGATCGAGCCTGTGCAGACAGCCTACAAGCCTGGCCAGAAGGCGAAGGTCAAGGTCAAGCTCACTGGCCCCGACGGCAAGCCGTTTCTGGGCTCGTCGGTGCTGACCGTTTACGACAAAGCCGTCGAATATATCTCGGGCGGCTCGAACGTGCCCGACATCAAGGAATTCTTCTGGAAATGGAAGCGGCACCATCAGCCGCAGACGGAATCGAGCCTCAGCCGCTGGTTTTCTAACCTGCTGAAGCCGAACGAGGTGGGCATGGAAGAGCTGGGCGGGGCGGTCGGGTTTGACGCGGCACTTGCGCTAGGCGAGGTTCGGTTCGGGGCGATGAACACCAGAATGCTCGGAGCTATGTACGAGATCGGTGGAATGGGCGGATGGAAAGTTCGCTACCCCGATCGCAGACTTGGCGAGAGCCGCACCCATGGCAAAGGCGGCTGCACCGGTGGGCGCGATGCGCGCTTGCGAACGAAGTAATCTCCGCGGATAGTTTCGACGATTCGGCCGGAGCAGACACCGGGCGCAGCCGACAATTCGCACCAACTTCGCCGACACCGCCTATCTGGACTGCCGCACTGACCACCGCGGCCGATGGTACTGCTTTGGTCGAGTTCCCACTTCCCGACAGTCTGACGACCTGGAAGGTCAAGACCTGGACGATGGGCCCGGGGAACCCAGGTTGGTCAGGCCGATGGGGAAATCGTCACCACCAAGGACCTGCTCGTTCGGCTGCAGGCGCCTCGATTTTTCGTCGAGAAAGATGAGGTCGTGCTTTCGGCCAATGTCCATAACAAGCTCAAGACCAAGAAATCGGTCCAGGTCGTTCTCGAGCTTGAAGGAAGCGTATTAGCGCCGCTGGGTGCGTCTGCTCAGACAGTACTCATGGACGCAGGGTCGGAACACCGTGTCGACTGGCGAGTGAAGGTCGCCCACGAGGGCCAGGCTGTTATCCGCATGAAAGCGCTGACCGACGAAGAGTCAGATGCCGCCCAAATGTCGTTCCCGGCGTATGTCCATGGCATGCTCAAGACCGAAGCCTTCCTCGGCACGATCCGGCCCGATCAAGACGAGGCGGCTGTGGTGATCCGTGTTCCTTCGGAACGCAAGCCCGATCAGTCGCGGCTGGAGGTACGCTACTCGCCGACTTTGGCAGGCGCCTTGGTCGACGCATTGCCATACCTCGCCGACTATCCTTACGGATGCACCGAGCAAACCCTGAATCGATTCTTGCCCACGGTCATGACCCAAAAAATATTGATCAACCTAGGTCTGGACTTGAAGGCGATCAAGGACAAACACACCAACCTCAACGTTCAGCAGCTTGGTGACGCACGCGAGCGGGCCAAATCGTGGAGCGGCTACGAGCACAACCCCGTGTTCGACCAGGCCGAAGTCGACAAAATGGCCAGTGCGGGCACGCAGCGCCTGTCCGATATGCAACTGTCCGACGGCGGATGGGGCTGGTTTTCGGGCTTCGGCGAACATGCCTCGGCCCATACGACAGCGCTCGTTGTCCATGGACTGTCGGTCGCGCGCAGAACGACCGCAAGCTGCCTGACGGGATGCTCGAACGGGGCATCGCCTGGTTGACGGCGTACGAGGCCAAGCAGGTTCGTCTGCTTGAAAATGCAGAGAGTAAGATCGTGCCCAAAAAAACTTTCGCCGACGACGTCGACGCCTTGAACTTCATGGTCTTGAGTGATGCCGGCATCAAGAACGACCGGATGCTCGGCTTGCTCGATCGCGACCGCACGCATCTGTCGGTTTATGGCAAGGCGCTCTTCGGCCTGGGGCTGGAGCGGATCGGCGACAAATGCAAGCTGGCCGTCGTTCTACAAAATATCGGCCAGTACGTGGTGCGTGACGACGAGAACCAGACGGCCTATCTCAAGCTCCCGAACGAGGGTTACTGGTGGTCGTGGTATGGCAGCGAGGTCGAGACCGATGCCTTTTACTTGAAGCTATTGGCCCGCACCGATCCCAAAGGCGAGCTGGCACCGCGGCTGGTCAAGTATTTGCTCAACAACCGCCGGCACGGCAGTTACTGGAATTCGACCCGCGACACGGCCTTTTGCATCGAGGCGCTGGCGGAATACTTGAAGGCCAGCGGCGAGGACCGGCCCGATATGTCGGTGACAATTGCCTTGGGCGGCCAGACGAGAAAAAGCGTCAAAATCACGGCCGCGGATCTCTTTGCGTTTGACAACGCGTTCATGGTCGAAGGGAAGGCCCTCGAAGCCGGTGAGCACACGATCTCGTTCAGCAAAGAGGGGAAAGGTGCCGCTCTACTTTAGTGCGTACATGACCAATTTCACGCTCGAAGATCCGATCAGCCGTGCTGGTCTGGAGATCAAGGTCGATCGCAAAGTCTATCGGCTGGTGAAAGATGACAGGACGGTGGATGTGGCCGGCGGCCGCGGCCAGGCGGTGGGCCAAAAGGTCGAGCGCTATCGCCGCGAGCCGTTCGTCGACGGAGCAACGCTCAAGAGTGGCGAATTGGTCGAGGTCGAGCTCGAGATCGACAGTAAGAATGATTACGAGTACGTTATTGTCGAAGACTTTAAAGCCGCAGGTTTCGAGGCGGCCGAGATCCGAAGCGGCTACAACGGTAATGACATGGGCGCCTATGTCGAGTTCCGTGACGAGCGTGTGGCCTTCTTCGCGCGTACCTTGGCGCGAGGCAAACACAGCGTTTCGTACCGGCTTCGCGCAGAAATCCCGGGTAGTTTCCACGCCCTTCCTGCTCGAGCGCACGCAATGTACGCGCCCGAGCTCCGCGCCAATTCCGACGAGATCCGACTGGGCGTGGAGGATTGAAGAGCTTTTGGCTGAGTGCCCCGGCCCGTCTGCTTTCGGCTGGAGGAGCTACACCGTCTGGCCGAGCGGTTCCTATCACCGGTCGTGCTTTGCGACCTGCAGGACCTCGCCAATGAGGACTCCGCTCGCCGTCGGCCAGATCCTGTGGCTCGTCGGAGCCAAAGGCTACGGCCTGGCCGCGGTCACGCTCAAGGACGGGGGCAATCACCGGCCACATAAGCCAGCCCACGCTTATATTGCGCGTCTTTTTGTGCTTGACGGCACGCGGCGATGTTCGCTCACTTAGGCGGTGTGGCCTTATCTTGAGCCGATTGCTTGAGGAAAGGAACAGGCTTGAGCTCGAGCTGTTTGATCGATTGAAGGTATGCCAGCACAGGTTCGGATTCCTTACCGCCAACCTGGGCGTGGAAGTGCAGCGTGAACCCATGTGGGCCCTTCGCATCGATAAGCTTGGGCTCGAGGGTCAAGAACGACTTGACGGCATCGAGCAGCCCCATCATGGCTGCACAAAAGATATCGATCCGAGCTCCGTGACCGAGGAGATATTCGACGATATCGCGCCGGCCCATGTGTGACGCTCCGCCCAGGCCGGTCTCCCAGTCGCCGTTGCCCCAGTCCATTGTCGAATTGAGCAAGGCCGGCTCTTGTTCGAGCAGCTTTTTCACCATGTCGAGCTCGGAATGGGCATAGATCACAAAGTCTTGGACGAGCAGGCGGTTGATCTGCGGCTTCTTCCACGAGGGATTGAATCCGGGCGCCGGGTAACTCCGTTCAAAAGAAGCCTCAATCGGTCCGGAAGATGCTGCCGGCGGTTTGGCGTGCGGCGGCTTATCGGCTGCCTGAGGTTCAGCAGCGGAGCCAAGCGCCGCACCCGCCGTTAGATTGGTGAAGGAGCGCCGAGACATCGCTTCGGACATGGTTCGACTCCCAGGGACAAGACGGCGGGATGCCGATCGGATTCGTCACGCGAGCCGTGCGAGTTTGGCCCGTACCATCCATCTGCCCTTAGTTTATCCGGAGCGGGTCTGCCAAGCGACCCACTATGTGGGCGGATTATCTGACAGATTACGGCGCGAGCCTTTCAATCAGCCATTCTGATTGGCCACAGCGAGTGTAGCGCAGGCGGTCGTGTAACCGGCTGGGCCTACCTTGCCAGAATTCGATCGTCTGCGGAACGAGCCGGAATCCGCCCCAGTTGGGCGGTCGCGGGGTCGATCCAACCTCAAAATCCTTTTCCAACTCCTTGCAACGGATTTCAAGCAGCTCCCTGCTCTTGATGACTTCGCTTTGAGGCGAGGCCCAAGCGCCGATACGCGAACTCGCCGGCCGGCTTTGAAAATACTGATCCGATTCCTCGGGACTCACGCGGTGAACCCGCCCCTCGATGCGCACTTGCCGCTCCTGCTCGTGCCAGAAAAATACAAGTGCCGCAAAGGGATTGGCGTCGAGCTCACGTCCTTTGCGGCTATCGTAATTCGTGAAAAACGCAAAACCGCGATCGTCCACGCCGCGCAGCAAGACAATTCGCGCCGATGGCCGGCCGTCTGGTGTGGCGGTTGCCAGCGTCATCGCGTCGGGCTCGGGGATCTCAGTTTTCGTTGCCTCGTCAAACCAAAGCTCGAACTGGCGAATCGCATCGGGATCGACCTCATCCTCTCGGAGATTGTACAGCGTGTATTCTTTGCGTCGGTCGGAATAGGTCACGATTGGAACCTTTGGCGAAATTCGACTCGTTCGAGCAAATATCCGAAACGTGCGGCACGCGCAACGGTCGACGTGAGCGCTCTTTTTCAATTGTAGACATCCTGAATGCTCGTGCCAAAAACTCGTCGCGCAATGATCGTGCATTTTTCGTATGAAGTTTTTGACCAAACGCCATACCGCGGTTAGCATGGTGTGTTGTCAAAGGACCCGCGCTCACCTGACGAACTGGGCGCCGGAGATCGAATCTGGCAGAGGCTGCTCCGATGCATATTCCAGACGCGTTGCTCGATCCGAGGGTGGTGGCAGCTACGAGTGTGGCCGGGGGAGCGGGATTGTTGTTCGCGCTGAGAAAACTGGAGCGGCAGCTCGGCGAGCGGACGACCGTGCTGATGGGGACGATGTCGGCCTTCGTGTTTGCCGCTCAGATGGTAAATTTTCCGGTCGGACCAGGTGTTTCGGGTCATCTCTTAGGTGGCGTGCTTGCCTCGGTTTTGCTTGGTCCGTGGGCTGGAGCGGTGGTGATCGCGGCCGTCTTGCTCGTCCAATGTTTTTTGTTCGCGGACGGGGGCGTGACGGCGCTCGGGGCCAATTTCATCAACATGGGGCTGATTGGCGCGGTCGGCGGTTATGTCATCTATGCACCGATCCGACGAATGATCGGCGGACAGAAGGGTGTCTTGATCGCCGCCATGGCGGCCGCGTGGTTCTCAGTGATTCTGGCGTCGGGAGCCTTTGCAATCGAGCTGGGGGTCACGGGACGTTGGGCAGACTTTTTCAAGATACTGAGCTGGATGGTGCTTGTGCATGCAGCTATTGGGGTCGGCGAGGCACTGATCACGGGTCTGGTCGTACGGTTCTTACTTGTCAGGCGGCCCGACTTCTTTGAGATGGCCGACGATCCCAACCAAAACTCGTCGGGGGCCGGGCGGTGGGGCCAGATCGCGCTGGCGGGATTGGGTATCGCCCTCGCCGTGGCCATGTTTTTGTCGCCGTTCGCCTATGATAAGCCCGATGGTCTGGAATTCGTCGGCGAGAAACTTGGTTTCCTGAAGGTAGATGCGTCTGCTCATGCTTCACCCATTCCAGCGCCGATACCCGACTACGACCTCAGGCTACCGGGCATGGAACACGATGCTAGCTGGAGTGGATCCGTCAAGCTGGCGACAGCCGCCGCTGGACTGGTGGGCACCCTCGTCGTCTTTAGCGTCGCCTGGGGGATGGCGAGAATTCTGCCTCGCCGTCAGCATGAAGAGGCCACGTCTCATGCAGCTTGACGGGCTCGAGGGCCAGAGCGCGGGGACCGGCATAGTGCACCGGCTCGATGCGAGGATCAAGCTGATTGCGAGCCTTGTTTTTGTGGTGTGCGTGATCGTCACCCCGATCGGCTGGTGGACAGCGCTGGGAATCGAAGGCTTGACGCTGGCCTTCGTCGTTGGATTGGCCGGTATCCCGCCGCGGGAACTGGGCCGGCGCTGGTTGGCTTTCTTCGTCCTATTTGGCTTTTTGACGTTTATGGTCGCGCCGGCGAACCCCGAGCGAGCCCGATATGGTCTCTGGGTCGTGGCGGCGACGATTCTGGTCAAAAACAGTCTCGCGCTCTTGACCATGCTGGTGCTGGCGGCCACAACGCCATGGCACAAGCTGCTGGCGGCGCTGCGCAAGCTGGGTATTCCTCCGGTACTGGTCGCCACGCTTCAGTTTATGGACCGTTATCGACATGTTCTTATGGAAGAATTCGAGCGAATGTCGACGGCCCGGCGGGCACGCACGTTTGATCGTCGGGGTTCTCTCGCCTGGAGTTTGCTCACCGGATTATTCGGCCTGCTCTTTCTGCGCACGTTCGAGCGCGCCGAGCGGGTGCACGGTGCCATGGTCGCGCGGGGCTGGACCGGTGTCATCCGTAGTCTCGACGATTAAAGAGATAAAGAATGGTAATCCGTGCGTGCTGAAGTAACCTCGATGGCGATGACCGATGATGGCGGTCGCGTGCCCGCAATCCGGGTTAGCGGCCTGGAGTACCGCTATGCTGACGGCAAGGTCGCGCTTCGTGGAATTACGATGACCGTCCAGCCAGGGGAGTCGGTCGCGCTGGTGGGGCCCAACGGTGCGGGCAAGAGCACGGTGCTTTTGCACTTGAACGGGCTCTTGCCCGGGATGGTCCCCATAGTGGCCGGTCATGGCCGCCATTTTGGGTGGCCGGCTAATAACCAGAGGCGCTCTTTTCAACCAAGCGTCTGGATTGACGGCCTGGAGGTCACCCCTGCCAATGCACCCCATGTGCGCCGTCGCGTTGGCTTAGTTTTTCAGGACCCCGATGACCAGCTTTTCTGCAATACCGTCATCGAGGACGTCGCATTCGGTCCGCTCAACCTGGGGAAAAGCGCGGCCGAGGCGCGACAGATCGCGCTCGATTGCCTTGCGCGAGTCGACTTGAACGACCAAAGCGAGCGACCGCCGCATCATCTTAGCTTTGGCGAGCGAAAGCGCGCCTGCCTCGCGGGCGTGCTGGCATGCGAGCCCTCTGTACTCGCTCTTGATGAGCCGTCGGCCAATCTCGATCCTCGCGGTCGCCGCCGCCTGATTCAACTGATCGACCGCCTGCCCTGCACCAAGCTGATCGCCACGCATGACCTCGAGATGGTGCTGGAACTCTGTCCTCGCGTCGTATTGCTCGACGCCGGGAAGGTTGTCGCCGACGGACCGAGCCGCGACATTCTTGGCGACCTGGAACTCGTCGAAGCCCACGGTCTCGAACAGCCCTTGAGCCTCAAGTACGGCAACTCCCTGGCGGGCTTGTAAGAGACCGATTTATGCCGCCCACACCCTTCACTTCGACACTCCCTTTTTTGGTGCTTAAATAAACTCAATGCGGCGCGCCGATCGACCGATTAGAGAGAAGCAGTTGAAGTGATCGCGGCAAGGCGCCGGTCGATAGTCGCGATCGGGATGGCAATAGGCGGCGAAACCGCATTGTGAACCAAAGGTAACAGTAAGGGCGGAGCGTGAGGAGGGATCCGGTGCGCAACGCAAACGTGAGAGATCTCTTTCGCGTGGTCAATACGCTCGAAGACGGGCGCAAGCTTTATTTGTCTACACGGGGAAAACTTTTGGTTATGCCCAGAGCCGAGGCTGAGTTCTGGGCAGGTGTCGCTCGTCAGGTTCAAGGGGTGACGATTGACGAGATGGTGTACAGCAAGGACCTTCGATTTTACGAGCGCCGCTCGTTTTTTCTTGAGAGACTCATGCCTTTTACCCGAGTCGTCAAGACGGCACTCGAGCGGACAATCGTCGCTGTTGACCCAGCGGCGTTTATCATCGGTGGCATCGAGGCGGCCAAGGTGGACGTCCAGTTTCGGCCGCGTCATGATTACACCAACACAGTACTGGTCATCTGCTGAATCGGCAGCGCGGAATTGGGCTCGCGCCGCTCGAGTTTGGGCGGTGGCGCTCGATTCGTGACCTATGCGAAGGCCATTGCGCCGGCTCGTCACGTGTGCGCCGCCGGGTTGGTCACCGTGGCTGCAAAGGCCTGCGAACGCGGGTGGTGACCCTGGAAATTCTGTGGGGAGAGGCGTGGTATGGAAGCCTACTCATAGGCTGGTTGAGTGGGGAAGCGACGATTTGGCTGCACTGACGCCACCACTTCTGGATCGGTCGCCGCATTCCATGAGCGACGGCACCCAACGTGATCAGGCCGGCCGCGGCACCAAAGTCGGGTCGTAGCGTCGCCAGAACGCGCCGGTTTCTGGTTAAAGCGTTCTTGTCGTCGACTGTGCCCGAATTTTCACTGGTAGTAATCGGATGCGCGGCCATCGAGGTAGTCGCTAAACCCGCTTGGGGAGATTCTGGCTGCGAAGGGGCTATCCAGTTTTGGATCAACGAGCCAATCTGACCCAGCGACTCCGCTAGGGCGACGGCGCGGGCATCTGCCAGTGCACTGGCATCCGAGGTGTTCACTTCGGGCACCCGCGTCGTTGGCTGCGTGACGACCACTTCAACGGGCGCTGCACCTGCTTGGCCTTGACCCAGGATTGCGGTCTGGCTGACGTCATCGGCCGTCGCCGATGTCAAGAGCAAGGAGTTGTTCCCGCTCAAAGGGGACTCGCCCGACGGGCCACCCGCGAGGGCCGTGGATGAGCCCAGCGCCGAAGCGTCGGAAGATGCGAAAGCCTGGCTATTTCCAAAAGGCTGGCCCATCAGGCCCGTGTTGACAGTGACGAACAGGCTGGCCGACAAAGGCGCCATCGAATCGCCGAAGGGACTTCCGGTTAGTGTCGGAGAGATCGAACCTCCGGAGGGCGTCGGGTTGACTGACATCAATCCTGAGGACGAGCCGGTACCTGACCCTTGAAGGGTCGGGGAAAATGTCATCAAACTCAGCGCGGATGAGGCATTGACACCATTGACGAGCACGGCATCCCAATCTTGAAATGCGCACTTGAGAGTCCAACGAACTAGCGAGGCGGACTGTCCTTGCTGGAGGAATGTGAGCTCGTACGTTCCCGTGCTCAAGTTGGCCATCAGGTAAGTGTTCAAAGAACCGGTGCTGCCGGCGTCAATCAGGTCCGTCTTGCCATTGCCGACATTGACGATCTCGATGTCGCTGCCGCCGCTCTGGGTCTGCAACGCGTACATGCCAGGCACTGTCACAACCCATCGATAGCTGACCGGCTGATCGGGCGTGAGCGATGTGTTCTCAACGAATTCGCTAGAGGCAGAGGCCGAGAGATTACCCCCGACTGCGGGCCAAAGGACTCCAAGATCAGTGGGACCCTTCGGTCCATTGCTCGTCACCGCGACGCTCCAGCTCGCCAGAACTCCAGCTGGTTCATCCGGAGCTGATACCGGTAAGCCCGCGAGGTCAGTGAGACCCCCTCGGGATGGGACGATCAATCTGTATTGTCCCGCTGGAAGTGGCTCGTTGAACACCATGGTCAATTGAGCCGACGTGGCCTCGTATTCCAGAGTAGTGATCGGCCATTCCTTCCCAGAGGAATCAACCACCTGTAACCCTGTTTCTTGCAAATCCGGGCTGGTGAGGTTGATAACGGAGTTCACGTTGATCGGCCCCGAGAAACTTAGGCTGATGCTCGTAGGGCTTGGATCGTTGGGGTCCGCGTTGTTTATGCTAAAGCTGACGAGTTGAGTGGGATTCGTGTGTGGTTGGGCGAGGAGGCTGAGATCAAATGTCCCACCGGTCGGGGTCACCCCCGGCCCCTGCGGGGAGGGGGCAGCGTAACTTCGATGGTGTATGTACCGGGATTGAGGCCGGCGAAAATGTATGGGTCGGTGGCGTCTCCGAAAAGCCCCGTGCCGGAGGTACCGCTTTCGATGACAGTGCCATCGCTGCTGAGAAGAGTCAAGTCGGGCTGTAAAGCGCTGTCAATACTCTGTGTCGAAACGGCAACGCCCAGCTGCCAGTAGGTTCCAGCTGCAAGGCTGAATTGATAAACACCGATCGCAGTCGAACTTTCGCCGGGATCGATGCTGCCGGCGATCGTTGTTTGGCTGGAACCTAGCGTGCCCAGATTGAACACGGGTGGCGGAGTAGGTGTTGGAGTCGGCGTCGGTGTAGGTGTTGGAGTCGGCGTCGGTGTTGGTGTTGGGGTCGGAGTAGGTGACGGCGTCGGAGTCGGAGTTGGCGTTGGTGTCGGAGTAGGTGTTGGAAGCGTAACAATGAATTCGCCGATCGTCTGGTTGACGCTCGGGTCCCACAATTGCTCGGGTGGAAAGTTGTCTGCCCCACTTGCGGCGTATGAGAGTCCGGACTCGCCGACTAGCTCGAGCTCGTACGTCCCAGGCGTCAATGTGATTGGCGTGCCATCGAACAATTGCAAAGGCACGATCAATTCCGAGCCGGTCGCGTCGACCGATTCATTAGGGGCGTTGGAGTAGTTCCAGATTGCCGTAGGCGGACCGTCGCCGTTTACTTCCAAGAGCTGGACATCGAAATTGCCACTATAGACCAAGCCGACGTCGTTGAGATTGAACGTGACGACAAGCTGCTCAGGCACCTGAGTTTGGCTCAACAGTTGGCCGTCGTAGGGCGCGGTCAGTGAAACACCAGGAAGGCCCATGGTGGATAATACGGTGCGGCACTCGAGCGATTCCAGCTGCGGGAACCGCTGTGCTCGCTGTGTCCGTTGATATTCTGTTCGGCCGCTCATCAAATGCCTCGATCTTGCCGTTCGACGGCGGGATACTGGCGAGTTGTCCGGTCGAGCACAGGCACGGGTGTTACTCACGAGCCGCGTGGATCTGTACGCAGCTATGCTGGCCGGATTAAAGAGAGCTGCGGTCTAAAAGAAGCGTAGCTCGGCGTCTCGACGCTGGCGATGATGTTTATCAAACGAAACACGGTCCGAACGGTCATGGCGAGCTTATGCTCAGTCGTCGGACGCCAGCTGATTGATCGCATCGTCCACGGCTTGAAGAACCGTAGGAGCCGGTCCCAAGACGACCGCCGTAGCGCTGGCTTGTGTGGGTGACAGCGGTCCAATTGAAACCATGGCCGTCGCCGTCTGGGCGGTGGTCGTTGTGGCGCTCGATGTTACAGACGAAGCTCCGCTTGAGAGACTGTTGGCGCTCTTGTTTGAGGAGCCGGGCTGATTGCTGCCGGAGGGCTGGGAGGCGTTCATTAGCTCCACCCAACCGCTGAGAGTGCCGATGTTGGTGTATATTCCCTGCTGAAGGCCGGAGCTCTGCTGGCCGGCGGCGATACTGGAAGTGCCGGCGACCGCGGAATTGTTGAGTGTTCCGCCGCTTTCGTCGGGTTGCTGGCCAACCACGGTATTGGGGGGCGGTATGGGCGACTGCGATTGGTTGCCGAAGTTGAGCAGTAACCCATAGCTGCCGATGGGGCCAGGGCCGCCTGCAGCTGTGACTTTGATGTAATAGCCCTGGCCGGCTTGCACGCTCGTCGACCAGCTAATCGTCGCTCCTAACGAATTAACCGCCGACTCAGTGCCGAGCGAGCTGAGTGACTGGCTGTAAACTTGGAATTTTGGCGACAGCGAACTCAGATTGCTTGACTGCACCGTGACGCTCATCGTGCCGGTTGTCGAGCTCGGAACGTTCACATAAAACCACTCCGAATCGCCCCCGGTGGTGATGTCCAAGCCCGGGATAGCAATCTGGTTGTTGCTCGCAATATATGCGTTTATATTTGTAGAAGTCGTATACGTGTTGTCACGCTGGCCGCCGGTGTTGAACTGATCAAACTGCGGGGTGCCGTAGATCGAATCGATCCCCGCGATATCGTCGCTCGTGAGCGCCTGCTTGATTCCGTTGTAGTAGCCGTACATCACGGCCGTGGAAACTGACGACTCACCCAGCCCCAAGGCGTGTCCAAATTCATGGGCGGCGACGGTCTGGAGGTCGTAGCTTGAACCGATCTGCCAGTTGACGGTGGAGTTGAAGAAGATGTCGCCGGCGTCAGTACCGCCATTGGCCGGCGGGGGCAAGAACGTCTCGGCGAGGATGCCTGACGGAAGTGGAATCATGCCGATGCGGATGTCGCCGAACCGCGGGTCATCTTGCTGATTCCCGGCGGTTCCCTCAGGCTCGCCGCCGTCGGAAACAAGCGCCAGATTGGCGTTGGTCGCGTTTTCCCATAATGCCGCGGCCTGTTCTATTTGATTCTCCCAGGTCGCTGTCGCAAACTTGGCATTGAGCGTCTGAAACAGCACACTCGGAACACCGCCGACGCTGGTACCGTCGGGCATGAAACCGTAGGTGATCCTGCTCGCGTAAGCCCACTGATCACCCAAGTCCGAGTAGAGCAAGAGCCGGGCCTCCAACCCTTCAACGTCAGGGCGGACGGCACGGTCAGGCGTCTTCGATCGAGACGATCGATTGCTTTTTTGTTGTTGTTTGGGCATGGTTCTACTCCCTTGTCGTGCATGAAGGATTGGCGGGGTTTGGTTGGCGCAGGCGCTTGCTTATCGCAATGGCATGATCAACTAGGCGTGTATGGCTAGGTTTGGGATCGAGCGACGTCCAATAGGTTTGAGTCGCTCATACTTTAAGCCTAGCTCACCCTGGCCGGATGCAGTCGACAATGTTGGCAGAAATCCTCAGAATTAAGAGACTTTACAGTGATTGTGACCGATTCAATATAAGGTAAAATTAATACTATGTACATTGTTAGTGCAACTGGAAGCTGGCTGTGCAAATGAGCTGGAGCGGGACTTAAAGCCGCTGGGCGCGAGGGGTCAATGATGCGCAGTTTCCTTGATGACCCGCTGGAACTCGGGAAGTGGCGTAGTGGCTTCAAATCGGGGTCGGCGGCGGCTTGGACGCCGGAAAGCCCGATGCGATCGCGCGGGTCAAGAGCTCCACCGCGTGGGGGAGCTGCCGGTCGTCGTGCACCTTCTCTGAATAGATGGCGAGCGCACAGGCGGCGTTGTAGAGATGATAGGATGTCGGGCTTTGCAGCAGACGTTCGACGTCGTCGAGTGCGGCCGGGTCGCCCAGCCGTGCTCGGACTAAGGCGCGCAGCTGCACGGCGTCGATCAAGTTGGGATCGACTTTCAGAGCACGCTCGAGGTAGTCGAGCGCTTCGCGGAGGTTACTGCTGCGCACGAGGAGCGCCATGCCGTAGAGGGCATGGGCGTTGCGCGGTTCTATGTCGAGTGCCTGCGACGAGATCGCTGCGGGCGCCGGCTGGGTTGGATGCGATGCGGGTGAAGCCGCGGGCGACGAGCACGACCGAGCGATCCCGGGTTTTTCGCGAGCAGCTCGGCGAAATAGCGTTCGGCGTCGGTTTTTCGCCCGGTGCGCGATAGCGTTTCGCCGAGTGCCGTCAGTGCGACCAGATCATCGCGGCCCAGCTCGATGGAACGCAGAAGGTCGCGCTCGGCGCTGCGTCGAGCTGGTTGAGCTCGAGCTCGACCATGGCGCGGTTGACCAGCGCCTCGGAAAACTTTGGGTCGAGCTCGAGAGCCCGGTCATAGGCGTACCTGGCCTCGAGCGGCCGGCCCGCGCGGGCCAGCGCCAGCCCGCGGTTGAAGTGCACCCATGCGAACTGCGGTCCGCGAACGGAGCAGGCGGCAAAGTCGCCGGCCGCCTCAAGGAACCGCCCTTGCGCATAGTGGCAATGACCCAGGACGAACCAGGCCCAGAACGAGGTGACGTCCAGCCGCAGCGCCTGTCTGAGGGCCTGCTCGGCTCCCATCCGATCGCCCGCGGCGAGGAGGCTCGTCGCCAGCAGCGTTAGGTCGTGGCAGGTGGAAGGAGCGATCTGCCGCGACCGCTCACGGTCACGCTGGGCGAGCTCGGCTTGACCGAGCGCGGCGTGATAGCGCGCTCGTTCGGCGAACAGCGCGGACGGGGCCGCCGCGTACGATCTGCTCGGCATGGTCGAGCCGCTCGATCGCGCGCTCGATTGCACGACGGCGATCCTCTGACGTGCCTTGCCGACTCGCCAGCAAGACGCCGGCGCGCGCATCGAGCATGATAAGCTCGACGACCTGCTCGCGCAGCCGGCGGCGCTCATCGGGGGTCAACCGCTTGGCCCAGATTTGGCGGTTCGATGTATTCGCGTTTCCGCGCTAAAAGGAGCGATGGTGTGCGCGGCTTTCGCGAGTCCCGTTTTCAGATGTTCGTTCGAGCCGCCCGCAGTGTTGAGCAGGAACTGGATTTCGGTGAAGTCCTGGTCGAAGACCCGATAACGCACCCGCGCTCAACGCTTGCATCCTGTCGTACACAAGGGCCGACGTCGCTCCCAGCACGCCGAACAAAAGGAGGGCAAAAACCGCGATCGAAGTCGAGCCGCACAGGCCGGGATGTCGCCTGGCCCATTTGCCTGCACGTTCACGAACGCTTGGCTCGGGGCAGTGCTTCATCGGCAGGTTATCGAGAAAGCGGCGCAGGTCTTCGGCGAGGTCGCGTGCCCGGGCGTACCGGCGAGCCGGGTCGAAAGCCAAACACTTGGCGGCCAAGGCATCGAGGCTCCAGGGAACTTGAGGGCAGACGAGAACGCAACGAGGGAGGATGGCGGCGGCAGGCGACCATGAGGTCCATGGTTTCGAGCAGTGGAGTCCCTGGCGGCGGGTCAGGGAAAGGCGGTTCGCCGGTCAACAATTCAAAGAAGATCAGCCCCAGTCGCGTAGATGTCGGAACGCTCGTCGACTGCGTGGGCGGGCGTCGTGCCGTTGGGATTGAATGCGTCGAGATGCTCGGGCGACATGTAGGGCAATGTGCCCCCGACGAGCGCGCGGTGGATTTCGCCTTCCGGCGAATCGGCGGCTTCTCGACGGCCAGGTTGAAGTCGAGCAGCATCGGGGTGCCGTCGGCCGCCAGCAAGATATTCGACGGTTTCAAGTCACGGTGGAGCAGTCCCCGGGCGTGGGCGTGCTCGAGGCCTTCGGCAAGCCGCGCCACGATCCAGACAGCGGCCTGGATCGCGCTGGCCCCGCGCAGGAACTGGCGCGACGGCTCGTCGGGCTCGGCAACAAGCATCGCGCCGTGGCGCTGGTGAATCCCTTCTTGATCCGACGAGCCGGGACAGCAGCCAGCGAAAACCGGACTTCGGCGTCGATCGCAGACTAGGGTTTGCGATCGAATACCGCCGGCGGGGAAGCCTCCGGCACCTGTTCGAGACTCGACGCACGGGACATACGAACTGGCCTGTGAGTCTGGGCACCGGTTGAGCAGTCGGGAAGTCTGCGGCTGACTTGATCGAGGGCTTCGACCAGGCTCCCGCCATCGTGACGTGTCGGAACAAGCCCACCGGCGGCCCTGAGAACTCTCGCAAGGTCGGCGCCCCCGAAATAGGGCATGCACAGGACGCGCAGTCCGCTCGTCGGGTCGTCGCAAACCGAGTGTACCGGCACAATATGAGCATGCTGAAGCCGGGCGAGAATCTGCGGCTCGTCGCCATCGGGCCGCGAAACCTTGATGGCCACAAGCCGCCGGCCCAGGTTGATTTCTTCGGCAAGATAGACCCGCGCAAATGCCCCACGCCCAAGCTCTGGGATAATCCGAAAGCCCGCCAGCTCGTCTCCCGGTTGAGGCAACGCGGCGAGACCGCGTTTCTGGGTCGAAACGGCTGCGTTTTCCTTCTCCTGATTGGTACTGTGTTCTCCGTTCGTTGGGGGATGGTCGAAAGTCGACCGCAAATTGGGCGATCTCACGCTGTTGGGAACCGACGCATCGAGCGCGAAGGCCGCCATGAGTTCGACACTTTGGCCCGCCCTCCATGCGGCCAGAGCGTCCCCATTCGAGTCGGCGCGGTTTTGCTGGTCCGAACCACTGGCGATGTGATCCGGCGCGACGGCCGAGTCGCACTCGCCATCGTCGTGAATGCTCCAGCCGGCCAAAACCTCTCGCGTTGAGTTGAGGAATAATGCGAAATCGCGGATGGATTCGGTCATGGGTATTAAGGTGTTCGTGGCTTGTGGCTTATGAACAGTCTACGTTCGCGAAGCTTTGCGAGACCAACGGTTCGAGCCCCTGCCCGCTGCCGATCGTGGTCCCACGTGATCGCTCGAATTTGGCATCCTGGCCCCTTCTGTTCTCTATGCCGAGTATCTCCATCTGTCCAGTAAATGACTCGAACATAAGGGACATGTGACTGCGGGGACCAAACATTCCTGCTCCGATAAGCAATCCGAGAACATTGTGTCCTAGAGTAGTTGTGGGAACTAAGACGGAGGCATTCGCGATGCTCGAGCAAGCCAGCAGTGTCGAAGAGCGGGAACAACTGGCGACCGATCTGGACATTGCCGTCGGGCGGCCAGAGGAGCGCGGCGATCGCGCCGTAATTGGACGGCTGATCCGGCGACTGCGGATTTCGGATTCGCCGCAACATTTTCAAACCGTTGCGACGACCGTACTGCGGACCTCGCTCGAGATGGCGGCAGTGGCGTGGGTTCCCAAGGACCCGCATGAATCCGCGGTTATCAGCGGCTCCGTCTCGGGGTTGAATCCAGCATCTTATCGCGGCTTTCCGTCGCCGGCCGGCCGCGAATCGACGCTCGTTTACAGTTTTGACGGCAATGGGAGCCAGCAAAGTCCGTCGGCCGACCGTACGGCGCTACGCATCGGTGGCCGGCGGCTCGCGTCGGCTGGCTCGTGGCAATCAACCCGCTCGACGACCGTCCGATCACTGAGGCCGATCTCGAGCGATTGCAGTACGTCGCGTCGCTGATCGCCACCCAGCTTGCCAACGCTCGGATCTATGCCGACTTAAGGGCTTGCTCTTCGGCGTCATCCGCGGCCTGACGGCGGCCATCGACGCCAAGGACCCATACACTTCGGGCCATTCCGAACGGGTTGCGCGCATCGCGGCGCGGCTGGGCGAAGAGCTGGGAATGTCCCCCGCCCAGCGGAGCGACCTCTATCTGACGGGTCTCTTGCACGACGTCGGCAAGATCGGCATCGACGACCAGGTGCTCAAGAAAAACGGCCCGCTGACGCCCGAAGAATATCGCAAGATCCAGTCGCACGTCGAAATCGGCGTGAAAATTCTCAAGGACTTGAAAAAGCTGAGCCACATCCTTCCCGGCGTCAAGCACCACCACGAGAGCCTGGATGGAACCGGATACCCCGACCATCTCTGCCGGCAACGATATTCCGTTCGAGGCTCGAATCTTGGCCGTCGCTGACGCGTTCGACGCGATGTCGAGCAACCGCCCCTACCGCAAGCGGCTCAGCCTCGCGCAGATCGACAAGATTCTCCAGGAGGGGCGCGGCATCCAGTGGGACCCCGACGTCATTGACGCCCTCTTCGCCTGCCGGAGCGACATCGAGGCGATCCGCCAAAAGGGACTGGGCGAAAGCTTGATCGGCGCCGTCAATGTCACTCTGCGGCATGAACGTAATCCGATCACTTCATTTCGCTGTAGTCGGTCGGCTCCATGAAGACCGAGTCGACCTTGTTGACGAGAACGCCGTTCTTGTGGCTCTCTTCTGTAGACCTTTGCCATTCCGGGTCTTTGCCGAAATCGTCCCAGGTCTTCTTGGCGGCCTCGCGACTGGGAAAGGCGACCAGGTAGATAAGCTTGCCCCCCTTGCCGTCCTTTTCGTCAAGCGGGGTCCAGAAACCGATCAGCTCGGCGCCGTGCTGCTTCAAGAGGCGGCACGTGTGGTCGCGAAACCGTTTGTGCAAGTCGGTGAGTTTGCCCTCGTTGGTGTAATAGGTCCGCAGCTCGAAAACGCGGTGCCCCGATGCAGTATCCTGGCCTGCCGCTCGCCTCGGACTTATCGCCGGCGTAAACCGGTGCCAACCAGACCGAGAAGCAACAGAGCCAGTCAATGAACGCGCGAGTCATAGGAAATGTTCTCCTCAGTTAACTTGGGCTTGGGATCGTGCGGCTTCGGCAACTTGCTGCCGTAGTTCGCTCACACGGTTATAACTCGTCGTGGCTGGTGACTCCAAAGACTCAGCGGAACCCGCCGGCCTGCGCGCCCTTGCTCTTGTCCGTCGGCTGAGCGTATCGCTGCTGAAGTCGCTCGATCTGGCTGGCGCGATTCGACATGTTCTGTTCTTTGAGATTGGCGTCGAGCGACTGGTTCATGTTCGCATTGTTCGCGCTGCCTCTTTGCGGCTTATTTCGCTCCGGCGGCACGACCGCTTGGCCCAAAAATGTCGTGCCGCGGTAAAACGCATACTGCGAGGTCGCCTTGCGGGCGACCGCGGTGACCAGCCCCGTAGTCCCTCGGCGACAAACACGCCGCGCAGGTCGGTCTCGCCCGAAATGAACTGAGGTGTCTCGCTGCCGATCACCTTGACCTGCACCTTCGGAACAAAATCCTTGGTGCGAGCGTCGCGAACGGTGATGCGAACGCGGCCGGCGGCCGGCTCCTCGAGCACCTCCATCTCCAGCGGCGAGACCAGCACGATCCCCGAGGCATAGAGGTTGTCGCCCGGATCATCGTCAGGTAGGCCCCTTCCTTGGTCAGCGGCAGGTCGATCGACTTCGACTTGTCGTCGTAGTCGGCACCGTCGCCGAGCGCGACGGTCTTTTCGACCAGCGGGGTGACGCCGGCCAGGTCGATGCCGGCGATCCCGTTCAGGTTGCGCCGGGTGAGGTAGAGCTGCATCAGGTCGACCGGATAAACCTTGACGTCGACCTGGCCGATATTGCGATAGTCGACCCCGATGCCGGGCTTGGGTCGCCGGCATCCGGCGCCGACGGCGACCGCGTCGATCACGCGCAAACCCTGCCGGCCTGGCTTTAAGCAGGGAGGCCGGCCGCCACGACCGGAGTCTGTCGGACCTCACGACCGAGACCTCGGGCACCTTCAGGTCCTTGCGGGTGTACGACTGGATCGCGCCGGCGGCGTCGCTGAACCGGTCGGCCACCTGGCGATAGTATTCCAGAGCCTTACCGGGCTGGCGGCGGGCGTCGTAGATCTGACCCAGGATATAAAGAGCCTGCCACTTGTTCGGGCTGGGCTGGTCGGCACCGGCGGCGTCTTTGTAGGTCGCCCGGGCGATCGTCTGGGCGACCTCGATCGCACGGTCGTACTGGCCCAGGTGGAAGTTGGCGAGCGCCTCGCTGTACTGGAAGCTGTCGAGATAGGTGCTCTTGGGATAGAGCTTTGGCGAACCGGGCCGCCAGCCTGTCAACCGCCTTGAAATCTTCGAGCTCGGTGAACGCCCCCACGAGCGCGAGACTGGCCTCGTCGGCCAGCGGGTTCTGGGCGATTGGGCCAGAAAGACCTGGATCATGCGGATCGACTGAAGCAGCAGCTCCGACCGGGTGATGCCCGCGACAGCCAGCTCGCGGCGCAGGTCGGGGTTGGTAAACGCCTGCGCCGCCGTCTGGGCAACGACCTGCGAGAGACCGAAAAAGTCGCTCTCGATCGAGGCCGTGTTGGGATAGCTCCGCCAGAGCTCGATCAGGTAGGCGATCGCTTCCAGCGTCTTGCCGCGCTGGCGCAACAGCTCGCCGACGCGGGCATCTTCCAGATAGCTGGCCTCGATCAGCCCGCGCCAGACGATCATGGCACGCTCATATTCGTTGATGTCGCGATAAGCCTTGCCGATCGCGAGCAACTGGTCGAAGCGTGAGGACCAGCTCGGGGGCCTTTTCCTTGACGACCTCGAAGTACTGGACGATCTTGCGCGCCTGCTCCTCGCGGATGTTGATCAAGAGGAGCATGCGGGCCGCGTCCTTGGCGATGTCGTCGCGGAGCGTGTAGCCGCCGAAGAGCGGCTCGAGCGCCTCGCCGGCCTCGGCGAACCGGCCGGCGTCGAAGTGGGCCTTGCCCGCGGGCATAGAGCTCGTCGGGGGTCGGCTTGTACGGATCGGTGCCCGGCTCGCCCGGCGCCCGCACGCGCAGCTCGCTCGCCGGCCCGAGGTGGAATCGGCCCGGCTCGTAGGCGCTTCGGATCGAGGCGGGCAAGGCACGGTACTGGCCGGGCAGGTAGCCGTGGACGTCGTAAGTGATCACGCCTGGGTTCTGATTGGGGGCGAAGTAAAAGGTCAGCACGCCGTCGGCCAGTTCGATACGAAGTGGCGCCGGTGCTGCACCGAGCCTTCGATCAGGGTCGTGCCGGCGGGAAGTGCTCTTCGACGATCAGGAAATCGCGCTCCCATTCGGGTGTCGTGTCGGGAATCGTGCGCCACGCCGCAAGCGCGACGCGGGCTCTTGCCTCCCAGTGCGACCTGGCTGGCCAGGTTTTCGAAGTAGGTGGCGTTGACGCGCCACGCCGAAGCCCACCGGCAATACCTTGCCGTCGAGCTCGGGCGCCGCCGGCAAATACACGCGGCGATTGATCGTGGCGACGCGGTTCGTGGCTGTCCTGGTCGGGCTTGAAATCGCGGGTGAAGCCCGCAAGCGTGACGGCGTAGCCAAAGCGGCCGCGTCCCTCCATCGTCGAACCGGACGCGGTTGGGCTGGCCGACCTTGAGCGCCTTGCGCGGCACGGCGATCGCCTGGCCTTCGGCCGAGCCGGTGACGTTGAGCTCGGCGACCTGGGTGTCGTTGACCGTGACGGTCAGCTTGTAGCGGTCCTCGGCGCCCTGGGCCCGGCCGTAGTAAGAGGCCAGCGCGGCGAGCGCCGGCCCCTTGGCCTTGTGCGGCTGCCAGCCGGTGCCGGCGCGGTGGGCCAGGAGCCAGGCGACCGCCCCGTCGAGCTCGGGGGCCTGCGGCCGGACGCGAGCGATAGGCCAGCGCGACCAGCGCCGTCGTTTCGGCGGCGCCGCGGATCGCCTGCGAGCGGCCGGAATTGCTCCAGTAGACGCGCGACGGGCGGCCGGGCGCGGTCGCCTCGGTCTTGGCCCGCGGGGCCAGGATGCCGATCAGCTCGTTGGCCAGCGACACCCGATCGAGGTTGGCGAACGTGAGCGCCAGGTAGGCCAGGGCCGGGTCGGAGAGCTCGTTGCGCACGCGATTCAAGCTGTTGGCCGCCTCGAAGCCAGCCGCGCGGCGGGTGCTCAGCGCGTGGAGCAAGGCGGCACGGGTCTCGTGATCGTTGCCGCTCGACCTTGGCGAATTCCTGGCTGGAGATAGGCCACCGCCTGGTCGAGCACCTTGACGTCGGTCACGAGCCCCAGCGGCTCGGCCGTCGCCAGCGCCCAGACGACCGCCGCCGAGGTCAGGCGATCGCTCGGCGGCGATTGGCTGCGTTGGCCGACGAGCGGGGCAGGGGACCGCCGCTGACCCAGGGCCAGCCGCCGTCCTGGTTCTGCGCGGCGATCAGTGAGGCCACCAGGCCCTGGATCCGTTCGGTCAGCCGTGCGGCCTCGGGCGCGGCGGTCGCGCGGGCCGTCCGCAGGTATTGCAGCGCCGCGGTCGCCGCCAGCAGATCGGCGGCGCGATCGGCGGTCGTGTTGCACGGCGGCCAGATTCGCGCGGCTCGCAGCTCGAGACGTCGGACGTGAGTCTCGCTGCCGAATAAGCGTCGCATCCTGGCCCAGTGCCAGCTCGATCAGCATGCGCTCGAGCGTCGGCGACAACACGATCAGCATCTCGGGATTCTCATAGGTCCTGCCCGGCGGGCAGGCCGACGAAGATCGTGCATGCTCTCGCTGCCGGTGCCCGAGTCCGAGGCAACCACCTGCACGCCCCACGGACGGATCGGCACCTCGGCGACCAGCTCGTCAGTCACGTCGCCGACCGTGCCCGTGAGCGTCAGCCGAACCGAATCGGTCTCGGGAACCTCGAACGGCTCGAACGAGACCTCGTCGACGCCGTCTTGCTTGAGCTCGATCGTCTTGGGAAAGACCTCGTCGCGTCCGCCGGCGTAGATGCTCAGCCGGAGCGCGAGCTTGCCCACGACGTCCGTGTGGTGCACCTGCGCGATGAACCGCGGCTTGTCGCCCTGGGTGAGCGAGCTGGGCAGCTTGAGGTCGACGAAGAAGTTCTTGCGGACCGTCAGCGTCGCGGTCGTCTGGCCGGCCAGGGTGTCGGCGCCGGTGACCCCCCGGGCCGTGATGCGATAGCCGACAAGCGCCGTCGGCGCCTTGAACGTGACGCGGGCCTTGCCGTCCTTGCCGGTGACGACGAGCGGGTTCCAGTAGGCGGTCTCGACGAATCGCTCGCGGGCAGCGAATCTCGCTCGAGCTCTGTATCGGCTTCGTCGTCATCGGCGAAGCCGGGCGCACTGCCGGATTCTCCGAGCGTTCTCGTCGCTCGCGAAGCATCGCCCAGCTTGGTCCGTCTCGTCGCGTAGCCGCTGCGACACGTCCACGCTCTTGCCATAACGCTCGCTTCGCCTTGTACGTCGCGTGCGGCGTTGCTGAAGCGCGGCTCCGAGTCTGCCGGTGCGTACCCATTCGCGCCGCTGGCGACAGTCGCCGCGGCGAGCGACGCGGCGCAGTTCTCGCGTCGCCACCGACCGAGTTGCGCCAGCCCGATTCATGACGTCCTTGCGATCGGCCTCGTTCGCGGCGACCGCGGCCAGCCGCTCGGCCTCGTCGACCACGGCCTGCGACACGGGCACCGTCGCTGGCGCGTAGCGGAACGTGTTGGTCGCCTCGGTCGCGAAGGCGCCGGTGCGGGTCTGGTTGTAGAAGAACGGGCCGATCGCCGGCAGCGTGTCGTCGAAGAGCCGCAGGAGCGACTGGTCGACCATCGCGATCGAGAGCTCGGCCGCGACCGGCCGGCCGAGCTGGTCGACGGTGGTGACCTCGAGCTCGACCGGTTCGCCCGGGCCGACGACCGGCTTCGCCGGCGCGACCGTGACACGCAGGTCGCGCTCGACCTGGATGTCGAGCTTGGCCTGGTCGCATTCGTTGCGCCACATCCGCGTCGAGGTGAGCGTGAAGTTGGGGAACTGCGGGCCGTCGATCGCCCAGGCGACCGGGTTGTCGCCCTCCTTGAGCGTGACGATCTTGTAGTCGAGGATCCGGTCGGCCTCCCAGGTCAGGAGCGCCGTGCCGGCGCGGTCGCGGCTGTGGAGGTTGACGCTGGCCTCCTCGCCGACCTTGAACCGCTGGCGGTCGGCCAGGAGCCGGAGCTTGGTCTCGTCCTTCTTGCCCGAGATCGTGAGCACGCGATCGGCGACGATCGGGTTGCCGAACCGGTCGGTCCCGGCGACGCGGACGATGTACCGGCCCCCCTGCGTATCGTCGACCCGGAAGGCGAGCGAGCCGCGCCCGGTCTTGGGTCGGTCTGCGAGCGGCTTGCGCTCGATCTCGCGCTCGGTGACCCGGCCCTGGCGTCGTCGACCTGCTTGACCAGCGCGGCCGAGAGCGACTCGCCGGTCGGCTCGCCCTGCGCATCGGTCGTGACGACCTGAAGCTGAAACGACTCGCCGTCGAGGTAGACGTCGCGGGTCGTGCTCAGGTCGATCTCGAAGCCGCGGACCGCGAGCATGACCGTCGCCGCCGGCCGCCACGTTGTCCTGCGGCAGCCGGGCGGCCAGCTCGAGCGCCTGCTCCTCGGCGAATCCCTCGGTGGGAAACTCGAAGTGATACTTGCCGGCGGCGTCGGTCGTGCCGTGGAGGATCCGGCCGTCGGGAAGGTTGACCTCGATCGGCCGGTTCGCGACGGGCGCTCCGTACTGGTAGCGGGCGACCAGATCGGCCTGCGACCGTCTCGCCGCGGTAGAAGACCGTCTTCTTCAGGTCGAAGCCAGGTCGATCGGCTCGAGCTGGTACGACTGGACCTGAAACTGCCGGCGAAGTCGCTCTTGCCCGGCTGGAAGACCCTGACCCGATACGTGCCCACCGGCGCGGCCGAGTCGAGCGCAGCGATTCGTGAAACGTGCCGAAGTCCGAGAGCGTGACCGGCCGGGCGACGATCAGCCGGCCGCGGCTGTCGGCGACCTCGAAGCGGTAGACCGCGCCGGGCACGTTGGCATACTGGCCCTCGACGACCTCGCGGACCACGCCGCGGATCGCGACTTCTGGCCCGGCCGATAGGCCGGCCGGTCGGTGTAGATATAGGCGCGCGGCGTCAGTCCCTGCGCGACCTGTCGGGCACGCCCAGGCCCGAGCCGGCGACATGGCGGCCGTCCAGGATCAGGTAGCTCAGCTGGCCGTTGCCGCCGCGCGGCGGCTTCCAGTCGCGGAGCAGGACGCCGTCCGGCCCGGTCATCGCCTCGAGCACGACCTGGCCGCCGTCGGCGACCAGACACGCGCGCACCGGCGCCGGCCCTGGCCGGTCTTCATGTCCTGGGCAAAGACCAGAATCTGGTCTCGCGAGCGTCTTGACGATCGCATCGAGGTCGCTGCCGATCACGAGCGTGGTCGCCTGGAGCGTCTTCTCGTCGGTCACCTTGACGACGTAGACGCCCGGCAGCTCCAGCTTCTTGAGCTCGTAGTCGCTCTCGACCGGCTTGTACCTGGCATAGCCAGGCACCGGGGCCGTCCACGAGGCGTCGGGGGCGACCAGGCCGATATCGAGCGACTCGACGTCTCGAGCGCGTTCTTCTTGCGGAAATAGGCCTCGGCGCTCAGCTTGTAGGCGGTGAAGCTCGAGCTTCTCGATGTTCCGCGTCGTGATCTTCAGGTGGGCGTCTTCGCCCGAGCGGAAGGTGCGCGGGGTCGATCACGACCAGTGCCTTCGCCTCCATCACGGCGATCCGCTGGCGCGCCTGCGCCGCCCAGGGCTCGACGGCGATCTTCTTGAACCGCTCGATCGCCTCGGCCGGGTTTCCCTTCTCGTTCTCGAAGAACGAGGCGGTCAGGAACTGAGCGTGCGCGGCCGGCTCGCTGCCCGGGAACTTGGCGGTCAGCGGCTCCCAGGCGGCGATCGCCTGGTCGAATTTCTTCTCGGTCACGAAGCTCTCGCCGATCTGGAAGAGGACCTGCGGCACGCGGCCGTCGAGCGGGTTCTGGGTGACGAAGTCGTTCCAGGCGGCGCGGGCTTCGGGATACTGCTCGCGGTTCGAGTGGTCGGCGGCGATCAGGAGCTGGGTGTCGAGGATCGCACGCTGGGCGTCGGCGCTCTGGGGCCCGTTGGGGAACTTGGCCAGGTAGCCCTTCCAGGCCGCGATCGCCTCGGCGAATTTCTGCTGCCCCTGGAGGATCGCGCCGACCTGAAACGAGGCCGTCATGGCGAGCTCGGCCCAGTCGCGGCGGGCCGACGTCGGTCTCGACCTTGAAGCCGTCTTCCTTGAGGAACTGCGTGAAGGCGTCGAGTGCCTCGGTGCTCTTGCCGCGGGCGCGATACGAGTCGCCGAGCAGGAAGGCCGCGCGCACGGCCCGCGGATGGCGCCGGGAACGCCGCCAGGAACCGCCGGAGGGCCGCGACGCCCTGGTTCAAGCTGGCGTCGTCGGCCGGATTGGGGATGCCGAAGGTCGAGGCGATCTCGTAGAGGGCGTCGGCACGGATGGCGGCGAGGTCGCGTTGCTGGCCTCGGCCGGTTGATGCGTTCGATGTCGCGAGCCAGGTCGGTCCAGGTGATCCGGGCCGGCAGAGCTGGTTTGCTCGGTGCTGGGCCTCGCCGAGCTGAAACCGGACAGCGAACCGGTCGGCGCCGTCGCGGATAGTCCCTGAGGTACAGCTCGAAGTTCTCGATCGCGCGGCCGGGGTTTTGGCGGCGAGGCTGGCTCGGCCCATCGCGAACAGGAGCTCGGCGCGCAGCGCCGGGCTCTCGGCCAGCTCACGTGCCTGGGCCAAAAGCTCGTAAGCGGCATTGGGTCGGCTGGAACGAGCGGATCGTCGGGCTCCAGCAGTTTCTGCGCGAAGATGAGTAAACACCGGCGAGCTGATCTTTCCGCGGACCGGCCAGCAGGCGGACGGCCTCGGCGCGAGTCAGCTCTTCGGCGGCCGCCCAGTTGCCGGCGGCCAGCTCGATGCCCGCCAGCTCGAAGCGGAGCTTGGCCGCCCAGCGGCCCGTCGGGGTTCGCTTTGAGCGCTGTGTTCAATGTCTCCCGGGCGGCATCGCGCTGGCCAGCGAGCCGCTCGGCGATCCGCGAAGATACGCGTAATAGCTGAGTTCATCACGATCCTTTGTCTTTTCGGCGAGCGTGATAAGTGCTTTTGCGCGGTTTGATAGTCCCCCTGTTGCAGCGCCACCACGACCTCTGGCGGTACGATGGGGGCAACTGACTGGATCGCCGATTTGGCTGAGGTGGAAGGGGATGGAGAAGGATCTGCATCGAATCCGTTTGCGTTCGCATTCGCGGGCGATGCCGTCCCGATCGCAATAAGGAGCATGATCCAAGCGAATTGGCTGCTGACCCAGTTCCTGGCGCGCGTAATCACGGCTCAGCCTCCTTCAGAGTTGCAAGTTATGTCTCGCCGGTCGATTTGGTGCCGCTTGAGGCACTGCAGATTTACGATCTTCAATCCATCAGTTTGCAGCGCACGACTCCCTGAACGTTGGATGTGAGTCGGAGCGAATTTGTTCCACACGTGGCTCGCATTCCATCTATTGATTGTGTCGCTCGGCCACGCCGCTGGACTGCGTGTGCGCTGGCTCATTCGGCACTTAAGCGCAATCAGGCCATTCGAGAGGATGCGAATAAAATACTCCACCGTCGCTGGTGCGTTGACGTTGAGTTAACGTGTCTGCAATGATTTTCTTAGTTCGGAAGTCGAACGGGCTAGCGGGACCAGTGAATATTGGTTCCTGGGTTGCGTCAGTTGACGCCCCTTACCCGCCCTTCGGTCACGCACTCCCCGCCCGGCGGTGCGAGGGGAAACAGAATCTTTGCGTCTCCCCAAAGCGTGACCGAAGTGGTCAATCATCGCCCCCGCCGCGATACGGGGAGATGGATAGGGTGCAGGGTGTCGACACCTTGGCTCCTCGCGGCCCCGCTCACGGTTCTCAGCCTGGGGCCCAGGCTGGCCGGCATGCCCTGAACGGGCAAGTTAGGAACGCAATGGTTACAACGGCCGTAGCGCTTTTGCGGCTCCAAAATGGCAGCAGATGGCAGTAGGTGGCAGTTTTTGGGAAGTTCTCCGGCCGTCTCGCCCCGCCCAACGCCCTCGACCACGGATTCATTGGAATGGCTGATCTAGCCAAGTCTGCTCTCCACAGGCTGCTCGTCGATCATGTTTTGGGGTGTCGATATCGGCCAATTCGCGGCACGCCAGGGCGCACGAATCAGCCTCTTGATCAGCATTCACAAGGTCGCAAAAACGATGACGAGCGCACGCCCCGGAACAGGTGACTCGTTGCGTAACATGCCAGGTGTCTCGGGAACCTGGTATCGGTTGCGCGCGCCACTTCAACTCATACGGCTAGCTTTGCCGCGCTTTGTCCATTTGTCAAATTGGATGGCATGCGAACTTGACGTAAGTCTTGGGCTTGAGACTTCGAAGCCCATTGCGGTTGCCTGAACGCACGGCTTTCGCGACCATAGGAGCAAGGTTGCTGGAGGTTTACCATGAGCACCGCGGTGGCTCAAGAACTGACGCTTGCCGATGTTTTGCAGCAACTGGGTGGGATTTCACCCAGGCGGATTCGCTTTCGTCCCGCCCGGGAACGGCCACCGAGGACGATGTCATCAAGATCCGTGATCGCGAGCGCCGCCTCTTCGAACTGGTCGACGGTGTGCTGGTGGAGAAGGTCATGGGTTATTGGGAGTCCGTGCTGGCAATCGAGTTGGCAGGTCTCTTGGGAGACTTTGTCAGAGCGCAGGAAATTGGGCACTCTCGCCGGCGAAGCGGGAATGCTCCGGTTGTCTCCCGGCCTCGTGCGGATTCCCGACCTGTCCTTCATTTCCCGCGCTCGACTGGCGCACCATCGCCGCGCTCGCGCTCCGATTCTTCCACTCGCTCCCGATCTTGCCATTGAAGTGCTGAGCGAGGGCAATACGCCCAGGGAGATGGCGCGAAAAGTACGTGAGTACTTCGATTCCGGTTGCCGCCTGGTCTGGCTCGTCGATCCGCGCACTCGGACGGTCGCTGTCTACACCTCCCTCGCCAAACCCATCGTCCTTACGGAGAAGCAAACGCTGACTGGCGGCGATGTCCTGCCGGGCTTCCGGCTCCCATTGCGAAAGTTGTTCGGGCTCTTGGACGATATGGAGTAGCCCCCGCGCTAGCGATCACGTTGCAACACGGAGTAGAGTTGTTCGCCGCTGGATTCGAAGGGTTCTAGCCGAGTCTTTCGACGGCGCTGAAGCTCGGCGTCTCCTCCAAAAAGCGATGGCGCTTTTGGTAGGTTTGACCGCGCCACGCGGCGTTATCTGTACGGGACTGAAGTGCATGTCGCTTCTTCATGATGTGGGCGAACTGCCACGTCTGGACATCAGAGAGTGAACCCAATCGGCTGCGCAGTAATGGGTTGCTTATGCTGACTCATCCGTCCTCCGGTCAAGGGCAGGGTGGCGCGCGATGCATGCCGTTCCTGTTCGTTGCCAAGAATGGCCTCGTCCGACGCGACTTCGACGAGCTCAGAGTGGCTTCATCAGTTTTAATCCGAACGCACAACGATCCGAACTCCCACCCGCTGATGGCTTGCATTCACTGGCTCATCTGTCATCTGGTCAGCGCCAGCCTATGTGATGCAAAAACAATCGTTTTTATATATAAACAATATCTTATACTAAAATAATGTACGCTGACTTGAATATAGGGTTTGTATGAAACGAATATCGTGCGGTGAGGGCAGTCTTCCCATTTAATCAGCGGTCCTTTTGCAGACCCCAAGGATGAAGAGGCGGTCGCGATTGGTCTCGCTGCCGCAATTTCATGTACCGAATTGCCCATACGTCAGAGTGGCTGAGGCCGGCCAGCATTCATCAAACATTTACAAAAGTTCCATGTTGACAAACAACGTCTGCAAAATCATAATCTGTCAAGCTTGTCAATCTGAGCTATTTGCACATAGTTGATAGTTTGCGATATTTCCCTATTGTGCGATGTCTGGGCCCTTTTGGCGGGCTTCATATCGTAGCGCATTTGCGCTGTACGTGTGTGTCAGGCGTCCACTTCTGGAAGCGAAGCAACATGATGAGATTCAAGAATGCAATGTTCGGCGGAATTGCGGCGTGCTTGATTGGGCTAACAGGGACGACAGCCATCGCGAAGACCGTGCAGGCCAGCGGACAATACGGCTACAGTGGGCCCACGCCGTCGCCGCAGGGAGGACCGAGCTACACCTGCCAACCCGACAACTGCCAACTTCCCATGGTCGGTTGTCACGTCTGGGTTTGCCCGTGCCCATGCGACGGAAAAGACCTTTGCAAAGATATCCAGAGCAAGCTTCCGCTGATCAAGCCGGAGCCAACCTGTCAGGAAGTTCCGATCTGCTACATTGACTCGGATCTTCCTCCTAAAAAGGAGAAGACCATTCACATCGACCGCAACTGCTACCTTCCCGTGCGGGTACACGTGAAATACATTCCCCATGACAATATCACTGCAGTCAACTTCCAAGTGAGATGGCGTGAAGTGCACGTCCTCTGCGACGACAAAGGAAACCCCATCCCACCAGACAAGGCTTCGGCGATACTCAAGGAACTGGATCATCAGCTCGCAAGCAATCCGCTTGGTGGTGCTGGCAATGCTCCTGCCACACCATCGGCGCCATCTTCGCCTGCTTCGGAAGCGGCGCCACCCATGACGTTCATTCCTCCAGTGCCGGCTCCAACTTCTGCGGCCGCACCGAGTCAGGTGCCCGCAACTCAGCCGACAACTACCGCAGCGACTCCGGCCATGCCGCAGAAGCAGTGGGTTTGGCTGGCGCAGGAGGGCCTCTACGGCTACGGTTACCAGCGCGCTGACGGCCTTTGGGAAATCGACCCAGGCAGCCGTCGAGCAACTTTCTAGAATCTGTGCGACCTATTCTTCGATTCGAGGATGTACGTCGCATTAGCATTGCTCCCCCAGCGCCGATGTTTTGATCCGCTCAGGGTGAGAGTCGAGGATGCCTCCCTCTGCTTATTGAACGTCACTGATGCAGCTCTCATCCTGAGTTTAATCTCTCATGTTCGAAGGGGACCGCTGGTGTTCAAGGTTCTTACAATTCGACTCACTGACCTGATTCTGTCTCGGGGATCTCCCCCACTAACGTGGTCAGTTTCGCTGAGGGCTGTTGTGTCGATCTTACTGGCCCTGCACATCGCAGCCATCACGACTGCACATCTGGCTGCTTCTCCGAGCTCCGAGGTCGAGCAGAGTGCGGCCTACGTGTTCAAACGTTACTTCGACCTAATAAACCAAGGATATGGCTATCGCTACTATGCCAGGCTTGATACGTCGGTCAGTTCTGAACACCGGCATCCCTGGGGAACACCTATCGTTTCGCTGGAGATGGAGTTCGACGGGCCAGGCGAAGAGATCAGGAAGGAATCGCTGAGGCTTCCGGAACTCCCGAATCATCGTTTATGGCCACGACTGCGGCATCAGCGCCAGCCCGACCTGGCGTATCATCTCAGTTCCGACACGCGGTGGGCCGCATCGTATGTGCGCCATTTGTGCAAGACTCGCGGATGCCACAGAGTGACGATCTTCCTGCAAGAACATCAGATTCCGGACCTTGCCCTGGTCCGGGCCGCAGCCTTCGGGAACGGAGAATCGATCGACCTCGAATCCGAGTCGACTTACGGTCCGCGATCGAACCTGGGGGAATACCCGTGCACCAACTTTTGAAGGATGTGAAGTTCTACTTCCAGGATCTGGGCATCTCAGCGGTCAAAGCCTGGGACCGGTTCTTTTTCACCCCGGCAGACCCGACAACGCTAGGGTTGATCCGCATTCTTCTGGGGTTGCTCTTCTTCTGGAACATCGCGGTCCTGGGATTGGATCTTCATGACTATCTCGGTTCCGACGGATGGATTGGTCCCGAGGCGGTCCAGCAATACCTCGCCGAGCATGCTCCGCACGCGTGGTCGCTCTGGTTTTATGTCCCCGACCGCTGGCTCGCTCTCGTATGGCTGATCTGTCTCATTGTGGCGTTCCTATTCACCATTGGTTTCGCCACGCGGATCACCGCCGTTATGGCCTGGGCGATCGCCATTTCGACGGTCCGTCGAGTGCCCGTTGCGTTGTTCGGCTTCGACTACATGATTGCAACGTGGTTGTTCTATCTTGCGGTGTTCGGCGCGAGCGGGCAGGGCCTCTCCGTGGACCGGTTCCTCGAGTCGAGGCGACGAAATGCCCGGGGTGCCAGCATACGTAGACACGCGTACGGACCCGCGCCGTCGATCTCGGTGAACCTGACCCTCCGCGCCCTTCAACTGCATTTGGCCTTCATTTATGGGGCGGCTGGGCTCTCCAAACTGATGGGAACCGAATGGTGGAACGGAACAGCGATTCAGATGATTATGCTCACACCGGAGTTCAGACGCTTTGACCTGGTAAGGCTGGCAGCATACCCGGGGCTCCTGAGTATGGCGACGCACGCCGGGCTCTTCCTCGAGATCTGCTACCCCGTTTTTATCTGGGTTCCTAAACTGCGGCCGCTTTTGATTGCTTCCATGGCTCTCCTCCATATCGGCAATGATCTGATGCTCGGCCTCACCGAGTTCGGATTGACGATGGTCGCAGCGAATCTATCCTTCGTGAGCGGAGAATGGCTCCGACGGCTCGTGATTGGCTCCCGCCAGATCCCACAATCACGTTCTTCGGCGATCAACTCATCCCGGGGTCGACGCACTGAGCAGCTTCGAGACCCGAGGCCGAGCCTTCAGAAGAGTGGTGCTGGAAATTAACGCGAGGGCTCGTGAACGCCGACAAGCAGAGCGGTTTGTTGTTCTTGAGAATTGGCGGGTTTGGAAATCGTGCAACGATCCGTATCGGTTGCGCATTACCGGATTGTGTAACCAGGTTTGTCGATGCTCGGTTCAACGGCACGCGGCGAGCACTGTGTGTCCTTACGCCTCATCGATGCTCTGGTTTACGGCAGGCGGCGCGCGCTGCCTGCGCTCGCGCTTTCTTGGGCTTCTGTCCTCGCGCTTATCAGACGCCGAAGCCCATTGCGGTTGCCTGGACGCAAAGTTTTCGCGACCGTAAAAGGAAGGTTGCTGGAGGTTTACCATGAGCACTGCGGTTGCCCAAGAGCTGACGCTCGCAGATGTTTTGCACCAACTCGGTGGGGTTTCACCTCGGCGGATTCGCTTTCGTCCCGCGCCGGGAACGGCCACCGAGGACGATGTCATCAAGATCCATGATCGCGAGCGGCGCCTGTTCGAATTGATCGACGGTGTGCTGGTGGAGAAGGTCATGGGTTATTGGGAATCGGCCCTGGCGATCGAACTGGCGCGTCTCTTGGGAAACTTTGTCAGTCGCCGGAAATTAGGCACCCTCGCCGGCGAAGCGGGAATGCTCCGGTTGTCTCCCGGCCTGGTGCGGATTCCCGACCTGGCGTTCATTTCCCGCGCTCGATTGGCGCACCACCGCCGCGCTCTTGCTCCAATTCTTCCACTCGCTCCCGATCTTGCTATTGAAGTGCTGAGCGAAGGCAATACGTCCAGGGAGATGGCGCGGAAAGTACGCGAGTACTTCGCTTCGGGTTGCCACCTGGTCTGGCTCGTCGATCCACGTACTCGGACCGTCGCCGTATACACCTCGGACGACAAGTCCATTGGCCTTACCGAGAAGCAAACGCTGACGGGCGGCGATGTCCTGCCAGGCTTCCGGCTCCCATTGGGGAAGTTGTTTGGGCTCTTAAACGAGATGGAATAGCCTCTGCGCCCGCGATCATGTTGACCAATTGCTTGCAACTGGGAACGGCGTGCATTGCATCTCCTTGCGCTTTCCAACTCTGAACTTGCCAATTCCCGATACCAGCGAGTTGCAGTGTGTCTTCGCGCTTGATGCGGTTCAAGAGTCTAAAAAACGCTGAGAACCCGCGGATTCGCCGTAATTGAAGAATTACGCCAAATGCAAAAAGTAGTCTTAATTCAATTGCTCCTCAGGATCGATAAAGATAAGGGGGCCTATTCGACGGATGCGGAATAGGAGCACACGGGGCATGCGCGGTGGGACCAGAATCATCGCCGCCCTGGTAGTTTTGGCCGGATGTAATGCTGAGCAGCTTCGCTACACGACCTTGCGCCTCGGTCAGACGATTCCCGAACTTCAAGAGCAGCAGGTTATCGATAATCTCGCTCGGATTGCGGCGAGCCCCGGGCACTTGCCTTACTACACCGTCATAAACGCCGGGACTGCGAACATCCTGGATACCGGTGGGACAGGGCTCGGCGCTCTCACGTTCCAGCACCACGTCGGCACGCTAGCGACACTGAACGCCGCCGCTAGCCGCGCCGTCACCGGCAACTGGACGCTGAATCCGATGGCCAATCCGGATCGACTCCGCGCCATGCGCGCCGCCTATCACGTGGCGCTCGGTGCCGACGTCATCGATCCGCTGGACGAGTCAAAATTGGATGCCATATTGCGGGATCAAAAGGGTCTCTCCATTCCCCACGGATGGCTTGGCATTGGCGCCAAGCACGACGTCCCGCGTGAGGCAAATATCGTCTCACACTGTGGCCGTACCTATGTCTGGGTGATGCCCGAGCACGCCAAGGATTTCGCTGACTTCGCGCTGCTGATATTGAACATCGCGACTTGGGTTCCTCCTAGCCCGCACCCCACCTTGAATGTGACCGTCGACAAGATCCCCCCGATTACCTTCGGATACACGACCGCCGTGCCAGGCCAGCCTCCCGAGGCCATTCCGGGACCGAGAGCTGCGGAGCCCCGTCAGCCGGCACCGCAGCAACCTCACCCGATCCAACGGAGATTGTACGAAGACTCCCAGTCGATCAACCGCGGGCTTTTCTTCGTACCCAGGTAAATCAGCGCAAAAATTCGGACAGCAACTCGATTTCGTTCTATGGTAATCGCGAAGGTAAATTCGCTGCGCTCGCGGCGGATCTGCGAGGTTCGCGAAATCTCGAGACGCCCGAGGCCTTTTCACGGGGACACGGCGGGAAAGACCAGATCAACGGTCGCCGCTCGACGGCATAAGAATGGGGGATTGTGTGACGAAACGGTCGACATGTCGGCGACGAGGCGTCGGTCTCGTCGAGCTGTACTCCTTGGAAGGCCGGGTGCTATTGAGTGTAACGGGTCACGCGACAGTCACTAAGCCGCCCATGGAGGTCGGCAGCTTGTCGCACAACACGCACGAGCTCGCACCTGCACGCGCCATTTCGGCCCGATCGCCGGCTCCCGTAGCGAATCACATTGTTGTCCATCCGGCCAGCGCCGCAGTCTCCTCGACGGCACGGAGATGGTCTTGGCTCGCCAACACCTATTGGTACGTGCCCACATCAAATCTGTGCGCTGTGCTTTTCAATAGCGCCACCGGCAGTGTGCAACCCGTGAGCGACCAGACGGTCTTCCACATTACGAACTATGGCGACGGCTATTTTTGGGGGGAGTCGGTTACTCAGCTTGGCTCGAGTTCGGCATCCACTGCGTCGATGCTCGGCTCGGTCACGCCCGAGGGTAAGGTTTTGCTGACGTTTACGACGACCAGCACGAATTCAAGCCCATTCATTACCGAGGGTTATGGCACAATGATAAGGAAGTACGGCCAGTGGACCATGGAAAACCAGATGTTCACGTCGCCGAGCGATACCCTTCAGATTGGTCACTGGGCGTACATGCTCCAAACGCACCCGGGAATGGCGAGCTGGTATTCTCTACCCGGAGCCGACGTATCCGTTCCGGCTTTCTTGAGTCAGTAACCAGACGATGCACTGACGACACCCGCCTTCGGCGCCCGCTGCGATCGTCGAATTCCACGGTACTCTGTACGAAATCGCGAGCATGGTTATCCGCTTGCGAAGTAATTGGCTAAAAGTCGATTCAGCTCGCCGTTGAGCTTGGCGGCATCAGTTTATCGTGAGATAGAGGCACATTCCCCAGTCATCACAACCTGCCCCCAGCATGATGTGCAAGTTGTCCATCACGACCGGTTGGACGAGATGCGACACCGTTCCTGCGTTAATAGGCGAGCGTTTATCTTAACTAATCCGTGCGAGCTCGCGATGAATAGGCCCGCATCGTCAAAGAAAGGGGCTTGAAGTCCACGACGTTGCAGCGGCTGTCCGCTCCGCGATCGCGGTCGGCTTGGCCAATCCGGAGTCATGACCATAAACAAGGGTCAGCATGTCGCTCTTTGAGCGTGACTCGCCGGCGTTGACTGTTTCCCTGCAAGGGCTTTCTGAGAGGCGGCTTACTCGCAAGTTTTTGATGCGGGCTCGCGTCCAGTTAATCAAAACATTGTACGAGATAAGCCGTTTGTGCGTAATGGATTGCGGGCAAACTGAACGTGACGATCGCTTCAATCATCGTCGAACGTGCTAGCGTAAAAGTTCCTATAAAGCGCGTGCGCTCGGGGCGATTTTTAAGATTTTTTAATGATCGGTGTCGGCTGGTGACGCCGATTTTCGAGATGATGGATTAGTATAAATAGTGTATTAATGGTAGGCGTCGGGCGGATCGGCGCACTAATGGAGTGGAAAGTTGTCGTTGTTCGGGTCGGACGAATATGGTCCATCGCGTGCCCGACGCGCACGGCGAGCGAAGACGCGCGCGATCCTGCGCGATTGCCTCGGTGTCGGATTGAGGAACTGGAAACGCGCGTGTTGCTTTCGGGCTATAACACGCAACAGCCCGGACACTTCATGACGTTTGAGTTACCTTTCGATTCGGCCGAGATTTCGCCGATTGCGCGGCCGCTCATTTTTGTACAGCGGCAATTGAATTTGACTTCCAGCTCTGGAACGGACGCCGTTACATCGGTATCAAGTTCTCAATGGCCGAGCCTGGCCGATGCGTCAATGTCCGCACCGAACGATCCACCTCTCGTGGTTCTCGTGCACCATCCATTGTTGGCCGACGCAGAGGCGACAAGCTCCGGGGCTGCAGGCGATCCGTCTACTTCGTTCGACGACGGACATTCTGTGCCGCTGATTGCAGTTTCCAGCAACGATTCGTCGGCGAGCGGTGCGAGCGATTATTCATCGAGTGTCAACGATGCAGCGTTGGAAACAACCGCCGGCAGCGCGACGACAGCCCCGGCCGTGTTCCTCGTCCCATCGAACTCGGGCTCAGGTTGGATCGCTCTGCAATCGATCGCAGTCGGCCCAGTTGATGCGCCGTCAGGCCATTTCGACGGGCCGCAATTACCGGTTCAGTTCAACGGCTCGTTTGCTCAACTGCGCGGCACTCTCGACGCCAGCCAGCCGGCGATGAGCTATGAAATTCCAATTGGACCGTCGACCCAGTCTCTGGGCGTTTCTGTCCGTCCCGCGTCTGACATGCCACCCGGAGAAGTACCGGTCATCGATGGGATGTCGCTTGTCGACTCAACGGGAAATACTCTGGAGCAGGTCAGCCCGGCAGACGACTCCGGGGGAAGTCAATCTGCTGCCGTGCTCGTGCAGTTGCACGATCCGCCGGCTGGGGATCGTATCGTGGTCGATATCGGTGCCGTTGAACCCACATCGTCGTCGCCTTCACCAACGTCCTCAACCTCGTCTGGGTTGGGATCAGGCGTCGTGACAACACCCCCGTTGAGCCAGTCGGCAAGCTGGAGCGTCCCATTTGTCTTGGACGTGCAAAGGCAACAACAGTCCTCGGTGTCGACCGCCGACGCGCTTTCGGTGGTGCCTGGAACGGATACGATCGGCACGCTGATCGTCGCTTCAGCACAACCGCCAGTGCTGTTTGCGTCTTCTTCGGCACCATCGGCGCCCGCCGAGCAAGACGGCTCGACCTCGCTGTACGTGCAGCCTACCAATACGGCTGCGGCGCAAGCGTCAGCTTCGGAAACGGAGTCGACGGACAGCTTTAATCTGCGCGTGCCAACCGGACCGCTCGCTTCGCGTAGTGGCGGGGCGCTGGGGCCGACTTTGGCCCTCGTCGATGCCGAGGCAACGCAGCCCGTCAATCGCCTCGAGCGAGCGCTGACACAGGACCTCATGGGCGCCGATGACGGCGAACTCACGGCCGCGAAAGGAAATGGCGCCGGCGACCGTGAATTCTCCGACGATCCGGGCACCTGGCCGGGTTCGATCGGCACCGCGGGGACCGGCGGACCGGTCATCTCGATACCGGGTCGCGGCGGGTTTCCGCTCAAGGTGACTTCCCTCGGACGCGATCAACGGGGCCAGTTTACCGCGCTATGGGCGACGTTGCCGGCGGTGCCGAATCCTGATAGCGTCGAATCTGGCACTGCTCTGTCGGCCGTCACTGAAGATGAACCACCTGTCGTGCCCGCCGTGGCTTTTCGCTCGGCGCCCGAGACTTTGGAATGTCCGGACTTCGTCAAGGCGGCATGTGGCCTGGCACTCGGGCTGGGATTGACCTCGGGCCCACTGTTTCCCGATCTGATTACTTCGCTCCCTCGGCGCTTGCCGAAGTGGTTCTCGGTACTGAGATCGCACTCACGCCGGCGGGTCTTCCCGCGCGAGTCAAAGCGAGTTGCGCCCAGCAGAATTCGCAACTGGCTCCGCCGCGCTTCGCATCGCCGTGAAAACGCGGCGCTCTGCGTCGGACGGACGAGCAAACCAGGTCCGAGCCAGCCATCATCGGACACGGGCGGAGTTGCTGGTCCGAACTGTGAGTGCGCCGTAGATGTCTGCGCGGTCCGCAATGCCAGAGTGCACCAGCGGCCGACGTATTCGCGGCGATGGCGCAGGCACTGAAAATAGGTCCAGACGATTCCCAGCTCGATCGTGGGGTCCGAGTGGGCCCAGGCGGCGGCCTGTTCGAGGTCCGCCAGCGCCATGTCCCAGCGGCGCAGCCGCAGGTGGGCGCGGCGCGACCCAGGTAGGCTTCGGGGAGCTCGGGATCGCGTCTGAGTGCAAGCGACCATTCCCCCACGGCCTTTTCGACTTGGCCGAGCGCGACCAGTGTGGCCGCTTTGTGCAGGTGGATTCGGTCGACTGCGCCCGCATAGATTGCGGTGTCGAAGAGGTCGAGAGCCGCTTTGTGGTCGCCGGTGGCGGATCTCAAGACTCCCTTGAGCTCGAGCAGCCCCGGCTCATTAAACTGAACGGCAAGGCCACGGTCGACGTCGTCTTGGGCTCCGCGATAATCCCCGCCGAAAAAGCGAACCCGTGCACGAATCAGGTATCCCTGCGGCGAGTAGGGAGAAACCTCAAGAGCCCGCGTGGCAGCGGCGACGGCCGCATCTTTTTGGTCTAGCACCGCGAGAATCACCGCAAGCGTGAGCGTTGCCTTGTAGGTTTGGTCGCGGCGCGTGCTCGCCAATCGCCACAAAAGGTCGGCGGCGGAACGGAGGTCGGTTGTGAGACGGCGCCCCCCGATGGGAAAGAGGGCGACCTCGTCGGGTTCGTCGAGCTGCAAAAGGTCGACGCGGTGTGCGGCCAGGATCGCGCGTTGCCGTAGCCGCTCGCGTGCAGGGCCAGGGCGGAGTTTCTGGGCTTCTAGGGCGTCGGTGATCGCCTCGGCTGGGCGATTGAGGAGTAAGAGCGCCAGAGCACGCGTTGCCAGTACCTGGTCGCGATCGCTGGCATTATCCTGCATTTCGAGGAGAGCCGAACAGTCGATAAACGCACGGTTCGCCTGGCCCTCTCGCAGTTCCAACAGGCGCGGCTCAATCGTGCGGTGGAGTCACGCAGGTTGTCGGCAAGGAGAGCGTCGTATTCCTGGCGGGCGCGGTCGACTGCGCCGGACTCGGCATCCATGTTGGCCAGATTTAATCGCGCCGCGGAGGCGTAGGTACCAGACGTGTCGAGCTGGATCACACGGTCGTATTCGACGCGGGCGTCACGAAAGTTTCCGAGTTCGTGGTAGAGATAACCCAGCTCGAGATGGACCCTTCCCGCTTCGGGCCGGCCGGCCAGCATCGCCAGGGCAGTCTTCATATCTTCGAGCGCTGTGTCAAACCCGCCCTTCGAGCGGTAGAGCCGGGCGCGACTGAAAAGAATCCAAGGAGACTTCGGCTCGATCACGAGGGCAACGTAGTAGTGAGCCAGGGCCTCGTCCTTGTAGCCGGCGGTGTCTTCAAGGTAAGCCAAAAAGTATTGGTACCAGTGGTTGCGCGGTTCGAGCTGCACGGCTCGTCGCAGCCACTCCATCGCGCGCGAATACCGTTTCTCGCGCAGGGCCAAGAGGCCCCACTGAAAGCACGCCAGCGGCGATTGTTCCACGCTGAGTCGTGCGGGCTCGTGTTCAACCGCGGCCGCGCTCGCGGCCGCGAGTGCCAGAGTCGGTTGGGCGCGGGTTGACTGATGTTTGCGGAGCCGGGCAACCATGGCCAACCACGGACCCTTTTGCTCGACCCACACCAAGGCTCTGTTGCAGATTGACAGAGCTCTTGCGACTGGATCCCGATCTTCCGCTAGCGTGTTTTCGTAAGACCCTTGGGACCGCGAATCAAGCAGTTCATCGATGCTCGCGACCCAAAGGAACAAGAGTTCATTGACCTCGATTAATAGACGCTGACGGCGGTCTTGATCGAGGATGCCCACGTATGTTCGAGCTTGGTCCAATCGTCGTTCTTGAGAACGTAGAAGGGCTCGAGCGCTTGTTGCAGGTCTTGAAAAACCGAGACGAGCTCGTTCCCCTCGCCGAGATGAAGACGGAAGCGAAGACTATTGGCCGCAGCGAGCAGGGCGTCGGCGTCATTCCTGGTTTTTTCGTTACGCTCCGCGAGTTTGATTTTTTCATTGGCATGGGCCTCGATCTCCTCAGCACGGTCGGGGACGTCGAGGTCGTCGGCCTTAGCACGAGCCTCGATTTTCTCGGCACGGTCGGGGACGTCGAGGTCGTCGGGCTTGTCGGACAAGAGCGCGCCAGGTCACGGATGTTCGCCAACTTCAAGTTGAGCAGGCGTGACCATGTGTTTTGCGAGTAGCGCTTCGCCAGGTCGGCGGCAGCCTGGTAGTGGATCCTTGCGCTGCTAAATTCGCCATTTTCGTAGGCTTCCAATCCCTTTTTATATTCGAGCCGGTAGAGCCGCTTGTCCTTCAACCGATCGTTCAAGACGCTGGCAGTGGCGACGGCTGCGACCATGGCGGCCAGCAGAACGAAGGCGGCGGTGGCAAGGCGGCGGCGGCGGCGGCGGACCCAGCCGGCTGCGCGGCTGGGCCAGGGCTCACGCGGCGTGCGACCAGCGGGCAGGTCGTCGGCGACGGCCTGCAGGTCGGCCGCCAGCTAGCGCGGCCGTCTGATAGCGGTCGAGCGGCAGCGGGCTCGAGGCAGCGCCTGATCACGGCTTCGAGCGCGGGGGGACTTCGGGGTGGCGATCGCGGATTGAGGGCAGCGGGCGCAGCCGCTCGTCGATCGCTCGCAACAGGGCCTCGATCGACCGACGAGCCGCGGCGCGGCGGCGGAGAAGGGCGCTGGCCGGTGACGAGCCTCGTAGAGCACCACGCCCAGCCCGTAGATATCGGCCCGGCCGTCGACACGCATGTCGACAGACGGCTCGCCCAGAGCCTTCAGATGCTCGGGCGCCATGTAGTCGATCGTGCCGCCCAGGGTGGCGGTACTCGGCGGCCGTTCCATCCTCGAGCACGGGCTCGCGTGCCAGGTTGAAGTCAAGCAGCATCGGCATGCCGTCGGAGGTGACCAGCACGTTCGACGGCTTGATATCGCGGTGCAGCACGCCGCGGTCGTGGGCGTGGGCAAGGGCCTCGGCCAGCCGGGCGCACCACCAGGCGATCGCCCGCGAGTACGACCGGCGGGCCAGCTCGAGCCGGCCGGCCGAGCTGCCTGCCGGCAAGTTCGCCGGCCGTATCGAGCCGATCGAGCGCCTCGGCCAGGACCGCGCCCGAGACCGCGGTTTGAACCTTGGGGTCGGCCAGGACGCGAGACAAGCGTGATCCGGCCGAAATAGGGCATGCAGAGCAGATGAAGCCCGGTCGCCGCGTCGATCCGGTGCGAGTGCACCGGCACGATATGGGTGTGCTGCAGCCGCGCCAGCGTCTGCGGCTCGCGCGAGCCGCGCCTGGATACCTTGAGAGCCACCGGCCGGTCGGCCAGCTCGCGCTCTTTCGCCAGGAAGACCCGCGCGAACGCCCCGCGTCCCAGCTCTTCCACCAGACGAAGTCGGCGATCGTCTTGTCCGGCTTCCGGAAAAGCGCTGCCCGTCGGTTCCGGTCCCGTTGGTCGAAGACGAGAACGAAAGCGTCGTCGGGACCGTCCCCGAGCCGACCAACTCGTGGATCTCGAGCACTCGCTCGAGAGCGACGGCGACCTGGGGAAACGGGCAAGATAATCGGCGGGATCGGGGTGTTCTTGGTCTTCTTCGCTGAGGCAAAATTCTTCGTAGATCGAGCGCGACGATGGTGTCTTCGCCGAGGTCGGGATAGCGGTCGAGATACCACTGGGCACCGACTTTTTCGCCGACTGTCCCATCGCAGGGTCATGTCGGCACGAAGCAACGCCAGCCGTGCCCCTGTTCGGTCGACGGCGGTGCCGGCTTCGTCCAAGAATTCGCCGGAGGTCGGGCTTCTTGCCCGACGAGCTCCGAATCGCGCCAGGCCTGCTCGTATTTTCTGGCCAGGCGGACGGCGGCGGGCGACGACGCCTCTTCCCACGTCCGCCGGCTGGCGGACAGGTTCATCACGGGCTCTCCCACTCCGTCTCCATGCGCTCGACGCAAATCTTCCAGAACACGCTGCACCGTTCGCTCGCTGATGCCGAGCCGTTCGCCGATGTCCTTGCTCGATAGCCCCTCGGCCTTCATTTCCAGAATCGAGCGTTTTTCCTCGGGAACCAGCTCGCGCAGGCGGCCAAAGACTTCGTGTGCCTGAGCGATTTCGCTCGGCGAGTCGATCGGGTCGGGTACATCCTTGGGACGACGGCCGTCGACCCAGAGCGGCTCCTCGCGGTGCATGTCGTGCTTGCGGCTGGCCGAGCGGCGATATTCATCAATTACTTTATTCTTCGCAGCCCGCGCCAGAAAGGCGACAAGATGCCGCGAATCCTCGAACTCGGTCGGGGCCGTCCGCATGCGGCGGAAGAAACTGCCCCAGACGCTCTGCAGGAAATCGAGCGAGTCGAACCGCGATCGCAGCAGCCGCGGCAACTGCCGGCGCACCACCAGGCGGACCTCGGCCTCGAATCGCTGCAAGCAGCTCGCGAGCGGCTCCCTCGTCGCCGGCCTGGATTCGCTTCAGGAAATCAGAAAGCTCGCCGTCTTCGCGCTCTGATTCCTCGCCGACCGACATCGCAAGCCTCCTCGCCTCGACCAAGTCGATAACCCGGTCTCGCACTCGTCCTTGACCGATCTGGTCGTTCAGCTTCCAGCTCAATCCCGCCAGACTAACCAGAACTCCGCCGTGTTGACAAGTGAAGGCCAGGTATTCACGCAATCATGGATGCAATCATGAGTCTGTTGGGAGTTTGCGCATGTCACGGCGCGGATATCGCCTGAGCCGTGGGGCAGGTGGGCATATTGTTGAGGGCTTGGAGAAACTTGTCGTGGATCTGGCTCCGAGCGTTGTCATGAAGAAGCCGTTCCATCTCTTCGGACCGATCCAGACTCATGGCCAGGCGGCTGGACAAGTACGCCGGCAGATTTGGCAGCGGAACCGCGCTGCGCACGGTCGGGTTAGTCTGCCAACGCCAACCGTCCGGTCCGCGGGAGATCAAGGTCAATCGCGCCTCGATTCGCGTCACTCGATTCGCTGATGAGAGGTAGCTTCCTTCCCGTCGCTCAGACACATGCAAGTGTAATTGATAGAGCGCGTGATTCCATTCATGCCGCCAATGGAATGACTCGCGATAGGGGAGAAATCCCTTGGCTTCGAGCGCTTTTTCCAGCATGGGAATCATCTGGGCAACATAGGTCTGGCGACCGAACACGAAGTCTCCTCGAGGAGGCTCGAGCTGTACGCCTCGGCTGGAGAGGAGCCGAACTACAAGATCGCGCGTCTCGGTGCGGACGTCCGCTTGCCGAATGGGTGCGAGATGCTCGAGCAGAGCCGCGATCCGCTCGCAGAACTCGAAAGACGAGACGACCTGCCCGGCCCGAGCGGCTCGGCGCGGCCGCGAGGTCGTCGCCGACTTGACGTTCGAGTTCGATCTGGAATTGCCTGTCGATTTCGGGACAGAGCGTGGCGAGATCGGGGTCGCGGCTGGCACGGGCGACGAGATTGAGCCAGTCGCCTAGGGAGAACGCGGCGGAACGCTCGCTGCGCAATCGGTCGATTACACTTTTCACATCGCGTTGGGCGAGTGCCGCGCGTGCTCTTGCGCCAGACTTCGAGCCGGGCGATATAGCGCGGGCCGGCTCGACGCGCCACATCGATCGCGGCGTCAAGATCGACGAGCGCGGGACCGAAGGCACCGTTGGCCTCTTGTTGACGCGAGGATTCGACGAGATGGTTGATCGAGCGGTCCTCGGATGAGTGCCATTGCTGGCTGAAGAAGATCGCACCGCCGGCGATGATGATCGCACCAAACAGGACTACAACTGCGGCCCAAACCCAAGGGAGCCACCGGGGCCTGTTGAATCGACGGCGCCGCCACGGAGAGTCTGCTGCGCGCGGCAGATACGGCACCTCGAGGAGACGGTTACAAAAATTGCACCGGACCTGGCGGCCGGGTGCGAGGCCGTGGATTTCCACTGGGGCGCCGCATTCTGGACAGGCAAACGACCCCTCCATTGGGCTGGTCTCCCCGAAACCCTGTTACGACGCGAGGACGGTCGTGGCGACTTCACGAGCTCATCGATCAAGGATAACCGGTGATCTCGAGCATTTGGAGTGCGTGAAGCAATCGATGGGCGAGGTTCGGGAAATGGCAGATTGTCGGCGTCTTGGCGGCTCATCGCCCAATCGCGCACGGCCAAATCAAGGGCGGGCATCGGCAGTGCAGTGGCCGATCAGCCATGTATCGACATCGGAAAGCATCGGGTTTGAGAGGCGGTGTGCGCTGGGATACGACTGGAAGGCCACGCGCAGCCCGCCGGCACGCAGGGTCGCGACGTTTTGCGCGCATCGTGCAATGGCACCCTGGCGTTCCATGCCCCGTGCACAACGAGCACGGGTAGGTCGCGGCAGGCTCTCAAGCGCCCGAGCGGCCGCAAGCCGACGGGGAGCCAGCCGTTGATTGCAACCACACCCGCGAAACGTTCGGGGAACGTGAGGCCGAGCCAATACGCAACCGCGGCCCCTTCCCCACAACCGACCAGAAAGATTCGCTCCGAATGCACGTGGAGCAGGCGGCGCGTCTGGAGGATGGCCGTGAACACTGCCTCTTCCAAACGGTCGAAGGCTTCTGGCTCGGGGGCATGCAGGATGCGGCGCACGATTTCTGCTTCGGAGCAGGGAGGGTGGCGCCTGGTCCGACGACGATCCGGGTGCTCGAACTCGGCGCCCCAGCCGAAGCCAAGCAAACGGTCTCGTTTGGTCACTAGTTCGGGGCCCCGCAATCCCAGTCCCACGTAGTTGCGCCAGCTCAGGGCGGGCATGGCGCGAACCAGTTGGTCTTCGTCACCGCCGCGTCCGTGAAGCAGCACCAAGAGGGGATAGGCGTAATTCGGTTCATACTGGCGGGGGATGAATCGCGCTTCCACCAGCGGGCTGGTCTGGGACTCCGCGGAATTCAAAGGTGCGTGCAGCCGATCAAAACTCATTTCTGGGGAACCTCCGGGAGCGATGGAGCAGCCGAGCCGATCCTCAACGAACGACACGAGCCGTAGCCCAACGTCGGCTCGTTTTACGCATCTTGCCTCGACGGGCCGTTTTCGTGGCGCCAAGCATAGCCACGCGAAGCCCGTCCTTCAATGAATCCGCTTGTTATTTTCAATTTTGTCTCAAGTTTTCCCTGATGGTATCCGAAAGTCGGACAAATCGACGGAAGATGCTTGGATTATGCGGGTTGCGCGTACTCCGAAAATTTAAGGGAATCGCCTCACCGAGTAGGTTGGGTGATCTGCGTAAAGTTTGGATCGGGTGTTCCGCGGTTTCGCCACCTTCGCCCGGTTTTCAGGCGGTCTAGAGGGCACTTTTGAGTTTGTCGTAGATCTGGCTGGGAAGCTTGGTGAGTTCACTACCGACGCTCACGGCGGCCTTGGCGACGTTGATGCCCCCCTGTCCCACTTTGCGGTGAAGTTTTCTCGGGGGTCGTGTCGCGTTTCTGGCCGCGACCCTCGCCGCGAGTTTGGCCGCCTTCGCTTGAGCAACGGCTGCTTTTGCGGCGTTGTCTGACTTCTGAGCGAGCTGCGAAATCGAAGGGAGTGCGCCCGCGGTTTGCTGGTTTGGCACTGTCGTGGCGTTGCCGGGCAGTCTGACGATAAACGGCTGTGACAGTGCACCGCCGTTGGAATAGACAGACTCCTGGAAGTCGTTCTCGGGGTTGGTAAGGACCTCGACGCGTGCATAGCCGACGCTGCCGAGCGTCACTCCGGCCGGCAATTGGATGGGAAGCTGTAAGGTCTGGTTGATTTGTTGACTGGCGCCGGAGGCCAGGGCAGGAAGTGTTGCTTCTCCGAGGAAGATGGCGTCAGTGAGCGAACCACCCTGGCCAGTCAAGACGAAGAACACCGTGGACGGTGGGGCTGAGCCCGCGCCCAAGTTTTGAACTTCGGTTGAAGCCTGGAAGGTCGAGCCCCACTGCACAGTCGACTTCGAAACCACAACCGACGAAGCGGCCAGATCGGGAAGGGCGGGGGTGGTGGCCGTCGAGGTCGCGCTAGTCGTGATCGTGAGCGCTGTCTGGTCGAGGCCGATCCCTTGATCGGGCTGGTGGGGGTAAAGACTGTTGGTGAGATAATCGGCGTCCTGGGTCATCGTCAGTCCAAAGTTGGTGTAGGCGGCGACCGTCGATGGCGCTACGGCAGGCAATGTGAAGGACTGCACGAGATTAACGGTCTGGTAGGCGGCGAGCGCGGGAACGGCCAAACTGCCGATGCCGAAGGAGGTCGATCCGCCGTAGGTGAGGCCCTGAGGGGTGATTGATAACGGCGCGGGTCTGCGGCGACGCGCCAGAGCTTTGATTGGTAATCTGGGCGGTGACGGTAATGGTGCTACCCCAGGTCGGATCGGTCGGTGTGACAGCCAGCGTGGTGCCGACCAGGTTGGCGGGAGTTGGCGTTTGGATCGCTACCGGGGCCGAGTCGTAAGGAGGGCCGAGGTCTTCGTTGTTATGATAATTGCTCTCGGCGACGCTTTGAGTTGGATTGACGACAGCGTTGACATAAAGTGTTCCTCCATCGCTGCTTACATCGGGAATCGGAGCCGTAGGCAGAGTGATCGAGGTATCGTAGGGAACGGACTGACCGGCGGCCAGCCCCGATGGGATCGTCACCAGTCCGACCGGGACAGCATACTTGTTGTATCCGCGGATCGAGTTGACGTAGATCTCGATCTCGAAGGGTGCAGTGGTGGTGCTTCCGCCCTGATTTTTGACCCTTCCCTCGACTTCGAGAGTTCCGCCCCAATCCGAGACGGCTGTCGATGTGATCAGCGCCGAATTGACCAGGTCGGGTAAGGTTGAGTTGGCGGTGCTTGCGCTTGCCGTGAGCATCTCCCGCCGTTCCAGAGATTCCAATTTGAGAATGATCGGTCGGCGCCCCCATGCGCGTCGACGTCCAGCGGCACGGCGGTCATGGGACGACATGCTAGGTCTCCTCCTTGAGATCAGCTCCACGCAGCGATTCCGGCAGTCCTCACTTCCTGGGACTCAGCCAGTAATTGCCTACCCATCCCGACAGTCATGCCGTCGGCACGATGCGCTTGCGCGTGGCTTTATTGGAACCCGTCCTTGGGGTTTGTCGAAAGTTAGTCCGCTCTGACAAATCAGTCAAGAGCACTTCCGAGTGCACTTGATTTTGCGCCGAGAGGCGAAAGGGCGCCGTGGCACGACGGCAGGCTGGCCGTCTGCGCCGATACCGCCAAGGTCCGACGCGTGCTGAGCAAAAGGGGCACGCGCGGCAAATGCGCTGCCCGAAGTCCTCAGCCGCGTGTATGATACCGTCTGGTCGTGAGGCGTGCGGTTGATCGTAAAGCCGCCCTAGGGTAGCTTCGCCGCGGCGGGGGAGTTGAGGTTGACGGAGCAACTGATTGGACAGCTTGGTTACGTGGGGATTGCCCTGATCTTGATCCTGGGGGGATTGGGGCTCCCGGTCCCCGAGGAAGCGCCCATCATCCTGGCCGCGGTCTTGAGTCGAAACGGCAAACTGCACGGGCCGCTGGCACTTGCTAGCTGCTTGATTGGCGTGTTGCTCGGCGACCTCGTCGTGTATTTTCTGGGGTTCTTTTACGGAGAGAAGGTGCTCAGCCTACCGCTTACGCGCAGGCTCTTGACCCGGCAACGTGAGGCCCAGATCAAGGGGTACTTGCACCGGCACGGATTCAAGATCTTGGTCTCAGGTCGTTTTGTCCCAGGCTTTCGCACCGCGGCCTACCTGACCGCTGGCATCTTGAAGCTGCCGACCTTGAAGCTGCTCTTGACCGATCTGGTGGCGGCTTCGCTGACCACGTTTTTGATGTTCGGCCTTGGGTTACGCCTTTGCCGACCAAATTCAGAGCGGAATCCGCGAAGTGCAGCAGTGGGTGACCGTGATCGTGGCAGTGGGTGTGGCGATCTGGCTCTTGATACGTTACGACAAGGCCCGCCGCCGCGCCGGCATGCCGGTCGGGCCCCCCGTATTGGATAGCGACGACGTCCCATTGCCCGACCGCGATCGGCGCGGTGCGCTTCCCGCAGAACGGGCAGTGCCAATCCCCGGGCCCGCGTCTGACGGTGCAATGTCCCCCCCGGATTCAAGCGGTCACATCGAGCCTCCCGCGGCGATTGATGTTTTGCTCGATGTCCATCCCCATCCTCCACATGCCGATTCGCCGGCGCAGACTTCACCCCTACCGCGGCGCTCGCGTGATGCGGTCATGCTCGAGCTCGATACCGGTCAGCCGCAATCGTCGGTCGAATCGCCGTCGCGATAGCCTCGCCGATGTTGAAAGCCAACTCGAAGTTTCGCGGAGCGAGTCTTCGCATTCGTAAGCGTGATCGCGGCGGAAGTCGTGTTGACCTGTTTTTCGGTTCCTGATAGGGTTCCGATCGCCTTGGTGAGGTTAAGCGCTCTTACGAAGGCGTGAAGGAGAGAGAGTCGCGTCCCTCGCAATCGCGACCGCGACTGGTCGAACGTCGACGGCACCGGTGCCTAAGAGATGATCAAGGGTGAGGTGTCTCCGATCCGGCGATCGGTATCGAGGGGATGACATCTCGACATGGGAGGAGTGAAGAGCCGGGGCGTGTCCTGGGTTAATCTTCAGCTCTTCCAAGCAGCCCGCGCTCGACGCGACCATGGCCCGCGAGGCCCGTCCGGAGACGTTCTCCGGCCGGCGAGTTACGGAATGACTCGCTCCCTGGGTTCGTTCGCGTGACGAACCTTTCCGATCAACCCTGGAAGATCGCTAGAATGAACAAGTTCACTTACGCTATCGCCCTGGGGGCTGGTCTCGTGTTGAGCCTGGCCGCCCCGAATGTTCAGGCCGCCCCGATAGTTCAGACACTCACACCGACCACAATTACGGCAGCGCAGTTCAACGCCGAATTCACCCCCGTGACGACCGTTTTGAGTGAGCCGTACGCGTTCATCAATACGAGCAGCGCTGGCGTGGTGGAATCTCAGGTGTTTCAGGGCACGGGCTCACTGGCAGGCCTGTATGCCTATGCCTATCAGTTCGGTGTCAACAACGTCACCGATTCTTCGACCAATCAGCCAACCAGTGTCAACAGCGCGTCGATGCTGTTTAACGCGACGCCAGTCCCAACCAATCTAGTCGTTCCGGGAACGACCTCGGCGACCTACGTGGTGACCAACGGTCAAATTGGCCAGATCAATGTGCCGCAGGCAGCCCCCGGCACGGTTGTCCAGACGCCCGCTTCGATCGCCTGGCTGCCCGGCACAACGACTGGATCGCTCACCTTCCAGTACTTGAACCCGGCCACGAACGGTTCCCCGCTTGGGGCTGGCGCGACCAGCGGCACCGTGGTTGTGATCTCGAATCAACCCCTAACACAGCAATATGTGAGCCTGCAAAATCCGGAGCCGCAGACGACCTATCCCAAGGCCTTCTCTCCAACGGGAGGACCGATCGAGGAGGTGCCCGCCCCGGAACCTGCGGCTGTTGTGGCTTGGGCAAGCGTGATCTCAGCCCTCGCAGTTGGGCAGCGCTTTCGCCGTGCCCGCAAGGTTGTCGCCGCGTGATCTAGCGCAACGTAGAGCGCGACCTGTCCCGCGCAAGCAGCCGGTCGCCTTAACTGCCGGCCTCCAAACCCAAAGACTTCGCCCCTTGCGGTCGTCTGCCACGACCGCAAGGGGCTTTGTCGTTTGGGTTCTGGCCGGGTAAAATCTCGCCTGCGTCGATTGCCGTGCGAGCGACTCGGCGTACGCGGGCTGAGCTTCTAACACGGCAACAGGGGCGCGGAGGCCGGGCGGACCCTGTCTGATCGGTCGTCACGTCGAACCGGCACTTCTGGACTTGATCGATCGATTCCGCGGCCCTGGAGAAATCAAACTGGGATGAACCCTGCCCGAGCGCCCGCCGGAGTGGAGTGCGATACCTCGCCGACGGAACCTGCTGAGCGAGTGCCATCCCATCCTCCAGGGAACGCCCCAGGGGGGAGCGGCCACTCTGCCATCGTGCCGTATATGGCGCCTATGATCACCTACGTCGCACTGGGCGCACTCGAGTCTTATCTGCCCTCGAATGCCGGTCAGCCCAGCCCCGTCTGGTATCCGGTGGCGTACACGATCCGGGTTGTGCTCGTCGCCGTCGTGGCCTGGCGATATCGGGCCACCTGGAGCGATTTCAGGCCCTGGCCGAGCGCGGCTGCGACTGGCCTGGCCGTATTGACCGGCGTGATCGTCTGGGCATCATGGATCGGTCTGGACGGTCTCTATCCGGCCTTGCCGTTTCTCGGCAAACGGGTCGCATTTGACCTCGGCGTCATGTCGCCTGGAGCTCGCTGGGCGTTTGTCGGAGCGAGGATGGCGGGATTGGTCATCATCGTGCCCGTGATCGAAGAGCTTTTCTGGAGATCATTCTTGCTTCGATGGCTGATCGACCCGGAATTCGCGAAGGTGCCGATCGGGCGGATCACGCCAGTGGCGGCGGTTGTCAGCTCGGTCGCGTTTGCTCTGGTCCATCCGGAATGGCTGCCGGCTCTATTGACCGGAGCGCTTTGGGTCTGGCTGCTCTCTACAACGCGCTCGCTCGGTGCCTGTCTCTTAAGCCACGCCACGGCCAACCTGGCACTGGGATTGTACGTGATCGCCGCCGGCGATTGGAAATATTGGTAGAAACGAATGATCATCCCATGGGGGACTGACGCGCCGCTTTATCACCGGCCGATCGCGACGATCGGGCTGATTGTCGTCAACCTTGTCGTCTACTTCATGTTCCCGACTGCCCTCAACGAGGATTGGACCCTCGTCCTGGGAGATGGCATTCACCCTGAGCAGTGGGTGACGAACCTCTTCTTGCATTCGGGCTTCTGGCACGTCGCCGGTAACATGATCTTTCTCTGGACCTTTGGGTTCGTCGTCGAGGGAAAGCTGGGGTGGTGGGCGTTCCTGCTGGTTTATCTCGGTTTGGGGATCATCGAAAGCGCCGGCATGCAACTCTTGGTGCATACCGCGGAGCCGACGCATTTGCTGGGATCATCGGGGATCGTATTCGGGCTGCTGGCGATGTGCCTGGTATGGGCGCCTAAAAACGAAGTTGTCTGTATCCTCTGGCTGCGGTTCACGCCGACCGTGTTCGACGCACCGATCGTCTTGTTCGCCGTCGGCTACATTGTGCTCGACGTGTTGACTTCCAGTCTGACCGGGGTCTTGATGGCGAATGTACTCAACCGCTCGACCGGTGCGATTCTCGCTGTCGTACTCGACCACACGGTGGGCGCGGTGCTCGGATTCGCGCTGGCGGTCGTGCTGCTTAAATGGAAATGCGTCGATTGTGAAGATTGGGATCTCTTTGCCGTGATAGAAGGCCGCCAAGGCCAGTCGAAGGCCGCGGCTCGGAAAGCGAAGGCACGCGCCCACCTCGTGTCTGACGAATATCGCCGGTCGAACACTCCCAAAAAGAAAAGGACGAGCAAGAAGGCCCGGAAGGCCGTGACCTCAGTGGAAGATGCCACGGCTCATGCGCTGCGGACGCTGCGCCGGCACTTGGAGCTGGGCGAAGTCGAAGCGGCTATTGCGGTCTACCAAAAGTCGAGCCGTTCACTCGCGGGATGGCAGCCGCAAGAGTCTGACTGGGTCACCTTGATCCAGGCAGTGCTCGATCAAAACGACTGGAACAACGCCGCATTGATCATGCGCGACTACATCAAACGCGCGCCTGCGCCTTCATCCCGCATCCGTCTGAAGCTCGGCCAGATCTTGATTCAAAGACTGGCGCGTCCCACCCTGGGGTTGTCAGTACTCGACCAGATTCCCGAAGGTTCTCTAGCGGAATTGCTCGAAGCAACACGGCGCAAACTCGTTCGACAGGCAGAACAGATGCGCGCAGACGGCGAGCTCGAGCTTCAAGACGAGATGTGGTAGGTCTGCGCACAATCTCGCTTCCGACGGCTCAGAGTCGCAAAAAGAGCTCATGCTTTTCCAGGTAACGATTTATGAGCGTGCAGATCGCGAAATACAGGCTAAACCCGGCTGCGGCGTACCAGAACGGCGCGTCGTTTGGCAGGTAAGGCTTGACCGCACTCCCGACCATGGGATGGATAATGTAAGCAGCTAGGGCATTCTGGCCGAAAATTCGAAACAGGCTGAACTGCCATCCGCAATGATCGCAAATGAGAACAAAAAGCGCGTAGACGGCCAGCGAAACGCCGGCACTGAAGGTGAGGTAGGATAGGCTTCCCGTTCGCTGGCTCATTGTCCAGAGGTCGACGACGTGGCTGGCCGGAGGGGGCAGGAATGGGGGCGATGCCCGGTAGCCCCCCAGGCACGATAGAGCGTAGCCGAAAATCAAGAAGACAACTGACCAGCCGGCAAGCTGACCAATTTGCTTCTGCGTGTCTTGGCCCTGGGCCACGACGTCGTAAGCCAGCGAACCGACGATGGTCGGGATGGCCCAGGTCATAAAGCCGAGCGGCCCACCGTCGATCACGGGCACGGTCCAGGCATAATGGAAATAAAATCTGTACGAAAGCCAGAGATGTAGTCCCCCCGAGGCAATCATGAAAAGAACTCGAATCGCCGGCCTCGCCCCGATCACGGGGAGAATCCATACTGACGTGATCGCGATATGAACCAGAGTCTGGAAGATCTCGCGCCGAAATGCCTGTGCGAAGAATCCGTGAAGTCCAAGTTTTTCGAGCTCAGCCCACGACTGCACCTTGCCGTCGAAGTGGTAGAGCACAAAGCCCAGCAAAAACAGCCCGAGGTTGCGCTTGAGCACCGCGGCGGAGGCCGCCAATGCGCCCGCTGTTGCGAGCCGGCGCAGGAACGTCAAGCGATAGGCAAACCCCACCGCGAAAAAGAACTGGGGCATGATCGTATCGGCATAACTGCAATACGTGTTATGGTGCTTGAAGATTGCCGGCACCACCTGGAAGCCCCCGACGAAGTTGACGAAGAGCATGCCGACCACGGTGTATCCGCGAAACTGGTCGAGGGAGGCTATGCGTCGGCTCGTTGGAGGGACTTTGCTCATCCGTTCCTTTCCATGCGGTGTCAACTTAAATCGCCGCCAAGGTCGGGACGACTGACCGCAGATAGCCGAGCGAGCTGGCTAGCCAATCAAGGTCACGACTCCGCCACGGGACTGCCTCCACGGTTTCGGGCCGTTCGAGCGAGCCATCCGCGTACCGCGCCTCCGCCAGCGTGGCCAGGCGGATGACCGATGCCAACGAATCAGGACGCAGCCCGGGAAAATAGGAGAGCCAATCCTTGTCGTGGATCGGTAAGTCATACGTGCGAGGATGAAGCTCGATAGAGAGCGTGACCGCCGGATTATGACGTAAGATCACGGCCAGGATGTCGGGCAGGGGCAGAATTCCCGAGCCCACGGGACGGACCTGCCAGCATATCCCGCGCGGGGTGAACGCGAGGACTGCATCTTTAACGTGCGTAGCAACGACATACGGGGCCAGCCGCCGTGCCAGCTCGACCGGATCATCGAGCCTCATCACAATGTTGCCGGTGTCAAGGGTTGCACCGGCAATGGCGGGATCGATCCGGCCCAAGAGCGCGATCAACTCATCGCCGGTCAAATCGGCGTGGGTCTCGATCGCCAGTCGAATTCCCAGGCTTTTGAGTGTGGGCGTGAGCCGGTCAATAACCTCGATGGTCGCTTCGATCTGGCTCAGCCACGGTTTGTCGGTACGGAACCGATCGTGCCGAGTCCCCACAAACACGCGGGCATGACGGCACGAAAAGCGCGGCGACCGCCTCGACGTGCGGCAACAGCTCTTGGGCCAGCTCCGCCGGACTTACTTCGCGACCGAGCTCGCCCGAACGGTGCATCGGGTTTGGTGATGCCAGTCCAATCTCGAGGTAAAGCCCCATCGCCTCGGCTTGCCGATGAAAGTCCCTCAACCGCGTGTGATCCAATCGTGGGTCGATCGACGCCGGCTCAAGGAACTGCACGCCATCGAAGTGATGAGCCTGGGCAAATTCCAAAGTCTGCCGCGCCGTGAATCCACGATGGGCGATCGTGTAGTGGTCAAACCCGATCCGTGTTTGCACCAGCGATCGCTCCCTGTGTTCGCTGCCGATCGGCCTCACTGCATACCGGATGCCGCTGTCGGTTCCCGATCAACTTGACGGCAACCCGGGTGCTGCCGTCGAAAAATTCGGATTCAACGGAATCTTGGCAGCGGGCTAATTTTGGCATGTTTGGTCGTCATCCGCGGGGCAGCCAAGAGTCAGATAGGCGGAGTCAAACCATGAGTGTGCCATCGCCAAGGCGGCAAAGCAACGGTCTTCCTGCTGGTCGAAGTTACCCGGGTTAGACGAACTAGAGCGACAACCCAGCGATCATGCCCATGAAGATCGGCACCCGACAATCTTGAGACCTGGCTGGTGCTTACCGCCTGAGCCGCGCGAGACAAGGGACGCCGACCACAAAAAAATTCTGGGGAGAGGGTTGACGAGTTTCCAGGATCGTCGTATTTTAGCCTTCGTCTTCAGGGTCAAACACATTGATGATCGCTTGGGTGATCGCTCTGACTTATGTTAGTATCGAGATTCAACTCCACCGGGTTCATTCGGTTTCCGTCTAGAAACGGGCTCGCCGTTTACCTAATACGTGCATGTCCAAAAAAGTGAGGTTCGATTCCTGGCGGCACGGATGCGACTGCTGGGTTCGGCCCTCTTAGTGGCGAGGGGGATCGAGGTTTAGACCGAGATCACGCCCTTGCGCCGAGGCCTCCCGGTCCGCTGTTCGATTCGGCAAGGATGCCGCAATCGACGCGGGCCGCGATTGGCCAAACTAAACACTAAGGCGTTTGGGTTGCGTCCGTTGCCCTGCTATCGGCACACGGCGGCGGTCAGGCGATCTACGCCCGACGAGGAAGCACTGCGTCGTTGGTTTGGCACACGTCTCGGACGCACCTTGCCGCAACACGTGGCCGAAGGTCTGCAATTCTGCATGGGCCTTCAAGCGCTACGTGGAACGTACTGTGCCTATCGGTCACCAGGGCGAGGCCGGGCGATCCGCACTCAACCAGCATCGACACTATGGGATCACGCGATCGCGGTAAGGCGCTCGGCGACGTCGCGCAACATTTCCTCGTCAGGGACGGCATTGCGTGAAAAGAACGGATTCGCTCCGGGGGTGCTCGGCGGATTCTCGGGGACTGCCGCCGGGGGGAGCGTTCCAAGTCGCACGCCCGTGCGCTCGATAAGTGCTTTGGACAGGGCTTCGTCACCGAACCAGCCGATTCGACAACTCACGCGCGTTTTTCCCTGTTGGGGCCGCAGCGTCGCCATCACAGTACGGTGGTCGGCGGTTTTCGCGTCGATTCTGTAGACCGCACCCTCGCGTGACGGCTCGATCCCCGTCATCTTGAGGTCGTCCATGGCGGCGGTGAGAGCTTCGCCAACTTTGGTGGCAGGGAGCGAAAATTCCTGAATCGCTCGACCCGCGCGTATAAGAACTGTCGCCAGTGAGCCGGCGCTCGGGCCTCGGTGCCGTCGTGGCGCAACCAGTCGCTACGAGCGCGTTCGCAACCACGAGAACCATCGCAATCCATTGCGTCCTCATCGTCGGCCTCATCTCCGAAGCTCAATTTGTGATATCGCGCAACCATTCCAGTCCTGACCGTCGAAACCTATCCCTATGCGGCAAAATGGTCAAGAGCGGTCAGATCTCGAAGAGATGTCAGCGTGGCGTAGCCTTACTCGGCCAACTTACCCACTAACTCCGTGAGGGTTTTCCTCTCGCTATCGTCGATCGTGCTATCGCTGGAGATCGTTTCCGTCATCTTGCGGCAGGTTTCGGACCGGGACACACCCTTGATCAGGTCGATTTTTTTGTCGACATCCTCGACCAACTCTTCGAGTGTGGGCGGTCCTTTCGGTACTGTCTTCTTGGGCGTGCCGACACGTTTGCCCTTTTTCACTGCGTTCTCGGAAAGCACGCCCTTCCCGCGGTTTTTATCAACTCTGGGCTTGATCTTCCTGGCGGTCGCTTTTGTTTCTGAGCTGAGGGCTTTGAAACCAAAGGCAAACTCCGCCGCCAGCGACTCCGGCGTGTAAAGAGCCGCCTTATCCACATCCAAGTCCGTCCCGCCGCAGCCCGGGATGACGGTCAGCGCGTACAAACCAAACGCCATCGACGCGCTGATGGCAAACGCGATGGCGATGTTGTGTGCGCCTCTCGAGTTCGGATTATTTACCACTTATTCATTCTCCGCGATCCCACAATGCTTCCATCGGGCCGCAGGAACTGCGATGTGCTCGGGAGGGTGTCAAACGTGCCCAGCGAAAAACCAATTCAAGTCAGTGTGACTGCAGTTGCGCCTCCTGCGCGTTCCCACGTTAATACTGGTCGGACGAAATGATCTCGCCTCGTCCTCGAGTTCCCATGAACCACCAAGGCTGAAGCCCTACCGAGTTCTTGATGAAATGAACAGACCCGTCCATGAACGAGACATTAACGCCCCCGGGATGGTTACTTGTGGGGCACATTCCGCTGTCCCCCTCCTGGCAGCGGAAGGTGTCGTTATGATAGGTGTTAATGGGCGCGGTGTTTGGCGGGAACAAATGGGCATAGACATGCCGTTCCCAGGCATCGGTGTAAGACCAGGTGACACCCTTGAAATAGCTCCACGGCTGATATTCGACTGGATTCGCTAGACCGTCCTGCACAGCTTGTAGCGCGGGCATGCGGGGAAAATTCTGTGCATCGATATAGCCCTTGGGCGTGTAATACAGATTACGTCGCTTATCGGGACTGTTTCCGCTGCCGTCATTGACGAGAGATTCGCTTACCGCGGCTGTATTCGACGTACCGTCGGTGACGCTAGCCAATGTAACGGTTGTGTTCAAATTTGCCTGCTGCGCCGCCGTTTGACAGTACAATTGTCCGAGATACATGGGGGACATCGAAAGAATGCCGGTCGACGGAGGAAGACTGCCGGTGTTGGGCGAATCGCCCGGTAGGAGAATGTTCCGCGGGTGGCCGGTGTTTGCCACATAGTTGAAGTTACCGGGCACGTAGTTGATATATTGGCTGTAGCCAAAGCATGTGTTGACGATGCCGTCGGACGGGCAAATTAAAGTTCCGATTGTCGCTTTGATCACAGTGTATTCAGTGGGATTGGGTCCGATGATCGCGCCGCCATAATCCCATTCTTGTGTGTAAACAAAATTGAACGAATTGTACATGGTCGACTGTTCCATGTACGGAGCGATCCCACAAAACCAGGAATGGCATCCAGAATTGCCGTTGGCGCCGCCATTCTCGGTCGCATACCGGTACTCGTGTAAAGGCGTTGCATTATTCGTATCGACATAGTTGGCGATGGCAAGCGTGATTTGCTTGAGATTGTTGGTGCACTGCGCACGACGCGCAGCCTCTCGGGCTGATTGCACGGCCGGCAGCAAGAGAGCAATCAAAACGGCAATGATGGCAATCACGACAAGCAGTTCGATGAGCGTGAAACCGCTTCGTCGTTCGCTGTAGAGCGATGTTTCGGCCATACGGAAATTCCTCGAGGTGAGGGAACGGGAACGTCAACCCGTCAAACCGAACCACTGGGCAGACCGTGTCATGACCTCATCGTCGGCAATGGGTAAACGACGCGGTTTCAAGTTCCGTCGGGAACGAAATATTATTTCGAGTGCAGGCACGCCCCGCTGGACGCTCAATATGTTATCTGCGAGCGGCACTGATGCAAGGCTCTAGTAGGTGAATTTCGCATGAATTTACTGTGTGCAGTGGGCCAAAAGCCAGCACCCAAGTTTCTATCGATTAAGATCTTGAATTCGCACGTTGGGATCCTCAGCGATTGAATCGTTCGGGGACAAGGGGTCCTCCAGTGAGGGCATTTAGCGTTTGACGCATCTGCTGGAGCACGGATCGCGAACCTGGATCGCGGGCGAGGTTGCGCATTTCTTTCGAGTCCAGCCGAAGGTGAAACAGCTCCTCGCGGCGTTCAGCCTCATTGCGAATGTACGACCACTCCCCGTCGTTTATCGCTCCTAATGGTGCGGTCTTGGTGGGCAGTCCATAGGAGTCGACATTGATGGCCAGCCCCGGCACGACCTCGGCTAATGCCGGCCCATGGGCTTCGGGAGTCGGCGTTGCCGTCGCGCTGCTTGCGGCCCAGAACCGAGCTAACGAAGCGCCCGGGAAGGGCGACCCGCTTTGCAGATTGAGCACGTCGACGATTGTTGCGGCCAGATCCCGCAGGCTCACGGTGTCTTTCACGACCTGTCCTGTCAAGAGTCCCCCCGGGGGAACGATCAATAACGGAACGTGCAGCTCGGTCTGATAGAGACTTGTCCCGTGACAAAACACGCCAGCGTGCTCGCCGAAGCTTTCTCCGTGATCCGAAGCAATGATCAGCCATGTTTGATCGAGCACACCGCGACGCTCTAACCGGTCCAGCAACCTACCGATTTGTTCGTCGAGGTCGGCAACGCAGTCGTCGTATGCATCGATGGCAATCGGCAGGTCTTGACGCGCGATGCGGATCTTGTCGAGATCGCCCCAGCGTTTGATCACTTCACGCTGCCGCTCATCTGGCCGCGCAATCCCGAAACGATGAACCCGACCCTGCGGCAACTCGTACGGCGTATGCGCATCGGAGTAATTCAAGAACGCGAAAAACGGCCGCTCTGGCTGCGTCCGTCGCGACAGCCAGTCGAGTAGCTCGTTGTTGACCGCCGACGCCGTTTTCCGATCTTCAACCAGAGTCCGCCAGAGCAGTTGTACATAGGGCTGCGCCTTGGCGAACGCTGGCCGATCCTCAATGAATGACACAACCTTCGCCAGCCCGAGCAAGACTCGATTGCCCAGGACAGACGTCTTGAATGCAGTCAAACCGGGGAAGATGAAATCACGGTATTGCGTGAAGCCGCGGCCCAGACCAGAGTCGCTGGCGCAGTAGGACGTATTGGCAATAAAGCCAGTCGTGGCGTAGCCTCGTTGTCCGAGAAACTCGGCGAGCGTCGGACGGCGTTCGTCAAGTGGGCTCAACCAGCCGACCGAGAGCTCATGCAGCCACCGTCCGGTAAACATGCTCGCATGCGACGGTAGCGTCCAGGATGAAGGTGCCCGTGCAGAATCGAATCGAATCCCTCGTTCGGCAAGCTCGACCAAGGTCGTGCTGGTATGGCGATCGTATCCATAGAGGTCCAAATGGCCCGCCGCGACGGTGTCGAGCACGATCAAGAGGAGATTGGCAGAACCAGACGGCGGCAATGGACGGGCTCGCTCACAGGCTAGCTTGATCCGGTCGGAACCCCAGGGCAATGCAAACAGCAATAGCAAAAGCCCTGTGGCCAGAGGCAAACTGAACTGGACGCATCGCACGAACTGTCGCCGTCTCGACTCAAGCGCCGGAACGATCCTGAACGCGGCTCCCAAACACACGACAAACCAGGCAAGGGTGTAGATCCGGGGAAACGCGACCAATGCGATTGGCAGCAACACGACTGTGCACAAGAATCGCGACACCAGCCATTGACCGCTTCGCGGCCAGATCACCAAAACGATCGTTCCCACGACGCCGATCGCCGCGAAAACGCACAGATAGATCGCTGGGATCAACCAGATGAAATGGCGGCTCATCCCGTAAAGATGATTTGCGTCGAAAAGCTGCTTGCGGACCAAGATCGTGGCCACCTCGAACAGGCCCGCGACAATTCCGCACCAGATAGACAAGAAAACAAACGAGAGCAGACCTGGTTTTTTCGCTGCGAGATTCGCGAGTGGCGCACTGTTCGATCCGGCATCATCAACGACAACTATTGGACCCATAATTCGAACTACTGATGTGCGTGTGTGTGGCAGATGCCGTTGGCTGAGACTTTAATCATCGCGCGTAAAGAATCGCTTGATTCTAGGACGGCGCCACTCTACTTTTGCAACAGATCGTTGTTCGAGCAAGTGGTCGATGGGCTGTAGCGCATCGTCGCGTCGAAAGTCAGTGAAAGGACGGGATGGCTGAGATCACCCTCGGAAAACCCGCACGACTTTCCCTGAGAGCAAGACAACGAAGACTGGCGCTGGCGACTGCCGGTGCGGGCTTGATTGTCTGGGGAGGTTGGAACTGGTGGGCGGACCGACGGTATCGCGATCTTATCACTGCGATTGAATTGGAGATGGCCAACGGCCGGTTTGCGATCGCCGCGCGTGACTTGTCCAGGCTGCTGGAACGAGATCCTGACGCCGGCGAGGCTGCATTTTTGCTTGGTCGTTGTGAACAGGAACGGGGCCAGACCGAGGCTGCCGCACAAGCCTTCGCCCGGATCGTTCCGGGATCCGCATACGCCCACAAGGCGATATTGGCTCGTATGCGTCTCTTTCACGATAAGGGACAATTCGCAGCCGCCGAAGCACTCATCAATGAAGTCGCCGAAGATCCGCGGAGTGACAGAGCCCACGTGCGCGCGCTCCTCGTGCCGATTTACAGCCAGCTCGGCCGACTCGACGAAGCTCAAAGGCTAATTGAGGACCGGTGGAAGCATCTGAACATGACCGGCGATGGTGCATCGGAGCCGGGAATCGACCAGATCCGCATGCATATCGAGCTCGCTTTCAAGCCGAACCCGATTGAAAACGTGCATGCCTATCTCGACCAGGCCTCAAAGCTGGCCCCCGACGACGATCGCGTCTGGCTGGGACGAGCCAACCTGGCGATCCGAACGGGCAACTACGACGACGCCGAGCGCTTGCTCGATGACTGCCTGAGACACCATCCTCAAGATGTCCCGGTCTGGCGCGCCCGTCTCAACTTGGGCATGGCTACAAACCAGAGCGACGTCGTACAAAAGGCCTTGAAACAGCTTCCCGCCAGCGAGTTAACATCGGCCGAGTTCCACAGGCTGGGAGCGTGGTTCTGTGCACGGCGCGGCGATCACGCCCTGGAACGCAAACAACTGGAACGGTTGGTCGCGGCGGATCCCGCCGATCTGGCCGCCCTTGACCGGCTCGTCCATCTCGCGGAGCAAGCTGGCCAGTACGCGCTAGCGACAGATTATCGGCACAAAAAGGTGGAAATCGAACAGCTTCAATCTCGGTACCAGAAGCTCTTCGACCGCAACCAACCGATCCGCGACGCGGAAGAAATGGCCCAGATTGCAGAAAAGCTCGGCCGCACATTCGAGGCTCGGGGTTTCCTGACGGTGGAAATCGCGGAAGATCCCGAACGCGCCGATCTGCGTCTTCGCCTGCTTGAGCTAACTCGCAAGTCCGCATTGGTCGAGCGACCGGTGGGAATTTTGGCCGATGCCGTAGCTCGCGAGCTGGTTAACGAGGGAACGAAAGTGGATAAAACGGCGAGTTGAGTAGCATTTTTGACCGCGGTTTCGCGCTCGGTTATGATCAGTGAAAGTAAAGCGATCAAATCGACGGGGGCCAGTCGACGGATCACGCGAATCGCGGTTGTTGATAGAAATATGTTGAGATGAATATGCTAATAATTAGGTGGATCTGGCTCATTTTGGTTGCGTTAGGGTTGTGCGCAAATGTCGAGGCACGTTCCGCCGACACGACTGAGTTTCGAGTAGGAGCAGCGGATAAGGACGTCACGCCTCCTGTCGGGAATTCCCATGTGGGGCTATGGTGCGCGCCATGACTTGCCATCGAAGGGTGTGCTCGATCCTTTGATGGCCAAGGCGATCGTCATCGCGGCAGGCTCTGACAAGGTTGCGCTTGTTGGGATCGACCTGGGGCGCGGACCGACCGAAGCGATGATGAAAAAAATTCGCGAAGAGATCGCCGCCAAGGCCGGTATAAAGCACGTCTTGATCACGGGCAGCCATACCCACCACGGCCCGGTCATTGAGCTGATCGACGAGCCCGGCCTGGGCAAGGGAAAGTTCGAGACTGCCGTCGCGTACTCCCAAAAGCTGCCACAGTTGCTCGTCGACGTGATCGTCGCGGCCGATCGCGACGCCAAGCCCGCCAGAATCGGCGTCGCGACCGAGTCAACCACCTTGAACCGCAATCGCCACACCAAGCGCGAGCCAAAGGCGACCGACCCGATGTTGGCGGTGATCCGGTTCGACGACTTGGCAGGCCACCCAATCGCGATCCTGGTCAATTTCGCCGCCCATCCGGTCATGACCGAGGAAAAGCTCCTCGATTACTCCGCCGATTACCCCGGCTTCCTCAAGAAAAAGGTCGAAGATAAGCTGGCCACCAAGTGTGTCTTCATGCAAGGAGCCTCTGGCGATATGAGCCCCAATCCGGGCGCCGGCGGCAAATGGGAGCCCAAAAGCTTCGGCGAGATGGTCGCCGACCATGTGATCACGCTGGCGCAGTCGGCCACGACCGCAGTTCCGGCACGTCCGTCGGTCGCGGGCACGGTTGACACATTCCGCTTTCAGACCCGCGTCGATTTAAAGGATCCCCGGGTGGCGGGCGTGTTCGAGCGAGCCTACTTCCCGGAAATCACACGTAACTATGTGAAGCTGTACGGCGACGGACTTATCGCCGAGTTAAATACGGTGCTCATCAATGGCGAACTGGCTCTGGTAGGCGGCTCGGGCGAATTCTTTTGCAATCATGCCAACCGGCTCAAGGCGCGGTCGTACGTCAAGAACACACTCTTCTTTGGCTATTGCAACGGCCATGGGATGTACTTTCCGACGATCGAGGCCGCGTCGGAAGGGGGCTACGGCGCCGACGCCGGGGTGTCTCTTGTCGAGCTCGGAGGCGGTGAACGGATGATGGATAAGGCGCTCCTCAATATCTACAAGTTACAAGGTAAGTTTGCCAGGGAACGGCAATGACAGGCTGACGCGACAGTGCAAAAGCTCTGCTCATGGCGCTCTGCATCGATTCCGCGGCTGACGGCCATCATCCGATGCTCATTTCTGATCGCTGGTTCAATAACACCACTTTTCGGATTGACGCGATTTGCGATCCTCGCCGTAATGTGGGTCTGGCCAAACTGTCGGGCGCATCCAGGTGCCCTGCGTTGATCGATCGCGCCGATGAGCCCCGTGACAATCCTCCACTTATTCCTTCCAAGACGATGAGGGCGAGCCATGCGACATCCATTCCTTTTAACGCTGACGTTGCTCTTGGCCCCAGCCACGTCCGCCGCACAAGATGGCGGCGCCACCGATTTGGCACGAGACATCCTGATACGAGGCGCCGACCTATTCGATAAGCGAGATGCTGCGGCGATGGCGGCAACTTACTTGAAAAATGGGGAGATCATCGTCATCAAACGCGACACCGGCCCGGACCGCATCGACGTCGAGACCATTCGCGGACAAGCCGAAATCGAAAAAGCGTACGCAAAGATCTTCAAGGATCGCCAGCCCGAGCACCGATCGCGGAATACACTCGAGTTGGCACGGTTTTTGGGCCCTGACATGCTCTTGATCAAGGGCCGCTTCGCCATGAATCGCGAACAGAGCGACATCGGCGAGTTCGTCCAGATCCGTGCCCGTGACAAAGACCAGTGGAAGGTCGTGACAATGCAACTCATGGCATTGCCCAAATAGATCGATATGGACTCGTGCCGGTGGGCTATCTACGCAGAACATAACGCAGGTAGAAAGCGCATCCGCTAAAGCGCGAGCGGCTCCATGACGAACGGCTCTCGGGCACATCGCAAACCGCAGCGACCGCCCTTTGGAGACGGTGTCCAAAGCGGATCCATCCCGCCGCCTCCGATTGCCAGCCGAATAGACCAGCTTCCACCGATGCGTCCTGACCATCGCCTCGGCGTTGTTGGCATACTCGGCGATGACGTGTTCACGGTGCCGAGCAACGTCGCCGCGCAGCAGCCGTGCGATGGACTTCCCCTGGATGTTGGTCGGGATATCGAGCCGGCTCAGCTCGAGGATCGTCGGGACGACGTCGATGAGTTCGACCAGTGCGTTCGTCGCGCGTCCCGCAGAGATTACGCCGGGCAGCCGCATGACGAGCGCCGACCGGACCGCCTCCTCGTAACAACTGTGTTTCTCGTACCGCCCGTGCTGCCCGAGCAGATAGCCATGGTCGCTATTGAAGACAAATAGCGTGCTGTCGGCGTGCGCGGACCGGTCGAGTGCGCCGAGGATGCGTCCGAGATTCCGGTCCAAATACTCAACCGACGTGTAGTAGGCGGCGGCGACGCCGCGCTTCTCGTCGTCGATCAAGTTCCGGAACGCGGGTGGGATCAAGTCCACGTCCTCCGGTGCGACCGCGGGCACGGCGAACGACGAGCGGTCGAAATGGCCCCGGTACTCGATCGGGAACCGGAACGGTGAGTGGGTCACGTAAAAGCCAACCCAGAGGAAGAATGGTTGGGACTGCTCCTGGTGGAGATAACGCTCGGCCAGGTCGGTGAAGAAGGTATCCGGCATCGCAGCATCGCGGGCATACGGTAGGCAGGCGCTATTCAGCCAGACGGAGGCGGGATCGACGAACGGACACCATGGCCCGAGCACTTTAACGTCGGGCGGGATCGGCTCGGGCGATATCGTCTCCAGACACAATTTGTGCTCGAGGAGATCGACGCACCGGTCGAACTCGCGGGTGAGTGGGTCGTAGTAGTGGGTCTTACCCAGCGCCGTCGCCTGGTAGCCCAGCGACCTCAGCAGATTGCCGATCGTGACTTCGCTCTTCGGCAGCGGCGTTGGCGTGAGCGTGACGCCGACCGAGCGGGGATATCGCCCGGTCAAAAACGACATCCGCGACGGGGTCGAGAGCGGGCAGGTGCAATAGGCGCAGCCGCGTCGGCTGCGGCTGATCTTCCGCTCGCAGACAACAACAACCTCGAAAACGCCGAGCGGCTGGCCAAGCTGCTCAAGCTAGGCTACGTGCCCGGCGGTGCATATCCCGCCGTCGAGGTCCGGACCTGGCGCGAGCTAGTCAACTGCCGCGGGCGGATGATGGCCAAGTCGATGCGGGCTTAGAGCCCACTTCCCACGCTGATGCGATCCCCTCAGTAACGGCCGCCCGACGTCCGGCTTCGCGCGACAAAGGCGGCCGTGGAGATGATAACGAGGCCGCTCGATAGCGGGATGAGGGAGGCCGGCTCGGGCACGGGTGTGGCGAGGAAGGCGCCGCCCGAGTAGACCCCCACGATCTCGCCCTGCCCGTTGATCCCCTAGGGATCTGTCGACTGCGCTCCAGGGAAGTCGAAGGTCGTGTACGTGCCGTTGCTGTACAGGAAGCCATGGTCGTTGCCCGCGGCGTCGACGTAGCTACCCACGATCACCGCCTCGGCGTACGTCGGTGAGGAAGGTTCACCACCTGCAGTTGTGCGATGTCGAGTCCGGGAAGCGCTTGCTCTCGACGACGGGTTCGGTGCGGGCGTACAGCCCCGACGGACGCTGGCTGGCCCTGGTGAATGCCGACGAGCACACCCTCATCCTGCTGGGTGCAGAGACGCACGAGATGGGCGCCCGGCTCGATGGCCACGAGGGGCCCATCCGCTCGGTTGCCTTCAGTTGCGGCCCTGCGTGCGGTGTTGCGGAGGTCCCAATCGCCGTAAGCCATCACGGGCAACGTCCCCAACCCGCCCTGAGGCCGACGTCCTCAGCCCGAGTGCCGCGCACCAGGAAGCCAGTGTAAGAACTGAAGAATTGGCCGTCGCCGTCCGCGGCCCGTAGCCCCTCGGACCAGCGCTCCGCGTCCTCGCGGCTGACGACCCCGAGGTCCGCCAGGCGCCCGATGGTCGCGAAGAAGCAGTAGAGCCGGTCGGCCAAGGCCAGATCGCGGAGGACCAATGTCTTTGGGAACGCGACGACGTTTTGGAGGCCGGCGTGGAGGAAGAGCGGAACCAACTGCCGGCCGATCCAGCCGGAGGGGAAGCGGTCGCACCAGGCGTTCAAGACCGTGCGCGTCGTCACGCGATCCGGCGCGTCGACGGTTAACGTCTCCCAGTCATTGTCGTACGCCACGAGGACACCGCCGGGGCGTAAAACACGGACCATTTCGCGCAGCGCCTTGGCAGGGTCGCCGATGTGCTGCAATACGCGGTCGACTCGGCAGGCGTCAAAGCTTGCATCGTCGAACGGCAACGCGGCGATGTCGGCGACCTCGAACGTCAGTCCCACGACTCCGCTAGACTTCGCTCGGGCCTCCTCGATCATCGCTCGGCTGCCGTCGACACCGACGACCGTACCCCCGGGAGTCACGAGCTTTGCCAGCGCTGCTGCGTCGCGGCCGAGACCACAGCCTACATCCAGCACCCGGCGGCCCGGCTTGGCATCGAGAAGCTCATAGCTTTCGCGTTTGCATTCGGCGAAGAACGGGATCGATTCGACGAGGGTCAGACAGCTTGAAAACACCGCGAAGTCACGAGCGCGGTCAACGTCCCGAAAGCCCGAGGCCAAGTCGTCGTGCATAATGCGGCTCCTGAATTCGTCACCAGTTCCTCGGCGGTGCTGTGAGAACGAAACGGCCTTGCGTGATTCCCGAATGGGCGAGGTTCCTACCGAGCCGGAATGCGCCGTGGCTTGCCGAGAGGCTCGATTTCTCAAGATCGTTCAGGGGAATTTAGCCCCTGCCAAATCTACACCGGCGGCAATGCGACCGCCACGCGTGGGCGAGCCGCGACGAAGAACTACCGAGGGGTCGGACCCACCCTTCGTCTCGAATAACCGACCGAAGTGCGCGAGTTTTCGGGCGAACGTGGCCTCACTTGTTGGCATGCTTCGGTCAGATGGACGTCGATCCGACCCGAAGCGCCAGCAGCTGGCCCGATCGAATCGGCACCGGATGGCGTGACCTCTACCGACCGGTTCGTTAGAGTAAAGTAGAGGCAACGCGGAGCACATTGCTTCCTCGCGCAGAGGTATGACGATGGACGATCGGGATCGCTGCCGCGCCTGCGGCGAGAAGCTGCCAGCGGATGCGCCCGAAGGGTTGTGCCCGGCATGCCGACCGCGGGCTAGCCTGGCCGGCGGCACCCCGGCGGAGGGGGACCACGACCGGCACGACGTTCTCGACTCGACTGCGCACTGGACGTCGGCTTCGTCGATGGCGGCGACATCCGCGTCGGGCGCGCTGGCGAGGCTGGCTGAAACGGTTGCGGACATCCCGCGCGTGCACTTGCGCGAGAACGAGCCGTTCACCGGCCCCGGCCCGGTGGTCCACCCCTCGTCTGCCGAGATGCCCGACCCATCCGACCGCGTGGCCCGACTCCAGCTACTTGGCGAGGTCGCGCGGCGGCATCGGCGCCATCATCAAGGGGCGCGACAGCGACCTCGGCCGCGACCTCGCCGTCAAGGTCCTACTCGAGCAGCATCGCGATAACCCCGACCTGATCCGCCGGTTCGTCGAGGAGGCCCAGATCTCCGGCCAGCTGCAGCACCCCGGCGTGGTTCCGGTCTACGAACTGGGCACCCTCGCCGACCACCGGCCGTATTTCGCCATGAAGCTGGTCAAGGGCCGCACCCTGGCGGCGCTGCTGGCGGAGCGCGGGCCCGGCGGAGGACCAGCCGCGGCTCTTGGGCATCTTCGAACAGGTTTGCTTGACGATGGCCTACGCCCACGTCCGGGGCGTCATCCACCGCGACCTGAAGCCCTCGAATATCATGGTCGGCAGCTTCGGCGAGGTCCAGGTGATGGACTGGGGCCTGGCCAAAGTGCTGCCGCAAGGAAGGGTCGACGACAACGAGGAGCCGGGGCGCATCCGTCACGAGACGGTGATCCAGACGGCCCGGGCCAGCTCGGACGCGCAGCTCTCGCAGGCGGGCTCGATCATGGGCACTCCCGCTTACATGCCGCCCGAGCAGGCCGACGGCAATCTCGATCGGCTCGACGAGCGGGCCGACGTGTTCGCACTCGGCTCAATCCTCTGCGAGATCCTGACCGGCCAGCCGGCTTTCACCGGCCGGACCATAGGTGAGATTCATCGCAAGGCCGCAAAGGGGGACTTGACCGACGCCTTCGCCCGGCTTGACGCCTGCGGAGCTGATGCCGAGCTAGCCGGGCTCGCCCGCCAATGCCTGGGCTGCGAGCCCGAGGACCGGCCCCGAAACGCCAGCGCGGTCGCCGAGCGATTTACCGCCTATTTGGCCGGGGTGCAAGAGCGCCTCCGGACGGCCGAGCTCGCTCGAGTCGAGGCCCAGGCGCGGGCCGAAGAGGAGGCCAAACGGCGAATCCTGGCTGACGCGCTGGCGCAGAAGGCGGAGGCGCATGCGGTCGAAGAAGCACGGCGGCGGCGACTGCAGGTAAGCCTGGCCGCCTCGGTCCTGGCCCTGGCGACCCTCGGCGGCATGGCCATCACAGCCTACCTTCACCAGCGACAGGCGCGAGCGGCTCAGGTCGAGCTGACGCTGAACGAGACGTTGCTGCTCCGCGACCAGGCCCTGAGGTCGCCCGACGACGTCAGTCGCTGGCAGGCAGCGCGAGGCGATCAAGCGTGTGGAGGTGGCCCTTGGCGATGACGGCAACGCTCAGGCCCGACTGCGGCTCGACGACCTGCGGCGCGAGGTCGAGACCGGCACCGCAGCCGCGCAGCGCGACCGCGAGTTGCTGGACGCGCTGGCCGAGATCCGCAGCGACCATCTGGGACGCAAGCCCGGTGTAACGGACATGGCCTATGCCCAGGCCTTCCGCCGTGCAGGGATCGACATCGACAGCCTGACTCCGGCGGAGGCCGCCATCAGGCTCCGTGCCCGGCCCGCCGCGGTGGTGCTTCAGGCGCTGCCCTATCTCGACACCTGGTCTCTTGTTCGCCGTAACGACGACCAACCGGCAGAACGGTGGCAGCGGCCTGTGGCCGTGGCCCGCTCCGCCGACTCCGATGATTTTCGCAACCGCCTCCGCGCACTGGTCGAACGCCCCGACATCCAAAAACAGGGCGCGGCCCTGCGGGCCCTGTCACAGGATCGGAAAGCCGCCGAGCTCCCGCCCGCCAGCATTCTTCAGCTCGCCTCGGCGCTCAGCGAGGCCGGTGATCAGGCGGGGGCGGTGTCCCTGTTCGAGTCGGCCGCGCAGCGCTTCCCGGCCGACATCTGGATCAACTACAATCTCGCCCAACTCCTGGCAGAACTACCCACGCGACGCGAAGAAGCGGTGCGATACTACACTGCGGCGCGGGCGTTGCGGCCGGAGTCGGCCCACAACCTCGGCCACTTGCTCGATCAGATGGGACGAGGCGAGGACGCGATCGCCACGTTTCGCGCCCTGGTCAAAGTGCGGCCTACGGAGGCGCGGAACATCGGGTGCCTGGGCACGACCCTTCTTGCTCGACAGCAGCGCGAAGAGGGGCTGAAGATACTCGACCAGGCCATCGCCGCCGCGCGGGAGACGATCGGACGCCGGCCCAGCGACGCCGGCGAGTTTTCCATTCTCGGCCTCTTGCTTGGGATCAAGGGCGATCAAGATGGGGCCACCGCCGCCTACCGGGAAGCCCTCCGGATCGAGCCCGCCCACCCGGGCTCCCTGACGAATCTTGTCACGATTCTGAGGAACAGAGGCGATCACGACGGCATCATCGCCGTCGTGCGTTCGGCGCTCCGAGCCAGGCCTGACGATGCCTGGCCGCATGGGGCTTTCAGCTCTGCACTCCAGGCGAAAGGAGATTCCCGCGGTGCCATCGCCGAAATCCGCGAGGCGATCAGGCTCAATCCCGAAGAACAGGCATACCGCACCCAGCTCACCGACTTGCTCAAGTCGCAGAAGGACTCGACGATACCGCCGTGATCCTTGAGTCGGCCACGATCGACCATAAGGGGCGAATTACCAAGCGTGGCCCGGCGTACATCCGGAAGATCCTGGTCGAATGCGCCTGGATGATGCGCCGCTATAATCCATGGGGGGCAGGCGTGGTCGAGCGAATCAGCCGCGGGCAGAAAGGCCGACTCAAGTCCGAAGCCAGAAAAGCCTGAATTCAAGCACAGGCGACCCGGCGTAGACTGCGAGAAGATGGGACGCCTACGATCCCAGAGTCTGGCGTGTCCCGACCGGTTTGGCGATCCTGAAGCATGTTGGAGCTTGATCTTCGCTCGAAGGATGTCGACCTGCGTCGCCGAAACGAATTTGACAACAAGGGTGTTCATGAGCTTTTTGAAGTCTGCGACGTTGACCAGCTGTGGGACGATTTTGACGCCCGCGAGGATCTTGCTCCGGCAGATCGTCGCCGACCGGCTGGGGGCCAATCCTCCGCCCGGCGTCCCGGACCACGTGGTGGCGACCTATTACTTTGCATTTCGGTCGGGGACGCTCGCGCACGCGGTCGAGGAGATCAGCTATCACGCGACCAGCGGGATCAAGAACCCGCCCAAGGGTTCGTTGCTCGAGCAATGCTCGGCGCAGCAGGCCGGCGTCGATGCGTTTGACGCGTCGGGCCGGATCGGGCTGCTTGCACGTCGCTTTCCCGCTCAAGATGATGCGGCACCCCGACGGGCGTCTCACGTCGTGCGACTTGCTGCACACCCTGGCCGGCGCCGTCATCTTCGACATGTACGAGAACCAGGACGCCCGTCTGATCTCGATCCAGATTCCCGACGACGTGGATCGCAAACTTTCCCCGGCCCGGCTTACGGGCCGATCAACATCCGCAAGAAGACGGGGTTTGCCCTCGATCAGCCGGCGTTCGGCACGATCTTGAAGCCGACCGCGGGGATCACGCCGGACGGACGTCGAGCGCCTGGTCGGCGAGGTGGCCGGCAGCCCGCTCTTGATGTTCATCAAGGAAGATGAAGACCTTTATCCCGACCTCGATTATTCGCCGGTCGCCGAGCGGACCAGGCGTGCAATCGCGGCCATCGAACGGGTGCGCGACCAGCGCGGCGGGCTGGGCCTGGTTTATTCGCCGCACGTCTCGGCCGGGCCTGATCAGATCGTCGACCTGGTGCTCGCCGTCGTCGATGCCGGGGCCTCCGGAGTGATGTTCAGCGAGACCTACGCCGGCGGGACGGTGCGGATGGTCCGCGAGGCGACCAAACACCTCGCGAATCCGCCGGCCATCTACGGCCATAATGCCGGCATCGGCATCAAGACCCGCGGCATCTGGCGCGAGGTCATCGACTTCCTGGCCCGGCTCGACGGCATCGATTTCCGCCAGACGGCCCCGGTGCGGCCGGGCTCGCCCTATATCCGCCCCTATGGCGCCGAGTGGCGAGCTTCGGAAGAGGCGCTCACGCGGCCGGTCGCCGGCATCAACCCGACCATGATCACCCGCGCCGGCGCGCTCGACCAGGGCAACCTGATCTTGAACCTCCAGGACCTGGAATCCAAGGGAATCGCGCAGAACGTCTTGTTCCTCGCCGGCTCGGCGATCAACACGATCAAGTGACAAAGACGGCAAGCCCGACCCGCGCATCGGCCTCGAGGCGATGCTGCAGGCGATCGACGTCCACCGATCGGGCGAGCTGAACGATACTCCCGATCGAGGAGCATCTGGCCGCGCTGGCGGCTCTGGCCGAACGCAAGAATCTGACCGCGCTTGGCGAGGCGCTGCGGCAGCGTTATCCGGGGAAAATCGCATGATTGCCAAAGACGAGCGTTGTCTTGCGGATCGGCGTCCTCGGCTGTGGTCCGATCGCCCAGTTTGCGCACCTGGATGCCTGCCGCAAGGCCAGGAACGCCGAGCTTTATGCCATCTGCGACCTGGCCGACGACCTGCGCCAGCGGATGGAGGCGATCCATCAGCCCGGGTCGCCTACGCCGACTACGACGCCATGCTTGCCGACCCGCAGGTCGAGGCGGTGATCATCGCGATCGCCGACGAGTTTCACGTGCCGGCCGCCCTCAAGGCGATCGCGGCCGGCAAGCACGTGCTGGTCGAAAAGCCTCTGGGGACGACGGTCGAGTCGTGCCGTGAGCTCCGCGATCGGGCCGCCGCGGCCAAGCTGGTTGTTCAGGTCGGCAACAACCGCCGATTCGATCCGGGCATCGCCTTCGCACGCAACTTTATCGTGGGTGAGATGGGCCAGCGGATGGCGCTCAAATCGTGGTATTACGACTCGGTTTATCGGTACACGATGACCGATAACCTGCAGCCGATTCCGATCACAAGCGACCAGGCGCGGCGGCCCGAAGGGGATCCCAAGGCCGATCGGCGGCGTTACTACCTTCTGACCCACGGCAGCCATCTGGTCGATACGGCCCGGTTTCTGGGCGGGCCGATCGTGGGTCTGCGCGCCCGCCTGCTCGAGCGGTTTCGGCGCATATTGCTGGTTCATCGCCGTTGGACTTCGCCGACGGCTCGCTCGGTCATCTCGATCTTGCAGATCCCAGTGCGCGGTGATTTTCAGGAAGGGTTTTCAGGTACAAGGCGAGCACGGCAGCGTGACGGGCCGCGTTCATCTGCCGTGGTTTCACAAGTCGAGCGATATCGAGTGTTTTCAGCACGCGCGATCGCCAGTTTCATCGGATCTTGGGGGAAGACGCCTATACATACAAGTTGCAGATCGAGGGCTTCGCGGCCACGATCCTCGAGGGTGTGCCACAAAATGGCGCGAACCTCGACGACGGCCTGGCGGCCGTGCAGGCGATGGTGGCGATTGCGCGGTCGGTTGAGACGGAAGAATATGTCCGGCTCGGCGATGTGAGTGGAGGTGTGTGATGCACCTGGGAATCTTTGCCAAGACATTTCCGCGGCCGACTCTTGAGGAGACGCTCGATGCCGTGGCAAGTCATCCTCTCACACACGTGCAGTTCAACATGTCGTGCTCCGGGCTATCGACGTTGCCGGATCGGATCGACGAGGATCTTTGCGTTTGGATCGCCAGGTTATTCACGGAACGCGGTCTGACGATGGCCGCGATCTCGGGTACGTTCAACCTCTGTGATCCGGACGCGGCACGACTCGAGGACAACTTGCGACGGCTCGATGTCCTGGCGGCGGCCTGTCGCTGGCTGGATACCAGAATCATCACGCTCTGCACGGGCACTCTCGATCCGGAGGATATGTGGAAGTGGCACCCTGACAACGTCCGGCGCAGTACTTGGGAGACTCTAATCGGTTCAATCCAGAAGGCGATCAAGATCGCCGACCGCCACGAAGTGACCCTGGCATTCGAGCCGGAGATCCACAACGTGGTCAACTCCGTGTCCAAAGCCCGCCGATTGCTCGACGAGATCGATTCCCGCTGGCTCAAGATCGTCATAGACCCGGCGAACCTGATCCGTCCGGGCGAGCGGTCGCGGATTCCGGAAATCCTGGACGAGGCATTTGACTGGCTTGGCCGCGACATCGTATTAGCCCACGCGAAGGATCCTCAGTTCGACAATGCAGGTGACGACGCAGTCGCTGCTCGCGAATTCTTCGATTTCGCGGAACGCGGCGAGTATTTCATGCTGGAAGCGGCTGGCGAATTCTTAGATTTCGCGCAACGCATAATGCATGTCAAGCATGTGAAGTGGAACATGCCGAGGAAGGAACAACGCCCGATTGAATTGCCCAAGTTACGAGAGTCGTTGATCCGGAGGTTCTTTTATTTTTGGGGGTTTTTTGAGCGCTATGTGAGCTGGCTTAAGAGAATTGAATACGCCGGGGCGATAATTATGCACGGTTTAGATGAGTCTGAGGTCCACGTGAACACAGTCTTTCTCCAAAGAGTGAATCAGTGGTCATCGACGGAGCGTTAAATTGATGCCGATTTTCGCGAGATTTGAGGTAAGCCGATGCTGAAATGTTCCACGTCGCTCTGGTCGGCTGATCTGGCCAATCTGGCCGCCGAGATCAAGCGCGTCGAGCCGTACAGCGAGCGATTTCACCTCGACGTCGCCGACGGCCATTACGTCCCGAGCATGCTCTTTTTTCCCGACCTGGTGAAAGCGCTGCGCAAGCACACGGCACGGCCGTTCGAAGTGCATTTGATGACGACAGACCCGTGCGTCTGGATCGCGCCCTTCATTGAAGCCGGCGCCGACGGTGTGATCTTTTGCTTCGACTCCCTCGAAGAGCCCGGTACCGCCATCAAGCAGGTCAAGGATCTCGGCAAGTTTGTCGGGGTCTCGCTGCTGGTGACCGAGCCGGTTGGTTTACTCAGGCCATACTGGCACACGATCGATCAGGTGACCATCGTGGGGACGCCGATGGGAACCAAGGGAACTTCGATGGAGCCGACGATTTTCGACAAGATTCAAGAGGCCAAAGCCGAGATCGAAAAGTACTCTGCCGAGGTCGAGATCCAGGTCGATGGCGGTATCAGGCGCAACACGGTCCCTCAGATTGCGCAGGCAGGGGCAGACTGGATCGTACCGGGCTCGTTGATGTTTGGTGAAGACCCGGCGGTCATGCGCGCGTGGCTGGGATCGCTCTAGGTCAGTCTGGCTTGAGAGGCAGGTGTCAATTGAATAGGGAACTCGAGTCGGCGCTGGCAGAGCTGCCGATCCTCGACATCCTCACGCACTTGGTCGGCGGCAAGATGGCCGCGCACGGGCTACACGATATCTTGGTGTATCACATTGAAAATCCGGAACTGAGGTTATGGCGATGGAAACCGCACGGATCGCTCAGATCATCGACGAGATGGGGACGCTACTCGAATTGCGGGGCGAAAACCCGTTCCGGGTGCGCGCGTACCACACGGCCGCCCAGGCCCTGGTCAACCTGCCGGGAGATCTGCCCGAGATGATCGCGAGCGGCAGCTTGAAAGAGGTTCCCGGCATCGGCGATACGATGTACTCGAAGATCGTGCAGCTCGCCACGACGGGGCACTTGCCGTCCTACGACGAGTTGCGCCGCAGCACGCCGCCGGGCTTGGTCGCGCTCTTGCGCATTCCCGGCCTGGGCCCTAAGAAGATCAAGGCCCTGCACGAAACCCTCAAGATCGAGAGCCTGGCGGACCTCCGCGCGGCCGGCGAGACAGGTCTGATCGCCAAGCTCAAGGGCTTTGGCGCCAAGACGGAGGCCAAGATCCTCGAGGGAATCGCGTTTGTCGAGAAAGCGGGCGAGCGGATTCTACAAAGCGATGCCTTGCGGCTCGTCGCCCCGATCCTGGCGGCGGTGCGCGACCATCCCCAGGTGATCCGGGCCGAGGTTTGCGGCAGTCTCCGCCGCCGGGCGGAGACAATCGGCGACCTTGACATTTTGTTCAGTTCCGACAATGCACCTGCGGTTCTCGATACATTTGTGAAGCTTCCCCAGGTCGCCACGGTGCTGGCCCACGGACCAACCAAGGCGAGCGTCCGGCTGGCAGATGGTGTTCAGTGCGATCTGCGTGGGGTCGAAGACGCGCAGTATCCGTTCGCTCTCCATTATTTTACTGGCTCAAAGGCCCATAATATCGCGATGCGGAAGCGCGCGCTGGCGCGGGGGCTCTCGCTTGAACGAGTACGCGCTGACAGGAGCCGACGGTCCGATCGCCTGCGCAACCGAGGCCGACGTCTTCGAGGCGCTGGGACTGGCGGAGATTCCTCCCGAATTGCGAGAGGACCACGGCGAGATCGACGCCGCCGAAGCTGGGCGGCTCCCCGAGTTGGTCGAGCGAGCCGATCTGACCGGTACGTTTCATTGCCATACCGACTATAGCGACGGCGGGGCCACGCTCGCCGAAATGGCCGACGGCCGCGCAGGCCAGGGGGATGCAGTATCTGGGAATCGCCGATCACTCCCGCTCGGCCGCATACGCAGGGGGGCTTTCCATCGAGCGCGTGCACGACCAGTGGGCAGGAGATCGATGCACTCAACAAGACGTTCGGCGGCAAGTTTCACCTATTCAAAGGGACCGAGTGCGACATTTTGGCCGATGGCTCGCTCGATTATCCCGACGACTCCTCGAAGGCTTTGACTACGTGGTCGCGAGCGTCCATTCGCATTTCAACCTGCCTCGCGAGGAGATGACCAAGCGGTTGGTGCGGGCGGCGTCCAACCCGAGGGTGACGATGCTCGGGCATCCGACGGGCGGTTATTGCTGGCCCGCGACGGCTATGCCGTCGACCTGGACGCGGTGATCGATGCGGCCGCGGCGGCCGGCACGATGATCGAAATCAACGCCAATCCCCATCGACTGGACCTCGACGCGACCCATTGCCGCCGGGCGCGGCAGAAAGGGGTGATGATTGTGATCAATCCGGACGCACATTCGGTGGGGGGATTGGACGATCTGGAATATGGCGTGTCCGTGGCTCGCCGCGGCTGGCTGACCAAGGACGACGTTTGGAACACCGGGCTCTTGGCCGAGTGATGGTCGAGCGGATTGCACAGTTTCGGAGCCGCACGACGATGATCAATTCAGGACACCAATACGCGAATTGACCCGCAAGATGCAGCCCTTGCGGGGGGTCGGAGGCGTCCCTATAATAATGAAGGTTGAGCGAACAGGGATGAGTGCTTGGATCATCGACGGCACGATGGTTCCTGGTTCATTGGATTCATCGCAATTATCGATTTATCCAGGATAAACAGACATGGCCCCAGCCAAGCCGATCGTTGGGAAGAAACGCAAGTACTTCACCGTCGAAGAGGCGAACAAGGCGCTGCCGCTGGTCAGAATGATCGTCGGCGACATCGTTCGCCAGTACCGGGTGGTCGAGGACTTGCAGCAACGGCTTTCGATGGTCATCGAAAGATCGCCGCAAGCCCTCGAAGGATCTGTACGCCGAGGAACTGGCGCAGAGCCAGGCCGAGCTGGACGCCGAGGAACAAAAACTGACGTCGTACATCGAGGAATTGAAGACGGCTTGGCGTTGAGTTCAAGGGGCCGGACGGGCTGTGCGACTTTTACAGCATCATGGACGGCCGCGAGGTTTTCTCTGCTGGCGGCTCGGTGAATCCGAGGTGTCGCACTGGCACGATCTGGACGCGGGCTTCGCCGGCCGGCAGCCACTGACGGACCATGCCCGGCGCAGTCGAAGACGACTTGTTCTGAAGATGCTCTGTCGTGAGGAGTGATCTTACCATTACGACTGACTGACCTAGCCCACGATGCCGTGTATTGTCACCATCGACGGGCCCGCGGCGGCCGGTAAGAGTACGGTCGCGCGACGGCCTGGCGGATCGGCTGGGATGGCGTTTCCTCGACACCGGTGCGATGTACCGGGCGGTCACTTTGGCCGCGATCCGCGCCGGGGTCGACCTGACGAGCGAGGCCGCGCTCGACGACGCTTGTGGAATCTTTGAGCGTGCGCTTGACTGCCAGATCGAGTGTTGCTGGGCGAAGAAGACATCACGAAGTTGATCCGCGGTGTCGAGGTGACCCAGGCATCGAAATTCGTCGCCGACAGCCCGAGCGTTCGCCGCCGGCTTAGATCTGGCAGCGTGCGTTTGCCGCGGAATCCAACGTGGTCACCGAAGGGCGGGACCAGGGGACGCTGGTTTTTCCCGACGCCTTTCGCAAGTACTACCTGACGGCGAGCGACGAGGAGCGTGCGCGGCGACGGGTCGCGCGAACACGAAGGCCCGAGGTGAAACAGCGAGCTTTGAGTCCGTGCTGCACGATCAACGCGAGCGCGACGCGCGCGACGCAGCCCGTGTGATTGCCCCGATGAAGCCTGCCGCCGATGCAGTCGTGATCGATACAACCGGTCTTTCGATCGAAGCTGTCGTCGACCGCATGGTCAGCGATATCAACGAACGAGCCGCGAGCGACGGTGTCGAATCGAACGAGTTCGTCTGGCGATTCGCGCGAGAATCCGCGGCGCATGCCCATGCGCGATCGCTCGTTGGCATTGACCCTGTGGTACATCTCGGTCCGCTATGTCCTGGCCACATTGGCGACGATTGTGTTTCGCTGGCGGGCGACGGGGCAGCGCAATGTTCCGGTTGCCGGCGGAGCCTTGCTCGTCTCTAACCATGTCAGTTTCCTCGACGTTGTTTTTCTCGGAATCCCTTTACGACGGCCGCTGAATTACGTGGCGCGGTCAACTTTGTTTGTGTCGGTCCTTGGCTGGTTCATTCGCTCCGTTGGGGCCTTTCCAATTCAGCGAGAAGGGATGGGGGCTTCGGGCATGAAAGAGACGCTCAAGCGTCTGCGCGCCGGCGGCATCGTAACGCTCTTTCCCGAGGGAACGCGCAGCGTCGACGGCCAGCTTGGCCCTCTCAAGCCCGGCATTGCCGTGCTGGTGGAGCGGGTGGGTGTTCCGGTCGTCCCGGCCGGACTGGCCGGCATGTTCGAGATCTGGCCGAGGTCACGACTGATTCCGGTCCCGCATCCGATCCGAATTCACTACGGCCGCCGATCTATCCCGCGGACCTGGCTGGCCTCGACACCCAAGCGATCACAGCGCTCGATACGCGATCGCATGGAAGAGAGCCATTTGGAAGCTTCTCGAGCCTTGCTTTGCGACATGACGTACTGACGACGGCCGATCCAGGCCATCCACTTTGACGCCGGTCAATGTGGCACCGCGTTCCAATCGCTCGCCAACAACGGGCAATCTACCTGTGCCACCTTGAGATGAGGATTTTCGTGATGATGGCCGATCTGACACGACGCGATCTCTTGACCGCTAGCACAGCGGCCTTAGCCGGCGGGCTCTTCTCTGCAACTGCGGCCGTCCGCGCGGCTGGTCCGATGGTTGACACCACGGAGACGTCCGCTGGCGATGGAGCTAATCCAGAGCCGCGGTCTGATCGGTTCTTGCTGGGCTTGAACACGAGCACGATTCGGGGGCAGAAGCTGTCGATCGTTGAAGAAATCGCGATCGCCGCCCAGGCCGGCTATCAGGCGATGGAGCCCTGGATCGACGAGCTGGAGAAGTACGCCGCGTCCGGTGGTTCGCTCGAAGATCTGGGCAAGCGATTCCGCGATGCGGGCATCAGCGTCGAAAGTGCGATCGGATTCTTCGATTGGATCGTCGACGATGCGGACCGTCGTAACAAGGGCCTGGAAGCGGCCAGGCGCAGCATGGAACTGGTCCGGCGAATCGGCGGCAAGCGGCTGGCCGCTCCTCCGGTCGGGGCGACCGAGCAACCGATGAACGACCTGTCGCATTGTCGCCGAACGGTACCGGGCCTTGCTCGAGCTGGGCGACCAGATGGACGTTGTGCCGCAGGTCGAAGTGTGGGGGTCCTCGAAGACCCTTGGCCGTCTAGGCGAGGCCGCAAGTGTGGCCATCGACAGCGGGCACCCCAAGGCCTGCATCCTGCCCGACGTGTATCATCTTTATCGAGGGGGCTCGAATTTCGGCGGCATCAAGCTTTTAGCCCCATCGGCCATTCATGTGTTCCATTTCAACGATTATCCCGCCGAGCCTCCGCGCACGCAGCTTACCGACGCCTACCGCGTCTATCCGGGTGACGGCGTTGCTCCGCTCCGATCACTGCTGCAATCTCTCACGACGGGGGGCTTTCGTGTCACCTTGTCGCTCGAGCTCTTCAACCGCAAGTTGTGGAACGAAAATCCCCTGACCGTCGCCACGACCGGGTTGAACAAGATGAAAGCTGTTATTGACGCGTCCGCGCAAAACCCTTGAAAACCGCCAAAAAGTGAATTTCAAACGCTCGACCAGTCGGTTGGGTGACGGTAAGACGAGGCCGAGCATTGGCTGGCGTGTGCCACTTGCGCCGAAGTGGGTCTTTATTGTTGCTTTGCTGTTAGCCAGCGTTGGAGCGGCCATCGGGATCTCATCGCGATGGGCCAATCGCGGCCACGCGCTTATCAAGCTCGCTTCCGCCGCTTACGCCAAGTCCGAATGGAGCAAGGCGGCCGACCTGGCGCGGCAGCGGCTAAAAGAAGCCCCTGACGACGAGAGTGCGCTACGGCTCCTGGCTCGTTCGACCGCCAGGCTTGGCCGCGACAGTGTTGCCAATGGCCTGTTCGCTCGACTGGGCTCCGAATCCCTCGAGGCGGAAGACCTCTACCTCTTGGGATTGGAACTCGAACGAGCCGGACGAAACCAGGAGGCAGACCGTCTTTGGGAGAAGGCACTGGCACTCGAACCCAACCGTTCGGAAGTCATGGAGCGGCTGGTCGCCCGTTACTCGTCCCAAAACCGAACGATCGAGGCGGCTCATCTTGCCGAGCGGCTTGCCCAGATACCTGGATTCGAGACGAGGGGAGAGCTGGCGTGGGCGTCACTCCGATTTGAACTCGGCGATTTGACGGGCGCCGCAGCCATTTTGAAGCCAATTCTGGAAGATCCAGCAGCGTCGCATTGGGATCAATCGCAGACGATACGTTATCGAAAGATGCTGGCACGATCTCTCTTGGCGACGGCGCGGCCAGGTGAAGTTCATGGAGTCTTGAAGACGATCATCGCGGCAGGACAAGATGCCGAAGCCAGCTGGCTGCTCTCCCGAGCATTCTTGCAAGAGGGCGTCGAGAGCCTCGCGCTTGCCGCACTCAAGGATGCCGGCACGTATCGCGCGGAACACCCTCTGGAATGGGAGCCGGCGCAGTTTCTGGGCGAGGCACGCTGTGCGAGCTGTCACAAAGAGATCTTTGAGACCCACCAGAAGAGCCGGCACGCGACCGCGCTCTTACGCGGGAAGGATCTCGCCAAATTTGTGTTTCCGACTCAACCGATTCGAGATCCAGATGACCAGGCTGTTGTTCATTCGTTCGCCCATGCGGAGGGCCACGTTCAATTTCAGAGTCGCGAGGCTGATGGTGTGCGTCGTGCCGTCGTCAATTACGCGTTTGGCTCACCCGACCACTATACGTCATTCGTGGGCCCCGATGAGCACGGCCGGCCGTACATCATGCGGCTTTCTCATTATCAGAGCGGTCGCGAATCGGGCTGGACTCGTACGAGCGGACACTCGTCCGGCGGCCAGGGAATGCACGACTTTCTGGGTAAGCCACTTGAAATTGCCGATGGCGTCTACAAGTGTCTTTTTTGTCATTCAACCGACTCAATGTCCGTTCTCGAGAATTCCGGCGCTGCGTCAGCCGATCGTGCCATAGGCTGCGAGCGCTGTCACGGTCCAGGCGGCAACCATCAAAAGGCAGTGGAGCTCGGCTTTCAGGACCTGGCAATCGTCAGCCCCCGGACCGCCTCTCCCGCGGCCAGGCTTGAATTGTGCGGGCGATGCCATAGCCACCATCAAAGTTCGCCGCTGCCGCGCGAAGACCCTTATTGGATCCGTTTCCAGGGGACGACGCTGGCCTGGAGCCGCTGTTTCACGGAAAGTGGTCCAGGTCTTGACTGCATTACGTGCCACGACCCCCATGGCAACGCGCAGAAAGCGGATGAATACTATGACGGCCGATGCCTTGATTGCCATTCGGCAAATCACACGAAGCGCAGTCGGGTCACCACCAGAGACGAAGAACTCTGGTGTTCATATTCCGGCTTCGCCGCATCCAAATTCGGGCGAAAGGTCTCGCGGGTCAGTCTGTCCAATCACCCCGACGAAAGGCTGCGTGAGCTGCCATATGCCGCCGTTTCGTAGCGAGCCGATGCACGCAACATTCGCCGATCACTACATCCGGGTGCATCCGAAGTCGGCGCCGCAGTCCGTGCAGAAGTAAAGCCAAACGAACGCGCCGAAGCGAATCACGAAATGCAACAGACGGCACTCACCGGTCCAGCCAGTCTCGATTCACTGACTTTCTAAAGTAGCTTTAGTAAGTGCGCTTGACAAAGCAAAAGGTGCCTGAATATGATCTGGGACTAATCGGTAAGGACCCTTTCTTTTTGCACCGCGATGCCAGTTCGGCATTCTACTCAGATTTGGTTGCGTAGCTCGGTTCTCGAGAGAGTGTCCGACTACGGTTTTCTCTCGTCCGTGGAGCTTGTACCGTGATCTTGAATCGTGTGCGGAAGTGCGCGCCGTATCGACAGGCGGGCGCGCTTGTTCTCGTGACCATGGCGACCGTCGTCTACGGTTGCGGGTCGTCTGGGCAGGGCGGCGCGGGCGGGGACAGTGGAACGGCTGGGGGAGCGAAGTTTCTCAAGCCGGAGGACTATTACCGATACGAAGGCGAGGGCAAGGCCAAGAAGAAAGTCGCCCTCACTCGCCAGGAAAAAAACAAGCTGCTCCATGACGCAGCGATTAAGGGTAACGGTCAGTAAATTCTTTCTATCCGTGTTCGCAGTCGCGGGCTGATCTTACTCACCCTTGTGAGTCCCTTCTGAGCGTTCGTCCATTTTCTTTCTCCTTCTGGAGTTTGGCACCATGAGCAAGGATTCCCCTGCTGCCCGACGTGGTTTCACCCTGATCGAGTTGCTCGTCGTGATTGCGATCATCGCCGTGTTGATCGCGCTATTGCTTCCCGCCGTCCAATCCGCGCGCGAGGCCGCTCGCCGCATCCAGTGCACGAACAACTTGAAGCAAATCGCACTTGCCTCTGCAAACTATGAGGGTGCCATCGGCACCTTTCCCCAAGGTAAAGGCCATATGACCTGCGTCAGCAACGGCGGAAGCGGTATCGCGACCGACTGTGACGGCTGGTCGATGCTGGCCCGGATTCTCAACTTTGCCGAGCAGACGACGGTGTATAACGCCATCAACTTTAGTGACACTCCCTACGGATGTCGAAACAGCACTGCCGAGGGCGTCGGCCTGACCATGCTCTGGTGTCCCAGTGACGGGACGATTAGTGGGCTGAGGTTCTACGAAGCATGCGGCGGGTGGGACTGCACCACTGTCCCCATCACATACACAAATTATGCCGGGATGATCGGTACCTACAATCCGATAAGTCCTAGCCACGGCCGGTTCCCACAGGCCTCGGAACTTGCACTCGAGAATGGTATGTATCCCGATGTCGGGGTGCCGAATTGGGTAAACACCTGTTGCGGTGGGGCGACCCGTTCGCCGGTGAAGCTCGCGGCCATCACAGACGGCACGAGCAACACCATCGCCTACGCCGAGATTGCGCACGGCAAGTTATCGCGATTCAACTGCGGGGCCGGCGGCGGCTGCGACTGGGAATGTGCGAATTGGTGGGCCGACGCTGATTACGGCAGCGCCACCGTGTCAGGATTCTATCCGCCGAATCTGCCGCTCCCGGCAACCTATTACACGACCGGCATATTTGTGAACCCCAACGGTTGCGACGCGACCAACATTCCCGCCTTTTCGTCAAATAGCTTTCACCCCGGCGGCGTCAACGTTGCGTTCGCCGACGGCTCAGTGCACTTTATCAAGAACTCGATCAGTTCGTGGAATTCAATGAGCATCACGCGAATCGCGCCCGGGCCGCCCAATTGCGCGCTTCCGGCGGGCCTCACGCAGGGTGTCTACCAATCCCTCTGCACAATCAATGGCGGCGAAGTGCTCAGTTCCGACAGTTATTGATCGACGAGAAGGCGAGCCGGGAGGGCCAGCACCCGGCCGCGCTCACTTCGGCAGGTCCCGTCCCGCTCGATGCGCGATCCTTGAAACGAGTTATCCGGCGACCAACGGATACGGTCGTGACACCTAAGCGGCCTTGCGTGATTTCGGGAGGGCGAGGCTCCGTCCGAGCCGGATCGCACCCGTGGCTCGCCGGGAGGATCGCCGTCCCAGGATCGTGCAAGGGCATTTAGCAGACTCGTGCGTCGCGCACACACTGTGCGATGACGCATGCGCAATCTTACGAGTGCAGCTCGGGCACGACCGAATCGATCAAGTGCTGGATGATGCCGGCCACGGCTCCTTGTCGCTTGCTGCCGCGGGCGCGGATAATCCGGCAGTCAGCGAACGAGGGCGGCAGAGTGCGTTTGCGGGTCTGATCGAGGACACGTGCGAACAAACTTTCGTCGACGTCGAAGAGTTGGCCGTGGATAAACAGAGTGGCGGGGTTGAAGATGTTGATCACCGTGGCCAGGCCGATTGCCAGATAGTGAACAGCCTGCTTGCATTCTTCTTGCGGATCGAGTTCGCCGGCGCGTGTGAGTCGTATGACCTCGTCGATGTCGACCTCACGGCCAATCCGACGCGAGACACGCTTTGCTAAAGCCGTGTCACTGGCGACGGTTTCCAGGCACCCGCGGTTGCCGCATCCGCAGCGATGTCCGCCGGGTGTGACCGTGATGTGGCCGATTTCACCTGCGAATCCGCTGTGTCCCCGCACGAGCCGGCCGCCGCTCATCACGCCCATGCCGACTCCCGAGCTCACGTCGAGGATGGCAAAGTCATCCAGACCCCGGGCCTTTCCGAAGTGGCGCTCAGCCATGCACAGGGCGTGCTGGTCTTGGATCATCACGCATTCAACGCCGAGCCGTTCGGCGAGATCACTGCCTGGTGAACGCCCGTCGATCACATGGACGTTCGGTGAGAGGATGTCGAGGCCGCGGCGGTGGTCGATCAAACCGGGTACGGTCACTCCGATGCCGAGCGTTTTCACGTCTTGGCGGGGCATCAAGCTGCGCGCATGTTTGACCAGAGTTCCGATCAGATCCTTGTAGTTGTCCACCGTGTCGATTCGGCGCGTTCGTTGCTCGCAAAGTTCGCCATCCAAGCCGCTCGCCACGACCCACGAGCGGTTGACGTCGATGACCACACCCAGCACCTGCGCGGAGGCGCTGGCGAGGCGCAGCTTCACGGCCGGTCGGCCTATGACCGGGCCGTTTCCGTTACCGTTGCTTTCAACTTCTTCGAGGAGACAAGCTCGTTGAAGCGACGCGGCCGCCTTCGACACGGTCGGTGCGCTCAAGCCCGAGTACCGGACTACATCCGCTCGCGACGACGGCCCATGTTCCCGTATGACGCCAAGAACATGGCGTTCGTTGATCTTGGCCAGATACAAATGCTGTGAACGTGTTGAATCGCTCATCGGACTGCCGAGCCTTGGTGCACGATCACGACATGAGAGTCGGGAAACCTTCCCCAACTTCGACTGATTAGTGCTGCCTCTTGTCCGCAACGAACATTTCTAAGATACCTTTAGTAAGTGATCTTGACAAAGTAATTTCGGGGCCATTATTATCAAATAGGTCTGCGGGGCAGGGGCAATCCCGGATTTTCGTGCCCGATCTGAGGTACAGCATCCGCGTGTTGTCGATTTCGGGTTGGCGATTCGAAACAGGATGTGCCGAATTCTCGGTGCATCCAGCGTTCTGTATTGCGATCAAAACGACACTCAGGAAATGCATCGGCCTCGGTTTCACGGTCCGTTTTGCAAGAAAGCATTCCTGTGCACGCTTGTTGTGGCAGCACCGCTCCTATATCTTTAGTTTAGATCCGTCGATGGACTCGATGTCGTGCATCTCTTGGTATACGTCTGCCTCCTTTGTCGATATCTGTGGCGCTTAGAACATAAGTACGTCGCGGAGGCATGAATCCGAATCAGACCGACTGGCGGCAACGGTTGCTGAAGCGACCGGTCAGAACGATTTGTGTGCAGCAGGCATTTTCAGCAGATAGTTCGCGAAGAGCCCTTCCTTCGACCGTGGAGTCTGTACCGTGATCTTGGGTTCTCGAAGCAACCTCGGTCCGTGCCGGCATGCCCGGGTGTTTGCTCTTGTTACGCTGGCCGCGATCGTCGGCGGTTGTGGGTCGTCAAATTCGGCCGACGGAAGCGCTTCAGACACGTCGCCCAAGCAGTTGCTCAAGGAAGAACAACTTTACAAATATGTGGGCGAAGGTAAGTCAAAGCGCAAGGAAGCAATCTCGCGCAGGGAGCGACTCCAGCTCATACGCGAGGCGAAACAAAAGGCGCAGTGATATGTCCAATCCATGGCCATGCCAATGTTCAACGATCGTGGCGGATCCGTGTTCACGCTGTTGACTCGGTCGCCTCTGACGTAAGAGCGGGCTAGACCAACGTCGTCATGAAACTGTCTCGTCGTGGAATCCGAATTCTTTGATCTCTGCCGATGACCGTGTGATTAGGAGAGTCCGTATCGCGCGGATCAACTCCTCCCTCATGTTCTTGATTCCGTTATTTTCTGGAGGTACGCACCATGTTAAAGGACTCCGGCTCCGGAGCCGCCCGGCGTGGATTCACGCTGATCGAATTGCTGGTCGTGATCGCCATCATTGCCGTGCTCATTGCGCTTTTGCTTCCCGCCGTTCAGTCCGCTCGGGAGGCCGCTCGGCGGATTCAGTGCACAAACAACATGAAGCAGATCGCCCTGGGCGCTGCGAATTATGAAAGCGCCAACCAGACTTATCCCATCGGCAGGTGCTGCAATGCGTACTTCGGTGGAGGGGGCACCCCTAACCCGAACGGCTGCATCGATTACTGGTCGCACCTGGCCCGGCTGCTGAACTATTGCGAGCAGCAGAATGTCTATAACGCCATCAACTTTAGTGACACTCCCTATTGCTCGAGAAACAGCACCGCCGAGAGCGTTGGAGTCACAATGCTCTGGTGCCCGAGCGACGCCTCGATCAACGGCCTGCGGTTCTACGAAGCGTGCGCCGGATGGGATTGTACGACTGTCCCCATCACCTACACGAATTATGCCGGCATGCTCGGTACCTACTGCCCGGCCGACGGCCGATCACCAAACAGCAACGAATTGAGCCTTGAAAACGGCGTGTATCCCGACGTCGGTGCACCCTTGCCCAAGTCGCCCACCGGGGCCACCCGCTCGCCGGTGAAGATCGCGAGCATCACGGATGGCACGAGCAACACCATCGCCTGGGCGGAGATTTGCCATGGCAAGTATTCGCAGTTTGGCTGCAATGCGGGCGGCGGCTGTGACTTCAATGGCAGCGGTTGGTGGGCCGACGCCGATTACGATGACTCGACCATCACTTCGTTTTATCCGCCCAACATTCCAATTCCACCGGTCTACTACACAACCGGCAATTGGCAGAACCCCAACGACCCGTCACCTGGCTCGTGCGACAATGGCAACAACATCCCCCCGATGACGTCGATGAGCTTTCACCCCGGCGGTATCAATGCCGCGTTCGCCGATGGTTCCGTGCACTTCGTCAAGAGCTCGATCAACTCATGGAATTGGCAGACCATCAAGCGCACTCCATTAAATGGAGCGAATTGCGTCATTCTGCCGGGTACTCTGCAAGGCGTTTGGCAGTCGCTCACAACAATCGCCGGCGGTGAAGTGATCAGCTCCGACCAGTATTAAATCTTTGATCTTGCCCGCCGCCCAACCAGTGGGCTCGCTCACAGGAGAGCGTGAATGCGTTCGCGGTGGCTCTGGATTGCCCTGAGCCTCGCCCCGATCGCTCTCGTCTGGGGTGGGTGGAGTTGGCTCGGGGAAAGGCGTGATCGCAACGAATTGATGGAGGCCGATCGCGAGATGGCGGACGGCCTCCATCAGCTTGCGCACAGCGCCTTGTCTCGCTCACCAACAAACGACCTGACTGGGACCAAGCCAACTATCGTTTGGGATTGTGCGAGGAAATCCTCGGCCACTTCGACACCGCCCAGGCTGTCTTATCTAGAATCCCCTCAAAAAGCTCATTTGCCTCTCAGGCTGCTCTGGTTCGCGGCCGCCTCGCGATGAACACTGGCAAGCTGGCACCGGCCGAAGCGCTTCTGCTGCCGATTCTCCGCGAACAAGGGCCTTCGGCAGAACAGGCCCGAACTGCGCTTCAGCTCCTCTATCACATCCAAGGCCGGACAAGCGAGATCCGCGAGCTGATCGACCAGAGCTGGGGAAGTTCCTCGGACGCGGGCGGTTTGCTGAGAAAGATCTATCTTCTCGATCACTCCGCATTTCCCGTCGATCATGTGCGCAAGACGCTCGAAAACGCCGACGCGACCGACGACCGGGTCTGGCTCGGCAAGGCCAACCTGGCGGCCTGGACCGGTCAATATGAGCGACGCGTCACGTCTGCTCGACCAGTGCACCAAACGCCGGCCCAACGATGAACCGGTCTGGCGTGCACGACTCGAACTGGCCCGTTCCACCGGCGACCTGGCAGCATTCAAGTTGGCGGGCAGTCATCTCTCGCTCGGCCGGTTCACGCGCCGGAAGTAGCCGAGCTTCGAGCGTGGGCGGCTGCACGCCAGGGAAATGTCGACGTCGAGAAAAGTGCTCTCGCCGCGCTGACCAGCGAAGAGCCGGGAAATATCGCCGCATGGGACAGGCTGGCGGAACTTGCACTTTCGGCCGGCAAGAAGGACGAAGCCGAATACTGCCGCAAGCAGAAAGCCGCGTTCAATGAATTGCGCAAACAATACAAAAAGCTTCTCGATCGAGACGATCGAGCCAAGCATGCAAATGCGCTGGCGCATCTTGCGGACAAGCTCGGCCGGCGAATCGAAGCCCGCGGCTGGAAATTGATCGCACAGGGGCGGGCGAGTGCAGAGCCGCTTGTCATCGCCGATGATCTCGGCGTGCGCGGTTCGAGCACGACGAATCCGCTCGAATCGGCTCTCGGCGACCTTCTGACGGTTGCCGAATCGCGGACCGCCGGCACAAACGGCCGGCCCAAACTGCCTCGGCGCCAGAATTCCGTGACGAGGCCGAGGCGGCTGGTCTTCGTTTCGTCCATGACAACGGCCACTCTCGACGCAACCCGCCGCCACCCGAGGCGATGTGTGGCGGCGTCGCGCTCTTTGACTACGACGGCGATGGCTGGCTCGACGTGTATGTCGTGCAAGGAGGCACATTTCCCCCCGTCGAATCGGTATCGAACCAGGGCGACCATTTGTTTCACAACCGCCGCGACGGATCGTTTGAAGATGTGACCGAGCGTGCGGGGATTGCCTCGTTCTCCGGTGGTTATGGTCATGGCGTCGCCGTGGGAGACTACGACAACGACGGCCATCCCGACCTGTTCGTCACGCGCTGGAGGTCGTACGCACTCTATCGCAACAAGGGAGACGGTCGTTTCGAGGATGTAACGGCCCGAGCGGGCTTCGGTGGTGACCGCGACTGGCCGACTTCGGCGGCGTTCGCCGATCTCGACGGCGACGGCGACCTTGACCTCTATGTCTGCCATTACCTGGTTTACAATCCGGCGAACCCACGTCGGTGTACCCACCCCGAGGCGCCCACGAAGCACGAATGTAATCCGCTCGACTTTCCGTCTCTGCCCGACCACGTATTTCGCAACGACGGCGGCAAGTTCATCGACGTGACGGCCGAGTCGGGATTCGTGGATCCCGACGGCCGGGGCCTGGGGGTCGTGGCCGCCCATCTCGACGACGATGATCAGATCGACCTCTATGTCGCCAACGACATGACGGCCAACTATCTCTTCAGCAACCAGGGCGGGTTTCGGTTCGAGGAAACCGGCCAGGTCGCGCGGCGCGGCCGCAAGCGCCGACGGCGGCTTCAAGGCCGGCATGGGGATCGCGTTCGGCGACCTCGACGGCGACGGGGCAGTCGATCTGGCGGTGACCAACTATTTCGGTGAATCGACCACATTTTATCGCAACCTGGGCCAGGGATTACTTCGCCGATCATTCAAACGCGATCAACCTGGCCGCCCCGACGCGCCGGCTGCTCGGTTTCGGGATTGCCTTTTTCGACGCGGACAATGACGGTGCCCTCGACGTCCTTTCGGCTAACGGCCATGTGCTCGATCCGCGCCCGCAGATCCCCTGGACGATGCCGTTGCAACTCCTCAAAGGAAGCGCCGGCGGGCGGCTTGTCGACGTTTCAGAACGAGCCGGCCCACCATTCGGCCCGCTCCATCTTGGGCGTGGGCTTGCCGTCGGCGACCTTGACAATGACGGGCGGCTCGACGCCGTCGTCGTGGGTCAAAACGAGCCCCTCATCTATCTGCACAACCGGACCAACAACCACGACCATTTCATCACGATTCTGCTCGAAGGAACGACGTCCAATCGCGATGGCGTCGGAGCCAGAATCACGGCAATCGCTGGCGAACGCCGGCAGGTGGCTCAGCGTTTTGGTGGGGGATCCTATCAGTCCGCCCACGATCCGCGCATTCACTTCGGGTTGGGTGCGGCGACGAGTGTCGAATCGGTCGAGATCCGCTGGCCATCCGGTCGCGTCGATCGCCAACTGGGATTGAAAGCCGATCGTTTCTACCGGCTGCGCGAGGGAGGCGCCGAGGCTGAAGAAAAGGTGCTCGAGCGGCGCTGACGCGTGCCGCGCTCATCGGTCAACCGGGTCTACTGCCCATCAACGCGTCGAAATGGGCCCACTCTCCTCGCACAGCGGCTGACTTGGATTCGCCTCGGCTAGCAATTGCGCGATGGTCGTCCCATCGAAGAGCGCCTCGATCATGGCAATCCCTTCGTCGAGGCGTTTGTGCAATGAACAAAGCTGCTTGCGATGCGCGGCGAGTAAGAGCGGACACCGTGTGATACGTTTGAGCGGATCGACAGCGTTAATCACCGTCAGCACCGTCAGCTCATCGAGCGAACGGACCAAAACGAATCCGCCGCCCACCCCCCGCTGCGAATCGACCAGACCTGCCCTGCTCAAACCCTGGAGAACCTTCGACAGGTAGTCGTGCGGTACACGAGTCATCTTGGCGATCGCCGCACTGGTCATCGGCTGACCGGTGCTCCCGCCCAGGCAGACCACGGCCCGCAGCGCATACTCGGCGGTCTGTGAGATCACCGGCCATCTCCTAAAATTGGATATCTGGACCTTGACATCCAGTATAGCGTTTTTGTAGTTTCTGACAAGACAACCGGCCCCTGGCTTGACTGCAGGCCTGTAGGTGCGCTTGGGCGGCTCACGAACGCGAGCTGATCGTCGGCGTTCGTGCGTTCCATCGTGCGGCGTATTTGGCGAAGTTTTGGTATTCGACCCGGCTCTGTCGCCGCGACGGCGATGGTTGTCGCGAGGCGCTCGGGCTGCGCGCCGAAGTTCAAGGTGCGTGATGCGTCAAGCAAGAGAGGATCAACGAGCATGACAGTTCGCCGCCCCATGACGGTTTCGCCGCTCTGGTTGCAGGGGTCGATCATGACCTTCATCATCGGGTTCTCGCTCCTGACATTCTCAGCGATCCGAATTTACCAGGACCACGCGCCGGTCCCCGAACGGATCGTGGACGAGACGGGGAACGTGCTATTCACGAAGCAGCAGATCCTCGACGGGCAGGAGCAGTTTCTGACGTACGGCCTCATGCAGTTCGGCACCGTGTACGGACACGGGGCGTATCTCGGTCCGGATTTCACGGCCGACTACCTGCATCGTATGGCCTTGCACATGAACAAGCGATACGGCGATGACGAGGCCGCGCGGGGGCGGACGCTTCGCGAGTTGCAAGCCAATCGGTACGACCCGGAGACCGGGACGCTTGTCTGGACCGACGGGCAAGCGGCGGCCTTCGATGAGATTCACCAGCACTTCGGCGAACTGGTGTATCACCGGAAAGTCGAGCGGCGAGGGCCTCAAGCCAGGCATGATCAGCGACGCCGAAGGACGCTCGCGCGATCACGTCATTCATCGCCTGGACGGCGTGGACGGGCGTGGCCCGGCGGCCCGGCAAGACTTACTCGTACACAAACAACTGGCCCCCAGACGAGCTGGTCGGCAACACACTCACCGGCGACGCGATCATGTGGAGCGCCCTCTCGCTGGTCACGCCTTCTGGGCGGTAGCGGGCTGGTGCTCGGCTTGTACGGCCGCCATTCCCGGGTCGTCGGCTGGCACGAGACCGAGGAGCGGCAGGTGCGTTTCGTGCCGCCGCCCTCCGTGGCCCTGACGCCCGCCCAGCGCGTGACCGCGTGGTTCTTCCTGGTCGTCGCGGTGCTCTTCCTGCTCCAGAACCTGATCGGGGGCGCGACCGTGCATTACATGGTCGAGACCGGCGGCTTCTTCGGGATCGACCTGCCCAAATATCTGCCGTACAACCTGACCCGAACCTGGCACCTCCAGATGGCGATCTTCTTCGTGGCGACGGCCTACCTGGCCGCCGGGATTTTCCTTGCGCCTCTGATCGCCGGGCGCGAGCCGCGCGGCCAGGGTCTGCTTGCCGCATTGCTACTCGGTGCACTGGCGGTGGTGGTCTTCGGCAGCCTGGGGGGCGAGTTCCTGAGCTACCACGGGCTCTTGCCCCGCGGGCTGCGGTCGTTCTTCGGAGCGCAGGGATGGGAATACCTTGATCTCGGCCGGTTCTGGATGTACCTGCTCATCGCCGGGATGGTGCTCTGGGTGGTCGATCATCTATCGGGGTCTGCGCCCCCGCCTGGCCGTCGAAAGCCGAGGCAACCTTCCCTGGCTGTTCCTTTATAGCTCGCTGTCGATCCCCGCCTTCTACGCGGTCGGCCTGATGACCCACACTCAGTCCACGTTCGCGATCGGCGACTTCTGGCGGTTCTGGGTCGTCCACCTCTGGGTCGAAGACTTTCTGGAACTATTCACGACGATGCTCGTGGCATTGATCTTCGTGCTCATGGGTATCGTCTCGGAACGATTCGCCACGCGACTGATCTATTTTGACGTGATGCTCTACTCGATCGGCGGCGTGGTCGGAACGCTCCACCACTGCTATTTCAGCGGCGGACCGGCTGTCGAAATGGCCCTCGGAGCGTTCTTCTCGGCGGCGGAGGTCATCCCGCTCACGTTACTGACGGTCGAGGCCTGGTCGTTCCTCCAGCTCGGCAACCGACAGCAGGTCGCCGGGGGCGCGGCGTTCCCGCACCGCTGGGCGGTGATGTTCCTGGCCTCGGTCGGGTTCTGGAATTTCCTCGGCGCGGGGGTCTTCGGTTTCCTGATCAACATGCCGATCGTCAGCTACTACGAGATCGGCACGCTTCTCACCTCGAATCACGGTCACGCAGCCTTCATGGGCGTGTACGGCATGCTGGCCCTGGCGCTGCTCGTGTTCTGCACCCGCTACCTGGCGCGGCCCGAAGACTGGAGCGAGGGGCTGGTGCGGTTCTCGTTCTGGGCGACGAACGTCGGGTTGATGCTGATGATCCTCGGGCACCTGTTCCCGCTGGGCGTCTTGCAGCTCGGCGACGTGGTCACCAACGGCTACTGGCACGCCCGGACCGAGTGGTTTCGGAATTATCCCGTGGCTGTCGTGGGCGCGGATGCCGGGCGACGTCGTGTTCATGGCCGGCTCGGCCCCCCTGGTCTGGCTGACCCTCAAGGTCGCGTTGCGGACGCGCAAGACCCAGGCTCCGGCGGACCAGACGGGGACGCTTCTCGAGGCCACGCTATACACCGAGATCACTCCGAGCCGGGGCCGCCTGCGCGGGGCTGAGCCGGCGCGAGACGGCACCGAACGCACAAGGGGAGCTTTCTCGATGCTGCCGACTGTGACCGCCTGGGGCTTCACGCTCGACCTGGGGCTGGTGCTGCTCTCTTGTACTTGCGCGGTGCTGTGGCTGGGCGGCTGGTTGCTGGAGTTCCTGGCCAGGGCCCACTTTCACCGCGCCCAGCGCTATGCCCATACCGGGTTCGCCTACGACGTCGAGCTCGACCGGTACGAGTGCCCGCAGGGGGAATTGCTCACTCTGCACACTTTCGACGACCGGAACAAGCTTGCCATCTACAAGGCCCCGGCTTCGTCGTGCAACCAGTGCGTGCTCAAGGCGTTCTGCGCCCCGCACGACGCCGGCCGGCACGTCTACCGTTCTCTTGCCGAGTTTCACGAGACCGACGTCGGCCGGTTCTACCGCTGGCTTTCGTTGGTCATCCTTGCGGTGGCGCTGGCGTTCTCGGCGGGGGGCATGCTCGCCTGGTGGAACAAGCCGGGCGAGTGGCTGCTCGTGATCGCGACCGGCATCAGCGTCGTGCTGTTCTGGCTCGACGTGTGCAATAGCCCGGTTAAGTCCGGCAACGACGCCGATCCATCCGCGGATGTCGCGGCGGACGAGTCGTGGCTGCTCGATGCGGACCTGCCAGTCCCGTAGCCCAAGCGGCAAGAGCAACGTCGCTTTTGGCCGCGACTCTCAACCTGTTCCCGTTCCAGTCGCCACAAGTGACCGGCGGCCGTCCCGCCAATCCAATTCCTCAACGACGAAAGGAAGAGACGATGACGAAAAAACTGGGCCGCGCGGCCCTCCTGAGCGTGGGATTCTTGACTGTTTCGACGTCGGCGGCCTTGCTCGGAGTAGCCATGTCGGGACCGCTCCTGCGCGCGGACGGCCCCGAGGCCGATCCAGCCCTGAAGCGGACGAGAGAGCAAGTCAAGATGCTCGACGAATTGTACAAGAACGCGGTGGTGTCGATCACTAATAAGTACGACGGTCCCCCAGCCATCAAGGTCGCGAAGGACGTCTTCGCCGCCATGGAGAAGAGCGGGTGGCACAAGGCCAAGCTTGTTGACGCCTCCGGCTCCCCGCAGAACGAGGCGAACCTGCCGCAAACGGAGTTCGAAAAGCGGGCCGCAGTGGCCATGCGAGCAGGAAAGCCCTATTTCGAGGAGATCGAAGGTAACGGACCGGGACGCAAATTTTACGCTGCGACAGTCGTGCCGGCCGTGACCAAGAAATGCGCAAGGTGCCACGGTGTGAGCGAGGGCGACCTGCTCGGATTCATCCGGTACGAGATCCCAGTCAAGTGAGCCCGCCGAATCCGATGAACGGGAGGGCCGTGGGGCAATGCGTAGATTGGCCCGCGGCCTATCGCAGGTGCGGTCCCTGCCTTTTGAGATTCTACCGCCAAATCAAGGTGCCCATCCCGGCACCGAGCATCCGTCGCCGGCGCCGCTAACTCGTCTGCTCAGGTAGCGTTTGGGCGGCTGCGGCGGTAAGCTCGGAGAATCATTTGACGACCTGCTCAAGCCGGACGCCGTGCCCGCTCGTGGCGGGAATCGGATCGATTAGTAAGGCAACCGGTTCGACCTGCCGATGAGCGAATACCGTACAGACTCACTCAATCAACGCTACCGGGCCACACTTGCACTGGTCGCCTTCCTCGTGCTATTAAACCAGCTACTCGTGCAACCCTCGCTCATGCGTCTGACCACCGATGCCCCGGCCATCAACATCGCCGGCCGCCAGCGAATGCTCAGCCAGCGATTGGCCAAGTCGGCACTGGCACTCGAGAGCAAGGACAGCACGACGCGGCTGCGCTACCTTGATGAGCTGGACCAGGTACTCAGGCTTTGGTCCGCGTCGCACGACGGGCTGCGCCATGGTAATCGTGCGCTCTCGCTGCCGGGGGAAACAGTCAAGCCATCAATGCCGCGCTCGACGGACTGGAGCCGCTTGTCGAGAGAATGCGGACTGCGGCGGACCGATTGATCCGTGACGACACCCGCGGGCAGCCGGGCGAACAGGCCGTGCGGGACCAACTGGCGATCATCCTCGGCACCGAGTCCGAATATCTCGAGCGGATGGACGGAATCGTAGGACTCTTCGAGCGCGAGGCGCGCGAACGGGTCGGCCGGATGGTTTGGACCGGTTGGGTCGTGATGGGCTTGATCCTGGCCGCGCTGGCGGCGATTGGCCTGCTCATCGTTCGACCGGCCTCGGAGCTCATCCGCCGCCAAGTAGAAGAGCTTCGTCGCGCCCGCGACGAGCTGGAAGACCGGGTCAGGCAGATGGATATTCGCGACTTCCGCCGCGCCGGCCATATGCCCACGTTGTTCTGCGCGTTCCTCTATTTTGACGTAAGCTTCATGGTCTGGATTCTGCCCGGCGCTGGCGAACTCGATCGTACCGGAGTTCGGCCTCTCCGACTCACAGAAAGGCCTGATGGTGGCCGTCCCGCTCCTGGGCGGTGCGTTGCTGCGTCTCCTTCTCGGCCTGCTGACCGATCACATCGGGGCGAGGCGCGTTGGCATCCTGGGCATGGCACTCAGGAGGCGCGACACCTGGTGGTTCTGCCTGTTTTACTCCATTACATTCGGCGGGTTCGTCGGCCTGGCCAGCTTTTTGAACATCGCGTTCGCTCTCGTGGGCGGGTTTGGTGGCGCGGCGGCACTGGCCTGTGCGAACCGGGAATGGCAGGGTATCTTCATCGGACATCGCGGCATAGCATTGGATCGTGGTTGAACCCCGCCGGGCCAGGCGGTCGCCTCAGCCTCACGGCTTGCTGTTCCCGGACCGAACAAGTGGCGGCGGTCTCACGGCCAATTCTCGCCATGCGCGACGGATAACCTCGAGGTTATCGAATTATGACGAGTTCGTCAGAATCTGCTCAGCTGGCCGGCGTCCGCGTAGCGGTCTTCGAATCCCGGATGGCGGGAACGATGGCCGACCTGATCGCCAAGTACGGCGGTGTCCCGCTCTCCGCCCCGGCATTACGGGAAGTGTCCCTGGGCGATAGCCCCGAAGTGGTCGCCTTTGCAAAGCAGTTGACGGCTGGGGAGTTCGACGTCGTCATCTTCGAGACCGGAGTCGGAGTCCGGTATCTGGCGCAGGCGATCGAGGTGCGGATGCCCCGTGAAACTTGGCTTGAAGCGCTGGCGCGAGCCCGGGTCGTTGCGCGGGCCCAAACCGGCGACGGCGTTACGTGAGCTGGGCGGGCGGGTGGACCTGCATGTGCCGATGCCCAACACCTGGCACGAGACACTTGCCCTGCTCGACGCCCGTCTACCAGTCGCCGGCCTGCGAGTTGCCGTCCAGGAGTACGGCAAGCCGAGCATGGAGCTGGTCGACGGCCTGGAGCTGCGTGGGGCAACAGTCACCCGAGTACCTGTCTATCGCTGGGCCTTACCCGAGGATCTTGGCCCGCTGCGTACGGGCATTGTCGAGATCGCTCGGGGACGAGTAGGCATCGCGCTCTTCACGTCGGCCCAGCAAGTCGAGCACCTTCTTCTGGTGGCGGCGGGCGAATCGTGCGAGGCGGAACTCCGCACCGCGTTCGCGACTTGCACCGTCGTCGGTTCGATTGGTCCGACGACCTCGGAAACACTGCACGCACACAACCTGCCAGTCGATATCGAGCCCAAATACCCCAAGCTGGGCCACCTCATTGCGGCCGTCGCAACGGGCTGGCGCGACATCGGCAAATTCGTGCTGAAATGATTAAGCGATTGAGCTCTGCACCAGGGGCTACTTCAGTTCACGTCGGTGTTCCGACTGTACAGCGCAAAGATCGCAACGCACTAACGCTCTTGACGATGAACGCGGATGAAATGATCCGTCAAATCTGTATGAAGTAAGTCTATCCGCACCTTTGGCATGTGACATGGGAGACATCCCTTTTCCGGGCTGACCGGGCATGTTCGAAACTGACGGCCCAGAGTGGGTGCGCACAGTCGAACCTGGTACCTCATTTGGCGTGGGCTGGCGTGTCGACGCGTGGCATGTCAGGCATTTGAGCTCGTAGTCCGCAACGCTGGTGGCTCGGGCACTTTGGTGGGGATTATGGCACGTCACGCAGCCAAATGCGCCGCTGCTCTCAGTATTGCAGCGGCTGCGCGACCAGCCGATACCTTGTGAGCGCACCCAGCCTGCATTTTCCGGGTCTTCGTCGCCGAACTTTTTTTGTAGGATATGGCAGTCGTTGCATTGCGTGGTCGTCACGGCGTTTGGGGAAACGACCGCGGGATTTACGATCGCGAGGTCGGGCAATCCAAGCTGGAGGGCGAGAAGGTGGTTGCCTCCCGGCCCGTGGCAGCGCTCGCACCCTATCGCGCGATCCGCCATCTCGGGGCCGATCGACTCACGCCCGGTACGAGCGTTGGTCACGTGGCAGTACAGGCACTTCACAAGGCCGTCCCGAAGGGGAAGTTTTTCACCTTGAAACTCGTCTGGGTGCGCACGTGTGGGATGAGTTTTGTCGAGAGTCGAGCGATCCCATCCTTTGCCCTCGCGCGTGTCGTAATACGACAACCGACCGATATGATATTCGCCGTGCGCATCACGGCTCACCATGGTCAATGAACGATTGCTGGTTCCGAAGGCGTAGTTGATGATGGCGCTGTAGACCTCAGGCCCCACGGTCGTGTCTTCCCAGAGAGCGCCATCACGCCTGCTGATATTGTGAGTGACCTCGGGATCGTCGGGGTCCGCCAATGGCTTTTCTGGGAGAGGAAGCTGGTCGAGCTGGGCACCTCGGTAATATGTCTGAGAATGCCGGCTGGCGAGGGAATCCCGAAAGATCTTCGAATGGCAAGCCTCGCACCGTGCCTCGCCCACGTAGGGGCCGGGCTCGGGTTCCATTGGGTTGTCGGTGCGATAGGTGCCCGACTGTTGGAGTGCCGCCAGTGCCTGTGTCTTGTTCATTTGCTGGAGGTATGCGCGGCTCATGAGCCAAACAGCCTCGGCATCGGTCGCGAGGTCACTCATTGGACGCAATAGCGCCAAAGCCTCGTCCGCGCGGTTCGTTCGCAAGAAAGTCCGGGCGACCAGCTTGGAGAGCGGGTTTGGATCATGAGACTTTTCAACGACGGCCGGATCGAGTTCAAGCGCACGATGGAACAATTGGGCAGCGTCCCCCAAGTTATTGAGTTCGACACGAATAGTGCCAAGCATCACCGATGCCGGTGCCTCCCAATCCGGCTGAAGGCGGAGCCGGTCGGCCGCCAGGATCGCTTCTTCCCAGCGACGTGCTTGGACACTTAAGCGACAAATCTCCTCGAGCGCGTGAGGTGAAGCCTCGGTCGCCTCGATCACTTTCTTCCACTCGCGCGCCGCCAAATCCTTCCGCCCTTTGCGCTGGAACAATAACCCCAGCGAGAGATGATCGTCTGCCTCGAGATCGGTTTCATCGAGGCGGCGCTGATAGATGGCCAACGCGACGTCGTCCCGACCGAGCCGAGTCGATGCCCGGGCCAGGACCCGTAGAGCGCTTTGATCGTCCTTTTTCTGACTGAGGATCTGGTGCGCAAGGTCGGCCGCAATGGTCCACTGGCCGCTCTTGTAGGCGTGTACGACTCGAGTAGCAGGGTCGTCAACCACGCGCGACCTTGCTAACCACAGCCCGATGGCGCCGGCCGAGACTGCTATCAGTGCCGCTCCTATCGCGACTGATAAAAGCCGCCACTTCCGTTTGCCAACGGCCGGCATAAAAATCCTCGACATCGGCGGTCAGCCCATTATGAACCGCAGCGGCATTTACCGGCAACCAGAGAAAGGGATTGGGATAAAAAGGGTCGGAATTCCTCGTCAACCCCCGCAGATCGGCGATCGTGCATCAGAGCCTCAAGTAGAATCCGTGTTTCTCAAGATACCGAACGAACTGATAACTGATCGCGAAAAAGACCGCCAGCCCGATCAATCCATACCAAAGCGGTGAATCCTTGGGCACGACCGCAAGGACGGCTCCCTCGACCATGTGGTGGATGATATACGCGGCCAGGGGATTTTGGCCCAGCGTGCGGAAAAGCCCGATCTCGAGCCGGCCGACATCGCAGATGATGAATGAAAAGTGCATAAAGGGCCATGGCAAAGCCCGACGAGAAAAGCGTGAACGGCAGGCTCACGATCTTCTTGTTCATCATCCAGTAATTGTGCGGTCGGATCGTCGTCGGTGGTGGCTGCACGAACGGAGGAGTGGCTAACAGCGAATCGAGCGATCGGCCCTTTGCGTTGGCGAACGGCGGAATCACCGGCGAGGCGGCGACGTCGTTGCCGATCAAGCGCGACCGACCCCTTGTCGGTGTCGTACAGGGTCGCCAGGCAGTTGAGGGCGTATCCCACCGTCCAGCAAGACGGCGCCGTACACGAAGAGTCGCCAGGCGGCGGCCGAGGGCAGATGACTTGCCATGATGTCGTATACGATCGTGCCCAACAGCATCGGGATTGCCCAGCCGATCACGCCGAAAAAGCCCCCGTCCCAGGCCGATTGGCCTGACAGGCCACCAGAGGTCGTCCATCCAGTTTGGTTTGCCATACACAAACGAAGAAGTTGAACCAGTGCGAGATCGCGAGATGGACGGCCGCGCAGCGCCATCCAGGCAGCGGTCCGCACACGGGTGCTCGCGGCGATTACCGGTAAAATCACGATCTGGACGACCCCGATGATGGCCAGAACCTCCCAGAGGTTTGCCTTCAAGAGGCCGCCGACGACTTTCCAGATCCCCCTCAGAATCAAGCTGAGCCCAGTTCTTCACATCCACGTCTTCGGCGGCATACATCACCAGCGAGACCAGCACCAGTGCCAGGCTGCGAACGACGAAATGGCCAGTACGCACTCGCCGCACCGAGCTTGGCAAATCGCTTGAGTGCGCTCAAGCGATACGAAAAGCCGGCCGCGAACATGAAGCTGGGCATGATCGTGTCGGCATAACTGAAGTAGGGCAGGCCGTTGTGGTGCTTGAGCACCTCAGGGAAGGCTGCGAGCCCCCCGACGAAGTTGACCACGAACATTCCCGCGACCGTATAGCCGCGGAATTGATCCATCGACACGATCCGCGCGGACGATTTAGCTGCCGAACTCATGAGCCGACCCAATCTTCAACCTAAGTGAACAGCGATCCGATCAAGAGAAATCTTGAGTGCGTATGACTCAAGATATCGCAGCCGGACAGGGAATTGCGATAGTGGGTTTGGAACCGCACGAGAATGTAATCGTTGGCCGCGATGCCCGCGATCGGCTACCATCAGCCCAATGGGTCGGTCTGAATCACCGCCAATTCGCCGTGTAGCGCAGCGGGATCTGTACCAACCCCCCTGAAATCGGGCTCCAGTTGTCGAAGGGTGATTCCATGAAGCTCGCCGGGAAGGTGGCGGTGGTGACAGGTGGCGGCTCCGGGATCGGCCGAGGGATCGCACTCTGCCTGGCACAAGAAGGCGCGAACATTGCCATCCCCGATCTTCAAGAGGCAAACGCCCAAAGCGTCGCGGACGAGGTCCGGGCACTCGGCCACGCGGCCATCGGTCTGCGCTGCGATGTGACTCAGGAGGCCGACATTCGGGGGACCTTGATCGGATCAAGGCGGAGTTGGGGCAAATTGACATCGTCGTGAATAATGCCGGGATCGCCTCGCCACCTGGCCTGCCGTTCACCCGAAATACCGAGGCGGATTGGGATCAGGCATTCGACGTCAACGTCAAGTCCGTGTTCCTGATGTGCAAGGCGATCACGCCCTACTTCATCGAGCGCCGGGCCGGGCGCATCATCAATATCGCCTCGATTGCGGGGCCCATCGCGTCTCTCACCATGCCGCCCTACTCGGTGGCCAAAGGTAGGCGTCATCATCTTGACACGCATCGTGGCCAAGGAACTGGCACCCCACGGCGTGACAGTCAATGCCATCTGTCCCGGGATGCTCTGGACGGGCTTCTGGCAAAACCTGGCCCAGCACATCGCCGACACCAACCCGGCATTCCGCGGGATGACCCCTCGGCAGGTCTTCGAGAAACGAGTTGCCGAGATCATACCCATGGGACGCGAACAAACACCTGAAGATATCGGCTGGGCGGTTGTGTTTCTCGCCTCCGATCAAGCACGTTCCATCACCGGGCAGTCGCTGATGGTGGATGGCGGCGTCGCAATTTGATCAGCCCGGCACGGCTGCTTGTGGCCAAGCTGGCCTGCAAACCGGCCGGGTGATCAACGACGCTGCCCGCTCTCATTCGATTCAGCCATCAAAATGGCTTCAGGCCAGATACTCGCGATCCCTGACGATGCCAGGCTGCGGGATCGGATAGCGCTTCGTGAGCTTGTCCAACTGCAGCGGCGCTGGGCTTGTCATCGTCAGCTTGTCGACATCCGGCGCAAACTCGCACTTGCAGTTGAGCATCTCGTCGAACGTGATGATCTGTCCGGTATGGGCGGCCATGCGGCCCATCGACGTGACCAGGCTGGCCTCGGCTCCGCGCTTGACCTCGTTGTAGAGCTTGTCTTTCTTGATGGCGTGGATCAGGTCGTCCCACTCGACCTGGTAGGGGTTGGGCTCGGGCTGAGGGAACGCCCAAGCCGATGTCGCTGCGCGTGAACTTCTGCCCCTTGTAGATCCGGCAGCGGGCCGGGCTGTGCGAATTCGATGAGATGACCGCCGAGCCCTTGCTGCCATGAGCGTAGCTGGCGAACTCCTGGGCGCAGCCGTCGATGTTGCGCCCTTCCAGGAACATCTTGCTGCCGTCGGCGAACGTGTATTCGACCGAATAGGTGTCGAAATTCTGGTCGATGCAGTCGCCGCGATAGTCAGCGTCCGCCGGAGCCCTTGGCCGAGACCGGCCAGGCGTCCTTCATCCAGCAGCATTCGTCGATATTGTGGATCAAGAAGTCGCTGAAGCAGCCGCCGCTGGCCCAGAGGAACCCGTGGAACTTCTTGATCTGGTAGAGCAGCTCGCTGATGCCGTCGGGCTTGGGCGGGGTGAGCGCCGAGCCGACCGGACCGGTCTGGCGATAGGCCCGCAGCAAGAGCAGGTCGCCGATCTGGCCGTCCTTGATGCGGTCGAACAGCTCTTCGCGAGCCTCGCAGTGCCGGCACATCAGCCCGACGCCGACTTTCAGATTCTTCTTCTTGGCCTCCTCAGCCAAGGCGAGCATCCTGCGGGTCGTCGGCCCGTCGACGCTGATCGGCTTTTCCATGAACGTGTGCAGGCCCTTCTGGATCGCATAGGTGAAGTGCACCCAGCGAAACGCCGGCGGAGTGGCCAGGATCACCACGTCGCCCGGCTTCAGGCAGTCCATCGCCTTTTGATAGGCGTCGAAGCCGATGAACTTGTTCTCGCTGTCGACCTCGACCTTTTTGCCGTGTGCCTTCGACCAAGTGCTCGTAGCTGTCGAGCAAAGCCGATCTTCGAAAACGTCGGCCATGGCCACGAGCTTGATCGGGCCCTTGGGTGGTCGAGAGTGCATTGCCGGCCGCGCCGGTGCCTCGGCCGCCGCAGCCGATCAAGGCCACGCGGATCGTGTTGTCTTCAGCGGCATGGACCGCCGGAATGGCCACGCCCGCCAAGGCTGACGCGGTGGCCGCCAGGCCGGTCGTGTGCTATGAATTCGCGACGGGAGGCGCTCGGTTTTTGGCTCGGTCATGATGTCGACTCCTGTGGGAGCGTCGAGAGGAGGGGGGAAATCCGCAGGCCGGGTCGGTCACTGCCTAAAAGTTTAACATACACCGCCGCCTCAATACAGTATGCCGCATAAAGCATTCCCCGCCCGGTCCAACGGCATCAGATATTCAATTCCGGGCGGATCGATCGTGACGGCGCATGTCGCCGCCCGCAGCTAGCGCGGACCTCTCGCACTTTGGACGAATCGGCACGACGCCGCCCACCGCAACTTACGGCGATAAACTGTCCAAAAAAAGCCAACCAGCTCGTTGACATTGCTCTCGTCCATTGCTACACATGCTAAATCAACTTTCACCAGCTCAATGCAGTGAGATGTGGGTTCTCCCCTCGCGTCTCCTCTAATCTCCGTTCTTGAGGGCCTTTGTTCGTTCGCTTCAAAATCCCCGGTTCTGTCCCCTCAATCCTCTCTGGGGCGGCGAAGGGTGCGTACTGACAGTTGCATCTCATCGGTGAGCGACCGAGTCGGTCATTCGTTTTGCAGCGGCATCCCCGATCGTCGGTCCGATCGACGCGCTCTAAGGCTCGTGTTGAACGCGAGCACAATTTTGGCGCGAGATTCTAAGACTAAGGGCTCGGTTTCGCTTTTCGTTTGTGGCTTTCTGATACGTTCCCATTTCGGAAATGAGCATTTGAATAAGCCAGCGGTCAAACGCTGTGCTGGCGGTATTGGTGTGCGCTCGTAACGGATTCCGGTCGTGCGCGCCGAGGGCGCAGGAGGTGGTTGTCGAACGCCTTATGGTTGGCGCTTTGGTATGCGATTGACCGAGACGGAAGTCTTCTGTGAAGTGCTGTCCCTGCGAAACGCCATTGTTCAGAGTCACTCTAAAGCGGAGAAACGCGTCGTGTCGAGACAGGAAAGAAACCAACTCAGCCGTCGAGCCGTGCTCGGCGGATGGATTCTTGCACCCGCTTGCCTCGCATTGTCGAGCGGCTGCGGGAGTGAAACGGTCGAGGTCAAAGGGGGCACAACCGCGCCGCCAACGACGGCCCGGGCAAAACAAGCCGAGAAAGCCGAGGAAGAAATCTTCAAGAGAACCAAAAAGCTACGGTGAGCCGGCAACAGGTGACGCCCAGTCGATCGTTCGCCCGTGACCAGACCGATCCGACGATCAATTAGTCTTCGACTCAATACTTCAGCCGCAGTTCCCTTCTCAACTTCAAACAAGGAGCCACTTTGATGAAACGAACCCGTTTGCGACCAGCCGCCGTGTGCGGCTTTACGCTGATCGAGCTACTGGTGGTGATCGCCATCATCGCGGTATTGATTGCGCTGCTTTTGCCAGCGGTGCAAGCGGCCCGCGAGGCGGCACGCCGGGCCCAGTGCACCAACAATCTCAAGCAGATCGGCTTGGCCACGCACAATTACATCAGCACCTACGACGTACTTCCCGGCGGCGTGATCCGCCAGCGCGGCAACGATGGGTCTAATTACCCCTACACCTCGGGAAGCGTTTTTGTCAACATCTCGTCCTATTTCGAGCAGGGGGTGATTTACAACAATATCAATTTCAACTTGAACATGTACGACGCAGTCAACACGACGGTCTCTGGCATCGGCGTCTCGTCGCTCTGGTGCCCCAGCGACGGAACGATCAGCCAGTCGCACCAATATAGCGCTAGCGATAACGCCGCACTGGAACCAAACATCCCGCTCCTCATGTATTATTCGAGCTACGGCGGGTGCACGGGCACATGGTTCCTTTCTCCTCGCTACGATTTGCCGAGTGCAAGCGTTTTTGGGACAGCGGCCGCGCAGCAGAACGGCGCGATCCTCTATATCGGCTACGCCAGCCCGGAGATCACTCCCAATGGAGTCATCAATGGCTACAGCCGCAAGCCGGTCAGCCTTGCCGGCGTGATCGATGGTACCAGCAACACAATTGGCTACAGCGAACACGCTCACGGCAAGTATAACGCGGCAGATCAGACGTGCTGGAACTGGTGGACCTCGGGCAATACCGGAGATACGCTCTTTTCCACGATGTACCCCATCAACCCGTTCAACAAGGTGGCACTGCAGTCGTTCGACAAGTACCACGGCTATTCTGACTCCTCCGTGGGCTCCGCGGCGAGCTTCCATCCCGGCGGTGCCAATTTCGGCTTCCTCGACGGCTCGGTCCGCTTCCTGAAAGAAACGATCCAGTCATGGCAGATCAGCCCGAGCACCCTTTACCCCGTCGGCGTCACCCCTGACTCCACCAACTGCTATTGCTGGGTGGTTGCGCCTGGGACGGCGTTCGGCCTCTACCAGAAGCTGTCGACGGTCGCCGGTGGTGAGGTGATTAGCTCGGATGCCTATTGATTCGCAGGAGGAACCGCGACGCCGCCGTCGGATGACAGGAGCCGGTTGCCGCGAAAACAAGAATTCCGACCGATGAAAGCCCCGCGGCGACCTGCCGCGGGCTACTCTCATTTCGCGACCACCCGTGCGGAATAAGTCAGGGAGACTTGATCCCGGTCGCCGGCTGCGCCTATTCTGTTCAGCATGCGAATCGTTCAGATCGACTTGAAGATCGTGCGGCTGCCGCTTGTTCGGCCTTTCCAGACCAGCTCGAGCCGCGAAGGACCATCTTGATCACATCCTCGTAAGAGTCGGAGCCGACGGTGTGGCCGGCTGGGGCGAATGCGCCAGCCCCTCCGATCCGTATTACTGCCCCGAGACGACCGAGACGTGCTGGCACATGCTCCGCGACTTTCTCGTGCCACTGGTTCTGGGACGCGAATGGACGAGTATTGACGAGCTGACGGCGTACTATCGAGCGGTTAAGGGCAACAATTTCGCCCGCTCGGGGCTCGAGATCGGCCTGCTGGGACGCGCTCGCTCGCTCACAGAACTTGGCGTTGGCAGACGATGCTCGGAGGCACCCGCACCGAGATCATTTCGGGGGTAAGCCTGGGGATTGAGCAATCGATCGAGCCGCTCATCGACCAGATCGAACGCTTTCTGAAGGAAGGGTACCGCCGCATCAAGCTCAAGATCGCGCCGGGCCGGGATGTCGAGGTCGTCCGCCGGGTGCGTGAGCGATATCCCCAGCTCCCATTGCAGGTCGATGCGAATTCCGCGTATACCCTGGACGATCTGGACACGCTCAAGGCTCTCGACGAATTCGAACTGCTTTTGATCGAGCAGCCGCTGGCACATGATGACATCATCGACCACGCGCGGCTTGCAGGCGGCTTTGAAGACGCCGATCTGTCTCGATGAGAGCATTCACTCCGCCGACGACGCGCGCAAGGCCCTCGACCTGGGTGCCTGCCGGGTGATCAACATCAAGGTCAGCCGCCTGGGCGGTTTGCGTGAGGCCAAGCGGGTCCACGACCTCTGCCTGGCGCGGGGTGTACCGGTCTGGTGCGGCGGCATGCACGAATTCGGCATCGGCAGGGCGGCCAATGTCGCAATCGCCTCTCTGCCGGGTTTTACGATTGCCGGTGATGTCTCCGGCTCGGATAAGTATTACGCCAGCGACATCGTCGATCCGCCAATCCTGGCCCACGAAGGTGCAATCAGGGTGTTTGATGGACCTGGACTGGGAGTCGAGCCGGTCGAGGAACGGATCCGCGCCCGGACACTACGCGAGATCTCGATCAAGGTGTGAAAGCAGAGCATAGCCTAGTGGCCGGACAATCTTCAATTGACGGGTTGGCGACCGGCTCGCACATGAGAGAACGAGTAAGATGAAGATTAAGATTACGAAGAGGATTAAGAGCAAGAGTATGAGTATGAGTATGAGTAAGATCAGGATTCATTTCGCCGCGTTAACTTTGTCACAGAGGTCGTTCTCTTAATCTTAATCCTTCTCTTAATCCTCTTCCTGATCCTAATCTTCCTCCTAATCTTAATCGTCCTTGGAGGTGCCGTCAGTCATCTTTACCCGTCAATCGAAGTTTGACGGCCCACTACGTAGACGGATTGGGAGTCACCCATTGTTCATCCAGCACGAAATTGTGGAACTGCTCGCGGAGTTGGTTCGGCTCGAATCACCGAGCCGCGATAAGGCCGCCCTTGATGCGCTCGCAACACGGCTGGCAGACCGATTGGTTCAATTGGGGGCCACAGTCGGGATCGTGCCTAACGCCCTTGCGGGCAATCACGTTCTGGGCCGATATTCTCACAACGGCAAGCTGCGCCCGGCGCTGGTTCTCTGCCACTTCGATACGGTCTGGCCGCGTGGGACGCTCGAACGAATGCCGTTTCGGATCGATGAAGCTGGACCGCGCTTTCGGCCCGGGTGTTTTCGACATGAAGGCCAGCCTGGCGATATTCCTGGCGGTCATCGAAGAGCTCAAGAAAAACTGGGGGTTGGTGCCGCGGCCGATCTGGGTATTGTTCACCTCAGATGAAGAGATCGGCAGCCCCACGTCCCGTGTGCTGATCGAGCAACTTGCGGCGGAATGTGCGTATGTGTTGGTCCTCGAGCCAGCCCTGGCGGACGGTGGGCTCAAAACCTCCCGCAAAGGTGTCGGGCGATTCCGGCTCGAGGTGGAGGGGAGGGCCGCGCATGCTGGAGTGGCTCCGCAAGAAGGTCGAAGTGCCATTGTTGAACTCGCCCACCAGATTTTGAAGTTGCAGACGATGCAAGACATCGCCGCGGGGACAACGATCAATGTGGGTGTGATCGAGGGGGGCACAACCCCCAACGTCGTGCCGGCGCGGGCGGCGGCCGAGATTGACGTGCGGGTTGCCTCTCTGTCGGAAGAGTCGCGGATTATCTCGGCGTTTAGTTCGCTCGCCCCGGATATGGAAGGTATACGGCTAGAGATGTCGGGTTCGTTTAACCGACCCCCGATGGAGCGAACCGCGGCGAGCATGGCTCTATTTGAGCGAGTACAGGAGATCGGCCGTAGCCTTGGGCTGGAGCTCACGGAAGGTTCGAGCGGCGGCGGCAGTGACGGCAACTTTACCGCGGCGCTCGGGGTTCCGACTTTGGACGGACTGGGCGCGCGGGGAGGGGGTGCCCATGCCGACGACGAGCACGTGATTGTCGCCTCGCTGCCGGAACGCGCACGGTTGCTCCACGACTTGCTCCTTTTCTTGCAAACGGAATCATGATGAAAAGCCAGCAGGTAATTAAGTTGGACGATGAGATCACGATTCGGCGGGCGGACACGATCGCCGAGTATCGGGCCTGCCAGGATGCACAGCGTGGCGCCTGGGGCGTCAGTGACGAGAGCTATATCGTCCCCATCGCGACAATGGTCGGCGCGAATCTTCACGGCGGCTTGGTGCTGGGAGCGTTTTTGCCTGGAGGAGACGCAGTAGCAATGTCGTTCGCGTTCCTGGGGCGAGTCGCGGGCCGGCTGTGCCTTTACTCGCAATTGACCGGCGTCTTGCCCTCGTATCAATCGCGCGGACTGGGCTACCAGATCAAGCTATTGCAACGCGAGATCGTTCGGTCGGAGGGGATCGAGCGGATCGCCTGGGCATTCGACCCACTTCAGGCGGGCAACGCTCATTTCAATTTGGCCAAGCTAGGAGCATCCGCTGGCAAATATATTGAAAACATGTACGGTCAACGCACCGACGCACTCAACGTTGGCGTTGCCACCGACCGCCTGATCGCCGAATGGAACACCCAGGACGAGCCCGTGATCGTTTCGGACGATGCCGCCTCAAATCTGCCGCGGCTGATCGAAACAGTGCAGGGGGGGCACGAATCGACTGAGATCCGACCGATCGAATTGTCGAGGATCGGTGATGGTTTGTCGCGTGGTCACGACCGCGTTTTGCTGGAGATTCCCAAGGACATCGCTGTCCTCCGGCGCGAGCGCCAGCGACGGCCGAGCGATGGCGTGCTCTGGTCGCCAGGCCTTTCAAGCCGCGTTTGCAGCCGGATATCGCGCAGTCCATTTCGTCAGGGACGACTCGTCGGGCCAGCGTCGGGGTTTTTACGTGCTTGAGCGGCTATAATCAGCCAAGAGGCGGCGCCAGCTGGGCTGGAGCGTTGCTCTCTCTCGACAACGTCCTGCCTGGCACCGCGTCAAGAATGATGGCGCACACCATGCATCGAACCTTGAGCGAACGATCACGGTACGACGGACTGCGCAAGGGGCGGCGCACGCTGGGACTGCTGGCTCCCTTGGTTCAGGTTGCATTCCTGGCGCTGGGCTTCGGCATTTTTCTCGACCAGTCGCGATCGCTCTTATCCGACGAGCAATACACCTGGGGCGAGCGCCAGGTGATGGGGATTATCGCGCTTTGGCGCTAGGTGGCTGCGGCTTCGCGGGGTGGGTCGTGGGACGATTGATCAAGTTGCAGCCGAGCTGCTGGATGTGCTCGCGGACGACGCCGAGGCAAGCGGCGCACGAACGAGCTGATTGAGCGGCACGTCGTACCGGCGCTGCAATCGGATTGCCGCGACTTTGGAACGGATGGAGACTTCGGGGGATCGAATCACCTCAAAGAGGGAGCATCCGTGACATGAGCCAGACACCCACTCCAAATAACCCCGCACGGCGACTCGTCCGATCGGGCGAGCGCCGAGCTCGAAAACGAGGGCCCGCCAGTTTTTGTACCGGCTCCCCTCGCACCGGATCGACCGGCGGGGAAGTGGCGGTGGTTTTTGCTGGGCTTGCTCGGAATTCTGGCGATCGGTGCGGTCGTCGTAATGGTCGCGTGGCCTCGGCTTCAACCCAAAAAGCTGGACGCCGTCGAACGAGTCGCGGACGCGTACTTAAAAGCCCTGACCGGTGACGAGCCGGACGCGGCCCGCAAGTACAGCACGGTCGAAGAGCCGCCGGCAATTCGCTCGGTGCGCAGCGTCAAGCGTCAGCGCAACCGTGATCGGATGATGAAGGGTTCGTTTGCGCCGCTGGGAAAGTTCCACAGTCGCATCGAGTCCGATTTCAATTACGATGCATCGATCGGTCGATTCACGCCCAAGAACCCGATGGGGGCGGCCGCAGAGACGCTCGACGCCTTGCACGCCGCCAAGGATGACGCTGAGAAATCGGGCCTTTACAAAAAAATGGCCAGCGGTGACCCCAACGACCTCTTTGAAGCGGCGGAGGAGTACGGCAAAGTCTTCGCCAAGCTGGCTGAAGGGGCGCTTGCGCCCAAGCGGATCTTGCCGACGTATCAAATGCTGGTTGAGTCGGCCAAGCCGCCGCTGCCGGAAGAGGCCAAGGCGCTGGCGCTGGAAGTTGCCGGGTCGATGAAAGACTGGAGCGGCGTGCTCAAGCGACCCTTTCAGACATTGAAGGCGGATGGACCGTTTATCTACGAAACAGCCGAGGTGACCGCGATAGCGACCGATCGCCTGGCGTCGCTCGGCGATCCGCCCAGCAGACTTCGTCTGGAGCTGGTGCGGTTCCGGCTCGAGGGGATTGATACGGGGTGGAAGGTCGTATCGGCGCGGCGTGTTCTTCCCGGTGAGGATGAGAAGAATCGCAAGCCGGCTGCGGCGCCTTCGTCCCCCGCGTCGAAATCTGAAGCACCGTCGCAGGGAGAGATCCGCCATTCGCCCGGGGAGACGTCGTCACGGTGACGTTATCGCTCGCGTCGGTAACGGTCTCCCCTCGTCAGAGTAACTTATCACGCAAACTGAGAATCTCACGCCAAGCCGCAAAGCCGCAAATGGAAAAAGGACCCCAACCGGCCACAACCTCCGATCAAGCTGGATGTATTAAATTCATTGTTTGGATCTCTTTGCGTCCTGTTTGCGGCTTCGCGGCTTTGCGTGAATTCTTGATCGGATTCTTCCGTACGGGCAATTGAATTTTTAGTGGGCCTCCGAGAAACTGACTGGCACAATCCGACGGCGCAGCCGAAGGCGCCCTTGAACGGAGCGGCGATGAATTGCATGCCGGTAATAACCTGGGTAGACTGCTGAGCTTGATCGAAAGAGAGTGCATAGAGTCATGTCAAACCCAGCAAATCCGGCTTTGGACCGGGTCGGTCCGTTCGTGGCAGGCGCAACCTCGAGCGACCTGATCGCGCTCGCCCAGCATCCAGACCTCGGCCTGCGCTTAGTCGACAAGCAAGAGCAGACGCAGGACCAATTCCGGCAACGTTGCGAAGGCCTGAGCGCCAAGGCGAAGGAATTCTTCTACGACTACGAGGAATCTGCGTCCCTCGTTTTTGAACGAACAGCCGACTCAAAGCAGATTCCCGACTTTATCGAATACGTATACTGCTGGCTCGCCGCAGATCGCCTGAGCGGTCTCATCCTCCTTGGGGTGAGCAGCGAGGCGGGCACTCACGAACAAATCAATCAGCAGGAGCACTCGTTTCGCGAGCAATCCACGGAGATCGTTGAAGCCCTCTCCGCGAAGTACCCTCAGAGCCAGGAGTTGGTCATCAATTACTTTAACTTCGAGCTTCACACGGCCCGACCATCGGTTCCGAAAAACAGGGTCGAGAGTGTTTTCACGGGCTTCCAGCGATTGGTCACTGCGACGGAGGAGACCGGCACCACAAACAGAATTGAGACGCAGTACTTCGGGCCCGCCGTGGTGCACTCGTCGCGAAAAAAGCTCGGTGCCGACGTCACGGTCGGCGCGGCGCACACGAGTCAGTCTTCCCGGAGAATCTTCGCCAACGACGAGTTTTTTGTGATCTATGACAATGAAATTGAGCGTTACGTGCGGACCATCGAGTCGCTGCACTCAATCACAAGCCTGGTTTACCTTTCCCGACGCATGATGGACGACGTCGGGCGGAGGCTGAATTCCGCACGTGGCGCCCAGATCCAGGCCGAAGCCCGGCGGGAGGTCGTCGGCTGGGAGAATGCCCTCCTCGAATGCCAGGAAGCGAAGCGCACCAGGATCTCGAAACTGTCCGAGATTCTTTGACGTGCAAAGATCCGCCACTCTCCTGGCGACAACCCGACCTCGCAGTGACCATGCGAACGAGTTTTGATTATAATCACTCGCTTGGAGACGTGGTCGGCGCTCGTGGAATTAAAGAGTCGAATCTCAGTGAGGGCGATTAGCTCAGTTGGTTAGAGCGCCTGCTTTACACGCAGGATGTCGGGGGTTCGAGTCCCTCATCGCCCATTAAGTCAATTCAGACAGGGAGCTAGGTTGATCTTCGGATCTTCGAGATTGACGACGTGACTCCCGAAAGGCAGGCGCTCTGGCCGAAATTTTGGTGGAACACCGCTCGGTCCTGTCCTCGTAATCAGGCAGCCGAATGGCCGTTTCCTATGGCTCAATCCAACGCGGCCTAGCGAAGAAGGACGGACCACGTAAGACTAGTCGGCCGGAACCCAGACTTACGCGAATCCGGCCGTGGTCGGCGGCTGCAAAAACGGTTCGTTGTCCATCATGTCCTTGATGCGCATTCGCGTGCGCCGGCACCGGCATTGTAAGTCCGGAGTAGGTCGGGCTGCGCGAAGTGTCTGAAGGCGACGGGCCTGGTTGTCACAGTGCGACGGACGTCCGTTCGCCAGCGCAAACCCTTCACAAGTAAGGACGACCGCGATGGCGTCCGCTGCTTCCGCGGAGTAGCTGAACGTATTCTTCAGCAAGGAGGTCACAGCCGATCGCGCCCGATCTGAACCAAGAGACGAAGAATAAAGCTCCAGGACTCTTGACAATTGTCAGACAACTGTCTGACAATTGTCGTCGATGAAGCAAGCCGCTGTCTTTCCACGGTTCGAGGCTATGAACGCGTCCCTCTCTTTCTCGCAGGAGTCATCCCGTGCCGCGAATTCTCCTCTGCTTCGCCGCGATCGCCGCTTTCGCTCTTCCTTGCCGGGCCGAGCAGACAAGCTCAGCCTTCGAGAGGGTGATCCGGCTGAATGTACGGCCGGCTAAAGCCCCCAAACCGGCTCTCCGGTACCGATTATTACCTGAGCTCAAGGAGATGCATCCCGGCAATCCGATCCAGGGCTACATGAAATGCATCATGCAGCAGCAGAAATTCTTCTTTGATGCGAAGGCTTTTCAGCATCGTGAGAAGCTGCTGACCAAGCCGCTCGAGGAGCTTCCGCGCAGGAGCTGCTTATGACGGCCGGTTCGAGCTGAGGCAGATCGATTGCGCCGCCCGGCTCGACACTCCCGATTGGCAGGTCCTGCGGAGGCTGAAGGCCGATGGGATCGAAGTTCCGATTCCCGAAGTGCAGGCTATCCGCGCCATGCAGAGGGCCCTTCAAGTGCGGTTTCGGGCCGAGATCGCCCAGGGCCGCTTCGACGACGCCATCCGAACCGCCAAAACGTTTTTCGCCATGTCGCGCCACCTGGGCCAGCATCCCACACTCGTCGGCGACTTGGTCGGTCTGGCGATCGCTGCGGTGACGATCGATCTTCTGGATAAAATGCTGGATCAGCCGGACTGCCCCAACCTCTACTGGGCGCTGACAAACCTTCCGCGCCCCTGATCTCCCTGGACAAGGGCATGGAGGGCGAGCGGGTGATCATGGCATGGGTGTTCCGCGACCTGAACGACAGCGCTGCGATGAGTTCGGAGCAGATCAAGGAATTCATCACGCACATGAACAAGATGCTTGTGCACAACATGCTCGTGATGGCGAGGAAACCCCTACAAATCCTGACGTGCGGGCGTGGCTGGACGCTCGGACCAAGGACGATGCAGTGGTCAGCGCCGCCCGCCAACGCCTCGTCGAATATGGCCTTTCGGCGGAGCGGCTGCTGCGGTTCCCGGCCGACCAGGTGATCCTCCTGGATGAGAAGCGTCGAGTTAGAGGAACTCTTCGACGAAGTCGTGAAAACCATCGATTACCCTTTTTGGCAGGTCGAAGCGCTCAACGCCCAGATTGAGTTGAAGAAGCCGCCGCCACTGTTCGCCGATGTCCTCTTGCCGATCATGCACGGCGCCCGCAGGGCGCAAGGGCGCATGGACCAATTGATCGGGCTTCTGCGACACGTCGAGGCACTGCGCCTCTACGCCGCCGAGCACGATGGCACACTGCCCGCGAAACTCTCCGACGTCCCCGTGCCGCTGCCCGTCGACCCGTTCACCGGCAAGCCGTTCCGCTACTAGGTCATCGGCAGCACAGCCCACCTCCGCGGCACGCCGCCCGCGGGCCTGGAAAAGGACCCCGCGTTCAACATCCATTACGAGGTAACAATACATTTCTGAACCACGGAAAACTCGGAAAAATGCGGAGAGTCCCAATCCGCGAATCGAAAAAGGAGGTCGAGTGATTAGACATAATATTTTGATTTTAATAATAAATTAGTTGCTCATCATTCTTATTGTGATTCTTTCCGTGTTTTCCGAGGTTCAAGAACTCTGGAGTGGCTGGCTGACCTGGCGGACTCGATCGGCGCGTTCCTTCAGACATTAAAAACCAGCGGCAACGACAGCCGGGTCCGGCTGATGACCTTCTCGGAGTTCGGCCGGCGCGTGCCGGAGAATACAGCCGGGGCACCGACCACGGCGCCGCCTCGCGTCTGTTCGTGGCCGGGCCATCGGTCAAGGGGCGTCGTCGGCAAGCACCCCAGCCTGGCGGACCTGGACGCCGACGACCTGAAGTTCCACACCGACTTCCGCCGGATCTACGCCACGCAGCTCGACGGCTGGCTGGGATGCGACAGCAAGGCCGTGCTGGGCGGGAACTGGGACCACCTCAAGGAACTCGAACCCAAGGTCTGAGGGAAAAAGACCAGATGGCATTCGCCAGCTCCAAAACCCGCTCTCGACTCTGACCGCCTTGCAGCAGTCGGACCGGAAGCCAGAACCATCGTTGCCGAGCGGTGTTGCAGAAAAGAAGTCCGGCTGGCGCGTCGGCGATAAGCCTCCCAGTACGTCCTCCCCATCAACACATAAAGCTCGGCCACGGCAGAGCAATGGTGGAAAGATGCGACAGAGGAAGATCGTAGGCTTCGTGCTCGAACAGCTGAGTGCCCGGTATCGCCGCGCGGCTTTTGTGGGTAAATTGCATAACGATTCACGTCTGACGGGGAATTACACCGACCGAGGTTGACCCGATGAAACGGCCGTTCGACAAGCGCACTCAGCGTCTACTTCGACTGCTCGATTTTCCGTCTGGGCGCCCGCTCCACGAGGAGCACCAGCTCAACCCAGAACTGCGCGAGGACCTGGCGCTAGAGGCAGCCTTCGGCGCCGAGTACTTCAATAACGCGCTCATGACTCCCGAACTGCTCGTGGATTTGCGCGCCTTATTGAGAAAGCTGAGACGCCCGCCGGTTCAACCGGCGAACAGCAAGGGAACAGTGATCATCGTACCAGGTGGGCTAGCCACCGAATTGGCTGATAAAGGGAAAGTCCGTCCCAGCAAGATTTGGCTTTACCCTCCGGCTCTCCTCAGCGGCCGATTCGCCGACCTGCAATTGGCAAAATATAAAGGTCCGAACAACGAAAAAGATCTGAACGCCCCCGACGTCAAGATTAAAACCCTAAGGGCTTTCCCGATCCTCTATCACCCGCTGTGCGCGGAGCTTTCGCACGACGGGTGGAGGCCGGTAATGTTTCCGTACGACTGGCGGAAGGACATGGAGGGAGATGAGATTTCGGCGCGCTCAAAACGAAGATCGAGGACTTAGCGCCTGGTAACGGCCCGATTCACATTGTCACCCACTCGCAGGGCTGTCTGGTCGCGCGACTGGCGATACAACAACTGTATTCGGAAGGAAAAGACAAACTGGTCGGGAATGTGATCCTCTTGGGGCCGGCGAATTTTGGAGCATTCGTCGCGGCCCTTGGCGTTGCGGACGCCGTCCAGGAAATTCCGATGTGCAAGTTTTTGACACATCCTTCTCTTGAGAATCAAAGCGTCATCAAGAGTTTCACCTCACTTTACCAGCTCATGCCGTGGGATCCAAACAGAGCGACATCCTTGACGAAGCGTAAATGTAATATTCGCCGGCATAATTTCTGGCACGATCAGCGTCTGGGCCAGATCGACTACGACCGCCATGAGCGTGTGTTTCCCAAAGGCCGCCCGCCCTGGGGGGCTAAACTCAGAACGGACATCTATCAAGACAGAATCATCGTGATCGTTGGGCAAGACCCTCTCGAAAAGACTCCGGGTGGAGTCCACTTCAAGAACGGGCAATTGAAAGTCAATCGCGGTGGTAAACTGGACGGGGACGGCTGGGTTCCCGATGAGCTAGCGTTCCTGCCCGGCACGCCGGCATACCGGGCGAAGCTCACTGGGCATATCGACCTTCCCAGAGCTGCCAAAGTGATCCGGGCCGTCCGGAACATTTTGAACCACCGACCGCCGCGACTTCCCGTTGCGTAGTCGTTGTCCTTTGAGACCACTCCTGCCAGGGCTTTCTCGGTCACGCCCAAGGGCCATCACTCGCTCAATTGCGTGGCACCACAGGGGCCGGGCATTTCGAACGGGAAGTGAATTATCGTGCCGGGCTGGCTCAGATTTCCGTGGTGGCCTTTGTTGTCGACGTTGGGCGGACAATCAATGCGAGCACGAATCCGGCCAAGAGCCACCCGGCGGTGTTTTCAACGAACTGGGCAAGCGTGAAGTCGTCAGGAAAGCCATACCAGTTCCAATAGGGCACCAGGGTCATAATGGACGCCAGAATTCCCACGAGCGTTACGCTGGCCACGCGTACGACAAAGCCCGGGCGAACAAGCGAGACGAGAATCGCGGCCAAAAGCGCGCACACAACGTTCGTTCCGAGCTCGATCGGTAGGCGCTTGCCCATCGAGACGTCACGGCCGTTGGGGTAAATCACCATGAATCCGTATGGGCCCTTGGCGATTTTGGCGGCGTGAGCGTCCATCTCTTCTTGCGATTGTGACTTGCTCATGTCCCTGCCCGGCACAAAGTACAGCCCCGGCTCGCGCACGTCCTTTTTGATCGCCGCGTTCAGGTCGTCCTCGTGGGCAAGCGATTGCAAGCCCATTTCGCCGAGAGGCAGTAGCATGTGCGATACGAATCCCCAGAAGAAGACGACAACGCCGGCGACAACACCCCCGACCAGTATTCTGACCATAACCGCCTCCTCGTGATCGCCTTCTCTCGATGCATCGACGACAATTTCATCTATGTCATCATACCAGAACTGAACCGATCACAAGCGTGGCCGGTCGAGCAGCCGTTTCAAACGCATCTTCCCAGGCTGATCCGCGGGAGGTACGGTAAGGCCAGGCAGCATGATGGGACCTGGGACCGTGAGACGGTCTTTCGCGGAGTTCCCTTCAGGCCCACACGCTGGGTAATCGGTAGAAACCGACCCGGTGCAATTACTCCGCATGCCGAATCGCATTGCGATCAACGGTGGCCTCTTGCCCTTGAAACTCGCCCTGCTCAATGCGGATCTTGACGGTTGATTCCGACGACGTGTCGTTCAGGATGATCACACGGGTGCCGGATGGCAACTCGTGCACAAAGGGCGTCGCGAGACTGCCGCCCGTTTTCCCTCTGATCATGACTTTGATATGCTTCTCGTTGCCTAAACAAAGGGTCGCGGGCGTCGCGGAAGTGCATCCCGCTGACAGCAATAAGGCAAGAGACCATGCTGTGGTTCTCATGAGAAGCATGACGACCCCCCATCTCGACCGTGTTTCATCTAGTAGACCGGAAACCCTCGCTACCGTAAAGGTTTCCTAACGTAACGACGGAGGACTTGGTCAATGGAATCGTGCTGTTGTCCACGCAGGGCGAAAGCGCGTGATTTGAAACACGAACGCACTATGGTACCGCGTGCAACCCCATGAGCGTACCCCAAGTCCGTTCCCGAGCGAAACGCGATAGCCACAGTATGCGACTCCGGCGCACGGGTTACTGATCTTCGTCAATTTTCCCCTCAATTCGCAGTGTCGCCTTTCGCACCGAAAATGAATCGTGACCGGAGAACACGAGGTGAAAAGACGTCGTCTCGTCATCCATCCATTTGGTCGGGATGGAGCACGACTCGCCCGGGGACACGTCCCACGCGTCGCTGCGGTACACGGTCGTCCAAGGGCCCCAGGGCTCGGGCGCGTCGTAGATGCCGAATCCAGCACCGACGGGCCCGTCGGTTCCCGCCTGGCAGAGCAGATAGCGCCCGGTTTTGGCGTGATAGCTAACGCTGGTGCGATAACATTTACCCGGATTGTTGAAAACCGCCCCGCGCTCGTTCACGTCGGCGCTCCACGTCGGGCGGCCGTCCGCCCCGAGGCCCACAAAGAAGGAGTAGGCGTCTCGGTCCAGGATTCGGTCCCCGGGAACGCGCGCCAGAACGACGCGATCGGCCGGCCGGTACGCGCTATCCGAATCATGAGAGTAGATGTAAACATACTGATCTCGAGCGCCCGCGTAGTTTTTTCCAAAATTCAGGAAAGCTGGGCAGCCGAAGCTGGTCGCGAATGTCCAGTCGGACCAGGTCCAGGTCAAGCCGTGGTCGCCCGACCAAGCGAGCCGGGAGTTGCCTGCGTTGCGGGCCCAGAGATAAAGAACTCCCTTAATCATGAGCATGCCCGAAGCCTTCAGACCCGTTTTGCCGTTGCCCTTACGTTCACAACTCGGCGAACTGATGTTGAACCCCTGGAACTCGTCTGGACGTCCTTCGATTCGCGCCAGCCCCAGGCTGAGCTTCTCGGGCACCTTGGGCGCGAATCCGGTCCCGTCGCCGTAGGCGGTGTAAAGGTGATCGTCGTCGGCCCAGGTCAGAGGCCAGTTGTCGCTGTCAGGTGCCTTGCGGACGATCGTGCTCACGGGGGCCCACCTCACGCCGAGGATCACCTGACTTGGTGGATACGGTTCGCACACCGCACGCGCCACCAGCCGGAAGAAGCCTTCAACCTTCTTGTCCCAATCGCTTGTAAACGGGGGGAGCTGAGAGCGGGTCGACCCCGTGCCCAGTCGCACCGCCACGATGTCGAGGCTCGGGCACACGATCAGGATGCTCTCGCCCAGGCCGAGGGCCCAGTAGGCATCGCGCGGCATGTCGAGAAGCTGACCCTTGGCGTTGCTACCCCAGTAAAAGCCGTAGTAGAGATACGGCGCGGGTAGGTCGGTAGGCCGGGTTGCGTTTCGGATGAAATCCTTCGAGAGGATGGTCTGCCCGTCCCAGCGGCCGTCTCGAAGGTACAAGTAGCCGATCCGCGCCAGTGCGCGGTGCGTGATCCTGATGCCCGAGGCAAACTCTCTTGATTTCAACCCATTGATAATCTTGGGCCGATACTGGTTGTCGCGCCAGCGCCACTTCGAAGCCGAGACCCCGATCGGATCCATGACCTTTCGCCTAAAGACCGATTCCAGGTCTTCACCGAACTTGACGGTCAGGAGGTCTGCGAGCAAGTTGGCGGTGTCATTGCTGTAGATGCCGACGGTGCCTGGACGGTTGACCAATTTTGCTGGCCGGCTGTCGTCGAATCCAGCGGTCATCGTGGCCAAGTGCCGCAGCGTGATTTCGCCAAGCCAATCCGCGTGATTCTCGGGACTGTCACCGCCGAGTCGGGGGTAATGCGTAAGAGCCAGGTCGTCGAGCCCAACCAGCCGCGCGTCGATTGCCAGCCCGAGAACGGTTGCGCCGACGGCACCCTTGGTAGCCGACTTGATGTCGGCTAGCGCGGTCGGTGAGCCCCATTCCATGACGAGATAGCCGTGGCGGATCACACATCCGGATGCTCCGCCATGTCGCTGGGAGTATGCCGCAGCAAGATCGAGCGCGGTGGCGGATAGCTTCTGGCTCTCAGGAGTCGCCGTCGGCCATTCCTTGCCTGGCCATATTTCGCCGCCGATGGCGTGCGACGCCGCCAGGATGACTGTGAGGATGCCGAGCGTGTGGAAGGGCGAATCAAAGTGGCGGATCATGATCGGCGGGCTCCATGGCGGATGAAGTACAAATGCCCGCCGCGACCGACAGACTTCCGCGGTCACGCCGACGAGTCGTCTAAACAACTGACCCGGTCGTCGACCACCGAGAGAAAGCTCCTTTTTTGGAGCGCGACCTGCGATGCGGCCGTGATGGCAAAGCCCAGTATGCCGATCCGCTGGCTGTGCGTTACAGCATCTCGGATCAGGGCTCGAATCGCAACGGTCATGTTCCGTGCGGCTCTAACCTCTCCTGAACCTGGAAACGACGAAATTGGCGACAACGGATGTAGCCAGAAAAATCCACGAGGCTGGCGCCGGTACTGCCCCACCGCCTTTTGGCATTAACCTGAGCTGCAGTTTCAATTTGATAGCAGCGGCTGTCAAATAATTGTTGGAACCATCCGCTCCATCGACTATGATGGGCGACGTAACGGAAGTCGCTTTAGAAGCGAATGAGGCGGTCCCAATGCGTGCGGTAGCCGTGAGCTCGATCGCTTTGATGGCGTCGAGTTACATGATGGGAAGTCTGGTTTGGGGTGCCGACACGTCCCGCGGCGTTACGTTCGAACGCGACATTGAACCAATACTGACACGCGCTGGTTGCAATGCGGGGGCCTGTCACGGTAAGGCGAGCGGCCAGAATGGCTTTAAGCTATCGCTGCTCGGATTCGACCCCGAATTCGACCATGTCGCCATTTCGCGCGAGGCCGGCGGGCGCCGGGTCTTAACAGCGATTCCCGAAAAGAGCCTTTTGCTGCAAAAGGCGACGGCAGCAATACCGCACGGCGGCGGACGTCGTTTTGACCCCGCGGGCCCATTTTACGAGACGTTTCGTCACTGGATTGCCGCTGGATTGCCGCGTGCTGCGCTAAATGATCCCAAGTTGCAACGCGTGACCGTTGAGCCCGTTGAACGTAGACTTCGCCAGGACGAATCGTTCCGACTCCGCGCGACGGCTCACTTCACCGACGGATCGCTCGAGGACGTGACGCACCTGGCCGCCTTTGGCTCGAGCGAATCGACGCTGGTAGCGGTCGATTCCAGCGGCCTCGTCACGGCCGGGCGGTTCGCAGGGGAGGCAACAATCTCGGCGCGGTACGAAGGGATTTTCGCCAATTGCGACGTCGCCATTCCTTTGTCCACAGAATTGTCCGACTATGCGTGCAACCCGATTCCCCGATCCAACTTCATCGACGATCATGTCTGGAATAAGCTCAAGAAGCTTGGCCTCTTCCCTTCGGGCCCCGCTCCTGATGCGAAGTTTTTGAGGCGCGCGTTTCTCGACGCCATCGGCCGCTTACCGACGCCGAGCGAGGCTCGCGAATTCCTTGGCGACTCATCGCTTGACAAGCGACCCCGCCTCATCGACAGGCTGTTAGATCGCCCCGAGTATGCCGACCACTGGGCGAACAAGTGGATGGATCTGTTGAGGCCAAATCCGTATCGCGTGGGTATCAAGGCGGTCTTTAACCTCGATGCGTGGATCCGCAGCGCGTTCCGGACAAACATGCCGTACGACCAATTCGTGCGCGAGATCATGACGGCTCGAGGCAGCACATTTGAAGAGGGGCCATCGACGATCTTTCGGGACAGACGCGAGCCGATTGAGATTGCACCGGTCGTCAGCCAGTTATTCCTCGGCATCCGGCTCGAATGTGCCAAATGCCATCATCATCCGTTCGAGTCGTGGGGACAGGAGCAATTCTACGAGTTTGCGGCCTACTTCGCCCGCGTGGGTCGTAAGGGAACCGGCCTTTCGCCGCCAATCTCTGGCGGCGAGGAAATTGTCTTTACGCGCCAAAAAAGGTTCGGTGAAGCACCCGCTCACGGGCAAGGTCCTCACGCCCAAACCGCTCTTTGGTTCAGCACCGGTCGACGACGACCCTGATGCAGATCCACGCCAGGCACTTGCGCGCTGGATGACTGACACTAATCCGTTTTTCGCCAAGGTGATGGTCAACCGCGTGTGGGCCGATCTGATGGGTCGTGGCATAGTCGATCCGGTCGACGACATCCGCGCGACCAATCCCCCGAGTAACGGTCCGCTGCTGGACGCCCTTGCCGACGATTTCCGGGCCAACCGATATGACCTCAAGCATCTAATACGCACGATCATGACTTCATCTGTGTATGGCATGAGTTCAGAACCCAACGACAGGAATATCGCCGACACGCGCAACTTCTCGCGGTACTATCGGCAGCGGCTGCGGGCTGAGGTCCTTTCGGACGCGATTTCCGACGTCACCGATGTCCCCGATTCGTTCGACGCCGCTCCTCCTCGCAGCCGCGCTCTGGCGATTTGGACCAACCGCGTCCCCTCGCTTTTTCTCGACACCTTCGGTCGGCCAGACCCGAATCAAGATCCCCCTTGTGAACGGACGAGCGACACCGCGGTTGTTCAGGCTCTTCACCTTATGAACTCTGTCGGAGTTCAGAAGAAACTGTCGGCGGATTCGGGGCGAGTCGCGCGGCTGGCCAAGAGCAACTTGGCCCCGTGCGCGGTCGTCGATGAACTGTACTTGCTCACCTATAGCCGTTTACCAACCCAGGACGAGAGGAATGTCGCCGAGGGACTCATTGCCGATCCGAAAAGCGACCGTCGTAACGCCATCGAAGACATTCTTTGGGCGCTCGTAAATTCCGCCGAATTCGTGTTCAAGGACTGATTCGCAGATCGGCCAGACTGCGGCCGCGCAACATTGACGAAGGCGAGACCAATGGCAATTTACAAGAATTGCGAATCGACGACCCGCCGCGACTGTCTCCGCCTTGGATTAAGCACGCTATTTGGCGGCGGGCTGACGGACGCGCTTCGAGTACGAGCTCAGGCGGCGATTCCTGATGCAAGACCAACGAGCTGCATCTTGATCTGGATGGACGGCGGTCCGAGCCATTACGAGACATTCGACCCCAAGCCCGGCGCACCGGCAGAGATCCGCGGCAAGTTTGGCCCTATCGCCACCAAGGTCCCGGGCATCCAGTTCTCCGAGCCCATGAAGCGGCTCGCCGGAATCGCCGACAAGATCGCAATCGTCAGGTCAATCCGGCACAATCAGGGGAATCACGGGGCGGGTAATCACTATATGATGACGGGAGCGCCAACTCGAATTCCCGTCGGCTGTGGCGCTTTCGTGAGCTTCCACCCGAGCATGGGCGCGGTCACGGCCCACGAGCGCGGCGCCTCCGGAGGTCTGCCGCCATATTTCTCTATCCCAAGCATGACGCGCTCAGGTGGGCCGAACTTTCTGGGGGCCAAGTACGCCGCCGTTCGTCGTGCCTGATAATCCAAACTCGGCGAGCTTCCGCGTCCGCGACGTCGCTCCGCCCCAGGGCCTTCTTGACACGCGAGTCGCCGGCCGACGTGATCTCCGCGCTCGACTCGACCACCTACGGCGATACACCGACAAATCGGCGGGCGACCCAGCCTTGGCACTTGATGAATATTACGACCAAGGATACGACTTGATGGCGTCGCGTCATGCCCAGCGTGCCTTCGATATCACACGTGAGGACCCCAAAGTCCGCGATCGATACGGCCGAAACCCATTCGGCCAGCGATGCCTGCTTGCGCGGCGGCTTGTCGAGGCAGGGGTGCCCTTTATCACCCTCAACGAAGGGGGTTGGGATCACCACGTGTCAATCTTCGACAAGTTTGATCAGCGAATGCCAGCGGTCGAGTCGTCGATCGCGGCCTTGATCGACGACCTCGACCAACGCGGAATGCTCGATTCGACTCTGGTCCTCGCACTCGGTGAGTTCGGCCGTACACCCAGGATCAACAAGGACGCCGGGCGTGACCACTGGTCGAACGCCATGTCGGTACTGGTCGCTGGTTGCCGTACACCGGGTGCACAGGTCGTCGGTGCGACCGATGCCCGGGGATATGCCGCTACCGAACGCGTCCTTGCCCCGGAAAACCTCGCGGCCACCGTCTATACCAAGCTTGGAATTGATCCTGGCAAAGTCCTGTATACTCCCAGCGGTCGTCCCACCTATCTCGTAAGCGATCCGACCCCAATTCGCGAGCTAATGGGATGAGCCGGCGATCACCGGCCATCGCGAGTGTGTCGGTGGCGCTCTTGGTCACTGCCGGCACAACCGCATTTGGTAAGCCGCCCACGCTGACCAGTATTTTTCCTGCCGGTGCCGCGCGCGGCCAGTCGTTGACAGCGACGATATCAGGGACGTTCGATCATTGGCCGGTGAACTGCTGGGTTGAAGGTTATGGTCTTGCGATCGAGGCCGACAGAGAAAAGGGGAAACTCAAGATTCAAGTGGACGCCGCTGCCGAGCCAGGGGTGCGCTGGGTGCGTGTCTATGACCAAGAGGGAGCAACAAATCTCCGCCCGTTCATCATCGGTACGCTTCCCGAAGTTGTCGAAGTGGAACCGAACGATGACCCGTATCATCCCCAATCGATCCGGATGGCGTCGGCCACGGTCAATGGCATCCTGTCCCGCTCGGGCGATGTCGATGGCTACGTTGTGTGCCTTGGTCGCGGCCAGACGCTCGTGGCCGACCTGGAAGCCAATCGCCATCTTGGTTCGCCAATGGACGCCGTGATGCAGGTCGTTTCACCAGCCGGCTTTGTCCTCGCTCAAAACGATGATGCCGTCGGCCGCGACCCACGAATCATTTTCGAGGCAGCCGCGGAGGGAACCTATATCGTTCGGCTCTTCGCCTTCCCGTCGACCCCCGACCAGCGGATCCGGTTCGCGGGGGGCGACGCGTTTATTTATCGTCTGACAATCACAACCGGAGGCTTCCTCGAGCACGTCTTCCCGCTCGCCGTCTCGCGAGAGAGCCCGGCCATGGTTTCCGCAATCGGGCCGAATATCAAAGAATCCGAGCGTGCTTTTTCCGTTTCTCTCAGCGACACACATGACGTATTCTCGGTTTTTCATCCGGTGCTGCCTGGAAATACCATTGTCCGGAGCGTCTCGGGCAATTCGGTTGTTGAGGTCGAACCCAACGATCTGGAAAAACCGCAAGAACTCTCAGATCGCGATTCGATCAGCGGGACAATCGACCCTCCGGGCGAGCCCGATGTCTTTCGGATCAATCTGAAAAAGGACGAGAAGCGTGTGTTCTCTCTAGAATCGCGCAGCTTTGGCTTGCCACTTGATGCGGTGCTCCGGGTGCTCGACGGGGACGGCAGGACTCTGGCAGAGACCGACGACGTCGGCAAATCGCGCGATCCCGAAATCGCTTTCACTCCTCCTGCGGACGGCAAATATCGTGTGGTTGTTCGCGACCTCAACGGGCGGGGAGGGCCGAAGTATGCCTACCTCCTCCGCGCGCTCGTGCCGGCGCCCGACTTTACGCTCTCACTGGCCGCCGACAAGTTCGACATTGTTGTAGGCAAGAAGACAGACATTGTGGTGAAGATCGATCGCACCAATGGCTTCAGCGATACGATCGACGTGTACGCCGAATATCTAGCCGACAAAGTTGCGACGACCGCCCGGTCGCGACAGTCAGATGCCTCGGCACGGTCGGTAACGCTTCAGATTCGCGCCGAACGGTGCTGCAACTCTGGAGCGTTCCGCATTGTCGGAAGATCGGCCGACGGCAAGCAACGCCCACGGATTGCCACGGTGCAGATTCCGGGATTCGAAGCCAAAACGGATGCCCTTGGCTCACGATCCTTCCGGACGCCGCCGCCAAGAAACCGTAACCTCTCACAAGATCGACTCGCAAAACCAACAGATCGAACCGCAAGGATGTTCGACCGCGGACCCACAACCCAACTTGATGCTGGAACCGTGGGCATTCATGCTGTAAGGGAGGTTTTGCGGTATGCGCTGACGCTGATCCAATATGGTGGTCATCACTTTGCACCAAGATCTGGCCAACGCATTTCAGCTTTATCAATCCGGGCATCTCGCCGCGGCCGCGCGTGGCTACGCGGCCATTCTCAGCCGCGATCCCGAGCAAGTCGACGCCTTGGAAATGCTGGGCGTCTTGCGGCAACAACAGGGCCAGTTTGCCGAGGCCGCGGTACTTCTGGAGAAGGCAGTGGCCCTGCGACCCGGCGAGGCCGCATTCCATTCCAACCTGGCCGAAGCGTATCGGGCATCGGCCAGTTCGAGCGGGCGGCCGACTGTTGCCGCACAGCGTTGCGGCTGAAGCCCGAACACCCTAAGGCGCACAATAACCTTGGGCTGGCGTTGAATGCTTTGGGCCGATTTGCCGAATCCGCGACGGAGTTCCGGGCCGCCCTGGCGCTCCGCCCCGACTTCGCGCTAACGCACAGTAACCTGGCCATTGCCCTCCGATCATTGGCTCAATTCGAGCCCGCGATTTTTCATCTCCGCACCGCACTAAAGCTCAACCCCTCGCTTGTAATCGCATGGTCCAACCTGGGCAACGTCCTGCTCGACCTCGGCCGTCCTGAAGAGGCGCTTACTCCTTGCCGGCAGGCGGTCGCTTTCCAGCCCAGTGTTCCGGAGGCACATAATAGGCTCGGCGAAGCCCTCCGCGCTACGGGACGTTTCAAGGAGGCGATTGCGAGCTTTGTCCAGGCGCTACGGCTCAACCCGAAGCTGGCTTCGGCCCATGCCAACATCGGCATCGCCTTACGGCAGGATGGCCGACTACCGGAATCTCCGCCCTGGTTTCGTCGCGCGGCTCAACTCGAGCCCGACAACCTCGCATTCCAGGGATACCTGGCCGACGCAGTGACCGACCTCGACCTCGTCTCCGAGGCGACTGAGTGCTTCAAGCGTATGATCGAGCTCGAGCCCACCCGCGCCCAGTTCTACAATAACCTGGGCTGGGTTCTGCAGCGGGATGGCAAAGATGATGAAGCTATGGAGCAGTACCAGGCGGCGCTGCGGCTGGACCCCAAATTCTCGGAAGCCCTTCTCAATGTGGGGGGGCTCATGGAGAAGATCGGCGACTTTGACGAAGCCAGGGCCTGGTTTCGCCGGGCGATCGATAGCAACCCGGCCGACACCACCGCGCTGGCGCGGTTGGCGAGGCTACAGCCCAACCAGCTCTCTGCCGACGACCTGAGCCTCATGGAGCGGCGAATCGCCGACGCGAGCGTGAAGGACACGGACCGCGTCCCTCTGCTTTTTGCATTGGCCAACGTCCTTGACGCACGCCGGCGCCACACTGAGGCAGCGAAATGCATGCGCCGCGGCAATGCCGCGTCCCTCGCGAACGACCGGATGGAGTCTCGCCAGTACAAGCCCGCCGATCACGAGCGGTTTGTGGCAACCATGATTGAGGTGTTTCAGCCCGGGTTCTTCTCGCGGTTCGCCGGTGCCGGCCTGGACAGCCGCCGTCCCGTGTTCATCTTCGGACTGCCGCGCTCCGGGACCACCTTGATCGAACAGGTTCTGGCCAGCCATTCGCAGGTACATGGAGCAGGCGAGTTGAACCTGGCACAGCGCGACTTCGAGGCGCTCCCCAACCTGTTGGGTCGGACTGAGAATCCACTGGCATGCCTTCCAGAGTTAAGTCCCCAGGTCGTCCGGCAGCTAGCCGGCCGGCACGAGTCGCGGCTGATCGAGCTAGGTAACGGAGCTGCGCGTCGCCGACAAGATGACTGACAACTACCTTTATCTCGGCCTGCTGGCATTGCTCTTTCCCAACGCCACATTCATCCACACCCGCCGAGACCTGCGCGACGTCGCCGTCTCTTGCTTTATCACCAGCTTTCGCGGTCTCCGCTGGACCCGCGACCAAGAGCACATGGCCAGCCGTTTTCAGCAGTATCTACGGCTTATGGAACACTGGCAGACCGTCCTACCTGCGGCCATCCATGTGGTCGACTACGAGGAAACAGTGCACGACCTGGAAGGTGTGGCCAGGCGGCTGGTGGCCGCATGCGGGTTGGACTGGGAACCCGCCTGCCTTGAATTCCATCGCACAGTTCGTCCCGTCGACACAGCCAGCCTCGCCCAGGTCCGCCAGCCGGTTTATAAAAGCTCCATCGGCCGCTGGAAGAACTACGAACACGAGCTGGCCGACCTGTTCTCGAGTCTGGAGTTCGCGATTCCCGTGCGCAAAAGGAGCCAGTGATGAGAAGATCTTACCTAGTCGGAGCCCTCTTCATCTTGGGCACGAGCTTGTGCGTGCGAGCTCAAACCCAAAAGCAGCCCAAGGTATCTCCCGGTCCCGGCGAGCCTGACTGGGAGGTTGTGTTGCGCGATCGTTACGGGCTTTCAATGTTTGGGGATCTGAAAAACCCTGTCAAAACGACCCCCAGCGCCACGCCCGGTCTGTTCCGCAAGGCCGGCCCCGGCCCGGTCAGGTTTACCCCGGTGATCGCGCTGGGACTGCCTACTCGGACTCGTGGCGGATACTATCTCTCGCCGGCGGACGGGCGTGTGAGTTCTCCGAAGAAAGTAGGTTTATGGTCGTACGAGCTTAAGAACTCGGCCGACGACCTGCGAACCGGCAACAACTTGCCACCGACGCTCGATGCTGGCTCCAAGACTGGATTCGACCCCGGTGCTTCGGAGTTCGGTCTGTGGGTCTCGAACGATGGGTTGGCCGACGGAGGTGTTTTCAGCGAACCGCTCTTGGTCGAGCGATTCAATGAGCGGTTAAGCAAACAGCCCTACAAAGCCATGATCTATGCCAATCGCGATAAGAGCACAGGCAAGGCCGTCCCGAACAGCTTCGTGATCGGCTGGGAATACTCGACCAACGACGATTTCCAGGATGTGGTCTGCCACATTGACAACGTCATACTCATTCACGTGCCGGCACTGGCGCCCTGAATACCTTGCACTTTTTTGGATGCCGCCAAAATGGCAATTAGCTATAAATGTAGTTATATATTCGTAGCAGGCTGAACGTTTCAATTGAGGCCGCCAGCGGGCAAGACCGAATCGTCCGGGCCGCGACGGTCGGTTGCATTGGACGTGACGCGCCGGATGGCGGACTCCAGGCGGTTCAGGTCGATGGGCTTGGTCAGGTGTTCGGCGAATCCGGCACCGGCGCTCTGTTGCAGGTCCTCCTCGGAGCCAAACCCGCTGATGGCGATGCCGGGCAGTGTCCGGCCGCCGCCCAGACCGTGTATCAACTCGAGGCCGGTCCCGTCGGGAAGTTCGATGTCGCTGATCAGGAGGTCGAACTGGGCCTCCTCCGCGGCGGCCAGGGCGGCCGAGAGGCGGTCGACCGGCACAACGTTGTAGTTCCGCTTCTGAAGGATCAACGTGAGATAGCGCAGGGTTTCCTGGTTATCCTCGACGAGGAGGACGTTCAGCCCGGAACGGCCGGGCGGGTTTGACGGCGGCCTGATCGGTTCGGGCGAAGTCGTCGCGTCGGCGGGCACGGTACCGAGCTCGAGGCGGAACGTGGACCCCTGTCCGGGACCGGGACTTTGCAGCGACAGGCGTCCGCCGTGCGCCTCGGCGATCGACCGGCTGATCGCGAGCCCGAGCCCGAGTCCCTCGGGCCGCCGGCGAACGTCGGCGTCCCCCTGATAAAAGGGTTCAAAGATGCGGTCGTGGATCGCGGGGTCGATACCGATGCCCGTGTCGGTGAACTCCACGATCAGACCATTGGCCGGGCCTGGGCTCGTCGGGCCAGTGCCTTGCTCGTCGCCGGGCGCCGGGCGTGTTGCTCGTGCGGATCGAGAGCGTGCCGCCCCCCGGGCGTGAAGCGGGCCGCATTGCGGACCAGGTTCCAGACGACCTGCATCAGCCGCGCGTGGTCGCCCTTGACGTGGTGGTCGCGGGCGGCGAGATCGAGTACGACCTCGAGTCCCGCGACGGACGTCTCGTCGCGGCAGATCTCCACGCAATCGCGGATCGCCAGGTGGACGTCGACCGTCTTCAAATCCAGTACCAACCGGCCGCGGGCGATCCGCGACACGTCCAGGAGGTCGTCGATCAGTCGCGATTCAAGCTCGACGTTCCGCTGGACCATTTCCAGGACCGAGCGGACGCTCGGGTCGAGAGAACGATCGCCCTGTTCGAGGAGCGATGATGCGGCGATCAGGACGGGAGTCAGGGGGGTTCGCAGTTCGTGGCTGAGCACCGCGAGGAAGCGGTCCTTGGCCCGGTTGGCCGACTCGGCCTCCGAGCGGGCTGCCTGTTCGGCGGCGAGCAGACATTCCCGCTCCTGTTCGTGCCGTCGCTCGTCGGTCACATCCCGGAAGACCAGGACCACCCCGACGATCTTGTCCTCATGGTCCTTGATCGGCGCGGCGCTGTCGGCGATCGGTCGCTCGGTCCCGTCGCGGGCGATCAGGGCGGTGTGATTGGCCAGGCCGACCACGACACCCTCGCGGATCACCCGGGCGACGGGGGTCTCGACCGGCCGGCGGTCCTCTTCCGAGACGATGGCGAAAACGTCCTGGAGGGGCTTGCCCTTCGCCTCGTCCTCGGCCCACCCGGTCAGGGACCGGGCGACCGGATTGGTGAAGGAGACGCGCCCTTGCCCGTCGGTGGCAATCACGGCATCGCCGATGCTCGACAGCACGGCCGAGAGCCACCGCTCGTTCGCCTCGGCCCGCCGCCGCGCGGCGTGGAGCACCTCGACGAGTGCCGTGATCATCGCCCCGCCCGCGACGAAAAAAGCGATCTGAAGGATCTGCCAGGGCGGGAAACTGCTTCCGCGATTGATCAGGACGATCAGATAGAGGACGACGCCCGCGGCGATGGTGAACACCCCCGGCCCGAGACCGCCGAACCAGGTACTGATCAGGACGGCAAAGAACGGTATGGCCGCCCCGCTCCTGCCGATCACCGGGACAAGAAGCAGGGAGGCCGTCGACCAGACGATGGCCGCCACGGCGATCCCGTATCGCAGAGACCAATGGTTCGTTCTCACCATCACGGAATCTCCGCGGCGGCCCAGACAAGAGCGGGACCTGATGGTGATCGCTGAGCGGCCCCTTAGGCCATATTTGGATGCGCGGAGCCCTTTCTCGAGCGTCGGCCTTTGGCCCGGCTTTGTTATATGCTGTTTCGCCTAGGATAGCAAAATCCACGTTCGTAATTTGCGCACTCTGTACCCGGTGTGAAAAGATTGGGCCGCGCGCCTCGTTGCTTGGCTATTTCGAGAGATTCTCAGTCAGCCCGCGTGTGCTAAGTCTGTGTGGTTTTCGCCCGTCTCGTCCTTCATTTCGAGTGGCCGTGATCGGCTGTTGCCGTCTCATAGTGCTTCTTGAGCAAGTCGTCGCCGAAATCGTTTTCGAAATCTCGCCAAACGCTGTGGACGTGGTTGGCGTTGTTCTGGGTGTTGTCGTACTCGATTAGGAAAGTCGGCCCCTGGATGCGGTAATAGTGCGGCATTCCGCGCTCCAGGCCGCCGGCCCATGCGAAGCCGATCTTGTCGATGCCCGCCTTGAGGATCTTGCCAAGGTCGTTGCCGGCCAGCTCCGGGCGAAGCCGTTCCGCATACAGGACAATGATTGAATTCAAGAGCTCTTTCTGATCCGAGTTAAGATCCGGCATCATGATTCCGGCCGGCTCGAGCGGCTTGGCCTTACGCGCGGCGAGTGAGAGGATGTCCTTTGGGGCTTCTTCCTGAACGATCCGCCTTCTTGCGCTGGCCTTCGTCCAGCGACTTGACTAGCTTACGCGCGAGCTCTTCTTCTTCGCCAAGGACCCGAAGCCCCTGGCGAGGGCCGACTCTGACCTCGGCGGGATTGGTTCCCATGAACGTTGGTCCGCCGACCACTCCCTTGTCTCCGACGATGGTGAAATTGAGTGCCAGGTGGTGGCCTTCAACGCGCCAGCCCCACGGCTCCTTGGAACCGGCTGACTCCGGGTGGCCGAAGATGTTGAAGAAGTAGAGCTCCGGATCCCGAACCGGGCCTTTTCCTTGTTCGATCGACGCGAGAATCTGTTCCAGGCTGATGATCGTTTCCGCCTTCATGTAGCCGCTCTGACTCAGACCGCTGGCCAAAAGGGCGTGTGCGAGGGCCTTCTGCTCGCCGGACAATGCCTTCAAGGGCAATCCCTTGCGGGGCCTCGGAATGAAGTGCCAGTCATAGCGGAGCCCGTCCTTGAAATCGAAGCCGATCTTTTGCTTCTGATCGGGAGTGAGCGACGCCCAGAGGTTCGTGGCTGCCCCTGCCATCTCGCGTGCTGCCTTCGCAGCCGGCGGTTCATGGGTATGGGGCCCGAGCCCGTCGTGGGCGAACGCCAAGATCGAATGACAGTAGATCGTCGCGGTCGCGATCGCGAGGGTGATCCTTTTGACACATGACATCGCGGATGTTCCTGGTGAGGGTCGATTGTTAAACATCTCCGACGTTCATGATACCAGACTGGCCGCTGAAGTCATCCCGTTCGCCGACTGGGTTGGGTATAAACCCAACATTCCGACTACCGTAGGCAAAGAAATCCTCGGAGCGGGTGGCTGTCCTGATGGCGGTTTGGCCGGCGAACTGCTCGCCTCGTGCATTGTTGCCCTGTTGCGGACGGCGTCGCTGGTCGCCGTCTTGCATAACGAGTTGTTGCCGATGCCGCGCGTGCCCCGCTGCGGGGGGTCGCGTGCTCCAGGCCGGCCGAAAAGACAGCAATATTGGAGTCGGCTGGACCGACGCGCTGTTTTCTAGCAACACTCCACGGGGCGAACACGACAGAAAACAATAAAGCGAGGACTTATGTCCAGCAAATCTGACGCCGTGCGCGGAAGTTGTGCCGGCATCGCGCGGCCAATGTTCTCAATGGCAACGTAATATAGTAGCAAAGGTGGAAGACTTCGAGTACGCCCTTCTGGTTTTCGATGACGAATAAGACGGTCGCACGGACCGACACCCACGTGCTGAATCGGCTGCCGAACGTCAATTTCCGAGCGATCCATAAGAATGGGCGGCGTGATCTGCCAATGCGGCGTAAGCCAAGTACTCAGGCGTACAGTTGGTAAATATCCCTTGGAAGAAGCTGTTTGTGATTTGGTCTTCAGTTTTGCCAATTGTTGAGATCGCATCATGGTGTTGATGCGTTCCTCATCCCGTGCCTGGCTCGTGCGCGGTCTCGTCGGCCTAGCGTGCTGCGTGATCGCGATGCTCGTGAGTCGGCGACTTGCGGCCGGCCCTCGTGCTGTTGCGGTCTGGGTCGCGGGGCCGATGGAAGTCCGTGCGGCGTTCGACGGCCCGCTGAATCCGGCCGTCGTGCGCGTGATGGTAAACCAGTCGATTACTTTCGGCGTGCCGTTCACCGGTGCGGACGGTCCGCATCCGGTGGCGAGGCAGGGTCAGCTTCGGATCGCCGCGGCCCGCCTCGATGACTGGGGCCGCACACTGGTCCTGACGACCGACCTGCATCCCTGCCCGGCCACGTATTTCTTAAACGTGCCGGTTGTTGACGCCGATGGAGAGTCCAGGCCCTGGAAAAAGCTGAACTCGCCCGCGAGCGCGGACCGGCCGGTATCTCAGTCGGCGCCAGCTGCATCAGAGCCGACCCTGGATGGCGTACGGGCAACCACGGCTGCTAGATCCGTAAGCGCGCACGACCAGGCTCTGCCCAGGCTCGCCACCGAAGTGGCCTTCCCGAACGTCCGGTTCGAAAGACCTCTCGCGATGGCCTTTCCTGACGACGGCGGTCACTCGCTCTTCGTCGTTGAGCAGCAAGGATGCATCTGGTCAATCCCCGACGAGCGGAGCACAGCCGAAAAGTCGATCTTTCTGGACATCCGCGCCAAGGTGCTCAGCCCCGCCAGCGGCGGGCATAATGATGAGGGCATGCTCGGACTGGCATTCCACCCGAAGTACATTCCACGCGTTCCGACCGCGCCAGCGAAGAGACCCAGCCTCGCCGCTCTCGCCGCCGCTGTTCGAGTATCCACACAGTCCCAACCAGGCCAATTCAGGCCGAATGGACGACGGAAGGAGCATCACCGGCGGCTATGTCTACCGGGGCCGTGACTTGCCCGAGTTGACCGGCATCTACGTGTACGGCGACTACCTCACCGGCCGGATCTGGGGCCTCCGCGCTCGGGAGGGCAAGGCCGTTGCAAGCGGCGAGCTTATTGTGCGTCGTGAAAACCCTGTGCTGACCATCGCATCGTTCGGCGAGGATCGCCAGGGAGAGCTTTTGATCCTCAGTTTCGATGGGCGAATCTACCGCCTCGTCCGACGGACCTGAGGCAGCCTGATTGATAGTTCGTTGAGCCCCCAAACAATCGCGCGGACCCGCCATGCGCTACCGAAAACCGAGCACAAGCTATTCCGGAGGCTTGACCAAAAAAGTCTGTCGCTGTCAAATGAACGATGGTTCTCCGCTATCAAGAATGGCGCATGTTATTGGCAAATTGCAGGTTGTTAAACGTATAACCGGTCAAACGTAATGTAAGATGGGGATTGATATCGTAATACAATTGTTCTCAACACACTGAGGAAGCCAAACGAACGCGCTCGCGATCGGCCGCGCGGAGGTTCCAACAAGAATGCTCACGGTGACTCGCTTCCGATTGCCCTGCCGCACCCCACAAACGATCGCGCTGGTGACGGCCTTATTCGTGGGCCACGTGGCAGCACGCGCTGAAGATTCCGAGGGGCTGCGCGCCTTTCGGGAGTCGATTGAGCCGGTCCTGGTCAAGCAATGTTACCGCTGCCATTCGGGGAAGGCCGAGAAATTGAAGGGGGGCCTTCGACTCGATTCGCGCGAGGCCATGTTACGCGGCGGAGACACCGGACCGGCCGTCGTGCCCGGCAAGAGCGGCGAAAGTTTACTGGTGCAAGCCATCCGTCACGAAGACGGACTGGAAATGCCCCCCAAGGCGCCTGCGCTTGCAGGCGAGGTTGTCGCCCAATTCGTTAAGTGGATCGACGCCGGTGCACCGACAATCCCCAACGGAGCGGCGACGGCGGTGGTCACGCCAGGAACAGGCGACGCACGTAAGCATTGGGCCTTCCAGTCGATTAGGCGGCCCGAGACACCGGTCGTGAACGACTTGGCGTGGGCCCTAACGCCTGTCGATACGTTTATCCTCACCAAGCTGGAAGAGCGCGGCTGGGCTCCCGCACCAGACGCGAGCCGGAGCGACTGGCTGCGCCGCGTCACTTTCGACCTTACCGGCTTGCCCCCGTCGCCCGAAGATGTCGAGGCCTTCGAGCGCGACAGGTCCCCCAGCGCGTTCGAATCCGTGGTCGACCGCCTGATCGCAAGCCCCCGCTATGGTGAGCGCTGGGCGCAGCACTGGCTCGATGTGATTCGGTACGCCGAGACCGAAGGGTTTGAATATGACCGCCATATCCCGGACGCCTGGCGATTTCGCGACTACGTGATCGGCTCATTCAACCGCGACAAGCCATTCAATCGATTCGTCACCGAGCAGATCGCCGGTGATGAGATCGCGTCGGGCGACCGCGAGGGACTGACGGCGTCGGCGTTCCACAGGCTCGGTCCGGTGCGCCGAAACGCAGGTAACCCCGATATCGCGCTGAGCCGCAACGAGGTGCTGACCGAGCGCACCGACATCGTCGGCACTGCCTTCCTCGGTCTGACAATCGGCTGTGCCCGCTGTCACAACCACAAGCTCGAACCGATCAGTCAGAAGGATTACTACCGGTTACAGGCTTACCTCGCTGCGACTGACGAGTTCAACGTCGCGCTCGTCCCGGAGAAGCGAGCGAATCGCGTGGGAGGCCGAAACGAAGTCGGTCAATGAGCGGATGGAGCGGGTACGCGCCCGCATGAAACGAGTGCAAGGTGCGGATCGGGAGCGACTGGTCAAGGAACTCCAGGCACTGGAAGATCGGTTGCCCCCGCCGTTGCCCACAATCCCGGCCACTCGGAACGATCTTGCGCACCGGACGCCCGTCCATGTTTTGAAGCGCGGAGAGTGGGAGGCGAAGGGCGAGCCCGTCGGTCCACGGCCGCCGAGCGTTCTCGTTGCCGAGCGGGAGCCCGAGTTGCCCGCCGACGTCGCCAACCCGCGCACCCGGCTGGCTGACTGGTTGACCAGCCAATCGCAGCCGCTAACCGCGCGAGTCTTCGTCAACCGGATCTGGCAGCATCACTTCGGCGCCGGGCTGGTCAAGACGGTGAATGACTTCGGCTTGAAGGGCGACCGCCCCAGCCATCCCGAACTCCTCGACTGGCTGGCGTCAGAGTTTATCTCCGGTGGCTGGCGGCTTAAGCCACTGCATCGGCTAATCGTTCTGAGCCACGCATACCGCCAGAGTGACCGTTCCGAGTCTTCCGCTGAACCCGTCACGGCCGATCCTGAGAACCGCCTGCTCTGGCATTTCTCGCGCCGCAGGCTCACCGCCGAGGAGATCCGCGATGCCATGCTAGTCGCCTCCGGACGTCTGCAGAACAAAGCGGGCGGGCCAAGCGTCATGCTGCCCGTCGACCCCGACATGACTCGGCTGCTGTACAAGCCCGCGCAATGGAAGGTTGCCGCCGATAGGGCCGAGCGCGATCGGCGCTCGATCTACCTGATCGCCAAGCGCAATCTTCGACTCCCGTTCCTGGAGGTGTTCGACTCTCCGGCCCTGATGACCAGTTGCGCACGCCGCGAGTCGAGCACCCACGCGCCGCAGGCGCTCGAGCTCTTGAACGGCAAGCTCTCAAACGACCTCGCCTCGTCATTCGCGCGGCGGCTCGAGGCGGAGTCTGGCGGCGATCCTTCGAAGGTCGTGAGCCGCGCTTTCGCGATCGCGCTTTGCCGCCCACCAACTGACCGCGAGAACGCAAACTTGCCCTGGAATTCCTGCGCGATCAGCCATTGACGGAGTTCGCGTTGGCCGTCTTCAATCTGAACGGATTCTTGTATGTGCGGTGATCACCTAGACCTCTCCCTCGACACCGGGGTGTCCGCTGCCATGTATCCTCACTCTCGCCCCACGCGTAATCGACGCGAGTTTGTCCGTGACGCCTTCTGCGGATTTGGCGGGCTGGCCCTGGCATCGATCCTCCACGACGAGGAAGTTCGGGCCGCCAAGATCTCCGGGCCGCTCGATCCCAAGGCGCCGCACCTGCCGGCAAAGGCAAAGTCGGTTATCTTCCTGTACATGGCCGGCGGTCCGAGCCACCTCGAGACCTTCGACCCCAAGCCGCTCCTGAACAAGCTCGAAGGGCAGCCCCGTCCCAAGGAGTTTGGCGAGGCCAAGTATCAGTTCATCCAGCGTAATGCCCGCCTGCTTGGCACCCGGCGGACGTTCAAGAAGTACGGCCAAAGCGGCATCGAAATCTCCGACCTCTTCCCTGAAACGGCCCGCTGCGCCGACGACCTGGCCGTGATCCGCTCATGCCACGGCGACATGGTCGTCCACTCCGCGGCCCAGTACGAGCTCTTCACGGGCCGTGTCACCCCCGGCTTCCCGAGCATGGGGTCGTGGGTCCTCTATGGCCTTGGCTCCGAAAGTCAGTCGCTACCAGCCTACGTGGTCATGCCTGATCCGAAAGGCGCGCTCGAAGCCGGCCAGCCGATGTACACCAATGGGTTCTTGCCGGCGGTCTACCAGCCCACGATGTTCCGCAGTGGCGATCGCCCGGTTCTGAATCTCGACCTGCCTGCGGGCGTGGGAAACAAAGCACGGACGCGCACCTTGAAACTGATTCGCGAGCTGAACGAGTCGATGCTTGACTCGGCCGACCTCGAATTCTCCGCCCGCATCAACGCCTATGACCTGGCGTTCAAGATGCAGACCGAAGCTCCGGATGTCCTGGACCTTTCTCGCGAGCCGCGCGAAACGATCGATCTATACGGGATCGGTCGAGAGCCGACCAACGACTACGGCCGCCGTTGCCTGTTAGCACGACGGCTTGTCGAAAACGGCGTCCGGTTTGTTTGCGTCGTTTCGGGCGGCGGTGCCGGGAACCAGCAGTGGGACGCCCACGCGAATATCGAGGAGAATCATCTACGCAAGGCAGCCCAGACTGACCGTCCCGTGGCCGCCCTGCTCACCGACCTGAAGCGCCGCGGTTTGCTCGACACGACCTTGGTGGTCTGGGGCGGCGAGTTCGGCCGCTCTCCCGAGGCGGAATCGGGCAAGGGCCGCGACCACCACAATCTCGGTTTCACCATGTGGATGGCCGGCGGCGGCGTCAAGGGGGGCACGGTCGTCGGCGCCACCGACGCTATCGGCCTGCACGCGATCGAACGGCCCTACCATTTCCGCGATATTCATACGACGATCCTTCATCAGTTAGGGCCTCGACCAGCACAAGCTCACGTACCCGCACCTCGGCCGGGACGAACGGTTGACGTTTGTGGAGGGAAAGGTGGTCGAGGAGATCGTCTGACGAAGTGGGACGACCGCGAGGCCGTCCCATCATTGTTTGAGCGTCAAAACCTCGAATTAGCATCGACCGCGCGGGGTGGCCCAATTATTTCCTGCTCCACCTGTCGAATACTTGGAGTACCGGTAGGGCGTTGCCGTCGTCGCCAAAGTAGCCACGGCTCCGCAACGGTCCAACCACGGCCGGTTCCCACCAAAAGATGCCGACGCCACGGCCGCCGGGAGTGGCGAGTACCAGCCGGTTCACTTCATCAAGGAATGCTCGTTGGCCTTCGGGAGTTTCGGGGAATGGACCGGGTCGCTTGCGATACTCTGCGGGGCGCCAGCAGTACGCCACTTCCACCAGGATGATGTCTTTCTGGTACTCGCTGGACATGAAGGCGAGGTTGTCGCGTAGGTCGAGCAAGCTGCCGTGCCACCACGGGTAATACGACTGGCCGATCACGTCGTATTCGACGTTGTACGACTTGAGCCGGTCAAAGAACTCCTGGGTGCCGCGCCGGTCGCCGCCGCGGTCGATATGAATCATAATCCTCGATCGCGGGCCGTTACCCCGGCCGGCTTCAACGCCCCGGATGCCGGCTTTCAGTAGGTCGGCGAAGCTGTCCCAGCGCCGGCAGCTTGCCGTCGGGCCAAAGCATGCCGTGGATGACCTCGTTGCCGATTTGGACCATGTCGGGAGGCACGCCCGCCTTGTGGAAGGCGGCAATCGTGTCGCGTGTGTACTCGAAGACCGCCGTCACCAGTTCCTCGTGCGACTTGCCTTTCCAGGCTGCGGGCATGAACTGCTTGCCCGGGTCGGCCCACGTGTCGGAGTAATGGTAGTTGAGCAAGAACTTGAATCCCTGCTCTCGGGCGGCTTTGGCCAGCGCGATCGTGTATTCGAGATTATTGGGTAGCGTCTTGGGCGAGTGAAACAGCCGCAAACGTATCCAGTTGTACCCGTGGTCCTTGAAGATCGCCAGGCCGGGCCGGACCTTACTTTCGTCCTTGAACACTGTGCCCCGATCCTCGGCCTGCTTGAGGAACGACAAATCGGCCCCGATGGCGTAGTCGGCCACGCCGGCCGGCGCGGCGGGAAACCAAAAGACAACTATCAGCACTCCCAGGCACGTCGCTCGCATAGGTTGCCTCCCATCTCCAAAACATGGAAAGAAGGGCTAATGTGGCCTGGTGCCCGCGGCACGTCCCCCCGGACGCGGGCCGACCACACGGCTACTTTATCGCTCGAAACCGGACGGGCAGCAATGCACAACCTGTCTTGGCTTCCACCAGTGAATATGCCTCGGCGTATTCCGTGCCGGACTCGGCTCCACGGCGGCGGTGCATCCGCTCGTGGGCCGTCCAGATTTCCGCTGGGTCTTGACTCTTGTGCTGTTCGAGTGCGCGTCGCTTGACATCCCGCACCATTTTGATGTCGAGGTATAGATCGGGCCTGAATGCGATGGTCTGCTGGTCGGTCATGACTTCGAAGAAATACAGGTTCCAGCCCGCCGTTCGCTGGTAGCATTGCCAAACGAGCGAGCTGACGGCGTGGTGGTTTGGATGAGTATCGAGCGGCCAGTGCGTCACGACGATGTCGGGCTTTACCTCGGCGAACCACGCAGCAACGGCCTGAGCGGTTGCAGCGTCGGCCATCAGCTTTTCATGTGCATAACGGAACAACTTGGGGGTTGCACCTAACACCGAGCACGCGGTCGTCGCCTCGGCCCGCCGGACTTCGTCCTCCGGCCGGCCGAAGAACTTCCGCTCGCCGCGAAACGCTGTGCCATAAGCCAGGATGACCTCGTGTCCCATTGCCGTTAGGGTTGCGATCAAGCCGCCAGCTCCCGATTCGGGGTCATCGGGATGGCCGCCGAACACCACGACCTTCAGTTTCTTCGCAGGATGGGCTGGATCTTGGGCGCCGGTGCTTGGAAGAGATAACGAAGTCAGGATGACGGCAGGCGCGACTAGCCAGCCAGACCATAGTCGTTGACGCTTATTCATCATGGTTTCCTCGACGGATTATCTCGCGGGCTTCATCAACGTGCGAACGAAGAAATCATTGACAACCGGCCGCAACGTCGAGACGCGGATGAGCGAATACGGACAGTGACCAACGTGGGCCAGGCGGTAGTAGCTGACGTCCATGAGTCCCGCTCGCCCAAGTCCGAGCACGAACTGATCGGCCGTCTCGATTGGCACCTGGGCATCGTCGACGCCATAGATCAAGAGGAGTGGGGAAATGCCTTTGCTGATCTGATCCGCCGGCGAAGCCAGTCGATACGCGGCGGCTCGATCACCTTCCGGCGGCCCGCCCATGAGTCGAGAACAAACCTGACGAAGCGCCCCGTTTCGGAATTGCGCAACGAGATCGATGGGACCGCTATCGCTCACCACCGCCTGCACGACGTCCGAGTGACCTTGATTAGGGGCGTGTCCTGCTTGGTGCGCTTCCTTGCCGGTCAATCCCAAGAGCATCGCCAGGTGGCCGCCTGCAGAGTTGCCAAACGCCCCGATGTGGTCCGCGTCGAGGTGGTACTCCTGGGCGTGAGCCCGCAACCACCGGACTGCGCATTTGCAATCGTCAAGCGCGGCCGGGAATGGCGCTTCACTCGACAGCCGGTAATTGATTGTCACTGCGACGAAGCCGAGAGCCGCGAAATCCACGATGTTGCCGGGGACGCCATGCTCTCGAGAAGCGAAGCTTGACTTATCCCCTTCGATCCATCCGCCCCCGTGGATGACCACGATACCGGGCCTTGGCACCCCGCTCTTGCCTTTCTTCATCGCGAGGTCCAGCTTCCATTGCCGACTTGTTCCTTCGCGGTACGGGATATCGTGGGTCACGGTAATGTCGTCTGGTTGGGCAGCGACCGGTCCCGGGTCGCCGCCTGCAAGCAAGATCAGCAGGATAAAGTAGCCGATTCGTGGCAGCATCGCGATAGCCTTCGTAGTTTCAAGCATGTCGATGTGTGTTGATGCCTTGTCCAATCCACCTGCGCCGTCCACGCCTCGCGGCCATTATACTTGGTGCCGAGTGCCCCGTATCGGTGTCGGGACGACAAAACCCAGCGGCGATGAAGGTGGACTTGGACGGATTCACCGCAGGACGACGATATCAGCTTCCCGGGCCGGATCGTGGATCTCTTTGGCGGCCGCCCCACTGCACGGGCCGAGTTGGTCGTCGAGCGGTCTGTGCTGGTTTTCTTTGGCAAACGCGTGCTGGCCGCGGTTAACGAAGGCCGTTGGGCAAGTTTGCACAGCCCGTATGTCCATGCGAGAATAGTCCTGACGCGACGCTCCCCGCGTGCCCGGGCTCTTGCGCCGTGCTATCGCCGGTCGTGCTGGGGACGATGCTGTGCCGCGGAGCTTCGCCATGGCCGCCGCCGATCGCCATCTCCTCTTCGGACTTCTTGCGCTACAGACGGGCATCATCAACCAGGGCCAGCTCGTGGCCGCGTTCCAGGCGTGGACGCTCGACAAGTCACGCAGCCTCGCCGATCACCTGGAAGCCCGTGGCGACCTGACCAGTGCCAAGCGGGCGGTGCTCGATGCCCTGGCCGCGGTTCATCTGGAGACGCACGGTGGTAATGTAGAGCAGAGCCTGGCGGCCGTGCCGTCGAGCCAGTCCACCCGCGCCAGCCTGGCAGGCCTGCGCGAGCCCGAGATCGAGGCGACGCTTGCCCGCATCGCGCCGAGCAAGAACGGCTCGGCGGCAGCGCCAGGCGATGATGATGAGGCCGACCGGACGACCAACTACTCAGTCGGCACGGCGACGTCCGTCGGCCAGCGGTTCCGCGTCCTCAGACCTCATGCCAAGGGCGGGCTGGGCGCCGTATTCGTCGCCCTCGACGCCGAGCTCAACCGCGAGGTTGCGCTCAAGCAGATCCTCGACAACCATGCCGACGATGCCGTCAGCCGCGCACCGGTTCCTGCTCGAGGCCGAGATCACCGGCGGGCTGGAACATCCCGGGATCGTCCCGGTGTACGGCCTGGGCACCTATCCCGACGGCCGCCCCTATTACGCGATGCGGTTCATCCGGGGCGACAGCCTCAAGGAGGCGATCGCCGCGTTCCATCGCCGACCAGGCGTCACGGACAGCGACCCGCGGCCGGCGGTCGCTCGCACTTGCGGAAGCTGGTGCGGACGGTTCCTCGATGTGTGCAACGCGATCGAGTACGCGCACAGCCGGGGCGTCTTGCACCGCGACGTGAAGCCGAGCAACATCATCGTCGGCAATCACGGCGAGACGCTGGTTGTCGACTGGGGTTTGGCCAAGGTGCTAGGACGGACCGAGCCCGGCGTCGTGTCCGCAGAACGGCTGATGGTTCCTTTGTTGTCGAGCGGGAGTGCCGAGACGCTTCCCGGCAGTGCGCTGGGGACGCCGGCCTACATGAGCCCTGAGCAGGCCTTGGGCGACCTTGAGCACCTCGGGCCGCGGAGCGATGTTTACAGCCTGGGTGCGACCCTCTACTGCCTGTTGACCGGCAAGCCGCCGTTCGAGAATGACGACGTGGGCACGGTGTTACGCGCCGTCCAGAAGGGCAACTTTGCCCCACCGCGCGCGATCGATCCCACGAATCGACCCCGCCTTGGAGGCGGTCTGTCTCATGGCGATGGCCTTGAATCCCCAGGAGCGTTATCCCACGCCGCGGGCGCTGGCCGAGGACATCGAGCGATGGACAGCCGACGAGCCGGTGACCGCCTGGCGTGAGCCCCTCGCCAGGCGGGCGCGGCGGTGGTCGCGGCGGAACCGCACGGCGGTGACGGCGGCGGCCGTGGCCGTGCTGGTGGCGCTGGCCGGGATGGCGTCGGTGATGGCGGTCCAGGCCCGGGCCAACGCCGGGCTGGTCGACGCCAACACGCAGCGTGCGACGGGCAAACGCCGACCTGCTGGCGGCCAACGAGCGCGAGCAGCGCGATTCAACCTGGCGATGGACGCGGTCGGGCTGTTCACCGGCGAGGTGAGCGAGGACCTGCTCTTGAAGGAAAAGCCGTTCGAGGGGCTGCGGACCAAGCTGCTGCATGGGGAGGCTGGCTTTTACGGCAAGCTCGAGGGTCTGCTAAAGGGACAGAATGATTGGGCGTCTCGCGCGGCATTGGGCAGAGCCTACGACAAGCTGGGCGAGTTGACCGACAAGATCGGCTCGAAGCCTGAGCGCTGGCCGCGCACGCAAGGCGCTGGCCGTGCGCCGGGAACTGGCGGACGCGCCGGAGGCGGACGCGGCAACTCAGGCTGATGTGGCGCGGAGCCTACTCGCAATCGGCTTTCTCCAGCAACGGACTGGAGACATGTCCGGTGCGCTGGCGTCGTACGAAGAGACACGGCGGCTGGCCGAGGGTCTCTCGGCGAACCTCAGCGAGGGCGATCTGATCCAGGCTGTCCTGGGCTCGGCTCACCAACGGATTGGTCAACTGTTTGAGGACACCGGCAAGCCGGCCGCAGCGCTGTCGTCATTCGAACGGGCGTTGGCGATCTGGAAGAAACTGACCGACGCTCATCCCGACGTCACGCGATTCCAGAGTGACCTGGGCAGCCAGCTATGTCGGCATCGGCAGCGTATTCGACCAGACCGGTAAGCCGACCGAGGGGCTGAATGCGTCGGAACGGGCCCTGGCGATTCGGCAGAAACTGGCCGACGGCAACCCCAGCGATACTCCGCTTCCAGAGCGACCTGGCCGTCAGCCACCAGATGATCGGCTACGAACTCCAGTTAGCCGGCAAGCCAGCCCTGGCGCTGACGGCGTACGAGCGGGCGCTGGCGATCCGGCAGAAGCTCGCCGATGCCAACCCCAACGTGACTGACTTCCAGTCCAACCTATCCAGCACCCACCAGGTGATGGGCTGGGCACTGAACCAGTCCGGCAAGCCGGTGGAGGCGCTCGCGGTCCTCGAGCGGGCAATCACGATCATGCAGAAACTGGCGGACGCCAACCCCAACGTCACGGAGTGGCAGACCGAGCTGGCGAACGATCTTCGGGTTCATGGGAGGAATACACGTCAAGGCCGGCCGAACCGCGGAAGCAGTTGCCGCCGTACGCCGGGCCGTCGCAATTCTTGAGCGTCTGCCATCGCGGGAGACCTGCGGATCTCTACAACTTGGCCTGCGGTCACGCCTTGCTCGCCCGTGTCGCGGCCGAGCACGGCTCGGGGATGACAGCAGCCGAGGGACGGGCCCACGCCGATCAAGCCATCGAATGCGCTCCGCCGAGCCGTCAGTGCCGGATACCGAAAGCGTAACTTCATGCGAATCGACCCCGACCTTGATCCGTTGCGGTCGCGCCCCGACTTTCAGCTCCTCATGATGGATCTCGAATTCCCCGACGACTCCTTCTTGTCAGGCCGCTAAGGGCCCTGCCTTTAAAGCTCCTGGCCGGCCGGGTGCCAGGTAACCAGTTTTCAAGGCAGCGTGACCCGTCCGCCGCTGGCGGAGAGCGTTTCGCCGGTCATGAAGCTCGATTCCTCGCTGAGCAAGAAGCGGATCACCGCGGCGATCTCGTCGGGCTGGCCGATCCGGCCCAGCGGCGTCTCGGCCACGATGCGCTTCATCGTCTCGTCGGGCAAGACGTGGGCCATCTCGGTCTCGATCAGGCCGGGGGCAACGCAATTGACGCGGACATTATGCGGGGCGAACGCCTCGCCGCAGCAGCGGGTCAGCGCGATCACGCCCGCCTTCGACGAGGCGTAATGGATCTGCATCTTCCGCGGCCGCAAGCGCGGCCACCGACGAGATCAAGCACCATCCGCCCGAACCCTCGCGCGATCATCTCGTCCTTGACCGCGAACACGACCAGGAACGCGCCGTTCAAGTTCACGTCGATCGTTTCGAGCCAGAGCTCGTAGGTCAGGCCCGGTATGGTCGGTGATGTTGCTGATCGCACCGCAGTGGGCGAGCAGGTCGATCGGCCCCAGATGCTCGCGCGTTTGCGCGACAAGCCGATCCACGTCGTCCGGCCTGGCGACATTGCAAGGAACGCAGATCGCCTTGCGCCCCAGGGCCTGGATCTCGGCGACGACCTGCTCGGCATCGTGGGTGCGCGAGGCATAGCTGATGGCGACGTCGGCCCCCTCGCGGGCCAGCCGCAGGGCGGTCGCCCGGCCGATTCCACGAGATCCACCCGTCACCAGGGCCACGCGGTTCGCGAATGCATCGGACATGATTGACTCGCTCTTGAAACGTGCGACGCGTCTTACGTCAAGGCGGCCAGCCAGATCAACAGCCCGATCAAAGCCGCCGACCAGCACCCAGGCGGCCAGGAACCCGCCCCAATCGAACCAGGTCATACGCGGGATTTCCAGGCCAAGCTTTTGAAGCCGCGGGTACGCAAAGCGGGACGACTTGCGGTAATCGAGCACGGTCCCTTCCATGCCCAGCGTGGCCGATTCGGGCAAGTCATCGAGGCGGCTCGTCCCAGCGAACCTCGTCTTCCTTGCCGACCGGCGTGTGCAGCCGGGCATAAAATGGGCCGAGCGTGGCCAGGTCGCGAGGCCGGGTGACGAGGCTGACCAGGATCATCAGCCCGAATTCGACCGCCAGCATGATGATGATCTGAACGGGCTCGCTCAACCCTCGCAGCCCGAGCGAGCCGGCCGCGCCCAGGACGGCTCGCGCGGCCGGACCGACGACCGGGATCGCGATGCTCGGCGGTTCCGCGCTCATGACGGCCCAGACCAGAAGGCTCCCCAGAAAGCTGGCCCAGACTGCCGCCGCATTGGCACGTCGCCAGACCACGCCCAGCCAGAAGGCCGCCCCGAGCAAGCCGATCAGCTTGACCGAGCCGAGCACGAGCTGGGTGACGCTCTCGGCCCGCACCGCCAGCAGGATTCCCAGCGCCAGCAATCCGCCCGAGGCCAGCCGCCCGACCCAGAGGTAGTGCGTGTCGGATCGGCCCGGGACCGCGTGGACGTAGAAATTGCGGGTGAAGAGTGCCGAGCCGCCGACCATGAACGTCTCGGCACTCGTCACGCCGGCGATCAGGCAGGCGATCATCAGCCCGCGCCAGCCGTCGCCCAGGAAGTGCTGGATGGCCCGGCCAAACAGGGTCTCGCTGGCGTGGCGTGCTTGCCGGGCCGTTGGGGTCGAGCCCGGCGATCACTGCGGGAAACGCGGCCAGGGCGATCAGGCCGGTGAAGGCCCAGGCGATCGTCAGCACGCCGCTTGATGAAGTTGCCGTAGACCATGCCGACCCGCGCCTCGGTCTCGGTCTTGCCCGAGCCGGTCGCGGTCATGACGTGGGGCTGAACGACGAAGCCCACCAGGCCCAGCACCGACATCGTGACGACAAACCAGGGGTCGCCTTCGCGGGCACCTCGAGGGGCGGTGATCGCAAACATCGCCGGCCCCAGCTTCTCGTGCAGGCCGGCCAGACCGCCGACCACACGCAGACCCGGCGGGCACGAGCATGAACGACAGCACGATGATCATCAGGCCCTGGAGCAAGTCGGTGTACACCGCCGCCACCAGGCCGCCGGCCATCACGTAGGTCGAGAACAAGACGGCCAGCGCGATCACCGACGCCTCGGTCGGGACGGCGCCGCCGGTGGCTCCCGAGATGGCCGCGCCGGCCCCGCGCAGCAAGAGCGCGATCGACAGGCCGAAGTAGAATAGGCCCACCAGAGCATAGAGCATCTCCAGGCTGCGGCCGTAGCGGATGCGAAAGTAAGTCGCCGGTCGTCGTCACGCGGAGCCGCCGCGTCACCGGGGCCATCAGCCAGTAGAACGGCGTCGAGAACAGCCACATCCACTGGTACCAGATGCCCCCCAGCCCGACGCGGGCCGTCGCCCCGGCCACCTGCACGGCCATCTCGCTGTGCGTGCCGGTGCACAGCCAGTGCATGATCAACAGGCCCTTGCCGAACCGCCGGCCTCCCAGGAAGAAATCCGTCTCGGTCTTGACCTTGCGCGACGACCAGAAGCCGATCGCCATGACCACCGCGAAATAGCCGGCGATCATCGCCAGGTCCACCAGCTTCAGGCCGAAGAACGTCGTCATGGCGCGGTCGACTTGACGGCGACACCGAGCGATTCGCGCCGTGGCGACGATCTGGCTCCACGTCGTGTCGTCGATCTCGATTCCCTCGCGCAGCTTGCGGGCGCGGGTGCGCGCTTCGGGCTCGCCCGGCATGAGGATCTCGCCGTCCGGCATCACCGTCCTCGAGCTCTTGACGTGCGTGATGAAGCGCGTCGATCTCTGCGGCGAAGCCGTCGGCCGACTGAAAGACAGCGGGGTCGAAGATGATGCTCAGCATGTTGTTGGCGACGCGGTCGACGCCGAAGTGGCTGCACGAGCCGCCGGTCAGGGCACCGGCAAGCACCTCGGCGATGACGCTCAGGCCATATCCTTTGTGCCCGCCCACGGGAAGGATCGCGCCGGGAGGCGAAGCATAAAACGCCTTGGGGTCGTTGGTCGGCTGGCCCTCGCCGTCGAGGATGCAGCCGTCGGGGACATTGGCCCCCTTGTTGAAGGCGACCTTGATCTTGCCCTCGGCGATCGTGCAGGTCGAGATGTCGAGGATGATCGGCGGGCCGGTTCTTGACCGGAACGCCCGCGGCGATCGGGTTCGCCGAAAGCCGGCGCTCGGCTGCCTCCGAACGGGGCGACCAGGATGCCGCCGCCGCTGGTGTTGACGAAGTGGAGCGAGACCTTGCCCGCCTGGGCCGCCATCTCGGCCCAGTCGCCGATGCGGCCCAGATGGCCCGAGTTCCGCAGTGCCACCACGGCCACGCCCTGCCGCCCGGCCTTGTCGATTCCGAGCTTCATCGCCTGCTTCGCCCATCACCTGGCCGAAGCCGAACTGCCCATCGACCACGGCCAGCGCATCGTTCTCGAACACGACCTCGAGCGATTGGTTGGCCAGCACCTTGCCCGCGCGCAGCCAATCGATATAAGACGGAACGCGGATGACCCCGTGCGAGTCGTGCCCGACCAGGTTGGCCTCGACCAGGTAATGAGCGATTTGCGATGCGTTCGGCCGAGCCGCAGCCGGCGGCGGCGAAGATGTCGTTCACGAGTCGCTCAAGTCGGTCATGAGTGATGATCAAAAGACGGCACCTTCTTCTGATATTGCGTCATCCAAGAGGGCGAATGAGATCAAATCACGCCGCTCTTCACCGATGTCACTCGGCCACGCGACGCCGTTTCCTTGCGAACTATCCGGTCGGTGCGTTCGACGAGGCTTAGGTAGTACAGGAGCGCAGGGTCTGTCATTTGGGGCCGGCGCCCTCCGGCACGCTCGTCTTTTCGAGTCGCAGGATCAAACTCGCGGCAACGTCGTCTTGGGGACGAAGCGCGACGACTTGACGCAACTGATCGACGGCCGCGTCGGTATTCCTTTGCATTTTATATAAATGGGCTAATACAAACCGAGCTGAGGCAGACCGAGGGTTCATGCTGCAATACTTTTCGAGTGCGCGAAGCTGCTCGGTGTAGACAGACGCGTTGGGGTACAATCCCACCAGAGTCCGCCAGTTCCAGCCGGGGCCCTCCGAAAGCGAGGTGTGCAGCGACGTGGCCGCGTCTTCAAAGCGCTTTAGCGCGATCAAGGCCAGCCCGCGGATCTCGCGCAGCGGCGCGTCACTGGGCATCCGGCGGATCGACTCTTCGGTGAGCTCGAGGGCCTTGGAATAATCGCCGGCCTTGAACGCCTTCCGCGCGGCGTCGATTCCTGTTCCTGCCTGGTCGGCGATTGCTGGCTTCGATGCCGCCACAGGTGCCGTGAGCGATCGCGGATACACGTAAACCCGCGGCTGCGCCACGGCAGTGCTCAAGCTTGTGTTTTCAGACTCACCCGTGCTATCATCGCCATAATTGGTGTAACGGTTGTAATCGGTCGAGTGGTGCCGGTCGTAGAGTGACGAGTCGTATAGAAACGGCAAGTACCCATTCTCATAGCCACCCTGGCTGCCGTAATAGCCGGACCGACCGTAGGACCCGCTCGCGAACTGGCTGTTGTAAGCGTCGGCGTCAATAAAGTTGGGCCGATTCGCATGCACAGCGTGTTCGTCCAGATTGATTGAATTCGCGGCTGCGGCGGCGACCCCAAATCCGAACTGGTTGTACACGCCGTCCGGCGCTGACATTCCTTGCGTCCATGGGCGCCGCGTCAATGGCCTGTGCCCGCGTAGACCTGCCGACTACGTTGCTTTGCAATTCCAGGCCGCCATTGTCGATCCCGGCACCGCTGAAATTGGCAACAGGGCCTTTCCCTATAGCCGACGAAATTATCGAGCGGCTTACGATGTTTGCTGCCGGTCGGGCGCCCGTATCGGGGGCGGCGGGTGCCATGCCCGCTCTCGGGATGATCGTTCTGGGTCGCGCAACGGCGTCGAACTCGTGGTCGAGCACTTCAGTAATCCCATCGCCGCCGTCGCTTCCTGCACGACTGTCGAATTGGCCACGACTTATGCGGACATCGCCACCGCTACTGCTCTGAGCGCTGTCCGGACCGCCGGCGGCATCAGCTGCCTCAACGCGGACTACACCGAGAACGGCAAGGGCAGTCGACAGATACGCCGCGAAAGTCTCGATATTACCTGTCATGACCGCTCAGTTTTCCGCAAAATCACGAGAGCGAGGCAACTCACCAGTGCGTGGGGATTACTTGACCGGCGTGTGAATCGCCAGCTTGATGACGACCTCATCGCGAATCAGGTCGTCGACCTTTCCTGGATAGTTTATCCCGAAATCCTTGCGGTTGATAAAAAACTCGCTGTTGAGAGTCGCGGTGTCACCACTCACGGCGATCTTGGCTGGAAACGAAATCGACTTGGTGACGCCGTGAAGCGTGAGGTTGCCGGTCACGGTGTGGGTTGCATCCTTCGCCTTGGCGTCGTTGACGCCGGGCTCGATTCCGGTCGACACGAAGGTCGACGTGGGAAACTTGGCAACGTCGAAAAAATCGGGCGATTTGAGATGATTGGTCAGGCGGTCGTTGTCCGTGAAGATCGAGTTCGTATCGATTTCGGCCGTGATCTTGCTGGATTCGAGCTTTGCGGGGACAACCTCGAACGTTCCCTTGAACGCCTTGAAGCCGCCCGTGTGACTACCGGTGACCTTCGAACCGACGAAGCCGATCGTCGTGTTATCAGGAGTGATCACCGGGGCGCCTGTCGAAGGCTCGGGCAGACCGACCGGCTTGCTCGCGGATTCCCCCTTGGAGTTTTTGGCTCGCACGGCCGGGTCGGCCGGAATCGGCTTGGCCTCTGAGGTAGTCGCCGGCGCTACGTCGTCCGCCGGATTCGCACATCCCGAGAATCCGATCATGGGGAGAAAAATCAACGCCATTGGCAACGCAATCCAATTCTTCACAATCGCCTCCAACAGTTAAGGACAAAACCCGGGCGCAGCCAGCCTGACTCGGGGGAAGGAAATACGGCAGAGGCTCGCGATACCGACCGACATTCGGAGTGCTGCCAAGACTGGTGGCATCCGACTTTCCGTGCCGGCAGCAGGCTCAGGCATCCTCGGTGATGACGACCTTCTTTGCGGACGAGACAGCTTCAATTCGAGCCCGAACGACGCGGCGCCCTTCTTCTTGAGATGCGACTTCGGCCGCCGTACTCTCGGTTGATCTTAAGCAGATGATCTCCCCATCGGGGCCAAGAACCGCTCGCAGGTCCATCGCATGCAGCGGTCTTCCATCCGCCAGCCCTTGGAGCACAGTCAGCGCATCCATGCCATTGATCAGTAATACCGCCTGTCGACCTTCGGCCTTGTGCGTCCATTTGCCCGAATCATGAATTCCGATGCGGAAATTCACTTGGAAGTCCTCCGTCGATGCAATCCTATCAGCTTCTTTCGACGATAACCTTACAACGCTCGAAACGCAAAGTTTATTAGAAAACGCAGGCGGGCCGGAACGCTCAGGTAAGCTCGGATTGATTCCTTTTCCGGCTCTGAGCTGAGTACAATCAGCCCGTCAGCGTTTTGCGTCCGTCGACCCATTTAGCTGCCGCCCAGCCTGCCAAACTAAACTCGAGCGAATCACCGAGGAGCCTTACATGAACTGTGACGACGAGTTCGTTTTTCCTCGACGACAAATCCTTCGCGCAGCCGGCGGTCTCTTTCTCGCCGCCAATTCTGTGAATCGTGCGTCGGGCGCGATCCGACCCACAGCAAAACCCGGCGCGTGTCACGAACCCGCGGTCGATTGCCGGCGACCATGCTGAACCGGCCTGGGATGAGATGCTGACCGTCACGGTTGGCCAGAAGGATGCCGACCTGATGGGGACGACGGACAAAGTCATCCAGGCCGCGGTCGACTACGTGGCGCAGCGCGGCGGAGGAACGGTACGAATCTTGCCTGGAACATATCGGCTCCGCAACGCCATCTATCTGTCGTCGCGGGTCCGCATCAAAGGGGAGCGGTCCCGACACGATCTTGATCAAGGAGCCCTCGACAACCACCAAGCTGGCGCTCGACTCCGACTGGTACGACCAGGAGATCACGCTGGCCGACGCCCGCGGGTTCCGAGTCGGCGACGGCGTCTGCCTGAGAGCGAAGAACCCGAGTCACGGCGGCGAAGTCGTGATCAAGCGAACGCTCGTGGCCCGGTCGGGAAATCGGTTCAAGCTCGACCGCGGCGCTGCGCGAGAACCTCTGGCTCCGGGGGCAACCGACCGCCGCGACGCTCTTTCCGTTGCTCTCCGGTGAGAACATCGCCGGCGTGGTCATCGAAGACCTCGCTCTCGACGGCAACCGAAGTAACAACGAAAACCTCGACGGCAACTATGCCGGCTGCATCTTCCTGCAGGATTGCAAGGACGTCGCCGTGCGCAAGGTGATCGCGCGGAACAACAACGGCGACGGCATCAGTTGGCAGGTCTGCCACGACGTGACAGTTGAGAATTGCCACAGCCACGACCATGCAGGTTTGGGGCTGCACCCCGGCTCAGGCTCGCAACGGCCGATCATCCGCGAGAACCGTGTCGAGCACACGCAGATCGGGATCTTTTTCTGCTGGGGGGTGCGGTTCGGCCTGGCTGAAAACAACACGATCGCCGAGGTTCGCGCCGCGGGGATCTCGATCGGTCACCGCGATACCGACAACCTGATCCGCGGCAATTCGATCGCCAGCAGTGGGAAGGTCGGTATCCTGTTCCGCGACGAGCCCCTCGCCTTCGGCCCGCACCGCAACCGGTGCGAGAACAACCAGATAATCGACAGCGGGCCAGAGGACGGCGTCGGTATCGACGTGCGGGGCCAGACACAAGAGGTGACCTTGATGCAGAATCGAGTGCGCGAAACCCGCAAACCGATGGCACGAATCGGCATCCGCATCGGTGCCCAGGCCCGCGACATCACTCTGGTCAACAACCAGATCGAAGGCTACGCGGTCAACGTCTCGGATCTGAGAACTCAAGGTTGAGTCTGAAAGAATCGGAGTATTTCGCGATGCTAACCAAGCCGCTGTTGTTGCCTTTGTTGCTCTTGACGATCGCGTGCGGATTGCTTGAGGCGAATGGTCAGGCGGCCGAGTCGTCTGCCGACTCAACCGCTGCCAAGGTCGATGCGCTTTTTGCCGAGTGGGCGAAACCTGATTCTCCTGGCTGCGCGGTCGCCGTGGTGCGAGGGGGCACCATCGTCTATGCCAAAGGTTATGGTATGGCCGACCTCGAGCATGGCATCTCGATCACGCCACGGACGGTCTTCTATATTGGCTCGGTGGGCAAGCAGTTCACCGCTTATGCGGTGGTTCGGCTGGCCCAGCAGGGAAGGCTTTCTCTTGACGACGAAATCCACAAATACCTTCCCGAGCTTCACGACTTCGGTCGGCCCGTCACCATCCGGCATTTGATTCATCATACCAGCGGGCTTCGCGACTACTTCGAGCTGCTGAGCTTGGCCGGCACGCGTCAGGAGGACCTCGTCACCCAGAAAGACCTGCTGCGCATGATCTGGAAACAACGCGAGCTGAACTTCTCGCCTGGCGAGCGCCATCTCTACAGCAATTCTAACTACGCGCTTCTGGCCACAATCGTCGAACGAGTTACGGGCGAATCTTTCCGGGATTGGATGGCCCGGAATGTATTTGCGATCCTGGACATGAACCAGACCCAGGTGGTCGGCCAGCACCGGGGACTGAAGCGAATCGGCCACAATGGTGCTCTGGCGGGCTACCGCGCCTTTCTGGAATTGTTTCCCGCGCAGGATCTCGGCGTGATCATCCTCAGTAACCTGGCCTCGTTCCCGCCGGACAAAGTGCTGAAGCTCGCCGATCTTTTCCTCCCAGAGCCGGTCGAGAAGCCCAAAACTGCAAAATCAGGCTCGGCCGAGGCCGCGGCATCTGACGCGGGTAAGAGGCGCCGACCCGCGCCGACGGCCGCGATGGCCAGCACGCGAAGAAGCCGCCAACCCTGACCGCGGAAGAGCTGCGCGGCTACGCGGGTGTGTACTCGAGCTCCGAGCTGGAAACGACGTACGCGATCGTCGTCGACCAAGCCAACCTCGTCGCCAGGCACGCGCGGAACGAGGACGTGCGATTGGTTGCTCGAAACAAGGACGAATTCACGGGCAGCGGTTCTTTTCGCCGGGTTCATTTCGAACGCGACTCCCAGGGACGAATCAGTGGCCTGTGCGTCTCGAACGACCGTATGATCGGCCTGTTGTTCCAGCGGCAGCCGTAGCGAGCCGGCTCGAGGACGGTGAGTGCCCATTGCAAAACCGCTCATGCTGGACGATCCTGAAGCGGCGATTGCGACGGGAATATAGAACTCAAACCGGAGATAACTATGTCATCGAGAAGGATAGGCGTATCAGGCGTTGGCGCGGCAATTCTCCTGGCTGTCGTTTCTTCAGTTGCAGCTAGCGAAGATCCGTTCACAAACCACAAAGAGCCGCCGGTTGTCGGCCGCTGGGACATCACCGTGCATGGCCCGGGTGGTGACTATCCGTCGTGGCTCGAAGTGACGCTGTCTGGATATCGCACTCTCGTCGGCTCATATGTCGGCCGAACCGGGAGCGCGCGGCCGATAGGGCATGTCGCCAACGACAACGGTACGATCGACTTCACGATCCCACCCCAGTTTGAACGTCGCACCGACAACATCCATTTTACCGCCAAGCTCGACGGCGATATCCTCCGAGGCGAAACGACCGATGAAAAGGGGAGACGCCTGGCGTGGGAAGGCCGTCGAGCACCATCGCTCACGGTGCCGCCCACGCCCCGAGCTGGGGAGAGGCCATCGAGTTGTTCAACGGACATGACCTCTTGGGTTGGCGCCGCGTGACCCCGCGCAAAAACGGTTGGGTCGTTCGCAACGGAATCCTCACGAATGCCAATCCCGGCAACGACCTCGTCACCGACCTCAAGTTTGACGATTTCAAACTTTACGCCGAGTTCCGCTATCCCAAGGGAAGCAACAGCGGGATTTACTTGCGCGGCCGTTATGAAATGCAGATTGAAGACAATTACGGCGATGAGCCCGAGAGCCACAAGATCGGCGGCATTTATGGATTCTTGACACCTTCGCTCAACGCAGCCAAGCCCGCCGGTGAATGGCAATCTGTTGAGGCAACACTCGTTGGTCGCACCCTGACGGTCGTGTTCAATGGTGAGCGGATTATCGACCGACAGGCGATCCCCGGACCCACCGGTGGCGCCTCGACTCTCATGAAGGTGAGCCAGGCCCCATCATGATTCAGGGTGACCACGGCTCCATTGAGTTCCGCAAGTTGACGCTCACCTCCGCCGCAACCGTCGAAGGCCGCGGCAGCACAACGTCAGCACGGACGAATATTCGCTGATAGGAAATAAGGCCAGCCTGCTCATCCCATCAGGATTCGCCCAATCCGTGAGAGCGAGGAAAGGCCAAGCAAAGAATAGAAAAGCGACGCCGCTCCTTTTATGGCATTGCCCAAGTTTCCCCTCTCACTGGGCACCTCAAAAGCTGTCGCCGGGCTGTTACGTCGAGCACACGCCACTTCCTGGCCATAATCGAACGGGAACGAGGCAGCGCCAACGAGCCTGCAGTCGGGTTCAATCCGCCTGCTGGCGATTTAGGGAATAATGGGCAGGCGTGTCCGGACCCGACCTCCGATGGCAATGGTGTTTATAACCCGCGATCGATGACCGACGCCGCCGGCAGCGACTCATCCCGCCGGCAGTCAGCGATCATTCACCTAAGCTCGGTGAATTCGGCAACGACCCGCGTGCGGAGCGTGGGACTTGAGCGGCGGTCGCTTGAGCCCCCTCGGTCGCGGTGCGCCCATAACCCGCAGGACTCCCCACATGTCAAACTTTTGGTTCGACCGGAATCGCCCCGCCTCACCGGATTCGGCGCCCACGGCCGCACTCCGCCGACGATTCTCGATCGAGCCGCTCGAGGGCCGCCAGTTGCTCTCGACGCTCAACGTCACCACAGCCGTCGACAACGGCAGCAATACCGCGCCGACCGCCGGGTCGCTGCGGGCCGCCATCCTCAAGGCCGACGCCCAGCCGGCCGGGACCCTCACCACGATCGACTTCAAGATCGGCACCGGACTGCAAACGATCCGACCGCCCGTCGCGTTGCCGCAGATCACCCGGCCGGTCGATCATCGACGGGACCACTCAGCCGGGATACGCCGGCCAGCCGATCATCGATATCGACGGCACTTCGGCCGGGTCGAGTGCCGCCGGATTCGCCATCACGAACACGGCTTCCGGCACCGCGACGGCTCCCGCCGCGCTCAAGGGCGTGGAGATCACCGACTTCGGCGGCGGTGCCGTTTCGATCCAGGCCAGCGAATTTAACCTGAGCACCGACTACATCGGTCTGGTCGTCTCCAGTCAGGGCACCCATGTCGAGAGCAACGGCGTCTTCGGGGTCCAGATTCTCGGCGGCGCGAGCGACGACACAATCACCGCGACCAATTGCTGGGACAAGTGGTAATGGCGTCATGATCGCCGGATCGGGCACGAGCTACGATACGCTTACGGGCGACTTAATTGGAACCGACCCGACCGGGAAGCTCTACGTCACCTACGGAATGGCGCTGGGCAACACCAGCAACGGAGTCGAGATCTCCGGCGGCGCGACGCACACCACGATTTCTACCTCGGTCATCTCGAACAATGTCCAGCAGGGAGTCTTGATTTCCGGCGTCGGTACAGAGTTCAATGCGCTTACCGGCGACTTTATCGGCACGAATGTGACCGGCAGCAGCGGCCTTCGCAACCGCGGGGGCGGTGTGTTAATCACGCGTCGGCCAGCTTCAACACTGTCGGCGGAACCAGCGCCGCCGCCCGCAACATCATTTCCGGCAACTTCGAGAATGGCGTCGTGATCTCTGGCTCGGGGACGAGGAAAACCTGGTCGAGGGCGACTACATCGGCACCGACGGCATCGGGCGCCAACGACCTGGCGAACGGCATCGACGGCGTGGACTTCACTGGCGGCTCGACCTACAACACTATCGGCGGCACAACGGCCGGCGCCCGCGATGTCATCTCCGGCGATAGCTACAACGCGGTCCTGCTCTCGGACCCGAGCACATCGATTCAACTTGATCGAGGGGGACTAGATCGGCACCAACGCGGCCGGCGACGCGTCCGTGTTTAACTGCGACACGGGTGTGTCCATCCAAAATAGTGCAACTTACAATACCGTGGGCGGCACAACCGCAGGTGCCCGCAATGTCATCTCCGGCAACGTCGGCGCTGGCGTGTTCTTCGATAGCTCGGGCACGGCGAGAAACGTCGTCGAGGGTAATTACATCGGCATTGATGCAACGGGGGCCACGCCCCTCGCCAACGGCGGCAACGGCGTGGAGATCGACTTCGGCGCGGCGCGCAACACCGTGGGCGGCACAGCGGCTGGCGCCGCAACGTCATCTCCGGCAACTCTCAGAACGGCGTCGCGATCACGACAGTGGCACCAACGTCGTCGAGGGGAACTTCATCGGCACCGACGACACCGGCGTCAAAGCACTCGCCAACGGCAGCAATGGCGTCTTCATCGACTTCGGCGCATCCGCCAACACCGTGGGCGGCACGACGGCCGGCGCGCTCGACGTGATCTCGGGCAACACCGACGACGGCGTTGTGATCAACGGCTCGGGCATCGGACAATCTGGTCGAAGGGGACTACATCGGCACCGACGACACCGGCGCGAAGGCTCTGGCCAACGCGCCGACGGCGTGGCGATCGACGGCGGCGCGAACGCTAACACCGTGGGGGGCACGACGGTAGCGCACCGGGACATCATCTCCGGCAATGCGGTCCTGGGAGTTTTTGTCTCGGACGCCGGAACGTCGGGCAACGTGATCGAGGGAGACTTTATCGGCACCAACCTCGCCGGCACCGCCGCGGTGCCCAACGCGATCAACGGCATTGACATTCTGTCTGGGGCGAAGTCAAACACGGTGGGGGGGACGACGGCAGGCGCCCGCGACGTGATCTCGGGCAACACATTCAATGGCGTCGTGGTGGGCTTCGCGGGGACGTCGGGCAACGTGATCGAGGGAGATTACATCGGCACCGACGAAACCGGCGCCAAGGCACTCGCCAACCGCGACGACGGCGTGGACATCATCAGCGGAGCAACCTCCAACACCGTGGGCGGCACGACGACTGCCGCGCTCGACGTCATCTCGGGCAATGGCAATGACGGCGTCGAATTCACCGGCACGGGTACTACCGGCAACGTGGTCGAGGGGGACTACGTCGGCACCGACGAGACCGGCGACAAGGCCCTCGCCAACGGCAAGGACGGCGTGGTGATCGATGGCGGCGCGAGCTCCAATACCGTGGGGGGCACGACGGCGGCCGCCCGCGACATCCTCTCGGGAAATATTGTCCTGGGCGTACTTGTTACCGACGCGGGCACGTCGGGCAACGTGATCGAGGGAGACTTTATCGGCATCAACGTCGCCGGCACCGCCGCGGTGCCCAACGGCATCAACGGCGTCGATATTCTCTCTGCGGCGACGTCAAACACGGTAGGAGGGACGACATCGGCGCTCGCGACGTCATCTCGGGAAACACATTCAACGGCGTTGTCATCGGCTTCGCGGGGACGTCGGACAACATGATCGAGGGAGACTATATCGGCACCGACGACACAGGTGCCAAGGCGCTTGCCAACGGCGGTGACGGCGTGGACATTATCGGCGGAGCAACCTCCAACATCGTGGGCGGCACGACGACGGGCTCGCTCGATGTGATTTCAGGCAACGCGAACAAGGGCGTTGTCTTCACCGACACGGGCACTACGGGGAATTACGTTGAGGGAGACTACATCGGTACCGACGACACGGGTGCCAAGGCCCTCGCCAACCGCAATGGCGTGGTGATCTCTAACTCGGCCTATGGCAACTTCGTCGGGGGTGCCACTGACGCCTCTCGCGACATCATCTCGGGAAACTCCCAGGATGGCGTGATCGTCACCGATCCCGGTACCACCGTGAACTCGGTCGAGTACGATTACATCGGGACCGATGTCACGGGCGAGTACCCCGTCTCCAACGGCACTGACGGTGTCGTCCTCGAAAACGGCGCGTCCAGCACCTACGTCTTCCACTCGCTGATCTCCGCCAACCGCACCGACGGAGTTTTGGTTACCGGTACCAGCACGACCGGTAACCAGGTTATGTTCGACCTGATTGGGATTGATGCGACCGGCCTCAAGGCCGTCAAGCAGTCCGGCCAGGCATTCAGTAATTCCGTAGGCGTGGTGATTTCGGGGGCAAGCGGCACCGTCGTCGAAGCCAGTTTCCTTTCCGGGAACGGCACCGGCGTCTTCATCGAGGCGGGCGCGACCAACAACTCGATCTACGCCAACGACATCGGCACGGGAGTCGATGGTGCGACCAACGTCGGCAACCTGCAGGATGGCGTAGTCCTGGACGGCGTCACCAACAACGTGGTTGCCAACGACCTGCTCGTCTACAACGGGGACGTCGGCATTCTGGGCGAAAACGGGTCCACGGCAACGAACAACTCAATTTATAGCGATACGTACGTCGTCACCGTTGGTGGCGTGACCTACGGCAACAAGAACGGCCCGGAAAAGTTCGAGTAGCGACCGCGAGTGGTATCCGGCTTTACAGATGCTGTTGGCGGGCCGGGAGTCCACGCCTTCGGACTTGTCATCGATCTTCGGCAAGTAGCCAGCGGGCAGTCTTCAGAAGACCGGGGGGAGCTGGCGGAGAATTTGCATTTCCTCCATTTGTGACCTAGGTTTTACCGTTAATCACGTAAAGGCGGCGATGCGCTGCAAATCAGCAAAATGGATGACAGCACAGGAGGGGCCGAGGCGGTCGGCCGTGTGCGATGAAACTGCTAGGAATGTATCGCCTGCGGCAGTTGACAGTGGCGGCGACCGTTACCTGGGGAATGTTCGTCGGCGTCGGATTTCTGGTCCTCCAACTCCACAATGCAGCACCGGGCCAGGGCGGAAGGGCGGTCGAGCATTGGCCCGCCTTGAGTCGCGTTCCCCTTAACAGCAGGCGGTCCACTTTGGTCATGGCCGCTCATCCCCTCTGCCCCTGCACGCGGGCGAGCGTCTCGGAACTCGACCCGCGTTTTGACCAGGTGCGACGGGCAAGGTCGAGGTCTACATTCTCATCTTCCTTCCCGAGTCGAGCAGGGCACGGCTGGGGCCCGACTGACGGCTTGCGCCGCCTCGGCACCATGGCCGGTGTTCATCTGATCGACGATCCCGGGGGCGAAGAAGCGACCAGATTCGGTGCCCTGACTTCCGGTCTTGTTGCGTTATACGCACCAGACGGACGGCTGTTATTCCGCGGCGGGATCACGGGCGCACGGGGCCACGAAGGGGATAATGAGGGCCGGCGGTCCCTCGTTGGCTTGATCGAGGGCAATTCATCATCGTTTCCCGGGCAAACACCCGTCTTCGGCTGTCCGCTCTTCCAAGTTCATTCCATCTCTGCGGAAAGTTCCATGCCATGGAAGTAGTGAATCTGGCGGCTGATCCGCCTCCCGCCCCATCTGCGACCGTGTCGCAGCGCGCCCATGAACTTTTCGAGCAGCATCGACGAGACCTCTATCGCACGACCGATCGCCTTTTCTCGGGGCTTCTCGCGTTCGAGTGGCTGGCGGCGATCTTGACATCCCTAATGATCTCGCCGCGGGCTTGGTCGGGTACGACGAGCCAGATCCATCCGCTCATCTGGGCAGCGACTCTGCTCGGTGGAGCAATTGTCAGCCTGCCGATCGCGTTGGCCTGGATTGCAGCCAAGCCGGGTCTTGACTCGACACGTGATCGCCGTGACGCAGATGCTGATCGGCACCCTGATGATCCACCTCACGGGGGGACGAATCGAGACTCATTTCTACGTCTTCGGGTCGCTCGCCTTTCTTGCCTTCTACCGCGACTGGAGGGTTCTGGTCTCGGCATCGGTCGTCGTCGCCGTCGATCATGTCATTCGCGGGTTCTTCTGGCCCCAGTCTGTTTACGGCGTCATCTTGATTGAGCCGTGGCGCTGGGTCGAACATGCCGGCTGGGTCGCTTTCGAGGATGTGTTCCTCATCTGGTCGTGTTGTCGGAGCATCGGAGAAATGTGGGCCATTGCCGAGCGGCAGGCCGCCCTGGAAGTCCTGCACAGTCAGGTAGAGCGCCAGGTCGCGGTGCGGACTGCCGAGCTGCGCGAAAGCGAGGCGCGGAAGACTGGCATCGTCGAAGTGGCGCTGGATGCGATCGTGACCGTCGACGAGACCGGTCTGGTAATCGAGTTCAACCCAGCCGCCGAGAGAATCTTCGGCTACAGCCGCGACCAGGTTCGCGGCAAACATGCTGGCCGATCTTATCGTCCAATCTGCCTTCGGGCACAGCCCACGGCGCAGGGAGTTAAAGGGTACCTGGCCACCGGAGAACGGGTCGGCGATCGGCAAGCGCATCGAAGTCACGGCCCAGCGTGCTGACGGCACGAAGTTTCCCGTTGAGCTGGCGGTTTGTCGCGATCGAGCGGTCCGATCCGCCGGTCTTATACTGCCTATCTGCGCGACCTTACCAGGCAAAAGGAGGCCGAGGACGCTCTGGCCGAGCGGGCTCGACTCGCGGACCTCACCGCCGACGTGGCCATCGCTCTGGCCCGGGGAGTAAGCGAAACGAGTATCCTTCAGAACTGCACGGAAGCCATCGTCCAGCAGCTCGACGCCGATGTCTGCTCGGATCTGGACGCTCAACGACGAAAATGCAATGCAATTGAGTGCGAGCGCCGGCATATTCGCACATCTTGACGGGGACCACAAAATTGCGCGAGCCGGTGAGTTTGAGATCGGTCTTATCGCTCAAGAGCGGCAGCCCCTCTTGACCAATGAAGTCCCGACGGATCCGCGCTTCCGCGATAAAGAGTGGGTGGTGAGGGAAGGATTGATGGCCTTTGCCGGCCATCCGCTGATCATCGAGCAGCGGCTTGTGGGCGTCATGGCCCTGTTCGCACACCAACCACTTTCGGCCGCCGCGTTCAAGGCCATCGGTGTGGTAGCGGATAGCATTGCGGTGGGGATTGTCAGGTTGCAGGCCGAGGTCGCTCAGGAAAAAGCCAAGCTAGCCGCCATGGCCGCCAGCCGGGCGAAGACCGAATTCCTGGCCAACATGAGCCATGAGATTCGCACGCCTATGAACGGAATCATCGGCATGACCGAGCTGGCGCTCGATACGGATGCTGACACCGCGCCAGCGCGATTACCTCAGCTTGGTGAAAAGCTCGTCCGAGTCGCTGCTTGACTGTCATCAACGACATCCTCGACTTTCTCCAAGATCGAGGCGGGCAAATTGGGTCTCGATCCGGCACCGTTCGCCCTGCGAGAAACAGTGGAACGGACGCTGAACATTTTGGCGCTGCGCGCGCACGCCAAGGGCCTTGAGCTGGCTTGCCGGATTGGCCCCGACGTTCCCGACGCCGTGATCGGCGATGACGACCGGCTGCGTCAAGTTCTGATGAACTTGGTCGGCAACGCAATCAAGTTCACCGAGCAAGGCGAAGTAGTCGTCAATGTGGCGCTGGAGAATGCTCGGCGGCGAAACAGTCGTCCTTCGTTTCGGAATCACCGACACCGGAATTGGTATCCCCGCGGATAAAAAGCGAACGATCTTCGAGCCATTCGAACAGGTCGACGGCTCGACGACCCGGCGATTCGGCGGCACCGGACTGGGCCTCGCGATCTCATCGAAGCTTGTGGAGATGATGGGAGGTCGAATCTGGGTCGAAAGCACTCCGGGTGTGGGTACGACTTTCTGGTTCACGAGCACGTTCGGGCTCCAGGCCGAGTGTCTCAAAGCTCGCGGCCGGGTTGACGCAGCGATGTCGCGGCTTGATGGCCTACCAATCCTGATTGTCGACGACAATGCCACCAATCTCTTCATTCTCAATGAGGTCCTGTCCAGTTGGGGCACCAAGCCAGTCGCGGTCACGAGCGGTCAGGCAGCGCTTGACGCGCTGCAATCTGCGGCGGCACGCGGCAATCCGTTCGTCATCGCCTTGATTGACGGAATGATGCCAGCGATGGACGGACTGGACCTCGCCCGTCACATTCGACGTGAGCCGACAATTTCGGACGTGACGCTGTTGATGCTGACCTCGAGTGGCCCACCCGAAGACGAAAAAATCTGTCGTGAGCTCCAGATTTCGGTGTGTCTGACCAAGCCGGTTCGGCAGTCCGAATTGCTCAACGCCCTTGTCAGAGCCCTGGCTCCCATCGCCCAGACCGCTGTCGGTGCCGGCGAATGTGAACTGCCTGAGGGCCAGATCGACTTGAGTCCTTCGACTGGTGGTTTGCACGTGCTCTTGGCGGAGGACCATCCGGTCAACCAGAAGGTGGCCGCACGAATGCTGGAGCGGTTGGGGCATTCGGTGGTCGTTGCCGCTGATGGGCTCGAGGCACTTGAGGCGCTCGAGGCCGGCGATTTCGATGTCGTTCTCATGGACTTGCAAATGCCCAGAATGGATGGTTTCGAGGCGGTGCGGGCCATACGAAAGCGCGATGCCGAACGAGGAAGCCACACGCAGGTCGTGGCCCTGACTGCCCACGCGATGCAGGGCGACCGCGAGCGCTGCCTCGCCGCGGGCTTCGACAACTACCTCGCCAAACCCGTCCGTCAATCTGATCTCCAAGCCGCTCTCGAGGCCATGGATCGCGTGGCCGACGTCAATGCAGATCGAGTGGTCGAGGGATTGAGCGATGTCTGCGGCGGCGACGAAGAGTTCGCGCGCGAGCTGGCGACATCCTTTCTGGAATCCGCTCCTCGCTGTCTCGCTGCGATATCGGAAGCCCAACAATCAGGCGATGCGCGCTTGCTGGCTCGGGAAGCTCACGGTTTGAAGGGTATCAGCCGGACGATTGGCGCCGACGATCTGGCGGAGGCAAGCGCGGCGTTAGAGGAGGCGGCACGCCGTGAAGACCTCTCCGTAACCGCGAACGAGTTCAAGCGCATCGAAATCGTCTGGGTCCGCTTGCAAACCGCGCTGAAGCGTTATACCTATTCTGAGATGGTTTCCTGCGAGTGAGCAGCACGCGACTCAAGCGGTGGTACACATGGGGAATGAGCCTGAAGTCCGGAATGACGTCCCCGCCCCGGATCACGCTGCCGAATCGCCATCGTGCCTGGCCCTGCACGGACTGGGAGGCGGACCGTACGAAATCGGGCCTTTGATCGATGCTCTGGAGGCGGACGGCCTTCGTGTGGATGCGCCCATCTTGCCCGGGCACGAACCCAAGAGCCCGGTTATGCCAGCCTCCAATTGGCGCGACTGGGCGACGGCTTCCGAAGCGGCCTTCGACGCGCTGGCGACCGCCGGACGACCGGTCGTCGTGATCGGGTTTTCGACAGGCGCGACACTCGCCCTGCGTTTGGCCACCCGCCGCCCGGTCGCGCGGATGGTTTTGCTCGCGCCGTTTCTGGCCATCCGGTATAGCGGGTTGATCCCCCTTCGCCCGACGAGCTACCTCCGGCACATTGCCAGGCTCATCCCCAATTTACCGCGTCGCCCGCCCGCCGTCCGCGACCCCTTGATGCGCCGCTGGGCATCCGGACACGACTCGTTTCGCACCTTCAGTCTCCACTCCGCGATCAGCGCCCTCGAGTTGATCGACGAGGTCAAGTCGGTCGTTCCCGCAATCACCACCCCAACGTTGATCATTCAAGGTCGGCTCGACACTGTGGTAGAGCCCAAGAACGCCCGCTGGCTTCACCGTCACCTCGGCGCCACCGCCAAGGCGCTCGTGAAGCTGCCACAATCTGATCACCTAATCATGCTCGACCGCGACCGTGAGATTGCCATCGCAGCAACGCGTGAATTCGTCCGCGATGGTACGCTGCCCTAAGCGCGGGATCTGCACCGCTCTGATGAGACCGTGCCTGGCCCACCCGTACCATCGACCGGTGGCCGATAGCTCATCACCGCAAGTCACTTGCAATCGCCGGCTCGATCATCGGCCTGATGGGGCTCGCGCCTGAACTCACACTATGAGGGTACGGGCAGTGTCGGCATCCGTTGCCGCAGCAGTAGCCCCGTTGCATCAAGTAATCTGCTGTGAATACTTCAAATCCGGTGATTGGATCGGTATACGTCAGCTTTTTCATCGCACACGCTTCCGCGTGCAGCTTGCGGACTCTCACCGTCTCCCGCAGGCTCGAATAATTTATCCAGCCTTTACCTTCGTGACCGGCCGGATATCCGTGGAGGATTTCCGCCAAGATCTCCACAGTTTCCACGATCGTGGTTCCGGACCGATTGAAGTATTTGTTGCCATCGGCCAGCGCGACTTTCCTCTCCCTCACCGCCTGGAGTTGCGACCAGCCCGGTAATGATTCGAGGATCGATGCCTCACTTATCGTGCGATCCAGGTCAAAACCACAGGGCGCAATGACAAGCCATTCGGGGTCGATATTGCGCACGCGGTGCCAATCAATCGCCGTGGAATGTTCGCCTTGTTCGCCAAGCATGAGGCGGCCGTTGGCCGCCGCGACAAGCTCTGGACCCCAGTTGCCCATCGCAAACACCGGATCGAGCCACTCCAGTGCGACAACGGCCGGCGTTGGGTGGTGCTGGACCGCGCGGAGAACTGCACGAATGCGGCGTTGCATCGTGTCCACGAGGTTCGACGCAGCTTGTTCTCGTCCGACCGCCTGTCCGATCGCGCGGATGCCGTCAAAAATCCCCTGCACGTTCCCTGCTTGGAGGGCCAGCACCTGGCTTGCGACGACGCACCCGGATCGCTCGATGTCGTCCCGTGTGATAGCGCACACGGCGCAGTGCTCTTGTGTGATGAGAAGGTCGGGTTTGAGCGAGTTTATTAGGTCGGTGTCCACGTAATACAGTGGCTCGGCCGCTTTGAGCCGGCGTCGCACTTCCGCGTCGATCTGCCCGCTGGACATCGAGATATCGAATGCCGGCCGCGTACAGACGGGCAACTTTGTGACCCACGGCGGGTTGTCGCATTCGTGCGAGCGGCCCACGAGCCAGTCGCCCACGCCCAGGCCGCAGACGATTTCGGTCCCGCTCGCCAGTAAAGAAACAATGCGCATGTGACCTCCTCGTACTACGTCGATACCGCACTGGTGTCTTCGCGCATCCAGGGCAACCGATTCTCCACCAAAGCCAAGCCGCCGAACAGAATCGCCGCGAAGACGGCGTCGCCCACCAGGCTATTGCGGAAAAAGGGAATCGCCGCCCGGTAGCAGTCCGCCAGACCGGATAATGTCAATGGGTAGAGGTGCCCAGCAGCCCACGTTGCGAAATTCGTCACCAGGAAAAACAAAATCGATCCCGCCAGCGTGGCGGTTCCCACGTGCCAGATATTTCGCCGATCATTGACGCATTGACCGATCGTCGTAGCAGCCGCGAGGGAGGCGTAAACGACAGGCTGAACGGCAAGCAGAGTCATGAGCCCGTATCGCGTGTACCCCAGTACGAGGTCGCTGACCAGCATGGCCGAGAGCGGAAGTGCGTATGCCATTTTCCTGCTGGCGAAACACGCACCGCCAAAAACCGCCATTGCTCCGATCGGCGTCACGTTGGGCGGATGCGGCACCAAGCGGGCCAGCGCCGCCATGAGGATGATCCCGCCAATACAAGAGAGCGTTTACTCATGTGTAGTCCACCATATTCCTCGAGCCTCGCAGTCAAACCGGCGGAATGTCGGCCGCAGTACTATTGATCAAGTTCGCCGAACCGGCGATGTGAAGATCCGCGTAGTGTCGTCCATCACGCGTAACGGTTTCGCCAATTGCTACTGGCACGGGCCGGCGAAAGCACGGCCCGTCATGCACAAACGTGTGAAATTCCCCATACTCGCCGCACGGGTCGATCCCGGCTGGCAGATCCGCAAGCAGGCCAGTGTCATACGCTCGGCCGGCAAATCCGACTCCAACTTTTCCTTCCACACACGAAAGAATCGCCTTGAAACCCATCGCGATCTGTTGTCGTGACACTTGGCGCGTGTCTCGCTTCCAGATGGGAAAGACGCCGGTCATCCCTGCCTTGGCCAGGTTGGCTTCGCGCCATGCCCGCAGGTCTTCCAGGAAGAGGTCGCCGAATCCCACAGCGAAAATGCCCCGGGAACGAAATTGGCCCATCACCGCCACCATGATTGCTTCATATATATGGTTTGTGCATAACGCCTGGTTGTTTGAGGGCAGATAGATCTTTGTGAGCGGCAAGCCAATTGCCTCAGCCTGTGCTTCCAGTAGTTCCTCGCGCACCCCATGATGGCTCACGCGACGAAATTCCTCGGATACCGTGGTCAGAAGCGCCACCACGTTGTAGCGGGGATCGCTTCTCAATTCATGAAGCGCGAGGGCGCAATCCTTGCCGCCGCTCCACGACATGACGACTGCCGCCCGCGTCGACTCGGCTGGGTCGATCTCACAACTTTCACGGTCGACAGTCAATGCAATCGGCTCCCAGTCGTGTCCTTCCGAAGCGGACGCAACCGGGAGCCGCATACACGCGGCCCCACATGTTGCATCGTTTCCTGAATCGTGAGGACGATGCCTTCCGCTCGGCCGGTCTTCTGGCTTCGGCCTTCCCGGCGCCTTCCCGCTTGCGCAGTGGCGTATTCGCCGGGGTCTCTTGGCCGTTACAGCAGCACGTCTGCCCCGGATTTGCACCGGGTTCCCATCTGCCGGGCGGAGTTTGTGTCAGGTTTCCTTCGCGGCCAACGTTCGCTGGTCACTTGCGAGGCATTTTATTGGGCCATGAGTGGCAATTCAAGTCAGGGCCGAGTCTGATGGGATCGCGCCTGACTGTTGGGGAATCCTTCGTGTTCGACGTTAAGTAGAATGTCCAGCGGCGTTAGACAGATTGATTTCTGTCGAAATCTTGTTAGGCCGCAACGTGCGCTGGGAACCACATTGGGCCGTCGCCTCTTGAGTTGGATGCGTACGGATGGGTGAGACTGCATGGGCAAGCTGATCTACTCGATGCTCACGTCACTGGATGGGTACACCGAGGACGAGCAGGGCCGGTTCGGCTGGGGCGCTCCTGAAGACGAGGAGGTCCACTCGTACATCAACGTGCTCGCGTCGTCGCTCGGGACCTACCTCTATGGGCGGAGGATGTACGAGACGATGGTTTTCCGGGAGACAGCGCATACGATTCCCGACCAACCGCAGTTCGTGCTCGACTAGGCGCGGCAGTGGCGGGCGGCCGAGAAGGTCGTTTGCTCAAGGACTCTTGCTGAGCCGCGCAGCGCACGGACGCGCGTTGAGCGGGAGTTCGTTCCCGACGCGGTTCGGCGGCTCAAAGCCGACGCCGACCGCGATATCAGCGTTGAAGGTCCTGGGCTCGCAGCGCGGGCGATTGGGGCCGGTCTTGTCGACGAGTACCAGATGATCGTCTGCCCCGTGGTCGTCGGAGGTGGAAAACGCTTCTTTCCGGATGGTGTACGGTTAGAACTTGAGCTGCTTGAGGAGCACCGGTTCGGCAACGGCGTGCTTGTCCTGCGGTACGCCGTCCGTGGCTCCATTGTCACTCAGTTTAAGTCTGATTGCTAGCGACTCGAGATCCGGGCACCAGCAGGTGGCGGATTGGCTTCGCAAGCGACGCGAAGAGAAGCACGGTGTCCCAGTCTGGTATATGAAATGTGAAAAGACACGGTTCCTCCCGTCCGGTCGCTACATTGGACCTTGAGCGGTCCGATCACATTTATTGATCGAAATTACAAGTATAGATATATGAATATTATTTGCTGCCGCCCCGGACCCTTCTAGCGTCCCTCTGTTTCCGTCTTTCAAACAAAATAAAGAAATCTGGAAGCCACTAGCCTATTGACCACGCTGGCAACTGCCGTAAAGTGGTAGTCAGGATCAACTCGGGGTACGGGCACGAACGGAAAGCCGACACAGGGCTCTGAGCGGGCTCAAATCGTTGCCGTTCGGTCGGGATTCTCGTCGCAAATCACATCGCAGAATGAAAATGTGTTGCGACTGACTTCTGCAACACGGCGAATCAGCAGAATCCGGCTGTGGCGCTGGTGTTGCAGAACTTGAGAGTTTTGCGAGGCGTCACCCTTCCACTTCCGCTCTGTCGGTTTCTTGTTCGATTACTGCCGGTACCCGAAATCCACCAGGTCGTGGCTGGTTTTGAAAAGCGCCCATGAGTGGCTAGCGTTGAAGCGCCCGGTGCGACCATGTTCGCAAAAGTTCTCCATAGACCGGCACTCGCGATCGTCATCTCGATCATCCTCTTATTCCTGGGGGTGCTGGGGATCAAGATCCTTCCGATCGCACAGTTCCCCGACATCGCGCCGCCGACCGTTATGGTTTCCATTTCTTATCCCGGCGCCAGCGCCAATGTCCTGGTCGAATCGGTTCTGATTCCGCTTCGAGCAATCCATCAACGGCGTTCAGAACATGCGCTTCATTACCTCCTCCGCCACCAGTGCCGGCGAGGCGGCGATCATCATCTACTTCGAGCCGGGCACGGATCCAAACATCAATGTCGTGAACGTGCAAAACCGGGTCAACATCGTGCTGTTCCAGCTCCCGCCCCTGGTGGTGCGCGAGGGGATCCTCGTCAGCCAGGTCGTGCCGAGCATGCTGATGTACGTGAACATTTACAGCACGGATCCCAACGCCGACCAGAAAGACCTTTTCAACTTTGCCAACGTCTACGTCATGCCCCGGCTCAAGCGGATCAAAGGCATGGGCATCCCCAGGAATCTCGGCAACCGCATCTTTGCGATGCGGGTTTGGCTGAATCCCGACCGCATGCGAGCCTACAACGTGTCCTCCGAGGATGTCATGAAGGCTCTGTCGGAACAGAGCATGATTGGTTCGCCCGGACGACTCGGCCAGGCCACAGGGAAGACGTCGCAATCAAAAGAGTACGTGTTGACCTATATCGGGCGCTTTAACAAGCCAGAGCAGTATGCAAACATCATTTTAAAAGCAAATCCCGATGGGGAGATCCTGCGGCTCAAGGACGTCGGCGAGGTGGAGTTGGGTCCCCAGTTCTTCGATATTTACTCGGACATCAACGGGCATCCCGCGGCGTCCATCGTCCTCAAGCAGGCTCCCGGCTCCAACGCCGCCGAGGTCATCGAGTCTATCAAGACGGAACTCGAGCAGATCAAGAAGGAATCATTCCCTCCCGGGATGGACTACGAATTCGCCTACGACGTCTCCAAATTTCTGGACGCCTCGATCGAAAAGGTGCTGCACACCCTACTCGAGGCGTTCATTTTGGTGTCTCTCGTGGTCTACATGTTCCTCGGGGATTTACGATCCACGCTGATCCCGACCCTGGCGGTTCCCGTATCGCTGATCGGTACCTTCTTTTTCCTGCTGTTGCTCGGTATCTCGATCAACCTGATCACGCTCTTCGCGCTGGTGCTGGCGATCGGCATCGTGGTGGACAACGCGATCGTGGTGGTCGAGGCGGTGCATGTCAAGATGGCCCAGAAGCACTTATCGCCCTACCGGGCAACCATGGAGGTCATGCACGAGATCTCAGGCGCGATCATTGCCATCACCCTCGTGATGACGTCCGTCTTCGTCCCGGTGACGTTCATTCCCGGGGCGGTCGGCACCTTCTACCGCCAGTTTGGGATCACGATGGCCACGTCCATCATTCTGTCCGGTCTGGTGGCCCTGACGCTGACGCCGGTCCTCTGTGCGATGATCTTGAAGCCCCACAGCCACACCGGCACTGACCCCCACACGAGCGACACCGACCCTGACACCCACACGAGCAACGTGGAAAGGCCGCGCGGACTAGGAGTCAAGCTGCTTTATGCGCTTGGAGGGTTGCTGGTCTTGGGCGGAATAACGTATCTGGCGTATGAGTTGTGGGGGCCGGTTGGCTTCCTGCTCATTCTTCTGCCGTTCGTGCGGGGTCCTTTTGACCGCGCCGTCGAGAAGGTCACGGGCGGTTATGCTGCGTTTCTGCGCCGGATCGTGACGCGCCGAGCGTTGACCTCGTTCATTGTGATGGGCTTTGGCTACGCCATTTACGTTGTGAACACGCAGCTCGCGACGGGTTTTATCCCGGGCGAGGACCAGGGCATCATCTACGCCGTCCTCCAGACGCCTCCAGGCTCCACGCTCGAGTACACCAACGCCAAATCCCAGGAGCTCGAGGAGATCGCCAAGGAGATCAAGGAAGTCACCTCCGTCACCTCGTTGGCCGGTTATGAAGTTCTGACCGAAGGCCGCGGCTCGAACTCGGGAACCTGTATCATCAACCTGAAAAACTGGTCCGACCGCAAGCGAACCGCACGCGCAGCTCATTGTGGATCTCGAAGAAAAATGCCGCCGGATCAGCAACGTGAAGCTCGAGTTCTTTGAACCGCCCGCGGTTCCCGGCTTTGGCACCGCCGGGGGTATCTCCATGCTCGTCCTCGACAAGACGTTCTCCGCTGAATTACCAGCGGCTCGGAGAGGTGACCGACAAGTTCATGGCCGCCCTGAAAAAACGTAAGGAGGTGACGAACCTGTTCACCTTCTACGCCGCCAACTACCCGCAGTACGAGCTGATCATTAACAACGACGTGGCCATGCAGAAGGGCGTGTCGATCAAGGCAGCGATGGACAGCCTCAACATCTTCATTGGCAGCACTTGGGAGCAGGGATTCATTCGTTTCAACCAGTTCTACAAGGTCTTCGTCCAGGCCCGGCCGGAGTTCCGGCGCTACCCAGAGGATCTGGACAACCTATTCGTCAAGAACGACAAAGGGGAAATGGTCCCCTACTCCGCGTTCATGACGATCGAGTAAAGAAGCAGGGTTTGAATGAGATCACCCGGTATAACCTGTACACCTCCGCCGCCATTCAATGCGCGCCGGCTGCCTGGCTACAGCACCGGTCAAGCCATCCAGGCGATCAAGGAGGTCGGCGCCAAGACGCTGCCTCGCGGTTTCGACGTCGGCTGGTCGGGTCTCTCTTATGACGAGTCAAGAAAGGGGAATGAGGCAGTTTATATCTTCCTCATCGTCGTCGCCTTCGTCTATCTGGTGCTGGTCGCGCAATACGAGAGCTTTATCCTGCCGCTGGCAGTGATCCTGTCGCTGCCGGTCGGGCTTTTCGGTTCTTTCCTATTCCTGCAGGCCATGGGTTTGGCTAACGACGTGTACGCCCAGATTGGTCTGGTCATGCTGGTCGGTCTGCTCGGCAAGAACGCGATCTTGATCGTGGAATTCGCGGTCCAACGGCGGCTGCGAGGGCGTGTCTCTCAAGGAGGCGGCCGTCGAAGGCGCAAAACTGCGTTTCCGGCCGATTCAGATGACCTCCTTCGCCTTCATCGCTGGTCTCCTTCCGCTTGGTCGTGGCCACCGGCCCCGGGGCGATCGGAAACCGAACCATCGGCACCGCCGGAGTCGGCGGGATGCTCACGGGCACGGTGATCGGGGTCCTGGTCATTCCCGGCCTTTATTACTTGTTCGGTCGGATTGCCGACAAGCGCAAACTAATCAGGGACGAGGCGGATGAACCTCTTAGTGAGGTTTTCGAACACCTGGCACAAGAAGCACACGATGGCGAGAGCACACACGATCGCGATAGCAATGGTTTGCCGCTTCCCTCCGCAACCGCCGAATCTCTTGCGTCGCTATTTCCCAAGCCCGTATTTCGACGCCCGTTCCCCCTGGAAATCCCTGAGAGTACGGAAGAAAAGCCAACAGTGGAAATTCCTAAAAGTACGGAAGAAAAGTCAACAGCGGAAGTCCCTGAGAAGCCGGAAGAAAGGTCAATGATAGGTTCTAGGAACCGGGAGATCAAACGCTTGGCGCGGCGGTATCCCCGTTTCGGATACCGTCGAGCACATGCCGTGTTGGTCCGGCGTGGATGGTCAGTCAATGTCAAACGGGTGAGGCGGCTCTGGAACAGCCTGGGACTGAGGAGGCCCGTGAGGCTGAGAAAACCCCGAAAATTAGGCCCTAAGCCGGGGGTAAGTGCCAATAGTTGCGTCCGAGCAACCGGCGCGGTTCAAGAACGACATCTGGACATGCGACTTCGTCCACGACCGAACGGCAGAGGGTCGTTCTCTCAAGTGGCTAACCCTGGTGGACGAATATACTCGGGAGTGCTTGGTCTTGCATGCGGCAGGGTCGCTCACGGGGGCCGACGTTCGGCGGATCATGGCCCGCGTGATTGGACATCGCGGTGCGCAGACCCGCATAAGGAGCGATAATGGATCTGAATTCATTTGCGGGCGTTAGTGGACTGGCTGCCGGGAGTGGGGGCGAAGTCAATCCCGGTAGCCGCGGCAAGTAGCACGCTCGTCGAAGACGAAGCACAGGAAGCACGCTATTCCGATAGCGATCGTTTGCCACATCCTGCCAGTGCTGCCGTCCTGTATTTCCACCGTCCGTAAGGCGGATCCCGGCCCAACCCTGCCGGAAGAATTCAATCGAGCGACCAGCTCGGAAAACCTATCTCAGCTCAGGACAGGCTGGCCGATGTTTGGGCAGCTACTTCTTACTCTTGCGTTCCACCTCCCGGACCAGCTCGTGAAAATCCTCGCGCGATCGCAGCGAGGCTAAGTTCGGATCGCCGTTGAGCAAAGTGGTGTCCTGATAACCTTCAGCGATCGCCCGGCGCAAGAAGTCCATGGCCCGGTCGGCATATTACGCTTTCAGCCTGGTTGGTTCCGCAGGAGCGAATTTGGCCAGCTCGTCCCCGGTTCGGGCCCGCGCCAGGAGCAGCGTCGCGTCCGGCCGCGGCGCGCCCGTCGCGACGCATCCGAAAAAAGAGTTTCAGGGTTTCACTGGTGATTCTCGCGGGTATCCTACGGGCAGGCAACGCTCGGAACGGGCAAACGCGAGCGGACGCATTCCCATGAATCCACGCGTGCGTACGCAACGATTTGACACGAGCACAGGAGTCCTACAATGAAGATCCTCATGGTTCTGACCTCCCACGACCAGCTCGGCAACACGGGCCGCAAGACCGGATTCTGGCTCGAGGAGTTCGCCGCGCCCTACTTCACCTTTCTCGATGCCGGAGCGACCGTGACCGTCGCCTCACCCAAAGGGGGCCAGCCGCCTCTCGACCCGTCAGCGACACGCCTGAGGGCCAAACCGAATTGACGCGCCGTTTCAACCAAGATCCCGCAGCCCAAGCCGTGCTGGCAAACACCTTGCGGCTCAGCGACGTCAAAGCGTCGGATTACGACGCGGTGTTCTATCCCGGCGGCCACGGCCCGATGTGGGACTTGGCTGAGGATCCCCGTTCAATCGCCCTCATCGAGGCCTTCTACAGTTCCGGCAAACCGGTCGCTGCCGTCTGCCATGGGCCCGGCGTGCTCCATCGTGTCAAGATCCAGGGCCAGCCGCTCGTACAATGCAAGCGGGTGACGGGCTTCACTAATGGCGAGGAGGACGCCGTACACCTCACCACAGTTGTGCCGTTCCTGGTGGAGGACGAGTTAAAGCGCCTCGGTGGCCTGTATGAAAAGGTAGAGAACTGGAAAGCCTTCGTTGTCACTGACGGGAGGCTTGTCACCGGCCAGAATCCGGCCTCGTCCAGGCCTGCGGCCGAGGTGCTCTTAAGACTTCTAGCCTGATTGGTGCCGGCGGTAGCCATTCAGCGAGGCCTTGGCCGATTTGAATGCGGTAACGCCTGTGATAGCGAAGGGCTTTCCCGCCCCGTGACGATGCCACGGGTGAGCCCGTCGAGCCCACGGAGCGGCAACTACTCATGCTCACGGCGAACCCCGAACGGCTGCTGGAATTGCGCAAGCGTCTCAGCAACTTGTCATGGTTCATGAGATGTTTGTGCGAGAAAATCGAATCGGGTTGAAAGGGTGCGTGACTTCAGTCGGCTGTTCAAGCAGGCGGCGGGGAGATCGAGCTTGCTGGTCGATGCTGCGGCACGCTGCTCGAGCCGCTGGTTCAAGGGCAAGGAGGCGGCCCGAATGATAATTTGAAGGGTGTCTGAATTCTTCGCGGACGATCGGACATTGCTACCGCGGCGTGACAGCGGCGACACGAGCCGGAAGCGCACGAATGGTCGCAGATCGACGTCCACCGGTCGCCGCGCGGACCAGACGGCGATCGAACGTTGCAATCGTGATTCCCATTAAGACCGCGGCGCAAATGCAGTAGCCGAGGCTCCAGCCCAGCGCCCACATCGGATGACGACCCATGCCGGCACGATGAGCAGAGGCGGAAGCAGCCGGCACGCGCCCAGCCACTTCGCCAGTACGATCCGACCGTTCGAAAGCTCACTGCTCATGAGCAAGTCCACCCCTCCGACGTCGCGCCCCTCGAACAGAGACGTCGCCGCCGCCGCGCCCACCAGCAACAGAGCCACGGTAAACGAGACGCCGTTGATCCAGAACGCCCGAGCGCCGACCGGCCACCCCAAGAGCGCGTCGAGGCTGAAGATCGCGCCCAAAGTGAAACAGATCATCGCAGCGATCTGCGCCCAACGCGACGGGCGCGCCAGACGGGCAAAGACGGTCTCGACGCGGCCCAGCCGCCGATCGAAGCTCGCCAATGTCGTCGAAAGCAGTCCGACCGCCACGAGGGCCCACATCAGCATCCAGAAGATGGCCCAGTCGATTGGAGTCACCACACGGGAGGGTGTCGCGAGGTCAACCGTCATCGTCCCGGCCCAGACCAATGGGCTGAGCAACGCGGAACCATCATTTCTCGCCCAAAGCATGGGGGCCAGGTAGCACGGGCTGAGTGTCACAAACAGATAGATGCCGACGCTTACGGCCACGGCTCGACCGAGCTGGGAAAACCAGGTTCCGATGGCCAGCCCGAGGCTGGTGACGGCCGCGCCCGCGCAGAAAACGTAGGCCATCATGAACGCCACTGCCGGCACGGACTCGAATCCGCCATGCGGGAAGCGCATCCAGACGACGAGCCCAGGCAAGATCGCCGGCAACGCCACGCGACGAAACGTAGCCAGCCACTTGCCCAGTACCAACTGCCTGGCGGAAAACGGCGTGGACAGAAGGACGTCGAGACTGCCGCGCGTGCGTTCCTCGCCGAGCGCTGTCGCCGCCATCACGCTCAGAATGAGAAGGCCGACCGAGATTTGCAATCCGTTGACCCACTCCGCGACACCGGTGTTCGGCGGCAAGAGAACGGCCGCGATGGTCGAGGTCGACGCCAGAATGATGGAAGCGAACGTGACGACGATCGCCCAGCGCGACGGACGGCCTCGGCGGCACTCGCGCCACAACAGCGGGTTTCGGTCCAGCGATGGGCTCGTGCCAGGGAGCGGCGATCGCATGATCCGATCGATCTTCCCCGCCGGCGGCCGGGCGTACCGGGACCACGCTTGCCGGGCGGGATTCGCGCGTGCAGACGCAGCGCAGCCGGAGGATCACCCAGGCGATCAAGAGCGCCGAGATGGCCGAGGTCACGCCCAGAAATGCGAGAGCGTGATTCCACGTGACTGTGCCGGGGGACGATTGGCTCAAAGCAAGAAAGAATGGGTTGATCGTCAGTGGCGGAAGCGGCACGGACCAGCCCATTGTCGTAGCGACCGTTTGCAGCAAGGGGAGGCCCAGCAGCCAGAGACACCACAGAGCGTACGTGCCCAGAAGCGCCTCGTGGGTTTTGCCCAGCCAGAGCGAGAACCACAGGCCAAGCGAACAGCCGAGCAAGGCGACGCCGAGTGTGACAACGAATGCGCCCCAGACCGCCTCGGGGGCGACACCGCCCAAGAGTATGAGGAGCTCCATCATCGGCAGAGTGCAGGCGACCAGCCCCACGACAGGAACCAGCCGCGCGGCCAGCTTGCCCAGCACGATCTCGAAATCGGCCAGGTCGGTCATGAGCATGTGCGTCAGCGTACCCCGGGCCTTGTCAAGGCAGATCGCCCCGGCCGTCGCCGCCGGCGCTGCCAGGAGCACCAGCGTCAATTGCGTGCCGATCACAGCCTGGAAGAACCACTCGCCGAGCTCGGCCATCAGGCGGATGTTGCTCTTGGCCGGGTAAGGGCGCGTGTTCATCCAGACATAGGCCAAGGCCATCAGCAAGAACAGGACGAACGACGACCGCAGCGCATAGGCCTGCCAGCGCCTCGAGGACCTGATCCACTCATAGGCGAAAACCGGACCCAGACTCAGCCGTCGGCCGACGCTCCTGCTCATGAACTTCCGTTTCGCTCCTCATCCGCGTCGCCGGGCCCGCAGTCTCAATCCGGATCGAGTCGGTGATGGCAGCTTTCCGCGCCATGATCGCGCCGGCTCCGCGGCGGCAACGACGATCTCACAGGCGAGCCCTCGGAGATGCAGCACGCAAAAACGCGATCTATGCGCGGCAAACTACCGCCGCGCGAATCTCTGAACACGAGGAACATCGGACAGGGAGATCTCTGTTGGCGCATTTTGTGCGCGGCTGCTCATCATATCGAATCCAGCGGACGGCCATTCCCGATCGTGAAAAGGCTCTTTATCGCGGGATCGCACTGTATCGCCCATTCCATGTCGGGGCCGAAGTGAAGACAGCGACGATGCCCCAAACAAGCTGGCAGGACCACTTGGATGCGGTCCGCGACGGGAAATGGGAATTCTTCTGGACTGCGCGCGAACTCCGCGCGGACAAGCGCGGGGCGGTTCCAGAGCACCTGGCCCCAATCGTAAAGCGGCTGGGCGTCAATCGATCGAACTGGGTTGAAACGGTGCGTGGCTTCAGTCGGCTGTTCAAGCAGGCGGCGCGGAGATCGAGCCGATGTCCTGGCAGATTGCTCCGACCGAGATTTTGACGGGTGTCTGAATTACCTAGGAATTACACGTTGTGATTGTCGGGTTCCTTTTCTGTACGACGTATAGTGTTTACATAGATCTATACGCGTCTAGAAAGGAACCCGACCCTTAAAAATGGTGAGAAATTCAGGCTAGACGACACCCACTAGACCGCGGAGTGCCGTTTGCACAATCGGCGGTAGGCGAAGAAACTCGCCATGCCGATGCCTAGCAGGGCCATCGAAGTCGGCTCGGGGATCGAGGTGGACGAGAACCCTTGGTCGACGATAGAAACGGTGGCACCGTTGCTGCCGCCGTAGATGAGGATGTCCTTGGTAACCAGGATTGACTGAACGCCGTCGAAAGTACCAGTGGATACAAGCTGTCCCGGGATGGAAGCTTCCAGGCTCGTGATGTAAGCACCGGTCGCGGCGTTTCTCAAGGTTTCGCCGACGGAAATCGCGCCCGTGCCACCAAACACACCGCCAGTGAGCCCCAGGTAAACGTCGTTGATCAACTCGCGACCAGGGGCGGTCACAACGTACGTGAGGGCGATGTCGACGGTAGTACCGGCCGCGGCGAACCAACCCGCGGTGTAGGTAATGCCGGTCTCGTTGCCGACGGTGAACGGCAGGACGTTGACCGCGCTTGCGGGTACAGAGCCGGCGACCGGTGTCGGGGAGTAGCCGAAGTTGCTGAACGTGAGGGTCTCAGCGCCTACGACCGTGGCCGTGGTCCCGGCCGGCAACAACGTATCCAGGGTTGTGGGGAGGGGAACCGAGCCTGCACGGGCTTCGAACGTGCCCAAGCCGGTGAGTAACACCGAGGCCAAGGCTAGAAATAGGGAGCGTCTGCGCATTCGGAGTCTCCTAGAGTAGCGAGTTCATCGGGGTACGGGTCGAAATAATGCGTCATTCGGCACCGAGTCGAGCAAGTACGAAACTCGGCGGCGATGGCGGCCTGGCAGTTAGCAATGAACGTTTTTCCCACGAGTCAGTCACGGTCTCATTGACAATCCGCTTCGCCAATGGGAAGAGACATCTGGCGCGTCGATCGCAATGGCCACGTACTGCGCATCGATCCGCGAATAGGTTGCTAAAGCCGAATCAATCGGCGAAAAAAATCGATTCCTCTCTGTCCCATCCGCGTTCAGGTCAGGCCGGTGACACGAACGCCTGCTCTGGTCGACTTGAGGGGGACTTTCGTTCTCGAAGCGACGACGAGACGCTTGGGCGTGCGTCCGATTCCGATCGTTCACGCAAATACCGACGCCCATCTCGGTTGGAGTGCGTGAGTGAGCAGCTAGGTTGCGAGCCGTCGGCGCAGGCCGACCCATTCCGCCCATCGCAGGCACAGCCTCGCGGCGGGTGTGATCGCTGGCCACCCTGAAACCAATTGCTTCAGTTCTCGTGGTGCAAACCGCCGCTTTTGACTCTTCGTCAACCCGCAACCTTCCTTCGATCAAGGCGGCTGCTGTCGACTGACATCGAGGGCCGGGCACCATCTGATTCGCGGCGGCTTCAGCCCGGATCACCGGGTCGCCTCGTCCGATCTTCAGGTCTTCGTCGCTCGACCGCTCGGCAACGTTCCGGCTGTCCTACGTTCGCGTCCCGAATCCAACAAACAGTTTCGGTCAGCCCTCAGCGCTAACCGATGCTCTTGAGAACATCTTAAAACGATGATCCGGCCTTTTACTTGTAAGCGGCCGAAAACAGGATTTCAAACCCAAAAAGATTCCTTGTTTCCCTAAGTCCACAGGCGCCGGTTTCCTGCATCGACCAATGTTGTGAAAACGCAACGAGGCCGAACCGATTGGGATGTAAGTTCACATAAAATAAAACACAAATATGTGCTTTCTAAAGGCATTTTTCCATTAATGGCGCTGAAACAGCGTATTGATCTCCGGGGTGCTTCGTGGGCCAAGGGATTCTATGTTGACCGAAAGCGGTGTCGGAGTCTTGGCCACTTGCGTGTGACGGCTCGCGGAGAGCCGCCGAACACCGATAACTGCGCATTTGCGTGTTGCCAGGCCTCAATGCGCGGCATCACTCGGGGCGTTTTCCAAAGGAGATTCTGATGGGGAAACTGTCGGATCGTAGTACGTGATACTCGTTGGCTTGTCTGCTTCCCGTCCCAGTTCTTTGAAGGTCGTTTCATGAGACGAACACTGATGACACGAATGGTGCTAGCTTAAGGAACCCGGTTTGACCTAGCGGCAGTTGCTACGCGTGCTTACTTCGAGCCGATCCAATCCGTCGGCGTCGCGTTCATCAGCTTGACGCAAAGCCTTACGCGACAGGCAAACCCGGCAGTAATTGAATCTGAAACCTTTAGCTCCAGACGGTAGCGGTGTAGCATCGGAGTTACTGTAGTATCGGCGCCACGCCGGGGGATCGACGGGGATGAAATTCCGAATCGGCACGATCACGGTTCTGATGGTGGTCGTATTGATCGCCGTGAAAACCTATTACAGGCCGCACCTCGGAAGGATCTGGGAGCACGTGCCGGCGGCGGTCCGCGCGGCGGCGGCCGACCAGGACGGGCCGATCGAGACGCCGCCGCTGCCCGACATCGGCCCCGGCCGCGAGATCGAGCCGGGCGTGATGTTTCATGAAGCCTGGCTCCCCGGCGGGGACAAGCCGGGATTCGCAGGCAAGCTCTGGCTCTATCTCCCGTCAGGTGATCACGCCGTTGAATCGCTGCCCTGCGTCTTGATCACGGCAGGGGGGAGCAGCCTTCTAAAGGGTATACACCTCAGCGAACACGCCCGCGCCGAACAGCTCCCGTACGTTCGCGCCGGGTTCGCCGTCCTGGCTTATGAGCTCGATGGTGCACTCCCAGAAGGGCGCAACGCGAGCGAGGCCGAGATGAAGGAGGCGATGGCGAGGTTCCTCGCGGCTCGGGCTGGGCTGGTCAATGCGCAGCATCGCGCTCCAGTTTGTGCTCAAGAAGGTGCCGCAGGTCGACCACCGGAGGATCTACACGGCAGGACACAGTTCGGCAGCGACGACGGCAATGCTCTTCGCCGAGCGCGAGCCGACGATCCGGGGCTGTGCCGCTTACGCGCCGGCGATCAACCTCGTGAAACACTTCGGTTCCGAGGTCGTTCAGATCTTGCACGACGCCGGGTTCGAGGACCTGACCGTCCGCAACGCGCCGATCAACCACGAGTCGAAGCTGAGCTGCCCGATCCTGCTCTTTCACGCCCGCGATGACGGGATCGTCCCGGTCGCAGACACCGAGGCGTGCGCCGAACGCTTAAACACGCTGGGCAAGTCGGTTACCCTGGTGGTCGTCCCCGCCGGCGGCCACTACGACAGCATGATCCGCGAAGGGATTCCCCGCGGCATCGCGTGGCTTCGGGAGCTCGCCGATCCAGCAGCGGCGGTAACCGCGGACGAGGCGAAATCGTCCCGGGCCTCGTCGTCGCGATGACCCGCGCGACGCAGGTTTCGAGCACGTTACAATTCACGACGCTCGAGAGCGTCTCGAGAACGAAGTGATAACCTTCGAGAACCTCCGGTGCCAGTTCATTTTTTCCTCGATAGACGGCCTGAAACGAATTGATTGCGGGAAACGCAGACCTTCTTACCTCCGCTCAGGGGCGCCCTCGTCGACCATTACATGCCGGGCAGTCACTCGCCACTTCCAAGTTCAAGGTAACGGCACATCTGCCGATTGTTCATTTAAAGGAGAGGATGTTTCCATTAGGGCACGTTCACTTAATTTGTCAGATTCCTGACCGACTCTGGTTGAAAAGGCACGCGCGCCATTAAGACAAGTGTAGCTCGGCGGCGATTACTTTGGAGAGAGCGTCGACGAAGTCTGCCGTTGTTTGGCGCCCAGTTTCAGCGAATGTCGATGTCTCCGCCGTGATCACTCTTCTTGGCAGTTTTCGCCGGCGCATTCTTGACGTTACACCGAACGTCTTGGTGAGTGAGAGAGCCGTCTCGGAGGTACGAAATGACCACTTCACCGCCGTCTGCGAATGCCTCGGCAATCACCGCCCGAAGGTGATCGAGGCTGCGAATGGGCTCACCGTCGATTTTGACGATAACGTCGTGGGGCCGAAACTTATCCTGCTCAGCGGCCGAGCCGGGCGCGATGCTCTCAATTTTGATGGGTGTCTGGAGGCCCTGAGTCTCATGATGAAGGGCGTTCCTTGAAGCTGGCAGGTGCGGCCTTGTCGCCATCTTGCCGGCGCTGCGTGACCGCATCAACGAGTGGGCCGAACAGACAGGTATCGAGGATCTCATCTTTTTTGAGCCCGGCGGCAAGGGCAACGCCGTTGCGCACCGCGATCAGCCTCAGGCTCGGCACCGCCAGCAGCACTTGGTGGCCGGCGCCACGGGCGAAAAACGCGTCTGGCGGGAGCGTGGTATTGTGCGGACCGCTGGTACTCGTCCACCATCCCGCGCCAAAGCACCCGGGCGTGCCGGCGTCGCGGGTGACGCAATGAACGGCGCTTTCATTGATCAGACCCGTCCCCTCCCAATCACCCCCGCGAAGCATGAGCCGCGCCACCCGGGCCGCGGCCCTCGGTGTGAAAGCTGCGCCCCCCCAGGCCGGCACCAGGGGCAGTCCGTCGACGACATAGGTCGTTCCATAGCCGACCGACCATTCCGTATCGGCCACGCCGATGGGCCGCATGACTCGTTCGCGGAGCAGCGTGCGCATGTCTTTCTGAGGCGAGTCCTTAAGGGCAGCCGCGACGGCGTAGCCCATTACGGCGATCCCCGGATTGCTGTAAAGCAGCGTCGTGCCCGGCTTGAACCGCAATGGGGTCAGGTCTCGCGCGATCGTGAATGGGTCGCCCGGCGGGTCGGCACGCTTCCAAAACGCCCCCTTCCAGCCGGTCAGTTCCTCGTGCCGCATGTTGTCCGATTCGGCGTCGTCCAATCCGGACGTGTGCGAGCCGAGCTGGCGGATCGTGATCAGCGACTTGCGAGGGTCGTTTTTCCAGGCCGGGATGTAAGTCGCGGCCGTGTCATCGAGCGTCATTCGGCCGTCGCTGATGGCCACCGCGAGCGCCACGCCTCCAACGAGCGCCTTGGCCATCGACGCGGTGCCATGAGGCTTTGACGCGTTCCAGCCCTCGGCATATCTCTCGAGGACGATGCGGTCGTTGCGGATAACCAAAAGCGCAGTGCTGTGCCGTGATTGGAGATCGTTCCACAGGGCGTCGAGTTTGGCCCGCGACATCCCCTGGCTCTCAGGAGTCGCCGCCCGCCAGTCGAAGGGCACCGTGACAGGTGCCGCCCTGGCGTTCGCATCAACCTTCACGTCCTCCCGGGCCTGGTCGGACAGGGCCGCGGCGGTGGCCGCTTGTAAGGCGGAGCAGCGGCCCGCCTCCCGCGCCGGCTCGACGCCGTGGGCGGCGGCCGCGCAGACAACGCCGGCCAACGCCAGCCATCTAGTCCGCGCCCTACGCACGGCATGCTTATCCCTCAACAGGCTGGGTTGTTCATAATGCATGCCACTCTCCTCAATCGCCCACGCGCCGACCGCCGCCGAATCGGCGTCTGCGGCACCATCGCGGTTTCTGAATTCCGACTTCCCCTCTTACGACTCGCTGCTCTCGGCTTTCTCGAGTAGCTCCTTGATCTCGGCAAAGCCCGTGTGGTCGGCCCAGCCCGCGGCGGTGCTGTTAACCTTCTTGTCTTTGATGCGCGGATCGGCGCCATGCGCCAAGAGGTATTCCACCAAGGGCCGGTGGCCATTGAATGCCGCATAATGCAGCCCCGTCCCGGCGTAGTCGAAGCCGGGCGGGATCGCGTTGATCCGCGCCGTGATTGAGCAAGCATTCGGCCGCGTCGATGCGGCCGCTCATGCAAGCGTAGACGAATGCGTTATCAATTATATCTGGCGGATCTTGGCTCCATCCGCCATCCGGATCGCGGAACGGCCAGGCGAGTTTGCCGGCCTCGGGCTTGAGCCTACCTTCGGCATCGAAGAATCCCTCAATCAAGTCGAGCCGGCCGACCCCGGCCGCGATGCGCAGATTGTGGATGCTCGCGCCTTGTTCGAGTAGAAGCTTGACGGCACGGTGCGAGCTGAAGGTGAGCGCATCCTCGATGGGAGACCACTTCCCATTGCCGTTGATGGCGGCTCCGGACTTGAGGAGGATGGGGATCGCTTCAATGTTATCGATGCTGGCGGCGGCGATGAGCGGCTCGTCTATCGGTGCGCCGGCGTCGATCAAAAGCTGCGCCATCTCGGCGCAATGCGGCACGGCTTTCCCGTCGAGCACGACGCACTGGAGCAAAGTGGGATGGCTCTGTGAAGATCGGTCTGTCGCGAGCGTAGGATCGTCGCGCAAAGCGCGCGGAACGTCTCAAGATCGCCCGCCTTGACGGCAGCGATAGCCGGATGAAACTTTGAATCCATCAATGGCCCTTTCGATGGCAGTCACGCCGATGAGGTGCAGAGCAATCGAGCATGCCGGTGGATTTGCCGATCGCGGGCTATCAAGACCGATAGGCAGTGATCCTGCGAAGAGCTTTGAGCGTACCCCAAATCGGCCGCTAGACGCCAGCACCTGCTGCAATTTCAGCCGAACAGGCAACTCCCGATTGATATCCACCCTTTTTACTGGGTGACTAAATTCCCCTTGTGCAATAGCAGAAGGATGCTCACCATCACCTTATCCCACCCCTTCGTGCCCTCTTGTATCTTGCTTCGCGCAACGAAGATGTCGGGGTTGATGCGCCACAGGTAGGCACCGGCCAGCGCCATCAGGACAAAGTTGACCAGAAGGAAGGGCCAGCCTTTCATCCACCAAAAGTCGCCAACCGGGAGGAACATTGCGGCGAAAAGCACGATGAAGAAGACCACACTGGAAATACTGCGGTGCTGCCGGATTCGACGCTCGGGGACTGTTCAATGCGATTGGCCAGCGGCAATCTGTCGGTGTCAGTGAGCGGGGCAACCTGCCAGGTTGATCTCACGTCGCACGCACAATCGCCCGCTGATCTCGCGCAACTTCGCCCGTGTGCTCGCGAAAAATCGGCCAATTAAGGAGTTGGGGACTGATACTCGTTCCCAACCTTACGAGCGCGAGAGGGTTTGTCGATGTCGATGCCCAGGGCCATACCAATCTCGACCAGGAGGTTCCATCCAGCCGCCATCTGCACGAAAGAAGAGAATTCGCCGACATCCGTTGTGATGATCGTTGGAAAGCGTGTCGGTCGTGATGCGATTGCAATGACGGAGAGTCCAATTCCCTTGGCGAGTACGGTTTCGAACTTCTCTTCCGATCCGGGATAGGGATCCACACAGATGACGACATCGCCCGCCTCCATGACCTCTTCAATCCCATGGACCGCGTAAGTCCCTTCCAAAAAGTCCGCAGTCTTGCGTGTGATCTCATTGGTTTTGAGCGTGAGTTCCTCGGCAACCCCGTCGTTTCGCCCGGCCCAATAGATCGTCCGAGCCTGGCAGACACGGTCGACAAGGCGCGGGTCGATGGGCGTCGTCAATGCTGACTCGAAAGCAGCCGCCAGTTGGTCCAGGTTTGCGGTAAACTCGCCGTTGCCGGCATTTTGGACCAAGGCGCAAGAAACAGCGCCTGTTCGATGACGCTCTTCGTGGCGGCCACCGCCTGTTCTTCGCCGCAGGAGAGGACATAGCCCGCATTGGCCAGGGATTCAAGTTTGGAATTGGGAAACGCTGTGAGGCTGTATCGATGCTGGTGCCCGGCACGTTCGAGTTGCTCAAACAGTCCGACTACCTCAGCCGTGCGGCCCGAGTTTGAGAGCGCGAAAATGGCCCAATCCTCAAGATTGTACTCCTGTGACTGAAAGCCAGCTTCGGTGTGCAGAACGAGCGGCCAACCATGCCGTCGCGCCGTCGCGATGGCGGACTTGGCGGGAAACACACGGCTGGAGCCCTCGCCGGTCATCAAAAGCCGGCCGACCTGAGAAATGGTCTGACTCGTGCCTCGCATTCGCTGCACATCAAAGCAGCGGATGATGTTGGGGACGGACAGCATGTCTCGGACCAAACCGAACTTCGTGTAAATCTCTTTATTGTTGTTCATATGTGCACTTTCTTGAATCATGTCTGCATGAATGGCTGAAATCACTGGCTCGGCAAGCGGCCGATTATCGAGCGAGGCTGGAATACTGGGGAAGTTCCCCAATCAGCGGTCGGATGTAGTCGTCAAATGCCGCTGTGACCCCCATACCATTTGCGGCGATAAACTCGTCCGGCAGAGGACGCTCGTGATTCGCCACACTGGCCAACGGAGCCGCGCCAAATGTGACACGATAGGGTTTGTTGCTTTCGCGATCAATTGTCACCATCTCGCCGCCTTGTCCGGACATGGCCCGCACAACGGCTTGGCGACCGACCGCGTATGCTTCCTCAAAGTCGAGCGGCACGCCACGATCAGCAGCACACATCTGCAATGATTCGGTGACCTGAAACTCGCCCCGCCATCCAAAGGTATCCGCGATGATTCGGTGCAGCACCATCGCGGCACTGGTGCCACCCATTGCGCCAAACTCGACATTGTTGAATCTGTCACGGGTGTCGGAAGCACTCACCGGGCTGCCATCTGCGTTCTTGATCCCCTCCCCGCAGACAATCGACACGTACCCGTAGTCGCGATGGCACTGCTCGACTGCGGTGAGGAAGGCATTTCGGTCAAACGGCCGTTCCGGGAGCAGGAGCAGATGCGGCGGGTCAGGCGCAGATCGCTTCGCGGCCGTTGCCGCAGCCGGCAGCCAGCCTGCACTTCGGCCGACCGTCTGAAAGATGCAGAATTTGTCAACTCGCTGCATATCGCGAGCGAGCAATCCCGCCTGCAAGACGCTCAGTGCGACGTAGCGGCCGGCGCTTGGAAAGCCGGGCGTGTGGTCCGTGCCGAACAAATCGTTGTCGACCGTTTTGGGCACGCCAACGCCATACAATTCCCAGCCGTGTTCGCCCGCATACTGAACTACGCGATGAATCGTGTCCATCGTGTCGTTACCGCCGATCATGAAGAAGTAACGAATATTGTGCTTCTTGAGCTGTGCCAAAATGGGACCGAAATGCTCCTCGCTCAATTTCAGTCGTGTCGACCCCAAGGCGCTGCTCGGCGTCTGCCGGAGGCCCTGCATCACGTGTTTTGGCTGATCCGATAGGTCGATCAGATGATTCTGCAGCACGCCTTCGATTCCGAACCGCATTCCGAAAACCTTGCCGATCTTCGGGGACTCCATCGCGGCGTCGACAATGCCTATCAGTGAGGAGTTGATCACGGAGGTGGGTCCTCCCGACTGGCCGATGATCGCGTTCGCTTGTGTCATGGATTTCTCTCGACTCGGATTGTGTGATGTTGTTTGTCCCAGTCAACAGTGTCAACAGGTGACAGGTTAAGAGATGGGCTGTCTGCTCAGATACGAAATCAGCTGTTGCCAGAAGCGGGCATACAGGTCCCCGAACTCTACAGCGTCGGCTCCCGACGCCTGGGCGCACACTCGTCCATCGCCCCAGTCGACGAACCCTCCCACCCAATGAGGGGCGGCATCCGTCGCCAGAGCCGCAGTTCGGATGGCGTCGTCGTTATTCATGACGAGGAGGGGATGCGATTCGATCAACTCAACGCACCACTGATCTTCCACATACCGGCTGCGCAGGCGGTCGGCCTCCAAGACGACGGTTGCGGTCGGCTTCGGCTGGAAGCGATTGAATCCACCGACGACCGGGGGGCGCACCTCCCACGGAAGCCCATCGACTGCAGCGTGTTGCGAAACCTGCCTCACCACGACGGGATGATCGCAGTTCATCCGGTCATCAGTCTTCTCGATGACAACAGGTAGCACGTCGGCGACCGCGGCCGCATCCCAGTCTCCACCAACGCCATGGAATGACTCCCACCCGCCGATCATCAGCAGGCCAGATCCTGCGCTTACCGCGTCCAGCAACGCTGATTGCACCTCCGCTCCCATCCTGGATGAAGGGAAGTCGGACAGAATGATGAGACTGCGGCCTTGGACATCTGCGGTGCGCAAACGTTGGTCACTACGGAAGTAGTCAAAGTCGCAGTGGCAGACCGTCAGCAGGCCGGCAAGATATGCCGCAGGACCTTCGAGAGACGTGTCGCCACAATACAAAATCGAGCCACCCACCTGAGAATTCTCCTCTATCAACGCGTGCCTGGAAACCGACAACGTCCTCGACGGAAATCTTTCTCGTAATGTGAAGCGTGGAAATGACACCGACAGACACGCGATCGACAGTGTCAGCCAGTCATGACAGCAGGCCGCGGGCCGACCGCCGCCGAATCGGCACCATCGATCCTCAGGTTCGGTCCACGAGGACGGCCCTTCGCCGGGATCGGGTTTCGGTCTGTCGAAATGAAGACCGTTGCCGGTCGGGTGTCGTACGCTGCGCAACGCGCCTCCCACTGGTCCCCCTAGACTTGGTCAGTACGAATCGAAGCTGACGACCACACCGCAGTTGCGGATCGACAGCGCCTGGTTGGCGAAAGACCGCTGGCCGTTGAGATTGTAAGTGGCAGGCAGGCTTTCAGACAATTAAGATTCTCGGGCTTTCAGACAGCGTCTGACCAGGGTTTCTGCCGATCAAGGCCGGGGCGTGAACTCCGCGCGGAGAAGCGCGGGGCGATTCCAGTGCATCTGGCCCCAATCGTAAAGCGGCTGGGCCTCAATCCTTCGAACTGGGCTGAAACGGTGCGTGACTTCAGTCGGCTGTTCAAGCAGGCGGCGGGGCGATCGAGCTTGCTTGTCGATGCCGCGGCACGCTGCTCGAGGCGCTGGTTCCAGGGCAAGGAGGCGGCCCGAATGGCCTTTCTGTAGGCCACCGGCTCTCGACGCAGAGACGTCAACAGAAATTTCCATGACGCTTTCGCTTAAAGAACTGAGCGGCAGCCTGGCGTGCCCAACCCGCGGCCCGGGGTCGCGTTGATGGGGCGAATGGTTCAACTTCTCCCGTCAAATGATCACGCCCACGCGACGATCGTCCCGGTGAGCTTGGTCTCGAACCGCCGCGCGGCTTTGAGAGCCGTTATCATGGCCAGTTGCTCCGACCGAGAAGTTGATGGGTGTCCGGCTTTCCTCTGGCTTTCCAGGCTGTGTTCTGGCTTTCTAGGCTTTCCATGTGACTTTCCATGAAATTGGTGGGTGCCTGGCTTTCCAGGCTTGCTCCGATTCCCCGCGACACGCCGGTGATGACCGCGAATTTGCGTTTGAAACGCATGACGAATCTACTTCAGCTGAGAAGGAAGGCCGGTGGTGCGGGCGCATCCTACACGTTTCCAGGACTCCCTCCCATAACATATCGCAAGCGCGGCTCACTGAAGATGAGGGCCGATCTACGACGTCATTGAGCGCGTCGGTCCGACAAAGCCGGCGCACTTTCGGAAGACGCTCTTGCCCCAGAGGCGGTCAGATCCGTTCTAACGCCGGCCCATTCGGCTATGATAGTAGTGCGAGCGGCGGTCGGTACGTGAACGCCAACCGATGCTTTGAATAACGGATCACTAATTCAATAGGGCGATTGCCATGTCGGTTAAACCAGTCCCATCGGTCTTGATCCTGATCACCCTCGCTTTCTGCGGCCCTTCAACTTCGTTCGCACAGGTCGACAGCTCTTCGATTCCCCGTGCTGCGATGACGGACCTCCTCCGTTACGAGCCCACAGGGCTTTCGTTGGTGACCCCCTACGCGAGGGGGAAGGTCCCCGTCGTCTTCGTTCACGGGCTCTGGTCGAACCCTTGGTCATGGCACCGCATGATCGCGTCGCTAGAAATTGATCCGGCAATCAAGGGGGCGTACCAATTCTGGACGTTCGGCTACTCGACGGGCGATCCGATTCCCTACTCGGCTCACCTGCTGCGAAAAGACCTGGACGAGACTCGGCGAAAACTCGACCCGGACCGGACCGACTCAGCCTTCGACCGGATGGTCGTCGTTGGCCACAGTATGGGCGGGCTGCTCTCGAAGATTATTGTGTCGGACGCCGGGGACCGCCTCTGGAAAGTAATCAGCGACCGGCCGTTCGGCGCGTTGATGGGTGACAAGGATGATATCGAGCTCTTCCGCGATGGCCTCCTTTTCAAGGCTCGGCCCGACGTCCGACGCGTGATCTACATCGCCACACCGCATCAAGGCAGCCACCTCGACCGAGGGCCGCTCGAGCAGGCCGCGACTCGGTTCGTGCGGATAGCCGACCCTTTGCGTGCGGCCCACGACCGGCTTGTGTCAAGAAACGATACGGGGTTCTTCAGAGATCCGTTCCGCAAAGTCATCCCGACCAGCATCGAAGAATTGGATCCGGAATCGCCGATCTTGAGGGGGATTTTCGCTCTCCATACGCATGATACCGTGAAAATACACTCCATTATCGCGGTACGACCTGCTCTGCGCCAGACCGAGCGAACCGACGGCCTGGTAAGATACGCCAGCGCCCACGTCGGCGCCGCCTCTGAGGTGGTCGTCGCAACAGGGCACCTGTGCCAGGATCATCCTGAGGTTATCGGCGAAGTGCGGCGCATCTTGGCAGAGCACAAAGCATCGTAACCAACTAACAAGGTGCAAGGACAAGCACAGCAAGGCTGTAAAAGCTGCAAGGACGAAGCTGCAAGGACGCGCAAAGCTAGGATGGTCCGATCGCGAGTATGTCGCCGTTATTAAAGGCGGCCCGCGACGAATTGGGCATAAACCCACGGTGCGGGTTTACCGCAAGCTAACAGTGAGGCGGTATCGCGCTTCGAAATGATCGGAGCGGGGCAGAGCGGAGGTGTCTGCCTGGCGCTGCAATGATCGAAGCCTTGCCCTGGCGAAAGAGTCGCCCAGTGTAGTCGACGAGCTGGACGTAGCTCCCCAGCGAAAAACCCTGCATCATGCCTTCGCGGGTCGAATCCAAGCCACGGCGGTCTTCGATCGGACAGAGCCAAAGGGAATCTTCCAGACCGGCTGCGGCATGGGAGCCGGCAACGCTGCCGTCTTTCGCGGCTTCCAGTCGAGCGGTCGCACCCTGTGCCTCGACATGATCCCATCGTTGCTTGATCGACTTATAATCGCTTGTCTCTGGAGCTGTCGCGACCTGCGCTGCGACAGGGTCCATTTCGATATACACGGATGTCGCTAACAGCTTCTTCATCCGACCACGCTTCGGCGAGGTCCGGATCGAGCCGCAACAGCACATGCAAGTGATTATCCAGCACCGAGAAACCACCGACGACGACTGCGAAGACGTCTCTTGCGGTTTTGATCGCCCTCGCCCAGCAAGCACGCACGGCGAACACAACGCGTCACGCAGTGGTACCAGCGAGCCACGGACATATCGACCAATTGAGCGCGTGCCATCGTCATCAGATGTCTTCAGCGGAAGGAATAGCACATACTGCACGTATTCACAGTAAACGACGCAAGAGCGTTTTCGCTTGTGTCGTCAAAAGTCACCGTCGCGACCGGTCAGGCTGGAACTGGCAATGGATTGAACCGGCACTCGCGGCGTGCGTAGGCTAGCGGCTGCGCTGCCTGTCCTTGCAGCTTCCTTGCAGCTGGTTCCAGCAAGACGACCGTCAAGCCACGGAAGGGAAAGTCGTAATAACTTGCGACAATCAGGAATTCGGCCGTTCGTCCTTCGCCGCCAGGTGGCGGCCCAAGACCGCTCCTCCCAGGCCAAACATGATGGCCGCGAGGCAGTGACCGATTCTACGGAACTGGAAGGCGTCGGAAGGCCCCCACGGCACCGCCGAATTAAAATCGCGAGAACAGTAGCTCTCCATGTGGGCCGGTATCGATCCGACTGTTAGACCAAAGTTAGGCATCCCAATAATCGATACGCCAACCGGCTCAAGTAGGGCGGTGGCGTGACCCCATTGACGTGCCCGACGGCCCGAACGTCGTCCCGAAGTAGATCCACCCGAAGAGTGCGAAGCCGACCCACGTCATCCAACACGCCCCCGGCGTGCCATCGCCACAAGAATGGCGGCCGAGAGAACCACTACGGTCAGCGTAAAGATCGCACTCGACCAGAGGACCGAGGCCGACCGCATCGCCGCGAAGCCGAAGCCGGCGAATAGTACAAACGCCATCAGTTGGGCAATCGTCAATCGGAACCGAGCCATGGTTTGCCTCCCAGAAAAAGTGACGCGCCGATGACTCAGAATGTACCCGGCCGCGAGGCCCGCTTCGGAATTTCTTCAGAAAGGACGAATCATGATAACGCAAGATCCAGAGACCTTTATGTCGTCTGCTTAGTATCGAGTTTCCAGACCTTCTTGGCGAAGTCGTTCCACGCTCGTCCACCGTCGGCTATGTGCCGACCGGTGGAGCACCAGGATGTTTACCGTTGGGGCATCACATTCGGTCGAGCCTCCGAACGCGACGAAGTGCGCCAACGGCCATGGCTTGATCATGGTGGTCGCTCGATCGGTTGAACGCCGAACCGAGTGTAAAGAGAAATCAAGCCGCCCCGCGACCACCAAAAACTCGCGAAATCGCGCTTACCTACCCGAACGAGTGTAAAGCAAAATCTATAGACAAGACTTGACACTTAAGCCACATTCCCCTATAGCGTACACAGTGTT
>CAWKNT010000027.1:0-208850 GCA_963850935.1 uncultured Isosphaeraceae bacterium
TGCCAGAGCTTGTTACGAAGCTGGCGCTGCCGTTGTAGGTCGCCGTGATCGCGTCTTGGCCGGTCGCCAGCTTGGCGGTGCTGTACGAGGCCGTCCCGCCGCTCAGCGTGACCGTGCCCAGCGTCGTCGAGCCGTCGGTGAACGTGACCGAGCCGGTCGGCGTCCCGCTCCCCGGTGCGTTCGCGCGTACCGTCGCCGTGAACGTCACCGACTGGCCATAGACCGAGGGATTTGCCGAGGAAACGACCGAAGTGGTCGTAACTGTCCTGGTTGACCGTCTGGGCCAGCGTCCCCGAACTCGTCTTGAAGTTGGTGTCGCCGCTGTAGGACGCCTTGATGGTGTCATTGCCGACGGCAAGCAGCGACGTCGTGGTGAGGCTGGCGGTCCCGCCGCTGAGCGTGCCGGTGCCGAGGGCCGTCGAGCCGGAGTAGAACGTGATCGTGCCGGTCGGCGTTCCGCTGCCGGGCGAGTTGGCGCTCACCGTCGCCGTGAACGTCAACGGCTGCCCATAGATCGACGGGTTCACCGCAGAAACGACTGCCGTCGTGGTGCCAGCCTGGTTGACCGTTTGGCGTGAGTGCCGACGAGGTGCTGGTGGTGAAGTTGGGTCGCCGCTGTAGACAGCCGTGATCGAGTGTGAGCCGACGACGAAGAACGTGGTCGAGAGTGTGGCCGTCCCACCGCTGAGAGTGCCGGTGCCGAGATCCGTCGTGCCGTCGTAGAACGTCACCGTGCCGGTCGGCGTGCCGCTTCCCGGCGAGGCCGCCTTCACCGTCGCCGTGAAGCGTCACGGACTGGCCATAGACCGACGTAGTCGCCGAAGACGTCACCTTGGTCGTCGTCGAGTCCTGGTTCACCGTCTGAGTGAGGACCGCCGAGGTGCTGGAAGAATATGTGGCGTTCCCGCTGTAGACCGCGGTGATGGCCTGCGAGCCGACGGGTACCCGTCGTCTTGAGGGTTGCCTTCTTGCTGCTGAGCGTCGCGGTGCCGAGCGCCGTCGAGCCGGCGTAGAAGGTCACGGTTCCCGTCGGCGTGCCGCTGCCGGATGACGGTGCCACCGTGGCGGTAAAGGTGACCGACTGGCCGAAGACCGAGGGATTCAGCGAGGAGGCGAGGGTCGTGGTCGTGGCGATGCCGGCGGGATTGATCGTGACCGAGACGGCGCTCGACGTGCTGCCGGTGAAGTTGGAGTCGCCCAGGTATTTCGCGGTCAGCGAGTCGGTCCCGACCGGCAGCGTGGTCGTCGTGAGAATCGCGGTGTTGCCGCTGAGGCTGGCGGTGCCCAGGGAGGTCGTGCCGACGAAGAACTGCACCGAGCCCGTCGGCGTGCCCGCCCCCGGCGCGACCACTGCGATCGTCGCCGTGAGCGTGACGGCCTGGCCGGCGTTCGTCGTGGTCGGGGTCGCTGAGAGGCTGGTGGTGGTGCTGGCCTGGCTTGACGGTCTCGTCCGTGGACGAGGAGCTCGTCACGAAATTCGGGTCGCCGCTGTAGACCGCCGTGATCGTGTTCGACCCCACGGCGAGGGCCGAGGTCGTGAAGCTGACCGTGCCGCTGGCTCCCAGGGTCTCGGTGTCCAGGATGGTCGAGCCCTCCTGGAATGCGACGGTCCCCGTCGGCGTGCCGGCGCCGGGAGCGACCACGCCGACAGTCGCGGTGAACGTCACCGACTGACCAAATACCGATGAGGACGGGTTCGCGCTGACAGAGGTGTTTGTGCTCGCCTGGTTGACCGTTTCACTTGTGCTCGACGAGCTTGTCGCGAAATTCGAAATCGCCGCTGTAAACGGCGGTAATCGAGTTCGCTCCCACTGCGAGGGCCGAAGTGGTGAAGTTAACCGTGCCACTGTCTCCCAGAGTTTCTGTGTCGAGTACGATCGACCCTTCTTGAAACGCGACAGTTCCGCTTGGCGTACCCGCCCCCGGCGCGACGACACCGATCGTGGCGGTGAGTGTGACCATCTGGCCGTAGACCGAGGGAAACGGACTGCTGACCAGCGCGACGGCTGTGCCAGCCTGGTTGACCGTCTGTGCCAAGGCGGACGACATGCTGGCGCTGAAATTCAGGTCGCCCATGTACTGCACGATGATCGAATGCGTTGCCGCCGTGAGGGCCGAGGTCGTAAACGACGCGTTCCCGAAGGCATCCAGAGTCTCAGTAGCGAGGTCAGTACTGCCATCCAAGAACTCGACGCTACCAGTCGGAATTGGCAAGCCGGAAGTCACCGCGGCGACGCTGGCAGTGAACGTCACAGACTGTCCAAAGACCGTGGTCGTCGTCGTCGAACCGGCGACAGCGGTGGTATCCGCCGTATTCACGACCTGGCCGGCGGCCAGGGTTCCGCTGCTTGTGATAAAGTAGCCATCTGTGTTGATGTAATCGGTCGTGACGGTGTGGCTGCCGATCGTCAGTTCGCTGGTCGTCAATGTCGCGGTGCCATCCTCAGTGAGAGGCACCGGACCTCCGGCCGCGGCACCGTCGATCGAGAACTGGACCGATCCCGTGGGCGTGCCATTGGTCGTCGTCGCGGGGGTCACCGTGGCAGTGAAGGTCACCGAATCACCGAGCTTGGATGGGTCTTCGCTCGACTGGAGCGACGTCGTCGTGTCGACGGGACTGACGATCTCGGTAGTCGCCTGAGCCGCCGAGGGTGTGAGCTGGACGTTGCCGGCGTTGTCTGTCGCGATGCTATAGAAGCCGTAAGTGTTCCCTGCCTGTCCCGTGAAGGTTGTCGTCGGGTTCGATGCCGGTACGGTCGTGAAGAGCGTGAACGCACCGCCGTCGGTCGAGACGTAGATGGCGTACGACGCCACACCGGACGGTGTGCCACCAGGACTCGTGGGGTCCGAGCCGGTCACCGACACCGTGAAGCTCGTGGCCGTGGTCTCCGCGGAAAGTGGGTTAACCGTGCATGTCGGTGGGGTGACGTCGACGAGTGTCGTTGCCTGGGCCGAAGTCGGCACTGGTTCGACGTTGCCCGCATTGTCGGTCGCCACGCTATAGAAGGAATAGGTGTGGCCGTCCTGACCGACGAACGGCGCGGCGGTCAGCGTGGTGTTCGTCAGCCAGGCAGTATAGGGCCCGCCATCGTCCGAGACGTAGATCGTGTAGGAAGCGATGGCCGAGCCATCGGACGCATCGGTGCCCGACCACGAGACGTCGAATACGGTGCGTCGCTCGTAGGCTGGCAGGGGCGCGACGGAACTCGACAGCCCCGTGCCCGCATCGATCGTGTTGAAGATCTGCGGCGTATTGAGCGGCGGCTGCGTGTCGAACGTGACCGTGGCCTGGGCATTGATCACCGTGCCGGTCGGGTCGGACTGGTTGGCCATCACCGTGTAGGAGACAAAGCCCTCGCCGACGCCGCTGGCGTTGTCGGGCGGAAGAAGCCAACGGTCGGATCGAGCGGGATCTGCGCCGGTTGCTGGGTCGATGGTCGTGAAGATCCAGGTGGCGATGCCGGTCCGTTCGTCGATCGTGGCGGTTACGTCGACGTCGTAGCCGAATTGCTGGGTCAGATCGATTGTCGTCTGGTAGTAGGCCGAGTTGGCGGGGACCTGGAAGGTCATGCCGCCGAAGCCGAAGCTGCCGAGGCGGAAAGTGCGCCAGTCGAGGTTCGAATCGAGCTGCTGGGTGATTACTAGTTGGTCGGCGGGCGCGGTGGCGGTCGGCTCGTTTTCGAAACCGAAGCTTGTAGACTAAAGATTGATCGACGCCGACGAAGTTTTGAGCACCGAAGCCCACCGGTCCGAGGATATCGTTGGGATCCACTGGGTTACTTGGGTTTCCGCCGCCCTGAGGACCCGGGTTCGCCGGCGGAATCCGAGGGGGACGGGGGAGTCTGTCCAGGTGACGGTGGTGGTGGCGGCGGTGGCGGGGGTGGCGGTGGCGGCGGCGGAGTCGCCGTACAGTTACAATCCATAGGTCCGTCGGGATTATAGGTGCCGAGCAGATACTCCGACCCCTGTAAGAGGTATTCATAATCGGCCAGGGAACGATTGAATTGAACCTGGGTCGTCCTCTTTGAGTTCAACAAATCATAGCCAGCTTTTACGAAGTCAATGTTAGATGCCTGCAGATCCGCTTGAAGCGCACGGAAGCCGTTGAGCTTGGTCTGACCCAGATTGTAGGCGAGATCTGTGATCGCAATCTGCCACTGCGGCGTGAGAATACCCCAGTTTGGCCCGACGTATGCCATGGCAGTGCTTAGTGCTGTTGGATAGGAGTAATTCACAAATAAATATTGGGCATCAGAAGGATAAATCACCTGGGTTTTCTGCCCGACCATACCGATGAGCATTTGTACGATCTGATCGTCCGTCATGTTGAGCAAGCTATCGTTGCCATTGTCGTGATAGTAGATCCTGACGTCATCGGTGAGCTGCTGCTCGACCGGGCTCTCCGTCCCGACGAGACCCTGGAGGTTGAGCCCGATGCCGATCGACGGAATTGCCAGATCATCATCGTAAGGATAAGTGTACACGCCTTCCCATTGCTGGATGAACGCGGCCCCGTCCGTCCCGCTGAAGGGCCGGAGCCCAGCGGGATTGATCGTATTCTCGAGGATGGTGAGATAGGGACTTTTGGGGAAGCTCGTGCCGCCGTTCGAGGTCGTCCCATTCGCGGTGAAGACCCCGGCGACGGGAGAGATGCTGCCGAGGTATTCAAGCGGCTGCGAAGCGGCGACGTCGCTCTCATCGCTGCCAGTATAGCTCAACAAGGGAATATCGGTGGTCAACCGTGCAATGATGTAGTAGTAGCTTCCGGACTGGAATCGGGGGTCGTTCAAATACTGGGACACGATGGCGATGTAGGTCTGACATTGGCCCGCATCGAGGTTGATCGGTATCCCCGTCAATCCCCCGTAGAGCGGCAGCGCAGTCGCGGGGTCATATGTGGTCGTGGGCGACAAATAGAATGAGACGTTCCCGGTCCCCGATACAGCGTCACCCTGATTGGTGATCATAACGGGCACGGTAATCTCCTCGAGAGAGTATATTTGGGTCAGTTGCAATGTGCGATCCAGGTCGGGATAGATGGCGGAATTGCAGATGGAGAAACCGAGGTTGTAACTCGGGTCCACACCCGCGGCGCACTCGACCTCCATGTTGAGGAGGTAGGCCGGATCGGATTTCTCGGCGAAATCCTGAGGGAGAAGCGTGGCGTCGTCAGCCAATGCGGTGACGAAGCTGCCCCAGGTCGAGCCCAGTTGCTTCTGAAGCTGGGCATACGTGATCGACCAGTTCGGATTGCTTAATTCATCCGGGCTAATCATAGCCAGAACCGTGTTCCAGTCGATCGGGTCCGGAGCTGTCGCTTTCTACGGTGAAGACCTGGAAGTGGAAGGGCTGGCCTTGGTTGTTGAAATAGATCTGCATGGAGAAATGGGCGCCCGGCCTCAAGATACCCCCTGGACCGTTCTGGCTCACCGCCATGAATTCCAGGTTCCGGCCGGCCGCCATCTGGTCAGAAGTCAGACCCATGGGCGTGTTCGTAGAGCTGTAAACAAACACGATGGGAGCCGTTTCATCGGCGTCTCCTGTATTGGAGTAACTTACAGTGAAGACGTCCGGACAATTCGAAAGTTACAAAGCTAGGAAATGTAGTCCAGGCCGGTCTGGAGCTGGGGTCCGACACCCTGAACGACGCTCACGCTCGCGGCAAGGGTTGTGGAGGTCCCGTCGAACTGGGTCGCCTGGAGGTCGATAGATACCGGGTTGGATCCCAGACAACGGAAAGGTCACGAAGGCCGTGCTCGAATCCTGCAGGAAGACCGCGGTATCCGGCACGAAATCTCCGTTGCTGTCGGTCAATGTGAACGAGGTCTCGCTATTGAAGGCGGGGCGCCGTTGATCTCAAGCGTCGATGATCCGGCATTACCGACCTGGCCAGGCGAGACCGCTGTGATGGAAAACGGCAAGGCCGTGACGGAAGTAGTGTAATCCTCGATTCATGAGCCTGCTAAGAAGATCATCACAATACGGCAGGATCGTAGTATCATCGCTTCAGTATTGGGTATGATAATCGACTGGTTGGCCATCAGAGGTTGGCTGCTACCATAATCGTAGGTGCTCCGGGTCGGCATCGTGCCGTAGCTGACGTAGAGCTCGTTCGAGGATGCCGCGGTCTGGCTCGTGAAGTCGAATCTGAAGTGTCTGGTCGGCAGATACGTCGACCTTGTAGTACGCGTACTGCCCCTGGTTCAAGCTGCCGTCGGTCGGCGTGCCCAGGGTCAGGGCCGGTGCGTCGATCGCGGTTTGCGTCAGCGAAGCGCTCTCGTTGTTGCTCAGAGTCGATTCGGGAAGCGTATCCAGGATGTTCGTGCGCAGGATGACGTAGTACGAGCCCGGCGTGACGCCGGGCACGGGGGCTGTCAGAGTCCCGGTATAGCTCCCGCCGGGGGCGATGTCCTGCGTCTGGTCCACGCTGCCCAGCAGCGGGTCGCTCACGCTCCAGGTCGGCGTCGGGGACAGGTAGAGCGAATCGACCCATGAGCCGTCGGCCGGGTTACCGCCGGCGTTCGTGACCTGGTAGGTGACGGTGATGTCCTGGCCGGCGAGGGCATTGGCCGGGATCGTGACCGTGCCCGCGACGAGGTCGGCCACGGGCGGCAGGTTGAATCTGCACGGGCTGCGGATCGAACGCGGTGTTGTTGGCCGTATCCGGCTCGTAGACGTTGCCGTTGCTGTTGGTCTCCACGAACACGTAGAAGGTCCCGGCCAGCCCGGACGGCAGGGAGAAGGTCGCGTTCTGGGTATAGCTCGCGCCGGCGGCCAGGCCGCCTTGCTCGGTCACGGAGCCCAGGTAGCGGTCGGTCGGGTCGAAGACCTGGTCGAACGAGAGGTAGACGGAGTCGGTGATCGGCACGTTGCCCGTGTCGCCGCCGGTGTTCGTCACCGTCCAGCCGACCGAGAGCTGCCCGCCGCTCGTGGCCGTGCTCGGCACCGTGACGTCCGAGACGGTCAGATCGGGGACGGGCCGGCGGTGACCGCGGCGGTCGTGCTCGAGGCGAGGGCGTCGTTCGCAGAGTTGGTCTCGTAGACGAGGCCCGTGGCATTGGTCACGACGATGAAGTAGTAGTTCCCGGCAGCCGTGTCCGCGGCACCGTGAACGTGCCGGACGCCGAGTAGCTGTCGCCCGCCGCGAGCGGATTGGTGTGCTGGACGGAGCCCAGGAACACATCCGTGCCGCCGCTGCCGAGCGTCGTGTTGGTGGACATCCAGAGGTCGTCGTACCAGTAGTTGGAATTGGTGGTCCGGGGCCGTTGTTCTTCACGGTCCAGTCGAGCGTGAGGCTGCCGCCGGCCACGAACATGCCGGGGCCCGTCACCGAGGTCGGCTGCAGATCGGACACGGCGAGCCTGCTGCGGCTCCGCCGTACCGCCGTCCCGCCGCCTCCGGTGCCGCCGCCTCCCGTCCCGCCACCGCCCGTGCCGCCTCCGCCGTGCCGCCTCCGCCACCGCCGCCGCCTCCGCCGCAGTGTCAGCTCGATCGTGATCGGCAGCGGCGCAGAGTCGTTGTTGCTCGTGTTGCTCTCGGGGACGCGTCCCGACGCGTCGGCGACCACGAAGAGGTTGTAGGACCCCAGCAGATTGATCGGCAGCGTCACCAGTTGCGACTGCGTGTACGAATCGCCGGGATTCAGCAGGCCGTTGTGCGTGAACGAGCCCAGCAAGACGGCGTTGCTGTCCAGCGTGCTGCTCGTGTCGACGTAGACGTCGTCCTGCCAGGAGCTGACGGCTGTATCGCTCCCGCCCTGATTGGTGATCGTCCAGTTGACCAGGATCGCCGAACCGGCCAGGGCGACCGCCGGCGCCGCTCGCCGAAGAGACCACCAGGTCGGGCGGAGCCGACGAGACCTGGATGGTGCCGGTCGACGAGCCCCAGTTGTTCGTCTTGTCGAGCTCGAAGACGACGTTCCCGCTGTCGGTATCGACCAGGAGGTAATACGCGCCGGTGAGGCCGTTGGGGACCGTCGCCGTGACGGTGTTGGTATAGCTGGCGCCGGCGTCCAGGGCGCCGTCATGCGTCTGCTGCGCCGAGCGAGATGGCTGTCGTCGGATTGTAGGTGGGCGTCGGCGAGAGGTAGAAGGAATCGTTCCAGGAGTCGTTCGGCGTGGCGCCGGCGCCGGCGTTGGTCGTGGTGTAGGAGAAGGTCAGACCGTGGCCGGCCAGGGCGGTCGCCGGCGACGGTGATCGAGCTCACTTCCAGGTCGGGCGGCGGCGTCAGGTTCACGGTCTCGGCCGTGGACGTGGCGGCCACGTTGTTGGCCGTCGCGCCGTTCTGGAACACCTGGCCGTTCATGTCGGTCTGGACCATGAAGTAGAACGAGCCGCTGACGCCCACCGGGAAGTTGACGCGTCTGCGTATTGGTGTAGCTGCTGCCGGCCGCCAGCACGCCCTGGTGCGTGAACGTCCCCAGCTCGGTCGCGTTCGAGTCGAGCACCGGGTCGGGCGACATGTAAACGGCGTCGGTCCAGGTGCCCGCATCGGTCGGTCCCGTGCCGATGTTCGCCACCGTCCAGCTCAGGTTCATCGGCTGGCCGGAGAAGTTCTCCGCGGGGGCCTGCACGCTGGTCACGTCCAGTTCGGGCGGCGGGCTGAGCGTGACGCTGAAGCCCGCGCTGATGGCCAGCTTGTCGGTCCGGCTGAGTTCCGGCATGGCGAACGGGTGGTGGAGCCCGGTGCCGTCCGGCACCACGTAGACGTACCAGGTTCCCTGGGCGGTGATCGGCAAGGTCACGTCCACGTTCTGCTGGTAGCTCTGGCCGACGCCCAGGTAGCTGGGGTTGGCGAATCCCTCGATCACCGGCTGGTTGTTGAGGGTCTGGTCGCCGCCGGGCCCGGTCGGGTTGAGCTGGCCCTGGTAGGTCTGGGCCAGGGTCGGGTCCTGCGACAGGATGACCCAGTCGTGCCAGACCGGCACGGATGTGGGGGCCGTCCCCTGGTTCGTGACGACGAACGAGATGGGCACCGACGTGCCGGAGAAGACGCCGTTCGGCGGCGGCGTGATGCTGGAAACCACGAGGTCCGGCAGGGGGACCGCGTTGACGGCGATCGACGACGCGGCGACGGTCGTGTCGTTGCCGAAGTTCGCGCCTTCCTGAACCGACTGAGTGGCGTTGGTGGTGACCATCAACCAGTAGGTGCCCGGATTCGCGGGAAGGTTAACCTGCTGCGTGAGCTGCACCGAGGCACCGACGGCCAGCGTTCCGTCGAACTCGAAGCTGCCCAGCAGCGTCGGGTTGTCTCCCTGGGCGTCGGTCGCGGCATAGACATTGTCCACCCATGGGCCTGTCGCCGTGTAAGTGCCCTCGTTCTCGTCAGTCCAGCTCACCAGGGCAGCCTGACTGCCGAAGCCGGTCGATGGTCCGGAGATGTTGGCAACCTGGAGATCAGGGTAGGGAACCGGCGCGGAGCCTGCGGCGATGGTCAGGGTCTGGCTTGTATCGGTCGAGGTGGCAAAGTCAATGGTACCGCTGAACACAGCCTCGATCGTGTAGGTGCCCAAGTAGGCACCGGCCGGTAGGGTATAGGAAGCGCTGGCGATACCCGAGACGATGCCAACGGTGACAGGCGAGCCAAGGGGCGTCGTCCCGTTGAGTACCGTGAAGGTCTCGTTCCCCTGGTCAACTGCGCCGGCGGGGCTCGTGACAGTCGCATTGAGAGCAACCGTCTGGGTATTACTAGAAAATGGGATTGAGACACTGGCAGCGGAAGTGGTGGTCGCCGCCGCGCCAACGATCAGTGGTTGGCTGAAGTCAGAGGAAGCGTCATAATCACCGGTGCCGCTGTAGACATCCTCGATCGTGTAGTGGCCGGGCTGAGTGCCGGCGGGTAGCACGTAGACGCCATTGGCCGTACTTGCTGACACTTTGACAGTGTCAGGCTGGCCAATCACGGTCAAACCATTCAGTATCGAGAACGTCTCAGTCCCTCCGTTGACGATTCCACCGGCACTGGTGATTGTCGCCGTGAGCGGAACAACCTCCGGGGCGGTATTGAATGTGGCCGATGCACTTGCGGCAGCCGTCGTGGTCGCCGCCGCGGTGACGGTCAGAAACTGACTGCTGTCCATCGAGCCGTCGTAATTGTCTGTGCCACCATAGACGGCCTGGATGATGTATTCGCCGGGAGCAAGGCCGGCAGGCAGCTCATAGCCGGCGCTGGCGATCCCCGCGGACACATTGACGTTCACCGCAGTACCAATGACGGTGCCGCCCCTGAGTATGGTGAAGGTTTCGGTCCCCTCGTTCACTAGTCCCGTCGCGCTGGCGACCGCGGCGCTGAGGACGACGGTCTGGACGGCACTGCCGAAAGTGGTCGAGGCGCTGGCGGCGGTGGTGGTCGTACTGGACTGGTTCACGGTTTGACTGAGGGCGCCAGTGCTGTTGTCAAAAACTCCAGTCCCTGTAAAGACGGCCGTGATTAAATGACTGCCCGCTCCAAGCGTCGAAATGGTGAACGTCGATGTCGCGGTCTGTCCGCCGCCACTGAGAATCGATCCAGCACCGATGTCGGTCGATCCGTCATAAAACTCGACGCTCCCTGCCGGCACCAGCCCGCTCGTGTCGCTGATCGTGGCCGTGAATGTCACCGACTGGCCGTAGGCCGATGCATTGACCGAAGAGCTGACGCTGGTGACGGTGGTCAGGTAGGGGCTCTCAAAGGCGCCGATGTCAACCGTGCCACCGACGATTCGCGGGTAGCCAACCCCACGCTGATCGGTGGTGACGCCGGCGGGTATCAAGGCATTGTTGCCGGCGTTGATGGCCGGGCTGCCGCGAAGCAGGGCCATGGTCTGGGTCGGGCCGCCGTAATTGCCCAACGGGGCCAGCATCGGGTTGAGCGGCTGGGCGATGGTGCCGGTCAGGTCGGAGCCGACCCAGCCGGAGCTGCCGTCGGTCTCGCCGATCAGGTTGTTCCCAAGGGATGTCACGGCATTGGAGAAATCAGGGCCGTAAGGCGCCGAAGTCCGCGGCGAGGATCGAGTCCCCAACTGTCACGCTATATTCACCGAGATAGTTATCTGATGGCACCGCCGCCACCGCTCATCGCCTGATTCGCGGAGAACGTGCACAAAGTCACCGTCACGGGGCCCTGGGCCTCGATGGCGCCCCCGGAGACGCCCGCGGTGTTGGACGCCAGGGTGCATTCGCTGACCGAGAGGTCCGCGCCCCGGGTGAAGATCGCGCCGCCAGAGCCGCTTGTTTGAGTTCCCGAGAGGGTGCAGTCGGTCAGCGTGGCCGTGCCGCTAGAGTTATCCAGGCCGCCACCGATGCTGCCGGCGGAGTTGCCGCTGATGGTGCAGTTGGTCAGCGTGGTCGTGTGAGAGCCGAAATTGTCCAGTCCACCGCCGTTGTAACGGGCGGAGTTGCTGGTGACGATGCAGTTAGTCAGCGTAATCGTACCGCTATAGGTTGTCCATGCCGCCGCCAAAGGACGCGGAGTTGCCGGTGACGGTGCAGCTAGTCAGCGTGGTCGTACCCTCAGAGCTGTCGATGCCGCCGCCTTCGTTGTCAGCGGAGTTGTCGCTGAGGGTGCAGTCGGAGATGATGTCGGTCCCGCCGACGTTCAACAAGGCACCGCCGTTGCTGCCCCCGGTCGCCGTGTTCGAGGTAAACGTGCTGCTCGACACCGTGGTCGTGTCGCCGAGCCCGGCTCCGAAGTGGGTTAAACTGTAGATCGCCCGCCGCCCATCGAGGCCTGGTTCCCGCTGAACGTGCTGTCCGACACGGTCACCCCAGTCGCCATCTCCACCCAAATCGTTCTGGATCGCTCCTCCGTGGCCGTTGGTCGCCGCGTTGTCAGTGAACGTGCTCCCCGACACGTCCAGGCTACCTCCTTCCGATGACTCGTTGTAATTGTTGATCGCTCCCGAGAACGGCGCACTATTAGTGGTGAACGTGCAGTTCGTCACGGTCGCGTTCGAGGACCCATTGTCAAGCGCTCCGCCAAAGCTAGTTCCGCTATTGCTGGTGAACGTGCTGTCCGATAACGTCATGGTCGCAAAGGCTTCCTGGATCGCTCCTCCACCCGACGCGACGTTCCCGGTGAACGTGCCGCCGCTCACCGAAAGGCTTCCGGAGGCCGCCTCGATGGCACCGCCGCCGCCCGACGGCGCCGTGTTGTTGCTGAATGTGGCGCTGCGTCACCACCAGGTTCCCGCCGTCGCTGTCGATTCCACCGCCGCCGTAGCCTGTGACGGCCGATGCTGTCGCCGTGTTGCCCGTGAACGCAGCTCCCGACACGGTCAGGTTGCCCGTGTTGTACATGCCTCCACCGTCGCTCGCGCTGTTGCTTGTAAGCGACGTGGTATCGCTGACCGCCATCGTGCCCGCGTTGAAGAGCCCGCCGCCGTCGGCGCTCGGCCGAGTTGCCGCTGATGGTGATGTCGGTCAACGTGACTGTGCCGCCGTATACGTTGTACAAGCCGCCGCCATTGCCACCGGCCGAGTTGCCGCTGACGGTGCAGTTGGTCAGCGTGGTCGTGACGCCGGGGCCCCGTTCCAGAAAGGACTAAATTGGAGATCGCTCCCTCCACTCGACGAGGCATTGTTGCCGGTGAACGTGCTTCCCGACACGGTCACGCCGGTCCCGTTTCCTCCAAATAGTTGATGATCGCACCTCCGTTGCCGTTGCTCCGCCACGTTGCCGTTAAACGTGCTCCCCGACACTCCCCAGGCTACCTTCGGGGGTATAACTGTTGATCGACTCCACCCAGTGCGGCGCCCTTTGGTGGGGTGAACGTGCAGTTCGTCAACGGTTGCGTGTCGAAGACGCTGTTGTCAATCGCTCCCCCCAGTCAGAGTTCCCGCTGTTGCTGGTGAAGCTGCTGTCCGACACGATCATGGTCGCATCCTGTCCCTGGATCGCTTCCTCCACCCTCTCGCAACGTTCCCTGTGAACGTGCTGCCGCTCACGTTAAGGCTTACGTTGGAAGACGCCGCGGATGGCACCGCCGCCGGCCCGTCGTCTGATTGTTGTTGAACGCGCAGCCTGTAACCTTGCCAGGTCCCCGGAAAAGGTTTCGATCCCACTGCCGCCCACGCCGTTGTTGAAAGTCGTTTCTGTCGCGGTGGGTTGCCCGTGAGCGTGGATCCTAACACCGTCAGGTTGCCATAGCTGGACAGGCCGCCGCCGTGTAGAATTGCGGAGTTGCCGCTGACGATGCAGTTGGTCAGCGTGGTCGTACCATGGAGTTGGCCAGGCCGCCGCCGTTGCTGGCTGGCGGAGTTGCCGCTGACGGTGCAGTTCGTCAGCGTGGTCGTGCCCCCATCGTTGTATAGGCCACCGCCGTCGCCCCCGGTCGCCGCGTTCGAGGTAAACGTGCTGCCCGACACCGTCAATACCAGGCCGGCCCCCGATCCACCATAGGTTGGGTTGCTGTAGATTGCTCCTCCGCCCGATGTCGCCTGGTTTCCGATGAATACGCAGTTGGTTACCGTCCTCACGCCTGTCGAGTATCCCAACGTGTTGTAGATAGCTCCTCCCTGGCCGTCGGTCGCCACGTTGTCGGTGAATGTGCTCCCCGACACGGACAGGCCGCCCTCGGAGTAGTTGAAATTGTTGATCGCCCCCGCGAAGGGCGGCGCTGTTGGTGGTGAACGTGCAGTCCGTTACGGTCCCGTACGAGCTTCCGTTGTCAAGCTTCCGCCAAAGCTAGTTCCGCTGTTGCTGGTGAACGTGCTGTCCGACAACGTCATGGTCTCATACGCTTCCTGGATCGCTCCTCCACCCGACGCGACGTTCCCGGTGAATGTGCCGCCGCTCACTGTCAGGCTTCCGGAGGACGCCTCGATGGCACCGCCGCCGCCCGACGGCGCCGTGTTGTTGCTGAATGTGGCGCTCGTCACCACCAGGTTCCCGCCGTCGCTGTCGATTCCACCGCCGCCGTAGCCTGTGACGGCCGACGCTGTCGCTGTGTTGTCCGCGAACATAGCTCCCGTCACCGTCAGGTTGCCCGTGTTGTACATGCCTCCACCGTCGCTCGCGCTGTTGCTTGTGACCGACGTGGAACCGCTGACCGTCAGCGTGCCCGTGTTGGTGATACCGCCGCCGTCGGCGCCGGCCGAGTTGCCGCTAATAGTGCAGTCAGTCAACGTGACTGTGCCCGCATCGTTGTACAGCCCGCCGCCGCTCCCGGAAGTCGATCCGTCCGCGATGGTCAGGCCGCTGATGGATGCAGTCACTCCAGAATCCACAAGAAACACCCGGCTCGCGTTGTCACCGCTAATCGTCACTCCGACCGTCGGACCCTGGATCGTCTCCGTTCCGGTCGTGGCATTCAACGTGAGCTGGCCGCTGGTCAACGTGATCGTCTGTGGCGTGTTGAATAAACTGCTAAACGCGATTGTGTTCGCCCCCCCGGCCGAATTCGCCTGGTTGATCTCGTAGCGCAGTGACCCGGTTCCGCTATCCGCAGCATTGGTCACGGTGAACGTGGAAAGCAGAGTGCGATCCTCGAGCACCAGCAACGATGGCTGTACTCGATGCCATCGCCGGTTCTCGATCTTTCCACGACCGCCTTTTCGCCAGCCCATCGCGCTGTTGTGACTCATGAGGATTCTTTCGCTATTCCATGGTTAAGAAAACCGGATGATGGCAAATCGCTCTGACGCTTTTACCGGCGGCTGTCGACAACGATGTGCGCGGATTGAAAAGCGTACCGGCGGTGCTCAAATTGGCTTCGCTGTCGACGTTGATCGACCCCTGATTGACTAAGGTGCCCGTGACAGACCGCAATCTTCCGGAACCAACGGTGACCTGGATGACACCGTCGGCATCGTTGGTCAACGCGCCGCTCCCACGGTCGCGAGCGTGTCGGAAAAGGTGTTGTTCTGCGACTCCATCAAGATGGTGCCTTCATTCGTAATCCCTTGCCTGACCGACCGAGTGGCATTCTCACCGGCCGCAGACCGTTCACCCAGATCGTGTCATCGATCTGCAACGTGAGCACGGTTGGCTGGCTACCTTGGAAGGTAACCGTGACGTTTCCCGGGACGTCGATCACCGCATTGTCCGATGAGTTCGGAACGTGCTGGACACTTGGCTTGGCGCCATTCACCCAGTTCGTAGCGACGCTCCAGAGTCCCCCGGCAGGATTGATGAAATCCATCGTCGACAGCAATGTCCAGTCTTCGAGAGCTTCACAAAACACCCGAAGCGAGTGGTCGCCTTTGAAGGACCTGCGACGACGAAACGCACCGTCACGACGCGCCATGTCGGTTCATTGGTTGCACCTCAACGAGCAGAATAGCTCAACGTCGACAGGCACTTCTAAAACTCAACGGCGTTCGTCACTTCACCGACAGTGATGCAGTCTTATTTCGGGATCGACCCTGAAAGAAATGCGTCCGAGAACATCGTCGACTCTCGGTCGTCAGATCGAGCAAGCAACCTCGGCCGCTCGAAACGCTCCTCGCGATTGGGCAATCATTGCCAGCGCCTTATCCAATAACATGTAAAGCGACGGCGGGATAGAGGTCGGACCGATGAATTCCAGACATCGAGAAAAATGCCCGCCACAAATATTTCTCCGTGCCTCACAGAATCGGGTGCGAGCATTCAATATGTTTGGCAATCCAAAAATTGTGAGATGTTGAATATGTTGCGCACCGCGAAAACGTAGGCCCCCTACACTAATTACGAAAACGTTTGACTCCGCTTGCGCTTACACGCGTAATTTCGGGACTTAAGTCGCACCGGACCACGCACCGCGGATTCTCCCAAGCTTGTGCCCCGTTTTGCGATACGGCGGCGGTAACGTCCGAAAAAGGAATTCGGATAAAATGTGTACCCATCAGGTTGTTGTAACGGGTGCGTGATGGTTTAGATTGAAAGCGTCCTGAACAAAATCAATTGGATTGAATGAACGTTGAACCTGCAATGCAACGGCGTGTTGCGCACCATGGAAACGGACCACACGTCGGCTAAGAGTTTCAACGAATCTTCACATTTCGCGAATATCCCGGCCGACGCCCGCGTCATGATTCTTGAAGCCCATCACTCTCACTCTCGCGTGTCGATCCAGGACCATGGAACGATGGCCTAGAATCCGCCAATCGATCGCGATGAAAAATCTCGTCCGCAGATTTCGCAGATTAACGCAGATTTGGCTAACTCGGCCGGATTCACCCCCTGCCCCGGCTTACAGGTGAATAACCCGTATGGCTACCGCATGTCGACGGTCTGCTCCCACGAAATCGTCGCTACCGACCAGACCTCGCGCTTTTGGTGCTGAGCACGGCCCCACGCGATTCATCCGTGCCCGAGCGTGCTCGGGAAATCATTCCCACTTCGCGAGCGATAGCTGCTATGTCAGCACTGCGCGGCTGAGTACCAACCGGTGGGCGGATCGGGCTGACGCCCAAGGCTGGAGGGCGTTCGCCCCGTCCGGGCCACGCACTCACGTGCGTGGTCACGCCGCACGCTCCGTGACTTACCGGATCTCGCGGTCATGGTCTTGACGTGTTCACGGATCGTGAGACTGTGGTCCGAATGGGGTCACTCCAAACCTCGCACGTCAATGCGATCAACCGATTGGCAGATCGGCCTGACGCCCAAGGCTGGAGGGCGTTCGCCCCGTCCGGGCCACGCACTCACGTGCGTGGTCACGCGCCGCACGCTCCGTGACTTACCGGATCTCGCGGTCATGGTCTTGACGTGTTCACGGATCGTGAGACCGTGGTCCGAATCGGGTCATTCCAAACCTCGCACGTCAGGTCACTCCCCGGATCAGGGCGCCGGGCGAACCAAGGACCAAGGACCAAGGACAAATGACCAAGGACCAACACCGCTCACCTTCTCCGGAACGAGATCCAACACGTGGTGTACTGACCCGGAACAGAACTGGTCGCATATTGCTGATACGTCCAGAGAATTGTCGGGTCCGACGGATCCACACACGTGGCATTGTAATTTCCCCAGGGAATGCCATATCTGTTGGACCTGTTGCCCGCAAAAACGGTCGTACCCTGCGCAGCCAAAACGGGCGGCGACATCGTATTGGGAGGGTCGGTTGCCGCATGCATCATCACATAAACCGACGGGAATTCGGTCGACGAAGTCCTCGTGCACCCCAGGCCAATGTTGCCGCTCGCGTCCACTGCGAGCGAGGGCACAAGGTAATCGCAATTGGCGTCGTCCACAAAACCTTCCTGTAAGAGCGCACCGTCGTTCGCCCGGACTTCGCACCAAAATACGCCACACCGCGAATTGGTCGTGCGCTTGGCCTCGTTGCACGAAAAGATGCTACCGCCGTGCGCGTAGACGCATGTCGTGCGCCTCGCCTCGTCGGCACGCAGTTTGCCGCCAGGAGCAGGCTGAATTGCCTGATTCTGACGCGATGATCCGTTTGGCGCCACGTATGTCTTGCCCAGCGGTATCGTCAGAGCCGGCGAAATCGTTGCAGAATTGCCCGCCCATGTGATTTTATACATATACAATTTAGAAAAGGTGTTGCCAAACTCGCGATTCAAAAGAATCTCAGGCGCGTCGGCAGGCTTATTGGGGTCAAGATCCGTCGCGGGAAAACACTCGATCTCTGAGGTCGTGGAATTTTTGCAAGTTGGCCAAACTCAGGGCGCCCGGCCCAATCAGATCCGCCTTGGGTATCGCGTAACAGCCGTGCATCGTGTGCGTGTTATTGGTCATGATGATAAATGTAATATAGAGGCCCTTTTTGTCTACGCCTAACTTCATACCCACATCTGTCGGTACCATCGGCAGCTTCACTCCCCGCCACGCCTTTGTGGGGTCGGACGTTTCAGAAACCGCCAGATATCCTGATGACTTGGGGATCAATTCGGCGATCACGCCGAACCAACGTCCGCAAAGCGGATCGTACAGCATGCGAGGATCATTGAGCGTTGGCAGGTTGAAACCGGGTGTAACATTCTTCCAGAATTCGGTCTGGGTTACATGCTTAATGGCTTTACCGGTTTGCTTGTCGTGAATCACGACATTCATATTCGTGAAATCGACGACGTGGTCGGGCCCAACGCCGCCGGTATTATCAGGATTATCTTTGGGACCGGGGCCGGAATCACCGGGAAAAGTCGTCAAGACAATTAAGCCGGGCTGCCCACCGTTCGTGGTCGTGTCACTGACTGTCGCAGGCGCGGGCGCTGCGCCGCCAGATCGCTACTCTTCTTTGTCGGTGCAGTCTGAGCCAGCAGGACGGATGTGGCAACAAACCAAACGGCCAGCGTACTGAGCGGCAAAGCATGTTTCATCATCGTTGGCCTATCTTTCTACTGCGGCGAGCAGCTCGTTGAGCTCCGAAACGTTTACCGGCTTTACCAGATGACCGTTGCACCCGGCTGCGCGCGACCGCTCGCGGTCTCCGTTCTGACCCCAACCGGTGACGGCGATGATCGCCATGTCGCGCCCCCACTCGTGCTCGCGGATTCGCCGCGTCGCGTCCAAGCCGTTCAAGCGAGGCATGCCGACGTCCATCAGGATCACCTCGGGCCGGAACTGCTCGGCCGCCTCGACCGCCCTGGCTCCGTCGTTGGCTGTGCTGACTTCGTTGCCCATGAGCCGGAGCAAGATCGCCAGGCTTTCGGCACCGTCCCGGCTGTCGTCGACAACCAGGATACGCCTCTTCGGCCTTGACGCGGATTGATCGTTGTCCGGACTCGCGCCGACCGCGAGTCGCGTGCGCTCAACCTGTGCCGGCAGTGAGACCGTGAAGGTGCTGCCCCGTCCTTCGCCCTCGCTCGAGGCGATGACTGTCCCGCCGTGCATTTCCACGAGCCCCTTGACCAGCGCCAGCCCGATTCCCAGGCCGCCGGTGCTTCGCTCGATGCTGCGGTCCACCTGTGAGAACATGTCGAAAATGTTGGGCAGGAACTCACGCGGAATGCCGATGCCAGTGTCCCGGACCGACACGACCACGTTTTCGCCTTGCAGCTCGGCGGTCAGGAAGATATGGCCGCCCGGAGCAGTGTACTTGGCGCTATTCGTGAGCAGATTTGCGAACACCTGGGCCAGCCGCGTGAGGTCGGCGTCGAGGAACACCTGCCCTTGCGGTAAAGAGATACTCAGTGCATGTCCTCCGGCGTCGACGATCGGGCCGGCCGTCTCAACCGCCATATTGATCACGTCCGACAGCGCGACCCGTGAGCGTCGCAGGTCCATTTTGCTCCGGTTGATGCGGCTTACGTCCAGAAGATCGTCGATCAGCCGCACCATGTGCTCGAGCTGCCGGTGCATCATCGAGCGGGCGCGGATCAGAGCAGCGTCCGATTCTCCGCCGGCTAAGCGCATCACGTGCAGTCCGTTGCGAATCGGGGCCAGAGGGTTCCTCAGTTCATGGGCCAAAAGCGCGATAAAATCGTCCTTCTTCCGGTCACCCTCGCGAAGTTCCCGGACCATCCGCAGGCGCTCGTAGGCCACAGTCACGTAGTGGCAGATCGTACGGAGGAACTCCAATTCGTCGGCGTCGAATGTCTCGCGTGTCCGGCTGGCGAATGAGAGCGTGCCGAGCAGTCGCTCTCCGGCCAGCAGCGGGTTGCCGACGTAAGCGCGGATGCCGAAACCCTTGGCGATATGTAGCCTCGGGTCGTCCGATAGATGGATACGGCTTGCTGTGATTGGCTCGCGGGTCTGGGCGACGGCGCCGCTGACGGACTGTCCAAACTCAAGTCGCCGGATCGTCTGCGCCACCTCCTCAGATATGCCCATGTAGGATTCCAGTCGCAGGGCGTCGCCCGCTTCGTTGACCATGAAATGGAAGTAGGTGTCCAGCCCAAAGTGCGGGGCGATCTTGGCGAACAGTCCGCGCATCATCGCGTTGGGCTCTTCAGTCGTCAGCAGGACCGATGCGGCCTCCCAGAGTAGGCTCATCCGCTCCGTCTGCTTACGCAGATTGGCTTCGGCAGTCTTCTTCTCGGTAACGTCGGTCCCCGTCGGGTTCAAGAAGAGCACCCGCCCGCTCTCATCTTTCACAGGGGCTATGATCAGATCCACGAATCGCTCGGATCCGTCGGCCACAAAGTAGCGGGTCTCCGTGCGGAACATCTCGCCCCTGGCGGCCGTGGAACAGGCGGCCTTAATCATTGCCATGAGTGCGGTCGAGCGGTTCCACCACCCGCACTCCCAGAACGGCCGGCCGATTGTGTCCTCACGCGTAAACCCGCAGGCGTCGACGCTGAGGGTGTTCGCCTCGACCACGATGCCGTCGAGCGTAAGCATGCCGGCGAACTGGGCCCCTTGCTCGAACAGGGTCCGGAACTTGGCGTTTGCTTCCGCTGCACGCGCGGCCTCGGCCGCTGCCTGGCGGTAACGCTCTTCGCTCTGGCGCAGCGCTTCCTCCGCTCGCTTCTTACCGGAGATATCGCGGGCGACCTTCAACGCGCCCACCACATGTCCGTCAAGGTTTCGGATCGGGGAGATTGTCAAAGAGATGTCGATGGCGCGGCCGTCCTTCGTGACGCGCACGGTCTCGAAATGCTCGACCCGTTCGCCACGGCGGAGCTTGTTCAGGATCTCATGCTCCTCTTCTTGACGTTCTGGCGGAATGATCAGAGTAATGGGCCGGCCGACAGCCTCTTGCGGCGTGTAGCCGAAGAGCCCCTCGGCGCCCGCGTTCCACGAGAGGATCGTGCCATCGAGTGACTTGCTGACTATTGCGTCATCTGATGACTCGACGATCGCTGCCAGCCGCGCCGCGCGTCTCCTCGGCCTGTTCGCGATCCGCAAGGTGATCGCGGACCTCGTACTGGTGCCGTCGCGACCGCAGCGCGGCCCGCAAGACGCTCAGCAGCGAGCGAATTTTGACTGGCCGTTCCACCAGGGTCGCGTTCATTGACTCGCGGATCAGATAGTCCCGGTCGCCGGTACGCTCGCGTGCCAAAACGACGAGGGGCAAATCCGACCAGTGCGCTGGCTGCGCAGCGCCTTCTGAAGACAACCCGCGGGGTCGCGCACGACGACCTCTTCAGTGAGCAAGGCAGCGCCGGCACCTCGCACGATTTCGCCGCAGAGTTCGGCCAGGTCGCCGCAGACAATGCAATCCAGGCCAGCCGCGGTCAGGGCCTGACGCGTCCGTTCCCCGTCTTTTGCGGTCGGCATCAGCACGAGGATGCGGTCGTCTGCGGTCACGGGTTGGTCCCTCCGTCACGCAGCACCTCCGACTTCCCCTCGTACTGTGGCACCCCAGTCATCACCCCGCGGAACTCGCGCAGGGGGTCGCCAATCGACACGCCCTTTTCCGAAATCGTGAGCTGCCGAAGCGCCCGTTCGTGTGGACCGGTGCGTTTCTTGAACACGCTGAGCGCCTGATGGATTTGGCCCCGTGACTCGAAATATCGGAACAGTAAAACCGTGTCCGCAAGATAACTGACGTCGAAATCTGCACTAGCACCGGCACCCATGATCATTCCGTGCTGGGCGACGACCATGATGGTCACGACGCCTTTTTGGTTCAAATAGGAGAACATCTCATGCAAGTGCGTCGTGAGAAACCGCTCTTCCGGCATTGCATTCAAGTAACCGTTCAAGCTGTCGATGACAATCACTTTCGCGCCTGCATCGACGGCGCGGCGGACCTCGTGGGCGAAGGCGCCTGGGGACATCTCGGCGGTGTCCACTTGCTGGGCGTGGAGCATCCCTGAGCGAATGTACTCCCTGACGCCGCCCTGGTGGCCAAGGCAGAGCTTTTCCGTGCGCTCGACCAAAGTGTCGATCACCTCGTCAAACACATAGCATGCAGTTTTTGTGCCAGCCTTCATTGCGGAGATTGCAAATTGCATCGCGATCGTGGACTTCCCAACCCCGGCCGGGCCGAGGAGCAGTGTGGTCGAGCCAGTCGAGAGCCCGCCTGAGAGCATTGCGTCGAGATTAGCCACCCCGCTGGGCAAGTTCGCGCGTTCAAACTCGTCGTGATGCTCGGCTGCTACGAGACGGGGGTGAACTACGACCCCGCCCTGGACGATCTCGTAGTCGTGGTACCCTTCGCGGAAGTTAGAGCCGCGCACTTTTGGTTGCATAAATCCGCCGGCGTGCCCTGCCATATTCAGGCAGTGTACGTTCGAGCACAATGTTACCGCCGACGAGGCTCTCTGGTTGGACGCTCCCGAAGGCCGACGAGCGGTCATCGAGCAACAGCACCGTGGCGTGATGCTCGGCGAAGAACTCTTTGAGTGCCAGCAGTTGGCGACGGTAGACGAGTGGATTGCCGGAGAGTAGCCGCATCTCGGACAGGCCGTCGAACACGACGTTCTGCGGCTTCACCTTATCGACAGCGGCGAGGACGGCCTGGGTGGTCTCGCCAAGTTCTGTCTCGGACGGATGGAACACCGACGACTCGACCTCGCCGGCGAGGTTCGCGGCCGACTTCGGGGACTCAGACACCCATGAACTCGTCGGGGACTCAGACACCAATGAGCTCGTCCGAGAGCGTCTGAAAGACCGGGGCAGATGGGTGTCTGGAAGACCGGGAAAGATGGGTGTCTGGAAGCCCCAATGAGCTCGTCCGAGAGCGTCTGAAAGCCCGGGGCAGATGGGTGTCTGGAAGACCGGGAAAGATGGGTGTCTGGAAGCCCCAATGAGCTCGTCCGAGAGCGTCTGAAAGCCCGGGGCAGATGGGTGTCTGGAAGACCGGGAAAGATGGGTGTCTGGAAGCCCGGGGCAGATGGGTGTCTGGAAGACCGGGAAAGATGGGTGTCTGGAAGCCCGGGGCAGATGGGTGTCTGGAAGACCGGGAAAGATGGGTGTCTGGAAGCCCGGGGCAGATGGGTGTCTGGAAGACCGGGAAAGATGGGTGTCTGGAAGCCCTGGAAGCCCGGGGCAGATGGGTGTCTGAAAGGAATGGCACGAGGTTAAGGAATAAGTGCCTGTGGGCAAAGAAGTTGCGGCAAACGACAAAACAAATTAGACTAATGCGTGAACATGGCATCAGTCATCGATCGGGCTGCAATTCAAGACGTTCTCGCGAATGCCATTATGAATTCAGATGTACACTTCACATCCTGAAATTCCATTTTACCGTCCCAACGCCTTTCGCCTATTGGGTTTACGCTTAACCTCGTGCCATTCGTGTCTGAAAGCCCGGGAAAGATGGGTGTCTGAAAGCCTCCGGGCGAGCCCGCCGGCGGGCTCGCCCCAACGTCAAGAAGGCTCCGCTGAAGACGACCGGCAAAAGTCGGGAAGAGGACTGGCAATCCCGTCACGCGCCGCACGCCGTGAATCGTGCGGCGCCGCGACACGAGTTCAACGATGATGTTCCTTCCTCGAGGCCAACGCCCCGATTGCGTCCAGTATCAGGGGATTCTTGGGTGTGACCGCAACGCGTCTCGCCGGGCGTTGCGGAGATGACGGCGGACGTTCTGTGCTCTGGTGATGGATGGTCCGTCCGCGGAATTTCGCCGGGGCCTTCATGGGCGGATCGATGTTCCCCTTGTATCGCTTGTTGAACTCGGCGATGTCGGTCTTGTCGATCCCCGGCCGGCCGTCGTACTCGAAGTCAGGTACGTATGGTGACGTGGGGTTGGCTTCCGCCTCCAAGAGGTCGGCCTTGTCCAGCGAGTTCACCACGCCGTCGCCGTTGACGTCCCCGAACAGGCGATCGAAGGTATTCACGTCGTTGCTCGTGATGGGCGGACCCGACAGAACGTGCACCTTCTTGTAGAGCGTGATCAGCGTGTATTTGCCGTCCGGCACCGAGCCTCCAATCACCCCCGGTCCCGCGAACGTGATCAGGTACTCCATGTCCCCAGGCTGCGGCGTCACGATGAGCTGAACATGGCTGGGCTTGCCATCGCGCAGCAACTCGAACGCGCCCGGCTCGACCTGGGTGGGAGACGGGAAGACGTAGGTCAAGCTTCTGACCATCGAATCCTGCGGGTTGCCGTCGTTGACGGTGAAGCCGCTCACGGTGACGTCGAAGGTGGCCACGCCACTGAGGCCCGCGGCGTTGGTCACTGTCACCGTGGTCAAGAAGGTGCCAGCATTGGCGTAGGTGTGGCTGAGCGTGAAAGTCATGTTGGGGTTTAAGGCCAGGGTGTGCAGGCCCGTACCGTCGCCGTACTTGACGGTTGCCGTCCAGGGTCCATCTCCGGGGACATCGGTGAAGGATCCGGCGCGGGTGAAGGTGACGGCCTGCTGGACCACTGCGTTACCACCGGCGCTCACCACCGGGGTCTCGGACACGTTGAACGTGGCGGTTGTCGCGCCGGTCCCGCCGTATTCGTCGAACGCCACCAGTGTGACCGTCTCCGTGCCGGCGTTCTTGGGTGTGATCTTCGCCGACTGGCCCAGGAAGATGCCCGGAACCCGGGCGGGTGCAGTGGCCGCATTCGAGCCGCCAAGAGTGCCGTTGTTGTGGTTGGCCGTGGCGTCGAGGACGGTCGTTCCGCTGGTCTCGTCGAATGGGTAGTCAGCGAGCAGGCCGGATTCGGTCGGGGTCAACGCCGCCGACATGTCGGACCGCACCGAAGCCGCCGGCCGGCCGACGTTCCAGATGCTCACGTCGTCGATCTCGCCCTGGAAGAAACGCCCGGTGCCTCCGCCTTCCGCGCCGATCGCCCAGTTGGTCATGCTGACGGGCAGAGCTCCTTGCGTGGTTGGGCCCGACGTACCGGCCAGCTCTCCGTTCACATAGATCAGCCACTGCGTCCCGTCATAGACCCCGGCCAAGAAGTCCCACTGGCCGACGTCACCAGCCGGGATTGGGGCCTGCGCCATGGCAGTATTCCCGTTCCACGAGCCGACCTGGTAATACCCGTTGTTGATGCGCAGGAAGTCTTCGGCATAATTGGGCAAGAGCTGATAGCCATGGGCGATGATGTCCTGGTAGCCGGTGGTCGACTGGGGCTTGATCCACGCCTCGAGGGTGATCGGCGCTGGAACTGGCGGTCTGGCCACTGAAGCTGAGGTCGGTCGGATTGCCGAGGTCGACGAACTGGCTGGTGCCGTTGAAGTTGAGGGCCTGGCTGCTTGTGGACGAGCTCCCCTGGGAATCGGTCGCTTGCCAGATGTAGCTGAAGCCGGCAGCGGTATCGATCGTGCTGGGATCGGTGGCCGAGGCAGTCAAGCTGACCGACGTCCCCTGGGGGCTGCCACCGGTGGGTAGGCCAGTCACGATCGGCGTCGGCGGAACGTCCGTCACAGTCAACGTGCTGGTGGTGACCGCTGTGCCGCCCAGCGAGTTCGTGGCCAGGAGACTTAGCGTCTCGGTTCCAGCGCCCGGCGGCGCAAATGTGACTTGCGCACCGCTCGAGGCGGCAGCGGCAGCGGCGCCATTGGTTCCGCTGGTTCCGCCAGATGATCCTCCGGATTGCGCCGGTGACCACCGGGAACGTGAAGGCCCCGGCCACCGTGCTGGACGTCGAGATCACGACATTGTTCAGCGTGCCGACGAAGGGATCGAAGCCGCCGGTTCCCTCCGGCCAGCCTCCAGTTTCGCCGTCGCCGAGCTCGTCGAAGGTCATGTCCAGCGGTTGCGGCGAGCCCGTGAGCGTACCAACCAGCTTGCCGTCGAGCGTGAGCGTCTCCGTGGACCCTGAGAGAGTGAATACGGCGGTGTGCTCTTGGCCGTCGTTAACCTTGGTCGCGCTGGCGATCGGCTGGACGGCTCCGTTCCAGATTTCGGCATACAACAGGCCATTGGTGCCGACGTAGAGGGCGGGGACCCAGTGAGTCGGCGTGGTGCCGACCGGCTGGTTCTGGTAGCCGAGAATCACGCCCCCCTCACCCGGGGTGGTTTCGAAGGAGACGTTCACGGTGAGGGTGGTGGCGCCATTGATGAGACCGGCGGGCAGGATCGTGGGGTTGCTGCCGCTCAAAGTCAGCGCCTGGCCGGCCAGCACCGTCTGGCCTGTGCTCGCGACCGCCTGCCAGAGGAAGTTGTAGTTGGGCGCAGCCCCGCTCGGACTTGGGTCGGTGGAGTTCGCCGTTAGTGAAAGTGGCGTGCCCGCCGGCGTGCTGGTGGTCGGAACGCCTCCAATCGCGTAGTAGACACCCTGATTGGACGCGGTCCCGCCGTTTACGATCTGCTGCTGGAAGCCCGTCGAGCCGTCAGGCTCCGCGAGCGTGCTTCCGCTGGAGCTCAACTTGGCAGGGCCGACCGTGTAAGCCAAGGGCTCATTTTCGGACACGCCGTCGCCGATGTTCTCGATGTTCGCCCCCTCTGGCGCCGTGTTATCGCTCACGGTGCTGCCCGTCAGTTTGACGGTGCCGTCGATGTTGGCGATGGCACCGCCTTCGCCCGTGCCATTGGTCCCGCCGACCGGCCCGCTGGCGGAGTTCTGCGAGAGCGTGCTGTCAGTAATCGTGACGGAGCCGAGATTGAGGATGGCCCCGCCGATGCCCGCGCCATTGTTGTCGATGCCCGGGCCATTGCTGACGGTGGTGCCAGCACCGCCGGAAGCCGAGTTGGCCTGGAACGTGTCATTCGCAAAGGTCGCGCAGCTCGTGTCAACGAAAAGGGCGCCACCCTGCCCTGGGCCGCCTCCCCCGCCGTCGAAGCCGCCGCCGCCGAGAGCGTAGTTAATCAAGAAGGCGGTGTTCGAGACGGTTAGGGTGCTCCCAGCAATGTAAACGGCACCTCCAATTGCGCTGCCTGGGGGCGCGTTCGACCCCAGAATGGTCGCTCCCTCCGCGCTGTTTCCGCTGAGTGTGCTGCCCGTGATCGACACGCTACAGCCGGTGGCGTAAATGGCGCCCCCCTCTGTAGACGCGCCAGACCCGGCTTCGCTGTTGGTAATCGTCACGCCGCTCAGCGAGAGCGACCCCCCCTCGATGGCGATGCTGCCACCGAGCGCTGCGCGTCCGCCTGCGAGGAGGCGTCTCCCTGGAACGAGCCGCCATTGATCGACACGGCGCTCTCGTAAGCGAAAAGATCCCCGCCTCGCGCGTCCTGGGTGGAGGAGCTCGCGTACGCATTGTCGTTGTTCATGGAAACGTTCTCGAGCAACAGCGAGCTGTCTTCGACCAGGATGCCGCCTCCCACCACGCCCAGATCAGTGTCGATGAGGTCACCGCCGCCCTGTGAGTACCCGTTCTGGACCGTCAGGTTCTCCAAATTGAAGGACGCGGTCGTGTTGTCCTGACCGGAGTGCAGCTCAAAGACGCGGCTGTTGGACCCAGCGTCGATGACAGCCTGCCCCCCGGTGGCCATGATCGTGACCGACGTGATCGGGTTGGTCGTCACGCCGCTGGGAACGTCGGAAGGGTCCACGTCGAACTCGCCGTAGGCGTTGTTCAGGTCGTAGGTGCCGGCCGGCAGGATGATCGTGTCCGAGGTGTGGTCAATGCCCGGGTCGGCGTTGATGGCCTCGATCGCCGACCGCAGCGAGATGTTGCCATTATCGTCATCGCCCGAGAATGGGCCGCTCAAGAAGGCGGCGGGTGTGTCATTGAACGTGTTCACCGTGAAGGTTGTCAGCACCACTCGCTCCTCGAGCGATTCCACGCCGAGGATCTGCCGTCGCGGCGTGCTGCGCGCCTTTTGCGCGCCTGGCGACGGTCAAGGCGGAACGAGCGGAATGCTTCGCCAAACAGGTTGCGGGATCGGGATGTGCCGGCCATCGGAAAAGCTCCTTTGCCCCGTCGCTGGAGGACGGGAAACAGGGGTCGTTGATTCTCGGGGCGACAATATCGAGCTCGCCCCCGGTCGCCCCGGGGCTTCGCGGGCGACCGGGCTCGGCTGCTGGGCCGGGTTCCACGGCCAGTGTGGGCCAGTTCGTTTCCCCTTCGGGCTGGAGCAGATCTTCAGCTCCGATGGGGCGTCGCCGCGCGAGGTCGGACGAAGAGCGGCGACGAGATCAGACGGTAGGAACTTCGTCGCATCGCTCCTCCAGGCTCGGTCGCAGCCGGTCGAGCGGATGCGTTGGGAGAAGTACAACGACGAGGCGCGGAATCTCCGCCCCCCCTGTCAGAATTTTTGCCGAAGTCGACCCATCGCTGTTTTTCACGGTTGCACTTTGCAGTGCGCGGACCGGGCAGGGATAATGCCGGGAGCGACGCACGGCGCAGGCAAATCGTCTCGGAGTCCTCGGCCCTCGCCCGGATTTCCTGGCGAAATCGGCGGCCCGCTCGGAGAATTTAACCGCTTTGACTGTATTCCCTATGGCGCACCCGTCCGACTCACAAACCCACGAGACCCTGCTTGCGCGACTGGCCCAGTCCGGTGGTGAAAATCAGGCGGCCTGGTTGGAGTTCGTTGCCCGGTACGGTCGCAAGATCCATCGCTGGTGCCTGCGGTGGGGGCTCCAGGATGCGGACGCGCAGGATGTGATCCAGATCGTGCTCCTGAAGCTGGCCCGGGAGATGAAGGAGTTCACCTACGACCCCAAGCGGAGTTTTCGCGCATGGCTGAAGACGGTTACACACAATACCTGGCAAAACTTCGTCCGCAGCCGGCGAACCGCGCCGCTGGCGGATGGAGGCGACTTCGCCAAGGAACGGCTCGACTCGATCGCGGCGCACGACGACCTGTCGCACGAGCTGGAAGCGACGTTCGACCTCGAATTGATGGAGATGGCCATGCAGCGGGTCCGGCTGCGTGCAGCCTCGCGCACCTGGAGGGCATTCGTGATGACCGCGGTCGAAGGCATCCCCGCGGCCGAGGTCGCCGGCCGGCTGGATATGAAAATCGCCCGGGTCTACGCGGCGCGCAGCACGATCCAGCAGCGCTTGCAGGAGGAATGCCAGCGGCTCGAAGCTGCCCAGGATTCCCGGTGAGACCGGCTGCCAGACGGCAGCGACCCGCGAGCCGAGACCGGTTGTCGCAAACCGAGCGATTTCCCATTACAGGAACGAGCCCATGGCCGTCTGTCCCACGCGGATGATCCTGGAGAGTTTTCTCGCCGGTGCGCTTCACGATCGCGTAGAGGAGGAGGTCGTCACGCACGTCGACGAGTGTCCTTCGTGCCAGGGCAAGCTCGAAGACCTGGTCGGGGGCTCGGCGGCGAAACAGCGGCCGGCTGAGCCTGATGAAGTCGCGACTTTTGAATTCGACCCTGCCTTCCTGAAACGCCTGCGAGAGACCCTCGCCGACCTGAAGTCGTATCGCCCGCTGTGGATCGAGACGAGCCAGGATCCCATTGAGTTCACCGGAATGAACCTGCGCGCCGCGACGGGCTCGGTTCCGGGCTATGAGATCCAGCGCGAGCTGGGCCGGGGTGCAATGGGGGTGGTGTACAAGGCCTGGCATCACAGTCTCGCACGAACGACGGCCCTGAAGATGATCCTCTCCGGCGAGCACGCGAGCGTGGCGGACCGGACGCGGTTCCGCTCCGAGGCGGAAGCGGCGGCCTCGTTGCGCCACCCGAATATCGTGCAGGTCTACGAGATCGGCGACACCGGCGGGCTCATGTATTACTCGATGGAATACATCGAGGGGGAGACCCTCCAGCAGTCACTCCATGGCTCGCCCCAGCCTCCGCGCGCGGCGTCACTGCTCGTGCAGGTGCTCGCCCGTGCCGTGGCCTTTGCTCATCGTCACGGCATCGTCCACCGCGACCTCAAACCGGCCAATGTCCTGCTCGAGACGATCGATCGACCAGAGTCCGACGACAGGGCGCGGCGAGCCCGGCCGTCCAATTCAGCAGGGGAGCTCACCGAGCTGGGACTCGTGCCCAAGATCGTGGACTTCGGCCTGGCCAAACGGCTCGACGGCTCGCTGGGGACGCAGACCGGGCAGTTGATGGGAACCCCCAGCTACATGTCGCCGGAGCAGCTCGCGGGTCGGAGTGGCGCAACCGGACCGGGCGCCGATATCTATGCCCTGGGCTGCATCCTCTATGAAGCCCTCACCGGGCGGCCGCCGTTTATGGACGCGTCGTTGGAAGTGCTGGCCGATCGGGTCCGGCGCGAGGAGCCGGTCCCGCTCCGTCGGCTCCGGCCGGGATGCCCGCGCAACCTCGAGACGATTTGCCTGAAATGTCTGGAGAAAGAGCCGGCGCGGCGCTACGCTGGCGCCGCAGAACTGGCCGATGACCTGGGGCGATACCTGGCCGGCGAGTCGATCAAGGCGCGGGCTCCCTCGATGCTCGATCGCTGCGTGAAATTCGCCCGACGTAACCGGACACTCGTTGGAGGTGTCGCCGGGATCGTAATCGCGCTGGCGCTAGGGATCGTGGCCACGAGCGTCATGGCTCTCCGCGAGGCCGGCGCGGCAACGCGCCGACCTGAACGCGCAACGAGCCGATGCTGCTCGGATCGACGCCCGCCGGGGGGCCTACCAGGCGCGGCTGACGGCGGCGATGGCGGCGGTGGGCATTCACGATATCCGCGAAGCGAGCCGTCAACTCGACCAAGCGCCCGAAGAGCTCCGTGGGTGGGAATGGCGGCACCTTCAGGGCCGGCTCGACCAGAGCCTCGCCGTCGTCGCGGGGCGATCCGGCAAGACCTCGATCGCATTTTGCCCGCCGGGCCGTCGGGTCGCCGTCGCGGACGGTCGATCGGATTACCGCCTGCTCGACGCCGTCACCGGCGAGAGCCTGGACGTCCGCGGCACCGATACCCCCGATACCCCATGCCGCCAGGTATTCGCCTTCAGCACCAGCGCGGGGCCGAGGTTCGTCGTCGACCAATCGGCGAACGGAATGTCCCTCTACATGGCCGATGGGAGCGGCGCCGCACTCGGCCGGATCGGGCTGGCTAATCCTTCGATCGAGTCTCTGCCCTGGCCTTGTGCGATGGCGATGAGCCCGGACGGCCGCCGGCTCGCGCTTCAGATACTTCCATACAGCCCACGCCCCCTGGTTGAGGTCTTCGATACATCCACCGGGCGCTTGACCGCGAGGCTCGGCGCAGACCAGTCCAGGCTTCGGGCGCTGGATTTCAGTCCGGATGGAAAGCAGATCGCCGCGGTGGATGAGGACTCACGGGTGCACATGTTCGACCTCCACGGGAAGGGCCCCGAGATAAACCTGCCGGGGCATTCCGCCGATCTCTGGGGTGTGGCTTACAGCCGCCATGGGAACCGACTGGCCTCGTGCGGCGCCGACCAAACGATCCGCGTGTGGGATACGCTGACGCGCAAAACGCTCCACACGCTGCGCGGCCACAAGGGCGGTGTGCTCTGCGTCGCCTTCAGCCCGGACGGCCGCCGGCTGGTCTCTGGGGGCAGCGACAGCACCGTCCGGCTCTGGGACGCCGAAGGCGGGGAGGCTGTGCTCGTCCTGCACGGCCATGCCGCCGCAGTAAATCGCGTGGCCCTCAGCGAGGACGGCCGCACCATCGCCTCTACTGCCGAGGACGGCACGGCCCGCCTTTGGGACGCGACGGCACCGGACGATGCCTCCGTACTCCGCGGACATTCCAGCTATGTCTATCCGGTGGCCTATAGCCCGGACGGGCGCTGGATAGGCTCGGGGTCCTGGGATCGGACCATCTGCCTGTGGGATCCGGCCAGTGGCTATTTGGCCCGAACGTTAAGCGGTTGCGCCGCCCCGTTGGGCGCGTTGGCTTTCACACCCGACGGTATGCGCCTGGTCTCCTGGTCCGAGGATTCGACGATCCGCTTCTGGGATACCACCACCTGTGCGGAGATCGCGCCTTCCGTCGTTCACCGAAGCATGGGCGAGCGGGACTCGGTGTATCGCCTGGTAGTCACTCCGGATGGCAAGCGAGTCGGTGCACCCGAGCCCGGAGGGGTCCGGTTCTGGAACCTGGAAACGCATAAGGAAATGGCGTTCTTGCGGCTGTCGATCGAGGGCATCCGGGTGATCGCGCTCTGCCCCGACGGTCGTAGGCTCGCGGCTGGCGGCGACGAATCGAAAATCGTGGTCGTCGACTCAACCTCAGGTAAATTGCTCACGGAACTGACCGGCTTCACGGGCAGAATTCAGTCGGTCGCCTTCAGCCCCGATGGTCGGTACGTGTTAGCGGCAGGCCAGGACGCGATACTCAGGCTCTGGGACGCCGCCAACGGCCATCTTGTGCGGACGTTCGCTGGCCACGGACTGGAAGTACTCTCCGCCATTTTCCACCCCGATGGCACGAGGATCGCATCCGGGGGCCACGACCGAAGTATACGGATCTGGGACACGTTCACCGGCGAGGAACTGGTGCAGCTGCCTGGGCACACGTGGTACGTCTTCTCGCTGGCATTCAGCCCTGACGGCGAGACCCTGGTCTCGGGCTCGGGAGACTCTACCGTGCGGCTCTGGGATGCGTTCCCTGTTGCCCGACGGCTGCGATGCCGGCGCACGGCGGAGAGCCCAAGCTCATTGTCTCGTTGACTCATTGGGTTTCGACCGCCCGTCCTTCGATCGACTTAGGGCGTCGGTCGTGGCTGCCTGGAGGGATCCCCAGTTCGTGCCATCAGGGGAGGTGTCCCATTTCGGTCAGTTCCCGAGGAAGGATTCCTCTTCGTAGCGCCATGATCCCGCCAAGTGACGTCCGAGGCGGATCGTCGCCGCTTTGTAGCGCTTTTCCGGCCCTCCTGGTAATTCCGCGCTCGAAGGTAGGCCATAAAAGTCGCGGCCGGTCTTTCGAACATCGTCGGCTCGTCATTCGACCAGACGATCCTCTCGACTTCGAAACAAGAAAGACGCTGGCGGGTCGACGACCAGCCACGCGTGGCCCCGTCGCTCGATGCGGCGGCCCTCTTCGAGAGAGAGCGGGGTACCGGTCCGGGCGGCCTGCTCGGCCTCCCCGAGCCGGTACTGTTCTAGGACTTCGCCGCATTCGTCCAGAGCCGCGGCTTCATGAACCGCTCCACGAAACAGCCGGACCCACTCCTCATAGGTGCAGTCCAAGCCCGGGTTCCGGGTTCCGGGGACACCACACCGGGTTCTGGGGACACCACACCTCTCTCTCCGCCTTTGCGCCGACGTGCTGGTCCCTGGCGTTGCACACCAGCGCTCTGCATGGCGGCCGTTTGGCTGCGGAAAAATCCAAGGCAGACTGCTGGACCGCCGCCTTCGAGGCGAGGTCCAGCACCATCGCCTCAACAGGACGGGCTCCGGTCTCGTCAGGCAACCGACGAGCCGCCTCTTCCCACCACTGCGGGCTGCGTCAGGCGATGACGACGTGTCGGCTGTCGCCTGCCTGCAAGATCGCCCCGGCAGTCTGGAACGCCAGGCCGGAGTATCCCACGGTCACGATCACGGTCTTGTTAGACTTTGTCACTGCATCAATTCCTTTCCGCTGCTGCAAAGAGATAATGTGCTGAGGAGCCTGCGGCTTGACGCTTCCGCCGTTGCGTCCAGCAAGCCAATGTTCTTTTAACGGGTCAGCGAGCTTTGGAACTGATCGAAACCTACCGTACCCGAGATGGTCATCACGAAGCAGTTTGTCTTTCAGGTCGATCCCGATGGCAGCGTTAAGTACGTCGGCAAGTCGGACGCCGTGCTCAAGAAGAAGTGAGGGCTTGATTGTGATTGATATCGAGTCCGACAAGGCCCGCTGAATTGACTGGGGTCTGAGTGCGGGTTCCGGGAGGCAACAGACGGCTTGCTCCTCCGACATAACCAGAACGCTTACCATGCAGATCAAGAAGTTCGTGACGCTCAACCGGCATCAACTCGCAGGACACGTGGCTAACCTGGACTTCTGGGTGGCTGAGGTGCAGCACTGCCTCGATGTCATCGACGGTTACGACCGCAGGTTCGAACAAATGAAGACGGGACAGACGAAGCATGTCTCCGAGCGTAGAACGGTGGAATTCAGCCTCGACGACTCGTGGGGCACTCAGAGAACGGTCAGTCCACTGAGACGAGTTTCAAGTGCGGAGTTAGAAGAAGTTAGCCGTAGTCTGTGTGATGCCACATATCGCTTCCTGGTCCAGTGTTTCAACGAAGGTCATATCCAGGAGGATTTGTTACGCCGTACTTGCGGTAGCCTCGACATCGGAGTTGAAGCCAGGGATCTGAGGCGGCGGAGCTAGTGTTGCCTCAGCAGTGGCGTCATGCAATGATCGTCTTTGAGACTTATAAATTATTACAATCTTAAAAGGACCATGACACACCGTGACATACGGTGACATACAAGGGCAAAAGACGTCTTTCAGGCGAACGGCCGTAAAATGTTATTTTTCATTCACTTAGCGAGTGTCGTATAAGTTCATGTCGGCAATAACAGACTTTTGGGCGATTTAACCCATTCACGCGTTTTCTCGCTGAGACGTTCGCGATTCGCCGCGATAGCCGATTCGGCCGGCACAAGCTGACGAACCTGAACCGGCCGCATCGATCTCAGAAACCCGGCGGGCGAATGGTTGGGGCCGTCGATCGCCAACTCGACGCGCGAATAGCAAATGGGCACGGCCGCGAGATTCGTCATAACTACTCTCATTGCTATTACTGATCAAATCCATCAATCGCATAGCCAATCATGTAAGCGGCGAGCGCTGGTGATTGAGCGTAAAGGCGCGATGTGGTATCGTCGTGGTCACGGCGATGCACCAAAAGCGTAGGAAACTCGACATCTTGTTATGACGCCATGATTTGTGAAAACTGGCGATCGTGGATATTGTGGTCGCGAGTGAGTCGGAGAGCCACGCGATGGCGAGCTTCGAAAAACCGAAGTCGGCGGACGGAGTGCCGCTCGATCTGCTGCCGGTGATTCGCAGCTCGGGCGTCGTCAACGACCGCCAACTCGCCGAAATCAAGACCAAGGTTCTCCAGGGTGATTATCCGCTCGACTCGGCCGCGCTGGCCGAGCGCCTGGTTCGGGACAATATCCTGACTTCGTTTCAGGCCAAGCGGATCTTGAGCAACAGGCCCCAAGGCTTGATCGTCGGCCGCTACATCATTCTCGACCGGATCGGCTCGGGCTCGATGGGACGAGTCTATCGGGCGCATCACGTGATGATGGATCGCGTGGTCGCGCTCAAGATCATCGCGCCCGAGATCGCGTCAAACGAGCGAGTGGTGGCGCGATTTCAGCGAGAGATGAAGCTGGTCGGCCGGCTCGATCATCCCAATGTCGTGCGTGCGTTCGATGCCGACCAGATCAACAGAATCTTGTACATCGTGATGGAGTACGTGAAGGGCATGAGCCTGGGGGAACGGCTCAAGAAGAAAGGGCCGATTCCGCCCGCCGAGATGGTCGATTACGCCGCCCAGGCGGCGCTCGGGCTGGCGCACGCCCACGAGACAGGGAATCGTCCATCGCGACATCAAGCCATCCAATATCCTGCTTGACCGACGATCGCCGGATCAAGATCCTCGACCTTGGACTGGGCGTGCTGATGGAGGCCGACAGCGCGGCGACGTTCGCGACGGCCGATGGCATCGCGGTCGGGACGGTCGACTACATGTCGCCCGAGCAGGCGTGCGGCCGCGAAGTCGACGGCCGTAGCGATTTGTATGGCCTGGGCTGTTCGATGTACCACCTGATGAGCGGCAAGCTGCCGTTTCCCGGCGAGTTCGCCGATCGAGCGGCTGGGCAAGCGGATCGGCGGCCGGCACACGCCGATCACCGAGTATCTGCCGGAGATACCCGCGAACTTTGTCCGCGTGCTCGACAAGATGCTGGCCCACAAGCCGCATGAGCGGTACGCGACGGCCGCCGAGGCGGCCGAGGCCCTCCAGAGCCTGATTCGACCCAAGGCAAAGGCGGCCAATCCTGCGACAACAGCTCGTCGCACAGATCAACCTCTCGGGCGCCGACTTCGCCGGAGGAAGCCAAGCCCGTCCCCGACCCGAAAGCAGCGCAAGGCCCCATCGTTCGTCAAGGTCCGGCCCAACTACCCCCGATGGTTCGCGTCGCCGGCCGAATTTGTCGAGCGGAAGCCCAAGAACTGCGCCTGGCTTGGGTCGTTATCACACTGGCGGCCACGTTCGCCGCTGGCATCGGCGTCGGATTCGCCTTCAAGTAATCGCGAAGAACATCCTCAATGATGCGCGCCGGCGCCGGCCGGATGATGGTGCGCGACCGCGGGTGCTGGGGCCGGAGTCGCCGTGAAGATCGCGCGCAGGGCATCGGCAAGGTGGGGGTATTTGAAGACGTAACCCAGTCCAGAGGCTTTGTGGGCAGCACCCTCTGGCCGGTCGTGACGATCGTGGCCACCTCGCCGAGCACCAGCCGTAGTAGCCCGTCGGGCGGGCCAAAAGGCAGATAAACTCGCCATGGCGTGTATGGCTTCTTGAGCACGCTCGAAAAAGTCTTGGCGAATTCGGCGTTGCGCACCGGATTGGGGGCCGTGCCGTTCAACGGTCCGACGGCTTGGTCGTTTTCCAGGCCAGTTTGAAAATCGCCGACGATGTCGTCGAGGTGGATCCAGCTCATCCATTGATCTCCCTTGCCGACCAGCCCGCCGGCGCTGCCGATCGGAGCACCCGGGCCGAGCTTGAAGATCGGGGTCATGATCTTGAGAGCGCCGGCGCCGGCTGCCAGCACGATCCCGGTCCGGACGATGGCCCGGCGGACGCCCAGCATCATCGATCGATCGAGAAACATCCTCGCATTCGCGGCAGACGACCGCGAGAAAATCGTTGCCCGACGGGCTCGACTCGGTGAGCTCTTCGTCTCCCTGCAGGGCCGTAGAAGCCGATCGGCCGATCCCTGCACGAAGACCTTGGGACGCGACTGGGCATTCTTGATCGCGGTGACAAGGTGTCTCGGCGCTATGGACGCGGCTATCGCGAATCTTGCGCTTGATCTCGGCATTCCAGCGGTCGGTGAAGATGCCATGGCCGGCCAGATTGACGACGGCGTCGCAGCCGTCGACCTCCTCTTGCCATCCACCGGGCTTGGTGGGATCGCCGCGTGATCACCTGGTAGGGCCACATCGCAGCGATCGCGCCGCACGGCGTCGGCGTTGCGGGACAGGATAATCGGCTGATGGCCTGTATCCAAAAGCGATTTTGCCAGGTGGCGGCCAATCAGACCCGATCCCCCCGCGATGAAAACACGCATGAACGTCCTCTCGTCGGTTGAGCCACATGCATCGGCTGACGCCGGCAGCGAATTTCTTGGATGCCCAGGCGATAGGAGTATCGCCCTTGGTCTGATTATGTTTAAGCACCTGGCATTGGGGCGTCAAGCGTGGGGGATTGGGAAGTGCTGATGGGGGCCGATTGACCATTGTTGGGAAGGAGATATTACGTATCGGTGAACTCCGGATGAAGTTCATCCTAGTTGGTTGGATGCCGCGAGTTGCATGCTAACATTCGAGTAATTCGATAAAGACACGTCGAGAGTTCGGGTCACAAGACGGCGTATCGGTCGCGGATGGAAACCAATCTGCTCGGCTACGAGGGCTGAACAACTGGGAGGTTCGACGCTCATGTCCACCAATTCGACGCTCATGCCTGCCAAAATGCGGCAGTGGTTTGACCTGCCCCGGCTCCTCCACAATTACCGGCGGCGGATGCCGCTGGTCCTGGTCAACGGTCTGGCGGAGCAGCCGGAGACCTGGTTCGCGAACAGGACGTATTTGTCGCGGCAGTTTGACGTCAAGGTCCCCGAAATCCTGGTCTACGACGGAGACGCTCTCCACGACTGGATCGACTCGGGCGGCGAGGTGACGGTCGAATACCTGGCTGATCGCCTGGCTCGGTTTCTCGACGAGTTCGTGCAGCGGCCTCCCTATCATCTGGTGGGCTCGAGCCTGGGCTCGCAGGTGATCCTGACCTATGCGACGCGATGCCCGGAAAAGGTCTGCCAAGATCGTCTTGATCTGTCCCTCGGGCTTTCATGGCGACGAAAACCTGCCCATGATCGAAGGCGTGCGGCGCAGCAATTACGAATCGCTCGTCAAGTCGGTGTTTCACCGCGACCATTTCGTCAGCGACGGGCTGGTGCAGGCCTTGGAGCGGAAGTTTCAGGACCGAAGATGGAAAAAAGGGGTGCTTGAGGACGCTGCGGGCGACGGTCGGCCATTCGGTCGCGCCGCTTCTGGAGCTGGTGCCCCAGCCGACCCTGGTGATCTGGGGGGCCAACGATCGCGTCCTCTCCGACGTCCCGGGCGCGATTCGCGCGGCGGAGCGGATTCTCAGAGTGCGTCAGAGTCGTCATCCCGAAGTGCGGCCACGCGCCTCAGATCGAAAAGCCGCGGCTGGTGAACCATTTGATCTCGCGCTACCTGCGTGACAAGCTCAGGACGATTCCGCCGGCCTTCGACCCGTCGCGATTTCTCGAGTCAACGCATGGAACCGCTCAAGAGCTCGGTCTGGATTCCTTGCGACTCCTTTGCATTTCAACCACGGCCGATGAACGATTTCGCGCTTTTCTTGGGAAAGTTCTCAGGCAAGGGACTGCGATCGCCAGCGTCGCCCCGAGCAGCCGGTGGCTGTCGGAGACCACGGTCCGGAACATCGACTGGGGGACGGTCCGATACGCTGGTCGAGTTGGGGGCCGGCACCGGCCCGATCACGCGAGTCATCGCCCGGCACGCCGCGACCGAGCTGCCGGGTGGTCGTGATCGAACGCGACCCCGATTTCGCGCGCCTGCTTCGCGAGCGATTTCGAGATATGCCGAACTTCGATATCGTCGAGGGAGACGTGCGCGACCTGACGTCGATCCTTGCCGCCTGCGGGATCGATCGCGTCGACCACGTGATTTCGGGACTTGCCCGTGCCGTCTTTTCCCAGGGACCTGCAACAGTCACTCTTTCAGGCCGTCGGCAAGGTCTTGCGGCAGCGATGGGACATTTAATCAGATCACCGAGATTCCCTGGGTTTACTGGCCGTTTTACCGGCGGTACTTCCGACGACGTGCAATTTGCGTTCGAGCCGCGCAACCTGCCGCCGGCGGGGGCCTATTTTTGCAGGGGAATCAAGATATGACCGGTTAGTTCGCCGATGGATAGGACAAACGGCGATGACACGCCACGGATCGATTCTGGGTCTCGAGCGGCTCGCGGCTCGCCCGTGGCTCGCGGATGGTTAACCTCGGTTTTCATCTTCATAGCCGCCTGCGGTGCGCAGGAGCTTGCCTGCGCCGACCCGGTTCGGACTTCAAGAGCGAACGCTGCGCCGGCTGATCCGAAAGGCCAGCCAGACCCGTTTTGGCCGCGACCATCGGTTCAGCGCGATTCGCTCGGTGGCCGAATTTCAGCGAGCGGTGCCGGTCCGAACGTACGAGGCGCTCTGGGACGCATTATCTGCGCGACGCTTATCCCGTCTTTGAAAACCTGACCTGGCCCGGGCGCATTCCGTTCCTCGCCCTGACGAGCGGCACGACCGAGGGGGCGACCAAGTACATTCCGGTCTCCGCCGAGATGGTCGCGTCCAATCGCAAGGCCGCGCAGACGCTGCTCGCGTTTCACCTGGGCGCTCGGCCGGATTCGCAGGCTGTTTCATGGCCGGTTCTTCTTTCTGGGAGGGTCGACCGACCTGAAAGAGCCGGCGCCCGGCGTTCTTGAGGGGGACCTGAGCGGGATCGCCGCGGTGGAGCTGTCGCCTCTGATTGCGGCCTTACACGTTTCCTCCGCTGGAACTGGCCCTGGAGACCGATTGGGACCGCAAGCTCTCGGAGCTGGCCGCGCGGAGCGTCTCGGAACGGATCACCCTGGTGAGCGGCGTTCCCGGCTGGCTGCTCTTGCTCTTTCAGCGGATTCTGGAGTTGACCGGCAAACGATCGATCGCCGAGGTCTGGCCACACCTCGAGCTGGTCGTCCACGGCGGCGTCAAGTTCGACCCGTATCGCGAGTCGTTTCAAGCGATCCTGGGCTCGCCGGCGATCCGACTTCAGGAAACGTATCCCTGCTCCGAGGGATTCATCGCTTTCGGCGATCCGGCGACCGGGCTGCTCCGCCTGGTGTTCGATCATCGGGATATTCTACGAATTCGTCCCGGTCGACGAACTGGACTCGCCCAATCCGACGCGCCACTGGCTGGGGACGGTGCAGACGGGGATAAACTACGCGATCGTCGTTTCGACGTGCGCGGGCATGTGGGCTCACGTGATCGGCGACACGGTTCGATTCGAATCGCTCGATCCCCCGTTGATCAGCTTCACGGGCCGGACTCGTTACACGCTCTCGGCCTTTGGCGAACATCTGATCAGCGAAGAGGTCGAAGCGGCGATGGCTCTGGCCGCATCGCGGACACCGGGGCGAGCGTTCGCGAATGGCACGTCGGGCCGGTGTTCGTGGGCGCGATGGGCTATCACCAGTTCGTCGTCGAGTTTCTCAACGAGCCGGCCGATCTCGAGCGGTTTCGCGAATCGCCTGGACGCAGAGCTCTCGACATCGCAACGCCGATTACCTGGCCCACCGCATACCGGGCGTGGGGCTGCCGCCGCCGGCCGTGATTGTCGCGCAGGTCCGGGAGCTTTGAAGCCTGGATGCGTCGCCGCGGGAAACTGGGAGGCCAAAACAAGGTGCCAAGAATGGACAACTCGGGCGGGCTCACAGGTGATCTGGTGCGAGTTTCGTGCGCGAGACAGGACGGATTGGCATCGAGGTTGTCGCCTATCCAGTCGGAATTGATCGTCGAGGCAGACCGGAATGCGCGGAGCACCGCTAGCGAGGGTGACTTGGCCATCAATGCCTGTTCAGGCGGCCGTTTTCTTCTGAGCGATCGAGGGCGGCGATTTGCCCGACGGTGTCGAGATGTTCGACGCCGGCCTCGTAGGCTTCGACCGTGATACCGAAGTGCTCTTCGAGGAACACGACGAGCTTGAGCGTGCTGATGGAATCGAGAATGCCCCCGGTGATCGAGCGGCGTTCGATCCGTGAGCTCGTTCGGATCCTCGCCGGGGAGAAATTCGCGCAGAATGAAGTGTTGGACGACCTTCGTGATATCTTCCATGATGGCCTCGGGCGACTCCTTCATCCAGGACGAAGTGCGCGAAACCGAACATTCGCCGGCTGATCAATCGGGCGCGATCGATGAGGCCGAACCTTTCGACGTCCGCAAGCTACCCTCTCGCTCGAATCCGGTCAATCTCGAGTTTTTCTAGAGATTTAGGTGCAGGATTGCCGAATACGGAATTGATACGGTTTCTTCAGCCGCGAGCCGCGTGAATTCGCCGAACTATCAAGAACAAAATTGATTATGTTGACAGTTCGGCTTTGATCGATTACAGCAGCGGGCGATCGGCGAATCCAGTTCGTTTCTCGACCGGTCGTCGAGCAAGACGGTCGTCGGGAACGAGCGTAAGTCAGCGAGTCTGGACCTATCGAGGTGTAGAAGCCGATGATTGCAAGGATGCTCTTTCACCTTGCCGCCGTTCCTTCGTCGCTGGCCAGTCTCGTGCTGCTTGTCGGTCGAGCTGGCTGCCATGGGCTGGGCAAGAAGCACGAGGCGAAGAGCATTCCCCAGTACGGCACGATCGATCCCAGCCAGCCGGGTGAGCTGCGGAAGGTATCGCAGTCGGCCGTACATCATCGAACCGCCGGACGAGCTCGAGATCACGGTCTCAGCCGGCGTTTCCCGACTGGACTCCAGCGACGTTCATCGTCCAGGCCGACGGCAACGTCGACCTTGGCATTCGCGGGTGACGCGTATGTCTCGGGCCTGACGCTGGCGGAAGCCGAAGAGCGGATCGCCGTGCAGTTGAACGACGCAGCCCGCAGTCAGACTCGGAAGCCGAGCCAGCCTTACCGGGTGTCGGTCAGGCTGGCGACCGGCCAGAGCAAGTACTATTACGTGCTCGGAACCGTGGCGACGCAGGGCAAGTTCAAGGCCAACGCCAACGACACCGTCCTGGATGCGATTCTTCAGGCCGGCCTGAAATCGAACAGCTTGCCCGAGAAGGCCTATCTGGTTCGCCCGCATCCGCTGGGCGGACAGGACCAGGTCTACAAGATCGACTGGTTCGGCATCAAGGACCGGGGCGACACGCTGACCAACTACCAGGTTTTCCCGGGTGATCGGATCGTGGTGCCGGGCACCAAGCCGCCTGGGCTTGATCAGCAGCCTGCTTGGGCAATTGAGCGAGTGGCCGCGGACCAAACTTCACGAGAATACCCGCGCGATCAGAAACGCGGCGGCGGCGGCGATGCCGCCGATCAAGGTCGTCTGCAAGGCGCTGCGGATCGGTCGCGTGCCGGTGAAATGGCCCTTGATGTAGCCGAAGACAAGCAGGGCGAACAAGGTCACGCCGATCGAGAGGACGAGTCCATCTGCGCGTGCTCAGAAACGACCATGTACGGAGCCAGCGGGATCAGTCCGCCGGCGATGTAAGCCCCGGCGATCGTCGTGGCACTTCGCAGGGCTCGCCTGGGGTCGGGCTCTTCCAGGCCCAGCTCGAACCGCATCATGAAATCGACCCAGGCCGGATGGTTGTTTTCAAACGCTTGCAAGGATCGGCTCGATGTGGCCGGCTCCAGCCCGTATTCGCGGAAGACCTCGGCGACCTCCTCGCGTTCGACGTGAGGAAGGTTGAGGATCTCGGTTTCCTCGCGGTGTTTCTCGCTGACGTAATGCTCGGCGTCGCTCTTGGCCGCCAGGTAGCCCCCCAGTCCCATGGCGATCGAGCCGGCGGCGATTTCGGCGAGCCCGGCCGTGACGACCAGCGACGTGGTGCGACGTTCGGTTCCTGACAACCCGGCCGCGAGTGCGAACGGAACGGTCAATCCGTCGGACATGCCGATCACGATATCGCGGACGAGCTCGCTGGCGGTGAAGTGGCTTTCGACGTGGGCGGCCTGGTGCATCGGGCTGTAGTTCCTGGGGATCGGCGCGGCGGCGCGGCTTGATCAATCGCCCCGATCAATCGGGTTCGCCACAGGCTCGACGCGCGTCGCGCTCGAACCAGTTGTCGAGATAGTAATGCCCGCCCTGCCACCATGCCAAGACACTGGCGAACAGGTAGGCCGGGATAAACGCGATCCCCCAGCGCTCGACCTGGCGGACGTGGGCCTGCTCGTGGTCGCGGCAAATCGCCAGGCAACAACGGGTCGCGGCCGATGATCACGTGCCCCAGGGTCATCGCACCAAAGCCGATCCAATCGGCGAACCATCGCGACAAGCCGCCATGAAACTCGAGGACGCCGAGGCGTCGCTGCACGCGCCCTCCTGAACAGAGCGTCAGGAGACCGGCGAGCAGGCCGACAAGGGTTGTCGGCGAGGCCCAGGCATACAAAAACAAACGAAGCACGAGCTGTTTTTTCATCGTGAATGACGAGTCACCAATCTTTGTTGCAAACGTGAATCGCCGATCAAGCACCAACCGACTGCCCCCTGGCAAAGCAGGCGCCGCTCGGTTATGTAAAAACAATTCCGATTTGAGTACCAGTCTATCCCCGTGCGGTGGCGAACGAATTGCCACGGAGACCGATCGCATGAATTCGCGTCGATTGTTTGTGGCCAGTTGCATCGCCCTGGTCGCTTCGGCGTTCTCATTTGTCACCCGCGGCGACATCTTGCCTGCGCTGGGATCAACTTTCGACTTGAATCAGGCGAGCCGCGGCGCGATTGCCGGCGCGGCCTTTCTCGGTATGGCGATATCGATGTTCATAGGTGCCCCGATCTGCGACACGCTTGGGATGAAACGGATGCTCGGACTGGCGTTCGGGTGTCATCTGGGTGGCAGTCTGCTGACTGTGGGATCACCATACGTTGTGCCGGCTGGCAACTCCTCAATTGCATTCTACGTGTTATGGGCGGCCATGTTCCTCGTTGGTTCGGCGAACGGCTTCGTGGAAATTGGGATCAATCCTCTGACCACGACCATATATGCCAAGGAAAAGACTCATATGCTCAACGTCCTCCACGCCTGGTGGCCGGGAGGACTCTTCATAGGTGGTTTTCTTGCGTCGATCGTGATCAACAACATCATGGGCTTGCCCGACGACGGCATCGCGACAGTCGCAGGCGGCGACGGTGCCAACACCGTCGATCCTTCCAAGACCCTCTTAGGATGGCAGATCAAGGCGGGCCTGGTCTTTATACCGACGTTAATTTACGGGGCACTGTTCTTTTTCGAGAAGTTTCCCGTCACCGAGCGAGTCGAGGCAGGCATCTCATCCAAGGCGATGTACGCCGAGGCCCTGCGACCCATGTTCTTGCTATGGGCTGTTTGCATGTTGATGACGGCCTCGGTCGAACTCGGGCCTCAGCAGTGGCAAAACTCGGTCTTGACCAAGACGTCGAACATCAGCGGCACGTGGATTCTCATGTACACCAGTTTCATGATGTTTTTGCTGCGTCATTTTGCTGGACCTATCGCACACAGGCTCTCGCCTGTGGGTATGTTGACCGGCTCGGCCGTCCTGACGGCCATCGGGCTATACCTTCTCAGCTTCGCGGACAGCACGCTAACGGCATTCACGTACGCGACGATCTATGGATTAGGAATCGTCTATTTCTGGCCGACGATGCTGGGAGTTACCGCCGAGCGGTTTCCCAAGGGAGGAGCGTTTTTGCTGGGCCTCATGGGTTGCGTCGGCAACCTGGCCGTGGCCGCAATTTTGCCGCTGATGGGTAGCATCTATGACGGCGGTACTTCGGCTGCGCTTCCCGAAAATCTTCGACCCTTGGTTGTGAACGCCGGCGGCAAGCTCGACGCCGATAAGCTTCAGGAATTGGGAAAGACGGAGCCAGTTGCGGTCAACACGGCAGAAATCGCTGGCGCGCGGCAGGCTTTTCGTACGGTTTCGGCCATTCCGATCGTTTTGTTCTTCGTCTTTGGGGCAATTGCCATTTCTGACAGGCTCAAAGGCGGCTACAAGCCGGAAGAGCTATCCAGCACGAGTAAGGAATTCACGGCGGCCGAGCTTGCATCGGACTTTTGAATGTGACCAAGTGATCGGGTACACTTTGCTCGGCGTTGAGAGCGTCCGCTCCGATCCATTTCAGTTGATTTTGATCTCAGCAACCACCCCTGACGACCCAATCCCTTGACCGAGTGCTCCGAAACGATCGAGGAGTCGAACGGCGGCCTTCCTCCGATTTTGAAAGCCGAGCAAACGGATACTCCGCCCGTCCGAGGGCTCTGGTATCTCACGATCGTGCCGGCATACTTGGGTGCTTTCGTCTGGGCTCCTTTCTTCGATTCACTTTGGATCGGGGACCTGGCACATTTTGCCTTGGGCTGGCTGATCGGCCGCGCACTCCTGGGGGCATTTCTGTGTTATGGTCTCTTGTTTCTCATTCCTGCATCAATGGGATTGCGATGCCGTCGACCGACCGGCATCGTAGCCGCCTCGACTTTTGGCGCCATCGGTTCCGAATGGATAACGGGGATCGCGGTCGGCCTCGCAAACATCATCTGGTACGCCGTCGCCATTGATTATGCCGTCGACTCGACCCTGCTGGGCCTGCACTCGTGTGGTTTGATCAATACGGCCAGTCTCCACACGTGGGGCCTTGGTCCGGTCGTACTCAAGAGCCCGGTCTATCTCTGCACGGCCCTCTTTTGGATTTATATCACCGGGATGGCCGGCCTGTTGCGGCTGCCCGGAGTGATCGCGGCTTTGATGCGAGTCTACGCCCCCATCGCCTTGCTGCTCTTGAGCGGGGTTGCGGTTTGTCTGATGCCCGATCTTGGTTCGTATCGCCTCGCCGACGCAGTCTCGATCGCGGCCAACGAGGGTTTGGACGAGCAATGGCCGCGCCATGGCTCGTGCCTGCAACTTGTGACCGGGTTCTTCGCCGTGGCGGGTCTCTTGAGCATTGACTGGGGAGCAAGGGTTAATCGCCACCGCGACCTATTGTGGGGCGGGATGACGGGCATCGTCCTGGCAGCCTCCCTGACGTCGATCCTCTCGCTGGTCGTCGTCGCGGGGACTGTCAGACGGTTGGCGAGTGCCGGTGTCACGTCGCCGGAAAGCGCGATCAATGCGTTGCCCCTCTCGTTTCGATGGGCTATGGTCGTCGGAATCGGCGGAGTTCCGGGGGGCGCGATCCTGATTCTGTTTGGCTTGGCGGCGCTTGCGCCTGCATGTTATAGCGTCTCGGTATTTGGGCAGAAGCTGTCGACACATTGGCCTCGAGTCGGCCAGTCGGGTTGGACTTGGTTAGGGGGCGCTATCGCGTTTGTACTGGGAGCAACTTCATGCTTGAGACGGCTCGACTTGATCTATTGCGCAATGGGGGACATTTTCGCGCCGATTGTGGGCGTGCTCGTCGCGAGTTGGCTGCGGCGGCAGGGCGAGTTAACGGGGTATGCTCCCAGAGTCAACTCCCATGCTGTTATCGCGTGGGGACTAGGCACTTTATTCGCTATCGGCTTGGATTTCTTTCGCATGTTCAATCACGAATACGGCGATTGGTGTCAGCCGACGTCGGTTTTCGGCTTCATCGCTGCGTTCGGTGCGTTCAGCCTAATGACAAGTCTGAATTCGCCACAGCCGCGAACGCTTTCAACGGCCGTTGGACCGGTCCATTCGGATGAATGAGCGAAGTTCGTTTCGATCGGTCCGCTCGCGGACCTTCGCCGCCCTCGATCATCCTGACTTTCGGCGGTATTACATCGGCCAAGGGATCAGCTTGGCCGGGACCTGGCTCCAAGGTGCGGCCGTGCGCTGGCTTGTGTTCGATCAGACGCATTCGGAATTCATGCTGGGAATTATCGAGGTCGCATCGCTGATGCCGGGACTGTTGGTCGGACTCTTTGCCGGTGCCCTGGCCGACCGTATCGTTCCACTCAGGATGATTGTGCTCATGGAATGCGGCCAGATGGTGCTGGCCTTTCTGCTAGCAGTGTTGGTCTGGCTGCAAGCCGTTCAGGTCTGGCAACTGGCATTGATCCTGGCATTCGCGCGGATCTGCGTGACGTTTGAATTGCCGAGCCGTCAGGTGTTCTTTTTCGACCTGGTCGGACCGGAGATACTGTCCAACGCGATCGCCCTCAATTCTGGCCTGTTCAACGCGACGCGCGTCGTCGGGCCAGCACTCGCGGGCGTGGGCCTGTCGATCTTCGGATCGGCAGGCTGTTTCGCCTTGAACGGTGTGAGCTACCTCGCCGCGATCGCGGCGATTCTCTCGATCCAACTGCCTCATCGTCCGCGGCCCCTGGGTCGCGAAGCTTTCACCATCAAAGAAATCATGGGTGGTCTGGGCTATCTGAGGACCGATCGGCGGATTTTTGCTCAGTTCATGTTGGTCACGTTCTTCGGCTTTGTCGGCATGGGCTACGAGGCCATGGTGCCAGCCTACGCCCGCAGGGTCGTTGACACTGGTGTCTATGGCTACAGCGTGCTGCTGGCGACCAGCGGGGTCGGCGCGACCGCCGGGGCATTCGTCGTTGCGTCGCTCGGTGGGCTGAGACGCAAGGAGCGGCTGACCATCGCGGGCATGGTCATCTTCGGGGCCTGCCTCGCCGGCGCCGCTGTCTCACCGTCATACATGCTGCCTGCCTCGGCTCCGTCAACGCGCTTGGTAGTGGCCTCTTTATGCCTCCTCGGAGCGGGCTTCGGAGCGGTGCTCTTCTATTCGTCATCGATGACCCTGATCCAATTGGCGGTCCCCGACCATCTGCGAGGCCGGATCATGGGAATCTGGATGATCGTATACTCCGGTTCGGTCCCCTTGGGTGCACTCTGGACCGGACGGGTCGCACAGTCGTGGGGGGTCTCATTTGTCATGGGGTTTTCTGCCGCTCTTTGCGTGGTGGTCGCGCTCGTAGTCTGGACGTCGGGCGTACTCGCGCCTGCGCGGCCTAGCATCGAATCGCCGCCTGGCGAGACCAGGCCGAAAGCTCCGGCCGCCGATGCTTGACCGCTGGCACTTTGGCGTTATCCCGGTGCCGCCAGGCTGCTGATCATCTGGATGATCGGCATGAAAACGGCCAGGATGATGAAGAGACCATCCGTCCCAGGAAGAAGATCACAAGCGGCTGGACCAGATGGCCCAGGTTCGCGACCATGATCGAGACCTGTTCGTCGTAGTCGTCGGCCAGGTGGGCGAGACTCTCGGGCAGCTTGCCGGTCTCTTCGCCCGAGGCGATGACTGCAATCACGTCCGGCGAAAACTGGCGCGTGTCGGTCGAGAATTCCGCTGAGCTCCTTCGCCGGCGATGATCTTGTCACGTGCTGATCGGACGGCGTTGCGGATCGGGGTCATTCGCAACACGTCGGCGGTCAGGTCGATCGAGTTGCCGACGTCGACGCCGGCATTGAGCAAGACCGAGAGCGTCCGGGCGAACCGCGAGGTGTCGAGCTTGCGGCAGAGCGAGCCGAAAACGGGCGTCGCCAGCACAATGCGATCCATGATCGCCTTGCCCGCTGGCGTCTTGTACAAAGTCGACGAGCAAGAAACGGCGTCGCGATCATGCGCCGAGCGGGATGAGCCACCAGCCGATCTACTGCACGAACCCGCTGAACGCCATGAGGATCTCGCTCGGCAGCGGCAATTGCTGATTGCCGGCGATGTCCTTCGAGCATTGTCGCGAACAAGGGCAGCAGGAAGATCGAGATCAGGGCGACCACGAGCGAAGCGACGGTGATGACGATGACCGGGTAGATCATGGCCGAGCGGGCCTGCCGGAGCAGGCGCTGGCGGGATTCGTAGTGCTGGGCCAGCATCTTCAGCGTCTCGGGCACGCCGCCGCGCGCCTCGGCCACCTTGATCATGCTGAGGAACATCGGGCCGAACGCCTGCGGCTCCCGCGCCATCGCCTCTTCGAGGGTCGAGCCGCGGCGGATGCTGAGCTTGAATCCGGCCCAGGATCGGCCCCAGTGCCGTCCCGCTGAACTGGCGCTCCAGGCTGGAAAGCGACTTGGTTGAAGTCGACGCCCGCGCTCAGGTACGCGGCGAACTGCCGGCAAAACTGCGCGAGCTGCCCCGTGCTGACCCGGCCGAGCAGAATCCGCTCCCACCAGGTCGGGCCGCCAGCCGGCTGCTTCGAAGTTCTCGGCGAGCGGGTCCTGAGCCCCTCTGTTTTTTGGATCCACGCGGCTTGTCGCCGCCGCTCGAGCCGGCCGGGTTCGGCCGAAACGTCGAGTAATCCTTGTCCGAGCTCGCGCGATCTGGTGCTGCCGCCGGGTCGGCCGCGGGCCTGGGGCGTCGCGGCTTCGGCGGCTCGTCACCGTGCAGGTCTCGACTCATCGCGTGGTTCCTGTCGACATTCGACCAAAAACAACGGACGCGGCCGATGCAAAATGCGCTCGATCCGCGGGCTCTCGGTCGGTCTACACCTATCGTCTCGCCTCCGGCACCGCCGGTCAAGCGGCTGGAATTGACATTTGTCTGAGCGATGCGACGACTTACCGGGGTGTCCACTTCAAGAACAGGCGTCTTGGCGGCCTTGACCTCGTCGGGCCGGCTGATCGGCGTCGTATGCGGGGCGTCGTGCAGGATCTCCGGGTCTTCCGCGGCGATCGCCAGCAGAACCTTGGCGAACGCCTCGAGCGTCTCGCGGCTCTCCGTCTCGGTCGGCTCGATCATCAGGGCCTCGGAGACGATCAGCGGGAAATAGACCGTCGGTGCGTGGAAGTTGTAGTCGATCAGCCGCTTGCCGATATCCATGGCCCGGATGCCGCGGTCCTTGGCGAGCGAGCGAGCCGACGCGACGAACTCGTGCATGCAACGGCTGCCGAACGGCACCGGATAGACGTCGCTTCACCAGCGACATCAGATAGTTCGCGTTCAGGACGGCGTTCTGGGCGATGCGCTTCAGTCCGTCGGGCCCCTGGCTGCGGATGTAGCAATAGGCGCGGAACAGGACGCCCGTGTTTCCGAAAAACGAACGCACCCGGCCGATCGATTGGGGGCGATCGTAGTCGAGGCGAAACGTGCCGTCCGCGTCGCGAGCGACCAGCGGGGCCGGGAGGAACGGAGCCAGGTCGCCGCGGACGGCGATCGGGCCCGCACCTGGGCCGCCGCCGCCGTGCGGGCCGGAAAACGTCTTGTGCGGGTTGTAGTGCATCAGGTCGACCCCCATGTCGCCCGGCCGGACGATGCCGAGGATCGCGTTCATGTTGGCACCGTCCAGATAGAGCAGGGCCCCGCGGTCGTGAAGCAAGCGTGGCGATCTCGCCGATCTGCGGGTCGAAGAGCCCGACCGTGTTGGGGTTGGTCATCATGAACACGGCCGTCTGGTCGCTCAGCTTGGCCTTGAAGTCGGCCAGGTCGACCAGGCCGCGGCTGTCGCTCTTGATCGTGATCGCTTCAAAGCCGGCCAGGTGGGCCGAGGCGGGGTTGGTGCCGTGGGCACTATCGGGAATCAAGACCTGGGTGCGGCTTCTCGCCGCGATCGCGAAAAAAGGCCGCGGCGACCAGCAGCGCCGTCAGCTCGCCCTGGGCACCCGCCGCCGGCTGCAAGCTGACGGCCTGCAAGCCCGGCGATCTCCGCCAGGATCTGCTGGAGGTCGAACAGGATCGCCAGCAAGCCCTGAAGCGTGCTCTCGTCTTGATAGGGATGCTGCGCCGACAGCCCCGGCAGGCCCGCCAGCCGCTCGTTCCGCTTGGGGTTGTACTTCATCGTGCACGAGCCGAGCGGATAGAAGTTGGAATCGATCGACATGTTGAGCGTCGACAGATTCGTGTAGTGCCGCACGACGTCGAGCTCGCCCAGCTCGGGCAAGGGGGGCGGCGTCGAGCCGCAGGTGCGCGTCGGGGATCAGCGACGACAGCGGCCGCTCGGGAACGTCCGACGACGGGCAAGATCGCCGTGAAACGGCCGGGGCGGCTGGACTCGAAGAGCAGCGGCGGTTGATCAAGTTTGTACATGAGCTTTGATATGCGTTGGCGGTTAATGGCGATATTTGGACAAAGTCTGAGGTCTCAAACTTCGAAACAACTCGACGCGATGATTCTTAGCCCAATGCCTTTGCATACGCATTGGCCAGCCCGTCGATTTCGGCCTTGGTCCGCTTCTCGGTGACGGCGATCAGGATGCAGTCGGCCAGCTCGGGATACCAGCGGCCGAGCGCGATCCCGCCGTGATATCCGAGCTGGCCGACGTCGGCGAGCAACTGCTTCGGGTCGCGCTCGGCAGCGGACCACGAACTCCTTGAAGAACGGGCCGGGAAACGCCAGCGACAAGGCCGGGCACCGCGGCCAGCTTTTCGGCGGCGTAGTGGGCCTTGCGCGTCGAGAGCTCGGCCGCCTGCCGCAGCCCGGTCGGGCCCATCACGGCCAGGTAGATGCTCGCTCGCAGCGCCAGCAAGCCTTGGTTGGTGCAGATGTTGCTGGTCGCCTTCTCGCGGCGGATGTGCTGCTCGCGGGTCTGGAGCGTGAGCACCCAGCAGCGCTTGCCGTTGCGGTCGGTCGTCTCGCCGACGATCCGCCCCGGCATCTTCCGGACGTACTCCTCGCGGCACGCCATGATTCCCAGGTAGGGACCGCCGTAAGACAGCGGATTGCCCAGCGACTGGCCTTCGGCCACGACGATGTCGGCCCCGTAGTCGCCCGGGCGCTTGAGCAGCCCCAGGCTGATCGGGTCGACGCTCACGATCGCCAGCGCCCCCTTGGCATGGGCCGCCTCGACGATCGCTCGCACGTCTTCGAGCTGGCCCAGGAAATTGGGGTACTGGACGACCACCGCGGCGGTCTGATCGGTGACGGCCTGCGCGATCGAGTCGGCGGAGACCTGCCCGGCCGTCGCGGGGACCGTCACCAGCTTGGGCTCGAGGTGGGCGAGGAACGTCGACAGGATCTGGCGGTATTCGGGATGAACCGATCCGGCGACGACGACCTCGCCGTACCGCCGGGTGATCGCCAGCGCCATCAGCATCGCCTCGGCCGTCGCCGAGCCGCCGTCGTAGAGGCTGGCGTTGGAGACGTCGAGGCCGGTCAACTGGGTCATCAGCGTCTGATACTCGAACGTCGCCTGCAGCGTTCCCTGGCTCGCCTCGGCCTGGTAGGGCGTGTAGGCCGTGTAGAACTCGCCGCGCGCGGCCAGGTTGTCGACGACGGCCGGAATGAAGTGGTCGTAGCTGCCGCCGCCCAGGAAGCAGACTCGCTGGTCGGCCCCCTGGTTCAGGGCCAGGATGGCCGCCGATGTGATCGGTGAGCTCCAGCTCGGTCAGAGCCGGGGGAACTCGCAGCGGCGTCTTCGAGCCGCAGCTCGGCCGGAATCATGTCGAAGAGCTGGTCGAGACTGTCGAGCCCGATCGCGCTGAGCATCACGCGGGCGTCGTCAGGCGTGTTCGCGATATAGGCCATGTTGTTTCAGTTCCAATTCAAGAATACAGAATCAGGATTAATCCAATCGATCGAAATCGCACTGCCAGACTGTTCCGGCGAACGGATCGGCAATGTCAGGTTGTTCCTGGGCTGATCAATGACCTTCCTCGGCGACCTTTGTTCTCGTAGGCGTCGAGGTCCATCAAGCCGGACGTGTCGACTGGCTGAGTCGACCTTGATCTTGATCAGCCAGCCCTTGTCGTAAGGATCTTCGGCGAGGAGCTGCACGTTGCCCGCGACCTGGCTGTTGACCTCGATCACCTCGCCCGCCAGCGGGGCGTACAGGTCGCTGACCGCCTTGACGCTCTCGATCTCGCCGAAGCTCTTGCCGGCCGTCAGCTGTGTTCCCACGGCCGGCAGCTCGATCATGATCAGGTCGGTCAATTGATCGACGGCGAACTTGCTGATGCCGACCGTCGCGACATCGCCCTCGAGAGGACCCACTCGTGAGTGGGAGCGAATCGAAGCGATTTGAGATCCATGAGATCGATGTCCTCGTCGGATTTGCCGGTTCGGATTCGAATCAGATTTCGAACGTGATTCAGCGACGCGATTCTTCAGCTGGTGTGGGTACTTGCGCGGGCCGTTTGTAGAACGGCAGCTTGACGACCCGGGCCGGCTCGCGGTGCCCGCGCACGTCGACGGTCAGCGTCGTGCCGATCGCCGCCGCGGCGGGATCGACAAGGCCATCGCCAGGCTGACTTGCAGGGTCGGCGAAAACGTGCCCGAGGTCACCTCGCCGACTGCCGGTCTCCCGCGAAAACGACCGCCCCTTGCCGGGCGATCCGCTTGGCTTCGAGCTTCAGGCCGACGCGAGCCAGCCCGGGCGCGGCCTTCCAGTCCGTCAGGGCGTCGCTGCCGGCGAAATCTCCCTTGTCGAGCTTGACGGCCCAGCCCACGCCGGCCGCGTACGGGTTGATCGACTCGGAAAGCTCGTGGCCGTAGAGCGGCATCGCCGGCCTCGAGACGCAGGGTGTCGCGGGCACCCAGGCCGCACGCCTGGATGCCATGCGGCTTTCCCGATTCGAGAGTGCGTTCCAGACTCGACCGCGGCCTCTGACGCCGCCACGATCACCTCGAACCCATCTTCGCCCGTGTAGCCCGTCCGGCTGATCACCGCGTTCACGCCGCCCCGCAGCCGGCCCATCGTGAAATGATAGTACGGAACGGGCTCGAGCGGCTGGTCAAAAAGCGGCTGAAGCGTCTCGAGGGCCGCGGGCCCTGCACGGCGATCATCGCGGTGTCGAGGGTCCGATCGACGAAATTGCCTTCCGCGCCCTGTCGCGAGCTGCTCGAAGCCGGGCTTTGACACGGCTCGCGATTGGAGGCGTTGCAGACAACGAGATAGGCAAACGGCTGACGGTAGACAAGGATGTCGTCGATCACGCCTCCCTGGTCGGTCGCCATCAGGCTGTACTGGATCTGGAGATCGGCGAGCCTGGCCACGTGGTTGGTCGTGACCCGCTCGAGCCAGTCGAGAACGCCGGGCCCGTCGAACGTCAGCCGGCCCATGTGGCTGATGTCGAAAAGCCCGACCCGCTCGCGCACCGCCTTGTGCTCGTCGACGATGGTCGTGTACTGGACGGGCATCGACCAGCCGCCGAACTCGACCAGGCGGCCGCCGTGTGCCTGGTGCCAGTCATGGAGCGGAGTCTGGAGAAGCGTTTCGTTCGACGACACAAGGGCCTCTAGAGTTGGGTTTCAGTGTGATGCTGTTTCGAGCTGGTGCGGGCCGAGAGGTACGAAGATTCTAGCCCGACTGCGGCTCGGGCGACAACAGGAGTCGAGCCGCGGCTGAGCGGACAGCCCGAGTGCACAGCGATGCTGCCACCGAGCCATGCCTGACTTGAGCGCATCGCCGCAGTCGGCTAGCGTGGACGTTTTCGACACCTCGAAGGGATAAGCACGACGTGGCTGAAGAAGACAGGGTCGGGGCAATGCGAATCCGGACGATCTGCACGAAACGTATACGCCGCCGGCTCGCCGAGCGGAACCAGGCACTCGACCTGGACGAGGCGCGACCGACGGGTCGCCGACGCCCGGCTGGTCGTCTTTCGTGGCCGCTCTTGTTCTCGGCTTCTTCGATTTACCGCGGCCTTCGTCTGCCAGTCCGTGGTGGCTGGCCGTTCCGGGCGGCGTCTTCGTCGCGCTCGCTGCTCTCTCACGAGCCGATCCGCCGGGCCGGCGACCGAGCCCGCCGGGCCGTCGATTTCTACTCCAAGGGACTGGCACGGCTCGAAGGCCGATGGGCCGGCCAGGGCGTCGAGGGCTCGAATATCTCGACCTCGAGCACCCTTACGCCGCCGATCTCGACCTTTTCGGCGAGGGCTCGCTCTTCGAGCGACTGTGCACGGCCCGGACGCGGGCCGGCGAGGAGGCGCTGGCCTCGTGGCTGCTCGAGCCCCGCGCCGCCCGCGACGATCCGCGAGCGCCAACGAGCCGTCTCCGAGCTACGCCCCCGGCTCGACCTGCGCGAAGACCTCGAGCTGCTGGGCGTCGAGGTCCGCGGCGGCATCGATCCGGCGGCCCTGGCCGCCTGGGGACAGCGCCAGCGCGAGTTCCCGGGCAAGACGGTCTTGGTCGTCGCGACAATCCTGGGAGTGCTCGGCACCGCCGCAGTCTGTCGGCTGGCTGTTTCTGGACACGCTGGCCTCTTACCGATCTTGGTCGTCTTGGTGCTCGACGCAGCGTTCTGCGCACTTGTATCGCGGCCGACGTTCGAACCGTGCTGGCCGCCGTCGATCGGCGGACGCACGACCTCGTCTTGCTCTCGGAGCTGTTGCGCCGCCTCGAACGCGAGACATTCGAGTCGCCGCTCTTGAAGCAACTGGTGAAATCACTCGAGACCGACGGACTGGCCGCCTCGGCCCAGATCCGCCGACTGGCCCGGCTGCTGCAGCTGCTCGATTACCAGCGGAACCAGCTCTTCATGCCCTTTGCCGTTCATCTGGCTCTGGACGATCCAGCTCGCGCTGCGGATCGACGCCTGGCGTGCCGGATCGGGCCGCGAGATCGGCCACTGGCTCGAGGCGATCGGCGAGTTCGAGGCACTTTGTGCGCTGGCGTCGTACGCCGCCGAAAACCCGGCCGACCCGTTTCCCGAACTGGTCGATGGCCCGCGTGCTTCAAGGCCGAAGCGGTCGGCCACCCGCTGCTCCAGCCGTCGGTTTGCGTGCGCAACGACGTCGCGCTCGGCGAGGTGACGCGGGTCTTGATCGTGAGCGGCTCGAACATGTCGGGCAAGAGCACCTTGTTGCGCACCGTGGGAGTCAACGCGGTGCTCGCCCTGGCCGGAGCACCTGTGCGTGCCGCGCGGCTCGACCTCACGCCCCTGGCCGTCGGCGCCACGCTCCGCATCCAGGATTCGCTCCAGGCCGGCCGCTCGCGGTTTTACGCCGAGATCACCCGGGTGCGCCAGATGGTCGATCGTGCCCGCGGACCGCTGCCTTTGCTCTTCTTGTTTGACGAGCTCTTCAACGGCACCAACTCGCACGATCGATGCGTCGGCGCCGAAGGGGTCGTCCGCGGCCTGATCGACCTGGGCGCGATCGGCCTCGTGACCACCCACGACCTGACCCTGGCCCAGATCGCCGACAAGCTCGCGCCCCAGGTCGTGAACGTCCACTTCGAAGACCGGCTCGAGGACGGCAAGATGCTGTTCGATTATCGCATGCGGCCCGGTGTCGTCACAGCACAGCAATGCCCTGGCGCTGATGCGTGCGATCGGGTTGGAGGTCTGAGCTTGGGTTCGTTTCCCAAATGAATCGGTTGAAACGGCCGTAGCGGTTTTGAGGCTACAAAATGGCAGCAGATGGCAGTAGATGGCAGTTTTTGGGAGGGTCTCCGCCGGTCTCGCCCCACGCGACCTGATCGACGACGAGTTGTTGAGATGCCAAACGCGTTGGCGGATCGGCCCAGGAAATATGGCCGGCACGCAGGGCCGGAGACATGACCATCGTCCATCAATCGTTGGCGCGTAGTTTCCCTGCAGCCTCTATATACAATATACCGGGTTTTGCAGAATTCGTTAATGCACCTACGCCCCTATGCGCCAATCCTGGTCGCGGGTGTCAATGCGGATGGGACTTATGAATATTTCCAAAATTTTATTTTGGAAATATTCGCGCACACAGCAAATAACAGCAATGAATTGATTTCGCGCACCTCGTGTTTAGGGGTTCCGTCGGCCGGGCGGGGTGCTTCGCGCAACCGCGTCGAACTGGACCGGAAGGTCATCGGACAGCGGTGACGACTGCGGAAACTGCGGAGGACACGCTTTTTGCATCTGGATTCGAGAGGTTCATCCAGAGGTGCGTTTCTGCCATTGGAACGGCTCCAGAGCGATGGCACACGGCAAGAAGAAAAAGCTGGGACGGGCTGAGCGAGAAAGGCCAGCGATCGCGTACTTCGGTGAAGCCTATTGCCATGCACGATCCGGTTTGCCGAAAGGCAGATTTGCACCCGACGATCTACTCGAGGCTTTTGCGGCGTTACGGACCGCTGAAAGGATTGCGAAAGGCGGCCCGCTTGTCACGCCACCCAATCCCCGTATTGATCGATTCGGGCTGAGGATGGAGATCGTCGCGTCACGTTGCCAGGAATTGAACGACGCACGAAGCCACGGAGCCGGCCATGCTGGATTGGGGGAAATAATCCCCCTTATTTCCTTCTACTCCGGTCGTATAAAATCTGATGACCGAAGCGCGGCGACATGCGATACGAGGGATATGCGACATGAACATCAGCTTTGAAATACCTCAGGACATCGAGCGCGAGCTTTGCACCGACGGCCGGGACATGAACCGGGAGGCCAAAGAGGCATACCTCGTCAACCTTTATCGCGAGGAACGGATTAGCCATTGCCAGCTAGCTGAAGCGTTGGGTATGAGCCGCTACGAGACCGATGGAGTCTTGAAGCGGTACAAGGTCTCACCGAACGTCACCGCCGAGGAAATGCGCGCTCAAGCCACCGCCCTCAAGGACGCGAGGCCGGAATGATCGTCGTCTCCGACACGACACCTCTCAACTACCTTATCCTCATCGAGGCGGCTCATGTGCTTCCCTCGTTGTTCGGCCGGGTGCACGCCCCAACGGCCGTGATACAAGAGCTATCGGACCCACGCGGTCCATCGTCGGTCCGAGTCTGGGCCTGCTCACCTCCCAAGTGGCTTGCCGTTCAGGAGCCCACCCAGGTTGATCAGACGTTGCCAAAAGCGCTTCACAAAGGGGAGGCGGAGGCCATCTCCCTTGCTCAAGAGCTTGGGGCTGACTGGGTTCTGATCGACGAGCGGAAAGCATCAAGAGCGGCCGAAAGCCGTGGTCTGCGGGTCGCCGGAACACTCGGCATTCTCGAAGAGGGCGGGGCTCGAAAGCTAATCGACTACGAGAAGGCGCGAGACCGCCTCGTTAAAGAGACGAGCTTCTACGTCACAGACGACGTGCTCGTCGAATCAGAGCGTCGATATCACGAGCGGAAGCAAACCCAGGAACTGGAGCAGAAATATCAGGAGTCTACCGTTCCATCGCCCAAGGACGATGAGAACAAGGAGGCCAGACAATGACCACCGATATCTTGCTCGCACCTGCGCGACCGCTGGTGCCGTTGAAATCGCTGCCGGAGCTGGTCGAGCAGGCGGGGGGTGCGGCACGCTTCGCCTGGGACGAATTCTTTTATGCTGAGCACTACAACCCGCACACGCAGAAAGCGTATGAGCGGGCGGTGCGGCTGTTCCTGGGCTGGGCCGATTGGCAGGGGGTTGAGCTCAAGGCGATCACGCCGGGCATGGTCGGCCAGTATCGTCGGCTTGGGCGGATCACCGGCGAAGCGAAACCTGCACCTCTCGGCGTTACGCGGTTTCTTCGATCGCATGGTCAACCGGCATGTCTGCATTCTGAATCCGGCGGCGTCGGTCAAGGGCGTGAAGGATCAGGCGATCGAGGGTAAGACGCCGGAGATCGGCCCCGAGCAAGCGCGCGCGCTCCTGAAATCGATCGACGTCTCCAACCCGGTGGGCTTACGCGACCGGGCCGTGCTGGCGGTGCTGATCTACACGGCGGCCCGCGTCGGGGCGGTCGCCGGGCTGACCGTCAAGAGTCTCAAGCACGAAGGGTTCCAGTACGCGCTGCCGTTCTCCGAGAAGGGCGGCAAGAGCCGCGAAATTCCCGTACGGCATGACCTGGAAGGATTTATACTGGCCTATGTCGATGCGGCGGGGATTGCCGGGGACGCCAAAGATACGCCGTTGTTTCAGGCGTCGAACGGCCGGACGCGGAAGCTGTCAGGCAAGGCCATGACGTCGAAGCGGATTTGCGAGCTGGTTAAGCGGCGTTTGAAAGATGCCGGACTGCCCGAGCGGCTATCGCCGCATTCATTCCGGGTGACGGCGATCACTGATCTGCTAAGCCAGGGCATCCCGCTTGAGGACGTGCAGTACCTGGCCGGGCACGCGGAGCCGCGAACAACCGGGCTTTACGACCGGCGTCAGAAAAAAGTCACCCGGAACATTGTGGAGCGGATTTCCATCTAATTAGGATTCCCAGCTGTGACTGATCATCCATGGATGCCAATTCTTCAGGCATGTATTGTTGGCGGGTTGGCACTTATTGGCATCGTTTTAACTCAATCGTGGACGACTCGAAGAGATTACGCGAAACGACGGCTCGGCCTTGCTGCGGAAGTGCTGGCACTGTTTTATGAGGTCGAAGACGCTATTCGGTTCATCAGAAGTCCCGCCCAACCGGGAGATGGGAGTACTCGCCAGCGGCGAGATGGAGAGAACGCCAAAGAGGCTGCTGCCTTGGACAGAGCGTATATCTTTGATGAGAGACTCAAAAAGCGGGAATCCAGTTTTATCACGTTAAAAGCAAAGCGATATATCTTCATAGCAACGTTTCGTGGGGAGTCCCATAAGCCGTTTTCGATAATAGATAAAGTAATGCACAAATTATATATAGCCTCAAATCACTTAGGGCAAATTTATTGGCAGATGCGGGCAGAGTTGCCTATGCCATCATCTTATCTCGCCACCCCCGGCCAGTTTGATACCTTTTTGAAAAGCACGCAGGACTTGGAAGCTGTGTTTTGTGACATGGGTGGGCCAGACGATCCCATTAACCCGATCGTTGCTGAGGCGGTGAGAGCAGTGGAAGCCATCGCTGATAAGGCGGCAACGGAATATGCCGGTGGTTTCCGCGACCGGTGGCGACGCTGGAACGCGTACGCCGAAAGCAAACTGGAGCCATAATTGGGGCGTGAGTAGCATCGGAACAGAAAACCGGCACAAGGGGTCAGGACCAGCAGATTCGCCGGGTTCTTGAGGCCGATGGCCGGGGCGTCCAACCCGAGACGAAGGAGAGAAAGCCGTGCGATATCTAGTACTCGCAGCCGCCGCAATGGTGGCCGGATGCGCGGGGACGGCTCCACGCGAGGAGATCCCCCGGGAGGCCGGTGGGCTGCGGTCCGGCGACGAGGTCGAGTTAATCGGGGCGGACGAAATCCGCTTGTTCCAGCCCGGCCCCGACCGCCTTTACTTCCCCCGAGGGACTCATGCCTTCGTCATCGACCGCGACGATGGCGAGCCACGGCCGGACAGACTGGTGCAGGTCCAGGTATCGGAGCACTACCCGGGGCGACTCACTTGGAGCGGTGGTTGCCGCCGGGACCAGCTCAAGCTGGTAAAGGTCAGGTACGAGGACTTGCCCAAGGAGCCGCCGCAAGACATCCACATCCGTCCACGCTGATATACCTTCACGAAGCGGCTCATATCTAAGCCCTTGTAGAAGGCGGACTTGGCGTAACAGAACGCCCTTTATGTTACGCCAATCAGGGAAGGGGTCAAGCAGCGATTTTGGGCATGGGCTACCCAAACCCGACATAATTAGTTGTTAATGTATATTGATGCTTTTGGTAGGTAGGGTAAGCTGACAGGATATATGCCCGATCCGATAGCCAAAGCACAGCAGGCGGCAAAAGAGGCCGTCAAAAATGTAAAAGCGGCGGGGCAGATAGTCCCGACCGATAGAGAATCCGCGTGGCCAGCGGCGATGCAGTGGCCCCAGATGGCTGGGGGGACGCTGGCAACGACAAAGCTCCGGTGGGCACAGGAGGCCGATCCCGACGATTTTGTTGCGGTGGTGCCCATCGGGCCTCTCGGACGGGATTCCCTGGGGAGCGACGAGCCAAATGCGGGTGACATCGCCATCGCCAACTTCAAGGATAACACCATAAAGCTGTACCTGGACCGACCCGGCACCACGGTGCAGTATGAAATGCAAGGCGATCCAACTCAAGATGGCATTCGCTTCATCGCACGCAACAACGGCAACAGCAAGTTGATCCGTTTCATGTATCTCGCCAAGGCCGCAGGCAAAGAGAATCTCACGAATGGTGGCTTCGGTGGCATGTCCTCTGCCATCAGCGGGGCCAACGCCTTTACGATCGTGGACCTGAAAAACGTGCATCCGACGAAGTTCGCACGCCTTTACCTCACGCATGACGCTTCGGAGTGGTCATCGACGGTTAACATGGGGCCGAAGACCGGCGGGGTCACTTTATACATCAACAACGGAACGCCAGGGGAGCCCGTTCGTGTCATGGTGCCCGCCGAGTTGCTGGCGAAAGATTTGAAGAGTTCCCCTCAGACCTGGAACCATAACAAGGAGATTCCAACGGTCAATTTCGGGCCGTTGATGGGTGATTCAACATTTCAAACTATCTGTATAGCATTGGGCACGATGAATTGAAGACCCATGCTGAAAAACGTGAATACAGCGGCGAGCTTCACCTGACTGACGCCAGTGGGGAGCCGACCGGAGAATCCGTGCTGTTAGGCGGAGGAACGCACTGTTGGATCAAGAACGACGGCGAAAAACTCGCCTCCGCTACGGTGAGAAGTGACGTGTCCGAGCAAAAACTGAGGGATGCTATCGTGCGGGTCAGGCGGCAGCCAGCGAAATCCGCTATGTTGCCTTCGGGCAGGGGGCAGTAAGGACTTAGTACGGATAACCCACTTTGAACTAACCCGCTTCGCGGGAGATGTTTAAAGCGCGGTCATGCCTGCGCTCCCATTCTCCATCCTGTCCACTGGCCTGTTGCTCACGTCGGCCGTAAGTAATGGCGTAAAAGCAGTTCGGAATAGGAGCCCTACTCGCGCTGTCCCCGGAAAGTGGCAGCGATGGTTCTCTGTGGTTGACCAACGTGCTCGATGTGAATTCGCCGCGTGCTGAGCAAGTTCTTTGAGGGTGGGAAGAAAAATCCCCTCGCGGAGCCTGATCACTTGATCGAGGTTCGCGAGGGGTGTACTCCGTGGGATACCTGTCACACGCGGAGTACTCAACCATGTATCACACGTTTCCTCCCGCGGCCAGCTTTTGGCCTTTCCTTTTCACGGTCGATCAGGATCTTGCGGGGACCACTCGCAAGCAGGGGTGTCCTTGTGGTGGACGCCTGCACCAGGCCAACTACCCTCGCAAGCCGCGGGCTGATTCCGACTCCTTGCCATGTACATACAAGACCAGGTTCAGCTTCTGCTGCGATCGCGACGGCTGCAGAAGGCGAGCGACACCGCCGTCGGTGCGCTTCCTCGGCCGAAAGATCTATGTCGGCGCCCTCGTCGTCTTGATCAGCGCCATGCGACACGGACCGTCACCGCGGCGAGTCCGTGAGCTTTCCACGGTCTTCGGCGTTGACCGCCGGACCATTGCTCGCTGGCAGGAGTTTTGGCGCGATCACTTTCCCCAGACCCACTTTTGGAAAGTCGCCGGTGCTCGCCTCGTCCTCCACTGCAATCTCGCGACCTTGCCGCTGTCGCTTCTGACCGCCTTCGTCCGCCACAGCCATGACCACGAGGGCTGGGGGCGGCTGCTTCGTTTTCTCTCTCCAATCACGACCGCGACAGGCCCGCCGAGCTAGCTATCACGATGATCACGCCCGGCCCGCAGAAGATGCGTTTTTTGCATCCGGGTTGGCCGACCTATAGAGGTTATCGCGGACTCTTCACTCATTTCCCGAGGAGGCGTGATGACCCAAACACCCAAAAGTTCCACCGGTGCCCTGTGGGCGCGGTTCCGATTCTCCGTCGTGGGACCGCTCCTGAGCTCACCCCCTGCGCAGGATCGCTCAAGACAACCATTCGCTCGCTTGCAGAGAAGACGTGGCGTCATCCTGTGACAGGATGCGACGTTCAGTTCACCGCGGTCAGCATCGAGCGCTGGTACTACATGGCGCAACGCGAGCGCGACGATCCGCTCCGTGTCTTGCGCCGCGCCGTGCACAAAGACTGCGGCAAGGTATCCCTCGCCCCGGCGCTGGCCGAGCGGCTCCGCCTCCAGTACTGCGATCATCCTCACTGGAGTTACCAATTGCACTATGACAATCTCGCCGCGCTCGTGGAGGCCGAGCCTTCGCTCGGGCGACCGCGCTGTTATTCCACGGTAAGGCGGTACATGCTGGCTCACGGCTGGGTGCGCAAGCCCAGATTACGCGCCGAAGCGACGCCCCGGCGAAGCGCGGGCGGAAGAAAGACGCCAGACACGAGAGATTCGCAGCTATGAAGCTGATTACGTCGGGTCGCTGTGGCATCTCGATTTCCACCATGGGTCCCTCAAAGTGCTCACTCCCGGCGGCCAGTGGCTGCACCCGATTGCGCTGGGCATTCTGGATGACCATTCGCGACTTTGCTGTCACGTCCAGTGGTACCTCTCGGAGACCACTGAAGATCTGGTGCACGGACTCTCCCAGGCCATCCAGAAGCGCGGTTTGCCTCGGGCACTCTTGACCGATAATGGCTCCGCGATGGTGGCCGAAGAGGTCGCCGAGGGTCTGGTGTGCCTGGGTATCCTCCACGAGCGAACCCTGCCGTACAGCCCTTATCAGAATGGCAAGCAGGAGGCCTTCTGGGGCACGCTCGAAGGGCGCCTCATGAGGATGCTCGACGGCACGGCCCAGTTGACGCTCGAGCTTCTCAACGAGGCCACCCAGGCGTGGGTGGAAATCGAGTACAACCACGCAGTCCACCGCGAAACATCAAGCTCGCCGGTTCACCGTTTCGCACAGGCACTTCACGTGCTTCGCCCGAGCCCTTCGAGCGAGTCGCTTCGGGATGCGTTTCGACTGGAAACCACCAGGCGCCAGCGACAGAGCGATGGCACAATCTCGCTCGAGGGCGTGCGCTTCGAGATTCCGGCACGGTATCGTCATTTCCGCGACGTCGCCGTGCGCTACGCCCGCTGGAACCTCGGCCGAGTTGATCTAGTCGACCCGCGCAGCGGGACGATTCTGGCTCCCATTTACCCTGTCGATAAAAGCGCCAACGCCGACGGCCGCCGTGCCAAAATCGAGCTTGAAGTCGCCCAGTTGCCGCCCGATCGATCCGGCGAAGGCCAACGCACTCGCGACGAGTTGCCGCCGCTTTTGAAGCAAATCCTCCAGGAGTATTCCGCCACGGGATTGCCGCCGGCGTACCTGCCCAAGACACCACCTCCCACGACAGGAGAATCCTCATGAACGTCAAGCGAATGCTCTCGCTCTACGGCTTGAAGTGGAACCCCTTTTCGCCCGAGCTCCCGAATGAAGGTCTGTTGGTGACACCCAAGATTGAGCACTTCGCCTGGCGTGTCGAACAGCTCGTCCAGGAGGGTGGCTTCGCACTCATCACGGGAGACTCCGGCACTGGCAAGTCAGTGGCACTGCGGGTTGTCGCCGGGCGGCTCCAGGCGCAGCGTGATGTCATAGTCGGCGTGATCGAGAGACCGCAGTCGAAAAACACCGACTTCTACCGAGAGCTGGGCGATATCTTCGCAGTCAAGCTCACGCCGTCCAATCGTTGGGGGGGATTCAAGGCACTCCGCGAGCGCTGGAAGGCCCATGTAGCCTCGTCGCGCATCCGCCCAGTGCTCTTGATCGACGAAGCTCAGGAGATGCCCGGCCAGGTCTTGGCCGAGCTGCGGATTCTCTCCAGCGCCGACTTTGACGCCACGTCGCTATTGACCGTGGTTCTTTCGGGCGACGGGCGTCTCGTGGAACTGTTGCGGCAGGAGTATCTGATCCCGCTAGGGACCAGAATCCGCACGCGACTCGTGACCGAGCCTGCGTCACGCGAGGAGCTCCTGGAGCTCTTGAGCCATGCACTCTCGACTGCCGGAAACGGAGCACTCATGACGGCCGAGCTCAAGGACGCGTTAGTCGACCACAGCGCGGGCAATTACCGAGTGCTGATGACCATGGCCGGCGAGCTCCTGGCCTATGGCATGGCGCACGACATCAAGCAGCTCGACGAGAAAGTCTACCTGGAGGTGTATCAACCGAAGCACTCGCGCCCCGCTTTGCGGAAAAAAGTGAGGACATGAAAATGCCTGCGATGTTGAGCCAACCGCTTCCCGTCGTGCGCTTAGGTGAGATCCGGGGCGAAGACAATGCCCAGCGCTGGCTTGTGGAGCAACTCTGGGGTGCCAGCTCGGTCGGCGTCATCGGTGGCGCTCCCAAGTGCTCGAAGACGTGGCTGGGGCTGGACATTGCCCTCTCGGTTGCCACTGGCACGGCATGCTTGGGCAAGTATGCCGTGCCCGAGCCGGGACCGGTTTTAATCTATCTGGCTGAGGACGCGCTGCCGGTCGTGCGCGAACGAGTCGACGGAATGGCAAGGCATCGCGGTCTTGATCTGGCTGGGGTCGAGATCGATGTGATCACTGCGCCAGTTCTCCGGCTCGATCGCGACCCGGACCGGATGCGGCTTCTGGAGACGACCCGCCGGCTGCGGCCTCGGCTGCTGCTCTTGGATCCTCTGGTGAGACTTCACGGCATCGACGAGAACAATGCCAGCGAAGTGGCCGCGTTGTTGGCGTACTTCCGTTCGTTGCAGCGGCAGTTCGACGTTTCCGTGTTGCTGGTGCATCACACGCGCAAGAACGCCGCTGGAGGGGCCGCCGCCGGAATAGGACTTCGCGGCTCCAGTGACATCCACGCCTTCGGCGACTCCAACCTCTACCTACGGCGAGGCAAGGAACACCTGGTGCTCTCCACCGAGCATCGGGCGGCGCCCGCATCGCCGCCAATCCATTTCCGCGCTCGTCACGACCAATCCGGACAAGACGCACCTGGAGGTCGTAGCGCAGCAGGAGGACGGAAAGCCACCCAGCCTCGAGGAGCGAGTGCTGGACAATTTGGCCGGCGGCATGGTGCTCACCCGAGCGAAGCTCCGTGACTGCCTCGCGATCAAGAATGAGCGTCTGGGCGAGGTGCTCGAGTCGCTCGAGCGCGCTGGGCGGTTGAGCCGAACGGCAGCGGGATGGCAGCGGCTCGATTGATCGCGCGGCAGGGCCGTTCCCGTTCCCCCTATAGAGATAAGCGGGAACGGAACGTCGCTCTTGGGCTTTGCCGCGTGCGCGGCGTGCGCGGATACGTCACGCCGACGGACAAACTCGCCGGTCTCGGTGCGCGGATCCTCGCTAAAGCGCGAACGCCTGTTGCGGGCGGCGCGAGACGGTCGGGCTTTGGGTCGGTCGCGCGGTGCAAGAGGTTGCGTGGGAGGCACGACCGCCTCAAACTGAAGAACGGCCTGGGCGGAGGATAGGGCTCTGCTGAGGAGCAACCCGAGCACAGACCCAGGGGCCGAGACCGGAGCCCAGGCCGAGTGCCGCAGCTCGGCCTGGCTCCCGTTCCGACCTCGGTCAATCCCAGCTCCGGGATCGGCACTAATGCGAAAAACCTTCGCGGCAGGAGCCGCGACATCCGGGACAGGATGTCCGCGTCATCCGCCACAACCCACTCGTAATCCAGATCACGCCGCAACGCGGCAATTCAAGCTGCGAGCGGCAGAAGAGGCAAACCATCGATTATCCTGCTCAAAAGTGCGTCGATTAGCGTGATCGCTCTCAGATGTTGGCGCGTAGCAGCTACACTTCCGCCAGAATCAACGGACCGGCACGACGTCGGCGCGTTCCTACGTCCGGAATCGCGTCATCGCGCCGGGCAGCCCGCCAGGTCGATCACGTGCCGCACGCCGAGGCGCCTGCTGATTTCCCGCAATTTCGCCCGCGTGGCCGCAAAGTAACGGCCCAGCAACCCGCCGCCGTTGAGCCTTTTTTCACAGTAATCCATGGGTAAGTACTCCGAAACGATGATGGACCACGTGCTGTCGCCGCGCAACGGCGGGGTCATGGAATATCCGGACTTGACCGGCCACGCCGGGGCGCCTGGGCGGGGTGCGTTTCTTATTCTCTTTCTGAGACTCGAAAACGGTCGAATCGCGGGGGCGAAGTATCACACGGTCGGTTGCGGGCCGACGATCGCGTGCGGCTCGGTACTTTCGGAGCTCGTTGTGGGACGGACGATCGAGGATTGTCGTGAGTTGACCGCGGAAGACCTGATCGCAGCGCTTGATGGCGTGCCACCCGATAAGCTGCACTGCCCGGCGATGGCGATCGCGGCGTTGCGAGACGCCCTGAGCCTTGCGGGACCGCGGACGGCAGAGGCGGGCGAAGATGATTAACCACGGAAAACGCGGAAATGCACGGAAAAGAGGGCCACGAATCATGGCAAGCGCGACGACGGATTGAGCCCTGCGAAGGATTTCGCCGCGCTCGACCTTCTCGGTGCAAGCAACCCTTGAACATAAGGAAACTAAGGCAACGAAGTGTGACAGCCCGGAGTGACATGGCTGCTATCCATCACCGAAAACCCAAGATCGTCTGGACAGCAATCGACAGCTCTCGCCAACCGCCGGCCTGTGATTCCTCAAAACGGGTGACGCTTCTTCTTTCGTGAATTCCCCTTTTTTTCGTAGCTAACCGCATGAGCAGACCCCGCTCGAAGAAACCGGAGCCGCCCGAACCGGGAGGTAGGGTCGCGCTAACCGCAGGTAACAGGCATCGGCGCGCGAGGAAGGCGCAGCCGGGCCTGCCGCCGCGCTATCTCGCGGCGTGCCTCCTGGCAGAGCAGGGAAAGTACGACGATGCCCGCCGCGCTTTTGCCAGTCTTAAACGGTTAACCCCCAGGTCAAACGCGCGGCTTCGTGCCTTGATCCGTAACGATCTGGCCGTGCTGGCGGCGATCGAGGGGAAACTTGACGAGGCACGCTCGGGCTGGCGAGAGGCCGTCGAGGTCGATCCCGATTGCCTGGTGGCGCGGCTCAACCGGGATTTGGTCGAGGCGGAAGCGAGCCTTGCCACCGTTCAGGATGATTTCGGCGAGCTGAAGCTGGTGCCGGCACCAGGACAAACAGCCATACCGGCTCGGACGGAGCCTCGCCCTCCCCGGACGCCTGGCTCTCCCGTGCGAGTCGCCGTTCTGAGCTTTCTTTTCAATTGGCCGTCGACCGGGGGTGGCAACCACCACACCGCCGAGCTGGCTAAGTTTCTGGCACTGAGCGGATACGACGTCAAGCATTACTTCGCGCGATACCCTGGCTGGGGGATCGGCCAGGTAACCGACGAGCTGATCAGCCCCAGTGAGGCCATCGAGTTTGACGAGTCGACCTGGAACGTCGCTGACATCCAGGCACGATTCCGCGGCGCCGTCGAGGCATTCGATCCTGACTACGTCATTATCACCGACGCGTGGAACATGAAGCCGCTTTTGGCCGAGGCGGTGCGCGGTTACCCTTACTTCTTGCTCTACCAGGCGCAAGAGAACATCTGCCCGCTCAATAACCTACGACTGCTTGCAACCGGGCCGGATCAGGTGACGCAGTGCCCGCGGAATCAGCTCGCCACACCTGAGATCTGCTGCCGCTGCCTGGCCGAGCGCGGGCGTCATTCCGGAGCGCTGCACCAGGCCGAACGCGAGCTGGCCGGAGTCGGCACGCGGGAATACGACCAGAAGCTGCGTAATTCGTTGGCTGAGGCCCAGGCCGTTTTGGCTCTCAATCCGATCATCGCGGCGATGCTTGAACCCTATTCCAGCCGGGTGTGCATCGTTCCCTGGGGTATGGACCCGGCGCGGTTTCCTTGGCCATTGGAGGAGGGAGCGGAGCCAGGGAGACCTTCGGTCAGCGCGGAGGGCGGGGTCGGGGGACCCGCGCCCAACGGGGCCGAATCCGCGCCCGACGCCGATGCCGAAGCGGAATTGATCACGCTGTTCATGGCCGCGGTGGCTGGTGAAACCATCAAGGGATATCACGTCGCGCACGAGGCTTGCCGGATCCTGCGCCAGTCGCACACCGACTTCGAGCTGGTGGTCACGTTCGACCCGCCCGGACAGATCGACGAGTTTACGCGATCGGTGGGGTGGTGCTCACTGACCGAACTGCCGCGTCATTACCGCGACGCCGATATCTGCCTCGTGCCGACCATCGCCCAAGACTCGCTCAGCCGCACATCGGTTGAGGCCATGGCCAGCGGCGTCCCTGTCGTCGCCAGCCGCATCGGCGGACTGCCTTATACTGTCACAGATGGCATCACCGGTCTGCTCTGCGAACCGAGCGACCCGGTTGATCTCGCCCGACAGCTCGCCCGGCTGCTCGATGACCAACCGTTGCGGCGCCAGATGGGACTGGCAGGGCGGAAGCGATTCGAGCACGACTTCATGTGGGAGACGGTGATCGAGCGGCATTTCCGGCCCCTCCTTGGCTTGCCTGCAGCCAAGGGGGGCGAACGACAAATGGAATCTCAAGGCGGAGCAAGCAAGCCTCGAACAGAAGGAAACGAAGGCAACGAAGTGTGAGCGCCGAACCTAAAGTGGGCCCGGACAAGGCACAGCAGATCAAGTCTTGGATTGATAACCCGCATCGGGGGCGATTGCTCCAGGAGCGGGTGTGATAGCTTATTGATTTCTTTGTTCGCATTCTTTGTTCTCTTCGTTTCCTTCTGTTCCAAAAAACAACAAGTTTGTTTTCGTCATAAAATGAAGCAATGTGCGTTCGTTTAAGTTATAGACTGCACGTTTTCGGCATTAATGGTTTTCTTGGCGCTCTTGGCGTCCTTGGCGGTTGATCATCCGTCGGCCCGGGTCCTTGGATTGCGTATCGCGGCGGTTGAATTGTCACCCGCTTCAGTCCTCGGTGCGTTCCCTGAATCGCTCTCAGTCATCTCCGTTTACCACCTTGGCGGTTTGAGAGGCAGCGCATGGCGGTTCGACGCGTGGCGGTTATTTTTGACAATGTTCAAAGACCCGAGACCACAGGCGGAAGGGCTGTTGATCAAGAGCCGCATGGCGGTCAGGGTCGGTCGCCTGGCCGAAGCCCGCGCAGCACTTGAGCACGCCGCGGCCGAAAAGCCCGACGATCTTGAGACATTGCGTGGCAACTGAGACGTTGCGCTCCGCCTCCCACGACGCAGCCGCTTCGTTGTTCAACGCCCGCGCCACCCCCAGCCACCCCGGGCGGGCGAGAGACATTCTTGAAGTCGGCATAATACGTTAAATCAGCAACCGTATTAATCCTACGCCGGTCGATGAAACGCGATCTTGGCACACCCGGCAGCGCCGATGAATCCGGCCTCGCCTCCGAGCTGCGCGTACTCGATGCGCGTCTTCGCGGCCGGCACCGGAAAGGCCATTGTGCGAATATCCGCGCGGATGGCATCCAGAAACGGTTGACCGGCTGCGATCATGCCTCCGCCGAAGAGCACGATGTCCGGGTCGATGGTGTGCATGAGCGAGACCGCACCGACGGCCAGGTAATGCGCGGTCTCACGCATCAAACGGCGAGCCAGTTCATCGCCCTCGTCCGCCGCTAGGGAGATCGCTCGGCTGGTGATCTCATCGTGCTTGAGCGATCTCAAGCGGCTAGGCTTGGCGTCGCCGTCCAACGCCTCGTGGGCGCGCTTGACGAGCGCAGTCGCCGACGCGTAACCCTCCAGGTGTCCGTAAGCGCCGCACGAACACAGGCGGCCGTTATCCATTTCGATAATGATGTGGCCGCATTCGGCGCCGTGGCTGTGGCGACCTTCGATGATCATGCCATCGACTACAATTCCGCAGCCGATCCCGGTCCCCAGAGTGAACATGACCTGGCTGCGATAATCTTTACCGGCACCAACCCAGAATTCACCATACGAAGCGGCATTCGCGTCATTTTGGAACGCCGTCGGCTTCTCGAGTCGATCGGCGAGCCGCTGACGAATTGGAAAGTTATCCCAACCCGGGAGGTTAGGTGGGTCGAGCAGCATTCCGGCCGCGAGGTCCATCGTCCCGGGCGAGCCCAAGCCGACGGCCGCGATGCGATCCCATTGAATTCCACTCGCCGCGACGGCCTTGTTCGCAGCCGCGACCAGGCTATCGACGCCGACGTTCGGACCTCGTTCGGCGTGGGTTTCGATACTCACGGACGACAACGATCGCCCTTCGTTGTCCACAACGCCGCTCTTGATGTTGGTCCCGCCCAGGTCGATTCCGACGAAAAATGGAGGTGAATAGCGGACGACGCTCATCAAACGGCACCCGGGGACTGGACAAATCCAAGGTTAATAAGGCGATCACCCGAGTCGTTCAATCTACGCACTGAGCACGACGTGGTCAATCGGCGCGACGCGTGCTCGAGCCGGAACCTCGCCTTTTTCGCGCGAGCACAAAAATCGTATGTGTGTCCCGCCGGCCGGACAGAGCGATCGCCAGCAGCTTCAAGATCGGGAAAAAAGCGACCGTGAGCGGATCGATCCATCGCCCAAACAGTTTGTGCTGAATCCAGGTGACAAGTGTCGATCCGGCAGTGCCAAAGCGCAGCCGATCAACGGGCTCGAAGCCGCACTCTTCAAGAAGCGACTCGAGTTGTTCGAAGGTGTAGCCGTTGCGTACGTGCCAGCCATCCTCGACGCGGGTCACGCGGATACGGTCGGCATTTCCTTGCCAGTCGCGATTAGGGGTCGTGATGTAAACGAGCCCATCTTCGGCCGTTAAGGCGTGAATCTGCCGCAAGGCCGACCTGGCCTCGAGAATGTGCTCAATGACGTCCAAAAGTAAGACCTGATCGTATTGCCCGTGCTCGAGCGGAAGGGCGGCGAGGGATTCGAGGTTGGCAACTCGAAAATCAAGATCCCCGTGCGAGATATCGAGGAAACTGCGCATCTCTTCACAGTTATGCTTTTCCCACTCGTGAATCGTGATGCCCGTGCAGCGTGAACCGCGCAGAACAGCCTGGTGGGCGAAATAGGCATTGCCGCAGCCGCAGTCGAGCGTGCGGACTGGCCGCTTATGAGTTCCTCGCAGGAACATCTTCACAACCTTCGCTTTATCGCGGCTGATCCAGTTGGTGCCTGGATACATCGTGTACTTGATCAGCAGCCGCGCGGGTAGAAAGTGACAGGTTGTGCGTATTTGCCCGCAGCATGATGAAATCCTCCGTGATGCTCGGCTCTTTGGGGCAAGCTGGCAAAAGAGAGCCCGGCGCAATCCATCGTCGCTGCGATAAGGTAGTCCGTCGAGCCAACCTTCACAAGAGGAATCCGAGGGAACGCCTGGAGGAGCGGTCGACGTCGTGATTATGCGTAAGGCCGCTCAGTGCGGTACAATGAATCGCTGTAAAGTCCTGCTTGGCTAGTAAGCGCTCCATCGACAAACCTGGGAGCATGATCGATCATGCAGCGAATTCGATCGCACGCCAATGGCACAGGTAGAACAACGGCTGCTGCGGCCAGCCGCCGTTGCTTTTTAACTGACGCGATGGTGGGAATGGCAGTCGGATTGGCCCTCCCGCGCGTCGGTTGGTCGATACAGAGCCAGGATGGCGCAAACGAGACTGAGGAGATTATCGCGGTTCAGGCTCTCGCGCAAAAGGCCGGGCTGGGGGAGTTTTCAACCAGCCGCAAGGAGCATTTTCTTGGTCTAGGCGACGCGCCCGAGGCCTTTCGCAAGACCGCGCTTGGGATCTGTGAATCGCTGTCAGTGGCCTTTCTGTCGCATTTCCGAGATCAGGGTTTCAATCTTGTGATGCCAGCGCATCCATTGACAGTGATCACGCTCAAGGACAAAGACTCCTATGGCGCGTTTCTCGGCGAAGACCCGGGCAAGATGGTTGGCGGACACTACGATCTCGACACCAATCGATTGGTCATGTTTGACTTTCGACCGACGAGCGACCAAGACGACCTGCAGGCTGATCCCGAACGGGTCAATTTGCTGGCTCTGGTCCACGAAACGACCCATTTGCTCTGCTTCAACACGGGGCTGCTCTCGCGGCAGACGGATGTGCCCGACTGGGTCAGTGAAGGCTTGGCTACATATGTCGAGCTCTGGCAAAAGAACAAGAGGCCAGCACCCGATCGGATCGGTGAACCGACCGTGGCTTTTGTGTTTGCGAGCGAATCACGGAGCTGGATTCCGATCGCCGACCTGGTTGCCGACGACGAAACATTCTGGGACGAGAAGACGCAGCAGCTCTCGTACGCCGAGAGCTGGCTCTTGGTCCACTACCTGATGAAATCGCAGCATCAACGGCCGAAATTTCGGTCCTACCTGGCCGGGACTGCCCAAGCGAAGGGCAGGGGACTGCGGCGAATCGCGTCGAGTACGCCGAAAAACACTTCGGATCGCTCAAGAAGCTCGATCGCGAGCTCGCTGAACATCATTTGAAGCGGCTGGCCCGATAGCGGCCGGGCCGCTTCGACACATCACCCGAGCACCGGGTTGAGCCCCATGTTCTTCCGCATCTCGGCTCGTTGCTTTTCGTAGTGCATCAGCAGCTTTCGATCGCGGAAGTGCTGGCGTTCTTTCTTGCGCTGGGCGGCGACGAAGAACCGCCGCATGCGGACGCTGGTCAGCTCACCCGAGCCCCCCAGCCGCTTGCGAATGCGGGCGGCCGGTTTTTCGCCGAACGCCTCGATGATCTCGTCGTCGAGCCAGATGAAGAACTGGGCAAGGCCCGGGATCGCCCTGGCGGGCGCAACGGCCGGAGAGCTGGCGGTCGATGCGGCGGGCTTCGTGCCGCTCGGTGCCGATCACGTGCAGCCCGCCCAGCTCGGCGACGCCGTCGCCGAGCTTGATGTCGGTTCCGCGGCCGGCCATGTTGGTCGCGACCGTCACGCGGCCCTTCTGGCCGGCCTGCGCCACGATCTGGGCCTCGATCTCGTGGTTCTTGGCGTTCAAGATCTGGTGTTCGATCCCCTGCGCCTCGAGCAGGGCGCTCAACCGCTCGGACTTTTCGATGGACCGGGTGCCGACCAGCACGGGAACGCCCTTCTTGTTCCACTCGACGATCTGGTCGGCGACGGCCTGGAACCGTTCTTCCGAATTGGAAAAGATGCGGTCGGGCAGCCAGACGCGGCGGCCGGGGCGGTTGGTCGGCACCTTGAAGACGCCGACCTTGTAAATTCGCCGCAGCTCGGCGGCGTCGGACGACGCCGTGCCCGGTCATGCCCGCCAGCTTGTTGTAGCGTTTGAAGAAGTCTTGAACGGTCACGCGGGCCGCGGTGATCGTTTCCAGGGTGATCTCCAGCCGCTCCTTGGCCTGGATGGCCTGGTGCAGTCCATCCTGCCACTGGCGTCCGGGCATCATACGGCCGGTGAACTCGTCGACGATGACGATCTCGCCGTCGACCGTGACGTAATCGCGGTCTTTGAGATAGGCGATCTGGGCGCGGAGCGATCGCTCGACGTATTCGTAGAGCCCGTCGACGGTCAGGCTGACGAACGCCGGGTTGGCGGCGACCGCCTGAACCTTGCGCCGGCCGGCGGCCGTCAGCTCGGCCTTGCGCTCCAGGGGATCGTACTTGTAATCCTTGACGCGGACCAGGGTGGCCGCGAGCTGGTCGGCACCATAGTAGGCGGCCGCCTCTTCCTGGGTCGGCTGATTGTTGGCCCCGATGATCAGCGGCGTTCGCGCCTCGTCGATCAAGATGCTGTCGGCCTCGTCGACGATCGCGAAATAGTGGGTGCGCTGCACGGGCATCTGCCCCTCGAAGTGGCCCCCGCGGCCCAGATAGACCTCCTCGAACGTCTTGCGGTGCGCGTCGCCGCCGAGCTGCAGCTTTTTCAGCTCGTCGCGCAGGAAGTCGAAGCCAAGCTCCTTGGCCGTCCCGTAGGTGATGTCGCAGGCATAGGCGGCGCGGCGGACGGTGTCGCTCTGGCCGGTCTGGATGCAGCCGACCGTCAAGCCCGAGCATCTGGTAGATCGGCCCCATCCATTCGGCGTCGCGGCGGGCCAGGTAGTCGTTGACCGTGACGATATGGACGCCCTTGCCGGGAAGGGCGTTCAAGAACGCCGGCATGGTGGCCACCAGCGTCTTCCCTTCGCCGGTTTCGAGCTCGGCGATGCAGCGGTTGTGGATCGCGATGCCGCCGACGATCTGGACGTCGAACTGGCGCTGGCCGATCGCGCGCTTGGCCGCTTCGCGGACCAGGGCGAATGCCTCGACCAGCAGGCTGTTGAGCGAATCACCCTGCCGGGCTCGCATCCTCAGGTCGTGGGCTCGCGACCTTCAGCTCTTCGGGGCTCAAGACCTCGTAGAGCGGCTCGAGTGCGTTGATCCGATCGACCAAGACGGCGTAGCGGCCCAGCCGGCCGGCATGGGTCGGTCCGGCAAGCTGTTGAACTCGATTCAACCACGATGGGCCCAGGCGACTGGCCATGGTGTGTCATTCTCCCGCTTCGGTTTGGCATCACGATGAATCGCCGGCGAATCGCCCGGCTTCACCCAGTTTCGACCAGTGCGCGAAGCACCCGCGTCATAACCCTCCGATACTAACGGGACAGGATCGCGGCAATTATCCCGATCCCGGCGGGTTGGCGGGCTGTGGCGGGGGCGGACGCGGTCTTCTTGGGAGGGCTTTCTGTGGTCGGTTCGTGCCGTCTATGGGTCGGCGGGCAGACGTGGCGCAGACCGATCATTTGAGAAAGCCCAGAAATCCCCCTCCGCCACATATCGAGCCTTTACCGTCTCTCGCCATCGGCGGAGCATGGCCCATTTGTCGTCGGCAGTTGGCTTGCCTGCCGGCTCATCGCCCCGGCGCTTGACCCCAGCAGAATCGTCGATCGCTTCGGCGTTGAAGACAAACAAGTCCCCGCTGTCGGGAAATCGGTGACGATGATCTCAATCATCCGCAGCGCATCCGATCGTTGGGCATCGCTGTTCTGCGGCTCTTGTAAGAGAAAACCGGCCAAGCTTGGCCGCAGCCACAATTCGGTCGTCGACTCGCTCGAGACCGTTACCGTCCGCGCGAGTTTCCACATCAACTCCCGGCTGGCGATCCGAGGGAGCCGACAGCCGTCGGCTCCCGTGATCTTGATCACTCTGCCAAGCTGCAGGCACGTCGACGTCTTCGGCCGGCAGAATGTTGCCCTTTTCATCGACCACGATCTGTTCGGCACCACGACAACTGGACCCATGCGACCGGCCTGCGATAACGGAGCTCGACTTCGAATCTTTCCAGGTGCGTACGAAACCTTGACACCTCCTCGACCCAGGCATACTTTTTGAACGACATCGCCAGATCGTTCAGGGGGTCACCTGAAGAACCGATATCGTCTCGGCTCCCCAGCCGACTTGCGCACGTCTTCGAGCAGAGCCCGAGTTCCGCCCCGAAACCATCGTGGGGGCTCGTTAACCAGATGGATCTGGCTGAAGGGAATTGATAAGGTGCCTGAACGGCCAGCCAACCAAGAGTGAGGCGACGTGCGCCCACGACCCGAGAAAGATCAAACTGATCGTAACAGTCAGCCCCACCAGCGACGAAATATCCCGATCTTCAACGAGTCGAGCTGGCGAGTGTCGGCCGAGCCGCGATCAAGGCGGCGCAGTCGAAATCGCCGGCGCGGGCGCTTCGAGGAGGCTCGCGGCATCCAAAACCCGATCCGCCTCGGCCCATCATCCGTGGGGGTTCGCGGCTGTTCCATCACCTGCGAATATGGATCCAGTTCGCAATAAAACTTACCAGACTTGAATCTGGAGTTCCAACTCGTATCCGAACTGCTGCCAGACGCGCTGGCGAATCCGGTCGATGAGCTGAAGCACGTCCGATCGCCTTGGCGCCGGGATGGGCGACGATGAAGTTGGCGTGGCGATCGGAGACTTCGGCCCCGCCGCAGCGGGTGCCTCTCAGTCCAGCCTGGTCGATCAGGGCTGCCGCCGACACGTCGGGCGAGGGATTCTTGAAGATGCAGCCGGACGACTGGTGTCCGTAGGGTTGATTCTCCTTCTTGATGATCCAGATGCGCCTCATTCTACGCACGACGGATTCTGGATCTTCGCGGCGTGAGCTCGAATTCGGCCGAGAGGATCAAGGGCTCGTCGAGGTTGGAGTCGCGATCGGCGAAGCTGAGGTCGTCGCGTTCGCGGACCTGGACTAGATCAGCCGGGTCGAGGACGGTCGCACGGCGGACGAACTGGCCGATTGCCCCTTGGCGGCCGCCGGCATTGCCCCGCAGCGCACCACCGACCGTGCCCGGAATGCCGGTCAGCACTTCGAGGCCGCCCAGCCCGGCCCGGGCAGAATGCGAGATCAAGGCCGTGAGCGGAACCGCGGCCCCGGCCTCCACGACATTGTCCCGCACTGTCACGTCGGAGAAGAAGGGGCTTTCAAGGTGGATCACAAGCGCGGCGATCCCCTCGTCGCGAACCAAGACGTTCGAGCCGCCCCCCAGAATCTTGAAGGCGATCCCTTCCTGCCGGCACCGCTTCAAGAGGGCGATCAGCTCGTCGAGTTGCTGGGGACTGGCGAAGTACGCGGCCGGTCCTCCCAGACGGAACCAAACCAGAGGAGCCAGCGGCTCGTCGAGCTTCACGGTCCCACGCAAGTCGTCGAATACGTGCATCGGCTTGGATTCCCCACCTCGAGTAAGCGGCGCAGAGCACCGCGCTGGCCCACCGAGAGGTCCAATCGATTCGAGCGTCGGATTACGTCGAATTCGTCGACGTAAATCCATAGTCCAGAAGATCGTAGCCTCAACTGGCCGAGTCGTCAAGCGCCGGATACGACACGATACATCCAAGCACGCACTTGTGCATGGCAAACCCATAGCGTCGGTGGAAGTCGCCGAGAAAACAGATGTTGCCGTCGGAAGTCTGGCCGCGCCAAAAGCATTCCGCTGTTTCATGGCGACGACGTACCACTGAGCGTCTTGGTCCCGTCGAGCAGCCAGTTGCCCCAGAGGTCTTTCACCCAGAAGAGTGGGACATCCAGCGCTTGCCTGGCACGAGACAAGGTGGGATTGGGCGACAAGGCATCGTTGAAAATGGAACCGTCGAACCGCAATCCATCCTTCGAGAACGTCAAGTTGACCCGGGTCGCGCCCCCCTTATCCTCGCCGGGAAGTTGGATCGTAATCCCCGCGTCTTGCCCGGCCAGGGTCAGCTTGAGATCCATGTAAGATTTATAAACATCATTATACCATCTCATTGTATCCATCTCCGTTCCGGGCGCGGCAAGATCGACGACGGTTTTCATGTCGGTTTTGATGATGGCTCGCGCGATACTTTCCGTTCGGGTCGCCAGCGACTGCTTGTAGAAAAAGAACCAGTAACCGAGAGCCAGGACAAGAATCGCACCCGCTACCATTCCCACGGTGGCCGGATCGACCTGGGGAAGCCGAATCTTGGAGAGCTTTGACGTCAGTTCGTCGAAACTCTGGACGGTATCCTCGCGGGCCGACTCGCGGGTCGGCCGAGGCTTTGCCTCTTCCTTGTGAGCAGCCGGTTCGCCCAGTACGGTGTTGCCGGCCGAGGTGACGTGAAAGACCCGCAGGCATTTCTTGCAAACGAGGCGCGTATTTACCTTCTCCTTAGGTATCCGCCCGCCAGCCCCGCAGCTCGGACATTTCATATCAATCATCAGAAGAGTACCTCCGTGACCGTTCTAGCAAATGTCTTGTCATCGACTCGACTCCCTCGGAGGTTTTCAGGTTGACAGCCTCGCCACACTTCCCGATACCGCGATTCGATCATCGAGCAGGGATGCCGAAATGGGAAGTCTTCCCCACGCTCAAGCTAACCGTCCGGCGCTTACTTGGCAATAATAATGAAGTTTGAATGATGAAAAACTTCTGCTGTGCAGGAAGTGCAATTGGGAACGCACTTTGAACGACGCCCGCAAAAAACCATCGAGTACCCCCGGATTTCTCAGAGCGCTTCATTCTCTTCATGATAGGCCCCAAGGTCCGGTGACCGTCGCATGCTCGCGTGTGGAACAAGTCGCGGCCTCGAGCAGGCGTACGACCTCACGGGCTTGTTCGGCGTTCACGGCTAATGGAGTGCGGCCTTCGAGGTGTTGGACGATATTTCCGTAGTAGGCGTCCCAATGACCGCGGATGGTCGGGAAGCGAATTTCGGCGGTCTGCCTTGCGCTGTCGGACCGGCGAACTGTGGCCTCGAATTCGGGTGGCTCGGCCGCGCGGTCGATATCGCCGGCACGGAGGGCGTCTTCCTGTGGATCGACGCCAAACTTCACAAACCCAGCGTCTGTGCCGATGATCCACCAACGGGGACGGTCTAGCGGGCAAATCCGGCTCGATTCGATGTGGAAGAGTGTGTTGTCGAACTCGAGGACAATCCTACCATGAGCGCCGCTATCGACGTTGGCCCACGGAGCGGGCAATATCCAGGCCGTGAGTCGGCGGCATGCTCCCAGCCCCAGCTGGAGCGCCTGGTCGACGAGATGCGCGCCCCAATCGTGTAAGATCGTTCCGGCCGACTGGGCGTGACCGCGCCAGCTCCGAGGCGGCGCGTGGCGGCAAACGGAGCTTTCGATCAAGAGCGGCCGCCCGAGCATGCCCTGGTTGAGAGCTTCCTTGACGGTCAGGTAGTCCCAATCCCATCGGCGGTTATGAAATACCGAAAGCATGCATCCCGAGCGGTCACGAGCAGCGATCATCCGGTCGGCGTCAGCCGTGGTCAGAGCCATCACTTTGTCGACGACGCAGTGCCGCCCGCTCAGAAGGGCGGTAACGGCCAGATCGGCGTGGCTGTCGTGTGGTGTGGCGATTACCACTAACTGGACCTCAGGGTCGGCCAAGGCTTCATCCAGATCCGCGTAGCCGCGTACATCCTGGCCCCACAGCGATACAGCTTGCGACCGGATTTCGGGGTCGCGCGCTACGATCCCGTGCAGGCAGAGTCCGGGCTGGCGCCTTATCAATGGGCAGTGAAAGGCTCGACCCGCCAGGCCGTGCCCGACAACGACCGTTTTTATCATATCCGCGTTCCGACTCGTCTGTGACTTCACCACGACCGAGCGTTGGCCGCTGGCACTTTGACCTATCATAGATGAGAACGCGCCGGTTCGGAATGATTTGACCAAAAGGTAAAATTGCCTGATAATCATATAGATCAGTCGCGCCAGTCGATCGAGTACCGAGCGCCAGGAAGGATAAAGGAATGATTCCTCTCGCACGCGACATTCCGCGCATCGTGGGTCCGCTGCCAGGGCCGAAGAGCACGTCCTGGCTCGAGCGTGATTTACGGGTGATGTCTCCTTCGTACACGCGGATGTACCCACTCGTCGTGCGCCGCGCCGGGGGACGATGGTCGAAGACATGGACGGTAACCGCTTTCTCGACTTCACGGCCGGGATCGCAGTAACCAATGTCGGGCATTCGCATCCCCAGGTGGTCGCGGCGATACGCCGCCAGGCGAACCGCTTGATTCACATGTCCGGAACCGATTTTTACTATGCGCCGCAAATCCGGCTGGCGGAGCGTTTGGCCGCTTTAGCCCCTGGTTCCGAGCCCAAGAGAGTGTTCTTCACCAACAGCGGAGCCGAGTCGATTGAGGCCGCCCTTAAGCTGGCCCGGCGGCATACCGGCCGCAACCGCGTGGTGGCGTTCGTCAATGCGTTTCACGGTCGGACCTACGGGGCCATGTCGCTCTCGGGGTCCAAGCCGATGCAGCGCCGGGGCTTTTCGCCGCTCGTTCCCGACATCCATCATGCACGTTACGGCGACGTCGAAAGCGTAAGAGCACTTTTCCGGACCATCTGTCCCCCAGACGAGCTGGCGGCGATCTTTGTCGAGCCGATTCAGGGGGAAGGAGGCTACATCGTGCCTCCACCGGATTTTCTGCCGGGACTGCGCCGGCTGTGCGACGAGCATCGTGTGCTACTGGTCTTCGATGAGATTCAAAGCGGCATGGGCCGCACAGGAAAGATGTTTGCCGCAGAGCACTGGGGCGTGGCCGGCGACATCATGTGCCTTGCCAAGGGGATCGCCAATGGTCTGCCATTGGGAGCGATCGTGGCCAAGGCCTCGGTAATGGATTGGCCCAGCGGCAGCCATGCCTCGACATTCGGCGGCAACCCGGTGGCGTGCGCCGCAGCGCTGGCGACAATCAAGTTGCTCGAAACTCGTTACCGCGCCAACGCCCTGGACCGCGGCCACCAGCTTCGAACAGGTCTCGCCGCGCTGCGCCCGCTTTTCGCTGATTCGCGAAGTGCGGGGGCTGGGGCTGATGATCGGCGTGGAGATCCAATCCGAGGCGGGAGAGCCCGACTCGGCGCTGCGCGACCATATCGTCGAATTGGCGTTTCAGCGCGGTCTGCTTTTGCTGCCGTGCGGACCGAGCACGGTTCGATTTTGCCCCCCCTTGTGCCTGAACAGGCGGCAAGTGGAGATCGGTCTGGAGTTGTTCGCCGCGACGTTGAAAGCCGCTCTGGGCGCGAGTAAGCGAGGTATGGTTGACGGCGCGGAATCGGGCTCCGAGTTCGAGGAATATGTCCAGGGGCCCGCGTAAGTCGACGGGCGACCCTCGCCTGGATCGAGACGTCGCAAGAGGACGAGGGAACGTAGGAGATTTGCCATGACGTTGATCGCCGAGTCGGCCGCCCGGGTTGCGTTTGACTGGAAGCGCTGGCCACAGACGGAAGCACTGGTCGACGAGCTAATTGACACCGCACTGGCCGGGAATGCCTTTGCAACCGAACTGGCGGACCGGATGAGCCGTGAGACGGGGACCAGATTCAAAGACTGGGTCGATCACCTTGTAGTCGCGAACGAAGACGTCCTGGCCCATCAATTGGAGGAGACCGGCTTTGAGCGGCAAAGGACCTCGTACGCCGTCGGCATTCCTTTGTTCGCGCATCCCGGCGGAATCTTTCCCCGTATCGTCCTGGCAAGCGCGCAGAAGCAATCCAAGGGGCCGCGAGGAAGGGAGATCATCGAGGTCGCGATCAAGGTCGAGAGGGTGGCGGATTTTTCCCGTGCGCATGACCTCGGCTTAGAAATGATGGGCTACTCGATGGGCCCATACCGAGTGGGCCGAGTGCCCGGCGCCAAGACGACGCTGGCCGTGGTCGAGAGGCGGGGTTACCTGGGTTTCGAGCCGTTTCCTGGCGATCTGGCGAGGGAGGGGCGAATGAAGCCGCACGCGGCACGCGACGCCCTGGCGGCACGCGACCTCTGGCAGGCGCGGCGCCGACGCTTTGATGATGATTTAGAGGGTTTTGATGTTACCGAGGCAACTCTCGAACGCGTGATCGAACTGGCGGGATCGACCGACCTGGCCTGTCACCTGGTGTTTGAAGTCGAGCGAGATTACTGGCAGTCACGCAACAAGGCAGCGCGGGCTCAGAAAGCGCGGCAGGATCGACTTGGCCTGGGCTGGGCCAATCACGACCACCATACGTTCCGCTGTTCGCGGCGGTTCTTTCCCCGCGTGATCGGCATGTTCAGCCGGCTCGGTTTTGTGCTGCGCGAGCGGTTCCATGCCGGAGAACACGCCGGCTGGGGCGCGCAGATCGTCGAGCACCCGGTCACGGGCATCGTCATTTTCGCCGATCTCGACTTGGCCCCCGAAGAAGCCACGGCCGACTTTGCCCACCAGTCATTGCCGGATCTTTCCTGTCCAGGAACGGTCGGATTGTGGGTCGCCCTGCACGGCGAGTCGATCCTGGAAGCCGGCATGCACCATCTTGAGGCTCAGTTTGACTTCGACGCTCTGCGCGAGGGCCTGAAGGCGGACGCCGGTATCGAAACGATGGCACCATTCTCGAATTTCCCGTTCCTGAGGCAGGCGTTCACAGCCGGCGAGCGCTGGCCGGTCGCCAAACATCGGGCCGACCGGGCACTTGCGCAGGGTTGGATCACCGCCCAACAGCATGAGAAATTCTTGCGTGAAGGGGCGATTGGCAGCCACCTCGAAAACCTGGAACGGCGCGAGGGATATAAAGGCTTCAATCAGCAGGCCGTCTCTGCGATCATTGCCGCCACCGATCCCCGACTTCATTGAGACTGCCGGCCAAGAGGCCGTTTTCCCCCCAGGAGACGCCATGATGGAAGGACGTCGATTTCCGTGACCAGTCCTCGTGCCCAAGCCGGTGCCCGTAGCGGCCACGACCGTGAACTCCGGACTTTGACGGTGGAGCTCGTCGCGCAAGAAGCTCGAATAAAAGAGGGTGGGGGCAAGGACGCCATCGACCGGCAGCACGCCAAGGGGCGCAAGACGGCACGAGAGCGGATCGCCACATTGCTTGACGCCGGTTCCGCTTCATTAGAAGTGGGGTTGTGGGCGGCTCACGAGATCTATCAGGAATGGGGCGGGGCGCTCGCTGCCGGTGTCGTGACCGTGATTGGCTCGATTGCCGGCCGGCGGACAATGGTCGTCGCCAACGACGCCACCGTCAAGGCAGGCGCATGCTTTCCGCTGACGATCAAAAAGATTCTCCGGGCCCAAACGATTGCCGGCCAGAACCGGCTGCCCCTTGTCTATCTCGTCGACTCTTCGGGAGTCTTCTTGCCGATGCAAGACGAGGTCTTTCCGGACGAAGACGACTTCGGGCGGATCTTTCGCAACAACGCCGTGCTCTCGGCCGCCGGCGTGCCTCAGTATGCGGCAATCATGGGCAATTGCGTTGCCGGCGGAGCTTATCTGCCGGTCCTGTGCGACACGGTCTTGATGACCGAGGGGTCAGGATTATATTTGGCCGGGCCTGCCCTGGTAAAAGCGGCCATCGGCCAGGAGATCTCGCATGAGGAACTGGGGGGAGCACACGTCCACGCGGCTATCAGCGGGACAGTCGATTACCGCGAGCCGGACGACGACGCTTGTCTATCCAGGCTGCGCCGGCTGATTGCTTTGTTGCCCCCAGATCCGTCGGCGTCGGCGAGTCCAATAACGATCGCGCCGCCGTCACGGCCGGCTGATGACATTTACGATCTCGTGAGTTCCGATCCGTCGGCGCAGTACGACGTGCGCGATCTCCTCGCCGCGATTTTGGACGGCGGCCGGATCGACGAATATCGCAACGAGTATGGCAGGACACTGGTCTGCGGTTTCGGTTCCTTGGGGGGGACGGCGCTGGGGATTGTAGCGACGCAGCGGCTCAGGTTCCGGCCCGAAGGGGGTGGGCCGATCCAGTTCGGCGGAGTAATTTATGCCGACAGTGCAGACAAGGCCGCGCGGTTCGTACTCGATTGCAACCAAAGCCGGCTACCGATCCTGTTCCTGCAGGACGTGAACGGCTTTGACGTGGGCCGTGACGCCGAGCGGACCGGCATCATCCGCCGCGGAGCGAAGTTGGTGAGTGCCGTCAGCAACAGCACGGTTCCCAAGATTACCTTAATTGTAGGGCACTCATTTGGTGCCGGTCATTATGCGCTCTGCGGCAAGGCATTCGACCCTCGTTTCATCTTTGCGTGGCCTGGGGCACGCTACGCCGTGATGGGCGCACAGCAAGCGGCTCGAACGATGCTCGATGTCAACGTCGCTACGCTCAAACGGCAGGGAAAAGCGGTCGACGACACCGAGCTGGCATCCATGGCCGAAGAGCTTCGCCGGCGGTACGATCATGAGACCGATATCCGCTACGCGGCCGCGCGGCTCTGGATCGATGCGATCATTGATCCGGCACGGACGCGCGAGGTCTTGAGTTTGGCGCTCGATGTGGCAGTGCGATCTCGGGAGCTGTCACCGGTTTGCACGGGTGTATTTCAGGTGTGATTCTCGGATAACATGCAGCGGTGGTCAATCCGATCTTTGGGCTGAGCTCGAGATCAATGATACCGAACGCCCCCCATGCGGTTTCCGAATCAATTCGAGTCGGCAACGGCGCCGGCTTCTGGGGCGACAATCTGGATGCGCCGTATCTGCTCGCCCGCGACGGGCGGATCGACGTGCTCACGCTCGAATACTTGGCCGAGCTGACGATGGCGATCCTGAGCCATCTAAGATCGAAGGACCCTAAAGCCGGCTTTGTGACCGACTTTCCCGATCTGGTCGAGCGGCTGACTCCGATCCTTGTCGAAAATGAAGGATTACGGATCGTCACCAACGCGGGGGGGCTGAATCCGCCGGCGTGTGCCGCGCGATGCGGTGACATTTTGAAATCTGCCGGCCTGGTAAATTTGGCGATCGGCGTCGTCACAGGCGACGATGTCTTGGGCTTGATTCCGGAATGGATTGGCATGGGAATCGACCTTTCGCACCTCGAAACGGGCGCACTCGATCACGGACGTGGCCTCGCGGCTGGTGGCGGCCAACGTTTACCTGGGAGCCAGGCCGATCGCGGAGGCACTGCAATCGGGGCGCAGATTTGTGGTCACCGGCCGGGTCGCCGATGCCTCACTGACTTTGGGCCCGGCGGCCGATCACTTCGGCTGGCGGTGGGACGAATGGAACAAGCTCGCCGGTGCTTCGGCTGCCGGCCACTTGATCGAATGCGGCGCCCAGGCGACGGGCGGGCTGTGGCACGGTTGGACCGAGCTATCTGACTTCGCCGGGATCGGCTATCCGATCGCCGAGCTCGCCGCCGACGGCTCGTGCACGATCACCAAGCCCGCGGGAACCGGCGGCCTGGTCAGCGTCGGTACGGTCACCGAGCAATTGCTCTACGAGATTGACGACCCGGCGCGGTATCGTACGCCGGATGTCGACGTCGATTTCACGACGGTGTCGATCGCAGAGCAGGGGAGGGACCGCGTGGCCGTCAGCGGAGCGACCGGGCGTCCGCCGTCGGATCGACTCAAGCTCGTCGGCCGTCTATCGCGATGGCTGGACGGCCAGCGGAATGCTGGCCGTCGTGGGCCGCGACGCCGAGGCCAAGGCACGCGCGGCCGGGAACATCATCCTGGAGCGAGTCCGCCGCGCCGGTGTGCGTCTCAGCCGATTCCTGGTCGAGTGCCTGGGCGCCGGCGACGTCGCACCTGGAGTCATTCGGCCGGCATCACCCCCGTTTGAAGTGGTCTTGCGCGTGACAGTTCGCGACCCCGATCGCGCGGCCGTCGAACGATTTTGCCGCGAGCTGGCACCGCTTGTGACCGTCGGGGCCGCCGGGCATTGTCGGCTACGCGGCGGGCCGGCCATCACCGCGGCCGGCGTTCGGTTACTGGCCCGCCCTGGTGCCGCGTGCCCTGGCCGAAGAGCGGACCGCGTTGAAGTCCAATCCGCGGCAGAGTGGGCAACGGCAAGCTGAAGACCCGGTCGCATCTTGCCACGCAGGCTTGAAGTTGATCGCAACGAGAAACAATAATGCCTGAATTGAAGCGATGGATTCGACTGGGAGACCTGGCGCACACCCGGAGCGGCGACAAAGGGGATCGATCGAATATCGGCGTCGTGGCCAACGATGCCGCCCTTTACGTCTGGCTCTTTGACACATCTGACCGACGCCGCAGTCGCCGAGTTCTTGCAGTCCGATGGGGATCGGTCGGGTGGTGCGCTATGAGATTCCCGGTCTTCATGCGTTCAATTTCGTGGTCGATCACGCGTTGGCAGGCGGCGCCAGCCGTTCCCTCCGACTTGACACCCAAGGCAAGGCGCTGGGCGTGGTGCTGCTGGAGATGAAGATTCCCGCACCACCGGATGGTCATGCGTAAGCTCGGGAGGTTATCAGGCAAATGAGCACTAGACTCGTGATTCGTGAGGATCGAGGGCCGGTGGCGGTTCTCACTCTCGAATCGGCCCGATCAACGCAATGCACTTTCGCGTGCACTTATGGCGCAATTACGCGATGCTATCGACATGGTGAGCGTCGACGAGAGAGTCCGGGCGGTCGTGCTGACCGGGGCGGGTGCCGCCTTTTGCACAGGCATGGATCTGAAGGAGGCCGCCGCCATCGACGCGGCACCCGACGCTGAGGAGCAAACGATCGCCACGCTGCAGGAGCTTGCCGACCTGCTGCAGCGGTTGCACACCTTGCCGAAGCCGACGATCGCCGCGGTCAACGGCGACGCCCTCGCCGGCGGCGCCGGCTTGATGACGGCGTGCGACCTGGCTGTCGCGGCCGAAACTGCCCGGATCGGCTACCCAGAAGTTCGGCGCGGGCTGGTCGCGGCGATCGTCATGCACGACCTGACCCGGCAGGTCGGCGACCGCCGAGCCCGACAATTGCTCTTGCGCGGCGAACCTGATCTCGAGCCAGGTCGCGCATGACTGGGGACTGGTCAATATCGGTCACACCGAGCGATGGTTGCCTGCACGAGGCGATTCGCTGTCGCCGAAGAGCTGGCGCAGCGGTGCCGCCTAGGCGCTGGCGACGACCAAGCGACTGCTGGATGAGGCGGCGGCTCGCCCGCGTGACTTGCGAGGCGCGGCCGCCGTCGAGCGCGGCGGTTCGCTTGTCGGACGAGGCGCGAGAGGGAATCCATGCGTTCGTTGAGAAACGCTGGCCTGCGTGGGGCTGGTCCCGTGCCGAGGAGGGAGCACCATGACAGGCGGAACCGCGGTGCCCGCGTCCCTGGGTCTGGAACCAGACGGTCGGCGGCGTGCTCGAACGAGACCGCCCGGCAATTTCCCGATCATGACGCCCTGGTTTTTCCCGGTCTCAATTTGCGTTGGTCATGGCGCGAGCTCGACCGGCACGTCAGTCATGTTGCCGCTGCGCTTCTCGCACTGGGAGTCGAGCCCGGCGAGCATATTGGCATCTGGTCGATGAACGTCCCGGAATGGGTCGTGACGCAGTTCGCCGCGGGCAAGATCGGCGCTGTGCTGGTCAATGTCAATCCGGCGTATCGCGTTCACGAGCTCCAGGACGCTCTCGCGATGGCCGACGTGGCGACGCTCGTCGTGGGCAGCCCGTTCAAGGGCTCGAATTTCGTGTCGATGGTTGAAACGCTTTGCCCCGAGGTCGCAGCGGCGACGGTGGCGAGACTGGTCGTCAGCCCGCTTTCCTCGTCTGAAGCGACTGATCGCGCTGGGGGACCGCCCCGGCCCGGGATGGTGGACAACTGGGCGGACCTCGAAGAGGGGCCGCTCGCGTCCAAGTCCGAACTCGAGTCTCGTGCCCAGCGCCGTTAAGGCGACCGACGTGCACAACATCCAGTTTACGTCGGGCACGACCGGTCTGCCCAAGGGGGCAATGCTGACGCATCGTAATGTCCTCATGAATGCTTATTATACAGGCGAGCGGCTCCGGTATTCGGCCGCCGACCGGGTTTGTGTGCCGGTTCCCTTTTACCATTGCTTTGGCTGCGTGCTGGGCAACAATGGTGTGCGTCGTTTATGGATCGGCGATCGTGGTGCCGGCTCCTTCGTTCGAACCGCAAGCGACGCTCGCCGCGATTGCCGGCGAGCGCTGCACGGCGGTTTACGGCGTGCCGACCATGTTTGTCGGGCAGCTCGAGCATCCTGATTTCGCTCGATTCGACTTGACAAGCTTGCGTACAGGAATCATGTCGGGCGCTCCCTGTCCATTGCCGCTGATGGAAAAGGTGGTGAGCCGAATGGGCATCCGCGAGATCTGCATCGGCTACGGCCAGACGGAAGCGTCGCCGCTCATCACGCTCACCTCGGTCGACGACCCAATCGAGATTCGCGTCGGAACCGTCGGGCGCCCAATCCCTGGGCTCGAAGTCAAGCTGGCAAGCCCGACAGGCCGCGGCGAGGTTCCAACCGGAGAGACGGGCGAACTGTGTGTTCGCGGGCATTGCGTGATGGCCGGTTATTACAATAACGCCGAGGCAACATCCAAGGCAATCGATCCCGACGGCTGGCTGCATACCGGTGACCTGGCGCCGGACGCGATGACGGCAATTTTCGGATCGTGGGTCGGAGTCGGGAGCTGATCATTCGCGGCGGAGAAAACATTTATCCTGCCGAGGTCGAGGAGTTCCTGCACCGGCATCCGGCGATCGCCGAGGTCGCCGTGGCCGGGTTACCCGACGTCAAGTACGGCGAAGTTGTCGCAGCCTGGGTCGTGCCGAAATTGGGAGCACGAGCTTGCAGCCGGACGACGTGAAAAGGTACTGCCATGGGCAGATCGCTTATTTCAAGGTACCGCAGTACGTGATGATCGTCGAGTCACTGCCGCGAACCGTCACGGGGAAGATTCGCAAGCACGTCCTGCGCGATCAGGCGATCGACGACTTCAAGCTCGGCGACGCCGAGCGGATTGAGACAGCGTGAGTCTGTGAGCGAAATCTTAGCCGCTGAAATCACTGAGCCGGATTGGCGGACTCCAGCACATCCCGAAACCGGCGCGGCACGCCGCGCCACGCGCCTTGATACGTCGCCTCCAGCGGCAGTGAAACATACCATCCTGGCGCCAGGAACAACGGCATATCTTTAAGGACGTCCCCGACAGCAACCGGCTCGACATAGGCCGTCTTGGGGGGCCCGGCATCGTAGGCGACCAGAGTGAGAGGTTTGACGGCGGGAATAGATTCTGGCATGCCGCCAAGATCGTCCCAAATGAGAGGGTGAATTCCACCAGGATCACGTGACGTCGGCGGCTGTAGATCAATCAACATCAAATGGTGCCCGTGTTCGAGCGCGTTTGCAGCTTTGGCAACCAGTGTCCGCAGTTCCAGATTACTGGACTTATTGCTACGCGACAGTATCTCGATCAACGCGATGATCCTGTCGTCGCTGGAGTGACGAATGATGATGCTTTTCTGGCGCCGCGCGAAGACTTCCTCCTCGATCATGGTAGTGAGAAGAACCTTCGGAGGCGCGAGTGCCACCGTGGATGCACCTGAGATAGGCTCACCTGACCATTCTTTGTCAGAACCGTTTGTGGTCTGCAATGTCAACACGTCGGGGATCATCGGTCGAGCAACTTGCTTGGCAAGTGCGTAATACTGTGGGGGCAATATCCCGCCGTTCAACGCAGACCGGAGCTCCGCGATCCACGCGAGGTGTAAATCGTGAAATGCTCCATCAAAAACACGCGACCAATCGTGGATCGGCATAAGAGGCACACCGAGCAATGACTCGATCTATCAAGGGAGTGAAGGTCAGGCTTTACGACTAGGTACCCATTCTAGGATTTCGACGCCCACCCGAAAAGCCGTGAAGACCCGATGTCGCCGTGCACGGCGCCCGCCGAAGGCAAGGGCTGGGCCTTGACTACGATCGAGCCGACCAGCCAGCGATCCTTGCGCGAAGATAGCCAGCCCGGGATGTCCCGACTCCCGCTCGATCACCTCGAACACTGTCGTCCGTCAGCGTCTGGGTGGGTTCCGCAATGCTCCTTCCGCGGCTCGTCAGGGCTTCAGAGCCGCAGCAACCGCCGCCCTGGTGCGCTCGCCTCGAAGTTCCGTCGCAAGGATCTTGCCGTCGGCGCCTATCAGCAACGTCGCGGGGATTGCCGTGGCGCCGTAGTCGGAGACGACCGACGACTCGGGTCCGACGAACCCCTGCAGCCACGAGAGCTTCATCGTCTTCACTGTCGCCGCGACATCGCTGGCTCGATCGTCGACGCTGACGCCGATGATCACGAACCGCGAGCCTTTCGAGAACTAGTCATGCACCCGCTGAAGATTCGGCATCTCGGCGAGGCACGGGGCGCACCAGGTCGCCCAGAAGTCCAGAAGCACGCACTTGCCCCGAAAGTCGGCGAGCGTCAGGTCCCGTCCCTCCAGGGCCTTGATTCGGAAATCCGGGGCGCGGTCTCCCACCCGCAGAGGGCGACCGACCACTGCGATGGGGTCGAGCGTCCCCAGGTCGAGAGGATCGCTCGCGGCTGTGGCTGCGGGCACGGTGAACTCGGCTTGGTATTCGCTCAGAAGTCGTCCCCAGCCGCACGAATCTGGCGGCGGCGGTTCGTGGAGCGCAATGCGCAAGGCGTAGTCACCCGGTTTGAGGTCGAGCGCCCGAAAGCGACCCTCTTCGAGAATTTCTACTCCGAATGCGACCGGCCGATCCGCCCGCGCGTTCGTAGGCACGATCTCCGCCTTGCGGATCATCCACACGTCGGTGCGGGGGAGCACGAGCCGGCCGGTGACGAGGCGGCCACTCGTCCCGATCTTCAGGTCGAAGGACTGGCCGCTCTCGACATCGAGCGTCGCCCGGACGACGGACCAGATGCGGCGGTTCACGCCATTGGGCACCCACTGGACGAGAGTCAGCCGCCCCGGCAGAACACGGGTCAGCTCAAAGCGTCCCTCTGAATCGGTCGTAACGTAATACTGGCGCACCAGGCGCGGCTCCCCCACGACCGGCACCGATTCCTCGGGCTCGTAGGACTGAAGGCCGAGGTTGGCCGCGGGCTTGCCGTCGATCGTTACCGTCCCATTGACGCGGGCCCAGGGCTGAAGACGAAGGGCATTTTTCTTGTGAAGCGAGCCCCGGGGAACGAGCACGGAACCCGCATCGGTCAGGGCCAGCAGCGCGAAGTTCTCGCGCTGTGGGGGAAGCGAAAAACTCCCGTCGGCCTCTATCTTCGCGTGGACGCTGCGTGCGTGGTCTCTGTGGCGGACGCCGTCAGGATAGGCGAGGTACTCGATCCAGCCATCGCGATGAGCAGGTACGACGTGGACGAACCCGTCTTGCGCGGTTGACCCGTCCGGATTGTAAATTGTGCCGCGGATCGGCTCTCCCCTGATGAGGCGGTACGTCAAGGCGTGGGACTTTCCGTCCGGTTCGAAGAGTTCGGACTCCTCGGCGAGGTAACCGTCGGCCTGGACTTGAATGCGGTACCGATGAGCGGGCGAGGAGATCGTGGTTTCGAACGAGCCGGGCGGGCTCTTGGTCTGTTCACCGAAGCTCCATCCGCGCTGCCAGATGAGGGGATCTGCCGGCTTCCACTGAGCGGCCAGCGTGAGCGAGAATCCTTCGACTGGCTTGCCCGTCTCGCCATCAACGACGGTGCCCAAAACTGTAGTAGGTGGAACGAGCACGATATCTTGATCGATATCGGAAGTCAGCGCAAGTTTCTCCTTCGAGGCGAACCCGTCGGCGTAGACTCCGACGTGAACTGCGCTGCCAGGGCGCGTCCGTCCACTCGAATCGACCGTCGTCGCTCGTGGTCAAACTGTGCGCGAACGCCGCCTCGAAAAACGAGCGATCGGCCCCCTCCGACCCAAACCAGAACAACCGCACCGAAGCGCACGCAATCGGCTTGCCGCTAGGATCGACGACCCGGCCCCGAACCGAGTGGGCCCGGGAAAGGGTCAGGTAGACGCGGCGAGCTCCGGTCCCTATCTTCACCGGCTCAAGAGTGGGTGCGAAACCTGGGGCCTGCGCAATGAGATTTGTCATCGTCCCCGGTTTGACCCCGAATGTGAAGCGACCATGGTCGTCCGTCTTGACGGGAGGGATGGAATTGCCGTATCCCCGCCCCTCGCCGTAGAAGACCTTTGCGCCGGCCACGGGCTGGCCGTCGGGCGCCAGGACCGTCCCATCGACGCGCGTTCCGCGCCGGAGCCGGAGGGCCGCCGAACCATCGCGCAGGGCGGACAGTGGCTTGAAGGGCTGCTGCATGTACGCGGAATGCTCGTTGAGGCAGAGATAATGGTAGGCCGCGATCTCGACCGAATCCGGCTGCGCCGGGGCGTTATTGAGCGACCAGCGGCCATCCGCGCCGGTCCTGATGGACTCGGCGTCGACATTGACCCATTGGTCGGATCTGGGATAGCTCTTCTTGACGCTGACGACAACCACGGCGTCGGCCAGCGGCTGACCATCCTCGTCGAGAACGCGTCCGCCGATCGTTGTCGCTTTCTCCGTCAGGAAGAGGAGATGGTCTGGCGGTGTGGGCGAAGTCGCCGCGTAGATCCAGCGAGCGGAAAACGGGACAAGGCCTTCGCGGTGGGCCGTCAGATAGAAATAACGGCGGGTGATCGCGTCGGGGAGCGAGTACTCGAAACGGGCCATACCTTCAGTGCTCGTTGTCGCGGGCAACTTCACGTCGTCCGCCAATTTCAGTGTAAGGGAGACGTTCGAGACGGTCGCGTTGGTGACCAAATCGCGAGCTTCGACGGTGAGCGTGTGCTGCTGGTGGCTTAAACCATCCGCGGGCGTTCGGAGCGGCTGGAGCATGGCGATCGTCTTGTCGCCGGGATCGAGCACTTGTCCTCGGACAGGGAAGTTACCGACCGCGTCGAGCGGTTCGGGCTGGGGGCCTGGCTTTGGTGCAGAAAGCGGAGCCTTTCGTGAGACGAGCGCACCCGGCGACAGGGCCGCTTTCCGGGGTTCATTCCCGCGCGAGATGAGCGCAGCCGAGGCCCCCCACGCCATTAGGCCGGCACCCACGAGCGCAGCCAAAGCCAGCTTGAGCTTTTGGACCAGCATGAACTGGAGCACCTCATGGCCGAGTTTCGCGGCGCCAGCCGAGACCGCCCCAGCGGCGACCTTTTGTTCGACGGTGGCAATCGCTGCCCGAACCGTTGCCTCGCCCCACGCAGCCGGCACGGTGGCCCGCGACTCGCGGAGGAACAAGGCTGCCAGCTTCGCGCTGTTCTGTTCCAGGCCGCGCCGACCCAGGCGTGCCTTGAGACGCTCGCGAGCCACCGCAAGCCTTCGCCGTAGTGTCCGCTCGCTCCAGCCCAGTTCAAGCGCGGCCTGTGCCTGAGTCTTACCCTCCATGTCGCAGAGCACGATCGCAAGGCGATAACAATCGGGCAGACGTGTGATCTCCTCGTGCAGCGAGCGGAGCAGTTCGTCCGCTTGGGCTGAGCCGATTGCGGTGATCGCGTCGGCCATCTGTCCCGCCTCCTTTTCACAGGCCCGCCGCCGCGCCGCGGCCCGGTTGGCTCCGACAGCAACGCGGTGCGCGACCTGGTACAACCATCCACCCAGAGCCCGTCGCCCGCGGATCGTGGCAGCCTTTTTGAGCATCACCAAGAATGTCGCCTGAAATGCGTCTTCAGCGTCGTTGGGATCGCGCAGAATGCCACGACAGACGCTCAGAACCATCGGCCCGTGCCGCGCCAGGATCGCCTCAAACGCCACGCCATCGCGGCGGCTGACGAATCGCTCGAGGAGCTGCGCGTCGGGCAGCCCGGTGACCGTGCCATCGGTAAACAGGCGATTGATCTGTCGCAGGGCCGCACCCGGCGTGTCGATAGCCATGCGTCGATTTCCCTCTCAAACCCTCACACCACAATAATAAGGGCTGAGGAAGGAGCGACCGGCCAACTTTCTTTCGATAAACGTGAAGTTGCTAATTCATGAGGGGGGCCGTGCCGCGGCCGCCAGGCCAGCCCCGCCGGTCGCGTCGGACCGCTTCTTTTCGATTGCAAGCGCGTCGAGCTCGGCCTTCAAGGCCTGGGCTTTGGCGAGGGCGGCGGAGGCAGCGGTCTTCTTTTCGGTGAGGACCTTTTCGGCTCCGGCCTTGGCAGCGCTTGCCTGGGCATATTCTTGCTTGGCAGCCGTAAGAGCGGCTGTGGCTGTCTGGAGCAAGCTGCTGGCGGCGGCGAAAGCCTTATCGGCCGCGACCATCTCTTGGTCCGCTCGGCCGCAGGCATCGCGCGAGGCCACGACGGCGAGCGCGGCCGCTTTGTCAGTTGTGCGCGCACTCGCCAGAGCCTGAGGAGCGGCTCCCTTGGCGGTCGCAGCCTGTGCGAGGGCCTGGGACGCAGCGGATTGACGGGCGCCGCTGGCCCCGATCCCCAGGGTAAGCTCAACTGATTTTTGAACTTGTTTGGTGAGCTCAGCGGCTGCCAGGCTCTGCGCCTTGCGCGTGGCCGCGTTTTTCATTCCTGCGGCCGCGGCAGCCAGCGCAGGATCGTGCGCGACCTTGGTGGCCACGCTTTTCTCGGTAGCCGACTTGGCGGCGGCTAATGCCTCCGCAGCGGCCTTTTCTGCCTGAGCCGATTGTTCTATCCCGTTCTCTGCGGCAGCCAGGGCCGAAGTAGCTTGGGCGGCAAGTTGATCGGCCCCGCGCACGATCGCGCGTGCCTCATCCGCCGCTACGTGCTTGGCCTTTTGTACAAGCTCGAGCTGCTTGACCGCGGTCCTTTGCTTGGTGGCCGCCTGCTCGGCGGCGGTGACCTTCCCCTGAGCTTGTGCGACAACCGCAGCGGCGGGTGCGATCGTGCCCTCGACTGGGACAAGCTGTTTGGCCAACGAATTCACCTCAGAATGGGCAGCGACGAGAGCCTGCTTCGTCTGCTCTATTCGGGTTGCAATCGGGGCAGGATTGACCGTTAAGTTGGCCAACCGGCGCCCGTCTCGCGAGTCCCACGCGCGGATCTCGCCAGTCCAGTCAGCCGCAACGACCTGCGCATCGTCGCGGGTAAATACTGCCTCAAGGGCCAGGTCAGCGAACGGCTCGAACTCGCGCTGTTTACCACCGTTCTGATCCCAAAGCCTTACCATGTGGTCGCGGCCGGTCGTCAAGAGCCGCGCGTCCTTGGCGAAGCGAACCGAGGCGACACCACCGCCATGCGCGCCGAAACTCTTGATGTTGCCGCCGTTTTCCATCTCCCAAAGCTTGACAGTGCCGTCTTCGCTGGACGAGGCGAGGACATTGGAGTCCAGCCGCCAACTCACATCGGTGATGGCCGCCTGGTGGCCTCGCAAGTCAAAGAACTCGCGGCCCGTGTTTACTTCGGAAACGATCAGACCATTATTGCGGTCGCCCGTCGCGACCAAGACTCCGTCGGGGCTGAACTCGGCAGCAGTGATCCATTCCGTGTGCTTACGCACTTCCTGGGCAAGAGACCCGTCCGCCGTATTATAAACCCGCACGACCTTGCCGGGCCCACCCAGTGCGACCTGGCTGTGGTCCGGGCTGATATCGGCCGCCAAAACGACGTCATACTCTTTGCCAACCTCGAAGACGCGGCTACCCTTTTTCACGTCCCACGCAACCGCGATTCCTGATTGTCCACCACGTCCGCCGCCCGCCAAGAGCAGGTCGCCGTTGCGGCTAAATTTGAGAACGTAGATCAAGCCCTCGGGAAAAGCGAGGACGCCGACCAAATGGTGGTCGGTCGTGCGGTAGAGCAGTACCTGCCTGTGGCCCGCGACGGCGACCAGGGGAGCCCACGGACTCGATGCCATCGCTACGACGGCGCTCGCCTGGCCTGCGGAACGAAAGGCTCCGTTGTCAGGTTTTCCGGCATCGCCGGATTGCCTGCCGGCTTGCCCAGCGCGGCTGGATCGAGCTTGAACTCAAACTTGGGCTTGGCCTTGGCCGTCATCACGCTGCCGGAGTTTTCAAGCGCGCCCCCGTCGATCCACTTCTTGATCAGATCGATCTCGGCATCGGGAATTTTGGCCGAATTAGGGGGCATTTTCGGCTCTTCCTTGTGGTTTATGACCATGAAGAGCGTGCTATTTTCGGCGTCTGCCGGCTCGATCACTTTTCCCGAGCCGCCGCCCTGCATGACCGCGCCGTAATTGTCCAGATTCAATCCCCCTTTCTGCTTGTCGGGGTTGTGGCACGCGCCGCATCGGTTGCGAAAGACACCGGCCACGTTTTCTTGAAACGTGATCTTTTCCTTGGCGCCGTCGGCAGCAAACCCGCTCGACATTGTGGCCGCGCAGAAACAAAGGAAAGCGGTCACGACAGCGTAAGCAAACTTCGATTGCATGCTCGATGATCTCTTTGGTCAATTCCGCCTGACCAGGGCATGACATACAAATCAGTGATTGAACAAAAACTCACGGCTATTGAGCAAAGCCCAGAAGATATCTTCAAGCCCTTGCGCCTCGTCCTTGGTCTGTGAGAGGATCGTGAGCAGCTTTGCCAGTTCGGCCTTGGTCGGTTTGCGCGAAAATGCGCGAATATAAAGCTCGATGATTCGCTCTTCGGGGAATTTGCGGGTCGAGATCAGCTTGGGTATCAGCCCCCCTTGCTTGATCTTGTTGTTGACGGTGCCGCCGTTCAATAAGTGGAGGGCCTGCGACAACGTAGGCTCCATTTTCACTTCGCACGAGCACGGAGTCTCGCGCGTGGCCCTGCCAAAGGTGGTGAGGAAGTAGGTCGACCGCGTGCCGTCGGCGATTTGAACCGCCCGCGCACCCACGGGCAGGCCATCGAACTTGTCCTTGGTGTCGGTGACCGTGCTGATCGTATCGAGCAGGTTTTCCGCCTTGATTCGCCGCACGAGCGCGTGGGCAAAGTTGCGATCGTCACCGGAATTGCTCGCATTTCGCTGGGTCGTTCGCTGATAGGTTCGCGAGTTACAAATGTCGCGTACCAAGGCTTTCAGGTTGTACTTGGTCTCAGTGAAATGCTGGCCCAAGGCATCGAGCAATTCGGCATTGGAGGCGGGGTTACTCACCCGGAAGTCGTCAATCGGTTCGACGATCCCAACTCCTATGAAGTGGGCCCAGACGCGGTTGGCAAACGAGGTCGCAAACCAAGGGTTCTGCGCCGAGGCCAGCCACTTGGCCAATACGACACGCCGGTCTTTGCCGGCAACGTTTGGCGTTTCACCCCCGAGAAACTTGGGCGGCATCACCCGGCCGCCGACCGGATGATTAACCTCCCCACCGCCCGAATTGAAGATGATCGTCTCTCGGTAATCTTCCCCTTGCTTTCGGCCGATCTGGGCAAAGAACGCCGCAAAGCTGTAGTAGTCGTTCTGCGTCCAGCGGTCGAACGGATGGTTGTGGCACTGGGCGCATTGAACGCGTATTCCCATGAAGACCTGAGCGACATTCTCAGTCAAGGGGAGTGTTTCGTTGGTGATCTGGTAAAAGTTGGTCGCTGCATTCTTGAACGTGCCGCCGCTGGCGCCCAAGAGCTCTTGCACCATCTGGTCCATCGGCATGTTCTTCGAGAGCTTGTCGACGAGCCAGCTATAGTAGAGGAACATGGCCTTCTGGCTCACGTTGCGCACCGGATCGGTGCGTACCTGGAGCAGCTCGGCCCATTTGCTGACCCAGATCTCGGAAAACTCCTTGCGCTCAAGCAGTTCGTCGACCCACTTGGACCGCTTATCTCGATCGGTCGATGCCGTGAAGCGATTGTATTCCTCCACAGTCGGGGGTAGGCCGACGATGTCGATCGATGCCCGCCGCAAGAAAGTTTCGTCATCGCATTGTCCCGACGGCGCGATCCTCAGTTTCTTGAGTTTATCGTTGACTAACTTGTCGATGTAGTTGTACTCAGGCTCAGCTGGAAAGGTAAAACTCTGCCCCTTGGGCAAGACGATGAATTGGGCACCGACGGTGTGCGTCTCGAACCGGGACATCACAAACGCTTCGCCCCGCTCGCCAGCGGTGACAAGTCCATCAGAGTTGACCGGGGCCGAAACATCGTTGTTCGTCAAAAACACAGCCAGGCTGGTGACGTCGCGGTCGGTTCCATCGGAGTAGCGAGCCCGCACCGTCATCTGCTGACTTGATCCCTTGCCATCGAGTACGGCGCGGCTGGGATAGATATCAACACCGACAACCTTCGGCAGCTTGGTGGCGTCGTCCTTGGGCGCTCCGGCTTCGATCCAACCGTGTAATGTTTGGTAGAGCTCGCTGCTGGTCTCAAACCGCTTGCCGCCCGTGTGAGGGACAGCCCCCACGGCCTTTTCGAGCAGCGTGCTATCCGAGGGTATGGCAAGGTTGATTCGCCGTCCCACCATCTCGCGCGTGAGGCGATAATGATCCCCGTCCGGATCGAAGCCAAAGAGCGAAATCCGAAATCCGTCCTTGCCGCGCGCGGCCCCGTGGCAACTCCCGGTGTTGCAGCCGGCCCGCATAAAAACCGGCATCACGTCGAGCCGAAAGCTCAAGGGCGACTGCGCGCTCGACTGGGCGACCTTGACAGGTACTTCGACCGATTTGCCGCCGAAGTGGACCGACAGCGTGGTCGCACCATCCGCCGCCGGATAAAAGACCGAGCCGGAGCGCTTCACAAGTTTCGAGTCGGCCAGATTGAGCGACGCCTCCTTGGTTACATCGCGCGTGATCCCGTCGGCGTAGGACGCCTGGACTACAATCGACTGACGATCGCGCGCGGTCGTCAAATGGATTTCGGCCGGTAAAACCTCCAGCGCCGTCAAGGGCGCCCGGCTCTCCGGGACAAACACCTCGGCGGGCAGGTCGCGAAGATTCGACTCGCCGGCTGACGACGACCTAGCGCCGAACACGCAGAGCAGACACGCCAGAACGAGCAGCGTGACACGTGCGAGACTTTGATTCATTGCGACCGAGTCCTTGACTGGGGAAGTAAGCACATGCGGCAACACTCTCGCGCCGCGTCGTGATCGATCATTTGCCCGCGCTCTTGGCTTGCTTGGTTTCGAGACGGAGTTTCTCCAATCGCGAGAGCGGCTTGGCGGCCGGCTGCGCCGGCTTGGCGGCGACGGCCACCGGAGCGGGCGCCGGTGCGTTGGCCTTGGGGGGAAGAGGCACGTCGATCCTGAGAGTGCCTGTGCCGATGTTATGGACGATCGGCTCGCCATTCTGCGCGATCACCACCTGGCAAAAGAGACTAGCGTGATTGCCGGCCGGCGACACCTTGTCGGTCTTGATATGGAAAATCAGATCGGTGGTGTCTTTGGTGATCTTCTTCACGTCGGTGGTAACTTTGTTTGGTAGGCCGATCAATGTGACCTGGGCTTCCCCGGCGAAATTGACCGCCTTGGAAACCTTGATCGCCATGTCGACTTCCTTCCCTTGCTCGACACTTGCCGACTGATAGGCGAGCCCCACATAGGGATTGGCGATCGCCAAGTTGGCAAGTTGCGACGACACCATGATCGGGCCGGAGGCGACTCCCGATGCGCCATTGACGACGATCTTCCAGGTTCGCAGCTCGGCCCCGCCGTCGGCGTTGATTGGAATGATGGCTTCGTTTTGCCCCGCCGCGATGGCGATTCCCCCCGCTGAGCCTACACCTGGCGGATTCCAGGGGAGATAGACCGAAATGGCTGCTTTGAAGCCTGGCTTGCGGATCGCGCGCACCTTGAGCCCCATGGAACCGCTGCGAACCAGCGGAACTTTGGGCTCGACGATTTCGATCGAGTAAGGGCATTCCTCGGTAACAGCGACCGCCAGGCGATCGACAGTGCGCGACCAGACATTCACCTGGTTCTGGCCCAGTACGAGCACCGACATCTGGTCGAATTGTGAGGGAACAACCGGCTTCGGGTCTGCCGGTTTGCCGGTCACCTCGGCCAGCGAGGCTGCCAGGGGCGCATCAGCCTTGGCAGTGAACAGCACTGGCACCACCGTCTGGCTCGCAACAATTGTCGGCGTTTCCACATTCACACCTGCCGGCAGTTTGCCGACGCCCACCTTGACATCGCCACCAAAGTCGGCCCGGTTGCCGTAAATCAAAATCGCCTGGCGATTCCCCTTGGGCACGGCAACCGACATCACCCCGGTCCCCAGCGGAATCTGCTCGGCATTGGTCGTCAACGTGAGCTTGGGCTCGACCGGCGTCAGCTCGATTCGATAGGCGTAATCCGGGCCCCCCTTACCGAGTTGATCGACCAGCCAGACGACATACTCGGCCGTCTCAGCCGCCTGAAATCGGAAATAACTGTCGGGTCCGACTGAATCGTCGGCGCCGAGGCTCGCGCCGGCTCCTTTCTTGCCGAGATACATGACAGGATCGAGGGGTGATCGAATGCGGCGGGCGAAACAATGGATGTCGAACACCTGCCCCTTCGTCGCCTTGAAGACAAAATGGTCGACGTCACCGGCTTTTTCGATCACTCCGTTCAACGCCATCGGCGCCTCGAACGGCGTCGCATGTGCCTGATCGTCGTTGGGCTCTTTCTCGATCACATTTCCGAGGCGGTTGAGCCGGAACGTGTTGGGATAGGGAGAAATTCCCTTGTCATCCTGCCTCAAGATTCCGAAGTCACGCTCGACAACAGCGGGGAGCTTGACGGTGGTGGTCGTCTCGCCGCTGGGATCGCCGATCCAGCGCACGGCAACCGTGTCGCCGGGCTTTCCTCCCGCGGGTAGCACCGCTGTTGCGCGAGGAAAGTTCCCCACGTGCAGGCGATAGAGGCAACTGCTGTTGCCCGAGTAAGCACTTTCGCGCACCTGGATGATGTACTTGCCGTCGTGCGGAGCGATGATCGACGTACAGCCGTCGCGCCAGGCAAGCGCTGCGTCGTCGCTGACACCAAGCTCAAACCTCTTGAAGTCGAGGATCGCCACATACGGGTCGAACTCGCTGATGCCCAGCCGCAGTCCCTCGACCTCGGCGGAGATCCGCTCTCCCTTCTTGGCTTCCAGAACGTAGTAGTCGACATCCTCGTTGTCGGCGACACCATTGACCGTCACATTCATCGGAATCGCCTGGGGAGCCGCGAAGTCATTGTTAGGTTCGACCTCGCTTAGCTCCTTGAGAGCGCCCACGCTGAAGGTGCGCAGCTCGCTGATCCCCGTCGCCGTCCTTACGCGCACGTCGTGCAAACCCAGCGCAATCGGCCGCGATTTTGATCGTGGCCCGAACGCTGTTGTCATCGAGCTTCTTGAGCCCAACTGTAGTGATCCCCGGCTGGTAGTAGATGATCTCCTGAGCGTCCCCCAGCCGGGCGCCCGAAAGCGTGATGTCTAATTGGGTGCCACGCTGGCCGCCAACGGGACGAATCGCCGATAGCGCAGGACTGGCCGCTTGAAGGACGGGGTCGATCATCAATAAGAGCAGGAAAAACGCAAGTCCGCATCGACGCATCGAAATATCTCTGATTTCCTGGCGGCGTAAAGCGATAAATCCATTATTGCGCGGGAATTCTGTTGTTCTGTCGTCGGAATATGATGGCATTATATCAGCCATTTTTTGGTCGGATCCCTCCCGGTGACTTCGATCCGCGGGCGGTTGGGCCCTGTAACGAGCTGAAACGCCAGGCCCAAAACGTCGCTCCGGATGGCACCCGGCGCGTCTCCAAGTGCGGCTCGACCAACGAGCGACCAGTCTCCACGGTCGACCCGATGCAGCTCTAGCATCCACGGTTGTCGATCAATCAACAGCAGCTCACGGACGCCAACCTTCTTGTAGAAATCGAATTTCTCGCGGGACCTATCGAACCGGCTCATAATCTCGATCGCGAAGTCTGGTCCGCCAAACCAGTGTGTCTTGCGGTCGATTGCGGTGTTACCAGCCAAGAAAATGGCCAAATCGGGACACCGATAATTTCGTTTCCATCGTGTCGGCTGGTCGCTCACGTTACAGCCGGCAAAGATTTGAATGGTGTCCGGCGAGCCCAGAGCATCCGTGAGCCCAATCGCTAGCTTGAGCCCTAGCCGCTGATGCTCGTTGTCAGCCAATGGAGCCATCACGTAAACACCATCCCAAACCTCGTCGAAACGGTCGGCACCAGAATCACGCCGCTGTCGCACCAGACGTTTTAGCTCGTTGGGTTCGAGGCTTACCAAGGCCAAGAGCGGCCTCCCTTCGTTGCGAGCCGGCCAGGCTCCTCTCGTTCGGTCTTTGGGAACGAGACACGTCGCAAGAAGATTTGTCCTTCGCACGCGACACGGACCAAAAGCCACAAACAACAATGGTACCTCAAGCCAGCAGATCTTTGACGACCTTACCGCCGTCGACGATTTCGATCGGACGGTTGCCGGGGGCCATCAGTTCCTTGTCGGCCACGATCCCCAGCAAGTGGTAAACGGTGGTCGCCAGGTCTTCTGGACCGATTGGATCGCGCTCGGGTTCGCTCGCCGTGGCGTTCGACGATCCATAGATCGCGCCTTTTTTGACGCCGCCGCCGGCCAGGACCACGCTGAAGACCTTGGGCCAGTGATCGCGACCGGCGTCCTTATTGATCTTGGGAGTGCGGCCGAATTCGCTCGAGACCATGACAACCGTCCGGTTCAAGAGGCCGGTTCGGTCGAGGTCGCGTATCAAGGCTGCGAATCCCTGGTCGAACGCGGGCATCTGACTGTTCATGCCGGCAACGATCTGCGAGTGCAAATCCCAGCCGCCGTACTCGACGGTGACGAACCGAACTCCGGCGGCGACGAGCCGGCGCGCCATCAGCAACCGCTGGCCGGCCGCGTGCCGGCCATATTCGTCTCGAATTTTGGCTGGCTCGGCGGCGATGTTGAATGCCTCGCGGGCCTTTTGCGAGCTGATAAGACTATATGCCCGCTCGTAAAACGTATCCATCGCCGCGATGTTGTCGCTTTTCTCGCGGGCAGCAAAGTAGCCATTGACGGCGTCGAGCACGTTGCGCCGAGTTGTGAATCGCTCCTCACTGATGCCACCCGGCAAATTCAGGTCTTGCACCTTGAATTTCGGGTTCGCCGGGTCTCGGCCCAGACTGAACGGTGAAAATGACGAGCTTAGATACCCAGTCCCGGCATAGACATTGGGCTGGTTAGGGATGCAGACATACGGCGGCAAGTTATTCTTGGGCCCATATTCGTGAGAAACGACGCTCCCCATGCTCGGATACTGAAGGGCTGGGCTGGGACGGTATCCCGTGAACATATTATGCGTGCCGCGTTCGTGAGCCGCCTCGCCGTGCGTCATCGATCGGATCACCGTGAGCTTATCGGCGAGCTGGGCGGTCTGGGAAAGCGTCTGGCTGAATCTCTCACCTTCGATCTTGGTCGCGATCGAGCCCATGTCACCGCGGTACTCGACCGGCGCAAATGGTTTGGGATCGAAGGTTTCCTGGTGCGCAATCCCGCCCGGCAAAAAGATATGGATTACCGAATCGGCCTTGGCCGTGATCGCTGCGTAGCTCTTCAAATCGGCCCGGGCCTCGAGCCGTAATACGTCGGCCAGGGTCAATCCCCCCAGCCCGAGCGAGCCGACCGTGAGAAAACCGCGACGATTCATCCGGTTGATAGACGGACCATTGGCCATCGACTTCACTCCTTAGTTGATAAGCTCGACCAGCGAAGGGATACCCAGGCCGTCGTCCATCGATAGCGTGGGCTTGAGCGGTCCCCATCATATTGAAGCCATAAATCTTTGCTGCGGTTGCAATTAGGCGGGATTCTATGGATCGTTCTAGACCCAGGAGGACTCAAAATCGAAGGCAGCGTCGTAAAGCACTTGTTGAATAATACGATCGGACGGCGCTCAGCGCTGGCGCCATTTTCTCACGATTCTACCGATTGCGACTTAGGTGCCGTTGATGGACGTCGCATTCAGCAAATTTCTGGCGATCGTGACTCTTCTATCGATTCGGTTGGTGGCGCGACGGAGCGTTTTCAGCGAGCCCAGCGAGCGGGCCGAGGGTGGCCGGCATGCCCTCCATTGCAAGGACGGAATGAAACAGTTGCAACGAGCTCAGCGGTTTTGCGGCTCCACAATGGCAGTAGATGGCAGTAGATGGCAGTTTTTGGGACGGTCTCCGACTGCTTCGCCCCGCGCGACGCGATCGACAACGATTTCTTTAGGCAGCTGACGAAGCTCAAAGGCACACAAAGCGACACCTCGATATCGCCGCCGCGGGCTCGGTTGCGCTGAGTCAAATGGCGAAGCAATTGCCAGATCGGCTCAGAGAATCTAGCGAGGTTGCAGTTTGTTGGCGGTTTCGAGATGGCGGCGGCGGAGGATATGACGATCGTCGATCAATTGTAAGTGCGCAGTTTCCCTGCAACCCATATATACAATATACCGGTTTTAGCAGATTTCGTTAATGCACCTACACCCGCGCCGCGCCATTCCTGATCGCGGGCGCAAACTCTGATAAGACTTATGAATATTTCCAAAATTTTATTTTGGAAATATTAGCGCACACAGCAATCGGGTGAACTTTGACGATTAGGCCATTCTGCGCCGTCCTCTGACCGGTGAGACGACCATCGAGCGGGCCGCGACACAACATTGCGGAGGTCGCGTCCACTCCAGGCGGCTTGCAATTTCATTGAGTAATAGCGCTCGACGCGGTCGAGCACAAGGCGCAAGGTGGCCAGGCACCGCGATCCGAGCTGCGGCGTGGCGGTTTCGCGTGTACTTGATACGAGCGGGATCAAACGCGTGCGACGCGGCTCGACGTGTTGTTCTCGGAGATGCCCGAAGAGCACCGCAATTTCGGGCTGCGGCGAGGCAATTCGTAGGCAGCAATTCGATGTGATTCGGTCTCTCGTCATCGCACGAGACCACCCCCCACGTTCACCGGGCGCCGCATGCCGAGGCGTTTGGCGATCTCCCGCAGCTAGGCGCGGGTGGTCGCGCAGATACGGCCAAGCAGGCGGCCGTCACGGGGCCTCTCCATCCGGTTCTGCCGGTGTTGGGCACTACAACCGATCCGCTCGAAGATCCCGGCCAGCTTCGCCGAGATCAAAGCCTTGCCTTGGCGAAAGAGTCGCCCTGTGTAGTCGACGAGCTGGACGTCGCTCCCCAGCGAAAAACCCTGCATCATGCCTTCGCGAGTCGAATCCAGGCCGCGGCGGTCTTCGATCGGACAGAGCCACAGAGAATTCCAGGCCGGCTGCGGCGTGCGAGCCGGCGAACCTGCCCTGCTTAGCTGCTTCCAATTGAGCGGTGGGCCCGAAGAGCATGTTTTCTTCAACCGTCGTGGAGAACCGCTGACCCGCTTCGGTGCGGTGTGCACGCGCTTGTCGAGCGCCACGCTCGAAGGGCAGCGGCAAAGTTACCCTCGCTGGCGAGCAAGCGCGTCGGCCCGCACACGATCCGGCACACGACGGCAACGCATCTCTTGCGGGCCGGAGTGGACATCAACACGATCCGAGCATGGTTGGGGCACGCTTCACTGGCCACCACGAACATGTACGCGGAAGTCGATCTGGAGATGAAGGCAAGGGCCCTGGAGACCTGCGAAATCAAAGGGGAGCGGGGCCGGAAGGCGTGGCGCCAGAACGCGGGCGTGATGGAATTCTTGAGAAACCTGTAGGAATCTCACCCGTCCGAGGAAAGGGCCATTCATGGCGTGGTGAGCACTCGTGGAGCGCCCATCGGCCTCCAAAGTGACCGTGGTCCCACGCCAGTTCTCAGTGGTCAGACGGAAGCCGCGCATCTGGCCGCGTGACGGCTGAGCACAGGCCGTTGAAGTCGGTCCTAGCGGCGAGGTCTCACCGCCTGGTTCTGCCGTTCTTCGCAGCGTTAGTTGGTCTGCCGGGTGAATGCTCGCTGCGACGGCGTAGCCCCGATCAATTTGTGTAGTGTATCAGTTTGCCAAACGGCGCCATTATCCAAATGACGCCAGACGTGCTTTGCTTCATATTTATTGACCAGAGTCAACTCATGACGCCACTGATCGCTTTCGGTAAACGTGAGTGATGCGAAGTCACCGGAAACGACAACGTTGGTCATCTTGGGCATATCGTCTCCGGATCGCACAACGTCGAAATGAAGGGTGTCGTGGATGACAATCCAGAATCCAGTGTCGTTTTCCCAATGCCCAACCCATGTTTCGCGAGTGAACGGCGACGTGTCCCACTTCGAGCCGTGTAAGTCAACGTCTCCCCGCATTTGCGAAACCGCTTCATTGATCAGTTCGTCGTAGTGAGCTCGGTTTTCGTAAGTGGGGCGATAGTCGAGTTTGAGACGCCGCAGGACGCTCATGACGCGATCAATATTGCCATCCTCGATCTGTGTGACCGTCGCGTCGATCAACTCCTTTGACGCTCCGCCGTACCAAGCGTTGTAATTCCAGCGAGACAAATCGCCCACGAGATAGGCCACGCCCATTGTTGAAGCGATTGCTGCCACGCCGAGCGCGATACGGAGTGGGCGCCGCTTGCCGAACTCAGATGCGAGCCAAGCGATCGGAAGCGCGACGACGATCAGCAGAATGAGGAACGCTTGCGGTGCAATTGTTGAGTCTCCAGTCTTTGGGCAGAACGCCCAAATTCAGCGGCCCGCCGACAGGCGAGTCCGCTGTATCGCTTCGTTAGCCGGCGCTCAGGCGAGAAAACTCTCCAGCTGGTCGATGTACCACGTCGGGAAACCGAATTCTCGCGCCGCTCCGACGATCCGCCCGAGATAGCGTCGTCAGCCGGCCGCGGGGCAATGTCGGGGCAGATATAGCAGAGGCCCGCCCGCCAGAGGCCCGACGGCAACTGCGCCAGCACGGCGACCGCCCCCAACACGTCACGGGCATGGGCGTACAATCGAGCAAGCTCGGGGTGGCTGGCGGTGGTCGCGATCCCGTAGACGATGTCCCGGTCTGATCGGATGAGGTTGGCACGGGGCCGGATCTGGATGTCGAACCCGCCCAGCCGCGCGACCTCCCACCGTTCCGGCACGTGGTCTACTTCGCGCAGGACGCCGAGGTTCATATACGAGCCACAGAAGAACGCCCGTACTTTAGGGTCAGCCATCCCCGCGCACTCCTCCGGCGAACTTGTGATTCTCTCACGAAAGCGCATTCATAATGACGGGCCAAAGTCGGCCTGTCAATCAGCGAACGTCCCAATGGCTCAATGGGTTAGGACGATTTCAACCGCGCGAACTGCATAAGCATTTGTTGCGCGGCTCGCAGCTCGACCGCTTAACGTTGCGACAGGATTTTGAACAGCTTCATCAGGCCTGGCCTTGGAGCGGGCTTGCCGCTTCGGTCCGACGACATATATCCTCTGCTTTATATCCTATGAGTTGCCAGGAACAGCGCTAACTCCGTGATCGGATGCTTGTTCTCGGCACGCTCCCTGCCCGCGAATTCGATGTTTTTGATCTTTGCTGAAAGTTCCTCGCCGATTCCGCATTCAACGATTAGCCACGCCATCTCTTCCCTTTCTTGGCCAACAGGAAGCATTTCAAAGAGCGCGCTCGATACGAGGAGTTGAACACCCCCCTCAATTTCGGGAATGAGCCGAAACTCAAGCTTACTCGCATTCAGCGTGTAAGGATCACGACATCGGCCGGCTCACGCTCCTGCCAGGCACACGGATCTCCGGTCACCTCGTCGATGCGCAGGGCAAAACGGTTATCGGTGCCGCCGTGATGCTCGAGCTTCACCGCCATCAGCTCGGTCACACGATTCTTTCGTGGGGGACCGAATGGACCTTGAGCGCTGCTCTGTAGTCGCGCGACGTCGTGCCCGACTGCCCTCGCACGGACCCGCGCGATCGATCAGGGACTGGAACGCTTGAGCTTGGCGATCAGGAAGTCGGCATTACTGGCGTAAACTGAGTCTTTACGACCGGGGTAGACAACGTGAACCTCGTCGCCTTGGGCCTTGAGCCTCTCTTCGAGCAGCAATCCGAGGACGGCGGTGTGGGTGGGATCCTTCTGGTCTTCGCCCTTGACGGGCGGCTTGTCCTGGGACGGATAGTTGAGAAAAACCGGGGGGTCGCCGGGACTGGCGTGGGCGTATGGGGAATATTCCTTGATCCAGTCGAGCACCTCTGTGCGGTGGTCGTAGAACTGTTGGAACTGTGAATCGCGACCGCCGTTGCCGCTGGTGAATCCGAAGGCGTGGCCTCCGTATCGCATGTTCGGGATCCATTCGCGAAGCTGCACGGGGTCGAGCGAGGTCTGGCGCTATTGACGGCTGCGGCGCTCAGGCGGGTCGACTCGCGGGCGACGGGGTCGGCGCTGTCGGGCTTGGCCATGTCATCGTGGAATGCGAGCCAGAGCGATGAACATGCGCCGGCTGATCCACCGGTGGCGGCGACCCGGGTCTTATCAATGTTCCACTCGCCAGCCTTCGATCGGAGGAATTGCACGGCCCGCGCGGCGTCTTCCAGCGGCCACTTCACGGGCGGCTTGATCCCGGCCGCTAGCGCCTGCGGAACAAAACGGTAGTTAATCGATGCGACCGAGATGCCGTTTTCAAGCAGTTTCTTGAGGTCGCCCACGCCGACCTTGTCACCGTTGACCCAGCCGCCGCCGTGGATGTGAACGACAAGCGGGGCCGGCTCTTTGGTGTCGGCCTTGAAGAAGTCCAGTACCTGGCGCTCGTGGTCGCCATAACGGACGTTGGCAAACGTCGGTGGCACGCTATAGCGTGGCGGTGCTTTCGCCTTCTGCTCGGCTTTCGGCTGTTCCTTGACACCCTGTGCCTGCGACGAATGTGGGGGGCTCAAGAGGATCATGCCGGCAAGCCCGGCCATAAGACCGGCTGCATGGTATGGGCTGGGGCGCGTCGCGATTGTGGTCACGCTCGAATTCTCCTGAGGGTTGGCGGGCAGTTTGATCTCGTTATGGGCGAGCTTAACTGTGCCGAAACACAAGTCACCCCACTCTTCGAACGATCGATTCTCACGCCGCAATCTGTCTCGATCGGGTCATTTCGTCCCCAACAGGACTGTGATGACACTCGTGGCGACGGGTGCCAGGATCGACACGCTGGCCCTCAGGTTGTCGACTGCGCCGGACCGCAGTTGCAGGATCTCCTCCAGGCTCTTGCGGTTTGCCTGCCACCGGGACAGATTCGTCCAATCCAGGTCCGGCGCCGTTACGGGATAGGCAGCCTCGACAAGGTCGGCACCGAGTGCCGCGAGGACCGTGAATGTCGGGATGTAGACGAGGGCCAGTAGCCCCGTGAATATGCGCCCTGCAGGAGCACATATTCCGGTGGGAATTCCGACGGATTGCCACCCGTCGCAAGGAATGCCTGCCGCAGAGCCCCCTTGGCCAGCGTGGCCAGAGTGACCATTGCTCCCAGCAGCGTAATGAACCACTGCAAGTAGCCACGTAAGTCAAGGAGGACCTTTATCCCCTCGGGGATCGAGTGCACAGGCCGCTCGGCAACTCCCTTGCCAGCGAACCTCGCCTCGAGAGCGGTGCGCACGTACCAGATCCCCATGACTGCGACCAGCGCTACAATCATCGCCGTGAAGTTCACAATAACCATCTTCGGGTCGTGGTGCGCCAGATTCGAGTCGGGGACGATTCGGACGAGGAAGAACCCGGGCAAGGCGAAGAAAATAATGGCGGCCGCCAGTTTCAGGCGGATCTCGCGCGTCAGGATTAGGCCATAGTCGCGCCGCAGCCGCGACAGCCACTCCCACAGCGGCTCGACTATGGTCGCCCAGAAGGCGAACTGCCCGGCCACCAAGATCATCCAGACCATCGCCTTGGGCGACGCGAGGAACTCCCAGTTCTGCTGGTTCAGCGTCCTGCCAGCCACGAGATAATCGCCGGTCATGATCAGCAGACCGACGAAAAAGCCGGCGCAGTTGAGCGCGATCTCGGCCATCGACCGTGGATGAATCAACGGGCCCAGTTTGTCACCCCAGTTCAATCCCACGCCCATCCGGTGAACGGTGGTCGAATCGTCGCGATGGTCGCTCATGGCCGATGCAGTTTCACGGGATATGTCCATCCCAACACTGTAAGGGTTGCCCCGAACGCAGGGCCGCATCACTATATCATGCGCGGCACGTCCTGGACTGTCGTCGGTATTATCCTTCGCACTTCACTATCGCAGACCAAGCGGCATCTCCGGAGAATTGACTTATCTGGATGCAATCGCGGTGAAATCCGGCACAATTGTCAAGGTCGGCCTCCAATTACAGGTAACGAAAATCGCCGGCTTGATCCTTGAGATTGCTGCCGGCTTGACGTACTCGAGCGAATGAAACGCTATTCAATCCCACCCGCATTGAAGCGATGGCTTGTTCCGGTCTGGAACTCCGCGCATCGGTACATCTGGCTCACATACGACTATTTGAATGCTCTCGGCCACGGCCGAGTGGGTCGCTGCGTTGTCTGTGGACAGACGGCTCTGATGCTTTATCGCCGACGAGTCATTCCGCCACGACTGCAAGAGCTGTGGGGGCTGTCGCCGCCACTGGCGGACGCCTTGGCCCGCAAGGAGTCGGGCGACTGTTCGCGTTGCGGCGCCAAGCTCCGCGGCCGCAGGCTGGCCCAGGTCGTGCTATCGCTTTATCCGGTTGGCCATCCCGCTGCTCCGGCGCGATCCCTGGCTCGATGGGTCGAGCAGCCCGAGATCCAGACTCTTCGAGTCGCCGAAATCAACCGGATCGATGGGCTTCATGAACAGCTTCTGCGATTGCCCAAGTTTTCATGGTCCGATTATCACCCTGGGGCAGAGCCGGGATCGATTGTCAACGATGTGCGCTGCGAGGACTTGACGCGCCTCACGTACACCGAGGCGAGCTTCGATCTAGTGCTGACATCTGAGACGCTCGAGCATGTTCCAGATCTGTCGGCTGCGCTTGCTGAGATCCGCCGAATCCTCGTTCCTGGGGGCCGTCACGTGTTCACGATTCCGCTATTGCCCATTGTCGCCAAGACGTTCGCCCGTTCGCGTGTCAGGCTGGACGGCACGATCGAAGATCTGGCCCCGCGCATCTGCCATCCGGGGGGTGACGCCGGTTACCCCGTCTTTACCGAGTTTGGTGCGGATCTTCCTTCTTTGCTTGAGCGCGGGCTTTGAGCTCGATGTCTTCTTCGGACCAAATCGCGTCGACGACCTCGCACAAGTTTATGTTTGTCGGCGTCGGCCGGCCTGATTTTCCGAACATGTACGACAGTTTCAGGCAGTTCGCTACTTGGCCATGAACAACGGTGCTGCCCCGGCGACATCGTCCGCGCTGAGATGATAGACGTAAATCGAATGACCGATCCGAGCGATCGGGTCGAACTGGCGGAAGTACCAGAACGCATCGACCTCGGACGCGTTCCAGGCTGGGGCCCAGGCGGCGGGGACGTCCACGGGAGAGGCCGAATCGTAGAGCCGCCACGGCAGACCATGCAGCATGGTCGCGCTGACGGCGTAGTAACCCGGTGTCAACTTCTTCGCTGGCCCGACCAAGAGCGGGCTCGGATTGTCTGCTATCGCACGGGTCGTGTCGGGCATGACAGGAGGCAGGAACCAGTCGAATTGCTCACCGCGGAGCTTGAAAATCGAGGGATTGATTTGCCCGAAGTAAGCCAGTCCGATCGGCTGGCCGGGTATCTTGTTTTTCCACCATTTCTGAAGCGCGACCAGGTCTTGCCCCCAGTCGAGATTGCTATCGATCAACCGGGCGGGTGAACGATCGGGGCCGCCGGACGCCCAGTTGATATAAGCCAGATAGTGCGGGTGAATCCAGAGCGATGCGACGATGGTCTCCACGAGCGCGGCAGCGACAAGTCCAGTCAGTACCCACTTCCTGACTGGCGAGCGCGACAGCGCAAACGGAACGAGTCTACCCGCCGCAATGAAAAAGTAAGGTAGGACGGCAAGGACGTAGCGCAGTCCGAGGTTGATGTCGGTTAGAAAGCTCATGGAAAAAAGAACCACGGCCGGCACAGCCCAGAGGGCGATTTCATCGAACCATTCGGCGCCGAGTGGCGGACGAACCTCAGCGAGAGCAGCGACAGGACGGTCAGAACCAGCGTCCCCTCGGGCAATTTGTAAACGAGCGTCAGGAAATAGTAGTACCACCAACCGGTGTCTCGCATTTCGCCATTCAAGTAGACCCGATACGCGCCCTTCTTATCCGAGGAAGACTCCGGAACGGTCCTTTCGCGAGCGACCATCTGATCGCGAACGGCTGGATTGGAGCTTCTGACGGCGTTAAGGTATCGAAGTGGAATGCCCTCGGTTTCGAGCTTCTGTTCGTCAAAGCCCAATACATAGTGCTCAGGCAGCGGGCATGGGATTCGATCCAACCAGGTTCCCCTGAAACGGTTCACTCGAAACTGCCACGCGGCTGCCATCAAGAGGTTCTTGCTTTGCGGACGCTTCATCCCCAGCGTCACGGGTCGTGTAAGAGACTTTGACGCAAACTCGAACCTTCCCAGGGGAATTCCCACGCCCTCGAAGAGATAGCCGGTATCGATCGTCACAACGCTCGCGAGCACGAGCGCGAAGCCATGGACTAGAGCCTGCCGGATCTGCGCCGGCCACTCCGAGCGCGGCTTCAAGAGGAACAGCCGCGCCAGCCAGAGAAACGGCCAAACTGCATAGAGCAAGAGCATGGTAAATTTGGTCAGTTGGGCAAGGCCGAGCATCAATCCGGCCGCCATTGCCCACCGCCAACTTGGCTGATGCAGATACCGCCAAAAGAAGTAGGTCGCCGCGACACCGAGCGCCGTTCCACCCACATCGGAGGTGACCAGCCGGGTGTGCGCCAGAATGTTCGGACAGAAGACCCACAATGTCAGGCTCAACAGTCCGCCCCACGTTCCGTAGAGCCGCCGTGCCCAGGCAAAGACAGCAAGGCCTCCCACGACCGAAAACAGCGGCATCATCAAGCGCGCGAGCCGAAATAGTTCGAAATACCGTGCACGATTCAGGTAGGCAAACGTTTGCGAAAATGTCGTCTGCGACGGATCGGGCGATTTCCAGCTTGGCATTTTATAGAGTTCGTCCGTCTCAGGATTCGCCCAGACGACCGGCAGCGCGGCCACGAGCTTCGCCAGGGGCGGATTGTGGTGATAGAGCCGGAAAGTCCCCTTTTGCCAGTAGGTAATGCCGGCCGGCATGTGGACCACTTCGTCGACCGTCGGATTTTCCTTGAGCAGGCTGCTAGCAGCCACGGCGTAGTGAAGGACGAGCAGTGCTCCGACGGCGAATATCGTCGCAAATCGTTTGGGGAAAAGTGTGCCGGAATCGTCGGCAGTCACCATCGAGTTCGGTTGCATTGAAGCAGGTGTGTCAGCTTTTGTGATTGTCGGCGAAGATTTCGGCTTCACCTCCAGCTTCTTGACCCCCTTCACCCGGGTTGCCTTACGAGTCAATTGACGTCTCCGATCCCGACATGCCCACGAAGAATTCATCCGCTGGCTGCCTTCAGCGGAAGTCATTATGGAATTCATCATGCGGATCTATCTATGGAAGTGCAACGTACGCCAAGAGCGTGGTCGCCGGACAAATGGTTACATCAGAAGGGCTATTGCCAAAATCGTGGTTAAGCTCAATGGAGTGGACGCATCCGTGACATATCGATCCTTGACGCCATCGCGCTGTCAATCCAGAATGTGTTGGATTGACTGAGGCACACGCTTCGATCGGCTACGAAATTTCCAGATCGCGCGTAGGTATAGGGACAACCTGAGCATCATGCCAGAAGCGAGCGAGGCACATCTGCTGAAGAGTCGCGTTGCCGTTGCGAATAGCCAGATACGCGAGGCGATCAGCGAGCTAGAGCGTGCCAGAACTTTTGGTCATCCGCGTGATGAGCTGGCGCTGGTCGAGGCTATAATCGCCTCCAAGGCCGGCCGGCTCACAGAGGCCGAGCCGACGCTCAAAAAGTTCTTCGACAACAATCCGCGAACAGACCGTCAGGTAAACGAGGCGCTCGCGAAAGTCTACCTGGAAACGTATAACCTGACACGCGCTGCGATTGTTCTCGACCGTTGGACCAACGATTTTCCCGCCGACGCCAAGCCGTACCTGTGGCGGGCCGAGATTCATAGCAGAACTGGTGGCGACTTTCGTGCTGTTGAGTCTGATTACCGCGAAGCGCTCAAACCTGACCCGACCTTGGCCCGCGCTCATCTCGGGCTAGCCGACGAGCTGTGCAACGCCCACCGCAATCAAGAGGCCGCGGCCGAGTACGGAGCGTATCTCGCCATCGAGCCTGACGACGCGACGGCCCATCTCCAAGCGGCGCAAAATACGCGCGAATTGGGAGATGATGCAGATGCAAGCGCACACCTAAAAGGCGCGCAGACGCTCGACGAGAATAATGCTGAGATCTTCAAGCAAATTGCCGAGCAAGCTACGCAGCGGAATGATTGGGCGGCCGCAATATCCTCGCTCGATCGAGCGGTCGAACTTGCTCCTTACGACGTAGCGGTGCGGCACAGTCGCGGCCTTGTGCTCGCGAACCTCGGGCGGGCCGACGAGGCTCGAATTGAGCAAGCGGCTGCGATCCGCTTGAGACAGGACCTCGATCATCTTAGTGAAGCGCGAAGAAGGCTCATCACATCACCGCAAGATTGGCAGAGCCAGCTCATTATGCGCGCTGGATGTTCGATCACGATCATAGCCAGGAGGGGGTACGTTGGGCGGAGAAGATCCTTGCGGAACGTCCCGGCGACGCCGAGGCCAGCCGCCTGCTTGCCGAATACCACGAGCGCCGTGGCGAGACGGGGCTTGCGAATTTTTATCGTGTGCACGCACCCAACGAGCCCGGAGTTTCCCGGACGCCGCCGAAGGCAGAGCCAGAATGAGATCTAGAGTCCGTTGGGCCCGTTTCAGAATCACGCTAATGGTCATCACGCTCTCGGTCTTGAGCCTGGGGGCGTGCGTCGCCCTGACCGATCCGGCGCCTGCGACCTTGCCACGGCGCCTTGGCCGCTGGCTCGCAACCAGGTCGTGGCGGTTGGGGTCCTCGTCGACCAAAGTGCCGGGAGCGTCAGGACCCAAGATTCCGACAGATTGGGACGCCAGTTTCGACGACAGTGGCTACGCGACGGCCTTTCGCTTTTCAAAGCCGATCGCGGATCCATCGTCTCTGGCCCAAATGCGCGAATCGGTGATCGGACGCGGGCAACGAGGGATCGAATACTTCCAAAACCTTCTCCAAAAGACTCGTCGCCAATATCCGGCAGGCCCGGCCGCAGTCGCCGCGATCGATCTCGTGATCGGCTCGCTTATGATGCACGAGGGACGATGGTCCGAGGCGAGCGACTACTTCGCGGCCGCTCAGTCTGTCGACCCATCGCGTCCGGCCCTCTTTCGCGCGAAACTTGATGCCTTACGCGGGGTGGCAGCACTACGGCGCGGTGAAATTGAAAACTGCGTGGCCTGTTGCAACGAGGCGAGCTGCATTTTCCCGCTCGCGGCCGCAGCTGTTCATCAGCGCACAGCCGGTTCTCGCGAGGCGATTGTACATTTCACAATTTATCTGAAACGTTATCCCGAAGACCTCGGGATCCAATGGCTTTTAAACTTAGCCTATATGACCCTGGGCGAGTACCCAGGCGGTGTGCCGCCTCAACTTCTCTTGCCACTGGGGAGATTTGCAAAAGCCAATGATGACCCGCGGCGAATGGTCAACGTGGCATCGCGGGTGGGGCTCAATGCGCGAGGCGAATCGATGGCCGGCGGCTGCCTGGTTGACGACTTCGACGGCGACGGTCGGCTGGACGTGTTCATGCCAACGACCGACCCCGACCGTGGAGCGCTCTTCCTTCGCAATCGCGGCGATGGAACTTTCGAGGACGTTTCCGACAAAGCCGGCCTGGCGGAGCAGGTGCTGTCTCTCAACGCCTACCACGCGGACTACGATAACGACGGTGCACTCGACATTTTGATGCTGCGAGGGGCATGGGAAGCCCCGCGACGGATGTCGCTGCTCCGCAACCGTGGTGGCGTGTTCGAGGACGTCACCTTGGCGGCGGGGCTCGACGAGCCGATCTCGTCTCAGGCGGCCGGGTGGGCCGACTATGACAACGACGGCTACGTCGACGTGTTCGTGGCCGGCGAATTCGACATCCAGAAGCCCGAGTATCTGAACCTGAGCCGGCTGTATCACAACCGCGGCAACGGCACGTTCGAGGACGTCACCGCGAAGGCAGGCGTGACCAACGGCCGCTACGGCAAAGGCGTTGCCTGGGGCGATTACGATGACGACGGGCTTCCGGACCTCTATGTCTCGAATTTCGCGCAAGGCAATCGGCTTTATCACAATCAAGGCAACGGGAAATTCGTCGATGTCGCCACAGTGCTGCGGGTAACCAACCCGATGGCGGGCTTTGCGTGCTGGTTTTGGGATTACGACAATGACGGCAAGCTCGACCTCTGGGTGAACCCCAACAACGCGACTTTGTCCGAGGTGATTGCCGACCAGCTCGGACGGCCGGCGACCGGCGAACGCCCGCGTCTTTATCGCAACGTCGGCCCGTCCGAACCGTTCCGCGACGTCACTGCGGCGCTGGGGCTGGACCGGGTCGTGCTGCCCATGGGCTCTAACTTCGGCGACGTGGACAACGACGGTTACCTGGATATTTATCTTGGGACCGGCCGCCCGTCGTACTCGTACCTAATGCCCAATGTTCTCCTCCGGAATAATGGCGGGCGGCGGTTTGAGGATCTCACTGCCGCGACGGGCACCGGCCACCTCCAAAAGGGGCATGGCGTGGCTTTTGCCGACTGGGACGGTGACGGCGACGCCGACATCTTTGTTCAAGCGGGCGGCGCGGCCCCGGGCGACCGCGCCCACAACGTTCTCTTCCAAAACCCGGGAAACGGCGCCCATTGGATTACGGTGAAGCTTGTGGGAACTCGAACCAATCGGGCGGCCCTCGGAGCCAAGATACGCGTCGACCTGACCGGCCGAGACGGCGGCGTGGTGTCGCGCTATCGAACGATCACGACGGGTTCAAGCTTCGGCGGCAACCCCCTGGCCTGCACCGTCGGATTGGGACACGCCGCGGAGATTGTCGCGGTCGAGGTCTCCTGGCCGACGAGCCAAACGCGCCAGACATTTCGCGGCATCCCGATCGACCGGGTCATCGAGATCACCGAGGGGCGGCACGAGTTTCGCGTACTTCGTCGTCAGCCGATTGCGGTACCGTGATGACTCGATGGTGCTAAATTTCTTAAGAAATCCTGTCCGGATTGTCCGCCGAGCGGATAAGTAATAAACATGGGCGGCTGCATTATTGATTTACCAAAGAGCTAATGGCCTTGAACGACGCCCGTAGGTCTTGATAAAGCTGGCGATAGATCGGGAAGGCGCGATCGTAGTACGCCTTGATTGGTGGCTCGAACCGGGTCGAGTCGACGGCACGAATAGTTGCATCGCAGGCTTCCGGAACCGACGCGAAGCCGCCGGTACCAACCTGAGCCAGGAGGGCAGCGCCAAACGCCGGCCCTTCGGTCGAATTCAGCGTTTGGACGTCGCAACCGTAGATGTCGGCCTGGATTTGCCTCCAAAGAGCGTTGCGCACCGCCTCCGGACAGTCGGACTTGATCAACCTTAACCCCCATCTCGCGGATCAGCTCGAGGCTGTCGCGCATGGCAAAGGTCGCTCCTTCAAGCACAGATCGAATCATGTGGGCTCGGCCGTGGCGGACGGTCAAGCCAACCCAGGCTCCCTTGGCGTCGGGGTCGAAATGAGGCGTGCGTTCGCCTGTGAGATAGGGGAGGAAAAACAACCCCTCGGCCCCAGGACCAGCGATTGCCGCCTCGTCGGTGAGCAGGAAGTAAGGATCTTCACCTTTTTTGCGTGCCAGTTCCACCTCAGCCTTCCCCAGCTCGTTGCGAAACCACTGCAAGCTGCCGCCCGCCGCAAGCACCACACCCATGACGTGCCAGGCCCCCGGCACAGCATGGCAGCCGCGCTGCAATCTTCCCTGAGGATCGAAGCCGAGCGAGTCGGCATGTGCGAAGACCACGCCGGAAGTCCCCATGGTTGCCGACACGACCCCCTGGCGCACGATGCCGTTGCCGACCGCGCCGGCGGGCTGGTCGCCTCCCCCGCCAACGACCGGTGTGCCCACCACCAGCCCGGTCTCGCGGGCAGCCAACTCACTCACCTGGCTGGAGACTTCCTGGCTTTCATGGCACTTGGGCAAAAGCGATGGATCGATGTCAAGTTTGGCCAGGAGTTCTCGGCTCCAGCGGCGATTGGCCACGTCAAGCATGAGCGTGCCTGAGGCATCGCTTACCTCGGTCGCGTAGGTCCCGGTGAGACGGTAGCGGACATAGTCTTTGGGCAAGAGCACCTGGCGAACCCGTTCCCAATGCCGGGCTCGTGCCTTCGGACCCAGAGCAACTTGGGGGCCGTGAATCCAGTCAGCGCCGGGTTGGCGACCATGCGAATAAGGGCTTCGCGACCACCGGCCTTCGTCTCGATTTCCTCACACTCTTTCGCCGTCCGCTGGTCGTTCCAGAGAAGCGCCGGGCGGATTACCTCTCCGGCCGAATTGAGAAAGACCGAGCCGTGCATCTGCCCGCTCAAGCCAACTCCCGCAACGTCGCCTGCTTGGAACTTGGCCGAGCTCAGTACACGCTGGACGGTTTTCTTAGTAGCGTCCCACCAGCGGCCTGGATCCTGTTCCGACCAGCCCGGCCGGGGATGGTCGCACGGATACTCGGCCGACGCCGCGGCCAGGATCGTCCCCTCTTCGTCGATCGCGATCGTCTTGGTCGCGGACGTTCCGATATCAATTCCCAGCGTAATGCTCACGGCGTGATCTCCCAGCGCTCTCCGCACGACAAGATACGTGGCTCAACTCCGGCGGGTAGCCGGCGTGCTTCGGTTGCAAAGATTCCGGAGGGTACCGTGTTGAATGTAAACATGTCGTAATGATGTGGCACAACAAACCGTGGTCGCACGGCGGTCGCCAGGTCGACCGCTTCGGTCGCCGTCATATTTCCCGGTACGCCCCGCCCCGGGTCACGACCGTTAATCGGCAGAAAGAGGACGTCAAACGGGTCGTTCCCCAGATGCTCGACCAGCCCGGGATAGGCCAGGCTGTCGCCACTATGATACAGCCTTTGCCCTGCGCACTCGATCACGAACCCCAAGTAAAGATGATGACCGTTCGCGTCGGTATCGAGTCCCTCGTGCGCCGAAGGAACGGCGCGGGCCCGAAAGCCAGCGCGTTCGACTGTATGTCCGGCATCGAGCCCCACCAGCCTGTCTCGCGCAAGGCCCAGTTGCTCTGCTGCATATTCGACGATCGATCTGGGCAACGCTAGGATCGCGCCGGCGAGGCCGCGAGCAGATCCGGCAATGTCCCCGGATCAAGATGGTCGGAGTGCTTGTGGCTGGCCAGCACAAGATCGACGCCTTGGAGTTCATGGCCGCGAATCGGAGCGCGGGTCATGCGGGTGTGCGGGCGATTCGTCGACTCGTACTTCTTCGTCAGGTGCTCAGAGAGATAAAGATCAACGGCCAGCAGCCCCGTTTGCGACTTGATCAGGAAGCCGCTTTGACCGAGCCACCATACAAACAGCGACCCGGGACAGGGCGCAGAGGAAGTAATCTCCGCGAGCAGTTCAGCATCTTTGCGGACTGGTTCGATCATGTGGGCACCCCCTACGGAGCGAGGTACGTCTTAACGCTATCGTTCACGAACCGAATTGACACAGTTCACACTCCTCGCCGAACTAGGACCATTTCGTTCGAAAGACGACGCTTTCCACATATCCCAGCAGCCCGCGCCGGGTGCCACCATTGATTGCGACTCGACCTCGACATGTATCTGTCCCAGTCGTTCGTGAAACCTCCTCGGTGACGCGTCGAAGGGTCGTTCATGATTATGCGTCCCAATCGCGTAATTTTCAGTAACAAGTTTGATGAATCTGGTGTTATCACGTCTATCAGGCGGAGAAAGGAGTTCGCCCGGCCAAGACCGATGAGATCCTCAGGTTGGCACCTTTCTTGGGCCGTACGGTCAACGAGCTGGTGCGTGCCGTCGAGCCGGTGTCGGACCTGCAGCCGCACCTGCGGGCCGTGGTTGACAGGTCCAAGCCCGGCGATCGGAATGATCACGCCTCAACACCGCGATCGACCAGCTTCAATCGCTGGCGGAAGACTATCGGGAACTCGAGCCGATGGTGAATGCTCCGCTCCGTCCCAATTATCCGGGCGAGATTGTTCTCAATTCCAAGATCGATCCTGCCGAACAGGCGGAGGTTGCCGCCGCCCAGGAGCGAAAACGGCTGGGTTTAGGAGATCAGCCGGTCATCAGACTCCGAAGAGTGCTGGAGTGGGATGTCGGCCTGCGGATTTTCTACTCTGGCGACCTTCCCTCAAACATCGCCGGGATGTACGCCTACTCAGCCGAGCTGGCGCGTGCGTTCTGGTCAATCGGTGTCATCCGCCCGAACGTCGCCGCGTTTCAATGCTCCACGAGTACGGGCACCTACTACTGAGCACGGATCGATACCGGCCCGGCATCGATTATTTGGCGATTTCCGGCCGCAAGCCGGCCAACGAACGATTCGCAGAATCGTTTGCTTTGTGCTTCCTGATGCCAGCCACGTCCGTTCGCCAGCGTTCCATGGCATTCTGACCTCGTCGGGTGACTTTCAGGTGGCCGACCTGTGCCGATTAAAGCACCACTACTTCGTGTCTCTGGAAGCGATGAGCTTGCGCCTCGAGTAATTGGGCCTGATTCCAAAGGGGACTTGGGATCACCTCAGCGAATCGGGCTTTGCTCCGCGTAAGGCGGAGGCCATGTTGGGACTTCCCTCTCAGCCGCTTGACGATGATGTTGTGCCAGAGCGGTACAAATATCTCGCCGTCTGCGCCTACGAGCGGGGCGACCTCGGTGACACCGACCTTGCGTCGTATCTCCGCTGCGATATCGCCACAGCTCGGGAAACCGTTGCCCAATCATTGACCAGCCGCGAAATTGAACCGTCCGGTGAGGTGCGGATGCTAAGGATGGATTTCCCGGCGTCCTTGCTGGGTGAGGCTCGGTGAGCCGAAAACGACGAGAGCCTATGCCGGCCGTGATCGACGCCTGCTGCCTGATCGACCTGCTCGTCTCGGGCCACGGCGAGGCGATCTTACGGGCGAGTGGCCGCGCTTGGCACGTTCCGAGCGCGGTCCAGGCTGAAGTTCAATGCATCCGACAGCATGATCCGGCCAACCCGGGGCGTCGTGAACGTCCCGGTCGACCTGACGAATCACATCGCGTCAGGTCTACTGAGCCTTTGCCAGCCCGACGATCCGACAGAGCAGGCTGGGTTCATCAATTACGCCAGAGTGTTCCGTTCTGATGGCGAGGCGATGTGTCTGTCCATCGCGGAATCTCGGGGCTGGTCGATCGCGACCGATGACCGTAAGGCCATCCGCGTCGGCCGACAGGCGGAGCTGACGGTAGTCTCGTGTCCCGAACTGATCAAGAAGTGGGCCAGTGTGATCCGGCCCGACACGGCTTCGCTCATCCGGGTATTGACCGACATTCAAACACTCGCACAGTTCCGACCGAACTCGACCATGCCGGGGTCAGCGTGGTGGTTCAAGCGGCTTTCGTCTAGCGGCGTTTAAGGCTAGGCCGCTCTTGTTGACCTCGCTCACCACCCAGCGGCGCGATCGAACGCTGACCAGTTGCCCCTGCTCCGGAGCATTCGCCGGAGCTGTCACCATGTCGTGGTTCCCCGTCGAATCCGGTCGATCCTGCGCGAGAAGTTGCACGTGCGAGCCACGCACCTAAGTCAGCCTATGTCACGCGAATCGCACAAGCAAGCATGAGTCGCGGGCGGCCCGAGGCGCTATTCCAAATGACGTTCATAGCCATGGCCGCGCTCGTCTTCATGGAAATGAGAAGGCGATAGGTAATTGCCTGCTGATAGATCAGGGCTCGTCCCTGAAAAAAGAAACCCCCAAGGCTAAGCTCGGGGGGAAACGGAAAGCCGTTTTTGGGGTATGCCGGCTTACGACAGTTGGGCGTACCGATTCGAGGCAACCCAACTGGCAACGCGTGGCCTATCGGGCCTCGGCGGCGCACAGACTCCCTCCAGCGGATCTTGCGCTAGAGGAAGGACTTGACGCCTTTAGACGTGAAGCCTGCGCTGCCGGTCTTTCGAGGTCCGGGAGTTTCCTCCAAGGCACGCGGCAATCGCCTTCCGGCCTGGAGCATCTCTTCATCCAGCCTGAAACCGCCGGCTTCGCATTGAGCTAGCTGCTGATACCGTGAACCCTCAGATAGACCATGTGGGCGAATTTCGTGGCATACCCAAAGTCAACCTAACGAACCTCCCTTCAGTTCTCCACCCCGAAGGGCTACGGTTTCTAGGTGTCCCATTAGGATGACCCGCCCACTGGCTAAACCATATCTCATCCGATCTGAGAATACAAGAGATAAGGATCTCAAGAATCACGATTATTTGGATCACCAATCCTGGTGAAAATCACGCGCTGCAGCACGGTTCCATGGAGCCATTCGTGGGCCAAACCTTGGCTAGTTAGGGATATCGTGCTCGCATTCAGTTATAATCGCGCGGAGCCGCTCAATGGCCCGAGGTACTCCCGCGCATTTGGTTTCGAGCACATCCGCCGATCATCAATATCAAAGTTCTTTTCTTGGTGTCGAATGCCGTCACGCAGGACCACTTGGCCCGGGACGAGGAGTGCCGCGAAATCACCGCCAAGATCGGTTCAAAGAGCATCATCGGTTGCCGCGCAGAATCTCACCAGCCGACATGTTCGTCGATATTGCCAGTTAACGACACGGAGAGTCGGTTTCGAGGCTGCGGCATCACGGGATCGGCAAGAAGTAGATCGAGGAGCGAGTCGAGGATCTTGGGCTGCTTATCTTGGAAAGTAATCGCGGATAGGCACCATCGGGGCAGCCTGGGCGTGTTACTTCGCCGCCCGATGTCGCCCGAAAAGGCTAGCCGTCGACTTAGGGAATAATGAATGTTTCGTAGTCACTGCCCGGATCGTCCGCGCCGGAGCCGTCAAGGAAAATCCCCGAAGTGTTCGTCAAGCCGGCGGGGGGCGTTCCTACAACCACGAGCAAGACGGTCCCATTAAGGGGCAGCCGCTGGGTTGGCCGAAGGGCTACCGTCTGGGAGTCGGCGTTATACCGGGCACTCCGGATTGGGATGGCGTGGACGTTGGTGTCTGCACCGAACCAGGTCAGGCCGCAATTGGCAAGGTTGTTTGCTCGATTGGCGTTCATCGGCTCGCTGAAGGTCAGCGCAGGGAAGTCGAGTCATGGCCGCCGGCAAGCCGCACGCTTGTGACTGTGGGATTCTAATCATTCAATGAGAAGGCGACCTCGAAGGCGCCGATATCGGGGGGACTGCCCTGCGGCCTAGTGATCCCCCGTTGATCAGTCGTCACGCCAGGGACAGCAGTACCAGCGTCGATGGCGGGGCTGTTCGGAAGTAGGGCCATGGTCTGCGTAGGACCGCCGTAGTCGCCCAAGGGCGCCAGCCCAAGCCCCTTGAGGCTTTTCAGGACCACGTTGCCGTCCTGACCATTCTTGAGCCCGCCCGAACCACCGGCGCCGATCAGGTTGTACGACCCGTTGACGTCGCCTTCGATGTCGCTGGCGCGGCTGCGGCCGCTTTCCGTGTTGCCGGCTATAATTGTGTCGACGATCGACGCTGGGCGGGAGTTGTTGATCCCACCCCCCACGGATGCCGAGTTGCCGCTTGACGTGGAGTAAATGATCGACAGCGTGCCGGAGTTGTTGATCACGCCACCTTGACCGTGAGATTGATGGTTTAAGAATCCAAGGGATTCAGTGGCAGTGTTACCATTGAAGGTCGAGCATGTGACCGTGAGGGTGCCGGAATTGTCGATCCCTCCGCCAATGGATGCCGAGTTGCCGCTCAATGTCGAGTCGGTGACCGACATGGTGCCGGAATTGTAAATGCCACCACCCTGACTGGGAATCACATAACCAGTAACGGTGCTCCCCGCGTCAGCGGTATTACCACTAATGGTGGAAGCAGTGATCGATAAAGTGCCGGAATTGTAGATCCCTGCGCCACCCCGTAGTTATCCAAGACTGCGGCGGAGACATTGCCGCTAATTACGTCGTTTGCGATCGACAGCATGCCAGAGTTCTCGATCCCTCCGCCGGCGCCCAACACGGATCCACCGGTAATGGTGAGGCCCGATATCGCGACCTTGGCCCCAGAGAGCACGGTGAAGATTCCGTATGAACCGGAACGGTTAGATGCCACAGTCAACGCGGAGGGCCCCGGGCCGACGATGTTCATACCGGCGGACAAGTTCGGCTAGGCGGTCGATAGGCTGATCGTGCCGGTGACGGAGGACGCGAACGTGATCGTGTCTTGCGCCGCTTCCACGTCGGCCTGCTGAATTGCTGCTCGGAGGGATCCGGCACCCGAGTCATCGATGTTCATGACCATGATCGTGGAGGGCACGACCCGGTTCTCCAGCCGTTCGATTGCCCATTTCCGAACGGATCGGCGGTGGCCTTTCGATTGTCGTCGGGCTGCTAGACCACAGTTTACGGGCTGATTCAACACTGCGGACTTGAGTGCGCTTAGGGCGGAAACGTTATACAAATTGGACCCCATCCCGACATGTGAGGAGTAGGCCACAGAAATGCTCTCTTTTGACCAGAATACCAAGCTGTCCCAAATAATCAATTGTTGGGTGGTTTGATTTTATGAATCCACAGCTAGAGTTCGTCGCGAACCAGCTTGACCCCCTCGACCATCGCCCTGGCCTTGGCGATCGCGATATGCCGGGCCGTCTGCGAAAAGCCGCAATCGGGCGTGACCGAGACGCGGGCGGCGTCGATATATTTGAGCACGGTCCGCAACCGCTCGGCCACCAGCTCGGGAGGCTCGACCCAGGTATTCTTGACGTCGATCAAGCCGACGGCCACATCCATCGTCTCGGGCAATTGTGAAAGCAGATCGATCTCGGCCAGCTCGCGGCTGGCGAATTCGAGCGCCAGTTGATTGACCCGCGCCCGGCCCAGATGCGGAAACAACGGCCGATACGAGCGATGGCCCACGGCCCGGGCTCGATAATTGCCAAAGCACATGTGCATGCTGATGTAGGGCTTGACCCCGTCGACAGTGCGGGCGATGACATCGAGAAACGACTCGGGATCTTTGGGATGACAGGCGAAGCTGGGCTCGTCGAGCTGGATGAAGTCGACGCCGGCTGCCGCGAGTGCCCTTGAGCTCGGCGTTGACGATCGGGATCAGGGCGTCGGTCACGGCCGCTCGATCGGCGTAGACCGTCCCGCCATCGATGCAGCCGGCCAGAGTGAATGGGCCGGGCACGGGGACCTTGACCGGCGCGTCGGTGATATTGCCGGAGGCGGCGATATTCGGCAACGGTGCCGAGCCCGTCGGGTGCTGTGAGGGGTTCGATCGCGCGATAGCGGTCGCGCTGGTCGTGCGCGGGGCGCCCCAGCGGCGAGTGCGCGGCAGGGGTTCGAGCCCGCGCAGATACTCGTAAAACCCGAGGTTGAAATCGACCCGCTGCATTTCGCCGTCGGTGATCCGGTCGAGGCCGGCACGGATCTGGTCGTCGATCGCCAACCGAACGGCGTCGCGGACGGCCTCGTCGCGATCCGCCGGACCGAACAGTTCGGGATGGGCTTTCACGTCGGCGATGAACTTTTCAAACCAGCCCGGGAACGACCAGCTCCCGATCACCGTGGCGGGGATCAGCATTTCTTGCGTCATCTCAAACTCGAAAGAAATAGGAAGATCAAGATGAAGATCATGAAGATGATTAAGAGTAAGAGCACGATTAAGAGAAGGACGCGATCCGTATCGTGGGTCACTTCGCCTTGATCTTGATCTTAATCATAATCGTGCTCTTGATCCTCTTCCTAATCGTAATCTTCATCCTAATCCCGCTCTTGGTTTGAATTGAGCCGCCAACATCGTATCGTCTGACATGGCTGCAGCACGTTCGAGGATCGAACAAACTCCTAACCATATTTGACGTCACGCTCTGACTAGTGTAAGAATGATTTTTAGAAAGATGCCGCCAGCTCAAGCATAGCCAAAGCGCCGCCCGAATCGAGGTCAATCATGAGAGCCTGGTCGTGGGTCATCGTCGCGGCAATGGGTTGGGGCACCATGTTCGTGGCGTACAACACGCGCCCCCAGCCGAACCGTGGGGCTCCCTGGGCGCATGGCTTGATCGTGATTGGTCCCCAGTTGCCGCAAGAGCTCACGAACACCCACCGCACGACCTTCTCGCGGCTCCGGCTCGTGCCCGCCGGTGAACGCACCGAGTCGATTCTCAAAGTAATGAACCAGGTGGGGAAGGAAAAAGCGGCCAAGCTGGAATCGCAGCTGCGACCGAAGCTAATTATGCTGCCAATGGGGGAAGCCGGCATTGACGCTAACTCTCTCCAGTCGGGACGTTTGCCCGAGGTTGGCCGCGATCAGGTCATCGCGGGCCCGTCTGCCGATCACAAGGACAGGTTGGCTGTTGGTGATCGGGTCCTCGAGGTCATCGGTGTGCTCAAGGACGAGTTCGCGCTGTTGCAACACGACTATTTGATCCCTCCGTCCGATCACGCGAGTTCGTTGTTTCCAGATGGCGATCCATCGGTCCACCCGGCGACGCTCATGCCTCTATCTTATGAACAATCGCACAACCGGCACGCGCTCGTTGAACTGCTCAAGCAACTTTCACCACCCAAATATCACGTCGTGATGCCCCAGGAGCGACTCGAGCCGGCGACCTTCTACACTTACCTGGGAGGCATGGCGACCTTCCTCCTGGCCGGGTCGGGCGCATTGATCGGACTTTTTCGCTGGTTGGCCGTGAGATCGCGTACACCATCGCTATCGATCGACGACGCGCCCTTTGGCGAAGAGACCAACCCGACGATGGCCAAAACAGAAACAAAGTGGTGGGCGCAACCGCTCGTGGAGATGGAACGACGGCCCAGATTCGTTTGGGGGGTCCATCTGGTCTACTTCGGTATCGTCATCGCCGGCTCGTTGATGGTTTATCTCATGCCCGATGTTCAGACGCTCTTGCTCTCGAGCGTCAACGACGCCCTCAGTGCAGAGTCGGGACCGCTCGCGTCGGCCGCCAAGGCATACAATTCCGGAAGCATCGCGCGCGCCGCCGTGACGACGTTTTTCATCAACTTTTTCCTTGGCTCGCTGCTGATGCTCACGTTGCCGTCGGTGCTTTTTCCGGGGAGCGGCGTCTTCTTAGCGATTCTTCGCTCAACCGCGTGGGGCCTGCTCCTGGCGCCAACGATCACTGCCCTGGCTCATACAATGCTACCGCATTCCGGAACGATGCTGCTGGAAGGGGAAGGCTATATCCTGGCCACGCTTTTCGGTCTTCTGATTCCGATTCACATCGTCCAGTCGAGTCTGGGCGGATCGCCAATATCGCGCTGGGGCCGCGTGCTCTGGCTCAACCTCCTGGCAAACTTCTGGGTGGCTGTGGTACTCGCGGTCGCGGCCTGCTACGAAGCGACCGAGGTCATTTTGATGAACCAGTAAAAAGCGGAAGCCAGCCAGTAACCCCTTGACCTGACATTGCGCCTGCGGCATAGAGGTGATCGTCAAGCTACGGAACGCGTTCGCGCGTCGGCACTAAAGCGGGTGTAGCCCCGCCTCTGGTAGTTCAGAATGGCGCAATCCCCGGAGTCAAGAAGCGATGGCAACGGACGACAATCCCTACGCGCCCCCTAAAGCCGTCGACCGGGTCGTGGGCGTCAAGAGCGGCCGGGTCGAAGATCTGAAAACCGTCGCAGTCGCGCAAAAAACAATCATTGTCTGTATTGTGTTGAATATATTAGCTGCCGTTGGTCGCGTGTTCGTACCTCAGGAATGGCTGTTATTGCTCGTGGCAGGGCTCGTGATCCTGTTCCTGACTCAGACAGCAGCCGTGATGCTGCTTGCGATGAAGGTCTACAGTTTCGGAACTGGGATCATTTACGGGATCGGCGCAATGATTCCCTGTATCGGCCTGATCATTCTGCTGATGGTCAACGGCAAGGCAAACAAAATCCTGACTCAAAACGGACATCACGTCGGACTGTTTGGGGCCGACTTATCGAAGTTTTGAGTTCAGGAGCCAGGGATCGCCATGCACGGATTCATTCCGCTGGCGATCGGGTCGGGCGCTGGGCTTGTCGATGGCTCTCAATCAGTTTGGAAAAGCCCAGGCTTCGAATCCGCAGATCCGATCGACCAATCCGCGGTGATCATTTCTCTGCGACGTCGGTCGACGATGTTCGGCCTCTTCGATTGGCATGGCGTCGGAGAGCGCACGGCCAGGCCGTTGACGAGACGGGATCGCTGGCTCGTTCGTTGACGACTAAAACCGGCGACGAAGAGAGTCTTGGCCACGGCGGACTAGAGTCGCCTTGGCTTTTGGTATTTGCTCTACTGTTTTTGCCGTTGACGACTACGGCAAAAACAGTATTATCCTACCCGTGGTTTGGAACCAGCATTCAGGGACATGGAGGTCCATTTTCCATGGCACGTCCCCGTCATGAGCAACCGACGCCTGCCGAGCTCGAGATTCTCAAAATCCTCTGGGAACGCGACGGACCAACTTCCGTGCGCGACGTTCTCGAGTGCGTGAATCAAGAGGCCGAGCCGCCTCGTGCGTACACCACGGTCATGAGCTTACTGAATGTCATGACCGACAAGGGTCTCTTGCGCCGATCGCCGCACGGACGAGCGTTTCTGTACGAGCCTGTTTCTCCGCGAGAATGCACGCTTCGCTCGCTTTTGGGTGAAACGCTCAAGCGGGTCTATGATGGTTCAGCGAGCCTGCTCGTGGCCCACCTGCTCGACCAGTCGCATCCTTCGATAGACGAACTCGACCAGATCCGCACCCTTCTGAATGACTACCAAAACCGCCGGCCCCATGCTTCCAAGGACAGCAAGAGGCCGACGTCTCGGCGTGGTTGATCGAAAAGAAATCTCTGGCCAGCCTATTGAAGCACGTCCAGACGCAAGAAGGGGGGAACATGCTTCACGCGCCCAAAGTCACTACCTTCGAGAACGACCACGCGAAAATCTTCGACAAATTTACGCAACACTATGTTTCCCAGGTGGAAAAAGTCGAAACTTCCCGGGTCAAAGGTTTTCGGCCGATCGTAAAAGCGGTGGACATCGGCTGGTGGGTCGACATTGCGGGCTCGTTCTCAACGGATGGAACCAACATTGCCGTCGATGTGCACGATAGTAACCTCATAGCCATGCATAACGTGACCCGTAAGGAGCGTCTGGGAGACCTGGAGTTGCTTGGCACATATCAGATTCCGAGCATGACCGAACATCGTTGCCGTGTCGCATGCGACGTGCCGGATGAAGCGAGCCTGGTGGTTAGCATGGGTCTCCAGATCAACGAAACGCCGATTTTCGGCGGAGCCACTGCGATCGCGAACAAAGTCCTCGATTCTATCGGCGTTTCGCTCGATCCCCCCAAGTCCGTAACTTGCGAACGCTTGGTCGTCATCACCCCGCGTCGGATTGTGCTTGCGCCCGAGAAGGAACGCGTCGAGCTTGACGCCCGTTAACCTGTCTCTTACAATCGTCGTTCGGCTGCAGTTTTCGATTCTTGAAGGAAGGGTTTTTCTGGTGTGAACGCCTCCGACGACCTGATTACCCTTGTACGGTCATGGGCGGGCGAGCAACGGCACAATCCAACTCGGACGGAGCCTCGCCCTCCCGAAACTACACAAGGCCGTTTAGATTCCACTCCGCGGCGATTCAGCCTCGGAGATGCCCTGATCCTCGTGGTCGCCTTGGCAATCACCCTCGAAAGATTTCGCTCCATTAACTGGTTCCGTTCATTTCCGTCGAGTGCGGCCGAGTGCTGGCGCATGTTCTCTCAGCTTGTGGGTATGTCTCCCTGGAACCGGTTTCTCGCTTACACGTGGCCGTCGTTGACGAGAGAGTTATCACTTCTCGTCATCTTCAACTTGCTGCTGCCCACGCTCTGTCCGGTGCTCTTGGGTCTGATGATTGCTCAGCCTGTGTTGCGTCTGCGGCGACCGCGGCCGCCGTTCTCGCAGGTCTGGCGTCAGTCAGGTTTCGTCGTCTCTTTGATGGGCATCGGCTTGGTGTGTTTACTGATGCCGATGGGAACGTGGTGGTTCAGTGGTGTCGCGCTCACGCTCGGGCTGACCCGCGTCGTGATTCTGCTTATGATCTGGCCGCTTCTTGGTCTGCGCCCTTGGCATACCGAGCGGAGCTGGATCGATCGTCTCGGGCGAGGGGTGGGATGGGGCTGGATCGCTGCGATCACGAGCATGGCGCTCCTGCAGTACCTGGGCCGGGGTTGAGAATCCGGGCTGCTAGACCGGAATCGAATATTCACACGTATCCCGCGTCCGGTGCCTTACAGTCGCTTCGAGAGAATCCATGATGACCCGTCATTGTGGCCACGCCGAGTTATTGCACTTGCCTGGGCAATTCTCGAGGCTTAGGATAATTTGGTCTCTGACAGAAGTAAGAAGTGCGACAGGAGTGTACAAGCGTGACATTTGGCCTGGGCCCAGTTGTGCGGTATGAGCTGATCACGACCGCGCGTCGCGGGCGATTCTACATCGCACGCGTGGTCTATGGGCTGAGTTTACTCTACTTGCTCTGGACCAGGTTTCACGAGTTCAACGCGACCCATCCGCAAGGTGGTACCCCCGAACAGGTCCGGAAATTTGCCGAGGCTGCGTTCATTTCATTTGCCGGCGCAAGGGGCGGCCCTGCTGTGCCTTATCCCCGCGTTAGTCGCCGGTGTGATCGCCGACGAACACCAGCGCAAGACCCTGCATTACTTGCTTGCCAGCCGTCTTTCGAGTGCCGAGATCGTCCTGGGCAAACTTGTGCGCGGATGGTGCACATCGCGACCTTTGTTGCGCTGGGAGTCCCGGTGGTGTGCCTGCTCGCGCTTTACGGAGGCTTGAATCCGGACAATGTGTTTTATGTCTACCTGGGCACGCTTGCGATCGCAATCTTTGCTTCGGGGCTGTCGATCCTTGTCTCGATCATGGCGCGGCGCCCGCGTGATGCGATTCTTGTGACGTATGGCATCGGAGCTCTCTGGCTGTTGGTTCCCTACTGGCTCGAGTCGACGGCCCGTTATATGAGCGGCTCACTCTGGTGGGTCGGTCCGGTGAACGACTGCGTGATCATGACCAATCCATTGATCGTCTGGCAATTCGCGACCAACAATTTATTCGTGCCGTGGGGAGGGTTTCGGGCGACGTGGTTTCTGGGGCAGTTCATGTGGGTTTTCTACTGGATGGTCGGGCTCCAAACGGTTTTGGGGCTTTTGTTCGTGGCTATGGCGGTGCTTGGTCTTCGGCCGATGCGCGGGAGTTCCTGGCCGGGGGGTCAGCCGCAAAAAGGCTGGTGGTCACGCATGATCGGCCAGCTCGAGGCGATCACTCGTGCCAGGGTCGCGACTTCTGTGACTCGAAACCAGCTCCTGATCACGCCCCCCGACCGGGCTCCCTGTGGCGACGACCCCATGCTCTGGAAAGAGCGGTATACATCGGCCGGCGGCGGGTTGCGCTGGTTGGGAAGCCGGCCGATGGTTCTGTTCTTCAGTGTTTTCCTTGGCTGTTTCTTACTGGATGTCAGCTATCCGGTGCTGTCTGACTTGCTCGATGGCCGATGGCAGCAGGCATCGTGCGCCGGGGTGACTGACGCCCTGCGCGGATCGAGCGAGGTATTGGCGGTGCTGGCGATGTTGGGGGTCGCCGCCGCGGCCGCGGTCAGTTTGACGGAGGAACGCGAGCAGGACACCTGGACCAGCCTGGCGACAACTTTGCTCACTCCGCTCGAGATCGTTCGTGCCAAGCTGTTTGGTGCGGTCTGGAGCGCTCGCCGCGTCGGCGTCGCGCTATTGGTCTTGTGGACGGCCGGCGTATTGCTGGGAGCGCTTCATCCTCTGGGAGTAATGGTGTCGGGCTTTTACATCGCTCTTGTTGCCTCGCTGATCGCGACGATCGGAGTGTTCGCGTCTTCCTTCGCCAGAAACTCGACGCGCGCACTCGTCATGACCTTTATCGCAATTCTCGTCTTCAGCGCGGTCAGTCAATGGCCGACGACCGTGTGGATGTTGCTCTTTTCTTACCGAGAATTCGCTGGGCCGGTAGGTCAGCCACCTCGTTCGGTGAGCGGTCCGTGGTCGGCTCTTCCCTTCATTCTCGGACTTGGTAACGTCATCGCTCTTTATGCCCTTGCCGGGGCCGCGTTGACCTTCGGCGCGTGGTGGAGGCTTCGTGCGCGGTGGGGGCAGTGACGGTCCAAATCGACGATTACGGTTTCTTCCTGTGTTGCACCACCATTGCACAGGCGCATAGTGCCACCAGCACCCACCATGGCGTTTCGCCAATATAAGCAGTGTAGATGCTTTGACCTTTTAAAAGAGGCACATTGACCGTCAACTTGCCCTCTGTAAAACAGGGGATATTGGCGATGGTCTTGCCCAGCGGATTGACGACGGCTGTGTATCCAGTGTAGGTCGACCGGATGAGGAACCTGCGATTCTCGATGGCGCGAAAGGCGGCGATCAGATGGTGTTGGTACGGTGCCGCTGAGCGGCCAAACCACGTGTCGTACGTGAGATTGACGAGCAGCTCGGCGCCATGGCGGGTCGCCTCGCGTGCCGGTTCGGTCAACGTATCCTCATAGCAGATCAAGGGGGCAACTTTCGCGGTGTATGCTGTCCCGTCGCGCCGGCACATCGGATAGGAAAAGACCTTGAGCTCTTTGCCCGAGCTGAACAGGCCCGCGTTGGCGTTCAAGTCATTGAGCGCAGGAAAAACCGACGAAAACGGCATGTACTCACCAAAGGGAATCAAGACCCGTTTGAAGTAAGGTGCCGGCACGGTGCCGTCGGGATAGACGGCGAAGGCCGCGTTGTACCTTTTCTGGTCGCCGTCGATGGCAAAGCCCCCGACCATGAAAGCCGAACCGTCGGCGAGCCACGGCAAGTCGGGCTCTTTGCGAACCGAGCCCAGATCGGCCGGAATATATGCCGGAATCGAGCCCTCGGGCCAGACAATCAGAGCCCCCTTGTGGGGCGTCTCGCGGCTGAGATCGTGCAGACGGGCGAGATTTTTCCAGATCGAATCGAGGTCGCGCTTCTCTGCAAGTGACGGTGGGCCCTGAACGAGTAGGACTTCTTGTTTTTCGCCCGGATTGGATCCAAAGGCGCCGGTCATCGAATCGCCATAGGCGAGCGAGAGCACGAGTGCAGCCACCGGCAGCAGGAAGACCGGTCGCCACTCACGCGATACGATCATCCGTACGCCCACCTCGGCCAGCCAGAACATGACAAATGAAACCAACATCGCTCCACCAATGCCGGCGATCTGAACGAACGGCGTAAAAGCGATCTGAGTATGTCCGAAATGCCAGTGGAATACTCGAATTGTGACCAGTTCGGAGACGACGATCGCGATGGGGCTGCGCAGGCAGTAGGCGTCGAGCTTTGGTCCAAGGTTGTGATGGATGAAGGCGAACACTGAGAACTGGATCGCCCCTGAAGCCACGTAGAGGCGCGAAGATCAGGGCCGACACAACCAGCCCGAAGCCGCCGAAGTCGGCAATCGTGCCAAAGATCCAGTAAAATCCAACGGAGTGGACAACTAGCCCGCAGCAATAGGCCGGTAGGTAGTCCCGGCGCACGCGAACACCGTAAATGAGGAGCGCGGCCGAGATCCAGCCCAAAAGGGCGCTCGCAATCGTCTCGGTGACAAACCAGGCGACCGAGATGCAAAGCCCGCTGGCGCACATCGCGGCAAAAGCCAGCAGGCGCGTGTCGACGCCGCTCGATTCGACCTGCGCTACAGCGTCGGCTTGTCTGGATCGTTTTCTGCGAACGATTGGGTCCGCAAGTGCCACACTCGAATCACGGAGATCCGCGGGAAAACGCTCCACGCGTTTCATCATCAACCTCCGTCCATGAAGGGAGATTCGACCAGGAAGATCGAGAGCCGTTTAGGCGGCACGATCATAGGCTCTAGTGTCATTGAGGTCAATTGCGCGATCGAGAGGATCGTGTAAAATGTTACGCTGACGTCGCTTCGGCTGATCGCCAGGCTGAGCCAACCAGCCAGCGATGTCTTCACCGCGGCCAGCCGGTCCAGAGCCAATCTTCGAGATTGAGTAGAGCGTTGATGGCGGCCTGGCCCAGGACGACCAAAACCGGCAAGGCGACTACGCAGGCAAGCGTAAGCGCAATCGAGAGCCATGCCACTTCGATTGCACTACGGGCCGAACTGCAGACAGCATCGAATGGGGCGGCACGCTTGGTGGCTTTGGTAATCGTCAGCTCAACGACCACGATACCCACAAAAACTGCCGCGATTATCCATTGAAGCTGATCGTACTCCAAGCAGTAGCTCAAGACGATCAAGACGGGATAAGGGAGCAGACCCCAGGCCCAAGCCTGGCCGTAACCAACAGCGTCGATCACGCGGCCCACGCCCGCCGGGACCACGGAAGGCAATTGCGACGACACAGGGAGGTTCTTCATCGTCGAAAGCAGAACGAGCAGTAACAGACCATATCGGAAGACCCTGGCAAGCCAGCGCAGCCATACTGGCTTTTCGGTGGTTTCGCGCGGGACGACCGCGCGTGCGGCCATCCCCAGTGCAAACAGGCCGAGTCCGCTCACTGTCAGTGAGAACACTTCCGGCCTGAGAATCTCGACAAAGCCTTGCGCGAACCAGGGGTGAATCTTGGGGATGGAAACCAACGCAACATAGATCCCAGCGCCAACCGCGATAAGTAACACGACCAGCCGCATGAAACGACTAAAGAGGGTGGTCGCCCAAGGCCGGTGGCGTCGTGCGCTATCGAAGTCGTGCGCGACGACCAGGGCCAGAGCCATACACGCCAAGAGCGCGAGCGACGCGTCCCAGCCCGAACTCAGAAGGCGCGGCCAGGCCCGGCCCTTGGTGCGGCGCGTGTTGCATCGCATTGGAGACCGCCTCGAGCGCTTGGAGCACGAGGTAAACGATAATGGAATACGCCGTGGAAGCGGCGAGCAAGACCGCGATCACGGCAACTAGAGGCACAAACAGCCAGTACGGCCGGTGCGACTCGGGCGACGGATTGTCAAAAAGGGCACCGGCGCCCATGCCCAGGCCCAAACCCACAATCGCGAGCGCACCATAAACCGGCAACAGATTCTGTCGGATGTGATAGATTTGCTCCCAACCCCGCTGCGACGCTCCGACCTCTGCCTGTCTCGCGGAATCAATCCTGAGCACGGCGGACTCATCCGCCACGAACGCAAGCAGGACCACGATCGCCGACAAGCGCCAGGCGAAGGACCATACCAGGTGCGCGACGCCCGCTGTTTCCCGATCGCGCCCATTGCGGATCGATGCGATGATTGTCCGCGCCAGGTTCAAGATCAGGAAGATGGCCGCGACCTCGAACACAACTCCTGCACTACGGGCCAGAAGAACCGGACCGTTGCGCCACGGTCCAATTGCCGTTCGGCCGGGGGAAATCGCGCTTGGAATCAGCCGATTTCCCCACGCGTCGCGCGCTTGCCGCGCGACTCCCGCTGAGACCCCGACCGCCAAGACCAGCACAATCAGGTCCGCCAGACTGATTTGCCAGCGCGTTTCCCGATCGCGCGTTCCGATAGGTTCGACCTGCGTAGACACGGTGGAGTTACCCCATGGGATTAACCAAGGTCTACGACAAATGTAGCATTAACGCGCGGTCAAAAAAAGATCCCCGTCGCGCAATCAGCTTGGGAAACTCTGACGAATGTGATCTGAACCCGCCCGCTTCCAGCCGGTAGGTTCAGTAGAGTCAGGCGCCGCGTTTCCGCTCGCGGGCACGGCCCATTCGGCCGGCATGCTGGCGCTCGAGGAACGCGAGCAGGTCGAGTACTTCGGCGGTGAGATGGCGCCGAAGTTCGAGAATCTCGTAGGCCTGGCCCAGCGTCAGCCTTGCCAGAAAAATGAGCTTATGCGCTGCCCGCAGGGCGGCGCATGCTTGACGAGAAAAGCCGGATCTCTCGAGCAGCCGGTTGTTGATGCCTCGAACGCTCGAAGGATAACCAGCCACGCGCATGTAGGAAGGGACATCCTGCGTGATCTTGGACTGGCCTTCGACGAAACTGTGACAGCCAATTGTCGCGAATTGATGGACGCCGACCTTGTCGGCGATGAAGGCGTCTGAGCCGATATGCACGTGGCCGCCGATCATCGATAGCGAGCCGATCGTGATCCGATCTGCGAGCTTGCAATCGTGGGCGACATGGGCGCCATGCAGAAGATGATTGTTGTTGCCCAGGCGGGTGACGCCGTCTTCCTTTTCCGAGCCACGGTGGATCGTCACACGCTCATCAATCTGATTGTTGTCACCAATTTCGACGCGTGTGACCGTGCCCCAGTACGACAAATCCTGCGGCTCGCCGCCGATCGCGACGTACGAACTGATGAGATTGTTTTCGCCGAGCCGGACCTCGCCCATCAAACAAACATGCCCTATCAGGCGTGTTCCCCGGCCGATCTCGACATCAGGACCGATCACGCAGCCAGGCCCGATGAATGCATCTTTGGCCACTTGCGCACGGGGGTCTACTCGAGACAAATCCGCGACCAGGCCGGTCATGGAACAACTCCCTTACCTTTGGAGGAGGGCATCTCACGCCGTCGAGTCTGCCAGGATGATCGGAAGGGCCGGATTCTAAGCGAATAGCACCGGCTGTACCATCCGAACTTCGACGAGATACCAGTCCGATAGGCCGAAAACGATCGATCTGCGCGACAGCAATTCGTCCAATGCCAGCCCTGGCCGTTCACTTCAGTTGCGCCGTGAAGAATGATTAAGATCGGTCCCCAGCTTCAAGCGGGCCCCGCAACGCTGCCTTGTCCATCCGTGGAAGGCTCAACTGTGCGGTCGGAACGAGCGAATTATATCACACCAAGCTTGGACAGACCCGTCCGCGGGCTGGTCTTTGACGTTCTAAGGTACGATTGCAGCGACAACGAGCATCGTGACAATGGTACTTCTGGACTTCGTATTTTCAGCTTACGGTCGGTTAAAGCTTCAATTCGGTGATCGCACGCCTCGTACGCGGATCTTTCGGCCTCGCCACTCGACCGCGCCGTGCATCGTATACAGGTAGAGCGCGCGTGCCATGCAACAGAAGACCGGAATGGCGACCAACGGGAAGAAAAGCGCCTTGGCGGGTTGGATCTCGAAAAGGCGCCGTGCGAACCAGATCGAAGCATACTGAAGCGCATAGGTGCCAGCCGCAACGGCGACGAGCAACAGATCGCCCTCGAAGGCACCCGCCAATGCGCAGTAGGGCGGTGTCCAGAAGACAAAAATGGGCAACAAGATCACAGCCGGAGCCAGCCAAAACCGGCCCCCCAATCCCTCGAGAATGTTCTTGGTCATTCCCCAGAATGCGTGGTGATTGCTCTTGTAGAGACGCACACTGAGGAAGTCTGGGGCCAGACGAAAGCCGACGCGACGGCCGTTTCGTTTAAAGAGTTTAGCCAGCGCGACATCGTCGAGCATTTCGTGCTTGATCGTCTCAAAACCACCGAGGGCGTGGAACACGCGCGCATTGACCATCAAGAAGGCGCCGGCGGCCAGGGCGTCGGCGGAATCGGGGTTTTCGATTTCCGGCGTGGCGAACATCGCGACCCCCCCTATGAGGGATGGCAATATGGCGTTTTCCCAGAGCGAAATACACCGCATGCGCGGAAAAAGGCTGAGCAAATCAAGCTCGTGCCGCTGCATCTCGGCCAGGGCGGTCACAAAGCACCGGCGATGGTGTGTGATGTCGGCATCCATGAATAGGAGCACATCGCATGAGCATAGAGCCGCGCCTTTTTGCATGGCGTTGCACTTCCCCAGCCAGCCCGGGGACAAATCGGGATCGTGCAGCACGTTGACCCGCCAATCGGCATCCGCTGCCCGGTCGGCAATCGCCCCGGTTTGGTCCGTGGAATGGTCGTTGACGACGACGACCTCGAGGTCGACATCCTCCTGCTTCAGCACCGATTGCAATGTCTGGGCGATATCCGATTGTTCATTACGCGCCGGGATAATCACGGCAACGCGAACGTTTCGATCTGGGCCAGCGATCGGCGGGGATCGCCAGGCAGCGCGCCTGAATGCAGCCAAAAACTGGACGGCGACGACCAAGGAGATGAGGGCGGAAAAAATGCAAAGAATTAGCCGCGAGTCGATCAAGAAACGCCCCAACGCCCCATTTGAGCCTCGAATCGAGGCACCCTTGCTGCTTTCGCTGCATCATGGCATAACTTTCTCGCTACGGCAACGGTTGAAATGCCAAGCGTGATCGGTTGGAATTTACGGTCGAACCCACGCGGAATCGATCGCATTTGCCGACCGGAAAATTAGCAACGCATGATGAATCGAGCGGACGTCGCGGTTATTGGCGGAGGGATCGTCGGCCTGGCGACGGCGTATCAAATCACGCGGCAGTATCCGGGCCGGCGCGTGGTCGTGCTGGAAAAAGAGCCAGACCTCGCGCATCACCAGACTGGCCACAATTCGGGTGTATTGCACTCGGGGATCTACTACAAGCCAGGCTCGATGAAGGCGATCAATTGCCGGGCGGGCAAAAAAGCCATGGAGGAGTTTTGCGCAGCCGAGGGAATCGCCTACGAGATCTGCGGCAAGGTGATCGTCGCCGTCGATGATAGCGAGCTGCCCGCCCTCGAGCGAATTTTTGAGCGAGGCCAGGCCAACGGCGTCTCATGCGAGGTCATCGCGAAGGATCGACTCGCCGAACTCGAGCCCCACGCCGCCGGCGTGCGGGCGATTCACGTCCCCGAGGCAGGTATCGTCAACTATCGTCAGGTGTGCGCACGGCTAGCTGAGCGAGTGCGCCAGCGCGACGGTGAGGTTCGCACGGCCACGCGCGTCATCAACATTCGCAAGAATGGCCAGGGAGCGATCCTCGCGACCACCGCGGGCGACCTGGAGACGCTCATGGTCGTTAACTGCGCGGGCTTGCAGTGCGACCGGGTGACAGCGATGAGCGGCGAACAGCCAGCCGCCAAGATCGTGCCATTCCGCGGTGAGTATTTCGCGCTCAAGCCCGAAGCGCATCACCTCTGCAAAAACCTCATCTACCCCGTGCCCGATCCCAGTTTTCCGTTCCTGGGGGTTCACTTCACGCGGATGATCGACCAGAGCGTCGAATGCGGACCCAACGCGGTCCTGGCCTTTGCCCGCGAAGGCTACAAGAAGACCGACTTGAACATCGCTGACCTTGCCGAGTCGCTCACCTATCCCGGATTCTTGCGGATGGCCGCGAAGTACTGGAGGACCGGCATGGGCGAGATCTGGCGATCCGTAAGCAAGCAAGCCTTTGTGCGGGCACTCAAGCGACTCTTACCCGAGATCGAGGCCGATCATCTCGAGCCCGCTCCAGCCGGCGTGCGCGCCCAGGCCGTCTCGCGCGACGGCAACTTGGTCGATGACTTCCTCATCCAGGAAACTGAGCGTGTGATCAATGTCGGCAACGCCCCTTCTCCCGCCGCGACCGCCTCGCTCAATATCGGCAAGCTCATTGCCGAACGACTCGGATCCCGGTTTGCCTCTTCTTGATCACAGGAAGCCATGACGACGCCGACCAATTCGCCGGAAACGAAGATCTATCCAATCGAACGGCTGCGTGAGTTTTCGACGCGTGTTTTTCTTCATTTCGGCGTGCCCGATTCCGAGGCCAGACTGGCCGCCGACGTGCTTGCCACCAGCGACCTTCGCGGAATCGACTCGCATGGAGTCGCTCGACTGCACACTTATTTCGATATGCTCAAGTTTGGCGGAATCAACCCGCGGCCCACGGTAAAAATCATTCGCCAGACACCCAGCACGGCGACTGTCGATGGTGACAACGGCCTGGGATTGGTGGTCGGGCCGCAGGCCAATGCCATTGCAATCGCGAAGGCAGAAAAGGTCGGCTCGGGCTGGGTCGCCGTTTGCAACACCAATCATTTCGGGATCGCTGGTTATTATCCGCTTCAGGCCCTGAAGCACGACCTGATCGGCTGGGCAATGACCAATTCATCGAAGCTGGTCGCGCCGATCTGGGGCGCCGAACGGATGCTGGGGACCAACCCGATCGCGATCGCATTTCCCGGCTCCGAAGAGCCTCCGATCGTGATCGACATGGCGACGAGCGCAACCGCCTACGGCAAGATCGAGATCGCCGTCCGCAAAGGCCAAGCGCTGGCCGCAGGCTGGGCCGTTGACAGTTCCGGCGAGGTTACGCTCGACCCGCATGCGATGATCAACGGCGGAGCGCTATCGGCCCTCGGGGGCGACCGAGATCACGGCGGCCACAAGGGTTATTGCCTGTCGGCGATGGTCGATATCCTGTCCAGCGTTTTGAGCGGAGCCAACTGGGGGCCATTCGCGCCTCCCTTTGCCCTGCGCCAGGAAATTCCGAGCCGAAAGGTCGGCAAAGGGATCGGCCACTTCTTCGGCGCGCTTCAGATTGCCGGTTTTATCGATCCTGACGAATTCAAGCGTCAGATCGACGACTGGATTCGCTGCTTTCGAGGCACCAAACCCGCCCCAGGCACGTCTGGCCCGCTGATTCCCGGCGATCCAGAGCGCGCAGGCCGAGGCCATTCGTTCGCAAACGGGCATTCCGCTGGTTGACGCTGTCGTTGATGACCTGCGCGATATCGCCGCGAAAACTGATATTCCCTTTGATTGAGGTGTGCGGATGTCCGATCACACCTTTTTATGCGGATAGCTATTTAGAACGTGGAAAACGTAGTATGCCTTGACGCAATGCGCGTCAGCGTGAATAATTTTCCCTAAGTTGCCCAGATTAACCGCGAGGTTGCAGCACGGCCGGAGTTGCGGACGCGCAATCGCTCGCCGCGGGTCATGGGTACGGAGCACGAACATGCGGGTCGCGGTGTGCTTACGAATAAATCCCCGAGTTGCAGCCGCGATAACTGTATCTTTAGCCATGGCCTTGCCAGCATTTGCGCCTTGTCCACCGGCGGCGGGCGCCGAGCGCGTGCTTGCATTATATTCGCCTGCCAAGGACGATTTTCGCCGTGAGTACCAGCGCGATCTGGCCAACGGCAAGCTTCAAACCTGGGATCAATACTGGGAATGGGTGCAAACGTTCTATGCCGGCAATTTGCTGTCGGACGGCTGGACCAAGCGCGGCGACCAAAGCCTTGCGGCGGTCAAATCGCGCGAGAGCCGTCAGGGCTTGGTCGAGCGATACAACGCCCTGGGTAGGATCCTCGGCGGAGAATGGGCAAAGGATTACTCCGTACGGAAAATCTCGACGGCCGATTTGCGCCGTTGGCATCAAGTGATGAACGACGCAGTTCGGACTGAAGATGGTAGCGGCGAACGGATCAAGCAAGCGCTCGACAATATTCGCGCACAAGCTGAGAAACAACTTGTGCCATCTTCCCGTGCGAGCGAGCCGGCCGCCGTCAGTCGAGTGAATTCGTGCAACGCCTTAATACCCTTCGCCGATCGGATTCTTCGATCATCCCCGGCCAGCCATGAGCCGATCGATTGAATCGACCGTGATCGGATGATAGCTCGGCCGGGCTTTGACATAGATTTCTTGGGCCCGCATGCGTCCCTCGGACGTTGAAATCAAAGCGCGGTAGAGCGGCAACACCAGCTTGCGCCGGCCAATCGTTGTCAAGTAAGACGCAACTCGTTCATCGGCCAGCCGGTACTTATTGCGAATCGCCATGAGCAGCCACTGGTGGGCAATCTCGGAATTGCCGCGAGCGGTCAGCCGAAAGGCATGGTCGAGTTCCGCCATCCGCTCCGTCGGGAGTTTTTCGGGAAGCGCGTGCAAAAACCGCAGCCATTCCTGGGTCGACCATGCGTTCGCACCGAGCTTATCGATCGCCGACGATCGATCGAGCCAGTCCTGGGCGGCCCTATCGATCGCGGTCAGCCGGTCGGATTTCGGCTCAGCATGCGCGACCGGAAGGCCCGGGCGCTCGAGCCAAGCGTTCAGATCGATCGATTTGGCTAGCTCGGGTTCATCGCGAAATAAGTGCGCGCGGAGAAACGCCTCAAACTGGGCGGTGGTGATGCTCGTGAACGCGTGCGTATCGAAATAGCGGCGGAGGAAGGTGTCGAACCGCGCTCTGCCGAAAGTGTGCTCGAGAGTCCGCACGAACAGAGCCCCTTTTTCGTATGGCACGCGTGTCACGCCATCGTCGGGGTCGCGATCGCTCAAGTCGATGTGCAGAACCTGATCTTTCTCGGGCAGGCGATTCAGCTCTTCGCGCAGCTCAGCGAGTCCGAGAACGGCCTCCATATCTGCGCGTCGGGCGCCGTACAGGTCTTTGATAATTCTCCGCTCGATATAGGTCGTGAATCCCTCGTTCAACCAAAAGTCGCGCCAGGTGGCGTTCGTCACCAGATTCCCCGACCAGGAGTGGGCCAGTTCGTGGGCGATCAGTGAAACGAGCGAACGATCGCCGGCCAGGACAGTCGGCGTGGCAAAAGTCAGTCGCGGATTCTCCATGCCTCCGAAAGGGAAGCTGGGGGGTAGGACCAGAATGTCGTAGCGGCCCCAGCGATAAGGGCCGAATTGCTTTTCCGCCGAGACAACCATCGCCTCGACGTCGCCGAACTCATAAGCTGCCGCGGCGAGAACGCTGGGCTCGGCCCACACACCTGTGCGATCGCTCAGTTTCTGAAAAGCCAGGTCTCCGACCGCCAGCGCAATCAGATAGGAGGGGATTGCCTGAGGCATGACGAAATGAAACATCCCATTGCCGGAATCCTCGGCGCGGACATGGGATTCAGCCGCCATGACGGCGGTCAACCCGCGCGGCACGCGGATCGTTGCGTCGTATGTGACGCGCACTCCTGGCGAGTCTTGCAGTGGAATCCACGACCGTGCATGAATCGCCTGCGACTGGGAAAACAAGAACGGCTTGCCTTTCCCTGCCGTCAATGCAGGTTCGAGCCATTGCAGCGCTCCCGCCGACGGAGCGGTGCGATATTTGATCCGAACGCGGGTGACATCGGGTGAGACGTCGATGGTCAAGCGGGAACCAAGGATCGGTTCGGCTGGACTGAGCCGAAATTTTGTCGGCACAAATGAAGTTTCGCCGTTGAGTCCCTTTGTGCCGATGCCGATCTCGTCGATCGTCAGCCCACGTGTATCCAGAACGAGCGGGGCGTCGGCGGGACAGCCAGGTTGACGCGTGATGTTAAGGATCGCGACACCTTTGAGTACATGTTGTTCAAATTCAACATCGAGCTCGAGAGTCAGGTGACTCACGCGGACCTGGTCGAGGTTGGCAAACGAATGGGGGTCTGGGGTTGGCCTGTGGTCGTGCGAGAATCGATACGGAGAGGCGGCGCCGCCCAGATCGGTTCGGCCACGATAATGCCGACAATCAAAACCGAAATTAGTCCCAGCGCGAGGCTCGCCGCCGTGTTCATCTTCTGGCTCCTGGCCGATTCGGGTTCCGGATCGTGGAAGCTGATCGTACCAGGTTGGTCGCCGGCTTTCCAAATCCGCGCGAAGGCCGTACTTATAATAGTCACGATCACCGGTTTCCTCCGATTCGTTCGGGGAGGTCGGGCGCCGTTCCCAACTTGGTGGTGGCCGTCTCAATGACTTCGCATGGCGCGACGCTGCACGCTTCCAAAATTGATCGTCCCACCGAATCACGATGCATGTTCTTTGGTCATGGGTATCGGGATAGTTGCCTCCGCATCGTCGCGGGCGCAGATCGTCGCGCGGCGCAGGCGAGGATCGTCACCGCGAGTCGGGCGAAGAGCCGCGCGGACCATGTCGCTGAGATCGGCTTGGAGGTGCCATCGAGCGGGAAGGAAAAGGCGCCGACAATATCATAAACAACCGCCGCCGCCGCGGCGCCGAGCAGGCCGCCGACAACGGCGCGAACGGCGCGGCTCCGATCACCAAGCCCGGCGCCGAAGGCCGCGCCCCCCAGAGCGCCGATGGCCGACGAAATCGTGACGTGGAACATCATTCCAACGATCAGATCATCGACATCCGGATCAAGAATCCGCAAGTAGATCGGCAGCATGAACCCTGTCGCCGCGGCACCGGCACGGCCCTGTGGCGTGATCACGCGCCAGTCGACCGACATCCTTGCGATCTCGGATCGGTGTGTCGCACAGGCCGTTCACATCATCCGCCGTCGTGCCTGTTCCGCCCGCGCCACGCTCCGAGAGATCGCCGAACGCCTTGGCATGCGGCGCCCCGCGAACGTGGCGGTTGTCTCGTGCGATGACCAGAGACCGAATCACATCGAATTGCCGCCGACCGATTGCCTCGCCGCAGCGCGAAATTCCGGTGCTCTTCGGTTATCTCCGAGAACAACACGTCGAGCCACGTCGCACGCGTTTGATCCCGTACGTATGAAGTGCACTCGAAACTGCCACGGAGCAGCTCGCAGCGCGGTGCCTGGCCACGCTGTGCGTGCTTGTGCTCGACCGCGTCGAGCGCTATAACTCAATGAAATCGCAAGCGGCCAGGAGTGGAGGTGACCTCCGCGGTGCATGTCCTGGTATGCAAATCGTCGAATGCGGAATCGGCGAGGAACTTTCAGCGAAAATCAAAAACATCGAATTCGCGGGCAGGGAGCGTGCCGAGAACAAGCATCCGATTACGGAGTTAGCGCTGTTCCTGGCAACTCATCGGATATAAAGCTGAGGAGATGTGTCGTCGGACCGAAGCGGCAAGCCCGCTCCAAGGCCAGGCCTGATGAAGCTGTTCAAAATCCTGTCGCAACGTTGAGCGGTCGAGCTGCGAGCCGCGCAACGAAATGCTTATGCAGTTCGCGCGGCTGAAATCGTCCTAACCCATTGAGCCATTGGGACGTTCGCTGATTGACAGGCCGACTTTGGCCGGTCATTATCGATGCGTTTTCGTAAGAGAATCACAAGCAAACCAGCAGGATGAATACACAAATGAGTGACACGCCTGTTGACAATAGCTCGTTTCCTTGGATAACCATGATATTGACGTACGAGGACATGCCGCTGGCCTTGCGCGTACGGACGACCGTCGACACGCCGGAGAACCGCACCGGCTATCCGCATCTGGCAACCGTTACTCATCAACTAGCCAAAGTGAAGTCGAACGGCCTTCCGGAAAACAAGTACAACAGGTCGCTCGCTCAGTTTGACTTGGATTTGCAGGCCGCCGTGTCCCGCGCAAATGAGGCCATCGTGTTCTTGGTGGAGACATTTTCCGGTGAACGAATTTACTACGCCTGCGTCGCAGACATGTCAAGTCTTCAAGAACGCATCGAGCCCCTCCGCGCGTCATATCCGCAGCATACGATCACTGTCGCTGTACGCGAATACCACGCGTGGAAGTTCTACAATGGGTATCGTCAGCAATTCCCGTGGTAGGTGAGGGCCAAACGGCGGCCGCATAACCCATTGAACTTCGCAACGTTTTCGCCGCAGTACGTCGACAATTACGGTGGACACATTACCGGAGCGCCGGTGGATTCGGCGTTCAATAGGCATCCGTCATAAAGAAGCCGGATTAGAACGCAGCGTTGGCCGCGGGGCCGTCCTCTCGCCTTGACCATGGTTTGTCCTTTGATTACGATCAACTTATGTGATCGGCGCAAGTGGAACGAGCGCAATTGGTTGATCCACGGAATACCAGGAATCTAGATCGATGGCGTATGCGACAACGGTCGAGCGGCACAAGACGCGCGAAGTGGGTGTCGGCGATCACGATCGTCGGCGGCGACAACCCGATCTGGGTGCAGTCGATGACGACGACCAACACGTTCGACGTCGAGGAAACGCTGGCCCAGATTCTCCGGCTGGAAGAGGCTGGCTGCGAGATCGTCCGCGTCACCATCCCCAAGAAGGAAGACGTCGAGGCCGCCAAGCTGATCCGCGACCGGATCAAGATCCCCTTGATCGCCGACATCCACTACGACTACCGGATGGCGCTCGCGTGCCTGGACGCGGTCACGCCGTCGGGCCGGCCGGCCATCGACAAGATCCGGATCAATCCCGGCAATATCGGCGGCGAAGAGCGATTCAAGGAGATCGTCCGCAAGGCCCGCGACAAGGGAATCCCGATGCGAATCGGGGTCAACTCGGGAAGCCTCGAAAAAGACCTGATCGACAAGTACGGCTTCCCGTGCCCCGAGGCGATGGTCGAAAGCGCCCTGCGGTATATCGAGATGGCCGAGCGGCTCGGCTACAAGCTGATGATCATCAGCCTGAAGGCCAGCCACGTGCCGACGGCCGTCGAGTGCTACACCCAGTATGCCGCGCAGTGCGATTATCCGACCCACGTCGGCATCACCGAGGCCGGCTCGCGCGAGTACGGCACGCTCAAGAGCTCGGCCGGCATCGGCGCGATCGTGCTCCGCGGCATCGGCGACACGATCCGCGTGTCGCTCCTGGGCGACCCGGTTCCCGAGATCGCGGCCGGCTTCGACATCCTGCGTGCCTGCGACCGCCGCGTGACCAAGCCCGAGGTCGTCGCCTGCCCGACCTGCGGCCGGCTCGACATCGACCTCGAGCGGATCGTCGCCGAGGTCGAAGACAAGATGAAGCACCTGAAGAACCCGCTGCGGATCAGCATCCTCGGGCTGCCTGGTCAACGGCTTCGGCGAGGCCAAGGAGGCCGACCTCGGCATCGCCGCCGGCGCGGGCAAGGGGATCATCTTCAAACGGGGCGTCCCGATCCGCCACGTCAAGGAAGGCGAGATGGTCCAGGCCCTGCTCGAGGAAGTCGAGCGGTTCCACGAAGAGACCCAGCCGCTCGATTCCTACGTCGAAAAAGAGAAGCAGAAGAAGCAGAAGCTGGCGCTGCCGGTGTTGAACTGAGCGGCGAGATCGATCAACACTGCCGCAGTCCGACCGAGACGTATTTGGTCTCGAAGTAGGCGTCGAGCCCTTCGATGCCCAGCTCGCGGCCCATGCCCGATTCCTTCATGCCGCCGAACGGGCACTGGGGCGTGGCCGGGACGGGGTCGTTGACGCCGATGATCCCGGCCTCGAGCCCTTCGGCCATGCGGGTGGCGATCGTCAGGTCGTTGGTGAAAACATAGGCCGCCAGGCCGTAAGGGGTGGCATTGGCGGCGGCGATCACATCATCGAGCTTGGAAAAATCGAGCAGGGGCATGACCGGCGCGAACGGCTCGTCGGTCATGATCTTCATCGTGCCGTTGACGTCGCGAAGCACGGTCGGCTCGAACCAGTAGCCCTTGTCGAAGCGGCTCGACTTGCCGCCGCCGGTCAAGATCTTTGCCCCCTTGCTTCTGGGCGTCGTCGACCAGAGCCGCCGTCTTGTCGAGCGCCCGCGCCTCGAACATCGGGCCGACCTGAACGCCCGGCTCCAGTCCATTGCCCATTTTCAGGTTGCGCGTCAGCTCGACGGCCGCCTCGGTGAAATCCTTGGCGATCTTCTCGTGGACGTAGAAGCGCGACGGAGCGATGCAGACCTGCCCGTTGTTGCGGAACTTGCCGATGACCGCGGCCTGGGCGACTTGCTGCACGTCGGCGTCGGGGAAGACGATCAGCGGAGCGTGGCCCCCCAGCTCGAGGCTCAGCCGCTTGACCTGATCGGCCGACCGCCGGATGAGTTCCTTGCCGACGGCCGTCGAGCCGGTGAAACTGATCTTGCGCACGGCGGGGTTCTCGAAGAACGCATCGGCGATCGGCACGCGGTTCGCCGATCACCAGGTTCGCGACTCCCGGCGGGCAGTCCGGCATCGGCCAGGCACTCGAACATCAAGATCAAGGTCAGCGGCGTCTGATCGGCGGGCCGGCTCACGACCGTGCAGCCCGCGGCCAGGGCCGGGGCAATCTTGCGGCTGGGGAGCGCGGCCGGGAAGTTCCACGGCGTGATCGTGCCGACCACGCCCACCGGATGCTTGATGGCGTAATAGCGCTTGGCGATATTCGTCGGAGGGATGATCCGGCCGTAGGCCCGCTTTCCCTCCTCGGCGAACCACTCGAAGGTGTCGGCCGCGTGCAGCACCTCCATCTTGGCCTCGGCGAGCGGCTTGCCTTGTTCCTGGGTCAGTGCGCGGGCAATCCGGTCGGCGCGGTCGCGCATCAGCTCGGCGGTCTTCTTCAGGATCTTGGCGCGGTCGTAGACCGACGACGCGCGCCACTCGGGAAATGCCCGCGCGGCCGCCTCGATCGCTCGCTCGGCGTCTTCCCTGCCGCCATAAGCGACCTCGGCCAGTACCGATTCGTCGGCCGGATTGATGACCGCCAGCGTCTGGCCGCTCTGTGCGTCACACCACGCGCCATCGATGTACATCCGCGTCGGAAATTCCGTCGCGACCGCTGTCGACATCGCGCGTCTCTCCTTCGATCGATCAGAATCGTCCAATGTAATCCAGGCAGTAATCTATGTACTTCGAGCCGTCGCATCGACCAGAAGAATCATCGGAACCCGTTCCGCGCTAAAGAATAGCGGTCGAACCGCTGACATTCAACAAGAACGACGCCCCGCGCGTTGGGTGCGACTGCCCGAACGGTGCCCGTACGCCACGACGCCGGCACAACGTAGCATCGCATCCGCTTACCGTAACGTCATAAGAGGTATCGTAGAAAACTCCGAAAAATCCGGCATAATTCGTTCAAGTCCGGTCGATCGTGAATAACCGATAACTAACTGCAACGGAGCGCTACGCTTGCACTCTCGATCTCGTGAGCATGGGTACGGGGTCGCTCCTGTACGCCTGAAGGTGACGCATGAATGGATTCACGCGAACGCCGAGGCGGATCGGGCCATGCTGTCTGCTCTGGCTCGGGCTGATCTTGATCATCGTAAGCTCGGCGACTCGCGAATCAAGCTCGAGCGGCTCGCGATCCAGCAGGTTCCACGAGCTCGCCGAAGTCGAGCGCCAGTCGTACCGGACATGGTCGGAGTACCTGATGGGTGGGCCGAGTGTCTGGTCCAGATTCCGCATCCCCCGTTGACGGCCGGGATCGAAGCAAGCGATGTGGAAGAGCATCCGGACCGACCCGCTCCGAATCAAATCCGACGGTGCAGTTCTTCCTCTACGAGCAAAGCCTGGACCCCGCGCGTTTTGACCATTACCATCCGCGAATCGCGCCGGCCCTGGCCAAGATCGTGGCCGCGGCGACCACACAGATGGCCACTCGACGTCGTCTTACAACGCTCCGACCACGGCCGCGACCGACCAGGCGCAACAGCTCACTCCCGCGTCACAACAGGTTCCCGAGCCGGCACCCCTGGTGATCGCGTTCAATGGCCGGATATGCCCTCTGGTGCCGCCGTCGTGCCTGACGTTCGCTTTGAGCCCACAAGACATGGCGGCAGATGACGAACCGTCGTCATGCCAATTTTGGTACATTGATTGTCCTCGGCGACAACCATGAACTCGTTGGGGACAAGGGCTGTCTATTTCATTGATGCCCCACGGAATGGCAATCAAAACGGCATTGTTGAATTATGATTTCAGCAAGCCGGGCGGCGATCGAGGAAGGGATGATGGACAACCAATCGCGCTATCTACATCACGACGGCGATCGACTATCCCAACAGCCGGCCGCATATCGGGACCGCTTTCGAGAAGATCGGCGCCGACGTGCAGGCCCGATTCCGCCGCATGGAAGGCGACACCGTCCATTTCTTGATGGGCAACGACGAAAACACCATCAAGGTGCCGCAGCGCGCCCGCGAGATGGGGCTCGAGCCCAAGCAATACGTCGATGAGATGGCCCGCCAATTTCAGGACGTCTGGCGTGCCCTCGATATCTCGTACGACGACTTCATCCAGACGAGCGAAGAACGGCATCATCGCGGCTGCCAGAAGTTCATCCAGGCCGTCTTCGACGCGGGCGACATCTACAAGGGAGTATACACCGGCCATTACTGCACCGGCTGCGAAACGTTCAAGACCGAGAAGGAAGTCGAGGAAGGGGGCGGGCGCTGCCCGAACCACCCCAGCACGCCGCTCACGTGGGTCGAGGAAGAAAACTATTTCTTCCGGCTTTCGGCCTATCGCGACCGTTTGCTGGCACACTACGCGGCGCACCCTGAATTCATTCAGCCCGCAAGCCGGCGCAACGAAGTCATCAACCTGGTCGAAACCGAGCTCAAGGACGTCGCCATCACCCGCAAAGGGTTTACCTGGGGGATCACGGTTCCGTTCGATCCCGCCCAGACGATCTACGTCTGGTTCGACGCCTTGCTCAACTACATCACCGGGATCGGCTACGGCACCGACGACGAACGCTTTCAGCAGTCTCTGGCCGGCGACGTGCACGTGATCGGCAAGGACATCACACGCTTCCACTGCGCACTCTGGCCGGCGATGCTGATGTCGGCCGGGCTGCCGTTGCCGCTGCAGCGTCTTCGGGCACGGCTTCGTTTATCGCAAGAACGAAGAGACCGGCGAGGTGCAGAAGCTGAGCAAGAGCCTGGGCAACGTCGTCGAGCCGATGGAGCTGATCGAGAAGTTCTCGGCCGAGGCTTTCCGCTATTATTTCATGAGCCAATGTCCCTTTGGCGGCGACGGCGAGTTTTCCTTCGAACGGTTCGCCGACGCCTACAACAGCGGCCTCGCCAATAACCTGGGAAACCTCTACAGCCGCATCCTGACCATGTGCTTGAAGTATTTCGACGGCCGGCTCGAAGGCGCCGACTCGGTCGACACAACGCAGTGGCGCAAGGGCCTTGACCTCGATGAGCTGGTCGGCTCGCTTCGCGCACAGATCGGCTCCTTCGAGTACAGCGCCGCCTTGCAGCGTATCTGGCGCGACGTCGTCGACTCGGCCAACCGATACATCCAGGAGACCCAGCCGTTCAAGCTCGCCAAGACCGACCTGAGCGCTTGCCACGCGGTCCTGGTCAACCTGGCCGAGTGGCTGCGGGTCGCCGCGATCTTGATCAAGCCGTTCTTGCCGCGCACCGCCGAGACGTTTTATCGAGCCTTCAACTTCGAGGCGACCAAATCGTGGGACCAGGTCGGTTACGGTGATGCTGCTGCGCCCCAATTGCCGCAGGACCTTCAGGTGACCGCCCCGATCACCGGCGGCAAGCCGGCACCTCTGTTTCCCAAAATTGACGTGGCTTAGTTTAGGCGTGCTCGAGCTTGGCTACAACGAGACGCCGAGCAGGTTCAAGGCCCTCCGCTGAAGCCCCATAGGCTGCCATAGCTTGTAAAACTCCGAGCGAGGAGCCTTTCGCAAGGCCGAAGCCAGCGTCGTTTCCGGCGCTTCCATTGCGCTCGCGAGCATAACCCGCTTTTGCAAAATCGGTTAAGAAACGAAAACCGTCAACAATAGGGATGATTTTGGTCGATATGGAGTTAGGCTCTTGAAGGATGACGGACCAACAGCCTTCTGGGCGTCTGTCAAGTCATGTCGCGGACCCAGGGAATGGGCCACATCTCTGGATATCGGCGTTTCGTAACGCGTAGCCGATCAACAATCCAAGCTCTTGGACCGAGTCGAGACGTCGTGCCCGGCTCCGAGTCTTGCGCATGCACTTCAAGAGCAAAGTAGAACACATCCGGGGAAATCGCTTTCGCCTCGACCGTTAGGTCGTCTCGAAGCGTTGGATCTTGTCGCCAGCTGATCTATTCGATCTGTCCAAAATCCGAGGGTATCATGAGCGTCGATACATCGAGTCGGAATTGGGCGCCGTTCAACCACGATGTGTCGCGGAATGAAGGCTACTTGTACACGACGAATTCCCCGCTCAGCAGCCGGATCGCGAGCCGTCGTCATAGCGATGCAATCCTCGCCGCAGTCGACTTTCGAGGAAAGCGTGTCGTCGACGTTGGGTGCGGTGATGGCACCTTGACCGTCGAACTCTATGACAGCGCGTCGCCGGAGAGCATCTACGCGTTCGACCCCGCGCCGAACGCCGTCAAGGTCGCCCGTCAGAAAAGCGACGGCAGGCAAATCACGTTTGAGGTCGAGAGCGCGTACGATATTCCGTGCGCGGACGACAGCTTCGATATCGCGCACCTCCGAGGCGTGCTGCACCACATGGATCGGCCCGTCGATGCGCTCCGCGAGTCGCTGCGTGTCGCCTCGACGGTAGTGGTGCTCGAGCCGAACGGCTACAACCTCGGCCTAAAGCTGATCGAAAAGCTCTCGGCTTATCACCGCGAGCACGACGAGAAGTCCTACGCACCACACCTGCTTGAGCGTTGGGTCAGTGAGCTAGGAGGCCAGATCCATGGCCGTGACTGGGTCTGCTTCGTCCCTTATTTCTGCCCCGATTGGTTCGCACGTGCATCCAAGGCGTTGGAGCCGCTCGTGGAGTCCGTCCCGCTCATCGACCGGTTTGGATGCGGCGCGTTCGTGATGGTCGCCACGCGAGAAAAAGCGGTTGCAGCCGCTCGAAGAGTCCATCCCGCTCGTCGACCGGTTTCGATGCCGCACGTTCGTGATGGTCACTACGCGAGAAAGCCGATCGTCTCCACGGTTGAGGACGGACTCGACGACGTTGGTGTCGCATAGCAGCCACACCGGCAGCAGTTGCCATCAGCGGTCGCGTCATCTCGGCGATCTGCGAAATCGAGCAGCTCCAATTCTTCTCAGCGGTGAGAATTCATCATGACCTTTGCTTGAAGCACAGCATTTTTTGAGCGCGAGGATGGGCCCAATCGCCGATCCGTTCGATCGCCAAGTCCGCAAACTTGGCGGCCATGCTCATTTCCTCGAACGAGTAGTGGAACGGGTCGGCGACGTACGTCGAGCGGATGCCCCCCGGCGTGTGCACGATCGTTCCCAGGTGCGCCGACTCGGCGGCTTCGAAATACGTCGCGAAGAAACTCCCTCGCGGCGCCAGCACCCGCTTGACCTGGACCAGGCAACAGATGATGTGGTTCAAGGGGAGATGACTGAAGAGCGATTGCGCAATTCCATAGTCGAACTTGACATTGAACCGGCAGAGCTCGAATCGGTCATTGACGAGGAGATCGACCTTTCGGGCCGAGAGTCCCGCGGCTTCGATTTCGCGTCTTCCGGCTTCGATGAGCGACGAATTGACGTCCAGCCCGTAATAATTGCCGGAAGCTAAATACTTGACGAAATGGACTCCACCGCAAAGCGCCCCGCATCCGACATCGATGAACTTATGCTCCGGCAGTAAGCCCCTGGCAACCAGGAAATCGCATTGCAGCTTTCCCATTTCGTCCCAGAGTCCGCCCACGGCATGCCGATGTTCGCCCGAGGAGATTTCGTCGGCGGTCAGTTGTCGCGCGTATGGGTTCATCAAGTCCATTTGTGGTCCCATCTGCTCAGGGCGAAGCGATCTCGAAAAAAATCAATATCCAACGAACGACGATGGAGGGCCGATCTCGGCTAACGTCGCACGACTGCATGTGGGCGATCCGACTCGGGCTGCCATGAGATACCCGCGCCCGGCCGAATCCGTCAAGCGGAACTCAAAACCTGTCGATCGTGCGATGACCCGCGACACACGGGTACGGCAACCGGCCGGAATCGCCGCTCCGAATCCGATTCTTGTGCAGCATCATCCCAGCCGCTTTTCCGGGTTGCGTCAATCCCTGTTCTGCTATAAGAAACCTCTCAATTCTCGCGCCCCCGACCGAGGCAGCCATTCTGATTCGGAGGTCGATCTGGTGGGTTTAGCTCCTCAGCCCTTCGGCAAACGGCCCGTGGAACAGTCGTCGTCGGGTCAGCTCGCGACTCGCCGCCCGCGATCGCGCCGATGGCCATTAGCGCGACGGTTGGAGACTCAGAAAGCCCAAGCATCCGCGGCGCCGATCGGGCGAGTTCTTCGCTTGGATCGCGCGCGAGTCGACCATTTCCTGCAATCAATCGTCTTCTTCGGGTGCTTTGCGTTCATCGCGCTCAAGGCTCCAGGGCTCGACTATTTCCTGACCTCCAGAGACCACGGTTATCAGCTCTCCGTCGGCTCTCAAGTCCTGATGGGGAAGGTGCCAGGGGTCGACGTGATCATCTCGTATGGTCCCATGGCGATGTACACGAGTTCGGTAGGACTGTGGGCCAGCGGCTCCCTGATCGGAGAGACGGTCTTCTGCGCGGCCGGCTACTCGGTTTGCTTACTCCTCATCTACCGACTGGTCGCGGCATACTCGTCCAGGACGGCAGGCATCGTGGGGGCCGGCTTCGGTCTCCTCCTACTATCACGGTTCTATAAATGGTACGTGTGGCTCATCCCGCTAGCGACTCTGTGGGCTCTGCATCGATATTTGTCGAGCCCGCCTCGGCAGCGTTGGCGTTGGGTCGTCATCTGCGGCTTGGTGTTGGGCTTGAGTTGGCTCTACCGCCTGGATATGGGTACAACGGGATTGGCGGCGAGCATGACCTTCTTGGGCCTGGCCGAAGCGCGTCGGCCACCGCGAAACATTGTTCGGGCGCTCCGAACCATTTTCGTTCTCGCACTCGCATTCTCGGTGGTCCCGATCGCCTGGTTTGGCTATCTGGCCCTGAAGCTCGGCGGGGCCGCGCCTCTGGATTTTGTCGGAAAGACGATCGTCGCGGCTCGGTCGATCGCCGGTGGCATGGCTCAACCTTTAGGGTTCGACCCGATCGTGATCCTGGCGTACATCCTCGTCCCGGCGACACTTCTGCTCGGCGCCATCATCAGTCTCTATCGGGAATGGGCCGGTCGCGCCGATCCACGTTCCCGATTCTTGCTGGCCGTCGCCCTGGTCGGCCTCAGCGTCATGCACCAGGCCTTGCACAGGAAGGGCCCTGTGCACTTGCTTCAGGTCGTGGCGCCTTCATTGATTTGTGCATTTATCATTTATGCGGTGTTCAAGCAGAGTGTCACGGAATGGGTCCTTCCGGGGACGAGAAGGTTGGCCTATTGTTCCGCGGGCGCGGCCTACTTCCTGCTCTTGGTCATCGTCGGATGTGGGCTCTCGCGGTGGGGACGCCCAGATCTGGTGAATATTTCGTTCTGGCCGGTGCAGCGCTATCTGGACCTCGCACGTCCGTTGGCGGCCGTCGATCGTTTTCCGGCACTGAAGCTCGTGCGGGCAATTCGCGAGCAGACTGGACCGGCAGACCCGATCCTGGTCTTCCCACTGGATAGCCAACTGTATACGATTGCCGGGCGCAGGATGAGTGGACGCCTCTCCGTTTACCTGGACGGCTTCTTCAGCGACCCCCAGTATCATTCGGAGAACCTGGCGTCCGTACTCGGCGAGATGCCCAAGGTTGTGGTCCTACCTTCGGACCGGAAGAAACCAACTTCCGAAGACGCCTGGGCGGAAATTGAGAGACGGGGCCGTCAAGCGCATCAATACCTCGAACGATTCGTGCGCGAGCAATATCGTCGAGTCATTTATGACGACGGAGAGTCGATGGTCCTCGGGCAGGAGTGTTCGAGCGCTCTCTGACCGCGGACCAGGCAGACGCGACTCGCCGTACCCGAACTCCCGTTTTATTGTAAATTGCTTTTCGATCTCGGAGCCACGCGACTCGGGCGGGATTCCGCGCCGCGGTCGAAGCGGGTTTCGCCGCTTACGGGCGCAGCCTCAGAGCAAAGCGCAATGACGGATTCTTCTCCCAGGAATTTGCCGACGATCGCTGCGATGCGGCGCGCAGCCTGTCCGTCCCCATATGGACTGACCCGTCGAACCATAGACGTGTAGGCACCTGGGTCGACCAGGAGCCGGCTTGCCTCGTCGACGATGGCTCTCGCATCATATCCAACAAGCTTTGCAACTCCCGCTCGAATAGCTTCGGGCCGCTCGCTCTCGTTGCGCATGACAAGCACGGGCTTACCCAGCGCCGGCGCCTCTTCCTGGATGCCGCCAGAGTCGGTCAAGATCAACGTGGCCCGCTTCAGCGCAGAGACAAACGGCCCGTACGCGAGCGGTGCACACAGACGCACGCGGGGCAAATCGACCATGACCTGCTCGACGGCGCGCTTGATCGCCGGATTGGGATGAACCGGCCAGAGGAACTCGACGTCGGGAAAGCGCTCGTGCAGTTCCGCGACGGCCTGGCAGATCTGGCGAATGGGCTCGCCAAAGCTCTCCCGGCGATGCGCCGTAACCAGGATCAGCCGCTTGTCCGGCTCAAGATCGATCCCGATGGAAAGATCGCGATCGGCCGTCTGCAATAGTGCGTCGATCACGGTGTTACCAGTTACGAAGATCGAGCGAGGGCTGATTCCTTCTCGCTCCAGGTTTGTGTGCGCCGAAATTGTCGGCGCGAAATGCAGCGCACTCAAATGAGACGTCACAACGCGGTTAGCTTCCTCGGGAAATGGAGCAAACAGCGTTCGTGTACGAAGTCCTGCTTCCACATGCCCAAACCGAAGTTTTTGACGAAAAGAGGCAATCGCGGTGGCCACCACGGTCGTAGTGTCTCCTTGCGCCAAAACCATGTCCGGCCGCTCGGAGGCAAGAGCGGAAGAGAGTGTCGTTACGAGATGCGATGCCAGCTGTTCGAACGGCAACTGCAACGGCATTACATCAAGATCGATATGCGGCTCGATCCCGAAGAAGGTCAGTGCTTGATCGACCATCTCGCGATGCTGCCCCGTGAGCAAGATCCGGCACCGCGCCCACGGTGTCTCCTCTAAAGCCCGGATCACCGGTGCCATCTTGATCGCTTCAGGACGGGTACCAATCACACAGACAATCTTCTTTTGCGCCACGCGCGCCATGAGGCCGACTCCATTCGACTGCCCGTGGGTTTTCCTGGTTACTTCTTCGCGCTCTGCGCATTCCTTCGCGGATTCTTATTTCCGGAAATTGCCGACTTCCTACTGCCCTACTAGCCGGGCGTTGTTATGGCCTGGGATAGGGGTACGGGAATGCCTGCATCGAGAAACGTATTCTCCAAGATCGTCAGATTAGGATCGCCCACGAACGGGCCGGGGCTGCCGTTTGACTCAGCAATGAAACGGCCGTTGGCATAGTTTTCCATGGTATTAGCCAAAGCGCCATTGCCGCCAACCGTCGCGGTTACGCTGCCGATCGCCAGAATGCCCACGTCCGTGTCCGACGAGCCGACGGGCACCACAAACGTATTCCCTTGAACTGTCGCACTGATCGACGCAGCGCTCGCGCCAAGGAAAACTCCAACCACATTGTTGTCAAACGTATTGTTCGTAATCTGAAGGTTATTGGGCGCGCTTCCACTAAAAATACCGGCTGCGGTGTTATTTTCGAAATCATTACCGGTGACGATTGCCGTGCCCGTAAAGTCGGTGAAGAATTCCACGCCGTTGAGCCCGGTGCCCTCGCCTCTGATTTGACCATTCGATGCGAAGGTGTTGTCAACCAGGTTCACCGTCGACTGGGCAAAAAAAGCGCACCGTCACCTTTTTGATTGTCGGCGAAAGTGCTCCCTTGGGCCGTAACTGTGGAGTTTTGCTGAGCAACCAAGCCGGCGTTGGTATTGCCGATGAATTGAGAGTTGAGGATCAAGGCGGATGCGTTACCACTCAGCACGAGTCCGACGCTCGACTGGCTCACTCCGGGAGCCGTTCCATTGTTATTGAATGTACATCCATTGATTGTAGCAGACGTGCCTTGCCGAAGATCGAGACCGGTACCAGTTTGCACCGAATCAAAGTGACTGGCGACGGCGTTTAAGCTAGCGGTGCGGCCCTGGTAATTGTTGAGGATAACGCCGTCGCCCAGTGTGCCATCGGTCTCGATGTTCTGAACATTTACCGACGAGCCGAGGACCGATAATCCACGCCCCTGGCTTCCCTGAGAGCGGAACCACACGTTTTCAATCGTGATGTTGCTTGACAGCGTTACCTTGATTGCGTCACCGCTCGCTGGTGCGAGGATGCTCGACTGGCCCGGGGCGCCGATGATCGTGATGTTGCTCTGATTGTTGATCACGACATTTTGGCTGTAGACACCCGACGCCAAGACGATCGTTTCCCCCGACTTGGCCGACTTGACCGCCGACACGAAGCTCTTGGGATTAGCATAGACGGTCGCAGGCGACACGGGAGGCTTCGGAATCTTCGGGCTCTTGGGAATTTTCGGGACCTTTGGAGCTTTCGGGGCTTTCTTTGTGCCAATGTCAGGTGATCGTATCACTGGGTGGCGTACCTGCTCGACATGTATTGACTGCTGAGCTTCGTCGTGAATGACGTGTGACACCTCTGCTAAACGCGCCGAGGGCGTGACCGCGGATGGGCAAATCCGCACTTCCAGCAATAAAGCATCTGGAATCATGCGAGTGCCACGCCGCCGCCGCGACGGCCACCACTGGGAATGGTTGGGCTGGTCGGAACCGTCTGTGAATAACGGCCGGAAAAGCTTCGCCATGGAGAGAGCCTCGTGATGATGTATCGACGCGTCCAGCGACATTGTCCCCATCGCTAAAATGGACGAAGGCCTAATCCAAGAGTACGTCACGCTTCTTCATTTCGCTAACGCGAGGTCCAAACATTGCGCCGATCGTTCGAGTACTTCGAGAACGAACTGCGTTTCGTGGGGTATCGGACAGCCAGACCTGCTGCGAAAGGTTAATCGACATTCTTGAATCTATAATCTGGGCAAAAGGCGTACTCTCGGCGGCTGCTCGGAACATCCGCGCGTACCGTTCGTCGACATCGAGATGGCTCGGAAGGCTCTGGAGCACCCAGGGCGATGCTTGAGCGAGTTGGCTCCGCTTCAATTCATCGGTCGCAAGCAGCGCCAGGTGACGGCCCAGAACATTCACCTCGCCGGGGTTGTAAAAGAGCGCGTTGATCGCCGGTCGCACCTGTTCGGCAATCCCGAAGACTGGTGTCGTCACCACGGGTAGCCCGGCGGCCATGGCTTCGAGGATCACATGCGGGTAGCTTTCGACGCGTGACGTACAGCAGAACACATCCGCCGCGCGCCAAAACTTGCCTGTGTCGCCGGTCTCGGGTATCACGCGAAATCGATGACGACGATCCTCGGGCAGAGACCGTGCCATTTCCGTCAGCTTGCGGCTGTACGCAAGCTTGTCGCGAGAGCCGACGACCAGACACGTCGTTCGAACCGCAATGCCTGCTGGAAGCGACGCGAAGGCTCGCAGCAGGTCGTGCTGACCCTTGCGTTCGCATACCGTTCCCAAGAGCAGGACACAGACATCCTCTGCTCGCAAACCCAGATTAGCGCGGGCTGCGCGGCGTTCGACGCGAGCGAGTTCCGAGTGGAATCGATTGTCGTCGAGAGGGAAGCGGACCAGACCGAAATTGTCGTTTGAATTCAGTGCACTGAAGCGGTTTGCGGAACTCCACGCTGAGAAGACGACGCGATAAGCGTACGAAAAGCAGGACAGAGCTCGCACGGCTATCTCGCGTGGCAGATCGTCGTAATAGGTCTGCCACCGTTCGCTTTCGTGAATGCTCCATACCGATGGCATTCCCGCCATGTGTGCGGCATCGATCCCCCAGAACGATTCGAGCGTGTTGGCATGAATGACGTCGTAGTCGCCTTGGCCGATCAGCTCCGTGAGGTACCGCGTTCCCGCCTCATACGATTGCGGAACGGTCGCCATGTCGGCCAGCTCGGGCATTACCCGGAGCTTGATTCCCTTTTGCTCATAAGCCAGTCGCATCGGACCATCAGTGGGGCTGATGACTTCGGCCAGGATCGATCCCGCAGCGGTCAACCGCGAGAGCAGCTCGAACTCAAACCGTGGCGCTCCCTCCCAATTCAGACTATGAATGATCGCCAGCACCGAGACAGCGCGGTCGTTGCCGGCAACCGGGACGACTGTCGGCCGAGGCTTGAAGATTTCCTGCTCGGGATCGAGGTGGAGACTGAAGTAAGGATCAACCCTCCGGCCGTGAATTCCCCTGAATAAGGCCAGGTAACGAGGATCGTCAGTCCGTCCGCGTGAGAGCCCCTCGTGGTGAATGAGCACGGCCTCGGCGCAACAGACGCTGCGAAACCCAGCGTCGGCGAGTCGATACCCGTAATCGACGTCATTGTACGCGACGGGAAACCGCTCCGTATCGAAGCCTCCCAGCTCGAGAAAGAGCTTGCGAGGAGTGAGCAGACACGCAGCGGTCACGGCAATACAGTCGCGCGTGACGCGGTCCAGATTCCAGTAACCAGGCTCCCCACGTGGGAGATGACGAAACGCATGACCGACCACTGCATCGTGAAGACCGTGAACCACTCCGACGTGCTGTACGCTCTGATCGGGATAAAGCAGGCGTGCGCCGACCGCCCCCACGCCTGGAAGCCGCGACCAACCCACCATCTGGCTCAACCACCGGGGACTTGATACTTCGACGTCATCGTTGAGAAACAATAAGAGCTCTTCAGTAACGGCCGCGGCAGCCGTGTTGTTGATCGCAGCGAAGTTGAATGTTGTTCCCGGATTGGGCACGCGCATGACCTTATGTGGTAATGCCGCTAAAAAGCTAAGCGTTCCGGCTTCATCGCTGGCGTTGTCGATGACATAGACTTGATAGTTTCGATAAGTCGTTGCGGCCAACGAATCAAGTAGTTTCTTCAAGCGGAATTCATGGTTCCGCGTAGGTATCAGTATCGCGACGGACGGACCGTCATCGGGCATTACTGGTTCGAAGACGGCACACGCGGCGCGTTTGGCCCATCCGGTCTGTTCCACTCGGCAGGGAACTCCGCGCCGGTGGAACGCCTCTTCGACAGCCCGGCGGCCCGCCTCGAAACTGCTCGGTTTGCACGCGCCGTCAAGCGCCGTCGATCCGGGCAAGACTCGCCAGTGGTAAAGCACTTGGGCAATGTGCCCAACGCGCGTGGCCCGTTCACTTGCCCGCAACCAAAAGTCATGATCCTGCGACCCTTCAAACCCGACTCGAAGCCCACCAACGGCGCGAAAGAGGCTGCTCGCCACCGCCGATAGATGGGCAGTGTAACAGAACGATAGAAGTAGCTCAGGTGACCAGCCCGGCTTGAATTGAGGGGAATGATGCACGCCATCCGCCCCGATCTTGTCATCGTCACTGTAGACCAGTTCGGTCTCGGGATGGGCATCGAGATAATGCGCCAGGTGGGCGAGTGCATCGTGATCGAGGAGATCGTCGTGGTCGACAAAGACAATGAATTCGCCACGTGCGGCAAGGGCTCCTTGGTTGGTCGCGACCGAGATGTTGCCGTTCTCCGTCCGGCAGATTGTCGTGATTCGTCGGTCGCGCTGGGTCCAATCACGCATTTCCTGGCGCACGCGCTCGTCGGGGCTGGCGTCATCGACCAGAATCAGCTCCCACGAAGAGTAGTCTTGTGCCGACACACTGGCGATCATCGCGCGCAACACATCGACGGGCGGATTGTAGACGGGCACAACAACCGAAAACCGCGGCTCGTCGCCACTGGGATGACTTGCCGCCGCGAGCAGCTGGCGTCGTAGCGAATTGCCGCCGTTGAGCCTGTTCCACGCCGCATAACTGTCTGTCGTCGGCCGGGGAGTGTAATAGGAACAACCGTCGAACGGATTGATCAAACGCGACAGCAGAGAATAGCGGCTGATTGTCTTCCGAAGCTTACGGGCTGTCCGCGCCAACGCAACAGAAAGCCCGTCGCGACGTGCAGTCGCGACGAATTTCGCGCTCAATCGGGCGATTCCGCCGTTAATGACGAATCGCTGGGGGTAACTCATTAAACGCCGGCAATTCGACTTGATCGCGTTGGCAACGCGGGAGCCCGGGCCGGCCGGGCTTGTCAACAAGTTCTCGAAGGGGCGATGCCACTTCTTGGGAAAGGCCATGCTCGCTCGATCCTTCGAGTGCACGTTCAGGCTGAATTTGATTTCCCCACTTAGTCTTTTTCCCTTCGAGCGTCAACCCGGTCTCGGCGATCAGCGACCGCCAGCATTGTAAAAGTTTATAAAGGTCGCGTTTCCGGGCTCCCCTCGCGTGCCAAACATGTTACACTCGCGCATTCTACTTCTTCAGGAAGAAGCGGAGCGGGCTGTATTCAGGAGCCAAAATATCATGGATGATGCCCAGCGGACACTGATTGTCCTACTCTCCATGCATCGCTGCGGATCGAGTTATACCGCGAGCGTGCTCCAACGTTTGGGAATGTCGCTAGGACCGTTCGAGCTCAACGGCGCGGCTCCCAGCAATCCGTACGGCCATTTCGAGGCGGTTCCGTTTCTCATACTGAACCGCCGGGTTCAGGAAATCGCGCTGGGCTTTCCCGACGATCTGCCCACCTCGTCGGAAGGCCTTGCCAGCTTTAAAGAGACGCAGGGAGTGTGGCCCGAGAGCACTGCGATCCCCGAAGAGCTTTACGATGAAGGTCGATCTCTCATCCGAACTATGATTGAGTCGGGTGAAATCTCGGGGTTCAAAGATCCTCGGACGGTACTGACCTGGCCGTTTTGGGAACGCGTCTTCAACGACTTTCCCGGTCTTCGCATTGTGCCAATTAGCCTCTTGCGGTCTCCTCACGAGATCGCGATGAGCCTGGTAACACGTCGTGACGGCTGGGTGGGTTACTGGACTTCGCTCGACGTCGTGGCAGTCCATTTGCGTCGCCAAAAAGCAATCCTTGAAAGCTGGGAGCAGCCACTCCAAGGTCTCTGTTTCGGCAGCCCATCGTACTTGGAAACATTGGTCGACGTATCAAAGCATTGCGGCCTATCCTGGAACCCAAACGCGGCCCGCGAGGCTTTTGATCAGTCGTGCGTGCATCAGGTTCCGGCGGTGGTCTCCCACGAGGCTCAAGACCTCTTTTATTCTCTGTGTCCCGGCGGCACGCCAATCGGGATCATGCCAAAAACCGCGCCAACTGGTAAACGATGCTCGTTTCGTCGAGCGCTGCGGATCCAGCAGTGGCAATCCGTCGCCCCACGTCTTGCTGAGATGCAAGAGCAAGTAAGGCGTGCTCGAAACCGAGCAGATCTGGTGGCAGAGCAGCTGCGCGAATCCGAAGCCGCGGTAGTCGAGTGCAGATTGCAACGGATCGAGGATCAACAGCGTCTCATCGAAGTTCAACAGGAACTCGTCGCAAGTCAGCAAAACCGGAATGAGGTTCAAATCAAACTCATCCAGACACAAGCTCGAGAAGTTCAGTTATGGCAACACGTCGAAGAACAGCACCAGATCATCGTGAGCCATCAAGGCCTGAGTGAAGTTCAAGACAAACTTATCGAGTCTCAAGCTCGAGAACTTCAGTTTCGAGCGCGAGAAGCTGAGTTACAAGCTCGAGAACTTCAGTTATGCCAAAATATTGAAGCGTTGCGCGGCCGCCTCAATCGCTATGAATCGCACCCGGTGATCGGGCCGGCACTCCGGGGAAGGCGGCGATTGCGAAGCATGCTTCATTCCATCGCCGCGAGCTCCACAAACGGTGCCGGGCCGCACTACGGCGGCGACGAGATGTGAGGCATTCTCTGGCCGCTCACGATTGGCGGCCGAGAACTTGATATCAAGCGCACCGGCATACGACCGCATTCACGTCGGCGAGGACGTCCTGCGTCGCCAGGCGGCACGCGCCAAGCGAGCCAACCGCAGCGCTGGATCGGGCGCATGGGCCTTGATCCGCCTGAGCAACGTGACTTCGCCGGGGGCGGCAAGGGACGTGACTTCACTGATGGGGGCAGGACACGTGGCTTCGTCGACCTGGACAGAATCGGCCAGATACCAGTGGTAGTACGATCCGCCTGGCTCATGAGCAGCAGACGGGTCGGGAAACGCCCGAATCAAATCGTCGCGGCGACGGTACAGCAATCGGTGTGCGGCGGTGATCTGCTCGCCGTTGGAGAATCGATTGTAAATACACTCGATCTTGCTCAGTGTCGATTGCTCCAGCTCTTCGCAGCGCGCGATGTACCAGTCGCGCAGCTCGAAGAGGACCGGGCTATGCGAGCCGTAGCGCTCGAGCATGATCTTCTGGGCACCGCTGTCGAACCCGGAGAAATGGTAGAACACCAGCGGATTGCCGTTGATCTGGATGTCGTACGGCGCGACCCCGTGGCGCGGCGGTGAGTCAGGTTCCAGGTCGCCACGTTGTACTGCGGCTCGCGCACGACCGCCAGATTGTCGAAAAACGCCGGCGCCAGATCGACCCAGCGCTGATCGGTAAAAAGACCGTTTTCGATCTCGTCATAACAATGGCTCCTGAGCCGCTCCGCCCACCAGTCGATGAACTGCGTGCCTTGCCCCGTCATTTTCACGGCGAGAAAACCGAGGTTGTAGACACCGTTTTTCAGGCAGCAAAGCTCGTTGTCGAAGACCGCCTGCTCGTCGGTTTCCGGCCCACATTGATGCGGCGTCAAGAGAATGCTGTGGTCGTCCAACTTACGCTCGAGACCATCCAGCCGGTTCAAAACCAGGATGTCGGGATCGAAATAATAGATTCGCTCGGCGCCATGGCGGGCGGCGATGTACTGGAACGCCGTCCCTTTCACGGCCGTGCAGAGCTCGACCAGTCGGTGCTTGAAGATCCACGAACGGAGGTTTGCGATCGGCAGATCGCGGATATTGATGATGCTGTCGAATGCAGCCGTTGTATAGGCGGCGCACTCGGGCATGTCGTCGGAGAGAACGACGTGAAACATCGCCTCCGGATGAACTCGCTTGACCGAATGCGCCAGCGCAGCCGCCTTGGGGAGGTAATTCGCGGTGACGCTGGTAAAAATGTGCATGTGCATTCCTTTGCACGAACGGCGGTTTTGCCCGAGCGGACTGGTCGTTATTGTCGCGCTTGAACAGTACGTGCTCGGCCGCTAGCCCCAAGAAACAGGCTACTTGCCCATTTTGTGGGCGGTAATCGAGCAACTCGCGGGCCCATTCGTCGCCAATCGATCAGGCTCCAATCCGGGCGATTCGCTTAACGGTCCTCGAGAGCCTCGGGTATCTGGCCGCGATGCTATGCAGTCGCCGCGCGGCATCGATTGCGTTGGGCCCAAGGTCCTTGCAGACGCCGAGCCGGCTACTCAGCTCATCGTTCGTCCGCTGAGAGAGCCCCAGTTGGGCCTTGAGGTGCTCGATCGTGCAGTGGTAGTAATACGGGACAAAGTCATCGCGCGGATTAACAGGGGTATCGAGGGCCGAGAGGAGTTGACTGTCCTCACTGCGGACGTAGTACCGATTGAGCCCATCGAATATCGCAAAGACGTAATCGGCGGCAAGAATCAGATGCTCCCATCGATTCACCCAGGTCGCCTCCACCAAGATCACGCGCGGACGCCACCGGTTCCAATCGCCTCCTTCGATCACTTCGCGCTCGTGGCCTTCAACGTCAATCTTCAGGAAGTCGATTTGCCGATCGACATGTTCCTTGCAAACCTGGGCGAGAGTCATTACGGGCACGGCCCGCTTGATCGTCTCCAGCTCCAGATGACGCCACGCGTTGGCCATGTCGGGCGAGAATGTCGACAGGCCAGGGTTGGCGGGAAACTCGATTAGTTCTGAAGTCGTCTGGCAATTAGACAATCCGACGTTGAGGTTGATGTCGTTCTTACGATCGGCACGAAGGCGCTCGTAGGTTACCAATCCGGGTTCGATGTTAATGCCGCGCCAGCCCCGATCGTAGAAGTGTTTTGTGACCGAGTCCCAAACGGGATCATTTGCGCCGACATCGATGTAGAAACCGTCCTTGCCATCCGGGAATGCGCGTCTGAGCAGCACATCCTCTTGGTTCTGTGCATAAGAGATCATGGACATGTTGGACGACTCCAAATCCCTGATTGCGAGAAAGTCCCGAACCTAGCTTGACGAATCACTCCCGAAGCGGTCCCGCATCATATTTATCGATCATCGATCGCAGAAGATTTAACGATGGCTCATCATTTGCTGTCCACCCCCGATATTTTGCCTCCCTTTTCTTACCCGGCGCGCCAGCATGGACGAACCTCCAGGGTGACGGCATTGAACCGTACTTTCGTTTCGTCGCCATGTCTACTCTGGACGGACTTTCTGGTCAAGTGAATCTGGGCGTAAGAGGCACTTTGCAGTGGTCGAACAATTGAAAAGCTTGACAGGACTGATGTGATGTGAAATAAGTCCCCGCAACTTATATCGAATTGAGCAGCTCGAACCGAGACTTGAGGGCGATCACGCCAGAGGAGTGGGCCGTGAACGGTCGCGTGCAGGAGCACCAACGCGAGGGTGATCGCCGTCCTCTCGCAATTCGTCGGCGGGCCATGGCACCGTTGTCTGCTGTATCATCGACGGCGGCCTCACTGCTGTTCGTCATGATCGCCGCGCTGCCGATGCTTAAGCGCCTCCGTAGTCCGACTATACTCGGCGACGACGTCATCCGAATCGTAGACCTCATCAAGCTTCCTTTACGCGAGTACCTGTTTTTAAACTTCGCGGAGCATATCGCTCCGCTTTTTCAGCTTGTTTCATGGTTCACTTGGCAAATTATCGGCCATGATGTGCGGCTGGCGCCGATGGGGTTTTCGGCCGCCTCAGTGTTGTCATGGGCAGTCGTACTGTTACTTTTCTGTCTCTGGCTGTGGCGTGAAACTGGCTCGCGCACTGCATCGCTGATCGCCGTCGCCCTGGCGGCTCAATCGCCGCTCGTTTTGGAAACAGCCTGGTGGTACTCGGCCAGTAGCTTTCTGTGGGCGCTCGCCGGGGTATTGATAGCGCTGCTGGGGGCGAGTTGTCTTGCGCAAAGACGCGTCTCCGCACTCTCGATGATTTTTGTTGGTACGGTTCTGGGCCTGGCGGGGACAACGCTAGGAATCCTGGCAGCTCCCCTGGCAATCTTCCGCGGAGTATTCGAGCCGAAAATCTCGGGCCGGCTCAAGGTGCTTGTCATCGTGGCCGCGGTCGGCGGTATTGTCGCATACCGGCAGGTTTGCAAGATGGGCGGAGTTACGCTGTTCAAGACTGACCCACAGTCCGCCTTCCCAAAAGTCGACCTTGTGGGCGGCATGGGCTATGCGTTCTCCGTGCCTGGGCGTCTCTTGTGGCCATCACTTCTAGGTGTTCCGGTTTCATCGCTGATCGATCCGCTACCGGCATGGCTCTGCATCGGGGCAGGGGCAATGGCGCTGACCGCCACTGCGGCGCTGGCTCTCTGGCCACGCGCATTGTGGAACCGACGCCTCGTTCTTATCGGTGCAGCGATGATCTACTCAGCCTATGCGCTGACTTACTCGGCGCGGATGATCATGTTAAAACAGGGCCTGTGGACTGAGCCCCAGTTCCTCTACCAATTCGCCGCTCGCTACCATGTATTGCCGCTGTTGGGGCTGCTGACGGTCGTCGCCGCGGTCCTCGCCTCGTGGCCCGTTTTACGCCGGTGCGACACCCGGCGCGGTCTGCCTGCACTCCTCGCGGCATTTGTCGGCCTTATCACCATGTTTGTGCAAGCGGAGGAAGCGTCCAAATGGAACTGGATGCTGAGGCAGCCCGACCAGCGGGTCACCTTGTCGGCCCTGCACCATCTGGGACAACTTGCTCGCGATGAGGGTCTACCTCGCTCACAGTTGATGAGGGTCTTCGACCCGGTTTTCCGTCCCTGGAACGGATCGGTAATGCACGACAATCCGAACGCGTTCCACCTGATGAACCTGGCGGTGGAAGCCCCCGAACAGGTCGAGCGATCCGTCCCCGACGACCGAGCCCGCGCCCTCCTTCTGGCATCTTTGACGCCAGTCGAGCGAATCGCCTTGGGAGCAGGAACATGCCCATCTCAGGTCTCCGGTCGCCCCCAAACCGAAGCCCGCACGGTCTCAGTCGCGCGGCAAGTCGGTGCCCACGAGGTAACCGAGTTCAAACCCGGAAAGTTTCGACCTGAGCACCCGGGGGACTTCATTGAATTTGAGTTCGATTCGGTAACCGACGCTCGCTATCTCTTTCTGCCGGGGCTGGAGGCCAACCAGGACATGATCGTCCTCTTGAGCGACAAACCAGGTAGCTGGCGCGGCGGCAACAACCTGCTCTGGCGGCGGTCGCCTAGCGCCGATGCCTTCATCGATCTCCAGAGACTGATCCACTGGTCGGGCAGCCCCTTATCCCGAATCCGGCTCCAGTTCACCTGCCCCGGTGAGCTGGCTCTGGCCGGACCGCCCTGCCTGTTGCGTTAACAGCCGACCAGCTGGTGCATCGATCGTTGAAGAGCCGAAGGTCCCTTGGCTGATCGACCGGAACCGCGTTCATGACGCTCGTGTGATACTGGACAGCCCTCAGGCCGCTGTCCAGTTGGGCACGGCGGCCGCACCGAGCGACAGGTTGACTCGCTGGTGTTCCCGGAGCACCGCCGCGAGTACGTGCAGATATCCATGGCCGAACTTCGTGTCCGGCTCGAGGTACATTCCCTCTGCCCACTCGTTCCAGGCGTTGATGAAGACCACACGTTCCTGGGGCGGTTTGTGCGATACGGCGTTGACGACCAGCGAAAATTGTCTCGCGAAGAGCTCGGGCGTGGACCCGCGCATGACCATTGCCTGCCGACCTCGCCGGGCGGTGTTATCCCATCCGACGAAACAACATGGAAAATGAGGGTACGACGGCCGAATAAGAGCCATCGCATCCGCGGCTTGCGCGTACTGAAAAATCTTGAGTGTGGCGCTAAGGACCCCCTCTTTCAGGTTGCGCTTCAATTTGGATCGAAGTGGGCGTTCCTGAAAGGCGTCGGGGCCGAGCACTCCTAGCATAGGTTCGTGGTGTTCAGTCATGTCAAAGCCGAGAGTGCGCATGTCAGTTCGAGGGGCGTGAGCGTCGATGCCCACGATGTACGGCTCGGCCAATCCAAGCCGCACGCACTCCTTCCGGAAAATATCGGTGGTTTGACGAGCATTTGGCAGCGCCGTGGGCTTGTAGACCAAGAGCATCGGCCGCCCGTTGATCCGGATATAGCGCGGGTCCGCGAAGGCTTGTGCCAGCCAGCGCGCATGCGCGGTCGTCTTCCTCGGAATAACACTGCTCGATCAGTACGTCTCGGTCGTGGTCAGAGCCGAGCCAGTTGCGCGTCCAGGATTCATTGGCCCAGGCCAAGCAGAAAGGAAAGTCTGGCTCGCCGGTCGCCAAGATTTCTTCAACTGGCCGCTCTAGCAGGCGCTTGCCGTGGAACCAGTAGTGCCAATAGCAGAAGCCCTCGATTCCATAACGGACGGCCAACTCCGCCTGGGCGGCCCTCGCTTCCGGCAGCCTGAGATCGTAGTAGCCGAGGTCGGCCGGCAACCGCGGCTGATGGTGACCTCGAAAGAGCGGCTGGGCCTTAGTGACGTTCGTCCATTCTGTGAATCCCTTCCCCCACCACCGGTCGTTCTCGGCGATCGGATGAAATTGAGGCAGATGAAACGCGATTACCCGAGCACCAGGTCGACCAGGGTCGAGAATCGAGTGTGCTCTCATCGCGGCATGCTCCTCCATGAAATCGGTCGTCGCCACTCGCTCGACCCGGCAATTCCGCCGGGCGAGGCTCGGATCATACGAGGGGCGGCCGAGTTATACGCCAGCTCTTGCTTCAGAGTCAAGACGACTAGGGGCCCCGTCTCTTCTGCTATTGGGCTCGACCTTCATGATTCGCCTTGGCCTCGACGACCCGGCCTGGTATGCCATCAGTGCTAGTCTATAAACCCTCGCGTCGCACCAGACGCAACATCGCAAATATTGGACGAACATTTCTTATTGAAAACGCGATGGTTAGAAATCGTGCGCTAGAGCGTCATTCCTTGAAAAACCAGACGGAGGATTACCTCTGATGGTAAACGGACCACCGCTATCTGTTTCACGCTTGGATTGGTCGCGCGGGGACGATTGCCGGCTACGACGCGGGCACTCGCGTTTGCTCGAAATACCAGATGTTCCATACGCGCGGCTCAAGACGATTGGTGCGAAATTCCGATCTCAAGCCCAGTAGACCACTGCCTCGAAATTCCGATCTCATGCGCAATACACCACTCGCCGGTTGTTGCGGCGACCGACCACACGGCTGGCCGATCGGCTTCGTCCTTCCAGGTGAGCTGAAAATGCGAAGACTGTCCCTGGGTAGGAGAAAGGGTCATCCATGATTGAAAATAACTGCGCGGAGCCGTTTCTCAGGTCGGCGGGACGAGGGCGGAATGGGAACGGGGCCGTACGGTCAGAAGAGAGGCTGCTCGCACTGCTCGAGGAGAAGTCCGAGTGGATCGCGGACCTGGACAAAACCATCGCTGCTCGCGACGCTGCGCTTGAGCAACAAACGCGCAAGGTCGCCGAGCTTGAGCGCGCTTGCAGATATAACCGCCTCGAGAACATGGAAGCTGGCAAATCGCCTTACGGAGGTTAGCCGGCGATTGCTCCCACCGGGCAGCAGTCGAAAGCAGATGATCGGATCTAGCTATCGCCTGGCGCGAGCCTTGTATCGATTGAGGAGGCGCGAGTACAGAGCGGTCAAATTTGCAGCGTTTCGTGGCGCCGCGCGTTGAATCGTCGCGCCGTCGATCGAATCTCGCTCCGGCGAGACCGAACCGGCGCGTTCGATTCGCTTTCCGTCGTTTGAAAAGGTGGATGTATCGATCATCATTCCCATCGGCAGCCACACCAGCGCGACTCTGGATTGCCTGGAATCGATCCAACGGACGACGAACGGACCAGGATATGAAGTGATCGTGGTTGATGACACGTCATGCGACGAGACAATGGTACAGCTTGCGACGATCCAGGGTCTCACCTTGCTGCGCAACGATGCGAAACTCGGGTTGATTGAGTCCAGCAACCGCGGCGCGGCGTTCGGACGCGGTGAGTACCTCGTATTTCTCGATAACAACGCAGTAGTCACCGAGGGCTGGCTGGAGGCGCTCGAGCGAACCTTCCGCGCGATTCCGGGCACCGGACTCGCGGGCGCCAAGCTAATCTATCCCAACGGGCGGCTTCAGGAAGCCGGAAGCGTGATCTGGCGTGACGCCAGCGGATGGTCCTATGGCAGGTTCGACGACGCCGGACATCCAAGCTATAATTTTACGCGCGAGGTCGATTACTGCTCCAGGGTGTGCCTGATGGTACGGCGTGCCTTGTTCCGGGAATTGGGAGGTTTCGACTCTCACTACTCGCCGGTTCACTACGAGGACACTGACCTTGCGTTCAAGATTCGGCATGCGGGCCACAAGGTCGTCTATCAGCCGCTCGCACGAATCGTAAATCATCAGCGGCAGACGTCAGTCAAGAGCCTGGGATCAGGGGCTAAATCGTATCGATTGGTCAACCAGGAACGGTTCCGGCAGCGCTGGAAGGACCGCCTGGAAGCACATCATCCCGAGCCGCCGCACCTCGCCGACCGAAATGACTACGCTCGGCGCGAGGATCTGGCTGCTCGAGGCCATGTGTTGGTGGTCGACGCGCATATCCTGATGCCCGATCAGGATTGTGGTTCCCTACGCATGATGGAGGTGGTCCGTGCAATCCGCGGCAGGGGCCACCACGTGAGCTTCATTCCAGACCACCCGGGTCCCTTGGGGCGCTATCTGGAGGAATTGCAGTGCATCGGGGTCGAGGTCATCGTCCCACCACATTACGGGTCGTTGGAGGAATTTCTGAAAGAGCGCGGCCGACAATTCGATCTGGCGATCCTTTCGCGGGCCAATGTAGCGGCCACGCACATGACGGCCGTGCGGCGATTTGCCCCTCAAGCAAAGGTGGTATTCGACACGGTGGACCTGCATTTCCTGAGGGAAGAGCGGCAGGCGCATGTGACACAGGATGAAGGGCTTTTGGCCGAGATTTCCAACCGCAAGCAAAGTGAGCTTAAATTGGTTGGCCGGGCTGACTGCACGCTGGTCGTAAGCCCGATCGAAAAGGAGATCCTCGCGGAGGAGTGTCCCGATTGCGACGTGCGAGTTCTGCCAACAATCTATCCGATTGATGAGCGCGATAGACCGGGATATGAAGACCGCCGGGACATCATTTTCATAGGCAATTTCAGGCACATGCCCAACGTGGATGCTATTCTGCATTTCATCCGGGAAATTTTCCCGCGAATCCACGAACGACTGCCTGAAGCCACACTCAACGTCATCGGCCCCCACCCGGCGCCCGAGATTGTGGAATGCGCCGGCCCGTCGATTCGGATTCTGGGGCACGTGCCAGATGTAGAGCCGATTTTCGATCGAGCCCGGGTGTCGGTGGCGCCCATCCGTTTCGGTGCGGGGGTCAAAGGAAAGATCAACCAGAGCATGGCGCTGGGGGTGCCGGTGGTTGCGAGTTCGATCGCGGCCGAGGGGATGTATCTGGTGCACGAGCACAGCGCGATAATTGCCGACGATCCCGAGAGTTTCGTCGATGCGGTCATCCGCCTCTGGACCTTGCGAGAGCTCTGGCAGAGAGTGGCGGCCAATGGCCGCCGCAACCTGCGTGATCATTTCTCGGTAGAAGCAGCCAAGAAGCCGATCGACGAGCTTCTAGAATGGGCGGGGCTGCCTTCGGCCGTCCGTCGGGTTGGCCGATTATAAGTACGGCGGGATTCGCCTTGACCGTCTGAGCATATCAGGAGTAAAAGACCCCCGCCTCCGAGCGCGATACGTGCACCACCACAATTCGCTTGTAGACAGGAAGTACTCGGTCGTACACGAAACGGAGGTAGTCATGCCATTGGCAAGGAAGGCCGATGTCATCGTCGCGGTCGATGGCGAGGCACCGGCACTGTTGTCGTGCCTCCAGCGCGTCCTCGAATTTAGCAGCCCTGAACTTCACCGCTTGATCGTGGTCACCGACGGCTCGCCGGGCCTTGACCTGCAAGGACTGCAAAAAGTCGATCCCCGGATCCAGCTCATGTGCTATGACGATCGCCCGGGATACGTGGAATTACATAATCGAGGACTGCGCCAGCGTGAATGCGACGCTGTGCTCTTGCAGGCCGACACTTTCGTCACGGCGGGCTGGCTGAGCGAACTGGCCGCTGTGGCGCGATCAGAGGAACGTACCGCCTGTTCCTCACCGCTTTCAAGCGGGAGCGGGATCTGCTCAATAGGAGCAATCGATGACAGCACTGGCACCAGCGCGATCGACCAAAACACCGTGAGGGCCGCGTGTGCCGGTCTTCCCCGCGCGACCACGGTTCCCGGACCGGATGGCGGATGCATCTACCTGCGAACGGAAATGATCGACGCCGTCGGGCTACTCGACGCTGGCTTCACTTCCGTCGCGGCGGCCGTTGCCGACTGGGTGTCTCGAGCACAGTATTTCGGCTTTGTCGCTAAACGGGCTAATCAAACCTACGTTCACAAGTCCGGCTCACTGATGCACGGGCAACGGGAGCAATTCTCGCTCGATCGCGACCAGGCTGTGCTCGATGAGCGCTATCCTCATCTTGATCCCCAGATCTCGACGTTCGTCAAGACACTGGAATGCCGCATGGCGGAACATGCTGTTCGACTTCAAGCGACAGGCAAACTACGTGTCGCCTACGATATCAGGCACTTGATCCCGCGGAACGACGGAACTCGGACCTATGCGATCAATCTGGCGCAAGCACTTGCCGACCGACCCGAGATCGACTTGACATTGCTGGTACACACTCCGGAGCAAGCCGAGGGATTGAAGGGGCGTGTCGTGACGCAGGAACAGTGGCGGGACGACGTTGCGGTCATCCACAAGCCCGCGCAGATTGCCCAGAAACACGAGCTCCCAATCCTGTTTGGATCATCGGCGCATCTGGTCGTCACTTACCAGGACTTGATCGCCTATCGCGTCCCTGTGGTGTGGCCGACGGACACCCACTACGTGGCCTACCGCGCTATCAGTAACCTGAGCATGCAGGCCGCGCAGCGGATCCTCGCCTACTCCAAAAGTGCTGGCGAGGAGATCGTCTCCGAATTCGGCGTTCCGCATGAGGAGGTTGTCGTAGTGCCACTGGGCGTTGAGTCCGAATCGTTCGCTGACCGCGAAACCGGCGACGAAGCCATATGTCGTCGGCACAAGTTGCCGGGGCGCTATTTCTTCAGCCTGGCTACGGACTATCCCCACAAAAACCTCCAGGGCCTGCTCGATGCCTATGCATTGTTCAGAAGACGCTGGGCCAAAGACCAGCCACCGTCGTTGCTGCTGGCTGGATACTCGATTGGGTCGCGTGCTCGACTGTACGATCGCATGGAATCGGAGGATCTCGAGAATGGCGTGACCTTTCTGGGGCCGGTGTCAGCCGACGATCTCAGAGTCCTCTATCAAAATGCCGAGGCACTCGTTTATCCATCGCTTTACGAAGGTTTTGGCCTACCGCCGCTGGAAGCGATGGCCGCGGGCACTCCCGTGATCGCCATGCCGTTCTCGTCAGTTCCCGAGGTGTGCGGCGATGCCGTGCTTTATGCCAAGGGACTTTCCCCCGACCATTTGGCGCGAGCCATGGAGCATCTGGCAACCGACGCCGCGCTTCAGACCGAGCTGCGTGAGCGCGGCATGAAGCGCGCCGAACAGTTCCGCTGGGAAAAGACCGCCGAGCGCGTTGCCGAGGTGTATCGGTCAGTCATCCTGCGGCCCACGGAACGCTCGCTCCATGCGAGGCGAATGTTGCACGAAGCCATCCAGCACTGGGCCGAGCCCGCGAGCAACCACGGCTCGAACGTGCGCGACGACATCAACGATCAGATCGAGCGGTCCGAGCCCCCGGACCATAGCGATTCGATCCCTGGCGACGAGGTCAACGACCCCTCGGCGATGCCGCAACCGATGGGTGTCCGTAACGCCTGGCAGGCCTTAAACGTAGCCTTGCATTCCAGAATGCGCAAGGAGCTTAGTCGGCTCAAACTGGAAGCCGGACGGAAAACGGCTTGATCCACAGAGCCGGCAACATGGTTGGGTCCTGGTGGCCCAAGCTCCGGCCGGCGTTGCGCACCGCACGGAACTCCTCGATCAAAGCGCGAGCACGGGCGGCTGGACTGGGAAGATTTCGCAAATGCTCTGCCGAGCGCAAGACGAGCGAGCCAAGGCGAATGCGATCAATCACGAGGGAGTCAATCGCGCGGGCGATCTCCCAGCCATCGGGATGGACCTCGATTACCCCGCATGTCCGTTCTGCTTCCCTACAAGGGAGACCGCCCGCCGCGTTGACCACAATGGTCGGGCAGCCATTCGCCATGATCTCGTAAGTCCGCGGCGGTCTGCCGGCTGGACAAAGCAAAACGCAGACGGGCTGGCGGGCGAGAAGCAGCTCAAATTCCACTCCCTCAAGCTGAGATATGCGCGGTAGGTCAATCGCACTCAATCCATTCTGTGTTGCAGCGTGCCCCCCCAGAACGATACGGATATCCGGATGGTCCGCCTGAATCAGCTCGAGTGCAAAGCCCAGTTCTGTCCAGACCGCGTCGGTAACGCCGTCACCATTGCTGACGACGAAAATCATGGTCGGATCTGCATGGCAGCTAACGCCTCCTAGCTCGGTCGCGATATGCGTGGGCAAGACCCTGATCCTCGAGTGCCGATGGCGCGCCAGCAGGTTGGCCACGACGGGATCGAGAACCAGCATGTCCAATCCAAGCTCAAAACTGAGGATCGCACGATCATGCGCCAGGCCTGGGGCCAGACGCGCGGGCTCGTACTCGCAGACCAAATATGCCGGCCACTGCGTCCGGTGTCTTGACTCCCAGACGCGGAAAGCCGTCGACGAATCGGTAGCGAAGAAAACGTCGGCACACGCGACGTCGCCGCCGACCTGAAAAGTCAATTCGGTTTCCTCGCCCCAAAACTCGTTGACCGCTCGGCGCGCCTGGTCGACTTCGTACCCAACAGGTTCTTCTTCGATATGAACGGTCACGTGGGCGCCGGCTTTTGCCAGCTCATGGCAGAGTGCCAGAGCCAACGAGCGATCGGCAAGGGCTCGCGGTAAGTCGGCGAAGAAGACCAGAAACGTCGGAGCGTCGTCGTCGACTCCCAGTCGCCGGCGGTGGTCGAGCAAGATATCTCGATAGACGCATTGTGCCTGCTCGGCAATGTTTTCAGGCAGATAATTTCGAAACACGTGTTCATAAGCTCTCTGGCCTACCGACCGCCGCAAGTCATCATCTGTGATCAGTTGTCGAAGGGCCGTGTGCCATTCGTCGAGCGACGATGCCAGAAAGCCGTTGGACCCATGGTTGATACACGCGCGAAAGACTGCCGTCGGCGAAGCCACGCTGGGAATCCTGAGCACCGCAGCTTCGTAATACTTCAGGTCGCTCTTTGCCTCGGTAAATGGGCTCTGGACCAGTGGGATAAGATTGATATCGACACGCGCAATCTCGGCCGGAAGTCGCGTCCAGTCAACAAACGGCCGCTGATCCAGCCGGTTGACGAACGGCGTGAATTCCGGAAATTGTGACAGGTCGAAATCGCCCGCAACCACGAGCCCGAGCCTCGGGAACTCTTCGAGTAGGCGAACTATTACAGGCGCGATCAAGCCAAAGTCCGATTGATGTGTTTGAGTACCGCTAAAATAGCCGAGCCACAGGTCCGCACCGCTCCGATCCGCTTTGACCGATTCTAGGGCGATCCTCGACAGTTCGATTTGCGTCTCATTCAGGCCGTTGCGAATAAGGTGGCTGACGACGCCCAGCGACATTGCCCGTTCAACCAAATACGGCGTCGACCCCGTGTAGTAACGGCACTGCAAGATCGGGGCGCAAACGCACGGATCACCGCGAGTGCGTCTTCGGGCGGCAGCATTCGCAGGTACTCGCTGTGTGGCAAGACCGCTTCGTCAAACAGGTAATCATCGAGATCGCAGACGACCGGTATAGAGTGGTTTCTCGCAAACTGGAGGAGTAGATCGACTTCCGGTGAACTGCGCCGGCGGACGAGCACTATGAGATCAAACGCGAGAAGTTCGCTCGGACGATTGGAGAGCACACGATAATCACGGCATTCGGACTCGACCCCAACCTTCCGCAACGCTTCCATGATGTTGTAGGCGCGATACCGCATGCAGGCAGCATCTGAAATGCCTGAAATCACGACATAGACGACTCGAAAGCAACGCGGAGATGGAATGCGCGGGCGGCCGGCCCTTTCGACGCGACGGCGCAAGAGTGCGGGCATGGGGGGAAGGGATTGTTGAGTCTGAAACCAGGGGAAAGCCCGTTGCAGTAGTTTCAAACTGCGCCGCATGACGCCTCGACGAAGCCGACGGATCTCTGCTGTCAGCGATCTGCCAATAGCAGGGCACTGATCGGACGACGGCATGGCGGATTCTCGTTCACGACAGCCGATCTTGGCCGTGGAAGTATTGAACTCTTTGTCCATTGGTTGGTGCGCCGCTTCCCACGCATTAGCGTTTTTCAGACGCTGGCCGCCCATAGCACACTCAATAATCCGGACGGATCGGGCAATTTAGCTATTTGATCGAAAATGAAAAAGTTCAATCTGGTGGCGAAATTGGTGCGGGACTAGAGCAGCACTCGCCCAATACCGACAACGGCCTTGTCAAATTGTGGCTCATCCGCTATGAGACGATCAGAATTCAAGTACCGCGCTCAGTCGACCACACTGCGTGGTTGCCTATGCCATTCTGGATGGTTCAGGGATGGCAGGTACCGCGTCGCAATACCGCTGGAGGTGTCACTTGGTTGGCAGCCTGGTAAAGCGCGGGCTTAAGCACATCTCATTAAAGGCCTTCGGACAGCTGGATAGTCCAGCCAACGATCAGCTGGTTACGGGAACGCTCGACGTTGCCGGTTGGGTCGTCGATCCGACTGGACCAGGCGGGGTCATCGAGTTGAGGGTGGACGATCATCGCCTTCCTAACGCCGTTCAGAAAGCATCTCGGCCTGACGTGGAAGCGGCCTTCCCCAGCAATTCCAGCCGGCGAGAGGTAACCGCATACAGCGCGAGGATCGATACGTCGCATTTTCCCGATGGTGTTCATCGCCTCACGTGCGTCGTCCGCAAATCGGGCAAGGAAACAGTCGTCGCGAACAGGACCTTCCAGACGCGCGATTGCCCGCGGTCGACACTTTCATCGCGGTATTTCCACGGCTCTGGGATTGAAATCGGCGCTCTGCACAATCCCATGGGATTGCCCAGGGACTGCACGGTCACCTACGTCGACCGGATGAACGTTCGCGACTTACGGCAACAATACCCGGAACTCGACGACAAACCATTGGTCGACGTCGATGTCATCGATGATGGGGAGAAACTCGCGACTTTCGACGCGTCGTCGCAAGATTTCATCATTGCTAATCATTTTTTGGAACACACCCAGGATCCGATCGGGACAATCAAGCGGCACCTCGACGTCTTGAAGCCAGGAGGCATTCTCTACATGGCCGTCCCGGACAAGCGGGAGACATTTGACCGCAAGCGTCCCGTGACCTCCCTCGAGCATCTCTATCGAGACTATTTCGAAGGGGCCGACTGGTCCTACATGGACCACTTTCGTGAATGGGTCAGTCTCGTGGGAGACTTCGAGGGAGACCTTGAGGGAGAGTCGTTTCATAACGCTGTCCAAGACGTCATAGACAGACAGTACAGCATCCATTTTCACGTCTGGACGCAAAACGAGCTTTTGGAGTTCCTGGTCGACATTCGCCGCCGGCTTTCACTGCCATTCGATATCCAGGCCGTTTCCTTGAATGGTTACGAATCAATCGTCGTGTTGAAGAAATGGTCAAGCCAGTAATGCCGTGACGATAATCGAAAGATTCGGTCGCCGGCTTCAAGAATCGTGCTTCCGTGATGCCAGCGAGCAACTGGAACGTGGAACAACAAAGAATTTGATTTAATCTCTTGCTGCCAGCAGATCAGCAAACCGGAAGGCGAGTCTGCAATGACCCAACGGAATGGGCTAATCGAAGCCTTCAATGATGTGATTGTTGGCGACACTGATGAAACAAGGTTCCTAAGAGCGACTCCTTGGATCATCGATGTGCACCCACAAGATCCGGACGAGCTCGTCACAGCAATGCGTCAGCAGGCTGGCCGGCTCTTGGAGCTTGATCGTCAGCCTCGGTTCACGTTGCTGGCCGTGATACGTGACACGCGTTCGCAGCATCTGAAAGAACTGATACTGTCCGTGCGCTGCCAAACGTATCAGAACTGGGAATTGGTGCTTGCCATCGACAAATGCGCTACGCGAAAGCACCTGGAAATTGTCAGGTCGTGGGCCGATCGCGATGCACGAATCCGCATCAGAAGTGGTCCATTTCCCGATGGGCAAAACCAGGCGAAAAACCTGGCGGTTCAAGAGTCGACGGGGGACTTCCTTGTTGTCGTTGATGGTGATGGTGTGCTGCACCCTATGGCGCTTGGCGTTTTCGCCCGCCAATTCAACGAAGATCCGCAAATCAACTTCATCTTCACTAACGAGGCGGAAATCGATCATCATTCGACCGGTCTGACCGGGTTCGTTGCGAAGCCGCCGCTGGATCTCTTCACCTTGCTCCGAATCCCCTACGTCGGCCGGCTATACGCCGTCCGCAACGACTTGCTCGAGCGAGCAGCCGACGGCGGCCGGATCTTTCGTGATGAGTACGGCGGGATCGAAGAGCACGATCTTTGGCTCCGGCTCGCTCTGGCTGCAGGTTTCGATCCTCGGCATGTCCCCCTTTTCACTTACTATCGACGCGCCGGCTCTCGTGGTTTTTCGCGGCTGACCGATGAAGCAATTGTCGAACGCCGCCGTCGGCTGGCGGAAGAATTCATCCCGCGAGTCTATCCCGGCTCTACGTGGTTGTTGAATGTGCGTAACGATCGGGATCGTCTCGCATCAACCAGTATCTGGCTCAAGAATGTTCCCGGATGGGAATGCCCCAAGCTCTTGATCGTCATCCCGTTCAAAGATCATGCGGAGACAACGATCCAATGCTTGGAATCGATCGAGCAGCAGGAACATCTGCTCGACGTGCTTGTGGTATTGGTCAACAATCGGTCGAGCGAGGAAGAAACTTTGCCGCGACTACGTTCCTGGATTGGCTCTGGTCGAGCCTGCCAGTATCAGATTGTTGATCACGATGGAGCATTCAACTTCGGCAGGCTGAATAATCTAGCCGTCGCCCGGTTTGGCGGTAATCGCGACCTAATGCTATTGCTCAATAATGATGTCGAGCTGTCCATGCCGCAAACGCTTCAGACCATGGCAATGCAACTGCTCGCCGACCGAGACTATCGGGTTTCTCGGACTCAAATTGTTTTATCCCGGGCGCGAAGAAATTCAGCACGGCGGCGTGAGCGTTGGTGTACCCGTCTCCGGCTCGGGCTATTACGAGATCAAGCGTGATCGCGGGCCGCAGGAGTTTGTTGATGCAGAGCGATTCAGCGTGTGCGTGACGTTTGCCTGCGCAATGACCCGCCGAGAGACTTTCGAGATATTGGGAGGTCTCGAGGAGATCTATGTGCCTAATGGCTACGGCGATGTGGAGATGTGCCTGCGGGCGCTCGAGGCCGGCTACCGCAATTGTTACATGGGCAGCCTCTGGGGCATCCATCACGAATCCAAATCCCGGGGTTTGACCAACGAAGACATCGAGATCAACTTCGTGCACCACCGGCACGGGCGCACGCTCGCGTCGTGGAGACACTGGAGTTTGAATCGATCGCAGCGCCATGTCGGCGCGAGTGGCGCGTCATGGGGATGATCCGCATGCTTCAATTGCGCACAAACTCCAAGGACGAACGCCCCTGGTAGCCCATGGCGATGCGACATGGCCGATCTCATCCCCGGTCCGACATCGAATCGCGAACCGACTCAGTGGTGTGCTCAATCTCGTGCTGGATCCGTTCCACGGTGTGCTCCCGTCAGCAGTGTCTCAAACCGTTCGGGTGATTCGCGCGGCGCGAAGACCCGGGGGCTTGGTGAGCGTCGGCCGGCGGGTCTTGGGACCGATGCCCTTTGTCGGCGCGGTCGCGCGAAAGGGCCTGCGAGGAGCCCGGAAGTTGAGGGATTGCTACCGAGTATCTGCCGGCTTGGTCAAGACTCTGTGCCAAAACCCGGAAACCGCCCGACTCCTGGCGATGGGTTGGGGGCAGGGGAGAGCCGGCGGCCTGCGCACGTCGATCCAGATGCTGGCGCCCGTGGCAAGCTCCGTGCACCGGACTCATCAGGACTGGTTCGACGCGACGCGACCCTCGCGCCGGCTCTTGAAGCGGATGCGCGGCCGCAAATGGCCGCAACATTCCCCAAAATTCACGGTCGTCACCCCCGTTTACAACGTCAAGGAAGATTGGCTCCGCGGGGCGGTCGAAAGTGTGATCGCCCAAACTTATCCGCACTGGGAGATGATCTGCATCAACGACCATTCGACCGCCCCACACATCCGGCCGATACTCGATGAAATGGCCGCTCGCGATCAGCGGGTGCGTGTGGTCCACTGCGCGACCAACCGCGGAGTCAGCGCCGCCACCAATCACGGGCTCGCCCTGGCGACCGGCGACTATATTGCGTTCATGGACCATGACGATCGTCTCGAACCACACGCCCTCGATCGGTTTGCCGAGGCCGTGCTCCAAGAAGAGCCCGACATGATTTACAGTGACGAGGCGATCACGGAAGTCGATATTAATCGCATCAAGCATGTCACATGCCGGCCATCATTTTCCTACGACTATTACCTTAGCCACCCTTACTTCGTGCATCTGGTAGCAGCGCGGACGGAGATCGTCCGTCAGATCGGTGGGCTGAATGAAGAGATGACGATTTCGCAAGACATCGACTTTGGCTTGCGGTTGATTGAAGCCTGCCGCAACATCACGCATGTGCCCGAGATTCTCTATCGCTGGCGCACTCACCCGGGCAGCCTCGGCCATCAGCAAAAAAGCAAGGTCTACGCGATGACGCGCGGGGCACTCGAGCGCCACTTCGCGCGGATTGGCCTGGCTGCCGAATTCGACGACAAGTCGTATTTCAACTTTCGTAACTTTACATTCTCCGTGACGGTACCTTCACGCGTCGCAATCGTGATTCCGACCAAGGACCAACCGGACCGGATACGGGCCTGCGTCGCCAGCCTTGAATGCACGGTGCCGCCAGAACTCGCCGAAATTATCATTCTCGACCAATCGTCGGATGAGAGAGTGACGAAAGACGTCCTCGAGGACGTACCCGGCCAATATCGGATTGTGCGCTTTGCAGAAGCACAAAGTTTGCAGGCGATCTTGAACCGCGCCGCCTCGACTGCGACGGCCGCGACCCATTACCTCTTCCTGCACGACGACGTCGAGGCAATTGGATCAGGCTGGCTCGAGCATATGCTCGGCTATGCACAGCGGACCGATGTAGGGATCGTCGGTGCGACGTTATTATATCCTGATGAGACAATCCAGCACGCAGGAGTTGTCATCGGGTTAATCGGGACGCACAGCCATGTGCTCAGACATGCTCATTTCCGCGTTTCCGAAGCAGTGCGGTCTGTTGGACCTAGCGGAATGCTGCTCGCGAGCCGCGACGCCTGCGCCGTTACTGCCGCGTGCCTGCTTATCCGCGCCGATGCCTTCGATCGGCTTCAAGGGTTCGATTCGGACCTCGCCGTTCGATACCATGATATCGACCTTTGCCTGCGGGCGCGGGCTTTGGGGTACAAGGTAATTCAGGATGCATACGCCGTTCTGTATCACGATGAGATTGAACCCCAAGAAGTTGCATCCAGAGCAGAGCACTTGAACGACCTCCGCCAGTTTCTGACGCGTCACGGGAATCGCGTATTCGCGGGCGACCCATATTACAGCCCGCTCGCATCGTCAACTTCGACCGACATGGCGCTTGCCCCCGTAACCCGCGTCAACAAGCGGTTGTGCCCACGAACGACACCCATCGTTCTACCAGGCACGACCTCGGGCACCAAGTCGGTGCGTGTGGACTCTGCGTCGGTTTTGCGACCGAGCGTCCAACCCGCGCGGAGTGCGCCGACCGTCAAAACGCGGGAGAAGCAATATTCGACTTCGAATCGCAACGATTTTAGCCCAGTCGAAAGAATCGTATAGTTCAGTGCTACCGATCAACGTCCTCGCTCAAGAAAACGTTGATCAAATCGCCCCGCGCATGGGGGCCGGCAGAATCATATTTCACACCTGACTCCACTGACTTCTGAACTCGACCGTGGCAACGAGCCGATGAGTAAATAACCGCGAAATCGGGTGACGATGGGTGTCACAACCCGATGCGATGCCTTCGCCAGTTAACATGGAGAGGGTATGCGACTTGACTGCCGAACTATGGATGGGCGTGAGGTTGCCGTCGGACTCTTAGTCCGCGCCGCTGCCCGTGCGGTCATCGTCTGGTCCGTCTGGGTGGCCACGACTTACACCGCAGTGTCGTATGTCCAGCAATATGGTCGAAATATGCCTTATTGGGAAGATCTCTGCATCGTGCCCGTGATGACGGGCATCGAGCCGATCAGCTTCCAGTGGGCGGCAACGCAACTTAACGAGCACCGGCTAGTGATCCCGAAGTTGATCTTCGGCGCGCTGCTCCGTACCGTTCCTGATTTTCGCGGCGGCCTCTACCTCAACGTCGCCATGATGTCATCGGCAGCGGCTTGGATGATCATTGTCGCACGCCGCCTGCGCGGCTCGTCTCACCTCGCTGACGCCGTTATACCGATGTTGATCCTCAACATCGGGCAATGCGAGTGCTTTCTGCTCGGCATGTGCATGAACCTCGTGATAACTGCGTGCATCTCTTGCGCTTATCGGGGTCGCTAGCCGCACGACCTGTTCGGAGAGCTGGTGGCCGTGCCTCCAAGTCGGAGGCTTCCTTGTTTTGTTGCCGCTCTGCGGCGGAAGCGGCCTCGCATTATTGCCGCCAATCACGGCTTGGCTGGCCGGTTACGTGGCCTGTGGTTGGTGGTCAGGACGGGATCCCGGTCCACTGGGGCGGCTGCTCGGCATCGGGCTATTGATGATGACTTCTGCGGTCGTTACGTGGTACTTGGTCGGGTATCAAAGGCCGGCGCACATCCCTGCGGCCCCATCGATCAGTGCAGTGTGGACCACAACGCTTCAATCCCTCAGTCTGACAATAAACCCGAGCCGGTCGGGCTATTGGGTGGCGGCAGGTTTTGCAGTTATCCTATTAACCGTGGCGACGACCCTGAGATTGGCGGTTGTCGCATGGAGTACGCCATTGGAGCGGCCACGGGCGCTAGGTCTCTGTGCGATGATATTCGCATTCCTCAGCGTAGCAGCATCCGTGGGGCTCTCGAGATCTGGGGTTGGCGACGACGCCGGGCTCGCCGGCCGCTACATCACGATCTTGTCGCCACTCCTTTGCGTCATCTACGTGGCATGGCTCGTGTATGGTCCTACAGTCGCGCGGCTTACGGTTCACACGGCCTTATTCGTGCTTGTCTGTGCGGGAATTCCCGCACAGCTGCAGTCAGCGCGCAAGCTTGGACGCGCTCGTCGTGCCACATCCATCAGGATCGAGCACGGCCTCAGGAATCGCGTATCGACTCAAAGGCTGATTGAGCTGGCCTGTCCGGCCCTGTTTCCCGATCGGACCAAAGTTTACGAGTCTCTTAAGATGCTCAAGAAGGCCGGTGTCGGCGAGTTTCGATACATGGTTGACGACGGCTTCGCAGCCAACGAAGACGGCTCGCGTATAGTTCGCTAGCGCCGGTGCTCTACCACGCCGGGCGCAACGTAGAAGATATCGCAGCGATGACTGCGCGGCGGTATGAGCTGCGGCGAATTCTCCCTCGGAGTTGCATCGGATTCTTCCCCTGCGAGCTGCGCTTCAGTCCGCTCACATCAACGGCCGATAAATATATAGCCCTAGCATACGCGCACCGCGACCCTGAGTGCGTGCGCGAGACCACGAGGCCAATCGCCCTGTCTACAGAGCGGCCGCGGGTCCGCAATCGTTCGCGCAGTCCTATCGCAAGGAAGCTGGACCGATCGTCCTGCAGAACACCTTCGTCGCGTCGGCCTAAGAGCGCGAGAATCAATCTCCTTCTCCGCGGCGGGATGATCGACCTGCGAACTGAATTTCAAGGAAGCATGGCATATCAATGGAAACCAATGCGCAAGCATCCGGTCGTTGCGGGTTGGCTCGCGCACGAACGCTGGCAGGCTCGATTATTGTCTGGGCCGTCTGGGGCATGCTGACCCTCGCGAGCGTTTTTTTCATCGGGCGCTGTTCTCGCAACATCCCCTTCATGGATGACTTTAGTTTCGTTCCCATCATGACGGCGCACGAACCGGTGAGTCTGCATTGGCTATGGTCGCAGCACAACGAGCACCGCCCAGTTATTTCTCGGTTGATCATGGTGGGCCTGTACCGCTTCATCGCGCTTGACTTTCGAGTGGGACTGTACGCAAATGCTGCGCTCATCTCTGCGACCGCCGCCTCGATGATCGTCCTTGTGCGCCGGCTGCGCGGCCATACCAATTTGGTCGATGTCACGCTGCCGTTGTCGATCCTCAACTTGGCCCAGGCTGAAACGCTGCTGCTCGGTTTGGCGATGGCTTTGATGCTGACCTCCTGGGTTTCTTGCGAGTTGCTCAGACTAGCGTCGGCCCGCGATTCACAGGTTGGTTGGCCCTTGTTGACACTGAAGCTCGGACTCCTCTTGGTGCTCTTGCCCTTGTGCGGTGGAGGTGGTCTGATCATGCTCCCTCCTCTTCTGTTGTGGCTGGGGTGGGAATCGATTTGGGGCTGTGTGGCGCGAACGATCCCGATAAAGCCAAGTTCGCGCACGTCATCGGCGGTGTACTGCTCGTCGTTTGCCTCGCCGTGGTTGCCTTGTACATCGTGGGCTACAAGCGACCACCCAATCACCCACTTCCCGTCTCAATCGCGGCCATCGCATCCACTTCTCTAGAATACCTTAGCCTGGCGATTTGGCCGATCGTCGCCGACCATTGTCGTCCCGCCGGGCTTATTGTTGCGTTGCTTATCGCCGCGACACTCGCGAGACTGTGCTGGGTCGGGTGGCGACAACCGGTCGAGCGTGCCCGAGCATTCGCCATGATTGCCGTCCTCCTTGCCATGATCGGCGCGGCCTTGGCGGTTGGGATCTCGCGTTCGTTCATTGGGGGCCGAGCTGGCCGCTACGTGACGACCACGGCACCGCTGTTGTGCGCCCTCTATGTTGCCTGGTTGGTTCATGGATCAGCTCGAACCCGACGACTCGTGCACGCTTCGTTGTGTGCGGTGGTGGTTCTGACGGTTCCGGTGAATATCAAGTTTGGGCTCAGGGTCGGAGCCCATCGGCGTGCGGTTTACAGCCGGATAGAGCGAGCAATGAAGTCGCACTCGACGATTTCGGCAATCGTGAAGACGGCCTGTCCGGTGCTGCTTCCCAATCGGCCGTTCGTGGAAACTAGTTTCCGGATGCTCAGGGACGCGCGCATAGGCCGCTTTGGCTCGCTTGTGGATGACCGGGTAGCTGCAGCCCCAAACGGCTCAAGCGCAATCCGATAGTTGGTGGTCTCTCCCGTGGCGAAAAGTGGCGCTGGCGTCGTGTTTACGACTGGCGGGTTTTGACACCTCGGACGATTGCTCGAATACCGTCGATCCGGATCGAGCCATTGTAGAGGACTTCAGCACGAAAGCCCCGAATCAAAGGTCCGGATCGCAGTCGCTCTCCCACGTTTTCCTTGGTATCAGCCGGCGTGCCCCGGTCGAACCATTCGTCGAAGTCGAGAGTGAACGGTTCCTCCACGTAGCGAACGCCTGTCAGGCCCGCGCTAGCAAAAAGGTCGACCAGTTCGCCCCCGCTCAGGCTTCTGGTGTGAGTCCGGTCGCGCGCAACCTCGAGCTCTGCGTGGTGGGCGGCAACGTGTGGATCGGGATCCGTGATATGGTCGTTGACGATCAGAATCCCGCCGGGACGAAGCAGCTCGATCTGCCGCCTCAGGAATCGAGCCGGGTCGAGGGTGTGATGGAGCACGTAGCGCGAGAGCGCGGCATCAAATGGACCGAGCGCGTCGAGAGATGGGTCGAATACCGAGACTTGAAGAAAGGTAGCGCGGTCGTGCGCGTCCGGCACCGACGACGCGCGCGGTCAATCATTTCTTGCGAGAGATCGACGCCGAAGACGCGATACCCGGCATCAAGAAGGGCGGAGCCCACCAGACCCGGCCCACAGCCGGCGTCGAGCACGAGGCATCCCTGTGGCAAGTCGGCTGCGCGCACAAGCCGCTCGAGTGCCGCGGGATCACTCTGGACCGGCGCCACTTCAAACTTGGCAGCTTGCGAGTCGAATGCCAAAGCGAGTTCTTTGTCGTGATTTTGCATGTTCAGGTCATTCCATCTTCGACGAAGACACTTGGGATCGGAAATGTCCCCGGTTCTCGAAGAATCCCCGACGTTCGCGAACGGTGGAATGGTCCAGGACGACTGGAGCGACCGGGAGTTAAGTCTCTGCTTGATGCCGGTTGCTGTCCACGACCTAAACATTCACGGATTGACAGCCGAGCCCGACCGTGGTATCTGACCAGCCCATTGTACGCGAAATCATCTCAAGAGAGGATTTCTTAAGATGGAATCTTCTGTATGCATCGTCGGCGGATGTGGCCACATCGGCCTGCCGTTGGGCCTGGCATTGGCCGACGTCGGCGTTCCAGTAACGTTGCTCGACATCGATGCTGCTCGCGTCCGCCTTGTCGCCGCAGGACAGATGCCTTTCTTGGAACGTGGCGCCGAAGAAATGCTGCCGCACCTCCTGTCCATCGGTCGCCTGAAAGTGACCGATTCGCCCGACGTCATTCGCGAACATGACATCGTGGTCGTTACGATCGGAACTCCTGTTGACGAATTCATGGATCCCAATGTCCGGTCGTTCGATCGTGCGATTGACCGCGTTTTGGATCAGATGCGCGACGGTCAATTGCTGATTCTTCGAAGCACGGTTTTCCCGGGCGTCACGACTCGTCTCGATCGCCGCGCCGCAGAGCGGGGATTGCGAATCGATATCGCGCACTGCCCGGAGCGGATTGCCCAGGGCTTCGCCCTGGAAGAACTAACGAAGCTGCCCCAGATCGTAGGCGGCGTCACCGCTGCAGCCAGCCAGCGGTCCGTCGCGCTTTTCAGCCTGCTCGGAGCCAAAGTCATCAATCTGCCACCGATCGAAGCCGAGCTGACCAAGCTCTTTTCTAACGCCTTTCGCTATATCACATTTGCCATCTCGAACCAGTTCTACACCATCGCCCAGAATCTGGGAGCCGACTTCAACCGCATCCGGCGGGCGATGATCGCCGATTACCCGCGCATGGCGGGGTTCCCGGCAGCAGGGCTCGCGGGCGGGCCGTGCTTGCTCAAGGATACGATGCAGCTCGCGGCCTTCAACCATAACGCGTTTGTCCTCGGACAGGCAGCCATGATGGTGAACGAGGGACTTCCCTCGATCCTCGTCGAGTCCGTCAAGGCGGGCTACAGCCTGACGGGATCGACAGCCGCCATCCTCGGCATGGCGTTCAAGGGTAACAGCGACGATCCCCGCGACTCACTGGCTTACAAGCTTCGCAAGGTTTTGACCCTCGAATGCCGTCGCGTCCTCTGCTCCGACCCCTACATCGACGACCCCACCTTCGTTTCCGTGGAAACCGTGCTCAAGGAGGCCGACATCGTTTTTCTTGGCGCGTGCCACGACGAATACCGGAATCTCGTGATCGAGAAGCCGGTCGTCGACGTCTTCGGTTTCTTGTCGCAGCGAGGTAATGCCGCCAACGAGACGCGATCGGCTGCGTGAGCTAAGCCGCGGTATTTTCTCGAATCGATAGCCGGCCGATTTCTAAGGATGCTTTCTTTCAGAGGATTGTTCATGAAGATCTTGGTTACAGGTTCCGCAGGATTCATCGGTGGTTATCTCGTCGAGGAACTTCTCACGAACGGTTATGACGTCGTCGGTTTGGACAATTTCTCCAAGTATGGAGAAATCGAGCATGCGAGCCGCCGTAACCCGCGGTATCACCTCGTACGCGGGGATGCGAAGGACGTTGAATTGCTCAAGGAACTCCTCTGCGACTGCAATCATATGATCGCCGGAGCCGCCATGATCGGCGGCATTTCCTATTTCCATAGCTTTGCTTACGACCTGCTGGCCGAGAACGAACGGATTACGGCGGCAGCATTCGATGCGGCGATCTGGGCCCATCGCCATGCGAAACTGGAAAAGATCACCGTGATCTCCTCGTCGATGGTTTTCGAGAGTGCTACACATTTCCCCAGTCCGGAGGGAGAGCAGCGCCGCTGCCCTCCGCCGGGGTCCACCTACGGGTTTCAGAAGCTGGCCGTTGAATATTACGCTCAGGGGGCCCACGAACAGTACGGGCTTCCCTACACGATCGCCCGTCCGTTTAATTGCGTCGGGATCGGCGAGCGCCGCGCCCGCAGTGACAAGGAGATCCTTTCCGGTAATGTCAGGCTGGCCATGAGCCACGTCGTCCCGGACCTCGTTCAGAAGGTGCTCAAGGGGCAAGATCCGCTCCACATCCTCGGCGACGGGCAGCAGGTGCGCCACTATACCTACGGCGGAGACCTCGCTCGCGGACTTCGGCTTTGCGTCGAGCACCCCGCAGCTCTCAACGAAGACTTCAATCTCTCCACGCAAACTTCGACCAGTGTCATTGAGCTAGCCGAGTTGATCTGGCGGAAGATTCACGGTGAATGGAAGCCGTTTCAGACGGTCTCGGACGATCCGTTCCCCTACGATGTGCGTTGCCGCATTCCGTCAGTGGAGAAAGCCGCAAAGCTGCTCGGGTTCGAGGCTAATACGGACCTCGACGAGATTCTCGACGAAGTGATTCCTTGGGTCGATAAGCAGGTGGAAGCTGGGGTAATCTGATGACGACGCTCGCGCACGCGGCTCCGCCCCAGGGGACCGCCAAGACCGATTCCCTGGCTTTGATCGTGCCGGTTTACAACGAGGCGGAGAACTTCCCCGCCCTGTTGGCCGAGATCGAGCGATCCATTCCCCAACCGTTTGTCCTTCACGTCGTGTACGACTTTGATGAGGACACCACCGTGCCGGTGGCGCGTGCGTTCGCGCAGGAAAGGCCTTGGCTGCGGCTCATTAAGAACCGGTACGGCCGTGGCGTAGTCGCGGCGATCCGTACCGGATTTCAAGAGGTGAGCGAGGGCCCGGCTCTGGTGATCATGGCCGATCTCTCCGACGACCTCACAGTCGTTCCCCAGCTGATGGATTTGTACCGCCGGGGAAATCGCATCGTCTGCCCGAGTCGCTACGTCCGCGGCGGCCGCCAGATTGGCGGGCCACTCTTCAAACGTGCGTTAAGCCGCGCGGCCGGGCTATCGCTCCGGCTGCTGGCCAGGTTCCCAACCCACGACGCGACCAACAATTTCCGCCTCTACGACGCGGCGCTGGTTAACGAGTTGGGGATCGAAAGCACTGGCGGATTCGAGCTGGCTCTCGAGCTACCGCCAAGGCACACCACCTGGGCGTGAAGATTGCTGAGGTACCATCGACCTGGCGAGATCGGACTGCCGGCCAATCGCAGTTCAAGCTCATGAAATGGCTACCGAAATACCTCTACTGGTACGCCTACGCCCTGTGCGGGGGCAGGCGGCGTTAAGTTGAGAGGATCAGGAAGATGCGGACACTCGCATTCGGCAAGGTGGCATCTTCGGAAGCACACCTTGACCGGATCTATCGGAGCGATCGGGGGCTGCTCGACGCTCCAGACCGGAGCGACACGGCACTCGTCCTGAGAGTCGTCTGGCGAATCTTGATCCTCGTCGCTTTCGTGCTCTTGACCTTTCCAGCATGCTTCGGCGCCATGGGCGGCGGACTCGATTCATCGTGGAAATTCGGGATCAATGAAGCGGTGAATCGGCGCATGATTTTCGGACGCGACGTCATCTTCACGTTTGGACCGCTGGGGTTTGTTACCTCGCCAGTGAACCTGGGATCGAACATGGTCCACGCGCTCGTGTTCCGACTGGGCATCCATCTGCTCTGGTGGACCTCGGTCGGCTTGCTGCTGTTTCGAATTCGCGGGTACTTGGCATCGTTTCTGTTTGCCGCCGCGTTCTCCTTGAGCGGCATCTACTTCGGCCCAAGCTGGGACTTCAACCATCAGCTCACCGGTGTGTTCAATCTGGCAACAACAGCCTATCTGGTACTCGGCCACATTGACCGAAGGCCGATCTGGGGCGTACCGGCGGCGATCGTGGCGGCAACTGCCGTTCTGGCAAAATTCAACATCGGCGTCGCATGTACCGTCGCGATCCTGGTCTGGGCAGTCATCCAGATTCTCCGCGATCCGAGCTCGCGCATGCTCGGGCGCCTCGGCCTTGTGGCCTTTACCTATGTTGGCGTCCTGGCCGGACTCTTTCGAATCTATGGCGGGCCGATCACTGCTCTGGGTGATTTCTTGAAGTACTCCAGTGAACTCGCCTCGGGCTATTCGTCGCAAATGTCTTACCCCGGTTCTGTGGTGCATTTGATCGTGGCAGTGGGAATTCTGGTCCTGGCCCTCCTCGCCGCTACCGCCGGCATTCTGCGCCGAGCCAGCTTTACCCCGGTGTTATTGACCATCCTCTTTCCGCTCTTTGTGTTGTACAAGAGCGCGATTGTTCGCCTTGACTACGGCCACTTTCTCGCTTCTTGTCCCGTCCCCATCGGATTGTTTGCTCTTCTCTTACCTGGACAGCTCGGACGTTGGCACGCCTGGATGACCCAGACGATCGTGGCGATCGGTCTACTCGCTCTATCCTGGTTCACCCCCTCGAGCGTTCAGACTTTGTTCACCCGAGGTGCCGTGAATTGGGTCAATGTTTGCAAGTACAATGAAACTATAGCAAAAATTAGTGCTAGTGACGCCCGGACCAGAGATCACATCCAGCTCCCGGCGTCATTCCTCGCCAAAATCGGTTCCGCACCGGCGGACGTTTATCCCTGGGACATCGCGTATGCGTGGGCCAACAGATTGAATTGGAAGCCGCGGTTTGTCTTCCAGTCCTACTCCGCCTTTACTCCGATCCTCGACTTCAAGTCTGCCCAGAACTACCAGCAAGAAAATGCTCCGAATTATATTATTTACTTCTATGAAGCAATCGATAATGCACATCCATGCATAGTTGATCCGCAGACCTTGATGGAGATTTATCGTTGGTATGATGTCGTCGACGCGGCTAATGGCATGCTGCTCTTGAAGCGAGGCGCCAACCCTCGATGGGACTGGGATAAAATGGAGGAATTGGGAACGAAGACGGTTGCGTTCGGCGACCGGTGGGAAGTTCCGGATGCCCACTCGGGGCCCATCATCCTGAAGGCGACGCTAAAACTCAGCCTGCTCGGACGCGTGATGTGTATGCTGTACAAAGTTTATCCCCCGACGATCTGTATTCAATATCGGGATGGATCGGTAAGTAAGCACCGCCTGATGTACCAGAATGTCGAATCAGGTTTTCTCGTCAGCAGCCTTCCTCGAGACTTGAATGGTGTTCGACAGTTCCTGGAAAACGGCCAGGCGGACCCTGTTCGAGCGATCGCGTTCCGCGGCGGCGGCTGGTGGTTCGCGAACGAGTGCCAGTTATCCTGGTCCCGAGTTTCGATGAGTCCAGGCGCGGAATGGCGATGCACCGGGTCCGGTCGCCGCGATGACATCCAGGCCAGTGGCAGAGAGGTAGGTGAGGCGGCGTTCGTTGTGGCGGTTTGGTCGAAACAGAGCTAGCGCGGCAGGCCGGTTCATCGCGTTTTCTTAATGGGCTAATATCGATGGAAACGTTACAAGATTTGGGAACGGAATACCAGCAACGATTCGCCGCGATGGCCCCCTACCGTGACGCTGTTTGGCGAGTCTTGGTAGGTCAGTTTTTTCAACAATACGTCAATCCGCGCGCTACAGTTCTCGACCTGGGCAGCGGCTGGGGTGAGTTCATACGACATGTTCATGCACAGCGACGGATCGCGATCGATCTGAATCCCGATATGCCTTCCCGTGTCGGTTCTGGCGTGGAAACAATTCTTCAGGACTGCTCGCAGCCCTGGGAAGTCGCCGATTCTTCAGTTGATGTTGTGTTCACAAGCAATTTCTTTGAACATCTTCCTGACAAGGACGCGCTTTCGAAGGACATTACAGGAAGCGCTGCGCTGCCTGAAGGAGGGAGGGCGTATCATCTGCCTCGGTCCGAACTATCGATTTTTGAATGGCGCTTACTGGGATTTCTGGGACCACTTTCTGCCGCTGACGGACCGCTCGATGGTCGAGATTCTAAATCTTGTCGGATTCGCCGTCGAGCGAGTTGAGCCACGCTTTCTCCCATATTCCATGTCTCAGGGTTTCACTCCTCCGGTCGCCCTTATCGCGCTTTACCTCCGCGTTCCTTTTTTGTGGCGCTTTCTCGGAAAGCAGTTTCTCATTGTCGGACGCAAAACCTCATTCGAACGCGATGCCCCCGAGCCCTGCAACGGCGTTTGATCGATCGCGGCGCTGTCGAGCGATCAATCGCCCTCGCTCTCCGCCAGAATCTTCCGGTAAGCCTCGCGGGCGACTTCATAGGCTTTGCGGGCCTCTTCTTTTTCACTCGTGCGAATGGCCGGCTCCTTCTTCGACCAGCACTGGTCGACCGATTTCAAGCACCATTCCGCCGATTTCTTGGAGGCCCGGACCGGCTTGCCGCCGACCGTGATGAAGACCGGGTTGGTGTGCGATGACGGATAGATCCGCAGGGCGACCCAGCTCGACTTCTTGATCGGCACGTCGAACGACACGCCCTGGATGCTGCCGTCGGCCGAAAGCTCGGTCTTGCCCACCGGCTTCGCCATTGACCACGACTTCGACGGGGACCTTGCGCGTCTCGCCGATCCGGGCCCGCTCGATGATCCCAGTAGGGCTTTTGCGCCAGCGGGCGGTCGTGAATCGCGCGGGCCTCGGCCGTGGCTGTTCGGGTCGAGATAGGCGGCGGCCTGGGCCGTCACCTTGACCGTCGCGGGAGCATCGAGCTTGAGCTCTCCCCCCGACTCGCCCACGCGCAGATCGTTGACCTGAAAGTCGATCAGGTGGCTACGGCCATCACTGACATAAGACCGGCCTTGCTTGATCCCTTCACACCAGGCGTCGAAATCGAGCTGGCCGTCGGGGAGCTTGACGTAAACGCGGCCCAGGCCGACACGCTCGCCGTAGATGCACGGGAAGTCGGTCTCGCCGGAAATCCTGCGCCCGATACCCGCAGTTGAGCGTGTGATACCAGATATTGAGCTCCCAGGGAGCCGGCGTATCGACGGTCGAGATGAAATCGACGGCGTCGTGAACCACGTCGACGATGTACTCGTTGGCCCCGATGCCGTCGAACGGCGGGATCTCGTACGACGGAAGCTTGTCGTCCGATAGCTTGAGGCCCCATCCCGAGTGGGAGAACCCGACGACGCCCCCTTGCGACTTGCCCCACTTCAGGACCGGCAGGTCCCAGCTCGGCCATTCCTCGATCCGCGTCGTCCCCGGATAGTCATCTTCCTTGAGCCGCAACAGGCAAAGATGGCCCGCGTGCGACGACGGAAAACCGGAGACCTCGACGTCATAGCGCATCAAGTACTCCGACGTCGACAGCGGATGGATCTTGCCATCGAAAAACTGCTTCTGGGCATACCAGCACGGTCCCCACGACAGCACGCAGCCCACGTCGAGGTCTTCCCCCAGGATGTGCCGCCACATGTCCTGCGGCTTGACCCCTTCGGTCGGGCTCTCGTAATGCGCACAGCCGGCGGCGTGGACGTGATGATCGCCGGAAAACCAGTTCAGCTTGGAAAGCTGGATCCAGCGCCTCAGCCGGAACGATTCGCGATGATTGCGAGTTTCGGGTACGGTGATCGTCTTTGATTGCACTACGTATTCCGGTCCGCGCGTGAACTCGACTTGATACGTTCCCGGCGGCAGCGCGACCGACTCGCCGCTCTGGCGATAAACCTGGGGATGAAAGAAGAAATCAGGCGCGAGCCGCCGGCTGGGCGACGGATAGACGCGTCCCATCTTGTCACGAAAGATGAACGACGCCATCGCCGGCCGGCCATCGATCGTCGCGGATATCGAGCACCACGTTCACCGCCGGCTCGCAGGTGAAGAGAATGTCGACCTCACTGCGGAAGCCCAGGTCCTGAGTTCCCTGGCCGACATTGAAGCTGATCCGATGCCTCACGCTTGCCGGCATCGCGGCTATAGAATCTGCACGATCCGGTACTCGAGCCTCAATCCGGAAAGCGAACGCTTCGAGCGGCCGGTCATTGAACATGGATCACATCGGCCCAGCGCTGAACGACATCGGCGGGGCGGATCGGATACTTGCGGTTCGGCGCGACCGGTCGACTGCTTGTACAGAGGGGCGGCGTTGGGGCTCTCGGCGACCAGCTCAGCCGTGACGCCCGCCTCGATTGTGAACCTTGACGAGAAAAACCGACCATCCATTCTGAACCAGCCGCGGCCGGGCCGGCCCTGCGACGATTTGACACGGCTCTCGGCGTTGATCTCGATCCCGATCAGGCAATGCACTGTCCAGGACATTCTGAATGGCGCGGATCGCCGACTCGCCGCCCGTGGAATCGAGCGCGCGTTCAGCCGTGCCTTCTCGTCGCGTTCCAGCGGCTGCCCCAGCATCTCGAGCGCCTCGATGATGCGTTTCACCTGTGCGACCAGGGGCTGAAACTCGACGTCCAGCGACGATCGGCAGGTTCTCCGCACGGCTGCGGGATTCCAACGCCGCCCCAACTGCGACCACGACGCACAAACGGCGTATCCAGTCAGATCGCAAGCTCGCTCGCATGGTCAGTCATTCCTCTCGCGGTAGGTGTTTTGTCCCTCAGTCTCAATGGTCGCCAAGCCCACAGGTTAAGCGGTTTCGCGTACCAGGAGCAATGACCAAGACGCTGTCCGACTGTGATCTCCGCCAGTAAACACCCCCCCAATCGATTGGCTGGATGGGATCGTCAATCCCGCGCCGGGAACGATAGTCGTGGACCGCCTGCCGTCAGGCCGCCACATTACCGTAGTCATCGACAATTGTGATACATCTTCCTGCCGGTTGCACGAAAGAAAAAGACAAGGATAAAGATGATGAGTAAGATTATGAAGATGATTAGGAGTACGATTCAGATTAAGAGTATGACTGACTTTCCCGCTCTGCCCTTCCGGTCCTAATCGTAATCTTGATCCTGCTCTTGATCTTCTTCCTAATCGTAATCTTCATCCTGATCCTAATCGGGCTTTCCGTTTAGCCGAGCCAGCGCCTCCCGATCACCGGGGCATTCGGCCAGCACTTCACGCCACAGCCGATCGCTCTCGCCATGATCACCCCGCTCGGCGGCCAGTGCCGCCAGGTTGCGCCGGGTTAAATGCCCGTAAATTCCTTGATCGACGCTGCAAAACTGATCTGGCCGTTTGCATTGTAAGATCCGCCGCCAGCATTGCTCGGCCTCGCCCGATTCGCCCCGATGCCGGTGCACCACGGCCTTGCGGAACCATAATTCCGCATCGGCCGGGTCGAGCTCGAGCCCTTCCAAACAGGTGTCAATCGCGGCCTGCGATTCGCCCAGCATCTGGCGCGCCGCGCGATTAACGCATAGAGCTTGCGCACGATCGAATCGCTCGACGCCGACAATTTCAGGCTGCGTTCAAGATAGCGAAGGGCGTTGTTCCAATCCTTACGCTCGCCAGCGATCGACCCCAGATTGAACAGCGTAAACGGATCGTCGGGCCGAGCCTCCAGCTCTTGCAGCAGGATCCGCGAGTCACGGTCGAGCTTTCTCGATCGCAGGGCCTGGTCGACATAGCCCGTGTGACGCACGGTCAAATCGGTCCATTCGACGGGTATATTTGCCCTGCGCAGGGCGGGCAGAATCTGTTCGTGCACCCGATAGGTCCAGCGGATCCCTTCCCGGAGCGGAAACAGCCGGATATGGTCGACGACCGTGTCGCCGCCTGTTCCGTCGGGGCTGGGATCGCACGCACAGCGCACGACGTACGCGACCTCTTGGCCTTTTCGCAATCGCTTGTCATGGTTAACGACACACTCGCCCTCTCGCCAAGGTCTATCGAGGGGATGTCATCCAGGAAAGAAGATCTCACGCCAAGCCGCAAAGCCGCAAAGGACGATGACGGGACCGCTTCGGCAGCGACCTGAGCCCGCGCACGACGTCGCGTTGTCCAGACTCAAACAAATTTTTATTCTTTGCGGTCTTTGCGGCTTTGCGTGAAATCTCTTTTTGATCCGAACCAGGACCCATCAAGGTCCCTGCGTGAGCTGCTGGCGATCCCCTCCAGGGCTGAAGCGAGACCCGCGTGCCATTAGCCCCGTTCAAGCCCCACTTGGTCGCGAATCGTCCAGCGTTCTCATTCAGCAGCTTTTCGGCATCAACGCCATTGCCGGCAAACGTCCGGCTGCCGAAATGGTGCACGAACAGATCATGGGCGACCGCGAGCTCAAATCCCGCCCGGCGGGCCCGTTCCGCCAGATCGTCATCATCAAAGAATCCCAATCCAAATCGCTCGTCGAGTCCGCCGATCGCGTCATAAACGGTTCGTTTCATGAGCAAGCAGAATCCCGACAGCTTGGGCGCGGTGAACCACTGCCCGCGATGTTGTCGCGCCAGTACGCGCAAACCGATGCATCTCGCCGATGTCGCGATAGGGCACGTTCTCGACAAGTTGCGGTGGCGCGGCGTAGTTCGACATTGGGCCGACGATGCTGGGAGCAGTAGGCGGTAGGCAGTAGGCAGTAGGCAGTGACAACGATGGCATCACCGCCGGATCTGGCTGCATCTTGCAAGGGGTGCCTCGTGTCGTGGTCGCCGAGCTTCCAGCAAACGGATCGGAAATTACATCATCAAAATCAATGATTGTGACATTCGGCCTTTGCCGAATGGACTGCCAACTTCCGTCCGCGCAATAACTTCTCCCAGTTCGCTCTCTCAAATTCTTGGCGCCTTTGGCGGTTAAACCATCTTTTTTCGCGATCTTGGCGGTGGTGAGAGCAACAAGTTGGTCGAGCCAAGCATCGGTGACCACAACGTCGTTATTGAGCAGCACGAGGTATTCCCCGCGCGCCTGCTGCAGTCCTTGATTGATCGCGGCGCGGAACCCTCGATTTTCTCGATTGGAAATCACGGTGACCGGCACGGCCGCGGCATCCTGTACGCCGCTCAGATACGCAGCCGTACCGTCGGTCGATCCGTTATCGATAACGATCAATTCCCATGGCGGTCGCGTGTAGTGCCGCAGCGCCTGATGCATTGGCGGGTAAACTCAAGCTGGCTCCAGCAGGGGATAATAATGGACGCGAGCCCACCAAAGTTGTTGCGAGTCATAGCTGTGACGCTCCACCGCGAAAATCAAGGCATCGCTCGACGGAAATCAATGCGGACAAAAAATACGGGAAAGACGTTCACCACAGAGGCACACAGAATCCAGAGAAATACTACAAATAATTTATTGTTAGTAGCATATACATATCACTAATACAAAATCCATGATTGCTCCCGTAGTGCTGACGTGCCAATTTGCAATCGTTCAGCGGAATTCCGGAACTGCCAATACGCGAACAATAAGGAAACAAGGAAACCAGGAACTGCCCAGTTTTGCGTTCTCCTGACTTCCTGGGTTCCTCATTCGGTCCCGTCCTCAATCGGCTGAATGGTCACGCCAATTTAAATGTTTTTCTCTGTGCCCTCTGTGTCTCTGTGGTAACTTGTATTTATATTGCGTTTGTACTAATCGAATTTCCGCCCAACCTGGTCCGCGACGTCGAAGTCCGCTCTAGCCCCGCTTCGGTCGAGCCGTCACGTGGTAAGGTGTGAGCAATTGATCGGAGTCCCTCCGTAGTCGCATTTCCGAGGACATGCACGATCCCTCCGCGGTCGATGATCGCACACGGTGTGGCGACCGGCAGCCTGTCGCTCCATTTGCGGGCGAATACTCGAGCGCTTGCGAAAAACGCCGGCGGCAATCCGACACTGCGCGTATTGTGATTGCAGAGCGCGGCCAATGCCACCACAGCCAGCCCTTGTTCGCTTGCCTGGAGGCAGATATCAGCTCCATAGAGATGGAATCCCAGATCAGGGTCAAATCGAAGTCCGGAATCTCGTCGCACGATCAGCAGCAGCTCGTCAAGTGATGCGACTTGGGCGGGCAGCTCCGGCCCGTCGCAGAGTGTCCGGCCGCGATCGACGACCCAGCCGACGCGCCCGGCGGCCAGCGGCTGTGATTGATCGCAGAGCGTGATCACCTCGCCGACACCGTAAACCCCCGCAACGCCGATCAGCCCGAACCGTCGCTCGGCATCGTCGAGTTGTTCTAAGACGCATCGGTCCCATCCCGCCGGAAGCCAGACGTCTTGATGAACGCAAACGACCCATTCAGTCTCCGCCCGTGCGACTCCAATGTTGAGCCCGTCCGCGGCGCTCGGGCAGTTTCTGACTGCGACGATCTGGTGCGACGATTGAGGCGCTAAACATGGTGAGGCGAGGAGGGTTGTCCGGAGCGTAACGTCATCCGAGGCACAGGTGACGAATGACAGCGGCGATGTACGAGCGGTCATCTGCTGGGATCTCTCCTGCCCGACAGTAGAGCCAATCAGCTTTGGCGAATAGCGGGTGCATGGTAGTGGACTCATCTTGGAACAGAAGGAAACGAAGAAAACAAAGAAATGCAAGAGGTTGAATACGTCGATTAGGTCAGTGGCACTTTGGGCATGCCGACAGTTGGTGTTCCTCCCGATGGTCGATGCGATCCGGTGCAGTACGGCGATGGCGAATATGTCACTGGCTTGGCGCCCCCTGACTTTGGCTCGACTGTGTAGACGATTTTGAGTTTCGCCTATTTGGTCTAGCCGCTGCTTCAGGCCGTGCGCTCACACTTCGTTGCCTTCGTTTCCTTCTGTTCGAGCCTTGTTTGCATGGGTAATGACAAGCCTCAAGATTCCATCAACTCAATATCTTGGTCGAAAAACTGCAAGAGCGGCTCGGAATGAAGCGTCCGGTCAACGTGGCGGGTTGTTCCGTGCAATTACGGGCTAATGAATCGGATCGAATTGCCGCCGGCCAACTGCATTGCCGACGCCCGGAAGTGTCGCTGCTTTTTGCAGATCTGAAAACACTCAGTTGAACCTCGACACGCGCGATTGATCCCACGCCGAGGAGTCTGCTCGAACCTACCTCAGAGCACGTCAAGGCAGCGCGCCGCCGCATTGTGCGCTTGTATCCAATCGCATTGCGCGCTTTCACTCAAAGAAACTGCCGAGCACCTCGGGCGGCGGTGACTTTCGTCGCGTCGCAGTGCATGTCCTTACTGCCCAGGTGGCGGCGCACATGCGTTGTCATCAGCCAGTGCATCCAGCGGCTGACATCGCCGTCCTCGCGCGGCCAGAGGGCCAGGTGGAAGTGATTGGGCATAAGGCAATAAGCGAGGATGCGCATCGGAGTGCGAACACTCGACTCGGCCATCAGGTCGAGGAACGCGTCGGAATCGTCGGGCTTCTGAAACACAATCGCCCGCGCGTTCCCCCGATTGAGGACATGATACGAGTAACCTCCCAAGCAGGACCGAGCGGTTCGGGGCATGGCGTGGCCACCGGGGTTCAAGCAGGCGCTGATACCCCCATATTGTCCAAAACCTCGAATAAATTAGCAATGTCCCCTTTCCCGCTTTCACTCGAAGAAATCGCCGAACCTCTTGGACAGTCGCGATCTCCCTCGCGCTTCTACCGTCTGCTGTGCATGTCCCTACAGCCGTCCCTACAGCCCCGTCCGCTGTGCATGTCCTTACTGCCACGATCTGCTGTGCATGTCCTTGCAGCTTGTCCTTGCAGCTCTGTCCTTGCAACCTACCATCTGGTCTGCTCCCCAAAAATTGGTCCAGCCGAAATGGGAGTCTCTGGGTAGAGTAACTCCTGGAGGGACCCATGAGCAGGCGAAGGAACGCCGACGAGGTCGCGCGATTGCTACGCGAAGCCGACCGCGATCTGGCCAAAGGACTGACAGTCTCGGACTTTTGTCGTAAGCACGGCATTGCCGAGACGACTTACTATCGTTGGCGACAGCGACACGCTCCCGGCCAGGTCGATAACGATCGCCGATGCCGGGAACTGGAGCTCGAGGTCGATCGCCTCAAGAGGCTGGTGGCCGAGCTGCTCCTGGACAAAACGATGCTGCAGGACATCGCAAAAAAAAAGTGGTGAGCCCTGACCAGCAACGGGCCGCCGCCGATTACCTGGACGAGCGGTATGAAGTATCCCAGCGGCGGATCAGCCGCGTCATGGGCCGGTCCCGATCGGGCCTGCGATACCGTCGCAAGCGTAGGCCTGACGAACCTGTGTTGAACCGGGAGATCAAACGCTTGGCGCGGCGGTATCCCCGTTTCGGATACCGTCGAGCACATGCCGTGTTGGTCCGGCGTGGATGGTCAGTCAATGTCAAACGGGTGAGGCGGCTCTGGAACAGCCTGGGACTGAGGAGGCCCGTGAGGCTGAGAAAACCCCGAAAATTAGGCCCTAAGCCGGGGGTAAGTGCCAATAGTTGCGTCCAGCAACCGGCGCGGTTCAAGAACGACATCTGGACATGCGACTTCGTCCACGACCGAACGGCAGAGGGTCGTTCTCTCAAGTGGCTAACCCTGGTGGACGAATATACTCGGGAGTGCTTGGTCTTGCATGCGGCAGGGGCGCTCACGGGGGCCGATGTTCGGCGGATCATGGCCCGCGTGATTGGACATCGCGGGGCGCCGACCCGCATAAGGAGCGATAATGGATCTGAATTCATTTGCGCGGCGTTAGTGGACTGGCTGCCGGGAGTGGGGGCGAAGTCAATCCCGGTAGCCGCGGCAAGCCCATGGGAGAATGGATATATAGAAGCATTTCACAGTCGATTGCGCGACGAGTTCCTGGAGAGGGTGGAATTCGAGACGGTAGCGGACGCTCGGGAGAAAGGCAAGTGGTTCCGCCGGTACTACAATGCGGTCCGGCCGCACAGTTCGTTGGACTACGCGACGCCCAAAGAGTTCAGCTCGTCCTGTGACGATAGGAGAACAGGCCACTGAGTTATCATATAAATTAACAAAAGCATGTACGATCGCTCAACGAACTCCCATTTCAAGTGGACCAAAAAATGGGGAGCAGCCCAATCTGCTGTGCATGTCCTTACAGCTTCTTTCTCACTTTCTAGCACTTTCTAGCACTTGAACCACCCTGTGTCATGGTATCTCACCCCCGGACTCTCTACGCGAGATTTCAGGGATAATTTGTTCGCGGATGAACTGCATTCTGGAGAGAAGCATTCTTGCTACTTCCGGCGTAGCCGGTGCATTTACCGGGAATATCTTATCCGCGGTGCGACCGCTCAAGGCCGCACGGGCCCAGTCGTCCATCAATTCGCAGTATAGCGACAGCACCTCCCGGGCGTTGCGTGCCCGGTCCGTGACCAAATAAGCTGACGGTAGGTCGCCTACGACAACCCAAAGCCAATCGTCAATTTCATTGATCTTCCTACCCAGCTTGAACAGAAACACGGCGACAACGCCACCGATTCCAAAAGCCAAGTACCGCTCGATGACAGGGGGGCACCAGTGAAATGACCTCATGTATGCTTCGGCCCACCCGAGCATCTCGCGCAGCTGTTGAGTGTCGGTTTCGTCGTCGCCAACCATTTCGTCGGCCGAAACGACCCGATCTAGGTCCACTGGTGATGTCATGATTTATTCGCCAAAGTCCGCCCGATCCGCGCAAAGGACAGAATTACCTTAAGCACAAGGGCTCACCTGCTGCCTTCCGAACTACCTGGCCCGCCACCATTTCGCCACGCCCCCCAACGAACGTAGTCACCCTTGTCCGAATGCATCTGGACATGATCAGCGTGAGGCATGGGCTCGATGTTTTCCAATGTACTCGAGCCACCCTCACACCTTGGAATAATGTGCGAAACATCCTGATCTCGACCCAACGAATGGTCATACGGCCAATCTTCTCCATACTTTTTCGACCAGGCCTTCTTAAGCTGGCGGTTCGAAAGGCCGGGTGGATCGGACGGGCTTGGTCTATTGTGTACTAGAATCTCGGCGTTGCCAACTGCGTATGTGTGCAGACCTTAAGCTGCGAGCTGCTAGGACATGCAACGCAACCGCTAGCCTATGCACCCTGCGAGTGCCTGCTCAATGCATTGCCCGCGTCAATTCAACCGTCACGATGGTGATTTTTGGAAACGCCTGGGAAGAGGTATTGCGAACTGTACTGTGAATACGTACAGTAGACGCGATTCCGTCCTCAGGAGAGGTCTTATGACGATGGCACGTGCTCAATTGGTCGATGTGTCTCTGGCTCGATGGTACCACTGCATCACGCGCTGCGTTCGTCGCGCGTTCCTGCTCGGTGAAGGCGATCAAAACCGCAAGGAGTGGCTCGAGGACCGGATCGAGGAACTCGCAGATGTCTTCGCAGTGGCAGTCGGTGGTTTCTCGGTGCTGGATAATCACTTGCATGTGCTGTTGCGGCTCGATCCTGATGTCGCCGAAGCGTGGTCGGATGAAGAAGTCGTTCGGCGTTGGGGACGGCTGTATCCGCCGCGAGACAAATCCCGTCGGCCAATGCCCGTGACCGAGCACTGGGTTCAATGGCGACTGTCTGACGCTCAGTGGGTCGCGACCGCACGCCAGCGGCTGCAAAGCCTGAGCTGGTTTATGAAATGCCTGAAGGAACCACTTTCGCGTATTGCCAATCGACAGGACAAGACTCGCGGAACTTTTTTCGAGGGGCGGTTCAAGAGCGTTGCGGTCTGCGATGAAGAAGCCCTTTTAGCAACATCTGTTTACATCGATTTGAACCCGGTGGCTGCCCAGGTCGCGACAACTCCAGAGACAAGCGATTACACTTCTATTAAGCGGCGATTGGAACATGTCGAGGCTCAAGATGCGACCGCTCTTCTGGCCGCAGCGAAAGACGGCAGTGTTGCCGGCTCGTGTGCCGCGGCCGGTCTGGAAGATTCTCTTTGGCTCTGTCCGATCGAAGACCGCCGTGGCTTGGATTCATCCCGCGAGGGCATGATGCAAGGCTTTTCGCTGGGGAGCTACGTCCAACTCGTCGATTATACAGGGCGACTCTTTCGCCAGGGCAAGGCTTCGATCTCAGCCGAGCTAGCCGGGATCTTCGAGCGGCTGGGTTGTAGCGCCCAAAACTGGCAGGCCCGGCTCGAGAAGCTCCGTGACGGCCGGTTGCTGGGCCGTTTCTTTGCGTCGACCCGCGCCAAGCTGCGGGAAATCGCCGAACGCCTCGGCATGCGGCGCCCGGTGAATCTATCCGGATGCCCGGCCCGCTGACGCGACACTTGATGACGTCGGATTGGTGCCGCCCGATTGCCTCACCTTAACGCGAGAGTGGGGCCCTGCTCGCGCATCTCCTAGAACAAGCCGTCGAACCATGTCACACATGTAATTATCGTCCGCGGCCAGGTCCGCTTGATCCCATTGATCCCAGCCGCCACTCACTCCGGTGCCTCATCGCGCTGCGCACCGTCGCTCGAAAGAACCATCCGGCCCCATGGATTACCGGTGATGCCTTTCGACCGCGATGCATGTCCTAGCACTTTTTACCGCGATGCATGTCCTAGCACTTTGTCCTAGCACTTCATCGACGACGGTCGCTGGCCGCACCGTGCGATTGTATTCAACCAAACTGCGCGCTTTCACTCAAAGGAATCGCTGGCCGCGTAGTGTAGCGGCGACGTCCTCGGCGTGAGTACGATCTGCTTTGCTTTGCATGTCCTTCTATGGAGCCGCATGTCCTTACCGCTCTTGCCGCCCTTCTACCGTCTGCTGTGCATGTCCCTACAGCCTTGCCGTCTGCTGTGCGTGTCCCTACAGCCCATGGTACGCTTCGTTCCACGGCGACTCGGGCAGATCTGACAATCCCGCGGTTACATAACGCCGGTAGTCCCCCGCCGGATCCGACCCGCCGAACGCACCGTCGAAGGACGCCAGCAACTCGTCGTAGGCCACCCACTCCAGACGGCGGCGGCGATGAGCGTAGCCCGGATAACTCGACCACGCCCACGCTGCCGGGTGTTCCACGGTTCCCGCTCGGACCGGGTTGAGGTGGACGTAGCGGGTCACTGTCCAGAGGTAGGTCTCGTCTTCCACCAACTCGGTCCGATAGCGACCCTGAAAGACATGGCCGGAGAATCGGTGGCGCCGCGACCAGGCATTCGCGTAGCCTGACAGAAACGACTGCATACCCCGGCTCAGGTTGGGTTCAGGTGTCTTGAGCACGACGTGTAGGTGGTTGGACATGAGGGCGAAGGCGTAAACACGCCACGAGCAGCGAATAGCGGCCTTACCGAGCTGTTCCTGCAGCCGTTCACGGTCCACGTCATCGCTTACGATGTCCTGGCGGCCGTTGCCGCGGGCCATCAGGTGGTAGATCGCGCCGGAGTATTGGAGACGTAGGCGTCGGGGCATGCCTTGTATATTAACATACTCGTTGACGGTTGGCAAGAAAACAACTTGATCCTAGGTCTGACCCCCTGGAGACCCCCTGGATAGGTCTGACCCCCTGGACTAGGTCTGACCCCCTGGAGACCCCCTGGAGACCCCCTGGAGACCCCCTGGAGGCTCTGTCCGATCGAAGACCGCCGCGGTTTGGATTCGACACGCGAAGGCATGATGCAGGGTTTTTCGCTGGGGAGCTATGTCCAACTGGTCGACTACACCGGACGGATCTTTCGCCAGGGTAAGGCGTCGATCTCGGCGGAGCTGGCCGGGATCTTTGAGCGGCTGGGCTGCAACGCCTCCAGCTGGCAGAACCGGATGGAAAGGCTTCGCAATGGTCGGCTGCTGGGCCGGTTCTTTGCTACAACTCGTGCCAAGCTGCGGGAAATCGCCGAACGCCTCGGCATGCGGCGGCCGGTGAATCTGGCCGGATGCCCGGCCCGCTGAAATAATATTCGGTCACATCGAGCTGTTCACGGCCAATCCCATTGCCGTGGAGTGATAGTTTGACCGCTGCTATCGCACATCGGGGGTCCAGCGCCGATGTGCTGCTCGAACCTACCTCCGAGTACGTCGCCGATCGCCGGTGACCGGTTCGTGCGCTCTCACTCAAAGAAATTGTCAGCCGCGCAGTGTAGCGGCGACCTTTGTCGCGTAAGTGAGATCTGCTGTGCGTGTCCTTTCACGCCGAGGTCCGAACCGGCCTGACTAGCGACGAACAACGGAGGCTCTGACGCATGTAAAAGTGGGACAGCGGCGTCCTTCAACTGAGTCAGGAATTCGAAGTCGCCGCCGGAGCGATTCACTTGCTGGTTGACTCGTTCATAGAACTGCGTCAAGATCTCGAGCTTTTGTTTAACTCGCTTGTACCTGGCAGCAGCCGAATTCAATGAACGCCATCTGTGGATGACTGAAAACACGTACATGTTTACATCTTCTTCTATACTTGCCTGTCCATAGGCACATATGAATCCGCTGCGGAGTAGATCCTCTGTTTCGTGAAGTAAATTTGGTCGACCTAGAAGGTCCTTGCCAGAACCAACGTATCTCCAACCGCTCTCGTTTATCTTGCTCCACTCTCTAGTAGGAAAATCATAATTCCTATAGAGAATACTTGAGAATTCCGAGTGCATCGTCGCAGATAGAAATAAATCGTTACGTCCGTGGTCTTCTCCACGACTCGCGATGTAGATGCTACCTCGACTATAAGTGCCTCCATATTTAAGGCCGTAGAGTGACAAAGATTTCAGTAAATAGATGTTACGTAAATTATTGGCGAACAGCACCCGCGGGTACATCGCGAGAAAGCCGGGAATGACACGCCTTAGTTGCATTGCGCCCTCCGGTTCGATTTGGATTCCTTGCACGGAAATGGGTGCACGCTTCCAACGTGTAGGAAAATAGCTCTCTCGGTCGTATGTAACATGGACTCGCACACCAAACTCTTTCCATATTCTCGCGATTTCATCGTCCGCGTCTGCTGATGGAGGTATGGCGCACACGCCAAACTCTTTCCATATTCTCGCGACCTCTTGATCGGCCCGAGCTGAAGGTGGTGCGGAGCCCCGGTCGCTTCCAGAGCCCCCACTACAGCCGAAGACGACTGTAAACCCGCCGCAGTAGAGTGCCGCCAAGACCCACAAGCGGAAAATGCGTGCATGGATCGATGCGCCGATTGAGTGTTTAGTTTCCGGGCGAGGCTCGGCGGGCGTTTCCCGAACTCGAGAAAGATCGCAGGCGTAAGGGACAGCACCGTTCATGCCCACTTTGAATCCCCTTCTCGCGCAGGCACGCGATTTATCCCAGGTTCGGCCTCGTACGGAGCTTAAACGTCATCGGACGGGCCAATGACTCCCGGCAATAAGCAGACCCGCCGCGCTACGAATTCGACGCATGTCTCTTTCGGGCCCCGATTCGATCATTAACACCCTCGGGGAAATCGTTCCACCGCGAAGGCGTTGAATCGCGCGGTGAGACGAAGAGTCACTGCGCGGTCGGCTTGCCAACGTAAAGGCTAACACTCGGGCATCGCGAGATCAACATGCTCAGGCTAAAGCCGGTCCAATCGGCCCCACGAGGGGTAATGAACAGAAAAACTGCAATGGGTTCCTGAAGACCATTCGTGCACTTCCCACATCTCACATGGATATCTACCGATGACGATGGCTCGCGGCCGACTGATCGATGTATACCCAGCTGGCTGCTCACGCTGCGTGCGCGCTGCGTCCGAAGCGCGTTCCTGCTGAGCGACGGGCGTCAGATTACGTGCTGTTTGTTGAAGCTCTACTCGGGGAGCTTGCGAGAATTGTTGACTATACCGGGCGGCTCGTCCGCAACGGCAAGGGAGCGATAAAGGCGGATCTGGCAGGGATCTCTAATCGGCTGGGTAGTCATGCCAAAAGCTACCAGCCCCCTTATGGTCAGATGAGCTGTCCATTCCAACCATTTCGTTTCATCTTCCCCCGCGCTATAAGTCGACGGAAGTGACCCACTCTGAGTTCGCCAGCTGATGCCGATCGGATCGACTTCCAACCTCGCGATCGACGCTTGATGCGTGTCCGTGCGCTTTCATATCCCCCTTTTTTCCAGACGCGTGATGCGTGCCCGGTCGCTTCTTTCCCTTGCCCTTTCCCGTGTTCGACGCTTGATGAGTGTCCTGCGCTGCCATCGTCCTCTCGAAGTCCTGAAGAACGTGACCATTAAGTTCCTGGACTAGGCAACCAACCCGACATGCTTCTTTGGAGCTGCGAATCGCGCTCTCGCGCTCCCGGCCACTCTCCTCGACGGACGAGCCTTCTCGGTCACTGCCGCTGCCACAATTATCATTGAGTAGGCGGCGCCGTCGACGCGACGGATTCTTCCGTCGCGTGCCGGCGTTAAAACCGGAATCCCAACTAACTGACCGGCATTAACTGGATGTATAACTTGGGTCATGGGCGGTCGCGACCGCTAAGCTTTTCGTTAGTCCGAACAGTCGACACGCACAGCCAGGGTTAGGTTAACATAGTCGGGGGAGGCCTATCAAACGGATCCGGCCGACGCTGAGGGTGTTCGGGTGGCGGAATATGCTGCGGCGGCTTTTTGTCAAAACCCGGCTCACCGGGGACGGGCGTGCCGGGGGCCGGATTCGCAACCGGCTTCTGCGTCTCAGGGTCCGTGTCCGGGTCCGTGCCCGGATCAATGTTCGGCTCGTTCGCGCCCGGGAACGGATTATCCGGCGGCGGCGGCAGCGACTGGAACACAGGGTCCGGGGGCGGAGGACCGCACCCTGCTAGAGCTGCCGCAGCGACGATCAACAGAAACCACCAAATCTCACCACTTGGGTCAATGGCGCTCGTCGGACCATTACCCACATACCGGTACGGATCCGTATCACCCGCATCAAATCCCATCGGATCCTGACTCACAAACCTCCCTGTTACTGAATCATAATACCGTGCGTGATCGTCGTAAAGGCCCGTGGTCGAGTCATATTCCATCCCGGCGAACATGAACCGATTGGCATACGTGGAATTGGTCTGGCTGGTGATGTTGCCGAAGCTGTCGTAGGTAACGTGGTCGAGCACGCCTCCGCCGGTGCCGACGTAATCTTCCACGCTGCCCAGCTTGTCCGTAATGTACCACTCCGTCGTTCCGCTCGAGTTCGTCTGTGCCAGGATCTGATCGACGGCTTGACCGTCGAGATAGCGCATCGTCACACTCCCGGAACTATTGAAATCCGCGTAGGGATTGGCGTCGGTGCTCTGAGCCATTGTAGACCGTCCAGGTCTGCGTTCCGCTGTCCTTGATCCCGATCCGTTGCCCGAGCGCGTTGTAGGTGTAGGTCGCGATCACAGTTCCGTATTGATCTACGCTGGTAAGTCGGTTTTCATAATCATACGTATAAGTTGTCGTGTCTAATGACGTCTTCTGCGTGATCATATTGCCGTTATTGTCATAAGTATAGGTAGCTCCCGGCGAATTTTTCATCTCGTTGCCAGCGCCCGTCGTGTAGCCCGTCGAATTGCGGTTGCCGTTCAAGTCGTACGAATACGTATCGTCCTGCGAATCGCCCGAGGCGGTCAACTGGCCGCTGGGATCGTACGTGAATGTGTTCGTGCTGTTACCGTCGTTGTATGTCATACTCGTGACCCGTCCGGCAGGGTCGGGCTGGTAGTTGTTGATTTCGAAGGTATCGCCGAGACCGGGCGTCCCTGGTGACGGGAGCGTGTAGTCTTCCATAACGTTCACGTTATTGGCGGCGTCATAGCTGATCACCGTGTCCACCGGGATCGAGCTGCCGCCGGCGCCTCTTCCTACATCTATAAGACGCCCGCCTGGGTCATACGTGTTTTGCACCTCGGCCACGGCCGTTCCCCCCAGAGACTGGGTGATCGTGCCCAGCCTCAGTGCGTTGTCGTAGACATAAGTCGCGATCCCCTGGCCGGTTGCTCCGGTCCCACTCAGGCTGTCTGTGACGCTCGTCATGTCGCCCGACGGATCGTAGCTGTAGGTAAGCGTCACCGTCGGCTGCCCGGTTCCCGGGCCCGAGGTCACGATCGTCCCGAGCCGGCCATCGTTGTCGTACGCCATCGTGATCGTCGCATTGGCGTCGGCCGCGCGGATCATCTCGCTATCATCATCGTAAGTATACGAGATGATTTCCGAGGG
>CAWKNT010000028.1:0-1331962 GCA_963850935.1 uncultured Isosphaeraceae bacterium
GAGGCTGTATTCATGAGGTTGCACTGCGCCGCGGGAATCCTGCCCATGTCGTAGCACGCCCGCTTCAACTCGTGGATCAGACAGCAGCCACACCCCCGCCGTCGATAATGCTCGTCCACTTCCATGTAGATGTCGCTCTCGGATCATGTCATTGGGCTCACCGGGTTAACCCATCACCAATCTGTAGCAGGGCCACCGTGTCGCCAGTTGCCGCGAGATACAATTTCTTGAAGCTGCATGGCTTATGGCTCCGCGCGCCGCGGGCGCCTGCGTATCGCAAAAAAAGTTGCAAGGGTTACCGTTCGGCGCGGGAGATAATAGAAAACGCGAGCCGAGATTCGAGCAAACGGGAACAGAGAACGGGGGCGTCGGGATCATGCGAGTGGGAGTGACGCGAGAGCTCCGCGCGATCATCGACGGCGGGACCGTCGCCGGATTGACCGATGGCCAATTGTTGGAGCGATTCGCGTCTCACCGAGGCGCAGAAGCCGAGCCGGCCTTCACAGCCCTGGTCATGCGGCACGGACCGCTCGTCTTCGGTGTCTGTCAAAGCTTGCTCCGCAACCCCCACGACGCCGAAGACGCCTTCCAGGCCACGTTCATGGTCCTGGCCCGCAAGGCAGGCTCGATCCGGCAGCCCGATCGGCTCGGTCCCTGGCTCCACGGCGTCGCCCACCGGACGGCGCGGCGGCTGAAGGATAAGAACGCGCGGCGAAAGAGCCATGAAGCGGAGGCAGCGGTGTACAGCGACCGTGCACACCCTTCGAGCGGATCAAGTCAACACCCGTCCGCGCTTGCAAATCACGACGAGATCGAAGCCCTGCATCGAGAAATCGAGCGGCTGCCCGCGCGGTATAAGACGGCCATCGTGCTCTGCGACCTCCAAGGGCTCACGCACGAAGAGGCGGCTCGGCGGCTCGGCCGCCGGGTCGGCACGATCAGTTCGCAAGTGTCCCGCGCGAGAGAACGGCTGCGCCGCCGGCTCGATCGCCGCGGGCTGGCCTACCCGGGCGGAATTGTCGCTGCCGCGATCGACTCGACAAGGCCCTCGGTGCTCCCGAACGTGCTCGTAGGTTCCACCGTCAAGAACGTGATGTCTCTTTCCACAGGGCTCGCGGCCGGGAGCGTCCCGGTCTCGATCGTCAGTCTTTCCCAGGGAGTCTTGAGATCCATGCTATTCGCGAAAATCGGACTGATCTCCGCCGCGCTGGTCGGCTTGGGAGCCGCTGCCACGGGCGTCGGTGTCGGTGTGGGCGTCGTTGGACGCGCTCCGCAGCCGGCACCACAACAGCCCGCGCCCGAGCGCCGCGCGCTCAATCCAGAGCCCATCGCGGTCGCCGCCGCCGTGCACCCAACCGAAGGCCGAAGAAGAACCCGCCCGCGAGACGGAATTGATCGTCCGCAGCGCAACGAACTTGAAACGGATCGCCAAGGCGATTCATGCGTATCTCGAGGCCAACAACCACAACTTCCCGGCCGCGGCGATCGTCGGCCCAGAATGGCACGCCGCTCCTGAGCTGGCGCGTCGCGATCCTGCCTTACCTGGGCGAGAGCGAAAAGGCCCTCTACGGGCAATTCAAACTGTCGGAACCCTGGGACAGCCCGCACAACAAGGCCCTGCTCGCGAAGATGCCCAAGGTGTACGCCCCCGCGGTCGCGAAAGACGGCGAGAAGGACAAGAACGTCACACACTACCTGGGCTTTGTCGGCGGGGGCGCCTCTTCGAGCGCGATCAAATGGTGAACATCAATTCGGTAACCGACGGAACTTCCAACACGCTGATGATCGCGGAAGCCGTGACGGGCGTTCCCTGGACCAAACCCGAGGACCTCGCATTCACGGGGCGCAGCCTGCTGCCTCAGCTCGGCGGCCAATTCAAGGAGGGGTTCGTGGGCGTCACCGCCGACGGCTGCCCGCGCCTGTTCAAGAAATCCCTCGATCCGACCTTGTTGGTGGAAATGATCACCCGCGGCGGCGGCGAGGTCATCGACCTGTCGAACGCCGGTGAGGGAATCCAGATCCCTTAAGAGCCAGGTCACGCCAGGCCGTCGTATGCGGCCGGCAGTGCCCGAAGCGCGAGCCGAGCCGCCAGACTTCAACACTTCTTCCACCCGAGGCCCGACCCTTCCATGACGCACGAAAATCACGGTGCGCGCCCGCGCTTGATCTCCTGGAGCATAACCGGCGTGACCCTGCTCATCCTGGCGACATCGGCCCTCCTGCCGCGATTCGCCAGCGCCACCAGGCACGTCGCGCAACCTGCTCTCGACTCCGCGCAACCGGCCCCACAAGCGGAGCCCGACGTCACGCCTGTTCCTCAAACCTTGCCGATCGCCGGACGCGTCGTCGATCGGAAGGGTCAGCCCGTCGCGGGCGCCAAGGTGTATTTGTATGTCGACCCTGACGAGCCGTTAACGCACACGCCGATTTCGCCGCCCGTTCGTGCGACAAGTGGCGCCGACGGCAGGTTTCGATTCACGGTCGACCGGATTGAGCTCGCCTCCGGCCTTGTTCGCAACGGCTACCCGGCGTGCTCCTCGCCGCGTTTGCGGAAGGTTATGGACCGGCCTGGACCGAGGGGCTGACGATCGACGACCCCGACGGCAACCGCCTCGAGCTCGTCGCCGACGATGCGCCGATCACGGGCCGTTTGATCGATCTCGAGGGCCGTCCGCTGCCGGACGTGACCGTGCGCGTGGTCCAGGTCGACGCGACGCCGACCGAGGACCTTTCGCCGTGGCTGTCGGAGACTCAAAAGAATCCGAAGACGGCTTACCGGTCCTTCTAACGATGTTCACGAGGTGGCTGCCGGCCAGCCTCTCGATGTTGATTCCACCGGTCAAGACCGGCCCCGACGGACGATTCCAGCTCCGAGGTGCGGGCCGCGAGCGGATCGTCTCGATCGCTGATCCAGGGCCCCAAGATCCAGACGCGGGTCGTGCAGGTGATGACGCGCGTCGGGCCGTCGAAATCGATCCGGTCCCCGGGTCCCCAGCCGGGGCAGATGCCTGAGCACCGATATCTTGATCTACGCGATCGGGTTCGAGCACGTTGCCGCACCCGGGCGGAATGTCGAGGGCGACGTCGTCGATGCGGCCACGGGCCAGCCGGTTCCGGGCGTGGTCATCCGCCCCAAAATGACTTACCCCGGTGCATTCGAGAATCCCTATCCGCTCATCCGATGGCGGTCGGAGATGTCGATACGAGCCACGACTGACGCGCGCGGGCATTACCGTCTGGGCGGCCTGCCCGTGGGCCATCCGGTCGAGTTGGGTACGAAGCTCGGCGACCGAATGCCGTATCGACCCATGTTCCAGGAACTACCCAACGCGCCGGGCGTCGGGCCCACCAGGCTCGACTTCAAACTCGTGCGCGGAATTCCGGTGCAGGGAAAGGTCACGAACCGAACGACCGGCAAGCCCGTCGCGGCCTTCGTCGAATACCTTCCCACGCTCGAGAATCCGAACTTGAGTTCCATCCAGCGACGTCAGCCTTTTCGAGCCGATCGCGACGCGACCCGATGGCAGCTTCACGCTCTCCGCACTGCCCGGCCCGGGCGTGGTGGTTGCGACCGTGATGGACGACCGGTTCCTTACAGCCGATCGCGCACGGGCAGACCGGCCTGCGCAAGCTCGTCAGCTCGGGGTTATCCGGGGCGTCACTTCACCGGAACAATGCCAGGCGCTCGAGCCGATCACGCTGGAATCGACGGCGAAGACATACCAATGCGACCTGTCGCTCGTGCCGGCGCCCGAGCCGATCGTCAGGATCCTCGATCCCGACGGACAGCCGCTGGCAGGTGCAATCGTCAGCGGCGCGGCGTCGACCGATCTGATCCGTGAATGCTGGTGGCAATCGCGGCACCACGGCGTCTTTCGCGTCACCGGCCTGACCGACCATCGGATTCGAATTCTGGCGATCCATCATGAAGGCAGACGGCTCGCCGGGACGCTGGCCGTCCGAGACGCGGAGCCCGGCCCGCTCGTGGCCAGGCTCCGGCCGTGGGGCACAGTCTCCGGTCGGCTGGTCGACCGCGCCGGCCGGCCGCGGGCAGGCGTGGCCCTGTCTTATCAAGATTCCTACTCCGGCATGAGACCCTTCGCGCAGGCCTTTCCCAAGGACGTGACAACCGACTCGAGCGGGCGTTTCACCTTTGTCGGTTTGGTGCCCGACCAGGAATACGTCATCAAGCTCGTGCCTCAGAACGTGTTTGCACCTTCCGTCTCCGTGGGCGGGCCGCACGCCGTCGAACCCGGCGAAACCAAGGACCTGGGCGACGTCATGGAGGTCACTCGATGAGAAATGCAGCGCATCGATCCGACCCCTGGGCGCCCTATTCCGCCACGGCGAGCGCCCCCTGGGACCTACGCAGGGTGGTTCATCTGCATCGCCGCGCCGGCTTCGGCGCCACGTGGCTCGAGCTGGAGCGCGACCTTGCGGACGGCCCCGAAGTGGCGATCGACCGCATTCTGACAGGACGGTCCCGAGCGAGCGGCGTTCCCGCCGACTTTGATCACATCTCAAGCCTGATCGCCGATGCGGCCGTCCAATCAGGTGATCTCCATCGCCTTCAGGCGTGGTGGGTCTATCGGCTGTTGTTCTCACCCGACCCGTTGGGTGAACGACTGACGCTCCTCTGGCACAACCACTTCGCGACCAGCAACGAAAAGGTCCACGACCTGCGCGCCATGCTCCGGCAGAACGAAACGCATCGCCGCCTCGCCCGCGCGGTTCGGCGAGCTATTGGCCGCGGCGATTCGCGAGCCCGCGCTGCTCGTTTACCTTGATGCGACCGCCAACCGCAAAGGCCGTCCCAACGAAAACCTCGCCCGAGAGCTGATGGAGCTCTTCACGCTCGGCATCGGCCACTACACCGAGTCTGACGTGAAAGCGGCTGCACGGGCACTGACTGGCTGGACCTTCGAGGATGGCGAGCTGCGCGAGTTGCCCGCGGAGCACGACGACGGCGAGAAGACGATCCTCGGCAAGACAGGCCGCTGGAGCGGCTCGCAGCTCGTCGCGATGCTTGCCGACCAGCCTGCGACAGCCCATCGCCTGGCATCGCGGTTGTGCGGCCTCTTCATGGGTGAGCATGCCGTCGACGCTCCGGCCGTCGCCGCGCTGGCCGTCGGACTGCGCGACCATCACCTCGACATCGGCTGGGGTGTCGAAACGATTCTCCGCTCGCAGGCATTCTTCGCGTCAGCCAATATCCGAACGCGAGTGCTCGGACCGGCTGAGTTTGTGATCGGCGCCTGCCGAACGCTCTTGCCGCTCGCTCCGCCCCCGAGCACGCTAGCATTGGCCGGCTGGATCCGTCAGCTCGGCCAGGACCTCTTCAACCCACCCAATGTCGGCGGCTGGCCCGAGGGCCGCGAATGGTTGACCGGCAAGTCGATCATCGCGCGGACCAAGTTTGCGGCGGCGCTGGTCGATGGCCGATCGATCGGCTTGCCGGCCCCGATCGATGCATCGGCGATGGCCAGGGCACAAGGTCGGACGACATCGTTCGACGCGATCGCGGATGCGGCATCCACCCTCTTGCACGGCTCGACCCTTTCGCTCCAAGAGCGCCGGCGGCTGGCACCGATGATCTCGGACCAAACTCCCGAATCGCTGCGCCGGGCTGTGGCATTGGTCGTCGCCTCGTCGGAATCCCAGCTCGCCTGAACTCCAATCACCGAAACCGGAGAATACGATGGTCACACGACGCGATGTTTTGCGCTCCCTCCCGTTGATTTCGCTCGCCCCGAGCGTTCCCGGCTTCCTCGCGCGGTCGGCTCGTGCCGCCGCGCCTCAGAAAGACGGCCGGGTGCTCGTCGTGATTCAGCTCGACGGCGGCAATGACGGAATCAACACGGTCGTCCCTTTCAAGGATGAAGGATACGCCCGAAATCGCGAAACGCTGGCCCTGCCAGTGAAACGGCTGATCTCCGTCACCGAGGGGATCGGCCTTCATCCCGCGATGCAACGTGCTGGCCGGATGCTCGAAGCCGGGCGCCTCGCCATTGTGCCGGGTGTCGGCTATCCAAATCCCGACCGCTCCCACTTCCGAAGCATGGCCATCTGGCATACGGCCCGGTTCGACCCGGTTGATCACTCAGGGCCCGGCTGGATCGGGCGCGGCCTCGACGGCCGAGCCGGTCCCGGAGCGAGCGGTCCGGCGTCGCTCTATATCGGCGCCGGCGCCGTTCCCTCAGCCCTGCGCGGCACATCGGCGCCCGCCGGCTCGCTCGAACACATCGACGACATCACCCTCGACCAACCCAGCGCGGCGAAGCCTGCGGCCGGCGACGCGATGGACAACCGCGAGTCGTCGGACAGTGTGGCGTCGTTCGTTCAGCGCGGGCGCTCGACGCCTACGCCACGGCCGATCGCCTGGCAGCCCTGGGCCGCGACGACTCCAACGCTCGTTATCCTTCGATCGGCGCTGGCCCAACGGCTCGGCCTGATCGCCCGGCTGCTCAAAGGGGGCCTTGGTGCTCGCGTCTTCTACACGTTACAAACCGGATATGACACGCACAGGGCACAGCCTGGAACGCACTTCCAGCTTCTCAATGAACTCTCCGGCGCCATTGAGGCGTTTCACGCCGACCTCGGCGCATCGGGGTTGCTCGATCGCGTGCTTGTGATGGCCTTCAGTGAGTTCGGACGGCGCGTCGCCGAGAACGGGAGCGCCGGCACAGACCACGGCACATCCGGCCCGGTCTTTCTGGCTGGCACGCACATTCAGTCAGGACTAATCGGCTCGTATCCGAGCTTGACCGATCTGGTCGACGGCGATTTGAAAATGACGGTCGACTTCCGCCGCGTTTACGCGACTGTCCTGGAAGACTGGCTTGGACTCCCCTCCAAGAATGCCCTGAACGGAAGCTTCGAACGAATGCCGCTCTTCCGGCCGACCCAATCGTAATAAAGCCCGGAATCGGTGCGTGGCCACGCAGCGGCGCGGAATCTTCGACACGCGAACGCTCGCGGCCGGGAAAACGGTTGCGGTCGGCGAGGATGCCGACAATGTCAGGATCGCCCGCGACGGCAACATCTTGGTCAGCTTCGGCGGCGGGGAGCCGGGTAGGATGAAAGGCACGCACATCAATCCGCTGCGTGTGCGTACCGAGCGAAGCTCTTGTTGGATCGATCTGGCCATGAGACACCGATTTGCGCTGCCGGCATCGTATTGGAAGTCCGATCGATGATATATCCTCGTCATTAAGCCCGCGATGCGTGTCCTTGCGATAGGCCATCGGGTTAGGTGTGGTGTCCCCCGATCCAAGCTTACCTTAGGCGATTCCAAATATTAATCGAAAGTTGGATTTTCTCTAAACTTCTCCGGAACGATACCGCTGAGAATGCGAGCGCATGGCAGCAGTCCAGCCTTTTGAAGTGTCGCCCGCGAGGCTGTATTCATGACGTTGCACCGCGCCGCGGGAATCCTGCCCATCTCGTAGCACACCCGCTTCAACTCCTGGATCAGATAGCTGCCGAAGCCTCGCCGGCGGCAAGGCGCGTCCACCTCCATGTAGATGTCGCTCGCGGATCATGTCCTTGGGCTCGCCGCGATAACCCATCACAAATCCGTAGCCCGCGACGCGGCCATCAACGCGCAACAAGTAAACGTTGCCGAACCCCCGTTCAGGCAGAGAGTCGTGCACAATCTGGCAGTTCATTTCCTGGCGATACAGCTCGCGCAGCGGCAGTATCTCTTCCGGCGGCACCTGGGCAACGTCGATTTTCATTGAGAGCCCTCCGGTGGTCGAAGTTTGGGAAGCGCTCAATATTGTTCACCAGCCGACGAGCCTTCGGAAGACGACGGTGAGCGGGCGGGCTTGACGACGGTTGCTGGCCGCGCGTACGACGTCAGCGTGGACCTGATCCTCCGAGTACCTCAGGCGACTAAGGCCGCGACGTAGGTCGATCACTCTGTGCTACCATCAGACGCGACGGCCGCTAGTGCGTGCAATGCGATACCTTGCGCGTGCCGGCCATGGGGTTAGGTGTGGCGTCCCCCGATCCCCCGATGTTACCACCTCACCGTTATCAGTGCATTGGCCTTCGAGAATTCCGCAATCCCAGCGTCAGTCACTTCGGTTTGCGCACAACCACCGAGCGAAGGCTCTTCGACCCAGCCAAGTGTGTCAACCCGGCGTCGCTAACCTTCGTTTGGGACAAGTCAAGCTCCCGGAGCGAGGAGAGTCCGCTCAGGGTGACCATGCCCGCATCAGTGATATTCGTTCTCCTCATGTCGAGCACACTCAACAACGGCCATCTCTGAAGGAACGGCAAGGCGGAGTCCGCGACAGGCGTGTAGGCGAGGGATAGATATGTCATCTTGGTAATTGCGCAGAGGCTCCAAATTTGTAACCCGCGCACCATGGAGGCTTAGCGCCGTCAGATTTGTGAGGCCTCTGAGATGATGAAGACTTTCCGTAGTGATCGTCATATTGTCGAGTTCGAGAGTCCTTAGGTTCTTAACATCCTCGATGTACACGAGCCAAGTATCGGTGAGGCCGGTGTCGAGTAGCTCGAGGCTCTCCAGCTTGGTCAGGCGATTGAGGAATGACAGCTCGTCATCCTGTAGCGGGACCGGGGAACGTCTCATTTCCAATCTCAGCTTACGCAGTTCGCTCATCTCCGCGATGTGCCGGAGCGGTCGGCCGGTGATCGTGTTCAACCTGAGATCGAGTGACCGGAGGTTCTTGAGCTGCCGGAGGTCCTCGGCCCCGGCGTCGGTCACACTGGTGAACTCGACGATCAAGTCTTCGAGCCAGGGGAACCGAGACGCCGCCCGCAGTGCCTCGTCGTCGCATCGCCGGCCGTTCAGGCTGACATAGGTCACGGTATCGATAAGGTCTGGCCCTAATGCCCGGCGCACCCAATCGGGCCATAGGGGCTTCGCTCTCGGGTAGACCGATCCATTGGACCTTTGCCGACTATAGGCGAAATTCCCGCCAGCGTGCTTGATCGCCGCGACGCCTTCTTGTTGGATTCGAGCGCGGTAGATCCACCAGCCGAGGCCGCCAGCAGTGATGAGCACGAGTGCCATCAGCGCCCTCACGCTGATTCGGAATCGACGTCGCCAGGATTCGGGCAATCGGTGTTCTGGCATCTGACTTGCTCCGAGTAGCAGGCCCCATCTCAAGGTCACCCGCTCCACGTTTGCCTGTCATCCCGCACCCGACTTTCAGCGTTAATGATGAACGAGCCTTTACATTGGGCACGCCGAAAGAACTAGCAAGAAAGCGTGGCGTGGGAGGCGCCGGCCCTCGGAAGCGCACATCATCGCTTGCGAGGGGTCGCCTTCTTATCATTATACCCCTCATCACTACGTGCGATCCTCAACTTGTGGCGGATGAACTTCGTCACGGATTCGTTGTCACCAGTTTTCTCGATCGGTCTCAGGAATTCTTCGCAATGTTCGGCGCAGGCCAGTGCCTCTTCGCGGCGGCCGGCCTTGCTAAAGACCAGTGCTTTTTCGGATAGGAGGTTCGCACGATTCAACGTCGTCAGCGACTTCACACTCAACGCGGAGTCAAAACTCGAAATCGCTTCGACATGTCGGCCGAGGCGTCCGAGCAAGCGGGCTCGGAAGACCTCTGTGTCGAGCCAACTGTCTGTCCCCTCCTCGACGAATCGCCGCGAGGTTTCCCATGCATCTAGCGCCTCGGATGGCCGATTTGCGCTGGTCAGAAACTCAGCCTTATTCCGGAGAAATCTCCACGCCGTCGCGTGGTCACCGATCACCTCGGCGATCAGCCTGTCATAGACTGCCACCATCTCGTCGATCCGCCCGAGTTGTTTGAGACTGAAAGCGATCCTGGTTCGGATGTGCCGATTCTCTTCGGGCGAGTAAGACGCATCCTTGGTCAACTCCGTCGCGTATGCCAGCGACTCTTCATATTGGTCGCCCCATTCGACGTAGACGAGCCGGGTCAACTGCAACCGCTTGCGCAATTCGGCAGACTTGGCTAGGCCCAGCTCTTGCTCGACGAGTTTGAGGGCCTCCTTGGTACCGCCCTCCTTCATGGCGGCGGCAAACCGGGCATGCATCTCTGCGACCCGATCTCGCTCGGCTTCGAAGCCGAGAACGGTACGATACCTTTCCCGAAGCCCTGCGGCGTCTGCCGGGTCGAGATCCATGATCTGGTCGATCTCCGGGCGATAAAATCGGACCAGCATGTCTCCTTGCTTCTCGGTATAGCTTTTATCGAATGCACCCGCCATCGCGAAGAGGGCCGCATCCAGAAAGCGTGCCTTTGCGACGCCTTGCGCCTTCGAGCGCTTTCGAGAGTGCCGTATCTCGTCGATCGCGTGCCTCTCGAAGCCTCCCCATGTGCCGTCCGAATTCCTTGGCCCCGAATCCGATGTGGCCAGTGACGGCATAGGGCCGTCCCGTCGCATCGGCAAGGAGCACGGTGGGAAACGCCCGGATGCCGTACCGCTCTCTCCAGGCCGTGAAGTCCTTCCGCTGTTGGGGAGGGAGTTCCTCGTCGGATTTCGGGAACTCCAGCTTCACGAGGATGAAAGGCTCAGTGTTGTCGAGGAATTCGGGCCGGCTGAGCACGTTGATCTCAAACTGGACACAGGGATCGCACCACGCGGTCCCTGTGAAGAGGATGAACAAATCCTTGCCTTCCTTCACAGCGAGACGTGCCGCATCATCCAAGTGGGTGAGCCACTTATCGCCAGCCTCCGCTCTGCCGACGTGGAAAAATAAGAGTCCGACGAGGGCTCCGCTCAGGGGACTGGCTCGGAACATCATTCTGCCTCTTGTTCAGCGCCTGATTGATCCCCACAGCAGCTTGCATCGAATGCAACGGCGGGGTTTAGCACCGCCTGTCCATGACTGTTGCCATGAGATATGCCATCTTACAAATGTCTCGGGCGCTTCACAAGCTATCCGAAGGACGTGAAGGGCCCGCACGATTCGCCGGATGATGGATCGCCCTGCGAACCTCAGTCGGCATAATCCGGGAGGCGGCATTATGAAACTTATGCCGCTATCGGCATAAGTTTCAAAGGTGCGTCTGTCCCAGCAGGCGTCCGCGGACTCGAGCGTTAGCCGTCGCTTGACACCGATCCGGAAATCGAAATCAGAGCCCGTATTGATTGTCTGGAGGGAGCCACCAACAACGTCTCCTTCTTTGTCTTAGTCTATGCACTGCTGTATACTATCCGTCTCCTTCTTTATCTCCTTCGTTGAGGCGGTTGTCTACACCGCGCGGTTTATCCGTTGCGACCCTCTCGGCCGGGCCTCGTTGACTTCAGCCAAGTAGCGGGACACGCACTGCAGGAATTACACGTCGATCAAGCAACGATTGGATCACGTCGAGGCTCAAGATGCGACCGCTCCGCTGGAAGCCGCGAAAGACGGCAGTGTTGCCGGCTCGTGTGCCGCGGCCGGTCTGGAAGATTCTCTTTGGCTCTGTCCGATCGAAGACCGCCGTTGTTTGGATTCGACCCTAGAAGGCATGATGCAGGGTTTCTCGCTGGGGAGCTACGTCCAACTCGTCGACTACACCGGGCGACTCTTTCGCCAGGGCAAGGATTCGGTCTCGGCGTAGCTGGCCGGGGTCTTCGAGCGGCTGGGATGTAGCGCTCAGAGCTGGCAGAGCCGGATGGAGAAGCTCCGTGACGGCCGATTGCTGGGCCGTTTCTTCGCGACCACTCGTGCCAAGCTGCGGGAGGTCGCCGAACGCCTGGGCATGCGGCGCCCGGTGAATGTGGCGGGTAGTCTCGTCCGATGACGAGAGACCGAATCACATCGAATTGCCGCCGAGGGATGGCCTTCTTTCGCCAGAAGCACCGCACGTCGCGCGTAGCACATTGCTGAGGTCCGCTCGTCCAACCACATCACAAGATTGCAATGCCAAGCACATCACTCCGCTCGATCCCGCCCCGCTCAGCCCGGAGCGCGATACGCCGCCCCGCAGCAAGCTTGCAGTAAACCGCATCGCGCGCTGAGGTCCAAAATGGTCGCCAACCGCCATTGGTAACGGCAACGCCCTCGCGATGGGATCACTCGCGCATCTCCGCTTCCTTGCAACCCCATATCTTTACTGCCGTCCTTACTGTCGGTCGTTAGCACCGTCAGCTGTGCATGTCCTTACTGCCTTACTGCCGTCCTTACTGCCCGTACTTACTGCCCCGATTTGCCGCCGCGATCGAGGACAAGCGGGACCCCCTCTTCACTCGGCAGCCGTTGCTCGACATGGTTCGGCAACGGATCTTCGGTATCCTCGCCGACTACGAAGACCAGAACGATCACGATACTCTGCGTTCGGACCCGATCTTCAAACTGATTGCGGATCGTTTACCCGATGATCCTGACTTGGCCAGTCAACCCACGCTCTCGCGGTTTGAGAACGCTGTCTCGATCCCCGACTTGTGGCGTCTGAGGGACGTCTTCGTCGACCTGTTCATTCAATCGTTTGAGACTCCGCCGGGCCACATCACTCTCGATCTCGACGCCTTCGACGATCCCGCGCATGGCGATCAGCAATTGATCATGTTTCACGGATACTATGAGCAGTATCAATATCTGCCGATTGTTATTACGTGCGCCGAGAACGACATGACGGTGATGATTGGCCTGCGGCACGGCACCTGCTCGGCGACTCTCGGGGTCGACAACGACCTGCGGTATCTGGTGGGGCGGTTGCGTGCCGTCTGGCCCGACGTGCACATCCACGTGCGGGCTGACAGCGGCTTCGCTGCCCTTTGATGTATGACGTCTGTGCGGAACTGCGGCTGTCCTACACCTTTGGCATCGGCATGAATTCGCGACTCCGCGACCTCAGCGATGAGCTGCTCAAACAGGCAATGAAGGACTTTGAGCAGACCAAGAAACCACAGCGGCTCTTCCTGGCGGACCGCTATCAGGCTAAGACCTGGAAGGTAGCGCAGCCGATCGTTATCAAGGTTGAAGTACACGCCCAGGGAACCAACCGTCGGGCCGTAGTTACGAACCGCCCGGGATGGGAAGTCATGCCGTCGGCGATTTACGACGAGTACGCCGAGCGGGGCGAGAGCGAGAACCGAAACAAGGAACTGAAGCGGGAATTACAAGCCGACCGCCTCAGCGACCATCGGTTTATGGCAAACTATTTTCGATTATATCTTCATGCAGCTGCATTAAATTTGCTGGTGCGGCTCCGGCATGCTGTCGTCTTGTCGCCTCCGACAACCACCGAACTGGGACTGCCGGCCGAGTTGCCGACCGCCGCGATCGACGTACCGCACCGAAAGCGATTCTTCAATCGACGCCGCGTGCGCGATCCTCTGGGGGAAGGATTCGCCTGTACCTGGAGGACTCGCTTGATCAAAGTCGCCGCCGAGGTGATCACCCGCGCCCGGCGTGTGATCGTGCGGCTTTCAGCGAGCTGGCCGCACCTGGACCACCTACTGAAGGTAAGTCAGGTCGTGACCAGGCCGATACATGCACCGCCGCCAGGGTAAAGTCGGCGTACGGTCAGCGGAGTAGGCAGGACAATCAGGGGCCATTCACAATACGGGTAGGGGGTGGTGCGCGCCACACCGGAACTCGCACGCCCGGACTCGCCACTCAAGACTCAAAGCTCTGACTGCATGAATGGGTGCGAATAATCCGGGATAGAGCACCCATCACCCCTGTATCGAAGAGGGTCTGGAGGTCGCGGGCCACCGCATCCATTACGCCGTTCTTCTCCACATCGCGCCTCCGCAGGTCTCGATCGTCCTCTATCCGTTTACTACCCGGTCGGGTCTTTTTTCATCCACTTTCTTCCCGCCAACCCCGGTCGAACATGGCGCAAACGGCAAGTCGTCACATGCATGCATATCGCCCATTTGAAGGCTTGCCGAATCGGTGGCGAAGTGGCTCACGGGTCCGATACGCCGGCTGTAGACAGCCACGCCGCCGGGGTGTCCTCGACTCCGCTCGTACAGATCGTCTACTATTGAAGGTCGAGGAACGCGAGTGCGCGTTGATTGCGCGGCGTGGACGGTGATATCAACGGTCACATTCCGCTGTGGGAAAAAGGGTTCAGTAGGAGGTGCGCGTGTCCCCCTCGGTCGTAGTTGTTTCGGCAGCCGGGGATGTCGCCGATTACGCCGAGCTGGTTTCGGGGATGCGAACGCGGCTCAGAGGATGGCGAGTCGCCTTCGCCGGCGCGGACGGTTCTATCTCGTCGGCGGAGATCAGCGCGATTCATGCGCCGGTCATCATTGTCCCGGCCGAGGGCCTTCGATTCACAGTGGATGATGGCGTCGGTCAGATACTGAGTCACGCAGATGCCCATCAGAGGCGAGTATACTTCCGGTGCTCTTGCCCGGCGCGAATGCCGGAGGTCGCGGAGCTACCAGAACAGCTCAAGTGGTTTCACTCCATCAACGCGATCAGCCTCGGCGCCGAAAACATCGGCGAAACGGCAACGCGGCTCGCTGACGCGATTAGAAACACGGCAACGTTGGAAGAGCCCGTCGTGCCCGTGAGTCTCCTGACAAATTCGTTGCGGCTTGGATACCGGCCAATGATTGTGGGACCATTATGGGAGGCACTCGTCATTACTGTTTCGGTGGCGTCGGCAATCGCACTCGCGGTCGCGGTGCCTTGGATCCGGACTACGCGAATGCGGTTTGGCGCGTTTGGCATCGCGTCGCTGTGGGCCGGCAACGTCTTGTGGGGAGGCTTCATCGGACGGCGCCTAGGGTCGTGGGGAGCGGCGGCGGGCGCAGCGATCGGCGCGGTCCTGCCATGGCTTCCTCTGGGCCTCGCGTCTACGACAATGATAGTTGCAGGAATAATATCGTCGCTTTTTGAGGACGCGGCCGATGCGTATAGCGTTCGCGCTACCGGCGCAGCGATGTTGGGAGTGCCCTTAGCAATCGGCCTAACGCTGCTCTCTGCAGGCCGAGTGGCTGCAAGAGGTCGATCGCGAAGGGATGAAAGTCACTGGCACCCAGATTCATATCAGTCGCTGGCTCTCGGTATTGCCGGACTTGCCTTGGGCGGAAGCGTCGGTTGGATAGCGTCGAGCGGACCGATAGGACCTCCCGGATGGTATGAGCTGCTTGCGGCGCCGCTCCATACAATTACCGTCGGCATCTTGATGGGATTCATGCGCGGCGCGTGAGTCGCTTGAGAACCGACGACGTTGGAAGCCGAGCGTGTCATCGCCTCCGCCCGTGATGGAGTCGGGCACGGCACACTCCAATGTGAACACCTCGGCGACCGTACGCGTTGCGCTTAAGCAGTCTCTGGCGCCGAGATCAACGTCGCGGAACGTGTTTCTTTCCTACCGTCGCCGGGACTCCGCCGATACCACGCGACGGATCTACTACGCGTGCTAGCGCGTAAGATCAAAGGAATTCACATATTCCGCGATGCGGACGCGATTCCCTACGGCCTAGATTTTGAGGCCATATTGCGAGACGAGGTGGCGCGATGTGACGTGTTTGTGGCGGTGATCGGACCGCAGTGGCTCACTGTCACCGACGACGAGGGGCGGCGGATGCTCGATCGTCCCGTAGATTTCGTAAGGCTGGAGATTGAACTGGCCCAGGCGCGGGGCGTGCCGATCGTTGTAGCGTTGGTCGACGGAGCGCTCTTCCCGGCCTTAACCGAGCTTCCCGCGAGTCTCAACGCGCTTGTCGGCTGCCCCTGCGTTGACGTGGCGAGCGAGGTTGGCGTCGAGTCCCTGTGCCGCGCTCGAGGATGCGCCAGTGGCACCGGCTCGTCGGCTCGCCATTCGAGAACGATTGGATCGCGCGATCTGGTTAGCCTTGCGGTGCGCGGGCCTTTGCGCTATCGCAGGCGTCCTGGGAGGGGTTACCGCTGGTGCTGTGACGCTACTGACGGCCCCGCAGTTTTTGCTGGCGGCCTATGGGTCGGTCCTATTGTTGACTTCAGTGTTCTGGGCGGATCGATCACGGGGCACCGTGTCGGCGGCCGGATGGGTGCGCTGGCCGGGGCGATGATCATGCCCCTCGTCACGACACTCCTATTAGCCGTAATGTCATTTCTCGGTGCAGCACCGGCATTGGTGGGACACGCCGTCCTGTCGGGCGAACGCGGTGCGACGGGATCGGGGCAGATACTTGCATCGTTGCTAGGCTGCTCCGCTGGGATCGCGGGAATGCTCCGCGTTTTGCGGGGCATCCTACGGCAACGCCTGCAAAGAATCCGCGTCTGGAATGCGACCGTTCGCGTCGTAGCTGGATCGATCACGGGCGTCGCCGTAGGAACGGGGCTGGTGCTCGTGCTGGTGGCGGCTTTGCCGCCAGACAAATGGCCGCGTAGTTACTCACTACTTGTCGAGGCTGCCACGCTGTTCATCAGCGGAGGCACCGCCGGACTAGTGGATGGGGCTGTGGCTGGGTGGTTGGTCAAGGAGATCGGGGCGTGAGTAGCGGCGGACCGGCTAAAGATGTCGTAGCACATTAATATAACTATACACGCCAATTTCAAAGAGACAAGATACGTAAAAGGCTCGATCTGCAAGTGGATATTTCAGGGACCAGCTCAAAACGCGTGCACAGTGATGACCAACGTAGCCATAGTTTTAGACAGCTTGAAAATGACCCGAATAAGAGCTTGTATCCGCGACCTTCGCGGCCACCGGGTTCAAATCGATGTGGACGGGTATCGCCAGCAGGGATTTTTCATCAACAACCGCCACGCTCTTGAAGGCCCCTCGAAAAAGTTACGCGGTTTTATATTGCCGGTTGGCCAGCCGCGAGAGCGGCTCCTTCAGGCATTTCATGAACCAGCTTAGGTTTTGCAGCCGCCCGCGCGGTTGCGACCCACACAGGGTCCGTGAGCCGCCATTGAAACCAGTGCTCGGTAACAGGCATCGGCTGGCGCGACTTGTCGCGGGGCGGAAAGAGGCGTCCCCAGCGGCGGACGACTTCGTCATCCGACCACGCTCGGGCAGCATCCAGATCGAGACGCACCAGCAATTGCAGAGCCGCGGTTAGAGCTGGACGAAGCCGGTACCCAGCACTTTCCATCTGCCTTCATTCTTCTTGCCCCCGTTGTGGCCAATCTCGCCGCCCTTTACGATTGTCATGGGAGCACGACGTGTGTTTGCCGGGGGACTAGAAATGCCGACGACCTCTTCACCAAGATTGAATCTATCAATCTTTCAGGTGATGAAGGCCGTCATCTTTTTCGCCGTGGCTTTCGCTTCGATTGCTCCGATGATCCATCTGTGGCAGGCGGGTGTTGTGAGCGGAGGAGGGCTCGCCGGACTCGTGTCCGTGGCGATTTTTGGAGGTGTCTTGGTCCCGCTGGAATGGATCGGTTTATCTCTGATACTGATTCGCAGGGGGCCTCACCGCGACACGCTCATTCTCTGTCTGCTGCTCTGCTCGGTCTTGGTCGCCTTGGGGACGGCGTGCTGGATCTTCCTGAACCATCTTCTTCCAGCTTATCGCCGGGTGGCGGCCCGTTGGAGCATCGCAACATCGATGTTGATTGCTTCCGTGGTCATCGTGATTTTGAGCTCTGCCACGGTGTTCTTGATGGGAAGGCTTGTGAGAGCGTACCTGCGTAGCCGCGCACGTACTTCGTAGCTTGCGATATTTTTCTTCCGCAATCAGAACAAAGACTTACGTCAAGCTCGCCCCCCGTCCAATTTGACAATGTGACAAGGCGCGGCAAAGCTCTCGATATGTCTTGGATTGCGCGCGACTGAGTCTACTTGATCTCCGCGATGCGCGACGACGTCACGCAACAAGTCTTCCGTGCGCGGCGCGCGAATCATCGTTGAAGCGAACTTGGGAAAGCCGATCGGAGAGGCCGGTACGTGCGTTATGGTGCGCCGCGAATGGGCCGACCATGATGTCGCAAAACCGTTGTCAAATCGCAGGCTGTGGAGAACAAACCTGGCGGCGTCAGAAGTCTCGAGAATTCGTTGTCGATCGCATCGGGCGCGGGCGAGAAGTCTCGGGGACCTTCCCAAAAGCTGCCATCTACTGCCATCTACTGCCATTTCGGAGCGGCAAGATCGCTACGTCTGTTTCAATCGTTTTATTCCCTTTCTTGCCCGTTGAGGGCGCCGGCCAGCCCGAGCCCACGGTTAGAACCGCGAGCGGGGCCCAGAAGAGCGTCAGTACAAAGCTGCCATCCAGGGCCAGTTTGTCCGATGACCGGAGAATCTGCTGCATGGGACGACTACAACAGAAAGCGTGAGAAAGGCCGCCATCTAATCAAATTCGGCGAAACTCAGAGCGTGTGAAACGTCGCACTCGGCGTCTGCTTGTAGCCAGATTAGAAGCCGCGAATTTCCAGGGATGGGTTCAGACCCTTCACCGTCAGGAGAAGGTCAACCAGCTTTCTGAAACGGTTGGGCACCCGGACTTGCCCGCCAGAGTGCACTACACGCAGTGTGCGTCTGCCGAAGCTGCGGCCAATCGAGCGGATGTCGGCGGCCTGAACGCGCGTCGTCCCACGGCTGCTCTTGAAGCTCACCCAACCGTCGTCGGTGATCGTAATCTCTGTGGGAATCTTGGGGAGCCGAACGTAAAAGAGCCAGCCGAAGAGGGCCAGGCCCGCCAGGAGTGCCAACCGGAGGGGCAGAGGCGTTGGGTGGGTGACCGCCCCAAGGTAGAGCCCTGCGGCCACGATTGTCAGGACTACTTTGGCGGCGATCCACGACCAGCGATACAGCCGGGATACGCGGTATGTCTTCATAGAATCGTCCCAGTGGTTGTCATTAGCACTTCCAAGACCCTCTGTTCTTATTCGGTCAGCCGGCCAATTTATTGGCGTCAGATCGCGACCGCATGCAGTCGCGAAACAACTTTTGCGCCGTCCGCAAAATCCCCAATGTGGACGTTTCGGCAAGGCCCGGGCTGTAACTCACGTTTTCACCAAAGCGTGGATCTCTTAAGCTAATCCCGTCCTGGCATTAAACCCGTAGCGAGTGTCCCGAGCATGAATTCGTCGTTCGTCGAACCGTCCGCCGTGGCGACTGTCGACCTGGGGCCGTCGCCCGCTCTCTTGATCGACCCGCGGGGCGCAGACCCGATCCGCGCGTGCTCTTGGGGCTGGAGCGGCTCGAGAGCCATGCGCGGCTGATGGCGCACGCATGCAACCTTGCGCCCCGGCGGCGTGCCAACAGTCCGTTGCTTGAGCGATTTGTCGACAACAAACGTGTCCTCTCGTGGGTTCACGACGAACTCTTGGCGCGCGGCGACTTCCACGGAATTGACGCAGAATGGCTGGTCGACAACTTTCACATCATCGAGGACTCGCTCCGCGAAGTCGCCCGAGATCTTCCGCCGGGCTATGATGCCCAGCTCCCCAAAATCTCGGCTGCGCCGCTTGAGGGCTATCCGCGTGTTTATGCCCTGGCGCTGGCGGTGGTCGCCCACACCGACAGCGAGCTCGACGAGACGCGCATTGTGCGGTTTGTCACTGCGTTTCAGGAAACCGCCCCTTTGACGATCGGCGAGCTCTGGGCGTTACCGACGATGCTTCGTCTGGTTCTGCTCGATAACCTCAGGCGGTTGTCTGAGAAGATGATCTGGAGGTGGGAGGAACGGCGCCGCGCGGAACGGTGGGCCAAGAGTGCGCTGGCGGATGCGCAAGGTCAAGATGATGCTGCCATTAGAATTGAGCCAGGCGAGGCGGCTCGCTCATTGACGGAACTGAGCGATCCATTCGTCGTGCGACTTTTGCAGCTCGCTGCGCGAACAAGGCTCAGCGATCACGACTTCAGAGCAGCTTGAGTCCGAGCTCGCCGGCCGTGGATCTGAACCTAACGAAGTGCTCAAACGCGAGCAAAGCCGCCAGGCTACCGATCAGGTGACCGTGGGCAATTGCGTGCTCAGTTTGCGTCTCCTTTCGGCCCTCGACTGGAATGCGTTCTTCGAGCGCAGCAGTCACGTCGAGGCGATCCTGCGCGAAGACCCCGCGGGTATCTATCATCGCCAGGAGTTTGCCACCAGCGATCGCTATCGCCGGGTGGTCGAGCTCATTGCCCGGCAATCACAAGCAGATGAGATCGAAGTGGCGCGGAAAGCAGTCCAGCTGGCGTCGCGAGGCGGCGCCAAGGGCGAGCCGCGTAACCACGTCGGCTATTACTTGATCGACCGTGGTCAGAAAGAGCTCAAGGACGCGTTCCAGTTTCGCCCGGGCTGGCGCGAACGAGTTCTCGACACGGTCTTGGGCCAGCCGCAATGGTTTTACTTCGGTTCGATTGCCATCGGGCTTGCCGCGTCTTGGCGCTTGTCGTTGTACTTGCGCTTGCTGAAAGCCTGACGACCGCCTGGTGGTGGATTCCGGTGATTGCCGCAGTGGCTCTGCTGCCGCTCTCCGACTTGGTGGTCGGTATGGTCAATCAGCTCTTGACCTTGATTCTGCACCCACGCGTTTTGCCCAAGCTCGACGCGAAGCACGGAATCCCCACCGAGCACAGCACGTTTGTCGTTATTCCATCCCTTTTGGTCCGGCCAGCGAGCCCCGCGGTTCTATTCGAGCGGCTGGAACTCCATTTCCTGGCGAACCCCGACCCAAACCTGCGATTCGCACTGTTGACGGACTTTACCGACGCTCCCTCAGAGACCATGCCTCAGGACAAAGGCTTGATCGCCGACGCCCTCGAGCGGGTGCGGGCCCTGAATCATCGGTATGCCGAGGAAGGCAAGGACATCTTCTACCTGTTCCACCGCCGCCGGCTGTGGAACGAGGCACAGGGCTGCTGGATGGGTTGGGAACGCAAACGCGGCAAACTGCTGGAATTCAACAGGTTGCTAAGAGGTGCCCGCGATACGAGTTATGCCGTCTTGAGCGCCGACCCGGCCAGCCTGCCCCGAATCGTCTTTGTAATCACGCTCGACGCCGATACCCAGATGCCGCGCGATGCGGCCGGCCGGCTGGTGGGGACGCTGGCTCATCCCCTCAATCGGCCGCGATTGGACCCGAACGACGAGCGGGTGCAATCGGGCTACGGCGTTTTACAGCCGCGAATCAGCTTTCACCTGGCGGCCGCAACGCACTCACGATTCGCAGCGCTTCTGGCGACCGCAGGGGGCATCGATCCGTATTCGACGGCCGCTTCTGACGCCTACATGGATTTGTTTGGAGTCGGCAGTTTCACGGGCAAGGGGATCTACGACGTCGATGCGTTCGAGTTGGCCACGGGTTCCAGATTTCCTGAAAATCACATCTTGAGTCACGACTTGATCGAAGGAAACTTTGCTCGCTGCGGGTTAATCAGCGACACCGAGTTGTTCGACGACTTCCCGGCGCGGTATCACGCCTACGCCCGGCGAGAACATCGCTGGGTCCGTGGCGACTGGCAACTGCTGCCATGGCTGGGCCGTCGGGTGCCGACGCCCGAGGGCTGGCGGCCCAACCCGTTGCCGCTCCTCGAGCGCTGGAAGCTCGTCGACAATCTGCGGCGCAGTCTCGTGCCCCCAGCACTTCTGGCGCTGCTAATGCTGGGCTGGACGGTCTTGCCGGGTTCGCCCTGGCTCTGGTCGGCGGTCGCGCTCGCGACGCTCGGGCTCCCCTTGATTCAGTCGCTACTCGGCAGTGCGGTCGAGTCTGTTCGTGGCGGGTCACTCGCTGGCTTATTTGGCAGGCTCGCGGGAACGTCTGCTGTGATCGGCCACGTCTTGCTCGACGTGATCTTTCTGGCCTATCGCGGAGTGCTGCTTCTGGATGCCGTCATTCGAACCCTTGTGCGGCTGCTCTGGTCGCGGCGCAAGCTTTTGGAGTGGGAGACGGCTGCGTCGACAGAGTTGCGGCTGAAGGGAGGGCTCATCCAATTCGTCTCGGGAATGTGGGTAGCACCGGCCATGGCGATCGCCATGGGAATTGTTGTGCTCATGGTGCGGCCGGCGGCGCTCGCGGCGGCGGGTCCATTCCTCGTCGCCTGGCTTGTCTCTCCGGCTGTCGCTTTTCGAGTAAGCCAGCCCCGGCGCATCGCCCAAATCTCACTCTCCGACGACGATCGTCGTGCGCTGCGGCGGATCGCGCAAAACCTGGCTTTTCTTTGAGACCTTTGTCGGCGAAGACGACCATTGGCTCCCGCCCGACAACTTCCAGGAATTCCCTGACGGCCGCGTCGCGCACCGCACTTCGCCGACCAACTCGGGTCTGCTCTTGCTCTCGACGCTGGCCGCCCACGACCTGGGATACATCGGCCTTTCTAGCTTGATCGATCGGCTGGAGCGAACCTTCGACACATTCGACCGGCTCGAGAAACATTGGGGCCACTTCTTCAACTGGTATGACACGCGGACGATGCAGCCACTCCCGCCTCGTTACGTTTCGCCCGTTGACAGCGGCAACCTGCGGGGTTGTCTACTCGCACTCAAGCAGGGACTTTTGGAGAAGTGCGACAAACCGATCGTAGGGCCGTCCGTGATCGAAGGGCTGGCCGACACCGTCTTTTTGGTCGCAGAGCAGACGGGTGACGATTGTCGGCGGTTGAAGATGCTACTCGATGCGAAGCCGGAGGCTTCCGGCGAATGGGATCGATGGCTTGAGGACGTCGAGGCGGCCGCCGTCGAGATGGCTGGCCGTGCCCACGCAAAAGACGACGCATTGATCGAAACAAAGTGGGGGGCAGGGGCGTGGGCAGACCGGCTGGTGAAGCAGGTCCGGGAGTGGTGCGCCGACGTCGCCGCGGCCGGTGCCGAAGACCCAACAAAAGATTGGGTCAGGCGAATGCGCCATCTGGCCGACCGCGCCGAAGACCTTGCGGCCACAATGGATTTCCGGCCGCTGTATAAGCCTGATCGGCATCTGTTTTCCATCGGCTTCAACATGACCCATGGAAAGCTCGACAACGCCTGCTACGACCTGCTGGCGTCGGAAGCGTGCTTGATGAGCTATCTCGCGGTCGCACAGGGCGAAGCTCCCCGCCGCCACTGGTTCCAGCTCGGCCGGCAGTTCATCAGTGCGGCCGGCGAGATCGGCCTCTTATCGTGGGGCGGCACGATGTTTGAGTATCTCATGCCTCGACTCTTGTTGCGGAGCTTGCCGGGTACGATCCTGGCCGAGGCGTGTCAGACGGCCGTGGCGCGGCAGATCGAGTATGGCCGACAACTCGATCTGCCATGGGGCGTTTCAGAATCGGCATACTCGGCACAGTATCCTGATGGCGATTACCACTATCAGGCGTTCGGAGTGCCCGGCCTAGGGCTCAAACAGGGGCTCGAAAAGGACAAGGTCGTCGCGCCCTATGCAACGGTCATGGCCACGATGCTGGCGCCGCACGAGGCTCTCGCGAATGTCCGCCGGCTTGCCCAGGAAGGCGCCGAAGGAGCCTTCGGGCTGTACGAAGCGATCGACTACACGCGCGTACGACTCCCCGCGGGGGAGCGGCGCGTGGTGGTCAGGTCGTACATGGCGCACCACCAGGGAATGAGCCTGGTCGCATTGGCAAATACACTCCTCGACGATGTGATGGCAAGGCGGTTTCACGCTGAGCCGCTCGTCCGTGCGCTCGAGCTGCTCCTGCAGGAACGGCTCCCGAGTGATCCCCAAATCATCGAGACCACCGAAGCCAAACCGACGGCGTCGACAGCCGCCGTGCCAGACAAAGTAAGCCCGGTCGCACCGATGAGCCGGCGGCTGACGTCGCCGGCGACGCCCGCGCCGCGAACCAATCTTTTGTCGAACTCGCAGTACCATGTGATGATCACCAATGCCGGGTCGGGCTATAGCACGTGCCGGGGCGTGGACGTGACTCGGTGGCGCGAAGATCCCACGTGCGAGACGTGGGGACAATTTTGCTACGTGCGCGACGTGCAGCGCGATCTCGTATGGTCCGCGGGATATCAACCGATCTGCAGGCGGGCCGATGAGTACGAGGTTATTTTCGCGGGCGACAAGTCCACCATCCGCCGCCGTGACGCCGAGATCGAGACGTTGATGGAAGTCACCGTCTCGCCCGAACAACCAGTCGAGGTCCGGCGATTTACATTGACCAATCACGATTCCCGCCCCCACGAGCTCGAGTTGACCAGCTACTCCGAGGTCGTCCTGGCGCCGCACCGGGACGACCTGGCGCATCCCGCATTTGGTAAGCTATTCCTCGAGACGGAATGGGTGGCAAGCTGCGGAGCACTCCTGTGCCGGCGACGGCCGCGATCCGCAGCAGAGCCGCCCTTCTTCGCCGTCCATGTGGCGGCTGTGGAAGTCAACGCGGCGGGCAGTGCAACCGTAGGAGAGAGGCAATATGAAACCGATCGGAGCCGGTTCATCGGCCGCGGTCGCACCGTAGCGAACCCCGCGGCACTTGACTCCGGATCCCTTCTTTCGGGTACTGTCGGTCCGGTTCTTGACCCTGTCTTTTGCCTGCGCCAACGGTTTCGGCTCAAGCCGGGCGGGTCGGCCACGATCGCGTTGGCGACGGCGGTTGCCAGTACGCGTGCCGAAGGACTGGCACTGGCCGATCAGTTTCGGCAATCGAGCGCCGCATCGCGTGTGTTCGAGTTGGCATGGGCGCATAGCCAGATCGAACATCGGCCCAGTGATCGATCCGGCGAGGCCGCCCATCTCTTTCAGCGTCTCGCCGCCCACGTGCTGTTCGCGGGATCGGCATTGCGGGCCGATCCCCAGGCTACTTGCCGAACAACTTGCTGGGCCAGGAAGGCCTCTGGACCTTCGGGATCTCGGGCGACCGGCCAATTGTGGTCGCGCGGTTCGGTGCATCCGATGAGGTTCACCTCGCTCGCGAACTGCTCGCCGCGCAGACGTATCTCCGTGGCAAGGGGCTGGAGCTCGACCTAGTGTTCTTGAACGAAGAGCCCGCTGGCCATGAGGAAGAGCTCGACCGACAGCTGCTGAGTGTTGTCCGGGCACACGGCGGTTCCGATCGAATCGGTCAACAGGGCGGGATTTTCGTGGTGAAAACCGCCGACTTAACGGAGGATGCCAGGTTTCTGATTCAGGCTGCCGCACGGGCAGTCGTAATCGGCGAGCGGGGTTCGCTTGCCAGTCAGCTCGATCGCACCGAGTTACGGCATCCGCTCCCTGGCCCACTGACAGCGGCACACGAGTATCCCAAGTGGCAGGACGAGCCAGTCACGTTGCCGGCTGACCTGCTCTTCCCCAATGGACTCGGGGGTTTCACACCGGACGGACGAGAATACTGTCTGTTGATTGCAACGGGCCAACCGGCACCTAGTCGCGGTAACGGGCAGCCGATGGCCGCCGCTCCCTCCTATCCCCGGCTCACCCCCGCCCCATGGATCAACGTGGTTGCCAACCCAGTATGCGGCTTCCTGATTTCCGAGAGCGGCTCGGGTTGTACCTGGTCGCAAAACAGCCAGGCGAATCGGCTCACGCCGTGGAGCAACGACCCTGTCACCGACCCGCCGGGCGAGATCGTCTATCTGCGTGACGAGGAAAACGGTGATTTCTGGTGCCCAACCCCACTGCCAGTTCCGTCGCATCAACCAACGCTCGTTCGCCACGGGCAAGGGCTACACTACTTTTGAACGGAACGCCCACGGCCTCAGCCATGAGCTGACCCTGCTGGTACCGCCCGACGATTGCGTCAAGCTGATCGTCTTGCGGATCCAGAACTTGAGCGACCAACCGCGACGGCTGTCGGCAACCTTTTATGCCGAGTGGGTCGTGGGCGCAACCCGCGACGCCACGTCCATGCACATTGTTACCGAGGTTGACCACGACACAGGGGCGCTGCTAGCCCGAAACGCGTTCCGCACGGACTTTGGCTCCCGCGTGGCGTTTGTCGACGTTGATCGGCGACCCCGGACGTTTACCGCCGATCGCGCAGAATTCATCGGGCGCCATGGAACGATCGCGGCCCCAGCCGCGCTAGGACGTGTCGAATTGTCGGGGGCGACAACCGAGGCCCACGACCCTTGTGCAGCGGTCCAGGTAAAGTTTGACCTTGAGGTTGGCGGCGCGACGCAGGTCGTTTTTCTGCTGGGTGAAGCCGACGGACCCGAGGGCGCACGAGTCATGATCAAACGCTATCGCGAGCAAGGACGGGCCGCGTCGGCACTCGGTGAAATCAAAGCGCGATGGGATCAGTTGCTCGCAACCATCCAGGTGCGGACCCCCGATCCGGCGCTCGATATCTTGACCAACCGTTGGTTGCTTTATCAAGTTCTATCGTGCCGCGTCTGGGGACGATCCGCGTTTTATCAATCGGGCGGCGCCTATGGTTTTCGCGACCAGCTCCAGGATGTGATGGCGCTTTTCCACGCCGCTCCCGATGTTGCGCGGGCCCATATCGTCCGCGCAGCCGGCCGTCAGTTCCCTGAGGGGGACGTTCAGCACTGGTGGCATCCACCCAAGGGACGAGGCATCCGTACACGAATCGCCGACGACCCGCTCTGGCTCCCTTTCGTCACACAGCACTACGTAAGAGTGACCGGCGATTTCTCGATTCTCGACGAGCTAATCCCCTATTTGAACGGGTCGCCGTTGAGACCTGGTGAGGACGACGACTATGGCCTGCCGACCGCCGGTCCGGAGTCGCGCCCGTTGTATGAGCATTGCCTCCGCGCCCTGGCCTGCACGCACCGGCTCGGTGCCCATGGCCTTCCCTTGATGGGCCACGGTGACTGGAACGACGGAATGAACCTGGTGGGCCGCCGGGCACGCCGGCGAGAGTATCTGGCTGGCGTGGTTTTCAATTATCTGCCGCATCCAATTCGCGGCCATCGTTCTCGAGCGGGGTGATGACCAACAGGCATCGGAATTGCGCCGGCAGGCCGAAGAACTGCGTGCGGCGGTGGAGTCAAGGTCCTGGGACGGTGAATGGTATCGCCGTGCCTATTTCGACGACGGCACGCCGCTTGGCTCTGCCCAAAATAGTGTCTGCAAGATCGACTCGATCGCACAGACTTGGGCTGTGCTCTCCGGTGCCGGTGATCCCGACCGCCAGCGCCAGGCGATGCAAAGTGTCGACGAGCATCTCGTCCGAGACGCTGATCGGCTCATCATGCTTTTCGACCCGCCATTCGATGGAGACGCCCTCGATCCGGGCTATATCAAAGGTTATCTTCCCGGCGTTCGCGAGAACGGAGGGCAGTACACCCATGCCGCCACCTGGGTCGTGCAGGCGACCGCACGTCAAGGCCACGGTCGGCGCGCATACCAGTTATTGACGATGATCAACCCGATCCTCCATGCCGCAGATTCGGAATGAAGTCGATCGTTACAAGGTCGAACCTTATGTCGTTGCGGGAGACGTATATAGCCACTCGCCCCATGTTGGCCGCGGCGGCTGGACCTGGTATACCGGCTCGGCGGGCTGGTTTTATCGAGTTTTTGTCGAGTCAATTCTAGGAATGGAGCGCGCGGGAAATCGTCTCGAATTCAATCCGTGCGTTCCGCCGGACTGGTCCCACGTTGATATCACGTACCGTTTTGCGTCGGCAATTTACTCGATCAAAATCGAAAACCCGGGCGGCGCCGAATCCGGTGTCGACGCCGTTTGGCTCGATAATGCACGTCAGCCCGGCACGGGCATCTTACTGACCGACGATGGCAAGAACCATGAAGTGCGCGTCATGATGGGGCGAAAAACGAGACAGGTGGTTTAGCGAGTCTTCAACAATCCTCTGGTCTGGAGGTGGCTCACGGGAAATGATGCCCCTTGAAGCAATCGGGTCAGCTTACTCTCCACGACTTGCGCCGGTCGCAGATGGGCGCGTTCCTCGACAACCAGAACTTCCTCTGGGCCAGATGAGGCGAACAGTTCCGGCCCCGACAAGCGCGATTGAGAATGTCGATTCGCATCGATGGAGTCGTGCTGCATCGACCTCCAAACGGCATTGGCGTCCGTGATTGAGGTACTCGAAGTATGGATCTTCATCATTAGGAAGTTACTCCCTCTTCGTGGGAATGAATCGTCGTCACTGAAATGTGCCTGGATATGTCAGCAAATGCAGTGCCAAGTGAGCATCAGAGTCTATTGAACAAGGAATTAGCGGGAATTAATCTTTATCTTCTTTCATCTATGGTGTGATCCCGCGTAATTCAAGATAGCGCGTCAACGAGACAGCAACCTATTCTAACAGAGCGTCAAAATCACAGTGAGCGGTTGGCTGGCTGCGGATATCTGCCGCTTTGAGCAATTCATCTGCCAAAAATCGTGAATCGAATTGTAAAAAACCGGCGACTCGATCTGTCATACTTTCGTCGCCTTGCTGTGGAGTCGCTAGCAAGATGGGAAATCGACAGACTTCCCCCTCCGTCCCAAGAAAAAGCCTGGCGGAGTCAGACTGCTCACCAGGTTAGCATTTAATACGGAATCTGGTCCAGATACCGCGAAATGAAAATCTAAAGAGGCTCGGGTCCCGATTGCTTTGGCCCTCCACAAACAGGCATTGCTGCGTGGATGGAATGAGGCCACCGATGAGGCGTAGAAATACTGGTGAGTTTAGGGGGATAAGACAAGAGCTGGCGATGATAGCGCGCCTCACTGGTGAAGCTTGGCGACTGATTCCCTGGCGTCACAAGATGTCGTTGGCGGGAGCTCTGGCGATTATGAGCCTCGCCAGCGGGGCCAATACAGCGATTCCAATCTATCTCGGCAAGCTGATCGAGGCGGTAAACCCCGAAGAGCATTCCACTCAATCAGCAGCCGACCTGACGCGGGTGGCGGCGGTCTATCTAGCGATCATCGGCGGCGCTTATCTCGTACGCGAAGTGATGAATGTGTTGCGGCGGTTTCTGGTCAATGATACGTGTACACGCATCGACCGGGATATGTCTGTGCGTGTCGTGTCGCACTTGCTGAAGGTCGACTTAGCGGTGCTGGCGCAAGACCAGGTCGGTGCGCTGTACGGCCGTATAACCCGAGGAGTGGACGGGCTGGTTCGGTTCTTGCGCGTCGGGTTTCTTGATTTCGTGCCTGCCTTGTTCATGGGGATCTTCGCCTTGTCGGCGACCCTGGCGAAGCAACCGAGAATCGCGCTGGCGATGGCCGGAGTGATTCCCGTGTCGCTCGGTCTGACAATTTGGCAGCTCATCACGCAGAAGGGCATTCGCCTCGACCTGCTGGCTAGTCGAGAGGCGATGGACGGCACGGTGGTCGAACAACTCGGCGGCATCGACTATATCCGAGCGGCCAATACCCATCGCCAAGAGGTCCAGCGGGTCGAGCGGGTCGCCGAGTATCGGCGAGCCAAAGAGGTGCGGCATCATTTCGAGATGTCGCTTTTCGGTTCTGGAAAGGCAATCAACGAGGGATTCTTCCACATCGTTGTCCTTGCATTCGCCATCTATCTGTTCGTCCACGGCGCAGATCAAGGCCGGCGATATCATCACGTACTCCATGCTTGTACTTGAACGTGATGTCCCCTCTGAATGAGATCCATCGATTCATCGACGAGGCCCACGAGAGCAGCCTGAGAGTCGGCGATCTTCTCGGCCTGCTGGCCGAACCTCTCGATCGCTCGTTCGAAGTGTCGGCGCCGGCTGAACCGCGGCTAGCTGTCGGTGAGCCTGTCTTCGTCACCGACCAGCTCTGCGTTGCGTATCGCAATGCCGAAGGGACAACGAAACCTGCACTGAGCGGTCTGTCGAGCATCATTCGACACGGAGAAACGATCGGCGTGGCCGGCCGATCGGGCTGCGGTAAGACGACTTGGCTGCGCACGATCATGCGCCTGGCACATCCAACCAGCGGCCACGCGACCTTAGGTGGCGTCGAGCTGTCATCCATATCGCGGCAGTCTATCGGCGAACTGGTGGGATATGTCGGTCAAAACCCATTCGTATTCGCCGGTACGATCGCGGAGAATATTGCCTACGGCTGCGAACACGCGACCGAAGATCAGATACGATGTGCAGCGGAGCGGGCTTGCATTCACGACGAGATCATGGCGTTGCCGGGTGCTTACCGCGCCCGCGTCGCGGAACGCGGCCAGAATCTCTCGGGAGGCCAAAAGCAGCGGATCGCCCTCGCCCGTATCTTTCTCAAAAACCCGCCGATCTTGATTCTCGACGAAGGCACGTCGGCCCTCGACAATATCAGCGAACGACTGGTTCAGCGTGCCATCACGGCGGCCAGGGCCGATCGTACGGTCATCCTCGTCGCGCATCGCTTGAGCACTCTGCGCGACGCGGATCGCATTCTCGTTTTCGACGCCGGTAAAATCGTCGAGATCGGCACTTACAATGAACTCGTGCGCCAGGGGGGCGTCTTTGCTGAATTGGTCCGATCAGCCGAGGTGGCCGACCAAGCCACTGAAACTCATACATTCTTACCCGCAGATGGCGCCCCAACCAAGTTCGAGAATCCGGCAGAAAACGGCCAAGCGGATCCGCTCATATCGCGAGGAGTGCCTACGTGAGCATTATTTGGTTTCTTCTGATCGGCCTAGCCGCGGGTTGGCTCGCCGGGCAGCTAGTCAAAGGCCGGGGTTTCGGAATGGTCGAAAACCTGATCATTGGCGTGATCGGGGCGTTGATTGGCGGCTATGTCTTTGGAGCGCTTGGAGTCAATGTGGGGGGGCTCTTGGGCGAATTGATCGCGGCCACCGTCGGAGCGCTGATACTTCTCTATCTCCTCAAGCTCATTCGGCGGGCGTAGACAGCAAATCCTAGGAACGAAGTTCCGCCCCAAATCGATCTTTGAGGGCCGCGACGATCCGTGTTACCGTTTCGGCGACCTCCTCGGCCGTCAGGGTGCGCTCGGGGTCACGGAACAGCATGTGGAATGCCAGACTCTGATGCCCGGGCGGTACCTGGGAGCCTTGATACTGGTCGACCAGCCGGATGTATTCAAGCGTTGGACCGGCCGGTGGACCGGATCGCGTCCATGAGATCGGCGTACGAAACCTCGACGCGGACCACGACGGCAAGGTCGCGGGCGACAGCTGGCTGCCGGCGGAGTTGATGGTATACCGGTAGACGTCTTGAAACTCGTCTTCGAGCGACTCGAGGTCAAGCTCGAAGGCAAAGACGCGGAACGGCACCCGCTCGAACTCGACAATCGTAGGGTCAATCTCGCCGATGAAGCCGATCGAACCCATGCCTGGGAGCGACACCTCGGCCGCCGTTCCCGCCACGAATGGCTGTCCGATCGGCTGGCTGAAACACGACATCCCGCGCCCCGATCGCCTCGAGCAGGTCTTCGACGACACCCTTGAGCGTGAAGAAGTCGACCTGGGTTCCATCCGAGCGCCAGTTGGAGCGCTGGAGCCGGCCCCCCGCGATTCCGGCGACGTGCCATCGGCCTGCCATCGCGCCAGCTGTCATTCGGTGCTCAGTCCTGCCATGACCGAAGACAGACGGTCGACCTCGAAAAACCAGGCCGACTGCTGCCCCGCGGCGAATGTTGGTTTGCACCGTGGCCGCCAGACCCGACAACAAGGTGCGCCGCAGCACCGACATCTCACGCGTCGCCCAGTTGCTCAGAGGTAATCGCGTCGCCCGCGTCGCCCAGCCAGGCGCTCATCTTGGGCGACTCGAGCGACGGATTACGGCACTCGAGAAACCCGCGGAGACCAGATGTTCGGAGACGACTTGCCGCAGTCGGTCGCTGGTAGACCGCAAGCCCACCGACGGCATCGACGGCCGCGGCGCGACCGGGATCTGGTCATAGCCGACCATGCGTGCCACGTCTTCGATCAAGACGACCGGATCGTTGACGTCGGCCCGCCAGGTCGGCACCTTGACTTGCAGTTCCTGGTCGTTGCCGGTGCATTCCATGCTCAGGCGCGTGAGACAATCGTGGATCGTCGCGGCCTCGACTGGCATGCCCAGGTAAGAGCTGGTCCGCGCCGGGCTCAAGCAGAAAACCCGGCGCTCGCGAGGTCGGGGATAATGATCGACCAGTGGCCCCTGCGGGCGTGCCTTGGGCGATTTCGGCGATCAATTGCAAGGCCCGCCCCAGGGCTCCCTCGAGCATCAGGTTGGGATCCGTGCCCCGCTCGAACCGATAGGATGCCGCGGTGCCCCGTGCTTTCCATGCCGAGGTCGACCTGCTGCACGGTCTGCCGGATCAAGACCGGGTCGAAGTGAGCCGCCTCGACCAGGACCTCGGTGGTCGCCTTCGGCCGTCTCGGCGAAACGTCCCCCCATGATGCCCGCCAGGGCCACCGGACGCTCGGCATCGGCGATCACCAGCGGCGGCTGCGAGAACGGCTTGTCCACCAGGCTGACCACGCGCACCCACGACCGCGCCGCTCAAGAGCTCCAGTGTCTCGCCTTCGGCCATGCGACGAACGACGATCCGGGAGCCGGCGATCTTCTGGAAATCGAACGCGTGCAGCGGCTGGCCCCACTCGTAAAGGACGTAGTTTGTGATGTCGACGACGTTGTTGATCGGTCGCATTCCGGCCAGGAGCAAGCCTGCGCCTTGAGCCACGGCGGTGAAGGGGCGACTTTCACGCCGCGGACGAGCCCGCACATGTAGCGCGGGCAAAGCTCGGGTTCGCGAATTTCCACGGTGACCGGCGAGGGCCAGGCTGGCCGACGTCGCGTTTGATATGTGGCTGGGTAACGAAGCTTCAGCCGCAAAAGTGCCGCCACTTCCCTGGCGATTCCGATCAACCCCAGAAAATCCGGCCGGTTCGGCAGCACGTTCAATTCCAGAAGATACTCGGGGACGTCCACCGCCGCCGGCAGCGGCACGCCCAGCAGTCGACTCGTCGGTGAAATGGTGCATTCCCGAACCGCGGGCCACCATGCCCAGCTCGCCGTCCAGGCAGATCATTCCTTCCGACCGAACCCCATGGAACGGCGCCGCCTTGATCGACCGCCCGGTGGCCAGGACCGTGCCGGCGGGAGCCACCGGAACGCCCCAGCCTTCCTGGATTTCGTGCTCCGACGCACAGACCACCGGGAATCATCCGGCCTCGCTCCAGCTCGATCTCACAGAGGTGATATCCCGGCGCTCCGGCCACCGGCTCTTTCCGCCGCACGAAACCGATCCGGATCGAGTCGAGCTCCTTCTTCAGCTCGTGGGTTTGCTCGATCTCCAGGCCGAGGCGAGGGAAGGCATCGAGCAGATCCTCGTGCGAGCACTTCGGCTCGAGGTACTCGAGAAGCCACGCTGTGTTGACGATCATCGGCATCGGACAAACTCGCTTGCAATGGAAGGATGGCCCTGAACGAGCCCCGATGTTCGATTCGAGGACGCATCTCGCTAAAACTGCGTGAGGAAGGATTCCTCGTTGGCATAGAGCAGCCGGATGTCGTCGATCCCGTACCGCGCCATGGTGAGCCGATCGATCCCCATTCCAAACGCGAATCCCTGGTATCAGCTCGGGATCGAGCTCACCGTTACGGAGCACTTCCGGGCGGATCATGCCCGAGCCGAGGAGCTCCATCCATCGACCGCGGTAAAACACGTCGACCTCGGCGCTCGGCGTGGTGAACGGGAAAAAGCTGGGCCGAAACCGGAGCTTGACATCTTGTCCCAACAAGCGCGGATCAAGCCGATCGAGCGTCCACTTGAGGTCGGCGAAACTGATCGCCTCGTCGATCGCGATCACGTCCAGTTGGTTGAAGATCGGGAAGTGGGTCGCGTCGATCTCGTCGCGCCGGTAACAGCGGCCGGAAGTCATCGCGCGGATCGGCGGGCTCTTTTGATGCCGCATCGCCCGCACCTGAAACGCCGTCGTGTGCGTGCGCAACACGCCGCCGGCCTTGGTATAGAACGAATCGTGCATGTCGCGCGAGGGGTGCCACTTCGGCGTGTTGAGCGAATCGAAGTTGTGATACTCGGTCTCAACCTCGGGATAATCGTCGTAGCGGAATCCCATCCCCTGGAGGACCGTCTTTGACCGCCTCCATGGTCTGCATCAAGGGGTGGCGCCTGCCGACCCCTTGCGAATCCCCGGCAGCGTCACGTCGATCGCGGCTTTTGGAGCGACGGCCCGCGGGCTCCAGCGACGGCCTTGCGCGTCGGTCAGCGCCTCCTGCAAGCGCTTCTTCCCCGCGTTGACCGCTTCGCCGAACGCCGGACGCAGCTCCGCGGGGACTTTGCCCAGCTCCTTGGAAAGCAGCATGATCCTGCTTTGCTTTCCCAGGTACGTCACGCGGAGTTTCTCGAGCTCCTCGCTCGTGGCTGCACGGCTGATCTGTTCCACGGCGGCGGCGGCCAGCGCCGCCACTTCTTGCGAAACCGCGAGCACCCGCGCATCCACCGTTTCCGTTTTTTCCTCGGACGTCATTCCGCTATACCAGACCTACGAGAGTACGAGAATTAACCATTTCGGGTTCGATGAGGTTATGCCAGGCTTGGTAATGCGCCCCTCCCTTGTGGGATTCTCATCGTACTTCTGACGGGATCATGAAGCCAGACTAACCTTGAATCCGATCAGGCAACAAGTTGGTTTGACCGGACGACACTCACGGCGAAATCTGAAGAAACCGAATCGGCTACGAATAAAATAATGGAAGAAATGTCGGGCCCCAAGGCAGTATAAACAGAGAGCGGACGACGTGAACGCATTTAAGCTTTCGCTGCAGTGATAGTGTATTTCTCGGGTTATTCGCGGGTAGAAAACGGACCACGACGTCACGATGGCCTGATGACGCATCTGCTTAATGCATGAAGGTTAAGCGACGGGAGTTAGCTTGATGGCGATTCGAGTTTCCGCGGCAACAACGGAGGGGATTTACACCCTGTACCAGTGGGGGGCGATGGGAAACTGGACTGATAGCCAGCTAGTTGCTCAGTTCTTAACCGGCCAAGAGGGGAGCGAAGCGGCCTTCCGGACCTTGATTCATCGGCATGGCCCCATGGTATTGGGCGTGTGCCGTCGCGTACTGGGCGACGAACATGCGGCGGAAGATGCGTTCCAAGCCACCTTTCTGGTCCTCGTGAAGAAGGCTAATGCGCTTCGGAACTCCGATCTGCTCACGAATTGGCTTTACGGTGTGGCGCTCAAGGTTGCCAACAAGGAGAGGGTCAAGGGGGCCCGGCGGCGGTCCGTGGAGCGTCGTGCGGCGGGACGAGCGATGGACGTGGACGAACGTAATGTGCAGATCGAATTGCGATCGGTGATCGACGAGGAGATTCGCCGGCTGCCAGAGCGATATCGTGTCCCGCTGGTGCTTTGCCACATGGAGGGCCTGCGCCATGATGAGGTCGCTCGCCAACTCGGTTGTCCGGTGGGGACCGTTGAGAGCCGACTATCGAGGGCACGCGAGCAGCTGCGTGCCCGACTCGACACGCCGCGGGCTGGCACCATCGGCTTCGGCCATGGCAGCGATGTTCAGACCGGCAGGCGCAACGGTGATCGCTGCCGATTTGGTCGACGCGACAACGCGGGCGGCGACGCATTGCACCGCGCAAACGGCACTGGCAGGCACGGGGACACTCACAGGTTGGTCCTTGGTGAAACAAACATTCGGCTACGTCCTCGTGCTCCGGGCCGGTGCAGTCGGTTGGACATTGCTTGTCGCCGCCGGGATGGCGGTGCTGGGACTGGCGGTGTATCGGGCCGAGGGCGAACCGACGTCGAGAGGAGAGGCCGGCGCACTGCCGCCATCAATCCGCCAACAAGAAGCCAAACAAGCAAGGGAAAAGCCTCATGACTTGTACGCGGAGCCGCGCGAGCCGATCGCGTCAACTCCACAGCCGCGCCCAGAGAAGGCGGTGGGCCGGGACAAATCGATCCGGGAGGCTCGATCTCCCAGCGCGAAAGCCCCGCCCTTGAGGGGGATAAGGATCGACGGCCGGCTTGATGACTGGCCCAAGAACATGGCGAAGTATGCGATCAGTAACCAGCTCCTGGAAAATTCGAATTACAACTCCAACGCGATCGACTCCTCCGACGAGCAAAACGCCTATTTTATGGCTGGCTACGACCCCGAGACCGAGCAAATCTATCTGGCAGTGGTCGTGCACGATAGAGATGTGATCGTTCATCCGACGGATGTCTTGAAAACAGACGCGGTGGAAATCTACATCGACGGAACCTTTTCCGACAAGGTCGGCACCAAGTCACCATCTGGTGACTGGGGCGACAAGCTCGATGCCGCGACCATGCCAGTGCTGCAGTACGTGGGTGTGCCGGGCAAGGTCTCTGCTTTCTCAGATCCATGGAAGGCCAATCCGTCGCTCGTCTACGCACGAACCAAACAAAAGGCCACGTTGATGAAATATCAGCGCAACGGCGACGTCATAACGTACGAGTGGTCGGTCAAGCCCTTTGACCGCTACCCCGATCGGCCCACTCGTCTATTTGCCGGCAAGCGGTTGGGACTGGAAGTGGCCGTTGTTGACAAAGACAAGAATACGATCAAAGGTCCCGACCCTCCGACGTTTCTTACCTGGGGCTCACCCCCTACCATTTTCAAGGGCTTTGATCCAAGCGGCCTCGGCGAGCTGGTTCTGACCGGTCCGTCAGAGCCCTGAGGTCGAGTGGGCTCGAAGACTGCGCAATGAGACACGGCAAACCAAGAGGCGACTGTTCTGGACAAATGTCAGACGATGTTTTACATTTGTCGTTGACAGTAAATTCTTCGCAGATTTCCATGGATTAGTTTGGAATTCAACACTCGTGCTTACCAGCTAGCTCGAGAGGCAAAAAGCGGCACTCGGAGGAGGGTTTCGTTCACCAATAAAGTGAGACGGACGAGCAAGCAATATGAGGCGGCTGCACAGCGCATGTAGTGCCAGTCGCGCTAAGTGAACGTCGTGTCGTTCGGCAGGCGCAGCCGCGCTCGCGGTGCGCGCCTACCGATCAATGTTGCTGGAACTGTTTTTGAGACGATTGGAGCATTGCGATGTGGATGACGATCCGGAGTCTGATTTTCGCGCTAGGCAAGGTAATTGGCGCACTTGGCTTGGGAGGTCTAATCCTCTGGCAAGTTGTCATTCACATCGGCCCGCAGTACGGCATAGCTTATGTGCACGTACCAAAGCCCAATGTCGATGTGATGGTCGACGACGAGCGGTACCATATCGAGACAATCTGGGACACTCCGATCGTCTGCGAACTGAGCCCTGGCCCGCACGTCCTGAGCATGAGTCGGAGCGGACGAGTTGTTTATGAGGAAAACTTCTCGCTGGGCGTCGGGCAGGAGGTTGTTCTCACGGCGTGGGAGCCGCCCAGTGAGATACCGGCACTAGCCGCCCTCCCGAATCACTTGATGAAAAAGGCACGGAATCCGGCGCGAATTGGCCTAGAAAGCCCCTGATGAATAATCCGACAAATCCCCGCCGCGGAGCTAAAATGCCGGATTCAGCGTCAGCCGGTCCTCACCTCGAGCGCTCGTTGGTAACCCGCTCGAAGAAGTTCGCCAAGGGCGGGATGCACGTTTCCAGGCTGTAGTTTTCCTCGATCGTCTCGCGAGCCGCGCGCCCAAGGGGGCGAATGCGGCCGGATCGGCGAGCACCTTGCAGGGCGGTCTCGGTCAGCCGTTCGACGTCGAAGAGCGGCTCGACCAGGCCGTTCTGGCCCGGCTCGATCACTTCACGCACCGGCGGCACGTCGGCCGCTAGCACCACGCAGCCGGTCGCCATCGCGTCCAAGCAGCGACCACGACAGCACAAACGGCGCGGTCAGGTAGATGTGCAGATCGCTGATCCGCAGGATGTCGGCCAGTTGCTCGGGCAAGATCCGACCCAGAAAGAGAAACCGGCTCAGGTCATAGCTCTCCTGGCTCAGGACCCACTGCTTGAAGCTGGGCGAGCCCGTGTGGAGCTTGTCCCAGCCGTAGTGAATTTCCTCGCCGCCGACCACCACGAAGACCACGTCGGTGTGCGCCTGGGCGATCCGGTGGGCAACCTTCATGAAGAGGTCGAAGCCCCGGATCGACTCCAGGCCGCGAGACACAAACGTGACGACGCGCGTGCCAGCGGGAATCACCGTTTCGCCCACTCTGCCGCGGCGCCGGCCCAGGGTGATAGAGCTCGGTCTCGATCCCGTCGAAATGGACCTCGATCTTGGAGTGAAAGCGGCGCGGGAACGACTGTTTTTGCCAGTGGGTCGCCGAGTAGCCGGCATCGCAGTCGACCAGCGTCGCCAGGGTCGGCGCGTTGATGCAGCGCGGAAAAAACGGGGCTGGCTCGGCCGGCGGCAGGTCAATGCGGTACGAGATGTCGCGATGGCTGTTGGCGAAGTAATATTCGCAATAGATGATGATCGGGCAGTCGACGACCTCACGCAGCAACAAGGTCGGAGCGCCCCGGCCGCCGTGGGCGACGATCAGGTCGGGGCGCAGGCTCGGCTTGGCACGCACCGCGTCGTGAACGGTCCGGCATTGCTCGAGGTAGTGTCCGTAAATCTGGGGCCAGGGAATGCCGTCGCTCGAGCGATGCTCGGCCGCCAGGGGCATCTTGTGCAACTCGAGCGTCTCGAGCATCTCGCGCGAAGGGGTCGGGCAGCTCGAAAGACTCTGCACCAGGAAGCTGCACCGCCAGCCGTTGCGCTTGGTCAGCTCGAGGCCAAGCCGGCCGAACTGGGCGGGGAAAGCGTCGTGGATGAACAGGACGTTCACGGCCTTTCCCTCCTGGCGGCGACCAGCGCGGTGAACCGCTCGGCGAGCCGCGGCAGACAGACATCCTGGGAATAGTGCTCGCGCACCATCACCGACGCGGCATCCCCCAGCGGCCGATATGCGGCGACGGTCTGCGAGCACGGCCAGCGCCTGCCGCGCCAGGCCGTCCGTATCATGACCGTCGACCAGAAGGCCGGTTCGCCCCGGTACGACGACTTCGCGGTGCGGATCGGTATCGGAGGCCAGGACGACACAGCCGGCCGCCATCGCCTCGAGCAGCGAGCGGGCAACCGGGTAGGGCCGGCTCGGGGCAATGTGCAAGTCGCTGGCGGCCAGGACCTCGGCCACGACGTCGGGCGACGAAGGCCCCAGGAACCAGAGCCGATCGGGATCGAACGGGGGTTGCTGGGCCATCAGGTGAGCGGGGTAATCGCGGTTATGAAATTCGACGTCCAGACCGCGCCGGACGATCGGGTCGCCCACGACGACGCACAGAACGTCGGCTCGAGCCCGAAGCAGTTCGTTGGCGACAGTCAGGAACCGGTCGAACCCGCGCAGCGCGGTCGAGCGATCGGGCCACGAAGCTGACGACCCGCGTTTCGTCGGAGATGACCCGGCCGGCAATCGACCTGGGGCCGGTGGCCGGCGGCATGCCACGGCGAGCGAGCGAAGCGGCGGGTGTCTACGCCATCGTGCAAGACCAGGAATTCGTCGCGATACTCGGCCGGGAACAGGTCGCGCTGCCAGTGGGTGGGAGTCCAGCCCAGCGAGGTCTGCTCCAGATCCAGGAGATCGATCGCGGCCATCGACCGCCGCCAGTGAAAGTAGGCCGGCGCGGTCTCAGGCCCAGCCTCGTCGGCCAGGTCGTGGCGGTGGGCGTGGTAGAAGTAATCGAGGAAGTTGACCACCGGAGCGGCCGGCCAGTACACCGGCGCGAAGAGAGCCGAGCCCAGGCCCGTCGAGCGGCCCACGATCAGGTCGATCGGCCGCGGCCTCTTCTTCTCGAGGACTTCCCAGCAGCCGTAGGCATAGCAGAGGCTGCGCTCCAGAGCCCGCGACCAGGTCACGGCCGACTCGCGAGCGACGCCCCCGACGCCAAAGACCTGGACGTCGAGCCCCTTGCCCACCGACGCCGGCCAGGACGGCGCGGGGATCGGCCGTGTGGCAGTAAAACGACGAGCGGTAGCCGCGGCGCCTCACCAGCCAATCGGCCACCGCACCCAGGCGGCCGGGAAAGTTGGGTTCGACCCAGAGAACATGCAGCGGGTCTTGCGCCATGGAAGAGCGCAGTCCGAACGAGGCAAAAGGGCGTCAGGCCAATCAGGATCGGATCCGATTTCACCAGGCGAAGTGGGCAAACGCCTTGTTGGCGTCGGCCATGCGGTGGACGTTCTCGCGGCGCGTGACCGCGGCCCCTTCGCGGTTGTACGCGGCCATCAGCTCGTCGGCCAGCTTGACCGCCATGGGCCGCCCCTTCTTCTCGCGTGCAGCCATCAAGAGCCAACGAATCGACAGCGTCTGCTGGCGGTTCTTGTTGACCTGCATCGGAACCTGGTAGGTCGCACCACCGACTCGCTTGGACCGAACTTCGATCGCCGGCTTGACATTCTCGACGGCGCGGGTGAAGACGTCGATCGGGTTTTCGTTGGGCAACCGCTTCTGAATCAGGTCCATCGCGTCGTAGAAGAGCCGTTGCGCCACGCTCTTCTTGCCGTTGTGCATGACGCAGTTGATGAACTTGCCGGCCAGCTTCGAGCCGAACCGGGGATCAGGGCGAAGGTGGGTCTTGCTGGCGGTAAACTTTCGGGCCATCTGCGTCGTTCCTGCTCAATGGACAAATGCAACCATTGTCTTCGGCAATCAGTTTCCAGACTGCCGGCATCGGCCTGGCTTACTTCTTCTTGGCGGCGGCCGGCGCGGCGGCTTTCTTGCGCTGGGCACCGTACTTGGAGCGGGCCTGTTTCCGTTCGGCGACGCCCTGGCAGTCGAGCACGCCCCGCACGATGTGGTAGCGCACGCCCGGCAGGTCGCGAACGCGGCCGCCACGGACCAGGACAATCGAGTGTTCCTGGAGGTTGTGCCCTTCGCCGCCGATGTAGGCGGTGATTTCCTTGCCGTTGGAGAGCCGAACACGGGCGACCTTGCGTAGGGCCGAGTTGGGCTTCTTGGGCGTCATCGTCTTGACCTGGAGGCACACACCCCGCTTGAACGGAGATGCTTCCAGCACCGGCGACTTGGTCTTGTATTTCACCGGTCGGCGCGGCTTGCGGACAAGTTGGTTGATCGTGGGCATAAGTCCGTCGTTCCATTAACCCCGCGGCCGGACGAGACAGTCTCGATTCGATCCGGCCACGATCGCGAAACCTCGCGACGCCTCGAACCGGCGCTCCGCTGCCGAGGGGTTGTCTCTTTATCGATGTTGACGTCGCTGCCGGGTCGAACGCTCCGGGATACACGGCCCCGATCGTCTCGAACCAACTACGATCGCTCTTGCTCTCAACGCGCGGCCTGACGGTCCGACCCGGCCGCACGCACCATCCGGCACGGCGCCAGTGGGCTTGGATTCACCAAGTGCCGAAGCTTTTAGAATAACCTGAACAGCCGGATTGTCAAGCAGTTCGTCGTTGAGATTCGCTCTCGTCCGAACTTGAGTCAACCCGGCAACCGCACGGGCAATCGCGACAGGGCCGAGAGAATCCAGACCAAGAAAGCATACTGACCGGCCACGGCGCCGTCGGGTTTGTCGCTGGGTTTGTCCATGACCGTGCGGGCAATCCCGCCGAGAAGCAACAAGACCAAGAGCCCCTCGTCAGTGACGGCCCAGGCGGCGGCGATCGCCGCGACGGCGAGCCACCGCTGGGAGCGGTTCAAGCTGCGAAAGGCCCGTCCGCCGTCGAGGTGCCAGATCGGCAGCAGATTGAACAGGTTGATGATCGCTCCGAATTGGGCCAGCGCAGCCAAGATCGGCTGCCGGGTGACGACGAAGCCGCCAGGCACGCCAGTGCCGCGCCCAGCCCCCAGATCGGACCAGCCAACCCGACTCGGGCGTCTTGTTTCGGGTCGGTCAACTCTTGCTTCAGTCGAATGAACGCACCCAGGCCGGGCACGAACAAGGGCGCACCGGCGTGAATCCCGTAGCGCAGCCAGTGCCACTACGTGCCCCATCTCGTGTACGTAGATCGACAACACAAGTCCCGCCGCAAACCACCCGCCGAAGACCGTCCAGTACACGCCGACCGAGACAAACATGGACAGGAACGTGCTCGCCTTGGTCAGCCCGAGCAGCAGGATCTTGCCTTTGGTCAACAAGAGCACCGCCAGGAACTTGAACTTCCAGGCCACGAGCGCCAGCGTGGCGACAAGTCCCGAGACGGCGCCGCCTGACCAGCGTTTTGAAGACGATGCCGCCGGCTTGGCGTGCGGTGCAAAGGTGCTGGACTCGCCCGGCGGTTTCGGCACGGCCTCGACGCGCCTGCCCAGCATGGCAATTCGATCGGCGACGGCCGCGTACTGGCGGCTTTCGGCCGGCAACAGCGACACTGCCTCGTTCCAGGAAGCCAAGGCGGCCGACAACGCGCCGGCCTTTTCGGAGGCCTCGGCGTTGGCCGCCAGCTCCTTGAGCCGTTCGGCATGCACCAAACGTTGGCACGAGGGGCAGCTCAAAAGCGTGGGTGCGATCTCGCTGCCGCACGCTGGGCAGGAATGCACAGCAGGCGACATCCGCGATTTCAACTCATTCGCCATCACGCTCGACCTCTGGCTCCGGTCCGCTCGAGCCCGGCGTACTGACGCGAAAGGGTCCGTTAAACGACAGGTGCGCTCGTCTGTTGACCTTCCATGCCTCCCAGAGCGCGAAGGCGAATATCAGTCCGGACATCGGAGCGGTCAGAGCTATCTGTACCGGAAGTATGTATGAAAAGCCGATCACGACGACTGCGACCACGACGAACGCCAGCACGATCTGCTTCGGATCAGTTAACTCGGCGTCTGGCTTCGCGTCGGCCTTATCTACTTTGGCGATTGGAGCCTCGGCTGGCTCTTGAACTTGAGCTTGCTTGAGGAACTCTTGGACCACCAGCGGAGCGTACATCGACGCGATCGCCGAATAGGTCAGAAATACGGCAAGGAATTGATAAAATCGCCCGCCACGGTCTCCCGTGCCTTTGCGCACCGCCCTGCCAACCATCACGCCCACAACGACCGCCACCAGCCCGATATTGTAGCCGGTTGCGCGCTGGATCGCGTAATAAAGCGCCGCACCGATCCCAGCGGCCACTGAACCAAAAAGAAATGCCTTGAGTACCCGGGCCACGCGCGATCCGCCGCGGAACGCGGCTTCGACTCTGTCGCGGCATGACGGGCAACAGACCTTTCCGCCCGTCTCATAATATTCGCCATTGATGGAACTCTGGCAGACGCCGCAGCTCGGACCATCGGGAGTTGGAGTCGTGTATTCCGCCTGGTCGAACTGAATGTCGATCGGGGCGATGGCAACGTCGTCGTCACCCCGGAGGACGGGGTCATCAGTGTCCGGCATGGTCTTTCCTTGGTCGGCAGAGAAAACAGGAGCACGCGCCCAGATCTCTAATTGGATCGCCCCACTATAAGTATGACGTCAACACAAAACAAAGAACTAGCCACTCAAAGCGCGGCAGCCCCAGCCACGAGCGGCCATTAACTGCAGCACCTCGCGGGTGGCCAAAGCTGCGCCGCTGGAGGGGTCGAGGTAGCTGCGGATTGATGCGAACAGGAGTCGGTGTTTCACGGCTCTTTAAACTCCCGGTCATCTCTGCCAACGCGGCGTGGACGACCACGCACATGGCCATACGTGACCACGCTTGTGAGTGCGTGGTTCGGACGGGGCGCAGGCCCTCAAGCCCCGGGCGTCAGCCCGATTTCGACGTCGAGACCTCGCGTGGTGCACCATTCAGCTTCGCCAGCGCCTCCCGATCCCCCGGGCACTCGGCCAGCACTTCACGCCACAGTTTTTCGGTCTCGGCGTGATCACCCCGCTCGGCGGCCAGTGCCGCCAGGTTGCGCCGCGTCAAGTGCCCGAAGATGCCTTGGTCGACGCTGCAAAACTGATCGGGCCGCTTGCAGTGCAAGATCCGCCGCCAGCATCGCTCGGCCTCGCCCGATTCCCCCCGATGCCTGTGCACCACCGCCTTGCGAAACCACAGTTCCGCATCGCCGGGGTCGAGCTTGAGTCCCTCGGCGCAGGTCTGTAGCGCGGCCTGCGATTCGCCCAGCATCTGGTGCGCTCGCGCGATCAAGGCATAGAGCTTGCGCACAATCGAGTCGGTCGGAGCCGACCTGGCCAGGCTGCGTCCTGAGAAACCCGAGCGCCCCGTTCCAATCCTTGCGCTCACCGGCGATCGCCCCCAGGTTGAAGAGTGTAAACGGATCGTCGGGACGAGCCTCCAGCTCCTGCATGAGGATCCGCGTGTCGCGGTCAAGCTTTCTCGACCGCAGGGCCTGGTCGACATAGCCCGTGTGCCGGACGGTCAGATCGGTCCACTCGACCGGGATATTCGCTCGCCGCAACGCCGGCAGAATCTGTTCGTGGACGCGATAAGTCCAGCGCACTCCCTCGCGGAGCGGGAACAGCCGGATATGGTCGACGACCGTGTCGCCACCTGTTCCGTCGGGGCTGGGATCGCACGCGCAGCGCACCACGTACGCGACCTCTTGGCCCTTTCGCAATCGCTTGAGGATCTCTTCGAGCTTTTGTCGTTGCGCGGGTTCGACTACGTCATCGGCATCGAGCCAGAACGCATAGTCTCCTGTGGCGCGTGCAAGCGCGGCGTTGCGGGCGGCGGCGAAATCGTCGACCCAGACAAAATCAAAGACACGTGCCCCGAACGACCGGGCGACCTCTACCGTGCGGTCGGTGCTGCCGGTATCGACGACAATGATCTCATCGAAAATGCCGCGCACTGATTCGAGACAGGCCGGAAGGTTATTTTCCTCGTCCCTAACAATCATGGTTAATGACACACTGGCCCTCTCGCCAAGGTCGATCGAGGGGATGTTATCCAGGGAAGAGGATCTCACGCCAAGCCGCAAAGCCGCAAAGGACGATAAATGGACCGAATCGGCAGCCACCTGGGCCGCGTGCACGATATCGGATGGTCCAGCCTCCAACAGATTTTTATTCTTTGCGGTCTTTGCGGCTTTGCGTGAGATCTCTTTTTGTTCCGAACCAGGACCGATCAAGGCCCCTGCGTGAGGCGCTGGAGATCCCTTCCATGGCTGAAGCGAGACCCGCGTGCCATTAGCCCCGTTTGATCCCCATTTGGCTGCGAATCGCCTGGCGTTTTCATCCAGCAGCTTTTCGGCATCAATGCCATTTCCGGTAAACGTCCGGCTGCCGAAGTGGTGGACGAACAGATCATGGGCGACCGCCAGCTCAAAACCGGCCCGCCGCGCCCGTTCCGCCAGATCGTCATCGTCAAAGAACCCCAATCCAAATCGCTCATCGAGCCCGCCGATCGCCTCGTAAACAGCCCGTTTCATGAGCAAACAAAATCCGGAAAGCTTCGGTACTGTAAACCACCGCCCGCGATGCTCATCGCGCCACTTGCGGGCAAAGCTGTGCATTTCATCCAGATTCTGGTAAGGCGCGTTCTCGACCAATTGCGGCGGCGCGGCATAGTTCGACATCGGGCCGACGATGCTCGGAGTAGGCAGTACGCAGTAGGCAGTAGGCAGTGAAGAAGACGGTGTCTGCGCCAGCTTTCCCCCCCTTGTGAAGGGGGGGCCAGGGGGGGTGGTCAGCGAGCTACCAGCCACAGTGAGATCAAAGTGAGGGGGGGCGGAAGCGGAATCCGCCAAGCAGGCAGCCGGCGAACCTGTCTCCCCCAATAAACCATCGTGAGAGCCCTCAACCACCACAGGCTCTCCGCCGTTGAAGTCGATCAAGGTGAGTTTGGCGGGTTGTTGATCACGCGCAACACTCGCCTGCGCGTTCACATCCCTCCCCCCTTGTGGGGGAGGGTTGGGTGGGGGGTCGGAGGCGGCACTGCGATCGACTTTCATCTCTGCCAGGCGCAATCAATTGATCAAGCCACGCATCCGTCACGACAACGTCGTTATTGATCAGCACCAGGTATTCGCCGCGTGCCGCCTGGAGTCCCTGATTGATGGCCGCCGGGAATCCTCGATTTTCTTTGTTCGAGACGACGATGACCGGCACCGCCGCCGCATCCTGCACACCGGTCAGATACGCGCCCGTGCCATCGGTCGAGCCGTTATCGATGACGATCAATTCCCATGGTAGTCGGGTGTGGTTCTTGAGCGCGCAGATGCACTGGCGGGTAAACTCAAGCTGATTCGAGCAGGGCATGATGACGGATGCCAGCTTACCGACGGTTTTGCGATTCATAACTGTGACTCACCACTGAGAAAGACGGGGAGGTTAAACCACGGAAAGCACTGAATGACACGGAAAAATGCTAGAGAATGACGACCACGAACGGCCGGAAAATGCGTTCACCACATAGACATAACTGTCACAAAGAAACACTAACACGTAATCTAAAACTGAACCACCGATCGGCTGGAAGCGGATGGGTTCAGACGTCGGCCTCGAGGCCGACCTTTGTAGCCTGCCTCTGTGAGGCAGGGGCTTTTGTAGCCTGCCTCTGTGAGGCAGGGGCTTTTGATAGGGGTAGGAGGGACCGGTTAGGCCCCCCCTCCCTCCGAACCGTGCAGGCGGATCTCCCGCACACGGCTTTCCAGTCGGTGGTTTTACCTCGAAGAGGATTGACACGCCAGCGCATGGGCTGCTTTCAAGCTATACAACCCGTGTTCGGCAAAGAAGGCATTCGGCCAGCGCTGATGATCCGAACCGCGACCGCGTCCTTTCCGGCCCTGCCGTTTGCGGAGGATGCTTCGCAGCCTCATCCGTATCCAGCCGTCCAGATAGGGCCGAACGTCGTCCGGTAGCTGTGCTTGAAGTACTCAAACCAGCCACGCAGCGTCGGGTTCAACGACCCGATGATCGCCGGAAGGCATTTCCCGGAGTTCCGCTTCGTCTTCGCTCGAATCGTGTCTTTGAGCTTCTTCAGGCTCTTGGCTCGGGGAAGCGCTTGCCTTTCACGAACCGATAGCCCAGAAACTCAAAGGCATCTTCCGTTCGCGTTGACGATCCGCGTCTTGGTCGGATGCAGGGTCAGGCCGGCTGCCGCCGTCCAGTCTTGCACCACGTGCCAAGGCTTGGTTCGCTTCTTCCGGGCTTCGACACAGGATGACGAAATCATCCGCGTAACGCACCATCTCGAATCCCGCTTGGGCCATCAGATGGTCCAGTGGATTCAGATAGATGTTACTGAGCAACGGGCTGATCACAGCACCCTGGGGACTGCCCATCTCGGGGGTCCACTCCTGCAAGTCGTCCAGGATGCCTTGCTTGAGGAACATCTCGATCAGGGTCAGCACCCGTCCGTCCGACACCTTCTGCCCCACCAGGGCCATCAGGCGGTCGTGCGGGATCGTGTCGAAGTAGCTTTTCAGATCGGCATCCACGATGTAGGTGTAGCCGGCTTTGAGCAGTTCATCCACTCGTCGCAGCGCGTCTTTGCATCCCCGTTCGGGGCGAAAGCCGTAGCTGTGCTCGGCGAATTCGTAGCTCGAAGATCGGCTCGAACACCATACGCAGTGCCGTTTGAACCACCCGGTCTCGGACCGTCGGAATTCCCAGCGGCCGCTTTCCTGCGTCCCCGGTTTGGGGATGTAGTGTCGGCGGATCGCCTGCGGGCGGTAAGTCCCCGTCCGCAGTTGTTCGCTGAGTCGCTTCAGATCCTCGTCCAGATCGTTCGTCGAACATCGCGATCGTGACGTGGTCGACCCCGGCGGCTCCTTCGTTCGCTGCGACTTGAGAGAACGCAGCTCTCAGAGTCCGTTCGGGATGGACCTTGTCGATCAGGCTAAACCATTTGCCTCCTTTGACCCCCTGTTCGAGGGCTGTCAACATCCGCTCTGTCCAAACCGTCGGTTCGACCCAGAACCTGCGGGTCCAGGGTCTTTCCGGTACGTATAGCCCTTTCGGACACTGCCACCGGTTTTACTTCCGTCGTTTTGGTCATTGCGTCTCCACCTTCCTGCACCCCTTCGCTCCACCGGCGTTACCCGGCTTCTTCGCTACTATGGGTGCTCTGACTCCTGGACGCCCGGCTCTTCGGTTCCCGAGGTAGCATGAACACCGGCTTTGGCGGCGTCCAGGTATCCCTGCGTTTATGTCATCGAATCTTCCGATCATTCTGTCTCCAACCACCTACCGTCGTCCCGACACGTCTCTGGGGTTTTCTGTGCCAGGCTTACCGGACCACGATTGCTGTGGTCGCCCTTGTCAGGGGCCATGCGTCATTTGGGCTTCGCCATTAGCTAGCAGGCTCGCCACAACGATCTGCCGAATCGAGTTCACTTGCGTTACGGACTGATCGTTCACCTCCAGTTGCTCTCCACCCCGCCTCGCGGCGACGCAGTTACCTTCGGTTACAGAATGCCAGAACATTCTGGCAAGGACTTTCACCTTGCTGGTTCGATGCAATTACAGGCGCACTAGCCTGCCTCTGTGAGGCAGGGGGCTTTGTAAATTCTGTAGCCTGCCTCTGTGAGGCAGGGGGCTTTTGTAAATTCTGTAGCCTGCCTCTGTGAGGCAGGGGCTTTTGTAGCCCGCCTCTGTGAGGCAGGGGCTTTTGTAGCCTGCCTCTGTGAGGCAGGGGCTTTTGTAGCCTGCCTCTGTGAGGCAGGGGCTTTTGTAGCCCGCCTCTGTGAGGCAGGGGGCTTTGTAAATTTTGTAGCCCGCTTCTGTGAGGCAGGGGCTTTGCAGCAAGGGCTTTTTTTGCAGGGGCGTTCGATGCCGGGGTCACAGACCCCGGCTACAATTGTCAGGAAATACAAGCCAACGTCGTATCTACACGCTCGTAGCCCGCGTACTGGAAGTGGTCGCCTAGAGGCGAAGGATTACAAAGCCCAGAACTTGGACATCAAACCTCCCGCTCCTCGCGGCAGAGGTAGATGTACGTAGGCTCGCCACACTTGATCACCGGCCGCATCGCGCCCGTCTCCGGATCGGGCTCGACAACCAGATGGCGTGTGGGATTATCGCGGAAGTGTTCGGTCTTGCCGTCGGGCGCGGTCAAGACGAAGACCCGCTTCTGACTGTCGTGCTCGAACCGGAACCGCGCGGCTGGCGGCACGGCCGCGTCGTCGAAGGTCGTGACCTTTACAAATGTTCCTCGCTCGGTTGTCATGATGAGCCTATCGTTGGAATCGTAAACGTATGTGGTTATTCTTTCGTCGGGCGAAGGCGTTTCGGCATCGGCATTCATCGGTTCAATCTCCGGATGTGAACGAACGTAAGGAACAAAACAACTCCACCGCAAGCGATTCACGATTGCTCGTGAGTACGATCGACCGCCCGCTATCAATGGACCAAGGACAAATTGCCCACTGCCCGCGCAATCGACCTTGATTCATACGAGCCGGCATTACCCAGCACGTAAACCTCCCCTCCGGAATCGATGATCGCACACGGCGTGGCGACCGGCAGCCGATAGCTCCATTTCCGGGCGAATACTTCGGCGCTAGCGAAAAACGCCTCCGGCAATCCAACGCTGCGCGAATTATGATGACACTGCGCCGCCAATGCCACCACGGCCATCCCTTGTTCGCTTGCCTGAAGGCAGATATCGGCTCCATACAGGTGGAATCCCAAATCAGGGTCGAATCGAAGGCCGGAATCGCGTTTCACGATCAGCAGCAGCTCGTCAAGCGTTGCGACTGGTGCAGGCAGCTCCGGTCCGTCGCGGAGCATTTGTCCGCGATCGACGACCCAGCCGATGCGCTCGGCGGCCAGCGGTTGTGATTGTTCGCACGGCGTGATCACCTCGCCGACGCCGTAAACACCCGCAACGCCGATCGGCCCAAACCGTCGCTCGGCCTCGCGGAGCTGTTCTATTACGCTTCGGTCCCATCCCGCCGGCAGCCACACATCTTGATGAACGCAGACGACCCATTCCGTCTCTGCCCGTGCGATTCCAATGTTGAGCCCATCCGCGCGCTCGGGCAATTTCTGACCGCGACGACCTGGAGCGCCGATTCAGCGCTAAACAAGGTGAGGCGAGGAGGTTTGTCCGGAGCGTGGCGTCGTTCGAGGCGCACGTGACGAATGATAACGGCGATGTACCGGCGGTCATCTGCTGGGATCTCCTTGTTCACCGCGAAGACGCGAAGAGCGCGAAGGGAAAAGGCAGTCAATAAGGCGAACGTCCCTCTGGTCAAGGAAGGCTCGCAGCGGATCAGATTGTTGATGGGTGCTGATTGGGTTCGCCGTCTTTCTTGCGCTCTTCGCGTCTTGGCGGTGAAGCTCGCTCCACTCCGGCCGGCTCTTCCGCCAGGGAAAGGCTTCGATCTCGGCGGAGCTGGCCGGGATCTTCGAGCGGCTGAATTTTAGCGCCCAGAGCTGGCAGAACCGGCTGGAGAAGCTCCGCGGAGATCGGTTGCTGGGCCGTTTCTTTGCGTCCACCCGCGCGAAGCTGCGGGAAATCGGTGAACGCCTCGGTGTGCGGCACCTGGTGAACCTGACCGGTTGTCCAATTCGATGACACGATTCTGAATCCTAGACCGCATCGAATTGTCGCCGCTCGTTCGCCTCGCCGCAGCTTGGAAGTGCAACGGCTCTTCAGGCGTATCCGACGAATTCCTGAGGAAAGCCGCCCGGATCCAAGCCCGTGGGCAACGAAGACCGGTTGAACCTGCCGGGATGGCGTTACGTTACGACGCGGCGAACCGCATCACAATCGCTCGTTCGTGTCATTTACATGCCCCCACGAGCTACGGCGACGTTGGACCGCCCAGCGCAATGCGCGTCCTTTCCCTTTTTCTGCTGTCAATTACGTATGGTGTCCCCCGATCCCCTGCTGCCAATTACGTATGGTGTCCCCCGATCCCCTGCTGTCAATTACGTATGGTGCCCCCCGATCCCCTGCTGTCAATTACGTATGGTGCCCCCCGATCCGTAAGGTGTCCGCCGATCCCTTGTCCCCCGATCCCTGCTGTCAATTACGTATGGTGTCCCCCGATCCCTGCTGTCAATTACGTATGGTGTCCCCCGATCAAGACCGTCAATTGCGTGTGGTGTCCCCCGATCCATGTCCCCCGATCCACGTATGGTGTCCCCCGATCCAGACAGATTGCAGCGGACATTCCCCTGCTGCTGGATTTGGTCGTTCAGAACCGCGTCGGCGATCGACCGGACCGATACGAGCCTCGCGCGGTGAAGCGCCGGCCGGAGCCGCACCGGCTTCTCGGGATAACACGTCGAGATGCGAAGAAGCGGATCGAGCGAGGAGAGATAATATATGAGCGTATAAAACACTAATACTACGTATGTTGCTGTAAGTCCATGGTAGCAAATACCATCGGTTATCCTGGCGCCATTCGGGTCTGACCCGAATGGCACGAGGTTAAGCGTAAACTCAATATTGAAAACGAGTTGCGATGGCACAACTGGAATGCTAGAATGACAAGTGCATACATGCGATTATAATGTCGTTCGCGAGAACGCCTTGAATTGCAGCCCAATCAATGACTGACGTCATGCTCATTCATTAGCTTAATTGGTTTCGCTGCTTGCCGCAACTTCTTTGCCCACAGGCACTTATTTCTTAACCTCGTGCCATTCAGGTCTGACCCCCTGGAGACCCCTGGATGCGATCTTCAGAACTGCGCCCTGCTAGATGAGCCGGGCCCAAAAAGGTTCGAGAGCTGGTCCTTAGCCACTTGCACGCGCCAATCGTCGGCTAGCAGGTCGCAGGCGAGCGCCAACGACTTCGTGAACACGTAATAGTACTCGTTGTCCGAAATACACACGGTCAATTCACTTAAAGCGACCGTCTCGAGGAAGCCCCCAGCCTTGTAGGCCTTTTCAGCGGTCGCAAGATCAGAATAGAACAAAAAACGCCCATAGACGAACTGCGTTAATGAACGCACGGAGTCGAGAAAAGCGTCCTGGGATAAAATGGGCAATCGATCACCGGTTTTTTCCATCTCGGGGGGAATGCCCGGGACGGCCTCAAGTTCGCTCATGGTAACGGCTGCGAACGCAACGAATCTCGATGCTCTCGCCACGAGGCGGCCGAAACTCGCTGCAGATGTAAGTTCGGGGTCGCGGATATCAATCGCGTACCAACTGGGTCTACCCAAGGACGAAGGCGCTTGCGTAGGCATGCGGTTCATTACGCACCTTAGCAGTTAAGAGATAGCGGCGCGGAACACCAAATTACTCGGGAGGAACCGGCCTAGGAGGCCCCCAACCACCATTTGGACCACCCCAAGAATGGACGTTGGGTGAATCGTGGTCCCACGGCCTCCCATGATCAGTTACATCGGTGCGGCTCACCAATTGGCCTTCACCGTCGAACGTGAACCCCTGCCGATAAGGCCCGTGCGGATAGCGCCCGCCGGGGTCCCCAGGCTGCGTCCCGATACGCGTGTGTGGTCCTGTTGCGGTTGGGTCCGCACTGACGGGCTGGCGACCCCCTCCGGTTCTCGGGACAGGGGTGTTCGGTGGACCAAGTTCAGACTGGCCCCCAGTAACCTCGGTCGGATTCCGATTGTGTACAAGTATCTCGTTCTTTCCAACGCAGTACGTGTGCAAATCGGACACCCGCAGGTTGAAGACAACCAGCGATCCAGTCCGAGATTCCACCGATTGGACGTTGGACAACTCCCCCGAACGCCGCAAAAGGACATCGCCCTGGCATAGGTCGCGAGCGTCAACCCATCGGCCTACTAGCATTGTGTCTGCCTCCCGCGAGGCGACATGCGCAGGTTTGCGGCGTGTTTCCAGCTCATCACCTTCAACCACCCAGAAAGGGTGATTCCCCGTCGAAGCGATCGTCTCGCCTGCAACTTCGATGGAGGCGAAGTCTCCGTAATGAAACATACTAAAAGTTTTGGACACGAGGCAAAGTATCCAAGTGTCACCAGCCACGTCTCTTGCCCAGACTTTTTCGCCAGCCTGAATTGTCTCAATGGGTTTTGGTCCCACATCAGTCGCGACCAACGTGCCGGCCGGGAAACAATTGTCGCCGCGATAATTCATCATTTCTGATGAACCAAGCCCGCCCGAGCGACGCAGTAATGAGCCCCCAAGCAGGGCAAAATCCGCACCGATGGAAGCGATTTGTGCTCCATGAAGATGCCCATTCCAAGGTCACCGCCGTACACCCATGCCTGGCTCAATCCGATAACGGCACCAGCCGCGCCGCTGGCGAGGCCGAAATTCATTCCGGCTGCACCGGAGGTCATTACGCCGGTCATCCCGCCTGTCGCAACAGTCAATGTAACAGCCGCCACAATGGTCGCCTGCTGATGCGCGTGCTGAAGGTCAGCGTCCATCATGTTAGGATGCGTCACGTAATAAGTATAATCACCAACGCTGTGCACGAAGTCGTCCCAGCTGTACAGTCCCGTAGGATCCGCGTCGTCAATTGGGCTGTCGCCGACATATCCGTAAAGATTGTCCGACCCGGCCTGAAATCCGCTCGGATCCTGGGCAGTGAAGTGGCCGGTCGCGGAATTATAATTTCGTGCATGGTCATAATATTGCCCTGTCGTCGCGTCATAAGCCGCCGCAAAATGCTCAAGAAGATCCCACCTACCATTCCTCGCCGGTCCCCGTTACCATAGCCCTGTCCGCACTGCTTCGTCTTGCGGACTGGATGGAATCACGACGCGCATCTGGTCAAGGAGGGAACCCATGCCACGCAGCTATCGTCCCCCAGTCCCCCCGCCCAGCGCAAAACTGAAACCGCATCATCCGCCCCGGCTGGATCTCCGGTGGGCCCTCCTGCCGCAGCAGGTTCGCCTTCGCGTGGTCAGCGCTCTGGGGCGGGTGCTCATCAAAGGCTTCGCGACGCCGCGGGACAGGAGGGCGATCATGAGCGCCTGACCTGGTGCCGGTCTCCAGTACAACTCTTGGGCATGCCGAGCCTCGAACTTCCGTCGTGGATGCGCCGGCATCGCCGGGACGGCCCGGCAAGATCCAGCCGTGGCATCTTGAGCGACTGGCGATCGTGTATGTTCGCCAGTCGAGCCAATATCAAGTCATCCACAATAAGGAGTCCGCTGAAGTCCAGAGCGGCTTCCGCTACCTCGCGGAGGCATGGGGCTGGCCAGCATCGCGGGTCATTGTCGTCGATCACGATCAGGCCCAGTCGGCGACATCCGCTGTGGCTCGCACCGGTTTTCAGTGGATCATGACGGAGGTGAACCTAGACCACGTCGGGATCATCCTCGGCTTCCAGGTCAGCCGCCTGTCACGGGCCAATTATGACTGGTACCATCTCCTGGAGCGCTGCGCCGTCTTTCACACACTGCTGGCCGACGAGGACGGCCTCTACGAGCCAACGCTGTACAACGACCGGCTGCTGCTGGGGCTGAAGGGAACCATGAGCGAGGCCGAGTTGCACTTCCTCAAGCAGCGGCTCTATAAAGGGCGGTTGAACAAGGCCCGACGCGGCGAGCAGTTTACTTCCGCTCCTACTGGCTATGTCCGCTCGCGCTCTGGCAACCAACTCGAGCTGGACCCGGACGAGCAAGTCCAGTACGTCATCCGGTTGATTTTCGACAAGTTCGACGAGCTGGGCTCCATCGGAGCCGTGCATCGTTACCTGGTGCGTCACGACATCAAGATGGGATTCCGCTTGCCCGGCGCGGCAGGTGCAGGGCGGCTCGAGTGGCGACGCCGCTGCGGGCACGCTCTTGGGCGAATACTCCGGCATCCCTATTACGGTGGATGTTATGCCTTCGGATTCACCCGGCGGGATCCGCGGCGAAAGAAGCCGGAGCGGCCTCGCTCCGGGACCGTTCAGGTTCCCCGGCTGCAGTGGCAGGTGATGATCCCCGACGCGGTCCCCGCCTACATCACGTGGGATCGCTACCTGGCGAATCAGCGGCGGCTGGACTCTAACCGGTACCTGCCGAGAACCCGGGCGCACCGCGAAGCGGCCCCGCACTGCTGAGCGGCCTGGTCCATTGCGGGCGATGCGGGCAGAAGATGCGGGTCGCGTACCACGCCAAGGGAGTGCCTGTTTATTACGTGTGCACGAATCGACATGAAAGACCTCTGGAGCCAGCATGCCAGTGCTTCACGGGAAAGCAACTCGAGGATCTCGTCACCGCCGAAGTGTTGCGGGCGATTGAGCCAGCGCGACTGGAACTGCACGAGCAGGCTCTGGCCGATCTACGGCGGGAGCGGCAGCGACTCGAAGGGCATTGGCAAAAGCGACTGGAGCGGGCTCAAATCCAGGCCGATCGAGCGGCCCGGCAATATCACGCCGTCGAGCCGGAGGACCGTTTGGTAGCCCGCGAGCTGGAACGGCGCTGGGAGGAGACATTACGGGAGCAGCGCGATCTGAAGGAACAATACGATCGGTTCGTGGCCGAGCAGCCTCCCGTGCTCAGCGCAGCCGACCGCCGGCGCATCGAGGCTCTGGCCGCGGACATCCCTGCTCTGTGGCACGCGGCCACGACCACGGTCCAGGACCGGCAGACGATCGTGCGTTGCCTGGTCGAGCGGGTCACTGTGGCGATCCGAGGGAAGACCGAGTGGGTGGACGTGACAATCCGCTGGGCCGGCGGGATGGAGAGCCGGCACGTGATGCGTCGTGGTGTTCTGAAATATGAGCAACTCAGCAATTATCGAGCGCTTCGGGACCGCATGGCGGCGTTACGTCAGGCGGGCGTGACGACCGCGGACATCGCGGAGCAGCTCAACAGCGAGGGCTTCTACCCGCCGCGCGGGAGAGCCGGTTCCAAAGAGGGCATATCAAACAGTTTTTACTCAGGTATGGATTGCTGCCCCGGAAGGAAGCCCGCGAATCGAACAGGCGGAGCTTAGGCCCCGCGAGTGGCGAATGGGTGACCTTGCGAAAGAGTTAGGCATGCCGTCAGAGACGCTGCGGCATTGGCACAATCGGGGCTGGGTGACAGGGCGGAAATCGAGCCCGGTCGGCGGCTGCTGGATTCTTTGGGCCGACACTCAAGAACTGGAACGTCTGCGTCGACTACGGGCTTGGAATCGTCGCGGCTACAATTGCGAGTGCCCGAAGGAGCTGAGGACCCCAACCAGCCCGAAGCGTCATCAACCGCACCGCGAGGCGAAACCAGCGCGACGCGTCACGCGGCAATCGCCGCGGAGTCGAGCGAGAAAACGCAAATGAGCGTTGATAATTGACACGCTGAGCGAACGTACGACTAATTCCCCCGGCCCGACAATCCACGCGGTCGGAGGGAGTAATGGCAAGAGGTACAAGGAGAGTAGTATGATTCGGGTAGTCATACTCCATCCCCGCATACTTGAACCGATCCCCATTGGTCGCGTTGGTCTCGGTCACGATATTGCCGAAGCTGTCGTAGACGATGTGATCGAACCACGGCGGCGATGCTGACGATGTCGCGCACCGAGCCGAGGTTGTCCGGCAGGTACCAGTCCGTTGTTCCCCCCGCGTTCGTCCGGGCCAAGAGCTGGTCCACTACCGCACCAACCACCACGCCTGGTCCATACAGATAGCGCGCTTCAAGCTGCCTGAGCTGTTGAAATCGGCATAGGGGTCGGTCGGCCCCGTGCCGTCGTAGACCGTCCAGGTCTGGGTGCCATTGTCCTCGACCCCGATCCTCCATCCAAGGCATCGTAAATGTACGTAGCCACGATCGTACCACCCACCTTCACTTCTGTCTAGACGGTTGTGAAGTCATACGTATATGACGTGCTTATAGCGTTGCTGTATTGGTCTGGGCGGTCAGATTGCCTTCGGCATCATAAGTGTAGGTGTAGCCCGGCGAGTGGCCGTCTGTTCGTTGTCCGTGCCGTCGTGTAGCCAGGCCGGTTGCGGTTGCCGTTCAAGTCATAGCTGTAACTTTCGATCCGCGTGCCGTTCCGTCCACGGCGGTCAATTCGTTGGCGTGGTCTAGTAGGTAAAGGTCGCCGTCCCCTGGGCGTCCTCGTTCGCTGGTCACGCGGCTGGCGTTGTCGTAACTGTACACGTAGGTGGCGATCGGCGTGCTCTGCGCCCCGCTGCACATGGGGCTGCAAGCCGTAGTGTGAAATGGTGACGTCCGGTTGGCCGCGTCGTACGGTAAGGTCGTGCCGATCCCCTGGCTGCTCGAGCCGATCGTGCCGCCGATCGTCCTCAAGTCGCTGGTCAATCCGATTGCCACCGTCATAGCTGTACGTGACCTGCGGTCCGGCCGTGCCGCCGTAAGAGGTGGTAACGTCGGTCAATCGCTCGGCGACATCGTAGGCATACGTCGTGAGTGCCCTGGCTCGACAGGCTGTCGGTGACGCTCGTCTCGTCCGCCGACTGGTCGTAGGTGTACGTGAGGGTAACCGTTCGGCTGGCCAGTGCCCGGGCCGGAGGTGACGTCCGTCTGCCAGCTCGCCATCGTCGTTATAAGTGAAGGTCAACGTCGCGTAGGAATCGGCCGCGCCGGTCATTTCGTTGTCGGCATCATACGTATATGTGATCTTCTCGGCGGGCGAGGCACCGATCCAGGTCTCCCCGGTCTGGTCGCCATCGGCGTTGTAAGAGTAGGTTACCCGGCGGCCGTCGGCGTCGGTCGTATCGGTGAGTTCGCCATCGTTGTTATAAACATAAGTGACAGTGGCGTTATTGGGCTGCGTCAACGTCGTCACGCGATCTTCAGCGTCGTATGCCCATTGGGTTTTGTTGCCAACCGGATCGGTCAGGCTGATTTCGCGACCAGCCGCGTCATAGGTGATCGTCGTGGTCCCACCCACGGCGCTGATCATCGTGGTGGCGCGGTCCAGGGCGTCGTAGAGCGTGGTGGTCGTATGGCCCAGGGCATCGGTCACAGTCTGCTGGTTCCCTGATGCGTCGTAGCCATAGCCGACCGTCACACCCAGCGGTTCAATCACCTCGGCCAGCTCATTCCGAGAATTATATACTTCTGTTGTAATATTACCATTTCCATCGATAACTTCGGTCCTATTGCCCACGCCGTCATAGCCATAGGACGTGGTGTGCCCCAGCCCGTCAGAGTACGTCAGCTCACGGTCGGCGGCATCATAACTGTATCCGGCCGATTGGAACTCTTGCTCCATCTGCTGTTGCTCGGCGGTCTCTTGACCAGTGGGCGAATAAATGTAAGTGGCCACGAATCCCATCGGGTCGGTTACCGTCGACACCCATCCTCGAATCGAATACGTGTAGGTCGTGGTCCGATTGAGGGCATCCGTGACGGTCACGATCTGCCCTTCCGAGTCGTAGGTCGTCGTGACATGGTTGCCCATCGGGTCGATCGTCGCCACGGGGCGATTGAGGGCGTCAAAAACCGTGGTGGTGATCCGGCCCATTGGGTCCTTCACCGAGACCAAGTTGCCATCCGCATCGTAGCTGTTGACCGTGACGAGCGACAGCGGCGCGGTGGTCGTCGTGAGACGATTCATGCTGTCATACGCATAAGTTGTCGTACGCGCGGTCTGGCCGGCGGGAGTCGACTCTTGGTCGACTTTCAAATTGCCATCGCTGTCGTATATAAGTGTCGTGCTATCGTTAAGTGCATCTGTCGATCCGGTCTCGCGGTTCATCGCGTCAAAGCTATAGGTCGTCGAGTTCCCCCGCTCGTCGGTCACCTTGATCGCGTTTCCCTGGGAATTGTACGAGGTGAGCACGGTCGTATTGTCGGGGTTGACGGTCGTCGTGACGCGATCCTGGCTATCATACAGATAGGTAGTCGTATAATCATTCGCATTAGTGGTTGTCTGGACGCGGCCGGTCGACGTATATGTCATCGTCGTCCGGTTGTACAGGGGATCCTCGATGACCGTCATGTTTCCATAACTATCATACGTATATGATGTTATGTATAAGTTCTGGTTTTTGTAGGTCAGAGGCTCGGAGAAACTATTGTAGGTGTATTGCTCGGTCGTATTGTCGGGGTAGATTTGCTCGGTCATATTTCCAAGCGAATCGTACGAATACTGATTGATCCGGTCGAGACTGTCGATCGTGATCGTGGGCAGGCCGTTGGTGTCGCGATCATAGGTTACGAAGTTGCCCATGGCGTCGGTCAAGATGCCCGTCGTGCCCAGGCCGTACCAATCGGGCCGCACGGTCGTCGTGTTCAGATTCGGGTCGGTGTAGCTCGCGACCGACGTGGCCAATAGCACCGTCGGCGCCGGGCTCCCCGAGGTGCCCGAGGTGTTGTAGCCTTGCTCCTGGAAGGGGCTGAATTCTTCGGTGGTGAGATCGGGACGCGTGATGGTTCCGACTCTTTCGGCCGAATCGTAGCTTACGGTTACTGCATTGGATAACGGATCTTTGACCTGGGTGAGCCGGCCGGCGGAATCATATGTATACGAAATATGGGTGCCGTCAGCTTGTTGCACGGCGGCCAGATCACTCCCCGAAAACGTGAAGGTCGTCAACCGGCCGGCCGGGTCTTTGATCGTCGAGAGATCGCTGCCGCTATAAGTAAGCGTTGTGTTGTTGTTATAGTTGTCCGTGATTGTTGTGAGTTGATTCGAACCGTTATACGAATAGGTGATGTGCTGATTATTTAGGTCGATTGTCGCCGTCTCGTATCCTCCCGAATTGAAGGTGATCTGGGTGCCATCCGGCAGCACGTCCGAATAGCCGGTGCTGGTCTTGGTGAGCGTCGAAAAGTCGCCAGCCGGAGTCGTGTACGACCCGCCCACGCCAGGATTGCCGGCAAACCAGAGGCTCGCGCCGGCGTCGCCCAGGCTGAGGATCACGCCGCTGTTGTCGCTGGCCGGGGTGATCTTTTCCAGGCCCTGGACGGTCCAGCCGTCGCCAAAAGCGCTCGACGACTGGTTGAGCACGGTGGCCGTGCCGCTGTAGGTCGTGGTGGTGTTGGTCGAGCGATAATCGACGACCTGCACCGAATAGCTGTACCGGCCGGTCGCCAGTGTCGCGGCGCTGGTTGCCGAAGCGCGATCTGCTCGACGTCGCCCGGCGTCCACTGGCTCGTGTTGAAGTAGTAGGCCGTTCCCGCACTGCCGTTAAAGGTCATCTGGGCGCTCACCTTGGTTGGGACAGCCTGCGTCGGGTCGAGGGGGTGCTCGACGACGATCATTGGCAAAGGATTCGCGGTGAGCGAGTCATAGGTCAATGCGATCGCCGGGACATTCGGGTTATAGCTGGGCAGGCCGATCTGGGTGTCGAGTGCTCCCGAATTGGCGTTGACGCTGACATACTGGCTGCTCCACACGGGGGAGCTGAGGCTGATGGTGTTGGGCGCGAGCGTCTGGGGCCAACTGGCGCTGCCCGAGTTGCTCATCACGTTCCCGGCCGGTACCTGGAAGTAATACGTCTGCATGACCTGCTGGCTGCTGCCGTTGGTGGCCGTCAGGGTTACCGAATTAAGAGCTGCCGAGGTGTGCTGCGACCAGGTGAACGTGAGGTCGTAGGTACTGGCACCGGCGATACTGGTGGCCTCGGTCAGGTTGGTGGTGTTCCAGGAATAGGTGACGCCGGTGGTGCCCGTCGTCTGCGCGGAGGTCGACGTTGCTGCCGGGCGTGGCTAACTGCAAGGCGTTGGGGAGGAGGACGGTGCCCTGGATATAGTCCAACGTGTAGAGGGGAAACGCGGGCGCGCTTGGTGGCAGGAGCGGTCCGTCGATATTGATCGGGGGCGTGTATGGGAGCGACGAGGGATTTTCGGGAATAATCGTCGGGCCGGTCGGCGTTGGCGACGAGCCGCCGGACGAGGGACCGCCGGCCGAAAGGCCGACGCCGGGAGTGGATGGGGCTGGCGCTGATCCTGCCGGCGAGCTCGCACCAGGACCGCCGGTTGGAGCGGCAGGCGCGCTCGGCTGACTTCCCGCGGACGCTTGGTGGCCGCGCCGGCCCCGGCGTTCGGCGGCACGTATGGTGGCGCGGCGGAATTGCCGCCGATGTGGGCAGAGGGTACGGAGAGGGGCAGGGTGAGCGGCGCAATGGCGCCGCGGACCGCCGGCCTGGAACCACGCGGACCACCAACCGACCCGCCGCGCGGCGGCAAGGCAGCGCCGCCGCCGGGTCCCTTGGCCGGCTGCCAGGGAGTGCTGAAACCCGTTCCGGTTGATCCTGACTCCGACGAAGTATTGAACGCCAGCCAATCGTATGACTGTTGCGCGGCGGACGCGTTGGTGGCCGCGGTCGCATCCCCGGGGCCGGACGATCCGCCGCCCCCGCCGGCCTGCCCAGAATGGTCGCGCTGCCGGCTGGCCATGATCGAATCGGATGAATCGGGTGCCGCGGGTGCTTTCTGTGCCTGTGCCTGCCCCTGCGTCGATACTTGGCCGGTCGGTGCAAGCCTGCTGACGGGGTTGCCCAGCATTCTCTTGTCCACGATGCCGAGCTGATCAAGCCAGCGCAGCGAGCCCATCAAGAGGCCGACGACGGAGATGGGTTCCGTCAGGGTCGTGCGGTTTTCTAGCCGATCGAGACGATCGACCTTCTTGGCCAGGTAGCGGCGTCGGCGCGACGTGAAGCCCTCGGGACGACTCATGGTGCAGCTCACATTGGGGTTGGCGAAACCATGGTACGGACGTCGATCACATGCTTCGATAACTCTTATAATATATATATATAGAAGAAATTTCGGGCATAGTATCTTGGTCCACGGTTGCCCCGACCGTGTGGAGTGGCAATTCACGAGGAGCCAACGGCTGGCTCAGCGTTGCGGGAAAACGATGTGCCTCGAGCCCGCTCTTCGTGAGGCAGGCGGTCGAGATTCCGCGGTGCGCTTCATCCGCTCCGCCCCAAACCGGGTAATTCGACAGGGTGTCGCGACAACGCTCGAGAAGGGACCGGTGCGAATTGGAATTTGACTGAAAGGTCGCCGCATTGCGCCAGCCCTCGTCAACGATTAAACCTACGTCTTCGAGTTTGACCGTCGCCTATTAAATCAATACGTAGAACGAAATCAAGAGGCCAGTCCCGTCAAAATTTGTTTTTTCAGTACATTAAGCAAAGATTCATCATTAAACGCCTTCGATCGGCCCTTGTCGATTGTAATGCGGGGTAGCTGGTATCAGGCACCGGGCCAATGGGTTGCGATCCTGACATCCATGTTGGTGACGACCGATGACGATCCACGGCATTCTGGCGACTGGCTGAGCCAAATGCACAACCTCTTAATCCTATTACGGTTACACTTTTCCGCAGCGACTCCATGACGGCGTTTTGGGCTTTTAAAACCATTGATGTTTTTCGCGCCAGTGGCTGGGCGTTCGCGTGGCCCATTACTGTTACAACCGTTGCAAGTCTCGGATTTGGGCCTGCGAGCAGCGCCCTTTTGTTGCCCAAGGGGTCATCTCGTCATTGGGTAGTACGTTGGGCTTTCAGGTGGCTCGATTTGCTGGACCCGGGTTGGATCCGTCCAGACAAGCGTAAGGCCCAGGAAGACGATCGTCATCAATAGAATCAACATGCCGATCGCATAAATCCACCCGAAGTGCCACGTCGAGTCTTCTCGCTCTGAGTTGGCTGAAATACGTTGGAAAATGGTGCGGTAGGATTTCCACGCGACGTCGCCGTCGGCTCCGTTTGTCGTTACCTCGTCGGATGGCGGATCGTCGAGCAGGATCAGGTCGGGCTTCCAGTTGGGATCGCGCGGTCGAGGGGGACGAGTACGGTGGGGGGGTTCGTCGAGCAAGACAAAGTCGGGCTCCCAGTTGGGATCGGGCGGCTTGGAGCGGCGGTCGCGGCGTGGGGATTGGGCGTCCTGTCGACGACCGGATCTGTCTTTTCGGCATCCGGCACACGTTCGCGTTCCAACTCGGCCAGGACTTGCTCGTAGGCTCTGCGGATCCGGATAAACGTCTTCGTATCTCCCCCGCGATCCGGGTGAGCATGATAAGCCCGGATGCGAAAGGCTTCCTTGGCCTCCGCGCGTGTGCAATCTATGGCGACTCCGAGTATCTGATAGGGGTTCATTGCGCGACCGATCACCTCCACAGGCTATCTCCCCATTAAATTATCACAGTGCAAGACCGATGCGGCAAGTTACGTAGGGTGCATTGCGCTATTGATTGATCGGCGAACCGCCGCCATCCTTTTGTTGTAGCCTCATCGTCGCTTGCGGCTGTTTTTACACAGAAAACACATTTGCGTTCGGATGCGATCGTCGGATAGTCTGCCGGAGGCGAGATCATCTTCTTCCGTTGGGAGGAATCAGGCTCGGGACCCTCAAGTCGATCGGGAATCTACCCGGCAAAGTCGCCGGCACGTTGTCGTTGTACAGGCCAGCACGTGGGATCGTGTATGACATTTCCATTTACCTGTAGCGCGTGTGGGCACGTGAACCATTTCGGATGGTCACAGGCCGGGCAGAAAATCAACTGCGCCAGTTGCGCAAAGTCAATGACCGTGCCCGTGCCAATGGAGACTGTCGGCGAGAGCGCCGCCCCCGCGAGCGTTCCGGTTCAGGTGTCCGTCATGCGGACGAAAGTTTTCCACAAAGCCGGAGCTCGCCGGCAAGAAGATTCGCTGTACGGGATGTGGGGCGGGCGTACGCGTACCCCAAGGTGAAGGAGACGAGCTCGCCGAGCCCTCGGGAGCCGCGATTCAGTCCTACGCCGGCTCTGGCGAGGCGACCGCCTCGCTTGCGCCGGGGCGATCGCGGACCAACATGCCGTCGGCGGACCATGCGGAGCCAATTCAGGTGTCGCCGCTGCTCGATGAACTCGGATGGATCGAAACCGCAAAACGGCCCGGGCGTGCAGAGAGCGTCTTGCCGTCGCGAACCGAACTCATGGAACAGGTACGTCAGCAGGAACTCGAAGCCGCGGAGGTCGAATCGCGAACGAAGGCTGAGAAAGCCAAGAAGAAAAAGAAAACGAAAAAGAAAGGATCCAGCTACTTCGATCCCAAGGAAACCTTGACTCTCGTGGCCGGCGTCGGAGCGGTGGTGGGTGTGCTCGCATTCCTCGCTTGGGGTTACCCCGAATTCCGGTTTCCGCTCGGCGGGCTCTTAAGCGTAATCGGCTTCATCGTCTACCTGCTGGGAGCGGTCTCCCTGAGGCAACTTGTGGCCGAGGAGGGCGTTGTCCAGGCGCTCATGTTTCGCTTTTGTCCCCCGTATCAGTGGTGGTTCATCATCACACGCTGGGCAGACGCGAAAGATTTCTTCGCGTTCTTCCTCGCCGGCGCGATGATCATGGCGGTCGGAGGATTCGTCATCAAAACTTCGCCCACCGGCAAAAAAGCAGATGCCTCGGAACGCGCCTATCAGAAAATTATGAAGAGCAAAAAAGCCGAAGCTGCGCCCCCTGTGTCTAACGTGTTTACTCCGGACGACGACTGAGTTCAACAAGCATCGGTCCGTTGCGTTTTTTGAACATTCGAGCGTTGGCCCGGCATGCCGCAGATGATTTGTACGCACGGGGTCGCCGATCGACATGCGGCCGATCGCGTCGACCAATCGAGAGCGCCCTTCGAGCTCTTCCATGTGTGTGCTGCTTTGGCTACGCTCATGATAGGGATTGCCGTACTCAAGGGAATTCGCCGACCCGAATTCTCCGCGACGCCTTCGGTCGCTCCAACTCCAATTTGGAAAGATCGCCATGAAAACAGCGCGTGTTTCGTGCGGCCGCGTCTTGCTGGTCACGCTCATCATTGGTTCATACATTCCGCAGCCCGGGTGCGGTAGCAACTCATCGTCCACGGCTGAGTACTCCCTCCCCGACGACGTCAAAGCCGAAATCAAGGCCCGGAAGGAAAAGGCGAAGGCCGAGGCCAAAATCAAATCCAAAAGGATCCGGACTCACTGAATGAGTCCTCGTTAACTTGCACAGCGTCCGCTCGCTTCGGCGATCGAAGGGCCGGTCGGACCGGTCAGAAAGGTAATCGTTCGCTAGACTCGCGGCCGGCGATCGGCGCAAGCGGTCGAGCTCACGCCGCAGGTCCGCGCGGTCTGGGTCTTCCGAGATGGCGATCGAGAGAAAAACCCGAGCCTCGAACCGGCGGCCCAGCTGCTCGGCCAGTCGGGCGAGCTCCACCGCGTCGCGGATGGGCTGTTTGCGGTCGTGTAGTTTCAGGTAGCGGGCGCGCAGCCGATCGATCTCGACCTTCTTGCTGCGGAGCTCGGCCGCTCTAGCCGCCTGGCCCTCCATTTGAGCGAGCTCGCCAAGCCGGTCGAGGCAGGTCGCGGCTGACGGATCGGCTCCGATCAAAAGCTCCAGCTCGCGGCGCTCTCCTGCAACATCACCGCGTTGGCGGGCGAGCCAGGCGTTCGGCCAATAAAGATCAGCTGGCGGCGACTCATCGACCGGCAGATGCGAGAGAGCCTGTTGCACAGCGTCGATCCGGTTGGCCGCCATGCCCCAGCGCAGAGTGGCGCGCCAGACCGGGACATCATCCGGCCGGGCACGTCGGCAAAGATCGAGCCAGTGCGTCGCATCTTCGAGGGCTCCGGTCCGGATCGCCAAGTTTGCTAGACCCAGCCAGACGCGGTGGTCATCAGGGGCCAGTTTGGCGCACCGGTCGAGAAAGTTACGTATCGTTTCGACCGGCGCGGTCGTCAACGAAAGATCGATGTGTTGCCGAACGAGTTTAATGGCCGGCTCGAGGGCGCCTTCTCCCTTTTTATCCAGGTGTTCCCATCGATCCTCGATGAGTTGCGCGGCTTCGTCGGTTCGACCTAGATCGCGATACACGGGCACGAGCGAGACGAGCAACGCTGTCCGATCGTTGCGAGGATCGCGGGCGGCATCGTTTATGAGCTGCTCTGCGGCTGCGAGTTGCCCGGATTCGTGGAGGAGGCGCATGCGCCCGCGTATTGCTCGCTCCGAGAATGCAGATCCCGGCACGACGCGCGCCCAGATTTCGCTGGCCACCTGTTTTCGTCCCCGCGCCAGCTCGCAGGACCCGAGAAGGTACGTGATTCCTCCCTTGGGATCAGTCTTCCACGACAACAACTTGTCCAGGTTTCGACACGCAATCGTGTAGCGGCCGGCAACGACGTCTGACTCGATCTCCTCCATCGCGTTCTTATACTGCCGATCCGTCCACCATGCCCGACCGCCCGCGATGAGACCCCCTCCCAGCAGAACGGCCGCTAATGGCCCCCATAGCCACCGGCTCTTGAAAACGCTTGCTTGAGTTGCCACGTCGGTAACTGACATCCCAGCCGTAGAGCTCCAGTCTAGATGTCCAAATGCGCCTCTGGCCCTCGCAGCACAAACGACAGACCTCAGCATAGTATTGTCGCTTGCTGACCCGATCGACAAACGAATGACACATGAGTTAACACGCGGAGGCGGGCGGCCCAGCTTCGCCGCAACTTGCTGGAAAATCGATGCCATGCTAGGTTAGCAATTGGAGAAAGTCCAGTTCGCAGGACGCCACATATGAGTCCATTAACTGGTCTCCCGTCGGCCCGAATAAGTTTTACCCGCAACGACTTGGACGCTGATGATCAGTCAGACTGCTGTGGTCAAGAAGGTCCTTGCGCTTGGCTCTTCGACCGCTGACCTGGCCGAAAATCGGCGGCTGGGACTCATTTCGATTCTCGTACTTTCGGCTTGGTGCGGACTGATTGCGGGCTTGCTGGAAGTGGCCGCGATTGTAGTTCGCAAGCACGCGGTCGATCCGGATCGTCTCTACAAGATGAGCCGGCAATTCGTCTGGCTGATCCCGGTTTCGAACGTTTGCGTCTTTTCGACTCTGGGACTGCTCGGGTGTGGGATTGCGCTGGCTTGGCCGCGCCGCGGGCGCTGGCTGGTAACGCGCTTCTTGTGCGCACTTGTGCTCTTACCCTCCATTCTCGTTGCTTTTCCCCGGATTTATAGTCTGGCCTGGCTGGTTGTGACGCTGGGCGTGGCCGCGCGGCTCGTACCAATCATCGAGCGCAACGGTCGAGCTTTCCGGCGCTTGGTCCTCTACGGCTTCCCCGTGGCCGCTGCGATCGTGGCCTTCCTGGGGGGATCGCTCTGGTTGGAAGACCGCTCCCGGCAAATGCGTGAGAGTGCCCGACCCTTACCGCCAGCGGGTTCGCCGAACGTTCTCTTGATTGTGATGGACACTGTCGCGGCAGGCCACCTCGCAATGCATGGTTACAGCCGGACTACTAGCACAACTTTGAGAGAGCTCGCCGAGCGCGGGATCGAATTCGATTCCGCCAGGGCCGCCTCATCCTGGACGCTACCATCACATGCAAGCATGCTTACAGGGCGATGGTTGCACGAACTCTCGGTCGGTTGGCTCACGCCGCTTGACCAAAAACATCCCACGCTGGCCGAGTTTCTCAATGACCGCGGGTATGCCACGGCGGGATTCGTCGCCAATACCTTTTATTGTGGTTCGAGCGCGGGGCTCTCGCGGGGCTTCACTTTATACCATGATTTCATATTCCCAGAGCTCACCGCACTCAAAACGGCTGTGCTGATAAAACGAGCGCTCCACGGTTTTCAGACAATCGTTTATTTCACCGAAGATTGGCTGGAGTCTGCGGGGCTCTTACCCTACGTCGAACGCTTCTGGCGAGCCATGGACACCGATCGCAAGCCGGCCGCGGAAGTCAATCGTGAGCTCCTGGGCTGGCTCACTGGCCGCATGCAACCGGATCGGCCGTTTTTCGCTTTCTTGAATTACTTCGACGCTCATTATCCCTATGAACTACCGCAGGGAAGGCTTCATCGTTTCGGGGCCGAGCCCACCGAAGGTTATCAGCGCGTCCTGATCGAGCATTGGTGGGACATTGACAAGACGACTGTCTCACCCGACGGAATCGCTTTCGCAGTTAACGCTTACGATGATTGCATCGCAGATCTCGATGAGCAGCTCGGCAAGCTGGTCGACGAGCTAGACCGTCGCGGGATTATGGAAAAAACCTGGTTGATCGTCACCTCAGACCACGGCGAAAGTTTCGGCGAACATCCCGGCGTTTTCATTCACGGTGGGAGCCTCTACGACACCGAGCTCCACGTCCCGCTGCTGATCATTCCGCCTGGGAACAGCGCGCCCAACCGGACAGTCCGCGAGCCGGTGAGTCTGCGGGACCTGGCGGCGACGATCGCCGAATTGACTGGCTCAGCGTCCGGCTCACCGTTTCCCGGTGCTTCGCTAACGCGCTTCTGGACCGACAGATCGGCCTCTTCGCCGCCGCAGCAATCGTCATCCACATCCGCGCTCGCGGAGGTCGTTCCCAACGATCCACGCAAGCGTGATTACTGGGGCTTGCCCCAGGAACGCCCCCCGCTGGGAGCGGTGAAGGATGGCGAGTGGTCGTACATCCGCCGAGAGGAGGACCTGCACGAGGAGTTGTTTCACCTACGCGACGATTCCAAGGAGATGCGCAACCGTGCCGGCGATCCATCCGCCCAGGGGATTTTGCAACAAATGCGAGCCGGGCTCGACCGCTTGACCGGAGGACCTCTCTTGCAGAAGCGCTTCAATCGCTGATAACCACGTGGGTTTGTCAAATTAAATGAACTTACGAAACCATATAACTAAGATAACCCCAAGCGTATCGGCATTGCTGGTTACGATCGGCGCGACTCGCTGGACCGGCGGCGCTGGGCTGCGCGAGTCACGATCGGGGCGATCGTGCTGGCCATTGTCGGCTGCGGGATCGGGCTCATGGCGGCTTGGCTTCGCCTACTCCCCGACCCGTTGACGTCGGGCCGCCGAGCCTACGATCGGGGCGACTGGGTCGCGGCTGCGCGGTCCGCCCGCGAGGTCTTGAAGACCCGTCAGGCTGACCCCGCCGCACTTCGGCTTCTGGCCCGATCGTCGGTCCAGCTAGGCCGGGACGACGCCGGCGCTCGGGATTTACACGCGCCAACTCGAAGAAAAGTCGATTCAGCCCGAAGATTACATGCTTTTGGGGGTTGCGCTCAAACGTCGGGGGCGGGATGACGGCGCAATGTGGGCCTGGACCAAGGCACTCGAGTCCGAATCGGTCCCGGCCCAGACTCTCGATGAGCTCACCAAACTGCTTTACACGGAAGCGGTCGAGAACGAAACCCCTGAGAATCTGAAGCCGCATCCCCTGGACGCGGCGGCGCGGGCGGCCGAGCGACTCCGCCGACAGCCGGGATGGGAGTCTCGGGGAGACATGATGCTCGGCATCGTTCGCGGCGACAACCTCGATCCGATCGGCGCCGCAGAGGCGTTCCGTCGCTTGCTCGATCGCGACCCGAATCTGGCCGAGAGCAACCGCGAGCCGGTCAAACTCCGCAAGCTATTCGCCCGCACTTTTCTCAGGGTGGGCCGCCCCACCGAGGCCCAACCGCACTTGCTATCGATCCTGGCCAGCGGTCGCGACAAGGAGGCCTCATGGCTTTTAAGCCGCGTGTACCTCCAACAAGGGGCGATCGCCGAGTGCCAACGAGGCGCTGGCCCGCGCCGGTTCATACCGCGACGACAACCCCCTGGAAGACGAGCCTAGCCCCTTCGTGGGCGAGGCCCGCTGCCAGCCGTGCCACGCGGCGATCTTCCAGGATTCACTCACCAACCGGCATACCCAGACCTACTACCGCGGGGCGCAGGTTCTGGGGCTCCCCCGGCCGGACCGGCCCCTGGCCGATCCCACCGACCCCAAGGTCACGCACGCGATCAAGGAGGTCGACGGTGCCCTTTGGGAGGAGACACGCGTCGGCGACACGGTGCTCCGATCGCTGATCGAGTATGCGTTTGGCACGAGCGAACGCTACCTGACGATGGTCAGCCGTGACGCGCAGGACCAATACCGCCTGGCACGGCTTTCGTATTATCACACAGCGGACGGCCAGGGCTGGGATCGAACGTCACTCGGCTGTCGGCGATCCGATCCGAGCCCGAGGACTTCCAGGGCGAAAAAATCGGCGTACGGGCTGGGGTTGGCAGTTGCCTGCATTGCCACACTCACATACCCACGTTCCGGACGGGAGCGGATCGGCCCCGAAACGGCCGACCGCGCCATCGGCTGCGAACGTTGTCACGGCCCGGGAGGCAACCACCTCGCGGCGGTCGCGGCCGGCTTTTCCGACCGCGCGATCGTCAACCCCGCGTCCGCCTCGCCCCAGGCTGTCACGCAGAAGCAGTGCAACAAGTGCCACATCCTCGACCGGGCGCTACCAGCACGGCGATCGCGAAAAACCCGGCTGGGTCCGCTCGCAAGGTGCGGGCTGGACCTGGAGCCGGTGCAATACCGAGAGCGGCGGCGCGTTCGGTTGCGTCACCTGCCACGACCCCCACAAGGGGCGCCGGTCGACCACGATCGCCCAGTACGAGGCCAAATGCCTCGCCTGCCACTCGGCCGCAACAGTTCAGTCCGCCGACGGCCGCGCGACCGGTTGCGCAGTCCACGACCGAGCCGGGACCGAGGATCTGCTCTGTCGATCCAGCGAAAGGGTGCATCAAATGCCACATGCCCGGCGTGCGGATGGACTCATCGCACCGAGAAATGACGGACCACTACATCCGCATCCCGCGATCAAGAGCGGCGCAAGCAGGCGGAGCAAATGCGAACGGCACGACTGATGTAGCGACCGATGTTTTTCGCCGGTGGGTCGATCGTGTCATCGCGTTTTTTTCGTCGCCGACAGCTTGGTTCGAAATTGCTGCAGAATATTTGCGGCAGACGAATACGTGGCCACATTAGACTGTTCTTCCGGGTCGGACTTCAGGAGGTACAGCTCTTCGAGCCCATCGGCCGAGCGAATATAGTGCATTTCTTCGGAGACGAGCGCCTGCATCGGCCCCTTGGAAACTGGCTCGCGACCCTGGTTTGTAAGATTGGGAGGCTTACTGGCTTCCATGAGCAACGGCTGGGACGGCAACTCCACTGCGGGCTCCTTGCCAACCCAGAGCCTGCGGAGCGACTGGCCGGGAAATGGCGAGTTGTCCTTTAGCCCTAGCAGGTCGACGATGGTTGCTGGAATATTCCGCAGGCTCACAGGCCGATCGATCACGCTGCCCTCCGGCACATGCCTGGGATCCACGATCACAAGTGGGACGCCCACCACCTGCCGGTACAAGCTGCAACCGTGGAAGAAGAGGCCGTGATCGCCGAGATGCTCGCCATGATCGGACGCGAAGATCACCAGAGTGTCGTCGAGCACTTGCGCCGGCTAAGCTCGTCGAGCAAGAGCCCCAGATGACGATCAAGGTAGAAAATGCTATCGTCGTAAACATCGATGGCCATTTGCACATGACCTTGCGACACTTTTAACTTGTCGAGGGTGTCCCAGCTTTTCAGGGTAGCTCGATCGAGATATGAGACGGGCCGCAGTCCAAAGCCCGGAATTGAGCGATCGGGAACCTCGTAGGGCGAGTGGGCATCGTTGTAGTTCAAGAACGCGAAGAACGGGCGGCCGCGCCGTCGTTGCCACGATGAGCCAGATCGAGAAACGATCGGTTGATGGCCGCGGCATTCTTTACGTGTTCGTTTGAGCGAGGAATCACGTCATACGAGTCGCCCCAGGTATTTTTTGACCAGCCGGTTGATCACGGAGGCCGGGGTCAGCAAATCGAGCCGGTTGCCGAGGCCGATGTAGCGTTTAAAGACATCCCACACCTCGATCGGATAATCTTCGTAGTGGGCGAAGCCCCGGCTCAAGCCAGTTTCCCGGCTGCAGTAGTCGAGGTTGGCGACGAAGCCGGCGGTGTCATAGCCGTGTGCGCCGAGATACTCGGCAAGCGTGGGATAGGATCCGTCGAGCGGTGACAGCCAATCGGCGGTCAACTCATGCGGCCACTTGCCGGTGAACATGCTGCTGTGTGAGGGGAGACGTCCACGGGGCGGTAGCAAACGCCTGGTCGAAAGCGCACTCCCCGGCCGGCCAGCCGCTCGAGGTTAGGAGACGTTGGGCGTCTGTAGCCGTGGAGGCTCAAGTTGCCGGTTCGTACCGTGTCCCAGATGATCAAGAGGACATTTCGGGCACCGGCCGGGGAGGGCGGCAACTTGGTCATTGCCCGGTACTCAAACCAGGCCCGCCCGCCAGAACTGAGCAGTAGGATTGCCAACACCGCGCCAATGAGCAGCGGGCAACTCCGGCGCACGAGCCAGAGGAATGGCTCGCGGTGCCTGGCAACCGACCGTGCCGATTGGAAAGCGAGCCCCCCAGACAGGAGCAAAGCCGCCCAAACCTCAATAGGTAGCCTGGCGCACGCGTTGAAGAACCCCACGAACGACAGAATTCCGACGACCCAGCCCAAGGCGACCCGCCCTCTGCACAACAGGGCCATACCGGCAAGGGCAGTCCCCGGCACAAAGACGAGGAAGCTCACCCCCGCCGGGATCACCCACCAGAAATGGTCACCCAGACGATAAAAATCGCTGGTGAATAGCCGTTTTCTCATGATTAATAGGGCGAGGTCCAGAAAGCCCGCGGTCAATCCTGTCCAAAGTGCGACCAGAAGAATCGTTGTCGGCGAACTGTGTGGCATCTGTGCCCTCGAAACACTCGGTTGCACGGCACGTGGCAGTGTTCGCCCTAAAACGTCACTGGGCCGCGGATCCATCGAATGCCCCGTGAATCAAACAAATGTTGTCGCAACATAGAACTTTATTTAGAAGGCGGAACTCTGGCTTAGGAAGGCGGCGCAACGGCTTTCGCGAAACTTCTGCGCGGTTCATTCAAAACCCGGACCATCTTCCTACTTCCATTCACATCGCGCGTGCGGTATTCTAATGCCAGCTTTACTGCAGTGAACTCATTTGATCCGATTGCCTATGGGCGATTTCTCTCTTCACTTCGCCCCATTTGAGAACTTAAATATGAGAACAGGGTGGTTGCGGCGCGGGCGCTTGCTCGTGCTAAGCGTGTTCATTGGTTCACATACTCTCGTAATTGGCTGCAACGACGATTCAAAAACGTCGGGTACCCAAGTCCCGGAAAACCCTGCGGCCGAGGCCTATAGAAAAACTAAAATAGAATCCTACAAAGGTGGAGCGCCCAAGAAACAGGTGAAATCCGCTAGTGGGAAAAAGTAGTGGATCGCGTCAATGCATCTGGGGCAGGTTACACACATTCTTTCGTTCTCCGATCGTATAGGACATCCCAGGCGTTGATCGTGTCCTAGCTTCGCAGTCGAGATCGCAGTGGTTTTACTGGCTTCATCCATTTGAGGGAGCTGATTCATGAAAGCGCGCCGAGGTTTTACATTGATTGAGCTATTGGTAGTGATCGCCATCATTGCCGTGTTGATCGCGCTGTTATTGCCGGCCGTGCAGTCCGCTCGCGAGGCGGCTCGGCGGATCCAGTGCACCAACAACATGAAACAATTAGGCCTCGCTTTGCACAACTACATCTCAGCAACGAATGTCGCACCGCCGGGTATCGTCAATACGACAGCCTACGCTGGCCAGAGCCCGCCCAGTTCGCTCTCAACCTGGACGGCGTGGAGCGCCCAGGCCCTGCTTTTGCCTTATGTCGAGCAAGGGCCACTGTACAACGCGGCCAACTTTAGCTGGACATGTTGCTACGTGGGCACCCAGGCAGACCGCACCAACAAAACAGTTTACAACACGAGGATCGCCAGCTTTCTCTGCCCGTCCGATGCTCTTGCCGGACAACAGAACATTAACAGCTATCAGGGGAGTATTGGCGATTCAACAATCCAGTACCCCAGTGACGGCAATACGACCGGCATATTTAATGTGTACAACAGCGTGAACTCTTGCAGGTCGGTCAGTCTCGCCGCCGTCACCGATGGGACATCGAACACGATCGCGTTCGGAGAAGGACTGGTCGGCGACTATTCCAAGAATAGTAACTACAGAGGAAACGGCATGTCGTCGCCGTCGGATCCGACCGGGGGAATTGTCCCGAACACAATGCCTGGGAACAACGCTGAATCGAACCCCGCCGCCGTGCTACAAGAGCTTAACGCTTGCAATGCCTTTTGGGCCAGCCCCGCAACCAAGACGTGCTCAGGGTACACTGCATGTTGCCTTGCCGGCATCAAGCAATATGACGGGCAACTCTGGGCCCTGGGGGAACGTGGCTACACACTCTTCAACACCATAGTCCCTCCCAATTCAAAGCAATACCCCTGGCGCAATTGCCGAATGAGTTCCGGCTGTCCCAGTTGCGCGCCCGAGGCGTCGAGTTTTATCAATGCCGGTAGCTATCATCCCGGAGGAGCGAATTTCGCGTTTGCCGACGGCAGCGTTCGGTTCATCAAGGACTCGGTAAACATGGTCACCTACGAGTCACTCGGCACACGTGGCAGCGGCGAGGTGATCAGTTCGGACAGCTATTGAAACTGGCCAGCTTGCTCGTCAGTGATCTAAGTGAAACGGCCGGATCGGAGAGAATCTCCCGACCCGGCCATTTTCGTAGATACTTTATCGTGTAGCTTGGTAAAAGAAACTGCGCACGGAACGTGCGCCGGTTGCTCCCCGGCATCAGGACGTGACAGCCGTTTTCGCTTCCCGCTTCGTAGGTTCACGCAACGCGAGCACTGCCCCGATGGACGATAGGCTCGCGACCAGCAAGAGCGCCATCGCACGCGTGGTAGCCGAGGACGAAAGCGGCATGTCGGTCTTGCTCGAAGCGAAGGCGACTGCGCCAACTAGCTCATAGATGACCGCAGCCGCGACCGCACCGGCGACACCTCCGCCCAAAGTCGCCTTCCAGCGGCCTCGGCCCCCAATCCCCAGCCCAAACGCCACGCCGCCAACTCCGCCGACCGCCGACCAGATTGCACTGTGGGTGAACAGAGGGAGCAATAGTCCGTCGTACTGGGGGTTGGCGGTCAAATACTTGTAGAAGTACGACGCCAGAGCCAGCGATAACGAACCTGCGGCGGCCGATCCGAGCGTAAGTCCCAATATAGCTGCCGACGAGCTGGCGACAACTGAGCGCCGCGCCATTCCACCCGCAAGCCCGAGCGCCAGTCCCAAAAGTCCCCCCAACGCCGTGAATGTCAGAGTAGCCGAGTAAACGCGGGCTTCTCTCATTCGGCGCACATCTTCAGGATTCGGATTCTGTTGAACCGGGGGGTTTAGATCGGTGTGGTAGGAGTTCATGATTCGTTCGCAGATGAACTCCGAAGCCAGACCGGCGAGGAGCCCAGCCACGGCCGCGAAAATCAAGAGCCGCCCGATCCGTTCGGGGGGAAGCGCCAAGTTGACTGATCCCGGCCGCTCTGCGGCGTGATCGTCGATGGCGGCTGCGGGGTCTGAGTGAGAAGTTTCCTGGTCTGGTCGAACCATCGCGTCAACTCTCATGTGATCGTTAGCGGGAATTGGGGCGGGCCGTACCAGTGGTGCGGCACGTTCCGAACTCGAAGGCACTCCCCAGCCAGTCGATGAATTGCTGGACGATAAGAGGATTCATAGTTTCGCCTCGAGCGGCATGTTTGACGAATACTGGCGTTTGTCAGTTTCACATGATCAGGTCGCAACGACAAGGTACTCTTGCGACCTGCGTCCTATACGCGCGTGAGACCTCGCTATAAAAAGGATCACCAACCACGCCTTTCGATATGAAAGAGTGAAACATCAAGGCTGATCCAAATCCACGCGGGTTCATCAGGCCACGCGAAGCGGGACTCATGCGACTGTTCGTCTGCAATTCGTGCGAAAAGTTCGGAATTCACAACTAATATGACTTCCATTCGCCTGGTCCTTCGGCTACTCTTAATAAATTCATTCCTGGACTTTCGTGGACACATCTGCCCAGAAGTATCCTCGGGCAACTACGCGGTTCACGTAGCCCGCATTAAGAGAATTCGATATGAGAACAACGTTCTTGCCGCGCGGAAGCACTCTACTTCTGCTGCTATTCGTCGGTTCACATATTCCGCTGGTCGGTTGCAATGATGAGTCGAGGACGTCGGGTACGCAGGTCGAGGTCAGCGAGAAGGTTCTAGCTCACCGAAAGGCCCGCGCGGAATCGTACAAGGGGGGACCTCCCAAGAAACAGGCTAAATCCGCCAAATCCGCCCTTACGAGAAAGTAGCCAGTCGCGTCATTGTGTGTAGGGTCGGTCGCCGTATTTTGTCGTTGTCCGGTCTCTGAGACCTCCCAGGCATTGCTCGTGTCCGTCTCGCGTGTTCGGCATCATTCATGCCTTTTGCCGATTTGATTCGTACCAAGGACTTGATTCATGAGAGATCGCCGCGGTTTTACTTTGATTGAGCTATTAGTCGTCATCGCCATCATTGCCGTGCTGATCGCGTTGTTACTGCCCGCGGTGCAGTCGGCTCGCGAGGCGGCACGCCGCATCCAATGCACCAACAGCCTGAAGCAACTGGCGCTGGCTTTGCACAATTACAACACCGCAGTTGGGGCGTTGCCGCCGGGTATTGACAACACAACGGCATACGGCAGCACAGCGCCGCCCGCTTCGCTCTCGAGCTGGACATCGTGGAGCGCCCAAGCTCTACTTTTGCCTTATGTCGAGCAAGGGCCACTCTACAACGCGGCTAACTTTAGTTGGACTTGTTGCTTCGTCGGGCCTCAGGCCGACGCGACCAATAAAACAGTTTACAACACGAGAATAGCCACATTTCTTTGCCCATCCGATGGTCTGGCGGGGCAACAATACATTAACAGCTATTACGGCAGCATCGGGACGTCAACTGTCCAATATCCAACGGGCGGGATCACGACGGGGGTGTTCCAGGTATATGACCCGACCTACAAATCCTGTCAATCAGTGAATCTCGCCGGCATCACCGACGGGACGTCAAACACGATCGCTTTCGGCGAAGGTCTTGTGGGGGATACTACAAAGAACGATAGCTACAGGGGGAATGGCGTGGCGGGGGCGACCGATGTGCCCGTCGTCAGCGGGTCTGCAGCTCCAGGCACTCCTGCAATCGCCAGCAATAACTCGGAATCCAATCCGGCAGCCGTGCTTCAGGCGCTCTCGAATTGCAATTCGTTCTGGAGCAGCAGCGCACTCGCCACGTGCTCAGGATATACTGCGTGTTGCGCGGCCGGTGTGAAGCAATACGACGGGGAACTCTGGGCCCTTGGTGAACGCGGATTCACGCTTTTCAATGCGATCGTCCCCCCCAACTCGAAACAATACCCATGGCGCAGCTGTCGCCTGGGCGGTTCCTGCCCTAGTTGTGCGCCGGAGGCGTCAAGCTTCGTCAATGCCGCCAGCAACCATCCTGGCGGGTGCAATTTCGCGTTCGCTGATGGCAGCGTCCGTTTCATCAAGGATTCGGTCAACATGCTCACCTACCAGGGGCTCGGCACGCGCGCCGGTGGCGAGGTAGTAAGTTCCGACAGTTATTGAGACGAGCCGGCGTGCTCGCTAGTGATGAAAGACAAACGGCCGCGTCGGGAGTTCCCGACGCGGCCGTTTTTGATGGTCGCAGTTCAGGATCCGCTCGCCGATGAACTGCGAAGCCACACCAGAATTGACGTTTGCTGCCGCACTTCAGTGTCACAGGATCATACTGCGACAGCAATGTGCGCGTACGAGCCGATCGCGCCGCCAGGCTGAATCAAGTCATTCCGATGGCCGATCGAGGTCAATGATCAGGTGACTCGGCTTATCGATTGTGCGGATGATCCGCAATTTGGCGGGTTCCAATTGATCGTTGAGAAAGTCGTGGTCGCGGTGCCGTGCTAGCCCGCGCTGCTTGGGACGTGGAGCGGTCGCGCTGCTCTTGGGCATCTGGGTCGGGGAGATCCGATACTTGCCAGGTGGGATACCTCGTCCGTCGGGGCCGGGCAATTCAAACTTGCCCTCGCCGACGGGAGAGGCCGCGCATGGTTCGCCGGCGGAGATTGTTTTTCCGGCTTCGAAATTTTACACATGCTGTCGGTGTGCGCCGATGACCAATCAGACGACACCCTCGAGGGCCGGCGGTGCAAAGTTTAACGTGCGGCCCGGGGAGGAGTTGCCCTCATCTGGTCCAGACGTCGGCGGAGGCGCTCCAGTCGGGGGCGCATCGCTTCGACCTTCGCGAGGTTGACCTCGCTCGTCGGGATCAACACTTTCGTGAAATAACTGCTCCCGCCCGTCTCCCTCGTTGCGGATGTAGACATAGTCTTCCTCGGCCAGTGAGACCAGCGAACCCCGGGAAGCGGGTGACCGGCCTTGACTCGGATAGGTTGGATTCGGGCCCTCGAGCTCGGAGATTGCCCCATCATCATCACGAACGCGACTGGCACCTTCATGCCGAACATCGCGCCAGAGCCGCGCCAGTGACGAACCTGGGAACGGCGCGTCGTTCTTCATGCCGACCAGGTCCGTGATGGTTGCCGGCAGGTCGCGCAGGCTGACGGTCTCGCGCACGACTTGCCGAGAATTGCCATGGCCAGGCAAGATGATCAACAGCGGCACGTGGATTTCAGGGCGATAAAGACTTTCGCCGTGTTCAGAGAGACCATGTTCTCCCAGTTCCTCGCCGTGGTCAGCAGTGACGACCACCAGCGTCTTCTCGAGCACGCCGCGGCGCTCCAATGTGTCAAATAACTCGCCCAGTTGGCTGTCGAGATAAGAAAGACAGTTGTCGTAGGAATCTCGAACGAGCTCACGATATTTCGGCGGCAGCTGGCTTTTGTCGATCGTCCTCCATCCTCCGACCAAGACGTAGAAATCGAAAAGGCTCCGGGGTCCGGGACCAAAGCGGAACCCGGATCCCTCCGGCGGAACGTATGGCGCGTGGGCATCGAGGTAGTTAAGGAAGGCGAAGAAGGGACGAGGCGATCCTTGCCGGTACGATAACCAGCGAACAAAGTCGCGATTGATGGATCCTGCGTCTTTGCGAGCGGGCTGCGTGATCCAACGGACCACGGGGTCGAGCGGGCCAAGGCTTTGCCACAGGCCCCAGGAAATGGCCTCCCAGGCGTTTGAGGCAAAGAGCGCCGTCCGCAAGGGACGCAGGTGCTTTAGATCGACGGGGTAGTCTTCGTAATGGGTGAAGCCGCGGTTGAGACCCGTGTCGTACGAGCAATATTCGTTATTCGCGACGAAACCCGCCGTCGCATAGCCCCGAGACCCGAGGAACTCAGCCAGCGTCGGAAAGTCCCCGCGCAGGGGCGTCCGCCATTGCACGTTGAGATCGCGGGGCAAGCGGCCGGAGAACATGGTCGCGTGCGAAGCGAGGGTCCACGGCGCGGTGGCCCGCGCCTCGGCGAATCTAATCCCGCGCTGCGCCAGCCGCTCGAGTGCTGGCGTTGTCGAACGCTCGTAGCCGTAAAGGCTCATGCGATCCGCCCGCACCGTGTCCAGCACGATCAAGAGTACGTTGGGCGTACCGGCCGGGGGCAAAGAACGAGCGGCCTCCCGGCGCTCTTTGAGCCATTCTCCGGCGAAAACGGCGGCAGCCATGATCGGGATCAATCCCAGCAGGCCTGGAAAGCTCAACAACAGCCAACGTCGGCACCTGAAATCAGCCCGCTCGAACCACGGGACCGCACGCATCGCAATTCCCGCCGCCACGATAACCCAGGCCCATGTGTATATTTGACTTCCGGCAACCATGAGTGCGGGCAAGACGGCTGCCGCGCAGAGGATTCGCGGACTGAGCCATCCTGCCAGGCGGGGCCATAGCTTCGTAGCCGCCGCCAGCAGCGCACCCCCGATCAAAAACAGCAACAGGTTCGACAGCGGAACGAGCCAGACAAAGTGCCGGGTCATCAGGTAGAGCCTGTTGTTCCCGACCAGGCTCTTGCAGAGCACTCTCGTGCCCACCTCGAGCCATCCCGCGGCCAGGCCGAGCCACGCCGCCAGTGCGAGCACGTCCCATGGACCGAGCCGTTGTCGGGACGTCGAGCGTTTCGCCGCTACCGAGCCCGGAGGTCGGCTGATCAGCGATCGCGGTTGTGGTGGTCACGGCCTTGCCCGTGCTGAAGGTCCACGAGGTGATTGACTTTTTGATCGACCGCACCGAGACATCACATTGCCCGAGGTTCGCACCACCCGGATGGAGGCGTCGGCAAACGTCGGGAAATCATGCCTGTCAGTGTAATTGCGTGCGACTTCTATGTTGTTTCCGTTACAGCAAGAAGGCGAGAAAAACTCCGGGGCCAGAGCGTCATTTTGTGATCACGAAACGGTCCACTTCGTCGCCAACGGCGGTTAGCTGGCGGATTGTTGCCGTGTTGCCGTCGATATCGACCACCGTCAACGAATGAACCTTGGAAACGTGCTTAAGTGTAAATTCCTGCCACGATGCCGAGTCGTCCTGCTGCTCGGGATTGTACAGATGTTGTCCGCCGGCGCCGGTGATCAGGTAGATGACACCATCGGGGATCGTGTCGGCCTGGCCGTTGAACTTCTTGTCGAGCGTCCACTTGCCGTCGACGTGGCGCGACTTTTTCTGGGTGCCCGAAGGCTCCGCGCCGCTGCTCTTGGCCGAAGGCGCAAAGTGCATCGGGTAAGATCGTTGATAGTTATGGACATGGCCGCTAAAAACGACGTCGACTCTTCCTGCCTCGAATACCGGAGCCAGGACGCGCATCTGCTGCTCGTCGAAGTGCTTCTTGGACGAGTTGAAGCCGGGCTGATGGAAGCTGACGAATCGCCATTTCGCGGTTTTCGCGGCGTCGAGGTCACTGGCGACCCACTCCTGCAGCGAGTTGCTGGACCAATCGACCGTGGGGTTGGCGTCGAGGACCGTCCAGTGGGCATTGCCGTAGTCGAACGAAAAGTTCGCCATCCGCGGGAACGCGTCTCCCGCCACATCCAGGAATGCCTTTTTGTGTTCGGCGGGGCCAGGGACCGGTGCGACGAGTGCGTCTCCTTCTTTGCCCATCGGGCCGTTCAAGGGCTGGAGCCAGTAATAGAAATAGGCCAGCCCGTCGGGCGTCTTTGCCAGATCACGATGGGCGATATCGTGGTTACCTGGCGCGGCCACACTGAGGGTCGATCGCAGGAGCGGGGCGCCCTCGGACGAAGAGGCATGATCGGCGTTCATGATCGGCCAGTATTTTTCCCGATATTCGGCGATGCGTCCGTCGCCATAGACGATGTCGCCGGTGATCATGAGGAAGTCCGGCCTGGACAGGTAAGCTCGATGAGCTATGGCCTTTTCTTCGGCGGTCCCTGCACCGCAATCGCCGAACACAACGAATCTCTGCGGCTGGTCGGCCAGCTTGGGGGCACGGGCATCAGCCGATATGATCACATGGTTGGCCACTCTGATCCGGTAGCCAAACAGTTCACCGGGTTGCAAGCCGGTCAAAGCGACATGAAAGACCCGGTGCGGTTCGATGCCGGCCACGACGACACGCCGCGCGATCGGTGAATCGGCAGCTTGCCAGCGCGTCCCAGTCCCTGGCTGGTATTCGACGGCCCAGGCGGCGTCGACGTCGGCCGCATGCCAAACGAGCACCAGTTTCCCGGGCGCTGGCGCGTGGCCCAGTTGCAAATAGGGTTTGACCAGGAAGGGCGTTTCAGTTTCGTGCGCGCCATTCTCAGGGGGCTTGGGCGCGACGTCTTGGGCCGAGGCGAAGGCGGCCATGGACGCAAAAATCAGCCACGTGGCGGTCAGCGAGCCGGCTTGGCGTTTCATTGTTACAGATCCTTGGTCAAGTGCAGTCTAAAGGATGCGCACACACAGCGGCAGAACGACCACTCACCGGGGGCCTGCCGTCTGAAAAAGACCCTCATCCATTCGGTTTCGACATGTCCAGCGTGAGTTTGTTTGACGTTGTTAAGTCGCGAACAAAGGGCGATGTCTTCTCGCCGAACGACGCTTCGAGGAGATTTGTGTCGTCACGAATCAGCTGTTGTTGGCCTCTCTTCTTCGTCTTCGAGGTTTCCTTAAGCTTGTCAAGTGCCTCGCGCCGGAGGGTTTCCACAACGGCGATGCGATACTTCCCGGGCGGAATTCCATACCCGTCGCGGCCCGGCACGGTGAAGCTACCATCACTGGGATCGTAATCCGCCATTTCAACGTCGCCGCCTCGATTTCCCGACGTCCCGTCCGCCATTGGACAGAAATAAAGTGCGAGCTTGTGTCCCTCAGGAGGTTTGTACATTTCTCCGCCCTTTTGAAGCACGCCCGTCACCCAGATATTGTCACCGCTGCCACACCCTGCGAGGCAAACGACACTGATCACCATTAGCAGGCCGGCTGTTCGACTCATCATGATTCTCGGAACGGGAAGAGGAGAGACCGATGTGGTCAGAGAGAGCGCCTGGCGGCCAGTCGAGACGACGCGACAGTTTCGACCAGCCCCAAATGTAAGTTTCATTCAATCAATACTGGTCCGAGCTGAGGACCACGCCGTCGTTCTTGGCCTCGATCGCGAGCCAGACGGAAAACGCGATCGAGTTCTTGATGAAGCGAACGCTGCCATCGCCAAAGCCAGTGTTCACGCCCCCTGGATGCGTACTCCGGCTCTGGCCGCCGCTGTTATACATGCCACTACCGCAATTGAAGCCCATACCCTGTTGGGCTGCATTGAGCACTTGCTGTCCCAAAATTGGGCCGGCTTGCATTTCGTCGCCGCCGTCATTGCAGCCCTGATTGATATTGAAACCATTGAGGTTATTCGGGGTCGGGTTGTACGGCTTTCCGTGGCCGCCCAAGCTTGCCATGCCCAAACCCATCGCCCACACGCCGCGGACGTCGACTGTCGTGAGCCCCGCTCGCAATTCGACAATAGCGGCCGTGTTCGACAGTCCGTCAGTCACTGACGCAATCGTCGAACCGAAATTCTCCCCCATCATACCGACATGGCTCGGAAACAACTGCTTGGCGCCGGGATCATTGATTCCGTTGATCTGGTGGTCGGGGTCGGTATTGCCTTGATTCGCTCCATAGTTGCCCCGCGCCCAGTTGGTGAGCGGAATTCCCTTTTGTTGATCCTGGGGATAATTGATCCCTGCCGCCGTGAAGAGCGCGATATCGCTGGGCTGGAAGAAATTGTTACTTGGATCATTCTTGGGATCCGTCGGGCAGACGAACGCAGCCAAACGCGTCGAGCGAACCGTGGTGTTGCACCAGTCCATATTATAGTTCTTCGGATTCGGTGCGGTCGACGCATAAGCCACGGCATATGGTCCCGCCCAGCCCGGATATCCCAGCACGTTCGAGGAATTGTATAGAGTGGCCTGCTCGATAAAGGGCAGAATCATGATCGCCCAGTTGGGCCCGAACGGTTCGGAAAAATCGCTCCCGAGTGCGTCCGAGCCGGTGTTGTAATTCAGGCCGGTGAGATACGGTTCGTTCACGCCCTTGGGAAACGTGCTGTTGGCCGACTCAAAATTGTGCAAGCCGAGCAGCAATTGCTTCACGTTGTTCACGCACTGTGCCCGGCGGGCCGCCTCACGCGCGGCTTGAACCGCTGGCAACAACAAGGCGATCAAAACCGCGATGATCGCGATCACGACCAAAAGTTCGATGAGCGTGAACCCTCGTCTCATGCTTGTCATGGCAGAATACCTCGTGTCCTTTGTTAAAAAATTTTTACAATTGATGTTGCCACTGTTGTTATCGCAAGGTAGTGTGATCAGCGCCCCTCACTTAATCAAATGATGTGTCTGTGTGGTTTCTGCGAACAACTCGTGAAGCGACCTTTCACCGCGCGATGATCGGGCGGTGGTGAATCGACATGCGTAGTGCAGCGCGGCGCGATTCTGACCTGCTTTGCCGGGTCAGCTACCTGGCGCGGCCAATCGATTGCACGCCATGCTGACATGGCGCGCACACCGGCGAGGGCCCAGGCATAATTGTCCCGATCCGACTTGGAGTTGAGCGATCATGAGCCTGGGCGGGCGGGGCGTTTCGTGTCGATTAACAGGCGGTTTCCCGCGATCTGGTCCCAAGCGAAGAACTTGAAGTTCTGGAATCCGCGCTTACCGCGGCCGTCCTGGCATACGAAAAGCCCGCGCGGGAAGCGCGACGAGGTGGCAACGTTGGTCACGTCTATGCCGTCGGTTTCGCCCACATCACTGATCGGGCCGTTCGAGGGATCGATCGCGAGTACGAAGGCATTCGACCCGTCGCGGTCGTAAACTTGAAACGTGCCAGCCCCCTGGCTCGATGCGATCAGGTAGCCCTTGGAGCCCGCGGCGTAATAAATCGTCAAACCCTCGACGTCGGCGGTCAGACCGTGGTCGCCGACTTTCGCAACGAGGGTGCCCGAAGTTCCTGCGCCGGGCTCGGCACCGTATTTCCAGATTCCAACTTTTTCCTCAGCGACGTAGAGCCATCCGAGCTCGGAATCGGCGACGCATCCTTCGCAAGTCGAGCCAATATGAAACGAGCGCACTCGTCTGGCGCGAATCGCTTCCCCGCCGTCGCCATCGAGACGGTACTGTTCGACATCGCCGTCCTTGCTTGTGACGAAGACATAATGGCGATTGACGCTAGTCATGGTGTCCGGCCCAAAGCGGCCGCTGCAAGAGTTAAGCCGAGTTCGACGCGCAATATCAAATGTTGTTAGGGTGTATTTTTGCTTAAGATATGGTTAACACGCGCCGTGGGCGGGGGTAACGGGAGACACAAACTGCACGTACGACTTGCGCTGTACCGATGCGGTGCATTCGCTAAGCTGGAAGAATCGAGAATCGCTGCGAGACGATCGCACGCGGCCGGCGTCAGTGCCGCATGATCGAGCCGCCGTTTGATTCGATTAGGGATGACGTGACCATGGATAGCGACCCAATGGCGACCGAGCTACGATCGATTCGAAATATCGGCATTATTGCCCACATCGACGCCGGCAAGACGACCACGACCGAGCGGATTTTATATTACACCGGCGAGATCCACCGCATGGGGGACGTCGACAAGGGCAACACCACGACCGACTACCGCGAAGACGAGCGAGAACGAGGCATTACAATCGTTGCGGCGGCGATCACATGCCACTGGAAGGATGCGGACGGCGAGCCGATCACCATCAATATCATCGACACGCCCGGGCACGTCGATTTCACTGCCGAAGTCGAGCGATCGTTGCGGGTACTCGACGGGGCGGTCGTCGTCTTCTCGGCGGTGGAAGGGGTAGAGGCGCAGAGTGAGACGGTCTGGAGGCAAGCGGCAAAGTATCGCGTCCCGCGTATCTGTTTCATCAATAAGCTGGACCGCATTGGTGCCGAGTTCGAGCGGGTGTTTGAAGAGATCCACGATCGGCTGCTTGATAGCCACCCGATCGCGGTCCAGATCCCAATCGGCGCCGGTCCCGAAGGGACCATGGGGGAATTCAAGGGACTGATTGATCTGATTCTCATGAAAGCGCTCTTTTACAAGACCGAGGACCTGGGCTCGACGATTACCGAGACCGAAATTCCCGAAGAACTTCGTCCCGAGGCGGAACTTTGGCGGGAAAAGCTCTTGAACGCACTGTCCGACGTTGATGAGGTTTTTACCGAGGCATTCATGGCACACCTGGAAGGGGCCGAATTGCCTCCAAGTAAGATCGTCGCCGCCCTCCGGCGCGCGACCTTGACCGGCCTGGTCCATCCAATCCTCTGCGGTTCGAGCCTCCGCTATGTCGGCGTTCAGCGCCTGCTTGACGCCGTCGCCGCTTACTTGCCGAGCCCGCTCGACAAACCGCCGGTCGTCGGCCATCACCCCAAGAAGGGGACCGAAATCACGCGCAAACCCGATCCGAACGAGCCGTTTTGCGGTTTGGTATTCAAGATCACCAGCGACGCCCATGGCGATCTATCGTTCGTCCGGGTCTATTCAGGCAGGCTCAAATCGGGGAGCCGGGTTTTTAATCCAGGCAAGGACAAGAAAGAAGTCTGCTCGCGGCTTTACCACATCCGGGCCGACGATCGCGAGCAGATCCAGGAGTCGATCGCCGGCGACATCGCGGGCATTGTCGGTCTCAAAGACTCAGTCACCGGAGACACGCTCTGCGACGGGGCGCACCCGATTCTCTTGGAACGGATCGAGTTTCCCGAGACTGTCATGAGCATGTCGATCGAGCCGGTCAGCTCGGCAGACAAGGGCAAACTCGCCGAGACATTGGGAGTGCTCACGCGCGAAGACCCCACCTTCACATTCCGGGTCAACGAGGAAACGGGCCAGACCTTGATTTCGGGAATGGGGGAACTGCATCTAGAGATTCTCAAAAACCGGATCGATCGCGATTTTCGCCTCAAGGTGCACGTGGGCCGGCCGCGTGTCAGCTATCGTGAGACGATCAAGCACGCCGTCAAGCGGGTCGAGGGGAGCTGCATCCGCCAGACCGGCGGCTCAGGACTTTATGCCAAGGTCACGATCGACCTCGAACCGGAAAGACAGCCCAAGGGCGCTCCGGTGCTCCACTTCGTGAATAAGCTGAAAGGCGGGGTGATCCCCGCCGAGTTCCTGCCGGCGATCGAGGCCGGCATGCGTGAGGAGGCCAAGTCTGGCGGACGGACCGGCTATCCGCTGGTCGATCTCAAAGTGACCGTCATCGACGGAACGACCCACGACGTCGACTCGAACGAACTGGCCTTTCGATTCGCCGCCGGCGACGCCCTGCGCAAAGCCGTGCACGAGGCTGGCGCAGTGCTTCTGGAGCCGATCATGCGTCTGGAAATCGTCACCCCCGAAGATTATCTCGGCGGCATTACAGCCGACCTGGCCAGCCGGAGAGCCTCGATCGATCACACGAGTAACCGCGGCAAGCTCATGGTCATCGACGCCCGAGCTCCGCTCGAGAAGATGTTTGGGTATTCGACCGCCGTCCGCAGCCTGAGCCAGGGCCGGGCAAGCTATACCATGGAACCGCTCGAATACGCGGCCGCGCCGGATAGCTTGCTCGACTCGCTGAGCTGATCGGTCTCGCTGGCTAGCTTGTGCAGTCAGTTACAATGTCTTCAACACGCAATTTGGAGATCAAGATTAGTGACTAATGTGCGGATCCTGTTCGAACCTGCGGAATTGGATGGAGGCAACGTTCCTCCCGGCTTCCTTGTTACCTTGTAAAGGCCGTTCGAGGACGAACCGAACGCCGAGTCAACTGTATCCACGCCGGTCCAGCACAATATCAATTGAGAATGGTATGAGCGTAGGCTGAAGGCCGAAATCGATGCCGAGACGCATCCTCTCTGTCGCGACCGGACGCTCTGTGGCCGGCTCGTGCCCAAATCACCGCAAAAAGTGGACCGAGGTGCGTTGACTCGCTGTCGAGCGGTTGCTACACTTTTACTTTCCTGCGTGAAGTGCGAGACTCGGTTTGAACGGTCTCTGTTAATTCGGCGATCGCTCGGGAAGGATAGCAGAAGGGTGGCGGGTATCAGCAACGAACGAATTCGCATCCGGATGGAGGCCTACGACCATACCATCTTGGATCAGTCGGCCAAGGATATCGTCGACACCGCCAAGCGGACCGAGGCGATCGTGCATGGGCCGATACCGCTGCCGACGCGCATTGAACGTTTTACTGTGCTCCGAAGCCCGCACATCGACAAGAAGTCGCGGGAACAGTTCGAGATTCGGACGCACAAGCGACTGATCGACATCGTTCAACCGACCAACAAGACAATTGACGCCCTCAACAAGCTGAGCCTGCCCGCTGGTGTGGACATCAAGATCAAGGCTTCCCAGTCGGGCGCCTGATCGAGCCACAAAATCAGTCTGGAAGGCAAGGCGGGTTTGACGGTTTCCTGGACCACGCGTGGCATTTACGGCCGTTCGTGTTTGTCCGGTTGAATCGGATGCCTCAATCGGAATGGCTGCATAGCCCCCGTGCGACAGCTCCGGTTCCCAAGTCGCCGTGACGCCTGGCGACGACTTGTGTTGAAACCTCACCTTTTCACCCCAGGTTCACTCGCGGCCCTCGGGACCGGCAGCCTGCGTGCCGGTACGTGCCGGTGGATTGGTGTGTCCTTTCAACGGAGCCAGACGATGCGTGTGGGACTGCTGGGTCGCAAGGTGGGAATGACCCAGATTTACAAGGAGAATGGAACTGTCGTGCCTGTGACAGTCCTCGAATGCGGCCCGTGCACGGTCCTGCAAGTCCGGACCGCGGAGCGCGACGGCTACCATGCCCTCCAACTCGGTTTTGACGATAAGAAGCGGAAAAGCGCCAGCCAGGCCGCGCGGGGCCATGCTAAAAAGGTCAATGCTGAGCCCAAGCGCTATGTGCGGGAAGTGCGGCAGGCGGGTCCTATCGAGGTCAGCGAGGGTCAGACTCTGACCGTCGAGCTTTTCACCCCAGTGACCGCCGTCGATGTCACCGGCACCAGCAAAGGCCGAGGCTACGCCGGCGTCATGAAACGGCACGGTTTCCGCGGTTTGAGGGCATCACACGGCGTGAAGCGCATGCACCGCCACCCCGGCTCGTCCGGGCCCAGCGCCGATCCGGCCCGTACTCAGAAGGGCATCCGTAAACCGGGTCACATGGGCCATTCGACCGTTACGGTTCGCAACCTTCAGGTCGTTCAGGTCGACCCCACCAACAACTTGCTCTTGATCCGCGGGGCCGTGCCTGGGCCCAACGGCGGCTACATCACCATCAGGCAAACAAACAAGGTTTGACAGATTCTGAACGGCAGTTGTATGCCAATGGCGGCCGTGGCGCCCTAACCCGCGAACCGGAAACTGGATCGAAACATGTTGAGCGTACCCGTCTATAACCCCGCCGGTGAGCAGATCGGCGAAGAGACGATCAACCCCGCCGACTTTGGCGGCGAGGTCAACAAGCAGTTGCTCCATGAAGTGGTGTTGATGCATCTGGCCGCGCGGCGCGTCGGCACGGTCAATACCCGCGGCCGGGCCGATGTGGCAGGCTCGGGCAAAAAACTGTTTCGCCAGAAAGGGACGGGCAATGCCCGCGCTGGCTCGAAGCGGACGAACAAGCGGAAAGGCGGAGGCACGGCATTCGCCCGCCGCAACCGAGACTATCGCTACAGCATGCCCAAAAAATCGGTCCGGGCGGCCGTTCGCATGGCCCTTCTTTCCAAGTTTCAAGATCACCAGGCGATCGTGGTTGATGGCCTGACACTGAACCAGGCCAAAACGAAAGAGGTTGCCAGGGTATTAGGCGCGATCCGACGTCCCGATCTGAGCGAGGAGGAGGCCGCCGAGTCGGTAGGTGAAACGAAGGTCAAGGCCCGCAAGAGGACACTTGAGCGACGCTCAATCCTGTTCGGCCTGCCGACGCATAACCCTGTGCTTCATCAAAGTGCGCGTAATATTGAAGGTGTCAAGGTCGCGCCGGTGGGTGAGTTTAACACCTACGACATTCTCAAACAGCGCTACCTCATTCTGACCCGGGAGGCCCTAATCGCGCTCAAGGAGCAGGCCAAGAAAAAATCGCCGCGCTCCGGCCACAGCGCTCCCGCAAATTCCTCGGCCCACTCGACGGAGAGCTAACCCATGGTCACACTGCGTCGCCCACCCCAATACACCAGGTCCGGTCCCGTACTGGAACCGTATCAAGTTGTCATCCGCCCGCTGATCACAGAGAAGGCCACCCATCTCTCGGAACGGCACAACGCGTATACGTTCGAGGTTAATCCGCTGGCGACCAAATCCGAGATCAAGAATGCGATAGAGACGCTCTTTACCGTCAAGGTCGCGGATGTTCGGACCCAGAATCGTCGCGGTAAACCCCGGCGCTATCGCCTCAAGGTCGGACGGATGCGGAACTGGAAGAAGGCGATCGTCACGCTCCATGAAGAATATCGAATCGACTTTTACTGATAGCACGTTGCTGAATTTCGGTCCGCGCAAGAGGAAATAGTCGCAAGACAAAAAATCAGAGGTTGCCTGCGGCAAACCACCGGCCACAGGCGATAATTCGGCTGAGGAATGGAAACATGGGTATTCGCGTTTACAAACCGACGAGCGCAGGGCGACGAAACTCGTCGGTCAGCGATTTCGCCGAGCTGACGGACAAGAACAAGAAGCCCGAGAAGTCGCTGACCGAGCCGCACAAGAAGACAGGTGGTCGCAACAATCAGGGTTTCATCACGTGCCGTCACAAGGGGGGCGGGCACAAGCGGATGTACCGGATCATCGACTGGTGCGGAACGACCGTGATGGTCAAGTGGCGGCGGTAACGCACATTGAATACGACCCGAACCGGTCGGCCCGGATCGCGTTGATCCAATACCCAGACGGTCAGAAACGGTATATCCTGGCCCCCGAGGGGCTCAAGGCCGGCATGGGCGTGACGACCGGACCGGACGCCGAGCCCAAGCTGGGCAACTGCCTGCCGCTGGGCAAGATTCCGACCGGCCTCTCGATCCACAACATCGAGATGCAACCGGGGGGCGGCGGCAAGCTGTGCCGCTCAGCCGGTGTGGGCGCGACCCTCACTGCCCGCGAAGGAAACTGGGCACAGATCACGCTTCCGTCCGGTGAAGTCAGGCGGATCCCAGCAGCATGCCGGGCCACGATCGGCATGGTTGGAAACCCCGATCATATGAACGTCCGTTTGGGTAAAGCGGGGCGGGCTCGATGGCTGGGAATACGGCCGCACGTGCGCGGTGTGGCAATGAACCCCGTCGATCATCCGATGGGTGGAGGCGAAGGTCGGACCTCGGGTGGCCGACACCCATGTTCGCCGACGGGCAAACTCGCGAAGGGAGGCAAGACCCGCCGCCGCCGCAAGCCGTCGAACAAGGCCATTATCCGCCGCCGCCGTAGCGTCCGTTATGGGCAACTCAAGATCTGAAAGACTGGGTCGCCGTCATGCGACCGGCAAGAAGATAACGCAGTAAGATTAGTTCGACCGACTCAACAGGACCCTATTTGCCATGGGACGTTCGCTCAAGAAAGGCCCGTATGTCGTCGAGCGGCTGCTCGAGAAGGTGTCGCGGGCCGATTCCTCCGGCAGTCGCGAGCCGATCAAGACGTGGGCTCGGGCCTGCACGGTCGTGCCCGAATTCGTGGGGAAGCACTTTGCCATTCACAACGGCAAGATCTTCGTCAAGTTGTACGTGACTGAAGATATGGTTGGCCACAAGTTTGGCGAATTCGCCCCCACGCGGACTTTCCGAGGCCATGGCGGCAAGGCATCCAAGTCGGCTGGTCCCAAGAAATAATCCAGCGAGTGCGAAAAAAGTGGAGGGACAGCCCTCCGTCGCGAATTCTTCCCAATTTTATTGACTGCTCGAGACCCTGGCCATGAGCCTCACAGCCGATTACCAAGCGACTCATCGATTTGCTCGGATCTCGGTGCGGAAGGTCCGCCCGCTCCTAGACCTGATCCGGGGCCACTACGCCGACGACGCGCTCGACGTGCTTAAGTACATGCCGCACCGCGGGGCGCGGCTGGTCGAGCGTGTGCTCAAAAGCGCTATGGCTAACGCCGAAGACAAGGGCATCCGCAATGTGGGTGAACTCGTCGTGATCGATGCCCGCGGCGACGGAGGGCCCATGTTCAAACGGCTAATGCCGCGTGCGCGTGGCATGGCGTACCTGATCCGCCGCCGCACGGCTCATATCGCCATTGGACTCGCCGACATGGCCAACTGGTCGGCGAGCCAGCAAGACGGCAACGACGACGAGGCGGCGGAATGATCGAAATTCTGGTGAAGAAAGACGCGGGAACGAGAATAAGAGTCGGCACGAGACGAGCAGGGGGCGACTGACACATGGGCCAAAAGGTTCGACCGACCGGCTTTCGAGTGGGGATTATGGAGGACTGGCGCAGCCGCTGGTATGCCTCCAAGCACGAATTTGCCGACCTGCTGATCGAAGACTTCAAGATCCGGGCATTCATCAAGAAAAAGTATGGATTCGCTGGGATCCCCAAGATTGAGATCGAGCGGACCCGTGACGCGGTGACGGTGCTCCTCTCGACGGCGCGGCCCGGGGTGATCATCGGTCGCAAGGGGGCCGAGGTTGAAAACCTGCAGAAAGAGCTGCAGACACAGACCGGTCGGAAGATCGAGATCAAGATCGTCGAAGTTGCGCGGCCCGAGATCGACGCGCAGCTGATTAGTGAGGACATCGCCGAGCAGCTTCAAAAACGGTCAAGCTTCCGGCGAACCATGAAGAGAGCCGTCGAGCAGACCATGGACGGTGGCGCCAAGGGCGTAAAGATCCAGCTATCGGGGCGGCTGGGAGGGGCAGAAATGTCACGGACCGAAGCGACCGCCGCCGGCTCGGTGCCATTGAGCACGCTCCGGGCTCGGGTCGACTATGGGTTCGCTGAGGCCAAGACCGCCCAAGGCCATGTCGGAATCAAAGTGTGGGTCAACCAAGGTGACTATTTGAAGGTGGAGGCTGGCGATGGCCTTGATGCCCAAACGGGTCAAGTACCGAAAAAGCCAAAAAGGCCGCGTAAAAGGTAATGCGACCCGTGGCAACTACGTGTCGTTTGGTGAGTACGGCCTGCAAACACTCGAGCCGGGCCGGATCAGCGCGCAGACGATCGAGGCGGGCCGCGTCGTGGCCAGCCAGGCAGTGAAGGGGGGAGGGAAAGTCTATATCCGCATTTTTCCCCACAAGAGCGTGACGGCCATTCCGGCCGAGACCCGCATGGGAAAGGGGAAGGGAGAAGTCGAGTTCTGGGCGGCGGTCGTCAAGCCGGGGACCATCCTCTATGAGGTGAGTGGACTCTCGGAAGAAGCCGCCCGCACTGTCTTTGCCCGCGTGGCGCACAAGATGCCTGTCGCTTGCCGCTTCGTCACGCGCCGAACCACGGTTTAACGAGGAGTCGAGCGATGTCCAAACCCGCCGAGCTGCGCGAACAAACCGAAGAGCAGCTCAATCTGCTGCTCGCGGAAGTCAAACATAACTTGTTCCGGCTTCGTCTCCAGAGCGAGACCGAGCGGCTGGAGGCCCCTAGTGAAATCGTCAAAGCCAAGCGCGAGATCGCCCGTATCAACACGATCTTGAGACTGCGGCAGATCGAACGAGAACAGTCGGTCCTGGCCGCGACGCGGTGACTTCAATCGTTTTGAGCCGCAGAAGCCCGACCGTTCCAACCTGAATGATTGAATCCGATTGAGAACTATCGATGAGTGAAGCAAGCCCGGCCAGTAAAAAGACGATGCCAGCCCGTAGCCGCCGGAAGACGGAGATCGGGATCGTCACGTCCGACAAGATGAGCAAGACGCGGCGTATCTTGGTCGAACGGCTCGTGCCCCATCCCAAGTACGGCAAGATGCTGCGGCGGCGTACGGTCTGCCACGCTCATGACGAGGCGAACTCATCGCACCTGGGGGACGTGGTCGAGATCATGGAGACCCGCCCTCTCTCCAAGCTCAAGCGTTGGCGGATTGTTCGCATTGTTCGGCCCGGGGCCCAGCAGGCATTGGCCGGTGAGGACGAGGCTGCACGGACTCCCAGTTGAAAAGGTAGATGATATTGGAATCTTGGGCGAGCGCGATTGCGCAAGCGATTGCCACACCGCCATAATGGCTCGATAACAAACGCGGTCGCGGCAACTGTGCCAGCGGCCACCGTGAATCAAGGGTAGAGTGTCTTATGATCCAGATGCAGACCCGGCTCGACGTGGCCGACAACACCGGTGCCAAGGAAGTAATGTGCATCAAGGTGTTAGGCGGCAGTGCGTCGCGCTACAAACGGCGGACCGCCGGCCTGGGCGACACGATCATCGCCAGCGTGAAGAAAGCGACATCAGGGGGGGACGTCAAGGCCGGCGATGTGGTTCGCTGTGTCGTCGTTCGAACCCGGAATCAGACCCGTCGCACCGACGGTTCTTACGTCAAGTTCGATCGCAACGCAGTCGTCCTGATCGACGCCGAGAAAAACCCGCGCGGCACCCGCATTTTTGGTGCGATCGCCCGCGAGCTGCGCGACCGCCAGTTCATGAAAATCATCAGCCTGGCGGCCGAGGTTGTGTGAGTTATCGAGAGCGATCGGGGTCGTCAGCAGTCAAGGCCAATCAACCAGTGAGATGATCATGCACATTCGCAAGGACGACCAGGTCGAAGTAATCACCGGCGACGACCGTGGAACACCCGGGGACCGCAAGATCGCCAAGGTGCTGCGCGTCATTCCCGAGCGAAACAAGATTGTCGTCGAGGGGATCAACCGGGTCTACAAACACTTGCGGCCGAGCCAGAAAAACCCTCAGGGCGGCCGTCTTTCTAAAGAGATGCCGATCGATGTGTCCAACGTGCTCCTCTATTGCTCCAAGTGCAACCGTGGAGTCCGCATCGGCCACCGGTTTACCGACGACGGTCAAAAGCAGCGCTATTGCAAGACGTGTGACGTAAGCCTCGGCAACGTCGGTCCCAAGAAGCCGGCTCACTCCGTCAAGGCACGGGCCCTGGCGAAAAAGGTTTAATGGCATTTAGTCGGTGAAGGATAACGGGAATGGCTCGCCTCCAGGACCAGTACAAAAACGACATCGCCAAAGCAATGTCCGCAAAGTTCAACTTCGACAATCCGATGGCGATCCCCAAGTTGACCAAGATTGTCATCAACATGGGAGTCGGACGGGCCACACAAGATAAGGCCCTACTCGAGTCGGCCGTCGACAGCCTGAGCAAGATCAGTGGTCAAAAGCCGGTGATCACCAAGGCCAAGACCTCGGTATCAGGCTTCCGGCTCCGTGAGGGCAACGACATCGGCTGCAAGGTTACTCTACGCGGCCTGAGAATGTACGAGTTCCTTGATCGTTTGATCTCGATCGCTCTGCCGCGAATTCGAGACTTTCGCGGAGTGAACCCCAATAGCTTCGACGGCCACGGCAATTACAGTCTGGGTCTGGCTGAACAGGTTGTCTTCCCCGAGATCGACGCCGATAAGATGCAGCACACACACGGGATGGATATCACCATCGTGACCACGGCCACCAATGACGACCAAGCCCGTGAGTTGCTCCACCATTTCGGCCTGCCATTTCGCCAACCGGTCAAGGCCCACTGATGGAGACGCGTCACGCGAATTGCGTAAGCACCCGTGGCGATCGGCTACTGATCGCCAGCTATCCTCGGCGGATTGAAACGTACAGCATTTTAGATGGTTTTTTTAGGGGTTGGTGAACCGAGCATGTCGACCAAGGCCCAGAAAATCAAGTCGGAGACACCGCGGAAATTTCCGGTTCAACATCGGAACCGCTGTCGACTGTGCGGACGTCCTCGCGGGTTCTATCGCAAGTTCGGCATTTGTCGAATTTGTTTCCGAAGCCTGGCCCTGCGGGGGCTGATTCCCGGTGTCAAGAAAGCGAGCTGGTAAGGCCACGGTGAAATACCGCGGCCGTTGTGAATTCATTGTAAGTTTTGCCCGCCGTGCCGACGCAAGTGGTCCCTCGATGTTAGTCGCATGGACTGGGCGTTACCCGCGACGGTTTTTGAAGGTCTGTTCGCCATGATGACCGACCCTATCGCTGATATGCTCACCCGAATCCGCAACGCGGTCCGGATCGAGCGTACGATCCTGGACATGCCGGCGTCGCAGATGCGCCGCGGTATCGCACAGGTGCTCAAAGACGAAGGCTATATCTGGGATTTCGAGGAAATCGAAACCCTGCCGGCCAAGACCCTGCGCCTCCATATGAAATACGGCCCCAACGGCGAAAGGCTAATTAGCCGGATCGACAGGGTCAGCAAGCCGGGCCGAAGGGTCTACAAAGGCTATCGCGATCTCAAGCCGATCTTGGGGGGCATGGGTATTCAGATTCTGAGCACGCCCCGTGGAGTTTTGAGCGACCGCCGCGCTCGTACCGAGAAGGTTGGCGGTGAGGTTTTGGCTCTCATTAATTAAACACAGGGTCGGCGCCGGATCGAGATCCCTGACCCGAGTTACCAGATGCAGAGGACGACAAACCCATGTCGCGGATTGGACGTAAGCCGGTGCCTGTGCCCACGAGCGTCAAAGTTGCGATCGCCGACTCGACGATCCAGGTCGAAGGGCCCAAAGGAAAGCTTAGCTTCACGTATCGGCCCGAGATCGACGTCAAATTTGACCAGGGCGGCGGCCAGATCCTCGTGAGCCGACACGACGACGAGCGAACCAACCGCTCACTGCACGGCCTGACCCGTAGCCTTGTGGCGAACATGGTCCAGGGTGTCACGAGTGGCTATGCCAAAAAGCTTGAGATCGTCGGTGTCGGTTATCAGGCGCAGCTCAAAAAAGCCAACACGGTCGCGCTCCAAGTCGGCTACGCCAATCAGGTCGTGCTGGAAGCGCCGCCTGGTGTGACCGTGGCGGTGCCCGATCCGACCCATGTGATCATCAGCGGCGCCGACAAGCAGGCCGTCGGCCAGTTCGCCGCCGTCGTGCGTAAGGTGCGCCCCCCAGAGCCTTACAAGGGTAAAGGAATCCGCTACGAAGGCGAGTTTGTCCGCCGCAAGGCGGGCAAGGCCTTCGGGTCGAAGTGATCAACATTAGTCCGTTCGTCATTAGGGTCTTACGGTGAATACCTCAAACCAACAAAAGCTCGTGCAAACGCGCCGGTTGCGGCGCCAGCGCCGGGTCCGCAATCGGATGTCCGGCACCTTGGAACGACCGCGGCTTGCGGTATTCCGCAGTTCGAAGCATATCTACGCGCAGATGGTCAACGATCAGACCGGTACCACATTGGTCTCGGCCAGCACGCTGGATCCCGAAGTCCGCGCAGCTCAAGTACGGCGGCAACAAAGCCGCCGCGACCTTTGTCGGCCGTGTGGTCGCCGAGCGAGCCAAAAAGGCCGGTATTGACAAGATTTGCTTCGACCGTCGAAGCTACAAGTACCATGGACGCGTGGCGGCGCTGGCGAATGCGGCCCGCGAGGCGGGCTTGAAGTTCTAATCGAGAATCCATTCGGCCGGGGAGTCTATCTGTGTCAAGCGAGGGACGAGAACGCGATCGCGAGCGTGGGGAATGGACCGAAAGCGTTGTGTCGATTCGACGTTGCGCTGCGGTCGTCAAAGGGGGCCGGCGGTTCAGCTTCAATGCTCTGGTCGTCGTCGGCAATGGCCGCGGCCAGGTCGCATGGGGCTACGGCAAGGCCAACGAAGTTCCCCCGGCGGTCGAAAAGGGCGTCAAGGACGCACACAAGCAAATGAAGCGCGTCCAGTTACGCGGCGGGACAATCCCCCATGCCGTCGTCGGCCGGTACGGCGCTGCCAAGGTACTTTTGATGCCGGCCAGTCCGGGGACCGGCGTGATCGCCGGCGGCGCCGTGCGCGCGGTGGTTGAATCGGCCGGCGTCAAGGATATCCTTACCAAGAGCTTCGGCTCCAATAACAAGTTAAACCTTGTCAAGGCGGCGATCGACGCCTTACTCAAGCTGCGAACGAAGGACGAGATCGCTCGTCTGCGAGGAGTGCCGCTCTGATGCAACTGCACGACGTCCACCAAGGGGTTCATCGCCGCAAAAAACGCAAGCGGATTGGCCGAGGAATCGGCTCGGGGCATGGTAAGACCTCGTCCAAGGGGCACAAGGGCCACTCCTCGCGCCAAGGATTCAAGCTGAGCCCGATCTTTGAAGGCGGCCAGATGCCTCTGGCCCGCCGCGTTCCCAAGCGCGGATTTGTTAACGGTGCCTTCAAGAAGAGCTTCGCGATCGTCAACCTGGCCGACCTTGACGCTCATTTCGAGCCGGGCGCCATCGTCGATGAAAAAGCGCTTCGCTCAAAAGGGCTGGTCAAGGGGCATGCCTTCGACGGCATCAAGATCCTGGGAGATGGTGCCCTCTCCAAGAAGCTCGAGGTCCACGCAACCAAGTTCAGTGGGTCAGCCGCAACCAAAATCGCCGCAACAGGGGGCAAGGCGGTCGTCGTCCCCTACCGGCCCCACGCCGTGCATGCTCGTTCCCACGAAGAGAAGGTCGGCGCGGTCGGTTGAATCGATCATGCCGGCGAAAAGCTCGGGATCTCTGTCCTAGTTCTAGATGGATGAACCTGGCATCGGGAGTAGCCAGTTCGTCGCGGTGGGCAAGCGCAGACTCCACCCCTGTCCGATCGCTCCCGACTCTAACGCTCGGCCGCCTTTCGCGGCGATTGCGACAAGGGGATCGTCCATGGAAAAGCTCTTAACGATCTTCAAAGTCCCAGAACTGCGGCGGAAGATCTTGTTCACAGCCTTGCTGTTGGCGATCTACCGGATCGGCTTTTACGTGCCGCTGCCGATCGTCAACCAGCAGCAGTTGAAAAACTGGGAGGAGCAGCAAAGCGGGAATACTGCGGGCAAGCTCTTCGGCACGGTCGCGATGTTTGGCGGCACCTCGATCGGCATGAGCACGATCTTCGGCCTGGGAATCATGCCCTACATCTCGGCATCGATCATTTTCCAGCTTCTGGCCAGCGTCGTGCCATCGCTGGAAGCCATGATGAAAGAAGGAGAGAGCGGACGCAAGCGCATCAACGAATATACGCGGTACGCGACCGTCGTCTTATGCGCCATCCAGAGTGCGTTCTGGGTGCAATATATGATGAGCCCCCAGATGAACGTGGTCCTCCCCGATTACCGCGATTTCTGGCACGGCATGGTCAGCGTGTGCATCATGACCGCCGGCACGATATTCTTGATGTGGGTGGGTGAACAAATCGACGAGTACGGCATCGGCAACGGGATCAGCCTGCTGATCATGGCGGGCATATTGGCTCGTTTGCCGATCGCGATGAAGGGGCTTTGGGAAAACTCGACTTCCAAGTTAACGCCTGAGCCAGGCAAGTACGGCATCATCACCATCCTGCTGTTGCTCGGTCTCTTCATCGCCGTGGTGGTTGGCGTTATCGCGATCACAGAAAGTCAGCGGCGCATTCCGACTCAATCGGCCAAGCACGTGCGCGGCCGCCGGGTTTTCGGCGGCACCAAGCAATTCCTCCCTTTGAAGGTCAACCAGGCCGGCGTGATGCCAATCATCTTCGCCTCGAGCCTGCTTATCTTTCCGTCATTCGTCTTCAGTAGCCTGGCACGAGCCACGTCAGGCATGCGTACAGACAATTGGAGTGTTGGGTCATTTTTCGGGTGGCTTTTTCAAGAGGTCGCCGACGCGTTTCAGCGGCAGAGTTATATTTACACGGTATGCTACATCATTCTGATTTATTTCTTCTGCTATTTCTGGACGGCAATCACGTTTAACCCCAAGGATATGGCGGAAAACCTCAAAGACTACGGGAGCTTCATTCCGGGTTACCGACCCGGACGCCGGACCGCCGATTACCTCGAGAAGGTGATGCTACGGATCACATACGTCGGGGCGGCCTTCCTGGCTTTGGTTGCGGTCATACCCTCACTCGTGCAAGCCGCACTGAGCGTGGACTGGACGGTTGCGTCATTCCTCGGCGGAACGGGGCTGCTGATTGTGATCAGCGTCTGTCTTGACCTGGTGCAGAAGATTGACAGCCACCTCGTGATGCGCAGCTATACCGGACTCGTGAGTCGGCGCTAAGTGGTAATGGTGCCATACGCGGATAACCAGCGGACCGATTTGCGTGTGATATTGGAACTGATCGAGTCGTCGCCCAAGAGAGTTTTGATCCTGGCGTAGAGGAGCCGCGACGTGTCTTCCCACCGAGGCTTGGGATCCCGGCCCCAGATGCCGGCTTTGTTTTCGGGTCTCGTGCGCAAGCCCAAGGCCAGGGGCGGTGCGACCAAGGCCGAAGCACCTCCCGTAATCAAGCTCAAGAGCCCACGGGAAATCGCGCTGATGCGTGAGGCGGGAAGGGTCGTCGCCAAGGCACTCGATCAGGTTCGGCGGATGGCGGTACCCGGGGTATGCACCGCCGAGATGAACGAGGCTGTCGCCGCGATTTTCGCGGAGCATGACGCAATTCCTTTGTTTCTAGGTTATCCCAGCTCAGTCAAGGGAAAGCCGCCGTTTCCCGCGGTGATTTGCGCCAGTGTCAATGAGCAGGTCGTACATGGCATCCCCAATCGTCGCCCGCTCCGCGAGGGAGACATCGTCTCGGTCGACACAGGTTGCAAGATCAACGGCTGGTGTGGCGATGCCGCGGTGACCTTGGCCATTGGGGCGATGCGGCCGGAGATCCAGAAGTTGCTGGATGTCACCTCCGAGACATTGAACCTCGCTATCCGTGCGATGGCACGCTGCGGAACCTGGTTGGAAGTCGCAAGTCTGATGGAGCGATTCGTCAAGAGCCAGGGGCTTTACGTCGTTGAAAAGTTCGTCGGACATGGCATCGGCCAGACCATGCATGAGGAGCCGCAGGTTCCAAACTTTGTAAGCACATCGCTTCGAAAATTCGACATCAAGCTCGAGCCAGGGGTCGTGCTGGCAATCGAGCCGATGGTCGCGCTGGGAACCAAAGACGTTCGTACTCTCGACGACGGCTGGACCGTAGAGACCAAGGATCGACGCTATAGCGCCCACTTCGAGCACACGGTGGCGATGACCCCTGAGGGCCCACGCGTACTGACGTATCTCGAAGATTGACGCGGCAGTTTTTGTCCCGAAGCGCGATTCGCGGCTTGCCCTTTTGGGTCGTTGCACCAGCCGTCAAAGTGCATCGCGCGACAACGCACTCTTGCAGTAGGCCAGGCCGCCGAGTATATTGGCTAAATTCGGCTTCGTCCTGATAGGTATGCGTTCGAGAATCATGCCGACTCCCGGTCGCAAGCGCGGGGAGTCGTCTAGAACCGATTGAGAAACCATGAAAGTGCGATCGAGTGTCAAGCGAATCTGTGAAAATTGCAAGATCGTGCGCCGTCAGGGCAAGGTCTACGTGATTTGCACCAACCCCCGCCACAAACAGCGTCAAGGCTGAATGGAGTCGCTCTCTCCGTCAGTCGTGCGAATTTCATGCTGAGTTAAGTTGAATCGAACCAAGGGAGATTGTTCGGATGCCTCGTATTCTCGGTGTCGATATCCCCAACGACAAGCGCACGGTGATCTCGCTGCAATATATCTACGGGATCGGCCCGTACTTAGCGGGGGTGCTCTGCGAGCGGACAGGGATCGACCCGGAAAAAAGGGCACGCGACCTGTCCGAGGACGACCTGGCCAAACTGGCTTCGCTGCTTGATAACGAGTATACGGTGGAAGGTCAGCTTCGCCGTCAAGTGCAGCAAAACATCGCCCGTTTGCGTGACATCGGCTGCTATCGCGGTCTGCGGCACCGTAAGGGATTGCCGGTGCGAGGCCAGCGGACCCGGACCAACGCTCGGACCCGGAAGGGCCCCCGCAAGACGGTTGCTGGAAAGAAGGGCGTGAAGGAACTGCGGTAACGACACCGGCATGCGTGCCGGTCTCTCTTTAAGCGGATGAGTTCGGTCCAGGCAGCCTGTCCGCCTGGTTCGACCCGGCCGAGCCGGCGGGTATTGGGTACTATCCGCCGGCCCAGCGTGCTCAAGCCCGGCCTCAGATCGGGCGCGGACTGCCGGTCGAAGAATGGCTCCGGTTTGGAATTTTGCTCGCGAGCGTCACCCGAGATTAAAATAAATAAATAGAGATAAATCAGGAGCAACTGACACGTGGCCAAGGCCAAGAAGCGGAAGACCAGACGCAACGTTAGCCGGGCGGTCGTGCACATCAAGGCGACGTTTAACAACACGACAGTGACGATCACCGACCCAAACGGTGACGCGCTCTGTTGGGCCTCATCGGGAACCGTTGGCTTCAAAGGGAGCCGCAAGAGCACTCCGTTCGCCGCGCAGCGCGCGGCCGAGACTGCCGCGGCTTCCGCGACCAAGTACGGCGTCAAGGAGGTCGAAGTGAAGGTGAAGGGGCCGGGCTCTGGGCGTGAAAGCGCAATCACGGCAATTCAGGCGTCCGGGCTTTTGATCAAGGCTATCGAAGACGTGACGCCGCTGCCGCACAATGGCTGTCGCCCGCCTAAAAAGCGCCGCGTGTGACAACCGGCACTTGGAGCCGCGACCTGCAGTGAGTCACTGATCCGCAACCGGAGTATTGATCGAATTCCATCCAAGACCGAGAGTGCGGCCGCGAGGCCGGTCGGCTGGATCTCACCGATAATGAGAAATTGATTTCACGAGTTCAAGTCGACCGAGGGCCGTTCTTCCGCCATGGGACGTCATATTGGACCAGTTTGCCGGCTCTGCCGGCGCGAAGGCACTAAGTTGTTTCTCAAGGGGACAAGGTGCGACACGCCGAAGTGCGCCGTCGATCGTCGCGAAGGCGTGCCGGGAATGCATCAGTTTCGTCGCAGCAAAGCCAGTGAATATGCCAGGCGGCTGCGAGAGAAACAAAAGGTCAAGCGCTACTACGGGATCTTCGAGCGCCAGTTCCGCAAATATTACGAAGAGGCCAGCCGGCGCCCGGCAACACCGGTGACGCTCTGATGTCGCTACTGGAGAGGCGGCTCGACAACGTGATCACGCGGCTCGGATTTGCCGCCAGCCGCCCCCAGGCACGGCAGATGATCACTCACGGGCACATCAGCGTGAATGGTCGCAAGCTCGACATACCTAGTTACCTTGTCCGACCCGGTGACAAGATCGAAATGAAGAACCGCGAGCATTCTCGCAAGCTGGCGACGGAAAACCTTGCGACCGGCAGCGCGCCGCCGGTCCCCGAATGGCTGGATCGTTTCAGCACCGACCCGCCCGAAGGGCGCGTGAGCCGTCTGCCCGTGGTTCAGGACGTCGGGCTGCCAGTGACACCTCAGTTGATTATCGAGTTGTTAAGCCGCTGACGACGCGCGGTGAAGCGCTTCAACTTGGGATGGGGAGATAGTGATGCGTATTCGTTGGCGAGGCCTCGAACTTCCGAGCCGGGTGATCTGCAACCGCGAGACGTTGACCGATACGTTCGGCGAGTTTCACGTTGAACCATTTGAACGCGGTTTCGGCCATACTGTCGGCAACAGTCTTCGGCGCATTCTCCTCTCCAGTCTGGAAGGAAGCGCCATCACCAAGATCAAGATCCTTGGCGTTCAACACGAGTTTTCCTCGATACCGGGGATGGTTGACGACATTACGGATCTCGTGCTGAATGTCAAGCTCTTGGTCGTCAAGAACCACTCCGAGTCGTCGCGGACGATCCGGATCGATCGCGACCGTCGCGGCGTTGTTACGGCGGCGGACATCCTCCACGACGAGTCGGTTGAGATCATCAACCCTGACCACATCCTCTGCACCCTGACCGACGACGTTCCCTTTCACCTGGAGATGACCGTCGAGAACGGCCGCGGTTACCGTACTGCGGCCGAGGGACACACAGACGATCTCGAGATCGGCGTTATCCCGATCGACGCCAGCTTCAGCCCCGTCCAGCGCGTCGAGTATCACGTCGAGAATACCCGCGTCGGCCAGAGGACAAACTACGACAAGCTCATCCTGCGGATCTGGACGACCGGAGTCCTGGGCCCGGAGATGGGTTTGGTTGAGGCCGCCAAGATCCTTCGCAAGCATTTGAACCCGTTTGTGCAGTACAACGAGCCGGGGCCCGGCCTCCCCTCCGAGGCACTCTCAGGCGACGGATCTCAGCACTTGCCCATCGATGCCGAGCTCGAACGCAAGCTCGACATGAGCTTGGCCGAGCTCGAGCTGTCGGTCCGAGCGACCAACTGCCTGGAAAGCGAGGGGATCACCACCGTCCGCCACCTGGTGAGCCGGAGCGAAGATCAACTATTGAACGTACGCAACTTCGGTGAGACAACCCTCAAAGAAGTTCGGCCAAGTTGCACGAAATCGGACTGGATCTGGGAATGAACGTGCCCTTGAAACCAGGTGCATAGATTCCATTCCACCCGGCAAGCCCATTAACCAATAGCCCAATTATTCAAAATCATGCGTCACCAAAAAGCCGGCCGAAAACTCAAAAGGTCCCCCTCGCATCGCCGAATGCTGCTGCGCAATCTCGCGACCGCGCTCTTGGAACACGGCAAAATCCAGACAACCCTGGCCAAAGCCAAGGAAGTTCAGCCGTTCACCGAGAAACTGATTACCCTGGCCAAGGATGGATGGAACCTCGACCATTTTCGACGATCCTTGGCGGTTCTCACCAGCAAGGATGTGGCATTCAGGCTCTTTCACGAGATCGGTCCCCGCTACAAAAATCGGTCGGGGGGCTACACGCGGATTTACAAGTTGGCCAAGGTCCGTCAGGGAGATGCGGCTCCGATGGCCGTGATCTCTCTCCTTGGCGAGTCCGAGACGATCAAAGCACCGGCCAAGCCGGCCGTCGTCGGATCATCTCGTGGCGCTTGATGGCGCCGACCGCATAGCTCTTGCCGATCAACCTCATCCGAGCTGACAGCAACCATCGGCCGCCGGTCGGCTACTCGGGTTCGCAGCGAACGCAGGAGCCCAGATTCATGAGCCACGAACCGCGTGACCCACACTGCATTTTTTGCAAAATAGTATACAGTGAGATTCCGTCGGCCAAAATCCTCGAGACGGCCGAAGTGTTAGTGCTTCTCGACATCAACCCGGTCAATCACGGCCACACGCTCCTCGTGCCCAAGGCCCATCACGCTCACCTGAGCGAACTTTCCGACGCAGTAGCGGGTGCCGCGGGTACGCTCTTGCCCAGACTGTGCCGGGCGATCGCCGCGGCGACCGGCGCTGATGGGATGAATGTCATCGTGAACAATGGCCGTGCAGCCGGCCAGACCGTCGATCATGGTCACTGGCACATCATCCCACGGTTCGCCGATGACGCGGTCAATTGGCCCTGGCCGCATAGCCCATATACGGGCGACGAGCTCGGGCAGATGAAATTCCGCATCGAGAGCGCGCTGAGTTCTTACAGTCGCAAGGGCGATAGCTAAGACTGCGACGCGATGTCGCGAATTATTCTGACAGAAGATTTCGTTGACGTGCTGTGTTGCGATGTCGCGTAGTACGGCATCCAAGGCTTCAAGATTGCCGTGTATATCGCTAATTAACGCGCAGCGCACGCGACGGTCCTCGCAACGAAGCCTTGACTGCCGTTGACACTGGACGTCCAAACGGACGACTCAGTTTATTTCGCCTTTGGCCGTGTGTACGCCAGCGCCAGAAGAGCGTATGCGGTCACCAGATTCGGGTCCCCCTCCATGAACCGGTCGGCCGGGTTGACCCACCCACCTTCCGAAAGTTGGCGCTTCGAGATCGCCTTGACCAGCTCGGACCGCCAGTCGTGCGATACTCCGGCCGCATCGGTCAGCGTCGGATCAGCCAAGAGTGCCATTGTCTTGGCGAAAGTATGATAGTAGTAATAAAGCCCTTGCTGCCCGAGCCCGGGGTTCTCATCGAGCGTGTAGTGATTGGTGATATATGCCAGGGCCGCCTTGACGCGTGGGTCGTCTCGTACTAGCCCCGCGTAGATCATGCTTTTGAGACCGGCGTACGTCATGCTCGCGTACGAGCGGAGGCCACCGCCCTCCGCCTGGCCTGCCATGCTCTGCCCGCCATTGGCGGCCGTGTACACGAATCCGCCGTCGTTGATCTTCGACGCCCAGGTTTGATCGTTGAACTCGCTCGTCAAGTTCTGGCAGCGCGAAACGAAAACGAGCGCTTTTTTCAAGTTGGGATCATCGGCGGGTAGACCGGTATCCCGCAAGGCCTCGATGAAGAACGCGGTATTGGACAGGTCGGGCCGGCTGTTCGAGCCACCATAGCCCGCGCCCCCGTAAAAGGCATCATCGCGTGTCTTGCCCTCGCTCTCATCCCATTGCATCGACTTCAGGAATTCCTGGCCCGTTTTGATTGCGCGATCATATCTACCTTTCGTATTGGCTTCCCGAAACGCTACCAGCGCGATCGAAGTCGAGTAATTCGCGTGCGGAGCCTCGGATAGCCCCCCTTTGGGGCCGATAAAGCTCTCCAGATAGGCCAGGGCTTTGGTGACCGCCGGCTCGCCGGGCGCGACCTGTCCCGAGCGCAATCGCGCAGTCACAACCAGGGCAGTCACTCCCGGCTCCCGCTGCGTCGACCAGCCCCCTTTCGCATCCTGACGCGGTCGGAGGAATGCGATACCACGATCCGTTAACGTCCTCGTGGACTGAGAAGTCGCGGCCCCATCCTTTGCCGCATCGTCCGCAGCCGAAGCCATTCTCGGTTGATGCCATGCGCACGCCAGCAATCCGAGCGCAGGGACACCGTGTCCAATGAATTGGCGGCGTGACGATTTTGAAGGCTTCATGATCGATCCTTTCTTCCGAGAACTCGTGTGGCCCGACACCAATGCCGCACGGTGGCATGCAGCGACGTGTGCCCATTCGCGAATGATCCGGCTGCCGATTTCCATTATAACGGCCGACTCCGACGGCGTCGGCAAATCCTTGGCCCTTGCATCAAAATCGGTGCACAGAGAGACTGAAGGTGAACGGACAACGCCCGAATGTGCCAATGAGTAAGTGCCTCCCTCTGTAGAAGATGATTTGTCATGAAAAGTCAAATCCTCGCGAGCAGCCTTTTTACGACTGTGTTCCTGGCATTCGCATCGGCTACGACCATGGCGGATGACCCACACGTCAAACTGGCCACCACGGCGCGATTCGACCTCGTGGCTGATGCACATGTCGCCGTTCTCGACGATGGCAAAGTCGCAGCCGGCAACGGAACGCTTGCGCGAAGGAACTGGGTGTCCGAATCCGAACAGCCCCGCGGATACACGGTCAACTTTCCGATAACGCACCGAGGCTGGAAGCCGCTGGCGGTGCGTTTCACGCCGGTCCATGACGGCACTGTGAGCTTGAGCTTGATGGGTCCGTGGGAACAAGTGTCACCTGGAGTGCTCTACCGCCAGGAGGTTTTGTGGGACGACCTGAGAGCTGACGGTGCGGTCTTGACTGACGGTGGCTTCGAGTCGCGGCGAGGGGCTCAATCCGGCAGCTGGCAAACCGGCGGAGGGAGCGTGGTCGAACAGTCCACCGACGCGCCGGCCCTCGAGGGAACTCGTTACGCCCGGACGTGGCATAACCAGACGCTTTCGACGTCGTTTAAGGTCGTCGGAGGCCGTCCCGTCACGATTCATGTTAGCGCGCGGGCAGTCCGTCCGGCGGGGCTGATCGAGATGAAGCGGCTCAATGGCAGCACCACCAGGGCGCATCTGGCTGCGCGACGATTTCGGCGAGGGGCTAACCTCGGCAACGGACTGGAATCGCCCCCGGGGCAGGACTGGGGCGGCCATTACTCGCCGAAAGATCTCCGCATTATGCATGCCGAGGGGTTTGACCATGTCCGCATCCCCGCCGGCTGGCACCACTACACCGGCCCCGGGCCAGAATTCCGCATTCGCCGCGAGTTTTTCGGACGAGTCGATGAGCTGGTACACGCCGGCCTCCGCGAGGGCATTGCTGTTCTTATCAATATCCACCACTTCGATGAATTCACATCCAACCCGAAGGAACAGACGCCCCGATTCCTGGCCATCTGGCGTCAAATCGCTGAGCATTACTCGAAAGCCCCCGATGGACTGGCATTTGAGCTCTTGAACGAGCCGAAGGACGCCGCCACGACTGAAATCATCAACCCCATCTTTGCCGAGGCCATCCGTCAGATCCGCCGGATCGATCCCAAGCGCACCATATTTCTCGGACCGAGTAAGTGGAACAGCATCTCCGAGCTACCCAAACTGCAGTTACCCGGCGATGATGACAACCTGATCGTGACCGTACACAATTACGAGCCGTTTTATTTCACTCATCAGGGAGCAAACTGGGCAGGACCCGACACGAAAGTAACTGGAATCCTCTTTCCAGGTCCGCCGGCCAAGCCGCTTTCACTCGATCCCGGTCTCAAGGTGAATTCCTGGGTCCTCGACTGGATCAAGGCCTACAACACGCAACCAACCGCCACCAATCCGAGCAGCCCACGCGCCTTCCTGGACGCCGTCGACCAGGCCAGAGAATGGTCGGAATACTACGGCCGCCCGATCCATGTGGGTGAGTTCGGTTGTTTCACGACGGCTGAGCCCGTCTCGCGGGCCAACTACTACCGCGCCTTCCGGGAGTCGGCCGAGAAAGCGGGGCTTGGTTGGGCCATCTGGGACTGGAAGGCCGGATTCCATTACTGGAACGAGCAGACAAACAAGCCTGAGCCTGGTATGCACGACGCCCTATTTGGATCGTTGTCGTCCCGCACAATACAATGAATGATCATCCTGGCTGACAAACAGCCGCGTTGTACACGACTCAGGCCCGAAGCCGCAATGCTCTTCAAGAAGCGAAACTCTAGACCGACTGCCGAGGAAGCCGCACGACGCCTTTTGGCCCTCAAGTGCGTTACGGTCGATGCACATGCCGCTCCTCCCGCCGAGATGCTTGAACGATTCGAGCCAGACTGGACCGAGATTCAGCGTTGCGAGTTTGCCCAGGAGGAGCGCGCCCATCGCAACCACTATTGGGACCAGGTCCGAGAGAGTGGCCTTTGGCGGGAATTGTCGCCGTCGGAACGCAGATACGCAGGTATGCCTAAGACCCAGATGACCAACCAGCAATGGCTCGATGCTTGTTGGCGGCTCGAATCGGCGCAAGTTTTGATGTGGGCTTTGGGGCTGCTTTCCGAGATGCCAACTTACGATACGCAGGCCGACCTGGAAGAGCTCAAGGCTGTGCCGCACGAAAGATTAGGTTGGTTCATCAAGTCAGCGCAGCTTCGACATGAGGATCAAGTCGACCGAGCTCGAAACCTCGCCGAGTTGTGGCACTGGCGCAGCCGCACGCGTCAGCTGATTGAGCAGGGTAAAGAATTTGAGGAAAGCGAAGAGATGGAAGCTCTCGGCGTGCAGTCGTTCGACGACATCGTCAAACTTGCAGCGGGAAAGGCTTATGAGATTGGAGATGTTGGCTACTTAATCGACAGCGACTTTGCTGTCAAAGGAAAGGCTTACCGAGACCTTACCGATGAGGAGTGGTCGGAAGTCAGGTCGATCACGACGGAGCGGCACTTCGCGCTGAACTGGCTGTGCGGGTATGCTCGCCGCAATCGATGGGACGAAACACCCACAGAAACTTGATTCACGAAAACTATCCAATCGAGTCGCGCTGGCTTCGGCCTTTGGAACAACTATACCGGCCAGCCCGAGCGCGTCATCCACAAAAACCTCATCGGATTCACGTGATCCCGTACAACACACGGCACAGTCAATCCTTGCACTGACCATCCCGCAGTTCACGAAGGTTTAAAACTCATGACTTTTTCCTCGTCCGAAGTTAGTTCCTCCTCGCGCCTTCCCCCAGCCCAACCGCCTGGCCAGCGAGACCAGCCCGTACCTGCTCCAGCACGCACACAACCCGGTCGACTGGTATCCGTGGGGTACAGAGGCACTGGCGAGAGCGAAATCCGAAAACAAGCCGATTTTCCTCTCAATTGGCTATTCGGCATGTCACTGGTGCCATGTGATGGAGCGTGAGAGTTTCGAAAACGCCGACATCGCGGCGCTCATGAACGAGCACTTCGTCAACATCAAGGTCGACCGCGAGGAGCGCCCCGATCTCGATCAGATCTACATGTCGGCGGTGATGGCGATGACTGGCCACGGCGGTTGGCCCATGTCGGTGTTCCTGACGCCCGAGCTCAAACCGTTCTTCGGTGGCACTTATTATCCGCCGTCCGACTCGCGGGGAATGGCCGGTTTTCCCCGGGTCCTCTTGAGCGTGCATCGGGCCTGGCAGGAACGGCAAGAAGAGATTATCGAATCGGCGGCGGAGATGACGGAGCAATTGCGATCGTTCGCGGGCTTGTCCAAGAGCTCCGACGCGCTTGATGTTAAACTGCTCGACCACGCGGCACGGACCATGATGCGCGGCTTTGACCCACTCCACGGCGGATTCGGCCACGCTCCCAAGTTTCCCCACCCGATGGACCTTAAAGTCCTTTTGAGACACCACGCGCGGACCGCAGACTCCCAGGCGTTGCACGTTGTGCGGCATACCCTCGACAAGATGGCCCGCGGCGGTATTTACGACCATCTAGAAGGCGGATTCGCCCGCTATTCAACCGACGACCGTTGGCTGGTCCCCCATTTCGAGAAAATGCTCTACGACAATGCCCTTTTGTCCTCCGTATATCTCGAGGCCTATCAGTTTACTCGCGATGTCGATTTCGGCCGCGTTGCGCGAGACGATGGACTACATCCTCGGCCGAATGACCGGTCCCGAGGGTGCCTTCTTTTCTACAGAGGATGCCGACAGTGAGGGGGTTGAAGGCAAGTATTATGTTTGGTCGCTCGCCGAAGTGACTCAGATCCTCGGTCCCGATTTTGCAAAAACATTCTGTTATGTTTACGATATCACGGATCAAGGCAACTGGGAGGACCATAACATCCTCAACTTGCCCCGTACGATCGCCCAGGCGGCCAGATTGCTGGAGCGTGACGAAAACGAACTCCGGATGGAATTGGCCGGCTGCCGGGCCAAACTCTTGTCCGCCCGCGCAGGGCGCGTGCCGCCGGGCAAGGACACAAAGGTCTTGGTCTCCTGGAACGGACTGATGATCGCCGCCCTCGCCGAAGGAGGACGCATTCTCAAAGATGAGCGTTATATCGATGCCGCACGGCGGGCTGCCGGTTTCATCCTCGAGCGAATGAGGCGCGACGACGGCCGCCTGCTGCACACTTACAAGGACAATCTCGCAAAACTCGACGCCTATCTCGACGACTATGCTGACCTGATTGACGGGCTGACACGACTGTATGAGGCCACCGGTGAATCAACATGGATCGATTCGGCACTCAGACTGGCCAAGCTAATGATCGACGAGTTCGGCGATCAAGAGCAGGGGGGGTTCTTCTTCACGGGCAATCGCCATGAGGCCCTGATCGCCCGCCAGAAAGATGTACACGACAACGCAACGCCGTCGGGTAACGGCATGGCGGCAACGGCGTTGTTGCGGCTGGGCGCCTTGACCGGCCGCGACGATCTGACCCAGGCCGGCCGCAAGTCGCTCGATTCGGTTCACGAGGTCCTTGAACGCCAGCCCGCCGCGGCCGGCCAAAGCTTGATCGCGCTCGACTTCCTCTTGGCGCCGGTTCGGGAGTTCGCCGTGATTTCGGGCTCGGACCCGGTTGAGTATCGCGCGGTCTTGGAGGCCATCGCGATGCCTTTTCAACCTCACAAAGTCGTTGCTCCTGCGACACCTGCCAAGGCGGCTTACTTGGCTGAGCAGGTTCCCTTACTCGCCAGTCGACCGGTCCGTGATGGCAAGACCACCACCTATATCTGCGAGAATTTCACCTGCCGCGAGCCCGTGGTTGGTGTCACGGGAGTCGAAGCCGCCCTCGCCAGCCAACTGGCGCGGTGAATTTTTGCTCCTTCACCAGCGAGATCGGTCCCCTGGCCAACGGTGGCCTCACTTCTCGACCGGGACAAACTTCACGCAACACGCCTTGGGCACTTGGACGATCTGGCCCGTCGGCTCGAGTGCGCCGGTTGCGGCGTCCACGCGAAAGACGACGATGTTGTCGGACCCCATGTTCTCCGCCAGCACATATCCGCCAGTCGGATCGACAGCGAAGTTGCGCGGGGTCTTGCCGCCCGTCGACTGGTACTCGACGACCTTCAACCGCCCTGTCGTCGGTTCGATCGTGTAAACGGCGAGGCTATCGTGACCGCGGTTTGACCCGTAGAGGAATTTACCTGACGGGTGGACGACAACTTCGGCGGTTGAGTGCCCACGTGCGACGGCCACTGGCATCGTCGGCACCGTCTGGATTTCGCTCAGCGTGCCGTGATCGGCATCGTATGCGAATGCGGTGACCGTGCAGTCGATCTCATTAATCACATAGGCATGTTTGCCATCGGGATGAAAGGCAAAGTGCCGCGGTCCGGAGCGGTCCTTGACTTTGGCCGCGGGCGGGTCGTTGGGCGAAAGTTTGCCGTGGATCGGGTCGAACTTGTAGATAAAGATCTTGTCGAGGCCAAGGTCTGCCACAGCGGCAAAACGGTTTTCCTTGTCGAGATTGACTGAGTGAGCATGCGGCTTGCCCTGGCGTCTCGCGTCGAACACTTTCCCCGTGTGCTGAATGAATTCCGAGGCGGGCGCGAGTTTGCCGTCGGGCCCGATCGGCAGCACGGCCACACTCCCCCCACCGTAGTTGGCAACCAGAACGTTCATGCCCGTGCCGTCGACCACCAGGTGGCACGGCCCAGTTCCGATCGTGGATTCCCGATTGAGCTTCGTCAGCTCTCCCGACTTGGCGTCGAGTGCAAACGCCGTGACCCCGCCCGCCTTTTCGGAGGGGGTCTCGTTCGCCGCGTAGATGTATTTATGCGTCGGGTGCACGGCCAGGAACGACGGATTGTCAATCTCGGCGGCAAGCACCGGGTCTGTCAGCTTGCCTGTCGCAGGGTCAAAGACCATCCGGTAGATTCCCTTGCTCTTGCCATCGGTGTAGGTCCCGACAAAGACCCAGTATTTTTCCGGCTCCGCCGAAAGAGCCGATGGGGCGACAAGGCCCATCATGGCTGCGATCAGAAGCACGGCGGGTAACCATCCTCGTGGGGCGAAACAGCTGTCGAACGCCATATGTACAGACTCCAGCAAAGTCAGACCAGGCTCCACGGCTTGCGATACTCGTAGTGCAAGAGCTCGTTGGCCTGGTTGCAGTTGGTAAATCTTTCGGTTTGACAATCCCAATCTAATCGCTGGCGGGTCGCCAGCGCGATATTTGCGAGGTGGGCAAAGGTCGTTGACCGGTGGCCTTCCTCAATATCCGCGCTCGGACGCTTGCGGCTCTTGACGCAGTCAATAAAGTCACGCGCCGCTTGCTGATCGAGATCGCCATCGGTCGATTTGACGATCTCCCCCTTGCGCCGCGGTGCAGGGTCCTGGAACGCGCCCCCGCGCTCGGGAACGATCTCGTATCTGTTGGCAGTTGCGTAAACGGTCCCGAGCGTGCCCCGCAGCTCGATCTCGGCACCGCGATTGAGCACGGGCTGGCCGTTGGCTTCATACACGCTGAATACAGTCAGCATTCGTGAGCCATGTTCGAAGATCGTCTCAGAAGTATCCGGGATCGTCCGATCGTCAGTGACCGCGAACCGCCCGCCATGCGTCGAAACCGACGTGGGTGCCAGCTCGCCGGTAAGCCACCGAATCAGGTCGAAGTAATGGACACCCCAGTTGGCGATCTGCGACGAATAGAGTTGCCACCAGCGAAACTTGTAGGGCATGATGGTCGCCTGGAACGCCCGCTTCGGCCGGGGGCCAAGCCAGAGATCCCAATCGAGTCCGGCCGGCGGTTCTGACTCGGGCGCATGGCCTATTCCCGCAGGTACCATGTTGCTTGTGAACGCGGCACGCGCCACCGTGACCTTGCCAATCGCGCCGGACCGCACGACCTCGGCGAGCCCGGCGTACATCCGCGATGACCGCCGATGCGTGCCGACCTGAACGACCCGCTCGTACTTCCGGGCCGCGTCGACCATGGCCCGCCCCTCGACGACCGTCATCGACAATGGCTTCTCGACATAAACGTCCTTGCTCGCCTTGCAAGCCGCGATCATCTGGATCGCGTGCCAGTGGTCGGGAGTGGCGATCACGACGGCATCGATGTCCTTGCGATCGAGTATCGCGCGGAAATCCTTGACGCGTGTGACCTCGTCGGCAAGCTTGGGCATCTGAGGAATCCGCTTGCCCAGCCCAGCAAATCGCGGGTCGAGCCGGTCGTAGGCGGCGTTGAGGTAAGGTTCATAGACGTCACAAAGCGCAACGACCTTCGCGTCTGATTGAGCAAGGAAGCCACGCAAGAGTTGGCAGCCGCGGTTACCTACGCCGATAAAGCCAAGCCTAACTTGGTCGTTGGCACCCAGCACTCGCCCGGGTGCCAAGCTCACTGCGGCCGCCGTCGCAACGGCTTTTGAGAAGGTACGACGATCGACGACTTTCGCCATTGCCGAACTCCCCCGTTTCTTCACCGAACGCTTGGATCGTTTTGCAACCCAAAGTCGAACACGACGCCAATTGCCTTTACGGCATGAGACCGCACCCACACGTCGAAGTCAATGGGTCGAACTTCGAACAATTAACGCATAGTAACGCAGTCAGTCTGGCACAGTGCCTCATTGCGTGCCGCTGCAAAATCATCGACCCATGGGAAATCAAACACTCTTGCTCCGAACGAGCGGGCGATTTCGGCCGTCCGATCGGTGCTGCCATTATCGACGACGATAATCTCGTCAAAGAGCCCGGCCACCGACTCGAGGCAGCGCGGAAGTTTCTCCTCCTCGTTCCGCGCGATGACCGTCAGACCGGTCCTGAGCGTTCGGACCGCGTATGCGGCGAGCGGAGGGCCGTTTGATTTCACGGTAGCGTGCCGCGGCCGCGGGATCGGGCCGTTTTTGATAGGCGCGAGCGCCGCGTTCTTAGCGTCGTCGACTTGGCGTGCAAATGAGCGCTGCGAAGCCGAAAAATCCGGACACCTTCGGTGCTGCAAACCACCGCCCGCGATGCTCATCGCGCCACTTGCGGGCCAAGCGGTGCGCCTGAGGATGACGACCGGGAACGGCATCGCTCGACGGGAAATCACCAAAGTGACGACCGGAGAATACACTCGCCGCAGAGGCCCGGGGAAAGACAAAATTAGAGGTGATGGAGCGTTGCGCGTTAGATATACACTACCGAGGCCTCGCGCGTCGGCCAGAACGCGTCAATCGATCGCACTCAAGTGCGAGGTTGGCGGTGACCCCGTCTGGACCACGGTCTCACGACGCGTGGTCATGACGGAAATGACCGTGGCGTCGCCATGAGAGCGGATGGCCCTGACTCCCAAGCATGGCGATGCTCAGTCTGCGCGATGGACCGCGTCCCATCCACAGCGTTGCCCAACAGGTAGACGTCCCCTCCCTCGTCGATGATAACGCACCGTGTCGCGACCGGCAGCCGGTGGCTTCATTTGCCGGCGAACACCTCTGCACTGCGGTAAAACTGCTCGGGCAATCCCAGACTGCGTGAATTGTGATGGCAAAGCGCACCAAGGGCTACAACGGCCAATCCCTGCTCATGGGCCTGTAGGCATAGGTCGGCTCAATAGAAATGAAAGCCCAGGTCCGGATCAAACTACAAAGGCGCATCGCGCCGCACGATCATAAGCAGCTCGTCAAGTGTCGCCACGCGGGCGGGCAGCTTGGGTCCATCTACGACCTGGCGGCCGCGATCGTTCACCCAGCCGATCGATGGCCAGATTGAGAGCGGCCGCTGCGCTGGGAGCGTCGTGGATGGCGAGGACCTCGTGCGGCGATCGCGGACCGGCGAGGCACGGCGACTTCAGCAGGTTGGCCTTGAGGATCGCGTTGTCCGACACGTCAGACGACGTAGGTAATTTGGCCAATTGGATGCCCGAGCAACGCGTCACCAGAATTCCAATCGCGAACGGAAAACCTCGTCCGCAGATTTTGCAGATTAACGCAGATTAACACCGACACACAGCTTAATCCCCGTGCAGAGACTTTGCCGGCTCGCACGCCGCGGCCGGCTTGGAAGGCTCTCTGTGGCTCTGTCCAATCGAAGACGGCCTGGGCCTGGATTCGACCCGCGAAGGCATGATGCAAGGCTTCTCGCTCGGGAGTTATGTGCAAATGGTCGATTACACTGGACGATTCTTTCGCAAGGAAAGGCTACAATCTTGGCGGAATTTGGCGTGAATCTTTGAGCGTCTGTGACGCAGCGCCGAGACCTGGCATCGGCGCATGCAAAAGCTCAACGGCAGCGGCCTGCTGGGCAGTTACTTTGCGGCCACGCGGACGAAATTGCGCGAAGTGAGCAAGCGCCTCGTCGTGCACCACGTGGTCAACCTGTCGGGTGGTCCGGCGCGGTGACGCGGTCGCGGCTGTTCGAATGTGCTGACGTCGTGTCGGTAAGTTGATTCGCGCGGAAGTGTAGCCGCCAGGCACCCTCATCTTGCACCCTTTCAAACCCTTTCGCAGGAATTCTAACGGCGTCGAACGAAATCCGATCCAACCGGCGCCTACTTCATCGAACCACGGTAGATAACCATCCCAGATCCCTCCGTCAGACCACCGACCAGGTCTCGTGTCTCGATCAACCCTCTCAATCTATCCGCTGCATTACACGTCAAAGCAGAGGAAAGACCCTTTCCGTCATGCCCCAAGCAAGTATTCGGTTTCTGTCCGGCAGTCCACGCCGTGCCTGTCCTTTCAGCCCGGGGGCCAAGGCCACGACGCTTTTCACAAGGTGCGGCGATCCGAAGACAGCTTGAGACTCCGTCTGATCAGCCAGACTAAAGGGCGGCGCGATGCACGAACAAGCAAAAGAGCATCCAGCCGATCCCCAATTGCACTCCCATGCGATCGATCCAACCACGCTCGGCGCGCCGGCGTCGGCCGAGCGCCAGCGTAATCCAGCAAGCGGCAACGGCAAATCCTAGGCAGTAGCGAAGGAAAAACCTATCGGAGAGACTTTGCAGACAGAAGTATTTCGCCATCGCAGGCGCGTAAGCGCGTGATACATAATTCACCGATGCCTGGGCCCACGCGATTATTCCAATCAAAGTGCAGGTCAAGGCGGCTGTCGCCCCCTGCTGCTTCATTATGCGAGAAAACGGTCGGCGCGGGCCCCGGAGGCGGATAAGCACGCAAGCCAGCGACAACGACCAAAGAATGCAAAATATGAGGTCCTCTACTATTATTGTTAAATTAAATACATTACCGGCTGTACTTATCGCAGCGTTCCATCGGAACCGCGCCAGTTGCAGGGAGTGTGGGTCCGGCCCCGTGCCGGACGCGTGTAGCGCGAGCCCAAATCCGACGGATAGCACCAGCAATATCGCGTCCAGTACCCCAAATAGACGGCACCTGTTTGCTCGTTTGTTCATCGGAGCGGGCCCGTAAACGAATGCGTTTTTCTCGACCAACGGGTACTATCGAGCTGGAATTGCGCGACCGTCCGCTTCGCAACAACGTCAAGTGCACTGGAAGTTGAATATTGCGCAGGTAGCGATCGAGGCCGACCCTATCACCACCACACCCAGGGCGTCGATCCATCCCCGCTCACAGCGCCACCGGCCACTCAGAAAAAGTGCGATCCAAGCGGCGGCTACCGCGTAGCCTAGCGATAAATTGAGCGTAAACGGGTCGCACACGGTCCCCAAGAACTGTTCCCACGTAAGCACAGAACCACGAAGGTGCACTAGATACCCCACCGTGGGCGCGATGCATGAAAGGAGACCGATAATGGTGGTGGTCCAGCACGCGACGGCTCCCGGCTGCCTCATCACAAGACTGTAGCTGGGACGCGGAGAGCGAGACCGGACTAGAACCAAGGCCGCGCCGAGCGACCAGAGCAACGAGAAGGTAAGATTGAAGTTACCAAAAATGAGTTCAGCGATATTTGCAATGAGAAGTTTCCTGGGATTCCATAGGAATTCTATCCAGGGGTAGCCCTGAGCCTTCTGCAGCCCTAGCGCAAGCGCAAACGCGCCCAAGAGCAAGAGCGCGTCGGCAATCGTAAAGCGACGGCATCCCGTGCTTCGGGGGCCCTTCGCGTGACACCATGGTTCTGAGCTGCTCTTTGCGCTTTGCGATGTCACGGACATGAGAAATGTCCCGCCTATTGCGCTACAGCGGTGGGGTTCGTGCCAGGGTTGTGGTAGCAGCCTGTATTGTTGTTAAAAATCCTGCCAATCGATGCGGTCACAGGGATGCCGCCTAGATCGTTCTTCAACCTTTTCATCGGGCCGTTTTCGGAAGGCGGATTTTCTCCGATATTACCCATGACACTACAGCTCCGAACGAAAGACAGCAAAGCAGCGCTGTGTGCGCTGGTGCAGACCTAATCCGCTGACGGATCGAACTGGCCATAAGACAACGACTAGCGCTATGGGTGGCCACCTGTTTCGAACTCCGCGAACATACAAGCGAAATAAGTTCCCTCGAGCTTTTCGTCCGCCGCGCTCGAGCTTGGCCAAAGCTTATTCCTCTTCGCCGCTGCGTCGGAGACCCGCTGATGTCCTCGAAACCGGATCGGTCGCACGCCCGGCGCTGCCTTATGCCCCCGGCACTTTTGGGCGTGCTTACCGGAGTCGTCCCGGCCGAACTCGCCAGCGAGTTGAGTCTACCGACGGTGACTTCATTTGAGTCCCTCGATCCCATATCGGTTGACATTAGTAATCTTCAGGCGAATCGCCATCTTTTAGATCATCTAACACGCATCGTAAGGGCAGCCATTGCGTCGCGGCGACTGAACCTGAGTGCGCCTGCCTTTCCAAACGGCGTGCGGCTCATCGTCGACGCAGCACGTCTTCCGCTTCTCGCTCGAACGCGTCACTCTCTTGTGCGGGAAGGTTTGCTTTCCGAAGACGGCCTCCGGTGGTCGACGCTGCAAAGACTGATGGTGATCCGGGCCTTCGGAGTCAGGTCGTTAGTCGATGTTTTGACCGCGGTCGAGGCTGCCAACTACCCGGAAGCGGGACAGGACGGCCCGCCGGATTCGCTCATGGTTGTGCCGGGTGGAGACGACTCGATGCTTTCGACCCATCTTACTCAAGAGGCCCGCCTTCTCGCCGACGAGCCCTGGACAAAGAACGTGAGCCTCTGCGATGTGCGCCTGGGCCCCGCGATCCTTGCGGACGAAAACCCAAGGTCGTGTGTAAATGAGGCGTTCAAGGATGGCCGGCTCGGATTCGATCACGCTTTTTACCCGGCCCCACTCGGCTATGATCTGAATCTCCTCCACTTTCCTCTACGGCCCCTCACACGAATCCGATTACACAAGGAGGGAATCACGAGTTTCGCCGCGGTATCGCACCTGACTGTGGACGAGATGCTGAAACTCCGGGGAATCGGAGTGGTCATCCTTGAGGACCTCTTGACCCTGCTCGACGCATGCCGCCACCTCATCGGGACTCGCAATTCCTTGGAGCGCGAGCCAACTGTTCAAGAATACTGCAGGGCTGTCGTCGAGCGTAGGCAGGACAACTGGTTCCCCGATCGCCTCGCGGATCGGATGAAGCGGGCACGGGCACTTGGTTTGCGCTGCCTGTCGCTGCCGATCGAAGACGAGCTCTACAGCCTGGCTGCAACCGTCAACGATTCCCAAGCGGAAATCACGACGCAGTATCTCGGTTGGGACGGCCAGGGCCGGCGATCCTTCGATATCGTCGCAGCGGCGAAGGGGGTAACAAGGGAGCGTGTGCGCCAAATCGTGTCGAAGCTGACTGATCGGCTTTCCGAGGTATCGGTGTGGACACCAACACTCGCCCGCGCAGGAACTTTGTAAACAACTCTGCCCGCTGCCTGTGAACCGGCTGGCGACACTGTTGCACGAGAAAGGACTTGCTCGGGCGCCTTTCCACCCACACGGCTTGGTCACCGCGGCCAAGGTTTTGGGGCGATCAAACCGGCTCTCACTTCTGCGGTCTGGGCAGACCGAATGGGTGGTCCTCGGTGATCCGAAGACCTTGTAGAACGGGAACGAGGCAGGCTGGTCGTCTGACATGCTGACGTCAACGCGACGCACGACCAGGTGATTTGGCCGCGTGTCTTGTATAATGATTGCTTGAAAGGGGGGAGCACTGGTGGCGCATCAATTCTCCCTGCGGTTGGTGCTCGTTTTCACTTCCATGCTGCACGGCGCGGCCGCCACTGCCGCGTTCGGTCCCGGCGAAGCCGCGTTCAGGTCTAGCGCAGCGCGTGCAGATTTCAAGGTACTGGTCTGGTATCGCCATGCCGACCCGCTCGGGACATTCAAATACGTGGTCTACGACGTCCGCAAAGGAGAATACTCGCCTGCCGTCGACACATGGCTCAAGGACGTTCAGACGAAGTATCCCGCGTACGTCGCATTTGGACGTGATGTCTACCTCGACCGCGAGCAAGGAAAAACTGACTTGCTCAAAGTCGGTGCGGTCATCAAGCGCGAGCTGACGGTCGCCGCCGCACTCTCCGGCGTCATGATCGGCGGACCTGGGCCCATCCTCAGCGGTCCGTCACACTCTTCGCAAAACCAGACACCAGGCTTCAACCGGCGGCCGGGTGCCGTCTCGATCGACAGGAGTTTCTTGAACCCTGTGTCGACTCCTTTCCCTGTGCCCGTACCGTATCCCCGCCCCCATCCATGACGCCCTGGCGGACGCGAAGATTGGTCGTCACTTCGCAGCGGGGCCCGCTATAACGCCGATCGATCAGTCTCTAAATGGAAAACTTTGATTGATCGCACGGCAGGACTTCTCCTGCAGCCGGGCAAGCGCGGAACGCGCCGACCCGGGCACCGTGCATCCCGGGCTGTTACAGGCCTCCACCGCTATGGCTGACCGCGGGCGCATAACGCGTGACCGGAATTCTCAAGGGAGGGCGATCCGTGGCAGTCGTTCCAACTTCAACCACTCCATCGATCGTTTCTGGAGCAACGTTCTCGGCCATCACTGTGATTTCACGAGGGGAGCTGACAACGGCCTTGATTCCAGCGGGAGCAGACAGCACTCGTGTCAGTTCGACTGCTTCATCCGGACAACGGAGGAAGGCGCGAAGCGGGCGAGTCCCTATGTGGAGCTCCGCGGGTATCGACGAGAGATACGGGGAGCGCTGCCAAATGATTGCAGACTCGACTATCCCTCCGTCGCCGAGGCCATTAAGTCTAACGACGGATTTGTTCAGTCCATAGTCTTTGTTCCTCAGCGTCAATCGGTATGACTTATCCACATAAACGAGCCCGCGATCTTCCAGTAAGTCGGTCTCGTGCGATCCGGTGCTCTCCACGGAGAATTGAGGAGGCACCTGAAGAGATGCTTCCGCATGGGGCTTTCCTCGTTCGAACACCTCGCGATGGACCAAATCGAAATAAACCTCCTTCTCCTCTTGGCCGTCGATCAAAGTTCCCAGGTTAATCGACCCCGGACTGAGCCGGTGTCGTGGAAGCGCGACGTATTTCACAAGGAGTTCCCTTGGCCCATGATCGGTCAACAAAGCAAGGACAAAGCGCCTTGGATCGTATGAACCGTCGTCTGCGAGTCTGATCGGAAGGGCAACACCGTGCCCCGGCTTCAAGTCGGCAGGCAAGCACGCGCTGGTCAATCTTGCGGCAACTACACCCTCCGCTCGCCTGAAATAGCTTCACGTTTTGCGTCGACTTGTTCGTCACCAAAAGGGTTACGTCCAGTAATGATTTGTTCGGCTCATAGATTATTAAGGGCGGAGACACCTCGGCAGCGAATTGTGGGGCTAGACTCGATGGCGAGCCTCCGCATCCGGGACAGATGGGAACAAATAGAATCAACAGGAAAAAGGCGCCTCGGTAGCGTAATACCAAGAAGCATGCCAAAATCAAACTAACACCGAGGCTGCCAACTAAAACAAAATACCATTTGGTGTTACTGCCGGGTGTTTTCATAAACCTCCTCACTTCTTCAGTGTCGACTGCTGGAAGGGGAAGTTTCGGGTGTGCAAATACGCTCCGAAGCCGCGACTCCACCTCGTCCAAGCTCATCCGATCGGAAATCGCCCTCAGCGGGATCGCGCCTTCGTTGGTCGCTATTCTGGTGATTCCGGTCAACTTTTCGAGAGTGACCGGCTTCTTGCGGTCGTTCATCCGCAGCGCTTTGTAATGCCCAATGCCGACGAGATGATAACTTGGCTTAAGGACGGTTTTGTGGTCGTACGCTGGAAAACGTCGAGGAAAGTTGTCCACGAAATAGCTAACCGAGTACCACTCGAACGGAACAAAGCCGCCCGCTTTGCACGGCCGAGCGTCTAACATGTACATTTCCTTTACGCCGTATCTCGTCGGGTTACCCGGACCACAGACGCGGGCGTACCTCGGCAGGTAGCCGATCGACGGATCGTAGTGGACCTCGAGACTTCGGACGTCATCAGTGTTTTGCGTGTAGATCTCCACTTCGGTTCGATACCCGTTCATCGATGACTGCACTCGATCGACGCGCGCGTGTCTGAATTCGTCTTCGATGACGATGGGAAACCGGCATTTGCCCCACCAGTAAAAAGGCCCTCCGCTGTTTCCGATCCGTCCGGGCTCCCGGTCCGACTGGAAAATCAGAGTGTCACTCATCCGGTCTGTAGACTGGCCCTTGATCGCGTGGTACGCGACCTTTTCACCGTCGAAGATCAGCTCGAACGGCTCGGTATAATAAGGTCTGGTCTCTCCATTTCCTTGTGTCCTACGTCCCTGCTGAAGAGCGTCGTCAGGTGCCCGTCCCTCGTACCGTTCCACCGCGCCGTCGTACGACCAGCGGCCATTTACGGCCAGGGTTCGTGTTTCGACAAACCCGATGACCTCACCTCTCCAGATTCTTCCGTCATCGGTTGTGCTGGAATCAGCCGCACCCTGTTCGAAGGTGTAATCGACGTCGACCCGAATCGATGCAAAATTTGCGCGGAAGGCATCGAGGGGGCCGGGTGGTGTCTGCCCGAGGAGTAGAATCAGGAACACAGTTGGCATGGAACCGGTCTCTCGGGTCTGCGATCGTGTGCGACCAATGACTCTTTGGATAAAAGAATTGAACAGACCCAGGGGTCGATGTTTAGCCGGCCTCGAGCCGTTTTCGAACTTGAATTACTTCAAGGGCCATTACATTCGATTCCGTTTCCACCGAGGCAGGCCTGCATGTTCACTTGCCCGCATGCAGTTGCTTCCTGACAATTCGCCCCCCAATATGTGCTTATGGTCCCGCAATTGGATAATCCAACTTCGCACGTTGAGCCGGGGATGAAGTTATCCTTGCATCCCGTCCATTCGATTTGACCGATGTTGCCGTCGGCGGCGGACGCCACCGTCATTCCGGGGACGGCCGCGCAGTTGATAATGTTCGAAAACTGTCGGAAGTAATCGAAGCACGGGTCAGGCACGTGGGCGCATGGGTTGGGTCTGCCTTCCGAACAGTAATTGTTGCCGACAGGGCTCATGCAATTCCCGTCTCCCGCTAGAATCGCTTGAGCAAACGCAGTTTGCGCGACAGCGAGGATAGTTAGAAAGAAGACAATGGCACTCACCGAAGCAATTACGAGGGTTTTCGGTTTGATCTTCATGGCGTGGCACCTTCCTCTGAAGATAGGATGAAGATGATTGAGTTTTCGCACTCCCGAGTAGCGTGGTCCGGCTTACTCTAAGTCACCAGCGTTGTACGTCCCTAATGCCGTCCATAGCGACTGGCTGACCGAGCTGCTCAACGGCTCAACATGTGCATCGCCGAACAAGACGTCGACGGCCCCGGAGTGAAATGATCGGGGCGGATCAAGCCCGCCGGGTCCACCGACCACGGCCGGCTCAATGAAAGGGCCGCACGTGGGTCGACGATCGTTGGGAGTTCCATTATGATTGTAGCCCGTGTTGACGAAATCCCCGAAAAGCCAGTAGCGGCCCGCGGTGCAGTCCCATCCCATTGCAGGCGCCGCGAGGCACAAGGGGATTATCTGCGCATCGGACGGCGTCGACGCTCCTTGATAGTCTGCGATCTTGATGTTGCGCGGAAGATCTTGCGAGCCTGGAACGAAATCACCGCTGAGTCGCTCGCTGACAAAAGCGGTGCGAGAGAGACCATCTGTGATCGCCGCCACGCGAGGCAAGACCCCCATGCCAAACGGGCCATCATATGTCAGACGCGAACCGGCCCTCGGGCCATATCGACCGCGATTAAAGCGGTAAGAGCTTAGGTGGTATTGCTCACCATCGCTGGGACAGAGGTAAACCGAGACGCGGGTATTTCTGCTTGTCTGATTGGCTAGGAGCGGCGTGGAAGCTGTCTCGTAATCGTGGAAGGCCATGTTGAGCGAATTAAAGAGCGCGGTCTGCTCCAAATACGGAAGTATGAATGCCAGTTCCGAGTAGTCGTTATGAATGACTCCGTATTTGTTCGTCAAGCGTCCGGGCGGAAACATCTTTTGCGCGGATTCGTACGACTGCAGGGCCAAGCCAAGTTGCCTTAGGTTATTGAAGCATTGCGCGCGCCTACTTGCCTCCCGAACCGATTGAACGGCGGGAACGATTATTGCGGCAAGCACTCCAATGATAGCTACGACGACCGTCAGTTCGATGAGCGTGAAGGCCGGTCGCGCCGAACGTGTTTGACGGGAATAATCAAGGTAATTCAATGGAAATGGCTCCTCTCACGATGAAGCAATCGTCCTCCGGGGAGCGACGCCGCGGGATAACTCCCACGGCCAGTCACGTGAAAAGGCTTTCTTCATGTACCCCCCCCCCTTACAAGCGTGTCAAGAAGAATCCTGATTGAATTGTTGTTTAACGTAGCCGCCGACTGAATTTAGATTGTTGCAACCCGATCGTGTGCTTTTGAAATAACGAGCTTGACCCGAAACAGTGAAATGGTTAGGTTTCGGCCGTCGTCGGGTTACCTCAACTCACGGCCGTTCGTCTCACAGGGAAGTGGGCGAGTGGAATTGTCGCGAATGACGCGGCTTGGTTCTCAAGCTGCGTCCGGGGGTTCTCCCCGACCGCTGCGCAAGGAGGCACGTCGTATGCGTCGAACAGTCCCCAGGCGTACCTGGGCTCGCGGAGCTCTGGTCGCGACGATGGCGCTGGCATTGGCGCAAGTGGGTGCCGCTCCGCCCAAAAAGAAGAAAGAGGGGCTGCCTCCCAAGGTGCAGGAAACTGTCGGCGATCTCTCATTTGTGGTCAGCCGGGGGGAGACAAAGGTCGAGGGGGTTGGGCTCGTCGTCGGGCTGGATAATACGGGTGTCGATGCCCCGAGTTCGTGGTATCGCAAACAACTCGTCGACGAAATGAGCAAGGCCGGTGTCGAGAAAGCAGAGAAGTTCCTCACAAATCCCCAGGTCTCGATGGTGATCGTGCGCCTGACGATTCCCGTCGGCGTCAGTCCGACTGACCGGCTGGATGTCCAGGTTGAGGTGCCGCCAGGATGCGGCACGAAAAGCCTCGCTGGCGGTTACTTGATGATGACCCGTCTGCGCGAAGTCCTGCTCGCCGGCGGCAATCCCAAGGAGAGCTTTGACGTGGCACTGGCGCAAGGGCCGGTCATGATCGGCACGCCAGCCAAGCCCAACGATCCGAAGCTCGGTCGTGTCTTGGGTGGGGGAAAGGTCAAGAAAGAATACCCGTTCACGCTCGTGATCAGGGAGAACAGGGAGAGTTTCCGCACCTCCAAGATGCTGGAAACTGTAGTCAATGAGCGATTTCACGAGTTTGACAATGGACGTCAGAAGGGTGTGGCGACCGCGAAGACCCCCAGTTACCTCGTGCTCAACGTCCCCAAGCTTTACCATCAAAACCAGGAGCATTTCTTCCGCGTCGCCCAGCTCCTGCCCATGATCGACAGCCCCGACCTCAGGACCCGCCGCACGGCAGTTTGGAGCCAAGAGCTGCTTGATCCCAAGACTGCCGGAATCGCGGCCATGAAGCTTGAGGGACTCGGTCCCGCAGGAATCGAGCCCCTCCAGGCCGGCTTGAAGAGCTCCAATGCGCAAGTCCGTTTCTTCGCGGCCGAAGCCCTTGCCTATTTGAACGATATTTCGGGCGTCGAGGCCTTGGGCGACACGGCCATCCATCAAAAAGAGTTTCGGGCGTTCGCGCTGGCGGCCCTGGCAGCCATCGACCAGCCCGCGTCCCACCTAAAACTACGCAAGCTGATGGATGAAGCCGAGATCGAACTCCGTTACGGTGCCTTCAACGCTTTGAGGACGCTCGATCCGCACGACCCGTTCCTGGGCTTGGTGCGCGTGCTCGACGAACCAAAACCCGAGACCGATGAAGACGACGAGCCATCGAATTCGATGGCACTCTCCATCACCAGTGCGGCTCGTCGCCGAGCCCGCCGAGACGATCCGTTCGCGCTTTACGTCGTCGACTCCGAGGGCCCTTCCCTCGTGCATGTATCGCGGTCACGCCGCTCTGAAATCGTCGTGTTCGGCCGGCAGCAGAAACTCCTCCCCCCGATCGTGCTGGACACGGGCTCGATCTTCTTGAACGCTTCCGAGAATGACGAAAAACTGGAGCTCAGCAAGATTGTCCCCAGCAAATTTGGCGATTCTGACGTGAAAATCACGACTTCGCTCGACCTGGCGGAGATCGTGCGCAAGACGGCCAGCTTGGGGGCAACATATCCCCAGATCGTGAACGTCCTCGAGAACGCCAAACGTCAAAGGAACCTCGCCGGCGACCTCGTCGTTGATGCAGTGCCCGTCTCGAACCGTGTCTATCTCGAGGCCGTGCTCGGCAAGGACACGACCGCCAAGCGCGACGACTCCGTGAAGCGCGCCTCCGGTGCTTCGTCCAGGTCAGGACGACGATGGCTGTTGGGAATCTTCGGTAGAAACACCGACGACGCTCCCGCCAAGAAATCCACCTCCGATAAATCAAGCATTAATGCTGGCAATGATGGCGCCGATGCGATTCCGCCGAAGGACATTGCCAACTCGGCTGCCAAGAACGCTGACACCGATTCGAAAGACGCTGATAGCGCTAAAAAAGGCGATTCTGACACGAGTGCACCGTCCGCCAAGAAAGATGACGCAGTCCAAAAGGCCAAGGCTGATGACGAGGCAACTCCCCGGCCTCGGCTATTCGATTTCTTTCGTCGCAGCGATGAATGATGACAAAGCCAGCAAGCTACGTTGGGTCGCGAAATTGTCGGAATGCTCAGATTGAATTCAAGATAAGCAGATTCCCAAGTTCGATCGGTTACCGAAGTTTGGAAGGAGAGTGTCGCGGTTGCGTCAGACATCGCGCCTCATGCAAGTGAGACTGAGCAGGCACGTCCCGCCTCTGGCATCCCCCAGATCCCGAACGATTCGGACAATATTTTGTCTAATTTTGCATCTCCGACGTAACTCCTACGCACAGCACGGACTTCGTAAGCCTGATAGGCCCGAGGATCGGCTTGCATGGTGGGGCTAGTCCTGGCCGCTCTTAAAGTCCCACGCCGCGCCGTTCGAATATTAGTCTTGACGGTCAGGTCCACTACAGCAAGGAGGCAAGCGACACCTCCATGCTGGCCACGGGCCAGACCGCTCCCCGTACGCACCAAGCGGCGGGGGGGTCTCCGTACTTGGTCGGAGTGGAGTCGGGTTCCCGATCCGTCAGTCAACTCCCGGGAAACGGCAGTGGAAATCTCGACACGAACCAGCGGTTATGCCGTTGGTTTGATCGGAGTCTACGCTGCAGCCTAGACAGGATCAGGCACGGGGGCGGGGTCGGAGCGACTTGCACGATTGCCGTCTCTCGCGGCGATTCAAACGCATTGCAATGCGTTATGGGCCCAACCGCCGAGCCGGGACTGTCACCGCGCCGACATGGATCCTATCCGGAGGGAGGAGGAAACCTCCGTGGTCTCGCACCAAACTGGGCGAGTGGAGTCCTCGAGATGAAAAAGGTGTTTACAACCGGCCAGGTCGCGAAAATCTGCAAAGTCGCACCTCGGACCGTAAGCAAGTGGTTCGACTCGGGCCGCTTGCGTGGTTATCGCATCCCCGGCTCGCAGGATCGTCGCATTCCGCGGGAGCATCTCCTGCGGTTCCTCAAGGAGCATGGAATGCCCTTGGGCGACCTCGAAGCCGAGGTTTATCATAAGGTACTGGTCGTCGGGGCCGATCGCTCCGCTGCAGTCGATCTTCCGCGACCATCTTCGCGAAACCGACGATTTCCGGATCGAGACGGCAGCCTCGGGGTTCGAGGCGGGGATCCGTGCCGAGAGCTTCCATCCCGACTGCATCATCATCGACATGGCCCTGGGCCGCATCGAAGCCGGTCAGATCGCGCAGAATCTTCGCAAGAGCCCCGACCATCTGGGCACGATTCTGCTCGCTCTGACCAGCGACGAACCGGGCGAGGAAACCTTCGCGCTCGGGTTCAACGACGCGTTCAAGAAGCCGTTCGACGGAGCGCTCCTGGCCGAGCGGGTCCGCCGCCTGATCTCGCAGAAGAAGGCCGACGAGCCCTGAGGCACGAAGCCAACGGGAACCCGACTTCTCCCTCGGCAGCCAACCGAGACGAACGAGCCCAACGGTCTGCCCTCACTCGGTGAAAGCCGGGAAAGAGCGACCCCAAGGCTCGTTTGTTCTTTTCATGCCCGCGCAGGCTTCCGTTACGGGGCGATCGCCGGGCGCCTTGTCCGAGGGGGGCCGACGGCGGGTTCGCAGTCTTCTCAGCGAACGTGGCTAATCTAATGGCAAGCCGTGCCGGCAACAGCCGCTCCGCCGGTTCCGGAATGATATTGGAAACGGCGGGTATGAGCTCCGACGCTGGAATGAGCTTGGGAACCGCGGGCTGGAGCTTCTCCGATGCCGGGAGGAACTTGGAAATGGCGGTCCTGAGCTCCGAAGTCAGTCCCGACGCCCTGAGCGCGGCCATCCAGATTCCACTCGCAAGCAAAAAGGCCAGGATCGTCACAAAAAATCGGCCCCACGTTTGCTGCTTGAGTCTCAACAATCCGCCCTTCAGGCCCGTCGTCCGTTCAACAGGCTGGGGTAGAATCGGTTCAAGCGCGTCGGGTGGTGCAGCGCCAGTCGGAACAGTCGAAGCTACGCGAGACCCATACCTGGCGGCAAGACGCACGGTCCGGCTGACCAAATCGGCGGGAACAACCTCGGCAAACACGGTTCCGTGCGAGAGGGCCGTCATCAGGAAGGTCGCCGACAGGGCTAGGCCTCGGCGCACCAGTCGCCTACGGAGCAGGTCACGAGCACGCGAGAGGCGGCCCTTCACCGTTCCCACCGGCCAGCGCAACAGCTTCGCAACCTCCTCATTTGTCTTGCCCTCAAGGTAGCTGAGAATCACGGGGATTCGGTACCTATCGGGTAACATTTCGACTTCGGCATGCAAAACGGGTCGCAATTCGTTCCACGCTGCGGCTTCGTCTTGATTGCCGGGCTCCGTCACTGCGGGCGACATCGCCACACCTTCTCTTTCAAGCGTTCGCCGCCGGGCTGCATTTGCGCGCGCCTTGATTGCGATGCGATGAGCCACTTCGTGAAGCCAGCCCGCCAGCACCCGGCCATTTCGAATCGTACCACCCTTCCGCGCCAGCACCAGAAATGTGGCCTGAAACGCATCTTCAGCGTCGTGATGCGCATGGAGTACGTGGCGGCATATTCCCAAAACCATCGGACCATGGCGCTCCACCAAGGTCCCGAAGGCTTCTTGAGACATCGTTTCCACGCCGTTTAAAAACTGGTCGAGCAAGTCTTCGTCCGAGAGCTCGTCGGCCCCCGAGTTCAATGCGTGCTCGTGACGCCTTTCTGCTAATGCACTGCCCATTCTCGGTGCTCCCTCTTCTTCGTCCCGGTCGAAAATCGCAGCGGTCCCTACTAACGGCATAAATGGGAATGACTTTGGGAATCCTCAGGAGCGAAATCTCGTCGCGCACCGGCACCCATGGTAGACGAACAGTTCAGCCGAGAAATTCGGCCAATCACAATCAGCCCAATACCGCAATTTGTTCCCGAGGCGGAAATCCTGCACGACTGTTGGCCAGCCATCGCCTTCAAAGTTCGCGCCGAAAACTCTTTTTCTCAAAAAGTTTATGTCACAATTTCGATTGCTGTTTTGCTTGATCGCAACACAACGACGAACCGAGGACGTCATTTGGCACAATATCTAGAGGACGCTTCGTCAATGGCGGTTACAGAATCACGGAAAAAAAGTGATGTAACCCGATCGAAATCGAATTGCTTCGGACTACGGGCGAGCTCAGTGGGTGGTTTCACCAAACGAGGGCGCTTCGACAACGCGCCGGCAATGGGGCAGCGAGTTGAGAAACGTGCGACCGTAGGGCTTGCACAGCACGCGGGGGTCGAGGATCACGACGATACCGCGATCGGACTTGGTACGAATCAGCCGGCCGAAGCCCTGCTTAAGTTTTATGACCGCTTCGGGCACCTGATATTCGACGAAAGGACTGCCACCGCGCCGGCGAATATCTTCGAGGCGCGCCTCCAGCAGGGGATGGCTCGGAACGGAAAAGGGGAGGCGAGTGATGATCACGTTGGACAGCGACTCACCGGGAACGTCCACTCCTTGCCAAAACGTGTCGGCGCCGAAGATCACGCTGTTGATATCGGCCTTGAACGCATCGACCATCTGCGAGCGCGGCATACCGTCACTCTGGGCAAACAGGGCGATGTTGCGCTCGGCAAACCAAGGTGTCAGCGCCGCGCGGCGGCCTCAAGCATCTTGTGCGACGTGAACAAGACAAACGCTTTGCCCTCGGTCTGTTCCAGGTAATGGGCAATCGCTCGGATGGCGCTCCGCTCAAATAAAGCCGGCTGATCGGAGGGGTCTGGCAAATTGTTGGGCAGGTGAACTGTCACCTGGCTGGCATAGTCAAATGGGCTACCGAGCGCGAGCTCTGTGCACGAAGTCAAACCAAGTCGCGACTTGATGAAGTCAAATCGCGGTGGGGACCCGACGCAGAGTGTCGCTGAGGTCAGAACGCAAGTCGGAACCCGCTCGAACATCAAGCGGCGCAAGCTTGGGCCCACATCCAGCGGCGCCGACGCAAGTTTGATCCGAGTGCGACTTTTATTGACCACCTCAACCCAGTAAACGCTGTCCTTTGCCTCGTGCTGGATCCACCCCGAGATTTCCGTCGCCAACGAGCGACACCGCAGCTCAGCCGCTTCGAGCTCGATCCGCTTTTCGGGCTGCTCAATAGCCATGGCGCCCTGCTGGATTGCGCTTGCCAGCTTGCGCAGTTCCTCGGGGAGGATTTCGGGTACACCCAGAGGTGCCCGAACCCTGCCGTTGAACCCGGACGGTTGGCGGTGATACCAGTCTTCGATCTGGAAGAAGAAATCCTCGGACGCCGCTCGGGCTCGCTGCACCTGGTGAATGGCGGCATCCAGATGGTAAGCCCCGAGGAGCCCTCTGTTTGTCCTTTCGTTCGACAGCCGGGCGAGCATGAGATCAACGCCCAGGCTCGAGAGCTGCAAACCCAGGTGCTGACCGGCGACGGATTCAAACGTGTGGGCCTCGTCGAGAATTGCCAGGTCGTATTTCGGCAACAATTCGAATCCCGACGCCCTCAGCGCGAGATCGGTGACGAACAACGCGTGGTTGACGATCAGAATATTCGCATTCTGAGCTCGCCGCCGTGCTCTATAAAAATGGCAGTCTTTGTACGACGGACACTTGCGGCCCAAACAGTTGCCATCCTCGCTCTGCACAGCCTCCCAGACTGAGGGCAACGGCCGAAAGTTCAGATCCGAACGACTCCCATCCGAGGTCTTGTTCGACCACATGCGGACGGTGGCGAGCTGGTCGTGTTCTTCGGGCCGCTCGAAGATGGCATCCTGACGCTCGACTGCACCGTTCAATCGCCGCAGACTTATGTAATTTGAGCGCCCCTTGACGAGCACAGCCGTGAATTCATCCTTCATCACCGATCGGAGAAACGGAATATCTTTATTAAGTAACTGCTCTTGCAGCGCGATGGTATGGGTCGAAACGACGACCTTTTTCTTGAGCTCGACGGCGGCCTGGATCGCCGGGACCAAGTAGGCAAAGCTCTTGCCGACTCCCGTGCCCGCCTCGACGACCAGATGGCCGGCGCGTTCAATCGCTCGGGTGACTGCCTGAGCCATCTGAAGCTGTTCGGTCCGATGCTCGTATGCCGGCAATTTCCGCGCAACGTTGCCGCCTGGGCCGAGAATCGATATGGGGTCTAGCGCTGCCATGCTCACTCTTATCGCTTCCGTCAGGGAGCGTGTGGGATGAGTCCGTACCTCGGTCGCTATCGACTTCCGCGGGTATCCTTCCGATCGACAGTTGGCCCGATCACTCCCTGCGTGGGGCTCGAGGCCGTCGCGTAGAGTTTACGAGGTATTCGTCCCGCGCCGCCGGCAAGCCAACCCGACTCGACCGCGAGCCGCATCGCGTGCGCCATGCGCAGCGGATCGCCAGCGCCGGCGATGCCTGTATTTAGCAGCACCCCGTCACATCCGAGCTCCATTGCGATCGCAACGTCGCTGGCAGTTCCCACGCCCGCGTCGATGATCACGGGATAACTTGGATCGCCGCTCTTCAAGTCCTCGAGAATGATGCGGATGTTGTTGGGATTGAGCACTCCCTGGCCGCTGCCGATCGGGCTGCCGGCGGGCATCACGCTGGTGGCGCCTGCTTCCTTGAGCCGGCGGGCCATTACCGGGTCGTCGCTCGTATAGCAGAGAACCTGAAAACCCTCTTTGACCAGAATTCTTGTTGCATCGAGAGTTGCCACAGGATCGGGCAAGAGGGTGCGTGAATCGGCCAAAACTTCCAGCTTAACCCAGTCGGCACCCCGATTTTCCAGCCCCTCGAGGAGCTCTCGGCCTAGCCGCGCAGTACGCAACGCGTCTTCGGCCGAAAAGCAGCCGGCCGTGTTGGGCAGGATGGTGTACTTTCGAGGGTCGAGATAGTCGAGCAAATTCCGCCCTTCGCGATCAAACAAACGCTCGCGGCGCACCGCCACGGTGACGACCTCCGCCCCGCTCGCCTCCAGGCAGTCGCGCATTTGCTCAAGCGTCGCGTACTTGCCCGTACCGACGAACAGCCGGCTCCGAACAACATGATTGCCGATCGAAAGCGGCTCGATCGGGAACGTCGCAAGGCCTCCACCACCGACCAAGGTGACAACCTCCAGCACATCTCCATCGGCAATCATCGTTGCGGGGAGTCTCGAACGGGTCACGAGGTCGCTGTTGACCTCGACGGCCACGTGATCGGGTCTGAGCCCCAGATTTCGCACTAAATCCGCCACCGAGAGTGCCGCAGGGATCTCACGACGTTCGCCGTTTAGCGTGATTTGAACAACCGATTCCACGGATTTGCTCCGGCCAACTCCAATGCAAGCGGTCAGCGCCGTCGTCAGGTCAACGGCCCCGATGCAAGACACTCGTCAGCCCTGTAATCCTAAGTCGAAAGGACAGTATCAGATCCGCCCCGGCCGCCCTTGCGTGTTCCCAGGTTATCGTATCGCCGGCGGCGCAGCGGGGTCAAGCTGCCGAGATGCGGACGTGCTTTCACCGAAGTTATCTTGAGCAGCAAGAGGGCATAACGCCCGACGACGGCCAAAAAGACGGCACGTCTTCGTCCGCCAATTCGTGGTCCGACGCTCGCAGGATTCGCGAGTTGGCACCGCAGTTGCGGTAGGTTTCTCAAAACGGCGCCGAGAGATCACTCGTCACTTCGATGGAGGACAGCCATGCTCGTCACCCAAATAGCTACCGCGCTGGGCATGTCGACGCTATTGGCGGCGGCAATGCAATCACAAGCCACTTCATCCAAATCCGACAAGTTGTGCACTCCCGAATCTTTGGTCGGGCGCTACGATATCGTCGATGGAGAAAAGGAAGGCATCAAGGAACCGGCCGAGCGAATCAAGGGAACGACAGTCACGATCACCAAGGATCGCATCGTGGTCGCTGACAAGGACAAAAAGGAGATCTATACGTCGATTTACAAGCTCGACGCGACGACGAACCCCTGCAGCATCACGATGACCAGTCGTGTCGAATCGTCCGCCGGTGAAATCGCCCGAGGGTTGATCCAGAGAGACGGGGATACAGTTCGGCTCATCTATGCGTTACCGACGGGAGAGCTTCCTGCCAGCTTCAAGACCAAGGAGAAGCAATTGATGTTTGTCATGAAGAAGATGGAGTGACAGAAGCAAGATTTAACCTTCTTTGAGCCCTCGCTGATTGCGGCTGACATGAAAATGGCAGAGTGCGACGGCGCAGGCATCGGCGACGTCATGAGGTGCGGGGAGCTTGTCCAAGCCGAGCTCGGTCATGATGGCGTGTTGGATTTGGGTTTTGGGCGCCCGGCCATTGCCGGTCAGGGTCTTTTTGATTCGCGTTGCGGCATAGCCGAATACCGGCGTCCGCCGTTGTGCCGCGGCGAGCATGATTGCTCCCCTCGCGTGGGCCATCAAGATCGCAGTGCGTGGGTAACGCACATGGCTGTGGATCCGTTCCAGGGCGACCGAACTGGGAGGAAAAGCCTCGAGCACCTCGACGATCGCGGCGTGAATGTAACAGAGCCGCTGGCCCATTACGCCCCGAGCCGAACGCGGACGGATCACTCCCGCCTCGACCACGAAAGGCCCACGCGTTGACGGCTCGACCACTGCATATCCCGTGACGTTCAAACCCGGGTCGATTCCTAGAACACGGCCGGCGAGAGGAACCGGCTGCGATTCGTTCGCCTCCCTTGCGATCATGGCCATCCTGGGCTCTCCTAATCGTTCGATCTCCCCAAGCTAACGTCTTGGCTCGATCCGCCAGCGCGTGCTGTCGGGGCGGTCCTCCAAGGTCACGCCGAGCTCAGCCAGCCGATTGCGGATTTCGTCGGCAAGGCCGAAGTTCTTCTCCTTACGAAGTCGGGCGCGAAGATCGATCAAGAGACTCAACAACGGAGCGGTGAGTGCGTCTGTCACAGATTGGCCGGCGGTGGCGGGCCTGCGGAAAAGCCCGAGGATCTGGCTCAACTCTTTGAGTACCACCATACCTGCGCGATAGTCGGCAAACTGACTGCTCACCGGTAACGCCGGATCGGGCTTTAACTCGTTGCCAAATCGATTCACGACATGTACGACCTCGAAAAGTTCGCCGATGGCGCCGCCGGTATTAAAGTCGTCGTCCATCGCGTCCAAGAACTGCTGGCGATGCTCGGCAATCTCTTTGAGCAACGGCGAGCCGGCGGCGTCGAATTCCGCTCGGCGAGTCGTTGCGGCGAGCTGGTCGAATCGCTCGCCGGTAAGCTCGGTGAACCGCTCGAAGGCCCGGTAAAATGTCTGGAGTCCACGATGAATTTCATCGAGCCGGTCGGGACCGAAATCGATAGGCCGGCGATAGTGGCTGGACAAGAGCAAGGCGCGTAACGTGTCGGCCGAATGGACTTTAAGCAGGTCGCTCATCAGCACGATGGTGCCGGGGTCGGATTTGGAGATCTTTTTCCCTTGCTTGGTCAGTAGGCCGTTATGCATCCAGTACGTGGCGAACGTCTCGCCCGAGAAAGATTCCGACTGAACCAGCTCGTTTTCGTGGTGGGGAAAAACCAGGTCGAGGCCGCCGCCGTGAATATCGAAATGGCGGCCGAGATACTTCATGCTCATTGCCGAGCATTCGATGTGCCAGCCAGGCCGCCCAGGTCCCCAGGGGCTCTCCCACGACGGCTCCCCTGGCTTTGATCGTTTCCAGAGAGCAAAATCGCCGGGATGATGCTTCAAGACTGACGGCTCGATGCGCGCACCGGCGAGCAGTTCTTCGGGGTCGCGGTGGCTGAGCTTGCCGTACTCGGCTGCCTTGCCCACATCAAAGTAGACGTCGCCCCCTGATTCGTATGCGAATCCCTTGTCGATCAAGGACCGGTTGATCGCGATAATTTCGCCGATGTGATCGGTCGCGCGCGGCATATGGTCGATCCCGTCGACGCCGAGCGCCGCCAGGCATTCAAGGTAATCACGCGTGACCCGTTCCGCGAGCTCGCCGACGGTCGTGCCGTCTTTCTTAGCCTGCACGATCAGCTTGTCGTCGACATCGGTGATGTTGACCACCCACGTCGCCTCGTAGCCGAGATAGACCAGATAGCGTTTAATGGTATCGAAAATCACCGGCCCAACCATGTGGCCGATATGACTCTCGGAATAGACCGTCGGACCGCAAACGTACATGCCGACCTTGCCGGGATGGACCGTTTCGAATGGTTCTTTGGTCTGAGTCAAAGTGTTATAAACGCGCAGCGCCATGAATGAATACCAGCTCGCTTCTTGGTCCGGCTCGTGATTCTCTTCCCCATCCCGGACACATTAATGGAGGTTTACGTTCGTGCCAACCGTGGGATCAACCGTTGGTCGACGCCTCAAGTAGCACGACGGCGTGGCACGAAATGGCCTCACCCCGGCCGATTGGCCCAACGTGTTCACCAGTCTTGGCTTTGACGTTTACACATGATTCGTCGACGCGAAGCAGGCGAGACAAATTGGCCCGGATCGACGGTTTGTGAGCCCCGAGTTTGGGCTCTTGGGCATGAATGATGACATCGCAGTTGACCGGCCGCCATCCCGTCCGCTCGATGCGCTCGACGACCTCCGTCAGTAGCCGTGTGCTATCCACGCCAAGCCATTGCGGATCGGTATCAGGAAAGTGCTCCCCGATATCGCCGAGCCCGGCCGCCCCCATAAGAGCGTCTGCCACCGCGTGGCAAACGACATCCGCATCGGAGTGGCCCTGCAGACCCAGCGGATGATCGATCCGCACTCCACCTAGAATCAACCGCCGTCCCTCAACCAGTCGATGCGTGTCGTGTCCGATCCCGACCCGCATGTCCTGGCTCCGTCTTCCGCGAGGGACCGCCACATGCTCGCCACCCTTACAAACGTCCATCAGATCGTAGCGTCTTCTCGACTGTGTGGCTATCCCGGCACGCGAGCTCGGGCTTTGTTCCCATTGGCAGCATGATTCTGTCATTTTGAGAAGAAAAGTTTCAAGAACGGCCACAAGATCACACTCATATCCCGGTGAAGGTAAATTCAGTTCCAAGAATTAAGTTGCATTCCCACAACGTGTTAGAGAATTCTTCTTGGACCTTAGTTACGACTGGCACTGAGAATGCAGTATGGTAACGGCAACAAACGCGGCCCAGACAAGGATGTGCCGGATCGGCTTGATTCACGGATATTCTTGGATTGTTAGGGCGCGACAATTTGAGGTTAGACCTCGAGTCGACATTCCAGAAAGCAAAAAGGAGGATGCCATGCTGGTATTGAGCCGCAAGCTGAACGAGAAGATCGTGATCGACGGTGGAATCGTGGTCACAGTGGTCAAAATCGACCGCAATCAAATTCGGTTAGGGATCGAAGCCCCGGGTAACGTGCGCGTGTTCCGTGAAGAGATCGTCGGTAACGCGCGTCGCGGTGCGGATCAGCCAGTTGGCGCGAGTGTCTAAACTCGCTAGAGCACGAGCGCCGGCCGGTTCCATTAGTTTTAAGAAAGGTTGAAGAAAAGATTGACATAAGCTGACTTTCTGCTCGACAACAGATGCGAGGCCGATTAGCTTAGTTTCGAGTCGATTTTGGTAAAAGCCTGAAGACGACGCTTTATTCTGTTGGGAGCGGAGAAAACCAATGCACGATCAACCGGAACTGACCGGAACGATCAATCGCCGCGATTTCCTGGGAACCGGGGCAGGTGCTTTAGCCGTCGCATCAGCGGCCGCCATTGGACGTGAGGCAGTTGCACAGACGGGCTCCCAGGCTTCCAAGCCCATTATTGTGCCGAAGCGCACGCTGGGCCGTACCGGTGTCGCGGTGAGCATGCTCAACCTCGGCACGTGGAAAAGCGTTGGTCTCGATCGGATCTTGCGCTTTGCCTGGGCCAACGGAATCCGGTATGTCGATACGGCCAAGAGCTACGGCTCGGAGCCGGCCATCGGCCGATGGCTGCAGGCGATGCCGGAGGTTCGCAAGGAATTGTTCTTGGTGACCAAAGACCATCCCAGGTCTCCACAGGGATTGATCAAACAACTGGACGAACGGCTCGATGCTCTCAAGACCGATTATGTGGATCTCATCTTCATACACGCAGTCGGCGACCACGACATCAAGACAGAAGTGAGCTGGCCCAAGAGCAAGGAATTCAAGGAAGCCGCGGCGGCAATTCGCAAGTCGGGAAAGGCCCGGTTCGTGGGCTTCTCCACTCATCATAAGAACCGAGCCGAGATCCTGCAGGCGGCGGCCGACGGCGGTTTCGTCGACGTGATCATGCTGCAAAACAACCCGTGGATCGCGGAAGAGATTGGCCAGAAAGATGAAATCAACCGCGCACTCGACGCGTGTCACAAAGCGGGAATCGGCCTGATCTCGATGAAGCAGGTCGCCGGCAATATGAACTTGGGCGAGGTCGGCAGGCGCCTGCCAGGGCTGAAGGAAAAAGGCCTAAGCCCGTACCAGGGTCTGCTGCATGCGATCTGGACTGACGAGCGCTTTTCGTCGTGCTGCGTCTCGATGCGCAACACCGATCAGGTCCGCGAGAACGCCGAGGCCGCCCGAGTCTATAAGCCGCTGACTAACGCTGAGCTCAATCAAATGCGTGATGCCGTTGTTGCCGCTGGCCAGACTCTCTGCACCGGTTGCGACGGCCGCTGCAGCCTGGCGGCCGGCACGACCGCCGAACTGGGCAATCTCACACGGTTCCTCACGTATCACGACCATCACGGCTATCGGGCCGAAGCACGGCGGCTTTACGCCGAACTTTCCGACGCCGAGCGAAATTGGGCTGGTGCCAACCTCGAGGCGGCTCGTCAGGCTTGCCCCAGCAAACTCGACTTCGCCGCGCTGCTGCCGCGGGCCGATCGAGTTTTGGGCTGAATCGACGATACGAGTACAATTCTCCGAAAATGGCCGGCCTGCCGCACACATGCGGTGGCGTCGGCCGTTTGGCTGCGCCCCACTGACAGGCTGGCTGTCTTGGCTTCGAAGGGCAAGGAACGAATGAAACGGTTGCAAGGGGCGTCGCGGTTTTGCGGCTCCAAAATGGCAGTAGATGGCAGTAGGTGGCAGTTTTTGGGAAGGTCTCCGGTCCGTCTCGCCCCGCGCAACGGGATCGACAATGAATTCTTTAGACGGCCGACCAAGCCAAGTTCACTCCCCACACTCTCGTGGTCGACAGTGGTGTTGGGTCGTCGTCGCCGGCCGATTCGCCGCGCGCCCTCGCGCATGAATCGGGCTCTCACTTCGGCTTTCGCAATGTGGCACAAACGTCTTGCAGTCGAGACGTCCGCCGTGACATGACCGTCGTCGTCGAGTCGTTAGCGCGCAGCATCTGCGCTGCGGCTATATACAATATACCGGCTTTTGCAGATTTCGTTAATGCACCTACGCCCATATGCGCCAATCGTGGGCGTGGGCGTAAATGCCGAACGGACTTAAGAATATTTCCAAAATTTTATTTTGGAAATATTTGCGCACACAGCACGCAGGCGAGTTCTGACGCGCGGGCCTTTCTGCTTGTCATGCTTTGAACCAGCGAGACAACCACCGAGCGTATCATGACGCAAGATCGAACGCCGAGAAAATGTGTGGATTGCGCGACAGAACCCGCGGCACGAGATGACCGCGATTCCGCGCTATCCGGCAAGCAGTCCGAAAAAGGCGACGGTGAACGTTCCCATGAGCCATTCATCTCCGGTCAGCTCAAAGACGGCGATTGCGGAAACGGCGAGCGCAGTCAGAGCGGAGAGCGGAAAAAGGCAGCGCACTGCCAGCCTATTCCGGCTGGCCGGATGATCGCGGCGACCAGAAAGCCGTTAATAACGAGCCGGTTATGACCAACGGGCGACGCTTGGGCTCCGTAATTTGGCCGACCTGAAAGGTGAACGCTCGCCCTTCGACCGTGGCGGGTCACGCGACCGGCTCGCGGCTGCAGCGTCTTCATTCTCATTCGGCTGGGCTTGATGGCGATGCGGCGCATGTCGTTTCGGCTGCAAGACGGCGAAATCAAACCGGGTCGTCGCGCGGAACCCCAGGAAATGGCGGCTGAATTACCGGCACGGGACCACGCACGCGTGCGCGGGTGCGATGCGTGTCTTTGTCCCCGTTTGTCCCCGGAGCGTTGGGCGGTAGTGGCAGTAGTCGCCATTTTGGCGTGAGCTTCTGACCACTCGGGAAAGTCTGAGTAAGCCTCGTCGGCGCGTCGGTGGTTGCGGTCGATCGGGGAGATCAGGTTGGTAGCCAATCGCCAGCAGGGCGGGGACGTGGGGCGGTCGAACTGCACGAAAAAACCCGCCGGGGCCGGATGCGGCGCGGCGGGAAAGCGGTTGACGCGCAAGGGCCTGCGACCGTTCAATTTGGTTTAACTGGCCTTCTTCGTGTCTTCTAAGGGCGGCAGTTTCTCGTCTATTTCCACGGCGAATAGTTTTACGTCCTCCAGCCCCTGCAACACTCGGCCCCCATAGGAAGAAACGATGTCGACGACTCGCGCTAGCTCTTCTTTCATCGCACGGTAGTCCTCGTCCGCCTGATCGGTAAATTTCTCATCCAATTCATCTGCGATCAGAACGTAACGATTCGGCGAGTGACGACTTTTAGGGAGAAACCTCTGAAGGAATAGATCCGCTCCGCTCGAAAGCTTTTGAATTTCATCGGCGGTAAGACCAACTCGGTCGCCGACCTCGACTTTGTCAATTACTAAGTTCTCGCCGTTAATCACTTGGCGGTAAGCGTTCCATCGGAGTGATTCATCCAAAGCAAAATAGCCGTGTTTTTTCATTCCACGCTTGCGAAATTGCTTTTCTTCTTCAATGTCCCTAAACGTCGATGTTGGTCGCGGTCTCTGCGTCTCTTCTCGGCTGATCAATGGGAGCTACTAGGCGGTCGTAGAGCGATTGGAGAATGTCCTCGAATGACTCTTCAGTTCTTTCCGACAAGAAGAAAGGGTTGCTGATCGTAATGGTGCCGTCGCATAGCGATGCCAAATGTCGGAAAAAGGAAATCGATTCCTTGGGTGGCTGGAAAAAAGGGACGGGTTCTCCACGAACTTCGTCCTCCAGAAAGGCACGCCACTTCTGAAATGTCGGTGTATCGACATCCTTTCGTTTGGCGGCGTGTACGCTCAGCTTAAAGTCGAGCAGGCCGCGACCTTGCAGGAGGACGCCAACATTGAACGGCTCCATGCGCTCGGCGTCGGGAATGAATCGTATCAGGGCATAGTAGAACTCGTTCATGTTTGAGTCTCCCTCGCCAAACCAGGAAAAAGATCAACGGATTTCTGGATATGAGAAAGAAGATAGGTTCGTCGCGCCGCGAGAAACTCTAAGAGTTGATAACGTTCGTCGCGATTGGGTGGTTCAATATCCGACGGAATTCGATTAATGGCGTTCTCTAGAACAAAGTCCGGGATCTGAGATATTCGTTGACACCACTTGTTAACCAAGTCCCACCGCTTTAGAAGCTGAAAGTAGTAGTTCGCGTGATCCTTTTCGAGTTTGTCGAACATTGACTTAAGGTCCTGCGCTACTGCTTGTAATCGAGGTACGCCCGCTTGGATACCCATGTGCTCGCGGTGTCGATAAAACAATGCGTTACCGAAGTCGAACAGAATTAATCGCCGCGTTATTTCATCGACTGCGATGTTTCGACGTTCGGGTCCGAAGGAACGGTCGGAGTTCGCTAGGAACAGATCCAAAACGATGGCTCCATGGAGTTCATCCACAGTCTCCTCGCGTTCCAAAAACTCCTGAAGGGCTCGACTCGTTAGCGGAGGCCCCTCCTGTTTTCGTGCCGCGGGGCTCATCCACAGGATGAGCGCAACGCACTCCCCGTCGATCCGATGCGGAATTACCACTGGAATTTGAAAACCAAGCACCGTTCCTAAGTAACTCGAAACCGCTTCGTTCGCAACGGTGTATGGAAAACGCTCCGTCGGACTTTTGCCAATAAACTCGACCAAGAACTTCCGTTTTTCACCCGAGCTTCCACCTAGACTGTCAGATGGAAACTCCTTGATACGATAAAGGTCGGCGTCGGCCACTTTATCCGCTCCATCGACAGGACGGAATTCGGGCTTCTCGCCCTATTCCTATTCGCCGCAATAATGCGCTGAATGCGAACCGTCGTCCACCGTTGAGTGGGGAGTTTCTCGTTATTATGCACCATTTTTGTCAGGCTGGCAGGCCCAGTGTCCCAAATTGCGATTGAATTCGGGACGCAAGGACACGCATCGCTCGTGGGCCGAGGTCACTCACTGCGAGACGGAGAAGTGAAACCTGGTCGCGGTCGGGCCACCCGGAAAGCTCGAGTGAAGAGGCGGCGAATGACAACCCACACGTGTGCGGCTGCGACGCTTGTTCTTTGGCCGGCTTGGGAAATAATCGGTAGGAATTGTGGTCTTTAGGGCTGCTAAAACCTAGGGTCCTCCGATCGACTTAGTGAATCGGCGCCGCCGCTGCGACTTCAGTCTCGACGTCCGCATTAGCGGCGCTGATTTTTAAGGCTTGTTGATTAGCCTCTTGAAAGCTCTCTTGCTCGGAAAAGCAGCAGTAAACTATGAACTTGACGTCGGATTTCCGCCCCGGATGTCATTTAGCTTGTTTGCTTCCGCGTCGGCGCGTGCAAGTATCGCCGGTCGGCTTGTCTTTAGGTCAAACTGGAGGCGCTAGGGCGGCATTTGTCGTCGAGTTTGCATAAAAATCAACTTGCCGCCGAATCCCAGTGGCAGAATGTTCGAACCGGTAGTTTTTCAGGACAACCTTTGTGCTGATCAATTCGCTCAATCTTTCTGCTAGTTCGGTCACTGGATTGGCGGCCCTGGTTGCCGTCCTAGAGCGAGGTAGGACAATCCGGGAAACGAGGGATTTAAGTGTTATGTCAAGTGCGGTAGATCCATCCGACTCTAAGGCTGTCATCAGCGGCTCGGAAAATGTAACAGGAAATCCTGGCGATTCGTTGATGACTGCTTCCGCCCGATCAGGTGAGAATTTGCAATCGTCCAAGCGAGAGCGAATGCCTTCTTCAATCCAGTCCAGTGCAGAAAAGTGAAGCTGCGGATTCTCGCGGACCACCCGGGCGATCGAGTCTGGTGAAACGTGAAGACGAAAATCGTCGTCGTTCCAGACCATGATCCCGACGTTTCTTAGCTCGTTTCGAGCAGGATCGGCATTGAATCGAATCACTGTGTAATGGCCGGTTTTCATAGGACGCCCGGTTCAAGTCGTGTGAAACAAGAGCGGTGATTGTTGAAAAGTCTCCGGAGATTGATCTTTCTGTGCAGCAATAACTCCGCGTACGCGTTTTTATCTGGCGCTGCTAGCAGTTCCTCGGGAATGGACTCTATCAGATCGGAGATATCGCTGTCAGCAAGTGTCTCAACCCTACCGATTGCCTCACTGAGCACATCGGTTTTCTCGATAGAGTCCTTTACATAATTCACGCGACCGGCATAACTGGCCTGAAACGAATCTTTCAGCTCGAACAAAGACGTTGCCGACTGGCCCGGCAAAACTAAGCAGTGGCTGTGGTCATTGGCGACGATAAGACACGGTCCGGATCTATCATTCGGTAAAACCCACCTTAGAAGTAAATTACCTTCATGTCGGTCAACATTGCACACAAGCACATCCAATACTGTAATTTGATAACTTACTTCCTTATTGGTAGCTCGATCAAAATCGCTCTGCCGCATGCCCGAAAACGTGGCCGGGGACATACGAGCACTCGCAAAGAATAGCTTTCCCGCGAGGGTCAGTAAACGATGGTCGACGACTGGGATCGCCAGAAGGTCAGCCAGCGTCGCACCCACAATCTCGTTCGCAGCCACGTGCGGATGGCCGACAACTAAGGAAGGACCCTTAACGATGTATTCAGAACCATTGCTCGCCATCACGAACCGGGCCTGAGATGCTCCATTTCCAACGGGTCCGTAGTCGCGCACAACCGGCAAAGGAGGCATCATCAACGGGGCCTTTGATGGCTTGTCAGTAATCTGGCGACGATTCGTTGTCGTCTCTGCGGGGGTCTCGTTCAGTTTATCGCGCGAGCTCTGCACCGCAACGGGGGGACCTGCTTGCCCAGCCTGCGGGATCGAACGCTCTCAACAGAGGGACTATCCGCCGACCCGCGAACGCAACCAAACCAATGGAAGTGAGTGGCGGCATGTGCGTTGGAGCGGGTATTCGGACGAGGTAGCATTTCGGTTCACGGACGGTAGGTGCGAATCACCCAGATGGAGATCTTGAGGTGGAATGGACATGCAGTGATGCCCAGGACGCAATGATTGTTACATTCAGACGACGACCTGCGCTACGTTACGTCGAACGTAATCCGCTACGGCCCGAGTTGCTGGCGGCGCAGGACTGGACGTAATTCGGCCCCCAATCGGTCTGGCGCGACTCCGGCTGTGGCACGGCGAGCTTGAGGCGCGGAACGAATCCTGGCTGGCACCGATGAACGAGCCGCTGTCGGATGAAGACCTCCGCCGGCTCCGGCTCTCGGCGTAACGCGGACGATCGTACGGCGACGAGCCGTTGCCGCGTCGGACAGCCACCGGGTTGGGGCTGGAGCCAAGCTTGGGATCGAGGACGCGACCCGAAAGAGCTGCTCATAAAATTGTTATTCTACTTTCTCGCGTACTGACCACTTTTCCTCGTGCTCTCGCTCCAACCAACTTTTCTGCGCAGTCTACGATGAGAAGAATGGTTCCCCCGACCCCATTTACGCGCCTTCTAACCCAAGCCAACACAACGAACCCCGATTGACCCGGCTCTCACTCCCCGTTACAACACCAGTACACGCCGCGCGATTCAACCTTGGCTGCATGCGCCGGAAGGGAGGGTCCGATGGACGACCGCTGGATGTCGGTAGACGAGATCGCCGCCTACCGGGCGTCAGCAAGGACACGGTCTACACCTGGGCGAGCGAGCGCGAATGCCGGGTACAAGGTGGGGCGGTTCTGGAAGTTCAAAAAGGACGAGGTCGACGGCTGGGTCTGTGCGGGCGGCGCGGCGGTCGCGGCCCGCGGCGTTCAGGAGGCGGGATGACCATGTCGGGGACCGGACAAGCTTCTGTCACTGCGAAACGTGCCCCGATCCCACGCTCGGAGCTGGACGGGATCCTGGCGGCTCAGCTCGCGATTGCATGGGCCGGCGAGGCGGGAGAGGAACCGCGACTCGGCTGGTGGCGATCGGACCTGACGAGCGAGTTCGGCGGCGAGGACCTCTTCCAGCGGCTGCTCCCCCGAACCTGGCGCTGGGCGACCCTTCAAGGGGCACGCGAGGCCGCCCGGCGGCGTGACGCCGAGGCGCGTGCAAAGGACCACGACCCGGATAGCCTCCTGTCGCTCTTCCGGCTCGGCTTTGAGGTCGACGAGCGGCTCGACGAACGATTCCAGGAGCTGAAGGCCTCCGGCAAGAATCCGTTCGAGGCCCTTCCCGCTCTCGGCACAGTGGTCGGCGATCGGTGGAACCGAGAGAGGTTCGCCGGATGGGTCAGTGCACACGGGAAGGCGGACGCCGTCACGACGCCGGCCGGCCGTAGGCTCAAAGGGGAGCCGCCGGAATCGCCTGGGCTCCTGGTACAGAAGCTGGTTGCGGCCCTCGCCCCTCTCGGCGACGAGTACCCGCTCCCGCACTTCAGGAGGGGGACATGACGGAAAGACCCGCGGAAGTGACAGGGATGCACACGCGGCTCCTCAAGTGCACGCTCGAGGTCGAGACCTCGCGTGCCTACTGGGCCCACGCCGGGGCCGTGGGAGGGAAGACCGCCCGCCGGGCGTTCGAGGAATACTGGTTCGGCGCCGCAGCCTCGGCCGCATCGAGGTGCTGATGGCGAACCTCCGCGCGCGCTACGACGCCTATCCCTCGGCACTCCGGCCCTCGCCGGATGGGACGACATGGACCCGGACACGCGGCGGCTCATCTGCCACTGGCACGTCCAGCTCTCCGACCCGCTCTACCGCGCGTTCACCGGTTCGTTCCTCGTCGCCCGCCACGCGGGCTCGCGCCCGACCGTCACGCACGACCTCGCCGTCGCCTGGGTCGGCGAGCAGTCCTCCGGGCGCTGGAACATGGCGACGCGGATCCAGTTTGCGAGCAAGCTTCTCTCGTCGGCCCACGGAGCCGGCCTCATCGTCTCGAACCGCGACCCGCGGCCGCTCCCGTTCCCGCGGGTGGGCGAACCTGCACTCACCTATCTCATGTATCTCCTCCGCGGCGTGAGATTCGAGGGCACGCTTCTCGAGAACCCGTACCTCGCGTCCGTGGGACTCCAGGGGGGCAAGCTCGAGGACCGACTCCGCGGCCTCGCGGCCCTCCGGTTCCGTCGCCAGGGCGACCTCGTCGATTTCGGCTGGCGGTACGGAGGACTCGAGGAGTGGGTGGCCTCCCTGTCCCTGCCGCCCGCGCGGGCGGGAGGGATGCGATGAGCAGCAATGCCGCTCTTCGACCGCACGCCGGTCCAGGAGGCCTTCTCCGCCCTCCGTCGCGACCTCATCCAGGAAGACGGGCCGCGGATCAGCACGATGCGGAACTACCGATTCGCGATCGTCCAGTACGCACCGCGCGACGAATTCGACCTCCGGTCCGAAGTCCGGAAGCTGAGCTCGGAGCTGGTCGCCAACGGCTGGGTCGTGTTCTCGATCAATCTGCAGAAGCTCCTGCTCGACCGCGTCCGTGCGCAGGGCGACGAGTGGGTTCGCCGCGTCATCGACATGGAGCGGAAGACGGCCAGCGTCGCACCGGAGCGGGGGCTGAATTACCTGAAGAGCAAGCTGACCCCGCTCATCGAGGGGCCCGACGGCATCGCGGCCGATTGCAGCCGAGTCATCTGCGAGTACGCCGACCGGAATCCGGATCTCGTCGACCGCACGCTCGCCCTCATCGGTCGGGCCGGGGCGATCTACCCGTTCTTCCGGACCTCGGCCCTGCTCCGCCACCTGGACGGCCGCACGCGGAACGTCCCGGTCGTCCTGCTCTACCCGGGCGAGCGCGCCAGGAGACGGGCCTTTCCTTCATGGGGATGCTGAACCCCGACAACGACTATCGGCCACGCATCTATCCGTGAGGCACCCCGTGATCATCCGCGACCTCTTCCTCTCCGACGTGACGCGCGACATCCCTCCGGTCGTCTATTTCCACGAGCAGACGCCGGAGAAGCTCGCGAGCGAGGTCTCGGAATACATCATCACGGGGGGCTGGCCCGAGGACCATCCGAATCATCGCCGGGTGCCCGACGGCATCCACGAGCAATATGTGAAGCTGCTGCGGGCGATCACCGCGGAGCTGGAGAAGCCAGGCGGGCCCGACCTGCCGAACGCCTGGATCTCGGGGTTCTACGGCTCGGGAAAGTCGAGCTTCGCCAAGCTCTTCGGGCTCGCTCTCGATGGCGTCGCCCTCCCCGACGGCAACTCGCTCGCGGAGGCTCTGCTCCGCCGCGACCTGACCCCGCGCGGAGGAACTCAGGAAAGCCTGGAACGAATTGCGGCGGAAGGTCGAACCGCTCGCTGTCGTCTTCGACATCGGCGGCATCGCCCGCGACAACGAGCAGATCCACGCCGCCGCCGTCCGGCAGGTCCAGAAGCGGCTCGGCTATTGCTCGACCGAGCCGCTCGTCGCCGACTTCGAGCTGAAGCTCGAGCGAGACAACGAGTGGAAGCGGTTCGAGGAAACCGCCGCCAGGGTGCTCGGCAGACCCTGGTCCGAGCACAAGGACAAGCAGCTCGCCGAGGAGGACTTCTCGCTCGTACTCTCCGAGCTTTATCCGGAGAAGTACTCCGACCCGATGAGCTGGTACATGAGCCGCGCCGGGACGAATCCCAAGGGTGAGTCGCCGGAGGATGCCGTTGCCGCGATCCGCGATATGCTCAAGTTCCGAAGGCCCGGGGCGACGCTCTTCCTCGTCGTCGACGAGGTTTCGCAGTACGTCCTCTCGAATAAGGATCGCGTCGATCGGCTCCGAGCGTTCGCGACGGCCCTCGGCTCGGGGCTCAAGGGCAAGGCTTGGCTCGTCGCCCTCGGGCAGCAGAAGCTCGACGAGGAGGCGGACGACTCCTTCCTTGTCTGGGCCAAAGACCGATTTCCGCCCAAGCTCCGCGTGCACCTCGCCGCCACGAATATCCGCGACGTCGTCCACCGGCGGCTGCTCCAGAAGCGGCCGGAAGTGGACGCGCAGCTCCGCGCCATGTTCGAGAAGCACCGGGCCGACCTCAAGCTCTATGCCTACGGCTGCGACCAGATCACGGCGGACGAGTTCGTCGAGGTGTACCCGATGCTCCCGGGGCACGTCGACCTTCTCCTCCAGATCACGACCGCGCTCCGCACCCGGTCGGCGCGGGCCCAGGGAGATGACCAGGCGATCCGCGGCCTGCTCCAGCTTCTGGGCGAACTCTTCCGGGACCGCAAGCTCGCCGACATGGAGGTCGGCTCGCTCGTGACGCTCGACCAGGTCTACGAGGTGCAGCACACCGCGCTCGACTCGGACGTCCAGGCGAGCATGGCGCGGATCCTCAACCAGTGCGCGAACGACCCGACCGACCTCACTCGGAAGGTGGCGAAGACGGTGGCGCTCCTCGAGCTCATCCAGGAGGTCGTGCCGACCGACGCGAAGCTGGTCGCGCAATGCCTCTATGACCGGGTCGACCGCGGCAGCCGGGTGAACGAGATCACCGAGGCACTCGAAGATCTCCGCCGCCGGAACCTCCTCGGCTACTCCGAGAAGCAGGGTTACAAGATCCAGTCCACGGCCGGCGAGGAGTGGGAGCGCGATCGTCGGGAGATCGGCGTCCCTCGCGAGGAGATCGGCGAGCTTCTCCAGGAGTCGCTCAAATTCCTGCTCGCGTCGCCCGACGCCCGCGGCTCGAGGGGCGGTCCTTTCCCTGGGCCGGCGTGTTCTCCGACGGCCGCCGGGTCGAGGACGCAACCCTCGCCGACCCGCGAGACGAGGCGACCGTCCGGGTCGATTTCCGTTTCCTCGTTATCGACGATCGGTCCGAGAGTTCCTGGGTGCGGAAGAGTGCCGAGACGGCGCTCCACGACCGGCTCGTCTGGGTGTGCGGCGACACCGACCAGGTCGAGCAGCAGGCGCGCGAGCTCCAGCGGTCGCGCGACATGGTCGCGAAGTATCGGCCGCGACGGGAGTCGCTCGTGCCCGCGCGAAAGCTCCTCTTGCAGCAGGAGGAGAACCGCTCCGAAGACCTTCAGGGCGAGCTTCGCGACTGCCGTGGCCGCCGCCTGGATGGACGGGCGGTTCTATTTCCGCGGCCGGTCGATCACGCCCAAGGATTACGGCGACTCGTTCGCCAAGGCCCTGCTCGCCGCCGGCAACCGAGCGCTGCCCGAGCTCTATCCGCACTTCGTGGCGACGGCCGTGGTGCCGACCGAGCTGCTGCAGCTCGTCGAACACGAACTCTCGGGCCCGTCGCCCAAGTTCCTCACGGGCGAGCTCGGCATCCTCGAACTCGACTCGGGGCGTTATGTCGCGGCGTGCGGCGGGGTGGTCCCGCGTCGCGTCCTCGAGCACATCGAATCCGAGGGAGGGGTCAGCGGTACGGCACTGCTCACGCATTTCGGAGGCCCGCCGTACGGTTACATGCCCAACGTGGTGAAGGCCTGCGTCGCGGGGCTGCTCCGGGGCGGGAAGATCCGCATCCAGGCCGAGGGTGGAGGCGAGATCACCGCCGTCCGCGATGCGGGCGTCCGCGACCTCTTCGAAAAGGACCGCGACTTCCGGCGGGCGTCCTTTTTCCCGGCGGGCGATGACGACGTGGGCGTCCCGGCCCGGGCGAGGATCTGCAAGTTCTTCGAGCGCGAGCTCAAGCACCCGATGGAGCGCGAGGACAACGCGATCGCCGACGCCGTCGCGCAGCTCTTCCCCGCCCAGGCCCAGCGGCTTCGCACGGTACTGTCCCAGCTCGACAAGCTTCCCGGCTCCCGCGCCATCCCGACCGAGCTCACGAAGCTGAACGACGCGTTCGAGCAGTGCGTCCGGAGCTGTCGCCAGACGAAGCCGACGGTCATGCTGGTGAAGAAGCACCTCGACCCCCTCCAGGACGGCGTCAAGCTCCTGAACCTCTTCGACGCCGAGCTCACCGACGAGGCGGTCCGGGCGGTGCGTGACGCGGCGACGGTCAGCGAGCACCAGGTCGCCCAGCTCCGCGCGGTCGCGGCGCTCGATGGCGAGGCGGCGCAGGCCGCTCAGAGGATCGAGGAGCAACTCAAGCTCGATCGCCCGTGGCGCGAGATCGGCGCGATCACGACCGACCTGGAAACGGTGCGCGACGCTTACGTCGCCGAGCGGGCCAGGCTGCTCCGGTGGCAGGAGCAGCTCGTCGAGCAAGCACGCGGCCGGGTGAAGGCTCGCGAGGGGTTCGGCACGCTCACGGCCGACCAGGCTCACAAGGTGCTCCGCCCGCTAAACGACGCGGTGACGAGTACGACCGCGGAGGCCGTCGCTCCGCCGTTGACCTCGCTGAAGGAACCGTTCGAGGCCGCGCTCAAGCGGGCCGAGGACGAGGCGAACGAACGGCTCGACGGCATCCTCAGCGAGGGGGCGCGTCCGATCATCGTGAAGGTCGACCTGGGCATCCGCAATCGCGAGGTGGGGACCGAGGCCGAGGTCGAGTCGCTCATCGCGAACATCAGGGAACGCCTCCTGGAGCAGGTCCGGGCCGGGCAGCGGGTCCGGATTGTCTAGCTCAGGAGTGCGACACGATGTCGATGACCCCCGAAGCGAAGCGCGAGCTCTCCAGCACCATCCGGGCCATCCGGTCGCGCCTCCTCGCCGACCTGCACGACGCCACCGAGTCGGCCTATCGCCTCTCCGTTCACGAACGCGAGGCCGGGCTCTCCGAGGCGGCTCGGGCCAAGCGGAAACGACTCGACGACTGGATCAAGGAGCAGGAGCGCGCCGAGGCCGGACGCGGCAAGGTCAAGCGGACGAAGGAGGACATTCGCCGCGACGCCGAGAAGCAGGCCGCATACACGCTGCTCAACCGGATCGTCTTCCTTCGGCTCCTGGAGGCGTCCGGCCTTCGAAAGCCCTCGGTCGTCACCGGCGGGTGGGAGAGCCCGGGATACAAGGATTTCCGGTCGCTCGCGCCCGCCCTCGTCCGCGGCGACGAGACGGAAGGCTACGAGTTCCTCCTGCGGCTCGTGTTCGAGGACCTCGCGCTCGACTTGCCGGGATTGTACGGGCACGCGGGCGTCGCCGAGCTGATCCCCGTCCCGGCATCAACGCTCCGATACGTCGTCGAATCGCTCGACGCGGCTTCGCTGGCGTCGTGCTGGACCGATGACATGACCCTCGGCTGGGTCTACCAGTACTGGAACGACCCCGAGCGGGAGGCCCTCGACGCCAAGCTGAACGCCGGCGGGAAGCTCGCGCCGCACGAGATCGCCAGCAAGACCCAGATGTTCACCGAGCGCTACATGGTCGACTGGCTGCTCCAGAACAGCCTCGGCCCGATGTGGCTGGCGATGTGCAAGAAGCACGGCTGGACGCCGGAGGTCGAGGCCGACGGCACGCTCGCACGGCTGGAAGAACGGCGCGTGGAGTGGCGGGCAAAGCGCGAGTCGGGCGAAGTCTCGCTCACCGAGCTGATGCCGCTCCACACCGACGCCGAGCGGCGCTGGGCGTACTATCTCCCGCAGCCGATCCCCGACGATGCCGTCGAGCACGCCCTGGAGAGCATCCGGGACCTGAAGGCACTCGACCCGGCGGTCGGCTCGGGGCATTTTCTCGTCGTGCTCTTCGACTTGCTGCTGGCCCTCTACCGCGAGGAAGCGAAGCATCGCGGCGAAGCGGGACAGGAACGGTGGTCCACCCGTGCGATCGTCGAGAGCATCCTCGAGAACAACCTCCACGGCATCGATCTCGACCCGAGAGCCGTCCAGATCGCGGCGGCGGCGATCTGGCTGAAGGCGAAGCAGACCTGCCCCGAGGCGGAGCCGGAGCGGCTGAATCTCGTCGCCTCGAACCTTCGGCTCGCGAGCCTCGCCGACGACGACCCCGCGCTCGTCGAACTGAGGCGCGAAGTCGAGCGCGAGACCGGCATTCCGTCGCAACTCACCGACACGATCGTGCACGCACTCAAAGGGGCGGATCACCTCGGGAGCCTGCTCAAGATCGACGCAGCGGTGGATGAGGCGATCCGGAAGCACGAGGCGGCGTTCGGGCGTGTGACCGAGGCTGTTCAAGGGCGACTCTTTGGCGAGACGCCTCCTGCCCAACAGCGATTGACGCTGGACCGCGACGCGGCGCGAGCGAATGTCCTTGAGCGACTGGAAGGGTTTCTCGCGGGGCACTCTTCGGGTGATGACCTCGGGCTGAGGTTGCGCGGTGAACAACTCGCGGCGGGAGTGCGGTTCGTTCGATTGATTCGCGAGGGGATCTTACAATCTGGTGGTCGGCAACCCGCCGTACCAGGGAACGTCGAAGATGCAGGATGCCGCTTACGTTCCAAGGAACTACCCAAGAGGTAAAGCCGATCTCTACGCCGCATTTCTCGAGCGTGGACTGCAGCTTGCGTCCGAAGGCGGCACTTCCGCGTTGCTGACATGCGAAATTGGATGTTCATCAAGCAATATCAGGATGTGCAGATCATCGTTGCTGGAGAAGTTAAGACCTGCGGAGCATTGGGGGACTTCGCCATCGGTGCCTTCGACGAGGTGCCAAACGACGTGCTGAGCGTAGTCGTTAGCGTATTTCGGAACGTTGCTTCCCAGAGTCCAGAGAGCGTGGCACTTCAACCGACTCCACCGGACGATCGGTCGTACGATCGAGAGCGAACACATAGAAAACGGGCGGCGACCCTATGCCATGTGGGCAGCATATGATTTCGATCCCGCGACAATTACGGCCGGATCGACAGTGACGCCACTTGTATACTGGTGGCCGAAGCATTTTGCTGATGAGTATTGCAATGTGCCCAAGGTTGGTCAGACTTCAACGGCACGAATGGGGCTCAGACTCCGATGATTCAGATTCTTCGCTACCCTGGGAGGTCCCGAAGCAAGAATGTGAGCCGGTATCTGGCACCTGTGATACAGCATTCGGCATGGGTTCCTTATGTAACCGGAGCAGCGGGATCAGTGGTTAGAGCCGTAGCACGCATTGTTCGATGGAATGTTCACGGCCTAGAGGTAAAAATCATTCAACGAGTTCTTGTATCGGTCGTATTCACGGACCGTCAAGAATGAAGAGTTTTATCTTCGAGCTGGAGTCGCATTCGCCACGATCGGCAGCATTCTCTGCACGCGCTACATCGTCGTCCGGCTATATTCGGACATATGGGTTCATCGGTATTTCCCCAGATAGATCTCGTCGGCGCTTTGCATCTGAACTCAATCGAAATGCTATCCATTGTCCAGTCACTCAATCCGGGGATGAATTTCACAGGTCGGCGATGTCAACCGGCTTCCAGTTTGCCATTTCCAGACGCAGCCACTGTCTATGCTCACATTGGAGAAAGCATTTCAAGAACACGAAAGTCATCGAGAACCTCCGTTGAGTTTCGGCAACCTGGCCCCTCATGCTGGCGAGCACGCTCAGGCTTGGGCTCAGATCGCGGTCGATCGTACCCGATGACTCCCCGCTCGCCGCTTATCGATCCTCGAGTACGACTCCGAGCCGCCCACGGACCATCTGAGCTACGCTCCTCGGCGTCGCCCTCGGCCGTTTCGGCCCGAACGGCGAGGGTATCCTCGACCCAACCGAAGGCCGACCTCGCTCACTCAGCTCCCAGCCGGGATCCTCTTCCTCGACGGCTCGCTTGAAACGAACGACCTGCGCGACGGCCTCGGCCATGACGCGGCGAAACCGCTCCACACCGTCTGGGCTGAACACGGCCGCCACGATCGACGACCGATCGGACCTCCGCGACTACCTCCGGACGAAGTTCTTCGAAGGCGTCCACCGCAAGATGTACGAGAGCCGCCCGATCCACTGGCCGCTCTCGTCCGAGAAGAAAACCTTCGTCGCCTGGGTGACGATCCACCGCTGGAACGAGGGAACGCTCCGGGTGCTCCTCGCCGACCATCTGGGCGAGTCGCTGAAGCGGCTGGACGGCGAGATCGACGACCTCCGTGCCGTCCGTGAAGGGGCCGACAAGAAGGCGGCACGCGAGGCGGAGAAGCGGTATGCCAAGGTCCAAAAGTGGCGGGAAGAACTGGTCGCGTTCATCGCCGCCGTCGAGCAGTGCGCCGAGCAAGGCCCGCCGCCGACTGATGCCGCGTGCCCCCTCGCGAGGCGAACGCCCGCTACAACCCCGACCTCGACGACGGCGTGATGATCAACAGCGCCGCCCTCTGGCCGCTCTTGCTCCCTCAGTGGAAGGAGCCCAAGAAGTGGTGGAAGGAACTCGCCTCGGCCCAGGGCAAGAAGGATTACGACTGGTCGCATCTCGCGATGCGTTACTGGCCGACGCGGGTGGACGCGAAGTGCCAGACCGATCCGTCTCTTGGCGTCGCCCACGGCTGCTTCTGGAAGTATCACCCCGCCCGCGCCTGGGCCTGGGAGCTCCGCCTGCAAGATGAGATCGGTCCCGAGTTCCGGATCGAAGAAGCCTCCTACCGGGGCGACGGCGGCCACGAGGCCCATCGCGCCGCGTATCTCGCCGACCATGGCGAAGAAGCCCTCGCCGCGATCGAGAAGGAGGCCCTGCGCCGCCGCAAGAAGCGGAAGGCGCCGTTGGCCGAGCTGCGGATTCTCGAACCAGGGCTGTGGTCGCGACTGCCCGAGGCTTGTTACGCCCTCGAACTCCGGCTAATCGACAAGCAAGGCGCGGACTTCCACTTGCTCTCGCCCGATGAGCCCGAGGCGCGGGCCGATTACGAAGCCGAGCACCCGGAGCAGGTCGACCGTCGTCGCAAGCTGCTCGAAAGCGTGACAGTGCCCGAGATGTTCCCCGCGGATGACGAGGACGAAGAAGCCGGTGACGACGAAGATCTCGGCGACGAGGCCATGGCCGACGTTGGTGACGAGGAGGAAACGGCATGACGCCCTCCGATCTCGGTCCCGTCTCGGCGACGCTTGAAGCCGACCTGCGGAACAGGTCCGAAGGAACGGGATCGTGCTCTGGCTCGACCTCGACAACCACTACTCCGGCTTCGTCGATCGGCTGATCCGGATGAAAGACGAGGGGACGATCCCCTACGAGATCCGCGCCTTCCGCGGCAGTCACCTCGAACTCCTCCTCGACATGGAGCCGCTCGAAAGCGGCGTCGAGAAAACGCCGCTGGTCATCCACTTGCCCGGGTTCAACGAGGAGACGATCCGGGAGACTCCGCTCCTCGAGTTCTACTTCGCGGGAGCACGTTACCGGAAAGCGCTGGACACGCTGCTCAACGAGGCGGCAGGGGCCAACGTCCGTCCGGAGCAGATCAAGGCGTTCCGCGACCGCGGTGCGTTCACGCTCGAAGAGGCCGACGCCTGGCTCACGGACCTGCTCGCCGCCCGCGAAGGCGGGCTCGGTTCCCACCTGAAAGTGCTCTCGCTGCCCGCCGTCATCGACGACCTGCTCGGCGGCGGCTTCGTCGCAAGCCGGATCGGCTCGGTCGAAGACCTGAACGTCCTGTGGGAGCGTCTCACCGCGTGGACGGGCCTTCCCGAAAGCTGCGCGGGGACGTGCTCCCGCCAGGCATGCCGCGCGCCGAGGACGTGGCGTTCGCCGCCGCGGGCTGGGCTCTCGCGGTCGAGTATGTCGAAGACCTCAAACGTCCTCCGGTCGCCGCGAGGCTGCAGGCCGCGCGCGACCTGCCCCGCCCGGTCGTCGAGGCGTGCCGCGCTCTCGCGACCCACTTGCGCGAGCGGCACGGGGGTTCTATCGCAGGACGGCGGACGAGACGGAGGCGATCCTCCCCGACGAGGTCGAGGTGGCGAAGGCCGAGGACCTTGGGAAGATCGACACATTCCGCTTCGAAGAGGACAAGGTCCTCTGCGGCGCCATCGAGGCCCTCGGACGCGGCGACTGGGAGCCCGCGTCGGCCTGGGCATCGGCCCGCGACGCCGGCGAGTCGTTCTGGCTCCGCGACGACCCGTCGCGGCGGTCTGCCTGGCTCCTTGTCGCCGACGCGGCCCGACTCGGCCTGGCGATCAAAGCCGCCGGCGATTCCCTCGACGCTCGGGGCGACATGGACCGCGCGATCGAACGCTACACCTCGCTCGGTGCGCCGGTCGACCGTGCCCATCGCCACATGGAACAGCGGCGGGCGGCTCTCCTGTATCCGCCGTTGCCGGAGTTCGAATCGATCCGTGCGAGTCTCGACCGTGTCCGGTCGCTCTGGCGCGACTGGGCCGACCGCTGGGCGGTCGACTTCAATGCGCTCTGCAAGACGCGAGGGTTCCTCCCTGACGCGAGGCTCCAGCAGCGGACGATCTTCGACGAGGTCGTGAAGCCGCTCGTCCAGGAGTCGGGGACGACGGCTCTCTTCGTCGTCGACGCCCTGCGCTACGAGATGGGTGAGGAGCTCTTCGCGACGCTCTCCGACACGCCCGCGACGACGCCGATGCTCTGGGCCCGGCTCGCCGAGCTGCCGACCGCGACGGAGGTCGGCATGAACGTGCTCGCTCCCGTCGCGGACCAGGGTCGGCTCCGCCCGGTGATCGCGGACGGCGTCGTGCTCGGGTTTTCGACGGGCGAGTTCCGCGTCTCCGACCCGGAGAGCCGCAAGCGGGCCATGCAAGGCCGGGTCGGTGGCACGACCTGCCCGCTGCTCACGCTGGAAGACGTGGTGACGCGGGAATCGACGAGCCTCAAGCAATCGATCGCCCGCGCCCGGCTGGTCGTCGTCCACAGCGACGAGATCGACCGGGCGGGTGAGCGTGGCGTCGGCCCCGCCGTCTTCGACCAGGTGCTCCAGAAACTCCGCGCGGCCTGGAAGCTCCTCCGAGACGTGGGCGTCCGGCGCTTTGTGTTCACGGCCGACCACGGGTTCCTGCTCATCGACGAAGGCGCCCGCACGGCGCAGTCGCACGGCCGCAAGGTCGACCCGAAGCGCCGTCACGTCTTCTCGGCCGTTGCCGCGGACCACCCGGGCGAGGTGAGGGTCCCACTCTCGGACCTCGGTTATGACTCGACCGACCAGTTGATGTTCCCCGAGACGACGGCGTTGTTCGATACCGGCCGGCGAGCCGACCGGCTTCGTGCACGGCGGGAACAGCCTTCAGGAGCGTGTCATCCCGGTCCTCACGCTGGTCCACCGGACCGCGGTCGGCGGGACCAACACGCGCTATATCATCCGCGCCACGGCGAAGGAGGGGGTCGGCGGCATGCACTGTGTCGAGGCGACGGTGCTGGCGCCGCCCCAGGGGGAACTTGGCTTCGGCGGAGTGCCCGAGATCGAGCTCTCCCTCCGCGTCCCCGAGCTTCCCGAGGTCCACGTCGAGCCGTGCCAGGCACGCGGTGGGGCCAAGATCGCGGCCGGCTCGATCGTCGCAACGGTGGGCGAGACGTTCGAGCTCTTCTTCCGCCTCTCCGGCCCAGCCGATGCCAGGGTGCTGGTGGAGATTTACCATCAGGGGGCGGAGGCCGACGTGGTTCCGTTCGTGGTGGACGGCCGTTTCACGGTGACCGCTCCCGTGGTACACAAGAGTGTCGCCGTGTTCCAGACGGTGGAAACGAACCAGAGCTGGTTGTCGAACCTCCCCGAGGGGGGAGTGCGTCGGCTGTTCGAGCACCTGGCGGTGCACGGCGCGGTGACGGAGGACGAGGCGTCGGCGATGCTCGGCGGGCCGCGGGAGCTCAGGCGGTTCGCGAACCGGTTCGAGGAGTTTGCGGCGAAGCTCCCGTTCGACGTGAGGATCGACGTGATCGGTGGAGTGAAGCGGTACGTGCGGCAGGGGTCGACAAAATGAGCACACTGACGACGCGCGACGTCGAGCACATCTTCGAAGCACTCCGGAAAGGGCTCGTGCCCGAGCGGGGCATCGAGGCCTTCGCGGTCGGGATCGAGAAGCAACGGGGAGAATTGCATCGGCAGTTCGAACTCGCCGAGAGCAACGAAGGGACGATCAAGTTCCTGCGCGGCGGGTATGGCTGTGGGAAGACGTTCATGGCCCGGCTGGCGATCCTCGACGCACAGTCGCGGGGCTTCGCGACCAGTTTCGTCGTCGTCTCCGACAACGACCTCCGTTTTCACCGATTCGACGACGTGTATCGCAAGGTCATGACCGAACTCGGGACCGCATCATGCCCTCGCGGAGCCCTCGGCGACATCCTCGATCGCTGGATCGGACGGGTCGAGGACTCGCTCATCGCGGCGGGTGGAGACGAGGGGGCGGACGACTTCGACGAGAAGGTCCGCGAGCGGCTAGACGCGGATCTCGCCTCGCTGACCGGCGGGAGCGCTCCACAAGATTTCGTCCGGGTGATCCAGACTGTCTTCCAGTTGAAGCAGCGGGGCGAGGCGGCGGAGGCGGGAGCCCTCCTGTCCTGGCTTTGCGGGAGCGGCAACGTCGCCGCGTCGGCGAAGTCGGCCGCGGGCATCAAGGGGGAAATCTCGAGCCGGGACGCCCTCGACTACCTTCGCGGCGTCCTCGAGATCGTGAAGGCGTCCGGCTACAAGGGCCTGCTCATCGTCATCGACGAGGCCGAGACGATCCTCCGAATGCGGAGCGATTCCCGCCACAAGTCCCTAAACGGAATCCGCCAGATCGCAGACGCATCAGGGTCGTATCCCGGGCTTCTTTGGGTATTCACGGGCACGCCTGAGTTCTTCGACAGCCGGCACGGGGTCGCGGGGCTGGCGCCTCTCCACGAGCGGATTCGATTCCTCAAGCAAGGGAAGTTCGCAAGCCCGAGGCAGGCGCAGCTCGAATTAACCCCGTTCGACAGGGAGCGACTGCGTTCGGTCGCCCTGAGACTGCGTGAGATCTATCCAACGCGGGATCGAGTTCGCCTTGAATCTCGGGTGAGCACGGAGTTCATCGACCGGCTCGTCGAAGAGATCACGAAAGGCTTCCGAGGAGACGTTGGGGTCGTGCCGCGGCAGTTCCTCCGCGAGTTCGTCACGCAGATGGATCTGGTGGACGAGAACGACGATTACGTTCCTTTGAACGAATACGGCTTCTCGCCTGCCGACTTAAACGTCGAAGAGCAGTCGGTGATCACGGGGTCCCCGATTGCTTCGCCAGGAGACGACGAGGCACTCGTGGCGGCGGAGGACGTCTGGTGAGCGTCTTCTCTCGATTCGCACCCCGGCTCCAAGAAGCGATCGTCGCCCGGTTGGGCTGGACGAACCTGAGGCCCGTTCAAGAGGAGGCTGGCGTTGCGATCCTTGAGGGAAACAACGTGGTCGTCCTCGCCCCGACCGCCGGGGGCAAGACGGAAGCCTCGATGTTCCCGGCCATTTCCCGGCTCATCGACGAGCCGACCGATGCCGTGGGAGTCGTCTACGTCGCGCCGATCAAGGCCTTGCTCAATAACCAGGCCGATCGGTTGGGACTCTACACCGAGATGGTTGGACTTCGCCGCTTCGTCTGGCACGGGGACACCTCCGATCACGACCGCAGGAGATTCCTTCGCGAGCCAACCGAACTCTTGATGACGACCCCCGAATCGCTGGAGGTGATGCTCGTCTCGCAGGGGGTCGATGTGGGCAAGCTCTTCACGGACCTGAAGCTCGTGATCGTCGATGAGATTCACGCCGTCGCGGGGACCGACCGAGGGGCTCACTTGATGAGCGTCCTTGAGCGAATCCGCAAGCTGTCGCGTCACGATGTGCAGCGCGTTGGTTTGAGCGCGACGGTGGGCAACCCGGAAGAGATCGTCGGCTGGCTCCAGGGCACCTCACAGAGACCCGGCGTGGTCGTCGACCCGCCGAAGCCGCCGAGCCGCAAGCAACTTCTCGTCGTTCACCGTCCGGACCTGGCCCTGATCGCCGAAGAGGCTGCCCGTTCAGCACGTGGAGTGAAGAGCCTGTTCTTCTGCCAGTCCCGCGCGACCACCGAGGCCGTAGCCAGCCACATGCGACGCGCGGGGACGACGGTCTACGTGCACCACAGCGCTGTCTCGCGCGAGGAGCGAGTGATCGCCGAGGAGCAATTCCACCACGGCTCGGACGCCTGCATCGTCTGCACCTCGACGCTCGAGTTGGGCATCGACGTAGGCGATCTCGACCGAGTGCTGCAATCCGAGGCCCCGGACACGGTGAGTTCATTCCTCCAGCGCATGGGCCGCACTGGGCGTCGCGAAGGCCAGGTCGCGAACACCACGTTTTTTTGCGAGACGACCGACGGCGTGCTCCAGGCGATCGCGCTCATCGAGCTTGCGAAGTCCGGCTGGGTCGAGCACGTGTCGGTGAACGATCGATGCTGGCCGGTCTTTATCCACCAGTTGCTCGCCATGTCGCTCGCCGATGACGGCATCGCCCCGCAAGCAGCATGGGATCACCTGTCGCGCGTCCCCGACTTCAAAGGCATTCGGCGCGACGAGTTCGACCGCCTGGTCGAATGGATGATCCACGACGAGTCATTCGTTGCAACGGGAGGTCGGCTCGTTTTGGGGCCGAAGGCCGAGCGTCGCTTCGGCCGGCGGAACTTCATGGAGCTCTTCGCGGTCTTCTCGAGCCCTCAGAGCTACACCGTGCAGACCGGCACCGGGCAACCGCTCGGCACACTCAATCAGGAGTTCGTCGACCGTCTCGTCGAGGGCGTGACTTGCTTCCTTCTCGGCGGCCGCGCCTGGGCCGTGCTTGAAGTTCGTCACGATGACCGCCGGGTGGTGGTCGGCCCCGCCCCGCGCGGCAAGCAACCCACGTGGGGCGGGTTCATCCCCCAGTTCCTTAGCGAGTCCATTTGCCGAAAAATCCGCGACTTACTCGCGTGCAATGACACCTACGGCTACCTCACCCCCGAGGCCGCCGGTCTCCTCGCCGAGCGCCGCGAAGCCTTGGGCCGCGTCGTTACCTCGGGGCATCCCGGCGTCGAGATCGACGACAACGAAATCCGCTGGTGGACCTTCGCTGGTGGCCGAATCAACACCACGCTCCGCTATGCCCTGGGAAGGCTGGTCGATGGCGTGCAGATCGTCCCCGACAACTTCCTTCTGAGACTCCGCGGCGACGACCTAACCTTTCCCCGTTTCCAAGATGCCGTCGCGGCCCTTCGCTCACCCACGGTCTGGGACGACGAAGCTACGTGGAACGGAATCTTCGATTCACTCCCGGGCTATCGCCTCAGCAAGTTCCAGCCGCTCATGCCGCCCTGGGTTGAGAGGGAAGTCATCGCTGGGTATCTCCTCGATGTGCCCGGCGCGATGCGGTGGCTGAACCGTCCGTCAGTACACGGCCGGGAGACGAAGCATTGATAACCTTTTTCCGTCAAAACAGGCAATCCTTCATGTGCGGTGTGAAACCGTCCTACCTGAAAGCCCACGGCCCAAATGTCATCTGGGCGATGTGCAAGATCGCGACCTGTGAAGCCAGCGGGTTCAAAAATGCCGAAGAAGCAAATTCGCTTCTAATGGGTGGAAAGGGGATGAGCAAGAAATGGTGAGCATCCTCGATGGAACGGATGAGTTGATTGACACTTGGCTCGGCCTCCGCTTCATTGCCACATCTCCGCTTTACAAATGGACGACAGCCTGGAACAAAGCTTTGCCTAAGGAACCATCTGAAGGTCTTGTCTTTGTCCGGTCTTTTCTTTGCACTGTGGACAAGAACTGCCGGGATCGCCTACGAAGCAAGCGCACTCCCAGCAAAACTGGAGGTTCGAACAGCGTCCGAATATCGACCCGAGAAATAATAGTGAAGAGATGTGTTTGGAGCGGAACCTTATTCGCGATGCGCCTTCCTCCCTGGCCAATCAGATTCCTGTGGCGTCGGGCGTATGCTCATCACGTGAGCGCAGAAGAGCGATCGATCTCGTAGAGCTGTGCCGACCAAGCGAATACACGTTCTTCGAGCTAAAGGTCAATGCGACATACCCGCTTCATGCAGCGATGGAACTGCTAGGTTACGGCGCGTGCTACGTCGCTGCACGTCGTAATATCTTATCGCTGCAGTACAATACGAATGAAAAACCGTTACTCGAAGCGACAATCGTTCATCTCAGAGTTTTGGCTCCCCTCCACTATTACCGTGTGGGTCAGCCCAATTGCCCAAGTCTTATTTGGCTTCAGGACGCGATCAATGCTGGGCTTCAGTGCGTGGAAGAGTTCGTAGAATCGCTTCAAATGGATTTTCGATTTGACGCGTTCCCGATCGACTTTGTACTGAAATCCGACCCGGCCGTATCGCGTGACTGCCTTGGCCGTCGCGTCCCAGCTTATCCGCCCGCGCCTCAGTGATCGTGGGCGACGGCTCTTCGCATCGCGGTCAGGCGGCTGTACAGCGGCTGCAGAACGCCTACTGCAAAGCGGTATTGGTTCATACGCCCGCGCATGCCGGTTGGCTGAATCAAGTGGAGATCTACTTTTCGATCATCCAGAGGAAGATCTTGACTCCGAACGACTTCGCCAGCCTGGAGCAGTAAACTGGAATAGAATCTTCATACGACGAGCTTTTCTGGGGTCACGGGGCCGAAATCAGCCCATTTTGCCTCGAATGTATCTCGACGTATAAGCCGAATACGACGACGAAGGTATTGACATGAAACTGCCCCGCTTCCGAATCGCCTGGATGATAGCCTTCGTCGCCATCGCCGCACTCGACTTCGGGGCGATACGGGCACTGCTTGGATTCAATTCCTATTGGGCTGCTTTATTGCTGGTGGGTGCCCTGCCGATGGCGAATGTCCTGGCAGTCGGCATCCTGATCGGTCAACAGCGGCCTGGAAGCGGTCAGTTCCTCCTGAGATTTGAGGCGTTCGGTGCGATGGCGTTGGCCCTTTACGTCGCCTTCAGTTTCGTCCCCAATGAGCGGGCGATGACGGCCTACCTCGCACCCTTCGACGATCTGTGGATAACGATCGGCGACCTTCCTTTCGTCTCCATCCCGTTCAGATACCTTTTCGCCGGTGCCTTGTGCGTCTGGCCGCAAGTGGCCTTCGCGCTGCTTGGCGGTTTCCTCTCGCGTAGGTTCAAGGTCACCATCACGCGCCGCACGGACGCTACCACATCCACTCTCCACTCGGACGCATGAGACCGTAACTCATTTCAATTGATTGATTTGGGTTCACGGATCAGCGGATTGATCATTCGGTGCTCAACGCGCGTCCGCATTGACCGACTGCCACCAAGTCGAGCGGGCTTACTGCTTCGCGTCTCTCTTGTGTGCTCCATCCAATCTGTCAGACTGGAATGCGCCTGCACGATGTCGCCGAACGCCGCGCAAAGGCTTTGGACGAGATCCAACGTGATACACGTGAGCGGATTTTGTTCTCGAGGTGTAGCATGGGAGAGAAGTCGAACGCGGAAGAAAAACCGCCGAGACACATGGCCGAGATCGTAGTGACAATGCTCGAAAAGACCGGAGTCCCAAATGCGATCAATCCTCCCGCTTCCGCGTTTGGGGAGGCGGCGACGCCGGGCGGAAAGGCGATCGGGGAGACTTTTTCTGCGGTGGCAGTCCTTAGCCGAGACGTCGTCGTCGGATCAATAGCATTCTTGACATTTGGTTGGGAGCGCATCCGCGACTTCGTCATGGAAGACCTGCCAAAGCGGTTACGTAGCGTCCCGAACGAACGGCTTACTCTTCCTCGCCCGATCGTCGCCGTCCCTGCTTTGGAAGCAATTCGCCTAGTCGGAGGCGAGCCGGAATTGAGAGCGATGTACGCCAACCTCCTCGCATCTTCAATGGACTCGCTGACCGCAGACTACGCGCACCCAGCTTTCGTGGAGATTATCAGGCAAATGGTCCCCGAGGAGGCAAGGCTTTTTGAGCACCTCGCGAGGGTCGAATGGGTGCCTGCAGTCACGTTGTCGACCCAAATACAGGTAAACCCGCCGACGTACAATGTAACGGACGTGGGCTACGTCACGTCGCTTTCTGAAGATGTCGGTATTAGCGTCGATCGTATCGGAACGTATCTCAACAATGTCATGAGACTGGGATTGGCATCGGTCCATCGCGACCACGCGATCGATCCCCCTTCGGTGTACGACAGGTTATTGGCGAAGGAAACTGTTCGCCGTTTCGAGGAACAAATGAAGCGCAACACAAAACACCTAAGATCTCTCGACATACGATCGGACTGACGAACATGGGGCGACAGTTCGCGAGGGTATGTTTATCTGACCCGTCGTCATCCGCCAGTGGCGCAATACATTCAGCCGAAAAAGCGAGCCCCGAATCGGTGTCCTAAGTAGAACACTAGCAACCAGAACATCAAGTCCACGGGCAGTCGGATGATGGCAGACGCGATGTTTGACCCGATGAATTGCGTGAACCGACTGTAAACCTTGACCTTGCCGAATTCCAGATTCGCGTGCGGCTCGAAAAGCCGCCATCTTTGGTCCATCATTCATTTCCTCCGCGCACAAAAGGTTGCCAATACCGCATGAATGCGTTTTCGGAGCAGAAAGCGAGCCAAATCCGCTGGTCCTGAGATCGGCCGTTTACCGATCAGAGTTTAGAACGATAGGTTTACTTTGGCATTTTCGATTCCCCGATTGTCAACGATGGCTCCGTCCTGACGGACGCGCGGAATTGCTCCCCAAAACGCTACATCGAGGATTGCTCATGCTGGGCGTCAGCCTTTGTGCTGGGCGTCAGCCTTTGCTGGGCGTCAGCCTTTGCTGGGCGTCAGCCTTTGCTGGGCGTCAGCCTTTGTTTTTGGTTTTTGCTGGGCGTGCTGGGCGTCAGCCTTTGTTTTTGTGCTGGGCGTCAGCCTTTGTTTTTGGTTTTTGCTGGGCGTCAGCCTTTGTTTTTTGCTGGGCGTCAGCCTTTGTTTTTGGTTTTTGCTCAGCCTTGCTGGGCGTCAGCCTTAGCCTTGCTGGGCGTCAGCCTTTGTTTTTGGTTTTTGCTCAGCCTTGCTGGGCGTCAGCCTTAGCCTTGCTGGGCGTCTGCTGGGCGTCAGCCTTTTTTTTGCTGGGCGTCAGCCTTTGTTTTTGGTTTTTGCTGGGCGTCAGCCTTTGCTGGGCGTCAGCCTTTGTTTTTGGTTTTTGCTGGGCGTCAGCCTTTTTGCTGGGCGTCAGCCTTTGCTGGGCGTCAGCCTTTGCTGGGCGTCAGCCTTTGCTGGGCGTCAGCCTTTGTTTTTGGTTTTTTCCTGCGACCGGGAACAGCACCGGTTGGCGTCACCGAATGCCACGACGACCTCGCATCGAATTTGACAGCACCATCCGCCACATTATCGCGCGGGTAACGGCCGTCAGAACATCGTCCGCGATGGGGTGGGCCGGCAGCGCTCATTCGACGACCTCGCGCGGACCGTCGCCCGTTCGGACTGGCACTCGCTCAACTTCGTCGTCTCCGCGAAAATCGGCACGATCGAAAACCACAAACCAAGGTTGACACCGCGAAAGGCACCGCGAAGCCAGAATGCTACTCGTCGCCTTTATATGCCCCAGAAGTGCGCCTAACGTCTTTCGGTTCACGTCATCTATTACACCTCTAAACAACTCGCGCAGCTCATTGGTCATCTGACCAGGTTCGAGCAGCAAGCCGACGAAAGCCAACGCCACGTTTCCCGCCTCAGTTTCAAGCAGTTGTGATTGTTCAGCTGCCATGCCGAATTCCGCGTATAATCCATCACGGTCTGCAAGGATATCCATTTTCAATCTCCAACCGTGGCTTGTTTGCAGTTTGCAAGCGATAGCCCAGCCGAATAGACTAGTTATATCTAGCACTGCACATGAGGCATAAGAGCTATTTGCTCCTTGCTCTGCCAAGAAATACCGCCAGGCGCGTCAGGTTGAAGTCGATCTCCGCGTCACTTGATGCGCTAAAGAAGAGGGAACTGCATGCCTCAGCCGTTCCGTGGCTTTCTCGGGTCGCGTGTTCGCGGCTTTTTGGCGGACTTCACGCCGTCGCGGTTCGTCGCGAGCTTTGGCTGGACGCTGGTTTCTGGCCCAGGCTCCGCGAGTTCTGCTTCAATCTCTTCCACAGTCGGCAACACTGACCGAAGCTTCGGCGGCAAGGCGCGGGTCAACTCGTAGCTCGACACGCCGATGGGCTTGTCAATGCCGGAGAGCGCGTACTCGGCCAGCATTCGATCCTTACCCTGGCACAGGATTAAGCCAATTGTCGGCTGATCGGTCTCGTGACGAAGCCTGTCGTTGATGACGTTGCAGTAAAAGTTGAGCTTACCGGCATATTCCGGCCGGAAAGGACCAGTCTTCAGGTCGATGACAATAAACGCTCGTAGTTTCAAATGGTAGAAGAGCAGATCAATATAGAAATCCGTGGCATCGACCTCGATGCGGTACTGTCGTCCGACGAACGCGAATCCCTGCCCTAGTTCGAGCAAGAATCTCTCCAGGTGGTGAACCAGGCTTGTTTCGAGCTCACGTTCATGAAATGGCTCTTCAAGCGTGAGGAAATCGAATATGTAAGGATCTTTGAGCGTTTGCCGTGCCAGGTCGGACTGTGGCGCAGGCATAATCTGGTCGAAATTCGTAATCGCCCCTCCGCGCCGGCGGTGGCTCTCCGACTTCACCATCATCAGGAGAACGGTGCGGCTCCACCCGTTGGCCTGCGTTTGTTCCAGATACCAGCACCGGGCCGAAAGGTCGTTCACTTTTTCCATCAGCAGGGCGTGATGCCCCCACGGGATTGCCCAGAGGATGGAGTCGCTGGGCACGTCCTTTTGTGCCACGGCCCGTGGCACTTTCGGGGTTGCCAGACATCCATCCGCCGGGTTGCCAGACATCCATCCGCCGGCCAGCTCGAAGCGGCAGGGAACCCAGATGCGGGAAGCCACCAACATGGGTTGCCAGGTTGCCAGACATCCATCCGCCGGCCAGCTCGAAGCGGCAGGGAACCCAGATGCGGGAAGCCACCAACATGGAAAACGAAGCAAGCGAGAAATGTGTGGCGCACTTGGCGATTGGCCAAGTCGCCCCGCAAGGCCGCTGTAGCCAATTCTCAGCACGGGCCGCACATGCGCGAGCGCCAAGCGTGAATCTCGTCAGCGGCACTTGCTGTTGCTCGCGGCTCTGTTCAATCGAGAGGCGCTTGAACGGCACTGTCGTGCTGCGTCAGTTCAGCCGTCAGCGCGACTGGGAGTGCTTTCTGCACATCCCGCAGACTATTGCCCTGAATATTTGCCGAGCCGAGGAGGCGAGTCCGGGGATGCCTGCAGAGAGCGGCCGGCATTAGGCCGGGTGCTTGAATCTGCTGGACTTGACCGTGCCATGCAGTAACCTTTGGGTATGACCAATAAACAAGGGAAAAAGGTAACGTTGCCAGCACCACGGGCGCGGAGTGGGGCGGCTCCCACGACGTTGTTCAAGGATCTGCGGGACCTGATCCAGTCCACGCGGGCAGGGGTTGCGCAGGCGGTCAACTCGGCGTTGATCGTTCTCTACTGGCAGGTCGGTCACCGGATTCGAAGCGAGATTCTCAAATCGCGGCGGGCTGAATACGGGGAGCATGTGGTGCGAACCCTCGCGACCCAATTGACCTTGGAATTCGGGCAGGGCTTTGCCGAGAAGAACCTGCGCCGCATGATCCAACTCGTCGAGGTTTTCCCGGACCGGGAGATTGTCGTAACGCTGTCACGACAATTGGGGTGGAGCCACTTCCTGGCCATTCTACCGCTCAAAGACCCTCTCCAGAGGTTGCCAGACATCCATCCGCCAAAGGTTGCCAGACATCCATCCGCCAGGTTGCCAGACATCCATCCGCCCGCCGGTTGCCGGACATCCATCCGCCCGCCAGCTCGAAGCAGCAGGGAAGCCAGATGCGGGAAGCCACCAACATGGAAAAGGGTTGCCAGACATCCATCCGCCCGCCAGGGTTGCCAGACATCCATCCGCCCGCCAGGTTGCCAGACATCCATCCGCCGGCCAGCTCGAAGCAGCAGGGAACCCAGATGCGGGAAGCCACCAACATGGAAAACGAAGCAAGCGAGAAATGTGTGGCGCGCTTGGCGATTGGCCAAGTCGCCCCGCAAGGCCGCTGTAGCCAATTCTCAGCACGGGCCGCACATGCGAGAGCGCAGCCAAGCGTGAATCTCGTCAGCGGCACTTGCTGTTGCTCGCGGCTCTGTTCAATCGAGAGGCGCTCGAACAGCACTGTCGTGCTGCGTCAGTTCAGCCGTCAGCGCAACTGGGAGTGCCCGCGACGGATGTGATTGAAACGCCGGCCATGGAGCCACCGTGGCTCGGCATCCGGCGGCTCGCTCAGAGAAAGGCAAGTTGTGCGGCGGCCTTGCCCTGAAACCAGCGCCGCGAGTAACGCGGTGCGGCCCGCGCCAGCGAGCTCGCTCGACCCGCTGCTTGCTTGAACATGCGACCGAAGTCGCGCACCGTGTTCACCCAATTTGATCGGTCAATTCCCAGCCTCTCGAGGATGGGAGCCAAGCTCTCCGGTATCGCCCCGCGCTTGTCCCGGTGCAATTCCCGGCCAGTCCAGTCGAGCAGCATGATGTACTTTGTTGTCTCGATCGGCAGAAACCCTTGGTCCGACGCCCGCGCCGGCAGACGCCATCTTGAACTCGCTTCAACGGGCTCGGCGGAAACCGGTGCGGAAGAGGCCGACGGCGCCCAATCGATCGCTCCATCGGCGAGACCGGCGGCGACCGGCTCCGCTCGTCCCGCCGATTGTGCTGCCAGGGGAGCCGGCGCCTATCGGGATGCGCCGTTGCGGCAGCGACGTCAGTCTCCCGCATGGTCAGCTCGCAGAGCCATGCATCGGGACGCTCGGAAGTAGCGGGTGAGCGTTCCGCGCGTGGCAACCGCGATCCGGCCGCAGATTCCGTCAAGCCCCTGATGCGGTCGCAGCCCGACGTGAATTCTGATTCCTCCGGCGTGGCCGCAATCCCGGCCCGGATCGGGTTGAGATCGACGTAGACGCTGCATGCCAAAAGCGCAGCCTCATCGAGCAGCGGCTGCGACTTGAACCGTCCGCCCCAGAATCTCCCGGCGGAGCCGTCTTCGCGATTGGCCGCGCGGGCGATCCATTCGCACATACACCTCATGAACCACGAAAGGCTAGATAGCCGTGGCGCAGCACCGCCAGTTGCTCAGCGTCCGCCGTGAGCACGGCGATGTCGTATTGGTCAGGCTCGACTTGCTCGCTGGTAAGCTCGCTGCGCCGAGGAAACAGCTTGCGCCACCGAAAGGCGACTTCGGAATCGGGCCATCGCTGGACAATGTCGGGGCGATTGCGGAGCACAACGTGCATGTGATTGCTCATAACCGCATATTCACATACATCAACTCCGAAGAGTCCTGCAAGGTGCCGTAACCGATCGCGAATCCAGGCCTTGCGGTGGTTGTAATCACGCCCCGAGTACGGGTCTGTACCGCAGAGAAACGCGCGTCGAACGCAGCGAGCGATGCAGTGATAGACTCCGACACGGTCTTCGTCGACGATGTCACGTCGCGCGTTGGCAGGCATAAACGGGCTCCAGGAGTGAGCGAGTGCGCCAGGCGAGCGAATAGTATTCACAGTAACAGTAATGGACAAAATACCAACAATCCCGGCCGTGTCAAGCGTGCCGAGAAAAAATTGGGTGCCGCAGGATCGTTGCTGCGACGCGAGCCACGGCGCCGTTCCAAAGATCACTCGTGGTGCAGCATTGACGCCAGTGACGCTGCCGCGTTGCTCTTAGACGCAGCCAGGGTCGGGCGTCTGACTTCCGCCCCGGCCGGAGGTTGGATGTCTTGCTTCCTTACTCTTAGACGCAGCCAGGGTTGGGCGTCTGACTTTCCCCCGGCCGGAGGTTGGATGTCTGGCTTCCGGAGGTTGGATGTCTGGCTTCCCTCGCCTCGACGGGTAACGGAAAAAAGTTCGAGATCTGGAGGCTTATCGGCAGTTTCGTCGGACTGAAGCATTATCCTCGGCTAGTTGTCTGAGAAAGGCCACAACTGCGCGCGGCCTACATCGATTGATAAGATTCCATCATTTCCTGTAGAGCGGTGAATGCTCTTTCGAGATCAAAGACTTCATAGTCCGTGCGCGCAACACCGGCCGAAGGTCCGTCATGAGCTGGCTTCGGAGATTGGCACGTTTCGATTCCGACAGATCAGCGGGGTCGTTCGTTGCTACTGACAGTTTTTTCGCCACAAGAGCGAGCAATTCCAGATTGCGTCGATCGAGCCGGGCGCCTTGCAGTGCATGGTCGATGTCGAAAAAATCGCGTATGGCGGGAATGGGCCGGGTAAGGGCGGCGCGAATCTTCTCCGCGTAGGCCTCCCGATATTGCAGGACATGGACATTCACGGGAGGAATTGCGGGCTGCGCCGACAGAGCGTCGATCAGCTATGTTCGCGCCGGGAGAAGTTGCGATGGAAGGATGATTTCTTCCCGGAGCGAGACCTCTACTTTGATGAATTCGCGGTCACCCGTGATCGCCGAGCGATAGGCCAACCGGCCGTTGTATTGCTTTGAACGGTTATGGCCAGCGAAACGTTCAGCCAGTTCGAGGCAGGTTAGCCGATCGGGAACACTCGAGAAATGGGCGTTGATCGGCGCCGCGGCCCGTCGTCGGTCGGAGAACGAGGCGTCGGAAGGTGTTGCTATGGAAAAATCGAGATCTTCGCTTAGGCGAAAGAACTGAGCGTGGACTTTGCTGAGGCATGTGCCCCCTTTGAAAACGAGCGCGCGCTCAAAGCGGTCGGACAAGTCTGCCAGGACCAGGGTGCAGTAATAATCCTTTTCGATGAGGCGCGCGCTGAATCCCGCTGCGCGTTTCGGTAAACGTAAGGGATTCACGGAAACGCTGAACATCGTCGTGATACCAAGTGCGATCTGGCTGGTTAACCATTATTGATGACCACCCCCCAGCGTTTGCTCATTTTGCCCCTTTTTATTCGGTTCGGAATCCAGGGAATATAGCTTGAGGACAGATGAATTTCCTTCTCAAGCCGTCGGAGAAGAGGCTCCGGTGCACCGACGTCGTCCAGGAGCGTGCCGATGCGCCGTAGCGTGCCTTGGTTTCCGAATTCGATGGTTTCCTGAACGAGCTGGGCGGCGAAGGTGTCATCTTTCTCGACTTCTTGGCGGATCCAGTCAAGTGCTCTGGGAAGGCTGTTAAACCGCGACCAATCGTTAACTGCATCGACCAGCGACCGGGCTTTTGAAGCATAGACGACGGCGATGCCGTCCGGGGTGCGGACGATTTCACTGCCGCCGAGGCGATGGTCGCCGACCTTGATCAGGGTGAGCTCAACGGAGCCGATTCGCCGGTCGCCCGATATCCGGTTATTGTAGGCATGCAGGCGGTTGGGAACCTGGTCGGTCCAGCCGTACCGGTGGAAGGCGTTTGGCCCTGATATCTGATACCGGCCGCCGCGATCGCTCATCAAGGCAGTGAGCGCCAGGAATTCCCCGGGACTCCAACGGCCGCCGATGGGCAAACGCGGCGGCGCGAGGTAGAGGCCGGGCCGGACCCGGACGATGTGGCCCTTTCGCGCCAGACGGCTCATGACGGTGCGTTCTTGCATGGCCGTCCAGCCGAAGGCATTTACGCATTCACCGGCGGTGACGGTTCTGTCCGGGCGGCTTTGGACGTAGGAAAGGAGTTGCATTTCAAGCGGGCCGAGCGAGAAAGCCATTGTATCCTATTTCTCATAAATCTTCTGATAGAGTATTCAGTCGGTTTGAAAGGCAAATCGACAATAGGATAGCAAAAATCATAACATGATGTCGCTAAGTTAGTTGCAATTATTCTATTCGATGCGTTGTAGAGCGACGCCAACGATTGACTGCAGAGCCATGTGTTGTATAATGAGTACAACAGTCGGGGAGATCGTAAAATGGCGACCGGCAAGACTTTTGGGGCGTTTTTCCGAGCAAAAAGAAAGGCTCTCGGTATCACGCTGCGCGAATTCTGTCGCCGAAACGGCTTCGATGCCGGCAATGTCAGCCGCTTGGAACGGGGAATCGTGGCGCCGCCCCGGTCGCCCCAACTCCTGGAGACCTACGCCAAAGCCCTGAAAATCGAGAGGGGGACCTTGGCGTGGGATAGTTTCTTTGAACTGGCCTCGACCGAGGCCGGCCGAATACCCGCTGACGTTCTGGAAAGCGAAAGGGATAGCCTGAAGCTTCCGGCCATGTTTCGCCAGCTGCGGGCGCAAGGACAGGGCCACACAAGCTGGGTCAGCGCCCTCGACCTCGAAACGTGGGCCGACACGCTGAATGCACGAGCGACGCTGCCGCAGCTCGTCCGCCGGCTTATCCGGGCGACAGGTAAAGACCTCGGGCCGGTCGAGTTTCCGGCACACGAGCAAACGCAGCGTCCAGGCTGGGATGGCATCGCCGAAGCGGGCCAGGCGGACGCATTTGTGCCGGCCGGCACCAGCGGCTGGGAATTGGGGGTAGAAAAGAACCCCCAGAAGAAAGCCGAGGAGGAATTCGGCAAGCGCGCGAAAGCGCCGCTGGGCCTGGACAGCATGCAAACGACATTTGTGTTCGTCACACCAAGGAAATGGCAGAAAAAGGCGGAGTGGCGGCGGAGCAAGGAGGCGCTCGGCGAGTGGAAGGGAGTACGCGTCTACGACTCCGCCTCACTGGAAGAATGGCTGGAACAGTCGCCGGCCGTCGACGCATGGCTGGCCGGGGTTCTGGGCAAGAAGCCGACCGACTTAACCGCCATGGACGAATACTGGGCCAATCTCCAGGCGGTGACGGACCCAAGCTTGAAGCCGGAGGTATTCCTCGCGTCGCGCGAGGAAGAAATCAAAAAACTGGACGACTGGTTGGCTGGCCCGCCGGGCGCCCTCCTAATCGAGGCGAGGTCGCCATTCGAGGCGCTCGAATTCGTGGCGGCCTACAGCCGGGACCCGTCGAGGGAAGGGTGGTTTGCCGCACGGGCGTTGATCGTGGAAGGCAGGGACGCGTGGCGAAACGTCGTCGCCTCGACGGGCGCGGGGCTCCTGCTCATCCCGGATCCGTCCCTCGCCATCGAGCCGGAAATGGTCGCGGAGGCCGTCCGCCGAGGACATCGCGTGTTAGTGTTCTCCAACCAGACGCCGAGAGAGCGGGTGGAAACCGTTCGGCTGCCGCGTGCCCACCGTGACGACCTGGAGAAAGCGCTCAGGTTATCGGGACTCGACGAGGAAAAAGCCAGCCGGCTTGCGCGAAGCGGAAGGAAGCCTGACCGTCCTGAAGCGCCTCCTGGGACGATATCCGGGAACGACCCAGCCGGAATGGAGCCGGCAGGGTGAAGCGCCGGCGCTCGTGCCGATGCTGCTGGCTGGAAGCTGGGACGAGACCTCGGAAGCCGATCGGGCTGCCATCGAGCGACTCTCGGGGCGGCGGTACGATTCCGTCGTAGAGGAGGCTCTGCGGTGGCTTAAGGTGCCGGATGCACCCATGGCGCGAGCAGGGGCCCGATGGAATCTTGTCTCCCGCGATGATTCCTGGTTCCTGCTTGCCCCTGCGCTGCTTCCCGCAGATGTCAGCCGGTACGAGGAAGTGGCGCTGGAAGTGCTCGCGGAAAACGACGCTGCGTATGAGCTGCGCCCGGAGGAGCGGTGGCAGGCGAGGCTCCAAAAGAAGGCGCCGCGTTATTCCCAGGCCCTTCGCACCGGGCTGGCGGAGACGCTTGTCCTCCTTGGAGCGAGGTCGGATGGGCTGATCGACTTGGCCGGCATTCGCGGTAACGTCGCACAAATCGTGCATAAGCTTCTGGACCGTCAGGATTGGCTGCGCTGGACATCGCTGTCCTCCCAGCTGCCGCTCTTGGCCGAGGCTGCTCCAGACGCGTTTCTTGAGGCCGCAGAGCGCGACTTGAAACTGGAGAAGCCTGCCCTGGCTCAACTATTTGGACAGGAAGGACTCCTGGGATGGCCGGCCGGCACGCGGGCCGGGCTTCTCTGGGCGCTCGAAGGCCTCGCCTGGGATCGGACGCTGCTACCGCAAGTTAGCATGATCCTTGCCGCGCTCGAAGAAATGACGCCAAGGGTCGACGGGGGAAACAGTCCCTCCCGCAGCCTGCTGGAGATATTCATGCCTTGGTTGCCGCAAACGACGGCACCAGCTGAGGAGCGGGTCAAAGTACTGCAAACGCTTGTCCGCGGCCGACCGGAAGCGGGGTGGCGACTCCTCGTCGGGTTACTGCCCAACCAGCAGGGATTTGCGACGCACACATACAGGCCTATGTGGCGAGATTGGGCGCTCGCATGGAGCAGCAACGTTTCGACCGCCTCATATTGGCAACAGGTCATCGCCTATGGCCATCTGCTTGTCGAACAGCTAGGCGATGACATCGCGAGGTGGAAGACGCTCATCCAGCAGTTCGAAAACCTACCGGACCCGGTGCAAAGGGAATTTCTCGATCGTTTAAGCGGCTTCGCCGAGCGCGCCCTCGACGAGGAAACACGGCGCGTGATCTCGGAAACGATCCGCGAGAAGATAAGCTTGCACCGGAAATTCGCCGACACAAACTGGGCGCTTCAAGGGGACGCCCTCACGGAATTGGAGAGCGCTCGGAGGCGATTTGAGCCGGACGACGCGGTCCGGAGGAACGCGTGGCTGTTTAGGCCGCGTTGGCAAGTTTCTGAAACGCCCGAAGGCGAAACAGAGCGGCTTGAGACGCTTTGCCCGCGGGCGTTGCGGGAAATCATCGGCGCCGGCGGCTGGCAAGACGTTCGGAGGCTCGTTGACGCTGTGCACGCACCCGAGGAAGTCGGGTCCGTTCTTGCCACAATCGGCTTGGCTGAAAGCGACGCGAATCTGTTTCCCGAGCTCCTCGTATCGGCCGGCGAGCAAGCTGCCCGATTTGCCGGCGGATACATAAGGACCCGCTTTCAGAAACAGGGATGGGATTGGGTCAACCGGCTGGACATGCGCGGTTGGTCCGCAGCGGAGGTCGCACGATTCCTAACACTCCTTCCGTTTGAGCGAAAAACGTGGGAATTTACCGCAGCGCAGAATGAAGAAGTCGCGACGGCGTATTGGCGGCACGCCTGGCCTTACACCCGCGGAGAAAATGGCGACGAAGCGACGTTCGCCGCTGAGATGCTCATCAAGCACGGCAGGGCATCGGCGGCGTTTACTGTCCTGCAAATGGCGCTCCATAAGCGAGCGGCTATCCAGCCCGGCCTGATTTTCGACGCGCTTGAGGCGTGGATTGAATCCAGAACAAGTGCGGCCGAGGCGCATCAAGGCGTCAGTTTCCAAATCCAGCTGCTCTTTCAGGAGTTGCAGGGGCGCGCGGCGGACAAGGCCGCAACGATCGATCGTGACCGACTGGCGATGCTCGAATGGGCGTATCTCGGGCTGCTCGACGGGCATCCTGCTTCTCCCGTGACGCTTCACGCGAAGTTGAAAGCGGACCCTGGATTTTTCGTTGATGTCCTGGGACTTGTCTTTCGGCCGAAGAACGAGCCCGCGGACGACAGCAAGCCTATATCGGACGAACAAAGCCAGCGCGCCCAGAACGCGTATCGGCTGCTGCGGTCGTGGCAGGATGTCCCCGGCGGAGGGGAGGAGCAGACCGTCGAGGAGAAAACGCTGCTTGCCTGGGTGCAGAAGGCTCGCGCGATGGCCGAAGCACGCGGTTTGCTGGAAGTCTGCGATTCGCGGATCGGAGAAGTATTCGCGCACGCACCGGCGGAATCCGATGGGTCGTGGCCCTGTATGCCTGTGAGAGACGCGCTCGAAGAAATCGGGAGCGTCGATGTCTTCGGAGGCTTCCGTGTCGGAATCTACAACAAGAGCGGTGTGGTTTCGAAGACGCTGAAAGAGGGAGGGGCCCAGGAACGGCGCTGGCGGAGAAGTATCGGCAGTATGCCGATGCCAGCAAGTTCGAGTGGACGAAAACGGCGGCGACACTCCGTCGGATCGCGGAGAGCTACGAAGAGGATGCCCGCCGCGAGGATGCCCAGGTGACGCCGAATTGATTTATTCCTTTGGCATAAGCTTCCATACATCTTCACATATTATCTAGAAGCCGAGGGGCCATTTCGGGCGATCATGCTTTCCGGCTGCGTTCGCGGGGGGCAACTGTTTGGTAGGGGGTAGACACTTCATGTTTCGTCCCGATGTTTACGAGGTTGCCAAGGCCGCGGTCAGCGACGGTCTGGTTCGCGTAAGAGAAGGTCTGGCCAGCGGGAAATACATTGGCGAACACTTCCACTTTCCGGAATTCGGCTACTTTGAATCCGGGTGGCCCCGCTTCGGCGTTGTGCCGGTTTTCACAGGTGCACCCCCCAAAGACTTGTCCGGAATCTTCACAAACAGGGAAGGTACTTCGCCTGAGGTACGGTACAAGCCTAATACGATTGCCTCGTGGCAACGGTTTTGGGATTTGGCGTTGGGAGACGAACGACTGAACATCTATTGGGGGCTTGCAACCCAAGATGCGTTATTCCGAGAATGGAAGGTCTTCGGAACATTGGGCAATCTCGTTGAAAAATATTATTATGCGGCAAACACGGCACACGGACAGGCAAAACAACGCTACGCGCGAAGCTGACAGGATCACGGCCAGCGACCTTGCTACCACACTGACGAACTTTGTCTATTGAATCTTTCGGCTCTCTTTTTGCCGGAACCCTGATTTTCGCTTGTCAAACTAAGCCATAAAACATAGACTGGTTGCATCTGGTTGAATTGTCAAGGAGCACTGCCATGGAATCCGTCGGCTCATTCGAGGCAAAAACCCACCTCCCCCAGCTCTTGGAGCGGGTGGCGAAAGGCGAGGAGTTCACAATCACCAAGCATGGCAAACCGGTCGCCCGACTTGTGCCTACGACGCCTACCAAACCCAAGCCCGACGTCCGGCAAGTCATTGAGGAATTGAAGGCTTTTAGCAAAGGCAACACGCTCGGTGGCGACATCACGATTCGCGAGCTGATCGAGGACGGCCGCCGCTTCTGATACGCACAACGGAAAGGATCCCCCGATGGAAGAAGCCAAGGACGGTTTGGTGGTCGACTGCTCGGTAACGATGGCATGGTGCTTCGGTGACGAGGCCACGCCCCACACCGACGGAATCCGCGACAGCCTTGCCGTCGCGGCGGCAGTCGTGCCTTCCATTTGGTCGCTCGAAGTTGCCAACGCTACCATCGTCGGCGAACGCCGAAAGCGGCTGGACGTGGCCCGCAGCCGCCGGTTTATTACGCTGCTTGAATCGTTGCCGATCACCGTCGATGAGGAAACCGGTTCTCGTGCCTTCGGCGACATCAACCACCTGGCAAGAACCTACCAACTCTCAGTGTATGATGCGGCATATCTGGAACTTGCCATCCGCCGTGGCCTGCCTTTGGCGTGTCTGGACGGCAAACTAAAAACAGCGGCAACCGCCGCTGGCGTTTCGTTATTTGTCCCCGTCTAAACCGAACATTCAGAAAACATCTCCGGGTTCACATCCTCGATTTTAGGCGATCCCAGTCCGCATGCAGTCTATGGATGGGGGCGGTCTAACCCCCAATACCTCTTAGCAGGGCCACCGTCTGGGCGTGCCGGTGCGATCAGAAAATGCCAGAATCGGTGTGAAACAAGTCAAGTGCAGGCTCGATGTTGCAGGAATCGGTTCGCTCATTTTGACACACGGCAATGGGACCCGAAGCTTTTTCTCCCCTTGGCTGCGCTGTGTCCGGTCTGTATCATGTCAGGTTCCTGCCAGCTCGGGGTTGGATAGTGCGCGTCCTGACGAATTCGCGTTAGGGCGTCACCTTTGCGAATCAGGTGCGATTCATTCCGGCGCGGCGAGTGGGGACGGCAAGGTCGCGATGGCCGGACCTCGCTTGCTGGGCGTTCAGAGGTAGTACCGGTTCTGACAGTCAGAGAACATTTTGTTCGAAAGGGAGATTTGCCCTGTGGTGAAGTTACGGGTTCGTGCCGGTGAGTCCATCCAGGAGGCGGTTCGCCGCTTCCGCAAGCTTTGCGAGCGAAGCGGACTACGCAAGGAAATGCGCCGCAAAGCCTACTACGAAAAGCCCAGCGAGCGTCGCCGCCGCGAGGAGCTCAAACGCTTGCGCAAGGCTCGTCAGCACCAAATCTCTCGTGTCTGAAACCGCAGGCAGATAAGTCGGCTCGCTGGATCAGTTAACGGCATTAGCGCGTATACGATTCAGACGCGCACCTGAGAATCTTCATCCACGGCGCGTCGATCGGGGTAACGCCGGCGGATCGGCTCGATTTCGCGCGTGATAAACTCGTCGACCTGCCGCGCCGCACGGCCGACAAAGTGGCGAGGATCCATCACGCGATCGAAGTCCACGAAAGGAAAGGCCGGATCGGTGCGAATCCGGTCGATCAAGTCATTATCCGGGGCCCCGCCTTTCAGGCGTTCGGCCGCCGCCAGTGCGTGCACGCGAATTCGCTCATGTAAATCCTGACGATCGCCGCCGGCCTGGACCGCGGCCATGAGCAAGTTTTCCGTCGCCATGAACGGAAGTTCGGCGGCGACGTGCCTGGCAATAATCGCCGGATGCACGACCAGTCCGGGCACAATATTGAGATACAGGTTCAAAATCGCATCCACGCCCAAGAACGCTTGCGGGATGACCAGGCGGCGGACCGCGCTATCGTCCAGAGTCCGCTCGAGCCACTGAGTTGACGCCGTCTGACTAGCAGCCGCGGGCAAGGTCGATACGAATCGCGCCAGCGAACACATCCGCTCGGCCCGCATGGGATTGCGTTTATAGGCCATCGCCGACGAGCCGATTTGTTCGGCCTCGAACGGCTCGTCGAGTTCGCGTTCGTGAGCAAGCAGCCTCAGATCCGTACCGAATCGATGGGCACTCTCGGCGATTCCACCCAGGGTCGCCAGAACCTGAGCGTCGATCTTCCGCGAGTATGTCTGGCCCGAAACGGCGTACGAACCGTCGAAGCCAAATGCTTCGGCCACAAGTTGGTCGAGCGCTTCGACTTTGGCGTCGTCACCGCCAAAGAGGGCAAGGAAGCTCGCCTGCGTGCCGGTCGTGCCTTTTACTCCCAGTAGTTTCAGCTCGTTGAGCCTGCGCTCGATCTCGCCAAGATCGAGAACCAGTTCGTGGCACCAGAGCGAGGCGCGTTTGCCCACGGTGACCAGTTGGGCGGGCTGGAAATGCGTGTAACCCAGGCAAGGCAGTTCTTTCCAGGTCTGGGCGAAATTAGCGAGAGCATCGATCGCGGCGACGGCCTTGTCGCGGACGATTCGCAATGCTGCTCGCATCAGGATCAAATCCGCGTTATCCGTGACGTAACAGCTTGTCGCTCCCAGGTGAATGATCGGGCGGGCCAGGGGAGCGGCATCGCCCAAGGCGTGAATGTGCGCCATCACATCGTGGCGAAACCGCCGTTCGTAGGCGTCTGCCGCCTTGAAGTCGATCGTGTCCGTCTGCGAGCGCAGGTCAGCAATTTGGTCTTCCGTAATGTTCAATCCTAGGGTGCGCTGGGCCTCGGCCAGGGCGACCCAAAGTCGCCTCCAGGTCGAAAACTTCGACTGGGCGGACCACAGCTTCGCCATCTGCCGTCCCGCGTAGCGACTGGTCAGGGGGTTTTCATAGGATTCATGCATTAACGTCGCCTCGCACCTAACAAAGTGAGATTCTTATGCTAGCGCCTCGAAACCACGATCGCAAGTGCTCATCCACGCCAAAATGACGCAACTATCAACGGACATTATATTTCCAATCACCTCACTATCTTTTTCGCAATTTTTTGTGTAAAAAAAGCGAATAAGACCCCGGCGACTGATGGACGACCCGACTCGAGGCTTCTAGAATGAGTTAATAGCGAGTGAGTTTGGTGTCATGTTTCTCGGTTTCGTCCGAGTCGCTGTGCCTGGCGGGATGGTGTTCATGTCCGAGTCTTCGGATCGAGTATTGTTGGACTTGATCCGTCGGGGCGGCCCGCTGACGGTGGGTGATATGGCGGTCAGCCTGGGAGTTACTGCCACGGCGATACGCAACCGTCTGACTCGGCTGCTCGGGGCCGGCTTGATAGTACGTCAGGCCGAGCATCAAGACCGCGGCCGTCCTAAACACACTTACCGAGTCAGTATCGAAGCCCAAAAGCGACTCGGTCAAAATTACACGGATCTGGCGCTGGTGCTCTGGGACGAGATGATGAGCACCGTGGCGGACCGCAAGCTGCGGCGGTTGCTGTTTACGCGGGTAACCGACCGTCTCGCCGAGATGTATCGGTCTCAGGTGAGCGGAGACGAGTGGGAAGGTCGACTGGTCCAGCTGAGCAACTTGCTGCACGACCGCGGAGTCGAGGCCGAAGTGGCCAGGGAATCCGGCGAGGCAATTCCCATTCTCCGCCAGCACTCGTGTCCCTACTATGAGCTCGCCGAGGCAGACCGCGCGATTTGCGCCCTCGAGCGAAAGATGTTCGAGAAGGTGCTCGGAAGGAGCCTCAGGCTAAGTCAGTGCCGGCTGGATGGTGATCGCTTCTGTGATTTCCAGGCCAAGCCGATACCGATCGCCCTTCCCGAAACGGCACAGGCCGGCTGACAAACCAAGGGAGAGGTGGCATCGGCTGGAAGTCCCTTATGCGAGAGACCCGGATGGCCGGGGCTCAAGTCCGCTCAATGGTTCAAACAACTGGGTGTGGAGAGAGCGACAGACTGATGAGCAAGGTTCTCAAAATCGAAAATCTTCATGTCTCGATTGCGGACAAAGAGATTCTGCGCGGGGTCGATTTGACGCTCCGCCAGGGGGACGTACACGCCCTGATGGGGCCCAATGGCTCAGGCAAGAGCACGCTCAGCTACGCATTGATGGGACATCCCAATTACGAGGTCACCGCTGGCTCGGTGACACTCGATGGCGTGGATCTCCTGGCTCTCGAACCCGATGAGCGCGCCAAAAAGGGTTTGTTCCTGGCCTTCCAGTATCCGACAGTGATTCCAGGCGTCTCGGTCGCCAACTTTCTGCGCCACGCGGTCACCAATGTCCGCAACCCCAGCCGCAAGGAAGGGGAAGACCTGATTCCGATGCGCGAGTTCCGCAAAGAGTTGCGGGAACAGATGGACGAGTTGGGTGTCGACCAGGAATTCGCCAGGCGTTACTTGAACGACGGGTTTTCCGGAGGTGAGAAAAAGCGAGCCGAGATCCTCCAGCTCGCAATGCTCCGGCCTGCGTTCGCCATTCTCGACGAGACCGACAGCGGTCTGGATATAGATGCGGTGCGCATCGTTTCCGAGGGGGTCAATCGGGTTGCGTCGCGCAATCAGACCGGGGTCCTTGTCATCACCCATTACGAGCGGATCTTGACATACATCAAGCCGCAGTTCGTGCATATTCTCTTCGGAGGCCGGATCGTGGAAAGCGGCGGCCCCGAGCTGATTCAGCTACTGGAAAAAAAGGGCTACAACTGGGTCCGCGAAAAATACCCCGAAGCAGCGCGGGACGAGGCGGAAATGGAAGCGGCACAGCTGCAACAGCCGGTGTCGGCCACCCGGTGATTTTCGTCCGCACCCCGACCATTGGCCATCGCGCCTTAGCCCGAGCCGGTTCAATTTCACGAAAGAAGGGATAGTTACCGATGTCGACCGATCTGAATCTGCAGGTTGCGGGAATCAAGGACGAGTACAAGTACGGGTTTCACGACTCGGAAGAAAATTACGCATTCAAGAGCGGTAAGGGACTGACGCGAGAGATCGTCTGCCAGATTTCGGAAATGAAGAACGAGCCATCGTGGATGCGCGAAATACGGCTGAAAGCGCTTGAGGTTTTCCGGCAAAAGCCTACTCCGGAGTGGGGTGGCGATCTGTCGAAACTTAATTTCGACGATATTCACTACTACATGAAGGCTGCCGACCGTCAAGGCAAGAGCTGGGACGACGTACCGGCCGAAATCAAGAACACCTTCGACAAATTGGGCATACCCGAGGCCGAGCGCAAGTTTTTGGCAGGCGTCGGCGCCCAGTACGAATCCGAGGTTGTCTACCACAGTCTGCGCGAAGATTTGCAGAAAAAGGGAGTGCTCTTCGTCGATACCGATACTGCGGTTCGCGAGTATCCCGATCTGGTGAAGCAATACTTCGCGACGGTGATTCCGATCCAGGACAACAAGTTTGCCGCGCTCAACACGGCCGTCTGGAGCGGCGGATCGTTCGTCTACATTCCCGCAGGTGTCAAGGTCGACATTCCGCTGCAGGCTTACTTCCGCATAAACGCCGAGAACATGGGCCAGTTCGAGCGCACGCTGATCATCGTCGAGGAGGGCGCTCAAGTCCATTACGTCGAGGGCTGCACGGCTCCGATGTACTCGACCGAAAGTCTGCACTCGGCGGTGGTGGAGATCGTCGTCAAAAAGCACGGACGCTGCCGGTACACGACCATCCAAAACTGGGCCAATAACATCTACAACCTCGTAACCAAGCGGGCAGTGGCTCACGAAGACGCCCTGATGGAATGGGTCGACGGCAACCTGGGAAGCAGGTTGACGATGAAATATCCTGCGGTCTACATGGTCGGCAAAGGGGCTCGGGGCGAAATCCTCTCGATCGCCTTCGCCGGCAAGGGGCAGCATCAAGACGCAGGTGGCAAGGTCGTCCACGCCGCGCCTTACACGAGCTCGCGGATCATCTCCAAGAGCATCAGCAAGAATGGCGGCCGGGCCAGCTATCGTGGACTCTTGAAAGTCGCCCACGGAGCCAAGGGATGTAAGTCCAATGTTGTGTGCGACGCGCTCATTCTCGATGAACGCAGTCGCTCGGACACCTATCCCTATATCGAGATCGACGAAGATGACGTCAAGATCGGCCACGAGGCCAGTGTGTCTAAAATCGGCGAGGAACAGCTCTTCTACTTGATGAGTCGTGGCCTCTCGGAAGCCGAGGCGTCGACACTGATCGTCAGCGGATTCATCGAGCCGCTCGTCAAGGAGCTGCCCATGGAATACGCCGTCGAGATGAACAAGCTCATCCAGCTTCAGATGGAAGGCTCGGTGGGCTAAATTCCCTCGCACAATCCTGGGAAGGCGAGCCTCCCGGCGAGCCACAGCGCAATCCGGCTCGGACGGGGCCTCGCCCTCCCGGACTCACGCACGGGTGTTTAGATCGGAGGCGATCGATATGAGCGACCCATCGTCAATGAGCGAACAAGTAAGACACCTGATCAGCGAGTTCGATCAGTTGACAGAGAGTGACCAGCGCGAGTTCGCCGCGGCGGTCTTGCGGCGCACCCGCGACCTAAGCTGGTCGCCGCTGGATGACGAGACCATCGACCGGATCGCCGACGAATCGTTTGTCGAATATGACGTTCGTGAGGCGGCCGATGTCCAGTCCTGATCGCGGCGAGGTGGGGCTTATCGATTACCCAGGCGAAACTGAAAAGAAAACTTGGCGATCTCGAGGGAACTCAACTCTCCCATGTCGAGAACGCCGTCCGGAACTGGCCGGGCCTCTGACGAGATAGAGCACAATGAGTAGTAATGCATCGGCAACCATTCCGACCTCTACGGCTGCCGGGTTTACGGAGGAAACCTTCAAAGCCTTCCTCCGCGAACGCGATGAGCCGTCGTGGCTGACCGACCGACGCCGCGAGGCATTCGCCAGGTTTCAGGCATCCGCCTGGCCGAGTGCGCGCGAGGAGGAATGGCGGCGGACCGACATCCGCGCGTTCAAACTTGATGCTTTCAGTCCGCCTTCCGCGGAACAACCGAGCGCAGCTGCGCGAGTCATTTGGCGACCAATGGAACGCCCTGAGCCTGCACTATGCCACCGGCATCGAGCACATCAACGGCAGCCTGTCGCGTCAGCCTGATCCCGCGCGACTCGGCGGAGCGGTCTTCGTCGATCTGAATCGCGCGGTAAAAGATCACCCCGAGCTGCTGAGACGCTATCTACTGACCGAGGCAGTAACTCCCGGCGAGGACGTGTTCGCGGCGCTGCACTCGGCGTTCTGGACGAGCGGTTCACTGCTTTACGTGCCCAGGGGAGTTGCTCTGGAGGCGCCTCTGTTCGAATTGATCGGACTGGCCCAGGAGGGGCGGGTCGACCTGAGTCACACCCTCATCATCCTCGAAGACGGCGCCCAAGCCACTCTCGTCCGCGAATCGGCCGGTCGAGGAGACGGGCTCGCGCAGGCATTGCATGTCGGGCGCGGTCGAGGTCTTCCTGGCACAAGGCGGCACGTTTGCGACTGGTGAATATTCAAAACTGGGACGAAGGAACCTGGCATTTCAGCCGGGAACGGGCCTTACTCGGTCGCGACGCTAGTTTGCAATGGACCGTCGGCGGCCTGGGAGCACGCGTTGCCAAGGTCAACCAGGAAGTCGCCCTCCTGGGCAAGGGGGCTGACGCCCAAGTCAACGGTGTCATGTTCACGACCGGTCGCCAACACCTGGCTTATTTCACCCGGCAAGACCATGTGGCCCCCCATACGACGAGTGACCTACTCTACAAGGCGGGGCTTAAGAACAAGTCCCGGATCGTCTGGAAGGGGATGATCCGCGTCGAAAAAGACGCTCAGCGTACTAACGCCTACCAGAAGAATGACAATCTGATCCTGTCCGAATCTGCTCGTGCCGACTCGATCCCCGGGACTGGAGATCGAGGCGAATGACGTACGTTGCACCCACGGCGCCACTGCGGGACGGGTCGACGAGGAGATGATTTTTTATGCACAGGCCCGAGCGATCCCACGCCAGACCGCCATCCGCTTGATCGTCGAGGGCTTTTTCGCAAACGTCTACGATCGAATCACGGTCGAGCCGGTGCGTGAGACACTCCGCCAGGCCGTCGCGACCAAGCTCGCGTGACGTCGACCGAACAAGAGTGATGGCCGATATATTCTACAGCGAAGTCGACTTTTTCACGGAGTTAACATGATGGGAGAATCGTACACGCATCCGGAAGTGCTGGTGTCAGCCGACTGGGTTGTTGACCATCTCAAAGATCCCAAGGTGCGCATCGTCGAGAGCGATGAGGATATCTTGCTCTACGATCTGGCGCACATTCCCGGCGCTGTCCGGATTGACTGGCAGGGCGATCTCCAAGACCAACTGATTCGCGATTACATCAACGCCGAAAAATTCAGCGGCTTATGCTCCAAGGTGGGCATCACGAACGACACAACCGTGATCTTCTACGGGGACAAGTCGAACTGGTGGGCATGTTATGCGTTTTGGGCGTTCAAGCTTTTCGGACACAAGGATTGCCGAATCTTGAATGGCGGTCGCAAACTCTGGCTCGATCAAGGACGTCCGACGGCGACCGAGATCCCCAAGTATCCCGCAACCAAGTACGTAGTTGGGGGAAGTGAGGAGCACCGGATTCGTACCTTCCGCGATGCGGTCGCGACCCACGCCAAGGCGGGGCTGCCGTTGATCGACGTCCGCAGTCCCAAGGAGTTCACGGGGGAAATGCTGCACATGGAGGCGTATCCTCAGGAGGGCGCGCTCCGCGGTGGCCACATCCCAGGCGCCAAAAACGTACCCTGGAGTCGCGCGGTCAACGACGACGGCACATTCAAGACCGTCGAGGAGCTCAAAGCGATCTATGAACAGGAAATTGGTTTAAAGCCCAGTGACCCGGTCGTGGCCTACTGCCGTATCGGCGAACGCTCGAGCTTGACCTGGTTTGTCTTGACCTATCTGCTGGGATACTCCAACGTCAAGAATTATGACGGATCCTGGACCGAGTGGGGTAACCTGGTGCGTGCGCCGATTGCCAAGGGGGCGTGAAATCGCGAGACGGGGCGTCAGGCAATTTTGAACGACCGAGGTACCCATGCCGACCGCATTGGACACGATCGTGGCCGAACTCAGTGAACTCGACCGCCAGGAGCGGATCGACATGCTACTCGACTTCGCCAAGAGTCTTCCGCCTTTGCCCGATCGCCTGATCGCTCATAAAGACGCTTCTCATCGAGTAGAGGAATGCCAGTCTCCGGTCTATTTGTTTGTCGAATTCGATGGCGACCGAGTTTCTTTGTACGCTGACGCACCGATCGAGGCCCCCACGGTAAGGGGCTTTGTCTCGCTACTCCTCGAAGGACTGAATGGTTCCAGAGTGGACGAAGTACTCCAGGTTCCGGGCAACTTGGTCGAGCAATGTGGGCTGGGTGAGATTCTGGGAATGCTGCGGGTTCGTGGCTTGACCGGAGTACTTCGCCGGCTCAAGGCGGAGGTGACTCGCGCCGCCATCGACCAGCACCGTGCGAAGACGGATAGAGCAAGCTCCGCACCGCTTACGGGTTGATCGTCAATCGGATCTTGCGTGCGATTGCAAAGGTAAAACTCATCAAGCTGCAACATCGTGCTGAGATTGCCGGGATTGACAGCACTTCCAAGCATTTTGAAGGGTATTCCAAGGCATGTCGTCAACTGTGAAAGTTGCAACCCTTGATGAGCTCCCTCCGGGGGGCAAAAAGCTCGTCGAGATCGACGGCCGGGCGGTTGCCGTGTTCAATGTCGACGGCAAATTCTACGCGATCGATGATGTGTGCACCCACGACGGTGGCCCGCTTGCCGAAGGGGAACTGATCGGCAGCGAGATCGAGTGCCCGCGCCATGGTGCCCGCTTCGATGTTCGAACTGGCCGACCACTTTGCATGCCGGCGATTGAGCCCGTGGCGGTCCACGCCGTCGAGTTGCGCGGCGACGATGTGTACGTCGTCACCGACGACTGATACATCGTAAAACGGGGACCGGTCTGTAGCACATTTCTCGCGCAGCTCGATACGAAGTGAGATCGGGTAGAATTCGTGTGAGCCAAAAGGAGTCTAGTGTCATGATCGAGCAGGATACTCTGGTGTCCGCCCTCCGCACCGTCAAAGATCCCGAGTTGAACGTCAACGTTGTCGATCTGGGATTGGTCTATTCGATCCAAACTCATGATGATCAGGTCGACGTGGAAATGACGCTCACATCGCCGGCCTGCCCGGTGGGTCCGGAAATGCTGCGTAACGCCGTGACCGCCTTGGAAAAAATCGAAGGAGTCAGCAAAGCCAACGTCAAGCTTGTGATGTCACCTCCGTGGTCACCGGAAAAGATGTCGGACGCTGCGCGCGACGAACTGGGGATCTTTTGACGCCACGAGCTGACCCCAGATGGATTGCCCGATCGCAAAGATTCTCCCTCCGCGCATTCCATCTGCGTGAGCCGGCAGGCCATGGCAAGAGCCCGCCGCTTGTTCTCAAGCACTGCCCGAGAGTGCGGCGGCGGCGAGTTGATTGTGGCTTGGCACGTCGAATCGAGAGTTGGTGGATTTAATAAAACAAATGATGCCGGAATTCTTCTGCTAATCGTGTGTTGTGGTGTCGATTTGCAACACAGCGCTTAAGTTTGCTGAACTCCAAAGCACGCCATGGTGGCGCCGAGCGAGAATTGTGCTAGTTTGTTTTCTTCCAGAGTGATTAACCAAAAACCAGCTTCCGCCTGTCGAGACGCGTCACCGGTCTATGAAACTGCTCTCCCCGTTTGCGCTCAACCGAGGGCCTTCGTGATCGGATCCGCGACGGAGCGATGACAGCGTTACGGCCAGGCGAACCTTGGGGGGTTCCCGCGTGCGGGATCGAGCAAAGTGGCTCGCAAGAAGACTCCGAAAGTTCGAGTAAACGTCAAGGCGTCGTTATCCCGTCGGCTGCGGGAGATTCGCCAAGAACTTTTTGGCGAGCATGGAGGTCCAGAGCTAGCCCGCCGTCTCAACCTGCCGGCCAGGACGTGGTACAACTACGAGACGGGCGTGACCGTCCCTGCAGAAGTATTGCTCGGATTTATCGAACAGACGGGCGTGAACCCGACGTGGTTATTGAACGGCGATGGCCCGCGATACCGGAATGCGAATCACGATCGACTTCTCTCGGACCTGACCCCGGTGGAATTGATCAGGCGCGGCCTGGAAGAACTGGAGCGTTCCTCGCGAGAGACGGTGATCGTTGCCCCGGAAAACGTCTCGAGTGGGCTAGCCTCTGAGTTCGTGGCGATCGCGCTCTTTGCCCTGTGCGAGCTCGCCGACCCGATTCTCGACCCGAGCAAAGCCGAAGGACATGTGCTGGCATACCGCAGCTGGCTTCCCAATCCCAGTGAAACGATCGGTGTGCGTCTGACTGACGAAGCCATGCACCCGATATTGCCCGCCGGCTCTATCGTGGCTGTGGATCGCTCGGTGACCGATCCGAGCAAGCTCCACGGCCAGATCGTGGCGGCGCGTCCCAATGGCAATCCGATGATTCGCTGGCTCGACCTGAGCGGCCGGCACGTGATTCTGCGGCCGAATCAAAACGGGAAGGACTTCCCACTGATTCCCGTTGCGTACGACCCGCAGGACAGCCACCTTATCGTCGGTCAGGTTGTCTGGTCTTGGAGTCGATTCACCCACCAATAACGTCCACCGTCACCGGGGCAGGCGCGCCGCAACCTGGCGAGACCTGCACCCTCCGCGGGAACGGCAATTACCGGGCGTGCGCGGCCCTGGCGTGGGTATTCCAGGAATCGGTCCTACCGATCGGCCGCGCCTGCGCCATGTTTTTTTCTTTTTGCTTGCCTTCACGTCAGTCGAGAGCGATCCTGAGGCGAGACGACCCTCAGTGTGGCGGGTAGCCAGGCGGGGCAGTTTTCCTTGGTCAGTGAGCCCGCGTGTTGCGATGGCTTTAACTGAATCGATCGATAGCTCCGTGTCGGGTTCATGCCTTGCGCTGTTTGCGCCGGACCAGCTCTGGCAACGGGCGCGCGAGCCCCTCTTCTGGCTCGGTCCCATGTTCAAGCTGGTTTGGGTGAATCACGCTTGGGAGAATCTGACAGGATATCCGGCCGAGTCGGTGGTGGGACTGACATGCACTGCTCAGGGACCGACAGGCGAGGGTGGGCTGTCGGACCTGGCGAGGAGCTTTCATCCGCCCCCCAAGTCGATCTTGGGTGAGCCAGCGGGAACTGTGTCGCACATTTACCGCGCGAGTGGCGAGCCTATCTGGCGCCACATCGCTTTCTGGCCGCTCCGCGACGAAGACGATTCCTCGATCGGTTTCTTGGGCTTGGTGCACGAGGCCGATTGTCGGCCGAGCGCTGCTCATAGAGAGGCCACCCAGCTTCATCTCGATTTGCTTGAAATCAGGCGGCTGCAACAAAAGCGATATGGGTTCGAAAGCTTGGTCGGCTTTGGTCCATCCCACCGGCGATTGGTCGACCAGGTGCGGCTGGCTGCGTCGTCGACGGCTCCGGTGCTGATCGTCGGCGAGTCCGGTACCGGTAAGCGCCAGGTCGCTCGAACCATCCATCACAATGGCCCGGGACGCCACCAGCCGTTGGTCCCCTTCGATTGCCACGCATTGCCGTCTGAGATCTTGGAACGGGAATTGTTCGGTACCAACAAGTTTGCGGAGTCCGATCCCGAGGGCCTGTCGCCGACCGGCGAGACGTTGAGGCCGCGACTTTCACTTGGTGATGGTTCGAGCCTGCTCATCTGCGAGATTCTGCTGCTTCCTCGCGACCTACAATCACGACTGGCCGCTTCGCTCGACACGCCCGTAAGGTTGCTGGCAACCACCGCCCTCGATCCAGCGATCGCCGTTGCAAACGAGCAGCTTCGACCCGACCTTTATTTCGCCCTCACAACTCTGGTGATACAGCTCCAACCGCTGCGCCAGCGGCGCGAGGAATTGCCCGCGTTGGCCCAGCACCTTCTGGACCGTGCCAACGAGCGCGGTGGGGACCAAAGAACGGGTTTCACTCCGCAGGCACTCTCCGCCCTGACCGCCTACGATTGGCCGGGAAATTTGCGCGAATTGGCTCGGGTCATCGACTATGCACATTCGCAGGCCGGAGGACCCTTGGTGGCCATCGAAGATCTGCCTTCATCGATTCGCGGACAGCTGAGCGATGGCTATCCATCGACCCCTCATACAAACGCCATCAAACCTCTCGACGAATTATTGACCGAAGTCGAACGCCGGTTGATCGAGACTGGCTTGAAACAAGCGCGCGGTAATAAATCACGCGCGGCCGAGTTGTTGGGCATCTCAAGACCTCGACTCTATCGCCGTATCAAAGAGCTCAATCTTCCTGACGACGGTGAATCCGTCGACGAGTCCGACGCACCGCTATGATGCGGGCTGCTCCCACCGCCGATTGACCAGTTTGTCTGAGATCAGGAGTTTCGAGCGACCGATGCTTTCCAAGTGAAACATTCACGGTCGAACGACACGATTGATTGCGAGAAACCGAAAAGGCCCCGTCACATCCATGCTCGGGGGCCCCTCGGCAATGCGTTTCATTTCTCGATTCACAGGGTAACCTTACCAGCTCAGTCTCGCAAGGTGGACGGCATTGACCACCATCATGCAACGCGGCCCGAGTCGCCCTTACCGTCGCTCAGGCTTGGCATCGCGGCTTTCGCTGGACTGGAATCCGTGCTCATGCGGACCGCGAAAGTTGGATACCACCGAACTTGCTGGCGCCGTCGCCGATCCCTGACGATGGTCGATGAGCCATTGAGCAATTTGCGTGGCGGCTCGTTTCGACGCGCCTGGCTGGGCGACGATTTGCCGCACATTCACAATCGAATTGACGCTTCGCTCCCGCGCCTGCGGATCGTCGAGCCAGCTCACAGCCCACCGAACCATTTCGTCTGAGACGTCATGCCACGTCAGATATTCGGGAAATACTTCCTCGTTAGCCAAGAGGTTCACCAAGCTGATGTATCTCGACTTGATGAAATGGCGGGCGACCCACAAATCGAAGCGATTCACTTTGTACAGTACGACCGAAGGGAGTGCCTCGGCCATCAGCTCGAGTCCTACCGATCCCGACACCGCCCACGCAACCTGAGCCAGCCTGATCAGTTCGGGAGTTCGCTGTGCGTAGACTTCGATTGCCGGACCCGGCGAATTGCTTTCCCGAGCGACTGTCCGGGCAACGATCTTCTCGGCCAGCTTTTTGTGGCGTTCGTGCAAGCAGGCGACAGCGAAGCGCACATTCGGACGCCTTTGAGCGAGCTTCGACGCCGCTCGTATCATGTCGGGAAGGTTGCGCGTCACCTCCTGCGTTCGTGAGCCGGGCAGGATTGCCACGAGCGGCCCGAGAGCTCTCACTCTGCTCCGCAAGGAACCGATCATCGAGAGGCCGATCGGTCAGCTCGTCAAAGTACGGATGGCCGACATAGACCGCGTCTGTGACGCCACGCGCATAATACCACGCTGGTTCAAACGGCAGGCTGCACAAGACCTTATCAACGTACTTGCGAACCTTCTCCACCCGCCAGCCGCCCCACGCCCAGATCTGAGGCGGCACGAAGTAAAACACGGGGACGCCACGTGCCTTGGCACGGCGTGCTATCCACCAATGCAGACCCGGGTAGTCGACCAAAACGACCGCGTCAGGGCGTTGGTCGCGAAAATGGCGATCGGCGACGAAGATCAATCGGATAAACGTGATCAAATTCAAGAAGACGTTCAGAAACCACATCACCGCAAGGTTTGCGAGCGGGTACATTAGTTTGCGCCGGCCGCCGCCATCCTCTCGCCACCGAACCCGGTAAATTGGGCGGTCGGAAAACAATCGCGGAGCGAACTGATCAGATTTGCAGCGTGCAGATCGCCACTGGGCTCTCCCGCTGAGATGAAGATGCGCATGGGGCCTCGCTTCCGTGCTCATTGCTGGCCTTATTGATTGCTTCCTCGAGCCGCAGCGAGCCTATCAAAAGCTGTTGTTCCTGAGAAGGCGCAATGCGGCCGGTCGCCCGGTCTTCACGATATGCCTTCATTCCAACCGCAGAATTCTTCGGTTGTTGAGAACTTCCGCTCACGGATCCTTGGACAAATCCTATGCTTACAAAAGAGGCGTTCCGTCCGCCGATCGATTGACCGTCGACGAAGACCCTTAAGTGATTATTATGTCAAAGGTTAGCCATTCCGGCTCCGATTTTTTCGCAACCTGGCTGTTCGTTGCGGGATCGAGTCTTTTTTTCCTGTTAGCCGTCGATCCGCCCTGTGGCGGGGAGTCGCCGCGATGACGCTGCTGGCGGCCAGGCGGACCGCGATGATGCGGTCAATTGCCGATCGAGCCGACGCCATCTTCCGAGAACAGATGCTTGCGGAATACCAGCGCGTCGATCGGATTTTCAGGTTCTTGTTCGTTGTGGAGTGGCTGTCGGCCATTCTCGTCGCGCTGGTGATTTCGCCTTACGCCTGGGCTGGCGAGACGGCTTCGATCCATATCCATGTATGGACGGCAATCATCCTTGGAGGCGCGATCGCCAGCTTGCCGATCGCTCTGACCTTGCTCTATTCTGGCAAGGCGCTCACACGTCACTCTGTCGCAGTTGGCCAGATCCTGTTGACCGCTCTGTTTATCCATCTCTGGGGCGGGCGGATCGAGTCTCATTTCCTCATCTTCGTCTCACTTGCGTTCTTGGCTTTCTATCGTGACTGGAAGGTTCTCATCACGGCATCTGTGCTCGTGGCCTTGGACCACTTTCTCCGCGGAGCTCTTTGGCCGCGCTCGGTCTACGGCGTTGCGCCGGTCAGCTCCTTGGCGCTGGTCCGAACACGCTGGCTGGGTCGCTTTCGAGGTTATCGTGCTCGTCCGCGGCTGCCTTCAGTCGCTCCGCGAGCAGTGGGTGCTTGCCTTTCGACAGGCGGACGTTGAGGCGTCGCATGCTCGTGTGGAAGAAACCGTTGCCGATCGAACGGCCGAACTGCGCCGGTCCAATGAGTCGCTTCACGCGGAAATCCAAGAGCGGCGCCGAGCCGAGGATGCGCTGCGTCAAAGTGAAGCCAAGGCCCGCAAGTTGGCTTTGGTCGCTGCTCATACGCGTAATAGCGTGATCCTTGCCGATTCGCACGGCCGGATCGAGTGGGTCAATGAAGCTTTCACGCGCATGACCGGATACACGCCCGCAGAGGTGATCGGTCGAACGCCAGGCTCCTTTCTACAAAGTTCGAATACTGACCGAGCAACCGTCGAATTAATGCGGGAAAAGATCCGCTCCGGCGAAGGATTCTTTGTCGAGATCTTGAATCAGGACAGGCACAAACAGGCATTGTGGGTCTTGGTCGAGGTACAGCCCATCCACGATGAATCGGGGAAAGTGACTCAATTCATCGGGGTTCAAGAGGATATTACCGCGCGGAAACGTGCAGAGTGGCGATTGGCAGCCCAGCACAACGCGATGCGCGTTCTGGCCGAGTCGGAGTCGTTCAATGAAGCAATTCCTCGGCTCTTGCGCGTCGTCGCGCTGGGGTTGGGATTAGATCGGGGAGAGTTCTGGCATGCCGAGGCGACCGCGGGCATGATCCGGATGAGCCACGACTGGTCGGCCGCCCCGGCGGAGGATCGGGAATTTGCGGCCGGTTCGCGCACCATTTCGTTCGCTCGCGGCGAGGGTCTCGCCGGCCGCGTCTGGGCACTCCGTCGAATCGACCGGATCGAAGACGTTGCCCGCGATGCCAGTTTCCGTCGTTCCGAGTTGGCAGTGCGAGCCGGATTTCGTTCCGCAGTCGGTATACCGATCCTGGGCGGCACCGAGGCCATCGGTGTCATGATTTTTTTCAGCCGTACTAACCTGGAGATCGACCCGGCACTTAATGATCTCCTTCTGACACTCGGCCATCAGATCGGTATGTTCATCGACCGCAGGCAGGCCGAAGACAAGTTTCGAGTCATTTTTGAGCAATCGTCCGATGCTCATTTGCTCTTCCACGAACGTGACGGCATCATTGACTGCAATCAGGCCGCGCTGCGCATGACCGGTTGCCGCGACAGGAAAACGTTGCGGAGAATTCACCCGGCATCGATATCAGAGGAATATCAACCTGATGGCCGCCGCTCGATGGTGAAATACCTCGAGATGGACGCCAGCGCGCGCCGCGACGGACACCAGCGTTTCGACTGGTGGATCCGTCGGACGGACAACGGCAAGGTTTTCCCGTGCGAGATGACGCTCACGCCGGTCGAGATCGCCGGGGACTCAGTCCTCCTGGTTGCGCTGCACGACCTGACCGAACGATTCCGGCATGAAACGGCAACGCACGAGGCCAAGCTCGCGGCCGAGGCCGCCAGCCGCGCCAAGAGCGAATTCCTCGCCAACATGAGCCACGAAATCCGCACGCCGATGAACGGGATCATCGGCATGACCGAGCTGGCACTCGATACCCGGCTCTCGCCTCGGCAACGCGAGTATCTAAGCCTCGTTAAGAGCTCGGCCGATTCTCTGCTGACCGTGATCGACGACATCCTTGACTTTTCCAAGATCGAGGCCGGAAAGCTCAGCCTCGATTCCACGCCGTTTTCCCTCCGCGATGCACTCGAAGAAACCCTTCAGACCCTGGCAATTCGAGCGCACAAAAAGGGCCTCGAGCTGGTCTGCCGGCCCGCGCTCGAGGTTCCGAACGCCTTGGTCGGCGACGCCGGCCGGCTGCGCCAGGTTTTGGTCAATCTCGTCGGCAACGCGATAAAGTTCACTGAACGCGGTGAAATCCTGGTCTCCGCCGGGCTCGATCAAGTGCGAAACGACGAAGTCGTACTCCGCTTTGCAGTCGCCGACACGGGAATCGGCATTCCTGTCGAGGAATTGCAAACGATTTTCCAGCCATTCGAGCAGGCCGATGGCTCGACCACGCGTAGGTTCGGCGGGTCCGGCTTGGGGCTGACGATCTCGGCCAAGTTGGTCGAGCTGATGGGAGGACAGATCTGGGTTGAGAGCAAGCCAGGCATCGGCAGCACCTTCTGGTTCACGATTTCGCTCAAGACACGGCTCCAAGACGGCTGGCGGCGCTGCGAACCTGATTGGCCGCGCCTGGAGGGACTTCCCGTCTTGGTCGTCGATGACAACGCCACCAACCGGCTCATCCTCGAAGAAATCCTCACCAACTGGGGTGCAAACCCTGTTGCCGTTAACAGCGGTCCGGCTGCCCTGAACGCGTTGAAATCCGCAGTCCGACGCAAACCATTTCCCGTCGCACTCATCGACGGAATTATGCAAGGAATGGACGGGCTCGAATTGGCACGTCAGATCCGGAACGAGCCAGATATCGCCCCAGTCCGCCTGCTGCTCTTGACGTCGGCCGGTCGTCCAGACGACACGGATCTGTTCCGGTCACTGGAGATTTCCGCCTGTCTGACCAAGCCCGTCAGGCAATCTGAACTCTTCGACGCTCTCATGAACGCGATTGCCGTCGGTGCCGGCCCGATCCGAATTTGATCCTTTCCCATCCGGCTGAATCCCGGACTGACCCGATACGAACGGGCAGCGAACCGCGCCGCAAAATCTTGCTTGCGGAGGATCATCCCGTCAACCAAAAGGTGGCAGTCCACATGCTGGAACGACTTGGGCACACCGTGCGTGTCGCTCAGGATGGCAAGGAGGCGATCGAGGCGCTAGAATCCGACGACTTCGACCTGGTACTCATGGACGTACAAATGCCAGAAATGGATGGCTTCGAAGCTGTCCGGACTATTCGTCAGGCGCGAAGCAACGACTCACAAACACATCCCGATCCTTGCCCTGACAGCCCACGCCATGCAAGGCGACCGCGAACGGTGCCTGAGTGCCGGCTTCGATGGTTATCTGGCAAAGCCGATCCGCCAGCGAGATCTCGATGCGGCCATCGAACCACTGAGCGGGCTAGGGGTCGGGAATCCGGAAGCCAATCAGTCCGTGCTCTTGGACTTGAAGACGATCTGTGGCGGAGACGAGACTTGAGAATCCTTATTGCGGAAGACCAGCCCCCCGCGGCGCTGTACTTGCTGCGCACGCTCGAGCGAATTGGCCATCAAGCCGCTGTCGCGCGTGACGGCGAGGAAGCCTGGCGGATCATTCAAGAACACGAAGTGCCGCTTTTGATCTCCGACTGGATGATGCCCAACCTCGACGGGCCAGGGCTCTGCCGCCGGATCCGAGCCTCTTCGTCGGAACGCTACACCTTCATCATTTTGTTGACTTCTCGCGACCGCAGGGAAGACCGACTCACGGGCCTTCGCGCCGGCGCCGACGACTTTCTCATCAAACCGCCAGACCCTGACGAGCTGGCAGTCCGCCTCGAAATCGCTGAACGCATTCTGGCAGTGCACAATCAACTCGCGCAGCAAAACGCGCAACTGGTCGAGCTCGCCACGGTGGATGAATTGACTGGAACCAAGAATCGCCGACGATTCCGTGAAGATTTGGAGCTGCTCTTTGGCCAGGCCGATCGACTCCACTCACCGCTCTCCCTCATCATGATCGACCTTGATCACTTCAAGCAATATAACGACTCCTTCGGTCATCCGGCTGGCGACGAGGTCCTCCACTGGTCCGGATCGATTCTGCGCACCGCCGTACGTGCTCACGACATCGTTGCTCGCTATGGTGGTGAGGAATTTGTCGTGTTGCTACCCGCAACCGACGCCGTCGCGGCCATTGAAGTGGCCGAACGATTGCGGTCAGCCGTTGCGTGCCGACCGTGGCCTCATTGCAGGATCACCGCAAGCCTGGGAGTTTCTACGGCGAGCGCTGCCACTCCAGACGCCGCGGCCTTGGTGGACCAGGCCGATCAGGCCCTGTATTATTCCAAGCTGTCCGGCCGCAATCAGGTCAATCATTTCAAAGACTGCGCCCATTTCGCGCATGTCTCGACCGCTCAGTCCGTCTGAGACGCCCAGAGCGCCTTGCGCTGGCCGGCGGCGTGCCATCATATCTCATCTGATCCCCCCGCAGCCGCTCGCTACGACAAATCCCCGCTCGAAGACCACAACCGTTCCCCCTATCTGAGCCTTGCTCATAGCGTTACGATACGAGTCGCTGCCAGGCGAGGTCGACCGATCTCGTCCACAAGGGAAAACCCGTATGGTCTCGACAACGCACCATGGCCGCGCCTTCCTTTTCGTTACCTTCACGCTATTGCCGTTTTTCGATGGTCCTTCTCGCCGCCGAGCCAGTCGCACCCCGACTCAACCGCGCTGCGATTCGAGGTCAAACTCGGCTAAGTGGATGTCTCAGGCTGCGGACGTGCAAAAGGTCCCGGCCGCACAGCCTCGCTCGGGCCGCCTGCTCGTGATCCTGGGGCAGCCCCGATGCCGGTGAGCCACAGGCTCTCGGTCGGCCAGACCGGCAAAGACGCCTCGCCCATTCTCGGCCGCGACGTCGTCGACTTCGTGCCGGGCGACGGTGGCCGTGCTCGACGACCGCTCGGCAATTTTCCCGATCGACGGCCTGAGCCGGCTTCGGCCAGGGACCTACGCGGTCCAGGCCCTTTTCACGCTTAATCCCGACTTGAACTTCGCCAATGCACCCGGAGACCTGTACAGCCCCGTAATGACCGTCCGCCTCGACCCGGCGGCGGCGGCACGATCAGCCTGGAGCTGTCTCTAGCCTTGCCCGAGGAAACCTTGCCCGTCGACACGGAGTTGGTCAAATTCGTCAAGATCCGCTCGCGGCTCCTCTCCGATTTCCACGGCCGGCCGATCGACCTTCGTGCCGGCGTGATCCTGCCGCGCAACTTCGCACGGCAGCCGCAGACGGCGTTACCCCGTACGAGTGCACATCGGCGGCTATGGCATCGCGGTTTACCAACGTCGCGTCCATGATGAACCCGGGATCGGGATTTCACCGCGCCTGGATGGCCGACGACACGCCCCGCAATGATCCTGATTCACCTGGACGGTGCCGGGCCGCTCGGAGACCCATACCAGGTCGACTCGGCCAACCACGGACCCTACGGCGCGGCGGTCACGCGCGAGCTGATCCCGTTCATCGAAGAGAAATTCCGAGGCATCGGCCAGGGACATGCCCGCGTCGTCGACGGCGGCTCGACCGGCGGTTGGGTGGCTCTGGCCTTCAGATCTTTTATCCCGAGTTTTTCAACGGCGCCTGGTCGTTCTGTCCCGACAGCGTCGATTTCCGCTCATTTCAGCTTGTGAACATCTACGAGGATGACAACGCCTATGTCAACCGGCACGGCTTCGAGCGGCCCGCGTCCCGCGAAGTTTCGGGCGAGATTCGCTACACCATGCGGCATGAGTGTCAGCTCGAAAACGTGCTTGGGACAGGCGACTCGTGGACCCTCTCCGGCGGCCAGTGGGGCGCCTGGAACGCCACCTACGGACCCAGAGGCTCCCGAGGCCGCCCCGTGCCGCTCTGGGATCCCGCAACCGGTGCGATCGACCACAAGGCCGCCAGCGCACTGGAAGGCCTACGACCTTCGCGCGCATCCTCGAAGAGAACTGGGCGGAGCTCGGCCCCAAGCTCAAGGGAAAACTCCACATCTGGGTCGGCGAGGCCGACGATTACTTCCTCAATAACGCCGTGCACCAGCTCGATAACTTCCTGTCCCACGCCCGACCTGCCTACGAAGGCTCGATCACCTACGGTCCCGGACAGGGACACTGCTGGATGGGAATCTCGCAAGCGGCGATGATGAAGCAGATGGCCCAGCGCATGGCCGCGCCTTCGCCGACTTCAACCCACGCTTCACCCATCAAGAGAATAATCCACGATGCTCAGGTTTCCTCCGACAGACGGGCGGACTTTCGATGCGCAGTGCCACTGTTCACTGCGATCTTGCTGGCGATCACTTTCCTCGGCCCGACAACGACACGGCCGTGCGCAAGACGCCGTAGCAATTTCGACGAGAGCAAGGTCGGGACTGATACCTTGCCAGACCCCTTGTTATCGTCGAATGGTCGGAAGGTCATCACAGCGCCCAGTGGATAGATGATCGCCGGCCGGAACTTTTGCGCCTCTTCGAGACCCACGTCTACGGCAAAGTGCCCAAACCGGCCAATCCGCTTGAGCCCAGGTTTGAGGTCAGATCGGAAGACAAGCAGGCCCTGGGCGGAACCGCCATCCGCCGCGAAGTATCGATCCTGTTTTCCGAGCAAGCCCGATGGTCCGCGGATGGATCTTTTGCTCTACCTGCCCAAGACGGCCGGACGACGCAACGCGCGTGCCAGCCTTTCTCGGGCTGAATTTCGGAGGAAACCACACGATCCACTCCGACCCGGGAATCACACTCTCGCGCCAGTGGATGCGTGACAGCGGCAAAGGCGTTGTCAACCACCAGGCAACCGAGTCGTCGCGGGGTTCCGACTCGTCGAGCTGGCCGGTCGAGCGAATCCTCGCACGCGGCTACGCACTGGCGACGGCCTACTACGGCGATATCGACCCGGATTACGACGATGGGTTCAAGAATGGGATTCATCCGCTCTTCTACCGACCGGGCCAGACTCGGCCCGAGGCGGACGAATGGGGTTCGATCGGCGCATGGGCCTGGGGACTCTCCCGGGCCCTCGACTATCTCGAGACCGCCCCTGAGATCGACCCACGCAAGGTCGTGCTCATGGGCCACTCCCGGCTGGGCAAGACCGCACTCTGGGCCGGAGCGGAAGACCCGCGGTTCGCGATCGTGATCTCGGTTCAATCCGGCTGCGGCGGGGCGGCCCTCTCACGCCGAATCTTCGGCGAGACTGTCGAGCAGATCAACACGTCGTTCCCACACTGGTTCTGCGCCAACTTTCGCCAGTACAACGGCCACGAAGACACGCTGCCGGTCGACCAGCACGAGCTGATCGCGCTGATCGCCCCCCGGCCCGTGTTGATCTGCTCGGCCAAGAAGACCTCTGGGCCGACCCGAAAGGGGAGTTCCTGGCCGCCCTCGCTGCCGACCCCGTTTACCGCCTGCTCGGTACCGACGGCCTGGCCGTCACCGAGATGCCCAAGCCGGCCCTCGACCAACTGGTCAAAAGCACGATCGGCTACCGCATCCGACCCGGCAAACACGACGTCACGACCGAAGACTGGGACGCCTTCATGGACTTCGCCAACCATCACCTCAAACGGCTCAGGGCTGAATAGCTTCGTGGAGCCAGGAACCGGCGAGGCTAAGGTCGCCGAGTCGATCAAGCTCTTCGACCAGCTGCATACCGTTCCACAGGAGACGTTTCCTTGCTCGAGTTGAAAAGGGCGTACGAGAAGCCGTCTCCGGACGACGGCTACCGGATCTTGGTCGAGCGGCTCTGGCCGCGCGGCGTGAGCAAGGAGAACGCGCGGTTAGACCTTTGGCTCAAGGACGTTTCTCCAAGCCCGGAATTGCGCCAGTGGTATGGCCATGATCCAACAAAATGGACCGAATTTCAGAAGCGCTATCGTGCCGAGCTCAAGGAGAGGAAGGAAGATTTGCATTTTCTCAAGGAGAAGAGCAGGGGGGAGACCGTCACACTGGTCTACGCGGCGCGCGACCAAGAGCAAAACAGCGCCGTGATACTCAAGAAGGTTGTCGATTCGATGAAATGAGATTCGAATCTTCCCACTCGAGCGAGGCTAGAAGCGCCAGCACTCCATCGGGGTCAACCGGCTTGACCAGGTGATGATCAAAGCCAGCTTCCTGGGAACGGCGTCGCGCGTCGTCCTCGGCATAGCCGGTCACGGCCACCAGAAGCGCGATCCCAGATCCCAGCGCCGGATCGCCGCGGAGCCGGCGGGCGACCTCGTAGCCATCGATGCCCGGCAGCCCGATGTCCATCAACACGACCTCTGGACGAAATCTCCGGACTGCCTCAATCGCAAGGCCGCCGTCGTGGGTGACCTGTACTTCGTGTGCTTCGAGCTTCAAGATCGTCGCCAGGCTCTGTGCCGACAGCACGTTGTCGTCAACGACCAAAACGCGGCGAGAGGGACCTGACGGCCGTTTCGTACGAGGCGTCTCTCGTCGGACGCGGCAGGCGCCGTCGGTTCAGGGACAGCCGTCAGTCTCGGGAGGCGAACGATGAATTCGCTGCCACGGCCCGGCCCTTCACTCAAGGCCTGGACGGTTCCTCCATGCATCTCGATCAGGCTGCGAACCAGTGTCAGGCCCAGACCGAGTCCGCCCTGTGAGTGGTCAAGCGATCGATCGACTTGTGTGAATAGCTCGAAAATCCGCGAGAGCATCTCAGGTGGAATTCCTATTCCATTGTCACGGATGCGAAAAACGACCTCGTCGCCATCGCCAGCCGCGGACAGGCGGATCTGTCCTCCGGACTGCGTGTACTTGGCGGCGTTGTTCAATAAATTGGAAAGGACTTGAGCGATCCGGATCGAGTCAGCGTCGACAAAGATCGCGTCCGCGGGCACTGAGATCGATAGTCGATGATGCTGCGCCTCGATCGTCGGCCGGCTGGTTTCAACCGCAAAGGCGACAATTGTCGCGACGTCGACGGCCTCCTTTTGAAGCCGGACCTTGCCACTCGTGACCCGTGAGATCTCGAGCAAATCGTCGACGAGCTGGCCCAAGTGCCGCACCTGATGGTCCACAACGTCACGCGCCCAGCACATCTCAGGGTCGTCCGAGCCGCGTTGCTTCATGATCTTGACGGCGTTGCGGATCGGGGCCAATGGATTGCGCAGTTCATGACCGAGCATCGCCAGAAACTCGTTTTTGCGCGCGTCGGCCTCGGCCAGTTTACGGGCCTGGGCCTCACTGCGTCTTAGCGCGGCTTCCGCTCGACGCCGCTCGGCGATTTCGCGATTGTAGCCCTCGGCGTCTTGCGAAATCGGCCCACGTGCGGCCAGCGGCACGAAAGTCAGCGCCGCAGCCCAGCACGCGGCCGCCGCCAGTATCGAAAGCAATGCCAACCGATCGACCGGAATAATTGCCAAAACACCGGCAAGCTGCGAGAACCCGCACAAAACCAGGAATGAACTGAGTGCCCAGACGCTCTTGGAAGTGGGACGGCCAGGAGGTCGACGGCCCCAATACGATCTGAAAATCACGCCCGAGATCCAGACACAAGCGAGTGCGAGCAATGTATCGGCGACCTGTCGCAGACTGACGAGGTCATGGAGATTGGCAGCCCAAAGCCGCGCATTATTCAACCTCCCCACGCCCAAGCAATGCATCAAAGCATCCAAGAGTATCACCTTCCTTGCCACGGGTCCTTCCGCGACCCTCGGATCATCTCGGCAAGCGCATTACCGATACGTCACGTAACTCTGCGTACCCCACATATACTTGCCGCGAGTCTGAGTCTCAAGTTGCAACTGCTCCTATATATGTTTGACCAGTAACGATCTAGTGTACTTTTGTACAATATCTGATCAGTATCCCAATGCGGTGACCGCCGTTTGCGGTTGACGAAGGTGCCAGATCGTACTACAGTCTCGACCGATTTCATTTCGACGTATCGCGGAAAGGATTCCGCCTAATGGACGCGCAGAATCAAGCGCTGGTCTGGCTCAGGATTTTACCGGCGATTGCAACAGCGGGGCTGCTGATCGTCGGCGGTTGCGCTCTCGACAAGAATGGAAGCCATCCCGGCGGCGTGGTTGCCCGTATTGGCGGACATAGCGGCCAGCTCATCGAGCCCAAGCGCTGCCTGCTAAAAGTCGCAATCGTGACGCGTCCGTTCGGTGACAAGACGCTCAACGAAGTCGTTTGGCGCGTGGCCGATGAGCAGATCTTGCCCCCCGCAGAGCGCCGGGCTTGGGAAGTGAACGGCCTCCGTGTGGGCCGTATCGTCGGCGAGCTTCCGCTCGAGCTCGAAGCGATCCTCAAGGACACGACTCCTCAGAACAAGGTTAACCCCACCAACTTTTTCGTGGACAGCGGCGAGCCAACCTTGATCGCCGTCGGCGAAACGGTCGAGCAGGCCAGCTTACTCTTGAATCGCGAAAATCGTATCGTCGGTAGGGACTACCATGAACCCAGCGGCTTTTTTCGTCTGACTCCTCAGCACGACGGACCAAACAACGTTTCGTTGCGGATGGTCCCAGAGATCCACCACGGACCGGTCCAGCGCACCTTCCAGGCTCTGCCCAATGCGACACCACTTGGTCCTCAAGAGTTCCGGATCAACAACGGCCAGCAAGAGGAAACCATCCGCGAGATGGCCACAACCCTTGTCCTCGAGCCCGGCCAGGTCGCGGTCATCGGCTGCCGCCCCGAATTCAAACGCAGCCTGGGAAGCTTTATGCTCACTCAGGCGGTAGCCCATAGCGACCAGCGGATCGAGAAACTGATCTTGATTTGGGCGACCCGCAACCTTTCAGGACAGATAAACAGCGACAACGAAGCCAAAACGAGCGATCGCCCCAAGCTGTTCCAACGACTTATCGGACCGACCTCAACCCCGACCGTGACCAAGCCGAACCCGCCCGCGCCGGAAATTCCGCAGATCGATACTTCGGTGCCCACTGCGGAGTTCACTAAAATCACAAGCGGCACGGGAGCCAGCGCAGGCGGTCCGCCAGCCCAGGCCAAACCACCAACACCCACACCACCGGCCAACACGCCGGCAACCGACGCCGGAAAGAGCAATCAGTCACCGTGATCGGCGGCCACGGACCGGTTGCCATCAGAGCGAGCGACTCGTGCTTGCTCGAGTATTCTAAGTCTCGAACACGATAGCCGTTTTTCATCAGAGGAATCACGTCCATGGATGGATTTGCACGACCAGAGCCGGTAACTTTGCCACTATGGCGCTCGAGTGCGGTCTGCGCTCGATCGCGGCGCTGGCTGGCGCACTCAGCGCACGGGACGATCCCCCTGCCGCACCGCCCGACTCGCCCATGGTCGCGGAACTGCGAGGAATTGCGATTGATGTCTTCGTCCATTCCCAAGAATCTCGACCATGTCGTTCTGGACGGATCGCAGGGGGAGGGTGGCGGCCAGATCCTCCGGACCGCGCTCACGCTTTCGCTCTTGACTGGGCGGGCGTTCCGCATGGTCAAGATTAGAGCCAATCGCGACAAACCAGGTTTGCGGCCACAGCACCATAAGGCCGTTCAGGCCGCGGTTCAGGTGGGTCAGGCCAGCGTTGCTGGCGGCGGCGTGGGCGCGCGTGAGTTGTTGTTTTTACCCAAACCCTACGAGCCCCGCAACCTCTCAATCGACATCGGCACGGCCGGCTCAACGGGCCTGGTGCTCCAAACCTTGCATTTACCCCTGGCGCTGCGGGCCGAACTCTCGACGCGGCTCGTGCTCACCGGCGGGACACACAATCCGAAGGCACCGGCATTTTCATTCCTGGATATCACATGGTGCGCGTATCTCGCGGCCTTTGGTATGCCGCTGACATTGTCGATGTCGGCCGCCGGATTCTACCCGCGTGGGGGGGGACGGTTGGAAGCCTCGATCGAGCCGGCGACTCCGCGCCCCTTCGTGCAGACTGACCGCGGCCCATTACGCCGGCTCCACGGCGTAGCAAGCGTGGCTAACCTCGACGACGATATCGCACGTCGAATGCGGGATCATGCGGTCGAACGCCTGCGTGAGCACGGCCTTGATGCCGAAATCGAGCTGCGCGGTGGGTCATCAGTCCAGGGCAGGGGGCCGCGATTTCGCTCACGGCCGAGCACGAACAGATCGTGCCTGCAACCTTCGTCGGTCTGGGCGAGCGGGGTAAGCGGGCTGAAACTGTCGCGGACGAAGCCGTCGCCGAGCTTCTGGCGTTCGAGGCCGTCGAGAAGGCCGCCGTCGATCCCCACTCCGCCGATCAGATCCTCTTGCCCCTGGCGTTCGCGCCCGGTCGCAGTGAATTCACTGTCAGCGAAGTCACCGAGCACCTCCGCACCAACGCCGAAACCATCGGCGCCTTTCTCGACCGGTCCATCACGATCGAAGAGCCGACGATCGATGGAGAACCGGGGCGCGTTGTACTGGAATGAATGGCTGAGGCTTACCGGGCTCGACCGGGAGACGTCGACGCTTACGTTACAGATAGCCCAAATCCGCCAAGCGCTGTTGGATCTCAGCGTTTTCGTCTTGGGTATAGGAGAATTCCGCCGGAGTGGCGGATGTCGCATCGGTCGTTGCCGCGGCGAAGGCCGGCTCAAAAACCGGAGCGCTGGCGGGCATCGACGCTACCTGTTCAAGCAATTCGGTCAAGACGCGGCCGTCCATGTCGTCGGGAACCGGAACGCCGAGCAGGTGGAGCACGGTTGGGGCCACATCGAGGAGCATTGCCTGCTTCGGTTCGGCACCGGGGCGAAACGCTCGCCCTGATGCGATCAAGATCCCGTCGAGCCGATGGTCGCCGGTCGGCCCAAACGCCGGTGCAAACAGGCGGTTGGTCGTGAAGTCGTGCAGGCCGATCGTGCGGTATTTCCAATCGTTGAGCACCACCGTCAAATCGGGTGCCAGACGCGGAGTGCGGACCGTCGTAGAGCTCTTCACGCTCATAAACGTGCTCGACCAGCGGCGCACCCGTCTCCGGATGGGGAATCGCCGTGATGCCTGCCTTCAATTCGTCAAGTAAGCCTCGTGCGTCCGCGGCAGCGACGCAACCATTCGGCTGGCGTCCCTTCAGATTCAAGAATATCTGGCCGAAGTTTCCTTGTGCGTACGCCCGCGTTCGCGACCAGTCGATGTGTCGCCGCGACAGAAAGAGCGATTCTCCCAGGCGATCCATGAAGCCTTCTTGCTTGCCGCGGAACCGACTCACGCGATGGTTGCCCAGCCCGAGCCGGCTCATCAAGCCATAAATCCACTCCGGCGTCGCCCCCATGCGATAAAACCAATGCTTCTGCTTGACGTAAAACGAATCCTCGAGCGCGATATAACCCTGTTCGAGCAACCACACGTTGAAATTCACGTAATGCTCGATGGGCCCGAATCCGTGGTCGCTGATCACCAAGAGAGCCGTACCCGAGGGAAGGTCCGCTTCGATTGCGCCGACGCCCCGGTCGACCGTCTGCCAGAATTCGATGAGCTTGGGCGCAGGGCTTCGAGCTCTCGCTCGCGCCCACGCGCCGCGCGGTGCGTCAGGTCCCAGACGTGCCACAGTTCGTGCTGCAAGCGGTCCGTGGCCATCACGTCGAAAATAAACAGATCCCACTCGCACCGGTTCATCAAAAACTGAACGGTCTTCAAATGCTGTTTCAGAAAGCCGTGTAGATCGGCGAGAGTGCCCGCCTCATTTCCCCCGTCATGGATCGATGTCGACCATGCCTGATAGGGACCGACCTCCTGTTCGAGTTCGGCGAAAATCGCTGGATCGCTGGTGAAATCGCGGGCGTCGGCCGGACTGAGAAAATCACCGAGGAAAAAGCCGGGAAAGTGATGTGCTGGCCGCGCCGGGTAGCTCATCGGCACCCCGCCCGCGACCGTCTTTTTGCCGTGCCGTGCCGCGATTTCCCAGAGCAGCTCAGACTGGATCGTCCGCGACGAGTTCACCCGGCCGGACAACGGATTGTGTCCGTGCTCCAAGAACTCGTAAATCCCGTGCTTCCCGGAGTTCTTGCCCGTCATGACGCCCGTCCACGCAACGGGGGAAAGCGGAGGGAAAACGGAACGCAATGAACCGGAACACCCCTGCTCCCGTAGTCGAGCGAGATTCGGTAGTAGGCCCTCCTGAAGCAACGGCTCCAGCACGTCCCAGGTCGTTCCATCAAGGCCGAGCACCATGACCTTCATCGTGGCGAAATCCTTTCCCGAGCCGTTGTTACCCAATCCGCATGCATCGAATAAAACCCCAGTCTACACGGGAGAAGCGGTTGGCGAGATCATTTATTTTACCCAAAGCCCGCATTTCTTTGCGACAGGTCGGTATTTCGCACACATCAAGTTTCCGGGCTCACGCGACCCCGGGCGAGTGGGTTGTTGGCCACGCTTGATCGAACTGTGCCAACCTGCGCGGGAATTTGTCGTGCCGCGGGGTTTGGACGCCATCGCGAGCAAAACCCACGCTGATCCGCGTTGGCTCAGGAATTCTGCAACTTGCGTTCCGCAGACACCATTGACTTCGCCCATAAATTTAGCATTTCCGCCCAGTGTCTTGGCGACCAGCTTGCGCGGTCGCCTCGATGCGAAGTCGCGACGTTAATATTTTCTTGACGTAATTTATTATTAATAAACATGTTAAGGAATTCTCCTCGCCGGATTTCAGCCGTACGTGCGTTGTCGGCATGCAGCATGCTTCTCTTGAGAAATCATTAAGCTCGACCTTAAGTTTTTGAATCGAGGCCGAGCGAACGAGGTAAGGTTGAATGCCGGATTTGGCCGCGCTAAGCCGTGACCTCTCGTCCCCCGAATCATGAGCGAGCGTCGTTCTCCCTGGCTGTGCCCGGCCCCCTCGGTGGGGGCCGGGTTTTTTTATTTCCTTTTCCAGTAAGCACTTACGACGACTTTCGTGCCCGCAAAGAGGGGGCCGGGCACCTAGTTCTACCCCCCATCGCGTCCACGAACTACCAGGCGATCTTCCAGATCAGCCCGAGCAGCTTAAACAAAACCCGGGACCAGCACGCGAAGAGCCCGGTGGTCCTTCGATCCTGGGCTCCGACGAGGTCTGCCCGACGGGGCGTTCGAGTCCGAAGACCTACCAGACCCGCCGGGCATGGGCTTCATTCGTCCGAGCAACCGAGGTCACCCGGCACGGGACGGCGGCCTGGACTTGGCTGCACTCTCCGAGAGAGGAAAATCGCTCTCGAATTCCGGCGGACCAGGGGACATCCTGGCGCCAAGTACTGGCGGGACGGAAGCCGTTGTTCGTGTTACGGTTCGACGGGGCGTTCCTGTTACGGTTCGCCGAGCGGACGTTCGCCGGTTGATTGTTGAACGTCCCGCCCCGAAGCAGACGAGGGTTTGGCCGCCGCCCGCTGGAAGCGCATTCTATAGAATAGATCGGTCCGGAGGCGATACGTATTGGCATGGCGCGCGTGACCGATCCAGCTCATGATCCGGGGGCGGATCGCGTCGAAGCCGATGCGACCACGGGCAAACTCTCGCTGCATCCAGCGCATCCGGCGACGGAACCGTCGGACGTTTTCCTGCGGCAGAAGCCGGTGCGTCGGGAACACGCGATAGCCCAGGAACCGGATTCCCTCTTCGCACGGAAAAACCACGCTCTTGTTCTGGTGGATCTGGAGGCGCAGCGCCTCCAGGAATCGCTCGACTTCCAGGCGCACCTGATGGAGCCGCCGCTTGTCGTCGGCGAAGATCAGGAAGTCATCAACATAGCGGACGTAACTCAGCCCGAGCCGGTCGGTCACATAATGATCGAGTGGATCGAGGTAGACGTTGGCGAAGAACTGGCTCGTCTGGTTGCCCAGCGGCAGGCCCGTGCGGCGCTCGATGGGCGTGAACAGGTCATCTCCGGGGAACCACATCAAAATGAGGCCCTGCGGGTTGCTGTGATCGATGATCATCCCGATCAGCCAAAGGACATCGGGGTCTTTGATCTTGCGGGCAATTAGTGTCTTCGAGGATCTGGTGGTCGATGGAAGGAAAGAACTTGCGGACGTCGGCCTTCAGGACATACTTGTACCGGCGAGCGAATGCCTGGCACCGGTCCGACTGCGGCGTGGGTCCCTTTCCCCTTGCGGCAGGCGTAGCTGTCGAAGACAAAACGATCGCTCGAAGATCGGCTCCAGAACGCCGGTCAAGGCGTGATGCACGACCCGGTCTCGGAACGGGGCGGCACTGATCTGCCGGGTCTTGCCCTCGTAAATCGTGAACGTGCGGTAGGGACCAGGACGGTAGGTCTTGCCGGCGAGTTCCTCATGCAGCCGGAGCAACTGGCGTTCGAGATCGAAGAGGAAGCGGCCGACGCCGGGCTTGAAGCGTTTGCCACGAGCGGCGGCGTGCGCCGCGCGCAGCAGGTTCTCGAACGAGATCATCCCGTCCCACAGGTTGCCTTGTCGCTTCACGCCTTCTCCTCACCCTTGCTCCGCAGCCAACCGCCCACCAACCGTCCGATCTCGTCGATCGACTTCGCGGCGAAGGCATAACTTTCAATCTTCAGGCACTGCAAGTCCTTCGCCAGCCGCATCTGGAACCGGAGGATCTCGAGATTCAGGTTTGCTTCTTCGAGCAATTGCTGGCGGTTCTTCGTGTACTTGGCGGCGATCAGCGTTTCGAGCAATCCGTACAGGTTTCGTTCGATCCGTTCGCCCAAAACGAAGCGGTGATTGCGCGGGAACTTACTCGTGTGGTTGCAAGACCAGAGAATCAGGTCGTAAGTCTTGGTGATCACGATCAATTCCTGGTCTTTTTTCATTGACTTTTTCAAAAATTTACGTATGATAGGCTGTGATGGATGAGTTTTAGTTTAATCTATACCCGACAACCCGGCTCACTATGCTCAAACCTCCATTCCCATCGCCAATTTACCGCATGAGCGCATGCCTAATTGGCAGTGAGAGCCGATTTCTGGTTCCGACCCGGCTGCGCCGGGTGAGAGTCAATACAAATGTAAATGCAAATAAGATCATAAATTTGGGAGCAGTAAAGTTGTAAAGCAGATCAGGGGTAAGTCCTGGCGGGACGGAAACCGACGTTCGTGTTACGGTACGACGGGGCGTACCCAGTCACGGTTCGCCGAGCGGACGACCGCCGGAGGATTGCTGAACGACCCGCCCCGAAGCAGACGAGGGAGTTTTTCATTTACAGATTCAATGATGTTTATGTAGTCAATCTTATATCCGTGTCGGCCTGGCCGTGAAGCCCTGACCTTGTCATGCACCCACTCAAACTCGTTCCCGAGCATGTCGAACAGCCCCAGGTCGTTGGGCAAGAGGCTGCCGCACGCCCAGGCGTGTTCGCGGCTGTTGGCCTGGTAGCGGGCGTAGAGCGGCAAGAGCTCGGTCGAGACGCCGTAGTAGCGGCTCGTAATCGTACCCGACCGGCAGGCGTATTCCCATTCCGCATCGGTCGGTAGCCGGTAGCCCGTCCGCAGCAGCACGTCGGCGGGGATCGTCATCCCTTCGGCATAGCCCCCCTCCTTGGCCGGCACGTAGCACCACTGGTCGTCGCGGCAACCCTCCTGCTCGCTCAGCCAGTTGCAGTAGTGGGCCGCCGTGTACCAGTCGGGCGCGATCCAGGGCCCGTCCGGGTCCGGGGAGTACTTGGCGAGGAAGCTGGCCTGGAGATTGTAACGCGGGATCGAAATGGCGTTGGTCTTGAGGAACTTCTGGAACTGGGGGATCGTGACCTCGGTCGCGGCGATCGCGTACCGGCGGGGGATCGTCATCCGCCGGGGCGCTTGGTCGTTGTCACCGCCGGCGCGTTCCGGCTCATCGGCCGGACGTGCCCATGCGGAACTCGACCGGGCCGGCGATCACGGCAAAGGTCTGGCCCTGGCCGTTGACATACCAGCGGCGGCCGCCGGGGTCCTTGAGCTTGCCCAGCTCGGCGTCGAGGGCGACGAGCTTGTCCTTCAGGCCCCACTGCCGCAAGGTCCAGGCGGCCGCGCCGTGGACGCCCGCGTCGGGGTCGTCGCGGTAGACGGCCAGGAGCTTGGCGGCCAGCGGCTCGCGTTCGCCGGGGGAGAGGCCGTCCGGGCCGTAGGTTCCCAGCGCCAGGATCAAGGCCCGCCGCTGGGAGGTCTCGGGGTGGAAGAGGATGGCATCCATCTTGAGCGTGGCGGGTGGCGAGTGGCGGGCGGCGGGAGAATCCATGCGGTCAAGCTCGGCGGCGATCGCATTTCGGGTCGGCGCCCAGCGGGTTGAGCCAGTTGACGATGAAGCTGCGCAACCGCGGGTCGGCGCTGTGCCGCAGGAGGGGCCAGACCGACTCCGCCTTGCCCAGACGCACCAGGGCCACCGCGGCCCGCGCCTGGCGCTCGGCCAGCCGGTCCTTGGCGTCGGACGCGGACCAGCGGCCGGTGCCAGACCGAGGCCGATAGCGGCGGGCCCTCGGGCGACGTGCGGGCGACCGACCAGGCGACGGGGCGGTAGCCCAGGGCGGCCAGCTCCCGGCCGCGCCTCAGGTGTTCGGCGGGGTCGAGGGCGTCGAGGGTGGCCGCCTCGAACCGCGCCTCGGTCGACCAGACGCCGGCGAACCGCCGTTCGGGGTGTCCGGCGTCGAGCAGCCTGGCGAACGCCGGGTCGTCCCGGAGCGGGTCGAGATCGGGAGAGTCGTCGAGCAGAGCGAAGCTCAGGTCGTTGTCGCGGACCCCTTCTCGAAGCAAGGCGAGCGACCGCGCCGGCCAGAGCGATTGCCTTCTCGTGGTCGGTCCGGTCGACGGCCTTCGAGGCGACCGCGAAGGCGCGGGCGGCGTCGTAACGCAGGTCGGCGTCCCCCGGCTCCTTTCTGAGCGCGGCTTCCAGGGCCTGCGATCGCGGCGTCGGTCCCGTCGCCGAGTTCCGCCGCGACGACGGCGGCCAGGTAGAGCCGGGACCGGTCCGGCACGTCCTTCTGATACTGTGCCAGGTCGGCGAGGGCGGGTTCCTTCTTGCCGAGCCTCGCCTGCGCGATCGCCCGGAGTTCGAGCGCGTCGAGGTCGTCCTTGCTCTTGGCAAGCACGGCGTTGAGGGCGACCGAGGGCCTTGTCGTTTTCCCCGAGCCGTAGCAGGGCCCGGGCGCGGGCGTGAGGGCGCTCGGGTCGTCGGGCTTGGTCTGGAGTGTCTTCTCCGCCCGCTCGAGCGCCGCATGTGTCCGCTCGGCGACCGACAGCCGCTTGCCGGCCTCGCCGACCGCGACGTCGACGAGCACCCGGTCGCTGAACAGGGCCTGGTTCTCGGCGTAGTCCCACGCGAACAGGTCGCGGTAGCCCTGGGTGCTGACGCCGGCCGACGGGGGCTTGCCCCAGACGCCGGAGTACCGCACGCGGCCGTCGGGCGAGCGCAGGGCGTGGAGCGTCCGGGGGATCAGCTTGGCGTCATCCAGGGGCTTCTGGGCGTCGGTCAGATCGTCATCGGTCGCCCCGAGGTACAGCCGGGCGTCGTCATCGCCGGATTTCTCGACCCAGAGGGCGGCATAGCGCTCGGCGGGCTGGCCGCCGACGCTCGTCACGTAGCCCGCGACGTCGACCGGCAGGAATTTCTCGGTCCGGTTCTTCTCGTCCTGTTGGCGGAGCTCGTCGAGTGATCTGCCCCGAGGCGAGCCGCCAGTTGCCGGCCGTCACGGGTCCAGACGGCCGCGACGCGGGTGCCCGTGCCGTCGGCATAGGGGCGAAACCGCACGGGGCGGTATCCCGATGTGCGGAGAGCCTCGGCGGTCGTGAGAAACTCGTCCAGCGGCATCGTCTGGCAGAAAGCGAACCGCTCGGCGAGGATCCCCTGGGCCGACTCGATCCGGCTCACGAGGGAAGCATCGGGCTTCGTCCACGATGGATCGAGCGGCGCGATCGTTCCAGGAGTAGGTCGCTTTCTTGGCAAGCTCGGCCTGGAGAACGGGCAAGACCTGTTCGGCCCGCTTCTCGGCGACCGGGAAGAGGCTCACGTACGCCTTGGGGTCGGCGACCATGAGCAGCTCGGCAAGCCGGTCGGGGTCGTCGCTGGCGTAGTCGGCGAGGATGTTCGTCGCCAGTTTATGTTCGGATTCGGGGCGTTCCTTGTCCCGGAAGATCGTTGCTAGCGGAGCGGTCAGCTTCGTCCGAACGGGACGCAGGGCTTCGATCCAGGGGCCGAGGAGGATGGCATCGACCGACACCAGCGCCTGTGCCACCTTGTCGCCGATAGTCTCCCACTTGCCGTCTTCGGGCGCATAGCTTGCCAGGGCACCGGCGGATGGAAGTAGGCTGGTATCGCTGGGCTTGGCCGACTCGAGCACGGTCCAGAGTTGCGGCGTCAGCTTGGTGCTGTGGGTCTTGAGGGTATCACGCAACACGGGAAGTTCGTTCGGTGTGGCTTTCATCAGGCGGTCGAAGAGGTAGTCAACCTGGCTGGCATCGACGGGAAGAAGGGCGAGGCTGGCGTGAAGTTTCTGACGTGAATCGTCGGAGTTCTTAACCAGCTCGCTCCTGAGCGCGGGTTCGACCAGCTCGACGATAATTCACGCATCGCTGTGATGATGTCCGGGACTTGAGCTGTATCCGCATCGAGAAGCCGCTCCACCAAACCGGCTGCCTGCGTGGCTCTCTGATTCTCGACGACCCGGCTGCGAACAGCGATCGCGGCAAGAACCCCGGCGCACAGCAGGGCCAGCATCGAGACACCACGGAACCCATGCAACCGGCCACGCACGCTTCATCATCTTCCGCTGGGGCTCGGTCCAGTCCTTCTTCCTGGTCAGCAGCCGGATGTTCGCCCACTCCAGGGCGGATGGCAGGTGGCGGTTTTCGGGCCTGGCATTCCAGAGGGCGGAGCGTTCCGCCAGCCGAAGTTCCGCACGACCCCGACGCGTCTCTCGCTGCTTGCGGGTCAGCCAGTCTCGCAGGGAATGAACCAGGTAGTCGTGTGCGAGCTGGTAGTATTGCCCGCTCGGTAGGTTCGCCTGATTCTCGCTCCCCGAGCCTTCCGGGTCGGTGGGCGTGATCAGGCGAAGCTCAGGGTCGAGGATGTGGATCAGGTCGTCGAAGTCTCTGGGTCGGGTCGCGTATCCCGATGCCTCGAGCAATTCCTGACGCGATCTCATCTGACCCTTGATGTCGGTGCCGCTCTCGGGCAGTAGAGCTTTCAGCACCGCCTGTGCTGCTTTCTGGTGCAGGCGATGCTCGGGCGGAGCGGTCGAGGCGCTGAAGGTCTCTTCGAGGAACGTCAACCCGATTCCCTCCGTGCCGCCCACCTCCTGGAGCGTGGCCGGCGTCCAGGGCTTGCCTTTCACCATCTCGGCGAAGAGAGCCAACCGGACCGAGATGATTTTCCCATCCTGGGCCAAACCGGAAATCGATTGATTCAGAAATGATTCTTGATCGCCAGTGAGATCATCGGCGGCGTCGGGAAGCGCTCCGTACGCCCGCCCGAATGCGATCAGCACCTTCCTGGCGTGACGGGGATCAAACAGATCCACGAGAGCGCTGTTTTCCCCCTCGACCAGGCGGATTTCCAGATCCCGCATGAACCGGCTGGCGGCGAGCCAGAAATCATCCCGCACCATCACGATGGCCTGGACATGCTCGCCATCGCACTGACGAAGCGCGGCGACCAGTTCGGTGTTTTCTTCACTTCGCCTGGCATGGAGCCATTGCTCGAACTGATCGAGGACGAGCAGCACCTTGCGCTCGGCTGGCAAGACGCGGCCTCTCCGCAGGCTTGCCAGCGAATCGACCAGACCCAAGTCGCGAGGCAGTTCAGGACAAACCTTGCGCAGACCCTTCAAGATCCGTGCTTCGGTCTCCTCCGGCGTCGCCTCGATGTAAACCGGCAGGACATGCTTGCCGAGCCGGGGCAGAAGTCCCGCCTTCATCAGCGATGACTTGCCGCAGCCCGAGGGACCGTAGATCAGCCCGACCTTGAACGTCAGGTCGGGGTCGATCTGCTCGATCTTCCGCTTCCAGAACTGGATGCTGTCCGGCAATCCGTCGCGATCACGAGGACCGGGCAGCAGTTCCAGGAAGAACTCGGCATCATGCTCATCGAACGATCGTAGGCCCCTGGGAACGATCTTGACCGGCCGATGGCCGGAGTCGGATTGCCGCGATGTGGCTGGGAGTGGAGCGGCTTCCAGGGTTGATGCCGGAGGACTGCTTATCGGGACGCTAGCGGCACCAGGCGAGGCCGCGACTCCGGTGGCCTGGAGAAACACGCGAAGGTCTTCCGCCATGTCCCTGGCGGTGCTGTAGCGCTCCGACGCCCGCTTCGCCAGCGCCTTCTGGCAGATCCGTTCCAGCTCCTTGGGGATCGTGTCGTCGATCTGGCGTGGCGGACGGGGCTCATCGATGATGATCGACTGGATCACGTTCAGGAGAGAGTCGCCGCGAAACGGCCTTTTTCCCGTCAACAAGCTCGTAGAACACGACGCCCAGGCTGAAGATATCGGATCGACCATCGACGCGGTGGCCTTCACCGCGGGCCTGCTCGGGGCTCATGTAGGCCGGCGTGCCCGCCAGCCCGCCCCCCTTGCCGAAGTCTTCATCCTTCAAGGCGAGCCCGAAGTCGGCCACGCAGGGTTTACTCGCGGCATCGATCAAGATGTTCGCGGGCTTGATGTCCCGGTGGACCAGGCCCCGGGTGTGGGCGTAATGCAGCGCGTCGGCAATGGTCGCAACCAGTTCCGCCGAGTCCCGGAACGACGGGCGAGCCCGATCGATCCGGACCGACAGATCGCTGCCTTCGATGAGCTTCGACACGACGAAACAGAGCCCGTCTTCCGTGCGGCCGACATCGAAGACCGGGACGATGTGTGGATGGTCCAGCTTTGCGAGGACCTTGGCTTCGACAAGAAAGGCTTCCACATCCTCGGAGTGGGCGATCCGTTCCGGGTTGGGCACCTTGATGGCGACCGCACGGTCAAGGTCGTCGTCGTGAGCGAGATAGACCCGTCCGAACCCGCCCTGGCCGAGCCGACGGATGATCCGATACCGCCCAATTTTGGAGGGATCGGCATCGGAAAAGTCGCTCAAACTCTCGAGGGGCGGTTGAGAGCCCGCGGTTCCGGGCAGGCTCCTGGTCTCATCCGAGGAGCCATTCGAAGCCCCAGCGGCGCTTGCGACGCTTCCGTCTCAGACACGTTCTTCGTTTCATCCATGGTTCGACGCCTGACGATGATCGAATGCTATCACGACGACCAGCCAGAGCGATTGTCGCATCTTCAACTCGCGTAATGAAGTGAGGCAAGACGAGAATCGACCGCGTCGGAATCATTCGCCGATCGGCGAGACACGCCCCGTTGAGATTAGCCATGTCGAGCGGGGTGGCCGCGCAGTTCGACATGGTATCTGCCACTCGTTTTCTGGAACCACACAGGACCTATCGTCTTGCTCTGGTAGCGCCGCTAGAATCTGTGTGGGAGGAGAATTTCATGGCGACCGTCGAAACTCCGTCAGTGATCCCTGCCGACGAGATGGCTGATATGGAAGAAGTGTGCCGGCTGATCTCGGAGGGGAAGCCGGTCACAGATCCCGCATTGCGAAAGCGCATCCACGAGCGAGCCGAGCAAGTGCGGCGGCGCGATGCTCGAGAAGTACGGGATGACCAACATCGCCGTCGATCTGATCCGGGAGGTGCGCGACGAGGAATGAAATACGTCCTCGATGCGTCCGTCGGGATCAAGTGGGTGATGGACGAGAATCACTCGGAGTCGCCATCATCGGTCAGTCGGCTTTCCAGCCTGGCCCGAACCGCCACCATCGTATCATGGAGCTTGCGCTGAAGAAGTTGCCGTGGCGGCAGGTCGGTCAGGTAGGAGGCGATGCGGATGCCGCTCTTGTCGAGTTGAAGCAGTTCGATCTGCTCATCGCCTTCGTCGGCGCACAGGATCAGCCCGATCGGCGTCTCCTCGCCGGGCTCCATATCGTGCTTTTCCAGCCACCGCAGATAGAGCTCCATCTGCCCTTTATCGGCCGCCTTGAAACGTTCCAGTTTTAGATCGACGGCGACCAGTCGCCGAAGTTTGCGGTGGTAGAACAACAGGTCGAGGTAAAAATCCTCACCGTCGATGACGATGCGCTTCTGGCGGGCGACGAAGCTGAAGCCCGCCCCGAGTTCAAGAATGAATTGCTCCATCTCGCGCAGAATGGCCGTTTCAAGATCCTTCTCGCTGTAGGCATCTTTCAGTCCGAGAAAATCAAGGAAGTAGGGATCGCGAAACACCAGGTCGGGGGAGAGCGTGTCTTCCTGCCTGAGGTTCGCGAGTTCTCGCTTGACCAGGATTTCCGGTTTCTTGGAAAGCGCCGTGCGCTCAAAGAGCATTCCGCCGATTTTTGCTCGTAGCGTCCGCACGCTCCAACGCTCAATCCGGCACATCTCCGCATAGAAGTCACGCTGAAGCGGGTCCTTCAGTTGAAGAATCTCGACGAAATGGCTCCAGCTCAATTGTCTCGACAGCGTCGAGACAATCTCTCTGTCGGCAAACAACTCGGCGAATCGAATCATCCGAAATAGGTTCGGGCGTGAGTATCCGTTGCCAAATTCCGCAGCCAATTGTCTCGACAGTGTCACGACAATCTGCTCACCGTAGGCGGCACGCTCGGATTTGAGCGTTTCCGTCCGGATGTGGTTGCCGACTTGCCAGTAGAGGAGCACCAACGCCGAGTTGACGGCCTGGGCGACCCCAGACCGGGTCGACCGAATCAAGTCCCGCAGTTCGTTGAGCAACTTTGCCGGCGCCTGCTCGCTTCGCGGTCGTAGCGCCGGCAGCGTCTCTTTCTTTGCGCGTTTCTTCGCCATGATCGAACGTTACCCAATATGGCGGAGAAGTCCAGCACACAACTGCTGCGCCCACTGTCATTGAAACTCGATCACCGTCTCAAAGAGCCTCGCGCTCGTGGCATAGCGACCCAAGCTAGAATCGATGTGTACCACCGCCTCTCGGTCGCCTTGGCGAAGCGCGAAGGCTGCGAGCTCGTCACGGCCGACGCCCGTCTGATCAACAGCCTCCAGCCGACCTATCCGTTCATCGTCGCCTTGGCGTCTGTGCCATGACCTCGCCGCCCGATTCAATGAAAGATCCACTGCTTGATTGCCTTTACCATGGCTTATTACGGTTTGCATCCCTTCCACCGTCTAAGCGTGAATATGGCGTGCACTCGGAGTTTTTCGATGGGTCTAACCATTTGGCAGTAAAGGCTTATGTAAATTGCCCACACCCCTCGGTGGGGGCCGGGTTTTTTATTTCCTTATTCAGTAAGGACTTACGGCGGCTTTCGTGCCCCCAAAGAGGGGGCCGGGCATCTCGTTTTGCCCTGTCGTTAGTTCGATCGGCCAAGTGCTCTGCCAACGGGAGATGCTGCGGCGAGGGAGGAGCCGGGCTCTGCCTCAGCTGGATTGGGCCGGGCTTGATGAGGGATGACCCAGCAGGCGGTCGAAGCGGGCGTGCCGACGTTTTTTATCGATAGCGCGGATGGTAATCCCACGCGGCTGAACGAGGGGGACGAACGGGTACCGTCAGCAGCCCCGGAACGCCGCTAAGTATGCGGCGGCACAATTCACTGATTACGCGCGAGCCTACTCCAGGCCCGGGCCGCTGGCGGGATCGTTCCCGGGGATGATGAGAGCCAGTATCGCATAAACAGCGATGCCGGGAACGATCGCCGTGAAGATCGTCCCAAGGGCATAGGCAATCCGTAGCCAGGTTGGGTCCACTCCAAAGAAATGTCCCACACCGCTCAATACGCCAGCTGCCATCGCATCCGCGGTGGAACGAGTGAGCCGTGGTGAGTCGTACCCTTTACGAAAGGCGGGGGTCCATTGCGCCCTGACCCGAAATAGACTCGTAGCGGGCCGCCTCCGGGACTGGGGCCAGCCAGGTGGTGCAGTGTTTGCACTTGATTGCCGCCTGCTTGATCTCCTCGGCACAGTACGGGACAAGTCTTGGTCGCCGTGCTCGACCCTTGCCCGGCCTTGTGCTTCCTTGGCCGCATCCTGCAACAGGCCCGACCAAACGGACGCCATCGCCTTCCATTTCTCGGGGTCAAAGGCTTCTGCCTTGCTTTCCCACCATCGGCGCCAATCGCGTTTTCCGCCACGAAATTCGTCCGCCAGCCCTTCGTCGGTTTCGTCGCGGGGAGTGAATCGCTCGGCCGCCATGATCGGTTTCCTCGGTGATGGTGTCGTTGTGTTGAACCGCACAACAAATAATCGCACCAGAGGTTATTCGCCCAAAGCCGGTCGATATTCCGGCTTCGGCCTCATCAGGCACCGCGACTCAATAATTGAAGTCCTGCGCCGAATAACACCCCAATACAGTCTTTTGCTGTCTGTGGTCCCTGTGGTGAACCTCTACATCGTGGAGCAACGTGTCATGTACGAGTTGTTATCCAAAATGGACCCGGGGCAACTGATCGGACTCGTGGCCGTGGTCGGCGGACTCGTCTGCGGCATCGTCGGCATCGTCATGGGTGTCGGACTCGAGATTCGCCGCGTGGAACTCGCGGCCGCTCTCAAGAAAGACATGCTCGAACGCGGGATGACGGCCGAGGAAATCCGGGTTGTCATGGAAGCAGGCTGGAGAAACCCAGAGCGTCTCTGCAAAAGCCCAGTGCACGCGGAGGTATGAGGGTAAACCCTCCGCCACCTCCCTCCGGTATAGCGAACGTTCTCAAATGTAACAGTTCACATCGCGGGATAGCTGGGATCAAGCGACGTCGAGTGACAGTCACGCGTGCGGACAACTTTTGGCCGCTTCGACCCGCTACTTATTATCCCGTTGCCACTCATGCCTTTACTCAGTGCCCCTGCCGCCGGCACGCGGCCAACTCCGTCACCATCCGCTCCACGAACCAACTGCTCTCGGCGCAGTCAGTTCAGCATTTGCGCTCAATTCGGATCGTAGCAACTGCGCAGGGGCGCTCGTCCCGGAATTCTCTTGCATGGCCCCCTCTGTTCGATTCGAATAAGGCGACAGCTCATCCGGGAGTGTCGGACCGTCCGGTCAGACAGCTCATCGCCGGAAATTTGCATCTGAGCCCGCGACCCGATGACGATCGAATTCGCTGCGAGCGAAGGAGTTGGTCGCAATGGTGCCACCCAACGAGTCAAACACGACGACGGACGCGATCTCGGGCTTTCTCCAGGCGATCCGCAGTTCGTCCATCTTGTCCGAACGCCAGCTCGAGAAACTTGAAGCGAATGTGGCCGGGGGGGACTATCCCTCCGAACCGGCCCAACTTGCCGCCCGCCTGATCAAGGACGGGGTCCTTACCGAATTCCAGGCGCGCCAGATCCAGAAGGGTAAGCCGCATGGCCTGATATTCGGTAGCTACATCATCCTCGAGTTCCTCGGCAAGGGTACGATGGGCAAGGTCTACAAGGCCCGGCACCGGATGATGGGCCGAATCGTCGCCCTGAAGATTCTCGACTCTCGATACGTCGCCAGCAGCGCCCGCTCGCTCGCCCGGTTCCAGCGCGAAATGCAACTCGTGGGCCGTCTGGATCACCCCAACGTGATCCGAGCCTTCGATGCCGATCGGGTCGCCGACTGCCACTTCATCGCCATGGAATACGCCGAAGGTCTGACCCTTGAGGATTTATTAAGGGCAAAGGGTGCCCTCCGTCCCGCGGACGTGGTCTACTATGCGTCCCAGGCCGCCGACGGGCTCGCCCACGCCCACGCGCGAGGCGTCTTGCATCGAGACATCAAACCGTCGAACCTCCTGCTGACCGCAGGTAAGAACCTTAAACTCCTCGACTTCGGCCTCGGCACGCTTCTGGAGAAGGAGGAACTCGCGACCGCACTGACGACCGTGGGGATCGCTGTCGGGACGCCCGATTACATCTCACCGGAGCAGGCTCGGATGGTCAAGCTCGATGGCCGCAGCGATCTTTACTCGTTGGGCTGCACAATGTACCACTTGCTCAGCGGACAACTCCCGTTCAAGGGGGAGTCGTCGATGGACTGTATCGTCGGTCGAATCACGGGCAAGGCGGTTCCGATTAGTGAGGTCGTGCCGGGATTACCGCCACGACTGGTCCAAGTGATCGAAAAACTGATGGCGACCAACCCCGACGACCGGTATCAGACGGCCGACGACGCTGCCGCTGCGCTGCGGAACCTGCTAAGACCCAAAAACGCATCTCCAAGCCCTTCGGCACCGACCGTCAGGGCGACCGCCCCCGTGACCGAAGCACTCCCGAACGGCGGTACAACCACGCCGTCAGCAGTCCCGACGGACCGTACAGCCGTGGTGGCAACGGTCTCGAAGGGAGGTGCAACCCACGAGGCCACATCGCCCGGCGTCCGGGCTGGGATTCGCTCGTCGAAACCGAAGCCGGATTCGCTTCCTTCGCGCCCTTCCGACCGTCGGAAGAAGGCCATCCGGGTTCTCTCCGCGGTCTTAGTCACGGCGGCTTCACTGATCGCCATCACGATAATACTTTTCAAGTCAGCGCGGGACGAAAGTCCGGCGCCGAGGGAGCAAAACGTACACACGAATAACGGCCCCAGCCCGCCCGCGGGTAGTACCGTAGTTCGCAAGCCCAGTCTGATCAGCGAAAACCCGAAGCAAGCGCCGGCGGTCGGTAAGAGTGAAGCCGTCGCCGCCCCCAAACTCCCGGCGCGTGTCGCAGGCGTTCGCCGGCCTGGCTTGGTAATCGAAAGCCCGAAAGAAGGTGCGACAGTCGAGATGAGAGAGGACCTTACCGGGCGAATCGAATCCGAGGGATGGCCGGTGATCTTTGTCCAGGCAGACATTCCCGGGCAGCCCTGGTGGTGCCAGGCGCCGGTCGCCAAGGTCGACGGCAGGAGGTTCACCGCGCAGGTGGTCTTCGGTGACGACTTCACCCCGCATGGCACGAAATTCCGAATCGCAGGCATCGTCACCCGCACGCGCGACGAGGCACTCAAGTTCGTCGTGGGTTCCAAGCACCCTGCCCCGCCCGAAGGCTTTCCGCAATCGGTCGAGGTCGTCGTCACGCATCAGTGAACTATCGCCGCTGCCGCCCGGCCCCCGCTGGAGCCGGAATCGGTTCCCAAACTCACTCCCAGAGGCCGACACGAATGAGTCCACTTCGTTCCATCGGGGTCCTGATCTTGCCCCGAAGCGCTGGTGCCCGCGCCGTCATCCTCGCGTTTCTGTCAGCGCTATTCCCGGCCGCCGCATCGGCTGGCGGGGGCATGCCGATGGTCGTCAAGATCCAGAGAGACGAGACCGGCTACCACCTTCTGCGCGACGGCAGGCCGTACACGATCAAAGGGGGCGGAGGCCGCGTGTATCTCGAAGCCCTCAAAGAGGCAGGCGGGAACTCGCTACGAACTTGGGGCGAGGACGACTTGGAGCCGTTGCTCGACCGAGCACAAGAGCTTGGGCTGACCGTAACCGTTGGAATCTGGTTGGGCCAGGAGCGCCAGGGCTTCAATTACGCTGACGCCCATTCGGTTCGCGGAGAGGTCGAGAAGGCGCGGGCATTTTTCCGCCGCTATCGCCGCCACCCAGCCCTCCTGATGTGGGGTTTGGGCAACGAAATGGAAGGCTCCGGCGACAACCCCGTCATCTGGCGCACTGTGAACGAGATCGCCAGGGTCGCGAAGTCGGAGGATCCCGACCATCCGACGATGACCGTCATCGCCGAAATTGGAGGCCGTAAGATTTCCCAGTTCATGTCGCTCTGTCCCGACGTCGATGTGCTCGGCATTAACTCCTACGGTGGCCTCGCGACCCTGCCGAAGAGGCTCGCCGATGCCGGGCTCAGCCGGCCCTATGTCATCACCGAGTTCGGGCCGTCCGGCCCTTGGGAGGTCCGGAAGACGCCCTGGGGAGCTCCCGTAGAACCGACGAGCACCGAGAAAGCCCGAAGCTATCTTGGCCACTACGCCGGTTCGATCGCCGCTCAGCGGGCACAATGCCTCGGCTCCTACGCCTTTCTCTGGGGCCAAAAGCAGGAGGCGACGGCCACGTGGTTTGGGATGTTCCTCCCCTCGGGGGAACGGCTGGGAGCGGTGGATGCGATGACGTTCGCCTGGACGGACCGCTGGCCGGCGAACCGTGCGCCGGAAATCACGGGATTCGCGACCGAGGCACGAGAAGTCGAACTTGCTCCCGGAACGAAATTCACCGCAAGGCTAGAAGCGACCGACCCGGAGGGCGATCCCTTGGTCGTTCGCTGGGAAGTCCGCTCGGAGAGCGCCGACCGGCGGCAAGGAGGCGACCGGGAGACAGAACCCATGGCGCACCCGGAATGCTTCGTTGCAGCGACGGGTCTCGACGCCACCCTCCGGGCGCCGAGCCGGGCCGGGGCCTACAGGATTTTCGCCTACGTCTATGACGGCAAGGGCGGAGCGGCTTGTGCGAACGTTCCGTTCGCCGTTCGGCCGCGGTAAAAAGTGTACTATGACGTTGCGAATATCGGCGGCGGTCGCAGCGATCAGGCAGCCGAGCTTCATGGCACGGTCGTCGACCCGGCGCTGAATCCACGAGGCCCCGGCCCGCGTCTTGCCCGCGCCGAGGCCGGCGACATAAGCCCAGACCCGCCAATCGCCCGCAGGCGGCCGCTGCGTCGGCCGGGCTCGGGGATGTGCGCGGCATTCCCCGGCCGGCAAGCCACACGAGCACGATTCCGCGTACCAATCCCAGGCAGACCGGTCGGTGTTGACCTCGGCCTGGGACGTGCCTGCGCGAGCCTTGAGCCACTCAATTCGCGTCGACAGTGTGCGCATGGAACTGCTCCTCCAGTTCGGCCACGCGTCCTTCGAGTCCCGCGAAATTGGAGACGGCGATGAAGTCGGACATCACAGCTCGCAGCGCTGACAACCGGACCGACTCGGAAGCGGCGTTCTCGCCGAGCGTGACGATCCCATCGACGGCCCATGTGGCACGCTTGGCTAACCGCCCGATTGCCTCGTCAAGGGCGCGGCGGCGGATCGACTCGATTTCGGACCGAACTTCGGGCGCGGCGGCCCAGCGATATGCAGTCCGTTCTGGTACCTCGTTGCTCAACGCCCACTTTGCGACGGCCGTACCCTCAGCGATCGCAGCAGCAAGCAACATTTTCTGACTGTTGGCGGATTCTCCGGTCATGGGAAAAACTGGCCCTCGGTGACAGCTTGGCACCGAGGCTCCTCACGGCCCCGCTCACGGTTCTCAGCCCGGGGCCCAGGCTGGCCGGCACGCCCTCGAGGGGCAAGAAATCTACGGTTGAAACAGTGGTAGCGGTCTTGCGGCGACGAAATGGCAGTAGATGGCAGTAGATGGCAGTTTTTGGGAAGGTCTCCCCGCCGTCTCGCCTCGCGCGGTGCGATCGGCAACGAATTCCTTAGATGGCTGTCGCCGCCAACTTCGCTCTCCGTGGTCTAGTCATTGATGAGCATCTTGAATCGTCGAGCTCGGCCGATTCGCGGCGCACCATCGCGCATGAATCGGCCGAAAAATGGCTTCCCGACTTTAATATCGACCGAGTATACGCTAGTCACCCTCGTTCCCACGCTCCTGCGTGGGAATGCCGTTCTTGCCGCTCTGCGGCTCGATTGGGGCGTAGACCGGAACGTCACCTGCATCTAATCCAAAATCGGGCTCTTAGATCGGCTGCCGCAACATTGCATAAACGATGATTCGCGTGCACGCCCCGGCGCGGGAGATTTGTTTGCGTTTTATTGCGCCCCGGGGCGAAGATCGGCGTACCTCGCCAGGCCCGACACTCTGCAGTGCGTGTCGCTGTGGTCCTGGCGCTGCGGTCGGGCTCGCAAGGGAACGTCGACGAGTTAGGTGTCCCCCGACCCTATGCCCCCGATCCTATCGGCTCAAAGGTTCAACGGAATCATCCGTCGCAGTTTCGGGTAGCGGAGGAAGAGGCCGAGCCAGATGAGAACGCCGATCGTTACGAATGGGGCAATGCCGAAGTCACCGATGCGAACGTGCGTGGCAATTATGCCGCCGACGTAACCCGTTACCAGAATTGCACCGACCACGGCGGTCTGCGGAATCAAGTAGAGGATCACGCAGGTCAACTCGAGGATTCCTAGGCCGTGCAACTGCTCGAGCTTCCAGCCGATCGGATCCAAATATTTGGCAACGTCTTCCGGCTTCCCGGGCTGGACAAACTTCATAACTCCGCTAAAGATCAGTGCTGCCGCCGGGAGGATGGTCAGCACCCAGCCGGTTACGAACGCAGCAGTGGAAGGACGGTTCGGATCAACGCGCGTTTCGGCGGGGTTCAACTCGGGCGATTGGCTCATGAGAGAGGATCCTTTCATGCGCAGAGACTTCGTTAGCGAGAATAGCGCCCAAATTTAGCGTGGCGAAGGCCCGCGATCAATGCAGCGTGGACCGCCATCTCGTCGATGCTGCGGCTGCAAGGGCCCCGGAAATGTCCCGCGGGAAGCGCGTCGCGAGACATTCAGGAACCGGCCGCGGTAGACGAGGCCCTCGCTCCGCTCCGCCGCCAGGTCGAGGAGAGCGGCATGACCGATGTAAGCGTCCGAGATTCCCAGGGGCATGCACAGGGCAACGCCCGCCTGCTGACGCATGCGACCAAGGTCGCCGCGCCGCAGTGGGCTACGTCAGGATTCAAAGCGATCATCCGAGATTGCGTCGTCTCATATGGTCAGTCGTCGTCGTCGCGCCTCGCGACGCTGATCCCGACTCCGCGCCTTCTGTCGCGACTCCTCGACTCGATGGTTCAGCACGTGTTCGGGATGCCCCAGCGACCAACGGTCCGGCAGCAGGCTTTCGAGGAACTCCCGACTCGAGTCCACAGAGAGCTGAAGGATCACGCCACGCAAGTACGCCCAAGGCTCGAGCCGATGCCGCTTCGCCCCCGCGATGATCGTGCAGAGCACCGCCGACTCGAGGGCCCGCCTCGTCGCTCCCCAAGAACAGCCAGTTCTTCCGGCCTATCGCCTGATCCCGCAGGCGACGCTCCGACACGTTGTTGTCGATCGTCAGCCGACCGTCCTGCGTGTACCGGCACAGCGACTGCCATTGGTTCAATGCGTACGTCACCGCCTGCGCCAGTGCCGATTTGGGCAAGAGCCGCGACGAGAGCCGATCTAATTCCTCGCGAAGACGGTCCAAGATCGGCACGGCCTCCGCTTGACGCAGCCCGCGGCGCACATCGTCATCCAGCGGCCGGGCTCGGTCCTCGACGTCGTACAGTCGCCTGATCATCTCGAGAATCAGCGATGCTTCCGCCGGAGACGATGACCGCGCATCGTAGAACTTCCGGCGCGCATGGGCCCAACATGCCACTTCAATAATTTGGCCGTCGGAGCCTGTGAAAATTCCGTCATACCCGCTGAACGCGTCCGCCTGCAGATAGCCGGCGTAGTTCGCCAGGAACTCCGCGGGCCCGTCGCGCTTGCGATTCTCAGTGAAGTCGTAGACATCATAGGGAAACTCGGCAGGGCCGATGTAGACCCAGAACCGCCCCTTGTGGCTTCCCCCTTTTTCGCCCCCCAACACTGTCACCGGTGTGTCATCGGTCCAGATCACCGGTCCCTTCCGCACCAGTTCTTTCTCGAGTTCGTAGAGCGGCCGAAGCAAGTCAGCGACGTTACGAACCCAATCGCAGAGCGTGCTGCGTGACAAATAGAGACCATGGCGAGTCGAGATATCCTCGAACCGATACAGCGGCAGGTGGTCGGAGAATTTGGAGACGACCACTTGAGCAAGAAGGCCGGCTCCCGCGATGCAGCCGCTTACAGGACGCGGAGGAGTTTCAGGGGAGACCACACCGTCGCGGCAGTGCGAGCAGGCGTATTTGGGTAAGACGTGAACGTGCATTTCAAAGTGGGCCGGGATGAACTCCAGGACGCGTGCCTCATCATGGCCGATGCATGCCTTGGGTTCTCCGCAGTGCGAGCAGATTTTCTCGGCCTCGGGCAGGTCGTGCTCGATGCGAACTTGAGGCAGTTGATCGTAGTCCGGCTTACGTGGCTTGCGTTTCCGTGCTGGTGTGCCGCGATCCCTGGCGGGGGGCTCGGGCGGCAGGATAGCGCTTGGGGCCGCATCAAGCTCAAAGAGGTGTCCTTGGCCAGGAGCCTCGATCAACCGTTCCCGCCGTGGACCAAAGACGTAGCGGCGGAGCAGCTCGATTTGCCGACGCAAGTCATCGACGACTTGTTGGTGTTCTTGGGCGGCTTGATCATGAATCTGCGCGGCTTGGTCGAGCGCGGCCTGGAGGTCCTCGACATGCTCTTTGAACCGGTTTAGGAGGTCGTGACACTCACGTGGATCAGTCGGCCATGACTCGGAGGTATTCATGGCCGAATTATAGCGCACTTATACGATACTACAAGGGGGAAGCGATCGATTTTTGGGTTTCTTGGATCGGCCGCTGATATCGTCTGCGTTGCCGGGCGGAACGCAAATCGATGCCCGAGAGAATCAGCGACAATTGGGTCGCCGTCATTTCGATCGATCTGGCGTCATGGGGAACCGCTGGGAGCTGGAACGTGCCCGGGGTCTCGAGACGTTTGTACCAGATGGCCAGACCGTCACGATCCCAATAGAGGATCTTGAGTCGGTCCCGACGCCGATTCACAAACAAGAATAAGTGGCCGGAGAGTGGATCCTGGCCAAAGGCGGTGGTCACCAACCCGGAAAGGGCGTCGAAGCCTTTGCGCAGATCGGTAGCCGGAGCATGAAGGAAGACTCGGACCGAATGAGGAAGGCTGATCATCTTGAGCCTCCGGAATCGGTCCTGGCTGCGGCGATCGAGCGGACCAGTCGGCAGGCCAAACGGGCATTATCCGTTGGGATCCGCAAGCGGACTCCGTTGGGAAGGTCGGCCTCGATCGGCAGCGGTTCGTCGCGAGTTCGCTCGTCGAGGCGTACGGTCACAGGCAGGAAAGCCGATGGGACGGGTAACACTGGGCACTGATCTCGAGAGTCCATGAGCCGGAAACGTCGCTTCCAAGCATGGAACTTGGACCTGGCGATCCGTTCCTGGGCGCAGAACCGCTCGATTGTCAAGCCGCTCGCCTGCTGGCGGCGAACACGATCGCGCCAAACATCGTGGAGCTGAGGGTCGGGGCGCCTTGCCATCGGGTAGACTCCTGGAATGGGACGAAGTGGTCCGCTTCGCAGGCTACCAGACCTGACAAGGATGGTTATCTCGGACGCTTACTGACCGATGACGAACTGGGAGATTTCATTCGAGGAAGTTCGCGAAGAGGTCTGGCAGGATAAGCACGGCCGGCCGAGCCAACCCTCGTGATGCGAGCCGTCTTCGATTGTGTAATCCTTCTGCAAGCGGCAGCGCGACGGACTGGTCCCGCCGCGGAGTGCCTTCAGGCCGTGAATGGACCCGGTGGCCCTGCTTCGAGAACTAACACTTACCCAACCGAATCCCGATCGCGGCCATCTGCCGGAAGACGGCGGAGGAGAGACAAGAGACCAAGCCGGGTGAGGCCGCCAGAGTTTGCCTGGCGGACTTACCGAGCCTGAAAGTACCAGATCCACGTACTGAACCAGCGGCGGTGAGTATTCGACCCTGCGTGTCAACAAGACCATCGACTTCCGCCCGGCGCCCCGATTTACGATCACCGGATGGCGACGGGTAATCCCGATTTGAAAGCGCAAAGGGGTTGGAATGGGTATCCTGTTCTTTCTTCCGAATCGATCTCCGGGGCGTAACGAAAGCTTGATGATCTGATCGGACTTCGTCGGATTTTGAGCTACGACCAACCTTGCGATGCCCGCTCTTAAGTTCGCCAGATCAGTGTGGTGTCCCCGGAACTCGGGGCGTAACGAAAGCTTGATGATCTGATCGGACTTCGTCGGATTTTGAGCTACGACCAACCTTGCGATGCCCGCTCTTAAGTTCGCCAGATCAGTGTGGTGTCCCCGGAACTCAGTGTGGTGTCCGGAACTCTGTCCCCGGAACTCCGGAACTCAGTGTGGTGTCCCCGGAACTCAGTGTGGTGTCCCCGGAACTCCAGTGTGGTGTCCCCGGAACTCCAGAAATGCCCGGAAACGGCCTTTGGACTGGTCGGCGGAGCGATCACTGGCTTCTCCAACAGGCGAGTGAAATAGTCCTGGGTCAGGTCATGGGCTTCTTCGGGGGAATGGCCGTGCCGGCGAATCAGAGCGTAGATCGGATACCAACAGGCCGCACACAGCTCCGCGAACGCGGCCCGAGCCTTGGGCGCGTCGCGACCGCCAGCGGCGATGACCTGGTTCCATTGGGTGGTCGGAAAGCGGGCCGAGTAGCTTGCCGCGGCTCCCTGCCTCAGTAGGCAGGCCGGACACGGACCGTGTATCGCGTTTGCTGGCATCTTTTCGCCACAACTCGGACAACGTGTGGGCTCGGTCATGCGCTGATCTCCGGTGGCCACTAACGATTGGTCCGCATATCAATGCTTACGCACGCCCGGCCCAAACTTTACCGCAGCACAGCTTCATCGAGAGCAGCATCGTCGGATTCTCTCGTCAGATGATGGATCACATTGCCCCACGCTCTGGCCGAGACCTTCAATCCTGGGAACGGGTCGAGGGAGTGCTGGTCGACATCGTAGCGGCCTGGACCGTGGCCACGGGTGAACGCCTCAAGTGACTCGATTGAGTCGAGAATATCTCTGACGTTGGGTGCTTCGGAGATTCGAGACACTTGACGTATGACCTCAAGAGCGGCATACAGGTGAAATGGCGATCCCGGTCAAGTGCAATACAGGGTCAGGCGAACAGTTTAATCGTCTTCATCTTCGTCTTTATCCATATAGCTAACTCGTCTGACCTTCTATTTCATTGATGCCTTAACTAATACATACATAAAAGCGCGATACTCTTTATCCGTATTTATTAAATACCCCTTAGCGTCATCATAGCCAGCTTGTTTCCAACGTGGGATCCCAGTTCCATTATCAAAAGTTGCATCTTGTATTTTAATTTTAATTATTTCATCCATGATCTCTATAGCTTTTCTTGAATCAATGCGTTCTCCGTCAATATTCACTGTAGGTTCAGAATACATTAAACGTGCTGTAAAATGTGTTGCAATACTCACACATGCAATAAAAAATATTAAACGCGTGAATAAAAATTTAGTGAGATTAGCCATTAGTAAGCCTCATCGCCCTGGATCGAACATCGAGGTTAGTGACTTCCCGGCCGGCGTCGCCGATCTCGCGCCGGACGGCCATTGGTACGCCTCGCGAAAGGGGAGGGCAATGCGCCGCATCGCCCTCGTCGAGAAGGGAGGCTCCTCGGGGAGTCGAGCCCTGGGTCACTTGGTCGTCGACACGACGGGGTCCGCGACAGGCTTGGTGACCCAGACGGCCAGCACATCGTCGCTGCCGCGGCGCGGGATGCCGTTCTGGCTCATCAGCGGCTCGGTCGCGTCGAGCATCGCCTTGCGGCGGAAGACCAATGGTCTCGGCGCCGTCCTCGGCGAAGCGGAAGGTCAGGAAGTCGTCCCGGCCGTCGCGGATCGTCTCGACAAGGTGGCGGAGGTTCTTGATCTTCGTGCCGTCGACCGACTCGACGACCTGGCCGATCGGCTCGCCGTAGCCCCGGGTCATCCGGTGCGGGAGCATCGGGGACGTCACGACGACCAGCTCCTCGCCCGGGAAGCGCACCTTGTCGCCGCTCCGCGAGATGAGCGGGCTGTTGCGGCCGATGATCCCGGGATTGGCCCGATAATACGATCGACACCGCCTCTCTCATCACCGGCGAGAAGACCAGTGGCCCGCAGACGAAATACGACGGGTGCTTGCCTTCGTATCCCCGGATCAGGTGGTCGTCGTCGCGGTCGACCGGCAGGCGGACGTCGATCGTGCGGCCGGCCGCGGACCACGCGGAGCGGCACCGAGCCATCGCGCGCCAGCTTGGGCACCAGGTAGAGGAACGACAGCCGCAGGCTGTCGGCGACCTGCACCATCCCCTCGTTGTCGATCGCCTTGTCGCCGATCGCGGTCACGACGTCGAACTCCTTGAGCGGGTAGGCGTCGTCGCGGCGCCTGGGCTCGCGGACCATGATCCCGCGCACGGCCCTGGCCAGCCCGAGCCGGGCCCGCAGCGCCTCGTTCTCAAGCGTCTGCCACTGCTCGGCGGGAGCCGGCTTGCCGTCGTACCGGCCGTCGGCGACGTCCTTGAGGAAGTCGTCGACCTCCTCGTTGGGGATGAGGTAGCCGACATTCTCGGCCCCCGCCTGGCCCCAGACCAGGCCGGCCATCTTGCCGTCGACCAGGGCCGGTCCGCCGCTGTTGCCCGGGTTGATGGCGGCGTCCACCTGGATGCGCAGCCCCATCGACCCGGTGTCGAAGTAGGCGTACTCGATCCGCGAGACGATGCCCTGGGTGGTCGACAGGCCGTTGCCGCCGATCGGGAAGCCCTTGACGTCCACCCGCGACGGGACCTGCGGCAGCGCCGCGGCGCGGGGCAGCGGGGGCCGCTTGTCGAAGAAATCCCCCTCGGCCGGGTCGATCGTCAGCACGGCCAGGTCGATCCCCGGCGCGATCGCGGCGACCTTGGCCTCGACCCGGTCGCCCCCCTGCCCCGGCTGCACGTAGATCTCCTCGGCGTAGGTGCACCAGGTGGGCGACGGTCAGGATCCGCTTGCCGTCGATGACCACGCCCGTGCCGCCGACCTCCATCGGGTTCTGCTTGGTCCAGGGCCGCACCGGGTTGGGCAGCCGCAGCACGCTGGTGACCTGGACGATCGAGTCCTCGGGGCCGGCGGCCCGGGCCGCGGGCGTGGTCCCCGGCCATCGCCAGCATCGCCAGGCCCAAACTCAAGCCGACATCTCGCATTCTCATCGGTGTAACCTCTCTCCCCTGGGGGTTGCCCTCGGATGGGAAGCCTCCTTGCCCCTAATTGGTGTTACGCGGACATGCCCGAAAACTTACAGGTTGACGCGGCCCGCATCGGCTGACGTCGGCCGATCGCCGCGAGGGCGTGCCTTGCACCTCGTCCACGGTCTCACATGTGACCGTAGCTGTTGTCATTGGTCTCGACGGAGTCGAGCACAGGGGGCACGTACGGGGAGCGGCGGTTCCGGGCGTCGTGGAGTCGCCCCCGGGCGAGGAGTCCCGCGATCGAGTCGGCGTAAAACATCCCGAACTCGGTCGGCTCGACAACTCCGCCGCTCACACGAACGAGTCGCTCGCAAGTCAGCGCCTCGAACTCTCGGGGGAAGTCGCCGATCGGGTCGGTCCCGAAGAACGCTCGGTAACCCCGGCGATCGATCCGCAGCGCGGCGAGGCGACGCGTCAGATAGAAGATACGAAGGTCCGCCGGAGCATCGTGGAACGCCCGGTCCCAGGTCGGGCCGCCGAGTTCGACCGCGGCAAGGTAGGCCTCTGCGCCGTCCGGGTTGATTACCTTGAGGGCCGTGGGCCCGGACCTCGAGTACGAGATGCCCGACGGGCCGAGCCCCAGCATGTCGAACCGATCGGGCTGGAAGCCCAACTCCTCGTAGGCGAACCTCCTTTCCGCGCCCGGAAGTCGGCTCGCTCGAAATTCGTCAGCGTCGCCTGGTAGTAGCCCCGCCCGAGCAGAAACGACCGGAGGTCCAGCCAGTTATGGGCGGCCACCTCGTTCGGCGGTAACGAGGCCACGAGGGCCGGGTCGCGGGACCAATCCGTGCCCAGGCCGGGGAACATCACGAGGTGGTCCAGGCTGATATGGTCGAGGCCGATCTCGATCGCCCGCCCGACGTCGTCACGCATCGCCGACAGGGGTTGCCCGGGGAGATTGAAGAGCAGGTCGCCGGATATTGTGAACCCCAGCGCGTGCCCGAGGCGGACGACCTCGCCGAAGGTCTCGGTCGTGCGGAATCCGAGCCGGCCCATGATACGCAAGCGGTCCTCGTCGAAGGTCTGGATCCCCATGCTCAGGCGGAAGTGACGGGCGGGGAGTTCCTCCCGCAGGATGTCGACGAGCAAGGGCTTCCGATTCAGGAAGGCGGCGGGGACGCCCTCCAGCGTGACTTCCGCAGACGAGAGGTCGAAGGCCGTTGCCAGTGCCCGGCAGAGCTTGCGGAACGGCTCGGGCGGGCTGAGGTTCGCCGTGCCGCCGCCGAAATACAGGCTCGAGACCGGTCGGCCGGCCAGGCCGAGGTCGGCGAAGCTTCCCTTCGAGTTCGCGGACGACGCGGTCGATCACGACGGCCGCCCCCCGGCATCGAACATCTCGTGCGGGAAGGTGCAGAAGGCGCAGCCGGGGACGGCCGGGTTGCAGAACGGGTGCGGCAGGACGCCGACCAGCAGCCCGTGGGATGGGTCGTAGTTCAAGAGGTCCTGCGCGGAGCGCGACTTCCCCGCGACCCTGGGCATCGCGGCGGCTAAAGGGTAGCCATGCAAGAGTCGGTGACGCTGGGGACGGTCCATCAGGCGACGCAGTTCCGAGAGTTCCGGCAGGATACCGGATGTGGAAAGCCCGCGCTGCGTGTCCGCATGAGTCATCATCATTCGCTCGTCTCCTGGCTCGCACGGCGAGCCTGCTCAAGGGGTCATCGATTCCTGAGACCTCGTGTCGACAAAGCAACTCTCGTCCTGGAGTTACCGGTGGTAGTCGCCCGCATGGAGGGCGACCCCCGCATCGAGTCGGGTGCGCACCCCGGCCGTCCCGACTCGGGCCGTTGGTTGCATCGGGTCAGAAAGGACGATCCGTCGGTGGATCACGCGCTGTTCAGATCAGTGTCTTTTCACTACGGTCTCTCCGATCGTCGGGGCCATTTGCTGACCTGGCTCAGGGGAGGATGCCGTTGTGTGCCCCGCTGGCGCCCCACATGAGCCAATCGTCGTCGCCCGGGTCACCCGTCTCGAAGCAGACCAGGGTCCCGGAGTCTGTCCCGGAGTAGACCCGCCCACGCGCCACTGCGGGCTGGAAGATCACCGGCTCACCAACCGCGACTCTCCACAGCTCCTCGCCAGTCTCCGCGGAGAGACAGTGGACCACACCATGGACCGACCCGAAGACGAGCTTACCGTTGACGACCGCGGGGGGCGTCAGCGGACTATCGAGGAGTTCCTCGCCCTCACCCAGCGCGGGCCCGATCGTCTTCGTCCAGAAGACCTGATCCGAGCGTGGGTCGACGGCGCTCTCGGTGTCGCCGTGTGCGGCGAAGAGCCGCCCCTTGGAGATGAAGGGCTTGGAGCCCTGGTAGGCCCAGACGGAGTGAACTTGGGCGAGGCCCAGGTTGCCCATCGCCTGGTGCATCTTGGAGCCTCCCTTGATATCGCCGAATCCGACGCTGGTGTCCTCGGTGGTGCTGTCCGCGTAACGCGGTGAACCTCGCATCCGCTTGAGATGGTCGAGGTAGTCCGCCTTGCGCGAGGTCGCCCGGTACTGTCGAAAGACCGCGTCTTTGAGCTTGCGCGCCGCGAGGTGTTCCGTCTGGTGAACGCCCCCGTGCGCGGGGTCGCCCTCCGCGACGGCCTCGCGCTGACTGAAGTAGCATGCCCCTTCCCAGACGACCGGCGAGGACGTGGCGTTTCGCGGCTCCTTCCATTTGACGTGGCCGTCCTCTTGGCGGGCGCGATAGAGGGTCCCCTCGAGGGTTACGAAGTAAATGTGACCCTCGGCGAGGACGGGGGCCGTGATGATCTCGCCTCCGATCGGCTGTTTCCAGTATTCGCGCCCGGTCCGGAGATCGAAGCAGGCGAGGTAATGCCGGTGGCCGGCTTTGCTGTCGGGGTAAGCCATGTAGATGCGTCCCTGGCTGACGGCGGGCATGCTCATCAGCGGGTCACCCAGCCATTTCTTCCACACCGCCGCCCCGTCCACCGTGAGGACTTCCAGCTCGCAGCTCTCGGTGTTGAAAACGACGTGCCCCTCGGCGACGGCCGCCGCGGTGGGCCCGTCGTCCGAGGTCTGGTATTGCCAGGCGAGGCGGCCGTCGCGGGCGTCGAAAGCGTAGAAGTCGTAGCTGCCGAAGCCCCCGCCTACGAAGACGCGGCCGTCTACCACCGCCGGCGTCGCCAGGCTGCGGCGGCCGGGGATGGTGACGCTCCAGCCCCGAAATTGCCCGTCGGGGCTGACGAACGGAGACGGCTCGTCGACCCGCGGGAGATGCCCTTGCTGTTTCGGATCAATCTTCATCTCTCATTCCTCCCGAAAGTCTCGCGGTCAGGCCCCCCTCCCCGAGGAGCCGGGCGGGAAACACGATTCGGATGCTCGCCGGACAGCTCATCGCCTTGGCCCTGCGGTCCAGCCCAAGGGCGGGTAGATCCGCGGTTGTCGTCCGGCCGTCCAGGCGTTTTCGAAGCGCGTAGCCATCTTGACTCCATGAGTTCGACGGCCCCGGGCCGACATCATCCGGCCTAATCATTACGACGGCCCACAGTAAACCTTTCATCTGTCGTCCCCCTCCCTCGTCCTCCCTTGGCCCATCAAGGCCCATCCCCCCCGCGGGAGGCATTGAAGATGGCGTGGGTGAGGATTTCCGTCAGCTTCGTCTCCACGGCCTGGTGGTCGGAGAGCAGCCCGATGGCCGGCTCGGACTCGGCGGGCAACGCCGTGTCCGAGAAGCCGGCGACGGCGGCGAGCCGCTCGGAATACGTGGGGTGGGTGTCGAACCATCCGGGCCTGGCCTGCCGCAGCATCTCCAGCAGGCGCTCCCGGGATTCGGCTGCCTGGCTCTCCTCGCGGATGTGCCGGAATGCATCGAACGCATTGGAGAACGCCCTTCCCTCACTCAACAGGTGCTGGAAATTGGAGTAGATGATCGACTCGAACAACGTGCCGTCCACCGAAACCTTCGTCAACCCGGAGACGAACGCCTGCTTGCCGTAGGTCGCGACGGCCCGACGGTCGGCCAGGAATTCGCGCATCCGGGAGAAGCCGGCGGCGAGCAGGGTGTACGCCCGCAAGTAGAGCCACCAGAACCAGTAGAACGGGTTGATGTAATTCAGGACACCGCCGGCGGCCTCCATCACGGCGAGCGACGCCGCCAGGGAGGCGGAGACCTGGAAGATGAACCGGCCGTAGAACGGGTCCCGATGTGAGAAGTGCCCATATTCGTGGGCCAGGATCGACACGAACTCGTCGCGCGTCAGCAGCGGCAGGGTCGAGATGCCGATCTCCAGTACGCGTCGCCTCTTCCCGAGCAGACCGAACGGCCCCGAGCCCTCCTGATAGACCGCGATGCTCGACGAGGGGGTCAGGTAGAGGGCATCCACCGGCCGGGTCTGCAAGCGCTCGGCGATGGTGCGCGAGGCTTCGAACAGCCGCGGGTGCTCCTCGTCGGTGGCCTCGATACCCATCACCCCGTGATGGGGGCCCATCAGGGCACACCGCAGCACGTTCCAGGTGGCCCACAGGCCGCGATACAAGACCCCGAGATGGAGGATCCGGATGACGAGCAGCAGCCCGAACAGGGCCAGCGTCACGGCCAGCAGCCCGAGCGCCACCACTGGCACCGACACATAGAACACCAGCAGCCCCAGGCTCAACACCACCAGGTAGAACCGTTCGAGCCAGACCTCTCGGCGCGACAGCGCGTGGCCGGTCGCGCCGACCCACTCTGGGACGCGCGGGACGCAGGCCGCCAGAACCGCGCCCAGCGCGAACATCGCGGTGATCCATACCGCGGCGCCGATTACGGCCGCGAGCGCGATTGACTGCCAGAATCGGGTCGTCCACTCAGTCGCCGCGGCTTCGCGGATGGCGCGCACGTCCGCGGGGTGGAGGAACTGCTCGGGACGGCCGCCCAGTCGCTGCACCCGATCCAAGGCGTTCGCCGCTTTGAGGGCCCGGTCGCTGAGGGACAGCACGACGGCGAAGGCCGCCTGCATCTCGGCATCAACGGGGTATTGCCGGCACAACTCACCGATCTCCCCGGCCGCTACCGCGGCGGCCGGGCCGGCCGGACGATGGTGTGACGAGGCGAGCTGTTGGGTGATCGCCCGCGCCAGGAGGCGCCGCCACGAGATTCCGCGGGTCCTCGGCAAGCGCGCGGCGAAAGGAGGTGGCTGCACCGTCGTAGCGCCCGGCCTTCATGGCCTTCAGGCCATCGGCCACTGTCGGCGTGAGATTCCGGCCTTCCTCGATCGCCTTCACGGCTTTCTCGCCCAGGAATCGCGCCGCCTTGTCATCGAGATTCTGGGCGCGTCGCAGCGCATCGGCGGCTTCGGAGAACCGTTGATCCCTGTACAGCGCTGCGGCATGAATGGCCTGGATGCTGGCATCCTTGGGGAATCGCCCCGCGAAGGGGCCGGTGAGGTCGGCCAGGCGCGCCGATGGGCCGGCCGCGGGCATCGCGGTCGTCAGGTAGGCAAGGGCGGCCCCGGGGCTGCTGGGATGCTCATCGGTCGACCTGCGGAGCAGGGCCTCGGCCCCCTTCGCATCCCCTCGAAGCCGGGCGATGTCGCCCCGCCAGAGGTCGAAGTTCACCCGCGGGGAGACCTGCTCGACGTGTCGCAGCCTCTCTTCGGCCTCTGTGAGCTGGCGCGCCATCTCGCCGTTGGCGGGCCTGTCGACGCCCCGGTAGCTGCCGCGGGAGATGAGGATGGTGGCCAGGGTGTACGAGGCGATGGCGCCGGGATCTCCGAGGATGATCGCCCTAGGGCTGGCGGTTTCCGCCCGGGTGAGATCATCCTCGCGCGCGGGACTGCCCTGCCGATCGTCGCCCGCCTGGTGCAGATGACTCGAGGCGACGACGACCCAGGCGATCGGATCGCTCGCGAACTCCTTCGGCAGCGACCCGCCCGACGCGGAGACCGTCGCCGTGAAGAAGGCGCGGACCTGCTCGTGGAACATCCGATCCTGCACCGGGTCGGTGTTGTCGTCGAAGAAGATCCGGAGATAGACCTCGCGCCAGAGGGGCCAGGTCGCCGCGGAGAGCGGGCGATCCCTGATGACCGCAAACGGGTCGGAGGCGGGGGCGGGCGCCGCGGCCGGGCGGTCATCGGCCCGGAGCAGGACGCCTCCCAGCAGCACGGCGGTCCAGACTAGGCCGGGGCCCCATCGCCACGCCCCGCGGGGGAAGCTACGAGCCGACCGTTCGACGGGTGGTCGTGACCACCGTTCCGGGCCCGGCTCGTCGTGGACGCCCGCGATCATGGGGTCGGAGGGAGGGCGGGCCGGGGACGGCGGCCGAGGATGGTCACTTTCCCGGACCCGCCGCTCCGCCTCATCTCTCAGGCCCGGATCCCCGGACCGAAGTTCAGCGATGAGCGGCGCGACAGAGCCGTTCGAGGTGGAAACTGGGTGCATCTCCATGGTGCGTGGCTCCGTGCTCATCGGGAAGGCAATACGCTCGATGCCTTTTTCTACTATCAATTCCTCGGCCCCCGATCCGCCATCGTCCCGGGGGTTTTCTCTGTGGTATCGGCGATTCCGTTTTTCTGGCGATTCTCGCTCGCGTCACGGCAAGGCCGCCTCTCCTGCGGCGAGGTCCGATGCCCCGACAGCATCAGCGGGTCGACACCGCCCTCGTGCCCCAGATGGCCATCACGTCGTCCGTCCCCCGCTTCGGAATCCCGTTGTCGCGCATCAGCTCGGGGGTGGAATCGTCGATCGCCCTGCGGTGGAAGACCAGCGTCTCGGACATCTCGCCGAAGAAGCGGATCGTCAGGTACTCTCCCCGGCCGTCGCGCAGCAGCTCGACGAGGTGACGGAGGTTCTTGACCGAGACACCGTCGACGTCCCTGACGACCTGGCCGAACGGGTCCGAGTATCCCCGCGTCAGCGGGTGGGCCAGCACAGGCGCGGTGACCACGACAAGCTCCTCGCCCGGGAACGCGACGCGGTCGGTTTCGCGGGTGGACAGCGGGCTTCCCAGCATCGCGAGTGGATTGCCCTGGGCGTACGTGGGAATCGCCTCATCGATCGCCGGCGCGAACACGAGCGGCCCGTGAACGAAGTACGACGGGTACCGGCCCTGATACGGCTTGATCAGCCGGTCATCCTCGCGGGTGGCGACCATGCACGCCTCGAATCGCTTACCGTCGCGGATGAGTCGAATCGGTACGGTACCGCGCTCGGCAAGGTGGGGTACCAGGGATGTAAACGGCAGCCGCAGGTTGTCTTGATAGTCGACCAGGCCTTCGTTGTGGACTTCCGTCTTTCCGATGTGTGTCACAATGTCACCTTCACGGAGGGGATAGGACGGATCGAACTTGCGAGGCTCACGGACCAACACACCGCGGTCCGATCGCGTGAGCCCGAGCTTCTTCCGCAGGGCCTCGTTAACCAGCGTCTGGAAGTGGTCGTCGACCCGGGGCTTGCCGTCGTACCGTCCGTCATTGACGTCGGCGAGATAGGTATCGATCTCCTCGTTGGGGATGACAAACCCAGCATTCTGGGCCCGTCGGAAGACCAGCCCGACCATCTTCCCGTCGACGAGCGCGGGGCCGCCGCTGTTTCCCGGCATGGGCGGTGCGTCGACCCGGATCAGGATCCCATCGGTCAGGTCTGCGTAAGGAGCATGATCGATCCGCGAGACGACGCCACGGGAGACCATCAGCCCGGCGCTGTTCGTCGAGAACCCCATCAGGACCACCGAGTCGCCCGCAGCGGCCCGCTTCGCGGCCCGCGCGATCCCCGGGCGTTTCTCACAGAACGAGGGGTCCTCAGGGACCAGCGTGGCCAGGTCGATTCCTGGCCCCATCGAGGTGACCTTCGCCGGGACGCGGTCTCCGCCACGGCGGTCCTGAATGAAGACCTCGCTGGCGTACCCGACGACATGCGCATTGGTCAGCACGGTCTTGCCGTCGATGACGACTCCGGTGCCCATGACCTGCACCGGGTTTTGCTTCGCCCAAGGGCGTGTCGGGTTCGGTAGCCTCAGCGACGCAAAGACACAGACGACCGAGTCCTCCGGGCCGGCGGCCACCGCGCCGTGGACCGAACCGAAGAGAAAGAGCACCACGAAGAGCAGACGATTCGGTTTCATCAGCAGTTGCTCCTGGAACGAGTGGGTTAGCGTACCGAGTTTGTGACAAGATCAACGCAGCAGTATGTGGCGCGCACGCAGGTGCGCACCGTGAACCTCGTGTCCGCCGGCCAAATCCGTCGGCAAATTTTGGGCTCTTGTGGCCTACCTGGGAAATCCGATCTCCACGGATGAATTCAATCGACGAATAGTTCGACGTGGACCGGTTGACCCTCGACGCTCAGGGCGGCGCCGGTCAAGCCCGGCGCCTCGAGACGAATGTCCTGGCCCAGCCCCGGGGTGCTGAACTGTTCAACCTTCGCGCCGGCGGCGGAGCGAACCCACCGCTCCGCTTCCTCGGCCGCCACCGACGAGTCCGGGTCTTTGACCTCGAAGACATCGAGCGCATACGCCCGCACCAGTTTCATCCAGAGCTTGGCCAGCGTCGCCGGCTGATCGAAGAGATCGGCCCCCTCGATCTGGCCGGCCACCGCGAAGATCACGCCGTGACAACCCTCGGGAGGCTGCAGCCGCGCGCCGAGGTCGTTCAGCCTGGCCGCGTAGTCCTGGTAAACCTGGTTGAAGGCCTGGGAAGGCGACGCCGATCCCATCGCCGAGAGCTTGCGCGACACCTCGTCCCAGACGGCGCTTTGGTCCGACACAGGCGACCTCGCTCTCCGCAGCCCGAAATGCGTCTGTTTCGACATCATCTTCCGCAACTTGCCGTGCGACATGGTCAAGTCGCTCGCGAACTTGGCCGAGCGCCGCTGCCAGCGGCCACCTTCAACGCAACTGACGGGGATCTGCAGCGTAGTGGCCGACGGCACCATCATGCTGACATTCAGGACGCGGTTCTGCTTTGCCCCGACGAGCTGCTCGCCTGCCATCAGGAAGGCCATCCGGTCGGACTTGTTGGTAACGTTTAGCGTCCGCACGCTGCCGCCCTCACTGATCTCCGTCAGCTCCAGCGAGCCCGCGGCCATCGCCTCGTCGAGGGTGTGGTAACCAAGCTGCGACTCCGACGGCCATCGGAGGCCAAAGACCTGGAGGCCACACGCTTGTTGGGACGCGAGGACCTGCACGGTCAGCAACAGTTCGTTTAGAGGTCGATTCATGAAACGGTCTCCTGATTCCTTGATATCATTGAAACTTCAGTAGCGGCGTTCGGCCTCCCAGGGCATTGCTGCCGGCCGGGAACCCTGGCCCTCGTTTGCTTCGTCCAGACCGAATCGTTTTCCTTTGGTTCGATCTGACTTCAGGCGTTACACCCATTCATGCGCAGAAGATCCTGAGGGCTTACAGTCTCCCGGCTACACCCCTTCACAAGATCCCCATGGTCTACAGCTTCTACGCACTGCGCCTGAAAATCTTACCTGTGGGCGTCGGAAATCCGGTCAACGCTGGGGTTCTCCAAGTCTGTCGCAAGGGAACCGGGCGGATTCCCGGAAGGGTCCTCGTGCCCAGGCGGCGCGAGGATGACCATTGCGTCGTGGCTCAAATCATCGGGCAACCCATCTCGCACGCCATCCGTGCCTTCCACTTCAAGTTCAATGCTCGTCGGATCAAGGCGCCCCTGATCTGCGCCCTCAACCTCAGGCCCCGGAACGTGAGCCGGTCGATGTCTGAGTCGCACCGGGTCAATCGCTCGCAGCCGTCGCGCGTCACCAGGACAGTGTCGGAGTGGCGGAATCCACCCTCGCCCTCGCCTTTCAGATAGATCCCGGGCTCGACGCTGATGACCATGTTCTCGGCGAGCACGTCGGCGCTCCCTACGGCGATCCAGGGCGCCTCGTGGTTACCCAGTCCGATCCCGTGCCCGGTGCGGTGGAGCCGGCAATCCTCGCCCGCGTACCCCTCGGTGCGGAGGAATTCGTTGACGGCCAGATCGACCTCGCCGCAGGCGACGCCGGGGCGGACCATCTGGAAGGCGATCCCCCGCGCCTTTCCATCGCCCCGAAGGCTCGCCTGTCCTCCGGGGAGGGGACTGCCGTGAAGAAGGTCCGCTCGCTCTCGGCGGCGTACCCGTTGACCCTCAGGAAGGACAGGGCGACGTGTGGGCCGTCGCGGAGCCGATGGTTCAGGTCCGGGATCGAGTGCGGCTGGGCACTCCACGGAGCGGCCCAGGTCGCCAGCAGGACGCGGGTCGTCAGGATCTCCCAGTCGGCGACCTGACGGATGATCGCCCGACTCAAGGCCCCGGTCCGGGCGAAACCCTCGGCCACCGACGCGCCGCGGTACGCCGCCGCGAGCAGCTCCTCGACGCCCCGATCGGCGTAATGTGCCGCCCTCCGGATCATCCCGACCTCATCCGGGGACTTGACCAGGCGGAGCCCCTCCACCAGTGGGGCGACGTCGACCGACAGGTCGCGTAGCTCGTCCGCGATGTCCCGTCGGAGCGACGGCTCGATTCCGACCCGGGCGGCACGGCCGATCACGGACCGCAACCCATCGAGCCATCTCCGTCCCTCCGGCGCGGGATGCTCCCAATAGGTACGGATCTCCGCGACGTTCCGGGCCTTCTGCATGTGCTCAGCGTCGAGCCTCGGGACCAGGAGCGTGGGCCGTTGGAACCCGCGCGGGTAGACGACCAGGAAGAATGGCCGCTCCAGCGGTTCGAAGCCCGCTCCGGTCAGGTAGTAGATGCTATCGAATGATGTGACGAGGAAGAGATCGAGCTCCGCTTTCGCCACCTCGACCTGAAGGCGCTCAAGACGAGTTCGGTATTCGTCGTTCGTGATTCGCGGCATGGCTGGTGCAATCCTCTACCCGTTAAGGTAAGATCCTGGTGGTAAACCCGTCAGGTTCGGCTGGTAAAAGGTCAGGGCAGACAAGTTTCGTTTTGTCCAGAAGTCAGCATTGAACAGAAAAAGATCGAGGCCAGAATCGCTTCAGAGACCCCGGTCGATCGGCACTCGCCCAACGTCTCATGCGCGACGGCTTGTGGTGCATGAAACTAGGACTAGGCTCCAGAGGAAGAATCCTGCGCACAGCCGAACCGCGTTCGGGTTGACGGGGTTCATGCCACTTTGCAGGCCTATCGCAGCCACGAAACCCACAGTCAGGAATACCGCATATCCGAGCTTCGCGATCACCGCGAGGAATTCCAGGCCAAAGCAGCCGAATAGCCTCTTGTGGCCGGGTGGCTGCCCCGGCAATTCGTCAATGCCCTCGCGGAGAAGAGCACGGTTGGATTCCATGATCGTGAAATGTGCGTTCAGTGCCATGACGAACTAACTCCTGGGTTCCTGGTTGAACAAAGGTCAGTGGTCGGCGCCCGCGGCCCGTGGGCGAGCCGCCGGGAGAGCCTCGGAGTTACTCGACTGTTCCAATATGGGCGCCCTGGACGGGGATCAGGTGGAGTACAAAAATGCCCATGACAGCCACTTTAAGCAGAGCGCTCGTAGCAGTCGTCGAAACGTTCTCGCGTTCTGTTCGCAAGTTATTCGCAAGAGAGACTTGACGCCAAAAGGTGGAACCGGGCGCCACGGTTCACTGTGAGGCTCAGGCACAGAATCCGAGTGGGCGACCGCCACCCTGCGACTGGTTTCCTTTGAATTCGGCGGAGCCCGACCGCCTCTGGCGGCGTTTCGCCGAACAACACCAGCGTAATTCGGCCTCAGGAGTCTCGCGCATGCCGTCGGACAATGCCACGCAATCTGCTAACAACCGGCGTGGACTATTCCCCGATGGGAAGAAGATCCGGGAGTTGCGAGAAAGACGCGGCCTCACGCAAGAAAAACTCGCAGTGGCAACAGGCTTGGCAAAAAGAACCATCGAAAGCGCGGAGAAAGGCAAAACAAGAAGAGCGCTGGAAACCTTAAGGCTGATTGCCAAACATTTGGACGTTGATGTTTCTGAGTTGATCCGAGCCGAGCCTCAGGCTTGCACGGTCGATCTACCGCCGCCCTTGCCTTCCGATTCGTTTTTCGGCCGCGGGGCAGAATTGAAGGAGCTCGACGATGCGTGGGCGGCGGCCACTTGTCGCGTCGTCACCGTCGTCGGTGGATGGGGAACGGGAAAATCGGCGTTGATAAACGAGTGGCTGAAGCGGATGGAGAAAGCCAAGTACCGTGGCGCCGAAAGGGTTTTCGGATGGTCGTTTCGCGGTCAGGGGATTCGGGAATACGGGACATGCGACAACTTCTTTCATCAGGCCTTGACCTTCTTTAAGGACCCAAATCCGGACATCGGACTCGAGCAAGAGAAAGCGATCCGGCTGAGAGAGCGGATCGGGAATCATCGTGCTCTGCTCATGCTCGATGGCCTGGAGGTGTTTCAGAGGCTGCCGACGGTCATGGAACCGGGAGGAGAGACTACTAATGAGGCACTTCGGCGATTGATCCGCCATCTGGCGACGCAGATGAACGGGTTGTGTGTGATAACTTCTCGTTTCGCAGTACAGGACCTGAAGGATCTGATGTGTGAGGGCCGGGTCCGGGAGATTCGCCTCCGCGGTCTCGATCCGGTGGCCGCAGTGCGATTGCTGAAAAAAAGGGGACTTCGGGGAGCTGAGGAAAAGTTCAACGATGCCGCCCGCGAATACAAATTCCATCCGCTATCATTGTCCGTCTTGGCCGGCGTTCTCGAGCGGTACTATGAAGGGAACATCGCGCGCTGGCGGAAAGTGGTCGGCAGCAGTGAAACCATCGCCGAAATGCTCGACCCGCTGATGGCTAACCTGAGCAGCGAAGAGAAGGCCGTGATGAAGATCTTAGGCCTCTTCGACGGTCCCGCTGTCGCCGAGGCGGTACAGGCTGTGCTCGCCGGCGCTCCGGTTCCGGGACTGACCGACTCCCGTATAGGCCCTGGCGAGGACGGATGGGCGGCGATGCTCAACAACCTGCGAGAACTCCAGCTCCTGGAAGGGGAAAACAAACAGCGCCGTCACGACCTCGACTGTCACCCGGAGGTGTGCGCGTACTTTGCGAGACGGTTGCGGCGCGACGAGCCCGATGCGTGGCGACAGGGACATCTTCGTCTCTATCAGCATTTTAAGAACGAAGAGAACCTCAAGAAGGAGAATCCGAGGTCCATCGAGAACCTTTACCTAGCCATCCACCACGGCTGTCAAGCCGGTCACCACGCAGAGGTCTTTGACGAACTGGTGTGGGAGAAGATGTCGGCCCGGTTTGCGTTTAGGCGGCTGAACTCGCATGGTGCCGGCGCGCGTGATGAGATGATTTTGAAGTACTTCGTGCGTGATGCGTTCAATTCGGAGCCACAATGTGCGATCGAGGGGATTGACGGCGAGAGAAGGGCCCGCTTATTCCTGTGGGCCGCAGTTGTCCTGCACGTCCTCGGTCGGGTCCAAGATGCGGTCAGGTATGCCGTGCACGCGCAGAAACTCTTTGGAAAGATAGAGGACAGGTTAGGACTCTGGTTCTCTAGCGCATATCTTGGTTGGTTTCGTGCCGCCAGTGGGGATCTTGACCGTGCCTTGAAACTTTCGGAAGGCTGTCTTCAGCGCGTGAAGCAGGAACTGCGAGATGAACCCTTCTGGACCGTCTGGAAGCAGATCGCTCTGTGTCTCAATGCTTGCATGGTGTCCTACAGGGGTGACTTCCGAAAGGCGCTGAAATTGTATAAGCAAGCGATGGCTGAGAAGTGCGATCTCGCGCCCGATGGTTTTGAGACGGTCTTGCCTATTTTGCGCTTCCATTATGCTCGCCTTCTGTTGCATCTCGAGTCTTATGAGGATGCAGAACACGAAGGCCGGGCACTCGTAGGCGCGCGTCAAGACAATCCTGTCTGTGGGTTCTTGGGCTACCAAGTGCTCGGTCGGATGAAGTTGGAAAGGTTGCGGACAGGCCACGAACCGGACATGAAAGTCGCTCTGATGCGTATTGAAGAAGATCTTATGAACGGGAAGGCCTATCTCAACCTTGGCCCTGCCTATGATCTGTTTGTCATAAGCGAGTTGTTCATGGCAAAAGTCGACCGTGTGAGGGAGAATTTTGATGACGCTGACAATCATTTAAAACGAGCGGAGGAGACTGCCGGACCTTTTGCATTGCTCGAAATGGATTGCCTTCTGGAAAGAGCTTGGCTCTTTCTGGCCCAAGGTGATACGGAAAAAGCCAGGGAGAGGTGTAAGACCGTCCGCAGCCGGGCTAAGAAACATGATTATCTTTGTATCGAAAAGGAACTGAGCGACTTGGAGAAAGTTTTGCCAGAGGCTTAAGCAGTAGTTTCCTTCAATAGGTCCACAATCTCGGTGCGGGAGGCACCACTTTTGTGAGCTCGGTGGCCCTCCCTAATCGGCGACGATTAGGGTCCCACTCTTGCCCACGTGCGAAGCGTAAGCGCGCGGCCCAACAATACGCCGGGGACGGCTGCTCTATACGGGGCTAACAAACCGACGGAAAACCGGTGCTGACCCCGTGGTCGGCGGACTAGTGTGCGTGGGCAAAATAATCGAGGCGAAATCCGCCGTTCCTGAGCGAGATCGCTCAGGCAATCAAAAAAATCCCCCTCGAAGAGCCTGACCACTGGATCAAGCTTCCCGAGGGGTGTACTCCGTGGTTTACCACAAGCGCGGAGTACTCGACCATGTATCACGATCTGCTTCGGACCGCCAGGTTCTGGTCGTTTCTTTTGGCTGTCGATCAAGATCTCGCAGAGGAAACTCGGAAGAAAGCGTGCCCTTGTGGCGGACGCCTCCACTCCGCCAACTACCTTCGCAAGCCACGCGACACTCCCGTCCAGCTACCCGAGCAACAATGCCTGAGACTCAGCTTCTGCTGCGACCGCGACGGCTGCAGGAAGCGAGTCACACCGCCGTCGGTGCGATTCCTCGGGCGAACGGTCTACCTCGGCGCGATCGTCATCCTGATCGCTGCCATGCGCCAAGGACCCTCACCACGCCGCGTCCGCGAACTCTCGGCTCGCTTCGGTGCCGACGAGGCAGTGAGGAAGGCAGTAGGCAGTGAGGACATGCACAAGGCAGTGAGGACATGCACAGCATGCCACGTGAAAGGCTTTAAAATAGCGACCGAGCGACCGGGCCATGCCGATGTGTGTGAAACTGCCGGGGTTGTCAGGCTGTCAGTGTCAGTGATGTCCGCGGCCTGAACGCGTGCAGAAGCAACCGACAGATACGAAGTCTGCGCCGTGCGCTCAAAGTACGCGGCGGGGCGCAATGTGCCCCGAGGCAATCTCAGGCCAAAGAGATGCCTGTCGCCGCGGCATCTAAGGTGTCCAAGCAGCGGAATACGGGCTGGTCGGACCGCGTCCGCAGCGCCCATTGAGATGGGCTAGGCCGAGCGGGCATGCGCGGTCGATGCTCACCTCGCCGGACAGAGTTTCACGATCGGTTCGCAGGGGCTTTCGCAAGCGGCAACGGATTCACGCAAGGTATTTAGCACACCATTATTTACCTATCCTGACTGCGCCGTCGCTAAACGGGAAAGCCCACGAGATTCACCGCTCGCTTCAAGCCAAGTCGCTGGGAGATTTCCCGTAGCTTGGCGCGGGTGGTCGTGAAGAAACGACCCAGCAACCGACCATTGCGGAGCCTCTCGATCCGGCTCTGCCAGCTCTGAGCGCTGCAACCCAGCCGCTCGAAGATTGCGGCCAGCTCCGCCGAGATCGAAGCCTTGCCTTGGCGGAAGAGCCGACCGGAGTAGTCGACTAATTGAACATAGCTCCCTAGCGAGAATCCCTGAATCATACCTTCACGTGTCGAATCCAATCCACGGCGATCTTCGATCGGACAAAGCCAGTGCATTTCATAAACCAGCTGAGACTTTGCAGCCGCTGGCGTGCGGTCGCAATCCACTGGGCATCAGACAGCCGCCATTGGACCCACTCTTTGGTGGCCGGCATTGGCCGGCGGGATTTATCACGCGGTGGAAAGAGCCGCCCCCACCGGCGCACGACTTCCTCATCCGACCACGCCGCGGCAATATCGGGGTCAAGCCGCACCAGTATGTGCAAGTGATTGTCCATCACTGAAAAACCGCCAATGCCGATGGCAAAGATATCGGCAAGCTCCTCGAGCCGATTTTCGAGCCATTCCTTGCGGTTGAATTCTCCTTCACCCAGCAAGAAGGCGCGGTGCACACAGCGAGTGATGCAGTGATACCAGCGGGTCAGTGACGCATCGACCGGCGGAAAGGACATGCACCGCAACGTCCACACTTTCGTGGTGGTCCGAAGAAGTGGACAGCCCTAACCCATTCAAAGCAGGACATTTCGGATCTCTAGCCCGTGCTTGAGCTCGACAGAATCCCCACTCAGGAGGCCAAAGATTCAGGCTCGAATCGCGCCGAGTTTCAGATCGACCTGCGAGTGCGCGGACTGCATTTTCCTCTCTTGTTGTGCATGTCCTATCTCCCTCAACGATTTGTTGAACTTTATTTGGAAAGCATTCCGCTTGACGATTACTTAACGGGAGCAGCCCAGCCAAAGCTCGACCAAAAAGCCCTAAACTCGATTCCGATTCCCGTGCCAACTCTGTCCGAACAGCGACGAATTGTGGCTATCCTCGACGAAGCGTTCGACAGCATCGCCACCGCGAAGGCCAACACCGAAAAGAACCTCCAGAACGCCCGCGCGCTCTTTGAGAGCCGCCTACAAGCCGTCTTCACCGAGCGCGGAGATGATTGGCTGGAAAAGCCGCTCGCCGACCTCTGCGACTTTTCGCGTATCATCACATACGGCGTGATTAAGCTCGGCGAAGAAGTTCCAGACGGCATTCCGTGCCTTCGGACCAGCAACGTCCGCTGGCTTCGGATTGATACTGCAGGTATGAAGAGGATCGCTCCCACTCTCTGCTCTGAATACTCGCGCACTATCCTGAAAGGCGGTGAAGTACTTGTAAATGTTCGTGGGACGCTTGGCGGAGTTGCCGTGGTCACGCCGAAAATGGCAGGCTGGAACGTGTCGCGTGAGGTGGCAGTCGTTCCCGTCAATACATCGCGGATCAATCCGGTATTCCTCAGCTATCTGATCGGTTCAGGCGCGAGCCAGCATTGGCTTGGCGGCGTAAAGAAGGGTTTGGCCTACGTCGGAATCAATATTGAAGACCTGCGGCTATTGCCAGTGAGTGCGCCAAAACTGGATAGGCAGCTCGAGGTCGTGAGGCACCTGGATGCGCTCCAAGCCGAGACGCGGCGTCTCGAGTCCTTATACCGTGAGAAGCTCGATGCACTCGACCGGCTAAAGAAATCGCTGCTACACGAGGCGTTCAGCGGTAATCTCTAATTATGACTGCGAACCTCAATCCAGAACGGGCCTTGATCTTCCGCGTCGTGCACGTGTCGAATGTGCTCTGGATACTGAAGAATGGCGGCTTGCATTGCCCCAACACTGCCGAACAAGATCCGAATTACGTGAACATAGGAAATTCCGACTTGATCGCGAAACGTTCGCGGCGGATCGTGCCAATCCCGCCCGGTGGGACGTTGAGCGACTACGTGCCGTTCTATTTCACCCCTTTCTCGATCATGATGTACAACATCAAGACTGGCTACGGCGGTATCATACGCCGCGAGAACCGCGACATCGCGATCCTCGTTTCCTCCATACATCGGCTCACCGAGCTAGGCTTGCCTTTCGTGTTCACGAACCAGCACGCCTACACCGCCGACACGGAGTTCTTCGCTCGCGTGTCCGAGTTGGATAAGATAGATTGGGCACTTCTGAAAAGCCGCGATTTCAAGACCGACGACGCCGATCCGGGCAAGCAAGCGCGATATCAGGCCGAGGCCCTCGTTCACCAGCGTGTCCCGCTGGATGCGCTCCTGGGAATCGGCTGTTACGACGAATCGGTGAAACGCGACCTGGCGGGCCAGGTCGAGCAGTGCGGCGTGAAATTGAGTGTCAAGACGACCCCGATATGGTATTTCTAAGACCATGCGATTTACTCAAGGAAATCTCTTGGACGCGGACGTGGATGCCGTTGTCAACACGGTGAACACGGTCGGCGTCATGGGCAAAGGCATCGCGCTGATGTTCAAGGAACGCTTCCCGGAAAACTTCGCGGCGTATGCGCGGGCGTGCAAGTCCGGCGAAGTTCGCCTGGGCGAGATGTTCGTGACACGAAGCGTTGAACTCCAGGGCCCGCGCTGGATCATCAATTTCCCCACAAAAGGTCACTGGCGACAGCGTGCGAAGCTGGAGTCGGTACGCGACGGCTTGGTGGCATTGCATGAGGTGATCCGCGCGAACCAGATTCGCTCGATCGCGATTCCGCCTTTAGGCTGCGGCAATGGCGGACTGGATTGGCGAGTCGTGCGCCCTTTGATCGAGGCCGCGCTGGCGGACCTCGAAGACGTAGACGTCGTCGTTTACGAGCCGACGGCGACATATCAAAACGTTGCCAAGAAGAAGGGCGTCGAGAAGCTTACACCGGCGCGCGCCCTCATCGCTGAGATGGTACGACGCTACTGGGTGCTCGGCATCGAATGCACGCTGCTGGAAACACACAAGCTGGCATGGTTTGTCGAGCGTACCATCAACCTGATGGGTTTGAAAAACCCGCTCGACCTGCGTTTTGAAGCCCGTCGCTACGGTCCGTATGCAGACCGCCTGACCCACCTGTTAGACGGGCTCGACGGCAGCTATCTGCATTGCGACAAGCGGCTCGCCGATGCCGGCGCCTTCGATACCATCTGGTTTGAAGACTCGAAACGCGACACGATCGCCGCGTATCTGAACAGCAAGGAAGCCAAGACGTACGCGCCCGCGATCGAGTCAGCCGACGCGTTGATTGACGGATTTCAATCGCCGCTCGGGCTGGAGGCGCTGGCGACGGTCGACTGGTTGATCGTCCGCGAGCATGCGGAGCCGACTCTTGAAGGAATCAAAGCCGGGATTCGCAACTGGCCCGCGGGGCCGGCCGCCGCTTTACGCAAAGAAGGGCTCTTTTCGGACCGCCTGCTCGAACTCGCCCTGAACCGATTGCGAAGCACGGGATGATCCCGAATGAACGAAGCCGAGACACGAGCCGAGCACGTCGATCCAGCCCTCGCCGCGGCGGGCTGGGGTCGGATCGAAGGTAGCCGCATCAGGCGCGAATATCCGATCACGCTGGGCCGCCTCGATGGCCACGGCCGGCGCGGCAAGCCAATGACCGCCGAGTACGGGGTGGCTTCGCGGTGTCAGCCTGGGTGGCTTCGCGGTGTCAGCCTGGTGGCTTCGCGGTGTCAGCCTTGGTTTTTGGTGGCTTCGCGGTGTCTTGGTGGCTTCGCGGTGTCAGCCTTGGTTTTTGGTGGCTTCGCGGTGTCTGGTGGCTTCGCGGTGTCATGGCTTCGCGGTGTCTGTCATGGCTTCGCGGTGTCAGCCTTGGTTTTTTGTTTTTATGGCTTCGCGGTGTCAGCCTTTGGCTTCGCGGTGTCAGCCTTTTTGGCTTCGCGGTGTCAGCCTTGGTTTTTTGTTTTTATGGCTTCGCGGTGTCAGCCTTTGGCTTCGCGGTGTCAGCCTTTTTGGCTTCGCGGTGTCAGCCTTGGCTTCGCGGTGTCAGCCTTGGTTTTTTGTTTTTATGGCTTCGCGGTGTCAGCCTTGGTTTTTTGTTTTTAGGTTGACGGTCGCTCTCCCAAACTCTCACCTTCCAACACCCCCAGAAGCTTGCGGATCAAATTCGAGGAAGTGATTGATCACGCGACGGCGCGGCATAATGCTCGCCGGAAGATCGTCCGCGAAGATTCCGACGGACGGCGGCTGATCATCGAGCTCGAGCAGATCGTCGTCCACGCGTGCTGGGAGTTGCTAAGTTGTCTCGCGAGTTAGTCGAGTTGCCGAGCCTTTCGCGAGCCGACTGCGGGCGCTACCTGATGCGCCTTTTGTCCCTCCGACGTTTCCGCGATCAGGGCTCGGGTAAGAAGACCGCCGGGGAGACGTGGAAGTAGGTGGCAAACGCCTCGATGTGCTTGCGTCCGATACCGCGCTTGCCACGTAGGATGTCGGAAACCGTCGAGGGCGCCATGCCCATCTCTCTCGCCACCGAGGCCTGGGAGATGCCTCGTTCTGTGAGCAAATGCCGCAGCATTTCCGGTCCGGAGAGATCCGGTATCGGATGATGGGCCGCCTCATAAGCCTCGATCAAGTCGGAAAGGACATCGAGATAATCGTGCTCCCATCGCGAGAGATTTCCACGGACCGCCAGCTCGTTCGCAATCTTGGTGGCGCGGTCGAGATCGCGCTCCGAACGGAGCGGTCGGAGCGGGAATCGCGCGACCAACGCCATGTAAAGGGCAACGCCATGGAGGGGGTCATGGAGGGGGTCAGACCTGAATGGCACGAGGTTAAGAAATAAGTGCCTGTGGGCAAAGACGTTGCGGCAAACGACAAATCTGGTTAAACTAGTGAATGCACATAACGTCATTCATCGATCCAGTTGCGATTCAAGGCGTTCTCGCGAACGCAATTATGAATTGAGATGTGCACTTCGGAGTCTGATATTCCATCGTACAATCCTAACTCATTTCCCTTATTGGGGTTACGCTTAACCTCGTACCATTCGGGTCAGACCTGAATGGCGCCAGGATAACTGATGCTATTAGCTACCATGGACTTACAGCAACATACGTAGTATTAGTATTTTATACGTTCATATACTATCTCTCCTCGCTCGATCCGCTTCTTCGCATCTCGACGTGTTATCCCGAGAAGCCGGTGGGGCTTCGGCGGGCGCTTGACCGCGCGAGGCTCGTATCGGTCCGCTCGATCGCCGACACGGTTCTGAACGACCAGGTCCAGCAGCAGGGGAATGTCAGCAGCAATCTGCCTCGGCTCGTACAGATGGGTCTCCTCAAAAGCGCGAATTGTCTGCCGTGCGCCATTGAAGCTCAGCTCGCGTGGCTGCACGTCGCGACCCCGCGCAGCCTCGGCCATTACTCCCCGAATCAAGTTATAGGCCAGCAGATGCATCGCGATCTCTTTACGCACCGTGTCGGGACGCTTGCTCCGCAGCATCTCCATTCCCATCGTGGTCTTGAGCGATCTTATGTCAAGCTCTGCATTCCATCGTTGTCGGAACAGATTTCGTAATGCGGATGCCGAATATTTCTTCGCATCCAAGAGCGTTGTTACGATCACCAGCTCTCGGGTCCGCTTCGTACTCTCCTTGATCCGAACACGGATTTCGCGAAGTCTCAACTCTGCGGGCATCGCGGCGTACTCGGCGGGGCTCATCCAGTCGGGTCGCGGGGACTTCGGCCAAGTCACGATGTGATCGCCCGGTCCTAGCCGACGTCCCCGGCGGAAGTCGGCCTTGCGAGTTTGGTGCATCCGGAAAACGACGTCGACGCTGCGACGCTGCGAGTCCGCGATGACCCAGTAATTGCAGAAGAATCGATCGGCCAAAGCAATATCACCGGGCTGGAGCTGGCCACTGATTTGACGGAACAGTCCCAGTTCACTGGATTGTTTGCCCTGGTAGGGCCCGACGGCAGCCTCCAACACCGTCCCCACAGCCAAGCTGATGATCAGGAGAATGCGCGCAATCGGGAAACCGAGCCCGGGTTTCTGACTTCGCGACTGTGGGTACACAGCCTGGTTGGCTTTGGTGTCCGGCATGATGACTGTGGTGCCGTCGAGGAGTTTGACGGGCCGGCCGACAAACAGCCAGTGAGCGTCGGCCTGCCGATGAATCGCTTGACCCGAACGACGAGCCAATTCCCAGACCACCTCTTCCGGCAAGCGTTCGCGAGCCTCGCAATAGCTGGCTGTGTCGTTCGCCACCGGGGGCAACCCGCGATCCTTGCGGTACTTTTGGAAACGTTTCAAGGCGTCGCCGCAAGAGTGATCGGAGGAGAGGATCTGCGACAAGAACATGCCCAAGGTGATCCACGGAGTGTAGATTCGGTTCCTCCAACGGTGGTTCCAAGCGCGGCAGGCCGACTCGACCTCGGAGACGGACAACACATCGAGGAACGGCAGTCCGGATTGCTCATCGAACTGGTTCCGGACCGCGCCGGCTTCGTCGCCCGCCAGACGGGACGTAGAATGAACCACGGTGACCTCCTTGTCGTGGTGGATTGGTGGCGATTGGGTTAAAGCACCACCAAGCTACCACGCAAGGGGGTTACTCAACTATGCGAGAATGCTCACGCCTCAACTGCTTGTTTGGTCAAGACTTGCGGGTTGTCCTGGCGCCATTCGGGTCAGATCCGGTTCGCGTGCAGGGGGTCAGATCCGGTTCGCGGTTTAAAGAGCGTCGACATATCGCTAAGCTTGGACGATGAGCAGACCTTTGCGAGTTGAATTTCCGGGCGCCATCTACCACGTCATGTGTCGGGGAAATGGGCGGCAGCAAATCTTCCACGACGATGGCGATTACCAGCGCCTTCTCGACGGACTGGCCCTTGCTGTCAACCGGTGCGGTTGGGAGATGTTCAGCTTCGTGATGATGCCAAATCACTTCCACGTCTTTCTGCGAACGCCGCGACCGAACCTTTCACGCGGAATGCAGTATCTTGCATCGGGCTACGCCAACTGGTACGCCAAGAGGCACCGTCGCCCGGGACACCTCTTGCAGGGGAGGTTCAAGAGCCAGTTGGTCGAGGCCGAGACCTATTTCTGGAGTGTAAGCCGCTACATTCACCTCAACCCAGTGCGAGGCAAGAGCCCGCTCGTGTCACACCCGCGAGAGTGGCGCTGGTCGAGCTATCCGGGCTATAGCTCGAGGCGAGCGCGATTCGATTGGGTGGCGTACGACGTCGTATACGCCGCCTGGCAAGGAGATGTGGGCGGCCGCGATCCTGAGAATGCGTACCGTCGCTACGTCGAGCGGGGGCTGACAGAACCACCGGAGAATCCCTTTCGAGACGCGATTCACGGCTGGCTGCTGGGTAGTTTGGCCTTCGTCGATAAGATCCGCGCACGGGCTGGCCAGGCCGAGTCGCACGAGGGCGTGCCCGCAGCTCGCCGGCTTTCGGCCATTGATCTCGGCAGGATTCATTCCGCAGTGGCTGCGCACTATGGGGTCGATCCTCAGTCTTTCCGAAACCTTCGTGCCGCGTCCATCAGCCGAGACGTTGCCGCATGGCTGTCACGCCAACTGACGTCCTGTACGTTGCGTGAACTGGCGGCCGTATTCGGTCTCGGCCACGCCGACAGCGTACGTAACCTGACTCGGCGCGTCAACCCGCGCTGCCGGATTCCAGCAAGCTCCGACAAGATATTGCCCGTATTCGCCAGGAGCTTCTCAAAACCGACCAGATCTGACGCTCGAGTCAGCATAATCGAGTCAGCATAATGTTAGTTCCGCTCGACGATCTTGCGGCCGCTTTGGCTCGCTGATCCTTCAGCTCCGTCTTTCACCGTTCGCTAAATCTGATCTCGTGAAAACCGCTACGGATCTGACCCCTTCAACGGATCTGACCCCATCAATTTTCAATGAAAACATGATTAGGATTTGAGTTCGCGAAGCCGAATCTCAAGTCCTCTGTTCAAGAAGCCCGTGGACCCGGCGCGTGACGTGCTTTGTAGGGCAACGCTTCGGATTAGCTGGGGCGTCGATCCGTCACGGACTTGTGGCCTGGGGAGCGGGACGGGCGATAACGGCCTTCGTGGGAGGGGAAAGTGCCTGTCGCGCACGAAAAGCAGGCGGGACTCTGCGCTCCGGAGGCTGCAGGTTGCCTCTGTGAACAAGGTCAGCGCGACAGCGAGCGCGCTTCGGCTGAGCGAAGCCGTTTGCAAGCAGCACGAAGTGTGGTGAGTTCCGAGCATCCTAGCTTGTGTCAAAGTAGTTCGATTCAGTGGAGTAGAAGCGGATAAGAATAAGCATCGCCCCACCGCAGTGGGCACAGCGGAATTGTGGTCTGGCCGCAGCTTTTTGCGGTACCTGACCTCCTAAAACAAAGACCACTTTTTGATAAAGCGCGATCAGCCAGCGCACCATGTCCAATGAGACCCTGCTGTTCGGGCTCAAAAAGCCGTAATGCCGCACCTTCTGGAAACCAGTGGGCAAAACGTGTTGCAAAAAGCGGCGGAGAAACTCGGGCGGATCGAGCGTCATCCGTCGCCAGCGGTTCGAGCCACTCTTGCGGTACGAGAAGGTGACGGAATCGTCATCATAGGAGACGATTCGCCGATCGCTGATGGCTACCCGAAAAACGTAAGGCGCCAGATACTTCAATGAAGCCCGGCCGTCACCAACGGCCTGCGAGTGGACCACCCAGTCTTGACGCCATACCGCGGGATCGACTTCTGTCAACAGCCCGGCACGCGAGAGAGCGTCGCGGAACTTGGCTCGAAACAGAATCGACAGCGGCCGCACTGCTACGAAGAACTGGGCGTGGGACGGCAACCATGTCCGGCCGTCGGCACTGATGCCACCGCCGGGCACAACATAATGAACATGGGGGTGATAATCGAGCGTGCGCCCCCAGGTGTGCAGTACGCCGAAGAAACCAGCTTGGGTGGCTCCGACATACTTGGGATCGGCCGCCAACGTTTTGATCGCCTCGCTGGACGCCTCGAACAAGGCCGCGTAGCCGATGCGCTGATGACTGCGTATCCAGGCGCGCAGCGCGGCCGGGACCGTGAAGGTCATCAGGAAGTATGGGCACGGTAGCAAACGGTCGGTCTGGGTCTCGAGCCAAACCCGGGTCTTGTCCTGCTGGCAAGTCGGACAATGCCGGTTGCCGCAGGAGCGACCCATGAGGTGCTGACGACCGCACGACGTGCAACGATAGAGCACCGTCCCCAGTTGGCCCGTGCGACAGGCCATGATCGTCCGGAGGACTTTCTTGTGCTCCGCGGGCATCGCCGCACCGAATCGCTCGAGATAGGCCGCGCCGTGCCGCCGCATCACTTCGGCGACGGTCGGCATCGGGCTAGTCCGACATCATCTTCTCGATAGTGGCCCGCGCCTGTTCGTGGCCCAGGGAGGTCAGATGGAGATAAATCATCGTGGCCTGCAAGGAACTGTGACCCAGGTACTGCTGGATCAAGCGCAGGTTCACGCCAGCCTCGAGCAAATGTGTCGCGTAACTGTGCCTCAGCGTGTGGATCGTGATCCTCTTGCGAAAGCCAAGCTCCTGCACCACGCGTTTCATCGCGCCGTGAACACTGGAACGCGCCATGGGTTCTGTGGCCGTGGTGGCTTCATCGTGATCGCGTCCCGTCGCTGGAAAGATCCAGACCGGGTTGCGATGGGTGGCCCAGTATTGACGCAGCATCTGCAAGGTGCGCGCGGGCAGCGGGACGTAGCGGTCCTTGGCGCCCTTGCCACGATGAACATGAACGACCATCCGCTCGCTGTCGATGTCGCGGACTTGCAAGTGCAAGCTTTCCTGGAGACGCAGCCCGAGCGAGTAGACCGTCCAGAAGTAGGTCTTATTGTGCGGAGTACGCACCGCGTCGATGAGGCGCCGCACTTCCGCGATGCTCAGGACGTCAGGTAAGGCGTCGGGACGAGGAAAGCGAATTTTCCGGAGCGTCGGCCAGTCGCGCGGGGCAGTGTGTGTATAGAAGAAGATGATTCCGCTGGCAGCGATCTTCAGCGAGCTTGGTTGGTACATTCGCTCGTTCTTGAGGTACAGCAAGTACTCCCGCAGTTCGTGCTCGGTGATCCGGTCAGGAGGCTTGTGAAAGTGGGCGGCGAGCTGCCTGACGGCGCGGAGGTACATCTTCTGCGTACCTTCGGCGAGACCGGCCAATTGCAGGTCCTGGTGCATGCGCTGACGAAGTTTGGTGCTCATAGTGGGCCCTTTCCAAACGGAGGTAGGAAAAACCGTCTGGAAAACCACTCTGGTCCCACCGAGGTCGCAAATCACGTGAATGACGGCGATGGAGGACACTCAAAAGCGAGGCGATGTGCGGTCAGCGGGAAAGGACGACGAGAAGCCAGGGAAAAGGCCGAAATTCATTCTGCCGCGAAGCGGCTTACTTGAACCGCTAACCGGATCTGACCCCTTCAACTAACCGGATCTGACCCCTTCAATAACCGGATCTGACCCGAATGGCGCCAGGACAACCCGCAAGTCTTGACTAAGAAAGCAGTTGAGGCGTGAGCATTCTCGCATAGGTGAGTGACCCCCTTGCGTGGTGCGTGGTAGCTTGGTGGTGCTTTAGGCCAAGTTGCCACCAATCCACCACGACAAGGAGGTCACCGTGGTTCATTCTACGTCCCGTCTGGCGGGCGACGAAGCCGGCGCGGTCCGGAACCAGTTCGATGAGCAATCCGGACTGCCGTTCCTCGATGTGTTGTCCGTCTCCGAGGTCGAGTCGGCCTGCCGCGCTTGGAACCACCGTTGGAGGAACCGAATCTACACTCCGTGGATCACCTTGGGCATGTTCTTGTCGCAGATCCTCTCCTCCGATCACTCTTGCGGCGACGCCTTGAAACGTTTCCAGAAGTACCGCAAGGATCGCGGGTTGCCCCCGGTGGCGAACGACACAGCCAGCTATTGCGAGGCTCGCGAACGCTTGCCGGAAGAGGTGGTCTGGGAATTGGCTCGTCGTTCGGGTCAAGCGATTCATCGGCAGGCCGACGCTCACTGGCTGTTTGTCGGTCGGACCGTCAAGCTCCTCGACGGCACCACAGTCATCATGCCGGACACCAAAGCCAACCAGGCTGTGTACCCACAGTCGCGAAGTCAGAAACCCGGGCTCGGTTTCCCGATTGCGCGCATTCTCCTGATCATCAGCTTGGCTGTGGGGACGGTGTTGGAGGCTGCCGTCGGGCCCTACCAGGGCAAACAATCCAGTGAACTGGGACTGTTCCGTCAAATCAGTGGCCAGCTCCAGCCCGGTGATATTGCTTTGGCCGATCGATTCTTCTGCAATTACTGGGTCATCGCGGACTCGCAGCGTCGACGTCGTTTTCCGGATGCACCAAACTCGCAAGGCCGACTTCCGCCGGGGACGTCGGCTAGGACCGGGCGATCACATCGTGACTTGGCCGAAGTCCCCGCGACCCGACTGGATGAGCCCCGCCGAGTACGCCGCGCTGCCCGCAGAGCTGAGACTTCGCGAGATTCGCGTTCGGATCAAGGAACGCACGAAGCGGACCCGAGAGCTGGTGATCGTAACAACGCTCTTGGATGCGAAGAAATATTCGGCATCCGCACTACGAAATTTGTTCCGACAACGATGGAATGCAGAGCTTGACATAAGATCGCTCAAGACCACGATGGGAATGGAGATGCTGCGGAGCAAGCGTCCCGACACGGTGCGTAAAGAGATCGCGATGCATCTGCTGGCCTATAACTTGATTCGGGGAGTAATGGCCGAGGCTGCGCGGGGTCACGATGTGCAGCCACGCGAGCTGAGCTTCAATGGCGCACGGCAGACAATTCGCGCTTTTGAGGAGACCCATCTGTACGAGCCGAGGCAGATTGCTGCTGACATTCCCCTGCTGCTGGACTTGGTCGTTCAGAACCGCGTCGGCGATCGAGCGGACCGATACGAGCCTCGCGCGGTCAAGCGCCGGCCGAAGCCCCACCGGCTTCTCGGGATAACACGTCGAGATGCGAAAAGGCGGATCGAGCGAGGAGAGATAATATATGAACGTATAAAAAACTAGTACTACGTATGTTGCTGTAAGTCCATGGTAGCTAATAGTATCGGTTATCCTGGCGCCATTCGGATCTGACCCCTTCAATGACCCCTTCAACGGCATGCGGCGGAAGTGCCTGCCTCTCCTTGAGGAATTCGGGGACCGATCTGACGCTGCAGGGCATGCTCTTTGCAGTGCCTTTCGGCTTTGGATCGTTCGAGCCGTACGCCCTACATGTCTTCTCAACCCCAGGGAACCTTTCCGCCCCTCAGGTGCTTGTCGAAGAACCCGATGACGAGCTCCCTCAGATCGCGTTGCGCGGGCTGCAGGTCGAAGCTGTGGGCGCCCCCTCGACGATCACGAGCTGGTGCTCGACGCCGACCTCCTCGAGCTTGTCGGCGAAGCGCTGGGATCCCGAGAGCGGCGTGGTGGTGTCGGCCGTGCCGTGCAGGATGAGCATCGGCGCGTCGTCCCTGGTGACATGATTAATCGGCGCGGCGGCGCGGTAGACCTCGGGCATCTCGGTTTGCTTGCCCGGGAACATGACATGGTCGCGGTTCAGGCCCGCGGCGGCGCCGGGATACATCGGAACCGCCGCCTGCACTCGGCTGGAGAGGCCTGGGTCCTCCTCGGGCTCGAACCCGTCCTCCGGCCCGGTCACCGCGAGCATGGCCGTCAGGTGCCCGCCGGCCGACCCGCCAATGGCTCCGATGTGGTCGGGATCGATTCCGTACTTCTCGGCATTCTTGCGGAGCCAGCGGACGGCCCGCTTGCAGTCCTTGAGGTTGCCCGGCCACGTCGGGCGGCCCTCCGCGGCCAGGGCGTAATTGATGCTGACGCACACATAGCCATGCGACGCGAGTGTCGTGCCGATGTTGATCTCGCGCTTCGCCCCCTTGTCGCCCCCAGTCCAGCCGCCGCCGTGGATAATCACGATGGCCGGCCGCTTCCCCGTGGTCTTGAGGTCCGCGGGCGGGAGGTACAGGTCGAGCGTCTCCGCCCGGCCGGGAGGGAGATAGCGGATGTTCTTCTCGATCGTGACGTCCCCGCCCTGCACGACCGCCGTCATGAGCAACGCGATGACCGCCGCCCTACCGATCTCCATCGCCGCACCTCCCGCCGGGGAATCTGCCCCGATCAAACGTCGACCTTGTCCGCAGAGTAATCATCCTCGATCGTCCAGACGAAGGCAACACACTGAAAGGAAAGGCATTGCAACGCCAGCCGTTTCCCTGTGGGCTGACGTTGTTCACAATCCTAACCCGTTTATAGCGGAGCGATTCGGATCTCCCGCCAATGCCTGGGCTCCGCTGATTCCTCTTTGCGCGGCCGAATGTTCGAGCTCGGACCGCACCATGTACCAGGTCCGGTCTGCGGCTGAAGCGCCTGTTGTTCCATGAGGAAGACGGGGTCCGATCTAAGGCTGCAATGCCTTTGCCGTCATTGCAGTCCGCGTTGGCAAAGGCGGCCAACTGTGGTACGATAAACCCAAAAGGAACAAGGTCTTATGATCATTAATTTATCGAAAGACATGGAGCGGATCGTCCATGATGCGGTGCGGGCGGGTCTTTATATCTGCGAGGAGGACGTGATCCGCGATGCGCTCACGCGGCTCAAGGAAACCTTGCCCAAGTATACCAAGACCCGTTCCCGGAGGGCCAAGAGTGCCGCGCCTGCTTCACAGAAAAAGAAACCTCTCACCGAGGCGGAACTTCAGCAGCATATGCTGAAAATCGGCTTGATGACTCAGCTTCCCGACACCGACGCTGACTTTGACGACCCTGCGGATGTGCCGATCACCATCAAGGGTGAGCCTCGTTCCGAAACCATCATCCGTGAGCGCCGCTGAGAATGGCGGTATATTTCTTCGACAGCAGCGCCCTCGTCAAACGCCATGTCAATGAATCCGGCAGTGTCTGGGTTCGTTCGCTGACTCGTATCAAAGCCGGGCATACACTCTATTTCGCCCGGATCACTGCCGTCGAAATCACTTCCGCAATCACTCGGCGGCAACGTGGCCGTTATCTTTCGGCCGCCCAGGCTGGAGGATGCCCGGGTGGTGACCGCCGACGGCCACGACCAGGTCGTGAAGGGCGGCAAAATCTTCGTGGTCCCGGGTCAGCACCGCGCGGTCCTCGGCGACAGCCCAGGCCAGCACGCGAGCATCGTTGACCGAGACCAGTCCGGCGTCCATGGCAAGTGGGACGTCGTGCCCGGCAGACCGCAGACGCACGGCCAAGCGGCTGCTGCTCATATTCTCATCGACCAAGATCCTCACGAACGCAAAGGCCGGTCGAGCCCACGAGCCCGAACATCGGCAGCTTCGCCGTCCCGCTCAGCTTCAATCAGCGGCAGGTTATTCGCGACGTAATCGAGGGCTTCGCGCACCGCAACCAAGGGTACATCGTAAGAGATCGCAAACTCTTCGGGCGTATACGGGTCCGGACCGTGGACCGCCTCGTAAACGACTGCGGCGCGGATGCGCCGACCCTTGAGGAAAAGCTGACGATAGTTGGAGCGGGGCCGTAACTCCAAGTGCTGGTACTGCGTGACGGTCGAGTTCGACATGGTTCGTCCCCAAAATCTTACCTTAATACTACCCGTCCGCGCTCTGGTCGAGAAGCCCAGTCGTCGGGCGCGAGACGAGGCGGAAGGGACGTACAACTCACGGGCAGAAGAGATCCTTTACCATTTCCCGCACCCAGTTCTTGTCGCGGTATGGTCGTCCTCACTCGATGCTCACCCGCACTCGGTCTCATTCCTTCGTCGTCAAACGAGCGTTGACGCGAGCCGTCCAGTTCGCCGGACCTTGCATCGGCCAAGGCGATAACAAGGCTTTGATCGGCGGCTGGCGTCCCATTCGTCTTATCGGGTATTCTGAGCAACTGCTCGATCGTCATGAGGTTGTCTCATGCGTTATCATGAAAATGCGACAGAGGCCGGCCAAGGTAAGGTCCGGCTGTTTCATCAGCCGGACGAGCGCCCATGCCTCTCCACAGCCTTTTTGATCGGGCGCGTACGGTCGCCCCTTCCGGATTCAATCGCTGGCTCATTCCTCCCGCGGCGTTGGCCGTCCACCTGTGCATCGGCGAGATCTACGGATTCAGCGTATTCAACGAGCCCCTGACCCGCGCGGTCGGCATTACACGCTCGATCGACGGTCAAGACTGGACCATTCCCGAGGTCGGCTGGATTTATTCGATTGCCTTGATCATGCTCGGTCTCGCGGCCGCGACGCTGGGCAGGTGGGTCGAACACGTCGGCCCCAGGAAGACCATCGTCGCCAGCGCCGGTTTGTTTTGTGGGGGCCTGTGGCTTTCCAGCCTGGGTGTTTCGCTACACAACATCTGGTTGCTCTACGTAGGTTACGGCGTCATCGGCGGCATTGGCCTCGGCCTCGGGTACATCGCGCCTGTCTCGACGCTCGTCAAATGGTTTCCAGACCAGCCGGGCATGGCGACCGGTCTGGCCATCATGGGCTTCGGCGGCGGTGCCTTGATCGGTGCTCCGCTCGGCGTCGAGCTGATGGGCTACTTCAAGTCAGAGACGTCGGTCGGAGTGAAGGAAGCGTTCCTGGTGATGGGCGCGCTTTACGTCGCCTATATGATGTTTGGAGCATTCAGTTTCCGTGTGCCTGCCACTGGTTGGCTGCCTGAGGGATATGTTCCCCCGACGACGCCGAAGCGACTCGTCACACAAGACGACGTCTCGGTAGATCTTGTCTGGAAAACGCCGCAGTTCTGGCTCCTTTGGGTTGTACTCTGCCTGAATGTCACGGCCGGCATCGGCATTCTCGGCCAGGCGTCGCTGATGTGTCAGGACATGTTCAAAGTGCCCGCGGCGGTCGGCGGCGGCTTCGCAGGTTTGCTCAGCCTGTCCAACATGGCCGGTCGGATCTTCTGGTCGTCGATGTCTGACCTGACCGGACGCAAGGCGATTTATTGTATTTTCTTCCTTCTCGGGGCCGTTCTTTATGTTCTGGTGCCCTTTGCTCAAAGGTATCAGAGCGTAACCCTCTTTGTCCTCCTTACCTCTTTGATCATTTCCATGTACGGCGGGGGGTTCGCAACAATTCCCGCCTATCTCCGCGACCTGTTCGGCACCATGCACTTAGGCGCCATCCACGGCCGCCTGATCACGGCGTGGTCGATGGCCGCGGTCCTGGGGCCGCAGTTGGTCAATTATGTATCGACTTACCGAATCCAGCACGGCATCGCGAGAGCGCAGGCATACAACGTGACGATGTACTTGATGGCCGGCCTCCTCTTGATCGGCCTCGTCTGCAACCTGCTCGTCCGCCCTGTCGCCAAGCGGTTCCACCACCGTGAGGCCGACGTCCTCGAGCGACCATCTGTCACGAGTTGATCTTCCCGCCAGACCCGAGACGAACCGAGACCATGATTCGTTCAGAGAACAAGTCTTCATGGCTAAAGTTTGCCGTTTCCTGGATTCTTGTGCTCATCCCACTGGGGTGGGGAGTCGTCCAGAGCGTCGTCAAATCGCTGCCATTGTTCCAAACGCCCGTCGCTTCGAAGATAATTTCGTCATCCACTATTAAATAGACATGAACTTATGATGCTGGCAAGAGCTATGACTTAGGAACGACGACGTCATTCCAATGTCAACAAGTACGCAAAGAGATCGTGCAGCTCTTTGACGGTCAAAACGTCGCTGAAGTTTTCCGGCATGAGCGATTTCGCCATGACCTTGACCTCGTCCAGGTCGCGCTTCAATAAGGAATGAAACCGGCCGTTCTCTTCGTGAAGCTGAATGCTGAAGTTGGATTCATTGACGCGTAGTCCAGTAATCACATGACCATCTTTAGTGGCGACGATGACAGCCTCGTATTCGGGGGCAATTTCCCTCGATGGCAGCAAAATGGATTCCATCAAAAACTCGGCGCGCGCGCCGGCTGGCGATCCGGTCGAGCGCTGGCCCGATGCGTCCGCCGTCGCCGGCGACGCTATGACATTTTGCGCACGGTGCCTTTCCCTTTAGATCGAAGAAGAGTGTCCGGCCCGCCTGAGGGTCGCCACCGATGTACGGTTTCCAGTTCCCCTCCGTCGGCGACCGTGCCAGGCTTCGAATGTAGGCGACCAGTTTTTTGATCTGGACATCCTTGAGTGCATCGCCCAGTTTTTTCATCGTGGTCTTCGGCACACCGTTTTGAATGACGCGGGTGATGTCTTGGTCGGTGTTGCCGTGGATCCAACGATTATCGGTCAAGTCGGGGCCTTTGCCGCCGCGGCCGGTCCCGCCGTGACATCCGGTGCACAGGCCCCGAAACAAGGCCTGGCCCTCCGCCAGAGCAGCCGGATCTGGAGTCGAAACCGCGGCGGCCGTTTTGGCGGCTGTCGGGCTTTGTGCGCCGGTGCCATCGTGTTTCCGTTGCGCTTCTGCCTGTGCACTCTGCGTTGGGTGCAATCGAAACACCGGGCTGCCGCGGGCCAAAGCCAAGAACGCTGTCCCGATGATCAAGCAGGCGGCCAGCAAGCCCGGTCGAGGGAATTCGCGCGCCGGGTTGGGTATTGTCACCGCCCAGGCCCTTTATGAGTTTCGGCGACCGCGACACGCTCTTGGGGAATGTGCCAACGGGCAAAGACCTCGCTAAATTGGCTCGATCTCTCGAGTTTGTCCCAGGCCCGATCAATGGCTGCCTTGAGGTCGCCGTCCGACTTGCGCACCGCCGCACATATCGGAAAACTATCCGCAGTCTCCGCTGTTGGAAGAAAGGAGAGTTTCCCGGGCCATCGCTCATGCGCAAGCCAGTGTCCCCGGGTCGAGATTACGTACCCCGTCTCGATCCGATCGGTCGCGACTGCCTCAAGTATCGCTTCGGTACTCGGAAAAAATCGTACCGCTTGTCCCAAGAGCCCGCGCACCGCGACCCCTTGCTCGACCGCCCAGGGCCCTCGCTCGAAACTCCCGCGGTCACCGGCATGGATAACACGCTGGTACACCGCGCGGTAGTACGGCCGGGAGTACAAGACACGCTGCGCAAATCGATCGTCGGGCATCACGCCCAAGATCACGTCGCAGAGCCCCTTGGACGACAATTTTGACGGATAGGAATCGTGCGCGGAGATAGCCCAGTACACCCGGAGCCGAACTCCCAGCTCCTTGGCGAGCAAGCCGGCGATCTCGTAGTCGAGCCCAGCCGGTTGAGGGTGAGCTGTGGAAAACGGCAGGTTGTTTTGATCCAAACCGACAACAAGCTCGCCCGCCGAGCGAATTCTCGTCAGGCCCGAATACGCTTGTTTTGAGGTCTGGATCTTTTGCATCCGCGGCTCGGTGCCACGGTTTGCCACCTCGTAGCGTAAAAGTGCGCCGGCATTCGAATGCGCGTCGGCCCCTGGCTCGGCTAACGGATCAAGAATCGGCATATGGTAGCGGGCAAGAGCACGCGCGACGGTTCCATCGGCAACGAGGGCTCCGATCGCTTCGTCAACATGGCGTTTCAGTTCGTCGTCCCCTGGGCGCATAGCCACTGCGATGTTCCAGCGATCCTCCGATGCATTGTTCGGCACGAGCGCCACGTTCAAGTCCGGCGAGACATGCACGGTCCAGCCCACATTAGCCCAAAGGTAGGCGTAATCGATGTCGCCATCGTTCAAGGCCTTGAGCGCCGCCAATTGATTGCGGAAGAGCCGCCGCAGGTAGCCGCGCTGGCGGAGACTGTAGTCGGCTACGGAGCCGGCCTCCGTTCCAAGACGCTCGGATTTCGATTCCTTGAGCTCCGTAAGCGAACGAACGGCAGGTCCATTCTTCCGCCGGACCAGCACATAGCCGGTGCCGTAGTACGGCCGCGAGTAGACGAGCTTTCCCGCGAGTGGCAGGTCGTCGGCAACGGCGTTGGCGGCCACGGCTTCACCAAACACGAGGTCGCACCGGCCTTCGAGAAGCTGCCCGACCGGCGTCTCGTGGTGTACGTCGAGCCAATCGAGTCGGAGTTTGATCCCAAGCCGCTCGGCCATAGCGCGCGCGAGCTCGACATCGAACCCCGGTCGATCTTCCTTGGCGCTCGAGTAGGGGAGGTTAGCCGGGTCGATGCTGACAACCAGCTCGCGCCGGTCACGAACGCGCCGCCATGTGTCCGCGGCGGCCCGCGGCCGGTCGGATGGTTCAAACGGGGCGCGCATCGGCACGCCCACGCCGTCGTAAATCGTCCGCAATTCGCCCGAAAAGGCGAGCTGTGCTATCGCTCGGTTGACCTCGTTCAAGAGCTGCGAATCGTTGGCTCGAACCGCCAGAGCCATGTTCCAGCGCTCGCGCGGAACGTATTCCGCCACCAACCAAAGGTCGAGTTGAGGACGCTCATGCAGATACCAAGCGGCAAAGTCGGCGTCGACAAATCCCGCGTCGAGATTGCCGGACGCGAATCCGTCGAGAAGCTCTTCGCGCGTTTTGAAACGGGCGACCTTGTGATCGCTCTCGGCAACGGCGATAGTGCCTGTCACAATTCCAACCCGCTTACCTCGAAGGTCGGCCAGCGTGCGTACTTCACGCGCATCGCGCCGGACCACCAGTCCAAACTGGGCGCCCGCATAGGGAACGCTCCAGGCGATCCCGCGCGGGACCAGAACCTTGTGGTTGGCCGATCACGACGTCGCAGCGCCCCTCAGGGAGGCAATGCCACGCGCAATCCGCACTCGCACACCAATGGAACTCGACAGCCCGCCCAAGCAGACGTCCGACCGCTTGGGCAACGGCCACGTCGATGCCTCGCGGTGTGCCATCCGCCGCTCGATCGCTGCGCGGCATTGACGCGGGTAGCGCACAGACCGTCAGAACCTTGGCTTGAGAACGGGCGGCGCCATCGCCATCATCCGCCGCGCTGCGCACGGGAACACCGGAGCCCAGCGCGACGCTCGCGAGCAGTGCGGGAGCGAGCCATCGGCCGATTGGAATCGCCAGCTTCATCGAAGCCTTTCGACCTGCGGTAGTTAAACAATGGCAGCAGCAATGATCGAGAATACGCTCGGGGTGCTCACCGCGAGTCTATTTACTTTCCTCGGGGAGAGCAAAGACGAACATGGTGTTTCCGCGGCGGGCGTTGCGCAGCCATGGGGCGCCGTCGCCAGCAAAGCCGGCGGTCCAACCTCCCCAGCCGACGCACACGGCCACGTATTGCCGGCCGTCGAGGCTATAGGTAATTGGGCCGGAGTGGTGGCCCGATCCGCACTGAAAGGTCCAGAGTACCTTACCTGTTTGTGTTTCGTAGGCGGTAAAGAACCCTTCAGCGTCTCCTGTGAACACGACTCCGCCGCCGGTCGCGAGCACGCCGGCGACCATTGGCGAGCGCGTGGCCACCTCCCACTTGATCTGGCCTGTCGTCGCCTCGATGGCTTTGAACGCGCCGGACGCCTGGTTGTCAATCAGCGTGAGCGAACTCCCCCAGTACGGCTGCCCCTTGATGAAAAAGGCTTTCCCCGAGGTAAATTTCGCGCAGTTGTTGATCACCGACACAAAGGCAAGGCCGGCCCCCGGGTCATAAGCCATCGGGTTCCATTCCTTGCCCCCGGCGGCGCCCGGGCAAACGCGCACCCCCGCTTCAGTCGGCAGGGCGGCCGGATTGACAAAAGGCCGGCCCGTCTTGGGGTCAAGGCCATCGGCCCCTTTGGTCCGGTCGGCCCAGGTTACCTCGCAAAACGGCTTGCCATAAACGAATTCGCCGTTCTCGCGGTTCAGGCAATAAAAGTAGCCATTGCGGTGGGCCTGCACGAGTGCCTTCAAGGGCTTGCCGTCGCGAGTGATGTCAACCAATACCGGCTCGTTCACGCCGTCGTAGTCCCAGACGTCGTGAGGGCTATTCTGAAAATGCCACTTGTATGAACCATCGTCTGGGTTGAGAGCCAGAATCGAGCACGTGTAGAGGTTATCTCCTTTGCGGACGTCACCGTTGAAATCTGGCGAGGGATTGCCGATGCCCCAGTACAGCGTATTGAGCTCGGAATCATATGTGCCGGTGACCCACGCCGATCCGCCCCCGGTGAGCCAGGTGTTGCCTTGCCACGTTCGGAGTGCCTTTTGGGCATGTTCCGATTTGTCGTCGTCACTTGGGACCGTGTAAAAGCGCCAGGCTCGCTTGCCAGTCTTGGCGTCGTACGCGTCGATGAAGCCTCTGATGCCATACTCGGCCCCGCTGATGCCAATAATGACCTTGCCCTTGACCAAAAGGGGCGCCAAGGTCGCGCTATAGGCCAGCTTGTAGATATCCCCAGACTCTTTGCCCCCCTCGCCGGGGACGGTGATGGGCACGTCCCAGACTTCTTCGCCAGTATTGCGGTCGAGACAAACGAGGTGCGCATCGAGCGTGGCCATGTAGAGACGGTCGCCCCACGCCGCGAATCCGCGATTGACGGCGTCACAACAGAGCGCAAGATTCTCGGGCAGCGATTTTTGATAATGCCAGAGCTGCGAGCCCGTCTTGCAATCGACCGCGTAACCATGGTTCCAGGGAGTCGTCAGATACATGATCCCGTCAATCACGAGCGGAGTGCATTCGAAACCGTCGAGGACACCCGTCTGAAAGGTCCATACCGGGATCAGCCGAGACACGTTTTTGGTGTTGATCTGGTTTAAGGCACTGTAACGATGCCCGCTGTACGTGCGGCCGTACATCAACCAGTTGGCGTCATTGGTTCCCGCCTTCTGGAGATCGTTTTCGTCGACCGCTCCGACAGGTTCGGTCGCGGGCTGCTGAGCTTTGGCGGCCGGTTCGATCGCGCCAAGTTTCGATCCGCCGGCAAGGATCAGCCAAGCTGCGAGACTGAGTGCCGCCAGCAAACAAAAGCCGCACGCTAACCGGCGTGGGCGAGTTCGGAAGGACAGATCGAGTGCGCTCACAGCCACCACCTCGCTTTGTTCCCGGATGCATATGCCGAAGTTCGAGATTGCACAACCCGAAAGTCTCGACGTATCTCGGGCGCCTTCAGGAGCGTAGTGGAGATCGGATTCGCTAGAAATACGCGTGTCGAAGGCCGACCCAGCCTCGCGCTCATCATACTGGCAACCCTCGGCCAGTCAAGGAACTGAAAGTCAATGGCAAGCGCAGGCTATTTCGCTACGAGCAACTTTTTTTCTTTGGTCTTAACAGAGTGCAGTGCTATAGTCCGTAGTATCTGCACAGATGAGGAAGAATATGCAGGTTGTAACAGAGAAATTGATTTTTAGGCTGTTAATGACATCGGGAGTGAAAGTGCCATGAGTCGCAACGTGAAGTGGGCATTAGGGCTAGCCTCGTTTTCCCTTATAACGTCGGGCGTGTCGGCGAACGCTCAGACGCCGCAGGCCCCAGGGAAGTCAATGCCGCCCGCACCATACAAGACCACACCTGCCGCCGTCGCCCCGTCCACACCTTACAAGACCACACCTGCCGCCGTCGCCCCGTCCACACCTTACAAGACCACACCTGCCGCCGTTGCTCCAGCGGCCCCGGCCAAGACGATGCCGTACGCCGCCGCTCCAACGGCCCCCGCCAAGACAATGCCGCATGCCGTCGCTCCAACCAGCCCGGCCAAAACGATGCCGTACGCCGTCGCTCCAGCGGCCCCGGCCAAGACAACGCAGTCCAGCATCGCTCCTCCGGCCCCGACAATGACGACGCCATCAACCGTCACGCCGTCCGCCCCACCGGCGCCGGTGCCCAGCGCACAGGTTCAACCAACCGCGCCCGCGACGACTGTCCCCCCAGCGCCAAGTCCAACGGCGCCATTGCAAGTTCCTGGTTTGCCCGCCAGCCCGGCACTAGGCCCCGAGGTTAACGCGTTTCTAGCCTGCACACGCCGCCTTGGACGACGCTGTTAGCCCGAATTGTTGCTGACCAACGTGTCCAAAACCCTGCGGGGAGCGACCCGGTCACTCTGGGTTGGCTCCCCGTGTTTGCTTGAAGGGTTGTGGTGGAAAACACCAGCGCGAGCCTGTATGCGATGCCGGCGCCGGGTCAGGTGATTCAATCCGCGTACGCGTGGCTTACCGGAGTCGACCGATTTAGACAGAATCCGACGCGAGTCGAAGCTGTGTTCTAGAGTGACCTAGGTGCCGTTGATTGCGTAACTCGCACGTAGGAGCGGATTGCCATGATTGACCGCCAACACAGGCGTTAAAGAGATCAACTATGTCCGAGCTTGAACACAATAAGGTTTGCGAGGCCGTTGAAACCATTTGGCACAACATGCTTGGCCTGCCGGTAACGCCGAACCCAAGCCAAATGGGTAATCGTAGCCGCCCCACGATGATGATCGGCTTCATCCAGATCACCGGAGCCTGGCAGGGAGCGATCAAGTTGGAATGCTCGGCGGGGCTGGCACGGCGCCTTTCGGCGATCATGTTCGGCGCTGATCCCTGCGAGATCACTCCCGATCAAGTGAACAACGCGCTTGGTGAACTGACGAACATGATCGGCGGCAATGTCAAGTCGCTCCTGCCCGAACCCAACCAGCTCTCGATGCCAGCGGTGACGGAGGGAACTGACTACTTGTTCACCATTCCCGACAGCAAGGCGCTGGCTGAGATGTCATTCACCTGCGAGGGAAAGCCATTCCATCTCACGATCCTCGAGTGCGACCGCTGACCGCCCGTAGCGACGAGCCTGGCACCCACGTCGAAGTTGGGACCGACAGACTTTCAGAGGTTTCGCACCTAATTGGCTAAGGCACGCTACGAATCGCAGCCGGGTTCAGCTCGAATCCGGAACCACCGCTTCAACACTCAAATCGCGAACCCGCCGAATTACCGATGGCCAATGCTTTCGCAGACACCGCCGCCCGGCCCCTGATCCTGGATCTGCTGGCACGACGCAACTGGTTCGATTCCGGGCGGCTCGGCGAGATCGAGGAGACGCTCCAAAAGGCGAAGCCCGGCACTCTTGCCGAGGTGACGCTGATCCGTGCCGGCTACATCTCCGAGCAGGAAATCGCCGGCATTTATGGCGAGGACCTATTCCTCCCGACGATACAGAGCACTCTCGAAGCAGGTGCTTTGGACAAGGAACTCGGCAACCTCCTGCCGGAGAAACTCTGCTCCGACCGGCTCATCTGCCCGATAGCCGTTCGGGAGGATGTCTTCGACATCGCCTTCGTGTCGCCCGAGGCGATGGGCGTTGTCGATGAACTCCAGCTAATGACCGGCCTCTTGATCAACCCAATCATCGCTCCTTTGTCGGTCGTCGAGGCAGGCCTGGATGCACTCTATCGCTCCACTCGCGATCACAAGGCCATCGGCGAGGGGACCGAGGACTTCGACGCAACTGAAGGGGAGGAGGACAACGACTCCGACAACATCCTGAATCTCGACGCCTCCCCCCCGGCCGACGCCAATGGCCGCATTGTCCGCATGGTCAATCAGATCCTCGAGCAGGCGCTTCGCAACCGTGCCAGCGACATCCACCTTGAACCGTTCGAGGACGGTTGCAAGTTCAGGCTCCGCATCGACGGCGTACTCCACGAACTCCCACCCCCGTCGAAAAGCGTGTTCATCATGATCATCTCGCGGTTCAAAATCCTGGCGAAGATGGACATCGCCGAGAAGCGGATTCCACAGGACGGCGCCATCGCGCTGCGCACTGGCGACAAGCGCATTGACCTCCGGGTCAACACCGTCCCGACGGTTCACGGCGAGAAGATGGTGATGCGGATCTTGGACAAGGGGGCGATCCCGCTCGAACTGACCGGGTTGGGCCTCGACGAACGGCAGTCCAGAGACTTGATCGAGTCGATCGAGTCGCCATACGGGCTGGCGCTTGTGACGGGCCCGACCGGCAGCGGCAAGTCGACAACGCTCTATTCCTGCCTCAACCAGCTTAATACGCCCAAGGTCAACATCTGCACGGTCGAGGACCCTGTCGAATACAAGTTCAAGGGGATGAACCAGGTGCAGGTCAAATCTCAGGTCGGACTGACGTTTTCCTCAGCGTTGCGTGCGTTCTTGCGGCAAGACCCCGACATCATCATGGTCGGTGAGGTCCGCGACCAAGAGACAGCCGAGATCTGCCTCCGCGCCGCCTTGACAGGTCACTTCGTACTCTCGACCATTCATACCAACGATGCCCTCTCGGCGGTGACACGGCTCCAGGACATGGGCATAGAGCCCTTCCTGCTCTCGTGTGCGCTGCGGGTTTTGGAGGCCCAGCGCCTGGTTCGCAAGCTCTGTTCCAGCTGCAAAGAGCCGTACGAAGTGAGTGCCGAGGTCGCCGAGCGGCATCACCTGACACCGGGTGAAGTATTTTATCGACCGAAGGGATGCCTTCAATGCCGGCGCCTCGGCTACCGCGGCCGCATCGGCGTTTTCGAGGTCGTGCGAATCACACCGAGAATCACCCAGCTCATCCAGAAGCGAGCGCCCCTCGATCAGCTCCGCAAGGCCGCGCGCGACGAGGGGATGAAAATGCTCTTTGACACCGCCCTCGACAAGGTCCGCGAAGGATTGACCAGCCTCGAGGCCGCCCTCAGCGTCACCATGGCCGAAGCGGAATGAGCCCGTCCCCGCCATCCTTTCTCGCCACTCGCCCACAATCCATCTTGAGTGATCCCTTCCTGTTCCTCGGAGCGACGTTGCTTCCGAGCAACATCCTCGGGTAAGCGGCCCGATAAAAGCGTACGCTCGATTGAGAGCGTAAAAGAACGCTGTCGAGCCGATGGGCCGAAATCAACAACCGGACTCGCGTCAGGCGATGGACGGAAGGCGAGCCGGATCGAAATGGTTATCCGAAGCATGTTTATACTATTATGATGCTTGACTGCGGTGGCGACCAAAGGGGTCGAACAGACCGACGGACACAGCCGACAATGCCACTCGATGCCCTCCGCCATGGGGGTCGGCGCACATGGCCCCGGCGCGAGGAAGAACGCCGTGGTGCCTATTTTGTCGACCGTTTCGATGCCATGACGCTCGCTATGATCGTCAGCCTTCTGGCGCTGACGATCCTTGACGGAGTGTTGACGATTGAACTACTCGACACCAACAGTGAAGAGGTCAATCCGTTCATGGCACATCTGCTCACGAGGGGTAACAACGCATTTTTTCTCGGAAAATACCTCCTCACTGCGCTGGGTCTTCCTTTTATCGTTGTCTTCAAATACTACCCGATGTTCGGCACGCGCTTTCGCGTCGGGTTTTTGATTCCTGTTTTTGTCGGCCTTTATCTCGCGCTGGTTTTCTATCAGTGGAGGCTACTCGATATTGGACGCGGAGCTGCGCAACCGGTCGGCATCATTTTGTCGTCACCTGACGTGAGAACAAGGGTTGAGCGGTCTCGAGTGAGTACGGCGACGGCCGCTGCCGAATCGGCTACGTCAACCGCGCATGCGGTCACTGCGTACCGCTGGTCTGCGCGGGCTGTGGCGGCGCCCCGATACTCCGGGACAGGCCGGGGGCAATTAGGGGATTGGGCAGGGGGATGAGCGGCCGGCTCGCGTTATTCGAATCAGCTGGAGCGCTGCCGTTGGACGGCACCGCGGCCGTGATCGCCTGACCTTGATTTTTAGATTCGGAACGACCGGTCATCCTTTCAACAAGGGAGCCGAATACGCGCCGCCTTGGTGGCTGAGAATTCTGGGGCAGCTTGTTGGCAGGCGCGGCGCCAGCTGCGATCGGCGGGCGGCTTGACTCCGAGGCCGCTACTGTTCGAGCCGATGCCGTCGGAGCAACTGGGGGACGACTCGTGGTGCTGGTTAGGGCGATCTCGGGCGGGACGGTCAAGAGCATCCGTCCGTTCAACGACGAATCGGTACGCGTATCAGCAGTGGAAGGTTGAGTGAGTGCCGCGTTGAAGGTCGAAACAGCCGGGGCAACTACTGCGCCTTCGGGAATCGGCACGCCCATGTTCGGGAGCGTTTCGCGGGATGGTGGTTGGTCGCCGGACCAGATGTGTGGCGTCAAGAGCACAACCAGCTCTCGCCGTCCCTCGTTCTTTTGACGAAAGCCAAAGAGATAGCCGAGCGCTGGTATCCGAGCGAGGCCCGGCAACCCTTGGATCTGGTAGTCGTCCTCATCTTCCATGAGGCCGCCGATGACAAGTGTCGCTCCGTCGGGGACCATCACGTTTGTCGTGAGCTCGGCCGTCTGCTGATTGGGGATGTTGTTCGTTACAGTACCCGAGCTTCGCTCGGGATGGATCTCCATGCGGATCATTCCATCTTCCGAGATGAATGGGCGGATCCGAAGCAAGGTCCCCGTGTTGAGGAACTGCACCTGCTGGATCGTGCTGGTGAAATTCTGAGAGAACGTCTGGAAACCAAGACGTGTGCCGAGTTGGATCTCTGCGCACTGCTTGTTCAAGACAAGGATGCGGGGACTGGCCAGGATCTTGGTGCTGCCGATCGTTTCCAGGGCCTGGACAAATCCGGTCACGTTGTTGGCGACAAATCCAAACTTCGCCCCGTTGGCGGTAGATGCAAGCCCCGTCGGGTCGCTGGTCGATCCGGCGATCTTGCCGGCCGTGGTCAGCAACTGGGTAGGATTGAAACCGACATTGTTGTTCAGCGAGGCACCACTTCCGATCGTGCCGATTACCGTTGCCAGGTTGTCGACCACTGCAAAGTTGACTCCGAGCTGCCGGGCGCGTTCCAGATCGACACTGATGATGACCGCCTCTATGAGGACCTGAATCGGCCGCCGGTCGATTCGCTGGACGATCTGGTCAACCAACTTGAGATTGGATTCGTAGTCCTGCACGACCAAAAGGTCGCTATCCGCCATGGAGTTACCGCCGGTAGGGGGTTGATAGCCGCCGACCGTCGAACCGCCGCCGGCGGCACCCTGGTTGGTCGGACCGCCGGTATTGGACGTACTGGCTCCGCCGCCACTGGCCGAAGCCGCACCGGCTCCGCCGGAAACGAACGTCGCCGACTCGCCGATCCCAAAACGATACGACGGCGTGACTGACACGCGCTTCTGACCAACGTCGGCGCTCAAGAACGGTCTAATCATCGTCAGCATTTCGTCTGAGCGAACGTAGTTGAGCTTGTACACTCTGGTGAGAATTCGTTCGCGTTTGGCGATTTCTGCGTCGTCGTCTAACTCTCCTTTTGTGTAGATATAATGAATAGATCCTTCACTTTTCTCGACTAGGTTCGCTAGCTTGATCACCGACTTGATCACGTCATCCAAGGTTGCGCTTTCAAAATTGGCCGTGATCAACCCGCTAACTCTGGGAGAGACGAGAATATTGAGTCCGCTACGACGACTGAGAAGCTCGAGGAGTTGGCGCACATCAAGCTCATTCACGTGCATCGTCACCAGCCCGGAACGGTCGAACTGGATCTGTTGTTCGACGTTGATTGGTGCCGGCCGAGCCGGCGTCCGCTGGTCCCTCCGTGCAGCTGGCTGCGCAGGATTGGTGGGAGGCTGGGTCGGATTCGGCGGACGTTGCGTCGGATTTGCTGCCGGCTGTGCTGGGTTCGCCGCAGGCTGTGTTGGATTCGCTGGCGGCTGCGCAGGCGGTGCCGCGGGGACCTGTGCACCCGGCTGACTGTCGGGCGGACGCTGGCCGGGGGCAGCTTGAGTCACGGTCAATGGAAGAGGCTCCAGAGGAGGGGGGGCCTCTCGCCCCCGGACGGGCCACTCAGTTCAAGAGGTGGTTGCCCTGATAGACTCGCCCTAATAACGGCCTCATCCTTGCGCTGGATCTGGCCGATAGCAACAGTCGTCTCAGTCGCGGCGATAACTCTTTCGAGATTCTGTAGAATCGACCGTGCCGCAATAAGCAGCGATTTTTCCAAATTGTTTGAGGCCAGTGCGCAGACATCACCGCCAGCCCGAAGCACAATGCAATCCATTTGATTCCAGTTTTTGCGAACCGCTCCAAAGGACACAGGCCTCGCCGAATTGTGCCAGCCGTTAAATCACCGAGTTAGCTTTGACTTCCAAATTGGATGGGGCTGCTTCGTACATTCCCACCAACCAGAGCCACCACTAACGCTGCGCCGTTTTCAGGAAATGATTATTCGTTCGCCATCGCCCACAACGACCTTAAGGATTCTTGCCAGAATGCCGATTAGGTCGACTGGGTGATTTTACGAGGCGACCGCCGCGACAGGAGACTGAATGGAAAGGGCTTTATCTCCGAATTCGGTGGCAATGGAAAGGGCTTTATCTCCGAATTCGGTGGCATTGTAAAGCCCAGTGCGTGCGCCCGTATGGTGAACTGACGTGCAACCGCTTTTAATCACCCGGTCGAGGTGGACGATCCACTGGTCGACGACGTGCCGCTACTCGAACTCGTCGACCCGCTTGACCCAGAGCCGCTGCTAGAGTTGAAGTTTTCGCCCAATCGATTGGCGGGGGCCAAGGCATTTACCAACAGGTTGCGATTGTAGATCTGAGCAATGCTACTGAGTATCTGCTGGCGTGACTGGGCGATCGCACTCGCGGCCGCTGCTTTATAAATCAGCAGATCCGAACCGGTGGTCGTGGGCAGAGGAATCGCCAGGAGCAACTGTTGCAGACTGGTCGAAACGGCGCCGGCAATATACTGATATACATAAGACTGGATCGCACCGTTTTGAACCGGCGTGTGTGGCGGGGTGTTCTTGACCGGTAGCTTAACCGGAAGGCTGTTGAAATACCTGACTAGATTTGTGGCGAATTGCGTGGTGCTGTTTGTGATGTAACTGGGGAAAATCGACGCGGCACTGCTCTGAGCGCTCGTCGGCACGTTGGCTGAAAGCACGGTCCCGACTGGCAAGTTGGTCGCGGTCGACTGATTAACGTTGATGATGAGCAAGTTACCAGAGCTGCCATTGATCGTGAACGAGCCGAGCGAGACAGTGCCAACCGTCGCTACAGCCACGACAGGCTGACTATATGTTCCCTCCGGTCCGAATACGGACGCATCATCGACCTCGATGATGGCAGCAGGGCTTGTGTACGCTGTCGTCACCGTCGCGGACACCGAGACCGTGCCCGTCGATTGTTCGTTAATCGATTGCTCATACGCGTCCAGCACATTAATAAACGCGGCAGCAAACGCGGCATATTGTGCGTTGATTTCCTGGGCGGGTGTCAATCGTCTCGGCAAGCTAGGCGCTGCCCTATGATCCGAATGGCGGGCGGCGACTTGTTCGGCGTGCTCGGCCAAGCGGGCTTCACGCAAGGTGGTCAGGGACGATGTGCTTAGCAGTAAGCGCGACTCGAGAGCCAACGCTCCTTCGCTCGGATGATCCAGCCCTGGACGGCACCGTCGCTCAATTCGTCGTCGCTGGCGTTGCCTGAACCCAAGCATGAAGAAGTTCCTGCTTGTCCGCAAATGACTTTTACGGAGCATCTTGGTCGTTGGAAGGAATCGTGAACGGCAAATAAGGATTGGGAGGCACGGGGTACGGCACGCCAGGAAAGTACGGACCCTGCTGCGTGCCCCCTCCCGGCATCAAGTCCCTTAAATTGCCAGGGACGTTCGATCCGCCCGGCGATTCCTGACCGGGGACCGCGGCTTCATCTGCTGCGGCTTTGTCGCGATTCTCGTTGGGCCGCAGACCGTCTCCTTGCAAATGCAGAGGAGGAGTTCGCTCGGTTTGAGGGACAAAACCGTGCTGCAGGTTAATCCGCTTGGGAAGCGTGGGGTCGACAGGTGTATAAACGCGGATCGCCGTGCCGAAATTGAGAGCAATCCGCCGGAACAGGTCGCGCGACAATTCTTCGTCGCCAATGTGAGCGGGACCGACATCGACTTGAACATTCGTTAATGAGTTTTGTGGGGATATTTTGATCTTCACCGGCCTACTTCCCTCAGGAGCGATGGCAAGGATGTTCGTTTCTCCCGACGGCAGATGGATTGGACGTTCGGCAAGGTGGAAACCAAGGTCGCCCAGGGCCTGAATTGTCGAGCCTTCAACTTCCGGCGGTGAAAACTGATACAGTTGTGAGGAAGTCCCGCAGAAGTTGTAAAACGCATAATCCGAGGGGGCGACGCCCGGAATGTGGCCGGCTGCGCGATACAATCCGAGGCCACCGCAACCTGAGGTCGGAGCAAGCCAGACGATCGCTGCCACCAGTGGAAAGATCCGTTCCATGGATCGCACTGCCTCCTGATCGGCCGCCCGAGCCCACACGAAATTGGCTCCTGCCTCGAACTTACGGGCTCCTGCGGGCAACGAGCGGGCCACCGGCGCACGACGAACGGACGCTGGCGAATGTCGCGCATCCTTGTGCGTTCTTCGGCCGGACATGCCAGTCGACTTGAATCTTTTCTTGGGAAGGGTCCTACAGAAAGCCCGAAAACGTCTGATTGTTAACGATTGCCGTTGGCAAGTCGTGTATCAGGGCCACTGCGGATTTGCGCCAGGAGTTGGGAGCGGAACGACATAACTTCCTGGATTCACTTGCACTTGCCATCGGTACGGCCCCTGCAGGGGCATCGCAGTGAACTGCACTGTGTAACTGCTGGTCACGCAGGAACCCGTTGCACTCAGGGTTGTCACGCTCACGCCGTAGATGAATTGAGTGCGGCTCGGATTCGTCGAGTCCCGAGGCGTCGCATACTGGAGAAGCTGAAGGGCCTGGGCCAGGGCAGTCATTGCTCCCTCGTCGCGGCTTTGCTGCATGACTCGATTGGTCTCGATCCGGAGCAGGCCGGACGTCGAGCGGTAAACCGCGCTCCAAAGTGCGAACAGCATGATCAAGAAAATCAGTACGACCGTGAGTGAATAGCCCTTGCTCGGTCGCATCCACCGGGACTTGATCATAGTGGGCTCACACCGATCAAGGTATAGGTTGCGGTGAAGTAACGGAATGCGACCGTGATCTGGATCAATGCCTGGCTGGTGTTGTCGGGGTTCGGCGCGACGGCAAAGCCGGTCACATATTTGGCGATGGTCGTCGTGACCCCGTTTTCCGAGTTATATCGGACCAGCTGATCGCCGCTCAGCTGATAAGTAATTGCAATCAAGTCGGACGAGGTTGCACCTTGGAAATTCAGGACGAGAACGCTGCCTTGACTGAGGTCCCATCCGGAAAACGAATACTGAGTCGCGGTTCCGGTGCGTCCAGTGCTGTCGGCAAGAAAGCCTCCTAGATCGCAGGCGATTGACTGCGCAGCCAAGATGCCCTCCTGAGTGAGCCGGGCGCGAGCATCAACCTCCAGAGCCGGGCGGCCGAACGTCGCGCAGCTCATGGCAAGCAAAAGCCCGAGCAGAGTCGCCAGAAAACTGGCCATCACGGCGTCGATCGAGCGCGAATCCGCGACGAGCATGGCAGCCGCCGACGTCGTCGCTTCGTCTGGCCATTTCCTGACTGAAGGCCCTCTGGAAGTGCACTCCGCGGCTTCCTTCTTACATCAAGTGTCAAGGCGCTGAGACGTCGACATACACCGTCACGCTCTGGTTGCCTGGGGTCGCGTCGAGCTCGATGATCGTCACCGGGTAGGTCGGGGGGGGCGAGGACGGAACTGTCAAATAACCGGGATCACACGCGTTGATTGCGGCCGTCAATATCTGGGCGCTTCCTGTCAACTTCTGCGCCAGACGTTAGTCCAGGGCACGATGTAGTAGGGAGTTCCCTGGAGCATGGCCTGGCTCACGCCGGTGACCGGGTTCGTCTGGACGACATGGCCTTGCAACCGCAGCTCGAGCTGGCGAACCTGGCGGAGCTGCATCACGACAAGCGGGCATAAGCCTGCAAGGCCGATCCCCAGAATCGCGAAGGCAACCTGCACTTCGAGCAGCGAATACCCCCTCCGGATGTGCCGTTCGGACGCCTGGCCTTCAATCGAGGGAGTGGATCTCGCTCGTTTCACTGGAACCCCGGTACGATTGTGACACCCGGGCCGGATTGCTGGACCGACCCCGAGAATGTCCCGTCCGCGGCAATTGTGTAGCTGCCACTCCAGTTTGGCGTGCCGCCGCGCGTCGCTGTCACGGTAAACCAACTGTCGCTCACATTGGCGACCAGATAACTATAGGGCGCAGTCGCCGTCGGGAGCGATGGATCAATCAGATTCGCGGTGAGTAGTGTGTTTAAGTCGGGGGCATAAGTTCGGTTTTCCAGCCAGTAGAGCCGCTGCGCCGACCATATGGCCCGGAGGTTGGCTCCCGCCACGTTTGCGCGTGATTGCTCGAGTGACTGCTGGAATCGTGGTACGCCGATCGACAGAAGCACGCCCGTAACGATCAGGCCTACGATCATTTCGATCAGTGTATATCCCCGGTTCGAGAGCGGCCGCGCACAGCCACTTTGCCAGCTCGACGCGTGGGTATTTGGCCGGGAGTTGTTCCACCGTCCGCTACTTTGACTGCTCATACTTCGTCTGTCCGCAGACGGCCTCGCACGATGATTCGATGTATTGGTCCGTCCACGAAAGATGGACACTTGCGACGCGACAAATTTCATTTGACATTACCTGCCATCTCAAACATGGGCATGTATATAGCCAACATTAGTCCAGCTATCGATGATCCCATTCCCATGATGATTATTGGTTCTACCATTTTTGTAACTTTCAAAATCATGCCTTCCATTTTTTCCTTAAAAAACGGCGCGACCTGCTCCATGACGACCGCGAGCTGCCCGGACTCTTCGCCGACCTGGACCATGCTCGTCAACATCGGCAGAAATAATCCCGACTCCATCAGAGCCGCATGCAAGGGCTTCCCCGACGCAACCTTGAGCGCGATCCGCTCGAGCGCATCGCGATAAATCGGACTGGACTGGAATATTCCCTTGATGGTGTACATGGTTTCCATCATGGGAACACCGCTTTTGAGCAGCAATGACAGGTTCGAGGCGAAGCGGTACATGGCCATCTCGATCACCAGTTGTCCGACGGTCGGCACGACCATCAGTAAACCCAGGACGTACCTGCGGCCGTTCTCGGTCTTGAGAAATTGCTTGAAGCCCGCGATTGCGGCCACGATCACGATTACGCCGTACATGCCGTACTTGACAATCGCGTCCGACGCGTCGACGACAAACTGCGTCACTCCAGGTAGTTGCGCGTCCATATCCTTGAACATCTTGGCAAACACTGGCACGACCAGCCAAAGCATGACCGTTACGGCGATCACTGCCACAACGATCAGGATCAGAGGATACATGAGCGCGCCTTTGACCTTGCGCTTGGTCTCACGGGATTCGCGAATCTGTTTGTTGAGCTCGGTGAGGACCTGCGCCATCTTCCCCGTGACCTCGCCGGTGCGAATCGCTTCCAGCCACTGGAACTCGAAAAACTGGGGAAACGAGGCCGCGGCAGCATGAAACGTGCTGCCCGCCGCCACCTTGGCAGTGATCTCATCCAGCACCGCCCGGAGTTTGGTGCTCTCGCACTGCGCGGCCGCAATCTTCATCGATTGCAAGAGCGGCGTGCCCGATCCGACCAGGGTCGAGAGCTGATGAAAGAACGACAAGGTATCTTCGAGCTTGGCTCCCTTATGCGCCTTCTTCGAGATCCGCGCATGAGCCACTACCCATTCCTCGAATGGCAAAATTCACCCCCTCTTAGCCGGGAAATCCTGCGATAACCGACAACTCGCAATCGTTGCGTGGCGCGCGACTTCGCTTGCCCTGGCACTTATCCAACTCTAGCTCACATCGCGGGCGATCGATCGCTCACATGATGTGCAACTTCGTCCGACATGTAGCGATTTGGCGACGCGGCCGATCCAGTTTCCGGCTGTCACCGATTTTTCGCGAGTGCCAAGCCTTTTCGACATTCGCTGACGCCATTGGCGGGCGATGTCCCATCCATTGAGATATGAGGACCGCTATTTTTTGTTCGGGCCCGCACAAAGTTGAGCTCCGCAAAATATGTAACCTAGGATTGTGTGTCTCGGGCGGGATGTCACCGTAGCGGGACAGTGACTCAGCCAAAACAGTCTCCTAAGGAAGGGATTCGCGTCGGCGATCAAGCCCCGATCTAATCGCCAGGGATCGCCGACGGCGTTTCCGACCTCTACCGGGCGGCTCTGGGGCGCTCGTCTCAACAATGATGTTTCGGTCGGAGTTAGCTCACGCTGAGAAAGTTCGCCCTGTCGCTCGATAATCCGAATTTGGACCATCAACACGAGAGAGCCACACACAATGCACCAGCTTCACACGAGAATGCGAACCAAGAGAGGGTTCACCCTGGTCGAACTTGCGGTCGTCATCGTCATTATTGGCGTACTGGCCGCCTTCGGAGTTCCCAAATTCCTCAACTCCGTCGAAAAGTCCAAAGCCGCAGAGGCTTTCAATTACCTGTCGGCCATTCAGGGTTCCCAGGAGCGTTACCTGGCACAGAACGGCGTCTACGCGGGGGCCATCACGAGCCTCGACATCACCCTTCCCGCGCCTCAGTACTTCACAGTGGGAAGCATTACTCCCACAGCCAGCACCAGCGGCTCGCCAGGCTGGTCGCTCGAGCTCGATCGCAACGCGAATGCGAGCTATCAGTACAGCGTCGTATGGAACCAGGATGGCTTCGATACGACTGGTTCGACCATTCTTACGTACCCGGCTATCTGCCCGGTGACGATCGCCAGCAGCGGTAGCGGTTCGTAATCGCTCGGTGACGTTCAAGAATAGCGCCCTGACGTGGTCACCGGCGCTTCTTGTCGAGATCTGCTTGGCATCGAGCCATGAGCGGGCGGCCGAGTTCGGCCGCCCGCCTGGCGTTGACGATCATTTCAAATCATCAGGAAAGCCTCGGACCATGAAGCCAGGGAAGCCATACGGACTACGGCCCGCGATCGGCCTCTTGATCGATCAAAAGCAGGTGGCCATGAGCGTCACTGCCATGACGCGTAGAGGTCGCCTGGAGATTGCCCGCGATGTCCGGGAATGCGACGACCAGAGCTGCGAGGACGTTCTGAGGAACATGCTCGAGCCCTGGATCCCCACAGGAAGCGCCAAGCACTCGAATGCCAAGCCGCTCGTTCGCGTGGGGCTCGCCGGTGCCCGCGTCTTTCAAGCGACGCTGCCGATCACCGTCTCCAACCGCCAATATACTGCCCAGAATTTCTTCCTTGAGGCAGTGCAGGCGACCAACATTCGTGCCGAGGACCGAATCGTCGAGCTAACCAAACTCGATCTGGATAATTGCTCACTGGCGTGCGTGGCCGCGTCGCCACGCTCGTTTATTGAATCGACGATTGAGATGTTGAGCAAGCTGGGAGTACGCGTGGGACTGATCGAGGCGGCGCCCGCGGCACTTTACCGCGCCGGCGTCTTTTACCAAAAGGCACCGCGCGGCACGAAATTATGCTGCCGCTTCTTCTTGGGGGAACTCCAGGCGATCGGCGTATTGGCCTGGGGAGCGCAGCCGCTTTTCTGGCACACAATCGACCTGCCGAAGGGTGAAGAGACAGCGGCGATCATGGCGGCCTATTCCACGCTCTGGATCATGGGGCGGGACGCTCGGATCACTGTTCCAATCGATGCAGTTATCGTCCACGGCCGGCCCGAGCTTACCCTGACACGACAAGCGGCGGAGTTTAGCACGCGCACCGGGGCTCGGTTGATCCGTTGCGACCAGCCCAGCAACGAACCTGTCGCCGCCGCGCTGGGCTTGGCCCTCGCCAATCCCCTGGCCGACGCGATCGCACCCGACCTGGCACGTACACTCAAGCCGCCTGTGGCAATACGCGACATATTGCCCTACGGTGAGATCGCTGTGCATTTGCTGTTGACCGGAGCCGTTTCGCTCTTCTTGATAGGAGTGGCCGCCGAGGCTAATCATCGGCGAAGCGCCGTCGACGGTGCGCTTAAGGCATTTCCCTGGATGACGGGACAGGATCAGGCGAAACTCGACGCCGAGAAACGGCTGATTCAGGAACGGCTGAAGGCAGTCAATGTGTTCCGCGATAGCCGCGTGAATTGGTCCGGATCGCTGCGGAGAATCGCTGCGGCCATGCCGCACAGTACGATCATCACCACGTTGTCGGGCGATGCTGAAATCGAGGAAGGATCGCGTTCGAGCGCGGCCAAGGCCAAGAAAAAACTCGTCATCAACTTCGAAACCCCACTCGCGGGAAATGAGGCGTTACCCCAAGAGATCGACGGCTTCCTGGCCGCTTTACGCGGCGACGTGACGCTCAAGCGGCACTTCCCGCTCGTCGAGGTCACCGGCTTTCGGGCCAACCCCGCTAAGCAGGGTGTTGATCCCTCAGCGTCTTTCAGCGTCGTTTGTTTACCCGGCGCCGAAAAAGCCAAGAAATCCGCTAGCCGCTGATCGTACAACCGAGCCGGCCTTTGCATTCTCTCAGCACCATGATGAGCGATTGTCGTCATGAGCAATTCGTCACCGAAAAGCAACGTCCACGAACTGGTGCTCACGCAGCTTCGTAACCCGCTCAAACTTCGCCTCTCCATTTGTTTGACAATCATCGCTGTGTGGTATTTCTCGTTTTTCACGCCACTTGTCGAAAAGACGCAGACGACGACGGCGCGGATTGCCCGCGAGCGCAAGCGAATCGCGACCGCGAAAGAAATCGAAACGCTCAAGAAAGCTCTGGCCCCGCACCATGGGTTTATACCGGGCGGGGCCAATCTCAGCGAGCTGATGCGGCATGTAATGGATCGCCTGCGGTCCTCTCCGCTAAAACTCGTCGACTTGAAACCGGAGGCACCCAAGAATCTGGGTCCCTACGACGCGATAGGTGTTCAGCTCGCGCTCGAAGGAGACTTTAGTGAGCTCAGTGCGTTTCTGAGCTGGGTTGAAAGTGACGGCCGCTACTTACGTGTCGACTCGATCAAGATCGACCCCAATCAACGAGACCCTGGCCATCTCAAGGCTCAATTAAAGCTGCTGAGCCTGGCGGAAGCTACGCCGGCCGCATCAAACGCCAAGCCAGAGCAAGGCAAGCCACAACCATCAAAAAAGGCTGAGTAAGGCCCGCTGATGAAGACTGCAAAACTGGCTAAACGAGTTCCTACTTTCATTATGATCGCCTTTCTGACGTATGCATCGTACTCGGTCCACGCGAGTCTGCCCGACTCGGCCGCCGACGGTAAGAATTTGGCCAATGGCTTGGATGTCATGATGAAGGATGTTCTACATGCAAGTGCCGATGAAGCGAAAAGTCTCACTAACGTCGTATTTCGCGATCCGTTCCAGACTAGCCACAAACTAACGGATGCGCCAAAACCCCAAAAGGCCGATACGGCCGATGATTCCGAGCTTGATCCCCTGACCGAAGTCGTCAAAGGACTGTCGCTCGACGCCACTTTCCTCCAGGGCCAAACCCAGATCGCGATCATCAACGGCCGTACGTACCACCGTGGCCAGCACTTGATTGAGCAGGCGGATACCGGCCGAACTTACCTGCCCCTGTTCGTTCAGAGCGTGCGAGCGCAGGCCGTCACTTTGAGCGCGCGGCAAGACTTACGAGTTGGGATATCCCGATCAGCTCGGTAATCCAACTCGGGCAAATAACGCTCGGAACCCAAAAGCCTCTGACGGATCAGTGAAAGAGATCGATCCCGAAGGCGAGCTCGCTTTCTACAAGCGACTGCTCAATTCACCGCTTGGCAAGTTGGGGAAAAGCTTGACCGGCAACATACGGCCCGGACCGGCATCTGCGGCGGGAACCGGTTCGCAGCCGCGCAGGTCCCGTGGCGCTCGCCGCTCCAACAACGGTAATCTGCCGTGATGAGAACGTCGCGTCCGATGTCTCGAGAGGATCGACGACGCGATCGGCCGCCATCACCTCCGCACAACACTTCCCACCCCGCAGAGATCCTCAAGCAAATCACGTCAGATTCTGATCGCCCAACACGGTGACCTGCTGCGGGATTGCCTTTGGGTAGACCAGCAGGTTACGATTCTCGTTCAATTCAAAGACCGGCCGTGGACACAGAGTCACTCAGACGACCAAACCGTACGGCGCGGCTCCTTGCGCTGATGGCACCTCGCCATCGAGGTCCGTTCTGTTCATAATCAAATGTTCGCAACCGAACTCGCATGGCCAACACGAATCCGAACAATCCCGGAGGACTTGTATTGAGTAGCTTTTCAACCAGCGATCGGCGTCGTTTGGGCTTTACACTGATCGAGTTGTTAGTGGTGATCGCTATCATTGCGGTTCTGATCGCGATGTTGTTACCGGCCGTCCAGGCCGCGCGTGAGGCGGCGCGGCGCATGCAATGTTCCAACAACCTCAAGCAGATCGGCATAGGCCTCCACAACTACCACTCGGCATGGAACTCGTTTCCGGTAGGATTCCTCTACGCCTACAGTGGGGTCTTGCCCAACTCTTCTCCGTCGCAATATCGCTGGTCGGTGCTGGCACAAATGGCACCACATCTCGAGCAGGCCAATGTGTCTAACGCGCTCAATTTTTACTTTCCGATCGCCCATCAGCCTACGAGCAGTGGCGCTTTGTTCTGGCCATATTTCCCGGCCAACACCACGGCGATGGCGACGCAGGTGTCGCTGTTTCTCTGCCCCAGCGATGGGGCACCCCCTCCAGCGGTCGGTACGGGCCCGACCAATTACGCGTTTTGCAGCGGCGACGGCTCCAACGGCGGCGATGCGACGAACGCCGACGGTGCTTTTATTCTGGGGTATGCGCAGTCTGTCGCCAACCTGACAGACGGCTCGAGCCAGACCGTGGCAGCCTCAGAGCATTTAATGGGAATCGCCGGGCCATATTCTCAACCATCGCCGGTTCCGGTTCCGTCGCCCTTGAACCGGGCAATGGCTCGACTCGCCGCGGCCCCATTGACCGATGCCGGCTGCGCATTGGCAAGTGACGGCTGGCTCTTGAACAGAGGATCGAGCTGGTGGGACGGTAACTACCAAAATGTATTGTATAATCACTACTTGACGCCAAACGCCAGCCGGCCCGATTGCATTGTTTATCACAACCCCGGCTGGACCGCCGCCCGCAGTAACCATCCTGGGGGCGTCGACGTCCTGTATTGCGACGGCCACGTCGTCTTTGCCAAGAATTCGATAAGTCCGCTCGTCTGGCAGGCGATCGCCACCCGCGCCGGGGGTGAAGTGGTCTCGTCCGACTCGCTTTGACCGTTGTATGGATCGAGGCCGGTAGCTACGGAATCGCCAGAGCCTTGGCGAACCCCTGGGCAATCAGCGACGGCGCTACTCACAGTGTAGCGAGCTCTGGCACGCGCTTTCGCAGCGCAGCGTCAAGCTGCGCCCTTCTGCTCGAGCATCCCGCGATACCATTCATGCCGCGCCTGGTAATGACGCGCCAGCATCCGATCCCGCGCGACGAATTGAAACGCGTTGCGGGCGAGCCGACGGCGAAGCGGACGCTCGCGTATCAATCGCTCCAGCATCATTCCAAACTCGGTGGGCGAGTGATAGATCAGTCCCGTCTGATCGTGATCAACCGTGCGCTCATACACCGTGGGACTTGCAAGTACTGCCGCACCATTTGCGGCGCATTCGACGAACTTCAAGTCGGACTTGTGCTGGTTGAAACGCGTCGGCTCGAGGGGCAAGAGGGCAATGTCGGCCGCTTGCAAGAGCTCAAGGTAACGGTCGTACGAACAAAGTGGTTCGAACGCCTTCTGAGGGCTCGATAAGGCGTCGAAGAATCGCAGGGCTGTTCCGGAGAGAGCACGGACGCCGGGAATTGATGCGAGAAACCGAGCAGGCTCACCAATCCGGGGCTCGCTGCCGACGACCGAACCCAACAGCGACCGGATGACCATCCGTCGCGGAGGTGCTTCGGCACGGATCGCCCGCACGATGTACTGGACGGCCTGGGTCTGCGCGGCGAAAGCCGCCGGTTCGATCGCGAGCGTGCTCAAGACCGGCGCCATAACCTGCTGAAATTTGTCGAAGTCGGCGCTCGGCCACGACCGCGGCTGAATATCGAAAACATGCAGGCCAGCGCCGGCGAAGAGATCCTTGACTCCCTGGAGAGTAAAAAAACGCAAGTGCGTGCGGTCGAGCAGCCCCTCGGCCTGATAGTGCCACCTCCCGCGCAGCAAGTTTACGAGCACCGAGTAATGCTGAATGTTGGGTATGCATGCCAATACCTGCCCGTTTTCGCGCACCCATTCTGCGAGCCGCGCCAGGACGGACCAAGGGTCCACCATATGCTCAAGCACATCGCCGAACACCAGACAATCGATCGCCGGCTCTATGGCCGATAACCCCAGGTCAGCCGGCTCAACCAGGGCCGCGTCTCCCGTGAAAACTCGATTGAGGCGGCCGCTCGTGCCGGCCGCACTCGCCGCCTCCGGCACCACTTCGACTCCAAGATAAACGACGTCCGGATTGATCCGCCGGTATTCCCGGGCGAGCGCGCCGCGCCACAGCCAATTTCCAAAACCGTACCGGCATCTGGTGGGATGAGCCGCAAAAGGTCACGATTCACGCGGTTGTAATAGTCGGGAATGCTCATTTTTGAACGGGACCTCGAACTATCCAATCGTCATCGTGGCGAACGAAATCCTTCGCACTGGTACCGAGCGGCGTAACCGGTTATCTTTGACGTTCGTAAAACCCCTCGTCCATCCGTTGCATTCCCGTGCACCGCACAGAAATGGGTATAAAGGCGCGCTGATGCTTCCCGGTCCGGTTTTCAGCTTCGAGATCTTGGCCACTGCGCGGCGTGGGCGGTTTTACCTGGTTCGCTCATTCTACGCGACAGTCCTACTGGTCATTCTCTGGACAGTCCATACGGCGTGGACTGCCGAAACCCGTGGCAAACTCTTGTCGTTCCAGGTGACGTGGTTTGCCCTTTCGGCCTTTGGTGCGATCGCAGTCGGCCAGGAGATCCTTACGCTCGCCTTGACGCCCGCACTTGTGGCCGGCGTGATAGCCGATGAAAAGCAGCGGAAGACTTTGCATTACCTGCTAGCCAGCCGGTTGTCTAGCCCAGAGATCGTGTTGGGCAAGCTTTTGGTGCGGATGCTCTACCTGATGATCCTCGTAGGCGTCAGCCTGCCGGTGTTGAGCCTGCTAGTACTCTTGGGGGGGATCGACCCGCGACTCGTATTGCTTGCTTGTTTGGCGAATTTCAGCACCGGCTGGTTCCTCGCGGCGCTTTCGATCTGGGCCTCGACGATCGCCCGCCGTGTGCGCGACGCGTTTGTTATTGCCTACGGACTCGAGGGTCTCTGGCTCGTCTCGCCCTTACTCTCTCGAACTTTGCTGAGCTCGAAATGGCCATGGTTTGACAGTGTAGTCATGTGGTTTAACGATTGGATTGGCGCGAGCAATCCTGTGGAGGTGGCACTGGATTCGATTGGAATTCTGAGGGGCTGGCGCTCGCCGCTGGCAAACCTCGAAGTCATTTCCTGGATGATCGGGCTGCAACTTGGGTTTGGATTGGTCCTGGCAACGCTGGCGGCCTGGCAATTGCGTCCGATCTTCCGCCGCCAGGACGGGGTAGGGGGGTCTCGGGCGCTAGCGGGGCTGCGATCAATGCTGGAGCCGCGGGGCCGCTTTAAACTCGGTCGACGTCCTGCCCTGGCTGACCGCCCTATGCTCTGGAAAGAGCGACACACCGGGGGCCCACGCGGGTTTGCTCGCTTCATAAGTTTTCTGATTTGGCTGATCGGCGGCGGGTTTCTCCTGTATTACACGGTCTCGTATGCGCGCATGGCTTTCGTCGAGATGTGGAAATACGGTTACGTTCCGCGCGGGTTTCATTACGTCTTACGGGTGCACCGCATCCGCTTCCACGCATTTGTGTATTACTGTATTCCGTGGCTTTACTTGTTGGGTAGCCTCGTTGTATCCGGTACGGCGGCCGCGTCGATCACATCCGAGCACGAAGAAGACACATGGGTTAGCCTCACAACTACCGAACTGACCGGGCGCGAGATCATCTTCGCCAAATTGTGGGGGGCGTTATGCAGAGGGGTGCGGCTCGCTGCCGTGATCGTGTTCTTGGCGGTGGTCGGCGCGGCCGCCGGCTCACTCGATGTCCTTTCCGTTCCGTTATTGATCGTCGCACTGGCGATCTATGGTTGGTTCGCAGCCGCACTTGGCGTTTGGGTCTCATTGCATCTACGCTCGACCTGGCGCGCCCAGTTTTTCACTGTCGCTTGCTTGATCTTGTGCAACGTCATTGGACAGGGAGTTGTCAACCTGTTTTCCAAGTACGGCTATGGCCCACAGGTCTGGCCGGGTTTCACTCCTTACGAGATCTGTAAACTTGTCGTCGAGCCCCAGTTGATAGAGCGGCTGACCGCCATCTCGTGGTTGCCCGCCTGGCGCGCCTGGCCAATTGACGATGGCCTACCGTGGTTAACCCGCTTGAGCATCGCCAGCGCGATTGGTTATGCGATGCTCGCAACATTGCTCACCTGGCTTGCATTGCGCCGTTTTGAGGTCGCCGCCGGTCGAGCGCGGCGATTACGCAAGCTGCAAGCACCGTCTTCACTGGATTCATTGCGACTCAAGCCACAATCGCGACCAGTTGAACTTGCCTGAATTCTCCGCGCACGCTACCATCCGCGCCGCGCGGCTCGAACCACTGGCGCACGGAGCTCACCCGTGCCCAAGGAATTGCGACTCGATTTCGGAGGCCATCGTTCGATTGTCGTCTCCACAGTCAGCGATTAGTGATGCACATCGGTTGCTCTTGCCGCTGTCGACGCGCCGTTTTTCAGACAGCTGGGGCCGCTGGCTGGCGCGAGCGACATGGGCGTTCGTGGGGTTGGGCGTACTGCTTCGGATAGCGCGCTACGCGATGAACTACCCGCTTTGGTGGGACGAGGCGTTCGTCGCGGTCAACTTCATTCGTCGCGGCTACATCGAGCTGCTGCGGCCGCTGGATTACGGACAGATCTGCCCGATACTCTTCCTTTGGTGCGAGCTGACGGCGGTCAAGCTCCTCGGTTTCTCCGAGTGGTCGCTGCGGCTTTTGCCGTTGGTCTCCAGCGTTGCCAGTCTGGTGCTGTTTCGGCACGTGGCGGGCCGAATTGTGCGCGGAGTACCGCTGCTAGTGGCAGTGGCGATCCTCGCAGTGTCGTTCCACCCGATTCTGCACGCCGCCGATGTCAAGCCGTACGCGTCGGATTTGCTTGCGGCGCTGGCCATAATTGCCGCAGCAGTTGAATTCCTGCAGGAACCAAAGCATGCCCGGTGGCTGTGGGCTCTCGCGGCCATAACACCTGTTGCGATCGCGCTATCGCACCCTGCGATCTTTGTAGCGGCCGGTACAATTCTCGGGCTCGCGCCGGCTTTGGCCGTGGCGAGGCGCCGCGAAGTCTGGATCGCCTATGCCACTGCGTGCGTGGGCTCGTTTTGCGCATTTCTCGCCATCTATGCCGTCTTCACCCGCGCACAGGCCGCGGCCAACCTCGCCACGATGCAGACACAATGGGGCGCTGCCTTCCCCCCCTTGAGCGACCCTCTCGCCTTGGCTCGATGGCTCGCGACAGTCCACACGGGGAGCATGTTCGCCTATCCATGCGGCGGCGAGCGGGGAGCAAGCAGCCTTACGCTCGTATTCTTCATCATCGGGGCCGGCGTGCTCTGGTTCCGTCGTCGAAAAGCAATCGTCTTGACCTTCCTGGCACCGTTTGCGATCGCCATGGCAGCCGCGGCACTCAAGCGCTACCCTTACGGCGGCCCTGTGCCGCATGGTTCGCCCGCGCGGGTCATGCAGTACCTTTCCCCCGCGATCTGCCTCTTCGCCGGCATCGGCGCCGCTCTCTTGCTTGGGCTCTTCAGTTCTTCACGCGTCCTACGTCGGGCTCTTCACGCCATTCTGGTCGTCCTCGCAACCATCGGGATCGTGCCCGTCGCGGCTGATGCGTTTCACCCTTACCGCGCGATCCATGCGTACCGCGCCCGACAGTTTGCCCGCGAGTTCTGGCCTCTTTTCGCCCACGACGCCGAGCCCGTGTGTTTGCGTTGGGATCTCGGAATCCCCGAGTGGAACTCGGCCAACCTGAACGTGGCCGTGTATCTCTGTAACCAGAGGATCTACTCGCCGCGCCGGCAACAACTGGGTAATCCGGGGTCACACCCAGTGTCCGCCAGCCACCCCCTGCGTTGCGTGTTGCCCCTGGCCGACGCGTCCAGCAGAGGAGTCTCGAGCTGGCTCGACGCGATGAAAAGTCACTATCATCTCAGAGACTGGCGGCCAGTGATTGTCGACGTGGCCGAACCAGGCGCAATACGCCGGACAGAACGTTACGAGATTTATGACTTCGTCCCGATCGACCTCGTTCGCCATGAGCCGGACGACGTCGTACGCCGTCAGTAACAAGTAGAGCGTGGCCGTCCTGTCCGTGGTCGTCCCAGTGGCATTCCGGCATTGCCACAACAATCCGCCAAGAACCGTTGAACGGCCTGTCGGGCGCGCCATACAATTATCACTGGCTAGTCATACCCTTGTTCTCTCACGGCGAAGGCCCACCATGATTCATTCGCTAGCACGATGCGTGTTATTCTCCGCCCTGATCGTCGTGGAGTTTTCAGCGGCGAGCGCCGCCATCGCCGCTGCTGGAGAAAAAACGGAGAGTAAGGTCTTCGTGGGTTATTTGTTCGGCCCGCCACGTGACATCAAGTTTCAGCTATATACACACATTTGCCATGCTTTTTTGGTAGCAGATGCCGATGGCCAGCTTCGGACCGGCCGCAACGTTCCTAACCGCGAGCTCACCGCGAAGGCCCACCAAGCAGGCGTCAAGGTGCTTGTGTCGCTGGGGGGTTGGGGTTGGGACCGTCAGTTTGCCGCGATTGTCTCGAAGCCCCCGGCAGAAGACCGATATTTCAAATCGGTAATGGCGATTGTTGACGAGAATGACTACGACGGCATCGACCTCGACTGGGAATATCCCGACACGGACAACGAAGTCGTCGGCTTCGAGCGGCTAACCCGGCGGTTTCGCCAGGCACTCGACGCACTTGGCGCCAAGAAGAATCGCGCGATGGTGGTGACCATGGCCGCTTCGTCTAATCCGGGCACCCTCAAGTGGCTTGCCAAAGATTTCCTGCTGCAAAACATGGATTGGATCAACGTCATGACATACGACTTCACCGGCGACTGGACCGACTATGCCGGGCACCACTCGCCGCTCTTCGCCTCGTCGAAGCAGCCGCCGGGTAGCGCTCGCTCCACGGCTGCGACGATGAAATATCTCCTCGAAGAGCGCGGCCTGCCTGCCGACCGGTTGGCGGTCGGCATTCCCCTTTACGGTCGCGGCTTTGGCGTCAAAGAGCCTTACGCCTCCACCAAGGATGCCAAGAAGACCGGCGTTCCGCGGGGCGGCAACTTCAACCGCCTGCACCAGCTCATGCGCGAACAAGGGTGGTCTCGAATCTGGGATGACGAAACGAAGAACCCCTGGCTTATCTCACCCGATCACTCCGTCGTCGTCGGCTACGACGATGCCGAATCGGTGGCGATCAAGACCGAGTGGGCCATGAAGCAAGGGTTCCGCGGAGTCTTCTTCTGGCAGATCGCCGCCGACAGAATGGCCAACGGCACCAATCCGCTCCAGGAAGCGTCCCGCAAAAAACTTGACGAAGTCACAACCAAGGCGCCGCAGCCAAAGTCCGCCGCCAGCGCGAAATGATGCGCCGAACCGCACTGGGCTCTCGGTAGCAACGAACCGGGGCAGGGGCCATGTAGACCTCCGCATGGCAGCCGATTGGGCTATTTTGAAGCGTAACGGAATCGTTGTACAACGGCGAGATCAGGCGCGGCCGCCGCGCACCAGACGAACGGTGCCATCGTGATGCTTGATCGCGATTCCCCAGTCGCGGTTTAGTGCCGTCGCGGCCAGGTCGTCCGAATTCTCCAGGATCTTGTAAGTCTCCGCCGGCCATTTCGAATTGCTCTCGAGCAATTCCTTGATCTTCTCTGGACTATCAAATCCGCCCCGAACTCGGTTACTTTGGCTGATGGAATAGGTAATTGCCATATTGCGATCTTTCCTGTGCGGATCTCTCGATGACGAACACGCCAAATAGCCTCGCCAGATTCTCTCAAACGACAGACGCTCATCCAAGAAACAATCAAGCAAAGAACCCCGCAACCGAAGATTTCTTCGAAGCATCCTTCAAACGAAAACTAATTCGCCTTGATGAAAAATGACGAAAACGATAGATAGGTGACGCTCGAAACTCGTCGGCAGCTCGCCGGCTGGTTCATTTGGCAAGTGGATCCTGCGATGAAGTTCGTTGCGATCCTGGTGCTCGGATCGATCTCCCTGCTCCTTCCTACGAGCGCCTATGGCTTTCGAAATCAACGAGCGACCACTCGGCTCGGCGTATGGCAGCGCACGCTCTCTCATGATTCAACGTCGGCTGTCAATGCGATTGACGAGTCTCGCGCTGGTTCATCGGTCCTCGCCGATGCGGGCGCGGCCCAAAGCGATGCAGAAGACCCGATCGACGACGATGTCCAAAGCGCCGGATCGTTCTCACCGTTGCTCGACTCGCCTCGCGTCGATCTGACTGCTCGTGCGCGATCATTCCGCTTCTCCGTGCACATTTTGGATCGGTCGCTCCCGATCCGCTGTTAGGCCGCATGCACCCGCGAAACAGCCCCGCCCATGCCGGCTCTCCTTATATGGACCGCCGTCTGGCACATCGGCATATGCGATTTGGCCGGCCTATTTGATGGATGAGCGCATTCCGGCGGCACATGCTGGCCGGCCTCCGCTCCGACGACTTTATAAATATTCATTCATGCATTTGACTATTCGTTGGAGGCAGTGTGATGAGAGCGACACGTCGATTTCTCCCTTCCTCGATAGCCGGGCTGGAAGGCCGCGTTGTACTCAGCCAGGTGGCCCCGCACGCCGGTTCCGTCGCCGCTGAGTTGCGGCCGGTCCGTCTTCCATCCGCCGAGATCGCGCAGAGCAACGCCAGCGAGCAGTCCTTCCCCATGAGCGTGAGTGACACGATCCACAGCGGTCAGCCTGTCGCCGAGCAAGTCACCATCAAGTACAACGACGGCTCATCCGAGACTCAGTCGGTGCTAAGAGTCCCCAACCAGGCAAACAACACCGTCACGATCGACAGGACGATCAATCTGCGCAACAACGGTGGTACCGAAAAGATGGTCGACACCGAAAGCTTCTCGGGCGGCACAACTCCCTTTTCCGGTACCAAAAACACTCAAGTGATCACCATCACACTGCCCAACGCTTCCTCCGAGTCCGAGACGTATCAGGACGTCGTCACAGGGAAGAAAACAATCGAAAACGGCACGCTTGACGAGGCCGGCGGGGGAGTAGAAACCTGGACCAGCGTCGCTGTGAAGCATGGATCGGTCACCACGACCAACAAGACGATCACAGAGCCTGACGGCACTGTCGAACAACAAAAAACCGTGACCACTCATTACGGCGAACTCGATTCGACCGCAATCACGACAACTCACATTCCTTCGAAGTGGGCGATCCTCTATTCGTCATCGGCGACAAACATCATCCGGATTCAGCCGCCGGCTTAAAGGAACGGCGATTAAGAATATCTGTACACATCGTGAGCGGTCCGCGGATTTCACAGATTAACGCAGATAGATGATCAATGTGATAACTATATTTGAATATAATCAGTGCTATCGACGTCGATCGGTCTCGGTTTGTTCGATTCGTCGCTTCAATCTGCGTTAATCTGTAATAATTATTGAAGCGTGGATCCGACAAGCTGCTTGTCCCATTCGATACGTCGCGTAACTCTCGTTGCGCCAACTTTTCAGCAAGCCCATAAGCGACTTGTTGTTCGGCGGCGGCGTGCAAAAGTCTGAGTTCCTGTGATGTGGTAACGTCGATGCTGCGGCGACGAAGACCATCGGCGATCGCCGGGTCGCAACACTCATCCAGGTGGAAGCGAATCGTCCGAGCCATCGGCCTTCCTAGCCTCAACGAGTTTCTGAAGCCTTGATGGTGGGGTCTTCGCTTTCAGTTCCTCGACAAACCGCTTTCCTTCCTCGATATCGGCGTCGATTTCCTGCTTGTGATCATAGTAGTAAGCGAGGGCCGCATGCACCTGTGCGAGCGTAATAGTCGGGTGGCTGGTCACGATTTCGTCGGGACTCATCCCCATTCGTTCGTAGCATACCGCGATGTGTTCGACTTTGATGCGGTGGCCGTCAATACGCGGCTTGCCGCCGCATGTGCCCGGGGTGCTCACGATTCGCACGCAGTCTGGCGACGAATTTGTCGTCGGCTCGGTTTTTTCAGGGGTGTGGGTTGCTGTCGGATCCATGAGGTTCATCTTACTCGAAAGAGCGAAAATGGCCAACCATCACGGTTACGCGTATGGCCTCGATTTGCCAGTTCTTCACCAAGATGCAGCTCATGGATTCCGCCTATCGACTTTTCAACTCGCCATAAAAATCCAATATGCCGCTCCGAGTAGCCTACTTCGCGGGATATCTTGCCTCAAAGACGATGCTGCGCCCGCCCACCGTCTGCGGCGCAGTTTGCGCAGCAGGTGAATCTCTCCGCAATGACACGCCTCGTCGTGCAGGGCGTGCAAAATATCAAAGCGCACTGGCCTGGCGGGATTGCGGGGGGATGGCTGGTCAAGCTGTAGAGCGGTCAATCCGCCGACGGTCTGCCTAATGCGCTTGTGCTGTTCGCGAAGGGCGGTGATCACCTGGGCCAGCTGCGGCCAGCGGTCGGCCGCGATTTGGCCGGGTTTGCTGTCCCAGCTAAACATCTCATACCAGCCGTCGGGGATCCGAACGCGTTGGCCCAGCGCTTTGCTCGTGAGCCACTCGAGCAAGAAGTAGGCATGGCCGGCGTGCCAGAGAATCGTGTTTTGAAGTCCAGGCGGGGCCCACGCCGCGTCTTCGGCGGTGACGGCTTCCAGCAGCCGTACGGTCTTCCCACGCACTTCGTCCAAAAGCAACATCAGACATGGATCAGTCATGGGCCGGCTCCTCGAAGAAAGTAAGACTTCTCTTGGCGCGAAGATCATCTTGGCGCTGCGCGTAACCCATTCTACGCGACACCGTGAAATGGCAGTCGCCCGCAGTATCCTCTCTCGGCTTGGCGTCCGACGAGATACAATGGATCGCTGATGCAAACCCAGCATACCGGTTCACTTTTTCGGAGCGGAGTTCATGTCGTCAAACGCCATTGGTGGGATTCGTCGGCTCTCGACTATGTTGACGATCTTGCTGACGGTGGGACCGGGGCTCCGGCTCGCCCCGGCCGCGGATGAAGGGCGCAAGCCCGCCCAACCAGGCCGGATTCCCTGGACGACCTCCCGTGTCAAGGGATCTCCCGATCCGCCGCTCCCCTTCAAAGTTGTCCGCGCCTTTCCGAATTTGAAGTTCGAGCACCCCCTGCTCATCGTCCGCTATCCCGAGGGCAACCGACTGGTCGTCGGGGAGCAGTCGGGAAACCTCTATTCCTTTCCCGACCGCCCGGATGCCCGACCTGACCTGTTCATCGACCTGCCCCGAGAGCTCAAAACGGTCCACCAGCTTGCCGGGGCGAAGGGATTCGAGTCGGTGTACGGGCTGGCATTTCACCCGGACTTCGAGCGCAACCGCCAGTGCTTTGTTTGCTACACCATTCGCGGGTCCGACCCTGGCCGGCAGAATCTCGCCGATGGCACGCGGGTGTCGCGGTTCCGGGTCACCCGGGCCGACCCGCCGCGGATCGACCCGTCGAGCGAGGAGATCGTTATCACCTTCCTGCAAGGCGGCCACAACGGAGGGGACCTCCACTTCGGCCCTGACGGCATGCTCTACATATCCACGGGCGACGCGGGGAATCCAAATCCGCCCGACCCGTTCAACACGGGCCAGGACATCTCCGACCTGCTTTCGTCCATCCTGCGGATCGACGTGAACCGAAAGGACGAGGGAAAGAACTACGCTATTCCCAAGGACAACCCCTTCGTTGCGACGCCCGGCGCCAGGCCGGAGGTCTGGGCGTACGGCCTGCGCAATCCCTGGCGGATGAGCTTCGATGGCAAGACCGGCGAACTGTTCGTCGGCGACGTGGGCTGGGAGTTGTGGGAGTCGGTCCATCGCGTCGAAAAGGGCGCCAACTTCGGCTGGTCGGCCATGGAAGGGCCGCAGCCGATCAAGTCGGGTCACGTCGGCCCGACCCCGATCCGCCCCCCCTTGATCGAGCTGTCGCATACCATCGCCTGTAGCATCACCGGCGGTCGGGTCTATCACGGCAAGAAATTCCCGGAGCTCCAGGGTGCCTACATCTTCGGCGATTGGGAGACACGGCGACTTTGGGCTGCGCGGTTCGCGGGGGACCGCGCCGTGGAGTTCTCGGAAATCGCGGGGCCGTCGATCCGTTTCGTCGCATTCGGCGAAGATCGGAACGGCGAGCTCGTCTTTGTCGATGAGGACGGCGGTACGCTCCACGCCTTGGAGAAGGGCGATGACGCCGCCCGTAACGCCGACTTTCCGACTACGCTGTCGAAGACGGGATTGTTCGCCTCGGTCAAGGGCCATCGGCCGGCGAGTGGAGTGATCCCCTTCGCGATCAACGGCCGGCAGTGGATGGACGGGGCAACGGCGGAGCACTGCGCTGCCTTTCCGGGCACGTCAGCGGCCACTCTCTACGCGACCGGCAGACCGATCCCCGGCCTGGTGTCGTGGCACATGTTCCGCGTTCATTTCCCGAAGGATGCGGTACTCTTGAGGACCCTTTCGCTGTCCGGAAGGCGTATGGAGACGCAGCTGCTGCACTATGACGGAGTCGACTGGCGGGGCTACACATTTGCCTGGCGGGACGACCAGTCCGACGCCGACCTGGTCCCTGCCGAGGGCGCCGAAAAGGAGTTGAAGTACGACGGCCGTAGCCGATTGTGGCAGTTCCAGGGCCGCAGCCAATGCATGTCGTGCCACAGCAACCAGTCGGAATATGCGCTGGCGTTCCTTCCCGAGCAGCTCAACCGCCCAGGGCCCGACGGCCGCAACCAACTGGTGGCGCTGACGGAAGCGGGATTTATTCGACGGGCCGGCGACGACGACAATCCGCTCCCGCCCTTTGACGCTAGCTCGGCAGCTCGCGAGCCGAGGATCGCCGACCCGAACGACGAGCGGCAGCCCCTGGAGGCGCGGGCCCGAGCCTACCTGCATGCCAATTGCGGTCACTGCCATTCCGACCACGGCGGCGGCTCGGTTCCGCTACGTCTGCTGTTCTCCACTCCGATCCCCGCGATGAACGCGGTCGACATCCGCCCCACCCGCGGCGATTTCTCGCTGCCGGACGCGAGGATCATCAAGCCGGGCGACCCGTACGCGAGCACCCTCTATTTCCGCATGGCCAAGTTCGGCCGCGATCGGATGCCGCACATCGGCTCCGAACGGCCCGACGAGTCGGCCCTGGACTTGATCGCAAGGTGGATCGACCAGATCGGGGGCGGAGCCCAAGGCGGACCGAAGACCAAACGGGCCGCCCAGCAATTCGCTCACTGATCTGAAGTCCGCTGAACTGCTGCGCGCAAGCTCGGGCGCGGCGAGCTAGATGACGTCCGGCGTCGCGCACTCTTGACCGATGCCGGGAAGCTCCCGGTCGGGCCGATCCGCGACCTCTTCGAGGGCTATCTGCCGGAGGTTGGCCCGAGCGAGCGGAAGCTGGGCTCGAATCCCCGGCCAAAGGCCATCCTGACCATCCATGGAGATCCGTCTAAGGGGGAGCGGCTGTTCTGGTCACGCGAGTTCGCCTGCGGCAATTGCCACAAGATCGGCGACCGAGGCACGCCGGTCGGGCCGGAACTCTCTGCCATAGGCAAGCTCCGTTCACGCGAGGAATTGCTGGACAGCCTTCTGGCCCCGTCGCGTCGCGTCGAGCCCAAGTACGCCACCTATGCCGTCGCGACGACAGGCGGGCAGTCGTTCACCGGACTATTGGTCAAGCGCGACGACAGTCGGGTGGTGCTGCGAGACGGCCAGGGCAAGGAGGTCAGCCTGGCAGCCAAGGATGTGGAGCAACTCCGGCCTTCGCTGACGTCGTTGATGCCCGACGGCCAGTTGGCCAGCCTGACCGCTCAGGAAGCCGCTGACCTGATCCAGTTTCTCGCTTCGCTCCGATAGTTGCGTCCGCTGAGTGATGTGTTGAGGGAACCGGGCGCCATCACACGTGCTATCGCCACGACCGGAGGTTTTCAAGTTCTGCGCGGGTCGTTATTTAGGTATGTTGTTCTCCCGAATCCAAACTCCCGGCTATCGGCTCGCCACAGTAAATATGGTACTCTGTACTAGCCAAGGCGCATGGTATGCTTGAAATCTTGTAAGAGACTGGCCGATTGACGGGATCCAGTTCGTCTAGGCTTTTGCGTTTCGTCCAATTCCCGACGTTTCTGCGAGACTGGAAACGGCTGGGGCTGAGTGACGAGGCGCTGCGAGCGATCGAGCGAGAATTGATCGACGCACCAGACAAGGGTCCAGTCATTGCGCAGACAGGCGGCCTGCGCAAGCTTCGGTTTACGCCGCCCGGTGCGGGCAGGGGGAAAAGCGGTGCATACCGCGTGTGCTACGCCTATTTCCCCGCGTACGGGACGATAGCACTGCTCGTGGTGTTCGGCAAGAACGAGCGGACTGATCTGACAGTCACCGAGGCTCGCGCCAGTGCCATCGCGCTCAGGACCTTTGAGACCGAGCTTCGCCGTCAGTTTGAACTGTGAACTGCAAGGAGAACGGATCGAATATGAAGAGCTTGAACGCAGAACCGCCTTCACGCCGGGCTGAACAAAGAGAGACAACTAAGAACAGCCTTTCCGCCGGGGCGAGGATTTTGGGGGCGATCGAGGAGGCAACCGAGATCCTTCGGACGGAGGGCCTTAGAAGCAAACAACTGAATATCCGAACGTACAAAGTGCCGGCGGCCCCGCCTTCTTATCAGTCGGGAGACGTAAAGCGGGTCCGCGAATTACTCGGGGCGAGCCAGGCGGTGTTGGCGGCTTTCCTTGGTGTCAATGTCAATACGGTGCGATCGTGGGAGCAGGGCAAGCGCGTCCCGCAGCCGATCGCATCCCGCTTCCTCTCGGCGATCGAAGCTGACATTGACTACTGGCGACGACGGATCGAGAAAGACACCGTTGAATGAGAACGAGAGGAGCGGCCTGAAGGTTGATAAGAATCCGCGCGGACAATTCACGCTGCCCTCAGAGCCTGACTGACGGGCCCGCGCTACCGCCGACAGCCGAAGGATCACGTTGCCGGTAGGTCGCTGGTCGGTATCGGAATCCTTCTGTCCGCCCTCACCCTTATTTTGAATGCCGACCGCGTACCCGATCAGCTCGCCCGCGAGCAATGACAGCCGCATCCTTTTGCCAGTCGACCATCGGCTTCCGGCCACACCGCGAAATGCCAATGGTTCGCCAAAACGCAATAAGACAGAATGCGAATCGGGTGTTTCTATCTGTTGTCGATTTCCAGGATATCCCAAAGAATGTCCCAGCTTTCGCCGACGCGCCCGCTCGGCGCAACATAGCCTGGTTCAGCCGATGCAAGCAAGCCGCCAAAAAAAGCCGAAAACGCGGTGGGTTCCGAAACGGAGAGCCTGCTTGGCTCGATAAGTTCACGGATGGAAAAGCGCGGAGCCATTGTCGAGGCGTTCGATGATAGAGTCTGCCCCATTCACATGCCAGTTGCTCCTATTTTCAAGAATGTGATTTGTCTCTGTGACTTCCCGACTGCTCGTCCGCGCGTTCCAAACAATGTTGACCAAACAAACTGATGTCGCTAAAGCTGCCTTTTGCCGGTATCGCCACTTCCGAGTCGAGTCCTGGCACCACTGATCAATGGGCTACTCGCGGCGAGGCCATAACTTGATAATTGTACTCGAAGCCTGAAAGATCGGGCGCAACGGTGTCTTTGGTCGCGAGAGGGCGTTCCTCAAGGGTAGGTTGGTCGAGATGCTCGCCGACCCTATCCAACTTCACGTCCGAGTAGTACCAGTTCTTGCCATGCCAGGTATCGAATTCGCCGACCCGCTTGATTTGTCTTAGAATTATTTCCGTATCTTGCTTTATCCTGGCTTGGCCGGGGTCCCTCCCGCCGACGAACGTATAGACGACCCTCGCCGCCAGCCGCGCTGCATTGAGATCGGATCGGTCAGCTCGAATTCCGACTTCCAATTCCATGCTTGGGCAGAGACCAGAGCCTTCAAAGTAATTTTGCGCACCTGTCGGCGGCGAGTGTCCAGGCAAGTTCGCTCGCTATGATCCCGCACAACCGTCAACGTTAAGCGATACATCAGAAGTTCTCCTTTGGACTTAACGTCCGTAACAAACGCATACAGACACGGCTTAGACAGTTAATAGGGGAGGGGTTGTCAATTTACGCCGCTTTATGTCAACGCATACTGACACCACAAGACATTGTCGGTGCGATGGACAAAACTCCCGTAACGTCACATGTCGATCAAGTGAGCACTCGATGACTAGTAGCTATCGGCTGCGAAGACGTCGCCAGCACGACTTCACTGTAGATTCAACACCATCCGAATCTCTTATCGAGTAACCTCGGTGACCCTGCTTCGTTACTATTCCTATATTCCGAAGCCAGCGGACGAATACACGAATCTGATACTGAGGAAACTCTGCACCAGTTTCCGGGTCTTTTAGGGCTAACAAATCATCAATCGGCACGAATTCTCCGTTTGATGACCCGCCAACTAACGAAATAACCAGCAAATGGAGGAGAGATTTGGGGGCTTCATGTTTATATTCCGTCCTTCCTTTTTTTGACCAACCGATCATAACCAGCTTATCATTGCTCTTAAAGAATTTGGGATATCCATTTGGTGACGAAGAAATATCGACCGTTGCGTCCCTCAAAGTCGAGGAACCACGATCCTTATCTAAGACTCTCCTCAAATCCCTTACATACTCATTTAGTTCGGCGACGGAGTCATGGGCGCTCTCCTCAACCGCCTTCAGAAGCAGTCGCTTTAGGTGTTCTTCAACGTCTCGAATGGCATCCCTGCCCTGTTCGAGCAGGTCTCTTGTTGTCCCAGGCATCCAATGAAGCCCTCAGCAACCCTCCGAGCAGTTCGCATTACGCTAATCCATGTTACGTCGCTCTCCGCCAGGATCAAGACCAAGTGCGAAGGTTTTTGGAAAATCGTCTAAAAAATATTATCTATATACTGAAAAATATCCGTACGCCACATTGCACAGAACCTGATGCTTTCTCATTTGCAAGGCGATTGCCGGCAATCGCCATGCCCAGCCTTGGATTAATGTGCCTCTTCAAGTCGGATCGCGTATTGGTTCGCTGAAGGAAGCGTGTTTGGTTCTTGCTCAGTACTTCAGCAGACGGTAGGACATCGGGGGAGCGAAACCGTCCGGGTCGCCCCAGGGATGACTCCCTCGCCGTTACATAGAAGTCAGACGGCTCCGGAACGCGCCTGGGCGCTGAGCGCGTCCCACGCGCAGGCCAGGTGATACCTGCGCTTGAGCCCGATCCACACGGTTTGAGCAGCCGATTCGCTGTTCCGCCGTTCTACGTAAGCGCCGACGCTTGCAGTTGAAAAACCATGTCCCTGGCTGGGGTGACTGCTTCGGAGGTTTTTTACAAGGAATGAAAGGGGCTGCAGTCTATTCTTCCCTTCGGAACAGCAAGTTTGGTTACGCCACCAACCCAACGGATTGCAGGAGCGTGTTGATCAGCCGACCGGCATTCGAGGGCATCGGAGCGGCCGCCGTGCTGGCCAACGGGACCCACGCGGAGTTGGCGGATGAACGCTCGGCCGAAATTGGGCGGCAACCCAAACTGACAAACGCGAGCCCACCCTGGCTTGTCGTTCGCAATGACCTTGGTGTGACGAGTGCCGATGCGCTTTGTCAGCGGCCTCGGACCGTTTCCGGCGAGAGACGTGCTGTCGTAGTGTGTTTGATCGTGCAGGAAATGAGCTGCCGTCCATCAGTTGGCGGCATTTGCTTCCGATGAGCTCACGCCGATCTGCTCGTCAAACCAGTCGAGGTTGCGCTTCATGGCGTCGAGCAGGAGCTTCGGTTCCTGGATCGCGTGGTGGGCGCGGGGGTAGACGACCATCTTGACCGGGCAGCCCTGCCGTTTCAGGGCGTTGTAGAGCTCGTGCCCCTGTGTGATGGGCACACGCTCGTCTTCCTCGCCGTGCTGGATCAGCGTCGGCGTATTCACGCCCTTGACGTGCGAGATCGGCGAGTGTTCGCGATAGAGATCGGCGTGATCCCAAGGTTCGCCGCCGAAATAGCTGGGCAGAAAGCTATGAATATCCGCCGTTCCGGAGAAACTCACGAGGTCGGTGACGCCCGCGCCGACCGACGCGGCCTTGAAACGGCCGGTGTGTCCAATTACCCAGGAGGTCATGTATCCGCCGTAGCTCCAGCCCATCACTCCCAATCGGTTGGGGTCGGCGACGCCCATGGCTATGACATAATCCACGCCCGTCATCAGGTCCTGGAAATCGCCGCCTCCCCAGTCATTGTGATTCGCGTAGCGGAACGGCTTGCCGTAGCCGCTGCTCCCTCGGACGTTGCATCGCAGGATTGCGTAGCCCCGCGACGCAAACGACGCCAGAGGGTACGTGCTGGTGGAGTGCCGGCTGCCCGACGTCGAGACGATGGGCGAGGCGATGAATGTCCGGGTGAAGACGCCGGCCGGTCCGCCGTGGATGACCAGGAGTAGCGGGCACTTCTTGCCCTCGGAATAGCCGGCCGGATAGGTCAAGAGTCCCTCGATTTCCTTGCCGTCCGTCGACCGCCAGCGAATGACTTCGGTACGTCCCAGCGGCAGCTCGGGCGCCCCGTCATTGACGCGGCTGACCTGCACTGACTCGTTATTTTCCAAACGCACGAAGAATGCCTCTGTCGGTTTGTCGGCCTTCTGGAAATTGAACCCGATCGTTGCTCGGTTCGGGCTCAGCGACGCCTCGGCAACCACGCCGTCTTCTGGACCGATCGCGTGCGGCTCACCGTCCAGGCGCAAAGCGTAGAGCCGCGTCGTCGTGCCTCGATTCTCGCGGAAAATGAGCCGTTGGCTGTCCGCTGTCCATCCCAGAAGTTCGGGGCGGTGGTCGAAAGAATCGGCGAGCTTGCGCGGGCTGCCGCCTCCGACCGGCACCAAATGCAGGGCCGAGTCGAACGCCCAAGTCGGTGGGTCGTCGCTGGCGATGTACGCGACCGAGCGACCATCCGGCGAAAAGAATGGGGAGCTCTCCGCATGACCCGAATGAACCAAAGGCTTGACCGTCCCGGTGCCGACATCAACCGTAGAAAGATCACTCTTGGTCCAGTCGTCCGCGCCCGGCGTCGGAACGTGAGCAAAGACGATGCTCTTGTCGTCGGGCGACCAGTCGAATCCCGGAGTCGTGTCACCGAGCACACTCAGGTCTCCATGGGTGAGCTTGCGTGGATCAGGCTTGCCCGACTTTTCCTGTACGTCAATCACGTAGAGCCGATGGCGCTCGAAATGCTCGTCGACAACGCGGGCGTCATCCTTCACCTTGACCTTCTTTTCACGGTCATCGGCAACGGGATCGGTCGCCACGTAAGCAATCTGCCGGCCATCGGGCGACCAGCGCGCGCTGATCACTCCCCCCTTGGCATCGGTTAGCCTGCGTGCTTCGCCCCCTCGGACCCGGATCAACCAGACCTGAGTCTTGTCCGACCGCTTGGAGAGAAACGCGATCGTCTCGCCGTCGGGCGACCACTGGGGGTTGTCGGATGAATGCCCGGCCTCGGTCAGCGGGTATTCGCCGCTGCCGTTTTGATTCGCAACATGGACTTGAGAGACGAATTCGCTCTTTTCGCCCTCCATGACGGCACGCCTGACGACGAACGCGACTTTTCTGCCGTCAGGCGAAACGTGCCGCCGCCCACCTGTTTGAGTTGGAGCATGCCCTCCGGCGTCCAGCCTTTGGGGTTCGACTTGTCCGCCCCCTGGGCGTGGGTGGCCACCAGAACGGTGAGCAACAAGGCAGGAGCAAAGTTGGACAATTTCCAGTTCATCGGGGCGGCCTCCTGTTCGGTGACGGACAGATTCATAGTAGCCGGACTACGGAGCGGCCTTGGGTACCTTTTGTTTGAGCGCATCCAACTCGGCCCTCAGTGCTTTGATCTCCGCCTGGCTCGACTCGAGCAATTTCCTTAGCTCGTCGTACTGCTTTTGAGTCTGCCGCACTTCGGCCTCAAGGCGGGCGACAATCTGCGCCACAGGTATCCGAGGGGGCGACCCAGCGGCGAAGGGAACCGGAGAAGGTGCCATGGCGACAGACTGAAAGACGCCCGGACCACCGCCACCGTTGACGATGGCCCCATTGGGCTGGTTAAAGCTCGAGCTCGCACTCGCGGCGGCTGCCCACTGGGTCTTGCCGCTGGCGTCAACCAGGCCGACCGCGTCGATCTCGTTCCAGCCCGGGAACGCGGGCGAGTTCAGTTGGATCTTCACCCGTGCGACCGGGTAATTGGCGCGAATCGTGAGCACCGAGACGCCCATTTGCCGGTGCGACGGCGTGGGGTCCCTTCCCGCCCAGACAACGTCTTCCGTGCCGTCCAGCGCATAGACACTCACCTTGGTGATCGCGCCCGGGCGCACGTTTCATAAACCTTTAGCGCGCTGGGCACGACTGCCTCGGCATACTCCAGCTCCAGCCACTCGGCCTGGCCGTCAGGTGTTCCCGAGGCCCACGCCGTGGCCTGGTCGCCGGGACCAGGCGTATCAGGCGGACCGGCCGCCTGGTTCGGGTGGTACGGCGATTTTTGTCCGGCGGGCGACGCGACGTCACGCCAGATGTACCAGTAGGGATACACGTACACCCAGTAACCAGGGGGCAAGTCCCGCTGCCCCTTCCACTCGGTCGTGCTACGGAGGCCGGCATCCTGAAACTCCGAATGAGTGGAGCGGTCTTCCGGGGCCTTGATCTGACGGAGCAATCCCTTGTACTTGCCCTGAACACGCGCTTTCACCCAATCCGACGCCGGCACGGCCTGGGGAGGCGCAGCCGCGAGATTGGTCAGCACAGTCACGCCGATTGCAAACAGCTCCCATCTCGTGGAACGGGACATGGCGATTTGACCTTTCTCGCTCCAGCATTAATCCGGCCAAGCCGCGACTCGAATGAGCCGGAATTGAGATGACCGACCTTGGTCGAAGCTTATCCGGCCGGGCGTGCCTTGACAACGAGTTCTTTCGTGGGGAAGCTTCCATGAAGGTGCCCAACGCCTTGGTGACTCCGGTCGCGCGACGGAATCGAAGGGAGAGCGACTCCGGTGATGCGCCCTGTTTGGATCGGTCTTGGTATCGTTTGGCTGGCGTTAAGTCCTCAAGCGCAGTCGCAGCAGGAGACGTCCCCGGGTGAGGACTCCAAGTTCGACGCTGTGGCGCAGCGGTATCGGCAGGCCGTGCAGAACCACCCGTATCGCGGCACGACTTTCGACTACTGGTATCGTCACTACCTCGACGCGGGAAAACTCGACCGGCTGGTCGCTGAGGTGGAATCGGCAGCCAAGTCGGCCCCTGGTGCGGCGACGGCGCAACTGATCCTGGGTCTGGTCTACGAGCGAAAGGGCCGAGACGACGACGCCGCGCTGGCGTACGCCGCCGCCAGCAAGCTTATCCCGGATCGCTACGAGCCCCCGGCCCTGCTCGGTACCCTGTATGTGCGGCTGTCGCGCTTCGACGAGGCCGCGACCGCGCTGTCTGCAGCCACCGACCGCCATCCGCCGCGCAGCGAGTTGTTCGACCTGCTCAAACGGCTGGGCCAGTGCTACGAGCGGCAGGGCAAGATGAACGAGGCGATCACTGCCTGGTCTGGCATCGCAGACAGGTTCCCGAGCGACCGCCGCGTTCTCGCAGAGCTGGCCGAACTGTTCGGCGACGAGGGACAGATCGACGAGGCGATCAAGCGCTGGGAACAGGTGGTGTCCTTGCAAGGGCAAGACCTGCACCAACAGCTTACAGCGGAGCTCGAGATCGCGCAGCTATTGATCCGCAAGGAGAAATATTCCGAGGCGCTTGCGCGGTTGACACGGGTTCTCGACCACGTCGAGCCCGACAGTTGCGCGCGAAGGACGTGCATCGCCGCATCGATACTCTCTTCCTCGAGCGCAACGACCCCGCAGGCCGGGTTGCTTTCTACACCGAGCGGTGCCGTCTTCGGCCCGACGATCTGACGTCGTCGTTACAGCTAGCCACCGCCCTGATACGCTCGGGAAAGCTGGACGACGCGATCACCCTCTACCGGACGTCGATTTCCTTGGCTCCGAGCCGGCGCGATCTCCGCGAAGGCCTGATCGCGAGCCTTGAGCGCGCAGGGCGGCTAGGCGACGCCGTGGCCGATTGCCGCGCACTCGCCGCTATCGTGCCGGATGATCCAGACGTCCGGAAGCGGCTCGGCCAGTTGATCATGAAAGCCGCGCCAAACGAACGGCGCGGAGGCGGTGCAGCAAGCGATTGAGGTCTGGTCGCGCCTGGCCGCGGCCCGGCCCGACGACACCGCCGCGGCGCTCCAGGTCGCTGAGCTCTGCCGCCGAGAGGCTTTGGTAACAGGACTTCGCGCTGCCGTCCATTCGGCTGCGGATACGAAGCTGCTCAAGACGGCCGAATCCTATTATCGCGAGGCGGTTCGTCGCTCCAAAGAGGCGCCCAGCTCGTGGGAAGTACTCGGAGAGTTCCTCCACGCCCAGGGCCGATCGAAGGAGGCGGTCATCGCCTGGTCCGCGATGGCTGCGCCACCTGCCGACACCCCCTCGAACTGGCGACGGCTGGCCGAGGTGTTTGACCATTATGGCTACTTGACAGACGCCCGCGCCGCATGTGCCAAGGCTGTCGCGGGCGCGCCAGACGACTTCGATTACCATGATTTGCAACGCCGGCTCGCGGTCAAGGCCGAGGATTACAGCCAGGCGACAAGCGCGGCGGACTCGATGGAACGGCTCGCCGCCCGTCCCCGTCAGACGGAGACGGCCCTGCGCGCCGAGTCGACGTGGCCGACGCTGCCGGCCGGCTCGATCGCGAGATCCGGCAGTTGCAAGACGCGAAGGCCAAGGCGCCTCTGTCGACGCGCGAAGCCTGGCTCTTGGGTCTATTCCTGACCCGGCGCGGCCAGTTCGCCACCGCGGCCAGCGTGCTCGAGTCGGCGCTTGCGAGTGCCCCAGATAATCTACTCGTGATGAAGGCAGCGGCCGACGCTCATGAACAGGCGAGCGATCGCGCGGCGCGCTTAAAATCTATCGACAACTGGCCGAGCGCGAGCCCGGTCAGGCATTGGCCCACCTTGGAAAGATTGCCTCCCTCGAGCTCGAGGTCGGCAGCCCAGACGCTGCCAAGGCCGCAGCCGAGACCCTTGTCCGGCGCCATCCCGGTGACCTCGACGGCTACCGGCTTCGATCGGAGATCGCATTTCGGCTCGGAGATACGCGTGAGGCTCTGGACTGGCTCCAGCGCGCCGTGCGGGTCGCGGTCCGCGATGTGCCGATCCGTCTGGAGCTTGCCGCCGCGGTCGCGAAGTACGGTACCGCCGACGAAGCTGCAGAACACTACTGGCGGTGCTTCGAGCTCGCGGAGCATTTCGACGATAAGCGCACAATCATCGCCAACCTCGCCGAACTCGCCAAGGCAAACGGGACACAGGACCGCTTCCTCGACCGACTGCGGCGATTGCGCAGCACGCAAGAGGACTCGAAGTCGCTCACACTCTGCCTGGTCGATGCTCTCCGTGATCTGGGCAATCCCAGCGAGGCGCGGTTCGAGCTCGAGAAGCTGGCCGGCTCACGCCCAGATGATCTCGACCTGCTCAAGATGCTGGCCGCTCTCGGCGCGGAACGGAACGACTGGGCCGCCGCGATCGCTTACCAAGAGCGAGTCGTCGCGCTCGCACCCGAGTCCCACCATATCGAGGATCTTGCTCGCTATCACCGCGTTAAAGGCAACGTCGCGGCGGCCGAGGAGACCCTCCTTCGCCTGGTCGATACGGGCGATCGCGACGCCTTCGTCAGCGCGATCGCACATGCGATCGATCAGCTGGCATTCCCCGACGCCAAGCGGCTCGCCGCAGCCGGGCTGAGTCGCAGACCGGATGACTGGCGGATCCTGTTCTTGGCTGGAACCGCCCAGCTTGCGACCGGGGACAGCCGGGCGGCAGAAAGGTCATTCGAAGCGGTGCTGTCATCGCCAGCCGAAGTAACGCCGGTCACACCTTGGTCCAAATCCGAATCCCCAACTCGAAGCCATTCATCGTCGTCGACAAAACGGCCTCGTGCGTCGTCATTGCTCAGGCCGACCGGTTCGGCAGTCCGGAAAACGAGGGTCAATCAGCAGGTACAGGTCGCCCTCCGCCCGCAGAACCCGCTCGACGACGTCCCGGCGGGCAAGCTCGCCGACCTCGATGAAATCCGCGACGCTCTGGCACATTGGCTGAAACTCGAATCCATGGCGACGATGGCCCCGCACTCGCCCGCGCCGCCCCAACCGCGCATGCAACTTCAAGCGGGTGCTGTGAATAGCCAAGTAGTTCAAGGATTGAGATCGCGTTGGCGTCAAGCCCAGGTCCAACTGCAGCAAGGCAGCAGGCGCAAAACTCGCAACTGGCGGTCACGCTTACTCATCAAATCAACCGGATCCAGGCGCAGATGGTCCAGCTCCAAAATCTCCAGGCGGCCTCGATCGCCAGTGGCCAGGCTAGTGCATCACTCAACACAGGCGCGCGGTTCATGGTCAAGGATCAGCGAACGGCGCGACTTTGGAGTGTAATGGGCCTGGCGGCCGCTGCTCGGCAGGCCGGGCACGAGGAGGATTGGTGGCAGGGTCTGAGGCAGTCGGCCCGATCGGACCGGGGGCGACAGCGGGCGGTCGTGATGGCCGCGCTTGCTCTCAACCGCCACGCACTTGCCAAAGAGGCGATCGCTGAGCTGATCCAGACGCGACCGGATGATCCGTTTCCGCACGTCGCACGTCTCTTCCTTGCGAGTGAACTGGATTCAGGATCGACCATGCCATCGCCGGAAGCGTCACGAGGTTCTCCGGACGGCCAGGAAACTGCCACGATTCGCGCTAGCCTCAGTTGGTTGATCGACCGCCGGCCCGATCTGCGCAACGAGCTGACGTACGGTCTTGTCAACGTACTGATCTTCAAGAAAGGGGATTTCGATGAGGCAACGCAGGTCCTGTCCGCGGCTGTCGGCACTGCGGAACTCGAAGCGCTGGCCAGGCTGGCCAGCTTGGCTTCGCGCGTAGGCGATCTCTCGCTCCAGAAGGCGATCATGGATCGGGGGGTCGAGCTCGCCGCGAGCCAGGCCCGTTCCCCATCCACGGTCGAGGCGCTCCATGCGATCCTCGAGGCAAATCTACTCTTCAGCGACGACGAGTCGTATGTCCAGAGCGTTTTGGAAGTGCTGGACCGCTGTCTGGACCACGGCGAGCCGATCGCGCCCACTCACCCGAGCGTGACGCCCGTATCGCCGATCTTGAACATGAGCCCGAATTCGTTGGCCCTCTATGAGTTTCCTCCAGCAAGTCTATATCTTGATGCGTCGCAGCTCGATGCGCTGCGGCTGGTGTACGTTCGGTTCAACGCACTGGATCGGGTCGCACGACTCGCCGATCACCTGGTGCGCAGAGCCGGCGAGACAGCCTCCGGAACACAACTGGGCTACCGGATAGCGCGAACCGCCATAGAGTGGTGGAGCGGTGACCGGCGCTGCGCTGGCAGCGCTCGAGCGGCTCGCAGCCCAGGAGCCCGGCGACGCGGGATTGGCCCTGTACCTGGTACAGGGGTATCTCCTTTGCGGCGACATCAAGCGCGCCGTCGCCATTCTAGAACAAGCCCACGCCGAATCGACGCCCCAGGCCGACGAACTCGACCGCATGCGCGCGGCAGTCAGCGAGCGCCTGCGCAGGGGAAGCAGTAACGAGCTTGTCGATTCCGTGTTGCTACTGCTCAACAGTCGGTCGCAGGAACCGGACCTCGGCTTCCTCTTCATCGGCTCCAGACCTGCCTCGCCCTCCCCGGGTCGACCGGCTCAATCGAGACGCACAAATTTGCAGCCGGCCGGTGCCATGCCAGGGCCGCGAGGAAGGGGTGGCATGGCCGTCAATCAGGTGACAGCGACGGCGGCGACGGCACAAACCGTCGCTCGGGTTCCGGGTCGAATGATGGATGATCTACTGAGGCACGCACAGTCCCGTGGCATGCTCGACGCGCTCGAGCAGGCTGCCTTAGCCAAGTGGGAGAGACACCGCGGCAGCTCCCACCTTGGGGCGCTGGTGACCCTGGCGCGATTCGCCCAGGGTGACGTGCCAAGCGCCGCAGAGGCGGCCGGCCGCTGGAGTACACTACTCGCGACCCAGCCTGCACTCGCCGGGGAGGTCGAGGCCGTGTGGATCGCCGGGCGATGTCTCGATCATGCTAAGACTGCGGCGTTTGGCCGTAAACTTGCCCGCGAGGTCGCGCCGGCGGCCCGCGCTCGCGGTCTCCGTCCCGAGTCGATCGATCTCACGATTCGAATGATCAAATCAGCGGTGAGCGACGGCCAAAAGGACGACGCCCTCACTGAGCTCCAGCGGCTGCAAGACGCCCTTGGACCGCGACGAGCTCTGCCCATGGCAGCCCCTTGATTCGCGTCAGTCGCTAAAACTGCGACGACTGTGCGCGAACTTGACGAGAACCATAGGCATAGATGGTCCGCTGGCACACTGCCTGCTAATGTTCACATTCGTGTATGCGCCTCCCATTCCCAGGCGACCAAATCTTCTCTTTTTGGAGCACGAATATGACTCGTTCCCTAGCCGCCTTTTTGACCCTAACCCTCACGGTCGTGTCCGCATCAGCCCAAGAAGGCATCCTGAGCCGAACCGGCCGCGCACTCGATAATGCCGGGCGTGGTATTCGCAACGCGGTAGAAACCGAGGTCGCCCGAGGCCAAATCGACGCGGAGGACCGGGAAGTCCTCGGCCGCGTCAAGGCTCGCGTGCAGTGGGATAAATATCTCGTTAATTCCACGATTACATTCGACGTCCAACCCGGCAGGACGGTCATTCTTCGTGGATCGGTGCCCAGCGCAGTTCACAAACAGCGGGCAACAGAGATGGTGTCTAGCACGGTCGGTGTACTCAGCGTGATCGATGAACTGGCTGTTGTGAAAGAGGTCCAGGTCATCAAAGCTGTTCCGACCGCGAAAGTCATCGTCGTCACACCTCCGGCACCGACCGAGCCTGGTGTCATTGTGAAGCCCTGAGGATCGCACGGATTACCGCACGGGCCGCCGGGTTCCCATCGATGGGAGGTCGGCGGCCTTTTTTTGTTGATCCACCATCAGCAAGTGGATCGAGTGACATCATCACCTGCTGGCATGGCGTTCGCAATGCTAACGCTTGTCACCTTGGCAGTACGCCCTCCGGGCAAACAATCCAAAAATTTTAGGAAGGATTCCTAAGATGGATTACGAAGAAATCGTACTCGCCCAATTTCCCAAAGCCGAAGCCAGGCCCGAAGCTCCGATCTACGAGCACGGAAAGTCATCAGCCCTCATGGCCGGATATTGGGCCATACACCTTGATGCCGATCTCGACAGTGAGGAGCTAGGGAGTGGACGCACCGAGGAACTTGCCTGGAAGAGCGCCGCCAGTAAAGTGGCACAATTGGTCGCATCGGTGAGCTAATCGACGACGGCACTCGTTCTTGCCCGCCGCGACGCGGCTTATTTCATTTCGACGCGGAAACATATGAGGTGTTCCCGGAACCGGACGGGATTGGGTTCCGAGACAGTCGACCAACCATCGCGGACACACGACCCGGCACTCAGCTTGCTCAAGTATCAGTCAATGGCTGGCTCACTTTGCGTGGTCGGCCCTCCGGACGAACGGTGTGCAACAAGCCTAACTGGTCCACCGTTTGCTTCACCCAGTCGTCGTCACCGAAAGGTTGCCCTCTTTCGATACTCAGTTTCACTCGACCTAGTTCCTTCGCGCTCACAGGCGCGTTGACGCGAGCCGTCCAATTCCTCGGCCGTTCCACCGGCCAAGGCGATAGAATGGCCTTGAGGTCCTTCTCGCCGTGCACTCTGGACCAGAGGCTGCTCCACTGCCACAGTTGAGCCTTTGCGACCAACCCTGCTGACAATGGGTTACGCTCGACGTAGCGCAAGAGCGAGAGCAAGTACTCATCGCTCTGCACCGGGAAACTCTTAAATCGACCCTGATAGAGATGCCCGTACCCGACCGTCTTATGCGAAACACGCCAGCGCATGGCATGTGTATGCGCTAGCCAACGAAAAAACTGCGTAAGCTGACCATCGGCTTCCGGCCAAACGACAAAGTGCCAATGGTTCGCCAAAATGCAATAAGACAGGATGCGGATCGGGTGCTTGTAGTGCGCTTCAACAATGACGCCCTGGAATTCTTCAAAGTCGGCGTCGTTGCGGAACAGGCGCATCCGTCCGACCGACCGGTTGAGGACGTGGTAAACAAACCCGCCAGGTGCTACTCTCGCTGTTCTGGGCATAGCGCTATACGATACCGGAACGAAGCATGGCCGTCAATACGAGCTACGTCCCTATTTCCGCGATTGACGCTGACCAGGAGATTATATAATGATGCGAAGAACGCGCGGGAGAGTCTTGGGACTATGCGTGGCCGGAGCTTTCGTCGTGGTTGGGACCGGTCTTGCCTATCGGGCGTTGGTCGACCGGTGGGAGGGCGATGTGAGGGCACCCTTGATCGCCGCGGCAATGGCGGGGGTCGCCTTCTTCGTATTGACACTTTTCACCTTGTCTTGGGTGGAGCGCCGAGAAGAATCGAACAAGCGGGAGCCCCAGAATTGACGGTTGGCCATCCGGAACGAGACGGCTTCCGGAGTTACGCTTGGTGCCGGATCACCACCATTGATTTGTAGGCTGAGCAGTGGTACATTCAAAGAGGTCTATACTCGAGATGGGTACGGATGATTCTAGCTATGACAAGCTCTTTAACACCCCTTGGTGTCCGAGGGCTTTTTTTGTTTAGCCATCGGGACGTTGGTCTGAGCGTACAAGGAGCGTCCATAGATGGTGAACAAGCGAATCGTGCGGAGCCTCGAAAATTCCGTCGCTCGGCCACTACCGAAGTCCGTCGTTTGGGCGACTGTTGCATCCAGGTCGCCCGACACTCTGCACCAAGTAATCTTATGTATGGTACAATCATTCTATCTTGACGAACAGATTCCTATGGACAGCGATTGCGGCGGCGACGAGGCCGGTTCCATGCAATGAGGGCTCCTTGGAACGAGACTTCGGTCCAGGATGGTGCAGGACGCTTTTGCACGAATTCACCAATACGCACCAGGAGATTTCTCATGCTTTGGTTCTACTGCTGGTTGATCGCACTTTCGACTGGTGAGCAGATATCGGCAGAAGCGACCGACCAGATGAAACCGGCCAGCTGGCCGGGAAATTATTGGGGCCCGGCCGCGAGCCGTGCCCGGCTCGCCGGAGAGCTTCCGCCACTTCCAATGACGCCGGCGATGGACCGCACGCGGTCGTGGGGTCGGAAGACGCTTCGCGAGGGAGACATCATCTTCCGGCTTGGCGATGCGAGGATTCTCCGCGGCAGCTTTCCCCTGAGCTTGTTTATCGCCCGAGCGACAGGAAGCCTGTTTTCGCATACCGGCATCGTCGCCATTGAGGACGGATCGCCCGTCGTGTACGACTGCTCGTCCGACGGGATTCAGCGCCAGCCGTTCGAGGTCTGGATGCTCGACTGCGTCGGAGCGTTCGGTGTCAAGCGGTTGAAAGCCGAGCAGCAACGCCACATCCCCGGCGTGATCACATACTGCCGCAAGGTCTTCGAGCAACAGGTGCCGTTCGACAACGAGTTCCGCATGGACGATACAGCGTTTTACTGCCTCGAGATGACCGAGAAGGCTTTTCGATCGCAGGGGCTGGCTCTTTCCGAGCCGGTCCGGATCGGCGACTGGCAGAATCTGACGAACTTTCCTCTGACCGCGCTGGCGATCCCGCTGTTTTCGGGGCTGGTGGTGGAGCACCCGATCACACTCGAACAGTCCGTTTACTTGCCTGGAAACGAGCGCCACGGTGTCTGGGCCTCACCATTGCTCGAGACGGTAGCCGGCCCGGAATCGAAGAGGGAACTGGAGATGGCTCTCGCACAACCGAGGGGCTGGAGCGTGGGGGGCGACATCGCGATGGTTGTGTTCGTAGTGGGCGAGTTGCGCCGGTCTTATTCGGAACTCCCCGTCCGATGGATTTCCCATTTCGCACTGCACTCGACGGTTCGAGAGCTGCTTGCAGCGCGCGATTCTGACCTGAGCGGAGCCATCGCGGCCGATGAGTGAAAGCTAGGATCAATTCGCAATGTCCAAACACGAGGGCTACGGCATCACAATCTGCGCGCGAATTTGCTGAGAGAAATCTGCGGCGTCGCCGGCGGCCAGGGCCCGCTCGCGAATTGCGCAGCGTGCTTGCAATTCTCGGTACGGTAAACTGTTGTCCAAGAAGCCGAGTCGATACATCGCGCGGGCTGACAACCCATTCAAGAAGATGTTGGGCTTCAGCCACCACGGCACGGGCACGCGGTTGTGGTAAAACAGATTTGTTGTGCAATTGCTGGCGACTGAGTTGTACCAATGGGGTTGGGCGGCCAGTATCTCGATCCGCGCGACGTAGTCGAGAAGCAGACGTCGCAGATTGCGGCGGAGCAAACCGCAGACGATACATGTACACTTGCTCGCGGCGGATATTCGTCCGCAGTCGCACGATGTCACGCTCGTCTCCCAATACAAACATCAACTGGTACGAGCGAAACAAACCCCACAGCGGCGAATACGATTGCCAGCGCTGGCGGCGCGCTTCGACCGATACACACAGGAATTGCCCGTCGTCGAACCCGAAGCTGACCAGCGTGTGCGCCATCACCGGTCCCGACCAGTGCGCCAAGAAATAATCAAGCGACAACAGCTTCGCCAGATCGTACGTTCGTTCCTCGTAGCGCGGGACCGGTCTCGCCCGACGCCGAGTAGCTAAAGTTGCGAAAGTGCCGCACGTGCAGCGTGTCACCCGCGATCTCGGCGCGGGGCAGCACTTCCATCCCCTCCGCCCAATCACCGTCCGATCTTGGGCGCAGCGAAAACCACCACGCGATCGTGATCACCAGCAGCGCCAACCAGATGGTGAGCGCCCAGGGCACGAGCGGCAGCACCCCCAGGCTCGCTCCGACAACGGCGAATGGAACGAAAGACACGAACCAGCGCAGCCACGGCCGACGCACGTGGCAATAAACCGCCAGTGCGATCCAGATCGTGGTCGGGACAACGACGAGCCCGACGAACAGCGCTGCGAGTGAAATCATAAAGCCATACACTTTTCGAAGCGGTGCTATGCAACATCACCTGGGGCGAACAGAACGCAATTAAGCGCGCGACCTGGGCTGTTCGAGCAATCGCCTTTCCAACTCGACCAGGCGTTGCTTGAGTTCAGTAATTGTGTCGTGCGCTGCGGCCTCTCCCACAGCCGCAATCTCGGCTGTGCGGTGAAACTCGGCCAGACCGAAACCCGAAATGTCCGGCTTGATCCAGAAATCGACCGCTCGATTGCGCAGCTTACCGATGTTATGCGCTTGTGACTCGAAGATGCGAAACAGCGTGTCGAGAGCGCTGGCGTTTCTCATTTTTGCCGTCGGCATGTCGGGGCGATTGCCGGCAAACTCAGGGCGGACGTGGCTTGAGACATCAACTCCCACGACGAAGTCGGCGCCGCTTTCGGCAAGCACATCGGCCGGCAGATTGTTGAGCACGCCACCATCGACCAGGGCCATGCCATCGCGCAGAATCGGTTTGGAGACGATCGGCAAGTTGATGCTTTCGAGGATCGCGTGGACCGCGTCCCCTTGCTGCCGCACCACCGTGCGCACTTGCACCAAATCGACCGTAACGGCGTTGAACGGTATCGACAGTTGCTCCAGCCGCCAATCGTGCAGATATTTCCGCAGCATGCCATCCCAGGCGCGGCGGCGGTACTGCGACACAAGGTACCAGTTGGGCCACTTCGGCAAGGAGCGAAACAGCCGCGAGGGCGTCAGATCGTGCTGGAAGTTCTTGATTGCTTTTTCGGGCGACATGCCCGAGGCGTAAAGAATGCCCGCCATTGCGCCGGCGCTGGTGCCCGACATGACGTCGAATGACAGTCCTTCCTCTTCCAACGCATGCAACACGCCGAAGTGGGCCATGCCTTTCGCGCCGCCACCGGCCAATGCGATGCCCACCGAAATGCCGCGCAACGCTCTGACAAGGCGGTCAAGTCCTTGGCGTTCCTGTCGTGTTAGTGCGCCCCCCGTCGATTCGACCGCGACTTTGACATCGGCCTTTTTGAACTCCCAGCCACTCAGCAGCGGCGCCACCGGCGTGTCGGCATCGAGCAACCAAACAATGCGCACTTTTTGTGCCAGTTCTCCCTGCAGCGAGTTCAACGAAGCAACGTCCTGGCTCACATTCGCCGCGTCGCGCGGTTCGAGCAGCCACAGCACCTCGTCGCATCCCAGTAGTTGCTTGAATTCCGTCCGACCGTTGGAGCCGGGCGACCAGACCACGATTTGCCGATCGACCTCGGCCGCAGGTGGCTGCAACAGCGGAGTATCGCTTGCCGCGAGTTCTTGAATAGGCAAGGCGTCGGGCCAACTCCCCGTCGACGTCAAGCTCGACGGCTGGCCGGCCCAAGCTCGCAATCGTTCGCCTGCCGCGAGCAAGCGCGCTGCCAGGCGTCCAGCCAGCACACAGCCACGCGGCGACGTGGCGACGATTCCTAGCCGCGGCGACGGCAGGCTTCGCGCCGCCACGCCGGCCACTAGTTTGAAGCGCTCGCTCAGCGTGTGAAACAGGTTCTGCATCATCTGCGGATAGGCCTTGACCCACTCGTGCAAGAACGCTGCCGGTGCGACCAGCAGCGTGCCATGGGTCCGCGCTGTAAAGCGAATGGGACGAGTCGGCGCTTTCTCCAGGATGGCGATCTCGCCCACCGTTTCGCCTTGTCGTATCGTGGCGAGCCACTCTTCCCGTCCGCGGGGATCTGTCAAAAAGGAGTCGAGTTCGCCTTCGACCAGGATCCAAAACTCGGTGACTTCGTCGCCGGCTGACGCCAGCGTCTCACCCGCCACGAACGGTCGCATCTGCGATATTGGCTGGCGATGGCCGCAAGTTGTTCGGAATCCAATCCATCACAAAACCGAACCGTCCTCAACCATGCCACCACGCGCTCGCCGTCCGCTGTCAAAGTTGGCATCTGGAACCTCAATAAAGATATTGGCGCACGAGCGTCAGTGTATCGTTGAACAGCATTGAGATAATGTCCCACCGTCAGTGGAAAGTGGCGTTGGCAACTCCGGGTCTATTCGACGTTATCCGCCCTTTACAATTCTGTCGCGAAGCGTTGCCAGACCCTTGCCCGGGCCCCGGTTGGTCTCGACACGATCGGCGCACGGGAAGGGACACCGAGGGTACTTGTATAGGTACTGAGGCGACCCAAAGATGTGATTCTCGGTCATGTCAGAATAACACGCCGCGGGCCGTGCGATGCCGGAGAATCAGAAAAAATGTTCCAATCGCCACAGCGGCAGCGCTACCCATCTTCAGCATAACACACCGCGGGCGGTGCGATGACGGAGCACGGGGAAAAAGTTCCAACCGCTTGCGAAAGTCACTTGGTCACGGCGATGGACCGTCGGAATTGTTGAAGGCTGAAAGCGAAAAAGGCGAGGCCGATGGCGGCGACGGCCAAGAACTGGGGCCAGACGGTCTCGAATCCGGCGCCGCGGAAGATGATGGCTTGCGAGAAGGCGACAAAGTGACGCGAGGGGAGTAGTAGCGTTAGGCGTTGCATCCAGAGGGGCTGACTCTCCACCGGCGTGCTGCCGCCTGAGAGCAGTTGAAGCACGATGACAACCAGGATGATCAGCAGCGCGAACTGGGCCATGGAGCGGGCGACGGTCCCCAGATAGAGCCCCAGCGCGGTCGCGAAGAACAGGTAGAGCACGACCCCGACGAGGAACAGCGGCAGCGATCCGGCGATTGGCACGTCCAGAAGAGTGCGAACTACGAGGGCGATCGATGCGGCGACGACCAGCAGGATGACCAGGCCGTTGGCCCAGACCTTGGAGATGGCGATCTCGAAAGGTGTGAGTGGTAAGGTGAGGAGGTGCTCGATCGTGCCGTGTTCGCGTTCCCGGATCAGCGCCGCCCCGGTGAGTACGACGGTGAGCGTGGTGATCTGATTGATGAGGGCGACAATCGCGCTGAACCAGGACGCCTCGCCGTTCGGGTTGAACTCCTTGCGGACAACGATGCGTAGGGGCAGCTCGGTCTTCGCATCGCTGCGGTGGATGAACGACCGGATGCGATCGGTGAGGATGTTCTTGATGTGGCCGGCGCCGATGCTCGCCTGTTGCATCGCCGTGGCGTCGACGGTTACTTGCACCTCGGTGGGCCGGCCACGGCGGAGGTCGGACTCGAAGCGGGTCGGGATGGCGATGATAAACATATAACGTCCCCGATCCATGTCGCCGGTGGCGTCCCCTGGCGCAATGAGATTGGGGTGTTGAAATTGCGGCGGATAGAAAGCGGCAATTAACTCCTTGGAAAGCTGCGATTCGTCCTCGTCTATAAAGGCTAGGCTGGCGTTGTTTACCTCGGACTTGACGCCTCGAGCTTGCGTGAGGATCGACAGCGAGAAGGCGTAGAGGATAAACCCAACGAGCACTGGGTCGCTCGCCAGGCTGCGTAACTCTTTGAGGCCGAGCCAGAAGATGTTGGAGACACGCCTCACGCTAGACCTCCTGGCGTGGCAGGCCTGCGACGCCGACGCCGATCAAGATTGGGATAAAGGCGGCCAGGGCGAGGGCGTCCATCAAGAGGCCGTCGGCCCCCAAGCCCTTGGTGAAGGCGCCGACGCTTGCGTGCATGTAATACGAGGTAGGCCACAGCGTGCCGAATACCCGGGCGCCGCCTTCCAGTGTTGAGACCGGCTGGAGCAGGCCCGAGAACTGCGTCGTCGGCAGAATCGTGAGGATTGCCGTGATAAAGACGGCAGCCACCTGGCTGGAAGTAAACGTTGCGACAAGCATACCCAAAGCCGTGGTCGCCGTAACGTACAGCAACGTGCAGAGCGTAAGCATCCATCCGCTGCCTTTCAAGGGGACGCCGAACACGACGACGGCCATGAGCAAAAGCACTGCGTAATTAATCATTCCAATGACGATGTAGGGAAGTTGCTTACCCACAAGGAACTCGAGCCGCCGCGTGGGGGTAACATAGAAATTGATGATCGAGCCCAGTTCTTTCTCACGGACGATGCTCACCGCCATGAGAATTGCCGGAATCAAGATCAGCAAAATGGCGGGCACGCTGGGCACGATGGCGTAAATGCTCTCGAACGCAGGGTTGTAAGCGAAGCGGGTTTGCAACTCGACCGCCGGCTGAGCGGGGAAGCGGACTGGGCTCTTCCGCACCTGTTCTTGCAGAAAGTTGTCATGCACGCCCAAGACATTCTGGCGTACGCTCTCGGCGCGGTTTGTCGGAGCACCGTCCACCCAGGCAGTGACCTCGCCCACGTTTCCTTTCTGCACGTTTCGGCCGAAATTGGGCTGCACCTCGACTGCCACTTCGATCTCGTGTGATTTGAGCCGCCGCTCTAGCTCATCCGGAGTCTGGGCCCGCGGGTGGAGAATGAAGTATCGCGAGCCCTCGAACGCGGAAAGATAGGCGCGACTCTCCGGCGACTGATCGAGGTCCAGGTAGGCGAAGCGGATGTTCTCGACGTCGGTGGTGATGCCGAATCCAAAGGCGAGCATCATGACAGCTGAGCCGAGGAACGCAAACAGCAGGCGCACCGGGTCGCGCTCGATCTCCTGGGCTTCTCGGCGGCTGTAGGCGAGCAGTCGGCCCACGCTCAAGCCGGACTTCGTCGAGTGCATCGGGCCCCCCGCGCGGGAAGCGATCGGCGCGGCTGCGGCGGAAACGGCTTTCTTGTCATCCACCTTCGCGTCGGCCGCCCGAGCCGGAGTGCCGACGAGCTTTTGTCGGGCAGCCTCGGCGTCGGCAATGAAACCGATGAACGCGGTTTCCAAGTCGTCGGTGTTGCGCTCGGCCATCAGCCGCGCCGGAGTGTCGCAGGCCAACACGGTGCCAGCGTGCATCAGAGAGATGCGGTCGCAGCGGAGGGCCTCGTTCATGAAGTGGGTGGAGACGAAGATCGTCACCCCTTGGCGGCGAGAGAGGTCGATAAGCAACTCCCAGAACTCGTCGCGAGCGACCGGATCGACACCGGAGGTCGGCTCGTCGAGCAGAAGCATGTCGGGCTCGTGTAACACCGCGACCGCCAGGGAAAGTCGCTGCTTCAGCCCCAGTGGGAGGTCCTCGGAAGGCGTGTCCATATGCGAGCGCAAGCCAAACCGGTCGACTTGCTCAAGAATCCGGGCGTCAGCCCGGTCTTTCGGCAAGTCAAAGATCTTGGCGTGGAGATCGAGATTCTGCCGCACCGACAGCTCGCCATAGAGCGAGAATGCCTGCGACATGTAGCCGACGCGCTTGCGAGTCGCCAGATCGTCGGCATCCACGAGCTCGCCGAACAGCTTGGCCTCGCCTTCTGTCACCGGGAGCAGGCCAGTGAGCATTTTCATCGTGGTGGACTTGCCGCAGCCGTTTGAGCCGAGGAAGCCAAAGATCTCGCCGCGGTCAATGGTGAAACTCACCTGATTCACTGCGGTGAAGCTGCCGAATCGTTTGGTAAGATCCGTGGCCTGGATGGCCGGTTCGCCGCCAGGGTCCACGCGCGGGGGGATTACCAGGGCACTGCGTCCTCCCTCTTTGCGCCGGGAAGGAGCGCGACGAACGCTTCTTCGAGGTTTTTCGTGCCGGTATGTTCCATCAACTGGGCGGGTGTGCCTGTGGCGATGACCCGGCCGGCATCCATGGCGATCGTCCAGTCGAAACGCTGAGCCTCGTCCATGTATGCGGTTGAAACAAGGACGCTCATGCCGGGCCGTTGTTCGCGGATGTGGTCGATGAGGTTCCAGAACTGCTGTCGCGACAGCGGGTCGACACCGGTGGTCGGCTCATCGAGGATGAGCAGGTCAGGGTCGTGGATGAGCGCACCGCAGAGGCCGACCTTTTGCTTCATACCACCGGAGAGCTTGCCTGCGGGCCGGTCGGGGAACGGGCCCAGGCCAGTGGCGTTGAGCAGATCCGTGATGCGAGGCTCTCGCTCGGCGTCGGACACGCCAAAGAGTCGCGCGAAAAAGTCGATGTTCTCGAAAACGCTTAGTTCATGGTACAGATTCTTGCCTAGCCCCTGAGGCATGAAGGCGATCCGCGGACAAACTGCCTCTCGATGATTGGCTTCGTTCATGTCGCCACCGAGAACCCGAACGTTGCCTGTCTGGATCCGCTTTGAACCGGCTATCAGACCCATCAATGTCGACTTACCTACCCCGTCGGGCCCGATCAGGCCGACCATGCAGCCAGTCGGAATCTCGACGTCGAGGCCGTCGATTGCGCGCACCGTTCCGTACACATGCGAGACAGCGCGGACAGCGCCACAGGCTCCTCGAGTCGGACGGGATCGGCAGACACTTTAGAGAAAGTCATCAAATTCTCTAATTTCGATTTGCGGACGATCCGTCGGCATCCTTCGGCGTGGCCGCCTTGTCCTGCGTCGGTGCCGTTGTCGGCTGCGCCTCCGCCCTAGTGGCCGAGGGCCCCGCGGCCGCCGGCAGCAATGCGCTCTTCTCCGCAGAAGTTGGGCCGGGCCCCGGGAATGGCCTATTGAGTCGCTCCGGCCACTCGACGGCGTCGTCGAGTCGGACGTAGCCGATGCCCCGAATACCGGTCTTCACTCGTTCGATGTATTGCAGGACGCGCTCGGGCGGCACTGCCAGCTTTACGCGGAACATCAGCTTGTCACGCTCGCTGCTGGTCTCAACCTGCTTGGGTGTGAATTGGGCTTCCGGCGCGACGAAACTCACCTTTGCCCGTGCCGCGTATTCGGGCGCAATGTCAAAAACGATCCGGGCATCAGCTCCGATCTTGATCCTCATGGCGTCTTGTGCCGGCAAGTAGATCTCCATATACACATCACCAAGGTTGACGAGCGTGAGCACCTTGCCGCCGGTGCCCAGAACCTCGCCTTCCTCGGCCAGTCGATAGAGCACGCGTCCCTGAACGGTAGAGTGGAGAGTCATGTCGTTAATCCGCGACTGGATATACATCGCTTCGGCCTTGGCCGCATCGATACTCTTCTTGGCCGTGTTGAGCCGGGCCTTCTCACCGTTGAGCGTGGCGCCGGACGTCTTCACCAGGGTCTCCTTGGCGTCGAACTCTTCACGGGAGACGGCTTTGCGCCGAGGAGAGCGCGAGTACGTGCAAACTCGATTTCGTCCAGCTTCAACTGGCTATCGGCCTTGGCAATCGCGGCATCGACCTCGAACAACTTGGCCTCCTGCTCGGCGACGGTGGCCTCGGCTCGCGCCAGTTCTGCCTCCATGGTGACGGTGTCCATCTTGGCGACGATCTGGCCGGGCTGGACAATGTCCCCCTCGTGAACAAGGATCGTCAGAACTCGGCCCGGCTCCTTGGTCGTCACGTCGACCTGCACCGATTCAACCCGCCCGTTCCCGGAAGCGATCCCTGGAGGTAGCGCCGCTGCCCATGTTTGCCAAGCCTGCCAGGCAAGAACCCCGCCCCCGGCAACGAAGGCCAGCAAAAGGACCCAGAATGTTTTCCCCTTCATAGCGGCCCCTCCCAACGAATCATCGACTCGATCGCCTTGATCGAACACCACTCTAGCCACAACTGGGCCATGCCGCCAATCTTGGGACTTGTTTAGCGAATCCGACATGGCAATCACGCTTCAGGAACGAGAATACCCGTCAAATCCTCGCAGAAGAAGCCACTCCATATTTCGCAGGTGAAGGCTTGACGGTCTTCCAAGGGACAAAGAGGTGGCCGTTGCTGGCGTCGAAATCCGCGATCGGGTGAAAATAGGGAGTGGAGGTTCTTTCACCATAGATGACAATATGATAGCTTTCGGGCGTCGGCGGGCGCTCTCGAAGCAGGAATCAGGCATTTCCAATGATCCCTTGATATCGCGCGTCTGAGCTGCCGCTGGGGATTTCTCTATCCAACTCGGGCGACACGTCCTCGAGCCCAATCGCCGTGCCCCTCACCGCACTTCGGTATGATCTTGTATTGAAGGGACTTGACGTGAGCCGCCGCGACAAGAAAACGGCCGAAAACGCCCTCACCGTGCATGAGAAACTCAAAGGCAAGGATTACTTGGGCGAGCTCAAGAAGCTGCACGTGGAGCTGGTTAAGCTCCAGGAGTGGACGAAGCACAACGGTCTAAAAGTCTGCATCGTTTTCGAGGGCCGGGACGGCGCAGGCAAGGGAGGTGCCGTCAAGGCCATCACCGAACGCGTCAGTCCGCGAGTTTTCCGGGTTCTCGCCTTGCCCGCACCGACCGAACGCGAAAAGAGTCAGATGTATATCCAGCGGTATCTGCCCCATCTCCCGGCGGCAGGCGAGATCGTGATCTTCGACCGAAGTTGGTACAACCGCGCCGGTGTCGAGCGGGTCATGGGGTTTTGCTCCGACGAGCAGGCTCGCCGCTTTCTTCAGGCGGTGCCGCCCGTGGAAAAGGCCATTGTCGAATCCGGAGTCGTCCTGCTGAAGTACTGGCTGGAAGTGAGCGAGGAAGAGCAGACGCGGCGACTCGAAGCACGGATCCACGATGGCCGGAAGATCTGGAAGCTGTCGCCAATGGATCTTGAGTCGTACAGCCGCTGGTATGACTATTCTCGGGCGCGGGACGAGATGTTTGCGGCGACTGACACAGATTGGGCACCGTGGTTTGTGGTGCGGTCAGACGACAAGAAACGCGCGAGACTGAACATCATCAGTCATCTTCTCGGCCAGATTCCTTATAAAGACGCCCCGCGTAAGGCAGTCAGTCTTCCCAAACGACAGAAACCGGGAGACTATCGGGAACCGAATTACCCATTCAAGTTCATCGCCGAGAGTTACTGAAGGAATGGCCCATGACAACCGCAATCAGCAAATGAAACCGACGAGTGGTGACGGTACCGAGAACGGGCTTCCGGATGCGGATTTCGACGCGTTGTTCACGAAAGACAAACCTCGTTAACGATGACTCCTTCCCAGGTCGATCCCCTGCCGCGTGCGACTCCTGAGCTTCCGACCCCTCAAGGGTTGGATTTGCGCTCGCTGTATGCGCTAGCGGCGTGCCTAGTTGTCGCAGCGACCTCCTGGTTCTTGCTCAAGGAACTGGGCCCGCTGATGAGGCCCATCATCCTGGCTGTTTTCCTGGCCTATCTGATCGTGCCGATTGATCAGTGGCTCCGTCGTCGCGTCCCTGCGATCGCCTCAGCTGCCCTGATCGTTGGAGCGACGCTCGTCCTCGTCTGGGGACTCGCGGTGCTCGTCTACGGAAACATCGTCGAGTTGAATGCCGAGATGCCACGGTTACTGGATCGCGCACGAAACATCGCCGTCGAGGTACGGGAGTTCGGTCGCGCTCACTTGCCGCGAGCATTGCTCGAGGCAAGCTCGGGTACCGACGAAGCCGAATCACTTGCCTGGAATTCGGTACGCGCATCCATGCGCAATCTCGTCTCGAGCGGCGCAAGCCTTTTGGCCGAGGCTTTCGTCGTCGGCGTTTACCTGATCTTCCTCTTGATGGAACAGCGCCGTTTCCGCCGCCGAATCCGGACGGGGTTCGAGCCGGAGCGAGCCGAAGCGGTCTTGCAAATCATCGACCGTATCAATGCGGCGACAACCGGCTATCTCCGGGCCAAGACCTTGTCGAGCCTCGCGGCGGCGATCCCCAATTCGATCGTTTTCTGGGCCTTTGGGGTCCCGTATCCGCTCATGTGGGGATTACTGACCTTTTTGGGCAATTTCATCCCGTACGTCGGCAGCATCATCGCCTTTTCGTTCCCGGTACTGCTGGCCTTCCTCGAGCTCGATCCGGTCTGGCGGCCGTGTGCGCTGGCTCTCCTGCTCGTCTTGATCCATGCGGTGGTCAACAACTTCGTGGAGCCGACCCTGACCGGAAAGGCGGTCGATCTTAGCCCTCTCGTGACCTTGGTGTCCCTGGCATTCTGGGGCTTATGCTGGGGCGTGACCGGGATGCTACTGGCCATACCTCTCACAGCGGTGCTAAAAATCGTCTGGGAAAACATGGCCTTCACTCGCCCGCTCGCCATCCTCATGGCTGAGGGCGATGGATGACCATCTGGTGAAGGTGATGGCGAGCATCAATTTACCGCCTGTTTCGCTGCCGATCGTTCGGTTTGGACAGGCGCTTGTCGCTTGCTCAAGAACGTTCCGGCAAACGAGTTGGTCGCGAAGGGCTGCGATTTCATGATTGCATCGCCGGGTACACGAGCTACTCGCCAAACTCGACCCGAATTCGTGACCGCCGACCCGGCGGTAGCGGATCTGCGGACGAAAATGAGAAATCAGAATGCGACGTTTGTAAGCCAACTTTCGGTGAAGTCGGGATTAACGTCGGGTCGAAGAGATAATGTACCCACCGGATCGCACCGCCCCCGCGGCTAGGAATTGCGTACGAGGGCCCGACATAAAGGCGTCCCCCCTCAAATTGCTGGGATGCTCGGTATCCTTACTTTGAGAGACGACCGATGGCAGGAAGCCAGACTCTTCGCCCGCGAGGCGGCCGGTTCGCGGCCGTACTTGCCCTCTGCGTCTTCAGTTTCGCGGGTCGCGCTCGTGCGCAGGACCCGTCACCACCGTTACCGGCGCCCGGATTGTCGGCTGAGAGTTCCCGCGAGATCATTGATGCTGCAACTACTCCGGAGACCGAGGCGGCGCCAATGACCGTCCCCCAGCCCTCATACTACCCCGGCGCCGGGTTGGCGCCGCCCGGCACGCCGGTCGAAATGGGGCTCTTTGACACGATTACCGAGTCGGTCTTCGGACCGGCCGATGCGAACACCTGGCGACCGCTGCCGTGCTCGACACTCTTCAGCGAGGGTTGGAACGAAGCCTGGGTGCCGTCCCCCAGCGGTTCGGGCGGCGCACCGCGACAGGGCTGGATCAATGCCGCGGACGGCAACATGTACCGGCTGTGGTTCTTCACGTTCGCCCAGGCGTTCAACCAGGGCCCGAAGAGCAACGCCTACCTTGGTGCCTACACACTCTACACGCCGCTCAGCCGTCGCCTGCTCCTGATCACGAACATCCCCTTCGTGCTCCGCAACAACGCTGGCAGCGGGTTACCCACCATCAGCCCGACCGGGCTGACGCCGCCGTCGAAGGACCACACGACCTTCGGCGATATCTCGTTCACGCCCCGCGTCTTGCTGCACGAGACCAAAGACTTCTCGCTCACGAGCGAAGTCGCGGTGCTGGTCCCGACCGGCAACCAGCCCCTTGCGGGGAAGACGGCCCTGATCCCGGCCACCGCCTTCTGGTACAATTTCGCGGGCCGTTGGGTGATCCGGGGCGGGATCGGTGACTACATCCCGCTCGGCGGCGGTGGAAGCGACAATCTGATCAGCCAGCTCGCCATCGGTCAGACCTTGACCGATCACGACGTGCCGCTGTTCGGCGACTTCACCTGGTACGTCTCGACGGTGGTGAACACCCCCCTTCGCGACGGTCAACATACCAGCGTGACGCTGACCCCCGGCATGCGTACGCACCTGGGCAGCGACTGGTATTTCCTGGCCGGTCTACCGACACCGTTGACCACTCAGCGAATCGGCGACATCGGCATGATCTTCTGGTTCATGAAAGCGTGGTGAGCCGAGGTGGACCTCAACGGACGCCGGGGGACCCACGCGATGCATTTTCCGGCCCCGGCTCACTCCAGGCGGCGGTAGGTCTTGGCGTTACCGAAGAAGTCGGACATGACCATCGTGTCGTTATCGATCGAGTCGACCTGGCCGCAGACACTGTAGCCGACCAGGTTGCGATCGGTGGTTGTCGTGACAGTCGCCTCGAGGGCGCCGTCGCCGAAGCTCCAGTTTCCCTTGGCCCAATCGTCGGCGGGGCCGAACATCGTCTTGGCGGACTTGGAATAGACACGTTTCCCGGAGAACGTGCCTCCTTGATGGAAGGCGATCGTGAGCGTCCCCCGGCGATCGTTCATGGCCCAAGAGCCAACGATCAGGCGTCGGATGCGAGCTTCGTCGCTCTCCGCGGACGAGGGTGGGGGCGGCGTGGAAGGGGTCGGCTTCTGGTCGGATGCCGCCAGCTTGAGTCGGATTAGCATGCGGTCGGAACCGCTAGGGGCCTCGAACGCGGTGGGGCGTGCTCCGTCCTCGTGCTTTGCCACGCAGACGCTGAGCGCGTCGCCCTCGAAGGTGTAGATGCCTTTCAGCACGCTGTCATACTGAGTGGTCACGTCGATCTGGCTGGGGTTCTTCGACGGGTCGATGCGATAGGCCCAGATCCGCCGTTCCTCGGTCCGGGGATCGGTCGTCGCGAACGCCCGGGTGCCGAACTGGACACGGCCGCCCTGGGCGGACTTTCGCCGGATCAGCTCGGGGCCGAGCGATTGGCCGTCATCGAGGATCGATACGATGTCCCAGTGACCTTTGAACAGGTCGTGAACACGAGCAATTTCGCTCTCGGTCGACCTGCGCGGTGATGCTGCCGTGACCGGTGATGCTTCCGGGGCCTCCTTCTTCGTTGCGGAGGAAGCCGGTGCGGAAACCACACCCGAATCGGCGGCTAACTTGAGCCGCACTAGCATGCGGCCCGATCCGGCGCGGGCCTCGAACGTGTCGGGGCGGGGCTCCTCGGGCTTCGTCTGCTGGCAGATCACCAGCTGGTCGCCCTCAAAGCGATAGATTCCCCGCACGATCCGGTCATCGCGCGAGATCACGTCGATCCGGCGCGGGTTCTGCGATGGGTCGATCCGGAACGCCGTCGTCCTGGCCTCGCCGGTTTCCGGGTTGATGATTTCGAAGGATCGGTCAACGACCCGCATCCGACCCCCCGCGGCCAACTTGGACCGAATCAGGTCACGGGTGAGAGTCTCTCCATCATCGACCATCTCGAGGACATCCCAGGTCCCCGCCAGGAGGCGGTGCGCCCGCTCAAGCTCCGCGGCGCTTGGACCAGCCTGTGCGGTCACGGCCAAGCCCAGCACGATTGGCACGACAAGGGTCATCATGGCTGGATTATCTCCCGAAGTGAAATCCGAGGTGTGGTACCGATAACTGAGGATAAATGCTATTGATTCTTATGTTGTGTTCAAGGTCGATCAGGACTGACCCGCTGGAAAATCGCGGGAGCAGCCGTTCAAATAGGCAATATCGGCCCATCTTTCGCCGGAGTTGGTTTAGCGGGGCGACGGGGGGGTCAAGCAAGGCAAAGTGTGACGCGGACCCGTAGCCTGCGTACGCACCTGGGCAGCGACTGGTATTTCCTGGCCGGTCTCCCGATACCGTTGACCAACTCAGCGAATCGGCGACATCGGCATAATCTTCTGGTTCATGAAAGCGTGGTGAGCCCAAGCGGAACCTGGCGCAGGCCGTCGAGTCGAGCCCCCAGGACTGGTCCGGTCCTGCGGGACTCCTTGTGCTGCCGGTGAGCACTCAGAAACACGACAACCAGGTGAATGCTTGATACCACGGATGTCGACGCGTCGTTGCTGCGACTAGCTAGATTCCGAGGATGGGGCGGATTAGGATGCCTGTGGGACCTACTCACGGTCGCGTTACACAGGGAGAGTGAGATTTCGGCGCGAGCGCACGCGGTCCCCGGGAGTTTACATCATGACGCGAACCTTGAAGGCAAGTCTGTTGATCGCCTCGATGCTGGTCGTCTTGTGGACGACATCCTCGCAGGCGTGCCACTTCCTTCGCCGGTCTTGTCAGCCCACCCAGAGCTATTGCCAATCGGGGTACGCCTATGGGAGCCCGACGGGCTACTACTCTTCTGGCCAGGGCGGCTACGTCACGACTGGCGGCGGTTACTATGGTGGCGGGTATCCCGGCGGAACGGCCGGCTATCCCGGCGGGTACGGGTACAGCCAGCCGGGGTACGACTTCGGCCGGCCCGGCTACAACCCCGGCGGCCTCGGCGGGCCGGCGTCCGGGATAGGGGTGCGGCCCGGGCTCGGCGCCGGCGGCTTCGGCCCGGGGCGCTGACCGACCACAGGTTGTGCGATCACCCGGCGGGGTCTCCTCGGCCTGGACGTACAGGCGCACTCGCGGCGGTGTCGGCGGTGGTCAACAGACGGGCGCCCGGCCGGCACATGAGGAGACTCGAACTTCAACCAGTACGGCCGGGCGTCACTCCGGAGGCGACCCGGCCCCTTGATCCACTAGGTCCACCGAATCGGCGCGGACCCAGCGAAGCAGCCCCAGGTGCCATCCGCATTAAACCGCGACGCCTTTCGTACCCGAGCCGAGGCACGATAGTGCCCGGTCATGATTGAAGTCATCTTCTAGGAAGAGGGCTGCCACAAGACGCGGAGTCGGCGCGCACGCCATTGCCTGACGCGAGCCGCGGCGCTCTAGGTCACTGCGATTGGGAACTAGCCGACGACCCGAGGGCTCTGCCATGCGGGGTCTCGGCATCAGTCGCGACAACCTTCGATGTGCTTCAAGCCACCTGTCGGATCAGTCCGACCAGAAGCGACATCGCTTTCCAGGCTCGCCTCTCGTAGCCCTCGATCGCCGGCCGCGAGCGGCCCACGGACCGTCATGTGAAGGACCACCTCGCAGAGCAATCGAGTGGGAAGCTGGGGATCATTGTATTCGAGCAGGGCGCCCCGTGGCGGTTGCGCCGATCGGGCTAGCCACAGCTCGTGTGCGACTGTTGACTCTGATCGACATCGACGTGCTCAGCGATCCCGGCGTTGGCGAGCCTCCTGACGATCTCGGAGCAATCAACAGGCTCGCTCTGCGTCGCCGGGCAACCCTCTCGCATTTTGACTTCATGGAACGTCATGCGACTGATACGGGAATCCGCTTGACGCGAAGCCGACCATGAGCCACGAAACCCCTCGAAAGATGAGACTGATGCCCACGAGCACGCCGATGATCGTCAGCCCCGACATGGGAAGCTCCCGCCAGATCATGAAGACGAGGACGTCGTCGTCGGTGAGTTTGAGCGCCAGCGTAGTCGCCGTTACCGAAGGCCGCTCGCGCCGAGTCGAACTTTGCGACGGCGGGGTCGGCGACCTCTGCGGGGGGTGGCGCTGACTGCGTGTCTATGGGTTGACTGTAGTCATACGTGTAGGCGGGCACGGTCACCGTCTGCGGCTCACCGCCGGCGACGGTCTGCTCGATCACGCGAGGCAGTGATTGGCCTCGACGGAGGCTTCAAAAGATTCCCAAGGATGCAATTGATTAGCCTGGGCAAGGCTGATGGTCGTCGGCTTCAGTCCGGGCAACGGCAGAGCAAGCAATTGCGTTTGGGAATCTGCTCCGGGGGGATGAACTCGATTGTATAGCGGTCCAATCCCAGGCGCGGGATCAGCCAAGAGTTGTCGCCCTGCCGTTGGTCGAACACGCTCCGGGTTATCACGGGAGCTTCGCTGCTGGCGACTGCCCTGGTTGCCGTCTGGATGGTCAGCGACTGCGTCAGGAACTACAAACCTAAACCGACAGCGACCAGCGCAACCCGCAGTGCCATCCGGGGAATCCCATGGAATCGGTCATGATTCAATCTCTCCAAGCGTGACAAAGAGGGGCGGACTCAGCCAGCATCGTCTTCAATCGCTCTTCGAGTTGGAGCAGTGAGCGGATCGGCCTCACCACGAGGCCGCTCGGTCGTAACGGGCAAGGCTTCGCCAATGTCCATGCGGCAATGCATCGGACGGTGGACCCGGCTCGTGCCCGTGGTGTCTTCCTCGAACCGTTCTAAGGTTTCCAGAAGACGCTCGGTGGTCGGCTCGCCATCAATATATCCACGCGGATAAGATTCGAGCGCCTGGGCGAACGTGCAATCGTCCAAATGTCGCCAACGGGCGGCTTGTTCCTCGGCGGTACATTTCCCCTCGATCAATGCGGGCAGAATGGCCACGCGCAGCTTCTTGATCCGCGCCACGGTTGTCGCCTCGCGCTGACCGGAGAGGTATTGCTCCTCAAGCGGGCCCAGCACGCGGTCAATCAGCCGAGGCAGCCGCTCGGCGCAATCCAACCTGGGCGGCGTCGAAATACTCAACTTCCTTGAGGGTCAGAAGGGCTTCGCCGAGCCGGCGCACCCGCTCGACGAGGCTGGTTCCGAAATGGGGCCTCCAGCCCAGGCGCTTTTCGATCATGTCGAGAATCGGTTCGATCGACTGTCGAAGGTCCCCGCCGAAGGTATATCGCAAGGCGATCGGATGGATGACTACCTGACCGGCTGGCTCTGCCTTGGCCCGGGTCTTGGCCGCGGACCGGGCGATGAAGGCGACTCCGTCCATGACATACCCCAGACGGTCGTTCCCACGAGTGATCACGCCCTCAGGAAATATCACCAGCGGCCTGCGAGCATCCACCAAGATTTGTGACGCGGTTTTGAGTGCTTCGCGATCCAGGCCTTCTCGAAAGACGCTGAAGGCCCCCGCGCGGCAGAGGAGCCAACGCTGAATGCGGCTTTTCATAAACAAATGTGCGCTCGCCATCGTATAAAAGGGCTGGCGCAGTTCGGCCCCGAGCAACGTGAGGATTAACGCGTCACAAGGCCGGCAGTGGTTCGGAGCGAGGATTACGCCATGCCCGGCCTTTAGCGACGCCTGGAGGCGATCCAGGCCGTGAAATTCCAGCCCCTCGATACCCCACTTGCGGCGAGTGTGACCCGGCAGCCATTTTTGCAAGAGCCACGGCCAAAACGTGCCATGATGTGGCGGAGCGAACTCATACGGCTTGGCGACGACGACTTGCTGCATCGGGTTCCCTCCGACGGTTAGGTGGTGTATTGTCGTGACGCGTGTCGCCGTAACTGCCCGTTTTCTCTAAGAGTCGCTGCTCGTTTAGAGATCCGTTCCCTATCATACCGGCAGGCGGAGCACGTCGTGGCGCTGGTCGCTGTCGGGATCGCAGTCCCGCACAACCGGAGCGAACTGCCCCGTCGGTCCAGTGGCGTGCCTGCCAACAGCCGATTGCCGCTCGGGGTCTACCCGTTGCGCGTAACTTGGTGCGAAAGCCGACCGAGGCAAAAGGATGGACGCGACGAGTGGCGAGCGGGTCTTCACCGACGGCGAGGCTCGAAACTGCTCTGCAACGGGCTGAGAACGTGGCGACTGGATTTGAACTGCACAACTCTCCAATTCAATATAGGTCGACTCCATAATCTGGCCAATTGGTCGCCCCGCCCCAAATCGGGCTTGCTGAGCGATGGTCCACGCTGGCCATCTGGAACTTCTGCGCCCTCATTTCATTAATGCCAAATTCCGCCAAAGGTTTGCCAGGCTGTCCGTGCCGCCGAAGAGCGTGGTGAAGTGGGTGGAGTCGATGAGCAGGATGTCGCCGGCTCGTTGTTCGGTCGGCGGCATCCAGAGCAGGCAGTTGAACTCCTTGTTCCCAGCGGCTGTGAAGGGATGCGGGCGGTCGGGATCGATGAGTTGCCGCGCTAAGACGTGCACGGATTTCGCGTCCTGGGCGCGTAACTTCGTAGTGCGGCAAGTGCAAGTGAAAATTGAATGTGGTGACGTTGTTCAGCAATCCCACCTTGTCGAGGTCGCGGAACGCGGTCAGCGGCGCAATCTCCTTCGTCCCCTTCACGACTGCGGGACGAAGCCCCCATTGATTGACGACCGGGACGTCGAGCGCCTTCATCAGCGAGCGTGTGTACTGGCTGAATCGCTGCTGGCGTGGCACGAGTTCGTCGCCGTGGTGGCGATACTCCATCTGCCGCTGCTCCGAGTCGCCGGTGAAACCGACGTCGTGGTGCGGGGCGAGCAGCAGGCATGTCCCTTCGCGTTTGAGCCACTCGCGGATCGCGTCGATTTCGGCCGACTCGGCTTCCTGTTCGGCGACGAGGTGGTCCAGGCCAAATACCATCAGCGTGTCCGTGTCGGCGAGCACACGTTCGTCAATCGGCAGCTTGTAGCCCGCCTGATCAATACGCTGGAACACGGCGACGGGATGTCCGGTCGCCTCACCGACGATCTTCTGAAATGAAAGCGTGGACCGATGGAACAACTCCAAGGTTCCACCGATCCCCTGCAGGAAATTCATCTTGTCCCACTCGGAGGCTTCGAAAGCCGGCCACGCGACCCGGCGAACTTCGGTCATCGAGGAAAACCGATTGTCCAACTCGGTGAGGTCGCGGTTCGTCTCCCACGGATAGCTCCAGGTCCAGTAGATGCTCACGCGGCGTTTTCCGGGCGTGTGCTTACGGGCGACGTGGTCTTGGTTGTAGGTGCGGGCGGGTTGAGGCGTGGTCATTCGCTTCCTTCCGATGTTGGGATGTTGGAGTTCGTTCTCAAGCTCGTTTGCCAAAGGTCTTGCGTCCGCAGTGCGCAATGCCGCGACCACCCCAACCGGTCCCGCGCCAATGACAATGATGTCGATCACGTCACGTTCATCCACTTTCCGAACCTAAGGTCGTAAGTCGTCGGTCTGGAGATGGTCCCGGCGGAATGGAACCTCATGACTTCCTAATTCTGCGACGTAACGAAGCGCCTTGAGGCCCGGCAGAAAAAAATACGCACCGCCGCGAACTGTCGTGAATGCCGGCAGACCCTTGATCGTTTTCCGGATCGGTCGCTTCGGAATCTTGAACTCCAGCGTGCCATCCTGGTTGCCGATGATTGGGTCTCGTTCGTTGCCGAGTTCGTGAAAGTTGCGGTCGTTTGCCCACACGTTTTGCGCAAACTCGAATTGGCGGATCAGGCTCCCGCAGATCACGAAGGCCGCGATCCCCCGCTCCTGGCCGTCCTCCGGCATGTCTTCCGGCAGATGCGGCCCGTAGGTGGCCCCGCGTCGGATCATGCGGCGCCGGTTCATATTCGCGGCCGTGTCCCGCGGGTTCATGCGGCGCATGTGCGATCCCAGCGGAACAGCGTACCCGCGAGGGTCCGATTCCTTGTAATTGAAGTCGTTGTTCCGCTGCGGGTCGGCCCCTAAGACAGGATCGTCCTTGTCCGGTGCCAGCACGAGCGGGGCTCCGCTGCGCCAGCGGCCCATGAGCTTGGCGGCGATGAGTTCCTGTTCCTCCGGCGTCTGGCCGTGCTCGCGCAGGAAGTCTCGGAACGCACCCACATGCTCCTCCAGGCGACGGTAAGCGGCGTAGCTGCCGTTGCGGCGGAGGATCTCCGGCTCGGGTTGGCTGGCCATGTTGCCGTCTTCGTCGCGGTAGCCGAGGATGAATTCGCCCGCCTTCAACGGCCCGCCCGAGCCGGGCGTCGGCTCGTCGCCCGAGCCCTCGATGACCGGTTGCGAGAGCCGGTCGCGGTAACCGAAGTGGTCGTGTGCGTAATCAAACGGCGGGGTGGCGTCGAGGTCGAGCGACGAGAGCAGCTCCGCTCCCTCGCATCGCGCGACGAGTTCTCGATGCTCAGACTGGCAACGCTCGCGCTCCGCACGATCGCGCGTGAAGAGTATGGCGATGGCGTGGAGGTCCGGGCTGGCCAGGCCTCCCACCCAATGGTCGGGGTGATTCGCACCCGTGTCGCCGAGGATCTCCGCCCGGGCAACCATGCCCTGCTTGAACTCTTCGGGGAACGTGTCGAGCGACGCCGCATCCAGCCCCAAAGCCCGCAAACCGTTCCACGTGAAGGCGACGGTCACCCAACGCTTGTCCTTCTCGACCGAGGAGCGAGCTTCGGCGGCCGACAGCACCGTCGGTAGGATACCGCCGAGCCACCTCCTCCCAGCAGAGGGGTTGTGAAACGACAGAAACTCATAGCGCGCCGCGAGCGCAGGCGCACGGGTGAGCAGGATGTGCTGAATGTCGTCAAGCTCCAGCATGTTGCATCGTCCTGGTGGATTACTGCATCTGGTCGAGCATCGTGGAGAACGCCGCCTTGAGCTTGAGCGCCTTCTTGATCTCGTCGGCGCTCACGTAGGGATACTCCCCGTATTCGAGGAAGCTCGGGCACTGGTGCTCCCGGACGAATTTGACGAAGGCCGCGGGGTTCGACTTCCAATCGGCGGGGAACCCTTCGAGATTCTCGAAGACCGTGTTGATGCCGTATTTCGAGAAGAGCGCCACGGCGTCCTCGGTGTACTTATCGAAATCGGTGTCGAAGATGCCCTGATACATGAAGTAGGTCTCCGTACCGATGTCGAAGAGCACCCAGCGCAGGTAGTGCAGCTTGAGCACCTCGAGGGCGTCGGGCAGGCCGGCGATGGTTTCCTCGATCTTCTTTCCATACGCGCGGATGGTCTGCTCCGTGCCGGGCTTGATCTTCGCGATGATCGTGAAGCCATAGCACGCGGGAGTCTTGGGAAAGATCGGGCCATATCGTCCCTGTTCCTTCTCGAAGAATCCCTCCTTCGGGATCGCCTTGGCGGCGGGCTTCGTCCAGTCGTGCTGCATGTCAGCCTTCCTGCCTTTCTGGTAATGGGTCTTCGCCCAGTGTTGCTTGATATCCGGGTGGTCTATCGGCACGGCTCACGGCCGATGAGATTCTCCCATCCGCGCCTGAGTGGCTCCTCCACAATTCACCTTCCCCGCTGGGCACCGATGTAGTGGACGCTACCTGTTGCCCGCTCCGCCGCCAGACGACGCTGTCGAGCGGCCCGAGAAACCGGTCTGCTGCAATCCTCGGTTAAAAGAAGTCGCTGGCGCGGCAGGACGAACCGAACAACCTGACTCAGAGTCGCCGGACGTCGTAGAACACGGTCGGTAGCCGTCGGAAAGCCCGGCCTTTCGGCTTAGGCACGAAACCGACACGATCAGAATTCCGTCTGGTACTTGAGCGTCATCTTCTTGCGGATCTCGGCCGTTTTTTCCTCGAGCATGGTGAAGATTGCCATCTGGTTCGACTTGAGCACGGCGGTTTCTTGTTTTCGCATCACCGATGTGGATAGGGAAAGGTTCGTTCCGCCGCCATAAAAACCGCCATAGCCGTACCCCTGATTGCCCGCCGCCGACGCCTGGCGGTAGCTCGCGTCGAGGCTCGCGTTCTTCGAGAGATTGCGCATATTGCGGAACGTCTCGCTTACACCTGCGCCATAGGCGATGACGTCTTCATCAACGTTGAGCACCGGCAGGCGATCGATCTCGAGCGCCGCCTTGTCGACCATCATCCGCGCGAGCTTCGGCGACCCAGCATTCCTGACATCGGTACGCATTGCATCGACTAGCATGCTCACATGTTGAAAGTACTTCTTCGACCTTTTGGCCTTCGAGTCCGCTGTTGGGGGAGACCCGGCCGACGCAGTACCTGTCTCTCCGGGGCTCGCGCTTGCCTCGTTGAGGGAGACCGTTTCCGTGGGAAATGGGATAAGATTCGTCAGCTTCCGCAGCCCCTTGGTGCTCAGACGCCCCTCGAGAGTAATCGCCTTGGCCTCGACGACAACTCTCCAGTTCTTGATCTCATCGTCAAGCATCATTCCATTATTCTCGATCGCCTCGAACAGCAAGGCCTTGGCGACCTGCTTCAACGGGCTAGGTGACTCGCCGAAATCGACCCTCATCTTGCCGTTCAATCTGTCGGTCGCCTGCACGGTGAAGGTGACACCCTTGATTGATGTGATCACCTTGGTGATCGTGTCGAGATCGACCTCCTTGCCAGCGAGACTCTCAGCGCCATGGAGCAGGTCGCGCACCTGGCGGCTGGTGAACAAGTCTCCGAGGTCCAAAGCGACCACAATTTGATCCTTGCCGTGGGCCAGGGCGACCGCGCTCTCGAGGTATTCCGAGACCTGCGGCTTCTCGTGACGCTTGAGCGACCGTAGATAGCGTCCGAGGTCCTGCCGGTTGGCGGGGAACGAGACGCCCACGATCTTGGGAGTCAGCGAGACGAAAAAGGCGTTGCGTGGCGAGTAAGCGACCTGCTGCCCTTCGAGCGACTCGAGATAGCCCCCTTCCATCTTCGACAAGTAAGGCAACGATACCGGGTCGATCGATTCGATCAACGCGACATCCCAGAGATCCTCGAAATTCGCGACGGCGTTGAGCTTCGACGCGAGCATGTATCGGACCGAGTTGATCGGAAAGTGGAGTGTCTCCCGGTCGGACGTGTTGGCCTTGTCACGCCACTTTTCCTTCATCGCAATCGGGCTCATCAGCATCCGTTCCACATCGATCAGGATGATTGCGTTGGCCGACTCGGGAACTCGCCGGAGCAATTCGTAGTAATTCGCCGTGGCTGACCCAGCCGCCATCAACAAGATTATGGCCGAGGGCAACCAACAGTAGGCAAGTCGAAGACGTGTGATGTGCATCGGGTGATCCAATCTCAATAGACTTGGTGTTTCATGGCTCCTCTGAGCCGGAGGGCACGCTCCCTCACGAATAAGGCAATGGCCAAGAGCGCCGCACAGACGAAAGCTCAGACACGCCCCTTGTCGCGGCAGCGAAAGCGCACGCATGCATAACAGTCAGTGTCGACGACCGCGGAAGCCCGGGGGAAACGAGTCGAATGCACGTAGAGTTGGAAGATTCAGTCGCGAGTATAGAGAGAATGGCGGAGCCATTCCATTAAATTCCTTGCCGGTCGCTCAGGAATTCTCGCTCGATTACGAGCACGAGCGAGGTAAGGTGATGTAGAGACGCCGCCGCAGAATCGATCTGAGCCGATTTTGCAGGAGTCGTCGAGTATGCTCGATGCCACAGATCGATTGGAACGAGAATTCCGCATTTGGGATGTAGCATAGACCGAACAGCGATATGCTGGAATATCGAGATCAGCTTCTTAAATCCTTTTTTTCTCGCCGATCCAATCCATGGCGGTCACGACCTGACCACCGACTGTTCGTCTTGAACGATGCTCGCTGACTCGAGGGGGAAAGGCAACACGGCCGTGGACACAAGAAGGCTTGTCGCGCTGCTCAACGTGTCGGCACTTGTGACGATTATGTTGTCGATGGGGCTGCAGGTGACGTTCGAGGATGTACTGCTCTCGGCCCGACGGACGCGCCAGCTCTTGCTGGGCCTGTTCGCGAACTACGTGCTGGTGCCAGCGGTTACGTTTGGATTGCTGTGCGTCTTCCAGGCCAACCCGATGGTCTCTGTGGGCTTCTTCATCCTTGCCGCGTGCCCCGGTGCCCCGGTTGGACCGCCGATCACGGCCATTGCTAAAGGCGATGTTCCCTGGTCGGTCGGCATGATGTTGATCCTGGCAGTGCTCTCCGCGATCCTCTCTCCGGCCCTGCTCAGCGTGCTATTAGCCCGGATAGCGCCAGACAGCGGCTTACACATCAACTATTTGGCTATCGTACAGACCTTGTTGATAACGCAATTACTGCCCTTGGCGATCGGATTGGGCATCCACCACGTGGCGCGCAGGCTGAGCCAAGCGATCGCCACACCGGTTGACGTGCTTGGAAAAGTTCTTCTCCTTTGCCTGGTTGGACTGCTCGTGATTACTCAATACGAGTCGCTGGCGGCCATCCATCGTCGGGGTTGGATGGGAATGGGCCTGCTCTTGGTGGCCAGTCTGGGCATTGGCTGGTTTTGCGGGGGGCCTGATGTCAAAACCCGCAAAGCCCTGGCTGCGACCACCGCTTCTCGCAACGTCGCCGTGGGTTTGATCATTGTCGCGCAATTTCGCGGCCACTCCAGCCGTCACCGCCGTGGTCGCTTATGGTCTCACGTCCATTGTCGGCGCGCTGGGCTGGGCCTGGCTTATCGGCCGCTTCGCGATCATCAAACCGAAGAATGCCCAAACGGCATCATAGCGTCGATTGGGCCGATGCCCTTACTTCCGTCGAAGCGCAGAGTGCCGAGACTCATTGTTGGAGCCGTCGGTCCAGTTCGACCATGGCTTGCGCATGGAGGATCACTCGTTGTACAACTCCAGTGCGGGAATCAGACAGGCAAACCGAGCATGTACTTGTAATGTCCCGGGATCGGCTCGAGATCTGAGTCCTCGGTCGGCTCGTAGGGCTGGCGTCGTTCCCAGGAATCTGGCCCAGGCCGGACCATCCAGAATCGACCCTCGTGGTCCTTCACGATCCAGTGCTCGGAGCACGCCTTGTCGACATACAGGCGCACGACCAGCTTTTCCGTCGTGATCATTTCTCTTGCTCCACTCCTCCCTGGAACGGATCCGCAATCACGCGTGGGTCATTCTGGCGTTTCCCGACCGTGACGTAAAGACACGACTTTCCGGGCGGGAGGGCTGGTTCAAGGATGCATGATTTAGCGATTTGTCCGACGGCCAAGCTCCGCCTTGCGAAAATCGTGCCCAATCGCTAGTGGCGGAGCAGCAGCGGTAGGTTATGCTGAATAAGTCGATATTCATTTCTTGGGATCACGTCTCACGTTCTCGACTGGGTCAGGGCACGCACCCATGACGGCTGAACACGATCGATTGGAAGCTGCTCGGGAGCGCGAGGCTCCCTGGAAGCAATGGGGACCGTACCTGAGCGAGCGGCAATGGGGCACGGTCCGCGAGGACTACAGCGAAGGCGGCGACGCCTGGAACTATTTCACCCATGACCAGGCGCGCTCGCGCGCCTACCGCTGGGGAGAGGATGGTCTCGCCGGCATCTGCGACCAGAGGCAGCGACTGTGTTTTGGCCTGGCGCTATGGAACGGCTCGGACCCCATTCTCAAGGAGCGCCTGTTCGGCCTGACCAACAGCGAGGGTAATCACGGCGAGGACGTCAAGGAGTACTACTTCTATCTGGATAGCACGCCGACGCACTCGTACATGAAGTATCTCTACAAATATCCGCAATCGGCGTTCCCTTATGCCGACCTCGTGGACCGGAACCGGAGCCGCAGCAAGTGCGAGTTTGAATACGAACTGATCGACACGGGGGTCTTCGACGACGACCGCTACTTCGACGTCTTCGTCGAGTATGCCAAGGAATCGCCGCAGGACATTCTCATTCAAGTCACGATTCACAATCGAGGTTCCGTCGCGGCCGAACTGGATGTGCTGCCGACGCTCTGGTATCGCAATCTCTGGTCGTGGCTTGCCAGCGGCGACCGGCCGTCGCTCGTTCAGGTTAATGGTTTCGGGACCTTCGAGGTCATCGCCGCGAAACACCCGGAACTGGGCGAGCTCTATCTTTACTGCGACGGCGATGTTCCTCTCCTGTTCACGGAGAACGAGACCAACACGCAACGCATTTTTGGAGTTCCCAACCGAACGCCGTACGTCAAGGACGGCATCAACAACTGCGTCGTTCTCGGCCAGGCAGAGGCTGTGAACCCGGATAAGGCCGGCACCAAAGCCTCGGCCCATTATCACCTCACAATAGGCGCAGGCGGACATCACGTTTTGCGCTTGCGCTTGAGCGGCGTCAGTCCGTCCGACCTTAAGCGAGTTTACGGCCCGTACGGCCCATTCGGCGGCCACTTCGAGGAAGTGCTGCGGACCCGAACCCAAGAGGCTGACGAGTTTTACAAGGCTATCACGCCCTCCGCACTCGACAGCGACGCAGCCAACTGTATGCGCCAGGCGCTCGCGGGGATGCTTTGGTCCAAGCAGTTCTACCACTACGACGTCGACAAGTGGCTAGAGGAACGCGGCTCTGACCCGTTCAAGCCGACCCGAAAGGCAGCGCCCCGCAACGATCAATGGCACCATATGTACAACGGTGACGTGATCTCGATGCCGGACAAATGGGAGTATCCCTGGTACGCCGCCTGGGACCTCGCCTTCCACGTCCTCGCCTTGACGCTCGTCGATCCGGACTTCGGTAAACAGCAACTGAAGCTGATGCTGCGCGAGCGGTACATACACCCCAACGGTCAAATCCCGGCCTACGAGTGGAACTTCGGCGACGTCAACCCGCCCGTCCACGCCTGGGCAACGATTTTCACCTACCGCCTGGACAAGGCACAAACGGGAGAGGGAGACCGAGAATGGCTCAAGAGCTGTTTCCAGAAGCTGCTCTTGAACTTCACCTGGTGGGTCAATCGCAAGGATCGCTCGGGTCGCAACGTGTTCGAGGGTGGCTTCCTGGGATTAGACAATATCGGCGTGTTCGATCGCAGCGCGCCGCTGCCCACCGGCGGATTTCTGGAACAGGCCGACGGCACCGCCTGGATGGCCCTCTATTGCCAGAACATGCTCGAGATTGCCTCGGAGCTGGCGACGACCGATCCCGATTACGAGGACATGGCCCTCAAGTTCTGCGAACACTTCCTCTGGATCGGGTCGGCGATGGCGCACCTCGGTCGCGACACGGGCATGTGGGACGAAGAGGACGGCTTCTTCTACGATGTTCTCCGGCTGCCAAACGGCGAGGCCCATCGCCTCAAGGTCCGATCCATGGTCGGACTCTTGCCCCTTTGCGCGGCCACGACTTATCGAGGGGGAGCTCGCGGCGAAGAATCCCGAGCTAATTGGCCGGCTGCAGTGGTTTCTCGCCAACCGTCCCGAACTGTACGCGACCATCCACGACCCGATGAAGCTCGGTGTTGGCGGCCGCCGGCTCGGATCGATCCTGAGCGAAAACAAGCTCCGCCGCGTGCTGGCGAAGATGCTCGACGAGAACGAGTTCTTGAGCCCCTTCGGCATCCGCTCGCTCTCGCGGTACCATGCTGATCACCCCTACACCATCCATGCCGGCGGCCAAGAATACCGTGTATCTTACTTGCCTGCAGAGTCGGATACGGGCATGTTCGGCGGCAACTCGAACTGGCGCGGGCCGATCTGGATGCCAGTGAATGCGCTCATCATCCGGGCATTGCTGCAGTATCACCTCTACTACGGCGAAGCGTTCACGGTCGAGTGTCCCACGGGCTCCGGGCGACAGATGAACCTTTACCAGGTCGCCGAGGAGATCGGGCGACGACTGGCGAACATCTTTCTCAAAGACAACGACGGTCGACGTCCGGTGTATGGAGGAACTCGCAAGTTCCAGGAAGACCCGCACTGGCGCGATTGCGTCCTGTTCTACGAGTATTTCCACGGCGACAACGGCGCCGGCCTCGGTGCCAGCCACCAGACCGGCTGGACGGGGGTCATCGCTCGCCTCATGCATCTGTTCGCTACCCTCACCTCCGAGCACGCAATGGCTGGCGGCAAGCAGTCCTATTTCAAGAGGCAAGTCGAACCGGCGACTGCAGTTCCCGTCGCGACCCACTAGTTTCGCCGAGGGCAAAGCGAGCAGGTCTACACAAAGCCCATGAGCGCCGTCGTTCTATCCGTTACTTTATCAGATCAATACTCGTGTCTGGTTGACGGAACTATCCCAGAAACTGGGCCGGTCCGCCACTCTGGATGATATTCCCGACTCCGAACTGGATCACCTGGTCGCCATGGGTTTCGACTGGGTCTGGTTCCTCAGTGTCTGGCAAACTGGCCTGGGGGCGCAGCATATCTCGCGCACGAACGCCGAGTGGCGCCGCGAGTTCCAGGAGACACTTCCGGATTTGCGCGAGGAAGACATCGCCGGCTCAGGCTTCGCGATCACAGGATATACGGTTCAACAGGGTCTTGGGGGTGATGCCGCACTGGCCCGCCTGCGTGAGCGGCTCCGCATGCGCGGTCTGCGATTGATGCTCGATTTCGTCCCGAATCACATGGGGCTCGATCACCCCTGGGTCGAAGAACACCCCGAGCACTTCATCACCGGTACAGAGTTAGACCTGGCTCGAGCGCCCAAGAATTATACCTGGGTTAAGCGTAAAAAAGGCGACCTTCTCCTGGCCTACGGCCGCGATCCTTATTTCGCCGGATGGCCCGACACCCTGCAGCTAAACTACGCCAACCCCGCCACGCAAGAAGCGATGATCGGTGAACTGATCAAGATCGCCAGCCAGTGCGACGGCGTTCGATGCGACATGGCCATGCTGGTCTTGCCGGACGTGTTCGAGCGGACCTGGGGCCAGCGTGCTCCGCTCTTCTGGCCGACAGCGACCCAGCGCATGCGCCAGTGCAATCCCGACTTCCTCTTCATGGCCGAGGTCTACTGGGATCTGGAATGGACGCTCCAAGAGCAGGGCTTCGATTATACCTACGACAAGCGGCTGTATGACCGACTTCGCGATCATGCTGCCCGTCCGGTGCGCGAGCATTTCCACGCCGGATTGGATTACCAGAACAAGTTGGCTCGATTTCTGGAGAACCACGACGAGCCGCGCGCTGCGGCGACGTTCCCTCCGGGAATCCACGAAGCGGCGGCGGTGATCACATTTCTGTCCCCGGGGCTGCGATTCTTCCAGCACGGGCAGTTCGAGGGGCGGCGGAAACGGATCTCGCCTCATCTCTGCCGCGCACCCGACGAGCCCGTCGATCCTGCGCTTCGGTCAGTTCTACGACAATCTCTTGACCATCTTGCGTCAGCCAGTCGTGCGCGATGGTCAATGGCAACTGCTCGAATGCGCCCCGGCCTGGGACGGCAACTGGACGAACGACTGCTTTGTAGCCTTTGGCTGGCATGGAGTCCAACGAGAGCGGTTGCTTGTGGTGGTGAATTACGCCCCGAACCAGAGCCAGTGTCGCCTCCGGCTGCCGTTTCCGGGTCTGGGCGGCAAATCCTGGCTACTGCAAGACCAAATCAGCTCCGCCAGCTATGAGCGGGACGGCGATGAACTTCAATCCCAGGGATTATTCGTCGATCTACGACCCTGGCAGACGTCGGTCTTTACGCTCTGAAGGCCGACTGCAACGATATGGTCGTGATGGTGAAGCGATGATCCGAAGATACCGGGCACGCTCTGAGAAGAATTGTGAACCAAATGCCCGAGCAAACTCAACCCGTCCCATCGCCCCCGCGACATTGTCGCGATCAGCGGCATCGTTTTCTCGATGCTGTATATCGGCAGTTTAGCGCTCATCCGGCTCGCCGTTCCGGCTGATCCGACGGAACCTGGTCTCTGGCTGGCCGACCCAGCCTTCCGGAACGGGGTTCGTCACGCACTGAACCTGATTCCCTTCACGGGGATCGCGTTTCTCTGGTTCATGGCGGTGTTGCGAAACCGCATCGGCCTCCTTGAGGATCGGTTTTTTGCGACAGTGTTTCTCGGAAGTGGACTGCTGTTCGTCGCCATGTTATTTGCCGCGGTCGCCGTAGCACGGGGACTGCTGGATACATTTGGCACCAGCACTCACATTCCCGGCGAAAGTGAAGCCTATCGCGTTGGTCGAGGGACGGCGTTCGCGTTGATGAACACATTCGGTACGAGGATGGAAGCAGTGTTCATGTTCGTAACTTCCACAATCGGGCTCCGTACCGCCGTCCTGTCGCGACGGGTTTCTTTCATCGGTTTTGGATTGGGCTTGGTGCTGCTGTTGGTCATTACCGACTTTCCTTGGATCGCACTTTTCTTCCCCGTGTGGGTCCTGCTTGTGAGCACTTATATCTTATATTCAGACTTCAAACAGTAACGCTATACGTCCCTGATAGAGGTGCCCGTACCCGACAATCACGAGCCTGTTAGCGCGGCGAACCGAACGACGAACCGAAGGCATTGCAACGCGAACGGTTTCCCATTCCAGGCCTATTTCTGATAACTCGTTGCGTTGCTCAGTGAATCAGCGGAAAAGAACGAAGGCACGGGTGCCCCTTGCTCTCGCTGACCCAACGTATGCGCGGGCGAATTGACGGCCTCGGCAGGGACATTCAAACTGAGAATGTGCCACGGTGGCACGGATCGGGACGTCGTTGTCGAGCAGCGGCAGAAGAAGATCACCGAGCGTCCGAATCGCCTTCTGCGGTATTCCCTGGTCGATGACCCGTGACGACCATGAGGAAAAAGCTCTGGCTGTTATTCTTTCTGATATTGGGCGCCGTCGCCGTAGCGGCGTGGGCGTGCGTGCAGGCAAGGGGTCGCGCGGCAATTCCGTGCGATGCTCGATCAGGTGAAGCACGAGATCGCGGCCAAGCAGTACGGGCGCGGCACAAGCGGCTAGTGGAACTTGGGAGCAGCCGGGACTCGAGCGGCGAAGTCGACTATCAGCTCGGCATCTGCGAATATTACCGCGGACATCCCGAACTGGCGCGGGCCGCCTGGATCAGGGTCGCTCCGGAGGGACCTTTTGGGGCCAGGGCGACCCTGCAGCGTGCCATGCTGGCGATGACCACCGGACAGATCACCGAGGCGGAGCAGATGCTGCAAGCGGCTATCAAGCGCTGGCCCGGCAGCTGATGCACCGGCTTTGCTGCACGGATTGCAGCTCGTTTACCACCTGGAAGGACGGACCGAGGATGTCCGGCGGGCCATCATGGCATCCTGGGCGCAGACGGACACGCCGGCCGAAGTGGTCAAGCAGCTCTCGCGTATCGACAACGCGCCCCTTGCAATCGAGATGATACGCGAGACTCTGGACAAGGCCGCCGAAAATGATGATCGCGTCTGGCTCGCGCAGGCCAACCTGGCGATTCGCACGGGCCAATTCGACCGTGCTGCCAAGTGGCTCGACGCCTGCTCGACGGCGCCGGCCGGACGACGGGGTCGTCTGGCATGCCCGGCTCGAGCTGGCGCGGGCGCAGAGCGACGTCGCAGGTGTGTGGCATGCCCTCGAACGCCTGCCCGTGGACGCACTGTCGCCGACCGAGCTGCTTCGGCTTCGCGTCTGGCTCGCCTCACTCACGGGCGAGCTCGAAGTCGAGCGGGCTGCTCTCTGCTCGCTGATCGAGCGCGAGCCTGGGGAGACTGCGGCCCTGGATCGGCTGGCGAGTCTCGCCGAGCCTTGGCCACGACACCGCGGAAGTGGCGCGGCTCCGGGCGAAAAAATCCGAGATGCTGGCCGCGCAGACTGCGCTACCAAGGCCCTGCTCCATGGCGATTCGATCGGCGATCCCGCCGAGCTGGCACGCCTCGCCGAGGCCCTGGGCCGCGCGGATCGAAGCCAGGGGCTGGGCCCTGATTCGCGACGGAAAGGTGGGCCCCCCGGGCCCGTCGCGGCCGGCACTGGTTCCCCTGGAAGATGCGGCGGGTTCCGAACCTCGTTCCACGGGTATATCGCTCGCCGAACTCTGCAAGGACCTGCGGCGCGAACATGGCAACGAGCAGGCCACCGGCCCGCCGGGAGTCGTTCCGCGATTCGTCGATGATGCCGAGCCGGCCGGCCTGCGGTTCGTGCACGAGAACGGTGCTTCAGCCACTCAAGCGGCTCCCGGAGACGATGTGCGGAGGCGTGGGCCTGCTCGACTACGACGGCGACGGCTGGCTCGACGTGTATGCCGTTCAGGGCGGTCCGTTCCCCCCGCCGATCATCCGTCGTGCGGGACCGCCTTTTCGAAACCGCGGCGATGGAACGTTCGAGGATGTCACGAGCGGGCCGGGCTGCCCGATTCGCGGGGGGTACGGCCACGGCGTCGCGGTCGGCGACTATGACAACGACGGCCATCCCGACCTGTTCGTCACCCGATGGCGGTCTTACACCCTGCTTCACAACCGGGCGACGGATCGTTCGATGACGTGACCACGCTCGCCGGCCTGGGCGGCGATCGCGACTGGCCGACATCCGCGGCGTGGGCCGACCTCGACGCCGATGGCGACCTCGACCTGTACGTGTGCCATTACCTGGTCTTTGACGTCAAGGCCAAGAAGCCGCTGCGCCGACCGCGAAACCGGGAAGATCCAGTATTGCAATCCTCGGGATTTCGCCTCGCTCCCGGACCATGTCTTCCGAAATGACGGCGGGCGGTTCGTCGATATCACCAAGACGGCGGGCTTCGTCGACCCGGACGGTCGCGGGCTGGGCGTGGTCGCGGCTGACCTCGACGACGACAATCGCATCGACGTCTACGTCGCCAACGATATGTCCGCCAATTACCTGTTCCGCAACCTGGGCGGTTTCCGTTTTGAAGAGACGGGCGTTCGCGGCGGGTGCGGCCGTGAACTCGAGCGGCGGCTTTCAGTCGGGCATGGGCATCGCCTGCGGCGATCTTGACGGCGATGGCCGCCCCGACCTGGCGGTCACCAACTATTACGGCGAGTCGACCACGCTCTTCCGCAACCTGGGCGGCGGCCTGTTCGCGGATCACACCGCCGCATTGGGCCTGGCCGCGCCCACGCGTCAATTGCTGGGCTTCGGCATCGCCTTCCTTGACGCCAACAACGACGGCCGGCTCGACCTGATCTCGGCCAACGGCCATGTCAGCGACTATGGGCCGGTCTTCCCCTGGAAGATGCCGATTCAATTGCTGACGGGCGGGCCGGGCGGACGCCTGACGGACGTCTCGGCCCGGGCCGGCGAGCCGTTTCATCCCGCTTCACCTCGGCCGCGGGCTGGCCACGGGCGACCTTGACAACGACGGCCGGATCGACGCGATCGTCCAGTCACAGAACGAGCCGCTCGTCTACCTGCGCAACAAGACCGCGGGTGGCGGGACACTGGTTGACCTTGCGCCTGGAAGGCGTGCGTTCCAACCGCGACGGCATCGGGGCGCGGGTGCTCATCGAGGCGGGAGGACGGCGGCAGATCGCAGCAACGGTTCGGCGGCGGCAGCTACCAGTCGGCCGGCGATTCGCGTCTCCACTTTGGTCTGCGCGACTCGACCAGGATCGAACGCCTGGAAGTGCGGTGGCCGTCGGGGCAGGTCGACCGGTACGATAATCTGGAAGCCGATCGTGGCTACTTGCTCCGCGAAGGGAACCGGGCGACGATGCCCCTGCCTGGTTGGGCTCGAAGTCCAAACTTCCGCTTCGTAGACCGTCGCTGCGATACCGTGGACGTGGAGGACTCGGGCAAGTGTCAGCCCGCCGAGGCCGGCACCGATGATCGCGACTCGAGTATTCATCCTGATTCCTTCGTGGTTGGAGAATGTTGCCGGCTCGCGTGCCGCGGCCGGTCTGGAAGATTCTCTTTGGCTCTGTCCGATCGAAGACCACCGTGGCTCGGATTCGACACGCGAAGCCATGACGCAGGGCTTTTCACTGGGCAGCTACGTCCAACTCGTCGACTACACCGGGCGACTCTTTCGCCGGGGCAAGGCTTCGCATCACAAGATTGTAGCGCCAAGCCCACAACTCTTCAGCCGCAGGATGTAAACGGTGCCGGTGGCCGTCGAGGGGTAACGGCAGGTGGGGCTCAATGCGAGCTTAGCGATTGGGCGGCAATTTTGGTCCAGCCGGACCATTTCGTTTGGACTGTTGCATCACTTCCGCCTTGGCTTGCTGCGTCGGTCCCTTCGGCGGATGAACCTTGACAGAAAAGACCGCGCTGCTTTCGCCGGGTTCGTAAAGCCAGCCATCGAAGACATGAACTTCCCCGTCATGCTTGACGCGCACCTGCCAATAGGTCGGCGGAATAAAGTCGAGATCTTCGTCCACATCACAATCATAATAGACCACATACCATTTATAGGTACCGGGCGGGCCGGGGTCCTTCGCCTTGGTCTGCGCTGAATGCTTCGCCTTGGTCGGCCCTGAACCGTCTCGATCAACCAGCCAGTAGATGTTTTCAGGGCCGTACCCCCAGACGTTGTCCACGTCAAGTTCGCCCCCTTGCTTGCCGTTTCGATGGCCAAAGAAGATCTCATCACCCCGCGGCTCGAAGACGTGGAGGTCGATGTCGACACCCTCGGTGTTCCAGATCAACGTGAACTGGGGGTCGCCGACCTTGACACTCACGTCGTTAATGCGCTCGCGTCCACTCCCGAACCGAGGCGTGCCAAAGCCACCGCCGGCCGCCGGGCCGCCAGCACCGGCGCGTGAGCTTCCTTTGCGGCGAGGCCCGCTGCCGGGCTTGCGTGGAGCACTGTCGGCCGGCTTCGACGAGTGATCCGCCGAGACATGCTGAGGCGAGATTCCTGCAAATTGGGGCGAAGCGACGTCCAGGCGCGCCGGCAGCTCGGACGCGGGCCCGAACGCTTCCGTTTCTTCTCCCGGTGTTGGCAACAGCGCGTTCGAGCCGCCGGCTAACATTTCATCGTGAGACTCGCCAGCGGCTAAGTCGACCAATCCCGTCTCAATCGTGATGGGCGTGAGAACGCGCGGCGCGAGATAACAGCAACCGAGAGCAAGCAATACGATCACGTGCAATGCGACCGAGCCTGCCCAACCTTTGCGGGCTTCCGGAGTCCACCAACGCCAAAACCTCGAGCGAATCGGCGCCCGATAAACCGGTGCAGTGGGCGAATGGCATGACGGACCGGCGATCGGCACGTCGGACTTGGGGGCTTCGCTCAACGTTCGAATCGGGAAATCACCAGCAGCCATCGTCATTCTCCTGTCGGAACGCCTGCGAACGCTGGTTCCGACTGGATGGTTGCGGATTAGTTGCGCCGATTTCCACCGGCAGGTGACGAATCAACAGAATCGAAAACACTGCTGCGATGGCCTTATCATATCATTGCGACTTGAGCCGCAGAAAGTAAACAGTGCCGCTGCCGTTGGCCGTCGCGAGGTAGCGGCCGGTGGCGCTGAAGGCGGTCTGTGCGATGTGAGCGCCTTCGCGGCAAAGCCGAATCACTTCGATTTTTTAGTCGCCGAGTGCCGTAAACAGGGACCGGATCTCTGCTTCAACCTGTCTCCAGCCACTCAACTTGCCGCTGGCCGGTGGCTCCGGCTACGTGATCGAAAATGGCTCTAAACTCGGGTTCTCCAGCACTCTTGATGAAGTCGGCCCTCCGCTGGTGCGCAACACTCGAGAATCCCCTGGAAAAGCAGAATCGACGTGCGAGTCGGCGGCCCTGGATCATCGAAAATGCGGGAGAACCTCATCTCGCGATCGATCCTATTGGGTATGGTGTCCCCCGAACCAAGTTAATGCTCTTGAACCCAACGACTAGCACCTCGCGAGTGACCCACCAAAGGTACGCATCACCTCCTCAGAATCCCGGCCCGCAATGGGCTTGCCGGTCGCGTCCTCGATCATGTCCAGCAATCGCTTGGCGCGGGACCGTATAAAGGCGTCGAAGGCGTCGGTACGCAGGAGCTGAGGCTCGATCAGATGCGTCAGTAGTACCTGATTGAGGCTTTCCGGAGTGACCTTGTAATTCTTCTCCAGGCTCCCGAGGTACTCGCTTGGGGCCTTGCCTCCGACGATCCTTCCGCTTGCAGCTTACGGCCGTTTTTCCATCGGATAGCTTGCGTCGGTAGGTCGCCAGAAGGGTCGCGGAAGCCAGGAAGTCATCGGAGTCGACCTCTTTTAGTGAATGGTGTCGGCGTAGCTTGACTGACCGCCGATTCCAGTCTTTCCGGAGCTCGAAATCCTCGGCTGCGTAGGTCGCGGTCATCAGCTCGAAGACGGTCAAGGCGACGCCGCCGGTATTCACGTTCTCGAAGACCTGGCAGACGGCATCCTTAGGCGTGTTCTGAAGCAACTCGATGATAGGAACGCGGTATTGCTGAAAACGCTGCAGCACTTGCGATTCGAATTCGTCCCACTGATTGAGCCGGGCGTCTTCGTGGCGGAAATGCTTGCTGTAGCCGCGCCTCCAAGCCGCGCTGCGCGGGATCAAAGATTAGTTCCAGAGGGTAGTAACCAGCGTCGAATGCTTTCTCATCAGTGCTAATATCCAGCTCGATCTTTCGGTCGAAGTCGCTCTTTCGCTGCCGGTTGGGCGGGAGCGACACGACGCAATCGAGACGATCGGCGTTGGGGTCGAGGCACATCGCAATGTCAAGGAAGTACACCCGCTCGGTCGGATCCTTCTTGGATGTCAAGGTATTCACCGGCCGGCCGCTACGCAGCGACGCATAGAGCGATGTGAGTCTTTGCTGCCCATCGAGGATCAACTTCGCGAGCTTGTTGCCGTTCGATGGCGGCGCCCCTTCAACGAGGCGAGGCTTGAAACGCGCTCCGCCGTCACCGGTTTCCATCAGCAAAACGGCACCGATCGGGTAAGAGAGGGATACGCTAGCAACGAGCGCTCGGATGCGATCGTCGTCCCATACCCAGCCGCGCTGAAAATCCGGTAGCTGGATGGTTCCCCTATGAATCTCATCGAGGAGCTCGGGCAGACTCGGCTCGTGGGTTTTGAACGTGCTTGCGACGGAAGCCATGAATCACCTGGAAGTTCGGAGCGACCCAGCAATGTGGGCAAGGTTGACGGAAGTGTTCCCGTAACGGCCGGGCGAAAATCATCCTCACTAAACTTGGATTACCTTCAATACCTCATCCCCATAGTGGTTGATCACTTTCACCGCGATCTTCTTACTGGCCGGCTTGGGAAACGGCCGGCTCTTTGTGCTGTACAGCGACGACCAGGCCGCTCGTCGATTTCGGCCTTCAGGGCTCGCTTGAGTTTTTCATAGGGCTCGTCGGCGCCGGTGAAGTAGGCGTGGCGGACGAAGAAGCTCTCGCCGTTGTAATCGGTGTCGATGAACCAGCAGGCGATGTCGTCGGTCGACGCGTTGCGGATCTGGCCGGTGGTCGGGTCGTAGACGTCGACGCCCTTGATCTCGACGGTCAGTTCGTTTCCCTTTTTCTTGACCTCGACGTCCGGCTCGCCGAAGACCATGAAGAGGTTGCCGGCGCCGGTGTTTTTCAAGAGCGACTTCGTTGCCGGTGCCGATCAGAAGGTCGGGGTTCATTCGCGCGGGCAAGACCGTCAGCTTGCCGTAGCGCTTGGCCTCCTCGGCGACGTGCGGGTCGAAGGCGAAGCCGCAGACGATCAGGATGTCGAAGCCGATGCCCAGAACGGCCTCCTTGGCGGCTTCCTTCACCTGTTGCGGGCCGACCGTGCCGTGCTCGGGGCCGATCGAGACGGCCACGCGAATCGCTTTGCCGTCGGCGCCGGTCGAGCTACCCGTCGCGTTCAGCCAGGTGCCCGCGAACGGCTCGAGAGTGTCGAACTTGAGGCGCTCGTTCTTGACGGTGTTCTGGACGCCGGCCTTTTTGAGGTTGTCGAGGATCATCGTCGCGAAGTCGATGGTCGATTCTCTTTGCGCCTTCGACCTCGGTGCGCGGCGATTCTTCATCGGTTGCCAACACGCGGTGTGGCGAAAGGCTTTCGACCGTGAACGGGCCGGATACGCGGACGCATTTGGGGTCCTCGTACGGCTTGTCATAGAGGGTCTCCGTCTCGGCGTGACGGGCGATCGCCTGATCGATCTGGCGCGCGTCATGCCCTCCTTGATGTCCGGGTTGTTGGCGATCGATTTCAGCGTGACGTGCGGCACACGCTTGTAGACGAAGCCCTTGCGAATATCGTTCTCGGTCGGGTACTGCGGCGGATTTTGCCCGGTAAGCTCGGCTTCCTTCTTGATACCCTCGGGCGAGTCGGCGAGGAGATAGTAAGGATACTTCGCGGCCATCAGCCGAGTGCGAGCGAGCGCGAGCGCAACGCGACTCGTGTCGATCGTGATCCAGCGCCGACCCCATTGCTCTGCGACGTAAGCAGTTGTTCCCGCTCCGCAGGTCGGGTCGAGAACGAGGTCGCCCGGATCTGTGGTCATGAAAACACAGCGGGCAATGGTCGTTGTCGAAGTCTGGACGGCGTAAATCTTGGGATCAGCTCGGCTTTGTATTCCACCGATATCTGTCCAAGTGTTGGGTAGCGCATACGCAGCGAAATCATCCAAGAACCGCACATAACGCGGATTGTTCCCTCCGACCAGCACCCGGCTAGCGATAATCAACCGACGGATACCATCTCGATGAGTCTTCCACTCACCTTGCTGTGGTAAGTAGGTCTTACCGTCAATTTCAATAGGAAAGTAACCTGTCCTGGCTTCGCGTATACGTGGGGACGTAAGGTTATCGAGAGTATACACTCTGCTCCCCGGCGGAAGAGTCCCGAGGCTTACGCGCTCGGCAGTACTGAGCGCTCTCCTCGTCCCGTCCGGAAGCTCCACTTGGTCATACTTTGTAGCCCCAGTTTCCCCGGCCTGCTTTTCTATGTAGAGCGGTCGATATTTTGCTTGTTCGATGTCCCTGGCGTACCAGAGCACGAAGTCCGTGGTCTTTGCTATAAACCGGCCAGTAGTAGTGGTCGTCTTGGCATACGATATCAGTGAGATAAAGTTCTCACCGCCGAATACCTCGTCGAGCGTGCATCTCAAAAGGTGTACGTTCTCGTCGCCTATCTGGACGAAGACACTGCCCGATTCAGCCAGAAGTTCTCTTGCAACAGTAAGCCTATCGCGTATGTATGAAAGATATGAGTGAATTCCAAGTTTCCACGTATCCCGAAACGCCCGAATCTGCTCCGGCTGCCGCGTTGCATCCTCAATCTTCCCGTCCTTGACGTCCCGCTTGCGCGTGCTCACCTGCCAGTTCGACCCGAACTTGATGCCATAGGGCGGGTCGAAATAAATCGTCTGGACCTTCCCTTTTAGACCCTCCTTCTCGGCCAGGCTGGTCATCACGAGCAATGAATCGCCGAGGATCATCCGGTTCGACCAGTGCTGGGCATGGTGGTAGAAGTCGATCTTCTTGTCGAAGTCGTCGATGCCGTTGAAATCGTTGAAGAGACTCAACTGCTGCTCGCCTGGTTTCGTTTTGGGTTGGGCCATCAGGTCGTCGATGATCGCCTGGGGGTGGATCTTCTCCTGGATATAGATGGGCACCACGGGAACGGCCAGGTCCTGGCGATCTTGTTCGTCCTTGCCGCGCCAGACGAGCTGCGGATCGAGCGACGGGTCGCGGGGGTAGAGCATCGTCTTCGGGGCCTGCTCATCGTCGGCGATGAAATCACGCAGCTCCTCGGTCGGAATATTCGTCCGCTTGTCCTTGTGGCGGATCGATTCGACCTTGGTCTCGGCGGGTGGTTTCTTTCGGGCCATCAGTCCTGTGGCTCCTCGGGAATCAGTGGAGTCAACGCATCGAGCAAGTCCGGCAGCGAACGATCGATGGCCAGCCAGACACGATCAAAGTTCAAAGCTGCGTCATCACGCGACATAGATCACCTCCGCCGTGCCCAAAATCTCCCGCCGCCGAATCCAGTTCTCGCTTTGCTCGATTGTCTCCCGATCGACGAGATCAACAGGACGCCCCACGATCGCCTCAAGTTCGTGGTCCATTGTGACGAGGTCGAACAAACTCCAGCCCACCCCGTCGGCGAACGTATAAAGGAAGTCAAGATCACTGTCGGGTCGGAAGTCGTCGCGGAGGTACGAGCCGAACATCGAAAGTTCCTGAATCTTCCACCTGCGACAGAATTCGGCGACTTGATCCATCGGCAGGGCGATGCCATGTCGCGAAATCGTGCTTCTCGTGCTCACGGCTTAACCTCCCGGTCACCACAAACGTCCGACGGGCAACGCCGACTTCATGCGACTACACAACATGGACGGTGTCAGGCATTGACGAAGGGTCGCTATCCATAGATCACCTGGGCCGTATCGAGAATACTGGTCCTTCGTATCCAATTCTCGCTTCGCTAGATGCTCTCTTTCGGAACGAGATCCACTTTCCGGCCCAGTGACGCACTGAGCTCTTGCTCCATGGCAAAAGATCGCCCATCCATGGCCCGTAATCGTCGTCTTGAAATATCGCCAGTAAGTCGATGTCGCTCTCCGGGCCGAAGTCGTCACGCAGAAACGAACCGAAGACGGACAGTTCCACAACATGGTATTTGCGGCATAGCTCGGCGATCCGGTCGAGCGGCAGTTTCTTGGCAAGCTCAGGATTGACGTGCCCGATACTCATCGATTATCTCCCGCACGCGCTGATTCTGCACCTCGCCTCACAACCGACCGAATGGGCACAAGGGCATCGTACGGATCGGTGACTTCAAGAAAAGCCCACCGCCCGAATGCGCCATGGTTGTTGACCGCCGGTACCCATAGCGTCCCGGCCGTCATGACCTTGGCGGCCTTCTCCTTCTTTTTCTCCCCGGACACTTCGATGATCAGGTTGAGCGGATCGAGTAATCCTCGGCCGTCGTCGAGCACGGCGATGAAGTCGGGATGGTACTGGTGCTCCTTACCGTTGATTGTATAGGGGATCGTGAAACCGAGGTTGTGGTTCTTGACGTATCGAATCACTTCATCCATATCTTCCAGCGTTTGCGCCATCTTCTGCTCCCAGCTATCGGTGTCGGCGACGACGTGGGAAATATGGCACCGATCGGCACGCGTCGCGAAAACCGGCCGCGTCGTGTCGAAATCGACATAGCGGGTTGACCCGACGGTGTCATACGGCCGGAGGATCGGCCGGAGGGACGGAGGACCATCGGGCGAGCCATTCGAGCCGCGGACGATCGCGCCGTACATGCGATCGGCGGCGTCGTGGGCAAACTCGATCAGAAGCAATAGCTGCGGAAAGGTATGGTCCTTGCAGTGCACATAACCGTCGTCGAGCCAGCGCTTGGTGATCGCCAGCACTTGCGGGAACAGCCATGCCTGAACCTCGCTATCGAACTTGTGAAAGGTGGTTTTCTCCAGCTTGATGTCGCCATCCTGGCGGAAATATTTCTCCAGAGTGAGCTTTGCCAGTAAGAAGGCGACCTCGTTGATTCGGCGATTCTTGAGTTCGTCGAGCGAATGAATGCTGCTCTCACCGACGATCGGCGCGTTCTCGGTCTTGATCGGCAGATCGGCCGTTGTCAGAGTCAATCGCGAGTCATCTTCACAGAGAAGCTGGGTGCCGAAGGCGCGAACGCCGAGGACGTGAGTGACCGTGTTGGCGTCCCACCCCTCGGTGAGCATCGACACGCTGACGACACATTTGACGTGTTCACCGAGCTTGCCGGGCTTGCCGACGGTGTTCATGACCTCGCGGAGCAAGTCTTCTTCGGTCAGCTCATCGGCGTCGCGGCCCGGGAAACGGGCGCGGTATTCGGCTTTGAACTCCTCGATCTCGCGGGCGGCGATCTTCTTGAATTCGGGGCTCATCCCCTCGCCCGATTCGAGCTGTTCGCTGTCGACCAAAATCGTATTGGGGCGCGGACTCCAGCCGCCACCTTGCTCGTTGTTGAAGAGCGGTAGACGGCCCGGCACGACGATTGTTTCTCCGTCGGCAACGGATTTCTCCCAGCCCGAGATGTAGTTGAACACGAGCTTGGAGACGTTGGTGTTGTTGCAGACGACAATAAAGACCGGGGGAGTGAGCCCCTTGGACTGGGCGTCGGCGTTTTTCGCCCAGAGCTCGTGATACTTGCGATAGTTGCCGTAGAGGCTTTGAATGGCCCCTTCCAGCTCGGCCGGCAGCTTGGGCTCTTCGTCGAGCTCCTCTGTTTTTCGCCCCTTGCGTGGAAGGTGCTCGCGGATACGCAGCCAAAGGTCGCGGTAGGTCGGCTGGTCGCCCTTGCATCGAGTCATCGGCAACCGGTACGCGTGGAACCTTGACGATGCCCGCCTCGATCGCGTCGATCAACGAGAAGTCGGAGACGACCCAGGGGAAGAGCGTCCCCTCGGAGTAGCCCGAGCCTCTGAGGAAAAAAGGCGTGGCCGACAGGTCATAGATCGCCTTGACGCCAATCTTGGCTTTGACAGCCTCGATGCCCGAGATCCAGATCCGTGCCTCTTCCTCGCGCTTCTCGGCCTCCTTGCGATCGTCGCCGGTGAGAGCTTCGGTTTCAGCGGCTTCGGGCTTGCGGCGGTAGCAGTGGTGGGCTTCGTCGTTGATGACAATGATGTTCTTTTTGGTCCCGAGCTCGCGGCAAACGCGGCGGACCATCTGGTCAGGGGATTCGGTAAAAACTCCCGGGACGCCCTGTGAAAGCATAGCTTTGGTTAACTTGCCGGCGCTGAGCTTCTCGCGAAGCTGAAAGGCGTGAAAGTTGGTGATCACCATCCGGGCCTGGCCCAGCTTTTCAAACTGATGACCGGGAACGATGTCGCGCAGACGGTAATAGTTGTTGGGGTCATTGGGAAGCAAGACGCGGAGACGATCGCGAATCGTGATACCGGGGCTGACGATCAAAAAGGTGTCGCTGAAGCGGGCATCCTGGGGATTCGCTAGTTTGTTGAGCGTCTGCCAGGCGACAAGCATGGCCATGACGACGGTCTTGCCCGATCCGGTTGCCATCTTGAGAGCGAGCCGCGGCAAGCCGGGGTTTGAGGTGTCGTTTGCCTCGCGGATGTCGTTCTCGATCCAAGCGTCGCCGAATTTCTTGGCGACCTCGGTGATGAAGATGAGGGTTTCGAGAGCCTCGATCTGGCAGAAGAAAAGCTTGCGTTCGCGCCCGGGGTCAGACCAGTAGCGCAGCAAGGCGGCCGTGGTCGGGCTGACGCCGACGTAGCCCCCTTCCCTCCACATGCCGACGCGCTGACGGATGCGGTTGACGGTCTTGTTTTCTTCGATCCGATCCTGAGTCCATTCGGTGTCAAACGCGAGCTGTTTGCCCTTCTTTTTAGGGCGGGCGATCGGAATGAAGTAGGAGCTCGTTCGCCGGCCCGCGATAACTTCGTTAGTGATCCCCTCGTCAGTAAATTTGAAATGCCGATTGGGCTCGAGGAACGGAGAATTGAGAATCGGATTTTCGATCAGGGCATCGGCCATCGAGTTCACCCAGAATTCCAAAATGGACCCACTAGCAACGTGAGCCCGTCCCGCGGTGAGTGTGGATAAACGTACATGATACCATTAATGGGAGCAAAGAAAAGACCGGGGCTATTGAGCACGGCTTTTTCACGCCGTCCGCGATTGCCGATCGCACAGGAGTTTCCATTTGAGACAGCAACGAATTTCATCCAGACCTTTTTGCGTCGCCGGTCCTCAACGGTCTCGCTCGCGATCGTATGCCGCCTTGGTCGCGGACGCTCGGACCGGTGAAGGAGGAAGAAGCCCTCCAGAAAAACCGTCGCCCAGATGGTGACGATCGGCAAGCCGGACCACGCGAGCGCGTGCTCGCTGAGCCAGTGCTGCCGCTGCTGCGGGCTCGGGGTGGTGTTCCGGATGCTCATCTGGGAGACGGTCATCTGGGACATATTCACCAGGGCCGACCTGTGCGTCGCGAGACGACCAAAGCATTTTTGCCGGCTGATTGCGCCTCGGCGCACCGAAGCTGATCAGAACAAGTGTGGCCATTACCTGTCGTACGAGAAGGGAGAGACCAATGGCAGCATCATCCACGGCGACCGCACCCGCATCAGCACTGAGCCATGGGCAGGCAATCAGTTACAAGGCCTTCGGACGCAATTTCACTCAGGATCTGGAGGTTGGCGTCCTCTATTTGATGGCGACTTGTTTCTACCCAACAAACGGCTTCACGATTTTCTTTGAACCTGTCGCGGGGGATCCGGCGAAATTCAACCTGATGGAGCAGCCTCCTACTGGAATATTTCTCAACCTCGTAACCTACTATGCCGCGGTCTGGCGCACGGACGGAGTGTCGGATCTACAGGCCGTTCCGAAGTACGTCACGATCGTGGACGCGGAAGGCGAGCACAGAATTCGCGTGGAGCCTTGGAGCTGACCATCCCCGTCGTCCTCCTCCCAGGTCTGAATGCCCTTGCATGATCCTGGGACGGCTACCTCCCTGCGAGCCACGGCGAAACCCGGCTCGGAACGGAGCCTCGCCCTCCCGGAATCACGAAAGGCCGTTCAACAGTCGAGATCTATCTTCGAGCCTGTGGCGGCTGAGACAATTCATGAAATTAGATAAGGAAACCAGGAAAACAGGAGGGATGAAAGTTGGCGTTGGAACTATCGTGGATCTCAAGCCGATCAAGAACCTCGACGACATCCACCTTGCGGTGGTTGGCTCGCAATTGAGGGCCGTGGGTAGGCAGCACGGTTTACTACTGAACTTCGCCAAGACAACGCTCGAACCCAAGCGAGTCATTGCTTCGTGAGGCTGTTCCTGCTTTCCTGCCTTCCTCATGTCGAATGAGCGGCAGCTTCGGCCCGAGAGCGCAACCGATTCGAAGAATCGGCCCCAGTCTGAAATGCGAGAATTCCGCCCGGTTTTCATCAGCCCAGCCCCAGGGTGGGGTTTTGCAGCGATCGAACCTGAATTCTCGGCACCAACGGGGCGTCAACCAGGTAGCCCAGCGGCAACCCTCGAGGGCCGAAGCCGAAGACCACGCGCTGTGCCCGCAAAGGGCACGACAAGGATGCCAGAAGCTGGTAACGCTCCTCTTCTCTCGGCGAAATAGAATCCGGATTCAAGTCTTGCCTCGCCGGTGGTCGATACAGGATGTGGCTACGTTTGCGCCGAGTGGCCGCCGGCTTCCCGGTCATTCGTTATTGGTCATTGGTCGTATGCCCCCCTGGCGATGCCGGGGCACCGCTCCGGACCTTCTGTTTTAGGCCGGCCGGCTAGACTTGGCCGCCGATTTTCAGGTGGGTGCACTTCCAGGCGCGCAATTCGTCGCCCGGACTTATTTTTGAAAATATTTTTCTGCCGCCATCAAGCCCAAGACTTACGTCAAATTCGTGCGCCGCAGAATTTGACAGGTTGACAAAGCGCGGCAAAGCTAGCCGTGTCGGTCAAGGTGCGCGCGCAACCGAATCTAGATTCCCGGTTCAGCCGGTGCCGTAACGCAACACGTCTCCCGTGCCGGGAAGTGTGCGCTGATCATCGTCTGTGCGACATTCAGAAGGCCGAAGTGAGAGCCGATACATGCGCTATGGTGCGCCGCGAATCGGCCGGCCACGACGACACATAACCATGGTCGACCACCACGCTGTGGAGAGCAAACTTGACTACGTTAATTACCCTAAAGAATTCGTTGTCGCTCGCGTCAGCGCGGGGCGAGACGGCCGGAGACCTTCCCAAAAACTGCCATCTACTGCCATCTACTGCCATTTGGTGGCGGCAAAACCGCGACACCCGTTGCAAACGTTCTATTCCTTCCCCCTCGAATTGACCAGATAAATGACGTGGGCTGGGATAAGCCGGGAAGATAGCGCGAATTGAGGCAGCTTGCGTTGACGTATTTGCGGAGTTCGACTATGGTGCGGGCGCCAGTCGGCAGAGCCGGCGGGATCGAGATACGGATCGGGGCAGGGAGGCCCACGATGGCCATGATTACGGACGTGTCGCTGGCCTCGGATACCGAGGCCGACGGCTTGGCGTTCGGCGCGAAGTCTTGCGGATCGAGGCCGAGGTGCTCGACCGGGTGCGCGGGCAGCTTGGTGACTCGATCGCGCGGGCGGCGGAGCTCATTCATCGCTCGACGGGGAGCGTGTTTGTCACGGGGATCGGCAAAGCCGGGCTCGTCGGCCAAAAGCTGGCGGCGACCCTGGCATCGACCGGCACGCGGGCGTTTCCGCTCCATCCTGGAGACGCAGTCCACGGCGACCTGGGCCGCATTCGCGCTGACGATGTTGTGATCGCGTTGTCGCGAAGCGGCGAGAGTGAAGAAGTACTCCGATTGATCCCCGCGCTGCGGCGCCTGGGGGCATGCCTGGTGGCGATCACCGAACGGACCAGCAGCCCACTGGGCCAAGCGGCCGACCTGTGCGTCACCTTGGGGCCCGTCGCTGAGGCCTGTCCATTGGGCCTGGCACCATCGGCCAGCACGACCGTACTGATGGCCGTCGGCGATGCACTTGCGCTTCTGGTCAGTAAGATGCGCGATTTCACCGCTGATGACTTTGCACTTTATCACCCGGCCGGGACGCTGGGGCGCAAGTTGACGCGTGTCGAAGAAGTGATGCGCGTTGGGCGGCAGCTGCGCAGGGCACATGGACGAGACGGTGCGCGATGTCTTCGTGCGGCTGGCCGGGCCTCGCCGCCGGTCGGGTGCGGTCTTGATCGAAGATAGCGACGAAACGCTACTGGGAATTTTTACCGACAGCGACCTGGTCCGGCTGTTTGAAAAGCGCCGCGAGGCCGATCTGGATCGGCCGATCAGTGAAGTCATGACGGCCGACCCGTACACGATTTGCGTCGGCGAGACGCTGACCGAAGCGGTCGAGTTGATGAAGACTCACAAGATCAGCGAGCTCCCTGTTGTCGACCGGGGGGGGCATCTGGTCGGCCTGATCGACGTGACGGACCTGATCGGACTGGTGCCCGCGGATTTCGAGGAGTGACTGTAGATGGGTCTGCAAGAGCCGCTTGAAATTGCCGAGCGGTGCCGGCCGATCGAGCTGGGAGACGACCTCGCCGATCTGCCGATGCTCCGTGCCGATGGCCTGGCCGCCTGCCCCTCTGATGCCGCGGCCGAAGGTAAAGACTCCGCACATCTGATCACCCGGGCCCGTCGTCGAGGTCATCTTGAAAGCCCAGGAAACGTGGACCGAGCTGGTCGGCTCTACGTTTGCCGCGTTTAGTTCCTCTTATCAAGATCTCTGAGCGCAGTGGAAATTCTCTCGTGCTCAAAGCGTTCTTCAAAGTCGTGACGGCACTGACCCTTCTCATCGGGGCATACATCGGCTATGTCCGCGCCTTTGCGATTGTGGTCGAGCAGCTCAAGGCGATCAAGCGGACCGACAACATTGCCTTCGTCCCGCACGCCTCGAAGTCGAAACTCGAGATGATCAAAAACGCGTGCGACGTCTTCGGAGACAAGCACTGGACTGCCCAGGACGATCTGACCTACCGCTACTACAACGCGGAACGTGGCTACTGGATTTACGCCAAGGATTATGAACGCATCGAAGAGGAAAACGGTGTGCGTTACGGCGGCAAGCGCATTCGATTCAAGCCGTTCGCGTTGATCTCGAAATCGCGTGACGGCAAGAACACCAAGACAATCACCAGCGATGTCGCGGTCTTTGACCTCAACGAACCCTTGAGCCTCAATCCGCATGCCAACGCGGAACCGCTCAAAATCAAGCACGCCCATCTCGAGCCAAACGTGTGCATACGCGACGATAAAGGAACTCCAAGTGATCCCGCCGACGACATGAACATCGGCCCGCTCACGACGGCCGACTATGACGAAGCGACTCAACAGATCAGCACTCTCTCGCCCGTGGTCATCGTAGATCAAGAGATGGTGACGACCAGCGATGGCATGCTGATTCAGCTCCGCAAGAACGATCCCACCGTACCCGGTGGCGCGTCTTCCGGCTTTCAGGGGGCAGAGCGGTTGGATCTGCTCAAGAACCCCCACGTGGTGATTCGCGACGTTGGCAATTCGGGCTTCATGGGGGGAAAGTCTTCGGCCCGCCCAGCGAAGGCCAAGAAGCCGGCAGCCAAGACGACCTCCAATTCAAAGGAGGCCGATTCAGTAGCGTCTGAGCCAGCGGAGCCGACGCCGCTGGACCTACGGTGTGACTCGAAGATGCAGATCTTTCTGCCCAAGCCGCGCTTGCCGGTACTCATCGGTCCGCCGGCACCTCCCGTACCCACGCTGGTTCAATTCGAACGTAATGTAGTGGTCCTGCGTGGTTCGATCGACGACCGGCCCGATCAGCTTACCTGCGATACTCTGAAGCTGAGCTTGATTCCTGCAGAGAAAACGACGCCGGTCGACACGGCCCAAGTCACGGCGGGCTCGAGCGATGGTGCGTCGCGCAGCGCCGAAGCCGGCAGCAATCCCAAGCGAGCCGTCGAGCCCGATTCCGGGGTTCAGGCTATAGCGCGTACCGGCGAACCTGCGGTGGCCGGTGGCGACAAGCAGGCCGATGCCGACGACTTAAAGCCGAAATCCGCACCCAAGCCCGAGGTTGATTCGAACAACGGTCTTCTCGGCGGACTAACCCTGCAGCGGGCCAATGCGACCGGACACGCCGTCTGGCTGTTGTTGCCGGCACAGGGGGTCAAGCTCCGTTGCAACGAGCTGATCCACTTAAAGCAAGCTGACTTTACTCACAAGCCCGACCTTACCTATTTCCGGGGTGACCGTACCCGGCCGCTCGAGCTCGAAAAGCTCTCGGTGATTGAGGAGGAGGGGCCCGATAAAGGCAAGATCTCGTCGGTCACGAACATCTGGACGGTCGACGCGACCATGCTCGATAACGGCACTGGAATGGACACGGCGGATGTCGTCGCTCACGGCCCGGGCCGGCTCGAAACCAGACCTGATCGCGGCCAGCCGGTCGAGCGCATTGCGATCTGGCAGGACAAGCTGATTCTCCAGAATCAGCTCGACGCCGAAGGCCGCGTCGTGCGGAAATACGTCGACCTTTCGGGCAACCGCCCCTGCTTCATCGACAAGCTTCAAGACACGATGATCGACTCGGGATTCCTCATCAAGGTCACGCTCAGACCCAACACGATTGCGCTTCCGACCAAGTCTAAGGATGACCCCTCGGCTACGATTTTCGCTGGTAATGGCGGCACGGGCACGCTCAACCTCGGAACTGGCGGTTTGGCCCGCGCTGACCAGCCGACTTCTCCGTCCGCGACCGCGAATACCGGCTCCCGCGATAAAAAAGGGGGCTCAGCGGATCTGGCGGGGGGTAATCTGCAGATCGAACGCTTGCGCGCGTTTCGCGATGTTCACTTGATTGCGCCAGCCAAGACGATGACCGCGCGCGAACGGCTTGATGCCGAATTCATCCAGACCGAGTCGCCCCGCGTCGCCACAAGCGCCTCCACCAATCCTGCCGCGAAGGCACCTCAGAAGGATGAACGCGAAAGGAGGAAGGACGAAGCGACGCCCGATGTCGCCCAGACTCCAGCCGAGCCGAAGGTTGCGGATGGCAATCAGCCGCAGTTGGCAATGGAGGAGCCAAAAGACGAGGCCCCAAAAGAACCGGCAGAGCCAGAGCAGCCGATGATTGGTTCCTGTGACCGGATGTGGGCCTTGGTTGCCATGAAACCGAAAACAGAGTCGGACCTGGCCTCGTCCAAACAAGGTACGAAAGCGAGGAAAAGTGCTTCGGGCCGGCCCGGATCTGGCGAGGCGAATGCGGAGGTCCGCAAGGTATGGATGTGGGGGAACGTCGCCTTGCACAAGGATCCCCTCCAAGGACGAGACCAAGGGCGAAGAAGCATCGGGAGAAGCCGTTTACCTGGACAACCGAGGTACCAACAACGCGCTCACCTACATTTATCAGCGCGACCCGACCGAGAGGACTTACTTACCCGGCCCGCTTCCGCCGGCACACGTCGAGAATGCCGAGATCAATATCACTGCGGCGGGCACGATCGGCATGGACCAAGGCGCCGACCTGGCATGGGTTGAGGGACCAGGAACGCTCACACAATGGACTGATCGCGGCTTCCTTACGGATAAATCCGGTGATCCCGACGAGCCGGAGCCGGACACCGAGGCGCCAGATGGCCAGGTGACGAAGACCGGAAAGGACGACTCGCAGGTCACTATTCGGACCACCGCGTTTGTCAACTCCGACGATCTTCCGGTAAAGGCCGAGGCTACGGAGAAGAAAGCGGCCGACACCAAGCCCAAAACCCGCGCCGGCCGGCCGCTCAAGAATAAGGTGCCGATGACGATCAACTTTAGTGAGCGAATGCATTTCGCCGGCCGATCGATCGATCCCGAGGGCCGGCCCGCCGCCAGGATTGATTTTTACGGCATCGTCACTGCCGAGATGGAAGATGCCAAGCTGCACGCCAAGAAGCAGATGATCGCATTTACCGACCGGGAGGTTCCGTTGGCTCAGCTCGGCGAGATGTCCAAGGCAAAAAGGAAGCGCGGCGCTGCCGGCAGCGCCCCGCCCGAAGCGGACGGGCAGGAGGGGGAACCTCAATCCAGCACCGACCTCGCGCTCATATTCTGTTATCACAAAGCAGTGGCAATCAGCCGCAAGGTCGATCCTGATTTCCCCAGGCCTATCCAGCAGCAAAGGCTCGAGGCGGATGACATTTTGGCGTACGACCGCCGCACAGGTGACTTTCAGGTCCGCGGTAAAGGTAAGGTCTACCTCTACGAGATTAGCGGCAAGGCGCCGGCGACCGCCGACTCAGACGAGGCCGACGATCGCCAGGGAGACGACCGAACCACACTGACCGAGACTCAGCGGACGGTGACGTCGGCCGCAGACCGGGCGGCCAAGCCAGGCACCAGTAAAGCCGCCGACGCGCTCACCAACGGAAATCGCGGCACCACCAAGACCACGAAATCAGCGCATTCCAAGCAACCCGCTGCCAAAAACCCTTTATACGACCTGACTCAAATCCATTTCATGAAAGGTATGATTGGCCGGTACGGATCCGGCAAGGAGACCGACACAGTCGAAACACGCTGGTCGGAATTCTACGGCGACATCGAGTCAGGACGGGCCAAAGTTGCGGGTACCTCCTTTCCAAAAAACAAGCTCGATTTTGATCGCTTGCCACCCGACGGCATGTTTCTGACCGGACAAACCTTGCGGGTTATTAGCGAGCCGCCACCCCCCGGGTCGCCAAAAGACGCCCCAGCCCGAACCTACATGAAGGCATGGGAGAAAGCTTATGCATCGAGCAATGACAAGATTCTACAAGGAGATATCATCACGTATGATTCTTATAAAGACCTAGTTTATGCCTATGGCGAGAATGGCCGCAACGTGATCTTCGCCGAACAGTACGCTCCCGGCCAACCGATATCGCCCGGATCGTCCAAGGCCGTTCAGTTGAACCCCAAGAACGGTATGATTCACCTGATCAACAGCGATACGCTGCGGATGCTCGACAAGAAAACCGGCGTCCGGCCCGGCAGAGCCGGGCCGATGGATCCCAATCCCAAGAAGGCGAAGAAACAGAAGAGACCGTTCAAGCTGCCTACACAGAGCCAGGAACGCAAGGGCTTCACAGGAACGTGACGCTAGTGCTGCAACAATGCTATGGACACTCGTGATTGATCACCCGGCTCAACTGGTCGATCGTGATGTTGCCGCCGCTCACGATCAGGCCGACGTTCTTGCCGGCGAGCTGGTCGCGCCTTTGCATGGCGGCGGCGACGGGCGCTGCGCCGGCCCCCTCGACGACCTGGCGGGCGGTCGCCAGCAGCAGGCGGATCGCAGCGGCGATCTCCACGTCGCTGACCAAGACCATTTCATCGACCAGGCGAGGGAAAAGGGCCAGCGGCATGTCAAAGGGCTCTCGGGTGGCGAGTCCTTCGGCAAAGGTATTCACGCTGTCGGTAACGACCCGACGCCCCTCGCGCCACGAGCGATACACCGCGGGGGCTCCCTCGGCTTGCACGCCCACAACCCGAATAGCTGGATTGACGGCTCGAGCCACGATTCCCGCGCCCAGTATTCCGCTACCGCCTCCAACGGGGACGAAGAGCACGTCGAGATCGGGAGCCGATTCGAGCAATTCGAGCGCGGCGGTACCGACTCCTGCGACCAGAAGGGGCTCGTTGGCCGAGTGGACGTACCGCGAGAGATGCCGCGTCGCATGTTCCTCGGCCGCGATGCGCGCGTTATCGAAATCCCGACCTGTCTGAATGACCTCGGCGCCCAGGGCGACAGTCGCTGCCGCCTTGAGCGGGTTGGCAGCTTCTGGCATGAAGATCGTCGCCCTACAGCCAAACAGTCGCGCTGCATAGGCAACAGATTGGCCGTGGTTGCCCGTGGAGGCCGCCACGACTCCTCGAGAACGGGTGCCGGGATCGAGCGTAGCGATGAGGTTGACACCGCCACGCACTTTGAAGGCACCGGTCGGATTCAGGTTCTCGCACTTAACGACTGCGCGGCAACCGAGCGCTGCGGCGAGGGCCGGGGGTTCGAGCGATGGCGTGACCGGCAAGTAAGGCGCGATCGATCGTCGCGCCTTGAAAACGTCGGCAAGAGTTGGGCTCGGCCAATCCATGGGGTCTATCGCAGACCATATCGTCGAGGAAAGTTCACGATGCCAAAGCGGATGGCAGTGAGGACCATGCAGACAAGGTTACCGTTTATCAACGAAATGGTCGAGCTAATAGAGCTCACCGCACGGCCACAGTCGTCAAACGCTCGTAGTAACCCGGTGCGAGCGGCGCGCGGCGCGGGCTTGCATAAAGCCGGCTCCGGCCAGGGTCGTCCAGAGCAACAGCGACAACGGTTCGGGAGTCGTCGTCGCTTGGGCGGTCGAAGAGGAAGACGAAGAGGAGGACGAGGAAGAGTTGGTCGTGCTCGAGCCTGTGGCGTCGAGAACAATCGACACGCCAGAGGTCTGCGACAGGAGCAGCGGAGGGTCGTTGGCGTTTGTGACATTGAGCGAGAAGTTCAACACGCCGCCAGCCTTGAGTCCTTGACCGAAGAAGCTCAGGCCGAGTGCCTGCAGGGGGTTGCCATTTTGGTCCGTAGTGCTGAGGAGGAAGTCATAAACGCCGCTACTGGTGAAGCCCTGCGAGCCGGGCAGGATTGTGAGCGGCCCCTGAGTGGATGTGGCGGCAGGTGTGACGACACCACCCGCAGGGTCAATTAGCGCGACCACTTGCGGCGTTGTGACATTCGATGCGCCAGCAGTGGGGGGCGGACCGCTTGGGGCGGCGATGTTGGTGGTACTCGTCAAGGTGTAATCGGCCGTACCAGCTTGGTCGGCACGCACGGACTTCGATTGATAACCCAAGCCCGAAGCGAGGGCAGCCAATAGTGCAATCATGGGAGCTCTACAACGACGTATCACGGCAAGTCTCCTCCTTGAACTCTCTCGCCCTTTGAAGACGAACTTCACCGCCGTAAGCCTCTTGCGTCGCAATCGTTTGCGGCATGCAGCAAAACTCGCTCAAGCCGAGGGAGACTGGCAGCAGAGGTGTGGGTTCGGTGAGAGTTCAACCTCGGAAAACTTGAGGGCCGCATTGTGCAAGGGTTTGCAAAAAGGGTCAAGCCGGAATGGGACGAATTCCGAATCATGCCGAATCGTCGGCCCAATCGTGGGAATGCGTGGAGAACAAGCGAGCCCTACTGGCCAGGTGATTTTCTAACGGATAGGCTTGATGGAAGAGGGTCAAAGGAGGCCAGAGTGAGCGCAGAACGAATAACGTGCAGACGTTCCGCGTCTACCTATATAAGGTGAATGTATGGTCCAGACCCTCACTGACGTGCAGACGCCCGACGAAACGCTGGTGAGACGCGCTTGCGCGGGGCAAAGTTCGGCTCGCGAGGAGTTGTTTCATCGTCACCGGGGCGAATCGTACCGATACGCGTACCGTCTGCTTGGGCACGAGCAAGATGCACTCGATGTGGTTCAGGACGCGATGCTTAAGGCGTTTTCGGCGCTCGGGGATTTCGATGGCCGTAGCGGATTCCGGACCTGGCTGCTCCGGATCGTCACAAACACGGCGTATGACTGGGGCCGGAGGCGCAAGCGGCGACCGAACGGTCGAGGTGGAGACGACGCGACAAGCTACGAGCCTGCGAGCGACGAGGATCCTGGTCGTCGGCTCCATCAGCAAGAACTGCGTCGTGAGCTCGATCAAGCACTCAATCGGCTTAGTGCAACTCTCCGGGAAACGTTTGTTCTGTATGCCGAGTTAGGCCTAAGTTACAAGGAAATCGCCGAGACCCAGGAAGTCCCGATCGGCACCGTGATGAGCCGAATTCACGCCGCTCGCGAAAAGCTGCAGGCGGGGCTCAATTGGGACAAGCTGAACGGGCTCTGATGTAGGTAAAGAGGACGTTTGCCGATGCAATGCGATAAAGTAATCCGCGAGTTGGCTGTGCCGACGGACGAACGTGATTCGGCCAGTCTCGCCGAGCATCTGGCGCAGTGTCCGGCATGCGCCAGATGGGCGGACAACGCCGCACGGTTCGATCGTCTTTGGGAAGCAACCCGACCGGCGGAACCCGCGGGTGACGTCTGGGATACAGTTTGGGCTCGAGTGGCTTGTGCAGTCGATAAGTCCAACCCGGCAGCGCAAGAGCCATTCACGCTACACGCGTCTAACTTGAATGGAGCATCGCCGAAGACCGAAGAGTCGGCTGTGCCAACCGGCCGACGGTCTGGATTCCGCGCGGGGAGGCTTGTGGCAATCGGTTCACTCGGAATAGCCCAAGCCGCCGCTGTTTTTCTCGCCGTGACTTTGAGTTGGCATCCTTCTGCCAAGTCACCAACTCCGCTGGTCAGTGACGCAGGTATTGCTCCGTCATTGGTTTCGATCGACGCGAACGGGACGATGTCGACCGATGGAGTCGTCGAAATCGAGGAAGGGCAGCAGATCGTCATACGCGTCGAGGGGCGGGCAGCGAGCGTCGTCGACTGGACTCCCGTGGGAGTTTCGTACAACGTCGATGATTGGTATCTGATGTTGAACAGGATGGAAGCCATTGCCGGTTCTTCTATAGTTGCGATGAAGTGAAGGAGTGACGTCGTGGCGGAATCGAAACAACGGCCTGGTTGGCTTACCATCAGCTTGACTGCGACAGGATTGATCTTTGGCGGCTTGGCACTCGGGCTGTGCGGCCTTCATGTTTCGCGTGGCGACGTGCATTTAAGTAAGGCCGAAGTGGACGCGCAGTCAGGTCACGATGTTTGCTGTAATCGCCACACCCGAAGGCAAGACGCCGGACTCTTCGAAGTTAGCTACAATCAAGGCGCAATTGGATAAGTTGTTGCCCAAACATGGGTTCAAGCTCGTCAACGCGCAAAGTAAACGGGTCGAGGCGGGTGAATCGGTGACCTGTGATTTAGAGGATGGGTACTCTGTTGTGACATCACTGGTTGAGATGTTGGATGAAAACGGTAAGGTTCAACTTCGTTGCGAGCTGTATAAGGACGACGTTCGTCAGTTTTCGACGTTGGTCAAGACGCCGCTGAACCAGCTTTTTTTCTGTCAAAGGCCGCTTCAGAATGGGTCACAATTATTGATCGGCATGGGCGCTCGGTAAGAAGGCTAGCCAAAAGCAAAGCGACCGCCTTTCGACGGACTTCGGGCTTTGAGGCCTTTCGTCGGGCGGACGGGCGGTCGGACGCGAAGATCGAAATGTGGTTGCCGGCCGTTTCGGTCGATCGCTCAAACGGGCGTACGCCGCGCTTGTGTGATCCGTAAGTAGCAAACAGGCCGTCCTTGGCCCGCGGTCCCCGGGCTGCCAGTCCGTCCGTGGAGGCAACCGCCGTTCCGTGACCGTTTCTCAGTCGTCCTTGACCGGGTCGGTTTTCCAGCCGACATGGTTTTTATCGGCCGCGCGGAGAGTTGATCTACAACTTTTTTTTGCGGGCTCGGCATGCGGTGGTACCGCACTGAGAATTCTCGAAACTACCCAACGCGGTGCGAACAGTATCACCACTCGGCATCGCTCGACGTGACCGAGTTTCGACCGCATCCAACAGCTGACCACTGAAGTGTCGGAAGTCTGGCGCTCTTTGAAAGCCCAGTCCTCGACGTTACAATCGTGATCGTTAAAGACCAGTTGCGCACGGATGTGCGCCGGTCTTGGCTTCGCGCGAGCGAGGATTGATCAGCGTGCCAATCGCTCGCGGTTGGCAATTGCCGGCGGTTCAAGTTGAGCTTGTGGACAGAGGAGACTGGCTTCGATGGCAACAGCAGTGAGCCCGACAAGTTTGAGTACCGTGGTATTGTTCGGCAAGGGGCTGACTCCAGGCAAGTACCGCGGCTTGCAACGAATCAGTAATCCCAACGGAACACTGACGATGGTCGCCCTCGATCAGAATAGCTCGATGATCGAGATGGCGACCAAAGCCTTGAAAGCGAAAGGGCACGACCGCGAGCCGACGTATGAGGAAATCGTCGAGGCCAAGCTCGACCTGGCGAGGCACCTGTCTGCCGGCGCTTTGGGCGTGCTGATCGATGCGTATTATGGAGCCTGGTCGAGCGTTGCCGCGGGGGCAATTGGACCGAATACGGGCCTGTTGATTCGGGTCGAGATGTCGGGCAGTCCGAAGAACAAGGTTGGAGCGCCCTGGGATTGATCGAACCGGGCTGGAGTGTCGAAAAGATCAAGCGACTGGGGGCTGATGCCGTGAAGTTGTTGGCCCAGTACGAGCCAACCGAGCCGCACTCGGCGGAGCATCAGTTCCAGTTGATCGAGCATGTCTATGACGAATGTGTGAAGCACGACATTCTTTTGCTGCTTGAAACCGTGGCATTTCCGTTTGGCGGCGAAAAGAAGACCGACGCCAGCTTCCTCAATCGGAAGGCCACGACAGTAATCGAGTCAGCGCGTGAGCTCAGCCGGTTCTGTGACATTTACAAGGCCGAGTTCCCTGGCACGATGGGCCATGAATCGGACAAGCTGCTGCGCGACAACCTAGCGGCACTCAACGAGGCGAGCGAGCGACCCTGGGTCTTGCTATCGGCGGGCGTCGATTACCCCGACTACTTCAAGCAGGTTCAAATGGCCTTGAGCTCGGGCGCGTCGGGCGTCTTGGGGGGTAGGGCCTTTTGGAAAGAGTACTTTCTTCAGGATGGCGCGGAAGCACGGAGTCAATTCGCCGCCACGACGGCGCACAAGCGCGTGGCCGACGTCGATGCGCTGGTCCGTGAGCATGGGACGCCATGGTACACCCGTTACGGTCTCACCAAAGAAAAGCTGGCCACAGTTCGGGCGACAGAAGGGTGGCATGCCCGGTATGGGTCACCGCTGGGCTCGGCTCAGGGGAAATATTCGTCAAAGGCCGCGCCTGGCGAGGTGTATTGAGTCATAGTCCGATCATTTCTTGGGAATATCAAACCAATCTCCGGGCTGCAGGACGACCGGCTCAGCCGCTGTCTCATTTTTGACTCGTAAGGCCCAGGCGGCGGCGTCTTGCTCGATCGGAGGAAAGGTACCGTAGTGAATCGGTAAAACGAACCGCGGCTGAAGGAATTTGACGGCACGGAGGGCATCGTCGGGGCCCATCGTATAGTAGTCGCCAATCGGTAATATGGCGAGGTCAAGCGCCTCGTCACCAATCAAACGCATATCGCCGAAGAGTGCGGTGTCAGCGGCATCGTAGACCTTGATTCCGTCGGGAAACGTCAAAATGAATCCGCACGGATTGCCGCCATTGCTGCCATCGGGGAGGGCGGAGCCATGGAAGGCAAGCGTCAACTTGACACGAATGGATTTATCGAAAACGAAGCTGCCACCGTGCTGTAAGCCGTGAACCTTCGGTCCGCTCAGGCCTTGGGCTGGATTTTGCAGCCACTCGGAAATCTCGTAGTTCGTGGCCACTGTTCGCCCGTTCGCTTGGCGATCGCGACCGAGTCGCCTACGTGATCTCCGTGGCCGTGCGAGATCAAGATCAAGTCCGCCGGCACCGAGTCGGCGCTGAGCGCGGCCTTGGGATTGCCCGTCAGGAATGGGTCGATTAGAACGGTCCGGCCGTCACTCTCGAAAAGTAGGGCAGCATGCCCGAGCCATCGCACCCGCGTGGACATGGTGGTTTCTCGCCCAAATGAGCCATGTGAAGTCCCGTACTTCCAACCAAATCATCCAATAGCCGCGCATCCTTGACAATGCAAGTGTGACCGGAACAAGGCGGTAAGGGCTAGGAACTCGATCCGTTGACCTTTGCCAAGATTCCCGGAAAGATTGGGAAGGCTGCTTTCATCGAATTGTCAAACGGATACAAAATCGCTTATCTCAAAAAGCGTGATTTAGCTAGAATTGCAGATTGCAGGTGCCCAAACCATGATGGTCAGGGAGTGAATTACGATGAGCCAACCGATCGACGGAGACAACCCACACAAAGACCAAGTCGCGGTGGGTCACTTGCGCGACGCCATGGGCGGCGAATCCAGTTTGGAAACTTGCGCACGATGTCAGGCATTGGAGGCCCGAATCGCCGAGCTCGAAGCCGCAGTTGAAGCGCGTTCTCAAAACGGGTCAGATGAGAGCACTTCGCGCATTTCCGCCATGTCACGCCTCGAATTCAAGGCGCTTCGCCTTATTCCGTGGGGATGGGGGGAAGGTTGGCAACTGCGCCTCACCGGCGCGTCGACACTGGATGGATCAAGCCCCACACGCTTACAGGTGCTTACCCATGGTCATTGCCAACCAGTGGGGCTGGCAGATTCTGTGTCCGACGGATGTCACGGTAAGTTGGGACGGAACGCCCGATCCACCGGGCGTATTCGTCGACGTTGCTCCTCAATACGGCCCCGCGATCAAGAGCCAGTTTGGACTGGGGATCGTCACGTTTTCGCCTCCTTGGCTCTTCCGCACCCCTAGTGACTGGGATCTGTACCTCAAGGGGCCCAGCAATCGTTGGAAGGACAACTGCGTTCCGCTGGAAGGAGTAATCGAGACTTGGTGGCTCAATTACACATTCACGATCAACTGGAAGCTTGTCCAACCGGGAACGGTGACCTTCTCACGAGGCGAGAGCTTGGGCCAGCTCGTTCCGGTCCCGCACGCGACTTTTCGGGATGCTTCCGCGCTTGAAGCGCCGATCGGCTTACTGGAACCGCATGCAGCCCAAGAGCTGCTGGAATGGCGAGAGAGACGGCGACAGTTGGCGCAGCAGACGGTCACCTCGCATCACCTCTATCGGAAAGCAGAGGGAATTGACGAACATCTCCAGCGCGTTCCAGTTCCGCCGATCAAGCCCTGGAAGCTTCCCATTGAGGAAGCTTCGCCTCAAGAGCCTACTTCCACCGGGTGAATGAGCGTCGCGCACACGAGACGAGCGAAGATCGCATGGCCGATTCGAAGGTAGCGAAGAATGCACAGGGCCCGACGTACAATCTCCGCCATCTTCAAGCAATCTCCGATTGTCTATCCAAACCGCTCCAGATCCTCGCCTTTGGCGACAACGATGATGCCGTCTTCGGTGACCGTGAAGCCGCGTGCGAGATCGGCGTCACGATTCCAGCCAATCTCAAATCCCATGGGGATCCGGACATCCTTGTCGATGATCGCACGGCGGATGCGGGCGTTGCGGCCGACGTCTACGCCGTCGAAGAGGATGGCGTCTTCGATCAGAGCGAAGCTGTTGATCCGAACGCCAGGCGAAACGATACTTCTGAATACTTGTCCACCTGAAATGATCGCCCCCTGGCACACAATGGAATTGTAGGCGGCTCCGCGGCGGTCCCCCTCTGTATGAACGAATTTAGGAGGCGGGTAGGGAGGCTGATGGGTGTGAATCGGCCAGTCCTTGTCGTAGAGATTTAGAATCGGGTCGATCTGGATCAAGTCCATCGTTGTCTGAAAGTAAGCATCGAGAGTGCCGACATCGCGCCAGTAGGCGGCCTCCTTGCGGTTTTCGTCACGGAAGGGGTACGCAAAGACCCGTGAGCCCCCCGCGATCATCGCCGGAATGATGTCGCGGCCAAAGTCATGGTTACTCGCCTCCTTTCGGGCGGCGTCTTGAAACAACAGCTCATACATCACGTCGGTATTGAACACGTAAATTCCCATTGACGCAAGAACCTTGTCGGGCTGGTCAGGTATGACAAGCGGATCTCTGGGCTTCTCGAGAAAGGTCACGACCCGATGGTCATCTTCCACCCCAATCACGCCGAATTCGCGCGACTGCTGCCGCGGCACAGGCTGGCAGGCAATCGTCAGATCTGCCCGGTTGTCGCGATGGTAGTCGATCATCCGGGCGTAATTCATCTTGTAGATGTGGTCGCCTGCCAGGATCAGCGTGTCGCGGGGCGCGGCCTTCTCAATAGTGTAAACGTTCTGGTAGATCGCGTCGGCGGTCCCTTGATACCACATCTCGGCGATCCGTTGCTGGGGAGGGATCACCTCGATGTACTCGTTCAGCTCGCGTGAGAGAAACCTCCACCCCTGGTCCAGGTGTCGATTCAGGCTGGTCGCCTTGTACTGAGTCAGCACGAGAATTTTGCGAAGATCGGAGTTGATGCAGTTGGAAAGCGTGAAATCGATGATGCGGTAAATGCCACCGAAAGGGACCGCCGGCTTGGCTCGATCGCGAGTCAGAGGCTCTAGACGCGATCCTCGGCCACCGGCCAATACGATGGCCAAAACGTCGCGATACACCGGCAGACCTCCGCTCGAACTGACGCCCGGGGTGAACTTATTGACTCAGGAATCCTTTCACCATTGTGCGCGTGAAGCGGACACAAGCCAACCGTTTCGCGCACCGGACTGAACACACCGCGCGGTGTTTTGATGCCGATCCTAACCTTGATTGCACTGCGAAGTGGCCGCAATCCGGTCGGATTGGCCAACTTTTGAATCAGAGCTGACCAAGGCTAAAGCCGGACCGTTTTATTTCTTCTTGATCTCCTGGTAGAGTCGTCATGGAACGCGGCGATCCACAGATTTGCTCATCGCTATTCGGCCTTCCCAGGCAAAGAGCAACGGGATTGACCGCAACCTTATCGGGAGGACACGGAGCTATGGTGGATATGGACGGGTACGGGGCTTCGCTGGCGATGATCGCAGTTCGCTTGAGTTTCCGATTCAACCGAATCGCCACGCTGGTTCGCTTTCGAGAGATAATGGCGGCCTGCCTGTGCGTCACACTGACAGGATTATCAGGCGTTGCGGCAGGCGAAAACCGTTCCGATCGACTCAAGGATCTCCAGACTGCTTACATCGCCACTGCCGACCAGAAGATGTCCCGTGCCTTTCATTTCGGGTCTCAAGAACCGGCCGATATCTTCTCGAATCATACCAGCCACACCAACCGATTGGTGCCGGTCTACGTCTTCGGCAGTAAGGCTACGTTGAGCTCCGTCACCGGCGCCAATAGCAAATATCGCGACCCAGAGAGGATCAAAGCCCTATATGGCTTTCTGCCGCAGCACACGGTGAATCCGCATGCCGAATATGCCGACCAGAGCGACCTTTACTGGGTTCAGAAAGAGGCGGTGTCGCGCGGGGTTAAGCACTTATTCATCGTCTGGTTTGACGGACTGGACTGGCCGACCACTCAGGCTGCCGCCATTGTCAAAACCGGCAGAGTTTACACGGAAGGGAAGGGCTCGGGCCTGATTTTCCAGGATTTTGACGCTGGCGGTAAAGCACAGTATGGTTTCGTGGTCACCAGTCCTACGCATGAAGAGAATCTGCCGAATCTCGATGCCCAAACCATTGTCATTCCACCGCACAGCCTGGGTGGTGGCTACGATGCGCGGATCGCCGGGTCAGAGCCCTGGTCGCCCGGCCCGCTGGGACCGCGGGCCCGCGGCTACTTGAAGGGCCAGGCCGCGAGCGCCGTCGATCGGGCCGGGGTTCTCGCCGTTGGCGGCGCGCTGCATGCTTACACCGATTCGTCGACGAGCGCCGCCGAGATGATCAGCGGGGTGAAATCGTACAACAACGGTTTGAATGTCACCGATGACGGCCGACTTGTGCCAACGCTCTTTCACCAACTTCAGGAACAAGGGTGGAAAGTCGGCACGGTCACCAGCGTGCCGTTCAATCACGCCTCGCCCGCCGCGATGTACACACATGATGTTGATCGTGACGACTACCAGGACATCGCCCGCGCAATGCTGGGGCTACCCTCGATTCTCCAGCATGCCCGGCGTGCCCCGCTTCGGCCAGGCCTCGACGTAGTCATCGGTACAGGCTACGGCGTGGTCACGACGCCGAAATCGCTCGCGGCACAAGGGACCAACGGGATGCTCGGAGGTTTGTTTATCACCGATGCCGATCTCGCGGCGATCGACGTGAAGAACGGCGGCAAGTACGTCGTCGCTCATACCGAGCCAGGGACGAGCGGTGGTCAGACGTTGAAACGCAAAGCAATGGAGGCAGCCCAGGGCTCCGCGCCTATTTGGCATTTTCGGCCGCCGCGGGCTCGATCATCTCCCTTACCAGACCGCCGACGGACACTACGATCCTGGCCCCAGTCTCAATAGCAACGGCAAGCCGAGTCCGGCCGAGTCGTACAGCCCGTCTGACTTGTACGAGCAACCCACCCTGGTACAGATGACCGAGGCTGCCCTGACCACTTTGGAGCGGCAGCCCAACCAACCTTTTGCCCTGTTCATCGAAGCCGGCGACGTCGATTTCGCGCTCCACGCCAATAATCTCGATAACGCCATCGGTGCGATTTATAGTGGCGAGGAAGCAATCCATAGCGTCATTCGTTGGGTAGAAACCCACAGCAACTGGGACGACTCGCTCATGATTGTCTCGTCCGACCATGGACATTACTTGGTCGTCGACGATCCCCACGCGCTCGCCGCGATCAAGCAAGCCAAATGACGAGCTCTAACAGCCAGAGGTGCGCCTGTTCACAACACAAGTCCTAAACGTCAACACTTGATTTAACAACGATAAGCTGGACAGAGAGAGCCCGCCGTGATGGTCGCTCAGCATCTTCGAATTTGCCGATTGGTTGCTTCGCTTGCGTTCGCGACGGCGTTACTCAGCGGCTCCGCAAATCCCAGCGGGTCAGGACACATTGCCGAGCCGCCTACCGCTGGGAAAGTCCATGTCCGGCCGCAACTTCTTCAGCCCGGTGATCCGCGCACCCATGGCCTGACCGACGCGGACCTTGAATCACTTACCGCGATTCTGCGCAAGGCGGTCGACGATCATACTGTCCCTGGCGTGTCGCTTTTACTCGCTCACAAGGGCGAGGTCGTTTGCAAGAAGTCAGTAGGCAACCTCGCCGCTCGACCAAAAGGCGCTGATGGCCTCGAGCTCCAAACCGGTCACAGCAACAATTCTCATGATCCTGGTCGACCAAGCGAAGCTCTCACTCGACGACCCGGTCGAAAGATATCTGCCTGAATTCAAGGGAATTACAATCAATGGCCGCCCACCGGCGAAGCTGCCGACGGTTCGACACCTCCTCTGCAACATGTCGGGCCTGCCCGGTGATTTCCTCGCCGAATCGCTCCTGAAACGCTTGCGGAACGGAGCTGGCAAAGCACAGGACGAAATCAAGACGAAAGAACTCGAGAAGGGCAACGCAGCTCTCCGTTTCGCCGCCGGGGGAAAACGCTCACTCGCGGATTCTGTGCGCGAACTGGCGAAAATGGGCCTGGCGACGGAGCCCGGAGCCGACTTTCACTATTGCACGATGGGTTTCAACGTGGCGGCCCGCGTGGCCGAAGTGGCGGCCCAACGACCGTTCGAAGAGCTGAGCCGCACCGAGCTATTTGAGCCCATGGGTATGAACAGCACCCGCTACACTCCGTTCGGCTTACAGGCGCTCAGTTCCCGGCCGACGCTCTCGAGCGGTGAGAGCCGATTCATCATGGCCGGCGGCGGTATGACCTCGACGCTCGATGACTTCGCCGCATTCTATCAGATGCATTTGAATGGCGGGACTTATCGCGACCGGCGCATCCTCTCTAACGGTTCGGCGGTGGCGATGCACACGCGGCAGGCCAAACTCGAACTACTGATGGCCGGCCCGTACGGCAACGACTACGGCCTGGCCTTCTTCCTGGATCAGCTTGACCGCAACGGCGAGGCGCGCGTTATTACCCACCCTGGTCTCTTTGGCACCACCCCCTGGTTCGACAAGGATCGCGAACTGGTGGGTATTCTGTTCGTCCAGTCCAACTTCCTCCGAGTCATGTCCTTGGTGCGCGATGTTCAGGCAAGAGTGCGGACAATATTTAAGGTGAGCCGGGCTTGAGCGGCCTTAGTCGGTTGCGTGAGGTTCTTGGTAGGAATTGCGGCGCTCCCCGATAGTCTCGCGTGACTATATACCTGATGGTCCACTTTTGTGGGACGCGGAAAGTCCATTTTGCCTCGGTACGCGTGCCGGAAAAAAGGACTCGCTTAAACGACGTCGGTAGACTTTGCCGATCCACGCGGGCGGCTCGGCGGTGCTGCGCCAATAACGTACCTATACAACCAATATTCATGAACAATGTTTTTATCATTAGACGTCTAGCGACTTTCCGCCGACTGCACGGGCTTGACCTTCTCGTGCTTGCGACGATCGTAGCGATGCTCGTCACTATTCTTGAAGGTTGTTCCGGCGGTTCCACAGAGGGCGTGGGAACGGTCAACATCTCCAGTGCGAAGGCGGCGTCTGCCGCCAACTCGAACCCTGATATGGCCAAGGCCGCTTCGGCCCATGGCAAAGGTCTGACCGGCACAGCCCAGAAAACTCGCCGAAAGTAAGGCGGTTTGCCAGTTATTTTATGTTCGCGATCAGCACCGAAGACTCTGTGAACGAATTGCCGTTGTTGTTCATTCTCAACGTCTGGAGCTCTCTTCATGAATCGCAATCGCCGTGGATTCACGCTGATTGAATTACTGGTCGTCATCGCCATTATCGCAATTTTGATCGCCCTACTTCTCCCAGCGGTGCAGTCGGCGCGAGGCGGCCCGGCGGGCTCAGTGTACCAACAACCTCAAGCAGCTAGCATTGGCGGTAGCCAACTATGAGTCCGCCAACGGCAGCTATCCTTACTCCGGAATCTATGCGGGTTGGCCCGGCGGTTTGGTATGGTACGGCGCCAACACCCAGGTGGCGCTGCTCGCCTATTACGAGCAGACCACGCTTGCAAATGCCTATAACTACAGTCTTGCGTCCTGGCACGTGTCTAACTACACGATCCACGGTACGGGCATCAGTAGTCTTTGGTGTCCAAGCGACGCTGCAATCCCCAAGATCAGAACACTGATCGCCAGTCCCAACCAATTTACGCCACCTCAGCAGACACCTCCCGGCCAACCGGTCATGCAAGCGATGTCCAATTATGTTCCGTGCGCTGGAATGTGGGGCAATCCTTACGATCCCTGGACGATCGACGCCATCGCGTCTCAAGACGTGATGGGGGGCGCCGTCGGTGCGATCACGGTTGACCGGTCAACGAAGCTCGCCGGCATCACAGACGGCACGAGCAACACGATCCTCTACGGTGAGCGAGCTCAAGGCATTTCATCAGCAGCCGCCATCGGTCTCGATGAGTACCTCGGGATGTGGTGGGATACGAGCTGGTATGCATATCGCGAATTCTGCGGCGAGTATGGGATCAACCCTCACTTGAAGTATGCCGGTCTGATCGCAAGTGGCTGCTTTTGGTTTCCCGCCGAGGCGCCGTCGAGCATGCATCCCGGAGGCGCAAACTTTGCGTTTGGCGACGGCTCTGTGAGGTTCCTCAAAGACACGATCAATTCGTGGCCGATTATCTCCACATGTGATGCGCCAGGAATCACTTACGATCCCGTCACCGGGTACGAATTGCTTGGTACCGCGATGCCCGGAGTTTTCCAAAAGCTCACCTCACGGTCGTTCGGCGACGTGGTCAGTTCCGATTCTTACTAAATCGAATTGCCAATGAGCGATCTCGCCTCGAGCTCGGCTACCGATTTGGTCAACCGCGAAGCGCAAATCGCGCCACCTACGCCTAAAGAGTTCATGGTTCCACGGCCGGTGGATCAAGGTGAGTCCGAAACCACAATTCGAGCATTAGTAGTGCCCAGAGGCGAAATGAATGTTCGCGCTTCCCTAGCGTATGATCGGTCAGTAGCTTCTCGATCGCTTCGGGCCGGAACAATCCCCGATTCAGGCAGACGGGGTCCAGCAAGACAGCGCTTAGTTCGTTTTTCAGCGCATCACGGAACCAGTCGCTGATGGGAACGCCAAAGCCCATTTTCGAGCGGGTCTTGATTGCCGGTGGCAGGAATTCGGCAAATGCCTGCTTGAGGACGACCTTAGAACGGCGCGAGCGTAGCTTGATCTTTCGGTCTAGCGGCATGGCAATGGCCAACTCGACGACCCGGTGATCTAGGAACGGCCCGCGGCACTCCAGGCTATGTGCCATGCTGGCCAGGTCGACCTTGACTAGGAGGTCGCCGGGCAGGTAGGTCACTATGTCGGCGACCATCGCGCGCGTGACTCGATCGCGCTGGCTGGCAGCTGTAAATGCATTCATCGTCAAAGTGGCAGGATCCGCTTCCAGGGGTTCTGGCAACCTCGCCGCGGCCACGGCCAGCGAATCGAGCTGGGCGTCGGAATAAAGCGCCATCCGGGCTGACTCGTCGAAGGTCGTCATCCAGCCCAGGTAACGAGACTCCGCCGGCTCGTTAATGTGCTCAAAGAGACGCTGGAGCCGGCGCAGCCGGCTCTTCGACCGGGCTCCACGGGGCAAGACACCAATCAGGTTTCCGCCGAGCAATCTTCGGGGGACGGAGGGAAGCCGCTGAAATACCTCGGTCAAGGCAAGGGCCCGGTACCGGTCGTATCCGCCGAACAGCTCGTCGCCGGCGTCACCGGTCAACGCCACTGTGACCGAGCGCCTGGTCTCACGTGATACGTACCAGGTCGGTAGGGCCGAGCTATCGGCGAAGGGCTCGTCAAACTGCCACGCCAAGGCCGGCAAGGTCTCCCAGGCCTTTGGTTCGACGATGAACGTCTGGTGTTCGGTCCCCAGGTGGCGCGCGGCCGTCTCGGCATAGCTGGTCTCATCATATTTCGGATCCGGAAAGCCGATGGCAAAGGTCTTTACCGGCTGGCTCGACGCCTGTTGCATGAGCCCGACGATAATCGTCGAATCGATGCCTCCTGAAAGGAATGCCCCCAGCGGCACGTCGGCAATCATCTGCTCGCGCACTGCATCACCGAGTGTCGCGCGCAGCTCCTCGACATCCTCTTCGATAGGTCGTTCGTTTTCGACGTTCCAGTCAGGTCGCCAGTAACGCTCAAGCGCAAGCGTTCCGCTATGCCATACGGCATAATGTGCCGGCGGTAGCTTTTGCGTTCCATCCAGAATGGTTCGGGGGGCAGGTATATAGCCGTAACAAAGATAATGATCAAGCGCCAGGGGATCAAGTTGCCGCGGTACTGTACGATCGGGCAAAGCTAGCAGTGCCTTAAGCTCGCTGGCGAAAACCAGCCGTCTTCCGTCGTGGCGATAGACCAATGGTTTCTGGCCGAGCCGGTCACGCGCCAGGACAAGAGTCTGGCGGGGCGCGTCCCAGATTGCCAGCGCAAACATCCCTCGCAACAGCGAAAACATCCGCGGTCCTTCGTCTTCGTAGAGGTGGACCAGAACCTCGGTGTCTCCCTTGGAGCGCAAGTCGTGCCCCTTGGCTTCAAGACGCCGCCGCAGCGCTGGGAAGTTGTAGATTTCACCGTTGAAGATTGTCCAGACAGTACCGTTTTCGTTGGAGAGTGGCTGATGGGCGCCGGCGACGTCGATAATTGACAACCGGCGGAAGCCCAGCGCGGCATGATCGTCGCGATAAACGCCTAGATCGTCCGGGCCGCGGTGGACGATACGGTCCATCATGGCGTGCAGATCGTGCATATCGAGTGCGTTCTTCGGATCTGTCCAGACCGCGCCACAGATGCCGCACATGTTTAGGGGCCCTTATGCGCCAGAGGGCCGGCTCGCATTGAAGATTTTGCAAGAGCTGGCGAGCCCAGACCGCGTCATCGCTTTCGAGGCGCGGATGGGGCTTTCCTTCATAGTGGACGATAACGTGTTCGTCGATCCTAACGATGTATCAACAATGGTTCGTTCTGACTTCGTCAGAATCCATCCTGCCGGCATGGTCGCGATTTGTCTACCTCCGAGAACTCAGTGTCAAGCGAGCCTTAAAAGGCTGACCCACTTTCGTGCGCGTGCCTAGACGCCAAATCTGAGATCGGCTCGAATGGGTGTCTGCACAATGGGATCCGACACGGAACCGGCACTGGCAGCTTTCATCCGGGAAACCGCATTTAGACACGGCTCTGCTGGCGAGGAACCACACTGCGATGCGAAACTCGAAAGCCCTTGCTCCCTCGAGATCCGACAAGAACGTCGCCTGGATTCGTGCCTTGGTCGATCGCCTGGCCGCCCTCTGGTCAACACCGCGGGTCGGCCGCGTTGCGCTTTGCAGCCCGCTGGTCGGAGTAATCGCGGGGCTTGGAGCGGTCGGCTTCCTGCTAGCGCTTCAGTTCATGTACAGCGCGGTTCTGGCAGGATTGCTTCACTTCCATCTGCCACCAACGAGCGAAGACACGCCCCATGCGATCAGCTATCCGTATCCTTGGTATCTGGTCGTTTTGGTTCCAGCGGTTGGGGGGTTAATTTCCGGAATTCTGGTTTTCACCTGGGCTCCCGAGGCCGAGGGACATGGCACCGACGCCATGGTCCGGGCATTTCACAAGGGAGGCGGGATGATCCGCACCCGGGTCCCGTTGATCAAGGCGATTGCTTCGATTGTCACGATCGGCACCGGCGGCTCAGCGGGACAGGAGGGGCCGATCGCTCAGATTGGCGCCGGCTTTGGATCATGGCTGGCTCGATTGTTGAAACTGCCACCGACGGATCGACGGCTCTTGATGTTGGCAGGCGCGGCCGGCGGCGTTGGGGCGATTTTCCGGGCTCCTCTGGGCGGAGCTCTGTTTGCCGGCGAGGTGCTTTATTCCTCAACGGCCTTTGAATCGGCCGCCCTCTTGCCCTGTTTGGCCAGCTCGATCGTGGCCTATTCCACGTTTGCCCTGTTCATCACACCCAAGCCGATTTTCATCCTGCCAGCGATGAGTTTCCGGGGCCTACGTGAATTGCCCATGTTTATCGTGCTCACCTTGGTCTGCGCTGCCGTAGGGTGGCTTTACGTGCGCGTCTTTTACGGGATGCGTGATTGGTTCTTCAATCCACTGCCCATCCCCAAGCACCTCAAGCCGGCTCTCGGCGGCCTGTTGTTGGGGGTCATGGCCCTGGCATTTCCGCAGGTAATGGCTGGCGGCTATGGCTGGGTGCAATGGGGCGCGATCGGCATGCCACCGTCACTGACCCTCTCCGGTGAAGAGAGTTTTGCTCCGCACATGGGCATGTGGACGCTTCTTGCCATCGCTATTCTCAAGATTTTCGCGACCGGGCTCACCATCAGCTCCGGCGGGAGCGGCGGTGTGTTCGGCCCATCGATGTTGATCGGCGGCATGCTGGGAGGCGCGTGTGGGAGATTCTTTGAGTACTGGTTACCCGGAGCCCACATTGAGCCTGCCGCATTTGTCCTCGTGGGTATGGGGGGCTTTTTTGCTGGTGTCTCCAAGACGCCGCTGACCTCAATCGTGATGGTCAGCGAAATGACCGGTTCTTACAGCTTACTGGTCCCACTAATGTTAGGTTGCGGCCTGAACATGGCGATCTCGCGCCGCTGGACGATCTACGAAGAGCAAGTTGCCACGCCGATCGATAGCCCCGCACATCAAGGCGACTTCGTGGTCGACGTCTTGGAGCAGCTCTCTGTGAGCGATGTCGGAATCCGGTCAGTGGGCATCGCGACGATTCCTGCGTCGATGCCGTTTCGTGAGCTGATTCACCTGGTCGCCCAGTCGACCGAAAATCTCTTTCCGGTAATCGACGGTCAGGGCCGGCTCACTGGGATTTTCACCCTCCACGACCTGCGGCTTGCCCTCGTCGGCTCGGAGTGGGGACCGCTGGTGCTGGCCGATGATCTGGCGTACCGTCCCGTTCTCTCGGTCACGCCGGATGACAACCTCCATACCGCGCTGCGCCGCATGACCGAAATTAATACAGATGAAATCCCGGTCGTCGATCCCGGCGACCCCACGCATTTGCTCGGATTACTGAGCCGGCGCGATCTGACGCTTGCCTATACCTCGTTGATCGAATCGCTTCGTTCCAACGGGCCGAGTGCTTCAAAGCCAAGTCGAGCGGAAGAGGTGGTCCAGGCTCGTTGAGAGGCGCCGTTGCTGGGCGTGTGTTAGGTGGCTTTAAGGCCCTGCTTCTCTTGGCCTGTCAGCGCTTGGAGTAGTTGCAACTTGCTGCTAAAGGAGGGAGCCGAGTACTTCACGCCAGCGGCGCGGAACGCCGCGATACGCCGCCTGGTAGGTCTCTTCCAGCGGTACGGACACATACGTGGAGGCGGTCAAGAACAGGGGCATGGCCATGAGTGTATCCCCCACGGCGAAAGGCTCAACATAGGCCTTTTTCATTGGGCCTGCAGAATACGCAACCAACGTTAGGGGCTTTTCCGGAGGTGCGATATACCTATCGTCACCCAACTCTGACCAAACTGCGCCATGGATGCCCTGAGGGTCGCGCGGACCCGGCGGCAGAAGATCGATCAGCAACAAGTGACAACCCTGCCTCAATGACGCCGTTGCTTTGGTCAACAGTGCCTGGAAAGCCGCCTGGTTGGATTTATTGCCTGGAGATAGCACTTCGATCAAGGCTACGATCCGGTCGTTGCTACTGTGCCGGATCACGATCTCCCGCGCCATTAACGCGTAGGTATCGATCTCCAGCTCTGCTGTGAACCGCACCTGAGGTGGAACAGCCGTCACGGCCGTCGCTGTGCCACCGCCATCATCGACCGCATCAAACGTCTCGAAGAGAGGCTCGGCATGTAGCGTCAGGACATCCGGGATGATCTCGCCGGAGACTTGTTCGACCTGAGCATAATAGTCCGACGGAAGCACGCCTTCGTTAAGGCGATTCTTGATCTGCGGAATCCACGTGCAATGGAAGTCATGAAAAGTTCCCGCGCTGACACGTGTCCAATCATGTACAGGCATAGGGATCACCTTTTCATTCTTCGAACAATTCACCGTCTGCAGGGATGTTATGCTCTAATGGAGTTTTCTGAGCTCGAAGCACGCGCTCCCGGTAAATCTCATCAATCTGTTCTTGTATCGGTTCCATGATCTTCGGCCTCTGAAGAGGCTTGCAGTACCCGTTCATCCTGATTCGCATTGGAGCGGTTGTCAACGCGATCGGCGCGATCGATCGTCGTAACGTTTCGCGAAACGACAATCCCCTTCAACCGAGCCAAGTTTTCGTACAGCTCGCCAAATTGCGCCACCATTGTGTTTACACGGAAAAGAGATTCAGCCCGCGCTCGGCCAGCCTCGCCCAAGCGAGCAGCCCGTGCGGGATCTCGCACAATGTCGCGGATTGCGCGAGCCAAAAGCATGACGTTGCCGACAGGAATCAGAACACCGGTCTCGCCATCGACCACCACCTCGGTCGTGCCCGGTGCCGCAGTGGCGACCACCGGCTTACCAAACCGCATAGCCTCGAGGACGACGTTGGGCAGCCCCTCATATGCACTCGGCAAGACAACCACATCGGCAGCCGCCATCAGGCGCGGTACATCGTCGCGGTGGCCCAGAAAATGCAGCCTGCCGTTGAGGTCATATGCCCGCGCAGTCTGTTCCAGATGCTCGCGCAATGGCCCTTCGCCAACAATCAGGCTGCGCAGATCTGGCTGGACGTGTTGCAGCAGATCGAGCGCCTTCAAAAGGTCATTCACGCGCTTCTGCTCGGCCAACCGGCCGACAAACAAAACGAGCGGAGCGTCCGGTACAAATCCGAATTCGGAACGGAGCGAGCGCGGATCGCAAGCAGGCGGCTCGTCGTCGGTTCCGGAATAAATCATCGCCAACCGGTCATCGTTCACCCCTAGTTTGCGATAGAAGTCGACCACGGCGTGCGAATTGCCAACGAGGCGATCACACCAGGGCGCTAATAGTCGGTCGACGAATCGCTCGTACCGTCCTTTCCATAAATCCACCGCCATTTCGGCCACCACAACCACCGGCACTCCCGCTAACCTGGCCCCGACCCGGCCGTAGGTATTTGCCGCGAAAATCCAAGTCTGTACCACGTCAAACTTACGGTTTCGGAGAAACTGCGTGAGCCGCGCCAGCGCAAACGGATCGAACTTAAGCCGTTTGCCCATCGCTGTCACCTGAATTCCCGCGGCGGCGAGCTCGGCTTCCAGCGGACCCATCCTTGTGAGCGTAGCGACCTCAACGTGGAACCGATCGCGGGAGCCCTTTGGCCAACAGCACCATTTGCTTTTCAGCGCCCGAACGATCAAGTGTTGGAATCAGCTGTAAAACTTTGAGCACGTCGTTAGTCCTCGGTCCTTGGTCCTATATCAGGATGCGGCGGGCGGGGCTTGATATCGCTTCTACTGCCGCCAGTTTTGCAGAATATCTTCAAATAGCGCCAGGTGTTTGTGCGCGACCGACTGGATCGAGAATTCCTGCTCGACCCGGCTGCGCGGCGCGGCCCATGTGGAAAGCTCGGTCGAAATTGTCCCATTGATCAATGATAACTTCCGCGAGGGCTTTGGGATCGTCAGGTGGCGCCAACCTGCCGTGTTTGTAATCGCTAACAAGGCGGCGGTTGCCAACGATCGACGACGCGATCAGTGGAATACCTAGCGCCATGGCTTCGAGCAGCGCGATACTCATTCCTTCCTCCCGCGATGGAAGAATGAACAGATCGGCTGCTCGAAGTACGTCAGTTGGATCTGGGACGGCGCCGGGCATCTCGACCACCTGATCCGGGCCAAGTGTCAATCCCAGGGTCTTAACCTTATTTTCGAGATGCGCTCGCTCAGGTCCGTCGCCGATCAACGTCAACCGGGCCTCAGGGTACTTGGCTCGCACCAAGGGCCACGCGGATACAAGCCCATCGAGCCCTTTTTCGGGGGCAAGCCGGCCGACGTAGGCGGCCCGAGGTGCAAGCTGCCAGTCGAGCCTGCGCTGCCATGCGAGTTTCGGAACCGGTACTCCATTGGGAATCGCCACAATTCGCGGTGGTTCGTCTTGGCCGTGCTCAGTACTCCTCGACCGCCGAGGTCTCATCGTGCCGGTTCGGCAAGAATCGCGCAGCTCTTGCTCGATCGCGTTGGAGATCGACACAAAGGCATTCGCCCGTCGGCAACGGCGGCCGATCGTGCGGCCAAAGTTGGCCCACGACTGCCAGGCAATATCACCGGTCGCACCGGCCCCTTCAGGACGAAGCACCACCGGAAACCCCAGTCGCTCCCCTGCGCCAATCACACTGTACGCATCGTGCTTGAGCATCGACACGTAGACCAAATCAACCGGATTTTCGTAGAACCATCGCGTCAAACTGTGCATGTAGCGCCACGTTCCCCAGAATCGCAGCCGCGAGGTTTCAAGTCGCGTAACCGCTAGCCGGCCTTCGGGGGCGCTAACGTTGGAATCGCCATGCTTTACCTCGCCGACCTTTATTTCTTCGCGCAAAGGTAGAATCATGCCAGGCATGTGCGAGGTCAACACCGTCACATCCGTTCCCTCGACCGCGAGGGCACCGGCAAGATAGCTCAAGACTTTCTCAGCACCGCCGATCAGGGGCGGATAGCGCCGCGTAACCAGAGCCAGTTTCAGAGGACGCAATTTCACTGCCTACTGCCTACTCTTCACGCAGCACTCCGACATAAGGCAGATGTCGATATTCATCGTTGAAGTCGAGTCCGTAACCGACGACGAATGCATCGGGGATGACAAAACCGCAATAGTCTGGCTCGAGTGGCACGGTCTGACGGCCAACTTTTCGGAGGAGAACCGCCGTTCGTACCGATTTGGCACCGCGATCTTTTATGTGTTCAACCAATGCCCCCAAGGTCTGCCCCGTATCGAGGATATCATCGAGAAGCAGAACATCCCGGCCGACGACGTCGGGTGCAAACGCCTCGTTGATGACCAGCGTCGTTGCCGAGGTCCTGGCGCCGCGATAGCTGCTCGCTTGCAAGAGTGCGATCCGCAAAGGGATTCGAATCTGTCGCACCAGATCCGCGAGAGCGATCAAGCTACCCGTCAAAACGGCGACTATCGTCAGTGGTTTGTCTCTGTAGTCGTCCTCGATCTGCCGGCCCATCAAAGCCAGTCGTTCCCGGATCTTGGACTCGTCAATTAGCAAGTCGACAACCACGATTGGTCGATCACCTCGGGTCTGACGTTACTTAACTGCGCCCCACCGCAACACGTAAGAGCTCGCCGCAAAAATCTTGTATCTCGCAACGATCAAGGCTTTCCTTTTTCGCCCTATGGGCAGGACAATAGTTTAACGCACCGCGTACCTTTCGTGGATACCATGACTTCTGAGTCGCCGTAGTTTAAGACGTACTCATCGACACGCCGAACGGGAGAACGGAGAGCTCTGAGATCAACATCATGCCCCTATCACGCTTTGGCCAACAGATTGACGCGTATCTCGATGGCCCAGTTCGACTGCGACGGGCCGTCGCCGACATGAGCTCCTCGCAGCTTGAAGCACGACCGGTTCCCGGCAAGTGGAGCACCCTTGAGGTCGTCTGCCATCTGGTCGACAGCGAACAAGCCTGGTGCCACCGCATGAAGCGGGTCATCGCCGAGGAAAAGCCTCTCTTGATCGGGTACGACGAGACTAGGTTTACGGCAACGCTCAGATACCACGAGCACGACCTAATTACCGAGCTTGCCCTCATGGAAGGAATGCGCGCTCAAATGGCTCTGGTGTTGCGCACGCTGCCGGAAGCTGCCTGGGCTCGCACCGGTGTGCATAGTGAACGTGGTCTGATCACACTTGAGGAAATGCTCCAAGCAGAAGTCAATCACGTACCCCACCACATCGCCCATATCAACGATAAAAGGCGGGCGCTTGGGCTCGCGAGCCTCGGCGATTAAACGAGCGAAGAGCGAACTCGCGTTTACGCTTCACGAATTCGTGTGGTCACCGAGTTGTCGCCAGACGGCCAGTTATTTGCCGTCGATGAATTCGAAAACAAAGGTCGCGACCGGGTTCGTGGTGAAACTTACCATCCATCGTGTATTCGATCTCGTATCGGTATCCTACAATCGCAACCGTCTCGTAGACTTCGACCGACGGATCGGTTTACTTCAAGTCTGCTTCAAAATCGATCGATTGGCCCGCAACGAGGCGGTCGCTCTCGATCGTGAGCTTGGGGGATTCGCCGCCGGCGCGGATGTCGTCGGTTCGTGATTCACCGGGAAGCAGCCCCTTGAGAGTGCGTGCGGATCGAACGCCGTTCACGGTCAAGAATGCATCGTGGTAAATCGGCGCGACCCCGGAGTTCGTAATTGTCACGCGTGAGCTCGAAGTGCTCGCTTCAAAGGACTGAATGCGGAACTTATAGCCGCACGCCAGGCCGGCGGCGCGCACGCGATCCATCGGTTGATAGCGCGGTTGGTCGTTGCCGATCATGAATGTGATATGGAAGTCCGCCGCGGCTTTTTCAAAGGAGATTCCGTGCGGCCCGCTCGCCGCCAGCGCCTGCCTTTGGTCATCGCGGGTGTAATAACTGAACTCGCCTCCGGCCGGCTGACGCTTCCAACGGTCGCGGCCGAAGAAATTCCAGTTGGGCTCGTTTTCGCGGCGTGCTGGCGGCAGAGAAACGAGTCGTCAAACACGCCGAACGGCAGCGTTAATAGATCTCGGTCCGCTGCAAGCGGCGTACGCGATGCTTCGGCCGCATCGACGGAAATCATCCACGGTGTTTTTTGGAAGACTTGAGCCAGCCGGCGAGCAAATACCGCCTGAAACGGTTTGTCCGGGAAGGTTTTGCCCAGTGTCATCGGTCCGTCGTAGATGTGATATTCAGCCCAGAGACCGAAACCTGTCTCCAGGAACGCCAACCGAGGGTCGTTATCATAGCGCTGGGCGAGCTTGTCGTAAAACGCGAGTGTGAATCGCTTGAGCTCAGGGTGTGACCAATCCGCGAAGGTTGTGGGTTTCCCCTCGCTCTTGCTCGGCAATTCGTGATAGTCGGCGAGGCGTTTGATGTACTCTGGGACGGTCGTCTGGTGTCCCGGATAAACGAAATAGAAACGAACGATCGCCTGATGCTTGCGCGACGCGACGTCGTCGAGTAGGCGGTCCACCGCGCCAATCGTATTGATCCCGGCCCGTGACGACGTCGCCGTATTTCATGTAGCTGTATTCGAGTTGGACGGCGTCGGTCTGATGGTGTTCGGATGTGGTCCAGAGCACGATCCCGGTCATGGGCTGCACACGGCTGATATGACTCTTGATAGCCACCGGCTTAAACCGCTCGTCGCCGCGGCACTGAACTACCGCTCCGACGAGACTGGCGGCCACCGCGAGATTGATCAAAATGGGACTTTGGTTCCGCAGACCTGGTATTTCCATGTTCCGTTCCCCCTGGTCGTGATATTAACAGATTCACGCAGCCAAAACTCCTTTGACACTACCACCACAACGCACGATGTTCGTCTCAAGCCTTGGTCTAAGTGTCGAGCCGTCGGTAAAATCGAGCGTGAAACAAACCCCGTTGGTTCGAACGCTAATCACTCGCGGACTTCCGGTCTAGAAAAAGTCGTTTTTTCCCAACGAGTCGTGAGATGAGCGCGATGTTAATGATCCCGTTGGGAGTAGGCGAGGCCTTCACTGCGCACTATTACACCTCATGCTACGCCCTGGGTGTCGACGACGAATGGCTCTTGATCGACTGTCCCCATCCCGTGCGGAAAATGTTACGGGAAGGAACAAATAACACAGGTCTGCCTGAGCCACTTGATCTGGACCGAATTCACGCCGTCGCGGTCAGCCACCTGCATGCCGATCACTGCTGTGGACTCGAAGATTTCGGCTTTTATTCTTTTTTTGCGCTCGGCCGACGAGCCAAACTCGTTATGCACCCCGACGCACGAGCGCGGCTTTGGGACGGGCTCCTCGCTGCCGGGATGGAACTCATGCAGGAGAAACCTGACGCACCGCCGACCCGCAGAGAGCTAAAGGACTATTTTGAGCTCATCGACGTCATTCCATCGCAGCCGGTCCAGTGCGGGCCGTTTTCCATCGAATGCCGGCAGACGATTCACAGTATTCCGACATTTGCCTTTCGCATCCGCGCCGGCGACCGCGTGCTTGGCTACAGTGCCGACACGGCGTACGACCCGACATTGATCGAATGGCTGGCCGCCGCCGATTTGATCGTGCATGAGGTAACCTCGATCACGGAATCGGCGGTTCACACCCCGTACGAGAAACTCGCCGCTTTACCCCTGTCGCTCAGGTCAAGAATGCGGCTCACTCATTATCCGGATGACTTCGACGTCGAAGCGAGTGCGATCGAGGCTCTACGCCAGGGCTGCATCTATGACGTTTGATCTCAATCCCCGTGCCTGCTGCGCAGCCGTGGCGATAACCGCAGGATAAGCTGAGCCCGCTCAAATTCGGCTAGCCACTCGGCAGTATTGACGGCGAGGGCTTCGTCGGCGGGAGGGACCAGTCCCGTCGGGCAGGCGGGACCCAGTTGCTCGGCGGCGAGCCGGCGATAGATCGACAGGGTACGCTCTCCGAAACGGGAAACCTCGAACCAATCTTCGCTCAAGAAGACGACGACCGGCACTCGGTGCCCGCCGTTGATCGCCAGCTGATCGCGCAGCTCGGGCCTGGCGTCGCGGTCGAGGAACCGCAACTCGATTCGAGACGAAGCTCGCGCGAAATGGTCAAAGACCGGGCATTGGTTGATGCAGTCGCCACACCAGGCACCTGCCAGACAGATCACCGGCATTCGCCGTGCGAAGCCGCTAATCAATTCACGTTGCGCGGGCGTGAGGGCGAAGCGCGAATGCATCGCGTCCCATCGCGCGCGCTGCGCGGATGTCGAATACTGATCGAGGAATTTATCGTAAGGCAATGCGCTCTCAAATTGGCTCGACCAGTCCATCATTTTTCTGCTCAAAGACAACCCGATGCGCGCGGTCTTCGTATCCAACGAATCTCATTGTGTCATACGGACGTTCGTCTGGTCAAATCCAGCCCAGGGCCGCTAATGCATGAAGGTGCTTGCAGTGCTTCCGACGCGAATTGCCGGTCTCGGCGATCTGATAGGTCCAATCGGCGCAGTCGCACTGGGTCGTGCCGTTCGCCAGTCGGCAGACATAGTAGGGACCATTTTCGAGCGGCGGATTCAAACGTGTCAGCCGCCACTGAATCGGCGCCAGCTCAGTTCCTTCGACGCGCTGTGAACGGTACGTCTGGCCGTTGATCAAGATCAGCACGATAGGTGATGCGCCTTCCGCCCCAACTCCCAAGGTCAGCGTAGTCAACGGAGGGAGATTGAGTGCCGCCTCGAGAGCGTCGGCGCCCAACTCAGCGCGGAGCCGCTCCCAGGATCGCTGAGCTTCGCTTAATGCATTGCGAAAGTGCCAGGTTGTGTGGTGGAACGCCCCGAACTTTGATTCCGCAGCCTCAAGGTCAGCCACCGAAACATCGAGAATGAGCCGGCCGCGCTGCACTAACTCTGCGGCACAGCGGTCGGGGTCGGTTTCATCGCGGTCGCGAATCGGCCGCCGGAGCGGCACGTGCGGGGCCGGAGGAGCATGCCTACCCGACATCGATCGTGCGATTTGAGCCGGCTCGGTCCGGATCGTAGCTCGTCCTGACGGTGCTATTGCTGTCTCGCGGTCGATTCGATTTGTCATCGCGGCCTCCATGCCCAATCGAGTTGGTTTGATCGTGGTTGAGCGCTAGATTGTGTACCAAATGTCAGCGGCATCAGCAAGACGTTGGAGACAGGAAACCAATGCACTTCGCCATGACTCACGCGTTCGCTCTAAAGACGGCTGACTTCATCGCCGCGTAAGTCGATTGCGCGCGGTGGCATACGCGTCAAGTATGCCGGATCGCCCTGGGTGAATGGCCTCCAGGCCCAGCTTCGATTGGTCGGCTGACGAGAGGCGTTGACCAGTGCCAGCCAGCACAATCAATCGCTGACCTTCGGGTAGGCTGAAGAGTCCGTCGATGGCGTTAAGATCGCGTTGAGCAACCCGTGGCAGCGCGGTTCTTAAGATGAATCGGAGGCGTCCGCCGGGTAATGGCCGATCGCCGGCCGCACCGACACGGCTGGCAGTCCGTTCGAAGGTGGATGGACTCACAACGGCGACTACCTGGAATGGGTTCTCACGATTACGGCGAAGTATCATCGTGCGCAACGACAGAAGCGCGTGGGTCTCGCTGTGGCGAAACAAGCCCTCGAGGAGCCCAACGACCAGGGTGACGACCAAGATCGATAGCAAAAAGACAGTCAGGATCCCGCGCTGGCGATCATCCCGCCGACGTGCCCAGCGGTAGAGCTCGCGGGTTAACAAGACCGATACCACAACCAGGTCGAGTGCGAGATGCAGGCCTAGCGCGGTCGCCGTGTCGGCGCGCCCGTGGATCAAATCTTCTACCGCGTTATTGAGGTCCGCACTGGCCCACCAGGCAATCGACATTGCGGTCGCTGGGGCTAACAGAATCACGGCACGAACTGACAGCCTTCGGTTGGCGAGATCGGCGATCGTTTGAGCGGCAAGCAGGCTGACGGGCACTAATAGTAACAGGTCGAACGCCCTGCGCGGCCCGCTTGGCCAAACCGTCGGCGCAAGCGCGGCGACTGCAAACCAGACCACCCAGAATGAACCGCCAACGGTTTCTCGCGTCTCGGATTCGTCGACGAGAGCAAAACGGATTGCGCGAACGCCCCCGAAAAGAGCCAGCGGCAGTGTTACAGGCGCCAGCTTGATTAAACGCGGCAACAGCCCCGCACGGGTGTCTCCAGTTAGACTTTCGGGGGCGCAGCCAGCGCCAATAATGCCTGCCACCCGTATGATTTGACCATCAAAATGTACCACGGCAATGCCACCGCCAGCGCGATGGCCAGCGCCAAGAGGGCGTCGACAATGCCCGGACTGTCTCGCCGGCCGCGCCACCACGTTTTGGGCACTGAGTGATGTAACGGCGAAGCCAAAGGCGCGCTCAGATAGAATTGGTGCAATAAGACGATTGGAATCACAATTAACGCCAACCCGCCGAGGGAAAGAAGTGCTGCACCTAATGCCAGGCCACCAACCGCGGCCCAGACTACCGGCCCGGACCATGACCAAGGCCGCGCCGAAACAGCGGCCATTCGTTCGTGCCAACCATATGCCAACAGCGCAGCAAGCACCCCGCAGACAACCAGCGTGGCCGGCGTTGCTTCCTGCATTCGCAATAGTAAGTTCTGATTAAACCCCACTAAAATCGCCGCTGTCAGCCCTAAGCCCGCCCCGCGCCAAAGCCGGCCATGCAAATAGACGAGCACGACCACGAGCCCACCAGCGACATAACTTGGCAACACACTCGCCAGGGGATCGCGGTCGTTACTCAGCCAAAACCCGATCGCTTCGAGCCAGGCGTATAGCGGCGGCTGGAAAGCCACCAAGCTGAATGCAGCCGACTCCGGGACAGACTTGATCTCAGCGGCCGCGGGCATCTGGTCGAGAACCAGACCGTCAAGCACGGCAAGGCCCCGCAATCCCCACAGTGGGCCCGGCGGAGTCAGGTCCCAGGCATTTAAGGCCACCATGCCCGGTAATACGGCGATCAACACCACAAGCGGAAAGACCATCGCCGACCGTGGTGCGGGACGGATCAAGGGCCGATCCATCGGCCGGAGCGCTTCACCCGAACCGCTGGGCGCCACTGATCGACCGTGTTCCCAGGCGACCGGCGGCTTGTGCCGGCGGCGCAGCGACAGATCCGGCTCCATATGCCCAGATCCCCGCGAAGGTTTTCCTACACCTTAGAAATTCACGCTTGGGCGCATCCCACGCCAACCACCGCGAACAGTACCATATTCTGGCGAATCGCGGGATAGCACATCCAATTCATGCGTCATCATGGGCATCGCCGTCGGCTGGACGCGCCTCAATTCGTTCGAGATCGCGTCTCAAAGCGCCCAGACCATCCTCGCCCGAGGAGGCTGGCTGATCGATGCTGGACTCGTGGGAGTGCGGTTGCTCGGCATTGCGCGCGCCGGCCAGCTTCAATCGCCTGCACCAATTGCTCCTGGGCCTCCGCCACGTAGGTAGACCAGTCGGTCGAGAAGTCCTGGCGGAATGCCTCAATATATCCCGGCTCGTACTGCCTCGATAACCACTTAAGCTGATGGAAGACCTTGTGTGATAGCGTCTGGAGCTCTTCGGTGACAAGCGCTTCGCGGTCCTGCGAGGCCTGGTGAAACCGGAAGCGTCCGATCCAGACCTTGAGTCGTGCATATTGCTCGAGTTTGTTGAGCGCCGCAAACGCACCTAGACCAACTTCGACTTCGTGGGCCAGAAGCTGCAGCTGGCCGCCGGGGAAGTGTGCCTCGGCATCCCAGAGCAGGTGATCGTCGGCGCTGAATTGCACGGCCAGCTCGGGCTGGAGCCGATCGAGTTCTCGTCGTAGCTGTCGGTATTGATCGGTCGCTAACCGCAGCTCGCGTCGTGCCTCTTCGACCTCACGGTTGACTAGCTCGAGATCAGTCTTGGTTTGACACCGGATGCGATCGATCTCGGCCTGCGATGTTGCAATCAGCCGCTCGGCGTCGGCCTCTGATCCGAGTGACGACTTGTAGAGGGCAAGCTTTTTAACCAAGTCCTTGAGGAGTTGCTCATCCGCGTCCGCCTGCTCTAGCGCCCTTAAGCTAGTGGGGCGAAGCATACGGAGCTGCTCGACCGCGCGGCGTGCTCGCTGCTCGACCGCGCGAAACTGTTCCGCAGCATGCTGTGTCTCACCTTCAATCTTACGAGCACGCGTTTTCGCTTCGGCCTGGCGGACTAACTCAGCGAGCCGCTCTAGAGCTGGCGTCATAGTCGATACACTCGCACTTTACTCTTGACTAAACAAACTAGGTTGCCCCTAAACTAAAATGCCTCGAGCGTTTCGAGACCTTCGACCTTCATGACCGTCATTTAATGGCGATTCCCTGCAACAACGCCTCGCGGGCGATTATGATCATCGCCTCTATAGAAAATCACTTGGCAATTCTTCACTGCGATTGCTATCTCGCTTGGAATGCATCATACACCTCCGCGGATCAAAGTTGAATTGGGAGGCAGGGACACTTGAGTGGACGGAAAGGAGCTCTGGGAAATGAGCAGGCCCTGCTTGGGATCGTCTCTTGCCGGTGCCCTCGTGATTCAGGCGGCCGTTGCGCTCTTTCCGTCAGCCGCGACAGCCAATCAAACACTCAGCCCTGACGAAAAGCAATCCGCCTGGATTCTCCTGTTCGACGGCAAGAGCCTGGATGGATGGCTGACCAGTAGCGGCCAGCCGAGCAATGTACCTGTCGAAGATGGCTGCCTCAATCCGCATGGATGCAGTGGTTATATGCTCATTCACCGTCAGATCTGGTCTGACTTTGTGCTCGCACTCGATTTCAAGATCAGTCGAGGCTGCAACAGTGGCGTATTTGTCCTGACGCATCCCCTCACGCCGCGGCCGGGCAAGGATGTCGGCTTCAACGGCATCGAGGTCGCGATCGACGACACCCAGACGGCCGGCTACCACGATACCGGCGCGATCTACGACCTGGTCAAACCGTCGAAAAACGTCATGAAGCCCGTTGGCCAGTGGAACCATATGGAGATCACGTGCGACGGGCCAAAGCTTTCGGTCGAGCTTAACGGGGAGATTGTCACGCGGATGGACCTGGACCAGTGGACGGTTCCCAACCACCGACCCGACGGTTCCGAACATAAGTTCGACATCGCCTACAAGGATCATCCCCGATTCGGGTATATCGGCCTGCAAGACCACGGATCGCCGTGCTGGTACAAGAACATCAAGCTATTGCCGCTGAAGCGATGAAAGACACCCGTGTGAGTCGAAACGCAACGAAATCGTTCGACTCAGCCGTTGGTGCGGGCCGCGGCCAAGCGCACGACAAATGCAGCGTGCTCCGGTGTGGCACAGCCAAGTTCGACCACGGCACGCTGGCGCCGGGTATCACCGCGAATAAGCGCCTGCGGATCGAGCCAGAGTCCGGGGAAAACAGTCGACCGGTACAGTCCATCCTCATCGACCGGTCGTTGAATGAGCACGCCTTGCTCTTGTGTGAACCATAAGATCTCGTCAGGGTCGAACGCTCGTACGACGTACTCCAAAACGCCGGCTCGTTCGTACTCTGCCAGCTTTGGTCCCAGGTCTACATATCGGGTTGCCTTGGCAACTTCCACAACGAGTTCGGGGGAGCCAACGACGAATCCGCGCTCGTCCGACGTCCGCCCGCCGAAATCGGGCAACATCCGGAGCAGACAGTCAGGTTGTGGCTCGCTCTTCCAGCCCAGGATAGTTGTGGCGCTGTCCAGGACTTGCACCCCTGATGTGTCTTCGCGGTATTGCCCCAGCCACATGATCACTGGAACCTGCGCAAAACCGTGTGCAAGGCCGACTGGGCTAGGCATATAGACAATTCCATCAATCAGCTCGGCCCGTGCACCTGGCGGCATTACTTCGTAGAGAGCGTGGAACGTAGGCTGGTCGAGTCGCTGACCCTCTACAAGTGTGCGCGGCGGGGCAACGACCTGGGTACGCTCGGACATTATCATTTCCCTCCCCACGACGCGATCAGATCGCTTCCAGCGTACCTGACCCACACAGCGCCTTCAAGCCGACGCGAAGACGCATGTCGGCCCCAGCGATGATGGACAACAGTGGCCCGATTCTTCAGAATAACGACGAACTCCAAACCTTTAGAGTGAAGGGAGCGAGATGAGCGATCCCACCGTTCCGCTTCAGGATCTGGCCCAGCGTGCCCGAGCTGAGCAGCGGCTTCCTCTTGACGCGATATTCGCGCCGCAGGCGGTCGCCGTGATAGGGGCGACCGAAAAGGCCGGCAGCGTAGGGCGGTCTATCTTGTGGAATTTGATCCAGAGCCCGTTTGGAGGAACAGTCTATCCGGTCAATCCCAAACGGCCCAACGTGCTCGGAATTCGGTCTTATCCGAAGATCGCAGCAGTGCCGGAGCCGGTTGACCTGGCGGTCGTCGTGACCCCGGCACCGACCGTGCCGCAAGTAATTGCCGAATGCGTCGAGGCCGGCGTTAAGGGAGCCATCATTATCTCGGCGGGGTTCAAGGAGATCGGACCGGAAGGAGCCGAGCTCGAGCGCAAGGTACTCACGCAGGCACGGCGCGGCCGGATGCGCCTTATCGGGCCCAACTGCCTCGGTGTGATGTGCCCCCAAAAGGGACTGAACGCCACATTTGCCGCCGAGATGGCTCAGCCGGGAAGCGTAGGCTTTTTGAGCCAGAGCGGCGCTTTGTGCACGGCGATACTCGACTGGAGCCTGCGCGTGCATGTTGGATTCAGCGCGTTTGTTTCGATCGGCTCGATGCTCGACGTCGGCTGGGGAGACCTGATCGACTACCTGGGAGATGATCCCCAGACGAAGTGCATCGTGATTTACATGGAATCGATCGGCGATGCCCGGTCGTTTTTATCGGCATCGCGTGAGGTTGCGCTCACCAAGCCGATCATCGTCATCAAGGCAGGCCGAACCGAGGCGGCCGCCAAGGCAGCAGCATCTCATACCGGTTCACTCTCAGGCAGCGATGATGCGCTTGACGCGGCGTTCCGCCGCGTGGGCGTTCTGCGCGTCGACTCGATCTCTCAAGTTTTCGATATGGCCGAGGTACTGGCGAAGCAGCCCCGGCCGCGTGGACCGAGGTTGGCAATCGTTACCAACGCCGGCGGGCCCGGCGTTTTGGCTACGGATTCCTTGATCGAGCACCAAGGCAAACTCGCCGAGCTCTCAGCCACGACGCTCGATACCCTAAACCGTTTCCTGCCGGCGGCGTGGAGCCATAGCAACCCGATCGACATTCTTGGCGACGCCGACGCCAAGCGCTATGCGCGAACGATCGAGGTGACGTCGCAGGATCCCAGCATCGACGGACTCCTGGCTATATTGACGCCGCAGGCGATGACCGACCCGACGGCGACTGCCCGAGCCGTGAGCCAGTACGCTTCCGTCGCTGGCAAGCCCGTACTGGCCAGTTGGATGGGTGGCGAGATTGTGAAGCCCGGTGAGCAGATCCTCGACCAAGCAGGCATCGCGACGTTTGCCTATCCTGACACCGCGGCACAAACGTTTACCGCGATGTGGCGTTCGTTTTACAACCTCCAAGCCCTCTATGAAACACCCACTCTGTCAACTCGCACCGAGAATGCGGAATTCGCCCGCGAAAAAACTTCGGCTATTATCACGGTGGCGCGCGCCGAGGGACGCACACTTTTGACCGAAGCCGAGTCAAAACAGATCATGGCGGCTTACGGCATTCCGACCGTGGAGACCCGGATCGCCACATGCGAGGAGCACGCTGTACTCGCATCTCGGTCGATCGGCTTCCCGGTTGTGCTCAAGCTCCATTCCAAGACGATCACGCATAAGACCGACGTCGGCGGTGTGCAACTCAACCTTGCCACCGATGAGGCTGTCCGTGGTGCATATCATGCCATTCAGTCTGGTATCGCGATGCACGCCGGCCATGAGCATTTTCAGGGAGTGACGGTTCAGCCAATGGTCAAAGTCGAGGGCTATGAGCTCATCATCGGCAGCAGTCTCGACACGCAACTTGGCCCTGTGCTCATGTTCGGCACGGGAGGACAGCTCGTGGAGGTTTTCAAGGACCGATCACTGGGGCTACCTCCGCTCAACACGACCCTGGCGCGGCGCATGATGGAGCAGACCCGAATCCTGGTTGCCCTCAAAGGTGTGCGCGGCCGGCGGCCGGTCGATTTGACCGCGCTTGAACAGCTCCTGGTCCGCTTCAGCGATCTGGTTGTCGAGCAACCGTGGATCAAGGAAATTGACATCAACCCGCTGATCGCTTCACCCGATTGCTTGCTGGCTCTCGACGCGCACGTCATCGTACACGGTCCCGACATCCGCGATTCGGACATCCCCCGGCCGGCTGTCCGCCCCTATCCATCAAGGTACGTCAGCTCATGGACGGCCAAAAACGGCTCGGAGTTTATACTCCGGCCGATCCGTCCCGAGGATGAGCCCTTGATAGTTAAATTTCATGGAACCCTTTCCAATCGGAGCGTGACGCTGCGGTACTTCCACGCCATGACCTTGAGCTCGCGCGTGGCCCACGAGCGCCTGACGCGGATCTGTTTCATCGACTATGATCGTGAGATGGCACTGGTGACCGAACATCAAGATCCACAAACAGGCGATCGTGAAATCATCGGCGTGGGACGGTTGAGCAAGATCCGCGGGACAAACGAGGCCGAGTTCGCTTTGATCGTCAGCGACCCCTTTCAGCGCAAGGGGATTGGAACAGCGCTCCTCGAACGCTTGATTCAAGTCGGCCGGGACGAGAAGATCGACCGGATCACAGGCGATGTTTTGCCTGAGAACGTCGACATGCAACATGTTTGTGAAAAACTCGGCTTCCAGTTGGTTTATAGCTCCGGCGACCCCGTCATCAAGGCCGTACTCGACCTCTAGATCGGTCTGACTTTGGCCGGGGCGTAGCCTGTCAAATAAATCGTCACTCGTAAGTCTATAAAATATTTTCGTCAATTTATCTGAGAATCGCGCTTGGTACATTTGAATTTCACATCGCCGACCGTATTGATGTTGGGCGTTCTGGCCGGGTTGCTGTATGGCCTGGTCACCGATAAGCCAGCCGACGTGATGTTCGTCGGCGCCGTCGTCGTGCTCGCAGTACTTGGCGTGATTAGCCCCGAAGATGCATTTGCCGGCTTTGCCAACTCAGGCATGCTCATCGTAGCCGCCTTGTTCGTCGTGGCCGCAGGTCTACGCGAAACCGGTGTGATGGAATATGTAGGGGAGCACTTCTTAGGCCATATCGAGACCGAAACCAAGGCGTTGTTCTACATGGCGGTTGTGCTTATCCCTTCCGCCATGGTACTGAACAACACACCCAAGGTCGCGCTCCTGGTTCCGGTATTGATCGCTTGGTGTCGTAAGCGCCGCATATCCCCGTCGCGGCTCTTGATGCCTCTGTCATTTTTGTCGATCCTCGGAGGCACTTGTTCGCTGATCGGCACGAGCACCAATCTGGTAGTCCAGGGATTGTTGATCAAGAGCAATCTCAAACCGATGGGATTTTTCGAAATCGGCTGGGTGGGCCTGCCATGTGCGCTTTTGGGTGCCGCTTATCTCTTGACGGTGGGGCGAAAGCTCTTGCCCGACCGTAAGGATCTGATCGAGCAGCTTGACGAGACGCGTCGCGAGTATTTAGTCGAGATGCTGGTGCAGCCAGCGTGCCGGCTCGTGGGCAAGACGATCTCGCAGGCCGGTCTGCGTCACTTGCCGGGACTTTTCTTGATCGAAATCGACCGTGAGGGACAGATATTCGGCCCGGTCGCTCCTGACGAAATGATCCAGGCCAATGACCGCATGGTATTCACCGGAGTGGTCAGTACGATCGTCGACCTGGAGAAAATCCCAGGCCTGATACCGGCGGCCGAAACTCGGTACGAGGTGTCGACGGTCAAGCAATGGGCTCGACAGCTTTGCGAGACTGTCATCAGCCCCAGCTCCCCGCTGGTTGGTCAGATAGTGCGCGACGCAGACTTTCGCGGTTTGTACGATGCGGCCATTGTCGCGGTGCACCGTAATGGAGCGCGCCTCACCAACAAGGTCGGTGACATTGAGCTTCACGCGGGCGATACGCTACTCCTGCAGGTCGGGCCGAATTTCAGCCGGGCCTACCGCAACAACCCTGACTTCTACTTAATCAGCGACGTTGAAGATTCGCGCCCCATCCGTTTTAGTAGGGCATGGCTCGCGGCGATCATTTTTGTCGGCATGATCACTGCGTTTGTGACCGGGTACGTGAATATCATGCTTGCGGCTTTTCTGGCCGCTGGCGCGATGGTCGCTGCCAGGTGTATTTCGCCGAGCGACGCGCGCAAGGCAGTCGACCTGCCCGTGTTGATCGCCATTGCGGCGTCGTTCGGCGTTGGCAAGGGGCTTGAGCAGTCGGGCGTCGCCAAGATGTTCGCCGGTTTGCTCGTGGAGGCAACGCGTTCGTGGGGTCCAACGGCAACTTTGGCTGCGATCTACTTCGGCACTATGGTCCTCAACGAGCTGATCAGCAACAACGCCGCTGCCGCACTTTCGTTTCCGTTCTGCCTGGAATCGGCCCGGCTACTCGGAGTCAATGAGCGGCCGTTCATCATGGCTGTCACCCTGGCGGCCTCGTACGCCTTCGCCTCACCGATCGGTTACCAAACCCACATGATGGTCTTCGGTCCGGGAGGCTATCGCTTCACTGACTTCATGCGGGTCGGCATCCCCTTGAACATCTTGATGTGGATAACTGCGATCATCCTCATTCCCTTGATTTGGCCGTTTCAATTGTCGAATTGAGTGGCCGACCAAGTTCGGATTCGTGACGATAAAAGGCTGCAACGATCGCGCGTACGAACGGAACGTGTCAAATCACTTGATTGCCGCCCCAGGAGCGGATCCGTGAATCTATCAACGGTGATCCGAAACGAGCGATTTCTCTTCAGCGACTTACGTGAGGTATTTGCCAGGGCTAACGAAGAAAAGGCCGGTGATCAGCTCGCCGGCCTAGGCGCACACACCGAGCGCGAGCGTATCGCCGCCAAGATGGTTCTCGCGGACTTGACACTTAAAGAGATCGCCGACCATCCTCTTATCGATCCGGATTTCGACGAGGTTAGCCGGCTGATTCTCGAATCGCTCGACCACGCAGCTTTTGGTCCGTTTCAGTCGCTCACGATCGGCGAGTTTCGCGAGTGGATCCTCGATGACGCCACGACAGCTACAATGCTATTCGCAATCCGCCACTGGCTGCTCCCGGAACAGGCGGCGGCTGTAGCGAAGCTGATGAGTAACAAAGACCTGGTACTGGCCGCGAGTAAGATTCGTGTCGTTACGCGTTGCCGTAATACATTGGGCCAACGCGGGGTCCTGGGTATTCGCATTCAACCCAACCATCCTGCCGACGACCTTTTGGGCATACTCCTCTCGATCGTCGACGGGCTGCAATTTGGCTGCGGCGATGCCGTAATCGGCGTCAATCCTGCGACCGACTCGGTCGATGTTGTCGGCCGCATCCTAGGCACTCTCGACCGACTGATCGAGGCGTTCGAGATTCCCACGCAGGCATGCTGCCTGGCGCACATCACCACCCAACTCGCTTGCCTTGACCGCGGCGCGCCGGTCGATCTCTTGTTCCAGTCGATCGCCGGTACAGAGGCGGCTAACACTAGCTTTGGAATCAATCTAGGGCTGCTCCGCGAGGGACGAGATTGTATGCGCGACCACCATCGCAACCGCGACGTTAATTGGGTAGGCGATCAGGCAATGTATTTCGAGACAGGGCAGGGGAGTGCTCTCTCAGCAGGTGCTCACCGCGGTATCGACCAGCTCACGCTCGAAGCGAGGGCTTATGGAGTTGCGCGGGCATTTGATCCGTTCCTGGTCAATAGCGTGGTCGGCTTCATCGGTCCTGAATATCTTGCTGACGAGCGCCAGATCATCCGTGCTGGATTGGAAGATCACTTCATGGGCAAGCTGCTCGGGCTGCCAATGGGTGTCGACGTCTGTTACACCAACCATGCAGCCGCAGACCAGAATTCGGCCGATAACTTGTTGCTGCTCTTGGCGGCCGCCGGGTGCAACTATTTCATGGGTGTTCCCTGTGCCGATGACGTGATGCTCAACTACCAGTCGACGAGCTTCCATGACGGCTTGGCCGTGCGTCGACTCTTTGGGCTACGACCCGCCCCCGAGTTCGCCGCTTGGCTGGCGGCGAAGAGCGGATCGATCGGCCCTGATACCCTTCTGGAGGATGGTCCCGCCTGCAAGCATATGCTTCAGCTACTAGGCTCAGTCATCGAGCGAACCGCGAGGATTTCTTAATGGACGAAGAACAAGAATTACCGCGGTTCGCCGAGAATCAAGACGACGATGTACAGCGGCTCCATGCCCTCGGTTATGCACAAGAGCTAGCGCGGCGGCTCGGGGGATTCTCAAACTTTGCATTGTCGCTATCAATTATCTGTATTCTTGCCGGAGGCGTGACGTCGTTTCACCTGGGACTCTGCAGTGTCGGGGGAGCGTCGATCGGTTTGGGTTGGCCGCTGGTGGGCTTGTTCGCGCTGACGGTCGCAGCAACGATGGGGCAGCTTGCTTCGACGTTTCCGACGGCCGGCGGGCTGTACCATTGGGCAGCGATCCTGGGTGGCCGTGGATGGGGATGGACCACGGCTTGGTTCAACCTCGCCGGACTGATCACCATATTGGCCGCGATCAACGTCGGCACGTACCGCTTCGCACAGGGCGCGCTGTTTCCGCATACATCGGCAAACTTTGATCTGGTCGCACAGGCCTTCGGAGTCGTTCTGATCACGTTTTCGCAGGCAGCGATCAATCATTTGGGCATAGGCGTGACCGCTCGGCTGACCGACTTCAGCGGGTACTGGATTCTCGGGGTCGCCACGGCGCTCACGGGTTGCCTTTTGGTCTTCGCTCCGACTCTGGACCTGACGCGGCTGATCACATTCGAAAATTTTAGTGGCACCTTAGGCGGGAGCGTCTGGCCGCGCACCGAGCAATTTGCCCTGCTGTTTGCTCTGGGTGCGCTGTTGCCGGCGTATACGATCACAGGTTTTGATGCTTCAGCGCACGCCGCCGAAGAGACCAAGAGTGCGGCCAGGAGCGTTCCGCTCGGAATCGTCCGCTCGGTCCTGGTTTCTGGGATCGCGGGTTGGATCATGCTCTGCGCGCTGGTTGTTGCCGCACCAAGCCTTGCAGAAGCCGCAGCAACAGGGGAAGGGGCGTTTCTGTCGATCGTGAACGGCGTACTCCCTCGAACGCTGGTTGTTGCGCTTGTCGTCGCGATCGTTGTGGCCCAATACCTGTGCGGGCTAGCAACGATCACATCCGCTTCCCGAATGGCATTTGCGTTTGCACGCGATGGCGGATTGCCGTTTTCGAGTGCCGTGCGCTGGGTTTGCCCACGGTGGCGATCACCTGCTGTTGCGATCTGGATGGTGGCGATGGCGTCGATTCTGTTTACATTGCACACGCCGGTTTACGCAACGATCACTGCAGTTTGCACCATCTTTCTGTACATCTCGTACGTGCTTCCGACCGCACTGGGCATTGGGCACACGGACGGACCTGGACGGCCATGGGCCCCTGGGATCTCGGGCGCTGGTATCGACCGCTCGCGGTAGTAAGCCTGGCCGGATGTGCCGGACTGATTTTTGTGGGAGTGCAGCCACCCAACGAGCGCGCCATATGGGTTGTAGGAGGAGTCGGGCTTGTGCTGATCGTCGCCTGGTTCGGATTCGCCCGGCATCGCTTCACTGGTCCACCGGTCGCACTCAGTCAAATACTCCGAGAAGATTAGCGTGGCACATTTCCAAGCTTTTCGATGATGCCACAGTTGCGGACGATTTTTCTGGTGATCCCCGTCTCCAAGATTTCGCGTCTGCCGATGATGACCACGCTGGAACGACTGCGGGTCAGGGCTGTGTAAAGGATTTCAACCGTGTTGATCGGAAGATCGCGATCGGGAAGGATGAGTGCCACTCGATCGAATTCGGAGCCCTGGGCCTTGTGAACGGTCATCGCATAAGAATGCAATAAGACGGGCCGGAGCGAATCGATGTGAAACGCGGCGAATCTCTCGGACCGAGGAAAGACGGCCATCGTCTGGCGCCGATTACCTTCGAACACATTCAGTATGAGACCCTGATCGCCATTGAAAATGCCGCGGCGGTAGTCGTTGACTTGCATCATGACCGGTTCGCCCGGAATGAAGTCAAATTCCCGCGTTAATTCTCGCTCACTCAACGCGCGCTGATGCAGGGCGATGTTGACGCGATCTGCACCCGTGGGTAATACGCGAGTGAGACAAAGGACGCGCAATCGCTCCCAACCAGCTACCAACTGTCGCAGCTTGTCCTGATCGTCCGCGCTGAAACTGCCGTCAACAAGTGCATAATTGTGCTCGATCAAGCCATCGAGATCCGGCCGCGTCCACATAGCCTCGCAGTGCCAGCGCTCCAAGAATTCATCGAGAACTTGCGATTCTTCCGACGACTCGACGAACTCGACGCCATGGAACGTGATATCGGCGACTTGAGAGCGCTCGACAATGATCCGCTCGGTCGTCAGAGTCGGCCCAATTTCGGGACGTTCTCCCCGATTGATTGACCGCGCGACCGCGAGGATGTTGCGGCCGTCCTCATTGTCGTCACGCATCCGATAGCTGTGCTCAAGTGCAACGCTGCGAAGGCCGACGTTCGTTGTGGCCAAGCCTGTGGTGAGCAAGTCACGTAGCACGGCACCAGCCTCAACCGATGGAAGCTGGTGGCTATCACCCAAGAGAATTAGTCGGCAATCATCGCGCAGTGAGCGGACGAGCCTCTCCATGAGAGAAAGGTCGATCATCGAGCCTTCGTCGACAATGACAACACGCTCGGCGAGCCGGTTATTCTCATGATGGATGAACCGTCCGGTGCGAGTCGAGTAGCCGAGCAGGCGATGGAGCGTGCTCGGATCGGCCAGATGACTGAGCTCGAGGTCTACAGGGGCCGGGTCGGAAATTGACTCGCGACCGATCAAGATCGCTTCGCTCATGCGGTTGGCGGCCTTGCCGGTTGGCGCCGCAAGCGCGATCTCCTCGACGCCGATGCCTAGCCTCGAGAAGACGCGGAGCATCGAGATCACGATGGTGGTCTTGCCCGTCCCAGGTCCACCCGAGACGATCGTCACCGGATAACGCACCGCCGCAAGTACGGCCGCTTGCTGGTCGGCTAGCAGCTCGATTGCCTGTCCGTCGCGCACCGACGGTCGCGTGAGTACGTCGTTGAGCGCGAACTCAACCTGCTCGTCAGGCCAATGAGGGATCACGGTGTCCAGTCGGCGGTGCATCGCTGCCGTAAATCGGTTTTCGAGGTGGAGCATTTTCTGAAGATAAAGGTGGTCGCCGGCAACGATGAGTGGCTTGAATTCATGCTCCGATCCTACAATCGCATCTAACCGGCCTAACTCAACCAAGGTCTCCATAAGATCGATGGCCTCAATGGGATCCACCAACGTCTCGATTTCCGCCTTCGGCTGGACACCGCCGAGGATCCCTCTGATGAGTTCCATCTGACGGGATTGATCGTCAGCTCCACTGCGCAACGCGATCCGAGTGCTCCCTTGGCGCAATTGAATCAAAGCCGACAGAATCAGCAGGATCACGGCTTGCCGCTCGCGCATTGCCAGCCCTTTCTGCCAGCGGGCGAGCTCCCACGCTATGTAGACGATTTCGTCTTCCATGTTGCACAGCGCTTTAAGTGGCTCACGCAGTTGTTCGAGCCAATCGAGGAGGTTGGTCTCCGGACTGGACGGTTCATCGCCGGCCGAGAGGCTTGCCGAATCGCGCCTTAAGATCGCCGTGCACGCGGTTCCGTATGGCGATATGACGATGGAGTTTTTCAAGAGCGTCCTCCACTCGGGTTCATGGCGAATCGTTTGAGCTCTCCTTCGTAAGTCAGGATTTGGGCCCAGGAGGGTCGCTCAAAATAGACACCCGGCTCGGGCGTGAGGGTACCGTGCGGCAGCAAGCTGCGCAGAAAGATATAAAACAAGCCTCCGAAGGATCTCTCGTAGTCCTCTTCTGTGCGAATCGCCAATGCTTTCACCAGCGCCATCGAGTATAGCTTGGCCTGAAGCTCGTAGTGATCGGCGACGTGTTTCTTGAGCGTTTCTGAGCTGTATAAAGGAAGCACGTCGCTCTTCCAGTCGCCGAAGTACACCTGGCTATCATGCTCGATGACAAGGTCGACAAATCCCTTGATATACCCTCGGCCGATGGCGAATTTCCCCGGCGTGGGCTCAGAAAGCGGAGGATGGAAATCCTCGGGGAACGGGAAAAGGAATTCCATCTCGCGCAGGTAATGCCCGCAACCGCAGAGCCCAGGTATCGATCTGCCTTGGTCCAGGGGCAGATCGAAGGTGAGCGCTTGATAAACCATGGCTTCAACGTCATCACGATAGACCGAGCCGATTCCGTTGCGGTCCATTGCTGCGCCGACAACCTCGGCGACCGGCTCCTGAGAGCGCCAGGTCTCGAGGCTGTTGGCGCTCGCGGTGAGGTCGAAGGGGATATTTTCGAGGATCTCATGCAGCATTAATCCGGCTGCTGTTCCCCCAGGCAGCTCGCTTACGGTTGGTGCAACTGTGATAAGCTCTTGGCCCGCCTCCCGGCGGAATTCGTCGCGCTCGAGAGGATTGAGCTCAACGCTCCACGCTTGCTTCATCCGCGAATAAGACAAAACCTCGTAGCCGGCATGCCTGTGGCGATAACCGGCAAATTCCGCTGCATTATCGCCGCTTTTCAAAAGCTTCTCGGGCGGCTGCCATGAGGCTGGGCTACGCGCCACTTGGGCGATCTGGTCAGACTCAATTCCATGCGGGCGATCTGAGACGGTGATGATTCTAAATAAGTTGTCATTTGCGGATCCATTGAGGTTGTTTACCAAGTCTCTCAGCCGATCGTTGAGACGTCGATAGCCCCCTTTCCATTGCTTGCCACCGAGCTGGCTTGGAACAAGAGGTAGATATAGCCGGGCCTTGGCCCGCGTGATGGCAACGTAGTAGAGCCGTTGCTCCTCTTGGTCGCGTTCTGTTGCTGCCTTTTCCTTTGCATCTTTGTTGTCGCCGATGTATAGAACGCGTCGTCGTTCTTCGTGAAATTCGTACATTCCATCGGAGGGAAATCCACCGTATCCACCGTAGATAAAGACCACTGCCGCTTCGAGACCTTTACTGCGATGGATGGTCATGATCTGGACGGCGGCACGGTCGCTTTCGATGCGCTGCACGTTGGCATCCTCGCCGGGTGGTTGACGCGTTTCGTGACTGTATGCAGTCAGCGTTGCGATCAGATCGCCCAGGTCGCAGCCAGCGGCACGCGTCTCTTCAAGCAATACTTCGAAAATGTGCAAGTAATTTGTCAGGCCTCGTTCACCGTCTTTGAGGAACAGCTCGCGGCGAATGATTCCACTATCTTCAACAATCCGCGTGAACAGCCTCTCGAACTGACGCTTACCCGCCAAGTCGCCCCAGTCCCGGAGGCGCGCCATCAGTGGGTGCGAGTCAGGGAGGTCAGCCAGCTCAGGCAGCGCAGCGAGCGGAACAGCAAAGAACGAAGTGATCCAGGCGCGCCCTCGTTTGGCCGCGTCGGTAGGGTCATCGATCGCCGTGAGTAAATCGCGTATTTCGCGCTTGATCGGATTGAAACAAACCCTCCTGCTTATAGAGAACGTGCGGAACTCCGGCTGCTTGCAGAGCACGCGCAACCTGCTTGGCATCGTTGTTGGTCGCCGTAAGAACATAAATGTCGCCGGGCTCAATCCGCTTTGTCTCGTTCTGGGGACCGAACCATAGACCTTTATCGTCCATCAACAAATCGCGTGCCTCGTGCGCGATCTGTCGGACCAGTGCGCGCCTCAATTCAGGGGTCGCAAGCTCCTCACCATTCCGCGGTTCGAGCCGCAGCAGATGGACGGGGACGGACGTAGAACGATCTGCGTGCATTGCGACGTAATCACGCCCGCTTTTTACAGGGGCGTCGTATTGAATTGGGCCGTCAAAGAAGGAAGAGTTCGCAGACGGGCTCAGGATGCAGTTGTAAGCCTCGATCATCAAAGGTGTGGACCGAAAATTATCAATCAGCGAAACACGTGACGTTCCCGCCTGTTGTACCTCTTCCCGCGCTTCGATGTACGTTGTAATGTCGGCTCCGCGGAATCCGTAGATTGCCTGCTTGGGATCTGCAATCAGATACGCGACGTTTCGGCCCTCGCTCTCAATGAAGACTCTGTGGAAAAACTTCCACTGAAGCTCGTCGGTATCCTGGAACTCATCGATCAGTGCGACGTGATAGCGGTTGCGCATCGCCCGAACCAGCTCGTCTCCGGGCGGGCCGTCGAGAGCGGCGGCAACACCCGTGATAAGGTCGTCGTAATCAAACTGACCGGTCGTGGCCTTGCTTTGTTCGAGAATGTCGCGAACGATCGGCAGGCCGGTCTGAATAATCGCCGCCTTGAGTGAGACCAGAAGTCTGCTCAGCTGCATGATCGCGTCGGCGATCTGCTGTTGCCGATCATTTCCCAGATCGCGTCCATCCAGTTTTTCACTGAGGAAAGCCAATGCGTCCTGAAAGCCGGTGTCGAAGGCTGTTGCTAATCCGGATCCTGACGTCTGGATCACATGCGAGAGAATCTTCAGCCGCGACGCGAGTGCCTTCTGGGTGCCAGCATGTTTGACTCCCGCGGTTTTCACCGCTGCTAGAAACCGATCAGTCTCTGCGGCCAGGTCGATCTTGAAAAGTGGGCTCTTGTCAAGCTCGCGATGGATGACGTCGGTGGAGAAGGGGGGCAGGATCAAGCGCCGTGATACGCAGCACTTGTAGAGAAGGGATTCGAGTTTGTCGATGCCTTCTTGACTGCGCTCTAACCAAAGTGCCAACAGCTGGGCGGCTTCACCCGGCCGGCGGGCAAGCGAGCGGCGGAGAGCCGTCTTGAAGGCACGGCCGAAAAGCGTCCGGCCATCCTCGAGCGTTTCCGTGAAAAGCCGCCGATTGGTGAAGGCGTGCTCATTGAGCACTCGGCCGAAGAAGCCATGGATTGTACCGATCGTTGCCGAATCAAATGAGAATAAACTCTGAAGCAACCGCCGGCGCGCTTCGTCATCGATATGCCAGACGCCCGCGTGCGTGTCGTGGTGACATGGCACTTTCTGGCATGGTTCACGGAGGATTTCTTCAATTTTCGATCGAATCCGTCGGCGTAGCTCGGTTGCAGCACGCTCGGTGAAGGTAAGGACGAGAATGTTGTTCAGCCGCACACTGTTGCGATTGCGCAACAAGAGCTCAACGACCATGTGCTCAATAGTATAAGTCTTGCCCGTCCCTGCAGACGCTTCGATCACCGCATGCTGGTCATGCGGGATCTTGTCAAGGATTGCCGGCCTGGGATAGTGCGCGGTCACTTGCCCATTCCTCCCGTCTCGAGGAACAAGCCAAAACGGCGCTCGATGATCCGGCGTGCCTCAGCCTCTTGCGGCGGGTCGTACTCTTCAAAATTCGGTACGGGACCGTACCGAGAGCTACAGGACGCCCGATCGTTTTCTTTCATTTCTTCGACGTTCAACTCGATGGGGCACCCCTTGGAAACAAAGTCGAAGACGGCCTCGCAGGGCAGAAGATAGGCATGTGGACCACCCAGTAGATCGGCGAGCAGATCGGTCAGAAACTGCCGGCCTTTTACCTCGGTGATTCCCCTGAACACGCGATGTGACTTGGACGAATCGCCGCCATTGCCTCCCGGTATGACGTGGGCATGGTATTCGGCGCGGCTCTGTGGGTGGGCAGCAGACTGAGCACCACAGCATCGAGGAAGCTACTCAAAAAATCCTTGTCGTTGACCTGATTGCGAACGACCGGAGAGAGCGATGCGGGCAGCTCTTGCGCCACCAGGTCAGTGCGTCCAAAGAGCTCGACGCGCACCGTCTCCGACCCGGTGCTGAGTGGGACATCGAGAATGATCGGGCTCTCGATCTCGTCGACGCGTTCGTCTTCGCTGGCGCGTCCGAAGCGATAAACACGGAATTTGCATCGATCGACGAGGTCTCGCTCACGGGCTGACTCGCGCCAGGCGTCGAGGCAGGCAAGGTGCCGCCGGCGCTCGGCCTCGCCGAAAAGCCCGACGGGCATTTGACCACGTTGTACTCGCGACTCGATGTGCAGGGCATAGAGCCGCTCGAAGTCACTCGGGGGCTGTGCAGGAGCGTCCGGGCTCATCGCGTCAAAAAAGACCTCGCGGAGCAGTTTACTCTCGCCGAGCCGCCCGATGACAAACGGCTCGTCCTCACGCGCGGACTCATCTTCCTCGTCTTCCTCGTGCAACCGAAGCATCACCCGGGCCCAGCCCTGGAGCGGGCATTTGAGGAATGCCAACAGATCGCTCAGGGAAATCGCCACTTTCGGCGCCGGCTCGATCTGCGCGCCCACGGCAGTGATTGGGCAAAGGCCCAGCCAGTTAACGACCTTGTTGGCGAGCCCGCGCAGTGCCTCCGGTGTCAGACGTGGCAACACACCGCAATGGTCAAGCAATGATTTGCGCAGAAGCCGCGTCTGTGATTCCTTCCAGGCGGCAACCGAAAAGTTGGGGAGTTTCGCGACATAGCGTCCACGGGCCTGTTCCACCGGGAAGTAGGCGTCGTCGAATCGTCGCAACGGATGATGTGTGACCCACGTGTCAGCCGGCTCACCGAGTCGGCCCTGATGGAGATGTCTCATCAACTCCTGGAGCAAGGGGGACGGATCAAGCGTATCGCCCGTCTGGGCATCCCGCGCAACGTACGACAGGTAGAGATGTTCGCGGGCGCATACAAGCGTCTCTAAGAAAAGATACTTGTCGCGCTCGCGCGGGCTGACATCGCCGACCTGGCGGCGGGCCAGCGTGAGGTCGAGCGGATCGGGGCTATCGGCGGCTGGGAATCGTCCTTCCCCCAGACCACACAGAAAGATCACGCGAAACGGCAGCGATCGCATCTCAAGGATTGGCGAGACAACAACTCCATCAGCAAGGTAATGGCCGCGCGATCCGGTCAATCCGCAGAGATCTTCGCTTAGACTTTCCGACGCAATGCGGTAGCCCACTTTCGCACCCGAAACGTCGAGGTCACGCAAACGCTGAATCTTCTCAAGACACTGGGACAAGGCCCGCTCTTCCGTGTCAGAGCCGGCAGCAAGGTAACTGTGGACCATCTGGACAAAGAACAGGGACCATTCGGTCATCGTCAATCGGGCGGTTCGAGCGAAGCGGGCGTCGGCCACCAGCGATCGCACCAAAACGAGCAGCCGTCCCACGTCGGCTAGTGCATCACCCGGCTGGTCATAAGGTGAAAACGCAGATTTGCCAAGTTCGTAGACTCGATCATCGCCGCTCTGGGATCCGCTCATGAAGGTTCCGAGCACCAATCGCCGCAGTCCTTGCTCCCAGTGGAATAGCTCACGGTCGATATATGTGCCTTCGTGATCCAGGTGATCGGCTCCATGCACGATTTCCAGGCCGACACACCAATCGCGCCAGCGATCGGTATTAGCATCCGGAAAACGCGCACGAACTGCGGGATGAGTCAAAACCTTGAGGAGCTCAGGACGCGTGAAGTCACCCGTGGGTAGGGCGAGTAAGAGCAACACAGCCTCGATTACCTGACATTCGCCAGCCAGTGGCAAATCGATCATGTTAAACGGAATTCCATGCAACTCTTCAAAAATCGACCTGAAATGTGCTTGATAGGCAAGCTGATTAGCCCGGTCCGCAAACAGCACGGCAATATCGCGAAACCGCAGCCGATCGAGGTCCGATTTGGCGCATCGATCGTCGTCACGGATCAAACGCCAGATCTCGTTCGCAACCACCTCAGCCTCGCGCCGAATTCCGGGGCAAGCGAGAATCACCAAACTTTCGTCGGGGGCCGGTTCGTTAACTTCCACGGACTGCTGCAGGATTTCGCGATGGAGGCGGCCCAGGACCGTCTTCGAACCGATTTTCACAAACTCAGGGTGAAATTCAGTCCCAGGGAAGTTCCGGAGCATCCCCAGGTACTCTCGACCCGGACGTCCCCATTGTGCGATGAACGCTAGCTCGTCTGCCGAATTGGCATTACTTGACTCATGCGTTTTCAAAGCGTTCGGTCCCGGCCGAACAGTCGGTTGAACATTCGTGGATTTCGGATTGAGCTCGGTTAGGTCTTCGTCGAGTTCGGCGAAGGGGGCCAGGCTGTAGATCAAAACGTGCGACTTTTGGATGAGATGTTTGATGAGCTCAGGAAGCCCATGCCAAACATAGGAAAAACCGAAGAGATGCACCTCGTTGGCCGATGCGAATTCAGCTTTTCCGATCGTGCTGAATAGTTCGAAGGGCAAGATCCAATCTGTACCACCCTTTGCCTGGGCACGAATGAGTTCGATCAACTGGTTCCAGAGATCGCGCTGCCATGCTTCCGTGCCCGCCCAAGGATCACCATCATGTGTAGTCTGCCCCTTGGCCCATGCCCTCAGCCAATCCGGGCGGAAGTCGCCATATTGTCGCGCGAGCCGCGCCAGGTGCGAGCCAAGCTGGAACCGCCTCAAATCGCGCGCATCCTCATCGCCACCAGCAGCATCTATGTAGGCTCGCACCGCATTGGGGAGGGGCCGATTCGTAGCGGATTCTTGAGACAATAGATCGATAAAGAAGGCCCGAAGTACACCGTGACGCACGAGCTTCCGAGTTTGCTCCCCGCCCTTCGGAGCCAGCAAAGAATCAAGAAACTCCTCTGGCACCTTGAAATCGAGCGCGGCCGCGATTCCTGCCCCACGCGCAATTTCGTACTTCAAATACGTTTCGATATTTCGGTTCGGGACGATAATCGTCGGCATTCTGAACAGGCGGCTCGTCGTACTGCGCTTCGGCTTTCCTAGGTTTTCTATCAGGCGATCAGCCAGCCGTTCGAGCTGATTGGAATACCAGACGTGCATCATTGGCGATTGTTTCTCCCCGGCTGTCGAGTCCGGTCATGTGAGAGCCGGCAAGCCCGTAAGGGCGCATCCGTACATTATCGCAAGATTGGGGCATTAATGAAAGTGATCCTCATCTTCTGGTAAACTCAGCATGCTACGGTCGGAACCTCAAGTGACCGTAGATCTCTGGGTGCCGATGGCATAAGTTTAAAGATCGGTACAAATGAACGACAAAACCCTTGGGAACGAGCAACAGCACTCGGCAAATGAGCTGAAGCCACTGTTAGCGCCGGCGTTCGCTTTTTCCCTTCCCTTAACGCTCGACCAGATTCGAGCTCGAACTCCGGCGCGCGTCTTGACTCGGCGCGCAGGAGGTTCATACCGCACGGCGACCTGGCTCGAGCTGCGAAGCGACCATGCGGCGGCCCGTGATGCCGTTTGCAATGAGCTCGATTTTCCAAGAGATTTAGGCACGCCATTTGTGACCGAATGGGGGCTGTTTGAAGTGTGCACGTTGGCTCGGACCAAGGTGCAATTCCTGCTAGAGCCTGAGCTGGGCCGTGCGCTTGACGAACCATCACGAATTGAGTTAGCCAGTCGGTGTCCGCCGGAAACCGACCTTCAAGTGGCGATCGCCGATGGACTCTCGGCAACGGCGGTACGCGCCCATATTCCCATGCTCCTTCCCCTCCTGGCCGCCGAAGCTCGCAAGCGGAACTGGCGATTCGGCCAGCCGTTTTTCATACGCCACGGCCGCGTGGGTGTTCTCAACGATATCGGCGAGATCTTGCACCCAACTGTTGTCGTGCTCTTGATCGGAGAACGCCCAGGATTGACCACCGCCGAAAGTCTGTCGGCATACATGGCCTACCGGCCACGAGCTGGACATGATGACGCCTGTAGGAACCTGATCTCCAACATCCACGCTCGAGGTATCCCCCACAACGAGGCTGCCTCAAGAATTGCTCAGCTTGGCGCACAAATGATTCGGCTCCAGGCTAGTGGTGTTACTATCAAGGAAGAATGGGAGGCCGCGCTAATTCCGGCAGATCTTGCGTCAGTGCCAATCGGGTTTGACGATCGAACGCGCTGAAGTCATGTCGATCGTGCAGTCCGATCGTCTCATGCTGCGACCACCTGCCAAATAAGCCTGCTATTGGTACCATTTCGTATCGATCCTCGTTAAACTCATTCAGTCGGCTTGGCGATTTAAGGTCGCGGGGGTTTCCTCGGCATTCTCGGTCGTGAATTCAATCTCGACCTCGGTCGCCTGGCCCACCGGATAGGCCGTCCGGCTCGGCCTCTTTCGTTTGACTCGGAAAGTCGACTGCGGGTCAAGGTGTCAGTTTCCAGACCCTGGGGGGTTTGACGGTGGGTAAGAAGCTGTATGTCGGCAATCTCACGTTCTCAGTCACGAACGCCGACCTTGAAGAGTTGTTCGCGCCCTTTGGCGAAGTAAGAAGTGCTCAAGTAGTCGAGGATCGGCAAACTGGTCGAAGCCGCGGCTTCGGCTTTGTTGAGATGGCATCGGACGCCGATGCCCTCGCTGCTATCGATGCACTCCACGACCAAGAACACAACGGACGCCGCTTGACAGTGAACGAAGCAAAGCCCCGCGAAGATCGAGGTGGCGGTGGCGGCGGCGGATATCGCGGCGGTGGCGGCAGCGGCGGCGGATATCGCGGCGGCGGTGGTGGTGGTGGTGGTGGTGGCGGATACCGAGGTGGCGGAGGAGGGGACCGTTATTGATCGATCTACCGCGTTGCCGGTTTATCGACTCACGACGAGACGATGCCGTTAGCTCGTTAAGTTGGATCCAATCCCTATTGAGAAAGCCTCGCCTGAAACCAAACGATGGGGGTGATCGCCGGGCCCGGGTGGTGTCTATAATGGAAACATGCGCCTGGACGAAAACCCACTGCTCCGCGTCACGGACGTAGGTCTCTACTGCGAGAAGGGGGGCTTTTTTGTTGACCCCTGGCGTGCTGTAGACCGCGCCGTGGTTACGCATGCGCATGCCGATCATCTCTGCCGAGGCTGTGGTCAGTACCTTCTGGCACATGACGGATTGACCGTGGCACGTGCTCGGATCGGCGATGAGCCGGCGATCACCACGGTTCGCTACGGCGAAACGATTGACATGAATGGCGTCCGCGTCTCGCTGCATCCCGCCGGGCATATACTTGGCTCAGCTCAGGTACGGTTGGAAAATGGAGGTACGGTCTGGGTCGTCTCAGGCGATTACAAGGTCGACCCAGACGTCACCTGCACACGATTTGTTCCGATACCATGTCGTGTCTTTATCAGTGAGTGCACGTTCGGTCTCCCAATCTATCGCTGGCCGGCCCAGGAGAGTGTGTTTGCTGAGATTCTCGCGTGGTGGCACCGCAATCAGGCCATGGGGCGCTCGAGTCTGCTGTTTGCTTACGCCTTGGGCAAATCTCAACGACTGTTAGCGGGTCTGGCAGCAGCAGCTCAAGCGGACCAGGGCTTACCGGGGCTCATTTATACTCACGGTGCGGTTGAAGCAATGAACCGTGCCTATCGAGACGCCGGCATCGATCTGCCTCCAACGACCTATGTCGCAGACGCTGGAGCGAATGTGAAGTGGTCGACTGCACTTGTGGTCGCGCCTCCGTCGGCTCATGGAACTGTCTGGGCTCGCAAGTTTGGTCCAGCGTCGACTGCGTTTGCCTCAGGCTGGATGCGCATTCGGGGCACGCGCGGCGCAGGTCTATCGATCGAGGTTTTGTCCTCTCCGACCACGTTGACTGGCCGGCCTTGCTGGCAACAATCGATGCCACCGGTGCTGAGAAAGTCTGGTTGACCCATGGTTACACGGCCGTCGTAACCCGATGGCTGAAGGAGCATGGCAAAGATGCGCGGGCGGTGGCCACACACTATGAGGGTGAACGCGACGAAACAGCAGAGTCGCTAGAGAAACCAAAGGATCAGGTTCTGGTATCCGACGCTGGAGATGAGAGGTTGTTCAGCTAATCAAATTAGCAACCTGACCGAGTTCTATGAAAGCATTTGCCAATCTTTACGCTCTGCTTGATGAAACAACCAAGACCACGGCGAAGGTGCGGTTGCTCAAAGACTATTTCGCAAACACCCTGGCCCAAGACGCAGCCTGGGCAGTTTATTTTCTGATCGGCCGCAAGCCGCGACAGGTTGTGCCATCCAGCAAGTTACAAACCTGGGCAGCGCTTGAGGCTGGTATTCCGGACTGGCTGTTCCAGGAGTCGTACGATGCCGTGGGAGACGTCGCCGAAACGATCGCCTTGCTCTTGCCGCCCCCAGCACATTCCAGTGATTTACCTTTGAGTTACTGGATCGAAAAGCGATTACTTCCGTTGCGCGGCCAGAGCGAAGACAATCGGCGAGCTGCAATGCTAGAGGCCTGGCGCGAGCTCGACCAGCGCCAGCGGTTCGTCTGGAACAAACTTATCAGTGGCGGCTTCCGCGTGGGAGTATCGCAGCAGCTCGTGACGCGTGCACTGGGCGAAGTGGGAAGGATTGATCCAGCAGTCGTCGCTCATCGTTTGATGGGCGACTGGGAGCCATCCCCAGCCTTCTTCGCCCAATTGCTAGCACACGACCCTACCGATGCCGACGTGAGCCGCCCCTACCCGTTCTTTCTGGCGCATGCACTAGATGAACCTGTTGAAACGTTGGGTGACCGCGACCAGTGGCAGGCTGAATGGAAGTGGGATGGAATTCGCTGCCAGCTGATCAGGCGCAGGGGACAGACGTTTCTCTGGTCGCGCGGTGAAGAGCTGGTCACCCAGCGTTACCCCGAGATCGCATCCGTTGGAGACGCGCTTCCCGAAGGAACTGTCATCGACGGCGAGATTCTCCCCTGGAATCACGACCAACCCCTTCCGTTCGCGCAGCTCCAGCGGCGGATCGGACGCAAAGCCATAACCCGCTCCATCCTTGCCCAAGTACCAGTTGTTGTAATGGCATATGACCTTCTCGAGCACCAAAGCGCGGATGTCCGTTCCCTGCCACTTAAGGAGCGCCGTGCGATGTTGTCCGCCGTTGCGGACTTGCTTCGTGCTCAGTATCCTCCGCTCGCTACGCGGCTGTTTCTTTCCCCTCTCATCGAGTCGCCGACCTGGGCAGAGTTGACACACACTTGGGCGTCCAGTCGAGACGTCCAGGCCGAAGGTTTGATGCTTAAGCGAGTTGACTCCGCGTACAGTGTGGGCCGCCGCCGAGGTGATTGGTGGAAATGGAAGGTTTTGCCCCACACGATCGATGCTGTCCTCATTGCTGCCCAGCGCGGCAGCGGGAGCGGCGCTAGCCTCTACACCGACTATACATTTGGTGTCTGGGACAATGGCACGCTCGTGACCATCGCCAAAGCGTACTCAGGTTTGACCGACGCCGAGATCCGTGAGGTGGACGCATTTATCCGACGAAACATGGTCGAGAAATTCGGCCCGGTGCGGACTGTCAAGCCCGAGCTTGTATTCGAGCTGGCGTTTGAAGGCTTGAACCTCTCGAAACGGCACAAATCGGGAGTTGCTGTCCGCTTTCCGCGTATTCTTCGCTGGCGAACCGACAAGCCAGCCACCGAAGCCGATGCCCTTGAGTCTGTCCGTGCTTTGCTTACAACCGAACCACCAGTATAGACCTCAATCTGCGATGATCTGAACCGACGGTAATGTCCGCTGCAGGGCAAGCCGACCTGCTTCGGTAACGGAAGTCTTTTCGACGCACAACATTCGTAATTCCGTCAGACCGGAGAGTTGCGCGACGCCCTTGTCCGAAACGGCGGTCTGAGACAGATCCAGGAATTCGAGCTTCTTGAGACTATTCAAATTATGCAGGCCCGCGTCTGTAACGCGTGTTCCGCCCAGCCTGAGGATCTTGAGCCGATTCAGTTTCGCCAGATGAGCCAACCCTGCGTCGCCCACTCTTGTGTGCGCCAGGCTCAACTCATCAAGGCTTCGAAGACCGGCAAGATAGAACATACCGACATCGCTCACGGGAGTCTCGTAGAGAAAGAGTGCACGGAGCTGAGGCAATCGCGACAGATGCCGCATTCCTTCATCGCCGACCTTTGTTTCGCGAAGTTCAAGGATTTCCAGCCCCGATAAGCCGCCGAGATTGGCCATTGCAGCATCCGTGATCGTCGTGCCATTCAAGTACAACCGCCGCAGGCTTTCGACCCTTCCAATACTTGCGAGATCACCCTCTGATACAGATACACCATCGAGACTGATGACTGAAAGACTGTGAAAAAGTTCGGGACCGAGCCATTTATCCGACACTTCGACCGGGCCGGTCGGCGACGGCACAGATCGTTCAGGATCTTACGCGGCGTCGAACTGTACGAACCCGCCGGCCCGATTTGTGGTAGCTATGGCCTTGCCGCGCCACCGGGGCTGGTCCATCATGCACCAGGCCGCGATCGCGACGACTGCCAAACCAATCATCGAGCTTGCCAGCCTAAACGCTGGTCGTCGCCTTTTACTCTTCCTTCGGCATTTCATGTGTAAGACTCCCGTGCCCGATGGACGGCGGACGACGGGCATTCCTTCTGAAGAGGGCATTTTTCGCAATAGGGCTTTAATCGACGGCACAGATCTTGGCCATGGCGCCGCAGCAGCTGATGCGTTTTGATCAGCCACGAGTATTCCTTGATGAGTTCGCCCTCGATCGCCTCCTGCACCAGACGGTAGGTTACCGAATAGTTTGGCTTTTCCTCGCCGTAGCCGAGACGCACCAGCACGCGCAGGCCATTGGACTCCAGAGCCAGAATTGGGAACGCGCGACAAAAAAGCAAGATCTTTTCGGCACCCGGGTCACCGATCCCCGGGAACCGCTTGAGGGCTTTCTTCGCCTGGGTTAAAGGACGTTTGAGAATTGGCTGGAGATCGCCATCGAACTCGTCAAGGGCGGTCTCTGCGGCCCGGCGAAGTTTCGCCACACTCTGTTCTGGCACAATGCCGCGAACCGCGGCTGCAAGCAATTGAGCGGGCGTTGCTGCCAGGATTTGCTCAGGGCGAATTCCAATCTTGGCTCGTAGCGCATCCATGGCTCGCTGGCGGCGATCGTCGTCAACCAGGTAGGCGACGTTTTCCCAGACAATCATCGCCCATGGATCGGTGACTTCCGGCGGATCCGGTTCGCCATAGATCGCCCCCAATCGCTCGATCACATTCGGCAACGAGTTATGGTTCATTACTGAGACTCTAGAGGACTGCCCGGATCACTACGTCCGGCGTCAACTCTGTGATATCGGCAACGCCGACCAAGCCGAGCTAATGGCTGTAGGTCCGGCGGGCGAGAAGCACAATCTCGTCCTCGGGGATCTGTCTGGGATCTACGGCCGAAAGATGCGTCTTGAGACCGGTTACATCACCACCGGCAATGAGGTGAAAATCGCCGGGCCCCTGGCTCGGTAGCCGGGCAGCGATGTCAACACGACAATCGCTGAGCATCGGCTTCATCTTGGCGATGGAGTTTGCTTCCTTGACTTGCCCGATGAACCACGCTCGGATGTTATCCCGACACTTGTAGTCAAAGTCGCCAGGGCTCTGAGTGGCCAAAAGCAGACCCAAACCAGCGGATCTTGCCCGTTTCAGTAGATGCTCCATCGGCTCCTTGGTCGGCGGCTGCCGTACCGCTGGCAGGTAAAGATCAGCCTCGTCGAATAGGATCACGGCCTGAAGCGACCCCGATGGGTTGGGCGACTGGCTGATCCACCGGCCCAGCGTCATGAGGAATTGCGCGACCCAGAACTGTATGTCCTGATTTGTTCCCAGGAACTTGGTGCTGATAACGCTCAGCCGGGTTTTGCCGAGCGTCCGATACTTTCCAACGCCCAAAAGTGCCTCGATGTCGAGCGGTTCGCCCTCCGCGGAAAGCATGTCTCCCTGGTTGAGCCGCAGGACCTCAAGGTCTTGAACCAAGGCATCGAACAGCTTCAGATCGAGACGGCCGACCGCCGTTACCAACCCGCGATCCTTTTCCGCGATGAAGTCCGTCAAATCCTTGATCGACGCCGACGCCGCTTTATTCTCGAGGCTTAGCAACTCGATCGCCTTTCGCAGAATCGCCAGACATGACTGATCACGCTGACGATCGCCATAGTTCATCATCCCGGCGAGGGCGGCAGCCGTGAACTTGGCCGCCTGCTCGCGCTCGAGGTCCGGCAAAGTCCCCATTCCGGCGGGGATCACTGCGATCGATAACGGCCGCCCGTCGGGCCTGCGCGGCGTGAACAGGGCAACATCGACCTTGGCGCGCAACTCGCGGGCACTCTCGGCTAGCTCGCCGGCAATGCCCTCACGCAGCCCCATATCCGGCCGTGCGTAGGAGCAGAGATCTCCCTTGCGGTCGACCAGAATCGCCGGAATTCCACCGAGGAGCAGTTGCTCAACGACGCAGAGTGCCGCCGTGGTCTTACCGCTGCCCGGTGCACCCAGGAAAGCAGCGTGCCGCGTCAGGTCGCGTGGATCGATCGTTACCGGCTCGCCATGCCGGTCATTCGTCGTGCCGACGACGAGGTTTGCAAGTGGCAGCGTGGAGGATTTGGCGATTACCTCGGCCGTTGTCGTGGGACGAATTGTTTGTGGTGGAACGGTGAGGCTTGTCGCCAGCGGCTCGTTGTGGTGGTCGAGTCCCAGGATCGCCCGCACGGAACTAAGACTCGTCAAAGGGCGGGTTTGCTCGAGCCAAGCTGCGAAGCTTGGCTCGGAACCGTAATCATGCCGGAAACTTTGCCAGCGCCATCATCGTGCGCATGTCCGAATCTTGCACGACCACCCGACGGCCACCGCGAGTGATCAACTCGCCAATCTGCCGCGACACAGCGGCTTTCGGGTTGCTGGGAAAATCGGTGGACCGGACGATCACCGCCGTCCGTTCACCAGCTCGCTCAACCACATCCGCGATCTGGCGACCTAGTGCACCACCCTGCGGAGCCTTGTTGCAGACGCCTACCAGGCTGCGCATCACGGAATGATCGACGTAAAGGCAGTCGACCTCGACCATCCTGCCATTTGCTCTGGCCTCAAATTTCGCGCCAGTCTCGAGCTCGTCTGAACCGGATCCAATTGCCTCTGCCAAGAGTGCTGCCAACTTGGACTCATCAACCGGTACTACCGTCGCAAACGTCGAGCGAAACTCATTCCAGGCTTGCTCAAGCGGTATGATCGCTGGTTTTGGCTTTGAATCACCAGGCCCGATGCCCTCAAAAGGGTAATCCGCCATCTTCCCTTTCTCGACGCAGCGCTCGCGGTAGCGATGGACCTCACCCAGGACGTCGCGGGGACGCAGACCAGCCAGTTTTCTTACCAAGGCGTCCGGCAGGGGGTACGTCGGCCGCTCAGGCTGGAAAGATGTGCCCACAGCTTTGTACAAGAACTTGAGACGCTGGCCGATCAGGTTCTCGACTTCATCCAGATTGCAAAGACCTCCCAGTTCAACGAGCGGCGGATCGTTCTCCACCCGGTCCACGATCGGCCGCGTGAGCAGCTTTTTCAGTTGATCGTAGAAGTTGTCGAGACAGGCGATGACCACGATGGCCGATGGCAGCCTGCTCACGATGTCGCAAAGCGTTGCCATCGCGCGGCGAAATTTGATAGCAGCTTCATCGAGATCAAAGACGTCCTCGAGCTGATCGACGCAAATCACCAGCGGAACTTGCTCGACGGCCCAGATCAAACGCCCCAGCCGCTCAATGATCCTGTGAGGTCCGTCGGGATCGGTACAAGGGACAATTCCACCAAGTAGCCGCCGGTCGTGTTCAGTCAGATCTTCGCAACGGAGGTACTTGAGCACGCGGGCCTTGACCGGCGGGTCATTACGCTGCAGATAGAGAAGTGCTTGAATTAAATACACATCGATCGTGCTGAATCGATCATCGAGAATGATCGAGTCAGCCAGCTCACCTACCAGCTGGTCGATCCCGCCTTGGTCACGTCCTCGTTCACGGAGCTGCTCGATCCGGTCGCGCGGTACATCGCGGCACAATTCCACGAGGGCGTTTGAGAGTCGCATGAGCCCAGTGGTTTCGGACTGTGATTCATTGTAGGGTTTGTCCAGCGAATCGATCAAATTGTTGAGCACGTACCGGCCGTATTGGCCTGTAAATGCCGTCATTTGGAGATAGCCGCAATATCCCGAGTTCTGCGCATGAATCTGGTTGCGAAAGGCCCGCATCAGGTGTGTCTTCCCGCAGCCGGATTCGCCCAGGAGCAGAAGAATTCTGCCGCTGGCAAGGCCTGACGGCTCGAGCACACGCCCGACGATGCGCCCGAATCTCTCACGCGCGTTCTTGTGAATTGACTCGACGTCGAATGGGTCGTGTTTCCAAATGTCGTTGGCATAGGCGACGGTATGGAACAGCTCGGGATATCGCGTTGAACAAAACGCCGTCACCCGTTGATCGACGGGGTTGCCCGGGGTGGCAGAGCCGCGTGCCTGGCTTGAGCTCACTGTTGCCATCAACGTGCCCTTTCAAATCCGGACGAAATGAAATGTGGCGTTCAAATAGTGTACCTCGGACTGCCGAACATCGTCAGGATCCATGGCCTGGACCAGGTCGGCCCTGGTCAGGTCCAGTAACCGCGCATTGTTAGCCTCGGCAAGGCGCTCCTTGAATGTGTCCAGTCCCATGGTTTGAAACTGAGGATCCCTCTGGAGAGCCTTCCAGACATGGACGATAAACACTTTGTTGTCGCCAAATCGGCCAGTAGGGCACTCGCGCGCAACGGATTTCACCTGTTCGGCAAACGACGCGAGGTCGATCGTCGACTGCGCAGGAACGTTCTCGTCCCGGTCGATCAAACTGCGCACGACCGCGTCGCGCAGCTCTTTGGGATCGTCGCGCCGAGCGCCAATAGCCTGCGCTAGGAGTCGAATGGCAGCTTTTTTGAAGTCGGCAGCGTGACCATCGCCGAGCGCGCGGTTGAATAGCGCTGTCTTGATGTTCTTGGGATTGAATTTCCTATTCTCGCCTTCAAAGCCGATCAGCTTCCATGCCAAGGCATCAGTGGCTTCATCCGGCTTGGGCAGCTCGGAGATTGAGAGATCAAACTGCTGCTTTAACAGCACGGCTTGAAACGCCGGCTCGGAAGAGAGTGCCTTGAAAACGGCCTCAGCCGATACGGAGATGCCAAGTACACGCGCCGGTAAATAGGTCTTTCTGAGTACACCCCACGTCGTCTTCGTCCGCAATTGCGGAACTCCCAGGAATTCGAGACCACTACGGTGGCCTTCCGCGGTGAGTACAAACTTGGAAGCGGCCCTCTTGGTCTTACCAGGAATGATCACAACCAAACCTGATGACTCAAGCGCCGCGAGCGTCTGCTCCATACGCTCAGTGAGTGTCGCGCCGTCCCATCGGTGTGCCAAGAGCGGCTCGAGATCCTTCTGAATTTTCGAGCGCGTTTCGCCTTTTTCCCCTCCAGCCAGAAGCCGAACAAGGATGATGGACTCAATCGCCGATAGATTCCCCGTTGTGGTTGGCGTCATGGTGTTGCCCCACAATGACTTACTTGAGCCCGCCGAAATGCGACAGCTTCTAGAATTGTATCGATCACTTCCTCGAGGCGCTCCACCACATCTTCGGCCAGTATACGCACCACCAAATAGCCCTGCTTTTGCAGTTCCATGTCCTTGCGGCGGTCACGGCGAAATGCTTCCGGATCGTGGAAATGGTGATACCCATCGACTTCAACGGCGAGCTTCAACGAGCGGGCGACAAGATCGACCTCGATCCAACGATTAGACCCAAAGTAAAAGTCGAGCGTTGCGTTGAGCTCGAACAGCCCAGCAGTCTCGGCAATGGATCCGAGTCTCTCGAATAAAAATCGTTCGGCGGCACTGCGGGCATCATCATCGAGGGAACTTTGTTTTGAGGATTGCAGATCCTCGATTTGGAATTCCAATTCTTCGGGCACTGTAATGCCGTCAGTGGATATGTGAGATTCGACGGACGCCAACACAGCACGCGGCGTGATCCGTAAGCCCTCGCCTGCCAGGCTGACCACCGATTCGAGTAGTACAGCCTTTGCCCGTGAACTCGGCGCCTGTGTAACAAAGCTATCAAACAGCTCATGTTCGACCGAGATAGCGAGCCCTGCTCGCGGCTGGACAGCCGCTAAATCGGTCAGCATTCGCGCGATTCGCGCAAACTCGGTCACACTTAAGTTTGCAACACTCGTGAGTACGATAGGCAGATAATCCTGATTAACCAGCTCGCCGATGGCCCTAAAGACGCGGAGCCATGGACGGCCATGACTCTTCAGCAAGCAATCCAGTTCACCTGCGAGCTCTCGTTTTGCCGGCCGCGTTCCCGTCACTGTGCGTTCGAGTAAATATCGACCCACGAGCTCAACGCTTGTCCCGGCGTCGATCGGTAGATACGTTGCCCGAAACACGCCAAGTTCGTGATACGTCATCACTCGCAATGACCGCACGAGTGCATCGGCATCGCGATTCAGCCGTTTTGCCACCCAGTGGACGGCAGCTGCCGACAAGTCGTGGTTCTTCGCAAGTTCATCTAACCAGGGAACCACAATAGCCTCGGGGTCAGCCGTCTCCAGTGGAACGCTCACCAAGGTCCGGGCACGAGTGTCGGCCCAATGCGAGAACACATGCGACGAAGATGCGAGTGGGCCAACAAGCACCGAGATGGTCGGAACTTCGCGCCGGCGGCGCTCGTCATGACGATCGAGAGCCGCCAGAACGTCTACCTCACTCTTTCGGTCTCGCCAGATCATTGTCCAATACGTCCACGCTTGACGATTGCGACGACATTCGCGGCATCCGCTGTGCTGTAAGCCGCTATGCCGGCGCCCAAAAAGTGATTGGTTTAAAACCCGATTACCTGAATCCGCCTGGAATCAAGACGGCAAAATCGCGGCCGTTTCCGGTTTTTGCGGCTTATTGGCTGGCGCATATGGTCGGTCGAATTCGGCAATCGCTGCCAACCGATCCGAGTTCTCCAGCACTGCAAGCTGCACCCGTTCGGGAATACCGTCGTAGGTCCGCCCATTGATTTCACGGCCAGTCTTGCTTTTACGGACACCGCCCCATTGCTTGAAGAAAAATGGAATTTGCACGCGCTCGCATTGGCCCTGAACTGACAATACCCATTCCTTTTGCATTCGCCTGGCGCCAGCGCCGCTTTCACCGCCGACGATGACCCAGTGAATTCCTTCCAGGTCGATCTCGCCGAGGTCCTCGAGCAACGGCTCGACGGACAGGAATCGGAGAGCGGCCCGGGCCTGTTGCAGGTGCTTGATTCGAACCAAACCGTGGGCTCGGTCTTCGACGCTAACGCCCCACCATATGTGAGGAAGGTTCGCGGCAAATTGCAAACTTGTCTGCAGCATGTCACGCAGGCGCGATGATCGTTTGGTCAGAACCTGATAGGTATGCCAGTTGGCGCGCTCCATGACGCGACCGACCGCGTCGACATAGACGTCAGGCACATCCTTATGAAAAAGATCGCTCATCGAGTTGACGAAGATCATTTTCGGTGTCTTCCACCGCAGTGGCTCCGTCAGCTTCTCCGGTACGAGCCGGAGGTCAAATCCTCGCTCGTAAGGATGACCGGGCACGCCTCGGAAACGCTCTGCGAATGTCTCGGCATAACAATGATCACAGCCAGGTGTGATCTTGGTGCAGCCGCGGATGGGATTCCACGTCGCATCGGTCCATTCAATTGCCGAGGTAGCACTCATGGCGTTTCCCGTGCTAAATGAAAGATCGCCGCTTGGTCGTTAGCCAAGGTTGTACCCACGTTCGCTACGAAACACTCACCTTATGCCCCATTCCCGGCGATTTGACCAGCCTATACAAGCTTACCGCCGCCTGACACCGCCGAGAATTCATTTTAATGCGGTCACTCCGAGGGCCACGACCTGACCGCTGGGCGCGGAGGGGGGCGTGTCGAGAAAATCTCAATAAATGGCCCGCCCCATGGAGACGATCCGGGCCGGATCGCACTTAAGAGGGTATGAGCGTTCTAATGACGGACGAATCCGATGAAGTCTCGGGGCTGATCAAGCGAGCCGTCACTGGCGAAGAGGCGGCGCTGCGCGCGCTGTTCTCCCGGCACGACGAACGTCTCAAGCGGATGGTGCATCTGCGGCTTAGCCGTCGGCTCGCGGGACGGGTCGACGACTCAGACATTCTCCAGGAAGCATACCTCGACGCCGCCCGCCGACTCGCCGAGTACGTCCGCCAGCCGATCTTGCCGTTCTTCCTTTGGTTGCGGAACCTCACCGCCTTGAAGCTGGCTGAGGTACATCGCCGTCACCTGGGGACCCAGCTGCGCGATGCCGACCGCGAGGTCACGCTGCACCGCGGTGGCCTCCCACTGGCCGACTCCGTCTCGCTGGCGGCTCAGCTCCTGGGCACGCTCACCACGCCGTCGCAGGCCGTCATCAAAGCCGAGACCCGCCTGCTCGTGCAGGAGGCGCTCAACAGCATGGACGTGATCGACCGCGAGGTACTAGCCCTGAAGCACTTCGAGCAGCTCAGCACCGCCGAAATCGCCGAAGTCCTGGGGTTGTCGAAGGCGGGGGCTGGCAGCCGCTATCTACGGGCGATCAAGCGGTTGCGCGAGATCCTTGCACAGATCCCCGGGTTCGAGGCGTTCTGATCCTGTCCGCCGTCCGAGGTCCGCTCGCCGCGCACCACGGACGGCATCACCGCCGCGGAGGGAATCTATGTCGATGTCGCAATCACGCTCGGGGGTTGTGGTCGAGTTAGCGGAGGAGTTCCTCGAGCGGTACCGACAGGGACAGCGCCCCTCGCTGAAGGAGTACATCGACCGCCAACCAGGCCTCGCCGATGAGATCCGCGAGGTCTTCCCCGCCATGGCGATGATGGAGCGGATCGCCCTAGTCGACGAGTCACTCGCCGGTGACCCCACCGGAGCAGCTCCCCCAACCCGAGGCCCCGCCGCTAGAGCAACTGGGCGATTACCGCATCCTTCGCGAGATCGGCCGCGGCGGCATGGGGGTCGTCTATGAGGCGGAGCAGATCTCCCTCGGCCGCAACGTGGCGCTGAAGCTGCTCCCGCCGCAGATCCTCCGCGACGTCAGGCAGCGGCATCGCTTCGAGCGCGAGGCGCGGTCGGCGGCTAAGCTGCATCACACCAACATCGTTCCGGTCTTCGGCGTCGGCGAGCACGAGCACACGCCCTACTATGTCATGCAGTTCATCCACGGGCTCGGCTTGGACGAGGTGCTCGAGGAGCTCAAGCGGATGAAGGCCGGTAGCGGGGTGCCGGACTTGGGCCGTGGCGACGAGTCGAGGTGCTCGCGGCCGGACGTCACGGCGACCGACATCGCCCGCTCGCTGCTGACCGGACGGTTTGAGGTGGTGGGGTTGGCCGAGAATACCGAGCCCCTGGGCGAAACAGAGGGGGCAGCCTTTGCCACCAGCCCTCTTTCCGGCAACGCCCGGTCCGCCGACTCGTCCTCCCTATCCTCCCCGTCGCTCTCGCTGCTAGGCAGTAGCCAGGCTTTGGACCGGCGACGTTCGAAGGCGCGGCGCCTGAACTACTGGCAGGCCGTGGCGCGGATCGGCGTGCAGGTGGCCGACGCCCTGGAGTACGCGCACCAGCAGGGCATTCTCCACCGTGACATTAAGCCGTCGAATCTCCTGCTGGACACCCGCGGCACGGTCTGGGTGACCGACTTCGGGTTGGCCAAGGCCAGCGATCAACCGAACCTGACCCATACCGGCGACATTCTGGGGACACTCCGCTACATGCCGCCCGAGGCCTTCGAGGGCAAATCGGCTGCGCGGGGAGATATCTACTCGCTGGGGCTGACGCTCTATGAGCTGCTCGCGCTGCGGCCGGCCTTCAGCGAGAACGAGCGGGGCCGGCTGGTGCACCAGGTTACAAGCGAGGAGGCGCCGCGCCTGGGGAAGGTGAATCACGAGATACCGCGGGACCTGGAGACGATCGTGCACAAGGCGATCGAGCGGGAGCCAGGACACCGGTACGCGACGGCGGGGGAGTTGGCGGCCGATTTACATCGGTTCCTCGAAGACGAGCCGATCCAGGCGCGGCGGGCGACGCCGGCTGAGCAAGTGCTGCGCTGGTCGCGGCGCAATCCCTGGATCGCGGCGCTGGGCGAGGCGCTGGCCGCAGTGCTGATCACCGTGGCGGCGGTCTCGCTCGTGGTCGCCGGACGGATGAGCCGGCTGGCGGATGACGAGGCCCACGCGGCTCACGAGGCCGAACTCGCCCGCCAACACGAGGCCAATCAGCGCACCCTGGCCGAGGAAGCCCAGCGGCAGGCCCAGGCCAGTGCCCTTGAGGCTGATGCCCAGCGCCAGCGCGCCGAGGCTAACTTTGCCAAAGCCCGCACCGCGGTCGATGATTCCTTTACTAAAATCAGCGAGAGTCAGCTCCTGAAGGTTGCCGGCATGCAGCCGCTGCGCCGCGAGTTGCTTCAGTCGGCGTTGGGCTTCTACGAGGGCTTTCTCAAGGAGCGCGGGGATGATCCGGGCTTGCACGCCGGCCTGGCCTCCGCCCTCGTTCGCATCGGCACGATCCGCGGTGAGCTCGGTGAGGCCTCCGAGGCGAAGAAATCTTTCGAGAAGGCCCGGGCCTTGTACCAACCTCTGGTGAGCGCAAACGCAGCCGATTCTGAGGCCGCGCACGGCCTGGCTCAGTCGCTGGACTCGCTCGAACGCCACGAGGAGGCCATCGCCGTTTGGCTCCGTCTGGTTCGGCCCGGCGAGCCCCAATTCCAGCGCGAGCTGGCCAATGCCTTCAACTCCCTGGCCATATCGGCATCACATCGAGGCGAGCGGGCCAAGGCGCTAGATGGCTATCAGAAATCGCTGGCGATCCGCGAGATGCTCGTCGGGATGGAACCGGACGATCCCGTCGCGCGCCAAGAGCTGGCCGGCAGCCTGAATAACATTGGCAACGAACTGACTAACATGGGCCAGCTCGAGCAGGGATTGGCACTCTATCGAAGAGCGGCCGACCAGCAGGAGAAGGTGTGCGCCTGACGCCTCAAGATCCGAACAATGGAAGATTTCTAGCGGTCGGGCTGACCAATTGCGCCATCTGTGAGGAGTCGCTCGGTCGCCCGGAGGAGGCGATCCGGTTGCGAAAGCGCGCCGTCGACGTGTGGAAGACGACGGTGCGGGACCATCCGGCACTTCCCTCTTTGCGACTGAGCCTGGTGGCGGCCTACGGCAGTCTCGTGCACAGCCTTGCCACGCAAGGCCGTGTTGTCGAGGCCGGGATGCTACTCGCGAGGGTATCGAGCAGATCGAGCGTTTTCCGCGAGACGGCGCAGAGGACCTGTTCGCACTGGCCCAGGCGCGGGCCCGGAGCTCGGAATGGCACATCTGGAACGTCTCGAAGGGGCCGACCGAGGTAGACCAAGCCGAACTGCGGGCGCAGGCCGACCGTGCGATTGACGCCCTGCGCCAGGCTGTGGCCGCTGGCTTCCGCGATCCGAATCGACTCCGGCTAGGCTTCCAGGGACCGCTGTACCGACGGGCCGATTTCACCGAGGTGACCAAGGCCGTCCAGGCGCATGGGCCGCGGGGGAACAACCCGAAACGGGCCCGATCGCCGCACGCAAAAGGCCCCCTGCGAACGGCTCAGTCCAATCTGCCCAGGCCCTGGAGAACCAGGCCGCCGCGCAGCATGCGATCGGCATGGTCCTGCTCGATCTGGACAACGCCTCCGGTGCCAACGAGCACCTGACGCAGGCGCTGCGTGTGCGACGGCGGCTCGTCGAGGATGACCAGTCGGGTCCAAGCTCCCGGGTGGAGCTGGCAGAGACGCTGATGGGGCTGGCCGAGCTGGACTGGAAGGCCGGTCTGCCCGCCCGGGCCCGGGATTGGTGGGCCCAGACGGCCCCGCTCTTAGCCCGGGCCGTCGCCCTGCAACCCGACGATCCACGGGCCCTGAAGGACCTCGTTATCATCCGCGCCGAGCTAGGGCAAGCAGAGGCCGCCGGCACCGCGCTCGCCCGGCTCTTGAAGCTGACGTCCGAGCCGTACCGGCCCGCGATCGTGATGGAGCTGGCCAGGCTCGACCAAAAGGCCGGCCGGCATGACGAAGCCTGGCGATGGTGGGGCGATGCAGTTTCGATGTTGGCCCGCGCTGTTGCGCAGCGGCCCGGCGACCAACGGGCATGGAGGGAGCTGGGCATCGCTCGCGCAGAGCTAGGGCAGCCTGAGATGGCCGCTACTGCCTTCGCCCAATTCCTGGATCTGACACCCCAGTCTAACGACGAGATTCTCTGGTGGTCTGCCGATCCGTCCGGTATCGGCCAGACCCTTTCCCCGTACGACGAGATCTTCGACCGGGTCGTGCGCATACGGCCCCGGCATCGGACTCTGCTCATCGCTCGCTTCCACTATTTCGGGCGTCGCGGCCGCTTGAAAGAGGCCGCCGATGTGGCGGCCAGGATCCTCAAACTCGACCCTAAGGACCGCTGGGCCCTGAGCTATCGCCGCAACCTCCTATTTTACATCGGCGACCTCGAGGGATACCAGCGGGAATCGCGTGGGAAATCGCTCTATCCCAATGGGAAGATGGTGATTGAAGGCATCTCCAAGGACCGCGCGACGGAGTCCACATGGCCCACCTGTCCATCTTCCTTGGCGGACCCTGATTATCGGGAAGGCCACTATGACGAGACCATCCGGCGCTGCGAGCAAACCGTGAAGATGACCAATCATCCCTATGCCATCACCTTGGCTCACTTGCACCTGGCTATGGCGCACCAGCGGTTGGGACATCTGACCCAGGCCCGACGCGAGCTCGACGCAGTGCGCGAGCGCCTCCCTGGCCTCGGGAGAGTTTTCTGGGATAGACCGCCGGATCTCGCCACGGGGGAAGTATTGGACTACGGGTGGACGGAGTGGATCCACGCGCGAGCCGTCTGCGATGAGGCCGAGGCGCTCATCGTCTACGACCCGGTGTTCCCAGCCGATCCATTTGCCTGGTGAGCCGAAGGCTGACCGCAGGGCGGCACCTGGTGCGCCCCCCGTTCGCCACGGTGATCCCCACGAATCCCCTCTGGTCTGGGGCCTCCGTCCCATTCAGGCACGAGCAACAATTCCTGATTCGAATCCCGCCTTATTCTAGAGCATCCTTGGGCAGCCCCTCTATCGGCCCGTCGTTTCACTTCGTCTCCCAAGAAAAAAGGGCACAATGCACAGCAAGTCTGCGTTGACAATGTCGACGTCGACAAACCTTCAGATTCCGATTACCAGCCTCGCTCCGAACCGACAAGCCCCTTGAGACCCGCCCTGCGCCCGGCTAAGTTGCATCGTGCGGCCCACTCGATGTGTACGACCCCGTATTTTTGACCCATTCAACCAAGGAGACATAAGATGCCGATCAAGAACTGCGCCATCGCACTGGCGGTTTGCTCGCTCGTCTGCTTCGCTGTGCTGGGACTGAACACCCAGGCCGCGCAGCACGACGAGAAAAAGGCCGACGCCGGGGCGCCCACCAAGGCTGTCGCCGTGTTGTTCCCAACCAAGGGGAGCGATGTCAAGGGAAGAGTCACCTTTACCCAGGACGGACGGTCAATCCACGTCCACGCCGAGATCAGTGGGCTCTCAGCGGGCGAGCACGGTTTCCATATTCATGAATTCGGCGTCTGGTCCGAAGACGGCATGGCCTCCGGGGGACATTTCAACCCGGCAATGCAGCCGCATGCCTCGCCTGAAGCTTCAAAGCGGCACGTGGGTGACTTGGGCAACGTCATGGCCAACTCGAGCGGCCATGTCACCTATAACCTCGACGACGCCCACCTCAGCTTTCACGGTCCTCACTCGATCATCGGCCGTGGGCTGGTCGTCCATGAGAAAGCTGACGATCTGAAAACTCAGCCTACGGGCAACGCCGGTGGTCGACTCGCCGTCGGCGTGATTGGCGTGGCCAAACCCTGAGAAGCTTCACCCGTGAGCGGCGAGCGTATCGTCGAGGACGGCAGTAACCATCCACCTCGCCGCTCATCCCCAGCTTGCTTACTGGGCGAACGCGTCCTGTTCGACCGGCAATTGCCTCGCGTAAATCGGCAATTTGCTACCGCCGGGAGTGATGATCTTTGCATACACAGTGCCGTCAATAGTGGCCAAGATGAACCGCACCGCTCCGTCGCAAAAGGCCATATTGCAGCCACTGGAATGAGCGCTATTGGAAAACGGGAACGAGCCCTCGATCGTGAGATTCTGGCCGTAGTTAATGTTTTCGTAGGTCCCAATCCTGTTCGCATATTCCCACGCTTGTCCGTCAGTATCTCCCTGCGGCTGCAACTGGCCCCCGATACAGGAACCGTTCGCACCACAGATCGCGGACGAGCCAATAAACCCGCAGAAATTGGGCAATGGGCAGGCCCAATTAGTTTCGGTATTCTTCGAGTACACGCTGGGCGACCCTGCGCCAGCCAGTGTATTCTCACTCAACAAGAGTGTGTTGCTGCCGCCGTCTACGAGGGCAGGCATTGTAGTCCGCACGTTCCACGGCATGGTGGTCGCGGTCGGACCGTATGGCCCGTAATCCTCCATGAACATCACACCGAGCTTCCGACAGACGTTGACGTTGCCTCCCCATCCCTGTAGCGGCGATGCCCAACGCATTCCAGAATTGTCGTAAGAAGTAGCCGTTCCCTCGCCATCACTCGCACTTCCGGTCCAACCTACTGGTAGCGCTGTCCAGAGCGAGAAACCCGCGTTGGCTACGTAACTCAGATTGCCCTGGCCTGGCTGGGCCGTGGTATCGTCGGGACATCTCAAAACACCCAACGATGTTGTGCTGATCTTGTAGTTACTCGGAAGGCCTTCCTGAGCAATGGTTGTGCTTAGATAGGAATAGGGAACGATCGTTCCATCTGTACCTACCGGGCCGGTTTTGGTCCAGGCATTGGCAAGGTCTGCCTGATCGATATAGGGAAGAATCTCGACAACCCAGTTGTACATTGGTACTTCAATTGCATCCGGCGTGCAGGCGGGATCAATCCAACTGACAATTCCCTGGTTGCGTGGTACGTCAATTGGCGGACTCCCTGGATTGTTCTTCAAGGGGTCATCACTAATCACCCCTAGCGGGGGAAACTTGTTGTTAGCCGTTACATAACCCAGAATTCCAATCCCAAGGTTTCGCATGTTATTCTGGCATTGTGCATGGCGGCCCGCTGCACGAGCACTACTTATCGCGGGCAACAATAAACCGACCAGAATGCCAATGATGCTGATCACAACCAATAGCTCGATCAGAGTAAATCCGCGGTGTCGAATCCGAAGACGCATTTGCCACCCCTTCCTCTTTTGAATGAGCATGCGCATCCGAAAGTTTACGACTGGAACGGGCAGACAATACCACACACGCATCAATGGGCAAGTGCTGCTAAGAACTTTTGATAGCAGAGTTCGGTCAGTAAGGGAGAGAAGCCTGCGCGTGAACATTGCAACGTAAAGTGCTTGCTCAATTAATTAATCATGGCATGAGTTGGGGATGCTGCAACGCATCGAGGATAGTCTTGCTCTTTAGCGACGGCGTGATGGGGTTCCGCAATTCCCGCCGCTTGACGCTTACACCGGTACTCGGATTCGATCTCCGCCAGCCCGAACAGCACGCTCGCCACCATCCGGCCGACCGTGGCCGAGGACCTGAGCCCCAAGATAGTCGATGGCTCCGCGAGTCGATGAAGTCCAGAAAGGGCCGAAAGGCCGAGTGAACCTCGGTTGCCGCTTTTGCCCAAAGCGGCTATCTTGGAGACCAAGGTGCGTCCCAATGAGGCGCTCAGGGTGCGTCCTTTTACACGCGCATTTCCAATCGACAACATCGGAGTTCCCAAGTGCAACCGGTTTCCAGAAAGATAGCTCTGAGTGGCCTGGGCGGATGCTTACTGGGTTTCCTTGGCACATTCGTAGTCATGTTAGTATTGTCTGGTCTTTTGGATGTGATTTTCCCTGCGGGCCCCGGCCCCGGCGCGATGGTGTTCTACCTGAGTTTGGGTCTGTCCCCAGTTGCTGGAATTGTGGGTGGCCTCTACGGCACGCGATATGGCAGGCGACACCAAAAGTGACCCCCCTACTTGACAGTTATACCGACCCCCTCCTGCACACTTGTTGAGACGGGGATAGGGGGGTTCCAGCCCCATTAGCAAGAAATCCTACGGGTGTGAGTAGCAATGGAACGGAAAACCGGAATAAGATCGTTATACGCCGAGTTTTTCCGAGCCTACGGGATCGAAATCAGGCTGTTCTTGCCCTGATTCGAGCCGAACTCGACGTATAAGCAACCTTATCCACTGAGTAGCGGACCCGACGTGTCGCATCAGTCTTTGATGGAATCGAGTCTCATCTCGCGGGACGGCCCGTTAAGCCAGGTCGCGAGGCAGCAATTGCGGGGTGGCCGGTGGCGACGCACATGAGCATCAAGGCGATTGCGGGCGTCTACGCCCTGCTTGCGGTAGCGTCCATCTCTCATTGGGTGTACACCGTCCTGTACCTCGGAACTTGGGGCAATTCGGACCTCATCGTCGCCCTCGTGCTACTCGCTCTGGCCCATGGGCTGGTGACTTTCCGCCCTTGGGCCCGAACCCTCGGCCTCGTGTTGTCCGGCTTGTTCGGGGTCACCGGGGTCCTCAGCTTGATCGTCTGGGTGGCGAACTTGCTGGGGGCTTTTAAGGGCGCCCCCGCCACAGGATTGATCATCGAGAGGCCGTGCGCCGGGCTGATCCTAATCGCTTCGCTTATCACGTTCTCGGCGTGGCAATGGTGGGTGCTCAATCGCCCGCAAGTCGGCGATCTGTTCTCCTCGAAGCCGGCCTGACCTCACTCTGCGACGGACCCGGCCCGCCCCGATAGGTCTTCCTGTGGGCTTATGCCGGTTTTCCGTTCCATTGCTACTCACGCCCTATTCCTTGAGCGACGCTCGCCGCGGCGGAAGCGAGCGGCGAACTCCTCGGCCTGATTGAGCTGGTTGTATTGTTCCGAATCGGAGATCGACATCGATCAGAATTCTTCATCGTCACCCGGCATCGCGGCCAGGATTACCTTGAGCTTTTTGAGGGAGTGGATGGTCTGCCAGACGCACACAAAAATTCAGATTCCGAACATGATTAAGATCATGAGCAAGATCAAGATTAGGATTAAGACAGCAGCGGGTCTTGGATTTACGAGTTTGGCTCTTTTTCTTGCTGCTAATCTTCTTCCTGATCCTGCTCATGATCCTAATCTTGCTCGTTAGTGTCTTCCTTTTTCTGAAGTTCCACCATGTCTATCTACCTCGACGCCGATGCCTGTCCGGTCAAGGAGGAAGTCTACCGGGTCGCCCGCCGGTACGAGATTAGGGTATACGTCGTCGCTAATGCTCCGCTCCGGGTACCACCGGACACACTCATTGAGCTCGTGGTTGTCAAAGGAGGTTTCGACGCCGCTGATGACTGGATCGCCGAACGGATCACTGCAGCCGATATCGCAATCACGGCTGATATCCCACTCGCCGACCGCTGCCTGCGCCGTGGAGCACGTGTTCTAGGTCCAAAGGGTTTGGAGTTCACCGAAGACGACATCGGTAACGCACTGGCCACTCGTGCCCTGTTGGAGATGATTCGACAATCCGGCGAATTGACGCGCGGCCCTTCACCGATGGGCAAGTCCGACCGCTCGCGGTTTCTGGCAAAGCTCGATGAGACAATTCACGCGATCCGCCGTGAACAGCGGAAGTAAGGATCAGTTCGATCTGACTGACCGTTAGTCACCGGGTCTTGCTGAGAGCGCGGCAGCTGATAGGACTGGCTGTGATCTGAGCCGCGGATCACGAGCGATAGACCAAACAGTTCTCCTTTAAAAAGTGAAGCCAATATCGCGAGTACATAGGCCAGTGCGAGCGGCCGGAAGAATGAGCCAGAAAGCCCTTCCAGGAAAAAGACCGGCACAAAGACCAGAATCACGATCAAGCTAGCATAGACGACAGCGCTGCGGACCTCGAGCGAGGCATCGAGCACGACCCGGAAAGCTGAGCGCGGGTGAGGGGCAGTGCGATTGAGTCTGAGCCGCCGGACAATATTCTCGACGTCGATGATCGCATCATCGACCACCTCGCCCATCGCGATCACTAGACCGGCGATAACCATCGTATTGAGCGCCGCGCCGAGTGCCCTCAGAACCAATATCGCCGCGATCAGCGATAATGGGATCGCCGTCAGGCTGATCACTGCCGTGCGCCAATCAAAGGGAAAAGTCAGCAGGATAACGATGACGAGTACGCAGCCGACCATCATCGCTTCGGATAGGTTTTCGAGAGACCGGTTGATAAACGTAGCAGGGCGGAAAATCGTCGGGTCGATATCCACCCCCTTTAATCCAGGTTAGAGGTCTTCGATCGCCTTTTCGCTACAGCATCGTCTCGTCGCAATGGAATGACCATTGTCAACCGCGTCCCAATCTCCGGTGTGCTGACGATCTCGAGTCGGCCAGCGTGGGCTTCGGCAATTGACTGGCAAATCGCGAGGCCCAATCCAGTCCCTTCCGTCTCCAAACTTCGCGAAGAATCAACCCGATAAAATCGGTCGAAGACATAAGGTAGGTGTTCTGGCGCGATTCCAATCCCCGTGTCAGTGACGGTTACAAATACCTCCCCACTCGATACCTGAATTTCGACGGTTACCTTACCGCCAGTCTGCGTGTATTTGATCGCATTATCAACGAGATTGAAGAAGAGCTGACGCAGCCGGTCTGCCTCACCACTCACCTCACATGCAGGCGCATCTTCAATGGTCAGGTCTACTCCTTTCGCACGCGCAGCGACTTTCATATGCTCGCAAACGTCGCTAACGACTTCATCGAGCCGAATGGGGCGGAAGTCACCAATGCCGATGCCTGTATCCTCGCGACAGAGGAAGAGCAGATGAGAAACGAGACGGGTCAGTCGCTCAATTTCCTCGAGTAAGTTTTCCAGGACCCGTTCGTCGCGATCGGGTGAACGTGGTGAGCGAAGGGCTACTTCGGCCTCGGTCCGCATCGTGGCCAATGGAGTTCGCAGCTCGTGGGCAGCATCCGCAGTGAAGCGACGGACTTCGTCGAACGATCGCTGCAGTCGTGCAATCATCGCGTTGAAGGTCTGGGCGAGATGGCCCAACTCGTCCTTCGCCGCGGGCTCGGGCACCCGCCGATCTAGCTGCGTAGCTGTAATTTCAGCCGCAGTCGCGGTCATTCGGTCGACCGGAGAAAGAGCCTTCCGCGCTAGCCAGAACCCACCAGCCAAAGTGCTGACCAATGCCAGGGGTCCAATGGTGAGAAAGACGGCCACTAGCTCCCGTATGGCACGCACGGTGGGAGCCAGAGTGACTGCTGCCTGAATGAAAACCGCACCCGTTGGGCCTAGTATTGCCCTGCTCGAAAGCCGGACTGGACCCTGCCCGTTTACGTTTACACTTTCATATATCTGAGTACCCGAATCGACGGGTAGGTTAACACGAGGTGGTGGCAGTTCTTTTGCCCCAATCCCCAAACTTCGAAAAAGTGGTTCGCCTGCGAGAGTGCTTACCTGCAGTTCGTAGCCTTCCTGATTGGGAAACCGTAATGCCAGTACCTCTGGTAGCGCCGCCAGTGAACCTGCTCTCAAGACCTCTGCGCCGAGCTCGTCGAGCTCTTCACGAAGCGTAGCATCCGTGAGCGCGACCAAATGCCGCTCCATCAGCAGGTAAACGGCAGCACAAAAACTAACCAGGATCACTGATAGGACGGCACCATACCAGAGGGTCAATCGCCAGCGAATGCTCAGACCTCTCACAGGCTCTCCCTCAAGGAATATCCCACGCCTCGTACAGTCTGGATCAAGGGTGCTCTGCTGCCACGATCAACCTTCTTACGAAGAGCGTTGATGTAAACATCAATTACCCTTGTCATCGCTCCGGTGCTCTCCTTCCATACATCCAAGGCAATCATATCGCGTGTGACCACCTCGTTTTTGTGCCGCAGCAGGTACTCGAGCAACTCATACTCCCGGCCTGTGAGCTCGAGCTCAGCCCCCCGCGCCTCACACAATGTCCGAGTAGGTCCATCTCGAGATCCCCGGCCCGCAAAAAAAGTGGCCGGCCAGGTAGATCACGGCGCAATACTGCACGAAGACGAGCTAAAAACTCCGCAAACGCAAATGGTTTGATCAGATAGTCATTTGCCCCTTCATCCAGGCCTCGCACGCGATCCTCGACCGAGTCACGGGCTGTCAGCACTAGAATTGGCATTGTAAATCCACGCGATCGAAGCTCGCGTAGAATCGCGAGTCCGTCATAACCTGGTAACATCAGATCCAACACAATCGCATCGACCTTTTCGCTCGTCGCCAGTGCTAGCCCTTGCTCTCCACTAGAGGCGGTCGTAACCTCATAACCCTCAGCTTCCAGGCCTCGCCGTAGACTGTCCAGATGTTTCTTCTGATCCTCCACAACAAGAACCCTTGCCATCACCGACAACTCCCTGCTCCCTTAGTTCCGCAGCTACCAGTCGCGATTCTCCCGTGCAGGGCTTCGTGATGCATCCACGGGGAAGCAGCAAGCTATAGGCTCTAGGAACTTTAATCTAACTGCAGTTTGTCTGGGCAGCATGGGCAGTTCGGTTAATTCTCCTTAACAGTCGGATGTGAAATGTCCGTAGCCGATAAACGATATGTTCGGCAAAGGTTGCTCCGCCGGTCGGGAGGATCGACGGGAGTTGCGTGGTGGTAATTGCGCTGCGCTCATAAATCTCAGGGCAGGAAGCTCGATCCCATGCGCCGAAATCGTCTATCGCTGATGCTGTCAGCCCTGGTTGTCTGGGGTAACTTTTCTCATGGGGCAGACAGTCCCGGCTCACAATCCGGCGACGTTCCTGCTAATCAACCAGCGCAGACTCGATCAGCTAGCCTGCCAGGTCTGGCTATTTCCGGTACGACCCGAGGGCGCAAGAGTGTCCCAGCCCTCGTCAGCGCCAGACAAGATCGTACACAGGTGCATAACAAAAGCCAGCCTCCCCGCCCGAAATTACGCGCTCCATTTACAGCTAATGCTCCGGTAACCAGCCCGCGCCTCGATGCACCCGTACGACGTGTCCAATTGACGTCTGGCGACATGAATATGCCTACTACGCCCAATATCAATCCGTTACCCCCAGGGGCAGACGCACTTTCTAGCCTTGTCACACCGCCGGCAGGAGGTCAGTCCATTTCCCTCCAGGCCGCACTTTATGGTGCGATCACCAGCAATCCTGACCTCGTTACCTTGCGCGAAGGTAATGCATTGGCTGCATCGGCTGAGTCCGTGGAGGTTGCCCGCCACTTCCCAACCACACTTAACCCAACAGTCTGGATTGACTATCGCCCAATCACCCTCATTCCTCCTGATACCTTCGGCGCTGGCGTTTCCGGCACTAACACCGGCAGTTCCTCTCACACGAACGGTCCGTTCTATCACTTCGGACAAGGGTTGATCTATGTCTCGATTCGGCAACCAGTCGAACTCGGCCACCAGACGACTCACCGCTATCACATTGCCCAAGCTGCGTTTGATCAGCAAAGGTGGGTGGTTGTCCAAGCCGAACTCACCGCCCTCGTCCAGACCTATCGTTTCTTCCAGACCGCTGCCTACCGCCGTGAGAAGTACCGCTTGTCTCAGCAATTGGCAGACTTTAACGACCGTCTCTCTGATTCACTCCAAAAGCGCATGGAGGCTAATCAGGTTCAGGCAGCAGACGTTGCCTTGGCCCGTGTAGAAAGCCAGGCAACGCGGCAGCTCGTCAAGGCCGCGCGACAAGACTATTTCGTGGCCCTCACTGACTTGCGCAATCAGATCGGTATCCCAGAACAGGCGGGTACAGTCGAACCGCTCGGTGAGTTTACCCTACCCCCCTATATCCCACCGGTCGATGAGCAGGTCATGATTCAGGAGGCACTTCAGAGCCGCCCCGACATTCATGCTGCCAATGCCCAGGTTGCCGGAACTCAGGCAGCTGTCAGCCTCGCCAAAGGAGACCGAATTCCCACACCGGTCATAGGTCCGCAATATGCGCAAGATGAAGTAGGCGTGCAGTATGTGGGGTTCGTCTTGATCTCTCAGCTTCCGATCTGGAATAGTGGCAAGCCTTTGGTTCTCCAGCGCGAGGCCGAGCACCGGCGCGCACTCGTGGCTTACCAGCAGGCTCAGCAGCGGGCAACTGCCCAAGTCCGCGCAGCCGTTGCCAAATGGAACGGAGCATCTGAGCTCGTGAATGAATCGACAGGCTTGACCACGGTCCTGAACAAGGAAGTTGGCACGCTTGATCGATTGTTCGAGGCTGGCCAGGCTGATTTGACTAAGCTAATGCAGGCACGTCAGCGACTCATTCAACTGCAAAACAACCAGCTTGACGCCGTTTGGCAGGCTACCCAGGCTCAGTCTGACCTCTTGCTGGCACTCGGCATGCCCTCGTTGATCCACGCGATGCTCAATCGCGCCGAGGAAGATGCAGCACCCACTAATTCTGTAGCTCCAGCGCCTGCCACGCCCGCAGCCACTACCGCTGGCACTCCCACAACCGCCACGACCCAGCCTTCACGTACAGCTACGGTCGCCCGCCCGTGAGCTACTCCTTAATCCTCGACTGTTGTGTGAATCACAATCAGTGCATGATGGGGCTGTCGCCTCTATCGACGGTGCGCATTCGCATCGAATCCGACTACTCTGGAGGCCATTGCGAAGCGCGACGGATTCCAGCCTGCAAGCCGATCTCCCACCGCAAAAATACCAAAGCCCAGGAGACCCAAGCCCATTGCCGTGGCCATCACAGTCAAGCCGAGCCCGAACGCACTGACAAAATGAAATACAAAGGGACCGATCTGCGGATCTACCAATACCCCAAACCAAACGGCACCCAAGGTGATAAGGAGAATTGAGCGCGTTAGCCAAAACGGTCGTGACCGACAGACAGGCCTTACTTCCGGCGCACCGTCAATAAGTGGTAATTGATCACCCAACATAGCTGCCCTGAAACCACAACGGGAAGTTTGCAATCATCCTCAGCCCATCGGAAACTTACCTGGCTCCGCGTCTTCATGACGGATCTCATCAACAGGCTCTTTCTTGGCCCAACCCGCATAGAGGCGGTTCGGAGCATTAAATACCAATCCCGGTACCTCGCCGATGTTGCGATAAGCGTGAACGACCCCGGGTGGAATCCAGACCGCCGTGGGGTTCGACGCACCTAACACGACAACTGTCCGTCGGCCTCGGGTTATACTGCCAGCTCGTATATCCCACAGGAAAAGCTTGAAATCCGACGGCCCAATAAACGCAAAACCATCAGTTTGATCGACGTGCTCGTGTGGTCCGCGTGCCACTCCTGGTAAGGTTTGAGAAACGTAAGTCATCACTGGCCACTGGTCTTGAACTACCTCATCCTGCCGGAATAGCTCTACAAGCCATCCGCGCGAGTCATGGAAGTGCTTTAGCGGCCGCATTACGACTCCATCAATCTCACCGTCGATGTACGACTGCACCGGTTCAGTCACGATCACCTCCTAAGACAATTCCATAACCGAGTCCCAAACCGGATCATCATAATCCAAGCCCAATGCTCTCGGCGAACGCAACTAACGGTAGGATGCTCTAACGTAACGATACATGCATCCTCGATTCCCGTTTTCCCAGGATTCCAAAATCTCCCCCTCCGTGCAAGCCAGCCGCCTAAATCCTCACAGCGCTAAAAGTTCGCTCGTTGCACTCAGAAAAATCGACAATGCCGATAACTTCGTCACTGCGAACGCGTGCCGCCTGCCTATGGTCTACACATGACTCCTGATTGAGCCGTGGGAATTGACACAGCGAATATTATATGCCTAGACTTAGTCACCAAGTGCTAAAAGCTTATGCACGCGACGTCATGCAAGTTCGGAGCCCAAATCCATGGCCCGTAAGGCGTGGAGTGGCCGTTTCGCCGACAACACCGACAGCCGTGTTGAGGAGTTCACGCAATCCATCTCCTTCGACCATCGCCTGTTCAAGCAAGATATTCAGGGCTCGATCGCCCATGCAAACATGCTTGCAACAGTCGGCCTCCTCACCACGACCGAATGCCAGCAAATTGTGCGAGGTCTGTCTGAAATTCAGGCTGAAATTGAATGCAAACGCTTTCCATTCGTTCGCGAGCGCGAAGATATACACATGCATATCGAGGCGGCTCTGATCGAGAGGCTAGGCGATGTCGGCCGCAAATTACACACCGGGCGCAGCCGCAATGACCAGGTTGCTACGGATCTGAAACTCTGGGTGCGTGAAGCACTTGGCCGAGTCGATGTCCGCATCGAAGCATTGCAACGGACTTTTGTAGTTGCAGGTAGGCGGAATTGTCATTTAATCCTGCCAGGTTACACACATATGCAGCGTGCCCAACCGATTCTGGCTGCCCATTTCCTTCTGGCCTATGTCGAGAAGCTCGAACGCGACCGGGCACGGTTGGCTGATTGCCGCAAACGACTCAACGTTCTACCTTTGGGCGCTGCAGCTCTCGCTGGTACCAGCCTGCCGATTGACCGTAACCATGTTGCAAACGAGCTCGGGTTTGACGGGGTTGCCGCTAACAGTCTAGATATCTCCAGCGACCGTGACTTTGCCTTGGAGGCAGTCTTTGGGTTGACGATGGTCGCCGAACATCTTTCTGGCTGGGCTGAGGAGTGGATTCTTTGGAACACTCAAGAATTTGGATTCCTAACTCTGCCGGACGCGATCTGCACCGGTAGCAGTATCATGCCACAGAAGAAAAACCCTGATGTCCTCGAACTCATTCGTGGTCGCACAGCCCGCGTGTTGGGAAGCCTTACGACGCTCTTAACGCTGGTCAAAGGGCTTCCACTCGCCTACAACCGTGACTTGCAGGAAGATAAAGAGCCCATTTTCAACGCCTTTGACACCGTTGAGTCATGCCTCGAGCTAGCGGCCATCGTCGTCGAAGGCGCCACGTTCCGTACTGACCGGATCAGGGAACGGCTTAACGATGGGTTCCTCGATGCCACCACGCTCATGGAATTTCTAATTGCGCGTCAGGTACCACAGCGCACGGCCCACGAGGTGATTGGTCAGCTCGTTCAGCTCTGCGATCATCGCGGCCTGAAGAATATCGCCGAGCTCACTGATGCGGAGCTGCAAGAGGTGCATCCCCAGCTTGGTCCCCAAGCTCGTGATTGGCTCGGGGTTGAAAATGCCATCAACACCTTTCGATCGTATGGTTCGACCGCACCGGCCGAGGTCGAAAAACAACTGGATCGATGGGAAAAGAAGCTAGTTGCTGTGGAGTGATTCGATGGAAGCTTTCCCATATCGCGGTGGTCAACTTCATTGCGAAGGCGTCTCAATCGCCAGTTTGGCTGATGAATTCGGGACACCACTTTACGTCTACAGTCAAAACGCGATTCTAGGGACTCTGAACGCGTTAAAATCTGCCTTTGCTGATGTTGAGCCCTTGATCTGCTACTCGGTGAAAGCCAATTCCAACCTGGGTATTCTCAAGGTACTCGCCGAGCACGGCAGCGCGTTTGACGTAGTCTCTGAAGGTGAGCTGTACCGAGTACGAAAGGCCGGCGGTGCGGCCGAGAAGACTGTATTTGCAGGCGTTGGCAAGACTGATCTCGAAATTCGAGCTGGGCTCGAGGCCGGGGTTTTGATGTTCAACGTCGAAAGTGAAGCTGAGCTCGACGCGATTGCCCGCGTAGCCGCTACGATTGGTAAGGTCGCGCCAATCGCGCTGCGGGTCAATCCCGACGTCGATCCCAAGACACACCGCTATACCTCAACTGGCAAGAAAGAATCGAAGTTTGGCATGGACATTGACCGGGTCCAGCGCGTAGCCGAAATAACTGTTGGCACTCCTTCAATCCGCATGATTGGCTTGCATATGCATATAGGCTCGCAGATTACAAGTAGTGAGCCGTACGCAAGTGCAGTAGCCAAAGGCGTCAAGCTCATTGACCAGCTGCGCAGCCTAGGTCATCCGATCACGTGGTATAACATGGGAGGTGGGTATGGCATCAACTACAAAGGCTGCGAAACGCAGCCGGTTGAAGAGTTTGCCCGGGTGATTGTACCAGGAATCAAGGCTGCCAGATGCCGATTAGCGATCGAACCGGGGCGAGTGATTGTTGGTAATGCAGGCATTCTAGTCAGTCGTGTGATATATACCAAGCAGTCGGGTGAAAAGCGGTTCCTGATCCAGGACGCCGCCATGAATGATTTGATTCGACCTGCGCTCTACGAATCGTTCCACCGGATCTGGCCTGTGGCCCTCCCGGCCGGGATACCGTGGACACTGGATCAGAACGACGTAGCCGCTCCAGGAATTGAACCCTGGGACGTTGTAGGGCCAGTATGCGAGAGCGGCGATTTTCTAGCCAAGGATCGCCCATTGCCACCACTCAATCGCGGTGCTTTGCTCGCCACATTTTCGGCCGGGGCATACGGCATGGTGATGGCCTCGAACTATAATACGCGTCCACGAGCGGCCGAGCTCCTCGTTGACGGCACTCATGCTACGTTGGTCCGTCGCCGCGAAACTTATGAGGATCTCCTCGGTCCAGAGGTGGGATTGTAATCATTGTGCAGGCCGGATTTGCCGGCTGAATGTGCCGCCATGTTGAGAGCAAGCCGGTGCAGCCGGCCTTACAGACCCCAGCCAAGCGAACGTAATTCATGTGTACAAACCCAAGCCATCGACATTTCGGCCTCAGGCCACGCTGTTTAGCCGCTAACCTCCGAGGGCTTAGCTTTATGCTAACCCTCCTGGTGACGTGTCTTGACACCGTCGCCATGGCCCAGGCACCGGGCCCTGAGCTGTTTGCCAAGGAACCAAATACGCCGATGGAGCTCTGGGACGCAATCGATTACCTGCTTCGCACCAATCAGGGCCAAAAAGCACTTCCTTTTGTGGACAAGTTCATCAAGAGCAAACCTGATGATACAACCTTGATCGCAATCAGGAACCGCTACGGGCCGGGCTCAGTCCTCCGGCTCAATGATCACGATGCAACTCGGCCCTTTGCCCAGACTGTGGCTGAGGCGATGGTCACTGCTGCGCCAAGTATGCGACCCGCCCCGACCGAATCAAACGGTTTATCAGCGAGCTGACCAAGACCCCCGAAGAACAGCAGTATGCCATCCGGCACCTTCGTGAAGCAGGTCCGGACGCTATCCCTTACTTGATCGAGGCGCTCGAGCAGCCAGATCTTGCAGCCAGCGACCGACGCTTAATCGTTCAAAACATAGGTCGGCTGGATCGCTCTGTGATTCCTCCGCTGGCTGCTGTACTCGATAGCCCAGATGAGGCTCTCGCTGCCGACGCAGCGACAGTGCTGGGTTTGATCGGTAACAAAGAGGCCATCCCATTCTTGACGTTTTCAGCCGCCTCGTTGGAAGCTCTCCCAGCGGTGCGGACTGCTGCCCAGAATGCAATCTCCCGTATATCTGGACAACCATTCGCTCCTGAACTAGGTACACCAACCCAGATACTCACAGCTACGGCGTGGCGCTACCATCGTCACCAAGTGGATTGGGTCACTGACCCTGCAGTTGTCTGGGAATGGAATAATGATCGTAAGACCCCCGTAGCGCGCGAGGTGCCACGTATTGAGGCTGAGCAGATCATGGCACTCTGGCTGATCCGCCACGCCTTACGGCTCAATCCCCACAATCACAGCGCGCTGGCTGCCTACTACAGTCTGATACTGGAAAAAGACGTCGAAAAGGTGGGGTTCAGTAATTTCCCCGTTAAGGAAGACGCTACCTTCAAGGCCGTAACAGCCACTGGACCACTGATACTGACTGAGGTGCTCAAGACCGCAATTGCTGACGGTAAGACTGACCTGGCCGCCGCAGCTGTAATCGCACTCGCCCAAGTTACCGATCAGAGTGCGCTTTCAGCGACTAGCCGACCCCATCCGCTCGTTGATGCACTCTATGCACCAGCCCGCCGCGTCCAGTTCACCGCGGCCAAGGCCATAGTAGACATGGCCCCCACAGCACCATTCCCTGGATCGAGCCGGGTCGTACCAACACTTGCCCGATTTACAACGAATCAGGCACTGCCCAGGGCCGTGGTGATCGACGGCAACCCTAACCGGGGAAGCCAACTCACAGGTTTCTTGATCAACCTCGGGTACGATTCTGAGCTTGAGCTTACGGGCATACGTGGCTTTGCCGCCGCGGCCGAAACTGCTGATGTTGAGCTAATCCTGATCAGCTACGATTTGTTTCGAGTGGGCTGGGGTGTTCACGATACTCTGGCTAACTTGGCGCTGACTCACGCACTACCTTGATCCCAATTTTCATCTATGGCCCTCTCAATGTGCAATACAAGCGGCCCAACCTGGCGTATGATTACCCAGGGATCAAGTTTGTCGTTCAGCCCGCAGATGCAGTAACCCTTAAGAGACAACTGACAGGGCTGCCAGTTCCTCTTCCAGCAGAAGAACGCATTAGCTATGCCCGCCAAGCGGCCGCCCTCTTGGCCCGGATCAGCACCAATTGGCAAAGCCCTCTCGCCACCAACCTAACCGCGGCTGAGCCAGCTCTATCGATGGCAGTATCTCAGCCACAAACTTCGGCGGATGCCGCAACAGTTCTCGGCAGTGTACCTGACCCAGATGCACAACGTAGCTTGGCCGGGCTCGTACTCGATACATCGCAGCCGCTAGAGAGCCGTAAACACAGTGCTACTCAGCTTATTCGCAGTATCAAACAATTTGGCACCTTGATCAGCGCTACACAGGAATTCCGCCTTGCAGCAAGTGTTAGTGAGGAGACCGACCCCAATCTACGAACTGATCTGCTTGCGATCGTTCGCACCCTCCGCCGCTCATTGCGATCTGACTATCCACACCCGTCTCCTTCCTCGGTACCGGCGGGTGTTCCATCGGCAGCCGATGGAAGAACACCGGCTATAACAACACCGCTTCCACTAAGATCAACTCCGTGAGAACTGGTTCGATAACGTCGATTGCACCAATCACAACCTAATTGAATGGATCTTTGAATAGCACCCGTGTTCTCTCCGCGAAAAGTCTCAAGGACATTGACTCCACAGGAAGGACGACAAAGGAGATGCGTGGAATTACCCGTCGTCTTTAGCTAACTGAGTCATCCGTGAAGGATGCGCGGCTATGCCTGTTGATCCAAAATTAACCATTGGCGCACCTAGCCAGCGAGCGACGGACGAATTGACATTGCCAGGCGTGATTGGGTGTAGCCAAGGTCTGCGTGATGTTATTCGGATCACTCGCCAGGTAGCACCGTCGCGGGCGTGTGTGTTGATCGTCGGTGAGACTGGAACAGGTAAAGAGTTGATTGCCCGCGCCACGCATGACCTGAGCCCCCGTTCTACCGGTCCCTACATTCGCGTTAATTGTGGCGCATTGACGGAAAGCCTGCTCGAAAGCGAACTCTTCGGCCACGTAAAGGGTTCATTTACTGGTGCCGTTGATAACCGTACAGGCCGTTTTGAAGCAGCACACACCGGTAGCATCTTCCTTGACGAGATCAATAGCACATCACCTAAGCTGCAGGTCAAGCTGCTTCGGGTCTTACAGGAAGGAGAGTTTGAACGAGTAGGTGATAACAATACCAAAAAGGTTGACACGCGCATTATTGCCGCTACTAACCGTGACCTTCTGGAAGAAATTGACGGTAACCGGTTTCGCGAGGACCTCTACTATCGGCTCAATGTCGTACCCATATACTTGCCCCCCTTGCGCGAGCGGCGCGATGACGTTGAGCTTTTAGTGGTCTCATTCCTCCATCGTTACGCCGAGCAGAATCGACGAGAAATGCGGCGTGTTCACCCTGAGGCAATGCGGCTTTTACGTGAGCATGACTGGCCCGGAAATGTTCGTGAGCTGCAGAATTACGTCGAGCGGGCAGTGATCCTAGGGACTGGCCCCGAGCTCACCGTTGAGCATTTACCCCCGCAACTACGTGGCCAGATTGCTCCACGGCCAATTCGCCCCCGCAGTGGAGGTGACCAAGCCGCCCTCTGCACAGAGCTCGTGCGTCAAGGAATCAGCTCTGCCGGGCCCAATTCCACCGATCTGCACGACCGCATTGTTGGCCGTGTTGAGCGTGAGCTTATCCAGCAGGTTCTTCAAAGCTGCGACCGGATTCAGATCAAGGCTGCTGCACGGCTAGGTATCAATCGCAATACGCTGCATAAGAAGCTTGCTGAATACCGTCTGGATGAGTCCGACGCTGGCTCGAGTGCTGAAGGACCTGGGACATCTCGTGGTCAGCCCAACAGCAATGGCAACATCGATGAGATCGAGTCAACCCAGCCACAAAAGGACGAAAACTTCTCCCAGCACGGCCCGCACAAGACAGTGCCAGTTTAGCCAATCAATTCTAACTTTCCCCTACCACCTCTTGGACATAGGTTATGATTACGATATATACGACAGCCGTCGGGATGATGAGGCTCGTCTTAAGTGAAGCCTAGGCTAAGGCCGTGCTGATTTGAATGGAACTTGGCATTATCGCGCTAGAGCCTTGTGATTGGGTACTATACGTTTGGGGTCCATTGCATCAGGACATTCGCTCGACGCGACACTTATGTGTTTTACACCTAGGAGGACCCCAAACGTTTTTCATTCAACGGCAGGTCAAATGCTGTCGCAAACGCACCATCACCTAGCTGGTCTACCTCGTAATGAGTCGCGACATCACCCAACTTGAGCTACATCAAACTGTCTTCGAGTAGACTGAACGCACAGGACCGATATCATGGCTGATGACCGCATTGCTACCGTCAAACCAATTGAAGAGAACGAGGCTAGTGACTTGGTCGCCGGGATTTACGCTGATATCAAGCAAACTAAGATGATTGACTTTGTCCCGGCATTTTGGCGCACGATTGCAACAAATCCCGCCCAGCTCCAAGTTGTATGGACGAGCTTGAAAGCCCTCATGCATCCCGAAGCAGCTAGCCGGGTTGCGCAGCTAGATTCACGCACCCGTGAAATTATCGCGCTGGCAGTGTCCGCTACAAACAGTTGTCCTTATTGCGTCAATTCCCACACCGCTGCTCTGTGCAAGCTTGGTATGGACCAGGAAACACTTGGCGAGGTAATGGCTATTGTCGGGCTATTTAATATGACGAACTCACTGGCCAATGGCTATCAGATCGAGCCCGATGTTCAACCTGCGTATGATTGAACCAGCTAAGTGGCACTATGCATCAAGCTATTGCTTCACCTTGGAGGCTAACTCGTCAACTTTAGTTGCCAAGGCTGTGACTTCATCCTTTGTAGCCAGGTTCAGCCGTTTGACAACCGTTAACACAGCCTCATCAACCTTGGCCTGGAAATCGTTGCGTGCTTGCTCCGACTGCTTGAGAAGGCCCTCAAACAACTCCTTCCCTTCCTGCTCTGAGAGCTTCGCCTGTTGGGTTAAGTCTTTGACGAGTTCCTCGGCCTTCTCCTTGGTTAGTACAGCCAGACCAACGCCTGTGTACAGTGCTTTTTTGATCAGGTCAACCATGGCGATTTCCTCGACGTAAATGGAAGTACGGGCACAAGACCTAGCTGTTATCATAACCAAGCTTATTGCCAGTCACGATTGCCCCCTGCAAACTCACAGATGTCTAATGCCTTCGGCTCGTTACCATCGGACGTCTTGTGAGATCAAATAGACCCATTTTGGTCGGGGCTGATGTCTTCAATCTCTGGTCGACGAACCGTGGCACGGGAATCTCGGAAAGTACTAAGGAGGCTAGTGCGCCGAAAATTTCCGTGGTGGGTTGTGGCTGCAATTACCAGCATTGTCTTCTTAGGACTCTTGCCACTTAGCAATTGGATGGCCGCCAATTCTCATGTGCGTCTGTTTAGTAACGCTGAGGCAGCGGCTCAGGAAGGGGACTGGAGGGCCGCTCAACGTTACTGGAGGGCAATCAATAGTACGTCAGGCGCAACGAGTGCCTCACACTTGGGAGAAGCGCGGGCTTGCCTTGCGCTCGGCCAAGCAGCACAAGCTGAAATTAGCTTGCACCGAGCAATTAGGGCAGATCCCCAAGAGCCCGAAAGTTGGCTGCTCTTGCTGCAAATCCTCCAAGTCGAAGATCGCACAATTGACGCTCAACGCACAGGCTGGCAGGCCTACGATCAGGTTGTCCCTGTGGCACGGTCACAGTTACTTCAGCAATTGACCTTAGCAATCCTGACCGATCTACTTCCCGATGAAAAGATTCGTACGACTCTCCGGCGGTGGGTCGACGCCGACATTAATGATGTAGATGCTGAGATTGCGCTCTGGCAACGGATTGCAGCTCAGCCGCGTGCGGGAGATCCAGACCGACTGACATTACTTGCTCGCCTCGAGGACCTTGTTGCAAAACATCCTGGTCATGTTGGAGCGCATGAAGCCCTGGTCACATCGCTGGCGGATGCAGGCGAGCCCAGTCGGGGCCGTGCTGTTCTTGATGCCTGGCCCAAAGCACATCGAGACGCTCGCTACTGGCGGTTACTCGGCCGTTGGGAACTTGAGTACGAACACCGTCCTCAACTAGCTACTGATGCTTTTCGGACCGCACTCAAAGAGCTGCCACAGGACTGGCGTTCATGGTCCAGGCTATCGCGTGCCCTACACATCCTCAACAAGCAGGACAAGAGTCTCGAAGCGGCTCAAATGGTTCGCCGAATTCGTGAAATCATTGATCCTCTCGTAATAGGACCACGACTCCATGCCGCATTTGATCACTTGGATGATCCTAAGGCACTTGCCGATCTAGCAGCGCTCTGTAAACAGGCTGGGTTGATGCGACTAGCAAATGCATGGCTCAGCGAGGCCCGACAGGTAAGTACAACTGCTAGTTCTCCTCATCTTTGACGCGGTTGCACAGACTAAGTGATTGTAGATTTTCAACCTGTAGCGTGCTTTTGTTACTATACGTTTTGTCGGAAGAGTGTTCGTGCCACAATGAAACAGAGAGCTGTAAACGGGAAACATAAGAAATCACATCCACTGCGTGTTTTGGTATGATGGGTAGAAAGTTGCACTTCGTTGGTAGAGCAGTCGTAAATTAAGATTATTGACTGCCATTTCATCAGACGGGCGGTACTGGTCGATCGCCACCTGGCAGAGAATCAAACCAATGTCCTCTATGCTTCCCTATGGATTGCAGCCAAGAACTAGTCCCGACCATAACTCTATGCCATCGGTCGGCGCATCAACTGGTGTCCAGGCTCTTAGCGCTGAGCGCAGCTCAAGCAACGAAGACGGGTTCACCGATTCGCCACATCGTGTCCTGTTGGTCGAACCGTCTCCTGCAGAAGCCGGGTGGCTGCGCAATGAGTTAACTGCCAGTAAATTTGAGGTTTACATCGCTCGGGATGTGATCACCGCAACCCAGGCGCTATCGACTTTCCGGCCCAACATCGTGCTAAGCCAAATGCGTCTGACAACATATGGAGGCCTGGAACTACTGCGCCGATGGCAGGACGATGCGACAACCCGTTCAATTCCGGTAATTCTCTATAGCGACTTTGCAACCGCAGGGGAACGCATTGCGGCGCTTGAAATGGGCGCTGTCGACGTCCTCACCAAGCCGTTTGTCAGTGATGAGTTAATCGCACGCGTGCGTGCTGCGCTCAAGGCGCGACACTCTGTTTCCGTGTTAGAACGGCGGGCACACCGTGATAGCCTCACGGGTCTAGCGAATCGTGGAGTCCTTGAGGACCAGCTTATAAGGCACTGGAATGGCTGTCGCCGGGCTAAAACACCTCTCTCGGTACTGATCGTTGATCTCGACCATTTCAAGGCAATCAACGATACTTACGGCCACGGAACCGGCGACGATGTTTTGCGTGGAACGGCTGAAGTACTGGCACACTCTGTGCGCAGCAGTGACCTGGTCGCTCGCTTCGGAGGCGAAGAGTTTGTTGTAGTCGCTCCGAGTTGTTCGATCATCGAAGCAGTCGAATTGGCCAAGCGATTCCGGGCCAAGCTTAGTGATCAAAAGTTCACTATGGGCGGTCCCACCATCACTGTGACTGCCAGCGTGGGAATCGCTGCCGCCGACTGGGCGCACGACGGTCCGGCTGAACTGCTGCGCCAAGCAGACGAGGCTCTGTATCAGGCCAAACGCTCAGGCCGCGACGCAATTTGGTTGTACGACTTGTCACAGCAGATTCCAACCGTTGCTGTCGCGTCGGGCTCCTGCGGTAGTTGTGAGGACGTCCAGCTATCGCAACCCGGTGGTTAGACTTCAGCGACGACCGATCAATTGGCAACAATGCTTGACCGGCCAATTCCGTGATACGTGAAACCGAGGGCTGCCATCCGCACGGGGTCATACACATTGCGGCCATCAAAAATGACAGGCTGGCGCATCAGCCGGCGCATCACTTCGAAATCAGGATTGCGAAATTCGTTCCACTCCGTGACTACGGCCAGCGCATCAACTTGCTCAAGCGCACCATAGGGCCGATCACAGTAAGCTAGTCGGTCGCCATAGAGTGTCCGGACATTGGCCAGGGCCTCCGGGTCGTGGACCCGTAGCTGGCTGCCTGCCTTCACCAGTGCGTCGATTAGCACCATAGCCGGTGCCTCGCGCACGTCATCCGTGCGTGGCTTAAAAGCCATCCCCCAAATCGCGATGGTCTTGTCTTTGAGCTCGCCACCAAAATGCTGATGGATCTTGCGGAAAAGTATGTCCTTCTGAGCCTGATTTACCGTGTCGACAGCTTCCATCATCCGTGCGGGAAGCCCTTGAGACTGAGCCATGTGAATCACAGCGCGAATGTCCTTGGGGAAGCAACTGCCACCGTAGCCGACGCCCGGGAACAGAAAGTGGAAACCAATCCGTTGATCATGACCGATACCCCGTCGCACGTCGTTCACGTCAGCAGCATAGACTTCACACAGATTCGCCATCTCGTTGATAAAGCTGATCTTGGTTGCCAACAAGCAATTGGCCACGTACTTGGTCATCTCGGCACTTTCTGGGGTCATGATCAGAAACGGTCGATCTGTGCGTAAGAACGGGGCATAGAGTGCATGTAACCGTTCAGCAACTTCGGTACGTCGCACGCCAACTACAACTCGGTCGGGCTTGTTGAAGTCATCGATGGCGGCTCCTTCCTTAAGGAACTCAGGGTTACTAGCAACGTCAAAGGGCACGGACGTCGCCTCACTCATTCGTCTCGCCAATTCAGCATTTGTGCCAACCGGGACAGTGCTCTTGACCACGATAATCTTGGGGCAGTTTAAGTTCGCGGCAATCGCGTGCCCCACTTCCCAGACACCACTCAAGTCTGCTCCACCATTCGCGCCTTGGGGCGTTCCCACAGCGATGAAGATGATCTCAGCCTCGGCAATGCCGTCACTAAGATCTGTTGTGAATGTCAAACGGCTATCCCGCTGATTGCGGTGAACTAGTTCCGCCAGGCCCGGCTCATAAATCGGAACCTTACCTTGCTTCAGCCCCTCGATCTTGGCTGCGACCTTGTCGACACAGACAACATCGTTACCACTCTCAGCCAGGCAGGTTCCCTGGACCAAACCAACATAACCGGTCCCGACAACTGCTATTTTCATGATGTAGCTCTTATCACTTTATTGATTCGATCGTAGTAAATCCTGCAGTGCGTATATTTCGAGCTTCCCAGCACGCAGGAATTCCATTGCGGCCACTGCTGCGCGAGCACCAGCTAATGTCGTGATACAAGGAACCCCATGTGAGACAGCACTTGCACGGATTCGCCCCTCGTCAGTGCGTGCGCCCTTACCACTCGGAGTGTTGATGATCAAGTCAATCGTGCCATTGGCCAGATAATCAAGAACGTTTGGCCTCCCTTCATGAATCTTGCGTAGGATATTAACGCTGATACTGTGTTGCGTCATTGTCTGGGCCGTGCCTGCTGTGCACAGTAAGTGAAAGCCCATTTCCGTTAGTGCAGCGGCAATTGGTACGATTGCGTTTTTGTCTCTTGCCGCGATACTTATGAAAACCGTGCCCTTAGTTGGTAGACGGCTCAGCGCCGCAAGCTGGCTTTTGGCAAACGCCGCTGGAAAGTCCATTGCAATTCCCATTACCTCGCCGGTCGACCGCATCTCTGGACCCAAGACGATGTCAACACCGGGAAACTTTGCAAAGGGAAAGACCGCTTCCTTCACCGATACATATCGAGGTATAGGCTCTGTCGTTATACCTTGCTCGGCAAGTGACTTACCCACCATAACCCGCGCTGCCGCTTGAGCCAAATTCAGTCCTGTAGCCTTTGATACGAAAGGTACAGTCCGTGAAGCACGCGGGTTCACTTCTAAAACATAGATTTCGCCGTCCTTCACTGCAAACTGAATATTCATGAGACCACTGACATTGAGCGCCTGACCCAGAGCATAGGTCTGCTGCTTGAGCATGTCGATGACGTGATCTGATAAGGAGAACGGTGGAATTGCACAGGCACTATCTCCGGAGTGGATACCTGCCTCCTCAATGTGCTCCATCACCCCCCCCACGATTGTCCGATCACCATCGCAGACAGCATCAACATCAACCTCGATAGCATCCTCAAGGAACTTGTCGATGAGGATAGGATGCTCTGGACTCGCCTCAACCGCCACGGTCATATAACGACTAAGGCTAGGTTCGTCGTAGACGATTTCCATAGCGCGCCGACCAAGCACAAAGCTGGGACGGACAACAACTGGGTAGCCAATTCGATCAGCAATCCGCCGCGCTTCTTCGTAACGAGTCGCTGACGCGTTTGGAGGTTGTTTGAGGCCAAGTCGCTCGATAACCAGGCGAAATCGCTCCCTATTCTCAGCTAGATCGATTGATTCAGGGCTTGTACCGATAATCGGCACACCGAGAGCCTCGAGTGCGCGGGCTAAATTGAGTGGAGTCTGGCCACCAAACTGCACAATCACACCAACAGGCTGGACGCGCTCACAGACATTCAATACATCTTCCACGGTCAGCGGTTCGAAGAATAGCTGGTCTGAGGTATCATAGTCAGTGCTTACGGTCTCAGGGTTCGAGTTAATCATAACTACTTCGTAGCCATCAGCGCAAAGCGCGAACGCGGCCTGGCAGCAGCAATAATCAAATTCGATTCCCTGCCCGATGCGATTCGGACCACCCCCCAGAATAACGATCCTTGGTCTTGTCCCGATGCGAGCCTCGTCCTCATGGTCGTACGTGGAATAATAGTATGGTGTAACCGCCTCGAACTCAGCGGCACACGTATCCACAAGCTTGAATACGGGATAAATACCCCGGCCTCTGCACTCGCGACGGACTTCTGACTCACTGGTGTGCCAAAGAGTTGCCAACTGACGATCGGAAAAACCGCTCCGTTTGGCATTACGCAAGAGTTCAGCCGAGGCTTTGTCCAGGGTCTGAACCTGTCTCAGTTCTCCCTCAAGCTCGACCAATTCCGCGATATTACCTAAGAACCAAGGGTCGATACCGGTCAGATCATGAATCTGCCCGACGGAGAGACCACTAAGCAAAGCATAGCGGATTGACCAGACGCGCTCCGCATTTGGAATGGCTAGCTTGGGCTTGATTTCCTCGACGCTTGGCTGAGAGATGGTTCCCCATAGATCCTTTGCGTCGCAACCCAGCCCAAAGCGACCAACTTCCAGCCCTCGTAGTGCCTTCTGAAGTGACTCCTTGAAAGTCCGGCCGATCGCCATGACTTCCCCTACCGATTTCATCTGGGTCGTTAGTACAGGATTTGCCTCAGGGAACTTTTCAAATGCCCAGCGAGGAATCTTGGTCACCACATAATCAATAGTCGGTTCGAAGCATGCTGGAGTCTCGCGAGTAATATCGTTGCGGATTTCATCGAGCCGATAGCCCACGGCAAGCTTGGCAGCAATCTTCGCGATTGGGAACCCGGTCGCCTTACTTGCCAACGCACTACTGCGGCTTACCCGCGGATTCATCTCGATGACAATCATTCGACCTGTTTGCGGATTAACTGCGAACTGGACGTTTGAGCCGCCAGTTTCGACCCCAATTTTCCTTAGGATTGCCAGAGATGCATTGCGCATCCGCTGGTATTCCTTATCCGTCAGCGTCTGAGCTGGGGCGACTGTGATACTATCACCAGTATGGACACCCATCGGGTCGAAATTCTCAATCGAACACACGATGACAGCATTGTCAGCAACGTCGCGCATAACCTCCATTTCAAATTCTTTCCACCCAATAACACTTTCCTCAATCAGAACCGAATGTACGGGGCTTAGCTCGAGTGAAATGGCAACCATACGGTCGAACTCTTCACGATTGTAGGCAATTCCACCACCTGAGCCGCCCAGTGTGAAACTAGGCCGAAGAACACAAGGTAAGCCAATTTGCTCACGGATGTGCCGAGCCTCATCAAGGTTATGAGCTAAACCGCTTCTCGCGCTTTCCAGGCCGATTTCCTCCATGCACCGCTTGAAGAGATCTCTGTCTTCGGCCTTCCGAATAACGTCAGCATTAGCACCGATTAAGATGCATCCATGGCGTTTGAGGACACCGGTTTCCTCAAGGGCCAAGCCTACATTAAGCCCAGTTTGACCCCCTAATGTTGGAAGAACAGCATCCGGCTTTTCGACGGCAAGGATCTGATCGATGATTTCAACAGTGATGGGCTCAATATAGGTCCGATCCGCCATTTCCGGATCGGTCATGATCGTTGCCGGGTTGGAATTGACCAGGATAACCTCGTAGCCCTCCTCTCGTAGGGCCTTACATGCCTGCGTACCCGAGTAGTCAAATTCACACGCTTGTCCAATTACGATCGGGCCGGCGCCAATGATTAAAATTCGGTGGATATCAGCACGCTTAGGCACTATAGAACATCCTCTTCGCGAGTCCACTGCACCTAGCATCGATTCGCGTGAAGGTGCACCGGACGTAGATCGGGCCGTACCCCCCCCTTACAAGTTGATTTAGGGAGATGGTACGGCCCGGAGAAACCTATCGATCTTAGCACCCGGCAGAGAGTTTCGACAAGATTCTGATCTGCCGGGATATATTCATAAAGCCGAAATAGAGGAGCTATACGGTCTTGCTGCTCTCACGAACAATGAGGTCACCCGGTATCAGCACTTTGACCGGCGGTCCCGTATCATCTATGAGACGCGCCTTCAAGAGCCGTGTGGCATGACGTGCGATAGCCTCTGAAGAGAATGCATAAGTCGTGACGCCAATGGAGTAGGACTTGCCTATCGGCAGATTGTCAAACCCAGTGATTGCAATGTCCGACGGAACCCGAACACCACGATTGAGTAACTCTAGGATTAGCCCAAGTGCAGTGTAGTCTTGATAGCAAATGACTCCATCGGCGCCCTGCGCGATGAGCTGATCCGCCAACTTTACATAAGAAACCTTACGGTCAAGCCCCGAAGATTGTTCCAACACAAATGGCCCCCAGCCAGTTGCTGCGTGGTGTAATGCAGTTAAATAACCGGACAAACGGCCCTCATGGCTACTTGTCGGTGATCCTGTGATGAAAGCAAGCCGTTGGCGGCCCTGTTCAAGCAGGTGCTGTGTGCATCTAAGTCCACCGTCAAAGTCATCAGCCGCCACAAGGTCATAGTCTAAAACGCGTCCGATTCCCCGGAGATTCCGTTCTATCAAGACGATTGCAAGACCAGCATCCTGACATGCTCGGAGAAATAATTCATCCTGCCGGGCTGCTTCTACCTTGTAACGTGAAGGCATCAAGACAACTCCTGATACTCCTGCCTCAGCAGCGCGCCGTGCCTGTCGCTGAAGATCGGATAGGCGTGTTCCCTCATCAAATTGAAATCGTTGTGTCTCAAAGCGTACTTGCTGTTGTCGCTCAATAGCAGTAAAGCCAGCTTGGCTGAACGCAAGGCTTGCGTGGAACCAAGGCCCTGGTGTACTCCGCTGAACAAGGGCATAGCACGGGTAACTGTTCGCTGCTGTTGTAACCGGAGTCATGAAGCTACCGGATCGCTCAACCGTTTGGATCAGCCCTTTATCCCTGAGTACCTGAATCGCTCGTGAGGCTGTTACTACGGAAACACTGTACGTACTAGCAATCTCTCGAGAGCTCGGGACTTTAGCGCTGTCCCTTCCCAAGAGCTGCAACTCAATGCTCCTTGCGATATCAAGATATTTCGGCATCGACGCTGCAGGCATCTGTCCTCTGAATCAATTCGTACTAGCTAGAACTCCAAGCCCCGGCACTCACATCAAACCTAAACCATAATAACCCGATTGTTACTGCCAGTAAACTGTATAGCACAGTTTTGCTCCGTGCGCAACAGTAAATGTGACGGTGAATTTGCTTGTATTCACGACTGCGCTCTCGAATTAACTACCTGATTTTCACCAATACTTCACTTGCGTATTCCGTATACATGGCAACAATTTGGCAAGATCCCTGAGGAGGACTGTATATACAGTTTGCAGTCTTCGTCCCAGGTACTGGCCAGACGCTGGCTGCAGGTTTAAAGAGGTAAGAGCGCGATTCGCCATCGAGAGAAATTGCAGACATAGAAATCGATTACTTGGAGTTAACATCATGACTAAAGCTCAAAGATGGTTGTCCTCCCGACGTATGTTTGTAGCCTGCCTAACCCTATATGCCTTACTTAATCATTGCAGTGAGCTAACCGCCCAGGTCAGCGGTGCCCAGCATGTCGTGGTCATCGGAGTTGATGGTCTGAGTCCCGATGGCATTCAAAAAGCCGCAACGCCACACCTACACCAGTTGATCAGAACCGGTGCAAGTACTCTCCATGCCCGTGCTGTTATGCCAACAGTGAGCAGTCCGAACTGGGCCTCGATGATCATGGGCGCTGGCCCAGAGCAGCATGGTGTCACCACGAATGACTGGGAGCCAAACAAGTTTGAGATCACACCGACTGCTGTGGGATCAGGAGGAACGTTCCCTACGATTTTTGGGCTCTTGCGGGCTCAACGGCCAACGTCGCGAATTGCCTGTTTCCATGACTGGGAGGGATTCGCACGCTTGTTCGAGCAAAAAGTTGCCGACATCGTCGAGCACCCTAAGGGACCTGAGCAAACGATCAAGCGGGCTATTAGCTACCTCAAGGAAAAAAAACCCGAATTCACATTCATCCACCTTGATCATGTTGACGGTGCCGGCCATGACTACGGCCATGGGACACCTCAGTACTACCAAGCCGTGGTCGAAGCGGATCGGCTGATCGGTCTGATTCTGCAAGGGCTCAAGGACGCAGGCATAGCGAATAGTACGATCATCCTGATCACAGCCGACCACGGAGGGAAAGGGAAAGGCCATGGAGGAGCAACTATGGGTGAGATTGAGATCCCATGGATTCTAGCTGGCCCAGGTGTGGCAACAGGTAAAGAACTTAAGACTCACGTCAATACCTATGACACCGCTGCCACAGTCGCCTATGTCTTCGGTCTGAAAACCCCCGACTGTTGGATTGCCCGGCCGGTTATCGAAGCATTCAGAACTAATCCTGGGCAACCGTGATAAAGGACTATCCATTTACCCCATCGTCTTACCAAATTACGGCGGGACGCGAGTTGAAGGACAACACACAGGTTGAAGGACAACACACAGATCGAGCCTTCTCTTAACTCTCTATCCCTCAATGGAGGCCATACATCCCATGTTCCATCGCGTGCTTATGGCAGTGGCATTTGCTGCTTTGGCCTGCTTATCCATTTCATGCACCGGGACTGGAGAGGGCCTATCATCGGTGACTGGAAAAGTACGTTGCAACGGTCAACCAGTTACCGGAGCAGTGCTTATTTTCCATCGTGAGAGTGGAGGAACTAGCGTACTGGCCGACGTAGGGGCTATTGTGCCATCAGCGGTTACCACCGACGACGGTAGCTTCACAGTTGAGAGCCAACCGTTGGGCTACGGGGCACTACCTGGGAAATACAAGGTCCTCATTCAGTGGCCTGAGGAAACAGACACCACCCACATACGCTCAAGTACCAAAACCAAGAGGGCCTCAGTGGCTGGTAAGAAGGTCAATGTAACCAGACGGAACAAGCTCGATCCGGTTGCACCCGACCGACTCAAGGGACGCTATATGGACACTAAAAAACCCCAGTTCTGGGCCGAGGTCAGGGGTAGCCCGACTGACGTTGGAACCTTTGAGCTCCAGCTAGAAAACTGACTTCAACACATTGACACCATAGTCGAATCGTGTCGACCTCTCAGCGGAATCTGTCCAATTCTCTACTCTAACTTTGGAGATGAAATCTATGATCTATCCACGTTTGAAGTTTCGTAGGGCGTTTACCTTGATCGAGCTTTTAGTAGTGATCGCGATCATCGCCGTTTTGATCGCTCTCCTTCTGCCAGCGGTACAGTCAGCGCGAGGCTGCACGGCGTGCGCAGTGCGTCAATAACATGAAACAGATCGGCTTGAGCGTGCTTAACTTTGAGAGCACAAATACCTATATGCCCCCTAGCGTCGATTACCTCGTTCCCCCTTATCTTCCAGATACAGACCCCTCAACTGCTGGATTCCCTAGCCAGGAGAATGCAGGTAATTTCACCCGTTGCCTTCCGTATATGGAACAGCAGAATGTCTACAATCAAATCAACTTTAACCTGGCCGCATTTGACCAGAAAAATGTCCCACCTATTATCGGAGGTCCAGGGAGCCTTTACACCGGAGTTGGGCAAAATTCGGCTTATTCCACAGTGATTAGCGCATTCCTCTGTCCGTCCTCAACTGCGCCAGCTTCGATCAACTACTACAACACTTGCTGGAGCGGTTTTGGCAACGGGTCCCAGTCTCCGATCCCCAACCCACCAACGCAGATCTGGGGACGGACGGATTATTTCGCAACACCCGGTTTTCACGGATCCCTTCTCCAAAAGCTCGGCTTTCCCAATATCTCAACGACCGGTAACTACTCAAACCCAGACTCGAACTCCGACACAGGGACAATCTGCGACATCTCAACCTCAAATCCGGTAACAGGAATTGTGAACACACCGATCGCCCGTGTTCGGATCGCCAGTATTACCGATGGTACATCTAACACTGTGATGATCGCGGAGGGAGCTGCGCGGCCTGTTGGATATAATCACGCCCGTCAGATCTATAATCAGAACGGACCAGTGGACGGTGTGCTCAACCCGGTCAATGGTGGTGGCGGTGCCTGGGCCGATCCTTTTTCCTATGCCCACCTCGATGGTTCCTCTGCGGACGGTATCCGAGGCAATGGCATCTGCCTCCTCAATTGCACGAGCAACAATGAAATTTACGCCTTTCACCCCGGTGGAGCTAATATGTTTTTTGCCGACGGTTCGGTGCACTTTTTTAAGGAGAGTATAGACCCGCGCGTTATCGTCTACATGATCACTCGCGCCGGAGGTGAGGTCGTCAGTGCTGACCAGTACTGATACACAAGCGCGCAGAAACCTACTCATAATTGGAAGTTGAGCGGATGACCTCACGCCGAAAACTCCGGCTTTGGCAAAGCCTTACCCTTGGCCTAATGGTTACGGGTTACGCAGGTTATTACCTATGCCGGTCTAATCTCTCCGTGATGCTGCTTTCGATCGCCGAAGAACTAACCGCACGAGGGGCCACGCCTAGCATAGCAGTTGCAAAGGAAGAGCTAGGTTGGGCCGTCTCGCTGGGAACAGTCGGCTATGCACTCGGTAAGCTTGCCGCCGGTAGCCTAGTTGATCTGCTAGGAGGACGACAAAACTACTTGATCGGCATGGCCGGTGCAGTTATCTGTACGATCCTCTTCGGGCTTGGGGGATCGATCCCAATCTTTACAATCGTCTGGTTTATGAACCGGCTGATCCAATCACTGGGCTGGCCTGGAATGATCAAGATAACCTCACGCTGGTTTTCGTATGTAAGCTACGGCACGGTTATGGGTGTCATCAGCCTTAGCTTCTTGTTTGGCGATGCAATTGCCCGGGCCTTCATGGGGCGACTTATCGAAGCGGGATTTGGCTGGCGCGGTGTTTTTGGAATCGCAGCAGCGGTTCTGGGAGTCTTGTGGATTCTGAATTTCGTCCTCATCCGTGAGTCGCCGACAGAGCTCAATCTTCCCGAGCCAGAGACGAACCCAAGTAATCTGTTCGGCGACTTGGGCCAAGATCCACATCCCCAAGCCGCAGGTCCACTCTGGGCTACGCTGGCACGAAGCCCCGCTTTTTGGCTCGTTTGCTTACTTTCGCTAGGCGTTACATTATTGCGTGAGACTTTTAACAACTGGACACCAACATACCTGGTGGAAGGAGTTGGCCTTGAGAAAGGAAAGGCTGCTACAATGAGCTCGCTTTTTCCCTTTTTCGGCGGCATATCTGTACTAGTAGCAGGCTACCTTGGAGACCGTTTCGGCCGAACCATGCGGGCGGCCATTATCCTCATCGGGATGTTACTTTGTAGCATTGCATTGGGTATCCTAAGCTCGACGAGCTTCGCTGGACGCTCACGCGAAGCAATTATCCTAGTTTCAGCGGTGGCATTTTTATTGATCGGTCCTTATTCTTATCTTGCTGGGGCAATCTCACTCGATTTCGGTGGCAAACGCGGCGCTGCAACAGCATGTGGCATCATCGACGGCGTCGGTTATCTTTTCGGCGGCGTGGTAGCAGGTAAGGTCGTCGCAAATCTTTCGGTATCGCTAGGCTGGCAAGGTGTTTTTAAGGTACTAGCCATAGTCGCGCTTTTAACCAGCGTGGCAGCTGCGTGTTTTCTCGCCAACCAACTGCGGCCGATGCATGTAGAAAGATAAGGACTACCGCGATGAAGATTGTTGACGACATCATGCGACTTTTCGAACTCCGGGGTGCCATGGCTTATCACGGCGAGGCAGTTTCACAAACCGAGCATGCCCTCCAGGCTGCTAACCTGGCCGAAAGCGAAGGAGCTTCCAATCACCTTGTCATCGCGGCTCTACTTCATGACATCGGGCACTTGCTGAACGGCCAAGACGAAGATCTTGCGAGTCGTGGCGTTGATGGCCGTCATGAGGAAGCCGGCTGTGTCTGGCTAGCAACACACTTCGGCCCGCTGGTCACTGAGCCAGTTCGCATGCACGTTGCTGTAAAGCGTTACTTGTGTGCGGTTGATCCTAGCTACCTTAGTAGCCTTTCCGCTGCATCAAAGACGAGCTTGATCCTACAAGGTGGACCAATGAGCACCAGCGAATGTGCTGAATTCGAGCACCATCCTCGACTCCGCGATGCGATCCGCTTGCGACATTGGGACGATACAGCCAAAGTCCCTGGGCTTAAGGTACCTGGACTTGATCACTATCGTGCGCGACTCGAGTCCGTTGCAAAGATAGCTGAGTCCACCACCACCTAAAGCCATTGATCGATGGAATGGCAAAAACCAAAATGCGCGGTAAACTAGCAGTGGCGCAGCGCATTAAGGAGCCGATGACGGTAACGTCGATGTAAAGGCCAGCTCTTAAACCAGGTGGCCCAGCCTCCATCTCGATCCATCTGTTCGTATTCGCTGAATCACCATCGTTGTGACCGACAAAGCCGGAATAGCCGTGAGCATTGGCTAACCCAGGTCGGCTATAATTGCGCAGCTGCCTTCTATTACTGCTCTTACACCAGGGCTTACCCCTATGTTTGCTGGAGCTCAAACAGTCCCGCCTGCGGAAGGTGTCACACGTCGTGGTGATAACCTGATCATTCAGCTTGTGGGGTTTCGGCTCGACAATGAGGTTTACGCGATCGCCATCACCAAGATCCAGGAGATCATCTTGATGAAGCCGATCACGCGGATTCCACAGGTACCAGATTTCATTGAGGGGCTGATCAATTTACGTGGATCAGTTATTCCAATCGTCAACTTGCGTAAACGGTTTAGTCTACCTCCGCGCGAAGTTGACGATGAAACTCGCACAATCGTGGTCAACATTCAGGAAAAGACCGTCGGCTGCATTGTCGATGCCGTTACACAGGTAATGCGCATCAACCGAGATCAGATCCAGCCACCACCGCTTTCCGTTTTGGCAATCTCGCACCAATATATTGCGGGCCTAGCTAGACTTGATGACCGCCTCTTGATCATTCTCGACATCGAACGCCTCTTTGAAGACCAGAATCAAGTAGTGAGTGGTCCCTGGCCGGAAAAGGGAACGGACCCCCAGAGTGTGTTAAGTCAAGAAAAATGAGCGTGGAACCGGATGTTCAGTCCGCGACCGATGATAATCAGCCAGTGAGATCACCGACAAAAAGAGCCATGCAACACAAACTGAATGATGCCAAGTCGACTACTAGCGCTAGTTCTAACGCATCCAAGGCGGATGTTACTGCTCAACCCTTATTAGCGCCACAGCTTGAGCCACATCCCATCCCTAACCCTAAGCGGCTAAAGCTAAGCAGCAAAGGCCATATCAAGAGGAAGAATACCATGACCATCGTTAATAACCCCGGTGCTATGGGCACACCTGCGGGGTTAGCTATTGCAGAGGAGGCACAAACCTTGGTCACGGAAGCTAACGCCAATACCCACGCATTGGTCGATACAATCAGCGCAATTATCAAGGCTGATACAGTAGACGACGTTGTACGCGCTACACTTAATACCATCCGCAAGGAGTTTGGCTGGACCTATGCGTCGTACTGGACCGTTGACACCGTAGAAAACGTACTGGTTTTCTCGCTTGAATCCGGGCGGGTAGACGATGAATTTCAGCGAATGACACGGACCGCTCAATTTCACGAAGGAGAGGGGCTTAATGGACGGGCGTGGCGGCTGCGTGATGTGGTTTATATAGCAGATCTAGCGGAGCTACATGACTGTTGTCGTGCGCCCTCAGCGCAGCGGGCAGGCGTCAAGGCTGCACTTGCTCTACCGCTCATCCGCGACGGTCATGTGATCGGCACCTTAGACTTCTTCAGCACGCAAACTGTGGAAGTTTCCCAAGCACGCGTGGGCACCTTACGGGTGATTGGGCAACTAGCTTCCAACAAGATGTCAAATCTCGCTAAACAGACTGATCTGACCCGGATTAAGCAAATGGTCGAGAATGCTCCGGTTAATCTCCTGTACGCTGACCTTGGCTTGAAGATTCGGTACATGAACCGGAAGGCTGAAGAAACACTCAAACGGCTCGAATCTCATTTGCCCATTAAGGTCAACCAGATGCTCGGCCACTCCATTGATATTTTTCACAAGACTCCAGAGCATCAACGACGAATTCTCAATGACCCCCGGAACATGCCAAGGACGGCCATGATCAATGTTGGCCCTGAGCTTTTTGAGCTTAGTATCAGCGCTATGCTCGACAATAACGGCACCTATATAGGACCGATGATTACCTGGGAGGTAGTGACCGCAAAAGTCGAAGCGGCGAAGCGTGAGGCAGAAACAGCCGCCGACGTCCGAGCAGTGAACCAGCTACTTCTCGCACTTGGACGCAGCCGTACTGTACGTGATGTGATCACCTCGGCCCTTTCAGCTGTACGTGAAGCATTCAACTGGTCGTACGGATCGTTCTGGGAGGTACACCTTGAGGACCAGGCACTTCGTTTTGTACATGATGCAGGATCGGTGACTGAGGAATTCCGTCGCGTTACAGCTGAGGCTCGATTTCGTGAAGGTGAAGGACTCAACGGCCAAACATGGCAGACGCGTGACTTAGTCTTCGTGCCCGACCTAGGTGAAATGAAGAACTGCTCTCGTGCCCCAGTCGCACGTCGCAGTGGGCTTAAATCAGGCGTTTGCTTTCCGATCATCTTGAGCAACCGTGTCTTTGGCACGATGGACTTTTTCACCGATGAACGAGTTGTTCCATCTGAGGGACGCCTTGATGCCCTTCGAAACGTAGGCCGGCTCGTTTCCTCAGCGCTTGAACGAGTCGATCAGCAAACACGCATCGACCAAGCTAAAACTGACCTGGAGACCAAGGTCAACCAGCTGATGAACGTGGCCAAGGCCGCCTCTGATGGCAATCTCACAGTAGCCGTTGCTGTACACGGCGATGATGATATGGGGCGACTAGGTGAGGCCATTGGCAGAATGATAAGCGACTTGAAAAATATCATTGGCCAAGTCATCGAATCGGCAAGCCAGTTCGCTGAGGGATCGCGCGTTGTGGCCGAAAGCGCAAACTACCTAAGCGAATCGGCTCAGAACCAAGCAGCTACGGTTGAGGAAATGTCAGCCTCCATCCAGCAACTTTCCCACTCAATTGTTGAGATAAACCGTAATGCCGGCGCTGCCAGCTCTCAGGCCGATAAGACATCACAACTAGCCAAACAGGGGGGCGAGTCAGTTGAGCAGGCCATTGAGGCAATGGTATTGATCAAGAAGTCCAGCGAGCAAGTCAGCGACATAATTCAGGTTATCAGTGAGATCGCCAGTCAGACCAATCTACTAGCCTTGAATGCTGCCATTGAAGCAGCGCGAGCTGGTGAGCATGGCCTTGGTTTTGCAGTCGTTGCCGATGAGGTTCGTAAGCTAGCCGAGCGCTCTAGTGCAGCTGCCAAGGAGATTACCGCACTAATCAAGGAATCCACGCGTCGTGTTGCTGATGGGGCCCAGCTCTCTGAAAAAGCAGGCCAGTCGTTAGCAAAAATTGTCCAGGGTGTCGATGAAACTGCAGCCAGTATTGCCAAAATCGCTCAGGCTACAAAGGAACAGAGTGAATCGTCAGCTGAGGTCAACAAAGCCATCCAGAGCGTTTCAAGCCTTACTGAAACAAATGCCTCAAGCTCTGAAGAGCTCTCAGCTAGCGCTGAGGAACTTGGAGCTCAGGCTACCTCACTTAAGAACGTGATTTCCGGATTCAAGGTCTGAGACCGTCTATCTCGGCTCTGTGCAAACTCATGAATCATGTTGAGCTCACTGATGCAGAATACCAGAAATACTGCGAGCTAATCTACCGAGTTGCTGGCATCCGGATTGCCGAAAATAAGCGCATTATGATAGGCAATCGTGTCCGCCGTCGGTTGCGAGCCACAGGGGTACTAAGCTTTGCCCAATACTACAGTCTGCTAATTTCACCCAACGGCAGCGGTGAAATGCCTCTATTCCTTGATGCCATCACTACCAATGAAACTTACTTCTTCCGCGATATTCAGAACTATGAATGGCTAGGCGAAGCATTTCTAACCGAAATCTCCCAGCAGGCATTTGCCCGGAAGCGCCCTAGATCCCTACGGGTCTGGTCAGCCGCATGCAGCACGGGTGAAGAACCCTATTCAATTGCCCTTAAGCTCCTTGGAAGAAAGTCGCTCCTGACCGGATGGCACATAACAATCCTAGGAACAGACTTAAGCGGCGCAGTACTCAATGCTGCACAAACAGCAAGTTATGACGCCCGTGCAGTACGCTTGATCGACCCAGTGCAGCGACAAGCATTTTTCACCGAGGAACTGTCAAATCGAGCGCTGGCTCATTAAGCCAGATGTAAAATCGCTCATTACATGGAAGCAGCACAATCTGCTCTTTCCACTCAAGGAAGATCCCTTCGATTGCATTTTTCTCAAGAATGTCCTCATCTATTTTGATACGGAATCCAAACAAGTTGTAGTTCGAAACGTAATCAACTCGCTTGCCAAGGGAGGATATCTAGTAACTGGTCCCACTGAGGGTATCTATATGATGCTAGATCCTCTCAGCAAGCTTAAACCTTGGCTGTACCAGAAGCATGACTAACTACAAAGAGCAGCTTATACTAAATTTTGATGTTTTAAAGCGAAGCATAAATCTTGCTTCCTTGTGGAGACAGCAATGTCGGGCTTTGATCTAGCTGAACTGTTACCGTTCTATCTAGACGAGACCGACGAGCATATCACTGCTCTCAACGATGCACTTTTGCGCCTAGAACAAGATCCAAGCGACGCTAAAGCCCTTCAGGAAGCGTTCCGGATGTTTCATAGCATCAAGGGTGCCTCCATTGTTATGGGATTTCAGCCAGTTAATCAGTTAACGCATCACCTTGAGAGCCTCTTTGACCAGCTCCGAAGTAGAAAGCGTGAGCTGGATCGTCCCACCCTTGACCTTACATTTCGCTGTCTCGACGAACTCCGCGATTATCATCATAACCTTCGCGCCCAGAAGCCCACTGTTAGTGATCTCTCAGATTTAGTCGCGCAAGTTGTTGCGTACCTCCACGCAACTGCGATTGACCGTAAAGTATCAGGTCAAGGCATGCCACCAAGCCAGGCACTAAGTATTCAGCAACCTACCCAAGAGCTAAAAACAACGCTTTTACCAACGCCTGTCGTACCACCTGTTGTTTCGACTATTACCTCCCCGGAGGAATTGCCTATAAAGACTAGCTCGTTTGACGAACCCGGTGGGATGACACTGACTGTAGTCTTTCAACCGAAACTACCACTCGCTGATATGAAAGCCCGGTTGGTACTAAACCGTTTGTCAACTAAGGCGCGCATACTTACAACTGACCCACCAGTAGAACGGCTCGATGAAACTGAACCACTGCCCAAATTTACCATTTTTCTAACCACTGAATGTAACGCTGACGAACTACGGAGTTTGGCTGACGTTGAAGGGGTGGCTGAGGTCTGCATAGAGCCTCTTTCTACCACGACGCAAGCTCCGGCTGATTCATACCGTGCTACCTCGCCGCAGGCCGATACGAATTTTACTCCCTCAGTACAGCTGGCTCCTACCACTGCAACCTTACGCTCCGACCAAGTAACAACTCCGATAGGAGAAATAGCTGACCGTGTGGCGTATAACCCAAAGGCAGGGGGACAAAGCAATCAGCTAACTCAAGCAACCACGTCTAAACAAGCAACTGGTTCAGCAAAAGCGAAGATTGCCGAGACAATCCGAGTCGAGAGTGACCGACTTGACCATCTAATGAATCTAGCCGGTGAGCTTGTAATCACCAAAGCTCGATTTGTTGCCATTGCCCGTGGTATGGATGACCTTTTCCGAACATCCAATGCGCGAGCCCTCACCTCCGACACCCATGAACGACTTGAGAGTATAAGCCGTGGGCTTGAAGCATTGACTGAGTCCAAAAGCAGCTCGTGTAATAACCCACTTGACCGTTGGTCGGTTCATTTTCGTCGTCTTCGTGATAACTTCCGTGCCATTCAAGATGAACTTTATCTAATTCGAGAAGCTCGTGAGCACCTTAAGTCCCTAACTGAGACAATTCATAGCCTTGGCCGGGTTTCTGACGGCTTACAAAAGGGAGTTCTTGATACACGGATGGTACCGATTGGCCCCCTCTTCGAGCGGTTTCGACGAGTCATCCGTGACCTTAGTCTTTCATCCGGCAAAGAGGTTACTCTCCAAATCAGCGGCGAGAAAACTGAGCTTGATAAGCGGATGATCGACGAGCTTTCTGATCCATTGATTCATATGGTTCGTAATGCAGTTGACCATGGACTTGAATCTCCTGCGGAGCGCGAAGCTACCGGTAAGTCACGCGCTGGTAGCGTAGCCCTTCTTGCATCACATCGAGGCAATAGCGTCGTGATTACCGTCACCGACGACGGTCGTGGAATTAACTGCGAGCGGGTCCGAAACAAGATTATCACCAAAGGGCTAATGAGTAAAAGTGAGGCCCATGAACTGACAGATCGCGATCTGATTGCCTTTATCTGGCACCCTGGATTAAGCACAGCTGAGACCATTACTGAAATTTCCGGCCGCGGTGTTGGCATGGATATCGTTAAAAGTCGGATCGAGAACCTAAGTGGTACCGTTGACGTGCGATCTAATAGAGGCCACGGCACGACCTTTACTATCCGACTCCCCTTAACGCTTGCAATTATGTCTAGCCTCCTTGTGCAGATCTACGACGAGATCTACGCAATTCCCTTAGACCACATCGATGAAATTGTCGAGGTTCGCCCATGTCAGATCTATCGTGTTCAGAATCATCCAGTCATTGAGATTCGCAAGAAGATCGTAGCACTTGTCGCTCTGGCTGATGTCTTCCAATGGGGAGGTCGAAATCATCCAGCTGCTCATAACAATGCCAAAGCATCAGGTAATGATCACCCAACAGGGGGAAACAGCGTCGAGAAATACACCGTTGTCGTTGTTCAAAATGGCGACACCACAATCGGCCTTCTCGTCGACCACTTAATTGGCATGCAAGAGGTCGTACTTAAGTCACTAGAGAAAAACTTTCGAGCGATCCCCGGGCTTTCAGGAGCCAGTATCCTTGGTGATGGACGCGTTTCGCTTATTCTTGACTTGGACGCAGTTATCGACTTAGTGGCACGCCAACCGGCCCATCGCGTTCAAGAGTCATTCCTAATGAATAACTCCAAATAGCTACTGATAAAGGTAAGTGTGGCATAAAACCCCTTTGGTGACTGACATGACTAAGGCACTATTTTAATGCAAGCTATCCTGAATGATCCACAGCGTGATTTCTTACGTATGATCTTCGACCGCGGTGCTGATGCTGCCTCCCAGGCACTTTCAAAGTGGGTTGGCCAAGAGATTCACTTAACAATAAGCCAAGTTGAACTCGTCGAATTACAGCAGGTGAGTGATTTACTCGGACCTGCTGAGCTATTAGTTACCGCGTGTACAATGGGATTAGTTGGCCCCCTTACTGGTTTGATCCTTCTCATTTTTGAGGATACTTCCGGGCTCGCCCTAGTCGACCTACTCTTAGGCCATCCAGTGGGAACAACTACGCACTGGGATGAACTTGAACAGTCCGCTGTTAAGGAAACAACAAATATTATTGGCTGTGCCTATCTTAACGCTCTAGCTGCGCACCTACCCTCAATGGCACCAAGCCCACTGCTTCCCTTTAGTGTCAGCCAACGTGGTAGCGATGAACTAATACCTACTCCTCCAACCCTCGTACGTGAATTTGCCGGTAGCCTGCTTCAGTTTGCTCTCATGGAACAAGCCATTGAGCTCGATCAGGTCCTTTTGATCCATAGCCAGTTCAGCACAGGAAAGCAAGGACTGAATCTCAATTGGACACTGCTGTTCATCCCAAGCCGTGAATCATTGCACTTATTAGCTGCGTCCCTAGCAAAGCTTGAGTTACGTGGATCGATATGAAACGCGATAGATTAGGGTGCTGTCAATGTCAATCACTCACTTGACTGACTCACCCGATTCATTGCCTGTTGTTGCAGTGCCGATGGGCCAGTGGGTCATTGCCACAACACCTACTCGGATCCGGACACTCTTGGGTTCCTGTATAGGTCTCGTGCTCTATGACCGAATAGCTAAGCTTGGTGGACTAGCGCACATCGTACTTCCAAAAGCACCTGGCACAGTTGACCACCCTGGTAAGTATGCCGACACAGCAATCCCTGCCTTGATTGCTGAATTTAATCGTCGGCTCGGAGGCAAAGTAAGCGCTCGTTTGACTGCTAAGCTTGCTGGAGGGGCAACTATGTTTCAGGTGAATGGTTTGGCCCGGGAAAACTCAGCCCTAAATATCGGTCAGCGAAACCAAGATGCCGTCGAAAAGATCCTTAATGAATTGACCATTCCTATCCTAGCGCGAGATATGGGGGGAATAACTGGTCGGCGGCTGACTCTAGACACCACATCCGGTATTGTCACAATCAAGGTGCCTGGTGGCATGCATTATGAGCTCTAGAGTGAATAACTCTTCTGTCGTTATGAAGCAGGTAACTACTAGGCTGTTCTTCGGAACGGGAAACTGAGCACCTGGGCTGTGGCTAACTCTTTTCGTTTCTGAGCGATCATCATGAAGCGCCTTCTAGTCGTCGATGATGCCCTTTTTATGCGAAAAATGATTTGCGCTGTTGCAGCCGAAGCAGGTTGGGAGGTTGTGGCCGAAGCGTCTAATGGTGCTGAAGCAGTTGCCCTCTACCAGCAATATCGGCCTGATCTTGTAACCATGGACCTTGTTATGCCTGTCATGGGAGGTCTTGAGGCACTGCGTGAAATCCGCGCTGTTGATCCCCGAGCCCAGGTAGTAGTTGTTACCGCACTTGATCAGAAACAATCACTGATAGACTCTATTCGCGACGGTGCGATTGACTTTATCGTCAAGCCTTTCGAGCGAGACCGGGTTCTGACGTTATTTGCTAAGGCTCAGCGTACAAGCAACCCAACCTCATACAAGCACTAACGAAATCTAAGCCAGACACGCTGACTGATTCAGCACACTGCTATCCATACTTAACTGATTCTCCCGAGGCTCACTGTGCCTTTATCTCCTCCCGGGCATGAACCCGTACCAGACCGTGGGGTAAATAAACGGCGCATCCGCGTCCTCGTTGTCGATGACTCAGCGCTCATGCGTCGGCTCCTTTCTGATCTACTCAGCTCTGCACCGGAAATTGAGATCGTCGGCACTGCGCGTGATGGCCGTGAAGCAGTACTTCAAGCCATCCGCCTCAAGCCTGATGTTATTACCTTAGATGTTGAGATGCCTGAGGTTTCAGGTCTAGAGGCTCTTCCATCATTGCTTGCCGTGCATGAGGCACCTGTGATTATGGTCAGTGCTCTGACGCAGGAGGGTGCTGACGTTACCCTCCAGGCGTTGGAACTTGGTGCCGTTGACTTTATGCCCAAGCCTGAGCGTAACCAGCTTGCCGAAATCCGAGCTAACCGCGATCTGCTCATCACCAAGGTTTTGGCCGCTGCCCAGAGTCAGGTTCAGCGCCCACGGCGGACACTTGGATCAACGTCTACAACTTTACGCCCTGAGCCAACACCTGGCCACCATCCATTACGGCAATCACCCGAGACAATTTCATCATCCCTCGCGCCACTACCAAGCACACAGGGGCAACTATGTCTCCTCATTGGTATTTCAACCGGCGGACCGCAGGCACTTAGCCAAATCTTTCCACTCTTAACACCACCGATGCCCCCTATCTTGGTCGTCCAGCATATGCCAGCACAATTTACGGGTGTCTTCGCCCAGCGACTTAATAAGTACAGTAGCTTGGATATAAAGCAGGCTGAAGAGGGTGATTTAGTTTTGCCCAATCGTGCGTTGATTGCACCAGGTGGGAGGCATATGGTAATAACCGGCCAACTACTGCGAGCTCGGGTTACACTCTTGGATGAACCTTCTGTCAGTGGTCACCGTCCCTCAGTAGATGTCCTTTTCGGTTCAGCTGCACATATTTACCAGAGCGCTGCAGTTGGTGTCCTAATGACCGGAATGGGCCGAGATGGAGTCGAGGGTTGCAAGGCAATTCTGGCTGCCGGGGGCTATACTCTTGGCCAAAACGAGGACTCATCGGTTGTCTACGGAATGAACAAGGCTGCCTTTCTCGAAGGGGCTGTAAAGGCTCAGTTTGGGCTGGATGAGCTCCCCTCAATCATGCAAAACATCGCTGCTTTTCGCACAAGTTACGAGGGACGGCCAAGCTCAGATGCGCAAGGTAATCCACACCAAACTTCTAGTTCCTAAGTGCCCTTGCTAACGCAATGAAGATAATTTCCGTCCGCGACTCTGATCCCTAACCTGGGCTTATTCATTATGCCGGGCTCTCAACAGCCGTTGGACTGTAACAAACTGCCTAATGTGGCAGGCATTATGGTCACCAAGCAATAGAGCTTCCCGAAAAATTGTTTGCCCCTGACCATGTGCTAAACGGGGTAAATAGCTTCGTCTTCGACTCAAGAACTAGATTCATCATCGCTTTCAGATCAGCCCGGAACGTTTTGATCGAATGGTCCTATGCTTTAGAGTCCAGCAGGGTATTAGCTGCAGGCGAGTACCCCTTCAGGAAATCAGGCGAAATATGCTCTGATCAATGCTGAACTGAAGAATATCCCATTGAGCGATTCGCATGTGTTCGATAAGCTGCCATGGGCTTTATGGTAAGCGCGTAGGTTTGGCACTGCGCAGTTCCGTTGAGATATTAGCAGCTGCCTCCTCAAAAGTGAGATGGGTATGGCCGCCTGTAGTAATTCAAGCACATGCTTGCGCAATACTTTATCCTTTGCCACAGGATGTCTGCGATAAATCTAGCCAATGCCCCCTTGCCGTTAAGCCTCTTACCCCTACAGGCAACTCTCACTATTGCTACCCGAATCTGGTTGGTCGTAGGACCAAGTGTAATACCTTCAGCACCGCTGTCCGTTTGATCAATTACGAACGCGCTGAATTTCAAACTGGCGGAATCCCGCACAGGCAGCAACACTTACGGACGGATTACCGTTCCATCGCGGCGGCGGGTTGTGCCCCACCGGTGGTCGAAGGTCGGGTTATCTAGGAAGGGATACTTTGCGGCTAGCTTCTCATCAATGTCAATCCCCAGGCCAGGAGCTTCATTTGCATAGAGGTAGCCATCCTTTGTCTCTGGACAGCCTGGGAAGACCGCGCGTGTCTCGGGTGGGAAAACACCACTTTCGTGGATCCCAAAGTTTAAACTGGCTAGCTCCAGAGCAAGTCCTGCAGCGTGGCCGACCGGTGAGCAATCAGGTGGCCCATGCCAAGCTGTTTTCACACCGAAGAATTCACAAAGGGTAGCTACCTTTGCGCCATACTCAGGCCGCCAATCTGCGAGATATGGATGCGAATAAAGTCAATCAACCGTTCCGCAATCAACGGAACATACTCCTGCTGCGTATTGAACAGTTCACCCATCGCGATTGGCACACTCGATTGCTGCCGGATTAGCCGGAAGTGGTCCTTTTCCTCTGGAGGCAGAGGATCTTCCAGGAAAAATAAGTGGTATTTTTCAAGCTCCTTGCAAAGGCCGATGGCTTGACTGGGTGAGATTCGCTCATGAACGTCGTGAAGTAGTTCAACCTCGTCGCCCAGAGTTACTCGTAGGTGCTCAAACAGCTTTGGAAGTGTTCGCAGATATGGCCCGGGCTCCCACACGTTTTTCGGATGCGTTGGTCCAATTACGTCGGCGTTTGCAGACTCCCTGCTTCCTGCAGCACCATAGGTTGCTAAGCCCGGGATACCAACTTGGACACGTATATGGCGGTAACCCTTGGCCATCGCCTTACGTGCATTGTCCTCAACCTCCTTGAAGTCACGCCCTTGAACATGAGCATAAAGAGCAGCACCAAAGCGACATTTTCCCCCCAACAATTGGTAGACGGGCATGTTAGCTCGTTTGCCTTTGATATCCCACAGCGCCATGTCTACGCCACTCATTCCATTAAAAAGCACAGGTCCATTGCGCCAGTATGAGCTAACATATGATGACTGCCATATATCTTCGATTTCGTCCACATCACGGCCAGTTAGAAAAGGCTTGAGATATTTCTCAACTGCGGTCTGTACTGCGTAGGCACGCTGGGTAAAGGTTGCACAGCCCAGACCGTAAAGCCCAGGCTCGCTCGTTGAAACCTTAACAACGACTAATCGGGTTCGATTAGGAGCAGTTAGAATTGTCGTGATGTCGGTGATTTTAAGCGCTGGCAAGCCATGGCTGGACATTGGCTTTGGCTGCGCTTCCTCCGCCGGTCGAGCTACCGTAGGCATCAGAGATGCACACCCACCCAGTGCGCTTGCTGATAGCCAACCTAAAATGTCGCGCCGATCCATGAGTGATCTCCCTTGTTAGGTATATGCCAGAAGCAGAATCGACAGAGCCAACCGGAGACGACTGCCTAACTTGCCAGTCAAATACGTCGATCTCGTCACCGTAATCGGAGATCTAGGCAGTGGCAACAGGGTTACGCAAAATCGCTTGGTAAATTCTTCACCACGGTCGAATGGGCATTTGAAGACTTGTAACCGAAACCACTGCCCGAACGTCTATCTTCCTCAAGCTGGTACCAAGTAAGCAAAGCGGCCAGCAGCGTTAGACCACATGGTTGTATCGCAGGGCTCGTAAACTGTCACCGGAAATGAACGAAGCACGACCTCACGCAGGTCCCTGATCGAGCCAACCTGTCGACGACCAAAAGCCTGCATTAAAATGTTGCCGATCGCTGTGGCCTCTACCGGCCCCGCATGGACGGGCCGGTTACATGCGTTGGCGGTAAACTGACAAAGTAATCTGTTCTTGGCCCCACCACCAACAAGATAAATCGTCTTGATCGCCGTGCCTAGAATTGCTTCGAGCCGCTCAATTGTCCAACGGTACTTGAGCGCCAGACTCTCCAGGCAACAACGGATCAGTGCCCCTTCATCAACTGGGGGTATCTGATTCGATCGAGTGCAGTAAGCTATGAGCCGAGCTGGCATATCACCATGGGTGAGAAAACTTGGATCATCCGGATCGACCAGCGCACTAAAAGCAGGGGCAGCCTGAGCTCGAGTGATTAGATTCTCATAAGACATTTCATGTCCGGCGCGAGCCCAGGTGCGGCGACATTCTTGAACAAGCCAGAGCCCCATGATGTTCTTCAACAGCCTGGTTGTTCCTGCCACACCTCCCTCATTAGTGAAATTATACTTCATTGTATCGGCATTGATTACTGGACGCCGAACCTCTACGCCTAAGAGCGACCATGTGCCAGAACTGAGGTAACACCAGTCTGGACATGTATCAGACGATGACATAGAGCTGACAACAGGCACAGCAGCAACGGCACTTGCAGTATCATGAGTAGCTGGCGCGATAACCATGATGGGACGGGTGAGGCTAATCTCCTCAGCAACTGATGGAAGCAAAGGCCCGAGCTCTGTACCTGGATCGACTAACGTCGGTAAGATCGTACGTGGTAAATTAAGTGTATGACAAAGCTCATTGGACCAAGCTCCGCTGCGCGGATCCAGTAGCTGAGTTGTAGAAGCATCAGTCCTCTCACTAACACGACGGCCCGTCAGAAGCCAACCAAAGAGGTCTGGCATCATAAGCAGCGTTTCGGCCATATCCAATAGAGGTGAGCAAGCCTCCCTCAGGGCTAAAAGCTGATAGATCGTATTGAACGGCAAGAACTGGAGACCGGTAAGCTCATAGATGCGCTCTCGTTTCATGCGCTTTAGGGCAATTTCCAGCATGCCATTTGTTCGGACATCGCGGTAATGGACTGGGTTGCCCAAAAGCGTTTCGCCCCGGCCGACCAATGCAAAATCAACACCCCATGTATCAATGCCTATACCATCAAGGCCGCCGCTAACCAAAGCTCCCTTCCTTAGAGCTGTCTTGGCTTCTTCCCAGAGCCGGGGCAAGTCCCAGTAAATGGTATCCAGCATCCGAACCGGGCCATTTGGAAAGCGATGTACTTCTTCCAGAGCGAGCTGTCTTCCATCAAAATGGCCTAGTAAACCCCGCCCACTTTCAGCTCCCAGATCAAGCGCCAGGTAATTAGAAACTGTTGACATCGATGCCAATTCTCCGTTTCTGCAAAATCTCTGCTTGCAGTCACTGCTCTATCAACACCCGAGCTGTCTTAGCTTCTCTTGGCTTGAATGCTCATAATAAGAGCCATGCGCATCAAGGGCGCACACGCAAAAATTAATTAGCCAAAGAGCGACGGCTAAAATCAAGCATATCAGCCAAGGTTTGCTCGATTGAGTAACGTGGTTCCCAGCCAACTGCTGTACGTAGTTTGCTTGCGTTGGCCACAAGCAATGGCTGATCGACTGAGCGTAAACGGCTCGAGTCGACTTGCACATCAATTGTACTCGTTGACCGAGAGCAGAGATATTCAAGCGCGTCGATAAGCTTTGTACCTTGACCACTACCAAGGTTGTAAATCTCACCCGGCTGTCCCTGTTGACCTAAGAGGCGGTAAGCACGCACTACATCGCGAACATCTGTGAAGTCGCGAACGATACTGAGGTTACCGACGTTTAGACAAGTACGGCGATGACATTCCACCTCCGCAATTTGTAATGCGAAACCAGCTAGCACGTAGCGTGATGACTGACGTGGGCCCGCGTGATTAAATGGCCGAACCATGACAATATCTGTGCCATGTGCTAGGTAGTGCGCTATCCCCAACAGGTCGACTGCAGCCTTGCTTGCTGCATAGGCATTGCTAGGACGCAATGGGCAAGTTTCAGTCACCGGAATAAATTCAGGTGGAGGATTCCCGTAAGAAACTCCTGAACCAACGAGGACTACTCGAGGCTTCTGAGCCGAGGCTTTGACCGCCTCAAGTAAATTAAGGCTTCCACCTAGATTTAGGGTCCAAGTGCCACGGGGGTCGGTGACACTTTCCTGGGGATTCGACTGAGCAGCTAAGTGATAGATTACTTCCGGCTGTTTCCGCCGAATTAGATCGCTCAGATCAGCCTCACTCTGCTCGACTAGGTCAAACCGCTCTATCCTTATAGTCCTTCCCAGTTCAGCCAACTCTGCAGGCCAGCGACCTGATGTAGAGAGCCCAACGACTAAATCCCCTTCGGCCACGAGGTGTTCTGCAAGATGACCACCCACAAACCCTGAAACGCCCGTGACCAATGCACGCATCCAGAGATACTCCCTTCCGTCGCGCTCTCGGAACCGGGGTTACCTTACGCCAACTCGATAGGCACCCGAGCGAACTCGGTTAATCCATTCAGCGTGAGTCTGGTACCACTTAACGGTGGTAGCCAAACCTTCTTCGAAGGCAACTGTAGGATACCAGCCCAAGTTAGATTCAGCCTTCTTACAGTTGATCGCATAGCGCCTGTCATGACCAAGGCGGTCGGTCACATAGCGGATCAGGCTCTCGGGCTTACCGCAGCTTTTCAAAATAGCACGAGTTACGTCGATATTGTAACGTTCACTCTTGCCACCAAAGTTGTAGACCTCGCCCGCTTTGCCCCGCCGTAACGCAGCGTCAATTCCCCTACAATGGTCAAGCACATAGATCCAATCGCGCACCTGACGGCCATCGCCGTAAACTGGTACCTCGATGTCTGCCATAACGTTCGTAATAAAAAGTGGTATCAGCTTCTCAGGGAACTGATAAGGGCCGTAGTTGTTTGAGCACCGGGTGATAACCGTATTGAGTCCAAAGGTATGATAGGCTGCACGGACAAGAAGGTCAGCTGCAGCTTTGCTGGCAGCATATGGGCTGTTAGGGGCAAGTGGTGTAGTCTCGGCAAACGGTGGATCATCAGGTTCTAGTGTGCCGTACACTTCATCCGTGGAAACCTGGACATACCGTGGAATACTTGCTGCACGTGCTGCGTCAAGTAGACATTGTGTTCCTAAAATATTAGTCCGTAGAAACGGCGTGGCGTCGTTGATTGAGCGATCGACATGGCTCTCAGCGGCAAAATTCACAACCGCGTTGTATCTTCCCGTAGCGACCAGTGACGCGACCAAGGTCCGATCAGCAATATCTCCTTGTACAAACTGATAGCGCTCACCGGCGTCAATGCCCAGGAGGTTGTCCAGGTTGCCGGCATAGGTCAATGCATCCAGGTTTGTGATCTCGATCGCCGGGTCCGTGTCTAACATGTAGCGCACAAAGTTAGCACCTATGAACCCACAGCACCCTGTCACCAAAATCCGTTTTAATGGAATCTCGTTTTTTATGCCCATGTTCATCTTTTTGCTCGTATCCATCTTTCATGTGCCGCAGCGAACACCACCAGCCCAGAGCAGGGTGTCAAGCGAATACATCCTAGCCATCGTGGACAAGCCGTTTGCCTTTGGGGCAAGCGTTTCAGTTCACGCTTGGTCTGACGGTTAGTCATCAAGGGCAGCCTTATCATCGGACTCGCCGTCGAGGTCTATATGGTCGCTGGCTTCAGCTTCCGCCACACCGTCGTCGATGATATGAGGGGGGTGTGCCCCACCAAACGGGAACGGGGGCTTGTTGTCCACACTGCTGTCGGCTTCGCCGTTTAAGTCGACCGGTTGTCCATCTAAGTCGACTGTTTCTCCCAGCACTGCGCCATCACCTAGTTCATCTTCCGGAAGCTTAGCAAGGCTGCTGACGGTATCCCCATCATCAAGCTTGATCAACCGAACGCCTAATGTATTACGACCAATGGTGCGCATCGTACTAACCTTCGTTCGGATGACCATGCTGCCGTTGGTAGTGAGCATGACCTCGTCTTCGTCAATGACCTTGCTCACAGCAACTACCGGCCCGTTGCGCTCGTTAGTTTGGATGTCAATCAAGCCTTTACCACCACGATTCTGCGTGCGATACTCTGTTAGCAGGGTCCGCTTGCCATAACCGTTGGCACAGACTGTTAAAAGGCTGGCCGGATCGTCATCGCCATTGGCGACAACCATACCGACAACTTCATCACCCTCGGCTAGTTCGATCCCCTTGACGCCGTAAGCCGGCCGGCCCATGGATCGTACACGTATCTCATCAAACCGAATGGACATACCGTTCCGCGTTGCCAAAATAACATGATCGCCGGTCTTGGTGTGCGCCACGCCAATCAGTTCATCATTCTCGTCTAATCCCAGGGCGATAATTCCGCGCCCCAAGGGGCGTTTGAAGGCAACAAGTTCAGTCTTCTTGACAGTCCCGCGTCGTGTCACCATCAGCAGGCATTCATCCTCCCGGAATTCACGCACCGGGACGAGTCCAGTAATTCGCTCGCCGTCGCCGAGTTGCAACAAATTGACAATTGCCCGTCCACCAGCGGTTCGAGTTGCCAGCGGTAGGTCATAGACCTTGATCCAATAAACTTTACCCTTATCTGTAAAGAAGAGGATATAATCATGAGTTAAGGCAACAAACATATGCTCGAGAAAGTCGCCTTCCTTGGTGTTGGTCGCCGCAATGCCACGGCCTCCTCGACCTTGGGCACGATAGGTACTTGGTGGAAGGCGTTTAATATAACCGTCGTGCGTGACAGTCACGACCATGTTTTCTTCGCGGATTAAGGCTTCCTTATCAAAGTCCCCAAGTTCTTCGTCCGAGATCTCGCTCCGGCGCGCGTCCGCGTACTTGGTCTTTAGCTCTTGGAGGTCGGCACGGATCATTTCGAGGATTACTTGCTCATCGGCCAAGATCCGTTCATAGTCAGCAATGTTGGCCTTTAAGCCAATATATTCCCGTGCTAGCTTGTCGGCTTCTAACCCGGTTAGCCTTTGTAGTTGCATGACCAAAATTGCGTCAGCTTGCATCCGCGTAAGACTCGTCGACTCCTTCGCTTCCGGGTCATTCAATGCACGGCGGAGAATTTCGGCCGAGACGGCAATCCCCATCAGACGTGTGCGAGCCTCATTCGGATCTGCAGAGCTACGAATTACCCGGATGATTTCGTCGATATAGGCCAGCGCTATTAAAAGCCCTTCGACGATGTGCGCCCGATTCCGTGCCTGGCGAAGCTGATACTGGGTACGGCGCCGGATCACATTCACGCGATGTTCGACAAAGAGCCGTAAGAAGTCTTTAATCGGTAGCGTCTTGGGCCGGCCGTCGACGAGCGCCAGCATAATCACACTGAATGTGTCCTGTAGCGGTGAATACTCGAAAAGCTGATTGACAACGACGTTGGGATCCTCTCCCTTCTTTACTGTGACGGCGATCCGTACAGGCTGTTTCCGGTCGCTGAAATCATCGATATTGGACACGCCTGTGATCCGGCCGCCGTTCACTAGATCTGCAAGCTTTTTGAGCAGCATTTCCTTTGTGAGCTGGTAGGGGATCTCGGTAAAAACGATCTGGCTGCGTCCATCCTTGAGCTCATCAATCTCATACTTAGCCCGAACAATTACCCGGCCGCGGCCGGTTCGATATGCCTCCTTGATCCCGAACCGGCCACAGATTGTTGCCCCCGTGGGAAAATCAGGACCTGGAAGCAATTCCATAATCGCATCAAGATCAATTGACGGATCATTGATATAGGCAATAAGGGCATCGCAAACCTCACCTAGATTATGAGGTGGAATCGAGGTTGCCATACCTACTGCGATACCACCTGATCCGTTTACAAGTAAGTTAGGAAATTTACCGGGCAAAACCCGTGGCTCTTGATACTTCTCGTCGTAGTTAGGTTGAAAATCGACGGTGTCGTATTGGATATCTTCAAGCATTTCGGCGGCGACCTGGCTGAGCTTTGCCTCGGTATACCGCATAGCTGCCGGAGGTAGGCCATGAATGCTGCCAAAATTCCCCTGGCCGGTGATTAAGAGGTGCCGCATGTTCCACCACTGGGCCATGCGGGCTAATGTAGGATAAATCGAATTATCCCCGTGCGGATGATACCGCTTCATCGTTTCGCCAACGATTCCTGCACACTTGCTTGTAGCTGAACCAGGACTAAGACCTAAGTCACGCATTGCTACAAGGATGCGGCGTTGTGACGGTTTAAGTCCATCACGCACATCTGGCAATGCTCGGCTGATGATCACCGACATTGCGTAGTTGAGGTAGCTCTCCTTGAGCTCCTCTTCGATATTAAGAGGCTGTGAAGGCAGCGCCGGAGGTGGCGGCAAGATAGCATTATCCACGTTCAGTCGATCCCTCTGCACAAGTTAGATGCTGCTGTTCTCCAATAGCCGGTGTTATTTATCGATAAACACGAGCGAGCAGCACCAAAATTGGAACCTCGAATTGTACCGAAAACCAGCCATGTACGCAACTAATATAAGCAGAGCTTACGAGAACCTAAGTCCCAATCTGGCAAAGGGTTTTCGAGGTTCACAACTGTCGCAAATTAGTGCGTGTAGAGCTATTCTCACGGGCGTCTAACTGATTGATAATATGTTATGTGACTATATCAATGAACGTGTGAATAGCCGCGTAAACTATTGGTGAGCCACGCTATTCCCGTAGCCATTGCACCAATCATGCACCGTCTGACGGACGGATCGTGAGAGTTTGGTCCTTACCCTCACGGCGAACGACGATAGTGGTATCGCGGCCTGGTTCAATCCTTGCCACAGCATGGAAGACATCCACAATCGAAGCTATCCAGCGGCCATCGAGGGTAATTAGCACGTCACCTTGCCTCAATCCAGTGCGGGAAGCTGCTGACCCTGGGTAAACCTCGACGATTGGTACGCCGGGTGATTCCAAGCCGCCTATAGGCTCTCCTAGGCGAAATCCCCATAAACCCAAGGGAGCGAGTATACGACGACGGGCAACTTTTGGCCCCAACAACCGGTCAGGAAGTTCCTTCATCAGATCGCGGACTTGATAATCGATTGGCGCAAACGTCATTTCATGAGCATGATAGTCGATCGTCGTCTTGTAGTGCGCAAAGAACGTAAAACCCATGAGCCCGTCAATTTGCCGTCCCGTCATTTCCTCGAGAGCTGCGAGCACAGGATGATCCAAGACAATCACCGGCAGCTTGGTGGCTTTCAGCTCGCCAACCTGGAGCTTACTGACCTCGGCTTCTCCTCGCATGCCGAACAGGAACGATCGAGGCGCACCCGGTTTGACAACACCTGCCGCTTCGCTTACTCGGTTGCTCAAGAGCGTGATCGGCGCACCCAAGTCAAAGATCAAGTGATAAGGCCCCTTGTCATTGATCCGGGCTTCCACCAGCATGTGGTTAGTGGGCAGCATCGTAAACGGAACAACGGATTTAGCAATGCCCTTGTCTAAGTTCGTCGTTGATGGCGGCGGTGCCTGTAACCGTGATGGAAGAGCTGGCCGTGGCTCAAATGCGATGCTAACCTGTCCTAAGGCTAAGCTTAAGCAAACGATAGCAATGACGGTCCAAATACCAAATCGAACCGAACTCGAAGGTAGGTAACTGTAAATCCAAGGAACTGCATCAAAATGTGGTATCTTCATGCTTTAAAGACCATCCCCGACGGTGAGCGTTAATGTTAGCTTGTGGTTGTTGCTATCCGCCCTACGATCTATAACCAGAGCTATCTGGTCACCGGCGCGAATGTCGATCAAAGCATTGTGGGCATCCCTAAGGCTACCGATTACGTGATCATTGAGCCGAGTGATACAGTCACCCGGGTGAACTCCGCTGTGGGCTGCTGGTGAGCCATCCAGTACACCCACGACGAAAACTCTCTTCTGACCTGCCTCCTCCTTTTCGCACCACTCAAGCCCTAAAAAGCCGCGAGGTCGATGTTCGTCCGTCGGCTGCTTGCCCATAAGAAAAGCAAGCCCTTTGGCAACTGGCCCCAGCATGCTTATAGCCTGAATTCCTATGGGAGCACCTCCTTGTTGACCTGGCTTGTGCTTTGGTACTGGCGGGTCATTTGGCTCATGACCGAGGCGAGTCCAGACCATTCGGTCCTTCGTTAAATCAATCTCCAAACGGAACCGTGCCAAAATTGTAAATCCTAGGATGCCGTCAATTGATGCACCTGGTAAACCGAGGGCGTTCATCCCAACTAACTGAAACGGATCCTCTATCCGTGCCTTAATACCTGTAAGCTGTACACCTCCTTCTAGATCCAGGCGATCTACGGGTGTCCAAAACTCCTCGGGATCTGGTTTTACTCCGATCTTTTTTGCCGTTTCCGTTGCAATAAAAAGTGCTGGGGCACCTGAGTCCATCAGAAAGTTAAACGGCCCTCTACCATTAATCCTGCGCACGGATCAGAAAGTGATTCGTGTCTGTCAGCTGATATGGTATATGAAACTGCTGCCCAAGCTGTTTGTTGAGCTCTTGTACTCCTTGATCTACACCACCCGATAAATTCGACGATACCATCCCGATAAGCCCAACTGAGGCTATTGCTACCATCACGCCTAACTGCCATCTGAAGCGACTCATGTGTTCACTGCTTTCTAGTTAGCCGCCCTTAACAGACCTATATTGCTACCAGCGACTGGTTTTTTCCACCATTTAACCTCATAAGGAAGGTTGCGTACCTCTGGGTCTCATCCATTGTACCTAGACCGTTGATCCAAGTCTGTCAATAATTAAACCAGAATGTCCTACCCATTGTTTGCCGTATCCTACCTCACGTGTTACCTTCAGGCTTTCATCAGATGCTTCAGTTTGACCAGCCTGATAGATTTCCAGCTTTACGTACTTATGAGTTAGCGATTCTCAATTTCGCCTCTTTCTGACCTTCGTTTCCCAGCCTGCTGTGAGCTTGCCTATGCTACCCTCTTTCGCAACCGCCCTTGACCGGGCCCGGGCTAAAGCCTATATGCGGCTTCTACCACTCCTGTTTTTGAGCTATGTCATCGCCTATGTCGACCGCGTTAACGTATCGCTCGCTACAATTGAGATGTCGAGAGATCTACCAGCCTTTAACAATGCTGTTGTTGGTTTCGGTGCTGGGGTATTTTTCATCGGTTATTTCATCCTCGAAATTCCTGGCACGCTAATTGTTGAGAAATGGGATGCCCGGAAGTGGATCTGTCGCATTATGGTATCCTGGGGGCTTGTGGCAGCTCTAACAGCGTTTGTCAAGACACCGGTTCAGTTCTACGCGGTTCGATTTCTACTTGGCCTAGCTGAAGCTGGATTTTTCCCTGGCGTCATTGTGTACCTCACACACTGGTTCCCCGCCCGCGACCGTGCACAAGCGCTATCCTGGTTCTTTATCGCCACTCCAGTCGCTCAATTCATCAGTCCCAAATTGTCGTACTTCTTGCTACGAGTTGGCACAACAGAAACGTTTGGCAATGTGACGGTTCACCATCCGCAGCTTTTAGGCATGCACGGCTGGCAGTGGATGTACATTGCATGGGGCATTCCTGCAGTACTCCTCGGGATTCTGGTTCTATTCTATCTGCCTGACTGGCCAAAGGATGCCCACTGGCTTGAGAGAGATGAGCGCGAAGCCTTAGAACAAGAACTGAAGAACGAAAAAGCTCGGCATCAGCAAAGCCAGCATCACACGAACCTACTTGAAGCCCTTAGAGAAGGATTTCGACATCCTAAGGTACTATTGCTGGCGGCAGCTTATTTCTTTGTGGTGACAGCTAGCTATGGCGTCGAAATCTTCCTGCCAAAGATCCTCGAGAAGTGGTATGAGCTACGGCTCAGCGAATTGACATGGGCTGTGATCATCCCACCGCTTGGGGGGTTAATCGGACAGCTTTTAGTTGGCTGGAACTCAGACCGCACCGGCGAGCGCCGACTACATGGCTCTATGCCAATTTACACCGGTGCTGTCGCACTGGGCTGCACGTTGCTAATTCCTGCATCACTATCCTTCAACGCACGGTTGATTCTGGCCGTGATATTCTTCACCGTGGCATTAATGGGGCTGAAGTCGTATATGCCAGCCTTCTGGGCACTGCCGAGCTTGCTCCTGACCGACACGGCAGCCGCTGGAAGTATTGGCTTGATCAATTCCGTAGGCAACCTCGGGGGGTTTGTAGGACCGTTTCTGCTTGGTTTCGTCGAGAGCCGGACTCACTCATTCTTGCCTGGTCTGCTGTATCTCTGTATCTCGATGATCGTCTCCGCCACGATCATCCTTACCCTCGGTCTTGGCCACCGCGGTCCTGTGCCAAGCCACAGCACTGAAGCTCTCTCAGACCAAGAACCCGATGCCATCATCGAACCGGTGTAGCCCTATCAGGCCGGACTGTATTAAGTTGATCATGTCTCAGTTTAGCGTGACAGCATTTCGTCCGCCTACCAAGACCTTTAACCGCCTAATTTCGAGCTGGTTGCGAAGTCATTTCGCTGCTTATGACAGTAGGAACTCAAGATCCTCGCGGGATAGATTTTGAATGACACCCCGGTTGTCGGCGCTCAAGATGGCGTCCGCCAGGTCGCGCTTTTTCTGTTGCAATTCCAAGATCTTCTCTTCAACAGTGCCCCGGCAGATTAGGCGGTAGGCAAAGACGTGCTGAGTCTGCCCGATGCGGTGTGACCGGTCAATGGCTTGAGCTTCGACGGCTGGGTTCCACCAGGGATCGAGCAGATAAACGTACTCAGCGGAAGTCAAGTTCAATCCCAGGCCACCGGCCTTCAAGCTGATCAAAAATACCGGACAGTCAGGATCGGTCTGGAATCGTTCAACCTTGGCAGCGCGGTTGCGGGTCCGTCCATCAAGATATTCATAGACGATCTTTTCCTGCTCCAGCCGTTCCCGGACAATTGCCAGAAAGCTGGTAAACTGAGAAAAGACCAAAACCTTATGCCCTTCGGCAACGACCTCGGAAATCGATGGGATGAGCATTTCCAGTTTGGTGCTCGGCTCTGACGCCAACTCAGGGCTGATCAAACCAGGATGGCACGCAGCCTGACGTAGCCGTAAGAGAGCTTCAAGAACCTCGATTTTAGAGTGGTTCAATTCGGCTGCGTCTTTTCGCAAGAGCGCGTCGCGATAATGGGTCCGTAGCTCCTCGTAGCAGCGCCTTTGGTCAGCCTCCATGTCACAATACAGCGTTTGCTCGGTTTTTTCCGGCAAATCTTCGACGACCTGTTGCTTGGTACGACGGAGAATAAAGGGCCGGAGAGCTTTGGCAAGTAACGTGCGATCGGTTTGTTCCAAGGAAGAACCGCTTCCAACATACTTCTTGAAGACCGAGTCCGTGCCGAGCATACCAGGGTTCAAAAACTCGAAAATCGACCAGAGCTCGCCTAGGTGGTTTTCGATAGGAGTACCACTTATAGCTAGCTTGTAGCGGCTCCGTAACAGCCGTGTTGCCTTTGCCGACTGGCTTTCGGCGTTTTTGATCGCCTGGGCTTCGTCCAGAATCGCGTAATCGAACTGGATGTTCGTCAGTTCTGCGATATCTGTGCGCACCGTGCCGTACGTCGTGATGATTAAATCATAGTCGCCAAATACCTCGCGCAGCGCATGCCGGCCTGGCCCTGTGTAGTCAAGTATACGAAGACGCGGGGTGAACTTGGCGGCCTCTTGCATCCAGTTAAAGACCAGCGAGCGCGGGACCACAGCCAGAGATGGCCCTTTGGCCTGACGATGGGCCCGCCGCCGTTGTAAAAGTGCCAGCACCTGGATGGTCTTACCGAGACCCATGTCATCCGCCAGGATGCCACCGAAACTGAACCGCTGTAGATAATCAAGCCAGCCTAGCCCATCACGTTGATACGGACGAAGTTCACCATGAAAGCCCGGGGGTGAATCAACGCCAACTACTCCCTCAAACTGGCGCAGGTTCTGGCGCACTTTCTCGAAGGCTGCATCAACCTCGATCTCTGGTTGGGCGGCGAGAAGGGCATCCAGCATCCCTGCCTGCGATGAACCAAAGCGGAGGTTACCATCAGCTGTGGTAGCTAGGTCGGCGAGCATACCGTACTTCTTGAGCCACTCCTCGGGCAGCATTCCCATCGAGCCATCTCCCAGCTCAATCATGGACTCACCGCGCCGGGCGGCTGCCAGGAGATCAGGGAGGTTAACCTTCTGGTCACCGTACTGGATCCCCCCTCGAGCTCAAACCAATCGATACCCGTTGCCAGCGCCATTTTGAACTCGCCTGCTGGACGAATTAATTTTCCCTCTGCCTCAACCCGCCAGCCGGCTATCACCAGCTCCTTGGATACCTGGGCCATTCGCTTGGCCGGAAGCTCGAGAGTACCCGGATCGAGCCGTGGATCTTTGGCTTCCCGGAAACCCAATTCAAATAGCTTGACGTCGGCAGTGCTTTCGGTCCGGGGATCGCGACGAATGACAAGCCCCAGTTCGGTTGAGACGGCCAATGGGGTTGTCCGACCGGCCGGTATCACTGCACCGTCGTAGTCAAACTCTAGCTCGCCGATCAGTTTATCCGACCCTAGTCCCCAGTTCTGGCGGGGAGTTCGCAGCGTCAATGAAGGACGTGGCTTGGCGTTAATTTCTTCCAGCCGCAACGACTCAACAAGCTCTAGAGGGGGAACACGCGTTTCAGCTAAGATCCGCCCTAGCATCAAGTCCTGTTGAGGTTCGACAAAGGTAATTTCCTTCTCATATCGCAGCCGTTGGATCCACGGCATGACTCCTAAGTCGTCAAACCGAGCAGCACGACCGACGCCCAAGATGAGCAAGCCGGATAAGAGGACCAGCGGCTCGGAAAGGTCCATCCGGTTTTCACCGCGGCGAAGCGAGCCCCGCCAAGCCCAGCGTTTTCCCCCGAGCTCGGGGCGGATTTCCAGCGAAAACCGCCACGGTTGGGCATCGTCCCAACGGACTGTGGGCGGATCTTCCTCTCCGTCTGTGCGACGTAGTCGTAGCCGTCCTGTTCGCGCTAGCCGCTCTACCAGCGCTGCCTGGTCCTTGCGCAGTACAAATCGCCGCATCCCGCGTAATGCCCGGTCTGAGGCAGCGCGAGCCGCTGCAGAACTATAACCACCTTGCTGGCGCGCGCCGATGACAGCAGCTACACCATTCGTCAGACTAGAGCCAGATGCCGAGCCAGTATTTAAACCTGGCGGTAAATACCCTGCTTGAGGAGCACCTCCCTGGGCTTCATCGAGTAGGGCCAGGATCAGACGATCTTCGGGATCGTACTTAACATGCGATGCATGTGGAGCGTAATACCAGGGTCGAAGTGGTCCCCATTCACCGGTTGTCTTGCGCTGACGCCGGGCTAAATCAACGACTACCTGGTTTTGTGCAAGCGTAGCCGCGACGTCAAGAACGTATACAAGCAGCCGTTTAGAATTCCGATTAACGGCCTTGGCTCTTGCTGAACCAGGGCTTGTTCCATGGCCTGGCCCAGGAATTTTGCTCTTCGAGCGACCGCCACTAGAGGCACGGTAATCACGAGGAGCATGATTCCGTTGACTCCAACCACTGGCCTCAGCCGGTTGGTCACGGCGCATACCCCTATCCTTCCCCTTAGGCCTTGGTCCCCGCGGCGGAGGTCCAACTGGCCGCGATAGGCCTAAGTCGGTTGCTCCTATCCCCAAATCTGGCTGGCTCGGACGTAACGGCTCTCGGTCAACTTCTGCCTCGTTCCGGGTCTCTGGTGAACCTACCGTCGATGAGCGCCGGGGGCTCTCGGTCACCAGATGAACAGGATAAACTGGCGGCGATTGCAACATCCCCCGCGCTTCGGCCAAGAGCAATGTCGCCCAGAGATGCTTGCACGGTTCCCCCTGCGGACTGAAATAGGGGCAAGTACACGAAGCCAATAACTTAGACCCTCGCATGCGCAAGCGTACCCGGTATTTCGAGGTGCCCCGTACCTTAGCGACGACCTCACCGGGTCTGGCCGCCATGACCGTAACTCGACCCTTGACAAAATACGACTGGCCTCGCGACCGGACTGCATCGCTGAAATGCCGCACGACCTTTTGGGCAATCCCCATCATCTGTTCCCGCTCGGGACGGACCCTGCAATCAGACTGGCTAGCGACTTGTTGCTAGAAATTGGGTGACGATGTGCCCGTGAGCACAAGAAACGTTCAATTGGCCGAATCCCGAACTCCGGATCCTGAAGGATCTCTGGGATCTGGCAACCTGACCGCCTCCTCGATTTCACGCTTGGCACAACACGGCCTTGAAACGGTTTGAATTCTCCCCCGGAGGGTGAGGTAACCACCGAGCCGATTCAATCAACAGAGGTTACCCTCCTTGTTGAGATCGTCTTTTTCCGCAGGACTGTTTGAGGCAACCGATAATGCTGTTCTCTCACCGGTCACCAATCATGATCCACTTGTTACTCGGAATCCTCCAACGGCTCGGTGGCTTAGACGTCGAGGTTCTTGACCTCAAGTGCGTGTTTTTCGATGAATTCCCGGCGCGGCTCGACATCGTCTCCCATCAGGGTGGCGAATAGATCGTTGGCAGCGGCGACATCGTCGAGCCGCACTTGCATCAGTGTCCGGCGCCCCGGGTCCATGGTAGTCTCCCATAACTGCTCAGCATCCATCTCGCCTAAGCCCTTGAAGCGAGTGATTTTCATCCCTTTTTCACCGATCTTGCGCACGGTGGGTACCAGTGCACGTAGCTCTAAAAGGGGATGGGACTCTCCGTCTCGTTCGAGAATAAACCGGGGGGGAGGATCATCACCGGTTACCTCGTGAGGGAGTAAAACGTCTGCCCTTAAGTCAAACTCATCACGGAGGCGGCTCAAGTGCTTGTTCAACATCTTGACCTCGTGCAACTCGACCTCGTGAATGCGACGACGGTCAGCGGAGTAGCTCTGCGAAGCTAATTCACCCGTGCTGCCTATAGCAGTTGGTCCTGAACTGGGCTCCAATTCCGTTTCCACATCCAGTTGCAAGTTGTGCGCCGTCAAGTAGTCTTGCCGCTCCTTTTCGCTGTAAAACCGCTCTTCTTTACCTTCGTGCTCAACCAAGAACAGAGGGAGCAAGCCATCGCGCGGGTCTGGTTTGTCGGAGTCCCTGGTTTTGGGCTTATAGGCCATTGCCAGGAAGTCACGCACTGAGCGATTACGACGACCGAAGGCACGTAGCCCTTGTTCGATGGAGGCAACCAAGTCAAGCAGGCCCTTTAAGCGGTCACCGCTAATTTCTTTGGCGCGATCGGTGCTTGCCGGTGCGGTGGCATGTAGTAACGCGCCAGCGAGTCCCGTCTCCATCAGGATCGCCTGCATCTGGTCCTCAGCATGGACATATCGCCGTTCCTTCTTGCCATTGACGATAAGGTATAACGGCGGCTGTGCGACGTAGAGGTGGCCCTCAGCCACGAGTTTGGGCATCTGCCGGTAGAAAAAGGTCATTAAGAGGGTCCGGATGTGAGATCCATCGACGTCAGCGTCGCTCATCATCACGATCTTCCCATACCGCCGTTTGGCAGGATCTTCCTCCTCACCGATACTGTTGCCCACGGCTGTTATGATATTGCGGATTTCTTCATTGCTCAAAACGCGATCAAGCCTGTGCGCTCGACATTAAGTATCTTACCACGCAATGGAAGAATTGCCTGATAGATTCGATCTCGACCTCCCTCCGCCGTGCCACCGGCCGAATCGCCCTCAACCAGAAAGAGTTCACTCGAATCTTGGTCGTGCGTAGAGCAGTCCATCAGTTTGCCGGGCAATCCTCCACCTGAGAGCACCCCCTTGCGGTTGCGCACTAACTCACGCGCCTTGCGGGCGGCCTCGCGCGCTTCTGCTGCCAGTTGTGCCTTAACGATAATCCGCTTACCAACTGCTGGGTTTGTCTCGAGGAACTCGGCAAGCCGTTCATTGACGACACGCGCCGTAATCCCTTCCACATCGCTATTACCTAGCTTTGTCTTGGTCTGGCCCTCGAACTGAGGGTCGGGTACGCGCACGCTGATAATTGCCGTGAGCCCTTCTTTGAAATCCTCGCCAAGGATCGTTAGATCTTTGGTTTTGGCCGAGCTTGCGGACTTTGCGTACTGGTTTAGTGTGCGAGTCAAGGCCGTGCGGAATCCAGTAAGGTGCGTACCCCCTTCGACAGTATTTATATTGTTACAGTACGACACGACCATCTCGCTGATCGAATCGTTGTACTGTAAAGCGATCTCGACTTCAACGTCACGCTCCTCGTCTCGCCCCCAAAAGACAATCGGTTGGTGTAAAACGGTTTGAGCACGATTCAAAAAAACAACAAACTCGCTCAAGCCCTCCGCTGAGAAGAACTCTATATCTCTGGGCTCGTCCATACGCTCATCGGTCAGCCGGATTCGGATTCCCTTATTGAGGAAGGCCAGCTCACGGAGCCTTTTCTCAAGGACATCAAAATCAAATTCGATCTTTGGGAAGATCTCGGCATCAGGCAGGAAGCGAATTGTAGTACCCGTGGTTTTCGTTAGTCCCTTGGGTGTGACTGACCCCTCAGGTTGCCCTTTGCGGTACTCTTGCCTCCAGATCTGACCATCACGCCGGACTTCAGCCTCCAGCCACTCAGCCAAGGCATTAACAACTGTTACCCCTACCCCGTGTAATCCCCCGGAGACCTTGTACGTATCATGATCGAATTTGCCGCCGGCATGTACCTTGGTTAACACCACTTCGAGGGCGCTTAAGCCACTGTCAGCATGTTTATCAACCGGAATGCCCCGTCCATCGTCCACGACCGAGACCGAACCATCGGTGTGTAATGTGACGTGGATATTGCGGCAGTAGCCCGCCATCGCTTCATCAATCGAATTGTCAACGACCTCATAGACCAAATGATGTAAGCCGCGCGTTGTTGTATCACCAATATACATCCCTGGCCGCAGCCGTACTGCTTCGATTCCCTCCAGCACCCGGATGCTTGCACCGGTGTAGTCTGAAGTGGTCACCTGATCGGCTGCGTCCGTATGATTTTGCTGACCATTCTCCGTCTGTTCTTTTCCCTCGTGGTTCGACCGTCCTGAGATTGAAGTCTCTACCGGCCGATCCTCGGTTTTGGTCAAATCCGCCATTACAAGTTTACCTCAATCTTCGTCTCGTCTCGTGCCGAATTTCCGGCCAGATACCACGCAATAGAGCAGGTGAGACGGTCATGCCTGCCAAAGATCATCACATAAGCCGATTCTGCCGGCCACATATGCCACCTTGCATACGAAAGTAGCCTACTTTGGAGGGATAGCCCTCGGGGTTTGGCATGCCGGTCCTGTGTATTCTCACGCAAATATCTGCCGTAGCCGGCGGTTTGTGCTCGTGGACGTTTGGCTGGGCTCCTACCCCTGTGCCATTTGACCGGGAGTTATAGGTCAACCGGATTAGAATCAGAGCTGTGGCTTGATTTGTGCCTACTTGATTGCCTGAGGTGCCATGGTCGAACGCGAGAGTAGGTGAATTGAGCGTTGCCTTCCCTGGACTCAAAGCCGGCAGGTTTTGTGCGAGTAGCTTCAGGTTCTATCTCCACTGACCCGACCCGGAAACGAATATCATGGATTATCGTAGCCGGTGCACCTGCCCGCATTGCCTCTAGCAAGGCAGGCTTGCGAAATGCTGCTAGCTCTTCCAAGAGCGTCGAGTGTGCTACGGTCACGTTCAAAACCCCGCGCCGCACTTCACCTAAACGTGTCTGCGCACTGCAGGACGCACCCACCGCCGCATTCCAAGCATCCTCTAGCTCTTGTCGAGCAAGCAGGCGCCCATAACCCCGCATGGTGAACAAATCGCCCAGAATCTCTGACAGCGGTCTAGGCCCACGACGGCTCGCGTTGGACATGCGTTCTCAACCAAACTGAAACAGCGGAATCAAATCAAGGCGCCGTTGATCAGTCTTCATCCGTGCCTGGTTTGATTCCTTAGTACTTTCCACTCGCAATGCCAAAACCGAAGAGGTATGCCTCCAGTGTCTCGAAACCCCTTGGGTTCTCAGTCCACAATCGGGAAAGCGAGTCAAGTCTTCTCTCGCGTTAGAGGCATGACTACATAGGTATAGCGGTCATCTGTTTTGAAGACAGCTGCATTCTTAGAGTCGATCAGCTCCGCCGTGATCGTTGTCCTATCATCCAGGGTCTTGAGTGCGTCGACAAGGTACCGTGGATCAAAGGTTATATCGACAGCCTTTCCATCGTAGGCAATAGGCAGTTCAACATGAGAGCTGCCAACATCGGCTGATTGACTGATCAGGCGCAGAGCACCAGCAACAAACTGGAAATCAACACCCCGACTCTCTTCGCTCGTGACGATTGAAGCCTGTTCAACGGCCATACGCAGTGAGCCAACATCCAAAGGGATCTTAACCTCAACACTGGATGGGAAAACGTCCTGATAGCGTGGAAACCTACCTTCAACGAGCCGGCTATAGATTACCGCACTTTGCGTCCGCATCAGTACGGCTGACCCTGCTTGGAAAGCCAAGTGCACTGGCGGATCATCGTCCACTAAATTGCGTTCGATTAGCTTCAAAGCCTTTACCGGTATAACCGGGAAGCCGGCCGGTGCTGTCGGATCATTCTCAGCCTCTGCATGAGCTGCCATTCGTGCCAGTCGACGGCCATCAGTGCCGATCATCGCAATTGACTCAGACGTCAGCTCTACCAAAACACCTCCCAGCGCATATCGAGTGCTCTCGACATCTGTGGCAAAGATCGTACGGCGAATGAGTTTTTTCAGGTCAGCAGCCGCTACTACATGATAGCTTGTTCCCGTAAAGTCCGGAACCTCCGGAAACAAGTGCACATCTTCTACCGGCAGCGTAAACTCCGAATGCAGACCCCGCACCACCAAATGTTCTTCGTTGGTTTCGACTGTCAGCTCTGCGTCGGTACTTGTCCGCAGGATTGATCCAGTCTGTGCCGTTGGTAGAATTACCGAACCCGGCCGCTCAACTTTAACACCCAGCACTTGGTGACGGATACCCACTTCCAGGTCCGTTCCCATCAGCACTGAGCCCTCATCGGCTTCAGCAACTAGCTTGACGTTCTGGAGGATCGGCTTGGGACTGCGTGCTGGAACAACGCCACTTACCATACCAAACGCCGTGAGCAATGCCTCACGGTTGCACAAAGCCCTCATTCGATTCCCTGTATCTCGGTCCGCTCCTGACTTGATAGTCCGGAGAAAAGCACGGCCGGTTACGCTGCTATGTTTTCAGTTGGCCACGGTCTGAAGACCCAGAATACACGGCAGCCCATTTGCCTCAATGGCGCAATAAAGCGGACAAGGCCGGTTTAGTGGCTCTGTGTGAGTCAGAACACTTCGTTTGTTGGATGCGGCGAGGGTGTTCGTGGTGCTCAAATAATAATCGTTCTGCGTAGGCTCGATTCCTTTTCTACGATATTGAGCTACCTATTCGTCACACTCTCCGTAGCTAGGCTACGCGTCTGTGGATAACTCACACTGACTGTCAAACAAGCTCATGATAACAAAGAGCTTAACCGGATACAACATCGGTTGACCAAGACAGCAAAGCTTGTGACTAACTCTGTTGCAATAAGCGTTAGCTATGGAGCAGGTAGTGCATAATGAGCGGTGTTGGCTATGCCGGCTGATGATGGACTAAGCGTGTAGGCCAGGTAATCGACAAGCTATTGACAGCTTTTAGCGCACCATCAAGCTAGGATTTGCGCATTATCTCGAACTCGTGCTTGGAATCCTAAAACCAGTGGATTAGGCATAGCCGAAGGTATTCGTTCGTTCAATATAGGGCAAGGTTGTGGATTGATATCAGGAGCGGTGAGTAACAGCTAAGGGTAGAGTAGAGTGGCGTTGACAGGAGGAAGCCGCTGACGCATGATCCTCGGCCTTCTAGGTCATAACAGCCTGGGGCAAGTAGATCTCATCTTCAGGGATGATGACACTTGGTAGAGACAAATTGGGATCGAGAAGTAGTGGCAGTGGCAGGGGACTGCTCATTGGGTAGGGTAAGGTTAACGTGTCTTGTGGCTCTGGCAGCTGGAGTTCTCTTACCAGGTTTAGGTAGCTCGGGACGCTTGACCTATCACGAAGCCTTTGTAGCGCAAGGTGTGCGCGAGATTTTAAGTTCGGGTAACTGGGTACATCCAACGATTGGTAGCCTACCGTGGCTCGAAAAGCCGCCCCTACCGTGGTGGCTAGTAGCTACGCTAGGGTACTGCACCGGGGCGGTAAACGAAACAGTTGCCCGCTTTCCATCTGCTTTAGCAGCAATAGGACTCGTGGTAGGCGTAGCTACATTAGCTGCGCACCACTATGGTGCCAATATTGGGTTACTTGCAGGTGCAGTTCAGGCAACGACTGCTTGGACGGTAATACGCGGGCGATTAGCAGAGGCCGATATATTACTTGCTTGCCTAATTGTGTGGGCAATCGTTGCATTTGACCGGCTTCTTAGTACTCAAGCAGACACAGTTAGCAATGATATTTACATTCTTAGCCGGCGCTGGCGCTGGGCATTTCTGCTCTTTTTGAGTAGTTCAGCATTGGTCAAGGGAATTGGCTTTGGCATGGTGCTCATATTAGTAGTTGTGGTAGGGATAGTTGTCTGGCAACGCGATGGGAGAGCGTTAAGGCAAGTATGGGCTCCATACACGTGGGCCCTAGCGATAATGCTCAGTTTAGCGTGGCCAATCTTTATACTGGCACAGTATGGTGAGGCAGCATTATCTCTTTGGAAGATGCATATATGGGCACGGATAATACCGCCGACAGGGCTAGGCACATTTGCTGGGGAGTCGTCTACGGAGTATATAACAGGGTTACTTGGACAGGCACTGCCATGGACACCACTTGCATTTATTGGAGCTTGGGACTCACTTAGTCGTGCCGTTAGGAGAGGGTATGGATGGAGTGGTGGTTGTAGTCCAATAACATCAGCGAATATGATAGCGGGCGACCGCTTACTTTGGGTATGGGCAGCGCTTCCTTTAAGTTTGCTGGCACTAGTACCTGTCAAGAACGCCCATTATGTGATCTCGGCGCAAATTCCTTGGTCCATATGGGCAGCACTAGCTTTGGTAAGATTAGGGACCTTACTTAGTATCAATGGTTACAATCGGCAGGCTCTGCTGCGGGCTGCGCAGCTATCGTTCATCGGTCTTGGGCTAACTTACGGTCTTGGGCTGTGGGTCTTTGGACCTTGGCTAGGCCGTCGAGGGATGGAATGGGCCTTTTATGAAGCAGTTGGCCAGAGAGTCCCACCTAGTATGCATCTGGCATTATTCTACGATGACTGGGATCGTAACCCCTATTCTACACCGTTTGGATCTATTCCACATGACTTAGCAGTTCGACTGTTTTATTTAGGTCGGCCAGTATGCTGGCATATAGGCCGTGGGGAAAGTTGGCCCACAAATCACAATCTAGGTAGATGCTCACTAGGTCCTATCCGACTGCAGGCTCAGTGCTTGTCAGTAAGTACTTCAGTTGGTAGCTTTGCTGTTATTGGCCGTGAGCGTGACCTAGCAGAACTTCAGCAATTTGGCCATGTTGAAGTAGTGTTACGCGGACCAAATGTCCGCCATGACCGTACATATGTACTATTCTACATTGTGCCTAAGCTCAAGGAGGCCATAGCTAAGCAATAACACCTGATCTAGGTAGCTCTTGTACCAATCTGAATGGCAAAACTAACGCGTTTCCGCACAGACTTCGTGTAGCTTATAGGATGGGAACCACTACATCATGAATTATCAACGCAATGGCAGTGGAAAACTGCACGCGCTTGTTGCTATTGTCTTAACGGGTGGAATACTCAGTTTAGCTGGGATGCGATGCCCTGCAATGACCCAGGAAAAGCCAAAGCCTGAGGCAAAGGACGAGAAGAAGACTGAGGTAAAAGCAGCACCGAAAGACGAAAAAAAGGTTGAAAAAAAGACTGAGGTGAAAGCAGCACCGAAGGACGAAAAAAAGGTTGAGTCCAAGCCAATACCACCAGCACAGGCACAAGCAAATCCAGATGATCCGGTCAAGTTGAAGGAACAAATCACAGGTCTGCACAAAGAGATAGCGGCGCTGAAACTTAAGGTTGCGACGCTAGAGCTTGAAAAGCTCGGTGCGATCGTCACGGTTGATAAAGCGAAGGATGGCAAGGAAACAGCAACAGTCAACATCCTCAAAAAGTGGTCGGGCGACAAGGATGGCTTGCAGCTCTTGAAGAAAGTGCCCAACCTTCAAGTGGTGTATATTGATAATGCTCAGGTCAATGATATAGCGATAGCCCCGCTGAAGGAGTTGACCGACTTAAGTGCACTTACGTTGATGAGCCCACAGTTTACTGACGCAGGTCTGGACAACCTAAAAGGACTGACCAACCTCACGATGTTGTTCTTGACCAGCTCGAAGGTGGGTGACAAGGGTCTACCAACCTTGAAGGGTCTCAAGAACCTCCAGGTTTTAGCCTTGAGCCGAACCGAAGTGACCGACACAGGTCTTGATTCACTCAAGGATCTGAAAAGCCTGAAGTCGGTCTATTTAATTGGCACCAAGGTAACGCCACAGGCCGTCGAAAAGCTAAAGCAGATGATTCCCGGCGTGGCAGTCTACAAATAGATTTACCGTGCTTCAGGGGATACGAGGTGCTGGCGGTAGAAGATGCTGACCGATCCAGATAAAGGCTGAGCGCATATTGTCCCGAAAGTACGAGAGTCTATGAGCGGCCTCCGGGTCACGTACTAATGTAACTTCAATGCCTCTTTGACTAGCCAACCAATGGAATGACTCGGCCTGAGCATCAAAATTGAAATTATCACGCCCGGGGTAGTTGACATAGATAGCCAATTCGCCAGGCTGGAGGTCGGAACTGAACATTAGATCGGCAGGGTTGGCGCGCATAATTCGACTAGCAACTGCTTCCCCTTCGCCGAAGACAGGGTTCATAAACCTTCGGGCTGGCACTTGCATGAGACCGCCGTAGAAGATACCAATGGTCTCCTTCGGATCATAGTGTGTCTTCCAGCGATACGTCGCTGGATTAAAGTCCTGAAAGTAAAGGTCATCGGAATTGGAATAACGTAGATTGAGCGGTGCAGCTAAGGTTGCAACCGTGCCGAAGTAATTGCGGTACTCAATTGCCAGGCTCATAGCGCCGAATCCACCGGCAGAAAATCCAACCAGAGCATGAGCCTGTTTTTCAGGCCGAATTGCGTAATTAGCTGCCAAGAATGGGATAACTTCCTGGAGGATATGATCGCCAAATCGGCCAGCGACACCATTGACATAGAGTGAATGTTTAGCGTTGAGGGGATTCCAACCACCGTACGATCCGTCAGGGCAGGCAACAATAGTTGGTGGTAACCGGCCGCAGTTAATCAAATTGTCGATTTCTTGGAGGAGTCTCGAGCTAATGAAGTAGCGCTCATCAGCATCGGCCATGTGAAAAAACAAAATGAGAGGATAAGCGGAGTGAGCATCATAACCTGGTGGAATATAGACAGATAGATCGCGTGGCATTGCGAGGATCGGGGAGAAAATTCGGTGGTCATGACCATGCTTGTTGATGTAATTGACGACTTGTCCGGCTAAGTGATGCTTACGCCAGTCATTACACGTCGTTTCTTCAGATTTGGCGCGCACTGCCAAAGCGGTGGCTAGAATAATGACAGAAGTAAGCAACAGTCGAATAATTTGCCTGATCAAGGAAAAAGCTCTTCTAAACCTGGTGGGCCAAATAATCCAGGAGGGAGAGCAACCAGCACGGTGCATGAGCTACATCGGAACCAGAGGGAGCGCAAAAGCAGTTTAGTTTGCACAGAATCAAGGTCATTACACATGGATCTTACTCCGGGCATCGCGACTCGCATTTTGATTGTTACCGGAACGCTGGTGCGAAGCACGACAATCCGGCGATTGAGGAATAACGAAACGGTCATATCGACCAGGTAAAAGCAGTCTTATTCAGATCTTCTTGAGGGCGCTGGGCGATCGGTCTGAAAGGCCGAAGAGGTAGCGCACAAAGTCGAGGACTGGGTGCGGGTGGTCATGATGGGACTGCACTTCCGTAACTGCGGAACGGACAGCAGCTCGGGGGTGGTGAAGAAACTGGTTTTGCAATCGGGTAGCCATATGGGTAATGGCTGCCCGGTCTTCCTCAGTAAGATGTGGCCGGCTGGTGAAAAGGCTAGTAAGCTCACGCAGACGAACTTCATCAGCATGGTTACCCAGTTGCTGAAGTAACAGACCAACGTCGCGTTGATGGCGTAATTGCGCATAGCAAGCAGCAGTTTGCAGCTCAATGATGCTAAGTGCTGGATCGATTCCCTTCTCGCGCTGAAGCCGGTTTTCATTTGCCTGCGCTCGAAGGTCATCTACGTGGTAGAGTGTGACTTGGTCAAGGTCGCCGATGCGCGGATCGAAGTCACGTGGAATGGCGATATCTAAAATCAAGGCTAAGCGATTCCGTCGCGCGCTGGACTCGAACGTATTGCTCTAGTGTGACAATTGGCTGTGATGCAGCGGTTGTGCTGATAACTAGGTCGGCGTCGATTAAGGCTTGGCCAAGTCGTTCAAATGGCACAACTTGGCCACTCCATTGAGCTGCAATAGTATGCGCTCGGTGTGGATCACGGTTTGTGACGAGGATTTTGCCTGGATGCAGACCTTTAAGATGCCGGAGGGTAAGCTCGCCCATCTTGCCGGCACCGATTACCAGGACTGTCTTGTCGGCAAAAGAATCAAAGACTTCATTTGCGACATCAATGGCAACGCTGGCTACAGATAGCTTACCCTGGTCCATACCCGTCCGTTCACGGACGAGTTTACCTACTCGCAGCGCCCACTGAAACATTGTGTGGAAGATGGGACCAACCGTTTTTCGCTCGATAGCTACGTGGTATGCCTGACGCACTTGGCCGAGAATCTGCCCTTCACCTAGTATCAAGCTTTCAATGCTGGCTGCCACACGAAACAAATGCCGAATGACTTCGTCATCGTGGTAAGCGTTCAAATGTTGCACAAACGTTTCAGCATTGATGCTGTGGAAGTTGGCTAGAATATCAGTCAGCTCACTAATCTTTGGTAGTTGGTCGAAGCTTCCGGCTACGTAAACCTCAACACGGTTGCAGGTTGACAAAATGATCCACTCGGTGCCAGGGAAGGTTTGTGTGAAGAGGTTAAGACCAGCGCCGTACTTAAGGCCCTCAAAAGCAAGAGCCTCGCGGACCGAGGCTGGTGCAGACCTATGGTCAACTCCCAGAGCCAGTAGTCTCACGGGGTTTTTATCCTCTCTAGAGTCATGATTCGGGGTGAGCCGTGGGCAGTGGGTAGCCGAAGTGCCTCAACACCGACCCAAGTAAAGACCAAAAACCCGAAGGCCACGATGGTTAGCAGCATAACGCTCTTTCCGCGCATTGCTGGTCGGAACCGAGCATGCAGCAAAACTGCGAAAACCAACCACATAAGAAGAGCACTCAATACCTTCGGATCGGTCCAATGCAGTGTATGCGCCATTACGCCTTCACTACCTGAGGAGCGAGATGTGACACTGAGGATGATGCCGATCAAGAGCCCAAAAGTAAGGAGCGGGAAGGCAATCGTGATAGCTCCACGATTAATCCGTTCTGACCGTTCTAGGCTAGGAAGTGCTAGGCCAACGCGCGAAGCTCGCTTTGCTTTGAGGCGTCGCATTTGAACTAGGTACATGAGCCCAGCAAAGAATGCAACGCAGGTAGAGACAGCACCTGCGAGCAGAAATATTCCATGGACAGTTCCCCAGAACGCGATCGTTCCTCCCCATTCAAGCCAGGCAGACTGGCGCGGTGCGAACCATCCAGCAGCTAGCAAGCCTAGTACCAATGGCAACACGAACATACCAACAGCCACAGGCTTCGGTGAGTGCACCATCAAATACAGGCCGATTAACGCTACGATCCAGGACAGGACCATCACGGATTCAAATGCCGTTGTTACTAACACAACTGGATTTTTGAGCGCCAGGTTAGCAAGAAACACAGTTTGGACAAGCCATCCGAGTGCCATCAGGACTGTCGCTACGTACCAGCGGATGGCGCTACGAACAAAGAACCGCGCTAGCTCAGCAAGAAAAGCTAAACCATAAGTTCCAGCAAAGCAGATGACCGACAAGCGATCGAGCACATTAATACTCCAAGCAAAGGCTACCAAAGCTACGGAAAGTAGGTTCGGGGGGTCTAGCTTTATTGTAGAAGTCCATAGGAATCATGCCCAGTCCAACGAGAATAAGAGCTACAACCGAAGGATCATACAGCATAGGGTCAGATAATTCTGGATGGGAACTAGCAGGCATTGGACGAGTGAAAGTGAGCTGAAAGTTGAGATTATTTTGGATAGGAGAATAGCCTACCTTCGGTGCGAACAGTTGCCAGGGCTCCCGTGGTACTTATCAGCCCAGAAAGTTAAGGATTCTGTTCTAGAATTGCTCTTGAAACTGTGTGTGCAGAACCGTGAAAACGCACGTTCGCAAAAAGTCATCGAGGTGGTCTCGATAGGATAAGGGTCATGCTACTGTGCAAGCGCGATCGTACATCCAAGCCCAAATTCATCCCTAAACATTGGTAATTGTTGACACCCTTGGATTGACGGAATTTGATGACTGCGCTATATGAGCGTCGTGTCAAACCCGCTTCCTATCCTTGATGAGCTCTGGGACAAGGTTCCGCCCGACGCCCAAGCGGCGATCGTGGCAGTGTTCCGTGCTATGCAGCAGCGGATCTCCGATCTCGAGGCTAGAGTCCTCGACCTGGAAGTGCGACTCAAGCTCAACTCAACGAACTCTTCCAAGCCGCCCTCGACCGATCCCATCGGCATGAAGCGGAAACCACCTGCTCCGCCGAGCAAACGAAAACGTGGCGGTCAGCCTGGACACCGCAAGGCACACCGCCCGCTCGTTCCATCCGAACGGGTCAACGAGACATTTCATTGCAAGCCCCCCTCGTGCCGGCGTTGTGGTCATGCCTTGGCAGGCGAGGACTCGGAACCCTTGATCCATCAGACCGCCGAACTGCCGAAAATCGAACCCATCATTACGGAGTATCGTCTCCATCGCTTGGCGTGCGAACACTGCGGAGAGACCACTTGCGGCACCCTGCCTGACGGGGTTTCCACCGGTTGCTTCGGTCCCTACCTGCAGGCTGTCTTGGCAATGCTGGCTGGCGCATACCGTCTCAGTAAACGACAGATCCAGCAGATCGCCGGCGACCTTTTTGGCCTGAGCATCTCCACCGGGATGGTCTCGAAGCTAGAACGATTGTCGGCCGAGGCTTTGGAAGCTCCCTATAACGAATTGGCCATCTCCGTCCATCAGGCTGAAGTTGTGAATGTCGACGAGACTTCGTGGCGAGAAAACTGACCCAAGGTGTGGTTGTGGGCCACGGTGACCAAATTGGCCACCGTCTTCACCATCGCCGCCCATCGTTCCAGAGAAGTCGCCAGTGCCTTGTTGGGAAGCCGAGACCAGCAGGTCGTCGGCAGCGATCGTTATTGCGTCTACAAGTACATCGAACCGTTTTGGCGCCAGATTTGTTGGTCGCACCTGATGCGCGACTTTCAAGCCATGATCGATCGCGGGGGTGATGGACAAAAGATCGGTGAGCGATTGCTGGCGTTGTCGAAACGTCTGTTTCGCCACTGGCACCGTGTCCGGGACGGCACTTTGACATGGCCGGCCTTTCAAGGACGAATGCGCCGACTGCGGCGCGAGGTCAAGCAAGCCCTTAGAGATGGGTCAAGGTGTGGGTGCGCCAAGACGGGAGCAACCTGCTTCGAGATCCTTAAAGTGGAAGAGGGGCTGTGGACCTTTGCGCGCGTACGAAACGTCGAGCCGACGAACAACGTATCTGAGCGAGCCGTGCGTCATGCAGTGATTTGGCGTCGGATCAGCGGAGGAACGGACAGTGTGACGGGAAGCCGGTTTATCGAGCAGATGCTAACAGTCATAGCGACATGCCGACAGCAGGGCCGCAATGTGCTAGACTACTTGTCGTCATGCTTTGAGGCAACTCAACGCAGCCACGCGATTCTCTCTCTCCTGCCCAGGATGCCGGAAAAAGTCAAAGCCGCTTGATTTTGCCTACTCCAACCCCTGAACGCCTACGTACATTCTTGAGGAGCAAAAGCATGATCATGAAATGCGCTCTGGTTGGTGAGGGACTACGGTGGCCTTCCGCAAGAGGTTAGTTGGGAACCGACAGTGACTTTGTACATGAGCATATGCATCATCTCTCTTGTGATGCCGTGCGGTTGCACTTCTTTCTCACGGCCGTGGCCGATGGTAATGGCCTGTCATTCTACAGCGGCAGCACCATCACCGTTCGGCTGGACATGCCCCTGCAGAGCTTGTTTCAGGCCCGCGCCAAGCTCTTAGGCTATCACTTGATTGCCTATGAACCTCTGTTAATCGAGGTTCTTTCCTTGCTACGGCTTTCCTAGCGCCGTAGGTCAGGATCTAGTGACGGGCTGATGCAACTGGGAGATATCCTGCGCCGGGCCATCTGTTCAAGAGATCCTGACCAGGAAGGGGAAAAACGATGAACGTGAGTTTGTGGACTGAGATTCGCCACTTGGTAGACTTCGAGAAACTCTCCGCGCTGGGGATTTAACTCTGAGTTTACTGTTACTAGCACACAGTGGTTTCGCGCTATCGCGAGAGCAACCTCTGACATGCCGTCTTTCTTGCCATGCCAGCCTCTTGGATCTACACACGGCCAGGATTTACACGCTGTTGACCAGGTGTCCCGAGCTGTTGATAGTGCACATCTATAAGCAAATCACCCACGGACGCGATGGCTATGATGATAGCGTGATTACTATTTACCGCTACGTGCGGTTAATCAATTCTGTGCGCGCTCACGTCTACCGAGAAGTCCACTAGGAGCCGGCATAAGCAATGTAGGTTGACTGGAACGAGTACAGCTACGTCCTCATAGGAAACGCAACCCGCGGAGTTTCAGTCTTTGTAGCCGTACTCTGGTATAGCCGGCTGGTCTATATTGAGTTCACCTTCTTACAGCGCAAGGCAGAATTCTATTACAGCCTGGTGCATGCTCTGGAGTTTGAGTAAGCCGCTTCGCAGCAGCATGATCGTAGGAGTCTGTTCCTGAGACAACGTCGGCTATTCGTCAAGCTTCCCCATTCGCCGACGCTCCGGTGAACTACGGCGGTGGTGCCGCCAAAGTGGGTTTCCAGACGGTTTCTCAGCCCTCCGTTTGGAAAAGGACCCACTCATGAGCATCACGCTTCGCCAACGCATGCACCAGGACCTGCAACTCGCCGGGCTCACCGAGGGGACGCAGATCACGTACCTCCGTGTCGTCCGGCAGCTTGCCGCCCACTTCCGCAAGGCCCCCGATAAGCTCACCGAGCACGAACTGCGGGAGTACTTGCTACACCTGAAGAACGAGCGGCATTACCAACCTGGCTCACTAAAGATTGCCACCAGCGGCATCATCTTTTTCTACACCCACACCGTCCCGCGCGACTGGCCGACGCTCCAGAAAATCCACTTTCTTCGACCCAAAACCCTGCCTGACGTCTTGAGCATCGCCGAAGTGCGACGTCTCATCGACGCCATGTACACCCCGCACAACAAAACCTACTTCTGGACGGTCTACTCGCTCGGACTGCGTCTCCAAGAAAGCTTGAACTTGGAAGTCCGCGATATCGCCAGCGAGTGGATGGTCGTTCATGTTCATCGCGGCAAGGGAGTCAGATACTGCTACATCCCGCTCCCGGTGCGTACATTGCAGATGTTGCGTCAATATTGGGCCACTCATCGCAACCCAGTCTGGCTGTTTCCAGCCCGGGGGTGCGAACATGCCGAAGCACCGACAGCCGCGGAACCGATGGCACGTTCCAGTGTTCATGGCGCGATGAAGCGCGCGGTACAGGAGCTTGGCTTCCGCAAGAGGATTACAATCCACACACTCCGGTATAGTTATGCGACGCATTTACTTGAGGCCGGTGTGAATCTGCGCTTGATCGCGCAGTATCTAGGTCACGGCTCCTTACAGGCCACGATGATCTATCTCCATCTGACCTCCCTGGGTCAGAAACAAGGACGAGCCGCCATCGAGAGGATGATGTCGGAGTAGTCTGATGCCGACCGTCGCCGACGTGATGCGACGGCACGGCACGGCCTACCTGGAGCGATTTGGTGCGACAATGCCTGCGGAGCAGAAGAAAGTCCTCCGGACAATCGTGGCTTGTCGTACGGGCCAGTTGGGAACGGTGCTCTATCGGTGTGCGTACTGCGGGTGCTAGCGCGTCATGGGGTAGTTCTGCGGCAACCGGCGTTGCCCGACCTGCCAACAGGACAAGATCAAGGCATGGCTCGAGACCCAGACTGACCGTCTGCTGCAGTGTCCGTACTTCCTGCTTACGTTCACCGTCCGGGCCGCGCTGCGCCTAGATCTGCAGTCACCAGCGCGTCACCTACACGGCCCTATTCAAAGCGTCCAGCGAGGCGATCAAAACCTTGGCAGCGGATCCCAAGTATGTGAGAACCGCGCAGCCTGGTTTCTTCGGCGTGCTGCATACATGGGGGTGCAGTCTGGATTATCACCTCCACGTTCATTAGGTCGTGCCCGGCGGCGGCATCAGTGCTGACGGCCGGACATGGCTGCCATCCTGTGCCCATTTCTTTGTAGCGGTGTGTCCGCTGTCGATTCTGTTTCGCGCCAACTTCCGCGATGCTCTCGCGCGTGCCAGGCTGTTGACAGACGTCGATCCCGCGGTGTGGCGTCAAGATTGGGTGGTGCACTCGCAGGCCGTCGGTGACGGCCGGGCTAGTTTGAAGTATCTTGCGCCTTACGTCTTTCGAGTAGCCATCAGCGATCGGCGGATCCTCTCCTGCGATGACGATTCGGTCACCTTTTCTTACCGCAAGAGTGGCTCAAACTACTGGCGGCGGATGACGCTCGATCCAACTGAGTTCCTCCAACGCTCCCTGCAACACGTCTTGCCCACTGGTTTTCAGAAAGTGCGGCACTACGGTTTTTTGAGCCCGAACAGCAGGGTTTCATTGGACCTAGTGCACTGGCTGATCGCGCTGTTTCAAAACGTGGTCATTGTACTGAGGGGCCAGCCACCGCAAGAGGCCCCGGCCCGGCCACGGATCCGCTGTGGCTATTGCGGCGGGGCGATGACTATTCTCATCCGCTTCGACCCCGCCGACTCTACCTGCTTTGATACCAGCCAGCCGATGCTCGTAATTCATCATGCTTCGGGCTTCTTGCAAACGACTTCGCACAGCCAAAGCACACTCAGGGTGCGCGCCGGCCTCGTGCAAATCGGCTACTTATGGTCACCGCGGCGCCGAGTACTCCTTCCTTCCTGCACCAGACAACCACTTCCCGTCCGATCAGACACGCTGGTCTGCCGTCTCAATCCCTTGCCGACAAGCCAGCGACAAATCGAGGGTCTTGCAAACCTGAAGCATTGCCCTACGATGCGGACCGGGCTCACTTCACGGGCTTCTTGAACCGAGGACTTGAGATTCGGCTTCGCGAACTCAAATCCTTCATGAGTTATGTAGGTGGAATCAGACTCGCTCAGCCAGCCGGGATAGTGGGTCTGCGGGAAGAACAGCGCCTTGGGAGGACCGGAGGTTGCTTCCCGCTGACGTACTCAGCATTGCAGGGCGTGCAGTTCACTTCCGGCCGGACACAAACCACACTACCTTATCACCGATTGAAATTGACCCCATTTCGCTGAACGGTCCCAATCTGCGGGAAGTGCTCGCGCTAGAAGACCTGACAGTGAGCAAGCAGTTGGTCGGTCACCGTCGGAGCGGCTAGAAAGCTCATGGACTGAACGCACGGTAGACTCCTTGCTGTGTGGTACTGACCAGACTCAGAAAAGCGCCCAAGTGAGTCTTTGGTCGAAGGGAGCATATTGGGGACAGCAGCGCTCTCTTTCTGCAGCCATTATGCTTCGGGCAACCGCTCGGTTTCGTTCACTATGCTGTGGGAATTCGAATGAGACTGTGGTGTGGCTTCCAAAGGTCCGTGTCGCAACGCAGAGGTTAAGGTGTGCCACACAAGCGGTCAGCCGTGTTCTTCCAGTGACGCTGCTTATGACCGTGGGACTGGGGTTCCACATTCGCGGCAAATGGCAGCGCCCAAGTGAACTGGCTTTTTGCAGCGGGGACATACCCGCAAGCCAGTCTCAAATTTGACCACGGACGGCGGTGGCATTAGCGGGGGGGCAAATCCTACGTCTGCGTTGGGATCAGCGCTAGCTGCTATTACATCTAGGTTAGTTGCTGTTGAGACCGGACCTTCGGACCGAACCACATTCTGTGCAAATCGGCTGCTCCATCTTTCAAGCTGGGCCGAGTCTGCAGCGTCCAATTCTTCCGTACGTGCTTCGGAGTCGCTTGGTATATACGGTTTGGCAGACTGTGGTGTCGGAGAAGTTTTATGGAGAGTCGGTACTGGTACAACACGACCACAGTCAGGACATTTGCCTGCTACAGGTCGGTCTGTTCCAGGAACTTTGAGCCGGCGACCACAAGGACAAAGAAACCGTATGTATCCATCGCTACTAACTTGATCAGGTGCCTGCGTTAGGGATGCGCGTCGCAAGCGAATCTTAGCTCCACACTTAGGGCAGTCGATCCGGTCAGGACCGTCTGGCTCAAGGGTTAACTTTTCGCCGCACCTACACGTAACCCGAGGCATAAATGCAGCCTCTTGGATTGGGTTTAATTCTAGGCAGAGATGAGCTGCTATTTTATGGAAGAATTACCTGCCACCCTAGCCGCGAGATACCTGGAGGTGATCACGACTTACTCCCCGCAAGAGGCTTTCTATGGGAATGACGCTATTCATGCTGCCTGACCGGAATCCCTCGAGGTCGAGTGTGATGAATTTGAACCCGAGGGCGCGAAAAGCTGTAATTAATTCGCCACGGACTTGCAGCTCGATGAAGCGGGGCAGGTCGTCAGGGGGAACTTCGATGCGTGCCAGATCTCCCTTGTGGTAGCGGACGCGCAGGACACGCAATCCACGCTGACGCAACCACTGCTCGGCCTGATCGATCATTCGAACGCGCTCGGGTGTCGGATCTTCCCCGTAGGCAATGCGGCTTGAGAGACAAGGGGTCGCTGGTTTATCCCATGTGGGTAACCCCCAGCCACGGGCTAGTACTCGCACATCGGCCTTGTTCAGGCTACATTCCTGGAGGGGGTGCCGAACCCCATGTTCGCTGGCTGCACGTAGGCCGGGACGGTAGTCCCCCATATCGTCGCAATTCGCCCCAGAGGCGATCACATCGACTGAGAGCTCATTCAGCATGCCTGACAACCGGCCATAGAGCTCGCTCTTGCAGAAATAGCAGCGGTCAGAATCATTGCGTCGGTAGTTGGGATCGGCGAATTCTTCAGTACGGATCACCCTGTGGCGAATGCCAATTTTTTGAGCGAGCTCTTGAGCCTCCTCAAGTTCGCCGGCGGCGAGACTCTCGGAGACGGCAGTTACCGCAATTGCCATATCGCCAAGTGCTTCAAAGGCAGCTTGGGCTACGACAGTGCTGTCGATTCCCCCAGAATAAGCAACCGCTACGCGGCCATAGTTGCGCAGCGTCGTGACCAATAACTCGCGCTGTGCAATTCGTGATGGGTCGATTTCGGTCCATGTGGTGGGCAATGTTCACCTCATACAATCAGAACCGGGCCGGCTCCGACCGGCACAGCGCAATACAATAAGGACACGGAATTATTGTAAGGGCCACGGACAGTTGGCTCAAGCGGTGGTTTTACTCAGTTCAATGTGCTGGACTACTTCAACGATGCGCTGGATTGCCTCGTTAATCTCAGCGGCAGTCGTGGAAGCCCCAAAGCTAAAGCGGACTGACGAGCGTAAGTAGGCATCTGGAACGCGCATAGCCACCAAGGTTGGCGAAGGACGGGTGGACCCACTGGCGCAGGCCGAGCCAAGTGAAGCTGCAATGCCCATAAGATCAAGCTGCATTAGAAGCGAGTCACCATCAAGGCCGACAAAACCAACGTTAAGAGTTTGTGGGAGTCGTTGGTTATCTTCAACGGGCCCATTCCGGATAATATGGTGAGCCCCAAGAGCTCGCATCAAACCAGCTTCTAGTTGATCACGCAAGGCAATCCAGTGTGCTCTGCGTTCCTGGAACTGATCATGGCACTTCTTAAGAGCTGTAGCCAGACCCACTACTAAAGGCACAGCAATAGTCCCAGGCCGGCGTCCCTGCTGTTGGCCACCGCCAAAGAGGCGTGAACCGAGCCTCACTCCGTTCTTTACCAAGAGGATTCCAATTCCCACTGGCCCGTGAAATTTATGTGCACTAGCTGCCAAGGTCGTTACGTTGAGGTTATGAAAGTGGATCGGTATGCGTCCAACGGCCTGCACAGCATCGGTGTGCACTGGAATACCACGTGCCATAGCGTGAGCTGCAAGTTCTGAGACAGGCTGAATAGCACCTGTTTCATTATTTGCAAGCATCAACGTCGCAAATCGTGTATCTGGGTGAAAAGCTGCGGTCATTTCTAAGGCATTTACAAGACCACGGCTGTCAACGGTTAGTCTGTGAATCGTGAAACCTGCTGCTTCCAGCCTGGCCACTGGCTCAGCGATGGCAGGATGTTCAATTGCGCTTGATATGACATGGCCAGGTGAGGATTCAGCGCCTGCTAACCCAAAGATGGCAAGATTATTTGCCTCGGTTCCACCTGATGTAAAGATAACCTCGGCAGGGTTAGCTCCGAGGATCTGTGCTACAGTCTCCCTTGACTCTTCCCATGCACGACGGGCTAGCCGGCCGAAGGCATGGCGGCTTTCAGCGTTGCCTGCAGTCAAAAAATAGGGACTCATCGCACTCAACACCTCAGGATCCAAGGGCGTTGTCGCGTTGTGGTCCAGGTAGATCGAAGCGGGACGCATGGATGCGGTTGACGTGGTCAGAGATCAGTCAAGGCAGCGCAAGGTCAGTACCAAGCCGATCAGAAACGTGGGAATACCGACAAAGAAGAGCGGGCTAGCCCAGAGGGCTATTCCCACTACCATCAAGGAAAACCCCAGCAATACGACAGTCAATCTTCCCGCCCAGGCGATGATCCAAAAGATCAGACGAAATGGCAGTGTTACGATAAACCAAAGACCAGCCAAGAGACCGACAAATATCTGTCCAAACGACCAGGCACTCGATTGTTGTGGTTCCGGAGTGTACGCAGTAGGCGGTTGGTCCGTTCGGCTCCAGGTGCGTCGGGAGGCGGAGTTGGTTATCCGCCATGCGCCAGAGGGACGATACCGCCTTGTATCAGACTGGGCTTGCTTCATTCTTGGATCACGCTAAAGTACGCGCGGGATGGAGTATGCTGGTCCCACTAGCTCTAGTAAATCGCCTCAGGATATTCGTCACAGTGGGCGATCTCTTTTGCCACTAATGGATTATTGCGGACACTCGGAGTTTGGCAAGCCAAACCTTATAGGTGCATGGGACAAGGCAAGGAGGCCACGGCCATGCGTAAAGCGATTCTGGTCGTTGTACTAGTGGCTGCATCTTTCTTAGGCGGAGCATTTGTCAACGGGCCTGGTTTACAATGGATAGAGGCCCGGCTCCTAAGGTCTCTTGGCCTCAATAATGGGGGTGAGATTGCTTCAGTCGATCTTATGCCAGCGGTTAGTTCTGATACAGCTCTCGATGAATCAAGACTGGCTAAGTCACTCACCGATGTTGGCAAACTACCACGTGCCCCAATGCCTTCCCTTCTTACGCAAGACAAATCGCCGCGATTTAATGACGCTGAGCATGTGTCAACATCTCAAGCTGGATCGAAGTCACAATCGCTGAATTCTGCTTTGGCTGATAGCAGCCCCAAGCCCATGTCTTTATCGTCAGCCAAACATCCCATGGCTATAATCAAGCCTTTAGAGGAGCAGGCGGCACCGGTAGATCCTAATGTGAAGCAGGCCAATGGAACTTCCAGTCCGGAGAATTCTGGCAATTCAGGAGACTTAGCCGAAAACTCAAAGCCTGATATTTTGGATACGATTGCAGCCTTACTTCCCTCAAATTCAGAATCTGCTGGACATTTGCTACCTTTATCTCTCGCTCCTGGACTGATGACACCCGCAAAAAAGCCATTAGGGCAGAGAAGTGATGGCTGGGCTATCATCGAGCGCAAAATGCAGAGTTTGGGTGTAAGCCACTACACAATTGACGGACAACCTGGCGATCGTGTTGTCTTCTCTTGCTTGATTCCTGTAGCAGGCCGTCAAGCCATTGCACAGCGTTTCGAGGCCGAGGGAGATGACATCCTTCAAGCAGCACAAGCCACATTACGGCGCATTACACTATGGCGGGCCACACGGTAACCAGCATATGAAAATACTTTAGCCGACCAAAAGGATAACAGAGATTTGATTTTTGGCACGGTCATTTCAAACTCTGCGGATCTGAAAATGGAAAGGAGTCTACCACGGCAAGCTATGTAGCCTATAATGCAAATAGGACTCTGCAGCTATGCAATTGATACAGGATAGGTGCGAGCTGATGTTATCAGTCGACTTAGTGCCTCACAGCGGTCATAGACTGTCTGGCTCAATCGACTGGGAGGAAAGTGCCTCCGCGTAAGAGTCACTGCTGACTTCCGCTGGATCCATGATAAACCTCTCTAAGGCTTGCCAACGATCCCACTTGGCGGGCCAGGAGTCAATGCCTTACCTCATCGCTGGTTAGAGGAAATCCCCTTCTCCTTGGACTATGGTGAGCAGTATTTTATTCAGATGGATCCTGAACTCGCCGAACCTCGCGTAAGTATCTGGGGCACGGATAACACCACGACCCAGATTGCAGTTTCCGCATTTGTTGATCGATTTCTACCTCCGTTTTTGGCGCTGTGCCACAAGTACCGGATACCTTTCCGCGATCGAAGGCGACACGGAGAATGGAACGTGACCGATGATGACGGCGATGACGCTGACAACGACTAATGGCCGAATTCAGCCGAGAGTGAAAACTATTCCTTCGATCACAGCCTGTTACGACTTCAATCAGAGATCGTAACGCCAGAATGGCGACACACGTCCGTTTCCAAGGAAGGAAGGATTGACCTATGCCTTTTGCTTATATATTGGTTAATATCCATCTTTCTGCTGGCTTAACCCAGCTTTGCTCTTATAGCGGACTGAGTATCTTTCCTCAGCGGGCTGGGTGGGGACAAACCGTCGATGTGAGATGCTCACGTGGAGGGCAAAGCTGGTGGTGCTATCTGGTCACAACTATCTTGGGGTTAATGCTAATTGCGTTGCCGTTGTCATCAGAGGGGTCGGACTTGAACACACCGCGCGCAGCCCTAACTCTGGTTGATCGTACGGTAACACAAGATCAAGGAGCTTGGATTGTCGATTACAGGCTTCGACATACAGGCAAGACCGGAGTGATTATTACTCCGGACGAGATTGAAGTGAAGGTTGAAGGATGGGTATCAAACTCTCGGGTTACAACCCATGCCGTACCGCGGTGGTCATCATTGATCATTTCCCATTGCCATGATCTTTCAGCGGTTTGTGAGGTAATTGCTGCTACGGATGAGGCTCACCGATGTCGCGATCGCCTTGTCGCGTTTGTTTGGACTGAGGAACATGGACCCTCTGCATCCAGCATAGATACACAGACTACGGCTAAAACAGGAGTCAGTCAGGCATCTGCTGTTTTGCCTGCTGAGCTAGCCAGTTCACTACCAATTAGTGCTGGTCCGGGGGCGATAATTCGCGTCAGGCTACGCTTTGAGCATCAGCACATCCTTTATGGCGACTATGACCCACTGTTAGCTATTCGGGCGATTACTATGCTGTTAGGCTCTGCACCTATACGCGATATTATTCCGATGGATCGTGAGCAGTATCTCGCCCAGCCAAGGTTTACCTGGCACGAGCCCCCTGAGGAACGGCGTGACACACGACATGCTGTCACCGGACCGGACAGCTTACATTTAGAAGCTCAAGTGCCTGGCCACCAGTATTATCGTTATCCTGAGCGGCCTGTCCGTTACAACACAAAGATGCGATTGCGTTTCTGGTACTTGATTGCTGCGGGTACTGAGGGAGAATGCCGCGCTCGCGTAGCGCAGTTTAAGGATACGCCTACATCATGGCGCATTCTTAATAGCGGCGGCTTTGAACAATGTCTCAAGACCGTTGGCCGTTGGACGAAAGTCGATCGTTTTATTCAGACTGAGCCCGAGGCAACAACGCTGACTCTAGAATTCAAGATTGTTGGCGAAACAGAGGTTGGCGAGATGTGGATTGATGACGTAAGCCTAGAGCCAGTTGACTATACAACACCTAGCGGGCCATAAGCCCACCTTCACATCAGGCATTTCGAGCCCTTTTATCGCCTCTTCGTGATTTGGGTCAGACGCCGTGTGCGCTTGCCGCTAAGCGATCACCCAAGAATATTTTTAACCTTCTCGCGAATTCTCTCTTGCACCCTTCTACAGCCTGTAGTACTCTGCTACTACATCTTGTAGACGGTCTTGAGGAAGGCACTCGAATTAGAAGGTAGGGAGTGATTAATGACGCACCGTCCAGGGCTCAGTGATGCAGAGCGGGATGTGCTTAGAGTTCTGTGGGATCATGGACCAGCAACGGTTCGCCAGATTAATCAAGTACTCGTAAACCGTGGCCGGCGCTGGGCTTACACCACTGTGGCGACACTCCTTCAGCGTCTCGCTGTTAAGCAATACGTTGCTAGTGATCCATCGACCGTTTCCCACGTTTATCGTGCAATTGTTTCACGGGATGAGTTGCTAGAACGTCGGCTTAAGGATGCAGCCAACGAGCTTTGTGATGGTCATACAGTGCCGCTCGTGCTGGCCTTGGTCCAAAGTAGCCGTTTTTCAGCCGATGAGCTAGCACGACTCCGTTGCCTCTTAGATAAGGCAGTAGGTCATACACCCTCAGCGCCAAAATCCGAAACCTAGTAATCGATCGGCTAACAATTAGATCAAGACTTCAGCGCAATCCAAACTACCTGGGAGTAACACCGATGCTAGGGTGGCTTACCGAGACGACGGTTATAGCGCTGGGGCTGGCTGCGGTAGCGATCGTTGCTAGTCATGTACGGTCTGTTGGACCGACAACGCGGCATGCGCTGTGGTTAGTGGTCATGATCAAGCTTGTCACACCCCCTTTGCTTTCGTGGCCTTGGGCTATTTCATTACCTATAAGCAACTGGTTTGTCAGCTCAACTCTAAAAGAACTTGAGCCGCACGACGTACCCGTTATTACTACCGTGTGGGCTGACCAAAGTAAGTCGGGTGTCAAGCCAATGGTCGTTCCGTCAACCCTTAATCCTGCCAATGATCCGACACATCGTGTATTCGGGGATTTGATGTCAGAGCCATCTAGGATGTGGCTTGCGTGGAGCGAAGCTCCTCCAGCCGTGCTCCAGCGTGGTTGGGTCAAATACCGAGGGCTACCTAAGCGAAGTCAATTAGCCTGGTCAGCTGGGAGTGCATGGTTATTAGGGTCACTGTTCCTGGCTGTGGGGCAGGCAATCCGCATCGTCCGATTCCGTCGTCGGCTTTGCGCAGCTGTTCCTGCGCCTGACCAGCTAGTCTCTGAGCTTGAACGGATTGGTGACAGGTTAGATACCAGGGCCCCAGAGATTCTTGTCTTGGCGGAGCTCAGTACACCTATGCTCTGGTGTTGGGGGCGATCCCGACTGTTGCTACCGGCACGGCTGGTTAAGTCGCTTCCGCTGGATCGATGGCGAGGTGTGTTGACGCATGAACTTGCCCACCTTCGCCGTGGTGATCAGTGGGTTAGCCGGCTGGAGTTGGTAGCCGGGTTGATCTGGTGGTGGAATCCAATTTACTGGCTTGCTCGTGCCCGGATCAGTGCCGAGGCTGAACTTGCATGTGATGCCTGGGTGGTCTGGGCTTTGCCTAAGGACCGCGTCGCGTATGCCGAGGTTCTCTTTGATGTTTGCGCACTGCTATCACTTTCGCCGTCTAGACCTGCAGCACCTGCGTTAGGTATTGCTGGTTCGGGCCGCTTCTTCGAGAGGAGATTGACATTGATTTTACACAATCACGTTCCACGCCGACTTTCCCCGTTAGGCCTTTTTGCAGCTTGTCTGCTGCTCCTATTCGCTGTGCCTTCATGGTCTAAGTCAGAGCCAGCGTCTGCTCGCCAGGACATACTATCGACTTACTCAGCTCGAGCTACAACTTGTGATCTCTCGATCGCGGATGATGACACCACGAATGCCGACGCCACGGATGACACGAACGACGGCAAGAAAGTCGTCAGGAAAGACGAAGATGATGACGACAAGGACGCGGACGACGACGACGACGATGATGACGATCGTGATAAAGACGATGACACCCCGTCGCGCCTGGAACAGAAAGCAAAGGCGAAGGCAAGGAAATCGGATCAGAACGTTGACGTCGACCTTGCCAAACTCAAAAAGGAGCTCGAAAGCAAGTTCGGGGCTGACTCCGACTTCGAGAAAAAGATAGAAGAGCTTGGTGGGAAGATTGGTAAGGAGATGGAGGCAAAATTCGGACCTGGCTCTGAATTTGAGAAGAAGATGGAAGCCTTCGGTAAGGAAATGGAAGCGAAGTTCGGTGAAGGCTCCGAGTTTGCCAAGAAGATGGAAGCCTTTGGCAAGGAGATGGAAGCCAAATTCGGTGTGGGCTCTGACTTTGAGAAAAGGGTGAAGGATCTCGCCGAGGACATGAAGAAGAAGTATGGTCCGGGATCCGAGTTTGCAAAGAACCTTAAGGATAAAACTGATGTCGACATCATGGCTAAGAAGAAATCCAACGAGCTAGAGTCGTCGGTAAGGGCTCAAGGTGAGCTTAATCGCACCGAGGTGGCAAAACACAAAGCTACGGTGCGAGAGCGCCGCATTCAAAAGCTAGAGGCACAGATCCGCGAGCTCGTTGATGAAATCAAAGCCTTGAAAGCCGAGGCTAGCGAAAAGTAACGGAACGCTGCGGCAAAGTTAGAATATGAGAGCGCAGTTAGTTCGTCTCTTGCAGGCGGGACAATTGCGCTTTGTGTATTGTGGGCCATTATCTTTACGGCCTGTAAGTTGTATTGCAGATGCAGTTGGCAATGGAGTTTGCGCTTCTATATTGAGGTGATAGGATTTGTGGATGGAGGGTTTTCAACGTGACCAAATTCCGTTATGATCGGGGGATTTGAACGCGTTCGAACATGATTGATAGGTGGGCGATTATCCGACGTTACTTAGAATTCCTGAATGCCCTTCCGACAGTTTACGTCAGGGCTAAGCAACGATTTCAATCGCAGGTTATTTCATCATGCCTTCAGATTAAATCTCTCGGGCTAATTTACCGGATGTTGAGGCTCCTATGGACACCGAACGCAATTTGCTCTTTGCCGTGGTCGCGTTGCAGAATAGAGCGGTTGATGCCGACCGGCTCGCTGAGACTTGTGCGGATTGGGTCACAGAACCGACACAACCATTGGCCGATCTTTTTGTCAAACGTGGGGTAATAACCGACGAGCAGAAGACCGAAGTCGAAAAAGTTATGGCCAGTGAGTTAGAGGCACATGGGGGTGATCCGCAAGCCACGCTTTTAGCGACTATAGATGGCCGATCCCGTGAGGCAATGCGTGCCGTGATCGGCTCTGATGCTGCGCTTGATGCCGAGCTGAAGCCACCAAAACAGCCCCAAGGGGGCCATGAAGTGTTAAGCAAGTTGTCGCCGAGCGAGGACAACCGCGAGCGGTACACCTTAACCCATCTGCATGCTAAGGGAGGAATGGGGCGAGTATGGCTAGCCCGGGATAGCTCACTCGGTCGCCAGATCGCACTCAAAGAACTCCGCCCAGACCAGACCGATAACTCGATCGTTTGTTCCCGCTTCTTATATGAAGCCAAGATCACAGCTCAGCTCGAGCACCCAGGGATCGTGCCGGTTTACGAACTGGGTGAAGGGGGAGTGCCGTACTATACGATGCGGTTCGTGCGTGGACATACGTTGAGCGAGGCGATCCGGTCCTATCATAAGAAGCGTTCTGCTGGCGGCGCGGACTCCGTAGAAAGAGTCGAACTCCTGACGGCGTTTGTCAACGTTTGCCATGCAATAGCCTATGCACATTCACGGGGTATCATTCATCGCGATCTTAAGGGGCAAAACATCGTTCTGGGAAACTTTGGTGAAGTCATGGTGCTTGACTGGGGTTTAGCCAAGCGAGTAGGCCCTGACCAGCAAGCCGACAGGTTTGATGAGCAGCGCACGGTCATCCAGGATGCCCCAGTCGTGGGTTTGCAGGATCTCGCCACGGCGATGGCTACGGATGCATCCCACGGGCCTGGCCACCAAGGTGACGATGGGTCGACGCTTCCGGACTTGGAGGATCACCGTTCCGGCTTGGCATCAAGTTCCAGTTCCAACTCAAATGGCCACGCGAACGGCCATACGAATCCGAGCTCGAACGCCCGCGCGATTCAACGCTCGAACTCAAATTCAAACGGCAGCCGTCAGACTAACCGCGAGTCCGGTGCCGGTCCTGAGGGGACAATGCAAGGGCAACTCCTTGGAACACCGGCATACATGGCGCCTGAACAGGCCCAAGGGCGTCATGATCTTGTCGACGAACGTACCGACGTATACGGCCTCGGTGCGATTCTCTACGAGATTCTGACGGGCCGACCTCCATTTATTGCGCCCAAGACGGCCGAAATCGTCCGGAAGGTTTGCCATGAGGCACCAGTCCCGCCTCGGCAAATCCTTCCTGAGATTCCGCAGAGTTTGGAAGGCGTCTGTTTGAAGGCACTGCGCAAAGAATCCGCAGAGCGGTACGCCACGGTAGCTGAGCTGGCGCGGGAAGTTCAGAGATATCTTGCCGACGAACCCGTGCAGGCTTTCGTAGAGCCCTGGACTACTCGTGTCTCGCGCTGGGCACGGCACCACAAGACCTTTGTCGCTGCTGCCGCCGTTCTCTTGGTGACGACCACAGTCGCGCTGGCTGCGAGTACGATATTGGTGTCCAAAGAGAAGACAGAGGCTGAAGCCAGGGTGGACAGGCACGTCATGCCGTCCAGATGCTGACCAAGGTTGCCGACATCGGCTTCGACGACCAGCTCGATCCTCTCCAGAAGGAATTCCTCGAAGAGGCGCTGCTTACTACGAGGAATTCACGAGCCGGGTCGCCCATGATCCAACCGTACGGCTCGAACACGGCCGCATCTACCAGCAAATGGGCGATATTCAGCGCAAGCTGGGGCGTCTGCCGAAATCGAAAGAAGCCTATCTGAAGGCGATCGAAATCTTGCAGCCGCTGGCTGACCATCCTTCAGCGAGGCTCGAGCCCAAGCGGACACTGGCGCGTACCCACACGTTACTGGCAGATCTGTTGGTCCGAAACGGCGGCGATAAAGGCGAGTGTGAGTCTTTCTACGCCAAGGCCCTCGAAGCCCAGCAGACGCTGGCCAAGGATCCAAAGGCGAGTACGGAAGACCGTCTCCGGATTGGTCAGACTTTGAGGAGTCAAGGCGAGTTGCTTCGGCTCAACGGCAAATGGAACGAGGCCGCGTCGGCGTTCGACCGGTCCATTACCCAGTTGGAAGCGGCTCTTGCCCTGGATGCGAAGCATGCCGAAATCCGCGATGAGCTAGCATTGGCAATCGAAGCCCGGGGCTGGGTCCACCGTGAACTAGGTGCGCTCGCTTTGGCCGAAAAAAATTACCGGCGAGCACTCGACCTTCTCGAGAAACTAGTTTCCGACTTCCCTACAGTCCCGCGACATCGCGAGTGGCTGGCTAAGGTTTGCAATAGCCTGGGTATTCTCGCGCAAGAGACCGGCCGACTCGACGAAGCCGAGACTCAATTGCGCCGGGAAATCCCCCTGGTCGAACGGCTTTCGCAGGACTTTCCTGATCAACCTGAGTATCGCCGTGAGCTGGCCAGAGCTTTGAATGTGTTTGGCGGCGTTCTGCGGCTCCGGGGAAACATCACAGAAGCCGAGACATTCCTGCGTCGAGCCATTGATCTTGATACCGCGATCATCGCCGAGTCACCCGACGACGTGTTGGTGCGATACCAACTTGGCATGGCACACCATAACTTCGGGGTAGTCCTCACGAAGCAGGGAAAAAACAAGGCTGCCATCGAGGCATTCCGCAAAGCTCAAGCGATCAACGAAGCCTTGGTCAAGGAGTTCCCTGGCGCACCTGGCTACGCCAGCGACTTAGCGACGGACTTCGACAGCTTAGCTCTCGCACTCGACGCAGACGGCCAGCCTGGGGCCAACGAGAACTTCCAAGCCGCAACGGTCATTTACGAACGGCTGGTCGCTGCATATCCCGCCAATGTTGATTACCGAATCTGGGAAGCCAACTGTCTGCGGAACCAGGGTCTTGTCCTGCACGAATCCGGTCAGGCTGAGCAAGCTGAGGCGCTTTATCACAAGGCTCTAAGCTTGCTTGAGTCCCTGGACACCGTGTTGCAGGCCCCGGAAGGGCTTAGAAAGCAGGCCATAGTGCTCAGTAACCTTGGTGTTTTACATCGTGCCGGCGCCGAGGAAGCGTTTCAACGCTCAATCGCCGTTTCCAAAAAACTTCTATCCGGTAAGACAGCTACGAGTGAAGACCGATACAATCTGGCAATTGCTCACAACAACCTCAGTGAATTGTTAGTGGAGCAAAGGCGGTTGCCTGAAGCCGGTCTACATTTCAGCGAAGCTGTGGTCCACTTTGAGACGCTGGTGGCTGAACTACCCACGTCATTAGACTTCCAGCATATTTTCGCCAATGTCCTGGCCGGACAGGCGAAGTGGATGAATCTCACAAATAGACCCGCAGATGCCAAAGCAGCATTAACTGCTGCCGTCGAACATGAGCGTCAAGCCGTCCGGCTCAGTAGAAACGCCCCGGTTTGCAGCCTGAAATTGGCAGAATACCTGGTGGCGCTGGCGGAAGTCGATCGTAAGCTTAATGCCTATGATGACGCGGCAAAGCTCGCTCTGGAGGTGCCCAAGACGGTCCCAGTGGCCGGTCGTCCCCAAGCCTGCTACGATGCGGCCCGAGTTCTTGCTCGTATTGTGGAGCAGGCCAGCGCCGATAACAGACTGTCCGCAGCCGAGCGCGAACGTGTGGCACGCGTCTACCTTACGCGCACGGTCGTCTTGCTGCGCGACGCAATCGATTCCAACGTTAACTTGGCCGATCAGATCAAGATCGATCCCGACATCAAGGCGTTGGAAAAACGTCCCCAATTCCAGGCGATCATGAACACCTTGGTCGACACATTGCCCTGATAGGTGTTGCGATTCACATATTCCGCTGACGCATACCGTCAATTGAAGGAAGTACAGGGTTGGTGAGATCGAAATAAAAAGCCTCCGGCATCAGCATGCCGGAGGCTCAGCGAATCCCGACTTGAGCAGTTGGATTTAGATTAACGTCACTCACTCTGACTGCGAGCGTTTCGCCCATTTACGTGCAAGCGGCACGGCTGCCACGCCGATCATGAGCAGGATCGCTGATGAGGGTTCGGGAATAGAGAGTGTAATAAAACCTGAATCGACTGTCCCATCTGCGAATTTGAAGACATAATTGATCTCTGTGACGTAGGGTATCACTGGCGGCATATTGTCGGGGAAGTCACTGGTCGTTTCCACGGTGAACAAACCGACCAGTCCTAATGTGTAGTTCGGTCCGTCATGAAACGACCACTCAACACTTGATTCCTGATTGAATGGCGGGGGATTGCCCGTATTGGTTGTGACAATGCCTCCAGCGGGAACGACCCAGTAGTCGTTGGGGTTGCCCCCGGTCAACGGTGGTTCCTGCGTCCCCGATTGGCCGGTTACCCCCACTAGACCACTGCTCAACATTCCGTTCGGCATGAGCGTGGGGATACCCACGGTAAGCGTTGCGCCGGGCGTAATCTCTCCTTCGGACAAATTATTCAAATCGAGCTCGAATGAATAGAGGAACGGGGATCCTCCTGGTAATGGAGTGATGTGTCCTTTAAGCCCGATGCTTGAAGCCTGAGCTAAGCCTCCACCTACAGCCATTGCTGTTACTACAGCGACGCCCGCCAGGATCCACTGACGCCTTGATCGCATCAACATTTAACCTCCCACTTTGCGATGATTCGGTCTATGAAGGCAACATTTCGTTTTTTTTGAACCCGATGGGTAGCCAGGCTGTTTTGCTAGAGATACGTTGAGGCTACACACAATAGGCTCATTCCGATTCGGCAGGGGAACATCGCCGAACGGATCGGCAAAAGGGATAGCAGCTAGGCTTGTTACTTTGAATGCGGCAGATTTCCTGACCTGGATTCAACTTCAAAGCAGCTTGACTCTCGTCACTACTGCGCACAGTCATCCTAGGTGTGGTAACAGCCTATCCTGAATGAATTGACGTCCGCAAGAGTGTCGTTGCTCGATGTTGAGTTATCGAAACATGCCATGTTGACCAACGAGTCGATTTATCTGGCGCAGCTAGAACAGTTTAGTTTCACTAATGAGATTCTTTGATGTGGGTGCTTATAAGTCGTCGCGGGGTTGGCTTTATGCCCCCCCATATAGCTTGCAGAGCACAGCGGTATCCATTCTGTGATCATGCCGGTTTCGGCATCGCCTCGTTCAGATGGGTTATGGTACTGCGCGGGCCAAGTTTTCGTACTGCCAGGGCAAGCATCACCCAAGTCCAACCGGTAAAGATCAGGTCAATGCCGATGAACAGGCCAATTACCCAGAGCGATGCCCCAGGCCACTGCTCCCAGATCATGATTCCCAGGGTCAGATTGATGATACCACCGACAAGTGTCCACCCCCAGTGGGGAAAACGGTACATGAGCGACCCTATAATCCGGAATAGCCCGCCCACCATCAGCGCACACGCCAGGAACAGTGTCATGGCTACAACGGCATCAGTTGGGCGCCGCAGGAACATCGCGCCCAGCACAACGTAGAGGATTCCCATCAACAGACTGATGAAAAATCCACTCCAGTCTCGGGTCCAGAATGCGCCGACAAGCTGTGCGATACCGCCCAGCAGTAGCAGTAAGCCAAATGCCACCGCCGAAGCCAAAGTCGTCAGAATTGGCATCCCGATAGCGATTGTACCCACAACGATAAGGATCGCTCCAAGAGCTACAAACCAGGCCCAATTACCGCGGATGGCCTCAAGCTCGTGACGCAAAATCCTTCTGGCCAGGCGAACCTCAGCGGAGGTGCTCATGAGAAGTAGGCTCCGTGACTAGGGATTAAATCACGAGATTAGATGATGGATAATACCAAGCCTTGGAGAACATACCACGACCGGCTGATGGTTTGCTAGCGTACGGCATAATCTCTGAGCGTCAGCTGTAGGTTAGCGGTGAGGAAGCAGGAAGATTGTACCTGAGGGCTCTTAAAGTTGAGCTAGAGCGATCGCGAAGATCCGCATAAAATGCAGTGTCTTTCGCCATCGAAATCTGGTGGATTTGATCTTGCGTTATCGAGACAGTGGAATCTTAGCAGCTCACGGTCTGACGTAAGAGCTCACAAGCTGAAAGGCTTAGGGGTAGGACATGAACGATCAAGGAACATGGAAGTTCAGCGTTGCTAGGCGATCAATACTGCTCGTCCTTCTATTGCTAAGCGTTCTCATCATTTCGTTAATCTGGAATGTCCAGCAATATCAACTGATCAACGATAAGCACCGGCATAAGATCGCTAGTGAACAAGAGAAAGCCGCCCTTGATATGGCTAGTGCAGCTCGTATTCAGGCCCAGCGAGAGAAGCGGGCCAAGGAAGCTGTGGCAAACAAGCGCATGGAAGAGCTCTATCGCGAAATCGACAATCTCAGCCAACTTGGCAGTCAGTTACTTGCTCAGCCTATACGAGAGCCGAAGTCGCCGACCGACTTAAGTAGCCTTGAAGCACCCGATGATGCACCGTGATTAAGTCAGGGCCCAGCCCTTTTGATAGTCGCGGCGAATGAACTGCGCAGCATCGGGAGCATATAGTCTTGCTGCATCCCATTCCAGCTTCTTGCCGGTCCGGTAGGCGACATTGCCGAGGTGGTTGGCCTCAGTTAGCCATCCGGCATATTCAAAATTACATGTCGTTGGAGTGCCGGTCTTGGAGGCATAGATCCATTCCGCGTAATGGCCAATTGACTTGGGAATAAAGGGCTCAGGGCGTTTGAAGTCACGGAAATCTTTCTCAGGTAGGAGGATGTTCCGCGAGTAGTTAGCCAAGAGCATTCCCTTTCCGCCCACGAATAGGACACCATTCTCCCACTTCGGAATAATACCCTTTCGCCACAATTCTGGCTTATCTTCTCCCTGATACCAATGCATCTTCACCGGTGGCATAGCACCGCGCGTGTCATATTCGTATATGACGTGCATTGATGCGGGGGCAATCTCGGGATGAGGTGCCGGACCTGTTGCTTCGATGGTTCGTGGTGCCTGTAGCTTAAGAGCCCAGAAGGGCAGGTCGTTCCAGTGGCTGCCCAGGTCACTCATGGTGCCGTTGCCAAAGTCCCACCAGCGATACCACTTGGGACCTGGAAAGTAGACTTCGTGGTAGGGTCTACGGGGTGCCGGGCCAAGCCACAATTCCCAATCGAGTCCCTTGGGGAGTGGTGAACTGGTGCTGGGCCGTTCCGTCGCGAAGACAATATCGTTGTGTTGCTCGGCTGACTCTTTGGACTGGCGGCCCCATGATCGACCGACCCAAACATGAGCCTCGTGGACCGGCCCGATCGCATCTGTTTGAATCAGTTCGACGACGCGCCGGTAATTATCACTGGCGTGAATCTGAGTTCCCATCTGAGTAGCACCCTTGGCCCTTGAAGCAGCCTCGCGAATAACACGGGCTTCCCAAATGTTGTGCGTCAGCGGTTTCTCACAATAGACATGCTTGCCTAATTGGAGGGCTGGTAGCGTGGCGAAGGCATGGGTATGTTCGGTGGTGCTTATGACAACGGCGTCAAACTCACCTGCACGATCATAGAGCCGACGGAAGTCACGCAAGCGGCGCACTTGTGGATAGTCCATGGCGGCTCGGTCAACAGCCGCATCATACACGTCGCAAAGAGCAACGATGTTTTCCGCGGCGACGCCTTTGAGGTTTGCCGCGCCACGTCCTCCGACGCCCACCATGGCAATATTCAGCTTTTCGTTGAGGTTGCGCCCACGCAAAATTGCCGGTACAGCCATTACCCCGATGGCTGAACTGATCACAGTCTTAGCAAACTGACGCCGTGTAGGCTGTGCTACGGTCACCCTCGAATTGGAGGAGGAAGAAGCAAAGTTCATCGAACCAACTCCTTGTCAAGAATCGGTGAATTCGGATCGTTTTTATCTCCGCAATCTTAAGGTACTTTGCGATTGTTGATTGTATTCGTGCATTTTACGATAAATGTCATTGCTTCGGTACCAAGAACGAGGGAACGTACTGGCGAGTAATCGAGGTTTGGAGAATTGGCGATGCAAGATCAGCGTTTGGTGACAGCCTGGAAGTCGTGGATGGCACTGGCAGTCATACTAGCCTTTGTCAGCATCGCGGTGGGACAAGTACCACGTCAAGGTCGTGCTGGTCGTGGTCAGGTTCGCAACCAAGGTGGAGTCCCGTTGAAAAAAGCTCGGCCAGAGGCTGGTGATCCACTTGCTAAGGTTGCTGGTGTACCTGCGCGGCCCGCACTGGGGACGTTCCACTATATATTACGCCTCCGTTCGTTTGATGGGGCGCCACTTGCTGCGACATTTTACCCCTCCAAGCTTGGCTCATCAGCCGCTGTGGTTATGCTCATCCACGAGATGGGACGGTCACGAAAGGATTTTGAGGATGCTGTGCTCGATCTTAAAGGACAAGGGTTAGCGGAGCATCTTCAGGGGCTTGGTTATGCGGTTTTCAGCGTGGATCTCCGTGGGCAAGGTCAGAATGCACGAGGCCAACGGCATGATGCGCAGCAACTTATCGAGGATTTGCAAGCTGGTTACTTCTTTCTTGTTGATCGACATAACCGTGGCGACCTCAATCTAGCGAAGCTGGGAGTAATCGCCTTGGGCGATGGCGCGAATCTGACAGCCGCCTGGGCATTTCAGCCCGGCGCAGCGATTACAACAGAGGGCCGGCCAAGTGACTTAAGCGCCTTGGTGCTCATTTCCCCGAAGCCTGAAGGTTCCGGCTATGTACTCAGCCATCTGTTAGCATCGCTTGCTCCCCGGGTTCCCTTACTGCTGTTGGCAGGTGATCGTGATAACCCCTCAAAAGATGCTCTACAATCCGTTCAGCAGGTGGTCCAGCGTGCACGACTTAACAAGGTTGAGCTTTTCCCGTCATCGCTTCACGGCTACAAGTTTCTGCGACTGGAGCCCAAAATCACCCCAACGATCTTCCAGTTCCTCGAGACGGCGCTCAAGAATCGTCCCGTCGAATGGGAACCACAGTATAACCTGACCCCGATTACATTCGGCGATGCCCAGATCGTCATGAACACCAAGCCCTCGGATGCCCGGAAGGACCAGGCCCTAACCAAAGACCAGGCCAAGATCCCCGCGCCTCCTGCCGGAAACGCGAAGGCAGACGACGCTCAGAAGCAGAAGGGTAACCAGGCAGAGCGAAAACAGCCTGCTGGCAAGGAAGCTGTTCCGCCTCCCCCCCAGCCCGAGAAACCAAACTGATCATTTTTTCGCGACGCCCTTTCCTCAACCGCAAAGCCGGTATAGAATCCATCGGTTGTGTATGACAAATGTCGTAGAGCAGAGTGGCCCCCGGATTTTCATTGCTTCATATGGTGAATCAATGTGATGGCTTTCGCGGAACTAAGGAGCCGAATCCGATGACTTTTCTTTCGGAGGATCCGACCTATCTAGCGGGTGCGCTGTCTCTAGCAGCCGTGGCCTTTCTGGTCGCACTCAACGTTACACAACGTGGCAAGTATCTAGTTTACGCTGGGGTAGCCTTTGGGCTGGCACTCTCGGTTGTGGCTATTGAATGGCTGTGGGTTACGGACAACGAGCGGATTGAGAAAGTAGTTTATGACTTGCGGCGGGCCGTTCAGAACTCGGATTCAGATGGCGTGCTTGCCCACATGGCGCCAAGTGTTCAGTACTTGCAGGGAGACACTGCACTTTCAGAGGATGCAACGCGTGCTTTGATTCGCGCGAACCTAAGTCATGCCCGCTTTCAGTTCGTTCGGATTAGCGACTTGCAAACGAGCGCCGGCCAGCAGTCACGGCGGGGAAAAGCTGAGTTTCGGGTGTTCAGCCGGGGAGGTTTCGACCGCCGAGACGGCGCAGCGCCGGGGATGACTGACTTTGGTACACAGGTCACGACTTGGTCGCTCGGTTTCCAGGAGACTGAGCCGGGCATCTGGAAGGTGAATCGGATCAGCCCCGTCTCAATCCCGCAGGGGATATTAGCTCTTCCCGGCGGATTGCCGCCGACAGATGACTCGCACCTTGGCTTGAATGATGGGATTGGTTTGCCTCGCATCCCAGGAAGCATGAGCCGAGGTTCGCGCCGGCCGGGCAATCGTCCGTATAGATCTCTCGGTGAGAATCGCAACCGCACTGTACCGACGAATTGAGTTGCTGCTTCGACGTGGTGCCTTGCTTCCACTCAGTTCCAGCAAGGCTGGGGCCCTTTGCATTGGGGACAGGCAGCTCTCATCCTGTCGTCGTCTCGACTGCCTTCAATTCACATCCTTGTACTCGAGGATAATCAGCTTGTGCTCTTTTTCGTCGTAACCGTACTTCTGATAGGGCGGAAGTACGGGCAGGGAAATGCTGTTGGCCTTGATGATCTCGGCCATGAACTCGTCATAATCCTTGGGATAGCGGTCGTTGGAGGCATGGTAAAGATCCATGCCGTGTTGGATTGATAGGATGGACGTCTGGCCGATGATTGCAACGTAGGCGTTTCCCTGAAGCGAGATATAGTTTTTCTTCACGATCTTGGTCGACACGACTTGAGTGCCGCCTTTTTTTAGCTCGTCAGCGGCATTGCGAATGTCAGTGGTACGTCGGCCGATGATTGGCCCGGACTGTTGGGCAGGTGGCTGATGTTGTACCTGCCCGCGTCGATTCTCGTCACCGCCGATCGCAATTCCGGTCTGATCAAGAGCTCTGGTCTCAGCCTTCGTTGGCGCGTGCCGAGTTTCTTCGCTGCAGCCTGGCACTGCCAATAGAAAAACGGCAGCGAACCATCCAGGCGAAATAGATGCGCCGGCAAAATACAGTGCTCGAAGTCCAAAAGCCAATGGGGAGCGCATGGCTTACTCCTCGAAGGATTAGAGATTCAGTCGTCCCACTTCCAGGTGCTGAGTTCAGGAATCATGTCGTATCGCGTCAGGTCGAAATGGAGTGGCGTGACAGTGATATAGCCTTCGCACAGGCTGGTAACATCGGTCTCTGGTCCCTCGAGGTGAAACGGAGGGTTATAAGTCATCCAGTAATAGGTCCGACCACGGGGGTCTTGCCGGCACTCAAAGCCTTCACCATAGCGGCCTAGTCCCATCGGAACGACACGGATTCCACGAGGCTCGCCACGCGAGTGCGCTGGCAAATTGACGTTGAATAATGATCCGTTGAGAGGTCGGTTGGCAACGATTTTCTCGATGACACGCACTGCATGCTGCGCAGCATGGGGAAAGTCAAAATGCTCCGACAATTCGAGTGATATGGCGATGCTGGTGATTTTGAAGAAGGCCCCTTCGATTGCCGCGGCCACGGTGCCAGAGTAGAGCACGTTAATCCCGGCGTTAGAGCCGGAGTTGATTCCGGAGACGATAAGGTCTGGGGGTCGTGACATCAGCTCACAGATGCCGAGTTTGACACTATCGGCTGGGCTTCCTTCGACTTTCCAGCCCAAAGTAGTACCATCAACATCTTCGACTTGCTTGACGACCAAAGGTGATAGCAAAGTGATTGAGTGTGCCACGCCGCTTTGCTCCATAGCCGGGGCCACTACTGTTACCTCCCCCAGCCGTAATAGTTCCTTGCGGAGAGCTCGCAGGCCTGGCGCGAATACGCCGTCGTCGTTGGTCAGAAGGATTTGCATGGATACGGTTTCGCATCTCGGATTTATAGTCGGTAACTCTTACGGGCTAGCTTCGCCGATCGTAACGGCATGTGATGATCAACGTCAACCAGCGCGGTGGGTGCGCGGCATAGTGTCTCGCTATCGCGGTGCGGTCAGTTTAGCGGGTTCGTTGCGGCTTGTTGAAAGATAATGGCTTGGGGCTAGCAATTGCGCTCATGGTGTAAGCAAGTGTACGAACTGTACCAAAGTGGACCAGATAATGACGAGATCGAAAACAGTTTGTCGAATCCTCTCTTGCTTCAATGGCATCAACGGGGTAGGTATCTCACGCCAGTGCAATTGGGAGCGCGGATGATGGTTCGACGTAAGTTCTTAAAAGCTACAGGGCTGATTACTGCGGGATCGCTGGCCGCCGGAATGGTCTATCCATTTCTGGAGGCCAAGTGGTGCCACGTCGTGCGGCAAAGGATCGCCTTACCTAACTTACCTGCTCCTTTCCATGGAACGACGGTAGCACTGCTCGCGGACATTCATCACGGGCCTTTCGTACCGCTGGCGTATGTTCGCCACATTGTGTCAATGACCAATGCTCTTCGACCTGACATCATTACCTTAGTCGGCGATTTTGTGCACCAGGACGCGTGCTACATCGCACCGGGAATTGAAGAACTGAGTAAGCTCCGTGCAACGCTCGGGCGATTTGTGGTTCGCGGTAACCACGACAACTGGAACTACCACGGAGGTCGTCACGAATTTCGGGCGATCTCATGTGCTGCGCTTGCAGAAGCACAACTGCCTGATTTAAATAATCGCGGCGCCTGAATTGAGCGGGGCAATGCCAGGCTGAAGATTTGTGGTGTCGGCGACCTCTGGACCGATCGTCAGGATCTCAAAACATCCCTGGGGGATGCGACCGAGCACGATGCTGTTCTCCTTTTGTCGCATAACCCTGACTTCGTGGAGACTATTCGCGACCGCCGCGTAGGCTTGGTTTTGAGTGGGCATACCCACGGTGGGCAGATCATTGTGCCCGGCTACGGTGCTCCAGTCGTACCATCGCGTTACGGGCAGAAATATCTTTATGGGCTGGTTCAAGGTCCAACCTGTCGGGTATTTGTCACCCGCGGCGTGGGAACGGTCACTCCGCCTGTGCGATTCTTCTGCCGGCCTGAGATCGTTTTGATCACCTTGGTATAGCGTGACGACATCGCTTCGAGCTGTCTACTTACACGAATGATTTGCCGAATGCAGAATACAGTGCGCTGCGCGCCTGGATCAGCACAATGGAATCGGCCGATCCAACGCCCATCCGCCTGACATCATATCGATCAAAGCCCACGAATTGGTTAACGCCCTCCTGCGACGAAAAAGCGATGGTATATCCGGCTTGCGCAGCCAAAACCTTGGTACTAGCTGTATAAGTGCCCGGCCAGCCGAATGGATAGGCAAGTGCCTTCACTGGCCGACCGAGGCGGTTTTCCAGGATCTGCTTTGAGTCAGTCAACTCCCGGCGCTGGGCATCGTGATCAAGCGAGGCTAGGTTGCGATGACTGTGAGCGTGTGAGCCAATAGATAGACCTGTCTTGGAATCTGCCAGTCGTTGTATTTGGTCCCAGGTCATAAAAAGCTCACGACCAAGTTGCTTGCAATCAACGTCCACCTCAGCTCGCTCGCCGAGCTGGGTCAAAAACCTGCACTCATCGGCAATTTTGTTGTCAAGAAATGCACGAATAATTGTGGTAATTGCGGCAGTTCGAGAAACGGTTCGTAGATCGATGGTAAGTGGCGTTTGACTGCTGTTTTGGTTCTGTTCCAAAGTGAACCAGAGGACCTGCGTTCTTTTGATGACGTATGCAACGTGATCCCACCAAGGGACACAGGGGGCGTCAATAAATGCCGTGGGGATAAAGAAGGTTGCTGGAGCATTGCATTCACGAAGAATTGGCACGGCGCGATAGAAATTATCAGCGTAGCCATCATCGAACGTGAGGATTGCCACAGGCTCTTTCCAGGGTGTACCAGACTCAACCTGTGCGATCACTTCATTGAGTGTCAGGAGACGGACACGGTTGGAAAGCCACTTGACCTGGTCATAAAGGGACTCAGGTGATGCTGAGATGACGGGGTCATAGAAGAGATCTGTTCGGGTGTCGGCGATTCGATGGTAGGTTAAGACTACCAGTCCGGGCTGCTTTTGTGCTGTGATACGCTCCAGCAGTGCCAACATGCCGGACTCTCTAATTATTTTGGCAATGAACTCACGCTTATTGCGAATGTTGTTAAGCATCTTTGTGCGCTTCTCGATGACAGGCGCGGAAGATAGAATTTTAGCCTGGGGTTAACTGCATTATTGTGCCATATCTGGTTCCATGCATGCCGCTTGATTGTGACAGCCCTGCGCAGGTAACTTCAAAGTAAGTTGAACTCACTTTGGCATCTCTGTCACTCGTTTGGAGGTAGGCATAGTGGCTACCGTCAGACGGAACAGCGGACGCAGTAATGCGGGCGACGTCGGTAGTGATATCTTCCCAGGCCTTGGGTTGTTCATTGCCTGTGGTGCATTTACAGGTGCCGTCGTCGGTGTGGCAAGACAGGGTACAGGTAATCTGTTTACGCACGTCGCTGACGGCAGTGCGTTAGGTGCAATCCTCGGCCTTTTCATAGGCTTGGGTCGAGGTGTTTGGTGTTCGAAAGTACCAGTGCGTACCTCAGGTTCAGCAACAACTCCGGATTGGCTATGGGACTCATGGCTCGATAATGGCCGCGATGTAGAAACAACGCCAGAGGGAGAAGCAGAAGCAGCTTCCACACCGGTAGAGCTCGATGTAAAGGTTGAGGAAACTGATGGCCTCGTAGCTAAGCTAGCGGCCGTGCGCCCACGCATTTTATCACTCGAAACCGGTGAGGCGATTCGACTCGAAGATGAAATTGGACGCTTAATCGACGAGGGACGGCACAATCGCATCGGTATCATCGGCGGACCTGGTTCTGGTAAGACAACGGCTTTGCAGCATCTTACTGCCATTTTACCCCCATGGGTTTTGGCTCACTTACGGCTTGTAGATGATCCGCGGGGATATGCCGACACCGTTAGTTTTGGGGACGATGATGCTCACCTTGTTATCTCAGCGGCTAGCAAATTGCCCGCGGATTCACACCGGCAGACCTATCACCTCGCTTGCTGGAACCAAGACGATGTCATCGAGTATTTACTTGCCGTTCACAGGGATCGCTGTGCTTCGGTGATGGGCATCTTAAAAGCTGCGGGTGATAGTTGGTTTATCCAAGGCATCGCTCAGCTCTGGACTGCGGCGCTTGATCAGATGGCATGTGATGAATCGGTGGACAGTGCCCGCACGGCGCTTACCCGCATAGTCGAAGCGTGGTTTGTCGAATATCCGGATCTAAAGCAAATTACTGAGGACTTCTGCCTATCTGTAATTGGCAAGAATTCCAACCGAACACTTAATTTACCGCTCTCTAATATTCCGGGAGAAACACTGCAGAGAGAGCATCGGGTTGCAGAGCTGCTTCGTCTCATTCGCCATCGTCCGGTAGGTCTTTTACTTGCCGCAAGGAAGGTTGCTTCTCTAGTCGTAAACAGCCGCCCGAGCAGAGATCTCTCGCACCCGCTTCCTCACGATCTCATCAATGAAGCGTCTCGGCTGATTGCCGATAATGCTTTGGCGCGCGAACACCTGACTGCTTGGATCGACCGTCGAGATCGCCATGCAGTGCACCCCGTGGCCGCAAGTCTGCTTCACATCCTTACCCCGGGATGGCGGCCCGGCTCCAATTGCCGACCGCGGCTGACAGGTGCCTATCTCACGGGAGCTGTCTGGCCGGGCATCGAGCTCGCTGGCGTCGACCTTAAGTCAGCGGATTTAGCGCAGGCCGACCTGAGCTCGGCAAATCTTGAACGATGTCAGGTGAACCAAGCTTGCTTTCAGCGCGCCAATCTTCAACGAGCAATCCTGGATTCGTGTATAGCTGTTCGTGTTGACTTGAGGGAGGCCAATCTCCGACATGTGCGTGCGGTTAAGGCTAACTTACAGCGGGCCAATCTTATACGTGCTCGTCTGACGGAAGCGAATCTGTGGAAAGCGGACCTTCGAAATGCGCATATTGAAGACACTGACTTCGCCCAGGCAAACCTTGAAGACGCCGTGCTCAAGGGACTCAAGCTCAGTGTCGCTCGGTTCGACGGGGCTTGTTTTGGAGGCGCAGATATGCGGGGGTGTAACTTGGAAAGCATGGTGCTAGCTAGCCCCGACTTTCATGACACCGACCTTCGTGGTGCGTTACTGACAGGCTCGTCCATGCCGCAAGCCAACTTTCTGGGAGCCGACCTCGGAAAGGCAAGACTCGCGGAAATTGATTGGCCAGATGCGGATTTGCGCGATTCAGACCTGCGCGGCGCGAGCTTCCACCTTGGCTCATCTCGAAACGGCCTTGTCGGCAGCACGATCGCGTGTGAGGGCAGCCGTACGGGCTTCTACACCGACGATTACGACGATCAATTCATCAAGCCAGCCGAGGAGATTCGCAAGGCTAACCTACAAGGTGCCGACCTCCGTGGTGCGGAGATCGAGGGGGTTGATTTTTACCTCGTCGACTTACGCGATGCGAAATATTCGCAAGCTCAAGCCAACCATTTCCGCCATTGCCGCGCGATCCTCAATAACCGCGTCGATTAGTGCAGGCATTGATCACGTGTAGGCATAGTCTCCTTCAAGTGGCGTGAGGTGGAAAAGCACGTCTCGCGGGATCAACCCCTCGCGATCTCGGATGTGAAATTTCACTGAAAAACGAGACGTATAGCCACTCTGACGCAGTGCTTGGGCAGCCCAAGGCGTGCTGGCATAGGCCTGTACCAGATCTGCCCCTTGACTTGTTAGCTCGAGCGTCAGGCCCGTAAGCGCGGCCTGCCAATGACCGATGTCGGTATCGTCGAGTAGGCAATCGACGATCTTTCCAGTGCGGGTGCCTCCCTGGTCCCTGGGAATTACGTTGAGCAGAGCGAATCCGCGCAGCCTTCCGGTTTGATCCCTAAGGTGCCATCCAGTTATTGACTGGCGCGGGAATCGCAGCATGGCGTTAAGGCGACCGGAATCTCGCTGGGTAAGAATCGCATGAGTTTTGGCAGTGCCAACGATTGCGTCAACCTCGGGACCGAAGCTCGAAATGCGCTCGAGGGCAATAATCGCTTGGGTTGGCTTCGGAGCTCGAATCCAAGGCATCGCAACATCGCGGGCAAATCGCAATCCGCGCGATCTAAGGCTCAATCCATCAGCTCGTAGCCAATACATTGGCCGGAGAACGCGAGTGAAGACAGGTACGAGCCCGCGCAATTCATAGCCGGCACGTTCGCCAACGACAAGCGCTGCTTGGCTGACGCCTAGGCCAAATTGGGTGGCAACGCCATTGTGGGCCTTTCGCATTAAGCTAATGCCCAGAGCGCGATGATGAGGGGAGCCGAGCCAGTCGATGATGTGGATTGTCGGCACATGCCCACTCGTGGCAGTGATTGCCTGACCCTCGAATGCAGTGCGGCAGAGTCCGAGATGACCGATGACTGCTCCTGTTTCATCACGGGCGATGTAGCTGCGCGGTTCAGTGGGCGTGTTGCCCTCTAGGTATTTCCACTGCAACACCTCAGCAGTGGCATAGTCTGCCTGCGGCGATGCATTAAACCCGGCTGTTAGGAATCGACTCAACTCTGGAATATCGTCCGCAGTTAACGGTTGAATATCGCGAGCCATAATTACTTTAACGGTGTGATCCTTGTGTTCACGTTAAGACTCACAGCCTGCCACATCTCCAACTGGTTAATCGCACTGCTTGCAATGTATTGCAGCCGACGACCCAAGGATAAGCACGCAACCATGACGCTTTTCCCCAACTTTTGTCATTCTCCCAATGACGTTCTACCGTCCGCTAGTCGATTTTTCACTGTGATTGCTGAGCATTCATTAGCCAAGTCGCGCTTTATAGTTCTGCGTAGAGGCAGATAACCTTGCCTCTGGTTGACAAATCGATCAGGGCTACAATGGCTACTGACAAAAATAAGGAGTCAGAAATGAGCCGGCACCCGGTCTACTCGTTGCATAGAGTGATTCTCATTCTTAGTAGTGTCGGTTATGCGCTACTCAGCTTCGAGGCCAACGCGCAAACGCAAACTGGAATCAGAAAGCCGCCCAACATCGTTTTTATCTTCAGTGATGATCATGCATACCAGGCCATCAGTGCCTACAACGACCTACGCTGGTTGATTGACACTCCTAACATCGACCGACTGGCGAGGGAAGGAATGCGTTTTGACCGATGCCTTGTACCGAACTCGATCTGCGGACCCAGCCGCGCGTCAGTTTTGACCGGGAAGTACTCGCATTTAAACGGATTTTACAACAATACAAACAGTCGCTTCGATGGTTCGCAGGTAACCTTTCCAAAGCTGTTGCGCGGCTGTGGCTATCAGACAGCCGTAATAGGCAAGTGGCACCTAGTTAGTGATCCCGTGGGATTCGACCATTGGCACATCCTACCGGGACAGGGGATCTACTACGACCCACCCATGATCCGAAACGGTCAGCGTGTGCAGCACCAGGGTTACATCACTGACGTCATCACCGACCTCTCCCTCGATTGGCTGAAGAAACGTGACAGGACTAAACCGTTCCTGCTGATGTGCCAGCATAAGGCACCTCACCGGGAATGGCTGCCCCCGATTCGTCACCTCGGCCATGATCATGATCGTCGCTATTCTGAGCCTCCGACACTGTTTGACAAATACATCGGGCGCGGTAAGGCCGAGCACGACCAAGACATGACGATCGCCAGGACTATGACCGCGATTGATCTGAAGTTAACACCTCCGAAAGGTTTGACGTCAGATGAGCGACGTGCGTGGGATGCATACTACGAGCCGCGAAACACCGCCTTCCGGGCTGCTGGACTTGTGGGTAATGACCTAGTGAGCTGGAAATACCAGCGTTATATGCACGATTATCTAGGCTGTGTCAAAGCCGTGGATGATAGTGTCGGGCAGATACTGAAATTTCTCGACGACGACGGCCTGGCTGACAATACAATCGTTGTCTATTCGTCTGACCAAGGGTTTTATCTGGGCGAACATGGCTGGTTCGACAAGCGCTGGATTTTTGAAGAATCGTTACGGACACCCCTCCTCGTGCGCTGGCCTGGCGTTACCAAAGCTGGGGCCATAAGCGCGAGCATCGTCTCCAACATCGATTTCGCTGAAACGTTTCTCGATGCAGCTGGCTTATCGGCCCCGGCTGATATGCAAGGCCAGAGTCTTGTTCCCATCTTGAAAGGCCAGACACCTGGCAATTGGCGATCAAGCTTTTATTACCAGTACTTCGAATACCCCGTTCCGCATCATGTTCGTCCCCACTACGGAGTCGTGACCAGCCAGTATAAGCTCGTCCACTTCAACGGGCCTGATCTGGACGAATGGGAACTCTTCGATCGTGTAAAAGATCCGCTCGAGCTTCATAATGCATATAATGAGCCAGCCTACTCTCCGGTTGTAGCTGATTTGAAACAAGAGCTGAACCGCCTACGTGTCGAGCTTAAGGTACCGCCGCGTATCCCGTCGGAGGCATCTGGTCAGTGACAAGGTGATTCCGAAACTTCTTCGGTAGTCTCCGTAAACCATTCATCAAGGTTTGGCTCGAGCACTTCGATCAATTTCTTTCGAGAATCGGGTGCTGACGGAATGGCAGTTTCTGAGATTCTTCCCAGGCATCTGTCAAACGTTGCCAGCGTCACGATGAACAGCAAAAGCGCGATGCCTGCATCAACGATAATCCATAGGAGCACGCCCAAACTAATTGCGCTTGATTCGCTGATGAAAGTGCCGTCTGGTGCAACGATGGCCGTGGCGAACAGTGCGCCGTAAGGCGGGCTCCCCACGACGAGGGGCAAACTCGTCTGATCGGTTGTGAAGAAGAGGGCTACCATCAATAACCAGCCAATTGAGAATAGGATGTAGGCGGAAACGCATAAAGTAACAGCCCGTCCCAAGCGACTTACCCAGGTCGCGATGGCCAACCCCAGGCTGGTCATGACTGCCCCGTAGGCCACTATCAACGCTAACAATAAGAGATAGTTGCCCCATCGATTACTTGACGCCACGAGCAAGCCAGCCACCGTGGCTGGCCAGATTAGCACACGAGCGATTTGCCGAAACGTGCCGCACCATTTCCCAGCCAGAATCAACCGGCTTGAGAGTGGTGTGGAAAGCAGAACGTCGAGGCTACCACGTACTCTCTCTTCCGCCAGGCTAGTAGCGGCGCTTACACTCATGAGCAAGAGACCCACCGACACCTGGAACATGTTCATCATTAAGAGCAGTTCACTGCTTGCTTGAGTTCGGGTCACGATTTCGAGCGAGATCAATATCCAGAGAACGCCCAGGGTTGAATAGATTAGCCAGACCACGCGTAGTAACCCGGGTGGTCTAGCCTGATGCCACTCACGCCAAAGAACTGGGTTGCCGTCGAGTGATGGACCGGGTAGCAGGGAGAGCCATTTCGATCGTCGTGGGCGATCAGCCGTTGTTCCTTGGCGAACCTTGGGCGTCGGCTGGCCGGACTGTTTCAAAGCTACACACCGAATCCTTCGTATTGCGACTCCCAAGAGCCAGGCCGACAGAAAGAGACAAGATCCCAGGAAACTTAGATAGGTCAGCAGACCGACTTTGCCGGGATCCGAATAAGGAGCAAAGGCAAGGTAATAAGGGTTCGAGCATTTGACCCATTCCCAGACGATCAATGCGCTATTTGATAGAGAACCTTCAGCTAACTGCAATAAAAAAGCCACGAGGAGCGCCAGTAACGGCCCGATCAGCCAGAGGGTCAGAATCAAGTAAGTTAGCATCAACACTTCATGGCTTTTTCGGCCCCACACGGAAAGTGTCAAGGCTAGTGAGCAGCCAAGTACAGCGCAAGCAATTGCCGTGACGACGGAGCCTGTGAGAGCCAGGGGGTCAATTCCGCCCAATAAACCGCCGAGTGCCGTAACTGGTAGAACGCACATGATTAACCCAATCACGGGCACGAGCCGCACGCCGATCTTGCCTAGTACAATCTCGGCATTGGAAAGATCAGTGGCGAGCATGTGTTCGAGCGTGCCGCGGGCTTTGTCAAGGCAAATCGCCCCGGCAGTGGCCGCAGGTGCGGCAAAAAGCACAAAGGTTAGCTCGACTGAAACGATTGTTTCGTATAGTTCTTCACCGTACTTTGCTAGCGTCTGGATCGAAATGACCCGTGCAGTGCTGGCAAATTTATGCGATTCGTGCCAAACCAAGATCATTCCAACGAGGATTATTCCCACGAAGGCTGTACGCAGCCCATAGAGTTGCCACCGCCGCGTGCTTATGAGCCACTCGTAGACAAAGACCGGCCCAGGTCCCAGCCTCACCTCAAATCTCCCCAGGAAGAAGTTCTCGGAGCTCTACGTACTGCGGTTAAATCCCTGAATTTTTCCCAGCAGCGCTCTCGATTGTCAAATTTCCAAAGGATACACCTGGGCTGATGGTTTATCCGATTGGTTTCATCACCGAATGCCTGCAAGTAAGCTGTCACGAACGCAGTCTAAGGAGTATTATTTACTAGGAAAGTCCGTAGTTGGCAAAAGTGCGCCCGTTGAGAGCAGTAGAACAATTACGCAGCTCGACTTGGCGGAATTTTCAAAGGGTCACGCAACCTGGGCAGGCAAGATGGTGCGGGAGCTTGAGGCACGGTTTCCCTGGCTATCGTCATTAGTAGGCGATCGGCTAGACATCGAGCTCCCCGCGTTTCTCGTCAGCTTGACTATGCATGGTCTCTTGTTAATCGGGTTAGCCTTTTTCGGGTATCGGATACATCGTGAGGTTCAGCGCGAGTTTACAAGCACCGTCGTGGACAATTTAGTCACCTCAGACTCAACGTTCCAGGATTTGGATCAATCGGCTAATCCAGTAGCGCCGGAACCATCGGCAGGCTCGTTTGCACCGACTTTGGCACCATCTATTACCTCAGCACCGAGTAGGGTCGGTGGTATTCCAGTCTCAGCGGCATTAGAGGATTCAAGCCATGGTATAGCGCCAGAGCTTGTGCGGCTCGATGTGCGGCGAGCAACCGAAGTAGCTGTGCCAACGGCGACGCTGCTGGGGCAGACAGTATCGATCCGCGGCAACGGTGCCGAGATGATTGGAACCATCGAGGGGGCGGTTGACCGGATCGCGATTGAAATCCTGCGCCGGCTGGAGCAGGGGCGCACACTCGTGGTGTGGGCCTTTGATTCATCGGGAAGTCTTCAGGCCGAAAGACAAAGACTCGGCAAGCATATCGAGACGATTTACACTCATATCAATCAACTTGACGAAAGCAGGCTGTCCGACGACAACGGGCTGCTGACAATGGTCGTCGCGTTCGGCAGCGAACACCGAGCGCTCCTATCTAAGCCAACGGCTGAGCGGTCCGAGATCATCGACGCCATCAATCGAGTTCCCCTGGACACAACTGGGGTCGAGACGACATTCACGACAATCGCCGATATTGTTCATCATTGGGGACGTTACAAAGACGCCAGTAATCAGGCGTATCACACCATGGTCATCGTGGTCACCGATGAGAAGGGCGACGACGACGAGCGGCTCGAGGATGCCGTGACGCTGGCGCAGAAGGCCAAAGTACCCATCTATGTCTTAGGCTCGCAGGCAGTCTTCGGCCGCATGAAAGGGTACATGGACTACACCGACCCCAAGACCAAACATATCTATCGGGGCGCGGAGGTCAACCAAGGGCCCGAGAGCGCTGCTCTTGAACAGATCCGACTACCGTTCTGGTACGGTGGTCCGCAGTACGAGATCGTCGAGGCTGGCTTTGGCCCGTATGCTCTCAGCAGGCTTGCAAGTGCCACCGGTGGAATTTATTTCGTCACGCGCTTTCAAACACGACGTATGGGCTTTGATCCAGCGAGGATGCGTGAGTACAAGCCTGACTGGGTGCCGCGCCATCAATACGAAAAGCAGGTTGCCAACTCGCCGCTCAAGCAAGCCGTCCTGACCGCTGCCCAGATCACGCAGCAGCAACTGCCGGGAATGCCGAGTCTATTTTTCCCACCGGCTGATTCTCCGGAATTCAAAGAGTCAATGGCAGTTAATCAGGGTGTGGCCGAGCGAACGGCCTACACCGTCGACGAGGCCCTGGCGCCGATTAACCAAGTGGTTAAGCTGCGCGACCGAGAAACCTCTCGGCGCTGGCAGGCACACTACGACCTGATTCGCGGGCGGCTCTTGGCCATGAAGGTACGGTGTTACGAATACAACTGGGCCTGCGCACGGATGAAAAAAGATCCCCAAAAATTCAGTGGCTCCAAGTTCAATGCATGGCGCCTCGTTCCTGACCAGGAAATCCAGTATAGTAACAAGGCGGTGGTTGCTGGGCGTGAGGCTCAATCGCTACTTCGCCGAGTCATCGAGGATCACCCGGCTACGCCCTGGGCCCTCCTCGCGCGACGCGAGTTGGAAAACCCTCTTGGATTCAAGTGGACGGAGACCTATGTGCCTCCCCGACCACGTAATAGAGATAACGAAGCGGCAAAACGCCGAGCCAAAAACATGAGAGAGGTCAAGCCGCCTGAAGTGCCTAAACTATAGTTTACACGGATTGAGAAAGCGGCCCGTTGCGGCGACGAATCAAAGCCGAAACGCGTTATTCTCACTGGCTTCCCGTCAGTGAGAGAAGGGGACCGCAAGACATGGAACTGCGAACTTCTGCTCCTTCGTCAGACGACGACGTCCATCGATTCGTGGGGACAAACGCGCCTACAGTTACCGTATCCGCTCATCCGACGAAATCGAAAAACTCCGATCGTGATGCTGCCTTGACTGTGGCGCCTGTGGGTGAAATGCCTAAGACTATGATTTCCGACCCTGTCGTCGTCTGTTTGGCAGGAACGGGTGCAGTGCTCCGGAGCCCTGGGGCAGTGACTTCTGCCGACCAAGCCGACTTTGACAAGTATAGCGGGGACGCCGGAGCACTAAAGACTGCTGCCTCTGCGAGCGAGAAACAAGTTCCTGCGGCGGGGGCTACACCGGCGCCGAGTGAGCCGCGTGCAAGTGCCGGCGGCGAGCCGCGCGTTAAACGGCTACGGAGCACGAGGCGACGTAGACGAGTCCGGCTGCGTTACCTAATGCAAGCCTGGGGCGTTTCATTGATCGTCCACGTGGCAATCTTGTCAGCACTGGCCGCTGCAACGTTCTCGTCGAAAGACACGATCAAGAAGATAATCAGTTTTGACTCGGCGCTCGCATCATACGCAAATGGCGAGCTCGAATTGTTACCGATCTATGCTGATCCAGACACCATCCCACGCGATAAGGCAATCGGCAACGAAAACGCCACGACACCTGGTGAGCCCGCATCGGCCGTACTTGGTGATGGCGGGAATGACGCCGATGGGGAGGATGGCGGGGGTATGATTGTCGGTGGTGGCACTGGCCGGCCCTCGAACACGCCAAGAGTTCGCGGCGCTGGCACGGGAAGGATTAACGAAGGATCAAGCCTCCCTGGGGTCAAGGTCGATGGAGTCGGCGGATCCTCCTTGACCTTAGTACCCCCCGCACATGCCGCCGACTTGAGCGGTGGCGGCAAGATCGCCGGCGACCCGGTATTTGGCGTCCAGGAAATCGGAGTCGCGCTCGACCAACTCGCACGCGAGATTCTTCGCCACTTGACTGCTCACAAGCTCACGGTCGTCTGGCTCTTCGACGAGTCGACCAGCATGCAGGACGACCAGCGGACCATTCTCGAGAAATTTGATCGTGTTTCCAGCGAACTCAAGCTCAATATCGAACCCAGCAAAAAGGCCGCCGGTGCACTCAATCACGCGATCGTCGGTTTCGGCCAGGCGATTGATTACGTGATCGATAAGCCTCGTGAGGACATCGACTTGATCGGCAAAGGGATTAAGAATTTGAAGATCGATCCCACGGGCGTCGAGAACACGATGAGGGCGGTGCGCGAAGTCGTCGAGCACTACGCGAACTTGATCCGCAAAGACCGCAAGCTACTGATCGTCTTGGTGACCGACGAATCTGGAGATGACGGGGCCGACGTCGAAGAAGCGCAACAGGCACTTAAAAAACACAACGTGCCCCTCTACGTCATCGGCCGACAATCACTATTCAGCTACCCATATGCTCATCATCAATATGTTGATCCGGTGACCAAGGACGTCTACCACCCCCTTATTCGTCGCGGACCCGAAACAGCCGATGTCGAACTCTACCAGTGGGATGGACTGCACGAACGCTGGGATGAACAGCCCTCAGGTTTTGCGCCCTACGAACTCGCCAGATTGACCAAAGTCTCCGGCGGCATCTATTTCCTCTTGCCCAGTGAGGAATTCATGCGGATCCGCCAACGCGAGAAAGCGTACTCAATCACCCAGCTCAGGGAGTACATGCCCGAATACGTTAATCGCTTGACCTACGTTGAGCTGCGCAATGCCTCAGAGCTGCGCCAGACATTGCACACAATTGTTTCGGATAGCAAGAACTTGCTATACCAACGGCATTTTTCGACCGAATCGGAACAGCTCGTACAATCAGCACTCGCGGAAGGGGGAAAAGCGACATTCAAACTCAATGCGCTCATCGATATCCAAAAACAGCTGGAGAGTATGATAAAGCTGCGTGAACGCGAGCCCGAAAAGCGGTGGCAAGCGCACTACGACCTGATGCTAGCCCAGACCGTCGCATTTGAGTGCATTGCCTATGAGTATCGCGCCTTGATGGCTTCGATTATTAAATCGCCCCCGGTGCCCAAGCGACCACCAGGGCCCAACGAGACGATCACTTGGCGAGTCGACCATTCGAAAACGCCCCTGGCGCCTCGAAACGAGACCGCCAAGAAGTACGCTGAAGCCGAACGGCTGCTCAAGAACGTCATCGACCGCCATCCCAAGACTCCCTGGGCTGATCTGGCACAAGACACCATCAATACCGGTTTCTCGGTAGATCTCCACGAATGGCATCACAATCCGAAGTATTCTGAACGTGCGCAGTACGTGCCCAAGTACTGACCGGCCAGCGCTTTGTCTATGAACGAAGCGCAGTGGTTCTCAACCAAGGGTTTGAATGCCCGTGATCGCTAATTTGGTGCCCCATCACATGGCGACTTCGTAATTGCCGTGGATTTGGATCGTCTCGCAGTCCGTCATGTTCCCAGCATCCGCTCGAGATCGGCCAAGAGGTCGCCCACTGTCTCGAAACCTGGCAAAAGTCCGGTGCGTTCCTCTGTGCGAAGCCAGCCTTCGACTTTCTTTTCAGCGGAAATGACGGTTGAGTGATTACGGCCACCGAAGAATTGACCGATCTCGCTGTAGGATGCTCCAACGTGCTTGCGGGCAAGGTACATGGCCATCATCCGCGGGTATGCCAATGCCCGCGCCCGGTTGTCGGACCTTAACGCATCGGCGCTCACCCCAAACAGCTGGCAGACGGCTTGTTCGATATCGCGCAAGCCTACAGACTGCGACGTGTGGCGAATTGTATCTCGAAGTGCAGTCTTGGCGATGCTCAAGTCAACCCGACTGCCGGTTAGAAGCGACTGGGCGATTACAGTATTCAGAGCACCTTCCAGCTCACGGATGCTCGATCGGAGATGCTCAGCGATGTAGGTTAGCACTGGCTCGGGAAGATCCACACCGCGGGTTTTTGCCCTTGACTCGAGAATTGCGCCGAGTGGCCAAATCGGGGAGCTCAAGCTTGACAACCATGCCACCGAGAAACCGCGTTCTCAACTCATCGGTCAACCGAGCGATCAGCCGCGGATGCTGATCAGCGGCCAACACGATAGGCGCGCCCTTGTCAAAAAGAGCATTGAACGTATGGAGAAACTCATCCTGCGTCGCCTTCTTGGCCGCCAGGAAGTGAACATCATCCACAATCAGACCCCCAACGCTGCGATACCGAGTTCGAAAGCCCGTCAGGCTACCGGTTCGCATCGCATCGAGGAAGCTATTGGTAAATGTTTCAGCCGTGAACTGAGCGACATGTAGGTTAGGGCGTGACTGCCGCAGTGCATGGGCAATTCCTTCTAATAAATGAGTCTTGCCTAGCCCGACGCCTCCGTGAATCACCAAGGGGTTGAAAGAACAACCCGCGGAACGGGCCATCTCTCTTGCTGCGGCATGAGCCAGCTGATTACTCGCACCGGTGACGAAATCCTCAAGGCGTCGAACAATGCGGCTCGATGATGCACTGGAGGATAAAATTGTGCTGTTTTGCTTCGGTTGGATGCGCTTGGGAGAAGGCAATGGATCTGGAGATTGAGATCTCAATGCTTTGGTGCGGTCGGAGGTTTCAGGCAATTCGGTCGGTGCACCTGGAAATGTGAAAGGGACTTCAGACTCACTGGGTAGTGGTATGGTGATGCTAGCAGGCTGGTCGCGCTTAGGATCGACGTTAGAGTAAGTTGATGTCTGGACGACTACATCACTCGCTGGCAGCACGGCTTCGTCATAGATTTCGATCGATAATGAAACTGATCTACCGATGACCTCCTTCGTCACTTCGAGAAGGCAGTCGGAGTAGTGGCTGCGAATCCACTCACGGAAAAAGGCGTCGGGCACGCAGACCTGAAGCAACTCACCGTCTTCACTTAGCGCTAAACGTACGGTGTCAGCAAACCAGAGTCCAAAGCGAGCCTCGCCGATGCGGTCGCGGAGGGCTATGCGCAGGGCAGCTTCGACAACTGCCGGGCTCTCCGTAAGAGAGTGCAATGCGCCCGGATCCTGTACCTTCTCAGGGTAAACCGCCAAGGTGCTTTCCCTCGCGAGCGGCGCGCACAACCATGAGCCGTACGTCGCCATTGCCCTTAAAAGGACTGGGGCGGATCAACCCGACGGAATGCATCGCTCGAAGGTGATCGATCATCCGAACGCGCCGACATGATCGAGGGGATGACACATTGGCGCGATTCACCAGCTACATGGTTATGCGCTCGTAGTGGATCATTGTCAAAAGGTCTGAGACTAGACGTGCACGAATCTTCGCGGCAACAGACAGCCATTGTGGGCTGCGCGGAATGTACCTTGCGCCGCGCAAGTCGGCCGGGCTCAGAACTGTAATATGAGCAGGTGGCCGAATTCCGCCGCCTGAGGTGGTAGGATCACATTGATCCTTGGCGACCAACTGGCTGAAAGGCGAGCTCAGTCAAGTCCTGCGCACACGCCCGAGGCACACTGAGTACGACCACAACCGAAGGATCGCTCACCGCCGATCGGCAGCTCGCTGGTGCGGCCATTGCCCGTTTGAGCGGCTGCAGGAACGCTAAGAAGCTTCGCGACCTCGACGCCACCGCATTCCGGGCAGTGCGCAATGTCATCTGTGCTCCGCATCAATGTTTCGAATGTACGGTCGCAAGGTTCACAATGATATTCGTAGATCGGCATTAGCTGCGTGATCCGCCATGATTAGGGGAGCCGATAGCCCTGCTGTATACCAAAGCCGATGATATCCAGACCGAAGGCGCTTAAGAATCCTCACGTTATTCTCAAAGCCATTTGGATGATTGTCAATGCCGACCAAGTCAAGTCAGCTTAGGGCCAAGTTTCACGAATCCAGTCGGTCCAAACCACGGAAAGGGTAGTCTATGCTCACTTACCTTCGGCCATTATCTCGCGCAGAGGTTTGTCACTTGGATGTTCAAGCAAGCGAAGAACTGGCACTACCAAGCTTGATTTTGATGGAGAATGCTGGCCGTGGAGCCGCTGTATGGCTGACAGAGCTAGTTGGCGCAGTGCGACCCTCAATGATTAGCCGCTATTCCTCAATTTCGCCGTTAGCGCAAATGGATCCCGTGCCACGTGAGCAGCCTACATTACCAAAAGTTCTGGTCATCTGTGGGGCCGGCAATAATGGCGGTGATGGTGGAGTCGTCGCCCGACACCTGGATGGCTGGGGGTTTAGTGTGAAGGTCATTTGGTTTACCCGCAGTGACCAGCTCCATGGCGATGCTGCCGTGCAATGGTCAATTCTGGACAAATCCCGTATAGAACAGGTTACGTGGTTCGACAGCGATGCTGCTCGATCTGATATCGAGCTTCATCACCTGGCTACGACCATTGGCGACGTTGATTGGCTTGTTGATGGCCTCCTTGGCACGGGGTTGTCGCGGCCCGTCGAAGGCCCAATGCACATTCTAATTGACTTGATGAACGCTTCGAGCAAGCCGATCCTTGCGCTCGACTTACCATCTGGTCTGGACGCTGACACAGGCTACCCACTCGGTGTAGCTATACGGGCGAAGGCCACGGCTACATTTGTAGCGGCAAAGCTCGGTTTTTCGGCCGCTGGCGCGATAGATTACACCGGGGAGGTAGCTATCATCGATATTGGATTGCCACGGTGCTTGCTTGAGCCGTTTCACGTGCCATAACGAACGATTTACGCATCAAGGTCGTATGCAAACCGCAGCCAATGTTTGACTTCTGTGTCGATGTCCGCCAGGGACAAGATCGCGATGCGATGGGTAATGCGATCTTTCTTGGCCAGGCCACCTGTATCAATTAACCGTTCGGGCACGACTGTGTCTTCTAATGCAAGTCCCAAGTCGATGCGTGACAGCGTCGATGGCTTGATCTGGGCGAAGACATGGCGACGATAAAGAGGAACCATGGTCTTGCACGGACATGCCTTCACATCGCATCCCAGGCCAATGCCGAGCTTCAAAAGCGCGTCGTAAATCGGACGCAACTCGGCTTTTTTCGAGTCGAACATTGCGGCTACGTAGCCTTCCGCCGCTAACAGGTAGGCACCAGGATCTTCGTCTTCTAGGTTTCTACCAGCAGCGCGCTCCGCGATCCACCATGCCGTATTTGTGCCGAGCCCGTGGCTAGTTTTGAGCCAATCGCGCCGTTCTTTTTCGGATCGTGGCCCTTCCTTGTTTACAAGCCGGATCCAGTCATCCAGGGATCGACCGGTCTTCTGCGGCAAACTGGCAACCCAGGATTGCACCATCACGATGCTGGGATGGACGCTATAACGGAACTTCGTCCTTGCCTTACGCATGAAAATACCCACCGTGCAGTTAGTCGAAACGAGATGGCCCTAGTTGTCCACCCATCCTGACAAAATGCTTTCTGCACCGAAGCGTACACATTTTCTGAAATCTCATCGACGGCATCGATATCGGTGACTATAATGTATTTAAGATCCCTCGCGTCTGGTCCGTGTCTTAGTGAACGACTTACGGTGTACGGACAGCGCTAATCTGGCGATCGGCGGGGGATGGCGGCGAAGTGGGAACGGCAGGGGAAGCCTCAAGCTTTTCCAGCCGTCGCTCTAGTTTCTCGAGTCGTTCGACAACTGCGCCGGCAGTGTCGAACGCGATTCGTCACGCTGCGTAGTAGGGGGCGCTGCCGGAGCGTGCACCTGAAGCTCAGGTTTTGGCTGTTGAGTGGCGGGTATGACTCCGGGAGTTGGTACAACGCTGACTGCAGCGGACGAAATACCGGTCAGGGAAGATGGCGGTGATGCAGCCGGCGGTGAGTCAGTTCCGGCAAGCCGCGCCGTCTCCGGCCGGCTGGCCGTGCGGAGTGACACGGAAGTCCGCTGCCGCTGTGGACCACGGCCGCGAACAACGCCAAGCTGGATCGTCGTGTGGGCCGGGATGCGATCGAGCCGATCGGTGAAGTCGTGAGCGGTCCGGATGCGATAATCATTGAGGGTGACAATGCCGTCACCGGGGCGCAGCCCGGCTCGCGATGCGGGCGTATCGGCCAACACTTCGCGCAAGATAGCCCCCTCGTCAGTGTTATCGAACGTTTGGTTTGTGTCATGTGCAATCGCTGTCGCAGTCGAGGGGAGCTTTGCCGACGGCAAAATAGTTGGGGACGGCTGTAATGGAAGCTCGTGCGCGGATGAGCTGACCTGGCCGATTGCTACCGACACAGGTTCGAGGCGGACTCCCAGATATGCACGATCGACACGTCCTTGAGTTCGAAGTTGATCGGCAACCCAGAGCGCATCCCGGGCGGGAATTGCAAAGCCGAAATCAGTGTCGCGCTCGGGACGAAAAAAGGGAACATCATTAGGAGATACCGCGGGGGACAGGCTCGCGGTTGAGCTCGAGTGAGGTGGTGGTGCACCTGGACTGGCGTCTGATTCTGATGTCGACACCGATCTTGGCCGTGCTAACCCACTCCGGATCAGGCCGAGCCAATCTCCGTGGAGATTGACAACCGCCCCACCGCTGTCACCCGGGTAAAGAGGTGCCTGAATCTGGATCAATCCGCCGAGTTGCGCGAGAGCCCAGCTCGAGAGCGCGATCGAGGGCGGCTACATGCCCACGGCTGACCGAATGCCCCATGCCAAATGGGTTTCCCACGACGAATACCTGGCTTCCCAGGTTTGGGCCGTCCGTTGCGGTGCGTACCGGCCGCACGGCCCGCGACGGGAGTCGCAACAAAGTCAGGCCGGTCTCCGGGTCGGCCGCTAGCCAGCGTACGCTATGGAGGTGGCCTTCGAAGTCCCGCGCCACGATCATTGCTTTTTGCCCGCCCGTGATCTGAACGGGCGCAACCGCCGGTGGATCGATGCGAACAGAAAGAACTTCGCCCCGGTTGTTAATAACCACACCGGTTGCGCCGCGGCGTGTGCGCGTATGGCCCTCAACGGCAGTATACTCAAGCGCCACAACCGACTCGCGAGCTCTCCCGATCGCGGCAGCCACACGTCGCTCCAGCCATTCGACGGATGCGAATAATTCCGCGTCGCTTTCGGTACCGACCCGAGACTTTCGGTGTGACGCCGCTGGGTCATTGGCGGAATGACGCAGTGCTGCGGCGCCAGCTTCTCTGCGGTCACGCCGGCTGTAGCGAGTGCATTGTAACCCAATCTTGGTGTATTCGTTTCAACGCTCTGGTCAAGAGTTGTTGACTCTTTTTCGACCTTATCCGTGGCTAGGACGCCTGCGGATCGATCGGACAGGTGCGTTGCCCATCTCTTATCAGCACCGAGATTCAGCCGGAATTGGTGCAGGGACAAGACCGCAAGTACAGCCGCCAGCCCGAGCGAGCATCCGAGCGTCAGCCAGACGGCCGGTCGCTTCCGAATCAGGTGATAGCCCAAGGCAGATAACATGCGTCGCGTGATACTCGGATACCGCAGATATTCGACAAGAGAAGCCTGAGGCCACAGCGATCAATATTCGCATTCTGGACAGTTCGCGGCAAATACTCAGATTGGCGGCGCAGCACTTGAATCACGGGTTTAGTACACGGGCTTGGCGTCGCGCGAGTCCGGTGGCATTGGAGTTCCGTGGTCGAGATCGAATCCAAACCGGGTCGGAGGCGACGACTTGAGTATGGGTGCGGTTTCGACCGCCGGTGCCTGGAATTCGTCGGGGCGCTGTGGATCCGCGTCAGCCAATTGATTGGGTGGAACTTCGTTTGCGCTGTGGTCCGTTATCTCCACAACGGGTTCGTCCGAGGTCGACATTGGAACGACAAGCTCGTCTAGCGGCACTCGATTAGCGGCAATCATGGCCTCAGCATCGTTGTACTTTCGTTGCAGAATCTGAAAGAGCACTAACCCAATCAGAATCGTTGCCGCGACGCTTAACTTCAAAATCAAGTCGGTTTTCCGCCGAGATTTGGTTCTGACGAAACGGCGGCCTGTTAGCAGCTCACCGATGGTATCGCGGGTCCAGGCCCTGCTAATCGGGCGGTCGCCGTCCAGGTCGGACCAAGGTCGAGGCGATCGCGCGGCACCGTCGGTCACATGTCGGTCGCGTCTACCGTCGGATGTTTGAGGATTGGCAATCCGGCGCTCAAGCTCCGGCCAGAGCGACGGGGGGTCTTGTGCAAGCGGTAAGTCAGCCGCGGCCACCGCAAGCGCACCTAAAGCCCGTTCCAAATTCAGACGATGCTGGTGACACGAGGTGCATGCAGCCAAGTGCAGCGCAATTACGCTGCTGTCCTTGGCCGACAGATCACTTCCTTCGCTGCCCACCTGAGATTGCTCATCGCGAACTGCGTGATGCACCCAGAGAGGTAGGCGTGCACGCACCCAGCCGCATTCCCGCGTTCCAATCGACTTGGGCATACTTAGCTTTTGCCATCCTTGGTCTCCCTCCGCCCACCGTCGTGGCGGCGTTCCCAGATTTCGCGAAATCTTCTCTCGTGCCTTGGACAACCGCCATCGGACCGTCGCCTCGCGACGCCCCACGATGGCCGCCACTTCCGACGAGGAAAAGCCTTCCAGATCTCGCAACACGAGGATCGTCCGGTATGAGACTGGCATTAACGCCAGAACAAATTGAACTTCCTGGGCCAGCTCGGCTTGGATTCGGGGGTCGGGGTCAGGCAAGCTCGAATGTTGATTTACCGTCGCCGGCGGTTCGGTCAATCGAGGCGGCAGGTGGTCGGCTCGCTTTTGCTGCTGCGAAGCCAGTCCAGCCCAAGGTTAACCCCCACTCGGAACAGCCACGGGCCGAAACGCCGGGCGGTATCGAAGCGATCGAGACGGGCGTACACACGCCAGAAAGTCTCTTGTGCTAGGTCGCGGGCCTGTTCCGGCTCGCGAACCAAACGTGTCAGAACGCGGATCAGCTTTCGTTCATAACGGCGGACCAGCACGGCAAAGGCCTGATGGTCGCCGTGCCGCGCATGCTCGACCAGCCACGCGTCATTGAGGTTGACCTCGTCGCCTGGAGCCGTCCAGATTCGTTACCCCGAAGCTTTCCATTGGCAGTGGACGGACGACTAGACGTAACTCGCATCTCGGGTGCGTGCACCGTTGATGACGTCAAGCCTTAGCATCCGGGTCAAGCCCGGGGTGAGCGGCTTTCCGCATCGCGTGACCTCCTCACGCTCCTTATGATACGATAAAGTTGACCGTGGTGCGCTGGATATTTTTCCGAAGTTGTTTTCCGCAAACGAGGCTTGATGCAGAATCAGCTGGTTTGCGCATCGGGTCTCGTGTTTCATCAGCGGTGTACAATACGTTGATCAGGCCAGGCCGGTAGGCGGGGTCAAGGGCTATGGCGGGTTTCGGTCCTCAGATCATGCCGTGTCCAGCCAGAGGCCCGCGCCGCGGCCCTCGAGGTACTGTATCGCCGGGTGCCCGAAGCGCTGCGGGATCGGTTGATCGTCGAGGTCCAGGACGAGGCAACACGAGGCGAGATCGACCTGTCGGGTCTGTGGGTCGCACGGGAACGGGCTGGCCGGATCGTCGGTGCCTTGTTGACTCAACCCTTGGCCGGCAAGGCAGCGGCGGTTTGGGCTCCTGAAGTAAAACCATCATGGCGTCGACCTGCACTGGCCGCGGGGCTGATCCAGGCGGCTCTTGCGGATTTGAAGGAACGCGGGTTTCGATTGGCCCAGGCAGTACTTGACGAATCAGCGGGCTTCCGGGCAGCGCGCGATCTGACAAGGGGGGCATGCCGCGCGGTTACGGAATTGCTTTACCTTGAACGAGATACTGCTCTTCCGCTGGCCATCAGCCACAGTAAGTCTACCCAGGCGAGATTGCACGGATGACCGCGTAGGCCGGAATGAGCGTGAATCGTTCGAGTGGCGGCCATTCGAGCCTGACCTCGAGGCTGAGTTTCGCTCGGTTTTGCAGGCGACTTATGCCGGGAGCCTGGACATGCCCGAACTTGAGGGGGCCCGCTCGCTCGATGATATCATGGAGAGCCATCGCGCCGCCGGCCGGTTCGTGGCGGAGCGATGGCAGACTGGGACGCATCCCCGGCAAACCAGAAGCCGCGTCGGTGCTCCTCATGGCAGAGGTTCCAGGCCGTGACGTCTGGGAGGTTGTCTATCTTGGCTTGACCCCGGCAGGCCGCGGCCGTGGCCTGGGTCACGACGTGCTGGCCACGCGCTCGAGCTGGCGCGGTGCCATGTCCCACGGCTTGAGCTTGGCCGTCGACTGCCGTAACATACCGGCCACGCGACTCTATCAATCCGCTGGTTTCATCGCCCGCGACCGTCGCACCGTCCACCTGGCTATCCTTGGTGAATCAGGATAATAAACTGCTCGGCGCGTTGAACGCTGCCGGGTTGATCGCGATCAACTCTGACCGCCAGCGGTCGGGGGAAGCGAAACGAGGCTGGCGTCTCCGGCGGGATCGGCGGGCCGGTGCCGGAGGATTTCTCCTTGCTTGAGGTAAATCACCGACTCGGCGATCTTGGCGGCGTGGTCGGCGATCCGCTCGAGGTTGCGCGCCGTGTTGACCAGCCGTAGCCACGTATCGATCCGTTCGGGATTGCTGATGATCTCGGCCTTGAGCTGCTTCTGGACGGCGCGATAGTTGCGATCGACTCCTTGATCGGCGGCGATGACAGCTTGCGCTCGTGACACGTTAGACTGAGTGAGGGCATCGAGACTGGCGTGAATCTGCGAAAGGGCTTCCAGGGCGAGGTTTTCGAGAGACTGGGGAATTGGAAAGGCCTGGGGATCGGCCGCCAGCTTCTTGACCCGCTTGGCAATGTGCCGGGCCAGGTCGCAAAGCCGCTCGAGGTCGCCATTGATCTTGAGAATGGCGGCAACCCGCCGCAGGTCTGAGGCAACAGGTTGATGCAAAGCCAGCACCCGAACGCACTCGCGCTCGATCTGAACTTCCCACCGATCCACGGCTCGTTTTCGTCCCTTGAGCTCGTTGGCCTGCTCAGCCCGGCCATCGCATAGCCCGTGGATGCTCTGGTTGAGCGCGTCTTCGACCACCGCCGCCAGCTTGAGCACTTCGGACCAGAGGCCCTTCCATGTCCCTGAGAAAATTGCGGCCGACCGTGACCCGTTCATTGTCCCAGTCCGAATTCAGTGCGATGTTGTTCCTGTGGCATCGGCGCGATCCTCGTCGTCGATTGACTTTGTTGGCTTGGCTCGACCTCGTTCTGGCTCCATCCTCAAATGATTGCGACATGCCTGATTCACTTCCTACTGGAGTTGATCGATCGTCTCATCCCGGAACGATTGCGGCATAACAACTTCAGCTTATGTCATCGAGCCCCGGCCAACAACCGCGATTCTGCAAATACACGAGAAATTCACGATTATTGAGAATCATGCAGATTCGATCATCGGTAGTCGAGACGACAGAAATTTATAATTGATCATATTAAAGTCTTATTATTTTCACTCAGTACCAAATGTTCTGGTCAACGAAAAACCCCGGAGCCCTTGCTCCGGGGTCGAGGATTGCATTTCGACTTTATATGCTGCTCTCAAAAGCTGAGCACACTGTCAAACAAGGCGCGGGATCTGGCGGAATCAGTAGTTGCTGCCCCGGAGGGGTGGGCCGTAACCGTGCAAGGGAAGCCAGTATGTATCGGTCGGGATATTGTCGCCGGGCCGGTAGTAACCCAGGTCGTATTGAGCTTCCCAAGGTGGATCCATGATCAGGTTATACGGCCAGGTAATGATCTGGAGGCCCATCAGACCGGCCGAGAACCATGGCTGAAGCATCTGATTGCGCTGGGTGGACTGGGTAGGGTCGTCGACCGGATAGGTCAAGAACCGTCCGAGTGGCCCCACGAACTGTTCCACGCTATGTCCATAACGTTCTAGGACAGGGTCCTGGAAGTAAAGTGGCAAGTGGCAAGTTGCGGCGGCGGCCCAGTACTTGCGCTGGGGTGACCAGTTGCGGGGCGGCAAAGGGACCCAGTCTTCGGGAACTGGAATGGCCTTGATCGGCCGGGCTTCAGCCGGGCTGGGAGCGCGGCTGATATCCAGTTGAGTTTGCGTTCGGAGATCAGACGACGTCGATTCGGGTGGTGCTGCGGGTGCTGGCGGCGGCTGAGCTTGAGCCTGACGACGCATTTCGTCCTCTTGAGCACGCGCGATTTGCTCGATCTCTCGCTGGAGGTCAGGACGAAGGGTTGACGGAGGATTCGCGCGGTCGGGGATGAATGAATCCGAACTCGATGCTAACATTCGGCTAGGTAGAGCCGGCGGGAGCGAAGATGCATCAGACGTGATTTCAGCAGTGGTTCCTTGCGTGGCTGGTGCTTGGCGTTCCAGGTTGGGATTTCTGGTGGGATACGGCTGTGGTGACTCTGATATGGTTCCAGCTGAAGGACTGGCCGCGGCGTTTGGAAGTAGCGGCAACGCACTTTCGGTTGGCGTAGAACTCGGCTCTGGCGCCACGGGAACGTCGGCACTCGCCTGTGGCGGCGTCGATAGTGCCACGGTTGCAGTCTTCGGTTCATCGAGTTTGTAGCTGTCACCTGTAGGAATCGACGCTGGGGATCTTGCCATGTCGCTGATTGGCGCGGGTGAATCCGCAATGGGCGCTGGTGCTGGCTGGACCTGTGGGGTGAGGGCCTCGGCAGTGGCTGGTGGGGATGATAGGGGAATACCATTGCCTTGATCGGGCGGCGTTGTCGTAGACAGACCGGCGGGGTCGGACCGACTGAGGTCGGCCGGCAGTGGAGGAAGATCCTCGGAATTCGGTGTTGCAGGCAACAGGGCCGGCGTGGCGGCCGATGGGCTAGTCGCAGTCTCCTGCGTGACCGTGGAAGGTGCGATACGACTAAGGTCAGGAGGCAACGGCGGAGATTCTTCGACTCCTGCCGCAGTCAGTGTTGGTAGATCAGCCGTGGTCGCTGCTGGTGTGTTCGCCTGCGTGCTTTGCGCAGTGCCCGGCGCGGCGACAGGTAATGCCTCCTCGCTTTCCCTATGAGGCAGTGCAGTTGGATCGACTGAAGCAGATGCCACCGCTGATGTCGCCGCCGGAAGCAGTGCGACTTGGTTCGACCGAGGGAGACGCTGCTGCCGACGTCGCGGCCGATGGAACCGTTTCGAGGTCGATCACCGCGGCGTTTTTTCTTGCTTCCGGCAGGGGCCCGGTGTCCGCAGGCTGGGTCGATAGTTGATGCGGTGAACCGCCAGCTTCGGTTGGATCAGCAAGTTGCGAGACTGGCGGAATCTGGGGGATGTCTGGCAAACTTGCCGGCTGGCCAGGTTCGGAGCCAACTGGCGGGGCGGGAGCGGTCGAGTGGGAGGGAGAAGTGCCTGGATTGGCTTCTACCGTTGGGTTCGTGACCGGTGTTTCGCTGCTGGCGAGACGAATCGGCTCTCCCTGGTCATCGCTATCGCTATTGAGCGGGACTTTCGGGGCCGGTCGATCCGGTTTGGTCTTTTGGCCAGGAAGTTTGGTCTGACTCGCATTGATAGCAAGTCGCGTTTCGGCCGGTGCTGGTGCGAACCCACTGCGTCGCTGCGACCGTTCGCTGATGGCGTAAGGGGATTCCGCGTCGGCTGCTTCGCGCAGGCCGCGCTGGGCGCGCTCAATGCCCTGCTTGAGCGCGAGTTTTTCAGGTTCGTTGAGCTCTTTCTGACGAGCCTCCGCATCACGAAGAAACTTGAGGGCTCGCTCATATTGCTGGTAATTCAGGTAATCGAGCCCGTTGCGCAGCAGATGTCGGGCGCCTCGGCTCGGGGCCATTCCGTACATGGAAGAGCCGTCGTCGGGTGAGGTTGACCCTGTCGCTGGCGTTGATCCGGCCGCTGCCGAATTCCCCTGCTGTGCACCGTCAGGAGCGCGCAACTGCTGGGCCAACACGGTCGAGGCCGTCAAGACGGCCCCAAGAACCGCCGTGGTCAATACCGATGTAGTGGGACGCAAGCCACGCCTCCTTGCTTTCCTGGGACTTGCCCGAAAGACGGCAAGTCGAGAGAAATGAGCTGCCTGCTGGCTTTTGCCAATGAGAAGAAGGGCTATCGATACAAAACCGGGGAAGTGGATGAATCGGATCCGGGAGCCTGGCTTTCTGCCCTATTCTCCCAAGCGACGTATGCGCCGCAGGAATCATACTCCACCTGGGCGAACCGTAAATATCAAACCGATCCGCGACCTACTTCGTTTTCGTTACTGAAGCTCGAATAATTCGGGGCTTCCTGCGTGATCACGATGTCATGGGGATGGCTTTCCTGTACCGAGGCGGATGTGACCTGGATGAACCGAGTTTGGGTGCGTAGCTCGTCAATGGTCCGGGCCCCGCAATATCCCATACCGGCCCGCAGGCCGCCGACCAACTGGAAGACGAATTCCGCCAGCGGTCCTTTGTACGGAACTCGCCCCTCGACTCCTTCGGGGACAAGCTTTTGATTTGCGGGTAGTTTTGCTCGTCTTTGTCTTGGATTCGCGAGCCGGGCTCCTGGCGATAACGCTCGTGTGAGCCTTTGGCCATGGCACCGATCGAGCCCATGCCGCGATAGGACTTGAAACTGCGCCCGCGGTAAATGATCGTGTCACCAGGGCTTTCAGCCAGCCCAGCGAAGAGCCCACCGATCATGACAACATGGGCACCGGCGGCGATGGCCTTGGTGATATCGCCGGAGTAGCGGATTCCGCCGTCGGCGATGATCGGGACCTTGCCGGCCGCCGCCTTGGCCGACTGGTAGATCGCCGTAATCTGAGGTACTCCCACGCCCGAAACCACCCGCGTCGTGCAGATCGAGCCTGGCCCGATTCCTACCTTGACCGCGTCTGCGCCCGCCTCGATCAAGCGCCCGCGTGCCCTCACCGGTGGCCACGTTGCCGGCCACGACCTGAATGTCATAGCTATTCTTGATCCGCCGCACAGTCTCGATCACGTTCTTGCTATGACCATGTGCCGAGTCGACAACCAGCACATCGACCCCGCGTTCAAGAGCGAGCTGATCCGCTCGATAATCGAGCACGCCGACCGCCGCACCGACACGTAGCCGCCCCCGCGCGTCCTTGCACGCATGGGGATAGCGATGCAGCTTGTCGATGTCCTTGATCGTAATCAGCCCTTTCAGTCGATATTCATCGTCAACCAGCAAAAGTTTCTCGACCTTATTTTTCGTCAAAATCCGATCAGCTTCCTCCAAGCTCGTATCCGCCGGCGCCGTGACCAGGTTATCTTTGGTCATGACCTCCTCGATCCGCAGGTCGTTGGATTCCAGGAAGCGGAGGTCCCGGCGCGTGAGGATTCCCCTCAAATAGCCGCCGACTGTGATCGGCACGCCGGAGATATTGTGGCCGCTCATGATCTTGCGGGCCTCGCCCACCATGGCATCCGGCGGTAGGGTGATCGGGTCGACGATGATGCCGTTTTCCGACCGCTTGACCATGTCGACTTCGCGGGTCTGGTCCTCGATCGACATGTTCTTGTGAATGACGCCAAGGCCCCCTTCCTGCGCCAGCGCAATGGCCAGCTCGGCCTCGGTGACGGTATCCATCGGCGACGAGAGGATGGGGATGTTCAGGCCGATCCGCGCGGTCAGTTGCGACCTGGTGTCAACCTGGTGAGGAAGCAGATCGGAATAGCCCGGCTCGAGCAGAACGTCGTCGAAAGTGATGCCTTGGTAGGCGATGCGGTCGTGCATCGGGAAAAGCTCCACTCCGACCCGGAAATGACGCCGGCACGACGTGACGCTCGATCTGACTGGCAATAAAGGCAGACAGGATCGAAAGGTCCGCGGTGCGGGATCAATCGGGTGTGGTTAAGTTCAGGGGCCTTTCCCTAAACATTAAACCCGCCACGGCGATCTGCTGACAAGGGCAACCGCGACTGCATGCATTCCTGATCCAGTCTTTTGGGTTGTCAACAAAGACCATCGCCTCGAGCTGGGACAGTGGCTGCCGCTTCCGGACGCTGTGGTCCTCGAGGGGCCGGACACGATTTATGGAACTCGCCTAGCTCGGGCCAATGACGTTACACTTTTGGTCGAAATCGCCGACACCTCGTACACGAAGGACAGCAGGCCGAAGGCGCGAAGATATACCAGCTTCCGAATCCCGGTGTACTGGATCGTCCATGTAAACCGCCTTTGGCCTTACGACGCGGCCCAAAACGGGGCTATGATGTCGCTTTCGCCAGGGAGCGAATCGATTGTCCTCATCCAGGAAGGATGCTGTGAGCTCAGCTTTGCCTGCGACCACTGCTGCTGCCGGCACGCGGGTCTTGCCACCTGTATTGGGCCGGCTACTAAGCGGGACATTCTGGCTGGCGCTACGGGTTCCGTTGCAGTTCGTCTTTGCACTCTTGACGACCCGATTGGTCCTGGATGCCATCGGACCCTTTGAAAACGGGGCTTACGCTTTCGCCTGGGGATTTGGGTTTTTCCAATTTCTCTTCGAGTTTGGCGCAAGTTCGGCGTTGCAGCGGCAGATCTCCGACGCCTGGACACGCGGTGACCACGCAGGTGTTGACCGTGCAATCGCATGCGGGATGACGTTTTATGCGGCAATGGCTGTACTCCAGATTGCCGCATTGCTGGGGGTCGCCTACTGGGCGTTGCCATACAGTAAGCTCGATGTCAGTTCATATCCACTAGTTATAAAGCTCTTGTGGCTTCAGGCGGTGACGGCCCCATGCTTCGGGATGTCAGTGGTTGTCTCGAGTGTGCTTCAGGCCGCGCGCCGCTATGCATTTGTACCCAAGCTCGAAGTTGGAATCACGATTCTAAGATTCGCCGTGCTCGTGGTCGGAGTGCGCGCTGAATTCGACTTCTTCTGGATTATTGCGGCTCAAACCGCGATTCAGGTAGGTCTGAGCTTGGGACCTGCGCTCTGGGTCATGATCCGCGAGCTAGGGCACGTGCCACATTTCGGCGGCGCGAGCTGGATTGACTACAAAACTCTAGGTCAATTCAGCTTCTATATTGCGTTGATCCAGATCAGCGTCGTCATGGCTGATAGGCTCGATACGACGGTGCTGGGCTTCATTCTTGGTCCGCACCCTGAGCCCGCCATCACCGTTTACACCGTGGTCAGTAAACCATTCTTACAGCTGCGTCAGACCGGCTGGATGCTTGCTTACATGGTCATGCCGGCTGTTGCCAGCCTGGCGGCTGCGCGCGATCTCAAGGGATTGGACCGGGTCAAATATGATGGGACACGGCTGCACATCGGCGTGCTTTTGCCCGTAGGGCTTTTAGCGTGGATTTACGCGGGCCCGTTCCTATCGCTCTGGCTCGGGGAGCGGCAGTGGAAAGCGATGGACGCGCTCGGTTATGACCTTATGGACGTTACGTGGCTAATGCGGCTCTTCCTTGTCGCCGCGATACCACTGGTGCTGTCGGTCCCCGTTCAGATGTCGATAGGCTTAAACAAGATAAAGGTCATCGGTTTGTCGGCGCTCGCTGGTTCGCTTTTCAACCTGCCCATTAGCTGCTTTCTGACCCTGCGGCTGGGCGTGGCAGGAGTCATCTGGGGTACGATCCTGACAACGCTGTTCTCGAATTTTCTCATCCCAGGGGTTTACGTCTTCAAGGTGCTGGAGATTAATCCGCGGACGTACTTGAGACGGACGTTGATCGCTCCCTTGGCAGGTGCAGCCGTCCTGATCTTGATGACGTGGGTTGTACGACTTTCGATGCCATTGCCAGGTGCCGGTACGGCACCGTGGCCCCGGGCCCTCTCGTTGGTATTCCACCTCAGCGTGGGCGCGATCGCTTACATCACCGGTTACCTGGCCCTGCCCGGTGGGCGGGCCGACTTCCGGGAACTGGCTCTAAGGCTATGGCGCAGGTGACAATACTTGACCGGCCCGCCAATCCAGCGACCCATTCCACTGAGGCGGGTTTTACTAAACGGTGGACGCACGATTGCGCACAAGGCATACTCTTTTGCTGAAAAATAACCATCAAAATGCCCTCTTTAGTTTACATTCTCGACCACTGCCGGCCCGCATTGAGTCAACCATCAGGGGGGATTGCCGTCATCATGAAGTCGGTCACAAAACTGATTCTCACGATCTCGATCGTGTCGCTGCCTGTTTCTATTTTTGCTCAGGCGCAACGACGACGCAGGAAAGAGCTCCAGGAGGACCTGGTGGCAGCCCGACTTCGTCCGCAACCGAGCAGAGTGGCGAGGTCAAGGCGGTGACCCAGGCGATTCTGGAGGAAATTGACAAGCGATCAGAGCTGATGGCCAATATCGAATACCTTTGCGATATGATCGGGCCGCGGCTAACCGGCTCACCCAATCTGACCAAGGCCAACTATTGGACCCGCGACAAGTTTCAGCAATATGGCTTATCGAATGCCCACGTCGAACCATGGACGATCGGGCGTGCCTGGATGCGCGGCGAAGCCAAGGGGCGCGTTGTTGTTCCGGTTGAGCAACGAATCCTCCTGGAATCGGCGGGATGGAGTCCATCGACCAAAGGCCCGAAACGCGGGCCAGTGATCCATCTAAAGGCACAGTCCGTCGATGAGTTGAGTCCATACAAAGGAAAGCTCAGGGGAGCCTGGGTCTTGCTTTCCGAAGTCTCAGTACAACCGTCGCCTAAACAGCCAGCGCCCAATCTCGACGGCGAGATGCGGCGGCGGCTGCGCGACTATACCCGGATGCGCGAGTTCCGCCCGGTTCTGAAAAAGTTTCTGGTTGAGGAAGCGGCCGCCGGCGTGCTCCGTGATTCCAACAAAGAACACGGCCTGATCAATATGACCGGCGCGTCAGACAACTTCACGCCGGCGGAATTGCCCGAAGCGTTTCTCACGACCGAGTCATACGGCCTCATATGGAGATTGCTCAAACGCGCACCGGTCGAGATCGAGCTCGACCTGAAAAACTCGTTCAGCACCGGCGAGATCGAGGTTTATAACACCGTTGCAGAGCTCAAAGGTGGCGAGAAAGCCGACGAGGTCGTCATTATCGGCGGCCACATCGATAGCTGGGACTTGGGCACGGGCGCCACTGACAATGGAACTGGCATCATGGCGGTGCTCGAGGCCGCGCGCGCGTTAAAGGCCGTGGGCGTAAAACCCAGGCGCACCATCCGCTTTGTCCTGTTTTCGGGGGAAGAGGAAGGGCTGCATGGCTCGCGCGCCTATGTCAAATCGCATGAAAAGGAGATGCCCAAGATTGCTGGTGTGTTGATTCATGATATGGGCACCGGCCGGGTCAAGAGCATCGGCCTGCAAGGTCGCTACGATCTACGTGAGGTGATGGACCGAGTCGTCGAACCGTTCAAGGAGGCGCGTGAACCTCGAAGAGCTGAGCATGCGCACGATGATGGGAACCGACCACCTGTCATTCCTTTCTCATGGCGTACCTGCCTTCGCGGTGGTTCAAGACATCGCCGAGTATCGCAAGACGCATCACACCGAGAGCGACACCGTCGACAAGGTTTATCCCGACGAAGTCAACCAAGGAGCAAAGGTGCTGGCGGCATGGGCCTACAACGTGGCCATGCTGCCGGAAATCCTGCCGCGCAATCCCAAGCCACGCCAGCCCGGGATGTTCGACAGCCCTGAATTCCGCCAGCCCAAGGATGAAAAGGACAAGTCGGAAGAGCGCAAGCAACCCGAGGGCAAGCCTCGCGTCGCCGCTGGGGCGGGCCAATAGGAGCACCGTCTATCAGGTCCTCGATCGACTTGATCAAGCCGTGAGCGACTGAGATCGAGCAAGGACTTGACGTTTCGGCATGGACTCGGTTTTTCCATTTTTCGTTCAGAAAGGACTGGATGAATGACCAAGCACAATCTTCGAATTGCCTTCGCCGGTTTGCTCTGCCTTGGATTCGGGACCGCCGCTAAGGCCGACGACTACACGATCGACCCTGTGCACTCGGGCGTTTCATTTCAGATTTTGCACCTGGGAGTCAGCTACATCCAAGGCCGATTCAACGACTTCAGCGGCAGCTTTACGATCGACACTGGCGACCCCGCCAAGTCGGCATTTTCTCTTTCGATCAACACATCGAGCATTGACACTAATAATTCCAAGCGCGACGACCACCTGCGGAGCCCGGATTTCTTCAACGCCAAACAGTTTCCGACGATCAGCTTCAAGAGCACATCGGTCAAACCCATAAGCGGCGGATACGAGGTCACGGGCGACCTTACTCTTCACGGTGACACCAAGCCCGTGACCTTTTCCCTGACGGGCGGCAAAATGACCGAATTTCCTCCCAAAGTTAGCCGCACTGGCTTTACCGCACCTCAGATCGTGGTCAAAAGATCCGATTTCGGTGTGGGCAAGCCGATGCCCGTATTGGGTGATGAGGTCTATGTCACGATCAGTATTGAAGGTACGAAAAAGTAAGTATACGTAAAGAGGATCAAGCACGTGCCTGATCCAGTCGTCATCTTGAAGGCGATGAGTATGGCGGCCGCTCTTGCGGCCGTCATACTCGGAATATTTGGCTGGCGCGGGCGAACTGGACAACCTGCTTGGCTCAACGCAGGTTGGGCTCTCAGCGTCGCCGCTGGGTTTTATCTCGGATGCTGGGTGCTCGGAATATGGCCTCACTGGCCTCCGCGTGAAGACCTGGACCGATTGCTAGTCGTGGTGACTCCGGTCGCGGTTGCGGTCGAGTTGTTCTCGGCATTTCCCAAGATTCCACGCTGGCTCGTCTGGGCGCTGCGTCTGGTGGTCATCGCAGGTGGGGCACGAATACTGCTGCACGGGTCGGGGTACATCACTGACCTAACCGGCCCGGCGACTAGTGAATGGTCACCGGCTCAGATTGGGCTTATCTTTTCGGGACTGGCCGCGATCGAGGCGGCGGTGTGGGTCGGTCTCAGCGTCCTCGTGCGCCAAGCACCCGGATCGTCGGTCCCGTTATCTCTGGCGATCACGGTTGCAGGATCCGCTGTGACCATCATGCTCTCGGGCTATTCCACGGGCGGGCAGGTCGGGCTGCCGCTAGCGGCCGCTTTGATCGGAGCGACAGTCACCTCGGCGCTGTTACCTCGATCGGCACCGAAGACTGCCCAGCTCGGAGTCGCAATCGTTGGGCTCTTCAGCCTCCTTGTCATCGGCCGCTTCTTCGGTGAGCTCTCGCCGGTACACGCAATTCTACTCGTTCTTGCCCCCATGCTCGGGTGGCTGCCAGAGCTCGCTTATCTACGTCGGCTTCCTGCCTGGGCGCACGGCATGGCACGGCTAACCTTGGTCGCTGCGTTGGTCCTGGCTGTCCTGGTTCATGCGCAGCGGAAATTCCAACACGACTTTCAATCCCCGTCGGGATCTGGTGCGAAGGAACCTTCGTTGGATGACTACATGAATTTCGGCAAATAAAGGAAGGTAGATCGCCAAACGAAGTTCTTGACAAAACCCATCCGTTGGCCGATGTTAAAGAAGATTCAAACCTGGGCCACGCGGAGCACGATATGCCGGCATTCTGCGCCGAATGGGTCTCCGTGCATTGCAGATTATCGTGTTGGTTGGTGCTCGCTCTGGCGGCGACCTTGTCCACCGTCCGTGCCGGGGACGGTATCGAGCCTGCCCGAGATAAACTCAACGCAGCCCAGGAAGAATTCTTCGAGTCGCGAATCCGCCCGGTGCTCGCTGACAACTGCCTGGAGTGTCACGGGGCGGAGAAGCACAAGGGCGGACTGCGGCTCGACATCAGGCCGCCATGCTCAAAGGGGGCGAGACCGGGCCGGCCGTCGTGCCGGGCAAGCCCGAGGAAAGCCCGCTGATCGAGGCGATCCGCTACGAAGGGGAGGTGCGGATGCCCCCCAAAAAAAAACTCACGGACCGAGGAGATCACCGCCCTGACCGACTGGGTCAAGCGAGGGGCATTCTGGCCCGACCCTCGTCCCGGCGGGACAAACCACGCTCACGCGAAATCGCCTGCGAACACAACCGCTGCCGCTCCGGCTGCCAGCGTGTCGGCACAAGACCGGTCGTTCTGGTCGTTTCAGCCGGTTTCGAACCCAGTACCGCCACCGGTTAAAGACAACGGCTGGCCCAGTTCGCCGATCGACGGTTCATCCTGGCCAAGCTCGAGGAAAACGGTCTAGCGCCGGCGCCAGTTGCCGACAAAACGACCCTGATTCGCCGCGCCTTTTTCGACCTGATCGGGCTGCCACCGACGCCGAAGGAAATCGAGGCATTCGACCGAGGACGACCGCCCGGACGCATTCGCCAGGGTCGTCGACGAGCTCTTGGCCTCGCCCCACTACGGCGAACGGTGGGGGCGCTACTGGCTCGACGTGGCCCGATACGGTGAAGACCAGGCCCACTCGTTCCAGCCCCGGCTCTATCCCAACGGTTTCCGTTATCGCGACTGGGTGGTCCGAGCCCTCAACCGCGACATGCCCTACGACCGATTCATCCTCGAGCAGATCGCCGGTGACTTGGTCGACGGGCCCGATCGTGCAGCACCGCCTGGCGGCGCTGGGCTTCTTCGCCTGTGGACCGGTCTATTACGGCGACTCCAAGAAACACGACCAGTATGCCGACCGCATCGACACCCTGACCCGCGGTTTCCTGGGCCTCACCGTTGCGTGCGCCCGCTGCCACGACCACAAGTACGACCCCATCCCGACAACCGATTACTACGCGCTTGCCGGCGTTTTCGCCAGTACCGAATATGTCGAAGTCCCGGCTGCGCCCAAGGAACAGGTCGAGGCGTACGACAAGGCCCAGGCCGCGATCCAGGCCAAGGACAAGGAAATCACGTCGTTTCTCAAGGCGGAAGCCGCGCGATTGAAACAAAAGGTCACGGGAAAACCAGCTCAAGCAAATCGAGCGGATGCTGACCGGCCGAAGCGAAGGCCAAGGTGAAAGCCCTCAGGGCCGAGCTGGACCGCTTGAAGAAAAAGTCGCCCCGCCAAGTATCCCGTGATCCATACCCTCGGCGAAGCATGCCGTCCGACGGAAATGCCGGTGTTGATTCGAGGCAATGCGGATACACCCGGTGCCAAGGTGCCCGCGGCGGTTTCTGGCTGTTTTGGGGGGTGATCAGGTCCACGTTTCAACACGGCAGCGGCCGCCTCGAGCTCGCCCATGCGATCGCGAGCGCGGATAACCCGCTGACCGCACGCGTGATGGTCAACCGGATCTGGCAACACCACTTCGGCCGCGGGCTGGTTGCGCTCCTCAGCAATTTCGGCACTCTGGGCGAACGGCCAAGCCACCCCGAACTGCTCGACTGGCTGGCTCATCGCTTCATCGCGTCCGGATGGTCGATCAAGGCGATGCACCGCGACGATCATGCTCTCGGCGACCTATCAACAGAGCAGCCGCTTTGACTGCAACGGCCTTCAACAAAGACCCCGGCAACGCCTTTTGTGGAGGATGAACCGCCGCCGCCTGGATGTCGAAGCCTGGCGCGATGCCATGCTGGCCGTCGCCGATCGGCTCGACAAGACGATTGGCGGACCATCGGTCAGCCTCGACGCACCCTCGAATCATCGCCGCACCTTTTACGCCGCGATCAGCCGGCACGACCTGGCCTGGATGCTCCGCCTCTTTGATTTTCCCGACCCCAATATCACCAGCGGCGGCCGGGCCGAGACGACCGTCCCCCTGCAACAGCTCTTCGTGCTCAATAGCGAGTTCATGGTCGACGAATGCGCGTGCCGTCGCCGCGACGGTTGCAAGCGGTTCAAGCTCGGCCGCAAGATGACGGTAAGCGCATCCGCCAGGCCTACCTGCTTCTCTATGGTCGCACAGCCAGGTCGAACGCGAAGTCGAACTTGGCCTGGCTTATCTTCAGTCGCCGGAACCGGCCAAAGCCGGCGGCAAGTCTCCGCACGACACACCGAGCCGTTGGCAACGCTACACCCAGGCCCTCCTGGCGGCCAACGAATTTTTGTTTGTCGATTGATTGAGCTCTGAATCATTGAGGATACGTGCGGGAGGTACAGGCCATGCGACAGCGAGATGCTCGGCCGTCAAGCGGGATTGGTCCGGCTTTCGGTCGCACAACCGTTTTTGACGCGCCGCGCTCTTTTTTCCCGGATCGGCGGCGGCTTCGGTGCGCTGGGATTGACCAGCGTTCTGGCCGACGCGGGCATGCTGGTTCCGGCCATGGCGTCGCCGGGCCTATGGCGGTGCCAAACACGGAGGGGGCGGTTCTCACCCATCCTCTGGCCCCCAGGCCTTCTCACTTTCCCGCACGGGCCAAGCGAGTGATCTTTCTGTTCATGAACGGCGGTCCGTCGCACGTCGATACGTTCGACCCCAAACCAGCCTTGCAGCGATACGCGGGCAGGCACCGCCCGCCAAGGTCGTGACGGGGCGTCCCAAGGCCGGGAAGTTGTATGCCTTCGCCGTTTTCGGCCCGGCCGCACGGTCAGAGCGGCATCGAGGTGACCGAGCTGTTTCCGCATGTCGCCGCTTGCATCGACGAGATCTGCGTGATTCGCTCGATGTACACCGACAATCCCGAACCACGAGCCGTCGCTCTTGATGATGAACTCGGGCAACATGCAGCCGATCCGGCCCAGCCTGGGCTCGTGGCTGACCTTCGGCCTGGGTACGGAGAACCAGAATCTGCCCGGGTTCGTTGTGCTCTGTCCTGGCAAGCCGGTCGTCGGCCCGCAGTTGTGGAGCAATAGCTTCCTGCCCGGCATCTATCAGGGAACGCACATCCACAATAAATCGATCGATCCGGACCGGATCATTCGCGACGTGACCAACCGCCATCTCTCTCCGCCCGAGCAGCGCACCCAGCTCGACCTACTCCAAGTCATTGAACCGCGAGCACCTCGCCGAGCGCAGCCACGACGACGCCCTTGAAGCCCGGATTGCCTCACTCGAGATGGCGTTCCGAATGCAGTTCGAGGCACGCGAAGCGTTTGACCTGGGTCGCGAATCTGCCGTGACCCGCGGCCTCTACGGCACGGGAGAATTTGCCAATGCCTGCCTGATCGCGCGGCGGTTGGTGGAACGGGGCGTGCGTGTCGTCCAGGTCTATTACGGTAATGGTCAGCCCTGGGACGATCATGCGGATATCACCAAGCACCGCGACCATGCCCAAAAGAGCGATCGGCCCATCGCCGCCCTGCTCAAAGACCTGAAAGCGCGCGGGCTGCTCGAGGATACGCTGGTCATCTGGGGAGGCGAGTTTGGCCGGACTCCTTATTCCGAAGGAGCGAAGGGCCGCGATCACCACAGCCTGGGCTTTTCGATGTGGCTCGCCGGCGGGGGCGTGAAGGGAGGCTACGTTCACGGCGCGACCGACGAGCTGGGTATGCAGGCGGTTGAAAACCGGATGCACGTTCACGATCTGCATGCCACGATCTTGCACCTGATGGGTCTGGATCACGAACGGCTGACATATCGCTACAGCGGACGCGACTTTCGCCTGACCGACGTCAGCGGCCGCGTGGCGCGCGAGATCCTGGCATGAGGGTTGCGGTCGCTGGAATCAAGCCTGGCGGCTCAATCCCATCGCCCATTGATTCAGGCGGCGGTTCCAGGCAGATTCGCGATTTGAGTCCTCGGCAGTCAGCCATCCGAGGATGTCGACAGCACGAATGCGCAGGAACCGGCTCGAATCGACCGGCGCATAAGACCCGTCTGCTTGGAGATGCTCGATGACGAGCTTCTGGCCATTCACATACCGCCAAACTTCTGCAACGCCGAGGTTCTGCATAGATCGATGCGCGATCGATCTGGGGACGGAGATGTCGATCTCGATTGCCAGATCGGGTCGGGGATAGTCAGCCGGGTCCATCGACTTGCGGGCCAGAGCGTCCCTGGCCAATCGGATCTTCTCCGGATCGAAGTAGTAGGACAGATCGGCCTCGAGGCCCCGAACCGCCGTTTTCCAGGTTGTTTCTCCGCAGCTAATGTAGTCGATGTCCAGTCCCGAGCGTCACCGCATTCACGATCTTGTTGATCAGCTCTTTCAGATGCTCGTGAATGTTGCTGGTGACCGTAATGATCTCCAAGTCTTTCCCATCATACGCGAGCCGGACGTGCTGGCCCTCGCGGATGGCCTCGGACAAAGTGTGATAAGTGTGCCAGTCCACTCCGCGGAAGACGGTGCGCTGATCACCGTGGACGTGAGCGGTGTGAAGGGATGATCCCAGGTCCGCAGGTATCGTCGGTGTTTGCGCGGGAGTGATCGTGGACATGGTTCACCCGATGGTCATTGGTCTGGCGACGCTTCCATTCACCTGGTTTTTACAGACCACCGACGAGCGCGGCAGTTCCGGGTCAGGTTCTCCATCCGATATGGAGCATCGAACAGCGTCGAGGCGGGTTCGGTTGGTGAAGCGGCGCTCGACATGAAGACACAACGGTGATCTCCAATTTCGTGACCACGGTTGTGAGACCGTGGTACGGATGGGGAACCACCAACCTCGCTCGTCAGTGCGACCTGCCCGCCTTGGAATTGGGCTGACGCCCGAGGTTAACGGACGTCCGTCCCGTCCAAACCACACACTTAAGCCGATGGCCGGTCAAGAGGATTGCTCTTGACCTGGCGGTTGGCGCGGTCGCACCGAATTGTCACGATAAATCGCCGACGCGTTCGAAGGGAGCACGAAGACAGCGAAGCGAGCAGGTCCTCCGCGTGTGCGCCCTTCGCTCCCTTCGTGCTCCGTTCGAAGGGAGCTCAGTAATTGGATGCACGGATGGATAGTCGCCGGCGCCACTGGCTGGCAGGGGAGATTGCGCTGATGCACGAGTGATCCGGCCGAAGATCGAATGGGAGGCGCGGTTGTTCGGGGGTTACGTAGGGTGACGCCGAGTCGCGATTCATCGCGGCGAGGCCCACCAGCCGGCTATCCTCTCTGTGGGCCTCACGATCCTGAGGATCGTTTGGCCGTAGCTCTCTGTGGACCTCACAATCCTGATAATCGTTCGGCGCCACCCTACGACACGGTCGCTGTCAGTGGTCCACGAGCATTGCGACTCCCGCCTGGCACCACAATACCAACCGACACTTGCTCGAGGGCCACGGCATACACTGAGTCGTCGACGGATGAGCCCTCCTCAAGTGCGGCCAGGGCCGCGTCGATCGGAGTCGTCGTCGATACCACGACATCCGGGCCGCCCGTGCTCTGAACGACCTGACTCAGGTTCGCCGATGTGCTGGTCTTGAAATCGGCGTCGCCAATGTAAACTGCCTTGATCGTATCCGTGCCGGCCGAAGTGAACGTGGTTGTGTAGCTCGCGACAGCGCTCGTCAGACTGACAGTGGCGACGCTCTTGGAATTGACGTAGAAAGTCACCGAGCCAGTGGGCGTGCCGCTTCCCGGCGAATTCGCGCTGATCGTCGCCGTAAACGTCACTGACTGGCCGACGACCGAGGGATTTGCTGACGAGACTAACGATGTCGTCGAACTCGATTGATTTACAGTCTGCGCGAGCGCAGACGAGGTGCTCGCCGTGAAATTGGAGTCAGAGCTGTAAACAGCCGTGATCAAGTGGGAAGCGACAGCAAGAGACGACGTCGTAAAGTTCGTCGTGCCCCCGCTGAGCGTTCCTGTGCCGATCACCGTTGTGCCGTCCATGAACGTGACCGTTCCTGTCGGCGTACCGCTTCCCGGCGAACTGGCGGTCACCGTCACCGTGAATACGACCGACTGGCCATAGACTGACGAATTGCCGGAGGATGTCAGCTTGGTCGTCGTCGCATCCTGATTCACAGTCTGAGTCAAAACAGTCGACGTGCTCGTCGCGAAGTTGCCGTCGTCCCCGTAGATCACGGTGATTGCATCCGAGCCGGTGGTCAAGGAACTCGTTTTCAGGGTCGTCTTGCCGCCACTAAGCGTGCCGGAGCCGATCGACGTCGAGCCATTGTAGAAAGTGACCGTTCCCGTGGGCGTCCCAGTTCCCGGCGAGTTCGCGCTTACCGTCACTGTGAATGTCACCGATTGGCCGTAGAGCGAGGGGTTCAACGAAGAGCCTACAACCGCGGTCGTGCCGTCCTGGTTGACGGTCTGGGTCAGACTTGTACCGCTGGTGAGAAAGCTGCTGCTGGCGTTGTAAGTCGCCGTGATTGAGTCCTGGCCCGTTGGCAGCTTGGCGGTGGTATAGGAAGCCGTGCTGCCGCTCAGCGTGATCGTGCCTAGCGTGGTCAAGCCGTTTGCGAACGTGACTGAACCCGTTGGTGTCCCGCTTCCCAGAGCATTGGCTGCGACCGTTGCCGTGAAAGTCACCGACTGCCCATAGACCGACGGGTTTGTCGACGAAACGACCGACGTCGTCGTGCTGTCCTGGTTGACGATCTGGGTCAGCGTGCCCGCGCTCGTCTTGAAGTTGGTGTCTCCACCGTAGGACGCCTTGATCGTATCGTTACCGACCGCAAGCGGCGACGTCGTCGTGAACGTGGCGACGTCGCCACTCAACGTGCCCGTTCCGAGCGACGTCGAGCCGACAGAGAAAGTGACCTTCCCGGTCGGCGTTCCACTGCCGGACGGGTTGGCGGTCACGGTTGCCGTGAAGGTCACGGACTGCCCGTAAACAGATGGATTTGTCGAGAAAGCCACGGACGTCGTTGTGCTGTCCTGGTTGACCGTCTGCGACAGGGCCGTCGACGTGCTGGTCGTGAAATTGACGTCGCCGCCATAGGCCGCCGTGATCGACTGGCCGCTGCCCACGCTCAACTCGAATGCGGTCGTCGTATAGGTCGCAACGCCCGCCGCTGAGCGCTCCCGTTCCGAGAGTCGTTGTGCCATCGTAGAAAGTGACCGTGCCTGTCGGCGTTCCACTTCCCGGAGAGGCGGCCGTGACGGTCGCGGTGAAGGTCACCACCTGGCCGTATACGGAGGGATTCGCGGACGAGGAGAGCTTGGTCGTCGTCGAGTCCTGCTTCACCGTCTGAGTAAGAACGGCTGAGGTGCTGGACGCATAAGTGCTGTCTCCGCTATAAACCGCGGTGATGGCCTGTGAACCGACGGATACCGACGGTGTCTTGAGGGATGCGTTTTTGCCACTGAGCGTCGCCGAGCCGAGCGCGGTCGAGCCATCGTAGAAGGTCACGCTTCCCGTGGGAGTGCCCTTGCCGGACGCCGGTGTGACAGTCGCTGTGAACGTAACCGAATGGCCGACGACCGATGGATCGGTCGAGGACGCAAGCGTCATGGTCGTGGCTAGCTCGATCGTGACTGCGACAACGCTCGACGTACTCACGGTGAAGTTGGAGTCCCCCAGGTATTCCGCCGTGAGCGAGTCGGTTCCGAGCGGCAGCGTGGTTGTTGTGAGAGTCGCGGTATTGCCGCTCAAATTACCCGTGCCCAGGGAGGTCATGCCGTTGAAGAACTGCACGGACCCTGTCGGCGTTCCCGCGCCGGGGCGACTACGACGATGGATGCCGTGAGGGTGATAGGCTGGACCGATGTCGTAGACGTTGGTGAGGCCGTCAGGCTGGTGCTCGTGCTTGCCTCGCTAACCGTTGGACTGACTGCGCTGGATGTGCTGGTCGTGAAATTGCCATCACTGTCGTAGACGGCGGTGATCGGGTGGCTCCCGACCGTCAGGGTTGATGTGGAGAAGTAAGCCGTGCCAGCGTCGTTCAGCGTGCTCATCCCGAGCGTAGACGAGCCGTCCAGGAAGGTGACCGTGCCTGTCGGCGTCTCGCTCCCGGGCGCCAGCGCGGACACGGTCGCCGTGAAGGTCACCAATTGACCGAACACCGAGGTAACTGGACTAGCAGCCAGAGACGTCGTCGTACTAGCTTGGCCAACGACCTGGCTGACAGCCGGCGATGCGCTGCCGATGAAGTTGCCGTCACCGAGGTACTGCGCCGAAACCGAGTGCGCCCCGGCCGTCAGGGAAGTAGTGCTGAGAGTAGCGCTATTCCCGCTCGTGCTGGCAGTCCCCAGCTCCGACGAGCCGTCGAAGAACTCTACCAACCCGGTTGGACTGCCCGCGCCCGGTGCGACGACAGCGATCGTCGCGGTCAATGACAGTCAAACACCATCAACGAAGAGTTCGGCCTCGAGTGTGTCGAGGGGTTGTACTCCAATTCATAGGTGTGGTACGTGCTCCCGGATCCCATCAATGTGTAGCTCTGTCCGAATGACCGAATCGAACCCCCGGGCCCTCCGGCATCAACAGTCGTCGGGAGAACGACAACTGTGTCTCCATGGCTGTTAAATCCGAGATCGACTTCCCAACGGACCCCGGCATAGTTGACAGTGGCTCCGCCGATCGTAACGAAGTCGGGCGAACCATAAGCGGGGGCCAATCCATTCTGGAGAACTCGGGCCACTATGGTCATCGTAAAGCCTTGGCTGGCGATGTCGGATTGCTCTGATGCACTCAGGCCTGGCGCAACGTAAGCAAATTGGGAGCTTTGGCTCAATCCTGTGATTTGCCAGGCTGGCAAGCCGAGGTCATTCGCCATGGGACCAACTGATGAGGAGCCAACGAATTGCATTGGTGTGAATCCCTCGGTTGTCGGGTCCGTGTCCCTCTGGTGCACGGCGAGAATCTGCCCAGCCCTGGCGCTCTCTAATCCGATCGTGAGCAAAATCATTGCCGCCGTAATCGAGATCGCAAGGTGTCTCTTGTGTCTCATCGTCATCTCCTTATCGCCTTTGATCCACGTTTGACTCGGCGAACCCTCGGGGCCGCCGCACCGACGAGGCCAATCAGCAAAAGCACAATGCTTGACGGCTCGCGTATCGCGCCCATGACCAGGTTGGCGGGCGTACCAATTCCGCCATTCCAGAGGGTGGCAATCTGGGTGTCGGAAAGCGCGACATTCCAGATGGCCGCCTCGTCAAGCCGGCCGTTGACCGAGAAGTCGCGGCCGTCAGCGGCATCCCTGCGGCCGATGAGCAGGGGATCGGACGCTGCGACGATCGCGTCGGTGCTCATCGCCGTTGCGACGACCTGGCCGTCGAAATCCATGGTCCAGTTCGATCCGTCTCGCCGAACGACGATGTCGTTTCAAGTTCCCGTTGCGATGGTCAGGGAAGTCGAGTTAAGGACTCCGTCAGGAGCGAAGCTCGTCGCGAACCGTAATGAGTTATCGCTTGGCTTGGTCAGGGTCCATCCCGGTCCGCCGGCCCCATCCCATTTTTCGATCAGCGTTTGTTCACAGCTTGTATTATTGAAATTCACCCAGATTGAGACCGTGAAGTTGCTCGATCCGAAATTGAACGCGGGGTCGCTGACCGGCCGGGCGGCGTACTGGGCGTTATCGTGATGCAGGTCGAGGGCCTCGCCGAACAGCCCCGACGCGAACCCAACTCCGCCGAATAGGGTCAGGTTATACCCATTGCCGGACGCGTCGTTGCCGTTGCCGTCGAACGGATAGTACGCGATCAGGCTCCCTGCCTGAGACCTTCCCGGTCCAGCAGCGATTAGTGCAATCATGGTCACGAATACAGATACACGAATTCGGTTTCGAATGCTGTTCATCAGGTTTTCTCGATCTCCGGACGAATGATCTGCCCCTCACGACGCCGGAATTCGCCGTACGGGCCACGTCAACAGTGTTCGACAAGTGCTTTCATCTCCCGCGCCATCAGAAAGATAACCGCTGCGTTGATTGCATCGGTTCCATCAGGCTCCGTGGATGCGTCGTCAAATTCGGCGAGATCGGTGTTTGAGGTGCACAGTGGCCCAGAAATCCGGGCTATCAATCGCGAGCGGAACTAGCAAGGAATCGTCTGCGCCTGGCGGGGAAAATGCGAGGCTGGGCGTAGCCTGCGACGAACCACTGTCCAGCGTCCCGTCCGTGTTGTAACGGACCAAGACGATTTCCTGGTTCTGTTGCATACCGTGTGGTCCTTCAATGGAATAGCTACCTTGCCCAGCCACGATCAATCTGCCGTCGGTCTGGATAGTCAGGGCGTTTGCAGCGGAACGAGTTGTTGCGGGGATGGCGGTCGTCACGATTCCGCCCGTGCCGAACCCGGAATCCAGCGATCCATCGGAATTGTAGCGAACAGCGGTGAACGCCTGAGACGATTGTCCCACCATCACGATCTGTCCATTCGACTGCACGACGATGCCGTTGACCGAATCCGACCCCAAGTTGGTGGTCACGTAACCCAGGCCGCCGCCAAAAGTGGTGTCGAGGCTGCCGCCGGTGTTGTAGCGGACGACCAGGAAGTTCAGGTTGCTGCCGGTGTCGGAGTAGCCCCCTACCACGACCTCCCCATTGGTCTGGAGGGCGATAGAGCGGGCCCCGGCTGAGCTACCTACCGCGGTGGTGACGACCCCGCCAGTGCCGAATGAAGTGTCCAGGGCGCCGTTCGCCGTGAAATGAGCGAGTGCGACCTCGCCCCCAGCCGATCCAGCCAGCAGGATACTTCCGTCCGGTTCCAAGATCCCGGCGCTCGGGCTGAAGTCATATTCGCTGCCGCCGATTGAGACCTGAACGTCCAGCAGTGTCGTGCCGGAAGTTCCGAACGTCGTGTCGAGGCTGCCGTCAGTGTTGTAGCGAGCAAGGGCTACGCGCGTGCCGATGTACGAGTCGATCCCCATCGCGAGGATCTGGCCGGAGGAGGTAAGAGCAAGGCTCTCGATGTTGCTCTCTGCCGTGCCGAAAGATGTCGTCACCTTTCCGCCGGTACCGAACGATTTATCGAGGCGCCGTTCGATTTCCAGCTCGCCAGGGCGAAAGTCGACTGAAAATGGCCGAGGTTCGTGTTCCAGGTGTATGCGGAACCACCGGCCACGATAGCGCCACTCCCCAGAATGGCGATGGCATCGGCGAAATCACCGTAGTCGGTTTTTGCGGTATTGAATGTGGTGGACACGATCCCCGTCTTGTTGAACGATGTGTCCAGGCTCCCGGTGGTCGTGTAGCGGGCCACGGCGAAAGCGTCCTCGGAGCCGTTGGGTGCGACGGTCTGCCCGGAGACGACGATTTTCTGGTCGGCCGGCTGGAGGGCAACAGCGTGGGCCACATCGTCGTTCGACACCGATGTTACGACGATCCCACCGGTGCCGAACGAGAGTAGCGATCGCTGCTCCAGCGCCTCGACCGCGAAACGTGACCGAGTTCGGTCACGATTGCGGCTGCGTTGGGATCGCCGTCGGATTCCGCCGGACGGGGCAAACTCGCATTAGGAACGGGACGGAAATAACTTCCCGATTTTCTTGAAATATGGTATCAAGCCCTTGGATCGGAACCCAACACCAAGGAGAGTGGCATGGACGCCTATGCACCGAGAATCGAACGGATGATGAAGCGCCTGTATGACTCGCTGGCCGAGGACGATCGTCGACGGTATGCCGCCATCGAGTCCACAAAGCTGGGTCATGGTGGGGTCGAGTACATCTCCAGCGTGCTGCAATGCGATCCCAAGACCATCCGCCGGGGACTGGCGGAACTGGAAGAGACCGCCGATCTGGACACGAGTCGTGTCCGAAAAAAGGGGGTGGACGCAAAAAACTAGTCGAGATATCTGCGGACCTCGAAGCGAACTTCTTCAAGGTGCTTGAGGACCACACCGCCGGCGATCCGATGCGGGCCGAGGTGAAGTGGACGAACTTGTCGCGGGGGCAGATTTCGCGTCGGCTCGACAAGTTGGGGACTCCGGCCAGTCGACAGGTCGTTTCCCAATTGCTACGCAAGAACGGGTATCGCAGGCGGAAAGCCCTGAAGAAGAAGACGATGGGCCCCCGCAATCCAAACCGCAACGCCCAGTTCAAGAAGATCACCCGCCTCAAGAAGCAGTATTTGAAGGCTGGCCTACCCGTCATCAGCATGGATACGAAGAAGAAGGAATTGCTCGGCAATTTCTACCGAGACGGCAAGATCGACACCCAGGAAACCATCGAGACCAACGACCACGACTTCGGCAGCGCGGGAGCGGGAACGGTGATTCCCCATGGTCTTTACGATGTGGGGAAGAACAAGGCCTTCGTCAACCTGAACACCAGCCATGACACGAGCGAACTGGCCTGTGACAGCATCGCGGCGTGGTGGGACCAGCAAGGCCGGATCGACTATCCCGAAGCGAAGAAACTGCTGGTGTTGTGCGATGGCGGAGGCAGCAATAGCGCAACCATGTATTTATTCAAGGAGGACCTCCAGAAACTGGCGAACCGACTGGGCATCGAGATTCGCGTGGCCCATTACCCGCCTTACTGCTCGAAGTACAATCCGATTGAGCACCGCTTGTTCCCGCATTTGACCCGGGCGTGTCGAGGAGTGATTTTCCACACGCTGAAGACCGTCCAGTACTACATGGCCAAGGCCGAAACGACCACCGGACTGAAGGTCAAAGTGAGCATCCTACACAAGATCTACAAAACCGGCCGGAAGTATGCCGCGGGATTCAAGAAGACCATGAAGATCGTCTTCGACAAAGTTCTTCCCAAATGGAACTATCGAGCTGTTCCCCAGCCAATGTGAAATCGGGAAGTTATTTCCGTCCCGTTCCTTAGCCACGCACGTGTGAGTGGAAAGGGAGAAAAACACTATCGGTCTCCTCTGGATGCTCGACGAGAACTCAACGCCCGGACCAGCGCGGGGTGGGCCGAAGCACTTACACGACCGGTGAAAACCAAGTCCTCGGAATCAACTCCACATCGAGTGCCTGGCTGCGCCGACCTTTCGGCTATGTGTAAGGAATGCGATTGGTGCGAAAAACTCACGCGAGCAGCGCGAGTTTTTCCGAAAACTCTTAAATTAGTTGATTTGGATCGCATAATTGGCGTGCAACGATCGTGGCATTAAGGTCGCTCGTCGCGCTCATTCAGGCCTGTCGAAAGCTACGACGTTATTCTTGGCGAAATGCGTCCAGCCCATTCGGCATCCGAGCGTTGGTAAAGCCCAGTAAGTCCTCTGCTTCGGCGCAAAAGCGCCGCAGGTCGTCATCCTGAGACTTGTTCTTTACCATCCAATCGATGGACTGGCTGTACCATTTTCGTGCCTCGGTTTGGTTACCATCTCGCCTGTGCGCCATGGCCAGAAAAAACCAGTCGGCTGGGTCGCCGCCGGCTCGAAGTCGGACAGATTGCTCCAACGCCGCAATCGCAGCGTTCCAGTCGCCGGCGCGGTAGTGGGATACACCCAACGTGTTCCAGTAGCCGCCGTTTTGTGGCTTCAGCACCACGGCTCTTTTCGCAAGCCGAACGGCTAGTTGCGAGTCTCGCATCCGCGGGTCGGGACTCGTGGCCAGGCTGAAAGCCAAGTTATTCTGGACCCTCGCGTCCGACAGCTCTTCCTTGAGCGAGATGGCTTTGCGTGCTGCCTGCTCGGCTTCCGCGAAGCGACCAACTTCCGCGAGATGCTCGCCGAGCCTTAGGTAGGTCTCTGCCAATTGGCTGCGGTATCCAGGTACTCCCGGCGAATCGGCCGCAAGCTTCTCACGAAGCTGGATGGTTTCGCGAAATGCCCGCTCTGCCTCCTGAGGACGATCGACCCGCTCGATAAGGCCGAGGTTGAAATGGCCACTTGCCAGGTAGCTCCGGTATACAGGCGCGGACGGATAGTCGGCCGCCAGCTTTCCGGCAAGCGCGATAGCTCGGTGATAAGCTCCGGCGGCTTCCGCCGAACGGTCCCGCTCCGCCAGAAGGCTACCCAGATTGATGTGACTCGCGGCCAGCTCACTTTGGTATTGGGCCACGGATGGGTAGTCGGCTACCAGCTTTTCTTCCAGCGCCACAGCCCGGCGATACGCTTCGTCGGCCTCCGCTTCATTGCCGAGATCACTCTGCACAATGCCCAAATTCGTGTGGCTTTTTGCGAGTCCGCTACGGTAGAGGGGCACGGATGGGAAGTTAGCGACCAGCTTCTCCTCGAGCGCGACAGCCCGGCGGTACGCTTGTTCGGCCTCAGCATGATGGCCAGTCACCCACAGAACGATGCCGAGGTCGCTGTGACCCGCTGCCAGGTCGCTCTGGTATTGAGGCGCAGAGGGAGACTCGGCTGCCAGTCGTTCGAGTACCGGGAGCACTCGACGGTAAAGCACTCCCGCTTCCTCGAACCGACCGAGCTTCCGCTGGATGGCTCCTGCCCGGAGATATGCCTGGGCCGCTTTCAATCGCACCTTGGGGTCGGCGCTCACCTCACTGGCGAATCGCTGGTAGTAACCCAGGGCCTTCTCCAAAAACGTGCGCTGCAGCGGCTCGAGTGCTGCCTGCTGCTCCAGCCACTGTTCGGCCACCTCAGTGTACATTTCGTCAACGGCCTGGCCGGCTTCGTCGCGTTGTCGCTCCGCCTCCGCTCGCTCGTGGGCGATCGTCCGGTTGCTGAAAATGAGTCCGGACAGCACAATTATAAGGAGCGAGCCGACGGCAACCGCCAGTGTCGATACTGCGGGGTTACGCCGACACCACCGCCATGCATGTTCGGCGCGGCTGGCTGGGCGAGCCAGGATTGGCACGCCCGCCAGCCATCGCTCAAGATCCAGAGCCACGGTTTCGGCCGAACTGTAGCGACGCCCGGGTTCCTTCTCCAGGCATTTCACGCAGATCGTTTCCAGGTCGCGGTCGATCTGGCGACCGTGGTGGCTGGGCGGATCGAGCGCGCGATCCTTCACCTGAGCGATCGTCTCCAGCACCGAATCGCCCTGGAACGGCGGCTTGCCCGCCAGGATCGTGTACAGGACCGCGCCAAGCCCATACACGTCCGTCGCGACAGTGATAACCCCCTTCTTGCCACTGGCCTGCTCGGGAGCCATGTATGATGGCGTGCCCAGGATGGCGCCGGATTGAGTCAACTCCGAGTCATTCTCGACCCGCTTGGCCAGGCCGAAGTCGGTGACGTGCGGCTCGAGCTGCCCGAGTGAGGTTTCCGGTCCTCCGCTCAAAAGGATGTTGCTGGGCTTCAGATCGCGGTGCAAGACGCCTCGCTGATGGGCGTGGTGGACAGCACGCGACACGATCGCGATAAGGCGGGCCGCGGCTTTGTGGTCGGCGGCGAAGTCCGGCAACTTCTCGGCCAGGCTACCCCCCTCGATCAGCTTCATGCTGAAGTAGCTATGTCCGTCATGCCGGCCGACCTCGAAAATCGGCACGATGTTGGGATGATCCAGGTTGGCCGCGGCCTCTGCTTCCTGGCGAAACCGCTGCTCATCTCCGTCGCTCACGAAGGTCCCAGCCAGGAGCATCTTGAGGGCGACCGGCCGGTTCAGGCTCCGTTGACGGGCGAGGAAGACGACACCCATGCCTCCCCGCGCGATCTCGCCGAGCAGCTCGTAATCGCCGACATAGCGAACCTTTGTGCCCGCCGGATAGTCGGTCGACCCGTTCGGCGATTCGGTCGCGCGACCCTGGTCTGGGACAATGTCCTCCGTCAGTTCACGGGGAGCCCCAGCCGGGTCATTCGCGGACTCATAGCTCGCCGCCGTGACTGGCCGCAGCGGCTCGGTGAGTCTGAGCAGTCGGTCCTGATCGTCCAGGAATCGCGCGATGTCTTCGGCCCATTCGGGATAACTGGCCAGCAGCTCGGCTCGATTGGGGGCTTCGCCGGCTTCGGCAGCCTCGAAGTAGGCGGCGAGAATCGCAATGAGCTGTTGCTCTCGCTCTCGGTCCGGCACCTGCCCAGACACCTCGCCGTGGTCGTTTGCCATGGCTGCGTCGCCTCATTCGTGTTCGTCCATCCGCTCACGCAACGCCCTGGTGCCCCGGTACAAGAGCCCCGTCACCGAGACCGTACTCCGACCCATCTGCTCGGCGACGGCCGGGACAGAAAGACCCTGCAGATATCTGAACTCGAGCGCGGACCGCTGGTCTTTTGGTAGCGCGGCTAACCGCATCGCCAGCTCGACCAGTCGTTCAGCCCGTGCCATCTCCTGACTGGGACTGGACTCCTCCGTTGCCACGAGCGATTCCAGCCGGGCCGATGACTGCTCCAGGGCTGCTTCCAGAGAATGCGTCCGGACCGCGCGACGCCCGCCCTTGCGGGCGAGTAGAGCGAGTTGCTGCGCCAGAATCGCTCGCAGCCAGCCCTGTAGCTCCGCGTCGGTCTTGCCCCGAAATCCCTTGAGGTTTTCGTGAGCCTTCAGAAGCGTTTGCTGCACGACGTCGGAAGGGTCTAGCGCCCCGCGCATCCTTGGATCGAGTTGTAACCGAGCCAGAATCCGCAAATAGTCACGGTACTGCTCTAGCGGGCGCGGCAGACTCTCAGCGGCGTGCGACATAGCACCCCCTCATACCAAGAGAATGCGCCAGCCGGAAAAACTCACGCGAACCGATTTTTTCTCCGCGGAACGGTGCACGACGTAATCAACTACGACTTCACGGCGACATTCCCGTTCGGATCGCGCGGCTGCCGAATTGGTCGGGCGACGCACGCGCCACCCTTAACGCGACAACCTCGTGTCTATCATGACCTGGGCTATCATGAGTGCAATAGCGGAGTGTGGATTCGGAGGAAGAGTCAGTAAAAAGAGATACGGCTAAACGGATGGCATCGGGGTAAGCAGTCGCGTAGCGCAGGAAAGAGTTTTCGTCGCGGCGCTGTTATTTTACTGCCGTTCTGGGCGTGACACTGCCTTCTTAGGGCACGCGCCCTCACCCCATCCCTCTCCCCGATGCGGGGCGAGGGCGACAACTAAGCTGTATCGCCATGCTCTGAGAAAAGGCGCTGCGATTTCGTCCCCTCGCCCCGCTCGGGGAGAGGGTGCCCGCAGGGCGGGTGAGGGGGTGGTAACTAGCGCAGACGAACATCCCGGAGCCGGGCGATCGCGTAAAGATCGACTCCGTTGAATCAAGATTCGAAAAAATATTTCCGGACCGTTTCCGGCGCAGAACCCAACGAACGAAACTAACGCGACATTGCGTTCGGCGCCTTTGCCCTACTTTGGTCCCCACAGAACCGTGCGGAGCCGCACGCTGCCAGTGGGCTCGGCTTCGAGCAAACCTTCGTTGAACCAGCGTGTCCAGCCTCGCGGGCGACGTGTCTCACGACGGACACCAAAAACCTTCCGACGCTTCTTGGCGCTCATGATTGCCTCCGAAGGAAGGAGAGGAGATGATTTGGTCCACCTCAAGTCTACTCCCATCCTTCGCAACTGCCATACCAGGGCCGTGGATTGTGCCCGAATGTTGCTTTTCCACCATGTCAACACCTGCCGATTTCCATTGCATCGGTATCGGGCTAACTCTGCTCTCTGCCATAACACCTTGTATCTGTGGATGTTGAATCATCGATTAACTTCGGACGCAGTGGGTTCTCGATCCCCATGCATGCGAGCCGCGGTTGTTTGCAAATTCAGCACGATTTGTAAGCATTGCGGCGTCGAGGCTGAGCAACCGTCTGTTGACGCGCTCATCGGCACCGTCTCAAACGATCAGAGATCGCCTCCTTATGCCCGCCGACAGAAGCAAGTAAACTCAGACCTCGATCGGGCGTTCCGGTCTTCTCTCGACGCCGATCCGATGGCGAAACGGGTAACGGCAGACGCGATCCTGCCGCGCGACGGAGAGCTACGACGCTGAAGCGCACCTTTCATGAAAATGATGAGGCTGTCATGGAGGCCCGGAAACCAATCCGGACTTTCCCGATACGGGTCCATATCAGGGAACGGCGACGACATCGCAGAGCTCCTGCATGATAACTACACTCACAGCCGTGATTGTCGCCGGACGAACCAAAGCGGCCAATTGAAGCTCAAGCGATCGAGCCAGGCGATTGCGGTTGAATTCCATCGTCGATACGATCCAATGAGTTCGGACCGCGGTTTCTCGTTGAGGTCCGGTGGGATCGCTGACAATTCGGGAGCTTTTTTCATGTCACAACGCGAACACGGATCAGGCGGATGCCTCGGCCGGCGCCGGTTTTTGGCCATGAGCGCCATTGTTCCATCCATATCCGGAACGTTGCTCTCTTACACATCGGCACAAGAACCCAAGGCGGCCGCCGGCAATGCAGACCCGAAGTCAAAGTGGGGCGTGCCCGGGCCCTTTCCCGGCAGGGTCATCGAGGTGCGCGAACCACGGATGATCAAGAACGACGTCAAGAATCGCGAGGCCATTCATCAAGCTGTCGGACGGGGAATGACCGAGCTCACTGGAGCCACCGATCCCGTCGAGGCGTGGAAAAGCTTCTTTGAGCCCGGCGACGTGGTCGGCGTCAAGATGAACCCTGTCGGCAATCCGCTGGCGAATTCGTCGAACGAGTTGATGCTCGAGATAATCGACGGCCTCAAGGCGGCCGGCGTCAAGACCAAAGATATCGTCGTCTTCGAGCGGTATCGCGATGAGTTCATCGGCGCCAAGATGGATCAGGCTGTGCCCGACGGCATCGCCTGGACCGGCCTGGGGATCGGCTACAACGCGTCGCAGATCGAAATCAACGGCGACGACCAGAAGACGGGCAATCTTGATCGCGTGGCCGGCTACGATCCAGACGAGTTCATGGTCATGGAGCTCGTGGGTGCCGGCATGGACCCCAAGGACGAGCGAACCCGGCGCTCGCATCTTGGGTTGCTCATCACACGTCGCGTCAACAAGGTCGTGCTTTTACCCGTCTTGAAAGACCACGGTTCGGCCGGTGTTACGGGCGCGCTCAAAAACATGAGCCATGGGTTGGTCAACAACGTGAATCGTTCACACAGCACGCCGGGCACCAACGTGTGCAATCAATTCATTCCCCAGGTGGTGAACCATCCAATCATTCGCAAGAAGTGCGTTCTCCACATCATGGACGGGATCAAGGGGGTGTTTCAGGGCGGCCCGGCGGCATCACGGCCCGACTGGACCTGGGAAAACAATGCCTTGTTCTTCGCGACAGACCCAGTGGCCATGGATCACGTGGCCTGGCGGTACGTCGACGCCAAACGCAAGGAAAAAGGCCTGCCTCCAGTTGCCGCTGCCGGCAAGACTGGCCTCGATCCGCTCAAAACTGAGGGATTCGACATCCGCCAACCCCAACACATAGAACTGGCTGCCCATCTCGGACTGGGCATCTTTGATTTCAATTCTCCCAGAGGAAAAAGGAACTCGATCCAACACCAAGTCGTCAGCCTAGCGTGACCATTCCTCTCCAGGCTTGACCTTACGACCGAGGGGAGCTTTCCTTAGAATCGATCGGTGGCCAGGCGATCGGGAGATTGAATTCCGACAGTTTGGAAATTGAGAGAGGTGTCGCGGTGCAAACTGGCGGCGTGACGTTGTTCGTGTGCCTCGCCATCGCGACCGGTGCGGGAACTTGGTACCTGCATAGCCGCGTCCCCGATAACCAGTGGCGGCTGGCCGACGAGACCGGGCAACGGGCGTTGGACCATGAGCGCTACGGCGAGGCTGAGCGGCACTTCACGATTGCCGTCGAATCGGCTCGCGCCTTCGGCGACCTGGATCGGCGTTTGGGAGTCTCACTCTTGCACCTGTCCCAGGCGCTCGTTGCCCAGTCAAAGAACGCCGAGGCCCTGCCGTTGCTCGAGCGATCCGTGGTGATCCACGAGAACGCCGTCGGCATTCGTCACCCCGAGGTTATGCGGATTTTGGAGGATCAAGCCACCTTGTTGCGCAAACTCGACCGTACCGCTGAGGCTGAGGATATCGCACGCCGTGCCGCGATCATCCGGAGTTCTTTGAACCAAGCGCAACCAAGCCGCGCTGATCGTGGCTGATGGAAATCGCGCCGGCAGCCGGGTCCAGCAAAGTATGACCGCCGCAACTGTTCAGGACCATCTTCGCAGCTTGGGCGACCCGGACGCCGCCAGAGCGGCTGCTCGCTATTTCAAGACCGGGTCGGGTCAGTATGGCGACGGGGACCTTTTCCTGGGCTTGGGCGCGGCGGTGATGCACGGGTTGGCGAAGGAATATCATTCCCTTCCCCTGGATGAACTTACCATCCTCTTGCGATCTCCGGTTCACGAAGATCGCCTCTTGGCCTTGCTAATCCTGGTTCGGCGCGTGTCTAAGGCTGACAACGCCACCAAGAAGGAAATTTACAAGCTGTATTTGGCGCACACGCGGTATATCAACAATTGGGATCTGGTTGATGCGTCGGCGCGGGAGATCGTCGGTGGGTATCTTGCCGACAAGAGCCGCAAGCCGCTCGATCGCCTCGCCGCCTCGAAGACCCTTTGGGAGCGGCGGATCGCCATTATCGCGACCTTCTACTTCATCCGCCAGAACGACTTCGCCGACACGCTCCGAATCGCCGAACGGCTTCTGACGGATCGCGAAGACTTGATTCACAAGGCTGTCGGATGGATGCTCCGGGAAGTCGGTAAGAGGCATCAGCCAACTTTGGAGGCGTTTCTCAGGAGCCACGGCAGATCAATGCCGCGGACCACACTGCGCTATGCGATCGAGCGGTTTCCCGCCGAAGCTCGGCAAGCGTACCTTGATGGAGTGGCTTGCGATTGACCAAGATTTGCGGATCGCGTCACGGTGGGGCGTTTCGTTTTTCGCGTTTGAACGTCTGAAGCGTCCATCCGCTGCCTTTCTCGGCCTTGAATTCCGTGGGCCGTGAGTTGCCAGCGGCGGCCATGCAAATGGTCAGTGTGTCTTGTTCGAGCTTGTAAATGCCCAGGATGCGTTCGCCGCGGTTTGGACCTCCGTCGGGGATGACGTCGATGGTGTTGGGCTCCTTGGTCGAATCGAGCACGATCTTTGTCCCGGCGAATTGTTTGCCGTCGCGCTTCCAGACCACGTGGTCGTCGGCGACGATCCGCTCGATCGACCGCACGATATCGACCGGTGCCTTTTGACCGTCGAAGGTCGACGAAGTTGCAATCCAGGTTCCCTGGTGCCGCTTCAGTTCGCTCTTGAGCGCATCGTCATCCGCCCGACCAGGCGCACCCAATCCTGTCGCTAAGAAAACCAGGACGAGCCGACCTGTTCGCGGCGGATACATCGTGAAAAAGACGATTCGGGTAGCTTGCTCAGGCGAACAGCCGGGTCATCGCGTCGGCTTTGACCAGCTCGCGCGGTTGGTTCAGATGGTTGTAGACGATGGTGCCCGGATCGATTCCGAATCCATGGTAAATAGTGGCGAGAAGTTCGCCGGGATGAACCGGATCGGATAGAGGCGCAGAGCCGGTTTTGTCGGACTGACCGTGAATGTGCCCGCGCCGAATGCCGGCACCGGCGAGGACCGCGGTATAGCAGTAAGGCCAGTGATCGCGGCCATCGGCACTATTGCCGTTGCCTGAGGTGCTGACCCCCTTTTGCGGGCTACGGCCGAACTCTCCCACCGCCACGACCAACGTATCATTCAACATTCCGCGCTGATCCAAGTCGATCAGAAGGCCTGAGAGCCCTTGGTCGAGCATTGGGCCGGAGCGATCACGCATCCGGTTGGTCAAGTCAGAGTGGTGGTCCCATGAGTGGTTATCGGAATTGGCGACCTTGGGCCAAATAACCTCGACGACTTTGGTGCCGGCCTCAACAAGACGGCGGGCGAGGAGGCAGCTTTGGCCGAACGTATTGCGACCGTACAACTCGCGCGTCTGAGGCGATTCGGATTTGATGTTGAACGCATCACGGGCCCGGCCCGAGACGATCAGCGAGAGTGCGCGATCGTAGTACTCGTTCAACTTGAAATCGGCCACGGCGTTGTCGATCTGATGCATCCCGGCGTTCAACGCGTCACGAAGCTTGGCGCGCCGCTGAAGGCGGAGAGCAAAGACCTCGGGCCGCAGCTGCAAGTCGTCAACCTTGATTCGGTCCATCTTGGCCAAGTCCATGTCGTCGCCATCGGGATAGAGCGTATACGGGTCGTACGCCTTGCCGAGGAAGCCGGCCGTTCCTCCTTTGCCGACAACATTGCTCTCTTGCAACGGCCGCGGCAACATAACGAAGGGGAGCATCGGCACTGTCTGCGGCTGAAGACGGATGAGCTGCGAGCCGAAGTTGGGGAAGTCTTTCGGACTGGGGGGCTCGAGCTGCCCCGACGGGCTGACCTTGTCGGTCGTGTAGCCCGTCATCATCTGGTAAATCGCCGCCGTGTGGTTGAAAAGTCCATTGGGCGTGTAGCTCATCGACCGAATAAACGTGAATTTATCGGTGACCTGAGCCAACCTGGGCAAGATCTCGGTGACTTGAATGCCGGGAACCTTGGTCGCGATTGGCTTGAATGCACTGCGGACGTTGTCGGGGACGTTCTCTTTAGGATCCCAGAGGTCCAAGTGACTTGGCCCCCCCTGGAGATAAAGCATGATGATACTCTTGGCCTTGCCCCACCCAGGACCACGTCCCGGCTCGGCACCGCGCGCCGACACGGCTTGCAACTGAAGCATCGATCCTAACGAGAGGCCCAAGAGACCCGAGCCCCCGACCCGCAAGACATCGCGCCGCGTGACCCCCAGTTCCGGATCGCACAGGTCTTTGCCAGATTGTCCAGGGACGATGATCATGGTGTCGCTCCTTTGGATCGCAGGAGGTCAATGAAAAGCCGCCGTCGGTGCCGCTTCGGATATCAAACATTTATTGTATCGAGTCAGAGCGGCGTTGTCCTCTTGGAAATGTTCTAATTTCGCAGCCGCGACGGGCAAACTCATTTATTGCCGGTTTTCCTCCACTTTGTTACCGTCTGTTCGGCTTTTGCTTCGACCCAGAGACCGGTCGTTGAGAGTCCTTTACGCAGACTGTAAATATGCCTGGGCTGGTGGGCGAGAGGATGATCGCGAAGTCGGACGGAGCGGCGCAATAGATGATGGAAAGGCCCGCCCATTACCTTGATGCTCCAGGCCCGAACAGCGAGCGTCAGGCCAAGCTATTTGCCCTGCTTTACTCATCGGCCAACGTGCAGGATCGAGTGGCGAGAATCTACGAGGCCACGCTGGCGCAGTCACCTCAGATCCGCGACGGCAATTTTACGCTGATCGGCACCGACGACCTGGAGCGCCTTTTCCTCTGGTACGACCGCGAGTTTTTCCGTGGGCGTTTGGGCGAGATGATCGTTGAGGACGAGGCGCACCCCATTGCATTCCGCCTGTCGCGCCGGCTGGTCAGCGCCGCCGGCCAGACCGTCCGCCAGGTGCGCCGGGTCAAGCATAATGGTTCGACCGCGGTCAAAATCGACTACGAAATCACGATCTCGACGACGCTGTTGTATAACACGTTCCAGAACGTTGAGCGAACCGTCACGGTTGGTGGGCTCGTCTGCCGCGACCGACTCGAGTCGTTGCAGCGGATCTTCGAGCACGAACTGTTGCATCTTGCCGAGTTTCTCGGATGGGGACGCTCGAACTGCCGGGCGGATAATTTCCATGCCCTATCGCGGAGAATTTTCGCCCACGAAGGAGCCTATCACGACCTGATCACACCCCGCGAACAGGCCCGTGCGGCTTTCGATATCCACGTCGGCGATCAGGTCAGCTTTGAGCTGGACGGCACGCGGCACGTTGGACGTGTCAACCGGATCACGCGCCGCGCGACAGTGTTGGTTGAAAGTCCGCGCGGCCAGCCTTTCACTGACGGCAAGCGCTATGTGCCGTTTTACGTGCCCGTACCGCTTTTACGTAAAGAATCTCCAGCAAGTTGACCGTCCCTCGATCGAGCCGGCAAGATCGGGCGGATACTTGCCATCCTAATGAATTCGGGCGATCATGACGGACCATGATGTGACGTCGCGCCATTGTTGGATTGCACGTCCTTCGGGCACTTAGGATTTCGAGGAAGTCTCATGCAAAAGACACACAAAACGCTGATGCTGGGTGGCTTGTTAGCCGTAGGAGCCATAGCTTTGGCGGCCACGTTGAGCATAGGGGCTACCAAGGCGGATGGTGGCCCTCAACTAGCGCACATGGTCTATTTCAAGCTCAAAGACAACTCGGGGGCAAATCGTGCCAGGCTGGCTGCCGCGTGCAAGCTTTTTCTCTCCGGTCACGAAGGGACCGCCTCGTTCGCTACCGGTACATTGGCCGGCGACTTCAACCGCGAAGTCAACGATCGCGACTTCGACGTCTCGCTCCATCTCGTGTTCCTCAACAAGGAAGCCCACGATAAATACCAGGTGCATCCGCGCCACTTGAAGTTCATCGACGAAAACAAAGAGAACTGGGAGAAGGTCCGCGTCTTTGACTCGTACCTCTCGCCAACTTCACCTTCGCTCAGTACGACGACGGCAACTGAGAAATGACGCATGTCTGGTAAGTCAAGGACGAGCTTTCCTAACTTTATTGCACGGTGCCGCCGCTGACCGCGCTGCCGTTTGCGCCGGCATGTACGCGAACCGGAAATGGCCGGCGCTGGCGCACGGACGAGGGGACTCTCGGCCAACTCGGCCAGGACCACTTTGCTCCATCGGGCAAGTTACCGATCTCTGCCGGCAGCCGCGGCGACGGGGTCTTGCTCGACCTCTATGTCTGGAGCGGCCGCCACCTATTGGGAGCGCACCTCGCCGTGCGAGTTTGTCTGCCAGATTTCCCGTGTATCGACGTCGAACGCTGTCAGCCAACCGCCGCCATAACAATAAGTATCAATACAGACGAGGTAGCCCAGATCGAGGATCTCGCCGGTCTTTTGCGAGGAGTGGCCGGCGATGACGATCTTGCCGGAACAGTGCGCGTCCGGAATGAAGTCACGCAGCGATTCCCAGCGCAACAGCTCAAATGGCTGCTCATTCATCTGCAGCGCCGGGTCGTAATTGGCGTGAACGAAAATGTGCCTCGCAGTTTCGTGATAAGCGCGACAACGTTCGAGGAATGCCGCGTGTTTCGGGGGGATCCGGGCGAGATCAGCCCAGCTTATTTTTCCCGGTTGAGCGCCGTACGATGCGAGTGTGGCGTCGCCCCCCATCCGCAGCCAGATTGCGAGCGAGTGGGGCTGGCCGATTCGTGCGTCGATGAGCAATTGAACGAGCATCTCGTCGTGGTTGCCGAGGAGAGGGATCAATTTGCATTCTTCTTCAAGTGCAATTAACCGGTCCAATACGCCCTCACTGTCCGGACCGCGGTTGACGCAATCGCCTAGCGCAACAATCACATCATTATCCTTGGGGTCGATCGCCTTAACAAGTGCGTCCAAAGCTCGCGAACAGCCGTGGATGTCGCCAATGGCGATCGTTCGTGATGTCATGTTGTCTCCTTGGGTCGAAACGCTTGTTTGGCTTGATCAGCCGAACCAGTGTAATCAGTGATTGGCGATTTGGTGCAGGAATCTAAAGACGGAGATTCGCTTCGAGAATATTGCCACTAACTCCGGGACCGGTCAGCTACAAAGATGCACGCCAGAAAAACACTCTTTGTTGCGTGACGCCCTACGAGGACCAATCACCTTCGATCCACTCAACTGTCTTATTGACCGGCAGTTTCGAGCGAGATTCGACTTTTCCTGAGGGCCAGCGGATTTCCAATCGATCGACGGACGTCGTGGTACCCAGACCAAAGTGCACCCGCAGGTCACTGGACAAGAGATAACTCCCCCCTCCATCGATGGAGCTGACGAGCCTGCTCTCGCCGATTTGAACTGTCAGCCGGGCTCCGATGGCATCACGATTGGATTTACTTCCCTGTAGATGCACGACCAGGAAGCTCCCCTTGCGGGGGCGACTCGTTCCAGAGGACAACGCTGGGTGCATGATGGTGGACGACGATCAGGTCAAGGTCGCCGTCGCCGTCGAGATCGCCGCAGGCCAGTCCGCGGCCCATGTGCAGCGCCTGGAAATACGAGCCGGCGCTCGCAGTGACGTTGTCGAAACGCCCATCCCCTTTGTTATGCCAGATGATTGGCGGGTTCTGGTATGGATAGCGCTGGGAATTCTCGCGACGGATATGACCATAGGTCGCGACCAAGTCGAGATGGCCGTCTAGGTCGAAGTCGGCCAGAACGGTTCCCCAGCCGGTCAGGGGTGGGCTGTCGATCGCTAAACCAGCTTCGTTGGTTTGGTCTTGATAGTAGATCCCGCTCTCCCGTCCAGCATACGCGCGCCAGAGGGTATCATGCTCGCCCAAGAAGTGAGTGATCATGATGTCGGGCAGACCGTTGCCGTCGGTGTCGCCGAAGGCGATTCCCATGTTGGCCTCGGGAACTCCCTGACCGTTGACCGCGACCCCGAGCCGGTCAGCTACATCCTCAAATGTGCCATCGCCGCGGTTGTGCCAGAGGGCATTGCTTTCTGCTCGAGATCGCCATCGCCATCGTAATCGGCGAACGCCGCCCCTAGGCTCCAGCTTCTACAGTCGACGCCGGCGTCGGCTGTGACGTCCGTGAAACAACCGCGCTGGCGATCATTTCGCCAGAGCGTGTTGCGGCCATGGCGAGTTACATAGACGTCGGGATCGCCGTCATTGTCGTAGTCGGCGACGGCGACTTCCTGACCGTAACCTTTTGGCTTGAGTCCAATACTCGCCGAGACGTCTTCAAAACGGCCGTCTCCTAGGTTTTTCAGCATCGCATCAGTCGAGGTTGGGGAATTCTTGGCGGTGTTAGGGAGTAGCGGGCCTCCTTGAGCGAAGAAGAGATCGAGCCGGCCGTCACTGTCGTAGTCGAGCAAGCCTACTCCGCCACCAGTCGTCTCGACAGGCCAGGCCGCCCCGGTTTCGCCACGCTCATAGCCAAAGGGCAATTCCTGTGAGCGAAAGACGAGTGAACCGGCGTGCGTCGCATCCCGAGCCGGCGATCGATCTTTTTCCGCATGGCATCCCGCATCAATCAGAATGCATACGACCAAACCCACGCCAGCTATACCTCGCCGAAGACTGTCGCGACATTCTGAGCCCACGGAAAACACCCCCGCGCCACGAACAGCTCGACCGCAGTTCTAGTCTAATGCACTTGTTCTCCGGCTCTCATCTGGTCGAAATGCGCCCTAAGCTGTTCCTTGTCCAATCGTGCGGCATCGAACCGAACTCGATTCGTTCTTGTAGTTAGTCTCGACAGCGTCTTGGTCGATACCAAGTAGGGCCGGCCAGAATCTGGCGGTGCAAGGCAAATTGTGATACACGATCGAATAGTCCGCGTTGTGGCAAACTGCGGAGTAAACCCCTCCGGCTCCTCGATCCAGTGATCCGGCTCTACGAGGGGAATTCTCTTGACGGCCTCAGAGCACTTGCCCAGGAAGCGCGGGTTTCATGTCGATTACCCTGGCCACGCGCACTCTCTTGCTTTCAAACATGGAGCAAACACGACTCTCAAGAACTCGATTCAATCGGTGGAGAACGACTATCATGTTCTCTTTGGCCTTGATCGGGCTCTTGGTCCTTACGGCGTGGAATCTGACACGGTCCGTCGCGCTAGCTCGGGCTACCCAGGCCTACGCACGGGGCGAGCTTGCGGTTTGTCTGGGGCACGCTCTTGACCATCTGCAACGGCAACCGTGGAGCCGCGAGGCAGCGCTCTGGGCAGCGCGCTGCTTGAGCCGTCTCGATTATACCGAACAGGCCGAACCGTACTTTCACCGCGCCGGCCATTTGACACACGCGGACCAGCAGCTGCGAGCTTACGGTCTGGCGCGAGGGCCCCACCCCGAACTTGCAATTCCAGCCTATAACGAGATCTTGGTACGCTGGCCCGATAACTTGACTGCGCTGCGTCGGCTTGCCGCCGTTCAGCTTGCGCGAAACAACACGCATGAGCTCCTCGTACTGGCCAAACGCATCAGCGATGCTCCCGGCGGAGCGGTGATTGGCCACACTCTTCGAGGGGTCACCTATCACAACGAGAAAACCCCCCAGCAAGCAGTCATAGCCTTCGAGCAAGTCCTGAAGCTCGATCCCGATCTTCGTGAGGTGCCTTTAACACACCGCTTGTTCTGGAGTCATCTCACCGACGACCTGATCGAGAGCGGACGCATCGATGATGCAAGCAGCTACCTGGCGAGGGCCGTGGCGGAGACCCCTGACGCGGAGTTGATGACCCAACTCGGCCGAATCTATTCTCTCAAAGGAGCCTTGAATGACGCCGCGCGTTATTTCCGGGAGGCGGCGGAATGGGCTCCGAGTGACTATCGACCTCAGTTAAACCTCGCCAAGCTGGCTCTTCAGCGCGGTGATCGAGAAAAGGCCCTCAGGTATTTAAACGCTGCCAATCTGCTTGAGCCGCGACAGTACGAAGTGCTGTATAATCTCGTCTCAGTCTACCGCCAACTCGGTCAGACAGCCGAAGCCGACGGCGTTCAAGAAACAATCAAGCATTTGCGCAACACATTGCTTTTGCCTTCCTCTTCCTCACCCCAGAAGAGTCCTTGGCCCCATTACGCGCTTTGAACGGTTTGAGAACCAGGCAACCGGTGCTTTATCTTCTCCGCCAAGCAGGAGACAAGGCCGAATACGCGCGCATTCACCCCCGGCCTGGCAGCCTCTGAGCGGCTCAAGTAACATGAATAATGCGGCCGGGAAAACGCGCGTGCCCCGGCCCTGAGTCCTCACGCTCAGCGGCCACTATCATAATGTCTTATGTTGCTGCCCCAAGCAGACGTCCTCTTGCGCAGGCCAGCGCCGAGCCGATAAAGGCGAGCCGCGGTCGTCGAAATGGCGCTTTCGCAAGGGCATTGGCAGGCACATGTTTTCTTGTAGGTTTGTCGGCCTTCAACGCGTGGTGGTACTGGCGCGACACGCGAGCATTGCCAGACGTGAGCGCCATATCGGACTTGATGCGCCGCGAACAGTATCCGCAGGCTGAGACGGCCCTTCGGGAACAGTTGCGCAGGTCGCCACATGACGCCGAAGCGCGGATGATGCTGGCGCGCGTGATGGCAGCGCGCGGCGATGCCTTGGCTTGCGCCCGTCATTTGCACGATGTTCCGTACTGGTGGCCGCGCAAAACCGAAGCACTTTTCCGCGAGGGACAATCATACATGATAATTGATCGCGCCCAAGATGCCGAGGCTGCCTGGTTAGAGTTGATCAACGACGACCCGCTTCACCCCGTGGATCCGGGCCTGTTTCACGACGCATGCCAAGAGCTGTTGCAGCTGTACGCCGTCGAAGACCGCTGGGAGGATGCGTACCCTGTGATCTGGACGGCCTACGACCGAGGGGATCCGAATGACCGTCCGGTCTTGCTGACCATGCGGATGCGTCCCGAGCTGGAGCGGATCACGCCCAAAGAGTCGATCACCGTGCTGAAACGCTACGTAACCGCCGCTGCCGACGACTGGGAAGCGCTACGCGCCTTGCGCACGCTGAGCTGGCGCTGGGGTTCCACTCCGAAGCTGCTCTTCACTTCCAAGCTTGCCTCGAAGCGCGGCCCGATGACGTCCGGGCGTGGCGCGACTATCTCGCCATGCTCCTTGAACAGGGGGACCTAGACGCCTTTACGGCTTTGCTACAAAAGGCCCCGCAGTCGGCTGATAGCGAGCCCGAGACCTGGATGTATCGTGGTGTGGCCCGTGAGAAAGCCGGCGACTGGCAGGCCGCCGCGAACCACTTCCGCAAGGCGATTGAGCTCAATCCGACTGCACCCAAATACTACTACAGACTGGCGATGGCCGAGGAACGCCTGGGATTGCGTGAGCAGGCAACCGCGCATCGTGGACGGACGAAACAGATGAATGAGGCCCGCAGCCAGCTACCGGCCGCATATGCGGACTACTTCGCAGCGCGCGACGCCAATCATCCTCACGCACCCGATCTGCCAAGCGCCTGCAAGCGTCTTGCGTCGATCTGCGACACTCTGGGCTGGTCTCGGGCCGCCCAAGCCTGGAACCGCCTGGCGATCTCGCGTTGAACGAATTCAGCCGAGATCACGCTCGAAATATCATTACATCTGAATATAAGCATGTGAACGTTCGAGTGCTCGGCGAACTGCCTGGACTCGCTTCTTCTGGTTCGATCGCCACATGCCGGCCGTCAAAGACATTGCACCCCGCTCGACCTTTACCGACCATTTCATTCCGGTGCGCCGCGAGTGATCGCACACCGCCTTTCATCAATGGTTAAACAGGAACGCCGGGCTGTTGATCAAGGCCCACGTAATATCCTGGGCGGCGGTGAGCCGCCGCGACGTTTCTTGTTGTACGCTCATCTCCAGATCGTGCCGCAAAGTAACCAAGACCGGATCGGGCTGGACTGGGCGCTGGGCAAACTCGAGCAGATCACGCAGTCCCTTGAGCTTGGGATCGTTCGGGAGCGGTGCCTTGCTTGCGCTTAACGCGTCGGCTTTGTGCCGGTACTCGTCGTCGACCCGGCGGAAGTAGCCGAGCAGCACATTACGCTGCGCTTCTGTCCGCAACTCGGGCGCGGACGCCAGGATCGCCCGAAACTCCTCCGGCAGGCTTAATCCCACAGGCTTCTTGCCGCTCGTGATCGAGAGACGAAATCGTCCCAGCGTCCACCGGTTATCGTACTTGTGATGCATTTTGAAGGTGAGGACCGTGCCCCCCGGGCCGCCGATCGGCGAGCTGGTCTCGAATGTCGCCCAGTGAGATATGCCCGTGACCGGTGCTATAGCCCACCCATTGCCTGGATCATCAGCGCTGCCGTCAATCGCCTCGCCTACCTTCAGCCCGTCCTGACTGAAATCCGCCAGAGCATTGGCAAGCTTGATCGGCTTGACCTGTTTGGGATCAGCCTTGGGGGCTGCGCTCAGCTCGAGTTCATTGAGCACGAAGTTGCCGTCGGATGCACGGCCGGGCCCCTTTTTGGGCAGCCGGCTGTCGGTCAGCACCTCGAGCCGGATCCCCGAGATCCCGGTCAAATCCGTTTCGGCGGTGATCGTCACGACACCGTTAGTGTTTCGCCCCGTGACGATAATCGAGCCATCCGGCTCTTTGGTCAGCACCGAGCCGTTGCTGGTCTTGGTGGCTTTGGGCTCAATCACCAGCCAGCGGTTGACGATCGAAGCCTGCTTCTCCTTTTCCCAGTCCGCCATTTTCTTGGCAAAAGCCGTGGTCTCATACGACTTGAGATCGGCCTCGAGCTTCTTGGACGCCTCGGCTCGTTGGCGCTTTTGCTCGGCAAGCTTGGGGGACTGCTCGGCCTCGTATGCTGCGAGTGCGGCCTGAGCCGACGCGATTGCCGCCAAACGCTGGCGTTCGAGCAACGGACGCTTCTTGGCGAAGTCGGTCTCGCGCCTGCCAAGCTCTTCAGCCATCCTCAGATGGTCTCGCTCGACGGCTTGCATGTCCGCGCGACAGGTCTCGATCTCCGCGGCGGTCGGAGGCCGGTTAAGAATCCTCATGAACAAGTCTGCAACCAGCTTGGTGTCGTCACTCTCGGTTCTAACCAGCCGAGACAGCTCGTTCGCCGGATCGGCGATCGCATCCCCGATGGTGGGACCGCTCACAAGGGCCATGATCGGGCCCAACTGCAAGCCGCTCGACCGCTCACATTCGCAAGCACTTTCACGAGCAGGACGGCCGAAGGTCGTCAGGAAGCCGCTCGGGAGCTCGACCCCCGAGTCTGGCAAGGCGGCCGCCCGCGTTCCCGCTGGAACACCGGGAAACTTGGACACCGAGCCAGTGACCCGGTACACGCTGTCGAGCAAGACTTCCGCAGGCAACCGTCGAGCCGTGGCGTGCGCGTAGTTGACCTTGTCATCGGCGTTCCATTTGTTGGTCTCGACCGACAACTGATAAGTGCGCGACTTGGAAACCATGCGCATTACGTGCCGCACGTCGAAGCCACTCTGCGTGAACTCTTGGATCAAGTAGTCCAAGAGCTCGGGGTTAGTCGCGGGATTGCCCGCGCGGATGTCGTCAAGCGGCTCGATAATGCCAACACCAAGTAAGTAGCCCCATAGCCGGTTCACGTAGCTCTTGGCAAAGTACGGGTTGTCTTTCGCGGTCAACCATTCCGAGAGCTCGAACCGCCGTGGCGAGTCGGGCGCGGGCTTGCTATAAGCACACAAAAACGGAAACTTGGGTGCCGTCACTTGCTTGGTTCGGTCGTGAATCACGTCGCCCGCACTCATATCGGCGACGACCTCGAAAAGAGGCTTGGCCGACTCAACATTAGAGCCCCCCACCATCCGGCCGCTGCTGGCCGGATCGCGACTTAGGCCCACTTGCGCGAAGTACGCGGCAGTCTGGTAATACTGGTCCTGCGTCCAGCGCTCAAACGGATGATCATGACACTTGTTGCAGTTGAATCGCACACCCAGGAAGAGTTGCGTCGTGTTTTCCATGGTCGCCGCCGGCTCGCGCAAGATCTTGAAATACGCGGCGGCCGGATTCTCTCGATTCGAGCCCTTGGCTGTGAGGATCGAGCGGACGAACTTGTCATAGGGGGTATTGGCGGCAACCTGCGTGCGGATCCAGGTGCGAAACGCCACCGATCCCTCGACACCCAGGAACTTGCGGTTGACCTGCAAGAGGTCTGCCCACTTGTTCGTCCAGTAGTCCACGAAGTCGTTGTTGCCGATTAAGCGATCGATCAGATCATCACGTTTGACTCGGATATCACGCGTGTCGGCTAAAAACTTGCGCACATCATCGGCCGAGGGTGGCAAACCAGTCAGGTCGAGATAAACCCGGCGGAGAAATTCGGCATCATCGCACAGGCCGGAAGGTAGGATCTTCATTCGCTTCCATTTGGCGGCAACCAGTTCATCGATCTTGCCGAAACTTGGTGGGTCGTTCCAAACGAAACCAGAGCGGTCTCCCATCACGGTCAGGGTCGTCGACGCGTAATTCCCCTCGAATCGCGCCAGTATCGGGGCCTCGCCGCGTCGCACGGCGGTGATCAGGCCGGCGCGGCCAGCCACGGCCACCTCGGAATTGGCGCTTTCGAGGAACGCCTCGCGACTGACGTCACGCAGCTCGCCATTGGAATAAGTCGCCATCACCCGGAGCTGCTGCTTGGCCCCGATGCGCTGGACGACGGGATCGGCGGGGGCAACCGTGATCTTCGTGACGCGTGGCGCCGTCAGGTCGAGCTTGGCGCCATCGCTAACCCACGAACGGATGATCTCGTAGTATGGCTCACCTGGCTGAATCGAGCGCACCCCCCGCGTGCGGCACCAATCCGGCCGGCTTTGAGAGCATCATGCTGTCGTCCGGCGATGCCAGGTTGATGTGCCGCGCGGCCAGGTCGTCGGTCAACGACCGAACATCGAAGAGCGGGTCATAGCCGCGCAGCGAGAGCTTGAAACCATTTTTGCCCTGCGCAGAGCCGTGGCACGTCCCGGCGTTACAACCCAGGCGCGAAAGCACCGGCGCCACGTCGTGGGTGAAAGCCACGTGAACCGAGGCTTTCGAGCCCTGCACAGTGACCGGCAATGTCACGAACTTGCCGCCTAGTTTCAGCGTCAGCGTCCCCTTGCCGTCGGCCTTGGGCCTGACCAGGCCCGAGCGCGATACCTCCACCAGGTCGGCTGAGAGCGATGGGTCAACCATCCGCGTCGCATCGATCGTTTCGCCCGACGTCAGTTTACCCGTGACGAGAAGTTGCACGTACGCGAACCGATCGCCCAGCCGGATCTCGCTCGGCTTTACCTCCAGGGACGCAAGCGACGCTCCCGGCGGCAGCGTTTCGGTCTCAACCGCTTCCTCCTGCTTGGGGGCGACGGCGGTCACGGGGGCATCGTGAGCCGCAATTTGAGTCTTGAGCGTCACCGGGGCAAATTGCTTCACGAGCGAGCCGCTCTCAGGGTTCAAAAGCCGCACCAGTCCATCGGCACCGGCGGCAGCCAAGACCCTGCCGTCAGGCCGAAAGGCGACGGCATAGATGCCCCCATCCTGCACCTTCACATTGGAGATCTGCTTGACACCGTCTTTGTGATACTTCTCCAGCTTGGCGACTTGTTCGGCCGAGCGGGCAGTCACAACCTTGGAGTTGATCGCCTTGATTTCGTCAGGGTAGGTTGTGTCGAACTCATAGCCATAAACGCTGACCTCGCCTTTGCCGTCCAGGCTGCTGCCTGCGGCGATGCGCTTGCCGTCATTGCTGATCGCGACACTGTAGATCCGGCCGGGCAGGGGGGGGAACTCGCGAATCAAGTTGGAGTCGTCGCCGATCACGCGGACAGTCTGGCGAAAGACACGGTAGAGCTTCGGTTCGCCGTCAGAGCCGCCGATCACAATCTCGTCGCGCTTGGGGTGGCGAGCGACCGCGCCCAAGCCACCCTTGAGTGCGCCCGGCGTGATCGACGTGATGTTGTCGACGAACCGTTGAGTCGCCACCTCGGTAAGCTTGGCGGCCATGTCGCGTCCAACCGACATCAAGTGGGCGCCGTCGACCGAGAAAACCGTATCGAGGGCCCAATCATTATGCGAACCGCTAAAAAGGACCTGCTGACCGGTCTTGGAGTCGATCGCCCGGACCGTGTTGTCCGCGCAGCCGAACGCGATCTTGGTGCCGTCGGGAGACCAGCTCACGCCATAGACCGTGTCGTATGTGACCGGTACCGACAGCAATAGCTTGCGCTTGGCAACGGCCCAGACCTGAACCTCGCCCATCCGGGCAGGGCGCCCCCCCGTGACGGCAAGCTTCTCGCCGTCGGGTGAGAATGCTAGCGACTCAACCCGTTCTGACAGACCAACCAAGCGGCCGACAAGCTCCGAGCCGTCTGACTTCCAGAGCAAGACCTCGTGAAATCCGGCAACGGCCAGTAGTGATCCATCGGGTGAGAATGCCAGGGCCGGGATCACCGGCAGGCGGGTGTATTCAGGGGGATGCTCCATGTCATAGCGGTCATGAGCATTCTGAGGCGTATCGTCGCTCGCTCCCTCGCCAATCCAGCGCGTGATCAATTCGATCTCACCCGCCGACAAAGGAGTCTTGCCCTGCGGCATCTCGGCTTTGCCGTCCTTGGGCGTGATCTGTTCGACGAGATGGCTTTCACCCGGCTTGCCCGGCACGATCGCCGAATCGTCGCTCTCGCCGCCCTTCAAGAGCCGGTCGAAGGCGGTCATGACATAGCCGCCTCCCGCCTTGGCCGGTTGATGGCAACCCTGACATTGCGCCTGGAATATCGGCCGAACCTGCTTGTCGTAGCTCACTCGAGGGATTGCCTTGGCGGCGCCGTCTTTCGCTTTCGGCTGATCCGCCGCACCTGCGGGAGCGTCCCCATGTCCCGCACCAACCAACAAAGCAAAGAGTGCTCCTGCCCAGCGGTTCCGATTGCCCGTGGTCGTCAACAGCATCACCGTCTGCTCCCTGATATTGCGTTGTGCGACGTGATCCGTCGCACTGGGACTTCGGCTGTGATTGTCCTTATCTTCGTTGCGTCAAGACAAGAACGGTAGGGATGGATTGGGGGGATTGATTCAACGGCGGCCCTACGTCGCGAACCCGGTAGGCAGCACCACCTCGCGAAGTCGATTCGTTCCTCCCGGTCGTGGGCAGCCCGCTTGCGCGGGCCTCGACCGTTTTCGCACAGGTATGCTCCGGCCATGCGGAACGTTTGACCGACGTCAACCATTGTACCCATGTGGTCCGTCTCAATGCCAGCAAGTCCTTTGTCGTTTGGAACGGTTGAATCGGTGGTAGCGGTCTTGCGGTTGCGAAATGGCAGCAGATGGCAGTAGGTGGCAGTTTTTGGGCAGGGCGCCCAGCCGTCTCGCCCGGCGCAACGAGGTCGACAACGAATTCTCTAGCTCGAAGTGGCACTTGCTTCCGACCCGTGCCGGCAGACCCGATGGGCAAGATACCCGCGGTACAAAAGCCCGCCGATTCAGCTCGCTTAGAAAACAAATTCGCTCTCCACCACGTGATGATCGTTCAAGGTGTTGTGTCGTCGTTGTCGGCCGATTGGCGGCGCACCATCGCGCATGAATCGAGCTTTTCGATCCGCTTTCCCAGTTGGCGCACTCCAACGCATATCGAGAGTGTTGCCGCGCTTCGCCAGTTTGTCAAATTGGGCAATCTGCGTATTTAATGTAAAGATTTAGCCCGATGGCGCCAGAGGTCAAGACGGCGGGCTCAAACGCTGCTCCTTGCTGCTCGGCGAGGGCATAGTATTCCGCCGGAAGCAGACGCTGGTTGAGTACGTCGGTGACGGCGCCGATCCAGCGGTGATGAAAGTGATGAAATATTCCCGCATCGACGCAGGTCCAGTCGTGAATTGGCACGATCGTCTCCTCGGCTTCCCGCGCGGAAGCATTGATCGCCAGCCGCCTGTCTATATCTTATTGAACCACAGCACAGCGATCAAAGCAGACGCAAAACAACGCTACACGCGACGTTATCAATGCCTTCCCGGATGGTCCGATCGAGCAACTAGCAAACGACTTACGCTGCGGGCCCGATCAACCTATCCGATCGATCACACAGGCCTTGCCGCACGCCCAACCCAAGTCTCTTGGTCGACCAATATAGGCGTTGCCGGACAAGCAGCGCATGTCCTTCTGGTCAGTCAAAGCCGTCGTTGGTGCACGAAGGGGCGTGTTTGGGCTTCTTGCGCGAGTTATCAAATTTGTGGGATGGAAAGATCAACACACAGCGTGTACTGATATAATGGGCGTGAACAATTCAGCTAACATCAAAGCGGACTTCCTGATCGAACCGCTTTCGCCTCTCGTCACCGCCTGGAGCGGTTCAAATGAATGTGCCTGGGTCTAAAACATCCGTTTTGGCTGGAGCCATCGCGCTCCTGCTCGCCTTGCTGTGCCTCACAGCGTTCGAATTCCTGGAAAGGATGGCCGATGACGCCTACAAATCTGCCGACGATGTCATTTCGAGAACTTGGACGGTCTCTGACACGCCGACTGTAGTCGTCGCCACCTTCTGCGGGTCTGTCTATGTGCACCCCGGCGATCCACGTACGGTCCGGATCGAAGTCGAGCTTCACAGCTCCTGTAAGAACAAGTCCCTGACCGATGCCGAAAGATCCCTGACTGCCATTGACGTGCAGGCCGACCAGAAAGGGGATGCCATTCGTATCCTTGCGAAGCGCGTTGGTGACCCCGTTCAACTGTGCGCCGTTGAAGCGTCCGCGCATGTTTACATTCCACCGGGAACCCGCCTTGCTGTGGAGACGAGCGCGGGCTCAATATCGATCGCCGGTGCGCCATCCGAGATTGTCGCAAAGAACAGGTTTGGGGCTTTCGCGGCCGACTTCGTAATAGGACCTAGGAGAAGTGCCGAGTTAACAGGTGAGGCGGATGCTAAGCTTGCCGTCGTTCGGAGTTTCCTCTATGTGGACGGACAAGCGCCGCGAAAGTGAGCCCCGGGGACCGGATCAAATTGACAGAGGACGGCGAACTATTTTTGAACGGGGCGCTGTCCACGCCCACGGTCGACGGCGCCGCGGATTAGGACGGCACAAGTTGGTCGAGAATACGAAGTGGAGCTTGGTTTCGCGATACGATCGCCGTCAACAGCATGCGATTTGGGCAGCGCCTGGATCGTGCGCAAACGGGTAACGCCGCAGATCCGCTACGCTAGTGGAGTACGGTATGTTCGCCCGTTTCCCGTCCCGGTTTTTCGGAAAGTTCTCGCATCCACGGGGGGGGGCGAAAGGAGACGCAACGCATGGGTGAAGAGGTGAAAATAGACGCAATATGTGCGTGAAGGTTGCAAGCGGCGAGGACAGACGCGGCGCGGATAGTCCTAATGCGAATGAGGTCGTTGGTATTCCAGGTGGCCGGCGATTCCGTCGAGTGCAAGCGCGCATTGCGGTTGAATACAAGCGCGAAATGCGACGGGGGCAGTGCCCCTCGACGTGCTCGGAGGTTGGAGGGTTCGAGCTGTTATCGGCGTGCGATCAAAGGCGCGTGTCGTGGTTCGACGGTGTGTTCTTAGATATGCATGAAAGCGACGACATTTTAGCGCATCGGCAATGCCGTTGGCCGGCCGCAATTCGATGTGATCCGGTTTCTCGTCAGTGGACAGGATAGCCCGGCACGTTCACCGGACGCCGCATGCCGAGGTGTTCGGCAATCTCCCGAATTGCAAGGACACGCAACTCTTGGATGGTCCGATCGCCAGACGGTCACCGTTACTAAAGGCGGTTGGTCCAGTGGGTCAGACCTGAATGGCACGAGGCTAAGGGGTAAGTGCCTGTGGGTAAATAAGTTGTGGCAAACGACAAAACCAATTGAACTAATGCGTGAACATGGCATCAGTCATCGTTCGGGCTGCAATTCAAGGCGTTCTCGCGAATGCCACTATGAATTCAGATGTACACTTCACATCCTGAAATTCCATTTTACCGTCCCAACGCCTTTCGTCTATTGGGTTTACGCTTAACCTTGTGCCATTCGGATCTGACCCCTTCCATTCCACCGGATGCCGCTGACCGACTTCCATGACAACAAGGTTTGAAACAAAAGCGCGGACCGAGAAAGTGGTTCAAACAATGGCCGCTGACCGATTTCCATGACAACAAGGTTGAAACTGACGCGAAAGGACAGGCGCTCGCTGACGGCGTCGCAGCGAGTTTGCGACGCCGTGTTCCGGCGTGTAATCCGCGCCAGTGTTGATTTTTTGATTCATGCGTAAGCCGCGACCTTGATCGATGCAGTGTGAGCGTGTGCGCTGCAGTCAGTGCACTGCAGGAGAACGCTCATGACAATTGGATCAAGCGAGAGGTCACGCATTGCAACACCTTGCCCTCTGGAACCGCGACAACCCCTTGCGGACCGATCCGTTTATAAGATAACAAGTTGCGTTGCAAGCGGACTCGACGCATCCAATCAATGATTTCGTCGTAATTCGGCGCGGTGCGCCTCGTGCCGGATTCCTTTCCGGTTAGTCATCGGCGTTGCTCGGCCCGTACGTTCCTGGGTACGATAGAGACATGGAGCCCACAGCAATCCAGACTACGAACGTCCCCACACAACCGGGGAGCGGACCAAACCCCCACCATCCGGCGGACCGGATCCGCATCGTGAGCACGCCGGGCATTTGTGGGGGGAGGCCACGCATCGACGGCCACCGCATCCAGGTCGAGGATGTCGCGATCTGGCACGAGCGAATGGGGATGAGCGCCGACCAGATCGTCTCCGAATACCCTTCGATCACGCTCGCCGACGTGCACGCGGCGCTGGCATATTACTACGAGAACAGGGAACGAATCGACGCCGACATCGACGCCGCGAAGAGATACGCGGACGAGATGCGGGTGAAGGCGGGTGCGTCCCACCTCGAAGACAAGCTCAGGCATAGGAAGGCCGATGCCGCGGGCGATCCGCTTCCACCTGGATGAGAACTGCGCAAAAGCCATCGCCCAAGGCCTGACGCGACGGGGCGTCGACGTTACGACGACCTCCAAAGCGGGTCTCACGGGAGCGATCGACGAGCAGCAGGTCGCCTACTGCCGCCTCGAACGTCGCGTCCTGTTCACTCAAGACCAAGATTTCCTCCGACTCAATGCCGCAGGCGTCGAGCACGCGGGTATTGCATTCTGCACCAAGGACACGAAGTCGGTTGGCGAGATCATTCAGCGCCTTGTCCTCATCTGGGAGGTCTACGAACCCGAAGAGATGGTAGGCAGGGTCGAGTACTTCTAACGAGTGATGACGAAAGACGCGGCGCAACTTTATCGGTTAGAGCCCCACCCTTGGTAGCGACGTTCTCACAGAAGTGCGACACGGCGCCAATGAAGCGACATCTGCCTATAGCTCATGACAATCGCTCGCGCTCAGCTCGTGGGTGTGTCCGTCGCTCGCTGGTGCCACTGCATCGCTCGCTGCGTGCGCCGCGCGTTTTTGCTCGGTAATGCCGTGGGAGATTCCAGCCGCAAGGACAGGATCGAACAGCGACTCGCGCATCTGGCGGATATTTTCGCAGTCGCTGTCGGTGGTTTTTCGCTGATGGATAATCACTACCACATCCGATGACCGCCGTACCCGCAACGCGGCCGTGATCCTCTCCAATCTGCGATAGATCCAACTCGGTTTCGGACGGGATCGAACGGAGCAGACCGAACCGATTGCCCGCCTCAACCCATCCCGGCGACGTTCAAGCGACGAAGTGGATTTCTAGCGAATCGCATTGAACAGTCCCCGCGCGCCTAATTCGGCCGGACGCAGTGCGTGGGTCTGTTGAGTGCAAGCTAAGCCTCGCATGTCCTGTCGGCTCGACATCGCGATGACTGTCATAACAGTTACTAACATTTACTTAATAACATCGCAGAGCATGTCCCGTCGGCTCTTGGGAGAGCGCCGTGTAATCCGGTGTGTTCGGATGGAATAATGATTTAACTCAAACGACCCTCAGCAGGGCCTTTACCGGAAAGGACCGCCGTGATCGCACGAAACTCGCCCATCAGAAGCGGCTGGCCCACGGCTGGAATACTCATCGCGCTCGCCGTAACCAGGCTGGCCGGGCAAACCGCGATCAATGCGCCTGAGCAAGATGCAGAGGGCCGCGTGCGAACGGTCAATCCGAACTCTGAATCGATCGCCGAAGCGATCGCAGTTTTGAGGACGACCGATATCCGAGACTCCAAGCGGTGGGCGAAGGCCGCATTCGACCTCGTTCAGATCGGCAAACCGGCAGTGCCCGCACTGATCGAGGAGCTCGATCGGACGACCGAGAATCGCCCGCTCCGGTCGCTCGGATTCACTCTCCGGGCGATCGGCGACCCGCGGGCGGTCCCGGCCTTGATCCGCGCGATCCCGCGGACGCTCGTCCCGGCCGGCAGCGATTTTGGGCATCCAAGACCAAGACGTATTACCCCGAAAACGAGGCGACGTTCCTTTTTGTCACTCGCGAGGGAACGACCGGCATCCTCCAAGTTACCAACGTCGTGACTGAACTCTACCGTCCGGAAGACTTCGGCAAACCGACTGAACCCAAATTGCCACGAGGGTTCTTCCTCGGCGTGAAGTACCAGTACAAGTTTCTGTCCGAGGAGAAGTGACTCCTGAGTGGACCCGCGAAATTCATCAGGCGGAGTAGGTCTGGCTTTCCGGCTCGACTGAGCTCGCCGACGTCAGCCCGCCTCGCAGGCACGCAGGACAATTGCGTCAGGCGCGAAAGCCTGAACTACAGAGAAGACCGTGCGTTTCTACTGGGATCATCCCTTCCTCTTCTCGACCGAAACGGATCAGAAAACCAGAGGTTGCGGGTGCCCATGCAGTTACGCTGATCGCGGATCGAGGATCGCCCGCCAGCGCCTTGGCACAGAATCGAAAGCGATCCGGTAAGTCTCCTCGAGAGGCACCGCGACGTACCGGCCTGGACGCAGATAGAGTGGCATGGCGATTAGAGCGTCTCCTACACCGACGGGCTCGATGAACGCTCGCACGCCGGCCGCTGACTCGTAGGAGGCCAGCGTTAGTGGCTTGTCGGGGGGTCGGACGTATTCTTGCCCGGCGACCTCGTCCCAGATCGCTCCATGGATCCCCTGTGGATCCGCGCAGTCGGTGGCTGGAGGTCGAGTATTAACAGGTGGACCTGGTGGCTTAATAACTCCGCGCCCTTTCGGATGAAGTCGTCGAACGCCTTTCGACCCGACTTATTGCCCTTCGAAACGATCTCGACAATTGCAATCAGATGGTCGCCTGAGGCATGCCGAACGGCCACAACGTTCTGCTTTCGGCGATAAAACTCTAGATCTGTTTCGGCCGTGACGTCGGGCTCAAACCCTGCCCCTTGCTGCTCGGCGAGGGCATAGTATTCCGCCGGAAGCAGATGCTGGTTGAGTACGTCGGTGACGGCCCCAATCCAGCGCTGATGAAAGTGATGAAATATTCCCGCACCGACGCACGTCCAGTCGTGGATTGGCATGATCGTACCCTCGGCTTCCCGCGCGGAAGCATTGATCGCCAGCCGCCTGTCTATATCCTATTGAACCACAGCACAGCGATCGAAAGCGATCAAAGCACACCCAAAACAACGCTACACGCGACGTTATCAATGCCGTTCCCGGATGGTCCGATCGAGCAACTAACAAACGACTTACGCTGCGGGCTTGGTTACCCTATCCGATCGATTACACAGGCCTTGCCGCACGCCCAACCCAAGTCTCTTGGTCGATCGATATAGGCGTTGCCGCACGCGCAGTGCATGTCCTTCTGGTCTGCTTCTGGTCGCTTCTGGTCCATGTCCTTCTGGTCCTGAAGCTCGTCGAGGAATTCGTCGCGTCCCTTGAACAAGGTGCCGATGCTCTTGAACGGCAGGTTGCAAGGCTTATGCTCGGGCCGCGGCGGCTCCCAAGGGAAACGCAACTCGGCCAGCTCGGCCCGGAGGTCGCCCCTGCCGGCAAACGAAGCCCAGTCCCTGTCGCGAATGACCTCGGCCCGATAGCGAAGCTGGAGTTGCCGGAGTTCGTCGCTTTCCGGCTCGCGTGCGTCGAGGTCGAACGGCGTCGTTTCATCCGCAACCAGCAAGTACACCGGCTTCTTCAGCTCGCGGGCGAAGTAGTACTCCCACTGGGTGTACGATCGCCGTGGTTGATCGGGCGGGCGGTCCGACGGCTCGCCGCCGAAGGCAAAGCCGATCAGACAGACGACAGCGTCGCACGCCTCGATCCGTCGCTTGAGCTTCTCGTAGATCTCGACAAAGGTCAGGTTGAAGATGGCCTGATCATCCACCTCGTAGCCGCGTTTTCGCAGCGACTCAGAGGCGAGCCGCCGATAGCTTTCCAGGCGCGCGTGGTGGCACTGACGAAGATACGTCGCTGGGACATGTAAGCCTGCGCCTTCCGATGCGGAGGCCGTCACGCCGGCTGCCTCATCTCCCTCAATGGCCGCCGACGCATCGATCGAGCCGCGTCCCAAGTATCATAATGCAATCGTCCGCGAGGGCGGAATTGAGGGCCGATTCCACCGCTTCAGGTCAGAGGATGGGATAATTCGCTGAACCCGGCTCGGCGACGGCTCCTGTCAGATAGACGAAGGCCGTCCATGTGTTGTAAAGTGATCGGCGGAAATGCCTTGGGCCTTGTCGTCTGTTCGGGCGGCGTCGCAGGCTCTGAAGGCCCAAGTCGCCAGCGACGCCGCAGGTATAACAAGGAGCCGTCTGCATGCAAGGTAATCCGCAAGTGCTGGATGCCCTGAACCGCGCACTCACGATCGAATTGACCGCCATCAACCAGTATTTCTGCCAGGCCAAGATGTGTCAGAACTGGGGCTTCTGGAAACTCGGCAACAAGCACTACGAGGAATCGATGGGCGAAATGAAGCACGCCGATCGCCTGATCGAGCGAATCCTCTTCCTCGAGGGCATTCCCGAGATTGCGAGATATGACGTGATCCGCGTCGGCGCCGACGTGAAGGAACAGTTTGAAAACGACCTCAAACTGGAACTGAGCGGCGTGAAGCACTACAACGAGACGATCGATCTGTGCATCAAACTCAAGGACAACGGCACGCGCGAGATTCTCGGGCCGATCCTCTCCGAATCAGAAGAACACGTCGACTGGCTGGAGACGCAGCTCGGCATCATCGCGGCGATCGGCCTGCAGAACTATCTCTCCGAACAACTGGGTGACGGCGCCGACGAGGACGAATAGAGACGCCGCCGCAGATACTCCCTAATCCGCGAGTGGCAGGCCATGCAACCAGAGCCAGCCCCGGTGCGTTGGCGGACATCTTTGAGGTCGCAGATCTCACCCGTGCTGCACGCCTCGACGAGTCCTGACTCGGTGACTCGCAGACATTGGCAGATAATGCGATCCGAAGAAACGGCATCTACGGTCGAACTAGCCATCAACACGAAAGCGCCCTGGCATTGATGTTGGGATTGAGACTTAATCTCAATTGATCGTACGGCGATCCAATCGGAACTGTCAAGAGGTTCGTCGCGTGATTGATTGCGATAATTGGTGCTATCACTTAGAGAATATGCACAGCGTTCGCGAGCGTCAATCTTTGTTCTTGATTTTCGCGACAACACCGCCGGAGAATCCCCTCCAGCTCATCAGCGAATTCGGGCGAAGACCGTAACGGCGAATCGACACTCTGGGCGACGTTGGGAACGCTATCGGCGCGAGGTCGTCGATCAAGCGCTGCCGCTCGTCCCCATCGTGGACGATGTTCAGCGGGGCATTACCGTGCGCCATGAAGTGACGTGGTAGATCGCGCCATCAAAATCGATGCGAAGTCGTCGCGGCATCCCGGGACATTAGTCTGTGCTGTTCCCGTTTGCGAGGAAAAACCAAAAACAACGGCTTCTGACGCCCGCGACGAATCCTCACCGACGTCCTGCACCGCTTTCCTCGCCAGACACGCCGCTTTCCTTTACTACGACCGTGCTGCCGAGGTTGGCGAAACCCGCCGGAAGAAAGCCGCGAGCTGGACGAAACACACCTGCCCCGCCTGCGGCCTCAACGCATGGGCGAAGCCCGGCATTCACCTTATCTGCGGCGATTGCAGCGAGCCTCTGGCGGCAGATATGCCCGATGATGGCGACGGCGAAGATTGACCGCCGGGCAAATGCCGATGCCTGAGAGAACAACTCTTATATCGGAGGCGAGCTACCTGGCGGAACGCCACAACCGTCCATACATATACCGTGGCCCCAAGATCGCAGGTTCCTGTTATCCATCCTTACTGCGACGGCCACAGCGAGCGCCATATGTTACCGGCTGGCTCAATGTCGTCAAGGCAATCGTGAAAGTCCATACAACACGAAGCGGCGCAACCACCATATTCATATCAATTATCAATCAAATATTACATATAATTATGTTATGTGCAGTGATGGATTGGATTAGGCGAATTCGGCCGCGGGTTTTTCCAATCGGCTTCGTGCCGGAAGCCGCCCGGCGGGTGGGGGCTATCGCCGCTTCGACTCGATGGAAACGACGGAATCGCGGGAGGAAACCGGGCGATCGTACCGGGGTGCGAGTTGGGCCATAAAGTTACTCCCCGGTTTTCCGTCGCCACTTCCGTCCAAGAGCACGCCCGCCGCGCTGCTGATTCCGGAGCCTATCACCTCGACTTCGATCCGGCGGGTGAGGGCAAACGGATAGCGCGTTTTCAGGGTTACCGTGCCCGTCGCGGCATTGTAGACCGCTTTTCGAATCGGGATAGACACCGTGACCGACTCTCCGGGAAAGGCAGACCGGCCGATCAGGGTCAGGCGATAGTCCAGGGGGTCTCCAGGGGGTCAGACCTTCCAGGGGGTCAGACCTAGGATCATCCAGGGGGTCAGACCATCATCCAGGGGGTCAGACCTAGGATCAAGTTTTTTCCTATCCAGGGGGTCAGACCTAGGATCAAGTTTTTTCCTTGCCAACCGTCGATGGGTATGTTGGTATAGAGGGCATGCCCCGACGCTTACGTCTCCAATACCCCGGCGCGATCTACCACCTGATGGCCCGCGGCAACGGCCGCCAGGACATCGTATGCGATGACGTCGACCGTGAACGGCTGCAGGAACAACTCGGTAAGGCCGCTATTCGCTGCTCGTGGCGTATTTACGCCTTCGCCCTCATGTCCAACCACCTACACGTCGTGCTCAAGACACCTGAACCCAACCTGAGCCGGGGTATGCAGTCGTTTCTGTCAGGCTACGCGAATGCCTGGTCGCGGCGCCACCGATTCTCCGGCCATGTCTTTCAGGGTCGCTATCGGACCGAGTTGGTGGAAGACGAGACCTACCTCTGGACAGTGACCCGCTACGTCCACCTCAACCCGGTCCGAGCGGGAACCGTGGAACACCCGGCAGCGTGGGCGTGGTCGAGTTATCCGGGCTACGCTCATCGCCGCCGCCGTCTGGAGTGGGTGGCTTACGACGAGTTGCTGGCGTCCTGGGGCGGTGCGTTCGGCGGGTCGGATCCGGCGGGGGACTACCGGCGTTATGTAACCGCGGGATTGTCAGAACTGCCCGAGTCGCCTTGGAACGAAGCGTACCATGGGTGGATTCTCGGGAGCGAAGCATTCGTCGAACGCATCAAGGCGATGGTGGGCGGCGAACCGCGCCGCGAACGGCGCAGGGAATCACGGCTATTGCAGAGTTTACCCCTTTCACGAGTCATTGCGGTTGTCTGTGCTTCGTACGCGATCGATCGCAGTGAAATGAGCCGTCGCGGGAGCCGCCATCCGGCGCGAGCGGCATTGGTCTACCTGGCGCGGAGTCGGACGATGGCGACCAACACGGAGCTAGCGGGACTGCTCGGGCTTTCGCGAGCGGAGAGTGTGCCGAACCTGACGCGACGTTTCGACGCCTGGCTAGCGACCGATGCGAAACTTCGAAGGCAGTTGAGAAGCCTGGAGGAGGAGTTGGACCGATCTGATCATCCGAAATGACTTGTTACTACGTCTGACCACCTCCAGACCACCTCCACGCTGGCGACCTCGGACCTTCGGGACGACATCCATGACGTCGGCGAGGATACCATCCGGTTATATGACGTCGAAACTGGCGGTCAGATCCTTACAATCGAACCGGGCGACGGCCGGGCCACCGTGATGGCGTCTTCGCCGGATGGCGTTCGGCTATTCACCGGATTTGACCGCGGCTCCGGCATCGTCTGGGACGTAAGTCGCAGGCTGGAATCATAGAGGGCGAAAGATTGAGGGTCGGCTCCGCGCGGGTCGGACGACCATTCACGTAGCCCCATTTGGCGTATAGCCTGATCCATAGTTGGCGCGGACGGTCGGGCGCGGGACGATGCGGGCTGTGGAAAGCTCGCCATGCCGACGTGCATGTCCTCCTGGCCATCCGGTCCGATTGCCATGATTTCTCCTCTGTTCGGAAAAAGTGGGAGCAATCGCCCTCTCCAAGCCCATTATCAGCAGAGATCACGAAAAACCGTCCCGAGGGTGGCAATGAATGAAGGATGGTCAGCGGTCCTTTCTCCAAAACATCGAGGCGCTCTTCGATGGTGGCGTGATCGGAGAGCAGACCGACCGGCAGCTCCTCCAGCTATTTGCGGATCGCGATCCGATGGCCGCCGAGCTGGCCTTCACGGTCCTGGTGAGGCGGCATGGCCCGATGGTCTTCCGGGCGTGCCGTGCGATTCTCCGCGATCCGCACGCGGCCGAGGATGCGTTCCAGGCAACCTTCCTTGTCCTGGCCCGCAAGGCTGGAGGACTTTGGGTCCGCGGCTCGCTGGGACCATGGCTCCTGTCGGTTGCGCGTCGTGTCGCTTACTGCGCCCGCACGGACGCGTCCCGACAGCGAGCCCATGAGCGGACGGCCGCCGAACGGGCGGCGCCCGCCACCGTTGATCCAGGGTGGGATGATCGCGACGCCATCCTCCATGAGGAATTGGTTCGTCTGCCGGAGAAGTACCGCACGGCGGTGGTCCTTTGTGACCTGGAGGGGTTGACACAGGAGCAGGCAGCCCGTCAGCTCGGTTGGCCCGACGGGACGGTCCGCAGCCGTCTAGCGCGGGGGCGGGAGCGGTTGCGCGAACGGTTAGCCCGACGCGGGATGGCCCCTTCGGTCGTCCTCGCGGGGCAGAGACCGTTGATCGATCTGACGTCGGTAGCGCTCGTGCAAAGCACCGTGCAAGGCGCCCTCCGGCACGTCCCGGGTCAGGCGCTCGGCTCGATGGCGGCGGCTGGGGTGGTCCCGGCCGCAGTCGCTACCCTGGCGGAGAAGGAGATGAGGACCATGTTGTTCGCTCGGTCGACAACTCTCGCGTGGGCCTTGGTGCTCCTCGGCGGCGGTACCGCCGGGGTACTGGCCTTCGCCCAGAGGCAGAAGGAACCCGCCAAACCGAACGCGCCAAAGGCTCAAGCCGTCGCCGGAGCCCTTTCACCTCGACAGGGGCGGGCGTTGCTGGAAGCCCGCATCGAGACGGCTCGCGAGATCATCAATCGGGAGTTAGACTTGTTCGGCTTCGATCTGAGGGCCGAACCGAACATGGGGGATCGGATACCCGCCTGGTCGCGACGGCTGATGGAGGATCGCTTGCGGCTGGCCGACACCCCCGGGCGCACCTCGACGCGATCCGCGAGCATCGGAATCGGATGATCTCGCTCGAGCGGCAGATCCGTCGATCCACCGAGGCCGGGGCGACGATCCAGCCCGCTGAGGCGTTCAAGGTCAAATACTATCGGCTGGAGGCGGACCAGCTCCTGGCCGAGGTGGGGGTCGATCCGGCGAAGGAACCGCCAGTCGCCGAGACCAAATAGAAATCCGGCGGCCCCGCCGCGGGCTCCCTCATCAGCGACGTCCGCCGGCCCGCCATCATCGCAGTGCCTCATCCCGGAGCTCGCTTGGCTATCGATCGGCGTGCACGGGAGATATGGAGGCTTTCTTCGACGATGGCCGCAGGTTTGTAGAGATCGTGGCTCCGGCAGTTGGCTACCATGCGGCGATGGCCCGCAGGTACCGGCAGGCTGCCCGTTACCCCTAGCTCCGCGGGGAGCGGGATCCAGCACCACCGGAGGGGGCGTCCCCGTAAGTCGGCTCAACCCAATGAAAGTGCAGGCCCCTGCCCGAGCCGTAAAGGGTGATTCATAATTGGCGCGGACGTTCGGGCGCGGGACGATGGCATGGTGTGTAACGGGTGATCCAGAACCGAGAACTGACGATGCCGGCGAACTGGTCCAAGTTTTTGGAGCCGCCAGACACGTGGAGCAAATCCTCATCTTTGTCACCGCGTGCGTGTGGATTTTTGTGATGGCGTACGCCGTCGTATGGAATTATCTGTACTTCACGAAAGTTCTGCCGACGCTTTCACGGCACGGCCTCGACGATTGCGCGAAACTCTGGTGGTCAAGCCAATTCGCCCAGGTTGACCTCTTTCTTACCCGGTTACCAACCACCGCTCCCCGACCATGGTATTACGGCGCTCTCTCACGCGTCCGTGCCATCAGCGCCGCTATTCTCGTCGTGGAGTTATTGGTGTTTATGGCGTGGGTAGTGCTCTTGTCATTATGAACAGCGCGGAGTTCCGTGAGTTGTCTCATTTATAGTCGAAACTTGTCACTTGGCCTTCGGCTCCACGGAAAAGCGCAACGGGTGAACTAGAGATGAAACGCTACGGCAGCGACTCATGAGGCTGGTGCGTGTGCGGTTCACGATCCGATGGTTGATGGTAACGATTGTCTGCTTCGGGATCGGCCTATCGTTCCTCCGATTTCTGTATTGCGCCACATTCGGATGGACCGTCTACTCGGCACAATACAGCGAGAGTGGTTTCAGCAGCCTTCACGTTGGTATGGCCTGTGATGAGGTCGAGGCAACCGTCGGCCGGCCGCTGGAAAAGGTTGGTTGGACTGGCTACACCTATCCCGTTGCCGGTGGCGACGAGAACTGGAAGTTCAGCAAATCCAACGACGATGGCAGCTACTGGCGCAAGTGGGTCATCTTCAGGAATGGCAAGGTTTTGGCGATCGTCAACGAATGGTACATCGACTGAAGGGCCTTGCTTTTGGCTCTCACGATTGCGGCGACGGAGCAATAGGCACCGTTGCTGTATGTGGTGAAGTATTTGCCTATGCTCTTGGGCAAGAGTCCCCATGAAGAAATCGCTTCGGCCAATTACCATTCTGGTGATAGGACCTGCACTTGCAGGCATCGCAGTCGCGGTTGTCGCGGCTATCGTTGGGCATGACCCATGTACGGTACGAAAATGTGTGATCTGGTTTGTTGCGGGGGCGGTCCAGGGTGCTCTGGTTCTCGCTCCGATTGCTGCAGGCGAAGGGTTTCGAGCGAGATTGGCTTACCTTCGACCTTATGCATTCCAGATCCAATGGTACGTATTCCTAACCATGGCGGTCGCGTTTGGTTACATCCTTGCGTACCTACGGCAAGGCACGTTTGACGGGCTCGTCCTGCTCGCCTTTGCAGTCGTATTCGTCGGCGCCGGAATCAAGGTTGTGACGAGCAACCTGGATGAACCTGATAAACGGATTGCCGAATAGTCGTTCACCTCAGGTGAGCCGAGACTGAGCACATGGGGTAGTTCGGCAACCGATCGCGCACCGAGGCGGTGGCAGATCGGCTCATTGGACTGCGCGATGAGACCGAGGCCAGTAGCTGCACGAGTGCTACGCCTCGTTTATAGTTGTGCGCGGACCTTTGGACGCCGGAAAATGAGGGAAAGTGGAACCCGCAATCTGGAGATGAAACTTGAGAATGCGTGCTCTAGGATCTGCGGGCACGCGGCACTGGTCAGTAGCGACCAGTTTGTGCCTTAGGGTTGACTTCTACTTCATTGAGGTGCACTCCCATGCCAGATGCTTCGGATCCGAGCGGAGCGAAAAGCATCAACCGCATCGCCGATCCGTATGGAATCGCGCTACTCATTCAGTTGCTCAAATGGGCGGACGAACGACGACGTGCCCTCGATCCAGCGGGGATTGTCGTCCCGGAGGAGGTCGCCGAGTTTCTTGATCGAAGGGGCTGGTATCACACCGCATACTACCTAGCGACTGCGAGCGTGAAGTCCGGCAAGAATCCACTGGAGCTCAAAGAAACTTTTAAGGCTCTTGCAGCTGGTAACGATGCAATGAGGGCAATCGCCTTCCAGGCCATCGAAGATGCTTGGCTTGGCTCTCGATCGAACCAAAAGTTGAGCCCACCGTCTGCGCCGAATCCGTAACGTCTGAATCATAAACGAAGGCTTACACATAGCCCATCGGAATTCAGGCCATGCGACTGCACTTGAAGAATACAAGGGGATTGATCACGCGGTCGCGGCCGGAGCCTTAGCCATCGTCACGACGTCGGTCAGCTTCGACATGGATCGAGCGCCTAATGGACCGACGAGCGCCGTTCTCATGCTCGACCTGAACCGTCTAATGGCTTGGGCAGTTGTCGTTATCCCCATTCTTCTTTTGCTCAGGTTCTGGAAATCCCAGGCAAAGCGGTAGAACGTGAATCAAAGTTGGCATGGACAGTCGGGCGCGGCGGGGCCCCCACAGGGGGATCGGAGAGTGCATCGGGAAGGCTTAGGTGTGGACTCATAGGTGCCATCCGCAAAGCGCCACGTGCGCTGACCTTCGTCAGCATCCCGTGGTCCGTGCCTGAGCTGCACGCCAAGCGTTCCGTGCAGCTGTCTCCCGACTGGAGGATATGTGCCCTGAACTCGACATCCGCTTCTGCGTCCTGGAGGAAGACGATGACGAGGCGTCGCGGCACTGGCTTGCATCCATCGGGCTCCCGCAGTTCGTAAGTGCAGGCGCCGGAAGCATCGTCTGGTCGGAACGAAACCGGGTGATTTCTAGCGAGATCACTGCGAATACGCTCGGGACGGCTGGCGTCGTCGCCCGGTCGATGTCGCTGTGGCAGGGCCGCTCCGAACCGAGCGCCGCACCGGAGCCGGACCGCCGCGAGAAGTGATAACGGTGAACTATAGTTGCGCGGACAGTCGGGCGCGGGACGATGCGCGAAAGTGGCAAGGGTGATCTAGAGGCGGAGAGTTACAACCGGAGCTTAGACGCGCCATGAGGCTGTCGCTCAAGACTTTCGGCCCAGTAGCCGCTCTATCTCGTCGTGCTGGTCAACACGTACGCACACGAGGCGGGCCGCCCGGCCGGTCAGGATGGCAAGGATGCTGCGAGATCCGCCCCCCCGAATCGCCGACTCCGGGATTCGGGAATGACCGCGAGGATGAGGCGGCGCGACCCGAACGCTCCTCCGTGGCGACCGGGGCCGATACCCGAAACCATTCGGATACGCGTCTCGGGTGTGGCAAGGGACGAGGCGGGGAAGACGGTCGGTGGGGCGACCGTCATCCTCTACACCATCACCGACACGGGCTCGAAGCCGGCGGGCAGGGCCACCACTGACAGCGAAGGCCGGTACGACCTCGGCGAAGCGACGCTCCCCGTGATGACTTCCTTTGGCGGCCGCCCGTTCCGCCCTGAGATCACGCCTTACGCGTCGTTCATCCTTGCCGGGATGGCTCCCAGGCTCGGGATCGCCTGGAGCCCGCAGCAGGCCATCTACGCCCTCAAAGAGCCGCACCCCGACGACATCCAGGGACGCCTGCCCCTGGACAGCCCCGTCGCGCTGGATCTGACGTTCCCCAAGGCCGCTGCCCTGGAAGGCCGGGTCGTAGATGAAGACGGACGACCGGTCGGCGGCGTCAAGCTCCAGGTGATGGACGCCGACTTGCTCGACGAGGCCGGGCATGAGACGAACAACCGCCAGGGCTACGACTGGGCTGCATTGTCCGGGTCGGTCGGCCGCGCCGTCACGGGCACCGACGGCGGCTTCCGCATCGAAGGGATCGCCGACCGGGCCTGCTTCCGGATCCACGTGAACCGCCCCGAGACCGACAACGCGACGTTGGCCTTCCACGCCGCGACGATCGGCGGCCGCGACACCGTCCACGAGCAGTTGCCAACTGGCGCCTTCAACGGGCGGGTTCGGCATGAGGTCAAGACCAATCCGATCACGATCCTCTTCCCGAAGATCCGGCCGATTGACGTCACCGTGGTGGGCGAGGACACCGGCAAACCGATCGCGGGCGCCCGCGTCCGGACGATAGGTGAGCCCGGGGACGCGGGAATCACTTCTTACGGGACAACCGACGCCGCTGGTAAGGTCTTGCTGGGCTCGCCGCCGGGACTTCGTCAGGGCATCGTCTCCGACCCCCCGATCGCAACCCGCTATATCCGCACCGAGCAGCGTCCGCTGGTCGTGGAGAGAAGGGAAGGCGCCCAGCCATACCAGATCCGTCAAAGAGCCGGCGTTGAATTGATTATCCAGGCTGTCGGCACCCGACCGGACAGCCCGGTGGCCGGGGCTTTCTTCTGGAAGGCCCCCGAGGACCAGCCCGGGGCGACGCAACACATCGAGACGTCAACTTACCGGTCGGGCGAGCCCTGGACCGACGCGAACGGAGAGCTGCGGGCTGTGATGGCCCCCGAGCCGGGGAGGCGTTACCGCTTCCGGTTCGCCGGCGTCCACGAGCCAAACATGCCCCGGGGCATCAACCCGGCGATGGCGAACAAACAAGACTATGAAGCCTTCCCCAGCCAGAGTGCCCCGATCGAGCTGGCCCCGGGCCAGACGATCCGCTTGCGATTCGTGATCCGCAAGCACGACTAGGAGGCGGATCTCCAAGTAACTGCTGTAACGGCTCAACAATAGTTGGCCCGGACAGCCGGGCGCGGGACGATGCGGGAATCTGGAACGAGTGATCTAGTGATGAAAGTTACCAGGTGTCGGGGCGGCTGTAGGGCAATATGAAGAAGTTGGAGAATGGCGATCCCACACAACCTCTATTTACGAACAACCGGGAGCCGCGGCGAGTTTGGTATTTCTCCGACTCCTTGCTGGCGAAATCTACTCAAGCAACTCGCTCCCCTACTCGCGATGAGACAAAGAGCTTTACAGGTCCTTGGTAATTCATGGCTTCTGGCTACTCTCATTGCAATCCGTTCCGAGAAAGATAGGCTACGCGCCTCCGCCCAAATCGGATAAGTATGTCCGCGATAACTACTCGGCTTCGCACACTGCAAACAAAGGCGACCGAAAAGGGTCAATGGCCTTTGGTTTGCGCTTGCAACCGCTCTCGGCGACGATTCCAGCCTGGACGATCGCATCAACGTCATCGGAGCGATGCACGAAAGCGCTCTCCTTCGCAACAGTCTTCAACCTTTCTGGGCCGCTTGGCGCTCCGATGCCCTTGCTCCGGCATGGCGCACCGCTGTATTGAGCGTCTCCTCGCATCAGACCACGACTACTGGGCTGTAGCTGGTGTTCTTGGATTGCCGCTCGCCGTGGTTCGTTCGTCCGTCTCTCACTTTCGCTTTCGCCTCATTTCTATCCGATTCGCCCAATCGTTCAAAGAGAACGAGCGCCACATCGCCGTACTCTGTCTTAATCGCTCCGATAGAATTATCTCGCCCGTTCTGGAGATTGGATGGGACAGTGTCACGGCCGAGGTTGTGGAGATGTCCCGGTGGCGGGCGATTCTTTTGGAGCAGCAGATGATCCAGCACGGCAACCTAATTGGTCACGGAAGCGGTTCCTATTTTTTGCGCCAAACTCCCTTACGGCGCCTGGCGGCTTGTCGAGACAGAGTTTCGTTTGCTTGCGGAGTGGAGCGTGGCTCACGAACAGACATTGCTGTCTGATTACGAGTGAACGCGCGTAAAAGGTAAGTTTCGAGCACATGAAACGCGAACGCGCGGTTTTCTGGAACGTCAAGGGCCTTCGGTTGGCCGTGGCGATGGCCGGCAGCGACGCCCGCGCAAAGCCTCATTTATAGTTGACCCAGACAGTCGGCCCGACGGACCCAGAACCATGCGGCTGCCCCGGATGACGACGCGGCGGTGGATGGTCCTCATCGCCGTCGTGGTAGTCGATCTCACGTTGATCGTCCAGCGATCCTCGCACCCCGTGGCGACCATCGCCTTCTTCGGTACGCTTTGGGGCCGATCTCGGAATTCGAGCCATTTTCGATCATTTGGACTGAGCCACCATTGGTGTTGCGGGGCAGCGGAGCGATCGCCGCGCGCAGGCGTGCGCCACCCGGCACGCTCCGAAAGGCGCGGAGTCAGTTCGACCCAGGAATAGGGCGTGGCAAAGCTGGGCACGGACGGGCCGGCCAGGCGTTCGCGCTTGTCGAGTCCGGCGTGGTGGACGGGGCCACCGCCAATTCCTTGCCGCGGACCGCCGTGGGCCACAAACAGGATGACCAGGCCGCCGAGACGAAGCCCCCCTCGGGAAGCTGCTCGCGAATTCTGGATCAGAGCCTGGAGCCTACGCGGGTCCGCTCTAAAAGGAACCGGCCGCTCGAACGAGCCAGCGCAGTCGCCAGGCTTGCTCGAGGGTGGGCTGGACGATCCCCGCCACTCACGCCAAAACAACTCGCTTCGCATCGAACATCTGATCCGGACGTTGACGCACTCCGCTCTGGTCACTCGTCGGTCGAATCGGGACCTTTATCTTTCATGCGATAACTATCTCCTTGAATGACGATCCCCTCCCCGTGATGCATCAGCCGGTCGATCAAGGCCGTGGCCAGGGTGTTGTCCACGTCAAAGAGTTTGCCCCATTCCCGGAAGGGTCGATTCGTGGTGATCACGATCGATCCCACTTCATAGCGGGCGGCGACAACCTGGAACAACAAATCGGCACCACGCTTGTCGATGGGAAGATAGCCCAGCTCATCGAGGAGGAGAAGACTGGGACGGACATAACTTCTGAGCGTTTTGCCTAACGACCCATTGAGTTGGGCCGTGGTGAGATGATTGATCATATCTACGATACGCGTATGCCGAACTGAATGGCCACGCTCAATCGCCGTGTAACCCAATGCCGCGAGAAGATGCGACTTTCCAGTTCCGGTCGGTCCAATCAGAACGGCACAGCCGTGCTGCTCGATGAAGTCGCAATCGAACAAGCGTAAGATCGCGGCCTTGGGGATTCGCTTGGGGAACTTGAAGTCGTATTCAGCCAGGGTCTTTTGCTTGGGAAGCCGTGCTTCACGCAGCCGCCGCTGGAGAGCTCGTTGGTCACGGGCAGCCTGTTCAAGCCCGATCAGGATCGCCAGAACCTCCAGGAAGGAGCTCCCTTTGCGAGCGGCTTCATCAAGAACCTCGCGGTAGCTCTTGGCGATTTCGAAAAGCTTCAGTTCAGCCAGGTCGCGGTCGAGCCGTGCCTGGAGATTGTCATCACGCCGTGCCATCAGAGTCCTCGTCGGTGGTGTTACAGAAACGGTCGTAAACGGCGGGATCGGTGGGTTCCAGGTCGATCTCGTCAATCAATTCGCGCCGTCTGGGAGTCGGCAGCGTGGGTGTGGGAAGCTGCCGGCGCCGGCGTTCCGCCAGCAAAAGGTTCTCGACGTAGGCGGCATCATAGGCCGCCAGCTCCAGGGCCCGGGCAATGGCAGAGACCACCTCGGCCGAGCCGTAGACCCGCGCCAGACCCAGCAAGCGACGCAGATGGACGCCCGTCTTCACCGGCTGGCGTCTCAGGCAGAGGTGGAACTGGCGAGCCTCGGGGCCCAGGGCATCAAACGCCTGTTCTAGCCCGGAGCTCCGCGACCGCCGGCTCAATTTCAGCACCGCTGTGCGGTGTTCCGGCAGCACGATCAGTTGCCGTCGCTCGTAGCAGCGTGAATGGCGGGCAACGATTTGGCCCTGGTGCAGGATGCGGACCTCATGACCGTCGGCGCGAATCGTGACCGTCTGGCGCACCAAGTGCGGCGGTACCGAGTAGCGATTCGCGTCGAACTCGATCCGCGCATGAGGACTGACGACAGCCGGCACGATCTCGTCGGTGTCGAAGGGGATTGTGGGAAGTGCGCAGCAGCGGTCGCTCTCGCTGAAAACGATCAACCGGCCGCTCTCGCGTTGTCTCATGCAGCCGCAGGTTGGCCACGTCGTCACGCCACTTTGGCGCCAACGCGACGTAGTCCTCGAAGCGGACAAGCTCGTCGCCACGACCGGCCAAGGCATTGTGCTTCACGTAGCGCACCTTCGCTTCGACGATTCCCTTTGATTCGGGATCACGCCGTTCGCAGGCCAAGGGCTGCAGGTAGTAGTGGCCACACAGCGCCAGGAACTCGGGATGAAAGCAGGCGGCGCGGCCGGACCCATTGATCACGGCCGCTTTCAAGTTATCGAAGATGATGGCGCGAGGACTGGCCCCAAAGAACTCCAGGGCATGGACGATTGCGCGATAGAATTCCGCCTTGCGCTGCGAGAGTGTGAACTCGATATAGGTCATCCGGCTGTGGCAAAGCACGGCCACGAAGACCGAAACCCTGCGGTTCGTGCTTCCTATCTGAACGCGGCCGCACTCGCCCCAATCGACTTGCATGGCCTGGGCTGGCTCGTAGTGAACTTCTTGATAGACGCGACCGCACGCGGGCCGGATGGAACGAACGTAGCGGCGGACGGTAATCACGCTGCCGGTGTAGCCATCGGGGCCGCGAGCAATTTCCTCGTGGATGCGCACCGCTGAGAGTTGGGGATACTTGGCCAGCAGTGCGTCGATCTTGGCTTTGTACGAGTCCAAGCGACTCGAGCAGCGCGCGACCGGATGCGCGGAGGGCTGATCCAGCTCGAGCGCCGCGGTTACGAGGTATCGCGAGCATCGCAGTCGGCGCACGATGGCCCGCCTGGAGAGCTTCTCGAACTCGGCCAGACGGCGAATCTCGGCCCATAATCCGATTTTCATGGCAAATTCTCTTGGCCGTCGGCCTGTGCTAGCCCGCTGGCTCGGCGCAACAATTCGCCCAGTTGCATCAGCCCTCCGCCGGGCTCCTGGCAGCGGCGCTGGCCAGGGGGCGGCAAGGCGAGCACCTGGGTAAAGCGCGTCTCATGAGCGATCAGGTCATGGGCCAGTAATTCGTCGCGGGCAGCCATCAAGGCTGGCAAGTTGATCCGCGCCAGGGTGGCCATCGTGCCGTCGCCATAGAACGACAGCCCGTGCTTGTCGGCCACGGCGCAGAGGACGAAATACAAGAGCACGGCGTCGCGCGACAGGTGCGCGGCGTGCTCGCGCAGAAAGCGACGATCCACCCAGGACCAACCTGTTTTCGGCGGACGCCGCAGTCGCGCGGGAACGAGAATGGGTGTCTGTGGCATGCGGGAGCTCCTCAAGGGTTAAAAGGCTGATCCAGCAAACCAGCGCGCAGGCGGGACCTCGATAATTGACGACCAGCGCGACATGGGGAAGAACGATCACCCGGGGGGTGGCCGCGACGGCGGCAGGTTAGCGACGGGGGCGTGTCGAAGGCGCGGCGGCGCTGGAACGCCTGATATTCGATGGCTCGCTTCTTCCGTCCGTCCAAGGTTCCGCGGGATCGCCACTTACGTTCCCGATCCAGGGCGTTGCGCACGGCCTGCCGGCAGGCGCAAGAGCAGTAGCGTGCTGGGTTGCGAATTGATCTGGCGGGGTGTTGGTAGCAGCCTGGCCGATCGCACAATGGCCCGGGAAAAAAAGTACGAGGTGTGTGACCACGCGGCGGTGCAAGCTCTGGTTTTTCAACGGGCTGAGGCCGGGACTTCACTCGCTGGCGGCGCGCCTGTTCGGCCTGAGCGTGCTGGGCTTTGACGTTGATGTCCTCGCGACGTTTCGCCTGGCGTCGGGCACAGCACCAGCGGTTCAGCTCGCGCTGGCAATCCGGATGCTGACAGTAGCGCTGGTGGTAACAACGAGGCCGGTATTTGCGTGTGCACCCGTTGCGCAGACACGTCCGCAGGCGAGTGCGACGCCGGCGGCGCGGACTAGACTGGCGGCGGTGAGTTCCCGTACCCTGGCGAGCACCACGGGAGGTTCGATCTCCCAAGGGAAAGCTCGGGGCGAGTGTGCAACCATTCGCCCCGAGCGCTATCAAAACGCGAACCAAGAAAACGCTCGCGATACTCATCGGTCGCGCTGAACCAGACAAAAAGCGAAACAACGTTAGAAATGCGCCTCAGAACGAGACACCTGGATCAATGACTAACCCGGTGGCTCGCTCCAGATGATCGTTATTGGCCCCGATCTGATGATCGGTGCCACGCTTGCGGTAGTCGCTCTCTCGCCCGTAATGCTCCTACTCTTGATGCTCAGTGCCGACGATTGAAGGCTCGGATCAGCATCTTACGGTGTTAACGGTGATTCATAGACGATGCGATGCGTCTCGGGTCGTCCGCATGGATATCGTATGGATAAGCCGGGACTGGTGAATAAGCTGGCACCGATTTCCAGGGTCGACGTGCAGCCCATTCGTACTAATCCCCCGCTGGCGGTGATAGTCGGCCCTGGCGGGCCGCTTTCTCGGCAGTATCGGGCGGATCGCTCTTCAAGCCCTTGCGCCGATTGGCGGCCAGTGCGTTCGCCGTCGGATCGTAGACCGCCAATCTCCCATTTTGAAACGCCACAAAAGTCCTATAGAGAAGCATGCGATTGTAAATTAGTGCGCATTCAAAAAGGATAGCAATGACTTCCACCCCAACCATCATCCGGACAGCCGGTCTGATTATCCGTTGCAGCCTTGAACGACAGGGCGATCTCGATCAGTCTCGTCCTGGGCTGCTCCCCATTTTTTGGTCCACTTGAAATGGGAGTTCGTTGAGCGATCGTACATGCTTTTGTTAATTTATATGATAACTCAGTGGCCTGTTCTCCTATCGTCACAGGACGAGCTGAACTCTTTGGGCGTCGCGTAGTCCAACGAACTGTGCGGCCGGACCGCATTGTAGTACCGGCGGAACCACTTGCCTTTCTCCCGAGCGTCCGCTACCGTCTCGAATTCCACCCTCTCCAGGAACTCGTCGCGCAATCGACTGTGAAATGCTTCTATATATCCATTCTCCCATGGGCTTGCCGCGGCTACCGGGATTGACTTCGCCCCCACTCCCGGCAGCCAGTCCACTAACGCCGCGCAAATGAATTCAGATCCATTATCGCTCCTTATGCGGGTCGGCGCCCCGCGATGTCCAATCACGCGGGCCATGATCCGCCGAACATCGGCCCCCGTGAGCGCCCCTGCCGCATGCAAGACCAAGCACTCCCGAGTATATTCGTCCACCAGGGTTAGCCACTTGAGAGAACGACCCTCTGCCGTTCGGTCGTGGACGAAGTCGCATGTCCAGATGTCGTTCTTGAACCGCGCCGGTTGCTGGACGCAACTATTGGCACTTACCCCCGGCTTAGGGCCTAATTTTCGGGGTTTTCTCAGCCTCACGGGCCTCCTCAGTCCCAGGCTGTTCCAGAGCCGCCTCACCCGTTTGACATTGACTGACCATCCACGCCGGACCAACACGGCATGTGCTCGACGGTATCCGAAACGGGGATACCGCCGCGCCAAGCGTTTGATCTCCCGGTTCAACACAGGTTCGTCAGGCCTACGCTTGCGACGGTATCGCAGGCCCGATCGGGACCGGCCCATGACGCGGCTGATCCGCCGCTGGGATACTTCATACCGCTCGTCCAGGTAATCGGCGGCGGCCCGTTGCTGGTCAGGGCTCACCACTTTTTTTTTGCGATGTCCTGCAGCATCGTTTTGTCCAGGAGCAGCTCGGCCACCAGCCTCTTGAGGCGATCGACCTCGAGCTCCAGTTCCCGGCATCGGCGATCGTTATCGACCTGGCCGGGAGCGTGTCGCTGTCGCCAACGATAGTAAGTCGTCTCGGCAATGCCGTGCTTACGACAAAAGTCCGAGACTGTCAGTCCTTTGGCCAGATCGCGGTCGGCTTCGCGTAGCAATCGCGCGACCTCGTCGGCGTTCCTTCGCCTGCTCATGGGTCCCTCCAGGAGTTACTCTACCCAGAGACTCCCATTTCGGCTGGACCAATTTTTGGGGAGCAGACCAGTCCTGTCAAGATCGGAATACACTGTCACGTAAGTTCCACTTTGCTCGAATGCGATGATCCGTTGGTCTTCGGCCTTGCCGGAGTCTGAAATGCGGATTTCCTTCTGAGCGGTTCCTTCGTGTGTCAGCCGCTCCCATTCATAGTCATCAAGTTCAGCGTCAGGCTCAGCGCCCTCACACACCCAAACGGAGCGGAAGCCAGCCATCGAAACGTATGAAAAGGAAAGATCCGACCGATCGCCGGCCCATCGTGGTCGATGATATTGGATGTTTGAGAGGCGGTATTCCGATTGGTGCATCGATGTTGGAAAAAGAATCTGGAACGGCATCCGGGAAATAGCCTTCTCGCGGCTTAGTTCCTCAAACAAAGGCGCCTTGGGTTGAAACTGTTCGCATGGGGCAGGCTCGTAGGTGAAGAGGTTGTGATTCAGTGGCTCGTCAAAGGCAACGTCGATCACCTCATGCTGTCCGAGCAAACCTCCCTGGTAGCGGCCGATGATATTGAGCAGAACCCCCAGCGCGAGGTCGACGTGTAACTCATACTCGTCGGCACGATAGGGCAACCAGTGCGGCCAGAGGCCGTCGCCCGGCCGCGGCAACGCTCTGACGCTTACACAATCACGGTCTGCGGTCCGGGTGCGCCCCATCAGTTCTAGAGTGAGAAACTTAAGAAAACGCCGTATCTGCTCTGGATTGAAATGACGGTCCGTGATGATGTCGAGAAGCTCGTTATCGGATGTCATCTCGAACCCACCTGCGCATTCGTTCGTTTCCACGCGGCCGTCCGAGTAACGCTCCCAGCGTCGACGGCCGTCGATCACCGTGAGATTCCGTTCGATGCCGCCACCGACCTTACAACGCTCTTCGAAACGTGCGCGTCCGGGTCGATCGAGCCAGATTTTTGCGATTGACGTGGTGATTTGCGGCAACTTCGATCCGCCGCCGGATTGAGTATTATCACGACGGAGCAACGGCTTTCCAAATCCGGCCGAACGGCGCTCCAAGTCATCATCGCGGCTATGTCTTATGGTGGCCCGGACTGTCCGGAAACGATCATCCGGTCCTAACAGCGTCCGAAGCACGTCTTCGACCTGCTCCATGATCCGCCCCTCGAACGATAAGGAAGCTGCAGCGCTGGCTTGACAGACAGCTTCCGTGCCAGCCGACCCGCCCGTCAACATAATCCCGCGCCCAGCTTTCCGCGCCAGCTATGGATCATCCTATGCGCTCAGGAAGGCTGGGACGCCGGCGGACCACCCTCCTTGCGAAGTTTCAACCCTCGCCAGCGGACCGCAATATGGATGCAAGCGAGAAGAAGCATAAGCCCGATCGAGCCGGCTAACAGCATCTGTCGGCCGGGAGTAACCGTGTCGGCGCTCAGAAGTTCCATCGTGAGAATCGTTCCGGCGGCGAAGTAGAACGTCGCCAGTACAAGCTGCGAAATGCGCCCGACAGGTGTCCGACGCCGGTGCGGCAAGGGCTCTGCGCTTTTACGGGTTTCAGAAGCATCATCGGATGCCATGGATACCTCTCCGTCCGGGGCAAAGGAAATTCTATTCTATCACCCTATCCCGTCCGAATAGAAGTTGACGATCTGGTTCATGGGGCCGTAGGCGACGATGGTATGTCCTTGGCTTTCAACCGAGTCCGGGCGATCTCTAGTCCAGGCTTTACATTGAAAGTTTGAGGTAAGTCCTTAACCCTCGTCTCGGAGGCCGTTGATGCGAGGGGGATATTCACCCTTTACACATTGGACAACCGCACGAGCGCCCGGTGAGTGACCGATTGATGGTCAATTTACCAGCACGGTCCATCTTCCCAATGATAGCGTCCCGGGACGCTCTTTGCATCCCTCACAATCCCGTGAATGGCACCGTATCTGAAGGCAGTGAAGGACCGGCGCGATTGGGGTGAGCGGACACGCAAAAGATCACCGCGTGCGTTGGAACCGTCGCACGCCCCCGACGGATCGATGTGGCCACGGATTGCAACTTGCGTTACGGGACTGGTCGTCGCTTCCGACCAACGACATCGTCGTCATTGACCGCGCGATGCGTGTCCTTGCGGTCCGCTTCGAAACCATCTCAATAACTGTTAGACGGCCTGTATTCGATGAATTCGGCCGTACCACAACAGTGCGCAGGCCAATTGGATCAATCCGAGGTAGTTGAAGTCATGCTTGTCGTAGCGAATCAGCAACCCTCGACACTTCGACAACCAATCCAGGGTTCGCTCCACCACCCAGCGACGTCGCTTGCGTCGACCCGGCCGACGCTTCTCCCGGCGATCCTTCCGGATCGGCCGGCCGAAGTGCTTGGGGAGCTGGTTCCACTGACATCCGGAGCGGAGACGGAAGATGATGCCGTTGATCGCTGATTGCCAATTGAACGGGGGGCGACCGCCGTGGGCCTTAAACTTCGGCGGGGCATCCTCCCGGCGGATCAAGTCGGTCCGCTGCCAGAGTTCGTCGTTGATTTCCCAAATGGTGTCAAGGGGCGTGTCCTCTAGTCGGGTCCATCCCATCCGTGCGCCTCCCGGTGCGTGAAGTAAGAAAATCAGGAGGCGGTCCTATACTACAAACGGCGCTACTCATCGAACTTTGGTTTTGAGATCGATTCTTATGGATGATGGGTGTCGCCTTGATCAACAGGCCAGATGCGAGCAACAGCAGCCCAACCTCACCTATTACCGAAGCCGGGCGGACCAAAGCAGACCACCCGGTCCGGGCTATTCCGTCCATATCGACGTCGTAGCGTGCGGACGCGAGGATGAAGACGAACAACGCGATAACCACGAGAAGCCCGCCGCCGAGAAGGACGAATTTGGCGGCCATCGGACGGGGCGGATTCCGGACCAGAACCAACCAGGAAACACCGGCAAGCACTGCCCCAAACAGGAACCAGTAAGCGGAGATTTCCAGGCTAAACGCGAAGAGGACCACCAGGGGCGTCATGCCAATCATGAGCGCGAAAGGACCGAGAACGGCCGGATGCAGCCAGATGAAGTGGATGGCGGCAAGTCCGGCCAGGGTCACTCCGCAAACAAACGCCACGAAACTAAAGCAATGTTTGATCATGGCATCCGAACGCCTGTAACATTTCGTTTATGGTTCATCGTTTACGGCTAGACCGGCCGTTCGGGTCCGCTGTGATGACAGGCTCGGCTGGACCTCTACTCGCATGGGAACACCTCCGTGAGGGTCCTGGGCCGCCCATGCCGGCCCGCCGCCACGTTCCGAACGAGATCCAGAACCGTGACCGAGACGATGTCGTCCGGGTCAAGCTGGACCGCCTGTGCCGCACACCGCCCGGCCTCCATGTCCTCGCCCGCCAGGCAGTGGGCCACCGCTAGGTTGCGGACCAGCACCGGATCATCTGGCCCGAAAGCCACCGCCGCCCGACACAGCGCCAGTGCTTCTTCGGCGCCCCGACGTCCATTGCAGCTCGACCGGCGTCTCGCACCAGGTCCGGGTGATTGGGCCTCTCCGCATTGGCCTTGGCGAACCACAGGAACGCCATGTCCAGGTCACCGAGAAGTTGGTAGATCTTGCCCAGCGCCCACATCGACGGCCAACCCTCCGGGTGGATCTCCAGCGCTCGCTCGAAGCAGCGAGCGGCCCACCTGAGGTGCCATTGGCCATACGCTCCTGGTCTCCTCGACGGCTCCTGGCCGTAGGGGAGGAGGTGGACGCTCGTTAGTTCCCATCCCCTGGCGGTGAGGGCCTTGTGCTTTTCTGCATCAGCCTTCGTGAACGCCTTCGCCATCTCGAAGCCCTCGGCCGCTCGGAATTCACGCGTTCCAGGTCTTGCCATCATCCCCGCCCGCCCGAGATCGCCAGTCAAGAACGGTCGGTGATAGCGTCGCCGGACCCTAGCCATCCAGCGCCCTATCCCAGAGTGGATGAGACGGATCGGCACGCGGGGATGAGACCAGTGACTTGCCGGGCTCGCCGGGAATGAGGCCAAGACGAGAGACGCTGGATGTTAGGTAGCGTTCGACGAAGTCGCTGAAGGAACTGGCTGCCTGGCCCACCCGGTACTCCCCTCGGTCCGAGAAGATCGCCAGGACGACATTCCCCGACGTCACTTCGGGGGTCAGTCGAATGGCGAAGGTGGGGAGACTGATGGAGTAGTCAGCGAACGCGAAATACGACGCCTGGTCGGCGAGGAACAGGTCGCGATGAATCCGCTCGGTGGCCGGCTCGACCTGGTGGAGCGGGAAGAAGCGGAAGAGATCGTCGTCCCAGCCGAAGGGCGGGTTCAAGTCCTCCGGTCCCATCCCGTCGATCGCAAGGAAATAGCCTCGCAAATCGTCGGGGAGCCGAACAGCGAATCGGGACTCGAATTCCTCCAGCTGCCCGGCGGGGACGCCGGTGGGCAGCTTCACGCCTCGAGCTGACCAGGAGGTCCTTAGCCTCTCGCCCAGGCTGCTCATCGCGTCCACATCCTATCACGAGTAGCGGCTCGGCTCGCCGAGTCACCTGGCAAGTCTCAACACTAGTCCAGGCTTTACATTGAAAGTTTGACGTAAGTCCTTAACCCTCGTCTCGGATGCCGTTGATGCGAGGGGGATATTCACCCTTTACACATTGGACAACCGCACGAGCGCCCGCTGAGTGACCGATTGATGGTCAATTTTCCAGCACGGTCCATCTTCCCAATGATAGCGTCCCGGGACGCTCTTTGCATCCCTCACAATCCCGTGAATGGCACCGTATCTCAAGGCCCTGAAGGACCCGCGTGATTGGGGTGAGCGGACACGCAAAAGATCACCGCGTGCGTTGGAACCGTCGCACGCCCCCGACGGATCGATGTGGCCACGGATTGCGACTTGTGTGGCCGAGGCGGTTATGTGGCGCGGATCGTGTGTCATCCGTCAATCTGTCTGCCGCCTCGTCTCAAAGGCCACATAAAGACATTCATTTGCTGAACTTAGGCGTTCCCTTTTCGGGGAGCGGTGGAAGTCTGCCACGTGCCGAATTTGGATTGAAATACGCGTAACTGGATTTCAGTCAATGATCGTCATACCCGCAGGCGTTGGCGGAGATTCTCGACCGCCTCACGCCACTCGGTGCCATCACCTTCGTCCCAAAGTTCACGCAGCTCCGATTTTTCTCCAAGGATTCGGTCTATTACATCGGACGCCCGAGCAAGCAGTTCAGGCTGCGGTACAAGCTCATGTGCCGCAACCCACGCATCGACCTTCTCGGTGTGTGCATTTCTATAACATGGCTCGCCGCGAAGGCGAGCGAGAACTTCGCACGCAGCCAGCGCGTTGCAGGCAATATCTTGATCGAGGTAGTCGCCGCCAACGTCAACCACTTCGTTGAGTGCCGATTCGACGAGCGACAGGTCCTCGACGTCATCAAGTCCGTATGCCCAGTCATTGGCGGTATCGTTGTCGAGCGCTAAGACGCCCCATGCGCCCATATGCACACCTCCACTCTGCCGGTTGAATCAGCGATCAGGCATATCAATCATCCGCCAAGGGTGCCAGCGGCCGCCGTGTACGACGTACGGTATTACGGGCCAGTTCGGCGGGAAGGAGGCGTACCGACAACGTTAACCAACCGTTGCTTGGACGTCATAGCTTCAGCGCTCAAGTCGTATAGATAGGCCGTCGAACCCTTACCGTGGAACTCGTCGATTCGAACGCCTCGGCGGTCCAAGAGGTAAGTAGAGATCGCCTGCTCCCCATAAAGGCTCTTGGAGAATACAATCCAGACCCCGCGCTTCCCCCGTAATCGATCGAAATCCTTGGCGAATACCGAAAGCTGGTTCTCAATGGCAAATTGGTCGTTGAGATCGGTTCCGTGGATGCACGGCTTATCCTTTAACCCACGATAATCGATCGTTTTGACGTAGTAATCCACCAAAGGATTCGACCAGAAGTTGGCATAAATCACGTTGCCGTCATGCCAGTTGTCGGCGATGTACGCGAGAGCAGGCTTGATGTCATGGTGGGCATATGGGTTACGCAGGGTCTGCACGCCTATGTACGCGGGGTAAACGAGAACGAGGACCGCGACCAGCCGCGGAGGACGCCTCCCGCGCCGACCCCATCTACTTTGATACCAGCGATCCCAGTGGCGATGAGCGTGGCAAGCATAGGGCACGCGAATAGTAAGCACCGGTCAACGAAGGGGTATTTTTTCAGGGCTGAGGCCGCGAGGGCCAATAACAGTGGCGAAACCAAGAGGATTAGCAAGCGCTCCTGGCCTCGGATCGCGAGGAGGTAGACGCCGAAAAAGAATCCGGTGGCAGCGAGTTGCCCTTGCGACATCCCCAGTGGCCCCGTGAAGAGTCCCACCAAGGCATTATCGTAATACCACTTGGCCTGCTCCAACGAGCGTGGTGGAAACGGGGCGAATTTCTTGGCCCAGAATTGGACGAGGTAGCTATTGCTGGCCGAATATCGATCAACGAATAGATAGATAGTCAAGAAAATAAGGAACCAAGTCGACGACACAATAACCCAGCCGAGCACGTCGCGATACCGGCGATCGGCGAGGGCTGTTCCGATCAGAGTCAGGCCGATCCCTCCCAGCACGAAAACCGAGGCGTGCGAGCAGCCAACTAGAATGGCACCGACCGCCCCGAGAATCAGGAACCTCGCGCGGCCTTTGTTCTGCCGCAGCGCCCAGACGCCGAGCGACATTAGGATGACCGCCACCAGCACATCACTTGAATACTGCTTCACGCGCCGAATATTGCACCAGCGTCGTGTTCAGGGCCATCAGGGTCAGACCGAAACATTGCCCCCATCGATCGAGGGTCTGACGCGCCAACACAAGATAGACCACCAATGCGAGGACCGATGCCATCAAGGCCGGCATCCGCAACACGATCTCGTCGCTGCCGAACCACTCGACAAATTCCTTGGTCAATAGGAGGTACATCACCGGGGCAGCCTGGTTGTGACTCATGGGCTTGAGTAGCAGTTCGCTCACGCTCTTCGTGAGGATGTTAATGCCCAGTCTCCCATCGTCGTCAAAGAGTCCAGGGTTGTACTGGACTACTCGTACGCGTAACGCTATACCGAGTAAAAGAATCAAGCCGAGGACAAAGATTGTCGTGACGGACCAACGAGCGTGCGGAACGCCATTCCCTTTAGAAGCTTCGGCCATATCTGTCACCGATTTATCATTCATACGCACCTCTTTAGCAGTTGGTTTAGGACGCGGCCGCAGCCCGTGTCACTCCTCGGTTTTTGATTGCTGATTGCTTGGAGGGGAGGTGTGATACGCGCCGGACCGGTTAGTGCGGTCCGACGATGATCTCGGCCGTCAGTCTAAACACCGCCCGGCATGCCTACAACGTCGAAGGCATCTCGCGTAGCTAGACCCCCAATGCCCCGATCAGCACGGAACGGCGATCGACCGAGCAATTGCAGCCATCGCGAATTGGCGGCTGCGGTCGCGTCGATTGAGTCGTTGATTGGGTCTCCCTCGTCGAGACACAGGTCCGTAGTGCACCCGCGCAATTCACCAGGCCAGATAGGTCGGGCTTCCAGCCCGACTCCCAGACGCACAGGACAATTGCGTCGGGCTCGAAAGACTGACCTATAAAAAAGACTCTGCGCGAGGAACGAACCACGCGACTGGGAACTCGGGGACTAAATCTGAGGTATCAAGCGCAAGTTTCCGCCGCGCCCTCCGTCTTTGTAGTTGTGCACTTGCCCGCGCACGAGGTATTGCTACCGCAAATGACCAAGGACCAAAGACCATTGACAGGAGTGATGAGGTGATCGGCGTCGGTGCCACGCTCAACCAGCGATTCACCCTGGACAAGGAGCTTGGCCAAGGAGGCATGGGGACCGTCTACCGGGCGACCGACCAGTGGCTCAGGCGGAACGTGGCCGTCAAATTGCTGAAGGATGCCGGCACCGACGTCGAAGCCAAGCGGATCCGCCTCGAGGCCCAGGTCCTCGCCAGGCTGGTTCACGACAAGATCGTGCGGCTATACGACTTCGGTGAGTCGGCGGGCAATCATTTTCTCGTCTTGGAGGAGGTCAACGGGCCCACCTTCTCGAATCGCTGGCAAGAACTGCTTTTGCAAGATCGGCTGCGGATCTGCGCACACGTGGCGGAGGCGCTCGATTACGCACACGTGCAGGGGGTCATCCACCGTGACGTCAAACCCGGCAACGTGTTGCTAACACCGAACGACGAGGCAAAGCTCTCCGACTTCGGTCTTTCGCTCTTCACCGACGACCGAAAGGACCAGAAGAGCGGGACGATCTGGGGCACCCCTCGCTATATGAGCCCAGAGCAGGCCACGGGCAGGACGCTCGACCATCGCACCGACCTGTATTCCGTCGGTGTGATGGTCTACGAATGCGCGACCGGCGACGTCCCATTCACCGGCGATGCGATGTCTGTCATGAGCCAGCACATCAACGCTGAGCCTCCGGCGCCCCGGTTCAAGAACCCCGAGATCTCGTCGACGCTCGAGTGCTTGATCCTCTCACTGCTCGAGAAACGCCCGGCCAAGCGGCCGGCGTCGGGCAACGTGGTGGCGCTCGCGCTCATCGAGGAAGCCGAGCGCGCGCGGCGGCTCGCGCGAATCAACCCTGGACTCAGCCGATCGGATCTCCAGAGCCCCTCGAGACGCCCTCCCTCACGCACATTAACCGTGGGCCGCCTGAAAGACGAGCTTACCCCGCCGAACGGGACAGTGAAGGTTGGCCCGGGAACCAGCGTGCCGTCAGCGATGAATGCCGCTGCCTCGGCGCCTCACCAATTTTCGGACGCCACGGGGTGCCCGCCATCTTCCGCCAAGGATCCGCTCAAGTCGTCCGGAACCAGCCGCGCAACCGCATTGGGCCCGCACAGTCACCCGGTCGCCCGCGAGATGCTCACGAAGACGCTTGCCACGCCGATCGTCATATCGCCGGAAGAGCGCTATCTCTGCGGTCATTACCTGGCGTACCTGCTGGGGGGCTCGCGACGGCGGGGGCTCTTTCTGCGCCGACCGCTGGACGCGCGGAATGCAGACCGGCGCGGCTTTTGCTGGCGATGACCTGGCTGTCGTGTGTCGAGCCCACCCAACAGGCGATCGACCGCGCCAGCGTATTGCTCGAAGAACGCCCCGACGTTCGTGCAGCGCTCAGTCCTGCATTGGTAATCAAGTACCTCGCCAGCCGGGATACTTTCGGCAAGCGCAAACGATTCCGCCACGTGCGCAAGCAGATTAAGGAAGCCAGTGCCTACGCGCAGGTCTATGCTCGACGGCAACGGCGTGCTCAATCCCGGCTTGATGCCCCGGACTCTCGAAGATCTGGCGACGATCGCACCGCCCCGCGACATGCTGGACGCCCACCGCGTATCGCTCTGGAACCGCGTCACGGAAGTCTGGCGCCAGAAGGACAACTTCCGTCAGGCAGTCCTCAGCTATGTCACGCAATCCGATCATCTCGACACCGTCAGTGCCAACCTCTGGCCCGAGGTCGTCTACCCGTTGATCGAGCGTGCCCACTGGCAGCGCACGTTTCGGCCCCGGCACGAAGCGCTCTGGGACTACGTCGTCGGCAAGCTGTTCCACGTCCCCCTGGCCGGCGTCCGGCTCGACCGGATGATGGTCATCGCCATTCCGTTCGATGTGGCCGAGCAACTCGACGAGGACCTCTTTCCGTTTGTGGACGCCCCCGACCTCGAAGGGGACGAGCCGAGCCCGTCCTCCGACAGCCAGGTGACTGGCGAGGTCCGAACGACTGGCGGACGACGTCCGTTTTACGTCGCGGCAACGATCCCCCAAGCCCAGCCGCCGGCCGACGACGCCCCGCGCGTCAAGGTGATGGTCCGACTCTCCCCGCCCGACCCTTTCCTGTTCACCCAGAACGTTCTCCGCGACCTGTGGGAAGGGGCGATCGATGCGCAGGACAACACCCCGCAACGCTGCGTACTGCACCGGACAATCCCTGTCGGTCCGTACGAGCTCGCGGTCATCCCGACGGGCCGGGGCCGGTCGGCCTCGGTCGTTCGGGCGGTCTTGCAGGGTATGCAGCAGCGAGGAAAGCAGATCGAGATCTTCACCCCCACGACCCTCGCCAAAGGGGAATCTGCCTCGCAGACGGTGATCGCCATCTGGATCTACCGTGACGCCAGCATGGTGGTCGTCCACCTCGACTCGCAGTACAAGGAGCGGTACATCCTCTGGCACGCTCCGGACGCCCATCAATTCAATTACGACTATTTTGAGGAGCTGAGAGTCAGTCTTTCCACCCTGAGTCTGGAGGTTCCCGACCAGCTCAACCCGGTCCTCTGCGAGAGGTAACTGCCAAGGAACCGTCAAATGTGACTTGGCGCCCTGGCATATCGATTCGCCTTATGGATCAGTTCGCCTGGGGATGTTTATTGAATGTATCCCGGCAGCCATCCTTTCGATCCTTGCGGGGGCACGCGGTCTGCTTCCAGGTCACCGCTCGCCAGGGTAAACGCCACAGCCAGCGGAAATTTTCCTTTAGGTGCGCCACGAGTAAAGGGACTGTCGCCCCAGTACGAACCCTTCGCGACCATGTCCAGCCGCACAACGCGGCTCTTGTCCGATTCAACAAACCCTAACAGTTCGGCGTGGAAGCCGCGGTCGCCGGACTTGTTCTCAAGCCGCACTGTGCCGGTCAGCTTGCCGCCTTCCAGTCTTAAATCCAGCTTGCGAATATCGGCGTCGTCCCACATTTCCGGCTCGCCGCGCGTGTTGTCGATCAAGTGGAACTGAGCGATGCGGTGCTTGAGGCTGTCGAGCAACTCGCCACGCACGAGCGCCTGGTGTTCGTCCTTGCGAATCCAGAGGTTATCACGGGACAGAGCCGACTGAAAAATCTTCTGCCACTCGTCGTCTGTCGCCTCATAACCGCCCAGCACTTTCGCGGTCACGCGCACGACCAGTCCTCCCTGTGGCGGCGACAGGGCGAATCGCGGGTCGACCGCGCCCGGTTTGATCGAAGGCACCGCAACGGGCTGAAAATCCTTGAGCGACTGCTCGAGCAACTGTTTGATCCGCTCTGGTCCGCGATTGTTGTTGAACCCCAACAGCTTGCCGTCGGCCGTTGCGATGTAGAGGCCTTGAGTCGTTCCTTCTAAGTCCTTCCACGGCCCTTGAGCTGCAATGTTGCGGTAGAAATCGCCCTCGGCATCTTTCTGTTGGCGCTGGTAAAACTGGTCGATGGCCACCGGCACGAATCGAGTTTGCAGTAGGTTGACAATCTTGGGATCAGCGAAGGTCGACGCACGGTCGAGCACGCCGTTGTTTCACGTGCAGCCCAGCGGGTGACCGTCCATCGCCCAGATGAATATCGGTTTCTTCTCTCGCCCCGCCGCCGCCTGTGCCTCGAGCAGCGACACCTTCCACGGAATCGTGCGCCACGCTTCGTCCTTGGCGGGCTGGAGCTGTGCGTGCAGTGTTTTAAACTCGTCAACTGTCAAACCGCTCGGGGCTAACCACAAGAGCGACAACAGTGAAAACGCCATTGCGAACGTCCTGACTTCGAAATTCTGGTAGGAGGTAATCATGGACCAGCGCACCTTATGATACCGCATGAAAGCTACAAAATGGTATCTCGGAGGGATCAACCTTGACCTCACGGCGTTTCCACCGCGGGTTTACGCTTCAGTGTGCACACAAGAGTTGACGCCGAATTTTCGAAAGCCGCGGGATACTTACCATCAAATCCGTTGCAAAACATATCATCTTGTCGTTGATGAACTTGTAAATTCTGAATATCTCTTTCGGTCCACCGGACCCACCATATCGGGCGATATCGTAGACGTGCATTGTTTTGTGAGGTTTGGCGTGTTCGTCGATGTCGAAACGGTAGATGAGCCCAATTTCCTTGCCATCTGGGCTCGTGTTGTCCGTCCTGCCGGTATTTCCTTTGAAGGTCTCCACAGTAGTCAGCAGAGGCAGGTTGGGCGATAATGACGCCTGCAAGGGATGACGTCACAGTCCGTCCATCTCACACGCGCGGAAAATGCGCGTCGATCGCGCCAGTGGGCTCAATTCGGGCGAGCCAGGGCGAGTTCCCGGTCGGTCGGTGTGCACCGACAGTCGACGCAGCGCGCTGGGTGTTGACCGCCATGAATACCGACCCGCTTCAATCCGCACAACGACGTTCGCCGCGACTGCTCCAGTTGTCGCCAATTGCCTTGGTGATGCTGGCAATTACCTTCGGCCTGTGTGCGGGTTATCTCGACCTGGGGATCATGCTGTTCAAAAAGTACTTCGTGCATAGCGAAGGCTATATCAGAAGCGCACGGGATTTCGCGTGGACAGTTCCGCTGGGACACGCGGTCCTGATTGGGACGGTCGGGATTGTGGTGGCTGCGGTCAACGGGCTGCGGCGCAGGGGGATTTCGCTCCGCGCGTCGTCGTGGCTCTTTGGTACGCTGGCAATCTGGGGCGCTTTGCTACGGCTGCCGATGTACGTCGCCTGCACCCTGATTTTGGCCGCCGGCATGGGCCGACTGGTAAGCGATGCGATCGTGGCGCGAGGGCTCTCTCCACGGCGGCTGCGACAGATTCTCATTGCGTTATTCTGCGTCCTCGGCGTTCTGGCTGGCGCAACGACAGGGCGTCAGGCTATCGCAGAATACTACGCCGTCGCCAACTTGCCGACGTCGCCTTCGAATGCCCGCAATGTCGTGTTGATCGTCTGGGACACCGTGCGTGCCTATAACTTAAGCCTTTACGGCTATTACCGAAATACAACCCCCAACCTGACGCGCTGGGCACGAAGCGGCGCCGTGTACGATCGTGCGATCGCCCCCGCTCCGTGGACTTATCCGTCGCACACCAGCTTTTTTACTGGCAAGTGGCCTTTCCAGCTCAATTCCCAATGGAAGTTCAAGCTCGATGCCGGAATTCCAACCCTGGCCGAACACCTGGCCGGTAAGGGGTACCAGACGGCAGGGTTCGCTGCCAATACCAACTGTTGCAGTTATGAAGGGGGCTTGAATCGAGGGTTTGCCCACTACGAAGACTATGCGCTGACTCCGCGATCGCTCATCACTCGCACATTTCCCGGTAAGTGGCTGCTGGAAAAGGTCGTCGGTCTCTGGGATTTCTACGACAGGAAGTGGATCAGCCTGCAATCGCGCGGGGCACGCGAGATCGACGATATGTTCCTCGGCTGGCTGCGGCAGCGGCGGCCGGATCGTCCGTTCTTCGCCTTTCTTAATTACTTCGACGCGCACGAACCTTTCGTGCCACCAGAAGGTTATGTCGGCCGCTTTGGGATCAAGCCTCAGAGTCCACGTGACTTCGAGTACCTCTTCAACTACGTGGGAGAAACGAACAAGCAGACACGCGACCTCTATATGGCCCGTGATCGGTACGAAGACTGCATTGCCTACCTCGATCAACAGCTCGATCGTTTGCTGGGCGACCTCCAAGGCCAGGGCCTTCTCGACAATACGGTGGTGATCATCACGTCAGACCATGGGGAAGGGTTTAGCGAACACGGATTAATCGGCCACTCGTTCAGCACTTACCTCGAAGAGGTCGGCGTGCCGCTGGTCATCCTTTCTCCGGCGCGCCGGCGGGCCGGTTGATTACGAGCCCCGTGAGCCTGCGCGACTTGCCCGCGACTGTCCTCGACCTCTTGAGCCTCTCGGCCGGCTCCCCGTTCCCCGGGCGCTCGCTGGCAAGTTGCTGGAACTTACCCCCCGGCGGCACGTCTCGAGAGATCACCAGTCCGGCGCTCTCAGAGCAGGCCGACGCGACCGCGTTTGAGAATCAGATAGCGCGCTTCCCAGGAAGGTCCCCGTTTGAATTGTCGTTGATGACGTCGGGCCACCATTACATCCGGGATGGAAACGGGGTGGAGAAGCTGTTTAACGTGGCAATCGATCCCTACGAGCGGTCCGACCTGATGGCGGCGCCTGATGCTGAAAAACAGGTTGCGAGGTTCCGGAGGGCACTGTTCGACGTGTTGACTGATAACCCTGGCTCGCCCGAGGTCGAAAGCGTTTACCTCGATCAGTTCAAACAATCCCTCAAATCCGTCGTCGCAAAGGCTACCTCAGCTTCGGTCAATGACGACCCGTGATTTGCAACGCCGGTTGCAGATCAAGGCCGCTGTAACGCCTGGCGAAGCGTTGGGAGCTGTGAGGGCTCTGCGCCAGTGAGTAATTACCGGGGGGACCGGCCGCTTTCGGCCCAGCAGCATCTTCCGGTGTCGAGCATTTCCTCCGCCACACCTCGAACGTGCCGAAGCAAACCTCGGGCTCGTACCGGTCTACGATGACCGCCGTGAGTCGCCTGAGGGGCAGCCGGGGCTGTTTATCGATTTCCGCGGTCGACCAAACGACGACCGAGTCGCATCCGAGTTGTTCGAGCTCGTGAGCGAAAGACTCGTCGAGATCTTCCGCGACCAACCACATCCAGGGAACGCCTGATCCGACGCGGAACGGGGATCGCCTGCCGACGGCACCGTTGGCCGACGGGAATGGGTAATTCTTCAAGACATTGGCCACGATCGTCTGCTGGCTCGTCGTCTCTCGAATATACTGCAGCAAGCGGCAGTAATCGTCCCAGTGGTAGTCGCTGCGCGTGGGACTATACCAGATCCATGCCCCCGGGGGCAGCATGGGCCAGCCGCCGATCGCCGCCGCGCGGATCGAATCGATGCTGACACGAGCGCTGCAGTTCCCGGGGAATTTCCACGGAATTCCCTCGTAAACGATCAGCAGAATTCCGAGAACACCCGGTAGCAGCGTGGATCCAAAAAGCCGCTTTGCTGTTGCCGCCCGAACGAGCCAGGTGATGGGGATCGCCCAGGCCACTGCGTCGACGAGCGCCAGTGGGGTTTTGAGGTAGGCATGATCGACCGGATGGATCGGCCGGTACACCAGCGCCCCAGTCAAGGCCAAGAGCCAGGTGCGGGCCAACAATTTCAACTCGCGATCGCTTGACCGAAGAGATATGAGCACAAGACTGACCAAAAGTGCCCATATCTTGGGTTGACGCAATTCTTCCCAGAGGATTGCGATGCTCCGCGCGGTCGTGGCGTCGCTGTAGGATCCCCCTCGCCTCACGGCTTCAAGTGACCGGACGAAATCGTCCATCACTCCGGAGAGAAATAGCGGCGAAAACCCCGCCATGGCGAATACGCAGAATGCGCAGAGCCATTCCAGGGCCGCCAGGAAAGCTTCTTTGGTAATGATACGAAGGGTGTCTGTCGCTGAGGCGGCCCGCGTCGCGTCGGCGCCCCTTGCGACCGCGACCAAAAGGGCGGGGAGAAATAGAACGATATTGGGACGAATCGTAATCGCGATGCCGGCCAAAAGTGCCGAGAGCCACCGGGTGCGCCGACCTGGCCAGGCCTCGAGCAACAAGAGCCCGAGCATCATGCACAGGGGAGCGTGCCAATCGCGCTCTGCGACCATCTCGAAATTGATGTCCAGGTAGTAGGCCAGGAAAATGAAATACGCAACCATACCCGGAAGCACGAGGCCAAGACGGCGATGGCTCCAAAGGATCACGACGGCTCCTAGGCACAAGAGAGCCGCCGCGTCCACGGCGTAGAAAATACCTGTGTGGCCCCAGCCGAATAGTTTCCCCAGAATCCAGTGCAGGTAAATGTGGCCCGGAAAGCCCAGTGCTCGGATGTCACGAAATGGAAGCACCCCCGAATCCCACTCCTGGGCCATCAATGCGTATGTATCGACATCGCGGCACCATGGCCAGTACAAGTAGTGCGGGAGCCACGTGAGCAGCCAGTAGATCGATAGCCCGGCGAATCCGACGACAAACCAGCGCCGCAGCATTATACCGGAAACGGCCTCGACGCGGTCCATCGTCCAGGCTAGCCAATCGATCCAGAGGATTTCTCGATGCCGATACTTGCCCAGAGCCCTGGCCAGGTAGTAACAGGCGACGAACGCCACAGAACTCCACTCGACTGGATGCCGTTTGATCCACCAGGGAAAGAGGCCGACCAAATCCTGCGCGAGGTAGAGTCCGAGCAAGACGAGCGCCGTGATTGCGCCGAAGGCGATTACCCGCAGCAGCCGTGCCCGTTCGGTGTCATCTTGCCCCGTCGCGCTCATGGCTGCCCCTAAATGTTCGCTGTCTGATCACTGGTTGGTCTGAGACGCCTGTGTCATCAGAGGATCGGATGGCCAAGGCCCGAGCCCACCAAAAAGCTGGCATCGTTCGCCTGACCCGAAGCATCATAGTACCAGCGCGGCGGGCGAACTCGTGAGAACCCACAGACATGGCGCCAGCAGAAATTCGGCGATAATCACCGGCGGATGTGCGGAACTCGGGTATCGAACAGCAGCGATTCAATCAGCGCTTGTTCGCAAATGACGCATAGCGAAAAACACATTAGTCGCGGAAAAGCCGTGGCGCGAAGTCGTATAGCGAACGGCGCCACGTCTGCCACTCGTGCGCCGTTCCTTGCGACTCGAACACGACGTTCTTGATTCCCGCAGCGTCGAGCTTTGCATGCATTGCCTTCATGGCAGTTGCAAACCGTTCCTCGCCAGTGCCGGCACCGAGCCAGAGCAAGTGCACTTTGGCGTTGAACGCATCGGGCTCCTTGAACGCCCCGCTGTAAGACGTCGCCGTGTCAAAACCTCCCATGGGCGGGCCGCTGAACGAACCGATGTATGAGAACGTGTCGAGGTGGTGTGGCGCGATCTGAAGCGTTTGCATGCCGCCCATCGATAATCCCGCCATGGCCCGGTGGTCCCGGTTTGCAATCGTGCGGTACGTGGCGTCGATCATCGGGATCAATTCGTTCAAGACGACGTCTTCAAACGCCCGGAAGTCAAACCGCGGCGGTGGTGGCTGGGTGCTGCCCTCGGCCGGCGTAGTAGGGGGCGTGGGCGTTGTGGCGTAGCCGTTGTCCATGACGACGATCATCGGCTTGGTTTTCCCGGCCGCGATCAGGTTGTCGAGGACAAAATTGGCTCGGCCCTGGGTCGTCCAGCCCCGTTCGTCCTCGCCGGCGCCATGTTGGAGGAAGAGGACAGGATAGCGACGGCCGGGGTCGGCGTCATAGCCCGGCGGAGTGTAGACGAATGCACGCCGCAGCGAGCCCGTAACCTGGGAATGGTACCAGAGCGCCCGTACCTCGCCATGCGGAACGTTCTTGGCGTGATAGAAATCGACGCTCTCCTCAGGCACCTCCACGCCGCTGGTCGGCTTGCCGTAACCGAAGAAAGTCTCACTGCCAGGGTCGTTGACCGCCACGCCGTCGACGAGCAACCAGTAGTAGTGGAAGCCCGGCACAGCCGGCGGCGTGGTACATGTCCAGTTACCTTCGCCATCGCGCTCCATGTTCAAGGGACCTTTGCCCAAGCCATTCTCGGCGCCACCGGGCTGCACCTGGATTTGCTTCGCGTCGACTGCCTTGATCCGGAACGTGACTCGCCGATCTGCGTGAATGCGCGGATACATCGCCCGCGGGACGTTGGATGTCGCCGGCTTTCCTTCATCGTCGGCCCGGACCCTCGACTGGCCACCGACCAAAAGCATCGGCACCAACAGCAACACTGACCTCATCGGAAAACCCTTTCATTGACGGAATGGTTACGGTTGCCGATCTCCCGTCGTCCGGCCCACGCCCCGGCAACGCCTGGCGTACTGGTCAAGCGACGCACGCGAGCACTTCATGGCCGATCAAGTCACTCAAAAGCCTTTTGGCCACCGGCGGGTTCCTTCCAGCGCTTCTCCAGTTTCGAGCAGACTCTTCAAGCTTGCAAGAATGTGCGGCCAACCGTGGGATACCTTTTCGATAAGCTTTGAGCCAGGTTTGTCAATCTCATGAATCAGAGTGAGTTTGACCTCCGGGCCTGTCTGTTCCAGCTCGTAAGTAAGGCGAGAGTAACCTTCAGCGTGCGTATCGGGGAAGAGTCCATTGCGCCATGTGAGAACCAGTCGACGGTCAGGCTCGATTTCGACAATTTCACCGCTATCGGCGACGCGACCGTCGGGAGTCATGAGCCGCCAAGATGCCCGGCCTTCCATTCGCATTCTTGCCAGGTTTCGCACCAGTATTTCCGGGTGAATTCGGGGTCCATCAGCGCCTTCCACAGTTTTTCCTGCGTCGTGCGAATGTAGGTCACATAGACGAATCGTGATTCAGCCATCGGTCTCTCCTTCCAGTTTTTTCTTGAGTTCAGAAAGGACGCGCAGTCGGCCCCGCTCGAATTTGCCGATCCAACGCTCGGAGATCTCGTGAATCGGCACCGGGTTCAAATAGTGCAGCTTTTCACGGCCCCGCCAGATCGTGACGACAAGCGCTGCCTCTTCCAAAACCTTGAGGTGTTTTGTCACGGCCTGGCGAGTCATCTCCATCCGTTCGCAGAGTTGGCTTAACGTCTGCCCGTTGTCCACATGAAGCCGGTCGAGCAACTGGCGACGACCAGCGTCGGCCAGCGCTTTGAATACCTTGTCGAGGTCCGCATCCATCGCTCTATTATGCAACCGTGCGGTTGCATGTCAAGGGTGAATATTTGCGCGATTGCGGCGCATATGGAAGCGCCGGAATGATTCAACAATTTCGTTGCCACGACGTTGAGTCGTCTTCAGTCGGATCCGACGTCGGAGGACGGATGGGGAACACGAGGGCGGTTAGGAGGAACCTGGATCGTTGCCATGTTTTTGTGTGGAAGACGGCGCGAGTTGCGCTGGGTGCAGACGACCTTGGTCGTCACTGACTGCTGTGCCCTTTCGTTCGTCAAAGACCAAATGCCTCGCAAAGAACGGCAGAACATCCGTGGAGATGCGTCCGTCCGTGCCCCAAGTCCGTTCTCCGCCCATGCCATTGTACTCTTCGGCTTCGTGAGCGATTCCGAACTCGTTGAGTTTGTGTGTAAACGCCTGATTGGAATAAACATGATCGTAATTCGAATCGCTGCGGGCCCAATCAAACTTGAGCCCTCTCAAAGACTTGAGGTTTTCGGCATATTGTGGAATCAACGATTCCAGAAAGAAGTTGTCGCGCAGGCGTGCGGTAAGCTTGGTATCGACGACCAGTTGATCGCCGTCCTTGTGCGCCGGCAGATCGACGAACAGAGGCGACTTGTCCGGGTTGGGTAAATGCGCTTGGAAAATTGCGGTGAAGATCGTCGAAAAGCCGTCCTTCCTCACGTCGTCTAAAGAACCGGCACTGGCCAGTAGACCCCAATTCGGCCGGTCATACATAATTTGAACGCCCGACCCGGTCCCGACGGGATGAAGTGCGTAGACTGAACCAAAAATCTGTGGATGGCGCATGCCAAAACGAATCGCGCCGTATCCCCCCATGAAGTCGCCGGCAATACCACGCGATTCGCTCTTGGAAAAGGTTTTGAACTGGGCATCGACGTATGGCACGAGTTCCCTGACCATGAAGTCTTCCCAGTTGCCAGTCGTCGGCGAATTGACGTACCAGGAAGACCCAAGAGGTGTCATCATGTCTACAGAAACAAGAATGAACTTACCGATCGAGCCGGCAGAGATTGCGCGGTCGAAGAGCCCCCGGGCACCTTTCTGGTCAAACAGCGCGCGATAGTTCCCAAAAGGGTGGGGAAGGAAGTAGATCACCGGATAGCGCTTCGATGATCCGTCGTGGCCGGCAGGAAGATAGACGGCCATCTTCCGCACAGGACTCGTGCCAATCTTGTTGTGTGCGAAGTGTTCCGACCGCAATTCCCGGCTTACGATCTGGCTTTCCGAGGAGCCGGCAAATGACGGGGCGACGCTTGACGCGAGAGGGAGCACGACGGCCAGAGCGAGGGAAATAGTTACCCGTATTGAGATCATGCTAATGCCAGCTCCTCTTTTATTGATGCCGCGTTCGTGCTGAAGTGGTGAAGATTGATAGCGGCTAAGGCACACGCCGACTCTTTGGCATTGTAACGACTTCACGAAGATGGCGAGGAGTAAATCTCATTACCAACAATCCCGTACACCGCCTTCAGCGAAACGCCGGATCCGACGATTTTTCCTGTCCCCATAGTCTCAAGTTCCGTGCTTCGACGAAATGAACACGTCATTTTTTGGGAACCTCTTGAACAGCGCCGCAGGCTTGCCAAAGTTTGTGGCCAGCACGTCGGTCGGGTTCCCGGCGATCCATTGAGACAGGTCGATCGTCTCGTAGACGCCGTTGTTAAACCCGATCAAAACGCGGCACGGCTCGTTGCCGACGTTTTCAATCGAGTGGCCATATCCCTGGGGGATGTAGCCGACGTCGCCCTTGTCCAATATCTCGGTCCGATACCGGCCGTGCGAGCCGAACATCGTTATGCTGACCTTCCCCTCGATGATGTACTGCCACTCGTCGGCCGTCGGGTGCCAGTGCAGTTCCCGCAGCGACCCCGGGTCGAGTTCGAGGATCGCACCCGTAATTGTCTTGGATATCGCAAAATTGTGGGAATCGACCAGCCACAGCCGACCTCCCTTGTTGTCGACGATCGGCGCTTGGGCAAGGAGCCGCCACTTATGGGTCTGCGGTGGCAGCTTCTGGCCTTGTAGCGGCGTTGCCGGCTTCTCCGGCGGCAGCGACCCGCGGGCGAAGTACACCTCTTTGTCCGGGAACCCGTCGAAAGTCGACTCCGGGACACCGAAGTTTTTCGCCAGGAGCGGCTTGGGCGTGTGGCCGATCCAGTCGGTGATGCTGAAGGTACCGAACTCCGAGAAGTAGCCGTTGTCGAAGATCAGGATGAAGTGCGTCGGCTTGTCTCCCAGACATTCGAGCTGGTGACCGTGGCCGCGAGGAAAATACCATACGTCACCCGGCTCGAAGTCGTTCGGCTCGGCGTTCCCCTGCGGGTCGATGACCGTGGTCCGAGTCCGCCCCTCGATCACGAACGCCCACTCAGCCGCGGTGGCGTGCCAGTGGAGCTCGCGCATGGCACCGGGTTGGAGCTTCATGGAAACGCCGGCGATCCCCTTGGAGATCGGGAGTTGCTCAACGGTCGCCTCCTTGCCGAAGCTACCGTCGATCACCCGACCGTGCGACTTCTCCAGCGCGAATTTGAAAGTCGGCAACTCCTTGCCGGCGAGCAAAGGGTCGGGGACGTTGTTCTTGAATGGGAACTCATCTTCCGCGGCCGCAGGCAACCCGACAACGCTTGCCGCCGCCGCGGCCGAGCCGATAAATCCTCGTCGCGACAGTTCTGACATGGTCAATCTCCTCTCGTGCAGTCTCTGGGGTTGGTTCGGGGTCAGGCCCGGACAATCGGAGAGTCCTCCGGCGAAAGGAACTGGGAACCTGATGCAGACATCATTACTTCCAAGGCTCGATCGCTCAAGGCCGGCCTCGGTCTGGTCCGCTGATTCCCTGACTGGGTTAAGGGAACACCAACGAGGCAGCCACGAGGGCCGGAACTGCTAATCCCATCGGCTAGCGCCAGCTTCGTCTTCGTTGGTCACACCTCATCCTTTCTTCCTCGCATCGATTGTTCCCGTGCGCCAACGCGGTATGCTGAGCCTAAATTAGTTCAAGAGCGGCGCTGCGCAGCCCGCGTAGCTGGACCGTTGGTTGCCGTAACAAGCGCGGCCCGGAAGTCAATCGACGATCTAACCAAATCGTGGGAACTGGAAGAATGGCCGACGTGAAGGGTTTTGGCGCAGTGGGAGACGGCGTGGCCGACGACTCGAAGGCGATCCAGCATGCCGTCGAAGAGGGGGACGGGTCGCTCGAGCTGCCCGCAGGGGTGTTTCGGTTGTCGCGGCCGATTGTAATCGAACTGCGGCGTTCTGGGCCGTTTGCCGTTACCGGTAGCGGAGGCCGGGCAAGATTATTGATGGCCGGGGCCGGGCCCGCGCTGCGCATCGTGGGCACGCACGACAAGTCTGCCGATCCCGAGACATTTCGCGAAGGCATCTGGGCTCGCGAACGGATGCCGACGGTCAGCGGAATCGAGGTCGTCGGCAGCCACGACCAGGCCGACGGAATCGAACTGGAAGGGACCATGCAAGCGACCCTCTCCGGCATTTCGATCCGCCGCTGCCGTTTCGGAGTTCACCTCGTCAAACGGAACCGCAACGTGCTGATCGCCAACTCACATATTTATCACGGCCGTGGTGCGGCGATCGGAGTCTATTTCGACGGTGTGAACCTGCACCAGACCAATATCGTCGGCTGTCACATCAGTTACTGCAAGCACGCGGGAATCAAGGTTGCACGGAGCGAGATCCGCAACCTGCAAATCACAGGTTGCGATATCGAATATAACTTCGATCCTGCCAACCCCAATTCCGCCGATGTCTGGATCGACGCCCGCCAGGGGACGGTGCGCGAAGGGACCATCTCCTCGTGCACGATCCAGGCGAAAAACAGCCCGGGCGGCTCAAACGTCCGGATCGAAGGTCCCGAGCTCGACGATTCGCGCGGCGCGGGTCTCTGGACGATCACAGGGAACATTCTCCAGAGCCAGGCCGTCGCATTGCGGCTTATCAACTGCCGGGGCATCGCCGCAACAGGCAACTCGTTCGCTCAGTGCTTCGACAGGTCGATCATGATCGACCGCTGCCGGAATGTTGCCATCGGTGCCAGCACGTTCGATCGCAATCCGGACTATACCGGTGAGGTGGTGGACGGAATCACTGTCCGCCGATCGGCGGGAATCAGTCTCACTGGGCTCATTCTCGATAATGCCCGCGCGGGCACTCCCGACTCCGGGGGTGCGATCGAGGTCATCGACGCAAGCGAAGTGAATATTACAGCCTGCCAGGTCTTAGACCCACTCTACCGAGGAATTGAACTGACGAACGTGCGACATGCCCGCGTGAGCGAGTGCACCGTTGTCGATCGCAAAAAGACGCCGACGATGCTGGACGCGATACGTTTGGCCGGTGACAGCCACGACAACGCTGTCCTCAATAACCTGGTGAGTCGGGGCAGGGGGTCGGCTCTGAACGTCGCTCCGGGGACCGCGAGCGTATCGGGAAACGTCATTAGCGAGGGCCCCAGCCGTTAGTCCGGCAGGACAAAACGGTCCGCCACAAAACGGCGCATCAGAAAATCGGCAATCGCCGGAATCGCGGCGAGTCGTAAGACCTGATCTCGCACAAATAGGCCGAGCGAGGTCCTGGGCGCGAAGCTTCGAGCAAAGGCACGCGCCGCTTTCTGCTTGCGTTCGATGAACGGACGGAAATGGTGCTCATAGGCTGCGAAGGCGCGGGTGTGATCGCCGTCAGTGCGTTCTAGCTCGTGCGCCAGAATGTAAGCGCCGGCCATTCCAAACGCCGCGCCTTCACCCGCCAGGAGCGACGGACAATAAGCCGCATCACCAACGAGCACGCTGCGGCCTAAAGACCAGCGTGGCAATGAAATCTGGCTGACCGCGTCGAAATAGAGGTCGTCGCAAGCATCTAGACGCTTTTCGATCTCGGGCCACTCGATCCATGGTTCCCGCAAAAATATTTGCCGCAACGTATGTTTCTGCGTATCCAGATCGTGCGCGTCTGCGCCTATTTTATGTTGGCTTTCAAACACAAGAAGGAATGCGGTGCGCCCTTCGTGCAGTGCATAGCGGCTGATCTGGCGGCCGGGCGCGGCGTAACTCAAGTAGGTGTGTTCGGTGCGCCACGGATAATCCGACGTAATAAACGACGCCGCGTAATAACCCAGATAGCGCTCAAAGTTTTCGCGAGGACCGAACAGCGCAATGCGGACCGCTGAATTGAGGCCGTCTGCTCCGATTACCAGATCGAAAGTGCGCGGCCTGCCGCGCTCAAAGGTCACCTCAACCGCGTCGCCACTCTGTCTGATCTCCACGATGCTGTCGCCAAAGATCGTCTCCACGCCGTTTTCAATAGTGCGATAGATGGCGTCGGCAAGATCGCCGCGCTGAATGCTAAGGAAGCGCTCGCCAAGCGCTCTCTTGAAAACATTAGCTCCGAGATAGCTTCTTCGCGTGCTGTTCTGCGTGACGAACTCAATCCGATCAATGATATAGCCTGCTGTGCGCAACACGGGGATAAGGCCCATTCGCTCGGCAACATCGAAACCCACGCCCCAGAAATCAATGATGTATCCGCCTTCACGAAAACGCGGCGCATGTTCGATCAGCACGGGGACAAATCCACGCTTCAGTAGCCAGTAGGCGATTGTTGTGCCCGCGATTCCTGCGCCAGAAACCAATACAGCCTGCCGTGACATTACGCTAGAGTACGCCCAGGGCGAGGCGAGCTCAACTCGATGCGGTCAAAAGCAACGGCCTAGCAATTAACTATTACGGGGCGGATAGTTGATGGTCTCGAACGCCCGGTGTCCGGCGTGGAGGTAAGCGTAATGACCATTCACCCGGGTCCAAAGACGCACACCGAGTCGGTCGTTATGTCCGGTGACGACGGCCGGTATTCCGCTGCGATCGCACGCCACGAGGGGAGCGTTTTGGTCAACTTTGAAAAAGACGATTATTGTTATACCGGTTTCATTGGCACAAACCGTGGCCACGAGGACACGACCCTGTATCGCAAGATCCGGTGGGAGGAGATCTCGATGCTCCCGTATCGCAATAGGCGGGATTTTGACGAGGGCGTTCGAGAGATCTTTGCTTCAGAGGAATGGAATCAGGACGTCGAGGGGACGAACAAACTCGTCGGCTTTCTCTTCACGCATCAGGACCAATTCCGGCCCGCCCTTCGCCGGATCGTATTGAATGACTGGGTCGGAGCCAGTGCCAGGGACTGGCTCGATCTGATGGGAGATCCGGGCGACCATGATCTGTTCGCTAATGGTCGACGGTTTGCACCTAAGCACGAAGTGAAAGAGACAGACCTCGTGGAGGCAATTATAGCGACCGCGCGCGATTTTAACTTTTTCAACCCGAAACCCGATCCAATCGTCGACATTGACGTCATCGCGTTCACCAAGGACATGGACCGCGTCATGGTCCAGTGTGGGATCAACAGGGCAGCTTTGACAGGTTTTACGCGGAGATTCATTTTTCAGAAAGTGGACAAGCAGTGGATTCTTCGAGCAACGCAAGAACTGGGGCGTTCGTAGCTCATCCCTGATGGGTCTGACATCTCGCGTAGCGAGCGCGCGGCCTGCGTGATTCAACGCGATGGGTGAATCGCAGCGAACACGGCGCGTCGGGTAGGCGAATGTTTCTAGGTCCAACCAATTCGGGGGACTGCCATGAGACTTAATATCAAGCTTCCGCAAGGGTGGGCGATATTCGATAATCCGGATGGCCCACCCACGTACTGTCGCGAGTTGAGTGAAACGCCAGGACCGCTTCAGATTTCATGGGCGGAATACGCGGGCGGCGAGCTTCCCAATCCCAGCGCCGACGACCTCAAGCGGATGACCAAGGAGTTCGGAGAGAGCCACGGTTTTGGCGAACTGGTCGAGTCGACGAGCGGCCCGTGCGAATTTGGCACGATGGGCTCCGCGGTTTTCTGCTCGACCGATCATCCGCGAATACAATTATGGCATCTCTCGAACGGCAGGGACTTTGTCATGGTCACACACTTTTGTCCGACAGCCCCCGATCCGGTTGAAGTGCGCGAAGCGCAAGAGATCGTTCGCACAATTACCCTTAGCAAGAAGTCGAAGTGAAAGATCTGGTGAAACGGCTGCCAAATGCTGGAACTGTAAATACCGCTCGAGATGGCGTTGGAATCCGCCACTGCCTTTTGTCGAACCGAAGCGTTAGATCATCGGCTATCCGAGCTTCCTCGCAGCCGACGGTGGAACCAACTAGCCTTGGCGGCAAGGAGAGTCGCAACGCAGGACGCCCAAGCGTGTCGGAGAATGTCCGAATAGCATGCGCGAGAGACGAGGCGATACGAGCGGGTCGCCTCCAGTCCTTGGCTTTTCTTGGGGCCCGACCGGCCCACGCCGAAATCTTAGCGGTAGCCTGTTCGGTGCGCGGTGAAAAAGTGGTATGGATGGATTAGAGATCAGACCTTGCAGTCGATGATGAGGTCACGGCTATGCGATTCGCTCGCGCAATTCAACGTCCGCAGTCTCATGGGTATTGTGGCAGTCGCAGCGCTCTTGGTTGGCGGCGTCATTCTCTTGCTAAGGTATTCCGTCGCGACTTGGCCAGCTTTGCAGTCTCGGCTCAAGGGCGGGGTCATCATGGAGGGAGTAGACATCAATTGGCGACCGAAAAGTGAGCGCCATTCTTCGCCCCCTGAACCACTGCCTTCTGCATTCCAAGGTAGGCGCCAGTTCTGACGTCGAAGACAGCATAATACCTCTGACAAATCTAATTCGTCGTTGGCCAGGACGGATCGGCGCGAGGCGATTCCGGGACTTGGAACCGGTGAGCTAGAGATTACAAGAACAAACTATCTTGGGCGCAGGGGGTCAAATCGAAGATGGACACTCCTCGTCGTAGTGGGCGCGTGTCTGGGTTCGGGGGAGTTGTCTCTGCTCTCGCGGGGATAACCGCAATGCTTTTGGACACTGGTGGTTCCTTGCAGCTTTTGCTGGCCGAGTGGGGAGACTCGTCGTTCTGGGACACGTAACCTAGAGCCTCTCGGACCGAGCTTTTCGGGAAGCGCTCTGTCTCGCTGGAGCTCACGGCGAGCGTAAATCGTGAATCATGATTGGCGCAGAACGTGGAGCGTTGGACGACGACGGAACCCGTAAAGCCCCGACTAGAAAGCCCATTTGCCAAACGGTGGCAAAGGTGGCAGACGATGCGACCATCCAGCTTGCAGTTCGCGGTGCGGCGGACAATGTCCGCGGTGGCGATTAATTGCCAGTTCGGCGGTCGTCAGCGTTGAACCAGCGACCAAGAACTCCAATTGGAGAAGATTGATCATGCGGCTCTCGATCCTGAGCTTGCTGCTCGTGGTCATCCTCTTCGCCATCGTTTTCGCACTCTTCGCTTGGCTTCGTGCGGAGGCTTTTTTCTACATCACCGGGCCGATGCTGGGTGCGATGCTCGCGGCCATGGCATATCGGCGCGACCATTTGGCCTTGATCACGGGAGGAGCTGTCGGTGAGCTATGCCAGGGAACGCTTGTCGTCCTCGTGTTGAAGCACGGCTACATTTTCCCCGATATTGCTACAATCGCCATTCCTAATCGTGATCAACGATCCGTCGCGGGTGGAGGAGCAAGCGACATCAGAAACGTCTCGATTTGTTGCTTCCGTCGGAGAGATAACTCTGTATAGCGCCGCGCCGCCGTCGCACCTTCGCCGGCATGCAGCGTGATCGCCTGGGAAATGGTGGCGGCTCGTCCGTCGTGCATGTAAGGGGCAGAATCGCGCATTCCCCAAAGCGGCGGCGTTCGCCATTCGCGAAATGATGCTGGGCTTCTGGTAGCTCGCGCGACCCGCGATCGCCAAATCCTTGGCCTCTAATTGATCACCGGCGAAAACGGTGTATGCGTCAGCGTCTGCGAGCTGAGGGCCCATGTCGTGCAGGAGCAGGTCGCTATAGATTCCGTCGACTTCACCCAACTTTGGCATGTGACAAACGGCGCAGCCGATTGATTTGAAGGCTGCTTCGCCTGCCTTAAATTGTGCGGATCGCTTTTGATCAGCCGGTTTGATGGCCATAGGAATTGATAGGCTGCGCACATATTCGACCAGGTCATCGCATTCACCTTCGTTCATGTCAAGCCCCACCGCGGCGACCCCGGGCGTGCGGGGATCGGCAGCCTGGTGTCGGTCGGGGATCTCGAGCCCGATCTCGCCGGCCGCCGCGGAACGAACGAACTCCGCGAGCGTTGCCGTTTGCGCCTTCCACCCAAAGCGGCCGACGCGCCCGTCCTTCAGTCGGCTCACTCGTCCGTTGACCTGCGCGGACCAGCTAATCTTCCGCTTCGCGGCTGCCTCAATTGCCTCGTCGGGGATAGCGTCGATCAGTCCTGATCCAAACAAGGCAGGTGGGTTGCGCTCGGAGCTTTGGATCACGACCGACCTGTGCTGCCCGGGCACTGACTCGCGCCAAGCGTGATATGCAGGATCGGTCCCGAACCGGTGCAAAACGACGCTGTTGGAGTCGCGAAAACCTGGATGAATTCCGCTCAAGAATCTCGCGCCGGCTGCTTGTAAGCGACCGGAACTCTCTTGCGAACCGCCACCGATCCGGGATTCAAACCTTCCCGCGCCAAAATCCATGCTGAATGAGTACGAGTAACACGCGCCGCCGTTGAACGAATCTGTCGCCGTCGCAATCTCAATATTCGAGCCCACCGTACCGGCGCCGCCCGAACCTCCCAGATTGTGACAGGCGACGCACGATTGTCCGTTAAAGACCGGACCGAGCCCATCACCGCCGTGCCCTCTCGGGTCATTCTTTACCCACAACCGTTCGAACAGTTCGCGCCCGGTGGGCAATGCTTTCTCATGTCGGCTGTCCGCAGCGCCCCGGCTGTGCCCTCGGCCGGGTGACGGCGGCATGGATAAGTACTCGGCGCCAATGTCAGGGAAATCTCCGAGCGTGCGTGCCTGACTGATTAGACTGTCAGAACTTGCCTCGACTCGCTCGAAGGTACGCGGCTTTTCCTCAGGCTTGACGACAGATACTGCAATCTGATCGTTCCTCATAATCATCGGATCCGAAACCGTGACACTCGCTTGTCGCACCTCCGGCACCGGTTTCGAGATAAAAGCGTGCACCCGTCTGGGTACAAGGTGAGAAACCGCAAGGCGCGGTTTGTTTGTCCATGCGGTAGTCAGGCCGATGGCACCCAGTCCCAGCACGACAGCAACGGCGAAGAGCGCCACCAAACATCAAGGAATCACCGAGCATGGCCGCGAGCACTGTCTCTGCCAGTCCGGACACCGGCGATGACACCAAGCCGGCCGTCCCTTTGCCGGCGGCAAACCGAACCGCGGCGTGCGCAGTGGTCTCGGTCCACTCGCGTTCGAACAAAACGGGCGTCCATACGAGCGACGCCCTCAGATCCTTGCTCGGCAGATCGACCATGCTTGCGCCGCGGTGCGCCAGTTGCGATCGCAGTCGCTCGCGACCACGATGCAAACGAGTCTGAACTGTCCCCAGCGGCCAGCCAAGCGTCCGAGCGACCTGTGTCTGAGACTGACCTTGCATGTAGCAGAGAATGATCGGCACGCGATATTTTTCAGGAAGCCGATCGATCTCTTCATGGAGCTCGCAAAACTCGGTCGGGTCAGTCGCCCATTCGATTCCGTCGATTTCATGGACCATTTCGGCCTTCCTCTGCTCGGCAACGCGGCGGCGGCCTGCGGCAGTTTTCGCACGCCTCGCCACGCGCACGGCAACACCGTGTAACCAGGGACCCAGCGAGTGGGGCTTTCGAATCGATCGGGCCTGCCGCGCCAGCACAAGGAAAACGGCCTGGGCCGCGTCCTGCGCGTCGTGTGCATTACCGAGTACGTTCCAGCAAACGTGGTGAACGATCGGGCTATACCGCTCGACGAGGATGGCAAACGCGGCTTGGGCCATCTCGTCGGATTGGGTGACGAATTGAGACAAGAGCTGCTCGTCGGTGCAGTCTCCGGTCGATTCAGGATCGAAGAGACCGTAGACCATGCCGGGTGCTGCCGCCGCCGCTCGTGCCATGCGTCGTCATCCTTTCGCTGTTGGGTCCGACTACCACATTTGTGCCGAGGTGTGCCGTTTTCCATTTCAGAATCTGGGTGTGTTTTTTGCGGCCCACGATTTGCGTGTTGTCATTTGGCCAAGAACAAACTCACGGACTGAGCCTGTCCGCCTTGAACGCCGAGGTTGGTCGGGCAGCGAAAATGGCATCCATCATGATCGAAACGAGTGCTCCCGGTATCGGGCTGACTGATAAGTTGCGTGAACACTTCGGGTTTCGGCGGTTTCGGCCTGGGCAAGAAGCTGCGGTGCGCGCAGCTATGGCGGGCCGCGACACCCTGGTGCTGATGACTACCGGCTCGGGCAAGAGCTTGTGCTTTCAACTACCCAGCCTGGAGATGGCAGGTACAACCGTCGTTGTCAGTCCCTTGATCGCGCTCATGAAAGATCAGACCGACGCCCTCGAGCAGAAAGGGCACGATGTGGTTGCGATCAATAGTACTCTGAAGGCGCGCCAGCGCAGCGAGGCTCTCGAGTCGATCGCGCTCGGAAAAATGGACTTTATCTACACAACGCCCGAGCAACTGGCCAACCATGAGTTCCGGACTGTGCTCAAGCAAACGCTTATCGATCTGTTCGTTGTCGATGAGGCTCACTGCGTGAGTCAATGGGGGCACGATTTCCGGCCCGACTTTCTCGATCTCGGATCGGTGATCGAGGATGTGGGACGTCCTACCGTGTTGGCCCTGACGGCGACGGCAACGAAGGAGGTCATCGACGACATTCTTCGTCAGCTACGAATTCCAGACGCCGAGATCATCCACACTGGCTTCTATCGACCCAATCTTCACCTGGCCGTGGCGATGACCAAGGATGAAGACGAACGGCGGGAGCGACTTCTGGAATATCTCGGCCAAGAAGCGGGTAGTGGCATTATCTACGCCGCGACCGTCAAAGCCGTAAACGAAATTTCTGAATTCTTGGCGACCAAGGGATACTCGGTTGCTCCCTACCACGGCCGCCTGAAGGCATCGGTACGAGCGGAGACACAAGACCGCTTCGTCAAGGGAGAGATTCCTCTCTTGGTCGCGACCAATGCGTTTGGCCTGGGAATTGACAAACCTGATATCAGGTTTGTGTTCCATGCCAATTTGCCGAGTTCGATCGAATCCTTCTACCAGGAGTTTGGCCGGGCCGGCCGAGATGGGCAGCCATCACGCTGTACGTTGCTCTACTCACCTGACGACCGAAAGGTCCACACGTTCTTTCAAAGTCGACGTTATCCCACTGCCGAAGATCTTGTGAACGCTCACCACACGGTGAAGCGAGTCGCCGATCAACAGCCCACTTTCGCCGATCTCGAAGCGATCTCTCCTCTCTCGAAGACTCGACTCAAACAAGCGATCTCGTTGTTGCGCACTCGAGGGGTTTTGAAGGAAGACCTCGCCGGCCATTATCACCTGGTCCAGCCCGACCTGAGCCACGACGATCTGGCGCGATTTGTCCGCGAATACGAAGACCGCGACGAACGCGACCGGCTCAAACTGCAGCGAATTGTCGACTACGCCGAGGAACGCGCCTGCCGGTGGAACTATGTGCTCGATTATTTCGGTGACGCCGGCTCGATCTCAGAGCAATGTGGTCGCTGCGACGTCTGTGAACCCGTTGCGGGAGTGCTGTGATCGATCCCGGCCAGCGGATGTTGGGAACTGTTGGCGATCGGGGCGGTCCTCGTCGATGACGCCACGTTGACAATGGAAGCATCGATGACGGGGAAATCATCGTAGTGAACAACAAGGGGATCAGCCGCGCACATTATCCAGTTCGCGGTACACCCGACGCACGAGCGAGATGGTGGATAAGGCGAGGAAAACCAAACCGCGACCAACTCCTGCCTTCTATCACAAAACGGCCTTGTGATTGATTCAAAAATCACGTGTCATCTCTGTGCGCTTTCCAGGGAGTTCATGAATGTACGGAATTCGGGCCGCGATTCCAGAGCCTTGATGTGAGGGTCTTTCTTGATCTCCTAGTTTCGCTGCGGGCTACCGTCGCTGGCCTCTGTGACAAGCACGATGGCACGGCCGACGTAATTGCGTATCAATCGACCGCGCTCTATCTCGGGCAGCTTGGTATCTGCCTCGATCTGGGTGACCACTTGAGCGAGAATGCGCGCGGCATCGAGGCACGCCTGACCGCGCTGGGAGGCTGGAACAATTTTGGGCAGTTCGAGTGCGTTGGCGGCTGACGCTTCAAGATCACTCAGCTTGAGGTTGATTCTCGCCAGTGCGAGCAAGTGGCTGCCGAGCAACGTGCGCACGCTTTCGCGATTCTTGCTGAGGCGCATCGCCTGGCGCTGGTGCGCAACGGCGCTTTCCATGACCTTTCTTGCCTCGGTCGGCTTGCCGGCATCGAGGAGCAAGTTTCCCTGCCCCTCCAAAACGATTCCAAATTGACTCTGCAGATCGATATCGTTGGGCGTAGCGCCGACGAGCTTCTCGAAGTTGGCCGCCGACCTGGCGAAGAAGAGTGCTGCCTCCAAGCGCCGGTCGAGCTTGACGAGGTTTTCGCCCACATTGTTCTGAGCGATGACAACGTTATGTCGATCCTCGCGGGAGTTGGGTGCGCGGTCAAGGAGGCCCTCGAAAATCAACAGAGCGGCGAGCAGGCTTTGCTGCGCTTCCGGCCGGCCAGTCTCGCTCTGCATTTGGCCCAGATTGTTGAGCACGCTGGCCCGCACGCTGAGCCACTGCGGTGTCTGGACTTGCCCGTCCTTGACTTCGAGTGCCGTCAAAGCCCGCTGATACAACTTCTCGGCCTGATCGACATGCCCGACGGCGGCCAGGATGGGGCCGAGGTTTCGCACACATTTGGCCTGCCTGATCCGGTAGTCAACGTTTTCGGGATACGCCGTGACGAGCCTCTGATAAATCGCGAGCGCCGCGCGGTAGGTCTCTTGGGCGTGGGGTTGTTCCACCCTTTCCTGCGCAAAGCCCAGGCTCACAAGATTGGCCGCCAACAGACTCGCGTAGCGAGGCATATTAGGCGAACCCTTGACCAGCGCCTCGTTGATCTCTCGCGCCTTTTGCAGCGAAGTCAATGCCTGCTTTGCGTCCCCTTTGTCGAGCAGCAGCTCACCGAAGTTGTAGTGACACTTTGCCAGGTCGAATCGGATCTGTACATCGTCTGGGTGCTTGGCGGCAATCGGGGCCGTTATTTCGATCGCGCGGCGGAAGACGGGTTCTGCTGCCACATGACGATTCTGGGCCGTCAAGACGATGCCGAGGTTGTACAAGGTCCGGGCCAGCTCGCGGGCGTGCTCGGGACGGTCGGGAAAGTCCTGGGCAAAACGTTCCACCAATGGCAGCTCCTGGCGAAAGTGCATTTCCGAGGCAGCCAGGTCACCCATGTCCTGCTCGAGCACACCCAGGCTATTGCACGCCTTGGCGAGCGACTCTCGATAACGAAGAACTGTGGGGAACGCTCCAACCAGGCCAGTGAGCAACTCTAAGGAACGACGAAAATTTTGAGTGGCCGTTTTGATCTCGCCCAGCTCATGGCAGACCAATCCGCGAGCGTCGGCGGCCAGGGCGAGCTCGTTGCGGATCTCTGGCGAACCGCCGCCGGCGGCGTGCGCTCGCTCGAGCACGCTGAGGGCTTCGTCGTAAACGGGCTTGGCCGCAGTGAACTGGCCAGTGAGCCGCAACAGGTCTGCCTGGCTCCTGAGAGTCTGGCCCAGGCGTAAATGATCAAGGGCCGTGGCAGCCGGCGCCCAGGCAAGGGCCTGCTGGGCTGTCTGCGCCTGACTGTAAAACGGCTCAACCTGGTTTTTGTTGGCGCCGGTGCGCACCAAGAGATCCGCCAGCAGCGTCCGGCTACGGGCCAGCGCCCGTTGGGGCTCGGGCCCGGCAGACGCGCGGTTTGCCAGTGGTTCCAGGAGTTCAATGGCTTTGAGGTAGGCTTCTTTCGCTTGCCTCGACCGCCCCAGCTTGCGCTGCATGTCCCCCATTTGCTGATAGACGAGGCCATGCTCGAGCCGCACCGCCGGGTCGTGCGCCACCCGGCCGGTAAACTGCTCGTAATACGCCAGTGCGTTCTAGAGGAATTCCTTCTGGAGGGGATCGAGTTGCTCATCGAAACCGCTATCGGCAACCTTGGTCAGCAAATGCACGGCCTGGCGCACCTGCTGGCCCTGGACCCGGGCCTCGTTGCGCTGGGCCTGGGCCTCGTTCCATTCGCGGGTAATGAGCACGGTGCCAATCGCCAGGGCGATGGTCGAGGTGACCAGGAGGCCGGCGGCCGCGGCCACCGCCGTCCGGTGTTTGCGGGCCCACCGCCGCGCCCGCATGAAGAGCGACTCGCGCCGGCCGAAACCGGCTCGTCGGCCATCCAGCGCTCGATGTCTTCAGCCAGTGCCCGGGAAGTCGGGTAGCGGTCCTCGGGCTTGAGCGCCATCGCCTTGAGACAGGCCGCCTCCAGCCCGCGGTCGATTGACGGGTCGAGCTTGCGCGGCGGACGCACGTTCCCCTTCTGGACTGCCCGCAGCGTTTCGACCACATCTCCCTGAAACGGCGCCCTGCCCGTGAGCAGGCAGTAGAGGGTGGCGCTCAAGCTGTAGATATCGGAGCGCGGGCCCAGGTTTTCGACGTCGCCGGCGGCCTGCTCCGGGCTCATGTAGGCCGGCGTTCCCAGTGTGCTGCCTTGCTGCGTATCCGCAGTGCCGCTGCACGACGAGGGGACTAGGGTACGCTCGCCCGTGGCCGAGCCCGGCTCGCCACGTCCCAAAGGCTTGGCCAGTCCCCAGTCAACGACGAGGGTCTCACCATGCTTGCCGACGACGATGTTGGCCGGCTTGATGTCGCGGTGCAGCACCCCGCGGCCATGCGCATACTCGATCGCGTTGCAGACGTCGACAAACCTTCGCAAGAGCTGGCGCAGTTCGAGCGAATGACGGCCCGGGTCGCCCTTAAACCCGGGGTCGGCGTGAAAAGCGGCAACGGCGTCCTTGAGGCTGTCGCCGCGGATGAACCGCATGGCGTAGTAGGGACGGCCGTCTTGATAGGCCCCCAGTCCATAGACCGGCACAATGCCCGGATGCTCGAGGCCGCCGGTGACCTCGGCCTCGAGCAGAAAGCGCTGGCGGCTCACCGGATTGTCGGCGTGCTGCTCGAGGATTTGCTTGAGCGCCACCTCGCGATGCAGCTCGGCGTCGAGTGCGACAAACACCGCTCCCAGGCCTCCCTGGGCGTGAGGGCGGAGCACGCGAAAACGCTGGCCGTCGGCTGTCGTGGCACCATCGCCGTAATTGACGGCGACACCGGCGCTCTCAAGCTCGAGGGTCTGATCTGTGCTAACATGCACAAGCGAGGCTTCGATGTCGGCATCGCCCAGGCTGGCAAGTGCCTCGCGCGTCGAGCGGCCGGCATTGATGGCGGCCAGGCTTTTCTCGATGTCGTCGCCATGCTTCTGGATGTGACGCGATACGAGAAACTCCACGGCACTCCGATCGCCGGCACCGAGATCGCCGCGGGAGACAAGATGATCGGCCATCGACCTCGACTTGTCGTGAGTCCACGACTGAAAGGCAGCGATGAGCTGGCCCTGGTCGATCAGGCCATTCTGAAGCGCGAACACGCCAAAGAGCAGGTCTCGCGATGAGTCGCTGGCATGGGGCACGTCGGTCGGCTCCCGAATGAGGGATCTACGCTCCGCATGTGAATAGATGCCACGTGTGGTTTTCAGTATAGCCGCACCGGCCCGAGATTGCGTCGGACGCCATTGTTGAAGCGATCGGACGCGGTGCTCATCGGCTCACCCGTGAGTACGATGGGCACCCCATTCAGGAGGATGCGGCCCTCGTGGAGTCGGTCGTATCGATCGCAGGGCAGCCTCGGTCGGGGTTCCGGTTGCGGTGACGCCATACGTAACTCTCCCGGTCGGGTCCTTACCGGGCGGCTCGTACACCTGGTAAAGCCCTCGATCTTCGCGGAGTTGGCCGGGGTCTCCGTGCGGCTGGGCTGTAGCGCGCAGAGCTGGCACAACCGGATGCGGAAGCTCAACGAAAGCCGGTTGCTGAGCCGCATATTTGATGATCCCCATGATCACGGGCTTTGGCATGGCCGGCGCCCTCGAAGCAGCGCGGAGCTCGCACTCGCCGCTCGCGTCGGACCAGCCGTGTCTCGGTACGCATAGGAATGGTTGTGGTCGCTGGTTGAGAGTCCCCCGGCGATGGACCGAGCCCGACGGTGTGGTAAGATCGTTAAAGATGATTTGAGGGTGCAGGACTTGAGGTCAGCATGCCCGAGATTCTGGTCCAAAACCTCGATGATGCCGTCGTCGAACAACTTGAGTCGCGTGCCCGAAAACAACGGCCGATCGTTGCAGGCGGAGCTGAAGCTAATCCTGGAGGAGGCGACCCGAAGGGCGTCAGCGCGTCTCTCTCGAGCGGCGTATCGCGCTTTGGCGGACGAGGTCCGCGCCGCCGTAGGTAACCGGCCTCAATCCGACGGCGCTGAGCTGCTTGCCCAGGACCGGCGGCCGTGAGCACCGTCGGGGGGCCGCCTGGTGCCTCGCCGCCGCCCTTGGTGGTGGACGCTAGTGTCCTAATCAAGCGGCCCGTGGCGGAAGTCCACTGCGATGCGGCTTCTATCGCGCCCGAGGGTCACTGACACCGGTGCTTCTCTTGCTTCGACGAGGCGCCCGACCGGCGGCTCGAAGAAGTATTCCCGTTCTTCACATCAAGGAGATAGAACATGGCCCATCGTATCGCCGTGATTCCTGGCGACGGCATCGGCAAAGAAGTCGTGCCGGAAGGCCTGCGCGTGCTCGATGCCGCGGCGCGCAGGTTCGACATCGGCTTTACCTACGATCAATTCGACTGGAGCTGCGACTACTACCTGCAACATGGCTCGATGATGCCAACCGACTGGAAGGAGCGGATCGGCTCACACGATGCGATCTATTTCGGTGCCGTGGGCTGGCCGGCCAAAGTGCCCGACCATATCTCGCTGTGGGGCATGTTGGTGAGGTTCCGCCGCGAGTTCGACCAGTACGTGGGCCTGCGCCCGGCGCGGCTGATGCCCGGCGTACGATCGCCGCTGGCCGGCCGCGGCGTGGGTGATATCGACTACTACATTGTGCGCGAGAACACCGAGGGCGAATACTCGAGCGTGGGCGGTCGGATCTTCGAAGGCACCGAACGCGAGACCGTAGTGCAGCAGGCCATTTTCACGCGCCACGGCACCGATCGTATTATGAGGTTCGCCTTCGAACTCGCCGCCAAGCGCAAGCGCCACGTGACTTCAGCCACGAAGTCCAACGGCATCTCGATCTCGATGCCGTACTGGGACGAACGCTTCGCCGAGATGGCCAAGCAGTACCCCTACATCCGCACCAGCAAGTACCACATCGACATCCTCACTGCGCACTTCGTTCAGCACCCCGACTGGTTCGACGTGGTGGTGGCGAGTAACCTGTTCGGCGATATCCTGTCCGATCTGGGGCCGGCGTGCACCGGCACGATCGGTATCGCCCCCTCGGCCAACCTCGATCCGGAGCGGCGCTTTCCGTCGTTGTTCGAGCCGGTGCACGGCTCGGCGCCCGATATCTACGGCAAGGGCATCGCCAACCCGATCGGCCAGATCTGGGCCGGCTCGATGATGCTCGAGCATCTGGGCCACGCCGATGCGGCTGCGGCGGTGCTGCGCGCCATAGAGACCGTGCTAGCCGAAGGCCCGCGCACGCCGGACCTGGGTGGTAATGCCACCACGACCGATCTCGGAAGAGGGATCGCCTCTGTCATCGAAGCCTCATGAAGAACTATCAACAAAACCCTTGTTCGCCCTTGATCGGATCCCTATAGTTAACTGTACCGCAAGGTACAGAATATTCGAGCCGATCGGGGCTTGGGCGGGGAGCATTCAAGAGGAGGACCGGGCATCGTGGGAAAACTCAATGACAAAGTGGCAGTGATCACAGGTGCGACTTCGGGCATGGCTCTGGCCACGGCGAAGCTCTTCGTTGAAGAGGGGGCACACGTGTTCATCACTGGCCGCCGCCAGAAGGCGCTGGATGACGCAGTGAAGTCAATCGGCCGCAACGTCACCGGCGTGCAGGGCGATGCCGGCAGCCTCGCCGACCTCGACCGCCTGTACGAAACCGTCAAGAAGGAGAAAGGGCGGATCGACGTGCTGTTTGCCAGTGCGGGCACCGGAGAGTTTGCCCCGATTGGCCAGGTAACGGAAGATCAATTCGACAAGACCTTCGGGCTCAATGTCCGAGGCACGCTCTTCACCGTGCAGAAGGCCCTGCCGCTCTTCACTGATGGCGGATCGATCATCATGAATGGTTCGATCGCCGGCTCGATGGGCTTCCCGAACTTCGGCGTCTACAGTGCGAGCAAGGCCGCAATTCGCTCGTTCGCGAGGACCTGGACCGTTGACCTGAAGGCTCGTAACATTCGCGTGAACGTCTTGAGCCCGGGCACCATCGACACCGCGATCCTGGACGGCGTACCAAAGGATGCCGTCGACGCGTTCGTGGCGCTCATACCCCGCGGCACTATGGGGCGGCCTGAGGAGATCGCGACCGCGGCACTCTTCCTCGCATCGAGCGATTCCAGCTTTGTCACCGGCATCGAGCTGTTCGTCAGCGGGGGCGTTGCGCAGATCTGAATGGCCTTCAACAAAGCGCGCCCAGCCCACGCCTCTAGGACATGAAGAATGCTCCGTGGGACGTTAAGTGGAGGAGCAGCGAACGTCGGAGCCCTCAATCGATCCACCGCCACCTTGGCAAGCCCAGGCTGGCCCATATACGTGTTCGTCACATGCCGGACAACAGCCAAAGGGAGATCACATGATAGTACTCGATGCCTACCTCAACGGCCCAAAACAACTCCGTGCGGCCGTCGCCGATTTGAGCCGCGAGCAATTGGTCTTGCGCCCGGTTCCCGGCAAGTGGAGCGTACTCGAGGTCGTGTGCCACCTCGCCGATACGGATGCCAATATTGCCCATCGGCTCAAACGCGTCCTATCGGAAGACCGTCCGATATTCGAACGCGTGAAACCCGACCAGATGCTCGCCGCCCTCGCGTACCACGAGCGCGATGTCGAGGTGGAACTTGCAATTTTCGATCTCGGACGCAGACAGATCGGTCACATCCTGAAGGCTTCGTCACCTGAGGCGTGGGAGCGGACGGGGATCGTGGGTGATCGCGGCGACAAGACCGTCGCCCAGATGTTGAATGGTGCGGTCGAGCACGTGGCACATCATCTGAAATTCATAGTCGAGAAGCGGCGGGCGATGGGCCTTGTCGACTCAGGGATGGAGAGTCGATAGCGAGGAAATCGCATGTTCTATGCTTCTCGTTGCATGTCGTTTGGTTCTGGAGCAACCACGCAGTTCTAAGGTGACTCAATAAGCGGCATGGATGGGACCCTGCCAAAAGTGGCCGCGTGCGGCGGTTCGTTGGGGGTGCCCGAGGCTCCCCGGCAGGAACTTGTCAGTGCGAGGAAAGGGTCGGCGAGCATGAAATCCCGAGCACGCGCCGAAACTCGGCCGGATCGGTTAGTCCGGATTGGACCGCATGGCGGGCGCGCTCCGAAAGCCTGATCATCCCCGAACGAAAGGCCATCTCGTCCAGGCGTCCGACGTCGGCATGTGCGCGGATAGCCCGCCTTATCCTCTGGTGGTCCGGGACGAGGATCTCGGCCAGCATGACGCGGCCGCGGTAGCCGGTGGCACGGCACCGCGTACAGCCGACGGTGACCCACGCGCTGGTGACGTCAAGTCCCAGCAGCTCTGCCGGGTCGTCCGTTGGCCGGGCGCAACTGCAGAGGCGTCGCACGAGGCGTTGGCAGACGATGGCACGGACGCCGCTAATGATTACGTACGGCTCGATCCCCATCTCAGCGAGGCGGCCGATAACCGCAGCCGCGCTCCCTGCGTGGAATGTGCACAGCAAGAGGTGTCCCGTGAGGGACGCCTGGAAGGCGACCTCGGCGGTCGCGAGGTCGCGGATCTCGCCCACACCGATCACCTCGGGATCCTGCCGCATCATCGACCGGAGACCGACCGCCAGATCGAGCCCGGCTGCCTGGTTGATCTGGGCCTGGGCCACGCCCGGGACGAGCATTTCGATCGGGTCCTCCAGGGTCATGAGGCTCCGGCCCCCGCGCGAGGCGGCCGAGAGCTCACGCAGGCACGTGTAGAGGGTCGTGGTCTTGCCGCTGCCGGCGGGCCCGGTGAACAGGATCGCGCCGGAGGTCTCGTTCAAGAGCCCCGACAAGGTCCGTAGGATCTGTTCGGGCAACCCGAGTTGCTCCAGCCGCTGGAACTGGTTCATTCCACCAAACATCCGGATGACGACCTTCTCCCCGAAGTGCGTGGGGAACGTGCTTACCCGCTTCTCGAGGTCGCCGCCGGACTCGAGGATCCGCCCCTCCTGGGGGATGTCTGTCCTGTAAGTAATCATATTCGCGAGCAACTTCAACCGTGCCACCACGTTCGACAGGAGTGATTTGGGGAGGGTGCCAGCCAATTGGAGCACGCCATCGATCCGGTAGCGGACCTCCAAGCCCACGGCGGTCGGCAGCAGGTGAATGTCGCTCGCGCTGACGAGCGCCGCCTCTCCCAAGATCAAGTCCACCACCTCGATGACATAGCTCGGGCTCGTGACGTCGAGCGCCGCCAATCGGCCCAGCGAAGACATGACAGTCTGCTGCTGCATGAGCACCTCTTCGGCGGCTGCGCGGCGCAAGAGCCCCGTGGGCCTCCCCACTGCCGCCGGCTACCTTATACTAATAGCGCCGTGACCGAGTGCCAAGCGCGCGGCTCGTCGACCGCAAAAACCGAAACGATCCCACCCCGCAGGCCGCCGTTCTCCGAACATTTCCGGCGCCCGTCGGATATAATGCAAACGCCGAAGACATGCCCGGCAGTCCCGGGGCACCCCGAACGTTGGACAGGGCTGCCGGCTGGTGACGGAATTGTTAAGACGTCATTCGTGCAAAAGGAACCCGCCGCTGCGTGGAGGCCAATCCTCATGATCGAGGTCAACGACTGGATCGGTCGCGAGATCGCCGGCGGTCGCTACATGGTCAAGGAGCGCCTCGGTGTCGGGAGTATGGGGCAGGTGTTCCTCGCCCTCGATAGCCACCTGGACACGGAGGTAGTGGTCAAGTGCCCGGTGCCGGAGGGCGCGAGACGATCGGGGACGCATTGTTGAAGCGGTTCGACCTGGAAATTCGCTCGCTGGTTCACCTGAGCCACCCCCAGATCGTCAAGATCATCGACGTGGGGGTCGAAGACAGACACCCCTACGTCGTCATGCAGTACCTGTCTGGGGGCAGTCTCAGGGATCGGATGGTCGCGGGGACCGGCAGGTCAGCCCGCCCGATGCCGATTCACTCGCTCTGGGACTGGCTCATGGACGTTGCCAGGGCGCTTGATTTTATCCACAGCCAAAATTACTTGCACCGCGACCTCAAGCCCGAAAACATCCTATTCGACCGGTTCGGGAACGCTTTCCTCGCCGACTTTGGGATCATCAAGATGCTCTCGGGAGGTCCAGAGGATTGGCAGTCGAACCGAATGACCGCGCCTGGCTTCCTGATGGGGACGCCCAATTACGTCGCCCCGGAGGTTGTCCTGGGGCACGCGGACGACGCGCGGATGGATCAGTATTCGCTGGCGATGACGGTTCATGAGGTCGTCACCGGGTCGAATTGCATGGAAGGCCCGACCCCGTCAGCGACGATGGTGAACCAGACCAAGCTCGAGCCTCCTACCCTGAGCGGATCGATCCCACGGATTCCCGACCGGACGGCTGAAGCAGTCCGGCGGGGCCTATCGAAGGACCCGCGGGGGCGGTTTGCGAATTGCACGGCCTTTGCCTATGAGGTCCTGGCGGAAGTACCTGCCGGGGCCAACTCGCGCCTGGCCACGATGACCGTCGAGCGCGCAGCATGCCGGAATGAGTCCGGCCAAGTGACCTGTCCCGTCTGTTCGCGGGACTTGCCGATCGGCGAGGCCAATGCGGGCGAGCGGGTCCGGTGCCCTCGCTGTTCCGCCACGCTCCTGGTTAAGGTGCCGAAGCCCGGGGTGGTAGACCTGGCCGTCGTTGGCCAACCTTCCCGGTCTTGGGCGACCGAGGTGCCGGCGGCGGGCCCAGTGGTCGACCAGACAGCGCTGGGCGACCCCCTGTTGGGAGCGCGGTCGCCCTCGGTCGGTCGACGCAAGAGCTGCTGGGTGCTGATCGGTCGCCACGTAAGGGAGGACCTCGGACGTGGCTGATGTACGGCCTGGTCGGGCTTGTCCTCGTGACCTGCGGGCTGCTACTGCGCCGCGAGTTCATGACCTCGTTCATGTCCGGCACACAGCGAACTTCGTTCCGGCCTCCCTGGAGGGGAGACTTCCCACCCGGCCAGGACACGGGGTCGGCCCCCGTGCCAGCGACCGAACCCATCGTCTTGAACATCGCTTACGGCACTGAGAAGAAGAAATGGCTCCAGACCGCGCTCGAGGATTACCTCAAGACCCCCGCAAGCCAGGGTGTTCGCATCAACCTTCTCGGCATGGGCTCGGTCGAGGGGGCGAATGCCGTCCTCGATGGGCCCGAGCCCGCGGCGGCACCCACGAGCCGATCCACGTCTGGTCGCCCGCCAGCAGCGTCTACCGCGACGTGCTCGAGACAGAATGGCGGGTAAAGCACGGCGCCAGCCCGATCCTCGCCGCCGCAGAACCTCGCACTCACGCCGATGGTTTTCGTGATGTGGAGGCCGCGCTACGAGGCGTTCGTGAAGGAATTCGGAACAGTCAATTTCCGCACCCTGGGACAAGCGATGAAAGTACCGGAGGGATGGGGGAAGATCGCCGACCAGCCGGGGTGGGGCCTCTTCAAGTTCGGCCACACCGACCCGAACAAGTCCAACAGCGGCCTCCAGTATCTGGTGCTGATGGCTTACGAATTCGCCGGCAAGGAGCGTGGGCTAACCGTCAGGGACATCGCCGAGCAACGGTTCCAGGACTGGCTACGTTCATTCGAGCGCGGGATCACCCGGCACGGGAGCTCCTTGAGCCACAGCACGGGCACCCTGATGGAGGAGATGGTGCTTCGGGGCCCGTCGCAGTACGACTGCCTGGTGGTCTACGAAAACCTAGCCATCGATTACATGGCGGCTGCGATCCAGCGCTGGGGAACCGAGGGGGAGTTCTACGTTGCCTACCCCGACCCGAACGTCTGGAACGAGCACCCGTATTATGTCCTCGACGTCCCCTGGAGCGACGACCGGCAGAGGAAGGCCGCCGCTGAATTCCTCAAGTTCCTGATGAGCGAGCCGGTCCAGCGCCGGGCGCTGGAGCACGGCTTCCGGCCGGGCAATCCCGCGGTGCCGGTCAACTCACCCGATAGCCCGCTGGTCCGTAATCGGAAGTACGGGCTCAAGATCAACCTCCCCGTGATCAGCGAACCCCCGTCGGCCGAGGTGACCATGAACCTGCTGGGGTCGTTCCGTCGCCTCGAACCGGGTCACTGAACGAATCCCGTCACTCTCTCAGTATTTCAACTCGACGACCGGAATCCATTCAACCCCGTTGATCGGTTCGGGCTTCGGCCCGGGCTTCCACCGCCTTCCTCTGCTCGGGTGCAGACTGACCACGAAGCCACGGGCGTCTCGCGTGACGGCCACGCAAGGAACGGAAGAACTAAGTGCGACGGAATCCGAACCGATACAGATGTCGGGCTGCAGCCAGCAGTTCAGGTCGCTGTCGACCGCCAGGGCCGAGGCTTCGACGACAACGTGTTCTCCGACCTTGATCTGGGAAATCGTCCGTTCGAGGTACTCTTCCGGGAACTTCGCGGACGTTTGAGTCGGGATCGCGTACATCCCCGTCAAGCCGCTCTTCGCCATGTCGTCCGCTCCGATCGCTGGGTTGCGGGGTGCGCCTGGTCGCCACGACCGTCCGGCCCCCCGGAGGATTCTACGTCGCGCCAGCCGGTTGTGGACACCGGCAGGTCGCGAATTGAGCTGTCGGCACCCCGGGCGTACGCATCCCCATCACCGACCTGGACGACCACATGGGGGCTGCGGGTCACTTTACTCACTCGAGCACTTTCCCCTGTCCGAGGTTTGCCAGCACGGCCGCGTAGCCCATGAAGAAGGCAACCGCAACGAAGAACACGACGCCCCCGACCACGACCGTGACGATGGGCTGGAGGAGTGTCCCGAGATTCTTGACCATAAACTCGACCTGCTCTTCATACTGGTCCGCTACCATCAACAGCATTTCCGGGAGTCTCCCCGTCTCCTCGCCGGAATTCATAATCGCCGGGATATCGGGAGGGAAGCGATTTGCGAGTTCGATGCTGGCGCTTAAGGATTCCCCCCGGATGATGAAATCGCGCGTCTGCAGGACGGCTTTGCGCATAGGGACAAGGAGCAGTGTGTCGGCCGTCAGCTCGAGTGACGAACCGATGTCGACGCCGGCATCCAGCAGGGTCGCAAGCGTCCGGCAGAACCTGGTCGTGTCGATCTTCCACAGGAGCTGGCCAATGACGGGCAGGCGCATGAGGACAACGTCGAGCCAGGCCTTTCCCCGTTCGAGCCGGTAAGCACCGGCAAGCAAAGCGACCGTGCCCACCAGGGTCAAAGGGATACCCCACCACCCGCCGGCTACGATGAAGTCGCTGAGGCGGATCAGCAATTGCGTGGGCAATGGGAGGCTGACACGCCTCTCGCGCATCACTTCCTGCATGATGTAGACAAGCGGGGGCAGGACGAGGATCGTCAGCAGGGCGGAGACGGTGACCGACACGAAAATCACGAAAGCGGGGTAAATCAACGCTGACTTTGTCTGGCGGACCATGCGCTGGCGGGATTGGTACTCGACGGAGAGCAACCGCAATGTCTCGGGGACCGATCCGCGCACTTCCCCGACGCGCATCATGCTCAGGAAGTAATAGTCAAACGCGGCGGGCTCGCGGCTCATCGCGTCGGTCAAACTCTGGCCCCGACGCACCGCGAGTTGGAGTCGCCCGATCACCGGCCCGAGCGCCGTCCATTCGTACTGCCTCCTGAGGCTCTCAAGCGCCCGGTACAGATTGATCCCGGCGTCGAGATAGCTGGCGAACTGTCGACAGAAATTCACGAGGTGCTTGACGGCGACACGGCCGAAGGCCCGCTGGTACCACCTCGATTTCCCGATCGTCGCGGACGGCTCGGTCGAAGGCCGGAGGATCACGCCAGGCTCCCCCTGGTGTGAGAGCACCTCGTACGTCGATTCCGCGGCTGGACGCTCGTCGATGCTCATCCGGGAGGCCCCTCGAGGCGCGGGGGTCGACCCCTGGCGCCGGGTGTACCCTTGCTGGTTAGTCTTTCGATCTCTGGACGTTCACTCCGCTGGGGGCCGGTTGTGCGTCAACGGGCAGGGCGCACGGCAATGAAGGCCGCGGCCTTGGCGTTCTGAATCGTGGTCGCACGCAAACGGTCCGCGAAACAAACGCGAACTCGGGCGCCTCGGGCCCTGGTAGTGCAGCCCCGTATTATGCACGCGTTCAATGCCGTAGACCATCCTTTGCAACATGAATATTGGATGAATTCCGCGTGCGGTTACAAAGTAAGCACGGGGGGTCGATCGGCCGCAGTCTGCAGTTGCGTCCCGGGCGACCCAACCGAGCGGGGGGCGGCTCTGGGATCAGCGCTCAGCCGCCTGGAAAGCGTACCAGTCGCCGCCGACATGAGAGAGTGTGTACTTTTCGTCCCCGAATGGGGAACCTACGTGGTTCGGCATGTGCGAGAATCCGTAGCTCATCATGCCGGCGTAGAAACCATCGGGGCCGGAGCGAGTTCGAAAATAAATGCCGCCACGGGGGTCGGCTGCGAATCGGTCCACGTGGTACACGCCGAGACAACGGTCGAACCTTTCGCAGCCGGAGGGCGCCGCGGCCATGGACCCCTCGAACGCCGACCGCGCATGGAGAAAAGCCAACTGGCGAGGAGCGCCAAACCAAAGCAAGCAGCAGTTCAAAACGAGCACGAGCGCGGCGATCAAGCGCCGGCGCCGTCGACCCGTAGGCGGGCCGAGCAGGTCAGGAAACTGCTGAGCCATATCAACGAACACCCAAATTGAAATGAAGGCCGCGGGCATCCAGAACGGGGAGAAGATCAAGCCGAGGAAGGTCAGTTCGGAGGGGAGACCGGGGTAGACGCTCAGCGGCAGCAGCAGGGAAGTGATCGCGATCGCGACGCCTAGGACGACGGCCATTTGCGGTGCCCGTTTCCCCGCGTGGACCGCCCCCAATAGTGCGAGCCCTTTGCACCGACACTCCCCGGGAGCGACCGACCCAAGGCGGTATTCTACGGCAGCAGCCGTCCCGATGACACCGGTCCAATACCCAAGCAGGCACGCAAGAATTCGGAGCATGATAACGTTGCATTCTCTGCGCTGCTAGAATTCGGCAAATACCTCGCCATCACTTGGCCTACTTCAGGAGAAGAACATGGCACGAGTCGTGCGATTTCACCAGGTTGGCGGCCCCGAAGTGCTAAAGATTGAGGAGATGGACGTCCCTCCCCCGAAAAAGGGTGAAGTCCAAATCAACATCAAGGCGATCGGCCTCAATCGAGCCGAGTCTATGTTCCGGAGCGGCCAGTACCTGGAAGCCCCCAAGCTGCCGGCAACATTGGGTTACGAAGCCGCCGGAACGGTCGCGGCAGTCGGCCCAGGCGTTCAGGGCTTCAAGGTTGGGAACGCGGTCAGCATCATACCGAGCTTCTCGCTCAATGATTACGGGTTCTACGCCGACCTCGCCAACGCTCCCGTCCATGCGGTGGTCCATCATCCCGCGTCGCTCTCGTGGGCCGAAGCATCAGCGGTCTGGATGCAGTATGTAACCGCCTACGGGGCGGTCATCGACCTCGGCAAGCTGACCAAGGGTGACACGATCGTGATTCCCGCCGCTTCGAGCAGCGTCGGCCTGGCGGCGATTCAGATCGCCAACAAGGTCAAAGCGACGCCCATAGCCCTCACGCGCGGTCAGAGCAAGCGGCAAGCCCTCCTGGACGCCGGGGCGGCCCACGTTATCGCCACTGACGAGCAGGACCTCGTCACAGAGATCCTGGGAATCACAGGCGGAAAAGGAGCCAGAATCGTTTTCGACCCGGTCGGCGGCCCAACGATCGAAAAGCTTATGAAGGCAACGGCCCGCCTGGGCACCATTTTCCTCTATGGCGCCTTGAGCACCCAGCCGACTCCGCTCCCGTTGTTCGACCTATTGGGCAAGTGGGTCACGATTCGCGGCTACGTGATGATGGAAATCACGGGTGATCCGGCGAGGCTAGACCGGGGCGTGAAATTCATCAACGAAGGGCTTGCCGACGGAAGTCTCAAGCCGATCGTCGCCAAGACGTTTCCGCTCGGAGAGATCATCGAGGCTCACCGCTACCTCGAGTCGAACCAACAAATCGGCAAGGTTGTCGTGACCGCGTGAGTCTGGAGCCGCTAGATACGCGTTGCAACGACGCCGGTCCCGCCGGCTTGACCAGTGAGTCGGGCGCCCAAGACCGGATCAGCCTACGGAGACAAAGTTGAAGCGCGGCGCCTAACGGAGTTACCTGCACTAAAAAAATGCCGAAAATCATGGAATAGGACGATCGTCTCCCGGCACTACATGAGTCGGCAGCACGAAGGGAACCGAATCGATGACGAGCAGGTCGATGGACACCGCCGGCTTGAGATACCTGCGCACGCTGTACCGCGTGGGGGTGGTCGGGGACCTCACGGACGGGCAGCTCCTGGAGCGGTTCGTCGCCGGTCGCGATGAGTCGGCCGAGGCGGGATTCGCGGCGCTGGTCGAGCGGCACGGGCCGATGGTGCTGCGCGTCTGCCGACAGATCCTCGGCGACGCGCACGACGCCGAGGATGCGTTCCAGGCCACATTCCTCGTCCTGGCGCGGCGGGCCGGTTCGGTCCGCAAGCGCGAGTCCGTGGCCAGTTGGCTCTACGGGATTGCCCATCGCGTGGCGAGACGGTCCCAGGCCGACTCGGCCCGGCGGCGGGAGCACGAACGGCGGCGAGCGGCGATGACCACCATGGAATCATCGGACGATACGAGATCGGCATACGTCGGAGGATTGGCCGGAGCTCCATGAGGAGGTCGGCCGCCTGCCGGCGAAGTACCGGGAGGCGATCGTGCTCTGTTACCTGGAGGGCCTGACCACCGAGGCGGCGGCCCGACGGCTCGCCTGCGCCCAGGGTACGATCATGTCGCGGTTGTCGCGAGGGCGGGAACGGCTGCGGCAGCGACTCACCCGCCGAGGGCTGGCGCCGGCCGCCGGGCTCCTGACCGCCGGCCTGTCCGCGGACGGCGGCGAAAGCGGCCGTTCCGGCCGCGCTGGCTCATTCACTGGTCCAGGCCGCGATGCAGATGGCGGCGGGCACGACGGCAGCCGGGGCGGTCCCGGCGACTGTCGCCGCCCTCACCGAAGGAGTGCTGAAGCATGATGGTCCGTTCCAGGCTCAGGGGAATCGTGGGAGCTCGTCCTGGCTGTCGGCGCACTCGCCGCCGGGATGGGGATGTTCGTCTATCGGACGGCCGGAGCCCGGCCGCAGGATGCACCGGCGGGCAAGACCGCAATGGCGGCACCGACCGTGTCGCGAAAGGACGACGCGCCACGAACAGCGAAAGGATCGGCCGGCGAGCTTGTCGTCCGGGCCGCCGATATGTCGCGTCAGGGCGGGGCCGAGCCGTTCATGGGCATCGTTGCCATCGACCCACAGACGGCGAAGTGGCGGACGATCTACACGGGGCTCGCCATCGGCGGTGGCCCCGTCTCCCCGACGGCCGCTACCTCGTCTCCGCGATCATCGGCCGGAACCTCGACCCGCAAGAGGCCGGCATCTGGGTCTATGATCTGACGGGCCAGACGCCTCCCCGGCGGATCTTCGAGAAGGAGGGCGAACCTTACTGGGCAAACGACGGCCGGCAGGTCAGTCATCGGTGTGCCGGTCGGTCCGGGTATCGGGAAGTTCGAGACCTGGCGCGTCAATGCCGATGGCACCGGCCGGACCAGGCTGCCGATCCCCGAGGGCGACTCGTCCTCGACTGCTCTCGCGACGGGACGTGGCTCGCGACGCGGACCATCGGCGGCGAACCCGACTCATCGGGGCCGGCTGACCTTGGTCCATCCGGACGGCACCGGCGCCCGGCACCTGACCGAAGGTTCGGCGAACGACCTCAGCTTCTCCTTTTTTCGGCTCTTCTCCAAAGTGTGTGGGTAACTTCGTGACCTTTTTTCAGTTGGAAATCTATATAAGAGGATTTTCTGAGGCATGACTCCGGTGTCCGATGGCGGCTTGCCGCATTGTTGTGCCGAAGCTAATCTGACGCTACCTGGTGAAACGGAGTCGGGCTCTGCGGGGACGCAACCGACAAGGGATAACCAGGTCGACGGTGCGCCGAGGGTGCATCAGACCCCTGGTGGTGCAAAGCCATCGGGGGTCTTTGCTTGACACCATCGGACACCGGAGCCATGCCTCCCAAAATCCACTCCAGTTGCTGGATCACAAACCTCGCGATGAGTTCTTCAGATTTCTGGCAACATACAGGTCAGAATCTTGAGACGAAGGTATTCCTCGTCTCGCAGTCCATAGGCCCGGCGTTGGATGACTCGGACCTTGTTGTTGATCCCCTCGACGAAACCCAGCGGAACTTTGTTCTCCTCGTGACAATACGCCTCGATGCCGTCCCAGTGGGCCTCTACCATCGCGGCGAACTTGCAAAAGGGCTCCAGCCGTTGCCACTTCAAAGCATCTTTCCAGTTGTTGAAGAACCGGCGAGCCCAACCCGGCCGATTGTAGTCCCAGAGCTGGCCGAACGACTCCTTCAGGAGGTAAGCTTTGTTCAACCGCCGGTTGGCCCCGAACAGCAGCTCAGCGCCTGTTTTCCTTCGACGGTGAGGTTCTCCCAACGGGAGAGCAAAGTGTATTTCTGCCCCTTGATGAAGCGACGGTCCTTCCCCGAGAGGCGCCGATTCCTGCTTACGCACCTTGTCCATAGCTGCCCCCAGGTGTTTGAGGACATGGAACTTGTCGTAGATGATCCGAGCCTTCGGGGCGTGGCCCTCCTTGAGAGTGGATTTGCGGAATGCCTTCCACATGTCCATAACGGCCAGGCGGATCTTCCGGCATTTCTTGGGGCCGAGCCAGGCAAAGAACTCGTCCATGCTCGCTTCGGAGCGGTCCTTGCCCCCGAACCAGATCGGCCGACCGCGGAGCAAGTCGCTCACGATGATTCGGTAACTGTGCCACCTGCCGATAGAAATCTCGTCGATGCCGATGACCGACGGGGCGGGCGTCCCGGCACGACAGAGTTGCTCTCGCATGTATTCGATCTCCAGTGCCTTGACCGTTTTCCAGTCCAGGCGGAGTTCGCGAGCTACATCCGAATAGTCGCGGCCCGACGGCGCGCCCCACGTAGAAGGCAAAGCGCTTGGTGTAAAACGGATTGTCGGCCAACCAGCTCAACGTCTCTTGCTTCACGGTGCCGCAGCTCCGGCAGGACACGCGCCGGATCTCGAACTCCAGGTGCACCCGAGTGTCGCCACAGGATAGATCGCGCAGCGACGGATCTTGTGATCGTAGAAGGTTCGCCGAATCCTCCCGCAGGCCCCACATGCCGTTTTTTTTCCCGGTGCACGAGGCGAACAAGACGTGCCTTGGGATCTCCGAAGAGACCGCGAACCGCCGGTTCCGGACGGAATCCGGGGAAGCAATACGCATCATCAAGCCGGCGTTTTTTTCGCATTCGTTCATCATGCCAGTTCATTCGCCTTGAGAGAACGATGGAAAACCCTTGAAATCAAGAGGCCAGCAGGCGATCAGACGCGTTATTTCACCCACACACTTTGGAGAAGATCCTTTTTTCTTTTCAAGATCTCTCCGGACGGCCGGAGCATCGCTTACGTCGAGATCAAGACCGTGGGCGATGTCTCGGCACTCCAGGCTCTTCATCGTGGACATCGAGGGCAAGCGTCGGCGCGAGGTCCCGGTCAAGTTCGATCCCGGCACGATGGCCCGCGTCTGCTGGTCGCCCGATGGGTCGCGGCTGGCATTGAACTTGCTCGATGCCCGGACCAAAGAGGGCTCGATCGAGCTGGTCAACCTCGACGGCTCGAACCTTCGGAAGGTCCCCCTGCCGCCGGGACGCTGGAACTTGCACGTCTGCGACTGGGAGCGACTCACGCCGGGACTGCGGGCCCAGTCCGCTCGACCAGCCACCGGATCTGAAGACAACCCGCGGCCGCTACCAGGCGCTGCTCGAGGAGTACAAGACGGCGTTCAAGGCCTACGATCAAGTGCGCAAGAACGCCAAGACGGATGAGGAGCGGAAGCGGGCCAACCGGGAGAAATACCCCCAGCCTCGATCTTACATCGGCCGGTTCCTCGCGATCGCCGAGTCAGCCCCCGCGGAAGCGGCTTCCATCGACGCACTGATCTGGATCGTCCAGCGCGGCTTTGACGGGCCCGAATACGACCGCGCCGTCGATCTTCTCGTCAGCCAGGCCGGAACGGGAAGAGTGGGTCGCGATGCCCTGGTGGTCCACTCGGTGTCGCCGTCGATGGAACGGCTGTTCCGCGCGGTCATCGAGAAGGACCCTAACCCATACACCCGGGGACTCGCCTGCCTGTGGCTGGGCCGGTATCTCAAGCATCATTCCGAACGGGTTCGCAGCCTCCGCGAGGACCCCGAATCGGCCCGGTGGTGGGAGGCCCGGTACCTTGAAGAAGGCGCCGGCAAGGAGAGCTTCACCCGGTTCATCGAGAGGGACCCCGACGCCCTGATGAAGCGAGCCGAGGCGGCGCTCGAACGGGCGCTCAAGGAGTTCCCCAGCGAGCCCGCCACCGACGACCGGATGACCAGAGCCGCCCGGGCCAAACTGGCCGAGGATGCCCGGGCCGAACTGGACGAGATCCGCAACCTGGCCGTCGGCAAGCCGGCACCGGAAATCACCGGGACGGATCTCGACGGCCAGCCGTTCAAGCTGAGCGACTATCGCGGCAAGGTCGTCCTCCTCACCTTCTGGGCCGGCTGGTGCGGTGCCTGCCGGGACATCGCCGCGCTCGAGCGGTCGCTCGCGGACACGATGCGCGGCAGGCCGTTCGTCCTGCTCGGTGTCAACTGCGACGGCGACATGGTCAAGCTCAAGGAGCAGATGAACGCGGAACACATCACCACACGTTCCTGGCGCGACGGCGGCGGCAGCGCCAACACGCCCGGGCCGATCGCCCGCCGGTTCAATGTCCACGGTTGGCCCTCGCTCTATCTCCTTGATGCTCACGGTATCATCCGCCACAAGTTCTCTGGCACCCCCAGCAACCAGAGGTTGAACTCGGCCATCGCGGCGCTTGTGCAAACAGCGGAGGAAGAAGGCAGAGCCAGCGCATATCGATCTCGTTAAATGGTCAGTACTTCGGGAGGAACTCATTGTTGAGACTGCACGAATCATCTTGCCTCGTAAGCTGTCGTTGGAGGAATGACGCTTAGAAGGACGCGAAGGTCTTAACCAGCTCAGATTGTTGCCAAGTGTTCGTTCGCGTGTGCGGCTGTCATCCTCGCGGAAGTTCACATCCAGTACCCAGTGCATCGACTCGATGGCCAATGACCGCGGACCGCCTCGCTGAATCGCTTGCCGCTGAGATAACGACTGAGAATGTAGTACCGCTTTCGTCGTTTCGGTGCCGTCGGGTGCTGTGTAACGTAGGGAGTAGCCGATGGCTTTGATTAGGGCCATTCGTTCTTGAGGCGAAGTCGGGTGGAATCTTGGTGAGAAAGTATGATCGTTATCGAGTCGGCCGTGAGAAGATTCGCTCGTTTCATGACTCGATACTGGAGGTACTCAGGTCAAGCTTGAGATGTTATGAAGTGTGTTCGAGCTCTGAAGTTGGGTTGGTTGTCTTGAGGTTGATCACGAAATCGCCCGCCATCGACGATGTGCGGCGATCTCTTTTTGGCAACCCATGGGTCGATGGTGATGAATGAGTCTTGAGCTCGATCTGCTTCTAGGTGGGGAATCGCGGTGATTTCGTTGGATTTCGCCTCGGTGGCGCTGGCCGAAGGGATCTTCCTCGCTGGCCCAGGTGCTGACGATGTGGATGCACCGAGTTCTTTGAGGCGTCGTGGGACCGCCGACACGTTTTGCCGTCGATCGCATGAGCCGTTTCGGGCCGCTATTGTCGGTCTTGGTTACATGTGCGAGCCATCTGGGAGCGCTTGGAACGCCTCGGGCTTCAGCGCCATCAACAGTGACGAATGCAATCGCGTGAAGGAATGCCGTTGGGAAGCGATAGAAAGTTCTCCAGCCAATCCCGCGATTGTCGGCCCAGCGATGGATGGCGGTCGGACCGTCACTACCACACAAGATGCCGCACACTGCGATCACCACGATATCCACCAAGAGATGTTTCCGATTCCGCGTATGCCGCGGGTCGGAGAGCGACTCGAAGTACGAACCAATTGTTTCGATGTTCACCAAGTTTGTTGCATGGTCACATCCTGGCAGGAGGCAAGCGGGCTCTACAAGCGATCGCGATCGCGCGATGTGCGAGCAGCTGATAAAGATGTAAATTGATGAGGAGAGAGGAAAAGGGGGGAAGAAGGCGGCACGCGAAAGAAGTAGGAACCAAGTTGCAGTAAAAGGGAGACGTCGTGTCCGGGGGTGCGCGTCACGATACGCAACTGACAAAGCTCTGACAAGGATCGGCCGCCTGCCCTGGCCGAAGTCGGACCTACTTGTCCCTTGGCACTGGGGTGACGAGCCAGCGATGCGCCGGGCTTGAATCCCACCGGGCCTGGTTCCTCGCGCATGAGTCCGGTCAATCGATACATGTTTTCGATGTGCTTGTTCATCACGGCTTCCCCGGAGCCGACCTCGATCATCTTGGGGTTCGACTGGTCCGCGCCATAACCGCCCAACGCTGCCGACTTGATATCCGGCACGTAGTTCGGCCAGGTACCCTGGTACCACGTGTATCCGAACAAGAATGGGTGCGCCATCTCCACTTTTTTCTTCCAGTCGAGCTGGAGCTGGATGAACGGCTCGCCGGGAAACGTCGCGATCACGATATCGTCGTTGATCAGTATCGTGGAAATATGAACGTCAAAGGACGCGTTTTTGTCGAAGCGGCCAGTAAACTTAAGGGAATCGTTCATGTATTTGATCGTTGTCTCTTTGCTTGCCGCTGGCGTCAACGTCTTGGCAAGCTTGACGGTTTCGTAGGCGAGCAACCCGCCGACCCGCTCTATGGTGCTGTAATCGGTCTGGAAGGGGTCATCCGGTCCCGTCCTGCGCGAGCTTATGATCAGCGACTCGATATTTCCGCCGGCTCCCTGAACGAAGAGGCAATGGAGATTGTTGCCGAAAGCCTCTTCGACTTTTTGTGTGGCTGCTCCGGGAAAATCGGCTGAGATCGCATAGTTCTGACAGACCACGTCGGCATGGCAGGCGTAATTCATAACGATGGCGCGCGCTCGACCTTGCGCGTCTTCGATCTTGATGACCCCGACCTCCGGGTCAACCGGACCAAACGGAATCCGTTCGGGATTCTCGGACGTGTAATGGTCCATCGGCGAACCAGGATTCACGGGCATGCCCGTCCTCGCGCACGACCAGGCGGTTGAACCCTAGCTGCGGAAAGCTCCTATGCCCGGCGGAGATCCTTGCCGGGAACATGTCGTTTACGGCGGCATCCACGACTTGAATGAGGCGTTCCTCGAAGAATGCCCCATAATTGCGGCCCGGCCCCGAATGGGTATGGGAAGAGCTGAGCACAAGATGCGAAATCCCAAACCTCTCTTTGCAAACCGTCACCAGCTTCTCACTGGAGTAGATCCCCAGATCCACGGAGACAAAGGCAACGCGCTCGCCGTCGACATCGAGCACCAGGCTGCGGGCGTAAACCTTATCGTGGACCGGCGTCTTGCCATCTTCAGGAGTGATGGAAACCTTGGCCGTTCCAGCTCGAAGTTCGCCGGCCGTGCTCATGCCGACAAAGACCGGCTTGCGTGACAGTCGATGCTTTTCGGTCAGGAAAGCGTGCCAGGCATCGCGCTGCCGAGGCGGACCGGGCGTAATGTAGGCGAGATGGAATCCCCTTGCCAGTAGATTCGGTCTCGGCCGGGGGCTGGTGATTGCGGTAAAGGTCCCGCCAAGACCACGGGTTGCCGGCAGTCGCCTTTTTCGGAACGATCAGGATGCATCGGACAACGCCATCGCTCTGCAGAGTTGTCGTCGGTCGCCATCGAGAGCGGTTTGATCGCAAGGGTTTGCTCATCCATCACGAAGTCGTAGCGCGCCGACCCGTCGTGCCAGGCTTTCGTGCTTTCAATTGAGGCGGTGTATCCGCTGCCTTCGCGTCGATCGATGCCGATAAAGTCGACGCGAAGACAATCGCCGCGATCCAAAGGTTTGCGTACCGGCTGATAGGGTTACACATCGGAATCTCCCCGTTGCCTTGGAAGGCTCGTTCGTCTGTAGTTGCACGATGATTCACGCTGCAGGACGCCGGCCGCGATCGGGCGCGTCGCTCCGAAGCAGGCGGTGAACCGGTCGTAAGGTCCTGGCAATCTGGAGCAGCTATCCCGTATTTCGCCGTCAGGCCGATCGATACGCGAGTATATGCCCAGAAGGGCGCTCCGGCAACACGCCGGCCGGCGCGTCAATTGCTTACGGGAGAACCTTTGCAAAAAGGAGTTGAGGTCATCGTTCTCTGATTTCCACGTCCTCGGCCAGGATGTTCCAGCCGTTAGCCTCGTCGAAGGCGATCCCTTCGTTGGCGAGGCGGATCGCGTACCGGCCGTCGCGGCTCAGGCTCGGCGAGGGGTCCGCGAGTTGCAGGGCCAGCCGCCATCGGCCGCTGCGGGCATCGGCTGGTATCGGCACTGCACCCCGCAGCGAGACGGTGCCGGCCTCCGGGGCCCAGCGGCGAGGGTCGGCGTCCGTGAGGGCGACGCGATGGGTCCGATCCCCCTGGCTGAGCACGAGGGCCACCTCGCGCGGCATGTGCGGCGAGGCGAAGCCGACGTTGCGCAGGTCCAGCTCGACGCGGAGCGTCCCGCCGGGGTTGGCCGCCTTCGTGATACGCAGGCGGTCCGCCACAAGGCGGTATCCGAGCCGGCGCTCAATGTGCTCGAAGCCGGTGCCGCCCCGATACGCCGCCTTCCGCCAACCGTCGAGTGTTCCCCGGTGGTAGCTGCTGTTGAGGTAGGTCGCGTGGAGCAGCTCCAGTTCGCGAACGACCTGTGCGATCGGCGTGCGAGCCGATGAGGGGACCGTCTCGCCGCCGAAGGGCGTGAAACGGCCGTGATCGGCACACCACCGAAGCTCGCGCTCGCGGTCCCAACCGCGATCTGGGCGTAGGTCCCCATGTCGGTCGGAAGACTCAGCAGTGCGTCGTCGTGCCAGCCGACCCGCGATAACCGCGAACCGCCGTAGGCCGTCGCCTCGGTGAGTTCGCCGCCGGGCTCGCCGGCGAAGATGTCGCGGATGAACATCGGACGTCGCACGTGCACGGTGATCGGTTCTGGCACGGCATCGAGCAGCCCGAAGAGCACTGAGCGGCGTGCCTGCAGCGAGGGCGGGTCGCCCCAATTCGACCCGTGCCACTCGCCCCAAGGGCCGAGAAATCCCGCCTGAACGCCGTAAAGTACGTCACGATTCTCCTGGAACACCTTCCCGAGCTGGCGGATGTGTCCGAGGATGCGGTCCATGTCCTTCGGATCGGAGCGGTAGTCCCGGCCGGTGAACCCGTACGCAAAGCGGACGATCGCCTTCAGGCCGTGCTGCCGCACCGCCGCGAATGCTTGCCGTACTTCATCGAGCTTCTCCTGGGTGAGATCTCGCTCCTTGAATGCCTTCAGGTCGACCTCGACCAGCAGCAGGGTGATCCCGCGCTCGCGCAGCCCATCCAGTCGGCCGATGCGGTTGCTCATGCGCGGCGCGTAGAAACCACGCTCCGGGTTCGGGAAAGTCTGGAAGCTCTCCCGGTAGCGAATTTCCCGCCATGCAGGCGCATCTTGCGATTGAGCCCGCCCTGGCGCGAAGCATATGGCGACGAGGATGCCGAGGGTCAGAGATTGTCCACGCATGGTCGTCATCGGTTTAATTCCGCACGGGATGCCCAATCATACGAGCCGGTAAGGCTGCCGTAAGGCCATGGGGGTCGTCCAGTACGATCCCGTTTAGATCTCGCCAGTTCCTTTGGCTGCATGGGACGTGGCTTCATTATTCACGCGTCAGCGCACGTTTTGCAAAGGAGCGATTCGGCCACGTGGCCGACAAGGCGACACCCGCGGCCGCGTACGGCTCTTGGGCATTTAGCAAAGTGCGCGGAATTTGGTCAATCTGGCCACTGCGACACGTTGCTTCGACCTCAACTCGCCTTCTGGTCCTCAGACTCCCACGGGCTTGAGGCACTGGCCAAGTTCGCCGCCAAGTGGCCATCGTTGGCTTGTCGCGAAACGTCGAAGAACAAGCCAAGAATATATGGTGCGGAGCCACCGAAGCAACACGACAAGGGCGATCGTTAGCATTCAGAGATCGCGGCATTTCCACGCAATCGTTGTGAGGCCAATAAGCCCGGGGATCAGGGGACGTTGACGCTGAAGTAGGGACCGAATAAGGAGATCGTGAACAGGGTCCCGTCGTAGCCATTGAGTGGCTGCGACAGGTTGATGTTCGTCCACGGCGGCGGGCCTTGGTCCCCTTCCGCGCTGCTCACGTTCATCGTCATGAAGTCGTTGGTCGCAGTTCCGAAATTAAAGGTGGCGATCGTATTCCCCTGCGCCGGAATCGTTTCGGTAATCGATGGTTGCTGGTTGTCAGATACCATCAGACGGACGGTTACCACGATGGCCAGGCCCGTGGTGTTTTGAATCTGAACGCTGTCAAGACTGGGCGTGGGGGGCACTGGAGTGGAAGGATGCGTCGTGCCCTGGGCGGGCGTAGGCGTAGGCGTAGGCGTGGTAGTGGGCACAGGAGTGACGCGGCTCCCCGTGCCCTGGATGGGAGTGGTGGAGGTCGTGGAGCCCGACCCGGATGCCGGCAGGTTACTGCTAGCGACGCCGCCCTGAATGTCGCGGTAGAGGTCGCTGATGATCCGTGTCTCCGTCGTCATGACCGACCTTGCGGAATGAGGGCGATAGAGCCCGAGGTCGGATTGCCACGACAGGGCAAGCGCCGCGGATCCGGTCGGAATCTGCGACGCAACATCGGTGAGCTGCCCACTCGCCTGGACCGTGTTCCCCGTCTTGGCGAGCGTGCTGACGATGGCCCTGACCTCGCGAACGACGCCAGTTAACGCGTGCCTGGACAGGAGTGGCGCTGCGGTCGAGAGCAGCAGCTTCGGCTCCATGGCATCCACACTCGGCACAACGCCCGTCTTCATTCTTCTCATGGATTCATCCTCAAGGTGCGTACAATATCTATATCATATGGAACGAACGTCGGCTGGAAATCGTTCGGTCTGGGGAAAGTTGGACATGCACTTTACAAGCTGCAACGGGGCACGACCATGCCGCGAATACCACCACTGCAAGACGATGATGCCAATCCCGAGTCCCGCGCCGCGCTCGACAAGACTCGCGCGGCCCACGGCCGGGTCACCAACATGAAGCGGACGCTGGCTCGCTCGCCAGTGGCCTTGCACGCCCTTATGACCTGGTACGATCTACGCCATGAGGTCGTTCCCTTTCTGGGCGAGCGGGCGACCACTCTGTACGCCCATGCCATCTCGGCCGGCACCGACTGTCTCATCTGCTCCACCTTCTTTCGCCGGCTGCTGATCGATGCGGGAGACAACCCCGACGAGCTTCGGCTCGACGATTGGGAGCAAGCTCTTGTCGCCTACGGCCGGCAGCTCGCAGTCGACCCGCACGGTGTATCCGATGAGCTGTACGGCCGCCTGGCCGACCGCCTCGAGCCCGATCAGCTTGTCGCATTGACCGCATTCGGGGGGCTTATGGTCGCGACCAATCTGTTCAACAACGCGCTGCAGGTCGATCTCGATGAGTATCTACATCCGTATCGCCGGGAGAGATCGCAATGAGCGCGGCCTGCCGCCGGTGGGCCGGCGAACGACGTCCGATTTGGCCGGCCAGGTGGCTCTGATCACCGGAGCCGCGCACGGCCAGGGGCGGGCATCCGCGCTGGCGTTGGCTCGCGAGGGGGTCCGAATTGCGGCCATCGATATCGCGCGGCCGATTGACTATCCGGGCTATCCAATGGGCTCAACCGACGACCTCGAAACCCTGGCCCATGAATGTCATGCGCTTGGGGTCGACTGTCTGACGTTCGCGGCCGACGTCCGTGACGATGCGGCGGTCAGCTCGGCCGTCGCCACCACCGCCGATCGGTTCGGCGGCATCGACATCCTCTTTAACAACGCGGGGATCTGCGGCTATGGCCTGGTCCATGAGCTAACCGAAGACGCCTGGGATTCGATGGTCGACATCAATCTGAAGGGGCCTTTTCTGGTCGCTCGGCGCGTCATTCCGATCATGATCGACCGCCGCCGCGGGGTCATTATCAACAACTCATCGGTCGCCGGGCAGCGCGGCATGGCCCGGCTATCTCACTACGCAGCGTCAAAATGGGGGCTCGTCGGCCTGACCAAGTCGTGGGCCATCGAGCTGGCACCGTTCAACATCCGGGTCATCGCCCTCTGCCCGACCGGCGTCAACACGCCGATGAACGACGGCCTGGCAATGCTTGAAGGGAAAACTCCGCGAGAAATCGCCGAACGCTCCGCAGGCAACCTCCTGCCCATGCCCTGGATCGAGCCCGAGGACGTCGCCGATGCCGTCGTGTTTCTGGCCTCTTCCAAAGCTCGCGCGATCACCGGTTCGGAATTCATCCTCGATGCGGGATTACTCACTCGCTGAACGTGGAGAGCGTGATCATGATCGACGCAATCAGGTCTTGGTCAGTCCGACCGCGACTTACGATGAACACGATGATGCTGCTCATTGCGGTCAGTGCTCCTTGCTGCGCCCTTTACGCCTTCAGTGATCACTTCGCGCCTGTTAACAGATCGGCTGCGAGAACGGCGGCACTGGCAGCGGTCGCTGCGTGGAGTCTGGCCGCGGCCTTGCCGGCTCTGTGGGTCGGCACAGCGCACCGCACCCCGCCCAAGGGGCTGTTGGTCCGGTTCGCGGCTGGAAATACGTTTCTTGCGGCCTTGGTCGGAGCAGGAAATCCATTCCTGATCGTGACGATGCTCGGATCCGCGGTGCTGGTCCCATCCCTCGGCTGGTACGCATTATCGCTGACATCACCCGGAGCGGAACGCGATCGGATCAAAAGTGCGGTCGTCACTTTCATATCGTTCGTCATCCAGTTTGCAATCACGTTCCTGCTGTTCATTGCGACGATTCCGCTTCTGGATGGGCTACTGTGAGCGAAGCCGGACCCGTCGATCGCGCACGGCTCGCCAGCCCCGAAGCGGTCGGTATTACGTTGGCTGCGGCTCAACGCTACTTTTCTCCGTACCGGCGGCGGCTTCGGGTCCACCGGTTTGTCCGCGCAGGCAGGCGCGAGTCCGAGACACGGAGCAGCGCATGGAGAGCGCACGTTGGAATCGGTGAAGGCTGGGGCCCGCGGAGGAGACCGGAGCCGGCAGAAGTGGAACGAATATACAGACGAGCAGAAGAACTAGACTGAGGCGTTGCTGGCGACGTTAATACAAGGTCCAAGTTGCAGAAGGGTCGATCCGTTATGTTCTCCACCTACATTACTGAGTACTATGATGATGGGTGATTGAAACACCTTACTCGTATCGGTGTCGAGCCGGGTGAGATCGAGGTAAACGATGAGTCTCGACCGTTACCGGCTCCGTTCTCAACTCGGCGCCGGCCCAGACGGAGTTGCCTACCGCGCAGTCGGCGAGGATGGCGATACCGAGGTCGAAGTAGTCGACCTTGAACCTGCACGCCAGGATCCTCGCCGCTGGAAAGTTCTGGCTCACCGGCTCCGCGTGGCGGCCCAGCTCGAACATCCCTCGGTGATTCGAATACTTGAGCTCGACCTTGAGCACAACCGCCCCTATGCTGTGCTGGAATGGGTTGGCGCGACGACACTCGCAACGTCGGTGGCCGCCAACGGGCCCAAGAGCCGTCAAGACGCGATCGCGATCGCCGGTGATCTGGCGGCTGCTCTGAAGGCCGCTCATCGATTGGGATTGCCGCACGGCTGGCTCGCTCCAGACCAGGTGTTGCTTGTTGGCGGAACTGAACCCAAGCTCAATTTCGGCGGCGCCATGGTTGGGTTCCCGTCCGCGCAGAACCGATCAACGCCGTCGGCCGTGCCTCTCTTGAACTTGGCGCAAATGAAGCCGCCGCCCGTGCGGCCGACCTGTACAGCTTGGGTGCGCTCATCACTTGGCTGGTATCCGCAGGGGGCGATCGATCGAACGACAAACCCAGTGGAGTCGGCCTGATTGCAGGTTCGTCGCTTGGAGATCTCGTCGATGAATTGCTGGCTGCGGATCCCGCCGAGCGTCCCAGCGCACGTGAGGTTCACGAACGACTGGTTGGGCTACTTGCGCCCACGGACGCCACGGGAAACTGGGCCATGCCCGGCGATAGCTCCGCTCGATCACGCTTTTATTCGCAAGCGGACGAATTCGAATCGAACGCGTCCGGGGACGGCTCGAATACTCTGGTGGTCAACTCGCCCGTGGTCAGCATGGGCCGGTATCGCCTACTCGAAAAGCTGGGCGAAGGCGCACAGGGAGTAGTCCACCGCGCCCTCGACCCGTCCGACGGCTCGGTTGTCGCGATCAAGATCCTCCGGACTGACCGCATCGGCAGTCACGATATCGTGAGGCGGTTTCGCAAGGAGGCCCGGCTCATGGCAGAGGCCAACAATCCCTATGTCGTCAACCTGCTTGAATTCAACGAGGACGACGGCGTGCCGTACATGGTCCTCGAATTCGTCGCCGGTGAGAGCCTGGGCCAACTTTTAGCCCAGCGAAGCAGGCTCGACGAGCGAGAGGCCCTTTCGATCATGGTGGCCGCCGCGCGGGTTAATGCAGGCCCACGAGCGGGGGATCGTTCATCGCGACATCAAACCCAGCAACATCCTCCTTCTCGAACCGCGCCAGCCTTCCGCGATTCAAAAAACTGAAGAAGACATTTTTGCCTCCAACAGTGAACGCGAGCCCGCTTTCATATCTGATGCGAACGTGCGCGGTACTCGCGTCGACATCGAAAGGAACCATCGACGGAGCGGCAGCCTTGCCGCGGGTCAAGCTGTCGGATTTCGGACTGGCCCGTCATGTCGTTGATAGCGAATCGATGGCGCTGACTGCGGCAGGGCGCTTCTCGGAACCCCTCATTACATGGCGCCGGAGCAGTGGACCGGCCGTGCCGTCGATCCGCGCACGGATGTTTACGCCATGGGAGCAACCTTGTTTCATCTCCTGGCCGGCAGACCTCCGTTCGCCGCCGAGACACGGGATGACCTTGCAGTGCAGCACTGTAACGAACCCCCGCCGCGATTGGCAGCGATGAACGTGGAGGTCAGCGAGGGTGTCGCGCGGGTGATCGATAGAGCTCTCGCCAAGCACGCCGACGACCGCTATGCCGATGCTGGGGCGATGCTCCGCGACATGGAAGCCTTGCTTGAAGGCAGACCGACCGACCTGACAATACACCCTCGGCTTCCCGAGTGCGACCCGCAGCGGGTCGTCCAATTCGAATTCCGATGGGAGCTCGAATCATCGCCGAGGCAACTCTGGCCGCTGGTTACCAATACAGACCGATTCGATCGTGCGATTGGATTTTCACCGCTGAATACTAAGACCCGCTACGAAGAAGGCCGGGGCACACGGACTTTCATCGAGGGGCGCAAAGCCGGCATGGTCGAGGTCGGTGAAGAGCACCCGTACGAATGGATCGAGCCGCGGCGCATGGGCGTGTTTCGGGAGTATAGCGCGGGGCCATTCCGGTGGCTGGTCAGTGTTGTCGAGCTCCTCCCTCGTCCCGGAGGCGGCACAACCTTGATCCACCGGCTCATTCTCGAGCCCAGCTCGTGGAAAATTCGCGTCGGATCGCGCTGGGGCATCGGCGTCACGCTGCGCAAGAGCCTCGAGCGGGTCTATCAGCGCATCGATGCGACGCTCAAGAGCCAGAAGCTACGCGGGGTTTCTCCCGCAGTCGATGCATTCGCCGAGCCGGCCGTGATTGCACCTCAAAGGCGCCAGCGGCTGGAACGCGTGCTGGATCGACTGATCGAGCAGGGCGTCGATGCGGAAGTTGTCGATCGGTTGGGCGAATACCTCGCCTGCGGTCCGCCTCAAGAGCTGGCCCGCATTCGGCCACTCGCTCTGGCCGAGCGCTTGCAGCTTGATCCCGATGACGTCGTCGCCGCTTGTCTGCGGGGCGCCCATCTAGGCCTGCTCGAGCTGCACTGGGATCTACTATGCCCCGTCTGCCGCATCTCATGCCAGGTGACCGACACGCTCCGCGCGATCGCCAATCATGCCCACTGCGAGGCGTGCAACCTCGACTTTCAGCTCGATTTTGCCCGGTCGATCGAGCTGATTTTCCGCGTGCATCCCGAGATTCGCGAGGCCGATCTGGGCATCTACTGCGTCGGCGGACCAGCCCACTCGCCGCATGTGCTGGCTCAAATCCGCATCGCGCCCGACGAGCGCATCGAGCTGGAGCTCGAGCTGGCTGCTGGCAACTATCGCGTCCGTGGACCACAACTACCGTGGTCGCTCGACTTCCAGGTTCAGTCGACGGCTACAATCCGCCGGTGGGATATCGACCTGACCGCGGCGCCGCAACCGGGCCAATTCCAGACGTTGCGGGCGGGCAGCCAGATCCTGATTCTCAAAAACTCCCATTCGCAAGAGCTGGTGATCCGGGTAGAGCGGACGGCGATGACGCGCCGATGCGCTCACTGCCGCGCGTGCCACGTCGCTGGCACTCTTTCGCGAACTCTTTCCTGGCGAAATGCTCGCGCCCGGCCAGCTCGCGACGGTCTCAATGGTCACTCTCATGGTCACCGCACTTGACCCAGAACAAGCCGACGCGCTCTACCGTGACCTGGGGGATACGGGTGCGTTCGGCGTGGTTCACGAGCATCTGCAGTGCCTCGCCGCCACGATACGCGCCGGCGGCGGCGCGGTGGTCAAGACGATGGGAGAGGGGGTTATGGCTTCCTTTGGTAGTGTCACGAGTGCGGTACGCACAGCGCTCGACCTCGTTCCACAACTTGCCACGGGCAAGCCGACGCACACTCTACGTCAGCGAGTTGCGATTCACCGCGGTGCAACGGTCGCCGCCACTCTCAACGATCAGCTCGACTATTTCGGTACAACGGCCCGGCAGACAATTCGAATTCTCGAAGCCGCACGCGGCGACGAAGTCGTCTTGACCCAGGCCGTCGCCGCCGATCCCGAAATCGCCAGCCTGCTGGCGGCGCGGCGGATCGAAGGTGAGGTTGTACCGTCAGGTCTGGCCGGGCATAGCCATCTGATCCGCGTACGACTGGCCGGAGCCGGGGATGAGTAAGATGCTATTTGGCTGCCCGACGCACGACGAAATGGAATGGCCGAGGAGTGAGCAGCCTCGATTGCAGCCCGAAACCAAGCATCGCCAGCAACACCAACTGCCGTCCCTTGCATTCCGGATCGAGCTTCATGGTTGAGTTCCGCCGAGATTTCAGGCAACCAAGGATTCGACTTCACAACCCGACATCGTCCATCGTATCCTGAAAACCAGCGAATCTCTCCTCACTCGCATCAAATGACAGCACACGATTGACCCCGCCACTGCCGATTCTTTTCGCGAGTTTAAACACTCATATGATTATGTTTATGTACAATGATAGACTTCGATTCTGTATATGGGTGCTTTCAATTGTGCTGGCGGGTGAGCTCCCCTTGTTCGCGGACGACGGCAAAAAGCTAGGTCCGGCGGCAGCGCAGCCGCAACCATACAATCCGCCGGTCGCCGCCTCCTCCGACGAAGGGCTGCGAGCGATCAAGTCGTTCCGGGTGCCGGCGGAACTGAAAGTGGAGCTATTCGCGGCTGAGCCCTATCTCGCCAATCCGGTCGCCTTCTGCATCGACGAAAAGGGAGTTTTCTACGTTGCCGAGACATTCCGCCATGGCGCGGGTGTGACCGATACACGGAATCATATGAACTGGCTTGATGTCGATCTGGCAAGCCGTTCAGTCGCCGACCGGGTTGCGATGTACAGGAGCTTTCTGGGAAAGGAATTCGCCCAATACAACCTGCAACACGAGCGAGTGAAGCGCATCGTTGACCGCGACGGTGATGGCAAGGCAGACGGGGCGACGGTCTTCGCCGACGGATTTAACGACCCGGCGGCGGGCATCGGTGCCGGTGTGCTCGCGCAAGGACGATGTTTGGTTTGCCTGCATTCCCTGGCTGTGGAAGCTGCGTGACACGAACGGCGACGGCCGCGCCGATGACCGCGCGCTCCTGCACGAAGGCTACGGCGTACACGTCGGGTTTTTGGGACACGACCTGCATGGCCTGCGATTCGGGCCCGATGGCAGGCTTTATTTCAGCATCGGCGACCGAGGGTTCAATGTGATGACCCGCGAGGGACGGCAATTGAGCGTTCCCGACACCGGCTCGATCTTGCGGTGCAATCCCGACGGCACCGAACTCGAAGTGTTCGCGACCGGCCTGCGCAACCCCCAAGAACTGGCGTTCGATGAATACGGTAACTTGTTCACCGGTGACAACAACTCCGACAGCGGCGATCGCGCGCGCTGGGTGTACCTGGTCGAAGGAGGCGACAGCGGCTGGCGGATCGGCTACCAATTCATGGAAACTCCGGTCAGCCGAGGGCCGTGGAACGAGGAGAGACTCTGGTATCCCGCTTTTGCCGGCCAAGCAGCGTATATCGTCCCACCGATTGCCAATATCGCCGATGGTCCAGCCGGTCTAACTTACGACCCGGGCGTCACACTGCTGCCGGCGCAATACAAGAAGCATTTCTTCCTCGTCGATTTCCGTGGCGCGAGCGGTCAGAGCGGTATTCGCACCTTTGCGCTCGAGCCCAAGGGAGCTTCGTTTCAGCTTGTCAATTCGCGTCAATTTGTGTGGTCGGTACTGGCGACAGATGCCGATTTTGGGCCTGACGGAGCGTTTTATTTCTGCGACTGGGTCGAGGGGTGGGAAAAAACCAACAAGGGTCGCATTTACCGCGTGACGGACAATGCCCGGCGGGATCTTCCACAGGTCTTGGAGGTCAAAAAGCTGCTTGAGCAGGGAATGGAGCGACGGCCTGGCGATGACCTGGCCGGGTTGCTCGCCCACGCCGACATGCGCGTTCGCCAAGAAGTCGCAATTCGAGCTGGCCGGCCGGGGCGATGAAGGGTGGAAGATCCTCGCGCGGGTCGCTCGGCCAACCGGCCAAACGCTGCCTCGAATCCATGCGATTTGGGGCCTGGCGCAGGCCGCCCGAACCACACGCACCCGCCCCCCTAAAGCCCTGTGGGAAGCAGTGGGCGGCTTGCTTGCCGACCCCGACCCCGAGGTGCGCGCCCAGACCGCAAAGGTTGTCGGTGACGCAGTCCTTGTCCAGGGCCTCGGCAGGTTGATTGCACTGCTTGAAGACACGAGTCCCCGCGTCCGCTTCTTCGCCGCGGCCGCCCTGGGCAAGCTGGGCCGATCCGAGGCAATTGGGCCTTTATTGCGGATGATCCGCGGCAATGATGGCAACGACCCGTACCTGCGCCATGCCGGTGTTGTTGGTCTGGTCGGATCAGGCAAGACTGAGGCCTGGGGTCAAGCCGCGCGCGACGAGTCGCCCAAGGTGCGGATGGCGATACTCCTGGCCATGCGCCGTCGCGAAGATCCCGAAATCGCCCACTTCTTAAGCGACGCCGACCCCTTGATCGTGCTCGAGGCGGCTCGGGCAATCCATGACGTCCCCATCCCCGATGCTCTGCCCAGCCTCGCCAAGCTTGCAGTCGCACCGAGTGTGCCCGTGCCACTCGCGCGGCGGATTCTCGATGCCAACTATCGGCTAGGCCAGGCTAATAATGCTGCCGTTCTGGCCAACGTGGCTGCGGAGCCGGGGCTGCCGGAAGCTGCGCGCGTGCTCGCGATCGACATGCTGGCGAAGTGGGGCACACCGTCGGGTCGTGATCGTGTAATGGGCCTGTGGCGGCCCGTTGCGGCCCGCTCGCCGGCATTGGGCGTTGATGCCTTGCGCCCCCAGCTCGCCGCGATTTTGCAATCGGCACCGGCCAATGTCCAAACTGCCGCTGCCGCTGCCGCCGGCACAATGAAAATCAAGGAGGTTGGCGCTCGATTGGCGAGCCTGGCAAACGATCGGGGACAAGCCGACAAGACTCGGGCCGAGGCCTTGAAAGCCCTCGATCAACTTGAATACCCAAAGCGAATTGAGTCGGCCCAGCAAGCGCTCGTGATGCCCGGGTACAGAAGTCGCACCGAGGCGCTCCGCATTCTGGCGAAGGTTGATCCCACAGCCGCGCTGGCGCCATTGCGCGACCGCCTCGAACATGGTTCGACCGCCGAGCGGCAAGGAGCGATGGCGGTTTTGGCCGCCATGCCGGGCGATCCGGCCCGCGACGAACTTTCAATCTGGGTAGACCGGCTGATCGCCGGTAAGGTTGCTCCCGAAATTCAGCTTGATGTGATCGAAGCCGCCAAGAAACGGCCGGTGACAGATTTCCAACAAAAGATCGATCGTTACGAATCGTCCAAGCCCAAAGACGACGCGCTGGCGCCGTATCGCGAAGCGTTAACTGGCGGCGATGCTCAGCACGGCATGGCGGTGTTCACGACCAAGGCCGAGCTCGAATGTGTGCGCTGCCACAAAGTCAAGGGTTCCTCGGGCGAGCTAGTCGGTGGCGAAGTCGGCCCCGACCTTTCGGGCATCGGCGACCGTCAGACCCGCCTTTATCTGCTCGAATCGATAGTCGATCCCAACAAACAGATCGCCCAGGGGTTTGAGTCTGTTGTCCTGGCCACGAGCGATGGCCAGGTGCATACTGGCGTTCTTCGGGGCGAGGACGACAAGGAAGTTCGCCTGATCACTGCCGAAGGCAAAACCGACATTGTGCGCAAAGAACTGATTGAGGAGCGTAAACGCGGTCCCTCGGCGATGCCCAACGACTTGGTACGCAAGCTAAAAAGGACCGAGCTGCGTGATCTGATCGAGTTCCTCGCCAATCTGAAAGGCAAGTGAACTGCCCGCCCGACATCGGTGTTCGAGCAGTCGGATACGGCAGGCTCTGCGGCGAGAATTGCCGTGGTCCTTTTTCAACCAGCCGGCCCGGCAACAGACGCCCGGGCGGAACATCGATGACTTTTTGTCTACGATCGAGCGATCGGCGGTTCTATTCGAGAGATGGCCTTGTGAAACGGGGACGAAACCGCTTCGGTTCTCGCGACTACTCTTTCTTCGACTCGGCCTTGGCATCCATCCCGGGTTTGCTCGGCGCTTCGAATGGTCTCTTCATACCTACCTTGCCCTTGGCGTTTTCGGACATCCGCTTAGTGAACGCCTCGATTTCAGGCGAATTCGTCGCTTTGAACGGGACGGGCCCGGCCTCGGGTGGACTTTCCCCGCAGCCGGTGAGTATGAAGGCCAGAACAGCTCCCCCAACCACCCAGCGTACTTGGCTCATCGATGATATCCCCTGTATTGAAGTCAAAACTAAAGATTGGCCTCTTGGCTTTTTGTGGTGCGATTCGGTCGGACCCGAGTCCACCGGACATGGAATCCTGACTTTCGACGCTGGCCACCGGCGGACCGGTGTAAAGGCCGAGAACGGCTCTGGGCCGTTCTCGGCCGATCGACCTCGATCAATAAGCATCGGAACTGAGGGCTTCCTGGCCATTGCGAGTGCCAAGCGACCACCACGTCTAGGTAGTCACTGTGTTCTTGATGCAGCGCACTGACCCGTCGGCGAAAGCAATGTTCACACCGCCGGGATGATTGCTACTCGGAGGAATGCGTCCATGAACGTGCCCCAGCCTCCGTAGACCGTCGTGGGGAGGCTACCGCCACCGGTACCGACGCCGCCACCCCCGATGGAGTCGAAGGGTTCACGTTAAAATCGTTCGAGGCCGCGCAAGCCGTGCTGTTGGGGGGCATGAAGTGGTTGTAGGCGTCCCACATCAGGCTCGACCCGGCGTTGCCGGCGAGCCAGATGTTGCCATTAGCCGGCGGCAGTAGACCCACCGACTGCGTGATGCCGGGCAGACCCTTGCAAGCCTGCATGAAGAGCATGGCGCTGACGCCCCCCTGCGGGCCCTGGTCCTAGAAATTGGGAACGGCACAAACCACAGATAGGTGCTGGTCCGAGTCGTCGCGGCCAGTGAGATCGGCGACGAGGGGACCCGAGCCGAGCAGGGTCTCGCTGAACATCGCCGTGTTCGAGCTGCCGTCGGTGATCCCCTCGATCCCAAACGTGGTGCCGCTGTTGCCATTCGAGTAGACCCCGGCATAGCTGAGCGGGGGAGTGTCTTTCAGCGGCACGAGCACGCCGCTCCAGGCCATGAAATTGGCCGGCCCGCCGAAATTGGCCACATAGTTCTTGCGGGTTCCGGGCCCGATGTCATGGTTACTTTCTTGTCTTCCGACGGGCAGAGCAAGATGCCAACTTGAGTCGAGAGCACCGTTGTGTTTTGCGGGTCCCACCCTAGCGATGTTGGCCCATGCCATCCGGAGCTGACATCGAAATTCAATTGGTTGAACAGCGGAATCTGATCGAGCTGACCCAAGAAGCGAGGCGGTCCAGTCCAGCGGCCACGGGTCGTAGTAAAGCCCGGTGCAGCCCCCCGTGATGCCGCTGAAGGTATTCCCCCAGACATTGAAGCTCCCGTTTTGCACCAGGGGAGGAAACGTCCCCTGCTGCGACAGGTAGCTGTGAGTGGCAAGACCCAGTTGCTTCAGGTTGTTGGTGCACTGGGCCCGCCGCGCTGCCTCGCGCCGACTGGATCGCGGGCAACAGCAAAGCGATCAGAATGGCGATGATGGCAATGACGACCAATAACTCGATGAGCGTGAATCCGCGGCGAGTTCGCATGCGATTTCCCCTTTCGGGATCACTAGACTTGAGATCGAACTCTTCCTCGATTCGACCCCGCTTATTCTCCTGGCGGGCCAGCACGACAGGGATCGCCTCCAGATCAAACCGACGTCTCCTCGTTGATCCGGCCGACCTGCCACCAGATCCAAGGAAGACAGCGGAGTGATGATTTACCCTCAACCCCTATCCTATTGAATCAGCGTTCAAACCGCAAGGAGGTTCCGGACATAAGTCGCAGGGATAATCCGGCTTCAATCACACACATGCGTGCAGCACTGCCATGGGTGGAAACGAATACGACATGCCCTGGTCTTCATTCTACCTCAAAAAGTGGCAGGAGACCGATTGCCGGGTGGCGCATCGATCTGATTCTCACCCTGGCTCTGGCTGGCATGAGTCCGCAGGTTCGGGCAGAATTGAACCGACGATACGCATCTTGGCTATCCCTGCTTTGTCTGAGGACGGCGCCATGAGCTTCTCCTGGCGGAAAACGTGGGACGAGCCTTCGCCAGCGCGAAGGAGCAATACGCCGAATGGGGCGTCGATGTCGAGTCGGCTCTGAGCGGCTTGGCGACCATCGCGATCTCGCTGCATTGCTGGCAGGGGGACGATGTCGGCGGGCTTTGAAAACTCGGGCCAGGAGCTGGGGGGCGGCCTGGCGGTCACCGGCAATTATCCCGGCAAGGCACGCACGCCCGACGAGCTCCGGGCCGACCTGGACAAGACGCTGTCGCTCTTGCCCGGCTCGCATCGCTTGAACCTCCACGCCAGCTATGCCGAGACCGGCGGCCGCAAGGTCGAGCGCGACGCGGCTCGGGCCCGAACATTTCCAGACCTGGATCGACTGGGCACAAATCCAGGCGCATCGGCATGGACTTCAATCCCGACCTATTTCGCCCACCCCCTGGCCGCCGACGGCTACACCCTGGCCCACGCCGATCACGCGATCCGCCGGTTCTGGATCGATCACGGGATCGCGTGCCGGCAGATCGGCGCCGCGATCGGCAAGGCTCTGGGCACACCCTGCGTGACCAACGTCTGGATCCCCGACGGCTGCAAGGACACGTCCCATCGACCGCAAAGGACCGCGCGAGCGCCTCGCCGAATCGCTCGACGCAATCTTCGCCGAGCCGCTCGACCCGCGGTACATCCGCGACGCCGTCGAGGGCAAACTGTTCGGGATCGGCTCGGAGAGCTATGTCGTCGGCTCGCACGAGTTTTATCTCGGTTATGCCGTGACGCACAAGAAGCTTCTGTGCCTCGACGCCGGCCACTATCATCCGACCGAGATCGTCTCGGACAAGATCTCGGCGGTGCTCCTGTACTCTGGATGAGATCCTGCTGCACGTCAGCCGCGGCGTTCGCTGGGACAGCGACCACGTGGTGGTCCTCTCCGACGAGCTCGAGGCGATCGCTCAGGAGCTGGTCCGCGGCGGCTATCTCGACCGCGTCCACATCGGGCTCGATTTTTTCGACGCCAGCATCAACCGCGTGGCCGCCTGGGTCATCGGCGCCCGGGCCATGCAGAAGGCACTGCTGCTCGCGTTGCTCGAGCCGACCGAAACCCTCCGCAAGCTCGAGGCCGAAGGCGATACCACCGCGCGGCTGGCGCTCCTGGAAGAGCTCAAGACGCTCCCCTTCGGCGCGGTCTGGGATCATTATTGCCTGTCGCGCGACGTGCCCGCCGGCCGAGATTGGCTGGCGGAGGTCAAGACACTACGAACGCGACGTGCTCTCGAAACGCGGTTAGTTGACGATAGGGGGTCGCGTCGTGCCCGATTTGCTGGAATTGACCGGAATCAGCAAGGCGTTTGCCGGAGTGCAGGCCTTGAAGGGGGTCTCGTTCGACCTCCGGGCCGGCGAAGTCCACGCCTTGGTCGGCGAAAACGGCGCCGGCAAATCGACACTGATCAAGGTGATCACCGGCGCCCATCTCCCCGACGAGGGGACAATCGAGGTCTAGGGGCGGCCGGTCGGCGACCTTGATCCGGTGCGTGCGCGCGACCTGGGAATCGCCGCGATTTACCAGCAGCCGGCCCTCTTTCCCGACCTGACGGTCGCCGAGAACATCGCGATCGGACTCGAGCCGGGGGAAGCTGGCGCCGGGTCCGCTGGGGCCGACGCCGCACGCAGCGCGAGAGCTTGCTCGAAAAGATCGGCGCGGCAATCGACCCGGAAACCGAGGTGCGCTCGCTGTCGATGCCCGAGCAGCAACTGGTCGAGATCGCGCGTGCGCTGGGAGCCGAAGCCCGTATCTTGATCATGGACGAGCCGACGGCCTCGCTCAGCGACAAGGAAGTCGACCGGCTCTTTCGGGTCATCGGCGATCTGAAGTCGCACGGGGTCGGCATCATCTACATTTCCCACCGCCTCGAAGAGCTGCCGCAGATCGCCGATCGCGTGACGGCCTTGCGCGACGGCGTTTTGGTCGGGACACAGGCGAATGGACGAGGTGTCGCGCGGCGACTTGATCCGCATGATGGTCGGCCGCGAGCTGTCGGCCGTCTTTCCCAAGACATTCGTTGAGCCGGGCGAGGTGGTCCTTGAGCGTCGAGAACCTGGGCTGCCAGTCTGCGGGCGTGCGCAATATCAGCTTGAGCGTTCGGGCCGGCGAGATTCTCGGGCTGGCCGGACTGGTCGGCGCGGGCAGGACCGAGCTGGCGCGCGTCTTGTTCGGCCTGACGCCGGCCGAAACGGGCGAGGTCCGGCTGCGTGGCCGGCCCGTGGCGATCGATTCTCCGACGCGAGCGGCCGCGCTGGGAATCGCCTACGTCCCCGAAGATCGCCGCCGCCACGGCGTCATTCTCGACATGACGACGGCCGCCAATACCACGCTGGCGACCCTGCGGGCCGTCTCTCGGTTCGGGTTCCTCGACTTCCGCCGAGAGCGCGACATCGCGGCGCGGTTCGTCCGCCAGCTCGGGATCAAGACACCCTCGCTCGAAACGCGCGTGGGCAACCTCTCGGGCGGAAACCAGCAGAAAGTGGCACTGGCGCGCTGGCTGGCGGCGAAGCCCGCGTTGCTCATTCTCGACGAGCCGACCCAGGGGGTCGACGTCGGCGCCAAGGCCGAGATCCATCGGCTCATGAGCGAGCTGGCCGGGCGCGGGCTGGCGATCCTGATGATCTCGTCCGAGTTGCCCGAGATTCTCGGCATGAGCGACCGGATCGCCGTCATGCACGGCGGCACGATCGTCGGCACGCTCGACCGCGCCGGGGCCACCCAAGAAGCGATCCTCGAGCTGGCGCTCGGGCACTTGCGAAGGCGAGTGCCCCAGGAATGCCGCCAGTGATCGAACACGGCCTGGAAGGACGTGCCACGCGTGGAGCTGCCATCATGATCGGCCGCTATCGTCGCGAGCTGTCGGTCGCCGTGGCTTATGCCGCGTTGCTTCTGCTCCTGGCGATCGCCGCTCCTCGATTTTTTCGCGCCGATTCACTCCGAGCTTTCGTGGTGAGCAACGCCCCGGTGCTCGTCGCCGCGGTGGGGATGACGCTGGTGATTCTCTGCCGGCAGATCGACATCTCGATCGGCTCGATCTTCAGCATCTGCGGCGTGGTGGCCGGGCCTGCTGGCCGAGGCGGGCTTGCCCATCGCGCTGGTCGGCCTGGGGACGCTCGCGGCCGGCAGTGGCTTGGGCGCGATCAACGGCGCCCTGGTCGCCCGGCTGGGCTTGCCGTCGATCGTGGTGACCCTGGCCACCCTGGTGATCGGCCGCGAGTCGCTTCGCTACATGCGTGAAGGGGAGTTCGTCCGCAACCTGCCTCCGGGGTTTCAGTGGTTCGGCGCCGGACAGGCCGCAGGCCAATGGCTGGTCGTGGCGATCGCGCTCTTGGTCTTCGCGGCGTTCGCCTGGGGCTCTGCGTCACCTGGCAGCGGGCAGGGCGGTCTACGCCACGGGTTCGGACCCCGAGGCCGCGCGGCTGGCGGGCATCCGGCCTCGTCGCGTGGTTTTCGGCGTCTTTGTCGTCATGGGAGGGCTGGCGGGGCTGGCGGCTCTGCTCAACGCGGTCCGCTTTTCCGACGTCGACCCCAACGCCGGACAGGCCTGGAGCTCCAGGTCATCGCCGCCGTGGTGGTGGGCGGAGTGGCCGTCTCTGGGGGCCGAGGGACGCTGGCCGGCAGCTTGATCGGCGTCGCCTTGCTGGGCTCGATCGGTCCGGCCCTGGTCTTTCTCGGCGCCAACCTGCCCGCCGGGCTGGAGTGGTTCGGCAAGCCTCAATGGGAAAAGGCGATCCAGGGACTGATCATCTTGCTGGCGGTCGCATCCGATGCGTTTTATCGGGAGGGACGCTGACTTGACGACGTTGACCACCCCGCTCAAGACCACCACACCCCTGGCACCTTGGTTTCGCCTGGAGCCGTCCCAGAAAATCCTCCTCGGTCTCCTGGCCCTCGAGATCGCCGTCTTTGCGGTCATCGGCACCAACTTTTTGTCGCTGGCCAATGCGTTCGAGGTGATGCGCCTGAGCGTCGAGATCGGCCTCTTGGCCGTGGCCCTGACCCCAGTGATCACAACCGGAGGAATCGATCTGTCGGTCGGTTCGCTTATGGGCCTCTCGGCTGTCGTGTTCGGCAAACTGTGGCGCGACGGGGGGCTGTCCATTGGCGTTGCCGCCGCGTGCACCCTTTTTGTCGGGGCGCTGGCGGGCAGCCTGAATGGATTTTTGATTACCCGCGGCCGCATCCCTGCCTTGATCGTCACGCTCGGCTCGTTTTCGATGTTTCGCGGCCTGGCCGAAGGGTTGACCGGGGGCGTCGACAACTTCACCGACTTCCCCGAGCGTTTTCTGTTCCTGGGTCAGGGTTACTCCTTGGGGGGCGTTCCCACCCAGGTACCGATCTTCATGGTCGTGGCGGCCGCGTTCTGGGTCTTGCTGCATCGAACCACGATTGGCCGTGGTCTGGTCGCGAGTCGGCTTTTCGCCGGAAGGGGCACGATACGCCGGCCTGCCAGTCGATCGGCTCGTCGGATTGGTCTACGTGCTCTCGGGCCTGGTCGCGAGCTTGGCGGCCGTCATTTATGTCGCTCACCTGGGTCAGGCCAAGGCGGATGCCGGCACGGCGTATGAGTTGGCGGCGATCACGGCGGTCGTGCTCGGGGGCACTTCGATCTTCGGCGGGCGCGGAAGCGTGCCCGGGGACCTTGCTGGGTCTCTTCGCCATCGCCGTGCTCCAAAACGGCCTTCGACTGGCCGACCTGCCATCCGAGTTGGCCGGCGTCTTGACGGGTATCCTCTTGCTCGTGGCAATCGGCCTCGACCGCAAGCCCGCAGCAGCCCGGGGTGTTTCCCCTGCCTCAATCTCCCAGGAGGTAATGACTGTGAAGAATTCCCAGGTGGCGCTCATCTGCGCCACCATTCTGGCGGCGGCTCTGATCAACGCGATCAGCAACGTCGTCCTTGTCCAGTCGCTCAAGAGCGAAAAGCAGAGCCAGGCACCGGTCGACGGGACGACGACACTGCGGCCGCCAACGGTAACTGCAACCGGTGCGGCCTTGACCGTTGCCATGATGCCCAAGAGCAAGGGTAACGCCTATTTCATCGCCTGCCGCAAGGGGGCCGAGGAGGCCGCCGCCGAGCTCGGAATCAAGCTCATCTGGGACGGACCGACCGACCCCGACCCCGCCAAGCAAAACGAAGTGATCGACACGTGGATCACCCGCGGTGTTGACGTCATCGCCGTCGCCGTCGAAAACCGCCAGGGAATCTCGTCGGTCCTTCGCAAAGGCACGCCAGCGCGGGATCAAGGTTCTTACCTGGGACGCCGACGCCGACCCCGACGCACGCGATTTCTTCGTGAACCAGGCCACCCCCGAAGGAATCGGCCAGACGCTCATGGACAACGCCGCCCGTATTCTCCATGGCAAGGGGGCCTTCGCCATCATCACTGCCTCGCTGACCGCGGCCAACATGATCGCCTGGCAAAAGACAATCGAAGCACGGCGGCAGGAAAAGTATCCTCAGATCACGATGGCCGCCCTCCGGCCCTGCGACGACCTGCAGAAAAAAGCGTTCGACGAGACCAACTCGATCTTGAACGCCAACCCCGACGTCAAGCTCATCATGGCCATCTGCACGCCGGCCGTCCCAGGTGCGGCTGAAGCCGTCACGCAGTCGGGCCGAACCGACGTCAAGGTGATCGGCCTGGGACTTCCCAATGACAACAGAACGATATGTCCACGCTGGCATCGACCGATTGCGTTGTGCTCTGGAACACGACCGACTTGGGCTACCTGACGATTCAGGCCGCACACGCGCTCAAGGAGGGCACGTTGAAGCCAGGCGCGACCAGTCTGACCGCAGGACGGCTCGGCTCGGTCGAGATCCAGGGGGACAACATCCTGCTCGGTCAGCCGTTCATCTTCACGAAAGAAAATATTGACAAGTTTAACTTCTGAAGAATGACGAGCAGCTACCGCTCGACGGTCGTCGATCCGCTCGGGCCATGATCGCGCACAGGCAAGATGCAGATCGTCTCTTGACTTGTAGCTACAGTTGTGGTCAACTCTAGCCACAAATGTAGTCACGGAGGTCTCGTCATGGCGCAGGCGACGCCGATTTCAGATTCGGAATGGGACGTCATGGAGCCGATCTGGGAGGCCGGCGCCTGCACGGCGGCGGACGTCATCAAACGGCTTCGCGCGACGCACGACTGGAACCACAGCACGATCCGAACGCTCTTGGCGCGGCTCGTCGAAAAAGGAGCGCTCGAGTACGAAGTTGACGGGCCGCGGTACATCTACCGGGCAGCGGTCTCTCGCCGGCAATGCGTGCGGCAGAAAGGCCGCTCGTTCCTGGAGAAGGCCTTCGGCGGCGACGTCGGAGCGCTGCTGGTGCACTTCGTCACGGAAGCGTCGCTTGATCAGGACCAGATTGAACAGCTTCATCAATTGCTCGCTCAAAAGAAGAAGCCCAGGGAGAAGCGAAAATGATCACGCTGCTCGACACGGTCGGACCGGCGGTCTTGCGGGCTTCCTGGCAGGCGGCGGTTCTGGCGCTCGTGGTCATGCTGCTGGTGCGGTCGCTCGGGGAACGCATTTCGCCACGGTGGCGCTATCCGTCTCTGGAGTGTCGTCGTCATCCGGCTGCTGTTGGTGGTGACTCCAGCCAGTCCCTGGAGCGCGTTCAATCTCGTCCGTTTGATCCCGGACATGAGTTCGCGGTCAATTGCCCTGCACGAAGCTGACCCAAAGACGGCAACACATGCCATAGCGGCTGACCCAGAAGCTCAGCCGGCCGCCAGCCGACTTCAAACGAGGATTCCATCGGCCCGGGATGTCGAGTCGGCAGCGAAATCCCGCTGCGCCAGCAATACATGCACCCGCCGAATTCGTCGCCAATTCCCGCCGAGATCGCGGTAGAACTCGTGCCACCCTTAGAGCGTCCGCATCGTGATCCGCCGATCGTGCGGATCCTGTCGTCGGTCTGGCTGGCGGGTTGTCTCTTGTTTGGGCTGCAACTTTTCGGCGCCGCGCTCGTTCTGCGTCGACGCCTTTCGGTCTGCCGCCCCGTGACGGATGCCGCCGTTCTGTCAGCTGCTGGAAACCGCCTGTCAACGGGTCGGACTCAGATGGCGTCCCGCGTTGCTGGTGACGCCGGAATCGATCAGTCCCTGCATCGTGGGGACGTTGAAGCCCAGAATCATTGTGCCGGAATCGATCGTCACGGAATCATCGAGCACGCAGCTCCGGCACGTGCTGGCGCACGAACTGGCGCATCTCGTGCGCGGCGATTTGTGGACGAACTGGCTGCTTCTCCTGGCGCGGACACTCCACTGGTTCAATCCGCGTGGCCTGGTGGACGATCCGGGAGATGCAGGCCGAACGCGAAGCGGCCTGCGACGAACTGGCGCTCGCGGCGTTGGGCGAGACCGATCGGTCTGCTTACGCCGCCACGATCATCGAGCTCGCGGCGAGTCTGGCTCCGTCCGGCATCGCCCCGGCGATGATCGGCCTGATATCTTCGACTCGCCGGTTGACGACTCGCATCAAGCGTCTTGCACGGTCCCCCTCAGTGACGTCGCTCCGAGCCGACCGCTGCCGCCGGCATCGTGCTGGCGATTGCGCTCTCTGGGCCTGACCGACGCCATGCCGGCTGCCACGACACACACAATCTTCGGCGAAGTCCGCGCCCGTTCCAGAAAAAGTCGAGCGGCTGCGAGGCCAAGACCGTCGCGCTTCGCGGACGCTGCGTGGATCACGTCGACAAGTCGCCTCTGGCAGGAGCCACCGTGCGGTTGTTCAAGGTGCAGGGACGGACCTCGCCAATTGTTGAAATCGCGAAATCCGTTAGCGATCGCGAGGGTCGCTTTGAGTTCGCCGATCTCACTCCGCCGCGCCCTGATGATCCGGTCGATCCGCTCTTCTACTTGGTCTTTGCCGAAGCTGGATGATCGTCCGATAGGAGCGGGCGGAATCTGGACTGGGCAGGAAAGCGACAAAGACCATGTTGACATTCGGATACTTCGCGAAAAGACGATGCTCGCAGGCACGGTGCACAACGCGCGCGGCCGCCCGGTCGCCGGTGCGACGGTCGCACAATGGGCCATCGACGGCCGGCCGGTTCCGGGCATTCTGTCGGCAACAACCGGCCCCGATGGTCGTTTCCTGATCAATCGAATTCCGCACTATAAATGGATACGCGCGGGTTCCACGAGTCCAGCTGGCTTGAGCTTCACAGTATCCCATCCTGGCTATCCCCAGGCGGAAATCGAAGTTCGCGAGCTGCCGAGGAATGTCACCGTGACGCTGCCGGATGGCTGTCGGGTCACGGGCACCGTGACGGACAGCGTCACGGGACAGACCTGCCGCCGGCGCCGTGGTGCTGGCGGAACGACACGAGCGAGTATCGGGAAACTCCGGCGTCTACCGACGCCGCCGGACGATTCGAGATGGTGTTGCCCGAGGACCGCTACAACTTTTGCGTCAGAGCCAAAGACCGCGTCTGTATCGCGATCACCGATCGAGAGTGCCTCGCCGGTCAAAAGCTCGAATTGCCGCCGTTCAAGTTGATCAATGGCGGATTCATCACCGGTCAGGTCGTCAACGCGTCAACCGGCCAGCCAATTGCCGTCACCGACCGCGGAGAACCCATCGTCATCGGCCTCCTCGGCCCGTCGCAGCCGTTGGGAAAAGCGGTTTCCCCCTTGAGGTTGGCGAACGTGGATAGCGCGGGCCGGTACAGCATGCGGGCGGCTCCGGGTGAGAACTTTCCTTATTTCGTCAATTTTCACGGCGATCGCATGGCGTGGAACACGACAAAGCAACCCGCGGTCGTGGTGAAAGAGGGACGAGACGACCGAGTACAACATGCTTGTCACACCAAGTATACCTCCCGAGCGAAAAGCTTGAAGGCGGCACGGAAACTTGTCGACTCGCTATCGACCAAGCCGTCCGAACGGACAACCCAGATTCTCCTCGAATTCCGCAAGCTCGAATCACACGGTTGACGAGACGGAGATATGGTGCACGCTGATGCGAGAGCTCGTCGCCATCGGGCGCGACGCGGTGCCGCAACTTTGCGTCGAGCTCGATCGGACTACCGAAAATCGCATGCTGCGACGATTGGCTTTCGCGCTGCGAGCCATTGGCGACCCGCGAGCCGTCCCCGCCCTGATCCGAGCGATACCCGAAAACGCTGCTGCCCGGCAGCAGCGACTACGGATTGATCGTTGCAGACGGTACGCTCGCGGAATTCATGCAGAAATACGATCTGCGAGACGGACACCAACATGGGCAGTACTTCGATTTCGGCAGGCCCGAGCGCGAAATCATCGGCGCACTCCAAAAACTCACCGGGCAGAACTTCGACGATTCCGAGCTGTTTGGAGTCGGTCGCAGTGATGATCCGCGACGGCAATCGCTGCAGCACCAACTCTTCACGCGGCAGGCCCGGCGTTGGCAGGCGTGGTGGGAAGCGCATTGGCGCGAATTCACCGATGATACCGCGTATCAGAAGGTCGAATCTGAAAGTTGATGACGAGCCGATTCCCCCCGCGACATTGCGCTCTGGGTCCGAAGCGCCCGATTGGAAGATAGCGTACACGGAATGGTAGTCTCCCCCGCGATCCAGGAGGGAATGTACACCGAGTACTTCTGCGACCTCGATACGGGTGTTTGTCCCAAATGGCCGAACCAAATTTCCAAAGATGAGAACCGTTTCGAGCAGAATCAAATCGCGGCCTGGGCGGTGGAAAACGGCGTGGACTTGATGTGCGTGACGCATCGGGCGCCTGACGGAACGCAGACATTCGTATTGCGGTCGCTCGGCATGAAGGCCTGGGAGATAAGCCCGCGAGATCTGCGAAACATCGACAAGTTGATCGCCGCCGGTATGCTCCCGAAAGGTCATGTACGTCGATGAGCTGTTGATGCACTACGACGCTGAGTCGAAGCAATCAGTGCCGGACGCGAATGCAGCCTTCATCTACGTCACGCGGGAAGGAAACATGGGGCTGATCGAAATCACCGATCGCGTCACGCGGACGGCCGACCTCACGGGGATGGCCGGCGACCCGCCTGCCGGCGTCGGGTTCAAGAAGGGGGTTCGGTTCAACTTGAAGTCGATCATCCCGTAAAGACCTTGTGCGGTCCGACGGGCCGATACGCGAAGTCGACACCCGTTTCGGCGCAATGTTGCGTTCTTATTCGCGTCGCTTTTTCTCGCGATGGTTCTTACTGGAACGCTTAGGGCGAAACTCCTTCGGCCTCGTTCCTTGATGTCTGTCATCCGGTAGCTGGCTGTCATCTTGCTCGACAACAAGCGGCTCCTGGAAAATGAATTGCCAGTTTTCCTCGATCTGCGGCTTTAGCTTGGGATCATCGAGGAAGGGGCGTCCATCGGTGAACAACCGGTGTTTGGCGATTATTTTGTCGAGCTTGAGGGCCAAAACGCGTAAGTCGTCCTGATGTTTTTTCTTTTTGCTTGAGAGTTTACTCACAAAGATGTCGTACTCGTCGACCACATAGACGCGGAGGCCGCCAAAATCGCCGAGCCACTGTCGGCGATCTTGCCAACGAATTGGCAAAAAGTGCGACTGCACATGACCCAGCGTCAGTCCGAAGTCGTTTTCGATCCTTCGCAAGACAGCCCTCTGGCTGCGTATCTCAGCCGGAACTTCATCGACGAAATCGATGTCAATCGTCGGCCGGGCGGTTAACCCCTTTATCAATGTTGGGATCGAGCCGGCGATATAAACCTCAATTGGACCTTGAATGCGGCGGCCGAGCAGGTCGAATATCTGGCGAATTTCCGAACCGTCGATGCTTGCCACAAGCCGTCTCCGAATAGTGGGGTAACCTGGCTCCCCCAGTTCTTCCTTGAGAATATTGCGGATCCTTGGGCCCATTGGGCTCTCCGCCAGCCACCGCGTGAACTTCTTTGCACCCCAATACGAACGAAGCGCTGTCGCCGCGTCGCGGACGAGCAGCCGCGTGCGAAAATCCGGACGCGCATCGCGCTCTAAGTCTTGCTCGATGGCAAGTGCCAAAGTACGGCTGTCGATGTAGGGCTGTCCCCACACCAGCCTCCAAGGGTCGAGATGTGGAGTTGCCTGGTTCATCGGACAATCGGCGCTGATGATCACAGGATCGGTCGATCGACACATTCGTTTGGCGCGGTCGGCGCTCGGATTACCGGCCGCTTGCTATGTTGCTACCGATAGTCTACTCCGACGCATTGTGTCGAATCAAATTGCCGCGCTTGGTCGCATTCGTTCTGTCACGAGCGCGCACTCTTAAGCGATACTGTGCCCCCCAAACCGATCCGACCAGTTGATCTCGATCTCCGGTCCGTCGATGATAAGTGGTCGGAGGCCGCGCGGCTCCGCGCTCGGCTCGAGACTCTTAAGTTAAGTGATCACATTAGAAGAGATTGCTATCATGCACAAACCTCTTGCGTTCGTTCTTGTCGCGAGTATGGCGTTAGCCGTCGGGGCTGCGCCCGCGAAGGCACAGGCAGGCCAGCGGCTTCCGGAGGGCTTCGTCGAACTCTTCAACGGCAAGGATTTCACGGGCTGGCATGGTGTGAAGACAATGGATCCGCGCGCAATTTGACGCCCTCGACACTGAGGCGAAAGCCAAGGTGCTCGCAGACGGTGCAAGCGACCTGAAAAAACACTGGCGGGTCGAGAATGGCGCGATCATCAACGACGGCCAAGGTGCTTACCTTACCACCGACAAAGACTACGGCGACATCGAGCTTTTGGTCGATTTCAAAATCGGTCCCAAGGGAGACAGTGGGGTCTATCTCCGCGGCACGCCGCAAGTCCAGATCTGGGACTTTACCGAGCCGCGTTATGCCCGCATGGGGGCCGAAAAGGGTTCAGGGGGGCTGTGGAACAATTCACCGGGTGCCAACGGCAAAGACCCACTCATCCGCGCCGACAATCCCATAGGCGAGTGGAATACGTTCCGGATCATCCAGGTCGGTGCACGCACAACCATCTATTTGAATGGCAAGCTGGTTGTCGACCACGCGTTACTCGAGAACTACTGGAAGCGCTCGGTGCCGATACCGGCCAAGGGCCCGGTTCAGCTTCAGACTCACGATCACGAGATCCAATGGCGCAACATCGCGGTTCGGCAAATCTCACCCGATGAAGCCAATCAGATCCTGGCGAAGCATGGCGGCGAAGGATTTCGCTCGATCTTTAACGGCAAGCATCTCGCCGACTGGGCTGGACCAATCGAAAACTACCAAGTGGTCGACGGCATCTTGAAATGCAAGCCGCACAAAGGGGGAACAATCTACTACGACAAAGAGCTCACCGACTTCGCCGCCAGAGTCGAGTTCAAGCTTCCCCCAGCCGGCAATAACGGCCTCGCAATTCGTTACCCAGGCCACGGCGACACCGCCTATGCCGGCATGTGCGAGCTTCAGATCCTCGACGACTCTGATCCCAAGTACGCCAAATCCTTGGATCCTCGGCAGGCGCACGGCTCGGCCTACGGAATGGTGGCGGCCCACAAAGGCTACGTCCGGCCCCCAGGCCAGTGGAACTTCGAGGAAGTCACCGTCACGGGCTCCAAGATCAAGGTCGAGCTCAATGGTACCGTCATCCTCGATACCGACCTGAGCAAAGCCAAAGACTTCATGCACAACTCGGCCCATCCCGGCAAAGACCGCACATCGGGATTCTTCGGCTTCGCCGGCCACAGCGACCCGGTCGAGTTTCGTAACGTGTCGATCAAGACGGCCAACTAAACGGAGCCAACGACCAAAAACCCCACTGTAGTTTGACACCTGGTCCCGCTGTTCCGTGATGAACAGGCTGGCGATGCCTGCCAATCACGGGACATAGGACTCGCCGTGAACCCGGCCGACCCGCACATGCAGAGGCCATGTCACAGTCCGTTTTTCGTTTTGATCACCCCATGCGGCAACGAGATCCGCTTTGATCAGCTCGAGCGGATCGTTCCCCGTGCGGGTGCGGTCACGTTGCGATGCCGACCACGAATCAAGGTAGCCCAGCAGGTGGTCGAGGTCCCACGAATGGGTCATGTGGAACGGTGGTGACGTGACGGCCGCGAAGGGAAATTCGAGTGTTCGTGTATCCCTCCTCAACGAGCCGCCGCTCCGGCGGCCAATCGGCCCCGACGATATCAGAATAGAGGTGATGGACTATCGCATCGATTGCCGGCGTGATCGCATGAAGTTGATAGCACCATACGGCGATGAATCCGTCCGGCTTTGCAACCCGCGTTACTTCGGCGTAAAACTGTGGTAGTTGAAACCAATGCAGGGCTTGGGCGACGGTCACCAAATCGACTGATGAATTCGCAAGCGGAGCGGCGTCGGCCGGCGCGACTACATACTGGACGTTATCGCGTGGGCGTGCCTGGTCGATCTGTTTCCGGCTGGCGTCGCTGGCGACGACGGTACGGAAATAGGAGGCCAGGGCCGTGGCTGCCTGGCCGTTGCCTGTGGCGCAGTCCCAGGCAAGATCATGCCGTGGGCATAGCGACGCAAGATAGGCGAAAAGTCCATCAGGATAGGTGGGCCGATATTCCTCGTAACGGTCCGCGTGTCCGGAAAAGTGGTCCTTATCCTTGAAATTCACAGCAATTTGGCTCCCGTGGCAGTTCGCGGCACGAACCTCTATTGACGGCCCAATGTTGCCGGCAAGTCGGCCGGCTGCTCCAGCAACTGCGTGAGCCGCGTGATGATCTGACCTGCGATATCCACGGCTACGAAGTGGCCGCCGGGAACAAAATGTGCCTCACAGTTGGGAAGCGCCTGGGTCAGCTGCCAGGCCATCGCCGGCGGCACGATGTTGTCGTCAAGCCCTTGCCACAAGGTAATGCGCCGGTAAGCCGGCAACTCTTTCAGTGCAAATCCGTAATTGCGGTAAATCGCCAGTTCTTGCGCCACGCTCTCTGGCCCTTGGCCTTCAGTGAACACTTGATGAAGATCTTTCATGAATAAATCATAGACTTCCCTCCGCTCGAACAGCTCTTGGTCTGAGACCGACCATGTTGCGATCAGCCGGCGCAAAAATTGGTCAGGGTCCGCTCGGAAACGAACGAACTCCTTTTCTAAGCCTCGCTTCGCCACTTGAGGGTATCGCGAGCCAACTGCGAGGATCAAACGCCGGCGTCGGTCCATCCCTTCGAGACGCCCGGCAATCGTGTGGGCCCCATGCCGCTGATCAGGGTAACCGTGCGAATCCGCCGGCCCAGACGAAGCAGCATCGCCAGGGCGTAGGGAGTACCACCGGATATCCCAATCACGCTGAACTCGCCGAGTCCCAGGGCCGAAGCGACATCCTCGATGTCATCGACAGCTTCGAGCGGTCTGGCACGTTTAATAAATTCCGAAGCCCCGACACCCGGCCGGTTGGGAGCAATAATTCGCAGCCCGTGCTCGCGTGCTTGGTCGGCGATGTAGCCGGCCTGGTAGTGGGATCCAATCAGGCCGTGGAAGAAGAACGCCGGATGACCCGCGGAGTCTCCATATTCTCTCACTTCCAATTTCCGGCCGCTTCGCGTACGGAAAACGTCGTTGACCATCTTCGTCATTGTCACGATCATCCCGTTCAGTGTCGCGCCACACTGGCGGTCGGGGACATTCCATCGTTCGGCGTTTTGCCGGTCAGTCAATCATCATAACGGTGCGTCCGCGGCCTCACCACGCCCCACGATTGGATTGGGCCGGCAATCCGTCCCAATGGGAAACGCCCAGAGATGGATGGTACCGTCGGAGCCGCCAGTGGCTAAAGCATGACCGTCGGGTGCGAACGCTAGCGAGCAAACGCCGGCGCGCCGCAGCCGCCGCGGCAGGATTGCGAGCGTCGCGAAGTCCCAGAAGGTGACCGTTCCTTTATAGTCGGCGGCAGCCAGAGTGGTGCCGTCGGGGCTGATTCCGACCGAGACGACGGCACCTTCAGGACCGTCTAACGGTGTACGCTCTACCCCGGTAGTCATATCCCAAACCCGGACAACCGGACTCGTCAGGTCGCCCATACAAAGAAGCCGGCCGTCGAGAGAAAACGTCAGGCCTACGAACGCGCCCAGCCGGCAAGTGGTCACGAACCGTTCCCGGCTCGTGGTTAAATCCCAGATCCGCCCCACGCGGTCGTTACCGGAGGAGGCGAGTGTCGCGCCATCAGGCGCGAAGGCCAACGAGACCACAAAGCCCGTATGCCCCTGAAGGGTCGATCGAATGCGCCTCGTGCTGAGATTCCAAAGCGTGATATTCCCACCCGGCTGTCCCAACGCCAGGGTTGTCCCGTCCGGAGAGAACGCCAGGCTGCCGTCGCCCGTTGGCAAGGCGGGTGTGTCGTCGAGAGTCCAAGATCGATGGTCCACGAGATCGTGTACCGTAACCTCCGCCGTCGAGGTCACCATCGCCAGTACTCTGTTGTCGGGGCTAAAGGCAGCCCTGGACACCGGGCCACGATGTGGAGGTAAGTAAGGATCTTCCGGATACATCCCCAGGTCCAAGATCGCAATCGACCCGTCGACCCCAACCGACGACAGCATCGTGCCGTCAGGCCGAAACTGAATCGCTTTGATCACGCATGAATTTCCAAACACGGTTTTTTTTGCCGGAGGATGTTCCCACCCATCGCCCGTGCCAACGCCGAGGAGAAATGCCACGGGCGCGCCGACCACCCCCATTAAAGTTAACGCCGGCCATGACAGGAGCCCCAACCGGACCCGACGGCCTTGCGGGCTTTTGCGCTTTCTTTCAAACGCAATCCGATCGCCTCGCAAGCCGATCGAGTCTTCACACACAATCGTTCCTCCTCTGGTTTCATCGGTGTGCCGTTGTGTCGACGATCAGCGACGCGACGGAGTTGGTGGTTTGTTCTGAGCGGCGGGATCGTTGAACTGAAGAACACCCATTGCCGCACGATTCACGTGGGCAATGGGCGAACAGATTTGGATACTTCACGGATGGGAGAAGACATCGGGAGAATCAGTCGTGGCTTCATTGCCTGTCACACTACTGGCCACGAGCTTCAAGACGCCGCCAAAGCGATAGATCCCACCCCCCTCGCCTCGCACGGTGCCGTTCGCCTGGTTGCTGGTGACCGTGCAACTATTCAGATTTACGGTGCTATCGAAGGCGTAGATTCCCCCACCGAGGGCCGTCGCGCCGTTCGCCTGGTTGGCCGAAACGGTGCAGTTGGTCAGCGACAGAACGCTGTTTTCACTGAAGATCCCGCCGCCCAGAGCGGTCCCGGATGAGCTGGCCACGTTGCCGCTCAAGAGGGAACCGGTGATCGTCACCTTGCCAGAGGTCGTGGCGATGCCACCACCCTCGGACGCCGCCTGATTTGTGAGGATATTGCAGTAGGAGACCGCCAACGTGCCCTGGTTGGCGATACCGCCGCCGTCGGCGGCGGAGTTGCCGCTGACGGTGCAGTTGGTCAGCGTGACTGTGGCCGTGCCGTAGGTGTTGCTGCCGTTGAACAGGCCGCCGCCGCTGACGGCGGCGGAGTTGCCGCTGACCGTGCAGTTGGTCAGCGTGGCATTGCTCCCGTGTGCCTTCATGTTGAACACGCCACCGCCGCTGTCTGGCGGAGTTGCCGCTGACGGTGCAGTAGCTCAGTCGTGACCTTGCCCGACCCGTAGGTATAATACACGCCGCCGCCTTCCGTAAACGCCGGCGAGTTTTCGCTGACGATGCAGTAGCTGGGTGTAGCCTTGGCCGTGCCGTAATTCCACGACCACCTCCGTTGTACAGCGGCGGTGTTTCCGCTGACGATGCAGTTGGTCAGCTTGTCCGTGCCGTCGTAGTCGTACGCCGCCGCCGCTAGCGAAGTTGCCGCTGACGGTGCAGTTGGTCAGAGTGGCCGTGCCATATGTTGTACAGGCCGCCGCCAACGTCAGCGGCGGAGTTTCCGCTGACCGTGCAGTTGGTCAGCGTGACCGTACCCCTGTAGTTGTACAGACCGCCGCCGCGTTCGGTGGCGGAGTTGCCGCTGACCGTGCAGTTGGTCAGCGTGGCCGTGCCGTTGTCGTTGTACAGGCCGCCGCCGATGACGGCGCTGCCGCCGGTGATCGTCAGTCCCGAGATCGACGCCGTCGACACCCCCGTCGACCTGGAACACCCGGCTCAGCCCGCCGCCGCTGACCGTCACGCCCGCCTTCGGGCCCGTGATCGTCTCGGTCCCGGTCGTGTCGCTCAGCTCGAGCTGAGTGCCCGACAAGGTGATCGTCTGCGGGTTCTTGAATACCGTCTTGTCAAAGGCGATCGTCTCGGCCCCCCCGGCTGAATTCGCCTGGCCGACCGCCCAGCGCAGGGTGCCGGCGCTGCCGTTGTCAAGCGTGCTGGTGACGGTGAACGTCGACAGCAGTCTGCGGTCCTCCAGCGCCAGCAAAGTCGGCTGCATCCGCCGCCGTCGTCGGGTCTCGACCGTCCGCCGACCGCCTTTCCGCTGATCCCTCAATTCGTTGTGACCCATGGTTCCCTCGCTCCCCTCGTGATGAAAAACCTGTGGTGATGATGAACCTCTCACACGGCTTCACGAAACTCACGCGCGGTTCGCTCCCGCCCCCGGCCGATCGCGCCCGCGGCCGCTCGAATCGGCCTGCGCCCGGAGACACCTTCACTGGACTGACGGTCGCGCGCGTCGCGACCAGGGAAACCCGGCCGTCAGCCTGGCCGCGGAAACCTCAGGGGCCGACGAAGATATCGGCATAGCGTGTCGTGGCTTTATTGCCTTTCACGGTACTGGCCACGAGAGTCAAGACGCCGGCATCGCTATAAATCCCACCCCCCTCGCCCAGGGTGGTGCCATTCGCCTGGTTGGCGCTTACCGTGCAGCTCTGCAGGTTCAGCGTACTATCGAGGGCATAGATACCGCCGCCCAGGGCCGTCGCGCCGTTCGCCTGGTTGGCGTTGACCGTGCTGTTGGTCAGCGACAGAAGGCTGTTTTCACTGGAGATTCCGCCGCCCAGGGCAGTTCCCGATGAGTTCACCTGGTTGCTGTTGATCACGGAATCGGTGATCGTCACGCTGCCAGCGGTCGTGCTAATGCCACCACCATCTGACGTGGCCTGGTTCTTCTTGATTGTGCTGGAGGAGACGTTCAGCGTGCCCTGGTTGAAAATGCCGCCGCCGTCGACGGCGGAGTTGCCGCTGACCGTGCAGTTGGTGAGCGTGGCCGCGCCGGAGTCGTAGTAGGTGTTGCCGTTGAAGACCGCTCCGCCGCTGACGGTCGCGGAGTTGCCGCTGACCGTGCAGTTGGTGAGCGTGGTTGAACCATAGTAGTTGAACACACCGCCGCCGCTGCCGTTGGTGGAGTTACCGCTGACCGTGCAGTTGGTGAGCGTGGCCGTGCCGGAGTATTTCCACACACCGCCGCCGCCGTAACTGCCAGCGGAGTTGCCGCTGACCGTGCAGTTTGTGAGCGTGACCATGCCGCCGACGATGCCCAGGCCACCACCGCCGTAATAGGCGGAGTTACCGCTGACCGTGCAGTTGTTCAGCATGGCCGTGCCGCCTGGGATGTAAAGGCCGCCGCCACTGGCGCCGGCAGAATTGCCGCTGACGTTGCAGTTGGTGAGCGTGGTCGTGCCGCGAGAATTGCACAGGCCTCCGCCGCCGGCGTAGGAGTAGTTTCCGCTGACGGCGCAGTTAGTTAGCGTGGACGTCCCGACGTTGAATAAACCGCCGCCGACCTGGCTGGAGGAATTTCCGCTAATGGTGCAATTGGTCAGCGTGGCCGTGCCGACGTTGTCCACGCCGCCGCCATTGTGGAAACGCCCTTCCACGTGGTTTCCGCTGATGGTGCAATTAGTCAGCGTGGCCGTCCCGACGTTGAACAGGCCGCCGCCGTACTCGGCGGAGTTCCCGCTGACGGTGCAGTTCGTCACTTTGGCGGTGCTGAGTTCTTCGTTGTCCAGGCCGCCGCCATTGCCGGCGGAGTTTCCGCCGACGGTGCAGTTGGTCAACGTGACCGTGCCGCCGTGGTCGGTGTACCGCGTGACGTTGATCAGGCCGCCGCCGTCCCCGTGGGCATAGTTGCCGCTGACCGTGCAATTGCTCAGCATGGCGGTGCCGCCGTTGTTGTACAGGCCGCCGCCGTCCCCGTTGGTGGAGTTGCCGCTGATCGTACAGTTGGTCAGCGTGACCGTGCCGGCCTGGTTAATGATGCCGCCGCCGCCAAAAAAATTGACGTCGTTGCCGCCGGTGATCGTCAGTCCCGAGATTGAGGCCGTGACACCTCCGTCGACCTGGAACACCCGGCTCAGCCCGCCGCCACTGACCGTCACGCCCGCCTTCGGGCCCGTGATCGTCTCTGTCCCGGTCGTGTCGCTCAGCTCGAGCTGCGTGCCTGACAGGGTGATCGTCTGCGGCGTCTTGAACACCTTGCTGTCAAAGGCGATCGTCTCGGCCCCACCCGCCGAATTCGCCTGGCCGACCGCCCACCGCAGGGTGCCGGCGCTGCCGTTGTCAAGCGTGCTGGTAACGGTGAACGTCGACAGCAGCCGGCGGTCCTCAAGCGCCAGCAACATCGGCCGCATCCGCCGCCGTTGCCGGGCCTCGACTGTCCCGCCCCTGCGCTGATCCCTCACTTCGTAAGTTACTCATGGTTCTCTCGCTCCTCCATTAGTGATCAAACTCAAGTGATGAACAACCTCACTCACGCCTTCACGAATGCCCCACGCGGCGCACTCCCGTTCGACGTCGACCTCGCCACGCCACGGGACGGGTCGGCCGCCGCCCGAAGCGCCGCCGACACATCGGCCAGCGCCGCGTCGGGCACCACGAACGAGTTCTCCAGCAATGTGTCGTCGTCGTTGATCAGGTCCGGGTACCGCCGGCCCGGCAGCACCGTCACGGCGAAGACCTCCTGCACGGCGGTCTCGAACCGCAAGAGCGCGACCACCTTCCCGGTCGTCAGGTCGATCGCGCAGACGCCGCAGGTCCGCTCCTCCTCGGCCAGCCGCTCGGTGATCGGGATGCCGCTGAACACGGCGCTCTCGCGCACTTGCGACAGCCCGACGAAGGCGAGGTTGCCGGCGAAGTCGACCCCGCGGGTGAAGCCCGGCACTTCGGCAATTGGCTCGTACTTGCGGGTGTTCGGGTCGATGAAACCGAACGTCCCCGCGCCCGATTCGCAGACCCAGATCCGGCCGGCGTACCATCGCGGCGAGTGGGGCATCGACAACCCCCGGGTGATCACCTCGCCTGAGGCCACGTCGATCACAATGCCGCCCGTGGCCTTGTTTGTCCGCCAACCGACGGGCTCGTCGGTCTCGCCCAGCGCCGTCACGTAGCGCGGGCGGCCGTCGACCATCCCCAGGCCGTTCAAGTGGCAGCGGTCGGTGGGCTCGAGTGACGACACGAACGGCGGTCGCCACTGCGGCGTGAAGCTCGCGGATCGGTCGAGCGTGCAGAGGCAAGAGAACCGGGTGTTGACGACCCAGAGCGCGCCGCCGGCGCCCCAGGCCATCTCATGGATCTGGATGTTGCCCGTGACGTGGCTGGAGCGGGGCAGAAAGCAGGCGTCGTGCCGGCCAGGCGGGTCGAGCTTGGCGGTCACGGCCGGGACGTCGAGGTATTCCCAGACCTGGATCTTGGTGCCGACAGCGAGCCGATCGCCGGATAAGGCCATGCCCATCGGGGCCTGGAAGGTGCGGAAGTGGGTGTTGAGGTGGTCCCCTTCCTCACGGACAAGAACGAGCTTGCCGGCCTGGTAAGTCGTGACCAGAAGCGACGCACCGAGTTGCCGCAAGAGCGCGGGGAAGTTGGTCGTGTGGACCGCCCGCAACGGCACCGGTTCCTCAATCTTGAGTCGGTCAGGGTCCAGGATCGCTCCGCTGGGGAAAGCCGGTGTAGCCATGGTTTCTACCTTCCAGGTCAAAAAGTTGTCCGATGTGCGTGATCCAGAGAGGAAATGCGACTTGCGCTCCGTCGCCCGTCATCCTGCAATGCGAGAACCGGACCCTGATCGTTCCACACGCCTCATGATTTTCTGGAACACGTGCGTCGTTGTGCGCGGCAGGATCGGTGAACTCATCTCTTGTGGAATCGACGCCCGCACACGTCCCGGCGAAGAGCCTGGAAAGTAGGTGTCCGGAACCTGAACAGCGCAGGTCCAGACACCTTAAAGAGACACCCGGCCCAGGTTGTCGCCGCGGTCACGGGTGGACGAAGATATCGGCAAAGCCAGTCGTGGCTTTATTGCCCTTTACAGTAGTAGCCGTGAGAGTCAAATCCGCGTTCGCCTCAATCGCCAGGTCGACATTCCACACACTTACGATTTCGTCATCGCCGGCCGACGCGAGAGTCTGACCGTCGGGTGAGAATGCCACAGCTCTGACCAGCTTGCGATGGCCGTGCAGCACGGCCAGACTTGTTCCCGAGGTCACATTCCAGAGACGGACCGTCTTATCGACGCTTGCTGTTGCTATGAGTTGACTGTCAGGAGAGAATGCGACAGCCGTGATGCAGCGCCAGAGGTGTCCGCAGATTTGCGTGAGCTCTCGGCCACTGCCCACGTCCCAGAGAGTCACGGCATCACCGGCACCGGCCGAGGCGAGCATGCGTCCATCGCCCGAAAAACTCAACGTCTGGATGAACGATGCATCGCCGCTCTGGAGGGACGCACGCTCACGTTTCGTAGCAACGTCCCACAGATGGATCGCACGGCCCACCCCCGCCGCGGCGAGAATCTTACCGTCTGGCGCCCAGGCCAGACACATCATGGGGTGGCCGCCTCCTTGCAAGACCTCGATTTCTCGCCCCGACGCCACGTCCAGGAGCCGGATGGTTCCATCTTCACTGGCCGTGGCGAGCATTCGTCCGTCAGGAGCAAATCTAAGCGCCGCGATCAGGGGTACATGTCCCGTCGACCACTGACGTGCTTCCCACGAGGTTGTGTCCCAGATCGCCACATGCGAGTCCTCGGCTCCGCTGGCGAGAAGCCTACCATCTGGGGAAAATGCGACAGCGTGAACGGCCGTATCGTGCCGCAGTACGGCGTGCTGTAATCCCCGGTCGGTGATATCCCAGATTACGACGGTCTTGTCCCTGGCGGCCGTTGCCAGCGTTCGGCCGTTTGGAGCGAAAGCGATCGCACTCACAGCGAGCGAATGACCCTCGAGAGCCAGTCGCAGCGCCGGATCTGGGACCGCCGCGAAGAATGGCATCGCGAAGAGCACCCACATAATGCCGAAGAGAAACAGACCCCGGATCACGAGCTTGATCGCGGAGGCCGATTGGCGGACGTGATGGCAGGTGCGATGCTCGAAGTGATCGTCGGTCGCGTCATCGAGCGATTGGTCACGACGATTGCAGCGATGTCGATTCAACATCTTGGCATTCTCCATCGGAATAGCCGCTTGTTCATGAATGGTTCTAACCGGTCCGTCGCGCGTCAATTTCCAATGCGAAAATCGAGTGCCGATCGTTCCACCCCAAAGGATATTTCTTCTGAAGTCAGGAACCCGTTCTGCGCAGCGATATCTTCGGAAGTGATCATTTGTCGAAAATGCAAATGAACACGCCATCTCGTTCAGCGCAGACCGAGCGCTCGGGTCAGTCCGGGGAGAGCTTTGCGCGGCGGTGATGAATCGTCAGCGGCTCAAGTACGGACCGCGGGAGTTTTCGTCACCTGGGTCACTTCGAAGACCTCGGCCCTATCGCACGGAGATTGACCTCTAATCCGCGGCTGCCTTCCCGGCGTCAACGTTTCCTGTCTTTCACTCCCAACAATTCCGCGGCTTCGGCCCTGATGACAGCGAGTTCCGTGAGCGAGGGAGCAAGCACCGCCTTGTGGGCTTCGGACCATCGACCAGCCAGATCATAGAATTGGCGGGCCTGAGCACCCTCGCCGAGTTGGTGATGGCTCATCGCCAGGAAGTAGAGGTCGTAGGTTAGCGTCCAATCTGCCTGGTCCTTGAGATTTGGCTCCAGGGTTTCCACTGCCTCGCGATAACGGCCGGCACGAAAGTACGCGACTCCCAGGGTATTGCGATTTATCGGGCCCGGTTCGAGTTGCACTGCCTTCTGGGCAAGAGGTAGGGCGGCTTTCCAGTCGCGAAGCGCTTCGGGGGCAGCCAGATAAGTCCAGGCGAGACCGTTAAACGTTTTGGCGTCGGTCGGATTTGCCTCCAGTGCGCGACGTTGTTGCGTGATGGTCTGCCTCGTTGCCTCTTCGCGGTCCCGCAGCAACTGAACCGGGTCGCCACGCAAGACTTCGATCCGGAGCGGTTGCGTTTCGTCGACCTCCGATGCGGGCGCGTACGGCGGCAGGTCCCAGTCGAGCCCCATCTTGGCCAGTTGCTGCCGGATGGCACGGAGGTCCCAGACGTGGAGCGAGCGGTCGGTCTCGGTAGTGACAAGTTGCGTCCCATCGCGGCCGAATGTTAGAGTCCACACGACCGACTGGTTGGGACTTTCGAGCCGGGCGTATTGCCGACCCGTTTCCGGATCGACCAGTTGGACGGTGCCATGTTTGGTTCCCACCGCCAAGAGCGTGCCATCGGGGGAGAAGGCAAAAACTTCGCCCCCGATCTGCGGGCCTTTCGACCACGAACCCGCCGCCCAGAGCCGCAGTCCGCCCGCGGTAGTCGCCAACCATTTGCCGTCGGGGCTGAAACCAACGCCCGACCCGCCGTCGGCGTTTAGCTCCTTCGCGAGCTTGCCGGTCTGAGCTTCCCAGATCCTGACGCCCGTTTTGTTGTGGGTGCCCGTGACTACCCATCGTCCATCGGGGCTCACGGCGATGTTTCGCGCATCGTCATGCGGGCCAATTCGCAGTGGCTGGTCCGGACGATCGGCATGCAGGACTCGGCCGCCCTGGAATTGAGACACTGCGATCACCCGACCATCCCTGTCACAGGCGAGTCTACTGACGATGCCGGGCACGGACAGAATGTGCGGCGGGCTGACCCGCAGCAACCCCGGCGACGACCCGTCGGCGTGTACTGGCCAGCGTAAGAGACCGGCAGATCCGGTGGTCAGCAGTGCGCCCGAGGGCTCAAACAGGACATAATAAATGTTTGGCGACTCGAGAAACGCTAGCTCCTTGCCACTGTGCAGGTCCCATAAACCGACGCCGACACTCATTCCGACGGCCAGCAGCCGTCCGTCCGAACGGATACTTGCGTTAACATAATGGCCCGCGCCTGCGGCGGCGGCGCGGACCAGCGAACGGCACTCAACGCCGGCGGCGACTTCCAATAAGGTCTGCTTGTCGTCTCGGTCATCGTGTGTCAGCAGACGGCCATCGAGCATGAACGCACGTTCTTCCAGGCTGGCATGCTAAACAGTTCCTGGAATGTCCGGGTGTCCCAAAGCCGCAGCAGGCCATCCCAGCTGACACTGGCGAGCAGGTCGCCGGCGTGGTTGAAGCTCAACGAGATGCCGCCGTACCGACATCCCTCGATGACATGAGTTTGCCTCCCCGGCGCAATGTCCCAGAGATAAATCCGCGAATCGTCGCCGCCTGCTGCCAGCGTCCGGCCGTCAGGGTGCCAGACCAGGTCGTTCATTTGTGTGGGCTCGCGAAAACCCGCGAGTATTCTCCCTATTTCGAGGTCGTAGACCTGGATACCAGTGGCGCAGCTAACTGCCAACTGGCGGCCGTTGGGATTGAACGACAACCAGTGGGGGCTGGGAATGCCGTCAAGGAACTTGCGTTGGTGGCCGGAAGGTAGCTCATAGAGGCGGATGGAGCCATCCTCATGTCCGGCGGCAAACCGTCTGCTGTCCGGACTAAAGTCGGGGCCGCTTAGGGATCTCGCTTCCTCCACCACCGCAACTGGCTCTAGACCGAAGTTCCAGGGCCGTTTAGCGGGATTCCCCTTAGCGGCCAATGGCTTATGTTAATCTGGACTTCCTGTTTCTGGCTACATTTTGATCAACCGTCGCGCCTCCGCCTGCAACGCGTCGGTGTCCGTCACCTGGTAAAAGGTCGTCTGCTTGGGATCAGCAGTTACCACACAGGTATTGCGAGAACGTGTTCCCAGATGAGCCAGCAACGTTCGAAAGCTCTGGACCGGCAGACCGTCTGGCGTCAGGTGCGTCTTCTTCTTCAGGCGTGCCGACGGCGAGGCTTGGGCAGGCAGCACTGGGTCGCGACGCTGTCGGTCCACGGCCAGCTCTTCATCCTCGAAGAGCAGCGGTTCCCACGCCTGCCGCAGGTGCCATTCCACGTAGAAGGCAAGCACGCAGAGAAAGATATGCGCCCGCACTCGCTCGGCCGTGCGGTGGTAAATCGGGCGCACCAGAAGATCGATCCCCTTGAGACATCGGAACGACTGCTCCACCAGAGCCAGCCGTTTGTAGGACCGCACGCCGTCGGCAGCGGTCAATCGCTCGGCCGGCTCGCTGGTCCGGATCACGTAGATCCCATCCAGAGTCTCCTCTTTCTGGATCGCATCATTCTTGCGTGCCCATCCCAGGTGTCCGTCACGGATCGTCAGAGTGAAATGTTTAGCCATCTTGTAATGATTGATAATCTTGCCGGCCCTCACACCGATGTCGGCCGCGGTCTCGGTACGCCCCACGCTCGCTGCCAGTGCTTCCAATTCGGCCTGCGTGGCCGCCAGCAGTTCCTGACGCTTGTGCCGACGCTGCTCGGCCAGCTGTCGGTTGTAGCAGGCCACCAATCGTTCGCCGGGGAATTCCGGAGAGCTGATCTCCCCCAGGCGCTCGGCTTCCAAATCCTTTTTGACCAGATGGCCGTCGGCCAGCAGGCGGCGGATCGCGCCGCTGCGCAACGCCGAGATCCAGCCCAGGCCGGGGTGTTTCTTAAGCACGTCGATCTGAGTTTGGGTGAGCATGCCACGATCGCCAACCAGCACTACTCGCGACAGGCCGAACCGCTTCGCGAGCGCTCCACCTGATCCGGGACGGTCTTGGGGTCTGCGGTGTTGCCGGGATAGACCTGCACGGCGACCGGCCGGCCGTCGGCATCGGTGAGCACGCCATAGACGATGATCGGGCAACCGGTCTTGCCATCGCGGTCGTAGCCGAAGCGAGCCAGCGGACAGGTCTTCCCCTCGTAGTAGCTGCTGGTGACGTCGTAGAGCACCAGCGCCCCCTCGCCGAGATGTCTTTGGGCGAGCCGTTTTTCGATCGCTCCCTGCCGCTTCAAGAGCCAATCCATGGCCTCGTAAAGGTGATCCTCGGTAGCGTAGGCGACCTCCAGCTCCTCGGCCAAGGTGGTGCCGTGCCAGTGTCGGGTGTGAGCCAGCTTGGAGCTGGGAAAGAGGAGGCGTTCGGCGATCATGGCGATCACCAGGTCACGCTGTGGCGACGGCTTGGACGCGATGAGTTCGTCGATTCCGAGTTTGCGGATCATTGTGAGGACTGCTTCCACATGCCCGTGCGGACGTGTGCATGTGATGCGGAAAGCCTCAGCTGCAGGGACGAAGGTCTCGCCCTTGAGGGAGCGTTTGATGATCTCGATGACGTGCGCGGGAAGATGGGAGAGGTTGCCGAGGGTCTCATGAGTGACGGTCTTTCCCTTGCGAATGGACCGTCGGAGCAGATGGGTGACGTAGGTCTTTCCCTTGTAGACCCTCGTGGTCGTGGCCACGTGTACGCCGCCGCGTCGTGCTGGCATGCGGCTATATTCTAGATGGCGATCAATATGTCAAGAGGACTTCCGGGATTTTTAGTGGCTACATTTGCCAGCCAAAATCGTGGTTAATCGCTGATTGGCGTGGGAGTTAAGTCAAAAACGGCTCGGGAACTTCGGTCTAGACCGCTAAGGTTCCATACCTTGAACCCGCCGACTGCGGGACGGAAAGCAAGGAACTGGCCGTCCGGACTGAAATACGCCCATGCCTCTCCCGGTCCCATCCCCGGGAGGCGGCAGATTTCGGCGTCGTCGGCCGCGCGGTGAATGTAGATGTCGCCTTGCCGGTCTACACGTGCATACCGCTCGAGTGCTCTGTCGAAATTGACGGAAAAAGTTCCGGTCGGCCAACTCGTCCATTTCTTGACGATTCGCAAATCGGGCAACGCCAGGCAGGCGATGGCAGCATTGCGGAGATCCAGAAAGCGTTCGTCTCGCACGTTGAAGTCTTGCGCAATTTTGAGTGCTTCGCGACCGCGTCCAAGCTGTCGAATCGTTGTCCGACACGGCGACTGAGGGTTCCCGCTTTGGCCTGGGCCAGTCGGGCGTCGTAGAGCCGGTGCATCGCCTGCCCTTGTGCTTGCTGAGTCAGGCGTAACTGGTCGCGAGTGGCGTTTTTGGCCTCGGTTTCTGCCGCCAGCCGCTTGCGAGATAGCCCTTCGGCCGCGGTTGCACGAATAGCCTGCCACGTGCTGACCGCCGTCCCTACGACCAGCGCCATCACAATGACACCCGCGGTCGTGAGCATTCGCTTGTTCCGGCGGGCGAACTTGCGAAATCGGTACAGCGCGGACGGCGGACAGGCCTTTACCGGCTCGTCGTTCAGGTAGCGCCGCACGTCGGCGGCGAAGCTGTTGGCAGTCTCATAGCGGCGGTTGCGCTCCTTTTCTAGACACTTCATCACGATCCAGTCCAACTCGCCACGCATCAGCTTCGCCAGCTTGGCCGGCTCCATGCGCCTCAGGGCCGAAATCGATGCCAGCGCTTCGCCCGAGTCGCTCAGCCGGGTGCTCGGCTTGGTCGGCTCCTCCTCCTTGATCATGCGAAGAATCTCGCCATAGGCCGCCTCGCGGACCCGCTTGTGAGTCAGTGGGGTGCTGCCCGTCAGTAGCTCATATAATAGCACGCCGAGCGCGTAGATGTCGCTGCGCGTATCGACGCCCAGCGCGCTGCATCTCGGCCTGTTCGGGGCTCATGTATTCCAGCGTGCCGACCATGGTGCCGTACTGAGTAAACAGAGTCCGCTCGGTCAGCCGCTGCTCGATCGCCTTGGCCACGCCAAAGTCGATCACCTTCGGCACAGGCTTGCCATCGTAGAGGGTGATCATGACGTTGGAAGGCTTGACGTCACGGTGGATGATACCTTTCTGGTGGGCGTGCTGAATCGCCTGACAGACCGGCACAAACAGCTCCAGCCGCTCGCGCGGGGTCAGGTGGTTGTTGTCGCAATACTCGGTGATCGGCACGCCATGAACCAGCTCCATCACGAAATACGGCCGGCCGGATTCCGTAGCTCCGGCATCGAGGACGCGGGCGATGTTGACATGATCCATCATGGCCAGTGCCTGCCGCTCGGCCTCAAAGCGGGCGATGACCTGGCGGCTGTCCATGCCGGCCTTGACGACCTTGAGTGCAACCTTGCGCACGACAGGGTGCGTTTGCTCAGCCATAAAGACGATGCCCATGCCGCCTTCGCCAAGCTGCTGCAAGAGCTTGTACGGGCCGATGAGCATGCCAGGGCGCTCGGCAGGAGCATGCGTGTCCAGGGTGGCCTGTGTTCCTTCTGCCGGAGTCGGTGGTAACGCTCGATCCTCACCGGCCCGCATGACGGCAGGCGTTTTGAGGAATTCGCCATGGTCGTGCGACCGCAAGAGCGCTTCCAGCCGCTGGCGCAACGCTGCGTCTCCGATGCAGGCTTCGTCCAGGAAGGCAGCTCGTTCGGTCGGCGAACGCTTTTCGAGCGCAGCAGCAAAGATCGTTTCTTCGGTCATTTCGCGGCCCAGTCAAAGAAAAGTTCGCTGCGCAGCGTCGCCCGTCAACTTCCAATGCGAAAATGGGACCCCAATCGTTCCACCCAATTGATTATTCTTTTGGAGGTCGTGGGTCATCCTGCGCGGCCGGATCGTCGGAAATGATGTCTTGATGAAGCCACGCCCGCGAATACGCCCAGTAGCGATTCGCCGTGGTCATCGAGATGCCAAGTGCTTGCGCAGCTTCTTCAATCGTCAGACCGGCAAAGTGACGCAGCTTGACGAGATCGGCCTTGATCGGATCCTTTTTGGCAAGCCGGTTGAGTGCTTCGTCCAGTGCCTCGAGGTTCTCGCCAAGTTCTGGCGCGGCCAACTGGATGTCATAGATCTCATGGCGCACCCGGCCGCCGCCGTGCTTGATGCTCCGTTTGCGGCGTGCATTTTCCACAAGGATTCGCCTTATGGCCTCGGCCGCGGCTGCAAAGAAGTGCCCACGGTGGTCCCAGCGCTGGTCGTCGCCCGCGCTGACCATCCGTAGATATGCTTCATGTACGAGCGCTGTGGCCTGGAGCGTCTGACCTGCTTTTTCCCGGGCAAGCTTGTGCGCCGCGAGTTTCGCAGTTCCTCATAGACAAGCGGCAAGAGTTGCCCAGCGGCGGCAGGATCGCCCCGCTCTACAGCAGCCAGGATATGTGTTACATCAGTCATCGACGCCGCCAGTGGACAGGGCGCGGTCCGAGATTACAAGAGTATAGCCCACGGCCACGTATGTGGATACCGTTCACTCGCCGTGAGAAGCCGCGTGGGGTGCAAAAGGGCGATGATATACCGATTCACTGTTCGAGCAGTCGATGAAAGAAGTTGAACCGGCACCCCATTGCACCCGCGGCGCCTGCATATTATGTTTTCAAAGTTCGTAATACGAACCGGATGAAAGCAACCTCCAGGATCACCCCGATGAAGCGCAGAATCGATCGCGGTTTCACATTGATCGAGTTATTGGTCGTGATCGCGATTATTTCGGTTCTGATCGGGCTTTTGCTTCCCGCCGTGCAACAACGCGCGAGGCGGCTCGGCGCATGGACTGCCAAAGTCATCTACACCAGATCGGCCTGGGAATCATGCAGTACTTCGACGACTGGAACGGGCAGTTCTTCCTGCATCACCCGTTCAACGCCGACAGTCTGTCCGAGGTTGGCAACGCCGAGTCGTTCGCCGAGATTTACTGGGAAGACAAGATCATGCCCTACGTCAATCCCACATTCGCCAATGATCAGATCGCCAAATCGGGCGTGCAAATCGCCGACGAAAAGATCTTTCGCTGCATGTCCGACACGTCAGTCGTCGCCCCGTACACTAATCCAGCGACAGGTCTCATTGACGGGATTGCCAACAGGACCAGTTACCTTCTCAACTCGCAATTGAGCCACAAGACCATCCGCTACGGGCGCTGGACATTTCCGCGCTTTCAGTCTGACATCGGCACGTCGAACTTCATCGCCATGAACGAACGCGACGGCGCGGTCATGGACGCGAATATCAACGACCCCGTCGCGGCGACCGATCCACGGCAAGACGACTACGACATATGGCTCGGCACGGTCACGCTCGACAAATGGATTCCGTGGGGCCGCCACGAATGCTCTAACGTTCTCTACCTGGATGGCCATGCCAAGTCGGTCTTGAAGCCCGATGCCTATCTCGGCATGTACCCAGGTGGCGTGATTCTCACCAACCCTAGCTGGTATCCGTAGCGTTCATTTATTTGAACGCGCAGACGCTACCAGCGACGCGGAGGGTCGCGCGCGGATCATCGTCACGATCCTCGAGCAAGATGCAAAGCCGTCATCGGATCTAGTGCTATCGTGCTAACTTTCCCGGCTCGCTAAAGCCCTTCGCCTCGTCGTCAAGCACCAGCACCCAATCACAACCCTTGCCGGTTGTGGGTGGCTGGAACGTGTGCTTCCCCTCCCCGGTCAGCACGCCGGACGGCTGTGGCCTGCCCGTGCGCGGGTCGTACCACGATGCGCGGAGCCTGTGACCTGTGAGCTTGCCGAGGTCGACGGTGAACGCTTGCCCGGACGCCGAATAGACGAAGGCGTAGCTGCCGTCGCTTGCGCGGGTCGCCTGCACATGGTCGGTTCCTCTTCCGGGTTCGGAAACCAGCAGCGATTGGTCCGGCACTCGAATCAGCATCGGCCGAGACTCCACCAATGCCCTCACAAATTGCATCTGGCCGGCGCCGGGCAGATCAACGGCTTTTGGCCAGGGAGTACGAGCGGCCGTGACCGGCGGATGGCTTGGCCCGAGGAATTGCCAGACGTCATGGCAGCCGTACGTGTGACCGTGAGCGCCGGCGAAGAGCGCCCAGTAGGCGTGCTTTCGAGTCTCGTAATCGTCCAAGTATCCATTTTTCGCGTTGAACTCGGCTGGATGGTCCTCGTATCCCGGTTCGGCGTCCATACAAGGTTTGACCGGCTTGCGAGAATAATCCGCCGCGATCCGTTCATAGTTGGGGTGATCATAGCCATGGCCTGACTGGATCATGTTGAAATCAAGCCAGGCGTCATTGTGAAACCACTGCGCCGAGCTTTGGCCGCCAGTCGGGTGAAACGTGATCAAGTGACGGCCTCGATCACCCTTTCTTAGTCCCGACGCCATCGCTCTGACGATCGCCTTGTGGCGCTCGTTTTCGATGGGCCTGTCGCCTCCCAGGATCCAGATGACGGGCTTATCACGATATCGCTTGCCGAGGAACTCGCCATAATCCAGGGCGTTTTCCGGCGTGAAGATCTCCGGGCCTTGTCCCCACTTTTTGTTCCATTTATCACCCCATGTCGGCAGCATGCCGATCACCAGACCCAGCGCGCTTGCCCGGTCGACAATCGAGTCGATGCTTTTGAAAAACGCCTCGACCGGCTTGGTCGGATCGTTGTTCTCCAGCGGCAACGCGCCATACTTGTTGGGTTCGACGAGTCCGGCGAACTCCGCCAGAATGACGGCCTGGATGACCGTAAACCGCTTGGCTGCCCGGTTCCGGAGATACAGGTCGGCCTCCTCGCGGGTGAGGCGATGAAATAATTCCCAGGCGGTGTCGCCAAGGTAAAAGAATGGTTCCCCGTACTGATCGATCAGATAGCGGTGATTGTCACTGACGCGTGCTGGATATGGCGTCGCTGGTGGCGCACCGGAAGCCGGGCCATCGGCAACCAGTCCGAACACTGAAAAAACGAGTACAAATACCATCATACTCTTGCCTCGCTGGTATGAATCGCTCATCGCTTACGGAACAAGAGCTGTTGGATTTTGCCGTCTGGCGTCCTGTACAAGAGACCCCCCAGCTCCACTGTTTTGAATTTCAAGTGAATCGATGCGACCTCCATTCCGCCTCGCTCGGAGATACTCACGACCTCCACATTCTCCGGTTCGCCGAGCGCCATGAGCCGACGTGCCGCTGCGTGGAGACGTTCGTCCGTGAGAAACACGCTAAACTCCTCGCCCAGCTTATCGCGATTGACCTTGGCCGCCTGCATCTGATGGAGAAAGTCGAGGGCAGCTTCCTTGGGCGTCGGCCCATTCACCTTGGGCACGCCGGGCGGCCCTCCCTTCTTGTGATCGTCAATCAAAAGACGCAGGATCTGGGAACAAAGCGCATCCACCGGGATGTGCTCGGTATTGGTCAAGACGATCACGGCCGATCGGGTCCGCGGAATCAGCGCATTGAACGACAAGAACCCGCTGACAGCGCCGCCGTGGGTCAGGACAGTCTCGCCATCGATTTGTCGGACATTCAGTCCGCATCCATAGCCCGTGGTCTGCCCATCCGTCAGCGCCGCGGTGTGGCCATGACCCGGAACGACTCGGGCTGCAAGATGCGGCCCTCCATAAGGGCCAGGTCCCACCGCGCCAGGTCCGGTGCCGAAGCCCACATTCCTCCGGCCGCATGCAGCCAGCCGCTGGCCTCCGGCTCGGCGGGTTCAAGTGGGCCCAAAGCAAACGATGTGTAACCCCGGGTCTTGCCCTTTATTTCCTCGCCTGGCTCGAACGCCGAATGTGTCATCAAGAGCGGATCGAGAATTCGCTCCTTGATAAATTGCCCGACCGGTTTGCCGCTGACCTTGGTGACCACACTCCCCAAGACCATGTAGCCGGTATTGCTGTACGACCACCGCGAGCCCGGCTCAAAGTCAAGCTTGGCACCCGCGTACTCCGCCAGAAGCGCATCGGAGCGTACCGGCTTCACGAGCCGGCGGTCCACAAAGTCGAGCGGATAAAAGTCAGGGTATCCCGAGATATGCGTCATCAGGTCGTGCAGCGACACGTCACCGGCCCGGCTCAAGGTCGGCTCATACTTCGCGACCTTGTCTTCGATCGATAGCTTTCCATCTTCGGCGAGCAAAAGAACGCAGGCGCAGATGAATTGTTTGGTCACCGACCCGATCGCAAACGGAGTGTCCGTCTCCACCGGTGCGCCTTGTTCAACCAGTCGCTTGCCGTAGCCTTTGGCCAGCACAAGCTTGCCATCGCGAACGATCGCCAGCGATAGGCCCGCGTAACCCTGCTCGCGTACCTGGTCTGCTACATAGGAGTCGATGGCCGGCAGGTCAAAGGTTTTGGGTGGTTCAGCCGACGTCGTTGCTTCGGCCGGCTTGGGCACCTGCGCTCGGGCAATTGGCGATGATGTGACCAGTAGAAGCAATAGCAGAACGCACGCGTTCGATCCCGGGGGAGCTTTCCGTTTCGCCATCGACTGTACCTTCTTTTCGCGCCCGTTGTTTAAAGATCGGCACAACGTCGCTCCATGATCGTCGGATCGAGCGGAGGCGGTCAAGAAGTAGCGTTGCAATGTCATTCCGTTGACATAGCAGCCTTCGTCGTCAGGTCAGGCTGGCGATCAAACGGCTGAAGCACCGGTTGCACAAAACTGAAGTCGTGGACCAAGGTCCCATGCTTCCCTACGAAAAAGTCGTGGCTCTCGGCGACGTCAAGGTTGTATACAGGTTGATTTTTGTCAGCCTCGATCGATGAAATCTCGACAGTGCCGCCGACAATCCTCAATCGATCGCCGGCCTTCAGCTCCCGGGCCATCGTCCATCCTTTGCCCGCCTTCCAGAAGCGGTGAATGCCGGTAGCAACGATCGATTCGCCGCCGATCGCGATTCGCAGCGTCGCCGAAGTTGGATTGTGATGGACCGCCGTCACCGAGCGAAAAGCGAGCTCGCCGGTGGCGGTACCCTGCGACAAGACCCGATCGCCAACTCGTATTGTTTCGATCGGCTGCGGGCCGTCAATCGTTTGAACCAGAGTGCCGGCGGCGAAGCACGAGGAACTCACAAAGGATCGAGCGAAGCTGCTCGCGGTGACGAAGTCCGCAAAAGTGGGTTTGGTGTCAGGCAGTTCCGATTGATAGGCATAGCCGAGCTGATCGGTCCACCACCTTCTCCATTTCTCGGGCTCAACACCCAGGTCCTGACCGGTGATCGCCTTCAAAACCGGCAGCGTGTGGTCGTTGCAAAGATTGATCCCTTCATTCGTCGTTTGAAGAAAATACACGTCCATGGCCAGCCGTTGCTCGAGATCCTGGTTGGCTTGACGAACGGCTTCGAGTTCCGCGGCGATGGCGAGATCCCGCTGGGCGGCCAGTGTACGCGCTGCATCCATCATCCCCAGCACAATCCCATCTTGTAGGTTCGCGGGATTGGTCTCCAGCCGATTCACGACCGCGGCCTGGTGCAACGGGTTGTTCGGATTTTGTTGGGTCATCCGAAGCTGATTCGCCGCGGCCTGGTTCTGCGCTTGCAGACGACTTTGCAGCGCTTCCATCGAGGCTAAGGACAAAGCGTTTGCCGTTGTTTGCCCGTGCGCCACTGGTGTAAAGGGGCCGACTCCGTTTGGCTGATTGGGAAAGAACCAGTAGCCGGGCGGGGCGTAGCGATTGTCGGGATTATTGATGAGCTGTCCCAGGATCGTCGAGGCGTTCTGGGGATTAGCGGCCATTGCTTTTGCGGCCACGGCGGCGCTCTGTGGCGATACCGGGAGAGGATACGACGAAACCGAATACGCCAATTTTCCCCCCGGCGTCATGGCTGCGACAGCGCCGGTTGGGCTGGTTGCAAAGCTGGGAATCGTCGCCAGGATGAGGTTCCGAATGCTGAAGGGATCAAATGGCATATCGGGCGTGTAGATTCGGCCTTGATTGAGTGCGAAAGTCATAGTCTGGTTCTGGTAGAACCGCTGAATATTGAACCGCTCACCCTCGATGAACAGCTCGCCCGGCGAGCTCGGGCCGTTCACACGACGCACCTGGTACTTGTACGGCTTGTGAATGAGGCCGATCAATCGACCGACAACGTCGCGCGGGTTGCGCCGCTTCAGCGTCTCGATCGCCCGCGTCCGCACTTCGCCGGCCGGACTGAAGACCGCCAATACTGCCAGCCCGTTCGATGCCGACGGGCCGTCAATCTGCCCCAGCATCTGCACGGCAGCAATTTGCAGCCGCTCGCCTCCCCGCACAAACTGCGACCAGATCATCGGCCCGGCCCGGGGGTCAGCCACGTCTTTCAACCCCTCTTCGGCCTTCGCCCGTTTCGACGCGTCCCTGCTCTGCAGTCCGTCACGCAACTTCTCCAGCTTTGTATGCCAGTGTTTGTCCGCCTGTCTCTGCTGGAGGGCCTCTTGCTTGGCCGCTGCGACCAGTTCGGGCTTGATCCAGTGGTTCCCTTGCTTCTTGTATCCCAGATGCTTCCAGGCTACATCGTGCGTTGGGTCCAGCCTTGTTACGACGCTGTAGTGAGCCAGTGCTTGCTCATGCAGCCCTTTTTCGGCACACCAAGCCGCCAGCTTCATCTGCGCTTCGGCCTTATCGGGCGTCCGGGCGCGGCGGTCGAGATAATCCTTGATGAGCGCTTGACGAGCTGGGTCATTCTGGATCTGTTGGCCGATCACGTCGGGCCGATCCCATTTTCCTTGATAAGCGACCAGGCCCAAAAGACCCCGTGCCAGCGCATGGGCCGGGTCGGCCAATACGGCTAATGACAGATGTTTGAGCCGCTCGGCGTTCAGCCCGCGCGCCTCACACCACAGAGCCAGCCGCACATGGGCATCGGCGTTCTTGCCAGCCATGGCCATCACCTCTTTATAGGCCGTGAGGTCAGGCTTGGGTGGCGAGGAAACTTCGTCGTCGGGAAACACTCCCCAGGTCGCGACTATGATCAGAGCAAGGAGCATGGACGTGTCCTCCCATCGAAAATCGACCGATGCCTCGTATTATTTTCGGCCTTGATCAATAGCCATCTTACATAACGACTGCTCATGGCGCGGCCGCTTTCTCTAAATCCGGCACGGCGTCGAACGGGCTTGGAGTCGGACTGACGAGGCTGTTGTCATGGGCCAAGACTCCGATAGCTTCGACAAACAAGCTTTCTGCTTCGGCGACCATAAGGTTGAATACCGGCTGGGACCCGATCTTTCTCGACGACTTTACTGCGGCGAGACCTTCCGTGGTTCGCATGGCATCGCCCGGTTTCAGCTCTCGCGCCATGACCCACCCCCGCCCAGCTTTCCAAAAGCGGCGAATGGCGGTCGCGACGATCGTCTCAGTGCCGAGGTCAAATCGGAAAGTCGCATTCGGAGGATTGTGGTAAGCGGTCATTTCCGACGCCGCTCTTTCTGAACCCTGGTCGACCCCAGTGGAATCGGTCAGAACCTGTCGCACCCGCCGGTTCGTGTCCGCGATCAGACGATTGTATTCCTCGACGGCTAGAATGTCCTGGGCGAGTTGCTGATGTGCGACGAGAGCTGACCGCTGGGCGTCCACCATCATCTGGCCGATCGGAATTTCCATGTCCCTGTTGACGATTTCCGTGGCAACACGCCTTCCGCCGGGGAGGCCGCCAAGATCGACGACGTTCGGACCGGAGTCGCCGGCGAACGCGCCGACACTCACGGCACCCGCGAGCAAAACCGAGGAGATCATCGCCGCGTTCTTCGTCATTGGTCAATCGTATCGTGCTCGTATGTCATCGAACGTCGTTGATGTCCCAGATCACGACGGTCGTGTCGTCGAAACCGGCCGCCAGCCTGCGGCCGTTCGGCGAGAAGGCAAGGCCGCTCGGCTTATTCACCCTAGCTGGGCATGTGAAAGTTTCGATGGCGCGTCCATCGGCTGTCCGGTAAAGTCGCACGACCGGGTTCATCCAGCCACCGGCCACCGCGACTATCTTCGAGTCTGGTGACAATGCCAGAGCCGTGACCGAGTTGGCCATGACCGCAAATCCGCGCTTCTCCAGCGTGCTGAGGTCAATAAGCTCGACGCCGTCGGCGATCGGACCCAACGTCCGAAAGCTTCCGTCTGCAAGCTGGCTCACATGAGGCTGGCCAGGCTTCGCAATAGCGAGACTGCGACCATCGGAGCTAAACGCCATCGCCAGGCTCGGTGTGAACAATCGCTCCGCGCCGGTCGCCACGTTAGCCACGTACGCCGTCGCGGCCGCACTTACCGCCAGAAACTGATTTCCTAGTGAGAACGCCCCTGCCTGTAACCTGGAATCAGCATTCCCCTCCTGGCCGAGGCTGAATTGAGGCTGCTCGGCCTCGCGTTCGTTGCCAGTCGCGATCTCGAGCACGGAAAGTCCCTGCCCCTGCTCATATGCGAGTACCGTAGCACCGTCGGCCGAGAACGCGAGCGCAAGAGTTCCGGTCACGTCATCAATGATAGGCCACTGCCGTCGCAGGACGCCGGTTGCCAGGTCCCAGACCGACACCCGCGCACCGGGCCCAAGCTCCGCCGTGGCGAGGCTCGCTCCGTCCGCCGAAACCACGAGCTGATGCACCCTTCGATCGTGAGCGAAGACCCTGAGTTGGCGAGCTGTCGAGGCATCCCATTGGCGGACAGCGCCATCATCTCCGGCCGTGAGGATTGCACGGCCCTCGGGCGTATAGCGGACGACGCTCACCCCCCCTTCGTGAGCCTCGGCGCTGCGAAGTCTTTCGCGTCCGGATCTGGCTTCAAAAAACCTGAGTACTCCCCCTCGTTCTGCAATGAGTGTATTTCCGTCTGGCGAGAAGGCCGCCTCACCACCCGTCGGTCCCAATGCCAGTGCAATCTTCCAGAGTTCGCTGCCGCTTTCGGTGTCGATCGCTTCGAGCGTCGCGCCACCGGGCCCCCACATCGCTAACGTGCGGCTATCGGGGGCGAAAGCGACGGCGGTTCCCGTTGCCGTAAGTTGCGACTGGCCTGGCGAGCGATGCCAGAGGATTGTCTCGCCACTGTGCATATTGACAGCCATCAATTGGCCGTCAGGCGAGAAGATCGGCGCGATCATGTCACACATCGAATTGGGCAAAAATGTCGCGCGCCCCTGCTCAAAATCCCAGAGCCTCGTGCCTTTTCCTGGCTCGCAAGTCGCGAGTATCTTGCCGTCAGGCGCAAACGACAACGAATAGACCGAGGACTTGCCCAGCGAAAGTGTCGCCTGGCACTCACCGGTTGCAACGTCCCAAAGATGCACGCCGCCGGCGAACCCACCCGTTGCGAGAGTTTTACCGTCGGGCGCGAAGGCGAGGCAGAAGAGATCGACGGTCGGCACGTTGATTTCGCGTCGCGGCTGTTCGTGCTGGAAATCCCAGATCCAAACGCGATGGACCATTCGTCGCCGGACCTGGTCAAAGACGAACCCCGCCGCGCCGAAGTGCTGACCATCGGGAGAAATGGCGAAATCCCGCAGCAGTTTATCCTGAGTTGGGACGCCAGCCAGGACGTCGATCGTCCGCGCAAGCCGGCCAGTCACGGGCTCCCAAAAACGGACAAGGCCGTCGCTCTGGGCGGTGACCGCGGCCGTGCCGTCACGAGTGAAATCAATCCCGGCAACCCCCTTGGTATGACGTCTCAGGGTGGTGCCGAGGCGCATGCGAGCGCGCGGCGGCAAAGCGTCGATGCCGCGATCCAACCGTGGCGGTCCGAAGTCAACAGGGGGGCGCCCCTTCGCCCGCCCGCCGAGGAGGTTGCGGAGCGGCACGGGCGTAACTGGTAGTAGCATAGGGGTCGCGAGGGCCGCGGCACCGATGCCAAGAAACAGACCTGGACCGCGGCCCGGCCCAGGCGGCTCAGTACCATGACCTTCATAGCCTCGCGGGCCAGCGACGCAACCTGACCTGTGACAAGACCGGCTTCGGCGCCGCCGAGGACGGCGGCCGTTGCGGCCCGGACCGTCGGCAACAAGAGCGCCCTAGGCACGGCCGCCGAGGCCGTTTCTGGCGTCAGTGCCGCGGCGAAAAGTCCCACAGAAGGAGCCAAACCGCGGCGCGTCAGCCGGTGGCGGAGCAAGTCCTTGGCGCGGGCGAGCCGGCCCGACACCGTCCCCTTGCTCCATCCCAACGTCCGAGCAGCCTCATCCTGCGTCTGCCCCTCGAGATAGCAAAGAACCACCGGCCGCCGGTATTTGTCTGGAAGCCGACTTAATTCGTCGTCGATGACTGTCTGCAAGTCGACGAGCGCCTGGCCATCCGCACTCCGAGCAACCCGGTCCCACGAGGCGATGGGCTCTTCCTTGCGCCGCCGCCGTAAGACCCGGGCACGGCGGGCAATTCGCGTGGCGACGCCATGCAGCCACGGTCCGGATGACTCCGGCTTGCGAATCGCGCGCAGCCTGAGAGCGAGCACCATGAACGTCGCCTGGAACGCATCTTCGGCGGCGTGATCGTCCCCGAGCACACGGCGGCAGACTCCCAACACCATCGGGCCATGCCGTCGGACAATCGCCTCGAACGCAAACTCGCTGTCAGAGCCGGTCTGCGCTGCGAAACGCTCAAGCAACTGTCCATCGCTCATCTCCGAGACAACCCCGAGGCGGAACAGAGCATCGATGTCGCGTAAGGCAGTCTCGACCCGACGATCCGCCATGAAAACCACCTCGGTCGACGTTCGCACGACAGGACGGGCGTGGAATGCGCAGTGCAATCGCCCCACCTTGCTCGCTCATCTCATTAGTGCACGAAAACCTTCCTCCGAATACAGCTTTTCGCGAATCGTGTGGTTTTGCGCACGCTCAGCCAAGAGAATGCGCTCGATTCAATCGTGCTCGCCGCGTCGTTGAGCCGTGCGAGCAGGCAATTCGTCATGGCCGCCTCAGGGTTTCGGCCACGGCCGACTTGATCTGCTCGCAGCGTAAATCCTTGGCGATGACTTTTCCGCGATAATCGACTAGGCTTTCCGGCTTGCCGTCGACGGTTTCACCAGTCGACCTGGTCGGCGATCGCTCGGCGGCCGTGATTTTGCCAACGATCGGTTGACCGACGCCGCCGATGCCCACTCGCGCCGTCTCGCCACTCGCGAAGTCAACAGGACCATGCTTCGCCGGTTGAGGGTTGCGTCTGCGGTCGCCGTGCATCGAAAATGCGAATCAGTTTGGTCGCTCGAGCATTCAGCCAGGATGATCGGCCTGCACTTGTGGTGACTTGAGGAGACGAAATGAGGCACGCGTATCATGTCAGGTTCGTGCAAATCGCTTTGATCTTGGTTTTACTCGGATCGTACGCTCATGGCGGCGATGTCTCGGACGGCCATCGCTGGTGGTCGCATGTTACCGTTCTGGCCGACGACCGGCTCGAAGGCCGCAATACCGGCAGCGCCGGCCACCGCAAAGCAGCCGAATATGTGGCTGCCGAGTTTGCCCGGGCTGGGCTCAAACCGGCAGGAACCGACGGATATCTCCAGCAAGTACGCTTGATCTCGCGCGAAATCGATGAAGACCACTCGAGCCTGACTCTACTCAAAAGCACCGGTCCAGAGCCGCTCGTCCTGGGTCGCGATGCGATCATCAGCATGCGCATCGATCCAGCCCCGGCGGTCGAGGCCGAAATGGTTTTTGTCGGTCACGGTTTGGCGATCCCCGAGGTCCATCACGACGACTTCGCCGGCCTGGACGTCCGCGGCAAGCTCGTGGTTTTCTTGGCCGGAGCGCCGCCGTCGATTCCAGGCCCTCTGGCGGCGCACACGCAGTCGCTTGCCGAGCGTGCTGCTGCATTGAAGCGTCATGGCGCCTTGGGCGCCGTGAGTATCGCCAATCCCAAGAACATGGACATACCCTGGGAACGGCTCACCCTGGCGCGGTTTCAGCCGTCAATGATCCTGGCCGACCCAGCAATGGATGACAGCCGCGGGCTGCAGTTGGCCGTCACTGTCAATCCCGACCATGCCGACAAATGGCTGAGCGGCTCGGGCCACACGTTCCGCGAGATCTTGGATGCAGCCGACTCCGGCAAGCCGTTACCGCGATTTGCACTCCCCTCGAAGCTGAAGGCGACGGCCAGCGTGAAGCGGGCCGAGCTGGAGTCGCAAAACGTCGTGGCCGTTTTGCCCGGAAGTGATCCTCGGCTCAAGAATGAATATGTGGTCTTTTCAGCGCATCTCGATCATCTGGGAGTCGGCAAGCCGATTAAGGGAGATTCGATCTACAACGGCGCGATGGATAACGCGTCGGGCATCGCCACAATGCTGGACGTCGCAGCGATGCTCAAGGAACGCAGCGTTAACCTGCGGCGGTCGGTCCTTTTTGTTGCAGTGACGGCAGAAGAAAAGGGACTCTTGGGTTCACGTTATTTCGCGAATTCCCCGACCGTTGACAAGAGCGCGATCGTAGCTGACATCAACACCGACATGTTTCTGCCCCTCTTCCCCATGAAGAAGCTGACCATTTACGGGCTTGAAGAATCGGAGCTAGGTGCCGATGCCGATGCCGTAGCCAGATCGCTGGATATTGAGCCTCAGGCAGATCTAGAGCCGAAGCGGAATATTTTCATTCGCAGCGATCAGTACAGCTTCATCCGTCGTGGCATTCCGTCGCTGGCGCTCAAGGTCGGGTTCGCCAAAGGCTCGCCTGAGGAAGCGCTCGCCAAAAAATGGCTGACCGAGCGCTACCACGCCCCCTCAGATGACCTGGCGCAGCCGGTGGACAAACAAGCAGCCGGCGCATTTGACGTGCTCGTGGCCAAGCTGCTGGAGCGGGTCGCCAATCGGGATGAACGCCCGCGCTGGAAGGACACGTCGTTTTTCAAGCGATTCGCAGAATAAGCGCTTCCCAGTCTGGTGTTTAGGACATGTCGGCGCGGATGCGCGGAGAAGACCTCAGGCCGTCGCACACTCCACTCGCGTCGGAACGCGAGATGTTCCTTCCCAGCGAAAACCGCTAGAATTAAGGCCGTGCGCCGATGCTAACCGGGCGCGAGGAGGCCAATGCGATGTCCGTCTCAATGTCCAAACCAGAGACCGCTCGACCCGCCGAGCCTGGCGATCGCAACGGCGCAATCCCACCGCTCGAGAGCGGTGACCGCATTACACGCGACGAGTTCGAGCGTCGCTACGCGGGTATGCCGGCCCTCACGAAAGCCGAACTCATTGAAGGGGTCGTCTACGTGGCTTCACCGGTGCGGCAGCGCTACCATGGCAAACAGCATTACCACCTTTTGACCTGGTTTGGCCACTACGAAGCAGGAACCGCCGGAGTCGAGGGCGGTGACAACAGCACGGTACGTCTTGACTTGAACAACGAGCCGCAGCCTGACTGCGTCTTCTTTGTTCAGCCTGAAAAGGGCGGACAGGTCCATATTGACGATGAAGGCTACATTAACGGGCGCCCGATCTTGTCGCCGAGGTCGCCGCCAGCCGTGCAAGCTATGACCTGCACGACAAGCTCGACGCCTTTCGGCGCACTGGCGTCCGCGAGTACATCGTCTGCCGCGTGCTTGACGGGCAAGTCGATTGGTTTGTACTGCGCGGGGGACAATACGAACTGATCGTCCCCGCCGACGACGGCATACTGCGCAGCACTTTGTTCCCCGGTCTATGGCTGGACCCGTCCGCGCTACTACGCGGAGATCTCGCCGCAGTCTTGGCGGTCGTGCGTCAAGGACTGAACACGCCCGAACACGCGGCATTCCAGGCCGAATTGCAAGGTGCGGGAGCTAGGTAAGACCGGCATTGGCTGACAAGTTCGGTCTCGAGCGCCGAAGCGATCTCTTTCAGCTCGTCCAGAGCCCCCTGAGCTCCAGTTCGTGGATCAACCTCGGCTCGTGGAACTCCAAGATCCTGAGCGTCGGCCCATGAAAACGAATGGACCGCGGATAAGAATAAAGCCACCGACGGAGCCAGCGCAACCGCATGGGCCAGACCCACTACCAAGTCGATCGCTGGTGTTCCGTCCAATTTGAGATAGCCTGCGAATACGCACGGAAATAATGCGCACGGTTGACCGATCAGTTGATAAGCCGGCACAGGCAAGGGCACAACCGTCGATAACCTGGGCAGTAAAGCCAGCTCTCGTTTGAGCGGTAGCTCACCATCGGCTCGCTTGGGAAAGCGGAAGATCCACTCGCCATTAATCTCGAATGCCTCGTTGTCCCATCCTTCGTGCCGTGCCGTCACGTGGACCGGCGATAACACCGGGAACTGCGCCGCGATGAGCGAGACGACCGCTTGGTTGGTGAGCACGCGTTCGGCGGACCAATCGTACGATTCCATTGTGATTTCCAGCGCAAGCTATTGAGCAAAAACATCCCGCCAGCAACGAGGCCAGCGCCGGATGACCTCGCGCATTTGCCGTTGTATCGTGTTGTTTCCATCGATTGCGTGATTCGTACGCTCGTCGTCCAGACTATTGTCAGTTCGTTACAGGCGGCTTATTGTTGAGCTCATGCTCGACTCCACGGATCGACCGCGGGGAACCGGAACTCTCTCCCAACCCGACAGGAGTGTCATCCATGTGGGTCCGTCAATGTGACTTCGACGGCGAGACCGATTTCCTGCCGCCGATCCCGGCGCGGATCGCTTCCAACGAAGAGTTTGTGCCGCCCCCTCAGTCGGCCGAGCAGAAGGAATACGAAGACCGGCTGGCGACGATCAGCGAAGAGACCGCCCGGCGGCAGGGCCGGTCGCGGCGCGAATTTCTCCGTAGCGGCAGCGGCATGGCCGCCGCCCTGCTCGCGCTCAACCAGGTCTTCGGCGACTGCTATCGAAGTCAACGCCGACGAGGTCGAGGACCCCAAGGCGTTCGAGGAAAAGTGGCCCAAGGACCAGTTCGTCTTCGACGTGCAAACCCACCACGTCGACGTCAGCAATAAGTGGTACGACGAAACGCCCACCGGCCGCGGCATCCGGAATTTTTTCCTCATGCTCCGCCCCGATGCCAAGAACATGGGGCAAGCCGTCGAGCTGTTGAACCGGGCTCATTACGTCAAGGAAGTCTTCGGCGACAGCGACACGGTCATGTCGATCATCAGCGGCGTCCCCAGCCGCGACTGGGACAAGAACCCCCTGCCTCCCGACCAGATGGTCGAAACCCGGCGGTTCGTCAACGACCTGGCCGGCTCGCGGCGGGTCTTGTCGCACGGGCTCTTGCGGCCCAACCTGGGCAAGCCCGAGCTCGAGGAGATGGAACGCCAGGTCAAGGACCTGAAGATCGACGCCTGGAAGATGTACACCGGCGCCGAGATCGGCGAAAAGGCCTGGCGGATGGACGACGAGAAAGTCGCCTATCCGTTCTGGGAAAAGACCAAGGCCCTGGGCATCAAGAACCTCTGCGTCCACAAGGGGCTGCCGCTGGGCGCATTCAACGAAGAAGCGTGCCGGCCCCTCGACCTCGAAAAGGCCGCCCTCGACTGGCCCGACCTCAATTTCATCGTCTACCATTCCGGCTTCCGCGGCTTCGGCTGGCTGGCCAACGGCACCGGCATCAAGGTCGTCGACCCCAAGAGCACCGATCCCCAGGAGATCCCCTGGATCAGCGACATTTTGCGCATCCTCAAACGAAACCCCAAGATCAAGAACATCTACTTCGAGCTCGGCAGCACCTTCAATATGTTGTCGTTCGCCGCGCCCCGGACCTGCATGCACATGCTCGGCCAGATGATCCAGGTCGCCGGGGCCGACCACATCCTGTGGGGAACCGATTCGATCTGGAACGGCAGCCCCCAGAGCCAGATCGAGCGGATGCGCCGATTCAAGATCGCCGACGACCTGATCGAGAAGTACAAATATCCCCAAGTGACCGCCGAGGTCAAGGATCAGATCCTCGGCCTCAATGCCGCTCGCCTGCTGGGAGTCGATCCCGCCGCCGCACGAAAGGCGATCAAGGGAGACAAGCTCGAGCGCCTTGCGCGAAGGGCGCCGATACGATCCCGCGACGCGCAGCAACACTCAGTACGGCTGGCTCTGGGTCGAAGATGGCGGCTTGCCAACCGTGCCTGTCGGGGCGTAGATCGCGGCGGCACATGGCGACTTCTGCTTCAACCGCGCCAGGGCGCGGTGACCGCGCGAAAAGACTGATCAAACCGGCTATACTTTCCGTCTTGCCGCTGTTCGCCATACTTGCTGTTTATTTGTTTCTTCTCAAGCATCCCGGCCTCTTCTTCACACATGCATTCACCCAAGACGGAATCACGCTCTGTTCGGACGAGCCGATCACGTCCGATCCCGCTGGCAAGGTGCTCGCGAGCGTAGAACATCGTCTTCGGGGCTCGCCGCTTTATCATCCGGGGGCGGGCGATGTCATTCGGGTCTATATCTGCAATCGACGCTGGCGATTTATCCTCTTCGCCAACTACCGGTACAAAGTCGGCGGGTTGACCTACCCTCCCTTTTCCAACAACATTTTCCTCCGAGCGGCGAACATCGCTGCCGACCGCCTTGTCGGTCCATCAGGCAAGGAAGTCACGGGCGAACGAACGCTTTCTTACTTCATCGCGCATGAAATTACGCATACCTTGCTTGGTGAGGAGCTCGGGGCCGTCGGCTACTGGAGGCTCCCTGTCTGGAAAAATGAGGGATATTCCGATCATATCGCCAAAGGCACGAGCTTCGACTACGATCTTGCAAGTGGCCCAGCTGCGGCGGAGAGATCCGGAAATGGATGCACAACAATCGGGTCTCTATCTGCGATACAATCTGCTCGTGGCCTATCTTCTCAATCACAAACGAGTCGGCGTCCATCAGATGCTGAGTCAGGAATTCGACACAGCAAGTCTCGAAGCCGAAATGTTGCGATCAAATCATGAATCGTGATCGCGGGGAACGCGCATCTCGCACATGACGGCGAAAAAGGAAAGATCCAGTGGACTCCACAACACCCAAAACGCCCGATCCTATCGAGCAGATCAAAACTGCGTTCCGGGCGGACGATGCGACCCAGGTTCGCGCGATCTTGAACGATCATCCCGAACTCAAGGCGCGGATCAACGAGCCTTCCGGCCCGTTCGATTCACCGGCAATCGTGAACATTCGCAGCCGCGCGATGCTCGATGTCTTGACCGACGCGGGTGCCGATCTGAATGCCAAGAGCCAGTGGTGGGCCGGCGGGTTTGGACTTCTGCATCAGTGCAGCCCCGAGCTGGCTGCATACGCGATCGAGCGTGGTGCAGCGGTCGACGTCCATGCCGCGGCGCGCCTGGGGATTATGGATCGGCTTCGTGAACTGATCGCGCACGATCCGGCACTCGTGCACGCACGTGGCGGCGACGGTCAGACTCCTCTGCACTTTGCCTGTAAGGTTGAAGTCGCCGAATTCTTGCTCGATCACGGAGCGGAAATTGATGCGCTCGATGTGGATCATGAATCGACGCCGGCCCAGTACACCGTGGACCATCGCCAGCCAGTGACGCGGTTTTTGATCACGCGGGGATGCAAGACCGATATCCTGATGGCCGCAGCACTGGGAGATCTCGAGCTTGTCCGCAACCATCTCGATGCGGATCCAGAGTGCGTCCGCACGCGCGTGAGCGAAGAGTACTTCCCAATGGTTCGGCCGAACTGCGGCGGCACGATCTACCAGTGGACTCTTGGCTTCCACGTATCGGCCCATCAGGTCGCGCGCAGGTTCGGCCATGAAGACGTTCTCCGATTCTTGTTTGAGCATAGCCCAGAGGATGTGAAGCTGATCGCGGCTTGCTGGCTGGGGGACGAAGCCACGGTGCAGTCGCTGCGAACGGATCACCCAAACATTGTCAGCAATCTTGCCGACGCTGATCGTCGCCATGTCGCTCGTGCCGCCCGCAATAATGACACAAACGTGGTTCGATTGCTCCTCGAATGCGGATTCCCCTTGGACGCCGGCGTTCAGCACCAGGCGACACCGCTGCACTGGGCTGGATTTCACGGCAATCTCGCCATGGCCAAGCAGTTAATGGCACACAATCCACCTTTAGAAGTTCAAGACGCCGACTTTCACGGGACGCCACTGGGGTGGACTATCTACGGCTCAGAAAACGGCTGGCATTGCGACACGGGCGACTATGCGGGAACGGTTGAAGCACTGATTGTTGCGGGGGCGAAAATGCCTGAGAAGATCGCGGGAACCGCAGCCGTGCGTGACGTACTGCGCAGCCATGGGTTGAATGATTCAATTCCTCAGCACCCGCCGGCATGACCGCGGTTGATCGACTAAAAACAGATTCGTCAGAGGACGGCAATATGAGTTACTCCCCAACACGACGTGCACTTCTCCAGGCCTCCGGCGGCGCCGCGCTGGTCAGCGCGTTTGGCAGAACGCCAGAAGTGTCGGGCCACGCCTTGCCGTCAGCAGCGAATGCACAAGACGTTGCGGTCGACACGCACGTTCACGTGGTCGCGCCCGGTTTGCCGGGAATGAAACCCCTCCCGAAGGAGATCGAGCAAATTTATGCCGTCCCCCTATCGGCAATGGTAGCGCATCTCAAGGCGGCGATGGAACAAGCGCGGGTCACGGTCGCATTTGGCATGGGATCACTCGGAGGCGGGTATGCCGATCCGCTGGGCATTGGCCGCACTCTCGAAATCGCTAAATCCGTCTCAGGGCTGAAAGCCGTTGGTATCGCCGACCCGACACACACTGACGCTCGCCACTTGAAGGCTGTGGCAGCGCAGATCGAGGAGCATCGCCAGCAGATCGTCGCGCTCAAGGCCTATCTGGGATACCTTCCCTTTGGGCCCGAAGATCCCAATTACAAGCCCTACTACAGGCTCGCGGCCAAGTATCGCCTTCCCGTCGTCTTCCACACCGGTGACACATGGTCGACGACGGCGAAGGTCAAATTTGCTCATCCATTACGAGTCGACGAGGTGGCCGTCGATAATCAGGACGTGCAATTCGTGATCGCGCATTTCGGCAACCCGTGGCTGATCGACGCAGCCGAGGTCGTTTTTAAGAACTCGAATGTGTGCGCAGATCTTTCGGGTTTATTCGTCGGGGGCGAGAAGGAGTTCCTGGATCTCTTGACTGCGGCGAAAAAAGGCGACTCGGCCGCGGGATTGGTGTTCTCGGACTTGCAGTAAAGCGATTGGCTATGTCGGCGACTACGGCAAGTTTCTCTACGCCAGCGACTGGCCGTTGGCCCCGATGGCTGCTTATCGCCGGTTGATCGAAGCCATTATTCCCAGAGGAACATCACAAGACAGTTTTCCGGACAAATGCCGAGCGATTGTTCGAAACTTGGGGCATAACCGCTCATGCATCGGCTCAAAACCAAATTCGTCTCCGCGCTGCGCAACCTGACACTGCACAAGTTCCGCGTCCTCTTAAATCTTCTCGGCGTGGTTTTCGGCGTCTCTTCGGTGATCGCCATGCTCGCGATCACCGAAGGAGCCAGGCTCAACACTGAGCGGCAGTTCGCGGCTCTGGGCGCCACCGAAATCATTATTCAGAGCGTTCGGCCCGCCGATGACCTCGGCCTATCCGAGCAAGAGAGTAACGACAACGATACCTCGACGTCCCCGTTCGGCGTAACCGATGCGGATCTCGGTCGAATCATATCCACGATTCCTGCCGTCGTGAATGCCTCTTCGCTGCGCGCACAGCATGAACGAGACTAACGCGGCTGACGATCCGAACGAGCTGTCGCAGATCGCCGTCACGATCGATTCGATGAAGAATGTCAAACGCGCGGTGGAGTCACTCGATCGCATGCTCGCCCAATTTCACCCGAAGCATGACTACAAGATCGCGGTTCCAGTCGAATTACTGAAGCAGGCCGAAACCACTCAGCGCACGTACAAAGTGGTCTTGGGCTCCATCGCCAGTATCTCGCTTCTTGCCGGCGGGATCGGCATCATGAACATCATGCTAGCGACGGTATCGGCACGAACTCGCGAGATCGGCATCCGCCGCGCCTTAGCGCGCGGCGACGAGACATCATCGAGCAATTCCTGATCGAGGCCGCCGTTATAAGCTCCTCCGGCGGGCTGATTGGCGTCCTCGTAGGCATGGTCGTACCACCGCTCTATTCGCAGCTTTCGGGCATCCCTGTGGTGATACGGCCGTGGTCGCCGATCATCGCCTTTCTGATCGCTGTCTCGATCGGAGTGACTTTCGGCGTCTACCCGGCCTACCGGGCCGCCATGCTCGACCCGGTCGACACACTTCGTGTGGAATGAGATGACGGCTCACCGCCTTCGATCCCGCAAGAGGCCCATCGGCCGCGAAGAGCTGGGCGATTTCATCCGTTGACTGCTAGTTAACGGGGTAAAACTTGCCCCGTGCGCTGGCAAACCGCTCCAAGCTTTGGCGGTGCTTTTTGCAATGGTCTAGCAATTCGACGTTGGAGTGCCGCTTCTTCTTGGAAGCCTCACGCGTTTGGCCGTCGACCCACACGCGCAAACTGCCGCCGTCGGCTGAGCCAAGGTTTCTCAGCTGGGGCGGCCCGGACGGATCGACCCACAAGATTTGCTGAACTTCATCGGCTTCGGCGTTCACGAACGAGATATAACCGCCAGGCAGGAGCTGCCGCGGCGCTTTGATGGCGCCTGTGAAACTGTAGCGAGTGCCCGGCGTCACTACGGGATCGTAAAACCTGGGGGTGATGAAGTCGGAGACGGCGATCCCTTGGATCGGATAAGCATATTGGTCTGCTTCACACGGGTCGCACGCCTCGACCAGGTACTCGAATTCGCCGGTGCTATCCTGGGTCTTGCCGCCCGCGATTTCGATGCTTTGCGACGATTGAAGTTTATTGCCGGAGGGGTCGACGAGCATCTCGATTGTCTCATGGCTCGCGTCAATCGTCCATTCCTCGCTATTCGGGTTGGCGATGACCTTGGCATACGGCTGATTGTGCTTGGTCATGTGAAAGCCACCTTCGCCCGGCGGGAGACTCGCGACGAGCTGCACGGGCCATACACCGACCGGGACCTGGTGTTTATTGGGCAGGTAGCGGACAGTGGCCTGAATGGGCCAGAATTGCGGTAAGTCGCGCGTCACCTGCACGTTGAGTGCGGCCGCGGCAGCCTGCATTAACGAGACGTCAATTCTGCCGGTCGTATCCACCAAGCCAACTTGAATTAACGACATGTCCCAATCTCCTGGATATCAAATACCAGAGTTGCGGGAATCATCGGGGACACCCCCAAATTGTTCCTGCATGAAGCTGGCTGCGCTGGGAGTATCCGAATTACGCACCGCGACCCGAAGCCTTTGCGGAATTTTTTGTGCGAGTTTTGCCCCCAGCAGACACTTACTGTAGAAACGACATTGGCCGAGGGAGGGGGTGGCGTGATGGGGAAGAGTTCATCGGACCAGGTAATTCGACAAGTCAATCGCGTATTCCAGCTTGGCGCGGTGGGATCGGTCTCCGATGCCCAGCTTTTGGACTGGTTTGTCGCGCAGCAAGATGATTGTGCTGAGGCGGCGTTCGAAGAGCTGATGGTCCGGCATGGGCCGATGGTTTACGGCATATGCCGGTCGGCATTGCAGGATTGCCACGACGCCCAAGATGCGTTCCAGGCGGTCTTTGTAGTGCTCGCCAATCGAGCCCGTTTCATCCGCCGTAAAGAATCTGTCGGAGGGTGGCTCTTCGGCGTGGCCCAACGCGTCGCGGCCCGTGCCCGCAACCGTGCTGGCCGGCGGCGTGCGCTCGATCGCCGCGCGGCCGAGCGCACCTCGGAGTGCTATCTTCCATCCGAGCATGATCCCGACTGGGACGTGCTTCATGAGGAAGTCAACCGCTTGCCCGAACGACTGCGGACCCCCTTGGTGTTGTGCTACCTGGAAGGTCTAACCTACGAGCGAGCCGCGCACCGGCTGGCTCTCTCGGACGGAACGCTCCGGGGCCGGCTCTCGCAGGCACGTAATCGACTGCGACGGCGATTGACAGAGCGCGGCGTCACGATTCCCGCCGGCCTGCTGACAGCCGGCATGGCCAGTCAATCCCAAGCGTCCGTCCCCGCGGCGCTCGTGCAATCGACAATTCCGATCGCTCTCGGGTTAACTGCGTGCGACACCGCCCTGGCCTTGGCCCGAGAAGTCTTGCGCACCATGCTGCTCAGCCAGATCAAAACCTTCGCGGCCCTACTGCTTTTAGCCGCAGCTGGTTGCTTGATCGCTGGTTACTCGTGGATGAAAGCGCCGATTCGAGCCGGTCAGCCGGCGCCGAGTGCGCAGCCCAAGGTTGAGATCGCCCGACCGCACCTGCCGCCCAGAGCCCTGCTGCGGATCGGCACGGACACGCTATTGACGCACGGTAGCATCAGGGAAGTGGCGTTCTCACCGGACGGCCGGCTCGTCGCCGCTGCGTGTCCGGAGGTCGAGATCTTTGAGGTCCACACTGGCCGGCCAGTCAAGCGGCTCGCTGCACCGACAGTGCGCCACGAGCAGCGATCGGGTAATCAGACGGCGCGGGTCGAACGCCTCGCCTTTGCTCCGGATGGCGCAAGATTGCTCTGGGGTGGATCCGGCGGTGAGATCGCATTGTGGGACCTGGTCCGCGATCGACTCGTGTTCCGCCAGAAAGTCCATGAAGGGCCGGTCGCCGACGTCAAGTTCTCGCCGGACGGCGGCATGATGGCCAGCGCGGGGAGTGATGGCATCCGCGTGCGTCGGGTCGCGCGGCCCGAGGAAGTCGTGCTTAGTCTCCCGACGCAACTGGGCGAGCTCGATGCACCCAAGCCCGGCGAGCCGGCCTTTGTCCGTCCTGTTGGCTTCGCGTGCCTGGCGTTCACGCCCGATGGATGCCGCATCGTGGGAGGATCATCCCTCGATACGACACTTTTCATCTGGCGCATCACGGACGGACGGCTCTTGAAGACGATCCCGTATGCCCACGGACGGCCCGGAACGGGATCGGTGAGGGACCCCGACGTGAACGTAATCGCGGTGACGCCCGACGGGCGCCGGATCATGTCGATCGGAAGCACCACCAAGCGGTTCGAAGATACGAAGCTCAAGATTGCCCCCACCAAGAACCCCGAAATGCGTGAGGTTCGCTTCTGGGACATCCAGACAGGTCAGCGCGTCGCGGACTATCGGGGCGATGAGGCGTGTGGGGCTGGCCACGGAGCGTTGTCGCGCGACGGCCGGCACGTTGCGGTATCCGACGTCACGTGGCTGCGCATACTCGGCGCCGCGACGGGCCAACCGGAGCGGGCGATCGAGCTGCCCGGCTCGGGGGACGGGCTGCCGGCATTCTCACCCGACGGCACGTTGGTCGCGACCCCGAACGGAAATTCGATTGAGCTCTTCGAGGTGTCGACCGGCCGGCGGCTGCACGACGACCCGAGCACGCAGGCGAGGTACGTGGCCTGCGTGGCCTGGTCGCCGGCGGGAGATCGGATCGTCACCGGCCACCACAACGGCTTCGTGCGCCTTTGGGACGCCACAGCCGGCAAGCTGCTCTGGCACAAGCTCGTGGCACCGGCTATCGACCCAATCGTCGTCTACCCCTGGACAGGTTCCGTGGGCTTCTCGGCCGATGGCAAGCTTGTCTTCGCGGCCGCTCACCGAATGGACTGGATCACTCACGAGTTCGGCTTCATCGTGTTCTACGAGGCCGGGACCGGGAGGACCGTCCGGGAGATTCGTTGGAAAGAGAAACCGATCCGTTGGGCCGCACTCGCACCCGACGGCCGGATGCTCGTGGTCGGCTCCGATGGAAGTCAGGGTTCGACGCAGTTCTCGGGGATCGAATCTGAGGCGGGGCGGACCCGCTGGACCAACCCACCTGAGGACCAGACGTTCGGTTTCTATCCCGCGGTCGGGCTTCGGTTCGTAGCGAACTCGCACTGGTTCCTGGCAGCACTGAGAGATGGCAACGTGATCAGGCTGAACTGCCTCACGGGGCACGAGCAGCGCCGATTCCTGGCCGATTGGCGGACCCCGCAGCAGAAAAACGCCGGCAGGCCCAGCGATCCTTCTCTGCATCAAGCCACATTCAGCCCGGACGGCCGCACGCTGGTCTCATCCCATAACGAGTGGCTCTACGTATGGGACGTTGAGTCCGGCACGATGCGCCGGCAGATCCGCCGGCGGTACCCACACGGCTGCTATGTGGCGCTCGCCCCCGACGGCCGCACGCTGGCGACGTCGGACATCAACCTTGCAGGCGACCCGGGCGAGGACACGATCCGTATAGTCGACATCGAAAGCGGCCAGCAGGTTCTCGCACTCGAGCCTGATGCGGGCAGGGCCGACGTGATGGCATTCTCGCCTGACAACAAGCGCCTCTACACCAACTCGGCGCACTCCGGGACTATCTGGGACGTCCGCCCTGAGCGGGGCGACGTCCGCGCTCGACCGTAAAAGCAGGAACAGCCTCACGAAGCAATGACTCGCTTGGGTTCGAGCGTTGTCTTGGCGAAGTTTAGTAGTAAACCGTGCTGCCTACCCGCGGCCTTCAATTGATTCGAGAAAACCCGGCCCCAGCCGCCGGTGCACCTCAATCGCCGCTCCAATGATTCGCTCGGTCAAGGCTTCGTGTTCCAACGCCAACTTTCTTCCCTCCTGTTTTCCTGGTTTCCTTATCTGATTTCATGAATTGTCTCAGCCGCCACGGGCTCGAGGATCCATCTCGACTGTTGAGTTGTCAGCTTTCCCTCTGTCCGCGGCTCCAATGAATCGAAATCGCTCTGAGCTTCAGGACGAACAATTCGCGCAACAAAATTAGCGGGAATCACGAGGCGCTGCCGGGCCAACTTTCCATCACCTCAGGGCCAGGGTGAGGGGTGCTGTCGACTGCGCTCAGTGCGCAAACAGCTGATTTAGTTCGGACTCGGTTAAAGTCAAGCTGGACGTCGGTCCTTTGTCTTCGAGGATCTTGCGCAATCACACGGTTCACGGGTCCAAGCACGTTGAAGTGGCTTGCACCTTGCACGGGCGAGAAGTGGACGAGCGAATTGGTGGAAGAGCGCTGCATGGCCTTTAGCGATCCGAGGTTTCCGCTCGTTCCCTCGATGATGAACGTCGGACTCTTGATCGAGTTCAGCCACCGGCCAGGGGACCGGAGGGCCACTTCGCGCGGATCCGACGTGTCGAAGGGGGTGAACTCGTCAGGGTAGTAGCTGACGTCGCTCACCGGGCCGAAAGAAAAGACGGCGCGGAACCTGTCGGTGCTTTCCGCGACGAGGAGTGCGAGCGTGCCACCGGTGCTATGTCCGCCCAAGTACATGCGGCTGGCGTCGACCGATTCTTGCGCGCGAGATACAGGGCGGCGGCCAGAATGTCGTCGACCTCACCGAGAAAGGCCTCCTTGATGCCTGGGTTCTCATTTCCTCCGCGCAACGAGGGGAACATGAGGACGATCCCCGCCTTGCGGTAGGCACTGGCGGTCTGGTCGTTATCGGGCGGCGACTCTGTCCAGACGTCGTCGATCGAGTTGGAGTCGCCGCCGGTAATCCAGATGATCGCCGGTCGCTTCTGGCCGTCGTCAGGAACCTGGCTCAAGTACGCCTGTAGCTTGCCGGACGGCGAATCGTAGAGGACCTTACGAAAAATCTCCGGTGGTGGCGCCGGAACCGGGCCGGCTTCTGAGGGCCGGACGACGAGTTTCGATTGGAAGCCACGGCGGGCCTCGGTCAATGTGCCCTTTTCCTGCGCCGGGGTCGGCTCTCCCCAGCATCCGGCAAATGCCAGTAACGACAGCAGGCCGAAAGGACTCATTCTCATGATGCCCGCCTCGAGACGTGTTTGACCTGTGAACTTGATTCGAGAATCGTAGACACCGCGAAGTTATTGTATCGCTTGCAGATTGGCTCGTCCCCAACCATGTGGAGTGTTCTATGGTTGTAGCACTCGCCGTGCGGCATAGTCCTTATCTCCGACGGCAAGGAGACGTGCAACGGCGACCCGGCGGGGGTCGCCGCTAGCCTGGTAAGCCGGCTCAAGCTGAGCTTTGGCCTGCACGTCGTCGGGTTCGATGTCCAGGGAGATGAGCGATTCTCCCTCGCCGCGATCGCTCAGGCGGGCAAAGGACGTTACTTCAATGCACAGAACGTCGCCGAGCTCAACAAGGCCATCGACGGCCTCGGCCGCGACCTGGAAATTCAGAGCAAGCCGGCCGAGACGGCCTTCAAGATCGGGGTTGGCAAAGCCCGGCTGGTGAAGATTCTGCCGTCGACGATCGAGCTACCGCCGATGGACCGCGTCGGTCCTGCCTCCCGGTTTTTACGACTTGTGGATCGAGCCCGCCGACGGCGGTCGTGCCGAACGTTGTCGTCGAAAAACTCGAGGTCGTCGCCGGCAAAGCGACTGTGATCTACTGAGCAAGCGTATAGGAACGTACATTCGTTAAAGGTCTTCCGTCGCCACGAAAACTCAAAACGCGGCCAGCCAAACCTGCTCGGACGGCTTCTCGAACGGGATCCTGACGACAACGACGCCCTTGGCGTCCAATCGCAGGATCTCGTTTTCTGTTGCAGTCCAGATCTGGCCGCTCGTGCTGCTGATCGCAATGGCCAGTGCTGGTATAGGCAATGGCTCGAGAGGATCTTGGTTGCGCGGAACACGTATGAGCCCTTTGCGCATGTCGACGACCCACGCCATGCTTGTCTTTGGCTCACAAGCGACTCCCATCGGATTCCAATTCGCACGTTCGACCTCTTGCAGGATCTCACCACGAGCACTGATCCGCAGCAGGCGGGCGCGGCTCCCTGCCACTTGGGGATGTCGCCGCTCGATGACCCAGGCACTGCGCATGCGCAGAATGGGTACAATCGAGACACATGTCCATGCGACCAAGTTGGGAAACTTGACCAGCTCTTTGCCCTGGCGATCGATGCGCACGAAGTCCCTGCCGACCACCCAGAATGCCTCATCGTCGGGGTTGTAGACGATGTCGGTACCGCGCACTGGATAATGCGCGCTGCTGATCCCCTTGTTGTTCAGGACGACGATTTCCCCGTCATCGATGGTTCCATTGTCAACGAGACACCAGAGATCCCCAGTTTTGGGATCGATTGCTAGCGAACTGGCTTTGATCTCATTGATGCGCGAGGTAACGGTCCCAGCAAGATCGACGACTGTGATTCGCCGTTCAACCAGTTCTCGGGCATAGATCCGCTTACGTTCCGGATCAAGCGCGATCCCATGGTTCATGGAGATGCTCTGGCAGTTGTTCAGGCCGCCGATGCGGCCGATTACCGAGCCGTCGCCGGCGAGGAGCCGAAGACCATCGTCGTGGCTTTTCCCTTTTTCATAATTCGGGTCGCAGTCATCCAGTACGACTACGGCAGCCTGCGGCTGCGGACGAGCTGCCGACCCATGATTCAAGGTTGAACTGGCACCCGTGGCGATGCACGCGGCACCCATTTTGATGTATTGGCGCCGATTCAGCTTCGTTGCGTCTTGCAGACCGGTCGAAGGCATCGTGCATCTCCATTTTTCCAGAGTCATAAACTGGAAAATGACGTCGCCCGTAAATTCCCTGTTGTGGCCTTCGTACCGCGCGAAGCGCTGCGAGTAAAGTCCGGAGAAGAATCGGGCACATTCCGCGACGAGTCGGATGAGCGGCCAGCGACTTGCCCGCCATTGCACGATCGCCAGCTCACTAGCGATACGGCGTTTGAGGTCGAGTATGATCTTGAAGTCTGCCGCGCGAGCATCCGCCACTGGCGCGACCCGGAAGGCGCGGTTGAGACGACTCGCCAAGTTTTCTTTGTGTCCAGGAATCAGCCAATGTCATCGAGTTCCTCTCACTTAATAACCCGCCGATGTGCACTCAGGCATTGGGTTAGTGCCAGTTTTGCCTTCCCGTTCGTGATGCGGGCCCACGCGACGGCCGCACCGAGCGAAACCATTTACCACGCCAGCTTTGGGGCCGCGGGCATGGCGGGCGCCGACATCGGCTCGCTCACCGCGAGCCCCTACGTCAAGCTCGTCGCGGTCGCCGACGTCGATCTCCGAAACCTGAGCCAGATCAAGAAACGATTCCCCGATGTGAAGGTCTACCAGGACTGGCGCGAGCTGCTCGACAAGGAGAAAAACCTCAACTCGGTCAACGTTTCGACTCCCGACCACATGCACGCCCCGATCACCATGCGGGCCATGCAGCAAGGGCTGCACGTCTACACCCAGAAGCCCCTGACCCAGACGATCTACGAGGCCCGGCAATTGACCCGCGTGGCACGCGAGAAAAAGCTCGTCACCCAGATGGGGATTCAGATCCATTCCCACGAAGTCCACCGGACCATCGTCGCCGACCATCCAGGCCGGGACGATCGGCAAGGTCAAAGAGGTTCATAGCTGGAGCGGAAAGCACTGGGGCGACAAGAAGCCCAAGCCCGACCGAGTGGACAAGGTGCCCAAGGATCTCGACTGGAATTTCTGGCTGGGCGTCGCCGCCGAGCGCCCGTTCCTGGCCCATTACTATCATCCTGGCGAGTGGCGCAAGCGGCTCGATTTCGGCACCGGCACGTTTGGCGACATGGGGTGCCACATCCTCGACCCCGTTTACACGTCGCTCGCATCTGACCGCCCCCAGCTCGATTCGATCCGAGGGAGGCGCGCCCAACGGCGACAACTGGGGCCTTGATTCCCAGGTGCGTTATGTCTTTCCGGGAACGAAGCACACGACCGAGACACTCACACTCTTCTGGTATGACGGCGACAAACGCCCCCCCGCCGAGGTCAAGTCGCTGATCGGCAAGCGGCGCCTCTCGGACCAGGGCTCGATCTACATCGGCAGCGAGGGCGTCCTGTACGCGCCCTACATCGACCCGCCCGTGCTGCTGCCGGCCGACAAGTTCAAGGACGTCAAGCTGCCCAATCCGGGCGGAAACGACCATTATCTTCAGTTCGTCGAAGCCTGCCGTGGGAACGGCAAGACATCCGCGCCGTTCGATTACTCGGGACCGCTCACCGAGTCGGTCTTGCTGGGCTGTCTGGCGACCCGGTTTCCCCAAGATGACGCTCGAATGGGACCCGGCTCGAGCTTGAAAGTCACCAATGTCAGCGAGGCCAACGCGTTTGTTCGCCGCCGCTATCGCAAGGGCTGGGAGGTCGACGGGCTTTGAGCGTCCAGGCGCCGTTCCGTTCACGGCGTGCCCGCGCCTCGACCTTCCCGGTACAATATCCTCGTGACCAAAAATCCACGAGGACGGAGTCGATTGCGACCATGAGTTCACTCACCACGATGGCGACGAAGGGAAAAGCTCGGCGATGTGGGCCTCTTGAAGGGCGACTGGCAAGAGCGACTGGCCTACATCGTCGATGCGATGCGCGAGATGAGCCTGCAAACCGACGCTCAGGAGATGGTCCGTTCGTACGGCACGCGGGTGCGCAGGCTGCTGCCGGCTGCCCGCTGGCTCTCGCTGAGCCGGCGGGGGCTCGAGGCACCCTGGTACCGGATCACTCGGTCGAGCACCTGGACCGAGTCGATCGATCCCTGGAAGCAGAAAGACCGGTTGCCGCTCTTGAAAGGGGGCTTGCTGGCCGACTTGATCTACGGCGACGAGCCCCGGCTGATCGACGATATCACGCCCCTTCTCGCCGCCGACGATCCGGCTTTCGAGTACCTGGTCGGGTTTCCGCTCGTTGATGGCCGTCGCCCCATTATGACCAGGGCGTGGCGCTCAATATGGTCATCACGCTGCAGCCGGAGGCGGCCGCCTTCGATCCGGAAACGTTTCCCGAGTGGTTCTGGGTCAGCAGCCTGTTCGGCCGCGTGACGCATAACCTGGTCTTGCGAGAGGAATTGAAGGAGGCTTACGAGATCGTCGAGCGCGAGCTCAAGGTGGTCGCCGACATCCAGCGGTCGCTCTTGCCGCAGGTTTTGCCCAAGATACCCACGCTTCGAGCTGGCGGCATACTATCGCACGTCGCGGTGGGCCGGCGGCGACTACTACGACTTTTTCCCGTTGCCGGACGGGCGGTGGGGAATCTTGATCGCGGATGTCAGCGGCCATGGAACGCCCGCGGCCGTCATGATGGCGATCACGCACAGCCTGGCCCACAGCCTCCCGGGCCCGCGGACCCGCCGGCCGCGCTGCTGGGGCATGTCAACCGCCAGCTTTCGCATCGCTACACGGCTTCCAACGAGGTGTTCGTCACGGCGTTTTACGGCGTCTACGACCCCGCGCAGCGCACGCTCACTTATTCGAGCGCCGGCCACAATCCGCCGCGACTGAAGCGGTGCGGCGACGGCTCGGTCAACTCGCTCGAGGAGGTCGGCGGGCCGCCGCTGGGGCTTTTTGACGAGCTCGAATACGAACAGACGACGCTGGCCCTAAAGCCCGGCGACATCCTGGCGTTCTACACCGACGGAATCACCGAAGCCATGGATGCCAAGAACGTTCAGTTCGGCGTGACAGCGGCTCGATGAGGTCTTGCGGCGGTGCGGCCTCGACGCGACCGAGATCATCCGCGCCACGATCGAGGCCGTCGATCAGTTCACCGGCGGGCAACCCCCCGAGGACGACCGCACCTTGCTGGTCGCCCGGGTATCATGATATTCAATGAGAGTGCGCAGACGGAATCCGTCCAGCCGGATTGGCGAGCGAGCCTTCGTATTCGTCTTGCATGAGCTCCTGATAGATTCTCTCGACGACATCAAGCTCGCCCCTTCGATCCTGGCGGCCGACATGGGCCATCTGGCCGACCAGGTGGCCGAGGTCGTCGCGGCCGGCGCCGACCGGATTCACGTCGACGTCATGGACGGGCACTTCGTTCCCAATATCACGTTTGGGCCCGTGGTCGTGCGCTGGCTGAGGCCCGTGACGTCCGGTTCCCCTGGAAGTTCACCTGATGATCTCCGAGCCCGACCGCTACCTGGCGGCGTTTGCCGAGGCCGGGGCCGACACGCTGATCGTCCACCAGGAAGGGGCGATCCATCTGAACCGGACGGTGCAAGAGATCCACAGGCTGGGCTTGCGGGCGGGAGTGGCGATCAACCCGGCGACGCCCGCCGCGGTCGCTCGAGGAGATCTTGCCCGACCTGGAGCTGGTGCTGGTGATGACCGTCAACCCGGGTTTCGGCGGCCAGGAGTTCCTGGCCGGCATGCTGCCCAAGATCCGCCGCGTCCGGCGGATGATCGACGAGGCTCGCCCCGATTGCGAGCTGGAGGTCGACGGCGGAATCGAGCCGCACACGGCGCCCATTGGTCGTCGAGGCGGGCGCCCGGGTCCTGGTGGCCGGCTCGGCGGTTTACCGCGCTCCAGGAGGAGCGACAGCCGGCATCGGCCGGCTCAAGAAGAACTTGCCGGCGGGCCGACCGATCGTCTAGACGGGTCGAGCCTTCGATCACGTCCCTACTTCGCAATCTTCACAGCGCCGGTATCATTGACCATCTCGTTTGAATCGTCTACATTGATCCATGCACTGGAATCTACATGAATTCATATTATCCGATCCAGGACTACGGCCCGCTGATGAAGGGGATGGTCATCGGCGGGCTGGGGATCTTTCATGTTTTCCTGGCCCAGATGGCGATCGGCGGCGGAATGCTCCTTTGCTACTTCGAGTGGCTCAGGCGCACCGGCCGGAGCCGGAACGCGGGCCGGTTCATCAACGGCTACTTTCAGGCCCTGGTGCTCGTCAGCTTCGTGCTGGGGGCATTGACGGGCGTGGCGATGTGGTTCACCTCGATCCAGGTCAGCCCGCGCACGATCGGAGTGTTGGTCGACGAATTCCACTGGATCTGGGCCACCGAATGGACGTTTTTCTGCGTCGAGGTGGTCTCGGGCTACGCGTTCCTGCGGTACAAGGATCGGCTGAGCGCGCCGAGGCCGGATGCTGCTTGCTGGTGTTTTACTCGGTGGCCGCGTGGTTCAGCCTGTTCTGGATCAACGGAATCTTGTCGTTCCAGTTCACTCCCGGCCGCTGGGTCGATCACGCACAACGTCTGGTCGGGTTTTTTCAACCCGAGCTTCTGGCCGTCGCTCTTGTACCGAACGGTCGCGGCCATGGCGATCGCGGCCCTGGCGGCCTGCGTGGTGATCAACATCGCAGGTGCCCTGCGAGCGCGAGGCTCGGCGCGAGCTGATCGGCCATGCCTCGTGTTTCTGGCCCCCATGGTCTTGATGCCGTTTCTGGGGGGCTGGTTCCTGGCGAGCATGCCGGCCGATAGCCGCTCGTGGGTGCTGGGGGGAAGCGTGACGATGACCATGTTCATGGGGATCGGCGTCGGCGCATCGCTCTTGATCGGTGCCTACGCCCTGGGTGCCTTCTGGTATCTCGAAGCTTTACATCAACGGCTTCACCGCGGCTCTCTTGTGCGCGATCGCCTTCGCGGCGACGGCCGGTGGCGAGTTCGTCCGTGAAGGAGTCCGCAAGCCTTACTCGATTCGCCAGGTCCTCTATTCCAATTCGCTGCGCCAGGATGAGCTCGAGCGACTTCGCAAGATCGGCTCGGTCACCGAAGATCCGTATCCGCTGCGCGATGGACTCGAACTATCCCAACGACCAGCTCAAGACGGGTGCCAAGCGTTTACCGCTTCCAGTGCAGCGTCTGCCACACCTACGACGGGGCCAACGGCTTGCTCGAGCTGACCGGGACCTGGACTCTCGACCAAAAGCGGCTGAATATCGCGCAGTTGCAGCGCACCAAGCCGTTCATGCCCCCGTTCGCCGGAACGGCCGCCGGAGCTGGAAGCGCTGGTGCAGCTCTTGAGCTGGCGGCGCGCGGGGATGCCGCATGACTGGCCGGTCTCGAATGATCCCGCCACGCTGCAAAAGATCCAGGCCTGGCTCGACGAAGTGGGCACCACGCCCGGCATCGAGTTGATGGGGCAGGAGGCAATCTCGCTGCAGCCGAGTCACCGATCGGCGCACGCCGCCGGCGCGACCGCGAAGGAGCGGCGGTGATGAATACCCTTTTCCCGTTCGGCTTTCCCTGGCCGACGGCGATGTATCTGACGTTGTTCGTCGTCACGGCGGCGATCTACATGGTCTTCATGAATTACGTGCTGGCCGGCGCGATCGTGCTCTTGGTCGGCTACCTGGCGCCCGGGGCGCAGGCGGCGAGTCGAAGGGGGAGCCGGGCGGCCCGACCCGATCGGGCTTGGGTCTGATCCTGAAGGTCGTTCGCGACTGGCTGCCGGCCGTCCTCGGCCTGGCGATCACCACCGGGATCGCGCCCCTCCTCTTTTTGCAAATCCTCTACAAACGCCAGTTCTATACGGCCAACCTGCTGTTATTCAACCGTTTCATGCTGCTATTGCCCGCGCTGATCGTGGCCTATTACATGCTCTACCTGATCAAGAGCCATGCTCTGGCCGGGCGGGGGCCGATGTTGCGCGGGCTGGTGGCGATCGTGGCCTTCGCCTGCTTCTTTTACACTGCATGGGCATGGACCGAGAATCATGTTCTGAGCCTGCATGAAGAAGCCTGGAAGGATCAGTATGCATCGAGCAGTTATCTCTATCGCAACGCCGAGATCTGGCCGCGGCTGGGCTACTGGATCACGGCGTCGTTCGCGACGCTGGCGGTCGCTTTGGCGTGGCAGCTTCACTGGGGCCGGCGGCTCCACGATCCGGTCGATCTGGATCTCGCGAGCCGGCGGCTGCGGTCGCTGGCGATCCTGGGTTTGGCGACGTCGGCGGCCGAAGCTTGGCTCTGGCAGCTCTGGCTCGACACGCCGGCGCGGGAGGCTGTCGCGAGCAAGCTGGCGTTTCCGTATGGCCTGGTGGCTCTGGCGGGCATGGGAGTTCAGTTTGCCGGCTGGTTGACCGGTCAGACCGGGGCATCGGCTCACCACGCAGCGCCTCGCGCTGATTTCGGCCGGCGGAATGATGACGATCCTGGGGACCCTGGTGGTACGCGAGGCGAGGCGCCTGGCGGCGATCGACATCACGGCGCTTTACGACGCGCATCGCCAGGCGGCACAAGTGGGCGGCATGGGCGTTTTTCTCGTGTTTTTCGCTGTCAATGCCGCGGTGATCACGGCCTGCGTCTTGATCGTCAGACGAGCGCTCGCGCGGCAAAACTGAGGTCCCGCTCAGCGCTCTTCGTTCGCCGCAATATTTCCTGGCTGACGCCGAAAAACATGGTGAATTCGGATCGCATTTCCCACTCTTCCGATCGTGAGGATGAGCCTTCGACTTTTTGACCATTCTTCAAGGATGGTTAGACGATGTCGCCTCGATGTGCATGCCCGGCAGGCGGATACTGAACCGACTGTGCTGGACAGTGAACCGAGCGATGGTCCGGAGTCGGCAGAACCCAGGACATCGTTGACGGAGCGAGAGCTTTGGGTCGACAACCGCGCCGAGCCGGTTACGGCGGCTGAGCGATTCTTCGCCGTTGACGTGCTCCGGGGCTTTGCGCTTTTGGGCATTTTGGCAATGAATATCGTCGGTTTTGGCTGGCCGGCTGTCGCGTATGCCGATCCGTTCCGTGGCGGCGGCTTCGAGGGGCTCGATCGCGGCGTCTGGTTCTTCAATCACATGGTCTTCGAAGGCAAGATGATGACGATCTTCTCCATGCTCTTCGGCGCAGGGCTGGTGCTGATGGACCAGCGGGCCGAGAAGCGCGGGGCGAAAATACGTGGAGTTTATTATCGTCGCGTCCTCTGGCTGCTGGTGATCGGCCTGGTCCACTCCTATCTGATCTGGTGGGGCGATATCCTGGTGCTCTACGCCGAGTGCGGGTTGTTCCTTTACTTCTTCCGCAATCTGAGGCCGTGGACGCTGATCGTCCTCGGACTCCTAGCCCTGTCGATCGTCGTACCCTTGGTCTTGGGCTTCGCCAAGACCATCGATTACATGAGGGCTGCTTCGGACCGGTACGAGGCCCAGACCCAGGCTGGCGAGAAGCACCGTGGAGTTGACCACATGATGCACGACGTCTGGACCGAGAATCTTCGGGACGAAATTCTGCCTGGTACCGAGAAAAAGGCCAAGGATTGGGATAAAGAGATGGCGATCTATCGCGGCGGATTATCGGGGGATCGTCAAGCATCGAGCCCCCGAGCTCTTGAAGGAACAAATCTTTGGGTTCCTCTTGGGGGGCGGATTCTTTGCGATGAGCCGGATGCTCGTCGGTATGGGGCTGATGAAACTCGGGGTCTTTTCCGCTCAGCGGTCGCGACGCTTCTACATGTGGATGGTCGGACTCGGCTACGGAATTGGCCTGCCGCTGATGATCTTCGACGCCATCGAGATGATCGGGCACAGGTTCTCGGTCGATTACATGATACACGGCGGCATCTTGTACAACGTCTTCGGCAGCTTGGTCGTGGCATTGGGTCACGTGGGACTGCTCATGCTGATCGTCCAAAGTGGCGCGATCGGTTGGCTCACCACGCGGCTGGCCGCGGTGGGCCGCATGGCACTGTCCAACTACCTTTTCGACTCGATCGTTTGCACGACGCTTTTCTACGGATATGGCCTTGGTCTTTTCGGCCAGATCAACCGCACCGGACTGGCCGCGATCGTCCTGACGATCTGGATTTTCCAGCTTGTTATCAGCCCCATCTGGCTAAAATACTTCCGCTTCGGCCCCGCCGAGTGGCTCTGGAGGTCGTTGACCTACTGGCGGCTCCAGCCCATGCGACAGAGGCCGGAGGCTACCGTGGCGATTGCAGCTTGATCCCAATCGCGAGTCAGTCTTGATCGTCGTGCGGATGCTCGCTTCGACGAGGGCACACGAATGATCCCTTTGTGGCCAATCTCGTCCTATTGGTTTTGGTCGTCGTTCAGCTTGATCTTCACGGTACCAAGGTCGTTAGTCTGCCCCGATCGAAGGGTGTCGCCTCCAAAGGACACCGCGGTCTTACCAGAGGATAGACGGAACTCGTAGCCGGGCAGCAAAGCCTCGATGCGGAACTGGCCGTCCTTGGTGGTCCGGATGTGGGCGGGAAAATACTCTGACCAGTCAAAGTATGTCGCATTCATCATCTGACGGCACCGCAGATCCAATTCTACGTCGGCCTGAGGAGTGCCGTCCGCGTTGACCAGACGGCCGATAATCGTTGCGCCGGGCGCCATTTGAACGGTGACCGAGCCGCCATTTTGCTGCGGAGGCTGCATTACGCCGACCAGCCCCTTCTCCAAGTGCTGAAAGTACACGTCGCGTGGTCGTCGCGGGTTGAACGCAAGTACCGTAAAGTCTGGCGACGTCATCGGCTCATGAGACCAACCGCGGTCCGTCAGTCCAAAGCTCCGCGCCCCATTGAGGGGCTTCCCGTCGGGCCCGGTTACCGTGCCGGTAAACGTCCAGCCGGGATCGAGCGTCACGTCCCGCTTCACCGATTCGACGCCCCTGGGCGGATCGATCCTGGTCAGGGCCGTATAGTTGATCAGGAGCCCGAGTTGCCGTGGAGCCGTATACAAGACGCGCTCCTTTATCCCGTACTCGTCGTCCCGATTCGGCGCCAGCAGATGCTCGCCGGTATAGAATACGGCAATCAGACCCGGCCCAGGCAGGCCAACGACCCGGAACGACCCGTCCTGCTTCGTTTCATGGCCCCAGACAGGCGGAATCGTGCCGTCGAAACCGGGGTGGTCGCGTACATTCGGGTTATTCTCGAGCGCGAAATAATCCACGGACCCCCGCACCGGTTTGCCCGTCACCTTATCAGTGACACCGCCCTCGATCCAGATGCCGCGCGTCAGCTCGAAATCGACGGTAACTGGGTCCAGGCCGGGGGTATCGGGCACGATAGCGTGGACGCTCAGATACGGCTGGTCGTCGCGCGGCACGAGCCGAATCTTGTTGCCCTCGCCCTTGGGCAAACCGGTCAGCCGGTAGCGGCCCTCGGCATCGGTCGTCGTCTGGACGATGTTTCGTCCGGGGACGGGGTCGTTGGCCAGTTTGTTGGACTCGATTGTCACACCCGCCAGCGGCTTCCTGGTGTGTTTGTCCCGGACGACTCCGACGACCGGTTTGGTGGGCGCAGCAACGACGACGAAATTGGCCTCGTAGTACTTGTCGGGCTCGAGCTTGCCCTCGCGGTCAGTACTCGTGTTGCGGCTGATGCTCGTGCTCCGGGTTACCGTATTGCCGTTCTGCGTGACACTTGTGCTTCGATTTAGACTCAAATTACGAGTGAGAACATGTAGATATTGGCTGGCGATGACCGGGCCATCGAGCTGCGCCCGGACGAGTCGGTTGCGGCCGATGCCGGTGAGAAGTAAGCGTCCGGTGGCGTTCGTCGTGACCTTTATCGCCAGTCGGGACACGTTGATGGCGTCCCACTTGATATCCTGCGTCACGAGCCGGAGGTTCTCCTCCGTCTTTCCCTGGGTAGCTTCGAGCCGCTGGCCGAGATCTCCGCCGGTCGGCGCGCTGATTTCCAGCACGCGCAGGGTTGCCCCTGGAACAGCCTTCCCCTCGAGATCGACGACTTGGCCGGTGATTGGCACGTCGTCGTTCACCAGCCGAACGGTCAAGTTGTCACTGATGCCGTCTGCGGGAACCTCCAGCCAGCCAATACCGTGATTCGCAGACATGGCGGACGCGACGATCTTCTCGTCGCCGATTGTCGATTTAGATACCGTGAACGCGAAGCGGCCGTCAGGCCCGGTCACAGCAAGCTCGCCGGCGGGAAAGGGCTCACGGTAGTAACCCCGCATGACCGTCAGATAGAGCTTCGCGCGGGCGACCGGCTGTCCGTCGGGTCCGAGCACCCGACCGCCAATACTGACTTTGTCGGTCGAATCAACCAATTTCGGTTCGGGTCCGCGAACCGGGGTTTCGGATTTGGGTTGAACCGGCGAGTGTGACGTCGCGATTGTTTTCTTCGAGGGTTCGTCGGAACGTGAGACAAATGCTGCCGACGCTCTCCACGCGATCAATGCGGCAGTCAAGAGAGCGGCTGATGTCAATGCGAGCTTTCGGACCAACATGATTCGGAGCACCTCGTCAGTCATTTTCGCCGCCGCCGCCGAGACAAGTCCGGTGGATATCCCCTGATTGATGGCAGCCCGCACTGCCCGAACGGTCGCCTCGCTCCAAGCTGTGGGTACTGCGGCGCGGGCCTCCCGGAGGAACACTGCACCCAGTATCCCGTCGTCCGATGCCAGGCCACGGCGAATGAGCCGAGCTTTGAGCCGCTCGCGTCCCTGGCGAAGCCGGCGCTGTAACGTGCGCTCGCTCAAGCGCAACTCCGCGGCGGCCCGATTTTGAGAGACCAGCTCCAAGTCGCAGAGAACGACCGCCCGGCGGACCTTCTCCGGCAGCCGAGCGATCTCTTCGTGAAGTGTCTGCAACTGCTCGCGCGGCTCTGCGAGTTCCGTTACTGCAGATGTCGCATCCATCTGTCCAGCCTGCCTCTCACACGCCCGCCGCCTGGCGGCCGCGACGTTGGCCCTGATCGCCACCCGGTGCGCCACCCGATAGAGCCATGGCCCCAGGGAAACCTGCCCGCGGAAAGAAGCCGATTTTTTGACGAGGATGAGGAACGTTGCCTGGAACGCGTCCTCGGCGTCGTTGGGATCTTTCAAGATGCCCCGGCAGACGCTCAGGACCATTGGCCCATGACGCGCGATCAAGGGCTCGAACGCCGCGGCGTCGTGACCGGACACGAAGCCCTCGAGCAATTGCGCATCAGAGAATCCCGTGGCAGTCCCATCCGCCCACAGGCGTTTGATCTGCCGCAATGTAGCGTCAAGCGTCGCGATGGCCGTTTCTCCGGATCGCCTCAAATAGTTGCCTTACTATCTATAAAGACCTGATCGAGGATCGCCCCGCCACATTTTTTGCGCGTCGCATAATATGGCCGGCGCTAGGGAATTACGTAACTCGGCCCTTTCAAACGGCGCACGAGCACCGTATATTAGAAAGAGCTACCAGTATCTCGCATGCATCGAATGCGTACAGGCCAGACTGGTATCCACCCACCGCGGATCGGGGGTCCAAAAGCCTGATCCCACGAACGCTCTCAACAACGTAAAATGAAGTGAATGCAGGCGAGTCGGACCGTGCGGACTGGAAAAAGTCTCGTCTTGGCATTCCCTGAGTTCGACTCTCAAGACGTTCGCCTAGCGGATATTGACCCAAGGTTCGGATCGGCGGCCCGTCCAATCAGGCTTTTCCTTTGGTCCTCGGTGGAATCTGACCGACGCAAGGGGGGGAAGGTATGGCGCTTTGTTTGCGAATCGGGTTGTTGGTATTGATCCTCGGCACGGCGGGAACAGCGCACGGCCAAGGCGATAGTGTTGCGTCGACCGGTAACGCCAAACCACGCCCCGTCAATTTCGCCCGTGACGTCCGGCCGATCCTCTCGGACAACTGCTTTGCCTGCCACGGTCCCGACGACAAGCGCCGGAAGGCCGGCTGCGGCTCGACACCAAGGAAGGGGCGTTTGCCAAGCTGGAGAGCGATTGCACTGGCGATCGTGCCCGGCAAGCCGGACGAGAGCGAACTGATCCTTCGGATCGAGAGCGACGACCCCGACTTGCACATGCCTCCCAAGAAGAGCGGCAAGCAACTGACGGCCGACCAGGTCGCCATGTTGCGCCGGTGGATCGAGCAGGGGGCACCGTGGTCGACTCACTGGGCCTTCGATGCCACCCAAGAAGCCCGCACTGCCGTGCCGTCAAGAACACCGGCTGGCCCATCAATGAGATCGATCGATTCATCCTGGCCCGGCTCGAGGCCGAGGGGCTCTCGCCATCGCCGATGGCCGCCAAGACGACATTGATCCGCCGCGTGACGCTCGACCTGACCGGCCTGCCGCCGACGCTCAAGGAGGTCGACGCGTTCCTGGCCGACTCGTCGAGCGAGGCTTATGAAAAGGTCGTCGACCGCTTGCTCGACTCGCCCCGCTATGGCGAGCACATGGCGCGATTCTGGCTGGACGCCGCCCGCTACGGCGACACCCACGGCCTGCACCTCGACAACTATCGCGAGGCCTGGCCCTACCGCGACTGGGTCATCCACGCCTTCAACGCCAACAAGCCTTTCGACCGGTTCATCGTCGAGCAACTGGCCGGCGACCTGCTGCCCAATGCCACTCCCGACCAGATCATCGCCACCGGCTACAACCGCTGTCACGTTTCGACCAACGAAGGGGGCTCGATCGAAGAGGAAGTCTACGTTCGCAACATCGTCGACCAGGTCGATACCAATGGGACTGTCTTCCTGGGGCTGACCACCGGCTGTGCCCGCTGCCATGACCATAAGTACGACCCGATCCGGGCGAAGGACTACTACCAGCTCTTCGCATTCTTCAACAACATCGACGGCCCCGCGATGGACGGTAATTCCGCCAAGATGGGCGCCGATCGTGCAGGTGCCGAAGCGCCAAGCAAGCGCGCGGCGCTGCGGGCCGTCGATGCCCAGATCGCCGAACTGAACAAGACGATCGCGGCCGAGGCGGCCAAGGCGAGTCGCGGCGTATGACACCAAGGCAGACGCCGCCGAGAGCGAGGCCCCGCGGCGGGCCGACTTCGTCTGGATCGACGACGCCTTGCCCGATGGGGCCAGCCCTCAGGGAGACGGTCCTTGGAACTTCGTCGGCAAACCCGATCACCCCGTTTTCAGCGGCAGCCTCGCGTTGCGCAATCACGGCCCAGGGGCTCAATCAGCGGTTCTTCGACAACGCCGGCCGCAAGCTCAAGGTCGGCGCCGGCGACACGCTGTTTGCTTATGTTTATATCGACCCGGCAAATCCTCCCCGAGAGCTGATGCTCCAGTGGCACACGAAGCGAGGGCTGGTCCCACCGCGCGTACTGGGGTGAGAACGTGATCGACTGGGGTACCGACGGCACGCCCGAGCGGCTCAGGATCGGGCGATCTGCCCGCCGCGAAGAAGTGGGTGCGGCTGGAAGTGCCCGTCGCCAAGCTCAAGCTCAAGCCCGGCACGATCATCGACGGCTGGGCGTTTACCCAGCACGGCGGCACCGTCTACTGGGACAAGGCCGGCATCGCGACGCAGATCGCCGCAAGAGGGCCAGACTTTTGACTCTCTCGCCGCCTGGGTTCGAGCCCAGCGTGCCAGCCAGTGCAAGCGGCTTGCCCGCGAACGTGAAGGCGATCGTCGCGCTCGAGCGATCCAAGCGGACCGAAGCCCAGACCAACGAGCTGCGCACCTACTTCATCGAGCATGCCTACGCCAAGACCAGTGCGATCTTCGAGCCGCTGCGATCGAAGCTCGAGGAAGCCGAGCGAACGACGAAAGCAGCTCAACGACCAGATCCCGACGACCCTGGTCTTTCGCGAGAAGGCCGGCGAGCCCAAGCCGGCGTTCCTGCTCAAGAGGGGCGAATACGACCAGCGAGGCGAGAAAGTGGGCCGGGCCGTGCCCGCGTTCTTGCCGCCGCTTCCTGCCGGCGCGCCGGTCAATCGGCTGGGGCTGGCCCAGTGGCTGATCGCCCCCAACCATCCCCTGACGGCCCGGGTGGCGGTCAACCGCTTCTGGCTCCAGGTCTTCGGCACCGGCATCGTCAAGACGGCCGAGGATTTCGGTGCCCAGGGCGAGCCGCCCAGCCATCCCGAGCTGCTGGATTGGCTGGCGGTCCAGTTTCGCGAAGACGGCTGGGACGTCAAGCGATTCATGAAGCGGCTGGTGATGTCGGCCACCTATCGCCAGTCATCGCGGGTGACGCCCGAATCGCTGGCGAAAGACCCGGCCAACCGATTGCTGGCCCGCGGCCCGCGGTTCCGGCTCGACGCCGAGATGCTGCGCGACCAGGCGCTCTTCGCCGGCGGGCTCTTGGTCGAGACCGTCGGCGGACCGAGCGTCAAGCCGCCTCAGCCGTCGGGTCTGTGGGAAGCGGTCGCCTACACCGACAGCAACACCGCGCATTTCAAGGCCGACACCGGCGTGGAGAAGATCCATCGCCGCAGCTTCTATACCTTCTGGAAGCGGACCTCGCCGCCGCCGCAGATGACGACGTTCGACGCCCCCTCGCGCGAGTCGTGCCAGGTGCGCCGCGAGCGGACCAACACACCGCTCCAGGCCCTGCTCATGATGAACGAGCCGCAATTCATCGAGGCGGCCCGTGCCCTGGCCGAGCGCACCTTGCGCGAGGGAGGATCAACGCGCCGACGACCGCCTGGCGTTACATGTTCCGGCTGGTGACTGTCCCGCGCTCCGGACGCCAAAGACCTGGCCGAGCTGAGCTCGGCCCTCAAAGACTTGACGGCCCATTACACGCAAAGAGCCCGAAGCCGCCAAACAGTTGATCGCGACCGGCGAGACCAAGCCCGACCCGCGTTTTGAACCCCACCGAGCTGGCCGCCTGGACGATGATCGGCAACGTGATCTTGAACCTCGACGAGGTGATCACCAAGGGGTGATCGGGTTTCCGGAGTGCCAACGATGGACCCGATTCGCGAACAGATCGAGCAGATGACGCGCCGGCACTTCTTCGGCCGCACGGGCTTGGGCCTGGGGACGGCCGCGCTCTCGACGCTGCTGGCAGAAGCACGCGCGGAGCGAGACGACGCCCACCGGCGGCCTGACGCCGAGCGCCACGCTGACCGGCGGCCTGCCCGGTCTGCCCCATTTTCCCCCCAAGGCCAAGCGGGCGATCTATCTGTTCATGAACGGCGGCCCGTCGCAGATGGACTTGTTTGACTACAAGCCCAAGATGGACGCCATGTACGACAAGGACCTGCCCGACTCGATCCGCAAAGGCCAGCGCCTGACCACGATGACCAGCGGCCAGGCCCGGTTCCCGATCGCCCCATCGAAGTACAAGTTCGCACAGCACGGCCAGTCGGGCATGTGGGTCAGCGAGCTCTTGCCCTGGACGGCCCGGCTCGCCGACGAGATCGCTCTGGTGAAGACGGTCTGGACCGAGGCGATCAACCACGACCCGGCGGTGACTTATATCTGCACCGGCAACCAGCTCCCGGGGCGGCCCAGCCTGGGCTCATGGCTCAGCTATGGCCTGGGGACGATGAACCAAAACCTGCCGGCCTTCGTGGTGATGACCGCCTCGTGGTCGAGCACGCGGCCCGCGCAGGCGATCTACAACCGGCTCTGGGGAGCCGGCTATCTGCCCACCAAGCACCAGGGAGTGGCCCTCCGCTCCACCGGCGACCCGGTCCTCTTCCTCTCCAACCCGCAGGGGGTCGACGCGTCGACCCGCCGCCGCGCGCTCGATGCCATCAACCGCTTGAACCACCACGAATTCGACCAGTTCGCCGACCCCGAGACCCAGGCCCGGATCGCCCAGTACGAGATGGCGTTCCGGATGCAGACGTCGGTCCCCGAGCTGGCCGACATCTCGAGCGAGCCCAAGCACATTCTCGACATGTACGGGCCCGACGTGCACAAGCCGGGCACTTTCGCTCGCTGCTGCCTGCTCGCCCGCCGACTGGCCGAGCGCGACGTGCGGTTCGTCCAGATCTTCCATCGCGGCTGGGACCAGCACGGCAACCTGCCCGGCGACCTGCCGCGCCAGTGTCGAGGACGTCGACCAGGCAAGCTTCGCGCTGGTCACCGACCTCAAGCAGCGCGGGCTGCTCGACGACACGCTGGTGATCTGGGGCGGCGAGTTTGGCCGAACGGTCTACTGCCAGGGCAAGCTGAGCCGCGACGACTACGGCCGCGACCATCATCCCAAGTGCTTCCCCCTCTGGATGGCCGGCGCCGGCATCAAGCCGGGAGTCGTCTACGGCGAGACCGACGACTTCAGCTACAACGTCGTCGCCGACCCGGTGCACATCCACGACCTGAACGCCACGATCCTCCATTGCCTGGGCATCGACCACCGCCGGTTGAGCGTCAAGTTCCAGGGGTTGGACGTGCGCTTGACCGGAGTCGAGGAGCATCATCCGGTCAAGGGGATTTTGGCGTGAGATTGACTCGGGCGCCGACCGCACTGTGTTCAGTGCTCGCCTCTTGAGAATTCTGGATTTCCCGTCGTATGAGGTGTTGGGAGGCGATGTCCTTCAGGGCATCGGCGGGGTAGGTGAATCCGTGCTTGTGAAAACCGTGGTGCTATTAAGTCGCGACGATGGCGGTGAAGTGTCCATGCGCGGCGAATTCGCCGCTTTCGTGGAAGCGTCGGCGACCGACCTGAGCATCCTCGGCCGCGACGTCCTCAACCACTTCGACGTCATACTCAGCCGTCGGCACAATGAGGTGTTGCTGTTAGCTCCGAATCATCGCTATCGCGTTGAGCAGGTCTAACGTTGGTGGAGACCGGAGCGCCATAATCGTCGAATGCTTGGCCATCAAACAGCGAGTTTGCAGTGCCAACTACAAGGCGTGACCGCAGCCGCAGAAACGTCGGGTCCGAAAAAGAGGTCTCGGCCGGCTCGTGGTTCAATTTGCGGTAGGCTCAAATGCTCGGACAATCGGATTTAAAGTTCATCTCCGTGCCGGTTGAGCAGGAGCATTTTGTCGCTCATGCATACTTTTATATGTACTTTCGAATAAAGACTGTTGCACCAGCCAGACGTCTTTCGGCTTGTCGCGATAGGGATCGGGAACGTCGTCCTTAACGACGTAGCCCCCGGCCGGTGAGTAGAGCGGCCGTTCCGGGTCGTATCCCGGGCGAACGAAAAATCCCGCGATGCCAGGTCCGTTGACCTGAGCTACCCAGTTCCGGACCGTTCCCTTGGGTTTGTACTTTCTGTAGACGCGCTGTTTCGTATCGAAGTCGAAGGTCTTGGTTTCTTTCACGTCCAGTTCGTACTTGCCCTCGAGCCTGTCTCGGCGCTGGAACCATGGCTCGCCCGCCGCCCCCACGCAAAGCCAGAACCCGGCCTTGGCTTTTTCTTTGACGTGATCGGCGGTCTGGAATTCCTTGCCGACTTCGTCGGTTTCGACCGGGCGCGCCAGATCGGCTTGGTCTTCTTTGCCAGCCGCCAAGCCTTGTTCTCCGCGATCCATTGGAGTGTCTCTTCGTGGGAGAGCTGATCCACCCTCCCCGGCCCGGTCGCCTAGTTCTGCTCACGTTCGCCGCTGGTGAGCCTCCGCGTGGATCGGTGTTGCTGACGCTCGGCGTCGGAATATGATTAACCCACCTTGCCCCACCGGCTGGTCCGTGGTGTGTGCCGCTAACTTCGGCCCGGTTGTTCACTTCAGCAGGTCGGTCCGATGGCTGGGCACACCTGCATGCGGCTCAGGGGCCCAGCATCCCGCGCGAGACGGTCGATCCGCCAGAGAATTCCTTACCTCATTCCGAGAACTGGTTCCGGTGTTCCAACGCAGGATTTCCCTGAGCGTCTCGATCGTCGCACTGCACCGAATCACTGCTCGGATTCCAATAGTATCTCGTACCGCACCAGACAAGAATGCTCCGCCTACGCTGACCACGATTTCGGAGGTCGTGACGAAGTGTTATGATGATGACTCGTTGGACTCATCACATGGAGATTGACGTCCAAAACGTGCTCGCCAATGGGGAAGACAACATGCGCGCCGGGCCCTGTGGTGCGGTATCTTGATGACATTGGCCCCCGGCTCATCGACCGACTGAAGAGCTTTGCGCAAAAAGGCACCAGAGGCCCGGAACATGTCACTGATTGGGCTACTCGAAAAAAAAGGGCCGCGGAAGCTCTTGGCGTTGGACGGTGGCGGTATTCATGGCTTGATCAGCCTCGAAATCCTGGGCCGGATTGAACAGCTGCTTCGGGCCGAGCTGGGCCGAGACGAGCGCTTCGTACTGGCGGACTACTTCGACTACGTGGCGGGCACGAGCACCGGGGCGATCATTGCAGCCGGACTATCGATCGGGATGAAGGTTGCCGAGGTTCGGGCGTTTTATACGGATCACGCTCAGAGGATGTTCCGCAAGGCGTCCGTGTTCAAGAGGCATCTTTACTATAAATATATGAGCGTAGAGCTGGCAGGTGCCTTGCAGGAGGTTTTTGGACCCACGACCGAGCTCGGGTCTCCCATGGTGAGAACTCTCCTGATGATCATGCTACGCAATGCGACCACCGACTCACCGTGGCCCGTGTCGAACAATCCGTCGGCGAAATACAATCAACGCGATTTGCCGAGCTGCAACCTCAAGCTCCCGCTCTGGAAGTTGATCCGCGCCAGCACGGCGGCACCTATCTTCTTTCCCCCCGAAGAGGTGATGCTCGAAGACCAGAGGTTTATCTTCATCGACGGCGCTGTCTCGCCTTACAACAATCCCGCCTTTCAGCTCTTCCTGATGGCCACCTTGAAGGCGTACCGGCTGAATTGGCCGACTGGTGAAGACAAGATGCTGCTGGTGTCGGTGGGAACTGGCACCGACAATTACGCCGACCTGACCCTGCGGCCGTCTCGAATGCACTTGTTTTACCACGCTCCGCGACTCCCCCTGGTGCTGATGGCCGCCGCGAACGCCGAGCAGGACTTACTCTGCAGGGCCTTTGGCCGGTGTATGTTCGGCGACCCCATCGATCGCGAGGTGGGTGACCTCAAGGGTGAGGCCGGCGAAGGTGCGGTCGATCCGAAACTATTCACATACGTCCGATACAATGTCGAGCTGAGCCAATCCGGGCTGGTTACCATGGGATTGGGCGATATCCGGATGAAAGACGTCGGACCGCTCGACGCGTTTCGCCGCATTGACGCTCTCCGTCGTATTGGCCAGGCGGCGGCGCAGAAGGTGCAGAAGGAGCATTTCACCAGCTTTTTGGTCTGACTTCTTCTCGCTCTTACCGGTCTGTGCTGTCGGAACATCGGCGGGCTGCACATAAGCTCAACGCGCATTTTGATCTCGGGCCAGGCGGAAGCCCACGCTACCGTCCCGGTAGTCCGGTACGTTACTTTCGCGGTGAGCCGACCGGACGTAGCCCCAGTCGCTGCCGAATCCGCCGCCGCGGAATACCCGGTTTGAGGCCCCGGACGCACCCCGCGGATCATCCCGCGGCGACAGGTTGTAATAATTGGCCGCGTAGCCGTCGGAACACCACTCCCACACATTGCCATGCATATCGTACAGGCCAAACTCATTCGGAAGGTAGCATCCAACCGGTGCTGTATCTATGTTGCCGTCGTGGGCGGCAATGGACATCCGATTCGGGTACTTCTCCTTGCGCGTCGCATCTGCCAGGTTGCCAACCTTCGCAAGCCCCTCAGGGGAGTCGCCGAACGAATAACGGGTCGTCGAGCCGGAGCGGCAGGCGTATTCCCACTCGGCCTCCGTCGGCAGCCGTTACGTCGTCTTTTCACTCCGGCTCAGCCAGCCGATAAATGCCTGCGCATCGTTCCAGCTCACGTTGACGACCGGATGCTCGTCAGTTTGGTCGAAGCCAGGAGTTTTCCAAGTGAAGCGATAGTTTGGTCCAAACTTTTTTTTCGTTTCCTCATCGGGGATCCAGAATAACTTGCCATCCTTCTCGGCCTCGGTCTGATAGCCAGCGTCGTCAACGAACTGGCGGAACTGGCCGCGCGTCACTTCATAGACGCCCAAGTAGAAGGGCTTGGTGATCCACACTCGATGCTGGGGCTTCTCGTTGCTTCGCGCATTGTTGTTCCCGTCCGGCGAGCCCATCTCGAATGTGCCGGCTGGGAGAAGCTTGAGCATGATCTGACCGGTCCGCGTGGTGATGTACTCGGAATCGCCAGACGCAGGTGTCGACGAGTTGCGTTTCGTTCGCCGATTTGTGTCAGCCGTCGGAATACGTGGCGCTGGTGCTGCACGCGATGATACAGCCGGTGGGAGATTGTTCGAGACAATGGGATCGGAATTGGGTGAGCTCGTGATATAGACAACGATCCCCAACAATCCGGCCACGCCCACTGCGCCGGCCGCGATCCAGCGTCTGAAACGCCAGAAGGGTCCTGAATCGTCAACGGTCGCTGGAATCGCCGCGTGCACTACGGCGTGTGCGCGACACGTCAGCGCTCTTCGCCGAATCCGGAGGGCGCTCTGTCTTAACAGTGTGGAGATTTGAGTCTTGCGATGGCTCGAGAGCCAGCGGATATCCGATTTTGACTCGCGATAGCTCACTTGTTGATCCAGCAGAATTCGTCGACGTCGAGGATGCAATTGCTTGAAGCCGCTCAAAGAGCACCCCGCCGTCGTCAGGCCGGTGCTCGGGAACGCTCTCGAAGCACGAAGCCATCAGGTCAACGGCCGCGTCGGTCATCCCACGTTTCCTCAGGTCGTCCACCCATCTCCGGCCGGTCGGAGCGGGGCTGGTTAGATCGCCAGCAAGGAGCTGATACCAGATGACACCAAGTGCGTATACGTCGTCCCGCGGGTCTGGCTTATCCCCGCGCACCTGCTGCGGCGATGCGTAGAGCGGTGAATAAGATCCAGTGAGCACCGATGCCATGCTGCCCATGAGGGATGACGATGATCGCGAGCGCTCGAGGACCGGTTGCGCAGCCAGCCCGCCGATGCCGAAGTCAGTGACCCGCAGCACGACCTTTCGGTCACCGCGCCGGTCGACAAGGATGTTGGATGGCTTCAAGTCGCGATGGACAAGTTTTGGTGTTGCGCAGTGCGCTGGGCCGACGATTTTGGCGATTTGTTCGATCATCCGCTGGACGTGGGCGGGCGTGAAAGGCTTGGCAGACTCGCGGCATTCCTCGAACAGCCGTACAAGTGTCCCCCCCTCGACGTATGGATATTCCAAACACGGCGGATCGTTGCTCAGATAGGCATGCAAGAGCGGCACGATGCCATTGAAGCGGATCTGTCGCTGAGCCCGCAAGACCATATCGGCCTCGTGTCGGAGCAGATCCTTGGCGCGATTGTCCAGCTCGAGACAGAACTTCAACGCTACGGGCGCCACGCTGCTTAACTGGGGATTACGGGCTTTCCAAACCTCGCCAAAGCCACCCTTTCCCAGCAGCCGCTCTAGCTCCCAGTCCGCACCTTGGATCGGCTTATCCCCCGGTCGGAATCGCAGACCCCGGCGGATGTTTTCGCCCGGTTTCGCAGATGGCTCGGGCGTTGTTCCGTCCGGTTGCAACGCCGCGTGCTTGGTCTCGACGCCCGAGGCAGCGAACGCCTTGAGCAGTTGCGGCAACCATCGTTCAGGCGGTTGGGAGTGGGCATCGATCCACTGGCATCGCGCCAAGCAGTAACGGAATCGATCCGGAATGGCCGTCGGTGGAGAAAGCCAGACAGGGATAAAACGGCGATGGTAGTGATCCCACGTGAGCAACACTTCCGTGTGGACGTTGTCCGACTGGAAAGCATGCGGTGAGCACATCAGCATGACCACTCGCGAGTGGGCTATTGCATGCACGATCTCTTAACCGTAGTACTGGCCTCCCAGAATGCGCTCTTCATCGCGCCAAAGCGTGGCCCCTTCACGCTCCAGCAATCGGGCGATTTGGACCACCTGTTCGGCATCTTGCCGCGAGTAGCTGATGAAGATCTGCGGCTGTGTGCCGCCTCCAATTCCTGGAGTTTGGGTAGTCATGGTGTTTGGATCCGTCAGTCACGCCAGAGGAACACGACGTCCGGCTTGGACAGCTTTCAACCTCGTACGTCGGGGTCGCATGCGAGCGATCAGAGCATGCATTGTAACGGCTTGTCTCAATCTGTTTCCAGCGTGGCGCAGACAGGTAGCGACCATCCGGCGAAGCCGTCCGTAGTATTCGGTGGATCACTTGGAATCGATGTGACCAAAGAGATAAGCCGGGATCCCAGGACGACGGGCAGGTAGTGGATCACGTTGCGATTGATGTCGTCTGGATAAACTCAAGTCATGCGAACCGTTCGGCCGCGATCATCAGCCGAAGCCACTCGCGGTGCTCTGTCTCAAAAGTCTGCTCGCTGAACCACAATCCCAGGAATTGCGAGCGTGGCGCCGATGCGTGCTCCAGGGCCGAGTCAATCGAGGTTAGCATCCCCTGACGAAAAGGATCGAGCGGATCCGCAACCGTTTTTCGCAGGCAAGGCCAGGATCGGCTGACCGTTCTCATTCTTCCAGTGTTCGTGGGGAAAGACCAAGAATCCGACCTCGCCGCCGGGCAGGTTCTGGCGGATCAGCAAGTGAACAATGTGAAGGTTTCTGGGGCACATGTTTACCGTGTATTGATTAAACATACGTATAATTTCTGTTCGCCGCTACTCCCTCCCTCGTACTGGTTTGCCGGGCGCGCTCGACTCATCGTCGTACAGATCGTACAGGCCCCGAACGCCCGGATTTTACCGCGCAGCAGGTGCCGTGTAGACGTAGCCGTCGCTGGCCATGATGTACATTCAGTTCGCAAACTTCTCCTTCGTCGTCACATCCGCCACATTGCCAACCGCAGCCAGCCCTTCGGGGCTCTTGTCGGACAAATCGCGGGTCGTCAGGTCAGCGCGCCAGGCGCATTCGCACTCGGCCGGCAGCCGTACACATCGCCCTTCATTGCGGTTTAGCCAGAAGCACACTCGGGCGCATGCATCGTACAATTTGAAGATCTTTAGCCCGAACCAGTCGTTCTCCCGGTCGCCATGTCACGTTTGCGAACGACCGCAGCCATGTCGACGTCGGTGATCTGCGAGCTGCATGTCAACGATCCGGGACGACGGCTCTGGTACAACTCGTGGGCCAGCACAGCGGTCTCGACGTTCAACCTGTCGTCCTGCCGGCACAGCGCGAACAGAACGTCGGCGCGGTCGACCTTGGTTCTCTTCAATTGCCAGGCGTCGGTCGACGAGCCGATCAGGGTGATCGCCCCGAGGGCGAGGGGTCTTCCTGGTCGGGATCCGTTCGATGACCATCACGAAATATAGCTCTGTCCGGAGCAGCTCGACGAGATCGCCGCTCTTCTGGCGGGACCCGCATAGGATCACGTGGCGACGGCCCAGGGTCCACAACCGGGACGACTGGATCTGGCCGAGCACCCCCGCCGAGCAGGCTGATCACCACCGACAACGAGACGATGGCAGCCACGTATTGTGCCACATCCAGTAGAGCGGTGATGCGTATTCCGGTAGACGGTGTTTCGAGGACCAAGAGTTGGTGCGCTTGCTAACCACTCATGGTGACGACACACGCGGAACGGGCCCCTGCGTGGCTGCGATGAAGCGCGCCGTTCACGGAAAGACTCCGATGTAAGCGGCTGGGGGGCGGTGACCGAGGCGGTTGTTTCCGATCCTTCCACGGCAACGAGGACCCCTGCGTCAGCCTCCAACTCCGCCAAGATTTCTTTCGCAGTGCCTTCCGCACGTTCCGGGACCGGGACGACCCGGGCTGTCCCATCGCGGCTCGCCGAGAGGAGGAGGCGACTGTTTCGGCTGAACTGGACTCGGGTCACCGGCCCTGCGTGGTACCAGCCCGCCCCGGTCCAAACGCCGCTTTCGACCGACCAGAGCCGCGTTCCCCCATCGCGGCACCCGGTCGCCAGCCAGTGACCATTCGGACTGAACGCCAGGACTTCGATCGAACTGGGATGGCGAAAGAGCTGCGTGGACCATGGAACTCCATCCGGCCTCCACAGTCGGACAACACCGTCGGGCCCCCCAGTGGCGATCACGTCTCGTGTGTGATCCCAGTCCGCAAAAGGCTGCCCGGGACCGTGAGGTTTGTTCCCGAGAAAGCACGGACCGGAGTGCGGACTCTCCAGGTCCCAGACGGCGATCCCGCCTTCACCACCAAGAGTGAGCACCCTACGGCCGGTGCGATCGCACCCCCCGACGCGGACATCAACCTTCTCTTCGGTTTTCGGGTTTTCTTGGGGCGGGACTAGCTCACGGAAAGCGGACGCCCCGTTCGGTCCCAACGCCCAGGCACGAACGCCAGGTCCGCCATCGGAGAACAGTTGCCCCTTGGCTGGCCCAAAGCGAAGGGTCCAGACGAAGGAAAAGGTCGGATGTTCCAGCGGCGGGGCCTTAAGCTCACGAAAGGCTCCGGCGAGTGGATCGAAGTCGCAGATCCTGATGACCTTGCCGCGTCCAGCGAAGGCGAATCGATCGCCCGTTGCATCGAACGCGGCAGTGTAGATCATCTGTTTCATGTGCGATAGCTCAGCCCCGATCCGCTGCCCTGACCGGGTGTTCCAGAAGTACACGCTGCCGTCGTTCGCGCAGGTGACCGCTTCGCTCGGCGAGTTGGGCCGAAAGCGGGCCACCATGACATCGGCTCCGTGTCTCAAACGGATCGGTGTTTGGCCCGCCAGGTTCCAGACCCAGCCGGCACCAGGGGCGTTGCCATCAGCGGGACAGCCAGTCAGGACCCGATCGCCCGTTTCGTCAAACGTGGCGTCCCAGACCGGGCTATTGTGGGGGAATACCCATCCGGGCGGGGTGCCGGGTCGAAGGTCCCAGACGCGTATGTTGCCCGCAAACGTCGCCGTGACCGCGTGCTCGGCTTTCCGGCTGATCGCGCCGCCTCGCACCTGCCCGCGATGCATCAGGCGCTGGCCGAGCGGACGACGAACCTCGGCATCCCAGAACTGTGCCGTTCCGTCCTCCCCACCGACAAGGAGCATTTCGCCGTCGTCGCTGAAGGAAACCACTCGCACCTGTTTGTCGTGCCGGATCTCCGGGCCATCGGCTTCCTTGCCGACTTCCTTTTCGAGGTCCCAGAATTGAACATGGCCGTTGACGTCACCCGCCACCAATGTCGCGCCCCGGCCCGGGCGAAACGTGAGGCGCGAACACTCGGGCTGACTGCGCGAGGATGCGTGGCGGTGCTCCCGGCGCATTCAAGTCCCACGCCGCGAGCCGGGGATCGGGCGGGATCCCACCCCCAGCCGCCACCCACCGGCCGTCGGGGCTAAAGGCGGCGGCGTACAATTCGTAACTCAGCGGGAATGTCCGCGTGCATACCCCGGATTCGACGTCATAGATCGCCATGACGACCGGCTTTGCATGCCGATTTTCATCGCGAAAGCCGGCGACCACGAGCGACTTCCCTTCCGGACTGAAGTTAACCGACATCGGCTGACCGGCGTGCGAGATCTTCCGCACAGTCCCACCTGCGAACGTATCCACGAAATGAATCGTTCCCTGGTTCGTTGCGGCGACGAAATGGGCCCTATTAGGATTGAATGCGACGGCGGAGACCGAGTCGAGCTGAGGGTCGGTGCCTGTTTGGTAGTACAGCTTCCCTGCGGACGCGGGGGTTGTAGTGAGCCGCGAACCGACTAGGTCCACGTACCAGACCTGGCCCTTCGACGTCCCGACGACCGCCAGCTTTCCATCGGGCGCCACAGCGCATCCCCGGGAATCGCCGGTGACTTCGAGGATGTTCCGTAGCGGGAACAATTGGCTACGGGCCATGGTGACGGCGACTCGCAGCGCATCCTCCAACTTCTGGTTTTGCTTCACGGCCTCGGCCTCGACTAGGGCGTGCCCCAGGAGCACTGCGCCGGTTCCGATGTCTCCCATCCGTTCTCGGTCTAGGGAGGCATCTTGAAGGAGCCGGGTCTTGGCCAGTCTTGTAGTGCGGTGTCCCTTCTCCTCCGTTTGGCGCGCCTGATCGGACTGGATGGCCAAGGCTGTCAAGGCGATGGCGATCGCGGCCAAAACCGCGGCCGCCGTCGCAAAAACCGCCCGGTTTCGCGCGAGACGAAGTCGCTCCCGCATGAGGCGGATCTTCTCTTCCATCGCCGTCCGTTCTTGCAATAGTCGCTCATCCTCAGCGACGACGCTCGCCTCGAGGAAGGCACGCTCGGCTGTCTGCAGATCCTCCGGGTTACTCGCGAGCCAGCGGCGAGCCTCGCCCACTCGCGCTCCACTCAACAAGAAACCTGGCCTCTGCTCGATCGAGGCCCTCTCCCAGGCATGCCGCACATCCTCGATTCCCCTTCGCCAAAGCAGCAGCTCGCGACTCTCGTCGAGCCAACCCTTGAGCCGGTTCCAAGCGTCAAAGAGGGTCTCATGCACGACCTCTATGATGTGCCGATCCTCGCTGCAGTTTGTTTCTTTGTGAACGTCAGAGGTGAGGAGCCGAGCCTTGATAAACTCCTCGAGGAGAGGACGGACTGATTCGGATAGGTCACTCCAGTAGGCCCGCCGGCGCAGGAAGCGGCCTCGATCGTCGGGCCAGACTAGGTGGCTGAGGAATGCTCGGCGCAACGCGGTCTCATTGTCTCCGGAGAGATCCGCACCGACTGCGTTTTCCACTGCACGCGAAACTGCTCCCCGAATGCCGCCGACCCGCTCAAAGTCTTTCAGGGTAATCTCGCCCTGATCTTTACACTGCTCGAAGAGTTGCGCAATGTGAAAGCTAATAAAGGCAGAGCGCCGGCAACTCCCGCATCATGGGACAGTCGCGCCACCAGCCCGGCGGCGAAGGTCAGTCCCGCCGCGCGCGCGGGTCCTTCGACAAGCTGCGGGAACCGTTCGGGAGATATCGGGCCAAGATCGAAGTGCATCCAGTCGAACCCGCTCCAGGCGGGGTGGTTTCGGGATGCGTCAGAGAAATCCGAACGGATCGTGGCCAGCACCATCAGCGGCGAGCGTGGAGTATCGAGTACACCGCGGAGCAGCTTGTGGAACGCGGCGAACTCGCTCTTGCTCCCCTCGGGGCCCAGCAGTTCCTCCCATTGATCGACGACAAGCAAAACCGCGGACTCGCCGGGGCGCTCCATCGGAGTCAAGCGCTCTGCCAGCGTCACCAGGATGTCTACGGCCCGTTCATCTGCAGCTTCGAGCCGATCACGAAGTTCGAGCCAGTCGTGGGCCGAGAAGCCAGGGACCTTGGCCTTGTCTAGGGCGGACGAGAGCGCCTGCGCGAGAGACGCAATGGGCGCGTGACCGGGCCGGAAGGGATTGACAACCCGCCACACCTCGCTGTGGCGCGCGATTCGAGGAACGATCCCCGCACGGACCAGCGACGATTTGCCGCTACCTGACGCCCCCGCGATCATCATCATCCGCGGAGAACCCCGGGTGCGGAGCTGGTTCAAGAGATCCCGCAAGTTCCGAACCTCCTCGTTGCGGCCGAAGAAGACACCAGCGTCTGCCTCCTCGAAGACGTGGAGGCCCGGGTATGGGGCGCGATCCCGATTCCAGCGGATCGAGTCGTCTGGGTCAAATCCCGCGGCCCGCAAGCGGGTCCAGAGCCGTTCATATCCTCGGAGCTCGTTACTTCTTAGATCCAAGACCTGACGATCGTCCAACAGCCGGTCCACCGTGCAATCGTCGATTCTGACAGGGAAGATGGTCTTGCCCTGGTCACGCGCGAGGCAGATTTCTACAAAGCACCATCGCGACTTCATGGAAGCCTCACTGCACAGAACGATCACCGCGTCGCTCGCCTTGAGATTCCGGTAGAGCTCACGCTCCCAAAGACTGCCTGCGGAAATCCCGTCATCGGGGTGGCAGTCAAGGAACAGGGCTTGAAACCCTTCGGACTTGAGCCACTCGTGGAGCGCCTCCGCGGCAGATTGATCGTGGCTGCTGTGGCTCAAGAAGAGGTTAGCCATCGCATTTCTCCTAGGAGCACTGTGCGTCGATTCGCCAGCGAATTCGGTCGTTCAACTGAACTAGCAGGTCTTGCTGCACTTATGCTGCCATCCTATGGGTTGAAGCTTGTAAACATTCTCGATGATTACGGATCCGCTGCGGGGCCGGGCGGCAATGGTCTCTCAAGTGTGGCGCCGGGATGAGGAACCGGTCCGGCGGCGAAAAACGCCGTGTAGTCGTTGAACGGTGGTGAGATTGCGATGTCCAGAATCCGAAAGGCCAGAACGATTCGCTCAACCTGGCGGAGCATCGACTCCCGGGCGTGACGGCTCATGCTCTTCGCACCAAGCGCCTCTCGGTAATGAGCGGTTGCTCGCTCCCATTCCTGACTGAGCAGATGGCATTCTCCTACAGTGGCGGGGTGCCAAATCGATTCGTCGTCGGAGTGGTCCACTTTCCAAGACGCTCGACACGCGAGAAGCTTGCGCCAGTTCCTCGGATTCGAGCAATTCCGAGATCGAGACGGGCGCCGATCCCGTCCGCTGCTTCTTCAGAGCCCCCACAATCAGAAGCAGGGTCGCCTTGTTGACGCCCGGATAGTGGCCGAACCGGATCCGGTAAGCCTGGTCGTACTTTGCGATCGACTTGCGATAAAACGCCTCGGCGAGAACAGGATCTGGCAAGCGGCGGCCCGGATTCGACCATGGGAGCGACGTGTAATCGTCGCCGCGATCCTTGAACAACCGGCCCCAGCGGCAAAGGAACTCTTCGTCGAGGTTGAGGAACGACTTCTCCAGCGTTTTCAGCATTTGCTCGGCGCGATCGGGCTCGTGGCATTCCTCGAGCGCCAGCACCAGCTCCTGGCCGATGGCCAGGACATGGGGATATCTCTGTCTCAGTCGATCGAGCAGTGCGACGGCCTTGTGCCTGTCGTCTTCGTTTCCCGAACGGGTTAACGATCGGGCCAGCTCCAGCGGCTTATGGTAGCTGGGAAACGGGGTTTTGAGGATCTGATCCAGCGAGAGCGTTGCCAGACTCATGCCCGGGTCCTCCGTCAAGAGAGGGGAATTGCCGACGTTATCCAGCCGCGTACGCGGCGCCGTCATTAAGCCTGGGGTGTGAACCCCAGGTATACGTTCACCCAAAGCTCCGTGGCCAGCTCAGCCGCCCGGTGGCCACGCCGGCCGAAAGCAATGCACCGATCCGCTCGCGCGGCTGCAGGTTTTCGAATCGGCCGGTGAAGACGCCGTAGCAAGCCATCAAGAAATAATATTCCTCCAGCCAATCGTTGGGTCGGCCGTGGTTGGCTCCCAGCTGCTGAGCTGCCATGCGCCGGATCATGAGCAGGATCGCCCGCAGCCGTTCCTCGGTTGTACCTGGTGCCCCTACCTCCGGCCAGGACCGATTGCGGTGGCATTCCTCGGTGAGGAGGCTCAGCTCGATCTCAAAGCGTTGGATCTGTTGAATGAATTTCCCCGCGGCTGTGCCGCCGAATAAGTCAACATAAGCGCGGATCTTCAGTTCGGTCTCGAGCTTGACGAAGTCCCAGCCGATCAGGTTGCGCGGGCTCATGTCTTCGTAGTCGAAGACGGTCGGCCACATCGCCAGATCGCGGACGATCCCCACCAGGATATTCCGGCCGTGCAGGTCGCCGTGGGCGCAGCCGCGGAGCATCCGCGGTATCAGGTCGGTGACTTTCGGTCGAGGCACGACCAGTGGATCACCTGTCTCGGTCGCGTGAGCGGGTGCCTGGATTGCGTTCGTCCTCTCTCGCTCGGTGTTTTGCCAGGGAACGAAGGCCTGCACGTAGCGCAGGTAATCGATGGGGTCGAGAAATTGTTCGACTCCGCCGGCGGCCAGTGCGTTGACATCGCGCCGCGCGGCCAGGCACGACGGTTCAGTTTCCCACCACTCGAGGCCCTGGTCCAGCTTGGGCTTGCGGCGATAGCCGAGGACTTGATCTTTGACAACCACCGACGCGCCGGGAAACGTGAGGGCTAGAAGCTCATTGAGATACTCAATCGAGTGATTCGGACGACTTCTCCGTTTATGCCGGTGCGCGCAGCGGCTGATCGACGACAACCGAACGCCAGTCGAGCACCTCCTTGACAAGTAAGTCGGCCGCGACACTGCCGACCTTCCCGGCTTCCTCCGAGAACGAGCACGCAGACGAATCCGGCGCCGCGATGATGTCTTGGCGTAAGCTTTTGATCCCGGGAAGGCGATTGCGCAATTGTTCGCGCATGGCGCGCGACTGCTTGGTCAAGCTGCGAAACTCGCCCTGACTACTGATCGCCGCCAGCGCCGCACCGAGCACGGAAAGAACCCACAAACGAATGTGAGTATCGATGAGAGTGAATGAGCCCAGTGGTGTTCAGGCAAGAAGCCGAATGCCAGATGCAGTGCGCACGCGAACACTGTTAGACTGAGCAGGGCAATGCCGCTCCGATGCAGTCTGGTCTCCATGTTGTGGCAGCGGCGCAACGAGGATTGGTGATAGCTGATCTGTCCGATCACAAGATGTTCCAGGTGTTTCAGGTAACCATCCAGGTACGCCTTGCCGACGACCGCGCTCGGCAGCCCCAGCCAGCGCTCGACCGCGCGCACATACCAGGCCATCCAGGTCGCGGCGGGCTGGCCGTACGTGACGCGATGCGCAGGCGGCTGAGGAAGCAGTCGCCTGCCACCCAGCGGGGCAACCATGCGAAGATGGCGCACCAATTCCGCCGTCAATCGATAGTCAATCCACCGTTCATGCCAGTGTCGGGTCCGACCCAACTGTACGAGGAAGATGATGGCGAAAATCGTCATCAGTTCCAGCGCAATGCACACGATCTCGGGCCATCCGTGTGGGGGCAGGCCCAGTGCACCAGGCAATAGAGCCAGTCCAACCGCGAGAGCGGCGAGCAAGAAGTTGAGCGTGAACGCACTGCGATAACGGTCGGCATAGAGCACGGCCAGCTTGTCGGGCCAGGCATAATACGGACGCAACCGATCGACCAGGGCCGCGATCGGGGTCGAGCGGTCCAGGGGCCAATCCTCCATGACCGCTTCCTCGAAATCATCCAGTATAAATCGCACCTTTGGCCACTTGCCATCGCCGATAGTCTGTACGAAGAGTTTCCAGAAGACGGCCAGTGTCCGCGTCGGACGGTGCTCGGCGTAGAACAATTTCAGGCCCGTCCGCACGTCGATCCGCTTGTCATGCGGTTCCCTCGTTTCGTGCGATTCCTTCTTGGGTGCTTCGGCCAGCTTGGGGAGTTCGAGGACTTCGCGCACCAGAATGGCCAGCCCGACCGCTGAGCCAGAGCCATCGGGCACGACGCGCTGGCCGGCGGCGACGACGGGCAGGGGGGTCGCGGCGTCGAGCAACTGCCAATTGCGGGGCTCTAGGGCATCAATCCAGACGACCGTCACGCCGCGGCTGCGCTCTTCGCCAAAGGATTCCTCGGTACCCCCGCGCTTACCTTGACGCTCGCCATCCCAGACGACAATGAGCAGGTCCGACTGGTTGAGGACCACCAGGCCACCTCGACCGTAGGCCGCGGCTTCTTCCGCACGCGTGCCGTCGAGCTCGAAGCGCGTGGTGGCCTGCGCCAACAATCCGCGGAAACGGCTCAACGATTTGTCTTCCAGAGCGTGCGACTGGGCGAAGTCCTTTTCGAACTCTGGCTGCGGGAATGGCAAGACAGCACACAACTCGAATCCGAGCGAGAGGGCTTGCTCGGCCAGGATCCGATCGGTTCCCTCCGCCAAGGGAGATATCGCCCGCAAAATGGGCCCTGCATCGTCGTAGAACTCCGTCAATTGGTCGGCGACAGCATGAGTTTCGGCTTTAACAATGCTCAGAATCGTCCTTATGGTCGCGGCCATCTCGTCGAGCTTACTGTTGTCAAGCCGATCCGGTCGGTGTCCCACCACGCCGACGCGGAAAGCCAGCGGGGCGCGCGGTGGAGTGCTGTGCGTGTTCGACGCTTGCTTGTCGGCGAGGTTCATCTGGTTTCCTTGATGGGCATGCGCCTCTCACGGTGCGACTCGAGACTTATCCATGGTTCGCGTCAGAACAGAATTCATTCGGCTCGGCGCCGCCGCGATCTCCAACGATTGGCAACACATTTGAACTATTCATTGGCTGACTAATCTACGGCTTGCTTACATCCAATTGAAGCTTGTACAGTCGTCCCTGCGCTTTTCTTGCGGCCAGTTGATGGCCGCCGGTATGGTGCGGGACGCGCTAGGGCTGTTTCATCGGGAGCATCCCCAGACAATGTTGCGGATTTCGACTCTACGCGGCCGGTCGCGGATCGAGGGGGTGTCTAACGGATCGCTGGATCTGGCAATCGTGAGCCACGACGAAGCGTCGATATTTGAAATCGCCCGGCGACCGCTGCATGTGGAACCCTTGGTGTCACATGGCCTGGCCCTGGTCTGTGCCCAAGATTCGCCCTGGATTCGCGCGGTGCGGGGACTGCGCCGGGACGCCGTTCCGGCTGGGGCTTTAGCCGAGTTCCCGTTAATCGTTCCTGAGCCCGACGCAGGGGTCCGCCAGGAAATCGACGACGCCCTCCGTGGAGAGGGGCTATTGAACAGCGTGAAAATCGTCCTCGAACTGGGCGGGTGGTCCACGATCCTGGCTTACGTACGCGACGGCTTCGGCGTGGGCGTCGTCAGCGAAGCTGCACTGCGCGAGACGAAGGACTTGGCGATTCGACTCCTGGATCCAGAGGTATTCCCGCGGGTGAAATCAAAGCTGATTTGCCGGCACCTCGCCGGTTCTATCGATGCGCTGGATCTGTCAATACACGGGATGGCGTGGCGCGAGGTGCTCCGGCGGCTGGTACAAGTTTCTTAACGGCCGTTGAAATGGCTCGATGCAGCACCGAAACGAGCGAGAAAGTGTCGGCAATCCAGACCGCGAAAGGTAAAGGCTTTCCCCGCCTCATGGTTTGAGGTCATGATAGCTCTTGATCCGCGGTACCTGGCGGTCTGAAGACCAAGCTGTAGAGGACAGTCCGAAATACGTCCGGCCGAATCATCGGCCGTCTACAGAGAAGATGAGAGGGAATCATCGATGCCTCGTTTGAAGTCAGTCGTGGCGTGCCTGATCATCGCGCTTGTGCAGCTGATCATGATCGCAGTCCAAGCCAGTCTCACAGCTGGCGAGATCGACCTCAGTCACGCCGTGGTCGTCGTGCCGGACGGACTTTCCAGCGTGGAGTCCAAGGCTGTCAGGGTCTTGGTCGAGGAAGTGCACCGCCGCGCACATCGGCTGGGATACCAAGATCCGCTGGCCGACGGAGAAGGTGCCAGTCATTGCGGTCGGTCCAGCTCGCTTGTTTGACTCGTTTCCCCAGCCGTATCGGCAGTTCGTTCACTCCCGGCCCACTGCCACGGAAAAAGAAGGCTTCTTCATCGAGACCGCCCAAGGGCCGGATGGCGCCCCCATCGTGGCGGTCGTCGGCAATGACGCGCGCGGCGTCCTCTTCGGTGTCGGGCGCCTTTTGCGCGAGCTCCGCGTTTCGCCTCGCCATGTTGCTTTGCCGGCGAGCATCAACCTGACATCGGCACCGAAATATGCGCTCCGCGGCCATCAGCTTGGCTATCGGCCCAAGACCAATTCTTACGATGCCTGGGACCTGGCCCAGTGGGATCGATATATTCGCGAGCTTGCGATCTTCGGCACCAATGCGATCGAGCTGATCCCGCCGCGCTCGGATGATGCCGCCGACAGTCCACACTTCCCCTTGCCGCCACTGGAGATGATGACCGGCATGTCGCAGATATGCGCCGACTATGGCCTGGACGTGTGGATCTGGTATCCGGCAATGGACGCGGATTACGCCGATCCCAGGACTGTCGCACACGCCTTGGAAGAGTGGGCGATTGTGTTCAAGAGTCTGCCGCGGATTGATTCCGTCTTTGTGCCCGGTGGTGACCCGGGGCACACGCGTCCCAAGTTTCTGATGCCCCTTCTGGAAAAACAGGCCGAGAACCTCAGGCGCTATCACCCCAAAGCCCAGATGTGGATCTCGCCCCAGAGTTTTTCTCGAGAATGGTTCGATGAGTTCCTGGCGATCATGAAAGACGAGCCGGCTTGGCTTGCCGGTGTCGTGTTCGGTCCACAGGTACGTGTGAGCCTGCCCGAGCTTAGGCGAGCGATACCCGGTAGGTACCCGATCAGAGACTACCCCGACATTACCCACAGCCTGCGATGTCAGTATCCAGTTCCTGACTGGGACGTTGCCTATTCTCTAACCGAAGGGCGCGAAGTGATCAATCCGCGTCCACGTGATCAATCCGCGATCTTTCATGCTTTTGCCGACCAGACCGTCGGTTTTCTCACGTATTCGGAAGGCTGCAACGACGATGTCAACAAGTTCATCTGGAGTGCACTGGGCTGGGATCCACAGGCGAACGTGCTTGATGTCTTGCGCGAATTTGGCCGATCGCTGGTCGACCTCAACGGACGTGATGCCGACGACTTTGCACACGGACTCTTTGCGCTCGAACAGAACTGGCGCGGGCCGCTTCTATCGAATGGCTCGGTCGAAACAACGTTCGCGCAGCTCCGCGCTTTGGAGCGCCGCGTCGCCCCCAGCGTGCTTGCCAACTGGCGGTTTCAGCAGGCGCTTTACCGCGCTTATTACGATGCGTTTGTGCGCAGCCGCTTGATCTACGAAACCGATCTCGAGGAGCGTGCGATGGATCGTTTGCGCGGCTCGCGCCGGCAGCTCAATTACGGCCATCGACCAGGCCACCGTCATACTGAACAAGGCTGTCACTACGCCCGTTGCCGTGGATCTGCGTGCTCGGGTGTTCGAGCTGGCCGAAGCGTTGTTTCAGAGTATTCGCATGCAATTGAGCGTTCCCCGCTACAAGGCCATCGACGTCGGGCGCGGTGCCACGCTCGACACGATCGACCAGGTGTTGAACAATCGACTTTGGCTCATGCGTCAGTTTGAGTCGATCAAAAAGCTCGAGGGCGAGCCGGCACGACTGGCACAGATCGATAAGATCGTGAATTGGACCAATCCCGGTCCGGGCGGCTTTTACGACGACTTGGGCGATCCCGCGCGCCGGCCTCACTTGGTCAGGAGTTCGGCTTATGACAAGGATCCCGCCTCGTTTCATGGCCCGATGACCGCGTTTGATCAGGACCCGGCTTGGCGCCGGGCGTGGTGCCGGCATGCGGGCACGATTTTCGGCCAGCCTCTTTCTATGCGTTTCGACGGACTCGATCACGATGCGACCTACCGGGTGCGCGTTGTGTACACAGGCGACATGTTTCAGGTGCCAATCGGCATGAAGGCCAATGACACGATCGAAGTGCATCCGCCGTTGCTAAAGCCCAGGGAAATGACGCCGGTCGAGTTCGACCTGCCTGCCGAGGCGACCCGGGACGGGACTTTAAAGCTTTCCTGGGTCGCCGAGCCAAACCGCGGCGGCAACGGGCGGGGCTGCCAAGTTTCGGAAGTGTGGTTGATCAAGAAATAAGGTGATTTTCAGGGCCATTCAATGCTGAGCCGCACCGGCTAGACGCTGTTCGCAGTGACAACTGTGCCTCATCGCGGTAGACTTCGATATGTTGGACGGACGGGCCCAAGTTTTCGGCGGGGGAGTGGAGCCAAAACCATGAAGCGAACTGTACCGCAGATATTGACCTGTGTCTGTTCACTGGCGCTCGTTTTTTACCTGGATCCTCAGGTGGCAATTGCCGATGAAGCGTCAACATCGCCGTCCTCGGCGCCCAAGTCACCCGTCGACCTAGCCAGGCGCATCTGCGAAATCACCGACGTGGTCCTAGCGTACCACATCGATCCACCGACTCGTCAGCAAATGATCCTCTCGGCAATCAAGGCTTTGTACAAGGCTGCGGGCGCACCGGCTCCTCCGGGCCTTGGCCGGCGCGTCTCGTCTCTGACGACAGCTGATCAGCTCGCTCCTTTTCTTACGGAAGTCTGGCCGAAGTCCCTGGCGAAACCGATCGCAGCCAAGGCGCTGGATGAAGCCTTGCTCAACGGCTTACTTGGCGACGTCTCCGGAGGGGCATTCCTCGTCTCGGAGAAGGATCGCGTGGTCATGGAGCAAACGGAAGGGAATCGCTACGTGGGAATCCATATCGCGTTGGGCATGGACGACAAGGAAAAGCGGCCGCTCATTCGCGAAGTGATTGAGGGAGGGCCTGCGGACCGTGCAGGCGTGAAAGACAATGACCTCATTGAATTGATTGACGGCGTGGACACAAAAGACATGGAATTGCGCGAAGCCGTCGATCGGTTACGTGGCCGAGAAGGAACAGACGTTACGATCAAGGTGCATCAACCCAAAACCAAGAGTTCACGAACGTACACGGTCACGCGCGGTCAACACGCGCGTTCGACGTTGCAAGGGGTCCGCAAGCGACCCAACGGAGAGTGGGACTGCCGCCTCGATGCAACCGCCGCCATCGCCTACCTACGAATCAGCGAGATCACGGCGAGCACCGTACATGATCTGCGCAAAATGGCGGCGCAGGTCGAGAGGCAGGGCAACCAAGCCATCGTTCTCGATCTCCGGAGCGTCGGCGGAACGGCGGTTCATCCTGCTGTCATGCTTGCCAATACCCTGCTTGCCGGCGGAATGATAGGCCGCATGCAGACCGCCGAACGCGAGGTGACCTTTCAGGCCGACTCCGATGCGCTGTTTCGACTCTTGCCGATTGCCGTCCTCGTCGATCAATTCACTTTTGGCACCGCGGAATGGATCGCAGCCGCGCTCCAGGACAATCATCGGGCCACAATCGTTGGGAGGCCCACGTTCGGCGCACTGGTCGCGACTCAGGGCGGGCTCGATCAGCGGTCTGACATTAGATCAAGAGTGCCGCTCGGCGATGGCTCTGGAGCAATCGATTTGACGACCGGACTTCTGGAACGCGGCGATGGCCGCCGACTGAACAGCGACAAGAGCGCCGCCCGGCCGATCGGTCGCGGTTCATCGCCGAAGGAGGTCACCACCGGAGTGATGCCCGATCACATCGTCGGCAATGCCCGCGTCGGGGCCCGTGGGACCGCGCCGCCCCGCCCAGGACGCGGCCCGAATCAGAAGTTGGATACTGCCAATGACGACGTCCTTGATGATGCGGTGCGATTGTTACGGCAATCACTTCAGAGCATCATATGACGTGAGGTTTTCGACGGAGGGGAAGCTCATGAGCACACGGCCGTCATTACGACTCCTCGTCCCCCTTTGCCTGACGGCTTCGCTGTTTCTGCTGGTGCCTGACATTGCTATCGCCTGGGAAACAGTCGTCGATACCAATCCGCTCGCCGCGCGGCTGCGGCAGCCGGTGGCGCTCGCTTTCGCCGAGGGGGGCAAGATCTTGTTGGTCTGCAATCACCGCAGCAGCAGTGTCTCGGTCATCGATACGACGGAACGACGGGTCGTGGCCGAGTACGATGTTGGCCGCGCACTTGTGGATTTGGTCAGCCTCACGGGCGGCGAACGCCTTCTGGCACTCGACCAAAGTGCGAACGAACTTCTGTTGCTCGATGATCGAGATAGATCGATTCGAGTCGTCGACCGCATCAAGGTTAGCCCAGACCCGGTTCGGCTGCTGATTTTGGCCGACGGTTCTTCGTGCGTGGTGGCCTCGCTCTGGTCGCGTCGGCTCACGTTTATCGGTCTGAAAATGTGCGACTCCGCCACCATTGGTCCTCTGCTTTCGGTTTCACGCAGACTCGATTTGCCGTTTTGCCCGCGGGAGATGGCTCTCAATCTCGATGGATCGAAATTAATCGTTGCTGATGCATTCGGCGGCCGGCTGGCGGTGGTCGATGTAAGACATCGAACGATCGAAACGGTTCGGTCGCTGCCGGCGCACAATATCCGCGGACTGGCCCTTGCGCCAGACGGCAAGACGCTGGTGGTCGCGCATCAGGTGCTGAACCGTCTGGCTCAATCCAGCTTTGATGACGTTCACTGGGGACTCTTGATTCGCAATCACCTCCGCGTCTTGCAAATCGACTCGTTGTTGAGACCCGGCTCCGACGAGGCGTTGCTCGATAGCGGTCGGCTATTCGACCTTGGCGATGTCGGTTACGCGGCCGGCGACCCCGGCGATGTTGCTTTTGATGCCCGCGGCAATCTGTTCGTGGCGCTGGCAGGAGTGGACGAGGTCGCGATCACAGCAAGCCCTGAACAGGCTCCGCGCCGCGTTGTCGTGGGGCGTCGGCCAGCCGCTGTTATGCCCAGCCCTGATGGGTCATTAGTGTACGTTGCAGACAGTCTGGACGACACGATCTCCGTCGTCGAGATCGCGACCGGGCTGCGCCCCGCGACGATTGCGCTGGGGCCGCGTCCTCAATTGACCTCGGCCGACCGGGGCGAGCGGCTCTTTTCGAGTGCCAAGCTGTCGCACGATGGCTGGATGAGCTGTCATAGCTGCCACACCGACGGCCACACCAACAGCCTCTTGAGCGACACGCTCGGCGATGGGTCTTATGGTGCACCCAAGCGAGTTCCCTCGCTGCTGGGAGTCGCGAGCGACCGGCCCGTGGACCTGGACGGGCTCGATTACTCGATTGGAAAACCAGATCCGCAAGTCGATCGTCACGACCATGCACGGAACCAAGCCGACGGACGAACAAGTGGCCGACCTGGCTGCGTATCTCAGTTCGCTAGCGCCTCCAACGCTTGCACAAGTCGACATTAATCCCATTGATGCAGTCTGCGGTCGCACGCGGTCGGGAGATCTTCAGATTCGCAAGTGCGCGAGTTGTCATGCCGCACCCGAGTATACGTCGCCGGATCGTTACGATGTGGGACTGACCGACGAGGTGGGAAATCGCGAATTTAACCCTCCCTCGCTCCGTGGCGTGAGCCGGCGTGATACACTACTGCACGATGGCCGCGCCCGTTCGCTCGAAGAGGTCTTTCAGAAAGAGCGGCATCCGCGGGGCCTCGTGCTCCAATCCCAGGAAATCGCTGATCTGGTGGCTTTCCTCAAGACGCTGTAGACCGCGCTTTGGACTTCATCGTCTTGAGCCTGGGCTCGACATCGACGAAGATATAAAGGTACTCGATTTGAGAAGAGTGTTAGCGCCCGCCACATAGGTCGGCCACGCGAGACCCGACAGACTCCTACCTGATTTCCATTTGACCGACCGACGCCGGCCTTGCCGAGGGAGCCGACTCGATGTTCACGAACTTTTGCGTTGATCTCGACCGATTTGCGGCCCGTCGATCCGCTGCGCTCTGTCTCTTAATGGTGAGCTTGTACTGCGGCGCAACGTCGATGGCGGCAGAGCAGAGCTCTCCAAAAGCCCGGACGGTCGATTTCAATCGTGAAGTTCGGCCGATCCTGGCCAAGAACTGTTTCGCATGCCACGGTCAAGACGAAGCGAAACGGGCCAAAGGTCTGCGGCTGGACCAGCGCGCATCGGCGGTCAAGCCTCTCAAGAGCGGCGAGACGGCGATCGTCCCGGGCGATCCCGAATCCAGTGCCCTGATCTTGCGGGTCACCGAGGAAGACGAGACGCTCCGCATGCCTCCCAGGAAAGCTGGCAACCGGCTTACGTCTGCCGAGATCGATGTCTTGAAGCTCTGGATCGAGCAAGGGGCCGAGTACGCCCCCCACTGGGCGCTGGTCGCTCCGCGGTCCGAGTCTTATCCCGCTGTCCGAAACTGCGCATGGCCACGGAACGGCATCGACTTCTGGATCCTGGCACGCCTCGAGACCGACGCGCTGAAACCCTCGGCTGAGGCAGAACGAGCGACTCTCTTGCGCCGCGTCAGCCTCGATCTCCGCGGCTTGCCCCCCACAATCGATGAAGTCGAGCAGTTCATTCACGACAAAGATTCCGAACGCCTACGAGAAGGCCGTCGACCGATTTCTCGACGACCCGGCCTTCGGCGAACGATGGGCGCGGATGTGGCTCGACCAGGCTCGTTACGCCGATTCGGCCGGTTACGGCTCGGACCCGCTCCGGCCCACCATCTGGCGTTATCGCGACTGGGTCATCCGACGCCTTCAACCGCAACCTTCCGTTTGACGAGTTCACCCTCGAGCAGATCGCGGGCGACCTGCTGCCCAGATCCGTCGCTCGAAACGGATCGCGACCGCCTTCCACCGCAACACCATGACCAACACCGAAGGGGGAACCGACGACGAAGAGTTTCGCGTGGCCGCCATCAAGGACCGGGTCGACACCACGATGCAGGTCTGGATGGGTTTGACGATGGGCTGCGCCAAGTGCCACAGCCACAAGTTCGATCCGATCACGCATGAGGAATATTACAATTCTACGCGATCTTCAATCAGACCGCGGACCGGACTGGCCAGCGAGGCGCCGGTCATTCCCGCGCCGAACGCGCAGATTCTGGCACAGATCGAACGCATCGACGCAGAGATCGCTCCACTGCGGCAAAAGCTTGACGCGTTCACACCCGAGTTGGGCGGAGCCCAGGCCAAGTGGGAATCGAGCTTGGGCCCAGCCGGCTCGGCCGCTCGCAAGGCGCTGCCCAAAGAGATTCAGGCGATCCTCGACATCGCCGCCGACAAGCGGACCAAGCTCCAGACCGAGAAACTGACGCGGTACTTCCGATCGATAACACCCGAGCTGAAGCCGGTGCGCGACAAGATCGCCGCGCTCGAGAAGTCCAAACCGGCGATTCCGACGGTGCCCGTCATGGTCGAATTGCCGGCTGACCATCATCGTGTGACTCACGTTTTGCACAAGGGCAACTTCCTCGATCCCGGCGACGTGGTCGGTCCGGGCGTGCCCAGTCGTTACCATCTCTCACCGACGGCTCTCCCAAGAACCGGCTCGGGCTGGCGCGGTGGCTGGTCGATCCGGCAACCCGCTGACGGCCCGCGTGGCCGTCAATCGCTACTGGGCACAGATCTTCGGCGTCGGGACTGGTCGAGACCGAGGAAGACTTCGGCACTCAGGGTGAGCCGCCGAGCCATCCCGAGCTGCTCGACTGGCTGGCCGTTCGGTACCGGGAATCGGGCTGGAATACCAAGGCGCTCTTGCGGCTGATCGTCACGTCGGCGACCTATCGTCAGTCGTCGAAGGTCCGCCCCGAGCTTCTGGAAAAAGACCCGCGAAACCGTCTGCTGGCGCGTGCGCCTCGAGTCCGGCTGGAGGCCGAGATGGTGCGCGACCAGGCCCTGGCCTTGAGCGGACTTTTGAGCCAGAAGATCGGCGGGCCGAGCGTCTTCCCGCCGCAGCCCGACGGCCTGTGGCAAGCGGCATTCAACGGCGAGCGCACCTGGTCGACGAGCCAGGGCGAAGACCGTTATCGCCGCGGGCTCTATACGTTCTGGCGTCGAACCGTTCCTTATCCCTCGATGGCCGTGTTCGACGCCCCCAGCCGCGAGATCTGCGCGATCCGCCGAGTGCGGACCAATACGCCGCTCCAGTCGCTCGTGACCTTGAATGATCCCGGTTTATGTCGAGGCCGCCCAGGCCCTGGCGCGGCGGATCGTCCGCGAAGGGGGTACGAACGTCACGTCGCGCGTCCGCCACGGACTTGCAGCTCTGCCTGTGCCGGCCGCCGCGGCCCGAGCAGGTCGAGCCACTGGTCGCCCTCTACGCCACGGAATATGAGCGATACCGCAAAACCTGACGGCCGCCGCCCTGGCCCTGGCCACCGACCCGCTCGGGCCGCTTCCGCCCGGCATGGAACCGGCCGATCTGGCTGCCTGGACCACCGTCGCCAACGTACTCTTGAATCTCGATTCGCGTCTTGACCAAAGGCTGATTCTCATGGACCTCGGATCTGCCCTGGAAATTGCAGCTGGCGCGGGCGCAGACCCGCCGCCAGTTCTTGAAGACGTCTCAGGCTGGGCTGGGCGCGATCGCCCTGGGGTCGCTCATGGCGGACAGAGGTGCCGCGTGGGCAACGGAGCCGAAAGTCGACAGCGGGACAGACCGCTCTGCCCCGCCGATCGGCCGACAACCCGATCAAGCCCCGGCCGCCCCACTTCGCGCCCAAGGCCAAGCGAGTGATCTATCTGCACATGTCGGGCGGGCCGCCCCAGCAAGACCTGTTCGATTACAAGCCCGAGCTGGTCAAGCACCACCTTGCAGCCTTGCCCCGATGAGCTGCTCAAGAACCAGAAGTTCGCCTTCATCAAGGGGCACCCCAAGCTGCTCGGCTCGCCTTACCAGTTCGCGAAATGCGGGCAGAGCGGCGCGGTCGTGAGCGAGCTCTTGCCTCACCTTGCGCGGCGCCGTCGACGACATCGCCATCGTCAAGTCGATGTATACCGATCAGTTTAACCATGCGCCGGCCGAGCTGTTTCTCTACACCGGCTCGTCGCGCAACGGCGGGGCCGCGATGGGCTCGTGGATCACCTACGGGCTGGGCTCGGAAAACCAGGACCTGCCCGGGTTCGTCGTCTTGATCAGCGGCGGGACCGATCCGACCGGCGGCAAGGCCCTCTGGAGCACCGGCTTTCTGCCCAGCGTTTACCAGGGGGTGCAATGCCGGACCGTCGGCGATCCGATCCTCTACGTCAGCGATCCCAAGGGAATGGACCGGACCGATCGGCGGCGCACGCTCGACGCGCTCAGGCAGCTCAACGACTATGAGCTCGCCGAGTTCGGCGATCCCGAGACGCTGACGCGGATCAGCCAGTACGAGCTGGCCTTCCGGATGCAGATGGCCGTTCCCGACGTCATGGATATCCGCCAGGAGCCCGAACCGATCCTGGAAGAATATGGCGCGAAGCCCGGGGCCGTCGTCGTTCGCCAACAACTGCCTGCTGGCCCGCCGCCTGGTCGAGCGCGGCGTGCGTTACGTCCAGCTCTTCGATTGGGGCTGGGACTGCCACGGCACCGGCACCGGCGACGACATCGTCAAGCACTTGCCCGAAAAATGCCGGGAAGTCGACCGGCCGATCGCGGCCCTGCTGGTCGACCTCAAGCGGCGCGGGCTGCTGGACGACACGCTGGTGATCTGGGGCGGCGAATTCGGACGCACCTCGATGAACGAAGCCCGTGGCGGCTCGAAATTCCTGGGCCGCGACCACCATCCGCACTGCTTCTCGATCTGGATGGCCGGCGGCGGGATCAAGCCGGGCATCACCGTCGGTGCCACCGACGAGCTGGGTTACACCATCACCGAGAACCCCGTGAGCATTCACGACCTCCAGGCCACGATTCTCCACCTGCTGGGCCTCGACGCCTGGAAGCTCACCTACGCCTACCAGGGATTGAATCAGAAGCTGATCGGCCCGGAGGGCGAGGCCAAGATCCGCAAGGAGCTGCTGGCGTGAGCATCAGCTGGCTCGTAATGCTGGCACGTGGTCATGATCGACTCGTTGTCCACCACCGGTCTACGAACTCACTGTCCAGCCACGCGGCCGGATCGGCGTCGGACGGCATTCGCCAGTCGCCGCGGGGCGAGAGGCTGACCGTGCCGACCTTGGGCCCGTCGGGAATGCACGACCGCTTGTACTGCTGGCGGAAGAACCGGCTGTAAAACGTGCCGATCGTCCGCTCGATCAGTGCGCGCGGATAGTGCTGGGTGAACGTGGCAAACTGGCTCAAGAACAAGATCTTGGCGGGCGAGTACCCGCAGCGAACCGCGTGATAGAGGATGAAGTCGAGCACCTCATAAGGGCCGAGCGTCGCCTCGGTCGATTGCTCGATCTCGCCGGCCGCCCCGGCCGGCAACAGCTCCGGCGAAATCGTCGTCTCGACGATCGACAGCAACGTTTGCCGCACCGCTCCTTCCGGGAACTGGTTGAGCGCGACATAGCGGACCAGGAACTTGACCAGCGTCTTGGGGATCGAGCAATTTGGATTATACATGCTCATGTGGTCGCCATTATAGGTCGACCAGCCCAGGGCCAGCTCGGAGAGGTCGCCGGTGCCGACGACGAACCCCCTCGACATGAGCAGAAACGTTCGCAGCCGGGCCTGCACGTTTTCGAACGTGAGGTCGCTAACAGGCTTCGCGCGGCACGCGGGCCAGGGCCGCGCGGAATGCAGCGACGTCGAGGCCGTGGCAGTCGATCCCGAACGGGTGCGTGGCCGATTTCCTGGAATGTCTGGAGTGCCAGCTGCGCTGATGTCGATCGTCTCGGCGGCGACACCCAGGTGTTCCATCAGTGCCAGCGCATTGGTCCGGGTTCGCTGCGGTGGTGCCGAAGCCGGGCATGGTGAGGCCGTGGATCAAGCCGGCGGTCGAGGCCGAGCATGTCGCAGGTCGTGACCGTGACCAGGAGCGCGAGCGTGGAATCGAGGCCGCCGGAGATGCCGAGATTAAGTGGCGTGTCTCGGCGGAAGCTGCTCGATTCGCTTGGCCAGCCCCGCGCACTGGATGCCGAAGATCTCGGCGCAGCGGCGGTGGAGCTCGGGCCCTTCCGCCGGTACGAACGGCGTGCCCGGTACGTCGCGCTTCAAGGCCCTCCATGGTTTTCGCCAGCGCAGAACGGAACCGTCCGGAACGGCTTCACGAGCGACCGAGCCGTCATCGAAGCTGGTCGTGACGCGGCGATCGGTGAGCAGCTTGGCGACGTCGACATCCTGGGTGATCGTGTACGAATCGCGGCGGATCGGCTGGCCGTCGCCGACCCGCGGCGACTCGGCCAGCAGGCGGCCGTTCTCGGCGATCAGGCAATGGCCGCCGAAAACCACGTCGGTCGTCGATTCCGACGGCCCGCTGCCGGCCATCGCATAGGCCGAGATCGTGCGGCCCGACTGACCCACGACGAGATCGGTACGATACCGGCTCTTGCCGATCGTCTCGTTGCTGGCCGACAGGTTGAGCAAGATGGTCGCCCCGGCCATCGCCTGGAAGGCAGACGGCGGTACGGCACCCAGAGGTCCTCGCAGATCTCGATGCCCACGAGCACGCTGCCATTTCCGGGTAGGCTGCCTTCAGCCGTCTTGGCCTCGAACAAGCAGATCGATTCCAAACGGGACGCGCCGGCCGCCCAGCTCGATCTCGGCAGGCAGGCTGCCCGCGGCCGGGCTGAACCAGCGACAGCTCGTAGAATTCCTTGTAATTGGGAATGTACTGCTTGGGGACGATTCCCCGGATCGAGCCATCGTTGATCACGACGGCGCAATTGAACAGGCTGTTGCCGACGGGAATCGGCGCCCCGACGACGACAAGCTGCGCGCGGCCCGCGGTCGCCTGGGCGATCCGCAGCGATGGCCCGAATCCCGGCGTCGAGCAGCGTCGACTGGCCAAAGAGATCGGCGCAGGTGTAGCCCGTGACGCACAGTTCCGGGTAGAGCACGATGTCGCTGCCGGACGCTTGGTCCAGGATGCGCACGATCTCGGCGGCGTTCGCCGCCGGGTTGGCGACCGCGGTCCGGGGCGAAGCGCAGGTGATGCGGACAAACCCATATTGGTTCATGTGAGATCGGCTCAAACGGTGGTTTGCCTTTGCGGACCAAGATGTAATAACAACCGATCGACGGCCAGCTTGCTCGCCGTCACGGCTCGCCAACCTGACGAATGCTGTGCGGGCAGGTTGACCCGGTCGCAAGATCGCGAGTACAACATACGATGACGTGAGACAGCCATTTTTTGGCAGTAGAGAGCGCGCCAGTCTTTTTTTTACGGATTGATACCGCATGTCGGCCCCGCCTGATCACGATTGTTTCATCTCGGATTTGCCCATCGAATACCGATTGCAGAATACGATGTCCGGCCTTGGTGCGGGCTGTCGGAGTCTGGCTCATTGTGGCAGCGGCGGCCTCTTATCCGGCCACGTTGGCTCAGAGCACAGGTACCGGTCGCCCAGCCCCCAAGCGGCGGCCGTTTGCCAAGGCGGGAACTCCCCGGCGAACCGGGCGAATCCGGTTCTTCGACGTCAAGCATATCAAGGCCGAGCTCTCCGTTGACACCAAGAAACGCGAAGTGCGCGGGACGTGTCACTCACACACTCAGCCCGCTGCACCCTTACTTCAAGCAGGTCGAGCTCGACTGCGGACCGCAGCTCAAGGTGTCGCAAAGTGACCGTCGGTCCCAAGCGAAACGCATGTAATTTCGCCAGCCAAGGACGGCAAGCTGTCGGTCACGCTCGATAAAGCCTATGGGCTCGGCGATACCATCGATCTGGCGATCGAGTACAGCCGGCTCGCCCGACCGGGGATTTATTTCGTCATGCCCGAGACTCCCTATCCGGAGAAGAGACTGTCGTTCTGGACGCAAGGTGAGTCCGAGGAAACACACCACTGGCTTCCTTGCTACGACTACCCCAACGAGCGCGCCACTTCCGAGATGATCGTCACGGCCGAAAAGCCGCTGTTCGTGCTGTCCAACGGGGTCTTGGTCGAAACCAAGGAAAACGACGGCAACACGACGACCTATCACTGGAAGATGAACGTCCCGCATGTCCAGTTACTTGATCTCGCTGGCCGCATCTGATTTCGCCATTTACCACGACCGGGCCGGCGACCTGCCGGTTGATTATTACGTGGCCAAGCACGTCGACGAAGCGACGGCCCGGCGATTCATGGGCAAGACTCCGCGCATGATCCGTTTCTTTGGCGATAAGATCGGCCAGCCGTATCCCTACGCCAAGTACGCCCAGGTGTGCGTGCCCGACTTCATCGCCGGCGGCATGGAGAACATCACGGCCACGACCATGACCGAGACCGCGCTCCACGACGAGATCGCCGAGCTCGAGCACGACGAGGACGGCCTGGTCGCGCACGAGCTCGCCCACCAGTGGTTCGGCGATCTCTTGACATGCAAGGATTGGTCGCACATCTGGCTCAACGAGGGATTCGCCTCCTATTTCGACCCGCTCTTCACCGAGCACGACCGCGGCGACGATGTGTTCCGGCTCGAGATGAAAGGATCGCTCGACAGCTACCTGGTGAGCGATCAGGGCTATCGCCGCCCCATCGTCGAGTCGCGATACGAAACGTCCGACGACATGTTCGATGGCGTGACCTATTCGAAGGGTGCGTGCGTGTTGCACGCTCTGCGCGGTCTGGTGGGCGAAGAGGCCTGGTGGAAGGGAATTCGCGGCTATGTGGCCGCGCACAAGCTTCGAGTTCGTCGAGACCGACGATTTCCGCAAGGCGATGGAAAACGCTTCCGGCAAGGACCTGAAGTGGTTCTTCGACCAGTGGGTTTACAAGGCCGGCCACCCCGAGCTCAAGGTTCGCTGGCACTATGAAGATGCCGACAAAACGGTGCGCCTGCGGATTCAGCAGATGCAGACGGTCGACGATCAGACGCCTCTTTTCCGCCTGCCGACGACGCTCGAGATCACGCGAAGACATCGGGAAGACGCGCGTCGTCCCCATCGTGATCGACGGGGCCTCGCACGAGTTTGTAATCCCGGTCGCGGCCCGGCCCAAGATGGTCCAGATCGATCCCCAGGGCTGGTTGATCAAGGACCTCGACTTCGAGAAAGACGGACGAAGAAAACCTGTTTCAGCTCGAGCACGCCGGCGTGCGTTCTGGGCCGGCTCGATGCCGCGCGGGCACTGGTACAAGGCGGCGAAGGACAAGCCGCAAGTCGCCAAGGCCCTGGCGGCGGCCTGGAAGCGGGAGAAAACAGACCGCGGCCAGCGAGAGATGTGCGAGATCCTTGGCAACGGCGACGAGATCTTCCGGGCCGCCTTGATCGAGGCGGCCAAAGCCCCCGAGGCCCGCGTCCGCGTCGCGGCGATCGCCGGTCTGGCCAGGCTCAGCCGCGACGATACCGCCGAGGCAGTCCTCCGCGCCGCCTGGACCAACCCCAAGGAAGCCTACGGGGCACCGCCAGGACGCGCTTGCGTGGGCTGGTCGCCTGGAAGGTCAAAGACGCCGACCAGCTGCTTGCCGATGCGCTCGCATGATCCCGCCGATCATCACTCGATCGCCGCAACCGCGCTCGAAATCCTCTTGCAGAATCCGGGAGCCAAATCGCGCGAGCTGGCCGCGCTTTACAGCAAGTATGGCCAACCCGACTGCGCTGCGATCCGCGGCCATCAGGGCGTTCCCTCGGCTCGCCAAGGATGATCCGACTCTTCAGGACGTCGTCGTGGAGCTGGCCGACGATAGCGATCGTTCCGTGCGTTTTCGGGCCTGGGATGCGGTCAAAGAGCTCCGCATCCGCAAGGCTCTGCCGGTGCTCGAGGCTCGGCTCGTCAAGGACACCGGCGATTTCGGCGGCTCCACCCGCCACATTCTCGAAGAGACCATCAGTCTGCTCAAAGAAAACCCTACCCCGGCGACAGGCGAAAGCGGGCCAACAGCCGAGCAGGCCAAGACCATCGCCGATCTCGAGCGCCAGGCCGCCGACCTCGAGCTCAAGAGCAAGGAACTGCGAAGCCAAGATCGCCGCTCTCAAACCCAAGGCCGGGCCCAATGCACAGGGCGCCAACGGCGCATCCAGCACCGCATCGGTGACTGAGCTGGAATCTGAGTGATCGAATACCTAAACGGCCTCGCATGATTCCGGGAGGGCGAGGCTCCGTCAGAGCCGGATTGGTCCGTGGCTCGCCGGGAGGCTCGCCCTCCCAGGATCGTGCAAGGGCATCTGGCGAGGCGCTCAAGACCGTTCACCTTTCAAGAGTTGTTCAAGTTGCTTGGCAACGATCCGGTGCTCGTCGTCATGCAAGGTCCAGACTGCCACGCGCAGCGATCTCTCTCCTCCGCGCAAAAGAGCGATCGGTGGATCCCCCGCGAGTAGCTGGCGGACTGCCTCATCGGCTGTGAGTGCACAGTGTCTCTGGCTCCATTCGATCACGACGTGAGGCGAATGGTTGGCGATTTCGGGTACGTCACGCCACACGCGGACTCCTGGCATTCCGTCGAACAGCTCGATCATCGTGGCGGCGCGCGATTCCCAGACACGCCACTCCGCGGCGTGATCGAGGCCGACGTATCGTTCAACAGCGGCCAGCAGGCCGACGATCTCTTCCTTACCGATTTTCATGCCGCGGCCGATTCCCATGCTGGGGCTGATCGCGCGCTGGCCCACCGCGATCAAGTCAGCACGACCCATGAGCAATCCCGAGCTCTGGGGACCGCGAAGCGCCTTTCCTCCCGAAAAAGCGACCAGGTCGAATCCTTGGTGGACGTATTCCGTAAGCCGGCCGACCGGCGGCAAATCCGCGGCCGCATCGTTGAAGAGCGGCACCGCGCGCTCCTTGCCGACCGCGATCCACTCGTCGCGCTTGATCTGCCCGAGCGGCTCGGCACAGTTGAGAAAGAACAACATCGCGGTGCGCGGTGTAATGGCTCGATCCAGCTCGGCGCGGGTTTCAACCCACACCAGTTTGGCACCGGTCAACAGGATCTGCGGCTCGTACTCGCTCAGATGAGCCTTCTGGATCACGACCTCATTTTTGAGGCCACTGGTATCGGGAAGCCGATTGATTGCGGTGAGACGATCCCAAGTCATGCAGGCGACGGCCGCAATCGTGATCGCCGACGCAGCTCCCGTCGTCACCATGGCGGCGGGAACCCCCAGGAGCCTTGCGATCCGGACCCCGACCTTTCCTTGCAGCTCGGGGATCGAGACAAATGATCCGGCCGCCTCGGCCATCGCCTGCACAACTTCCGGCAGCATCAGTGAGCCTCCGAGAGTTGTGTAGGTCCCCTGGCCGTTGATCACGGGCTTGATGCCAATACGTGTGTAGATATTCTCTACGTTAGCCATGTTGCGTGATCCGTCGGGCGTCGATTCGGGTGGTCGTTCAACCTTTTGGTTTCGTTGCGATCACGAGCAGCCGGTTCGAACCGAGCCGGAATGGCTCGCGTGTCATCGAGCCATATGTCTGAGTGCCCGTAAATCCCGCTGCCTCGAACAGGCGGACGATCTCGCGATAGCTGTAGATCCGCGCCGACATCGAACGCGTCTCGGTATGACTGCCGCGAATAAAGATGTAATCAACATGGAGCCGGCCTTCCACGGGATCGTAGCGCCGCTGCGCCAGCATGTGCATATCGCCGATCGGGTACCAACTTCGCTCTTGCAACGCGGGTAAAAGTCCCTCCATGACATAGCCCGTTTCGAGAACGAACCGGGCGCCTGGCTTGAGCGCGGCGGCGACCGACTTGAGAAATGCCGCATTACCGTCTTCGTCGAGATAGCCGAAGCTGTTGCCGAAACAGAAGGCGCCGGCAAAAGTCTCGGGCCAGGGGAGATCGCGCATGTCGCGCTCTTGCCAGTCGATCTTGCTGGGCAGTCCCGCAGACTGGCTGCGTGCCGCGGTGAGAAACTCGGCCGAGCGGTCGACCGCCGTCATGGCATATCCGCGGCTGGCCAGAACGATGCTGTGTCGACCCCCCCCGCACGGCACATCGAGTATCTTGGCCGGCGCAGCGACGTCGAGCGATTCCGCAATGAAATCGGCCTCGTGCTGAGTTTGTTCCGTCGTGGTAGCGTTTAGCCAGACATCGACCGCCAGCCCGGTAAAGAACTGATGCCACCAACCGCCTGAGTCACTCATGATTGCCCTTTTTCTATTTCTACTGTGTCTTCAATTTCTGAGCTGGTTCTTCAATGGCGGTAAGATGTTACGTGAACGATAACGGTAAAAGCGTGCTTGTTCGTTGCGCTGTAACCAACGCGTGCTCCGGCGGCAAAGGGAAACGTTCAGATTCGTCTGCAGGTAGGCGTCGATCAGGCCGGCGATCAACTGCCGCAGTTGTGGAAACGTCAGCGCGGGGGTCTGTATTTTTTCCCCGCCGCGTCTCCTTGTTCAGGAACCACGCGGCTATCAGCGACAGGGTTTGGTGATGATGCCAGCCTATCCAGTTCCTCACCTGATAGTCCGCCAAGCCCGCTTCCCCTTTGGCTCGCTCGATACACTCCTCGACCCGATGAGCCGCCTTGGTCACCCTGGCGAATTCCTCCAGCGGCACCTGGGCGTCCGCATTGGACAAATAGTAATCAAGCTTGTAGGTGTTATCCGCTTGGCGTTCTCGAGTCACAAACAACAGCTCGTCCGGACCGGTACCACCGGTCTCGGTCCGTGCCTGAACCCGAATCTTCACGGCTTGGATCACCAGCGGCCCTTTCTCCCCGTCACGTACATCAATCGTGGTCCAGGCATCCTCAGGCAGCTTTTTGCACCAAGCATCTACTCGTATGAAAGGACTCCGGGGACGTGGTCCTCGTCCCGAGTACTCCGGCGGTGGTGCGTCGAGGTCGCGAATCAGCGTGTTCGAGGGGACCGCCAGCAGATACCGCTTGCCGAGGTTACGCAATTCCAGCCGAAAACCAGAGGGACGGCCCATTTCGTCATCACCCGCGATCCACATGTGTGGCAGTACCCCTCCGCATTCCTCCAACATCTCCAACGCCAGTTGATGGCGAGTACGAAACTTGATCGATCGGGGCACGCCGGCTTCCTTGCGACGCCGAAGGTCCTTGGCCCATGCTTTCGGAAGATACAAACGTGTATTAACGATCGCATGTTCCTTCCGTGTGACGTATGCCATATAGACCCCGACCTGGCAGTTCTCAATTTTGCCGAGACGACCGCACCATTGCTTGGCGACGCCAACCGATTTATCGCCTTTCTTGGGAAACGCCGAGGGGTCGAACACGATCACTCCTTCCGCTTCGCCCAACTCTATGCCGACCTGAACCGCGAGGGTGCGCAGCAGAGGTTGATGATCCCAAGCTGTTTGTCCGACGAACTTCTGAATTCCCTGTCGGTCTTGGTCGTACAGGTAGGCAATTCCCTCGCCAGTTTTGTGCTTCAGTCCGGACATCAAGCCCGTCGTGTACTCCAGAGCATGCTGCTTTTTCGAGGATCCCGACAAGCTCTGCAAGAAAGGCTCGAGGAAAAGACGCACCCGAGGCAACAGATCCTTGAGCAGCTCGGGAGAAACCTCGGCTTGCTCCATCATCTCGTCAAACCGCCATTCGAATCGTCGGTCCATGACATCCATCCTCCATAGAGACCTCCGTGACCGAAGAGGATGTCACACAACCTGTTAAAATTCGTCAAGCCCGAGATACAGTAGAACTATTGACCAATGACCAATAACTACTGACTCACGCCACCGATCCCCAAACCGGCCGCATGCGGTTTGAGTGCATCGATGACAAGCTGAATTTGTTCATCGAGGTTAACTCCGAGCCGTTCGGCCCCCTGGTACACGTCGTCGCGATTGACCTTGGCGGCAAATCCTTTGTCTTTGAGCTTCTTCTTGACGCTCGAGGGAGCGAGCGAATGAATACCGTCGGGCCTGACCAAGCAACAGGCCATCACAAACCCGGCCAGCTCGTCGCAGGCGAGGAGTGCTTTGTCGAGGATGGTCAACTCGGGGATGGCCAAGATGTCGAAGTGGGCGAGGACGGCCTGGGCGATCTCAGCCTCACCTTGCTCGTGGAGCCACGCGACGATCAACTGCGGATGCTGATCAGGCCATCGGTCGTAGTCCGCATCATGCAGCAGACCGGTGATCGCCCAGCGCGTCTCGTCGACCTCTCCGCCGCCATAACGATGCGCCGCCCTCCGCATGGCCGCCTCGACGGCCCGGGCATGATTGCGGAGGGCAAGGCTCTCGGTCCACTCGTGAAGTTTCTCTTCTGCCTGCTGGTAGGTGATGGACACAGATGTCTCCTCAGATCAGATCGCTTCAAGTCGATGAGTGCGTAGCTTCCTTCCCCCCTTGTGGGGGAAGTTCGCCCAACGGGCCGGATGGGGGGCTGGCCGCTACCGAGCGCTCACAGTGTTTGGCTTCGTTCGGCCGTTTTCATACGAGATTCGTCAGCCCGCAAAAACCGCACAGATTGCCGATGGCTTCGTTTCGTAGAATACACGCAACGATTGTCAGCCCGCAAATCAGGCACAGACTTCCATGGGTCCGTTTGGTCGGTTTCAAATCATGATCATCAGCCCGCAAAACCCGCACAGCTTATCGTTGGGTTCGTTTCGCAAAATGGGTGCCCGTCTCAATCGACAGCAGATCATGCACAGCTTGCCGTTGGCTTCGTTTGGTCGATTTCAAATGATGATCATCGGCCCGCAAAACCCACAAAGCTTGTCGTTGGTTTCGTTTGGCGCATCTGAGTTTTGATCGTGATCACTGTTCCGCAGTCTACCACCCACGCTGAAAATGGCTTCGTTTGGTCGCCACTGCATGATGATCGTGAGCCTGCAAACCTGACAGTTTGCGATTCGTTGGCCTGGTTCGGCAGTTACTGCGTCGCGGTCTACTTGGCGCCCGCGCGATCAGCGCCGACGGTCCCGCATCGTGTGTATCGACGAGACGTATCGGGGACTTTAAATGAAATTCTCGGCCTTTCCAGGCGGCGACGTTTCCGCCGTCTGGATGATTAACCCGATATCGTAATCGTAGAGGCCGACAACTGCCCCCAAGACCGGAGACATTGTGGCTTGGTCGATGACGATAATCGGTGTGGCAGCGGCACTCCTCGCCCCGCTTGAAGCTACTGGAGGCGGTCACCGAAAACCAATGCCCCTTAGTGGAAACGAATGTCCTCATCTGGCGATGGCCTTCATTAGGGAACCCACAGCGCAGTATGCTCGATGAGGTTATCGTGTCAATTGTGAGACGATCGACTAACCGCCAGACGTCCCTGTCTTACGGTTGTACGAAGTGTATAGCGGAATATCGGGTTCGGACTAGCGATCGTTGATCAATCGATTCAAGACTTACGTCAAAACCGAAGTGTAACGAGTCAACTAGCGATGACAATTAACACGCCAAACTAAGCGATGGCGAGTCAAACTGAGTATGTGCGCGACGACGTTGCGGTGCTCGATGCGCTCATTGATGGGGGTGCAGACATGGAGGCACTTGGTGCTTCAATCGCAGGCGGCCCACCCCTGGACGACGCAGTGGGCTGCGGCCAGTGGCGGGTAGCCCGTCGTCTGGTCGAGCGTGGTGCGAAGGTCGAAAAGCTCTGGCACGCGGCCGCACTCGGTATCATGTCAGTTCTCGAGCAGCACTTTGCCGGCCCGGTAACGCCCGCGCCTGACGCTGTCAATGACGCCTTCTGGCAAGCCTGTCACGGCGGCCAGCGCCAAGCAGCGGAGTACCTGCTCGCCCGTGGCGCTGCCTTGAACTGGGTTCCGGATTGGACAAACCAAACACCGCTCGACGTCGCCGAATCTCAGGACGGCAACGATCTGGTTGGGTGGCTGCGCGGGCAGGGAGCCAAATTGGCCAAAGAACCGAAATGATTTGCGGTACGGGTCTGGTGTAAGCTGTGAATTAGGGAAGAGATTTCACAGAGCAGCTTCAGGGCAAGGCGCGGTGACGGCGAAACCGCAACGATAGGACCGACCGACATGAGGATCTCCCAAGGACCGGTTCTGTACGCAGCCGTCATGTGCTGCGTTCTTACGCTGGCGGATTCCGAGCCAATAGCCTGCCTGAGTTCTGCCTCTGGCTCCGTCCAGACCGAGCCGACCCTTGCCGGTCCCCGCAACGGCGCGAAACCGAAGGGGCCGGCCGCTGAGGAATTTCTGGTCAAGTACAAGGGGTGTTGGCTCCTCGGCGCCTATGGCGAGGAGAAAGAGTGCCTCAGCCCGCCCGCACGAGTGGTAATCTCTCCGGATGGTCGCTCGACAGCCCGTAGCGAATACGTATCACCGGCGCGGACCGATGAGCGACGAGGCTGGCTCAACATCCAGTCACGTATTCACCAGGAGGTACGAGAGGTGGTCCCGTTGATTTGCGGTAATCCATGGTCGAACTGTCGGCTCGTCTGCGCCGGTCCAAATCGACGGCACGGGAAAGCCCGAATTTCTGACTTCAGATCAAGAGATGGCCTCTGGCGCCAGGTAGTCGCGCGATAACCGACGGATTCTGTGCAAGATCCGGTCACTGGGACCAAAGAATCAGGCGATTCGCGTGAGGCTTTATGTGACCGATCTGCCCAGCAAGAAACGAACGATGATCGATAGACCTGGCTGCACCGACAGCTACTGTTGGTCATCCGATGGATCGAAGGTCGCCTACACCTGGCAGATGCCGCTCCACCGCCCGGAGGAAGTCGCGGAACGAGAACCTAGAACGGGTGATTCGGTAATCATACTTTCCAGGTGGTCAACGGGGCCGGGCCGCTTAGCTCGGGCATTACGCGGCGGAAAGGGGCGTGGATGAGCGGCGAGTGGGTTGGATACTGGCTCGTCCGTGCCGGTTTGGCGGCTGCCGGCCTGCTCACCATCCTGGCGACCGTGTCCAGCTATCTGCTGATGCCAGCGCTTCACTACGACGATTTGCCCACCGTTCCGACGATGCAGGAGCAACTGCCCCGAATGGAAAGCAGTTTCGGTGTCGCCGTCCTGCTCCTTGTACCCTGCCGGTTGACGCTGCGAGGTTGGCCCTTCTGGACCCAACTGGCGTTTTCCGCCGCCGGCGGGTCGCTCTTTATGACGAAGGGCGTGACTGGCATCGCCGGCGGCTATAAAACGGAGATTCTAGAGGCCCATGCCATGCGATTGCTCCCAATGACAACGAGGAGGTGGATGAGTGTGGTGGTCGGTGCCGCCGTTACGCTCTGGATGGGAACCGCCGCGTATCGCGTTCGATTTGATCCGTCATGTGAGTTTATACATCATCTCTGGGAGCGGAGTGACACACCCGGAGGAACGCTCAGATCGATCATAGGCACAGGGCATCCCGCCCCGTTTTGGCCTCAGTACTGGCGAAGACTATTGGGCCAACCTTGGCCTGGCACATACAGATGCCGCTGCGTCGATCCGACCTATGCAATCAACGGCGCCGTCCAACAGTTTTACAACCTGATAGGATCATGGGCGGGTTCGTCTTCGGAGTCGCCGGAAACGGCCAACACGCTGTTGCGCGAATACCACCGGGCAAGAAACATTCGGACCCGCCACACAAAATCTCTTGCTGACGCCGGCGCCGGGTTGTCGTCTGGATAGCGAGCATTGCCGTCATTGCGCAGTGGTCATTTCGCTGGCATCGGAATATCATGCGTGACGCCGTTCACCCTGTGGACGTTCAATAAGCCCAGAAGCCGTAATGTATCAAGCACAGATCATATTCTACGTAACGCTTGAACTCTAAAAGAGAAATGACAAGGTCATCCGTCGAGTTGTCGTTCGCACTATACCGCCGGTATTTACCAGTGCGCGAGTTCAATCCTTCGGAACCACCGCCGTCAGACGAGGAGCGCCGTGTCTATCGAGTCTGGGAGTTGATGGGGATGATCGGGTGAACCAGAGACGTGATTTGCCAGCCAATCGCAACGAGGAGCCGGCCATGCGATTGCCCCGTGTGCGGTTCACCGTACGGCGGTTGATGGTCATTGTGGCGGTCACGGGCCTATTACTCTGGGCTTGGCTGTACCATCGCGAGAACGCCAGCATCGATCGCTCTTTAACGGCGATCTACCTCCGCGCCTTCGCGGGAGGCGACGCGGCGCAGCGACGGATCGCTTTCGAGGAACTCGCGCATTCCGGGCCCGCTGACCGCGCCCGCGTCCTGCCGGCGCTAGCAGCCGGCATGGTGGACGGCGACTGGCGGGTCCGACTCGCGGCGGCGAAGTCGCTCGGCGCGGTCGGCCGGGGGTGGGTCTGGAACGGCGCATCGGGAGAGGACATTGACCTGGCGATAAGGGCCCTGATTAGGGCCGTCGATGACACACGAACCGAGGTCCGGATCGAAGCCACGCGATCCCTGGGAGCCCTCTACACCGACGCGAGAATGCCGAATCGGAATCCTGGACTCCGAGCGGCCGGGGCGACGTTCGAGGCGGCGGAACGGCAGGCGGTGGACCTAATCCTGCGACGGATGACCGACTCCGACCCCGCGATCCGTACCGCCTCGGTCTATGCTTTCAGCCGGGTCGGATCTGCCGCCGGCGCAGGCCCCGATCCCCTCGTCGGGATCATGATCAGCGACCCCGTCAAGGAGGTCCGTACGGCCGCAAGCTTAGCTCTGCCGGTCGGATGGTCCACGCTCCGTGAACTCTACGCGCCTCTGCTAGACCAACTCAAGCAGGTCCGTAGCATTGAGGAGCGGTCTGCGATCGGCTGGGCGATTGCTGGTCTGCCGGCCCCACCCGTAGAGTCGATCCCGGATCTGATCGAGGCCCTGTCGCTCGACAATCGCGTGCTGAAGAAGACCATCCCCACGGCCCTGGCCAAGCTCGGCCAGACCGCTCGCCCCGCGCTTCCGGCCCTGGCGAGAGCCGCCGCCCGTGAACTCGCGGACCCGAGCACCTCGGCCCTGGAAGCCGCGCAGGCGATCGTCACGATCGACAGCGAATCTCCCGAGGCCCAGGCCGTCCTCCTGACGGTCGTGGCGCTGATTGCGCGGCTCGCCGATGGGCTTCGTACGGCAACAGGCTGCGGTGGTGCTCGCTAAATACGGCCCCTCGGCCGCTTCGGCGGTCGAACCCCTCCGACGTGCCCTCACCAGTGGCGACACGGACGTGCGGCAACGGGCCGCTTTCTTGCTCGGCACCATCGGCCCCGCTTCGCGGCTCGCGCTCGAGGAACTGACCGCCATGGCGCGCCAAGATCCGGACCCCCGTATACGGCAGGTGGCTGCCAAGGCGATGCGGCGGATCGACGTCGAATGAGCCTTTTCGCTGTGAAGTCTCGATCATATCATAATTGGCGCGGACAGGCAGGCGCGGGACGATTTGAAGACGCAGGAAGCGTGATCCAGAGACTACGATTGACAGACGAGGTGGGCTCATGGGCGTTGAGTGGCTGACAGGCACGACGTGCAGCCGCGTCTCTGAGATGTACCCGCAAAACTTCACGTTCGAGTTCGGGGCGGGCGTTTTGGCGGTGGATTGCCTGTGGCGAGTTATCGAACGAGGGCGCTTTCGGCGTACGTCTGGGGACCATGGGCAGCAGTACGGGTTGCCTGCTCCATTGGACGCCTACGTCGAGGCCGAAGCCCTGCTCAAAGGGCGGCGAGTTACAGCGTGTCGGATTCGAGAGGATACGGCCGACCTCATCTTGGAATTCGAGGGGGACGTCCAGCTTGAGATCATTTCGGACTCGTCGGGCTACGAGCCGTGGAACCTTACCGCGCCTGGCGTGCACGTGATCGCACTTGGCGGACGCGGTCTTGCCGACTTTTCTCCCACGACCTGAGACGCGACACGAACGTGTTAACGGTGACCGATAGTTGGCGCGCACGGTCAGAATACGGCACCGTGTAGGGACGTGGAACCGGTGGTCCAGAATCGAGACCCGCCGACGAGGGGATCGATAATGAAAGACAACACCGAGGAAATGTCCGCGAAAACGAGGGCTCAGATGCACGGCCTCGAGTACGTCCGACCTCGGTTAATTGAGACCCGCCGAAACTTGGCCGAGCTCATGCCCGAATCGATCGCGCGTGCGTGTGTCGTCCTTCCCCAGCCCTCACGCGGAACAGTGTTGAAGGTCCTATTTAGCGACCCGCTCGACTTCGAGGCGATTGACGCGGTCCGCTTCTACTGTGGCCGTCCGATCGAAATGGCTTTGGCGACACGCCAGGCGATCCAGGAATCGATCGACCACGTTTATGATACGTCTGATTCATAAACCAGGCGAGACGGAGGCCCCGGTGATGACATACGCCCGCGAATGGTTCGTTACTTTGCGGATTCAGGCATCTCGGGCCGGCGTAGGGCTCGCATTGCTCCTCGGCCTGCTGGGCTCGGTCATGACGTTCGTGCCTGGCTATCAAGCCGAATGGTTCGGCGTCGCAGCCGCTGGAGCCTTGACAGGGATATTGTCCCCAACCAGGTGGATGCAAGTCGTTGCCCTGGCGTTGGCGGTTTGCATCGCTGCGCTGGCGTGGGACGACTGCCTTCAGGGGCGGAGGTATCGAGAAATCCAGAGGCAATGGGCCGAAGTCCGCGACCCGCGTTAGCTCCATTCCGCTTCCCGCCCTGATCCCTTTCGTGCGACTCGGGTGAAGTATAATTGGCGAGTACAGCAAAGCGAGTGCATTCACTAAAGATCATATGTAATAAAATAATATATAGGTGCGCGGCGATGCGACGATTTTGGACGAGTGCTCTGGTCATGGTGTTCGGCTCATGCCTCGTCTCCGCTGGGGCCCCTGGGCAGGCGAGGAACGACGAGCAAGCGAAAGCCATTGCCGCGTTCGGTAAATTTCGGGTGGGACTCCACTTTGATGAACTACAGGCTGGGAGACCGGTCGTCGAAGCCGACCTCAGAGAGATGGACATCACTGACGCTGACCTAGCCTTACTGAAGCCGTTTGTCAGCCTCCGCAAACTGAGCCTGAGCATGACCGATGTGAGTGACGCCGGGATCATGCACCTCAAGGCTCTGATAAACCTTGAGGAATTAAACCTGGGCCCCGATGTTTGAGTAGGATTCACGATCTCCATGGGCTTAATCTTACTCTCACCAGGATCACGGATCATGGTCTAGCCCACCTCAGTCGTCTGTCCACTCTGACGCAACTTGATCTTTCACTCACCGAGATCGCGGATCATGGTCTAAGCCACCTCGAGCGTCTAACCGCTCTGACGCAACTTGATCTGGAGAACACCTCGATCGGCGACGCCGGGTTGAGACACCTGAGCGAATTAGCTAGCCTCCAGGAACTCGACCTTAGCCGAACAGCCGTTACCGGTGCCGGACTGCTGCACCTGAAGAGGATGACCAACCTCCGGAATCTTTGTCTTGATTCTACAAAAGTGACTGACGCCGGGCTGGCACACCTGAAGGGGCTGACAAATCTCCAGGAATTGGATCTCAACTCCACCGATGTCAGCGACGCCGGACTGGTTCATCTCGAGGCACTGACTGGTCTCAAGCAATTGGGGCTCGTCGGAACAAAGGTTACGATTACGGGCGTACAGAGGCTGCGGAAGGCGTTACCGAAATCAGTGATATTCGATTCGAAAGGCGAATCGCGTTCGGCCGCCGCCGGAGTCGCCGTGATCGCTTCAGGAGGGAAGAATAAGTAACGCGTGATAAACTTCGGAGCCATGACAGCCTATGGGTTGTCACGGTTCAACCCGACGATCAGCTCTCGGGGAATGCTCCCGGACGCGAGACGCGGTATACGACGCACAGCCCTTTCATGAGCGGGTTCACAAGCGTCGGCGAGCGCGTTGAGGTCTACAGGGGCGATGACCGAGGATTAAGGGCAACCCCGTGCCCACCCCGAACGGGACGCTTCGCCAAACCGCACTGAATGGCACGTCTGAACTCTAGTTGGCCCAGACACATTGAGGAAACAGCACAATGGAAGATGAGATCGCTGAAATCGTCCGCGAGCACGGCTGGTTCGCCGCGAGCATCAGCGATCATGATCCGTCATTCCTCTACTCGATCGGGCTCATGCATGTTCTGGATTATAGGTGGTGCAGGGATCGGCGGGATTCTCGGAGCATCTATCTGTTGGCTAGACCGGTGCGCTTAGGTTTGAGGTGGAACGGGTGAGTTAGGGATCAGAAGTGTCCCCGGTGGGTTCGTCGATAGCTTCTCGTCGTTGTCGATCTCTCATCGCCGGGGTCAGCTTGGGTTGGACAACGGTCGCGAAGGCGAGCTTGAGCAAATCAGGATGGACACGCACGACGGAGAAGGCTTCAGCTTTGGAAGTCCGTCGGAAGGGGGCAGCGTATGTCCGTGAACCAGAACCGCCGTCCTCCGAGGAGTCTCCTTCGCATCAGCCTAAGAGCGCTCTTGGTCTTGGTCCTGCTCACCGGCGGCTGGATGGGCTGGCTCGTTCAGAGCGCTCGCACGCAGTGCGCGTCGGTTGCGGCGATCCAGCGGTCGGACGGATACGTCGAATACGAGTGGGATATCACCAACCCCGCTCGCAAGCCGGGCGGGGCACCTCCGTGGCCTAAATGGCTCGTCGATCGCTTGGGCGTCGATTACTTCTACAATGTCGTTGCCGTGGACCTCGACGATCGGGCCGCCGACTTGGATCTTGTCCGTGTGGGGAATCTGACGAAGCTCCGATCCTTGCAACTGTCGCGATCGCAAGTGACTGACGCCGGGCTCGAGTTCCTGCAGGGGCTTACCTGTCTCAAGCGCCTGACCCTTCGAGTCACCGGCGTCACGGACGCCGGCTTGGCGCACCTGCAGGGCCTAACCGGCCTCGAAGTGCTCCGCCTCGGCTCGACCAGCTGCAGCGACGCAGGCTTGGCACATCTCAGCGCGCTGCCACGCCTCAGGATTCTCGGCCTGGGTAACACCCAGGTGACTACTGCTGGGCTCGCCCGCATGAAAGCGTCGAGCCGTCTCGAAGAGTTGGTCCTCGGCGGCACCGGTGTCACCGATGACGACCTAGCTCACCTGAAGGTGATGACGAGCTTGAGATCACTGCGCCTCGGCGGCGCGGACCTCACCGACGACGGACTAGCACACCTGAGCGCATTGCCGCGCTTGAGGACTCTGGGTCTCGGGAAGACCAAAGTCACTGCTGCGGGGCTTACTCGGCTTTTTGCGGCGACCGGCCTCCAAGAGCTAGTCCTCGCCGGCACCTCGGTCACTGACGACGAGGTGGTTCGGCTGAAAGGTGTGACAGGACTGAAATCATTGAGCCTTGTGCGTACATCCGTTACAATCGAAGGCGTTGATGCATTGCAGCAGGCGCAGCCCAATCTATCGATACAGCACTGATGCATCGTCCAGCAATCCGCGATGACATGCGTACCGGTATCGGGAGGAGGACCGGGGCAGCCGAGTAGGCCGGAAACGGTGATGCATTATAGTTGGCGCGGACGGGCAAGCGCAGGACGATGCGGAACGGTGTCCGAGTATTGAGACTGACCGATCAGATTGCCGTCGACGTTGATCAATCGGAGTCCGCCGCCGTACGATGAGGCCGACGATGTCATCGATGTGCGAGTTACCAATGGAGATAACATGGTCGTGCTGCTGCTGCTGATTTCAGCCGCTCTGGCCTGTGGACAACCGCCGGCAAAGCCAGACCCTAACGGTGGGCAGAGTCTGCGGAACGAAACACTCCGCCGCGACCTGATGGCGATGATGCGCGAGGATCAAGCCGCCCGCGAATCGATGCTGAAGAAGCTTGGTGAGGCAGGCATTCCATTCAACGACGCCCAAGCGAACCCCGACCCAAAAGCCGTCAAGTTAATGCAGCAAGAGTCGCAAAAGGTCCAAGCAGTGGACGACAAGAATCGTACCCGGCCACGAGCGATCGTCGAGCAGCACGGCTGGCCAGGCGCCGGATTGGTTGGCAAGGGCGCCACGCATGCGGCGTGGCTGATCGTGCAACATGCGGATTGGGACAGGGCTTTTCAAAAGAAATGTCTGACGTTGATGGAAGCTGCTCCAAAGGGCGATGTCGACGGAGCAGACGTCGCGTACCTCACTGATCGCGTGCAGGTCGGCGAGAAAAAGCAGCAACGCTACGGGACGCAACTCGACGCGGGTTTCAAGCCGTTTCCGATCGAGGATGAGAAAAACGTTGACAAGCGGCGTGCGGCCGTGGGACTGGGTCCGCTGGCGGAGTACCTCAAGACCACGAGGGAGGCCTACGAGAGATATCAGGGAATGAAGGCGGGCGGGAACTGAATGCCGAATTGATCATCAAACTGATCGCGCTCGACCTGGTTCAGTATGGCGGAGCAGTGCAATCGCGAAAGATCGTATCGATCGAGGCCGCTTTCGTTATTAGTTGGCGATCATCTCGACTACTGATACAGATCCCGGTGGCCGAGTCGATCGGCGGTCTTAGCTCCACCTTACTGTTCATTGCTCCCGCGGGTAAGGTGCGCGGAAAAGCGGATTCCAAGTTCGCGGGCTAATTCGAAGTCATTCAGCCATCGAATCCTGAAGTGGTTACAGGCATCCGGAATCTTTGGAGCTTTGGCATTGAGTCCGGCGGGCAACTCCTTCGTCACAACAACGGCTTCCCTCGCGATCGCATGGGCGATGATCCGCGGGTCCGCGATCGATCGATTTTTCTTGGAATCGACGAGTCGCGGAAACCGGTCCAGGATCGCGCGGAGGTTCATTTGGACGTCGGCGGTGACTTCATGCACAAAATGAGGCTGGTTGTTGAGCCAGGACGCGAGATGATCGTCAAGCTTGTCAATCTCACGCTTCACCTCCTCCGCGCAGAAAATCTTCTGTTCCAGTGCCAGTTGGTCGAGGATCTCCCAATATTCGGGGCACTGGTCTGGTGCTTAGTAGTCGTTCCAAGCTTGGATGAAGATACCGGTGTCGAGCGAGTACACCGTCACCGGTCACCTCCGCGGTGGACAACCGGCATCAGACCAGCCGTCGCCGCGAGCTTTTTCAGATTATTGGCTTTCACCCCGAGGGCATGACACGCCTCCCGAACGGTGATTTCGCCTGAGTAACGAGTGCTCAAGACCGTGCGTGTGAATAGATGGCTGTTACGGGTGAATGCGCTCCTGCAATAGTCACCGCCGCCCGATAACTGATTCCGGTATTCGCGCCGCCGCGCGGCGTAACGAGAACGAAGTCGTTCGTAATTGGGCGGGGCGATCAGATCGGCATCAAGGAGTCGACGTGCGATCGTTTCGTCACTCACGCGGAACCTCTTAGCGATGGCTTCGATCTGATCGTCGATCGCATGGTGGTGGGCTCGCTGCTCCCATGCCAATGCGAACTGCTTTGGGGGAACCAAGATTAAGGCCGCCGTCTTGTTGCAAAAAACCTCGGTCTTTGCGCTCGACGATCGTGAGCTTTTGGGGATTTGCACCAGGTTCGAAATGCCAGGCTCGTTGAGCCAAAGATGAACGAGTTCATGGAGCAAGCTGAATTGCCGTCCCGCGTAGCTGTCATTGACGTTCACGTAAATGAACGGCGCGTGCGAGTCCGCCAGAGCGATACCTCGGACTTCAGCCAGCGCGACCTTTCCCTCCCGGCACACGCAGACTCCCAGCTCCTCGACTAGGTCCACCCAATAGTTCAGGGCTCCTTGTGCGCCTTGAGTCGAACATTGTTTGTCGATCGTCGCACCGAGGATTCGGCGGATTGATCCTGCAAGCTCAACCGGAGCAGCGTCCAAAGTCGCCGATCCAACGAATGAAAGTGGTGATGCACCTTTTCTGATCAAATAATCGTGCAGCCACTCCTGCCGGGATTGGAGCTGGCGAATGATCAAGGCTAGCTCGGGACTTTAGTCTCGGCGGATGGCATCGGGAAAATGTCGGAAGTCCCTGATCGGCTCGAAGTCCGTCGGTGGTTCGGGCAGGTAGAAAATGGCGAGGGAGCGTTTATAGGCCTCTGACGCCTTGCGGGCCTGAGCCATCGAGGGGTTTTTCTCTCCTTTTTCCCAGGCTTCGATCTCCTCGACTGGCTGGCCGATTCGTTTGGACGCCTGATCGGGCGACAGACGCGCACTCTCCCGAGCCCATCGCATCACGGAAGGAGTGATTAAGGCTTCCTGCCGGCTCATCAACTGCCTCCTAACTCGTCGAGCAGGTTCGTCTGACCGTCGGACCTCGACTCGTCGAAGCTGAGAACTTCAGAAGGCTCGCTGAAATCCAGCGGGGTGGTCACCGTGCGAAAGGCCAGCAACCGGCCAGATGAAACAGCGTATCTTTCGAAGCTTACTCATGAACGTCTGCGGTGCCTATGGAAATACCCGATGAGGCCGGCGGCAGCGAGACAGGCGTCGGGAATTTGGCACCGACCGACAACATCAGTGTTCGTCCCGCTCGCAGTGCTAAATTCAAGCGCAGAATGGGCTTGCGGGATTTCGCGGGCATCTTATATGCCAATACGAATCCGACGATAACGATCGTCTCGCGATGCCGCGACCGCCTGGCAGCCAAGCAACAGCTCCATGTGAACGGACTCCAATCCGACTGGTGATGCTGTAATGATAAAGAGGCTCTTCTCCAAAGTGTGTGGGTGAAATAACGCGTCTGATGGCCTGCTGGCCTCTTGATTTCAGGGGTTTTCCATCGTTCTCTCAAGGGGAATGAACTGGCATGATGAACGAATGCGAAAAAAACGCCGGCTTGATGATGCGTATTGCTTCCCCGGATTCCGTCCGGAACCAGCGGTTCGCGGTCTCTTCGGAGATCCCAAGGCACGTCTTGTTCGCCTCGTGCGCCGGGAAAAAAAACGGCATGTGGGGCCTGCGGGAGGATTCGGCGAACGTTCTACGATCACAAGGTCCGGCGCATGCGCGATCTATCCTATGGCGACACTCGGGTGCACCTGGAGTTCGAGATCCGGCGCGTGTCCTGCCGGAGCTGCGGCACCGTGAAGCAAGAGACGTTGAGCTGGTTGGCCGACAATCCGTTTTACACCAAGCGCTTTGCCTTCTACGTGGGGCGGCGCGTCGGGCCGCGACTATTCGGGATGTAGCTCGCGAACTCCGCCTGGACTGGAAAACGGTCAAGGCACTGGAGATCGAATACATGCGAGAGCAACTCTGTCGTGCCGGGACGCCCGCCCCGTCGGTCGTCGGCATCGACGAGATTTCTATCGGCAGGTGGCACAGTTACCGAATCATCGTGAGCGACTTGGTCCGCGGTCGGCCGATCTGGTTCGGGGGCAAGGACCGCTCCGAAGCGAGCATGGACGAGTTCTTTGCCTGGCTCGGCCCCAAGAAATGCCGGAAGATCCGCGTGGCCGTTATGGACATGTGGAAGGCATTCCGCAAATCCACTCTCAAGGAGGGCCACGCCCCGAAGGCTCGGATCATCTACGACAAGTTCCATGTCCTCAAACACCTGGGGGCAGCTATGGACAAGGTGCGTAAGCAGGAATACGCGCGCCTCTCGGGGAAGGACCGTCGCTTCATCAAGGGGCAGAAATACACTTTGCTCTCCCGTTGGGAGAACCTCACCGTCGAAGGAAAACAGGCGCTGAAGCTGCTGTTCGGGGCCAACCGGCGGTTGAACAAAGCTTAGGAACGGGACGGAAATAACTTCCCGATTTCACATTGGCTGTGGAACAGCTCGGTAGTTCCATTTGGGCAGAGTTTTGTCGAACACGATCTTCATGGTCTTCTTGAATCCCGCGACATACTTCCGGCCGGTCTTGTAGATCTTGTGTAGGATGCTCACCTTGACCTTCAGTCCCGTGGTGGTTTCGGCCTTGGCCATGTAGTACTGGACGGTCTTCAGCGTGTGGAAAATCACTCCTCGACATGCCCGGGTCAAATGCGGGAACAAGCGGTGTTCAATCGGATTGTACTTCGAGCAGTAAGGCGGGTAATGGGCCACGCGAATCTCGATGCCCAGTTGGTTCGCCAGCTTCTGGAGGTCCTCCTTGAATAAATACATGGTCGCGCTATTGCTGCCTCCGCCATCGCATAACACCAGCAGTTTCTTCGCTTCTGGATAGTCGATTAGGCCCTGCTGGTCCCACCAAGTCGCGATGCTGTCACAAGCCAGTTCGCTCGTGTCATGGCTGGTGTTCAGGTTGACGAAGGCTTTGTTCTTCCCCACATCGTAAAGACCATGGGGAATCACCGTTCCCTCTCCGGCGCTGCTGAAGTCGTGGTCGTTGGTCTCGATGGTGTCCTGAGTGTCGATCTTGCCGTCACGGTAGAAATTGCCGAGCAATTCCTTCTTCTTGGTATCCATGCTGATGACTGGTAGGCCGGCCTTCAAATGCTGCTTCTTGAGGCGGTTGATCTTCTTGAACTGAGCATTGCGGTTTGGATTGCGAGGGCCCATCGTCTTCTTCTTCAGGGCTTTCCGCCTGCGATACCCGTTCTTGCGTAGCAATTGTGAAACGACCTGTCGACTGGCCGGAGTCCCCAACTTGTCGAGCCGACGCGAAATCTGCCCCCGCGACAGGTTCGTCCACTTCACCTCGGCCCGCATCGGATCGCCGGCGGTGTGGTCTTCAATTACCTTGAAGAAGTTCGCTTCAAGGTCCGCAGATATCTCGACTAGTTTCTTACGTCCAGCCCCTTTTTTCGGACACGACTCGTATCCAGATCGGCGGTTTCTTCCAGTTCCGCCAGTCCTCGGCGGATGGTCTTGGGATCGCATTGCAGAACGCTGGAGATGTACTCGACCCCGCCATGACCCAGCTTTGTGGACTCGATGGCCGCATACCGTCGACGATCATCCTCGGCCAGCGAGTTATACAGGCGCTTCATCATCCGTTCAATTCTCGGCGTATAGGCATCCATGCCACTCTCCTTGGTGTTGGTTTCCGATCCAACCGCTTGATACCATATTTCAAGAAACTCGGGAAGTTATTTCCGTCCCGTTCCTTACCTCCTGAAGGAGTCGTTCGGCCAGCTCTGGGACTACAATCGGCCGGGTTGGGCTCGCCGGTTCTTCAACAACTGGAAAGATGCTTTGAAGTGGCAACGGCTGGAGCCCTTTTGCAAGTTCGCCGCGATGGTAGAGGCCCACTGGGACGGCATCGAGGCGTATTGTCACGAGGAGAACAAAGTTCCGCTGGGTTTCGTCGAGGGGATCAACAACAAGGTCCGAGTCATCCAACGCCGGGCCTATGGACTGCGAGACGAGGAATACCTTCGTCTCAAGATTCTGACCTGTATGTTGCCAGAAATCTGAAGAACTCATCGCGAGGTTTGTGATCCAGCAACTGGAGTGGATTTTGGGAGGCATGGCTCCGGTGTCCGATGGTGTCAAGCAAAGACCCCCGATGGCTTTGCACCACCAGGGGTCTGATGCACCCTCGGCGCACCGTCGACCTGGTTATCCCTTGTCGGGTTGCGTCCCCGCAGAGCCCGACTCCGTTTCACCAGGTAGCGTCAGATTAGCTTCGGCACAACAATGCGGCAAGCCGCCATCGGACACCGGAGTCATGCCTCAGAAAATCCTCTTATATAGATTTCCAACTGAAAAAAGGTCACGAAGTTACCCACACACTTTGGAGAAGAGCCGATAAAGATTGTGCCTCGGTCCGCTTGGATTCCTCACTGGCGTTCCAATCATGCGCACCCTTCGGTTCAGCATCGCCAGCATCCCTGCCATCATCTTGGTTCTAGGAGTCAGCTTTGCTGCTCTGCGGGAGAGCTAAAAAATGTCGGGTAGGTCCTCGTTCAGGTCTCTTAGTAGTGACGCGACGGTTGGAGGAGATCAAGAGACGTGGCCATCGAGACGCTAAGTGCTGCACTGAGGCAGATCAACCGCCTCTGGGCGGATGAGTACCGGCTGATGGGCATGCCCAAGCGTGAGGGCAACCAGATCGTAGTCATCCCGGACCGCGACCAGCCGTCTGCGGTCACACACAAGGAGATCGGCGATAGCGACGGCCTGGACCCGGTAACCGCCGATATCGAGCTGAACGGCGGGGTATGGATCGAAGGCAAGATCAGGGATAAGGTGACGGGGCGAGCCGTTGCGGGGGAGGGTGAAGTATTTGCGCTCTACAACAACCCGAACTTGCGTGACTTTCCCGGTTTTGACGGTACGTTCTTGTTCATCGCCGCCGGCGTCGGAACAAAAGAGGATGGCTCGTACCGAGTCGTCGACCTGCCTGGGCCCGGCGTGGTCGCCGTGTATCCCCCAAAAACCACTACCTGCGAGCCCCCGAACGTCCTTCGGCGGCGGACTGCGCACAGGCGAGACGAAGGACCTGGGTGAAGTGCAGATGAGCGTGCCGAAACCTGACGACCCAAAGCCAATCGAGCCGTGAGCGTCAGCCTCAGGATGACGTCACTGCCAGCTATTCTTCCGCTCGAATACCCCGGACCACAATTTGACCGTCCTTGGTCGCCAGCTCGAAGGAGATCCGCATCCCTGCTTTTAGATCGGTGAGCCGTCCCTCCTTGGATCGAGTCTTCCCGACACTGATCAGGATTTTTGCATCTTCAGCCACTGCCAGGTTATCGTTTACTGCCAGCAAGCCTGAGGCACCGATGCCTACGGTGATGAGCAGCTTGGTGAGATCCACGCTCTTCAAAAAGAAGTAGCAGTTTTGCGACCGCGCATCGATCCGCGTGATCGTGGCGCCGTCGTTTGATCACCGAAGCGTGAGCTGCAAGCCATACCGCTCCTTGAACGTCTCCTTGTCGATCGTGAGGTCCAAGAGCTTTGCCGGCTTGCCGTCGAAAAGGATCTCGGCGTCCCGGGCAACAGGCAAGTCACTGAAAGACAAGTGAAGTCCGGTCTGGAGGCCCGAGCTAGCGAATTCGTCATTAGCAACCGAGTTCCAGGTCCAGCGCGAGGGCACTGATGCGGCTCTTCTCCGTGTCTACCTTGGTCAGAGCCCAATCCAGCTCTTCGAGCACTTTTTTTGATCCCTGACCCCGGTTCGTTTGCTCCCGCGGGGTTGCACGCTTCTGTGTGGCGAGGGCTTTCTCCGCCTGCAGCATCTGAGGAGCTTCCGCGGAATAGGCGAGGAGCCCAATGCCGATAGCAGCCCCAATAACCAGGAGCAGCGATCCGGTCTTGATCTTCGACAACTGCATCGCCTTCAGCACTCCTTTCGTCAGGGCAGCGACTTCAGCCGCCACCAGTCCTTGTTCCCGCGGATTTTTCGCTAACACGCAAACGCCATTGACCGTCGAATTGATCAGCGAAGGAGGCACGGGAGCCGACGTCACACATCAGGGCGCCGGCATCGCGAGCGACGCGTCCGAAAAGTTGAGACCGCGACGGGACAGCCGAGTTGCTAGCAATCGCCTGGCCCTCGACAACCGCGCCGAAAACGTCCCGACGGGCCATCCGAGTTGTATTGCGGCCTCCTTATGCCCTTTGCCTTCCAGGTGGCAAAGGATGATTGGCGTCCGATAATAGGCTGGGAGGCGGCTCAACTCCTGGTCGAGCACATCGTGCAGATCGAGGTCGATCGATGGCAGTACCGCCTCGGGCTCAGGCAGTTCCGCCACGTGCCGTTCTCTCGCCTCGCGCTTGGCGGCGAGGTACTTGGCCTTGGGCGCAGTCTGCCGAGCCACGCCGTAGAGCCAATTGAGAAGCATCTCTCGGGGAGTGATCGTTTGTGCCTTGCGGGCGAGGATCAGAAACGTGGCCTGAAAGGCATCCTCTGCGTTGTGATGGTGTCGCAAGATAAGGCTGCAAATGCGCCAGACGAGCGGTCCATGCCGATGCACCAGAGTCTCGAACGCCGCCTCGTCGCGCCGGACAATGAACCGCTCGAGCAGTTCGCTATCCGGCAGTCCGCCCAAGACGCCCTCCTCGAAAAGGGTGGTGAGGTCGTGGTGCGCTGAGTCCGAAGGTCTTCATGTCGCGCTCCATTTTTCTGAAATTGTCCGGCCCGTCTATCTATCTATTTCCGCGCCGAGGCCGACTTCATGCAATTCTTTTGTTCTCCTTCACAAATTCTGGATGGCCGGCCCTTGTTTGAGCAGCACCCCTCGTCCCTCGGCGTCAGTTGCGATCGAGCAGGTGACGGCCGTGAGCTCGCATTTGACTTGATCCTGGCGAACCGCGAGCGTTCGCAGGCCGAAAAGCGACATAGAGAGGAACCGCTAACCATTGACACTTGTAAGACTTTGCCGGCACAATGGTCCTCGTTGGCAGCAAGCTTGGTTTTCGAAGGGTTCAAAGTGTGAGCACTTACAATCGCAGTCGCCGGCTGAACAAGTCATTTGGAGGTCAGAAAACGATGGGAAAACGACTCTTGGGGGTCATCCTCGCGCTCTTGGGGCCGACGGCGCTGGGCCAGAGCGTCACGCCAGCCGATCTGGCCGGCGACTGGGTTCTCGCAGCCGAGCTCTACGGCGAAACGGATTACCATCGAATGACGTTCAAAGGGGCGGGTGATCAGATAACGGCTGCGCTTGATGGCATGAAACTGGAGGGCAAAATCCGCGACGGGAAGGTGGAGGTCGAGCAGGCTGGAAAGGATGGGCCGGGCGTGAGAATGACCGGCACGGTTGAGCGGGAAGTGATGTCGGGCAACTTCACGATGGGAGCCATGACCGGCAAGTGGAAGGCGACGCGGCTTCCGGTTCGGCCGGCGAATGCGCCGCGCGAGCATGTGTTTGAGCCGAAAGAGTTCCACCGCGTGTTTTCGGGGGCAATTCCGCCGGTCCTCCACATTTATCCGGGAGATTCGGTGAAGACCTGGAGCGTGGATGCCGGGGGCGTGGATGCGCAAGGGGTACGGCGATCGTTGGGAGGGAATCCGCAAACCGGCCCGTTCTACATCGAAGGAGCGCTGCCGGGCGATACGCTCGTCGTGAAGTTCAAGCGAATCAGACTGAACCGCGATACTGCCTTTTCGACCGGTAGCATCGCCGCGAACGCGATCACACCAGGCTATGTGCAGAACCGGAAGCCGGTGGAGAATTACGACAGCAGCTGGGTGCTGGACCGTAAAAAGGGACTTGCGCGATTGGCCAAGCCGACCGAGGCGCTGAAAAACTACACCGTGCCGGTGCAGCCGATCTTGGGGTGCGTGGGTGTGGCGCCACCCGGTCACATGGTATTCCGGTCGGGCTATCCGGGTAGCTTCGGCGGCAATATGGATTATAACCGATTGCGCGAAGGCGTAACGTTGTATTTGCCCGTATCCCAGCCCGGTGCGTTATTGTTCATGGGTGACGGGCACGCGGCACAGGGCGACGGCGAGCTCACGGGTAATGCGCTCGAGACGTCGATGGACATCGAGTTCTCCGTGGATGTGATTCCCAGCAAGTCCATGGCGATGCCGCGCGCCGAAGACGACGAAAACCTGATGGCGATGGGCATCGCGGGATCACTGACTGAGGCGTTCCAGATCGCGACGACGATGATGGCACGCTGGCTAGAAGAAAGCTACAAGCTGAACGCGGCCGAGGTGGCATCTGTGCTGGGTACGGTCATGCGGTATGACATCGCCGAGGTGGTTGATCCCTATGTGAACGTGGTGGCAAAGGTGCCGAAGAAAAGTCTGGCACAGATTCCGAAAGCGGACCGATAAGTGCATTGCAACAATTGACGGTCTGTGAAGTTGTGTCGAACGGTGACGTGGTCAGTCAGCCCATGGCGCCATCTCTTCAACGAAGGTTGAAGCTCGGCAACAATTCCTCACAAACTTGGCTAACGATTATCGGACACACGAGGCCGCGTCGCTGATTTACCTGGCGCGAATTCCCTAGTCAGCCCGTTTCGTCACCTTAATGCGATCCCAAGCATGGGTCTGGCCCGAGCCGGCCGCGTTCATTGGCGCCGTCGCGGCAGCTCTCTCACTGCTGATCGCGGCCATGCACGGTCCTCTCGGTTATAAAGGCGCAATCTTGTGGTTGGTTACCATCGCGGGCATCTGAAGGGTCTCGTGGTGGATTACGGGTCTAAATTGCGGTCATTCCATTTCGATAGTACACTTTGTGAATCAACACGCAGGCTCGGTCGACAATTGAGGGCAACGAGCGGTCAACTGGACGAATCCGTGTTCCGCCCGCCGCGATCGCATACAAGGGGCTATTTGATGCTCAGTATCCCAGGAAGCGGTGCCCGTGACTGCGACGGCGTGACCAGGCGCAGCTTTGTCCAGGCAGGCGTCCTCGGGCTCGGCGGGCTGGCCTGGCCCGATTTGTTACGGATGGCGCAGTGGCCTCGGCTGTGGGTGCGGCTGGCCAGATTCGCGAATGCGCCGGTAAAAGCGTCATTCTCTTCTGGTTGAGCGGCGGGCCGGGCCACATGGAGACATGGGACCCGAAGCCGGACGCTCCCAGTCAATTTCGCGGCCCGTTCGGCGCAATCCCCACAAGTGTACCGGGGGTTCATTTCGGTGAGCTCTTGCCCGAAGAAGCGCGCCTGATGGACAAACTGGCGATCGTCCGCACCGTCAACCACGGCTCGGGCGACCACACCAAGGGCAACCACTGGATGCTCACTGGCTTTGAGGGACCAGGCTTCAACGCCCCGGACAACGAAGTTCAGCGCCGGCCGTCGATGGGTTCGGCCATTGCGAGACTGAAGGGCGGGGGGGCGGTTCGAACGAGCCTGCCCCCATACATCGCCGTGCCGCACCTGCGCGGTGGAACAGACAATCTGTTCCATTATGCGGCCTATCTCGGCGGATATGCCAATCCGTTCGTCGTCGAGTCGGACCCCAACGATCCTGCGTTCCGCGTGAAGAACCTGAGGCTGCCCGGTGGCATCTCGCTCGGCCGCCTTGAAGACCGACGCCGGATGCTCGCGGCGATGAGCGAGCTCAAGCGCGACGCCGAGCCCGCGCTCCGCGACCTCGACGCTTATTATCATCGCGCCTTCGACATGCTTGCCGGCAACGAGGTCTCGCGTGCGTTCGACATCGCCGCCGAACCGACGTTGGTCCGCGACCGCTACGGCCGGCACACATTCGGTCAGAGTGCCCTCCTGGCGCGCGGCTCGTGGAATCGGGCGTCCCGTTCGTGACGGTCAATTGCGTTCCGTGGGACCACCACGGCACACCTCCCCAGCTCAAGACCGAGATCGGCGCACGCAAGTTGATCCCTCCCTTGGACCGCGCAATCGCTGCTCTCATAGAAGACCTGATTGCTCGGGGTTTATACGATTCGACGCTGGTCGTGGCGATGGGTGAGTTTGGCCGGACTCCGCGGATGAACCGAGACGCCGGCCGCGACCACTGGGGCAAAACCTTTAGCGTCCTTTTTGGCTGCGGCTCGATGCGGATGGGGCAGGTGATCGGCCGCAGCAGCCCGCGTGGCGAGTATGTCGTCGATCGGCCGATCAGCCCGCAGGATGTTGCCGCGACGGTCTATCATCACCTGGGCATCGACGCGAGCTCGATCACGTTCGAAGATCGAACCGGGCGGCCAACCTATCTAATTGAAAAGGGAGCGCCGATCGTGGAACTCGTTGGCTAGAGCCTGCTGCTCACCCCATGTCGGGTCGAGCCTCATGGCTTGCTACGGCGGGCATAGACTTGAGTGTTCGAATCGCGGAGAGCTGGAGGATTACCGGATTGACTAGTCCACCGAGGGCACTGATCCAGAGCGCGGTCCGGACGTCGGTGGCCGAGGCGATCGATCCGGCGAGCAAGGCACCGATGGGCAACAGCAATCCGCCTGAAACATGAAAGGTCGCGTTGGCGCGGCCCAGCGTGTCCGCTGGCAAGACCGTCTGGCGCATGCTGACTGCCAGGACGTAGTAGCCTATCAGCATGGCGTCTCCCACGAGCTGATGGCCTATCAGGCACGACACCGCCAGCCATTCGGGACCGCGGGCCATCGGGATCAAGAGCCCGGCCAAGCGACTGACGGTCATGCAGACGATCAGGGCCCGACCTATACCGAGCCAGGCGGAGAATCGCGCGGCCAAAAGTGCGCCAAACAGACGCCGATGCCGCCCACGCTGATGACCAGACCAAGCGTCGCCGCGCTCAGGCCGAGTGTCTTGAGCGCGAAGACGGTATACAACGTGGCGAAGATTCCGTTCAAGAGCGCCGAAACGGCCTCGACATGAATACCGGCCGCACCAAGGGATGCAAGACGCAGGCCCGCAGGCCGACGCGCAGGTCGTGAATCAAAGTTGGCCCGTCATGTCCGGTATCGGATGCGGCGGGCACTTCGGCGCTGCGGATCGCGCCAAGCAGTACGGCAGAAATCACGAAAGAAAGCGCTTCAAATGCGATCGCCAGCGGCGCTGTAATTGCCTGGACGAGCAGGCCCCCCAAGCCGGGGCCAGTGATCTCGGCCATCGCATCGGTCGCCTCGAGCTTGGCGTTACCCTCGACGAGACGGCTGCGGCCGATCAAGGCCGGCAGATACGCCTTGTCGGCGATCTGAAAGAGTGTGGTGGCTGCGCCCGTCAAAGCGGCCACGACGTACAGTTGCCCCATGCTCAGCCACCCCATGAAGGCAGTCAGCGGTACAGTCAAGAGCAGCGCCGCTCGGACGAGATCCGCGGCGATCAGCATCGGCCGTTTCGCCCGCCGATCGACGCGGCCGCCCATCGCCAGGCCGACGATGACGCCCGGTGCGAGCGCGAGCGCAGACAGGATGGCAACCTGCTCGACCGTGGCCCCGATTGTCAGCACCGCCAGGATCGGGAGCGCAGTCCGCGTGATCCGGCTACCAAGTGCGCTAATTCCCTGGGCCGACCAGAGCTTGAGGAAGTCGGCCTCACGCCAGAGGCCCCCTGAAGGCCAGGCGAGCCAGGGCCTCGATTTCGTTTGTTCCATCTGCTCATCCTGACAAGGCTGCCGAGGACCAGGATCGTCACTTGACAAACGGATTGCGTGGGAAGACCCGGTCGAAGAGCTCGGCAATGAGTCGGCGGAAGTCATCTCGCCGGCCGAGCGGCTGAAACGCGGGCTCGCGGCCCGTACGCCCGGCATCCGACCAGCCAGCGACGACGGCGGCCCGCAGCGCCTCGATAGTTTCATCGGCCAGAGATTCCTTCACCGCCGCGTCGCCGACGGCTGGGACGCAAGCAGCGAAGTCGTGCGAATCTCGTAAAGCTGGTCTGCGTCGTTCGCGGCCACCGATTTCCGCTCGCGTGCGATCCGGGCCGCTTCCTCGGGGCGGTTTTGTGATCGTACGATCTTCGCAAGGGACTGGAGGACGCGGCTTGCCTGAAGGCGGAGACTCGGGACCTGGGGCGCTCTTTCGTGTGCGGCCCGAGCATGGATCACAGCCTGGCGAATCGCCTCTTCGGCCTCACGGTATCGGCCCAACGCCTGGAGGACCTCGCTCTCACTTGAGAGAGATTCGCCAATCCCGCTCTGGACATTCGCGGAGTTCCGGCCGGAGGCGAGCAACTTGGTCCACAGCGCGATGGCCGCTCGGAACGATTCCAAGGAGGCGGTCAGGTCTTTTGCGTCGTACTGGACCATGGCGAGATTATTCCAGCTCCCCGCGATATACTCCAGAAACAAAACATTATCCGAATAATCAGTCAATAAGCGCTTGAATTCGTCTATGGCCTGCCGGTGTGATGCTGCCGCGCCCTGTAAATCGAGGGATTGGCGCAGGATTTCGCCGAGCACCGCGTAAGCCATGGCCGCAGCGGAGCGGTGACGCGGAACCTTCGGGTAGGTTTCCGCCAGCCGCTGATAAAGTGAGATCGCCTGACGCTCAGACTCCGCAGCATTGCGTAGCTCTTTCATGAGCATCTGCTCAATGCCAAGTGCTTGATAGCACGAGGCCAGCTCGTACTCATATTCGGGCACATCCTTGTGCGTCGCCGACAGCTTGCTAAGAATCGCGATCGCTTGCCGCTGCGAGAGAGCAGCGGCTTTGTTGTCGCCGAGGTTTCGCTGGACCAGTCCGAGATTGCCGTAGGCAAAAGCGAGAGATTTTTCGTAGGCCGGTACGTTGGGTTGAGCGACTGTCAGCTCCGAAAGAACGTTGATCGCCGCAAGTTCGGATTTCTCCGCGGCTTGAAGGCGGCCACCGTTTTTTTGTCCAACACCCAGGTTGAGATAGGAGGCAGCGAGCCGACTTTTCGCACTCGGATCATCGGGGCGAGCTGCTGATAGCCTGGTGAACAGCGCGACGGCTTTCTCCATCGTTGCCGTCGCGGTGGAATCGCCAATTTGAAAACGAAGATTACCCAAACTATTGTAACTTCTCGCCAGCGACTCAAGGAGGCGGGGCTCATCTGGCTGCGATTCGAGCAAGGTCGTACCGATCGCGATGGCTTGATTGAGATTATCGGCCGCCAACTGCATCTCACCCAATTCCATGCGCGATACTCCCAGGTCCGCATACGTCGAAAGCAAGGTTTGCGCGTAGTCGCTTACCTGCGGATGGTCGGCCGTCAGCCGGGATAGGATGCCGACTCCCTCGAGGAAAGGCGCGATAGCGGCACGTGGATCCTTGCCCGAGCGCCTGGAAGATGCCAAGGAACTCGAGGCCATCGGCCAGCGCGAATTGATAGGTTGCTGACTCGGGATATGCGACCGCCAGCGACCTGCGGTACTTGATGGCCTTTTCGCACTGCAACAAGGCTTGAGGGTTGTTGCCGATCGCTTGTGAAATTCGCGCGAGGCCGAGATGTGCCTTGCCGAGCAACTCGGTGAGACGGTCATCGGGTGCATCGTTCGATTCCAACTCGCGAGCGAGTTGCTCGTAGAATTCGCGAGGTTTTTCGAGTAGCCGCTGGCGTAAGGACTGGAACTCCTTCTGACCCAGAAGTACCTCTTGGGCGACACCGGAGTAGTAATTTTCGATCGCGGTGAGAGTCTGGTCGAGCCGGCGGTCCGAATCGGCCTTGGCACGTGAGACGCGGGTGTTGGCGTTGTTTAGTTCGATGTTGGTGGCCGTGATTGTTCCATTTGCTTGGTCGAGCGCCCGGTTGGTATGGGCAAGCCGCCGGTTGATCGCAGATTCACGCGAGTAAGCGATGGCCAGAGCCGTCAGGCCGACAAGCGTGGCGATCGTTCCGGCTGTCGCCAGAGTGCGGTGACGGCGGATCCAGCGCCTTGCTCGGATGAGCCAGGGCTCGCGCCGACACCGTTACCGGCTCGTCCGCCAGCCAGCGCTCGACATCGTCCGCGAGCCGCCTGGCGTCGGGGTAACGATTCGTCGGCTCGACCGACATCGCTTTCAAGCAGATCGCCTCGAGGGCCGGATCGACGCTGCGCAGGACCTGGCGAGGAGGCAGGAACTCGCCGCGTTCCACCTGGCGCGTCAGGGTGGCGACATCCCTCTCAGTGAATGGCGCGCGTCCGGTCAACAGGCAATACAAAGTCGCCCCCAGGCTATAGACGTCGCTTGCCGATCCGAGCTGATGGACCCGGCCCGCCGCCTGCTCGGGGCTCATGTAAGCCGGCGTTCCGACGGCTGCCCCCGTGACAGTTGAGATCATCCCATCGACGGGTGACGGCCGGAACGTCGACTCGTCCGACCGTGGCAATCCCGTTTCTGCCGCCATCGGCTTGGCCAGACCCCAGTCCACCACGAGCGTTTCACCGTATGGACCGAGCATGATGTTGCCTGGCTTCAAATCCCTATGCAAGACACCGCGGCTGTGCGCATACGCCAGGGCATTGCACACGTCGACGAAGCGCCTCAGCAAGCTGGCGCAGGGCCAGTGATCGCTCGCCGGGGTCGCGTATCATACCATCGGCGTGATGAAATTGCGCGATCGCGTCCTTGAGGCTGTCGCCGCGGATGAATCGCATGGCGTAAAACGGCCGTCCATCGTCGAAGTGGCCCAGCGAGTAGACTGGCACAATCCCCGGATGCTCAAGCCCGCCGGTAACTTCCGCCTCGAGCAAGAACCGAGCGCGGGTGGCGGGATGGTCGGCATGGTTGGCCTGGAGCTGCTTGAGCGCCACCTCGCGGTTGAGCTCGGTGTTGCGCGCGACAAAGACTTCTCCCTGTCCGCCTCGGGCGTGCGGCCTCAAGACGCGGAACCGGCGTGAGTGAGAGCCCGAGTCGCCGGATGAATAGCTGGCGGTGGAATCGGTGTCGCCGTCGGTTGGCGTACCCAGATCAGCTAGCCGCGCAAGCTGACCTCTAGACCGGGATCAGCGATCGATTCGAGATCGTGTTTGATCCGGTTCACGGGGCTCAGCGATGCCAGGCTCTGTGCGGCGTCGCCCCAATGCCGTTCCACGTGCTTGGCGACCAAGGCCTCCAAGAGCGCGTGCTCGTCGGGCGACATGCCCCCCTGGTCGACAAGAATCTGGCCCAGCGCCTTCTGTTTCTCGAGAACCCAGGCGTGCATCGCCGCGACGAGCCCATCGCGCGTGATCAAGTCCATCTGGAGGCGCGATGATCCCGAAAAGGAGATTGCGATCCGAAGCGGGTTGCGACATGAATGGGCACTCCGTCTGCGTCGGCCGGGAGATTTCGAAGGCAGGGCTATCTTAGACACGTGCACAGCGCCGGGATAGTGTGCGACGGTACAGAAGATTAGCCATCTTTTGCCGGCCGGGCGAGCCGATCGGTCAGTTCTACCCGGATGCCGCCAGTCTGGCGTCTGGCGTGCCGACTTGCGGGAACAGACGAGCTTTGCCCCAGCGTAGCTCTTATTGGTAATAAAGTGCTTATAAATGCTAGGACTCCATGTCTTGAACGATGAGTGGTCTCTTGCCATCGTGCACCCTTCCGGATAGGCTTGTTAAAAAGATCGTGTGTTGCCTACGGCGGGCAATGCAATTCGGCTTTGAAGGCCCCACGACGCGGGACGACCGCGGCGGCGGGGTATTTTTGTTGCGCTTGAGTGGCGCGATTGTGCCGGAAGCCTCAACCAAAGGCGTATGAATGGCGGCCGGACTTTCAACGGCCGGAATTTGGCTGCAGGGGATTTAGCAGTGCGTGTCGGCGTATTCACGAGCGGCGGAGACGCGCCTGGCATGAATGCCTGTATCCGCGCTGTCGTACGCACGGCGTTGCCGCTCGGGCATGAGGTGATCGGAATTCGGCGCGGGTACAAGGGGCTCTTGGACGAAGACTTTTACTTTTCGTTCCACCGGAACGATCACCAGATGCACCTGCGGAGCGTCTCGAATATCATCCATCGCGGGGGAACGATCCTGCATACCAGCCGCTGCGAGCGATTCAGGACAGAGGAAGGTCTGCGGGCGGCGGCCGCGATTCTAGAGCGACACCGGATCGACAGTCTCGTCGCCATCGGCGGCGACGGTACATTTCGGGGATGCCTTGAGCTGGCGCGCTACTGGAACGGCTCGGTTATCGGCTGTCCCGGGACCATCGACAACGACCTTTCCGGCACCGACGTGAGCATAGGCTTCACGAGCGCCGTCAGCACAGCCGCGGAGGCCGTGGACAAGATCCGCGATACAGCGGACGCGACCGAGCGCCTATTTCTCGTCGAAGTGATGGGCAGAAATAGCGGCCAGATCGCCATGCATACGGCACTGGCTACGGGAGCCGATGCCGCGCTGATTCCCGAGGTCCCGTTCCAGATCAGTGAAGTCGTCAAACGGCTGGAAGACGAGCAGGCGTGCGGCAAAACCTCATGGATCGTCATCGTGGCCGAGGGGGCGATCGAAGGGGGCGTACATCGAATCTGCCAGGAGATGAAAGAGCGAGGCGTAACCTTCGACACGCGACTCCTCGTTCTCGGTCACCTCCAGCGCGGTGGAGCACCCGCCGTCCGGGATCGGATCTTGGCAAGCCGGATGGGGGCTTATGCGGTCGATGCTCTGCATCAAGGTCAATCGCACAAGATGGTGGGTGAGATCCAGGGCGAGCTTGTTTTGACGCCGTTCGAACAGACTTGGACAAAGCCCAAGAGTGTGGCAAGTTCGCTTATGACCTTGCTGTCCGATCTTGCTCGATAGTCGCTTCAGCGTGATTTAGGCTTCCTGGCGATAAAAAGGATTTCCTTGCCATCCCAGGAGATAAAGGGGGCGGTTGGTTCCTCGTATTCCGTTGATTGCTCAGCGGCGTTCGTGGGATCTGCCAACGTGAGGCGGACCAAGACCCGCATTCGACCATGCGTTCGGGTGGCGACGACTGACTTGCTATCAGGTGCCCAGTTCGCACGAAACCAGCCGATCCCAAGTGTCGTCTCTCTATTCTCGGGCATGTCGAAGACATGGAGCGTTGATGGCTGGCTTCGCGTGCGGAGGCAATACGCGATCTTCTTGCCGTCGGGCGACCAGCTTGGGCAGTCTCCTGCGGTAAGGTTACGCCGGGCCGACCCGTCGGCCTTGGCGATGCAGATCGTGGCACCGATCCTGGCACCGCCGGTCTCCTCTCCCCCCATCGAGAAAACAATCTCAGTGCCGTCAGGTGACCAGTCGGGCCACCGCCCCGGACCTATTCTGGTCTCGCCTGTGCCGTCAATGTTGATCACGTAAATTCCTTCTTGTTTGGTTGAGTTGTTGAGGCGTTGTCGTGCGAAGAGGAGCCGCTTGCCGTCGGGCGCAAACCGAGGTGTTGCGCCGAAGGTCAATCGCTTTCGGCCCTCGCCGTCTCTTCGCGTGATCCAGCACTCCGCCGACGAGTTTTTGAACCCCCGCTTGTACGCATCGAACGCAATCCATTGGCCGTCACGGGACATCGTCGGTGAGCCCAGTTCACTGAACCCAGGCATGACAACCCATTGTCCCTTTGTCGGGTCAACAAGCGATTGGATGCGGATTGTGTTGGGCGTGATGGCGAGTTCGGGCTCGTCGCTGTTCCCGACTGGAACCTGGATGGTGGTCGCAACCAGGAGTTGCAGGCTAGCTGTGACGGCAGCCGCGATCAACAGGCCGATATTCATGAGGAGACCTCGCGTAGAGCGGACGGCTCGTGTGGCACTCCGGTGCGCATGCAGTATGTATGTGTCATTGTAGCACTACAAGACGGCGTTATCTCAGGGCGAGCGCGTGGTCACGCGTCGCACTCCTCGCCCGGATCAGGTCACGTGGTTGGCCGGATCGGTTTCGTTCCCGAGCTGCAGGGGGAGTTGGCTGAACGCCGCTGTGGTGGTTTGCCGTGGAATAGCTGAGCTTGAATTCTGAACCGATTCCATTAGAATCGCCCACATTCAGCCGTCCACTACGCATCCAGGCATTTGAAGAGGCGAAGCGGCCCCGAGACCTCGCCCACGATTCCACTACTGCGACTGGGAGAAGGAGTTCCCATGGTCTCAATCTCGAAGATTCGCCTCCGGCCTCCATGTCGTCTGAGGCTTCACAAAAGCCGGTGGCTGTTGCTGGCGCTACTGATCCCTACGACTGCGCAAGCAGCCGATGCGCGGCCATCGCCACATCGCCACATTCCGGCCAAGAGCCTGATCGCCTACTTCGAGTTCGACGGACTGGACGCACACGCCGATGCGTGGAAAGGCACCGCGGCATGCGCGGCACTCACGAAGACGAAGGCTGGCGCGATGATCGGCGAGCTGGCGAAGCAGGTGGCCACATGGCTGCTGCGGCGAAACACACCGTTGCTTACCGGTGCAGACGTGAATATCCTTCACGAGCACCTCAGCCGCCGCGGCTTCGCATTCGCAGTTTATGCCCACGGAAACGATGTCTTTTCGATTGTTCTCGTCTTCAACGATTTTGGAAATGAAAAACTTCGCCCGAGTCATTGCGCACGCCAAGCGGTACTTCGATCCCTTTGGGCCTGCGGCGCAGACACATATCCGCGGCCGCGATGTATATCAGTTTGAAGACCTCGCGGTGCCGGCCCAGTGGGAGCGCGTCGAAGATCCTTTCCCACTTCCGCTTGTCAAGAAACCTGCGATTGCTATCGCAGTGAAGCCCGTGGCACCGTGGTTGACCGTCTGGTTCGAGGGCAACGACCTGATTGTCGTCGGAGGCCCGTCCGAGTCGATCGGCGATGTTCCCAATCCGAAAGCGAATAAAACTCTGGCCGAAATGCATCTGGACGTCGTCGCGGCCGTGCTCGACGCGACGGATGGAAAACAGCCCAACGTCGAGACGCACCTCAGATACAAAGCTGCAATCGAAGAGGGGAAAGATCTCAAGGATTTCGAGCCCGCGGGGCTCTTCTTCATGCGACTCGCCGCCGACAACGATCGCAAGGCAGCGCAGGCGGCAACGGCGGCAGTACCGAATGAACCGCTCGTCGATAAAGAGCTCCGTCACGCCGCCGCACTGGCGGAAGAGCTGCCGCCTGTCTTTACGGAGAAGGATCTCCAGGACATCGAATCATTGAAACACAAGAAGGACTCCGCGCAGCCCTGGCCGGATGTGACATTGGGGGTAAAGTTTCGGTCGGATCCTTCGCAATACCGACCTTTGACCACGGCGCAAGCCGATGCGCTGGGGTTGAACGAAGTGAAAGGCTTAATCGTGCGTTTCGGATTTCAGGGTGAGGCCTTCCTGACCGATTGGCGCATTGAAGCCGCGTCACCTCGCAAAGGAGTCAACGCCTGGTTCGACCAACCTACGTTCCGCAAGAACCAATTGCCTACGTTGCCTCAAGCGGTGGCAACCTTTGCGGTCGGTTCGATCGACCTCGACAAGATGTTTCAGAGCATGGTCGATTTGGGTTCGTCGCTGGATCCATCGGTCGGTGACGACCCACGTCAACTCGAAACGATTGTGCATGATCAAACCAACGCCCAATTTCGCGAAGATATCTTGAAGTTTCTGGGACCGACCTTTTGCGTCTACATGACGCCTGCTCGTCCTGGCGATCACGAGCCGAGAGACAAGTCCGATCCGATGGCGTATGTCTGCTTGGCCGCTGTGAAAGATGCTGTAGCCTTCGGCAACGTCCTCGACAAGATGGTCGCGCAAGCCGACGCGAATCAGGTGCCTGGTCATGGCGACGGCGCAAAGAAGATGGCCGCCAAGAAATCGCCGAGCTCGTTTCTGGAAAGGTTGCCATCGCCGCAAAAGGCATATCGGCTGACATCCTCAGCGGCGGGCGTACTCGGATTGGGCGAGGGAGTGCGACCGACGATCATGATCGGCAAATCGTTTGTCACTGTGGCCGCTAACCCAGAATTGGCACGCGAGGCTCTGGCCGCTGAGAGTCGGCAGGATAAACGCTGGAAACCTACAGGCAAATTGGCGAACGCGTTCGATGGTATGCCGAGTGAACTGACGTTTCTCGCTGTCGCCGATCATCGCGGCTCTCAAGTTCCTCAATGGCTCGCCGAGCTGCCTTCGTTGACCCAAATTCTGGTCAACATGAGCGAGGAAGTGGATCTCGACAACGCGTCGCCCTGGTCTCTTCTCGACATGTTCTGCCTGCCGAGGCCGGGGCGCTTCCAGGCCAAGATCGATCGATCAGAGGTTCCCGACGCGGATGATCTTCGTCCGTTCCTCTTCCCGAGTGTCCTGGGTGCAACGGTTGACGAACGCGGTTATCGATTCATTAGCCGTGCAACGTTTCCGCTTGCGCTGCTCGCGAATGAGGCTGTCATCAACTATTATTTCTGGTTGGGATGGACCAACTTCGAGGGACTCAGATTCGAGGAAAGTCTGCATTTCAGGATCTTTGGGCTCGGTCCAATTGAGTGGTGACCGCTTGTATTGGGTTGGGTGCGACTGCTGCGGCCGGTGCAATACACGGTAGCACCTGCCTCGCCGAGCATCCCGCGATGCCACGCCCCACGCCGCGCCGCGCACCCGCAACTACAGCAACCTTTTCGGCTAAAGGCTTCATTCTAACAGTTCATGTATTTCCAGTTTCGCGGCTTCCCCTCGGCCATCCATTCGATTGCCGTTTCCATTCGACGCGTGCGCGTGGCCTCGGTCTTGGCTTCGGCGATCCACTCGATATACTCGCGCTTGTGGCTGGGACTGAATTTCTCGAACGTTGCCAGAGCCTTCTTGTTCTGCGCAATGGCGCTCAATAGCTCCTCGGGAACGACGACCTCCTTGGGCCGTTTAGGCTTCGACCTGGTCGGCGACTTCACGCCGGCGTCGTTGAGCTTCATCGCGTCCTTGATGTACCCGGTCAAGACCTTCTTTGACGGCAAGTCCGACAGTTTGGTGATCCGTCCCAGATGGCCCATCCCATCTCTGTTGTCGTTACCTTCTTGTTTGAGCACGAGAGAGCCTTTCCAGAAGCCAAACGCACAATGCTCTTTGAACGCCGCCATGTTGCACAGGATGCCTTTGTACATGAAGTTGGGAAAGCTCCACTTCATTGTTTCTTCCACCTCGGGACAGGCCGCGTGCACGACGTCGCGCAGGTGATTGAGGATGGGTCTGGCAAATTCCGCCGATTTGGCGATGTAGGCGTCAACTCGTTCGTCTCGTGCTCCCATAGCAAGATCTCTCATGATCATCAAATCTATGACGTCGGTGTTCGCCCGCGTGGCATCGGTTCCCACGACGGCAGATTGAAGATTTTCGCTGAGCGCTTCGGTCGGATCAAGATCTGCGGAATGTTGCGGCGCTTTTCCAAGTTCTGGAGCACTCAGAGAAATCCGCCAGTTGCAATGCTTCGTGGCTTTGCTGGCGTACGGCACACAATATGCAACAATCACGTTTGTCCTGCCGGTGCGGTCGAACGCAAGACCAGTATTCGAAACGACGACTCAAATCTGGCGAAAACAAGGGGGTCGGAGTGAGTGCGCGGAGCATCTGGCAAGGGACTCTGGTGGTTCACAAGCAGAAAATCGCGGTGAAGTTCTACTCCGCCGTGTTAGATCGGCAGATTCACTTTCATCTCCTCCACAAGCGCGATCGAACGCGGGTGGAACAACGGATGGTGGATGCAGAAACGTATAAAACGGTGTCGCTCGACGATGCGCGGAAAGCATTTGAAGTTGAGAAGGGGGTCTACGTCGCGGTCACGCGCGAAGAAGTTGACGGGAGCGCACCGGAACCAGCGCGAGGTAGAGGTCAGCCGATTCGTACCGATGGGCGCGATCGAGCCTCAATTCTTTGATCGACCGTACTACCTGGGCCCTGGCGACAACGCGGTGGTCGATTACTTTGCTCTGGCCCAAGCACTTGAGAAGAAAAAGTGCGCCGGCATTGTGTCGTGGACCATGCGCAAGCATTCGTATGTCGGAGCACTGATCGTTGAGCGTGGTTATTTGATGACGATCACGTTGCGTTTCGCCGAGGAAGTGATCCCTGTGAGGCAGCTCGATCCCCCCCAAGGACGAGCGCTGAACCCAAAGGAACGAGAACTGGCGGTGAAGTTAGTCGACACTCTATCCGGGCGGTTTGATCCCGAAGCTTACCACGATGAGTACCAGGAGCGGGTTCGCAAGCTGATCGATGCCAAGCGTGCGGGTAAGAAGGTAACGCATAAACGTGCGAAGCGTCGCCCGGAGGCAGGGTCGTTGGCGGATTCTCTGCGGTCGAGCTTGAAAGCGGCTGCGGCGGGTCGGAAAGGCTGAAAAACACGCGAGGGATCCATGGTTCGCACCAAGAAACGCACACGAGCGAAATCCAAACACACCAGGGCGAGAAAACTGCCATTTCATGCGTTCTGGTCTGGTTCGCTGAGCTTTGGGCTGGTCAACGTGCCCGTTCTCGTCTTTCCCGCCACCCGCCATTCGGGCATTCGACTGAGAATGCTCAGCCCCGACGGCTCGCTCTTGGAACGCTGCTTTTTTTGCCCGCGGGACGGTAAAATTGTGCCGGCGGATGAAATCGTGCGCGGCTATGAGCTCGACGACGGTTCATACGTTGTCGTAACCGACCAGGAGCTCGAGGCCATCGAGCCGGACAAAACGCGTGAAATCGATCTGCGCGAATTTGTGGATCTGGCTGAAGTTGCCCCTGCCTTCCTCGAACGGGGATATTATCTGACTCCACTCAAGGAGGCCACCAAAGCCTATCGCTTGCTGGCGGATGTCATGGAGAAAACTCACCGCGCCGGCATTGCGACCTTTGTCATGCGAGATCGTGAGTATCTGGTGACGATCTTCGCCGAAAACGGCATCCTCTGCGCCGAGACACTCCGGTTCCATGACGAGATCAAAAGTCCTGAGGACTTAGGCTTGCCCAAGGCGGTAACGATTCCTCGCCAGCGCGTCGCGGCTTTCGAGCGCGCCATCGATACCCTTTCCAAAAAAGAGTTGCCGCGGGGAGAGCTTGTAGACCAAGACACCAAGAGGCTCAGGGCCATCATCGACAAGAAAAAGCGAGCGGGTAAGGATCTGATCCACACGGATCATGGGGCTGCGGATGTGGACTCTGAAGAAGACGGTGGCGACATCGATTTGCTCGCGACGATCCGGCAGAGCCTGCGTCATGCGGGGAAGCGGCATAAGGACGGCGAGCGTGCCTAGGCGCGAAGCGTTACCTCACGATCCGGCATCGGGCCACGATCATGGGGTTGCATCAGGCTTTTCCGTATTTCCTTGTGCCGCGTTCGAGCCCGATTCGCCGGGCACGATCGTCTCTTTGAGCTGGCCGGTGGCCGTGTCCCAAAACTTCACGGTCTGGTCCGCACTGCCGGAGGCGAGGGTCTTGCCGTCGGGTGTAAAGGCAAGGGCCCAGATGCTGTTGGTATGCCCCCTCAGCCATTGAACATCTTCGTGGGTGGCTACATCCCAGAGGATAATCGCCGTCGGCAAAAGCTTGTAGTGGGGCAGATCGCTCTCGCCGTCGCCTACGGCCAAGAGTTTGCCGTCGGGCGAGAACCGAACGCAAAGCATCTCCGGGTTATGGTGGATATGTTTGCCGCTGCCTTTCCAGGTTCTTGTATCCCATAATCTCACGGTGTAGCCACCTGCCGACGCGAGGAGTTTGCCGTCGGGCGAGAAGTCGAGCGACTTGACAGGGTGCGTGTGGCCTGGCAGCGTCACCTTGATTTGCCTTGTCGACAGGTCGTAGACCTGGATTGTTTTTGCTTCGCCACCGACGGCCAACATCGAGCCATCAGGGCTTGCAGCCAGCGACCAGATCCTACCCGGATACCTGAGCGGACTGCGATTGGCGATGACATCCGGACCATAGAATCGGACCCAGCCGTCCCAGTCTCCGACGGCGACGGTGGTGGTATTGGCGACGAAAACCACGGAATTGATGGCCGGTCCCTGGTATTTAATTTGGTGTTGGGTGTTCCGGTTGTCGACGAATGTGAGTGTCGTCAACGTCCCGTCGAAGTTCCCTGCGGCCAAGGTTCGGCCGTCGGGCGAGAACGCAACGCTTCGAAAACCTTCACGTTGCTGGAACCAGCAGGTGTCCTGGCGCTGTGCCAGATCCCAGACCCGAAGGATCGACGGGGCACGGTCGATGCCTTGCTGGCCGATCGCCAGACGGCGTCCGTCCGGCGAAAAGGCGAGACTCCACACGATGGCGCGTGCGCGGTCCGGATTCGTGCGGATGCCCACCGGCGCGGCCGCCATTTCCCTGAGCGCGTTGCTGCTGGACGGCGCTTTCGCGGCGGAATCCGCCTCGGAGCTGCTCACGCGATCATTTTCGCGAGCTGCTTCGTATTTCAACTGGTCCAGGTTTTTCCTCACCTGCTCTTCCCAGTGAAGCAGATTGTTGAGCTGGTAAACAAGGTAACTGCAGTCAAAAGTGGCGTCGTTTGACCCCTTGTGTTTAAATTCCATTTCCTTAAGGAGAGTCGCTTGTCTGTCTTTCCTTGCATTTAACAATCCGACCTTGAGCTTTAACTCTTCGACGCCCGACGGAGAATGCACTGTTCCGGACGCGACACGCAATCGCTGGCGTATCTCCTCGTACTTTTGCGCCACAAGAGTTCGTATTGCTCGTGCAACTTTTGCAGATGATTCGAGGCGGCTTGCCTCGACGGGTCGTCGGCCTTGGGTACGCCTCGCTTGTCATCGTCGATGTGATCCTTGATCTTCTCAATCTCATCGACCAGCGTAGCCACTTCTGGGTCTTTCCGGAATTCCGTCTGAATGGCGCTAGCAGATCGTGATCGCTTTCGCCACCCCGTTGTTCATTTGCTTCCTGGTTGCGTCGGTTCGCGTCAAGCTTCGCCTGGAGCAGCGCATTAGCCTCGAACAATTCGAGTTCCGTCTGATACACATCGGCGATCATCCTTTGAAGACGATCCTCCGGCGGAGACTTGAATGCGAGCTGCGTCGAGTTCCCGTCGCTCTTGATATTGGGTATTTCCGTGGGGTTAAACTTGACTTTGCCCTTTCGAACCAGGTCTTTCAGCTCTTCCCTCTTCTCCTCGATCATCACTCGGATCTTCTCAAGTTGCTTTTCATAAAGCTGAGACCCTTTCATCTGGCCAAGGTCCACTGACTCATCGGCTAGCCGACGTGGATCTGGCGGAGCGGACGCGGCAGCGAGATTCTCTTGAGCTGATTCAAAGTCGACGTTGACAATCTCCTTGCCGCCGCGGCTGATCGTGACGATCTGGTCACGAACCGCCTTGCCGTCCTTAATCGCTTGAACTCGGTGGCTGCCGGCGCGAAGCCGGATTTCCTGCGGCCCAGCATCGGCGATGACCACGGCGTCATTGTCGATCTGCACCTTCACGCCCGGATCGGCGACCTTGATGACCATTGTTCCGTCTGGCGTCTTGATCCGCAGGATCGTGGCGACGAAGTCCGCAACCTGGGTCAACCCCGCCGCTTCCGAAGCGCCGAGCCCGGCCACGCTCACCAGAAAGAGCGCGGTCACCAGCGGCAAACGCCGCCGCGCACGAGGCACCGGCACGGTCGCGGGGGAATCAAGATGGAGACGTCGTTCCGCGGGCCCATCGGCACGGGCGACAAACGGCGGCGGTAGGATGTTGGGCTGCTGCAGGTGGGCGAGTCCCTTTTCCAGCAGGTCGGCAACCTCGGTGGCTGACTGGAATCGGTCGGCGGGTTCCTTGGCCAGAAGTCGGTCGATTGTGGCCTCAAGCCAGTCGGGCACGTCGGGGTTGAGCTCACGGATCGGGCGGTGCCGTGCTTCGCAGACTCGCTTGAGCACGGCCATCGTCGAGTCCGCCCGGAATGGCGAACGCCCCGCGGCCATTGCATAAAGTGCTCCTCCGAGCGCAAACAGATCAGCGCGCGCGTCGACCGTCTCGCCGCGCGCCTGCTCGGGGGCCATATATTGGGGCGTTCCGGCGATCAAGCCGCTCTGGGTCAGGCTGGCATCGTCGATGGCCCTGGCCAGACCAAAGTCGGTGAGTTTCACTCGCTCGATGCAATTCTCGAGCAAAATGTTCGCCGGCTTGATGTCACGGTGCACAACTCCCTGTGCATGCGCGGCGGCCAAAGCGCGTGCCGCCTGAGTACCGATTCGCAGGATCTCGCGCACCTCAAGAGGCCCGGAGGCGTCGATCCGCTCTTGAAGCGAACGGCCGGGGACGTACTGCATGACCAGATAAGGAAGCCCGCGAAACTCATCGACAGCATGGATTGCGACGATATGTTCATGGCCGACGGCCGCGACGGCCCGCGCCTCTCGGGCAAAGCGGCGGCGGGCCGTGGCACCGTGACACAGTGCGGGGGTAAGCAATTTGATCGCCACTGTCCGGTCGAGCGCGGGGTCGTGCGCCTTGAGCACGACGCCCATTCCGCCCCTGCCCAAAACTTCGAGAATCTCATACGGGCCCAGCCGGCCAACCGTATCCGGACGCGCTGGGTCGGGCGGGTCGAGGAATTCGCGCCAGCCGGCGTCGACGTCATCGATATCATCGTCACTCTCGATCTCACGAAGACCGACCGAGACGAGGCCGATCGTCGGCGCAGCCCCCGAAACAGGTTCGCCGTGCAATCCCGGAAGAGGCTCGCCGCGCACCAAGGCCGCATCTCCCCAGAATTTGCTGGCGGCGGCCATTTGCTCCAGCTCGTGGCGACAGTCCGGGCATTCCTCCAGATGCTCTGCCAGTTCCGCTTGCCCTGCCTCGGACAGCACGTCTTCTAGTGAGAGCCGCAAACGGTTGCGGTCGCATTTGCATTCGTTCGGTCGCGAGGCCATGGAAAACTCCCGAATTTGAGCGGCATCGTCAGGAATCAGATTCGCCTTCCACGATTTCGATGATCGACTTGAGCCGGGCCATCACCCGGCTCCGGGCGATGTACACCGCCCCGACTGAGATACCGCACGTCTGCGCCGCGGAACGGGGGTCTTGTCCGTCGACCGCGGTCAGCCAAAACGCTTGCCAGGTCGATGGCCGAAACTCACTGTGAACCTGGTCGGCCGCCCAGAGGAATATCCGGCGGCGGTATTCAAGGTCAAAAAATGCCGTCAGGGCGCCGTCGGGCGCCGGCACGCATTCCAGTAGCTGTTGAACGTCCGAATCGCCGGTAGCTTGAGGTCGAATGCGGCGGGCGGCCAGCAGGTTGATCATCAAATTACGCGCGATCCGGAATAACCAGCCTCGAAAGGAACCGCGCGCCGGGTCCGGATCGTAGCGGTCGATTGCACCGGCCACGGCCCGAAATACCTCTTGGGCCAAATCGGCGGCGTCCGCTGCTTGCAACCCGTTGGCTCGAGCCAGGCGGTCGATCAGGGGTGTATAGATCGCCACAAACTCAGTCCACGCCTGACCGTCCCGCGGGTTTTTGAGTCGAACCAGCAGACTCTGCCGCGTCGCGGGCGAATCGGTCATTCGGTTCCTCCATAAAGGAACACAGGCGTCGTCCCATATTCTTTCAGTTGGCGCGGCGGAATCTTTGATTACTGTGATCAAACCGGTACGGACGACAGCCGCGACGCGAGCTCGGGGATGGCGGCCTTGAGGACGTTTTCGATTCGCTCAGCCAAGATAAACTCCATGTCCCCGCGAATTGAATCGGGCAGCTCGCGCAGGTCTTTCTCGTTGGCTTTGGGCAGGATCACGCGGCGGATGCCCGCGCGGTGGGCTGCCAGGATCTTTTCCTTGATTCCGCCAACCGGTAGGACCAGGCCGGTGAGTGTGATCTCGCCGGTCATGGCAGTGTGGCTGCGCACGGGCAGCCCGGTGTAGAGAGAAGTGAGCGCGGTCGCCATGGTCACCCCCGCGGATGGGCCGTCCTTGGGTACAGCGCCGGCCGGGACGTGAATATGCAAACCGGCCTGACGGAACCGCGTCGGATTGATGCCGAGCCGCTCGGCATGCGACCAAACGTAAGTCTGAGCCGCCCGTGCCGACTCGCGCATCACGTCCCCGAGCTGGCCAGTCAAGCGCAAACCGCGAGCGCCTGGTAATAGGCTGGCTTCGACAAAGAGGACGTCGCCGCCCGCTTCCGTCCACGCAAGACCCGTTGCGACGCCAGGCTCGAGGACGGTGCGAGCTTGCTCGAGGAAGAATCGCTCCGGCCCGATCATTTCCGTTAGATTTGTCGGTTCGACAACGATCGGTTGTGTCTCGCCCTGAGCGACCTTCCTGGCGACTTTACGCGCGACCCGGGCGAGCATCCGCTCGAGGTCTCGCACCCCGGCCTCGCGGGTGTAGCCGGTGATGATCCGGCGAATGGCGTCCGGGTTGATGGTGAGCTGAATGGGTGTCAACCCGGCTTGCGCGAGCTGCCGCGGGGCGAGGTAACGCACGGCGATGTGCAGCTTTTCCTCTTCGCTGTAGCCGGAAAGCCGTAAGATTTCCATTCGGTCGAGCAGAGGGGCCGGAATCACGTCCAGGGCATTGGCCGTGGCGATGAAAAAGACCTTAGAAAGGTCGAACGGCATGTCGAGGTAGTTGTCCCGGAACGTCGAGTTTTGGGCCGGGTCGAGGACCTCGAGCAGGGCCGATGTCGGGTCGCCGCGGAAGTCCCGGCCAAGCTTGTCGATCTCATCGAGCATGAGTACAGGGTTATTGACGCCCGCGCCGGATAGCCTGGATGATGCGGCCCGGCATCGCGCCCACGTACGTGCGTCTGTGGCCCCGCAGCTCGGACTCGTCGTGCAAACCTCCCAGGCTCATACGTTCGAATTTCCGGCCTAATGAACGCGCGATCGATTGGCCCAGCGATGTTTTGCCCACGCCCGGCGGCCCGACAAAGCAAAGGATCGGCGCTTTGGCACCCGGGTTGAGCTTCAAGACCGCGAGGTGCTCGAGGATACGTTCCTTGATTTTTTCGAGATCGAAGTGATCCTCGTCGAGCACCTGCTGTGCTTTGCTCAGGTCGAGATCGTCATCGGTCGATTGGCGCCAAGGGAGCTCGAGGACGAGCTCGAGATAAGTCCGGGTGATCTGGTAGTCAGGAGCAGCGGCCGATAGGCGCTCCATGCGGCCGAGCTCGCGCTCGAATTCTTTGTGGACATCCTCGGGAAGATCGGCGTCGAGCAGACGATTGCGGAGCTCCTGGACATCGGCTTTCTCTGGAGTTGTCTCGCCTAGCTCTCCCTGAATGGCCCGGAGTTGTTGGCGGAGCAAATACTCCTTTTGCTCGCGCCCCATTTCATTCTGGGCCTGGCTCGAAATCTTCTGCCGCAGCTCCAATATCTGCAGTTCATTTGTCAGGTAGCCGTGGAGCGTCCGCAGTCCCTCGGCGCGAGTCGTGGCTTCGAGCAGGGCCTGCTCCCTGGGCACGTCCAGACTCAGCATCGAGCCGATCAGGAACACGAGAATCAAGGGATCAGTAGCCTGAGCAGCAAGCTGATCGATGTTGACTCCACCTTCGGGATGTGCCATTTCGAGAGCCCGGGCCGTCAGGTCGAGGACAGAGCGGCGCAGGGCTTCGACCTCCATTCCTTGATCGTCGGGCAGCGGTAACGGGCGGACTTCACCCTTCAGATAAGGCTCGGTCTGTTCGAGACGGACCAAAGTCACGCGCTCCAACCCCTGAACCAAGAGCTCGATCCCGGCTCCGGAACGCGCCATCTTTTTGACGACAGCCTTGGTGCCGACGGTATAGAGGTCGTCGGAAGCGGGCGGATCTGCCTGAGGATTCTTGAGCGCGAGTGCTATAAAGGTCTTGTCTTCGGTGGCCAGGATTGCCTCGGCGGCCGCCAGCGAGACGGGGCGTCCGAATGAGAGCGGTAAAAATAGATGCGGAAACAAAACGGTGTTCTTGAGGGGAAGCACCGGCAGAGAATCCAGCGACTCCGGTTTCGCGTCGATCATGAGCTCGTTTTCGCTATTCAATGGTTCCCCCCCGCTTTGATCCGCACCAAGAGCATGCCGTCGACATAGGACATCGCCATTTCCGGTGCTGTCGGCAGACTGGGCAATTCGAGTACTCGCTGAAACTGACTGTAGGCGATCTCCATGCAGTGACAGCCCTTTCCTTCACAGCAGTGCTCGTCGCGTCGCGTCCCCTGGACAAGCAGTGTGGGACCGTTGGCGACGAGCCGGATGTCGGCGAGCTTTACGCCCGCGAGCTCGAGCTTGATCAGCCAGCCGTCGGCCATGCGGTAGACGTCGGCCCGTGGCTCCCAAGCTTCGTTCGCCGGGCCGGTCCCCTGCAGAAACAAAACATGGGGAAAAATGATCTTGTCGGCCGCCATCGAACCTCCCGAATTCGGGTGCGGAGACCTAGCGTCCTTATTGTGTGTCAATTTGTGATGATCCTCCGCGAGTGCGCTGGTTGCAATAACTGACCTCGATCTCGGTTGAATGCGGCCACCGGTGCTTTCTTACAGCGGTGACTGCGTATCCACGCTCGACCGCGAGGTCATCAATTGGCGGACGATCGTGCGACCATGTGCGAGATTGGAATAGTCAAGTCTCATTTTTTGGATTACCAAAAAGTGATGTTGTATTTTGCGAATGTCCTCGTTAGGCTTTCCGATGTTCGTTCCCGAATTTTGATCTGGAGAGTTAATCCATGTTTCTTCACGCCATTAGGCGACGTAGCCCAGATGGGTTCACCTTGATCGAGTTGCTCGTGGTGATCGCAATTATCGCGGTCTTGATCGCGCTCTTGTTGCCGGCAGTTCAAGCCGCGCGAGGCGGCGCGGCGGGTACAATGCGTCAATAACATGAAGCAAATCGGCTTGGCGATCGCCAATTACGAATCGACCAACGGCTGTATCGTTTCAGGCTACATCAGCGCAACGGTCCCGTTGGCGCTCTTTGGTGTGGCGGGCAACAACCCAGACCCACAAACGGGCGACAATGGGCCAGGGTGGGGCTGGCTGACCCTGTTGCTGCCCCATGTCGAACAAGGTCCCCTCTACAGCGCGATCAACGTCAATCTGCCGACTTGGGTCGGAGCAAATGAGACCGTCGTCACGGTCCAGCTCAGCGTTTACAACTGCCCATCGGCGAATAATCCGACGCCGACGGTTCGAATGGTCGATGCGAACATGAATCTGTTGCCAGTCACCAATCAATTCTTCGCCCGCTCCGACTACGTCTACAACGTCGGTTGGAATGATTCGGGCATGCCGATAACGGTGAACTACGACAACACCGTGACAGGTTGCAACGGGCCGATCTATCGCAACAGCCATGTGACGTACGCCGGGGTGACAGACGGGCTTTCCAACACGGTCGTGGCGGGTGAGCGGACACCTTATCTGTCAGACGCCACGTGGGTGGGGATCATTCCAGGCTACCGGCATTTCGCCTACAACGCGTTCGCCAGCCTGGGCACCGGCGGGCTGGGCGTTAACTACGATTATGCCAACGCGATTCTTGCGGCCCACAGCGGACCGTCGCTCTATGAGGATCCAGTGGTGATTCATCCGCCCAACAGCCCGCTGGGACACACCGACGAGATGTACGCGCTACACCCTGGCGGAGCCAATGTCTTGATGGGCGACGGTTCCGTTCGATTTGTCAAACAGTCGATCAACCTGCTGACGTGGGCCGCCATGAGCAGCCGCAGCAACGGGGAGGTGATCAGTGCAGATGCATACTGAGATCGCCTCGATCGCCAAACGGCCTAGCGTGATTCCGGCACGGCGAGGCTCCGTCCGAGCCGGATTGCGCCGTGGCTCGCCGGGCTCGCCCTCCCAGTATCGCGCATGGACATTTAGGTATTTTGGTGGTTGTGGTGGCCAGAAACCGACGATTGCCTGCCTCATGGTCCTGCTGCTGGTGATTGCCGGCTGTGGCGAGCCTTCGGAACGGGAGTTGAAGAATCGCCGTGAGCTTGAAGCGTTACTGACAGCGATATCACTCAAAAATGCGAAAGAGCTGAATAAGGACATCAAGCGAATTGACGAGCGCCGCATCTCGGGCGAGCTTTCCGACGACAGCTATCGAGACTTGCAGGAAATCGCCAAGAAAGCCCAGGCCGGCGATTGGAGCGGCGCCGAGAAACAGGCCTACCAGCTCCGCGAGTCGAAGCCTTTTTTCAAGTAAACCGTGATGGGACCGCGTGCCGATGAGCAGGTTTTTCCACACTATGCTTTTGCTCGCCGTGATCGCGCTCGCCGCCGGCTGGGCGGCTTGGCAACTCGATCGCCAACGTGCCTCTAGGCCTTTCGCGGGTTCATTCCACCGTTCAAAGGTCGACGGCGCCGGGCACAGCCGGGGCATCGTCCAGGTCGACCTGATGCGTCAAATCGCGGCAGCCACGACAGCTTCGACCGCAGCGTCGTCGGCAACACGGCATGAGGCGCCACTTCGTGTACTCAGCCAGAAGCACCCCTTGCTCGGCCAATCCGCGCCGGAGTTCGAGCTCAGTGACTTCCAAGGGACTCATTGGAGCCTCCGTCAGGAGGTCCGAAACGGGCCGGTCGTCATCGTCTTTTATTTGGGTTCAACTTGTATGGCGTGCATGACCCACTTGACCGAACTCGACATCGCCCTATCGAAATTTGAAAAACGTGGTGCGCGGGTGCTGGCGGTCAGCGATGATGCCCCCGAATTTTCGCTCGAGCGAACGTGCAGGTTTGGGGGTTTTCACTTTCCATTGCTCAGCGACCGCGACCACACAGCCGCATTGGCCTACGGCGCTTGGAAAAGGGGCCCCCAAGGTGATGCGGGCACCCGAGCTCCGCTGCATGGAACTTTCATTGTCGATCGCAACGGTCTTGTACGGTGGGCTTACGTTGGGGATCGGCCATTCACAGACGTCGACGCGCTGCTCGTCGAAGTTGACAATGTCAATTAAAGCGCATTCCTCTTGAAACGACCGAGATGTTGGCGTTAATGTGTGCCGGCTCGATCAAAGGACGCGCTGTTTGACCGTGCTGCTGGCGCGCGTGATGGGATTTCGCGCTCGGTGGCAGCACGCGGTCGACGCGAACGTGACACCGTCGATCTCATCGGGAAACCATTTCCATGCGCACCATGGCGTCACTTGTGGCGTTGCTGCCTTGCACGTTGAGCTTGCTGGCAGCTCAGACCGTCGACCCGACACGTAACGCCTTCGTGGCGACGCAAGACCCTCTCGGCGAGCCGGTCATGAGCGTAACTTACCTGGATCAGAATTGGTCACCCAGCCAAAGCCTACAATTCTATTTCACGTCGCAGGGATCGCAGATCCTTCCCTATGATTGGTTCCTGGCGCTCGAACGGGCGGGCTCGACGACTCTATTTCGTGATAATCAGAACATTCTCAGATATCGCTACCTGCCTCAAAACCCTGGACCGAATAATGCCGACGGTTTGCCGGTCGGTTTCGTGGCTGGACCGGGGTCAGGCCGGACGTGGCTGGGGATGACTTGCGCTGCCTGCCACACGGCCGAGATCCGTCTGGGCGTCAAAGCCTACCGTATCGATGGCGGACCGACCGGCGGTGATGTGCAGGCGTTCCTCACGGACCTGACCCAGGCGTTGCAACAGACCCAGAACGATCCGGCGAAATTCGGACGGTTTGCTGCCAAGATCCTCGGCCCGATGAACACGGCCGTGAACCGGGCCGAACTCTTGGCTCAGCTCGGCGCGGTGATCAAGACCCGCGCGGGTTACAACCTCCGTAATTTTCTGGCTACCGATCAACAGCAAAACCCGCCGGCCGCTCTCGCTCGGTATGCTCGGCTCGATGCGGTCGGCGCCATCATCAACGAGGTTTTCTTCCACACCGTGAAAACCGCGGATCTAACGTCGTCGACGGTGAACACGAAACCCGCAGATGCACCCGTCAGCTATCCGTTTCTCTGGGACACTCCTCAGCACGACGTGGTGCAATGGCTGGGCATCGCCAAGAACGGCGGTCTTTTCGATATCCTTACCCTGTCGCGCAACGTTGGCGAAGTTGTCGGGGTGTTTGCGGATTTCGTCATTCCCGAGGAACCAACCTTGCTCAATCTTGGTTATGCTTCTTCGGTCAAGATCGAGAATCTCACGGAACTGGAAAACTTGTTGAAATCGCTGTGGTCACCGCTCTGGCCGGCTGACTTTCCCCCGATCGACCAAAACGCGGCGGCCCAGGGCGCACAGCTTTATCAGGCGAACTGCATTTCATGTCATGCCTTGATCGATCGGACAGACCCCAACCGCAAGATTACCGCGGTGATGAACGACAGCGGAACCGACCCAACCGCTGCGGAGAACTTCTTCACGCGCACGGGCCCATCCGGAAAGTTGAATGGAGTCAACGTCAACTTCGTGCCGTTCACGGCCAAGATCCCGCCGGTGGCCAGCGCCGACGTCATGCTCACCAACGTGGTGACAGGCGTGATCCTGGGTGGTGCCAAGGAAGCTCCTCCCGACCAGTTGAGGCATCTAAGCTTTCGGCCCAGCCCCACGCCGGGCTTCCAGGCCGCCGTTGTGCGTCAGGGGGCCAAATACAAGGGGCGCCCGCTCAACGGAATCTGGGCGACAGCACCTTATTTGCATAACGGCTCGGTGCCGAACTTGGCTGCGCTCTTGCAGCCGGCCGTCAAGCGGCCAACGAGCTTTAGCATCGGCGTGCGCACGTTCGATCCGGTCCGCGTCGGATTTCTTACGGACGTGCCTGGATTTGCCAGATTCAACGTCAATAATCCGGATGGAACGCCGATCACCGGCAATTCCAACGCCGGTCACGAATTCGGCGCGAATCTCACTGACCAAGAGCGCTACCAGCTCGTTGAATACATGAAGAAACTCTGACCGGGATGGCGAATGCAGGCCGTTTCGATTGCTGCCCTTTGTATCGCAGCTGCGGTTGTCTCCGGAATTCTCCACGACCAGGTGACGGCCCGGGTCTGCATCGAGCATTTCACCCACGCGCGGTTCCAGGCAGACTGGTAGGCGCATCTGACGAGTTATTTCGTCGGCTTCGTCGGGAGCCTCGTAGCCCATCGCACTCGTGTGGCGATCTCGTGGCCGCAGGGTCAGCGGTACGGTCTGACTGGCCGCTAATCGTCGGGTGGCTGTTCACGATTTCATCAGGACTCAGGTCCATCCGCCTGTGGCAGAGCACGTGAGGGCGTGATTGTTGACTGACCTTCGAATTCTTCGTTTCCTTTGTTTCTTCTTCTGTTCAAGGTTTGTTTGCACCAAGCAGCTCGCGCAGTAACGTCTTGGTCCTTATCTACTGTGGAGTTCTTTTTGGAACAGAAGCAAACGAAGGAAACGAAGAATGCGAATATAGAAATCATCAAGAGATCACACCCCCTCCTGGAGCTGACATTGCGTTTTCTGGAATCTGGACACGCTTGTTGGACAGAAAACAACGGTAAGGCACCAAACGCTTAGCAATCGAGGTTTCGGACAATCGCTCAATCGCTTCGTTTTGCCGTCAACGGGCGATCCGGGCTCGGTTTGTCGGAATTTGATACAATTCTCGAGGAAACGACATTATTCGTATCCCGAAGTCGCGACGGCGCCAGTGATGAAGTATGGAAAACGTCATCAACGATCCACCGAGCGAGACCGTCCGCCTGCTCGAGCGGCTCCGAGCCGGGGATCGACAAGCGCTGGCCGATCTGTTCCAACGACACCGTACTCGCCTGCGCAGAATGGTCGAGCTGCGCGTGGACGCACGGCTTTATGGTAAAATCGATGCCTCCGACGTGCTGCAAGACGGCTTTCTCGACCTGACGAAGCGGGTGGAGAGCTATTTGCGCGATCCAAGGCTGCCTATGTTTCTCTGGCTGCGGCAGGTCGTTAGCGATCGGCTGGCGATGATCCATCGCCACCATCTGGGGACGGCGGTGCGGGATGCCGGCCGAGAGGTCTCGCTCTATCGCGATCCGCTGCCGCAGGCCAGCTCGGCGGCCCTGGCCTCGATGCTCCTGGGACGCATGACTTCTCCCTCGAACGCAGCGGTTCGGGCCGAGCAGACCCTTCAAGTCCAGGAAGCGGTCAACTCGCTCGAACCGCTCGATCGCGAAGTGGTGGCGCTGCGCCATTTCGAGCAGCTCACGCGTGCCGAGACCGCTGTCGTCTTGGGCATCAGCGAGGAGGCCAGTGCCAAGCGTTATATCCGAGCACTGAAGAAGCTCAAGTCGATCCTGGCTGCGATGCCGGGAGGCCTCGAAGGATTCTGACCGATGTCGACGTCTGATTCGGAACAGTACAACCTTCTCGATCAACTGGCCGACGAATTCGCGGCTCGCTTCCGCCGCGGCGAACGCCCCGCGCTCAAGGAATACACCGATCCGTTATCCGGAGCTGGCCGAACAGATCCGCGAGCTCTTCCCGGCGCTGGTCAAAGTGGAGCAGGTCGACGAGGGCCACATCAATCGCGAAAGTGAAATGAAAACTGGCGGACCGGCAAACTCGGTGCAGCAGGTCGGTGATTACCGGATCGTCGGCGAGATCGGTCGCGGAGGAATGGGGGTCGTCTACGAGGCCGAGCAGGTCTCACTCGGCCGGCGCGTGGCGCTCAAGGTGCTGCCCCGGCAAGTGGCCGCAGACCGGATGACGCTTGAGCGGTTTCGCCGCGAGGCCCGCGCCGCGGCGCGGCTGCATCATACCAACATCGTGCCGGTCTTCGAGGTCGGCCAGGACGGTGACGTCCGCTTCTACGCCATGCAGTTCATCCAGGGACAGAGCCTGGACGGCGTGATCGCCGAGCTACGCCACCTGCGCATCCAGTCACAATCAAGAGGTAGCGGCGCCGATAACGCGAAGAGCAACCCAGAGTCGCAAACTCTGGCCCCGTCGGTCGCCCATTCGATCCTGACGGGGGGTTTCCTGCCCGAGGGCGACGGCCGCGCAACTTCGGCACTTCTCAGGGAGCGGACCACGGCAGAACCCGCGGACGCCGCCCTGGCGTTGGCGAAAGCCGCGGTGGTTGGTATGGAGGCGACCGAGGCCGGCCAGTTGTCCGATCCCGTTTCGCGCCGGACTTCGTCCTCGTCTCCGACCCCCCTCTCCTCGGCCGTGTTGCCGGGCGGGACGCAGCTCTCGGTCGCGGAAATGAGCCACCGTGTGTTCCATCGCAGCGTGGCCCACATCGGCAGGCAGGCCGCGTCGGCGCTTGTTCATGCCCATGCCCGCGGAGTGATTCATCGGGACATCAAGCCGTCGAATCTCCTGCTCGACACCGACGGCGTCGTCTGGGTGACCGACTTCGGGCTGGCCAAGGCCGACGATGATGGACTGACCCAGACCGGCGACGTGCTGGGCACGATCCGCTACATGGCACCCGAGCGATTCCTCGGCCAGGCTGACCCGCGGTCCGACGTCTATGCGCTGGGACTGACGCTCTACGAGCTTCTCGTCCTCCGCCCGGCGTTCGACTCACCCAACCGCCTTGCCCTGATCGATCTGGTCAAGAACGTCGATCCGCCGCGGCCCCGTTCGATCGACCCGCGCATTCCCCTCGATCTCGAAACCATCGTGCTCAAGGCCGTCGAGAAGGACCCGAAAGCGCGGTACGCCTCGGCCGACGCGATGGGCGAAGACTTGCGGCGGTTCCTCGCCGACGAGCCGATCAAGGCTCGCCAGGTCAGCGCCGCTTGAGCGATACTGGCGGTGGGCCCGGCGCAACCCGGCGATCGCCATCCTGGGCGGAGTGCTGACGGGGTTGCTCGTTGCGGTCGCGGTTGGCTCGCTGGTGGCTGCGTCTCATTTCGAGACGGTCGCCCGGAGTGAATCCTTCGCCAACCGCCAGTCGCAGCTTGATCGCAAAGACGCGATCGAGGCCAGGCGCCTGGCGATCGCAGAGCGAGATCGTTCGCGTCAGCTCTCGGCAGGCCTGGCGCTCGAAAAGGGAATCGCGCTGGGCGAGGCAGGCCGGGCCGATCACGGTCTGCTCTGGATGCTCGAGGCATTGAAGACCGCGCCGGAGATGCGGAGGGATTCCGGAAAGCCATTCGCTGGAACCTGGGTGTGTGGCTCGGGCAGGTCCATAGGCCACTCAGGATCAGTGAGAGCATCGGTCCTTGCACACACCTCGGCTTCAGTCCCGACGGCAGGACGTTTGCCACGGGTTTCTGTCCGCGTGATATTGACCGCGCGACACCCATCGTGCTTTGGGACACCGCCTCGGGGGCCAAGCTCAAGACTCTCGCCGGCACGTTGGCTCCGTTCGCGATTAGGACGGACGGCAAGGTCCTGTTCGCCGTTGCCGAGCCGCGCGGAGTGCTGGCCATCGAACTCGCGACGGAGCGGGTGCTCTGGAGAACGATGGCTTTACCTGGACCGTTACCCGCCCATATCGACTTGAGTTCCGACGGTTCCACGGTCCTTGCCCATCGTTACAGCCCGGATCGAACGGATTGGCTGATTCGACTGGATGCGGCCACGGGCCAGCCGCGTGAAGAGCCGCTGGAACTGCCGGGACTCAGTGCCGTGGCACCGGGCGGGGGGACCGCGGCGGTCCGCCGTTTCGAGAATGGCGAGGCGCGGATCGATCTTTACGAGTTGCCGTCGGGCCGTCGTCTGATCTCCTGGCGCACCGGTGAAAAAGCTCTGGATAATAGCTGGGTGTTCTCGCGTTTTAGTCCCGATGGAAGGTCGCTGTTCAGTAGCGGTCGCAGCGGGGGAGTCCTCTATCAGAACGATTTTCTCGTCTCCCAAATCTGGGACACAGGTCGTGGACAGCCAATCAGTCCGATGATGACAAGCACGACCTTTTCCACCTACACTCCCGCCGCCGATCGGATCTTGACGCACACGAACAACCTCTGGCTCTTGCGTCGTGCGGCTGACGGTCAGGCCATGGGATCGGGTTTCCCAGCCTCCATTCCATCAGACCGTTGTACCGACACGCATCCAGACGGACTGACGATCATCAGTTCCGTGGCCGACGGCACGCTGCGCATGTGGCAGATCTCCCCGGAGGCGGAGCCGATCCCGGAGGAACGAATAAAGAGCCCCACGATGACGGAGACGGAACTCGACCGAGAATCGCTCGACACAAGTTGGCTCACGCTTGGTTTCGTGACCGATGGACGAATCGCGATCACCAATGCCAAGGGCGTTTCGGGACGAGAACGGATTCGCGTGTCGGACCTCGCGACAGGTCGTACTCTGGGAAGACCTTCTCCGCACAACCCTGGCTGGCGCGTCCGCGGTCTTGCGCTCAGCCCTGACGGCCAATACTTTGCGACCGGGAGCAATCCTCGCCCTATCGCAACGGGCGAGGTGAGAGTCTGGGAGACGAGCACGGGCCGCTTGCGGTTTCCGCCGCTGCCGCACACCAACTATGTCGCGGCCCTGGCATTTCAGCCTGACAGCAAGGTCCTGGCCGCGGGCGATTACAACGGCCTCGTGCGGCTCTGGGATAGTTTCACCGGCAAGGAAATCGGCCGGCCGCTCCCTCAGGGCGAGATCGTACTCAGTCTGGCCTACAGCCCGGATGGCAAGATGCTCGCGGTCGGTCTGGCCGATGACCATACCGGCAAGCCCGGCGTTCGACTCTGGGACACCGAAACACGCAAACGCATCGGCGAACTTCTGCCGAGCACGCAACCGATCATGCGAATCGAATTCCGGCCGGATGGGGGGGCCCTGCTCGCGGTGTGCGACCATTACACTCAGCTCTGGGACACGATCCATGGGCGGGCGATCGGTGGGCCGATGCTGGACGAGACGTCCGGCGGGTTTCGTCCCGACGGTCGTGCCTTCCTCACACTCGGCACGGACGGCGCCGTCAAGCTTCGCGATGCCCTGACGGGGGCCGTCTTGGCCAGGCTCATGACCGTCTCTTCTCCGGCCATCTGCGCCGCCTTTCGTGGCGATGGCGGTCTGGTCGCTACGGGCTTCCAGGATGGATCGGTGCGTCTCTGCGACCCGGCCACGTCGCAACCCATCGGCCCCCCGCGGTTCATGGAACACGCGATCAACAAGGTCGCATTCACACCGGATGGCAACTCGGTCGCGGGTATCGACATTGCCGGCAACTCTCGAGTCTGGGCCGTTCCGCGGCGGCTTTCCGACGAGAGCCTGGACGACTTGAGACTGCGTATCGAGGCCCGCACGGGCCTCCACATGCAATCCGACCGCACGATCGCGCGGCTCGACAGTCCGGCCTGGCGCGAGCGTCTCCTGGAGTTTGGCCGGCTCGATCCCGCCGCGGTGCAGCCCGACACCGATCCCGCTTGGCATGAGCCAATGGTCCGCGAGGCCGAGCAAAACGGCAACGCCTTCGCGGCGATCTGGCATCTCGACCGCCTGATCGCCACGCACCCCGAGGACTGGTTCCTGTACGCGCGCCGGGCCCGCGTGTGGTCCCTGTCGGACCAGTTCGACAAGGCCGCCGCCGACTACGAACTGGCCGAAAAGCTCAGTTTGCGCGATCAGGTGCTGGACTTCCAGGCGCACTACGTGCTCGATTGCACCAGGGCCAGGCGCTGGGCCGAGGCCCTCTGGTATCTCGACCGCCTGATCGTTGCCCGGCCCGAGGATGCGTCGTTGCATGAAGACCGGGCAGCGGTCTACGGCAAGCTCGGCCGCGAGGCGGACTGCAAGGTCGAGATGGCCCGCGTGTTTGAGCTGGGGGCCGATCAAGGACTTGTCATCCCCCGGGCCGATGAGCTTGGCCGCGCCGGCCGCTGGCCTGAAGCCGCCGGCATGCTGGCACGGTGCGGCCGGACCGGTCCGCTCAGCAGGGAGCTGGCTCAGGCCTGGGGCATCGCCTGCTTGAAGGCGCGCGACCGCGCCGGCTACCGCGAGGTCTGCGCCGCCGACTTGGCGTGCCAGGGACCGGAACCGACGGTTGTCTGGAACGCCCTTGCCGCGGCATCCCTGTTCACTCTGGGGGCCGAGGGCCTGGACGACTATCAGGTGCCGATCCGATGGTTCGAGAGGCGGCTTTCCGCCACTCCCGCGCCGAGACCCGAATTCAAACACTATTTTTCGAGCATTCTGGGCGGCCTCTTGCTCCGCGCCGGCCGGCTGGACGAGGCGATTGACCGCATCAACGAAGGAATTGCCGCCGCGAAGGAAATGGAACTCCCCACCGACTGGGCTTACCTGGCCCTGGCCCACGCGCTCAAGGGTAACCTGCCCGAAGCTCGCCGAGGGCTTGATCGCCTCCGCGCTTCGCCTCCCGACTCGTCGGCATCCTTTTGGGATCTCCAGGAGCTCGCCCTCCTCCGCTACGAGGCCGAGTCACTGCTCTTCGATGCTGAGTTTCCCGCTGATCCGTTTCAAGCACCGGGGCCGCACTGAACTGTCTGATCGTTTCGCCGGTGGCGGGTCCCCAGCCGCATGGGACATTCGTATCTCCGTAAACAAACGAGGTTGTTCAAGTAGTTCAGTCTCGCTTCGGCTTTGCGCCACCCGGGGGGACATGGGGTCAGAACCCTCGGTGTCGGCTAGAATGGCGGCTGGAGGAGAATCAGTCTGTTGACCGCAGCCGGAGGAACTCACGATGCCCTCGCCGTTTCCGGGCATGGACCCCTATCTGGAGCAGGAAACCATCTGGCATGATTTCCACGAGCGGTTCTTGCCGGCCGCCGCCGCATTCCTGGCCGCACAAGTCTTGCCCCGCTATATCGTGTTGATCGACGAGCACATCTACCTCCGCGACCAGGGCCCGGAGACTTGTCCGCCCGCGATCCGGCCCGACCTGACGGTGACGCGCGGGCCAGGGTCAGGCGACGTCGCCAGCGGCGCGGTCGGCATCCTTGAAGCGCCGGCCGAGGTCGTGCTGCCGGAATTCGATGCCGAGCGCGAATCGTTCCTGGAAGTGCTCGACCGGGTGAGCCGAGAGGTCATCGCCGTTGTCGAGTTGCTCAGCCCTACGAACAAGCAGACTGGAGAAAACCGGAGACGCTACCTGGCCAAAAGGGCCGAGCTTCTGAATAGCTCGGTTCACCTGGTGGAGATCGACCTGCTCAGATGCCCCAGGCCGATGCCGGCGGAACACCGTCCGGCGTGTACCTACTCGGTGCTGGTCAGCCGTAGAGGTAATCGCCCTCAGGCCGGTTTCTGGCCGATTAGCCTGCGTGATCCGCTGCCGACCGTGCCCGTCCCACTCAGGGCCGGGGAACCTGATGCCAGGCTCGACCTTCGAAAAGTCATCGATCGAATCTACGACGAGTCGGGTTACCACTACTTTCTCTATCAGCGCGATCCCGACCCGCCCCTCGACGGCGACGACCACGCCTGGGCGAAGTCGCTCATCCCTCAATCTTCCGTGTGATCCGTTTCGTGGTTCGGGCCGTGACGACCTGCATTCTCCCTGATTGGAGCTCCCTCGATGCCTGAGAAGCGCCGCTGCAACCTGTGTGGCAACCTGCTTCCTACCGACGCGCTGGACAACACCTGCGCAGCCTGCATGCTCCGCGCCGCGCTCGAGCCGGCTTCCGAGGCACCGGCGTCGAGTGGCTCGGAGGGCACGGACGTGACCTTCAGCTTCGAGCCAGCTCAGCCAGGCCATGTCCTCGAGAGCCTGGCCAGGACGATCGGATCGGTTCCGAGGGTCCTGCTTCCTGACACAGCGCCCGACGACGCCGGTGGTCGACGCCCTGGCCCGGCTGGACGGCTGCGGGGCCGAGGGTGAACTGATCGTGCTGGCCAAGGCCTGCCTGGCGGTCGATCTGGATGATCGGCCACGCGACGCCAAGGTCGTGGCCGATCGGATCACGGCCTATTTGGCGGGCGTGCAGGAACGCGTTCAGGCAGCCGAGCGCGAGCGAGTCGTCGCCGTGGCACGGGCGATCGAAGAACGGCGGCGCAAGGTCCAGCTCGCCCTAGCGGCCTCGGTCCTGGCGTTCACGACCTTGGGGGGGCTCTCCACGACGTATTATTTCGAGCAGTGCGCGCCGCGGCGACCGATCGGGTCGTGGGCCAGGCGGTCACGCTTCGCGACCAGGCTAGCCTGTACTTGCTGGGGACTGGTCTCAATTCTGTTGGCAACAGCGTTTTAGCCGAGTCTGTGCTTCGGAGTGCCCAGCAGCATCACCCGGGTGATGTCTGGGTCATCTACGAGCTGGGCAGATTGCTCGGGACGCACGCGCGCCGCGACGATGCGATCCGCTTCTATACCGCTGCGCGGCAATTCGTCCCGAGACAGCCCACGAGTTGGCACATTCACTGTCGGATCGGGGGTGAATCGGAAGATTTACAGGGGAGGTACGACGAGGCCGCTGCCAGGAACCGCGAGGCCATCCGGCTCCAGCCCGACTATGCCGAAGCCCACTGTAACCTCGGCCTGATCCTGCTCCGTCTCGGCAATTACGGCGAGTCGCTCCCTCTGTTGCGCCGGGGGGCACGACGTTCCAGCCGGTCCAGATCAACGGGCAGGTCGTGCCCGAGCCCTCGAGCGTCGTCCTGGCCGGCATAGCCCTGCCCGGACTGGCCGTGGCGGCCCGCACCCGCCGCAAGCAGTTCGCACGTTAATCAGCGCCGGAACCGACTGAAGCATCCGGCTATGGGGCCTCGCGCATGGGACGGACAGAGACTGTCTAACCGGGGCCTCAGCTCAATACCCCGTTCAAAAATCCCGCGTGTAACCGGCCGTCCAGCCGCCGTCGACTGTGAGCATGTGGCCGTTCATGTAGCTGTTTTCGGGGTCCGCCAGGAAGAGCACGGCCACGGCGATCTCTTCCGGGTGCGCGGGCCGGCCGAGCGGGACGTGGTCGAGCATGCGCTGAACCTGGGCGTGAAACGATCCGTCCTTGCCGTAGAATAACTGGCGAGTTCCTTCGGTCAGCGTGGAACCGGGGGCAACCCCGTTGACCAGAATGCCGTGAGGGCCGAGCTCAAGGGCCATCGCGCGCGTCAGGTTGACAACGCCCGCCTTGGCCGCGACGAAAGCACACTGGAGCCGCAACGGGACAAGGCCGACGATCGACGCGATGTTGATGATCCGGCCCGAGCCTCGTGCACGCATCACGCGGGCGGCCGCCCTGCTCATCTCGTAGAGACCGGTCAGGTCGACCGCCAGGATGCGGTCCCATTCGTCGCGGGGAAACTCGTCGATGGTCACGCGGTGCGCCATCGTGTTGATCCCCGGCGTTGTTGACCAGGATGTCGAGCTGGCCGTGATCGGCGACGATGCGCTCGATCACGGCGGCGATCTCGTCCGGTTTGGTCACATCCAGTCGAAGCGACGGCGCGCCGTCGGGCTTGTGCCGCCGCGGCGGCCCCGGCTTCGTCGACATCGGTATAGATGACCAGCACTGCCATTGTCCGCCAGTCGATCGGCGATGGCCTGGCCGATGCCGCGGGCAGCGCCCGTGACCAGGCTCACCTTGCCGGATAAATCGCAGCGCATTCTTGGTCTCCGATTGGCTCGATTCAGGGCAACAACCAGGGGCTCGGGTTTTCGATCAAGAGGCTGAGCGACTGCAGGAACCGCGCGGCCGGGGCCCCGTCGACGATGCGATGGTCGAACGTGAGCGAGAGCATCATGCGGTCGCGGGCCACGAACTGCTTGTCGTCGACGACGACTTGTTTCTGGATTCGACCCAGGCCAAGGATGGCACACTCGGGAAGATTGATCAAGGGCGTGAACATCTCGATGCCCATCGGTCCCAGGTTGGTCACCGTGAACGTGCCCCCTTGCATCTCGGCGGCCGAGAGCGCGCCGCGGCGGGCACGATCGATCAGCTCGCGCGAACGGGCGGCGAGCTGGCGGAGCGTCAGCCGGGGAACGTCGCGGATCACCGGGACCAGGAGGCCCTGCATCGGTATCGACGGCGATGCCGATGTTGATTGCCGGCGAGACCACGATCTTGTCGCCGTTCCAGCGGGCGTTCAGGAGCGGATGTTTCTCGAGTGCCAGCGCCGTCAGCTTGACGACGATGTCGGTGAAGGCGATCGAGGGTCGCTCGCCTGTACCGGCCACCGCCTTGAATTGCTGCCGCAGGTTGACAAGATTGGTGGCGTCGACGGTCGTCGAGAGCGTCACGCCGGCGGCGGTCTGTGCACTCTGGACCATGCGCTCGGCGATCGTTCGGCGAATGGGGGTGACGGCGATCTCCCGGTATCCCGGGATGAACGGTATCCTGCCGGGCTGGAAGTACGGGCGGCGGTCATCTGTTCGCGGCCGCGGCGCGGATGTCGCGCTCGACGATCCGGCCGTTACTGCCACTTCCTTTCAGTCCGATCGCATCGACGCCCAGCTCGCGCGCGATGCGCCGGGCGCGCGGCGAGATGCGAGGCTTCATCGCGGGAGGGCGAGGCTCCGTCCGAGCCGCGGCTGTTTGCCGGCTCGGACGGAGCCTCGCCCTCCCGGAATTGTGCGACGCGATTGACGGCGGCACCCGAGTGGCGATCCGCCTCAAACGGTGCCGGCTCGCCGGGCGCGACCAGGTAGCCGATCAAGGTGCCGACCGCGACCTTTTCGCCGTCCTTGGGGCCATCGGGCGGAATGCGCAGAATTCCCGCTTCCAGGCTCTCGATATCCTGGGTGGCCTTGTCGCCTTCCAGGCTGAAGAGGGGTTCGCCGGCGGCCACGTGCTGGCCGTCGCTCTTGAGCCAGCCGACGAAGGTCCCTTCTTCCATGTTCCAGCCCAGCCGGGGAATCGTGACTTCGCTCGCCATGAATATCGTTCTTTCCTTCATTCGGCCATGAGGTCGCGGATCGCCTGGGCGATCGACTCGGGCGTCGGGACGACGGCGGCTTCCAGGGTCGGGCTATACGGGGTGGGAGTGAAGGCGCCGTTGAGCCGGCGGATCGGCGCGTCGAGATCGTCGAAACCCTGATCGGCCAGTTGGGCGGCGATCTCGGCGCCGATGCCGTAGGGGGCGAACGTCTCGTCGACGATCAACAGCCGGCCGGTCTTGGCGACCGAGCGGCGGATGGTCTCGACGTCGAGCGGTGCGACCGTCCGGGGATCGATCAGCTCGATCGAGATCCCTTCCTGAGCCAGTCGGTCGCAGATCTTCTTCGTGTGGTGCACCATCAGGGCCAGGGCGACGACCGTGACGTCGCTCCCCTCGCGGACGACCGCGGCCCGGCCAAACTCGATCTCGTAATCTTCGTCGGGAACCGGGCCCTTCACCCCCAGGAGCTCGCGGTGTTCCAGAAAGATCACGGGGTCGCTCGAGCGGAGGGCATGTTTCAACAGCCCCTTGGCATCATAGGGCGTTGAGGGGACCACGACGCGCAGGCCCGGGAAATGAGCGTACATCGGATAATAATTGCCCGAGTGATGCGTGGCCGCCGAATGGCCGATGCCGATGCAGCCGCTGAGCAGGATCGGCATCTTGAGCCGCCCGCTGCTCATGTACTGGATCTTGGCGATCTGATTGATGATCTCGCCCACGGAATCGAGCACGAAATCGGCGAACATGAAGTCGATGACCGGGCGCGTGCCGGTCATGGCGGCCCCGCAGCCCAGGCCGACGAATCCGCGCTCGCAGATCGGCGTGTCGCGGAGCCGGACCGGGCCGTACAGCTCATAAAGCCCGGCCGTCGTCTTGAAGTTGCCGCCGCGTACGCCGATCCCTTCGCCCAGAACGAAGATCGACGGATCGCGCGCCATCTCTTCGGCCAGGCCCTCGAGCGTCGCCTGCATGTAGCTGATTTCGCGCGGTGCGGTTTTCGCGGGCGCGCGGTGACGAAGACTCGACCGCTCGGCGACTTTGCTTCGGCGAACACGAACCGGGTCGCGGTCGCGGGGTCGGGCCAGGGGCTGGTTTCCGCGAACTGGAGCGCGTCGTCGACGACCGTGTCGATCTCGGACTCGATGGCATCGAGCTGGGACGACGCGGCTGGTCAGCTCCTTGATGATCGCGGTCTTGAAGCGGAGGATCGGGCAGCGGGTTTTCCAGGCTTCGACCTCGTCGCGGGTGCGGTACGAGTAGTCGCCCATGCCCTCGGCGTGCGGCCGGGTGCGGTACGTGCGGCACTCGAGCAGCGTGGGCCCGTCGCCGCTTGCGGGCGCGGTCAATCGGCCTGGGCGGCTGCCTGGTAAATGGCCAGGACGTCGTTGCCGTCGACGTCGATTCCGGGCATTCCGTAGCTGGCGCCCCGGCTGGCCACGCTGGGGTTGCCGGCCGCGTACGAAAACGGCACCTCGGTCGCGAACTGGTTGTTCTCGCACACGAACAGCACCGGCAGCTTCCAGATGCTGGCCATGTTGAGCCCTTCGTGGAAGGCGCCGTTGTTGACGGCGCCGTCGCCGAAGAAGGCGACGGCCACCTGATCGGTCTTCGAGCACCGTGAAACTATATCCGGCCCCGGCGGCCTGAAGGATGCACGGGCCGACGATCCCGCTGGTGCCCATCATGCCGGTTTCGGGAGCGAACAGGTGCATGCTGCCGCCGCGCCCCTGGGAACAGCCGGTCGCGCGGCCGAACAGCTCGGCGAACAACTGGCGGGGCGACACGCCCTTGGCCAGGGCGTGCCCGTGCCCGCGGTGGGTGCTGAAGACGACGTCGTCGCCGCGCAGATGCGCACAAACCCCGGCGGCGATCGCCTCTTGCCCGACGTAAGTATGACAGGCCCCATGAATCAGACCGCGCTGATGCGATCGCGCCAGTTGCTCTTCGCAACGGCGGATCAGAACCATTGTACGATAGAGTGCCAAGAGGTCGTCCTGGCTAAGTTCGACGGAATGATCGACCGAGTTTATCGCTTGAATTATCATTATATCATAGAATACGTAGCGCAATGCAAGGAACGAAATAGACAATTAGCATTACATAAATAGAAGTTATGCATCTTATGTTTCAATTTGAAAAAGATGCTCCATATGAGTAATCCGAAATATCTCAAGCAACTCGGAGTGGACATTCTGAATCACGACGCGACCTCCCGCGGATTTGACCCTTCGCTTGAGATTGATTAATTGGGACAGCACGAACTGGAAAAGAACCGCACGTCCTCCAAGTCGAGCACCAGTTGAACTCCAGGTCGGATTGCCACCGAATCGAGGAAGCTGTCGAGTGCTTCCCGTCGCAGTACGCTTTCGGTGGGACGAATGATCTCGACATCGCCGCGGTCTTCCCAGGTGAACCAATGTAGATGCCCGCAGCGATGACATGGCGCAACTCCGGCGGGATCTGATGGCTCAATCTTCAAATGAGAGCCGCAGACGGGGCAACTGGCAGGAAGGCCTTCAGGTGTTTTCGAGGAGATAACCATGGTGCTCACCTCCGCAAAGCGCTGCCACCTGGGGTGGTGTCTCACTGGGCTGACGGCGAAAGCCAAAAACTATCGTAGCAAAAAGCAACGTCTCTGAGCGGAAGTATCGATTGCTAGGCGGTCATTTCCCTCCCTTCGTAGGTTTCTCTGGGCTGACCGCGTCGAACCGAGGTCTCTTGGTCTGGTACAATCTCTGTGATGAGTCGGCGAACCGCTAGCACGAGTTGCGGTAGAAAAGCCGCCATCGACGCCGGCTCGAGCAATATTTGTTCTGTTGAGGAGAGGTCGACAATGATGGTGCGTGGCAGGGGATTCGGCGGAGAGACTCAATGGCGCTTCGTGATTGGGTTTGCCCTGGCGGCGCCGGGTTTATGCGCACGTCCGGCCGGCGCAGTTGCGGCCGACAACTCGGCGTCGCCCAATGCTCCCGTGGCCGGGCCTGAGGCCGTTGGGAGGATGAAGCTGCCCGAGGGTTTTACCGTGAGCCTGTTCGCCGCCGAGCCCGATGTCGTTCAGCCGATCGCCATGACCATCGACCACAAAGGGCGGCTCTGGGTCGTCGAAAACTATTCCTACCCGATCTGGCTGGGAGGCCCGCGAGGCAAGGACCGCATCTTGATTTTCGAAGACGCCGACCACGACGGTCGGTTCGATCGCCGGACCGTCTTTTACGATCAAGGGACCAACTTCACCGGGATCGAGCTGGGCTTCGGCGGGGTGTGGGTATGCGCCACGCCCAACCTGCTCTTCATCCCCGACCGCGACGGCGACGACCGGCCCGACGCCGAGCCCGTCGTCAAGCTCGACGGCTGGGATATCAAAGCACAGCACAACATGTTCAACGGACTGAAGTGGGGGCCCGACGGCTGGCTCTGGGGCTGCAACGGGATCATGTCGAACTCGCGGGTCGGCAAGCCGGGCACGCCCGAGAACGAGCGGGTGGCGATCAACTGCGGCGTCTGGCGGTATCATCCGACCCGCGCGGTCTTCGAGGCGGTCGCCCACGGCACCACCAATCCCTGGGGACTCGATTTCGACGACCTGGGCGAGGCGTTCATCACCAACTGCGTGATCCCCCACCTCTTTCACGTCGTTCCCGGCGCCCATTTTCAGCGCATGTACGGCGAGGACCTGGCCCCGCATCGCTACGCCCTCATGGAAACCTGCGCCGATCACATCCACTGGGCGGGCGGGCACTGGACCGACTCGCGCGAGGGCAAGGGCAAGCACGGCGAGGCCGGCGGCGGCCATGCCCACGTGGGGGCGATGATCTACCTGGGAGACAACTGGCCCGACCGCTATCGCAATGATGTTTTCACGTGCAATATCCACGGCAAGCGCATCAATCGCGACCGGCTGGAACGCCGGGGCTCGGGCTACGTCGCCCGGCACGAGCCCGACTTCCTGATGGCCAACGACTCCTGGTTCCGAGGGCTTGAGCTGAAGTACGGCCCCGACGGGGCGGTCTATATGACCGACTGGTACGACACCGGCGAGTGCCACGAAAACGACGCCGACAACGCCCACCGCGAAAATGGGCGGATCTACAAGATCGAGTCATGGACAAGCCGAGTCCGGTGCAGGTCGACCTGGCCCGTCTGGACGACGAAGCCCTGGCGCAGCTCCAGCTTCATCATAACGACTGGTATGTCCGCACGGCCCGGCGGCTGCTCCAGGAACGGGCGGCCGCGGGGCGCGACCTGAGCAAGGCCCATCGCGTGCTTGCGCGAGATCCTGGCGGACAAACGCCGACGTGACCCGCCGGTTGCGGGCGGTGTGGGCGCTCCACGCGACCGGCGGCCTCGACGAGACAGCCGCCCGTGGCCTTGCTCGATCAACCGAGCGAGCACGTCCGGGCGTGGGGAGTCAGGCTGCTTTGCGATGCGGCAACGCCGTCGCCGGCCACGGTGTCGCGATTTCGCAGAACTGGCCAAGACCGACTCCAGCCCGAAGGTCCGCCTGAGCCTGGCCTCGGCCCTGCAGCGCCTGCCGGTCAGCAGATCGCTGGGCGGTCGCCGAACCGCTGGCGAGCCACAAGGAAGACGCCTCGGACGCGATGCTTCCCTTGATGATCTGGTACGGAGTCGAACCGCTTGTCCCGGCCGATCAGCGACGGGCCGTGAGTGCTCGCGGCAGTCTGCCAGATTCCGATCGTGCGTCGATTCGTGGCCCGGCGCACCGTGGAGGCAGACCCGACGGCCGGTCTGGCGGCCGTGGTCTCGTTGCTCAAATCGGCGGACGACGCGGCTTGCTTCGATCTCTTGATCGGCACCCACGACGCGCTGCGCGGCGCAAGCACGTCGCCCGCCCCGAGGGCTGGCAGGACGTCTTTGCCGGTCTGCTGGCGCGGCCCGACCTGGCCGTCGTGGAACAGACCCTGCTCCTGGCCCTCGACCTCGGAGATCCCAAGGCAGCCGCCGTCTTGCGGCAGGTCGTTCGAGATCGAGAAGACACCGATAGAATGAGGCATCTCGGCCTTGTCGGCACTGGTGGAACGCCGCTGGCCGGGCTCGTGCCTGATCTGCACGGTCTGCGTCGACGATCCGACCGTGCGCGGCCCGGTATTGCGAGCGCTGGCGGCCTATGATGATCCCGCGACGCCTGAGATCATCTTGAGCCATTACGGCAGTCTACCGAGTCCGAGCGCGACGATGCGATCGCCACTCTGGCCGCCCGGCCACGGTGGGCGCTCGCGCTTCTAGAGGCTGATCGAACACGGCCGTGTCCGACGTCGCGACCTGAGCGTCTCGGTCGCCCGGCAGTTGCTGGCCTTTGCCGATCCGCGGATTCAATCCGCGGCTCGAAGCCGTCTGGGGCAAGGTCCAGCCGACGTCGAAGACGAAGGCCGCCCTGGTGGCCAAGTACAAGTCGATGCTCGCGTTCCAGCCAAGAGCCATCGGCGGACCCATCGCGCGGCCGGGCCGTCTTCAACCGCACCTGCCTGTCGTGCCACAAGCTCTTCGACGCCGGCGGCGACGTCGGCCCCGAGCTGACCGGCTCGGATCGTGCCAATCCCGACTACATCCTCGAAAACGTCCTGGACCCGAGCGCCGCCGTGAGCCGCGATTACACATTGACGAGCGTGGCGACCACCGACGGCCGCCTGGTCTCCGGGATCATCCGCGAGCAGACCCGACGCTCGCTGGTCATCCAGACGGCCAACGAGCGGGTCGTCGTACCGCGCGAGGACGTCGAAGCGATCAAGCCCTCGACGACCTCGATGATGCCCGAGGGACTGCTCGACCCCTTGTCCCCGCGCGAGATCCGCGACCTCTTTGCGTACCTGGCTTCGACCAAGCAGGTATCGGCGCCGCCGATTGGAAAGAGTGCGGAGTCACCAAAGAAACTTTCGCGCTAATTGCACCTGCACCCTGTCACCAACTCCGGGGAATTGGGGGAGCGAGCGATGGCCCTGACAGCGGATAGTCGACTGCGGCTCGACGAAGTGGAACGGCGGGTTTGCGACATCGCCTCGGAGCAGTTGGGAATTCGAAGGGACCGAATCTCACCTGGTGACGGGCTAATCGAAGACCTCAAAATCGAGAGTCTCGATACGGCCGAATTGTTCATGGAGATCGAGGAACAATTGCAGGTCACGTTTCCCGACAACCCATCATGCCCGGTCTATAAAGCAGTCTTTACGCGGCAACCGTTTCGCCTTTCGGATCTGGCCGAGTTGGTCTACCTGCAGCAAGGGACAGGCAGGCCCGATCGGAGCTCCTGGCACAGGGAGAGACAGGCACCGCCCGCCGTGCCGGCCGCCGCATTCACGCAGCTCGATGGCCACTGGAGTAGGAGGGAAACCGAGCAGTGCGGACTGTATGAGCTGTTGCATCAGAACGGGCCGGTATGGCAGTACCGCAGACGCTCAGACGGCATGCAGAGCGTGTTGATTCCCTCTGCAACAGTGCAGATCGGCAGCGAGGCGTCAACCGCGCTTGCCGATGAGCGGCCCTTGCACGTCGTCGACCTAACCGCGTTCCTAATCGACACTGAGACAGTCTCCACGTCGGCTTATTGCCGTTTTCTCAATTCGATCGGCGACGTTGCCGACGAGATCCTCGCGGAATGGTTCGTGCTTGATGCAGATGACGATCGCAACGATCATGTGCTCATTCGCAAAGGGGAAGCAGGTTGGCGGCCTTTCCCGGGAACCGAACGCTGGCCCATGATCCTTGTCTCATGGTACGGGGCGAATGCCTATTCGATCTGGGCGAACGGCCGAGATTGGACCAACTACCGCGGGAAATCTGTGCAGACACCGAAAGCTACCTGCCCAGCGAGGCGCAGTGGGAGTACGCCGCCCGTGGCGTCCGTTCCCAGACATTCCCTTGGGGCGAGGATCGGCCATCCCTGCAAAAAATGAGGTACGGCCAGCATCGACGGTCTGCCAGCTATCGGGCCGACACCCTGCCCATGGCTGAAGTGAATACCGCGCTGGGGATGTCTCCGTTCGGCCTGCATCACATGGCCGGCAACGTCTGGCAGTGGTGCCGCGATTGGTACGACGAGGCTTTTTACACGAAGATCGACGCAACTCGGGCCAATCCGGTCAATGAGACGCCTACCAAGGCTAAGAGCGAGCGGGGCGGAAGCTGGATCGGCCCGGCCGAACTATGTCGCAGCTCATATCGCCGCGGTCGGCCGCCATTGGCTCGTGGTCGCTGCCTGGGTTTCCGTTGCGTAGGTCCGGCGCGGACAACGCCGTAGGGCCTATGTGAAACGCTCGAAGTTCAGGCAAAAGCAGGGCGCACACCCCTACATTCATCAGCACCGACTTTGTCGACCACCCGGCTACGTGATGGCACATTGACTAGCACCTCAACGGATCGCAACGTGTGTCGGGACCGGGCCGCGCTGTTATTTCGGCGGCGAAACAAGCAGCTCATTGTCCGCCATCCAGTCGGCCAGGCGCTGGGGCCAACCCTTCAAGGTTGCCAGCTTCGACCGATTCCCCATATTGAATGCGTGGCCGCCGCGCAAAGACGTGGGCCTCTACGGGTACCTTGGCGTCGCGGTATTTCTGAAAGAGACTGGCAATCGTCTGGGCCGCGCCACGATCATCGTTGGCAACCAGAAGGAATGCCGGCGGTGATTTGGGCGGGATTTCTTTGGGGATACCGAGCGGGCCCGGATAGATCATGACCAGGAAGTTGGGCCGGCTGCTGAGCCGGTCCACTGGGTCGGGCGCACTGCTAGAACCTTCGCCGTTGCCAAACGCCACCATCGAGGCAACCTCTCCCCCCGCCGAAAAACCCATGATGCCGATCCGGGCGGGATCGAGATTCCATTCCTGGGCCCGGCTGCGTACCAGCCGCATCGCGCGTTCGCCATCCTCGCGTGCGTGTTTCTCGATAGAGTACGGTGTGCCCTGCTCGCGACCGAGCCGGTATTTGAGGGCAAATGCGGCGACGCCGATGCTATTCAAGTAACGTGCCGCCTGGACACCTTCCGCATCGAAGACCAGCAAGCGGTGGCCGCCACCGGGACAGATGACGACGCCGGCGCCGGTCGCCTTTTCTTTGGGAGGCAGAAAGACAGTGATCGACGGGTTGTGGATGTTTTTGACCCAGTAATCCTTGGCTTGCTCGGCCTCTGTGCGCCGGCTTTCGAAGCCAGGCGCTCCTTTGGGCCAAAGCGGAATCTCCTGGGACTCAGCGGCCGAGGCGATTGCCGGTAGCGAGAGGACGCAAGCGCGATCACTGACCGGATCATGATGGTCGTCCATGGTGTAGGGATTGGCCAGATCAGATATTAATGAGACGCTCGGTGGAGTCGCCAAATCGCTTGAGCCCGTGGACTCCCAAACGATCCGCCACGCTCAGAAAGAGGTTCGCCGCTGGCTTGGACCCGTGCTTCACGTATCGGCCAGGCGACAAAGAGCCGCCGCCGCCACCTGCCAGCAGGAACGGCAGATTGTCGTGCGTGTGCCGATTGCCGTCGGCATTGCCGCTGCCGTAAACGATCATTGAGTTGTGCAGCAGTGACTTGCCGTCGATATCTTTGTGCATCTCAAGCTTGCCCAAAAACTTGGCAAACTGAGTCACGTACCACTGGTCGATATCGGCGACCTTGTCAACCCACGCCGAACGGTTCTGATGGTGAGAGAGGTCGTGATGCCCCTCGAAGATCCCGATGTGGTCGAATGATCGGTTGCTGCCGTCGTGAGCGAGCAACAAGGTCGCGACCCGCGTCGAGTCGGTCTGGAAAGCCAGAATCAAGAGGTCGTACATCAACTGAATGTATTCCGCGTAGTCAGCCGGTATTCCCGATGGCGTCTCGATCGCCGGGTCAGCGGCTTTTCCCATCTTCTCAACCTTTTCGATGCGCGTTTCGAGTTCGCGAACGCCGGTCAAGTACTGGTCGAGCTTGTCGCGGTCACCCGAGTCGAGACGACGATGCATCGACCGCGCTTCGGTCAGGACAAAATCGAGCACGGACCGCTGTTCGCCGCGCCGGCGATCCAAGTTGGCGTGCCGTTCGCCGGGGGCTCCGCTGCCGAAAAGCCGCTCGAACACCAAGCGGGGATTGGTTTCAGGAGTCATCGGCGTGGTGGGCGAGCTCCAGGACATATTGTACTGATAGGCACACGAGTAGCCTGAATCGCAGGCTCCTGTCTTGTGGACTGCATCAGTGGCCAGTTCCAGCGAAGGGAACCTCGTCAGGTGCCCAATCTGGCGCGCAATCACCTGATCGATGGACACTCCGGCACGGATATTCGTCGCGCTCTTCTTCAGTCGGACTCCAGTCAAGAATGTGCCGCCGCCCCGCGCGTGATCGCCGGGGCCGTCTGGTCCGCCCTGGGCTGTCCTGTGGTTCAAACCTCCCAGGACCTGGATCGCATGCTTGTGCGAATCGAGCGGGGCCAGTGTTCTCTTGAGCTCAAATTCGGCGCCTTCACCTGTCGGCCACCAGGCTTTGGGAATCGCGCCATTGGGGAAGTAAATAAAGGCCGACCGCAACGGTGCGCCGGTCGAAGTCGTCGCCAGAGTCTTTGCATCCGTCGCGGCTGCAAGTATTCCACTCGACGATGCCAATAGCGATTCAAAAGCCGGCAGGGCCACGCAGACACCCAGTCCGCGGAGCATTCGGCGACGATTGAAACGCGCCTGCGCCGAAGCTGAGAAGATCTCTCCGTCTTTCCCGATCGACGTCATCGTTTAGCCCCTGTTTCGGCCCCTGGCACGTGTTGGCGTGCACCGCCAGCCTGGTTCGCCGCTATCGTTTCTTGGATCCGGCCTCGCTGAAACGGGACCGAATCGACCACACCCTTTAATAATTCGGTTGCGTTACCGCCTGTACTTTCAAGACGTTCCACCAAACGGTCGACGGCCTCGACATCATGATACTCGAGTCCACGCCCCAATGCATACGTGAGGAGTTTTTCGCTCAGGCAACGATAAAAATCTCGATGCCGTGTATCTATAAGGGCGTGTTTCAACTCCTGGATGGTCGTAAATTTTTCTCCAGTGATCAATATTCCCGACGAGTCGATCGGTTGACCGCGCTCCTTGTCGCGCCAGCGCCCAAGTGCGTTAAAATCCTCGAGGGCCAACCCCAAGGGATCCATGCGATTATGGCAAGAGCTGCACTTGGCGTCCTCGCGGTGCAAGGCAAGCGTTTCGCGCAGGGTCGGCTTCTTATTGCCCGATCGCTTGGCGGCGTCTTCAAGCGGCGGAATGTCCGGCGGCGGCGGAGCGGGTGGCGTTCCTAAAATGTTGTCAAGAATGAACAGGCCGCGCTTTACCGGGGAAGTCCGGTCGGGGTTTGAGGTGACCGCGAGCACCGTTCCCTGAGTGAGGATCCCGCCGCGCGTCCCGCCCGACGGCAAGGCCACACGCCGCATTTCGTCTCCCTTGACGTCGGTGATCCCGTAGTACTTGGCGAGCCGTTCGTTCAAGAATGTGTAATCGCTGTCGATCAATTCGAGCACGCTGCGGCCGTTGTGAACGATATGGCCAAACAGCATCTCGGTCTCCCTGCGCATGGCCCGGCGCAACTCGCCATTGAGCTCGAACTCGCGGAAACGGCGGAACGACCCGAAAAACGAGCTCCGCACCTGTTCGAGCTCTTTCTTTTCGGCATCGGTCAGTTTCTCGGGAGCCTTCTTGTTGAGCTCGCGGAATCGCGTCCGCCGAGCTTCGGCCGCAGGGTCGGGGACTTGATCGCGGGAGATCACGGCGAAGGCGTTGATCGTAACGGAATCGATATCGCGAGCCTGGAGCCACTGGCCGACAAAATGCTTGACCAACTCCTCCGAGCGCGGGTCGGCGACCATCCGTGCGAACTGGACAGCCAGATTCTGCCGGAGAGTTCCGGACGCTGCCAAACGCATCAATTCTTCGTCGGGCATCGACGACCAGAGGAAGTAAGACAGCCGCGAGGCGAGGGCATATTCATCAACCAGTGGAAATGGTTCGGCTACAGAACCTCTCGCGGCCGATTCCTCGCGAAAGAGAAAACCAGGGGACGCGATAGTCGCCGTGATTGCCTGGGCGATGCCGGCCTCGAAGGTCTGTCCCGGACGCGAGTACGTGTCGGCGGCCAGCGCCGCTAGCCGATCCACCGTTTCCGCCGCGACCGGCCGGCGAATCGCCTTGGCCGCGAAGCGTTCCAAAATCTCATGGGCGTACCGATCGCGATCGATTTGGCTTGCGGGCACATCCTTGGGAAAAAAACGCCTGTAGGTGGCGGGCAAAACCCAATACCGTTGATCCAGGGGGCCGCGCAGGGTCACCAATTTGATCCGAATCGTGAGCGACCGCACCTGCTTTTCCTTCGGCGTAAGCGGCTTGAGCTCGAGTGCAAGCTGATGTTGGCCCGGTTGCCAGTCCTGGTCGATCACGTCGTGATAGGCCCGGCCATCCTGCCGGCTGTATTCGCGCGGCAGCACTTCTCGGTCGTCGATCTTGAAAATCAGCCGGCATCGGTTGAGATCGAAGATTCCATCAACAAATCGCTCATTCGCGGTCAGGTCCAGCACGACCTGATAGCGCCCCGCATGTTCGACCCGAACCTCAGTCGAAACGGTCGTTGGCTGATAGTACGACAACGCCAGGGGAGTGCCGTCGCCATTGGTTGCCGGGGGTGGCGTTCCTGGCGGATGAAAACGCTGCCCGCCAAACGTCTTTTCCGCGACGACGCGCGATGTCGTCGGCACGGCCTTTGACACGACCGCCCGCGCTGCCGTGATGTATTTTTCGAGGAGCAGGGGGGACAGCGTCAGGACATCGCCGATATTGTCGAATCCGTGCCCCGTATCATCTGGCGGAAACTCGGCCGTCGTGTCGTAGTCGACCCCCATCAGGTCGCGAATCGTGTTGCGGTACTCGACCCGGTTCAGCCGCCGGACTGTAATCCGGCCGGGATCGGGATTTTTGGGGTCGATGCCGAACACACTGTATTTGATCCATTTTTCGAGGAGCTTTTTCTCCTGGTCGGAAGGCCGCGGCTTGCCGGCGGGGGGCATGATGTCCGCACGCACGTTTTTCAGAACGCCCCACCAAAGATTGACGTCGCGCAACCGCGCTCGGTCGGCCGCGAACCCGTCGAGGCTGACGTTTCCTTTTTTCAGGCCATTGCCGTGGCAGGCGTAACAGTGGTCCTCGAGGACCGGCTGGATCTCTTTGTCGAACCGATCGTCGAACCCCTCGGCGGCGATCGCGATGCCGGGGACGACCAGCGCAATCACGCAAAAGCCGGCGATCCATTTGGGCAAGCGACGACCGGGCCTGGGACGGGAATTGAAGCGCAGTCTCATACGGTTCAACCTGTCCTTTCGCGAATTGATTGCGCCGTCTCTGGTCCTCTATCGTACCTCAGGCACGCGGACTCGCAAGTTGGTTGCGATGTTCTTGGGCAACATGCTCGACCGGCCACGTCAACATCCGTGGGTCCCGAAACACAATAACATCATCGATCGCGTGAACCTTTGATCCCTTCCGGTGTTCCTGGTACAACGGATTCGCTTGGTTTGCGCCGGCGTAGGGTAGGGAGGAGTGCCGCGGTGTGTCGACCGATCGATCGCTAATCACCAAGGATTCTATCTGCCGCGATTGTGTAATTGAAGGCCAATAGTTCATGAGACATGCTCTGCTGAAATCCGTCTTTGGTCATGACGCATTTCATCCTGGGCAGGAGGAACTTATTGACGCCTTATCCAGCGGCCGAGACCTGCTGGGGGTCATGGCAACGGGGAGCGGCAAGTCGCTCTGTTACCAGTTCCCGGCGGTAGAACTCGGCAAGTGCTGCCTGGTCGTCTCTCCGCTCATCAGCCTGATGAATGACCAGGTCAAGAAACTGGAGCTTGCCGGCCTTCCGGCTGCCGGAATGCACAGCAATCTTTCATTCCAAGAGCGCCAGCGGGCGATGGCAGAATTGGGCGCGGAAGCACCTGCGATTTCTTTACGTTGCGCCGGAACGATTTTCTGATGAAGGTTTTCTGGCGGCACTCTCCGCCAGCCGACCGGATTATGTCGTCATCGACGAGGCACATTGTATTTCGCAGTGGGGACACGATTTTCGACCCGAATACCGCGGCCTGGGCCGGCTCAAGGAATTGTTCGCGGTCCCGATCGCGGCCTTCACGGCCACGGCGACTCCGCGCGTTCAAAGAGAGATTGTTGCCAATTTGAAACTTTGCCAGCCACTCGTACGGGTCCACGGGTTCTATCGGCCCAATCTGTCATTCTCGGCGGTGATGGAAGCCCGTGAACGACTTCGCGCTGAGCGCATCCTGGATGAGTCGGATGTCGACGGTGCTTCGATCGTCTATTGTGCGTCCCGAAAACGCGTGGACGAGCTGGTCCTATATCTAAAGAAAGCAGGGCGGCCCGCCTTTGCTTATCACGCCGGTTTGGGGGCCGATGAACGCGAAAAGGCGCATCGCAGTTTTCGCGATCTTCCACGTGTGGTCATCGTCGCCACGAATGCCTTTGGGATGGGAGTGGACCGACCGGACGTGCGCTGTGTCATCCATGCCCAGATGCCGGGAACCGTCGAAGCCTATTACCAGGAGGCCGGCCGCGCCGGCCGGGACGGGCTCGCCGCCAGGTGCTTGCTAATGCACAGCCCTGGAGATATTGCGATCCATGAGTTTTTCAACCGGCAATCCGTCGAGTCGGTGCCAGCCGACAGACGCGACGATTGGGAGAGGCATAGACAAGACCAGCTTGATCTGATGCGGCGCTATGCCTATGGCGCCGGCTGCCGGCAGCAGGCGATCATGGACTACTTCGGCGATGTCGAGACTCTGCCCGAAGGCTGCGGCCGCTGTGACAATTGCCAGACACCAGAGGCTGCGCCGGTCGATGACCGCACGCAGGAGACGGTGCGCATTCTCCTGTCGGGAGCCGCGCGGTTGGACGGCCGCTTTGGCGGCAACCAGCTCGCGGACCTGGTGACGGGCAGCGACACGGCCCAGATCCGGCGGTACAACCATCAAGAGCTGCCGACGTACGGTCGCCTCCGATCGATGACCAAACGTCAGGTTCAGGCCATGATTCAGGCCCTCGTACGGCAGGGTTATCTGCGGTCGGAAGGTTTACGCTATCCGTTACTCGGCATCACCGAACTGGGCCGCGAGGTCATGCACAATCGGACCGTCGCTCGATTGGGTTCCTGGGAGCCCGCCTCGCCCAAGAAAACGCCGAAAGATAGACCGGCACCTGAACCCGAGGCTGCCGTAATTCCCACCCCCAAGCACGGTGTGCTTCGTCAGGCACTGCGAGAGTGGCGCTCACGGAAATCCCAGGAAATGGGCGTTCCTCCGTACACTCTTTTCTGGGATCGCACGCTCGATGAACTGTGTGTGCGGCGACCCAGCACTCAGGACGAGCTGGCCGCCGTCTGGGGCATCGGCGAAGAAAAGCGGCGCAAGTTTGGAGCCGAAATTCTCGCCGTGATCGCCGGGTGCACGGAGTGATTCTACTTTTCTGGTGGACGTCTCCAGGGCCCTGTCGTAACATCACGCAGCCTGGGTGGTCGGAGCCGCCCTTTCATGGCCCGGCGCCTTGGCACCAAGGAGGCACGACGTGGTGCATATCGAGGACGAGATCGGATCAGCGACGAGTGTGATGCCGGCGCCGCAGCGATGGGCCATGACGACGTTTGTGGCTCTCTTTGCCATGAACATGCTCGATTATCTCGATCGCAACCTGCTGATGGCGATGCAACCGCAGATCAAGGAAGATCTGGCCATCTCGAATTTCCAGTGGGGCTTACTGACTAGCATCTTCCTGGTGAGTTACTCGGTGTTTGGCCCGATCATGGGCTGGCTGGGCGATCGGCTGAAGCGTACCTGGCTCTTGGGATTGGGGGTCGGAGTCTGGAGCCTGGCGACGATCGGCAGTGGGCTGGCGAGCACCTATGGCCACATGGCACTCGCGCGGAGCGTGCTGGGAATTGGCGAAGCCACATACGGCGTGATCGCGCCGACGATCTTGGTGGACCTCTTTGCTCGCGAGCACCGAGCCCGATTGATGTCGGCCTATTATGTGGCGATGCCACTGGGTAGTGCGCTTGGGATCGGCTTAGGGTCGGTCATCGCGTCCAAACTGAGCTGGCACCTGGCCTTTTTCATGGTCGGTGCGCCGGGCATTGCCGCGGCGCTTCTGGTCTTGTTTCTTCCTGAGCCAGTGCGCGGGGCAAACGAAGGCGTCGATGCCGAGAAGCTCAAGGCCTTTGAGCGCGTCGGCGCAGGCCGCGCGGAGCTTTTCGCTTTGGGCAAGAACGCCTCCTACATCTACGCGGTCCTGGGCATGGCCGCCTACACATTCGCGATCGGCGGCATGCTCGTCTGGGTGCCTATTTATCTGTTCACCACGCGCGGATTTGACCAGGCGCGGGCGGGAACCATTCTGGGGGTCGTCACACTGTTGGCGGCCGTGCTGGGAATGTCAGCCGGCGGCTGGCTTGCCGACCGGCTAGCCAAAATCAAGCCTGAGGCTCTGTTTCTCGTTCCTGCCGTCGCGATGTTCGGCTCGATCCCTTTTGTGGTGGCGGCGCTTTTGCGTGCGCCGAGCCGGCGATCTTCGCGGCGATTTTCCTCGCCGAGTCACTGATGTTTGTCAACACCGGGCCGTGCAATGCGATCATTGCCAACGTGGTGCAGCCCAACCTGCGGGCGGCGGCGTATTCGATCGCGCTCTTCGCGGTCCATTTCCTGGGCGACATCTGGTCGCCGTCGTTGATCGGCAAAGTTTCCGACCTGTTCGGAGATGCGGCGATGATGGCCGGACGCATGGGCCGGGTGTTGAACTCGATCGGAGCTGTGCCCACCCAAGTCACCGGCCAGGCGCCCGAGAATATCGTCGCCGGTCTGTTCGTAGTTGTGCCGGCACTGGTGCTCGCGGGCATTCTTCTGCTGACGGGGCGCGACACCTGCGGCGAGAAATGGGCTTGATGCAGGCGAAACTTTTGGCGTTGCCGGATTAGACTGCGCCACGTCGAGCCAAGCCCGGCGCGAGCGCCAAGCTTCAGCCGATCATTCGTGCGCAGCGAGCGAATGATGTAGGCGTTTTCGGGGCGATTGCGGGCGGCGATCCGGACGAACCTGCCGGCTTCCAAGCCCTTTCTTGTCGTCGCAGGTTCGCGTGTAGATCCCGCGGCGAATCAGCAAGCGGCAGACGAGCTCGTCGGCACTCAAATCGCCGCGGAGCTCGACCAGGGCAAAGTTGGCATGGGTCGGATAAACGTGCAGCCCGTCAATCTTGGCCAGAGCGCCGAAGAACCGGCGCGAGTTGCGGATGAAGCGGATCCGCTGCGCGCTCGTACTGGGCCTGGAAATCGGGCCGGGAATAGAGATCGAAGAAATACTCGGCCATGCCCGACGAATTCCAGAGATAGCCGTTTTCGAGCAGCGTCCGCACCCGATCGGGCGCCATCACCGCGTATCCGGCCCGGATTCCGGCGACGCCGAAGTCTTTGGACATGCTCTTGACGACCATCAGGTTCGGCAACCGGCCGACCTGGTCGGCCACGCTCCGGTAGATGAAACCGTCTCCCTCGCAGGCGAAATGGATGAAGCTCTCGTCGACGATGACGTTGGGGACAGACCGCAGCTCCTCGAGCATCCGGCGCATCACCGCGTGAGGGAATGTAGCCGCCATCGGGGTTATTGGGGTTGATCAAGACGACCGTGTCGGGCCGTTCGCGGCGAACCAGGTCGAGGTAAGCCGCCGGGATTGAACTCGGAAATCGTCTTCCTTGCGCAAGACGTTGTAGATGACTTGGGTGTCGGGCCGGGTGAACTCGTAATAGGGCGAAAACGTCGGCAGGTTGACCAGGATTTTTTCCCGCGTGAACCGATGGAGGATCGCCTGGATGATCTCGGCCGCGCCGTTGCCGACGAAGATCGAATCGGGATTGAGCTCGAGCACGCGGCCCAGCTTGGCCGCGATCACCCGGTTCTGCGACGGATAAAGCTCCAGCAAGGGCGCGAAGCTTCCTGGGCCGGATGACTTCGCGCTGGAAGTGCATCATGAACAGCTTGGTCGCGTACGGATTGGACAAGAAAGCAGGCATCGACTTTGAGCCGCAGCTCGGGGATGCGCTGGGCCAGCGTCCAGGCGCTGGGGGAATGCGTGCCCGCCTCCTTCTTGAGCCGCTTGATCCGCTCGATCAGGGCGGCTTCACGCGGGCTCTTGCCGATCCGCGCGAGCGATTTCCTTCGCTGTTGCTGCAGCCACCGTGCCGACACCCCCAGATCAAACGGTTTGAACTTCAATCCGTGGTCGCGAGGACGCTGAACAATCACTAGAACCTCATCAAGTTGGCACGACCGCTCTGGAGGGATCGATCGGTGTGTTTTAGCTGTTCATCTGAACTCAACGTGCGATTTCACGGAATCTTAGCACATCGTAGGACGAACGGCGAGTGCGCAGGCAAGGACCCAGTGCCGCAGCGTCGAGCCGGTTTTCTTGTTCTGCCAGGCAGGCGATACTGGGTCGCGGCGCGTACTTTTGCCGGTTTGGACGCGAATTGACATCATGCCAGTCTGAACGCGAGGTGAAGCCATGAGCGAGCGGATCGTACTGCGAACGGGCGAGGCCCTGGTCGAGGGTTCGGAAGATTATCTCTGCGCCGAGCCCGAGGTCGTGATCGGCGAGCTGGACGGCCCGGTCGGCCATGCGCTGGCCAACTTGATCGGCGACCAGGTCAAGGGGCACTCCCGCGTCTTCGCGATCTTGAGTAGCGACGTGCAGGTCCGGCCGGCGACGGTCATGGTGAGCAAGGTGACGGTCAAAAGCGGCAAGTACACCAATATCCTGATGGGCACCGTCCAGGCGGCGATCGCCAACGGCGTGCTGGACGCGGTGCGCGCCGGCGACATCCCCAAGGACAAGGTCAACGACCTGGGGATCATCTACTCGGTCTGGCTCGATCCCTCGGTGACGGAAGTCGACGAACTGGACCACAAGGCCCTCTTCGACGTGCACCGCGAAGCGACCGCCAAGGTCATCAAGAAGGCGATGCAGCTGCGAGCCGACGATCGACTGGCTGCTGGAGAACCAGGACAAGGTCACGCACTATTTCCACGAGCTGGGGCTCAAGGGGGAGCTGTAGGGCCGCGGGTTCTGCTTAATCCCCATCCGACGGCAGGGCACCGCGGAGCGGCTTGCTCACGGTTCATTCGCTTGGACGTTTAGCTCACCCTGCCATCGGCCGCTCGGACATGCCATGAGCCCTCAAAAAGACATCAGCGATTCCGGCGGCACAGAAGATAAACAAGGCCCCGCCGACCAGGTAGATCGATGCCTCGACAAAACTCGCCCAGATAAACTCCCCCGCCCGTCCCCAATGGAACCTGTAGTCGAGGATCAATTGTGCCAGCCTCTGGGCCGCCGGGACGCCGGACAACAGGGAATTGAGGCCCAATAATCTCGCGGCGATGATGTAGACGTCCCGCACAGCGACCGGACGATCCGTGGCGACAGGAATTAAGGGCGCTGATTCGGTTGAGAACCAAGATGCGACTGCTGGTGCGAATAAGAGCAAAACTGCCGCGAAGGACGCGTACGCTACGATGCCGAAACCCGAGGAGATAAGGAAACTCAATTCCCCCCGTGGCCCGGCGACAGGGGGGATCGACGAGGTGAGAAAGGCCGCGAAGTTGACCATCGCAGCGACCGCACTGAACAAGACCCAGAATCCCATAAGGCGCAACGCCAGCGTCATGATCGCTTTGGCATTCATCGCTATATCTCCCTGCGCGATCTCTTGAACACTTGCGTTTATGTCAGCGGCTTGAGTCACTTCGCTTACATCATCATTTTCTGATCCATCTAACAACGCAATAGACGGTTGGGGGGTTCGCATCGATTTGCGAATGCGCTCGAAAGGTAGACGCCGTGGCCTCGCAAGCTTAGACGGGTCCAGGGGAATCCTCCTGATCAGGGTGGCCCCCGCGATTGAAGCCGGTAACGATGGGATCGCGACGGTTGCCTTCGATTGCGAAGTGCACGGGGATGACGACCACCAGAAAAGCGACGAGAAAGCACCCCACCGCGACTTGATCGTTCGGATAGGCGGCGAATAGTCCCAGGAAGATCCCCGCTATGGCTATGAGGGCCATCGACTGGCGGATCGTGAGCCGATACTTGCACCGACGTCGCATAAGACTTTTATCGCCTAAACATAGATCGTGAGGGCGACTCGGAGCGTTTTTTGCGCCCCTGAACACGAACACCAAACTACTATCCCCCCGACTCGGCCAATGCCGCACGCGTCAGTTCGCCGACCCTGGCCAAGATCGGCCTCGCCAGCAAGGACGATCTTAATCGCCAACGGTGTGCTCGACGCGGTGCGCGCCGGTGATATCCCAAAGGACAAGGTCAACGACCTTGGGATCATCTACTCGGTCTGGCTCGATCCCTCGGTGACAGAAGTCGATGATGTGGCGGAACATTGCACCGTCCGCATGGATGAGTTGGGCGTCCCGCGTCAGAAGCTCCGGACGACCTTGCTCCCCACGCCGTTTCACGTGAGCTTGTCGCATTACTTGTACCGATGGACGCCGCTCCGGTTGGCACGTCCCGGAGCTGAGACTTGGCTGGTGCGGGTGAGTTTATTGCCGTTCGGTCGGCAATGATCCGGCGGCTTGGCCCGCATGAACTGTGGAACAGTGTCCCAGATGCGAACCGTGGAGTCGCCGGACGCGGAGGCCAGCCGGGTGCCGTCAGGGCTGAAAGCGACGGCATGGACGTAGGCCTCGTGTCCGCGCAGCTCGCAGACCTCTTTACCCGTGGCAACGTCCCAGAGGCGGATTGTGTGGTCGCCGCAGGCCGTCGCCAAGCGGGTGCCCTCACGGCTGAACGCGAGGCCGAGCACCCGGTTCCCGTGTCCAAGCGCCGCGAGTTCCTGATACGTGCGGGCGTCCCAGAGCCGTACCGTGCCGCCCAGCGAACAAGTGGCGATCAGGCGGCCGTCCGCGCCGAAGGCGACGCGATAGCCCTCCGCATCTCCGGGCAAGACCTTGACTGCCGCGCGGATCGCCACGTCCCAGATCCGCACCGTCCGGTCAAATCCCACGCTGGCGAGCAGTCTTCCGTCGGGGCTGAAGGCCACGTCGAGAGCAGAACCTCGATGCCCGGTTAGCACACCGGCCGGCGTCCCCGTGGCCACGTCCCAGATCCGCACCGAACCATCTCGGCTCCCCGAGGCCAACAGAGTGCCCGCCGGGTTGAAAACCGCCCGGACGTCCCCGGTCCAGTCGCCGGTGGGTGCGGTGAAGACCTGGCGGGGTTTGCCGGTGGTCAGATCCCAGAGGGTGATCGTGTCGTCGCGGGTCACAGTGGCGAGCTGGCCGCCACTGGGGTGCCAGGCGACGGAACTGACGATCTTGGCCTTCGAATGACAGTAATCGTGTCGCAGGAGGGTGGTTTGCCGGCCAGTGGTCACATCCCAGATCCGCACGGTGCCGTCCCAGGCCGCAGAGGCAGCCTGTGTGCCATCAGGGCTGAAGGCCACGTCGTAGACAAAGCTCTCGTGCCCGCGAAGGATCCCGTTCCGCTCGGCCAGCGCCATGTCCCAGACACGCGACTCGCCGTCGGCCGAGCGCGAAACCAGCACGGAGCCGTGCGCCGCGAACGCCGCGCCGGAGACCTCTCGCTTGTGTCCGCGCAGCACGGCGATCCGCTCGCCGGACTTCGCGTCCCAGAGCCGCAACGTCTGATCGGCCGATGCGGTGACGACCCGCCTGCCATCGGGGCTGAAGATCGCGTTCCACACGCTCTCGGTATGCCCGCCGAGCGCAGCGATCGACTTGCCGGTGACACCGTCCCACAGCCAGACCGTATGGTCTTGGGACGTCGAGACGATGTGGCGACCGTCCGGAGCGAACGCCACCGATCGGATCGTATTCTTGTGGCCCTGCATATCGGCGATCCGCCGGCCCGTCGACGCATCCCAAAGGCGAACGGTGTTATCGGGATATACGCTCCCCGAAACCAGGCGCGACCCGTCGGGACTGAACGCCAGGGCCGTTGAGTGCTCGATGTCCCCGCGCAGGACAGCGACCTCGCGGCCGGCTTTCACATCCCATAAGCGGATGCTGTCTTCGCGGTCGCCATGCGATGCGATTCGCTTGCCGTCGGGACTAACCGCCAAGTGGTCGACTTGATGTTCATGGCTTCCCAGTACGTCGATCAGCCGGCCCGTCGACGCATCGTACAGGCAAACTTGGCGATCGAGGCCGATAACGAGCCGCCGACTGTCCGGTGTAAAGATTGCGGCGACCTTTTTCACAGGCCCAGCGAGTACGGCGATGCACTTGCCGGTGATCGCGTCCCATAGACGAGCGGACTGCCCATCCAGTGAGCAGATCCGCTCTCCATCCGGACTGTAACAGAGCCACTCGACCGGATGTTCGTGTCCGACCGATACCGCCACTTTTTTTCCCGACGTCGCGTCCCAAATACGAATGGTCTTATCGGCGGCACCGGAGGCGAGGCGTTTTCCGTCGGGACTGTAGGCCAGAGCATAAACTGGCCCTTCGTGGCCGTGCAGGGCACCGAGCTTAGTGCCGGTTGTCGCGTTCCACAGATTGATGATGCGTTCATCCTTGTCCGGGGCGGCAAACTGCATTCCTGACGGGCTCATGCTCGGAAGTTGCCAAACTCCCAAAGCCGGCATGCCCCCGGGAATCACGGCGCGAGCGCCGTCGAGCTGGCTGTGCAGGTGTCGCCACTCCCAGTCGCGGTGCTCCGGTGGCGCCGCCGCGAGATATCGTTGGGCGGTAGCGCCGTTCTGGAGTTGCAAGGCCGCTGCGGCGGCCGCGATGTTCGACCGATAGCGTTCGCGGCGTTCGGCCTCGCTCAGTCGCTGGGCTTCGTTGCCGGCCTGTTCGGCCCGTTCCTGGGCTTCGACCGCCTTCTTGCGTCGCTCCTCCGACGTCCTCCACTGCCAGGAGATCGCCGTAAGGGCAACGAGACCTGTCACCACAGAGCGCAGAGCAATCCGGCGGGCACTGTGTTGCGACGGGCCCACCGATGCAGCCGGCCGAGATACCCCACCGAGCGTGCCCGGATCGGTTGGTGGTCGAGGAACCGCCCCAAGTCGTCGGCCAGCTCTGCGGCCGTGGAGTATCGCTTCCCAGGCTCCTTCTCCAGGCACTTCAGGCAAATAGTCTGCAGGTCGCGCGGCGTGGCGGGCTGGAGGTCGCGTGGCGGGACCGGCTCCCGCGACCGTACAAGATCGAGCGTCTGGAGGGTAGTCGCCGCACGGAAAGGCGGGTGACCCGTCAGCAGCTCGTAAGCGATCGCGCCCAGGCTGTAGACGTCGGCCTCCGGGCCGACGTGTACTGCGCCGGCCTCGGCTTGCTCGGGGGCCATGTAGCAGGGCGTGCCCAGGAGCTGGCCGGTGTGGGTCAGACGGACGTTGGAGGCGAGCGACTTGGCCAGGCCGAAGTCGCTGACCTTCGGCTCCCCGTCGGCGGTCAAGAGGATGTTGGCCGGCTTGAGGTCGCGGTGGATGATCCCCAAATGATGGGCGTCCCCGATGGCGCGGGCCAGCACCGCGACGATCCGCGCCGCCGGCCCGGGTGCCCAAGGAGTGCCGGTGAGCCGCGCGGCGAGGCTGCCCCCCTCAACGTATTCCATCTCGAAGTAAGGTCGGCCCTCGTGGTCGCCGAGGCCATAGATCTGGACGACGTTGGGGTGCCTGAGCCTGGCGATGGTCTCGGCCTCGGCCAGGAAGCGGGCGCGGAACTCGGCGCCATTGTGTTCGCCCGGCAGTATGATCTTCAAAGCGCAAAGACGATTGAGCGGGATCTGGCGGGCCTTGTAGACGACGCCCATCCCGCCGCGGCCCAGCTCGGACAGGATCTCGACGACCCGGGATGCTTCAGGAGGACGTCTGGCGGTGGACTCTTAGCCGACCCGGAACGCCGGTCGTCGCTTCGCGTCCGAATGTCGAGGATCTCCGAGTTACGGCCGCGTACGATCCTGGATTTTGGAACGAACTCCGCGAATACCGCGTCGACCAGGCCTTCGTGCCCGTGGAACCGACGTTCGATACTCCGAGTGCCCCGGGAGACTCACCGAGGCCACCGCGATAATCGAGCTCGAGGCCCAGGAGGTGTTGGAGCAGCACGGGAATGTACGAGTCGGTCGCGCCGCAAAGGAAATCTTCGATCAGCGGGCGTTCGCCCGCGCCAGGCGCCTAATCGGTCGCACGCTTCGTCGACATCGCGCGCGATTCGTATCGAATCGAGTTGATTGTCTCGCCGTGTTGTCACGTCCACTTCGATCTCCCGCGCTCAGCGATGTGTCGCTCGAGTGTCCCGGAACCACAAACGCCTTATAGCTTTGGAGAGTACTTGCCTTGAAAAAGTAGCTCGAGCCGCAGGCCAGTATCGGTAGCCTTCCAACGAAGGCCGGCGGTCATTCCCTCGTCGCCCGCGCCCAGATTCTACGGATTCGGGCAAGTTTGCGCTCGACCGTCCTTGTGACGCAGTTGAGCCTGGACGCGATCTCCTCGTCGGTGTACCCCTCAAGCTTCCATGTCGCCACGCTTTGCAAGGTGGGGTCGCCGAGCTGTTCCATCAGCCGCTGGTATTCTTCGGCGAGTTGCGCCGCGGCTTCTGGGGTAGGTTCATTGCCACCGATCGCCTCCAGCCCTTCGTGGGTCATTTCAGTAAGACTTTGGACTCTCCCCCTGCCGCGCGATGGTCGCCCCTCGTAGTTGCGGAGGTCGATGGCCTTCCGCACGGTGATCAAGACCAGGATCTGCCAGAGGTCGTTCCGGTCGTCGAGGCGGGGAAACCGACCCGCTTGGGCACCCCGCCAAAAGCTCTGGAAAGCGCTCAGCGCGACGTCTTCCTCATCGGCGATGCGTCGTGGGGCATCGCGCAGCCGGGCATGGGCCAAACCCACCAGCCGACGAAAGTACGCCTCCCAAAGCCCCTGTGCGGCCGACTGATCACCCAGCTTGAGCGCCGAGATCCACTGAGTCACTGAGTTTCCACGGTTCTCGGCAAGCTCGTGCCGGGAATCGATTTGCAAATCCATAGGGAGCATGTGACCTCTTACGTCGTTGATTGAATGGGAGAGTGGTTGGGCCATCCTTGGACATCAAAACCGCCAAAAAGTCCTGCGAATGATGCCGGCAAAACCCATCATACTCGCGACCCATTTCTGCATCCTGGCCAATGGGATCAACATGGATACAGTACACGCAGTCGGCCCCGCCGACAGGTGACCACGCCGACGCACCGCGCCCATGAGGAATGGTAGGGGTGTCGGTCAAGATTTTCTTGGCGGGACTTGCATGCTCAGATTGGTGGCGAGCGAGCTAAGCGCCTGGCCAGCTCACTAGGGGCCGGGCTGCCGGACGGCACCACGTAGCAAATCCAACATCTTGACCATCACCGGCAAAGTAAACTTATAATTTATTAATATTTAGAGAAATTATATTAAATATGAGAGGACTCTTCAGCTGTGCTGCGGGCCACTTGCAGCATATCGTGCATCCTAGCAAACCATGGAACCTGCGGATCGGGATTGTCCGTGTTTCGGTGCCTCGTAGTCTTCCTAAGCGCACTGACACGACGGCATGTGCTGCTGCAGTCAACTTTGTTTGACAGGCTAAGCACGCACTATTATAGTCGGCTCGACAAGCTGCTGCCGGATCAACGGAAGAAACTGCGTGCGTCAGCGGCAGGGATGTGACCGGCACCGTAATCGCGGGCGATGACGCCGGCGTGTGATGTCTATCATCTCGGTCGGCGTGTTCCAGTCGGCGACGGGGGCCTGCTCAATCCTTCGCGCATGCGCACACACACACGTCGTACCAGCCGCGCGAAAACCAGTCCGTGAGCGAATGGTCCGCGCGCCGTGCGCATTTCGCGCATCGCCGGGGCCGCCGCATTCCAATCGTCGTCGGGCGGCGGCTCCGGTCAATACGAATCGGAGCTGACGACCTCACACCCGTTCCGACTGCCGAGGGCGCAGTAGGTCGTCATGGCGATCGACTGTTTGAGGAAGTGGACCGACCCGTCGGCAAAGACGAAGTTCGCGCCGCCGGGGTGATCGCTCTTGAAGCCCGTGTTGGCGTAGGAGCACCGGGAGGCCCAATTGCACGTCCCGAAGCCGCCCGCGGTGTCACAGTTTAGGGGAGTCGGATAGTTGATCGGCACGGTCGTACCATTGGCGTTGGCACCGAACTGCCAGACGTTGTTGTCGGCACGCTGCGCGGGAGACTCTCGCCGGCCGAGATCGTGTTGCTCGTCCCATCGGTAATGCTGGCGAGCCTGACGACCTGATTCGTCGTACAATCGAACATCCCGCGGAGGACGCCGGCGCCCCCCGTCGGTGGGAGGTTGGCGTTGATGCCGGCGTACGTGCCCTGGTAGCCGGGCCAGCCGATCCGCGGCTGCCCGCGGACGGGTGGCCAGACGGTGTAGGGGGTTTCGGTCGGGAAAAACGCACCTTTCGTCAGAGCCCCGATGCAATAGTTGTCGCCGAAGCTGGCGAGATAATTCGTCACCGGGACCATGGGCGTTACGCCTCCCGGGGGGAGCGGGGCCGCTGTGGCGGCATATTGACCCATTCCGCCTCCGCCGCTGCGGCCGTCCAACCGGAAGCCGTCCTGGTCGCCGTCCGAGGGGCATTGCAGCGTGTTGATCCTTGTGTACCATGCCGTGGCGAAATCAGGCAGGGCCAGGTTCGTGCTGATGGCAACCTGGAAGTTGATCGAGTTGTACAGGTTGTTCTGCTCCAAGAAAGGCAGGGTTAGCGCGACCCAGCTCAACCCGTTGTTTTTGAGCTGGTCACCCCAACCACTGTTCGCCGCGTTCCTCACGCCAGTCACCGCCCCCAAGGGAAAGACCCCGTTCGTACTTTCGTAGTTGGCAAAAGCCAGTCCAAGTTGTTTCAAGTTGTTGGCGCACTGCCGCGGCGGGCCGCCTCCCGCGCTGACTGCACGGCAGGCAGCAACAGCGCGATCAGGACAGCGATGATGGCGATGACCACCAGCAGCTCGATCAGCGTGAAGCCTCGACGCGACAACGAAAAGTTCGAATTCGCCATCACACGGCGCTCCTTCGCAGGTTTCGGGATGAGAACTCCAGACCGAGCGATCCCACGGGTGCTTGGTCGGCCGGGTACCTGAATACGCTTCACGCCGGCTCGGCCTCGATGATCTGGGTAGACGACTTGGTAGGGAGTACGCGGCTCAGTCGCCAGCCGGCCCCAGCGAGCAATTGCCGATATTCGACTTCCGTCCGCTCCCGTCCGCTGGCGATCGCGAGCATCTCGAGGTCAACGATCTTGGCGAGGTTCGCCGCGTTGCCAGGCGCGATGACCAACTCGACCAGGAGCAGTTTGCCGCCGTGGTTCACCGCCTTACGGCAGTTGCGCAGGATGGTCGTCGCCTGATCGTCGGGCCAGTCGTGGATGATGTGCTTCATCAGGTAAGCGTCGCGCCGGCCGGCACGCTCTGGAAGAAGTTGCCGCCGACTGCCCGACAGCGCCCCGTCAGGCCCGCCTTATGGATGGCGTCCTCGGCTCCGGCCACAACATGCAGGGAGTCAAACACGATGCCGTTCACCTCCGCATATACCTGGAGAATCGTGTTCATCAGCACGCCATGACCGCCGCCGACATCGACGACCGTCTTGAAGTCCGCGAAGTTGTACGCCTCGGCCACGGCTGGTGCGATGTTCGACGAGAAGCCCGTCATGCCCTCGTTGAAGACAGCTGCCTCGTCGGGGTGCTTGGCGAGATAGTCGAATACTGGTTCGCCAAAAATGCTGTCAAAGGCGGTGCGGCCCGTCTGGACGGTTTCAAGCAGATTGCCCCAGGCCCGCCAGCTCCAGTCGGAGCCGAAGAAGTCGGCCATGCCGCGCAGCGAGCCCGTGACGCCTGTGCGCAGGTATTCGCTCATCGGCGTGAGGGCGAAACGACCATCGGCCAGCTCGGTGAAGACGCCGACGGCCGCCAATGCCCGAAGGACCCGATACAGCGACGGCGCGTGCGAATTCGTCCTTGTGGCCAGGTCGGCGACGGATTTCGGGCCGTCGGCCAGAAGGTCGGCGACGCGCAGCTTGGCGACAACCGAAATGGCCATCGACATGCACTTGCCAAAGACAAGCTGGACCAGGGCAACGTCAGGCGGATTATCCGACGAGTTAGTGTCGGTGGGCATTGGCGTGTCTCCTTCTTTCCGATGAGAACAGTTCCGTGCTGCCTCCTAAATGAGTACGGCCACTTTGGAGAACAGAGCCCGCAAGGAGTCCTGCGAAGAACGCCGATGAAACCCATCATTTCTGCGACTCATTGGTTTTTGTTCGACGCGCGACGGATGAGTTCGTTCATCGGCTGTGTGGGATTCTGCACTTGCGCCGCGATCTCGCTGCCGCGAACGGGAAGCGTTCGATCGAGAAGGCCAACCTGGACGAGCACCGAAGCCTGGTCCCAGTACAGATGCTCGTGCGCGACCTTGTCGCCTTCGAACTGAACGATGACGACGAACGGCATCTCCACGCGTTTTCCGGTCGGCGGTACCCCGGGCAGTAGCCAGTCCAGGCGGATCGAGTGCGTGAAGCGAGCAATCAGCTCGTCGACGACCCGGCCCTGTCCGATGGTCCGAGAGACGGTAACCATCTCCATGTCCGGCGGGATCTGGTTCAGGAAGTGGTTGGCGTAGAAGTCGTGCAGCTCGGTGCGCCCCGGCGCCGATCATCAGCGGGACCTCGTTGACGTAGGGTTCCGCGGTCATCGTCGCCAGTGCTTCTTCAGCGCTCTTTGCGGCGAACTCCGAAGCAAGGTGCTGATCCCAAGCTTTCGATAGTGTTCCTTCGATTCCCATTTCGTCGACTCCTATCAGGTGCCGCGTGATGTTGTTAATCTAACGCCCGTCCGACGCTTGAATCGTCACCAGATCAAGGGTCCCGCAACGAGCCGAGTAATCCACCGTCACCAGGGAACTCCACAGTTGCCGTCGAAACCCGACACCACCTTTCAAAAAAAATTCAGTAACACCTGAGCAGAGGGCTTCGTTTGCGGCAGACCTTGTTCAAGGCTGTCGCCCGACTCTCAGCCCAGGTTGCGGCGGCTGAGGAACTTCCATCAGGGTCGCCCGATAGACGAACTTATACAGCAGCCGGAGAAAGGCGGCATCGATGACCCAGACTTGATCGGGGCCGGTCGGACAACAGGGGAAATCGTGGCGTCTGTTGGTCGTCCGTCCTCTCCATCGTAGGACGCCTTGGTCTTGGACCGCGACCTGTTCGCAGCCGCGGGCTCACTCGGAGTGTACCAACGTGATCAAGCGCTGCGAGATGATCTGCGACGCCTCCTTCGCGAGCTCCTGAACGATTTGACCGGCCGGCTTGATCTCGCGGACAAGGCCCACACCCTGACCCGCCAGCAAATCCATTGAATCGATGTCGCCACTCACGTCACCATTCGGTGGGAACCCCATGAAGCGCAGCACCGGCATCGCCTGGCCGCCGATTACGGTCCGGCCGACCGCCGGCTCGTCCGGACGTGATTCCTGGCCGCGGGCCTCCTGGCCGAGCCATTGCTCCACAAAGGCCGTCCGCAGCGTGCGGTGCGGGGAGTTTGGCCAGCCGTGGCCGAACAGAATCGTCCGCACCGTGCCCCCCTCGTCCGCCTCCAGCAGCCGCTGCTTGTAGTTGGGGTGGGCACGCGACTCGGAGCTGACCAGGAACCGCGTGCCCAACACCGGCGCCTGCGCGCCGAACGCCAGGACGGCAACCACGCCGCGGGCGTCGGCGATGCCGCCGGCTGCAGCAACAGGCCGCGGGGCGACGGCATCCACGACTCGCGGGATCAGCGCCAGAGTGGAGACCTCACCTGCGACATGGCCCCCCGCCTCGACTCCCTGCGCGACAATGACGTCGATGCCGGCGGCTGCTGGTCTTTCGGCCGCCGCGACGGAACCGACCTGGTGGAAAACCTTCACGCCGGCGGCATGAGCACGCCCCACGTAGGGCGTTGGGTCACCCCAGAAGAACGAAAGGACGGGGACGCACTCTTCCAGACAGACGGCCACGTGATCCTCGACGGGGAAGTGCAAGATCAAGTTCACGCCGAATGGCCTGTCCGTCAGCGCCCGGACCCGGCGAATTTCCTGACGAAAGAGGGGCGGAGGGCACAGTTGGGCTTGCAGGATGCCGAGGCCGCCGGCATTGCTCACCGCCGCGACGAGATCCGGGCCAGTCAGGTCCGGTCCCATCGGCGCTGCGATTATAGGGTGTTCAATCCCCGGCATGTGGCAAAGATTCGTTTTCATGACCACCTCAAACTGAGATCAAGGGAACGTCAGACAGTTGTTTTCTGTCGGTTTGCGATCGCAAGGCCCGGTCGGACGGCACGGGCCTCGAGTTGGAGCCGAACGCCCTCTCAATCAGGTCGGCCGCCCGGTTCAGTCCGTCGGCCGCATCGATGCTCGACCGGAGCCGGCCGGCTCGGTCGCGGTAGGCCGGATTGCCCAGGACGGTGCGGACCGCGTCGCGGAGGCGGTCAACCGTCAACCGCCCGATCGGGAATCGACCGGCCTACGCCCGACCACTCGACCCGGGCCCCGACCCCCGGCTGGTCGTAGGCCACCGGCAGGACGACCATGGGGACGCCGCACGCCAGCGACTCGAGGGCCGTATTCAACCCGCCGTGCGAGATCGTCAGGGCCGACCGCTGGACCAGCTCGAGCTGCGGCGCGTAACCGACCACGACCGGATCGCCGGGAAGGTCCCCGAGCAGCGCCGGATCCTGCCCGCCGCCGAGCGAAATCACCAGTTGCAGGTCCAGCCCCGCGCACGCCTCGGCGATCACCCGGAACGTCCGGAGGACCCCATTCTGAAGCGTCCCCATCGAGGCGTACACCAGGGGCCGGCCCGGGTCGAGGCGGGACCAGGGGAAGTCCACCGGCGCCCGCGCCGCCGCGTCAGTCCAGGGGCCGGTGTGGTGCAAGTACGGCGGCGTTCGACGACCCGGCAGATCAAGGGCGGCGGGCAGTTGCGCGACCTGGGCTAGTCGTGAGAACAGCGAGTCGAAGTCCCGCGCTGGGGCAGCGCCCACGCCCGGCGCTGCCGGTTGATCGTCCGCAGGATCCCCGAGAAGATCCACTCGCTAGGCCGCGTTCCCTACCCGGTTACGGAGCCGGGCCGCAACGCCGCCGCGGTGGGACCACGGGAAAATGACGGGTGGGACGCTGACGTCGAGGTTGATTGGCAGGGCGGCCGCCGCGCTGACGAACGGCAGGCCCAGGTGTTCGGCGACGGTCCCACCCGCCATCTCGATCTGGTCGACGATGAGAGAATCGACGCCCTCATCGCGGATCGCGACCGGAGCGTCCCGGAAGAGCATCATCGCCTTCAGTCTCGATTCCGCGAATGGCGCAACGCAGGGCGGCGAGGCCCTTGAGCTGACTGAGCTCTTCATCCCGCGCCGGATCGAGCCGGGGGGAAATTCCTCCTGGCCGATCTGGCGGAACTCCAGGCCCGCCGCCCGGATCGGCCGCTCGAGGTCGGCGACCTGGAAATAGACCACTTCATGGCCCCGTGATTGGAGCCGCCGCCCCAGGGCCGTGAGCGGATAGAAGTGACCCGGCGACGAGAAACTCAGGATACCGATGCGGTGCACAGAATTATCCTCCAAACGAGTTCTTGACTGCGGACTGCCGAATCTCCGATCAATGGCTCATCGCCCGGTTGTGATAACCTCGTCTGCCCGCGGCGCATTTGACATCAAGGTCTGCCGCGCCGCTCGTCGCGCTGAAGATATTGCAACTCGTATTAACTTGTGCTAATTAGTTTATTCCATCGCCTCCAGAATGTGCGCATCTGCCTCTCGTCGGAGTTGCAGCAGGGTTGACCGCTGTGCTCGCGGTGCATGCCCCGGGAGATGTCCGACCACGGCACGCCGTCGCCGGTGCGGAATCCAGACTGGCAGGCCTCGAGAGCCTCGAGGTCATCCGGCGTAGCGAAGCCCCCTGGGCCCTGGAAGGTGATGAAGTTGTCGAGCCGCCGCGCCCGCATGTCCGGGTCCTCGCCCGCGGTGGCGAGCGACCACTGCGTGATCTTGGTGTGCCCCGCCGCCGTCGGCGTAAGCTTGCGGATTACCACGCCCATGAGGTCGAGGATGATGAGGTTGGGAAAGATCATCACGTTGAAATCGACCCGGCCGATCATATCGGCCCGCTCCGGCCCGTATTTGCGGACCAGCTCGGCGTACGCGGCCTCGACCCGCTCGCGGTTCTGCTCGCCAAGGGCGGGCGACCAGCGGGCGACCGGCCGCGCCCACGGACCGCGCAGAGCGACAACCGCGTGTCCGTTGCCGAGGTCGATGGCCTCATTGAGCCCGCCTAGTTTGGGCCGGGTACCCTCGAACTTCTCCAGGTACTCGAAGTAGGTGACGTGTACGGGCAGTAAGTGGTAGCCGTCGAGGCTGTTCTCCACGAACAGCTTCCAATTGGCGTCCGCCGAATACTCATGCGCCCCCGGCACGACCTCCATCGCCTCGGCCTGGTCGGCGACCAGGTCGATGTAGTGGGCCGCGCCCGCCAGGTAGGTGCGCAGGTCGACGGCCCCGGGATCGAAGCAGGCGAAGACGAAGCCTCGGTAGCTTTCGACCTTCGCGGGGGGGAGCAGGCCCATGTTTGCGCGGTCGAAGGACGGGCCATAGCCGTCCTCGCCGGGCAGGCCATTGAGTGCCCCCGTGCTGCCATAGCTCCAGGCGTGATAGAAACAGTTCATGGCCTTGGTGTTGCCCTCGGCCACGCGGCATACCAAGGCGCCGCGATGCCGGCAACTGTTGTAGAAGACCCGCTTGACGCCATCGTGGCCGTGCCAGAACACCAGCGGCCGGTTGCCGACGTCGCGGGCGCGGAAGTCGCCCGGTTTCGGGATCTCCGACTCGTGGCCGACGTAGAGCCAACAGCGGTCGAACACCGAGCGCATCTCTTCGCGGAAAACGGCCTCGTCGGCCAGCGCCGCGTGATCGACCCGGAACGTCCCTGCCGGGATGTTCTCGACCACCCACTTCGTCCGGGTCGTAGGGAGTGGTTTCCGTTTGCGCACTACCGTCATGATTGTTGCCTCCTTTGGCGAAGTTGTGGTCGGAGCGGGACGTTAAAGCAGGATACTGACCTGCCCGCCCGCGACCTCGATATTGTGGTCGATCAGGACCCGGCGCCGGCCGATGAGCCACGGCGAGTCCTCGTCATCGTTCGGCAGGAGCTGGTGTTCATACACGCCGACGTAGCGGTCCACTGCGCCACCGCGCACGCGGGTCACGTCGAAGATGCAGCGGCTCTGTAGGTCGTCGGGCCCCCGCCACACGCGCACATTGGCGATCTGGCGGCGAGTGCGTGAGCGCGGGCTCTCCGCGTGCGCGTGCTTGCTCTTCAGCCGCCCAACGCGACCGGAAAGGGTGGTCATCAAGTCATGCACAAGGTGCAGGGTCGTGGCAGGGTCGTCACTGAGGTCTTCCGGACTCGGGATCAAGTACTCCGCCGCCTTGGGGTGGAACAGGGCAAGCCAGTCGTCAAGCCGCCACTCGTCAAGCAGAGCGGCCTCGTCGTAGAGGAACTGGGCGACAGCAGCAATGTGCCCGCTGTCGCGAACGCGTACGTATCCGTCGCCGAGAATTGCCCGGTTAATGACCGAAGATGTCAGCCCGCTGGGGATCATGGGAATACCTCTCTCTCGAATTTCCCGACAGGAGATGATCAGACTCTGGCCCAGGTGCAGAATCGCGCCCGGCCGACGACTTGGCTCCGCTCCTCGAACACGACATCTCCGCACGATGGCTTATCGTCCGGTTCGGATCAAAGTCGTTTGCGCGCGGCGGAGTTGACTTCGACTGGCTGGACGCCGATCGCCGCGGCGTCGGCGAACCGCCTTGTTCCCGTCCCGGGACGGCCCAACCGTCTGGGAGCCCGCGCCGGCCTCGCCGCCGCGAGCCGGTCCCACGCCAGGCGGGCCAAGACGCCGGGGCCGAACAGCGCAGACGGGGGACGGAGCAGGTGGAACACGTCCGCTAGCCGGTGCCGGACCCACGGCCTCTTGGTAGCAGTCCGCATCACCTCAGCGACGTAGCAACCGATCAGGCGCGCAACTCGACCCTGAGGCGGCCCCTCTGTGTTGCGGAAGCGGTAGTCCGCTCCCGTGGAAAGCTGCCAGGCGGCGGCAGTCGCCCGGGTCAGCTCATGCTGGAAGAGCCGACCTCGACCCAAACCGAGCCGCGACGAATCGCCCTGCAACCAGCGGTCGAGCACCTCGGCCCCGAGCGCCGCAGCGGTCATCCCCTGGCCATAAACCGGGTTGAACGCGCACACCGCGTCGCCCACGGCCACGACCCCATCGGGGAAACGATCGAGGCGGTCGTAGTGCCGCAGGCGGTTCTCGGTCGCGCGTTGGCCGGCGATCTGCGTTAACGGCTCGGCCCCCGCAATCGCCTCGTAGAGCGCCGGCTGCGCAGGCTGCGGGCAAAGGCGAGGAAACCGCCCTCATCGGTGGGCGGCCATTCGCGGTCACCGCCGACCAGCGACACGAGCCAGAGCCCCCCCTCGACTGCGGTGACGAGACCTCCGCGCGGGTCGGCCGGCGGGGCCTGCTGGATGTACAAGGCCTTCCAGTCGGCCTTAGAACCCTTTGCGGCGGTCGGTAGAGGCGCGAGGCATAGCCCTGGTACGAGTTAACCACGGTCTCTTGTGGCGGCTCGTAGCCCAGTGCGGTCAACCAATCGGGGAGCCGCGAGCTACGGCCGTCGGCCACCACTACCAAGTCGGCGGCTAACTCCTCCTTGCTCCGGTCGGCTTCGTGGCCGGCCGAGCGAATCCGGAGCCGCACCCCGGCGACGCCGCCTCTGTCGCCTGGCTTGCGGATCAGCCCGGCGACGTCGATTCCTTGGCGGATCCACACGTTTGGGATCGCAGCGACTCGGCCGCGGACTCCCCAGTCGATCAGGTCGCGGCTGCAGGCGAGCAATCGCAGATCCCCGGGGAACCGAACGTACCAACCGTACGCATTCATCCAAGCGACATCCCGGGTCGCGTCTATCAGCTCCGCGCCGGCCTGCACCAGCTCTTCGGTCAGGCCCGGGAAGAACCGCTCCAAGAACTTCGCGACCACGTCCGAGCAGGCCGTGCACGTGCCGGCCCTGTGGCAGTCCCTTGCGAGCGGCTGGAGTCTCGGGGAACTGGTCGCGCTCGATCAACGTGACGGCGGCGAAATGGTCGGACAGGACCCGGGCCGCCAGCATCCCGGCCAAACTCCCGCCGACGACCACGGCGTGACGACGGCGACGCATAGCCATCAAAACCTTTGAGTCAACGAAATCGTCACTCGTTCGCATACGATCCTCCTTCAGTCTTGGGCGAAGTGAGCACCATGTCCTTCGGCCACTCCGCGCCTTGATCGATCCAGGCGCGGAGAAGCGTAACGTCGTTGGTGCTTAACGCGGGGAACCTCTTCCGCTGGGCCTTGGGCGGCATTTCCGAATCAGGCACGTTGCCAGACACGTAATCGATCAATGGGCTTTTCTCGCTGTGTCCGGGAACAATGGCCGATTCCCCGGATGCGCCACCTTTCAGGATGGCGTCCCGGGAGACAACGCTGAAAAGGCCACGCGGCTTCTCTCCGCTGTGACAGCCGGTACACGATCGTTCCACGAGCGGCCTGATCTGTTGCGCGAAATCGATTTTCCGCTCATTGATCGGCGTTCGTGCCGGGAGCATCTGTTGTGCGAATTCGGACTTGGCGGGTGCGGACCCGACGGGAGATACATATGTCAAAGCCATAACCGCCCAGCTTGTCGCCGCAGCCGAGATCCACGAATCGCGGTGGTGCGAGAAGCCGCTATTCATCGTTGGCTGGAACGGAAAAGCCCGCCGTACTACGTGCCAGGTCCCATCATCCTCCTGGCTCTGGAGCAGGAAGCGCAGCCCGCGCTGCCACGCTGGGTCGGCCATGGGGTCCTTTACGAATTGCGCTAGTGTGTAGAGTGCCTCTCCTGTCGCGTAGGCATCGCTTTCAAGCGTCGCCAATTGAGCCCAGCCGCCGTCCGCGCGTTGCTGTCACAGGAGCGATTTGACCAGGCAAATCAGCTTCTCTGCCGGTTCATCCGCCCAGTGCAGGCCAAGGAATTGAAAAATCGTTTCATCGTTCGTATCCGCTGCGACCGTCCACAGCCATCGGCGGGCGTGCTCGATGCTGGTCGCAAACTCCTCCTTGCGGCCCGGCCAGCCGTAATTTTTGATCGCATGAATCGCCAATGCTGTTGCGGTGACATCGTTCGACATCATCGGGGGTCGCGGTATGTTGTTAATCCAGCGGCCGTCCGACGCTTGAACCGTCACGAGGTGATGAACCAGTCCATATCAGTAAGGGCGCTCGACGGAACCCCTTCGGCAACGAAACCAAGCAGCTGGTAGCCAAAAGTGTGAGCAGGATCCGGATGAAACAGGGTTTGGACGACGAACTCGGGTTGGCGTACTGATTCTTTCAGGTTGACGATCAAGTCGATCTGTTCCGTAGCGGCATCCCGATCGAAGCGGATCGACCGGTTACGGGCGTGGCCCACGGCGGCCATCGGCAAGTACTGCTGGTGGCACGAGACGCAGTCTTGTTTGCTTGCGTGCCGGAGGAACGCCTCGCGCGATTTGGCCGCGGTCGTTTGCAGTGCCGCCAACGCCCTTTCGGCCGAAGTGATTATTGTCGAATGATCGATCTCTAGCGGTAAAGCACATTTCGGCGTGGCGATTGGTTCGGGCGGCGGCTGATCCTTGGCGCCGGCGGCCACGAGCGCGTCGACAATCGCCGTCCGTCCGCGTTTCTGGGCGATCAACAGCGGAGTCTGCGGTACCATTCCCAATGCGCCTACGGATTCGCCGCCTGCCGCATTCGGATCGGCGCCGCTGCCCAACAGCAGCTTGACTAGATGGTGGCGGAGCGTTTCGTTTCCCGCCGCCCAATGCAACGGCGTGAAGCCTGCCACCGCGTCCCGGTCGTTAACGTTGGCGCCGTTGTCAATCAACAATTCAGCCGCCTCGAAGCTGTCGTTCCAACACGCGTGCGACAGCGGGCTGCCGAAATAGGTCGACTGATTCGGATCGGCACCGTGTTCAAGCAAGAGGCGAACCATAGGCACATCGTTGTGGTACGCGGCCCACATTAGCGGCGTACGAATGCCCGCCGCGATATCGGTGGCTCTCGGATCATTCGATTTCGGGAAGTCACCGGCCTTCGCGCCGGCGTCCAACAGGAATTGCACCGTCTCCAGGTCGCCACTCGCCGCGCCCGAAATGATGGGGCTGATGCCGGCGTTGTTGCGCTCCGTGGCGTCGGCGCCGTGCGCGAACAGCAATTTGACGGTCCGGGCATTGCCTCCGCGGCGGGCGGCCAGGATCAAGGGCGTGTTGCCGAAATCGGCCGTTCGCACCCGGACCTTCGCGCCGGCGTCCACGAGCAAGCGGGTTTTTTCATAGTTCGTCGCGGCACGAACCAGCGCCGTGACGCCGGCCTTGTTCGCCGTGTTGGCGTCGGCGCCCCGCTCGAGCAGAAGCGCGACGCATTTCGGGCTCGAGTAGAACGCAGCCAGGATGAGCGACGTGTTGCCCTCCGCGTCGCGGGCATTCACGTCCGCACCATTCTCGATCAATTTGCGGACGAATTGCGCGTCCGCATCTCTGATCGCCGTGACTAGATCGGGCATAATGGCCTTAGTTTCGCGCTGGTCGCCGGCGCGAACCGTTCGAGGCAAAATGGCTTGAAGCTGGGAAAGACCCGCGATGAGGGCAGCCAGGACGATCGGATGCAATCTTCCGAACATTGATCAGCCTCCGTTTCAAGAAACCGCGAATATCCCAGGTGAACGCACTTCTAAGCCGACGGTCACATGAGCCACAATCAAGGTCACGTTTGCGTTCCTCGACAGGCACGTGCTGTGGACCTTTATGTGATTCCGCGCAGCCGGAGGGGAGGGCGGTGCTCCGCACCCCCGTCTGTTGCAGTCAATCGAATCGAACCGGAAATGACTCCAGGCCGCGGAACACCATGCTATTCGCCCGCCGCCGCGTCGGCCGCTCAGGATCGAACCGCAGCCGTGGCGTCCGCTGCATTAGACGCCGGAGTGCAGCGTCCAGCTCGCGCCGGGCGAGCGTCATGCCCAAGCAAACGTGCGGCCCCGCGCCGAACGCCAAGTGGCGGTTGTCCGTCCGGCCGACGTCGAATTGGTCGGGCTCTGTAAACATCGCCGGATCGCGGTTCGCTGATCCGAGCGCCAGGTAAATCAGATCGCCTTCGCGGATCGTCTTGCTGCGCAGCTTCATGTCTTTGCGGGCGACCCGCTGCAATAGCTGAGCAGTGCCGTCGTAACGCAGACCCTCCTCCGTCGCCAATCGAACGAGTCTTGGGTCGTCGCGCAGCCGGGCCATCTGTTCGGGGTTTTTCATCAGGGCCAGGACCGTGTTGCCCAACTGGTCCATCGTGGTGATGTGGCCGGCGCCCAGGATCAGAATGCACTGGGAACAGACCTCGTCTGCAGTCAGCCGTCCGTCCGCTTGTCCCCTCAAGAGAAGGCTCATCAGGTCGTCGCTCGGCCGGCGGCGCCGTTCTTCGAGCAGGTCGCGGAAGTAGTGCTCCTGGTGGACCGTGGCCTCGTTGGCGGCACGCGCGGCCTCCTCACGGTCGCCGACCGCGCCGCCGAAGAAGCGCGCGCCCGCCATGGACCACTCGTGGAACACCTCGCGATCCTCCGGCGGAATGCCAAACAGCTCCGCGATCACGATCGCCGGCAGCGGCTTCGTCAAGTCTTCGATCAGGTCGATGCGGCCTCGCGGAATTGCCGTGTCGAGCAGCTCATCGACTACGCGCTCGATCACCGACTGCCAGCGCTCGAGCGCCGACGGTGTGAAGGCGTGGTTACCCAGGATGCGCAGCCGGTGGTGGTCCTGGCCGTCCTTCATGATCATCATGCCAGCGCTAACGCGAATGTAGTCGGAGGCTAGGACGGGGTCACTGCCGCGGAGTTGCGCCCGTGCGGTGACCTCCGCCGTGGCGCTGCTCATTGCCGGGTTCCGGGTCGCGGCCAGCACGTCGTCGTAGCGCGTCAGCACCCAGGCGCCGATCGCGTCGGACCAATACACGGGGTCTTGCTGTCTCATCCGGCGGTAGACCGGATGGGGGTCCTCGAGGAACTCGGGGTCGATCAGACTGTACTTTTCCGCTTGAGTTCGGAGCATGGATTGTTCCTCCCGTTACGATCGACCATATTGGATAACGACCACGGGCACTCTTTCCCCATCAAGAAGGCGCTGGCTTTGAGCGAAGGCGATCCAAGGACCAGGCCAGCCCGCCGCCGGCACGCGACGCTCCCGACCCCGGGCGCGACAGGGATGAAGCCAACATCGCGATCAGATTAGTATTGGATCGCATGAGAATTTCCGACCGATCCCCTGCCGGGTCGGGAAGAAGGTCTTGGGGAGGCGCTGGCCACCGGGGAATGGCGACCGAACCGTTGGGCGCTGCTGGGCCGATACGCCCAGCGACGCCGGAGATCACCTTCCGCGCGAGCCCCAGAGCCCACGGCGCAAGTGCCAGCAACCAGGTCCAGAGCACGAGATCGAGCATTGTCCGTCTCCTCCCCATCCGCGTGTCGAGCCCGCGAATTGACCGCGCATGCCTCGGTCAAAGCCGGCGCTGTACCCCGACCTGGATGTCATGGAACTCTGGTGCGAAGCTGGCGATGTTCGTCGAACCGGCAAGCCCGTCTTCGGGCCAAAAGTCGTACCGGAAACGCGACGGGGCCAGGCCCGTCGAGGGGAGCAGGCTCCCCGGAATTAATACCGCGATTCTCCTGCCAGCGATCTGGAGGGCAGGGTCTTGCACGGTCGTGCTCGTCTTCTTTGCCAGATCATTCACCGTGACGGTCGGCGACTGGCCCGGTACGAGCTTGATGACAACAGTGGCGTCGAACCGGATGTTGGGCCGGTCGGGGAACGGCCCGACGGGAAGATTACCGCTGCGGTCGACCCCGACGACGTAGGTCGCAGGCACGTTCGGGTTGACCACTCCCTGGTTCACGCCGAGGAACCGGAAGTTTCCGTCTCGCAGCAGCGTTCCGGTCGCGCTCACGACGTTCAACTGGGGGAGGCGCGGCCCGACGTAATCCTCATAGAACGTCGGTGTCTTTATGACGGTGCCGTTGTGCTCAATGTCAAGCTCGCGCCTGACCTCGGCGACGTGGCCTGCTGCGAGAGCGTGGACGATGCCCGCGCTCAGCAAAGCACGTTGATCCAGGCCCTCGGCCGCCGGCAAGCGTGAACGCCGACGGTGCGGGCGGCTAGCTTGGAAGGTCTCAAGGACGTTGCTCAAGCCGCTCATGAAAGAATTCCCCCCGATGAAGAGGGTCAGCCGCTCCTTCTGGGAATCGGCCGGCCGCTCGAATCCGCTCATTCGAGGGGGCTCGGCGACACGCCGAATAATCCACCCCTCACGAGGGAAACTCCTCACCAGTCGTCAAAACCCGACACTAAGTCGTCGTAATTTTTCAGGAATTCTTGAGCAGGAGGTTACTCCACGCGTTGCCTCATCCATAAGTCCGATAAAGTTGTCCGGTTGGAGCGACGATGGTCTCTTGATTGCAAGCCGTCGATCAGCTGGCTATTCGAGAGATGGTTTCACGACGATCAGCCCGCGGAAAAGGTTAGACATTCAAATTGCGAGCGATCGCGGGTATCACATTCCTGGGCCCAACTTAATTGACCTGCCCTCACGGTTCGACTGATAAATTGCCTGGAAAAGCTCCACGACGCGACGGCCGTCTTCGCCGGTTACGAGCGGCGGACGGTCCTCGATGATCGCCCGCAGGAAATCCTCGATCTGGAGCGCATGATAGTGAGTTCACGGCGTCAATCTCCTGAAAGCGGGCCCGATCCTCGGCCTGAAACCGCGCCAGGTGGTTTTCCTCGCCGGGAATCGGTCCACAGGTCGTTCAAGGGAGGCTCGGAGATCGTCGAGACCCCGGCAATAAAGGTCGCGCCGCGGTCGGTCTCGACGCCGACGGACGCGCCGTTAGATCCATGAATGTGCACCTTCGTATAGATGCCAGGCTTTTGCGACAGACTCGCGACGATCGACCCCAGCCCGCCATTGCGGAACCGGAGGATTGCCACGGCGGTATCCTCGACGGCAACCGATGGGTGGTTGAGGTTGGCCCAGTAGCCGCTGATCTCGATGACTGTCGTCGTCCATCAGCCACGCTAACAGGTCGATCATGTGCGGCGACTGGTTCACGAGCACACCGCCCCCTTCGGTGTCCCAGCGCCCGCGCCATGGGTCGGATTGGTAATAAGACGGGTCGCGCCAGCTATACATCGTAAAGACGCCGAGCACCGGACGGCCGATCTTGCCCGCGTCGATCGCGGCTTTCATGCGCCGAACCGGTTCGTACCATCGCCGTTGACTGATCACCCCGAGCTTGATGTGCGTTATCTCGCGCCGCGGCGAGTATAGCGTCGCAATCGCCCAGGCTGGCGGCCAATGGTTTTTCGACCAGAACGTGGACGCCCGCTCTGGCGGCCTCGATCACTGGCTCGGCATGAAGCGGGTGCGGGGTGGCAACGCAGATGGCCTGGATGCCACACTCCGCGAGCATCCGCGGCACATGGCTGTAAGGTTTCACGCCGAAACGCTTGGCAAATGACGTCGCACGCTGTGCGTCGACGTCGCACACAGCCACAAATTCCGATTCGGGCAAGGCCGCCAGCGCCTGCGCGTGAGTCTGGCCAACCTTGCCACAACCTACCAGTGCTGTTCGAATCCGATCCATCGATGATCCTCAATCGGGAAAGTAACGACGGCTCATCCGCCGCAAGAACGCCAGCGACTCGGCCATCTCGTCCATCCCATTCATGCCGTCCTCGATGCTTACCCAGCCTTGATAGCCGTGCTCGGCAAGGATCCGGAAGATAGAGTCGTAATCGTTGAGTCCCTTGCCGGTCACACCGTGTTGGAGGTTGGGTGAATAGCCCAGCGTGCCGTCGGTCTGGCGGAGATCGTCGAGCGTCGTCCCCGCGGCCAGCGATCGGTCGCTGGCGTGCATGCTGACGACCCGTGACGCAACTGCTCGTAGTAGCGCGATCGGATCGTCACCGGCGACGATCGCGTTCGACGGGTCGTATTGCACTCCAAAATGATCGCGGTCGGAAATCGAGTCGACCAGCTCGAGAAACACATCCATCTTCTGGGCAAATTCAGGATACTTCCAAAAGCCGTCCTTGTAGTGGTTCTCAAGGCCCAGGACGATGTCGTGCTCACGCGCGACCGGCAACACCTGACTGATGCAATCGACGACCCACTCAAGCCCCTGGCGGCGGCTGATTTCCGGATAGCTGCTGGCCGGAGAGTACCCGGCAGACCGTGCGCGGGCCCCCCAGCCGGCGGGCCACCTGGACCAGTTGCGCTTCGCGGTCCACCGCACGCTTCCGCGCATCGGGATCGGGGTTCGTGAAATCGGGCGAGCAGCAGAGCATCGGCATGGCAAAGCCCGCCGCGGCGATGGCCTCGCCCACCCGATCGAGATACGAGGGCTCGAGACTGGTAAAAAACCCGTCGTACATCTCCAGGCCGTCGGCGTCGAGCGATCGCGCCATTTCGATCCAGTCGAAGACCGACATAGATCGGTCGCCTGCGATCTGATCGATATAACACTTGGGAAAAGCCGCGATCTTGAGCGGCATGCATTTGTCTCCTCGTTGCAAGGGTGCTCGTAGAGCGGGTTGTCGCGAGCGGGTTTGAACACTAAGATGCCGGAATGTTGCCATCGAGGCAACTACAGCGGATTTTTTCTAACTGCGCCGACATGGCGCCGTAACCGCGGGATACGCGGCTTTTTACGCAGGCGGTTTTCCCTGACCGGGCATGGTCGCCCTCGAGTATTCCTCATGAAGTTTGAGATTGCACGCGCTCATGCGAGCGAAAGATGTCGATTGAGCGCTCACTCTCGCGTTTGCAGTGGTCTTTTTCTCTTGTTTTGTCTGATGCCGACGTCTGTGGCCCAAGAGCGCAATCCGCCGCCCAGAATCGCATCGTCCGCATCATACCCCAGGATCAATCTGACCACCGGCTACGAAGTGATTTCGTCGTGGCCCGCCGGTCACAAGGATCTCACGTGGGGAGCTCTGGCCGGAATCGCGATCGGTCCCGCCGACCAGATCTGGACCTTTAACCGGGGGCCTGTGCCCGTCCAGGTCTACACCGCCAACGGCGAATTGGTGCGCTCTTGGGGCGAGGGTCAATTTCGCGAGCCGCATCAGGTGCGCATCGACCGCCAGGGGGAGGTGTGGCTGGTCGACAGCGGTCTGCATTGCGTGCGGAAATATCACGCCGGATGGAAAACTGCTGCTCACTCTCGGCACGCCAGGAGAGCCCGGCGAAGATTCCACGCACTTGAACCGTCCCACGGATGTGGCGATCACAAGTGGCGGTGATCTTTTTGTAACGGACGGCTATGGCAACAACCGGGTCGTTCATTTCGACCGCCACGGGCAGTTTATGACGTCGTGGGGAAGCCTGGGAGTTGGACGCGGACAGTTCAGCTTGCCGCATTCGATTGCCGCCGATTCGCAGGGTCGGCTTTACGTGGCGGACCGAAATAACGCCCGGGTGCAAGTTTTCGATCAGACCGGCCGTTGGCTCGACGAATGGCGCGACCTGCTCGTTCCCTGGCATATCGTCATTACCGACCGGGACGAAATCTATGTGTGCGGCTCTTCGCCCATGCGCTGGCCCAAGCTTCCCATCCCTGGGCTCGTCGTGGGCATCCCACCCAAAGATCAGCTCGTTATGGTTTTTGCACCCGACGGACGTGTGCTGAGGCTCTCCACATTCCCCAAAGGCCAGCGATCGGGCGAGCTCGACTGGGTTCATGCGCTGGCCGTCGACCGGCAGGGCAACCTTTACTTGGGCGACATCCAGGGGCGGCGCGCCCAGAAGTTTCTCCGCCTGGAATCATCCGCTCGCAACGGTGAATTAGCCAAAAAATCGCTGCCCAAGCGCGATGAACCGGTGCAGCGAGCCGGCAAGCCTTGAGTAACGACTTCAACAGGCGCGTCACTCACCCCAATCACCGGTTGGCTTTCGCCAAAAGTCTCCGACCACGACCAACTGCCCATCGGTCCAAAAATATAATCGAGTGTATCCATATCTATGTACTTCCTCCTGAGCTCCACGCTGGGATCAACACAACATGCAGTTCTCGCGCATGCGCCGCGTGCAAGAAACTCGTAGCAAACATCGTGCCTGACTCTTGAGCCAATACTCCGTCACGGGTTTGTGGCATCATCTTTGCCCATCAGTTGGCATGAAGGTTTCTCCTTCTACTTGAAAGCACAACAGGCCGACAAAGGAGATTTAACATGCCAAAGCGAAATGGTTTCCGAACGGACCACCCCGGTTCGGAGGGCGGCGTGGGATTTGAAGAGCGTGACCATGGTCGAGCGAGTGAATCAATGGATGAGCTCGAGCGAGAAGAAAGGGGAATGCTCGGGCAAGTGATTCAGCGTAGTCCGATGAGTTCGGTCTTGACCGGCTTCGGCCTCGGCTTCGGCTTTGGATTGGCGGTGACGTTGCTCATTTCGCGGCGGCGCCAAGAAACCTGGTATGAGCGAACGATGCCCGAAACCATCCAGCGCCTGCCTGAGCGGTTCAAACGAGTTCCCGAAACGATCGCATCATACGTGCCCCAGTCATGGAAGCACTCGTGATCGGCGGTGGACATCGAACGCGCGACTTGCACGGCAGCTTTTACAAGAGATCCCGGGCCAATACCCGGGATCTCTCTGTTGAAACAATCGATTAACGGGGCGCCACAAGCGGGCTGGACGGCGAAGGACTTGGGGCAGCTTGAATTGGCTGATTGACAGCGCTTCGATCCCGCCCACGCTGAATCTGATTCGACACAGAGTTAGCCGGTTCGGGAACTTGAAGCCGTTGAATCTGGTCGGTGATGATTTGCTCGGCTCGTTGCAGCTCGGCAAGAGTGAGCTGGTTGTCACCGTTCGCATCGAGCACGCGAAAGACCGCATGTGCGGGCTCGGTCAACGCTTTGTCGTATTCATCAATGCTCAGCATACCGTTACGATCACCATCGGCGGCCTGGAATGCCGTTTGAACGGTCGACTTGGCGACCTCGGCGACAGCCGCGTTAAGTTCGTACGGACTTAACTGCCCGTCCTGATTCGTGTCGGCTACCAGAAAGAGCGTTTGTACTCCGGTTTGGACCGCCTGACGCAATTCGCTGGCCTCGATCTTCTGGTCGCGGTTCGTGTCCAGCAGGTTGCCGATCGTCCCCATGGGGTCAGCCGTAAGGCTCTGCACAACGCGTGCAGGATCGTTGGTCGTACCGCCGACAATCGGTTGGACATTTTGGGGCTGATTTCCCGGCGTAGCATTGGTCGTCTTGGCTCTCTCGACCACGAACCTGAGCAAGGGCTGCTGCGTGTAGAGAGTCTCACGAGCCTGCTGGGCTTCCTGGGCGGTCAAGACGCCGTCGCCATTGGCATCTGCCCGGAAGAAGAATCCCCCGACCAGCAGATTGCCCGCATCAATTGCTTCTTTCTGTGAAATTTGGTCGTCATTGTTGGTGTCAGCCAGTTTGAACACCAACTTGGCCGTGTCCTGCAAGTCCGACAGGCTATTGATCGGACCAGGCAGGGCATCTGCTTTTTTGTCGTCAGCGTAGCCGGCGACACTCGCCAGCGTGGCCACTCCCGCAACGACCGTTCCGCACATCCAGATTTGTCTTCGCATGAAACCGTACTCCTTCGCTTGGAGAATCATTGATGCTCTACCGACCGTGGTTTGAGCGCATGGGGCTCTTCAGACCAAACCAACACGATCCAGTCTCGGTCATCCCTGGCCAGCTTCGGGAAATATCGTCCTGCAACCGGGATGCCGCACATCACTCCAAGAGATCAGATACTCCGGAAATAACCGCGTTTACACTCGGTATTGCTCGTGTGCATCGCGATCGCTGACGCGGGCGATTGAGCGCAACGATTAACGTGTCAACAGGTTTGCTGGTAGGAACAATGCAAAATCGACGGGCGTCGCGACCTTAGGCTTCCCGCGACGCGCCACGCGCGTTGCCCTGCCGGTTCTCGTGCGGCGGTTTGCGCAAACCGACTCGGGCCAGCGCTTTTGAGAGCGATCGACTTGGCTCTCTTCGGCTACTTGCAAGCCTTCAAGAAGGCGACCAGATCAGCCAGTTCCTGCGGCGTCAATTGCTGGTCCAGTCCCGCCGGCATCACCGAAACGGTGCTGGGGCGCAATTCGTCAATATCTCTGCGCGAGACCCTGGTTTCCTGGTTGACGCCGGTGGCGAGGATCAGCTCATCCGCATTTTCGCCACGCAGCAGGCCATTGAAAACTTTACCGTCGGTTGTGGCCACCGCGATTGGCTCAAAGCTGCGTACAAAGCTGGCACTCGGAAAAACGATCGCTTCCATCAGGTCGCGTTCGGCACGAACCGAACCGATCTTGGTGAGGTCTGGTCCGACGTTGCCTCCGCGGTAGCCAATGGCATGGCAGGAGAAGCAGGCTGCTTTTTCGCTATGGAAAACGAGCTGCCCCCGGCGAACATCGCCCGCAGAAAGCGTGGTCAAGAGCTGCTCGAGTTTCTTGCGCTGTTTAGCCAGGTCGACATTGAGCCGAGCGTACAGCGCCTGCGCGGCTTGCTGCACCGAAGGCCCGTATTTCGCCAGCGTAGCCTTTACCGAATCGACTCTCAGGCTGGAGAGCGCGGATGCCTTTGAAAGATTTTCAACGAATCTAAGCCCGAGTGCTGTGTCGGTGGATTGTGCGAAAGCGGCGAGGAGCCGGTCGACCTCAATCGGTCCGGCGGTGGGCAGCAGATCTGCAAGGCGCATGAGCTGATCGTTTGTCAGCTTGGCACGCGCCAGCACATCGGCCGCGGTCGTTCTGATTGCGACCGGCCGATCGCGATCGAGCTCTTTGACGAGGAAGTCGACGAAAGCTTGATCGGGTTTAACCACGCCACCGGGAATGGCGGCGAGGGCCTGGAGCCGCAGTTCGACCGGGTTCTTGGGGTCACCGGCGATCCTGAGCAAGCGATCGGGCAAAAGGCCGGCCTTGTCCTTGGTTAACGGCAAGGCACGCAGGGTGGCGACGGCTGGCCCGATTAATTCGGGAGAAGCGGGGTCTCCTTCCAGCACTCCACCGATCGCATCGACCCACTCGTTTGGCACAGCATTGGCCTTCAAGTTCGACCAGGCCATGGCCTGCAAACTGCTCCGGCGTGCGGGCGAAACGGCGAAGGCATCGCGCAGGCGGGCGGCCAAAAGCTGCTGGATCGGAGTCGCCTGTGCAAACCGGCCCAACTGGCGTTCGAGGTCGGTGCGGTCGGCGGGCGAAAGGTCGATGCGCGCCAGCCGTTCACCCAGTACGCCGGCCAGCTCACTCGCCCAGTTGGGATGCCTGCCGATGATCCAGGATGCCGTTTCCTTCTTACCCGGATCTGCCGAGGCCAGAAGCCCCGCGACAAATTTGGGGTCAAGCCCGCCCCCATCCATCTGATCGAGCGCCACCATCGCGGCCTTGATCGTTCGGTCGTTCTTGTTCGTCAGGCCCTCTGCTGTCGCTTTGGGATCACCGATCTCGATCAATGCGTAAGTGAACGAGTGTTCGAGAATACGATCATCGGAACGGCCAGCGGCCTTCAAGAGCGCTGGCACAGCCGACCGATCGCCGATTCGTCCCAGCGCCTCGGCGGCCGCGCGCCGATTGGGAAAAGAGGCAGATTCGAGAAGCTCGATCAGGCGGGGCACCGCCTCGCGGTCGCGCGTCAAGCTCGTCACGTGGACCGCAACCTGGCGGACATCATCGTCGGCATCGCTCAAGAAGTCACGCACCAACGACCGCGCGGCAGAACCGTCAAAGCGGGCGAGAGTCCAGACGCAGTTGCGGCGAAGGAGGGAAGAGGGATTGTTGCGGGAGACCGTGCGGAGTGCTTCAAGGATCGCGCCATTTTCCCGGGCCTTGGCGAGGCCTTCAATCGCGTGCCGTTGTACGCCAGGGCGTGGGTCGCCTAGCAACTCGACCACGGCTTTTTGGTTCACCGAGTTCTCAAGGTCTCGTGTCAGCGCAGCCAGTTTTGTTCCCCATGGATCTTCGACCTTGGCGGCACCGGTGCGCCTGATGCGATAAATCGCCCCCAAGACATCAGGCTTGTGCAGCTGCGATGTCGGACAGCACAGTTTGTACCAACCGCCGGTATCGACGATGAGGAGGCTGCCATCAGCGTCCTCGATCACGTCGGTGGGATGGAAGTCGAGATCGGGACTAGAGACGAAATCTTCGTCTTTGGTCGTAAAGCTGGTTCCCTCTGCCACCAGGACGTGGCGGCTCACCTTGTGCAGGTTGAAATAGCAAGCAAACAGGTTGTTTTGATAAGCCGTGCCGAAGGTATCCGACTCGTATCGCGTCAAGCCGCACGGAGCAGCCGGTCCCATGTGTAAGAGGACCGGCATGACCTGCGGACTCGTCCACTTATGCGACGGCTCGAATATCGGATCATGGATTTTGCCGTAGATCCCGCCGTAAATCGCATGGATTAGGCCGTCGCGCTGGCCGCCGCCAGGATGCACAAAGAAGGTCGTCGTGAAGATGCGTTCGCCGCCGGGAGTAAACACAACGTCGACCGGGTTATCCATGCCGCCGGTCATGACGGGCTCAATACCGGTTCCATCCGGCCGGCAGCGAAAGATATGGGACGCGCGTGTGACGAAAGGCGACTTGCCCGGCCGCTCGTACGTCTGCGGCGCGAACGCCCCCTTGCACCAGTAAATCCAGCCGTCGGGCCCGCGATACGGTCCGTGCAGGTCATTGGCGCAGCCAGTCAAAGTCTTACCCTGGAACCACTCTACCCGCTCGTCGGCCACGCCGTCGCCATTTGTATCCTTTAGCTTCCAGATGCTCGGCGGCGCGGCGACGTAGAGCGAGTCGCCGTACCACATCGTTCCTTCTGGGAACATCATCTTGTCGGCGAAAACGGTCTGTTTGTCGAATTTTCCATCGCGGTCCGTGTCTTCGAGACGGACAATCCGATGCGGTTTCTCCGCAAGCTGCTTTTTGACGTTGTCGTTGGAGCCGGAGGAATCGGCGATATAGAGCCGGCCCATATCGTCGAGCGCGGCGGTGATCGGTCTGTCCACGAGCGGCGGCCCGGCGATCCGCTCGATCGTAAACCCGTCGGGAAGCATGAACGTGCGGCCGTCGAGCTTGACCTCGCCCCCATAACCGGAGCTGGCGAATCCAGACAAGACCATGAGGATGCGGGCAAAGCCGACGAGATTCCACGCTGGGGTCGATCGATTCATGAGTAAGAGTCTCCGGACCGTGCCGATCTGGTTTAGAGCGTCGCGGCCGACGAACCAGCGGCCATCGAACTATCGCCCGGCCAATCAAGTGCCACAAACCTCAAGATGTTCTAAGCCAGGGTTTGCATTGCCGTCAATCGGGCTGCGACGAGCACGGTGCAAACCCGTAACGCAGCTTCATTGCTCGTCCCGAAGCCGTTCCAACACGCGGAGTGCATTCGACACGTGCTTCAGCGGTAAGAACTGCGACGAGAAAATGTACCGGATCACGCCCGACCGATCGATCAAGTAGGTGGCGCGGCCGGGGAAGATCCCGAACGTCCTGGCGACCCCGTATCGCTGCCGAACCGATCCGTCGCTGTCAGAAAGAAGTACAAACGGCAGACGAAATCGCGCCGCGAACTGCTGGTGCGAAAGCAGAGAGTCTGCGCTGATGCCGACCACCTCAGCCTGGCGTTTGCAGAACACCTCGTAGCTGTCGCGAAAAGAACACGCTTCGGCCGTACATGCGGGCGAGTAATCCTTGGGATAGAAGAACAACACCACGTCGGATCGGCCGCGAAAGTCAGACAAGCTCGTCAATTCGCCACTCGATCGAGGCAGGGTAAAGTCCGGCGCAAGATCGCCGACTTGGAGGAACTTTTGTCTTGCCACGGTGTTTCCTGCGTAGGCAGTTGCCCAATTTCACGTATGGTCTTGAAGGGCCCGGAGGACTCGACGCAGATTATAAAATTAGGAGTCACATCCTGGCTGTAGGTCGGTTCATGTTGTAGGGCCGTTGAAGTTGTAGAGCAATTTTGAGGAAGACAGAATTCAGAAAATCACCTATTGTTCCTCCAGAGCATCAGTTAGCAGTCTGATGCAACTCGGCTCTAGGAATTTGAGCCGTTAGGCAAGGGAATTGCAGGGCGGTTATTCGTGGCTTCGGTGGGCTCCCTATGCTCTCTAAATTTCGGGTGCCTTTGGTTGTTGCGGATTTGATTCGCGACGACGATCGCGGATTCGGCGGTTTTTGAGGTTGGTATTTCGTGGTTTTCGGATCGGGTGAATATGACACAAAAGGTGACGGAGCGAACGGATGCGCGAGTTTTGCTCCCAACTCCTAGGAGCAAAACCTACGGTCGCTGAGTTCACGCTTCAATTCGTAGGAGGCGGTCTGTCATGCGACAGGTTGGAGACACGCTGGTCTGGTTGGCGATGATCACGGTTGTGGGAGCGGTCGTCTATTTCACTCCTCGGCTGGCAAGTTATGTCGCTGTGTTCGCGGGTGAACACGGACGCGGCTGCGTGACATGTCGCGAGATCGCCTTCCATCCGGAAGACACCACTTCCGTTGATAGCCGCTGAGATCCACGCCTGCGGCGGTATTGGGCTGATCTGAGAGCGGTCTCGCACGATTGCGATCGCGTTTAGCCATCGCCGTGTTTCGTGGTGCGAACCGAACCCGTTCGAGTGCAGCGCCGCAATTCTTGCGAAACGCCGCACTCGACTGTACTCGCGATTGTTATCCTCTGATTGGCTTAACTCTTCAAGAACGTGATCGCATCGCCGGTCCGTTTGAGGATGTCGTCGACTTGGTCGGTAGACTGAAAACCGATAATAAACGAATCGACGGTTCCCAGGCCGAGCACGAAGCGCAACGACGCGTCTTTCCGCGCGGGCGTATTGATCCGGCCTTCGCCCAAGATTTTCATGCCGATAATCCCCTTGCCGGCATTGTGCATTTCCTCGAGAACTGAGGCGACCTCGTCGGGCTTGCGGTCGTCCATGATCAGTCCTTCAGGGTTGACTCGAGCCAGGTCAACCTCGACGAACGGATTCTTTGCCGACGTGCGCAACGGATCCATGCCGTGGCAGCTCGTGCCATGCGCACGGATGATTTTTTCATCCTTGGCTTTCATCAGGTAATCCATCGAGCCCTGATGATCATGGGGCCAGGCCGACTTCTGCATGCAGTGCAATAGGACGATGTCGATGTATTCAACCCCAAGCTCGAGTCGGTACCGCTCGAGGTGGCTCCTGCGCGTCGGGTAAGTTGGTTGCGTGCGTCTTGGTTTGGATCACATACTGGTCGCGGGGAATGCCCCTGAAGGCTTCACGAAGATAGACGTGCGATCCGTATTGGTCGGCGACGTCGAAAAAGCGAACTCCGTGATCGAAGGCGTGGCGGACAACGCGTGTAAATTCCGTGACGCCGAGACGGGTCTGGTTGCTGGCCTGTCCGCTGCCGACGCTGCCGGTACCCATGCCGACGAGCGAAACCTGAACGCCGCTCTTGCCCAGCGTGACCATATCGGTTGGGCTCTTGGGTAAGGCATTCCGGCCCTGGCTCTCTCGCCCGTGTGCACCATGGGCAGCGGCAGTCGTCATCGCGACGGCACTCGCCGAAACGGCGGCTTGGGCCATGAAATCGCGGCGATTTACGGGGGGAGTCATGACGTCGTTCTCCTCGGTACAAAAGGTCCGATCAACGCATTGATGGGTTTTGGAGCCAGATGAACGCCCGCATCGAATGGATTTAGTCATGGATCGCGCGGCCCTGGGCGTGCGCGGCGTCAATTCATGATTCTAACCCTCTCGTAACCTTGCTGCCATAGACCACTCTGAAGGCCTGTCGGAGCTTGACGCGCCGCTTACGCGGGATTAAGAGCAAAATGACGCTTAAGATTATGAAGACGATTACGAGCAAGAGTACGAGAAGGAGTAGGACTCAATCTCCGTGTCGCGTTTGGCCTCCTAATCCTAATCTTACTCGTGCTCGTAATCATCTTCCTAATCGTAATCTTCCTCTTAATCTTGCTCTTGGTTCGGCGTGTGTGCAGCAGGTTTTCTGACTACAGGCCGCCGGGCTTGGCTTCGCTTCGCAAAATGGGTCACGCGCCGTGATGCCCCGATCACATACGCCTTTAAGTTCAACGGCCGATGAGACTTCTGATGGACGGCTGCAGAACGATCGATGAGCAGATTGAGCCTGCATTCACCGATTCCGTTTGGCGGACGTTGTTACATTGGCGTCAGCGTCGCTCTAGATCAGATCGTTCGTTCGACATCGAGTACTGGCAACGACAGGGGGACGCCGCGATCTTCCGCGCAGCCTGGGAACTGGTCGAATCGTACTGCCGCGATCGAGGCATGAACCCGGATGAACTCCGACTTCAGAGATCTGTTGAAGCTTTTCAACGCCCATAGGGTCCGCTACCTTGTGGTCGGCGGCTACGCGGTGAGAAAGACCTCGTCGCTAACAAGCGAGCTCTGGGGCGGCCTCAAGACCTTGTCGACATCAGCAGCTGATTGAGTCGGAACAGCGCGAAGCTCAAGGCTCGGTGGAACCGGAACTGAACAAAAAGCGGGTGAGGCCCCGAAGACGTGGTAGAGGCGGGATCCCACGCCTGCGCGCTGGCCGGCCCGACATCACCTTCGGCCTGACGGTCTAACCGGCTGCTCAATTCGCGGTAAACGCATCGGTTCTTTGGAGTAGACGCCGCAGCTTCCGTAGCGAAAAAAAACTTTTTCCGCTCGCGTGACATTCGCAAGAAAAGAGTGTCCCTCCCTATGGAGGAACTACGCGAGGATCTTTGAGCGTGGCCCCGACCGGGCCGGCCCACTCGGCGCTACCCTCCACTTCGGTCCCATCGACGACGATTACACCCCGTGGCAGAGAACGACGGCATGTCGCACACCAGGTTTTCGCGCGGCATCCGCTGCCGTTCACGGGTCGAGGTGATCCCTAAGTCAGCGCCGATCGTGCTGCACCGAGGCTCGCTACTCGACGCTCTGAAAAACAGAAAACGCCGACGCATTTACTGATCAATGACGACTTAGCCGCAAGCTTTTTTCGACCCAAAGGAGCCGCACCGATGTCGTTTCCTCAGACGAGGTTAACTTTTCGAGCAATTGTCACGATTGTGATGTCCGTGCCACTGCTGAGCAATGCCGCCACGGCCGGCTGGACCCCTATCGATTTTTCAGCGAGCGTCAACGCTCGACTCCAGAACGGGATCGGCATTCCGACGGCCGCCGGCATCAACCTTCCTGATGCAAGTACCGGTTCCGTGACCTACGGTGGCGTACCGTTCTACATCCCGACCAACGACCCCAGCGGAAACAATTACTGGAACGCAGCTTTCGCGAGCGGTCCCGATCCCCGGACGTTGACGATCACGACGAGCATTTACGATGCGGTTTACGTCAGCACCCTCATCAACACCTACGCTGGGATTGCGGGCTCGTCACTCGCCTCTATCGAGTTCCTCGGCACCGGCGGTGCCAGCTACACATACAACTTGGTGGGTGGCGTAGATATAAGGGATTTCAATAATGATGGTTTCGTCAATACAATTGATCCAAACGCGGGATCGCATCCGATCCAGGTGCTTTCATACGACGATCAGGCCCAAGGCGGCAGGCTTGATATGCAACAATTCACCTTGCCCAGCACATTCCTGGGTCAGACGCTGACAACGATCCTCCTCGTCGACAACGGGTTTGACGCGCCCAATCCGGAACCGCATCAGCGAGTTTTCCTGGCGGGACTGTCCGTGAGCAGTGTTCCCGAACCGAGCTCGATGATTTTAATCGCATCCGGGGGGGCCTTCATCTCGGTTAGTCTGCTTATTCGTAAGCGGCGCCGACAGCACACAGGATGTATTTGAGCAAAGATCAGAACAGATGATCAACGATGACCGGATTGATAGAGATCGCCGAGCGCTCCTGGAACAGGCCCGCGCCGACAACCGGCCGGCGTTGGGCCCGATCCAGGCGGTATGCCGCAATAATCTCCGGCTCCGGACCCGCTCGACTAGCCGGCCGGGCAACTCGAATCAGCTTCGCATCAAATCGCTCGTGATCTACAAGGTCTCGAAGCGGCTTGGGAGTCTTTCGCCGACCCTTAGGAACGGGACCGAAATAACTTCCCGACGTTAGCCTCGCGCGCTCGGCGCGGGTCTCCAGACCCCGCCGTCTGCCTGACCGTAGGTCTCCCAGGCCGAGAACTAAGCCCGGAGACCTACGGTCGGCCCGGTGGCAAGGTCATGAGACCTTGCCACAGCGCGTTCGCTGCCGCCTGGAAAGCTCGGGAAGTTATTTCGGTCCCGTTCCTTAGACGGTTGAGAGCTCATCCGAAGCAGGAGCTCCGATACAACTTCCGGGTTCGCGGTTAGAAAAATTGTTTCCGAGCGCGTGACATTTTACGGCAAACGGTGTCCCAGCCTACGGAGGAAGGGCGCGAGGGTTTTCGGGCCCATCCCGGATTGGCCCCGCAGACTGCTGTCGATCCACCGCTTCGACTCCATCGACGACGATTGCACCCCATAGACGAGGACAACGCCATGACGCTCACCCGATTTTCCCGCTGCATTTGCCGACGGACGGTCCGTAAAGGAATCCGAAGCTTTTGCCCCCAATGGGACGTGTTTGAAGACAGGACCTTGCTGAGCACGTTCTTGGTCACAACGGCGGCCGACAACGGCGATGACAGCAACCCGGTTCCTGGGTCGCTCAGGCAAGCCATCCTCGACGTCAACAACGACACATCCAACACGGGCACGGACACGATCGATTTCAACATCCCGGGCACGGGCGCGCAGATTATCCAGCCGGTTTCTGACTTGCCGACGCTCACGCAACCAGTCTTCATCGACGGTTATTCCCAGCCGGGCTCCAGCCCTAACACGCAGGCGATCGGCGACAACGCAGTCCTACTGATTGAGTTGGACGGTAGCGGCGATAGCACGAGCGGAGCCACCGGCATTTCCTTCGCCGCGGCAGGATGCACCCTCGAGGGACTAAACGTCAATGGATTTAGCGGCGTCGGTATCGCCGGCAGCGATGCCGTCATCCAGGGCAACTTCATCGGCACGGATCCGACGGGCACGCTCTCCATGCCAAACGGCATCGGTGTCGACGTCGATTCGACGCTGGTCGGGATCAACGGTGGCGACGCAAGCCCCGACGCGGAGCGAAACATCATCTCCGGGAACAGCCTGTACGGTGTGGATGTGGGCTCGAACTGCACCGTGGCCGGAAATTACATCGGTACCGATCTGACAGGGGAGGTTGGCCTGGGCAATGGGCCCGGTGGATTTACTTACGGCGTGAAAGTGGGCGGCCCTGACAATATTATCGGTACGAACGGAGACGGGATCGGCGACGGCTTCGAGGGGAACGTCATCTCCGGAAACGGAATTGACGGAGGTGACGCAGGATACAGTGCAGGCATCTATATGGGTCTAAACGCGACGGGGAGCGTTGTCGCCGGCAACTTCATTGGAACCGACGCACTGGGCACGTCGGCCCTGGGGAACTCTGTAGGCATTGACCTTTTCGCGGGCCGCGTCGGAGCGGATGGTAGCGACATTGACCCCGTCGCCGAGCGCAATGTCATCTCTGGGAATTTATATGCGGGTGTTTGGGTCTTTGGCTCGAACTGCGTCGTTGCGGGCAACTACATCGGCACCGACGTAACGGGAGAAGTTGCGTTGAGCAACGGCAGCGCCACCGGCGAGGCTTATGGCGTCGTACTGCAGGGAAATGACAACATCATAGGCACCAACGGCGACGGTATCGGGGATGCGTTCGAACGCAACATCATTTCAGGCCAATTTGGCGACGGCATCATCGTAGGTGACGGCTCCTATGGAAACGTGATTGCCGGCGACTATATCGGAACAGACAAGACCGGCACCATCGCCCTGGGCAACGGCACCGGAATCAATCTCGGCGGCGATTCTGGTACGCGGGTCGGCGTCGATGGCCATGACCCTTACCTTGCCGACGAGCGCAACATCATTTCGGGCAATCGCAATGGCATCGACCTCTATGAGGGTTCCAACGACGTGATCGCCGGCAATGTAAGCGTCCGAGATTCCCAGGGGCATGCGCAGGGCAACGCCCGCCTGCTGACACGCTACGACCAAGGTCGCCGCGCCGCAGTGGGCTACGTCAGGATTCAAAGCGATCATCCGAGATTGCGTCGTCTCATATGGTCAGTCGTCGTCGTCGCGCCTCGCGACGCTGATCCCGACTCCGCGCCTTCTGTCGCGACTCCTCGACTCGATGGTTCAGCACGTGTTCGGGATGCCCCAGCGCCCAACGGTCCGGCAGCAGGCTTTCGAGGAACTCCCGACTCGAGTCCACAGAGAGCTGAAGGATCACGCCACGCAAGTACGCCCAAGGCTCGAGCCGATGCCGCTTCGCCCCCGCGATGATCGTGCAGAGCACCGCCGCTCGAGGGCCCGCCTCGTCGCTCCCCAAGAACAGCCAGTTCTTCCGGCCTATCGCCTGATCCCGCAGGCGACGCTCCGACACGTTGTTGTCGATCGTCAGCCGACCGTCCTGCGTGTACCGGCACAGCGCCTGCCATTGGTTCAATGCGTACGTCACCGCCTGCGCCAGTGCCGATTTGGGCAAGAGCCGCGACGAGAGCCGATCTAATTCCTCGCGAAGACGGTCCAAGATCGGCACGGCCTCCGCTTGACGCAGCCCGCGGTGCGCATCGTCATCCAGCGGCCGGGCTCGGTCCTCGACGTCGTACAGTCGCCTGATCATCTCGAGAATCAGCGATGCTTCCGCCGGAGACGATGACCGCGCATCGTAGAACTTCCGCCGCGCATGTGCCCAACATGCCACTTCAATAATTTGGCCGTCGGAGCCTGTGAAAATTCCGTCATACCCGCTGAAAGCGTCCGCCTGCAGATAGCCGGCGTAGTTCGCCAGGAACTCCGCGGGCCCGTCGCGCTTGCGATTCTCAGTGAAGTCGTAGACATCATAGGGAAACTCGGCAGGGCCGATGTAGACCCAGAACCGCCCCTTGTGGCTTCCCCCTTTTTCGCCCCCCAACACTGTCACCGGTGTGTCATCGGTCCAGATCACCGGTCCCTTCCGCACCAGTTCTTTCTCGAGTTCGTAGAGGGGCCGAAGCAAGTCAGCGACGTTACGAACCCAATCGCAGAGCGTGCTGCGTGACAAATAGAGACCATGGCGAGTCGAGATATCCTCGAACCGATACAGCGGCAAGTGGTCGGAGAATTTGGAGACGACCACTTGAGCAAGAAGGCCGGCTCCCGCGATGCAGCCGCTTACAGGACGCGGGGGAGTCTCGGGGGAGACCACACCGTCGCGGCAGTGCGAGCAGGCATACTTCGGCAAAACGTGGACGTGCATTTCAAAGTGGGCCGGGATGAACTCCAGGACGCGTGCCTCATCATGGCCGATACATGCCTTGGGTTCACCGCAGTGCGAGCAGATTTTCTCGGCCTCGGGCAGGTCGTGCTCGATGCGAACTTGAGGCAGTTGATCGTAGTCCGGCTTACGTGGCTTGCGTTTCCGTGCTGGTGTGCCGCGATCGCTGGCGGGGGGCTCGGGCGGCAGGATAGCGCTTGGGTCCGCATCAAGCTCAAAGAGGTGTCCTTGGCCCGGCGCCTCGATCAGCCGTTCCCGCCGTGGACCAAAGACGTAGCGGCGGAGCAGCTCGATTTGCCGACGCAAGTCATCGACGACTTGTTGGTGTTCTTGGGCGGCTTGATCATGAATCTGCGCGGCTTGGTCGAGCGCAGCCTGGAGGTCCTCGACATGCTGAGCGAACCTGTTCAACAGGTCGTGACACTCACGTGGATCGGTCGGCCATGACTCGGAGGTATTCATGGCCGAATTATAGCGCACTTATACGATACTACAAGGGGGAAGCGATCGATTTTTGAGTTTCTTGGGTCGGCCGCTGATAGCGTCTGCGTTGCCGGGCGGAACGCAAATCGATGCCCGAGAGAATCAGCGACAATTGGGTCGCCGTCATTTCGATCGATCTGGCGTCATGGGGAACCGCTGGGAGCTGGAACGTGCCCGGGGTCTCGAGACGTTTGTACCAGATGGCCAGACCGTCACGATCCCAATAGAGGATCTTGAGTCGGTCCCGACGCCGATTCACAAACAAGAATAAGTGGCCGGAGAGTGGATCCTGGCCAAAGGCGGTGGTCACCAACCCGGAAAGGGCGTCGAAGCCTTTGCGCAGATCAGTAGCCGGAGCGTGAAGGAACACGCGGACAGGATGAGGGAGGCTGATCATCTGGAGCCTCCGGAATCGGTCCTGGCTGCGGCGATCGAGCGGACCAGTCGGCAGGCCAAACGGGGGTTATCCGTTGGGATCCGCAGGCGGACTCCGTTGGGAAGGTCGGCCTCGATCGGCAGCGGTTCGTCGCGAGTTCGCTCGTCGAGGCGTACGGTCACGGGCAGGAAAGCTGATGGGGCGGGTAACGCCGGGCACTGATCTCGAGAATCCATGAGCCGGAAACGTCGCTTCCAAGCATGGAACTTGGACCTGGCGATCCGTTCCTGGACGCAGAACCGCTCGATTGTCAAACCGCTCGTCTGCTGGCGGCGAACGCGATCGCGCCAAACATCGTGAAGCTTGGGGTCGGGGCGCCTTGCCATCGGGTAGACTCCTGGAATGGGACGAAGTGGTCCGCTTCGCAGCCTACCAGACCTGACAAGGATGGTTATCTCGGACGCTTACCCGGCAATTACATCGGCACGGATGTGACGGGGACAATTAGCATCGGCAACGTCGACGGAATCCTCGCTAGTGAACCGAACCACAATGAGCTCATCGGTACGAACAGTGACGGCGTGGGGGACCAGTATGAGCGCAACATCATCTCGGGGAACACGCGAAATGGAATCGAATTCGGAGACATCGGCATCGCGGGGACAGCTCAGGATGATATTGTGGCGGGAAATTACATCGGCACTGACGTCACGGGCACACAGCGGTTGGGCAATGGCTGGTACGGTATCGCTTTTTTTGGTGGCGGCACGGGCAACCTGATCGGCGTCGATAGCCACGCCGCTGACCCCGCTGACGGTCGCAATATTATTGCAGCGAATGACGGTGGCATAATTCTGACCACGCTGGGTACGGACCCCCTCTCACAAACCGTCGTGGCGGGTAATTACATCGGCACCGACGTCACGGGCGAGCTTGCATTGGGCAATGGCGAGCTCGGTGGAATCACGGTTGAGAACGCGACGTCAACTCGCATCGGCACTGACGGCGATGGGGTGGCCGACGACGCCGAGCGTAACGTGATCGCGAACAATGCCCGCTACGGTGTAGGCATACTGAGCGGAGCGATCGGAACTGTCTACGGCGTGGGCATACTAAGGGGGACGACCGACACTCTCGTGGCGGGTAACTTCATCGGCACGGATGCCGGCGGATCGGCCGCGCTCGGGAATGTGGGACCGGGCATCCTTATTTGGGATGCCGTCTCGACGCAGGTTGGCGGCGCCGGCGACCTGGGCAACACTATCGCGTACAGCAGCGACTTTCAACAACCGTACGGCTCTATCGTCCCGGGAGATGGGGTCGCCGTCGTCGATGATGGCAGCGTCGGCGACACGATTCGTGGCAATTCCATTTTCAGCAATGACGGCTTGGGGATCAACTTTGGATACCCCTACGCTAACGGATACAACGAATTCGGTGTCATTCCTAACAATTCATTCGCCGGTCAGCCCGGCCCGAACAACTTCCAAAACTACCCGGTTCTGACTACTGCGATCGCGGGCAGTTCGACAGCGATTATCGGCACATTTAATAGTACTCCCAACACAACCTTCACGCTCGACTTCTACGCCAACGCCGCGGCCGATCCCTCGGGGTACGGCCAGGGACAGACCTGGCTTGGCTCGGAATCCGTGACGACTGACGCGAGCGGTAACGCCAACTTCCAGGCCACCGACCTGTCGGCGACGAGCCCCGGCCAATGGATCAGCGCCACCGCCACCGATCCGGGCGGCAATACGTCCGAGTTCTCCGAGGATGTCCAGGCCGTCAAAGCCGGAACGGTTACATCGATCACGACCTCGGCGAACCCGTCCGTCTACGGAGAGCCGGTGACTTTCACCGCCACGGTGACGGGCGACCCGCCGATCAGCGGCTTCCCCACCGGAACCGTGACCCTTATGGACGGCATGACGACATTGGGAACAGGCACGCTCAATGCCCTTGGAGTGGCCACTTACACCACCACCTCGTTCCAGTTGAGCGTGGGCAGCGGCCAGTCGATCACGGCGGTCTACAGCGGCGACACCAACTTCACGGCCAGCACGTCGACCGCCTCAAGCCAGACGATCAAACAGGATGGTACGACGACCTTCGCAAGCGCGTCGCCGGGCCTCGCGAATGTCGGACAAACGGTGACCTTCACGGCGACGCTCACCGCGAATGCACCGGGCTTGGGCACGCCGACCGGAACCGTCGACTTTTATGACACAACGACCAGCACCGACCTGACGCCAGTCGGTATCGCGCTGTCGTCGGGCACCGCCGCGTTCGCCACGACGAGCCTGGCCGTCGGCGGCCACACAATCAAGGTTTCCTATTCAGGGGACACAAACTTCCTCACGAGCAGCGCCAGCACTGGCTCAATTACGATCGGCCAGGCGATCATCGTCCTCGATCCGTCGGCCGGCGGAGCGCTTTCGCTTTCGGGAAACGCGAGCATCAAGCTCACCGGCGGTGTCTACGTCGACTCAAGCTCATCAACGGCTCTTTCGGCCAGCGGCAACGCTGCCATCAAGGTGTCGGCAATCGACGTCCACGGTGGCGTTCAGAAGAGCGGCAACGCGAGCTTGAGCCCCACTCCTGTCACGGGAGCTGCGACCGTGTCCGACCCGCTGGCCTCACTAGCGGAGCCGAGCACATCCGGCCTGACCAATTACGGCTCTGAAAGCCTGAGCGGGAATTCGTCCGCGACGATCAAGCCAGGCATCTACAGCCAGATCACCGTCTCGGGAAACGGCACGCTGACGATGAACAGCGGCATTTACATCATAGAAGGAGGGGGCTTCACGATCTCCGGCAATGCCAGCGTCACCGGCTCGGGTGTGATGATCGTCAATGCCGGCAGCAAGTACCCCACTACGGGTGGCACCTACGGTAGCATTACCTTGAGCGGCAACGGCTCGTACAACCTGAGCCCGCCGACCACCGGGACCTATGCCGGCATCGTGATCTTCCAGACGCGGGACAATTCTAAGGCGCTCACCCTGAGCGGCAACGCCGCAGGCATGACCGGCACGGTCTATGCGTCGGCCGCACAGCTCGCCGAGAGTGGAAATGCGACGCTCAATGCGGCCTTGATCGTCGATACCCTCACGATCAGCGGCAACGGCATCAACAATACCGTAACGCTGAGTGCACCCGCCGGCACGGTCGCTTACACGCCGGCCCAAATTCGGTCCGCCTACGGCATAAACACCCTCTCGTTCGACGGCACCGGCCAGACCATCGCCATCGTCGATGCCTACGACGATCCCAGTATCTTCCAGGCCCTCGATGCCTTCGATTCCCAATTCGGGCTGACCGCCTCGGTTCAGACTCTCTACAACCAGTACGGGCCCGCGTCTTCGTTTCTAACGGTCCGCAACCAAAACGGCCAGGCCACATTTCTGCCCTCAACCGACCCGAACGGCCCTGGCACGGACAACTGGGAAGTGGAGGAGGCGCTCGACGTCGAGTGGGCTCATGCCATCGCTCCAGGCGCCCAGATCATCCTGGTCGAAGCCAATAGCCAATCGCTTTCGGACCTGATGGCCAGTGTGGCCACGGCCGCCAGTCAGCCTGGTGTGTCGGTGTTGTCGATGAGCTGGGGATTCGCCGAAGGACAGTCGGTATTCGCCAGCGATGAGGCGACTTATGACAGCACCTTCAACGTACCGGGCGTGACCTTCGTCGCCAGTACGGGCGATTACGGGGGCGCCGACCCCGAGTACCCCGCATTTTCACCGAACGTGGTGGCCGTTGGCGGCACGAGCCTCACTCTCAACGCGGACAATTCGTACAACAGTGAGACAGGATGGGGCTACTACTCCAGTTCGATGGGAGCCTTCATCGGTTCGGGCGGCGGCATCAGCATCTACGAGGCCGAGCCGGCGTATCAGCAAGGCGTTCAGTCCACGGGCGGCCGAACCACACCTGATGTCTCGTTGGTCGCCGATCCGGCCACGGGAGCTTGGATCGCCGACCCGTACAATCTCGATCCCAGCAATCCGTTCGAGATCGTGGGTGGCACGAGCTTGTCGGCCCCGGCCTGGGCGGGCTTGGTGGCGTTGGTCAATCAGGGCCGAGCGGCCGCGGGCGAGTCGAGCTTGAACAGCGTGGGCCCGACCGACACCCAGCAATCCCTCTACATGTTGCCGAAGAGCGATTACAACTCAATCGCCAGCGGCAACAACGGCTATACGCGCGGCGCGGGCTATAACCTGGTGACCGGCCTCGGCACTCCCGTTGCCAATCTTTTGGTGCCGGACCTGATTGCCTACCACGGACCAGGCACGAGCTATTCCGGCCCGACCGTCACACCCTTGCAGAATGCCGGATTGGTCAACACAGGGACGAAGGACAGCGGTCCCATCGATGTATTCAGTGTGTTCGATGCCTTGACCTTTTCGGCAAACGGGTTCGGTGACGCTCTGGGTCAGGTTTCCAGCACTGACCAGAGCAACGCGTCTCTGGTGGCGGGTGCGGCAGGTCGGATGTCAGCCAGCCCACCGTCTTCCTCTGCGCTTACACTAGGACCAGTATCGAATATTGGCCCAGTCGTCACGGTGCCGTTGCCGACAGCCGGATCGACTGTCACTTCGGTCGCAGCCGAATTCATGTCTAGCCAACCCAGCTGGTCGATTGCGCAGCCAATGGTTAATGGGCTGGCAACTTTCGATCATTTTGTGGAATTCCAACGATCCGACCACGACCACGTGCACGTTCCCTTGTCGACGCGATTCCAGGCCGGCCCGGTGGCCGATTCGGTTCTGGACGAGCGGGCCGCCGAATCGGTCCTCGTGCGATCGCGGCAAGCGGCGGATGCGTTTGGTGTGCCAGTTCTTCCATGGGAAGGCGTTATCACGGACATGCCCATGACGGTCGACCCGGTCCCGCGTGGCACGGGCTTCCAGCCCGTGTCTGAGGTTCCCACGAGCGAGATTCTCGCGCCACAGTACGCGTCGTCCAGGTTTACCACCAGGCTGGCGGTCATACTGCTCGCGGCCGGTCCTTGCGGTTATGCGTCTGGTATCTTCAATCCCCGGAATGGGCGGGCGGGAAGGGTGCGCCAAAAGCAGAAACCGTGATTCCTCGCTGATCTTACAACCGCGTGGTGGACCTGAGACGCGTCAATGGGCCAGAGTAGCGAAGGCGACGGACCACTGACCACTCTGCGATGAGGATCGTCAATGACCGAGTCCGTCGCGATCCCCGAGTTGCTCGTGAAACAGGCTCGCGCCGGTGATGGACGTGCCCTGGGCCGGCTGCTGGAGCTTTACCGCAACTACTTGCGGGTGGTGGCCCGCGCCATGATCGGCCAGGCGCTGCGGGTGAGGCTCGACGCGTCCGATCTGGTGCAGGAGACGTTCCTGAAAGCGCATCGGGAGTTCGGCCATTTCCTGTGCGACCGAGCCCGAGCTGGTCTCTTGGCTCCGGCAGATTATGATCCGGACTCTGGCCAACCAGGCCCGGCATCACCGCCGTAAGGGACGCGATTACCAGCGCGATGTGCCTTTTTGCGGTAGTGCTTGAGCTGTCGAGTCCGGAGTTACAGCGTGTGATGGCCGCGCCCAATTTCATCGCGCGTCGCCACCAATCCGTCTCGCTTGACGCCGCCGTCAATCGGCTGCCTGCCCTCTATCGCGAGGTCTTCGTCCTCCGTACGTTTAAAGATCCGGCTATCAAACCGATTGCCAACGGGATGAGCCGGTCGGCCGCCGCAGCGCGAGTGTTGTGGGCTCACGCCGTGCACGTTGGCGATCGGCTCATGGAGGGCCAAGCATGAATTCCAGGATTTCCGAGCTGACCAATGGCGTTGAGGGTTCGACCGCGGACGATTCGGAGCTGGGGCGCGTGCTGGATGCCTATCTCGCGGCGGTCGAGGCCGGCATGGTCATCGACCCCGAGATGCTCGCGACCCGGCACCCGGCGATCGCCGAGAGCCTGCGGGCGTGTCTGCCGGTACTTCGAGTGGCCCTCCAGGTCGAAGCCGGTGCTGATGCCGACACCTCCATCGAGGCAACCACCCTTTCTGAGTTGGGCGACGTTCGAATCCTACGGATGATCGGCCGCGGCGGCATGGGAATCGTCTTCGAAGCCGAGCAAATCTCGCTCCGCCGCAACGTGGCGCTCAAGGTGTTGCCGTTCGCGGCGGCCCTCGATCCAGAGCAGTTGCGACGGTTCGAGATCGAAGCACGGGCGGCTGCCCAATTGCACCACACTAATATCGTGCCGATCTTTTCAGTCGGCTGCGAGCGGGGCGTCCACTATTACGCCATGCAGCACATCAAGGGCCAGACTCTGGCCGCAATCATTAAGGATTTGCGTCGGCTCTCACGGCCGGATTCGCTTTCAAAGGCAGATTTGACAGCCACGGGGCATTCTTTGACCGCCGACATCGTCACGGGCCGGTTCGCGCCTTCCGTTAAAGCCGGTGCCGCATCCGCCGCGGGGATCCACGGCCGCGCCTTCTTGCGCACGGTGGCTTACCTGGGACAACAAGCGGCCGAGGCTCTAGACCATGCTCACCGGCTGGGGATCATCCACCGCGACATCAAGCCGGCAAACCTGCTGGTCGATGTTCGGGGCAACCTCTGGCTCACTGACTTCGGCCTCGCCCGGATGCAGGCCGACAGCAGCCTGACGATGACTGGCGACGTCCTGGGAACCTTGCGGTACACGAGCCCTGAGCAGGCCTCACCCCAACCTAATGTCGTCGACCACCGCACCGACGTGTATTCGCTCGGCGCGACGCTCTACGAATTGCTGACCCTTCACCCGCTCTACGATGGACGCGACCGCGTGGTGCTTCTTCAGCAGATGGCCTTCGACGAGCCGCAACCTCCGCGCTTCTGGAACCGGTCCGTCCCTCGCGACCTCGAAACGATTGTGCTCAAAGCTTTGGCGAAAGACGTTCAAAACCGATATTCGTTGCGCGCGATATGGCCGACGACCTGCGTCATTTCCTTGAGGATCGTCCGATCAAGGCCAGGCGCCGAACCGTCTGGCGGTGCGCCGGAAGATGGGCGCGGCGACGCAGGACGTTGGTGGCGTCAGCGCTTGTCGTGCTGATATTGGCCGCGGCTTCTGGAGCAGTCGTCACGAAGCTCGCGAGTAGGAATCTGCAGCTCCATCGCAGAGAACGCCACGCTAAGTACGTCCAGGACATCCGTCAGGCGTTTCAATACGTCCGGCGAAACGATCTGCCCGAAGCGGGTCGTCTGCTGTCTCTACATAAGCCCGCGCACGGTGAAGAGGATAACCGGAGCTTTGCCTGGCATTATCTTTGGAGATCGTGCCACTTCCGGCCGAAGGCGCTTACGGGGCATGAACGCGATGTCTACCATGTTGAGTACTCGCCGAATGGTAAAACGCTGGTCTCCTGTGGTCAGGACGGCACCGTTCGAGTCTGGGACTCGGCGACCGGCGAAACCCTTCTTGTCCTACATGGCCATGACGGCGACGTAAACTATGTCACCTTTTCCCCGGATGGGCGAACACTGGCCACGGGCGGAGACGACGGTACGGTCCGCCTCTGGGACGCGGTTAGCGGCGCTCCTCTGAAAACGCTAGGCACACATAAAGATTGGGTTTTGTGTGTCCTCTTTACACCAGACGGGCAAAGACTCATTTCCAGTGGACGAAGCGGGATCCTGAAACTCTGGGAACTCGGGACTGGGGAGCAACACAGCTTTCCGTCAGAAGGTGCGCATATCGAGGGGATGGCTCTTTCACCTGACGGCCGCACATTAGTGACAGGTGGATGGTCTCACCACGTTCGGCTCTGGAACGTTGAGACTCTACGGGAGAAGAACAGGATCGACGCATCGTCGCGCATTCAGAGCGTGGCTTTTAGCCACGACGGCCGAAGTGTGGCAATGGGAGGCGCGGACCGCTTTGTGCGCGTATGCGATGTCGAGAGTGGTCTTTTCAAGGCTACGCTAGTCGGTCACACGTCGCAAATCGATTGCGTTACATTCATTCCCGACGATCGTGCCGTGGCGTCCTGCGGCAGTGATGGTACGGTTCGGATTTGGGATGCAGTCTCGTTTGCGTGTCGCAGGGTCTACCGAGGCGGCCATGGCAGTCAAAGCAACGGTGGCCGAATATGGTGCGCTGCCTTCTCGCCGGATGGCGAAACCCTGGCATCCTGTGGCAATGAGGCGACTCTCAATCTCTGGGACGTCGCACTGAGCCAAGACAAGATCACGATCGGCACGCGCGGCCGAGCAGTTCGATCGATGGTATTTTCGCCGAACGTTCGGCAAGCAATCGCTTTTGTCCTCGATGGTCCGGAGGGGGTAATCGTCGATTTGGATTTAAGTGATGGAAAGCTACTTGAACGTCGGCGGATCCGAACATACTGTCCAATCATCGGCGGCGCTCTATCGGCCGACGCCAAAGCCTTAGCTACCCTGAACTTCGACCGGATGGTCGAACTCCGACACTTGGAAAGCGGTTATCCTATTTCTACTGTGTCTTCAATTTCTGAGCTGGTTCTTCAATGGCGGCAAGATGTTACGTGAACGATAACGGTAAAAGCGTGCTTGTTCGTTGCGCTGTAACCAACGCGTGCTCCGGCGGCAAAGGGAAACGTTCAGATTCGTCTGCAGGTAGGCGTCGATCAGGCCGGCGATCAACTGCCGCAGTTGTGGAAACGTCAGCGCGGGGGTCTGTATTTTTTCCCCGCCGCGTCTCCTGGTTCAGGAACCACGCGGCTATCAGCGACAGGGTTTGGTGATGATGCCAGCCTATCCAGTTCCTCACCTGATAGTCCGCCAAGCCCGCTTCCCCTTTGGCTCGCTCGATACACTCCTCGACCCGATGAGCCGCCTTGGTCACCCTGGCGAATTCCTCCAGCGGCACCTGGGCGTCCGCATTGGACAAATAGTAATCAAGCTTGTAGGTGTTATCCGCTTGGCGTTCTCGAGTCACAAACAACAGCTCGTCCGGACCGGTACCACCGGTCTCGGTCCGTGCCTGAACCCGAATCTTCACGGCTTCGATCACCAGCGGCCCTTTCTCCCCGTCACGTACATCAATCGTGGTCCAGGCATCCTCAGGCAGCTTTTTGCACCAAGCATCTACTCGTATGAAAGGACTCCGGGGACGTGGTCCTCGTCCCGAGTACTCCGGCGGTGGTGCGTCGAGGTCGCGAATCAGCGTGTTCGAGGGGACCGCCAGCAGATACCGCTTGCCGAGGTTACGCAATTCCAGCCGAAAACCAGAGGGACGGCCCATTTCGTCATCACCCGCGATCCACATGTGTGGCAGTACCCCTCCGCATTCCTCCAACATCTCCAACGCCAGTTGATGGCGAGTACGAAACTTGATCGATCGGGGCACGCCGGCTTCCTTGCGACGCCGAAGGTCCTTGGCCCATGCTTTCGGAAGATACAAACGTGTATTAACGATCGCATGTTCCTTCCGTGTGACGTATGCCATATAGACCCCGACCTGGCAGTTCTCAATTTTGCCGAGACGACCGCACCATTGCTTGGCGACGCCAACCGATTTATCGCCTTTCTTGGGAAACGCCGAGGGGTCGAACACGATCACTCCTTCCGCTTCGCCCAACTCTATGCCGACCTGAACCGCGAGGGTGCGCAGCAGAGGTTGATGATCCCAAGCTGTTTGTCCGACGAACTTCTGAATTCCCTGTCGGTCTTGGTCGTACAGGTAGGCAATTCCCTCGCCAGTTTTGTGCTTCAGTCCGGACATCAAGCCCGTCGTGTACTCCAGAGCATGCTGCTTTTTCGAGGATCCCGACAAGCTCTGCAAGAAAGGCTCGAGGAAAAGACGCACCCGAGGCAACAGATCCTTGAGCAGCTCGGGAGAAACCTCGGCTTGCTCCATCATCTCGTCAAACCGCCATTCGAATCGTCGGTCCATGACATCCATCCTCCATAGAGACCTCCGTGACCGAAGAGGATGTCACACAACCTGTTAAAATTCGTCAAGCCCGAGATACAGTAGAACTATAAAGAGCACTCATGTTCCCGCGCTTTGGGTCGGTCGCGAAAATGGTGTGATTTCGGTGGCAGAGATCGCATTCTCGTCGGATGGAAGATTCCTGGCGATCAGCAGACCGCGGGGCGGAGTACTTCTCTGGGATGCAGAAAACGAGGTTGAGCGCCAACTTCCTGGACTCGAATACCCAAATGTCATGTTCTTGCCAAATACCCATCGGATCTTGGAGTGGAGCTTGGGGCGATTGACACTTCGAGATGGCGCGACCGGAGAGCTCAAGTTAACCAAAACAACCTCTGGCGAAAGAGGGCTTTCGTTCCGGTCTCTTTCCGTCGATGGCCGGACGTTGGCTACGGCGACGACTGACGGTGCGATTAAGTTGTGGGACACAAGCAGCCTCGAACACGTGACGACGATTCTGGGCCACTCGGCGGGTGTCAATACTGTTGCCTGGTCCCCCGACGGAACTGTATTGGCTTCTCACAGCGGCGGCGACGGGACCGTGAGGCTGTGGGACATCGCCACGCGCCAGGAACTTGGCGTGCTTGACGACCACGTGTCTCATGAGTCCCCGCGCTGATGTTCTCGCCTGACGGATCGGTCCTGGCCGGCGTTTGGGAACACGAAGTTGTGCTTTGGCCTGTATTCCGCCATGAAGACTCCCGCTAACGACGGCACTAACCGCGCGAGAAGGCCGGGCCTGCGGCGGCATCACCAAGTGACGGCAATACTTTCGGTACATGTGATCGAACGACGTGACCTTGATGTCATTCGAGCCGAGGCCCAAAATTGCTGCCCAGGTCCGAGCTTGTTGGAGTGCCTTCCATTAGATCAGCCAGGTTGAGTGCAAATGTCCTCGAACGACGCAATCCCAGACATCCTGCTGATTCGCGCCGCGCCGGCGACCAGATGGCCCAGGGCCAACTTCTGGAGTTGTACCGTAACTACCTGCGGCTGGTTGCCCGCGCCATGATCGGCTGGGCGTTGCGCGTTCGCCTTGACGCGTCGGACCTGGTCCAGGAGACGTTCCTGAAAGCTCACCGGGAATTTGGGCAGTTCCTGGGCGCAACCGAGCCCGAGCTGGTTTCTTGGCTTCGGCAGATAATGATCCGGACTCTGGCCAACCAGGCCCGGCATCACCGGCGCAAGGGGCGCGATTATCAGCGGGACGAGCCGCTTGACGCCCTGCTCGAGCGTTCGAACTCGGAATTGCAGCGTGCGCTGGCCGTGCCACTGTCCTCGCTCAGCTCCCACAACTCGCGCCGCGAACAAGCGGTCTTGCTGGCCGACGCGCTGGAGAAATTGCCCGCCGACTATCGCGAGATCTTCCTCATGCGTAATCTGGAGCACATTCCCTTCGAGGAGATCGCGGTTCGAATGGGCCGATCTCCCGGCGCAGCGCGGATGCTCTGGACCCGAACGATCAAGAGACTCTCTCAGATGCTGAAGCAGGAGTCGTCGTGATCCAGGAACATGATCCTTCGGCCAAAAGTAGCTATGACGAAACGTCCGAAGACTCCGAACTGGGCCGAGTCTTGCAGAGCTATCCGCCGGATCTTGAAGCAGGGCGACCCGCTCACCGCGAGCGGCTGCTGGCCGCGCATCATGCAATTGCTCGAGAATTGAACGCGTGCCTGGAAGTAATGAACCTGGCCGATCTGATGGTCGGCGTCGCGGGCTTTGCATCCGGAGCGCGTCGCCCGTCGGCTTGCCTTGATTCCGCGATGGAATTCCAGGACGGAATGTGCCGACAGATCGTCGGCCTCTATCGGGGACACGTGCCGGGCGTATCTCAGAACGCGGAAGGGTTGCGGCGGATGGCGTCGGAGCAAGTTCGCAGGTAGCTTTTTAGCGGCGACGAGTCGACCGAAAGTGATCGATTCAGCAAACGGCAAGCTCCCTTTCGGTCTTGAATTCATCGAGACACTTGCCGGCGAACGGGCCTTCACGGCAGGATGTCAGCGACGGCGATCTGGCCGACTTCGACGCCCTCGATCACGACCGGAACATTCTCGTCGGCCATGTAGTTGAGGCACGACGCGTAACCAGCCGGCGTCGGCTTGGTCCGAACCTCGACGACGCGGTCAACTAGGTTGACAATCCAATAAACGGGGATGCCGCTCTGCGCATAGATCAGCGCCTGTTTGCGGTCTTCATTCAGGCTGGTGTCCGCGACCTCGACGATCAGGCCGACATCGCCAGGACCGGGAGACCGTTTGCTGTAATCTCGAATTGTTCCCCGCACGACACATCGGTCGGGCTCTGGCTTACTGTCAGGGGGAAGACGGACCGGCTTGGCCATTCGAACATACCAACCGAGCGGTAAGACACGGGCGAGCGCCTCGCCGCACAAGTCATCGGCCGTGCAATGGGGGTCGCCCTGGGTCATCTTGGCTACCACGTATCCGTTGACTAAATGGAATCGGTCATGTGCGGTAAACGCACCCGAGTCGACCATCGCCTCATATTGCTCGAGAGTCCAACGGTAGAGTGGGGAAGGAACCCATGCCATGATGTCTAGCGATTCCGTTGACGGCGTCGGCGCGATCGCGGGCACGGTGGAGACCCCGTGAATGGTGACGCCCAGCAACGACCAGTCCTGAACGATGACAGGGTCGAACTGCAGCGTGAATCAGCCCACGTGCTAATATACATCGGTGCCGCCACCGTGGAACAGCGGTATTCTACCATTGTCAGTGTGCCGAAGGAGCTTGTGGAACAGTGTTCACGGGATTGGTGGAAAGCCGTGGTCGGGTCGAGCGAGTCGTCGAAGAAAACAGCGGATGCACCATGTCCCTGACTTGGCCTGGCTTATCCAGCGAAGACCCATTGGAATTGGGCGAGAGCGTCGCCGTCAACGGCTGCTGCCTGACCGTAATACGCACCGCAGGCGAAAACTTCGATGTCCAAGCCGGACCTGAGACTCTGGACCGGACCAACCTGGGAAACAAACAGGCTGGCGATCGGGTCAATCTCGAGCGGGCGCTCAAGGTCGGCGCGCGGCTGGGTGGGCATTTCGTGCAGGGACACATCGACACCACGTCCGTCGTGCTCGACCGCAGGCAAGAGGGGGAATGGGAATTCTTGTCCTTCGGCATCGAGCCCTTCTGGACGCCGCTCATGGTTTCCAAGGGATCAATTGCGGTCGATGGAGTGAGCCTGACGTTGGTCGACGTCGGCTCCGACTTTTTCTCGGTCATGCTCATTCCTCACACTCTGGCCATGACGACCCTGGGCGAGACCAGGGCCGGCGATCGGGTGAATATCGAAGTCGACATCCTCGCCAAGCACGTGCAGAAACTCCTAGGCAAGTGAGAGGGTCGCTCGTTTCATGGTGCCGATCCGTCAAACCCAATCGTATCTCCAGAGCCTCTTGGAGCAGCGCGGGATTTCGCCTCAGCGCCGGCTAGGTCAAAATTTCCTGATCGACTTGAACATTCATGATTTGATTGTGAACGCGGCCGAGGTGGGACCCGGCGATGTTGTTCTTGAGATTGGTTCGGGCACTGGAGCGCTTACAACGCTCATGGCGGACCGGGGCGCAGCCGTGGTGGCCGTTGACGTCGATCCGGCCATGGCCAAGCTCACGGCTGAAGCTGTCGCCGGGCTGCCCAATGTGCGTGTGCTTAATCTCGATGCGCTTGCGAACAAGAACACGCTCAACCGGGTTGTGCTCGACAATGTGCGAGCGGGGCTCGCTGCCGGCAGCGACAAGCGGCTCAAGGTTGTCGCTAACCTGCCCTACCATGTTGCGACTCCCGTGATTGTGAATCTGCTGGTTCATTCCGAGCTGTGCCCGGCCTTGATGGTGGTGACCATTCAACGCGAGCTGGCCGAGCGGATGTGCGCGGCCGCGGCAAGTTCGGCGTATGGAGCGGTGTCGGTCGTTGTTCAGGCATTGGCCGAGGTGTCGATCGTCCGATCACTGCCGCCATCGGTTTTCTGGCCACGGCCCAAAGTCGACTCGGCAGTGGTTGCGCTGCGTCCCGATCCGGCCAAGCGAGACATCGTTGCCGATGTGCCCTGGTTTCACGACATCGTGCGGAGAGTGTTCCTTCACCGCCGTAAGTACATCCGGCATGTGCTGGCAGGTATGTGGCGTGAACGCTGGACCAAGGCAGACGTCGACGTATGGCTCGAGCAGCAAGGCTTGAGCGGCCAGCTGCGTGCCGAGGCGCTCGATGTCGAGGAGTTTCTGGCGTTAGCGAAGTCGCTACGCGAGCGGTGGACTGAATTTCCAGGCGATGGTCTTGCCGATTCAGGCGACGACGAGGAGGACGGGCAAGTCACCGGCCGGGAGTCGCCGAGGTAACCGGAGGTTTCGCGGGCTTGGATGGCAACAGCGTTGGCCGAGGGTGTCGAATACCGGAGAGAGATCGGCTATCGGTGAATAGGAATGCGCCCCGGTCGGCGATCTCGTCCCAGATGTCGCCAAGTTCTCGAATGGCCGTCTCGGGATGGTCGGTCGCGCGAGAGGCATGCTGATCGAGCTCGTCCCGCAGTCTGTCCATATCCTTGACGTCGAGCAGATTGGAGCCGGTCACCGTGATCAACATCGAGCCGGTTTGATCCACGGCTTTTCGCCATTGGACGGGATCGACATTGGTCGGCGTTATCGCCCGCAGCTTATCAATGGCGGGAAGCACCTGGGTTGCGCCATAGAGCGCTCGCTCGCGATAGCGCGCCCGCCATTCCCGAAAAACCAGATAGAGCGTCCCCCAAATCACGAGCAGCGCGAATCCCGCCCCGATCACGAACCGCCGGCCGGAATGCCCGGGATGCAACGAGCCGGAAACGGCGCTTGCAGAAGGACCCGGACTATTCCGTATCACTATCGCCCCGATGTCATCAACTCTGAACCGGCGGGTCGAGTTGCGAACCGATTGATCGGGGCCGTTCCGTCCGATTGACATGGTCGAGTCGATGCCGCTGGCCTGTGTTTTGGGCGTATGCGCCTTCATTCCCCCAATTCGAGTGTATCCAACGCGCACCTATTCCGAAATCGGTTACTGAGGCCAGCCACGCGCCGGGGCCATCCTTCGACGCGATGAAGACCCGGTGCTTGGGGAAGCCGGCGACCACTGAGTTCCGGATCTGGAAATTATCGGCGATCAGTCCGCCTTGGTGGCGAGCAGAAATCTCCTGGGGAGACAATCAATTGAGTTCAGGATGGTCGATTTTCCACAGCCACTCCCCGCTCGTTCCGCACGAGGTGCATGCAGTCAGAGTAGCACGATCGATTCGTCGTCTGCTTTCAGCATTCCGCTGTGCCTCGCCGGTGTCGGACCGACGCACCACGCCGACCCAGGTCGAAATCGTGTCGCCGGTCCATCCGACAAGTAAGACCAAGCTGCAGGCGATCAACAAATTGAGGACAAAAGGTGCGAGCATGGCTGAAAATCCTTCTGACTGAAGACAACATCCGCGATCGATGCCTGATGCAGGCCTGTCATTCGTTTCGCGTCGTTGTGCATGTGAGATGATCCTACGCGGCGAAGCTGAGGCGGATGTGAACCGAACATAAAATCGGCTTTATCCATTGTCGTTCGGCTAGAATCAAACAGCGGATCTTCAGTGCTGGCGCGGGTAAAGCCGCCAAGTGAGCCGCGTCTGGTTGTTTCAGTTCGTCTGGCTTGATCACCGCCGGGACCGGATGGTGGAATGTGGCAGACGGGCGATAGCGCGTGGGCGCAAACTTTTTCTCAACTTTGGAATGCATCGCGAGACACAACCATGGTGCCACGACCGCTGTTGCGTTGGGTTTACCGGCTGTCGGTGTTGGTGAACGTGGCCGCGGCGGCCGCTCCCGCCCCGGCGTTCGGGCAAGAAAGGGAGAAGTCGACACCATCGACGGTTCATTTGCCTTCTTACGCCAACCCCCAGCCTCTTGATAATCTTGTGTTGGCGACGCAGCCGCTCATGCAACGCGGCGTGGCACGGTCAGCACAGAAGCCGCAGCGCAAACTCCCTCCGGGGGTTTGGCCCTTTCGTCCTGCGCACGACACGTTTCGACATGACGCACTGCTGGACCTGCGGGATCTCAACGAGAAAGTTGCCGGACAGAGCGGATTTGTTCGACTGGCCGACGATGGCGAGAGCTTTGTCCTGGGAAACGGCGAACCTGTTCGATTCTGGGGTGTGACGACGTACGTTCAGCGCGATCGTAGCCCTCAGGATCTCCCGCACCACGCTCGCTTTCTCGCCAAGCGGGGCGTCAACATGGTACGCCTTCACGGCCAGATGGAACCGAAGGATAAGAACGCCCGTCTTACCGACGTCGACAACAAGGCCGTCGACGAAGCTTGGAAACTCGTCGCCGCGATGAAGAAAGAGGGGATCTACGTCACGCTCAGCCCGTACTTCCCAAACCACGTCAAGCAAGTGCCGTCCGCCTGGGGAATTGATGGCTGGCCCCAAAACCAAACGCCGTCGGGTCTCTTGTTCTTCAATTCCAAGCTCCAAGAAGGCTACAAGGCCTGGCTCAAAGCGTTGCTCGCACGGCCCAATCCGTACACGAAAATACCGCTGGCGCAGGATCCCGCCCTGGCGATCATCCAGCTTCAGAATGAAGACAGTCTGCTCTGGTGGACGGCCCAAGGCATCAAAGGAAGGCAAGCCGAGCTTTTGGGCCGAATGTTTGGTGATTGGCTCAAGGTGAAATATGGCTCACTTGCTGGTGCATTCAAAGCCTGGGGCAACGACAAGGTTGCCGAAGATAAGCCAAACGAAGGCATCATTGGATCTGCGCATCGTGTGGGAATGGACGCAGGCTAGCCAAGGGGGGCGCAAGCGGAGGCTCGACGACCAGCTTCAGTTCTATGCCGAGAAAATGTATGGCTTCAATCGCGAAATCGCGCGATACCTGCGCGAAGAGCTCGGTTGCAAACAACTGATCAACGCCGGTAACTGGAAGACAGCCGATTCGGTGAAGCTTGACGACGCCGAGCGCTGGTCGTACACGGCGAACGAGGTGTTGGCCGTCAACCGCTATTTCAGTCCGATTCACATCGGGGCCGACAGCGGCTGGCGGATCAATGCCGGTGATTCGTTCGTCGACGCCTCGGTCCTGTTTCGGCCTCGAGAGCTGCCGCTGAACCTCAAGCAGGCCGCCGGCCACCCGATGATGGTCACCGAAAGCCACTGGGTCCCGCCGTTAGGCTATCAATCCGAGGGCCCGTTCTTGGTGGCGACTTATCAGTCGCTCTCTGGCGTGGACCTATTCTACTGGTTCGCGACCGGTGAAACCGAATGGTCGAACCAAGATCGAGGAGACGCGGACTCGGCTTCGCGGTCGAAGTTTAGGATCGCGACCCCCATGGTCCTCGGCCAGTTTCCCGCGGCGGCGCTCTTGTTTCGTAAAGGCTACTTGATGGAAGGTCAGCCGGTCGTGGACGAGCACCGCTCGCTCGGGCAGATTTGGGAGCGCGTGCCGCCGGCTTTGGCCGAAGATCCCGGATATGATCCCAATCGCGATCTAGGGGACACGGCCCGCCGCGTGAGCGTTAAAGGACCGGTCGATCCGCTCGCGTTTCTGGTTGGGCCGGTGAAGATCCATTTCGATTCCGAGCCTACGCGGACGAAAATCGTCGACGTCAGTCGATTGATCGACCAGCAAAACAAGGTCATTCGCGCCATCACCGGCCAAGTTCGATTTGACTACGGAAATGGCATTTGCACGATCGACGCCCCAGCCGCCCAGGGAGTGACTGGCTTCCTGAAGACGGTCGGGCCCCTCGAGCTCAGCACTGTGCGGATTGATTCGGCGAATACGTATGCTTCGGTGCTGGTTGTTTCCATGGATGGCGCGGCTTTGGCCCAAAGCAAGAACATCCTGATTCAGGTCGGGACCAGGGCGCGACCGATAGGCTGGGTCCAGCACGACGCGACTTTGAAAACCGAGAACGGCAAAAAGACTTTCCCAGGCAAAAAAGTGATCAGTACCGGAACGATGCCCTGGTTGATTGAAGATACGAATATGAGTGTGACCGTGAAGAACCCGCAGCTCCGAAACGCAAGATTGCTCGATTTGAATGGCAACGCTCATGCGGATTTGAATCTTGCGGCCGCCGACGGCGCTGTCAAACTGCGTTTGCCCACGAATGCGATGTACGTTGTCCTCCAGTCAGAGTAAATGAAGAAGCGAAAGACGCGAATACTCCGCGGCCGGCGGTTCGAGATCGAGGTCAGTCATGGGCATTCGCGTCTTGGTAGTCGAGGATGAGGCGGCAATCGCAGACTTCTTGATCCGCGGACTGAGGGAAGAGGGCTACGCGGTCGAGCATGCCGCCGACGGTGGCACCGCCTGGCAATTGCTCAGGTCCGGCGAGTGGGACTTGATCGTTCTGGATTGGTGGCTGCCCGACCAGGATGGGCTCTCGCTTTTGCAGCGTTTCCGTCAGATCGGCCGTCATACGCCTGTGCTCTTCTTGACAGCCCGCGACGCCATATCCGACCGGGTGCGCGGGCTTGATGCCGGGGCCGACGACTACCTGACCAAACCGTTTGCGTTCGAGGAGCTGCTGGCCCGCGTCCGGGCCCTGGTTCGCCGGCGGGATTCCGCCGAACAAATGACGATCGGCTACCGAGATGTCAGGGTTGATCTGGCCGCACAACGAGCCGAGCACGCCGGCCACGCTCTGCCGCTGACGGCCAAGGAGCACGCGCTCTTGGTATTCTTTCTGCGGCATCCCGGCCAGGTTTTGTCGCGGACGCGGATTTACGAGCACGTGTGGGACGAGCGGTATGACGGTCTGTCCAACACATTAGAGGTTCACGTCAAAGAGCTGCGCCGCAAGCTCGAGGTTCACGGCCCGCGCTTGATCCACACGCTGCGAGGTCGAGGTTATCTGCTGGGCGATTTGCCGGAGGCGCACCAGGGAGATGAGCCATGAGTCTGGCCACACGAGTCAGCGGTTTTTTTCTGGCCGCGTTAGCACTTGTGCTGATTGGGTTTTCGACCACACTCTTTTTGTTGGCCCGATCCCACTTTCAGCGTGACCTGGACGAGCGGCTGGTGACGGCGCTCGACGTCCTCTCAAGCGCGGCCGACGTGAAACCAGGACAGGTCGTCTGGGAGCCTTCGGCCCGGCCCCTGATCAAGAGCGCCACCTCGCAGGAAGACCCGGTCCGCTGGGTTGTCTCTGACGGTCAAGCCAGGGTGCTCGAGAACTCATGGGCCGATCTGGCGAACGACGACTTGGCGAGAATCTTGAGGCTGAGCCCCGATGTCGGTCATATCCACGACTCATTTGTGGACCGCGCTGGCAGGCACTGGCGTCTGGCCGTGCAGGGCATTCCGGCCGCTCCATCGTCGCCGTCACCTGCCGATCGAGGTGAGATTGAGGCGAATTCCGTGCGGCGTTCAACCTGGAGCGCCTTGGGCTGACCGTCTGCAGTCGTTGATCCTGGCGACCGGTGCCCCGTCCGAGCCCATGGAGATTAACCTGCGCAACGTGGCATTGACCCTTGCGGGCCTGTCGATTGCGATCTGGCTGCTCGCAGCCCTGGTGGGCCGGCGTCTTTGCGATCGGGCATTGTCGCCGGTGACGCGCATGGCAAAAGTCGCTTGTTCAATGAACGCTGCCGATCGCAATCAGCGCTTGCCCAGCCCCCAGACCGGCGACGAGCTCGACGCGCTGGCGAATTCGTTCAACGGCCTCCTCGATCGGCTCCAGCAGGAATTCGAGCGTCAAAATCGCTTCACGGGCGACGCGTCTCACCAGCTGCGTACGCCGATCACGGGACTAATCGGCCAGCTTGAAGTCGCGCGACGCCGCGAGCGCACTGTCGGGGAGTATCAGCAGGTCCTGGACGAGGTCCACACCGAGGCCGCAAGCTCTGTCAGATTGTGGAATCGCTTCTTTTCATGGCGCGGGCGGAGAACGAAGCCGGCCGGCCTGACTTGAAACCGCTCGAACTGGTTTCGTGGCTGCGAGAGCATTGTGGCGCCTGGTCGAGTCACGAACGCGGCGGTGATCTTTGCGCGGAAATCGAGCTTGAACCAGCCGTCTGGGTTCGCGTCAACGCGCACCTCTTGGGCCAGTTGCTCGACAACCTGCTGGATAACGCCTGCAAATATAGTTCGCCCGCGTCTCCCATCAGCGTTGGACTCAGGCGAGACGGCACGATGGTAACGCTCGCTGTGGAAGACCGTGGATTCGGCCTCAGTGCCGAAGATCTGCCGCATGTTTTCGAGCCTTTCTATCGCTCGGCCGACTAGCCGCCGCCGGGGGGTGGCCGGGGTTGGACTGGGCCTGGCCGTCGTCGAGCGCATCGTGTCGGTATTCGGGGGAAACATCACGGCCGAAAGCGAGCCCGGACGGCGGACCCGCTTCGTGTTAGGGCTAGAAGAGGTGACCGAGCCCAGGTCTATACCCGGTCATGCCCAGCCGACATGGGCAGTGTCGTAGACGACACCGCAGGGTTTTCCATACCTGTGTACTTCACCCCTCGATCCGCACGCCAGCCGCCTTGAAGGCGTCGAGCTGAGCCGACTTGGCCGCATCGGGAAGCGGGTTGCCCGAAAGGTAAAGCCGGAGGTACGGGGCAAACCGCTTTGGACCAGCGGAGTCAGCCTTGGCTGAATCGACCAGCGGCTTCAAGTCCTTGATCTGGTTCCGCTCGATCATGAGCAGACTCAGCTCGGTCTGCTTGGCGAGCGGACTGATGTCCTCGACCTGATTGTCACGCAGGTCGAGCACCGACAGCTTGGTGACCTTTCTCGAGCGCCTTCAGGTCTTTGATCTGGTTCTTGGGCACGGACAACGTCCATAACTTCACGAGCGGGGCGACCGGGGCGATGTCTTTGATCGCGTTGCGCCCAAGTAGAGCGACGTCAGGCTCGTAAGACCGCTCAAGGGCTCGAGCTTTTCGATCTGATTGTTCGACAGCTCGATGTACTGAAGGCCCTTGAGATTGGCCAGGGGGCCGATGTCTTTGATTGCATTATCCGCGAGGTCGAGCGACTGGAGGTTGGTCAGGTCCTTGAGCGGCTTCAAGTCGCTGATCTTGTTCTTGTTGAGCTTGATCGAAGCCAGATTCTTGCATTTTTCCAGGCCCGACAAGTCTTTGATTTCCTTGCCCGAGGCTTCAAGAATGTATACATTTTGCAGCTTCTCATCAGTCAATTCGACCTTGGGCTCGTGCTTGAGCACTCCGCGAATCGCGGCCTCGAGATTCTTGTCGGGAAAAGGAGAGGCGGCGCCCGCCCTACTGGCCGACGTACTCGCGACCGACGCGACCAGCATTATCCCCCGCCCAACCGTAAGCATGTTCAATCTAACCGTTTCATGAGCTGTTCGATCCTCTGGCTGAATTCCACATGAGTCAGATAGTCTTGCACGATCCTGGGAGGACGAGCCACGAAGCAACCCGGCTCGGACGGAGCCTCGCCCTCCCGGAATGAAGCAAGGCTGTTTAATTGCCGGTCATGCAAGCGCGACACAAGAGCCCTGTGGCTGCGTGCCGCGCGATAACTTGGAGCATACGGTGCCGCCCACTTCCAGAAAAGAGGCAGGAACGGCCGTTCGAGACACTTGTTCATCGCCAATTGCCAAGCGACGATCGACCCGTTTGCTGGCCGTGCGTTCTTTTCCCGCGACGAGTCTCCTCTTAGTATGTATTGAACTTCAACGACGCTTAACGCGAAATAGGCACTAGCGTCGATGGTTGGCGTGGTCAGAACGATTGATTGGACCGAGGCGTTCGCCAAACTTCAGGATCAGCGAATTCCATGAGCGATACAACGACGAGTTCCTCGTTTGTGATCAAGGCGACAGCGGAGAACTTTCAGCAGGACGTGATCGAGCGGTCTCATTCGGTTCCGGTGGTGATCGATTTCTGGGCATCGTGGTGCGGTCCGTGTCTGGCATGCTTGGTCCGGTCCTGGAAAAGCTGGCACGGGAGTATGACGGCAAGTTTCTCCTGGCCAAAGTCAACACCGACAACGAGACGGAGCTGGCTCTTCAATTCGGCGTGCGGTCGATCCCGGCGGTGTTTGCCGTTCGCGACGGCAAGGCCGTCGACGGTTCGTGGGTGTTCAGCCCGAGTCAGCGATCCGGACCTGGATCGACCGGCTGTTGCCAACGCCGGCCGAGACGCTTGCGGCCGAGGCCGCGCAGCTTGAGCGATCCGACGCACAAGCCGCCGAAGAGAAATATAGCGCGGCACTGTCGCTCGACCCCGACCTGGTCGCCGCTCAGATCGGGCTGGCGCGAATCGCGCTGGAGCAGGGGCGGCTCGAGGAGGCCCAGGCCAGGATCCTCGAGCCTGGAGCGGCGCGGGTTTCTCGAGCCCGAGGCCGAGAAGATCAAGGCCGAGCTGAAGCTCCGCCTTCAGGCTGGAGGCGGTCGGCAGCGTTGAGGCCGCACGTGCGGCGCTGGCTGGCAAACCGAATGACCCAGAATTGAAGTTCCAGCTCGCCGAGGCCCTGGCGGCCGCTGGCCAGTATCGCCGACGCTCTGGCCATTTGCCTCGAGCTTGTCGAACGCGACCGCAAGGGAATCGGCGAAAAGGCCCGCCAGACCATGGTTGCGATCTTTCAGCTCTTGCCTCCCGATTCCGAGCTCGTCACCGAATATCAGCGCCAGCTCTCGCTGGCGCTGATGGACTGACCGATCCGGCCGTGCACCGCCGACTTACGAGTGAGACGCTCGCCTGGCGATTGCCTGATCAGTACGCCAGCGCATGCCGGCCGGCACGCGGGTCGCCGGCCGCACGGAAGCTTGCCGACCGGCGGGGTCGAGGGCGATCACGCTCGGCGCGGCCGCCAGCGAGCCGGAATTGACACTCAGAACATGTCCGCGGGCTTTCAACGCCTCGAGCGTTTCCGTGAACCGATCTCCGGATTGATCCGCAGCTTGCCCAGGGCAGGCGGCGTCTGGCGGAACGAGCCGATCAAGTGGTCGGTCATGAACCGAGGGGCGACGACCGAGGCGGCGGGATCGAGGCCGAAGTCGAAATGGTTGAGCAAGAGCTGCAAGGTCATCTGGTCTTGGTTGTCGCCCCCGGCCACACTGATGGCCAAAACGGGCTTGTTGTCGCGCAGCACCAGCGTGGGCGACAAGGTGATCCGCGGACGCTTGCCCGGCACGATGACGTTGGGGTGATCCTCCCAGACGTTGAAGCTCTGAAGCCGGCTGCCCAGCCAGACGCCGGTATCGCCGGCCACAACGCCGGACCATCCGCTGGGCGTTGCGGCCACCACGTTGCCGAAGCGGTCGGCGACCACGCAGGTCGTTGTGTCGTGCGCGGGCGAGGGAGGCGGAAGAATGTGCCGCTGGGCCGGGTCAGCCGCGGGTCGAGAACCGCCTGGTGTCACGAGCGGATCGCCCGGCCGGCGCTCGAGGGAGGCGTGACTGGGGTCGATCAGCCCGCGCCGCAGTGCGCCATACTCGGGCGAGAGGAGGGCTGCCAGGGGCACGTCCGCAAAGAGCGGGTCGGCGTAAAACGTGTCGCGATCGGCCAGGGCCAGCTTCATCGTCTCGACGATCGTATGAATCGCGTCTGGTCGATTGTGCCCCAGCGCCTTCAAGTCGATATCCTTGAGGATTTGCAGTGCCTCGAGCAAGTAAGGGCCTTGAGTCCATGGCCCGCACTTGTAGATGGTCAGGCCGTGATATGTGACCGCGACGGCGTCTTCAATCCGCGTCGTGTGAGTGGCCAGGTCGACATAGCGGATCAAGCCGCCGTGTGAGCGTCGACCAGGCATCGATCCGGCGAGCGATCGGTCCGCGATAAAACGCGTCGGCCACCAGCCGCAGCCCGCGCGCGGTCGCCCTGGGCCGTAGGCCGAGCTTGCTGGGATGGCTTGCGCTTCGGCCTCGACCAACGTATCGAGTGTTCGCGCGAAATCGGCGTGCCACGGCTGGCGGCCGTGCCGAGCTGGCGCAGAATGACCTGGGTGGGTGCGATCACCTGGGTGAAAGTCATCGTGCCAAAGCGGTCGAGCAGCGTCAGACAGGCGTCGAGCGCGGCCGGAACGGCCGCCGCCTCGATCCCGCTGGCCGGGATGCCGCCGGCGCCCTTGAAATGATCGAGCGTCGCCAGCCGAGGCGCTGCCCCCTGCCCGGCGATCACGGTGACCCCGTGTCGCTGGGCATCGTAGACCAGGATCGGCACTTCGCCACCGAAACAGAACGACCGCGAATCCGTGACGCTCAAAGCCAGGATCGTGGCGGCCGCCGCCGTCCGCCGCATTTCCCCCTTTCTTCAAGATCTCGAGCCCGGCCGCCACAGCGTCGCGGCCGCCGGCAGAGACGGCCCCTTGAGTACCGTTGGCCTGCCAGTCGGTGGGACCGGCAACGGCCGGCACCTCCGCCCGCCTTTCGGGTGCACCGGCTGCCTCCTGGGCCGCAGCACGCCCGATGACGGCGGTCGACCAAAGCCCCACGACGAGCATCATCAAGCGGCCGATCATCGTTCCCCCCTCCCGCCAAAGAAAAATGAAAGCCAACCAAGCCTGTTTTGTCGCACTGAGAAGATAGAACCGTGAATTTAGAGTCTCCAAGACCGACTATCAATGCATGACTCGAAAGCGCACGGTTCGATCACGCGCTAACGATCCTTACCAAGGAGCAAGGACCAAGAGTGTTATCTACCCAAAGCAAGCCGCGGGATAGGATGATACTCGATCTCTTTCGGCTTTGATGACACGTTAACCGTTACGCCAGATTTTGCGATGAGCGGTTGTATACCAGCGAACAGCGGTCCGGATTGGCGGCGATGGTATTCGGCGATCGGCAACCATAAGCGAGTTCTGCGATGAATATGCGATGGATGACTTCGGTTGGGTTGGCAGCCCTCTTTTTCGGTATTCCGCACCGGGCGATTTCGGCGGTGGACCAAACTCAGGGGGACGCTCAGGAGAGCAAGATACGCGAGTCAGTCGTGAAGATTTCGGCGACGATGCGCTATCCCGACCTGACTCATCCGTGGACCAAGCATAGCCCGCAAGAAGCCAGCGGCACCGGCGTGGTCATCGACGGCAAGCGCATCCTCACGAATGCCCACGTGGTTCTTTATGCTAGCCAGCTCTTCGTGGAAAGCTACCAATCGAGTGACAAGCTCCCAGCCAAGGTCGAGGCGGTCAGCCCGGGAATCGACCTGGCGATTCTGAGGCTCGAGGATGAGTCATTTTTCGAAAAACGGCCGCCGGTCATGCGCACCGCGGCTCTGCCCGAAGTCAAGGAAACAGTGCTTGTATATGGCTATCCCCAGGGGGGTTCGTCGCAGTCGATCACCAAGGGAATCGTGTCGCGCATCGAATTCGCTGGTTACAACGAGGGAGCTCTCGGGCCTGCGGGTGCAAATCGATGCCGCGATCAACCCGGGCAATAGCGGCGGGCCGGCCCTGGTCGACGGCAAGATGGTCGGCCTCATATTCAGCAAGCTCACGCAGGCCGACAATATCGGCTACATCATTCCCGGCGAGGAGATCGACCTGTTTCTCAAGGACGTCGCCGACGGGACGTACGATGGCAAACCAGCGATGCACGAATCGCTCCAGACCCTGGAAAACGACGCCTTGCGAGCCTTTCTCGGGCTGGACAAGAAAACCCAGGGCATGGTCGTTCACGCCAGCGACCCAGCCAATCCCCAAGATCCCTTGAAGCCATTTGACCTGATCGCCAAGATCGGCGATCACGAAATCGACAATGTCGGCATGGTCAAGATCAAAGATAACTTACGATTGAATTTTCAATACCTGATCCAGAAGCTCGTCAAGGACGGCAAGGTGCCGCTGACGGTCGTTCGCCAGGGCAAGACGATGCCGATCGAGTTGCCCGCCAAGACGAAGTACCCGATGCTCATCAATACGCTCAAGGGGCGGTATCCGTCTTACTTCATTTACGGGCCGCTTGGTGTTTTCGCCGGTGACGGCTGAGTTCGCCGCGTCTTTGACCGCACCGGTCGGCTTTACGCGGCGCTGGCGCTCATGGGCAGCCCACTGGCCACCCGCCGCGGCGACTTGCCAAAATTTGAAGGTGAAGAGCTGGTCGTGGTCACCTCGCCGATGTTCCCCCACAGGATCGGCAAGGGATACGACAACCCGTTCACCAAGATCGTCAAAGACGTCAACGGCGTAGCCGATCAAGAACCTTCGTCACTTCGTGGAGGTGCTGCGCGACTCGAAGGAGAAATTCACGACGATCCGCTTCGACGACAAGGCTTCGGAAACGATCGTCTTCAACCATCAGGAAGCCCTCAAGGCCACCGACGAGATCCTCTCGGACAACGGCATTCGCGAGCAGGCATCCGAGGACTTGACGGCGGTTTGGTCCAAAAAGAAGTGAACTCTGATCGATGCATGACCTCGGCCTGGATCAGCGCGGCCCGTGCGATCGCGACCGCGGATGCACTCTTGATCGGCGCAGGGGCCGGCATGGGAGTCGACAGTGGACTGCCCGATTTCCGGGGCAAGGATGGGTTTTGGCGGGCGTATCCGCCTTACCAGCGGCTCGGGCTCGATTTCGTCACCCTGGCAAATCCGCGCTGGTTCGCGGAAGACCCGACGTTGGCCTGGGGTTTCTACGGTCACCGCATGGGACTTTATCGCCAAACGACTCCCCACGAGGGGTTCTCGATTCTTGCACCGCTGGGGCAAGTCGGCACCACACGGTGCGATTCGTCTTCACGTCCAATGTCGACGGCCAGTTTCAGCGCGGCGGGCTTTGATCCGGATCGGATCGTCGAGGTCCACGGCTCGTTCGATGGAATGCAATGCACGCGCGAATGTGGCGTGGGCATCTTCGCGGGCGAGTCGTTCCATGTCGAGATTGATGCCGAGAGCATGAGGGCGATTCACCCCTTGCCAGTATGCCCGCAATGCGGGGCCTTGGCACGGCCTAATATCCTCATGTTTGGCGACTGGGGGTGGGATTCAGCGCGGACCGATATTCAAATGCAGCGTCTGAATCACTGGATCGAGACGCTTGACGACGCGCGATTGGTCGTGATCGAATGCGGCGCTGGCCAGGCAGTTCCGACTGTCCGCATCACCTGCGAGAACATTGCCCGCCGAAAGCGTGGAATACTCTGTGCGGATCAATCCCCGCGAGCCTGAAGTGCGCGCCGGCCATATTTCTCTTCCCGTGGGAGCATTATGCGCGCTCCGCGCCTCAAGGCGCGACTGAGCGCATTCGCCTCCTGATCCCCACTTCGACTTGGTTTTTCGGGGTCTTGAAGCGAACTCTCAGGGTTTCCGCGGCCCGTCGAACGGAGCGGGCAGGATCGCATGGACGGCCTGGATGATCAGGTCTTCGGTGGCGGGCGCGAACCGCGAGGGATGGCCGTAGTAGATCATCGAGAAGTCGGCCTCGTAACCTCCTTCGCTAAGCACCCGCCGCGATGGGATGTAGCAAGGTACGTCGTTACTGTAGGCCGCGACCCAGAGCCGCTCGGCATCGATCTCCCACTTGAGCCGCAAGGCATAGTCGACGACGACTTCGCCGGCGAAGAAAGACCATGGCCATGTCGTCGCCGAAGCACCATGTCTGAACGACATACGGCACGGTCGTGGGCAGTGATTCTCCTCGGTCGAGCCGCTCGATCAAAGTTCGTGCAAGGAACCCGGTGGCACCCGACACCTTGGTCTGCTCCTCGATCTTGGCTCGGGTCGGGAGGGGTTCCAGGGGGAGCTCGATCTTCCGCAAACGGCTCTGGATCCGGCCGGGCAGGGGAGTGAGGGTCGACTTGACCAGGCGGTTGACTTCGCGGCCCGCGGCGGCGCCGTGTTCCTTTGCATCGTCAAGGTTGCGGCGCGGCTCGGGATTGGCGTCGGCACCACAGCCGATGATCGCCAGCGCAATCGCGCCGGGTGACTTCCTTTTCGATCTCGTCGCAGGCGTAGCCGGTCCATTCTGCCGCAGATCTTGTTGAAGTCGCCCCCCAGGGTCGTGCAGTGGCAGGCGTAGCCGAAAAGGACCGCCTTGACCTTGCCGGTCGCGTCGGTGGCGCGCAGCACCGGCACGCTATGATCGACCGGTCCATTGGGATTCACGCCAAAGCCGACCCAGCGGCCGTCCTTGAGCACCCGCCGGTTGGCCGCGAAGCCGACACGACCCTGGCCCCACGCCAGGCTCGCCGGCGCTCGGGCAGCCAGAGCGTCGACCGCGGCCTTTTCGATCGCGTCGGTTAGCTCGCGCGTGTAGCGATCGATCTGCGACCGCTGATCGGCCGGCAGTGGATCGCCAAAGATGAAGTCGAGCCCGCTGCTCAAGGCCGGAGCGCAGTGCGTGTGGGTCGAGCAGACGACAAACCGTTCCCGCGGCAGTTTCACCTTTCTTGTTCAGCCGCGCCGCCACTTCTTCGACTACCTTCGCGCCGACCGCGCAATTGTCGACGGCCACCAGCACAGCCGGCCCACCGTCCGCCTCGCCGTCGGCTCCGATCGCCAGAGCCCGCGCCTTGAGCCGGCTGGCAATACCCTCCGACTCGGTCTTACGCGACTCGTAGCCGACCATCCGGATCGGATAATCCGGCGTGACGTCGACGACCGCGGCCCCGACCGGCACTTGCTCGGCCGCAAATGCGGATGGCCGCCCAATCAATGCAGCCGCCATCACCCAGAATAAGTTAATGCGTCGCATCTCGCGTTCCCCCTAAATGTCCAACGCCCACTGGCGAGTTCACTGCCCAAGGACAAAGGACTAATATCGCCAACTCGTCACATCGCCTCCCGGCGGCGCCGTCTTCAAGAGTCGCTCGACGATTTTGGGTGCATACATCTGGTGGTAGCGTAACCGGCTGATGGCGTTGGGCTGATTGGGATCACCATTCCAGCAGTGTTCGGCGCGGTCGCCGTACAACACCTCGCCGCCGTATGGCGGATTGGTGGATTTCTTGAGAAAGTCTTCCATCAGATAGACAGCATTATTCAAGTAATAATTGTCCATATCGCCTACATAAATATTGATTTTTCCCTCGAGTTGCTTGCCGATCTTGGGCCAGTCGCGTTCGAGGATATGGCCGCAGATCGTAATGGTCGCGCCAGTACTGGGCGACTTCGTGGTCGATCACGCCGGTCTGTTTGTCCCAGATGCGCTTGGGGTAGCCGTCGGGTCCCATCGGCGAATAAACGGCCTCCCAGATGTCCCATTGCTGGCCTGAGCGGCTCTTGGTTCCGAGCACCAGCTCATGACGATTGACGTCTTCCAAGGTCGACGAAATGTGCCCCAGGTAGTTGCGGTGCGCCAGGCCGCTTGACTTTATGAAAGGGCCCTTCATCGTAATATGCGTTTTTGTCGTTGTAGATGTCGACCACGGTGTAGGCGCGGAAGTCGATGGGGTCCGGGCAGGCGGCATAGCAGCCGTTGTATTCGGTCGGGATAGAAGATCTGGGCTGCCAGTGCCTCCCAGCCGCCCGTCGAGCCGCCGTAGAGAAACCGCGCCCAGCCGGCGCCGATGCATCGGTATTTCTTCTCGAGAAAAGGAATCAGCTCGTAAGTGATCGCATCGCCATACGGGCCCAGGTTGGCCGAATTCACCGCGTACGAGTCGTCGTAAAACGGGTTGGCATGCTGGATCTCGATGATGACCATGCGTGGATAATTCGGCCCGGTCCATTCCTTGTAAAACTGATGAGCGTGTTCCTGAACGGTGCGGTTATAGCCGGCCAGATGAAACCGTTCGCTATAGTCGGGCTTGAGATTGGGGTCGGGCGGCTCCTCGCGAAAGCCGCCGAATGTCTGGGGAAAATGTCCGTGGAAGATCACCAGGGGATAGCGGGCGTCGGGATGAGAATCGAAACCCTCGGGCAATAGCACATGGGCTCCCAGATGCATCGGCCGGCCCCAGAACTTGGTCAGCTTCTCGCTCTCGATTCGCTCATGCTTGATGTACTTGGTGGCCGGTGGATCGGCAATGGGCGGGATGACCTTGTCGAGGCGGACGCGAATCGCATTTCGCTGAATTCGGGCTGGCCTCGATCGTGATCTCGCGCGGTGTGCTGTAGAGGTTGCCGGGTGCCTTGTTCCACTGCTGCCCCTCGCCGCGATCCATGGGCAGCTTGACGACCGGGCCGATCGCGCGGTGAAACGTCTCGTACTTGTGCAACAGGGCCTGAATCCAATACTTGCCGGGGGGAAGCTGGCGCAGGCTTCTCGATCGGGTAGCCCAGCGCCTTGGAATCGATGATGGCGTCTTGTTCGGGGGCGAGGCCGTCGACGTCGATTCCGAAGATCTGCTGCGTCTTGGGGCTCTCGGTGATCTGGAACCGCGGCTCTTCCTTGTGGTCCGTCGAAAGGATGACGAGCAGCCGGCCATCGAGCGGAGTCTTTGCAGAGCTCGGGGCCAAAACTGACGTGGAAGGTGAGCTCGCTGCGTGGCGGCTGACGCATCAGCCCTCACCGCCGGCACAGAGCCAGCGAGTGGAGCCACGAAATGGGCGAACAATCAAGCAATCCCAACGCCGTGAGAGCTGCCAGCGATCCGGGACACCTCGTGAGTCACGCACACGGTGAGTACGAATTCCTTGTATTCGAATGGTCGGCTCATCGTGCATTACTCGGATAGTGTCTATCTTCTATGTTCCGACAGAGATCGGACGCCCATTGTGCCCGTCGCGAATCACCGATTCCAGGGGGTGACGAAATGTCGTTTGCCGATTTCCGGCCCGCCCTTTGATCTGTCTGACTAAGCGCCGATTTCCCGTGCACTTAGAGGTACAGACAAGCCACTCATTCTTGACCTTTCCCAGATTGGCGCTATCATTACTTATCACCTTCCTGATGCATCTCACGATTTCTTGCTACCCCGATGTCGCTCACTCGTCGCCAGCCGCGAAACGGCGGTCATCGCGCCGTCTTCTAGCGCCGGCGACCTGGCCAAGGTGGATGGTATGAAGCGATCCGGACTGGTGACGATTGCGCTTAGTTGGCTCTGTTTGTCGACGTCCGGCTGTGCTACGCCGATGGTCGCCCGCTACATTTACCAGGATGCGCGAATTCGGCGTGGTCGGCATTCCGGTCAATAACTATCAGAAGAAGACCGATTTCCGCGCCCAGGCCGAGGGACTGATGGCACGCCACTTCCCGGAAGGATTATGAAATCGTGCGCGCCGAAGAGGTCAATGAGGGGGAGAGAATTCTCGACCTGGGCCGCAAGACCCAGATCGAGACGGATCCGAAAGTGGCCGTGCTCAATCAGATCATCAGCCTGGGGAGCCTGAACCGGACGACGTCGTTCGAGCAGAAGGACAAGCTCAGCTCAGGGAATGCCGGATCATCTACAGGAAGAAGCCGCTCCACACGCCGGGCCGTTCCGGCCAGTTTGCCTCGACGAGCTCAGCTCGCTCCACCACTTTACATCGACCCCAACGAGATCCTGCGGCACCAGATCAAGACGAACGGCGATATGCTCGCCAAGGCGAATACTCCCTCGAAAAAACCGCAGGACGGCCGACGCCAAGCGACGCCGAAGTCAAAAAAGTGGCGGCGGAACCCACCTCCCTCGAACTCGAACCTGTCAATTCCTGACCAGCTGGATTCCATTTTCGATCAGTTGATCAAAGCTCCGTGACGGATTCGACCTTCGAATCGTCACTCCATCTCATGGATGTCGTCGAGAACTCCCGGCGGGATGCAAATCGTCAGGATCGTCAACTTGCCGATCGCTTTATGCCGGGTACCCCGCGGGACGTAGACGACGGCGCCCTTATGAATCTCGATCGTCTCATCGTCGAGGATCATCGTGCCCTGGCCGTCAATGACGTAATAGAACTCATCCGTTCGCTCGTGGTAGTGAAGCTTGGCATCGTCGATCTCGACGTGATGGATCTCGGCCGCGGCCCCGTCTTTTTCCTCGATCAGCGGACGGATTTGCCCGCAGGTTTCCTCCCAGGGTTTCACTTCGGATGGGTCGCGGTAGAGGAACTTCGATGTGGCGTTCATGCTGTTCTTCCTTATCAGGGCCCGTTTTTCGGCGGCATCATCAGGTGCCATCTCCAAGATAGAGATCAGATCCGCCGTCACGATCGGAAACAAAAAGCAACCGCCGGCCGTCGGGATGCCACGCGGCATGGTCATCGCGGCTGGGGTGCGCAGTGGCGTTGGCAGGGTTGGAACCATCGGCGTTGATGACGTAGATATCGTAATTCCCGTCGCGATTGCTTGTAAAAGCGATCCTCTTGCCATCGGGCGACCACGCCGGACGGGCATCAAGCCCGGGACTCTGGGTGAGACGAACGACGTCCGATCCGTCGGCATTCATGACATAGATCTCGAAGTCGCCGGCTCCGGCTCGAGCCAAACGCGATCTTCCGGCCGTCGGGCGAATACACGGGCCAGGCGTTCATGCCCGATGCGTGCGTCAGGTATTTCAGGTCCTGGCCCTGCAGGTTGACGGAGGCGATCTGGTGACCGCCCATGTCGGAAAGGCTGAAGACCACGCGCGAGCCGTCGGGCGCGAACGACGGATTGCGCGCGGTCGCCCGCGATTCGCGCGGCTGAAGACGAGTCTTTCTTCGCCATGCGTGTCCTCGATCACCAGCACCATCTGCGGCGACGTCGATGATCGGCCGTAGGCGTGATAACGCCCGTCGCGGGAAAAAGCCGGGTCGAACTGATGGTTGACAACGCGTCGGATGCAGTCTCTGCCGCGAGCCGTCGCTCAGTTTGAGGCAAACGATCGACACGAGGTTGGGGATTTCGTGCGTCGCGAACGCGACCTTCCTCGCCGTTGCTGATAAAAACAGGGGCGAGTTTGAGAGTGCCGTCGCGTGGTCAATCGAACCGGCTCTGCGCCGCTTGCCGCAGTGCCGGCCGAGAGCGCAACAAGAATCACGAGATTTGATCGTACCAACGAAGGCCAATGCTTGGCTCAGAACAGCTCATGGATGACTCGTCCTCCCGCGAGCACGCCGAAGCTCGGCGCGGGTGGCCGAGCTGATGCCGGCTGAGTTCGAGCATGGTCGTGCCGACCATGGCCGGCGTGATCGGCTCGCTGACGGGATGTTCGCCCCGGGCGTCGCTCTCGCCGATCGTCCGGCCAGGTTGTACGCCGCCGCCGGCCCAGAGCGAGAAATAACACTGATGCCAGTGGTCGCGCGAGCCGATTTCGTTGATCCGCGGGGTTCGTCCAAATTCCCCCATGCAGACCACCAGCGTCGTCTCCAGCAGCCCGCGCTCTTCGAGGTCGTCGAGCAAGCGTCGAAAACACCCGGTCGAAGAGAGGGCCGTGCCATTCGGCGAGCAGGCCGAAGTTATCGGCGTGCGTGTCCCAACCATAGTCGGAGAATGTGTAAAACACCTCCACGTAGCGGCTCCAGTTGACCTGCACATAGGGGACGCCGGCCTCGACCAGCCGGCGGCCCAGCAAGCAGCTCTGGCCGAAAGAGGTTTGACCGTACGCCGCGCGGGTCGCCGCGCGGCTCGCGTGAGAGGTCGAGCGCCGCCACGCCTTGCGGCGAGGTGAGCAGGGCGATCGCTTGCTGGCGTAAGTGGTCCCAGACCTCATACGGCCGGAATCGGCATCTCGCTGCACGCGGTCGAGCTCGCGCGAGCAAATAGCGGCGATCCTCCAGCCGCGCCGGGGCTCATCCCGCTGGCCAGTTTCAGGCTGGGGATCTCGAGCTGGCCCTTCTCAGTGCAGCCGATCAGGAATGGATCATGGCCTCGGCCCCAGGTCCCGCCGCCGGAACCTTGAATCGGTCCGACGCCGTCGCCGATCGGCCCGCGGGCCAGCGAGATAAACCGGCGGCAGGGCGTCATGCCCTCGCTGCCGCGCCACGATCGAGCCGAAATTGGGCGGGTAGATCGTTGGTCGCCGCACTCGCGCCGGTCAGGGCGATCGAGCCCGCCTCACGATGGCCGCCGTTGAAGTTGACGTTGCTTCGGATCAACGAATACTTGTCCGATCGGGCTGCCAGCTTGGGTAAGAGCTCGGTGAATCGGACGCCGGGCGTGCGGGTCGCGATCGTGGCGAACGGGCCGCGATATTCAGCCGGTGCCTTGGGTTTGGGGTCAAAGAGATCGAGATGGCTCGGGCCGCCTCCAAGCCAGACGAGCAAGATCGACTTCGCTTTGGGAGCTTCGGTCGCAGCGATCGTTCCATTGTTGGCAGCCGCCGCCAGTGCGAATGGTGCAGCAAAGCCGGCCCGCAGAAACGTCCGGCGACTCACCCCCTGGCACATTCGACATGGAAAGCTGCCGATGTCGATCATCGCCGTGAATCCCTTTGCGGCCGATTTGCCATGATTGTCAGCGAGGACCGGGTCATCTTAACCTGTCCCCAGCCTGAACACACTGGAATTTCGATCCGCGCGATCCAGGCTCAATCTGGCGGACAGCCGCGCTGGTTCTATGCCGCGATCCAGACCGGTAATGCAGCCAGGAGCCGTGCTTCGTCCAAGCTTTTCGAGCCACTCAGCTATCAGTCTCGTGCCTCAACGTTTCGTGCAGGGCATACGGGTACTTGATCAGTCGGGATCGCCAGACAAAACGAAGGCAGCCCAGAAATGCGGTGGTTCGTACGGCCGGTCGTTGTCGCCCCCAGCAGTGACCGTCGCAGTGACCTCGGCCAATTGACGGGCCTTTGTTCCTTTGCCTCGCTCGATGCCGCCCGATTGCTCGGCGGTCAGCGCCATGACTTCCGATCGGCGCAGCCCGCGCAGCCATACCTTCGCCTCGCGGAGGGCCTCCGCTTTGGGCATCGGGCTGGTGAGCCCGGGTCGGCGGCCCAGCAAGTTGGCGTAGAATCGCTCCATCAGGAGGGACGTTGCCGTGTCGTCGACCTTCCAGAGCGACAGGCAAACGCTCCGCGAACCGGACATCAAGAGTGCCTGGGTGAAACCCCACAAATCCCTCGCCGCCGGCATCGCGTCCCAGTGCGGTCTCGCACGCCGAGAGCGTTACCAGCTCAGCCTTCAGCTTCCAGCCGTGCTGGATCTCGCGAACCGATAGCCGGCCATCCAGGACCGGCTTCTGGTGCAGCACCTGCTCGAGCGGATCGGGCAGGCCAGTCTGAGTCATGATCACGGCTGAGCGGGCGGGAACATCCTCGTCGATCGCGCCGTGTGTCGCCAGGTGAATGAAGCCGAATCGAGCCAGTTCGCCCGAGGTGGCCAAGCGGTCGAGCTCTTGCTCGCTGGCGACAGCACCGAGCAGGATGCGGGCAGCACGATCGTCAGATCGGAACAGCCGGGCGATGGCCTCAACTTCGTATCGCGTGCCCGGTAGGGGAGCGAAGTCAGCAATGCCGCCTCGTGCCGCCACGAGTACCCGCTGCAACTCGCGTTGCTCGGCGATCGCGACTGGCGCCGGCCGGCTGTCGACGACGATTCCGAGCCTGCCAGGGGCTAGATCACGATGCAAAGAATGGCCATCCCGCCAGATTTCGATGGAGATTGGTTTGCCACCGTCGGCGATGGCCTTGAGGTCGTCTCTCTTGTTCAGGACTTGGCCGTTGTAGGCGAGCAAAACATCTCCAGCCTTCAGGCCGTGAGTCGCGGCATTGGAGCCGGGTGTTACCACATTGACTAGAAGACCGTGGTCGGGCATGGGCTCTGGCTCACTCGACTTGTCGGGCCGCGCGTAGATCGGGTCTCCCAGTGCCAGTAGGCCGGAACGTCGATCCGGGCGCGGCTGGTCACGCAGGTACTTCAGTACGGTGGCCGATGGGGTATAGCTCACCGTTCGGGTGTCGTCGTCGGCGAGGATCGCCTCGACCGGGATGCCGGCCATGGCCCGCGACGGAAGCACGATCAGCCTGCGTGCGGGTGGCTGGCCGTCGGCGGAGGCGCCCAGGGCCTTGGACAGCGGCTCGATGCGCTGGCTACGTAATTTCTCGACGAGTGGACGCAGTTCTGCCTTGCCGGCGCCGGGCCGGCGCCGCAGCTCTGACCGGACCCGGTCCGCGAGCCCGGTGTCGTCGTTGGTCCATTGCCTGTCCGGCCCGGTCCCGGCGATCGGGATCCAGGTCGGAATGCCCCGCGAGCGAACGACGACACCCCAGTGTTCGCCGTCGGGATCGACCGCGTTTGGCCCCACGGGCAGGATATCGACCCAGCCAAGCAAGGCGGTATCGACGGGAAGAGCGGCCTGGATTTCGTTCAGTGTGGCGACCTTGCCCGCAAGAGCGTCGTAATCACGAACGAGAATTGACTGAAACTCGCCGAGGGCGATGCTAGCCAGCTCGCGCTGGCGATTCAGATCTTCGAATTGCTTCGCCCTTTCGGCCCGGTCAAGGTCCCTGGGCGTTGTTTCGACTAGCTTGTCCAGCCGATCGAGTGTGGCGGTCAATTCGCGGAGACGGTCGCGCTCGGCGGGTGCGAGCCGCTGGTCCTGGCGGGCGGCCAGCTCGTCGAGCAGGCCTCGGCCAAGATCTTCCTCCAGTGGCTGCCACGCTTCGGCTGGCTTCCCTAGCCTCGCCAGCATGGCGGCCAGGGCGGGTCGCGCTTGCTCCTTGGTACTGGCGGCCCGCTCCAGGCCGGTAAACGCGACTCGGAGGCGGGCCGCGTCCAGGCTCTTCACCGCACTCAGCAACCGGTCGCGCGCCTCGAGATATTTGCCCTGGGCGGCCAGGTTCGAGGCCAGATTGCTGTAGTCTCGGGCGGTCAGGATGTGGTCGTCTGTGAGCAGGCGGCGGTGAATTTCGAGCGCCTTCTCGTGCAGTGGCTGGGCAACACTGTACTTCCCCTGAGCGTTTAGGTTGCCCGCAAGGTTATTGTAGCCAATGGCGGTATGGGGATGGTCGTCGGTCAGCAGATCGCGGCGGATAGCAAGCGCCTTCTCAAAAAGGGGCTGAGCCTGCGTGTAGTTCCCCTGGGCATTGAGGTTGAAGGCCAGGTTGTTGTAGGCGGGGCGGTGTCGGGGTGGTCTTCGTTAAGAGCCGGCGTGAGAAATCAAGCGCCTTTTCGAGCATCGGCTGGGCTTGCGCGTACTTCCCCTGGGCGCCCAAGTCTGTCGCCACGCTGCTGTAGCTGTTGACGGTGTCGGGATGAAGGTCGGTGAGCAAACGACGGCGGATCTCCAGCGCCTTCTCGTCCAAGGCCTGCGCCTCGGCGAACTTACCCTGCGCGTGAAGATTATACGCGACACCACTGTAGCTTTGAGCGGTGAGGGGATGCTCGTCGGAGAGTAAGCGGCGGCGGATTGAGAGCGCCTTTTCGTACATCGGTTCGGCCGCGGCATATTTGGCTTGTGCATAGAGATTATGGCGACGGCTGCATAGCTGCCGGCGGTGAGAGGATGGTCGTCGGTGAGCAGGCGGCGGCGGATATCGCAGCGCCTTTTCGTAGAGAGGCTCGGCCTGCGGCGTATCTGCCCTGGTCGGTCGATATTCAGTGCGAGGTTGTGGTAACATAGGGCGGTGTCGGGATGGTCGTCGGTAAGCAGGCGGCGTTTGATCGCAAGCGCCTTCTCGAAGAGCGGCTGAGCCTGAGCGTACTTACCTTGGAAAATATAAGTCATTGCCAGATTGTTGTAGGCCGTCGCGGTATCGGCGTGGTTTTCCGTGAGCAAGCGGAGGCAGATTGTAAGCACCTTCTCATGGATCGGCTCGGCCTGGTTGTACTTTCCCTGGGCGTTCAAATTCATCGCCAATCCGCTGTAGATCCGTGCGGTTTCAACGTTGTCGTCGCCAAGAAGTTGGCGGTCGATCTCCAATGCCTTCTCGTAAAGCGGTTGGGCCTGGGCGTACTTACCCTGGGCGTAAAGATCGGCCGCCAGATTGTTGTAGCTATCGGCGGTTTTGGGGTGGTTGTCAGAGAGAAGTCGGCGGCGAATCTCGAGTGCCTTTTCATTCAGCGGCTGGGCCTGAGGATTCTTTCCTTGATCGTTAAGGTCCATCGCCAGATTGTTGTAGCAGTCGGCCGTGTCAGGGTGGTCGTCGGTGAGAAGGCGGCGGCGAATTGCAAGCGCCTGTTCAAAGAGTGGCTGGGCCTGAGCGTACCTCCCCTGGTCATAGAGGGCCTGCGCTTGCTCGATTAAGGCGGAGGCCGATCGGAGCGTGAATCGATCGTCGGACGGCATCAGGGACGCCTGGCGCAACGTCTTCAATCGCCACTCCGCGTTCGTCGTATCGAAGTGGCCCGGACCCTGAGCTTGCTTTCTCAACGCGACCAGCTCTTGGGCGCTGGAAATCGCCTCGCCAAAACGATCGGCCTTTACCGCGGCCTCGATGGTCTTGTCTAGCTCTTCCGCCCGTTTTGCATCGTCGCCGGTCAGTTTTCGCAATTGTGGTGCGGACGATCGTGTATCTGTTGCGGCCGTCGTCTGGCCTGTCGCGGGCAGAATCGTGGTCCCAATTGCGGACGCGGCGAGGAGCACGGAATGGCAGACAACGTCGCATATTCTCATGAAGGGCCTCGTTCGGTTTCGGACAAGGTGGGGCGAATTCGGGTGCGGCTCATGAGATCATGGTCGGATGCCGCGCCGATGCAACATCGTCACAAGTCAATCCGGATCGCCGGCCAGCACGAACGCGGCCCAGAAGTGGGGCGACGCGTAGGGCCGGTCGTTGTCTTCGCCTGCAGGGACCGCGGCGGCGAGCTCGGCGGCCGGGCGTGCCTTGGTACCCTTGCCTCGCTCGACGCCGCCCGATAGCTCCGCGGTCAGGGCCAGCACCTCCGACCGGCGCAGCCCGCGCAGCCAGGTCTTCGCCTCGCGGAGGGCCTCGGCCTTGGGCATCGGCGCGGTGAGCCCGGGGCGTCGGCCCAGCAGGTTGGCGTAGAACCGCTGCATCAAGAGGGCCGTCGCCGTGTCGTCGACCTTCCAGAGCGACAGGCAGACGCTCCGCGTGCCCGACATCAAGAGCGCCTGGGTGAACCCCACGAAGCCCTCGCCGCCGGCGTCGCGGCCCAGGGCGGTCTCGCACGCCGAGAGCGTCACCAGCTCGGCCTTCAGCTCCCAGCCGCGCTGGATCTCGCGGACCGAGAGCCGGCCGTCGAAGACCGGCTTGTGGTGCAGCACCTGCTCGAGCGGGTCGGGCAGGCCGGTCTGGGTCAGGATCACCGCCGAGCGGGCGGGAACGCCTTCGTCGATCACCCCGTGCGTCGCCAGGTGGATGAAGCCGAACCGGCCCAGCTCGCCCGAGGCGGCCAGGCGGTCGAGCTCGGGCTCGCTCGCGTCGGCCCCGAGCAGGATCCGGGTCGGGCCGGTCGTCGGCTTGGAAGAGCCGGGCGAGCGCCTCGACCTCGTATCGCGTGCCCGGCAAGGGGGCGAAGTCCTCGTCGCCCGCCCGCGCCGCCACGAGCACCTTGTTCGATCGCTCGATTCGCGGCGATCGCCTCCGGTGCCGGCCGGGGGTCGAGCACCGACGCCGAGCTTGCCGGGGGCCAGATCGCGCCGGGACGACCGGCCGTCTCTCCAGACCTCGACGGCGATCGGCTTGTCGCCCTCGGCAACGACCTTGAGGTCGTCCTTCTTGTTCAGCGCGCTGCCCGTTGTAGGCCAGCAAGACATCCCCGGCTTCAGGCCGTGGGTCGCGGCGTTGGAGCCGGGTACGACCACGTTGACCAGCAGGCCGTGGTCGGGCAGCGGCTTGGGCTCGCTCGACGTGTCGGGACGCTCGTAGACCGGGTCGCCCAGGGCCAGCAGGCCGGCATGGCGGTCGGGCCGGGGCTGCTCGCGCAGGTACTTGAACACGGTGGCCGAGGGGGCGTAGCTCACGGTCCGGGTGTCGTCGGCGGCGAGCAGCGCCTCGATCGGGATGCCCGCCATGGCCCGGGAGGGAAGGACGATCAGCCTTCGGGCCGGCGGCAGGCCGTCGGCCGAGGCGCCCAGGGCCTTGGCCAGCGGCTCGAGGCGCTGGGTGCGTAATCTCTCGACCAGGGGCCGCAGGTCGGCCGAGCCGGCGCCGGGCCGTCTCCGCAGCTCCGTCCGGACCCGGTCCGCGAGCCCGGTGTCGTCTTTGGTCCACAGCCCGTCCGGACCGGTCCCCGCGATCGGGATCCAGGCCGGGATGCCCCGGGAGCGGACGACCACGCCCCAGTGCTCGCCGTCGGGGTCGGCCGCGTTCGGTCCCGCGGGTGGGATATCGACCCAGGCGACCAGGGCGGCATCGGCGGGCAGCGCGGCCTGGATTTCGTTCAGCGTGGCGACCTGGCCCGCCAGCGCGCCGTGATCCTGGACGAGCTTGGTCTGGAACTCGCCCAGGGCGATGCTGGCCAGCTCGCGCTGGCGCTTCAGGTCCTCGAACCGCTTGGCCCGCTCGGCCTGGTCGAGGTCCTTGGGCGTGGTTTCCACCAGCTTGTCGAGCCGTTCCAGCTCGGCGGTCAATTCGCGGAGGCGGGCTCGCTCGGCGGGTGCGAGCCGCTGGTCCTGGCGGGCGGCCAGCTCGTCGAGCAGGCCGCGGCCCAGGTCTTCCTCGAGCGACTGCCACGCCTCGGCCGGCTGACCGAGCCGGGCCAGCACGGCGGCCAGGGCGGGGCGCACTGACTCCTTGGTCCCGGCGCGTTCCAGGCCGGTGAAGGCGACCCGGAGCCGGGCCTTGTCCAGGCTCTTCGACCGCACGCAGCCATTGGTCGCGCGCCTCGAGGTACTTCCCCTGGGCGTTGAGGTTGGCCGCCAGGTTGTTGTAGCTGAGGGCGGTGTCGGGGTGGTCGTCGGTGAGCAGGCGGCGGCGGATCTCCAGCGCCTTCTCGAGCAGCGGCTGGGCCTGGGCGTACTTCCCCTGGGCGTCGAGGTTGGCCGCCAGGTTGTTGTAGCTGGTGGCGGTGTCGGGGTGGTCGTCGGTGAGCAGGCGGCGGCGGATCTCCAGCGCCTTCTCGAACAGCGGCTGGGCCTGCGGCGTACTTCCCCTGGGCGTTGAGGTTGAACGCCAGGTTGTTGTAGCCTGCGGCGGTGTCGGGGTGGTCGTCGGTGAGCAGGCGGCGGTAGATCTCCAGCGCCTTCTCGAAAAGCGGCTGGGCCTGGGCGTACTTCCCCTGGGCGTTGAGGTTGACCGCCAGGTTGTTGTAGCTGCTGGCGGTGTCGGGGTGGTCGTCGGTGAGCAGGCGGCGGTGGATCTCCAGCGCCTTCTCGAACAGCGGCTGGGCCTGGGCGTACTTCCCCTGGGCGTTGAGGTTGAACGCCAGGTTGTTGTAGCTGATGGCGGTGTCGGGGTGGTCGTCGGTGAGCAGTCGGCGGCGGATCTCCAGCGCCTTCTCGAACAGCGGCTGGGCCTGGGCGTACTTCCCCTGGGCGTCGAGGTTGACCGCCAGGTTGTTGTAGCTGATGGCGGTGTCGGGGTGGTCGTCGGTGAGCAGGCGGCGGCGGATCTCCAGCGCCTTCTCGAACAGCGGCTGGGCCTGCGCGTACTTCCCCTGGGCGTTGAGGTTAGACGCCAGGTTGTTGTAGCTGTCGGCGGTGTCGGGGTGGTCGTCGGTGAGCAGTCGGCGGCGGATCTCCAGCGCCTTCTCGTACAGCGGCTGGGCCTGGGCGTACTTCCCCTGGGCGTTGAGGTTGCACTGCCAGGTTGTTGTAGCTTTCGGCGGTGTCGGGGTGGTCGTCGGTGAGCAGGCGGCGGCGGATCTCCAGCGCCTTCTCGAGAGCGGCTGGGCCTGGGCGTACTTCCCCTGGGCGTCGAGGGTTTCCGCTTGCTGCATTCATGGTCTTGGCCGATTGGTAGGCGACTCGATCCTCCTTCGGCATCGGGGCCACCCGGCGCAACGCCTTGAGACGCCACTCCGCGGTCACCGTCTCGAAGTGCTTCGGCCCCTGGACCCGCGTCCGCAAGGCGAGCAGTTCCTCGGCCTTCGCGATCGCCTCGTCCCAGCGATCGGCCTTCAGCGCCGCCTCGATGGCCTTGTCCAGCTCCTCCGCCCGCTTGGCGTCGTCGCCGGTCAACTTTCGAAATCCCTGCGGTTGGGGCGGCGCTTCCTTCGGAGATGTGGTCTGGGCAGACGTGGACAAGACCCAGAATCCGATCCCTAACCCGATCAGCAACTCCCAATCGAAACACGATGCGAAAAGCTTTCATGATGGGCCTCATTCTCAGTCAGGCCGTACTTCTCGCTTGGATCGAATCTGGAATCGGCATGAATGCTGTTCTTCGACAAAAAAGATCAATCTGGATCGCCCGCCAGCACGAACGCGGCCCAGAAATGCGGCGCCTCGTACGGCCGGTTGTCGTCGCCGTCAGCGGGAATGGCGGCGGCGAGCTCGGTCCGCCGGGCGCGCCTTGGCACCTTTTGCACGCTCGACGCCGCCCGATAGCTTCGCGGTGAGGGCCAGCACCTCTGCGCGGCGCAGCCCGCGGAGCCACGTCTTTGCCTCGCGAAGGGCTTCCGCCTTGGGCATCGCAGCGGTGAGACCAGTGCGTCGGCCCAAAAGGTTTGCATAGAACCGCTGCATCAGGAGAGCCGTCGCCGTGTCGTCGACCTTCCAGAGCGACAGGCAGACGCTTCGCGCGCCCGACATCAAAAGTGCTTGCGTAAAACCAACAAACCCCTCGCCCCCGGCATCGCGGCCCAGTGCGGTCTCGCACGCCGACAACGTTACCAGCTCGGCCTTGAGATCCCAGCCGCGCTGAATCTCGCGGACCAAGAGCCGGCCGTCGAAGACCGGTTTATTGCGTAGGGCCTGTTCCAGAGGATCGGGCAGGCCGGTCTGCGTCAGAATCAACGCTGAGCGGGTGGGAACATCTTCGTCGATGACTCCATGCGTCGCCAGATGGATGAAACCGAACCGACCGAGCTCACCCGACCCGGCGAGGATATCCAGCTTGGCCTCGCTCGCATCGGTCCCGAGCAGGATTCGGGTGGGCCGGCCGTCGGCTTGGAAGAGCCGGGCGAGCGCCTCGACTTCGTAGCGCGTGCCTGGCAAGGGCTCGAAGTTTTCATCACCACCTCGCGACGCGACCAGCACTTTATCCATCTCCCTATTTGCAACGATCGCTTCCGGTGCGGGCCGCGGGTCGATCACCGCGCCGAGCTTGCCGGGGGCCACATCACGCCGGGACGAACGCCCCTCTCTCCAGACGTCGATGAAGATCGGCTTGCTGCCCTCGGCCAGGACCTTGAGGTCATCCTTCTTATTCAGAGCGATTCCATTGTAGGTCAACAACACATCTCCCGCGGTAAGGCCATGGGCCGCCGCGTTCGAGCCAGGTGCGACCACATTGACAAGCAGGCCGTGGTCGGGCAGCGGCTCGGGCTCGCTTGACGTATCGGGACGCTTGTAGACCGGGTCACCCAGAGCGAGCAAACCGGCATCGCGATCAGGCCGCGGCTGCTCGCGCAGGTATTTGAACACCGTTGCCGATGGAGCATAGCTCACAATCCGGGTGTCATCGACGGCGAGCAGCGACTCGATCGGGATGCCCGCCATGGTTCGGGAAGGGAGGACGATCAACCTCCGGGCCGGCGGCATGCCAGCGGCAGATGCGCCGAGGGCCTTGGCCAGAGGATCGATGCGCTGGGCGCGTAATTTCTCGATGAGTGGCCGCAGCTCCGCCCGGCCGGCACTGGACTTTAGTCGCAGCTCCGTTCGGACCCGGTCCGCAAGCCCGGCGTCGTCTTTGGTCCACAGCCCGTGCGGTCCAGTCCCGACGATCGCGATCCAGGAAGGGACGCTGCGGGAGCGGACGACGACGCCCCAGTGCTCGCCGTCGGGATCGGCCGCGTGTGGTCCCGCGGGGGGAATATCGACCCAGGTGACCAGTGCGGCATCGGCGGGCAGGGCCGCCTGTATTTCGCTCCGACTGGCGATATCGCCTGCCAGCGCTTTGTATTGCTGAACGAGCTTGGTCTGGAACTCGCCCAGCGCGATGCTATATTGCTCGCGCTCGTGCTTCAACTCCGCGAATCGCGTGGCCCTGTCGGCCTGGTCGAGGTTTTTGGGTGTGGTTTCCACCAGTTTGTCGAGCTTCTCAAGTTTGCCTGTCAATTCGTTCAGATGGGTTCGTTCGGCGGGAGAGAGACGCCGGTCCCGGCGGGCGGCCAGCTCGTCGAGCAGGCCTCGGCCCAGGTCTTCCTCGAGTTTCCGCCACGCGTCGTCCGGCTGCCCGAGCCGGGCCAGCACGGCGGCCAGCGCTGGCCGCATCAATTCCCTGGCGCCGACGCGGTCAAGTCCGGAAAAGGCAATCCGAAGTCGGGCCGCGTCCAAACCTGTGACCGCGTCGCGCCACTGATCGCGCGCCGCAGCGTACTTACCTTGTGCGGCCAGGTTGCGTGCCAGGTTGTCGTGGCTTACGGCAGTGCCGGGGTGGCCGTCGTTGAGCATGCGGCGGTTGATCTCGAGTGCCTTTTCATAGAGCGCCTGGGCCCGAGCGTACTCCCCCTGGTCGTTTAGATTGGCCGCCACATTGCTGTAGCTGGTGGCGGTGAGTGGGTGATCGTCGGAAAGTAGGCGGCGCCGAAGCTCCAATGCCTTCTCATGAAGTGGCCGGGCCTGGGCATACTTCCGCTGGGCGTTGAGGTTAGTCGCCAAATTGTTGTAGCCTTGAGCCGTATATGGATGGTCGTCGCCGAACAGACGACGGAAGATCTCCAGTGACTTCTCGTAAAGCGGCTGGGCCTCAGCATGCTTCGACTGGGCGCTGAGATTGAACGCCACGTTACTGTATCCAAGCGCGGTGTTGCGGTCCTCATCCTTGAGGACGCGGCGAAATATTTCGAGCGCCTTCTCGAATAATAGCTGGGCTTGGGTGTATCTTCCTTGGCTATTTAGATTTCCAGCCAGATTACTATAGCTGACAGCGGTGTCGGGATGTCCATCACCCAATTGCCGGCGACGGATCTCAAGCGCTTTCTCGCAAAGCGGCTGCGCTTGGTCGTACTTCCCCTGATAGTTAAGGTTTAAGGCGAGGTTGTTGTAGCACAATGCCGTTTCCGGATGTTCGTCGGAATCGAGGCGGCGGCGGATCTCTAGCGCCTTTCTATACATCCGTTCAGATGCAGCGTACTTTCCTTGGGCATCGAGGTTAAGCGCAAAGTTGTTATAGCTATTAGCGGTGTAACGGTTGTCATCGGTGAGCATGCGGCGGGTGATCTCGAGTGCCTTTGCCAATGGCAACTCGGCCTCGACGAACTTTCCCTGCGAATTGAGGTTATTTCCCAAATTGTTGAAGCTGGCGGCTGTGTCGGGATGATCATTGGTCAGAACGCGAAGGCGAATCTCCAGTGCTTTCTCGTACACAAGCTGAGCCCGTGCGTCTTTTCCTTGTGCTTCGAGCATTGCTGCTAGATTTTCGTAGCTGTTTGCGGTAAGGGGATTGTCGTCGGTGAGTAGCCGACGGCGGATCTCCAGTGATTTTTCGAACAGTAAGAGTGCCTTTGCATACTCTCGCTGGGATTCCAGCTCTTCCGCTTGCTCATTCATCGTCTGAGCCAGACGGTAGGTGATTCGATCCTCCGGCGGCATCGTGGCCACTCGGCGCAACGTCTTGAGATTCCATGCTGCGCTCACCGTCTCGAAATGCTTGGGACCCTGAATTCGTGTCCGCAGGGCGAACAGTTCCTCGGCCCGCACGATTGCCTCGTCCCAGCGATCGGCTTTGAGCGCTGCCTCGATGGTTTTGTCCAGCTCTTCTGCTCGCTTGGCGTCGTCGCCGGCCAGCCTTCGCAATCCCTGCGGTTGGGGCGGCGCCTCGTTCGGAGACGGGATCTGGGCGTAGGTGGAGAACGCCGCAATTCCGATCCCGAAACCGATCAGCATCCCAAACCGGAACCCGGCCCGAAGAGCGTTCATGATGAGCCTTACTCCGCATAAGACGGGAAGAGCGGACTGCTGACTCTTTACCAATGACAACGGTTCACGGCCCCGAGGCCGGTTCGACGGGGAACGCTTCGAGGGTCACGGCATCGACTCCCGGCAAGCCGCGCAGCCAGCTTGCCAGTTTCGCGGCCGGTGCGCCGGAATCGCGGGCCTTGGCTCCCTTTCCTCGGGTACCGGCATTTTCGTTGGACAGAAGGGGTTGCAGACCCTGCCCGTCGTCGTGCCAGACGACTCCTGGATCGCACGGCAGTTTGGCGGCCCATGCCATGGGCCCGACGCGCTTCTTCCATTCGCGATAGGAGGGCAGGGGCTGGTGTGAGACGACCAGTGCAAACGCCTGCAAGCCGGCCCCTTCACTCAGGCGGTACCGCTCGTCGCTTTTGGCGGGGGGCGGGTACTGTGGCTTTGGCTTTTTTGGGGGCGGTGTGTCTTCGTCTTCGGGATCGCAAAGCTCATCGGTGCCGTCGGGACGGAAGGCGATCAAGTACGCATACGCCGGCTCGGACAGCTCGGCACGTACGATCACCTCGTCGTCCTCATGAGCCCCGAACGAAGTCCGGCCCAGGGTCCCAGCTCGCCGCGGATCGTAGTGCTTGGCATCGAGCTTGGGGAAATGGGGAATCTCGAACCGCGTCACCCGCAGTTCGGCCCGAGGCGATTGAGCCAGCTCGGACGGCGGTTCCATGTTTGCTCCGCGGCGCTCGCACGACCAGGACCATCGGGTAAGGGGCGAGCGTGCCGAGGCCAGAATGCCCAGATGAGCCCGAGCAATGTGAGAAGAACGGCCGTGGCCGCGAACAGCGGTGCGACCTGTCCCGTCAGTCGGTAGCGCCGTAGCGCGAGCCGCATCGCGTCGGCCGATGGAAACCGTAACTTGGGGTCGGCGGCCATGGCCTTTAAGCAGATCCGCTCGAGAGAGCGTGGAATTCGTGGGTTGATCCGGCGGGGTGGGACGATCGCGGCGCCACGGGCTTGATCGAGAACCTCGAGGAGAGTCGTGCCGTCACGGGGTGGCTGTCCGGTGAGCAAATCGTACAACACGCCTCCAAGGCCGAAGACGTCGGTCCTGGTGTCGACGCGCTCGCCCTGGCCGCGGGCCTGCTCAGGTGCCATGTAGCGGGGTGAGCCGCTGACGTCCTGGAGAGCCTCGCTCGCAACAGGGACAGCCAGACCGAAATCGACCAGCCGCGGCAGACTATCGTCGCCCAGGATGATGTTTTGCGGCTTGATATCCCGGTGTAAAAGCCCGCAGGCGTGGACCTCGGCTAGCCCCTCCGCGACCTGCTCGACCAGCCGCGCACAGCGCGGTAAGTCAGCGCGCTCGTCCGCCGTCAGCTCGTTAAGCGGCCGGCCGGGAACGTATTCGACGACCAGGTCGATCTCATCACCCCGGCTCTCCACCCCGTAGCATGGCGCGACGAACGGACTGCGTACCCGTGCCAGGGCGCGGCCCTCATTGAGCACCGCGTCGCGCCGGCCCGGGGAAGCGACGCCATGGTACCGCTTGAGGACAACGAGTCGCTGCAGGGCGCGATCGCGCGCCAGATAAGTTTTTGCCTGACCCCCCTCTCCAAGCGTGCGCACCAGTTCGTAACCCCCGAGAGGCGGAGCCGAAGTTGGCTCGTACGGTCGAGGCCATGTCGCCTCCGGATCGACTTCGGGCAGCGTGCGCCCCATAAAGACATCCCGAACAGCGGCGGCGCTGTCGGGAAAGCGGTCGACGTACTCGCCCACATTCACCGCCTGGCCTGCTCGGCGCGACAGTTCAACCTCCAGGGCCAGCAGCTCACGGAACAGGCGGGGGCGAATGGCTGCCGACGCCATTTTGACCTCATTTTCGATAGGCCGCGACCGCCCAGCGTTCCAGTCGGCCTCGTAACGCTCGCATGCCGCGATAATCAGCTCCAGTTCTGCCGGAGACGAGGAATCGTCGGCGTAGAGCTTAGCGGGAGACATCCAAGGGACTCCATCGTCTCGGCCGGGCAGATGAATATTCGCGAGAAAGGCCCGCCGTTGGTCCCATCGTACGTGTAGGCCGCACCCGGCACCAGACATCGATTTCATGCCAACACAGGATATTGAATGAGCGACCACTCCCAGGCACCGGACCATTGCCAGCTTTGGTTCGACTGGGCATTCTGGTTACTTAGTCTTTCTGGAGGATCCACCTATCGCCGGCGCCGGTTTCTGAGGTCCACACAGGCTTTACCGACAAAAAGCAACCAAACGCGCAATCAGGGCCAAACCCGAAGCGGTTTCGGCTTTCCGCAGCCAGCGCGATTAAAGGACGGGGTCGAAGGCAAGCGATCAGAACTCCGGGATTATTTCTCGTATGATGGACCGATTCGGAGCATGTCGTGGGCGAGGCTGATTTGCCTGGAGGCGCATCCAAAAGTGTCCGGGCCGAGTCGATGCCACCCCAGGATGAGCTGGCCGGTTCGGTGACGCGCTGGCTCGGCGGCCTGAAGGCCGGCGACGAGCGGGCGCTAGAGCCGTTGTGGGGTCGATATTATGCGATGCTGGTCGAGCGAGCCGCGCGAAACTAGCCGCGCTGCGGAGCGCGACGGCGGTCAACGATGAAGAAGACCTGGCTCTGAGCGCCTTTCAGTCGCTGTACGACGGCGTGCGCAGGACGGTTTCCCCGGCTCGAAGATCGCGACGACCTCTGGCGGCTCTTGATCCACCTCACGGCTTGTAAGGCGATCGACCGCCACCGTGCCGAAAGCCGGCAAAAGCGTGGACGGGGCAGGGTTTTCAATGAGACGGACATTTATGGTGGTCGTCACGGGGAGGGGGAAGAGGCGAATCCAATCGATAGGATCATCGGCACAGAACCAAGTCCCGAGTTCGCCGCAATGGTCGCCGAAGAGTACACTGGCAAACTCGATTCTTTGGGGGATGTGAGCCTGCGTACGATCGCCGAATTGAAGCTGGCATGCCACTCCAACGACGAAATCCGCCAGCGCCTTGGATGTTCGCTGCGCACCGTGACGCTCAAGCTTGAGCTGATCCGTAAGAAATGGCAGATAAGCGTGGACCCGTGATGAGCCTCCGGAGCAGAGCGGATCAACCCCTGTTCGTCGTTCCGGCCTCGATCGCCTTATGTACGCTCAATCGAAGTGCAATCAACCTGCGAATCCACTAATAATGGCTCTGGGGCAAAAAATAGCCAGGCCTTCCCGCGTGTTCCAGCTCCGGTCCAAAGGAAACCTCGATGATTCATGGTCTATTGATCGGGATACTCGCACTGATGCTAGGCACTACCATTCAAACTGGCGGCGGAGAACCCGATGACCCATACCAGTGGCTGGAAGAGGTCATGGGTGAAAAGCCGCTGGCGTGGGTCAAGGAGCGCAATGCTGAGAGCACCGGCGAATTGACCGGGTCCGAGCAATTTCAGAAGCTCGAACGCCGGATCCTCGAGATCCTCGACTCCGACGCGCGCATCCCGGCCATCCAGAAGATCGGCCCCTATTATTACAACTTCTGGCGCGACGCCAAAAACCCACGCGGGCTCTGGCGGCGAACGACGCTGGACGAGTACACGAAAGCCCAAGCCCGACTGGGAAATCGTGCTCGATCTCGACGCTCTGGGCAAGGAAGAGAAAGTCAACTGGGTCTGGCACGGCGCTCAGCCCTTGAAGCCCGAGTACAAGCTGGCCCTCGTGTCGCTGTCGCGCGGCGGCGCCGACGCCAGCGTGGTTCGCGAATTCGACCTGACCAACAAGTCGTTCGTCAAGGACGGATACACCCTGCCCGAGGCCAAGAGCCAGAGTGGCGTGGCGGAACAGCGATAGCGTATTTGTCGCGACCGACTTTGGGCCGGGCTCGCTGACCACATCCGGCTATCCGCGAATCGTCAAGGAATGGAAACGGGGCACGCCGCTGGCCGCGGCCGAGTTGGTCTTCGAGGCCAAGCCCGACGACATGAGCGTCGACCGCTTTTCGCGACCTCACGCCGGGCTTCGAGCGCGACGTCGTGGTCCGCCGGCCGACGTTCTGGACCAACGCGACGTTTCTTGCGGCGTGACGGCAAGCTCAGTCAAGATCGACAAGCCCGACGATGCCAGGGCCTCATTCTACCGCGAATGGCTCTTGCTCCAACTGCGGTCCGACTGGACAGTCGGCGGTAAGACGTACCCCGCCGGGGCATTGATCGCGACCAATCTCGAGGCATTCTTGAATGGGGAGCGCGCCTTCGACGTGCTTTTCGAGCCGGCCGAGCGGAAGTCGCTCGTCGGGTTCAGCCCGACGCGGCATCACATCCTCCTGACCGAGCTCGACAACGTGCGCAGCCGCGATTTACGTGCTGGACGCATCGCGAAGGACGATGGCATCGCGACCCGCTGCCGGGCGTGCCCGAGTTTGGCGAGGTGAGCGTCGAACGACGTCGATGCCGACGAGTCCGACGATTACTTTCATGAACGTCACCGACTTCCTGACGCCGACGCACGCTGGCGCTTGGTACCGTCGGCGCAGGTCCCGCGACAGACGCTCAAGCAGCTCCCCGCGTTCTTCGACGCCGGCGGCCTGGCTGTCTCGCAGCACGAGGCGGTCTCGAAGGACGGCACGCGCGTTCCTTACTTCGAGGTCGGCCGCAAAGACATGGTTATGGACGGCAAGAACCCGACCTTGCTTTACGGGTACGGCGGATTCGAGATACCGATGCTGCCCTCGTACCGCCCGGCCGTCGGGGCGGCCTGGCTGGAGAAAGGGGGAGTTTACGTGGTCGCCAACATCCGTGGCGGCGGCGAATTTGGCCCGAAGTGGCACCAGTCGGCACTCAAGGCCAACCGGCACAATGCCTATGATGACTTCATCGCGGTCGCCGAAGACCTGATCAGCCGCAAGGTGACTTCGCCCCCGCATCTGGGCATTCAGGGAGGGAGTAACGGCGGTCTCTTGATGGGCAACATGCTGGTGCGCCGGCCAGACCTCTTTGGCGCGATCGTCTGCCAGGTGCCGCTTCTCGATATGCGGCGGTATCACCACTTACTCGCCGGTGCGAGCTGGATGGCGGAGTACGGCAACCCCGATTTGCCCGAGGAATGGGCGTTCATCCAGCGGTTTCTCCCCGTATCACAACGTCGAAAAATCGGTGAAGTACCCGCGGACCCTCTTCACGACCTCGACCCGTGACGACCGCGTCCATCCCGGCCACGCGCGAAAGATGGTGGCCAAGATGAAGCAGCTCGGGTCACGACGTAATCTATTACGAAAACATCGAAGGGGGCCATGCCGGCGCCGCCGACAACAAGCAGGCGGCGTTCATGCAGGCTTTGCGTATACGTTTTTGTGGAATGAGCTGAAGAATTAGTAGGGACAACAAGCCCTTGAGCGATGCCTACCGCGACGACCTGGCTTACATCCACGACGCCGGTTTTGGCGGCTTTGCCCAGGCGGCCGCACCCGTATCTGGTGGAGGTGCTCAAGTCCGGCGGGCTTACCCAGGGCCTCGTGATCGATCTGGGCTGTGGCAGCGGCATTCTGTCGCACGCGATCTATCAGGCCGGCTACGACGTCCTGGGTGTCGACATCTCCGAGGCGATGATCGCCATCGCTCGCCAGCGCGTGCCGCGCGGTGAGTTTCGGGTGGAGTCGCTGCTCACGGCCAAACTTCCCCCTTCAGTGGCCATCGCGGCGGTTGGTGAAGTGCATCAATTACTTGTTTGACGCCAACACCTGGGCTCGGGCCTGACAAAGTTACTGCGGCGGATCCACGACTCGCTCCTATCCGGAGGAGTGTTTCTTTGCGACGTGGCCGAGCCAGGTCGTGTGCCTGGTACGGGGCCTTGTGCGAACATTACGTCGAAGGAGACGACTGGGCGGTTCTCGTGAACACAGAAGAAGATCGCAAGCGCAGATTCTTGACGCGGCACATCACCACTTTTCGCCAGGTCGGCGACCTTTACCGCCGCGATCAGGAAGTCCACCGTCAGCGGCTACTGCCGCGGTCAGAGCTGGCGGCCCAGTTGCGGAGTATTGGCTTTCGCGTGCGCATCCTCCGCGGCTACGGCAGGTTACGGTTCGGCCGAGGGCACGTCGGGCTCTTGGCTCGCAAGCCCTAACGACCCGTCTTAACCCAGCCATCTTCGCAATATCGGGCCACGGCGACGACTTACTGGCGCCGCGATGCTCTTGGAAGAAGATCTGCCTATCTTTCGTCGATCTTCCGGGCTTGCGGGACCTTCACATCTTGGGTAAAAGATCCGGCCTAGTCACGTCACAGAACCGCGACGCATGGGCTCTTTCGGCGCATGAGCCAGGGATGGCGATGGCGGCGAACAGCCAAATTTGGGCCCATGGAACCTGGTCGCGGGTAAAGCGTATGCGCGAGGCGCGTGCGATGCGCCCTGATGCCGCTGGGGATGATTCGATCTCCGCCCCCAGCGCCGCCCTCTGCGCCCGACAGCGCGGGGTCAAAAGGCGATCGAAGGGGGTCGTCCGGGTGTTTTTGGCTCAGACGATCCCTCGGCGGCAAAAACCGGTCGGGCGGTTGTCGATCGGTTCGGTTCAGGAACGATCGCTCATGACAATGGATGGACGACCGGACCGTCGCCGGAACCAGGAATGGTTTTCACGGGCCGGATCAAAACTGAGGCGGGTGAATCGGCCGCAGCGGTCGTCGGTGCGCCGATGCGTGCCGCCACAGCAGGCACGCCTACACCGTCTCTCGGTCCGCGAGCGAGATGGCGCTCAGTCGGCCTCAACGGCACGTTCGCGGTGATCGGCCTGCGCGTGCGCCATCGCCATTGTCGTTGGCGCGGTCATGTCGACGCGCGCACAGGCTCAGGAGAAGTTTCCCGATGGCCCGATCTCGAAGATCGAATTCGAGGGAAACGCCACGATCACCCCCGACAAGATCAAGCCCAAGCTCTTGAGCCGGGTCGGCCAACCGCTCGATCAGGACAGGGTCGAGGCGGACTTGAAGACCTTGATGGGGACCAAGTGGTTCTCCGACGTCCGGTATTACCTGGAAGAGTCGCCTCCCAAGAGCGGCAAGTAGGCCTTGATCTTCGTGGTGCGCGAGATGCCTCTCTTGACGAAGGTCGAGTTCCGAGGGCGGAAGGCCATTCGGCTCGAAGGAGATCGAGGATACGACGGAGCTCAAGGCCGGCAACCGCGCGGATCCCGACGCGGACCCGGCTGGCGGTCGGTCAGATCCAGCGGCTCTATCAAGAGAAGGGCTACGACCTGGCCTCGGTCACGCTGCTCGAAGGGGGCAATCCCGGCGACACCAAGATCGTGATCGAGATCTTCGAGGGACCCAAGGTCAAGGTCAACAGCATCGACTTCGTCGGGAACCATTTCGCCACGGGTGCTCAATTGCGGACCAAGATCGGCACGCGGAAGCCGATCCTGGGGCTCTTCGGCAAGTATCACAGCGACATGCTCGACGAAGACCGGCAGAAGCTCATCGATTACTACTATCGCCAACGGCTTTTTCGAGGTGAAGGTCACTCCGGTGACCCGGCCAGGCGCCAACCCGGGCAAGGTCGACCTGACTTTCGTGGTCTCGGAGGGAACGCAGTACAAGGTCCGCAACGTGATCATCGAGGGAAACACCAAGATCAAGACCGAGAAACTGACGTGACGACCTCGAGCTGCACTCGGGCAAGCCGTTCATGATGGCGGTGAAGCGAGGCCGACAAGAACCGGATGCTGATCAAGTACGGGGAGATCGGCTGCATCGACGCTCAGATCGCCTGCGAGCCTCGGTTTACCAACCAGCTCGGCGTCGTCGATCTGGTGTACAAGATCGAGGAGCGCGAGCCGTACATGATGGGCGAGCTGAAGATCCAGGGGAATGGACGAACCAAAGACAAGGTGATCCGCCGCGAGGCGGTGATGGCCGGGCTATTGCCGGGCGAGGTACTGGACAAGAACGCGAATCGAAATCTTCAAGCGGCGGCTGATGGGTCTCGGCTATTTCATGAACGACCCGCAGCAGGGTAAGCAGATCAAGATCGAGATCGTGGATCGGCGGCCCAAGGACAAGCCCTATGGCGAATTGATGATGCCGCTCATGGGGGAAGTTGCCGCAGGCGCGGATGCAAGACCCAGGCTCGGGTGCGGATCTCCTGCCGGCCCCGGAATCACGCCGCCGGCGCGCCGGGAACGACGGCAGAGCCCAATGTCCCGGGGCTCTCGCCATTTGGCAACGATGCGTTCAGTCCGCCGCCGAATACGCTGCCGTCGATCGACGTGCCCCCGCCTGCAGCCGGGCCTCCACCCTTCGCACCTGGTCCCGGTGCGGGCGTCTGCTCTCCCGGATCCCGGGCCTCCGCCCGTCGGTACCGGCGAGCCCGCCGGCACGTTTCCTAGTATCCCCGGCATGAACATGACCGACGTCGGGCCCGACCATAACGATCCGTTCCCGAACCGCTCGTTCGCCGACGTCATCGCCTCGGTCGAAGAAGCCCCAACCGGTCGATTCATGATCGGCGTCGGGGCCAACAGCTTTCAGGGATTGATGGGCAACATCCAGATCTATGAGAAGAATTTCGACATCTTCAACATTCCCGCGCTCCTTCAGCGACATCGCCAACGGCCAGGCGTTTCGCGGCGGCGGCCAGTCACTTCAGCTCAACCTCCAGGCGGGAAACCTTGATCAACATGATGTCGATCAGCCTGCGCGAGCCATATCTGTTCGACCTGCCGATCGGGGCCAACGCGTCGGGCTATCTACTACCAGCGTATTTATCCCAACTGGGACGAACGTCGCGGCGGCGGCTCGTTTTCGTTGGGGCGCCAGTTCGGAACCAGCATCTACGCCGACATCGCGGTCCGCGCCGAAGAGGTCGACTTCTTCGGCTATCGATCGCCGGCTCCCGCCGACTACCTGGCCGCGAGCGGTTTCACGTCGTTGGTCTCGATCAAGCCGAGTCTCCGGTTGGACAACCGCAACAGCCCATTCATGCCCACCAAGGGACAGTACGTGCAACTCTCCACCGAGCAAGGCTGGGGCAGCTTCACCTGGACCAAGTTCGACGCCGAGGGACGGATGTATCATACCGACCTTCAGTCGCCCGGACGGCACCGGCAAGCAGTTCTTCACGTTGCGGGGCCATTTCGGGATCGCGACCGAATCGACCCCGGTCTACGAGCGATACTTCGCCGGTAACTTCGCCAGCCTGCGCGGGTTTTAATATCGAACGGTCAGTCCCCACGCATTCAATGTCCCGACCGGCGGTGTCATGATGGCCGTGGGGTCGGTCGAATACCAGTTTCCCTGGAACGCCCGCGATACGTTCCATCAGATCTTTTTCACCGACTTCGGCACGGTCACCGGCAATTACGAGCTCAGCCGACATGAGAGTTTCGGTGGGTACGGGTCTGAAGGTCAGCCTCCCCATGTTCGGCCCCATGCCGTTTGAGTTCGACCTGGCGTTTCCGGTGCTTGAAGACACAGGGTGACAGAGTCCAGATCTTCAATTTCTCGGTCAGCGGCGACTGGTAAGACCCACGCGCAGCGGAGCCAGCCCTGGATCTGCCGCCGCGCGTGTTCCAACGAAGACCAGTCCTCTCGCACGTTGCCAGCAACGCGTCGACCTCGCTTACTTTAGAGTGGCGTCTCGGAGCCGGATCACCGGATTGCCGGCTTCCGGCCTGGATCAAGATTCGCGACGAGAGATCGCCTGGGCGCTGGGTGACGTGATGATTCGCTACTTTCTGGTGATGGCCGTCACGGGGACATCGCTCCTCGTCGCCGATTTCGTGCTCGGGTTTTCGCCACCGGCGAGCCGCACGGGCCAGGCTGCGATCGCGCGCGGCCATCCACGTGCTGTTTTCGCTGGTGACGGTGGTGACGCTCCTGGCGCATTCACTCGATTGTCTACACCTACTTCGTCGCGACCGGAAAGTGGGCCAAGGAAGTCGTTGAAGCCTATCAACTGCCCGACTGGATCGGCACGCAGGCGACCAAGAACAAACGGCGGGCGTTTCGGTTCATCATGGGGAGCATGACGGCGATCGCCATCGCCGCCTGGCTGGGAGCGGCCGCCGACACACGAGGCCCGGGCTACGCAATCTGGCACCTCGGTGCGGCGGCGTTCGCACTGGCTTACAACCTCGGTTCCTTCGTGGTGGAATACGCCGTGATCGTCGCTCATGTCCGGCTGCTCGCCGAGCTCAAAGACCGCGCCGATCGACTGCGTGAAGAGCGGTACGGACCGGCAAGGGCGCACGCCGGCGAAGCCGACCAGGCAGACCCCCGGCCTCGCCAAGAGACTCGCCGGTCCCTCTTCCGTGAAGACTGATCGACTTTCGTCGTTGCCGGTCACGGCCGTCGATCACACTGAAACAAATCGCATGGGAGGATAATCGCCGTCGATGAGGCCGCTCGGGGTTATTGTGCTGATCGTCCTGGTGGACTTGCTCGGGTTCACGATTGTGATGCCGCTCTTGGGTCCCTTCGCCGCGCATTATCGGGTTCAGCGAGTGGCAGATCGGTTTGTTGTTCTCGGCGTACCCGGTCTGCCAGCTCGTGGCCGGTCCGATCCTGGGCCGGCTGAGCGATCGCTATGGCCGCCGGCCGCTCCTGATCTTCAGCCAGGCGGGAACCGCCCTGTCGTTTCTTATCCTCGGGTCTGTCGCGCAATTTCACCGTGATGCTCCTGGCCCGGCTGCTCGACGGCGCTTCGGGGGGCAACATCCTGGTCGCGCAGGCGTATGTCGCCGACGTGACGGCGCCCGAGGATCGAGCGCGGGGCATGGGATTGATCGGCATGGCGTTCGGGCTGGGGTTCGTGCTCGGGCCCCTCCTGGGCGGCGTGCTGCTTGAGCTTGCCGCTCGCCGACGAATGGCGGCTCCGCCTGCCGTTCCTGGTGGCCGCGGGCTTCTCGACCCTGGCGTGGGTGCTCGTTCTGACCCGCCTTCCCGAGTCGCTGCCCCAAGGTCAGCCGGCGCGCGAGGCGGCGCGCGTGGCGACCTGGCAGGGGATCGTCGATACGATGTCGATTCCCGGGATCGGCCGGCTCATCCTGATCGGCTTTCTCGCCGTTTTCGCCTTCGCGGCGTTCGAGGGAACATTTGCGCTCTTCTTGCTGCGGCGCATGCACTGGGACGCGCGGACGGCGGCGTTTGCGTTCGCCGGGATCGGGTTCTTGAGCGCGGTCGTGCAGGGGGGCTTGATCCGCCGGCTCGTCCCGCGCTTTGGCGAAGCGAGGCTCATCGTGCGGGACTGTGCTGGCCGCCTGCGGATTCGCCGGCATGGCGCTCGTCGAGAAATGCCCCCGAGCTGGCTGGTTCGATGATGCTGCTTGGCGTCGGCCAGGGACTGCTCAGTCCGTCCGTTTCGGGGTTGCTCTCGCGGATCACACCGATGAGCCGCCAGGGAGCCGTTTTCGGCACGCTCACATCGGCACAAACTCTCGCTCGAATGATCAGTTATTCGGTATCGAATGTCTTGCTCGGCAAGGTTTCGACCGGCGCGCCTTACTGGGGAGCCTTCGGCGTCGAATTGCTCGCCCTGACCGCGGCCACTGGTGTGGGCACAAACCTTGACGAGCAATCTCATTCAACCCGGATGATGGTCACGCGATCTGCGAAACACGTCGGGCATCGATCAAGAGCCGTAATGGCGGCTCTATTTTCGGATATCTGGCGACGCGACGGTCGCCAGGTCGCGATCGAGATATCCGCCGATCGCCTTGGGGTCGGTGTATCCGTACCGGGTCATCACTTTGACAATTTCGTCACGGTGGGAGTTGAGCATCTCGACCGCCTCGACGAGGGCTTGGGGACGTGCGTTCAGCAATTGATCGGTGAGGCCGTGCCGCACCTGCGAACCGTTGGGTCTGGTCTCGGTCGTCAACAATTCCATGAGTTGTTCGGCGGGAGTTTCAGGGTCGATGGGCTGTCGCGACGCGATCACGTCGCGCGGCCGCCAGGAGCCCGTCGGGATCGGATCGCGACCAGGCGAGGACAGTCTGATTCAGAGTCAAGCGACGGGCCTTAGTTAATCCATCCCCCCAAAGCCGTCCGAGCCAAGGCACATGGTCGTTGACCCATGCAGGCGCTGCCGGCGTGTCCCTCGGGCTGCGGTCGGGCGCATCGAGCAATACAAAGAGCGCCCAGGCGCGCGACACGGCCACCGGATCGTCTACCGAAACAATCCGCGCGCCATCAAGCTGGCGTGGCTCGCTTGCATACCACGGACGCATCGCAAACAAGAGCCGGGTGAATGCTGTCGGCTTTCGAGTCTTGAGTCAGCAGCCAGACAAAAGGGAAGGCTGGATCGAGCCTAGCCAGGACGATGTCTCCGCGCAGTGATCCAAGGATCTGACGGTCCTGTAAACGTTCCGACCGAGGTCTTGGTCATCTCGTTCAGAAAATCGATCTGGGCCTTGGGCGGAAGTTTGCGGTTGAGGTCATCGATCACCTGATCGTTGAACGCATCGTACCAGTAGGTCAGCTCGAAGCCCCGTTCCCACGCACCGCGCGGGCCGCCGATCAGCTCGTTGTAGTAGGACAGCTCATATGGATGAATTCGATACCAGCGAAAACGCCGCCGAGCCAAGCACCGCACCGGTCAAGCGCAGCGCGCGTAACCAGACCGGGAAGCGAAGCTCCTCGCGCCAGCACGTCGGCCACGCAGGCCGTTCCCCAGCCCGCGAACGCCGCCAGAAAGAAAAAGGTCGGTAGAAAAAGCCGCACTCCGTCGTGTGCCGGCGTCGGCAACATCCGGATCACGGGCAAGGTCAGGAAGTGGATCAGAAAGTACAACGGCAGCCGGTCGCGGCGTATCTGCCCGATGGCCCACAGAAGGCCAATCACGCTGGCGCCCAGGATCGCAACGGGCACGGTGATCCCCATCAAGACCCATGCATTATGCCAGGGGAGGCTGAATTCGTAGATTTGACCGAAGTAGATGATCTGGATGCGGGGGAGCGAGTGTTCGCGGTCGAGGTTGAGCGTGTAATAATGCGCGAGCCGCGGGAGCGTCTCACGCCACCAGGCCGGGTTGCCCAGCCAGCCGATCGCTGGGGCAAAAGCCAAGATGGCCGTCCAGGTCTCAAGTGCCGGCCGTTCGACTCCCCAGACTTTGTTATTCGGTGAAGAACCAGCCCAGAAGGCGGCGGACGATACCAGACGGCCAGCGGAATGGCCAGGATCGCTCCCGGCCAGTCGCTCACGGGCCGATGGACGAAAAGATCGGCCCGGTCGGGCGGGGGAAGCTGCCGTTGCAAGATCTGGATTTGCTGGAAAGCCAGTCCCAGTGGGACCAGCATCGCGCCCGGTCGTGAGCGCGCCGTCAATCCAGTCAAATCGCCCTCCAGGCCGCGTCAGGGTTCGGGGCAGATGCCCGATCACCAACCAGAGCAGGAGCGGCAAGAGCACCATGACCGCGCCCATTTTTTCGACGAACGCCAGGCCCAGCAAGATGCCGACCGCGACCCGCCAGCGCCGCGCGTTGGCCTCGTGCAGCCCTTTCCAAAACGCCAGGGCCGTCGCAGCCCAGAGCAAAAGCCCAGGCGTGTCGGTATCGATCAGGTGAGCCTGGCCGTAAAGCCGCGGCATCAACAAGAGCGAGCCGGCCATGCAGCCCAACCCACGGGTTCCCGTAGCGCCGCGACAGGAAGTGAAAGCCGATCGTGATCGTAAGGGCAAATTCGACGACGGATGCCATCCGCCGCGACGGGATGTCTTTCATCCAATGACCGAAAAGTGCGTGTGCGGCTAGATTTAATATGGCCCGCCAGCGGGGGATGAAAATTGATGCCATAGTGGCCGTAATGGCCAGAAGTACAGCAACGTGATCGGATCGAAAACGTCGGCCGCTTCGCGCCATGACCGCACCTCGCTCAGCTGCTCCCACCACTGGACCGCCAACAACTGGCTGTGGCGGTACGCCGGCTCGTCCCAGGTCAGCCCGAAATCACCCGCGGTCGGCACGAGCGCAGCGAGAGAAATCACGAGAATGATCCAGGTCTTCAGACCCAGACCGCCAAGCGGCCGCTGGCGGACCGCGCGGATGTTTGCTGACGCGCTCGGTTCCTCGATGTGGGCCGGGGCGGGGCGCAGCCTCGGGACTTCACGGGCCGTGGACTCATCGATCGGGATCGTCTCGGAATCGCGCATGGTGGGGGTCTGTGCCGCTCTCTTCGGTCGTTAATCTCGTCGGCTACGATCGCTCGGACAGGCTCCCTCGTACGCCGCACTGGAGCCCGCACTGCACATTGGATTTGTTCTACCTTTGGATTATCAGAGCCTCCCGTTCCGCGCGGCAAGGCGTATACTTCTATTCCCAAACCCACCGGCGCTGCAATAACTCTCGTCCACACGCTGGTAGAAGCCGCTAAATCGGCAAGATCTTGTTCTAGGATCAATTAGGTTGAAAGTTACAGCCGGATTATTTACCCTCCTTTGCGGGAACGTCCTCAGTTTCCCAGTTATGACACCTGTCGGTCGGATGCTTGAGGCACCGCCGGCGCAACCCAAAAATAGGAAGATGCATCCATGATTAGACACCTGACGACTGTGGTCCTGTGCGGAGCCTTGGGATCAATGGTCCTCGTGGGTAACGCTCAGGCGTGTCACTTCAAGAAATGCGGGCATGCACCCGTCGCGTGCGCGGCGCCAGCGCCGGCACCTGTCTGCAACACGACATTGCGCTCCTAAAGCCAGGCATTGCGGCTTTAGCTTCAAGTTGCCGACGTTTTGCCACAAGAAGGCCGCCCCGGCCGTAGCTTGCGCAACGCCCATCTACAGCGCACCCGCCCCAGTCTACTACTCTGCCCCCGTAAGCTATCCTATCGCATCCCCCCAGACCTCGGCTCAGCACTGAGTCTGGCGGCTTTAGCATCCAACACGGACGGCTTTGCATCAATCCGAACAGGCCGGTCGGGCGGGGAGCGTGTCGCTTTAGCGTCCGATCGGAATGTTCTGGGTATTGCTGCGGGCTCGCGTGTTCAGTCGTATGAACTCGCTGTATGGAAAGATCCATACCAATGGTACTCCCAGCTTGGTTACCGTGTAGGCGGGCGTGCCCGTGCGAAGCGAGTGCCCGGTCGGCGTCTGAAAAGGCGCCTGGCCGGTTTTGGAGCACATACCAGTTCGGTTGCCCCCGATCGAAGGGGACCAACCGCGCGGGTAGCTGGCCAATACTGCGCAGATAGAGCCACGAGTGTGGAAAGGTCGCGAACTCGATCGTCCGTCCCGGCTGAGTGTTACTTGCGAGCCACTCGCGCGAGGTCGTATCAAGAGCGTCCCAGTAATACGTGGGCTCCATTCCCCAGGCGCTTGCTCCCGGTAGTCCACCCACCAGCGGGCTGAAATAGGACAATGGCAACGGGCATCATTACGACCAAGCTGACGATACCCTCGAGCAAGGCCACGCCGATGGCCAGCTTTGGCCCAATGGCCCCAGCGGTCGATCAGCAGTCGCGCTCCGAGGCCGGCCAACAGCGCCAGAGTCCAAATGCGGGGAGGAACAGGCGGACACCGTCATGGCCGGGCGTGTGCGGCAGGGCGCGGAGCAGCATCAGCAACATCCAATGTCCGGCGATCAGAGGTCCGATCGGCTCGCTGCGTCCCGACCTCAAAGCAGCCCACAGTCCCATCCCGCCGAAAAATAAGAATCCGACTGGTGTGACGAACAAGGTCCAGACCAGGGTGTTGTACCACGGGAGCGAATCATTGGGCGTGTTGTACCGGACACCGAGAAACTGCACCTCGATTTGAATTGTCTTGCCGCGACTCAAGTTGGAATTCAGGAACCGAACGACGCCGTTCACTGGGTCGGTCCACCATGGCGGAATGAGCACGACGACGATTGCGATTGCAATCAAACCGCCCACCAAGAGCGTTTTGAAACCGACGCGACTGCGATACAAGCCCGACCAGATCAGGAACGGCAATGGGAGAAGCCAGCCGGTGAACTTGGTTGCCGCCGCACATCCGAGAATCATGCCGAAAACGACCCACCACCCCCACCGCGATCGGAATTTCTCGTTTCCGGAGTCCGTGATCGGGATGACAGCGCGAACGAACGCGACGATCGCCAGAATCCAGAGGGAGGTCAAAGTACGCCGTCGTAAGCGGCGTAATGTCCGTGGCCGAAGAGATTTGGCTGCAAGACCCACGCGGCCGTGGCCATTGCCGCCGCCCAGGCGCCCCATCGTGAGGCGACGAAGCCATGGATCACTCCCGCCGTGAGACTAAAAAGTAAGATCGGCCCCAGTCGGGCGCGCGGTAAAACTTGCCATGAGGGGGCGAAGACGTCCCCGGCCAGGCCGATCAACGCATAGAATGGAGGATGCCCGTGCGGTTCCTCCCGCGCGAATGGCCAGAACCATTCCAGCACATCGCGATCGGTGAGCAGATTCCGCCGCGTGCCAAGTTGACCGCGCATGGGGCGGCGTTTTGTCTCGTTGAACCAGTTCCCGATCCAGGGGCAGTGGTTCGCCATACGCTTGCGAATCGCAATGGATCGACGAGCCCGCGGAACCAGTCTCGCAGCCTGGCCTCGCGGCCGAGCGTGTAGCCCTCGTCCCAGCCGATGGCCATCTGCGGCTCGGTCGCGAGCATCAAGCAGGTCGTTGCCAGACCCACCCCGATTGAAACCAGAAGCGTTTGAACACGTGCGATTGGCATTCGCACAACGCAAAACTATCGGTGTGAGATGGTTGCGTTGTCACAGCCCCGTCCGCGCTCGGCCTCAGGCGTCGAACTCAGATTTCTGCTGCTGCCAGGTTCGGAGCACCGATCGCCAGCGCCGGTTCCAACTCGGTCGAGCGGATCAGCGCCGATCTCCATGCAGTTCGGAAACGACGGACAACGCACGCATTCGTTCCAGATCCGCTGAGGTAGCTCGGATTTGTCGACCCGTTGATAGCCACATCGCTCAAAGAACCCGACCGCATTGGTCAGTGCGAAAACCGACTTGATTTCGAGCTCGCGGGCCGTTTCCAGCAGGCGTCGACCAAACGGCGACCCAGACCCCGGCCTTGAACATGCTCGGCGAACCGCCAAGCATCTGATCTCTGCAAGGTCTTCCCAGAATACGTGCAACGCGACACAGCCGACAACCCGGTTTTCGTCGTCGACGGCGACCAAAAACTCTCGGATCGACTCGTAAAGCTCTGCCATGGACCGCCGGATCATCAGCTTTTGGTCGGCAAAAACAAGGATTTGTTCGTAGATCCCGGGGACATCACCAACACGCGCGGGACGAATGGTCAATCGAGGAACCTCCAGGGCTGGCAATCACGCTAGGCGTCCGTGGGAGCGAGAAATAGCGACGTAAGTTAAGGTCGGATTAAGCCTTCGGTCTCCCACTCAATCACGCTCAATCGATTATTGTAAAGTTGAGTACTCGAGAATCAAGGATTGGCGTTGGCCGAGAGTGCCTGAATTCCGCTGCGTAACGAGCTCAGATTCGGGCATAGCGCAGGCGCGTGCGTCCATGCACTTTGAATTACATGAATAATGACAGCTTCGCCCACACCAGTTACTTCTTGGTCGTCGGCGAATTGGTTTCATCGAGGCGCGCCGTGAGGTCGGGGCGGTCCTGGCTGCGACTAGAGTGCTGGTCGCGAAGGGGAAGCACGCGGTTTTCGTAAAAGGAAACCATGTGCCGGTAGTCTGGTCCGTGGTTGACCTTGACGAGTCCAACCGACCGCTCGATCTCGTCAGCGGCTCGGGTGAGATTCCACCCGCAATACTTGGTTCGATAGGCAATTTGAACCATCGAGGTTCGGTTCATGCCATGATGACAATGGAAGAAGACGGGGTAGTTGGTGGGGTCGGCGAGCACAGCCGCGGCTTGATCGAGCAGGTCAGAAATGGCCTCCTCGGCGGCACGGTCGTTGGTGCCCCGGTTATCGACGATGGGGATATGAATCCATTTGATCCCCAGCTCCGAGGCTAATTGCCGCTCTTGAATCGATAGATAGTGATCGGAAGGGTGAGCGAGCGCCAGAATGGTCTTGATCTTGTAGTTGTTCACAATGCGCCGCATCGGCCATGGCTTTTGCCAGGCGCCACGATAGATCTTGCCCGGCTCGATCGTCACGAACTGGCTGGGTAGGACATAGTCGTGTCCGTGGCGCCAAAGTTGCTCTGTGCCGACGCCTGCGGCTCCGATCACAAGCGCTCGACGAATCCAGACACGTCGGCTGATCATCGCGCCCAACTCCCTCGATATAGAGGCATTGTAGCTTGCCGCCTCTTTCTTTCTCCGGCCGTCGCACGGCTGTCCCACCGACGGGAGCGGCGGATCGTAGCAGGAGAATTAATCCGCGACAAGTCCGATAGCTTTGCGCCCTGCCTGCTGGGTTCGCAGATCTTTTTTCATCGTCCGAAGATCGCCTCACCCGTCAATCTTTGTGTCAACCAAGCAAGATGAAGTCCCCAAATCGGCGTGAATCGTTAGAATCCCTCAATCAACGACGCAGGGCTGACTGTTTTCCGGCCTGGCGAAGCCGCACGATTCGTCTCGGGTCACGCGATTGAAGACCGAAAAGCTGGATCTCTCGAAGCCTTGACTAGATAATGGGATATGTCACGCATGGCAAGTAGGCGTCCTCGTTGGCCAACTTCACTTTTGATGGAACGGGGAGCGCTGACATCTCGGATTCGCCAACTGCCGGAGCCAGCTTTGTCAATGAGAAGCGATCGCCCGAGCGGCCCGATTTCTCGGATCGTGGGCTTGTACCAGATGGTGCTGCGGCGCACCCTCGAGCACTTTTTCCCTGACGCCCAGCTAGAGGTCTCGGGTGATCGGAGCATCATCGACTGGGACGGCTCGCCCGATGAGACGTACTACCGCCTCCACGAGGATCCGGACGGCCTGGGCGTCGAAATCGAGTGGCTGGGAACGCATCTTGCATTTCAGCCGGGCAACCCTTCGCCGCTCTTGTCCACCGAGCGCCATCTGGTCGAAGTGATCGTCGAAGCGATCGACCTACGGTTTCGGGGCTTGTTCAACCAGGAGCTGACTCATCGATTCGATCGGTTTCAGTATCAGACCGAAGACCTGATCGTCGCCGACTATCTCAATACGGTCGGTTCCCATCGAGTGGCCGCCGCCCTGGAAGCACTCCGAGTGGCGGCGTTATCGACTTACGAAAATCGCAGAGTCTCGACCGGAGCACTGCTGCTCGGCACCGATTTCGATCCGGCCGCCCCCGAGTACAAAAACCTGGCCGGAGCACCTACGTTCAATGCGCGGTTGACGGCAATCAAGGGGTTCCACCGGCTTTGCGACGGTGTGCGGACGGTCTTTCTCGTAGACCGACAAGGCGACCTGGCGCGGATGGTCGACATCACACGCTGGGCCGACTCCGCCCAGGGGAGCGAACCGGTCGCCCATCCGTGTCCGCGGGTGTACACCAGCCACGCCCAGGCGACACGCTCCGGCGGACACGTCTGCCTGGTGCTCACGCCGTCCCAAGAAATCAAGGTCTTTGCCGAAGGAACGATGATGTTCAGCTTTAGCGACGCCCGCTGGCGGCTGCTCGACATACCCACCAAGTTCGCGGTCTGGTGCGAGGCCGTGGGGCGGTCCCGTTGGCCCGACCTGGCCTCGTCGATCTTTCGCGCTGCTCTCAACCTGAGTGAGTCGCGTTTGGGGGCGCTCTTCGTGGTCTTGCGCGAGCCCGAGCAATCGGTGCCGCAGTTGATCGCCACACCCGACCAAATCACGACGGAAATCATCGCCGACGATCCCCAAGATCCTGAAAACCTATCTCCCAAACACGCAAAGCGGGCGCTCCACCATGTCGTGAGGGGAATGAATCTGGCCGACCTTGAGCCGTCGGTCCTGGAAGCCATCGCCTGCTTGGACGGAGCTGTCGTCGTCGACCACGACGGCCGGCTCTTGACGTTCGGTGCAATTCTGCGAATCGCTCCCGAGAGTCTCGAGTTGGGCCGTGCGGTCCAGGGAGCGCGAACGCTGGCCGGCCTGGCCGCCTCATTGCACGGACCTGTTCTGAAAGTCAGCGAAGATGGTTATCTGACGATGTTCTTGAAGGGGCGTCGCGTTTGGGAACTGTGAAAGAGCATATTGCCACGAAACGCGTCGGCGGCCAGCCGAAAATAAGCTAATCTTGCAAAGCTGCCACAATAATCGGGTGGCACTATTTCACATTAAATGGCACTCCTCGAAAGTTTTCAGGCTCGCTCGGCATGCACTCGAGACGCAACGTATAAAACGGTTGTAACGAGGGTAGCGGTTCTGCGGTTCCAAAATGGCACCAGATGGCAGTACCTGGCAGTTTTCGGGAAGGCCGCCAACCATATAGCGCCGCGATGCGATCGACAGCGAGTGCTTTATATGGCCGACGAAGCCTAGTTCTCTCTCTGCAGCCTGCTCGTCGACCGTGGTGTTGTATCGTCGTGGTCGGCCGATTGGCAGCGCGCAATCGCGCATGAATCGGGCTCTCCGATCGGCTTTCCCGATGCCGCGTAAACGACGATGATCCGCATGCCCCGCACGCGGGATTTATTGCTTTACGGCACCGGGTGTCACGGGGATGTAAAATCGGCTGCGCGCACTTCAACCCATGCAGGTAGCCTAACACCAATCTGTCAACTGTCAAATTGAGTAGTTTGCAAATTTGACGTAAGTGTTGAGCGTGATGGCGGCAGAAAAATATTTTCAAAAACACCTTCGGGCGACGAATTGCATGTCGTGCGGCCCGCCAACGCGAAAATCGGCGACCGCGCCAGGCGGGCGGTGTACGCACAGAGACCGAGCGGTAACAGCATCGTAAAACTCGCAGGCTCGATACGACCGACCGCCGCTGCTATCCGCCGAACTCGAGTGGCGGCCGGTTACGATTTCCGCCTGAATTTTCTGTGTACGATCAGCGATGAGGACGAATGACAGTCCGGTCACGCTGCGATGCGTGTCCCTGCAGTCGCCTCGTCAGTCCAGTCACGCTGCGATACCTGTCCATGCGATCTCGTCGTGCGCGACTCGACCAGTTTGGCCAGCTTGTTCCCTTCGGTTTGCACAAAGTCCAGGTTGCCGGATCGGAACGCCAACCAAAGGATCAGTTCGTCGAGAATTCGAGCGTTTTCTGCGGTTCGGTGACACCTTTGGACAAATTGAGGACGAGGTCGCCTTTGCGTACTCGCTCAGGGAGGTCGATCAGTTCGCTGATGAGTTTCTCGGGCATGGCGGTTTTCAGTTTTCAGTTTTCGGTTCGATTCAGATTACCGTTTTCGTGTGTCTGGTGGCTCGACTCCTTTCGATGAGGGTCTTTTCCGTCATGGCAAACTTATGCGGCGTTAGCCAGTCGTCCAGCCGAAGGCCGGGAATGTTCTGGAAATCGGTCGTGTTGTGTGTCACGAGTGTAAGATTATAAACAGCTTGATCATGGCATGCCTCCTTTGCATTCACCGTGGATTTCCTCCATGATCGAATCCGATTCGGTGTCGTTGTCGAGAGCCCCCTCAGTGCGCAGGAATCCCTCGCCAGGGTTCGGGCGACCTTGGGGATCACCTTGACATGCACTTCAACCTGCTGCCCCTCGACAACTCCGAGGTCTTCGTCCAGTTCAATTGTCTTGCCGCGGACTTTGCCGTGAATGGTCTTGGTCATGGGCTTCCTCGCTCGCTTTAGTTTTCGGTTATCAGTTTTCCGATCTCCGTTTTCGTGTGTTTCGTGGTTCCACTCTCTTAACTTCTCCGTCTTCCCAGATAATCACCGGCGTGCCGGACTCTCGCGCGTTTGATTACCTTTTGGGCGGCCTGTCGAAAAGCAGCGTTCGCCAGCTTAGTGTGAGGGTTCTCAGATGCTTTCTTCATGATCTTGCTCCGTTTGTTTTTCGATCCGCCGATACAAGCGCTTCCGATTGATAACCAACTGTCCGTCTTCCTCGATCGCGATCAGCTTGGGCGGAAGTCGAGATGCATCGTACAACCACCAGCTATTAAGGATCGGGCGATAGAGCCGAAAAAGATTTCGCACACCCGCATGATATCGCCGTTGTATGTCAGCGGGCGGAACGCCATGCCCTCCCTCCGCGACACGATTCTCGACTCGGTCCACGGCCATGTCCGCGGTCGGCAACCACAGAAAGAATAACTCGACGAGATAGCCACCGGCCTTCATGTCGGTCAGGAGCTTGACGTAGGTCCGGCCCGACAGTGTCGTTTCAAATCCGAAATCCGCCCGCTCTTGGGCCAGCTCCCCGATCCGTTCCAGCAGCAACCGGCCGGCCCGCACGTTTTGGGTCTCGGGCGCGAATGGCGACAATCCCGCGGCGATCAGGTCCGCATTGAGGAACTCCCGGCATTTTACGAAATCCGGCAGGAATTCCGAAGCGAACGTCGTCTTGCCCGCGCCGTTGGGGCCGGCGATCACGTAGACCGTCGGTGGTTTGGGCGGCTTCTTGCTCAACTTACTCAGCTTTCTTTTTTCGGGTCGAGGCTGGCTTTCGCTGCTTCTCGGGAGGTATCCACCGGCGAATATCTTCCAGCTTCAGCCCGAGCTCGTGAGCGTCGTGTTCGAGCATCGTTTGGAATGATTGGGCCGCCGTCTCACCGAACTCTTGTCAATCTCAGGGTGCCAGGCATCGCCGGCCGGCCCGATCGTCGATCACCACCTGAGAGCCGGGATATCAGGAGGATGAGCGGCGATGCGTTGACGATGCGCTTGGTAGGCACGTTCCACCTCCTCGGTCAATTCTTCCGAAGTGACCTGGCAGGCGGGAACCTCGGCACGGCCAAGTGCCTCGATAAAGTCCCGGCGGCTCAAGCCCGCGACCTCGGCGCCTGTCCCCTGGGTAACCAGGCCGCGACTGTACAGGTGAATCGCCGCCGCGAGACGGATCTCCCTGTTTAGCTCCTCCGAACTCGTGGCGAGATTCGCCAGAAGCGCGTCGGGGACCTGGACTGTGATCGTCATGGTATTCTCCTCCTGCCGAACGCTGATAGTTCCCAACGATTCCGACTCCACGCCGATATCATGCTTATGCCACTTCCTTTATTGTACCGCCTCAGAAAACTGATCTGCTGCGATCAGCATGGTTCTCCGCCCGGTTCGGTGCTTCCCACGGACTCCATGTCAATTACCTTCTCGCCCACCGTTTCGCTTCCTTCGCGTGGACGGTTTCTTCCCGCCGCATCGATTGAAACAAGTCGGAGATCGCTCGGAGGAGGTCATTGGTCGTCGTCCTCCGCTCCCGCCACTTTCTTTTTGCGCGTCGTGCGGGCCTTTCGTGCTGTTGCAGGCGGTTCCCAGTTGCGGATGTCTTCCAGTGTCAGTCCAAGTTCATGGGCGTCATGTTCCAGCATCGTTTCGAGCGATTGACCGGCCGTCTCACCGAACTCTTTGTCGATCTCGGGGTGCCATTGATGAATCCACGGCAATAGCTGATCGAGGCCCGCCAAGAGGGGCGTGAGCCGTTTGGCGTCCCAGCCTTCTCGTTTGCGTCGTAGTAGGCGACCAAGTGCCGTCGCTTGCTCAAGGTGATTCCATCCCGCCCAACCGACGACGAGCGTCGGGTCGCTCTCGGTGGAACAATGCCGGTAGCTGATCCAGCGTTCCTTGGGCACGTCGAGCTTGCCCCGCAGCCGCCAGAAATCGGTCTTCACGAAGTCCGCCGAGGCGTACTTGGGAGGAACCACGATTTCGCCCACATCCTTCCCGGCATCTTGTTGGCGTTGCAGATCCCACGTTCGCTCCCAGAGATCTCTCTTCCGTAGGCCCGCTGGTTTATACCGGAGGATCGGCAGAAAGGGGACCGCTTCGCTTTCGACCAATTCGGCCACGAGTGCGGCGACGTTGAAGTCGGTCCTAAGAGCCTGCCACATCCCAAGACTCATGGTGTCACGAGTTTGGTTCGGTCGGACCGGTGAGCCGATATTCTGTCCGTGGATCCTTTGAGTCATTAGTTGTTATTTCCAAGCGATTTGCATCGACAAGCTTGCGGAGCTCGTACAAGACAGGTTGTACGCCATTGCCAATCGTTGGCACGTCGGTGAGATCTAAATCCGAAAACCGGTTCAACCACTCGACCGTCACGTTGTCGAGCATCGTTTCGTTCGAAAAAGTCACGCGGAAGAATGTGCGGTCGTCATCAAACTCCAGGGGCGACATCTGGGCCCGGCGCGTCTCGCGCACCATTGTCGGCACGCCGGTGCCTCGGTCTTCCGCCGGACCGAGGTCCTCGAGCCCTTGCACCAAGAACTGGTTGCGAGCGGATTGGGCACCTGGTTCACCTAAATTCTCTTCGTTCACGGGGCCGAAGAGCCCGCCCGGATTCTGAATTCTAAGTACGGTCAGCGATGAGGACGAATGGCAGTCCGGTCACGCTGCGATGCGTGTCCATGCAGTCTCGGGCACCCACTGAACCTTGCCCGGCTCGAGGGGGATTGGTTCGGAAACGGCGGCACGCTGACTTCGCTTCCAGACCAACTTCTTGTCGCCGCTGGCAAGCGTGAGCGTCTGACTGCGATCCCGGTGGTAGTGGCCCCAGCGAGCCGTGACTTGGAGCGCTTGCACTTCATGTCCAACGCAGAAAGTCATCCCGAAGGATGACGGAAACATCGTTTCCGTGGCCGGAGTGGACGGCTCGCTGGCCCCGTCCTCGACCGAGCCGCCGCCGCCGTTGGGAAGCTCGTCGAACTCTTCGGGCGAGAGTTCCTGCCTCTTGGGGGCGAGCATCCCAACCAGGTAGCGGTCCCGTACGCTGGGCTCGGCGATCTCTCGTCGGGACCGCTGACCGGCCCGAGGAGATCGGATCATCTGCTCCAGCTCCTCGCGAATCTTCATAGGCGGGGGGATCGATTGCAGGACGCTGGTCATGACTCAAGCTCCTTCGCTCGTCCGGGTCCGATCACCGCAGGACTCCAAGTTCACGCAGCATTCACGGAGCCCGGCGAGTGATCCGCAGTTTCAGTGCTCGAAGGAGATCGGCAACGTCAGCGGGAACGGCCCCATTTTCTCTTTGCCAAGATGCGATCTCCTTGGCGAGGTCCTGGTCGAAATCCGCTGAACTTGGGTTGCGGTTCGCAAGCTGGGTGCGGTCACAAATGCGGCTGCCGACGTCACGAAAGATTTCCTTGCCGGCGAATTCGATCCTCCAGCACCATCGGCCAGCGATTGAACCGCGGCGCCATGAGCGTTGACGAGTTCGCGATGGATGTCCTCTATCGTCGACCGCGCGATCTCTTGACCGAGCTTTCTGAACCACTCTGAGTCACAAATGTGATGTTGCGCCGCCTCCTGGGAATTGACCGGCGGAAACTTTGGGTCTGACAAGAAGTTTTCGCGAAACCGCGTTCGAAGCTCGGCAACCACTTCACGACAGGCGGTCCACCAACAGAGGCGGCCGGCGGCCGTTCGCATCATCTCGTCGATCTCTTGCGGTGTGCTTTTAAGGTTATTCAAGCGGCTAATACTCAGCGCAGAGGCATCGAGCAGGTAATTCTCGATTTCGTGTGCGGGCAGAATGAAGCGGCGAAACGATTTGCCCGCGGTAAACCAGTCCGGTCTGTTGGACTGCCGAAAGTCACGATCGATCACCCCGAATACATTGGGGAACCCCGCCTCTTGCGCATCAATTAACACCGCGGATACGCCTTCGTTGCCGCCGCCGATAAGGAAAGCGACGGAGAGGTCGGCCCAGACCTCCGCAAGGTAGGTGCGGGTCACGTCATCTTCGACCCAGAGATTGATAGGACCGCGATACAGGTTGGGCCTTGCGACATCGCGTGTATTGGCCACGGCCCTCAGGCTCCTGCTTCAACGGTCCCATGCTTAGCCCACAGCCAAGATCGTGGGTCGTCCTCTGCCACGAGGAAATGGCACTCATACGACGCGGCCGCGTCGAAGATCTCGGGCGAGTGCGTCGCAACGATCAACTGGGCTCGAGGCTGCAATCGTCTCAAGCTCTGGAGGATCAACCGGTGCCACTGCGGATCGAGATGCAGCTCGGGCTCGTCAATGAAGATGATTCCCTCCCGGTCCTCGTTCAGGGACAGCTCAGCCGAACAGGAACAACTCGATCTGGCCGGCGCTGAGAAAGTCGACTTCGAGCTGTTGGCCTTCGTGCGTGCGGAGGTATACATCGAAGGAACCGGAAAGGTCATCGCCGCCCGGGGTGACGACATCCACTGCGAACGTGTGACCTGCATCAGGGTAGAAGTGGCTCCAGGCCTCGTTGATCGTCTGCACCAGGGAAGAATAGCGGCCCAACGACGGCAGCGATTTCTGGAACATTTCCACAGCCGCCACGTTGACGAGCCGCTGCTTGACATTGAGGAGCCGGTTCTCATCCGTCCTGGCAGGGCGGCGACCGCGTCGGCCGACGGTCACGTCCACCGGACCCGGGAGCTGGGGCCTCGCCACGACGAGAAGTACCAGAGAGGGATCGGAACGCGGAGAGGGTTAAAAGGCCGCAAGGATTGATGTCTGTTGGTAAACGGGTGATCCCCGTTCTTGCCTGTCACGTGAATCGCATAATGAGGCGCTCCTCGCCGAATGGCACGCTCGTCCTGGCAGCCGACCACGACCTCCTTCCCGCCGACCACGAGCAGCGCCGCCTCCAAAACCGCGGTCTTGCCGCAACCGTTGGGTCCGGCAAGGACCACGAGCCCGTTCGGATTTCCGTCGGGACCGCAAAAATCCAGGGTCAGATCTTCGATGCCGCGAAAATTACGGATCGACAGCGACGCGATCGCCACGCTAGGAACTTGAACTGGACTGGACATATTGCCGTCGCACTCCCCTGCTGGGGTCGAGAAAAGAAGCGACAATCGTTAGAATCGGATCAGTTGAAACTGGACCACCACCGTTAATTCTAACCCTCGAGGGCTCGATTGTCGCCCAGTTCAACCCGATCGAGCTGTTTGTAGCCTTTACGGCCCGCCCAACCGGCAGCCCCTACCGGTTTGCTCTTACACAGGGAAGATTGGCTGTGGGTCGTCTGTCACCAACGGCGTGTGCGTGACGTCGATCGAGAGCATGGCATGGTCTGACAGTGCCCCCGCTTCCTTGCCGGCGAACACGTATTGCCCAGCTCTCGTCACGTACGCGGCTCGTTCGACGACGAAGTGTCGGCTCACGAAAGCATGGCCGATGCACACGGCATGTCCGTTGAGGTTCCAGAAACTCGACCCGTCCGGCGGCGAACCGAGCTGCCGTCCGGACTCGACAAGCCTACCGACGCAATCACCACACCGGTTCCGCGGATACTTCGGGTCGGTGTTGAAGTCCCCGATGATCACGAATGGACGATCCTGCACGTCCTTCGCCGACTGGAGTATCCAGTCCCAGCAGGCCCGCTTTGTCTTTGGGGCCTTGCTGTAATCGGGCACGCGAATCCCGAGGATTTCGAGGCCCTGCTCTGGCGGTCGAACGTGAAGGACATTCGATGGTACCGAGGGTGCAATGTCGGGCACAAGATTGGTCCACGCTCGAGGGCTGAGCGTGCTGCAACAAGCACTTGGTTTTCGCGCGGCCTGATCTCGGAAACGAGCCAATGATCAAATCCCTGTTGCGCAAGCGCCGCCAGAAAACCGAAGCACGAAGGGCGCGTGCACGTATTCCGTCAGGACGATGACGTCCGCGCCAGCGAAGCGATCGCCTCGATCAACGGATTCGGGATGATCTTCGCTCGGGTTCGGTGGTTAACGTTCCAGGAAATGATTCTCACTCTGCAGGGTTCGGCTCGGCCCAAAGTTGTGAGTGCTTGACTAGAAAGCGAGACCAGTGAGAGTGTGAAGCGTTCTAACGCTATCCGCGGCAAAATCTTCCAGCTTGTGTGAGGAGTCCATCGGGAGCCTGTGTGACGAGTCGCCGTTATGTGAGGAGTCTCCCCCTTGTGTGAGGAGTTTTCGCCGGCAACTTGCTAAGAGCTTGTTAAGGGCTTTCTAAGAGCTTCCTGAGAGCTTCCTAAGAGCCTGCCACATCCCAAGACTCATGGTGTCACGAGTTTGGTTCGGTCGGACCGGTGAGCCGATATTCTGTCCGTGGATCCTTTGAGTCATTAGTTGTTATTTCCAAGCGATTTGCATCGACAAGCTTGCGGAGCTCGTACAAGACAGGTTGTACGCCATTGCCAATCGTTGGCTCGGTGAGATCTAAATCCGAAAACCGGTTCAACCACTCGACCGTCACGTTGTCGAGCATCGTTTCGTTCGGAAAAAAGTCACGCGGAAGAACGTGCGGTCGTCATCAAACTCCAGGGGCGACATCTGGGCCCGGCGCAGTCTCGCGCACCGTTGTCGGCACGCCGGTGCCTCGGACTTCCGCCGGACCGAGGTCCTCGAGCCCTTGCACCAAGAACTGGTTGCGAGCGGATTGGGCACCTGGTTGGTAAGAGGCTCTCCGAGTCGTACGGAGCCTCCTCCATTGCGAGAAGCTTGGAATCTTCTCTGAGCAGGTAAATGCGACCAGGCACTCGCTCACCTTAGTTGAAGGTCGGGGATTGCGAAAAGGGCTTTCACAGCGCTCTCGCAGTCAGCCAACCCATGACCACCTGAAGGACTTCGTGAAGCTTGCCCAGCGTGGAATCCGGCACCTGCGGTCGAGGAGCCAAGCATGGCAGTTACTGCGATTGTCCCCGTCTCTGTCCTCTGGGTCAAACGATCGGTATTCTCGGGTGAGAGACCCACATCCTGTTATGAGACGAGACTATGCCCACTCAATCCGAACAGCCGGACGATCTGCGTGGCTCCGTGATCGACCGCTTCGGGAAGGTCGCCGACACACCTAGCCAGGAGCGGAAGTTCCCAGTCGGTCCCGAAAGCGCCAAGAAGCTGGGATACGAGCACGCCGAAGTCGATGCCCTCCCGTCCGCCGTTACCGAATCCTTTTGCGGAGTCGGAAACCCGTTCTCGCTGGACGACCCTCAGCCTGGGCAGACTGTCCTCGACCTCGGTTGCGGAGCGGGCTTGGATACGCTTCTGGCAGCCAGGAAGGTGACTCCGAACGGAAAGGTCATCGGTCTGGACGTGACCCCGGCGATGGTTGGCGAAGCCCATGACAACGCAGCCAGGCTTGGGGCGAGCAACGTCGAGTTCCTCTTGGGTGAGATCGAGTCAATTCCGTTGCCGGACTCATCGGTCGATCTGGTGATTTCCAACGGCGTACTCAACCTCTGCCCAGACAAGCCCAGGGTGCTGGGCGAGGTCTTCCGGGTCTTGAAATCGGGCGGTCGGGTCCAGATGGCTGATATCCTGTTGGAGCATCACGTCACGCCCGAGGAGGTGACCGTCAAAGGCTCCTGGTTGGACTGAATCGCCGGGGCTGTGTGGGAGCGGTCGCTCCTGGAGATGCTGGTCAACGCGGGATTTGTCGAGGCGAGACTCCACGACTGGACGGGTTATCGCACTTCATCCTGGACGCAGGGAGCAATGGTCTCGGCGAGGAAGGCGTAGATGAACCAAGCGGACGGGAACAGTGGTTTTGGTTGGATGCTGGTTATCGGCGGCTTGGTCATGGCCGGGATCGGGCTAATCTGGGTGCTCGCCCCAAGTCTGCCGAGGTTGGGGCGGCTCCCCGGTGATATCGTGTTCGAGCGGGCCAACAGCCGGTTCTACTTCCCGATCGTGACTTGTATCGTGATCAGCGTCCTTCTGAGCTTGGTCATGTGGTTGATCCGGACAGCGATACGGTGATTAGACCGGGTTCAAGAACATCGGCTGAGGAACGCGCAGCCCCGCTTGGTTCCAGGCATCGTTACCGCTAGTATGTCGAGCTAAAGCGATTTCTTGGACCAGCCGAATCTGTCGTAGCCAGCGTCTTTGCACTGGTTGAAGATCTCTTTCGTTCGAAGGAAGTCGTACCTCTCATTCGCCATACGTTCGGCGTGTTCTGGTTTGGCGAGCCCTTCCTTCAGAATTGGTAACAGCCTTGATGAAGCCAGCTTCCGTAGGTATTCACGGAACGCGGTTTCCTTCTTCAGCCCCGTTCCGAATTGGTCCAGGAGGTCACTCAGTTTGGGGTCGTTGAAGAGGGCCTGAATTGTCAGTGCCCAGATCAGGTTGCGGGCTTTCTGCACGGCGTATCGAATTTTCTGGCTCGCGACTTCATTCAACTTCTCGATCGGATCTTTCAGTACCAGCCCGAACCTTATACGCCAGCACGATCCTTCGAGCGTCACAGTGCAGGTAGCTTTCTCGGAACGTGTCATCGTACTGCTTCTGGTTCTCGAAGACTTCGGGTAACTGAGACATTCGGGCGATCTCACCTTGAATCGCCAGCAACGATTGAGCGAGCTGGCGAATTCGCATGTCCCGCTGAACATTCGAGTCGTACCCCATCTCTTCCAACTCGTCCGCAGAGTAGTTGCGAAAGGCATTTTCTTGGCGGGAATAGAAGACGCCGGCCTGCTCCTTAAGGCGGTCGTGGAGATCGCACTGAATCTTGTCGTTCGCCCGCAGGTTCCATGACTCGACCGGATTCTGTCGGTTGTTGCAGATCGTTACCTGCGTAACGAAGTCGCTGCTCGGGTCGTCGATGACGATCTTCGCCAACAGCCGGATTGACTCAAGAGCAGGTGCTCCGTTCGCAAGTGCCGGGTGCCCCTCGTTGTCCTGAAGGAATCTTGCCACGCTGGTAATTGTCTGGGCGCCATTGAGCAGGCGAGGCACATGCACCACTGCTCGTCCTTCGATCACCTGCAACTGCTCTGCGGCGAGGGTGACGCCATTGTGATTAAACGAGAACACGTCCGGCGGGCTCTTCTGCTTCAAAACGATGTCGGTGAGAGCTTCCCGGATCTTGCGATTTGGCGGGTTATCCGCAGACAGACCAGACCGGATGTTCCTATCGAGAAACCGCTGCCCCAGACTTCGATAGATGCGATAGAGATCCATCATCGGTACGAACCCGACGTGCATTTCCCGCTTGCCGTCATCTGAGCGGATGAACGAACTGTTTGTGAACGAAATGGAGTGCGATTCGGCTCGCCTCACGGTCGGAGGTTGGCGGCGATCAGCGATGAACTCGACCGTGAGTTCGACATCGGTCCGACCAAAGAACGAGTGGAGAAGATGGCACTTGTTCTCAAGGTTCTCACGTCGGTAAGCCAGCCCCTCGCTGTTCTCTGCAGCCTCCACGTCTCCCTTGAAGATGAAGTGGACGAGAACTCGGTCGATTAGCGACTTGGATTCGTAGAGTTCTGCTCGAAGAGTATTCAGCATCTCGTTCTGGTTCGGGTCGGCCAGCGGAGACCCAAATACCCGCTCAAGTCCATCCTTCGCCAACCGCTCCATCGATTCCTTGAAGAGATTGTGGTTCTCGGACCATTTGAATTGAAACAAGTAGAGGTTTCGGGCACTCCGGTCGATGTGGTAAGCATCAATTCCGTAATCGCAGCCTCCGAAGCAGACTTCGTTTGCGATGTCCTCGACCTCGCACTTGAATTTCTTCGAGAGGTAAAGCAGAGCAAAATAGTCCTCAGTTCGGCCCTTGTACCTACTCGACCAATCGCTATAGATCTGGTCGAGAGTTTGCTTATCGTGCTTGGTGATTGGCATGCCCCATGTCTCCTAGCCGTCGCGTGCATCGTTTTGCTTGAGTGCCTTGCCCAAATCGTGCTCCGAGAGACTACTCGGCAGTTTGTGCCCGACCATGAGTTCCTCCGCCTTCCCGTTGTCTCCGCTGGTGCCGAGGTTCTCGTCACGGGTAATTATGTCATCCCCAGCGCCTTCATCGCCGCCGTCATCGGATCGGAGAAGAAGACCGGATCGACCCGCTCCACGATGTCACCGGAGACTTCGAGGAAGTTCCGCTTGTTCTCCAGCGGGACCAGTGCCCGGCGTGCCCCGTTGTCCATGCCGACCTGGAGCGGCTCGGCCAGGGACCGCACCGACTTGATGTTCCCCTGGATGCTCAGGTCGCCGAGGATCACCAGGCCCGGCTGGACCGAGTGCCTCTTGATCGCCGAGTAGACGGCCACGACCAAGGCGATCCCCGCCTCGCACGGCACGTGATTGCTCAGCAGGTCGATGGCCTCGACGTGGAAATCGGTCGTGTCGACCTGCTGGCCGATGCCCATCTTGCACCTTCTGACCCTGCAGATAGGCGAACGCCCGCTTGATCGACTCCCTCATCGGTCCCTCGATGCCCCCGGCGATCTTGAGCTTGCCGGTCCCCGGCGAGCAGCCGACCTCCAGACGGTAGAGGCCGACCTTGCCCTGGTCGTCCACCGAAGCCGCGTAGACCGAACCCGGAGCCAGCGGGTCGGTCGAGATCATGTCCCGTGCCGCCCTGCTCGGGCACGCCGACGAACCGCTCTTCTCGGGTCTCGTTGTCGATGTAGCTGAACGAGGTCTGGTGGTACTCGAACGAGCCCATCTTCTTGAGTTGCTCCTTCACCCGCCGACGGCCTTCCAGGGCCAACTCGACCAGTTCGGCCAGCTCGTCCTTGGAGAGTTCGCCGTGCGGGTAGAGCAGCTTGACCAGCCCCGAGACCGTCTTCCGGACGGCCTTCACGTCACGGGCGTTCAGGTGCGAGCCCAGCGAGAAGTGCCGGTCGATGACCTCGGTGAAGTTGTGCTTCCGCAGCTCCCGCAGGGCCTCGGCCAGATAATCCACCACGAACCCGTAATGGTCCGTGAAGAACTCCACCCGCATCTTCGGGATTTCCCAGCCGGGGATGTAGTAGTGGATGCGGTCGAGGAACGCCATGTCCTCTCGGATCACGTCGGGCATCGGCATGAACAGGTGCGACGACCGCACCATCACTTCGACCGGCTGGTTCGTGTTGCCGAACATGGCGAGAGAGGCCATGCCCGACAGGGAGTCCTTGCCCCGGGCGAACGTGCCCGACTCGCAGTAGGTCTTGAGCGTCGTCACGACCTCCTTGGGCATCTTCTGGAGGTCGGCCACCTCATCGAAGCCGATGGCGTCCCAGATTCCGACCAGTCCCATCTTGCCGGTCGCCATGTTGTAGAACAGGTTGGCGACGGTCGTCGGCCCGGTCAGCAGGATGGTGTAGGGCGACAGCTCCTGGTAGGCGTAGCTCTTGCCCGTCCCCCGCGGGCCAAGCTCCACGAGGTTGTAGTTGGGCTCGCACAGCGGCAGCAGCCGGATCAGGAACAGCAGCTTCAGCCGGCGATCGAAGTGCGACGGTTCCATGCCGATGGTGCGGATCAGCAGGTCGATCCACTCGTCGGTCGTGAACTGGCGGCGGCACTCCCGGTACTCGTCGAGGTCGAACGTGGCAAGCTGGATCGGCTTGAGGCCGTCGATCCAGAACGGGCTCCGCTTGCCGTTCGCTTCCTCGTCGTACTGGTGCCGGATGTCGATCTGTGCCCAGATCCCGCCCATCAGCAGCCGGTCGAAGTCCCGCAGGTAGTGCTCGGGGATGTGGACGTACTTGTGCCCGAAGTTGACCAGTTCGGCCCAGTGCTTGTCGTCGTCGGACAGGTAGCGGACCTTGCACCTTGTCGATGAGGGTGTGCTTGCCCTTGTCCTTGACCAGCGACTGGGCCTTGTTCGCCTCGTCGGGCCGGACGAAGTTCGAGGAGAGCGTGTTGTTGACCACCCTCAGCCCGGCGTCGATGGCGGCGGGGTCGTCGGTGGCGCAATACTTCCCGAGCAGGTACTCCAGGACGAAGACCGGGACGTTGGCCCCGACCTTCACCTTGCGGACCAGATCCTTGCGGACGACCTTGCCCGCGAAGACCGAGGCGGCTTTCTGATCGAGTTCCGGCATGGTTTACCACCTTACATCGAAATGGCGGTCATCGATCTTCTCGATGCTCGCCAGTTCTGCCCCGGTCGTGGCGTCGAGCAGGACGATGCTCACCGTTTTCTGCGCGAATCTCCTCGACGTCGACCATCACGGTGACGGTGTTCGGTTCGATTTGCTTGCTGTCGTCTGTCGGCGATCTTCAGCTTCACGTCGCCGGTCGCTTCCTCGAAGCCGTACGAGGCACTCACCGGCGATGGAGACGCACTTCCTCTTCGCCCGCAGTTCGACCCGCACCTTCGGCGGTTCCAGTCCGAAGAGGCCCGTGCTGGCTGCCGGTGATCTGCACGGAGAAGAACCGGGTCGTCAGCTTCTTCGAGCCCGTGAGTCAACGTCCACTTGATGCCGGTCGGTGGCCCGTCGTGCGGCTGGGCCTTCGGCGTCAGCGTCAGCACCGGGATGATCAGCTCCTGGGGCGACAATCCGCCGTGGAAGTAGGCCCGGCTCCCACCTTGCGACTTGAAGACAGGCGAAGTCCACGGGGTGGCGATGTCGAAGTCGCTCTCCACGCCCAAGGAACGCAGCGAGCGTCCGCAGATACGACGGCTCCGATGTTGCCGCCCTACGCCCACCCAGACCCGGCGATGCAGGTCAGCCGTCTTGCCGCCAGGGGCGTCGATCTTCATGTCCTCGCCGATCTCCTCGGCAAACAGATGCCCGTGGTCGGCGGCGAGGATGATGGTCTTGATCCCAGGTCCGCAAGAACCCGAACGCCTCGCCGCAGTTGGTCGAGCACGCGTCCATCAGCAGCCGGGCCGGGCTTCGTTGTCGCTTCTCGCCGAGCTCGTCGATCTCCTGCGAGGTCACCAGCACGAGCTGAGCCGCCTGGATGCCGTCTCGCACCTTCTTTGAGGGCTTGGGCAGCAGGTCGTCGAGCTTCGGCGTCAAAGACGGGCACACCGGCATGGGCTTTGAGGAAGGCGATCCGGTCCTTGCGGTCCTTGATGACCGTGCCAGCGATTTCCAGGCCGAGCTTGCCGTTGCCGACCGCCACGACCTTGGCCGACTGACTCGCCTTCGGCAGCAGCGCGGCCATGCCGATCTCGGTGATCGTCGGCACGGTGCCGATGGCAGGTTGAAGGCTCAGGTCGAAGTCGTCCTTAAGAACCTCCGCCAGCTCTCGGGCCATCTCGAACCGCAGGGCATCGACCCAGACGTACGCCGTTTTCTCTGCCTGCATCTTCGGCACCACTTCTGAATCGAAGAACTCCACCTGTCGCAGCACGCCTTTGATCGGGTGCTTCGCCTTCTGGAACTGGGTGACGAAATGCTTGGCGAGTTCGGAGCCGACCTGGGTGTATCGTCGCTCGGCTTTGATGACGAGCTTTTCCAGGCTTTCGTCCATCGTCGCTGGACTCGAAGTTGAACCAGCGGCTCTCCATGTGCCGGTGGTGCGTATCGAGCAGGCACCAGGGCGTGTCCCCATCGGCGTAGGCTTTCACCAGGGCGGGACGGTCGTCGGCGGCTTCTTGAGCGACTTGCCCACCCGGTCGGCTTCGAGCAACACCTCGGCGATGGCGGCGATCAATGCCCAATGTGCCTGGATCGAAGGCATCGCCTCGGCCCAGAACGAGGCCAGTCGAGACTTCGCCAGCGTCAGCAGATCATCCGTCGCCTTCTCTAGCAGCGACTCTTCAACGTGTCGCAGCAAGGCCCTTCGACGGCCAGGAAGGTTTCGATAGCCACGATCTTGTTGGCGTCGAAGTCGAGCGTCGAGAGCGAGAAGTCCTGCTCGACCTTCTGCGAGGCGGTGATGTAGCTCTCCCGCACATCACGCCGCAGCCGCCAGTTTCGCGCCACGCCGGTGCAGGCGACTTCAGCGGGCGGTGTTTCAGCAATCTTGATGCTTGCCAGTGATGACGGCACCTTATTGCCCAGGCCAACCACGAGATCGGTCAGAAGAATATGTCGGGTGAGTCGCTCACGGAGGTTGGCAAGTGTGGCCTTCTCGGGCAGCTCGGCGTCGAAGGTGTGGTGCAGCAATCCCACCAGTTCCGTGATCGCTGACTTCTTCTCGATCTCGGCGTCGAGCCGGTCGCTGGCGAGGAAGGCGAGGGCTACTTCTTGTGAGTTGCCGGTGCCGAAGATGATCGAGACCACGCCCTGGCTGATGTCCTGCCCCTTGAGGCCGAGGGCGTCCACATCCTTGAGCGTCAGCTTGCCTTGATCTACTTGTCTCTCAACCTCGGCGGCATTTTCATCGCCAATGACGTTCCTCAATGCGTTGCGAGCAACCAGTGCGAGTCGGGTGTTGCATTTCGCAGGTTGCTGGCCCGGCTGCATGACCACGCCCGCCTCTTCAAGTTCGACCAGGGCGTGGTAGGTGTTGGCCTGCTCGACCGGGACATAGACGACGAGCTTGGGTGGTTCGAGTCCGCCCAGCAACGTATCGATCTCTCGTCTCAGTTTGAGGAAACTGCGGTCGTAGCAAGCGATGGTCGTGTCGGGAATTTCGAGCTGCTCGGCGACGGCACGGTAGTCCGCATTGGGGTCGTACCACACGACGAGCGAGTTTTCCTCGACTTGTTTGGCGATGAGGCCGACCAGATGTTCGCTGACAATTCCCATGCTCATACCGCCTTTTCGGGTTTTCGCCAATCAATGCCCTTTTCTAGATCGGCTTCGACGGCACGGGCAATTAGGGGTGCAAAGTCCTTCAACCCTTCAAGCTTCAGATTTCGGTCTTGGTACTGCTCGAACCATTTTCGACGATAACGAATAACAACTTCGTCATCCTGAAGGCCGAGCTTTTCCATCGTTAGGTCTGCGATCTTCTTCTTTGCCTTTGGTACCTTATCCGTGAGGACCAGTTGCAAGGATGGAAGCTTCATCTCAAACCACTCATCGTGTACCTGAAATGGGTCAAGAACGATGTGCTTGCTCTTCCGCCCATTGAGAACTCCTTCGCCGTAGCGGAAGTTCTTCCACTCGTATGCAAGCTCGTCTTTGTTCTTTTGCTTTAGAACTGCTATCGGAATGAAGTGGTCGGTTTGTGCCTTAAAAACGAACATCACGCAGTAGGCACAAAAGCCCCCAAAGACATCTCGCAGCTCCGGCTCGAACTCGGACCAGTAATCGTGTGGTCGATCATATCCGGGGTGTGACGCGAGCCACGCTTGCCCTCGCTGGCGACAGCGTTCATCGAACTTTTTGGGCTCTCCGCGACGCTGGAACCGCATCATGGTTTCGCCTCCACAATCCATCGAGGCCAGAACGGATCGAGTCCAGGGAGGTACTTCAGTAACGCTTCGTGAATCTTCTCCTTTGTCTTGAGTCCAGCGGGCAACGCCGCCTTGTCGCCTCGCATGTAGGCTTCAGCAGCTTCAATGGCGGTTTCAGCTTCTTTTGAACGAGCCTGCTTCAAGCCAAATATTTTCGATGTCAGCCAGCCAACCACATCACCCTGAATAGCCCAGGGGAACTCGTCAAAATGAACTACCTTGCCTTGGAGGTCGAACCAGAACAAACGGTCGTGTCCGTCGTCAAAAAGCGGCTCCAATGAAGCCAGTACGAGCGGGGAATGTGTTGAGCAAACTACTTGAACTTTCATCTTGTAGTCGAGCTGGTTGACGACTGTCAGCAACGAAGGCAGAATCGTTCGCTGCCACTTCGGATGAAGGTGTGACTCCACTTCGTCTAGCAGCAAGACGATACGATCGGTTGGGTCTTGATTCCTCAGTCGCGATGCTTGCGTGTGTTCGTCCCAGGCCCACACCACAAGGTAAGCCAGTGCAAGAACCCTTCTCACCCCTGCTGCCGCTTGAACGAGAGGGACTTCACCATACGGCATCCGAATCGACGGGTAGATCGTAGCGTCGTCGATGAACACTCGGATCGGCTCGCCGGGTTCCATCGGCTCGGTGGGATGTGAGAGTTCGCTGATGACCGCCGAAAGGAGGTCGAATGGCTTTTTCTCTACAGCGGTCTTGGGCTGGTTTTGCCAATACACCCAATCCTTAATCAGGCCGTTGCAGAGGGTCCTCCCCCCCTTCTCGTGAAGACCAGACCAGAGCGTTTCAGGCGTGAAATCGTACGAACGGGGACGGTCAAGGGCCTCGACTTCACCGGTTTCCGCATCTCTCCAGTAATTTCGTGCTGGGTCCCAGACCGAAAAGCTGCCATCGACCCGACCGTAGATTACCAAGCCCGGAATTGTTGGACGCCCCGCAGGTCGCACCCAGCTTTGAGACGCCGAGTCAAAGGGCACTGCTTTGGGTTCGGGCGTCTTGCTCTTTCCGCTGACGTGATAGGTGATCTTCGGCTTCTTGAAGCCCCGGTTTGGGAGTGCAACCTTTCCCCCGGCCCAAGTACCAGTGAGTGCCCACCAGGCCACGTCGAGCAGAAATGACTTTCCAAGGCCGTTATCACCCGTCAACACATTGAGCCGGTTCGTGAATCGAGCGTGAAGGTCGGCAACGGGCCCTACTCCCTGGAGTTGCAGGTCTTTCAACATGGCACGAGTCCTTTCTTGCGTAGTAATTTGCCCATCGAGGACCACTCGTACTTGCCTTCGAGCAGTTCTTCCCAATAGTTCTTCGCTTCTTTCCAGGGGACAAGTTCCCAGAGCGGGGCGATGTTCAGGACGACACCGTCGTTCAGATCTGGCTCATACGTCACGTCGGAGTTGAGCGTCTCTGTATTCCCGAAGTTCAGCTTGGCGGCTCGCTCCAGCTTCTCGGCGAAGTCCTTGAGTTCGCCGAGAAGCGTTTCTTGCCGTTCGATGTCCTTGTCGATCTTCTTGGCACCCTTGGCGTCGGCTCCCAGGGCGGCTTTCTGCGACCGAAGCGAATCGAGCCGAGTTTGCTCCAGGCGAATCTTCGGATCAACGTAGCTCTGGCGGGCCTTGAAGAGAATGTCCTTGTCGAGCCGGTGGTAGTAGAGCCACAGGCCGTAGTTCTTCTTCGAGGATTGCAGCAGCCAGTAGATCGGGGCCTTGCGACGGCTCTTGGAGTAGCGGGACACATGATCGTCCCAGAAGCCCCCCTTGCCCGGCTTGCGGAAGTAGTCACGCAGTTCGTTGACGCCGAGAATCTCGCAGGCTTCCTTCTCGATGGCCTCGGCCCGATCCTTCCAGATCAGATCGAGGACTTCCCGCACCCGCCGAACGATGTCGTCGGCGTGGTCGGGGTCGTCGGGGATTATGCCGTCCCAGTTGATGCGAAGGGGATAGACCTGCGGCGACGAAAGCAAAGGCAGAGCATCTGCACCTTGTAGAGTGCCAGGAGAACAGACCGGCAACGGATCAAATGGGTCAGCCGTGTGCGTTAACGGCGAACTTGCGATTAGGTAACGACAATCCCATCGTCCGAAACAAGCTCCAATAAGGACCGACACCCAATCAGCAATCAGTTTGTCGCAGGAGCGTTGTGATTCAAAACCAAACGATGCTTCATCGTTGTCTGATCCCGCGAGATCTTCGGAAGCAGACTCACACGTTGGCAGATAGCGTTCGACCTCACAAAGGCATCTTCGATCTTCGTCGTTAAGTTCATAGGCCGCAAATGCGATGTCGTCGATCTTTCTTGATGCAGAGTCCTGTTCGGCGCGTAGCGTGCTGACGTATCTATTCCACTCATTGCATCGACCCGCAAGTGTCTCGGACGTTCCCACACACATTGCAGGGGCAAGAAAAGCATGGCTCAACTCGTTGCAACTGTCTTCGCAGACGCGCAACGCATAGATTCTACTTGCGAGAGTTGCTAGGTCCGAAGGAAGCGGCTGCGGTGCGGGTGTCTGACGAATAATTCCCGTCTCGTAGGACTGAGCTAGTTCAACACGGGCCAACTGCAACTGAATCAAACCGAGGAAGGGCTTCGAATTGGCCAATGAACATACTGCGAGCAGATCGTTGTCGTCGTCCCGCTCTGAAAAAATCGCTGGGCCTTTGTTTCCAAAGATCGCCTGTTTGGGAAGAATTCTAAAACTCAAGCCGGTCGTTCGCCTCGGCCAAGTGATTCCTGGCCGAAAGAAATAATCACTAGACGCTGGCTGCAGGTCTGGGCGGTGGCTTGTCCCCGTGTACCCTGGATAAGTGCCGCCTTCATTATCCCATCCGACGACCAGGTGTAGGTCTGCGTAGTAAGGTGCGTACGCGCCGCCCTTCGCATGAGGAACCCATCCGTTCTTTCGGCCTGTTTTGAATGGGGACACCTCCCACCACGCCCGAATCCAGCGGGGGTCATTGTTGGTTCCATTGGTTACCCGAGCTACTCGATCATTTGTTTCAAGCGGTGGATATCCATCGACTGGGTGGCTCTGATGCGTGTTCCTTCCGGCATCTGCATGACTAGGGGCAGCACTTTCTTTGCGAACCTGATCCCGCAATTCCTTCGGCGTGAAGTACTGGTACACCCAGCCGATGGTCTCATCCACGGCCCAGATGTCTTTGAGATCGTCACTGTTGAGCAGGGCGAGAACGTCGTCCAGCACCCGCTGCGGTGGAAAGAGCCGGTTGGCCGGGTCGGTAGGAGAGAACAGAACGCCGATCTCTTCAGACAAGTTGGCCCCCAGCCAACCCAGGAAATGGCGATAGGCCACGTCCTGGTGCCCGGTGTCGAACAGCGTTTTGTCTTCGGGATGATCGGCGAGGTAGAACTGAAAGCCCTGCGACTTCATGCCCCGGCTGACCGCTTCCCGAAACGGTTTGCCACCAATCCAGACCGCCCTGGCCTCCATCATCTTATAGGCACACAGGCGATTCAGGTGCGTGAAGGCGATCTCACGTACAAGTTGAGCCAGGGCGTCCTTGGCCTTGTAGCCGAGGGCCTCGATGTGTCCCAGGTGAGCCTGGATGTCGCGGCGATAACCCTTGTCTTCGTCGGAGAAGTTCTTCATCCGGACTTCGTCTTCGACATGGACCTCATCCTTCTTGCCGGTTTCGTAGATGCCGAACTGGCCCTGTAGCACTTGCCGGACTGCTTCTTCGAGCAGCTTGCGGCACTGCGTGACTACGCTGCGCAGTTTGTTGCGGATAGTTTGGTCCATGGTCGACCACTTCCCTTGACAAACGACATGACCGAGCGTACACTTCTCTTAATCCAGTTTTCTGGAGGTGGAAGGCGCAAGCCTTCGCGGCCCTTCGGGGCCGTTTTTCATTTCTAAGGTAGCCACTTTCTTCCCCATCCATCAATTCTCCCTTGTAGATCCCGATCGTACTTGTCGTTTTCAAGGATGGCGGCGATTTTCCCGCCAAAATTTGCGGGCAGCACCTGGCTGTTTTGGCGGGCGACGGCGGACTTGTAACTGGGATGGGCAATCAGATCTGCGATCTGCAGACCGGCGATGTTGTTGCTCTTGGCCTTGACCTTGAGTTGCCGGCTGGTCAATCGTGCGGTGAATTCCTGACGGGGCACGAACGTCGATCCGCTGTCATATACGCGCTCAAACGACGCCTTGAGTCGACGATCTTCTTTGCCACCCCGTGATTCTGCGAGGACATCTCCAACTGCTTGTCGGCGTCCCAGCCATAACACGTAGCGCTCGACCAGGACCAACAAGCAATAATGGTAAGGATCGAATTTCCAAATCCGGTATCTCTGTTGATGTTCCAGCTTGTCGATAACGACGGTAAAGACGGAAAGGTCAGTCCCCGCAATGAAAGCCAGCACATCCTGATCGAACGCGGTCCGCGTTGCCGGGTCCCGCAACGCGTCAAATGGGGGTTTCTGATTCACTAATTCCTTGCGATGGAGGACGATCGGATCGTCGGGATGTGACCCGAAGTACTTTCGCTTCAATGCTTCGAGCGCAGGGAACACGTTTGAATCGACGTACCCAAGTTCTAGAACAACACCCGTCAAACTCAAATATCGGTGGTTTGGGTCTTGAGACGCCCCGAGATCCGAATTCCCAACTTCGTCGACGTACATTCGAAACTTCACAGGCTAGTCACTCCACCACGATCTTGATTTTCTCATCGAGCAACTTCAGCAGATGGTCTTGCAGCCGGGCGACAGCTTGCTTCACCTGATCTTCGCTGTCCATCGCACCGCCGAAAAACTCCGACACCCGCACTCGTTGCACCTTGGTTTCTGGTGGCGTGGTCAGTTTTTGCACATGAGCCACGACCTGGGCGAATAAGCCACCGAGTGCGGCGAGGTCCGATTCCATTTGGCTCAGCGTGGCACCGCACTTCTTGCAGACCAAAGAGCCATCGCCTAGATCCAGCTCGATGCAACAACGAGAGGCCAGCGGTTGCAGCACCGGCTGTCGCATCGAATCTGGCACGGCACTCCATTCCGTCCGTCCCTTGATCTTCTCGATGGCGGTGTGGAATTGTTCGCCTCGGTCAGCATGAGCCTTCTCGTAGAGAGTGCGATAGGCTTTTGAGATGGAATTGGCAACTGCTCGAATTGCCGATAATACCTCGTAGAAGTACTCGGCGGCGAGCAGCCCCTTGAGCTTCTCGACCTCTTCTTTGACCCCGACCTCGCCACGCGCTTGTAGCTGCGGCCATATCTGGCCCACGGCGTCTTGAGCCTGACGCAGAGCAGCGAGGCCCTTGTCGTCAAGGCATTCGGCGATCTTACGAGTGCGATCATGGGCTTGCTTTAAGCGACGTGCCGCCTCCGGCCAGGGTGTTCACGCAGTCGTCAGGCGAACCGGCCTCGATCGCGGACAACGCTTCTCGGAAATCCTGAATGGTCCCCACTACCGGCAACTGATTCGCCATCGCCTGGGCTTCGATGGGTAGAACCGTCTTCATCTCGACGGCAGCGAATTTCTTCAGGGCCTCGCAGATGGCGTTCTTGTCCACGTCCACCGTCTCGCCGGTCAGAGCTTCGTAGCTCTCGACTGCACGCGTGAGCGTCTTCAAGTCGATTGGCTTGACCGGCGTGAACAGGGACGACTTGAACGTGTTGTTGTTGATGAAGGGCGGACGAGAACGGGGGTCGCTGTAGCTGGTGAACTTCTCGCCGCCCTGTGAAACCTCGATTGAGCCGGCCCGGAATAGCACGGCCAGGATCAGCCGCAGCATGTCCCGGTCCCAACCGTAGCCGATGCCACCGAAGCGTTGTTCGAGTTTCTTGCCCGTGCGTTCTTCCCGATTGCCGTAGTCGTTCTGAGCGATGAGGAAGTCCAGCACTTCCTTGGCAACATCGGCGGCGGGATTCGGAACGTACTTCGGGCCTTCTTTGGTCACGAGACCCAGGCCCTTTTCGCCAACGTAGAAGACCTGCGGCAGTGCCTTCAGGTCAGCGGCTTTGAGGATGACCTCGGCTTCGTCGCCCTTGAGCGTGCGAGACCCCATCTCCAGCTTCGGGTACAGATCGGGCACCACGTTGCCATAAAGCTTCTTGAAGATTTCGCTCAAGGTCTTGCCGAGCGAGGAAGCATCCCACGACACGCCCCGGAACAGTCCGGTTCCGCGTTCCATCGCTTCGGTGAACTTCTCCCCGAGACGATTCTGGTAGTTGAGGACGGCGGTTCTTCTCGTCTTGGAGGCAGGAATTCTCCTCGGGGCTGATGCGGTTCTGTGCCGCCATCTGGGCATACTTCTCAACCATCTTGCGTGAGGCATGAAGCTCGGCCACCATCTGGTCGATGTCGGTCGAAAGAGCAAAGCACCAGTAGATGTCGTGCTTGTGAGCGTCGAGACGGCTTTCTTCCCGAACCTCTCTGAGCTTCCTGGGAAGGTCGTCGTTGTCGTCGGCGATGCCGAGAGTGACGCTCAGATCGCCTTCGTCGCCGATCTGGTTGCCCTCGTGGGCGACCCCGATCTTGAAGTTGCGAAAGTCCTTGTACTTGTACGTCTTGAACGCTGGTTCACCGAAGACTTCACGCAGGACTTGCCGGGCGATCTCGTTGCGTTCACGTGGCTTCGGGTCCAGGTGGGCCTTGCGTTCGGTGTCCCAATTCTTCTCCTGGGCTGTTTGGAGTTTCCAGCCTTCGTCGGTGTTGCGAATGAACTGAGCGGCGTGGAGCTTTTTGATCGCCGCCTGCACCTGGGCGATCGGTGCGGGTTTGCCAACTTCGTCGACCAGGAATGCGGCGAGGTTGGCCTCGGTGCGAGGAAGATCACGCACGAACTCCAGCAGGCAAATCACCTTGGCAACCCGCGAGGACCAGCCTTGATCCTCGGCATCGTTCTTGAATCGCTGGCTGATGTCATGAATGTCGGTGCGTTTCTCGGTCGTTAGGTTGCCCTCGACCAGTTCGTACACTTTGTCGAGCGTGACCAAGGTGCCGATCGGCTTCGATTTCATGTCCGTGCGTTCGGACACGAGCATCTCGTACGCTTGCTTGATGATCGTCCGGTTGCTGCCGCCGTACTGCTTCGGTGCCCCGGGCTGAAGCCGCATACCAGACACGATGCTGATGCAGAGGTCGATGTAATGCGGCGGATACGGATAGAACTGGACGAAATCAGCCTCGGTGGTCTCGGTCTTGCGGGTCGTTCGCTCCAGGCGGAGGGCGTCGTTGAGTTGCCCTTGGATTCGGAGAATAGCTTTTTCAGCACTGGCTCGGCCTTGTCCGTCTTGGCCAAGACTCGTTTGGTGGCGACCTCACGGATGTCGGACGGTGCGAGATCGACCCGGTGCCGAAAGCGATCTTGGAGCTTCGCCAGTTGCACCCGCTTGGAATCGAGGGCCGAAACGACCTCTTCTAGCTTTTCCTGGGATGTGACGATCATCCAGGCCGGGGCAAAAAGCTTCTTGGCCTTCACGAGGTTTCTGCCGACCAAGCCGAATTCCTGCACGACGGCACGCAGGTCTTCGATCTTGTCGTCGCTGCGAGCAACGTGCTGTCCCACTTCGTCGATGATCCAGACGAGGGCCTTGCCGGGCCGACGACGACCAACAAGCTCGAAACTTCGCTCCACAACCTTAGTCAGGGTGATCGCCGTATCACGGTTCCGCTGGGATTGCGTCCACGAATCCGCCGTGGGGTAGGTCTTCGGGTCGATCTCGTGCAGGACCGCACTCGCTCTGGAAATCCGCTGGGCACCTTTGCGAACCATCTTCCAGTCTTGCTTATGAAGCTTCTTGCAGGTCTTGATGAACTCGTCGAGCTTGCCTTCGGCTTCCAGTTCGATCTCCAGCTCGGCGATGTCGAAGTCCTCGGCATAGTCGAGGTGTCGCAGCAACACGACGTAGAGAAACTCTGCGATCCGCTGCGTGACCCGCCGTGTGTCTTGCTCCTTGGCGATGTCGAAAAAGATGACCTCGGTGGGAAAACGAGAGTTGATCAGGTCGAGCAAGTCGCTCACGCGCTTGTCTTCGATGCGAGCCTTGAAAAGCTCTGAGAAGTTCTTTCCCTGTACCTTGTTGTTTTGCAGGGCATAGCCCAGGTTCTTGGCAAACGAGCTTTTGCCGGACCCGAAGAACCCGGATACCCAAACGCCGACGGCCTCGTTGGGATCGGCCGGGGCCTCGGCAATGGCCTTGAGCAGTTGAGCGTACTGTTCACGGATGCTGTCCGTGGCGACGTACTCGTCGATCTCCGTAAAGACGGCTTGCTCCTCGGCCTGATCGACCTGGATGACTTCCTCGATTCTGCGGCTGAGGTCTCGTGAAAGAAGCTCGCCGATCTTTTTCATTGTATCCACCTGTCTCTCAGCCGTAAATCTTCACTCGATAGTTCCCCAGGGCATCCCGATCACGCGAGGTCCATGAACCGCAGTTCCGTGCTGCCCTCGAGAGAGCCGGGGTAGCAAAGGATCGTGGTCACACGGGTCTTGCCTTTCATCTCGTCCAATAACTTCGACATGTGGTAGAGGCCCGGTGACATCGCCGCCACTCTGGTCAGGAAGACGACGGACTTGTTCGGGTCGAGCGAAGCCAGTCGCTCCCTTAGCATCTCCGCAAGTGGTCTGAAATCCTTGTCGGAGAGATAGGTCGTGACCTGATCTTGGGCACGACGATAGCCCTCTTCTCGCTCCAGCTCGACCACGGCGTCCATGCCTTCGGTCTCGTCGATGGCTTTCCACAAGAACTCCGACATGGAGATATTGTGGACTTCCTTGCCCGACGTTTTCGAGCCGTGTGCCGAGCCAGTTGATCTCACGCCGAAGCTCCCATTCTTCGTCCGGGTCGTACCGTAGGATGGCAAACGGCAGATCGTGGTAGACGCTGATCCGGGGCGGGGCTGCCTTCAGATCGCTTTCGAGGAGTTCAATGCGACTTTTGAGCGAGGACATTCGCATACTCCTCAAGGCTCGTGACGGGGAAAGTCAGCCGGGTGACGCTGCCCGCCACATGATATTCCAATAAGCCCTGCTGATGGGCCTCGAACAGGAACCGTTCGACGCCCTCACGGGTGAGGAAGAAGAGACGCCAATCGGGGTGGTCGACGAGCTTCGCACCGGAGGGTTGGTGCTGCTTCAGGTAGAACAGCACGTATGCGAAGGCGGTCACGGGTAAATAAGCGGGGGCGATCCGCTTGCGTGACGGCTCCTTGCAGCACGCCAAAGTCCCGTAGGGTCGAGAGGAGCCCTTGGGCGACCCGGCTAGTTGTCTCCTCCGACCATTCGCCCTTGGTCTTGCCCTGGGCGACCCATTCGACTAGCAGCCGTTGGATGTCGCTCGTATCGAGATCCGTTCGCCCCTCGCTCAGTCGGGGGGCGAGCCATTCGGTCACGATATCGTGCAGGAGCAGATCGGCACTGGCGGCGTGGAAGTAGAGGATGCGGTCCAGGGCATTGGCGGGCAGTCTGTCTCGAACCAAAGCCACGAGAGCCCTGATCACCCCATCTTCGACAAGATATCGCTGGCGAAATATTGCCAGGATGTCCTCGACCCTGGACCGGGACGCCTTTCCGAAGATGTTCTCCTGGCGGATGCGAGCTAGGTTAGCCTGCACTGGGGACGACGTGTCCCATTGCGAGAGCAGAGTCTTCGTGTCGCTGAGGAGCGCCCCGCCTTGATGATCCTGGACGAATAGCGAGCCGTCGCTGGCGAGTGCGAGAGACTGAACACGATTCGATTGGCGTTGTGGCACATCCGACCTCGGCTTGGGTCTCGTATCGATCGGACACAGGTCGTCCTCTCGCCGTTTTGCGGAAAGAGCCGTATCCAGTTCACTCGTCGTCGGAGTCGTTCTATCTCGTTTGAAATCAGGGACTAAGCGTCGCCCTGACTGGTCTCACCGATCTACGCTACACGGTCAGTCGAGCGGCATCAAGCAAGTGAGAGCGTGGATTCATAGAAACGTGCCCGGACGGGCGTCCGTATCGGGCTGTCACGACCTTCGCCGACCACGCCGACCCCGTGCTTGCCGGGAGTATCGCTTCCGAAAAGGCGGTTACCCACAAGTTTCCTCAGCGAGGGGGCTCGCCATGGTGATCTCAAACGTTGAGAGCCGTTCAAGACGGAAGGCTTCCGGATATCGGAACGCTGGCCGACCAGGACGCTCGGTCCCAGAGATCCCGACTGGTCTTGGGCCGTCGAGCAACTTTGCCCCGACTAGGACCAGGGTCACGAACTCTGGCATTTTTGCCGAAAAGTCGACGCTCGGTCGCGCAGACCGGTCGCTCGACGGCGGTGATGTGTTGCCGGGATTCGTCGTTCGTCTCTCAGAACTGCTCCACCATGGCTGGCGGCCGCGGCGGAGTTGATCGCCTGGTTTCGGGAACGCACCATATGGGTTCCCGGTACACCATGCTTAACTCTGCTGCCTTCCCTTAATGTCGGGTCTTCTCCAGGGTGTCAGACTTAAGAAGGAATTCTCTTCCATGAACATACGGGAAATTGGAGAACGGGCTCTCAGACCACTCACTCTGATCGAGCGACAGAGTCGCTCGATCAGATCGTCTCCATTATCTTCTCGAGCACCTCTTTCGACGGCCGCAACATCTCATCGGGCAAAAGCGCCAGCGGCGTCGTGTTATGCATGCTCACAAAGTCCTTTCGTTTTGCATCAACGTAGAGCAAGCCGGTGAGGAATTCGCCGCTCCGCTGACTTTCCTCCAAAAGCCGCAACGCCGAGACCTTGTCGGTCACGTCGTGTTCCTCATGGTGTAATGCTTTGAGAGTGATCCACGAGCCGTCATGCAGCTGCACGCGGGTTGCTTTGCCCGCCTTCTGTTCGACCTCGATTTCGGGTAAGCGGGGAACGAAACCCAGCTCGTGGAGCGGCTCCTCGTGCTCCTTCGCCCAGTCCCAGCTCTTGGTCGAGCCATCGAAGTCGTTGAAGGTGACGCACGGGCTAATGATGTCGAGCACCGAGGTTCCCTTGTGCTTGAGCGCGCCCTTGAGCATCGGCACCATCTGCTTTTTGTCGCCCGCGAACGATCGACCCACATAGGTTGCGCCTCCCAGGATTGCTTCGGCGCACAGATCGAAGGGGGGTAGGTCGTTGGTTTCGCCGGTCGGGCGCCGCAGGTGCTGGTTCAAGTCGGCCGTCGCGGAAAACTGACCCTTGGTCAGGCCGTAGCAGCCGTTGTTCTCGATGATGTAAACAAGCGGCACGTTGCGGCGGCATACGTGTTTGAACTGACCCATACCGATATTGGCCGTATCGCCATCGCCGCTGACACCGATGCACACCAACTTTGAGTTCGCCACCAGAGCTCCGGTGGCCACCGAGGGCATGCGGCCGTGGAGCGCATTGAAGCCGTGGCTGGCTTGCAGGAAGTAGGCCGGCGTCTTCGAGGAGCAGCCAATTCCGCTCATCTTGACTGTCGCGTACGGATTGACGCCGGTCGCCTTGCACGCCTCGATCAGGTAGCTGGTGATGCTGTTGTGACCACAGCCTTTGCAAAGGGTCGATGGCAACCCTTGAAAGGCGACTGTCGGTAGCGAGAAGGTGTGGCCGTTGCTCTGGACTTGGATCATCGCTTCGGTGGGCATGGTTTTCGTCGCCTCGTGAAATCGATGGAGGTTGGGAAAAGCTTTGTCGGGAAATTCGCTAATACTGCCTCTGCGTCGTGCGGGTATGTGGAGTCACGGACAATGGCAACTGACGCTGCAAATAAGAGTAAGATTAAGAGGAAGATTAAGATTAGGAAGACGATTACGAGCAGGATCAAGATTAAGAGTAGGACCTTTGCTGATGACCGCAAGTAACGAGTGCTGGTTCGATCACGAACAACTGGAAGTCTACCAAGAGTCGATCGCTTTCATTGCTTGGCTCGCGGCGATTCTGGAGGGAACGCTACGAGCCGGTGAGGTCAAAGATCAACTGGACCGGGCATCGACATCAATCCCTTTGAATTTCGCCGAGGGCAATGGCAAATATGCTCCAAAGGACCGCTGCCGGTTCTTTGACATCGCCCACGGCTCGGCGCTTGAGTGCGCCGCTGGGTTGGATGTTTTGGTAGCAAGGGCAAAGTTGACTCCGGAACAGATCCGCCCAGGCAAAGAACGACTTCAAAGAATCGTGCGAATGCTCATGGGCCTGATCAAGAGAAACTCGTCTCGCGAATACGATAAACGCAACACGCCCAATTAAATCCTAATCTTTCTCCTACTCTTGCTCCTAATCCTCTTCGAAATCTTAATCTTGATCCTACTCTTACTCTCGTTTCTAAGTAGCCGACGGACGGACCAGTCAGCGAATCTAACAATGCTGACTCATTCCGGCGAATCCTGCTCGTCGTGCGGCACGGTGGGATTATCACGCTCGACGTCCCCGGTGGGCCAGCCCGGACCGGAGGGGTTCTTTTCCCAGCTGAGGATCGGCCGGACGATGTTCTCGGCGGCGATCGGAGTGCCGTTGTAATGACAAATTGGGACTAGTCGATCTGCCAGCGCACCAATCAAACTCGACTTCAAGATCGAGGTTACCTGGGCGTCGCGGTTTTGTTCGACCACATAGACTCTCAAGTGCCTCTTGATGAAAGTCGTGACGTCATCGGCGGCGGGCAAGGCGCGGATGCGGCAATATTCGGTGGGAACGCCTTCCGCATCGAGCAAATCGCGGGCTTCGATGATCGCCCAGTGAGTGCCACCGTACGCGATCACGCCTACAGGAGCGTTGGGATCACCCTCGAAAACCGGAGGGGGTAGCGCAGCCCGCGCCGTCTCCAGCTTGCGCACCAGCCGGTCGAGGTTTTTCTTCCAGTCCTCGGGGCGTTCGCTGTAGCCCGATTTCTCGTTGTGTCCCGTGCCTCGCGTGAAATAGGCTGCGAGCGGGTGCTCGGTACCGGGGATGGTCCGATAGCAAACGCCGTCGCCGTCCACGTCTTTATACCGCTCAAACTGCCCGAGCCGCTCGAGGTCTGCCGCGCCTAAGACCTTGCCGCGCGCGATCGGTTTGGTGGGATACAGAAACGGTTCGGTGAGCCAGAGGTTCATCCCGAGGTCGAGGTCGGTCGCCAAGAATACAGGGGTCTGGAACTGCTGCGCCAGGTCGAGTGCCTCGACCGTCAGCGAGTAGCACTCTTGAACCGTGCCGGGAATCAAGACGATATGGCGGGAGTCGCCGTGGCCGAGGACATGCATCTTGAGGATGTCGCCCTGGCTGGTGCGGGTGGGCAAGCCGGTACTGGGCCCCATTCGCTGGACGTCGATAATTACCACTGGAATCTCGGCAAAGTGGGCCAGGCCGACGAATTCCGACATGAGCGAGATGCCCGGGCCCGAGGTCGCTGTCAGCGCGGTGCCGGCCCAGCCGGCACCGACGGCCATGCCCACAGCGGCCAGCTCGTCCTCGGCCTGAATGATGGCGGCCGTCCGCGTACCGTCCGGCGCGACCCGATGCTTCTTGAGAAATTCCTCGGCGTATTCCGCCAGGCTGCTCGACGGCGTGATCGGATACCAGGTAAGAACGCTTGCTCCGCCAAAGAGCACGCCCAGCGCTGCCGCCTTGTTTCCTTCGATCAAGATCTTGTCATTCGCCGACTCGATGCGCTCGACGCGGAACGGGAGATCGGTCGGCAAGTTGTCCGTCGCCCACTCAAAACCGGTCCGCGCCGCATTGATATTGATCTCGCCGGCCTTGGCCTTGCGACCGGGAAATTCGCGGCGGATGCCCGACTCGACAGCCTCGAACTCGATTCGGCACACAGCGGCCAGAACACCCACATAGACCATGTTGATGACTTTGCGGAGTTTATCGCGATACCCCTTGTCGGTTTTGTCGGGGGGATAAGCTTTTTCCACCAGCTTCGCAAAAGGAACCGCGAAAAACTGGACGTCGGTGCGCAGTTGCGACAGATCGACGTCAAAGTCGTCGCGATAAATGCAGATCGACCCCGGTTTCAACGCCAGGGCATCGTCCTTGGCGGTTTGCTCGTTCATGCAAATCAGTATTTGCGGATCGAGAATATGAGCGAGGTAACCCTTGGCGCTGGCGCGGATGTGGAACCAAGTCGGCAAGCCCTCGATGTTGGAGGGAAAGACGTTCTTGCCGCTACAGGGAATCCCCATCGCGTACAAGCTGCGCAAGATCGCAAGGTTGGCAGATTGGCTCCCTGAGCCATTGACGGTCCCGACCCGGACCGCCAGATCATTAACAATGGGCGCGCTGATCGCCTGCTCTGCGCGCGCCGGCGCTGCTTCGACCACAGACAAGGTGGATGGCATGATGTTCCTCGCAACACGGGCGGCCAAGGCCCCACTCATTACCGGGAACGCAGAATTCGCCGCCCAGCGCAAGGAATATTGTGAAGGGACAGCGAACTTGAGCCTGGCCTACCCTCCCATCGATCAGTCGAACACATTCGGGGATCGTACGCAAGGGGGACATCGGTCACGTGGCAGGCGCGAAACTTTCCGAGCGCGCGAACGGATTCTGGCGACCGAGATCACTGTAGCTGGCCTCTGTGAGGCCGGCGGCTCTTGATGGGCCGGGCTCACAGAGCCCGGCTACAATTGTCGTGCGCGAATGCCTGAATCCGTTGGCGCACCCAACTTTCCCATTGGGTCAGCGCCGGGGAGTCGAAGCCCTCCAGGGAGGAGATGAGCGAATCCGTCGCTACTCGAAGAACCGCCCCACGCGGACGCGGAAATCGTCGAAAACCCCTGGAAGAATCAATTCGTCGTCAGCGGAGAGTGCCTTGGGCGCTTCGTCGGCAGTGAAAACGTGAGCGATTTGGGGCTCCGGATCAAGAACGATCACGAACAAGACGCCGGCATGCACGTATTCAGAGACTTTCTCGATGATCTCACCCCACCGATCGTGCGTCGAGCGCACTTCAACGACGAGTTCGGGCACTTCGGGTTGGTATCCCTTCGGCAGCGTGCCCTTCGGGATTCGCGCGTAGCTGTAATACGCAACATCAGCTCCTCGCACCGTATCGGGATTGCGCTGGGTGATCACGCCCGAGTCGTTGCACATCACCCGGCCAATTCCGCGCCCATCGACGAAGCTGCCGAAGACTAGGACGGCCCTGCCACAGACATATCCATGCCGCGGATCTGGCACCGACATTGCGACGACCCTCCCCTGGACCAACTCCTCGGGATAACCAGGATCTGGCCGCTGGCCAAATTGCTCGGCCGTCATCAGTTCAACGATCTCGGCGGTCGCCATCGCGCACCTCCCTCAAGTTTCGACCCTATTATCGCCGATTGCCTGGTCTCACTCCATACCAGCGTGGGGCTCTTCGCCTATTGCGGCGTCGCTCACGTGCCGATAAAATAACTGACTAGTCAGTTATCAAATCGCAATGGAGGTCGCTATTGGGAATGGCTGAGGTGGTTCGCTGGCGTCGTCGCAAAGATTCCCGGCCTGGAGAGATCCTGGAGGCTGCTCTCGACTGCTTTGCCGAGCGCGGATTTGCCGCCACTCGCCTCGACGACGTGGCGGCCAGGGCCGGTGTGACCAAGGGGACTGCCTACCTCTATTTCAAAAGTAAGGAGGAACTGTTCAAAGCCGTGGTCAGCGGCTATTTGGTTCCGACCATAGAACAGTTCGAGGCGGCGGTCCGGGAACAAGGGCCGGTGTCGGAGATTTTGCGATCGATCGCGACTCTGTTCTTCGAGAAGGTTTACAACACCCGTTTTTCGGCGCTGCCCAAGCTGGTGATCTCTGAATCAAGCAACTTCCCGGAACTCGCGCGGTTTTACCTGGACGAGGTCATCGATCGCGTCCGGCGGCTGCTCGCGGTGCTGATTCGCCGCGGGATCGCCAGCGGCGAATTCCGCGAGGTCGATGTCGAGCATACGATCTACTGCATGGTCGCGCCCTGGTATTCTCGGCCCTCTGGAAGCATTCGCTGGGGCCGTACGACGCCAAGCCGCTCGATGCGGCCGCGCTGGCGCGTTGCCATTTTGAACTACTGCTAAGCGGTCTCGCACCCGAAAAAATGGCGCGACGTGAGATGAGACGAACCGCGGGCGCGAGGACGCGCGCCCGCAGTAAGACGTGACGGGGGGCGAGCGCACGCGAACGTGCTGGCGGGGGGTTAGCCACCCCGGCATGATTTGCGTTCTCACGAAAGGCCATTTTCCATGACCGATCCTTTGTTAGAGCCGCGCCAGGGCAACCAGTCCCCCTCGCACGAGACCGACAAGACGAGCGCGGCAGTCCAGGGCAGACGGTGTTCGTCGGACGGACGCGACACGGGCGCGATCAGGGGCCCGATACAGCATCGGGACGCCTGCGGGGCGGAAGAGCCGGCCCGCTCTCGACGTCGAATTCTGCCCCGACTCGTCGCATCGCTTTTGATCGCCGCCGCGGCCGGCGGCGGAGCCTGGTATTACTTCGAGCACCGCCGGCGAAACGATCACAGTTTGGTCCTCCAGGGCAACGTGGATGTCCGCCAGGTCAATCTTGCCTTCAAGGTTGAGGGTCGGATCGAGAGCCTCACTGTTGACGAGGGCGATCGCGTAGAAGCCAATCAGCTGCTCGCAACTCTCGATAAGCGCTACTTCGAAGACGAGCTGCGGCTGGCGAGCGCCCGGCGCGACAACCAGAAAGCGGTCGTCGAGCGGCTCGAGCACGGCTCGCGGCCGGAAGAGATCGCCGAAGCACGCGCCAGACCGCCGCGAAGGAGGCGACGCTCGCCCAGGCCAAAGACGATTACGCACGATACAAAGAGCTGGAAAAGTTTCCCGGCGCGGCCAGCAAGCAGGACATCGCCAAGTACGCCGCTCAGCTCGCCGTGGCAGAAGCAGACGTCAAATATGCACTTGAGTCGCAGCGGATGGCCGAGACCGGACCCCGCCGCGAGGACATCGACGCGGCGCGCGCCCAGCTTCGCGCCGAGGAGGCATCCGTAAGTCAGGCCGAGCGCCGGCTGGCCGATAGCGATCTTTTCGCGCCGGCGCCGGCGAGATCCTGACCCGCGCTCGGGAACGCGGTGCGATCGTCTCGGCTGGCGAGACGGTCTTTACCTTGACGTTGTCGTCACCGGTCTGGGTCAGGACTTATGTCAACGAGATCGACCTTGGCCGGGTTCAGCCTGATATGGCCGCCTTTGTCCGAACCGATTCCGCGCCTGCCAAGATCTACAAGGGCCACGTCGGCTTCATCTCACCGACCGCCGAGTTTACACCCAAGTCTGTCGAGACGCGCGAGCTGCGGACCGACCTGGTCTATCGCCTGCGCATTGTTGTCGATAACCCCGACGGGGCCTTGCGGCAGGGAATGCCCGTCACCGTTCGTTTTGACACCGGCAGCGGAGATGCTCGTGGTAAGTGAACACCTGGTCGAGGTTGACGGCGCCACTAAGCGATTCGAGAAGACTGCGGTCCCGTGCATTGACTGCCTCGACGCCCGCATCGGTCCGGGCCAGGTCACTGGCCTGGTCGGCCCGGATGGCGCGGGCAAGACGACGCTGTTGCGGCTGCTCGCCGGGCTGCTGTTGCCTGACCAGGGACGGATCACGGTTTGTGGCTTCGATACCCGCGGCGACCTCGCCGGCCTGCGCCGGGTTGTGAGCTACATGCCCCAGCGATTCGGGCTCTATGAGGACCTGACTGTCCAGGAAAATCTCAAACTTTATGCTGATCTATACGGTGTAATGGCCGCGGAAAGGCGGCGGACCTTTGACCGACTGCTCGCCTTCACAGACCTTGCCCGCTTCTCGGATCGGCTGGCCGGCAAGCTCTCTGGCGGGATGAAGCAAAAGCTCGGGCTGGCGTGCGCTTTGATCCGCTCACCCAGGCTCCTCCTCCTGGATGAACCGAGCGTGGGCGTCGATCCGATCTCGCGGCGCGAGTTGTGGAAAATGGTCTACGACCTGGTTGACGTTGGCATCGGGGTAGTGTGGAGCACGGCCTATCTCGATGAGGCCGAACGCTGTGCGCGGGTGATACTCCTGAACGAAGGGAAGATCCTCGACGACGGGCCGCCAGGCGAGTTGACGGCGCGCGTCAAAGGACGCAGCTTTGTCGTCAAGGGTGCAGGGGCCAGCCGTCGGCAGGTTTTGACCAGGGCGCTCAGACTGCCCGAAATCCTCGACGGAGTGATCCAGGGTGAGAGTGTCCGCCTGGTCGTTCGCCAGGGGTCGATGCCGCCTGACCCGTCGGCCCTGAGCCAAAACGAGATCGAAATTACGCCGGTCGCACCGCGGTTTGAGGATGCGTTCGTCGACCTTTTGGGTGGCGTCCCGAAAGCTGAATCGCCGCTGGCCGGCCCGCGTCGCCCTCGAGATGACGGCGGCCCGGTGGTCGAAGCCCGAGAGCTGACCAAACGCTTTGGCGATTTCACCGCCGCCGATCGGATCACATTCACGATTGGCCGCGGTGAGATCTTCGGCCTGCTCGGCCCCAACGGTGCGGGCAAATCGACCACATTCAAGATGATGTGCGGTCTTTTACGCCCGACGTTCGGGTCAGCGCGCGTCGCGGGTTTCGACCTGTATCGGGCCGCATCGTCGGCCAGAGCGCGGCTCGGGTACATGGCCCAGAAGTTTTCACTTTATGGCGACCTGAGCGTGCGCCAGAACCTCGAGTTCTTTGCGGGAATCTACGGTCTGACTCGCGACCGCCGCCGCGTCATGACCGCCGGGATGATCGAGTCATTCGGCCTGAAACCATTCTTGGGCGGCAATGCCGGTTCGCTTCCCCTGGGCTTCAAACAGCGGCTTGCCCTTGCTTGTGCAGTCATGCACGAGCCGGACGTGCTTTTCTTGGACGAGCCGACCTCCGGCGTCGACCCGCTCACCCGCCGTGAGTTCTGGTCGCACATCAATGCCCTGGTCGAACGCGGCGTCACAGTGATGGTCACGACTCATTTCCTCGACGAGGCCGAGTATTGCGACCGCGTCGGCCTGGTCTATCGGGGCCGCATCATCGCCCTTGGCTCTCCCGACGAGCTGAAGGACATTGCACGCGAGGGCGCAACGCCAGAGCCCACGCTCGAGGATGCCTTTATCGCGCTCGTGGAAGCTTACGACCGGCAAGGAGCTGACCATGACGACCGCGCCGCCTGAGGCATCCGTCCGGCTCCTGCGTTTAGTCGGTCTGATGCGCAAGGAAACCTTGCAGATCGTGCGCGATCCCAGCAGTTACCTGATTGCCGTCGTGCTGCCGCTCTTGCTTCTCTTTATCTTCGGCTACGGAGTATCGCTCGACCTGCGGAATGTGCCGATCGGGCTGGTGGTTGAACAGCCATCGCCCGAGGCCGATAGCCTGGTGGCGTCGTTTCGCAACTCGCGCTACTTCAGTATCCGGCTCGCCCGGCATCGCTCTCAAGTCGAAGACGAGCTGGTCTCTGGACGGCTGAAGGCCGTCGTTGTCGTCGCGGCTGACTTTGCCCAGAGGCTCGGCCGCGGCGAGACCGCACCGGTGCAGGTGATTGTCGATGGCAGCGATCCCAACACTGCGGGGCTGGCCGAAAACTACGTGCAGGGCGTCTGGGCCAACTGGCTGCAGCAGGAGGCGGTGTCCGCGGGGGGGCTGGCCGTGCGGCCGGCCGCCGCATCCCGTGTCGTGGCCGAGCCCCGATACTGGTTCAACCCGCAGATCGACAGCCGCGACTTTCTGATCCCCGGCGCCGTCGCGGTCAACATGAGCTTGATCGGCACGCTGCTGACCTCCCTTGTCGTCGCCCGCGAATGGGAGCGCGGCACGATGGAGGCGCTGATGACAACGCCCGTGAGTGTCGCCGACTTCCTGCTCGGCAAGCTTATCCCCTACTTTGTCCTCGGGATGGCAGCGATGGTCCTCTCGGTGATCATGGCGACCACCGTTTTTCGGGTGCCGTTTCGCGGCTCAGCCTGGCGCTCGCCGGCGTGTCGTCGGCGTTCCTCGCCGCAATGCTGCCCCTGGGCTTGTTGATCTCTACGGTCACCAAGAACCAGTTCGCCGCTAGCCAGGCTGCCCTGATGGCCGCGTTTCTGCCGGCATTCGAGCTCTCGGGCTTCATCTTCGAGATCGACAGCATGCCTGCGCCGATCCGGCTATTCACTCGAATTCTGCCCGCCCGCTATTTCGTTTCAAGCCTCCAGACACTCTTCTTGGCCGGTGACGTGGCCAGCGTGTTGATACCCGATACGCTAGCCCTGTTGATCATCGCGGCCGTGCTCAACCTGATGCTCGTCCGCTCGACGCGGATGAGGCTCGAGTGATTCTATGCTTCAGCGCATCTGGTCACTGATCGTCAAAGAACTGCTCGCCGTTCTGCGCGACCCGAGGGGCCGCTATATCCTCATTGTGCCACCGATCCTGCAGATGCTGGTCTTCTCCGTTGCGGCCACGCAGGAAGTCAAGAACGTGCGGATGGCTGTCTTGAACGAAGACTACGGCACGGCGGTGCGCGACCTGATCGCGCGATTTGAGGGCTCAACAAACTTCGCCCGCGTGAGCCACCTCCGCGGCGAAGCGGATATCGGTCCGGCCATCGACTCACGTAGCGTGCTCATGGTTCTCCACATCGGCCCGGACTTCTCGCGGCGGCTGGAAGGAGGAATGCCGGCCAAGGTGCAGCTTATCCTCGACGGCCGGCGCTCGAATGCGGCCCAGATCGTCGCGGGGTATGCGCAAACGATCCTCGAAGGTTTCGACAGGGAGTTTTCCGCCATGCAGCAGACTCCACCGCCGCCGAGCGTCGTCGCCGTACGGGTGTGGTTCAATCCGAATCTCGAAACCACATGGAACACGGTGCCCGCGCTCGTGGCAATTCTCACAACCCTGATGGGGCTGGTGGTGACGGCATTGTCGGTGGCTCGCGAACGCGAGGTGGGAACGTTCGAGCAGCTCTTGGTCTCACCCCTTGACCCGCACGAGATTGTGATCGGCAAGACGGTGCCAGCCTTGATCATCGGACATTGTGGAGGGGACAGTCATGCTCCTGGTGGGTATCTTCGTGTTCCGCGTGCCGTTTCAGGGATCCTTTTTGCTGCTCTACCTGGCGATGACGGTATTCCTGGCTGCCGTGATCGGCGTCGGTCTCTTCATCTCGTCGCTGGCCACGACACAGCAGCAGGGAATCTTGGGTGCGTTCGTTTTCATGGTGCCGGCGATCCTGCTATCGGGGTTCGCCACACCTATCGAAAACATGCCCGAGTGGCTCCAGACGCTCACCCTCGCCAACCCGTTGCGTTATTACGTGGCGATCATCAAAGGGGTGTTCCTAAAGGGAATGCCCGCAACGATCGTCTTGCAACTGCTCTGGCCTCTGGCGGTGATCGCGGGCGTCACGCTCTCGGCGTCAAGCTGGCTGTTCCGGCATCGGGTAGAGTGAGGCGTTCCCGGCAATTTGGTTGCGCGGCGCTATTGCCCGTCACCCTGGCCTTCTCCGCGTATTGGGGCGAGGGCGACCAATTACCTTGTGCGTTCCGCCTCAGAAAAAGCGCCCGGCTCATCGTTTTGCTCAACTGATCTTTTTGGCAATTTCTCAGTCGGAACCTGGAGACGCCGCACTCGCAAATCGTGTATCATCCCGCGGCCCCAATTCGTCGAGCAGGCGTTTGGCCTGGTCGGCGATCCGATCGATCGTTTGGGGACCCGCTTCTCGAGCAATCGCTGCGATTCGCCCGTCGACGTCGATCAGGATGTGCAGAGGAGGTTCGTCTGTGGTCACCGTATACCGAGCAAGGGTTTCCGCGCTTGCGAGATAGACCGGCATCTTGACACGGCTTTGGGTGACGGCCTCGCGTACTTGCGCGGGTCGGTCGGTATCCATGGCAGCCACTACCATGGCAAACCGGCGCCGTGCCCGGAGTGGAATCGAGGCTCGTTCAATTGCCGTCAGGCTCGATGACGCCGATTGAGACGTGGCCGACCAGAAGATAACCCAGATGACCTTGGTGCGCAGGCCGACGAGCACGAGCGGTTCGGAAGTCGCCAAGTCCAGGAGTTGCAACGAAGGCGCCACGGCACCCACGCGTGCTGACTCGTATCCCGGCGTCCCCTTGATCTTGAGCCAGATCGCACCCAAAAGCGCCGCGGCCGTAACCGCCATCATAATGGCAGTGACGGGGTCAGGCCGCCGTCGGCGAGCAGGGGCGTTCGGTTGATCCATCAAGTTACTTTCTATCAGCGCCGGTTGTCTTGGGCGAGAGAGTAATGATGGTATCAATCGGCAGACGACTCTCAGCCGGCAGGTCCAATACCAGGCCTCCCTTTGTTTGCTTGAGCGTGAGCGGTGTGTGCTTGGCGAAAAGATAAGGCGTCCAGGAAAATCTCGGATCAAATACGATCGATGTTTTATCTTTTTGCTCGAACACGTGCAGATAAATCTTATCGGGATGTTCCGGCGAGCCGGTGGCCGTCGAGACTCCCCACGGCTGGGGCGGGATCGGCCCGCGGCGCGTGCCATACACCGTTTGGCCGTTGTCTGCGAGCCATTTGCCGACTTCTTGCAGCCGCTGAGTCATTTCCGGACCGATCGTCCCATCCGGATGCGGCCCGACATTCAAAAGCAGATTAGCGCCGCGGCCAGCGGCACCTAGCAAGGAATGAATAATTTGCTCGGTATTCTTGTAAGCTGCGTCGCGGGAGTTATAGCCCCACGACCGATTGATCGTCATGCAAGTCTCCAGCGGCAGTCTGTCCAGGGCTTTGGCCTTGTTGAAGCCCGCGGTGTTGCTGCCGGGCAGGTCCTGCTCGAAAATCTGAAAATCTTCGCCTTCAAGCGGTGTGACGTGATGGTTATTCGCCACCAATGCGGCTGGCTGCAGCCCGTGGATTAACCGGTAAGTGCCTTTCAGGTCCCAATCCGCGTCGGGCTTGTCCCACCAGCCGTCGAACCAGATGCCCGCGATCGCGCCATAGTTGGTGCATAGCTCGCGGACCTGACCCTGGTAGTAAGCGACATAGTCGTTCCAGTGACCCCTGGCGTCGCGGCCGGCACTTGCGCCGGTCTTACCGAGCGGAAAATAATCGGGGTGGTGCCAGTCGAGCAACGAATAATAGAAGAAAAGTTTAATGTTCTCTTGATGGCAAGCGTCGGCGAGTGCCTTGAGCGGGTCTGCATGATAGGGAGTGGCGTCGGCGATGTCATAGGCGGTCAAACTGCTGGCGAACATGCAGAAGCCGTCGTGGTGCTTGGCGGTGACGGTGATGTATTTCGCCCCTGCGGATTTGGCCAGCTTGACCCAGGCAGCGGCGTCGAACCGCGTCGGATTGAATCTCGGGGGTAGCTTGGCGTACTCGCGGATCGGGATCTTGTCGTTTTCCATCACCCACTCGCCTTTGCCCAGAAGCGAGTAAACGCCCCAATGGACGAACAAACCGAGTTTGGCGTCTTGAAACCAACGCGCTGCCCCAGTCCGCTGGTCAGCCGAGGCACTTGGGCGTTGAGCAGGCTGAAGGAACGCGTGCCCAGAGTTAGGCCCAGCGGCGATCGCGATCATGAGCCACGCGATACCGAGCAGTCTTACCGGGGGGCACATCGACATCCGCATTTTTGCGATCCGTGACATGGCGCTTCTCCTTTCCCGCTACGCTCAGGCGTCGACTGCCGCGGGATGGGCATGATTGCCCGAGATCTCCCTTGCGCGTACGATCGCCGTTTCGCGATAGGCTGTCAAGCACGTTAGCCGGGTTGCGAGCTTTGGCGTCCGGACGTTAGCCGCTATGATAACAAACTGACACCCAGACGCTCCGCCCCGAACCTAGAGATCGCCAGAACAGTCAGCGGCGCGAAAGGACCGCCGTCGATGTCAGACATTTCCGGCAACGAATCATCGACGGCTTTGATTCACGAAGGTTGGAATCATTTGACCAGTCAGCGCCCCTGGCCGCGTGGGGAAGCTGGCAGCGTGTACTGCGGGTCGATCCCGATTCGCGGGCGGCCCAGCAGGCATTGACGACTCTCGAATCCGCTGCGGACGTACCGCTGGCGGCCCGGACTTCGTATCGATTTCGCGAGCCGTCTGGTCCAGCGCGGCGATCGGCGTGGGATGCCCGCTTGCGTGATCAGAGCGACCAAGAGCTTGAGACAACAGCCGACGTGTTCGGTCGGCTAGCGGCCGAAGATCCTAACGATGCCGCTGCCTGGTACAACCGGGCGCTTTGTCTCGCCTGGATGGGCAAGAACGTCGAGGCGATCGGTTGCCTGGACCGCGTGGTCGGTCTCGAGGCAGAGCGGGCGTTCGATGTGGCCGTCGATGCCTGGACTCTGGCCGAAATACTCCGCCAGGGAGGCGGCGCCGAAACGCTTGCCGACGACCTGCGGTTCGTGTGCACCATCAACTGGAATCCCGGCGAAACCTCGTGGCTGCTCGAAGAGTTTCCCGAAATTCAGCGTGTTCCCACGCCGCGTGCGCCAGGAGCTGCTATCGACGAGAATTCCGAGATCGAGGTGTTCGAATGGCTCGACCGGCCGTTATCCGAGAGCGTCGTTCATTCGTCGGCCGTAGTCCTGCCGCCAACTGTCCTCGCGAGTGTCTATATCAAGGCCCAATCGCTGCGTCTTTCGAGCCCCCGGGTGGGGACGCTGGAACAGATCGAAGAGACCCTGCTCCCGCGGCTCAGCGACGGCGGTGGCTCCGTCCGGCGTGAGGCGTCGCCGCTGCCACTCCCTTTTCTCGACGCCGACGTTTGGGTTTTTCGGATCCCGCCCGATCTCGAGCCCGATCGGACCGACCTGCTCAGGCGCGAGTCAATCGAGCGGTACTTTGAGGACCAGTGGATCCACCGCCCACGCCACGGACTCGACGGCCGCACGCCGTTGGCAGCCTCGGTCGCCGCGAATCGGGGTGACACCGTCGCGTGCGCCAAATTGACAGCGGTCATTCGACTGCGTGAGCAGCTCGGCAACCGGCCGAGCGCCCTTCTGCTTTATCAAGGCTATCCCTTTGATCGCCTCCGGCGCCGTCTCGGTCTGGAGATGGTCTACCCCGGTGCGGTCGATCCGGGGGATCTAGGCTGTGCGAGCGCCGTCGAGCTAGATCGTCTCGACCCGGTGGCGCTCGACGACACGCGGCTCGTCGCAGCATTCACGTCGGCCGCCGGCCTGAAGAACGACGCACGCGCCGGGCGGTTGGCGGCCGAGCTCTTGGAGCGTAAGCCGATGGCACTTAAGTCGCTTGACCTTGCGGAAGTGGTTGCTCCGCTCGTCCGTCAGGCAAATGTGCGCGACGATATCGAGCGGGCAGTGAGCTGGCTCAAAGATGCGCTTGCGATAAGCGACCCAGCGACGGCAGCGACGCTGGAGAGATGGATCGCCGAAGTGTATGCGCGGGCAGACCGTCCCGACCGTGCGCTCAAGACCTACATGACGTTGATCAAGCCAGACGCCGCCGGTGCCGCGCTAGCGCTCGACGCGGGCGAGATGATACTCGACAACGGCCACCTCGACGAAGCCAAAGTCCTCTTGCTCCTAGCCGCCGACACAGCACGCCGCTGCGGGCGGCGGTGGATTGAGCAGCGTGCGAGGCAGTTGCTGGAACGCATGCTGTAGATGGACGTTAGTCATAGGTCGACCGTGATCGAGGTAAGAAATTGGCCGCTTAGGATTCTCGGCCTGGCGAATACCCAGGTGACTACCGCTGGGCTCGCTCGTTTGAAAGCGTCGAACTGTATCGAAGAGTTGGTCCTCGGCGGCACTGGTGTCACCGATGACGACCTGGCTCACCTGAAAGTGATGACGAGCCTGAGATCGCTGCGCCTCGGCAGCGCGGACATCACCGACGATGGTTTAGCACACCTGAGCGCATTGCCGCGCTTGAAGACTCTGGGTCTCGGTAAGACCAAAGTCACTGCAACGGGCCTCAATCGGCTTTTTGCGGCAACTGGCCTCCAAGACCTGGTCCTCGCTGGCGCCCTGGTCACTGACGACGAGGTGGTTCGGCTGAAAGGTATGACAGGACTGAAATCATTGAGCCTTGTGCGTACATCCGTTACTAGCGATGGCCTTGATGAATTGCAGCAGGCGCTGCCCAATCTAGCGATACGTCAATGATGAACTGCCCGGCAATCCGCGATCACTGCGCGTACCGGTGTCGGGTGGAGGACCCGGCCAGCCGAGTAAGCCGTAAATGGTGATGCATTATTGGCGCGGACAATCGAGCGCGGGAAGAAAGGGAACACATAATAACCCCAACGTCGCCTGGGCTTGGCCACGAAGATCTCGACGCAATAGTCGATTTGCAAAAGGCCAAGTTGCCGGATCGTGCGCCTCAGATCGCGTTTGCCTACCCGGCCGCTCGGCCGCGGCCGATCAAAACCCCGGGCCGCCAGTGCCACCCGACGCGCTTCGCACAGAGAGAGGTCAGGGTAGGGCATAGGGTCGGCTTCCTTGGCATGGTATCTTCGTTTCGGGAGTGGACGCGTCAAGTAGACCGACGTCCTCGAATAGAAGAATTTCGTAGAACCGACGTGCCATCGCCGCAATCCGTCGATCGTACAGGAGGCTTGACGTGCCAAGAGTTCGCTCCGTGACTAACTTCCATGTCCATATCGCTGCCACCGGCCTCTTGTTCTGGGCCGGAGCAGACTGCCCCACTGCGACCGCCGCCGCCGAGGCCGACCTGATTCTCCATAATGGCAAGATCGTCACCGTCGATCGCGCGTTTTCGATCCACCAGGCGCTCGCGGTCAAAGGAGATAAGTTGATCCAGGTCGGCTCCAATGAAGACATCCTCCAGACGCGCGGGCCAAACACGGCTCTGGTTGACCTCGCGGGCAAGATGGTGTTGCCCGGACTGATCGATTCCCATGCGCACCCCAGCGATGCCTGCATGATCGAGTTTGATCATCCCGTGCCCGAAATGGGAACGATCGCGGATGTGCTCAAATATATTCATGAGCGCGCCATGGTGTTGGGCCCGGAGAAGTGGGTCGTCGTTCGCCAGGTTTTCATTACCCGTCTTAAAGAACAGCGCTACCCGACGCGCGCAGAGCTCGACCAGGTCGCTCCCAATAATCCCGTCCTGTTTGCAACCGGCCCTGACGCGTCGCTCAACACGCTGGCATTGAAACTCAGCGGAATCGATGGCAATTTCCAGATTGACGGCCCCGGCAAGATTGAGAAGGACCCTCGGACCGGCGAGCCGACCGGTATCCTCCGCAACTGCACGCGCTATGTCAAAGTTGCCCCGTCCAACAGTAAGCCCACCGAAAACGACCACGAGCGCCGGCTCATCGAGCTCTTCAATGACTACAACTCAGTCGGCATTACGTCCGTCATCGATCGCGATGCCAGTCCACAGGAAATTGATCGCTACCAGAAAATGCACGGCGCCGGGCAGCTCACTGTCCGTCTCGGTATTTCGCACCACATTGAGACACTGGGTCCGGTCGAGAAGATCTGTGAAGAAATTCGGCGTGTGGCCGTTCACCCGCTCCGACACGGTGGGCCATCGCTACGGATCGTCGGGATCAAGACATATCTCGACGGCGGCATGCTCACTGGAAGTGCCTACATGCGCGAGCCGTGGGGAGTGAGCAAGATCTACGCGATCGACGATCCCAATTATCGCGGCGTTCTCTTCATTCCGCCCGAAAAGCTGGTGCCGATCGTCCGAGAGGCCGTGACGTCCGGCCTGCAATTCACCGCCCACAGCGTCGGCGATGGGGCCGTCCACAATCTGCTCGATGCCTACGAAGAGGTCAATAAAAGTACAAAAGTCGCCCCGACCCGCCCGTGTATCACCCATTCCAACTTCATGAGTCACGAGGCCATCGACCAGGCCGCGCGGCTGGGTGTCGTGGTCGATATCCAGCCGGCATGGCTCTACCTGGATACGCGCACGCTGGCCGCCCAGTTCGGCTATAACCGCCTACGTTATTTCCAGCCGCTCAAGAGCCTGTTCGCGGCCGGTGTGATCGCCGGCGGCGGCTCCGATCACATGCAGAAGATCGGATCTTTCCGATCGATCAACCCGTACAATCCGTTTCTGGCGATGGAGGTTGCCATCACCCGTCGGGCCAAGGGCTACGACCGGGCGCTCCATCCCGAAGAGGCCCTCACCCGGGAACAAGCCATCCGCTTCTACACAATCAACAACGCACATCTCCTCTTCCTGGAGGACAAAATCGGCTCGCTCGAGCCGGGCAAGAATGCCGATTTCGTTGTGATCGATCGCGACCTCTTAACCTGTCCCGACGACCAGATCAAATCGACCCGGGCCCTCGCCACTTATCTCGACGGCAAACGCGTCTTCCATCGGCCCGACTGACTGCCAGCCTGGATGTCACGTTTGGACCTGGAAACCCTCGATGAGGATTACCCCGAGCCATTCAAGACCGCGATCGCCTGACCGACGCACTGGAACACGTCGCGCGAGTCGTACTCTGCACCGTGCTGGGCGCGGAGCGTGTACAGCTTGTGCCCGGAGTCGGTATGCAGCGATGGCCTCAAGAGCCCGATGTCGTCGCAGTTGTGGAGCGTGCGGACCGTGAGACCCGTCCGCTTGGCGAGCTCACCGACTTTTAGCGCATCGAATCTCATGGCGAATTCATCGGCCGTCGTACGTCAGGACAGGTGTACGGTGGAATGTTACGACCTCACGTAACGTGAGGATCAAGACGTTTTTTTCGCAATGGGCGCTTTTTTTGAATCTCAGTACTGGCACGTGGTCGCGCGTCGGGCGCTTCTCTCGCCACTCCCGGCATGGGAAGATGATTCTCGGTTCACGCGATCAAATTACCGGGAACAATTTGGATGATCGAGCTGAAAGGCGTCTCGAAGCAATACGGCGGGGTGGTCGTGCTCCACCAGGTCGACCTGTCGATCGCGGAGGGACAGACAACGGTATTGATTGGTCCAAGCGGCTGCGGCAAGTCGACGCTCTTACGGGTGATGATTGGCCTCGTTCAGCCCGACGCCGGCACAGTCGCGATCGCGAATACCCAGCTCAACCCGGCGACAATCCTCGAGGTGCGTCACGGGCTCGGTTATGTCATTCAGGACGGCGGTCTTTTCCCCCATTTGAGCGCACGCGACAACGTGACCTTGATGGCCCGGTACCTGCGTTGGGACGCGCAGAGAATCCAGGAGCGGCTGGACCAGTTGGCCGAGCTCACGCGCTTCCCGCCGAACGGCCTCGACCGGTTCCCAGCCCAGCTATCGGGGGGTCAGCGCCAGCGCGTCAGCCTGATGCGCGCGCTCATGCTCGACCCCAAGGTGATCTTGCTCGACGAGCCTTTGGGAGCACTCGATCCGATGGTCCGCGCCGAGCTCCAGGCCGACCTTCGAGGCATTTTCCGATCGCTCGAGAAGACCGTCGTCATGGTCACTCATGACCTCGCCGAGGCAAGTTGGTTCGGCCACCAAATCATTCTCTTGCGCGCGGCAGGATCGTGCAGCGCGGCCCGCTCCGAGCCCTGATGGATAACCCGGCCGAACCTTTCGTAACCCAGTTCGTCAGCGCCCAGCGCCAGGTTTTCGAGCTCGCGGTCGGAGGAGACTCTTGATGCCCATTCTTGCATTGCTCGTTGCGCTGACACTCGTTACTGACGAATCTCCGCACACGGTCCGGGTCGGCTCCAAAAAGTTCACCGAATCCGTGATCCTGGGTGATATCGCCCTGGGCTTGGTGCGTGAGGCGGGCGTACCGGCCATCCATCGCCGCGAGCTGGGTGGAACGCAGGTCCTCTTTCACGCACTTGAGTCCGATGAGCTCGACATTTATCCCGAGTACACCGGCACGATTTCGGGCGAGATCCTCTCGGGTCAAAAGATCCGAGATGAATCTTCCCTGCGGGCGGCCCTGACCGGCCGCGGAGTGGGCATGAGCCGGCCGCTGGGTTTCAATGACACCTATGCCATCGGCATGCGCGAGCAGGTCGCCGCGGAGCTGGGATTGATCAGTCTCTCGGACCTGCGCCGACACCCCGAGCTCAAATTTGGGTTCAGTAACGAGTTCATGGATCGGGCCGATGGCTGGCCGGGCATTCGCGACCGTTACGGTTTGCCCCAGCGCGATGTCCGCGGTCTAGATCACGACCTTGCTTACCGGGCCATCGCCAGCGGCGAGGTCCAGGCCACCGACCTCTATTCGACCGACGCCGAGATCCGGCAATACAACCTCCGCGTCTTGCGCGATGACCTCAATTTTTTCCCTTCGTATGAATGTGTCTGGCTCTATCGCGCCGATCTGCAAACGCGGTCGCCCGCGGCCTATGCGGCCCTGGAACGATTGGAAGGAAAAATCTCGACGACCGAGATGGCTGCGATGAATGCCCGGGCCAAGCTCGATCGCGTGCCCGAGGATCGCGTCGCGGCTGACTTCCTCGTAGAGAAGTTCGGCATCGAGGCCTCGGTCAGCACCGAGACGTGGGTCGGACGCCTCTTCAGGCGGCTGGGAGAGCATCTGGTGCTCGTATCCATTTCGCTGGCGGCGGCGATCTTTGTCTCGATTCCGCTGGGCGTTCTCGCCGCGCGGCGTCCCCGGCTCGGCCCATTGATCCTGACCGCCACTGGTTTGATCCAGACAATCCCCTCGCTGGCCCTTCTCGTGTTCATGATCCCCTGGCTGGGGATCGGGGCCAAGCCGGCCTTAGCGGCGCTCTTTCTCTACAGTTTGCTCCCGATCGTTCGCAACACGGCCACAGGCTTGCTCGACATTCCCACCTCGCTCCGGGAATCGGCCGAAGCACTTGGTTTAACCGCGCGTGCACGCCTCTTGCGCATCGAACTGCCGATGGCGGCGCGATCGATCTTGGCCGGGATCAAGACCGCGGCAGTCATCAACGTCGGCACAGCGACACTAGGGGCCCTGATCGGCGCCGGCGGCTTTGGCCAACCTATATTGACGGGCATCCGCCGTGACGACGTGCCGATGATCCTTTATGAAGGAGCCATTCCCGCGGCCGTACTCGCACTCGCTGTTCAAGGCGCGTTCGACATGGCCGAAAAATGGCTTGTCCCCAAGGGACTGAGGCACTAAACCACCAAGTACTGCACCGCGAAATACTTCTTGGGATCTGTCCATTGTCCGGCCAGCGTAAAGCCCGCGCGTGCGGTCAGGCGGCTAAAGTGTTCGAGTGAATATTTATAAGAATACTCGGTATGGATGGTCTCGCCTTCGTCGAACGCAAACTCGGTCCCGCCAATCCGGACGACCTGAGATACTCGACTGACGAGATACATCTCCATTCGTTCTTTTGATCGCACGTAATCCGCCCGGTGCGAAAAAGCCGCCAGGTCGAAATCGGCGCCCAGCTCGCGATTGATGCGTTCAAGCACGTTCAAGTTAAAGGCGGCGCTCACGCCCCGGCTGTCATTATATGCCGGCCAGACTATGTGAGCATCCTTGTCGAGGTCAAACCCGATCAAGAGCCCACCCCCGTCACCCACAAGCCAGGCGATCGTGCAAAGCAAACTGGTAGCTGCTTTGGGACTGAAGTTACCGATGGTCGAACCGGGAAAATACACAACGCGGCGTGCGCGTGGATCTCCGGTCTCCGGCAGCAAGAGCGGTTCGGTGAAATCGCCGTGAACCGCCAGCACTCGCAGATCGGGAAACTGCGCCGCCAGCCGTAGCGCTGAAAGCTCTAAAGGTTCACGCGAGATGTCGACGGGCAGATAGGCACGCGGTGACCGCAGTTGCTCGAGCAAGAGCCGAGTCTTCTGAGCGTTGCCGCTCCCGAGCTCAATCAGCTCGCAATCTTCACCGATTGATTCTGCCATTTCGGCCACATGCGTCTCGAGGATCGCCATTTCTGTCCGCGTCAGATAGTACTCGTCGAGCTCGCAGATCTCGTCGAACAGGGCCGATCCAACCTCGTCATAGAAATACTTGCAAGCGATTTCCTTTTGCGGCCGCTTCAATCCTTCCACCACATCCTTGAGAAACTGCCGGCGCCATAGCACTCGCTCATCGTGGCGGGATATCACGGGGCTGGTTGAAATCATGCGTCTTTCGCCAGTCGGATCCCCGTGAACTGCCAGCGCGCCTCGGGGGGAAGAAATTTCGGTAAGTCGCCCTGATGTGCGATGCTGGCGTCGCGCACGAGCCTCCCCGGAGTACAAGCTGGTTACACATGAACTTCGCGTTGTACTCCCCTAGCGCTCCCGCAGTCGGTCGTGCGCCAGGGTAGGGCACGTAAGGGCTCTGGGTCCACACCCAGACGTCGCCGAAAAGTGAAGCAACTTCCGCGCCGTCAAGGGCAGGTTGAGGATGCAAGCGTCCGCTTTCGAGGAAGTTGCCATTTGGTTCCTGAGCGACCGCGACCGACTCCCATTCGAATTCCGTCGGCAGCCTTGCCCCTGCCCAGCGAGCAAACGCGTCCGCTTCATAATAGCTGAGGTGGCAAGTGGGCTCGGCGTCGGTCAGGCGTCGGAATCCGCCGAGAGTCGAAACCCACCATTCGCCAGCGACTTGCTCCCAGTACAGCGGTCCCTTCCATCGATGAGTTTTCACAGCGTTCCAACCGTCCGAGAGCCAGAATTCCGGCCGATCATAGCCACCATCCTCGATAAATGCCACGTATTCGCCACTAGTCACCGATCGCGAACTCAGCTCGAACGGTTCTAAATAAACACGATGACGCGGTCCTTCATTGTCAAAAGCAAAACCGTTGCGCTCGTGCCCGCACCATTGTAGTCCGCCCGCATGCAACGACCAGTTCATGGGTGGAACTTCCGCGATCGCCGGTTTACCCACCCCTTCGCGGTACACCGGCCGCAGCGGATTGATCGCCAGCGCGTGTTTAATGTCGGTGACAATCAATTCCTGATGCTGTTGTTCGTGGTTCAAGCCCAGCTCGATTACGGCAGCGACGTCGGCGGAAAGGGCGGCGCCGGCCGACTCGAAAAAAGCCTGCATCTGCCGATCGATGACCGCACGATAGGAGTATGTCTCCTCGAGCGTGGGCCGGGTGATTAGCCCGCGCTGGGGGCGAGCAAGCCGATCACCAACAGAGTTATAATAAGAATTAAACAAATATCCAAACGACGGATGAAACACCTCGTACGCCGGCATGTGGGGCAGGAGGACGAATGTCTCAAAAAACCACGTCGTGTGCGCGAGATGCCATTTCACCGGACTGGCATCGGGCATCGACTGAATCTGGCAGTCTTCGGGTGAGAGCGGTTGCGCCAGGCGCTCGGTCATCCTGCGCACGGCGTAGTAGCGCGCGGCCAGCGGAACTAGCGGTGGTTGCTTGCTGCCGGCGGGATCGGCTGTGGTAGATACCGATTCGATGCGCGCGGCCATCGGCCAGTCTCTCCAGGCTTGTTCCTGCAGAACGACACACGACGTGTCGCGATCCATGTCATAGCATTGTCATTCCGAGCACGCGCGGCTAGTCCCTAGCACCCTGTATGCTCTCAGACCGTCCGCGCCATGCTTGCAATTCGCGGGCCGCCACATACGAATCGGCATCGCCAAGAATCGACCGAGGAGTCGAGCAGATCGGAGAGATCTGATTCCAGAACACGAGAGTACTAAAACCAAAATCCCCGCTGCATTTGGGTCTCAGACCGCATTACGGCCGAGTCTTTGACTCTGGCCCGGCAAACGGGTTACTCGGGAAGCCAATCCACCGCGCCATGCTGGACCAGATAAGACACGATCTCCGTCCGACCCCTACGCCGTGCCGCTTGCAGCGGCGACTCCTTGATTGCCGTGCCTCCAATCAGGGCTTTCATGACCGTGGGTCGCTTGAGAACCTCTGGATCTTGCTCGACCATGCGCTTGATTTCGGCAAAATGCCCGAGGCTGGCAGCATGATCCAGCTCAACAGTCGATCCGTATTCGATCAACAGGTGCGCCGCACGGTCATGGCCCGCGTGAAAGCCTTTATGACACTGACGAAATGAATCCAAGATCGTTGCGGCGTCGAGGGCGGAACGGCCGTGCTCGGCGCAGACATTTCACATTCGCCCGACGCTCGACCAACATGCGGACGCTGTCGAGCCGTCCATCGTGTGCGGCTCGCCACAGTGGCGTATAGAGTTGAGAAGAATCCCCGATAGGGTGTTTTAATTCAACGCCGATTGTCCCTACTTTAGCCGAGGCCTAATATCTATCTGGATGTCATCCTTGCATGGAATCTTCTGCCAATTGTTCAAAAACTTCCGAAGAGCTCTCTTAATTAAAAAGCGAACTGTGCAAATGAGTAAACGCCCCCGACGTTCCGTGCTGTCATTTCTGGGAATGACGTTGTGTCTTTTGGCGCTTCTGGCCGCTGACGTCAAGGCAGACCTCACTGTCAACAATATCGGCTTGTACGACGGAGGAAGCACGCCGATCGATCCCAACTCGACCATTGTCGAGATTCAGTACACCGGCGATAGCGGCGTCTGGGTTTACGGCGACGCTCAGACTGCCACCAACTGGACCAACCCTAATGGGTCGTCCATCCCCCTCTATTGCATCGACCTAACACACGACAGCATCCTGGGTAGCAGCTATCAATTGACCTCGTGGACCAACCCGAATTCCCTCAGTTCCGATGCTCTCAACCGGATTGCCTGGGCCGCAGACAACGCCGGCCTTGCGGGGTATGGTTCGGCCGCCGCTCAATTGCTCATCTGGTCGATCATCGACCCCAATTTCAAAGTGATCAACTGGAACGGTGACACGGCCCTCCAGGCAGCCTTCAATAACATATCCACCGCAATGAGCACCGAGTACAACTCTCAAACCAATTACTCTGCCAGTTTCTTTGACGCGGTCCATCAACCGAGTGGCGATAATCAAGACCTCGTGGTGGCCGCTCCCGAGCCCTCCACCATGGTGGTCGCCGGCGTGGGGGCGGTGGGATTGATCGCATACGGCTGGCGCAGACGACGCCGAGCCACAGTTTGATTTCTCCGCGCTTGCGGTCAACTCGATCACGAATCAGTTCGACAACGTGCCGCGAGCAGGCCAGTCGCCGTGCTGATGTCGATGTCTGCAATCAGCAAGCCTTCCTCACCGTAGGGTTGGTAGCAGAGGAGTGTCCCATCAGGGCGGACGATCGCCGACGTGGTTGGCGAGCCGGCACTCGCGCAATTGACGGTCGCGAAAAAGCAAGTGTTCTCGGCGGCGCGGCACAGCGCCGCCTTCTCGTGAAATGTATTCGCGGGATCGGCGAAGGTCGTTGGCCGGTAAGAACCGGGCTCGGCTTCGTGGAAGTGCGGGTGGAACACAACGTGTGCGCCCCGCCGTGCGGCCCAGCGGACTGTCTCTGGATAACGCCAGCCTTCGTGGCAGATCGCGACACCGAAGGTCAATGGGCCGGCTTGAAAGACGCGGCGGCTGGAGCCTGGTATGTAGGTGCCCTCTTCCGAGGGGTCGATCTGGACCTTGTCCTGAAAGCCCGCGATTGATCCGTCCTGATCGATCACCAGCGCGGTCGCGACCAGCGCGCCGTCGACAAAGCGTTCCGTTCCGAGCACGACTGTGGTGCGTGCTTTCGCGGCGGCTAGGGCGATGACGGACCACGCGTGTTCCAGGAACTCGGGATCGGGTGGCGGTACGTTTTTGCTGACTGCTCGATAGCCTGGAACGAAGCACTCCGGAAAGCAGATGATTCGTACTTCCTCTTGCGACGCTTCTTCGATAGCGTGCTTGGCGAGCGTAATCGACTCAGAAGGAGTCGCCGGAAACCTGATATTCGCGAGCGCAATTCGAAACAAGTTCACGAGTTCCCCACGCGATCAGCCATCGAGCTCTTGCTCCCGAACGTCATTTTAGTCGGCCGCCCGACGCCGGTCCATCAGGAACGCGACCGCACTCGCCGAGCATTATCAAACATGAAACGTGACGATGCGTCGGTTTGGCATATAAGAGCCGCGCTCCACGTGTATTTAACGATCGTTGCGTTCGAATCACGGCGACGCTTGGCGCTGGGATCTCGTTTTGCCGGTGCGGAAGGCCAAAGTGGCGACAGCGGCGGTGAGCTCCGCCGGATCGACTGGCTTGGCCACATGTGTTTGGAAACCGGCGAGGAAGCCGCGTTGTCTGATCACATCATCGCGGTCTCCTCCAGACGTTTGTGGACGGCGATCTCATGCCGGTGATGCTGAGGATTGTAACCGATTTGGCGCGCTGATACGACCGCACCCAGAGAACCGTGGCGTTTTTTCGGATACAGCGCCTCTTTCTGGAATGCGATCCGCTATCACTCACACGCGCGGAATCGATCCATTTTCGGCGGGCGAGGCTGATGCCGTGAAAACATGCGCTTGACACCCTTGTGTCTCTATTCCGGTTCCAAGGTCCGGAGTTCTTCCCACTTGCCCCGCGCCAGCGGAGAAAGGGTCCCGACGGGCCTGTCAGCGGCCTTCCTTCTTGGCGAAGTGCACGCGCGGTCGAGATGGGCGAGCCAGGAACCGCAAGAAACTCCACACACACCTCTATTGTCGTCGGACTGGCTCGCCCCGCTACTCCTTTCAATGACGTAAAACGCGGATCATTTATGAGAATGCTCGTGCGCCGTCTTCGAGTGCCCGTGGGCCTTCTCGCTGTGCAGATGGGCAGACGTGGCGTGCTGCTTGGCTTTGTCGTGCTCGCCGTACTCGTGGTGATGGGCCGCCTGGTGATGATGGTGGGCGGCGGCGGCGTGGCGGGCGGCTGCCTCGTGATGATGCTCAGTAGAAGGGTGCTTTCCCTTTTCGGCCATGACTTCACTCCTGGCTGTTAGTCGGATGGGATACCCTTGGCTTGCTGGAAGTCAGCAGACCACGACCCCAGCTTTCACCGTGCAAGGCATGTGCCGGTTGCATCCTTAACAAGCGCTCGGCTGCCTGGACCATTTATCGCGCCAGGTTTATCGCGCAGATCTCGGAATGCCGGTGATTCCACGTATTGCCAACTGCTTCCTTGATTCCACGGTCCGCGGAAGTCCTGCCCGGCATCCCCCTGATCGGTGGAGTCGTTGAAGTACTGATCAACAAGACCAGCAGTCGGCGGAATCTGGCCGATCGTGAATGGGTCCTTGCCCATGCTCTCGAGCGCCGCCGCAAACGCTTTCATGTGGGTGATCTCGCGCGTCATCAGGAATTGCAATGCGTCCTTTGTTCCTGGATCGGTGGTAAAGTTGATTAGCCGTTCATAGACGATCTTGGCGCGAGCCTCGGCCGCTATGTTGCTGCGCAGATCCACGTCGAGCTCACCGGTAACCTTTAGGTAGTCCGCCGTCCAGGGATCTCCCTGCGAGTTATACAGGTTGACGCCACCACCCCCACAAATGGCGATGAGCGGGTCCGCATCGGCGGCGCTGCGCGACGTTCCGGTCGGCTTGAGATGCAGGCGAGCGAGCGAGCCGATGACCTCCAGATGGCTGAGTTCCTCGGTTCCAATGTCCATGAGCAGGTCCTTGCGGGCCGGGTCCTCGCAGTTGAGGCCCTGGACTGAATATTGCATGGCTGCCGCCAGTTCGCCGTTGGCGCCGCCAAACTGCTCCAGGAGCATTTTGCCGAAATGGGGATCGGGTGCGCCACCCGAACTGTGTACATTAATTTCTTGATATGGTGATACATTCGCTCGTCCTCCGCTTGCTGAATATCTCGATTGATCAAGTTGCAAGACGCGATTTCTAGAGCAAATTCGAGGCCGTCATTAATCGCGGTCGGGCCCACGATTGGACCAGCAATTGCAGACCATCGAATGTGGCTTGCAACTGAAATCGGTCGGCGGCGAGGATCGCGTGCCACATTCGGCACCGGATCTGCAGGCTTAGGCTCGACGGCGGCCTAGGGTTTTTCCCGACAGATGACAGGAAATTCGGAGCCTCGCGATGCAACCCTATGAATTTCGCAGCTGCATTGAAGCCTGCCTTGCATGCGCTACGGGTTGCAGGGAGTTGGCCTATGAGTCGGTCGACATGCCCGCCGCGGCTCTTTTGGTCGAGCGCTGTCTTGATTGTGCGAATCACTGCATCATTTGCTGTTCGGACCTTCGCAGCAACTCGTCCCTTTTGGTTCACAGTTCTCGCTCGTGCGCCGAAGGCTGCGAACTTTGTGCGATTGAATGTGCGAAACACAAAACCGCTCTCACTAATCGGTGCGAAGCGGCGTGCCGAGTTTGCGCGGATGAATGCCTATCTCTCGCTGCAGCGTTAGCAAAGCGGGAGGCTCGCGAGCTCTGCCGAGGAAGACGATTGCGATATTGACTCGTGCTCATCGAGTTTCGAACCGGCGGTCCGACCGCTACTTCTATTATCCGTTCTTGATGGGGATTGAGGCGAGGAGACGAAAACGGCCATTCCCGGCGAACTCAAGCTCGCGGGAATGGCCGACGGGTTGTTGACCTATTTCAGACGTACGTTACCTGTTCGTTTCGCGGTTCCTGCGCAGCTCGACGCACCGGTCGTACGCGTCTTTAACAGCTCCGCGCGCGCGTTCCCATGCCATCGGCGCTGGCCGTGTCCGGTTTTGCCAATCGCACTCCAGGTCCTCTTCCATCGTCTCGAAATCGTCGGCACCGTACCTGGATTCAACCTCCGCACCGTATTGAAAGGCGGGACGATAGGTCTCGAAGGTGTCGCCCTTCTGGACGTAGGGCCGGGATGCAAAATTGTCTCGAAGCCAGTTATCGTCGGTCGTCGGGTCAATCTTCTCGCCGACGCCCTTCCCGGCAAGTCCGCCCGCGACGGCTCCTACCGCAGCGCCGACGGCCGCGGATAAGGGGCCAGCGACGGCGCCTGCCGCCAAACCGGCGGCCGCGCCACCGACGGCCGCCCCGACTCCTGTCTCAATAGGATGAGCTCCGGGCTCATCGCTAATCGGGTCGGCGTTACGTCTGCCTTTGGGAGGTAAGTCAATTTAAGCTCGCGAACTCCGCCTGGACTGGAAAACGGTCAAGGCACTGGAGATCGAATACATGCGAGAGCAACTCTGTCGTGCCGGGACGCCCGCCCCGTCGGTCATCGGCATCGACGAGATTTCTATCGGCAGGTGGCACAGTTACCGAATCATCGTGAGCGACTTGGTCCGCGGTCGGCCGATCTGGTTCGGGGGCAAGGACCGCTCCGAAGCGAGCATGGACGAGTTCTTTGCCTGGCTCGGCCCAAGAAATGCCGGAAGATCCGCCTGGCCGTTATGGACATGTGGAAGGCATTCCGCAAATCCACTCTCAAGGAGGGCCACGCCCCGAAGGCTCGGATCATCTACGACAAGTTCCATGTCCTCAAACACCTGGGGGCAGCTATGGACAAGGTGCGTAAGCAGGAATACGCGCCTCTCGGGGAAGGACCGTCGCTTCATCAAGGGGCAGAAATACACTTTGCTCTCCCGTTGGGAGAACCTCACCGTCGAAGGAAAACAGGCGCTGAAGCTGCTGTTCGGGGCCAACCGGCGGTTGAACAAAGCTTACCTCCTGAAGGAGTCGTTCGGCCAGCTCTGGGACTACAATCGGCCGGGTTGGGCTCGCCGGTTCTTCAACAACTGGAAAGATGCTTTGAAGTGGCAACGGCTGGAGCCCTTTTGCAAGTTCGCCGCGATGGTAGAGGCCCACTGGGACGGCATCGAGGCGTATTGTCACGAGGAGAACAAAGTTCCGCTGGGTTTCGTCGAGGGGATCAACAACAAGGTCCGAGTCATCCAACGCCGGGCCTATGGACTGCGAGACGAGGAATACCTTCGTCTCAAGATTCTGACCTGTATGTTGCCAGAAATCTGAAGAACTCATCGCGAGGTTTGTGATCCAGCAACTGGAGTGGATTTTGGGAGGCATGGCTCCGGTGTCCGATGGTGTCAAGCAAAGACCCCCGATGGCTTTGCACCACCAGGGGTCTGATGCACCCTCGGGACACTGTCGACCTGGTTATCCCTTGTCGGGTTGCGTCCCGACTTTTTTTTCAGTAGCCATGAGGTGTCTCCTCTTGAAAAAAGCATCTATCGGAACATCCGCCGAACCAGAATAGCTCGGCAGGTTAGGCCACCATTCCGAATGCAAGTTGCTCGCCAAAAAGCCGCCAACCTGACTCGATCTTCTGCGCCGAAAGCGTTTGCCGTTTTCGCTGCTCGGCACCGAACGTGCATCCGAGAATTGCTCGCGTTCGCCGATCTGTTTGCGCAATCGTCCAGTCGATTCGCCAAGAATTTACGACCCCATCGTTTGACGACGACGCGGCGGAACTATCGGCAGTTTCTAAGTGCCTGCACCACAGAATCGAGGTATTGCCATGAAATTGTCGTCTATCGACAAGCTGCTCGAAGATCAGCTGAAAGACATTTTCAGCGCCGAAAATCAGCTCGTGAAAGCCCTCCCCAAGATGGCCAAGAAAGCCTCGGCCCAGGGACTTAAAGATGCAATCACCAGCCATCTCGAGGAAACAAAACACCACGTTGAGCGTCTGAACGAAATCGGTCAGTCACTGGGCATCAAGCTATCCGGCAAGAAGTGCAAGGCCATGGAGGGTCTCGTCGAAGAGGGAGCGGAGGTTCTTGAAGCCGAGGGCGCCGGGCCGCTCATTGATTTCGCTCTGATCGCGGCGGCTCAGCGCGTCGAGCATTACGAGATTTCCGCATACGGATCAGCCCGCGCCCTCGCCAAGCACCTTGGGCACGAGGAGGTTGTGCAACTGCTGACCGAAACACTCGATGAAGAATCCGCAGCGGACGAAAAGTTGGCCTCGATATCCGAACACGAAGTGTTACCGGCAACCGAGGCCATGGAGGAAGTTACAGGGTAAATTAGGGCGATGTTCTTCAAAACGGCTGGGGAGCAGGCGCAAGTCGCAATCTCCCCGGTCGTGAGAAGAGCGTCGAACTAAGCTCCTATCGATTACAGACATGCATGTATTATATAATTATATATATTATAGTTTGCGCAATATCATATGAGCTTTTGAAGTAGGTCAGTCCGCTGTCTTGAAGCACCGTCAACACCGTGCCATTCTGGGAATGATCGACGCGATGATGCCGTGATCGGGAGCCGCGAAGGGCGTCGTTGCCGTTAGCGCTCGACGGAACGCAATGTTGCCGTGAGCGGCCGCGCTAGGCTAGCATCAACTCGGCGATCGTGAGGTGTGAGCCCGGAGCGTCGGTCTGACGGCCGCTGGCTATTTATTATGCGATGAGCCGATCACAGCAGCCCGGCACTCGGTGGTGCAACCTGCCGCGGTCATGATCGCGATTGCGGAAAGGAGCCCTATCATGTCGATCGAGCCGGCCGCGTCGCCGGACCACGTAGCTCCACTCATAACGCCGGCGCGATTGCCCGCTTCGCCCACTCGACGCGTCGACGCCGTCGACGTCCTCCGCGGGGCCGTGATGGTGTTGATGGTGCTCGATCACACCCGCGACTACTTCGGCAACGCGGCGATCAACCCCACGGACCTGTCCCAGGCGAGTCCGGCGCTGTTCCTGACGCGGTGGGTGACCCACTTCTGCGCCGGTGTTCGCCTTCCTCGCGGGGACGGGCGCCTATCTGGCGGGCTCCCGGGGCCGGTCGCGGGGCGACCTCGCGGCGTTCCTCGCCACCCGGGGGGTCTGGCTGATCTTCCTCGAGCTGACGGTCGTCCGACTCGGCCTCTTTTTCGATCCCGTGTCCGCCCCGGTGATCTTGACGGTCCTGTGGTCGATCGGGGCCTCATTCGTCGTGCTGGCGGGGCTGGTCTTCCTGCCGAGCCGGGTGGTCGGGGCGCTCGGGGTGCTGCTGATCGCGACGCACGGCCTGGCCGGCGGCTTCTTGCCGGGCTCCGGGACCCCCGTCCGCGTCGCGGGCGGCCGGCGCGCTTCTGCTCCGACGCGGCGTTCTTGCCGCTGCCCGGTGGCGTGAACGTGCTCGTCGGCTACCCGCTCCTCCCCTGGCTGGGGGTGGTCGCCGCGGGCTACGGGTTCGGCGAGGTCATCCGGCTCGAGCCGGGGCGGAGGCGGCGGGTGATGTGGATCACGGGCGTCGCCATGACCGCCGCCTTCGTGATCCTGCGGGCCTGGGGCGTTTATGGCGAACCGCGCCCGTGGGCAACGCAGGCGACTCCGCTCTTGACCGCGCTCTCGTTCGTCAACTGCACAAAGCAACCACCTTCGCTGCTCTTCGTGCTGATGACGCTCGGCCCGGCGATCGCGGCCCTGGCGGTGATCGACCGCGTGGGCATCCGCGGCCCGGTCGGCCGCGCCCTCGTGACGCTCGGCCGCGTCCCGCTGTTCTATTACCTCTTGCAGTGGTACGTCATCCACGGGCTCGCCGTGCTCGCGGGCCTGGTGCGGGGATTGCCCGTCGCCTGGCATGTTCTCCGCGGCGGCTCTGGGCCCCCCTCCCGAGGGCTGGCCGCTGAGTCTCCCGGGCATCTACGTCGCCTGGGCCGTGGTGCTGGCCGTCCTCTACATGCCCTGCCGCTGGTTCGCCGGGGTCAAAGCGCGCCATCCCGGAGGCTGGCTGTCTTACCTTTGATCCGGCCGTCCTCGCCGCGGAAAATAAAGAACCCAAATCGACAAATGTGATGTTGGAACCCAGCCTTCATCAAGATGACGAAGGAGGCATCGTGCGATCTGCCATCCACCTCGGCGTATGGGTCCACGAACCAATTTGTCCACGATATCTTCATCTCAAACTGCTTCGCATCAAGTCTAGCTACCCAATCGCAGCCAGGTCAGGTGGCACCCATCGGTGCCGTGCCTCTTCGGTAAATAGCCGGTCCTTTGAATAGAACCGCAGCAGGTAATCTTTGTCGCCGCACTGCCCGAGCAACTCCCCGGCTAGCACTGACACAGGCAGGTCAGGGTCATTCACGGCCAAGAACCGTTGGACCACCTCGACCCAGGCCAGAGTGATCGTCTCATGATAACCGGTGAGGTTCCCCTGGCACTCGTTGTACCGCTGAATGCCTTCTCTGATCAGCCTGGTTGCCTCGTCCCTTTCGTGACGACGTAAGTACCAGAGCGCCATCACGAGGTGCCTGGAGTGGGTCCATTCCGACTTGGATAGAGAGCCGTTCTCAAAAGCCAGCATGAACGATTCGATATAGGGGTCCGTCACGATGCGCCTCGTTGCTTGGGAAGATTCGGAGACGATGTTCCCACGGTTGTTCTGCGATCCGTCGACACCAGGACACCATTCGGGATCGTCAAGTTCGTCCCGTGAACCCCGTAATACAGCCGGGTGTCTGACCTCGTAGATCGTCTCGGATCGTTGTCGTCCGTCTTGTAGATGCGGGTTACGATCGGCTCAGAACTTCGCGCGTTCGTTGCCGGAAGCCCCAGACGCTCGGGCCAAATCCGGTCATCACGGGACCAACTTCTATCTCCGTGCCGTTCCATCGAACTGAATCGAGACGTGCATTCTGGCTGCGGTTCGCTCTCTTCGAGTTAGTATACGTGGGGATGTCCCCTATACCGTCTATCGAATCCAGGCTAATCACCACCAAGGCGCTCGACTTTGTCGTCTCCAACGTACCACCGTCGACCGGAGCCGGACTTGCGCACTACGACAAAGACGGATCAATGGACCTCTATGTCGTCAACAACTCGCAACAGAATGCCCTCTATCGCGATAAGGGAAACGGCACGTTCGACAATGCTCACAAAACCACTACCATTTTCCCGTTGGCCTCATTTGACTCCATGACGCGATGTGCCTCACGGATGTCCTCGAAGCGGAACACGCGCGACGGCTTCGCCTTGTAACGTCCTGCCTGCACGTCGGCCGCGATCGCCTGGAGCGGCACGTCGGACAGCGGAAAGCCCGGCTTCCCGAACACGAAACTGGCGAAAAAGGTCAGATAAACGCCGCTCGCCATCTGCAGAAGCGGGTTGAAGTCGGCGATGGGCGCGAGGCCGCCCAGCCACCCGGCCAGGCAAGCGCGGCCACCCCGGCGCAGCATTGCGAGGGAATCGAGGATGGTGCTGTTGCCGACAAGGTCGAGCACGGCGTCGATCTTCCCGGCCTCGGCGATCCGTTGGGAGAGTTCCGGCCCCTCGACCTCGGCCCGCACAGCGCCGAGCGTCTCCATCATCGGGAACCGGCCACGACTGCGCGTGGTGGCGATAACCTTCGCTCCGGCGGCAAACTCCCCGCCGGGGCAGGACCTGACGATACCAACGCACTCGATGCCGCTGACGTCGGCGATCTCGGCCCACTCACCTTTCCGCATGTGCAACTCGGCATGGTTGAGGCCGAACGCTTTGACCTCGATCACCGCGTGTCCGTCTTTCGGTTCGGGCTCCGGGATCTCTCGGATGACCATCTTCTCCGGGCCGCCGAACCCAGTCCTGAGAATTCGCGCATGGGATACCCTCGCGTAGCCACTGCCTGAGCAGGAGTCGACATTGTGAAGTAACATCGAGAATCAGCGGCGCTTCACCCCGCAGCAGAACTTATATTTTTGACCGCTGTTACACGGACACGGTGCGTAGCGGTCGGTACCAGGGTAAGCTTCGCGCGACTCCGTCGTTCTCGACTGTGCCTGCGGGGAGGGGGCACTTTGCCAATAGTCGGCGGAGACCCGATTGTGCATGCGCGGAAACATCTGCCGGTGTCGCTCGATCATGGGGATAATGATGGAACGCCGAAAATCGTCGAATTCCGCGTCGTCCATCTCGAGGGTTGCCTGCATTTCGTTTAGCGCCGTCTCGCGCCGTTCATCCGGCATTAGCGCGAGGTTATAGCAGAGCTGAGTGAGTCCGAGGGCCTTGCTCAACTGGGCATGAGAACCATCGGTCTGATCGATCAACGGTTGCGCGTATGCAGCAATTGCATCTGCAAGTACGCCCATGTGTAGGTTCCTCCATGTGCTTGCACAGAACTGGCGCCGGCCGTCAGCGGGCAAATCCCGTCCGCGCCGCGACAGAGAATTGCCGTACGCCGCCGTGCGCCATTATTCTACTGCGGCGTAGACGTATGAGTAAACTGATATCGAACGATGTGCGAAGCGTTGCGGCGTCCGCGTTCGGATGCAACACTCACAGCTGCGGCTCTGCGGCGTCAGTACGGAAAACGAAATGATGAAGACAATCGGCACTATCACAATTTTGATCGTCTTAGCAACGGTTTTTTATCCGCCCGCGCCGTTGGCATCCGAGGATCGGACGGGGTCACAGCCGTCGCCAGACGATCCGGCGGCGACGGAAGTCGATCGGCTCTTTATCCGTCGAGCCTATGAGATCGCCCGGAACGCCGTATCACACGGAAATGAGCCTTTTGGTGCCCTTCTGGTGCGCGACGGCAAGATCCTGGCGGAGTTCGAAAATTCGGTGCAAACAACGGGTGATGTGACCAAACATGCGGAAACAGGGCTCATCGGCGAGGTATGCACGAGGCTGAATCGCACCAGCTTCCGACGGAGCACGCTTTATACGAGCACCGAGCCGTGGACGATGTGCTGCGGCGCAATTCGGTGGGCCGGCATTGAAAAAGTGGTCTTCGGAGTTTCTGAGAACCAAGTTGACCGAATCATTGCGGCGCTTTTTGGCGATAACCCAACCACAAATGCCCTTCGGTGCCAGGAGCTCTTTCGACGGATCGCACCCAGAACGAAGTCGATCGGGCCGCTCGTTGAGGCCGAGGGCCTATCAACGCACGCCGAGTTTTGGCCGAAGTTTCTCAGCCGCGACAAGAAAGAAGGACCAAGAGATAAGTAGCTGCCATCGCATCTTTTGCCTCCCACTCGCTCGCCATTTCAGCACGCATGATTGTGAGCGGAAGCTCGACTCCGTAGAATTCTCTCCAGCTCGCCGTGTAAACAACCTCTTCGGAACGACGATAGACCACGACAGTCGATGACGCACGCGGGGTTAAGTGTGTTTTCAGGCGTCGTACCCTAAACCTCTAAATTGGAATAAGTTACGAGTCCACTTTTGTGGGCATCACGGCAATGACGGCAGCGAGGGCCTTTATAAGCTATACGCACTGTCTGACGCTGGCGCGGTCGCATCGAACGGAGAAACAGTCAGATACGTACAAGCCGGGCGCCAATCGTTCATCGAAAAATCTGCGACGGGTTAAGGCTGAGTGCATTATTCGGTTTGCGCACCCTGGGCCAATGTTGACAGATCTAGCGGTTCTGGCTACATTTCCGCCGCACGTCGCGACTGTGTTGCGTCGGGTCGGCTGGAACTCACCTCGAATCAACGTCGGCGAGCATTCGCCCCGTTCTGGCGCCGTGCGGTGAAGGCACGTGTTCGGGCGATCCCATGGATGGAGACGCATTCCGGCACGTGCCGCGTTCTGACGGGCGAGGGTGAATCATGGACGATGTCCCCGCCGGTCCGGCGAGCCCGGGGCCGCGGAGGCCAGCGCTCTCGGTTGTGGTTCCCGTGCGAAACGGGGGTCGCGACTTCGAATGCTGCCTCCGGCGGCTTCGTGACTCTCAGGTGACCGATTTCGAGCTGATCGTCGTTGACGACGGCTCGACCGACGACTCCGCTTCGCTGGCAAAAAAGGCGGGGGCAACCGTTGTTTACCACCCGTTACCGCAAGGTCCGGCCGCCGCACGCAACCTTGGTGCTCGGGTCGCCGCGGCCCCTTTCATATTCTTCCTCGACGCCGATGTCGCCGTCCACCCAGATGCTCTCGAACTGGCGCTGGCCACGTTCGATGCCGACCCGGGGCTTTGCGCACTTTTCGGGTCGTACGACGACACGCCCACCGCCCCCGGCGTCGTGAGTCAGTATCGTAACCTGCTCCATCATCACGTCCACCAGCAGGGACAATTTCACCACGGGATCAGGCCGGTCCACACGTTCTGGACGGGATGCGGTATCATTCGTCGCGACGTATTCCTTGCCTATGGCGGTTTTGACCCCCGACTCTATCCCCGGCCAGCCATCGAGGACATCGAGCTCGGTTATCGCCTGACACGGGCCGGCCATCGGATCGTGCTTGCTCGCGACGTGCTGGCGACACATATGAAGCGCTGGACGTTGGCCGAAATGGTACGAACCGACATTTTTCGCCGCGGCGTACCCTGGGCAATCCTCATCAAGCGGACGGCGACAGTCGAGACCGACTTGAACGTCAAATCCGAACAAAAAGCATGTGTTGTCTTGACCGCACTCAGCTTGATCGCCACCGTGGCGTGCGCGGCGACCCCATGGGCGGGTCTCGTCGTCGTCGCAGCCGTGTTCGGGATCCTGATGCTCAATCGCAGTTTCTTTGGCTTCCTGGCACGCCGCAAAGGATTGGCGTTCGCCTGCGCGTCCTTTCCCCTGCACATGATCTACTACTGCTGTTGTGCGCTTTCGGTCGTGATCGCCGAGGCCCACTGGTACTCAAGGAGTCACGGCAAGGGTGTGATCGTTCCAACGCCACACGGCGCAAAGATCGAGGGACGGCTCGGATTGCCCGGCCCGCGGCAATGAGCCGCGCGTCGCGATGGCGGGCTCGGTCGAGATAGCGCACGTGGCTGGAATCCAACGACTGACATCAGAGGCCCGTCATGAGAATTGGAATTGATGGGAGCTGCCTCTCGAATCGACGCGGCTTTGGCCGATTCACGCGTGGGCTCTTGGACGCGCTCGCCGACCAGCGCTCGGGCCATGATTTCGTGGTCTTCATTGACCGGCCGTCAGCGGAGAACGTCGTCGTTCCCACGTCGTTTGAACGTGCGATCGTCCCGGTGCGTGAGGCACCCAGCAGAGCGGCATCGGCCCAGGGGCGCAGGCGCTTGCGCGATATGCTCGCGATGGGGCTGGCTGTCGCCCGGTCGCGGATCGACCTGATGTACTTTCCGGCCACATACAGCTTTTTCCCGGTCTGGAACGTCCCGAAGCTGGTGGTCACCATGCATGATACACTCCCGTTTTCGCACCCTGAGCTCGTGTTTCCAAGCGGGAAAGGAAAGCTGGCGTGGCTTCTCAAGGAAACGACCGCTGCGCACTGCGCCGACCGGATCGTGACTGTCTCAGAAGCCTCCAAGCAAGCCCTGATAGCCTGGTCGGGCTGGCGTGATTCACGGATCCGAGTGATCACGGAAGGCCCCGATCCAGTTTTTTGTCCCAGGGCCGATGACCCAGAAGCCGGAGCCACTTTGCGACGCTACGGCATCACGCTCAATGCGCAGTATCTCCTCTATGTCGGTGGCCTCAGCCCACACAAAAACCTACTTCGCCTGGTCGAGGCCTTCGCGCGCGGCGCCCAGAGCGATACGATTCTCGTGCTTGTCGGTGACATCAACGATGTCTTCCACACCCATGTTCCGCAGATTCGAGCGGCCATCCAGCAGCATGGTCTGCGCGATCGCGTGGTCCTGACGGGTTTTGTACCCGACAACGATCTCGTATATCTGTATAGCCGCGCGACGGCCCTGGTCTTGCCGTCGCTGATGGAAGGATTCGGCTTGCCGGCCGTCGAGGCAATGGCCTGTGGCACTCCGGTCATTTCGAGCAGCGCTGGCTCGCTGCCCGAAGTCGTGGGGGACGCGGGTATCTACTTCGATCCGACCGAAGTCGATTCCATTTCAGAGGCGATCCAATCTGTATTGAACGACGAGGGATATCGCAATTTGCTTGCCATGCGCGCCGCAAAGCAGGCAGCGCTATTTACGTGGGACGCTTCGGCCCGAGCGCTGCTCGCATGTTTCGACGAGCTCGCAAACGAGGCAAACGGGCAATTGCCGCTCACCCACGGCGCATGAGCCGGCGCGATTACCTGGCAAGATCTTTGCAGAATTATTGCGATTAGACCTTGCCGGTGGACTCCGGGGAACTTTGCTACAATCGAAAGCTGGGACACGAGGCACGGAGAACGTGGCGAGCCGGAAGGTTCGCCAGCTTGAACGCGTCGGCGTTCTTGTAAATCAGCAAACAGAGAGAGTCTTCGAGATGTCCACGATCACGCCGATGCAATCGGCGGCAACGCCGGCCCCGCTGTATCGCATAAACGTTCACGAGTACGAAAAAATCATCGCGGCACGGGCAATTGAAGACGAACAAGTCGAACTCATCGACGGATACCTGGTTAAGAAAATGGGCGAGAACCCGCCGCACAGTTGGTCGACGAAGGTGCTTTTGAAGGCTGTTGAAGGGCTTTTAAATCCAGGATGGACGTGGAGACTTGAGCAGCCGGTTCGGATTCCCGAATATAACGAGCCGGAGCCAGACATTGCGGTCGTGCGAGGGAGCGACGACGACTACAAGCATCGGACCCCCGAGCCGGCCGATGTGGCGCTGTTGGTCGAAGTTTCTGAGTCCACGCTGGATCGCGATCAAGGAGAAAAGCTCGTGGCCTACGGCCTGGTAGGAATCTCCGTTTACTGGATCGTGAACCTGGTGGACGGCCAGGTCGAAGTTTACAGCAGGCCGAGCCAGACGGGGTATCAATCGCGGGAAATTTTCAGTCCGGGCGACGAGATTCCGGTCGTCATCGACGGCAACGAGATAGGCCGCATCGCGGTCGTCGACATATTGCCATGAGCCCCTTGAAGACTCGGACCGCATCAGCCACGATGGTCGCGTCGTCTCGTATCGGACCGACCGTCGTGGACGCGACGGCATCAGAGAGTTGTCCTGCGGCCGATTGCGGGATAACTTCAGTCAGCATCGTCTCCCCGCAATGGCTCAACTCGTCGATCGTCTCCACGCGAGAGGACATTGTCACCATGAATGCCCAACGAATTCGAATTGGATGCTTATTGACCGTCGTGTCCGCCGTCATCGGCCTGAGTTTCGAGTACGCGGTCCGGGCCCAGGAGAAGACGGCGACTCCAACCCTGGGCACGATCGAACGTATCGATCCTCGATTCAACCAGCTTGTGCCGCAAGACGCGCGTGTCGAGCGGCTGGCTGAGGGATTCGACTGGTCCGAGGGGCCGGTGTGGGACAAGAAGGGCAATTATCTTCTGTTTTCGGATGTTCCGCTCAACACGGTTTTTAAGTGGCAAGAGGGAAGGGGAGTCAGCATCTTCTTGAAGCCGAGCGGCTATACCGGTTCGGTCCCGCGCGGGGGAGAGCCGGGGTCGAACGGATTGCTGATGGATAGCCGGGGCCGACTAGTCCTGTGCCAGCATGGAGATCGCCGGGTCGCGCGTCTCGACCAAGACGGCAAGTTCACAACTCTGGCTGATCAGTATATGGGGAAACGGTTCAACAGCCCCAATGACGGGGTATTCAAGTCGAACGGCGACCTCTACTTCACCGACCCCCCTTATGGCCTGATCGGCCAGAACAAAGACCGCGAGAAGGAACTTGAGTTCAACGGCGTCTATCGGATTTCTGCCAGCGACGGCGCAGTGACCTTGATCACCAAAGAGATGACTTTCCCCAACGGGATCGCCCTGTCGCCCGACGAAAAAACGCTTTACGTCGCGAATTCTGACCCGCGCCAGGCAATCTGGATGGCGTTTCCGCTCAAGGACGATGGCACCGTCGGTCCCGGCCGGGTTTTTGCGGATGTGACGACCGCAGCGAGCACCAAGAAAGGGCTGCCGGACGGTATGAAAGTCGACAAGTCTGGCAACCTGTTCTCCACGGGGCCGGGGGGCGTCCTCGTGTTCGCGGCTGACGGCAGCCATCTGGGCACCTTCAGCACCGGCGAGGCAACGGCCAACTGCGGATGGGGTGAAGACGGTTCAGTCCTCTACATCACGGCCGATATGTACCTGGGCCGGGTGCGCCTGACAACCAAAGGGCGAGGCTATTAATGGAGGCTGACCATGGCCGAAGGCAAGTTGAAGGTTTATAGCGACGAGGAAGTGCAGGCCCGGATCCAGGCCGATGGGTTGGAAGCGTGGACCCTCGAGGACGGCTGGCTGCGCCGCAAGTACAACACCGACGGCTGGCCGACCACCCTCATGCTCGTCAACGCCGATCGGTTACCTCTGCGAGGCGGCGTATCATCACGCGGACCTGTCGGTAACCTGGGGCAAGCTCTGGGTCAAACTCAAAACTCATTCCGAAGGGGGGATCACCGACAAGGACTTCGCCCTTGCTCGCAAGATCGAGGAAGTCGTCCTCTGGCGCCCCGAGCCCGGCAGTCCTTTGGAAGGAACGCCCAACAAGTTTGTTCAGACCAAGAAGTAAACATCGGCAAAGCGAGCATCAATTCAAAAGGGCTAGCACACGTTTGAGCGACGTTCGATACCTCGACGCGATCTGGTCGCGCTTGTGGTGCCGGCCACCGGAGACAACCTTGCGGCCGAATCGCCAGACGCAGTCGACTACCGGCCCGCGGGCCGCAAAGATCCAGCCGTCAATGACCGCGTCGCCCGTGCGATCGCGTGAGAGCGTCGTGATTCGTGTCGAGGCTGATCAGGTCAGCCGCTGCACCAACAACTAGAGCGGAATCGGTAACTCCCAGCGCTCGCGAGCCCCCTTCGAGCGCACAGTCAAAAAGCGTTCTGCCGGCGGAACGGCCATCGCATTTGTTCATCACGTTGCGGGCGCAGAGTCAGGCGTTGCGAATACTCCAACACGCGTAACTCCTGAGCGGCGTCGATCAGCACATTCGAGTCAGATCCGACGCCGAACCGGCCATCAACCGAGAGGAACTGCGCGGCCGGGAAGATACCGTCACCCAGGTTGGATTCGGTTATGGGGCAAAGGCCGACAACAGCACCGCTGGCGGCGATGCGCTCGAGCTCATGCTGGCTGGAATGAGTAGCATGGACCAAGCACCAGTAATCGTCGACTTCGACTATATCCATGAGCCAGTTTAAGGGCGTAAAGCCGCACCATTGCCGACAATCGTCCACCTCTTGCGTTTGCTCTGCGATGTGCAAATGCACTGGACCACCTTGGGCCATACCGATCACCGCCTTTAACTCATCGAGCGTGACCGCGCAGACTGTGCGGCGCGACGCCGACGTTGGCATCATCGAGCGGCCCCACCGCGTGCCGGGTGCGCTCGAGCAGTATTGCGTAGCTGTCGATGTCATTGACGAATCGCGCCTGGCGAGGATCGGGCGCGGCTCCTCCAAAGCCAGAGTGGGCGTAAAAGGCTGGGAGGAGCGTCAAGCCGATCCCAACCTCATGTGCGGCAGCCGCGATACCGTTGGCCAACTCGGCGGGCTCGGCAAACCGTCGACCTGTACGATCATTGTGCAAGTAGTGAAATTCGCCGACTCGAACGAAGCCCGCTTCGAGCATCTCCATGTAGGCGAAAGCAGCGAGTGCCTCGAGATCGTCGCGGCCGATGGCCTCGACAAAACGGTACATGGTCTCCCGCCAAGTCCAGAAACTATCACCGGTCGATTGGGGAAATTCCGTGAGACCTGCCAATCCGCGCTGAAATGCATGGCTATGAACGTTGTATAGGCCCGGTAAGCCGACCGTGTGGCATTCGCTGGTATGATCGGGCGCTACGTTCACGTGAATGGCATGGATACGGCCCTGGGCGATGTCGATCCGTACCCGCTGGGCCCACGCCCCTGGCAGGAGAAACCACTGGAACCACAAGCTCATCATCGGCGGAGAAGGTCCTTGCTCGTCGTCGCGAGCTAGACAATCGCGGCAGCGATTCGGTAGGTTTCTTATAGGTTCCCGCGGCGATGGACGCAATGACCATCGCCCGAAAGGCCGCCATGATCTGCGATCGGATTTGGCTGAACGCACGCCTCGCGACCCTGCGATCGGACCAGTCCGGCACCGGGGATGTGCCGGACGGAGTCGTCGCCTGCCGTAATGCGCGCATCGTCTATGCTGGTGCCGCGGCTGATGCGCCGTCTGACCTGGATGCGACCGAAAGAATCGACTGTGCCGGCCGCTGGATCACTCCCGGGTTGATAGACTGTCACACCCACATCATTTATGCCGGCGATCGCTCACACGAATTTGAGCTTCGCCTCGAGGGCGCGAGCTACCAGGAAATTGCCAGGGCAGGAGGTGGAATCCTCTCCACCATGCGGGCGACTCGCGCTGCCAGCGAAGAGGCTCTTGTCGATTCCGCTTTACCGCGCGTGGATGCGTTGCTCGCCGAAGGGGTCACCACAATCGAGGTGAAGTCGGGCTACGGTCTGGATCTCGACAACGAGCGAAAAATGCTGCGGGCCGCGCGCGCTGGCGACACGGCGCCCGGTCACGATCGTGCCAACGTTCTTGGGCGCCCACGCCCTGCCCCCGGAGGCGCATGACGCCGACGCTTACATCGATCTTGTTTGTACCAAGATGATTCCGGCTCTTGCCAGCGACCAACTGGCGGAAGCCGTCGATGCGTTTTGTGAATCGATCGGTTTCTCGGTTCAGCAGACCGCCCGCGTGTTCGAGGCGGCACGAGCACACGGCCTACGGCTGAAGCTGCATGCTGACCAGTTGTCCAATCAGCACGGAGCGGAACTCGCTGCCCGTTTCGGAGCGCTTTCGGCCGATCATCTCGAATACGCCGACGAATCTGGAGCGCGGGCGATGGCCGCTGCCGGGGTCGTCGCCGTGCTGCTCCCCGGTGCCTATTATTGCATGCGCGAGACCACGCGGCCTCCCGTTGAGCTATTCCGCCGCCACTCGGTCAGGATCGCGCTGGCGACCGACTGCAATCCGGGCACGTCTCCACTCACGTCGCTGCTCTTGGCCATGAACATGGGCGCAACTCTGTTTGGCCTTACGGTGGCCGAGTGCATTGCCGGCGTCACGCGCGAGGCCGCTCGCGCGCTCGGTCGGCTTGCGGAAGTCGGTACACTTGAAGCGGGCAAGTCATGCGACCTGGCAATCTGGGACATTGATCGACCGGCCGAGCTTGTCTATCGGATCGGCTTTAACCCTCTTCACGCTCGCGTCTGGAGAGGCCAATGACCTCCGTACTCTTGCGCCGGGCAAGGTCGCGCTTGGAGAGTGGCGCAGTGTATCGCCACGCGCGCCTCACGGTCGATTCGTCGTGCAAAGACGCGATTCGGCGTGGGGCCGATGCTGTCGAGCGGATCGTCGCGAAAGGGGAGCCGGTTTATGGCGTCAACACCGGTTTCGGCAAGCTGGCGAGTGTCAGGATAGCGACGGCTGACCTCGAATCCTTGCAACGCAACATCGTGCTGTCGCACGCGGCCGGCGCGGGGGAAGCGACGCCCGAACCGATCGTTCGACTGATGATGGCGCTCAAGCTCGCCAGCCTGGCCCAGGGTGCCTCGGGCGTTCGTCCGGCGACCGTTGCGATGATCGAGGCGCTGCTTCAGTCGGATCTCACACCTATTGTGCCGGCCCAGGGCTCGGTCGGCGCTTCCGGCGATCTGGCCCCGCTGGCGCACATGGCCGCGGCGATGATTGGGGAAGGCGAGATCCTTGTCGCGGGACGCGCTCGGCCAGCCGCCAGTGCGCTCGCGGAAGCCGGACTAGAGCCGCTGAAGCTGGGGCCGAAGGAAGGGCTAGCTCTGCTCAACGGTACCCAATTTTCCACGGCGTTTGCTCTGGCGGGACTTTTCGAAGCCGAAAGGCTGTTCCAATCTGGCCTGGTCACAGGTGCATTATCGACCGAGGCGGCCAAGGGTTCCGATACGCCGTTCGACGCGCGCATCCACAGGCTGCGTGGCCATCGCGGCCAAATCGAGTCCGCCGAAACGATCCGTCGGCTCATGGCGGGTTCTGAGATCCGTGCCTCGCATCTGACGAACGACGCGCGCGTGCAAGATCCCTACTGCCTGCGGTGTCAGCCGCAGGTCATGGGCGCGGTCCTCGACCTGCTGCGTCAGACCGCCGAAACTCTGTGGATCGAATCGAACGGAGTGTCTGACAACCCGCTTGTTTTCTGTGATACCGAAACGGGGAATCATGAAGTGCTTTCCGGCGGGAACTTTCATGCCGAGCCGGTGGCTCTCGCGGCCGATATGATCGCCATCGCTCTCTGCGAGATCGGCTCGCTGTCCGAGCGTCGAACTGCCATGCTGGTGGACGCCGCGCTGTCGGGGCTGCCGGCATTCTTGACGCCGCGTCCAGGCCTGAACTCCGGATTCATGATCCCCCAGGTCACGGCGGCCGCCCTTGTTTCCGAGAACAAGCAACGCGCCTTTCCAGCCAGTGTCGACTCGATCCCGACAAGTGCCAACCAGGAGGATCATGTGTCGATGTCGGCTCACGCCTCCCGCCGTCTCATCGCAATGGCCGAAAATGTCGGCGCGATCCTCGGAGTGGAGATCCTTGCTGCCACACAAGGCTGCGACTTCCACGCCCCCCTGAAAAGCAGCGCGGACCTCGAGCGCGTGCGTGCCACTGTTCGTGCCCGCGTGCCACGACTCGACGATGACCGTTATCTCTACCCCGATCTCAAAGCCGCGACGACACTCGTGCGCGAAGGTGCGCTTCTTGCTGGGCTCGATGCGGTCCTGCCGTCGATAATCGGAGCGATCAAGTGAGTAGCTGGCTGACAATTCGGCGCGGTTCAGCTCCCTTGGTGCTGAGCATTCCCCACGCGGGAATCGACATTCCGGCCGACATCGAGCGAAGGCTCAGCTCGAACTGGCTGGCACGCAAAGACGCTGATTGGTGTGTCGACCGGCTCTACGAGGCCGCTGCGCCCGCCGATGCGACGATCGTGCGCACACCGATCTCGCGCACGGTGATCGACGTCAACCGAGATCCCTCGGGCGCCTCGCTCTACCCCGGGCAGACGACCACGGAGCTGTGCCCGACCACGACCTTTGACGGCGAGCCACTTTACAGAAACGGCATGCTGCCTGATCCGGCCGAAATCGATGAGCGTACCACACGCTGGTTCCGACCGTACCACGAGGCGCTCTCGGCCGAACTTGATCGGCTGCGGGGGGGCCACGAACGTGTTGTGCTCTACGACTGCCACTCGATACGTTCGATCATCCCGCGCCTGTTCGACGGCCTCTTGCCCCACTTCAATCTTGGCACCAACAACGGGACAAGCTGTGCGCCTGCGCTGACGGCTGTCGTCGAAGCGGCATGCGACGCGACGTCGCTTAGCCGCGTTACCAACGGTCGGTTCACTGGGGGCTGGATCACGCGGCATTACGGGACACCTCAGACCGGCGTGCACGCAATCCAAGTGGAGCTCGCATGCCGCGGCTATCTCGCCGAACCGATCGGTCGCGTCGACGAGGCAACCTGGCCCGTACCTTTTGAAAACGCTTACGCAGCGCGCATGACGGCAGCGCTCAGCGAGGTATTACGGGCTTGCGCTCAATTTGCCGTTGGAACAATCCGAGGAGCGACGCCATGACCCGCATCGACAAGAAGCGCCTCGATACGCGCCGACCGTGGCTCGACGTTGAGTGCGAAGAGCTGGCAGACCGAGGCGGCTGTGCGGATGCTGATGAATAACCTCGACGCCGAGGTTGCCGAACGCCCCGGGGAGCTTGTCGTTTACGGCGGAATTGGACGAGCCGCGCGCGATTGGGAGAGCTTCGATCGCATCGTGACGACACTGCGCCGCCTGGAGGACGACCATACTTTGCTCGTCCAGTCCGGAAAGCCCGTCGGCGTCTTTCGCACGCACTGCGATGCACCGCGAGTACTGATCGCCAATTCCAATATTGTGCCCGCGTGGGCCAACTGGGACCATTTTCATGAGCTCGATCGCAAGGGGCTCATGATGTATGGCCAGATGACCGCGGGAAGTTGGATCTACATTGGAACACAGGGAATTGTGCAAGGGACTTACGAGACGTTTGCCGAAGTCGCCCGACAGCATTACGGTGGCAGCTTCGCCGGTCGATGGATCCTGACGGCCGGTCTAGGCGGCATGGGGGGCGCGCAGCCTCTGGCGGCCGTGATGGCGGGCGCCTCATGCCTCGCAGTTGAATGTCAGCCGTCGCGCATCGCGATGCGCTTGAAAACCGGCTACCTCGACCGGCAAACCTCGAATCTGGATGAAGCGATCGAGATCATCCATCGTTCTTGCGGCGACCGCACGCCAGTCTCGGTGGGTCTCCTGGGCAACGCCGCCGAGATTTATCCGGAACTGGTGCGTCGGGGTATTCGGCCCGATGCAGTCACCGACCAGACCTCAGCTCATGACCCGGTCAACGGCTATCTCCCCCGCGGTTGGACTCTGGAGCAATGGGAATGGGCACGCGCACGCGACCCCAAGGGTGTTGAACGAGCGGCCAAACAATCGATGGCCGAACAGGTAAGCTCGATGCTGGAGCTGCACAGGGCGGGTGTGCCGACCTTTGATTACGGCAACAACATTCGCCAGATGGCGAAGGATGAGGGGGTCGCGGACGCATTTGCCTTCCCTGGCTTCGTACCGGCCTATGTCCGTCACTTATTCTGCCGGGGAATCGGGCCGTTCCGATGGGTTGCGCTCTCGGGCGAGCCCGAGGATATCTACCGAACCGACGCCAAGGTCAAAGAGCTCATTCCCGATAACGTCAACCTTCACGCGTGGCTCGACATGGCCCGCAAGAAGATCAAGTTTCAGGGACTGCCCGCCCGCATCTGCTGGGTCGGTCTGGGAGACCGCCACCGGCTGGGGCTGGCATTCAACCAGATGGTCGCCGATGGCGAATTGAAAGCGCCGATCGTCATCGGTCGCGACCATCTCGACTCGGGCTCGGTCGCTTCGCCCAACCGCGAAACCGAAGCGATGAAAGACGGTTCCGATGCTGTCTCGGACTGGCCGATTTTGAATGCCCTTTTGAACTGTGCCTCAGGTGCGACGTGGGTATCGTTCCACCATGGCGGCGGCGTTGGCATGGGATACTCACAGCATGCCGGGTTGGTGATCGTGGCCGACGGCACGCCGGAGGCGGCGCAGACTCGACGCGTGCTTTGGAACGACCCGGCATCAGGCGTCATGCGCCATGCCGACGCGGGATACCCTGCGGCAGTCGAATGCGCCCGCGAAAAAGGCTTGGATTTACCGTCGATTATGCACTGATACAGCGATCGAGATATCTGCTATCGCTACTACTCTTGACCTGTTTCACGACAGGGCTAGGGACGGAACGACCGAACGCCCGATCGCGTGGCTCCGTTCGCATCGAATAGCGCGAATGCGTCCCAGAGCCCGCCGTCGTACCATTCCGGACTCCAATAAAATACGCCGGCGAAATTCGGATCATGGCGAATGACAGCGACCAGATCGGCGATCCATCTCGCTTGCCCGTCGTCGCTCAAGGGATATCCATCGGCAGCAAGGTTCCATTCGGCGAACTGCCCGCCAAAGTGAGCGGTTGCGGGATAGCCGGTTTCGCAAATCATTACCGGTTTGTGTAATGCCTTGACGATTTTCTCTACCTGCGAGCGGAGGTAGCGAATCGAACGCTGCTCCGGCGTTTTCGCCGAAGTGGGAAAGTAGCTGAGCCCCGGATAGTCGAGCTGGACTTTAGCCTCACGCATCGCCTGCCAGAAAGGGATGCAATAATCGACGTTGTTCCACTGCGAAAGGTGCAAGATGAATTTCGCCTTTGGCTGGGCCTTGAGGACGCCCACTTCGGCCGCCTTCAAGATCGGCGCCATGCGTGGCCAGATTAGTGTTCGCATGTAGTCGAGGCTCACTCGCTTCGGCCATTCCTTCTCGAACTCTCCACAGATGCCAAAATCGATTTCGTTGCCTATCTCGAAAGTGTCGATGCTTACTCCGTTCTTGGCCATGTAGTTCACGACACTTTCGGTATACGACTCGACCGCCGCCAGTTTCTTCTCCGGTACAAGACTCTTCCACACGATGGGCACCGGTTGTTTCACAAAGTCCGCCCAATCGTCGCTCAGAAAGATCACCAGATACGGCTTAAGACCGCACTGTTGTGCACGACGCGCAGTCTCTGTGGCGTACTTGAGGCGATTGATACCATCGTCACCGACCCAAAGGCGGATCCGGGCGTTCCGACACCCCTCTTTCGCGAACAGCGCGAGAGGATCCACTGGCATAGACCCGTCCTTCCACTCTCTGTTATGCGTTGCCATTTCTAGCGCGTAATTGGTGTCGACTCCAATCCACGGCGCATTCTGGGCTCGCGCTCCGATCGAGATAGCCAGCGAAAGACTTACAAAACACATAATGTGTGTCATCGTAGTCATACCTGCAATCCTATTACGAGCAATCCGACGAAACGGTCGAGCAATCGACCGTTGGTGCGTTCGACGCGCATATTCGGCTGCGGCCGAAAGGCGCATTGTGACTGCCAGGCTCCCAAAAAAAACGACGACGACGACGACACCTCTCGTTGGGCGAAACTAAATCGACGAACGACCCAACTCAAGCACTTCCTCGGCGTCGAGAATCCTGTCGTTGGAAGTAAACAGCTCTTGAATCGCCGTTTTGTGGATCTTCATCTTAGTGCCGCCGACTCCGAGCGCCCCCAGGCGCGGACGTGGCTGCGTTCGGCGTTCTTATCGGTGGCCTCGATGCCCTCGATGCCCAGAGGTGGGACGGCGTTCAGGTCGATCAAGACCTTGAGTGCCGTAAGCTTGTGCCAGACTGAGGCTGGCAAGAGCGTCACACCCGTGGCCCCCGCGCAGACAACGACAGCACAGTCGTTGAGTGACTTCGCAAGGGCGTCGGCGCTTGTTGCGGCAAACGGCGTGACCGTGCTGCTGGTCGTTTTCCCCAGCGAGTCGGCCAGGGCGGCCGCACGGTCCAGGCTGCGCGACCCGACGGATACCTTTGCCCCCAGGCCGCAGAGCAAGCGGGCCGCGCGCTGGCCGACCGGGCCGGTCGCCGCGAGCACGGCCGCGGAAACCCCATCGAGCGATCCACCGATACTCGACAACGCCGCGATCACGGCGGCCGCCGCCGTCGTATTGGCGCCGTTGGCATCGAGCAAGGCAGAAACGCGAAATGGGCCGAAGAACGTCTTCTTGACCGCGCTGAATAGCGCCTCTCCGGCCGTCACGTTCGAGCCGCCGATAAAGATGGCGGTGGCGGCCAGGTCGGCTGGGCCCCGCGTAAACAGGGCCCCGTAAACCAATTCGCGCACATTGTCTGGCGTCACACCGCCGTGGCGCAAGAGATGCTCGGCACCCGCGTCAATGGCCACGACAGCGTCAAAGACGCTGGGCTGAGGGTCAGTGTCGAGCTGGATCAAAATCTTCGGCTTCATGGATTCGGTCGTTTAGCCTGCGAAGGGATGCTTGACCGTGTCTTTCTGTGCGGCGATCTCAGAAGGAGTGGGTAGGCCCTTCATGGCGCGGACGATCGAGAGCTTGGTCGCCTCATAGTTGTACTTGAGGATCTTGGCGTTGTCTTCGGCCGCGGGGTGGATGAACACGCCGCACACAATCACCAGATCGTCGGCCGAACTCGCAGGTATCGTGCCATCAGCAACACTGTCGGCGACGGCCTTGGCGACCGCATACTGCGCAGGCCCGAACATCTGGACAGCCTGCTTCATGCCTTTGATCGTGACCTTCGTGATGAGCACCGTCGCTGGCTTGGCGAGCAAGTTCGGCGTGAGGACGGCCAGCAAGTTGGAATGCCCTGCCGACTGATTGGCCAGAGCGTTCGCGAACGCAGTGCCCACCGGACCTGTCTTGCTGCCTATGAGCAAGTCGATGTGCGCGATCTCATTGCCTTCGCCGACAAGGGCTTCACCGACGTTCATAATAATATCGCTGGCCATGGTCATATTCTCCTTGACGGAAACGATCGAGGGGTGTGTCAAGCGGCCGGTCGGCATCCATATTTGCCATCGTAATCGACGACACAGGCACTCCGGTAACGTTAGACCTCGACACTGTATTTGGACTCGAATGATAGACGCCCCGCAGGCTCGGAGCAACCCCCAGGCAGCTAGTCCATTGTCCTTGGCCCTTTGATGGCAGGCGGTGGAGAGCGACTGATCGTCCCGGTTTGTCAAAGTCCATTGGCGCGGCCAGTTGGCCGGTTGCACCTAAATCTTAAGAAACCGGTTGTTATTGACCGTCGAAGGTGATTCAATAACGAGTCGACAGGCGCGGGCAGCGCCGACAGCTCCGGCATAGTGTGGATGGATGTGGTTCTAATACTTCTCTGGGAGACCAACGATGCGCAAGCTTTTAATGCTCGCAGTGGCGGGAGTTCTCGTCTCGGGATTGGCACTCGTGAAGGCCGCAGATGACGCCAAGAAGGAAACGATCACCGGCGAGGCACTCTGTGCCAAATGTGCGCTCAAGGAAACCAGTTCCTGCCAGAATGTCGTGATCGTAACCAAGGACGGCAAGAAGACAAACTATTACCTCGAGAAGAATGAGTTCTTCAAAGACGCGCATCAGGGCCTGAAGATCTGCATGGCAAGCAAGGATTCGCCTGTCAAAGTTAAGGTCACGGGCACTGTCGTGAAGAAGGACGACAAGCTGACTTTGACCCCCACCTCGAAGATCGAGGCTGCGGACTGATTGCTGGCCAGAGGGATTCAGCAAGCATCCCGCCGCGCCCGACAGCGACCGCGATTTTCGATCAACGCCTCGATCGCGTGTGCCACGCATCGAGGCGTTCTTATTTTATATCCGTGAAACCCGACGTACTGATCTTCGGCGCGAGCACGCGCGCCGCCGCGTTCTCGGCGATTCGATCCGGATCACGTCTCCGGTGCGCCGACTACTTCGCCGATCGCGACCAGACCGCGGTTTGTCCGGTCGATCGCATCGACCCGGCCCACGCGGCGTCCGAGTTCCAGGCATTCGCCGCCGAATTGGTTCCTTCGCCATGGTTCTACACCGGCGGATTCGAGAACCATCCAGAGTGGGTGGAATCAATCTCGCGCCGGCACACTCTCTGGGGTGTTGGCGCCAAAGCACTTTGCGAAGTACGTGATCCAGTGAACGTGGCTCGCGTGCTCGCCCAAAATGGGATCCCTTGCCCGGCGGTGCGCCGCGAATGTCGAGGACTGCCTCGGGACGAGAGCTGGCTGCGAAAACCACTCAGATCCGGCGGAGGGCGCGGGATCAGGCCGTTGACCGTTCAAAATGAAGGCCGGGCGCGAGCTTGTTATTTTCAGCAACGCATCGACGGACCGAGCTTTTCCGCTCTTTTCATCGGCGCGTTATCGCGGGCCCATCTCATCGGGGTCACACGGCAGTTGGTCGGGTCTGCCGGTTCTCCTTTCACGTACCGTGGGAGCATCGGGCCCTGGCGCATCGACAACGCCCTGGCCGGAAGGCTTACGGCCCTAGGGGATGCCATCTGCGGTGGCTTTAATCTCGCCGGCTGGTTTGGTGTGGACTACATCTTGTGCGACGGGGTTCCCTGGCCAGTCGAGGTCAATCCGCGGTATACCGCGTCGATCGAGGTCCATGAGCTTGCCTGGCGTCGATCGTTTTTCGACGCACACCGACATGCCTGCGAAGGAACCGCCAGTCCCGTCGACGCCGCCACTCTTGGTGCATGCTCGCCCCCACGAATCATCGCCAAATGGATCCTCTATGCTTCGCAGAGGATGGTTGTTCCTGAGATCGTCCCCCAGGAGAATGAAACTGAAGAAGTCTTTGCCGTTCGGTCCATCGCGGACATTCCTAGTGCGGACACTTGCATTGACGTCGGTGAGCCCGTGATGACGCTGCTGGCCGCGGGCGCCGACCTGGCGAAATGCAGGTTGCGGATGGTTCAGCTCGAGCAAGAATGGACGACACGACTGGATATCGTAGACGACGCATTTGCCAGAATTGCGCTTTAGAAAAACACCTGTTGGCGACCAGGGGATTCGGATGTTTTTGAATTATGAATACTTTTTGTTTGCCATTCCGGGGATGCTCGTGTCGATGTGGGCTCAGACGCGGATTTCAACTGCGTACGCCGAGGCGTCGCGCATCCTGGCGAGAGCTGGCGTGACGGGCGCCGAGGCCGCGGCGACGGTGATGCAGGCCGGCGGCGCGAAAGGCGTGGCGATTGAACCGGTCGCCGGCGAGCTGTCGGATCATTACGATCCGCGCAATAAAGTGCTTCGTCTTTCGCAGGGTGTCTACGGCAGTCGCTCGCTCGCAGCGGTTGGAATTGCGGCACACGAGGCCGGCCATGCCATTCAAGATGCCTCGCATTATCCCGGACTGGTCGTTCGCAATCTGATCGTTCCCATGGCCAGTATCGGATCCACGCTCTTTTGGGTTCCCTTTCTGGCCGGGCTCGTGCTGGGGATGATGAAGCTGGTCCTGATAGGAATTATTCTTTTTTCCGTCACGGTGGTCTTCCAGCTCGTCAATCTTCCGTGCGAATTCAACGCCAGCAGGCGCGGTCGAGCACTTCTCGAATCGACTGGCTTGATCGGCCCCGATGAGGAGCAGGTCGTCGCCAAAGTCTTGAACGCCGCGGCGTGGACCTATGTCGCGGCGACACTGACTAGCATCATGACGATGCTATTTTATCTGTTCCAGGCTGGCATGCTGGGGGGTCGGCGACGGCGAGAATAAACTATCGGACAATCGCTCGAAGACACGGGGACGATTATCACTGCGATTAGTTCGCCGAACAATTAGTCACGTCGGCTTTCACCCTAAACGCCTTCTTCCATCATCGCACCCGGGAGATCGACGAGCACCCTGATTTCGCCCCATCAAGTTCCGTCGGGTCTCCCAGACAAGCGATGCATTTCTGAGGCGACTCCGGGGTCGGGGATGCGAATATCATGATTGAACTCGAGAGGTGCGTTGTCATCTGGAATTCTCAGCTTTATCGGCTCTAGTCGATCGAGTCCCTCGAGTTGATACTCACCGGGCCCGACGCGAAATTCGTAATGGCCGCCTTCATCCGTCTCTGCAAAGTTGGTTTTTCGTACATGTTCAATATTCCTCTTGCCTCCGAGCCGGATTTCCGCCGGGACTTCTCCCATGTCGATGACGAGCATGATCCAGGTCTTCGAGACGGGCCTCCCATCCTTGCCGGCGGTCACGCGGCCATGCAGCCGCGTCACCCGGCGGAGCATGAAATCGACCGCAACCGCGGGCTTACCTGCGCGTAGCACGACGTTACCCCGGAAAGGAGCAGCCCATTCCTTGTCGTCGACTTCAACGATATACGCTTGCTCGGATTCCGCCCGGATCTCGTAATGGCCGTCAGCGTCTGTGCGGGCTGGGCTCGGGATACTCATTGCGTGGGATCCCTGACCTCGCGACGAAACCAGGACGTCTACCGCCGGACGGCCGTCGGCGTGAGTGACGCGCCCGGAAATATATTCCATCGGCAGAAAGGTGACCGTCACCAGATCGGATGGCTCACCGGCCATGATCCACATCGGGCCCACTGCGTGGAGACCGTCGGCGTAGCCACTGAGGGGCATGGATTTGCCAAACTCTCTGGGGAGCCAATCGAGCGTGATCACCCCGTCGATCCCCGTCGCCGGCCATAATTCCCATGTACGGTCCAGCCAGTTGTTGAACGGTTCGCGACCGGCCTTTGTGAGAATGTGCGGAGCGAATCTAACCCCAGCGATCGGCTTGCCGTCTCGATGCATCGCCTTCACTCGCTCAGTGCGCGCCCCGTCTAGAGTGAGCGTCAAATTGTCCGGCAACGGCCGGTTGACCGTCTGGCCGCCATTCTGCGGCTGGCGAATCCCAGCGTAGTCGAATCCGACATTGGATTTGAAAGAAAAGGCGCACCATTGGTACCAGTCGACAGGTACGCGGACGGCCCATCGGCCTCCGGCATCGGTGCGTCCGCCGGAAATCGGATTGTCGTTCACGATGAAGCCAACAGCGGCATCCGCAATCGGTTTGCCGCCCTGACCGACCACGCAAAGGGTTACCGCACGAGACGGTTTTAGAACGATTCGGGCGGGCTGCTTCAACTCGACGGTTGTCAGCAAGTACGCATATTGATGGATCCCTTGGCGAGATCCATCCTTGACGAACGCCCGCAAGAAAGTCCCATCGAGCCTTCCGCTTGAGAGCAGGAAATCGAACTGGCCGTTCGGGTCTGTGACGCCGAGCGACTGACGTCCCTCAAGGTTGATGGCCCGCACTTCGACTCCGGGAAGCGGTTTTCCAGCCTCGTCGACAACGATTCCATGCACCCTGGCCCTGCGTGGAACGGACTGTACCCGATCGCCCTGGGCAGAATTCTCGAACTTGAGAGGTACCTGGACGCACGTGACTTCGGTCGTTTCCGTCGAATTTGCGGCCGACGTAAACTCTTGTGTCCAACGTGCCGCACCGAAGACTAATACACAGGCCATGAACGGGCGCAAGCTCGAAGCAAATCGCATCGTGATCGCCCAATTGTTCTCAGGGTGAGTGTAGACGTTCAACCATCGAAGGACGGCATCGCTGAGGACCAGGAGTATGATCGAGTTCCGGGTTATTTTGCCAGAAAGAGGGACTGTATCAAACGGTCCAACAACTCATTGTCCGCGCGAGACCGACGAGCCTCCCGATTTCGTCCCTGTAAGTCTCGCCGGGTTGCCCAAGTACTTTAAGCTGGAGCCAGAGCTCAGTTGATACGTCAACTCGTCCTTGACGTCGACCGTGGCGTGGCTCGCACCCGAGAGCTTGACCTGGGCATTCTGGATTACCAGACGCGGTGTTTTGAGGGCACCGGCGCCATCGATAATAATCTTGGCGTTTTTGGACGCGCCGTTGATATTTGCATGGCTTGCGCCGTCAACGACGAGCTCGACGTCTGATGCATAGACCGAGCCGGTCAGCGTACTTGCACCTTCGAGGCTGGCCCTGAAAGGTCCGTCGGACTTTATGTTGACGAGAGCCGTCGAGGCACCCTCTACTTCGACCTGGGCGTTCTTCAAGACAAAATCGCCTAAGTTCATATGACTGGCACCTTCGACTGAGAGATGAGCTGCCTGAGCCGACCCGACGAGTGCGAGCTTGCTGGCCCCGTCCACTACGAACCCAGCGTTTGCTAGGTTGATTCCGCCGTCGAGTTCACTGGCGCCGGAAATCTTGAGTGCGAGCGAGCGCTCGGATTGAAACCCCTTGAGCGAGCCTTTCGACGCGCCTCCGATGTCGAGCCCGACGAGCGTCGGCAGCGTGATTTCGGCTTTGAGTGGTGATATGAGCCGATAACTACCTTGACCTAGGCTGATTATGAGTGTCGTGCCTTCCTTGCTCACGTTGATGTGCGGGAGCACATTGTCGTCAGCGGTCGTGGTAACCTTGAACTCGGGGCCCTTGGTAATTTCGGCCCGAAAGGTCGACCTGACTCGCACCCGGTCAAAACCGGTGACATTCCAGGTCTTCGCGGCCGGATTTCCTGAGCCGGTGATTGCGCCGGCTCCCGCGTCGCCGATGTGGATGATGCCGGTGCCCCAGTTAATCGTCGAGATGACCATGTCTTCCTCAGCGAACTGGGTCGGCTTCCTGGGCTCTCTTGAGGTTACGGGGATTGCCGATGCAGCTTCCTCGGCGCTGATTGATCGGGCCGACGAAGATCGGGTAGATTTGGACTGTCCGACCTTGGGTTGTCCGACATACTTGAGACGCGAAGCATTTTCGAGCTGATAATCGAGCGCGTCTTTGGCATTGACGGTCGCGGACGAGGACTGTTCGAGATTCACTTTGGCCGCGTCAAGCACGAGCCCGCCCAAGGCAACGTGGCTCGAGTGGCTTGCCGTGATGTCGCCGCGCTGGGCGCGTCCCTTCAACGTCACCTTGGAGCTGTGCCCGGTCTCAATGATGACGGTCGCAGCCTCGACCATCCCGATCACCGTGCCGCTGTGATTCGCCATGACCTTGAACTCTCCGGTCGATATCGCGTCGACCCTGGCGGTCGAACCGTGTGCGACGTCAACCTCGGCCGCACGGAGGGCGAGATCACTCGTGATCAGTGTGCTCCCGTGAGCTACCATGAGCCGGCCGTCGCGCGCCTTGCCCTTCAGTTGAAGTGTGCTTCCATGTGAGGCCTCCACGACGACGTCGCCCGCTTTGACTTCGCCGTCCAGTGTGCTGCCGTGCGACACTCGGATGTTGAGACCTTGATTCGACTTGAAGCCTCGGACCGTTCCGCGGGCTCCATGGCTCAGACCGAGCCTCGCCAGAGCGGGCATGCGGACCACAGCCTTCAAGGACCCCCCTTTCAGGCGATAGATCTTGCCTTCCTCTAGGCTGATCTTGAGCGCCTTGCCGTCTTTGATGGCCTTGACATGGTCGAGGACGTTGTCGTCCGCTGTGACCGTAACGCCGAAGCGATCCGCTTGGATTACCTCAATTTGGAATGGGTGAACAATTTCCAGGCTCTCAAAATCGGCGATTGGCAAAGCCTTCGTTCTCGGATGGCCAGAACCGACGATTGTGGCGCCCAAGGATTTGTCGCTTCTGACCTGGGCGGCTGCGGCGCCGCCCTGCGAGGTGATGGTCACGTTGCCATCCTGGCCGCCCACACGCGGTCCGTTGGCTGGATCCGCCTTCGTCAATTGACCTGTGGCCGGTAAAACGGCTAACACGGCATCAGATTTCCAGTATCCAGCGAACGCGAGGAAAAGAGCCGGGAACATGACGGCCGCAGCAATGGCCGATTTCCGACGACCCATCCTACGCATGTTGGCGACGGGCTTTTCGCTTGGAACCGAGATCGGGACCCCGCGCTGTAGATCGGCCAGAAGTCGTCCAAGAGTGTCAGCGAGTTGGGCAGCTGATTCGAAAGCGCCTTCCCGGCTCTTTGTGATGCAGTCGCGCGACAATGGCCGCGAGCCAATCGGGAACCTCGAGATTCACCTCGCGGAGCGGCCGCGGAGGATCGTCGCTCACGCGGCGCAAGACGGCCGGCGTTGAGCTGGCTCGAAACGGCGGATGGCCGGCGCACATGAAATAAAGCACGCTCCCCAGGCTGAACAAATCGGAGCGGTGGTCGATGGCTTCGCCGCGGGCCTGCTCAGGCGACATGTACTGTGGAGTGCCCGCCACGACGCCGCTTTGGGTCATGCTGGCATCGTCGACGGCGCGGGCCAAGCCAAAGTCGGTCAGCTTCACCCGTTCGACACCGTTTTCGAGCAGGATATTCGATGGCTTGACGTCGCGATGAACCAGCCCCTGCGCGTGAGCAGCCGCCAAGCCCTGGGCAGTTTGCATGCCGATGCGCAAAACCTCCTTTACACCCAGCGGTCCATCGCTATCCACCCGTTCTTGGAGCGATCGGCCGGCGACGAAAGGCATGACCAGGTAGGGCAAGCTCTCCCAGGAATTGACCGCATGGATCGCGACGACATGTTCGTGAACGACCGCGGCGGCCGCACGCGCCTCGCGAGCGAACCGTCCCCGCGCGGCCGCGCTGGTCGCTAGATGCGGGGCAAGAACCTTGATGGCGACGACGCGACTCAAGGCCGGGTCAAACGCTTTAAGCACGATCCCAAAGCCGCCGCGGCCGAGCAATTGTGTGATCTCGTAAGTTCCTAATTGGCCGAGCGACCCCGGAGTTTCCGAAGCAGCGAGAAAATCGAGCGACCGGTCGCGTTCCGAGCCGCCCTCGCTCGGCGATCTTGCTCCGTGGAGGGCCGTAGACGCCGCCGTCGGCCCGGAATGAGGCGCGTATGCGGCCCCAGGAGGTAATTGACGCAGTTCAGCCCAGAGTCGAGTGCCGGCGGCGAGCCGCTCGAGCATGCGACGGCACGACGCGCATGTGCCGAGGTGGTCGGCCAGCTCGGCTTGTTCCAGTTCGGCCAGGTCGTCGTCCAGAAATGACCTCAGCAGCGACTCATCGCAGCTCACCGCGCACCGTACCATATGTATGTCCCCTTGATCAAAAGATGATTCTCGACTCGCCGTCAAATTGCTCAATCTCGCGACGTATGCGCACCACAACCCGGCTCTTGTACTGATAGACGGTGCCGACCGACATTCCCAACGACTCCGCCACTTCCGCAACGGGCCGACCCTCTACACCCGTCCTCCAGAATGCCTGCCAGACTGCCTCTGAGAACGAGCCTCGGACTCGCTCGGCGGCCCAAGCCAGCAGTCCGCGCCGATACTCGGCCTCGAACAGGACCGACTCTTCATCAGGGACGTTGGGCTGTTCTTCAAGCAGGCGTTGCATGTCGGTGTCGCCGCTGCCACGGGGATGCCGCTTTTGCTCGGTCAAAAGGTTGATGATCAAATTGACCGCAATTCGCGATAGCCAGCCGCGGAATGAGCCCCGATTGGGATCGGGGTCATAGCGGTGAATCGCCCTGGCGACCGCGCGAAAAACATCCTGAACCAGGTCTTGCGCGTCGGCATCTTGAAGTCCCCGTCGTCGCGCCAGTTGCAGCACCGCCGGCCCATAGACTTCGGTGAACTCGGCCCATGCCCGCTCGTCGCCGTGATCTCGCAGCCGGATCAAAAGGCTGGCCTGCGTGCTCGGGCCATCACTCATCCGAAAATCCTCCGAATGTATACACAACTGAACCACGAAATATTGAATGGACCCATGCGCGAATCGCGCACTCTCGGCCAAAATCGGCCAGGTGAATGACCGCCAGAACGGCAGCGCGCCGATTGGGCCCATCTGCATCCTTATTCGAATGCGATCGAGCGATCTTCAAGGATTTGCTTGAGAGCAGTTGCCGCGTCGGCGAATCGCTCGGGGCCAGTGAAGCCGAATGATAGTTCGGCGACAACAAGATGCGGCTCCAGAACGCAAAAACCGTCGTAGCCTCGGACGACGGCATCTGCGAGCAAGGCGGGGATCTGACCGTCCCCGGCTCCGGCGGGCACGTTGCGGTGGGTTTTCGCGTCGTAATCCTTGACGTGAAAATGTGTTACATGCGAGCGGAGCAGCGACCATGCATGCTCGATCGCCTGCCCGACCTCGACATAATTGGCGGGGTCAAACGCGTGCGAAAGCGCGGGCGAATTCACGGTCTCGAGCACATCCGCAACGCGCGCTGCCGTGTCGCCGTAGATCCCTTTCTCGTTTTCGAGAAAAAGGCGAATCCCGCGAGCGGCGGCGCGACGGGAAAGCTCTGTCATCCGCTTTATCACCTCGCCGCGATGAGTATGAGGATCGTCGCCCGGGGGAATGTAGAAGCTGAACACCCTGATGCGTGGAGTCTGGTAAAAATCCGCAAGGTCCATTGCTCGTCCGAACCGCTCCAGGTGTTCGTCGAACGGCTCGGTGACGAGGATCTTACCAATTGGGGATCCGATCGCGCTTAAGCCAAACCCGCGTGACCTCAGCAATTCGCGAAAGGCCGTATGCTGGGCGAGTTCCAGATCCAACACGTTGGTCCCGTGAATTGCGCGGAACTCGATATGCTTGATGCCGTGCGCCGCCAGGACGTCAACCTGTTCAATGGGATTCTGCGAGATCTCGTCGGCGAAGGCGCTCAAGCGAATCATCGATCATTTCCTGGATACCAAACAAAGCGGGGTAGTGTCGGTCGGAATCGATGATAAACAGACAGACGCATAACCGCCAGTGTGGGCTCGATCGACCTGCCGGACCCCGCGCGCCGGGCACTGCATTTCGGCCAAAAGGCCAGGCGCGAGTGGCCGATGCCAAGCACGTGCGGTATGATTTCGAAGAAGAGCTGCGGATGACCACATCGGGGCTTTTTCTCTCACATCGGTTGCACCTTTATGATGTCAGTTATGTGGGCGTTCTTGATTTACTGGCTGGTTATTTTCGTTGCTTGCTTCGTTGTGGCCGAGGTGGGCCAGGATCAGCTCTATGATGAGGTTACCCCTCGCGTGGGCTTGAAGGTCGGTTCCGCTTCGTTCTTGATCGCCGCGGTCTTGACCATGCTGCGGTATTTCGGCGTTCCGGCCTCTTTTGAATCGATGTTCACGACCAATATCGCCTGGACATTGCTTCAAGGAATTGTCTGGTTCGGCGTCTTTACCTTGATTCTCCAGTTTCACCCCTGGCATGCCCTGGGCTTGGGAATCGCGACAATGCTCTTGGTCTCCGGGCTGGCGACGATGGGTGTCGAGAGCATACTTGCACCACCTTCGGCGAGGACGGCGGCGGGACGAGCATTTGCGCCGACCCCGGCCGTTCGGCAATCGCTTTCGCCGTCAGGGGCACCTGCTCAAACGAAGGCTGCGGAAAAGGCAAAATGAGTGCGTTCCCGAAGTAAGGAGAGGGCGAAACGTGCGATACATTACTCACCAATTCTCTCATGTCGAGACGCTCGAACGTGCGCGGCGCTGGCTGGTTCAAGCGGGAATTGATCCCAGCCGCATTGAAACCCATGCGCATGGCATCCCCAGAATATCGGTCGCTGTAGAGGGCGCCGAATCAGCCGAGGTGCAACTCGTGATTGACGCGGCAGAATCGTCGGATCCCGACGGTGCGCCGGGAATCTGGGACCTGGCCCGCCAGAAGCATATTGAAAAGCAGGGGGTTGAGCAAATCGCCGCCCCCGTAACCGCGGCTCAATCCGAATCTTTCGTGGTCGGATGGCGGCCTCAAGACGCGGAACGCGAAGTCACCCAAACCGACACCGAGATCCAGCTTCAGAGCGATTTCCGCGACGGGAAGGACTGATTTACTTCACCGTGGCGGACATCGTGATCGATGCCGCACACCGGTTTGAATCCGTCAGAGCGGCAGGTCATCGAGACAACGCTTGATGAATTTCGCGAGGCGATCGGCTGCCTCGAGCGAGTGCTCATAAAGAGACCAGAAATCTTTGAGAGTCGAGGGTCGGCGCCAGACGCTGCGCAGTGCTGCTCCCACGCGATAGCTGCCTGACGAGTTGACAATCCCGGACACCTCGGCGGGCAGATCCCGGTGAGCGTCATCGGATATCACGCGGATCGACAGGAACCGCACGGTGTGCTCGCGGCAAATGGCGGCCACCGCCGACGATTCCATGTCGATCAAGTCGGCCTTGTAAGACTCGTGTAGCGCACCTTTTTCGACGGCCCGCAGCACGAGCTGGTCGACCGTGAGCAGACGACCCGTGGAATATTTGACGTTTGCCGCCAGTCCGGCGGGTTGATCGACCGGGTAGCAACCTCCGTCGCGGTCGATGACTTCGCGGGGCAGGACCAGGTCATTGCGCGCGTAGGCAGGGTTAAGAGCACCGGCGAAACCCGCCGAGATGACCCAGCGCGGCCGGTGGCCAGCGATAAGGACGTCGGCAGCGCGCCGGGCGGTCGCTCGTCCCATACCGGCGATGGCCACGGCCACGATCTTGCCGGCATATTCCCCTTCGATCACCGGGACCGCGACGGACTTGTATTTCCACACCTTCTGAAGTCCGTCCAGCAGGTCGCCGACCTCGATCGGCAAGGCCGCGACGATGCCCACGTCGGCGGGAACCGGGGCCGGTGCCACGCCACGTCCGTCAGGGTTGCCGGAACGACTCTCACCAGTCGAACGGTCTTGCATCGTGAGAGCGGCGGCTCACTTTTCAGGAACAATGAATTCGTTGACAAACGCGCGTCAAAGAATTCTATCACGATTCCAGCGACAAGGGTTGCGCCGGGATTCGACAGGCCAGGGCATGGGCCGATTGGTCCATGCGGCGCCTAGTGGGCGCTTGATATCCGTTCATTGCCATGAGTAGTAGCTCGGACCCTCGGAAGTACGTCGTTACAATTCGAGCACCAGATCAAGTTGGTAGGGCCGATCCCTCCTGGAAAAGCGCACGGCGCGGGTCGTTTCGGTCCCCGATCCAGTGGTCGTCCACGTATGAACCAGAAACCCGACGGCGATGGCGCCTGGGCGGGCGTTGGCCTGCAGTACCCGTCCCTTGCCGACAAGACTGCGAGGCGTCAGAATGGTTTCGTGATGCATCGACGAATCGCGAATCCCGAGAACGCCATTATGTCTCAGGCAACAATCGCTTCTGCCGACATCAAGACCCTGGCTGATCTGCGTCAGCGGCTGGGTGGGATCCCGCTCGAGCGGATCTGGTTTCACCCTGCGCCTGGCACCGCGACTGAGAAGGATGTAATCGAGGCCGAGGCACGAGAAAACCGTCTCTGCGAGCTGGTTGACGGCACCCTGGTGGAGAAGGCCATGGGGTTCGAGGAATCGCGACTGGCCGCCGAACTCATCCATTTGGTCAAATCGTTTCTCGACAAGCACGACTTGGGAATTTGCGTCGGCGCCGACGGCATGATGCGGATCGCGTCCGGCCTGGTGCGGATTCCGGACCTTTCGTTCATCTCCTGGGCCAGGCTCCCTGGCCGAGAAAGCCCCCAAGACCCGATTCCTGACCTGGCGCCCGACTTGGCCGTCGAAGTGCTTAGTGAGGGAAACACCAAGGCAGAGATGGCCCGCAAGGTGCAGGAATACTTCGAAGCCGGCGTCGTACTGGTGTGGCTGATCGATCGTAAGAGACGTACCGCCCAGGTCTTTTCGACTGGCGAAAAGCCGGTGCTTGTACGCGCGGATCAGACACTCGACGGCGGCGACGTCTTGCCAGGGTTCATTCTTCTGCTCTCAGACCTGCTCGACCGCGGGCGACGGCCGCGTTGATCGCCGGTGCTGCCCCTCATAATTCCGATGACAACGGTTGCGCCGGGATCCGACATGCCAGGGCAGGGGCCAATTGGCCATGCCGGCGATCGATCGCTGCCTGATATCTGGCCATCGCCATCAACGGAAAATAGATGCGATAGAGATGATAGCGAAGATAAAAGACGCTGGGAAAACCGGTGCCTGTGAATTGCGGTTCATCCCAAGATCCGTCCTGTAACTGGGTCCTTACCAGATAATCGACGCCGTTGCGGACTGCGGGCGAGAAGGCGCGCCCGGCTGCAATCAGTCCGAGGGTGGCCCAGGCGGTCTGCGACGGAGTTGGCTCACCGGTCCCCTTCAACGCTGGATCGTCGTAGCTCTGGCAGGTTTCGCCCCATGCTCCTGAAGGCTGCTGGGTCGACTCGAGCCACACGACCGCCCGCTCTATCGCCGGGTGTTCCATGGGGAAATCAAGCGCTTTCAAACCCTGCAAGACTTGCCACGTTCCGTAGATGTAGTTGACTCCCCACCGGCCGTACCAGCAGCCGTCAGGTTCTTGCGTGCGCCAGAGGTAATCAAGAGCGCGGGCGACCGCCGGGTGATCGGCTCGATAGCCGAGCGTGCCGAGTAACTCGAGCACCCTGGCCGTGATATCTGCACAGCTAGGGTCGAGCATGGCATTGTGATCGGCGAACGGGAGCTGGGTGAGGACCTGATTGTCGATATCGACGTCGTAGGCCGCCCACCCGCCGTCGCGGTTTTGCATCGAAAGCAGCCAGTTGACCCCGCGCCGGGTTGCGGCCTTGACCCCTGGCTCGTTCACCAGCGGCGAGCGATTGAGGGCGAGGATCACCATCGCGCTGTCGTCGAGATCCGGATAAAATGCATTGCGGAACTGGAAGTGCCAGCCGGTTGGTTCCACGCCGGGGCATCTGGTGCACCAATCGCCGGGATTTCGCAGTTCCTTGGAAAGCAGCCATTTGACTGCAGGCGCCCAGGAAGGATCGTCCGCGACTACCTGGGCATCGGCCAGCGCGATCATGGCGATGGCAGTGTCCCATACAGGTGAAAGGCACGGCTGCACGCGTACGCGATCCTCTTCTGCGATATGCAGGTCGTCGAGCTGTTTCATCGCCCAGAGAACGGCTGGCGAACCCATCTCGTAACCCAGGCATCTGAGCGCAATGATCGAGTAGACCATCGGCGGGAAAATCGCGCCCAGACCGTCGGTGTTTTCGCAGTGTTCGAGCATCCAGCGGTGCGCGGCCGCGACACCAGGCTGACGGCAGCGAGCGGGTATAGAGCGGTCGAGCACTTTCAAGACCTGGTCGACAACAAGGAAAAAGTTGGTCCAGGAAAGCCAGCGACCCGTCCGGCGCGACGGCCGGCCACGGTCGCTGCGGAACAGCTCGGCGATGCCACGCTCGCTTTCCAGTGACCGCACCGGCCTGTAATACGCCATGATCGATAGCGGCACGACGATTGTACGCGTCCACGCTGACATCGCGCTCAAGCTGAAGCCCAAGCGCGAAGGAATCAACAGCAGTTCGGGTGGAACACACGGGCACTCGTCGTAGCTGATCTCGCCCAGAAGCGCCAGATAAAAACGGGTAAAGCTATTGCACTCGTGCGCTCCACCGGCGCTCAAAATCGCATTCCTGGCGCGGACCATCGCCGGATCTTCGGGCGAGATCCCCACCAACTTAAGCGCGAAATACGCTTTGACCGACGCACTGATGTCGGACGGGCCGCCGGGATAAATCGCCCAACCGCCGTTCTCGAGCTGGTGGTCCTGGATATAACGCGCACACTTGACGCAGACCGGATCGGTCTCGCGATCCAGGAAGGTCATCAGCAAGATGTACTCGGACTCGAGGATCGTGTCGCCCTCGAGCTCTCCGATCCAGAAACCCTGCTCGGTCTGCCGTGAGAGGAGCCAGTCTTTGGTCCGTTCCAGCGCACTTCCGAGGTCGTCGTGAGAGAGCATCGTGGATCGCGCTGACCGCCGTGAGGTCAACCGTTCCGAACGATTTGGCAAGACGCCCCCGTCCGTGTTGGCGATCATGCGTTCCCGACCCTCTCCCTCGTTGCGAGGTGTCTGTAGGTTGGCGAAACCATAAGAAACAAATAATAACAGCTTGAATGCGTTCGCTTTACCTGCATTCGGCGCTCATCCTACGTGGGTTACACCTATTCGATCAAGATCAAACCCCCACCGCTTTCGAGGGCAATTTGAATGTAATTGAGACAAACACGCCCGTAGATTTTGCCTATTTTGTGAGCATCGAATGAAACTTCGCGGACGAATGCTATACGCGGCGCTCGGGCCGCAGTTACCGGCGAGGTGTATGTCAAGCACGGTCAGAAGGCGACACCGAGCATATCGTCCCTGATGCCGGTGGCGGCGGGGTCAATCGGCGGCGGTGGAGAAATCGCCTCGCTCATCCGGCCTTGTTAGTCGGCCTTGAAGTCGGTTTCGAGCCGAAAGCCGTTCAGGACTGGAATCGAGCGGAGGATTGCCAGCAAACGATCGAGGTCGCCGGCGTTTTGAAGGGTTCCGCGCAAATCGATCGAATCACCTCGGACCTGGATGCGGTCGACGTGCGCCAGATCACCGACGTGCCGGCGAATCTGGGAAGCCAGATAGGGCTCGATGTCTTCGGGCCGGCCTTTTTGTGTGAGCGGGTTTGCATGGTTTTCGTCGGGAACGGTGAATTCGAGGCGGTCGATGATTTCGGTCACGCCAGGCGTTTGCTGAGCGGCCCGGTACACCAGCATGGCCTCGTAAGCCGACGGGACCTGACCAGACAACGTGACGACCCCATCAGTGGAACGTACCTTGACAGGAAGTTCGCTCGCCTGCGGCCGTCGCTCGAGTGCGCCTACGATCCGGCGGGTAAGCGGGTGGGCGTCAAGTGCCAGGGGCGCCGCTGCCGCCCGAGGCTTGGACCGTGCCGCTACAATCGCAGGGGCAGGAGCGGCCGACGGCTGCGGTCCGCGTTCCTCGACACCTGATGGACCGGGCATGGGAACCGGGGGAGGGGGCGGTTGAACCTCCTCAGGTTGCGCGGCGCGGTAGGGTTTGAAACTGGCTCGAGACGGATGTCACGCCCGGAACGCTGCGCGCGGCATCTTCGATCTCGCGGCCGGCTTGCTCGCTAGTCACCACTCCGCGCAAGAAGACTCCCCCCAATTCGTCGACACTGACCTCGATCTGCCCCTTGACCGGGTCGACATTCAGAGGTTGCCACGAACCCTTAGGCTCGCTCACACGCGCGGAATCAGCGGGCGCGGCGGATGCCTGCGGCGCGGCGGCAGGATCTGGTCGCGGCTGTACCGTCGGGCCGCTCTGGCCAGGGCGCCGCCACCAGGGCGGAAAGCTCACGAGTGGGGGAACGAAGCCAAAAAAGGGATCGTCCAGACGGGCAAACAACGGCGGCGGGTAGACGTAGGGAGCAGAGTTGGAGAGCGTTCCCGCCATAGCGCCGCCGTAGCCGCCGGCGGCTGGACCCGCTGCTTGGGCGACCGCAGCAGCAGCAGCCGTATCGATCACCAGATCATCCCGAAACGGGATGCCCATATCAATCACCATTCGGACGGCTGCGTCGTGAACTTGCTTGGTTCCGACTCTTCCGGCAAGTACCACTTTTCCTTTCTGCAGGCTGGCGGAAATCGGGTAGCCGGCCGTCACCGGATTGGAGCGCATCGCCCAGAGCACAGCCAGATCACGCCCTGCGGTAGTTTGGTCGCCTTTGGTGCGTGGCGCCGGCCGCGATCTATCGCCCGGCTGTTGAGTTTGTCGCGCGGCTGCACGACAGTTTGACCGAAAACCACAGTCTGTCCGCCGGCCAGGACGGCCAGCGCAATAGATGACTGCAAGGCCAATCGTCGCGGCTTCATGGTGTCGTCCCCCCTGGACGTGGAGGGCTTGGCGCAATTAATTGGTTCTGCAAACCCTCTCTATCGCAGTCTACGATTCGCCTTTCACGCCGGCAAGAGTGCGTGACCTAATTCATTAGAAACCGATGCGATATTGAAGCAGACGCGACTCGTCAATTGAGTAGGTTACCTCAGCGCCTCTCGAGCGGTTCGATCTCGAGCTTGCCCGCCACGCGCAGAATCGGCGTGAAGACTTCGAACGGCGCAACACCCTCCAGGCTGGATTCCGCGATCTTGATGTGGACCGCGTCGACGGACGACTGATCGAATGTCGGGTCGAGTGCGACCCAGCGCTCGTTGGTATGGATCTCATACCACATGTGATAGCCGAATCCCTTCAACCGTTCGACGTAGACCAGTCCAACCACCACGCGACTCGGAATACCGGCCGCTCGGCACATCGCGGCGGCCAGGACAGCGTGCTCGGTGCAGTCGCCAGTCAAATTGCGGGCGACTTCATTGGCCGCGGCAAATGCGACCCCAAAGTTCTTGTCCCGGATGTGCTCGAAAACCCAATGGTTGATCCGTCGAGCTTTCTCCCAGGGATCGACCGCGCCCCGAGTCGCTTGCTGGGACAAAGAGATGACGCGGCTATCCGCGCTCGTGATGAGTACATTGGGCTTGAGGTATTGAGAGTCGACTGTGGCGGGCCCGGGTTGGCCGTCGAGAGGCCCGACCGTCTTCACTTGCAGGATGGCATCGTTTCCTATTCCCTCGAGCTCTACGGTCTGGCGGGAGTCGGTCGGAATAGTCGCTTTAGGATCGCCGTTCTTGAGAGTGATGCGGTACTTGACTTGCCTGGTCTGCTCGGGGTCTTGCAGAACACGGCCGATCTTGATCACGGTGTTCTTGATCAGGTCAAACTGAATCGGTCCGCCCGACGACATCGCCGCTTCCTTGGTCGTGCGGTACATGACGATCCCGCCAAGAAGATCTTGCTCACCCTTTAAGACTTGGCCTGACGAATCGACCCAAAGCGTAGCGTCGAACTCTGGCCTTTGCTTGCCGTCGACATGCGTTGTCTGGTCCACTCGGAGTAGCGGCCGGGTCGAGCCGTCGCCCAAGATCACCGGCTCAATGCCGCCGGAGGTCAGCGTGACGTCGCAAATCTTGTTGAGCTCGACCATGAACATTCTTAGATCCCGCCGCTCGTGTTCGTGCATCGGATTCTTGGCCATGCTTTGCTCGGGAGCGTATGGACCGCGAACCTCATGGCTCCAGGGGATCACCAGCTCTTGTCTCTCACCGCTCTCCAAGATGAATTTCATCTTGCCGCCGATCACGTCGCCGTGGGCACGGATATCCTTGCCATCACCCGCCAGAGTCCGCGTGTCGAGACGCAAAACCTCGCCGTCCAAAGTCTCGATCGTCCCGTATTCCAGGTTCACGACTGAAATATCCTTGTCGCGCTTGAGCCGTTGCTCGATATGAATGCGGACTCGTTGATATTCCTTACCCTTATGGTGAACCTTTTCGACAAACGTGTGAACATAGCCGATTTTTGACCCACTCAAGTAGATCGCGTCCCAAGATTCGTGCTTGTTCGCTCCATATGCAAATGAACATGCAAAGAGTGCGGACAGAGTGGGCACGAGCGCCCGCGTGTACCTGGCGAATGCCGATCGGCGAGTCATGCGAGGACCCCTTCCCATCCGGAAGCCCTGAGTTTGGATGTACGAAGCCACGGGAGTGAACTAAATTCTACCCGCGCTCTCTTCGTACTATGGCCGAAACCGGCTCCGCTCTCAAGTTCAAGTGCGGGAAGCTACTGGAATTGAGCGACGGGATAATAGCTGAGAACAGAGAGTCCTTTTTGCAGGTCGGGTTTTCGAGCCTGACGCATCTTGCGTGCGTGCGTGGGAGCCGGGCGTAATAGGATGACCTGCGTTTAACGAATTCCGCAGGCCTACTTAGGGCGACCACCGCGAGCGTCTTGCGACAGGCTCTTGGCGGCGTGCAGCAGCTGTCATCACGTACAGCATTAACCGATCGTGATTTTCTCGGCGAACATCGATCCGGATAGCAGCTCGAGCGCACCTTGGAGGGCAAGCTGCTTCGCATGCCGAGACGGTGCCTGGCCGCTAACGACCACCTGTCCCTGGATCTCTTCGACGACCAGGTTACGGATCCTTCCATGAGCTGCCTGGCGAACTTTCGTTTCTACACGCTTGGCCAGGGTAAGGGCGGCATCGACGCCATTGACGATCATGTTGCCAATCTCCGGCGCAATAAGCATTAAAAAGCGGGTTCTTTCTTGCGTTGTAAATATAGAACACCAACATTGCAATGGGCGCGCCAATTTTTATTTTGGCATGGAATTCACGAAGTCTTCGCAGATTTGCCTCGCGCAACTGAATGGCGTTCGGCCGCGCGTCGCCAGAATTCGGCGGAAAGCGGCTGGCAACCGCTAGATAAGTAGTCAATCGTGCGAAGGAATAGGGCTCTAAACCTCTCATTCAGTCTGTGCGCGGGAGACTGAGCTCCACCAGCAAAATTTCGAGGATCATTCGTGGGTCGAGCATGCTGCCCCCTTTGAGGTCGAGGTCGGCTTTTAGAAGCCGTGCAGGGAGCCGGTCAACCCGGCCAGGTCCGAGATGCGCGTGTTGCTTCCGAGTCTTTTCTACGGCAAAGGCGGGAATGCCGGCGACCCGGCATGCCTCGTCAAGCGGAAGACGGGCTGCCGCCCGTAGTCGGCCGGCGTGATAAACTTTCGCCAGATTCGCACTCATCGCCGCCAGCATTGGCGTCGGGTGTTCACCGGCGCCGAGCAGGTTGTCGAGGTGTTCAAGCGCGATCCGCGCCGAGCCTGCAGTGGCGGCATCCAAAGTATTCCAGATTGTCTCCACGCGGCCGGCTCCGACCATCGTGACAATGTCGGCCCGCTCGATTTTCCCCGATTCGCCGACGTAGACAGCGAGCTTTTCGACCTCGGCCGCCAAAATCCCCGCTTCCGCGCCCGCCAGCTCGATCAAGAGACGCGCGGCATCGGCGCTCAATTGGGTGTCATGGCGTGTCCGCGCCAGCTGCGTTAGCCAGGCGGCCAGCTCGCGCTCGCGCGGACTTGCGCAATTGATCGATGCACCAGCCTTTTCGACGAGCGCAGCCAGCTTGGTCGTCGCAGTCCACTGCTTGACCTGCAGGACCAGCGTCCCAGAAGTGGACGGATGAGTGACATACGCCTCCAGTTCGCGGCGATACTTCGTCACGAATGGGTCGGCATCGTCGACGATCACCAGCCGCCGGCGCGTAAAGAAAGGGAGTGTGGAAACCTCATCAAGGACATTCGCGAGCGAGCTGGTAGGGCCAGGAAACCGGCTGATCCCAGACTCGCGCTCCTCGTCGTCCGCAAAAAGGGCCAGCGCAATGCGCCTGATCGACTCACGGATCAGGTAAGTGTCGTCGCCGTAAACGGCATAGACCGGCCGGATCTGCGGATCAACATCTGCGCTCAACCATTCCAATGCATTCATGCGTGGCCACCTGCCGCTGGCAAGACAAATTCCGATCAACAGCCACAGCCCTAACATACGCTCGCGCAACCGACATTGTCGCTACAGATTTCCCCTCAAGATTACCTTGACCCGTATCCGAAAATGTATACAGTTGCTTGAAACGCCTGTTTGAAACAACTGTTTGCGAATTCTGCCGACGTGGACGAGCGTGCGGAGCAGCGTGAGCGCGCGGAATTAAGCGCGGTAAGAGGTAATGCGCCGTTATGGAAGAACAAGATCCCACCAAGGTTCGCTTGATCGAAGCTGCCGGCGAGGAGTTTGCCGGCAAGGGCTTTGATGCCACGCGAATCCGCACGATCTGCGACCGCGCGGGGGCAAACGTGGCGGCGGTAAATTATCACTTCGGCGACAAGGAACAGCTCTACGTCGAGACGGTTCTGGATGCTCATCGTTGCGGTATGGAGTTCGGCGAATATGATGCGGCTGTTGCGGCCGGACCGGCAGAGCAGCTCCGCTGTTTCATTCATCACTTTCTGACGCGTGTGCTGGCGATCAACCATCCCGATGATTGGCGGCACCGGCTGATGCTGCGCGAGATGCTCCAGCCAACGTCGGCGTCGGACGTGCTCGTCCGCGAATCGATTCGTCCGCACTTCGAGCGACTCCAGCAAGTGATGAGGCAGTTTTGTCCCGAGGCCGATGAACGAAAGCTCAACGCTCTGTCGTTCTCGGTGATCGGCCAATGTCTGCATTACCGGATGGCGCGGCCGGTTACTGAGCGGTTGATCGGGCCCGAGGCATTTCAAGGGCTCGACCTCGATTTTCTCACGGATCATATCACGTCGTTTTGTCTGGCGGCCCTTGGTTCAATTCCCCCTTTGAACCAAGCCGGTCTGGCGGTAGCTGCCGGAGCGGTCGCCGACGTCTGATGGCGGAGGTGGCAATTTGTCGTGGATTGCGATCAAGATGCTGGTCGGCGATAAGGCCAAGTTCCTGGGCATCGTCATGGGACTGACCTTCGCGGCCTTGTTGATCAATCAGCAGGGCTCGATATTCTGCGGCTTGATGCTGCGAACATGTGGTCAGATTACCGACATCACAGGGGCCGACCTCTGGGTGATGGACCCGTCAGTCCGCTACATCGACGACGTCAAGCCGATGCTCGAAAATAACCTGAACCGCGTGCGCGGCGTGGAAGGCGTTCGCTGGGCCGTTCCGCTCTACAAAGGAACGGCGCGTGCCAAGATCAACCCCGATGTGGCACGCGGCAATCAAAAGACCGTGATCGAGCAAGTAATCCTCTTGGGCCTTGACGACACGAGTCTGGTCGGCGCACCGCACACCTCGAAGATACTCGCCGGCAGCCTGCGTGACTTGCGGCAGCCCGATGCCGTCATTGTCGACAATGTGCGCCTCGAAAAGCTTTACCCCGAAGAAAAGTGGAATGAGCTCGCCAAAGAGGGCACGGCGTTTTATCGCCGGTTTCTCCGCCGGCAGTTCGAGATGAACGACCACCGGGCGATTATCGTGGGTGTGTGCGTCGCGACCCCGACGTTCCAGTCGAACCCCGTTGTGTATACGACCTATGCCCGGGCCAAGTCGTTCGCTCCGCAGGAGCGCAAGATCCTTTCTTACGTGCTGGCCAAGACCGAGCCGGGATTGCCCCCCGAGGTCGTCGCCCGGAGGATCGCCGCGACCATCGGACTCGGCGCAATGAGTAGCGATGAGTTCATGTCAAAGACCATCGACTATTACTTACGTTACACCGGCATTCCTTTCAACTTCGGGATCACCGCCTTGCTCGGTTTCCTGGTCGGGACGGCAATCGCAGGTCAGACGTTTTACAACTTCACCATCGAGAATATCAAGCAGTTTGGCGCATTGAAGGCGATGGGAATGACCAATCTGGGGATTGTCGGGATGATCCTTTTGCAAGCCACGGTTGTGGGTTTGCTCGGCTACGGCATCGGCGTCGGCCTGGCGGCGCTTTTCGGGTGGCGCGTGAAGGGGACCGAGCTGGCCTTCTTCACACCCTGGCAATTGCTGCCGATCACGGCGGCGGCGATTGTCCTCATTTGCATCTTGGCAAGTCTGCTCTCCGTGCAGAAAGTTATTCGCCTCGAACCGGCGATCGTTTTTCGTTGAGCGAAAGGGATGCTTGTGCGCAGGTTTCTTGTGCTAGTTCCGATTCGTACCGAGGAATGAATAGATGATCACGCATCTGGCACCCCAATCGATGATAGGCGATGATGTGGCACTCGCGCCTGCGATCCCACTTCCGGTCGCGGTGCGGATTCGTGGCTTGAACAAGCATTTCGGCAGCGGCGAACAGCGCGTGCAGGCGCTCAAAGACATCGACTGGAACGTCTACGCTGGTCAGATGACATTGATCGTCGGTCCGTCGGGATGCGGTAAGACCACGCTCTTATCGGTGATCGCCGGCATCCTCAATTGCGACAGCGGTACTGTCGAAGTCTTTGGCCAAGAGCTGACCGGAATGAGCGACCGCACGCTCACCAGGTATCGCGCCCAGAACATCGGCTTTGTCTTTCAACAATACAACCTTTTGCCGGCATTGACGGCCGTCGAAAACGCGGCGATTCCCCTGGTGATCGCCGGTTGGACCAAGCAGCGCGCGGTGCGCCGTGCCGCAGAGGTCCTTGCGTCCCTGGGCATGGGCAAAAAGCTCGAGAGTCTGCCCAGCCAGCTTTCCGGAGGCCAGATGCAGCGGGTGGCCATCGCCAGGTCGCTTGTGCACGAGCCTCGTTTGATGGTTTGCGATGAGCCCACCGCGGCGCTTGACCACGAGACCGGCATCACGGTCATGGAGCTAATGCGCGCGGCTGCCGTCCGGCCGGATCGGGCCGTTGTCGTCGTCACGCACGATAACCGGGTGTTCGGCTTCGGCGACAGGATCGCGCAGATGGACGACGGAGCGATGATCCGTGTCGAGGAACGCATACATAGTGCAATATAATTATGTAACTCATTTAAATTTACTGGTCGGAATCAGGGAGCTCTGTGGCCATGATCACCAAAATTGTTCTACCAATTCTGGCCGTCGCCGGTTTGATTTTCGCGATTAACAGGGTGGTCGAGGCGCGAAAGCCCGGGCCGACGGCCGAGCCGATTGTCGAGCCGCCAACACGGCCGCTTTCGGTCAAAATGATCGCCGGTTCGGGGCTGGTCGAAGCGCGTCGGGAAAATATCCCGATCGGCGTCAATATCCCGGGCGTGGTCACCGAGGTATTCGTCAAGAAGGGTGAGAAGGTCAAGCTCGGCGCTCCGCTTTTCAGGACCGACGATCGCGAGTTCAAGTCGATGCTCGCGGTGCGCGAGGCCGAGCTCGCGTCGTCCAAGGCACAGCTGCACAAGCTGATTGCGTCGCCGCGACCCGAGGACGTTCCGCCGGCCAGAGCCGCTGCCGAAGAGGCCGAGGCCAGGATGGCCGACGCCGAGGCGGCACTCGCACGGACCGAGCGGCTGTTTCAAAGGCAGATGATCGCCGCCAGTGATTACGATAAGGACCGCTATGCTTTCTACGCCGCCAAGGCGACCTACGCCAAGGCCAAGGCCGACCTCGAGAAAATTCTGGCGGGAAGCTGGAAGGAAGACATCGAGATCGCTCGGGCCGCCGTCCAGCTCGCCCAGAGCCAGGTTGAAAGCATCAAGATCAGCCTCGAGCGACTCGTCGTTCGCGCGCCGATGGATGGTGAAGTCCTTCAGCTCAACGTCCGGCTGGGCCAGTTCGCCGCCATGACATGGAAAGAGCCGATGATCGTGCTGGGCGACAGTAAGCGCTTGCATGTCCGGATCGATATCGATGAGCCCGAGCTTCTCTATTTTTCCAAGGGTGCCGAGGCGATCGCCACTCTCAAGGGACGTCCCAACGTTCGCTTCCCCTTGAAGTTTGTATACGTTGAGCCGTACGTCATTCCCAAGCAGAGCTTGACCGGCAACAACTCGGAGCGGGTCGACCAGCGCGTCCTGCAGGTGATCTACGAGCTGCCGGACGACCGGCCGCTCGACGTCTACATCGGCCAGCAAATGGATGTCTACATGAAGGCCGCCACGATCTCGAAGTCGATCGAATCCGATATGGGCCCAGGGAACGGCACGCTTCCGTTCGAGGAGGAAATCTCCGCCCTACATCCCAACAAGCCCGCCGCCTAACACGTTTCATCAGCCCCGCGACTGGCTAGTCGCCAGACTTGCCCGCCTTCTCTTTTTCTGCCTTCTCAAGGTCGACGACAGGGATGATTCGAAATTTGACGACCTGGGTGGCAGGAGGGCCCTTGGCGATTTCATCGTGGAGGATAATCGTCAGGTCGTAATCTCCAGGGGGAAGTCCCTTGAGCGCGATCACGTTTTTTGTGTAGATCAAACTTGGCGGTTCGGCGGACTTCGGCTTGTATTCATAGAATCTCAGCTTCTGGCGGAGAACGGTCTTTTCGCCGCGCTTGCGGATCTGAAAGTCCGGCACCAGATGGGCCTGATAGAAATCGTCGACCCGCTCGATGCGGTGTCCCGACGGCCGAAAGTAGACGAGCAGCTTTTCCTCAGCAGTCTGTGCCGCCTCGGGCAACGGCTCATAGTCTTCGTAGCCGGAGATCGATCGGCAGACAACGCCTGGGGTCATGCGCAGATTGCCCTGCGCTGCAGGGGTTGTTGCGGCGCCTCCGCTTTCCGTCTTGGATTGCTTTGACTCTTGGCCATACCCGGCCGGAATCAAAGAAAAACTCAGCCCGAGACTCATGACAACCAGGAACATCACGTGGTCGCGCATCGTGAGACTCTCGCGGTTACTCGCGCTGGGTATCGCCGGTCGCAGGGGATTGAGCGCAAACTAACTGACCGTCACCAGATTCGCAAGCGGCTATTCGGGCAGAAGCCGGATGATTGCGCTCTGTGGCCGAACCGCGATCGTGAGAAGATCCGTCGGGGACCGCCCCGTCGGCGCGGTGCGCGCCCGAGCTTGACGACCAAGACGAGCGATGAGGGTCGAATGCTTGGCGGTGACTAGTCTGGGATTTCGGGACGGGAGGGGAAATGGCGAAAGCCTGGAAGAAAACGGCCGTACTTCGCCGTCAGTCCAGGCCGATCTACACTGTGGCGGTATCAGAGAACCACCGCCATTTTGCGCAGGGATGCGTTTATGATGTTGATGAGAGCGATGGAACGAACGTCATGCGCGGGACCGCCGCGAGCGGCGGTAACTCCACGCCATACCACCAGCCAATCCCGCCCAGACCAGGAGGGTCGATGGTTCGGGGATCGTCTGGGCCTGGACCGGCGGAACATAGACCCATCCCGTGCCGACTTCACCCGCGACGACATCCTGCCCCGATCCGGCGTAAAGATTGATCCAGAAACCTTGCGAGGGGTTGATACCGCTCGCCTTGAAGTTGGAGATCGAAAACTCCAGCTCGGGGTGCGCAGCCGGACGGGTTGAAGGCCAGATTGCCGGTGACGCCGCTCAAGGCGGTGCCGAAGTCATTCTGCAGCATGCCGGCGCTGCTGTTGAAGTGGGCGACGGTGAACCCGTCGGTTCCGCTGCCTGCCAGCGATTTCTCGGAAGGAATTCCGGCAATCATTATCGGAGTCGTTGGCGTCGTGTTGGGATTCGCCGCGGCGATCGCCAGCGCCACTGCCTTATCACCTCCCATGTTCGGGCTGTCGATGCCTCCTGCGGCCGTCATCTGCGCGGAGGCTCCGCCGGGATTGCCGTTGCCGTCGGCGTCGCCGAATATCGCATAGCCGCCGGAGGCGGGCTCTTTAAAGCTGCTAAGGCCGACGTACATCGTGCTGTTCGTCGGGTCGTAGCTCATATTCACGCTGGAAATGGCCCAGCCCGAGACCCAGCCATTGGCGGGGATGAACGAATCCTCACCCAGCGCTGTCGGGCTCGAGAGCACCGGGACGGAGGCGTAGTTCAAGTTTCCCGCAGCTGCGGCATTCGAGGGACTGAAATCTGTTTGGGTAATGCCCGTGAAATCGATGGGGCCGGCCAAAGCGGGACGAGCCCCAACCAGCATTAGGAGCATAAAGCTCCCAAAAACGTACCAACGAACCATGACGAGTCTCCTTCCACGTAATGGTTTATCTCGCCCCAAATCGGCCACGACGCTCATTACGCGATGGTCGTCACAGTGGGGGGACGATCCGCAATACCGTATCAACGCTCAGGCAAGCGGAGGACATCGCTTGCGCCGTCACGTTGTGACTCGGAGAAGCGAATTGAGTCGCGACTCCGCGTCATCTCGAACCAGCATGGTTCCTCCATCTGTTCGAGCGAAGCTTACCGTTGCATCTCTTTCCCCTGGGGGGGAAAGGCGCGAAAGAAAGGACGATGGCGCAATGTCCCTATTCTCCAGGTTGCTCCATATTGTTGATTCATGGCGCCTCCGTCGCGGTGGTTCCAAGACCGCCAAGCGCAGGCGTCACCATCGAACATTTAGATCATCGGAAACTTCTGAGCGTTAACTTCACCGGAAACGTTCCCGTAGATTTTCCCGCTACACAATCCCCAGGTGTCGCAATCATCTCCAACAACGTGACATACGCACCCCTCGGTGACCTCGGATCACCAACATCATTACCACCGTCACCGGCTGCCACAGGCCCCGTTTTCACGTCGGGATTCAACATCAAGGACATCCGAGTGACTTACACTCCCTCGGACGACACGCTCAGCGTCGGGCTCGATGGCCCGCCCGCATCGGCCGGCTCGACCAATGAGGTCATTGCCGGCGACGCGGATGATAACGGGAATTCGGCATCAGTCAACCCCGCGGTTCTTGCCATCGCGCCGGACTTCGAAGACTTCCCGGATTTCCAGGGATCGGAGTCCATGGGCATAGGCCTCGATCTCACGGGGTCAGGTAGTCCGCAAGTTGTTGCCGGCTTTCCCGAATTCGCGCCGGTGGGGGCAGCGGTGAAAACCTATCAGGTGGCACTCGGCGACGGGGCCAAGTGAGTTCGGCACCGAATTGCCGCAGTTTGAGGGGAACGTCTACACGGTCAATTCGCCCAGCAATCCCAATCTGGAATTCGCGATCAAGGACTTCTCGGTATTGTACCAGGATATAACGGGCACGGCACTCACTCAAGCAAGCACCATGATCTATAAGCGGCTTTGGTGGCTCAGGCAATGACGGGCAGATCGGCGAGGCAACCATCGGACCGGGCACCTTCACGCTCGCGTCGGCGACGCCGACCCCCAGCCCGACTCCGCCACCGCTCTCGCCCCCGATCTTGATCAACCCTCATGAGCACCGGATCATCGATACCAGCCATCGCGATCTCGTGCGGGTGTCAGTCTTCGGCACATCGGGCTTCCCGGTGTCGTCGATCAATCCGGCCACCGTCAAGCTCGACGGCGCCGCGCCGATTGCCCATTTCACTCGCAAGGTCCGGCGGGACGAGTTCCCGTTCGAGACGTTTGTTTTCGTCGCCAACGACTTCACGCTTCCTGCCGGTCTGACCACAGCAACCCTCACGGGTCAGACGACTAGCGGCGTGTCGTTCCAGACGTCCAAGGATGTGCTCAATATCCCCCATTCCGCCCGGGCCTTCGGCCAAGTTGAAGAAGTACATGGGGAACGCCTCGTTCTACAAGAGCCTGGCGAAATTCGAGGCCAAGCACCCCTCGGCTGTGATTGCCGACTCGAGTACCGCGATCACATCGGTCTCGGCGAACCCGGCCCCGACCGGCAACGCCGCGCTCAAGGTCAGCTATACGCCCAAGATCTCGGCCGCGGGCAATGCGGCCAAGGCCGAGGCGGTCAAGGTTCGGCCGGTTGTCTCGATCAAACGGGCCGACGCCGCGCTTGCAAAAAGCAGCGTTCCCACCCGCGTTCGTTACAGCATGGAGCACTTCCTCAAATAAATTGCGCACCCGGCCGGTGGCAGTGGCGTCGCTGTCCACCGGCCTGTTGCTGAGTATTGACCGGGCCCGCGAGAGTGGTTCTGATTTTAGTAGTACTTGGGCCAACAACGCGATCGGTCCGGAAAGAAAAGCAGCGCCGCGGGATTCGGTTACCCGCAGGCCCATAGTGAGGAGAGTCGTAGAGTGGCCGACTACACGCCTTACCAACGAAAGATCATCGATCGATATTACAAAAACCTCGACGCCATCCAATTTCAGCGACTTTCCGATCTGGCGACGGATCTTTTTCTTGCCGAAGGAAAGAAACGCGACCGGCTCTGGACGCGAGTCGAGGAGAGTCTGAGGAAGCTTGAATTTCCCGAGAAGCGGATCGAACTGCTGCTTCAGAAACGCGATCCCGCCCAGTTAGTCGGCATTCTTAAAGAACTGGAAAGCGGAGGCTAGGCACACTTCGCCGGCATCCAGACATCGCTCGCGCTCGATCAAGCGTATTCCGCCTCCGTTCTTAAGCGCTCAGCGTGAACTTGATCCTTCGAGTTCGCTCCGGTTCGTCTATCAAATCGATACCACTCGCACCGATTGGTTGGTGATCGAAAGCCAAATAATCATGTCTGGGGCAGAGCCTGCGCCGCCGGTATCTCCACATTCGCTGATTTAGCGTGTGCCTAATGAGGCCTTAGGCAAGGCGGCGGAAGCCGGGACCGCCGCGTTCAATTATCTGCGACTAAATAACTTCTATCGAAATGCGCTCTGCAGAGGCGGCTCGCCTTTTATTTCTTGTCATGAAAAGCTTGACGTGGAAATGAGGGTTTTGTAAATTTTTGAACTATCCGATCTCGCTTTTTGTAACCAGATGGCAAACCGAGTCTGATTTGGCGTTGTCGCCGGAGCGGCGATCGGGCTTCACGGACGTTTGCCCCCTACACCTCTATGGCGAGGAGATTTAGCGATGTCGTTATCCCAACGAGTGCGTGATATTCGTTACTCCAAGGGCTGGGGTCCCGACGAACTTGCCAATCGCGCCGAGATATCCAGGACCGCGCTTTACCAGATCGAGAGTGGCAAAACTGGCTTGCCTCGAGCGGGAACGCTGAGGCGGATCGCCGTTGCGCTTGAAGTTCCGATGGAGGATTTGTTGGGGCACGAGGATAGCGGGGCCGATGTCGCTGTCCACGTCCGAACCAGCGGTGAATTCACACCGTTCACGCGGGCTGTACGATTGGGTTCCGTCGGACGGTGGACCGTTGTCGCTGCCTCCCCTCAGTGCATATAGAACCATGTCGACCAACGGATCGGACGAGAAGCGCTTCAAATTGGAGTCATCGACCGCCGTCAAGACCAATGGTCATGACTCAATTCTCGTCCGTGAGGGCGAGTTGATGTCCAAGCTGCACGACTTGCTTCATTCCCCGATGGGTGACGGTGTTGCTCGCATTCTAGAAGAGATGCATGCAATGATTCCCCGGTCGCGCTCCAGCGTCTGATGGGTTTATTCGGCGCACGATCGGGTTTCATCGGGTAGATTTCCTCAAGCAACTGAGTTGCGTTGACGACGGCGAGCCGACTTCCAGCAGGTTGTGCTCGTTCGGTGCCAGACGCTCACCTTGAGGAACACCCGATGAGACGTATCAAAACAGCCACCGCGCGCGCCTTATCCTTCGCCATTTTTCTCTTGCCTACGTTCACGCCCGACGCGCCCTCGCGAGCGGGTGAACCACCGCGGTACTGGGGGCACAAGGTGGTGGTCACGCGGGCGCGTCCGTGTCCTGCACCCTCGTCTAACACGACCCTGGGCACATTTCAGCCGACGCCGACCATCTGGATCGGCGGCAGCTACCCGACCGGCCGTGGTTATTCGCCGATGGACATTTACGGCGACCAGACGCTCACTCTTTACGGACCATTGTCCGCCTTCAGGGTGTCAACCGCGCCCATTCTGAGCTACACTCGCGGATACGATGGCCAGATTCGCGCCACCGAGGTAAACTCGTTTTCGTATCCGAATCTGCCCGAAACTTCGCCCGTTGTGTATCCGAACGATTCCAACTACTTCTACGGGCCGCGAGTGAACAAGACGCCTCGATGGGGCTCGAGCGCCATCAACTGGATTGACCAGAACTGACTTCCGGATTAGGCCTCTCCGCCATGCAAGATGTGCTGACGGCCGCCATCGAATTCCATCGATCGGGACAACTTGGCCAGGCATCGCAGTTATACCAAAAGATTTTGGCGCGAGCAGGAGAACCCGGAGGCGTTGCATCTCTTGGGCGTGCTCCACCATCAGCAAGGTCAAAACTCCCGTGCGATCGAATTGATCGGCCGAGCCGTCGCGTTGCGGCCGAATTCGCCCATTTATCATGCCAACCTGGCGGAGGCCTATCGGGCGCTCGGCGACTTCGAGCGAGCCGCGGGCTGCTGCCGTGCGGCGCTCGCGATCTGGCCGGATTACCCCGAAGCGCTCAGCAACCTGGGCGCGGCATTGCAGGGTCTCTCTCAGCACGCCGAGTCGGTTGAACATCTCCGCCGCGCGCTCGAGCTGCGACCGGATTTCGTGGTGGCCCACAACAATCTGGGGATCGCCCTCCGCGAGTTGGGCCAGAAAGACGAGGCGCTCGACCATTTCCGCCGCGCCGTCGAGCTCGACCCGAGCTTCGCCCCGGCCCAGACCAACCTGGGTCAGATTCTGGTGGATCGTGGTCAGGCCGAGGAAGCGTTGCCACATTGTCAGGAAGCAGTCCGCCTTGACCCCAATTCCGCCGCACTCCACCACAACCTCGGCAATGCGCTGCGTGCGCTCGAACGCAATGTCGATGCCAAGGCCGAATACCTCGAGGCATTGCGGCTCAATCCTAAACTTGCGGTTGCCAACGGCCACCTTGGGCTGATATTGCAGCGCGAAGGGCAATTAGCCGATGCGCTCGTTTGGATCAAGAAGGGGGCAGAGCTCGAGCCCGCCAACGCAGATATCTGGCAGTGGATGGCCGAGTTGTACGACGACATGGAGGAGCCGTTTGAATCGATCCCCTCTTGGGAGCGGGTGATCGAGCTCGAGCCCGATCGCGCGGCTGCGCATCTGTCGCTGGGATGGGCGCTGCAGGAAGAGGGCAAGCTCAACGAAGCTCGCGAGCATTATGATACCGCAATCCGATTGAAGCCCGATCACGGCGGCGCTTATCTGAATCTAGGCGGACTGCAAGAGGAGATCGGCGATCTGGCAGGGGCCGAAGTCGCGTTCCGAAGAGCGCTTGAGCTCCAACCCACGTATGCGCTGCCCCATGCCCGCCTGGCGACGCTCTTGCGAACCAATCTGCCGGCCGAAGACCTGACGGCCCTCGAGGAACGACTGACCGACGCTGAGTTGCCCGAAGGCCCCCGCGGCCGGCTCTTGTTTGCTCTTGCGCCAGGCACTCGACGGCCTGGGCGAACACACTCGGGCCGCCCAGTGCCTGCGCGAGGCCAACGCGCTGGCGATCGAGTCGAACATCAAGCGCCGCGATTACGATCCCGCCGAACATGAGCGCTTCATCGGCGAGCTCTTGAGCGGGTTTGATCGTGAGTTGTTCGCGCGGCTCGCGAACGCCGGCTCGACCAGCCGCCGGCCCGTGTTCGTCTTTGGGCTCCCCAGATCGGGCACGACCTTGATCGAACAGGTGCTCGCGAGCCATTCTCAAATTTATGGGGCCGGAGAATTGCGTCTCGCGCGGCGGTCGTTCGAGGCGATTCCTGGATTACTCAATCGCTCCATCACTCCGCGCGGATGCATCCCCTTGCTCGACCCGCCAACCGTGCAAAGCCTGGCCAAGCTCCATCTCGAAAACTTGAATGAGTTCGATGACGGTCGAAATGCGCGAATTGTCGACAAGATGCCAGACAATTATATGTATATCGGTCTGCTTGCGATCATCTTTCCCAAAGCGGTCTTTATCCATAGCCGGCGCGACCTGCGCGACATCGCCGTGTCTTGCTGGATGACCGACTTTCGCAGTATTCGCTGGGCCAACGACCAGAGTCATATCGCCAGGCGATTTCAGCAGTACCATCGGTTGATGAATCACTGGAAAGAAGTCCTGCCGGTTCCCGTTCACGAAGTGAATTACGAAGAGACCGTGGCTGACCTTGAGTCGGTTGCGCGGCGGCTGATCGAGGCGTGTGGCCTGCCGTGGGAGCCGGCCTGCCTCGAGTTTCACCGCACCGAGCGGCCAGTGCGCACGGCCAGCGTGATGCAAGTCCGCCAGCCGGTTTACAAGCGGTCGGTTGCTCGCTGGAGGCACTATGAGACGGAGCTGCAGGAGCTGTTTGCGCAACTGCCGCAAGAAAAAGGGGATTTTTCACGGTCTTGATCGAGTTCAAAGAAAAAACCGGTCACGCTCAAGACAATCGCTACCACAGGACGTGCGGTTGAAGACCGGTATGCGTCGGGTTAATTCCAATACCGTAGAATTAGCGTTAACTATTGCAAATACAAGCAGTTTCAGATCCTCGTTCCCACGCTCCGCGTGGAAACGCGCTTCCTGGACGCTCCGCGTCCGCTCGATGGATAATGCCTTGGACTTGGTCCGACGACGCCGAGCGTCGGCGAGAACAGCCATCGTTTCTGTTTTGAGTCGCGTTGGCGCCAGAGAGCATAGCCAGTGCTGGCCAGCACCCTTGGGGAATCCGTTACAAATCGCTAGGTTGTAGACCGGTATGTCTTGTGATTCTCTGCTCTCTGTCGGCCTGTCCGTATATAGCACCCATTCCAACGGCTCGACGCCTTCAGGTGGGTCTTGCTCCCAGATCCGGACGAACCAGCAGTCGATCGGCTCGCCCGCGCCGCCGCACGGCCGGCACGCTCGGGGGCTCGAACTCGCACCGGACCACAACTGATCAGGAGCTTCGCTCGCCGCGCTAACCTGGCCATCGCGGCCTCGCAAGTCCAGGTATATTCCCCCCAGCGGCGACGCACCAGCGATGTGCTCGAAGACCAGCCCGAGCCGCTTGCCGTCGGCCGGATTGAGCAGGATGCGATTTTGACTGACCCGGATCACGAAACCGTGGCCTGCTTTTCGACAGGAATCCATATATTCATAAATATCCGCCTCTCTATCGGCAACTCGTGCCCAGCGGACCTCCGGGTTGTTTGGTGCCCGGCCGATCCGCTTGCCCGACTGGAGCCAGCGGTCCGACTCTCGATCCCGGATCTGCCGCTGCCGCGATCCGGCCTGCTTCGGCGTGTCGGGGTCCCGAGGGGTACGAATCAGATATTGCTGGTCGGCTAGTCCTAAGATCGTGACCGGAGGGCGACGCCCGCTCGCGTCCGGTACGGGTGACGAGGAGGCACGCACTGCGAGGATCGAGTGCAGGAGAAAGCCTTGCTGTCCTGGCTCCGAGTCACCAATCGGCCCGAGCCCGGGTATTGGCTCTTTGCGATGAGAGAACGAGGGAAACGTGGTGTCCTCGATGAGGAGGTATCGACCGGATTTGCGGAGCTCGGCCATCACCAGACGGCGGTGAGCCGCCTGGATCGCGTCCGGGACAACTTCGCGTTCGTCGAGGAGGTCATAGGTCGCGTTGATGTCGTACTTGCGGGTGAACAACTCGGGAATCATCTTGCCGGGCTGCTCGGCGAGCGCCTCCGCATACGACATGATGCGTTTCCTCCTGCGCAATTGCCAAGCCTGATCCCATCGAACTGTGTCCGAGCCCATTCCGCTGGCGCGGCCTGGTGAATTGACATCCATGTGAACATAGTTGGCTCCATCCATGAACGTGCTGGCAGAATTCAGCCAACCATGATACCAAATTATCGGGAATGACAAGCGCGGAGCGTGGGAACGAGTTCTTAGTCCTTTTTGCCTTCGAGTTTTCACTAATCCAACGGTATTGGGCTTAATCCATCTCGGGGATAGTTTCACCATGGTCCAGACGGCTGGCTAAAACGCGGAGACATAATGCCTTAACTTTGGTGATCGCATCATCCTCAGTCTGCCCATATACGAGGACGCCGGGGATGTCGGCGATTTCTGCGATCCACCGCCCGTCTTCTTCGCGATCCAGCATGACCTTGAGGCACATTTGTTCGTCTCCGGTAGTCGCTTTGTTCGATCAAAAAATCAAACGTACTTTGACCCGGACTTTGTTCTATCTTAACGAAAATGCTGCGATCCGCGCCGCGACCCTCTGATTCCGCCAATCTGGCAATCCTCGGCCATTGCAATTATGCTTGCACGGACGATTCCGCATCAGTCGGGCGATGCGCATCCCGCACGTTGTCAGTTACAATGTAGACTGGCCCAAGTGACCAAATGAACTCGAGACACGTCCGCGAAGGGAGCGGGAATTGGATTGGCATGCGACGACGATTTTATCGGTGCGCAAGGGGGACCGGGTTGCGATTGGGGGGACGGCCAGGTGACGCTGGGCACCCAGGTGATGAAGGCCGACGCGGTCAAGATCCGCAAGCTGCTCGACGGCCAGGTACTGGTCGGATTCGCCGGCTCGGCGGCCGACGGTTTCGCACTATTGGAACGATTCGAGGGGAAGCTGAAGGATTATCCCAACAACGTGCCGCGCGCCGCGACCGAATTGGCGAAGCTCTGGCGTACCGATCGCATGCTGCGGAGGCTCGAGGCTGTCTTGGTCGTCGTTGATTCGCGGCACAGTCTTTTGTTGACCGGCTCGGGCGACGTGATCCAGCCGAGTGACGGCATCTTGGCGACCGGATCCGGAGGCGGCTATGCGCTGGCGGCGGCGCGAGCGCTGATCAAGCACTCGGCGTTGTCGTCGGCCGAAATCGTCCGCGAGTCGTTGGCCATCGCCGGTGGGATCGATATTTACACAAATTTGAACGTAACGGTGGAGGAACTCCCGTGCCAGATCACGAGCGCGAACGTGAGTTGACACCACGGCAGACCGTGTCCGAGCTGGACCGCGATATTGTGGGCCAGGCCGAGGCCAAGCGGGCCGTCGCGATCGCGCTGCGCAACCGGTGGCGTCGCCGGCAACTTCCCGACGATCTGCGCCAGCAGGTAACCCCCAAGAACATCATGCTGATCGGGCCGACCGGCGTTGGCAAAACCGAGATCGCCCGCCGGCTGGCGATGCTTGTGGGCGCGCCGTTTGTGAAGGCGGAGGCGACCAAGTACACCGAGGTTGGCTATGTGGGGCGCGACGTCGAGGGCCTGATACGCGACCTGGTAGAGGCCGCGATCGTTCTGGTACGTAATGCCGAGCGGTTGAAGGTCGCCGCTACGGCCAAGGAACGGGTCGAGCAGCGACTTTTAGATATGCTCTTGCCGGCTGCTCCTGCCACGCAATGGCAGGATGCCGATACGCCCCAGGCCGCCGAGGCTGCCGAACGGCGGCAGCGCTCGCGTGAAAAGATGAAGGCGCGGCTCCAGTCAGGCGAGCTCGAGGACCGGGAGGTCGAGGTGACCTTTCCCGGCCGCTCGATGGCACCGGTGTCGATTTTGGGAGCGGGCAATTTCGAGCAGATGGAGATGGACCTGCAGAGCATGTTTGAGAAGATCATGCCCAAGCAGTCGCAAACGCGTCGGCTGACCGTTGCCCAGGCGCGGCCGATTTTGCTGCAGCAGGAGATCGACGGGTTAATCGATCCCGAAAAGATCAACCAGGCCGCTGTGAACCTGACCGAGGAATCGGGCATTGTCTTCATCGACGAGATTGACAAGATCACCAGCGACGAAGGTTCCAGCCGCGGCCCGGACGTCTCGCGTCAGGGCGTGCAGCGCGACCTTTTGCCGATCGTCGAGGGAACCACGGTCAACACCAAGCACGGCCCGGTTAAGACCGACCACATTCTCTTCATCGCGGCCGGCGCTTTCCATCGATCGAAGCCGGCGGACCTGATGCCCGAGCTGCAAGGCCGGTTCCCGATCCGTGTCGAGATGCACGACCTGACGCGTGACGACTTCGCCCGCATCTTGCGCGAGCCGCGCGCCTCGCTGTTGCGGCAATACCAGGCCTTGTTAGGCACCGAAGGAATCAAGCTCGAATTCGCCGACGCGGCGATCGAAACCATGGCCGATCTGGCGTATCACGTCAACCGCTCGACCCAGAACATCGGTGCCCGCCGGTTGCACACGATTCTGGAACGCGTGCTCGAAGAATTGAGCTTTGATGCGTCGGATAGAACGGAAAAGCACGTCATCATTGATGAAGCGCACGTGCGGGAGCGGCTGGATGCGCTCTCGAAGGACGAGGACCTGAGCAGGTTTATCCTGTAGGGTGGGCGGAATCGCCCACCGGTTCATTCGCAATCCTGATGGGCATCCAAACCAGATTAAGATAAGGAGTAAGATTACGATTAGGAAGAAGATTACGAGCACGATGAAGATTAAGATTAAGACCGCAATGGTAGCGCACCGGATCCAGTCCTACTCTTACTCGTACTCTTGCTCATAATCATCTTCATAATCTTAATCCTCATCTTAATCTTGCTCTTCAGTGCATGCCGCGCGTCAACCAGTCAATCGAAGATCGGCGGCTAGCCCCACCGGTCCGCAATAGCCAGTAGTCGCGCCAACGGCAACTCAAAACCCGGCAGCAATGGCGTTTGATACGTCTCGTGCGCGGTCGTCGTATTCCGTGACATCATCGAATTCCTCGGGGGTCATGAGCATGCCCGCGGATTCAGGGCCAAGGATTAGGGGAGCACTGGCGTCGATGGGAAGTGGGCTCATGGCAATCGCACAGAGAGGAAATTTGAAGGTGCCGCGACCCCTAGGGCGTTTCGTCCGATTTTACGCAATCATTCAGCGGAATTCGAGAAGGACCCTCTGAGGAAGGCAGGAACGCAGGAAAAGACAAGAATGCCATACTCCTGGTTTCCTGCCTTCCTTATGGTTCGCATCTTGGCGTTTGCAGGGCAATTCTAAACGGTTGCAAATTTACCTTTCCGCAGCTCCTGGGTGCACTCCTGAATCCAAAAAATCCCGATTCGCTCTGAATTGTGCGTGCGTTTTGGAAAATCGATGCGTCTTATATATTATCGCGATGTATGCACGCGTTGTATCTCAAGGTCGAGCCGGGATGGACCGGTCCGGGGAGGGACCGCCCATGGTCGACGGGGATCCCATCATCGTTCGGTTGATTGAGGAGGCGCGACGTCAGGCCCCGGGCGCCCTGGACCGGCTGCTGGAGTCGTATCGCAACTACTTGAGGCTGCTGGCCCGAACCGGCATCGACGCCTCGCTGCGGGGCAAGGCGGATCCCTCCGACCTGGTCCAGGAAACGCTGCTGAAAGCCCACCAGCACTTCGACCAGTTCCAGGGCCAGACCGAGGCGGAGCTGGTCGCCTGGCTGCGCCGGATCCTGACGCGGAACCTGGCCGACCTGGTCCGCCGGTTCAAGGTGGGCGGCGGGCGCTCGGTCCGGCGCGAGCAGTCGTTGGACGACCTCTTCGGCGCGACGTCGCGTGCCGTGCTCGACCTGGTCGCTCCCAACGGGCATTCGCCCAGCCAGTCGGCCCAGCGGCGCGAACTGAGTATCATCCTGGCGGATGCCCTGGCCGAGCTGGCCGCCGACCACCGGGAAGTGGTCGTGCTCCGGACCCTCGAGGGCCGGGACTGGGAGGAGGTCGCCCGCGCGATGGGCCGCAGCCCCGGCGCCGTCCGCCTGCTGTGGGCGCGGGCACTCAAGAAGCTTCGTCCCCTGATCGAGGCACGGCTGATGAGTGGTCAGTGGCAGTAGGCAGCGTGGATTCTAGTGTTCGGCTGAGCCGATCGGGATCAAGTGCCGCGATCACAACGACGCCGGGCACCAGCGACAGCGAATCAAGGACAACGGACAAATGCTAACCGCAAGCAGACTCTCGCAAAGCAAGAGCAAATCGCCGAGCGAGGTCCGGCTGGTCGAGGTCCTGGACGCCTACCTGGCCGCCGCCCAGGAGGGCAACGCGCCGCGCGGGACGAGCTGCTGGCCGAACATCCCGAGCTGGCCGAGGACCTGGAGGCGTGCCTGGCCAGCCTCGAATTCATCCGCCAGGCATCGCTGACCGCGCCGCCGCTGGTCGCCGATGAAAAGGCGGTCGAAGCGGGTGAAGGCGAGCCAGGGATCGGCGACCTGGGCGACTTCCGCTTGATCGCCGAGGTGGGCCGGGGGGGCATGGGGGTGGTCTACGAGGCGGTGCAGCGTTCGTTGAACCGCCGGGTGGCGCTCAAGGTGCTGCCGTTCGCGGCGGCCATGGACCCGACCCAGCTCCGGCGGTTCCAGACCGAGGCCCTGGCCGCCGCCCAGCTCCACCACACCCACATCGTCCCGGTTTATTCCGTCGGCTGCGAGCGCGGCGTCCACTACTACGCCATGCAGTTCATCGAGGGGCAGACCCTGGCCCAGGCGATCGCCGAACGCAGGCGGATCGAGGCGCCGCCGCTCCCAGCTCGGCGCGACGTCCCCACTCCCCGCCGGCGATGCGAAGGTCGGCTCGGAGTGGCCGGGCTGAGGCGGGTCCGGACCCGGCACGAGCACGATACCTGCCACCGCGCGCTCGGCGAGGAGTCCTCGGACACGAACCGCGACCGCCGAAACCGCCGACCGCGCTCGGCGAGGGTCTCCTGACCCCGCCGAAACGCCGACCGAAGGTCTCCGATCCCAGACGACACCGCCGACCTCGCGCAACGTCGACTGGCTCCGCTCCCGTCCTCCCGCACCCGCGAGTACTTCCGAACGGTCGCCGACGCTGGGCATCCAGGCGGCCGAGGCGCTCGACCACGCGCACAAGTTCGGCATCGTGCACCGCGACATCAAGCCGGCCAACCTGTTGCTGGACGTCCAGGGCAATCTCTGGGTCACCGATTTCGGCCTGGCCCGGCTCCAGGACGACGCCGGCCTGACGATCACCGGCGACCTGCTGGGCACGCTCCGCTACATGAGCCCCGAGCAGGCGCTGGCCAAGCGGGGCTACCTGGACCATCGGACCGACATCTACTCGCTCGGCGCGACGCTCTACGAGCTGGTGACGCTACGGCCGGCCATCGACGGGCAGGACCGGCAGGAGGTCCTCCGCAAGATCGCCCAGGACGAGCCGACACCGCCGCGACGGCTCAATCCGGCGATCCCGCGCGAGCTGGAGACGATCCTGCTCAAGGCGATGAACAAGGAGCCGGAGTCGCGGTACGCCACGGCGCAGGAGCTGGCCGACGACCTGCGGCGGTTCCTGGAGCACAAGCCGATCAAGGCGAAGCGGCCGACGCTGGTGGAGCGGGCGGGAAAGTGGTCACGGAGGCATCGAGCGATCGTTGCCTCGACAGCGGCCATGCTCGCGCTGATGGTTGTTGGCCTGGCCGTCGGCACGGTCCTGATCGAGCAACAGCGCCGGCAAGCCATGACGAACTTGCACAGTGCAAATGAACAGCGCGATCTCGCCGCATCACGGTCTCACGAGCTCGAAGCGGCCTACACGGACCAGGGGCGGCGGCTTTACATCAGCCTGGTCAACCGAGCATACGCCGAATGGTCAGCGAACAATGTGGCTTTTGCCGAGGAGCTACTTGACCAGTGCCCGTCGAACCGCCGCAACTGGGAGTGGTATCACTGCCTGCGGCTTTGCCACCTCGATCGATTGACGTTGCGTGGCCGCGGTTTGCCGGTCCATAGCCTCGCATTTAGCCCCGATGGGCGGTGGCTGATCACTGCGGCCGCGGACCTGGATCTCAATCGGGAAGGGCTCGGCGAATGGACCATCTGGGATACTACAAACGGCTACGAATTCGAGAATCGGCCGATGCGGGCCGCTCACCTCGTCGCGATGGACGCGACCGGAGACATGATCGCGATCGGTGCGGATTTGGCGCCCGGTAACGCCGATGGGGGAATGGTCGCGGTGTGGAAGACGAGGGGCTGGCCGCCGCGGTTCGCATCCGAGCCTTTAGTTGTTGTTCGGACCAAGTACGCTAACGTCGATTCCATCGCATTCAGCCCCGACGGCGAGCGACTCATAGCGCTCTCAAGCTCAGCCGGCGCTCGACACGGCAACCTGGATCTCTGGAATACAAACGTCGGCAACTATTCTCGCTCGTTTGTGCTCGATCTCGGGGTGGCAGCACATTCGGTAGCCTTTCGCTCCGACGGCAAGCAACTGGCAATTGCTAGCTGGGACGGTACGGTCAGGGTCTACGACGCGTCGACACTCAAAGAGGTTCGTGTGCTTCACGGTCATAGAAGGAATGTTTATAGGGTAGCTTACAGTCATGATTGTGAGCGACTTGTTACCTGTGGCTGGGATGACACGGTCCGGCTCTGGGATAGTGCCACTGGCAACCGGGTTGACTTCCTGGGTCGTCACGACGCGTTTGTCCGTGCGGTTGCCTTCAACCCCGATGGTCAGCGAATCGCCTCCGGCGGGCAGGACAACACCGTTCGGTTCTGGGAGGCGGCGACAAGCAGAGAGATCGGCACACTGCGCGGGCACAGCCGGCCAGTTTCCGACGTGGCCTTCAGTCCGGACGGACAGCAGATCGCTTCGGCAAGTGGCGATGGCACCGTGAAGATTTGGGAAACGACAGCGGCCGAGCCGGCGCACACTTTCTCACAACCTTAGGGTCCCGCAGCGAACTTCGTCGCTGACGAAGCGATTGTCGCCTCGGCGTGTTGGGACAACGTCATCCGTATCTGGGATGCACACACGGGCCGTCAAATTAGGAGCCTTGATGATGAAAATATAAACGCTACTGGCGCGGGATCTGGTATCACTTACGACTTGGCGATCAGTTCGGACGGTTGCCAGATCGCATCGAGCGACGGCTTTGGAAACGTCCGTCTTTGGGATGCAAAAACTGGTCTGCCGATCCGAAACTTGATCGGCCACAAGGGCATCGCTTGTGGGTTGGCATTTCACCCCAGCGGCCGACAGCTTGCTTCAACCAGCACGGACGGAACGCTTCGACTCTGGGACATGGTCCACGCACGCTCATCTGTGGTCTACCAGGCTCCCACAGGTATTGGCACGATCGCCGCTGCGTACAGCCCCGACGGGCAGCAGGTCGCTGTAGCTTCCGGCGACGGCATCGTCCGAATCTTTGACGTGTCGGAAGGGTTCGAGATCCGCCAACTTGAGTGCCCGACTCACCCCGATCTTGGTTCCAGCCTAATGGGAATGTTGTCATACGATCCCTCCGGCCATTGGATCGCCGCGTGCAGTAATCCGGACAATCGAAGCCCGGGTGAAGTGAGAGTATTCGACGTGACAGCGTGTCAACGCGTGTTCACGCTTCGTGGGCACGGCCGCCCTGTCACCTGCGTCGCCTTCAGCCCCGACGGTCGGCGGATCGCTTCTGGAAGCCTCGATCAAACGGTCAAGCTCTGGGAGACCGAGACCGGCCAAGAGGTCTTCACGCTCCGAGGCCATACAGGAGGTGTGATAAGCGTGGCGTTTTCCCGCGACGGCCGGCAAATCGCGACGGGCGCCATCGACTGCACAGTGAAGATCTGGGACACCGCTGCGCAGCAAGACCGGCCGAGACGATAGAAGCACAAGCGGGGGTTGTCATCAGAGTTTGTTATCCGTATAATTTATAGTAGAATGTATATATGATTATTATATACATAAGTGCTATTGTTCGACATTGATTGCAGCGGGTTATTCGACTGCTCGCAGCGATCTGCGGCAACGGTGTGGTTGTTCTGGGACGCGACTAGAGAATCTCGGCGACTAACTCAGGAGATGTCACAATGAAGCACGTGCTCTTGGTCACAATCGGGCTCTTCGCGGGTTTTCTCCTTGTCGGCGAGAATTGCCGAGCTCACGCCGGAGTAATCTACCAGACCGGCTTCGAGAGTCCTACTTTCACCGTCGGCCCACTGTCTGGGCAGGACGGTTGGAGCGTCTTCAGCGGGGGTGGTACACCCGACGCGGTCACCGTCCAGACAGCCGTAGTGGAGTCGGGATCACAGGCCGTCGAGGTCAACACGTCGTTGGCGTCCGGCCAGACGGGCCCATTCCGATTTGATCAATCGTCGCCGTCGGACACGATCGTGATCATGAAAGCCGACGTACTGCTCACCAGCAGTTCCGTGCAGACCGCGTGGCAGTTTGCCGGAATCACAACCGCCCTCCAATTCATGGGAGGGTTCAACGCGCTGTCCGACGGCACTCTGCAGATTATCACTGCCGGCTTCCCCGTGACGACGCCGGTGATTTCCCGCGACGTGTGGAACCAGTGGGAAGTCATCTACAACTTCAACGCCCAAACCTTTGACATCCTCATCGATAGCACACTCGTCGCCTCGAATGAACCTTTTCTTACTCCCTCCGGTACGTTTGGAGAAGGATTGTTCGATACCTTCAATGCCACTGGGGGTAATGATAAAGGCTATCTGGACAATTACTCGATCACCGGGGTTCCCGAACCAAGTAGCCTCGTTCTCCTCGGCTCGAGTTCCATTGTGTTGCTGGGTTTGGCCAAGCTGAAGAGTGATCCAGGCAGAAGCAAGCGACGAGGATGTACAGCATCGGACATGCGGAGGGCCACAGCCCGACTGCGGCTGATTGACCGCCCGCAATCCAGGGCCCTAACGAGGTAAACACTAAGCAACCTTCAACGCCGTAATCAAGGGGCTCGCTGCCGAGCCCAGCCATTCATTTTCCGAGTCGCCACCGTGTTCTGAGCCAGCGACGTCGCCAGCATTTTCTGTCGAACACTGCCTTCTTAAGCAAAGGACCTTGACAAGTCCAGGCGCTCGTTCTGCGCGCCCGGCTCGATGATTTCCTCATCCGATCCTTGATCTGTGCCTTCAGCCTAGGAGAATCCCCATGCGCCGAAAGTTTAGCCGCTCATCACAGACCTCACTCGCCGCCGCCAACCGTTCCATGCGGCGGCGTGCGAATCGCCGAAGCGGCTTCCGGCCGGCGCTGGGCCAGCTCGAAGATCGGACCTTGCTGGCGACGATGAATTGGATCAACCCCGCCGGAGGCGATTGGGATACTGCCAGCAACTGGGTCAACTCCGCCAACCCGAGCGACCAGCATGTGCCGACGGCGTCCGACAACGCCGTCATCGACCTGTCCAACATCACGGTCACACATGACAACGGAAATGACACGGTCAGCAGCGTCACCAGCCAAGACCCGGTTGCGCTCAACGGCGGTACCCTCACAATAGACTCGGCCTCGACGATCAACAGCAGCTTAACCGTCGCGTACAACAGCCAGACCCCCTCGGGTGCAACGCTGGGCGTGAACGGACCGCTGGCCGTCAACGGTTTGTTCACGCTGGGTGCTCGCACCACGCTCACAGGCAGTGGCATCGTGGACGCCTATGGCGGGCTGAATCTGAGCAATGGCGATGGTTCGATATTGGGCGTCACGCTGAACAACCACGGTGCAGCGACCTGGGCGGTCGACGGCCGCGGCGTCACGCTCTCGGACGGAGCGGTGATTAACAACTTGGGGGGTGCGACTTTCTCGGCCGTCGGCAGCTCCGGCGTGCTCGTCCAGGGGAACGGCTCATTCAATAACGCCGGCACGTTCACCGCCTCGACTGCCGTTGGGGGCGACGTCAACATTGGACCTGCGTTCTTCAATACCGGCACGGTCGTCCTGACGGGGGGCGAGTTGGATCTGAACGGTGATGGAGCGACGCCCAACACTGGCACGTTTACCGGTACCGCCAGCACCTCGCTGAACCTGTATGACGAGGTGCTGGCGCCCAGCTCAGTGATCTGTTCCGCCGGCACAGTGGGACTCAACCTCTGCACGGAGGCTGGGAGCTTTAGCGCTGCGGGCGGCACCTTCGCCGATGACTCGTCCTTCACTGGGCCGGTGCTCGGCGTGGGAACATCGCTTGGGATCTCGAACACGAATGGCACAGGCCTCTCGGTCAGATTTGCGCCGGCGGTGGGTGGGCCGGTGAAATTGACCGCCGGCACTCTCACGATCGACCCCAGTGCCACCCTGACCGGAACCGATAGCTTCGGCGTCGACGGGTTGCTGACGCTCAGCGCCGGCTCGCAGCTCAGCGTCTCGGGGACCTTGGACGCCAACGACGGGATGGACTTGGGCGGCGACGTCGTCATCCAGGGCACGACCCTGAACAACCACGGAACCGCCATCTGGAACGGAGATATCGGAGGCGATTCGCTCTCTGGCGGAGCAGTCATCAATAATGTGGTAGGAGCGACCTTCGTTGCCTCGGGCGGCAATAGCTTTGGCATCGGAGCCGGTGATGGATCGGCGGTTGCATTCAATAATTTTGGTACCTTCATGTCTTCCACTGCACCTGCCTATCAAGTTGCCGTCACTGTCCCCTTCGTCAACACCGGGACGGTCGTCCTACAGCAGGGAACGCTCAGTTTGAACGGCAACGGGTCGACGCCCAGCACCGGGTCGTTCACGGCCGCCGCGGGCACCGCTCTCTCCCTCAGCGATCTTGTTCTGACGCCCGGCTCGGTTGTCTCGTCCGACGGTTTTGTGTCGGTCACGAGCTGCGCTGGCCGGGAGCTTCCGGGCCGCGGGCGGGACCTATGCTGAGTCCAGCAGCTTCACCGGGCCGATTCTCGACCTGGGCAGCTCGCTGGAAGTCTATGGGACAGCGAGCTTCGCGCCGGCCGTGGGCGGGCCGGTGACCTTGACTATCGGCACGCTGACGTTCGATCCCAATTCCGCCTTGACTGGCACTGACAGCTTCGTGGCCAACGGGCTGCTGACGCTCGGCCCGAACTCGCAGCTCAGCGTCGCCGGGAGCGTGGACGCCAATGGAGGACTGGCCCTGAGCGATGGACCTGTCACCATCCAAGGGACAGCGCTGAACAATTACAGCGCGGCCACCTGGGACCTTGGCCCCTTGGCAGATGTCTTTCTTGATGCAGGCGCGATCATCAACAACATGGGTGGTGCAACATTCGCGACCGTCGGCGCCAACAACGGAGTCAACAACATTCAGGGTGGAGACAGTTCCGCGGTGGCGTTCGACAATGCCGGCACCTTCACATCTTCGGCTCCGACTGGCGTCAACATCAAAGTCCCGTTCGTTAACACCGGCTCGACGGTCGTGCAGCAAGGTGATCTCAACGTGCCCAATTTCACGAATTCGGGTACGTTGTCGGTGGACGCGGGGGCCTCTTTTAACGGGAGCGGCTCACTTCAGAGCCCGATCGTCGTTTCCACCGGCAACACCCTCACGACAACACCAGGTGAGACGCTCACAACCAGCGTGATCCTCGCGGGCGGGACGCTGGACGTCACCGGACAGTTGACACTCGACGGCACGCTCGCCTTGGCCAACGGGAGCATGCTCGAGGGCGCAGGCCCTGTCGACGCCTTCGGCGGTGTGTCGATCGAGGGTAACGTCGCGATCTCGGCCACCACCTTGAACAACTATGGCGCGGCCACCTGGGACCAGTCGGCCATTTTTGGGCCGGAGAGTATCGTCACACTGTCCAGCGGGGCTGCGATCAATAACCTGGCGGGAGCGACTCTCACGACCGTAGGCGATCTCGGAAATCCGAACGGTGGCCCTGGAGGCGAGATCATCGCCGGGGACAGTTCGGCAGTGGCGTTTAGCAACGCCGGGACATTCCTTTGTCAGCAGGGGAGCGAGGGTGGCGCCACGAGCATCGCGGTCCCATTCACTCAAACGAGCACCGGGGCCACGGTGGTCCAGGGGCAGTTGGCCGCATTATCCTTGGACGGAGAAAGCACGATTGCCGGCTCGATGACGGCCGCCTTCGGAGCGCAACTTATCTTTCAGGGAGGGGGAACCGTCGGAGGGTCGCTCTCGGGGGCGACTGGGTCGCTCATAGACTTCTACGGCTCATCGTACGCCTTGGACGCGACGTCGAGCGTCACCAGCACCGGCACGGTGTACTTCCAACAAATTGCGGCAGTCACTGTCTCCGGGACCTATGACGTCTCCGGCAGTACGCTGGTGAGCGGAGGAACTCTAATCGTCACCGCCCCGATCGCCGACATGGGCGCCGACTTAAATATCAACCGGGGAACGGTGGACATTACGACGGCTCAGTCGTTCAGCTTCGCGAGCGTGGAGATTCTCAACGGGACGCTCAGCGGAGCGGGGTCGGTGAACGTGACGATCACTGCCTCCATGAGTTGGGACCAGGGGACGATTTCGGGATTGGGAACGCTGACGATCGCCAGCGGGGCGACGCTGAGCTTGGGCGGCCCTCAACGTTCAATTGAGAGGCTGGATGGCACGACCCTGGACAATGCCGGAACGGCGAACTTGACTAGTGTTTTCTACACCGACGGGATGATGCTGGAGGATGGTGCCGGCATCGACAACGAGCCCGGCGGTAGCTTCACGTTCCTGGGCAACTCCCACCCCAGCGGTGGCGCCTACATCTACAGCGACAGCTCGCCAACGTTTTTCACGAACGAGGGAAGCTTGATCCGCGCCGGAACCGGGAGCGGCCAGACATTCATCCAAACCGCATCCTTTACCGAGACGAGCACGGGGTCGACAGTACTGAGCGGCGGCTCCCTCGAGTTCGACGGAAATGCCATGTTCAGCGGCTCGATCACTGCCGCCACTGGCACGACGCTCACGTTCGCCGGTCCGTCGACGAGGTTCGATTCGTCCTCGAGCCTCACCAGCACGGGGTTCGTGGTTTTGGAGAACACGACCACCGTCGCCGGTGCCTATGATGTGGCCGGAACAACCTTGGCGAATTCGAGCAGCGGCATCACCTTTACCGCCCCGATCACCGACCTGGGCGCTTACCTGGAAGTCGCAGATGCAACGCTCAACATCACGACCAACCAGTCGTTTAGCTTCACCTACTTGGACGTCGGCGAGGGCAGGCTCAGCGGTGGCGGCGGAAACCTGACCGTCACCGGCTCGATGGTCTGGAACGGGGCGGCGGCAATCTCGGGATTTGGAACTCTGACGATCGCCAGCGGGGCGGTGCTTCACCTGTCAACCGGCTTCTTCCTTGGGACTGAAACCCTCAATGGTGTCAAGCTCGACAATGCCGGTGTGGCGACTTTGGTGGGTGCCGTCGGCAGCAACAACGGCTTGGCCCTAGAAAATGAGGCTGAGTTTGTCAATGAGCCTGGGGGGAGCTTCACAATCCTGACGAGCGGTCCGATCACCAGCGACGGCACGGCGACGGCTTTCATCAACCAGGGAAACCTGATCGTACCCGCGACCGCGATCGGACAGACGGTCGTCCAGCCGGCGTTCACGCAGACGACCACGGGCACGACGGTTGTGAATGTGAGCGGGTTGACTCTGGAAGGGGGTGGATCGCCCGTTACCAACGCCGGCAATGTCACTGTCGAGTCAGGGGGAACGCTGAGCGTCTCTACCGACTACGACCAGTCCGCCGGCTCGACGACACTCTTCTATGGCACGTTCTCAGGCGTCAATCTCAACATCGCGGGAGGCGACCTGGCGGGCACCGGCGTGGTCAACGCCAACGTCTCTAATGCGGGCCTAATTCTCCCTGGCGGCCAGGGCGCCGCCGGGCTGCTGACCATAATTGGCAATTACACGCAGACTGCCTTCGGCAGCCTCAATGTCGACCTGGGCGGCACGACGGCCGGCAGCCGGTACGACCAGCTCGCCGTCTCCGGCACGGCCTCGCTCGGCGGCATTCTGAACGTCACCACGATCGACAGCTTTCAACCCGTAAGCGGCAACGCGTTCGAAGTCCTGACTTTCAACGCGTCCTCCGGAAACTTCGGCTTCTACAACGGCATCGTCCTCGGCAACCACTTGATCCTGAATCCCGCGCTGAATCCCACCAATCTGACCCTGACAGTCCAGCCAGCGGTCACCACAACAACCCTGTCCACGCCCGCTTCACCATCGGTCTCGGGACAGAGCGTGACATTCACCGCGACGGTGACCGTGGCCCTGCCACCGACAACGATCGACCCCACTCCCACCGGCACGGTGACCATCTATAACAATGGGCAATCGATAGGCACCGGGCCGCTGAGCGTCGCCAATGGCCAGGAACAGACGACTTTCACCACCAATACGCTGAGCACAGCCAGCCACTCGATCACCGCGGTTTACACCAGCGGTGATGCCAACTTCCTTCCCAGCCCTGACTCTTCGGCCGTCACCCAGGTTGTCAACAAGGCGAGCACCAGCGCGACGGTAGTCACGTCGGCCAGCCCCACGGTCTACGGTCAGGCCGTGACGCTTACCGCGACTGTAAGCATCGTCAGCCCCGGCAGCACGGCCGTCGCAAGCCCCACCGGCACTGTGACCTTCTACGACAACGGCACCGCCATCGGCACCGGGACGCTGAGCGTGGTCAGCGGCCAGGACGAGGCGACCTTGACCACCAGCGCGCTCAGCACATCCAGTCACCCCATCACCGCGGCCTACACGAGCGGCGACGGCAACTTCAATGCGAGCCCGGTCTCTTCGTCCGTCAGCCAACAGGTCAACAAAGATAGTACGACAACCGTCGCCAGCGCGTCGCCGGCCCTCGCGAATGTCGGACAAGCGGTGACTTTCACGGCGACGGTCACCGCCAATGCGCCGGGCTCGGGCACGCCGACTGGAACGGTCGACTTTTATGACACATCCACCAGCACCGACCTCACGCCGGGCGGCATCGCGCTGTCATCGGGCACGGCCACATTCTCGACGACGAGCCTGGCGGTCGGCAGCCACACAATCAAGGCCTCCTATTCCGGGGACGGCAATTTCCTCACGAGCAGCGCGAGCACCAGCTCGATCACGATTGGTCAGTCGATCATCGTGCTCGATCCGTCGGCCGGCGGGGCCCTCAGCCTCTCGGGAAACGCCAGCGTCAAGCTCACCGGCGGTGTCTACGTCGATTCAAGCTCTTCGACGGCCCTGTCGGCCAGCGGCAACGCCGCCATCAAAGCGTCGGTGATCGACGTGCATGGCGGCGTTCAAAAGAGCGGCAACGCGAACTTCAGCCCTACGCCGACCACGGGAGCGGCGGCCGTTTCCGATCCGTTGGCCTCGCTGGCGGAGCCGAGCGCATCCGGCCTGACCAACTACGGTTCCGAAAGCCTGAGCGGGAACTCTTCTGCCACGATCAAGCCGGGCATCTACAGCCAGATCACCGTCTCGGGAAACGGCACGCTCACCATGAATAGCGGCATTTACATCATCGAGGGAGGTGGCTTCACGGTCTCCGGCAATGCGAGCGTTACCGGCTCGGGCGTGATGATTCTCAACGCCGACAGCACATACCCGACCACCGGCGGCACTTACGGCAGCATCACGCTCAGCGGGAGCGGTTCTTACAACCTGAGTCCCGCGACCAGCGGGACTTACGCGGGAATCGTGATCTTCCAGACGCGCGACAATTCCAAAGCCGTTACCCTGAGTGGCAACGCCGCGGGAATGACAGGCACCATCTATGCGCCGGCCGCACAACTTGCCGAGAGCGGCAATGCGTCGCTCAATGCGGCCGTGATTGTCGATACGCTCACAATCAGTGGCAACGGCATCAACAACACCGTGACGTTAAGCTCACCGAATGGGACAGTTGCTTATACCCCGGCGCAGATCCGATCCGCCTACGGCATCAGCGCGCTCTCCGAGGATGGTACCGGCCAGACCATTGCCATCGTCGATGCCTACGACGACCCCATGATCTACCAGGCTCTCGATGCCTTCGATTCACAGTTCGGACTGACGTCCTCCGTACCGACGCTCTACAACCAGTACGGGCCGGCCTCGTCATTTCTGACGGTTCTCAACCAAAGCGGCCAGGCGACCTCCCTGCCCAGCACGGATCCCAATGGCCCCGGCACCGATAACTGGGAACTGGAGGAGGAGCTCGACGTCGAATGGACCCATGCCATCGCACCCGGCGCCCAGATCATCCTGGTCGAGGCCAACAGCCAATCGCTTTCGGACTTGATGGCCAGCGTGGCGACGGCCGACAGCCAGCCCGGCGTGTCGGTCGTGTCGATGAGCTGGGGTTTCGCCGAAGGCCAGGCCGTCTTCGCGAGCGACGAGGCAACTTATGACAGCGTTTTCACCACTCCGGGCGTGACCTTCGTCGCCAGCACGGGCGACTACGGGGCCGCCGATCCCGAGTATCCTGCCTTTTCACCCAACGTCGTGGCCGTGGGTGGCACGAGCCTCACTCTCAACTCGGACAATTCCTATAACAGCGAGACCGGTTGGGGCTACTATTCTGATTCGGTTGGTGCCTACATCGCCTCCGGCGGCGGCATCAGCCTGTACGAGCCCGAGCCGGCGTATCAGCAAGGCGTTCAGTCCACCGGCTATCGCACCACACCCGACGTCTCGCTTGTCGCCGATCCAGCCACAGGCGCATGGATCGCCGACCCGTACAACTTGAATCCCAGCGATCCGTTCGAGATCGTGGGCGGAACAAGCTTGTCGGCGCCGGCCTGGGCGGCCTTGGTGGCGTTGGTCAATCAAGGGCGAGCGACGGCGGGCGAGTCGACCTTGAACAGCACGAGTCCCACCGATACGCAACAGGCCCTCTACATGCTGCCCCAGAGCGATTACAACGTGATCACCAGCGGCACGAATGGCTACAGCGCGGGCGCCGGCTACAACCTGGTGACCGGCCTCGGCACTCCCGTTGCCAATCTGCTGGTGCCGGATCTGATTGCCTACCACGGGTCCAACACCAGCTACTCTGGCGCGACCGTCACACCGTTGCAGAATGCCGGATTGGTCAACACGGGATTAAATGACGGCGGTCCCATCGATGTATTCAGTGTGTTCGATGCCTTGACCGTGACGGGAAACGGGTCTGGTGATGCTCAGGGTCAAGGTCCCAACATCGACGTCAGCAACGCGACGACGGCGCCGGGCGTCGTTGATCGGACGCCGGTCAGTCTGCAGACCGTGGCTGGAATCACGTTAGCGCCGGTATCGGGTTCTAACCCAGCCAGCATCTCGCCATCCCGGACCGCCGGACCTGCTTTCACCGCGATCTCAACCGGGCTCATGTCGCCGCGTCCCGCGTCATCCCCGGCGCAGCCGATTGCTAACTATCCAACAATATCCGAGGACTTTGTCGCCGTTCAACGAGCCGGTGCCGGCACTGACATTACTACTTTCTTGATGAGATTTCGGGGGGACCGGGTACCCGATTCCGTGCTGAACGAACTGGTGTCCGTCGCGGTTATCTTGCAGTTGCATAATCAGGCGCAGACATTGGAGGCGCCGGCATTTCCAAGCATCGCCCCCAAGGACGAGCGTGAGGGCGTCGGCCTTGAAATCCCGAGCTACGTGGGCTCGTGGGCTGTGCAACCTTCTGACACACAGAATGCTGCGCTGGCGATGATTCTCGTGGCAGCCGGTTTTAGCGGTTACCGGCCGCGCAAATGGACGGCCGCAAGCTGGCGTACGTCGGGCATTCCGGCGCGACTGAGCTCGCCGAAGTCAGCCCAACGTCAGCCTGAAAATGCCAGAATCTGAAGGCGCGGAATCCGTCCGTCGCGCCAGGGACTACAAATCCACGCATCCAACGACTTGTCTCCTTCGAAGGGAGCATGAAGGGAGCGAAGAGTGCACACGCGGAAAACCTGCCCCCTTCGCTGTCTTCGTGCTCCCTTCGAACGCGGCGGCAATTTATCGCGACAATTCGGTGCGACCGCGCCAACGGCCACGTTAAGAGCAATCGTCTTGACCGGTCATCGGCTTGCTTCAAGGCTATCCCCGGAATGGGGCGACGGACCAGGTGAGAGAGCATTGACTGAAATGGCACTGACCCGCCATGAAAAAGTGCCAAAAAGTGCCACCTTGGATCACTGGCGCAGAGCCACGAATCCCAGCTCGACATCGCTTAGCGATCATTAACTGCAACCGCACAAATCGGCGTCGGTGCCATTCAATTACGGGCTGGTGACATGATCGGGTAATGCGGGATCCGCCAAACGGAATTGCCCATGATTGTCAAGTACTGCGAGAATATGTGACCACGCACGTAAGTGTGTGGTTTGGACGGGACGAACGTCCGTTAACCTCGGGCGTCAGCCCGATTCCAAGGCAGGCAGATCGCACTGACGAGCGAGTTTGGCGGTTCCCCGTCCGTACCACGGTCTGACGACCGTGGTCACGAAGTTACGCTCGCGGCGGCGGGCAGGCGAGACGTTTAACTCTCCACTGATTCGCGCATCCCAATACGTAGTCCGCAGACGTTCCGCTTTCGGCGATGATGTCGCCTCATCCGTTTCACGGAACTTAATGCTGGTCGGTCTTTATCCGAGATGATCCATATGTCGCCGCCGTCTCCCCCGCCAGCCATCCGGTGCTCCACGCCGCCTGAAAGTTGTAGCCGCCGATCAGGCCGTCGAGGTCAAGAACCTCGCCCGCAAAGTAAAGTCCGGGAACCAGGCGACTCTCGAGTGTTTTGGGATCAACCTCGTCGAGCGCCACGCCGCCGGCAGTGACCTCAGCCTTCTCAAATCCGAGCGTGCCGGTGATCGGCAGTGCCAGGCCTTTCAGATTCGCGACGACCCGCTGACGTTCGTCGCGTGACAGGTCCGGGCCCATCCGGTTGTCTGGAATCGCCGAGATTATCAGGACGCACTCGGCCAGCCGTCGTGGGAGCTCGGCGGGCAGGAGGCTGAGTAAGGGCCGACGGCCCTGGCGACTCGAGGTTTGAAGGACTCGGTCGAGCTCTTCACGCGGCAGCGTCGGCACCAGGTCAAGCTTAAGCTCCAAGGGCCCCGAATCGCCATGGAGCGCGACGGCTCTGCTGACATCGAGGATCGCCGGGCCAGTGAGCCCGAAGTGGGCAAACAGAACCGCCTCCCGGCGCTGTGCTAGTAGCTCATTGGGGGCGGAATAGACCGAGGCGACTACGTCCGGCAGCGACAGTCCCTTGAGGCCCGGAACCCAGTCCGCCCTGACCTTGATTGGTACGAGGGCCGGTCGAGGCTCGACGATCGTGTGGCAAAAACTACGCGCGATCGCGTAGCCGTCGCCAGTTGTGCCGCATCCCGGGTACGACGCCCCGCCGATCGCGACGATCACGCGCCGGCCGGTCACCGAGGAATCCGGCAGCCTCACCTTGAAACCCGCCTCGCGACCAGGCTCGGGATCGAGTCGCTCCACTCCGAGGACAGGGCTCGAAGGGCGGAGCACCGCTCCTGAGCGTTCGAGCCGCCGCGAGAGGGCTTCGAGCACGTCGGTCGCGCGGTCCGAGACCGGGAAGATCTTGCCGTTTCCTTCGATCTTGGTGGCAACGCCGGCTTCCTCGAACATCCGGACCGTCGCGTCCACGTCGAATCGGCGCAACGACGGTCCGAGAAAGCTTCCCTTCTCGCCGAAAGCGTGCTGGATCGCACGGTTGCCGCGCGATTGATCCGGGTCGAAGGCCGGGTCGATTGAGCCGGACACCACGTCGAGCCGCCGCAGGCCGCGGGCATTGGTGATATTGCACCGGGTGCCACCGGATATCAGAATCTTGACACCGGGACGCCGGTTCTTTTCGCACAAGAGTACGCGCGCACCGCACTCCGCAGCCCGCGTGGCGGCGACCAGCCCCGCCGCGCCGGCGCCCAGGACGATCACATCAAATTCATGCAGTGTCGTCGCGAGACTCACGGGATCCCGTAGCAAAATGATGCCTCGGTCGGGTGGATCCAGAGCCTCCGTGACCTGGATCTAAATGCCCTTGCACGATCTTGGGAGGGCGAGCCTGGGCTGATGAAAACCGGGCGAAATTCTCGCATTTCTGACTTGGGCCGATTCTTCGAATCAGTTGCGCACTCGGGCAGAAGCTGCCGCTCATTCGACATGAGGAAGGCAGGAAAGCAGGAACAGCCTCACGAAGCAATGACTCGCTTGGGTTCGAATGTCGTTTTGGCGAAGTTCAGAGGCTTCGTGTTCCAACGCCAACTTTCTTCCCTCCTGTTTTCCTGGTTTCCTTATCTAATTTCATGAATTGTCTCAGCCGCCACGGGCTCGAGGGTAGATCTCGACTGTTGAGTTGTCCGCTTTCCCTCTGTCCGCGGCTCCAATGAATCGAAATCGCTCTGAGCTTCAGGACGAACAATTCGCGCAACAAAATTGGCGGGAATCACGAGACGCTGCCGGGCCAACTTTTCATCACCCCAGGGCGAGCCTCCCGGCGAGCCACGGCCAATCCGGCTCGGACGGAGCCTCGCCTTCCCGGAATCACGCAAGTCCGTTTAGAGCGGATTGATGATAACACAACCGCTCAGGAACTCGTCGCATATAGGGTTCGCGGCCAGCTCACGCCATCGTGAAATAGTTCATCACGGCGATGTCGAAATAGTCGGGCTTGAGCTCGAGCGGCAGATCGTTGTAGATGCAGTAATTACGGACCTGCAAAAGAAGATCACGGGGGTGGCAGCAGCGAAACGGACGTCTGACTCGCTCGTAATGGTGATCGACCAGGTAGTCAACCGCCGTCTGATCCACTTCCTTGAACCCGAGCTTGGGAGCAAACATGGCGATCATTTTCCGGAACATGTCCTGGGTCGGGTCGGCGGCCTGGATCTTGTAGGGTATGCGGCGGAGAAACGCTTCATCGACGAGCTGGCGGGGCTCGAGATTCGTCGAAAATATGATGAGTTGATCAAACGGAACTCGAATTTTCTTGCCGCTCGGCAGGCTGAGGAAGTCGTAGCGCTTTTCGAGGGGCACGATCCAGCGGTTCAAGAGCTCGACCGGCTGCATGCGCTGGCGGCCGAAATCGTCGATCAAGAAGGTCCCCAGATTACTCTTCAATTGAAGTGGGGCTTCGCTGATTTTGGTCACCGGATCGGAGTGGATTTCCAGGTCGTCCATTTGCAGCTCGCCGCCGACAACGATTGTCGGGCGCTTGATCTGGACCCAGCGGTGGTCGTGGTCGGTCTCGCTCAACAAGCCAGTCGATTGCTCGGTCTCGACCGGTTCGTGATTCGCCATGTCGAACAATTTGATGATTTGCCCTTCTGTCTGGATCACCTTGGGGATCCAGATGGTCGTGCCGAAGCAGCGGGTGATGCGCTCGGCGATGCTGGTCTTGCCGTTGCCGGGATAGCCATAGAGAAAGAGGCCGCGTCCCGAGTTGATTGCCGGGCCCAGCAGCCGGAATGTCTCCTCGCCGATCAAGAGGTCGGCGAACGCTCGCTTCAAGTCGGCTTCCTTGGGGTGTTCGTTCGTGATTGTCTGTAGAGCCACCGACTCGAGATAATCGTCGAACGGAACCGGGGCCGGGCCGACGTAGGCACACTCTTCCTGATACATCCTCGCCCGCGCCGGCCCGTGTCTGTAAGCGAATAAACATAATCACTCGCGGATGCAGAATTCGCGTAGGCGAGGATCTGCTGGTTCTTGAGCCCGCGGAGAAAGTCGGGAAACGGCCCGAACGGCAATCCAAGTTCGGACGCGACCCGCCTGCCCGATGCCATGCCGACATTGAGCAGCAACTTGAGGACCAGGCTTTCCACGATCGCCGGATTGAGCCCGGCATCGTCGAAGGACTCGACCGATCGCGGGTAAAATGCGGTCCGGCCATTGGAGCTCGAAACCTGTCCCTGTGGTGAAGCGACTGAATGGCTCACGTCAAAAAGTCTCCGTCCCGTTGTCGCGCCGATGACGTGATCCACGGCCCTCTGAGGCGCATGGTGTGGCCCGGCGCATGGTGTGCCGCTCAACCCTAGTTCACGCACACAAAGCCGTCAAAAGCATTCCGTGCCGACCGTTTCACTTGAGCAGTTCGGCCAGTCGTTCGGTGATCGCGGGGGGCGACGCGGGAATCTCGAACCGGAAAGTGCGCGTGGCGGGCCCGGTCAGCTCGATTGTGATCAGCCAGCAGTCGTTGGGCAGCAGGCCGCGGACGCGATCGGCCCATTCGACCAGGCAGACGCCTTCGCCGCCCCAATAGTCGGCGACGCCGAGGTCTTCAAAAGCTTGCGGACTTTCCAGTCGATATGCGTCGAAGTGGTAGATTGGCAGCCGGCCGTCGTACTCGTGGATCAACACGAACGTCGGACTCGAAATCGCGTCGGGATCGACCCCGCACGCTTCGGCAATGGCACGCACCAGCCTGGTTTTGCCAGCACCGAGAGTGCCGACCAAGCCGATGACAACGCCCGGTTCGACCAGCTCGGCGATGGCCTGGCCGAGCCGAGCCGTCTCATCTTCTGAATCAACTTCGACCGTGAGCGCGGTACCGGATCTGTTCACGTTCATGGCGGATCTTTGACTGTGCGGAAATGGTCGAAGCCCATAGGCTCGATTGGTCTCTCTTTGCCATCGGGACCGCGGAGCAGGAGTCCCGGCAGCTCGGTGACGGTACCGACGCGATAGAGCTGCGCCCCAGCAGGGGGGGCGACGAGCAGCCGTGCTGCGTCATCCGCCGCAACGACCAGGCACAGCTCAAAGTCCTCACCGTCGTTGAGCGCGTGATCGAGCGCAGGCGTGCCATCGCGCTTGCTCATTTCATGAGCATCAGCATGGATGGGAATCGCGGCTTGGTCGAGTATGGCTCCCAGGCCGCCGCTTTCCTTGAGGATGTGGCTCAGGTCGGAAGATAGCCCATCGGAAATGTCAATCAGGGCGTGGATGGGGACGGTCTCGTGCAAAGCTAAGGCTTCCGCGATCCGCGGCTCGGGGCGGAGGTGGCGGCCGGCAAACAGGCTTCCGCCCAGACGGGCCGGTGACGAGGATGGCGTCATCCGGCTTGGCTCCTGCGCGGCGAATCGCCCCCTTCTGGGTTGCCTCGCCTAAGACTGTCACGCTGATCACAAGCGGGCCGTCCCACGCATTGGTGTCGCCGCCGACCAGGTCGACGCCAAACCGCGCAGCCAGCTCGTGCATGCCCGCGTAGATTTGTTGTGCCAGGCTCGTCGCCTCGGTTTGCGGCAAGGCGACGGCGACCACGCAGACGCGCGGAATTCCTGCCATGGCCGCGATATCCGATAGGTTCACACCCAGGGCCTTGTAACCGGCAGCACGCGGGCCGTCCTCGGCCAGACGGAAATGGCGGCCGTCCATGAGCATATCGGTTGTCACCAGTAAATCGCCGGAGCGGGTGACGTCGAGAATCGCGCAGTCGTCGCCGATGCCGAGCTTGGTCCATGGGCCATTCTGTCGCCCCTCGCGCTGACGAATCCAATCGATCAGGGCGAATTCGCCGACCGTTTGATGACGGTGATGATTGTTCATGCGATTGCTGCTGGAAGTTCACGTGTGCGCAAAAACGGGGCGATGAACTGAGCGAAACCTCGCGATCAGACACTGCGCCACGCCGGCCCGCCAGAAACCCTCTTACCGCCTGCTCGGTCGCCTGTTCGAGCAACTCTTGAGCCTGTTCGATTGCCAGTTCCAGGCTCAGGGGTCCAGGGCAGATGGCGAAATAGGCATCGATTCCATGGTCGAGGACGGCCCGGCGCCCGAACCGATTGAGCCGGCAAGGGCCAGTGTGGGACAACGAAGCGATCGCGCTAACTGCGCGACTCCGACGGCGGTCTTACCGAAGGCGCTCTGGGCATCGATCGCTCCTTCACCGGTCAAGCAGAGGTCGGCGTTTTCGAGCTTGGCTGCCAGCCCGACGGCATCGATGATAAGCGCGATGCCGGGCTCGAGCTTGCCGCCCGCGAAGGCAACCAGGCCTCCTCCCAGACCGCCAGCGGCCCCAGAGCCTGGTAGATCTCGGATCGCCACACCCAGGTCGCGTTCGACGACGGCCGCGAAATGGGCCAGGTTTTGGTCGAGTATTTCGACCATCCGCGCGTCAGCACCCTTTTGTGGTCCATAGACAGCAGACGCGCCCTGCGGGCCGCAGAGCGTGTTGGTGACGTCGCACGCCACGGCGATCTCGACGCCCGCGAGTTCGCGGCGGCGGCCGGACCGATCGATGCGGTCCAGGCGGTCCAGTTTGCCGCCACCGGGATCGAGGTCGCGACCTTGATCGTCGAGCAAGCGGAAGCCGATGGCCTGTCCGAGCCCGGCCCCGCCGTCGTTGGTCGCGCTGCCGCCGATGCCGATCACCACGCGCGTCGCGCCCGCAGCAACGGCCGCCAGCAGCAGCTCGCCGGTGCCCCGCGTGGTCGTCACGAGTGGGTTGCGCTTCTCGGCCGGGACGAGCACCAGGCCCGAAGCGGCCGCCATCTCGAGCACGGCCGTCCGGCCGTCTCCCAGCAGACCAAAACACGCGATGACTGGCTCGCCCATGGGCCCGGTAACCTGGGCCTCGCGGATGCTTCCGCCGGTTGCGGCTACAAGGGCCTGGGTGGTTCCCTCGCCGCCATCGGCCATCGGCACCTGGTCGATCGATGCCTCGGGTGCCGCGCGTGCCACACCACGGGCCATCGCGGCCGCCGCCTCGAGGGCTGTCACGCTCCCCTTGAACTTGTCCGGGGCAATCACCACGCGCACGCTCGTCGGCCCCGCTCAAAGGCTCGCCGGCCACTCACGCTCCGCGTCGACATGCAGTGCGTCTTGTTCAGTGGATCAGGCTTGTCGATGCAAGCATAATCAATCCACGCATCGCGGTCCAACAAGGTGACGCAACGTTCGTTAAGTTCGGGATCCGGGCCGGAATCAAGCCGCCCCAGCCTTGAGCAGGCGAGGCTCTGGAACCTCGAAGGCAATTTCCTCGCGCTGAACCGAAACATGGTCGGGTGCTTCAATGCCGATCCGCACCGAGTTGCGGTCGATCTTGACGATGGTCACACGAACTTCCGGACCGAGGTGGAAACCCTGGCCGAGCTTCCTGCTCAGGACTAGCATGTCACTCTCCTCCTTGAGTCTTACGCCGCTTCCGGCGCGGTTCCGAGACGGAGCGAGTTAGAACTTCTTAACTTCCGAGGGCGGAGAAAAGCAGCTCACGTGCCAAAAGCGACTGAAACAAGGCTGAACGACCCGATTAGCGTAACATTCAGTTACCGATTGGATTGAGACGATCGTGCGGGTCGAACGCAATCTACGGGTTTTGCAGATTCCTGTGTAAAATCGATCCCGTTTTGTAAAAATTTCCTTGAGTCGGCCGCAATCTTCTTGATTCCGCGTTCGGGGTCACCCGAGCGTGCAAGCAGTGCGCCATGTCGAGTAAGAGGTCTCTCGCGATGGAAAGAGGCGTGCGGTCCAATCCGATCGGTCCGGCATCGCGTCGTCTCTCAACGAGCGTTGCCGGCGCGCTCGCCGTCGTTTTGGCGCTTGTGGCGTGGCTCTGGCCAATCGGCATCGGCGGCAAGATGCCCGTGGGCGGCGATGTGACGCAGTTTTTCATCGGTCTGATGGGATTTCTGAGCGAATCGCTACGCCAGGGTCGGCTGCCGGTCTGGAACGATCTGTGGGGCTATGGCTTTCCCGGCGTGGCCGAGAGCCAGATGGGTGTATTCTACCCATTTCATGTGATTCTCTATCGATGGCTGGAGAACGAGACCGCGTACGTCGTCAGTCTGGTGGGTCATACCTTGTGGGGAGGGCTCGGGACTTACTGGGCAGCGCGACGGTTGAATGTCTCATGCGCCGGTGCGGCGCTGGCTGCGGGTTCATGGTCTACGTGCGGGTTTTTCCTTATTCACCTGGCTCATCCTTGGGGCTACACGACCGGCTGCTGGATGCCCTGGGCGTGGGGCTTGGCCTGGTGCAGCCTCTCGCCGACAAGCGCATTACAAAAAATCGCGCCGATTTTGCTGAGCTTGGTGCTGGTTTTCCAGATATTACCGGGACATTTTCAGCTTGCGTTCCTAACGCAGTTTGGAATTCTCGTGATCGTGGACTGGATGCTCATAGAGCATTGGGTGCGCCGTGCGCGAGCCGCGCCATCGACATCGCGCGATCCCCCTGTTACGAACCTGCGCGGGGTAGGTGGTGTCTTGTTCGCCATGGCCGCCGTGTTTCCCATGGCTGCGATCCAGCTTTGGCCGACGGCGCGGCTAGCTGGGCTTGCAGCCTCGCAGCGCGACTTCGACTATTTGTCGGGCTTTGCTTCGACTCCGTTTCACCTGGTCAACTACGTCGCGCCGGGCTTGTTCCATCGCTCGACCTTGTGGCGGCCGTTGGTCTGGGACGCGTTTCACACCTCGCCGGAGGAGCATCTGGCATATATCGGTTTGGTGCCCTTGTTTCTGGCTCTAATTACCATGTTTCGCGAATGGCGCACCGACCGGGCCGTGCGGCTGCTGACGATCCTCTTCATCGTGACGCTTTGCTTGAGCCTTGGGCCTTATCTCCCGGGGTTTCGCCAGACGATCATGCTGCCAGGTTTTTCGTTTTTTCGCGCTCCTCGAGATGGAGTCTGGCGTCGGCTCTGGCACTGGCAATATTGGCTGGCAAGGGATTCGATCGATGGCTGGAATGGCGCGGTCCAGGGCAATCGCTACAGCGCTTGAATTTCATGGCCTTTGTCTGGGTGCTAGTCACCGTGGGAATAATCGAGCTGGCGCTAGCGAGCACAGGCCTACCGGGCTGGTCTGTAGTGGCGCGGGGGTTTCAGCGCGTGTTTGACACAATGCCTTGGAAGGGAGATCCTACCTTCGCGGCCGTGATGGCCGGAGCGCGAAAACCGGCAGCCCAACCACTTGTGCCAGTCGGCCTCAATCGAGCCATGTTTCTTCAAGAGAACGAGAGTGACGGAAGCTTCGCCAGCGAGCGAGGGATGATTTACTGCCGAGAGCTGAGTGAGTCGGCGGCCTTTCTGATTGCCCTCTGGTTGATTGCTCGAGCGAGTGAGCGAGGTGCATCCGGCAGGATGCGGTCTCGGTGGGCTCTGGTCGCCCTCGCAGCCGTAGATCTTTGGATTCTGAGCCGCCATCGCTTAGTCGAGCTGGGACCGCTAAAGCCCCTGACAGACCAGAGCCCAGTTCTAGCCAGACTCGCTCGTGAGCCGCGCGGGACACGGATCGCCGACGACAAGTTAAGAAACCTGCCGATGTTGGTCGGATTAGCACCGCTCGCGGCGTATCGTACCCTCGACTTGCCAGCCATACCGGAGTTGACCTCGCTGACGCGAGGCGCCCACGACCGCGCCGACCATCGCGCCGCTCGTCACGGCGGCATTTCGAGCGACCGGAACGGGGCTGCGGGTTTTCGACCCCGTCGAAAACCGGAGGGAGCAACTACTCGGCCGAGGAAACATCGCCCAAGAAATGATCGAAGATCCGGCACTGGCAACCTGGCTTTTCGGCACATCATGGGTGGCCGAACACGATTCTTCGGCGCGCACATTTTCGGTCTGGCACGCGGAGAACACGCCAATCCGCGCCTGGCTGGTCCCTTTCGATTCAATCGCAGAGCCGGTGATGATCGAGGAATCTTCGGGCGATCCGCGTGACGTCCTCAAGATTATCGACACCGCCGAGCCACTGGAGTCGGAGTCGGTACGGCCGGACGAATGGACCATTTCTGTCGCGACGGACGACCCAGCCTGGGTAATCGTTTCGCAGCTTGCCGACCCTCAATGGACAGCACGTTGGATCGGTCTGGACGACCAAGGTGTGTTGACAGCCGAAATTCTGCCGGCATTCCGCAGAGGATCGCGTCCCGGGGGTTGGCAGCGGATCGCGGTTCCCGGGTCGGGTCGCTGGACGCTACGGTTAGAATACGACGCACGCGACGTCACCGAGGGAGCGGTGATCTCAACCATCGGATGGGTCTGCTGGATCTTGGCGGCAATTTCGATGACGATTCAATGCAGGCGCGGCGAAAGATTACCGGGCCGAAATCAGACCGAGGCCTGATATGGCAACCAAAATCGGAGTGGCGATCGTGGGAGCGTCGGGATACGCGGCACGCGAGCTGATCGGCATATTGCTCGGCCATCCACGTGCCCAAATTACGGCCGCGACGTCGCGTCAGGGCGACTTGCCGCGGCTGGACGCGTTGCACCCGAGCCTGGCGCGGCGGATTGATCTTGTCTGCGAGCCGTTTGACGCCGATCGAATCGCCGAACGCGCTTCATTTGCCTTTCTTGCGCTGCCGCACACAGCGAGCATGGCCGTGGTACCCTCGCTACGTCAACGCGGGGTGCGGGTCATCGACTTGAGCGCTGACTATCGGCTGCGCGATCCCCAAGTTTATGCGGACTGGTACGGCCACGTGCACACCGACCCCGAAGGGCTGCGTGCTGCGGTCTACGGTTTGCCCGAGCTCTTCCGTGATAGAATTGCTCCCGTCGATCTGATTGCCAACCCCGGCTGCTACACCTCGGCGAGTATTCTGGCACTCGCCCCGCTGGTCGCCGAAGACGTCATCGAGCGCACCAGCATCATCATCGACGCCAAGAGTGGAGTCTCCGGAGCGGGTCGGTCGCCCAAGCTCGTGTACCATTTCCCCGAGTGCAACGAGAACCTCTCGGCTTACAGTGTCGGTCAGCATCGTCACACCCCTGAGATCGACCAGGTTCTGACGGCGGCGGCCAGGGGCCGCGGCGATCCTGTCGAGGTCATTTTTACTCCTCACCTGGTTCCGATGGACCGAGGCATCTTTGCCACGATTTATGCCCAGCCCAAAGCTCATGTGACCGAACACGACATGCTGGCGCTTTATCGCTCCTTCTACGCGCGGAGTCCGTTCATGCGGGTCGGCGGGCACTTGCCGGCGACTAAGGATTCGGCCTGTACCAACTTTTGCGACATTACGGCGCGAGTCGTTCGCGGGCGGATCATCGTGCTCGCGTGCCTGGATAATCTGATCAAGGGGGCAGCGGGCGTGGCGGTTCAGAATTTCAACTTGATGACAGGGTGCCCAGAAGAAACGGCATTGTTTTAAAGGGCAGAATGCGAGACCGCAACCCAAATCGTGGCGGCATGGTAGACTCCTTTGCATTTTTAGATCCGCAAAGTTTGAGATGACCGTGCCAAAATTACGGCGATACCGTGTTCAGGACTTTTTTGATCCGATCAATCCCCAACGAAAGATCGGGGTGGGCTACACTGACAACAACCAAGGCGATGATATCGTGCTGGCGGCGTCGAGCTTTCATCCCGGCGGGGCCAATTTCGGCTTCGCGGATGGGTCGGTCCGTTTCCTCAAAGATTTCTTCCAGTCGTGCCAGCTGGTCGGTAGCGGTACGACCTCGATTCCCGATGGCTGGCCGCGCGACGACAACGGAACGTTCGCCAAAGCAATTTTCGTACGCGATTTCTCCCTCTCGTCGCTGCTTTATTTCGATCGTCCGCAAGTGAGCTAAGACGGTCGGTTCCGGCCAACCCACCGCATACCGCATTCTGCGCAGTGCCGAGTTGCCCTGCCGGAGGGTGGTGCTCCGCGCCGAGTTTTCATAATAATGTTGGTCCCCGAACGAACATCCAGTCAAAACGCCTTGACCTGACCATTCAGTGCTGTTGGCGTTTTGCAAGGAATCGGCGTGGTTCAACAATTCAAAATCGAGCGGTAAAACGGGAGTCCCTGCCGTGTCCGATGGCCTCAAGCGCGTTTACGGGATCGACCTGGGAACCACTTACTCGGCGATCGCGTATGTCGATGAGCACGGAAAGCCCGTCATCGTCCCCAACCAGGAGAGCGAGCGGATCACCCCCTCGGTCGTCCTCTTCGACGGCGATAACATCATCGTCGGCAACACCGCCAAGGAGTCGGCCAAAGTCGAACCTCACCGGGTGGTCTCACGCATCAAGCAGCATATGGGCGATCCCAACTTCGTGTTTCAGTACGAAGGTCAAGCATTCAGTCCCGAGGATATATCTTCATTCATTCTCCGCAAGGTTGTCGGCGACGCCGAGATTGCGCTCGGTGACAAGATCACGGACGTTGTGATTACCTGCCCCGCGTATTTCGGCACCCCAGAGCGCGAGGCAACGGCCAACGCCGGCCGTCTGGCAGGCTTGAACGTGCGGGCGATCCTGAACGAGCCCACCGCCGCCGCCGTCGCCTACGGTCTAGAGCAGGGGGAGGACCAAACTGTCTTGGTGTACGATCTCGGAGGCGGGACATTTGACATCACGATGATCGAGATCAAAGACCGCTTGATACGCGTGATTTGCACTGGAGGCGACCACCGGCTGGGGGGGGTGCTCTGGGATGAGGCGATCGTAATGTATCTCGCGGAACAGTTCCGCACCCAGACAGGCCTCGCTGCCGATCCCCTTGATGATCCCGAAGTCTTGAACGACCTGTTCTTGCAAGCGGAGCGCGGCAAGAAGACACTCACCCAGCGCGAGAAGGCCCCGTTCCGTGTCACGCACGCCGGGAGTCAGGCACGAGTCGAGCTCGATAAGGAAAAGTTCGAGGAAATCACGAAGCACCTATTGGATCGGACGATTGAGCTCACTCACGAGATGCTGGCCGATGCACGGGCCAAGGGGCACGACAAGTTTGACAAGTTGATACTGGTGGGCGGCGCGACGCGCATGCCGCAGGTCCACAACCGCTTGGTCGCTGAGTTCAACATGGAGCCGGAGGTGTACGACCCGGACGAGGCCGTCGCGAAAGGCGCTGCGCTCTACGCGCTCAAGGAATCGCTTCTGGATCAGGTGCAGGATTTTCTGGCGACCCAAGTAGCCGCCAGCGGGCAGCCGGCCAAGCCGGTCGATATGAGCAACGTGTCTGAGGAGGAGGTCGCCCAGGCGCTCGACCATCTGGAGAAACAGCTCGGCTTCACCTTGACCGGACCGGTGCGCGAACTCGTCAATACGCGGATCGTCAATGTCCTCTCCAAGAGCCTGGGCGTCGTCGCACGGAATGATCAGAGCCTCGATGTCGTCTACTATCTTCTACCGCGCAATTCGGAGGTGCCGCTGGAGCGCATCAGCGATTTCGGTACCGACGCCGACAACCAGTCGGCCGTTGATATTCGTGTCATGTCGGGAGAGCGGGACAGCCCCGACCCGCTCGACTGTCAGGAAGTCGGCGTTGCCTCGCTCACGCTGCCCGAACGGCTGCCGGCCAAGAGTCCCATCCGCGTCAAGTTCGCGATCAGCAAGGATGGCCGGTTGGGCGTTTCGGCGACCGACCTCACTGGGGGCCGTTCGATCGACGTCGAGTTCCAGACCGAGGCCGTGCTCTCAGAGCGAGGAAGTGGCCGAACGCTCGACAGCCTTGCGGCTTATGAGTGTGTCGTGACGATGCGAGCCCTGACTCGTCCCACGCAGCCATCGTGACCTCCAAGGCGCTGTAAGCTGATGCCCACCTTCGTAGGAATCGATTTGGGAACGACCAACTCGGCGGTGGCCTATCGCAATGCGTATGGCCGGCCCGAGGTGATCGCCAACCGCGAGGGCCAAAACATCACGCCGTCGGTGGTCTATTTTGGCGTCCAACCTCCGGTTGTCGGTCAAGAAGCGAAGGAATGGGCCCGGCTGGGCAACGAAGAGATCGCGAGCTTTTTCAAGCCCCACATGGGCAACCCGTTGTTTCAGCTTCAGTTCCAAGGAAAGACGTACTCGGCCACGGAGCTGTCGACCCTGGTTTTGCAGCGGCTCAAGGAAGACGCCGAGGCCAGGCTGGGTGACCAAGTGGATCGTGCTGTCATCACCGTTCCGGCCTATTTCGCCGACCCCCAGCGTAAGGCCACGATCGATGCGGGCACGGCCGCCGGATTTCAAGTTCTGCGGATTATCAACGAGCCAACCGCCGCGGCGCTGGCGTATGGGCTGCAAAAAACCGCGGTCAATGAGACCGTGCTAATTTACGATCTTGGCGGCGGCACCTTCGACGTCACTGTGGCCCGGATCACACCCGACGAGATCGTGATACTGGCCACCGCCGGGGACCACGATCTGGGGGGTAAAAACTGGGACGACCGGATCGCAACCTTCCTGTCCGAGCGGTTCGCCGCGGAGACTGGTTTCGACCCGCTCGACGACCCCGTGGCGCTCAACGAGGTCTTGGTACGCAGTGAACAGGCCAAATGGGCTCTTTCCGAGCGGAACTCGACCCGGATTACGCTGCAGCTTGGCACCGAGAGGCGCGGATTCGAGCTGACGCGCCTGAGCATTCGAGACGATGACTTTTCCCTTGATGGACCGAACGCGGCGATTAACGGAGGAAGCGCTTGCCGAGGCAAGTCTGGAGTGGCGAGGGCTCGACGGCGTGCTTTTGGTTGGCGGCTCGACGCGGATGCCGATGGTCCGTTCCTACGTTTCGCAAATGGCGGGCAAACCGCCCCGCACTGGAGTCAATGTCGACGAGGTCGTCGCGCTGGGTGCGGCAATGCAGGCGGCGATCGAGGTGGGCCAAACAATCGGCGACGCGGTGCCGCGATTCACGCTTGCCGCCGGCGTGGCCCAGGGAGCGGCCAAAAGTAATGCGGCGGGCAGCCGCCGTGTGACCGACGTGATGTCGCATAGTCTGGGTACGATTGCTGTCAGCCCCGACGGCTCGGCCTATCTGAACGACATCGTGATTCGCCGTAATCTGCCGATTCCGGCGCAGCAATACCAAGTCGTACGTTCACGAAACGCACGGCGGCGCCAATACACGGCTTGAGGTTTATCTGACACAGGGGGAAAGCTCGACCCCGCTCGATTGCACGATTCTCGGCAAATACGTCTTTGACGACATTCACCCGACCAACAAGGAGGTGACGGTCGATGTCGGCCTGTCGTACGACTCCAACGGAGTTGTGCAAGTGCAGGCCATTCAGCGCGACACGGGGCACCGGCTGCCGATGACCATTGAACCGGTACCCGATGATCTTTCGTGGCTAGGCCGGCCCCCCGACACCGCATCGGCGCAAGAGCCCGAACTCATACGCGTCTTCTTGCTGCTCGACGTGTCGTCCAGCATGACGGGCCAGCCCCTGATCGAGGCCCAGACCGCCGCCCGCGAGTTTCTGTCGAAATGCGATTTGACGACGATGGAAGTGGGCCTGATTTCCTTTTCCACCCTGGTCGCCTTGCAATCGGCAGCGACCAGCAACGCGCGTCGGCTTCATGCGGCGGTGCATCGTCTCGAGGCAGAGGGAAGCACCAATCTCACTGACGCGCTCGAGATGGCACGCGGCCAGCTTGTCTCGGGCGATCGCAAACGCTACATCGTGATCCTGACCGATGGCTATCCCGATGCGCCCGAGAGCGCGCACGCACAAGCGTTGGCCGCGCGCGAGCAGGGGATCGAGATTGTTGCGATTGGCACCGGCGACGCCGACCGCGACTACCTGCGCCGGCTCGCCAGCAGCGATCAGGCATCGATCTTTGCGCGGAGCGGTGAGCTGGTTCAAGCCTTTGGCCACATCGCCCGCGTCATCGCCGAAGGAGGGCGCGGCCTGCGCGTCTTATGATGAGCCGAGCGACCTTACCCGGCCCCAACTCACCTGCGCCAGCCGCGGCCCATTCGCCCCCCTCTCCGCGGTTTCGTCTCGGTCGTGCCAATCTACGTCATGCCTACGATCTCGCCTTGGTCGGCGGCCTGGGGGCACTCTTCGGGCTTTATCTTTATGTCGAGCTGGTCAAGGCCGAGTCGGTTTATGTCAGGGATGCTTTGGCAGGACTATTGATTGGGGGCTCTCTCGGCGTTTTCCTGAGCGCCTACAGTCCGTTTCGCGATGGTGCCTGGCTCAAGCTGGCGCGCGCCGTCGCTTGGGGAGCGCCGGCGGCGGCGTTGGGGGGCGCAATCGGACTGGTCGCCGGCGAGGTCGTGATCGGAATATTGCGCGGCGGACTTCTCGGCAGGGCTGTTTCGTGGGCGGTGCTGGGTCTGGGGATCGGGCTAGGGCAGGGTCTGGCTGATCGGTCTCGCCAGCGCTTGGTCTATGGCCTGATCGGCGGCGGTCTGGGCGGATTGATCGGCGGGTTCCTTTTCGAATGGATGCGAGCGGCGCTGGCCGATCGTCTCGACATGAGTCAGGCCGTCGGCATCGTTGTCTTGGGCGCGGGTTTGGGATTGTGCCTGGCCCTGGTTGAGCAGGTGCTGCGCCGCGCATGGGTCCAGGTACACAGTGGACGCCAGGAAGGCCGCATCTACCTCTTGGCTCGTCCGCGATGCCGCCTCGGTCTCGATGAGCGCGCCGAGATCGGCATTTTTGGTGACGCAGCGGTGGCTCGTCAACATGCCGAGATCGAGTCGACCCCGAGTGGGTATGTCTTGCACCAGCTTGCCCCCAAGGCGTCTACACGGGTTAACGGCAAGCCCGTGGCCGGCCACGAGCCCTTGAATGACGGCGATCGGATCGAGCTCGGGCAGACGCTGCTGGTATTCCGCCAGCGTTGATCGCGCTTGTCAGCGGTTTAATGGGGTTAGTCTGTTGATGCTGAGCTGGACCGACGTCGAGGGCGAGAAAGCTCGAAAGGTGTAACCGATCGCTGGCAGTAACAAGTAATCAGAGAATCATCGGGCTCGCGCCATCTACGACGGTGTTGCGGATACCGCACCTATGCAACGCTTCTACATCATTCAATATATTAGATTCACAGCTATTGCGGCGCTCGTGTTCGCGCTCATCCTTGGCCGACCTTCCCAAAACTCTGTTTTGATCCTCGGCATTTTTTTCTTGATCGGGCTCTCGCCCATTTATCTTCCGCTAAGACCCAAGTCCGTCCAGAGTGTGCTTCTAAGACTCTCGGAAAACCCGGATGAACAGATCGCCGCGCTCGAGGGATTGCTAGGTCGCCGGACGGTCTTCGGGTCCGGGCCCATGCGGTCAGCTAGCCTCCGACTCATGCAAGCCTATATGGCGCAGGGCGGTTTAGGGACGCCATTTCCCTGGGAAAAGCGTCACTCGCTCAGTACCGCATGTCGCACTCGATTGCGAGCCAGGTTCGGCTGGAGATCAGCATCTGTCTCGATAATCTCGGCCACGACAACGAGGCGAACTACGAACGACGACTGGCCTTCGCCTGTCTAGACAAACCTCCGCGAGATGCGTTGGGTTGGCTCGTCCAAGGCAGGCTCTTCGATGCAGAGCATCGCCATGCCGACGCAATCGGATCGTACGAAACCGTGTTCAAGATGCCTTTCTTCGAGAGGAAGATGGTTCAAAGGGATACGAGCTTTCAACTGGCGCTCGCAAACTTCAAGGCGGGTCGACCGCACGAGGCGATCCGCTGGGCAGAATGGTGCCTACAATGCGATACTACCAGATCGCGCCGGTATTTCCTTCACAAGATCGCCGGAAGTGCATGCTCGATCCTGGGACGAGTCCACGAACAACGACAACATGAACGAGAAGTCCTGGACCTGGCGATTGAGGAAAGGGAAATCAATTGGATCAGTCTTGGCGATCTTGACCTCGTGAGACCGGTATTCACGTAAGTCGGACCATAATCGCCGAGAAGAAGGCAGAAAGCGCGTCACCCATCACTCAGCAATTCGCGCATCCTGTGCCCGTGGACAACGAGGTGCGGATTTTTCACGTCAATATCGATTACATGACCTCGATCGCCGCTATCTCCGAGCCGACACGATCACCGCGTGCTTATCCCGGTCGTTTCTGGCGCGTGTCCGTGATGCTCGCGCTCGTTTTCCCAGAATTCGAGATCACGAATGAGGACGTCGACGGCCTTGTCGAGAAAATCGCCCAGTGATCGCTTGTGCCGCATTTTGCCCTCTGCATCGATGACAAAAACCGTTGGGTAGTCGCGGATGCGGTAACGCTTCACGATCGGGCCGGTATCGGGCGCGCCGTCGGCCCAGTTGGGCCATGTGATACGCTCGGATTGCATCGCCTTCGTCGCGGCCGACCTATCTTCGTCGCAATTGACTCCAAGCAGCGCGAAGGGCCTGTCCTTGAGACGTTTAGCATTCGCTCGCAGATTCCCAAGACCATCGGCCCGTGCCGCGCCACCAGAGCCGAGAACGCCGCCTGTGCCTCGGCAACATCCTCATTCTGGATAAAGCGCGTCAACAACTCATTATCCGGTAGCGGGCCGAGTACACCGGCACCGAACAGCATTTTCAGATCATCCGCCAGCGGCGGCGACTTCCGCGTGATCACAATCTCAGGCCCTCCTGTGCCAGTAATCTTATAGATACCATGCAGCGCAAAGACACAAACCCTGCATATTGTTCATAAATCGCAAGCCTATAGTGAGTTGCTACGGAAGCATTCCCGGAAATTCCCGATCACTTGACACCCAAAGGATTTCGCTTTTACAATTGTCATGGAAATGCGGCGTAATCGCTCCTCCGAGTTCCACGAGGCGAGTCAGACCGCACTGCGAAGGGATAGGGCATTCGATGACGAGCCGGTTTCGCTGGGAGTTTATATACCTTTTAATCTCATTTGCCATGACGCTCACTGTGGCAGGTTGGTCCGTAGCCTCGCTCATGCCTGGGCGAAAAACCGACGCGGCGGTTGACTCACTGGAAAGCGTCATCGTGTGCCGTGATGACCTCGACACCACGCTGCTTGCTGGGGGTGATCTCCAGCCCACCAAGCAGGCGACGGTCACTTGCCAGGTTGAGGACGTCACCGACTCGGATGGGACAATGGTCCTGAGCGTTATCGAGAACGGAGCCGCCGTCAAGAAAGGGGATGAGCTCTGCCGGCTCGATTCCTCGGCGATTCTGGAACTGGCACGTCAGGAAGAAATTCTGGTCAACCAGGCGCAAGCATCCTATTTGAAGGCTCGTCTCGACCTCGAGACGTCGAAGATCGCGCTCAGAGAGTATGAGGAAGGCTTGGTTACGCAGTTCACAACGGAGTTTGAATCCCGAATCGCCCTTGGCCGATCCGACGCCAAGCGACAGGAAGACCGGCTTGCCTGGGCCGAGGCGATGCTTTCCAAAGGGTATCTCAGCCTAGGCCAACTCCTCACTGAGCGACAAACCCTCGCGCGCTTGCGCCACGAGCTGAAGAAGACTGAAGGCGAATTCGAGCTCTTCCGCCGGTTTCAGGCCCCGAAAGAGATTCATTCACTGCGAGGTCAGATCGCGACGGCCGAGATCAACTATCGGTTGGAGGCCGACCGGCTCAAAGCCGAGCAGGATGAACTCGCCTATCTTCGGACCCAGATCGATAACTGCATCATCCGATCGCCGCAAGACGGTGTGGTCGTGCATGCCAACCGGAATCGCTGGTGGTCGCGGCCGCTTGAGCCCGGCACGCGCGTGTATCAGGAGCAGGCGATGTTCTTGATCCCTGACCTGAAACAGATGGAGGTCGACGTGTCGGTCCACGAGTCGATGGGCCCTCGGGTGCGGGTTGGCATGAAAGCCAAGGTCAAGGTCGCGTCGCGCGCCGAGCACGTTATTCCCGGTCGAGTCGTCTCGGTCAACCTGCTGCCGACTTCGAACTGGAAGGAATGGGACGAAAGCCTGAAGCACTTCTTGGTACGAGTGCGATTCGACGAGACACCCCCCTCTGCCTTGCCCTTCATGTCGGCCACGGTCGAGATCGATACAGGCCGCGTCTCGAATGCACTGGTCATTCCTGTCGAGGCCATGGTGGTGGTGGCCGGTCAGCAGTCATGCTATGTCGTCGCGGAAAATGGCGTGGAACGGCGTGCGATCAAGACGCGCCGCGCAACCCGAGACCTTTTGGAGATCACGGCGGGCCTTCAGGAGGGAGAGCGAGTGCTCTCGCGCTCGCTCGACATCGAAGAGCTCGCGACTGGCGGAACGACTCGCAATACCGCCCACGAAATCGCGACGAGGCAATCTCCATCGCCGGGCATGTCGGAGGCATCGGCGCACTCAACTCCGCGGTCGGCCGGTCAATCTCTTTCCGGCTCTGGAAATCGGTCGACTTCTTGAGCTCGTGTTTTTCAACGCTCCGCGCTGATTACTACAATTTGGTGGCAAAGCTCATGCGACTCAACACCGCCGCGCTACTTGTTTGTCTGGTTTGTGCCGATTCGCCGGTTTGGCCCCAGACTTCGACACCGCCCCCTAATCCGGCCCTAGGGAGCTCACACTCCGGCGCCACCCTTGACGAGATTGTCGTGGCTGAGATGAGGATGCGCCAAATACCAGGCCTCTCCCTCGCCATCGTGCAGGACGGCAAGATCGTCAAGGCGCAAGGTTATGGCACGACGGAGAAAGGGGGGCAAAGCCCTGTGACAGCGAGGACGCTGTTTCAGGCCGGCTCGATCAGCAAGCCTGTGTCGGCTCTGGGCGCACTGCGGTTGGTGGAACAGCGTAAGCTTACGCTTGATGAAGACGTGAACACAAAGCTCGTCACCTGGAAGGTGCCCGAAAACGAGTTCACCAAGCAGCAGAAGGTCACGCTGCGTGGCTTGCTCAGTCACACAGCCGGCCTGACGGTTCACGGCTTCCCGGGTTACGCCGCGGATGAGCCTCGCCCCACGGTCGTTCAGATCCTTGACGGCACCAAGCCAGCCAACACGCGCACTATACGAGTGGACATTCGCCCGGGCAGCCAGTGGCGCTACTCTGGCGGCGGCTACACAGTCATGCAGCAATTAGTGATCGACGTAACCGGCAAGCCGTTTCCGCAATTCATGCATGAGGCAGTGTTGGGGCCTCTCGACATGAAGCAGAGCACGTTTGAGCAACCGCTGGCGGACGACATGGCGAAGATCTCGGCGACCGGGCACACAACGGACAGGAAGCCGGTGAAGGGGAAATGGCACATCTACCCGGAGATGGCGGCGGCCGGCTTGTGGACAACCCCCTCTGATCTGGCGCGGTTTGCGATCGGCGTCCAAGAAGCCCTGGCAGGCAAATCCGACAAAACGCTGTCGCCCACGATGGCGCGGCAGATGCTCACCGAGCAGAAGAATAACTACGGGCTCGGCGTAGGGGTCCGAGGCAGCGGGACCAGCGTGCGGTTCGGGCACGGAGGGCGTGACGAAGGATATGACGCTCAGCTTCATGCGTATGCGGAGACCGGACAAGGAGCCGCGATCATGATCAATGCAAATGACAACTCCGCGATGGTGTCGCGGATTTTCGATGCGATCGCGCGCGAGTATCATTGGCCCGACTACCCGACGTTCAGCCCGCCGAAAAACCCGGTCGGTCCGGTCGTCGACAAGGATCTCGTCGCCTACACGGGACACTATGAGTTTGCCGACAACCAGATACTGACGTTGGACACGAGCAACGGTCGTCTATTAACACTTGTCGACGGCCTCCCTGACGAAGAGTTTGTGCCGCAAGCCGACAAGCTCTTCCATTCGGCGCACCAGGATATCCAGGTCACCTTTATCAAGGACGGCGACGGAAAGGTGAGTGGTTTGGTCTGGAAGGCCGACGGCAAGGAGCGGAAAGCGCCGCGCATCGGGCCGTTGTTCCATTCCCTCAAACCACAGCCCGATCCCGACCCAGCTAGGACGAAAAAGGTCGTCGCCGCGCTCAGGGCCCTCGGTCAAGGCGGGAAGGCTGTTGCCGAATCGTCCACGCTCACGCCCGGCGGCGCGCCGACTTTGCGACTGGCGGTACCGCGCGAGACCTAGCGGATATGCAGTCCGTCGTATTCCTCGCCGAGCAGGACGTGGCCGGCCGCAACGTCGAGCGGCACAAAGGCGAAGTAAGTCGTGTCCTTCATTATCGCGTAGTGAAGGACAATGGTGACAGATTCGTCTTGGTGCACGTCACCGCGGACGGGCTGATTGCCGACTACGATATCGTCGAGGATTGAAACGTCCTTCGGGTTCTGTTCAGATGATCAAGACGCGCTAAGTGCGATCCGGCGACTCTTGCGTTGATTGAACGAGCCGCGTAATCGAAACGCACTCGCGATCCGGGAGCGGCATTCGACGCCCAGACATTACGTGCGCAGATGGGCCTCATTTGACGAGGGCGGAGGTTGATCTAATGCTTGCCGGCGTCGCGCGGCCTCGATTAAAAGGGTCGATAAGTGAGGAAACGCTCCCGAGCACCTGCTGGCCGCATTTGGGCGGAAATCATGGTCCCGATCGGGGTACGATGAACAGCACCGCATCCGCGCAGCTGGCCGAGTGCTGCGCACCGGTCCGGACACGGGGCATTGTATTCCTTTGGGTCGGCGCGATCTCATTTGCACTTACGGGCGTCGTCGGTTGCCACAACAGCGAGCCGGCGGCAGCGCAACCAAATCCCGCCCCAGCCACCGCCCAGCCTGCCGCGCCCGGACAGGAAAAAGGGGGCCGAGCAGCCCTGGATGGTTCGGCCGTCTGTAGCCGCTTGGCCGTGCTCACCGTCGGCAAGGAAAGCGCGGCAAGACAGGTCGTCGTACTCGGGCAGCCCGCCGGAGTGCGTGACATCCCCGAGTTCAGCCAACCGAGCCGACCCGACATGCTGCCGCGCGAAATGGTCCGGCAGGCTGTGCTCGTCGCGGCCCGCGAAGAGCTCGGGTTGGCCACGCGGGATGAGGTCATCGACGAGAACCCGGCTGATTCCAAAGATGCTGGCGCCAACCGCGTCGAAGTGATTTCGTACATACGCGACAACCGATCCCATGAGATCATCCGTCGCCTTACGAATGCGCAGACCGAAACGCTGATGGCCCACGAGACACCAACTACCCCCGGCCGCGACCTCGATCTAATCAAGCTGCTGGCGAGCGCCGAATTACTCTCTCGTGAAGAGTTTCCCAAGGTTTTGAAGGGGCTGGGGCTTGCAGGCAAGCCGAATACCGTCAAGGAAGAGGCCGAATTACCGACGAAAGTCGATGACCGACTTACAAGCCTCGACTTCCTCGACGTACTCCTCGCCGTGCGCGAGGTACATGGGGCAATGAAGAGCGACGGCGAATCCCCGTCGCGCCTGGGCGCACTCGTGCGCGGTTACGCGTTGCTGGGAGTGCTCAGTGAGTTTCACTGGCACCCTGCCCATAAAGCGTTCAAAGGCCGGGCGTTGCTCTATGCCCAGCGCATGATCGCGCAGCCCCGACCGGCCTGGAGTCTCTGGAACAGGGCTTTCGCCTTGGCGCTTGTGGGCCGACATCGCGACGCACTGGCCGACCTCGATCTAGCAAAACAGAAAATGGCAAGCAAAGACTCGTCCTCGACTCCAGATTGGGTCGATGTCATCGACGCCTTTTCCCGGTTTCAGTCGGCGCGGCTAACGCGGATACAGGGCCCTCAGAAGAAGCTCGCCGCATTATTGCGTATGCTCACTCTTGCATTTCCGCGTACGACGTCTGCCGGGCTTCACGCAGCGAACGACGTTGTGGACATGGAACCATATTGTTTCCGCGCCCACGATGGGATGTCGGAATTCTTCGGAGTTTCGATCCAGCACGTCACGACGGTGATCGGGCCGCAGGGACTAGACCACTTTATTTCCAAGAGAATCCCCGCGACGGAAGACCTTCCCGCAAATGTTAAGGTACATCCGTCAGATACGCGCACGAGCGTGCAAGTAGCCGCCCTCCTAGACAGGGCCGGAGCGCCGGAGAGCGATGCTGGCGAGCCAGCCTGGAGTGCTTTGGGGCACATGATCCGCGAGACACGATTTGTGCAGGTTTTTCGCCGCCTCTACTTCTTCAAGTACATGCTGTGGCGCCAGCGGACGAAGTCTGGCACGAAGTCCGCTCGGACGTTGCCGATCATCGTTACCAGCCGTATCTCGAGGCAATCGCCGTGCCCGGAAGGGATGCAATCTCGCGCGCTCAAAAATTTGCGGATGGGCTCAACCTTGTCGACATCGAAACGACGGAATCGCCGATGAATCGATTCCTTTATAGCCTGCAAGGTGCCAGGGCCAAGGCCGCTTGGAATATCGCCATGGCCCACGAAGATCAGACCGCCGAAATGGCGCTCTCGATGATGCAGACGAACGAGCAAAACCAACTTGAGATCGCCCAGGAGATTCTCAAGGTGAGTCCGTATCACACGCTCGCTCGAGCCATTTCGATCCGCAAGAACTGGGACGCTGTCAAGGACCAGTTGCCGACGTGGGAGAAAGAGTCCGGTGATTCGCCTGCTCTGTACGCGGGACTGGTACTGCACTATTCCGACATCAAAGATTACGCGGCGGCTGAAAGGGCCATCTCTCGATATATGGAGCTCTCACCAGACCTCTGGGCTTCCCAGACGCTGGCTGCCAATTACAAAGCTCAGGGAAAGATCGATCGCTGGCTGGAGACTCTTGAAAGGTTCCTGGCCAATGTCGAAGATCTCGGGCTCGATCACGCCAGGGTCCGAGTAGACATTGCCGACTACTATATGGGATTGAAACAGTGGGACAAAGCTCGGCCCTACGCCGAAAGTGCCGCGCAGACGTGGGCCGAGTGGGCAATGGAGTGTGCGGGACGGTGCGCGGAGGGAGAAAAAGACTGGGATCGCGCGGAGACCTGGTATAGCCGTGACAGCGAGCGCTATCCCGACGGAGCCTGGGCTGTTTGGTATTTATTCTGTAAACGCACCGGTCGGGGCAATCTTGAGGCCGCTCGTCAGTTCGCCGATCGGTACGTTACCGAGCATGCCGATAGCCCAGAGATGCTGAATCCAGAGTATGCCGGCTGTTTTTACTGGCTCGACGGAAGGCTCGATCAGGCAAAAGATACCTTCAATAAAGCGTACAAAAGAAACAGCTCGGTCTCGGCCGCCCTCTGCGTGGCGATGATCGCCGATGATGAGAAAGACGCGGTTGGGCGCGACGCGTTACTCCGGGAAATCACGACCACACATTCGGCCAAAGCCCCACGGTCAGCGGCAATTTGCAAGTTGTTCGTTGAGACGGCTTTCGACCGTGAACGGAAAAAACCTGTTGATGCCACGGCCCTTGGTAAGCTCGTCGAGGGCATTCCGGTGGAAGGAAGAGGCAGCGCGGGCCTGTTCGTCGGTTGGTTTCTCAAAAACCAAGGCGATCTCCACAACGCAAAGAAGTATCTGCAAGTCTGCTCTGAATCAGCTCACGCGCTGATCTGGTACCGTTATCTCGCTGACGGGGCTATCAAGCGACTTAACGGCGAATGATTCTTGCGTTATAAGGGCGTAATGCTTCGGCGCAGCGTGCTCGAGCACGTAGCCCACAAACGAGCCGTAATCGGCGTCATCCCTCATTTTAGACGCTGGCGAGTGGTCGCGGCGTCCCGCTTTTTCGATCCATCAGGTCGCGTAGCGCCTTGCGCGGCTTCGTCGCCGACAGGCAGTTCCTCGACGGTCATCGCGTGCCTCCAGACTCATGCCGTCCGTGGTCCCCTCTTCGTTGACATTGATCGAGCGGACGATGCCGATCCCTTGCAGCCAGTGATACTGATGCTGAAATCGGATCAGGTCGAAATGCATGATGACCATATCGGGGGGCTCGTGGCCGAATCCGGCGTCCGCGGAGTTTTCCGCGATCGCCACGGACGGATCGCCTGGAACCCAACCGACACCCTCCGCGTAGAAATCCATTCGGATGTGGGGGCCGTCCCGCTTGAGGGTGCGCCCGCTCAGGCACCGCGCCGGGATGCCATTGGCCCGCAAGATCGAGACGTAGACCGTCGAGAGCCCTCCGCAGTCAGACCACCCCGCGCTGCAGACAGCCGACGCCGAACGGTCGGACTTCTGGTCGAATCGGTACTGTGGGTTTTCACCATCGCCTCCATGGCTCGATGGGCAAGGTCGAGGTCACGTTCACCCGATTTCCGTTTCAGTTCGTTTCTGCTAAGCCACGCTCGAAACTTCAGACTTGTAAAGTCGAAATGGTTCGACGACGCCAGGAAAGCCGAGCGCTCGGCCCGCGTAAGTGCGGTCACGAGCTCCGCCGGCAGACCCGGCACCAGAGTCCGACCATTGATGGTCAAGTCGTAGATCGCGTTGACAGTGAAGCTCTGCCCGTCTTCGATACTCTGGGGGAACCAGTGCAACGTTACGAGCGGCTGCCGCATCGAACTGTCGTCGGCGATCCGACCGGGCTGCGCAGCCGGCATTGCGTTCACCCGGATCCGTCCTCGGGCCGCAGGCTGACCAGGAAACTCGGGAGGCAAGGGGTACGCGACCCACCATTCCTGGGCGACCATGTTCGGAAACCGATACGTGGATTTGACCGTCGCCCTCACCCTCTTGGATGCCGTGATCGTGATCTTATACGGCCCCTCAAAGTTCTTTTCGAACTCAGCCCCCGCGGCCGACTGCACGCAAATCCACGACAAGGCGAGTACAAGAACGAAACGATAATTGAGTGTCCCCACCGCGTCACCCCTGCCGCGTTGCCGTGTCGCGAGCGCGAGAAGCAAGCCACAGCAACCAACAGGCCCAAAAACAGAGGGCGGCGGTCGCAATAGTGAGGAGAATGAACACCGGGTCCGTCGCCAGGTGCGGACCTTCTGCGAAGACACGGGCGATATGTGCCACAGTGATCAGTCCAAAGACCGCGCCGGTGGTTAACACATAGGCCTTCATCGCAACTGTCTCGCGGTGCAAGTCCGCGCCAACGGCCTGGTTGCCTCCAACTCACGTCTAAATCTACCGCGCCGGAGAGACAGAATCGACAGTGCGGCCGCAATGTTTTGGAAATGCGCCGAGGTGCGATCGAACCAATAACACGCGTCTTGCGTTCCGGTTCCCCCTCGTGCCGAATGTGACAGTGTTCTCTTGACACTGTCACATTCGGTCCCGACAATACTGTCATGAAGAATGGCGACGAGACTTTCTGGACGATCGACGAGCTGGGAGAGCGGGTTGCCGAGGCGCTGGGTGGCCAGGGTTATGATGGTGTGCCTAGCGGGCGGGTGCGCGACGTGCCGGACTTGCGGACGATCCGCTACTACACGACGCTGGGCTTGCTGGATCGACCGGCGGCGATGCGCGGGCGGACGGCCTTGTATGGGCCACGGCACCTGCTTCAGCTCGTGGCGATCAAGCGGTTACAGGCGCGGGGGTTGAGCCTGGCGGCCGTGCAAGAGCGGGTCGTCGGGCTTTCCGACGCGTCGCTGCGGCGGCTCGCTGCGGCGGAGGCCGCGACAGCGAAGGCAGATGCGGCGCCTCGATTCGGTGGCGTCGGGTTCGCGCGCGGAATCGTTCTGGCGCATCCAGCCGGAACCGGAACCAGACGAGACGACGGAGGAAAGCCCGGGCGTGCAAGACGTTCCTCTGGAGGCCGGGTTGGTGCTGTCGTTGACGGCGGCACGGACACTCAACGAAGACGACCTCCGCGTGATCCGCATGGCGGCGGCCCCGTTGATCGAAATACTCAGGCTGCGCGGGCTGATCGGCATCGGCCCCACACAACCAAAGAAAGGAGACGCGCGATGACGACAACCCGGTCGAGGACGCTGCCGCTGTTAGACGAGGGTACACTGCCTTTGCGTCGCGGACTTGGCGACGAAGACGACGCCGGCTTCGGCGTCCTTCGAGACGGCTCGTGGCCGCCTGCCGCTGACGGCGCTTGATGTCGTCGGCCGGATCGACGGCCTGTTATCGCAGGTGACGGTTCGCCAGACGTTCGTGAACGCCACGGACGAGCCGCTCGAGGCGACGTACATCTTCCCGCTTCCCGACCGCGCCGCGGTGACCGACTTCCGCATGGAGGTGGCCGGGCGCGTGGTCGAGGGGGTGCTCAAGGAGCGCGGGCAGGCGCGCCGTGATTACAGCCAGGCCGATGCAGCAGGGGCATCGCGCGTCGATCGCCGAGGAAGAGCGGCCGGGGGTTTTCAGCCTGCGCGTCGGCAACCTGATGCCCGGTGATGTCGCGACCGTAGAGCTCACGCTGGTGGGCGTATTGCCGTATTGCGACGGCGAGGTCACGTTCCGGTTCCCGCTGGTGGTCGCGCCTCGTTACATGCCCGGCGTGCCTCTGTGCGGACCGTCGGTCGGCGAGGGGACCGCCGTCGATACGAACGCCGTGCCCGACGCCTCGCGGATCTCGCCGCCGGTCTTGCTCCCCGGCTTTCCCAATCCCGGTGCGGCTGTCGCTGACGATCGACCTGTACGAGCCGGCCGCACGACCTGCGCGTCAGCCTGTTCACGGTCTTGGGGGAAGAACAGGTCGGACGTGCGCCGATTGACCCTTCAGCCGGGCGAGCGGTTGGACCGCGATTTCATCCTCCGGTTCCGGCTCGGCGGCGATGGCGTGCGGACGTCGCTGTCGCTTCATCCTGACACGGCCGAAAGTGCCGAGGGGACATTCGCGCTGACGATCGTGCCGCCGGTTTCGATCGGCGATGCACTGCTGCCATCCAGCGGCCCAGAGACGTCGTGTTTTTGCTCGACCGCTCCGGCAGCATGAGCGGCTGGAAGATGGTGGCGGCCCGCCGGGCGATGGCCCGCATGATCGACACTCTGAGCGACGCCGACCGGTTCGCCGTTCTTCGCCTTCGACGATCGGATCGAGACGCCCCAGTTGGCGAAGCGAGAGCAAAGCCTCGTGTCCGCCACCGACCGGAATCGGTTCAAGGCCGTCGAGTTCCTGGCGAAGATCGAGTCGCGGGGCGGCACCGAGATCGCCCAGCCCCTCGACCAGGCTGTTCGAGCTGCTTGAGCGAATCGGGTCACGACCGCGACCGCATCCTCGTTCTGGTCACCGATGGGCAAGTCGGCAATGAAGACCAGGTGCTCAAAGTGCTCGGTGCGCGTCTTGAAGGGAATCCGTGTCTTCACGCTGGGGATCGACCAGGCGGTCAACGAAGGGTTCCTGCGCCGGCTGGCCGAGCTGGGGCAGGGGGGTGGCGCATGCGAGCTGGTCGAGTCGGAAGATCGGCTCGACGCGGTGATGGACTCGATCCACCGCCGGATCGGCACGCCGGTCGTGACCGACGTTTGTCTCGAGCCAGTGGACGGCGCGGCTCGATGTTCTGGCCGATACGCTGGTGCCCGATCGGCCGCCGAGTCTATTCGCGGGCTCGCCGCTCTTGCTGATGGGCCGCTACCGCGGCCGGCCGCAGGGAGCGGTTGCCGTGCGCGGCAAGACTCCGGACGGCGGGGCTTGGCGCGAGGCGGTCGTTCCGAGCGTCCGCGACAATCCGGCGATCGCCGCGGCCTGGGCACGCGGGCAGGTGCGCCAGCTCGAGGACCGCTACGCCGCCGGGCGCGGCGATCGCTCGGCCCTCGAGCAAACGATCATCGCGACCTCGCTGCGCTTCGGCGTCTTGTGCCGGTTCACGGCCTACGTGGCCATCGACCGCGCGGCAGTCGTCAATGAGGGAGGCGAAGTGCACCAGATCACGCAGCCGGTCGAGATGCCGGCGGGTTGGGGCGCGGTTGCCTTGGAAGCCGCCGCCTGCTACGCGGCGCCCACGGCGATGAGAGTCGAAGACATGCAGCTATGTATGTCGCACCCGGCCATTGTCGCTGCGTCGACGAATATGAAAACGGAAGCGGCCACGTCATCCGATGATGTGATGGTATTTACAGACATCCCTATTCGGCATTAAGCGGGGAGCCGCGGCACCACCGCCTCCCCCGTCGAGTCCCGAAAAACTGTTCTCCCAACTGGGTGGATTTGAGTTACTCGACAAGATTGGCGAAGACGAGCATGGCAGGTTATACAAAGGCCGCGACCGGCGCAAGCGGTTGGTCTTGGTCCGGTCGCTCAGGAAATCTGTCGCGCTTGGCAGCGCCCGCGACTTCGAGCGGCTCGAGAAAGAACTCAAGCGGCTCAAGCATCCGGCGATCGTGCCGATCCTTAAGCTAATCGACGAGTCTCGTGTTGGCCGGGTGATGGCCGTGGTGAGTGAATTCAGCACTGCGCCGACTTTGTCTCAACGGCTCAATCAGTCCGGTCTGCCCGATCTCCGTGAGGCGGCGTTTTTTGTGCTGGTCCTGGCCGACGCGCTCGAATACGCCGGACGTCGTCTCATGATTCATGGCAACCTCACGCCCAGCCATATCTTGATCGGAGCTGATGGCAAGCCGCGCATCACCGGTTTCGAGCTGGCGAGTCTTGATTGCGGGCCGGATGTGTCCTGTGCGACCGTTCGGGCCTATGTTGCCCCCGAGCTGCTAAAAATCCCCGGCGCTAGACCGACGACCGAGACCGACATTTACAGTCTTGGCGTCATTCTCTACCGGCTGATGACCGGCAAATTGCCCGACCGTGACCAGAGTAACGAACAACCTCAGACACCGCGGGCGATCAATCCTCTGGTGCCGGTCGAGCTGGAGGCGATCTGCTTAAAGGCAATGGCGGATGACCCAACCGCACGCTATGCCGGATCGGCCGAGCTCGCCGACGACCTGCGCATTTCTGGGCATCAAGAAGCGAGGATTACTGCGGCGAATGGCCGGTTGGTCGAAGTCCAATTTCACGTTGACTTGATCTTCCTCCACGCCCTCGGCGACAGGAACTTCGACCTGCCCAATGCCGCGCCGGGCCACCGCGATTCTTCGCGGCGGGTCGGTTCGAGACAGCGCTCGGCGATGCGGTTCATTTCTCGGATAAGAACCGCAGGATCTCGCGCATTACGCGCTCTCCCTGGTCGGACGTGAAGAGAAACTGCGCATGGGCGGAGCCGTCGAGGATGATCATTTCTTTCGGGCCTGGAGTTTTCTCGTACCGGTCACGAACCTTGGGCAGCCGGGGAATGTCGCTCGGCCCGAGGTCGTCGCGCGCGATCAAAAACAGCTTCCGTCCCTTCATTTGCTCGGGCTTATCGCTGCCCCCGGAGCCTAGAAACACGAGGCGATCGATCTCGCCTGGCTTAGCCTCGATCGAGGCATCGCCCGCGGCACCTCCGCCCATGCTTCCTCCGACAACCGAAACGGTCTTCGCCCCCCTATTTCGCAGGTAGCGAACCGCGGCGAGTACGTCGAAGTGCAGCGGGGCGCTGAGCGGATCGGACTGACCTGGGCCGCGCGACTGGCCGTATCCGCGGAAGTCAATTGCCAGCACGCGGAAGCCTGCTCGCTCGAACGCCACCGCTTGCTTCTTCCAGCTCTCCTTGTTGAAACGGCCACCGTGAGCAAGCACAATCCCCCGGTCCCCCTTCCCGTATAAATCGGCGTGGACGAGCCCGCCGTCCCGCGTCGGGAATGAGACGTGCTCCTGCGCGGCGGCGAATCCCGTCTGGAGAACGACCGTAATCATCACGCGCAAAGTAAGCATGCGTCTAGCGTAACGCCTGGGTCCGCGATAGGCAACATTCCGCAAGGGTTGGCGTCCCAACTCGGAGAGATTATGTTATAAATACAAATATAGATTAACTATAATATATATAGTATCGATAGAAATAAATGTCTGCAGTTTTCCGTGTCTCCTTGCCTCTAACTGGCCTCAGTCCATTCAACTCCGACCAATCCAAACTTGTCGGGCCGGTCGATTTTTGGGATATTTATCTTCGATATCCTTTGCTCGAACCATCGCCGCCGGGCACTGTGCCCTTCATGCCGGTTTGGTCGCAGCCGACAAGGAGGTCGACGCTGTAAATTGAATCGCCGGGGAACGATCATGGGAGGCAAGAAAAGCGTCTTCAGTGAGTTTTGCAAGTCACTGGGCGTTGGAATTTCCGCCGTTTTGATCGTAGCCGCCGTCGTCGGGGTCGTTGCGCTCAAACTGGATTCAAATTGGTCGAGCCATAGAGTAACAAGGCTCACTCAAAAACCAGCTACCGGGCACTCAAATTCGAAGCATGTAGTGCCGCTGCGGCACGCCAAGACGGAGTCGCATTCCAAGGACCGCGACGCAGACCTTTCTGAGCCTGCGGACAAGGCGAGGCCCCCTAAAACAAAGCCGAAGGCCAAACAAACGCCCAACCAGGTGGTCAGAAGCGCCGATCATGATTCCCCTAAAACGGCGGCCGTTGCGCCTTGCGCGACGGCGTTGATCTTGAGTAATCTGAAAGGGATCGCCTCCAAGAAATCCGTCGACGGCGACCGCAAGCGAGCCGAGTTGATCGGCGAGCTCTACCGAGCTGACCCCACGCATCGCCTTCTTGCGGCACTCATGGAGGAGCGATGGTTGACCCTGCAGAACGACCCGAACGTTCGAGAGGAACGCAATGCGGCGCTAGCTCGGAGTCGACCGCCAACGGAAACGGGACTTGAGTAATTGGCAAGCCATTTGCTCGATATCCTCGTGGCCGCAAGTCATCCGGTGGTTCGCAGCCGGACGGCATAACCTACCTGTTCGCCTCCTTCATGCTGGGAGACAGTCATGGCACCGAGAATCCACCGCGATAAGAAGATTGACCTTCCACCGAAGGGTGAACTCAATCCTGACCCGATCACCAATGAGCCAGGATCCCACCCTATCGAAACTGGTATCGGCGCGGCCGCAATGGGGGCTGCCAGCGGCATGGCCGTAGGTGCATTTGGCGGACCTATCGCTGGCGCTTTCGGTGCGATTGCCGGTGCAGTGGCCGGCGGATATGCAGGCAAGGGCATCGGCGAGTTGATCGACCCTACGATCGAGGATAACTGGCTCCGTGATAATTTCGAATCGAGACCCTATGTTCAGGAGGATGAGACCTTCGAGATGTATCAGCCTGTCTATCGATACGGAGCGGAAGCGGAGGCCAAGTACGGTGACGCCGGCTTTGATGCGATCGTCGATGACCTGGAGAGAGAGTGGGCTAAGTCCGAAGGCATTCCGGGCATGACCTGGCCCCGCGCACGTGAGGCCGTAAAGGACTCATATGAGCGCACGGTTCAAATCCGCCGTGCGCGGGATGTTCCGGAAGTTAACGACGACATGCTAGAAGATTAATTCTCAGTGCGCCAAAGAGGAGAAAACCGCCGAGTTGGCAAATGCCGGTTTGGCGGTTTCTTCGCTAAAAGGCGCTTTGCAACCCTAGATTTATCACCTGCGCCCCAATCTGCCATCGCTGCGATCTTCGTCAAGAGTCGTCGAACCTCGCGATCTGCTGGAACGGAGATCTGTAACCGGTTGGCGGGGCCCGAGCCACACCGTCCAGATCGAGAGCGTATTTTGCGCCAAATATAATCCGCCGGCGTCGAATACCTAATGTCGGACTGCGCTCTGCGCTCGCTGCTAGACGCCTAGATGATCGTTGGATCTTCAAACGCGACAGCGTTATTCGGCGGAACGATTCCTTCGCGAATCGTAGCCTATGCCGTTGCGAAGGAATGCTCTGCCGTAAGAGAATACGGGCAGCCTCCAATTACTTTCGTTCGTCGAATTGAGCTCTGGCCGAGTTTCGGGTAGTTGCACCATCATGATCGCGTCTTTCTGTCTAGCATCTTGACCGCGAGCCGCGGCATTCACCATGAACCGACCGCAGACGAAACCAAAACAAGTCGCCGCAATTGAGCCGACGTGCTGGTCGCTCGAGGTCGTTCGCGGTCGCACCATTGCCCACCTGTATGTGCTCGATGTCGGCGAGACGATCGTCGGCAATGATCTGGGAGGGGCGCGTGGGCTGGACCTGGCGGAACAGGAAGGGAACTCGCCCCGGAAGATGGCGGCGCGACACGCGACGATCACGTCCACGACCAAGGACCTCATGGTTCGCGACCTGGATAGCCCAGGTGGCACGTTCGTCAATCAACAGCGCCTGCTGACCGGGCAGTCGCGCCGGCTGGTAGCGGGCGACGTGATCCAGCTTGGCGGTGTGCAGCTCCGGGTCAAACAAAACGGCCTGGTTTCTGGCGAGAACACGGTGGCCCAGGGCACGACGGCCGTGGCCCCAACCAAAGAGTCTACTGCCATTCCGACCAGTAGGGCTAATACCGCGATTCCGGCTGCCGCGCCGATGCCACCGCCGTCGCCGGGAAGTCACGGCCGGTTGTCGACACCGTTCTCGGTAGCCGGAGGTGCGCAATGCCGCACCTGGGACGACTTCCTGGTGGCCGCGGCGCAGAGCTGGCCTGGTCTTCGTGACGAGCTGACATCTGGGCGGCTCTCAGATTATCTTCGCCGGATTCACCGTCCCGACCTGGTTCCGCGCGCCACGGCCGGTCGATCGGCTGACGATCAACTCGACGACTGGCTGGCCCGGCTGCCGTCAGCGCGGTCTAGCGAGCCCGAGCTGGATGTCCATCCTGAGACAGTCATCCTGCGCGGCGACTGGCGGAGGGGTTACGCGGCAGGCGTTACGGATCACCAACGTGGGCTACCGACTTTTGCGTTCGACGGCACGGATCGAGCCGGCTGGTACGCGCTGGCTTCGGCTCCGGCCTGAACACGACGGCCGCCCGTTTGCCACGATCGACCAGACCGACGTGCCCATCGAACTCGAATTACCGGAGACGATCGATAGGCCGCTCGAGGCGTTCGTCGTGATCGAGAGCAACGGCGGTACTCGCCGGATCGCCGTGCGAATCGAGCGGCCGGTCGAGCAAGACCGGATTGCCGGGACTGCCGAATCCAGCTTTTCAACTGTTCCTGTGTGGCGGGAGCAGTTTGGCCGGTCGCTCGAGGGACTGCGGCCGGGCGCGCGGATCGCGCTGGCATGCGCGGCGCGGTCGCTCTGAGGTTGATGGCTGTCCTCGTGAACTCGCTGCCGATCGGCGGACCGCCAGGTCTCCTGATTGAACCGCGGCTTTCCGCCATTGCGATAGTCCTCGTCGCCGTCGGTGTTCTGGCTGGACTCCGGCTGGCGATTCAACTCGGTGAAAGGCGCGACCTTGGTCCTGCTGCCGTCGCGGGGGGTGCACTGGGTCTCTTGGGGTCGGCATTGTGGTATGCGATGCTCCAGAGCGTCGAGCGCTTGTTCGGTCCGTGGTCAACGTCGATCTGGGCCGTCGCGTTCTTATGGGCATCGTTCGGGGCTTTGGTCGGACTGATCTCGTTGCTCGTGGTTCCGTACCGTTTCCACCAGCCGGAGGTCGCGCGATGAGTAAGCCGATGGCAGCCGCAGGCGCGGGCCTAGTGTTTTGGGCGTGCGTCACGAGCTCTGCACGGGCCCAGCCCAACGCGCCAGGCGACAAAGAGATCGCGGCGACGATCGCACGAGGGGTCGCCTTCCTCAAGGAAGCACAGTCGCCCGCGGGGCACTGGGACGAACCCGCCCAAAACGACCACCGCCTGGGCATGACGGCGCTGGCTGGTCTGGCACTCATGGAGAACGGAGTGGCGCGCGAAGCGCCTGAGATCAGTCGGCCACGCGAGATTGTTGCCGAGCTGGCGACGACGTCCGATCAAACGTACGACATTGCGCTGGCGATCTTGTTTCTGGCGCGGTGCCAGCAAGGGCGGCGCGGCGATGCAGATGTGCTTATCCGGACGCTCGGACAGCGGCTCGCAGGGGGAGATCGCGAAGGAATATGGGATTATCAGGTGCCGCGTGTCGAACCAGAGGCAGAGACTGCGACCGGCCGGTCGCGCGGTGCCGGGGGGCGGAGAGCGCCCAGGCGACGGCAGTTTTTCCCGGGTCAAGGCGACAACTCGAACACGCAGTTCGCGCTATTGGGTCTGTGGGCGGCGGGCCGGCACGGCTATGACTCCGACCAGCCGCTCGAGGCGATCGATGGCCACTTCCGGTCGTCTCAGCTCCGTGATGGCCGCTGGGGTTATCGGATCGGAATGAATGGCACAGACTCGATGACCTGCGCGGGCCTGATGGGTCTGGCGATCGCCGCGTCGCGGCCAAGCCTGGCCGAGCGGCAGACGGCACGTGCGCGGGGCGATGCTCGCCGCCGATCCCGCATTTCAGGCGGCACTGAAGGCTGTCGGCCAAGACGCCCGCCGCTCCGGTCTCCATTCCGACATTTATTACCTGTGGTCGCTCGAGCGGGTCTGCGTGGCGCTGGGATTGCGGTCGCTCGATGGATTCGACTGGTATGCTCACGGTGCGCGGATCTTGATCGAAGTGCAACAAGATGACGGTGGCTGGCCCCACGGACGATGGGGAAGGCTGCCAGCAACATGCCTCGCATTGCTCTTTTTGCGCAAGGCCAACCTCGCGTTCGAAATCGATCGAGTGCTGCGTCTGCCGGGCTCGGGGAATGATTTTCGTGTCGTCAAGACGGGTGCGGCATCCTCGGCCGAGACAGACGGCGCGGCGCTGAATGCCACTGATCCGGCTGCTCCACCCACACCCGATGCGCCACCGGCGGCCGAAGCCTCGGCGTAGCGGGGCAGGCGATGTGCAAGTGAACGTGACGGCGGCCAGCGAACAAGCGTTTCCGCGGATATCGGTCCAGTTCGAGGTGAAGCGACCCGATGGCTCGTTTCTTCTCGACGCGGGACGCGACGACTTCCGCGTGACCGAAGAGGGGCGCGACGTCGAGGTCGTCGAATTTCGCGCTCCGCTGACGACCGAGGCGATTCCCACGACCGTGGTGCTGGTGGTCGACCACAGCCTGAGCATGGAGGAAGAAAATCGGATCGGCGGCTTGAAACGGGCGGTCCGCTCGTTCCTGGAGAAGCTGCCCGACGGTTCGAGGGTCGCACTCATCGCCTTTGGGTCGGAAGTCGACCGTCTCTGTTCATTCACGACCGATCGCGGCCAGATCAAGACGGCCGTCGACGCGCTCGAGCCGGCGGGGGCGACCCGGTTTTACGATGCGGTCGCGGCGGCGCTCGAGATGCTCGACCACGAAACGGGCCGCCGCGCCGTCCTGGCACTGACCGACGGCGAAGACACATTCAGTCAATCGGCGAGCCTCGAATCCGTGATCGCAGGTGCCAGCAGGATCGGTTTGCCGGTCTACACGCTGGGGCTGGGGAGCGAGGAAGAGATCGAGAGCGCGGATCTCCGCCGCCTGGCCCTCTCGACGCGAGGGCAGTATTACCCGGCTCGTAACGCCGACCAGCTCCGCGCGATTTACGAGCAGATCGCCGAGCGGCTCAATTCAAGCTACTCGCTCGTGTATCAGAGCGATCGCAAGATCCCTGACGGCACACTCCGGCCGGTTCGCATCATCTATCGTGGCAGCAGGAAGTCGGCGGGTGAAACGGCGGTGTTTATTCCCGGCATGGTCGTTCCATCCGGCGGCTGGTCGCCGCTGTTTCTCGGCATGTTCGCCGCCCTCACCGTGTTGATTTTCCTGCCGGGACTGCTGGCAGGTCGAAAGGCAAATGCTTGACTCAAATCACCTCTCCGCGATTGTCACATGCTGATCGTGTCTCTACTATTCTGGGAACGCGCAGAAGCTCCCGAAAACGTCGTTAAAACGGACGCCACGGGCGTGGAAAAATCGTGCCGGCGTTCGGTATCTTATTTGCAATGTGGGCAATCATGACATTCCTGCGTCAGCATTCACCGTGACCCTGGGCGGGTTTGTCAACTTCAAGATAATTCCGGCCTTCAAACCGCTCCGGCAGACAGGGCATCTCAGCTTGGGCGGCCGGGTCGTCGTGAATGTATCTGTAACCGCCACCGTAGCCAATTCCCTTCAAGAGCGAAGTGACGGCATTGCGGAGATGCAACGGAACGGGTTCGCGCGCGGAGGCCGCGGCATCGGCCGCAGCGGCGGTGTAGGCGGTCATCACCTTGTTGGACTTGGGCGCTTGCGCCAGATAGATGGTGGCTTGGGCCAGCGGGAAGAGTGCCTCGGGCAAGCCGATCAAGTGCGTGATCTGAGCCGCCGCGGCCGCCTGCACCATCGCTTGCGGATCGGCCAGCCCAACGTCTTCCGAGGCGAGTATCGCGAGCCGGCGAGCGATGAAGATCGGGTCGGCGCCTCCCTCGATCATCCGCGCCAGCCAGTACAAGGCAGCGCTCGCGTCGGAGTTGCGCACCGACTTGATCAGAGCGGAGGCCAGGTTGTAATGGTCTTCTCCCTGCCTGTCGTAGGCATACCGGGCTCGTCCCAGAGCCTCGACCAAGGTGGATTCGGTGACCGTTCGCGTTCCGTCTGCGGCCGGCGCCGTCGCGAGGGCGGCATCTTCCAGCGTCGAGAGCGCCACGCGGGCGTCGCCCGCCGACCAGCTCGCGAGCTTATCGATCAAGTCGGGAGTGAGTCGTGGTTCTCGTCCGGCCAGCCCGCGCTCGGGGTCGGCCAGCGCACGGCGGATGATTGTGGCGATGTCGTCCGGCCCGAGCGGCTCAAGAACGACCACGCGGCACCGCGATAGTAACGCAGAATTGACCTCGAACGAAGGGTTTTCGGTGGTGGCGCCGATCAAGCTGATCGTGCCATCTTCGACCGCGCCCAAGAGGGCGTCTTGCTGGGCCTTGTTGAAACGATGGATCTCGTCGATGAAGAGGATCGTCCGAGCATCGCGGCGCTGGCTCTTCTTGGCTTCGTCGATCGCCGCACGAACCTCGCGTACGCCGGCCAAGACTGCCGACAACGCGATGAACTTGGCCCCGTTGCTCTGAGCGATCAACCGGGCAAGGGTCGTCTTGCCGGTCCCAGGCGGTCCCCAAAGAATCAGTGACGATAGCTTGCCCGAGCGCCTGAGCGCAGCTCCCAAGATCGTATTTTCGCCGATGACATTCGTCTGGCCGACGAACTCATCGAGGCTGCGGGGCCGCATCCGCTCGGCCAAGGGTGCATCGGTGCGCGGTCGCGAGTTCCTCGGCCGGATCGTCGAACAGGTTCTGTGCTACGTGCCGTGCCATTCTCAAGACCTCACGATGACCTCGACGCAAGCCCCGACAACTTTTGGTGATTGAACGTACACATTCTACTCGCGGGCTTCTTATCGGACGAGTGGCCAGACGACGAGCCGCAATTGAGGCGCCGCCAGTAAGTGGTCGACCTGGCATTCGAAGCCATCGCCTTTCGTCGACGACGAAGCGCTGACTTACGTCAACAGACGAGTGGCACTAATTGGCACTAGTTTTCTTTTTGTCATATTAGCTGAAGTGCCTAAGTTCAGGTTTCGCACATTTAATTAGGGATCGTACGCGTATACGTTGACGCGTGATTCCGCTGCCTCTCGCTCGCACGCGGGCCAATGGCCGAGACTAGGTTTGCGGCACTTGACGTCGGCTTCCTTGCCAAATTTTGGCATCCTGTCTGGGCCAAAACAATCCAAATAGGCACCAAGGCAAGGAAGCCGACCCATGGAACTTACAGCTTCGTTCGTTGACCTGCTACAGCATTTTGTTCCCATCTTCACGACCCCCACCTTTCAAACATTTCTAGTAACAGGTTAGCGGTCTGAAGTAACTATTGAGGGAGTTGCGGCAACTGTCCAGTGAGAACGTAGGTTCTCAAGGCTTGAACGATCGTTTGCATCGGTTGGTGGCCGCGTTGCTTGAGAGTGCGGAAAACGGTCATCAACACTGCCTGCGCATCGGCACGACTTCGCTCCGGTTGCCGTAGCTGTTCTTGCGGATGATCACTGCCGGACGCACCTCGCGCTCGGCGTGGTTGTTGTCGAACGGGACTCCATCGTGATCGAGAAACGTCAACAAGTCGGCTTGGTGCCGTCGCAGACGCTTGATCAGTCGCCGCGCTTCGCCGTTGTCCCATGCCGTCTCGAGCAGCGCTCCAGCGCTGCGTCAGCCGCGCGCCGCGAGGCATACGTTTCGGTGGGCAGTTCCCCACGCAGTCGCCAAAGCCGGATCGCGTCGCCCAAGAGTCGCCGCAACAGCTTCGCAAACGCAGGCCAGTCGTGCGCCGTCGACTTGTACTTCTCCACCTGTTTCAAGTCGCGCAGCAGGTGAACCAGGCAAGTCTGTCGCAGCGCAGGCCACCGCGTTGTAAGCACCCAGAAGTCGCTCACAAGAATCCCGGCGAATTCGGTGATGAAAAACTCGAGCAAGGCGGGATGTCCGCGCGAGCGGTGGATCATGTAATACGTCAACCGCGGAGTCGTAAAACACCACAGCCAGTGTGTTTTGCCGTTGACCCGCCAACCAGTCTCGTCGGCGTGCAGGACTGCCGAGTCCAACGCGTCGCGTTGGATCTGCTCATACCAGGGATAGAGCACTTCTTGCAGCCGGTACCACATCTGCAACAACCCACCGCGGGTGAGCCGGAACTGGAGGTGGAAACCGAGCACATCGATAATCTGCGCCAGCGTGTTGCCCAGGGCGTAGTGAAGCCAAGCGGTGAGCACCAACACGCGATGCCCCAGGGGCGAGCCGCGTAACGCGTCGGGAACCGGCGGCTCGGCCTTCTTTTGACACTGCGGACACCAGTCGCGGTGGATAACATGTTCGGTCACGACCGGCTGGAGGTCTTCCGGAATGTCTTCGATATAACGCTGGCGCGTCTCCGCGCAGCGGTTCAGTGGACCGCCGCAATCGGGACAACAGTCGGCCTGGTGTTCTTCGTGGGCGTCGACACGCTCGGGCGGTGGCTTTGGACGGCGCGTTCCCACATGTCCTGGCTTACGGCCCGGCTTCTTCTTTCGCTTGCCTGTGGTGCTGGGCTTGAGATGTGTCGGTTTCATGCCGGAGGGAGCGGCGTGTGAATTGCTATCGGAGGCTGGATTGCCCTGAGCGGCCAATTTGGCCAGCGCGAGCAGCGCGAACACTACCGCCTCTTCGCCTTGAGCGAAAATATCGCGCGCCTGCTGCTCGGTAAGCGCAGGCCCCAGTGGCGAGTCGAGTAGTACCATCTATGCGGCATCCGTTCCTCACTCGAGGGGCCTTTGTCATAAAACAATCCTCCAGATTCGCCAACACCAACTTCAGCCGGCTAACGTGTTACCATTTCTACAGATTGTCACTGGCTGGGTCGTCTCCCATCGGCACCGCTATCTGACAGAGATCATCTTCGCCGGCGGCAACGTGGGTAACGGGCATTGGTGCCGGTTTCATCGCTTCTTCAGCCAGTCCGCCTGGGACATCGACATCTTGGGTCTGTTCTTGGCCAAATTGGTTGGCACCATTCTGGCTCCAGGTTCCACTTTGTTTTGGGCCGTCGACGATACCCTCTGTCGCAAACGAGGACTGACTCTCTACGGCGCCGGCATGCACTACGATCCGCTGATCTCCAGCCGCGCCAAGTCCCTGGTCAGTTGGGGACATGACTGGGTTGTGCTCTGCCTGATCATCGTGAAGCCCTTCTGGGCGCCCACGAAAGTCTTCGCCTTGCCGATCGCCGTGCGGCTGTACCGCAATCGTCAAGGGCTCACCAAGGGGAAGAAGGGACGGGGCAAAGCCTCCAAAGCCAATCCCGATCATCGCACTCGACCGCAACTGGCCCTCGAGCTCATTCAGTTGGTGGCTCAGTAGTACCCGGACGACGAGATCATACTCACCGGCGACAGCGCCTACGGAGGTAAGAGCATTCTCTCGCATCTGCCGGCTAACGTTCACCTCATCAGCCATGTTCATACCAAGGGCGCGCTTTACGAACGTGCCCCCATCAAGAAGGTTGGAAGCAAGGGACCGCCTCGAAAGAAAGGGGCCCGTCTCCCTGGCATGGAGCAGTGGGCCAAAGATCCAGCCCAACCTTGGACTCGGCTCAAATTCAATCAGTTTGGATTGCATGCCACGCTCGCCGTCAAAACCATCAAGGCGCTTTACTACAAGGCAGGCGGAGATCGCGAGCTGGCGATTGTCTTGGTGCGCGACCTGGAAGGGAAACGCCCCGATCAGATGTTCTACTGCACCAAACTGAATTGGAGCGCACGCCAGATCCTGACAGCGTACTCCTACCGCTGGGCGATTGAATGCACCTTCGAAAACTGCAAACAGCTTCTGGGACTGGAGGACCCGGCCAATCGTCTGCCCAAAGCCGTCGAACGCACCGCACCTTTCGCGCTGATGCTCTATAGTTGATCGTGGCGTGGTTCCACAAGACGGGACATTAATTCGTCCAATTTCCGAACCGGCCGTGGTATTCGCACAAGGAAGAACCGTCGTTTGCTGATCTCCTGACCACGCTGCGCCGCATCAGCCTGGAGGAGAAAACCCGCATAGTGCTTTCGGATCACAGTCAGATAAAAACCTGGTTTGCACAGATCACCGATCTTCTCAGTCGAGCCGGGTGATCGACGTTCGTCGTCTGGATTCGCATTATCACCGCCACATCACGACTGATCGACCGTGGCCAAAATCCCGGCCGTCCCGATCGCGGAACGTCGCCAGAATGTGCGAAACTTGAACTAAGACTCGAACACGGCGGGCAACACCCCCGAATTATTTGGACGAGACGGCGATGTGATTGCAATTGAGGCGCCGTCCTTTCAGAGCACCGTGGGCTAGGGCCGTTTGTTCGCAACAATGAGCCGGACGAGCTGGTTGACCCAAAGGGCGGAATCCCGAGCGAGCTCTTTGATTCGATGTGTCAGCGCCGGAAGTTTCTCCGCGCGGCAAGTTCGCTTCGCGCGATCGCCGCCATGACATCGATGCGAACGCGTATCGCTCGAACGATCTGCCCGGCTGCGGCGCCGGCAGACCCAACCTCGAGTTCGAGGCCAACGAGCTCGTCGTACACAGCCCTTCGCTCCGCGGCGAATTGGAGCACTCGGGGATAGTCGGCGACCAATAGGTCATAATGCCGTGCGGCCTCTTCGAGCGTGGTGCGGGCCGGTCCCGTCGATTTCGCCTCGCGATGGACAATTCCCAGTGAAGACAGCGCCAGAGCCTGTCCCCAACGAAATTCCCGTTCGTCGGGATGCCGATCGTTGAGCTGGTTGTAGACGACACGAGCCCGATCGAACTCGGCAATGGCCTCCGCGGGCCGCCCGTTACCCCTCAGGTAGTCGCCATAGTTCAAGCAGGCGGTCGCAAGGCAGTCTTGAATCAAGGTCGCATTGCGCCTCGTGATCCAGCTCGAGGGCGATCTGCCGGGCATTGAGCAGCGCCTGGCCGGCCGCGACAGGCTTCGAGGCTTTGTCCGTGTCGCTCCGCGCCGAATGAAGTTCGCCCAAGTTTCCCCAGATCCGGGACAGCCATTCGCGGTGCCTAAGCGCTCGGGCGCTTGTTTAACTAGCCGCTCCACATGGTCGATGGCCAGCGCATAGGCGTGCTCGGCGGCCCGATACTCGCGCGCGGCACCTTCGGTGTCCCCTCGGGTGTCGATTTCCTCGCCCAAATAGCGGTGGCAATTGGCCTGGTTACTCAAGCACAAGGCGAGCGAGAACCGCTCGTCGGCACGGTCGGGCTGAGCGGCGACCAGGGGGTCCAGAATGAGGCGGGCCTGGTTCAAGTGCGTGATGGCCTCTTGAAATCGGCGCTGGGGCCCGAGGATCGCTCCAAGCGAGACGAGTGCACGGGCGCGTCCGGCAGCGTTTTGGGCCGTCGGCGCTGCAGCCGCGTAGAGCTCCGCAGACTGGAGACAGTCGGCAACGGCGCCCTCGTCGTCTTCGGTCGTGCCGACGGTGTGCTTCAGCTTGGCCCGATTGAGCAGCGTTTTTGCAGCACCGGCCCGCGGCCACATCGTCCCCCTGAAGCGCGACGATCTGGTCGTAATAGGGGAGCACCTGCTGTGCGACATTCTTGCGGGTCGAGAGCGGCACGGCTTCGAGCAGTTCGCCTTGATCGATGACCACCGTCTCCACGGTCAGGTCGACGGCCTCCTGCGCGACGCGGGCCAGCTCGCCGGCCCGCATTGAAGCCGCCTGCGCCCGTCCGCGAAGCTGGCGCTCGCGGACGAACGCCGCTGGTCCCAAGGTCCCAACCGCCAGGAGGAGCGTGGCGGCGATGCCCATGAACGTGCGATGCCGCGCGGCCCATCGTCCCACCCGCCGGGTCAAGGGTTCGCGCCAGGCCGAGACCGGCTCGTCGGCCATCCACCGCTCGATATCCTCGGCCAGCGCCCGGCACGAGTCGTAACGGTCCTCGGGCCGAAGCGCCATGGCCTTGAGGCAGACCGCCTCCCGCGCTTTATCGATGGTGGGATCAATACTGCGCGGTGGTTGAAAGTCGCCGCGCCGTACGGCCTGCAAGACCTCGGCCACATCGCCTTTGACCGGCGGCTGACCCGTGAACAGGCAATACAAGGTCGCGCCCAGGCTGTAAATATCGCTCCACGGTCCCAGCGCCTCCAGATTGCCCTCGGCCTGCTCTGGGCTCATATAGGCCGGCGTGCCCAGCGCGCTGCCAGGCATCGTCTCGGACGAGCCGCTGGCAGACGAAGGCAAGAGCATCCGCTCGCCCGCCAGCGGGTCGCCCTTGCCGGTCGCCTTGGCCAACCCCCAGTCCACCACCAAAGTTTCACCATGTTTGCCGACGATGATGTTGCTTGGCTTCAAATCCCGGTGGAGCACGCCACGGGAATGCGCATAATCGATCGCGTTGCAGACATCCGTGAACCGCCTTAGCAGCTTGCGCAGCTCGAGCGACCGTCGGCCCGGGTCGGTATTGCACCGCCGGATCGGCGCGGAAGCGGTCGATGGCTTCCTTGAGCGAATCACCCCGGATAAACCGCATGGCGTAATACGGCCGGCCGTCGGTATAGGTCCCCAGCCCATAGACCGGCACGATCCCCGGGTGTTCGAGCCCGCCGGTGACCTCGGCTTCCAGCAGAAACCGCTGGCGACTCACCGGGTCGTCAGCGTGGGAGTCGAGGATCTGTTTGAGCGCCACCTCTCGATTAAGCTCGACATCCAGCGCCACAAAGACAGCGCCCAATCCGCCATGCGCGTGCGGGCGAAGGACACGAAACCGCTGGCCGTCGGAGGTGGCCGTACCCACAGCGTAGCTGGCAGTGCGGTCGGGATTGAGCCCGGTGTCGGGCTCGGTCGAGCCGGAAACAAAGTGGCTTAGAGAAGCATTGATGTCGAGGTCGCCGAGACCAGCCAGCTTTTCGCAGATCAAGCGGCCGGCCAGGATCGACGCCAGGCTCTTGTCGGCGTCACCGCCGTGTTTTTGCCAGTGTCGCTCGACCAGGGCCTCAACTGCGGCTCGATCGTCCGCGTCGAGATCGCCACGACTGATGAGGTGCTCTGCGAGGCCGCGTGCCTTGTCGAGCGTCCAGGCCTGAAATGCGGCGACGAGCTGTCCCTGGTTGATCAGCCCATTCTGAAGGGCAAGCAAGCCGAACAGCAGGTTTTTCACCGTGGCGACTGCGCTCATCGGTACGGCCTCCCGGTCGTCAGGCAAGGCGGAGGGGAATGTTGCCGATCATTCTAACCTGAAGTCCGAGCGGCCCGTAGCCCGCGGGCCAGTGGTGTTTGCCACGGGTTGCGCCAACGATTCTGACATTCGCGCGGAAATTGTGGCTGAGGTCTGTGACTGAGCGGTCCGCGTGGTCGATCGCGGTCAGTTCGTATACTCGGGGCAGGATATCCTCGCGGACGATCAAATTCGCCGTATGCGTTTCTGGATTTTCGACTCGGACAGGCTCATCGCCCGTCTACTCGACCGGTTGCTTCGATATCATCGGGGGACGTCCCGACGGCTCGGCTCTCAACCTTTGGTCGCGCGGTTTGCCGCGGCCGCTGCCTTTCGCTCCTGCGCTCGTTTTCGCACAGCCTTCAAAAAATCCTCCTCTGATAGACCACCACCTTCCTTGATGCTTCGCCTGGAACGGTCCAGCATCGCTTGAAAGCGCGGCGAGCGCTCAAGCTGGAGGCGTTCCAGATCATCATCGGTCATTGGGGAGCAGCAACACCGCAACCGCTTTGCCGTTGCGTGTGATCACGATGGGGCCATCAGCACCGCATTCGTCCACATAGGCGCTCAACCGGGCCTTCACCTTAGCAAGTCGGGCAATACTTGACGACACATGCTGGGCAGAACCTGTCTTCACTCCCTGGACAATCGCGGTCGTTCGTTTTCATTATCAATAGTGCAGGCGCTGGAACCGCGCTTTGTCGCGTTCGTACTCGGCTCGCAGTTCTTGGGTCTTGGTGTCCTGGCTGACCTCCGCCGGCGCCACGTCCCACCAGCAGCCGCCACCCGGCAAGACCCGGTGCTTTTCGACCTCGGCAACGATCACGCACGTGCGAGTCTCGGCGCGGGCCTGACGCAGGGCGTCTTCGAATTGTTGTTGCGTTGCGACTTGCCAGGCTCGCGCACCAAAGCTCGCGGCGTTCGCGGCTAGATCGAGCTGAATGTAGTCGCCTTCAAGGCGGTTGGTGGCCGGGTCTCGATGGCGAAACTCGTTGCCGAAGCTGATCCCAGTTCGCCACATCTGGAGCCGGCGGATACATTGATAACCGTGGTTCTCGGAGACGACGACGGTGATCTTGAGGCCCTCTTGCACGGCGGTCACCAGCTCGGTCGGGTTCATCAGGTAGGTGCCGTCGCCGATAAAAACGTAGACCTCACCCGATCGTTGCGCCAGCCGGACACCCAGGCCGGCCGGTATCTCGTAGCCCATGCACGAGAAGCCGAATTCCAGATGACAGCGCCGGCCGCCGGAAACATCCCACAGTTTCAAGAGGTCGCCAGGCGGGCCGCCCGACGCTGCGATAACCGTGTCGCCCGGCTGGGCTGCGCGGTTAAGCACTCCGATCAACTGACCCTGACTCATCACCTCACCTGCGCGGTTCGGTGAAAACCTCGTCCTTGATCTTCGCGGCCCAGGCGGTTCGGGCCTTGGTCACTTCGGACTTGTATGAGTCGCGCGGCCGGCAGCCGGCGGCGAGGGCCCCTGCACGCAAGGCCTGCAGTGCGAGCCGCGCATCGGCCGTGATCGCCAGCGCACCTTGTTTGAATGCATCGTGCGCACACACGTTGATATTGATGAATCGGACCTCCGGGTGGCGGAAGCTCGACTGCGAGCCGGTGGCGAAATCGGTCAGGCGAGTTCCGACTGAAATGACCAGATCGGCCCGGGCGATGATTTCGGCTGCCGCTCCGGTTCCTTCGAGGCCGATGCCTCCCAGGGCGATTGGCGAAACCTCCCTGAGAGCCCCTTTGCCTGCAAATGTCTCACCGACGGGAATGCCAAGGGCGTCGGCCAATTCCTCCAGCTCTTCCCACGCTTCGGAATAGTGCACGCCGCCGCCGGCGATCATGACGGGCGCGCTGCCGCCTGGAGCAAGGCGACGGCCTCGCGAATGGCGTCTGGATCAGGCGGGCGCCGCTCGATACGCCAGCGGCGGTCGCGGAAGAAATGGCGCGGGTAATCGTACGCGTGGCACTGGATGTCCTGTGGCAGCGCGATTGTGACAGCACCTGTCTCGGCAGGGTCGGTGAGGATCCGCATTGCTTCGGGAAGAGCCGTCAGGATTTGTTCCGGGCGGCTGATGCGATCGAAAAAGCGACTGACTGGGCGGAAGCAATCGTTGACGCTAACGTCGGCTGAAATTGGGTGCTCGAGCTGCTGGAGCACGGGCCCTTGATGCCGGGTTGCGTAGTAATCGGAGGGGAAGAGCAGCACCGGCATTCGGTTGATCGTCGCCGCGGCCGCGCCCGTGATCATGTTGGTCGAACCGGGCCCGATCGATGCCGTGCACGCCAGTGTGGCCAGCCGATGGTTTGCCTTGGCGAAGCCGATGGCGGTGTGCACCATCGACTGCTCGTTGCAGGGTTGGTAGTACGGCAGGCCGCCGCCGCATTCCTCGAGCGCCTGCCCCATGCCACAGACGTTGCCGTGGCCAAAGATGCCGAACATCGCCGGAATCAAGCGGCGGAACTTGCTATCGCGCTCGCTGTGCTGCGCCTGGAGATACTTCACAACCGCCTGCGCCATGGTCAGGCGAATCGTCTCAGTGCCGGGAGAGGCGTTCATGAGAGATGGGTCTCCTTGTTACGGGGTAGCTCGTCCAATCATCCTAACCCGCTCGTTAATGCCATGCACCCGGGTGGTGTCGCAATCGGTCCGCACCAATATCGTTCACCGTGACTGCGGCGCTCCTTCGTCTTTCTGACTTGTTTGATCGCGGCCGGCGGCCGCGGCGAGTTTGATCGTCTTACGATCGCGCTCACGATCGAGATTCACATACGGTTTCTGGCATTCGCTCGCGTAAATTGTAGCCGGGCTCTGTGAGCCCGGCCCATCAAGAACTGCCGGCCGCACCGCGGCCATTTACAAAGACCCCGGTCGCCAGAATCCGCTCGCGCACCGTCCCCGCTTAACTCTGCGGGTGGCAGGGTGACGGGATGCGTCGTTTCACGGTACGATGATAAGACTCAGAACTTGTCCTGTCGCTGGGGATCGCATGAACAGTCTTCGGCCTGCTAGAAATGCCTGGCCGCGTATTACGAATACGACCGTAGTTTGAGGTCCGAGAGGGACCTTCATGGATCGAGATTCGGCCGATTGACCGTTGGCGAGGATTCCATGGACGCCGATCGAGATTTGCTGTTCGGAGTGGTCGCCCTGCAGAAGGGAGCGGTCGATCCCGATCGTCTGGCGGAAACCTGTGCCCTATGGGTGGCGGAACCGACGTTGCCACTGGCCGATCTCATGGTCGATCGCGGATTGATGACCGACGAAAAGCGCACCGAGCTCCAAAAGGTCGTGGATCTCGAGCTGGAAGCGCACGGAGGAGACCCGCACGCAACGCTGGCCGCCACCCTGGACACGCCAACGTGCGCGGCCATCGACAAGATTGCGTTTCCGCGCGGTCGCGTTGCACTCGCCGCGCCGTCGCCGGCCGAAGTGAGACGCAATCGATACACCCTGACTGAGCTCCACGCCAAAGGAGGCATGGGGCAGGTTTGGCTGGCCCGTGATCGGGCGCTCGGCCGCTTGATTGCACTCAAAGAGCTGCGTCCGGACAAGGCGGAGAATAGCGCTGTCTCGTCCCGTTTTCTCCATGAAGCCAAGATCACCGCCCAGCTCGAACATCCCGGGATCGTCCCCGTGTACGAGCTGGGCGGGGATGGGCAAACACCGTATTACACGATGCGGTTTGTGAAAGGCCGGACGCTGAGCGAGGCGATCCGCGAATATCACAAGAAACGAGCCGCAGGCGCGGCAAGCTCTGTCAGCAAGGTCGAGCTCTTGACGGCATTCGTGGGCATTTGTCATGCCGTGAATTACGCACACTCCCGGGGCGTCATTCACCGTGACTTGAAGGGGCAAAACGTTGCGCTCGGGGACTTTGGCGAAGTCGTTGTGCTCGATTGGGGCCTGGCCAAGCGCATCGGCCCGGATCTAGAGCCGCAGGGTACTCCGCATGGAACGAATCGTGGCGGTTTTGACACTCCCCCAACCTTGCTCGATCCCGGCTTTGTGACCACGTTTTGCACCGAGGGTGCGGTCGAACACGGCGCCGACACGGCAGTCGCCGGTTCGGCCGACCCGGGCGCAATGGCGCCGCCGAGCTCGGAACCCTCTGCTCATGAAACGGAAACCGTTGCCGATCCGTCGCAGAGTGCGCCCCAGCATTCGATCCCGGCGATCCACGAGTCGGGACCGGTCAAGACGATCGAAGGCCAGTTTATGGGCACCCCGGGGTACATGGCTCCTGAGCAGGCCGCCGGGAACCACGACCTGGCAGACAAGCGAACTGACGTCTATGGGCTGGGAGCCATTCTCTACGAGATCTTGACCGGCCGGCCCCCGTTTGTTGCGCCTGATGCCTATGAAATCGTCCGCAAGATTCGCAACGAGCCCCCGACGCCGCCCCGGCGAATCGTTCCTCAGATCGAGCCGGCCTTGGAAGCGATTTGCTTAAAGGCGCTGGCCAAGAGCCGCTCGGACCGCTATCCGACGGCGGCCGATCTGTCCCAGGAAATTCAACGATGGCTGGCTGACGAACCTGTGCGCAGCTATTCCGAGCCCTGGACGGCCCGCGCCTGGCGGTGGGGCAGGCGGCATCGAACCACAGTTGCCGCGGTTGCCGCTCTGCTCGTGACCGCGACGATCGCCCTTGCGCTGAGTTATGCACTGATCTCGGTCGAAAGGTATGAAGCCGAGATCCAGGGACTGCAAGCGCGCCGCGCTGTCACGTTGCTCACGAAGGTCGCGGATATCGGCTTTGATGACAAGCTCAACCCCCTGCAAAAGGAATTTCTCGAGGGCGCGCTTGCCTATTACAACCAGTTTACCAGCAGCGTCGCCGACGATCCGGCGGTGCGCCTCGAGCACGGTAAAGTCTACCAGCAGACGGGTGAGATCCTCCGCAAGCTAGGGCGCCTGGAGGATTCGGAAGCGGCCTATCGCAAGTCGATCGGATTTCTCCAGCCATTGGCCGGCAAGAAATCGGCGGCGCTTGAGCCCAAACGTGCACTGGCACATACACGCACCTTGCTGGCCGATCTTCTGGTTCGAAGCGGTCGCGACCGAGGGGAGGCTGAGCCGCTATATCGCGAAGCGCTCGAGGTGCAAGACGTTCTAGCCGCCGCGCCGACGGCAACCGTTGATGATCGTTTACACCTGGGCCAGACCCTCAAAAGCCAGGGCGATCTATTAAGGCTCAACGGCCAGTTTGCTCAAGCGAAGCCCGTCTTCACGCAGGCAATTGATGTGCTCGCACAAGCCCACGCCGCGGACCCCAAGCATGTCGAAGTCCGCGTCGATCTCGCTTTGGCACAAGATGCCCGCGGCTGGATCCATCGTGAGCTGGGTGAAGTCGCCCTGGCCGAGCAAGATTTCGTGCACGCCCTGGCTCTTTTGGACTCGCTGCTCGCGGAGTCCCCGACAGGCCCCCGTTTTCGCGAGGCGGTGGCCCGAGTCTGTAATAGCCTGGCATTGATCGAACATTCGACCGGCCGGCTGAATGAAGCGGAGGCACACTTGCGCCGCGAACTGCCACTGGTCGAGCGGCTCTCCACGGATTTCGTCGACCGGCCCGAGTATGTTCGTGAGCTGGCGCACACGTTAATGAATCTTGGTAACGTGCTCTCCGATCAAGGCCGCCGAGACGAAGCCGAGCCGGCTCTGATTCGATCCGTCGATCTCAACCGCACAATTGCGGCCGCCAATCCACGTGACGTTCAGATCCGTCTCGATCTGTCCAAGGGCTACAACAATCTGGGGGAGCTCGAGCGCCAGAAGGGGGAAGTCCGGCAGGCACTGAAGTCGTTTCTCGAAGCGCGGTCGATCACCGAGAAGCTTGTTTCCGTGTTGCCGGACAAGCCTCGCTATCGCGAGGCCCTGGCCGGAACGCTCACCAACCTGGCCCTCGCACAGGAATGGGTAGAGCCGGACAAGGCCGAGCAGACCTATCAGAAGTCGATTTCGATATTCGAGAAGCTGATCACCGACTATCCTGCAAATGTCGGCTACCGCATTGGAATGGCAAACTGCCTGGCCAATTTTGGGCCCTTGATGGCGCGCTTGAAGCAGGAAGAGAAAGCCGAGGCCCTCTATGCTCAAGCCCTCGCGGTCCTGGTCACGAAGAATGCGATGGAACCGACGGCGGAACTATTGCGCCAGCGGATCGTCGTGCTAAACAACCTGGGCGAGTTCCTGCTCAGTATGAAACGGCCGCAAGCCGAGAAAACCCTACGCGAAGCGATCGGTGCGCTTGAGAAAATGGCGGCACGCGAGACGCCGACGCGGTACGATCGGCGCATCCTGGCGAGCGTTCAGGCCAATCTGGGCGAGCTCATGATCCAGCTCGCGCGGTATCGCGATGCAGAGCCATACCTCGCCAGTGCCAAGGCCGGCTTCGAGTCGCTCGCCGCTGACGAACCACGGTCGATCGTGCCGCAGAACTGCCTGGGCATCGTGATGGAAATGGAAGCCAGGCTTTTACGGCAAACATCCAAGCCCGAGCAGGCGAAGATTGCTCTGAAGGGCGCGATCGCACACCAGCGCACTGCTGTCGAGCTCAGTCATGGCGTGCCCTCTTATCGCGAACAGCTTGGCAGCCATTTGCTGGAGTTGGCTCAGGTTGACCTCGAGCTCGGCTACAATGATGAAGCCGACGCGATTGCGGTTGAATTGCCCGCAACGGTTCCCTCAAGAGAGCGGCCGCGAATGTGTGTCGACGCCGCCCGGATCCTGGCGCAACTCATCGACAAAGTCGGCGGCGATGCTAAACGGCCACAGGCCGAGCGAGACCGGGTCAGGCGGAGTTATTGCGGCCGGCTCGCCTTATTCCTGCGCGAGGCGATTGACGGCGACCCAAACCTCGTCGAATCTATCAAGTCTGACGCCGACATCAAAAAGATCTTATCTCGTCCCGAATTTCATGACATCATCGACTCGCTCTTGCACTTGAGCAGCGCATCTTGATGACACGACGATCTATGCGCCGGGCAAACTTTGTCGTCCTGGCTGACAGTGATTTTGGCGCTGGCAGCGGCGATTGCCGTAGGCTTCGGGGTGTATCTGGCTTGCGGGCGGGAAGACACCGAGGTACTCGAGTCGCCGCTCATGTTCTCGGTCGCCCGCCAGCTGGTGGAAGGCCCTTGGGGGCTTTACGGCCCATTCGGCGCCAAGAATCCCGCGGTGCTGATCCATGCGCCCTTATATTACCGTCTGGCCGCCCTCGTTGCGTGGCCGATCCATCGAGCAGGGGTTGACCCGGTGTGGGCGAGTTTCGCGGCGGGCAGGGCGATCTCTTTTTTTGGGCTTTGCTGCACGGTGGCCGCGGCGTACCGTCTGGCTCGTGTCGACGGAGCGCGCATTCGTGTGGGCTTGTGGGCCGCATTTCTGATCGCGGGATCGCCGGTCGTCGACGCGATGCCCTATTGTGTTCGCCCCGACATGCTGGGCGTCGCGCTGCAGACGACGGGAGTGTTTCTTGTTCTCTCGTCATTGGAAGTCCCGGAATCGGCGGGTGCCCGGTTGCCAGTAGCTTTTGCGGCATTCGGGCTCGCCGTTTGCGTCAAACAGCATTTTGTGGCCGCGCCGGCAATCAGTGCGCTCTTGCTATTGGCGGCGTGTGTGACGGGCAGGCTTCCGTTCAAATTCGTCTTCGTCGCGCGCGTGTGCACAGCCGGCCTGGCGATCGTGCTTTTGGTTTATGGGAGCGAAGAACTGGCAACTGTAGGTCGGATGTCGCAAGCGGCTTTTCAGGCTGCCGCGACCACGAGCCGGATTCACCCTGGGAACTGGGCACGTTCGTTGATTGTCATTTTCACGGTGTTCGGCAAAAACATCGGACTGCTGGCGCTTTTGGTGGCAGCTGGCTTGACCAGCATCGGGGAACGCCCGACGATCGGCCGGCGCGCCCTCCAAGTGGCAGGACTTTTGTTGATCGTCACAATCCTCTTGCGAAGCGCCGGCGGATGTTCACGCCCAATACAAATTCTGGAATGTCATAGTCCCAACCATGAACATTGCGATAGCGCTCTTTGTCGTTATCCCTGGCTGCTTTTTTTTATCGAGAAACACCCTGGCGGCCGGCCGCGTCGATCAGGTTCTCCTTGTCTACCTGGCCGCGGAGCTGCTCGTCGTGGTGGTCCTGAGTCGCGCGAACACCGGCGCCTGGTTGAACTATGCCATCCAGGCGATCGTTTTCGGCAGCATTCTCACGGCCCGGGCAGTCGATCGGGCCCGCGATCTCGTCGCCTCCACGCGAGCATCCTTGCCTTTTATCCTGGGCGCGGCGATCGTCTGCTGCAATGTGATCAATAGTGCGACGGAGACCGCCGGCAACCGTCTCTATGGTCAGATGGCTCTCGCCCGGATCTTTGAGAATTACGGACGTCCAACATCCGAGTTCTTCTTTGTGAGCAGACCCGGCGACAACCGCCTTTACGGGCAGCCCGCGCTGGTCTATGACGACTGGCTGTATCCGGTTTTCGAGTCGATCCATCTCGCGGAACCGCGTTCGATCTGGCTGTCCCGGGCTCTTGCTAAAGACGGCATAAACTACATCGTCGCTACGTCTGAAAGCACGACAATTGATGGCCTGGGCCGTTCAATGCGCGAATTGGGTTACCACAGGGGAATTCAGGTTGGGACGTTTGTCGTGTGGGAGCGTTCCGGATTCATGGCGCGATCCCACTAGTGGCCAACCGTTTTTGGGCGGCGCTCGGGGTTCCCGTGCCGATCCGTGCGGTGCGAATTGGTGGAGATTGTTCACGCCAGCGTGTAAATTAGAGAATACTCGGCCCGACCTGGCTATATCCCACCCTGTTCGACAATCCTCTGCACCGGCCAGTTGGCGGCTGACACGCACTTGAAGGGCAAAGAAGCATGATTCGGGTTCCGCAACGTGACCGGCGTCTTGGCTCCGAGTCGAAACTGACGTGCGCGCTGGCGCTCGGCATTTCGGCTTCGCTGATCGCGACCGTGACGGGACCTGCCACCGGGTCGGAAGGGGCGGGCACAACGGTATCGAAGTCGGTGGAGTTCAATCGCGACATCCGGCCGATCCTGGCCGACAAGTGCTTCAAGTGCCACGGTCCCGACGCCAGGGAGCGGAAAGGCAAGCTCAGGCTGGACAACGCCAAGGACGCGCGCGTCGCCGGCGGCGTCGGGGAGCGTGGCGATCGTGCCCGGCAAGCTCGATGACAGCGAGCTCTACCAGCGAATCACGCCGACGGACCCCGACGAGCGGATGCCGCCGCCCAAGAGCGGCAAGACGCTCTCGGCCGCCGAGATCGCCAAGCTCAAGACGTGGATCGAGCAGGGGGCCGAATATCAAGGGCACTGGGCGTTTATTGCCTCCTCGCCGGCCGCCGCTCCCGCCGGTGAAAAACAGCGGGTGGTGCCGCACGCCGATCGACCGGTTCATTCTGGCCCGGCTCGAGGCCGAGGGACTCAAGCCCTCGCCCGAGGCCGACAAGGTGACCTTGATCCGGCGGCTCGGCCTCGACTTGATCGGGCTGCCGCCGACGATCGCGCAAGTCGACGCGTTTCAGGCCGATGGCCGGCCCGAGGCCTATGACAGAGCTGGTCGAGCGGCTGCTCGAGTCGCCGCATTATGGCGAGCGCTGGGGGCGGATCTGGCTCGATGCCGCGCGTTATGCCGACTCCGACGGATACGAGAAGGACAAGTCGCGCCAGGTTTACTTCTACCGCGACTGGGTCATCGGGGCCTTCAACCGCGACCTGCCCTACAACCAGTTCATCATCGAACAGATCGCCGGCGACCAGCTTCCGGGAGCGACCCAGGACCAGATCGTCGCCACCGGTTTCTTGCGCAACTCGATGATCAACGAAGAAGGGGGGGTCGATCCCGAGCAGTTCCGGATGGAGGCGATGTTCGACCGGATGGACTGCATCGGCAAGGGCATCCTGGGCCTGACGATCCAGTGTGCCCAGTGCCACAGCCACAAGTACGATCCGCTGACGCAGGACGAGTATTACGGGATGTTCGCGTTCCTCAACAACGCCGACGAGGCCAACGTCGCGGTGTACACGCCATGAAGAGCAGGTGAAGAGGGAGAAGATTCGGCCGCGAGATCCGCGACGTCGAAGAGCTGATCAGGCGCCATAATCCCGACTGGCCGGCGCGGATGGCCGCGTGGGAGAAGCAGGTGATCGTGCGCTCAGCCCTCGTGGGTGATCGTGCGGCCGGAGGTCGAAGAAGAATCGACCGGGGGCGCGAAGTATTACTCCCTGGACGATGGCTCGTTCCTGGTCCAGGGGTATGCGCCGACCAAGCACACGGTCGAGATGTCGGTGAAAACCGACGTCGCGCCGATCACGGCGTTTCGGCTGGAGCTGCTCAACGACCCGAACCTGCCGATGGGTGGCCCGGGGCGGTCGATCAAGGGGACGGGCGCGCTCACGGAATTTCGTGTCGAGGCGGCGCCGGCGGATGGAAAGGGCGGTCCGATCGACGGTGAAATTCTCGCGGGCCACGGCCGACGTCAACCCGCCCGAGGCGCCGCTCGAGTCGATCTTCGACGACAAGAGCGGCAAGAAGCGAGTGACGGGCCCGATCGGCTTCGCGATCGACGGCAAGAACGAGACCGCCTGGGGGATCGACGTCGGCCCCGGCCGCCGCAACCAGCCGCGCAAGGCGGTCTTCACGGCCGAGAAGCCGGTCGCGTTTCCCGGCGGCACGATCCTGACGTTTCACCTCGACGCAAAACCACGGCGGCTGGAACAGCGACGACAACCAGAACAACAACCTCGGCCGGTTCCGGCTGTCGATCACGACTGCGCCCGGTGCCGTGGCCGACCCGGTTCCGCAGCATGTCCGCGAGATCCTGGCGATCCCCCGCGAGAAACGGACGACATCGCAGACGGCCGAAGTGTTCAGCTTACTGGCGGACGACGGTTCCGGAATGGAACGGACGCCAACGCCTGGATCGATTCGCTCTGGAAGCAACATCCGGAGGGAGCGACGCAACTGGCTCTTCGAGAGCGCGACGAGACGGCGACCGACTCACTTGCTGCAACGGGGCGATTTCCTCAAGCCGGGCAAAACGGTCGAGCCCGGCGTTCCGTCGTTCTTGAACCCGCTGCCCGCCGGGGCACCAGCGACCCGGTTGACGTTTGCCCGGTGGCTGGTCGACCGCGATTCGCCGACGACGGCGCGATCGCTGGTGAATCGGGTCTGGCAGGCTTATTTCGGGACCGGGCTGGTCGCCACCAGCGAAGACCTGGGCTTGCAATGCGATCCGCCGTCGCATCCCGAGTTGCTCGACTGGCTGGCGGTCGAATTCATGGAGAGCGGCTGGAGCCTCAAACACTTGCACCGGCTGATCGTGACGTCGGCGGTGTACCGGCAATCGTCGCGGCCGACGCCGGAACTACTGGCCCGCGACCCGTATAACCGCCTGCTGGCGCGCGGGCCGCGGTCGCGGGTCGACGCCGAGCTGGTGCGCGACATCGCCCTGGCCGCCAGCGGCGTGCTCGATCCCAAGATCGGCGGTCCGAGCGTGTGTCCGCCGGCGCCGGCGTTCTTGTTCCAGCCGCCGACCAGCTACGGCCCGAAGGTCTGGAACGAGGCGGCCGGTCCCGAGCGGTACCGGCGCGCCCTCTACACGTTCCGCTATCGGTCGGTGCCTTATCCGATGCTTCAGGCGTTCGATGCCCCCAACGGCGATTTTGCGTGCGTGCGCCGCACGCGGTCCAATACGCCGCTGCAGGCACTGACGACGCTCAACGAGCCGATTTACCTGGAATGTGCGCGGGCACTGGCGCTTGCGGACGCTCGGCGAAGGGGGAGCACCGACGGCGATCGCCTCGTCTATGCGTTTCGCCGCTGCCTGGCGCGGACTCCGAGCGAGCCGAGACGCGACGCTGCTCGACCTGCTGCACCGGCAAACCGAGCGATTCGAGAGACCCCGGAGCCAAACCCTGGGAACTGGCGGCCAACGACCCGGCGAAACCGCCGCCGCTGCCCGCCGGTGCCACGCCCGCCGCAGCTCGCGGCCTGGACGGCCGTCGCGCGGGTGCTGTTGAATCTGGATGAGACGATCACGAAAGAGTGAGACGGACCCGATGAGACCTCAGTTCCCCGGCATGGATCCGTGGCTGGAGCACCCGGATCTCTGGCCGGACGTGCACAACAGCCTGATCACGGCAATCCGCGATGAGCTGATGCCAAGAGTTCTGCCGCGCTATGTTGTTCGCGTCGAGTCACGCACGACGGTCCTGACCGGGCTTGACGTCGACCTCCTCTATCGACCCGACCTGGCAGTTCGAGTCGCGAACCGGTCCGTGCCCGAGCTTCGGATCATGGCGTGGCGGTTGCTCGAGCCGCTCGACAGGCTAAGCCGCCATGAGGTCATCGTGCCTCTCATTGAGGAAGACGAAATCGAAGAAACATTTCTCACGATTCAAGAGCTTCCCGATCGCAAGCTCGTGACAGTGATCGAGGTCCTGTCGCCGACGAACAAGAAGACGAGGGACGCACGAGCGGAATATCTGGAAAAGCGACGCAATCTGATTCGGCCGGGGTCAACTTCGTCGAGATCGACCTGTTGCGGTCGGGCGAACCGATGCCGGTCAAATAGTCCGCCCCGCGGCGATTACCGTATCTTGATTTGTCGTCCCCGACTGAGACGGACGTCCGACCTTTATGATTTCTCCTACACCATGCGAATTCCAGACATTCCGATCCCGTTGTTGCCGGGGGATGCCGAGCCGAGCCTCGAGCTGAACCGTGTGCTCCACGCCCTCGATCGACCGAGCACGATACGATCTGTCGATCGACTACCGACGTACCGCCCAGACCCTCCATTACGACCCGAAGACGAACGTGGGCGGCCGCGATCATTGCTCAAGCCGCGAATCAAACTCCCGAATCGACCGCCAGGAAAGGGAACGACCATGAACTGCCAGGATCATCTCTATCGCAATGCCGACCCGCGGCAAGTCAGCCGGCGGTGGTTTCTCGAGCAATGCGGGGTCGGGCTGGGATCGATCGCGCTGGGCCAGCTGTTGCAAGCGGAAGGATACGCGGCGTCGCCCGACGAAGCCCGCGGGCGTCAATCCGCTGGCGGCGAAGGCGCCGCATCACGCAGCCAAGGCCAAGCGGGTGTTGTTTCTGTTCATGGCGGGAGCGCCCAGCCATCTCGAGCTTTTCGATTACAAGCCGCAACTGGCGAAGTTCGACGGGACGCTGCCGCCCGCCGAGCTGCTCAAGGGCTATCGGGCGGCGTTCATCAATCCCAGCTCGAAGCTGCTCGGCCCCAAGTTCAAGTTCGCCCGGCACGGCCAGAGCGGCACCGAGCTTTCCGAGCTGTTGCCGCACCTGGCGACCGTGGTCGACGACATCGCGGTCGTCAAGGGGATGGTCACCGACGCCTTCAACCACGCGCCCGGGCAGATCATGATGAGCACCGGCTCGCAGATCTTCGGACGGCCGAGCATGGGGGCCTGGGTCGGCTACGGTCTGGGAAGCGAGTCGCAAGACCTGCCCGGCTTCGTCGTTTTCAGCACGGGCAACAAAGGGGCCCAGCGGCGGCAATTCCAACTGGGGCAACGGGTTCCTGCCCACGGTCTACCAGGGGGTCCAGTTCCGGACCAGCGGCGATCCGGTCTTGTATCTTTCCAACCCGCGCGGGGTTGACCTCGACCTGCAGCGCGACTCGCTCGAGACGGTCAACAAGCTCAATCGGCTGCGGCTCGCCGAGGTGGGCGATCCGGAGATCGCCACCCGGATCAACTCGTACGAGATGGCGTTTCGCATGCAGCTCTCGGCTCCCGATGTGATGGACATCGGCCACGAGCCGCAGCACATTCTCGACCTGTACGGCGCCGAGCCGGGCAAGCCGTCGTTTGCCAATACGTGCCTCCTGGCGCGGCGGCTGCTGGAGCGCGGGGTGCGGTTCGTGCAGATCTTCCATGAGTCGTGGGACCAGCACGGCAACCTGACGCGCGACATCAAGGCGAACTGCAAGGTCACCGATCAGGCGTGCGCCGCCCTGATCACGGACCTCAAGCAGCGCGGGCTGCTCGAAGATACGCTGGTCGTCTGGGGGGGCGAGTTCGGCCGCACGCCGATGGTGCAAGGGGGCGGCAACGACGGCCGCGACCATCATCCCAACGCCTTCTCGATGTGGCTGGCCGGCGGCGGCGTGAAGCCGGGCGTGACCTACGGCGAAACCGACGAGCTGGGGTTCCAGGTCGTCAAGGACAAGGTGCACGTGCACGACCTGCACGCCACGCTGTTGCACTTGCTCGGCTTTGACCACACCAGGCTGACCTACCGCTTTCAGGGCCGCGACTTCCGGCTGACCGACGTGAGCGGCGAGGTCGTCAAGGGACTGCTGGCGTGATCGGCGCGGCGATGATTTGGTACGTTCCGTTATCCAACTATATTCTCGATCGGCGCGGCATCTTGCGCAAAACGGCATGCCGGGATGATCATACCCGAAGCCCACTGATCGGACCAGCGCATGGACTTCACTTTCGGTGATTCGAAGAGGCTCTCGGGGATCGCTGTATCGAAGTCGAGGGCGAAACGAGTAGCCTGTTCGCGCCCGTCGTGTCGCTCGATATCGCCATTCGCGACGGCGTCCATCGGCTGGCGATGCAGCCCGCGGTAGTGCCGCGCGATCCCGATCAGCCAGTCACGGAACCGGCCTCGGTTCGTGTCGAACGACAATAATCGTTCCGAATCAACTTTCGAGTGGGCGTCGATTTTGATTACAATCAAATCCTGATGCCGGTGCGGGAGAGAAGGTCTTCGCCAGAATGCCCGAGGCAGTGACAACGTGCCATTGGAATCTATCACGGACTAGAGCCGCGATCCCTCCCCCGACCGAAAGCCTGCCGCGGCCAGTTCCGAGGAACCGACATGCCGTCCGTTGTTGAGACGTTCCCGAATCAGTTTCCGCATCGGGAATACGAGATCCAAGTCACGTGCCCGGAATTCACGGCGGTATGCCCCAAGACGGGCCAGCCCGATTTCGGCACTATCATTATTCAGTACGTTCCCGCCGCAACCTGCCTCGAGCTCAAGAGCCTGAAACTGTACTTGTTTGGTTTTCGCGACCGGGGCATATTCTATGAGCATGTGGTCAACACGATCCTCGACGACCTGACCGCGAGCTGCCAGCCGCGCAAGATGAAAGTCGTCGGCCAATTTAACCCGCGGGGCGGAATCACGTCACGGGTCACCGCCGTCTATGAGGCCAGCCGCACGTGAAAATCGTTCGAAGATTGAGCAGGTCGCACGCGCGACAACGCCTGGCCGCTCGGCTGGGCCGCATGGCCACTTGAAAGGCTGGTAGGCATGATGGCGCCTGGGATTCTTACGCTGACGACCGATTTCGGCTCGGTCGGTCCCTACGTGGCAGCGCTCAAGGGGGTGATGCTCGAGTTGGCCCCCGGCACTCATTTCGTCGATGTCTGTCACACGATCTCGCCCCAGAACATCCTGGAGGGAGGGTTCGTTCTGGCCGCCATCGTGGATGTCTTTCCCAAGGGGACGGTTCATCTCGCTGTCATTGATCCCGGAGTGGGGACCGAACGGAGGCTGATCGCCGTGTCAGTCGCGGATCAATGGTTCGTGCTGCCCGACAATGGCCTGATCACGGGCGTGGCTCGCGGAAGGACGCCGGACGGAGTCTGGGAAATTACCAATCCGGCGATCAGGCGTACGGTTGTTTCGGCGACGTTTCATGGCCGCGACATCCTCGCGCCGGCCTCAGCTCATCTGCTTCGCGGCGGCAGTCCGGCCGAACTCGGGCCCGCGCTCGAGAAGTTCATCACTCTCAGGAACTTTGAGCCCAATGCCGATGAGCTGGGCTTCGTGGGAGAGGTGATCTTCCGCGACGCGTTCGGCAACTTGATCACGAATGTCAACGTCGAACATCTCGCCGATGTTCCCCGCGATGTCTGGGTGATCGAGATCGCCAATGAACGCATTGACGGAATCTCGCGAACTTATGGCGAACGGCCTGCCGGAACGCTGATCGCCCTCGTTGGCAGTTCAGGCTGGGTCGAAGTTGCGGTGGTCAACGGAGATGCCGGACGTCAGCTCACCGCAGGTGCCGGGACGACGGTCTGGTGTCGCCGGAAATCGTTACCAATTTGATGGTTGCCACCATGACTCGAGAGATCGCCAACAAGCCGCACCCGACTCCAAATCCAGAAGGCCCTCATGCCGCCGGATCGATTCGAGGAACCAGCGGCGCAAGCGGCGAGACGTTGCAGCCAGCGGACGACTTTTTAACCGACGAGCCCAATTACGATTCGTGCGTGGACGATCTTGCTTTGATCTTGTCACAGGCGGTGACCGAACCGGACCCGGCCCTGCGCTCGAAAGCCTCATCCGACATTATGCCCCCTCCTCCCGGAACTTCCTCGACCGACGATCACTTGGCAGACGCACGCCTGTACTGGGCAATGATCGGGCTCATGGGCTACTCAAGCGTCGTCACGCTGGCTTTGACCTGGGTTCTCTGGACGGGGCGAGGATTTCGCCCCGCCGAAGCGCCGGTCGTCACTGCCGACCGGCCCGCCGGGGAATCACTGCCGAAAATGGTCGAACCCACGCCGGCCACCGTGTTGGCTCCGCTGCCCGCGAGTAACCTGGCAAGATTGGGAAAAACCGTCCGGATCGGCGACTTGGAAGTGACACCCATTGAAGTCGTCGTCACCCAGCTCGAGCTGGATCGATCGATCGAACCGCGCGATTGGCGGCGCGAGGATGCCGAGTCAGTCGTGCTTCGACTCCGGTTCACGAACGTCTCCCGGGATCAGTCGTTCGCTCCTCTCGAGCGCGCGTTTGTGCGAGAGCAGAGCTCGCCGCTCGATCGGTCGTCGATCGCAACAAAAGGCGGAAGAATCATTGGCCTCTTTCCGCTCGCCATTGACAGCGAGTGGTCCATCACCGGCCAGGAATTCCCGGTCTTGAAGCCTGGTGAAAGCACCGAAACCCTGATCGCCAGTGAACTGGGAGCTGCAGACCGGTTGACGTCCGACATGACCTGGCGCGTCCGTTTGCGGATCGGTCCGTACAAAACCGACGTGATTGGTGTGCGATTCAACAAGGACGATGTGAGCCGCTAGATATCGAGAATGCGCTACTTTGGGGACGAACCTGCGAACTCAGCTCGGCTGACCGTCGGTGTGGAATTCTGCGTTTGGGCATAAGCCGTCGCGGACTTTTGTTTTCGTTCGGGTTGGGTCTCGATCTTGTTACCGATCGCAGCGATCCGCGGTTCCCAGTTCGTCAGTTCGCTCTCCAGTGATTCATGGTTGTTGGCTCGAGCGCTCCGGCGCGAATTTGAGGTGATCGACGAAATCGAGGAACCGAATCAGCTCGTCGAGCTGTTCGGCGCCGAGCACCTCCACGAGCGTGTCCTCTGTGGCGAGTTCCTGTGTGGTCTTGGCGCGCCAGGCTGTGCCGAACCGGTCGGCCAGCGTCTCTCGGATCGAACTGGAGCATGCGACCAGTCGTCCCTGGGGGGTCGCGTCATGCGGGCTTAGCGTTTTGTGATCACGCCGCGATCCGAGCCTTCGTCTTCTTTCGCCAGATCCAAAACACCCAGGCGATGAGCAGTCCGCCCAAGGCCGTCGCCGAGGATGAAGGCGACTGCAAGGGCTGTGCGTCCGACCACGCTTCGGGCCCAAGATTGGGTCGCGGCGGCATGAGCCCTCGGCCTACGGCTTGGTTCACCGAGCACCTCGCCGCGTCGCCCGTCTTCGAGAAGAGCTCGATCAGAGGTACGATCGGATCGACGTCCGTCGCCATGGTGAAGGCCTGAATTCCGGAGTTGGCGCACCAGCGATGGAACGCTTGCGATCGCTCGAGGGCGGCACGTTCGTATCGTCGCCTGACCCGAGCAGAGCTCGAATCGACCATGCGAGTTCGACCGCCCTCGGCATCCTCGAGCGCGAGCAGGCCCGCATCGGGTAGCTTGTCTTCGCGAGGATCGACGATTCGCAGGGCGATCGTGTCGTGGCGGCGGGCCGCTCGCCGCCACGATCCGACCGGCTCTTCGGTCACGAAATCGCTGATGACGACCAGCATGGCTCGCCGGGCCGTCCGCCGCACCCGTGCCAGCCCGACGCTCAGCTTGGTCTTGGGCGAGCTGGTCGGTGTCGCCACCAGAGCGCGCACCAACTGCGAAAGATGGCGGACTCCACCGGCCGGGACGAGCTCAAGCTCGATCCGATCGCTGACCAGGATCAAGCCGGCGCGGTCGCCGTTTTGAATGGCGGCCGTCGCCAGAAGCGCGGCCGCCTGTGCGGCTCGGTCGGCCTTGGTGGTCCGTTCCGGCCCGAACCGCATGCTCGCCGAGACGTCGACCACCAGCCAGAGCGAAAGCGCCCGCTCCTCGACGAATCGCCGCACGAATGGCCGGCCTTGCCGCGCAGTCACGTTCCAGTCGAGATGGCGAACGTCGTCGCCCGGCTCGTAAGCTCGCAGCTCGGCGAACGTCAGTCCAATCCCCGGCCGTGCACCGTGATAAGCACCGGCAAGCTGCGAAACCGCTCCCGGACGGACCCGAAACCGCAGCCGGCGAGCTCGCCTGAACAATGGCGGATGCATCGAGTGGCGGCGGCCGTCGAGGCAACATTGCGGCGAGCGAAACGGCCAGAAACATATTCAAGAATCCAGCTTAACGCGGTCTCGATCAACACGGGTTGAAGTTCGCTCCCCAGTAAGAGAAACTTCATTCTAAAATACAACGAGCGGACTCGTCTTCGCCAGCGATGCGGTGAGCCGCGCTTGCACGAAGCGAGCGGGCGAGTTATAGTATACTAAATTATAGTGCTCGAAAGCGTAGTTTTGGCAAACTGGGATTGTTCCTCGCGCGATTTCTGGGTCTTTTGTGTGTGAAGCGACGTTCGTCTATCTGATCGGCTGAGAGGAAGCGATGGCGAAGCGGAACCGCCGTTCGGATGATGAACCAGGGAAGGGGGGCAGGCGTCCCAGCGCGCATATCGAGGACGTGCCGCTGGCGGAAGCGGCGAGGTCGCGTTACCTCAACTACGCCCTCTCGGTGATCACATCCCGCGCGCTGCCCGATCTGCGCGATGGGCTCAAGCCCGTTCAGCGCCGCATTTTATACGCGATGTGGCATGACCTGCACGTCACGGCTGATGGCCGTTACATCAAGTGCGCGGCGGTGGTCGGCGAGGTGATGAAGACGTACCACCCGCACGGCGACCAGTCGATCTACGACGCCCTGGTGCGGATGGCGCAGCCGTTTCGCCTCAGGCAAACGCTGGTCGATGGCTACGGCAATTTTGGGTCGATCGACGGCGATCCGCCGGCGGCCATGCGCTATACCGAGTGCCGGCTGACGCCGATCGCCCAGACGCTCTTGAGCGAGCTGCGGGAGCAGACGGTCGATTACCGGCCCAACTATGCCTCGACCGCCGAGGAGCCGATCGTCCTGCCCGCCCAGTTCCCCAACCTGCTGGTCAACGGCGTCTCGGGGATCGCCGTCGGCATGGCGACCAACATTCCTCCGCATAACCTGAAGGAAGTCATGCAACGCCCTGGTCGCTGCTTCTGGACAATCGAGAGCTCATGCTCGAGCGGCTGCTCAAGTCGATTCATGGGCCCGATTTTCCGACCGGCGGCGTGATCCTCAACTCGGCCGAGGAGATCCGGCAGATCTACGCGACCGGGCAGGGGACGATCAAGCTCCGCGGGACCTACGAGCCGCATCCGGAGCGGCCCAACGCGGTCTTGATCACCTCGATTCCCGTACGGCATCGAGAAAGACGCCCTGGTCGAGCGGATCGGCGAGCTGATCGCCAAGGGGCAGGTCCCGCAACTGACGAACGTCAAGGACCTGAGCACCGATGACATGCGGATCCTGCTCGAGCTCAGGCCCGGCGCCAATCGCCGACGCGGCCCTGGCGTATCTGTACAAGAACACGCCGCTCCAGATCAACTACAGCATCAACCTCACATGCCTGCTGCCGGCCGAGGGGGCCGAAGTCGCGGTCCCGGCCCGGCTCGATTTGAAGACGATCCTCCAGCAATTCCTCGATTTTCGACTGGAGGTCGTCACGCGCCGGCTGCAGTTCGAGCTCAAGAACCTGCTCGACGCGAATTCACATCCTCGAAGGATTCGCGATCGTCTTCAAAAACCTGGACGAGGCGATCAGGATCATTCGCGACAGCGACGGCAAGGCCGACGCGGCCCCCAAGCTGATCGCCCGCTTCGAGCTTTCTGAGCTCCAGGCCGACGCGGTGCTGGAAACCAAGCTCTACCGCCTGGGCAAGCTGGAGATTCGCGATATCCTGGAAGAGCTCGCCCAGAAGCGAAAGCGCGCGCGAGAAATCCAGCAATTGCTCGCCGACGAGCCGGCCCGATGGCAGATCATCCGGGGCGAGCTCAAGGAGATTGCCCAGACATTTGGCGAGCCGCGGCGCACCCGGATCGAGGTTCCTGCCGGCTCCGCTCGAATTCCGCGAGGAAGACTACATCGTCGACGAGGATGCGTGGGTGATCGTCACGCGCGACGGCTGGACCAAACGCCAGAAGTCATTCACCGACGTGGCAAGCATTCGCGTGCGGGACGACGACCGCGTCGGCTGGGTCTATCGGGCGCGAGCGCGGCAAACCCTGACGTTCTTCACCGACCGGGGGATCGCCTACACGCATGCGGGTCAACGACATCCCGATGACGACCGGTCATGGCGAGCCGATCCAGAAACAGTTTGCATTTGAAGACCAGGAGCACATCGTCGGCGTCATCTGTCACGACCCGCGCTGCCTGCCCGACTGGACCAAGCATCCGCAGACACCGCCCCGTCTGGTGCAGCGCCTGCTGGGTGGCGATTTGGACGGTGCGGCCGACGACGCACCGGCTCGCGGCCGACAACGATCACGAGCACCGGCGAGGCCAACGGCAACGGGGCGATGCCAGGTCTGCCTCCGCCGCCCTATGCGATCGCCTTGACCGCAGGCGGCAAGGTCTTGCGATTCGCGCTATCGTCCCTCGCCGCCGTCTCGACTCGTAAGGGCCGGCTGGTCGTCCGGCTCGACCCGTCGTTCAAGGGAGACCTGGTCGTCGGAGTCGAGGCGACCGATGGGTCGGAGAATGTCTGTCTGGCAACGCGGTCGGCACGCGTGCTGATCTTCCCGGTCACCGAGGCCAACGTCGTCGCCGGGGCGGCCCGCGGCGTCAACGCGATCCGGCTCGATGCCAAGGACCGCGTCATCGGCTTTGTGCTGGCCAACAAGAAGCGAGAGGGCCTGACCGTTCGGACCAACCGCGGAGCCACCCAGATCGTCCGGGCCACCAAGTATCCGGTCACGTCACGCGGCGGCAAGGGCTACGCGATCCTCCAGCGCGGGTCGCTCGACGCTGTCCTCCCCGACGAGGCCGAGCCGATCCCGTCGCTTGAAGAGGTGGGTGAGGCGCCGCCTTCACGCAATGGTACGGCAGAACATCGGGAAAGGAATGGTGAGGCGGCGGACAGCGGAGGCGAGTGAAGTGATTCTGCGTTTTCTCTTCTGTTTGAGAAACGCTTCTGAAGTTGTTGGGTGAGGATAAACCTGGATAAACTTGAGAATATCGATTGGACCTACCTCTATCGGGGAACGACTGCGGGATGGCCCGGCAGTAGCACCTTACAAGCAGAACGGATTACATGCACGTCAACCGACCCCGTCGTTGCTACGCTTTTCGCGATCGAATGTCGCAATCATGGTCGTGCCATCGTCGCGGCTGCCAAACGAGGCAATTTCCAGCGGCCGCTTGGCCCTGCGAACCACTTTTTTGTTTTGGAAAGCGCTGTGAATCTGTATGTTCCTCCACTGGAGTTTGTTGCGAAGGCCGAAATCATTTTAGACGTCGACAGGGCATTGGCGATTTTGAGTGAAATCGGTTTTGAGGATTTACCTGTTCGGATCAGGGATAAAGAGAGTCTCCGGGATGCATTATTGCAGACGTACGAGGCTGGACAGCGATTAAACGAAGAACAACGTCTACGGTTCGACTCACGGATGCGTGAGGGCACGATTATGAACGAGCAAGAATTGATGTTCGTCGTCGATGGGATTGTCGATGGCGCGTCATCTTACCGTAATCGGCCGCTGTGGCGACGCTCCCATCCATGTTGGTGAGGTTTTCGATGCGGTCTATCGCAACAAGCGACGGCGCTATCCCGACGAGTTGGGAGACGAACCTGTTCGCGAGGCAGAAAAACCCGCGGCCATTCGCGTTGTTTGTATTCATGCCTACGAGAGGTCGTTGACGACATTGGGAGAAGGAATGACCGGATCACTGACCCTGGAGGGCGATGGGCTTCAGTACCTCGCCCCTGGCTGGATCTTGGGTCGGAGGAGCGAAAGCCCCATCGCCAATTCTCAGGTGCCACATTCGGCGTCGTCTATCAACGTGAAAATTGTTCAATGACAGGATGAATCCGTCACGGAAACGACCATGTCTACTGGAAGCTACACAGCAAAATCGATCACGGTGCTCGAGGGCCTCGAGGCCGTTCGGCGCCGGCCGGGCATGTATATCGGCGGCGTCGACAAGACGGGCTTTCACCACCTGCTCTGGGAAATCGTCGACAACGCCGTCGACGAGGTGATGAACGGCCACGCGACCCGGATCATCGTGACGCTGCACACCGACGGCAAAACGATGTCGGTTGCCGATAATGGTCGTGGCATCCCGGTCGACATCCATCCCAAGACCGGCAAGAGTGCGCTCGAGGTGATCTTCACGACGCTGCACGCCGGCGGCAAATTTGATAACGACGCCTACAAGGTCGCCGGCGGTCTGCACGGCGTGGGTGCCAGCGTCGTCAACGCGCTTTCGCAAGAGCCTGATCGCCGAGGTGCGGCGCGACGGCTAGACGTTTGTTCAGCGGTATCGCCGCGGCAAACCTGTCAGGGCCCGTCGAAAAGGGGGAGCCAGGTCGCGAGGAACCGGCACGACCGGTCACCTACACGCCCGATCCCGACGTATTTGCCAGGATCTCAGTTACGACCCAAGCCTTGATCGCCGAGCGGCTCGAGGTCAAAACCTTCCTGAACAAGGGGCTGGTGATCCAGTTCGTGGATCAGAAGAACAAAACGAACGTCGAATTCCGCCACGAGGGGGGCGTTGTCGACTTTCTCGACGCCATCAACGCCCAGCGCACCGACCAGCGGGTCGCGCCTTTGCCGTTTGTGCTCGAGCGCGAAGACGAGAATGAGGGGCTGCGCTGTCATCTGGCCCTGGCGTGGACCGAGGCGACCGATGAAGACATCCGGTCGTTCGTCAATACGATTCCGACCCGCGACGGTGGCACTCACGAACTGGGGATGCTGGCCGCGGTCGGCACGGCCGTTCAGCGATTCATGGAGACGCACGACCTGGTCAAGAAAGGGATGGAGATCAAGCGGGAGGATATCCGCGAAGGTCTGACCGCCGTGCTGTCGGTCTGCGTGCGCGAGCCGCAGTTTCAAGGGCAGACCAAGGGACGGCTCAATAACCCCGAGGTCAAGGCTCAGATCGAGTCGATGACGCGGCCTGCTCTCGAAAATTTCCTGCTCAAGAACAAGAGCGTGGGCGACGCGATCGCGGCCCGTGTGATCTCAGTCGGCCAAGGCCCGCGAGGCTAGCCGTGCCGCCGCCTCGCAGGTTCGCCGCAAGACCGCGATCAGCGGGCGGCTGAATCTACCCGGTAAGCTCCACGACTGCGACAGCACCAACCCCGACGAATCGGAGCTCTTCATCGTCGAAGGGGACAGTGCCGGCGGGTCCGCCAAACAAGGACGCGACCGCGACATCCAGGCGATCCTGCCGTTAAAAGGCAAGGTCTTGAACGCCGAACAGGCGGGCAAGGCCAAGGTCCTCGACAACAAGGAGCTGACCGACATCATCAGTGCACTCGGCTGCGGCATGGACGATCAGTACGACCCTGGCCGGCTCCGCTATGGCAAGGTCATTCTCCTGACCGACGCCGACAGCGACGGGCACCATATCGCCACTTTGCTGCTCACGTTCTTTTACCGGCACGTCCCCGGCCTGTTCGCCGACGGGCGCATCTATCTCGCCTGCCCGCCGCTTTACAAGATCTCCTGGGGCAAGGAAACTTTCTGGGCGTCCGACGACGCCGCCCGCGACCGGATCCTGGCCGGGCTCCCCAAGAACGCCAAGCCCAACATCACTCGCTTCAAGGGGCTGGGCGAGATGCCGGCGGCCTTGCTGTTTGAGACGACCCTCGACCCCTACCGCCGCCGCTTGCTCCGTGTCGTTGTCCCCGACGACGACCGCCCCTACACCGACCGCACCGTCAGCGACTTGATGGGCAAGGAGCCCGAGGCCCGGTTCAAATTCATCATGGAAGAGGCGTACACCGCCAAAGACATCGATATTTGATCTCTCTTCACGCTATTTGAGCAAATCGTTCCACTGTTCGTGAATTCGAGACTGTAAAGTCCGATCTCGCCAGCCCGACCGCGATTTGCACGACTCCGGCACGGACCGTGTTCGCAAGGAAAAGTAGCCAATGAGCATGATCGAAGCCGTGGGATTGACCAAGACGTATCGCGTCGTCCAGAAGAAAGAAGGAGTGCGGGGCGCACTGAGCGGTCTGTTTCACCGCGAGTATCGCGAGGTTCGCGCCGTCGAGCAGATCAGCTTCACGATCGAGCCCGGAGAGATGGTGGCTTTTCTCGGTCCCAACGGCGCGGGCAAGACCACGACGCTCAAGATGCTCTCGGGCCTGATTTATCCGAGCAGCGGCGAGGCGCGGGTGATGGGTTTTGTTCCGTGGTTGCGGGCCGATCACATTCCGGCGCCAGTTCTCGCTGGTGATGGGCCAGAAAAACCAGCTCTGGTGGGACCTGCCGGCCGGAGACAGCTTTGAGCTGCATCGCGAGATCTATGCGATTCCGCCTGCCGAGTTCCGTGAGACACTGTCCGAGCTGACCGAGCTCTTGGGTGTCGAAAAGCTGACCCGGCAGGCGGTGCGTGAGCTGTCGCTGGGTGAGCGGATGAAGATGGAGTTGATCGCCGCGCTCTTGCACCGACCGAAGCTGCTGTTGCTCGACGAGCCAACGATCGGGCTGGACGTGGTCGCCCAGGGGATGATTCAGCGCTGCCTGCGCGACTACCATGCGCGGCGGGGGGTGACGACGCTCTTGACCAGCCATTACATGAGAGACGTCGAGGCACTCTGCGACCGCGTGCTGGTGATCACACACGGCAACTTGGTGTACGACGGTCCCTTGTCGAGGATCGTCGAGCGATTCAGCGAAACGCAAGCTGGTCAAGCTCCAGTTCGAGGCGGACGCGCCCGAGGATCTGGGCGATTTCGGCGAGGTCGTCCGCCGCGAAGGACCGTGGGCCGACATCAAGGTCGAGCGCGCGGCCGTGGCGCAAGGTGTTGGCGGCAATCCTCGACCGGCATGCAGTGGCCGACGTGAGCGTTGAGGAGCCGCCGCTGGAAGAGGTCATCTCCCGGGTCTTCGAGGAGGCCCGCACCGCCCATGACGCCGCCTGACGCCTTAGCGACTCGGCCGACAGACAGCCAATCGACACATGTCTCTGTCCAGCCAAATGGATACGGTCCAACTCGATTCTTAGAGCGACGGAGGTTGGTCGAAATACCTGTCGATTTTCACGGTGTCGCTCAAGGAGCGGATGACCTACCGCGGCGACTTTTTGCTCGGCACGATTCTCCGGTTCCTGCCGATGGTGACGACCATCCTGCTTTGGCAGGCGATTTACGCAGGCTCGGGGCAAATGTCGCTCGGCAATAAAGCGACGCAGTACACGCTACCGGGAAATGATCGCTTACTTGCTCCTTACCAACATCAGCCGCATGTTCTCGAGCATGCCCGGTTTGGCCGGCGGGATCGCCCGCGAGATCCGCGAAGGGACGATGAAGCGCTACCTGGTCCAGCCAATCGACATGATCGGTTATCTTCTGGTATATCGCGTCGCACATAAAGTAACTTACATCATCATGTCGTTCATGCCGTACGCGTTGCTTGTTTTTTCTTTGCCGCAGCTTTTTTGACGGTTTTCCCGATGCCCTGACGATGGCGGCGTTCGCTCTCTCGCTGGTGTTGTCGTTTCTTGGTGGGTTCTTCTTCGAGGTCAGCGTCGGGATGGTGGGGTTCTGGTTTCTCGAAGTCACATCGCTCTTGTACATCGTCATGACCTTGAATTTCTTTATCTCGGGCCACATGCTGCCGCTCGACTTGCTTCCCAGCCGTGGGCGGGCTTGCTCAAGCTTTTGCCGTTTCAGTACATGGCCTATTTTCCGGCCGTCGTATTCCTGGGCAAGGTCAAGGGAATGACGCTGTTGCAAGTACTTGCTGGGCGAGCTTTTCTGGGCCGTTTTCTTCATGGTGCTGGCGCGGGCACTTTATCGGTTGGGCCTCGGCGATACAGCGCCTTCGGAGGCTGAAACACGTGACCGTCGTTCCAATCGCTTGGCCGATACTTTCGCCTGATGCGGCAGCCTGGGGCGTTTCACGCTGACCCGCGAGCTGGCGTTCCGAGGCAATTTCTTGGTCAAGGTGTCGGTCGAGGTCCTCTGGCTGGCGATACTGGTCGCGTTTTTTCGCACGGTCTTCGCTCGCACGAGTACGATCGCCGGCTGGAACGAGCCCCAGTACTTCTTTTTCGTCGGCTGCTTCTTCGCCATGAACGGCCTGATCGAGATGCTCTTCCTGGACAATTGCAACGAGTTCGCCGAGCTGGTGCGCACCGGCGACCTCGACGGCCTGTTGCTCAAGCCGATCGACGAGCAGTTTTTGATCACATGCCGGCGCATTGACTGGGGCACGGCCCCCAACATCTTGATGGGCAGCATTGTGATGGTGATCGCGCTTGTGCAGATGCACTGGCAATTCGACGCTGTTGCGGGTGGTGACGTTCCTGGTCACGTTCGTCTGTGGCACGGCCATCGCCTACAGCTTCATGCTGCTCTTGACGTCGATCTCGGTCTGGATGGTTCGCAACCAGAGCCTGATGGAGATGTGGTGGCTGTTTTCGAGCGTGGCTCGCTATCCCAAGGAGATTTTCGCAGGTCGCTGGGCCGAGCCGCTCGGCGCTTTTTTCACATACATCATGCCGATCCTGGTGGTCGTCAACGTGCCGGCCAATGCGATGGTCCGCGCGCTCGACCCGCCGATGGTCGGCTTGATCATGGTCGGCGGCCGTCGTCTTGCTCTGGCTCAGCCGCCGCTTCTTCCAGCTATGCCTTGCGGTCGTATCGCAGCGCGAGCAGTTGACAACACTCTCCTCACACTGTTGTCTTCTACCGCTCTAACGTGGCAGATCAACCATGGAACTCGCTTGCTTGATCGAACACCTCTCTGATCCAGCGGCTTACCCGGTGCCGACCGCCAAGGTCGACGTCCACCAGACGCATATCTCGGTCGTATTCCTCACCGACACATTCGCCTACAAGATCAAGAAGCCGGTCGCTCTGGATTTTGTCGACTACAGCACCCTTGAGCAGCGACGTCACTGGTGCGAGGAGGAAGTACGGCTCAACCGGCGGCTGGCGCCGTCGATCTATCTGGGCGTTGTGCCGATCGCGGAGAACGGACCGGCAGTTCAGGTCGAAGGGGCTGGCTCGGTTGTCGAGTGGGCGGTCAAGATGCACAGACTGCCTGAGCAGGCTCGTCTGGATTCGGCACTCGCCCGCGATCTAGTGAGCCGCGGAGCCATCGAGTCGCTGGCTCGCCGGATCGCCGAGTTTCATCGCCATGCCGAGCGCAGCGAAGCGATCACGCGGTTCGGACGATTCGATGTGGTTGCACGAAACGCGTACGAAAACCTCGATCAGTCAGCATCCCAAGTGGGATCGACCGTGAGCCAGGCCGTCTTCGAACGGCTGCGGGCACTCACCGAAGAATCCCTGGGCAAGCTGCGGTCATTAATCGAACGCAGGGCCGAGCGGAACTTGCCGTGCGACGGGCACGGCGACCTTCGGATGGATCACGTGTACTTGTTTCCTGAGCGACAGTTTCCGGACGACGTGGTGATCGTCGATTGCATCGAGTTCAACGTGCGGTTTCGGGCGGCCGACCCCGGTGCCGACATGGCGTTTCTGGTGATGGACCTGATACGTCACGGCCACCGCGAGCTGGCGGGGTGGTTCCGCGATGCCTACCTCGCCGCCGCCGGCGATCAAGAGGGCAGGGCACTCGTGCCGTTCTATCGTTTCCTATCGCGCCGCCGTGCGCGCCAAGGTCAACGGAATCAAATCGCTCGAGGCGGAGATTCCGGCCTTCGAGCGCGAAAAAGCACGTGCGTCAGCTCGGGCGCTCTGGCTCTTGGCCATGTCGGCTCTTGAGGATTGCCGCCAGCGTCCCGGCGTGGTGCTTGTGGGAGGGTTACCCGGAACGGGCAAGTCGACGCTCGCCCAGGCGTTGGCACGTCAGGCCGGTTTCGAGCTCATCCGTTCCGACCAGATTCGCAAGGAGCTCGCTGCCCAGAGCAGCTTGGTCGGTGTCCATCGTGCAGACCTCGACCCATCGGAGATCTATACGCGTGAGTGGACTGACAAAACTTATCAGTCATGTCTCGACCGCGCCGACGCGGCTTTGTTCGACGGGAAACGCGTCCTGATCGACGCAACTTTTCGGCAGGAATCGCAACGTCAGCGATTTCTGGATCTGGCGGCGACCTGGGGTGTGCCTGCGGTACTCCTCTTATGTCAGGCGGATCCGGATACAATCAAATCCCGGCTCGACAAACGCCGTGACGACGTGTCTGACGCCGACTGGTCAATTTATCTGCAGGCAGCCGAGCGCTGGGAACCGCTGGGAGCACCGACGCAAAGGCAGGCCCATTTGCTTGACACGAGCCGGGAGCTTGGTTCATCGCTGATTTCGGCATCGAGCAGCTCCGCCTCTCTGAGCTTTGGGAATGATCGCAGCCAAAACACCGCGACTCGGATCTTTCTTGGTCACGGCACCTTTGGTCTCGCGAGGCGAACGGGACCGATCGCGGATCCAGCGGCGATTCTTTCGAGTTTTGCCGGCTCAAAACCGGTTGCCGTGACATCGAACGAGTAGCTTCCGGTCATGAGGCCGCTGAAACGGAAGAGACCGGCGACATCACTTTGGACCGGCTTGAGTAACGATGCCGTCGTATACTCGCGCTTGTTCTGGCTGTACTGCCGCGTCGTGGGAATGATGGACGCGCCAGGTAACGGTCTGCCTTGTTCATCTTGTACCATTCCGAAGATCGAGTCCCCCTGATCCAGCACCGGGTCGACGGTGACCGGCTTCTGATCGGAGGCGATTGTCGCCCGCAAATCGACGCGCACCTTGCCTTCGGCGACAACCTTCAACGAGTAGGTTCCCTGGCACAATGGCGATAGCGCAAACCGGCCGTCGCGTTCTGTTGTGACGGTGAACCGTTCGGGAGGGTTTCGGTAGGGTGACAGGTAATAGGCGCCCGGAGTAGCGAGGCTAAGGAGCGTGAGATTCAAATCAGCTTTCACCGTCGCGCCCTCGATTGGGTTGCCTGCGCCATCGACCACCCGGCCGGTGATCGCGCCACGCGGGTTGTTTGCTAGAGCAACCGTGACCTCTTGCCGGAATAACGCCTCGACGGCTTCGGTCATCGAATTGGACATAGGATCCGGTTGCAGCCTCACAGGCTTCACGTCTCGGGTTCCGGCCTCTCGCAACAGCGGCACGAGGGATTCGATCAACTGCTCGCCGTCGCCGTTGGTAAACTGACCGACCCAGCGAGTCTTGCCTTCCTGATCGACCAGGTAAACGCAATTCCCGCCTTCGGTACCATAGGCCGCGGCTGTTGCTCCCTGGCCGCGTTCTCCCTTCTGATCGATTGCGACGGGACTGTCGATGCCCAGTTCGTGGACGAATTGGTTCACGACCTCCGAGTCGTCGATCGGCGCATGGATCGAAATCATCTCCAGTCCGGCCGGCCCGTAGATCTCGTGCAGGCGGCGCAGGGCGGACATGAGCTCGGGATAGGGATAATATCGTCCGTCCCAGAATACGACCATGACGACTCTTCCGCGCATGTCGCCCAGGTCTCGAGGTGTGGAATTTACCCAACTCGCAGCGCGAATCGGCGGTGCCGATTTTCCTGTGAGCACCGACTTGGATGGTGAGGCCAAGCGCTTGAGCGACTGCAAGAACGGCTTGGGCCAATCAAACCGTTCACGCAGAAGGGCACCGACCAGCGGCCACCAGGGGTCTGTGTGGTAGGAATAGCCCAGCCGGCGATCGGTTACGTCAACGTCGCTCGGAATCTGAAGCGTGAATGAACCCTGCGTGAAGGTCTTTCGCGGTTCGTAGGTTTTAACCCGGGTGGTGCGCCGAAGTATGAGCGGCGTTGAGTCGGCCTTGTCGACGTCGAACCATTCGTACTCGATACGGCCCGGCACCCAGATACCGGGTATTACCTCCCGAATTTCGTGGAGATTGTAGCTGACCTGTTTCCTGCCTTTATATGTCTGGTGCGACCGAATGCACAGATATCCCTTAGTGGGCGCAATTACAATTTCATTTCCAAAATCACCACCCTCCTTGCCCCCTTTGAGCACGTAACAAGGCATTTCGTCGACGACACGCTGGGAAATCACATACGGATACCTGTCGGGTTCGTATCGTTCGAGGAATTCGATCAGTGAGTCGCCCTGGTGAGAGAAAAGTTGGCGCGGCGTCCATTGCTCACCCTTGTGGATTTCACCGAGCACGACGAGCCCATACATTTGATCAATTTGCCAGTCGAAATGCTTCTCGCCATCGAAGCCTGTCGACCATCGGTCGGGGACAAGCCCTTTCGGGTTGCTGTTCGGCATCATCGAATCGCATTCCACCCGCCATAGTGGCCCCTGACGTGCGGATCGGGCTCGGCCAGAAAATGTGAGGACCGCCGGCGCAGTCCTGTTCACCCTTCGGAGCAGCGGCTGGTGGCCAGTTGATGTTGCGCGTCTCGTCAAATTCGACCTCGAGCAGTCCGTCGTCGAGCTTTTCCCACGCCGAGCGCAGCTTCCTGGCCAGGTCTTGGAGCGTGACGCCGGGCAGAGGGGCGTTCGCCTGCACGGCGGCTCCCTTCGCCGGGCTCAGGAATCCCACAAACCGCACCGACGCAGCACCGCCCACAAGCACTACGGCCAAAGAACCCATGAGCGCCAGGTGTCGCCGGCCGAGCGGCTTCGCCCAGCGTAGCTCGCCATCGGCGATCCGGCGTACGCGGTCCACGACACTCACTCCGCCGGTCAATGAAGAGACCAGAAACGGCGGCGCAACCCGCACCGGCGCCAGCTCCAGCAGCCAGGTGGCGTAACGTTCTGGCTTCTCGAGCTTGGTAGCGGCCAGGTCGTCGCAGCGATACTCGCACTCGCGGCGTGCCCGGGCCAGCGTCGAATGGATCGGCAAGAAGAACCAGCAAGCGGCACGCCAGAGCTCGGCCAACAGAATTACCCAGTCATCGCCGTGGCGCAAGTGGGCGAGCTCGTGAGTCAGGCTCGCGCACTCCTGGCTCGCGCTCATTGGGCAATTCTCAGGGGTCGGCCACAGGATGATCGGTCGAACGAGCCCGAAGCACATCGGGGCTGCGATCTCGGGCTGAATTGCCAGGCGAACGCTACGACGGATGCCCAGCTCGGCGCGCAGCGTCTCCATTTCCGCTGTCAATCCGACAGGAACCAACCAATCAAGCCGCGCGAGCAGCGTCCGAACCTGGAACGCTGAACGGGTTAACCTCGCTGTGAATGCGCCTAATCCCACCGACCACATTACCAGAGCGATCAGAAGCCAGCGGTATTCGGGAGAACCATGCGGTGTTGCCGTTCGAAACAACCCAGTTTGTGCAGCATTCGTCCGCCCATTCATCAAAGAGCGATCCAGCGAGTGCTCGGTGGTCATCGCCAGCGGTCTCGGCCCAACGGCGGCCGGCATTCGATCGAACCACGACCGGAAGACTGCGGGAGGTTCTCGGGGGGCAACTTGAGTGGGACGTAACGCAGTTAGGATAACTCGCCACGACGTGCGGGGACCGACTGCGACGACGATTGGCAAAAGAGCCATCCCTGCGAAGGTCGCGAGCAGCCATCCCGCGTAACGGACTGCGGCCCTGCGCGGCCGCGCGACCTTCAACCAGACCAAAATGAGCCCGACAACCACGCTCCACGCCAGCAGCCAGTGCCCAAGCATCTCGGTCAATGACCATATCTGCTCATTCATCGGAGGTCTCCTGCTTCTCTCGGATCGCGGTTTGGAGCTTCTCCCACACGTCCGGCGAGACTTCAGGGCTCTCGGCCAACCCCAGGAGCAGCGCCTCGGTCGAGCCGTCAAAAAACCGGCGCACAAAGTCGCCGATCACCTGATGTGTCGTGCCGTTCTTGCTGACCTTCGCTAGATAGCGATATGTTTTCCCCTCGGCCTCGTGGTCGACGTATCCCTTTTTCTCCATGAGCTGGAGCATGCTCAGAACTGTGGTGTAAGGGACATCCCTATCCTCTTCTCCCTCCGCCAGCCGCTCTCTCAATTCGCGAACTGTAAGCGGCCCCTTATCCCAGAGCAGCTTCAGAATGGCATACTCCCGACCACTCAGTATCGAAGGACTCTTGCCAGCCATGGTTCTCGATCCTACGAAACGTTAGTACTGATCAATGAGTATTATTGAGACGAAGTATTAAGTTGTCAAGGACGGCGTCGAATTATCGCGGGTGCTTGGAGCGCTCAGCCGTGGTCCGGTCGAAATTGCTAGACTGTTCATACAACGACTATGTCTCAGCCACCAACGGCAACGATAATGTCACCGTTGGTAACGGAAACGACACCATCCAGCTCGGTAACGGCTCCGATGTGATTGTCGAGGGTAATGGCGAAGACTACACCTCGACCGGAAAAAAATGTAGATGACCCCTGCAGTCAAGTCACTCGAAACCATCCTGACGCGTTGCGGCATCGCGCTCGATGTGGATCAGATTCAACTACTCTGGCGCTATCACCAGATGTTGCGCACGGCTAACGTCGAGCTCAATCTCACGCGGATTCATAATTTCGAGAATATGGTGCTCAAGCACTATGTCGATAGCTTGCTCGTGCTCAAGTTTGTCGATCTGCCAACACCGTTGATGGATATGGGCTCGGGTCCTGGTCTGCCGGGGATTCCACTGAAGATCGCTCGACCGCAGGTACCAATGATCCTGGCAGAGCCCGCGGGGCAAGGGCGATGTTTCTCCGCGAGGTGTGCACGCAACTGGGACTGAAAGGCATGGACGTTTACGACCATAAGGTCGGCGCCGATTATCCCGGCCAGGTGGGCGGTGTCATCACTCGCGCGGTCGGATCGATCGCCGAGACGCTCGATCGTGTTTCGTCGTGTCTGGGGCCTGGTGGCCGGATGATCTTCATGAAGGGGCCGGATTGCGATCGAGAGATCAGCGAGGCGGCGGAATCGCACGCGGGCTGTTCCTTAAACTTGCCGATCACGCCTACTCGATTCCCGGCACGACGCATGATCGGCGATGCATCGTTTATGAGCGATTGGCTGGCGAGGCCAGCGGAAGCCGGTCTAGAACATCGCTGCGCGAAGCCACTCTTTCGGCGGAATTCGCCGGCACGGCTCGGGAAATCACCAGTGCCTCCAACCCGACGTTTCAGCGCTGCCGCGATCTCTTGAGCGGGCCCGGTATTCGTAAACACGGCGACGCGATTCTGTCAGGCATGCGCGTTTGTTCCGAGGTCTTGTCACGGTTCCCGGAACAGGTCGTCGCATGGATGACAAACACGCACCACCAACCTCCGCCGACGAGCACGATCGAATGGCTTCGATTCAGCGAACCATTGTTCAAAGAGCTCGACGTCGTCGGGACGCATGCCCCGCTTCTACTGGTGCGTGTGCCTGCGATCGCTGTCTGGAATGATGCCGACGCTTGGCCCCTTGGCTGCACGCTCTTCGTCCCGTTTCAAGACCCGGAAAACATCGGTGCGGTGATTCGCTCGGCCGCCGCTTTTGGCGTGGCACGCGTGGTCTTGTTGCGCGAGGCGGCCCACCCGTTCCATCACCGTAGTGCCCGAGCGGCCGGTCCGGCGCTCTTCCAGGTTCGGCTAGAGCAGGGGCCAGCGCTCGAAGATCTGCGAGTCGCCAGCGTCCCCTTGATTGCGCTCGACACAACCGGCCCCGAATTGAGTGATGCACCGTTTCCCGATACGTTTGGCCTGGTGGTCGGTGTCGAAGGACCCGGGTTGCCTTCAAGTTTGCGCCAGTGCCAGCGACGGCGAATCGAAATGCAGCCCGGCGTGGAGTCATTGAACGCGGCCACAGCCGCCGCAATCGCCCTTTATGTCTGGTCCCGTCGCTGCTGACCGGCCAGGGGCCGTCAAACGATGCCAGCGCGACGAACCATGGATCAACACACGGGCTCTTGCCCGGAATCGGCGGCGATGACATGATCGCTCTAAGGCCAGCACGACCAAGTAAGGGAGAACGCGATCATGGCTGAAGAACTCAAACTCAAGAATCCTTGGATGGTCACGGTCTGGCCAGGCATCGGCAATGTCGCCATCAGCGCCGGCTATTATTTGATGGCAAAACTCGGCATGCACCTCCGAGCCGAATTCGCGGCGCAAGAGCTCTTTGACGTCGAACAGGTCGAAGTGACAGACGGCCTGATCCAACCGGCCCGCCTACCACGCAGCCGGTTTTTCGTCTGGAATGATCCTCGCGAGCAACATGATCTCGTCGTCTTCATCGGCGAAGCTCAGCCTCCCGTGGGGAAATATACGTTCTGCCAGCGGCTCATCGAGTTCGCCAAGACACTGGGTGTCGAGCGGGTTTATAGCTTCGCGGCTCTGGTAACCCAAATGAATCCCGCGCCAGGCGCGTGTCTTCGTTGCCGCGACCGATGTCGAATGCTTGAACGAGCTCAAGCGCCTTGGTTTGGAGACAATCGAAAACGGCCAAATCGGAGGCCTCGAGGGCGTATTGCTGGGGGTGGCGGTCGAGAAAGGAATGCGCGGTGCGTGTCTGATGGGCGAGATGCCCCATGTCCTGGCTCAGCTCCCCTCGCCGAAGGCCTCATTGGCAATCCTCGAAGCCTTTGGCGCGATGGCCGATCTCCATGTGGATTACACCGAGCTGGCCGAACAAGTCAGCAACATGGAACAGAAATTCGGCGCTTTCCTCGAACAGATGCAAAAATCGATTGAAACAGACGCGCCTGCCGAGGAAACAGCGCTTGCCGACGAATCGTTCGAAGAAGAAGGACCTGGCCACGACGGCAGGCGCCGGATTGAGGAGCTCTTTGCGCAAGCCAAGGAAGACCGCGCTACGGCTTACGAACTCAAACGCGAGCTCGACAAGCTCGGCGTCTTTCGTGAGTACGAAAATCGGTTCCTGGACCTTTTTAAGAAATGACTCTAAATGCGGTTGGCCGGCGTCAATGCTTGCGCGCTTCGCGCACGATGTGCGGTAGCTCGGGAAGAACGATCTTCCGCATCGCCAGCTCGACCGCCGCGCGCGAGCCTGGCATCACCAGGATTACCTTGTGATCGACCAAACCGCCAACCGCCCGGCTCAAAAGACACGCTGGGCCAATCTCGGGATAACTCAGCATACGGAAAAGTTCTCCAAAGCCGGGCAGAGGCTTGGTCAAGAGCGCCGACACCGTTTCGTAGGTGTGGTCGCGCGGGCTGATCCCGGTTCCCCCGGTGACCAGAATGGCGTCAAGCTCCGCGACCGCGCACAGCCTGACAAAGAAAGGAGTCATCTCGGCCGGCTCGTCGCGAATGATCTGCGCGCAACGATCCGGTGTCCGTTCTCGGTGGCGAGCTCAACGATCAAAGCTCCGGAACTATCCGTTGCAAGCGTTCGCGTGTCAGAGATAGTCACGACCGCGATGTCTAACTTGTCGCGAGCGGCTTCGCGGTGTTCGATGACAGCCTGGCTCACTTCGATCTCTCCTTTGCAATCTCTACTATCGACGCATTTTCCCCACTCTCACAAATGAGGTAAACGCCGATCGCCTGATTGCCGGCGGTTGCGACGTTCCTTTAGAATATCCGAGGTGGCGACGCAGAGGATTCGTGCGCTGATGGGTTGCGCCGTGAATTCGTGACCGAACGAATGCGGGGACACTTGTTTCGTCTGTTAGAATACTGTGTGCAGTCACACGATTCGTACTTACGTGTAGCCGGAGGTTTGGTCATGTTCGCGGCCAGTGCACGACGGCAAGATTTCGTGGCGATGGTAAACTCCGGCTTGTTGTTGGCGTTTGTAACCGGCTTGATTGACGTCGGGCAGATCAACGCGAATGCTGACGAGATCGTTTTGCGCGGGGGCGGCCAGGTCCAAGGCAAAGTTCAGCCCGACCCGCAGAACAAAGATCGCGTGCAAGTTTGGTTGCTTCAGGGTCGTAAGCCACTCTCGTTCAGCAAGGCCCAGATCGTCGAAGTGATCCCCAAACCCAGCCCGCTCGACGAATACTTTGAACGAGCGAAGAAACTACCGGAGACAGCACAAGCCCAGTTCGACTTGGGAACGTGGTGCGAACACAACAAGCTCCCTGACCTCGCCCGAATGCACTTCGAGGCAGCGCTTTTGGCCGACAAGTCGTTCGAGGCGGCTCATCGCAAACTCGGGCACGTTTATCATGACGGCTACTGGTTGAGCCGCGACGATTTGAGCGCGATTCAGGGGCTCGTCAAATACAAAGGACGATGGATCTCGACCGAAGAGCGGGCGAAGCGACAGGCTGAAGAAGAATCGAATGCCACGCAGGCATTGTGGGTCCGCCGAATCAAGCAGTTGCGACAGTCCATTGTAAACGGCCCTGAAGATCGCCGGCGCGAGGCAGAGTCGCAATTGATGGCGATCCGAGATTCCCAGGCTGTGGGCCCGTTGCTGCACGTCCTGGGTAACGACGAACCACCGATGCGGATCTTGCTGGCCCAGATTCTGGCGGCAATTCCCGGCAAAGAGGCGACTGCGGGTCTTGTCAAGCAGATCTTGGCCGAGCCGACCGCCGACGTACGTGCCGTTGTCTTTGAAAAGCTCAAGGATCGCGATGACCCCAATGTTGTCCCGCAACTCGCCCGTGCTCTGACATCCCCAGACATTCAGGCCGTGAACCGGGCCGCCTGGACATTGGGCAACCTCGGAGCCGTCGAAGTTGTGCCCAAGCTGATCCCAGCCCTCTTGACCAACGAACAGCGCGTAGTCATGGTCGCACGCGATGGCAGTAATTCGCCCGCAATCGGCACGCCCGGCGTGTCCATGGTTCCACTGCGCTACAACAACAACGGCATTGCGCTGCAGACCCCACCCGTGATCAGCCAGGGCGCTGTGGCGTATGGTGTGATTTCAGCCCCATTCTACGCTTTTCCGTACGGAGTGGGCTTCAATCCCGGTGTTCAGATCAACAACAGCCCGGAGCCGCGCCTGGTGACTTTCACGTATCGCAATACGGAAGTTCTCGCCGCGCTTCAGAAGTTGACCAACCAGGATTTTGGATACGATATCGCGTCGTGGCGAAACTGGGTCAGTCACGATTTTAACCCCGTGCCTGCCAAGGCGCGCAAGGTTGTTCAGCCGTAACGTTCGTTCGCTTTAGGCCGCGGGTTCCCGGGGGCCGTAAGGTGGGCGGCTTGCACGCGGTGATTCCTGTTGAGGTCACAATCTGTGGCGGATGAATGGATCGGTGAATCGGCAAAGGAATCACTCGTTCGGGCCTTCCGCCAGCAACTGGAATCTCTGACTCGCGCCGGACTCGACCGCGTGCCAACACGATCCCAATCGAACGCACCACGCGAAACTGCGGCGGGAAGGATCTTAAGGACCGCCGTGGCAGTGAAGGATACAAAAACTCCCCCAGAGCCGGCGCCGCTCTTATCCCCTATCGTGAGCGTTGCGTCTGCCGACACAGCCCATCCCGCGGCAATCGCGCGAGAGTTACCGCCCCCCTCATTGGCGGCGTTATTTGGGTCGTCCGAGTTTCAGAACCCACCCGTGCCGGCCTGCGACCGCCCCGGTCGGCTGGGCGAATTGGCCGGCGAAGTTTCTGTGTGCATCCGATGTCCGCACCTGGCGGAGACGCGCACGCAAACAGTCTTCGGCGTCGGGTCACCTATAGCCAGACTAATGTTCGTTGGCGAGGCACCTGGCTTCGACGAAGACCGACTGGGCGAGCCGTTCGTCGGCCGCGCGGGCCAGTTGCTCACCGACATCATTACCAAGGGCATGGGCCTCTCACGCGAACAGGTTTATATCGCCAATATCCTCAAATGCCGACCCCCCGAAAATCGCAATCCTACCAATGACGAAATGGAAAACTGCTTCCCTTACCTGGAGCAGCAAATCGAAATCATTCGGCCCGAATTCCTTTGCCTTCTTGGCCGCATCGCCGTGCAAGGGCTTCTGAATACCACCCAATCCATGGCGAAAATGCGCGGCAAGTGGCACCGCTATCGCGGTATACGCACCATCGTGACCTATCACCCCGCTTACTTGCTCAGGAATCCCGCGGCCAAGAAAGATACCTGGGAAGATTTGCAGATGCTCATGAAAGAAATGGGATTGGTGCGGCCGAGCAAACAGTAGAGAAGATGGTTGGACCAGTCACTCACGCGAACGTGGGTTACGCTGTCAGGAGTGGAGCCTATCAGCACAGAGCCAACACCGCGAGGACTGGTCCATGCTAGATACTATCACAACACACTTTGTGGGTCTGGATGTTCACCAAGCCACGATTGCCATCGCCGTAGCCGATCCGGGGAGGGGAGACCCCCGGGTCATGCCGACCATACCCAACGATTTCAAGACTCTGATGAAATCCCTCAGGAGGTTGGGGGATCTCGATCATTTGGTGTGCTGCTATGAGGCCGGGCCGACCGGCTACGGGCTATACCGTCAGTTCAAGAAAGCAGGTGTCCGCTGTGTCGTGATCGCCCCCTCGCTGGTCCCGGTCAAATCCGGGCGGCGAATCAAGACGGATCGCCGCGATGCGGCCAAGCTGGCCGGTTACCTCCGCTCGGGTGAGCTAACGCCGATCCATGTGCCTGACGAGGCGACCGAGGCGGTCCGCGACCTGGAGCGGGCACGCGACGACGCCAAGCGTTCCGAACGGGTCGCCCGCCATCACCTGTCCAAGTTTCTGTTGCGTCAGGGTCGCATCTACACCGGCGCGACCAGGTGGGGGAGGCCGCACATGGGCTGGGTCGCCGGCCAGACTTTTGAACACCCAGCCAGCCAGCACGTCTTCAGCGACTACCGCGAGGCTGTGGAGTTGGCCACGGCTCGCGTCGAGCGGCTGACATTGCGGCTGCGTGAAGTGGCTTACGCCTGGGATCGAGCCCCCCTGATCAAGGCACTCCAGGCGCTGCGAGGAGTGGAGATGGTCAGCTCCGTGACTTTGGTGGCGGAGATCGCCGACTTCCGCCGCTTCGCCTCGGCATCGGCCTTGATGTCGTACGTCGGTTTGGTTCCTTCAGAGAACACGCCGGAGATCACGGCACAAGCACAACAGTTCCTGGGAGCGGGTTGGAGCCCGAGAGAAGTCGCCGAGCACCTTGGCTTGAAGCTCGACACACGCGCAAGGCCATCCAACAAGGGCGATTGATCAAGCCTTTGCCGCTTAACCGGGGGAATCACGAGCCGGAAACGGCCAGTGCGTCGTACAATCTGTCGAGTCGGCACTGGCATATCAACGCGCGCTGTCCAAGAGCCGCGGGCGAAATGGGAATGAGCCTGGAGTCGGCCCGAGGAACGCGTTCTGGCCGCACTTGGACTTCTCGACGGTGCCCCAACCCGTTTTGAGGCCTGTCGTGATGTCCCCTTTGGCGGCGTCATTTGTGCCGTGCCGGTCTTGGCGGAGAACGGACTGTTTCGACACATCCACGATTGCCTGACACAATTACACGGCTACTACAGCACGCTGCACGTGATCATCCTCTTGGCCTACATGGCGCTGTGCCGCATCAAGGCTGTCGAGCAGTTGCAGTACCAGCCCCCGGGCGAGTTGGGCAAGTTGCTGGGGCTGGACCGTGTTCCCGAGGTTCGTTGTTTGCGACGCAAGCTGGCTGCCCTGAGCATCGACGACGGCCGAAAAATGGGCCGGCCTCTTGTCCCGAGACTGGCTCGAGGCCGCGCCAGAACTCGCCGGTGTCTTATATGTCGATGGCCATGTCCGTCTCTATCACGGAGACCAAACGGCTTTACCCAAACGCTATGTCTCGCGACAGCGATTGTGTCTGCGGGGGACCACCGATTACTGGGTCAATGACGTTCTGGGCCAGCCACTTCGCGGTGGAACGGCCCAACGACCAGGCTTGCTCGCGGCTTAAGAAGCGAAGTGCTGAGTCTGCGGCAAGACGTCCCGGCCAACCAAGTACGGAGGAGCTGGAAGCCGACCGCTATCGTGCACACTTTGTCATCGTGTTCGACCGCGAAGGGTACAGTCCGGAATTCTTCAAGGACATGTGGCAGACTCACCGCGTCGCCTGCATCACCTACCACAAATTTAAGGGCGATTGCCCGTACGGAGGTGTTGATGGCGAAGTGACGTTGTTTCGGAGAGTGGGTGATCGATAAAACTGGCGGCGGGCATGGAACGGAGATAAGAAGAACGGGCTGACGAGAGATTCGCAAGCGTACGATAGGGGGAATCCAGGCCAGCCTATGAGCCCGGTCAGGAGTCGGAACTGCCGGACGCTCGTTCGGGTGAATCAGCCCCTGCACGGGTTAATTCATGCGTTACCAACACGGAACATTCATATCGATTACTTAACAGTCATAACGGAGGAGATTCTTGAACCGCCGCCTGTTCGTCCAGCCCCCCGGGAGTGGAGCCGGAGACGCTGGGTCAAATCCAAGCTGACCCAGCGGCAAGCTCGGTTCGCGGCTCTAACCCTGCACGCGGAATCTGACGGGGCGGCGCAAGAAATGGGGCAAAGGCAAAGCCGAATGGTGGAAGATCGAGGAAGTCGAAGAGTTCACGGTAACGGCATCAATCAGTTGAAGCAGACACCCAGTCACCTCAAGTGGGGCGAATTGCCGGAAACCGAAAGATGTGGGCGACTGGCCCCGAGGAAGGAGGTGGCGATGGTGAAGATGACGGACCGTCGGGGAGACGTCGATGATCATCAAGGTATCATCGAGGCTATGTACCCAGGAGGATGGACGAACAGGCTGCGGCATCTGTACGGTAAGGGGAATCCTGCGACCCAGATCTTGAGCCCGGCTTAGGATGAGCCGGACACTCGATGGTAGAGTGCGCGTACCACCTGAGCGAATCACAACATGCGTTGGAACAAACAACGCGTATATCAGATTGATCCACCGTCGTAACGATCGTGCCGCGGCGTGTACTCAGCTCCCTGGATGGAGGAGTAAACTGAGCCGAATCGGTCACAACTCAAAGATCCCGAAGATCAGGAGAGCTGAGCGCTGTGGAGTCGGGCACAGATCGCGTCAAGCGGCCGACATAGCGGCTGCGTGAAGTCGCTCTACGCCTGGCGATCGAGGCCCCCTGATCAAGGCACTCCAACGCATACCAGGGTGGTGCCGAGCCGCGAGAACTCGCGGCGCGGCCCACCAGCCGGCCGCGGCAAGCGCGGTGGGCCTCACGATCCCAAGGGATCGTTCGGCACCACCCTGACCGCAACGACAGCTCTAGCCGCATCAGCGACCTTGGCGGCGGTGAGTCCGTACTTTTCGATCAGCGCTTCGGGCGAGCCGCTTTCGCCGAACTGGTCGCCGATATTGACGAAGCGGATCGGGACCGGGTGTAACTCGGCGACGGTCATGGCCACGACGCTGCCCAGGCCGCCGTGGGCGAGGTGTTCCTCGGCGACGACAAGCGCGCCCGTCTCGCGGGCGGCGGCTTCGAGGGCGTCGCGATCGATCGGCTTGACGGTGTGCATGTCGAGCACTCGCGCGGAGATTCCTTCGTCCGGCAAGCATTTCGGCTGCGTCGAGCGCGGGGCGACCAGCAGGCCGTTGGCGACGATGGTCACGTCGGACCCGTCCCGCAGCGAGTTGGCTTTGCCGATCGTGAAAGGCGCCGAGTCGCCTGAGTAAATGCGCGGCACTTCCGGGACGGCCGAGCCGCAGATAGACCGGGCCGTGGTAGTCGAGCATCGCGGCCGTCGCCGCCGCGGCCGAGAGATCGTCGGCCGGTACGATCACCACGAAGCCGGGGAGCGAACAGGCCAGCGCGACGTCTTCGATGCCCATCTGGGATGCCCCGTCCTCGCCGATCGAGATGCCCGCGTGGCTGCCGACGACCTTGACGTTGAGCCCGGGATAAGCGACCGACATCCGGAGCTGGTCGTAGGCATTGCACATGATGAATGCGGCGAAGCTGGCGATCACGCTCGTCTTGCCCGACGCCGCCAGCCCCGCGGCGACCCCGACCAGGTTGCTCTCGGCAATACCGATATTAAAGAAACGGTCAGGGTATTTCTTGCCGAACCATTCCGTTCGGGTGGAGTTGCCCACGTCGCCATCGACGACGACGACGCTCGGATAGTCGTCTCCCAGCGCTTCGAGTGCACGCCCAAACGCGTCGCGGGTCGCCTTGCCCAGCTCTCGTTTCGTCTGTAACGCGGAGGAAGCTCCGGCCATTGTTCATTTACCTCTCAATACGGCCAAATGCGAAGTATTAGCGAACTGGCATTTGACGTCACTCGCCGCCCGGCGGCGACCTCGGCCAAGGCCTCGTCGAGATACTTCGGCTGGCACGGGCTTGCCGTGAAAATTGGTGTCGCCCAGTTTCCGTAGAGCGTTGAGGATTCCCTGGCCTTTGTGTGTGAGTGCGACGATGCAAGTGGGCTGAGCCCTCGGCGGCGCGAGCCCGCTCGAAGGCCTTGAGCACTTCGCGGAGATCGTTGCCGTTGATCACCTGCGTGTTCCAGCCGAAGGCGGTGAACTTGCCGTCGATCGGGTCGAGGTTGAGCACGTCTTCGGCCGGCTCCGGTCTGTTGGAAGTGGTTGCGGTCGACGATCAGGGTGAGGTTGTCGAGCTTCGAACTTGGCGGCCGCCGCGGCCGCTTCCCAGTTTTGTCCTTCGTCCAGTTCGCCGTCACCGGTGAGGACATAGGTGTGGTAGCTCTTCTTGTCGATGCGAGCGGCGAGCGCGTGACCGATCCCAATCGATAGCCCCTGACCAAGCGAGCCAGTCGACGCTTCGACACCCGCGAGCCGCTTCATGTTGGGGTGACCCTCGAGCGGGCTGCCCAGCTTGCGTAGGGTCATGATCTCTTCGTGCGGAAAATAGCCGGCTTGGGCAAGCGCGGCGTAGAGCACCGGTGCCGCATGTCCCTTGGAAAGAATGAACCGGTCGCGGTCCGGCCAGTGGGGATTTTTGGGGTCATGCCGCAGAACCCGCCGAAATAGAGAGCCGTCACGATCTCGACCGCCGATAGCGAGCTACTCGGATGGCCCGATCCCGCCTCGGTCGTCATCTTCAAGATGTCTTGCCGGATCGACTTGGCTCGCGCCATCAGAGCGTCAAGATTATTGGCCACGTTGCGTCCCTCGTCGGTTCCGGCACAGTCAAGGAACATTCACCCGTGCGTGCGTCTGTTGGCCGCTCACGTTGCCGGCGTAAGCTGGGGGTGAAGTGTGCAAATCTGGTTCCAAGTTGAGCGATTCTGACGTGACTCGCTCGTTTTCGAGAGACTCGGTACTGAGTTCATTCGCGCCCACTGACTATAATCTATCGGTGGAGTCGCGATCCGCAACCATCCGGGTGTGTCGCGCGGACTTGGTGGCGCATTGCGGCGGGAGCCGGGGATCTGAGCGGATGAGTGTGGCCGGAACTGAGCGGTCGAAATGGGAACTGGCGGCCGAGTCGGTCGTGGTCAAGCTGCGCTGGTTCGGCGTCGTGATGGGTTACATCCTGGTGCAGACCCGGACCGGGCTGCATGACCCCTGGGCCGTACGTGCGTTTCTGGCGTTGGGAGCGGGCTATGCGGCCCTCGACCTGGCGTTCTGGTGGATGGGAGAGGTGTTCCTCAAGCGCTGGCCGCTCTTTGTCTCGCTGATGGAGTCGGTATTCATTGCGCTGCTCTGCTATCACGACACGGGCTTGAGCAGTCCGTTCCGGTGGTATTACCTGCTCTCGCTCATCTGCTGCTCGATCCGCTATCGCGCGGCCGTCGCCTGGTGGACCGTCGCGTTTCACAGCCTTAGCCTGCTTGAGCCTCGCGCGTGTGTTGGGGGTGCCGTCGTTCTGGGATTCGAGCTTGCCGCTGACGCTCACCATCATGGTCTGGGTGACGTGGGCAAGCTCGTCGCTGGCCGGGTCGCTGCATGAAGCCGGTGCAGAGCTCGAGCGTTTGAACGCCGAGCTGGCGACGGCGTCGCGCCAACCTGGAACGCCGCGTCGAGGAACGCACCGAGGACCTTGCGTGCGTCGCAGGCGCGGGTGATTCAGCAAGAGAAAATGGCGGCGTTTGGACTGCTGGCCGCGGGGATTGCACACGAAGTCGGCAATCCCCTGGCGGCACTCAGCTCGCTCGTGCAGATCCTCAAGCGGCGCGGGCCTGATCCCTACACCGCCGAGAAGCTCGATCTGGCGGCACGCCAGTTGCAGCGGATCGAGCGCACGATCCGCGAGCTGATCGACTTTTCGCGGCCGGCCTCGACGGCCGTGACCCGCGTGCGGATCAGCGAGGTCGTCGATGAAGCGCTCGGGATCGCCAAGTACTACCAGCGCACCAAGCAGCGCACGATCACGACCGACGTTTCCCCCCGACCTGCCGACGGTCGTGGGCGTGCGCGACCACCTGACTCAGGTCGATTTTGAACCTCGTCTTGAACGCGATCGACGCGACCGACGACCAGGGACGATATCACGTGGCCGCCCGGGCCGAAGACGGCTGGCTTGTGTTGACCGTCGACGATGACGGCCGCGGCATCTCGGTCGCCGACCGATGCCGGCTCTTCCAGCCTTTCTTCACGACCAAGGCGCACGGCACCGGTCTGGGCCTCTTCGTCAGCCGGCAGATCCTGGAAGAATATGCCGGCACGCTTTCCTTTCGGTCTGAGCCGGGCCATGGATCGACTTTCTTTGTTCGGCTTCCGCTCGAAACGATCGACGCTGCCGCAGCCGGTTGCCGACCAACTGTTCGGATTCTCGAACGGACACCGTGCTGCCCGAGCCACGACCGCGGCCGAGCCTACCCCGCTCTGTCGCCGCGGCCACGCTGGTAGAGGAGCCGTCATGAAGTCGGGCGCTGCTGGCACTGGGCGACGATGACTCGAAGCCTGGCGAGTCACGTGGGACCGCGGGGCCGGATCTTGATCGTGGACGACGAGGAGGTGATCGCGTCGACGCTCAAGGAGTTCCTCCAGGGCGAGGGCTTTGAAGTGGCGACGGCCCACGACCTCCCTTCGGCCCTGGCGCAGGTGGAAGTCATTCGAGCCGGAGATCGTCCTGTGCGATGTCCAGCTTCCCGGCGCCGACGGGATCACCGTCTTGAACCGCGTGCTTCAGATCCGCCCGGAAACGCTGTTCATCATGATCACCGCGTATGCCACGGTCGAAAATGCCGTCTCCGCATTTCAGCGCGGGGCTCACGACTACCTGATAAAGCCGGTCCTCTTCGAAGACTTGCTCGCCAAGATCGATCGGCTGATTCGCTTTCGCCGGCTGCTTCAGGAAAACCAGGCACTTCGCCGCCAGTTGCATCGCCAAGGGCGATCTCGACGCGCTCGTCGGCGAGAGCGCGCCGATCCAGGCCGTCAAAACCTTGATCCGCAAGGTCGGGCCGACGCGAACGACAGTGCTGATCACCGGCGAGTCGGGGACCGGCAAGGAGCTGGTGGCGCGAGGGCTGCATGCTCTCGGGCCGGCCGAAGACGAGATGTTTCTGGCGATCAACTGCGCGGCCATTCCCCATGATCTCCTGGAAAACCAGCTCTTCGGCCACGTTCGAGGAGCCTTCACGGGGGCCGATCGCGACCACGCGGGACTTTTCGTCGCGGCCGGGCGGGGGACGGTTTTTCTGGACGAGATCGGCGAGCTGGCCCGCTCGACTCAGGCAAAGCTCCTGCGAGCGATCGAGAACAAGGAAGTGTTGCCGGTCGGGGCGACACGGCCGGTTTCGTTTCAGGCCAGGCTGCTCACGGCGACCAACAAAGACCTCGCGGCCGAGGTCGCCGCCGACCGATTTCGCGCCGATCTTTATTATCGCTTGAACGTCGTATCGATCCATCTGCCTCCGCTGCGCAATCGTCGCGAAGATATTCCCGAGCTGGTGTCGGTTTTGCTAGCGAAGCACGTCGAAGAGCCTGGGCAAGCGAGTTGACGGCGTCGACAACGCGACGATTCGTGGCTTGATGTCGGCTCCGTGGGTCGGCAATGTGCGCGAGCTCGATAACGCGCTCGAACGCGCGATGATCTTGAGCGAAGGACCGATACTCACGCCCGACGATTTTCCATCGGGCCTGATCGTCGAGACCGACATCGACCCGCAAGGTGACAATCTGCGCGCGGCAGTTCGCGAATACGAAACGCACCACATTCAGAGAGTATTGCGCGAATGCGGCGACGACAAGCGCGAGGCAGCCCGGCGGCTGGGGATGGGGCTGTCGTCCCTCTATCGCAAGCTGGAGGAACTCGGCGGTCGGCTGGGCTGATGGCGCGACGAATCCCCGAGCGACGTCTGACAGATTTAGAACGCCGCACGATCCATCCCTTCGCCCGCTCCGCCCAATAGCGATTGAGATCACGGCAAAGTTCCTCGGGAACATCTCGCGTTTTGGCCGAAAGGGAAAGAGCCGGCCCGACACAAGAGGAACCTTGACGGAGAGGATTCCTCGTTCAAGTCTGCGCGATCGGCAATCTCGGTCGTGTATCGGTAATCGCCGGGCAGTTGGCGACGAGCAATTTTCGTGCACGCCGCTAGCTTTCTTTTAAACTCGGGCCGTAGGTGTCGGAAATGACTCGGGGTGTCCGATCAGAATTCTGGAGGCCGGCACGGTTGCGCCGCGCGAAAATCGCCGTGCTTGGCATCGCGGCGGCGATCGTGATCGTGCATTGGGTGCGCGTCTTTGACGACTTTGCCCAGGACGACTTCCGGCTTCATTGGTCCTTCGGCCAAAGATTCGTCGCGGGTGAGAACCTCTACCGGATCGGGCACACGCCATATCCGCCGTTTTGGGGGATGGCATGCGCGCCCCTTTCGTTCCTACCCAAGCGCTGGGCCCATGTCGCCGCCTACCCGATTGGCGTGGTGTCGTTAGGCATCCTGATCTATGTACTGGACCGTCTCACGCGCCGATCGCTGCCGGTGGGCAGGGAGGCGTGGTTCTGGTCGACCGCAGCAGCTGTGGCGTTATCCAGCCGGTTCGTGATTCGCGAACTACCGGAGTGCGGCCCCAATCTTCTGATGGTTGCGCTGGCGTGGGGTGCGATCGCCCTTTGGAGGCAACGGCGCGATGGCATCGCGGGAGCGTGCTTGGGGCTGGCGATCGCGCTCAAGTGTACCCAGGCCTTGTTCGTTCCGTACTTCGTTCTCAAGCGGCAGTGGAGAATGGTCGGGGCGACGATGATATTCACGTTGGTTTTTTCGGCGGCCCCACTCCTCCGGCAAGGTCCTGCGCTCTATCAGCAACATTTGAAAGTGTGGGTCAGCAATTGCTGGAAAGGCCTGGCCTCATCTGATCCCTCAGTTGGCGTTCTCGGCCAGGAAGAGGTTTGGAATGTCTCGCTCAAGCCAACGCTCGCAAGATTCCTGATGCACTTGCCGCCAGGGCATAAGGGGCTGATCGCGCCCTCCTGGCGTGCCCAATGGCTCGACCTGTCACCGCCACTGGCCGGTGCCATGATCAAGGCAAGCATGTTCGTTCTGCTCGCTTACATTACGTGGCGATTCCGCCGACCGGCGCATGAGCGACAGGGCGATGCAATCCTCTGGGAAGGGGCGATCGTTTCACTCTTGATCTTGCTTTACTCGCCACTCACCTGGAGGCAGCATTGCGTGGGCGTGTTGCCGGCCTTTTACCTGATCGCCAGGACCCAAGCTGCTCGCGGTGTTTTGCCCAAGTGGATGCGTTATGCCTTGGGGATCTACGTCGTTTTGGTTCTTGCCTGCGACCGCGGAGTCGTGGGTCGCGACGCGACACTCATTCTCGACAGCTTTGGCGCTACCACGTGGTCGATCCTACTGCTCTTGGCAGTGACGCTCGGATGTCACGCGCGTCAGGTTGCGACCACCGGTAAGCCCCCGTTCCGACCGAGATTTGCATACGTGCGACGACGGGCACACCTCGCCACGATTGACCAGCACGATCTGCGTTGACGCCCAGCGCACAGATAATCTCTCGAACGTCAGTGCCTGGTCACAGCTAGGAATTAGGGGTCGACTTTCAGAACCAACGTCCGCAATCCGCAAACGTTTCAATCTCATGCGCAGTAAAATTAGGCTGAGCCGAAGCACTGGTCGGACGCAAAAGCGTTTTTGGCCACAGATGCACACTGATACACACAGATGAAGAGAGGACGACAATGGAGACGACTGTCAATTTGATCAACGGGATCGCCCAGCCTGCTACCTTGGTGTCGCTGGCAAGCAGAGACACTTCTGTGGCCGCTGCCTTCGACCGCGGAACTTGTCGCCTCGTCGTTAACGCCGCCTAATGCTTTGTCACAGCTTTATTTTGGGGTGCACGAATTTGAACTTGCTGCAGTTTTCCGAGAGCGTGCCCCTGAGGCCAACCCCAATTCTTAGCTCTGACAGAGCACTAGTATTGACCTACGTTTGCCCTCGAGGATGGTTCCCGAGCGACCTGGCGGGTTGACTCACTTCGCTTGGGTACAAAGTCGTAAACCGTGTATCGGTCCTCGACATCTGTCCCGTCGTCACGATGACTCGGTTCATTGATGACGAAAGTTTGGCGGCTTTGAACCTGGAAGCCTTCGGACATCTTCCGTAACCACATCGAGCAAGCAGCGCTGTTCTCGGGCCATTCGTTGTACAGCACGCAACGTAACGGCCTCTCCGATGAGACCAAGTCCCAGCCGATCCCAGCACTGCGGCGGTGACGCGGTGAGTAGATCTTTTCGTTGCACAGAAAAAGGGCCGAGCGGAACATTGACCAGTTGCGACGATTGAACCCCAACCCGAGATCCGATTTCACACAGACGAGCTGCGCATCGACCGCCTTCTCTGTCCAGAACGAGCGTGCAAAGTCGCGCGAGTTTTGGTCGGCGAGGCTCTTGTAGGGGAAAGCCATCTTGAGCCCAAGCATGACGATGCCGGTCATGACTAAACCGAACGCGGTGGTGAGAACGGCTAGTCGGCGCAGCCGAGCGCGGCGGAGTCGGCCGATCATGACGGCGACACCCAGGCCGCTGAGCAGGCAGATCATGGGGGCTGCGAAAATCATGGTACGGGCGCTACCCCCATAGGGATAGCGACCCAGTACCGACGCCATAAACGCGAGCGCAAAGGGCCCGAGAGCCAGCACGATCAACGCGAACTGTCGCCGCCGCCACAGTGCGACTAAAGCCACGATGAAGCAGAGCGTCGTCAAAGAACTTCCGCCGCGCGCCTCGCCAAACGGGTACGCGAACATACGCCCCGTGTGCGCTTCCGCGAGCCAGCCGGCGAGCTTTACCGGCTCGGTGAGCGGCGGGAACGCCGCGGCCCAGTAGTTCGAACGAAAGATCGATAGATAGGCGGCCTCTTGCTCGCTCGTGAAGGCAACGAACAGGCCGAGGAAAGTCCCCACCATCATAAGGTTGTACAACGCGAAGGGGATTATCGTGCCGGTCTGGCGCAGACCCAGACCTTTGCTGACAGCGCCAGGGTGATGGCGCCAGCGACGAACACGGCCGGGTGGGACAACCCCAGCGCGACTGGAACAGCCGCCGCGAGTGCCCAGAGCCAGCGTCTTTGGTGCGGCGCCCTCCACCACTCGAGCGCGAGCGCTATCAAGATCAAGGAAGCTAGCAAATCCGTCGAGTATTGCTTGACCTCGGCGCCGTGCCGGATTGGATAATACGACACCGAGAAGATCCCGACCGCCAGCATTCGGGCCGGCCCGCGCATGACGCGCCCGACAATGTGCGCAAACAGAAAGACGCCGCCAACGCTCGCCATGGTCGGGATCAGCCGGAGCGACCACTCCGAGAATCCGAGAAGCTTGACGGCCGTCAGTTCGAGCCAGAGGAAAAAAAGTGGGCAAATTTGAGCGTAGTCGAGCGGTCGCAGAAGGTCCCGATAACCACGGCTGATCAAGTTGACCGCGACAAACGCTTCATCCCCCCAGAGTGGAAAATTGAGCGCGAACGTAACTACCCGCAGCAATACACCGAGCCAAATGAAGGCCAACGTTGCCGTTTGGAAGCGATCTGGATTGGTCCAAGACAACGCGTCGTCCTCGGTTTCAAAACCAAGCTTCTTCGCCGGGAATTGAAGCGATTTCACCATCACCTCCAGGTCGACCGCGATAACACGACGCCACACCACTCTCGAGACGGGTCCGAGATGCGTGAGTGGCATCGGAACATCATAAGCCTGTATTTCGGTATGCGCATCGTGCCGATTGAGACGGCGATGGTCGATTGTGGACTGGCAGGCGTGAGATCTACCGATTGTGCCGTCATTACTCAGATGGGTCGCTATCGACAGACTAGGTGCATCACCGGCCAGTTAACTGCAACAATCGATCCTTTGAAGATTCCAGGTAGATTCCCGCGGGCAGTGGCCCAGACGAAACAGGGCCGTTACTCTATTGAGTCAGACTTACGCCGAGCGAGCTGTTTGCGCCCTGTGAGACCTCCAGAGGAAGAATTCATGGAAACGCGGATCTTTTGGCTCAAGATGCTGTTGGCATTCGCCTCGCTGATCGGAACGTCCCATCTTGCTGACGCTCAGGAAAAATCGCCGCAGAAAACGAAAGCCCCGGCTCCGAAATCCGCGGATCACGCGACCACCGGCGACCAGAACGCCCTTGGGGAAACGAATAATCCCACCCACAAGGAGGCGGTGATCTGGCCCGGGATGACCCGCGCAGGGGCATCGTGCTTCCCAACGGCTGGTCACTCAAGCCGGCCGGCCGTCAGAGCAAGATTGGGGATTTGCCGGTCCAGATCGCCGTGCATCCGAGCCAAGCCGATCCTGGCGATTCTCCATGCCGGGTACGGCGAGCATGAGATCGTGACCGTCAACGGATCCACCGGCAAAGTGATCGGCCGCGTGGCGCTCCCCACCAGTTTCGCCGGCTTGATCTGGTCGGCCGACGGCAAGCGGCTCTTCGCCGGCGGCGGGTTCGACGACCGGATCTACCGGTTCGATCATGCCGACGGCTTACTTTCCAAGAAGACGGTTTTCGAGTATCCCGACCGCAAGGAATTCCTGGCGCAGCCGAATCCCGCCGAAGGCGAGAAGGCCAAGAGATTTCAGCGCGTCCCGGCCGGGCCTGGCGCTCAGCAAGGATGGCAAGACACTTTACGTCGCCGCGGCGTTCGGCCATTCCGTGGGCCGATTCGACGCCGAATCAGGAGCTTTTCAAGGCGAGCTAGCGCTCGAGCCCGACAGCTATCCCTACGGCCTGGCGCTCGACGAGTCGCGCAAGCAGCTTTATGTCAGCCTCTGGAGCAAGGCCAAGGTGGCCGTCGTCAACACCGACACCTTCAAGGTCACCGGCCACTGGACGACCGAGGAGCACCCCAACGAGATGCTGCTGGCAAAGGGAGGCAAGATCCTGTTTGTCGCCAACGCCAACCGCAACACGGTGAGCGTGATCGATACCGAGGCGGGCAAGTCGATCGAGACGATCGGCACGGCGATCGACCCCAAGGCCCCACCCGGCAGCACGCCCAATTCGCTGGCTCTCTCGCCGGATCGAGTCGATGCTCTTCGTCGCCAACGCCAATACCAATAACCTGGCGGTCGTCAACGTCAAGGACCCCGGCGGCAGCGCGCCTCTGGGCTTTATTCCGGTCGGCTGGTATCCCACTTCGGTCCGGCTCGCACGCGATGGCAAGACGATTTACGTGACCAACGGCAAAGGGGCCAGCTCGCGCGCCAATCGCGACGGGCCCGCGACCGGGATTCGCCGGCCGGCCGTAGTCCCGACCCAGGAATACATCGGCGGGCTGTTCCAAGGGACGCTTTCGACCATTCCGATGCCGACGCCCCGTCAGATGACGACGTATTCCCAAACGGTTTACGAATGCAGCCCACTGCGGCGCGGCGATCCAGCTGCTGTTCCAGGACCGATGCCCAGCCCCCGGTAACCCGATTCCCGCCAAGGTCGGCGAGCCGTCGCCGATCAAATACGTCGTCTACGTCGTCAAGGAAAACCGCACCTACGACCAGGTCTTCGGCGACATGAAGGAAGGCAATGGCGATCCGAATATTTGCTTGTTCCCCGAGGCCATCACGCCCAACCACCACGCTCTGGCGCGTCGAGTTCGTGCTCCTCGACAACTTTTACGTCGAGAGCGAGGTCAGCGCCGACGGCCACGAATGGTCGATGGGGGCATATGCCACCGATTTCGTCGAGCGGATCTGGCCCCTGGGCTATCGCGGCGACCGCCGCGTTCCCTATCCCGTCCGAAGGGGCGCTCGACGAAGTCGCCCGGCCGGCCGGCGGCTACCTCTGGGACAAGGCCGCCGAGAAGGGGGTGAGCTATCGCAGCTACGGCGAATGGGTCGCCAACGGCAAGCACGGCGGCCGATCCAGCGACAGCCTCGGTCAAGGCCATCGAGGGCCACTTCGATCCCATGTTTCCGCAGCTTCGACATGGACTATCCCGACGTCAAGCGGACCGATCGATTCCTCCAAGAGCTGGCGGAGTTTGAGAAGACCGGCGAGATGCCCCGGCTGGTGATTCTACGCTTGCCGAACGACCACACGTCGGGAACAACGCCCGGCAAATGGACGGTCACGGCCTGCGTCGGCGACAACGACCTCGCGCTGGGCCGCGTGGTCGAAGGGCTCTCCAAGAGCCGGTTCTGGAAGAACATGGCTATCTTCGTGGTCGAGGACGATGCGCAAAACGGCTCGGACCACGTCGACGCCCATCGGACCGTCGCTCTGGCGATCAGTCCTTACATCAAGCACCACTCGGTCGATTCGACGCTGTACAGCACGTCGTCGATGCTGCGCACCATGGAATTGATCCTCGGACTGGAACCCATGTCGCAGTTCGACGCGGCTGCGCGGCCGATGTTCAACGCATTCATTGCCCAGCCCGACTTCACTCCCTACGTCCATCGCCCGGCCCGCGTCGACTTGAACGCGCAGAAACACGCGGCGGGCACCCATGGCCGAAGTCTCGATGCGCCTCGACCTGGAAGTCGAGGATCGCGCCGACGATCTGCTCTTCAACGAGATCATCTGGAAGGCCGTCAAAGGAGCCGACGCGGTCATGCCTCCGCCGGTCCGCGCGGCCTTTGTCTTGCCGCGTCATTAACATCAACGGATTGTTGATCATGCAGCGAGGGATAGCTTGATGATTTGCGATCACGCGAAATCGCTTGTTCTTGTGTCCGTGCTCGGTGTTTTCGCAGTGAGCGTTTCGTCATTGCGTTTCGTCGAAACGTGCGCCGCCGCTCCGCAAACTCCGCCACCGGATGCATCCTGGATGGCCGATGCCGCGGTCGAGAATCCGCGGGTCGTGACCGACGCGAAATTGGGAGCCTGTCAGGGTATCGCCGTCAGGGATGGCCGGATTTACGCCTACGGCGATGTCTACTCCGTCAAGCCGCGCGTTGGCGTGATCCGCGAATACGACATGGACCTAAACCCGACCGGGCGCGAAATTTGGCTGCGGCAAGCGGACCGCCCCGTGATCATCCATCCGACGGGACTGACGTGGGACGATCGCTGGGGAACGCTCTTGGGGGATACCGTCAACAAGAAGGCAAGGATCTACCGGATCGACTGGCAGCGAGCATGGAGCGATGGCAACCTCGACAGCGCAGTGCTCGATGTGATCGACGATGACGCCGCGATTAACGGCTGCCGGCCCACGTTCGTCACGATCAATGGCCGCAAACTGATTGCAACCGCAGACTACGGTGAAGTTCATCCTGAGATCCGGCTTTACGACCCGGAACTATTGCTCAAGTCGCACCGCTCGAGTGCGCCGGGGGTAGAGGTATACCGAATGCTGTGCGGGCCATTCAACCAGAATCTCCACTGGGATGCCGACAACCGCCGTTTGACCTGCGTTCAGAATGTGATCGAGGGACGAGGATGGCGGCTGGACGTGATCGATCTGGAAAAAGGGCTCGCGTTTGGTCGGGTCGATGGTCCTGGGATCCGGCTCAAGTCGTTCACTTTTCCCCCTCACGACGAACTCGAAGGATATTGGCCGATCGATCGCGACCGCGCGCTCTTTGTGACATCGCGTCGAGATGGGAATATTGTCGTCGGCGCGACAAGAACAACGGCGGCACGTCCCTCACCGGCCCCCGCGCATTGAGCACCGACAGAGCGCGATGGAAACGATCATGCTCGCGTCACCTGCCACGCCCGCCGCGTGCCCTGCCGTTGCGTATGTCCGGGAGCAGATAAGCAATCAGCATTTCGTCGACTTCGGCGACCGTCAGTGTCTCCAGACGGAGGCCGTCTTCGGCGATCCGCGCGAGGAAGTCCTGGTCCATCGCGCAGCAGTTCTCCGCGGTGCGGGGGGAAACTCCCCGGTCCCGCAGCATATGATCGGCGAATTCAGCGATGTGTTCGGAGTAGGGCCGATGGGCCACAGCCTCCGATTGCAGGCGTCCCAGGAAGGCAAGCTATCGGCAGGCTTGGCCGGTGAACCGGAGCCGCGAGAGTCGGGTGTCGCGCATCATCTGAGGGGCGATGGCGGACGAGCGTGGGAATGGCCTGCGCGTGAGATTCGTCCGCGGCTTGGACCGCCCGTGCCGAGCTACGGCGGATTGCACGGCGCTGTCGAGTTCCCTGTCAGCCGGCCCCCACCCGTCCGTTTCATCTATAAATCAGCCTTGTCACCCCTTTGACACCGCGGAACAGGTCAATTTGGCTTCCCACGTCGGGACGGGTATCCGACAGCCACTGGTTTCTGACCACCTGCCTTGGTCAGATCGTGCAGGAGGTATTTGGACGGACGATCAATCGCAAAGAGTGCATCGTCGTGGTCCGCGAGGAGCTTCACATTCTTCACACTCTTCGTCCATCTCTGTTGAAATTCGGGTGACGTGGTGTCACGAGTCTCACCCATTTTGTAGGCGTGAGTCACGGCCTGATCGCGCACCCACGCGTCTCTCGCGTCAATCTTTCGATACGAAATGCGCGTATGCCGGGATACAGTCGAATCAGGATTGTAGGCAACGGTTTCGACTGGAAGCATCCCGACAGAAGGATCGAAGGAAATTACTAAACGAGGGCTTCCTAGGGCGACCTTTGTCTCCGCCGTGCAAAGCCGCGTTTTTCCGGATGGGCCGGCCTGATCGCTAAAGGTGCTCTGGTCGAGCACCTCAGAGAGGCGTTGGCGCACGTCGAAAACAGCGACCTGTCGAGGATCCAGCGGTGAAATCTCTGCCATTTGATCCGGGCGCCGAATAATCACCTGCGTGTTTTGGCCGATCTCCTTCAGCTCGGTCCAAAGGGCTCCGTCAAAGGAGAAAGCTTTGGACACGAATTCCGATGCATTTAGATAATCGTACCTCAATTTTTCGCCAAAAATTCGCACACGCGCCAGCGAGACTCGCCGAGGTTCTCTGACGATGGTCACTTTCGTGTGGTTGTCAGGCTGAAAAACGCTCTCCTCGCGCTTTGTCACGGTCAGATCCTCCATGACATCCTGGATATAGAGCTGTACTGCTCCGAGCTTCTCGTCGTTTGCCCGAATACCGCGCAATACAATCTCCCGAAGGCGCCCGGAGAGTTGGGTCCCAGGAGTCTCCTCTTGCGCCGGGGTTTCAGAATGACCACCGACGAGGCTCCAATAGATGATGATCGCAATGATGAGCAGAGATCTCGTGCTCGAAGCGGTTCTGTGGGAACTCATCGGTACTGCCCTCACGTTATTGATGACAGGCGATTCTGATCTCTAGTCCACCCGTTCCAGGTCCCCGCATCGTCCCGCTACCGAATGTCCGCGCCAACTATGGTTTACCATTTACGGCCGGGAGGGGGTGGATCGGGCTCGACGAACACGACAGATGTTCCGCCTCTGCGCCGAACTACTTCCTGGCATCAGCCGGAACTTGCTTGCTGCCATCTGCCCCAACGAGATAGCGTTCACCCTTGTTGCTCATGTCGATAACGACCGTGCCCGGCGGGAATTCGATCTGAAAGCGTTCCCTGGGGATCTCGATGTTGATCGCAGATTCCATCACCCGCGCGATGACCGAACGACGCAGATCCCCGGTCGCCGGTTGAAGGGTTCGCCAGCCCGTCGGCGTCCAACCGTGCGAAGGGACTTGGCGATAGGTTATGTCGGTCCGGATCGTGATCTCGCCTGTGACCGGCGAGCCGATCGTAAACCGTAGCGGCACAAAGTCTCGCGCCGGATCGGTCCAGATCGAGGATCTCACCCCGTTCTTCTCAAAATAGACGATCTTGCATTTGACATTGTCGATCATCTCGTCATTTGGCGAGAGTCGCAGAGACCTCTCAGAGAACGCGAATCGCGGATCTAATGCACGGTAGATCCACAAGAGCGGCTTGACCTCCAGAGTGCTGGCGTCACAGCAGATTTTCTCGTCAAACGTGGTCCCCTTTGGGTAGGCGCGGAGCTTGTTCGGGATGGGCCAGAATGCCCGGCTGACGACGCCGTCGGATGCGCTCACGTACTCGCGATGTTCCAGCGCGCCGTCGTTGTAGACTTGCAGCGACTCGCCGTTGAAACCGTAGCGCATCATGTCCCGATCCATCTCGCAGCTACTCTTCACGCGATAGGTCGTGTCTCTCGGCGGGAACGAGCGACCATTCTGCTTCCGGTCTGGCGGGAGTTCTAACGTACCTTTGGCCTGGAAATGCTCTTCTGTCCACCGGAGCCTGAAGGTCTTGACATGCTGCTCTCGATTACGCCATGCGTGGAGCACTTGAACGAGCGTGATCGAATCGTCTGCTACAGCATGGAGCGGGCCGAAAACGAACAAGGCAAGGGAAATCACGAGGAGAGAAGCGGCCCTGCTCGCAGAAGACGTCAGGCAGACCAGTATCGCCTTCATCGGATGGTCCCCCGAGGGGCTGGAGCGTAAAGTCTGGATTCTGGATCACCCGTTGCGCATTTCTGCCGCGCCAAGGGCCGAGCGTCAAATCTCAACTATGGTTCACCGCTTACGGTTCGGCGATCCGATCGTTCGTCCTTCGCTGCCAGGAGAGGGCCTAAGACCGCCCCCAGCAGGCCGAAGAGGATGATACCCAATGACTGAGCAACTTGTTCATAGGGGATCAGAAAATCGCTGGCGGCGTCGCCGGACATCCCTTGAGGCATTGGCTTGATATACGGCTGGAGGCGTGCGGCCGCCCACTCGACCAGCAGGGGCGGGTCCCCCGGCAAGTGGGCCATGAGCAGATAGGTCCAGCCGAAGACCGTGAAGCCGACCCAGGGTATGCGAGCCCTGCCACTGCGGACAAAGGCACCCACGAGAGACGCTGCGTTCAAGAGGATCGCGAGAGTGTTGGCCGCACTCGCCCAGAATGCGTCCGCATTCCGTAGGGCAGCGAAGCCCAATGCGAGATAGCATACGATGCCCATCAATTGAGCTAGGGTGAAGCTCCGCCGACTCATGGTCCCTTCTCTCAAGCGAGCGCCTCTCATCCCGCCGGACAAGGAGGAATTGGACGACCGGTCCACCAGTGTGAGTTTACCTGCGACGTCCCGGTGCCCGCCTGTCCGCGCCAACTATAGATTACGCGATGCGCTGTCGGCTCACATAGGCGGACGAGCTCGCCACGACCCCATTTTGCCGATTCAAGAATCCGCCAGCCGGATCGAAATCTCCCGACTTATTGCAACAGCCCCGTCACTACGGGCATCAGGTAAGACTTAGCTTGCAGTTCTTTCATCATGATACACAACCGCTCGACGGATATCGGAGCTTCCATCGCTTTAGGACATCACGAAGTGCTGACGATTCGTTGCCTTCGCAGAAGATATCGTTGTCGTTGCCAAAGCTGAACTTCAGTCCGAATTGATCGAAATCGTAGGTCAAGCTGATGTTCGTATGTCCGAGCCGAAAGGCCCCAGTGGCCTCGTGGTGGCGGAGATAGTCCGACAACCTGCTGACTTCTACCTCGACATCCCTGGCGAAAAGTGGGTGGTCCACGTCGACGCCGAACGCGCAGCAGACGTAGATAGTCTGCACACCAGCTCCTGTCAACACGTCCTCCATGTACCGGCTCTCCTCGTACAGGTTACTGTGGCTGATTTCTCCGGTGTATAACTTCACGAGAGACCTAGCCTCCGGTTCTGTAAAGTTTCGTCTCTAACTCACCCTTTACATCGCCGATTCGACGTAAGTCGTTGCCCAATGCCCCGGATTTCGTTGATGCGAGTGCGATATTGAGGCTTTACACATCAGACAATTGTAAGTCGCCCCTCCAGTGCTCGCCAGATGTTCACGATTCCGGCGATGGCCTCCCTCAAGCATAACGCGGCGCAGTGTGTGTTGCTCCAGCATCCAGCCCGCACGCGGTGAAACCTCGATCCCGCAAGGGTACGGAGCCCGGGCCCCATCTGACTGCCCGGGACTCGTCCGATGCCAGGGCTGCGTCGGCTGGAGTGCGAACGTGCCTGCACAGTCGGGGATCGAGCGATCGGCCGGCCCGCGACTGGGTCGGGAGTGACTTGAGCCAGGTGCCGGATGGGACGAACTTAATGTGGTGTTGAAAGGTGGCGCAGAGGCCCGGCTTCGCAGGCAATGCTGGCCGCGCCACATAACGAGATCGGTCACATAACGTGGGAGCACATTCGAGTTGCAAATTGCGGCCCAGAAGTTGCAGCGGTCGTCTTCACGCGATCTGAACATCGCCGAACTACAATCAGGTCTGCTGTCTCTTTCACGACCTGGCAAACTCGAACCAGCAATGACCTCGACCGTGCCGTGTCATCAGTGCGGGGAATTGACCGGCCTTGAGCGCGACGACGGTATCAGCAGCGCAATCTGTGCCCGATGATCAGTGCCTGATGATGCTCAACGAGACGATGTCGCGGTTGCAGGTCACGGTGGATCGGCGGTTTGGAGCCGTACCGCCAATCGAAGGCGCAGTCGCCGATCTAAACCAGGTGTTCCTCGACCTGCTCGCCAACAGCGCTAGAGCGATCGAGGACAGTGGTCGAGACGATGGACGAATTGAGGTCACGACCCAAACTGCGGCCAACGATGTTGTCGTCGAGATCAGAGACAACGGCTGCGGCATATCACCGGAAGTGTTTGCGAAGATATTCGATCCGTTTTTCACAACGAAGCCGCTGGGCCAGGGTATGGGGCTTGGGCTTAGCGTCAGCCACGGCATCATTACCCAGCATGGAGGCCGCATCGAAGTTTCAAGTCAGCCTGGTGAGGGCAGCTTATTTCGGGTTGTCTTGCCCGTCGCGCCAGTCAGTGTCGAGGCATCTGCCGCACCAGTCGCGATCCTGCACGAATCAACGACCTGAATTCCAACAGCAAGGACTTCGCAGCTTCACCATTTCTTCGTCATTTCTTCACTCCGACACCGTTCCGATCGATTGGAATTGGGAAAGTGATCCCGGTCGCGAAGGGTCTAGCATTTTCGTGTAAAGGCTCGACATTGTGACTCCCACCAGCGACGACTGGATCGGCAAGGAGGTCGCGGCCGGCCGATACAAGATTCTTGGGCGAATCGGCCAGGGGAGCATGGGGCGCGTTTACCTGGCCTACGATCACCACCTCGAGACGGATGTTGTGCTCAAGTTTCCGGTCGCGGCTGACAAGGCTGCGGCAGGTCCTGAGTTTCTCGATCGGTTTGCCCGCGAGATCCGCTCCCTTGTGCAGCTCAGTCATCCTCATGTCGTCAAGGTCTTCGATGTCGGCGACTTGGAGGGTCATCCGTTCGTCGTCATGGAGTTTCTCGCCGGCGGAAGCCTCAAGGACCGTCTCAATTCCGGCGCCCGATGCGAACCGACGGCGATGCCGGCAGGGTCACTCTCAGACTGGCTGCTTGAGATCGCCAAGGCACTCGATTTCGTGCATGCTCAGAAGCATATCCATCGAGATGTCAAACCGGCCAATATCCTTTTCGATCGCCATGGCAATGCGTTCTTGGGCGACTTCGGGATTATCAAAGCTTTTGCGGCGGAAGAAACGGATTGGCGGGCCAACTCGTTGACAGCGCCGGGATTTCTTCTGGGCACGCCCAACTATGTGGCACCCGAAATCGTAATGGGTCGCGCATTCGATGGCCGGGTCGACCAGTATTCGCTGGCGATGACGGTGCATGAGGTCCTCGCCGGAACCAACTGCATGGAGGGGCCAACGCCGTCGGCGACTGTTGTCAACCAAACGATGGTTGTGCCTCCAGCGTTGGCGGAGCTGCGCCCGGACATTCCGCGTCGAATGTCCGACGCCATTCTCAAGGGATTGGCGAAGAATCCCGCGGAACGTTTCGACAATTGCGTAGCATTCGCGCAGGCGGTCTTGGCGGCGGTTTCCTCGGCGTCAGGCTCGAGCTCGGCATCGTTGATGACTAGCCTGACCTCGCGCGGTGAGCCGGGCCGCGTTCCCTGTCCGGCGTGCCATGCGCCGATGCCGGTCGGTCGCGAACACTGCGGAGGACGCGTCCGCTGCACGCGCTGTCAGGCTACGTCGCTGGTCAGTCTGCTCTCGTCGAACACCATACAACTCAAGCTACTGTCGCCAGTAACTTTGCCGTCCGGGTCGCCGGCCGCGATTGTCGTGGAAGGCCCCGACGGCGAGCCCGAGCTCGACCCGTCAGCAGCCACTGTCGTCGCCGAAAAGCCCCCTGCTTTCGTGACGCGCAGCACTTCGAGCGGGTTTCTCCCGGAGATGGATCCAGGCGGGCGCGATCGGCGGTGCGCTCTTGGTAGGGCTTATCGCACTGGCCTTCGCAGCCGTAGGACGCGGGCCGTGGAGTCGACCGACACCGGTCCCGCTCGGCAAGTCGCCAAGCGATACGTTGGCAGCGGCTCCGCCGGCCGTCCCGCTGGCCTCGGTCGTGGAAGCAAGCGAGGCAGACACTGTTGAGATCAACGTCGCCTACGGCACCGAGAAACAACAGTGGCTGGAAGGCGGCGACCGCTGAGTTTCAGAAGACGTCGGCCGGCCGTAGTATCAAGGTCAACCTGCACGGCATGGGCTCAATGGAGGGGGCGCGGGCCGTCCTCGACGGACCCAAGCCCATCCCGTTTCAGGTCTGGTCGCCGGCCAGCAGCGCTTATCGTGACGCATTTGAGCAAGAATGGCGCGCCAAGCATGCAAACAAGCCGATCCTGAAGAGCGACAACCTGGCGCTCACGCCGATGGTGTTTGTGATGTGGGAAGACCGCCGTGAAGCATTTATCAAGAAGTATTCAAAGCCTAGTTTTCAAACCGTGTCGCAGGCCATGGGAGAGCAGGGGGGGTGGGGGACGATTGCCCAGCAGGCGCAGTGGGGTCGATTTAACTTTGGCCATACTCACCCAAAGCGTTCCAACAGTGGGCTGCTCACGCTCGTGCTCATGGCCTATGAGTACTCCAAGAAAGAACGCAACCTCACCCACGCCGACGTGGCGGACGCTGGATTCCAGAAGTGGCTGTGCGCGTTTCTTCACGGCGTCGCTCGGCCCGGCGGGTCGCTCACATCGAGTACTGGTACCCTGATGCGAGACATGGTGCTGCGGGGGCCTTCCCAATACGATTGCGTGATTACTTATGAAAACTTGGCGATCGACTACCTCGATGAGGCCCGCAATCGTTGGGGAGAGCTGCGCGTCGATTATCCCGAGCCCAACATGTGGAACGAGCATCCCTATTACATTCTCGACGTCCCGTGGAGCGATTCCCGACAACGAGTCGCGGCAGCCGAGTTTCTCAAGTTTCTGATGAGCGAGCCGATTCAGAGAAACGCCCTGGAGCATGGTTTTAGGCCTGGCAATCTCGCTGTGTCGGTGCGATTTCCCGAGAGCCCATTGCTTCGACACGCCAAGAATGGGCTCCGGGTCGACCTGCCGCGCATGTGCGAGCCTCCGAAATCCGAAGTGCTGCAAGATCTTCTGACTTCGTTTCGGCGAATTGAAGACTGATAGACCCCTCCTCGCGTTGACCCGCGGTGTATTGCACCTACGATAGAGGATGTCGATCGACAACCCGCTGTAGGTAGTCTCGAATATGGAAAATTCCGCCAGTATTACTGTGACGTCGGCATGTCCTGACTCTACAGCGGTTTTACTGATCGCTCATGGCAGCCGCCGGCAGTCGGCCAACGAAGATTTGCACGAACTGGCGTCCCGATTGGCAGCTTTAGGCACTTACCCGATTGTGGAAGCCTGCTTTCTCGAGCTGTCTGAGCCCGACATCCCGACGGGGGGTGAAAGGTGCGTGTCGCGCGGCGCAACTTGTGTGTTGCTAATTCCTTACTTCCTCTCGGCCGGCGTTCATTTGCGCCGAGACCTGACGACGGTGCGCGACGAGTTGAGGCGTCTCTATCCTGTTGTCGACTTTCGCTTAGGTGCGGCGCTTGGGCCACATCCTTTGCTCGATGAACTGGTCGCAGAGCGGATCCGCGAGCTCGACCCGAACCACGCACACAATGGCCCGAGCGCTGCGCCTTTAACCTCCATTGACACAAATCTTGCAAAGCAATAGCGTGCGGCGTCCGATATCTCCATGGAGGGAGATGGTGCGCATCGATGGGTGAACGACCCTTCGCTGTCGCACGAGGCGTCAAAGGAGTGATTGCCGATGACCGTTCCGCTGCAATCTCTGGCCGTGCCGGCCCTTAACCTCAAAGCCCAGTACCAGACGATCCGCGACGAGATCGAACCTGCGGTACTCCGGCTGTTTGAAAGCCAGATGTTTGTGATGGGGCCCGAGGTCGAAAAGCTCGAAGCAGAGCTTGCCGAATATTGCGGAGTGGCTCGAGGAATCGGCTGTGCGTCGGGAACCGACGCTCTGCTTTTGCCTCTGATGGCGCGCGGGATCGGCGCCGGCAACGAGGTGATCACGACTCCTTACACGTTCTTCGCCACGGCCGGGTCCATATGGCGAACCGGTGCCAGACCAGTCTTCGTCGACATCGAGCCCGATACGTACAACATCGATCCCGCACGAATCGAGGCAGCCATCACGCAGCAAACGCGGGCGATCATCCCCGTTCATCTTTATGGCCAAACTGCCGATATGACCCCGATTCTCGAGATTGCGCGGAAGCACGGTTTATTCGTGCTTGAAGACGCCGCTCAGGCGATCGGCGCGATCTACAAAGGGAAGAGCGCGGGCAGCCTGGGAGATGTGGCGGCGCTGAGTTTTTATCCATCTAAAAATCTGGGGGGCTTTGGCGACGGGGGAATGATGACGACCGACGACCCTGTGCTGGGCCGTTCGCTGGCAAGGCTGAGGGTTCACGGGATGGAGCCCAAGTATTATCACCACGAAGTTGGATTCAACTCGCGGCTCGATGCGCTCCAGGCGGCTGTCTTGCGCGTGAAGCTTGCTCACCTCGACGACTGGACCCTCAAGAGGCGCGAGGTCGCGTCGCGGTATCGCGGTTTGTTCGATGCGCACGGACTGACAAAGACTGTCGGCTTGCCGTGCGAGCGGGAAGGGCACTTGCACGTCTACAATCAGTACATCATCCGGGTACCCGCTCCCATCCGCGACACGCTCCGCGACCATCTGACTTCACGCCAGATCGGCACTGAGATCTACTATCCCATACCGTTACACTTGCAGCCTTGCTTCGCTCCGCTGGGCCACAAGCCAGGTGATTTCCCCATCGCCGAGGCGGCAGCGCAAGAGACTCTGGCGCTGCCGATCTATGCCGAGCTGAGCGACGAGCAGCAACGTTACGTGGTAGGCTCGATTCGCCAGTTCTTCGATTCTCACGCTCATGCCTACCGGATTGCCGCGGACCGGGCGGCCTGAAGAATCCGACGGGCGGGCAGGGGGGGCAAACGGCGATTGGATACGCTGCCCTCCAGTTCGAGTTCCGTCTCAATCGAAAGCTCTGGCCGGATCGGGAGGATGAGCAAGCCGGGCGCGGTGATACGCTCGGATCAATCCCGTCACGGCCTCGCGGTGCAAACGCGACAGCACCGACTTGGAGCAGCCGAGTTCCGTCGCGACCTGCTCTTCTGACTTGCCCCCCTGGTAAATAAAGCGGCAGACCGCGGCATGGGCTTTGGGCAGTTGCCGCAGCCATTCGTCGACGGCCTCGGCTTCTTCCGACCCCGCTTCCATCGACTGTCCGGCCACTTGATCGAGCCCCCGGCCAATTCGGTCGTGCAAACGCCGCAATTCGGTTTTCTCCGGGTCCTCATCGTGACCACCCGGCCCGCCATCGAGCGACAGCAGGCGTTGGAGATCGCGGAGGGCGGCACGAATGCGGTGCCGCGCAAATGTGCCGAAGCCGACTTTTCGAGACGCATCGAATGCTTGAGCCGCCTCGGCGAGTGCCATATATGCGGTCGATTGTAGCTCCTCGGCGTCGGCCGGCCAGATTGCGCACAACCGCTGGGCAAGCTGGTGCGCCATCGGCAGGTACCGGATGGCAAGCCCGCGCTGATCTTCGCCCAACGGGATTTGGTAGGGACACGGCACGCTACTATCGGCATGATTGCTGTTGTATTCTTGGGTCGCTGGCAACGTTCTGTTCCCGGTTCGCGCCTGCTCGTCTAGAGTCGCCTTTTCGGCAACGGCTGCCCGCCAAGCCGACAACGGCCCTCGACCACGCCTTGATTCGCCATCCACTAGCCACCCCCGAGGACTGTTCCTAATAAACGTTTCGATCGTGAAATAAAGCGATAATGCGCGAAGGTATATCCCATTTATCGCTTGATCATCCTACATTATCGTCTTTGATTTGGCCTATACCACAGAAATCCTAAATACGGTCGATGAACTTGCAAGATAGGGATAACCGTTTGATGCGGCGGGCAACGGAAGCTTCGCACTTTCGCTGTGGCGAAGACGGGGCAGGGGATCTTAGCTCACCTGCTGGGAGCGCCGGATCGTGTCTCGACCAAGACGAGATCTGGGTCAGCAGTGTGCAGACACGGCTGATGGAGTGGTACAGAGAAGCGCGGCGGGATTTACCCTGGCGGGCCAACCGCGACCCGTATCGGATCCTCGTTTCGGAGATGATGCTTGTCCAGACGACGGTGACGGCGGTGATTCCGTACTTTGACAGGTTCCTCAATCAGTTTCCGGATGCCGGCGCGCTGGCTGCTGCTGCTGAGTCGGACGTGCTTAAGGCGTGGGAAGGTTTGGGCTACTACCGCCGTGCCCGCCAGCTTCAGGCGGCCGCGCAAACGATCGTAAGCGAGCACGGTGGCGCGATCCCCAATGATCCTGCTCTTGTCCGCGCGCTCCCGGGCGTGGGTCGCTATATTGCCGGGGCAATCCTGTCGTTTGCGTTCGACCGACCGGAGCCAATTGTCGAAGCAAATAGTCAACGCGTGCTGGCGCGGCTCTTGGCAATACGTGAGAACCTGAAGGCTGCCTCGACGTTGGATCGCCTTTGGCGAGCGGCCGCACGACTGGTGCCCGCAAGGAGTGCGGGAATTTTCAACCAGGGATTGATGGAGCTTGGCGCCCTTGTTTGCACTCCGCGCGCCAGCCTGTCTCGTCTGTCCTCTATCTACACTTTGCGAGGCCCGGCGACTCGGGCTCCAAGACCGTTTGCCGATCGTGACTCCGCGGCCCAAGCCCCTGGCCGTCACCGAAGCATGTGCGATCGTCGCCAGTGCGGGCCGCATCTTGATCGTCCAGCTGCGCGGGGAGGGCTATGGGAGCAATTTTGGGAATTTCCGACTATTCACCAGAACGGCGTGGACCCGGCGGGCAGGTCATTCGGCGAGCCGGTCGATCTGGCCGAGGGGATCAAACGTCTTACGGGGATTGTCGTTCGGCCGAGCCAGCCGCTCAAGACCATTGTGTACAGCGTCACCAAGCACCGAGTCACGTTGACCGCCCACGGCGCCCAGGTTCGAGCGGCCACACCTCGTCCCGGACCAGGACTGATCGACGCTCGCTGGGTCGAGATGGCCGCGCTCGGTCAGTACACATTCAGTTCGCCTAGCCGCAGGTTGATCGCCTGGATCAATCGCGAGCCGGATCGCTGGGAGCAGGGGGACGCGATCGGTCGCGCTTGATCGGCACGCTCATGGCGCAGATTGGATTGCGTCGTCCAGGTACTGTTCAAGGTCATGCGCCATCCTGTCGAGGCATTTCTCGGTCTCAATCTTGGCGGCAGCAAGGGAGTCGGGACCGTCTACCGGAGTTTGCGCGAACAGGTAAAACTTGATCTTGGGTTCGGTGCCCGAAGGCCGTGCCGCGAAATGAGTTCCGCGCTGTTCCGAATGAAATATCAGCAGGTCCCCCGACGGCTCCGGGAGGGGGTGCGGTGGTTCAGAGCGATTCAGGGCTCTGATCTCATGAAGACCGTAGTCGTGAACATCGGTAAGTGCAAGCCCGCCGATCGTGCGGGGGGGCGTTCGCGCAAGGCTTCCATCAGCAGCTTGATCGTGGCGACACCCTCTGCGCCCAGGATAGGTCTTGTTGATAGGCCGATCGCCGTGATGTCCCACGTCGATATACAGGTCATCAAGGTACTCGATGACGGTCTGCTTGCGGTCCTTGACCGCCGCCGCCAACTCGGCGAAGAGAAGCGCACCCACGGCGGCGTCTTTATCGCGGGCGTGATCGCCTTTCAAATAGCCATGTGATTCCTCGAACGCGAAGAGGAAACTCGCATGGCCTGCTTCTTCAATGCGACTGGCGATCCACTTGAATCCCACGAGCAAATTATCCTCGATGCGAATGCCCTCGCGCTGGGCAAGCAACCGAGCCATGGGACTCGAGACCAAAGTCGTAACTAGGTAATGGTCGGACCGCAACTTCCCGAGAGCTTCGATTTCCTTCATCACAAAAGCCGCAAGCAACACGCCGATCTGGTTGCCGTCCAAGGTGGTCCATTCGCCGTTGGGATCGCCAGTCTTGGGAACTGCGACTCCGATTCTGTCAGCGTCGGGGTCACTGGCCAGAACGAGGTCGGCCCCTTGCCTTTTGGCCTCGGCAATTGCCGCGTCCAGAGTGCGGGGATTCTCAGGGTTGGAAACATGGTTTGGCACGTTGGGGAAATCGCCGTCAGGGCAGCGCTGCGACTCGAGAACGTTAGTTCGGCTGAATCCCGCCGTCGTCAGCGCCTTGGCGACGGAAGTTTCGCCTACGCCGTGCAATGGCGTGTAGACGATGGAGATATCGTGCGCGTGACAAACCGATTCACTCACGACGGCGGTAATATAAGCCGTGTCGACCTCATCTGCCGCCCAGACAATTGCGCCGTCCGCCTGCGCCTGAGCGAATGGCTTTTCGGGTATCACGCGATCAGACGCCGCCTCGACACAGGCGATGATGCCTGCATCGTCCGGGGGGATCACCTGTCCGCCGGTTCGTCCGTAGCACTTGAATCCATTGTCCGACGGCGGATTGTGGGAGGCGGTGATCATGATCCCCGCGTCACAGTGCAAATGCCGTACGGCGAACGAGAGCAGGGGAGTCGACCGCGGCTCTCGGAAGAGGAAGACCTTGAATCCGTCGGCCGCGAGAACCCGGGCGCACAGTTGCGCAAATTCCACTGAGTGGTGCCGCGTGTCGTATGCGATCGCGCACGATCGCGATGAACCTTTCCCTTTGAGAGATGTCACATAGTCGGCCAGGCCCCGGTGCTTTCCGCAATGGTCCGCTCGTTCAACACGTTCGTCCCGACCGGGTACATCTTGCCGCGGCGGCCACCGGTACCGAACGCAAGCACGACGTAAAACGCGTCATCGAGCTCGGCCCAGCGCTCGCTGGCGATATCAGCAAGCAGCAGGTCCCGGTAACCGGCAAACGGCCTTTCGGTCAACCACCGACAGATATTGGCCGAAGCGGAAGCGGAAATGTGTCCTTCGGCTTGGGCGTGTTGGACGCGTGCAAGTGCCTCGGCCGGTGTGATCATGACGGTGGGCTTCCTTGTCGCCAGGTCCGGGTGTCTTCCCAATGATTTCAGGCTAACCCGATCTTCTCAGGCGGACAAGTCGAGGGAACCGATACAACAGGAACGGTCAATTGTGACCCCCTCCCAAACGGTTCCGACCGCAACTTCGGTCGGCGCAACCAAAGTCTTTAAACAAAGTTTCGTCGATCAGCCAGCCCTTGGAACGCTTGTAAAAACCTCCGTTTTGTAAGGACGGATGGAATGTCGGCGCTTCAGAGTCAATGCCAGTTGCAAAGAGTTTCGACTTGACCGTCGTCGTCGGCGAGTGGCCTGGGCGGCGCTGGACACGCGGACCCAAAGACTTACGACACAATCCACCTGGCTAACACATGCCGGCTCATCGTATGGCACGGCCTTTGCTCAAACAGTTCGCGTCTTGGTCGCAGCGGCGTGTGGGAATCACGGAATTTTTCCTAAAGTCGCTACGATCCTTTCATACGATATCTGACAGGTCCAATCCATTGCACTCATGGCGGCCGGGTCATGAACAGGGCCGGCCGCACATACCGTACGACACGGAGGTCTCCATGGCTCGGTCCAAGGCCCGGCGAACGCTGCGATTCGAGAACCTGGAAGCCCGTCAGTTGCTCTCGACCGCGGGACCGACCGATGAAGAGCAGTACATGCTTCAATTGATCAACGAGGCTCGCACAAATCCTGCTGCTGCGGAGGCGCAGATCACCAACAATCTGACTCCGGAGGTAGAGGCGACACTCCAGTACTACAACGTCAATCTGCAGCAGGTTCAGAAGACGATCGCGAATTCCACACCTCAACCTCCCGTCGCTTGGAACGCAAACCTGGCGTCAGCCGCCCTGACACAGAGCAACTACATGACTCAAAACCAGGTGCAGTCTCACATTGGCGCGAACGGATCGACTCCCTTGCAGCGCATTCAGCAGGCAGGCTACACCAACGTGGTTTCTAATAATGAAAATGCCTATGCGTACTCGTCATCGGCCCTGGAGGCGATGCAAGCGTTCCTGATCGATTGGGGCGTTCCTAGCGACGGCCACCGCATCACGATCCAACAGCCCGGCGTGTCGGCCCAGAACGCCTATCGCGATGTGGGCATCGGAATCGTCCAGACTCCCGCCAGCTCTTCGGTCGGCCCCGAGGTGGTGACGCAGGATTTCGCCAGCCAGGCGAACGAACAAGCCCAGCTCGTGGGCGTTGCCTACTACGACAATTCGCACACAAACTTCTATCAGCCCGGTGAAGGGCAAGGTGGACTGCAAATAGACGCTGTCAACCGGCAGACCGGCCAAGTTTCATCAACGCAGACCTGGGCTTCGGGCGGTTACGAGCTGTCGTTGCCGCCTGGGCAATATCAAGTCATCGCCAGCCTCAATGACAAGGTGTTTCAAACCACAAACGTCACAGTCGGGACAGTCAACATCGAGCAGGACTTCGTTCTGACGAACGCCTGGCAGGGGGGAACCCGTGAAAGCGCGATAGCCGCAGCAACGCCGGCCGCTACTCCAACAGCACCGATTGTTGCTCCAACAACGCCGATAGTTACTCCTACCGTAGCGACCGTTACCCCGACGGTGGCAACCGCGCCGGTCGCGACGCCGACGGTAACGATTACGCCATTTGCTGCCCAACCGGGCGGCGTGCTCGCCAGCCAAGCGACCTCACAGTCCGCTCCTACGTCGACGCCAACCGTAACGATGTCGCCATTTGCTCAGCCGACGCCCGTTATCGGTACTCAGGCGACCTGGCAGCCCGCTGATGCCTCGACAGCCACCCCCGGCGCATTACTCTCCATGTTCGCTAATAGCTGGTCGGCCTGGAGCGCAAGCGTCAGTTGAGCCCTCACAGTAGAACTCCCCGACATGCCATCGAACCTCGATACCATTGAGCCGCTCGCCGGCTCATCTCACCCCGCCGCCCGGTTGTTGCCGGCCAGCGGGGTGTTTTGTTTTGCAGCAGTTTAGTCACGGTCAGGCGAAACAGAGTAGAGTCCAAGGCCCCGGGTATTTTGCAAAACGCCTATTATGCATGCACACGTGTGTTCCGCCCATGCGTGGTTGTGCGTTATTCACCAATAATCGTAACGGTAAGGTGCCGACGATGAGGGCTAGTGCGATGTTCCCAAATGAACACTCCCTGCCAGGTGCCCAGATCGCAGCGTCTGTTCTCGACGGGAATGGTCAGCGATGTCAGTGTCAGGATCGATCGAATATGAGCCGGCATGTCGTCGGGACCTTCGCTGTTGTGGGAGAACGCGGGATCGCCATCGGGCACCAGGCGAGCTGCGTATTCTTCTAGGTCGCGGCGCACGCTCGAGTCCGCGTTTTCGCAGACGATCAGCGACGCGCTCGTATGATGCACGAAGACGTAGCACAGTCCCTGGACGATCTCCGATTGTGCAACAATCTCGTTTAACTGGCGAGTGACCTCGTAGGTTCCGCGTCCGCGCGTTTCCAACGTCAAATGCTGCCGATACATCAGGTCGACCTCCCGCTATGAGGCGTCAACAGAACATAAGGCTCATTATCAGACGTTGGGGTACGAGGTTCCACAGCGTCATTTTTTTCGCGGAGAGCCTTGACAGTTACGATGCGAGCGGCGCATAATCCCTCGATCACTGTTTTACTCGTGAAGGGTGATTCAGTGCGGGTTTTGTTAGCCCTGGCGTGCGAATAGCTCGTCGGGGTTTTTTTACGCGCTGAGCATATAGTGCGTATGCGTTCACTACCAAGGCCGTAAGGAACAAGAGGATGGTGGCGTCGATCCAGAAGTTTATGACCGACATCGACCAACGACGTCGTTTACCGGATAGAGCAGCGTCTCGCTGGGGCGCGTCGGTGGTCATGTCGTCAACTCTCTTGGCAAGTGCAGTTGTGGGCTGTTCGCGTGCCCCAGTCGTGAACTTTGTATCGAGCCAGGACGTTCAGAAGCTCCAGCCTGAACTTCAAAAGCAGGTACGTGGCATCCTGCTCGATCAATGTGGCACGCCGCGAGTCCCGAAGCTGCTTGGCAGCGAATCGCGAAACCTGGCTCATCTGCAGCGGGGTGCTCAAGTCTACACCAAGTATTGCGTCCAGTGTCACGGTGTTTCGGGCGACGGCAATGGGATTGCGGCAGTTTACATGCTTCCCAAGCCGCGTGACTATCGGCGCGGGATTTTCAAATTCACTTCGACGACTTACGGGTCAAAACCCCTACGTGACGACCTGCTCCGTACCTTGAAGCGTGGGATTCGAGGTACATCGATGCCGGCGTTCGGTCTGCTGTCGATAGGCGACCTTGACGCTGTCGTCGATTACGTCATGGCGTTAACCCGGCGAGGGGAGCTGGAAGCCGAGCTGGCCGACGAGGGCCAGTTCAGCGATTTGATCGACTCATCGCGGGTGCCGGAGATGATCAGCAAGGTGCTCACGCGCTGGAATCAGGCTAGTAGCCAGGTCGTGTATCCGACCACGCCGATGCCGCAATTCACGCGGACCTCGATCGAACAAGGGAAAAAAGCGTTCTTGACGATTGGCTGCGCCAATGTCACGGCGATGACGGCCGCGGTCAAATGGCGACCAACGTTGGTCAGGACATCTGGGGAAACCCGACCAAAGCGGCCGACCTGACATCCGGGATGCTTCGCGGCGGCACTGAGGCGCTCGACATCTACCGCCATATTGACGCCGGCATCAACGGTACGCCGATGCCGTCGTTTCACGCCTCACTGCAAAAGGAGCCGGACACAGTGTGGAACCTCGTGAGTTATGTGCTTGAGATTGCTGACTCGCGCCGGCTGGGCAAGATGCCCGATTCAGGTTTGCTCGAGCAGGGAATTCTAAAACCACTGCCTGGCGTCAAGCCCACCGCGATCCGGACGTCGAATTCAGAGGCATCACAGGCCCGTACGCCGGAGCACCGCGCAGCATCGTCGTCTCCACGCCAGGTGGCCCAACGATGAATGGTGGCATTCCCATGGAAACTGAACTGCAACGGCAGGAACTCGAACAGTTGCGCCACGCATGAAGGATCTCGAAGCCGAGATCGCGGCGCGAGAATCTCAAGGAGGTTGGCATGCCACGGGCTACTACACGGCGTATTATGCCACCGCTGGGTTCGCGCTGGGGATTTTCGGCGCCATGACGAGCCTGCTCTTCAACGTCATCTGCGCCCCAATCGCCGGCAAGACCCCGCTCGAGCTGATTAGGGTCTACCTGACATTTCCTTTGGGTGGCGACGCGTTGCAGCTCGCCGGAGCCGGCCAAACCGCGCACGCCGTGAGTGACGGGGTCATACTGGCCATTGGCTGCTGTCTCTACCTGGCAACAGGCATGCTGCTTGGGATCCCCGTCTACCTTGGTTTGACGCGGTTCGCTGCAAAGGGGGGCCTCATGGCCCGGCTCGCCGTTGCCAGCATCATCTCGCTGGCCATCTGGGCATTCAATTTCTACGGCATTCTGTCGTGGTTGCAGCCGCTCGTGATCGGTGGTGATCCGGGAAATTGGATTACCAATTCCAGCTATCTTCCGTGGTGGGTCGCGGCGGCGACTCATCTCGTTTTCGGCTGGACCATCGCACTGTTGTATCCTGTGGGCCAATACACGCCCTACCGCAGGGCCAGAGACCTGAAAGCTGCTTGAGAAATGAGGGAAGAAGCCTTGGAAAAAGAACTGCCTCGCCACCAAGAACTGGTCGATGAACGGCTGGTTTTCTGGTATTTCATGGCCGCCCTCACTTTCATGTTTGCCTCGATGCTGGGGGGCATCCTGATGGCTCTTCAGTTGACGCGAATGAATCCCTTCAGAGGGATCGAGCTGCTCTCGCCCGGCCGCTGGCGAATGATCCATACCAACGCGATCGCCTACGGCTTCCTCGCCAACGCGTTTCTCGGAGTTCTGCACTGGGCCGTACCCACGATTGACGCTCAGGCCGGTTTTCGATCGCCGCCTGTCCTATGCGATCTTTTTCGCGTGGCAGGGGGTGGTGATCGCAACGGCCATCGGGATTCTTCTGGGCGAAGCACAGGGGCTCGAGTGGGGCGAAACGCCGGTGTGGATCGACCCGATCGCGCTGGCCGGACTACTACTGGTGGCCATCAATTTCGTGGCACCGATCGCCAGGACCAGCGGTCCTCTCTACGTGAGCCTTTGGTACTTCCTGGCTGCATTCGTGTGGACGTTCCTCACGTATGCGATGGGCAATTTTATCCCTCAGTATTTTGTATCGGGCACAAGCGCCGGCGCGGTCGGCGGCCTGTTCATCCACGACCTAGTCGGGCTCTTCGTGACACCGCTGGGCTGGGGGATGGTGTACTACTTCGTGCCGATCATGCTCAAGAAGCCGATCTGGAGCCACGGGCTCTCGCTGGTCGGCTTCTGGGGACTGGCGTTCTTCTATCCGCTAACCGGGATTCACCATTTCCTCTACACGCCGATCCCGATGTTTCTTCAGTACGGGGCGATTATCTCGACGATCGCCGTGGAGCTGGTGGTGACAACGGTGATCATCAATTTCATCGGCACCATTCGCGGGTCGACGCAGGCCCTGGTCACCAATCTGCCGATTCGCTGGCTCTTTACTGGCATGGCCTTCTACTTTCTGACTTGCTTGCAATGCGCTTTTCAGACGACTCTCACATTTCAGGCGCTCATCCACTTCACCGACTGGGTTGTCGGTCACGCTCACATGGTGATGTTCGGTGTATTCGCGATGTGGCTATTGGGTGTCATGACCTATTTGATCCCGCGCTTGCTCAAGACCCCCTGGTACAGCCAGCAGCTTCTCGAGTGGCATTACTGGCTGTCGACCATCGGCATCCTGGTCATGTCGTTCGATTTGATCATCCTTGGGGTGTTTCAAGGTTTGTCGTGGTCTTCGCTCATGCCCTGGGACGCCTCGATCGACCTCTCCATTCCTTGGTGGGTTGTGCGGTTGGTGGCGGGGCTGTTCATGTTCGTCGGATTCCTGGTTTTCATCGTTAATATTGTCGGGACATACGCATCGGCTCGCGTGGGCCAGCGTGAACTGGCCACGGCATGAACGTCGAAGGAATATTCTGCAATGCTGGAGACCAAAACAGGCGTGTTCTTCATCGCGGGCCTCGGTTTCTTCGCGCTCGCGTTTTTGTCGAACGCAGTTTTGCCCATCTTGATGTATCGCCATTTGCCCGAGCAGAGCGTCGAGCAGCTGGTCGCGAACAACGGAAATTTGCGGTATCAATTTGAAGACCTGGCGCGCCGATTCCCCGACAGTTTCACCGCGGCCTATGGCCGCCCGCCCGAGAACACGGCTGCGCGTGAAGAATGGTTGAGTGCCAGCTGCCGGGACGCGCTTCGGCTCGGCCGCAAGCTCTACGTCGGGGAAGGCTGCTGGCACTGCCACAGCCAGTTCATCCGGCCCGTCTCAAACGAAGACCGCCGCTGGGGACCTGTCTCCAAGACGGAAGAGTACCAGAATGAGCTGCAGCGCCCCGTGATGTTCGGGACCAGGCGCGTAGGTCCCGATTTGAGCCGCGAGGGAGGGCGTCATTCCAATGACTGGCATGCAGTGCATTTTTTCCAGCCAACCTTGCTGTCGGAAGGTTCGCCCATGCCCGGATATGCATGGATGTTCGATGGCGCGCCGGATAAGCCCAACAAGCAAGGGCTTGCCCTCATGACCTACGTCCAGTGGCTCGGATCATGGCTCGAAAGTTATCCCTATTACGAAGACTACCAGCCTTCGCTGGTAAAAGGCCTCGAGGCCAAACCGACAGAGGCAGTGCGATGAAAGACAACAAACGGCGCCGCACGACGACTCGGCGGTCGCAGCTGATCACGACGATCGTCTTCGCGCTTGTCATCCTGATCCCAAGTTTCCTGGGGTTCGCCAACAAGTTTCGCGAGTTTGTCCTGATCTATCGTGGAGAAGTCGACGGTGTCTTCGCGATCACGCCGATCGTCAATTATTTATTGGCGAGTCTCGGCTTCTTCTTCCTTTTTTGCTGGGCCATCTGCCACGGGATGTTTCGCGACATCGAACAGCCCAAGTATCAGATGCTCGAGAACGAGCGCCGGCTCGACCTGGAAGACGGTGAGGATTTGGCCTGGTATTGAGGAACCCGACGTATGCCGCAGCTTGTTGAATCGACCTCTGCCGAAGACGAGAACACGTATCACTACTATACCGGCAATGCGATCCCCTGGTTCGTGCGAGCGCTCTGGATCTTGTTCTGGTGTGGCGCCATCGCGTACTGTCTGATCTGGCTGTTGCCGACCCTTCAAAGAGAGCTCATCACGCCGCCATGACCTCTTTGCCGCGGTGCTCGGTCTGCGATTACTGCAAGCTGCCGCTACCGGCAAACTGGTCGGGACATCATACGCCTTCGGCCGATCTAGATAAGGCGCTATATTGTTGTCTGGGCTGCCGATTCGCGGCGGCGATCGTCGACCAAAAGGGCGAAGATGGTCTGTCACGGAACATGCTCGCGCGGATCGGTCTGTCGATTTTCTGCACCATGAACGTCGTTGCATTTACGATGGCGCTCTGGACGACGGACGTCTACGGGACAAACCAACCGCCCAGCAGCCTGCCGCCGATTTTCAACGGGCTGTTTCGCTACCTGGTCTTGCTGTTTTCGTTGCCGGTGCTTTTGCTGCTCGGATTGCCGATCTTCGAGCACGCGTGGACTGGACTGCGCCGCGGCACTCTCTCCACCGAATGGCTCCTGGCCTCGGGCGTTGGCGCTGCCTTTGTGCTGTCGTTTTTCTCGGTTTTCCGCGGTGAAGGCCCGGTCTACTTCGAGGTGGGCTGCGTGATTTTGGTCATGACGTCACTCGGTCGCTGGCTGGAAGCGACGGGCAGGCTAAAGGTCAACGAGGCGCTCGACGCACTCTCAAAGCTGCTGCCCGAACGCGTAAGGCGGATCAACGCCGGGCAGGAGCAAATCGTTTCCAGTGCAGAGATCGCGATCAACGACCGTTTGCGGGTGATCGCCGGCGAGCGATTTCCCACGGACGGGCGGGTCGTGGCTCATTCAGCGTTAGTTGACGAACAGGTGTTGACCGGCGAAGCCCAACCCGTGCTCAAGGAAGAGGGGGATGAAGTGCTAGGAGGCACGCTCAATCTTGACGGCGATCTGACGATCCAGGTGATAGAGGTCGGCGAGAAGAGTACGCTCGCGCGCGTGGTCGAGCTGGTGAAGGCAGCGCGCGAGTCGAAAGGACGCTACCAGAGACTGGCCGATCGCGCTGCGGCGGTGTTTGTTCCGGCGGTTTCCGCGATCGCCCTCCTGGCATTTGGGTTTCACTGGGCTCTTGTGTCCCTGGAACACGGGCTGTGGGCGGGTCTGGCGGTCTCGCTGATCGCCTGTCCGTGTGCTCTGGGACTGGCCGCACCGCTGGCGGTCTGGAGCGCGCTTGGATCCGCGGCGCGCCAAGGAACGCTGTTCCGGAGTGGAGAGGCACTCGAGCGTCTGGCCGAAATTGCCGCCGTGCGGTTCGACAAGACGGGAACGCTCACGTCCGGCTCGGCAACAATTTCGCAGCTTGTCGTCGAGTGCCCAGCTGAATTCGACGCCACGCTGATGCGTGCGGCCAGCCTGGCGCGGGCATCGGCTCACGTCATGTCGCAGGCGATTCTCGCGTTCGCCGGCTCGCGCGGAATCGCAGCGCATGACGACTATCTTGAAGTTCGGGTCGTGCCCGGCCTCGGAGTAACTGGAACGCTCGTCAACGCGAAAAAACGGATCGTGCTCGGGAGCCGGCGGTTTATAACCGAGCAAGGCATTCTGCTGGGACCGGGCATTTCCGCGGCGATCGCCGATGCCGAATCGCGGGGGTTGCCGGTCACACTGGTCGGGTGGGCAGGCCAAGCGCGCGGACTTTTCGTGTTCGACGAAACCTGGCGGCACGCGGCGTTTGACGTGATTCGTTGGCTAAAGGGAGCCGGCCTTGACGTCGCTATTCTGACAGGGGATCACGCCGCGCGTGGAGCGGTCATTGCCAGAGAGCTCGGCGTTGCAGTCGACGCCGAGCTACTACCCGCTCAAAAGGTCACGGCGATCGAGCAGGCGCGCCGGGCATACGGTCCGGTCTGCATGATCGGCGACGGCCTTAACGATGCGCCCGCACTTTCAGCCAGTGACGTCGGGATCGCACTCGGCTGTGGCACGGACCTTTCGCGTGATTCGGCGTCGATCTGTCTCTTGAGAGACGACCTCAGCCGAATTCCATGGAGCATCGAGCTGGCGCGACGCACCCGGCGGGTCATCCGCTGGAACCTGATCTGGGCATTCGGTTACAACAGCGTAGGCGTGGCCTGCGCCGCCATCGGTTGGCTCAATCCGGCGGTTGCGGCATTTTTGATGGTCGCCAGCGGCGCCCTGGTTACCATCAATTCGCTTCGTCTTTGCCGACCGTTTGAGGTAAAACTCTTAGGACTCGACAGCACGACTTCATCGGCGGAGCACAACTCGCCAAGTTCAGCCCCCCTGCCCCCGCATTTTTCGACCGCCGAAGGATTCGCTTTCCTGAATGCACAGACTGCCGCGGAGGCCGCGCGATGATCGAGCTGCCGCTGGTATTTCTCGGCGGTCTATTAGGTTCGGCACACTGCATTGGCATGTGCGGCGGATTTGCAGTCAGCATCGGGATTGGCGCACACGGTTTTCGCTCCAACGTTTGCCGACAAGTGATCTACACGATCGGGCGGATCTTTACCTATTCGTTTTTCGGGATTGTCGCCGGGTACGCAGGTTCGTGGGTTACCGGGAAAACAAACCTTTGGATAAATGTACAAGCCGCTCTCTGTGTGCTCGCTGGAGTCTTACTATCGACGCAGGGGCTACTGGCATTGGGCCTTCTTCCACGGCGTTACTGGCCGAAAGCTTCCAGCAACGGATCCATCTGTCTGGGAGGATCGTTCGTCGGACCATTCCTTACTTCGCCCCGCTTATCGCACGTCATGGTCGCTGGCGTCCTGACTGGCTTTCTCCCTTGCGGCTTGGTCTATGGTTATCTTGCGCTCGCGAGCAGCAGTGCAAACATCATGCAGGGGCTACTCGTCATGAGCCTCTTTGGCGCGGGCACAGGTCCCCTGATGATTGCGGCTGGCACCGGAATCTCGTTCTTGTCGTTCACCGTTCGGCGAAACCTGCTGAAGATCTCCGCGGTCTGCGTCGGCGTTACTGGTTTGATATCGATCGTCCGTGGGATCCTTTTCATCCAGTTCACGCCGGCGCCGGAAGTGATTCGGTGCGTTTTCTGTGGTCCGACTGGCGGGTAATCGTGACCGCACGGCGTGACCTCAGAGGATGTTGCGATATTGAGCGGCCGCGCCTCTCGACGTTACGGACCGATCGCCTCCCAATGGTGAGCAACGATCGCGCCATTCGCCCTGATTTGATGCTGCCAAAGCATCATCCGTTCCACGGCGAGGCCACCACGTTTGCGACAGGCGTCTCCCAGTGGGCCGGAATCCAACACGATGATTCGTGCCAATTCTAAGCCCTTTGGATGATAGCATCGACGGCCTCATCCGTGGCGCCTGGCGGTTCGCGATCAGGAACATCATGGTGAATTAAAGCGGCAGGCAAATTCTTCACGAGACGTGCCCAGGTCGACCTTGAGTAAATCCCACCGAAGTGCTTCGATGTCGGTTGAAACTCAGCTGGGTCGATATCGCGTTTATATTTAAATAGTTTATAATGATTCGGTTCGGATGTCGATGTACACAGAATTTGTTCGGGACGTTCCTCGCCTTCGGGCCAGGTGTCGTAATTGAACGGAAGGTCTAATTCGACACCTTCTTGAACCTGCCAACAATTCTCCGTCGGACGTTCGTCGAGAAAGAAGATGGCTTTGAGGGGAGCGATGGTAACCGCATACAACATGATCGTGCCTCCTCGAAGCCCGATCGACGAACCGGAGGTATTCGACTTTCTTCTAATTCTAGCGGACTTCGTTCATGTGCGTCATTACGTCTTGCGGATTTCCGTCGAATGCGGCAGCGTGAGATCACTGTTGGCTTGCTAAATTCCTTTTGGTTAATTGAGGTCGGGTTTCATGCACCGCACGATTTGGGCGCGAGCAGCGGTCACCTTTCTTGTCTTGGCACGCTTTGCGCAGCGCAGGAAACCCGTTCCGTGGAGATCCCAACAGGAAAGAACGGTAAGGTCGAAGTCGCAGAGATCGTAGTTCGATTGGCGCAAGCCAGCGGCGTTACGCTCGAAAGGCCTGCGGCGGACCTCACATTATCGACACAGGGGCTTGCCCGTGCTCTGACGAAGCGGATGCTGACCGACGCGCTCGGCCCCGAAGTCTCTATCAGCTTTCGGCCGGCAACGATGGTCATGACGATCGATGAGCGAATCCTCACGGCCGATCGACGTAAGGAGTGGTTGGGCCGGCTCGGCGATCTGGCCGACAAGGCAGCGGAAGCCGCACGGCACCGGCAGTCTTATGGAATGCGCGCCCTGAATTCGTATCGCCCCAACGACCCGAGGCGGCCAACGATCTGCCTGGTCCACGGCCTAAATTCATCCTCAAGTGGATTTGTGCACATGCTCCCATGGCTCGAAGAGGCGGGCTACGGCATCGTGGTCTACGACTACCCGTTCAACAGGAATATTGCGGAATCGTGCCAGGTCTTTGCACGTGATTGGGCCGCGTTCCGTAATGAGGTTAAAGACAGGCTCCCTTGGTCGATCGTGGCGCATTCGATGGGCGCGCTTCTAGCAAGGTCGCTGGTCGAAGACGAGGCGGCGCCGGCGCGGGATGTCCGGTCACTGATTCTGATCGCGCCCGTGAATCAAGGCTCAAACCTGGCCAAAATGCAGACGGCGGTGCAGCTCATGAACGGCCTGCAGGCCATTAACGGCCAGGACAAGACGAAGGCCATGATGAATCTCTCCGACGGGATGGGCCAGGCTGCCCAGGACATGTTGCCGGGGAGCGCTTTTCTAAAACAAATGAACCGCCGGCCGCGTTGCCCGGGCATTCCTTACCACATCATAGCCGGCGACCGCGGCTTCCTGACGCCGGAATCGAGGGCCCAGATCGAAGGCCGCGTCGCTCTCGTGACACGCAATTCCGGCATATTGGGTCGACTGACACAAACGGCCACTGCCGACTTGCCCGATCTGCTCGACGAACTAACTGACGGGACGGGAGACGGATGTGTCAGCGTCGAGCGGACACGTTTGGCTGGCGTCGCTGATCACGTAACGATTCACGCGAACCACGCCGAGTTAATTCGGGCCCCGCTGCTTTTTCCCGACCCCGGGCCGGTCGCTTGTATGCCGGACCTTTTGCTTTGGCTCAAAGTTGATCGGGAGTGACGCTACAGAGCTATCGGCGCCGACGACGCTCAGCCCCAATTCAAGCGGAATCTCTGAAGACGTGTAATCCGGCAGCCCGACGATGCATTGGTCGTCTTCGACGGATTCGACAAAGAGCCGTTGGGGGCCATATCGATCACGGCCCCGGACCACCAGCACAGTCGCAGGCTGAATCCCGCTGGTCTTGCCGACGTCAACTCTCGCACGATCTGCATCGATGATTCCGACGATCTTGCCCAACACGAGGTGTTGTTTGAGGTAGTCCGCCCACTGTTGCGGTAGTTCCGGTACACCCAAGACTTGGCCGCGCGGCGAGCGGAGGTAGAATTTTCCCGACCCCTCGTCCCGCGGCTCGTCGCCATCAATAATCGCATCGCAGAAATCCTGCATGCGCTCTGGCGGGATCAGGTAAAAACGCTCCTGCCAGCGGATGGATTGATAGACGCGTTCCAGACTTCCGTCACAGGGCTTCTCGGGCGTCAATACGTAACACTCGCCGGCGCACGAATGTAGCCTGATTCTCTAGCACCAACCCCAGTGCAAGCGTAACTGAAAAAGGAGTAGCGTCCATCGGCGAGGATCGAGAGCCGCTGGGCGCCGTATTTGTGCTCCTTCAAATACTCCCCGGCTATCGCGCCAAAACCGCTTTGAGCGCCTGCGGTCGCTGGCGAATAATGATGCGTGAGGTCGCGGTCCCTTGCTGGCAAAAAGAGCGCGGCGACAACGCCCGCGACCAAGGCAACAGTGCACAGTTCAAGCAATCTCAGCATGTGCCGCATGGTCGGCCCCCGGAATGAGACTGGTGGTACAAGTATCATAACAGGCTCCCCATCCTCAGAACGGCAAGGGGCTTGGGATTTAGCGCGGCTTCCGTTAATGTGGTCCGACGCCGGGGACCGTTTTCCTGCTGGATTGCCAACGAGGTAGCAACCCATGTCGCAGACCATCGAGACCACCACGGACGACTTGTCCTCCTCGGCCGCGGGACAGGACCGTCATCCCAAAGGGCTTTACATTCTGTTCGCCACCGAGATGTGGGAGCGGTTCGGCTTCTACACGGCGGCCGCGATGATGACGCTGTACCTCCAGCGCGGCGGGTTCGGGTGGTCAAAGACGCAGGCGACTGGTCTCTGGTCAAACTACCTGATGTTCGTCTATGCCACTCCACTCATCGGCGGGTGGCTCGCCGACAAATTCCTGGGATACCGCCGGTCGGTCTTCGCCGGCGGGATCTTCTTCATAGCCGGCTATGTGATGCTCGGACTGGGCTCGATCGCTACGTTTTATCTTGCGCTGGGCTTGATCTTCGCCGGCAACGGTTTTTTCAAGCCAAACATTTCGACAATGGTCGGCAATCTCTATCCGGCCAGCAGTCCGCTCAAAGACTCGGCGTACAGTATCTTCTATATGGGGATCAACATCGGTGCGCTCCTGGCGCCGATCGTTGCCGAGGGATCGTTGCAACTTCTTGCGGGTTCCGAAGTGCTCGAGCTGGCCAAAAAGGGTGCAACGTTGTCGCCGGAGCAAGCCGCGAGCTTGCGTGCTGGTTTCCTCACCGCTTTCTATGCGGCCGCGCTGGGGATGACACTCGGCACGGCAATTTTGACGGTGTTCTATCGCAAATTGGCCGACGCCGAGCGACGGCACGTCGCGCTCAAAGACGTCGATCCGGCGGTTGTGTCCCTCGCCGAGGATGTCGCTCCGGTCGAATCCAAGCTCTCAGCAATCGAACAGGTGCCTGAATCGATTCGGATCACTGCGCTTTTGGTCGTGTATGGGATCGTGATCGTCTTCTGGATGGTTTTCCACCAGAATGGCAGCACCATGACATACTGGGCCGACGAGAACACATCGTGGCAGGTCTCGGGCGTCGTTTCCAATGCAATCAACCCATTCTGGATCGTCGCCCTCTCGATCCCGCTGGTCAATGTCTGGGGATGGCTGCGGAAGCGGGGGCTCGAGCCGTCAACGCCAGCCAAGATGGCTCTGGGGATGTTACTCACCAGTTTGGCGTTTTGTATCCTGTTCGTTGCGGCCAAGTCGGGGGGAGACCAGACTTTTCTAACCGACGCACAAGGCCAGTTCGTGCTCGACGAGCGCGGCGAGTTCAAGGCGATCCAGCATCAGGTCTCACCCCTCTGGTTGATCGCGGCCTACATGGTGATTTCGCTGGGCGAGTTGATGCTCAGCCCGATGGGCCTCTCGCTCGTTTCGAAGGTTGCGCCATCCCGGATGCGCGGGCTGATGATGGGCGGCTGGTTCGTGGCCACGGCGATTGGCAACAAGCTGACGGTGATCGGCACATACTGGACACAGTGGTATCACTCGTCGTTCTGGCTGCTGTGCTCGCTGTTGGCACTGGGCATGGCGATCGTTTTGCTCGTGCTCATGCGGCCGCTCAAAAAGGCGATGCCAGGTGTGTGAAGCTTCTTAACTGAATCGCTCAATCTATCAGGAACCAGACGATGCGACTGTTGGTGGCACTCTTATTGGTGATGATGGCGGCCTCACCGGTTTTAGCCGCCGGCCGGCCAATGACTGTTGACGACCTGCTGTCGATGAAAGGGGTCGCCGACCCTCAAATCTCGCCTGACGGTACGCTCGTCGTTTACGTAGTTTCCGAGCTCGACCGTGCCACCAACAAGAACAACAGCAGTCTCTGGATCGTCCCCGTGGCGGGGGGCCAGCCTCGACAATTGACAACCGCCCCAGGCGCCAACAACCACCCCCGCTGGAGCCCCGACGGCAAAACGATCGCGTTCGTTTCGCACCGCAGCGGTTCAAACCAGATCTGGCTCCTCCCCTTGGAAGGCGGCGAGCCGCACCAGCTGACCAAGTTACCCATCGATGCCGCCGGCCCGATCTGGTCCCCCAACGGGGACAGGATTGCATTCGCGGCCGAGGTCTATCCGGGGACAACCGCGGAGCAGACCGCCGCCAAGGATAAGGAAAAGGAATCGGCGAAGACGAAGGTCCGGACCTACGACCGGCTGATGATTCGCCACTGGAACGCATGGGACGAGGGGAAGCGCAGTCACCTCTTCGTCGCGGACGCCCATACCGGCGAAGCCCACGACCTGACCCCCAAGCTCGAAGTCAATACGCCCCCTGCCCCGTTCGGCGGCTCGTCCGACTACGCCTGGTCGGCCGACGGCACCGAACTCGCATTTACGGCCGAGCCTCTCGAGGGCGTCGCCTGGTCTACCAACACCGACATCTGGACGGTTCCTGCCCAGGGGGGCGAGCCCACGAACCTGACGGCCAGCAACGCCGGCGCCGATGCTCAGCCGGTCTATTCGCCGTATGGCGAATGGCTTGCTTACGTCAGCCAGGCACGCGCGGGCTTTGAGTCCGATCAGTGGGTACTCAAAGTTCTGTCCAGGTCGAAAAAGACGGGCGGTGAATTGACCAAATCGTTGGACCGGCCCGTCCTTGCCTTTTGCTGGACGTTTCAAGGAATCAAGGCTGTCATTGATGACATGGGGACGGAGCCGATCATTGAGATACGTTTCGAAAAGTTCCGAAGGCGCGGAAACGCTCACGGCCGCGTCATCGCCCGCCGGCTTTCCCAGGCTCGTCACAGGCGGAGTACAGACCGGCCTGAACGCGAATCCCAAATCCGGCAGAATGGTCTTCACCCACCACACCTCGGTCTCGCCTGCTGAGGTCTATACCGCTGGATCAGACGGCTCGGGCCTTACTCAACTCACCCACCACAACGCCCCGTTGATCGAGCAACTCGAATTGAACAAGCTCGAACCGTTCGTTTCACCGGGAGCCGATGGCGACGAAGTTCACGGCTGGCTTCTACGCCCTCCCGGATTTGATCCAACCAAGAAATATCCCGTCATTTTTTTGATCCACGGCGGACCGCAAGGCGCTTGGCACGATGAGTGGCACAACCGCTGGAATTACCAGCTATTCGCCGCGCCGGGGTATGCCTTGGTCGCGATCAACCCGCGCGGCTCGACCGGTTACGGCCAGAAGTTTACCGACCAGATTAGCCAGGACTGGACTGGGCGCGTCTACGAAGACCTGATCAAAGGACTCGAGAATGTGTTGGCCAAGCACTCGTTTCTGGACGGCACGCGCGTCGCGGCCTGCGGCGGCTCGTATGGCGGCTTCATGGTCAACTGGATCGCCGGACACACGGATCGCTTCAAAGCCCTGATCAGCCACGCTGGGGTCTTCGACCTGACAAGCAAGTACGGCACGACCGAAGAGCTCTGGTTCCCCGAATGGGAATTTGGCGGCACACCCTGGGAGAAACCGGAGCATTACCGCGAGCGGTCGCCGAGCAGCTTTGTGGCCAACTTCAAGACGCCGACCCTTGTCATCCACGGAGCGCTCGATTTCCGAGTGCCAGAAGCTCAGGGTCTGGGGATGTTCACCTCACTCCAGCGCCGAGGGGTGCCCAGCCGGTACGTCTGGTTTCCCGATGAGGGACACTGGATCCTCCAGGCCCAGAATCGGGTAGTCTGGTGGAACGAAGTATTTGCCTGGCTGGATAAATACCTGAAACACTGACAGGCTAGGTTAAAGTTGGCTAGCTCATGAAAACGACCCGGGAACCTGATCAAGGCCGACCCGGTCGATCAGCGGTTGCAAGCATTCTCAGGAAACGCTGTTCACGCTGCCGCCAAGGCTTTATCTTCCGTTCCGCATGGATCATGCACGAAGATTGCCCAACGTGTGGCCTCGATTTCGACCGTGGCGAGCCGGGCTATTTTACCGGTGCAATGTACGTCAGCTATGCCCTGGCGATCCCCCTCATCGCTTTGCTAACCTTGATCGAACATCTGATCGTGCCGGGATGGTCATTGTTCCGGCTGGTCGTTCTCGCATCGATCATCTGCTTACCGCTCATCCCCTGGATCTGGCAATATTCACGCGTGATTTGGATCTATTTTGACCGATATTTCGACCCGGAAGACGAACAAGACGAGCATCGTCGGTCGGCGTCCGCCGGCTAAGTTGTAAGGTGTCGCACGCATGGCGCAACACGATGGAACACACGCATCGCTTCGCCCGATCAGTGACGTCGCCCGCGACCTGAAGATCGCCACGGAGCATCTGGAGCCTTATGGCCGTGACAAGGCAAAGGTGCGGCTAGAAGCGCTCGAGGCGGCCAAGGCCCGGCATCCTTCAGGCAAACTGATCCTGGTGTCGGCGATCACTCCCACACCGGCCGGCGAGGGAAAGACAACCACGTCGATCGGCCTGTCGATGGGGCTCAATCGGATCGGCCACCGCTCGGCACTGGCCTTGCGCCAGCCTTCCATGGGCCCAGTGTTCGGGCGGAAGGGGGCGCGACCGGCGGTGGTGCCAGCCGGATCGAGCCATCCAATACCATCAACCTCCAGTTTACTGGCGACTTCCACGCGATCACCGCGGCGCACAACTTGCTCGCCGCCGCAATCGACAACCGGCTCCATTTCGGCGATCTCGACCTTGATCCCAGGCGGGTTCTTTGGAAACGCGCCCTCGACATGAACGACCGGGCGCTGCGGCACATCGTAATCGGCCTTGGTGGCCACGCGCAAGGGGTGCCGCGCGAGTCGGGTTTCGACATTACGGCGGCGAGTGAGGTGATGGCCATCTTGTGCCTGGCGGATTCGCCGACTGACTTAAGAGCACGGCTCGACCGTATCCTGGTCGGATATAGTAAGGCCGGAGAACCGGTGCTCGCCAAGTCGGTCGGTGTGACCGGGGCGATGACCGCGATCCTGAACGAAGCTATGATGCCAAACCTGGTCCAGACTGCCGAGTCAACGCCGGCGTTTGTGCATGGCGGTCCATTCGCCAATATCGCGCACGGCTGCAATTCGATTCTCGCGACGCAAATGGCCCTGGCCTTCGCCGACTACGCCGTAACTGAGGCTGGCTTTGCCTTTGACCTGGGGGGCGAAAAGTTCTTCGATCTGAAGTGCCGCGCAGCAGGATTCAATCCTGCCGCGATCGTACTCGTGGCGACGGTTCGAGCGCTCAAGATGCATGGCGGCGTAAAACAAGACGCCCTGAAGAACTCCGATCCGGCTGCTGTCGAGCGGGGACTCGAAAACCTGGCCGCCCACCTCGACAGTGCTTCCCACTTCGCCAAGCCGACGGTCGTGGCGATCAATCAGTTCGGGTCCGACACCTCCGACGAGATCACGGTCGTACACGATTATTGCGCGTCGCGAAAGGTCGCGTGTGCCACTGCCGACGTCTTCGGCGCCGGTGGGAAGGGAGCTACCGACCTGGCCGAGAAAGTCGTCGCGGCCGCCAGCGAGCGCGTAACGCCGCTCAAAACCCTGTATCCGCTCGACTGGCCGGCCGAACGGAAGATCGAGGAGATCGCCCGGACCATGTATGGCGCCGCCGCCGTGAATATTCTGCCGGCTGCCGCGTCCAAGCTGCGCAAGGCGGCCAAGCTTGGCTACGGCGGGCTGCCGATCTGCATGGCCAAGACGCAAGACTCGCTGTCTGACAATCCCAAGCTGCGGGGACGCCCGCGCGGATTCACCCTGACTGTCCGCGACGTCGAGTTCGCCGCAGGTGCTGGTTTCTTGGTCGCGCTTACCGGTGATATCGTACGCATGCCTGGCCTGCCTTTGCGACCAGCCGCCGAGCGCATTGACGTCGATCAACAAGGCCGCATCGTCGGTCTGTCATGACGTCGAGTTAACGGCTCGGTCTCAGTCGATGACTCGATCGTGTGTCGAGCTGCGGAGTGCCGCGGCAATGGCTCGGTCTATTCGAGCTAGTGTGATTTCGGTTGCGCCATGTTCACGCGCCAGTAGCCGGCCGTCGCGGTCGAGTAAGACCAGGGTCGGGTAAAACTGGACCTGGAGCGCTCGCTGGACGGGGCATTCTCCGTTCTTGCTCGTAAGCAGAACCGGGTAGGTGATTCCCAGTTCCTTGCTGGCCTTGGCCGCGGCCGCGCGGCGATCCTGGAGCGTTGATCCTTTTTCGCACGCGATGCCAATCACTTGAAGCCGCTTTCCACCTATCTTGGCCTGGAGTTCGGTCAGGTGAGGGATCGACGTCCGGCAGGGCTCGCACCAGCTTCCCCAGAAGTCGAGAAGAACGACGTCGGCGCTCAAGTCATGGAGCGACACCATCTGACCGTCGAGGTTGGGGAGCTTAAAATCAACAATCCGGCGTTCGCTGGGATCGAAGCGGCAGGCGGCCTTTTGGATGGCCGGGTCGAAGGGCGGCCGCGCTCCACCCAGCAGCCGGGCGATGACCGGCCTGGCATCTCGTGTCTCCGAGCCGGTGAGCGTGACCAGGGCGTGGTCGCGCGGCTGCTCGGCTTCGCCGGAAGAGCGGCGCACCGACTCGTCAACCGGTACGTCGGGCTGATTGGCGGTCAGCTCGCGCCAGGTGGGCCTCTTGGCTGGTATCGTTGCCGCGACTCCTGTGTCTGAAGAACCAGTGGTCGTGGGCGAATTCTCATGCGTTGCTTTCGCGGCAGTTGGCCATACCGGTTGTACGGTATTATTCGCCGAGGAATCGACGGGGTTGCTGGCACCGGCGGGGTCGTCGACCGAGATCGGCCCCGACGAGCCCGGCGTGATCACCCGCCCGCCCGGCACGAGTTCGTCCGGCATCGAACCGGGCTCGCTCCCATTGTGCGGATTCATGATGTCGATCTGTCGGGAGTCGTCGCGTTCGAGAGACACCGTGTCCTGGGGACGGCTTCTGCGCCGAGCGGAGCCGCTTGGAGCCCGAGCTACCCTGGCTGGATCAGCGGCGACGCGCACCGCCGACTGTTTGGAACCTGCCGAGCCAGGTTCGAGTGCTGGCGGCAACGGATTCGGGCCATCATCGTCAGCCGCGGTCGGGGACGGGTTGCCGACTGGTCGGGAAACCGAGGTCGAGTCGTCGCTGGGATCACCTGAGCTGCCCTTTTCGGGCGCGGCACTTGCGGCGCCAGTCTGGCGCGGGTTCCAGCCCCCACGGACCGGCGCCGACGAGTTATCGGTAGTCGCTCGCGATAATTGCACGTTTCGTCGCACGGGCAGCGATGCCGCTTCAGGCGCCGGCAACTCGAGATCTTCGGAGTTGATCGCGCCCGACCGCGCCGGCTGTCATCCGGCGGTTGATCGTCCACAGGCTCGACGTTCGATATCGGCTCGACCCCTGGTCGCGCGGCCCGAATCGATGCTTGGCCTCGACCAGTCTCTTCGCGCGGCTGGAGACTGATGCGCACATCTCCATCGGGTGCTTTGGTTTGTGCTCGCCCAGTCACGATTCCATCTTCGCCCTGATATTCGGCAATAACGGTGTACGCCAAGCCAGCACGCAGACCGCGAAGTGTGAATGCCCCGTCCCGTGCCGTTGTGTCATGAACGACCTTACCACCTGGCGAACTACTCACGGCCAGACGCACTTTGGCGTTGGGAACCGGCTTGCCGCGATCGTCATAAACTCGGCCCGAAATGCGCGAGCCAGTGGATCCAGGTAAATCGAGTTCGTCGGTTTCAGCCCGAAGCGACGAGCCCGGCTCGCCCGCCACGATGGGCAGCGGCTTGTCTCCCACCGAGGCGACCGTCCTCATATTGGACGCGGCACCTGGCCGCACCCCACCGGTCTGGGAGCATCCCGCGAAAGTGCACATGAGGGTGAGGAGGCAGAGTTTCAATCTCGTGATGCGCATGTCGCGATATCCTCCTCCTGGACATGACGGCGCGGCGTTGTTCCCTGAAGCGCAACCAGCAAGAAGGATCGATCATCCTGATCGTTCCCCCACATCAACCAAGATGCGGAACACGTTGCCGTTTCATCGCCGCCGTCGGGCCCACGGTGCGCGGGCGCCGTATCGCCTAGAATCGGCTAGGCTCACATCGGTTCTTGAGTTTCCCCGGCCAACTTTTTGGGAAATCGGACCTACACTCGACCAAAACGACTGATCGCCTGTTCCCGTCAATTCCAAATTGAAGATTAAGTCGTCGCACACGAATAGGATTTGGCGAGAAACGAAATCATTCACAGACGCCCGCGCGGGTTCTGGCACCTAGCAACGTGGACATGGGTTTGCTAACGTCAAGATGGTGTTCTGGGGCGTCGGCATGTCTGCGAAGGTCGGAGCGACTGGAAACGGCGGAGGGTTGCGATTACGACGAATTTCATCGTCGTTGCAATCCTCATCGCAGTGTGGCAAGAGAACGTGCTGGCTGTATCCAACTTGTGGGTTCATAGACGCATGAAGGAGATCATTGCAATGCAAAGTTATCGAAAATCCACTGCCATTCTGGCTGCTTCGTTGGCTTTGGTAGTCTGGGGCTGCAACAGCGAACAGGTCGAGTCGGGAGCCGATGTGACTGCCAAAACTCTCGACAAGGCGGGTGGCGCGATGGAGACCGCCGGCAAGAAGCTCGGCGATAAAATCGAGCACGCCGGGGCGGGGACCAAGCTCGAGAACGCGGCGCACGCGACTGGAGCCGGTCTCGAAAAAGCGGGCGAGAAGACGCATGAGGTTCTCGACAAGGCCGGCGACAAGATCAAAGACGCGGCTCCGGCGGTTGGAAAAGCGGTTGAAAACGCTGGCGAAAAGCTGAAAGACCTCGAGCACAAGGCTGTCGACAAAGCCAAGGACCTGGGTAAGTCAATTAAGGAAGAAGCCAGTGATCTCAAGGAAAAGGCCGGCGAAAAGCTCAAGGACTTGAAAGACAAGGCAAGCGACGTCCTGAACAAAGACAAGGCCCCGGGTAGCGGCAACTAATGCCCGAAGTGATGCGATCAAACGCCTCGACCCGTCGACTCGACGCTGGCCGAGGCGCTCAGATTTCCTTACAATTTCGGAGAGGAACTCCTTTTTTATCGAGCGCGGGATAATGTCGCGTCCGGAGCTGTCGGTTAAAAACGACGCGCGGAGAAAGTCGATGGACCGATCCGGATCAAAAACCGCGCCGGAGTATTGTGTTCGAGCTGCCAGGCTGAGTTCGACGTCCACGAAATCGTGAACAGTAAAGAAAATAGCGGGCATTGCAGTCGATGCGGAACTCGGTTGCCCGCTGACGAAAGTGAGCGAGGATGCGATCGGACGAGCGCCGGCGCCGAGCAGGTCGCCTCCCTTGGGCGGTCTCGTATTAGTGTGGCGCAACTGGGTATTGCGCCTGCTTGAGCGCATCTACTGGATCGGAACTTTCACGGGGTCGTTGGCGTTACTTGGCTGCGGCGGTTTTGTACCGGTCGCACGGGGTTGGCTCTGCAACGAAATCGATGGTTGGTCAGATGTTGTCGGCGCTTTGGGTGGGATCTGGTTCAAGGACCAGACCAACGATCCCGACAGCGATCTTGGCCCGGTTTTGGCCAGGGTCGATGCGCCGCTGCTTTTTTCGACGATTGATAAAGTCGGCCGTCGCCTGGGCGTCAAGCCACCTTCGCAAATTCGCCTGACCTATCTGCCGTGCTGCGGTGTAGTGGCCTGGGGTCGGTCGCGCGCACTCTTGATCGGGTTGCCGCTTTTTCGAGTGCTCACCCAGGGTGAACTGCGGGCCATCGTCGCTCATGAACTGGCTCATCTGGCCAGAGGAGACGCAACGGCGGCGGCGCGGTCGGCTCGGTTTGTAGAGGCGCTCGAGCAAGGGGTCGAGCGCGGCGGCGCCGGATTCGAGGGCCACTCGGTGCATGGGCTCGTTATTGTTTGCGCGAAGCCTCGTGGTTGATCGAGCCCGTCTCCCGGGGCCAGGAGGCGCGGGCCGATCGTTGCGCCGCGGCGATCGCAGGTGGCAGCGCCGCATCGTCCGCACTGGTCAAAGTGGCCATCGTTCAACCTTTGTTCCGCGAGGTACTCGCCGCGTTCGACCCGGACGAGATGGAAGAGACGAGCCTCTATGCCTATTTCCGTGCGTTCTGGTTCCGATTACCGCCCGACGTCCACTCGTCCATGCGGCTCAGCGTTCTGACCAGCCGAAACGGAACCAACGACCCTGCTCACCCCCCCCTGCCCGACCGCATCTCCGCCCTTCAAGCCTATCCAGACCCTCCGAATTTGAACGGCGATACTCTGCCGGCGACCACATTTCTTGGCGATCTCGAAATCTTCGAGCAAATGCTGCACAATCGGCTGTTCGGGCTCCCAATCGTCGAGCCCAGCGTGTTTCACCGGGCCGGTTCGTGATTGCAACAAGGATGAGCATCGGGCGATTCAACTTGAGAAGGCTTACGGTGGCGCTCGCCCCTCACCCCAGACCTCTCCCCAGGGAGACGGAGCCAGTAACATACATCGGCCGCGAGTGTGCGGTGGCAGCGTCGACAGCGGTATTGCCTTTAACTGTCGTCGCCAAGAACTCGCATTCGACCCTATTCCGGAGCCCCCCAGCTGATGATCCCGATAATCCTTGTGTCCGTCTTGTTTCTGCTTCATGCCGCAGCCGAATCTCTGCCGGCGGCACAGCCTGTCGTGCTCAAGGCCGCCCGCCTTTTCGACGGCACGTCCGACCGTCTCGTCCCGAACGCGCTTGTGCTGATCGAGGGCAAGACCATCAAGGCCGTCGGTCCGGGACTCTCAATCCCGGACGGATCGACGGTGATGGATCTGGGCGACGCGACACTCTGCCCCGGCTTCATTGACGCCCACACTCACCTAACCCACGAGCGTTCGGCCGACTTCAACCAGGGGTTTGTCGACTCGATGCGCCGAGAGGTCGCCGAACAGGCCATCCTTTCGACGGTCTACGCACGGCGTACGGTCGAGGCCGGCTTCACGACCGTGCGCGACGTCGGCTCTGGTGACTTCCTCGACGTCGGTTTGCGAAACTCGATCGCCAAGGGGGTCGTTCCTGGTCCACGCATGCTCGTCTGCGTGCACGCGCTTGGTGCGACCGGGGGCCATTCCGACCGCAACGGCCTCCGGCACGACCTACTTCGCCCGCGCGAGGCGACCGAGGGAATCGCCAATGGCCCTGATCGCATCCGCGAGGCGGTTCGCTTTCAGGTCAAATTTGGCGCCGACGTGATCAAGTTTTGTGCCTCAGGCGGAGTGTTGTCGCTGGCCGACGAGGTCGATACTCCGCAGCTCACGCTCGCCGAGATGACCGCGCTCTGCGACGAGGCTCACCGGCTGCGCAAGAGAGTCGCATGTCATAGCCATGGCGATCAGGCCGCCCACGACGCGGTGCTTGCCGGGGTCAATTCCATCGAGCACGGGTCGTTTCTGTCGACCGAAACTCTCATGCTGATGAAGGAACGAGGAACATACCTTATCCCCACCTTGATGGCACCCGACTCGATCATGCCGAATTTGTCCAAGTTCCCGCCTGAGATCGCCGCCAAGGCCGTTTTAGCCAATGAAGCGATCTCCAAGACATTCGCCGCAGCCGTGAAGCTGGGCGTCAAGGTGGGCTTTGGCACAGACTCGGGCGTCTCGAAGCATGGCGACAATGCCCGCGAATTTGAGCTAATGGTCGAGCACGGCATGACTCCGATCGCCGCGCTCAAGGCCGCGACGTCCGTTGATGCCGAGCTGCTGGGCCTCGCAAAATCGATCGGCACCCTGGAACCGGGCAAGCTAGCCGACATCGTGGCCCTGCCCGGTGATGTGCTTGCGGATATCTCTGCGACCAGGCGCGTTGTCTTCGTGATGAAGGAAGGGTCGGTGGTCGTCGCCAAACGGCATTGAGCCGTCAGCAGCCAGCGATCTTGCATCGTATTGATAGGTCTTTACCGGACCGTTGCGATTCAAGGTTGTTCCCGATTATTGCCCTTGGGCTTACGTCGCTCGTGTGGATTGAGTTTCAGGACCCGGAAAATGTCAGACAGCCAATCCCCACACGGAATCTCGGCTATGGCGGACCAACCTTTCAGCCCGGCAGCGAAACTTCCAAGGCGAAATCGCTCGCGATTGAGAATGTTGCTCGCGATCAACGGACTGCTCGCCGTCCTCTTTGTCGTTTCCCGGCTTGAGCCGCACCAGGTCGCGATGCTTGGTCCCCCGGGCCAGTACCTGTACGAACTTTTCAATCCGCCCACTGTGCCGGAAACCAGTCCATTGGGGAAACTGCTCATAGCCGATGTCAAGGCACTTGGCGGCCGAACCGATGTCATGGAACGATCCCGACGATATCTTGGCTTACTCGGCAATACCGAGCAGTTTTCCATCTCGTTTGCAGGGGCGGAGTTCGACGACGGGGCGCTTGAACGTCTTGTGAATGCGTACGGCGACCGCATCTGGGGACTCGACATTCGGCACACCAAGGTTACTGACTCAGGGCTCCGCCACCTGGCGGGGCTATCTCAGCTCGCCCAGCTCACGCTCGGCAACGACAATTTCAGATTTAGGGGGGGCGACCCGAGACCGAGTAGCACCATCAGCGATGCCGGCCTGATCCATCTCAATGGGCTTCGTCAGCTGAGCAATCTCACCATCCATGGCCTTCCAATTACCGACGAGGGTCTCGACGCAATCAACGACTTGCCGGCACTGGCTGGTCTGTACCTCAACCGGACCAAGATCAAAGGCCCAGGACTTTCCCGATTAAAGTCCCTGCCCAGGCTGATCATGCTCGACCTCGGCGACAGCGAAATCGACGACGAAGGACTACGTTTCATCGCAGGCGCGTCCAAACTCAACTATCTCTCACTCAACCGAACCAAGATTAAAGGCCCCGGACTTGCCCAGTTGACTACACTGCCCATGCTGGTCAATCTCAACCTCGACGACACCGAGATCACCGACCAGGGACTGAGTTTGCTAGCGGGCGCGCCCAACTTGCAAATGCTCTCACTCAACGGGGTACCGCTGACTGACAAAGGTTTGAACGCTCTGAAAGGCATCCCTCGGCTCAAACAACTTTATCTAAACCGCTCTGGGCTCCTCGATGAGGACATGATGGGCCTTCGCAATAGCAAGCCAGCGCTCAAGATTGAGCGACGCTGAGAGGGTGGCGGTCGCGGCAAGGATAAACAGCCCCGCGCTCAATCTTTCAAACTGCTCTTGGTCGTCTTCGGAAAGGTCGCGTCACCGTCCCTCGCTCGACCGGCGAGTCCGGAGAGCGGGTGTTTTCCTTCGAGGCGGTTGCCGTACCGCTCCCAGGTCTGCTCCGAGATCTGCTGTTCCCTGACGGTGACCTGATCAGCCAGCGCACCCGGCGTATGTACTGGACCGGCTTTACTCTTCTGGGCTGGATTTACCAGATCCTCGTGTATACTCCATGGTTGAACGAACAGAAGAGGTCGGACGGCTTCTCCTGGCTCCCCAACCTGTTAAAGTATCTCGCAGAAATCCTTCATGCGGCACGCCCGGGAGGCGGGATGCAAAGCGTACCTCGCGCGCTCCTGAGAGCGGCCGCCACAGCCGGTGGCTTTGACCCGGGCGGATGGAGCGTCAGTGATCTTTCGGACTTCGAGCGAATCGGCGTGGCTCTAGAGGCCCTGCTCTGGGCGTTCCTCGGCGGTTGGACTGCGACCAATTTCGAGTCCGGCCGCAGCGAGGGCGCGCGGGAAATTGTTGGTGGCGCAGGATGAGGGTTAACCCGCCCTTTCGCCGGATCCTTGGTGCTGGTCGGCGCGGCCCAAGAGAATGGCGAGAGAGGATGCGAATGATGACCTACCAAGAAGCGATGCAATTTATTCGGGATAATGAAAATGAGTTCAAGAAGGTTCGACGTCCCGGCTGGAATCGCAATTTGGGTGTGAACCAGTTCTATTACTACGACGCAATCAACGACGTGCCGGATCGAGCTCCAACTATGTGGGATCTCGATAACGGAGAAGGCAGCACTTCGGGGTCGTACTGGCTCTATAAACCCACCAAAGACGACATCGAAGCCACCGATTGGGAAGTATATGACGCAGAGAAGCTGTTTTCCCGTTTATAGGTAGGATCAAACCAAGAAACGCTCCCCAGCAGGCGAGCATGACCGCCAGATGTTCCTTGGCCGTGCAATTAGCGATTGAAGACAGGCGGACCGCGATAGCACTTTCTCATTGACGATTTCCTTCCGGCGTCATTCGTTGTGCGCCGCCAGTGTGGACTGAATCAGTCGTGCCCGCTCAGCGTCGACACTGGTCTTCAGCACGGTGCCGCCCAGTCCTCGAATCGAACGCAGAATTGCGTCCAAATCCCCTACTTCGTCCAGGACAAACAGAACCGACGACCCCGGCTTGATCAAATGTGCGAGCTGTCGGACAAAATCGTCACTGATCCCAACATCGGCGGGCGTAAAGCCAAGACTGTTCAACAGACGGCCAACAGCCGCGCCGGTCATTGGGGGTGCTGCCAGCGCCAAACTCGCGAGAAAACTCGTCGCGTTTCGGGTGGTGACTTCGGTCATTTCGGGAAACGGCTCGCCATCCAATATCAAAAGTCCGTCGGGATAGCGTACAGCCACTTCCACATTCTTGAGGATGAGGCAGTGTTCGTCGCACGCGAGCTTAGTGATTTGGTCCCGGAACTGAGCGGCCCGCTCCGGTTGGTCGAATCCCAGAGCCCAGAGGTTACCGGCCTTTGACATTGCTGGTCCTTTCGCCCGAGGGTCAGGGTCATTGCTTTGGAGCGCACTCCAAACCACTTCGCGCAAGGCCTCCGCGATCGGTCCCAGACGGAGGGTCGATTCCGGCGTGTTCCGGGAAAATGCGCCGCCTCTCTTGGATCGAAGCGAGATTACTCAAGCAAATGTGGCTGCCGTGAAGCAATAGCTCCGATCCGGCACATTCGAGCTGGGAGCTCGAATAGAGAACACGTGAGACACCAAGCTCGTTCGGAGTGCCTTCCAGAATTCCCCTTAACTGCAACCGGGCGGAGTTGGAGTACGGTTGATATTCCTGCAGTAGTCGTCAGCTTGAGCGCGGCGCATGCGTATTGCAGCACCGCTTCGAAGGCGTCGCGAAGGGAGGCCGAGGCGTTGTTCATCGCAACGGCCGCGTGACGCTCAGCCCGAATCGCCCGTGCCCTGAGCCTGGCACATTTCCAATCGGCCGGCGAGTAGCTGAGAACTTTCTTGCTCTTAAGCGCGACCCCACCCTTGGCGAGCCCATCGCAGGTATGCACTGATCGGTCGAGCACCTCCGTCTCGACCCACTCACCGCTCTGGCGGCAAGCCATCTGGATCTTTGCGGGCAATGAGTTGAGCGTCGTGTTGAAAATCCAAAGCTTACGACGGATCGCCCGCAGTTGGTCGTCGAGCGGAGCAGAGAATTCGGACAAGTCCTGTTGGACGGAATCACTAGTCGGGGCGATACCGCGACCGCGGTCGCTGGTACTCAGGCCAGATCTCGTCGGCGCAGCAGAGGCGCATCGCCAACGACGATTCCGGCCATCTCGTCCGAATTGCAATTCGACAGGAGTTCCCGGCAAACCGTCGTGGGAGCAATCGTTCTCGAATTATGTCGTTCCATGGTTTGGTCCCAACCCGGGGTCGAATCATGAGCGCCAATTTTCAACGATACGAACACTTGATGAGTTCGTCGGACCTGCGAACGAATCTTTCGGCAGGACGTAGCCAAACCGCACCTATTTATTCCGCCAGTAGTACTAAGCGTGGGCTAAGGACAGTGGGCGATATGCCACGCTGATCGCGCTGGGGGGGCCGCGTTCGGGGTGGGCACCCTAACGCTTAGTTGCCCGACCGGAGGATGGCTTTGTGGAGCTGGCCCGCGGCCGACTTTTCGGGCGGCAAGCGTTCGTCTGGTGGGCCCTGCACACCGTAGGTGATGCCAACCCGTTGCGAGTGGTCATCTCGTCCACGAGCGCCGTCACAACCCCCCAGCATCGCACCCGTCCTGGCTCTCCGAGGGAGCTGTCGCCTGCCGGGACGTCCGACTCTCAATTAATGGTTTGAGGCGCCGAATCAGGATGTCGATCGCGTCCCGCAGTTCCCGGCATTCCTGCCGCTCCGCCTGCGGCAACCGATCCATCGCTTCGTGGTCCAGCAGCCCGTCCAGTTGGGGATCGGCCCAAAGACGCGCCAACTTCTTGGCGACCAGGAAGCGATCTGCGTGCGGACCGCGGTCCAGCACGCTTGTCCAGTTCGTAACCTCGGCCCCGAGCCACTCGCGGGCTCGCTGGCGCCACTGTGCCCGATCCGCTTCGCTGAGCCCGGCTGCGTTGGCGCCGCGACCGCAGCCAACTAGCGTTGCGGCGCAAGCTGCCCGATAGCGGTGTTCGGCGTGGAGGTCGTCGGCCAGTCGCGATGACGCGCCCAAGGCCTCGGCATGCAGGCGTGCCGCGGCGACGTCTTGTCCCTGGAGGCCGCAGAGCTCGGCGAACTCGAGGAGCTCGGATGCGTCGGCGGGCTTGTCCTTTCCCTGAAGAACCGCGGAAAGACGATCCTGCAAGGCGATCAGTCGCTCGCAGCGCCGGAGCTGGGCGAGGACGTTGGCTCGCAGCTCATGACGTTGGGGGAGCTGGTCGAGGCAGCGGCGCGTCGCCGCCTCGGCTTCGCGGAATCGCCCCAGGGCCACTAGTGCCCGGCCCAGCGCGGCGCGCGCCATGGATAGCCCCGGTTCCATCCGGATGGCCTTCTGGTACTGGTCGATCGCCTCATCCAGCCGGTCAGCGTCTCGCGGGGTGATGCCGAGGTTGTTGCGGCAGAGGGTGAGCTCCGGATCGATCGTAAGTGTCTGATGATAGTGGATGATCCCCTCGGCGACCGCCCAACCGCGGAACTTCTTGAGGGCCGCAGCACCTTCGGGGTCGTGCCGGAGGGCCCGCTGGTTGCGGTCGTTGGCTTCATCCAACCGGCCCCGGCCCGCCAGGGCGACACCGAGCAAGTACTCCGCCCGGGCATACCCGGGATCGTACCGCAGGGCCAACCGGTAGTGGTCGATTGCCTCGTCCAGCCCGCCCTCGTATGCCCGGATCTCGCCGAGGTTATAGTGAGCCGGGGCCTGCTCGGGATCGAGCCGGACGGCCTCCCGGAAGTGGTGAACCGCGTCGGGCCAGTTGCCCTCGCCTTTCAAGGCCAGGCCGAGGTTGTTGTGGGCCGGGGCAAACTTGGGGTCGAGCTCGAGGGCCTTCTGGTAGTGGACGAAGGCGTCGTGCCAATCGCGCCGGGCGAAAGAGACGAGGCCAAGATTGCTGTAGACAGCGGCAGAATCGCCGCGGAGTTTCAACGCCCGCCGGTAAAGGGGGACCGCAGCTTCGGGATTTGGGCCCTCTTGCAACGCCCGGGCAAGGGTCAATGCGGCCCAGAAATCGTCGGCATGCTCCTGGTGCACCCGCGTCAGGAAGCCCGTCCCGTCCCCGCCGAGGTCGTGTAACCGCTCGCCAAGCGCGACCAGCAACGGCGCGGGCTGCACCGCCACCGGCGCAGTCCGGGCCAATTCGGCCAAGGCGGTGCGGTCGGCCCACGCCGCCGGATCGCGGGCGCGGCCGCGCCAGGCGTCAGGGTCCGCTTCGCGCTACGCCCAGGACCCACGCCCGGCGACGCTCGTCGGCGGCACTAATCGCCCAGTCGTCCAAAGCGGCCACCAACGGCACGCGCGCGGCCGAGGCCGCGATCCGCGCCGCCACAGACGCCGAGTCGTCGCCGATCGCCCCGAACGCCGCTTCGCTGAACGCCGACTCGTAGTTTCGGTCCGCCCGTGCGTTGTTGAAGCGCCGCTCGGCCGCGGCGTTGAATCGCCCCTCGGCGAGGGTCACGCGATTGGAGCGGATTGCGTCCGCTCGAGCGACCAGGATTTGCTCACGGCGGGCCCGGTCCCGCTCGCGACGGATGCTCGCCTCGTGCTCTAACCTCAGCCAGAGACCGCCGCCGACCAGCGCGACCCCCAGCAGCGCACCGAGCGAGAGTGATGCGACCTGGACCCTCCGGCGACCTAGCCACCGTACGGACCGTTCCAAGCGGCCCGATGGGCGGGCCGTAATCGACTCGCCACGTTGGAAGCGGCGAAGGTCCTCTGCCATCGCGGCGGCGCTAGGGTAGCGGCGGCGAGGTTCCTTGCGCAGACACTTGAGGCAGATCACCTCCAAGTTGCGCGGCACCTTGGCGTTCGACCGCGACGGCGGCATCGGCTCCTGTTCGACGACTTGCCGCAGCGTCTCCGCCGTTGTGTCTGCCCGGAATGGAGGCCATCCGGTCAGTGTCTCGTACAGAATGGCCCCCAGTGCGTAGACGTCCGCGGCCGGTCCGATCGCGTGCGTCAGGCCCAGCGCTTGCTCCGGGGCCATGTAGTTCGGCGTGCCCAGCGGAATGCCGCTGCGGGTCAGCCCCGTCCGATCATCCAGGCGCCGGGCCAACCCGAAGTCCGCGATCTTGGGGGTGCCGTCGGCGGTCAAGAGGACGTTACCAGGCTTCAGGTCGCGGTGGACGATCCCGCGGTCGTGGGCCGCTTGGACGGCTTCAGCCAGCGTGGCGAGAAGCGCTGCGGCCCGGCCCGCGGCGAGGGGAGCGACCGCAAGCAGCTCGGCGAGACTTCCCCCTTCGACGAACTCCATCGTGAAGTACGGTCTCCCGTCGTGGTCGCCGACGTGGTAGACCTGCACGATGTTGGCGTGTCGCAGGCCCGCGGCGGCCTCGGCCTCGCGCTCGAATCGCTCCCGTTCGTCGGGTCGGGCAAAGTCGCCGGCCAGTAGCATCTTGATGGCAACCGGGCGATGAAGGCGCTGATCCCACGCCCGGTACACAACACCCATGCCGCCCCGGCCCAGCTCATTCTGCACTTCGTAGCCGCTGAGATGCGGCGGTTGGGCGGTCCACGGCCCGGCCGCCGCCATGCCAGAATCCGGGCCTGACGACGACGGAAGCAGCACGTCGAGCTTGGCCTCGAGCAGCGCACGTATCGCAGGCGCGCCTGGACCTCGGCCAGCAACTGCGGATCGCCCTGGCACACCTCCTCGGGGCTCTTGCCCGTGTCGAGGATTACCTCGAGCAGGTGTTGCACGTCGCGTTCGCTGGCCAACGTTGCAATCTCCGCGGTTGTGGCAGGTGGACACCAGAGGCGGTATACTCAGCACGCGCACCACCACCAAACTAAAGCGTGGCCGGTGGACATTCACCTCAGTCGGAGCGATGCGTAGCGTTTCATGAGTGCAGAACCGACCACCGCCGTCGTCCAGCGCTACCTCGACGCACTGGGCGGAGATACCCCCGCCGAGCCTATCATCCGGGCGCTGGTGGACCAGTCGGTGCGTCGACTGCAACTGGTCTCTGCCAATCTTCTATACCGGGGCTACCCACGTTTGATGCAACCCCCGCTCAACCTGGAGCCTGACGATCTGCTCGGCGCCGTGGTTGAGCGGTTACTCAAGGCCATGCGTGAGGCCCGACCCCGGACTGTGCGTGAATTCTTCGCGCTGGCCAACCAGCACATGCGCTGGGAGCTCAATGACCTGGCCCGCCGCCTGGACCAGCAGCCCTCCGTCGTTGAACTGCGCGAGAGCGTTGTGCCGGCGCCGGAGAGCAGCGTCTCCGAGCTGAGCTCGGACGGCCGACGCATCTTTCAGGCCATCGAAAACCTGCCGGAAGATGAGCGGGAAGTCTTCAGCCTCGTCCGGATCCAGGGATTGGCCCAAAACGAGGTCGGCGGAGTCTTGGGCATCTCGGTCAAGACGGTGCAAAGGCGGTTGAATCGCGCTCTGTTACTCCTGGCGGAGCAACTGGACGATCTGCGCCCGACGTAGACGTAGGGACGGACCGGCCTGAGCGGGCGGACGTGACGACGTCGGGAGGCAAGAGCAATGGCCGCTGATCCACGCGTGCAACAGCTTCTCGAGGAGGTCCTCGAGTCGCGGCGCACTCCCGAGGAGGTCTGCCGCGATTGCCCCGAGCTCCTACCCGAGGTGCGTCTCCGCTGGCAAAGGCTCGAGTCTATCCAGACTCGCATCGGCGCCTTGTTACCCGAGCCGCCGTCTACCTCCAGGGTCGAAGCCGCGCCGGCCGCGTATTGGAGCGATGATCCGCCGCACGTCGCCGGCTACGAGGTGGAGGCGGTGCTCGGCCACGGCGGAATGGGAATCGTCTATCGGGCACTTGACACCCGACTCCGCCGCACCGTCGCCCTCAAGATGCTCCTCGCCGGCCCCTACGTCCGCCCGGGGGAGCGCGAACGATTCCTCCGCGAGGCCGCGGCGACCGCCGGCCTGCGTCACCCAAACATCGTGCAGGTCTTCGACGTCGGCAACCACGACGGGCGGCCATACTTCATCATGGAGTTTGTCGAGGGGGGCACGCTGGCGCAACAGCTCTCGGGGGCGCCAGTACCGAGCCGGCGGGCCGCCGAACTCCTGGTTGCCCTGGCGGCGGCGATGGAGGCGGCCCACCGGGGTGGGATCATCCACCGTGACTTGAAGCCATCCAACATCCTGCTCACCGCCGAGGGAATGCCCAAGGTCGCCGACTTCGGCCTGGCTCGGTGGCAGGACGGGGAGGCGGGACTGACTGTCAGCGGAGCCCCGCTCGGTACGCCAAGCTACATGGCCCCCGAGCAGGCCCGCGGGTTGACGCATGCCCTGGGGCCACCGCTCGATGTGTACTCGCTGGGCGCGATCCTCTATGAGCTCGTGACAGGACGGCCACCGTTCCGCGGGGAGACAGCGTCCGAGACGGAGCGTCAGGTGATCGCGCAGGAACCCGTGCCCCCCTCGCGGCTTAACGCCAAGGTCCCGAGAGACCTGGAGACCGTCTGTTTGAAGTGCCTGGAGAAGGAACCCGGGAGACGGTACGCGACGGCGGACGAGCTGGCGGCGGATCTGGCCCGGTTCCTCAACGACGAGCCGATCCGGGCGCGCCGGACAGGGCCGCTCGGTCGTATGGTCCGGTGGGGCCGGCGGAACCCGGTGCCGGCCGCGTCACTCGCCGCCATGGTGATGACGGGTGTCCTCGCCCTCGCGGCGATCCTCGGCCAATGGCGGGAGGCGGTCGAGGCACGGCAACGGGCCGAACGAGCCGGGTCGGCCGAGCGCTGGGAACGCTACCGTTCGAACATCGCGGCCGCCGCCGCAGCCCTGCAGCTCGAGCATAGCGACACGGCCCGGAGGGCCCTCGAGGCGGCGCCGCAGGAGCACCGCGGCTGGGAGTGGCGGCACTTGCACGCCCGACTCGATGATTCGCGCTCCGTTATGCCCGGCGGAAAACCGGGCTCGCAATTCTGGTGGCCACGGCCGATCATCAGCCCGTCGGGCGACCAGCTCGCGAGCCTCGACAGCGACCCGCGCCATCAACATCTGGGACGTGCAAACCGGTAGGGTGATTGCGGCACTACGCGGGCATGAGAGCCCCGTTTCCGCGCTGGCCTACAGCCCCGATGGCAAACGCCTTGCTTCCGGCTCAGACGACAAGACCGTCCGTCTATGGGAGCTGGCACCGGGAAAAACCGCGGATGTCCTGCGCGGGCATGAGAAACCGGTCGAATGGCTGTCGTACAGCCCGGACGGGCAGCGGATATGCTCGCTGGATGGTGAGTCCGGCCGCCTGTGGAACGTCACCACGGGCCGGGCCATCGCCATTCTTGAAGGCCATGCGCGGAATTTCACCGCGTCCTTCCTACCGAACGGCAAGCGGCTGGTGATCGGCCTGGATCGCCAGATCTGCCTGTACGACGCGACCACGGGCCGGCAGGTTGCCGTGCTCGGGAGCCACGATCATCGGATCATCCGCCTGGCGGTCAGCTCGGAGGGCAAACGGATCGCGTCACACGGCGAAGGCGAGAAGCATATTCGTTTATGGGATGGCGACACCGGCCGGGAGGTCGCCATCCTCCGCGGCCATACAGTCAGCCCGGGGGTCCTGGCCTTCAGCCCCGACGGGTCGCGTCTGGCCTCGGGATCTCCTTATCCGGACAACAGCGTGCGGCTGTGGGACGCCGCGACCGGGCGGCCGATCACCGCCCTGCTGGGCCACACCAATACGACTCGATCGGTCGCTTTTAGCCCGGACAGCCGGCGCCTCGTTTCGGGCTCCCTGGATCAAACCGCCCGGCTGTGGGACGGTGAGAGCAGCCAGCCGGTCGCCACCCTCCGCGGTCACACAGATCGACTCTGGGACGCGATCTTCAGCCCCGACGGCAGGCGCGTCGTCACAGCTTCGGCCGATCGGAAGCTGAGGCTCTGGGACGCGACCTCCGGGGACATCGTCGCTGTGTTGCTCGGCCACGCGGCAGAGGTCGTGGGCGTGGCGTTCGCCGCGCACGGCTCACTCCTGGTGTCGCGCTCGGAGGACGGCGAGTCGCGCGTCTGGGATATGGAGCTGGCCGAACGTAATGGGATCCTGCGCGGGCACGCGAGCTTCGTCTACGATGTGGCCTTCAGTCCCGACGGCACGCGTGTAGCCTCCGCGGGCTGGGACGGCGCCGCGCGGGTCTGGGACGCCGCCACCGGTCGCCAGACCGCCCTGTTGCGGCACGACGCACGTCATTCGGAGGCCCATATCGTCAGTTCCGTGGCCTGGCACCCCGGCGGTAGCCAGCTCGCCACAGTGACGCGCGGCGACGCCATTACCCTCTGGGATCTGGCCGCCGGCAAACCCCGCCAGGTCTTCACGGCACCCACCGGGTACTGGACAGGGGATGCTCGAGCGGTCTTCAACCCGGCGGGTACGCTGCTGGCCTCGGGGAGTCGCGACGGCTCGATTCGACTCTGGGACGTGGCGGCGGGGGAGCCGGCCGGTGCCTTGCCGGCGCACGCGGGGCCCGCCCTGGATGTGGCCTTCAGCCCCGATGGGACATATCTCGGCAGCGTCGGATATGATCGGACGGTGCGGCTCTGGGATGTCGCGACGAAGAGCGCGATCGGCGTGCTGTCCGCCGACGCCGAGGGTTATCGAATCGCTTACAGTAAGGACGGCCGCTTGATCGCCGCCGCTTCGGTGGGTGGGGGCAACGTGCGGCTGTGGGACGCCCACACGTACGAAGAGCTCGGGGTCTTGCCGCACGGGAACCGGGTGTACGGCTTGGCGTTCAGTCCGGACGGCACCCGGCTGGCGATCGGCTCCGGTGACAACACCATCCGCCTGTGGGACGTCGCCAGCCGTCAGGAGGTCTGCCAGTTGCGTGGTCACGACTCCTATGTTCATGCCGTCGCCTTTAGCCCCGACGGGACGAGGCTGGCCTCGGCTTCCGGCGACCTGACGGTGCGGATCTGGGACACCGCCCCGCCGTCGGTGCGGGCGCACCAGCCCGATGGCTCCCTGTCCTCACGTAAATCGGTTTCGAGACGCGGCGCGATCGTGGGTGACGGGAGACCGACTCGGCCCGTCGGTTCGCCGCGATGAAGCCTGGCGACGAGCGGGTTGCACCGGCCCACGTCAACGCCAACGACCATGACAGGGAAGAGGGCCTCGTTCCGAGTCGAGAGGCCCTGACGTGGAGCGTCACTCCGGCTTGGCTCCCGGAGGACCGGCCGCCTCACTGGTCGGCGCGGGGGTGGCGGGTGAGGGGGCCGCGGGGGGGCCTCCCAGGATCAGCGACTCGGCCTCGCGCCGCAGGATACGGACCTCCACGTCGTCCCAGGACAAATCGCCGGTCTCCTTGGGCCGGTAGGCCGCCAGCTTGTCCAGCCAGCGCCTGGCCTCAGCGCGGTGCCCCAGGCGGTGATGAGCTAGGGCCAGGAAGGCGAATCCCTGCGGATCGCCGCCATCGCCGCGGCCTCGATGACTTTCTTCCAATGTGCGGATGGCCTCCGCGAACCGCCCCGCGCGGTAGAGCGCCGCTCCAAGGATCCTGAGCCGATCGCTCCCCTCTCGCTCCGTTACGGCATGTAGTTTCAGAGCGTCCTCGGCCAGGCGCACCGGGACTCCAGGGTCGGCGACAGCATCTGGGGTCAGCGCGCAGGGCCATACGACGGTGTTTCCGAATGCGAGATCGGTCGTCCAAGAGCCGGACAAGATCGCGTTGGCGGACCGCTTGAGCAGTTCTTCGCAGGCGCGCCGAGCGCCCGCGACGTCATTGGCTGCCAGGAGGGCCCGGATCTGGGCCTGCCGAAGGCGGAAGTTGTCCGGCTCTTGGTCGACGAACGTTCCATACGCTTCGGCTGCCAGGTCCCACTGGCCGCTCTTGGCCAAGTTCTCGGTGCGCTCGGCGTCCTCGACGGCCCTGGCCAGCTCCGCGAGCGCCTTGCGTTTCCGCTGATAACGCGCATCCTGCGCCCGCAGGATGTCGGCCGGCAGTGGAGTTGCATCCCAGACGCGGGCCGTGAAGTCGATGCCGCCGGACACAAGCCGGCGGCCGTCGGGGCTGAAAGCCACGACCAGCAGCCCAGCGGTGTGGCCGCGAAGGGTAAAGACCTCGCGGCCGGTGTCCGGGTCCCAGAGCTTGATGGTCCGGTCCCAGCTCGAGGTGGCGATCCGCCGGCCGTCGGGACTGAAGGCGAGACCGCGCACTTCCGCGGTGTGACCGATCAGCGTGTGGAGCACGTGGCCGCTGTTCGCGTCGAGGACTTCGACCGAGTTTTTAGCGTAATCCTGGCTGCGATCGGCCATCGGCCGTTCGACCGCCCCGGCCCAGACGCGGACGATCAACTTGCCATCGGGGCTCGTCACCGCTCGCGGGGGGCCGTAGTCCGGGGGGAACACGGTGGGCGGAAGGAATTCGTCCCGGAGCTTGTCGGGGTCGATGCCGGTCAGCGCGGGTCCAGCTCGCCCGTGCTCGGGTCCCAGCCCTTGGTGGTCTCGCCCGCGACCTGGTATGCCATCGGGGCGGTGACGACGCGGCGCCCGTCGCGGCGATACCACAGCCGGCCCACCCAGCCCGTATGCCCGCCGAACACGACCGGGAAGCTGGTCCGCCGGTCCCAGACCTTCATCGTGCCCTCCAGGCCGCCGGATGCCAGCTCGCGGCCGTCGGGGGCGAAGGCGACGGCTTGCACGAAGTCGGAATGGCTGTGGAGCACGCCGAGGGGGCGGCCGCTCGGGACGTCCCAGAGCCGGACGCTCCGGTCCTCGCTCGTCGAGACCAGCGCGCCGCCGTCGGGGCTGAAGGCCAGGTCGAGGACGAACCCGTCGTGGGCGAAGATCGTCAGCTTCTCCTCGCCAGTGGCCGCGTCCCTGAGCTTGATCGTGCGGTCCCAACCGCCGGTGGCCAGCCATTTCCCGTCGGGGCTATACGCAACGCCGTACACCCACTTCGAATGCCCCCGGAGCTCGCGGACCCTTTTCGGGGCGCCGACGTCCCAGACCTCGACCACCTCCGCTCCGGCGACCGCCAGGTGGCGGCCGTCGGGGTGGAAGGCCAGGTCGTTGACACCGCCCCTCGGGCCGGGGAACGCGGCCGTCTCCCGGCCGGTCTCCACCTCGTAGACCTTGACCTGAAAGGCTTCCTGCTGGCTGTACTGGCCGAATCCCACGGCGAGGACTTTCCCATCGGGGCTGAAGGCGATGCTCATGGCCTGGGGCAGCGTCGGATCGTGCTTGGACCAGCGCACGGCGCCGGTGTGCGCGTCTCGGACCTCGACTTGAGGGTTCGTCCCGCCCAAGGCCAGCTCGGTCCCGTCGGGGCTGAACGCCAGACCCCAGACCACGTTCTCGGTGCCGTGAAGGGTCGGAAGTCGCTGGCCGGTTTCCCTGTCCCAAAGCTCGACTGTGGAGCCGCCCCTACCTCTATAGAATTGCCCGCCCGAGCCGGTGGCGATCAGTCGCCCATCGGGGCTGAAGGCGATCGCGCTGAGGCTGCCGGCGGGCGCCTCCAGCGAGAACCGCTCGGGGTGGCAGAGCCGCTTGACGTAGTGCCATTCCCAGCCGCGGCGCTCGACCGGGCAGCCGTGGAGCAGGTCCTCGGCCAGGGCGACGTTGTCGTCCTGCACCTCGCGATAGGCCCGGTCGACCCGGTTGATGTAATCCTCCCAGGCCAGGTCCTCGGCACGCTGGTTGGCGACCTTGGTCTGTTCCTGGGCAAGAGCCTTGGCCTTCGCCTCGGCCTTGCGCCAGGGACTCGGTCTTCGTGAGCGACCGATTGATCTCGGCGTAGGACCAGACCCCCCCACCCAGCAACGACGTCAGGAGCAGGAGGACCGCCGAGATCAGTGCCGCGATCGCCGGCCGGCGCCGCGCCCACTTGATCCCCCGCTCCCAGAACGGCACCGGCCGGGCGACGATCGGCCGGCCGTCGAGGAACCGCGACAGGTCCTCGGCCAGGTCCCCGGCCGAGGCGTAGCGCCGGGCCGGCTCCTTGGACAAACATTTCAGGCAAATCGTATCGAGGTCGCGGGGCACTTTCGGGTTTAATCGCGAGGGGGAGACCGGCTCGTCATGGATCACCTGCCGCTCCGTTTCGGCCGCCGTCTCCCCTCGAAACGGCGGCCTTCCGGTGAGCACCTCGTAGAGCAGGACGCCGAGCGCATAGATGTCCGCGGCCGGCCCGATCGTTCCTGCCTTTCCGATCACCTGCTCCGGGGCCATGTAGCTCGGAGTCCCGAGCCGCGTACCGCTCAGCGTCAGGGCCTGCCCTTCGTCGAAGTGCCGCGCCAGCCCGAAATCGGCGATCTTGGGCGTGCCATCGGGCGTGAGCAGGATGTTGGCCGGCTTCAGGTCGCGGTGCACGATCCCGCCCCGGTGTGCCACCTGCACGGCCTCGGCCAGCTTGGCCAGCAGCGCCGCCGCCTCGCGAGCCGGCTGGGGTGTGCCCGAGACGGCCTGAGCCAGGTTGCCCCCTTCCAGGAGCTCCATCGTGAAAAATGGGCAGCCCTCATGCTCGCCCACATCGTAGACCTGCACGATGTTCGGGTGGCGCAGCTCCGCCACCACCTCCGCTTCGCGCTGGAACCGCGCCCGTTCGTGCGCTCCGGCGTACGCGCCGGCCTGCAGCATCTTCAGAGCGACCACGCGGTTCAAGCGCAAGTGCAGCGCCTCGTAAACGACGCCCATTCCGCCGCGCCCCAGCATCGCCTGGACCTCGTAGCCGCGAACCTGGGGAAACCTACCGTCCAACGGCGCAGAGGGCCCCGTTGCGGATCCCGTCGTTGGCAACAACGAGTCGACCTGGGCCTGCAGCTCGCGAAGGCGCATCAAGCGATCACGGACCTCGGGCAACAATTCAGGGCAGGCCCGACACACCTCCTCCGGTGTGCGACGCGATTCGAGGATCTCCTCGAGCAGCCTTCGCACGCGTGGATCGGCCGACATGACGGGATTCTCCCAACGCCGTGGCGTACTTGCCTCTGTTGCGGAATGCCCCGCGTGGCCGGGACGAATCGCTATGGTTTGCGGGGGCGACTCGCGACCGGGCCGGAGGTCATCGAGCGCCTCTGATAGCATTAGAAGCGCGCGATTGAGCCGTCGCTGGACCGTTTTGTTCGACACGCCCAGCACCTCCTCGGCCTCGACCTGCGTCATTCCCTGGATGCGCACCAAGTCGAAGACTTCCCGCTCCTCGTCGGGAAGGTCATCGATCGCCTGGAGCATGCGCAGACTGTTCGGGCGTAAGCTCTGAGACGCTGCTGGGCGGCTGAAAGCACGATCCCCTCGTACAGCTCCCCAGCGGCCGGCTGACTATCTAAGCGTCGGGCCAGGTCATTCAGTTCCCAGCGCATGTGCTGGTTGGCCAGGGCGAAGAATTCTCGCACCGTCTGGGGACGGGCGGCCCGCAGCGCCTTCAGCAGCCGTTCAACCACGGCGCTCAAGAGCTCGTCGGGCTGCAGGTTCACCGGGGGTCGCATGAGACGTGGGTAACGACGGTACAGGAGATTGGCGCAGAGCACTTGGAGCCGGCGGACGGAACGATCCAAGAGCGCCCGCACGATCGGTTCGGCGGGCGCGTCCTCCGGACAGCGCTTTAAGGTAGCGCTGCACGGCCACTGTGGTCTGTTCTTCACTCATCATTAGCTCACTTTGCATGGTGTCGCAAGCTCTCGATCGACAAGCCCCGCACCCGCTCTAGCAGTTCCCCGGCGATTGTTTCGAGTTGTGCGACGATCGGCTGAGCTTTGTCAAGGCGTGCGCTGGCCGCGGCGTCTTCCAGATCGGCCGCCTGATTGCCCGCGACCGTCGAGAACGCCGATAGCAGGCCACAGAATTTGTGAGCCGCTTCCCGTAACCGCAGTGCGTCATGGCTGTGCAATGCCTCGCGGAGGGACGCCAGGTGCTCCGGGACTCGCGCTTCCAGCGACCGGCACATTTTCTGAAGCATGGCGGCGTCGGCCCCACACGCAGCCAAGAGGACTTGCGGATCAATCGGGTCCAGCCGATCGGTTTTCCCAGGGGGACAACGTCTCACGACCCGGTCGATGGCTGTCCACAGGTCAGCAGCCGTGAACGGCTTGGTGAGGTAATCGTCCATGCCTGCGCCGCAGGCACCTCTCGCGGTCCTCTTTCCGCGAGCGCGCTGTCAAGGCGATGACGGGCAGATGCCCTCCCGCCGTTCGCTCGCGTTCCCGGATCGCTCGCACGACCTGGAACCCGTCCAGTTCAGGCATGTGGATGTCCAGGAGCAACACATCGAAGAATTCTCGCTCCAGGAGAGCAAGCGCGTCCCGGCCGTCAACCACCATTGTCGAGCGAGAGCCCCTGGCCGGCCAACATGTGCTCAAGAAGATCTCGGTTGAACTCGTTGTCCTCGGCCGCAAGGATGCGCAGCGGCACGCCCGTTGCGTGTTCCGGGGCTGGGGCCGGCGTCACAGCAGCGCTGTCCAGTAAGCGTTCCGGGTTACCTTCGAGCCCCATGACCGACACGATGGTCTCGATGAGCTCGCTTTGCTGGATCGGCTTGAGCAGGTTGGCAGCGATTTGCAGTTGACGCGCCCGGGCCAGGTCGCCCGGGCGGTCGCCCGAGGTCAACACGATGATGCGCGTCGCAGAAAGCTCCTTCCGCTGACGAATCTTGGCGGCCAGGGCCACGCCGTCGATGTCCGGCATTCGGCCATCAAGAAGCACCAGCGGGTAGGGACGGCCCTGTGCGACACCGTGCCAGATTGCGTCCATGGCCGTCACGCCGTCACCTGCGGAGGAAGGCTCCATCTCGTGGCCGCGCAGCCACTCCTCAAGGATGCGGCGGTTGGTCGCGTTGTCATCGACGATGAGCACCGGCAGCCCGCGCAGCGGAGATGCCGGCACGGAAGCGAGTTCACCCCCGGAACCCGTCCGACGGCGGAAGCGGGCTGTGAAGCCGAAGGTACTGCCGCGGCCCGGTTCGCTGTCAACTCGGATCGCGCCGCCCAATAGGCCGACGAGCCGCTCCGCGATGGTCAGGCCCAGTCCTGTACCGCCGTACTTGCGCGTGGTTGAGGTGTCTTCCTGCTCGAACGCACGGAAGATCGTCGCTTGCTTGTCGAGCGGGATGCCGATGCCGGTGTCCGTTACCGTGAAGCGCAGGCTGACCTCTCCTTCCTGTACGGGCTCGTCGGCGTTTTCCACGAGGACCACAACCTCGCCGCGTTCTGTGAACTTGATGGCGTTGCCAACGAGATTGATGAGCACCTGGCGGAGCCGGCCGGCGTCGCCGACCAAAGCATCGGGTACGTCAGGCCGTTGTTGGCATACCAGCTCCAGCCCCTTCTTGTGCGCGCGAACCGCCAGAGCTCTGAGGGTCGAGCCTAGAACGGAATCGAGCGAAAAATCGGCAGGGTCCAGTTCCAGGCGGCCGGCCTCGATCTTGGCGAAATCCAGGATGTCGTTGATGACTCCGAGAAGGGCGTCCGCCGCCGACTTGACCGTTGTCAGGTACTGCCGCTGGTCCTCGGTGAGGCGGGTGTCCAAGGCGAGGTCGGTCATGCCGAGGATGGCGTTCATGGGCGTCCGGATCTCGTGGCTGACGTTCGCCAGGAACTCGTCTTTGGCGCGGTTCGCCGACTCGGCGGCCTCTTTGGCGAGGCGGAGTTCCTCCTCTGCCAGCTTGCCGTCGGTGATGTCCGTGCAGGTGCCGAACCATTTGAACATGCCGCCCTCGCTGTCCCGGATCGGCACGCCGCGAGTCTTGAACCACCGGTACTCACCGTCCGACCGGCGGACGCGGTATTCCACGTCATAGGCGCCGCGCCCTGCAACCGACTCCGCCCAGGATAGCCGGGTAGCCTCCCGGTCGTCCGGGTGCAACACTTCCAGCCATCGCCAGCCCAAGAGCTGACTCGCTGGGATCCCCGTGTATTTCGTCCACTGCGTGCTGAAGTAGTCACAGGCGCCGTCGGGCGTGGCCGTCCAGACGAGTTGTGGCAGCGCTTCGGCCAGGCTGCGCCAACGACGCTCACTCTCCCGCAAGTTCTCCTCGGCCCGCTTCTGGCGGGTCATGTCCAAGTTCAAGCCCTCGATAAAGCGTAGGGAGCCGTCGTCAGCGAATACCCCATGGCCGCGCGCCCAAATCCACCGAAACGTTCCGTCCTTGTGTCGGACGCGGTGCTCGGCCTCGTACATCCTTCGCTCCCGCAGGGCGTTCAAGACGCCCTCACGTGTCGCGGGCCGGTCCTCAGGCAACATAATGTCGGCGTAGTTGAGCCGGCGGGAAGTGAACTCGTCGGCCGGGTAGCCGGTCAGGTCTTCGATGCCCCTGCTGGCGAACAGGGCGGTCCAGTGATCGTCGGCCAGGGCCCGGTAGGCCAGTCCCGGAAGGTGCCCCATGAGCGATTCGAGCTCCCGCTCGCGTTCTCGTAATTGCTGCTCGGCCTGCCGGAGATCGTCGATGTTTCGAATCGCCACGGCCAGCCGTAGCGGCCGGCCCGCTGTGTTTCGTTCGACCACTTTCCCGACGACCTTGATCCAGACCCAGCGCCCGTCGTGGCGGCGTACCTGGTACGCGGCCTGGTAGAGCGGCGCTCGACCAGCGAGGCAGTCGTCCAAGGACGCATCGCGGCCTGGCCGGTCGTCTGGATTGATCACGGCCTCCCAGGCCGACCATCGGGGCGGCGTGGTGCCCGGCGGATTGCCGAGGACTTCATCCCACAGGCTGGGGCCGACAATTTCGCCCGTCTCCAGGTCGACGACGGCAGGGAACACGTTCGCCAGCTGGAGGGCCAGGCTCAAATGGTCGGAGATGGCCCGATTCGCCGTTCGGTCGGAGTCAAGCATGGAACTGCTTCTAGATAGCCTCGTAAAATGAACAACGCCTTCCAGAACTCTTTACCGTGCATGGGATAGATCAGTGGCCCACTTGCTTTTAATCGATGACGACCCGGACCTGCTCCCCGAGCAAGTGGCCCACGTGTTCCCCGCGCCTAAACACCGCGTTGAGATCGCCCACACGGGGGCAGAGGGCTTGAAACGGGTCGCCGCCGCTTGCCCGGACGTCATTCTCCTCGACCTGCGACTTCCAGACCAGTCCGGCCTCGACGTCTTGACGCAGCTCCGCCGAATCGACGCCCGCATCCCGGTCGTCTTTGTCACCGTGGTCCGGTCTGCTGACTCGGCCATCGAGGCGATGAGGCACGGGGCCTACGACTACCTGCTCAAGCCGATCGATTTGCAAAAACTGGACCGCGTGATCAAAGAGGCGCTCAAGGTCGCCCGGTTGATGCGCGAGCCGGCCATCGTCACGCAGACGCCGCCTGACGAAGACGTCGCGGGCGAAGTGATCATCGGAAGCTGCCCGGGGATGCAGGAAGCTTACAAGGCGATCGGCCGTGTCGCCGACCAGAGCTTTCCCGTGCTGATCACCGGAGAGACGGGCACCGGCAAGGAGCTGGTGGCCCGGGCGATCTACCAACACAGCCCGCGTGCGAAGGGGCCGTTTTTGGCCCTCAACTGCGCCGCAATCCCTGAGAACCTGCTGGAGAGCGAGCTGTTCGGCCATGAGAAGGGGTCCTTCACCGGGGCCGACCGCCGCCGCATCGGCAAGTTCGAGCAGTGCTCGGGGGGCACGCTGTTCCTGGACGAGATCGGCGATATGCCGCCGTCGACTCAGGCCAAAATGCTGCGTGTGCTCCAGGAGCAGGCGTTCGAGCGCGTCGGGGGCAACGACACGATCCGCACCGATGTGCGGCTAATCGCGGCGACCCACCGCGACTTGAAGGCGTGGTCAGAAGAGGGGAAGTTCCGGCCGGACCTTTATTACCGGCTGGGGGTGTTCAACATCCACTTACCCGCACTGCGGGAGCGCGGCGACGACCTGTCGCTGCTCATCCGGTACTTCGTGCGCCGTTTCGGCCGCGAACTGGGGCGCGACGTTTGCGAGGCCGCCCCGGATGCGCTCGAGCGGCTCCGCGCCTACGCGTGGCCGGGCAATATCCGTGAGCTGCAGAGCGTGCTCAAGCAGGCGCTCTTGCGGGCCAGCGGCAACGTCCTCCTTCCGGCCTTCCTCCCACAATCCTTCGGAGGGCTGGCCCCGTCCCCCGCAGCCCCGCCCGGCAAGGAGCCGGGGGTTGAGGAGTTCGTCATCCGCCTGCGGCTGGGCCCGGACGTCCGCGAACTCTACGGCGAGGCGCACCGCAACCTCGACCGACTCCTGTTGCCTCGCATCCTCGAGCACACCGGTGGGAGCCAGCACCAGGCCGCCCTGCTACTGGGAATCGCGCGGCAAACCCTGCGCCTGAAACTCCGCGATCTGGGGCCATCCGCGCCGCGCTCCGCGGAAGCAGAAAAGGGGCCCAGCTAGAATCTCCCCCCACGCGTTCCCGGCGGCAATCACACGTTCCGGCAGCGACCCCAACATGGGTAAATGTTCCCATCAACCTGGCAAATAAGTTGCCACCTCATGTCGATTATCCACTGACCCACCGATCTCTGTGAACCCCCTCGACTGCTGGCGCTCTGTCGTGAGCTGGCGAAACGCTGGGCAGCGATATTTCGACCAGTCCATCGCCAGGGAAAACCACAACCAACCTCCGGCATCGTTGTTGCTTTACCGCTCGCCGCACGCCGCTCATTGCGCCGATACCGGGTTCGCCGGCCGTAACGCGCCCGAAGACCCGGCCATACATCCGAAGAAAAGACGAAGTTGCTCAAACGGCTTTGGTCAATGTTCCAGGGTCACACCGGCATCGCGACGGATGAAATCGCGATATGTCTCCAGGAGATCCCGTCGAGCAATGCGATGGAAATGGGAGGGGTCATGCGCAGTCAGCCATGAGTAAACATTCTGCCGGTGTTGGAGGTGGATAACGTCCAGCAGGTGATCGACTTCGTCAACGCGAGGCCAAGCCCTCTGGGGCTCTATGTCTTTGCGGAAGACCAGCAGGTGGCGGAGCGGATCCTGGACTCGACCACCTCTGGGGACGCGGCGGTCAACGACTGCACGATTCAACCGCTCATCGCCGACCTGCCTTTCGGCGGCGTCGGCAACTCCGGGATGGGCAAGCAACACGGCGAGTGGGGCTTCCGCACAGACACGAACGCCCGCGGCGTCCATTACCGCGGCACGCGGATCGACGCCGACCTCCGCTACCCTCCTTACAGCAGTCAGAATAAAGGACATGAACTGGTCGCTTCGTAAGCGGGTGAACGGTCTTGATGACGAAGCTTCCTCATGTCCAAGGCAATGCGTTGGTAAAAGACCGGCGGCCCAGAAGTTCTTCATTGGGAGGACTCAACGCGGCGTGGGTAAATCTTCCCAACATCCGGACACAAAAGTTGCCACTTCACATCGATCGCCGGTGGCCCGCTGCATCCTGTGAAACGCGGCTAGGGCCCATCGAGCTGTCACGAAATGCCGAGGATTTCCCCGGCGTGTTGCGATCCGTCGATCGTCGAGAAAAACCATATCCAACCTCCGGCACAGTTGTTGCTTTTTCGCCCGCTTGTCTCATCAAGCGGTATCTCATTATCCGGAAAAGATCCGATGAGTGAGCAACCGATTGTCATTCCCACGCGAAACGTAGCACATTCGATGTCCACCGTCCACGCTTATCAGATCAGCGGGGGAAGACAGCGATCGAAAGGATCACCCTGGCACCCCCACGTCGGGCCGATCAGAACCGCCCGAGGACGTCACTAACTCGGCCGGTCGAATCCGGGCCGGTCCAGTAGGTTCGTTTCTGACCCTGGCGGCGGACCGCTCACGGGAGATCTCCGGGGCACCAGCTGCTCGTCCGATGGGACGCCCGGTGCCCGGTCGTCACGTCGGCTCCGTCACATTCGGCGAATCGTGACGTGAGGGCCTCGCCCGGGCCCGCACGCCTCGTCGCCCCGGGGCCAGCCCGCGATCGGGGGCGGCTACCTGACACCCCCCTAGCTTGGGCACTCACCGAGAAACCTCGAGGAATTTCAACAAAGGGAGGTCGGTCGTGGATGGGACGCGAAAGCGGCGGACGCGCGATAAGGCCCGCCAGGCGTATTACGCACGCCACCGACAGCGGCGGTTCGCCCGCTTCCTGGGATTCGACGTCAAGGCCGCCGACGCGCCCCCGCCGGCCGGCGCCGGCGCGCTAATGCCGCATGAACAAACTTGCAAAGATCGCGGCGCGATCCGGCGCGAAGCCGGGCCGCGGAAAAAAACCGACCTGGTCAGGCCACTCTCGCCGTGGGTAGCAAGCTTCTAAATTTGGCCCAGTACCGAACCGGAGAAAAACGCCATGAGCGAAACGAACACCATGACTACGACGGCAACAAGACCCGTGAAGCAACCAAAGCCGCTGCCGGCGCCGAATAGCGACTTCTACCAGCTCGCTGACGCCTTGAACGCCGAGGAACTCGCGCTCTTGAAACAGGTTCGCGCGTTCATGGAGACCAAGGTCGCGCCGATCATCAACAAGTACTGGATCGAAGATTCATTTCCGTTCGAACTGCTGCCGGGGATCAAAGAGCTGAACATCGGCGGCCTGGGGATGCAGGGATACGGGTGCCGCGGCGGAAGCGTGCTGTTGCTCGGCCTGATCCCGATGGAGATGTCGCGGGTCGATTCCTCGATCGCGACCTTCTTCGGCGTCCACAACGGCCTGGCGATGGGTTCGATCTACCTCGGCGGGTCGGAGGAGCAGAAGCAGACGTGGCTGCCGCCGATGGCCCGCATGGAAAAGATCGGCTGCTTCGGCCTGACCGAGCCACTGGTGGGGTCGGGTGCGGGTGGCGGGCTCTTGACGACGGCCAAGCGCGAGGGCGACACCTGGGTCTTGAACGGCCAGAAGCGGTGGATCGGGAATGCGCCGTGGTGCGACGTCTCGATCATCTGGCGCGAGACGTCGCCGACAACCAGGTCAAGGGCTTCATCGTCGAAAACAAGACCACGCCCGGCTTCAGTGTCGAGAAGATCCAGAACAAGATCGCGCTCAAGGTGGTCCAGAACGGCCAGATCACGCTGAATGACTGCCGGGTGTCCGAGGCAAACCGCCTCCAGGCCGACACGTCGTTCCGCGACACCGCGCGGGTGCTACGTCAGACGCGGTATCTCGTCGGCTGGGAGGCGACGGGGTGCGCGATGGGGGCCTACGAGCACGCGCTCAAATACGCTCAGGAGCGTTTGCAGTTCGGCAAGCCGATCGCCTCGTTCCAGCTCATCCAGGACTTGCTCGCCCGGATGCTCGCCAACATCACGGCCTGTCAGTGCCTGGTAGCACGGACAGCGCAGCTCGACATGGCAGGCAAGCTGACGGACGCCCACGCGGCGCTCTCCAAGGCGTTCTGCACGTCCAAGAGCCGTGAGACGGTCGCATGGGCCCGCGAGATTCTCGGCGGCAACGGCATTTCCACCGACTATGACGTGGCCCGCTTCTTCGCCGACGCCGAGGCGCTCTACTCCTACGAAGGGACGTACCAGATGCAAAACCTGATCCTCGGCAAGGCCGTCACTGGCTTTAGCGCCTTTGTTTAATCCGATAGGGTTCCCAACCCGGCAGATTCCAAAGACTCACTCGTAACACAAGGAGCACACTCATGAGTACCGCTACCGCTGCGCCACGCGCGAGAATGTTCTGTACGAGAAAAAGGGGGTGATCGCGTACGTCACGCTCAACCGGGCGAAGGTATTGAACGCCCTCAATAAGGCCACCATCACGGAGCTGAGTGAAGTCTTCGAGGATGCCCGTGACGATGCCGCAGTGCGTGGCGTGATCTTGACCGGCGCCGGCGACAGGGCGTTCGCGGCGGGCGCGGACATCAGCGAAATGGCCAACGATTCGCCGAGCGACGCTGAGGATAAGACGCGACACGGGCAACGTCTCACCGAGCTCATCGAGAATCTGGGCAAACCGGTGATTGCGGCCGTCAACGGCTTTGCCTTGGGCGGCGGCTGCGAGCTGGCGATGGCGTGCACGATCCGACTGGCGGTGGAAACGGCCAAGTTCGGGCAGCCGGAAGTGACCATCGGCATTATCCCGGGCTTTGGCGGGACGCAGCGCCTGCCGCGGCTCGTCGGCAAGGGACGCGCGCTGCAGTTGATTCTCAGCGCCGACATGATCGACGCCCAGGAGGCTTACCGGATCGGCCTGGTCAACGAGATCGTTGCCAGGGACAACCTCATTCCGAGGGCGGAAGCCATTTTGAACAAGATCAATGCCAATGCCCCTGTGGCCGTAAAGTTGGCGATTGACGCCGCCAACCGGGGGCTCGATGTGAGCCTCGCCGAGGGTCTGAACATCGAAGCTTCGCTCTTTGCCCAGTGTTTCGCAACTGAGGACAGGAAAGAGGGGACCGCCGCGTTCCGTGAAAAGCGCAAGCCGAAGTTCCAGGGCCGTTAACCGCCTCCCATCACCCTTTTCAGTGAGGACTATCATGAGCGCAGACAATATTTTCACCGGCCTGAAAGTCGTGGACCTCGCGAGCTTCATCGCGGGCCCGGGGGCCGCGGTGATCCTTTCCGACTTCGGCGCCAACGTGATCAAGGTCGAACCGCCCACGGGCGACACCTATCGAATCGTCTACAAGGTTCCCCCGCAACCGCGTGCCCAGGACAACTACGCGTGGCACCTGGATAACCGCAATAAGCGCGGCCTGGCCCTCAACCTCAAATCGCCGGACGCCAACAAGGTGCTCGAGCGCCTCGTCAAGTGGGCCGATGTGCTCATCGTTAACACCCCGCACCCGGCCCGCAAGCGGCTGAAGTTGTCCTACGAAGACGTGGCCTCTTGGAATCCTCGGTTGATCTACGCCGACCTCACGGGCTATGGCGACAACGGGCCGGACGCCGATCTCCCGGGGTTCGATTTCACGGCGTACTGGGCCCGCAGCGGCCTGTTGGCGCTGATGCGCGACGCGGGCGCCCCGCCGACACTGCCGATTGCGGGCACGGGTGACCATGTGACGGCGGTCGCCTTGTATTCCGCGATCGTCACAGGTTTATATCAGCGCGAGCGTACCGGAAAGGGCTCCTACGTCACCACGTCGCTCCTCGCCAGCGGCGTTTGGTCCGCCGGCGTAGTGAACGCCGCCGCACTTTGCGACGCCCGGTTCTTCCCGCTGCACGACCAGAAGAACCCTCCGAACGCGACGATCAACGTGTATCGGACCGCGGACGACCAATGGCTGATGCTCGTGATGACGCCCGACAAGCTCGCGGCGCTGGCCAAGGCAATCGGTCGCGCGGACCTGCTGACGGACGCGCGGTTCAGCGACGCTACGAAGTTGTCGGCCAACATGGCCCAGCTCACGGCCATTTTCGACGAAGCCTTCAGCGCTCAGCCGATGGCCCACTGGCACGACGCCCTGGAGCAAGCCCACATCACGTTCGGCGTCGTGACGGAACCGGCCGAGGTCGTCCGGGACCCCCAATTACAGGCCAATGACATTGTCGTTCCGATCGAGGGTGCGGGCGGGAAACTGACGTCGACGATCAGCAGCCCGATTCAGGTGCATGGCGTAGCGAAAGTGCCGGCCAAACGCGCCCGGAAATCGGCGAACACAACGAGGCGGTTCTTCAGGAACTTGGCTTTGATGCGGTGGCGATCCGCGCCTTCCGCGCCAGCGGCGCGATAACGGGAGGATCGGAGCGCAAAGACGGTTCGCCTGGGAAAAGTGTGGCTCGCACAACCACGATGAACCCTTAGCCATTTACGTTCCGAACCACTGAGGGCGCTTGATCCTTGCAGCATGGAGTGGAAAGGCAGGACAAACATGACTCCGACCAGCACAGTCCGACGAGTTGTCTCCACCCGCATGCCGACCAAGTGGGGGGCGTTCGAGACCTTGGGATTCGAGCGTGAGATCTTGAACGGCAGCCGCCGGGTCGAAACCGCGCTCGCGATGATCCTCGGCGATCTGACGGAGGGTGCTCCGCTCATTCGCATCCATTCGCAGTGCTTCACCGGCGAAGTGCTCGGATCGCTAGCCGCCCCGACCCCACATTCCTTGGCCTACCTGCGTGCCAAGAAGGAGAGGATGGGGCACGCACTGGGCCTGGGTCGGCAAGAACACACGAGGTATCCGGATCACGCGCCAGACCGGTTCGAGTTCGCGACCATCGAGACCGCCGTGCGCGAACTGAAGGCCGGCCGCATGATCGTCGTGGTGGATGACGAGGACCGCGAGAACGAAGGCGACCTGACAATGGCGGCGGAGCTGGTCACGCCCGAGGCGATCAACTTCATGGCGACCCACGGGCGGGGGCTCGTCTGCCTGGCCATGCCCGGCGAGAGGCTGGACGAACTGGACCTCGCCCCGATGGCGCCGGAGAACACCGCTCTGCACGGCACCGCGTTCACTATCTCGATCGACGCAAAGGAAGGCGTGACGACCGGCATCTCAGCTCATGATCGAGCGCACACGATCAAGGCTGCCGTTGACCCCGCCAGTTTAGCGGAGGACTTCGCCCGGCCAGGGCACGTATTTCCGCTGCGTGCCCGACCCGGCGGCGTTCTGGAGCGCCGTGGCCAGACCGAGGCAGCCGTCGATCTTGCCGGTCTCACGGGGTTATCTCGCGCTGGCGTCATCTGCGAGATCGTTAACGACGATGGCACCATGGCTCGCGTGCCGGACCTGATCCGGTTCTGCAAGACGCACGGCCTCGTGATGGTCACTGTCGCGGACCTGGCGCGATACCGATTGGAATCGGAGTACGAGGGATCGCTCTCGGTGATCGATCCCTTTCTCATGTATGTCTGAGACATTCCGCGCTTGCGGCGCGGTGAACGACGAAAGGAGAAAAACATGACCGAACTTCAGTCTTCAAAAACGGAACGTGCGTTCGGCAAAAAGGTTGCCGGCGGCCGCCTGTTCGTGCTCGACCTCGGCGAGGGCCGAATCTTCACCGTCAATCCGGATGGCAGCGATCAAAAGGTCATTGTCACCGGGTGTCGGCATCCGGATGGCCTCGTCGTCGATGCGGAAGGCGGCCACATCTACTGGACCAACATGGGTGAAATCAAACTGAACGACGGCTCCATCGAGCGGGCCGACGTCGATGGACGCAATCGCACAACCATTGTGCCCAAAGGCGCCACATTCAGTCCCAAACAGATCCACCTCGAGAAGCCCAGCGGCAAGCTGTATTGGTCGGACCGCGAGGGCATGCGGGTGATGCGCTGCTCCCTCGATGGCTCCAAGATCGAGACCCTCGTGGACACCAGCCAGGGAGACAAATGCCCTGGCCCTGACGCGACAAAATGGTGCGTCGGTATTACCGTCGACCCAACTCGTGGTCACATCTACTGGACACAAAAAGGTCCGGACGATGCCGGCAAGGGCCGCATTTTCCGCGCCGGCATCGAAATTCCCAAAGGGCAGAATGCGTCCAGTCGAACGGATGTCGAAGTTCTTTACGACGCGCTTCCCGATCCAATCGACCTGGAGCTCGATCTCGAGAATCGCGTCATGTACTGGACCGACCGGGGCGATCCGCCGCGCGGCAATACCGTGAACCGCGCCCCGATGGATTCGGATGCGAAGGGGCGCCCGGATCCTGAGATCATCTTCACGCACTTGATGGAAGGCATCGGCATCGCCCTGGATTTCAAGGGTGACCGCATGTTTCTCACCGACTTCGCGGGCAGCGTCTATTCGGCCAGGCTCGATGGCTCGGACAAGAAGGTCCTGCTCTACGCTCAAGGAAATCTCACCGGCATCGCCTATTCTGAACTCTCTTGAAAGGAGACTTGATCATGTCCTTCGATAAACCAATTCGTCGTATTGCAGTGGTCGGCACGGGGGTTATCGGCGCCAGCTGGTCGGCCCAATACTTGCGCGCGGGTTCGACGTCGTTGCGACCGACCCGGCTGCCAACGCGGAAGCCAACTTACGCAAGTACGTGGACGACGCCTGGGAGCAGCTCGAAGCCATCGGCCTGTCGCCCGGCGCATCGCGCGACCGCCTGAGTTTCACCAAGGACATGAAGCAGGCGCTGCGCGAAGGCCGATTTCGTCCAGGAAAACGGTCCCGAGCGGCCGGACTTCAAGACGAAGTTCTTCGCGGAGATGGACGAAGCGGCGCCGGCTGACTCGATCATCGCCTCAAGCTCGTCGGGCATCACGCCGAGCGTGATGCAGGCCAAGTGCAAGCACCCCGAGCGCGTCTTGATCGGCCATCCGTTCAACCCGCCGCACATCATTCCACTTGTGGAAGTGGTGGGCGGCGCCAAGACATCACCGCAAGCGATCCAGCGGGCAATGGCGTTCTACGCGGCGATCGGCAAGAAGCCAATTCATTTGCGGAAGGAACTTCCCGGGCACGTGGCGAACCGCCTGCAAGCAGCGCTCTATCGGGAGATGCTTTACCTCATTGAACAAGGCGTGCTGAGCGTCGAGGACACCGACGCCGCCGTTTGCTATGGACCGGGCCTCCGCTGGGGCGTGATGGGCCAGAGCCTTCAGTGGCATCTGGGCGGTGGCGCCGGTGGAATCAAACACTTCATGGATCACCTTATGGATCCACTGCAGGGCATGATGAAGGCCCTCGGCACTCCAAACATCACGCCCGAGCTGAAGCAAACCATCATCGATGGCGTGATGCGCGAAGCAGGAGGACGCTCGGTCGATCAGCTCGCGCACGACGAGAACGGGGTGTTAATCGGACTTCTCAAGCTGCGAGCGAATGGCGCGAGCGCGTCGTCAGGGGAGAAGAATCCTGCTCACGCCAAGGTAACGGCTCACGTCAACGGATAAGGGGTCTTGACAAAAGCAGCGATCGATTCCGTCAGGTGAGCCGGGATCCCCGTTGCCAGCGACCAGCACTCGCCTACCGTAGGCCGGACGGTCATAAGAGAACATCGGAGGGACTGACAATGATACCCGTTTCTGCGAACACGGCAGGCGACCCGCAAATCCTCATCGTGGGCGGGGGCTTCGGCGGTCTCGCTGCGGCCCGCGCCCTGAGGAAGAGTCAGGCCCGCGTGCTCTTGATCGACAAGACTAACCACCACGTCTTCCAGCCGCTCCTCTACCAGGTGGCTACCTCGATCCTCTCCCCCGAGCACATCGGGGCACCGATCCGGCACGTGTTGCGCAGGCAGGCCAACGCCACCGTGATCCAGGGCACCGTCACGGGAGTGGATGTTACGAATAGGGTGTGCTTCGTGGCCGGGGTTCCGCTGCCGTTGCCCTACGACTACCTCGTACTGGCGACCGGGGTAGAGCACAGCTACTTCGGTCACGACGAGTACGCAGCGTATGCCTCTGGCCTGAAAACCCTCACCGACGCGGTTCACCTCCGCAACAAGATCCTGGGAGCGTTCGAGGCGTGCGAGCGGACCCTCGCCCCCCAAGACCATCCCGAACTGTTGACGTTCGTCATTGTCGGCGGCGGTCCCACGGGCGTGGAATTGGCCGGGGCGATCGCGGAGTTGGCGCGCCAAACCTTGGCCAAGGAATTCCGTCGCTTCGACCCCGCTTCGCTCAAACTGATCCTCGTGGAGGCGGGTCCCCGCATCCTACCCTCGTTCGCCGAGTCGCTTGCCGCCGCCGCGACCGCCAAGCTCGCGAAGCTGGGGGTCGAAGTCCGCACCGGCGCCGCGGTGGAGAAGGTGGACGCGGAAGGCGTCTTGGTGCGGGGAGAACGGATCCCGACCCGGAACGTGTTCTGGGCGGCAGGGGTGAAGGGTTCTCCGGCAGCGCAATGGTTGGGTGCCGAGGCAGACCGAGCAGGTCGCGTCAGGGTGCTTGCGGACTGCTCGGTCCCGGCCCATCCGGAGATATTCGTCGTGGGAGACACGGCGTGCCTGGAGGAGGGCGGGAAGCCTCTCCCGGGCGTCGCCCAGGTCGCGATCCAGCAAGGCCGCTACGTCGGCCGCCAGATTGCCAGACGGCTGAAGGGGAAACCGGACCTACCCGCGTTCAGGTACTTCAACAAGGGGAACCTGGCTACGGTCGGCCGCAATTTCGCCGTCATGGAGGCGTTCGGCGTCCGCACCGCCGGGCTGTTCGCCAAGATGGTCTGGGCCTTCGTTCACATCCAGTTCCTGGTTCTGACGAGCAGCCGAATCGGGACGCTGTTCCGGTGGTCGTGGAAACTCTTCACTCGCCAACGGCTCGCGCGGCTCATCATCGAACCGGAGCCTTTGCAGGATGCCATCCAGGCGGCCCAGCAGAACGGTCAGCGAACCAACGGGAAAGCTGAGGGGCCAAGTCAAACGTGAGCGAACGGGAAACAGTCCAATGAACCGGGTATCCACGAAAGTCCGCGTGCCTGATCTTGCGGTCATGAAGGAGCGCGGCGAACGAATTGCGGATTCCACCGGATTGTCCCGCGAAGACACGCTGGCGGCCCGGCATCGTGATCCGAGCTTTTGTCCGTCAACAGCAGGGGAGTCTTTCGGATGATTCACACGCATTCGCTAGGCCGGGCCGCCCGGTTCTACCCGACCCGCACGGCGCTTGCTTCCGCCGGCACGCGCCGGAGCTTCCGTGAGCTTCACGACCGCGTCGCGGGGATCGCAGCGGCGCTCGCCGGGCATGGTTTTCAGGCCGGGGACAGGCTGGCGCTTCTCCTCCCGAATGAGCCCGACTACATCGAGCTGGTCTACGCGTGCGGCTGGCTGGGGGTGATCGCGGTCCCGCTCAACACACGGCTGGCGCCACCCGAACTCGACCGCATCCTGACCGACGCGACCCCGCGCGGGCTGATCCGGCACTCGTCACTGCCGGCCCCAACCGTGCGAGTTCCCTTGGAGCTGGTACTCGACAACGACTGGCTGCGCGCACCGGACGGGCCCTGCCCCGAGCCCGTTTACGACCCGGACTTGGTCCTGGCCCTGATCTACACGAGCGGCACAACCGGGCGTCCGAAGGGCGTCGCGCTGACCCACGCGAACGTCCTCGCAAACGTCCACTTCCTCAACTACTGGGTGCCCTACAACGAAGGCGGTGTTTTCCTCCACGCGGCGCCGATGTTCCACATCGTGGACTTCCCGCTCCTGTTCGCGGCGCCGGCTTTCGGCACCTGCCAGGTCACGATCCCAAAGTTCAGTCCGCAGCACTTCTGCGAGGCGGTCGAGCGCGACCGCGTCACCCACACGGTGCTGGTGCCGACGATGATCAACATGCTGACCCAGTTCCCGGACCTGACGAAGTACGACATGGCGACGCTGGAGCGAGTCGCGTACGGCGGATCTCCCATGCCTCCCGAACTTATCAACCACACCAGGGAGGTTCTCCCTCGCGTGAAACTGGTTCAGGGGTACGGGCTCAGCGAGACGGGCTTCCTGACCGCCCTGCTTGACGACGAACACACGGGGGACAGGCTCTTGTCCTGCGGCCGCCCTTGTCCCGGCATCGACGTCCGGGTCGTGGACGAGTCGGGGACGGAAGTCGGGCCCGGGCAGCGTGGCGAGCTGGTCGCCCGGGGCGCGAACGTCATGCGCGGCTACTGGAACAATCCGGACGAAACGAGCCGCGCATTCTCGGGCGGCCTGTTCCGCACTGGTGACGTCGGGTACCAGGACGCGGACGGGTACTTCTACATCCTCGACCGCTTGAAGGATATGATCGTCAGCGGCGGGGAGAACGTGTATTCCGGTGAGGTCGAGGCGGTGATCTACAGCCATCCGTCCGTCCGGGAGGCGGCGGTGTTCGGCATCCCCGACCCGAAATGGGGCGAACTTGTGACAGCTTGCGTCGTGCTGAAGCCGGGAAAAACTCTCGCCGCGGAGGAGTTGATCGCGCATTGCCGACGGTCTCTGGCCAATTACAAGGTCCCACGCCGCGTCGAGTTCTCGGAAACGGAGCTACCGAAAAGTGGCTCGGGAAAGATACTCAAGAGGGTACTGCGCGAACGTTTTTGGGCCAATCAGCAACGAGCCGTGAGTTGACTTCTCACTTCCCGGGTGGCTGAGCTAAAAGGTGTGTAGAAACAATGAACTCACTCTTTTCCGATCCTGCCTTCTGGAGCCGCATTCAGTTCGCCTTCACGATCACGTACCATTATCTCTTTCCGCAGCTCACCATGGGCTTGGCGTGGTTCCTGGTCTATTGGAAGTGGCGCGCCCTGCGGACGGGTGATGAGAAATACAACCAGGCCGCGCGATTCTGGGCCAAGATCTTCGGGCTCAATTTCGCCGTCGGGGTGGTGACCGGCATTCCGATGGAGTTTCAGTTCGGGACGAACTGGGCGGGCTTCTCCAAATACGCCGGCGGCGTCATCGGACAGACGCTGGCGATGGAGGGCATGTTCGCGTTCTTTCTGGAAAGCGCCTTTATCGGCGCGCTCATCTGGGGCGAAAAGCGACTGGGTCCGCGCTATCACTTCCTGGCCGCGCTGGCGGTCGCGCTGGGAAGCTGGCTTTCCGGCTACTTCATTATCGTGACAAACGCCTTCATGCAGCATCCTGTGGGTTATCGCATCGAAGCGGATGGCTCGCTGGGCATCGACAGTCTCAGCGCTTTACCTGCTCAATCCATGGGCATGGATCCAGTTCGCCCACAATCAGATGGCGGCGCTCGTAACGGGCTCGTTCGTGGTGGCGGCCGTGGGCGCATTCTACACCTTGCGCGGACTCCATCTGGAGCAAGCGAGAATTGTACCTGCGCGCTGGAACCGTCATCGGGCTGATTGCCTCCGTTCTTGTTGCGTTCCCGACCGGCGACCAGCAGGCCAAGATGGTTGGCAATCACCAGCCGGTGACTTTGGCGGCCATGGAGGGCAGATTCGTCGGCGGTCCCATGGCCGGCGTCGCGCTGATCGGGCAGCCCAATGTTGCGGCCCGGCGGCTCGACAACCCGATCGAGATCCCGGGCGCCCTCAGCTTTCTCGCCTACGGCCACTTTGGAAGCTATGTACACGGATTGGACGAATTTCCCAAGGAGTCGTGGCCCGACAACATCGAGCTGCTCTATTACTCATTTCACCTCATGATCACGCTCGGGACGATTTTCATCATCCTGATGGCCTATGCCGGAATCCAGAACCTGCGCGGCCGACTGGAATCCAGCACCGGGCTGCTCTGGGTGCTGATGCTCGCGTTCCCATTTCCCTACATCGCCAACACGCTGGGGTGGATGACGGCGGAGTTGGGACGCCAACCCTGGCTGGTCTACGGTCTCTTTCGCACATCTGACGGCTATAGCAAAGTCGTCAGCAGCGGCGACACGGTGTTCACCCTGATCGGCTTCGTCGGCCTTTATTTTGTGCTCGGCGTGCTGTTTCTGGTTCTGGTCGGTCGCGAGATCGGTCACGGACCCGGTGACGCCGCTACCGGCCGAACATGGAGAGGAGCCGTCTGTATGATCGCGGCATGGTATGGAATTGCTGGCTTCATGCTCATCGTCTACGTGGTGCTGGACGGCCGCAACTTCGGCGCTGGAATGCTCCACTGGCTTGTGGCGCGAACGCCCGAAGAACGCCGTCAGGTCATCGCCGCGATCGGTCCGCTCTGGTCCTGGCACGAAGTGTGGCTGGTCGGTTTCGGCGGCACCGTGCTCGCGGTATTCCCCAAGCTTCTGGCATCCGCCTTTGCCGGCTATTACCTCGCACTCTTTCTCATTTTGTGGTGTTTGATATTGCGCGGAATCTCGCTGGAAGTCGGCGGCCACATCAACGATCGCATGTGGCAGGGGTTCTGGGATTTCGTCTTCGTACTCGCCAATACGCTCCTGGCCATCCTGTTCGGCGCAGCGGCGGGCAATATGGCCCGCGGTGTTCCGCTTGCTTCCGACGGCACGTTCTCCATGGCCTTCTTCACCGATTTCACGCCACGCGGCCACGTGGGACTGCTCGACTGGTATACGGTATCGGTTGCGATCTTCGCCGCCGTCATCCTGGCGGCGCACGGCGCGACCTACCTCACGCTGAAAACGGAAGGACCGGTGCATGACCGCAGCGCGGGCTACGCGAGGGTACTCTGGGCGGCGGCGGCTCCGCTGCTGCTGGTCATCTCCGTCGAATCCGGCGTGGTGCGCCCCGATCTGCTCGGGCACGCGATTCACAACCCATTTTGGTGGCTCGGATTGCTCCTGGTCTGCGCCGCGGCGATCACGCTGATTTCAGGGCTGGCGACGCGGCGTGAAATGCGTGCGTTCATCGGGTCGAACCTCCTGCTTGCCGGCCTGCTGGCCACCGGGGCGGCGGCCATTTTTCCGGTCGTATTGCATTCGACACTGGCGCCCGAAAACTCACTCACCGTTTACGACGTCGCCGCCGGTCCCAATTCACTGGCCTACGCCGCGATCTGGTGGCCGATCGGTTTCGCACTGGCGGCCGCGTATTTCGTTTTCGTCTCGCGACAATACGCCGGCAAGGTCAGCGTCAAACGAGACAACCAGGGCTTCTACTAAGCGCCCGCCGCGATAGTACCTCATGTTAACGATGTAAATCGTTTTAGCGTCGACTCTTAGGAATCTTGCAGCGTCAATCACAAATGTAATCGCATCTTGAACTCGACGGTGTGCATCGTCCTTCCGCCACGTCGATTTGCCAGCACGCATCAGTCCGCCACGCTGAAGTCGATTGATCCGAAGTTGCTTCGGTCGATCAGACAAGTCGATCCGACCGGAGCGCGCGAGACCGATGGGTTACTCTGCGGATGAATCACACCGACGTATCGGCCATTCCGGGCAACGGGGCTACTTTCGTGCCGCCGTCTTGATAAGGACCTGATCGACGTCGTTCCAGAGTGTCTTAAGCGCGGTGCGTTCCTCTTCGGGCAGTTTGGCCCGTTCCTTTTCGTCGCGGATGCAGATCAGATCGCTGTCTTCCTTCCAGTGGTGGAGGACCGGCGCGACCTCGGCTTTCATCTCGGCTGGGCCGGTTTCGAGGACCTTAGCCCAAACCGATAACTCGGCCTGGAGCCATTCACGGGCTTGCTTTCGGAGTTTAACTTTCGCGTCCTCATCGTGCGGCGGGTCGTCCTTGCTCTGGCCAAACGCGGCGAGTAAGGCGACGCAAGCGGCGTTGTATCGGTGGCGCGGGCCCTGACGATCATCCGCGAGATTGGGGTCTTTGGCGAGTGCCTCCGCATAGAGCCGGACCGATCCGCTGTTCAGCGACTTCGTCTGGGCGTGCCAGGCAAGCTGAAGCCGTTCGACATCGTCGTGGGGCGTTTTCTCTCCCTTGAGCACGGCGGCTAGCCGGGCGTCGAGGGTCACGAGTCCCGGATCTGAGCCGCGAAGATGGTCCAGCTCGCGTTTGGCGCGTTCGGCCTCGTCAGCGCGACCAAGGCCTTCAGCGGCTCGAGTCAGGTTCCGCAGTTCATGATCCAACGCTCTCCGGTATATTGCGTTTGTCGGATTGGCCGCGAGGGCCTTCCGCTGGCACTCGACGGCCCGTAATAGCCTCTCTCTTGCCTTGTCAAATCGCCGGTGGTGCAACTCGATCTCCCCCATGATGTCCAACGTCATGCCCATGCGGTTGGTGAAGTCGGACGATTGGGGATTCTCGCGTGTCAATCGCTCCCAGATCGCGCGGGCTTGCTCACATGATGCCAGGGCCTCGGCGGGCCGACCCATCATTAGCTGGAGGTCGCCGATGTTGCTATGGCTCGAGGCCAGTTCTGCCTGGGTCCAAGTGACACACGGGTTCTCTCTAGCGAGGCGCTCTTCGATCGAGCGGGCCGTCTCATACGACGCCAGCGCCTCCGCCGGCCGACCCATCGTTTGCTGCAGGATGCCGATATTGCTGTAGATTCCGGCCAGGTTGTTCTGGCACTCGCTAACCGAAGGGTCGTCGCGTGCAAGACGTTCCCAGATGCGCGGGCCTGCTCGAATGACGCCAGCGCTTCGGCGGGCCGACGCCTTTCGCTTTGCGCGGCACCGATGATGGAGTGAGTCCCGGCAAGGCTGCTCTGGAAATAGGTGACCGACGGGTTCTCGCGCGCAGTCGCTCCCAGATCGCGCGGGCCTGCTCTTGCGACTCCAGCGCCTCCGTTGGCCGACCCGACTCATACTGCAGCATGCCGATCTGCTGGTGATTATAGGCCAGGTTGTGCTGGATCCGTGTAACCGACGGGTTCTCGCGTGACAGTCGCTCGAAGATCGCGCGGCTTGCTGATGCGACTCCAGCGCCTTTAACGGCCGACCCATCTGACGTTGGAGGCGGCCGATGTTGGCGTGGCTCGCGGCCAGCTCGCTCTGGATTTGGGTGACCGACGGGTTCTCGCGTGCCAGCCGTTCCCGGATCGGGCGCGCCTTCTGTAACGACGCCATCGCATCCGCCTGGCGACCGATATCGCCCTGCAGACGGCCGATTAAACTGTGGGTCCTGGCCAGGTCGCTTTGGAACTGGGTGACTGACGGGTTTTCGCGCACTAGCCGCTCCCGGATCGCCAGCGATTCCTCGCAAGCTCGCAGCGCGTCCGCCTTGTCGCCGATCTTCTCCGTGAGTTTGCCCAAGTCGTAACTCGCCTCCCCCAGGCGGGAGAGCGAATAGGGCGTCGTCTCTCGATCGCTCTGGAGCCGGTCGCGCAACCGCTTGAAGAACGCTTGCGGCTCCTTCAACAGTTTGTACCGCAATGGCGCCAGGGCGGGGTTGTTCTTCAACTCGGGAGTTTCGCCGACCACGTCGCCAAAACGCTTCACCGCTTCGATCGCCATCTGCTCGCGTTCCTGGGCGCGTTCTTTTTGCTCCTTTGCCCCGATCTCGGCCTTCACCGCCCGCAGCCGCTCGCGATTCGCCCACACCGCCAGACCCGCGCTGACGAGTGTCGCGGCAACGAGGAGGAACGCGAATGCCCCAACGGTCGCCAAGGCCGCGCGGTGCTTGCGGGCATATTTCTTCAGCTTGTACGACGCCGACAGCGGGCAGGCCTCGACCGGGTCGCCTTCTAAAAAGCGCTGGATGTCCTTGGCGAAGCCGTTGGCTGTCTCGTAACGACGGCTCCTGTCCTTTTCCAGCGACTTCATCACGATCCAGTCGAGCTCACCACGCACCAGCCTCGCCAATCGCACCGGCTCGCTCTTGCGGTGCGCCGAGATCGACGCCAGGTTCTCTCCCGACTCCGATATCCGAGTGCTCGGTTTCTGGGGGTCCTCTTCACGAATCCGCCGCAGGATCTCGGCGAAGGCCGCCTCCCGCAACGAGCTGTGCTGCAGCGGTGTTGTGCCGGTCAGCAGCTCATAAAGCAGAACACCCAACGCATAGATGTCGGTCCGCGTGTCGACGTCCATCCCCGACATCTCGGCCTGTTCGGGACTCATGTATTCGAGCGTGCCGACGACCGCCCCGAACTGGGTGAACATCGTCCGCTCGGTGAGCCGCTGCGAGATGGCCTTGGCGATGCCGAAGTCGATCACCTTGGGAACCGGCTTGCCGTCGTGGAGGGTGATGAGGATGTTGGATGGTTTGACATCGCGGTGGATCACCCCCTTCTGGTGGGCGTGTTGGATCGCCTGACAAACGGGGATGAAAAGTTCCAGCCGCTCGCGCGGAGAAAGATTGGCGCGGTCGCAGTAGTCGGTGATCGGGATGCCGTTGACCAGTTCCATCACGAAGTAGGGGCGGCCGGTGTCGGTCGCTCCCGCATCGAAGACCTTGGCGATGCTGTGGTGGTCCATCAGCGCCAGCGCCTGGCGTTCGGCCTCGAACCGGACGACGACCTGATCGGTGTCCATGCCGGGCTTGATGATCTTGAGCGCGACCCTGCGGCGGACGGGTTTTTGTTGCTCGGCCATGTAAACCGTGCCCATGCCCCCTTCACCGATCTTCTGGAGCAGCTTGTAGGGGCCGATGCGCGAGCCCGGTCCTTCAGTGATGGGCCGGCGGGCGGAAGTCGAGGTCTGGCGGTCGGGAAGGTCGAACGCGAGAGTGGCCGCTGGTGTGTCGACGCGGTTCACGCCATCACCGATGAGGGGCGAGTCGTGGTCTTGAACGAGCGAGGCGTCTGAGGTCGCGTCGACGTTCTGGGGCGAATCGAGGAAGCTGTCGGGATCGTCGTGGGCCATCAACAACGCGTCGATTCGTCGCCGCAATGACGGGTTTCCGGCGCAGGCCTCATCAAGGTACGCCGACCGTTCGGCCGGGTCCTTTTGAAGGGCGTTGATGAATACGTCGCGTTCGTTCATGGTGGGTCTCCGGATCTCGGGTGGTCGCGTTCCCACTCCTCAATGCGACGTCCGCGACCTGATCGCGCAAGGAATTTCATCTTTTCTCGTCATCCGGCGAAAAGTGGTCGTGATCCCGGAGTTCCGTCTTGAGCCACGCGCGGGCGTAGGCCCAGGAGAGGTCGGCGGTCCGGGGCGAGACGCCGAGCACTTCCGCGGCTTGGGGGATCGTCAGGCCGGCGAAGTAGCGGAGCTTGACCAGCTCAGCCGCTCGGGGGTCGAAATCCGCCAGCTTCCCCAGTGCCTCGTCGAAGGAGAGCAGGTCGTCGGAGACTTTGTCGGGTTCCTGGACGACAAGGTGATCGAGGTCGAGCGGCACGCGAACTCGGCCTCCGCCATGCCTGAGTCGACGTTTGCGACGGGCGTTTTCTACAAGAATCCGCCGCATCGCCTCGGCGGCGGCGGCAAAGAAGTGACCGCGGCCGTCCCAAGGCTTACCGATCTCGGGCCCGACGATGCGCAAATATGCTTCGTGAACAAGCGCTGTGGCCTGGAGCGTTTGCCCCGAACTCTCCCGCGCCAATCGTCGTGCGGCGAGTCGTCGTAGTTCGTCGTAGACCAGAGGGAGCAAGTCGCGGGCAGCTTGCTGTTCGCCACGGCCGATGGCGTCCAGGATTTGAGTGATTGCGGCGGAGTCGGGTTCGATGGGGTCGTCCTTTCCTCGCGATCGCCGGGTGATCAAGTTGACTGCCAATCGATACCATACTCACGATGACTCCACCGGGATGAGGATGGCCTTCGCGCTTCAGACGGACAAAAAAAACGCTAGGACAAAACGTGGCCTGCCAGAGAGACTTCCGCAGGCGGCCCCATCGGCAGGCGAAACGCCATCCAGACCGCGAGAAGGCCAACGAGGCCGACCACGAAACTAATACCGTCAGCGAAGACCGAATTGGAAACCATTGAGCGAACAAACTTTTTGAATGTGTTCAATACGAGTATACGAGTCCCGCCACCCCGTTGATAGAGATTCATTGCCGACCGGTTGATCATGACCGTTTGGAAAACCATCACGTCCCTGGACAACCCTTGGGGGTTGTACGATCGCGGATCGGACTCTGCGCATTGTCCATTAGCCGTGCTTCAAAAAGTCGATGTCAGCCCTGAACACTCCTCTGGCTGATCGAGCTAGAGGCGATTGCGTCGGCCGCCCGGTGGTGCTCAAGTGTCTCTATCCAGAGTCAGTGCTCGAGCCTCCAGAACTCAGCCGGAGTTACGGCCGAAGACTCCGCTAATTCCTTTCTGCTCATTATGTTCGTGGTATTTGCTTTTGATTTTCACTCGAAGAGGAGTCCGACGATCTTTGTATTGACCGATAGTAATGTAGGTCAGGCTGTGCCTGACTGTAGGTCGCTGCGCACTGATTTCATTGAGAATCAGCCGTGGTTGCGTTAGGCGGAGCCTGACCCACTGGTCTGGTGCCCTAATTTTTCGTTTCTAACGAGGGGTCCGAGTGCGATTCACGAGCGCATCGACCTCATTCCAGATCGTGAGGCATGCCTCCCGCTCGTCGGCTGGCAATAATTCGAGGGATCTCCGCTCGCGCAGTCCGGCCAGCGCGGGGTCCACCTGCCAGGTCATCAGCTTCGCCACCAGCGCTCCGTCCGTTGCAGCGCTGTCCCCAATCCTCCTGTCCCACGCGGCCAGATCGGCGCGCAGCCACTCTCGTGCCTTGTCGCGCCAGTGGCGTCGTTCTTCCGCACTCATCCCCGGACCATCCGCGCAGGCTCCGCAACCAGCCAGTGCCGCGGAACACGCAGCACTGTACCGGCGACCAGCCTGTAGGTCGTCTGCCAGACCTGGATCGTCGGCAAAGGCCGCGGCATACAACCTGGCCATGGCGACACGCAGGTCCTTGAACTGACAGATCCCCATCAAAGCCAGCCGCTCGTCATTGTCATGTGGCTGATAGCTTCCCTGCAGGAAGGCCGGAAGGTCGGGCAGGATCAAAGATTCGGCTTCGCGGCGGAAGATATGCCAGATCATAAAATCGCGCTGATCCGCCAGTTGCACGCTCCAGTCGAAAGTCCCGACTGCTGCCGCCAGGGTTCGGCGCGCTGTCTGCGTTTGACCCAGACGGTGCTGAGCCATGGCGATCAACAGACGGGGAGACGGCCCCATGACCGTTGACGCCGGTCCGCTCAGCACCGTCATCGCGCTTTCCAGCCGATTCTGGCGGTATTCCGCAAGGCCTTTGGCGAAGAGAAAGTACGGATGAACCCACTCGGGCGCCGATTCTCTGGCAGCGAAGGCAAGATCGGCCAGGGCGACTCCCTTCCGCAACTCGTCATCTGAAGCCGGCCGGAGCAGACAAGTGCGGCCAACGCGCTCCGCGACGATGAGGTCATTCACCGCTGCGAAGCGTTCGAGGAGATCTCGGCAGGCGCGGTGGTACTCATCCTCTTCTTCGAGGAACAGGCACAGCTCGGCATAACCAAACCAGGCCGAGTGCTCGACCGGGTTGGATTTGAAGCGCCTTCTGCCAGACCAGCCGGGCTTCGCGTCCCCGGCCGTTTCGCAGCAAGTGGGTTCGGATGGCCTCCTGGGCCGGCCAGTTCTCCGGGTCGACTCGCAACGCGTCGAGAAACTGGTCATGCGCCTCGTCAAACTGGCCCTTGCTTCGCAGAGCATGGGCCAGATTGAGGTGTGCCCACAAATACTCAGGATCGAGTTGTACGGCCCGGCGGTAGTAGTCGATGGCCTCGTCCAGCTTCCCCTGGTCGCGCAGAACGTCGCCGAGGTTGTTGTATGCCGGCACGTAACCCGGGTCGAGTTCAATCGCTTTGCGATAGTAATCAGTTGCCAGGTCGGAATAGTGCTCGAACCTCACGGCTGCGCCGACCGCACAGTAGCCCACTGCGGCCTGCGGTCGGCTGGCGAGCGCCGCCCGGTAATAGGCGGCGGCTTCGTGGGGCGACGTATAAACGAGGGCATTGCCCGCGATCAAGTTGGCCCAGAAGTCGGCGGGATTCGCCGCCTGGACGTGCCGTAGAAACATGGCGGCATCCCCTCCCATGCCCGCACAGCCGCTGCCCCAGTGACAGCAGCACTGAGACCGATTCGTCGGCCACCGGGGCGGTTCGGGCCAGTTCCGCCAGCGCCCTGACGTCATGCCATGCGGCCGGATCGAGGGCTCGATCGCGCCACCCCTGTGAACCGTTGTCCGTTTGCCGCGCCACCTCCAGCAGCCAGTTCCGCTGTTCCTCGTCGCCGGCACAGAGCGCCCAGTCACAGACTGCGTCCACCAACGCTCCGCGCACAGCCGACGCGTTGATGAGGGAAGCCACTCGCGAAGGCGGGCCGCGACTCGTTCCCAATCCGGCACTTTCAAACGTCGTGAGATACTCGCTATTGGCCCTGGCCTTGTAGTACGCCAGTTCGCCCCGGGTTGCACGCTCGAGGCGGATCGTGTCGAGCTTGATGACGAGGTTGAGATCGCGACGAGCCTGCGCAATGCGCAGGCGCAAGTCGTCAGGTCCGCCACCCTGATACCAGGTTTCAGCCCGCCAAAGCGCGGCCCGCGCTTCCGCCCAACGGGCACTCCCCTGCAGGCGCGCCAGCTCCGTGAGGTCCGTTTCTACCCCATTCCGCCGGTGTGCCTGCTGCAACGCCAGCCAGAAGCCCCCGCCAACGAGCAAGATGGCCACTACCAGGCTTGCCGCCAGAATTGCCGCATGAGTCGGGTGTCGGCGCACCCACTTGGCAGCGCGCTCCGCAAAGCCGGGCGGCCGCGCCGCAATGGGCTCATTTCGCTGGAACCGCTGGAGATCTTCCAGGAGAGCGGAAGCGCTGGCATACCGCCGCTGCGGATCTTTGTGCAGGCACTTCAGGCAGATCGTCTCGAGGTCGCGGGGTACTTTCGGGTTTAATCGCGAGGGGGAGACGGGCTCGTCATGGATCGCCTGCCGCTCCGTCTCCGAAGCAGTCTCACCTCGGAACGGCGGTCTTCCGGTGAGCATCTCGTAGAGCAGGACGCCGAGCGCGTAGATGTCCGCGGCTGGCCCGATCGTTCCCGCCTTCCCGATAAACTGCTCAGGTGCCATATAGCTGGGAGTTCCGATCCGAGTCGCCGCTCAGGGTCAGCGCCGGCTCTCCCTCAAAGTGCCGCGCCAGCCCGAAATCGGCGATCTTGGGCGTTCCCTCGGCCGTGAGCAGGATGTTGGCCGGCTTCACGTCGCGGTGCACGATTCCGGCCTGGTGCGCCACCTGCACAGCCTCGGCCAGAGTGATCAGGAGCGCGGCCGCCTGGCGGGCCGGCTGCGGCGTGCCCGAAAGGGCTTGCGCAAGGCTGCCCCCTTCGAGGAGCTCCATCGTAAAGAACGGGAACCCCTCGGCGTCATCCACATCATAGATCTCAACGATGTTCGGGTGGTGCAGGCTCGCCACCGCCTCCGCTTCGCGCTGAAACCGCGCCCGCTCGTTCGTTCCTGCGTACGCCCCGGCATGCAGCATCTTGAGAGCGACGACACGGTTGAGCCGCAAATGCCGGGCCTTGTAGACAATCCCCATCCCGCCCCGCCCGAGGATCGCCTGGACGTCGTAGCCCGGAATCTCGGGACATTTTCCGTCCAGCGGCACGACGGGCCCGGCTGCAGATCCCGTCGTGGGGAACCACGAATCGACCTGCGCCTCGAGCTCGCGAAGGCGCCTCAAGCGATCGAGGACCTCGGGCAGCAACTCCGGGCAGGCCTGACAGACGTCCTCTGGCGTGCAATGCGTCTCGAGGATCACCTCGACCAGAGCTCGCACTCGTGGATCGCCCGACATCACGGGATTCTCCCAGCACCGTCCCGTATCTGCCTCGCTTGCGGAATGTCGAACTGAGCAAGCGCCGATCGCGGTCGTTTACGCGTTCAATCGGCGCCGGGCCGGAGGTCGTCCAGAGTCTCCGATAAAATCAGAAGCGCACGATTCAGCCGTCGCTGCACCGTCTTGATCGAAACGCCCAGCACGTCTGCGGCCTCGACCTGCGTCATCCCCTGGATGCGGACGAGGTCGAACGCTTCGCGCTCTTCTTCAGGGAGGCCGTCGATCGCCTGGCGCATGCGCAGTCCGTCAGGGGTCAGTCGGGAGACGCTGCTGGGCGGTGACAGCGCGATTCCCTCGTACAGCTCCCCGGCGGTCGGCTGATTATCTAAGCGGCGGGCCAGGTCATTGAGCTCCCATCGCATATGCTGGTTGGCCAGGGCGAAGAATTCGCGCACGGTCCGGGGACGGGCGGCCCGCAGGGCTTTGAGCAGCCGTTCAACCACGGCGTTTAAGAGCTCGTCGGGCTGCAGATTCACTGGGGGCTGCATCAAACGCGGGTAACTTCGGTACAGGAGATTGGCGCAGAGCACTTGGAGTCGGCAGACGGACCGATCCAAGAGCACCGGACGATCGGTTCGGAGGGCGCGTCCCCCGCCAGCTCGTCTATGTAGCGCTGCACGACCGCTGTGGTTTGTTCGTCACTCATGAAAGAGAGGTTCACCGAGGATGTGACGGCGTCCACTCCGTTACACGGGCCGGGCCACTGTCCTCCCCTAACGCCTAATATTGTGGTGGTGCCGCGGCTGAACGTAACAGATTCGATGTCCGGCGGCCACATTTCGTTATCGAGTCTGGTCGCGCAGTTTCTCGATGGATATGCCGTCCACGCGTTCGACGAGCTCCGCGGCGTTTTTTCCCCTATGCATCGAACTACCATCGCCGTCAACTCCACTGCTTTGGTGGTTGAGAGACACGCGTCGTTAGGGTTGAGCGTCAAAACGCAGTTACGGCAGCCGACGACACAATGCCTGTCCGCGCCCGCCTTGCAGCCGACGAAGAATTGCCTGCCCATCAGCCCTTTCCGCCAGGTCGCCGACGAGTCGCTACTCCCCGACCAAGGCCGAGGCTTGGATGGCCACATCGTCAGTCAGGAAGAGTCCCTCACGGCGCAAATGTTCCACCACAGGATGTTTTGACGCAGAACAACGCTTCGAGGAAATCCGTTCAATCCGGCGATCTCTGCCGCTTTTCCTTTCAAGATCAACTCCTGGCTCAGGATCTATGCGTCTCTCTTCTACCCAATCTCCGTCCCAGCGTTCGCCGATTTCGCGAATTCGTACCAACTCACAAAATCACGGCGCCCAGAAAGGCCAGCACGCCAGACGCCACCTGTTTGCGGTGCGCAAATATTTCCAAAATAAAATTGTGGAAAAATCTTTAAGCCCTTTCAACTCTTACTCCCGCGACCAGGATTGATGGGCGCACGAGCGTAGGTGCATTTTCGAAAACTGGAAATCACGGTATATTATATATAGAGGTTGTACTGAAATTGCGCGCGCAACAATTCGTCGACGCTGGTCATGTCGCCACGGCCCAGACCGAGAACGAACCGCAATCCGGCTAGATTCCCTTGGCCGAGCCACCAATACGCTCGCCATTGGGCTCAGCGCAAGCGAGCTCGCGGCGGCGATACCGAGGCGTCGCTGTGTGTGCCATTGGGCTTCGTCAGCCACCTAAACAACTCGTTGTCGATGGCAACGCCCGGGGCGAGCCAGCCGGAGACCTTCTTAAAAACTGCCATCTACTGCCATCTACTGCCATTTTGGAGCCGCAAAACCGCTAGGCCTGTTGCAACCGTTTCATTCCGTCCTTGGGCTCGAGGGCATGCCGGCAAGCCTGGTCTCCAAGCTCAGAACCGCGAGCCCGGCCGAGAGGAGCCTCGTTGAAAGCCGCCACCGAGTGCCGTAAGTTCCCAGGACTGGAATCCGCCAACAGTCGCATGAGACTGAGAGCGCACGCCTGGATTCGAAACTGAGTACGCCACGAATCCGGTGTCCCGCGGTACGATACACGATTTGGATAGCAAATCACGTGGAGCTTCAAGATGAATCGCCTCAACAGACGGTCAGGTTTGGCGGCGCTGACATTGCTGCTTGTCACTACCGCTCGGGCCGACGACCAGTGGGTCGTGTACCAAGGGGGCAACGGACCCGGACAGGGGAAAAACGTCGTCCTGATCAGTGGCGATGAGGAATACCGATCGGAAGAGGCTCTGCCGCAGCTCGGCAAGATTCTGGCCAAACATCATGGCTTCACTTGCACAGTGCTGTTCGCCATCGGTCACGACGGCGCGATCGAGCCTGACCGGGGGGACAACATCCCGGGATTAGAAGCACTCCGCAAGGCCGACTTGATGATCATCGCCACCCGGTTCCGCGACCTGCCCGATGATCAGATGAAGGAGATCGTCGACTACGTCGAGTCGGGTCGCCCGATCATTGGCATGAGGACCGCAACCCATGCTTTCAATTTGAAGAAACATCAGAAATTCGCCCGGTACTCTCATGACAGCAAGGAATGGGACGGGGGCTTTGGGCGTCAGGTGCTCGGCGAGACGTGGATCAGCCACCATGGCCATCACGGTCACGAAAGCACGCGCGGGATCATCGCTCCGGGCGAGACCGATCACCCGATCGTGCGCGGAATCAAGGATGGTGACATCTGGGGTCCGACCGACGTTTACGGAGTGCGGCTGCCGCTGCCGGGCGATAGCAAGCCACTTGTCTTGGGCCAGGTCGTCGAGGATATGACGCCAACCGGCAAGCCGGTCGAAGGCAAGAAAAACGACCCGATGATGCCGGTCGCCTGGGTGAAGACCTTCACCGGCGAGTCGGGCAAGGCCGCCCGAATCTTCACGACCACGATGGGGGCCGCGACCGACCTGGAAAGCGCGGGCGTGCGGCGAATGCTCGTCAACGCGGTCTACTGGACGCTCGGGCTTGAAGACAAGATCCCGCCTGAGAGTGACGTCAGCCTGGTCGGAGAATACAAGCCCCGGCCGTTCGGTTTTAAAGGCGCGGCCAAGGGTATCAAACCCAAAGCTCACGCGACGAATTGAGCAACAGCTCCTAAATGCCCTTACCCAATTCTGGGAGGGCGAGCCACGGCGCAATCCGGCTCGGGCGGAGCCTCGCCCTGGGGTGATGAAAAGTTAGATAAGGAAACCAGGAAAACAGGAGGGAAGAAAGTTGGCGTTGGAACACGAAGACTTTACCGAGCGAATCATTGGAGCGGCGATTGAGGTGCACAGGCGGCTGGGGCCGGGTTTTCTCGAATCAATTGAAGGCCGTGGGTAGTCAGCACGGTTCACTGCTGAACTTCGCCAAGACAACGCTCGAACCCAAGCGAGTCATTGCTTCGTGAGGCTGTTCCTGCTTTCCTGCCTTCCTCATGTCGAATGAGCGGCAGCTCCTGCCCGAGAGCGCAACCGATTTCGAAGAATCGGCCCGAGTCAGAAACGCGAGAACTATGCACCGTTTTTATCAGCTGAGCCTCGCCCTCCCGGAATCACGATAGGCCGTTTAGGCGACAAAAGGTTCCTTAGACCAGTACGTGCCGAATTCACAAGCTCTTGAGATAGGCGATCAGGTCATCGAGCTCTTGCTCGGTCAGCTCCCCCAGTCCGGTGACATTCTCGGCGCTATGCGGTCCGCTCAGGGCGTCGCGCAGAGTCTTGGCGCGGCCGTCGTGGAGATACGGGTCTTTGTCGTAGACGCCGCGGAGCGAGGGGGGATTGTAGCCGCGATAGGCATCGTCGCGTTCCTCGAGGCCGACCTCGTGGATCTTGCCGTCGGTCAGCTCGGGGCCGCCGTGGCAGGTGTTGCAGGCGGCCTTCGCGGATCGAAACACGTCCTGGCCGCGCTGGGCGGCCGGCGTGAGGCCGCCGTCGGGCGTGCGGAACGGGTTCTTGGGGTAATCCGAGCGTGTCCAGATAAGCGACCAGGGCTTTGACATCCTCGGCCTTCGGCTTGGTGCCCTGCATGCTCTTGGTGAACGACTCGACCATCGAATCGTCGAGACTGGTCTGCCAGCCGTGCCACGTCCAGGGCTTGGTTTTGGTCACCCGGCGCAGCGTGGGGACCTTCTTGCGACTGCGCATGTGTGCGGAGCTCAGGTCCTGGCGGCCATCGTTGAGCGTGTCGAAGTCGAGGCCGCTGGTGTGCCCGTCGCTGTGGCAGGTGTTGCAACTGTACCACTGGTTGTGCGAACGCTCGGCCGTCATGAAACAGGATCTCGCCGCGCCGCGCCAGCGAGAGCGTTTTCGGGCCCGCCCAGGGGAATCGTCTTGACCAGTTGAGCCGATTCGGCGTCGACGACCTGAATGGCATCGGCCAGATAATTGGCCACATAGAGGGTCTTGCCGTCGGGGGCAAAGGCCAGCTCGGTGGGACGGCCGCCGAGCTCGACGCGCCGATGCCGGCCGTCTTTCTTGAGCAGCTCGGGCGCGATCAGGTCGCGTGAGCCGTCCGTCCGCCAGGGCAGCCGCTTCAGGTCGGTGCGGAAGATCATGACCTCGTGCGTACCGCCGCAACTCGATCGCCACGAATTTCTCGTCGCGGCTGACCGCGACACCATGGGCATCGCTGACCGCCTTGCCCTGCGTGTCGAGCGAGAGCGTGTCATACGATGACCGAGCCGTCGAGCGGGACGCGGGTCAGGCGCTGGCCGAGAACCCAGCCCAGATCGATGTTGTTCCGGGTCGTCGCGAAACCGGCGATTGCGCATGTTGGCGATGTAGCCGCTCTTGCCGTCGGCACTGATGGCGACCTGCCGCAGGTTGTCGCCATCGATCGGAATGGTGCTCTTGACCTTCCAGCTCTTGACGTCGATGAGCGAGACGTTTTGCGAGCGAGCGTTACTCACCAGCAGCCGCGAGCCGTCGGGCGAAAGGGCAATCCCGCGCGGTTCGCGGCCGACCGGCAGCCGGCCGGTCACCTTGCGCGGCGTTCAGATCGACGCGGGCGACTTCGTTGTTCACGCCGATGGCCACGTAGGCGGTCGAGCCGTCGGCCGCAGATGCGCCACGCCGCGGGGCTCGGGGCCGACCTCGACGCGGCCGGCCAGCGCGATCTTGTCGTCCTTGATCTCGAGCACGGCGCAGGTCGTAGCCATACCAGTGGGTGACCACGCCGCGACGGCCGTCCTTCGAGAGGGCCACGCCGGCAGGCTTGTCGCCGGTCTTGAGCTCGTGGAGCACCCGCCCCGACTTCGGTATCGACCAGCGACACGGTCCCGGCGGTCTGGTTGGCGGCCAGGAGCCGCGTGCCGTCGGCCGAGAGCGCCAGCGCGATCGGCGAACGATGGGGCTCGTCATCCGATCGCGACCGGCGTGCTTGGACTTCGACTCCGATCCGGCGCGTCGCCGCCGTCGGCCATTCGCCACGGCCAGAGGATCGCGGCAGCCAGAGCCAGCACGATCCCGCCGGCCATGGCACGACACGAGACCGCAAGGGCTGTTTTCTTCAGTGCGATCGCTCCACGCCGTCATGCTTGCCGAGCCGTCAGGGCGGTTCGGTATCGCATTGCGGTATTCATGCAGTCACCCCCGGCTCACATTCGTTCCACAACATCGATTCCAAGCAGATCGAGCCCAAATTTCAAGGTCCTGGCGGTCAGGTCGCACAGTGCCAGCCGGCTGTCGCGACGTTCGGCCGACTCGGCCTTCAAGACCGGGCACTCCTCGTAGAAAGTGCTGAACGCGTTGGCCAGCTCAAACAGGTAGTCGGTCAGGACATTGGGCTTATATTCTTCGGCGGCGAACTCGAGCACTTCCGGCAGCCGGAGCAGCCGCACGCCGATCGCCCGTTCGGCGGGATGGGAAAGCGCGATCGCCGGGCGCTGTTCGCGAATCGCCTCGGCGGTGACGTCCCGCCTTGCGGAAAACGCTGCGGGTCCGCGCATAGGCGTATTGCATATACGTCGCCGTGTTGCCGTTCTTGGCCATCATCTTCTGCCAGTCGAAGACGTAGTCGCTGATCCGGTTTTGCGACAGGTCGGCATACTTGATGGCACCAAGCCCCACGACCGCGGCCACCTGCTGCTTGCTCGGCGGGGTCGAGCTCGGGGCTGTTTTCCTTGACGACCTTGAGGGCCTCGGCGGTCGACTCATCCAGCAGCGACTCCAGGCCGACGACATCGCCTTCCCGCGTCTTGAACGGGCGGCGATCCGAGCCCAGGATCGTGCCGAACGCCACGTGCTCGAGATCGACCGAGTCATAGCCCCACTTGCGAGCCACCTCGAAAAGCTGCTTGAAATGGTCCCCCTGGCGATGGTCGACCACGTAGAGAATCTGATCGGGGTGCCAGGTCTCGACGCGATACTTGATCGTCGCCAGGTCGGTGGTTGCGTAGTTGAAGGCACCGTCTCGCTTGCGGACGATGAACGGCGCCTCGGTCTGCTCGACGAGGACGACGATCGCCCCTTCGCTCTCGACGGCGAGCCCCTTGCCTTGCAAGATCGGCCACGACCGATGGCCAGCATCGGGTCGTAAAAGCTCTCGCCAAGCTGCACGTCGAAGCGGACACCCAGGCGATCGTAAAGAGCCTGGAGAGCGCCCAGGCAGTGCGGCATGAACTGGCTCCAGAGAGCCCGGTTTTCGGGATCGCCGGCGTGGAGCTTGGCGGTCTCGGCCTGCGCCGCCGCCTTGACGGCCGCGTCGCCTCCTCCTTGATTCGATCCTGGGCCAGGCGATAGAGCCGCGCCAGCTCGCCCACGGGATCGGCCGCGTAGCTCGACTCGTCGCGGGCGTTTTTCCAGCCCCAGAGGATCATGCCAAACTGCGAGCCCCAGTCGCCCAGATGGTTGTCGCGAACCACGCGATGTCCGAGCGCCGTGTTGATCCGGGCCAGGCTGTCGCCGATCACCGTCGATCGCAAGTGCCCCACGTGCATCGGCTTGGCGACATTGGGCGACGAGAAGTCGATGACGACCGTCTTTGCCCGCGCGGGCGGCTCCAGGCCAAGCGACTCGTCAGCCAAAAGCTCCGCAAGCGCCGCGGCGACCCACGCGTCGTGCGAGCCGAAGATTGAGAAACCCGGGCCCGGCCACTTCGGGAGGACCGGCGAGCGGGCCGAGATCGACGGCCTTGGCCATCTCCGCGGCCAGATCGCGCGGCTTGCGCCCGAGCGCCTTGGCCAGCCGCCATGCAGCCATTGGCCTGATAATCGCCAAACTTGGGATCGGTCTGGCGGCGCGCACCGCCTTTTCAAAGGCGGCCCGGTCAACACCCTCGGGCAAGGCTGCGCCAAACGATGTCCGCAAGCGAGCGAGTAAATTCATGATTCCAGATGTCGAACGCGTTCGAGACTCAGGATCACCGATCGCCGGCTGAACATCACACACCCGCCGAGTCCGGAGCCGCTGATCGAGATTATCGGCGACAGATCCGGTGCGATGGGCTCAGGATTCCGCCTGAGCGGTTTCCGGCAGCGAGCTCGTTCAAGTCGAGCTGTGGAGCGTCGCCCCAGATTTCCTCGAGGGCAGTAGTAGGCCCGATCTTCGGGCGAGAAGATATGGACGACGAAATCGCCGTAATCGATCAAGATCCAGCGGCCTTCCTCGGATCCTTCCAGACCCAGCTTGGCCTCGCCCAGCTTCTTCATGGCCTGATCGATTTCGCTGGCGATGGCGTTGCCCTGGCGGCGTGAAGTCGCGGTCACGATCACGAAGAAGTCGACAATCGGAGTCGTTTTCCGCAGGTCAAGCAGGAGAATGTCTTTGCCGCGATTGTCATCGGCGATCCGGGCACAGGCTCTGCGCGTGCTCGAGGGCCAAGCGCTGCCCGGCGCGGCTCGCGGCGTGCGGTCGCATGATGCGGGACATCATCCTGGACACGCTGGATCGCACGAGTGCGAAGGGTCCGCTTAGCGGCGTGTCGGGGCGGGGTCGAGGGCGGGTGAGCTATCGGTGATTTTTTGTTCTTCCATTCAATTCATCCGCTCAGGCGGAGGCGATTACCCAGGACAATCCCGGGCCGTTGATACTGTAATCGACGACTGGGGCTCGAACCTCCGGCCAGATGAGACACGCCCTACTGGCCGCAGGTTCAATATCAGTCTAACCGCCCGGCGCCGCGCTGCCTATCGGATCTTGAATTGGGAGAGCGAAGCCACTCGACGGCGAGCATCCTCGTCGTGATTTCATTCTTAGTGCAGCGAGACGAGATATTGCGCGGAATTGACTCAATTGACGAAATCGCACTGCAAAGCACCCCCACGGGGACTCGAACCCCGGTCCCTTGGCTGAGAACCAAGTATCCTAGGCCGCTAGACGATGGGGGCCAAAAGATGCAGTTAATGATAAACCAGGCATCAAGTCAGTCAAGTAACCAACGGCGCGGCGACGATATTCTCGGACCGATCCACGTGGCAACACTCGATCTAACCTCCTGATGCGGAACGCGCTGGGGAGAGGGCTATCAACCCGTTCGTCACCGCCGAGCCCAGACGGCGAATCGCCAGCGACAAACGCTTGCCCGACGGACCGCCCAAGTGAAATGCGAGCCACTCGAACAGCCGCGTGTTCAGCTCGGCGACCGTTCCCAAGAGCGGATGCATCGCCACATTCGCCGCCCCCCCGGCGATCTGGGCATAGACCGAGTTGTACGTTCGTCCGCCCGACTTGCAGTAGATGGCAAAATGCTCGCAATTAAACTTCAGCAGGTTGTACTGGTACGTTTTGCCAACCTCGCTGAGAGCCGTCTGGACGACGACTTCCGCGGCAATAGGCGCTAGATCGGGATAAGTCCAGTGTTCTGGAGGCCGGCCCGCCACGAATTGATCCCAGGGAACTCGATAAACGTGATTATCATTTAAATAGTGGACCACTTCGCCGTTGCCAATAAAGACTCCCAGGTGAAACGCGGTACCGAAATAAACGGCGTACGCTTCGCCGGTCTCGGGACTGAGAGGTGCCGATTCATACACAAGTGCGCGATCCGTCGGCCGCGCTCGGAGCGCGATCCAGGCCAGCGTGCCGCCAAAAGCCAGCAGTTTCAGACCAACGAAAACGCCGGCCCAGCGCAGGGGGTCATTGACCAGCCGCAACAAAACCGACATGCCGATTGCGAAGCTGACGGCTCCGCAGCACGTCAGAAGCCGATGGCTCGTTGCGGTCGGCGATCGTACCGCCATATACAACAAGAGCAACCCTTCCAACAGGAATAAGAGACCAAACATCGACGCGACCACAGAAACCGACGCGCGCCAGTGGTTGAAAAGGAGAACGCCCATCAACACGTCGAGGAGCACCTCGCAGGCGATCACCGGCCAACCGCGGCGCCGAGCGCTTTCGGAATGGCGTCCGAGCAACAACTGCAACGCCTTGATCGCGCCGCTGCCGAGTAACAAGCCTCCGACGAGCTGGACCAACGACCTGTAGAATGACAGAGGCAAAGTGACCGAAAGCGTCCCCATCCCAATGCAGGCCAGTCCAACGGCCAGGAGCACGGTCCGATTGAGGCCGAACCGCTCCTGGACCCGCTGTTCAAATTCTGATAATTTTATTTCATTATCCATCGTCGCCGCTCATCAATCGACTTGGCTCCGCAGCGCTGCCACGTTAACACCGCGACCAGATCGTCGCCAGGAGCTCCCGTCTTGAGGCGATCGTCTACGGCCACTTTCCTCACGAGACAGAGAAACCCCGTTCGGCGTGCACCGTCGACGAGAAGGCTTAATCTCGGCCATTGTCTGATAGGCCTGTGTGCGGCGTGTTTGGGAGGCGCCGTCGGTCCGCTGGTCGCGGGGGGGCAAAGACACTCCCTACGCCAGGTTCAGAATCGGCGCTTTGATTTGCCATAAGATTCGACTGGTATCATCCGGCGCTCGCTGCTATAGTGCGGTCTGGGAAACTTTGCATGGCAAAGCGAATCAGTCTGGGACCGGTTTTTGAATCCGAGTGGCTCGCTGTCTCGCGGCGGTGGCAGTGGTATGCGGCCAGGTCGGTCCTGGTGCTGGCAGTGCTTTTCGGCGTGAGCATCCTCTGGTGGGTAGGGATGCGGCGGAGTGCAGCTGAGACCGTGCAAGGGCAGGCAGAGATCGGCCGTTTATTGTGCGGAGCCATCACCGTTATCCAACTGGCGATTGTGCTGCTGGCGGCGCCAGCGGCAACTGCGGGGGCAATCTGCCTCGATCGAGCTCGCGGCACGCTCGCCCATATGCTGATCACCGACCTCTCGTCGGCGGAGATCGTGCTAGGAAAACTCGCAGCGCGGATGCTGCACGTTCTCGGAATCCTTTTCTGTGTGCTTCCTGTTCTGTCATTGGGCGCGCTGCTCGGCGGAATCGATCCTCCTCTCATTGCCGGGGCGATATTCGTGACGCTCGGCGCCGCTTTGAGCGGCTGCGCCGCGGCCTTGACACTTTCCACGTGGGGGACCAAGACGCACGAGGTCTTGCTCGCGACGTATGCCGCCTGGGCGCTCTGGCTACTGATCCTGCCGATGTGGTGGGGCTGTCGCCTGGTGATCGCCGGCGTCGCTGCCCCACCCGCTTGGGTTGCGAATGCCAACCCGATCTGGCTGGCGGCAGCGCCCTATGTTTGGCCGGGCTCTGTCGTCCTGAACGATCAGGTGGGCTTTTTGGGGGCCAGCTTGCTTGCCTCTGTCGGCCTGTCGGCACTCGCCGCGACTCAACTTCGCCGCGTTGCCACGCGCTCCAGTGGCAATCGGCGTGCAGGCTCTCGGTCATTTCCGGGGGCCAGCATCTTCGACCGGCTCGTTGGCCTTCTACCTGGTCCATCGCTCGATAACAACCCCGTTCTCTGGCGCGAATGGCATCGCCGGCGGCCGTCGCGCTGGGCGGCGCAGTCTGGCTGCTCTACGGCGTGATGGTATTCGGTCTGAGCACGACCCTCATCGTACTCAATCTGAACGGAGGCGTGGGCCGCCGCGAGGTTGCCTCGATCGGCAACGGCTTTCAGGCTGGGATCGGGCTTCTCTTGTTGAGCGTCTCAGCGGCGACCGCGCTTGCCGAGGAGCGTGTGCGGGGCAACCTCGACGTCCTGCTGGCGACCCCGCTATCGACGCGTTCGATCGTCTGGGGCAAATGGTGGGGGACCTTTCGAGCCGTCCCATTGCTGGCGATCGCCCCTGGCGCCGTGGCGGCCTCGTTGGCCCGCGAGAGCGGCCGCTGGGACGGTGCGGCGCTGGTTGTTGGCCTGTTTATCGCGTATGGCGCCGCAGTGACCAGTCTCGGGTTGGGATTGTCGACGTGGATGCGCCGGCTCGATTATGCGGTCGCAACCAATGTGGCAGTTCTCGGCGGCGTGACCGTCGGCTGGTTTCTCTTCGTCATGTTGACGACGCGAGGAGACGAGGCGCTTGGGCTCGCGGCGGGCAGCCCCATCGTTGGTATCGTGGCACCGACAATCGCGATGCGAAGACCGCCGTCCGGAGACTTGGACATCATCATCCCCTGGTGGGAATACTGGATCATCATTTACTCCGCCGTCGCCGCCGCCCTGGCATTGGTCACGCTGCTGACCTTCGACCGTTACCTGAGCCGCATGCCCGATCACCGGTAAGTTCGGCCGGGCGTAAAGCGATGCTATCGGCAAATTGGGCTCGCCCTGTGCCTGTTCGAACTGCCAGAGCGGCCCACTCGATCGAGCTCTGGCGACAGTTCGCACATCGTGGTTACCGGCTTCCTCTGACGTCCAGGTGCAGGAGGAAAGGAGAACGAACTTGTTCCGGATCGTGCAGACGGAGCAGCCAGTACCCGATTCCGGCGATTCCGAGCATCAGCGACGGATTGGGACCGCGCGACGGAACGCCCGAGGGCCACTCTTCCGAGCCAGAATGCCGGCCGATCAAGGCTCGTGCGAGGTCCAATGAGCGGTCGCGATAAGTTGGATCATCGAGCAACAAGCCGGCAAGCAAGACGATCTCTCCCAACCCGGCCAGCCCGTGGCAGAGAGTCGTGTCGGCGCACGCGGTCGCGAGGTTTTCGTCGATGGCACCGAGCGTCGTCGCGATTGCGGTCCCGGCCTTGGCGCGATAGCTTTCCTTGAGTTCGTCATCGACCATGCTGGCGTGAAGGCGCGCCAGCGCGATCCCTGGTGCTCCGTGGCACCAAGAACGAGCGAAGGTTGGGCGTTCGATGTTCCTCCGCAAGTCCGGCCAGTTGCCTCGGCTCGGATCGAAGAGTGCGTCTTCAAATGCGAACGCGGCACGTGCGGTCTTTAGAAAGTCCCTTCGCCCGGTCGCCGCGTATAGCTCGAAGAGCGCCAGTCCCATGCCGGCGGCACCGTGAGATAATCCGGTCTGTGGCACAGGACCCATCCCCGTCCCCGATGCGGCCTCAGGGTCCCAGGCACAGCCCGAGCCCTGGTCAATGGCGGTCCGGCACAACTCTTCCCCGAGAGCAATCGCCAGGTCGCGACAGCGCTTGAGCCCCTGCTCTTGCCCTAATGTCAAGAGAATCGGTATCGCGCCGGCGTTGCCGCTGATCACGTCCAGCTCGTGTGGCGATGAAACCGCCTCGATCACCCGGTCGAGGATAGTGACCGCCTGCGAGACAGTCTCTGCTCGATCGGTGAGCAAGCCGACCCTGCGCGCCGCGTACGCCACGCCCAGGTGGCCGCAATAAAACGATAGGGGTGAGGTGGCCTCAATGGGAGGAATGCTGTCGAGCTGACGGACCGAACGATGGATCGCAGCCAGGGCGGTCCGCGCAAACTCCAGGTCGCCGGTGAGTGAATAGAGCTGCGCCAGGTAGAGCCCAATTCCGGCCGATCCAGCGTACAGATCAGGACCGCAGGCGGCCGTTGTCGGCGTAATGGCCCCCCCATACTCCGCAATCTCTCCAATTGAGCGACCCATCCAGTTGCAAGTCTCGCGTTGCTGGTCCCAGTACGCCGAGCGGCAGAGCGCATCGCCGATGCGAACTGCCGCGTCGATGTTCGACAGTGTCATCCGGCTGGCCTGGCCCGCTTGATGCAGCTCGAATGAGTTAACGGCGATTGGAATGGAGACAGGCAACGCCAACGGCGCCAAGAGCTCGTCGTCATCCCGAGCGTCCAATCGGCGATAAGGCCGTAGTGGGTCGAGGCCTTCCTCCCGAAACGCCTGCGCCAAAGCCAACGTGCGCACCTCACGATCGATCTCGCCCCGCGCAAACGACTCCCACAAGGCGCGCGCGGCGAGCCCGCAACGGTGCTGTCCAAAGCTCATGTCGTTGGCTGGGTCCTCGGCCCAGCCCAGCCCATCCGCCAGCCGCCTCGTAAAGAGTGGCACTTGTTCGCGCAGCCCGGACCTGAGATCCCCGTAGATCCCGGCCACGATCTCGCTTACTCGCGCTTGATAACGCCCCCGAACGAAGATGAGTCCGGCATCAGCACGGTGAAAGTGACTAGGGTCGCTAAGCACCTTCAGCCGAAACGGGATCCGAGCCGCATTCAATTGTGACGTCATAGCGGCCACGAAAGGCGCGGCGGCACTCGCAAGCAAATGCCAGTAATAACGGACATCCGGCTCGGCCGCTTGATCGCCAACGTTCGTCTCGTCCTCTGCATCACCCACCGCGAGGTAGAATCCCCCGATCAGGTAGCGCCGCTCTTTGGGAACTGCGACCTTGCAGGGATCGCCCGGACGAATCTCGCCAATCGCCAGACCACGCCAACCCGAGGCGTGTAAGCGAAACTCAACCCCGTTCTTTCCGGCAACCGCATGCCCGTCCGCTGCGATGCGACGAAGCGTCCAGCCTGGCTCCCACGTGCCCCTGCCGTTGTTGGCCGTGGAAAGGTCGGCTATGAAGTCACGCTGTGCGAGCACATCGGCGCGAGAAGGCGGTTGCGGAAACGAAGGTCGAATATAGAGCCGTCCGTACAATTCCTCTGCCAGCGCCGCAACCAATCCCCCCAGCGCAAGCGGATCGGCCGCCGCGGCGGCTTCGAGCGTGCGGGGCTCACCGAAGAGAGAGTAACGGAAAGACGACTCGACCTCGACGGCGTCGACCACTGCGAAAAGGTCATCGTGAATGCAAATCATGGTACGGGGCAGCCGAGTGGAATTCCGTAAAGCTCGATCTGAGCACGCTCGGGTTCCGCTAGTAGATTGGCCGCAATTTGTAGCAACATCGCTGGCTGTCCGTGAAGACGTTCTGCCCCGGACGACAGTTCGCAGGCTGATTGAATCAGGCGGGCCGCTGAAAACGCCACAGCTCGCATCAGCAATTCGTCCGCCTCGGGCCCAGCCAAACGTGCCCCGCCCGTGTAGCCCGACCACAGCGCCCGAAGTGCGCTGCGCAACTCCCCAAGGGGCACTCGGGCTTGGGCAATCATCTGTTCGGGAGTCAGTTCATGCGACATCGGCATCGAGAAGACCCAGTAGACGACGAAATCTTGCAACGCGCCGGCGACGTCCCAGGCTGGGTCGCCAAAGCCCACTGCCTCCCAATCTACGATCCAGAGCTCAACCGGCCCGTCTCCGTTCTCCATCCCTTGCGGTCCGATCAGTACGTTGTCAAGCCGGATGTCGCCATGGATGACGCTCTCGGGACGCCAGCGCTCAGTCAGCAGGTCGAGGTGACTTCCCAGCCCCTCCTCCGTCTGCAGAATCCGCACCATCCCAAGATTGGCCCGGCTGACGCTTGCGAGCAATAAGGGCACTGGCTCGTGAACTCGCAGCACCCACGGAAGGTCTCGCGAGAGCCTGGCAAGACGCGTATCATCCTTCCAGTCGCTCAGGCAGAGGATGCGGTGAAACGTACCCAGTGAGCGGCCCAGCGAGGCGCGGCGTTGACCGTTAGCTGTTCTCCGGCTCCTGTTTCCAATCGCGACCAGAGCGACGTCGCCTTCGCGATTAATTCGAAGACGAGGAGCGTTTCCGGATTGTCATGCCAAACCAATCGCGGCACGACCGTGCTTATCGGGCTCAGCGCGGTTTCTTCGTGACAGAAACGATGGAAAGCTGCTTCGCGGCGGAGCAGGCGAAAGTCGCCCTCACTCGGATTGTCGGGCTGCTTGATCAGGTAGCCAGCGCCCCGCGCCTTCGACACGCAGGTTCCGATTGCGGCGTGCCGCACTCTTGATCGTCAGCACGCCGTCGATAATCCACGCAGGATCGATCAGCCCGCGTTCCACGAGAAAAGCTGTGGCATCGTCGACGCTGAGCATCTGCCGATGCCTCACAAGTCAGTTTCGACGCTGGCGGCCCGCGGAGGATTTAATTGCGCGCGTGCTCACAATGGGCAAATCTCCACGACCGATGTGCAGACATGGAGCGCCGAAAACGCACACGGTAGCTTCGTAACGGCTATTGCGATAGTCGAAGGGAGTTCCATAAACGGATTCGCCAGATTAGTGGTTTTCAAGCCTGCCGCGATTCTGCCCTTCAAGTACGAAGCTTCAAGGCTGTGAACCAGGTCCAGCTTGGTCGCCGGGTCGATCACGATCGTTGTCGGCTTCGACTCATTGGAGGGATCAGCCTTGTCAGCGTGAAGAATTCCGTTCTTGGGAATCTCGAAGTAAGCCTTGAACGTGAGGTCCAGGTAAACTCGAACGTACCCGTCGCGACTCGATGGACCAAGATAGCCTTCGAGCGTCACCGCGTCGGGCGAGGGCTTGGCGGCATTTGCGAGCAGTTTCGCCACCAGCGGATGTGGCGTGAGATCGACCTCTGGGCGGGCCGGCTCATCTTTCTTGGGCTCGGAGGATTTCGCCATCTCGTGCGTCCAAAAAGTTCAAGGCGTATTAGCGAGCCAAAGCTGAGGATAACGACAAAGCGATCGCCAAGGGGACTATACAGTCATGAGATCGTCATAGCAATGATGTACTGTCGCGCGCTTTTTTGAGCAGTGTGCGGGCTCGTCGGCACAGCGTACGATAGGCTGAAGCTGGGCGGAAGCAGAGCAGAGTGGTGCGCGGTCAGGGAATCGTTCGCGCGGGTCGGAATCCGAAGTCGGCCTTAACCTCGGTGGGATCATACCAGGCGTGGGCGGCAGACCGCAGTCCAGCCGGAATCATGGCAAAGGTTTCGCCACGCATGTTGCGTTTTTCGCCCATTACGACCTCCGCCCCGAGCTCGTCGCGCACGAGCTCGTTCGAACGCAGGAGTTGGTCGCGATGACGGTCATGGCACCACTCGCTCACATTTCCTAACATGTCGAATAAACCCAGCTCGTTGGGCAGGAGCGTGCCGCACGAGCGGGCATGGAATTCCGACGTGTTGACGTGCCATTCGTACTGACCCAAAAGCTTCGGCGCGTAGCCATAGTAGCGGCTCGTAACACTCCCCGCCCGGCACGCGTACTCCCATTCGGCGTTCGTCGGCAGTCGGTATCCCCCCTTGGTAACCGCCTCGAGATCGATTTGCATGCCCTCGGCGAATTCACCGCGATCGTTGGGCAGATAGCATCTGGGCAATCCTTCATTGTCGCTGAGCCAGTTGCAATACTGTACCGCGTCGAACCAGCTCAGGGAGATCATGGGACCGTCACGGTGCGGACTAAAGTGCTCGGTGAATTCGTGCGGTGATCCCCGCTTTTCATTCGCGAATCGCTGGAATTGATCGACTGTCACTTCGCGGGAAGCGATCGCGAAGCTTCTGGGAACGACCCGACGGTGAAGTACATCCTGCTTCTGCCGCGCGGGCTCCGACTCGGGTGCGCCCATCATAAACTCGACTGCGCCCTCGATCCGCACCATCGTATGGCCGCCCGCGCTCACATACCAGCGGCGCCGAGTCGTTGCGGCCGGCCGCTCTCGACTGGTTTCGAGCTCTGGAAGCTCGCTGCGCCCGAGCCGCGTGAGAATTAACTCAGCCGCCGAGTGAACCCCAGCATCGGGATCTTCTCGGTAGAGATCTTCGAGCACCGCGATCAAGTCGTCACGCCGTGGCAATTCAAGTCTAGCCGGCGGATATGCCGCCAGCGCCAGTATCAGCCCTCGACGCCGCGACGTCTCCGGTTCGAAGAGATACGCATTCTTATCGCCCCCTGCCCCGCCCTTGCCGGTGCTTCCATCGACAAACTTGACGACCTTCTCGAGCTCATCCGCCAGGACCCGAGGGGCGGCTCCTAGTGGATAGAAGGCATTTACAAAGGCGGTCCGTGACCGCGGGTCGGGGCTATACTCCAGCAGATGCCAAACTCGATTGGCCTGACCCAATCGTACAAGCGCCACAGCGGCACGTGCGCGTCGAGCAGCGATCTCATCTTTGCCCGCTTCCGTTGGCGTGGTAACGATCGGCTCGTCGACCCCCTTCTCCAGGTCAGCGAGAAGAGCGGAGTTGTTTTCGTCGAAGAGAGGAAAAAAGATCGAGTAGGATCGCGGATCGCTGCTTCGCAGCAGGGCATCAATAAGCGCGGTCCGGTACGTGGAGGAGATATGAGCCCTGAACGGCACCAATGCATCGCGAATGACTGCCATCTCTTCAAGGTCGCCGGCGAAAAGGCGATTGAAGAGCTCATCAACCTGTCCAGGGTCCTCGTGAAAAAGTGATAGCCTGTACCCAAGCTGCAAACGAGCGTCGGCACCCGGCTGATTCGCCAGCTCGTGCAAACGTCGCTTGTAGATCCAGCGAGGATAGCGCTCGAGCTGGTCTAGTACGCGAGGAACTCGCTCGACTTCAACTCCGGAGAACGATAGGAGATGGTGTTTGGTCTGTACGTAGACAGCGTAGGCCGCGCCGATGCCGGCCAGGAGAGCAAGCGCGGCAACCAACCCGATGAGTCTCACGCCATGCACACGACGGCGCGGACCATCATTCGTTGCTGCGCCGCGGTCCAGTCTGCCCGTCGCGTCAAGAGCCGAATCCAGAGCCACTCGCGCTGACGGCAGATGGATACGCTCGGGCTTGATATTCCACAATGCCGCGCGTTCCGCCAGTAATAGCTCCGCTCGTCCGCGCCGGGTCTCGCGCTGTTTGTGGTTGAGCCAGTCGCGTAGGGGCTGAACGAGGTAATCATGCGTCAATTGGTAGTACAGGCCCGCTTCCCGCAGATTGACCATCACTCCGCCGTCGAGCGAGCTCGCAAGGTCGACGGGTGTGATCAGCCTCAAGTCACTGTCGAGAATCCGGAGCAGGTCGTTGAAATCGCCGGGCTTCGTCGCGTAACCCGAAACGTCGCGTAGTTCGTCGATCGATCGCATCCGACCCTTCAAGTCGGTGCTCGTTTCCGACAACAGCGACTTCAAGACTGCCTGCACGGCACTCTGGTGAAAGCGATACCTGGGGGACGACCGTGGCGAGCTGAGAGTCTCTTCGAGGAATTTGACTCCCACCCCGTCCATTCCCCCGACGTCGCGTAGCGTCGCGGGGGTCCAAGGCTTGCCCTTGACCATCTCGGCAAACAGAGCCAGTCGCACCGGTACGACCTGGCCATCGCGCCAGAGCGGCGACGGCCTGATCGAGAAAGGCGTGCTGCTCCTTGGCGAGATCGCCTGCTCCCGGGGGAAGTGTCTCATACGCGCGACCGAAAGCGGCCAAAACCTTACGCGCATGCTTTGGCTCAAAGAGATCCACGGCGGCGATGTTTCGGTCTGGAACCAGGTCGATTTCGAGGTCCCTCGAAAACCGGGTTGCCGCCATCCAGAAGTCGTCGCGCACCAGGCAGAGCACCTGGATTTTTTCGCCGTCGCACTGCCGCAGCGCGGCCAACAGCTCGTCGCCCTGATCGTGTCGACGACCGAAAAGCCACTGCTCGAACTGGTCGAGCACCACGAGCACCTTGCGGCCTTGGCGGAGATAATATCCGCGACGCAGTGCCAGGAACGAATCGACCAGTCCGGCGCGCTCGGGCAGCCCAGGAACCGCCTTCTTGATTCCCCTCAAGAGCCGAGCCACTGTTTCACCCGTCGTCGCCTCGAGATAGACCGGCGTGACATGTTTTCCCAAGCGCGGCAAGAGCCCCGCCTTGACCAACGACGATTTACCGCTCCCGGACGGACCATAAATCATCCCCACACGAAACGTCTTGTCAGGGTCAGTCGCCTCGATCCTCGTCTTCCAAAACCGCAATCCGTCCGGCAGCCCCTCTCGGTCGCGCGGACCGGGCAACAGTTCGAGGAAGAAGTCGGCGTCGTGCTCGTCGAACGAGCCGAGTCCCTTGGGAATGATCCGCAGCGGCCCGGCATCAATTCCGACCGCGCCCAGGTGGTGGTTAACGCCGCTTCCGCGGGCTCCAGCGACGGAGACGGCACGAGAGCCGACGACAGCGTCTGCGACGGAGCTTCATCGTGCGCGGACTTCAAGAAATGGCGCAGGTCCTCCGCCATGTCGTGCGCGGTTGTGTATCGTTCGGATGCCCGCTTCGAGAGTGCCTTTAAGCAAATCCGCTCGAGTTCTTTGGGTATCGTGTCGTCGATCTGGCGCGGAGGCCGGGGCTCCGACCCCACGATCTGTGCAAGAACCTTTTCGTGCGCGTCGCCCCGGAACGGCCGACGGCCGGTGAGCATCTCGTAAAGGACGATTCCTAGGCTGAAGATGTCTGACCGGCCGTCGACCACGTGACCCTCGCCGCGTGCCTGCTCGGGACTCGAATAGGCCACCGTGCCGACAAAGCGTGCGCCAGTCCCAAAGTTCTCATCCTTCAAAGCGAGCCCAAAATCGGCCAGGTACGGAATGCCGGCTGAATCGATCAGAATGTTCGCGGGCTTGATGTCGCGATGAAACAGGTCTTTGGTGTGTGTGTAATGAAGCGCGTCGCAGATGACGGCTACCAACTCGGCAGATTCGACAAACGCCGGTCTGCCGAGAGCGAGCCTCGTGTGCAGATCTCCACCGTCAATGTATTTGGAAACAACGAAAAACGGGCAGTCGCTCGTTTCGCCCACGTCGTAAATCGGCACGATATTGGGATGCGAAAGCTGGGAAAGAATCCGTGCCTCGTCGCGGTATGTCTTGACATCGACAAACTCGGCTGCCCGCTTGGTTATGGGCACTTTGATCGCCACAAGCCGATCGAGAACGTTGTCGCGCACCAGGTAAACCCTGCCAAACGCTCCCTGGCCGAGTAGCCGGATCAATCGATAACGACCGATCGCCGACGGATCGGCCTGCACGGGCGCGGCAGAGCCCTCCTGATAGCTACCCATGGCGGCAACCGAATCTGGCGCGGAGTCGCCCAAACCAACTGGAACTCTCTCTTCGCCAGAAGCCCCGTCGATGCCCGTCTGGGTTGCCAGTCCTAATGATTCATACAGTCGCTTCCGTTCCTCGATGCGTTCCGCGAGCGCCGCCCGCAACTGGGGGTCGTCGATGTCCAGCGACAATTGAGAGGTTTCCCCGGCAAGGTCAAACTGCAATTCCCATTGATCCAGCAACTCGTGCAACCGGTCAGACTGTTCGTCGCCTTTAACAGTGTCATCGAGACGTCGGGCGGGGTCGCCCGCATGCTGCATCGGGTCGGGCTCTGTTTCCGGGCATTGTTCGTCCATCGGCCGCTCCGCCTTGTCTTTCCGGAAGATCAAAACGGATGGTCAAACCAGTCAAGCGACTGCCTCATGCGAATTCGCGTCCCAACTTATGCTGCCAGAGGCAGAATCGTTAACGCGATCGACGCCATAGCTCGGCTTTTGAAGACCGGCAAATCGGTCAAAAAGCGCGCCGCAGCCAGGTCTCAACGTGATGTCCGTATCGCGATGCCAAGCAATACTGAGCGAAACTGAGCAAACATGTGACGCTCTCATCGTACTGACACCAAACAAATTGCTCAACAATTTGGATTTTTTTGCTGGATCTCGACTGCGCTAATCGGTCAACACCGGGTAGTCCGCCGTATCTTCTTGACCGCGCATGGCCACTCTCCTCGCCAGGTTAATCGCGGCCCGCCGGGTGGCGGCAAGATCGACGAACTCATCGAGACCAATGAGTGAAGCACCGAGTCTCAGATCATCTTGCAGGTTGCACACACTCACTTGCCGTACCTTCCGTGCAAACGAAACGATCTCGCCAAATGCGGTGCTTCCGAGCGATCGCACATTCGCAAAGTCGATCACGAAGTGTTGGGGCAGTTCTGTCCCGATTAGCGATTCGAGCTGTTCTCCCAGCTCTCGCGAGTGCAGTGTGCTTGCGAAATCATGACTGAGAAACTCGATAACGACGACTTCTGGCTTCGTGTCGTCGATCAATTCATACGCGATGTGAGCTTGACGTAACGCTGTGGTCGACATGGGTCCACACCTCTTGCTTCGATCATGCTTAGAATGTGAGGGGCGACTGCATGATCAAAGTGCAAAGAGCGTGCCATTGTGCTGCGCGGGCGGGCCGTATGACCTCCTATCGGCAAAACGGCGCAGTACGCACGGGCTGCCGCATCAATGTGAGCATGGCTCGGCAAGCTCACGGGTTCGGCGCCGTCGCCTTCAACAGTGGTCCGATCGCCGACCAGAGTTGCTCTTTGATTTGAACAGCGGGGGGATTGGCAAGCCGTTCCGGGCGGCGGCCGGCTTCGGCGTTGGTGGTAAGGACGCCGATCGTCAGCTCGCCATCGGTAAAGTAGCGGTCCCCTTCTCCGTTGCGGCCGGCGATCGTCGCCCCGACGCCGGTCACCTGATAGGTTCGCGAGAGCCAGCCGGCGGCGATCAAGTCTTCGATAAAACCGTGGCGTTCTGCATCGATATCCGCCGCGATGTGATGGGTCACCTGGCCGGTCAAGTGGCTAAAGCCCACACTGATGTCAAAGGTGGCCGATCCGATCCAGAGCGGTCGACCTACCTTGCCGGCATCAGCCCATTTCCAGAACCGCACATGGTGCCTGTGCCGGGCGTTGCCGCCGACCGGCTTCTCGAACGCCAAGTCCTGCCTGCGGCCAAACAGGTAAAGGCCGCTCACAGGCGCGTCGGGGTCCGGTCGCTTGAAAACCACGCTCGTCGCAATGCGAAAAGAACTCTTCAATGTAATCGGATCGGCGGGACTCCAACCTGCCGCGTGCACTGCTCGGACGACCTCTTCTTCGCTGCCGATCAGCCCGACATTAAGCGGATCTCCGGGAATCCCCTGCGACGTCAGCGTGGTTTTGGGTGCATCGGCAAGTAACGGATTATGTTCATAATGGCGCCAGATCATCGGTAGTAAGGCGTATGCCAGGATGAGCCAGATGCCAAAGAGGATCGCGAATGCCGTCGTGCCCCGAATCGTCCAGCGCCGCAGTCTTCCTGCGCATTCGTTGTGGCGATTGTGTCGGGCACGACTGCGTTGTCGGGATCGGGCGGACTCACATTCATGCGCGGCCACTCGCTGTGGTTCAAGGCTCGAGGTACTCGTTCAATTCTCTTCCTTGGTCGAGCCACGGTTGCCTGCGTAGAACCCATAGCGCCCCTGGATCACCTCATGGCCGGACTTGACCTGAGGATAGACCCACGCCACATCCTTTACGGTCCGGCCATCGGGCCCAACAAAATCGACCCAGTTGCAAGTGCCCTTCTGAGGGCACGTGTAGGTACGGTCGGTAACCCGCAAGACGTCGGCCTTGACGTTACTTGGGTCGAAGTACCAGTTGCCTTCATATCGGTTCAGGCTAGGTCCTACATCCGCTTGTGCCAGAGGTGTGCTCGACTCTTTCTCACGGATAGTCACACTCATGGGAGTTCCTTTTTCTTGAACCATTCGGCTCGTTTCGGGGATCCTGCCCGATCTTTCCGGTTGGACGAGCAGGTTCGCAACGTGAATCCGGGCCGTAGTTACGGGAGCCGCGCTCCATCAATCAAACTCGCGGCCGCGATCGTCCCGGCACACGTTATTGTCGCTGATCCCCACTGGTGGGAATAGAAGAGACGACTGGCAAGCAGGCTGCGCATCCGGCCGTGCCCGCGATCATCAGCAGCCTCGCTGCGCTATTGCTCACATCCGGAATGTCGAAGGATTTTCCGTTCACGGGTTTCTTGTCCGGACCGTAGCTTGGCCGAGCAGAGGCTTGACGCTAAGCCCAGGCGAAGTCAGGGATTTGGGCGACGTTGCGCCGGCAAACCCCGACTACCTATCGCCTGAAGCGGTTCTCGATTACGTCGCGATCCACGTCGTCGAATCGGCCTTCCAGGCGACCCGCTGATTATTGGCCTTTTCATTGCTGGTATTCTCTTTACGCTGATCAAAAGCCGAGCCTGCGTGCGGGGAGTGTCGTTTCTGGAACCGATACTAAACTGACGATCACATTCATGCCCAAGATCGTCGTAAATGGTCGCACCTTTCACTTTGAGGAATATGGGCAACAAGGCGACCCGCTCGTCTTCCTCAGTGGGTTGGGGGGGGATCACCGGGCATTCAGCCGGCCCCAGCGCTATTTCGGGACGAGATTTCGCGCTTGGCGTTTGACTCGCGCGACGCCGGGCAGAGCGACCGTTTTGACCGTGCATACACTACGGCCGACATGGCCGACGACGTCGCCGGCTGGCTCGAGGCGATCGGGGCGGGACCGGCACACTTCGTCGGCCAATCGCTGGGAGGCCTGGTCGCTCAGGAGCTGGCTTTGCGTCATCCCCGGCTCGTGTCAAAGCCTCATCCTGGTGTCGACCCACGCCGGGGGCGACCCGTGGCGCAAGGCGGTCATCGAATCGTGGGTGCTCGTGCGGCGACAGGTTGATACCGGCGCATTCACGCGGGCGGTGCTTCCTTGGTTGGTCGGCACCTGCGTTTTATCGGCAGCCGGCCCAGGTCGAGGGACTGGTGCAGTTCGCCGAGCGGAACCCGTGGCCGCAAGATCCCGAGGCGTTTGCCCGCCAGGCGCAGGCCGCCGTCGACACACGACACGCGCGACCGGCTCGGCCAGATTCGAAGTCCCCTGCCTGGTCTTGGTCGGCGAGCTCGACTTGCTGAATCCACCCCGGGTCGCCAGCCGAGCTAGCGAACCAATTGCCGGAATGCGGCCGTTGGTCGTGCTGCCGGGCGTCGGCCACATGCCGCACGTCGAGGATCAGACGCGGTTTCGCCAAGAAATCGAGCGGTTTCTAGATCAAGGCAATGCCTGAAGGACGGCTGCAACAATGATGATTGTTCGTCAAACGACCGGGAGAAAGCTGGGATGAGACTTCCTCGGGCGAGCGGCGTCTTGCTGCATCCAACATCGCTGCCCGGCCGCCACGGCATCGGCGACCTGGGTACGGAGGCCCACGCATTCGTCGACTTTCTGGCCGCCACAGGCCAGCGCTGGTGGCAAATCCTGCCATTGGGACCGACGGGGTACGGCAATTCGCCCTATCAGTCGACGTCGTCGTTCGCCGGCAACCTCTGCTTGATCGACGTCGACAATCTGGTGCGAGCGCGGATGGCTGGCGACTGAGGCGTGCCTGCACGATCCGCGCTTGCCCGTCGATCATGTCGATTTCGACGCCGTCGCTGTCTTGAAGGAAGGCGCGCTCCGGCTGGCCTTCGAGGGATTCAAGGCCCGAAGGTGACGACTCGCGAGTTTCGAGGAATTCGTCACCGCCAACCGGGCTTGGCTCGACGACTACGTGCTTTACCAGGCTCTCAAGGACGTGCATGCCGGGCCTCCCGTGGTATCAATGGGAACCCGAGCTGGTCGTGCGAGAACCCGACGCAATGGCCGCGCTGGCGCGAGCGGCTGGCCGAGGGAATCCGCTATCACGAGTTCGTGCAGTATGCGTTTGAAGTCCAGTGGCAAGAGCTGCGGGCGGCATGTCAGGAGCACGGCGTGATGTTGATCGGCGATCTGCCGATCTTCGTTGCCCACGACAGCGCCGACGTCTGGGCCAATCCCGAGCTTTTCTATCTCGACAAAGCGCGGGCAGCCGCTGGTCGTCGCCGGCGTTCCGCCGGACTATTTCAGCGAGACCGGCCAGCTACTGGGGCAACCCGCTCTACCGCTGGGACGCCCACGCCGCGGACGACTATGCATGGTGGGCGGCCCGGCTCCGGTTTTTGCTGGGCCGGGTCGACATCGTCCGGATCGACCATTTTCGCGGGTTTGAGGCATACTGGGAGATTCCGGCCGGTTCGCCGACGGCGGCTGCCGGGCAAGTGGGTCGAGGGACCGGGAAGCAAGTTTTTCGAGGCTCTACGGCGACGGCTTGGCAATCTGCCCTTGATCGCCGAAGACCTGGGCTTGATCACGCCTGGCGTCGAGGCGCTGCGCGACGAGTTCAGCCTGCCAGGGATGCGAGTGCTGCAGTTCGGATTTGCCGGCGACCCGGGGTCGGAAAAGCATCTGCCGCACCGGTTCGTGCCCCACTGCGTCGTTTACACCGGCACGCACGACAACGACACGACCAAGGGCTGGTTCACCTCCACCGACGTCGCGACCACCCAGTCGTGGGATGAGATCGTGGCCGAGCGGGCCTTCGCGCGCCGTTACATGGATACCGAGGGCGACGAGTTTCACTGGGACATGATCCGCGCTGGCTTTTTCGTCGGTCGCCGACACGGCCATCATCCCGTTGCAAGACATCCTCGGGCTGGACAGCCGTGCCCGGATGAACATGCCTGGCAAGGCGGACGGAAATTGGCGGTGGCGGTTCAGGAAAGGGCAGCTCGATCGGCAGGCGCAGGATCGACTCGCCGAGCTGACCGCGGTTTACAGCCGCTGGAACGGAGCGATCCCCCCGAGCTCGAACCCGCGGTCTCGCGCCCAAAAGCTGGGCAGTTCCCCGTTGGCGGAATCCGTCGGCGGCGAGTGTCGTTCAAACCGCCCCATGAATATACGAAATCAAGTGCTGGTTTTCGGTATGAAGCTTATCGTAAAGAACCTTGATGACGTCTCCGACCGAGACGATCCCGACGAGCTCGGAATCCTCCAGGACGGGGACTTTGGCGATGTGGCGTTCGCTCATCTTCCCCATGACTTCGTTGACGTCGTCATCGAGACGGCACGTGACGGGATGGCCGGTCATCAAATCGGCGACGCGCAGCCGGCCAAAGCCCTCGCCCCGGCTGTGAATGACACGCAAGACATCGCGCTCGCTGAAGATCCCGATCAGATGCCCCGCGTGGTCGACCACCGGCAAAGAGCCGATGTTGTTTTGGACAAGCTTGGCGATCGCTTCGCTGACGGTCGCCTCGGAATCGATGGCAATGACGCGGCGACCCTTGGATTCATGGACGTCTCGTACAAGCATGAGGCTCCTCCTAGATACGGAGCATGCGAGCGTAGCCAACGACTCGAGAGTCCACCGACCGACGCTCTCGACCTGAGAAAAGGAAGTGTGACGTCGAATCATCGTGACATTATTTTTCCGGCGATGCAAATCATTTTTTCATGTCCCGAACATTTCCGGAATCATCGCTCTTCGAGCGAGCAAACCCGTCCTATATTCGAAGAAATTCGTTGTGGCCGTGGATCAAGACCGCTCTCGCAGAGCATGGCAACGGCTTGAGGAAGTTTGACTGCCGTAAGGAGTCTGCGCATGGATGCCGGCGACGAACGAACTGGATCGCGCGCTCGAAAGTGGATTCATGGCGCGGCTCTGGGCTTGGTTTTGCTCGCAACGTTTGCGATCCGGGCACTCCAGTCGGGCCAGCCGATCGTCGAAAACTACGTCGGTCGTCAGATACCGACGGCGATGGTGGCGCGTAATCTTGATCGCGGGTCGGGCTTTTTGCGACCGTTAGCTCGATACGGCGCCTTTTCCCAATTACTTCGTCGTCGAGCCGCCGATTTACCAGTTGGGCGTGGTGGTCATTGAAACGAGCGACAGGATTGAGTCTCGAGGAGGCTGGGACGGATCCTGTCGGCGCTGGCGACGGCCCTGGCGGCGTGGGGTCTGTTCATGTTAACGCGGCGGCGAGAGGGATCGGATGTAGCATATTGTGGCCGTGGCCGCATTCGCCGTCTTTCCGCTCACGATCCGCTACGGACGCGCCTTTCAGCCCGACGCCGCCATGTTGGGGACCGTCGTCGCGGGATTGGCCTGCTGGGACGAATATCGACACTGCAGGGGATGGTACTCGGCTCGTCGTGGCCTGGTCGTTGGTGGCCCTTGGCTTCGCAATCAAGATCACCGCGGCGTTTCTGCTCATCCCTCTGTTGGTCGTTATCGCGCGGGCCCGATCGACACGAGCCATCGTCTTTGCTTGCTCGACGATCTTGCCGGCGTTGGTCTGGTATGCGTGGGCCAACTATCTGCTTGCTTTTGGTGAAGGCTCGCGGGCGTCGGCCGACAACCGGTCGATCTGGCTGGGGCTCTTGGGGCCCGCCGCGCTCTTCGAGTCCGAGACCCTGAAATTCGTGGGTTGGTGCTTGTTTGTTCGGGCGTTCACGCCCTTGGGCGCGGGTCTGGCGATCACGGGAATGATCGCTCGCCGGGCGATATCTGGGCATCGCGACGATCTCTGGCTGGTCTGGGGAATCTCGGCGATGGTTGCGCATGGCGTTGCTCGCGCGAGAAACTCCATCACGAGTATTATTGGCTCATGATCGCGCCGGTCGCTGCGGTGGGGATCGGCCGTGCTGTGGCTTTGCTTGGCCCAGAATCAGCGCGCCTTGGCCGCACTTCTATCGGTCGCACTCGTCATGCTTTCGTGGGCTCAGGTGCGCTCGACGTGGCAAGTGCCACAGGAATGGAGCGGGCTGGAGCGGGCCGCCCGTACCGTTCGAGCGACGGTTCCCGCCGATGCATGGGTCGTCGCACCGGAGGCTCTGTTGTTCCAGGCCGATCGCCGCGGCTGCCGCATGGAGTGGAGCACCGCAGCAGCGGCAGTCGAGCGGCCGGAGAGTGGGGCAGCGCTAGCCCGGTCGAAGGCCCGCTCGAATCTGGTCGAATACTATCGCCGCCAGGGTGCCCGCTATTTCGCCGACCTGGGGTGCCGCGATGCCGACCCGACGGCGAAAGGGCTTGCACGACTCCGTCCGCCGACGATACAAGGTCATTGTGGACCGTCCCGATGTCATCATCGCCGACCTGGCCGATTCCGAGATGCACTGGAATGCCAACTGAGGCTCAGCCGGTCACCATTCCTGATTTTCTCGCGTGGAAGTCGCAACGCCGCCGGATCGCCGATGCTGACGGCCTACGACTTCCCGACGGCCCGCCTGCTCGACGCAGCCGGCGTCGATTGCATCTTGGTCGGCGACTCGCTGGGAACGGTCGTCCAGGGCTGGGAAACGACCTTGCGCGTCACGATCGACCAGATCATCTACCACGCCGAGATGGTGGCTCGGAGCGGCCAGGCGCGCGCTCGTCGTCGCCGATCTGCCGTTTCTCAGCTATCAGGTCTCGCCGCGGCAGGCGCTCAAGTCGGCCGGGCGGATTCTCAAGGAGACCAATTGCCAGGCCGTCAAGCTCGAAGGGGGCCGCAAGATGGCGGCCACCATCAAGGCCATCGTCGACGCGGATATTCCCGTGATGGGCCACGTCGGCCTCCGGCCCCAGGCCATCCGCAGGCTGGGAACATACAAAGTTCAGCGGTCGACCGACGAGATCATCGACGATGCCGTCGCCGTCGCCGAGTCGGGTGCGTTCGCCGTCGTGCTCGAATGCATTCCACGCGAGCTGGCGGCCAAGATCACGGCCCAGGTAACGATCCCCACCATCGGCATCGGTGCCGGCCCATATTGCGACGGGCAGGTCCTTGTCTTCCACGACATGCTGGGAATGTTCGAGGGACATCGGCCCAAGTTCGTGCGGCAATACGCCGACTTGGGCCAGCAGATCAAGGCCGCCGTCGCCGGCTACGTCGCCGATGTCGTCGACGGCCGCTTTCCCGGAGAAACCGAGAGTTTTCGCTGAGAGCAACCCAAAGCGATCCGCCCGCCCGGAGACCCAGCTCATGACCACGCCCACAACGAAGAACTCACGAGCAAGCGGTGCGTTCCCTGTGAGGGAGGCGTCCCTGCCCTGTCGGCCGAAGAGGCTTAGGCCCTGGCCCAGAACGTCACGGGCTGGACCGTCGACTCGGCCGCCAAACAAATCTCGCGATCTTGGACGGTCAAGAACTTCATGGCAGGGATCGACTTCTTCAACAAGGTGGCTGCGCTTGCCGAAGAAGAAGGGCATCACCCCGATCTTCATCTCGAAGGATATCGCCAGGTCAAGATCGTTCTCTGGACCCATGCCGTCGGCGGGCTTACGGAGAACGACTTCATCCTCGCCGCCAAGATCAACGAGCTACCGATTCAGATTCGGCGATGATGGCCCACTCGCAGCGTGGGCCGCGGGTCGTAAGTGAGAAAGTAACGAAACCACGTGTTGTTGAACGCCTTGATGGCGGCCTCGCTCATTGACCCGCCAGTCGCGTCGAGCACCTTCTTTTCCGCCTCGGGCATCGCAGCGACAATCTCCTTCCACGCTGACGCAAGCTTGGCCTCGGCAGCTTTCACGTCCTTCTCGGTGGCGATGATGTCGATCAGCCGTTTTTGCTGATCGCGTTCCTTCTTCATCTCGGATTCCGAAGCGCCGCCGGCCTTGAGAATGAGTTGGCCCTGAATTTCGAGAATCTCCGATCCGGGCAGTCCGGTACCGGCCATGAGGATAATGTACGCCACGTCCTTTGAGCGGGCCGCCGCGATCGGTGCGATCAGCCCGCCTTCACTATGGCCGATCAGTCCAATCTTCTTGGAGTCGATCTCTGAATTCACCCTCGAATGCCGACCCTTCCTTGTTCCTCTTGCCATTGAACTTGGCCGCAATGATCTTGCTTTCCAACGTCAGAACGCCGTCCTTCAAGCCGATAGAGCTGATGGGAATGTTGTTTGCCCCTTGATCAGGGCTAGCGAGCGTGGCTTTCAAGGCGCCGTCGTTACCCTTCTCTACCTTCAGCGCCATACGGAGCTCGACGCCGTTAAACTTGAGTTTGCTTTCCCAGATTCCTGCCAGCTCTTGAGGAATCGCCGGGACGACGACCTTGGATGGATCGAATCGTTTGAAAACAATCGCAAAGGTCTTCCCGTTCTGCGTCCAGTCTCCGACGATCTCCGACCCGCTTTCATTGAGCCTTCCCTTGAATGTGGCCCCGGTGGGCTTCGCGGTAAACGTGAGGACGCCGTCGGCAAGAACGATCGAGTCCAGCGGCAGTGCGCTCAGCGCCTCATCGGGACTGCCCCATTTGCCCGTCAACGATCCGTCCGTCCTCCTGGTTACTTCGAGCGTGATCTTTAGCGCGATCTGGGCGCAACAACCAGCTGCCCTTGCCAGCTTCCTACGGCCCTCTCGTCGGCGCGGGCCGTGTCGGCTCTGGAAGACGTTTCAAGAGCGGCCAAGCTCAGCGCCAAAAGCGCCACGAGTGCCGTCAGCCATTTCACCATCGAAACCCCGGATGCCTCAAATCTGGTGCGAAATCAATTTGTTAGACGATCTTCTAAATAACGAAGCGGAGACCGTCTGTCAAATGGTAGTCAAAACCCGATCCACGTCCGCAATCGCCGCCAGAAGCCGCGCATCGCGGGATTGGTGGTGGAAGTTTCAGCGGCCTTATCCTGCATGCGGATGGAGTGATCCGCCTCGACCGGTGGGGTTGCGTTATATCGCGATTGCATATTCTTGATGTGGGAGATCAGCCGCTCGTTCGTCGCTCCTTTGCCGTCGAGTCGCCGCTTGGCGGGCGGCTCGTTGACCGCGGCCAGCGACGCGAGCAAGACGTCTTTCTCCGATCGGGAGTCGTTCAGAAAGAGATGGATCCATGCCCATGCCTCGCGATAATCGCGCGGGGTCATCTGGCGGATATCATTCAGCGATTCGAGCCGCGCCAGGGCAGGAGTCCAGCCCTCTGCCAGGTCCTCTACGAAATGATCGACGCGCTCACGTTCGGCGCCGGGTTGAGCCAAATCAGTCTCAAAGTACTCGGCCAGCCCTTCGTCGAGCCAGAGAGCCAGATCGCCGAATGACCCGTGGAGTAGCGCGTGCGTCGCCTCATGTCGCAGGTCTTCCTCGAGGCGAGGGCTCGAGTAAGTGTAGACGACTCGCTGGCTCCCCTGCGCCAGAAAGAACGCCCGCCGCGGCGGTAGCTCGGGATAATAGAACTTGAGGAAATGGGCGAATGCATTGCGATCATCCAGGACGTAAATCTCGACTGGCTCTGCGTCCAAACGCGGTTTGAAGTCGAGGTGTTGTTTCATGTCGCGCTCGAGGGCCTGCAGACAGCGCAGGGCCGGCGGATCTTCGGTCATGGGAAAGTTAGAGAATATGATGAACGGCCCGCTCCGAAGCTGGTAGCGCGTCGGAACCAGCGGTTTTCCTCGATCCGACAGGGTAGCGCAGCTCGTCGACAATAGCAAAAGCGCAATCGCTCCCAAGGTGAGAATCCGACGGTGCCCCCCTATCGGCCGATGGTCCCAACCATCCGTCACAACTCGACTCCCATTTGCTTTAGGAAAGCGGACGCCCGCGCCGCCGGTTGCGAGATCGCTTGTTTCGAATCCCCCTCTCGATCGATCGCCAGATTCCTTTCCAGTCGTTCAAGGGAGAGAGGCCCCACGGAAGGTAATGGCGAAGGAACCGCAGAGAGTCAGTCCGAGTTCTCCCGGCGACCGCGTCGAGACTGATACACAGGCGCGCCAAGTTCTGGACGCGTCGGCTCCACGGGAGCGGATGACGTAACCGTACCCCGACCAAGTCAATCAGGCTGAGCCGTTGCCTCCCGTCTAGCGAATCGAAATCTATTAATATATTCGAAGCTTTCAAATCGCGGTGAGAAAGCGAACGTTCGTGGAGGGATCGAACGAGCTGCGCAAGTGCGGTGGTCAGACCAAGAACGCGAGCGCGGCGATCCTCCGGCGCGAGTTCGGACAGCACTTTTCTGGCATAGGTCGCGAGGTCGACCACGTGGTTGCTCTTGACGGTGATCAAGTAGGTCTCGTGCGGGAGAAACCAGAAGATCCAGTCACTCGCGAACGAGCGCCTGCGCGAGATAAACGCCAGGTTTTGTGGCGTGGGTATGCCGCGGCTAACGAGATGTTGGCCAGCCTGCCACGATCGCCATGCTCGTGACGGACGAAACAGAGTGAAGAAGGGATCGAGCCACTTCTTGCGATTGAATCGCTTGTAAACCACTTGGGTGGGAGCGCCACGCACCAGCATCGTCGTTTCGGCCACGGTGGTCGTACGCGAGTTTTTCAAGATTCGTGTTGAAGGATTCTGGAATGGGAGGTCGGGATTCTTCAGGAGCGAGTGCAAGAGGGTTGGGTCGAGATCACGCGACGCTACGCACCAGCATTGGTTGCCGTGATAAACCTCGAAGTATTTATTTGACGACCTACACCGCCGTCCCCAGCGTGTCCATAGCCGTTCGGCCCAGAGACGCGTGGCGTCCTCGATATTCACCGCGAACCGGCGGACGTCGGGGGCCACTGCCGCACGGTTTTCTAGATAGGCCTTCAAAAAGCGATAGCGGTCGGTGCGGCTGCTACGCAGCCAAAAGTAGTGATCAAGGAGCGCCAGGTTTTGTCGAGCGAGCTTCCAAGTCATTCGGCGGCTCGTGCGCAAGGCGTCGAGGTCGATCATGCACAGTTCGGGCGAATGATCGGCGGAGAGCCGAACCATGACATTGCCGGGATGAAAGTCTTGGTGGTGAAGACCCGCGTCGTGCAGCTTGGCCGTCAACACGGCCATCGCCTGCGCGAGTCGCTGGCGGATCTGAGAACGAAGCGGCTCGGGCTTTACCGGAAGATCTCGCTCAACGAACTCGTCGAGGGGAGTCGCGGACGAAATCGCCAAAGTCACCAAATAATTCTCGAGTAGACACTTGCGCTTCCGCTGTTCACCCAGAGCGATCGGCGTGATCGTCGGTACTCCAATCGAGGCAAGTTGCTGGGAGCGCTTGCCTTCGTTTCGACCCTTGCCACGTCGGACCCACTGGCGGAGTGTGGCCCGCCAGTCCGGTACGAGGAAATGCTTGACGTAAATGCTGCCTTGGGCAAGGTCGACGCGGTATACAACGCGATGCGGCCCCGATTTGATGATCGCGAGGTTCCCCTCTTCGCGCCATTCGTCCAGGCGTAAGCCGTGAGCACTCAGAAGGACATCGCCCCAACCATCCCGCGACCACCACCCCACATCGCCGGTTTGCGACCATTCCCATTCCGGCGGCTTGAACATCCGCCGGATGCCGTCGCAGGCCTGGATTTCCCGCAGCCTTGACACCATGCGAGCCCCTGAGACGGTCGATCGTTCATGCGGCGTGCAGAGGCTCATCGATCGCCAATCTGATTAAGAGTGCGACGTTTCTTCAGCTTGGCGCTATGCGGTTCCAAACCAGAGCCCACGCTGGTCGGCCGCGAGCGGTCGACTTTCCACGATGTTCGGACTGCCTTTGGGCAAGTCCCTGTCATCGAAGTTACAAACGTCTCGGCCCAGGCAGAAATCGAGTAATCCGACTCGACGCGCTCCCGTGCAAGCTGGCCCATTTTCTGCCGCATCCTGTGACTTTCTGCGAGTTCTGCCAGGGCGGCGACCCACTCATCGGCCGAGGTTGGCAAGAAACCCGTTTCGCCGGTCTTGATCATCTCGCAATGCGAGCCGACCGGATTGGCGATTACCGGCAGACCGGTCGCCTGGTATTGAAGGATTTTCAGCCCACACTTGCCCCGACTCCACAAATCGTCTGGTAGCCAGCTCACGCCGATTTGTGCGGCCGCGATCTCACGTGCTTCGGTCGCTTCGTTCCAGGGAACAGGCACGACCGGGAGGGGAAAACGCGCGGGAAAGCGGTCGCAAATGACACGCAGCCGAATCTGTGGGCATGCTTTCTGCACCCGTTCCCAGATCGGACGTGCTTGTTCCAGCCCTTTGAGCGTGCCCGCCGAACCAATCCAGACCAGATCGAGCCAGTTTGCCCCGTTCTCCTGACGCGCGATGGAATAGTGCCGTGGATCGACGGTCGTGGGGATCACGTGCACGCGATCGACCCTGGCCCCCGCCCGCAGGCGCAGTCGGCCAAGAAATCGTTGCCCGCGACGACCGTATCGACCATGCAGACGGTCCGGGCAAACCGCCGGGTCCGCCAGCGGCTCTCTTGACCGCGACGATCGTACGAATCGCGAAAGAGGACGGCATCGTCGAAGTCGTAAACAAGATGGCGTGCGCTCTTGCGCAAAGCACGCAACTGCCACCCTGGAAGGAGTTTGCGCTGCAGAATTACCGAATCGAATTCTGCGGCTCGGCGCAGCTGAAACGGTCGAAGGAGCGATGCCTGGTCGAATCCTTCGCACGCAAGGGACCAGCCCGCGTCATTGAGGGCGGGTCCAAAGGCCCTGATACGGTAGCGACAACAAACGTGATTGGCCGATTCAACCAGGGCAAGTAGTTTCATCCCGTCCTCCATGACGGTGCGCGGTCAGATCGACGGCTCGGGCGTGCCGCCCGTTTCGTCAATCTTGATCCTTATACTCATTCCGCTTGAAATCTCCAAGGCCGACTGACCGCTTCGACGACCGAACGTGTGTGCACTTTATTGCGGCATTGAAAATCGACAGTAAACGCACTGATGCACGCCATCATTCAATCCGAAATTCGCCGTTGTATGGTCGGACGACCACCGCGGTGCGGGGCGTTAGCCAGATTTCGACGTCAGCATTTCGGCTCGCGCCTTGGATGCATTGAGCTTCGCCAGCGCCTCCCGATCGCCTGGGCATTCGGCCAGCACTTCGCGCCAGAGTTTTTCGGTCTCGGCATGATCACCTCGTTCGGCGGCCAGTGCCGCCAGGTTGCGCCGGGTTAAATGCCCATAAATGCCTTGATCAACGCTGCAAAACTGATCGGGCCGCTTGCAGTGTAGGATCCGCCGCCAGCATTGCTCGGCCTCGCCCGATTCGCCCCGATGCCGGTGCACCACCGCCTTGCGAAACCATAATTCCGCATCGGCCGGGTCGAGCTTGAGCCCTTCCAAACAGGTGTCAATCGCGGCCTGCGATTCGCCCAGCATCTGGTGCGCCCGCGCGATTAAGGCATAGAGCTTTCGCACGATCGAATCGCTCGGCGCCGACAATTTCAGGCTGCGTTCAAGATAGCGAAGGGCGTCGTTCCAATCCTTACGCTCACCGGCGATCGACCCCAGATTGAAGAGCGTAAACGGATCATCGGGCCGAGCTTCAAGCTCTTGCAGCAGGATCCGCGAGTCACGGTCGAGCTTTCTCGATCGCAGGGCCTGGTCGACATAGCCCGTGTGCCGGACGGTCAAATCGGTCCATTCGACCGGTATAGTCGCCCTGCGCAGCGCCGGCAGAATTTGTTCGTGGACGCGATAAGTCCAGCGAACTCCCTCGCGGAGCGGAAACAGCCGGATATGGTCGACGACCGTGTCGCCGCCTGTTCCGTCGGGGCTGGGATCGCACGCACAGCGCACGACGTACGCGACATCTTGGCCTTTTCGCAATCGCTTGTCATGGTTAACGACACACTCGCCCTCTCGCCAAGGTCTATCGAGGGGATGTCATCCAGGAAAGAAGATCTCACGCCAAGCCGCAAAGCCGCAAAGGACGATGACGGGACCGCTTCGGCAGAGACCTGAGCCACGTGCACGACGTCGCTTTGTCCAGACTCAAACAAATGTTTATTCTTTGCGGTCTTTGCGGCTTTGCGTGAGATCTCTTTTTGATCCGAACCAGGACCTATCAAGGTCCCTGCGTGAGCCGCTGGCGATCCCCTCCAGGGCTGAAGCGAGACCCGCGTGCCGTTAGCCCCCTTCAAGCCCCACTTGGCCGCGAATCGTCCGGCGTTCTGATCCAGCAGCTTTTCGGCATCAACGCCATTGCCGGCAAACGTCCGGCTGCCGAAGTGGTGCACGAACAGATCATGAGCGACGGCGAGCTCGAATCCCGCCCGGCGCGCCCGTTCCGCCAGATCGTCGTCATCAAAGAATCCCAATCCAAACCGTTCATCGAGCCCACCGATCGCCTCGTAAACGGCCCGCTTCATGAGCAAGCAAAATCCCGACAGCTTGGGCACGGTGAACCACTGCCCGCGATACTGTTCGCGCCAGTACGCGCAAACCGATGCATTTCGCCGATGTCGCGATAGGGCACATTCTCGACAAGTTGTGGTGGCGCGGCGTAGTTCGACATGGGGCCGACGATGCTGGGAGCAGTAGGCAGTACGCAGTCGGCAGTCGGCAGTGACGACGAATGGCGTCACCGCGGGTTCTGGCTGCATCTTGCAAGGTGTGCCTCGTGTCGTGGTCACCGAGCTTCCAACAAACGGATCGGAAATCACATCATCAAAATCAATGATTGTGACATTCGGCCTTAGTCGAATGGCCCGCCAACTTCCGTCCGCGCAATAACTTTTCCCAGTTCGCCCTCTCGAATTCTTGGCGTTCTTGGCGCCCTTGGCGGTTAAACCATCTTTTTTCGCGATCTTGGCGGTGGTGAGGGCAACAAGTTGGTCGAGCCAAGCATCGGTGACCACAACATCGTTATTGAGCAGCACGAGGTATTCCCCGCGTGCCTGCTGGAGTCCTTGATTGATCGCGGCGGGGAAGCCTCGATTTTCTCGATTGGAAATCACGGTAACAGGCACGGCCGCGGCATCCTGCACTCCGCTCAGATACGCAGCCGTACCGTCGGTCGATCCGTTATCGATAACGATCAATTCCCACGGTGGTCGCGTGTAGTGCCGCAGCGCACTGATGCATTGGCGGGTAAACTCAAGCTGGCTCCAGCAGGGGATGATAATGGACACGAGCCCACCAAAGTTGTTGCGAGTCATAGCTGTGACGCTCCACCGCGAAAGTCAAGGCATCGCTCGACGGAAATCAATGCGGACAAAAAATACGGGAAAGACGTTCACCACAGAGGCACAGAGAATCCAGAGAAATATTACAAATAATTTATTACTAGTAGCATATACATATCACTAATACAAAGTCCATGATTGCTCCCGTAGCGCTGACGTGCCAATTTGCAATCGTTCAGCGGAATTCCGGAACTGCCAATACGCGAACAATAAGGAAACAAGGAAACCAGGAACTGCCCAGTTTTGCGTTCTCCTGACTTCCTGGGTTCCTCATTCGGTCCCGTCCTCAATCGGCTGAATGGTCACGCCAATTTAAATGTTTTTCTCTGTGCCCTCTGTGGTAACTTGTATTTATATTGCGTTTGTACTAATCGAATTTCCGCCCAAACTGGTCCGCGACGTCGAAGTCCGCTCTAGCCCCGCTTCGGTCGAGCCGTCACGTGGTAAGGTGTGAGCAATTGATCGAAGTCCCTCCGTGGTCGCATTTCCTAGGACATGCACAATTCCTCCGCGGTCGATGATCGCACACGGTGTGGCGACCGGCAGCCGGTGCCTCCATTTCTGGGCTAATACTTGAGCGCTGGCGAAAAACGCCTCCGGCAATCCAACGCTGCGCGAATGATGATGACACAGCGCGCCCAATGCCACCACGGCCAGCCTTTGTTCGCTTGCCTGCAGGCAGATATCGGCTCCATACAGATGGAATCCAAGTTCAGGATCGAATCGCAGGCCGGAGTCCCGTCGGACGATCAGCAGCAGCTCGTCAAGTGTTGCGACCCGTGCGGGCAGCTCCGGCCCGTCGCGGAGCATCCGGCCGCGGTCAACGACCCAGCCAACGCGCTCGGCGGCCAGCGGCTGTGATTGATCGCAGAGCGTGATCACCTCGCCGACGCCGTAGACCCCCGCAACACCGATCGGCCCAAACCGTCGCTCTGCCTGATCGAGTTGTTCTAAGACGCATCGGTCCCATCCCGCCGGGAGCCATACATCCTGATGAACGCACACGACCCATTCTGTCTCGGACCGCGCAATGCCGATGTTGAGCCCATCCGCAGCGCTCGGGCAATTCTTGACCACCACGACCTGGTGCGGCGAGTGGGACGCTAAACAGGGCGAGGCCAGGAGATTCGTCTCGAGTGTTTTGTCATTCGAGGCGCATGCGACAAACGACAACAATGAGGTCGCGGCTGTCATCTGCTGGGATCTCCTTCTTCACCGCGAAGAAGCTAAAAGCGAGAAGGGAAGAGGCAGTCAATCAGAAGAACGTGCTTCCCGTAAAGGAAAGCACAAAGCGGACCAGATGATCGATGAGTGCTGGGGCGTTCGTCGCCTTTCCTGCGCTCTTCGCGTCTACGTGGTGAATCTCTTTCCACGACGTCGACCTCGTCAGGCAGGGCAAGTCCACGATCTCGTCGGAGTTGGCCGGGATCCTCGAGCGGCTGGGTTCCAGCGCCCAGAGCTGGCAGGCCCGGCTCGAGAAGCTCCGTGACGTTCGTCTGCTGGGCAGTTTCTTTGTGACCATTCGTGCCAAGCTGCGGGAGGTCGCCGAGCGTTTCGGAATGCGGCGCCCCGTGAACGTGACGGGCTATCCTGCCAGATGACGAGAAACCGAATCACATCGAATTGCCGCCAGCGTAATGCTTCACGGCAGTGCGAAAATGCGTTCGCTCTCGTACATATCTAAGAGAACTCCGTTGAATCACATCGCACGCGCTTAATCCCACGCGATTCAGCCTGCTCAGACCTTTCGCCGCGCACGTCGAGATTCTTTGGGCCGCCTCAATGCGCACCTGTGTTCAGCCATATTCCGCACATTGACTCGACGAATCGCCCAATATCTCAAGCGGCGGCGAATTCCTCCGCGTTTACACCGTCCGCTCTGCATGTCCTTGCTGCCGAACTGCCAATACGCGAACAATAAGGAAACAAGGAAACCAGGAACTGCCCAGTTTTGCGTTCTCCTGGCTTCCTGGGTTCCTCATTCGGTCCCGTCCTCAATCGGCTGAATGGTCACGCCAATTTAAATGTTTTTCTCTGTGCCCTCTGTGTCTCTGTGGTAACTTGTATTTATATTGCGTTTGTACTAATCGAATTTCCGCCCAACCTGGTCCGCGACGTCGAAGTCCGCTCTAGCCCCGCTTCGGTCAAGCCGTCACGTGGTAAGGTGTGAGCAATTGATCGAAGTCCCTCCGTGGTCGCATTTCCTAGGACATGCACAATTCCTCCGCGGTCGATGATCGCACACGGTGTGGCGACCGGCAGCCGGTGCCTCCATTTCTGGGCTAACACTTGATGCTGGCGAAAAACGCCTGCGGCAATCCGACGCTGCGCGAATTATGATGACACAGCGCCGCCAATGCCACCACGGCCAGCCCTTGTTCGCTTGCCTGCAGGCAGATATCAGCTCCATAGAGGTGGAATCCCAGATCAGGGTGGAATCGAAGGCCGGAATCACGTTTCACGATCAGCAGTAGCTCATCAAGTGTTGCGACCCGTGCGGGCAGCTCCGGCCCGTCGCGGAGTGCCCGGCCGCGGTCAACGACCCAGCCAACGCGCCCGGCGGCCAGCGGCTGTGATTGATCGCAGAGCGTGATCACCTTGCCGAGACCGTAAACCCCCGCGACCCCGATCGGCCCAAACCGTCGCTCGGCTTCGTCGAGTTGTTCTAAAACGCATCGGTCCCATCCCGCCGGCAGCCACACATCTTGATGAACCCAGACGACCCATTCCGTCTCCGCTCGTGTAATGCCGATATTGAGCCCGTCCGCGGTGCTCGGGCAGTTCCTGATTGCGACGACCTGGTGCGCCAAGTCGGGCGCTAAACAAGGTGAGGCGAGGAGGTTTGTCCGGAGCGTGGCGCCGTTCGAGGCACAGGTGACGAATGACAGCGGCGATGTACCAGCGGTCATCTGCTGGGATCTCCCCTGCCCGACAGTAGAGCCAATCAGCTTTGGCGAATAGCGGGTGTATGGTAGCGGACTCATCTTGGAACAGAAGGAAACGAAGAAAACAAAGAAATGCAAGAGGTTGAATACGTCGATTAGGTCAGTGGCACTTTGGCATGCCGACAGTCGGTGTTCCTCCCGATGGGCGATGCGATCCGGTGCAGGGCGGCGATGGCGAGTATGTCCCCGGCTTGGCGCCCCTGACTTTGGCTCGACTGTGTAGACGATTTTGAGTTTCGCGTATTTGGTCTAGCCGCTGCTTCAGGCCGTGCTCTCACACTTCGTTGCCTTCGTTTCCTTCTGTTCGAGCCTTGTTTGCATGGGGAAGGATAAGCCTCAAGATTCCATCAACTCAATATCTTGGTCGAAAAACTGCAAGAGCGGCTCGGAATGAAGCGTCCGGTCAACGTGGCGGTTTGTTCCGTGCAATTACGGGCGCCCTGTCCTTACTGCCCACTGCCCTGTATTCAATCGCACCGCGCTTTGAGTTCGTAGAAATCGCCGAACACCTTGGGCAGCTGCGAACTCCCTCGCTTCTACCGTCTGCCATGCATGTCCTTACAGCTCAAAAACCAAAAACAAAGGCAGACACCGCGAAGCCGCCGACACCGCGAAGCCGCCATTACAGCTCAAAAACCAAAAACAAAGGCAGACACCGCGAAGCCGCCGACACCGCGAAGCCGCCAAAAACAAAGGCAGACACCGCGAAGCCGCCAAAGGCAAAAACAAAGGCAGACACCGCGAAGCCGCCACAAAGGCAGACACCGCGAAGCCGCCCCGAAGCCGCCATTACAGCCCAAAAACCAAAAACAAAGGCAGACACCGCGAAGC